>OW818681.1:0-4800000 GCA_942493075.1 uncultured Verrucomicrobiota bacterium | reverse complement strand
GAGCAGAGCCGATATCGAAGAGGAGGCCAGTGGTCATTTTATAATTGCACGAAATCAACTTTCGGACGACCACGACGCTCTTGCTCCAGCAGAGTCGGAACGGGTTTTTGGTAGAGGATGGATCACACCACCTGGAGACGGCGACAATGGTTGCGCCAATGGTAGCAGCGGAGCTGGTAGCGGAGGCGGGAGCTCTGGTGGGGGAGCCGACAGCGACGACAAAAAGATCCAAAGCAAATATTGTGGCGCAGATTGCAGCCGCCCTGGCGGGGGAAAAGGAGGCAATGATTCAGGGGGAGGCTCGGGTTGTCCCAAATGCGGTGCAAGCCCAACTCAGGATGACATCCCGGAGCCACAGATTTATCCCGACACAGGGCTCGGGATGCCGGTTTGGAGCGTGAGCGAACCTTATATTAACCTCTGGGTCAACGATCAGCCTATGGCATACAAGACCAGTTACGGTGATCGGATTTCTCTGAGGCTTGCGTATAAGCAGCGCAACACCCGCCCGATACAGTCGAACTTCTTCAACTTCGGTGGCAACTGGGAATGTGGCTGGCTCAGTTTCTTCCGGGAAGAACCCGAGAGTGAAACCATTCATGATAATTTTCAGATCCTTGGGGGGGCACGAGGCGCACTCACCCCAGGCGAGGGAATGGATTTCTACACGAGAACTACTCTGAGTCGGGTGACCAATCAGACAACTAACTCATTGCTGAGGATCGATTTCCCGTCCGGGGCTTGTGATATTTATGCTTACAGACCAACCAACACGATCGAGAATCTTCCGGTGGTCTTGCTAAGTCACCGAGTCAACGCGCAGGGCAGAACCAATGTGTCGTTCTTCTATAGGGAAGAAAACAACGTTGTTCAGCTTAGACATGTAGTGGATAGCGATGGAAAAACGAACACCTTGAACTATACCAACGTCGCGAATCCTTCGCTGGTCACCAGCATCACGGATCCATTCACCAACACATGCTATTTGTACTATCATCCTTACGGCTCGACAATGATGCTCACGGGGATTGTTGATGTGGTTGGGATTACTAGCCAATTCGTTTATGACGACCAAGGGTGGATGACAGAGTTGATCACCCCATACGGCACGAACAGCTTCGAGCACTTCACAGATGACGATAGTATGCACTTCATGAGGGCGCTAAAGATTGTTGATACCGTGCAGGCGACCAACATCTATTTGCTGAGGCCATACTCACAGGAAGTGTCCACAAACGGCGTAGATTATGAGTCGCTGGTGCCCTATGGCTATGACTTCTATGGTGGAATGGTCCCCCAGGGCGTCGGTCCTGATTCCAATCCCCTTCTGGTCAACAACTCGTGTCTGTACTATCGTAATAGTTACCACTGGAACTCCCGCACGGCACCCGCTCTGCCGCTGGATCTGAACACAATTTCTGCTGCCCAGTACAGGCGGGCTGTGCGGTCACACTGGTTGCACAAGGGTAGCTCTATTAGCCATCTCCTGAGCTCGCGTCAGGATCCTAGCGAGGACGGAATAGCCGATGGGCCAATCACTTGGTATGAGTATGATGGCGATGCGAATATTTCCGTGGGCAGCAACTCCCTACCCAAGCTGATCGCCAGGGTGCTTCCTGATGGAACCACATGGTATCAGTGGTTCGAGCGCGATGAAGTAGGCCGAATCACTCAGAAAATCGAAACCTATTCGGAAGGCTTCGGCCAGACTCCCTTGCTCAGGACGAATACCTATGTCTATAACGGCGCGGATTTGGTAGCGGCCTATGGACCAACGGATCATTTAGAAGCAGGTTATGCCTATGACACCGCTCACCGGCTTTTGCGCACGACTAATGCCCTGAACGAGGTCACCTATTACACCTACAACGCCGAGGGACGTCTCACCAGCACCCGAACTCCTACGGGGTTGTTGACTACGAACCTTCACTACAGCTCAGGTGTCAACAAAGGATGGCTGCAGTCTCGGATCGACATGGAGGTGGCCTCCAACGGGACGATTGTCTCCTCTCTGCGTACCAACTCCTACACATACTCAAACAACCGTTTGCTGGCACACACCGATGAGCGTGGCCTTGTGACTACCAACACCTGGGATGCTCTGGGACGCCTCCGTCGAATTGATTACCCGGATGGGTATGTCACCAATATCTACAACCCCACGAATCTGGATCTGATGATTACGGTGGATAAGATGGGATACCCAACGTTTTACGGTTACGACGCAGGGCGACGACTCACTGCAGTCACCAATGCTTTAGGCTTCTACACCCTTTATAGTTACTGCCCGTGTGGCACTCTGGAGTCTGTGCGTGACGCAGAAGGTTACTACGAATCCTATTTCTATGACAGCTTGGGGCGTCTGACCACAAAAACAGATCGTGGGAACAACGCCACGACCTACTATTACAACGGGCTTAACCAGGTAACCAACGTGGTCGAGGCCGGAGGTTACAGCGTCACAAACTGGTACAACAATCAGGGGTTGCTCTATGCTTCCAGTAATGCGTTTGGTGCTGTGAAGTTCCTGACGTTTGATATCGAGGATCAGGTCGTATCTTCAACGGATGCCAATGGAGTCACTGTGACCACTTATTACGATGATCTTCACAGGCCTGTCAAAAAGGTGGCCCCTGATACAGGTGTGGAAGGCTTCAGGTACTCACCTCGGGGCCTGATCACATATACGAATCAACTGACGAATGTCACCTTTTACGCCTATGACGCGCTGCGTCGCAAAACCGCCGAGACCAACGCGAACAACGAAGTGACTCGGTTCGAATACAATAATGCAGGGGATCTGACCCGGCTCATTGATGGCAACACCAACAACACCTACTGGCGCTACGACAGCTTTGGACGTGTTACCAACAAATTGGATAATCTCGGCGCTAACCTGTTTTTGTATGCCTATGATCCCAACGATCTCCTGACGAACCGAATTAGTGCTGCCAAGGGCGTCACCCGCTACCGGTACGACGCCATCGGCAACCTCACCAACATCGTGTACCCAACCATTTCTCCGCTCGTCATGGGGTATGATGCCGTCAACCGGCTTACCAACATGGTGGACGGATTGGGCACCACGCGGTATGCTTATAACGGCCTTGGGCAGGTAACGCTTGAAGATGGCCCGTGGGCTGATGATGCTGTGACTTATTCGTACTATAACCGGTTAAGGACAGGTATGAATCTGCCTGTGCCCAACTCGTCCCCATGGGTAACCACCTATGGGTACGATCAGGCTCGCCGATTGGAAGAGATCACCTCGCCTGCGGGTGAATTTGAGTATGACTACGTTGCCGGGCGTCAGGGGTTGACGCGCTCATTGGCGCTCCCAACAGGTGCGGCGATCACCAACAGTTTCGACTCGGTTGGACGGCTTGCCCGATCGTACCTGCGCGATACCGCCGGGGTGGCGTTAAACTCGCATTCCTATTTCTACAACCAAGCTGGTCAGCGGACCAACCATACCCGGCTTAATGGGGATTATGTAACCAACGCGTATGACAAAATTGGCCAGCTTATATATGCTATCGGGCGCGAGGCCGGAGGTAACTCCAGGATGCACGAACGGTTCCGTTATGGTTACGATGCCGCTGGCAACCTGAGGACCCGCACAAACAATCTGTTTGTGCAGAACTTCCTTGTGGACAGCCTGAACCAGCTTACGAATGTGAACCGCTCCACAACCGTGAACGCGAGCTTCTACGCTGCGGGAACGGTCAGCACAGGTGCCACGTCAATCATTCTGGGATCATTCCTGGGATCCAGGTATGCCGATGGTACCTGGTCAGCTTACGCGGACATTCCAGCTAACGGCACAAATACATATAGGGCAATTGCCGAGGATGCTCTCGGACGCAAAGCTACGAATTCAGTGACGGTTTACCTGCCGGTGAATGTAGGGTTCAAGTATGACCTAAACGGGAACATGCTGAGTGATGGGCGGCGCGCGTTCGATTACGATGACGAGAACCAGTTGATCCGGGTGACGATCACGAATGTGACGAAGAGTGAGTTCCGGTATGACGGCAAGATGCGTCGCCGGGAGCGGATTGAATCTGTGTGGGCAGGGAATGCCTGGGTAACCAACCTGCTGGTGCGCTACGTCTATGACGGGAACCTGGTCGTCCAGGAGCGGCATTATGTTCCGCAGCCATTCGGCGAGATCTTGCAGAAAGTGGTTAGTTACACCCGAGGGAATGACCTGAGTGGCACGTTTCAGGGTGCCGGGGGAATCGGCGGATTGCTCGCCCGCACGGATCATTCAACCTTCAACCTTCAACCTTCAACTTCTTTTTACCATGCCGACGGAAACGGAAACATCACCTGCATGGTGGATGACCAAAATCATGCCGTGGGGCGTTACATTTACGATCCGTTCGGGAACATCGCCTCGAGCCAGGGACCTTTAGCCGAGGACAATCTGTATCGCTTCTCCAGTAAGGAGTTTCACCCTCAGTCAGGACTGGTTTACTACCTCTACCGCTACTACGAGCCGAATCTGCAGCGGTGGGTGAATAGGGATCCATATGGAGAACGCGGCGGGGTAAACTTATATAGCTTTGTGATGAACCGTCCTACTCGGTTTTCTGATCGGTGGGGACTGGCTCCATGCGGCGGGAATTGGGGTGGAATGTTGTATCCGCCGTATCAAGGACCAGGTCTGCCGTCCCAAGGGAACTGTTGGAGATTTGCGTGCGGAGACCCGGCTAAACCAGGGGAGCTTCACTCGCCTAAACCTCCTGGCTGGGACAACGCGATAAAGGCACCTTGTCCCGCAGACGCATGCAAGGCTCTAATGAGCGGAATAAATGAGGCCGGGGGACAATCGCCGGGCTCAGATGGAAGATGTCCGTCAGGTTATCACAAAATCACAGTCCAGTATTCGCCAGATGCATATGGCCTTGGTGTGCAAGATGCCCATTTCAGCACGGAATGCCCGGATGGAACCTGGAAAGACAAGCCTGGTACGATGGAACCTAAGCCAGTCAGTGGTCCTAATGACATCCCATCTACCTACCAGAAATGCGGAGAAACCTGCGTTCCGGATGGCTGGGATACAGATGGCCTAAAGCAATGAGAAAAGATTGGATACTCGGCATTATACTGCTGGTTTGTGTAACTACCAGCTGCAAGATGAAGTCCTCGAGAAATCAGAACTCACCGCATCCACGGATCATCGCGAATGAAGGCACGACAGTCTTACGGTGCTGGTTTGTCGAAGAAAACGGACATGGACAAAGCGGTTACGTCGCAATAGACGGACGGTTGGGTCACGAACCGCCGGAAGGTGGTGGGCTATTCAAGAGTATTACGGAAGTCCGGGACGCGATCTCACGCCAGCAGATTCCCACACCGGACGTTGAGCCTAGTTTTGGCGGTGTGATTCCGAAGGGGTGGAAAATCCGTAGTTTGACTCAGGACGAACTCCACACGCTTCGTTTGGCTAAATAGCTTGTACGCACTTTTTACTGACGTCTTGGCTCGACGCTTACGCCGTACGTCCGTCTGCGATGGCACGGGGCATTTGGAGTCTGATACGTAAGCGTCATTTATAGCACCGCTGGACAGCAGGAAGGAGTCTGGGGAGTCATAGAGATCATAGGCCGTATGCCTCTGACATCTATGATGCTTTTCGAAGAGGCTGCTGAGTGAGTTTTCCCCAGACGCCTGGGATGATTTCTGGGACCTGCCGAATGGTCATCTGCGGCAAGCGTGTGAGAACGTCTTTGAGGTATGCGTAAGGATCGATGTTCCGCCTTTGCGATGACATTACTTGCATTGCTCTCTCCGTTTTTTGACAATGACACTTAGCAGTCTTCGGTTGTTCGGCGTGCCCCAATTCTCAGTGCTGAGAAACCAAGCGCTAATTGATACTGAATTGCTAAATTCATCATGACTTGGATTCGCATGGTTCTTCTGATTGCGTTTGCCTGCTCGCTGGTGAGCGTCAGGTCCGTGATAGCCGAGACTACGGTGTTGGATGCCCGCCCGGGGACCATCATTAGGAGTTCAAGCGTGTACCGCCTAAATGAAGAGTTTCTCTACAAATACAGTTCATTCGAGAATGCCATCATTTGCCTGAATTGGAAAGGCAAGGAAGCCGCTCGAATACCCGTCAGCCGCGAGCCTGTCGCGCTGACGACAACTGTGGATGGGCGGCAGGTTTTGGTGGCTAATCGTCTGCCTGCTGGGAAGGCAGATCAGGAAGTAGTAACAGCAGTCGTTAGTGTGATCGACATCAAGGAGCGCAAGGTGATCAAGGAGATTCAGTTGCCGAACGGCAGCACCGGGTTGCAGGATATCCGACTCTCTCCTGGTGGCCGTTTCGCCGCCGTTACTCACATTGTTGCCAGCTTTAACCGGGCTTCCACCGATGTCCGGCTCGGCTGGCTAAACGCCAACGCATTGACCCTGATCGATACTGCCACCCTCACGGTATTTGGCAGTGTGCTGCTGGATACGCCGGGGAAAGGCGCAGCCAATCCCTGGGGGTTGGCATGGTCTGAAGATGGCCAGACGTTGGCGGTGGCTCTCTCCGGAATCCACGAAGTTGCTCTGATCGATTTTCCCAAGCTCGTGGCTGCATTCCAGGAGGCCAAGGCCGCCGGACGCCACAGCAACCGCAGCATGCTGCGTCCGATGCCAAACTACGAAGGAATGGAAGAGCGCCTCCCGTTCATGATCACGGGCTGTCGCCGGATTAAACTGCCGGAATCCGACCTCGGGCCGCGTACAATTCACGTATCGGGCGGCACCGTTTATACAACGAATTACTTCTCGGATACTGTAACTGCAATCGACATCGCCACCGGCAAGGCGCGCAGCATCTCGCATGGTCCGCAATCGGCTCGGGCCAAAAGCCCAGGCGACGAGTTGGTGCGGAATGGCGAACGGTACTTCTACGATGCCACCATCTGCTTTCAGGGCTGGCAAAGCTGTGCCAGTTGTCATCCGAACGGCCGGGTGGACGGCTTGAATTGGGATCTCCCGAACGACGGCATCGGCAACCCTAAGAACACTAAAAGCCTGGTGCTGGCTCATCGCACGCCCCCTTCAATGAGTCTTGGTGTGCGTGACTCGGCTGAGACTGCCGTTCGCGCGGGTATCAAGCACATCCTGTTTACCAAGCAGCCTGAAGATGTGATTGCTGCGTTGGACGCCTATGTTCAGTCCCTGAAACCAGAGCCCAGTCCGTACCTGGAAAAGGGGCGTCTGAGCAAGGCAGCCAAACGGGGGCAGAAAGTATTCAAACAAGCCGGTTGTGCTGATTGCCATCCGCCCGGATTATTTACCGATCTGCAGGCGTATGCTGTGGGCACCGAAGCCGCCCATGAAAAGGCGGGTTTAGAGTTTGATACACCTACGTTGATTGAACTCTGGCGAACGAGTCCCTATCTGCATGACGGTTCAGCGACAACAATTAAAGAAGTCATTACTACCCGCAACCCGAAAGATGCGCACGGAACAACCTCCAACCTAACGCCGCAACAGATCGATGATCTCTGCGCGTATGTCCTTTCGCTGTGAGAGGTGTCACACGAAGACGCGAAGAGCAGGGGCAGGTAGGGCGGGCCTCGCCGAGGCCGCCGATGAGAAGAATCCAAGAGGAGCTCACGCGGAGTCGCGGAGCCGCGGAGGCACCTGGCGGTGCGGCCACCTGATCCTGAATTGAACAGGAGGGGAACCGAGAGAACAGAGGTCTGAGCCGAAACGGCAGGTAAATCACACGAAGACACGAGGGCACGAAGAAAACAAGTAAAGGCCAAACGGCAGGAATGTACTCACGCCAAGACGCAAAGATGCCAAGAAGACCGTGGACGGGTGGGGCGGAGGTAGCGCGCTCTCGCCGCAGAGCGCCTCTTGAGAAATATCCAAGCTATGTGATTATGGGAATCTGCGGCCTCGGCGATGCCGCGCTACCAGTCTGAAGCCAGCGTTCAAAAAGCTTCGTGGCTTCGTGCCTTCGTGTGAGATTTCAGGAAACGGAAGGAATGTATTCACGCCAAGACGCGAAGACGCCAAGAAAAAAGAACCCTCTCTGTTTCCTCAGCTTGCTCCTGCTTCTTTCATTGGTCAAATCGATTTGAGGTTTGAAGTCTATCCTCCCGCCTGATACAAAGGCTCTGGTCGTCAGCCATGCTTTTTAATTCAAACGAGTTTCTGGTCTTTTTTGCAGGCTTTGCTCTTGCCTACTTCATTGCGCAGAAGAGTCTTTTCTTAAGGAATCTTCTGATCGTGGTGGCTAGCTATGTGTTTTATAGCTGGTGGGATTATCGATTCACCGGCTTGTTGCTGCTGACGAGCCTCCTGGATTTTACTCTGGCTTGGTACATCGGAAACTCGTCCATCGAGGCACGGCGGCGAACGTTGCTTGTGGGCAGTATCGTTTTGAACCTTGGGGTACTATCGGTTTTCAAATACTTCAACTTCTTCAGAGAGAGCTTCGAAGTCCTCCTTCAGGCGTGCGGATTCACAGTGCATTGGCCAGGGTGGGATATCGTGCTGCCCGTGGGCATTTCCTTTTATACGTTTCAGTCAATGGGCTATGTTATTGACGTCTATCGCCGCGAGCTCCCGGCTAGTCGTAACCTGGTACAGTTCCTGGCGTACGTCTCCTTTTTTCCGCAGTTGGTTGCTGGTCCGATTGAACGGGCCACGAATCTACTTCCGCAGTTTAGCCGCACGTTGACCATCACAGCCGCAGGAGTGAATTATGGCGTGTGGTTGGTCATTTGGGGTCTTTTCAAGAAAGTCGTGCTGGCGGATAACCTCGCTCCTCTGGTGGACATGGTTTATCAGCCGGAGATTACCTCCGGACCTATGGTGGTTCTTGGAACCATCGCTTTCGGGTTGCAGATTTATTGTGATTTCTCCGGCTATACAGATATAGCCTGTGGTGTGGCCCAAATCCTTGGATTTAAGCTGATGCTCAATTTCAACCTGCCGTATTCATCGACAAGTTTGCGCGAGTTTTGGCGCAGATGGCACATCAGCCTTTCTACATGGCTGCGTGACTACCTGTATTTGCCCTTGGGTGGAAATCGCAAGGGGCAGGGGAGGACTTATATGAACCTGGGAATTACGATGCTGTTGGGTGGGCTGTGGCACGGAGCTGCTCTGACTTTCGTTTTCTGGGGGGTATGGCATGGGCTTGGATTAATAGTGCAGCGCTTGTGGGATGAGCACCGTCCAGCAGGCTGGCGATTACCCACATGGATAGCCTGGGGCGCAACCATGTCCTTTGTGCTCTACGGTTGGTTACTCTTTCGTGCGAACAGCGTTGATCTTGCGATGCATCTGACCACTGCTTTGGGCAACCTGTCGCTCCCGCGATGGTGGGATTCTTACGCGGTGAGCCTGGCCGTGATTGCCGCTCCTTTGGCGGCCATTCAGTGGTGGCAATGGCGTTGCCGGGATCTGAAAGCACCGTATCATGCTCCAATGTGGCTGCGCGCAATGATGCAAGCGGCTATGGTGCTGGCAATAGCCACCTTTTGGAAACGAGAAGCCCCGGCATTCATCTACTTTCAATTCTGAACGCGATGAAAAGCCATGTTTATGACCTAAGCCTGCGTTCCATAGCGGTTCTTTTTGTACCCACGCTCATCGTGCTCCTGGGCAGCATGGGACTGCTTCACACCTGCGCGCGCATGGGGTGGCTCCCGGCCCCATCCCGGGCGTTTGATCCGGGGTGTGCGATTCTCGCGCACCAGGCCTATGCGGCTCGGTTGAGCAGCAGTGCCAAGGTGGTTCTGCTTGGTGACTCATCATGCATGATGGATGTGGATGCACGCTCCCTTTCCGTTGCACTGCCGGGACAGCCGGAAGTTCTCAACCTCGGTTTAATAAGCTGGTTGAGCTTTGAAACTTATGGGGAATTGCTCGCTGATTTCCGTGAGCACAACCCAGGAAGGCCTCAGACAGTTGTGTTGTTGGTTGCTCCTTTGAAGTTGAGTCTGGACCGAATCGAGGACCAAGAGGGTATATGGGATGAAATCCGGAACTTCGCGAGCAACACACGTTTGGCGCAAGCGCCATTAAATACTGAGAATTGGGTTGGAGGCAGGATTTTGCGCGAGAACCTGCTGAGCCATGTTTTGCCAACTCCGTTACCCAACCCGGGAGAGGCTAGAGCATCGTTCGGGTTTTCATCGGAGGTAGATTGGTTCATGACCGCCCGGTGCGGTTCTATGATCGATTTCGGAACCTTCACCGCCCCAAAACGCCGCATGAAGCTGAATTGGGGCACTAATCCCGGGTTAGACACAGCGTGCCGCGAATTCCGCTCCAAAATGCCTCAAGGAGTGAGATTGATCATAGGGTTGACACCTTCACCTGAGAGCCAGGTGACTGCCGAACTTCTGCAACGGCGCCAACAAATGCTTAAGCAATGGGCGGCTTCGATTGAACCTGACAGTGTGCTCAGCAACCTTCCGGCGACATTGCCTGATGTCTTTTTTGCGAATTTAGGACATCTCAACGCTGCGGGGCAGAAACAATATACGAAGCTGTTGGCGCGGGCGTTGGGCAGTGAACTTGGCCCCGAATAGACACGAAGAAAAGCAAGGGTGGGCCGGGCCTCGCCGAGGCCGACGATCACACAGAAAAATTGAACAGGAGGGGGACCGGGGGCAGGCGGGTTCGAGATCGGAAAGCAGAGATCGGAGGGTCCGCCCTGAAGGCCGCGTGACCCCACGCGGCAGCACTTTGCCGCGCGACCGCCTGATCCCGAACTGAACAGGGGCGAGCCGAGAGGACGGAGGTCTGAGCCCAAACGGCAGATGAATCACACGAAGACGCGAGCGCACGAAGAGAACAAGGAAAGCCCGAAAAGGCAGGAATGTACTCACGCAAAGACGCTGAGACGCAAAGAAAAACAGGGGAAGATGAAATCTCCGTTTTTCTTAAAAATCTTGGCGTCTTGGCGTCTCTGCGTGAGGTCATTTCCCTCTTTCCCTCCGCAGTGGCCGCACCGCAAGGTGCCTCCGTGGCTTCGCGTGAAACCGCTGATTGGGACGTAATCAAACGCTAATGACAACGGCGACATGTCCTACTTTGCGGTGCCATTAGCGTTTCGTTAGCGAGGGTATGAGCGCGGATTAGCGGTTTACCACTCCCTCGTGAATCGGGGTTTGAACTCAGGGTGAGGTTGGCTAACATCACTGCGTGCCTGGTGCAATCCTTGGAATATCCGCCTTCTACCACGACAGCGCTGCGGCGCTGATCGTGGATGGTGAGATTATCGCCGCGGCACAAGAGGAACGGTTCTCTCGCAAGAAACATGACCACGCTTTCCCCACGAACGCCGTGCAGTATTGTTTGCGAGAAGCCGGCATCAGGGCGCCGGATCTCAAATACATTGCGTTTTACGATAAACCACTGACGAAGTTCGATCGGCTGCTTGAGACCTACTTGGGCTATGCGCCCGCAGGGTTTCGCAGTTTTCGATTAGCACTCCCTCTGTGGCTGAAGCAAAAGTTGCATATGCGTCGCACGCTTCGCCAGGAGTTGCCCGACACAGAGAAGGTCCCGCTGGTATTCACGGATCATCACGAAAGCCACGCCGGCAGCGCGTTTTTTCCTTCCCCGTTCGAATCTGCCGCAATCCTGACAGTTGATGGTGTGGGCGAATGGAGCACGGCAACTATTGGACACGGCAAGGGATCGCGGCTTTCGCTTCTGAAGCAGCTCAAGTTCCCTCATTCCTTGGGCCTGCTTTACTCCGCTTTCACCTATTACTGCGGGTTCAAGGTCAACAGCGGTGAGTATAAGCTGATGGGGCTGGCTCCATACGGCAGGCCAGTTTATCGAGATCAGATTCTCAACCATCTGGTGGATCTTAAGCCCGATGGCAGCCTGTGGTTGAACATGGAGTATTTCAACTATTGCCAGGGGCTGACGATGACGAACACCCGTTTCGAGCAGCTCTTTGGCGGTCCACCCAGGCAACCAGAAGCCCGGCTGGATCAGCGGCACATGGACCTTGCTGCCAGCATTCAGCTCGTGACCGAAGAGGTCATGCTCCGAATGGCCCGGGAGGCGCACCGGTTAACCGGCGAAAAGCATCTTGTGCTTGCCGGGGGAGTGGCTTTGAACTGCGTTGCTAACGGGAGAATTCTGAGGGAAGGCCCCTTTGACGATGTCTGGATTCAGCCTGCTGCCGGGGATGCTGGTGGAGCACTGGGGGCTGCACTGTTCGTCTGGCATCAGTTGCTGAACAATCCGCGAGTATCTCAAGGAGGGGACACTCAGAAGGGTAGTTTCCTTGGTCCGCGTTTCACATCGCAACAGGTCGAGGAGGTATTGAGTGCCAGGCAAATCCCGGCTCGCAGAACAAACAGCGAGCGGGAGTTGCTGGGTGAAGTGGCCCGGCTTCTCGCTGCGGGTAAGATCGTTGGCTGGTTCCATGGCCGAATGGAGTTCGGTCCGCGCGCGCTCGGTGCGAGAAGCATACTGGCTGATCCGCGGAATACGGCCATCCAGTCTGAGCTCAATTTGAAGATCAAGTTTCGCGAAAGCTTCCGGCCCTTTGCACCATGCGTGTTGCAGGAAAGGGTAGGGGAATACTTCGAAATGCGTCCCGGCCAACGCAGCGACTACATGTTGCTGGTTGCGCCGGTGCGCCAGGAACAGCGCCTGCCACTTTCAAAAGAAGCTGAGGCACTGATGACCGGTGATCCAGACCTGCGGTCACGTGTGAACATCCCACGCTCACGGCTGCCGGCTATCACGCATGTGGACTACAGTGCGCGTGCGCAGACGGTGAACGAATCGTGCCACGGGCGGTTCTACCGGTTGCTCAAAGCCTTTGAAACACTTACCGGATGTGCGGTGCTGGTGAATACCAGCTTCAACATCAGGGGGGAGCCTATTGTCTGCGCACCTGAGGAGGCGTTGCGATGCTTCCTCGCCACTGACATGGATGCGCTGGTCCTGGAAGACCATATCCTTTACAAGGATCAGATGAGCCAGACGGTGACCGCATCCGAACGAGAGCGGTATCTCAGGCAATTCAAACCGGATTGAGCATGCTTGACCTGAATTTACATCCTCGGACGAAGGTGCTGCGACAGTTTGCGCTTGTCTGGCTGCTGCTCTTCCTGGCGCTCGGTTGCTATAACCTGAGCAGGGCGGGCTATAAGACTCAGGGCACCATCCTGTTGATCATTGCGCTGCCGGGAATGGTCGGTCTGATTTGGCCGATCGTGATCCGGCCGATCTATCAACTCGCAGTATTAGTCACATTTCCTATTGGATGGATGGTTTCTCAGACGGTATTAATTCTGATGTTTTACGGAATCCTCACCCCGCTGGGATTGGTTTTACGCTGTGTGCGGTCAGATCCGCTAACCAGGAAAAAACAGGCAAACTCGACCACTTACTGGTCTGACAAGCCGCAGCCAAGTGATTTGCGCAGCTATTTTCGTCAGTATTGAGGTTCGCCTGCGCATGGCATACGATGTAAGCGATGAGCGAGCAGCCCAATGAATTCGACAGAATAGCATCCGAGCCGCGACGGAGTGGGCTCGTTCGGGAGCTTTGGGGATTTGTTCGGCACACAGGCAAATGGTGGCTGCTGCCGCTACTCATCGTGCTGCTCGGCCTGGCCGTGCTTGTTTACCTGTCCGGCACCGGCTTGGCCCCGTTCATTTACACGCTGTTTTAGCTGCGGTGTCTGTGAGCCCAAGGTTCATGTTCCTACTGAGACGCTGAGCATTTTTCAGGGCAGGCTAACAATCGTGTAAGGTTCGGTTCGGGAGAGATTGCCCTTTTTGTTTCTTGTATGTAGCCGCAGTACCTTGGGACTAGGCCTCGGTATTGTGTACGTGAAGCTTGTGCCATCGCCGGCATAGATTTCTACGCCATCGGCTTTAATTACTGTACCCGCAAAACTGGACTGGAGGAAGTTCTGCCAGGTGATCCGCACGCTGGTCAGATCCGAATCGAAAGTAGCAGCGATATTTAGTGGAGGCGCCGGATCGAGGTGGTCAATTCGCGGCAGGTCTTCTGACGGGCGTCCGTATCCGCCATCCTCAACCCACCCTGTTTTATAGAGGCTCGAGCACATGCGCAGATACTGGCGTGCATCGAAGTTATTGTATTCAGGGTTCTCGTCTACTATCCGGGCCAGTTTACCCGCGATCACCGCGGCCGCGTCGGCTTGGTTGGGCAGCAGCAATTGAGCGGCACCTACGCCAGGTGCGTCGAAAAATTCGAGACCGGGGCCGAAGCTTAGGAAATTGCGGTTCGTGCCGTAGCCAACATAAATAGCTGCTGAGATCCGCGGAGGTGATAAGCGTCTGGCTTGGGGTTTCCGTGAAGGGGAGAGTGAATGGTGATGCGGCGCGACTACGAGGATGCCGGCTTCCACGGCTCTGCTCCATGCGGGTTCAAACCGTGCCGGGTCACCGTCAGAAGCATCAATCGGGGCAACCACGATGCGGTGATGATTCGTGAGGACGAAATCCACCATCGACGAACGGTCGGCCCGCACCCCGATCACTTCGGCATAAGGAAAGTTCGTAAGGCCATCGTAGAATCGATTTCCGCTTCGGTAGAGCTCATCGCAATTCCACTCGGGTGAGACACCCAGAAAGATGTCCCGTAACCTGCCGCTTTTTGCTTCCTGGCCTACCGGGTAACCGAGCACCGCGCAACTGCGATAGGGCCCGTTCTCTAATCCTGTCACCAGGCGGCGTTGATAGCTTTCGATGCGGGAAGTCTTTCCCGACCGATTTCGTGACCAATACGTGAAAGTCTCATCACCCATGACGTCGCTGTTCCAAACAAAACTCGTGCCAGTGCCGTCGTAAATGATTCGGCCGTCTTTTCTGGCAATCACAGTGCCTTCGAAGCCAGTTTGTAGAAAGTTGCGCCAGGTAAACTTCACACTATGCCTGTCCCGCGACCGTTCCGCTTTCAAGGCAACTGGCGGACCTGGCTCCAGTGGGCCAATTCGAGCATTCTCGTTTGGACGCCCATAACCGTTTGTTTCGTTCCAACCAGTGGCCCAGTTTGACGCGGACTGCCGAAGGTGCTGGCGTGCATCCCAGATATTGTATTCAGGATGCGTATCCAGGATTTTTGCAAACCGCGATGCTGTGCGTTGATTCGCATAGCTCTGGACTGCGATTTCGTGTGTCTTGCTTCCTACGCCCAAAGCTAGGGCATCAATGAACTCGAGCCCGGGACCGTAGGAGTTGAGGTTGCGGGTCGTTCCTCCGGCCACTGCGATGGCTGCCTGCAAGCCCAGACCCTCGGGAAAACGTTGCTGATTGTTGTTGCCGTGGGGGGCGAACGGCATGATCCCGCAATCGACAGCGGTCTCCCAATACTCGGCTGCAGCGCCAAACGGGCCACAGTTTATGGCAATTCTGTAACCGGGATGGTGTTGTTGAAGGTATGCAAAGACTTCCTTTTCCCGTATCTGCTGCGGATTCTTCCCAAACCGCCGCATTAAGTCCCAGGTAAATTCGCATGTCCAACCCTTTGACGGATCATTCTTCAGATTGCCAACCGATTGCAGGAACAGGTTTTTCGCAGCTTCAGCATGCGGGCCCAATGGAGCACCAACGCCCATGATAATCGCCTTCCGGTTCCAGGCTGCGGTATCCTGAGATTGGGCATTTACGAGCATCGAGGCGACTGCGATGCATATAAGCGTTGTCATGGCTGTGGAACCCTTTCGAGGTTTTCCAACTCGTTTTGAGCGGGCATGTAGTCCGGTTTGAGCTTAAGCACCTGCTTGAAGTGATCAGCCGCTTCAGACGTCTTTCCTTCAGATGCGAGGGCGCGACCCAAGTTGAAATGAGCAACATGATCCTCAGGCCGTTGTGTTATCGCTTTCTTCAAGTGCCCGATAGCCAGTTCTGTTTCTCCGCGCATTGCCAGCAGTGGCCCCAGGCTGGCATGTGCGTCCGCATTGTCCGGGGCGATGGCAAGCGCCTCATCGAACAGGGAAATGGCTTGGTCAAATCTCTGCTGATTCGCAAGCATACGTCCTAGTGTGACGCGAATGGTGGCATTTCGAGGGTGTTTGGATAGGGCCTCCCGCAGGATTTGGACGGCCTCATTCATCCTGCCTAAACGCGCCAGACAAAGAGCATAGTCATTTCTAACACTGGCCTCCTCGGGCAGGCCTGAGGAGGCCTGCTGATAGTGATCCAAAGCCTCGGGTAGTCTTCGGGATTTTGTGAGCGCGTTTGCCAAGGTATAGTGGGTCGAAGGTTGGCTCGCATCTAATGCCAGCGACTTCTGCAGATAAGGTATAGCGCGTTGGAGATCGCCCTTGCTGAGCAAGAGCGCCCCCAGCGCATTCAACGCCGTCCTGTTCTCCGGCATATTTTCCAGCACATTTTGGTACAGTTGCATTGCACCCTCATTTCTTCCAGCTTCGCGCAACGCGTTAGCCAGGTTCAGAGCTACTTCGATGGAATATGGCCGTAGCGCAAGCGCCTTCTCGAAATATGGAATTGCGTCTTCGTAGCGTTTGAGCGCCGCCAAGGCACAACCTGTGTTGTTCCAGGAATTCGGGAAGTTCGGCTCTATTTCGGCCGCCTTCCGATAATAGCCGAGCGCTTCATCAAGTTTTCCCTGTCGGTCGAGATGCCAACCAAGGTTGTAATAAGCAATCCAGTTATTCTCTGTAACTGAGATCGCATGACGAAACAGAGTCTCGCTGTTTCTCCAGACGGGGATTTGTCTCCACGTCATCAGGCCGAGTGTGCACAGGATTCCTGCCGCCAATACCGCCGGGATCAAGGGATTCTGCCAAAAGGTGCAAGAAGTTTGAGTGGCGTCTGGTCTGGTTAGGTTAGCGGAAGGCCTGCCGAACTCAGGTAATTGCTCTGCTGACCTCATCAATACAGCGTGGCTAGTCCAGACAAGGGCGAAAAAGATGCCAATAAACGGGAGATAGGTGTAGCGATCAGCCATTGACTGCGCACCCACTTGGACTATGCCAATGACTGGGACCAGCATTCCTAAGAACCACAGCCAGCCACCCAAAAGGAAAGGCCATCGGCGGCGGGAAACCCACGCTACCGCGGAGATCACGACTAACAGGAGGACAGACCCAACGGTCAACAGATTAGGCCAGTCTCCGGGGTGGGGGTAGGGGGTTGCAAGGTTAGTAGGCCATAATGCTTTTCCTAAATAACGGGCGTAAGAGACTACAGCATTTTCCACCCGGCTGACAAAGGAGAGATCTCCCAGGTTTTGGACTGCTCCTCCCTGTCTTTGCACTAAGATAGTGATCGTGCAGGATGCACCCACCAGAAGGAAAAAGGGCAACTTCTCAACAACAAGCCGGGCAAACGACGGCACATCTCTTAGCCTGTTTAGAGGCCAAAAGTCCATCAGGAGCATCACGCACGGCAAAGTTACCAGCATCGGCTTCGACATTAACCCAAGAGCGAGAAGTGCCAGAGCTGTCCAATAAGTGGGGCTGGAAAGGAAGCCTTTATTGGCAAAGCCTTGTGCGTCTTCAGACGTTCTCCTCTTTGCATAAGCGCAGTAGGCCACCAGGCAGCTCAGGCCGAAAAACGCGCTCAAAACGTCTTTCCGCTCCGCCACCCAGGCTACAGACTCCACATGGCACGGATGTAGCGCGAAGAGCGCGGCGACGAAAGCGCTTCGCCACGATGATCTAGTGGAGGTGAGAAGTAAGTAGAAAAGTAGGGCGCTATTCAGCCCGTGGAGCAAGGCGTTTGTGAGAAGGTGTCCACCGGCCCACATCCCGTAGAATTCAATGTCAATCAAGTGTGACAACCACGTGAGCGGGTGCCAATTCGCGGCATGCCCAGTCCGAAGCGCCCACCGAACTGAAGAAGCGGTTAGGCCCAATTTGACATGAGAATTGTCAGAAACATAGTCCGAATCGTCATAACTCAGAAACTCGTGTTGCGTTGTTGGAAGGTAGATTCCAACCGACATTGCAAGAAGCACAGTCGCAAGAACTAGCGAGACCAGGTTAAGATTTCTTGGGGCCCCAGAATCGTTAGGTTTGTTGGGGACTGCATGGTTTTCGCTGTAATTCGATTCGTGCATTCTGTTGATTGATGCAAGTAGCCTACGCAAAATCACAAATGATGGCCAGATTCCTCGCATCCCGGTTTTTCCCGAACACCCTCTCTGAGCTTAGTCGACCGAAGCGGGAGTTGAGGGCCTCGTTTGTTCTGTTCAAGCTCGTATTCTCTCGTATTCTCGTATTCTAGCTGTCCTTGAAATTCGGGGCAGTGTTTGGTAGAACACTAATCCACGTTATGTCATTAAGAAATGCATGGTTGGGCCTGCTGGCCATCTCAATTGTCACGCTGGCTGGTTGTCGCAAGCCAGCCCCCCCAGAAGAGGCGGACAGCCAGCATCACGAGCGCCTACCACAGACAGAGGTTATAGCTGAGATGCGTTGGTCCGGTAAGCACAACATCGAGCGCGATACCAACTGCTCTGGCCTAATGTCTATTTGGAGCCTGCCCGAGAGCAAGAACCTGGAGACTCAGGTCCTGTCTAATCTCGCAACAGTTTTTCTTAACAACAGTGTCGACTCTCCGGTGTCCAGCAACTTACAGAATCAGATCCTTCTCCCAATGCTGAAGGATATTCTCGAGGGGGAAGTCCTTTGCGAGGTGCGTTCGTCAACAAACGGAGCAATGGCTTTGAACCTTGCATTCGGCTTGGCAGGGGGCAGAATCCCGTTTTGGCAGACTAACCTGCCGAACGTCGTTGGAAGCTTGGGTTTCATGAAGGATGGTTCAGGCCTTAGTAGTGACTGGGCAAGAAAGAAGGATAACAAAATCTGGCTCCTTGAGTTCCAGACCACTAATGGATGGGTGGTCGTAAGGTTTGGTGCGGCGGAAGTATCGGCCCCCTCCAACCTGCTCGAAATCCTCACAAGGGCCGAGAAAGCGGAAACTGCCAGCCCACCCATTCTCAGCGGTCGCTTCCATCCTGCTAAGCGCGATCATGCTTTTGCCGACAAGCGGGGACCTCTTTCGAAGATCACGGAAGCAAACTTTACATTGTCTGGAACGGGGCCGGGAGTGCGTATTGCCGGTGATGTGGAGTTCAACTCGGCGATTCCTGTGCGTTTTGAATCCTGGAATGTCCCAACAAACCTTATTTCCGATCCGCTCATAAGTTTTACCGCAGTCCGTGGAATTGCTGGATGGGTAGAGTCGCTGGACGTCTGGCAACAGCTAGAGGCTGGTTCGCCTCCTAATCAGGTTTTTCTTTGGGCTCAAGCCGGAATGCCTTTTCTCTCGTATCTCGCAGCGCCTGCTACTAACGGTGGTTTGATTCTGAAATCCCTCAGTGATAGGGTTCTTCCGAGACTGAATGGGTACATGACCAACCATGGCATCGGGCTCTTTACCTATGCCTCAAATAGAATAGAATGGGCCGAAGCTCCGTTGATTAACCCTTTTTTAATGGCGGTCGAGGAGCACCCGGCATTGCTTTTGGGAGGGCTCACGCCCTCGGTGAACACCATGAAAGGTGTTCCTGACCCATTACTAACCCAATTGGAAACGCCGACGAATACTTTGTATTACGATTGGGAGCTCACCGGCGCACGACTCGAGCAGTGGATGAACTTTAGTCAACTCGCTAGGCTGGCGACAGGGAAAGCCCAATTGCCGCTGAACTCCACCAGTTTTGCTTGGCTAAAAGCTCTTGAGGGGCGTCTTGAAAACTCTGGCACGCGCATTCAGACCACCCATTCGAACCGAGTTTCATTTGTAAGAAACTCCACTGTTGGCTTAACTGCCCCCGAATTAATTCTGCTCGGTGATTGGCTCGAGTCCCCTACCTTCCCGACGAATTTGAACTCTCTGATCAGTGAGCCAGATGTTGTCTATCCTCGGAAGAGTAAGCATACAAGCCGAACTCCCTCAACTAGTAGCGCGGTTAGATAGACGTCGGGATTCGACAATGAGGGCCATCAGGACCAGTGAATCGGAAAACGTTCAAAAATTTTCAAAAACTGTTGACACCCAGTGGTCGGTTTGCGATAGTGATCGCACACACGGTAAACACAAGATACAAAACATGAGAACAAAAGCACTATTAGGCTTAGCCGCCGTTGCGGCTGGTGCCTTAACGGCCTCAGCTCAGTCCAGCGTTTATTCGCTGAACGTGGTGGGGTACTACAACATCCCGATTCCGGCGAAACAGTTCGTGATGATTGCGAACCAACTCAACTCCACGAACAACACTCTGGATTCCTTGCTGCCCGCTCCTCCGTTTGGCTCGCAAGTTTACAAGTATAATGGTGGTTATACCATTTATACCTTTGACGACATTGATAATGCATGGCGTCCGAATGGCAATGCAACATTGAATCCGGGTGAAGGAGCCTTCTTCTTGAGTGAGGTTGCCACGACGCTGACATTCGTGGGCGAAGTGTTGCAAGGCAATTTGACCAACACAATCCCTCTCAATGCATTCTCAATTAAGAGTTCTATGGTTCCTCAAGCTGGTGCGGTGAGCTCTGTCTTGGGATTGCCGCCTGAGGCAGGTGATCAAGTCTATGTTTATCGGAATGGGTATGCGATCTACACGTTCGATGATTTGGATATGGCTTGGAGACCTTCAGAGCCGTCCATTAATGTTGGCGAAGCATTCTTTTTGAGCAAGGATCCGGCCTCAACTCAGAACCACTGGGTTCGCAACTTTACTGTCCAATAAACCAATACTAAATTAAAACCACAACTGATATGAAGAAACTCATTCTGTCGTCAGTCGCGCTGATGTGCGCTGCCAGTGTCTTCGCGCAAGGCACGGTACAGTTCAATAACAGAACTAGCGCAACTGCCCTGCAGAGCCATGTTTATCTAAGCCCTGCTGGCGTCACCCAGCAGATCAGGGGCAATGCCGCCAATGACTATCCCTCTGGTGCAACCAGTTGGTCCGGTTTCACCGCATTGCAAGGAAGCGCTTACCGAGCTACCCTCATGGTGAATTATGGTGGAACGGGAGTTCCCGTCTTTGCTCCTATCAGCACAGAGTTTAGGACTGGTTCGGCTGCTGGCTACCTCAACGGGATTGAGGTTGCGTTGCCAGGCGTCGCTATCGGTTCGACGGTCACTCTGAGCGTCTTTGCATGGGAAACAAAAGGGACTTTCTTGGACCCTGCTGCTGCTTGGGCGGCTTGGCAAGGGGCAACCCTCAATGGTGGATACTCTAATCCGATTAGCTATACCACGGGCGGCGAGCAATTGCCTCCTCCGCTGATGAACGGTCTCCAGAGCTTCAACATCTACATGGTTCCTGAGCCGTCCTCAATGGCGCTCGCGGGCCTCGGTGCTGCCGCTCTCTTGATCTTCCGCCGTCGGAAGTAATAGGTAGGAAAACATTTATTCAGAGAAGCCGCTCTACCGAGCGGCTTCTTCTTGTACCCACGTTTCCGAGGGGATGACTCGATTGAACCAGCTTTATCGAATGAAACGACTTCTTCTCCTGCTGAGCATCTTAGCTGTCAGTTTCGATACGTGTGCTCAAGGCACACTCTTCTTCTCGACCCACAGCTACGGCATCATAGATGCCAAGGTCTACGATGCGAATGGAGTGCCATTGGCTGGGTCTGCTTGGCTGGCACTGGAATAATTGGGGGCGGTGTTGCGATTTCTCCTCCGCTTACAGGCCTGCAAAGCTTCGGGATTACTTATATTCCGGAACCGAGCGCTTCAGCTCTCGGAGGTTTTTGCATGACGGCTTTCTTGATCTTCCGGCGGTGTCGCAGATGATTGTCAACCGCAGATCTGCTGACACCTCCAGAGTTACGACATCCCGAACCTGAACTCGTGCTTGTGCCTGCTAACGCAAAGGAAAGCCGGGAAGGGGCGGCGATGATTGTGTTGGTTCGTTTCGGCTATTGCTGAGTTTGCTGCTGTTGCTGTTGCGAGGGGTTGCCTACACCAGGTAACCCAGGAAGGTTTGGGTCGGCAGCCTGCTGGACGAGGCCGAGCGCAACCTGTTCTTCTCGGGTAAGACCCAAATCTGGAGGCCAGTTAGGTTGGAGCTTCTGGCCTGCGCTAGAACCCGTCAGGCTTATACCTCCAGTAGCGTTTGGAACGCCCGGGGCGCCATAACCTGCGTTGCCTAGGCCGGTCCCCGCGGATGACGCCAACGCGCCGGATTGGTACGAGGTGCTGCTTTGTGCGGCTGAACCTCCGGTGGTCGTAGCAGTGGCCGGCTGATAGCCGCCGCCTTGCACGGGTTGGTAGGCTGTAGGTTGATATGCTGCTGGTTGCACCATTGCGTTGGGAGCGCCTGCACGCACCGTGCGAGTGGGCAGGGTGCGAATACCACCATCAGTGCCCGGGAACGGACGATTACCGCCAGGCATTCCAACGGGGGCTGGCAGTCCTCCAGGAGCCGCCTTAGGGCCGTCTTTTTCAAAAGTGAGGGTGATTGGCGTGCCAGCATACACGAGCTTAACCGAGCCCGTTTTCTCGTCGATCTGGACCACTTCCATATCTCCGTCGCGCTGACCTTCAGACAAAATGTAGGACTGCTCGCGGGGTTGTTCACCCGGTTTAACTGCAGCAGGCGGCGTCTTCATCAGAGCCCGTTTGTTCCCGAGAATCGTGGTGATGCCAGTCAGAGTGATCTTGGGTGGAGGATTCTTGGCTGCGGCCTCTAGATTCGGGTCCACGGGTGGAGGCGGCGGTTTCAGGCCGAAGACGTTTCGGTCAACAATGGCTTTGTAGGGGTTGTCTCCAGTATTCCCCAGGGTGGGAACAGTAAGGGCGCAGACGGATAGCCCGCCTAAGAGACAAAGTAACGTCTTTCGACCGTGCGTCATGGTGTAATAATAACTGTTAGCACATAAAACACCAGTTTGAAATAGAAGTTGCGCCTGGCCCTTTTCAAACCCTATTAGGGTAACAGATAGTTTTGGAGCGATGAACACGCGCCAAAACGAAAGGAGAAAAAAGACTGAATTATGGGGGCTCGACCCGGCACTCCCGTGCCGGGCGCCCGGTGTCCCACCGGGCTAATTGCGAACATCCCTTCGGGATTCAACCTTCTATGCTCACCTACTTAGAATCCTAGAAACTCGCTGATAATCCTAATCTGTTAAGGCAATTCGTGGCACCCGCCCTGACTTCCCCGTTCGGATCGTCCAGACAGGCTTTCACCGCTCGAATTTGATCCGCACTTAGGTCACCAATTTTGCTTAAAGAGATCAGCGTTTCCTTCCTCAGCTCCGGTGCCTCCTCTGCCAGAAGATTCATCAGATCCGGCAGAGCAGCACGCGCTCGCGAACCGAAGTGGCCTAACGCAGTACCCGCCGATCGCCGGACCAGGGGTGAAGAATCTTTAAGAGCTGTAGTGGCGAGATCGATGCTTGCCGGATCGATAGCAATCACTTCCCCGAGCGTGAGGATCGCTTCCGCACGGATCTCTGGACCAGGGTTGCGTTCGAGCAATCCATGCAATGGAGGAGCGGCTAACCTCCTTAGCGGGTGCATGAACCGGATGGCTTTCACGGCCATTAGGGTGGTCTGAGGGTTCCCAGTTTCCAAGGCTTGTATGATCGCGGGCAACGCATTGGTGCCTATGGCGCCCAGAGCGCGGGCAGCATTATCACGCGCGTGCGGATTGATGTCATTTAGAGTGGCGATCAGCGGCTCGATTGCCGGTGCCGCTGCCGGTCCAACGTTCGCCAAAGCAAGTGCTGAGGCCTGCCGGACCAGCCCGTTTGTGTGACGAAGCCCATGCGCCAAAGGGGGGATGGCATCCTTTCCAATCCCCCCGAGGGCATGCGCTATTTGAAATACCTCCTGCTGTCGCCCATCCATGAGTAGCGCCTCCAGCGCAGGGATCGCCGCCGTCGCGTTTGTTCCAAGAAGAGTGAGCGCTTTCAGGGCGGCCGAGCGCGAGCTCTGGCGCTGGGGTGGAGGTATCTTGCCTGCCAGAAAACGCTGGGCCTTATTCCCTAGCCAACCTGCATGCTCCCACACGAACCTGCTGGTTACCGAATCTCTGGCATCCAGCATGCGAATGAGTGTGGGCGCGGCGTTGCTGCCCAACCTCTGGAGCCCTTCGGTGGCCTTGCCTATCTGAATCGGGTCGGCAGAATGAAGCGAGTGGGCTAGCTGGTAAACGGTTTTTCCGCCATAGGCGGGTTCACGCCCCAGCATCGACCATAGGACCAAGCCCACGATCACGATTCCCAGGAGCAACCCGATGAAGGGATTTCGATATGCCTGCCTAAAATGCATGCTTCTCAGGCACTGTTCCGCAACAACCCCCTGGACTCAACGATAAAGTTAAGTTCGTCCTGCAAATCAGCTTACGCTCTGCGCCAATACCTGAGGTCGGAAGACGACATGCCCCTAAAAGACAAAAAAAAGACGCGGTGGAGGCCGCGTCTTTCGTAAAATGATGGGGTGGAAGCTTAAGCTTTGGCTTTGGATTCGCCCTTCTTCCAAGTGCGCTTGGGTGCCTTGGTGACCAAACCTTTCTTGATCGCGTTGGCGGTCACGCGAATGTACCGGACCTCGCCGTTGACCACGGCTTTAACCCGTTGAAGGTTAGGGAAAAACCGGCGCTTGGTGATCGCGGTCACGTGCGTGCCGATACCGCCACTCTTCTTCGATTTACCACTACGCCAAATGATACTGCCCTTCATTGGGCCCTTGCCGGTCAGTTCGCAAATTCTAGCCATAAAATCGTCTTCCTAGATAAAGGCGATGAAAATAGCATAGACCCACCTCGTGGCAAGACCATTTTAAACAAAAAAAGCGCCGTTTGCGGTTCAATGCAAACGGCGCCCCTGAATTCACGCCAGTGTTTTACCTGATTTCCTGGTGGTATTCTTGCAGGGATTTCACTGCGGCCTTGCCTGAACGGGCGGCCGCAATGCCCAGCACCGCAGCCCGCGCCGCTGCACTGGTTGTCAGGTAGGGCACCTTGTATCTGATGGCAGATTTTCGGATGTATCCATCGTCGCGAGTCCCGGCCTTCCCGATCGGGGTGTTGATGATCAGATCAATGGATTTGCTCTTAATCTCATCCGAAACGTCCGGCCGTTGCGGTTCATGCACCTTGTAGCTTCGCTCACATGGCACGCCATGATTGCGCAGGTAACTCCATGTGCCTTCGGTAGCTTTGATGCGGAAGCCCAGTTCGGCAAACTTCCGGGCAGTCTCCAGCACCAGCGGTTTCTCTCGGTCAGATACCGAGATGAATACGGTGCCTTTGAGGGGCAGGGGGCCTCCGGCTGCTTCTTGTGAGCGGAAATAAGCCAGTTCAAACGTCGGCGCCAACCCGAGCACTTCGCCAGTGGACCGCATTTCAGGTCCCAAAACGGGATCGACTTCAGGAAACATGTTGAATGGCAGCACTACTTCCTTCACCCCGAAATGGGGGATGTGCTTGTGCGTGAGCGCCAGGCTGGCCAGGGATTCACCCAGCATCAACCGAGTGGCAAGTGCAGCCATGGGAATGTTGCAAACCTTCGACACCAGCGGGACTGTCCGGGACGCCCGGGGGTTGGCTTCCAACACATAGACTTTGTCCTGGCACACCGCGTATTGGATGTTCATGACACCGCACACCTTCAATTCACGGCTGATGCGCAGGGTGTATTCCTCAATGGTCTTGATGTGTTTCTCCGGCAGGGTGACTGGCGGGATAGCGCAAGCCGAGTCCCCGGAGTGGATGCCGGCGAGTTCGATATGTTCCATGACCGCCGGGACAAAGGCATCCTTGCCATCGGCCAAGGCATCCGCTTCGGCCTCAATCGCGTTGTCCAGGAACCGATCAATCAGAATGGGCCGTTCCGGTGTGACATCGACGGCGGCGGCCATGTAATGCCGCAGCATGTCGTCGTCATGCACGATTTCCATGCCTCGCCCTCCGAGCACGAACGAGGGGCGCACCATCAGGGGGAAGCCGATCCGCTTGGCGATCTCCAGTGCTTCCTCGACAGTGCTCGCCATCCCGGATTCAGGCATGGGGATTCCCAATTGATCCATCATCTTGCGGAACCGGTCTCGGTCCTCCGCCAGATCAATCGTATCGGGTGATGTGCCAAGAATCTTCACCCCGGCGGCTGCCAGTTCTCCTGCGATGTTCAGCGGAGTCTGGCCTCCGAACTGCACAACCACGCCAACGGGCTTTTCTTTCTCATGAATCGAAAGGACGTCCTCTACCGTCAACGGTTCGAAGTAAAGTTTGTCCGAGGTGTCATAATCGGTGGATACGGTTTCCGGGTTGCAATTAACCATGATGGTTTCATAGCCGGCTTGCCGCAGTGCGAATGCCGCGTGCACACAGCAATAGTCAAACTCGATACCCTGGCCGATACGATTGGGGCCGCCTCCAAGCACCATCACCTTCTTCCGGTTGCTGGTGGGGACCTTGTCCGGCCTGTTATACGTGGAGTAATAATACGCGGCGTTCTCAACACCGCTGACCGGCAGAGCGTCCCACGCTTCGCTTAGGCCGATGCTGATTCGTTGCTGGCGGATCTGAGCCTCGGGCACGCCCAGGATCTTGGACAGATACTTGTCTGCAAACCCATCCTTCTTGGCTTGTGCCAGCAGCGCGTCAGGCAAGGCCTTGCCTTTGTATTTGAGAACCTGCTCTTCAAGCTCCACCAACTCCTTCATCTGCTGGATAAACCAGGCCTTGATAAAGGTCTTTTGGTAGAGTTCCTCGACCGTGGCCCCTTTTCGGAGAGCCTCATACATGATCCATTGGCGTTCGCTGCTGGGCTCCGCGAGCAACCGCATGAGTTCAGGCAGCGTCTTCTGGTTGAAATCCTTGGCGAAACCCAGCCCATGCCGGCCGTTTTCAAGCGAGCGGATGGCCTTCTGAAAAGCTTCTTTATAGTTCTTCCCGATGCTCATCACCTCGCCCACGGACCGCATCTGCGTGCCGAGCTTATCCTCAGCTTGCTTGAACTTCTCGAAGGCCCAACGCGCGAACTTAACGACTACGTAATCCCCGGACGGCGTGTATTTGTCCAGGGTTCCGTCTCTCCAGTAGGGGATCTCGTCCATGGTCAGGCCACCTGCGAGTTTGGCTGAGACCAGGGCGATGGGGAAGCCGGTGGCCTTGGAGGCCAGCGCTGAGGAGCGAGATGTTCGGGGATTAATCTCAATGATCACGATGCGGTCGGTTTTCGGATCATGGGCAAACTGCACGTTGGTGCCGCCGATGACGCCGATAGCCTCGACGATGCGATACGCATAATCCTGCAAGCGGGTCTGGAGCTTGGGATCTATGGTCAGCATGGGCGCAACGCAATAGGAGTCACCCGTGTGGACACCCATGGGATCTACGTTCTCAATGAAGCATACCGTGATCAACTTGTTCTTGGCATCCCGAACGACCTCGAGTTCGAGTTCCTCCCATCCGATCACCGATTCCTCAACCAGGATCTGGCTGGCCATACTGGCTGCCAGACCGCGGTTCGCCACAACCCGTAGCTCCTCCACATTGTAAACATGGCCACCACCGGTTCCGCCGAGGGTGTAGGCGGGCCGAATGACAACGGGGTAACCGATCTCAGCAGCGACCTTTTCCGCTTCATCGACGGTGAACGCCGGGGCGCTACGAGGCATTTCGATGCCCAGCTTCTTCATCGTCTCTTTGAAAATAATGCGATCTTCACCCTTCTCGATGGCATCGGCTTCCACACCGATGATGCGCACGCCGTATTTGGCGAGAACTCCTGCCTTGGCTAGCTGGGCGGATAGATTGAGAGCGGTTTGCCCGCCCAGGTTAGGCAGAAGCGCGTCCGGGCGTTCCTTTTCGATGATTTCAGTTAGAACGGGCACGGTCAGCGGTTCAATGTAGGTTGCATCAGCCGTGGCTGGGTCGGTCATGATCGTGGCCGGGTTGGAATTCACGAGCACGATCTTGTAACCGAGGCCGCGCAGAGCCTTGCAAGCCTGGGTGCCGGAGTAGTCGAACTCGCAGGCCTGCCCGATCACAATCGGGCCGGAACCAATGATGAGAACCTTCTTAATATCCTCGCGTCTGGGCATAGTCTTCTCTGGGTAGTGGGTAGTTAATAGATTTCAAAACGATCAACTGACTTTCTAATGGCGCTGCGACCATGGAGCAAACAAATTGTTCTGTCCAGAATAGTCTTGCGCCTCCAGCCCTTGAAGGATTATTAAGGGGTGTTCTTTGAAAGCGGCGAGTTGCTCGCCAATTGTCAAACACAAGCAAAACGTTAGGGAACCCTGTGAAAATCAGGGACGGTTGCGCCACTGTAACAGGCTACAATCTCCCATTGCCACTGGTTAAGTCCGGGAAGGCGGGAGTGCGGTTTTTAAGCCTGAAGTCAGGATATCCGTTTGTTTGTGCTCGTCCAGGTCTGTGGGGTCGAGGTTCGAACACCGCAGGCCGACTTCTCCGTCAAGAGAAGGATGAGGCCAGCCCTGACCGCTGTCCGGTCAGGGATTCGTGTGATGCCTTCATTCTGCGTTTTGCCGGGGTGAAGGTTTTTTCGTTTCCAGGCCTGTTCCTGGAACGAGAGCTTTGCCTTGGCCTGGTCTCCGTATCAAAACCGCTCCTTACCGGAGCCTTTAGAAGACCAGTCCATGTTTAATCCAGCAAAATTATTCGCACTCATACTGTTAACAGCAGCGCTGCCCCTTGCACGGGTTGCCGCTGCGGATTCGCATATTTCGGAGAAGTTCGCTTCTGATCCGGCTGCCAGCGGCTGGCAGATTCACGGCGACGCCGGGCTGTTTCGTTGGAACGATACGAATCAAAACCTTGAGGTCACGTGGAACTCCGCCAAGCCAACCAGCTACTTTTATCTGCCGCTAGGCTCGCGGATCAGTTCCACCAACGATTTCATTCTTGGATTTGATCTGCGCATGCAGGATTTGGCTGTCGGCACGACGCCCGGCAATCCCTGGAGCTTTCAAATCGCGGTGAGCCTTTTGAACTACACGAACGCCACGAACACCCTGCATTCGCGTGCGGCGGGTTATTTCCCAGATGTCGTGGAGTTTAACTTTTTTCCCTATGCAGGCGGTGCCTTCGGGCCAGGCGTGTGGGCTACCGCAATCTCTAGTGCAGGCGATTTCAGTTCCGGTGGTTTCACCGAGTGGGTCGATTTGGAGACCAACCTGGTTTATCATGTTGAAATGCGGTATATCGCCGTCGAACGCCGCCTGGTGACTCGCATGACCCGGGACGGCAAGCCGTTTGGTCCGTTATTAGACGCCTATCTTGGCTCGACGTTTGGGGATTTCCAGTTGGATACCCTGGCTATCAGCAGCTACAACGACGCCGTGCCGTGGGAGGGTGGTTCGGTTTTGGCACATGGCTCGATCGACAACCTGGCCTTTGTCACTCCTCCCCCCATCGAAAAGCATACTGGCAGTGTGTCGCAAGGGTTTTGGGAAACTCGCTTTTTGTCGAAAGCGGGCTGGAACTATCAGCTCAAACGTTCAACCGATCTTAAGACCTGGGAAAATGCCGGGACCGTAGTCTCGGGCACAGGAGAAACACTGACCCTGAAGGATCCCGCAGCGCTCACTGGTGCTGGGTTCTACCGGGTTGAAGCCCTGCTCCCTTAGGGAATGAAATGGGCATGATGCGCCCCCCAAAGCTAAATCCGATGATCGCAGGACAAACTGGCAGGGTTCGCTATGCGTTCACGCTGGTAGAACTGCTGGTGGTGATTGCGATCATCGCTATTCTTGCTGCCTTGCTGCTTCCCGCGCTGAGCCGCAGCAGGGCTGCCGCCCACCGCGCTCGATGCGTTGGAAACCTGCACCAGCTCGGCCTGGCACAGCAGATGTATTGGGACGACCATCATGGACAATGCTTTCCCTGGGAAACCGGCCCAACAAACGGTGGGAGATTGTATTGGTTCGGCTGGATCAAACCTGGCGCTGAGGGCCAGCGTGAATTCGACCCTGCACAAGGGAAGCTGTTTCCTTATCTCCGTGGGCGAGGCGTCGAGCTGTGTCCTGCATTTCAATATGGGATGGCCAACATAAAGCTTAAGGCCTCCGGCGCCTCCTATGGCTATGGATACAATCGCGCTCTCTCGCCTTCGCTTGGCAGCGCCCCGATCAATATCAGCCAGATTCGGAATCCATCCTCTATCGCGTTGTTCGCAGATTCGGCCCAAGTCAACACATGGCAAGCCCCGGCTTCGCGCAGCAATCCGATGGTCGAAGAATGGTACTACATCGATTCGACCACCAATCAACCCAATGGTCATTTCCGCCACGGACAGCGCGCCAATGTAGTTTTCGTGGATGGGCATGTCGCCGCAGAACGGCCTCTCCCGAATTCGTGGGACTCTCGAATTCCATCCGCCAACATCGCTTTGCTACCTCCGTCCATTCTGCGTTGGTAGATAACGCGCCCGGCCCACAGGACAACAGCTATTTTGCGGCTGGAGCCTGGTCTTCAAAGGGCCGGCTCAAATCCAGATTCTTCGGCAGCCAAACTCGGAGGGTTGAATTCGTGCTCCATGTGCGGCCTGCTGATGCATAGTCGCACATTCGGAGCAGGGTGGTTTTCGATCCCGTTTTGACAGGCACATCCAGCAACACTTTGAACTCCTTGTCCGCCGAATCCACCAACCGAGCTTTCAGAGTGCCATCGGAACTCGGACGCAGCTCTGCTTTCCCGGTCCGAGGTGTGATCAAACGCCGATCCAGAGCGAAAACAAGAGGGCCTCGAAGCACAGCCATTTGGCCTGAACCGCTGGGGTCGGTCTCCACATACGTTGTCATATCCAGGTCGAGATCGATGCGATCACCCGCGCGCCATGCGCGGCGAAGGCTTGCATAGGTGCCGGGCAGAAACCCCTGAACCCGATGTCCGTTTATCGCCAGTCGGGTGTTGCGACTCCAGGCGGGGATGCGCAGCTTAACCGTGAACGTCTCCTGCCCGGAGGGCTCGACTTTGATCCTGATCTTTCCAGAACGCGGAAAGTCTCCTTGAACTTCGAGTTTTACTGGATTTCCCGAACCGGATTTTAACCGGGCGCTGCCTGATTCATAGAGGTTCACCACAGGGCCATCCTGTCCTTGCATGCAGGCATACATGGGCAAGTACATCAGGCCTCGCGGGCCGTTCGCCACACAGCAATTCTGGTGCATGTTGCAGTGCTCTGGCGCTGCCTCGCGTTGTCCCAGCAGAGGGTTGTAGTGACACCACCATGTGCCGTCAGGTTTCTGAGCGGCCAGAAGCGGGTTGTATGCGCTCCGTTCCAGAGCTTCAGCGTATTGAGGCTCTCCCGTGGCCCGCAGGAGTTGCCCGGCCAGCTTCAGCCACGTGACGGTCACACACGTCTCCATCCATTCAGGCACAGCTTCGACTTGTTTAAACCGGCCATTGCACCAGCGTTCCCAGCTTGAACCGGAGCCAAGCACGGTTATCTCGGTTTCCCTGATATTGTCGAAAACATTTCGGGCAGCTTGCAGATAGTTGGATTCGCCGGTGACTCGGTAAAGCTCCACCAGCCCTTCAAAGCACGACATCATTTCGTAAGCTTTGGACGACCCTCCACTCATGTATCCTTCCTGCTTCGGATCGGGGCCGGGGAACATCTGAAACACGGACATGTTAGTGAGGGCCTTGCGCAGCAGATCAGGCCCGCCGGGAGCCGTCCACGATTGCACGATGGATTTGGCAAAGGCCAGGTAACGCTCGTCCCCTGTAGCGCGGTACAGGAGTACCATGGGCTCAAGAATGCTGCTGGCCGCCATTCCGGTCCACCAGCCGTTGGTTTGAATGCCGTGTGTGGAGAAATGCTCGACTATTCGATCTGCATGCCGGCGTGCCGCAGCCAGGGTGTTGGTGTCGCCGGTCTGCTCATGATATTCCAGCAAGCCCAGCAGTGTGTATTTTCGTCCCCATGTGTCCCAATTGGAGAACTCGGCGTCTTTCTTATAGGTTGTGAAGGCGCCATCCGGCGTTTGTGTCGCGAGCAAACCCTTAAGTGCATCGTCCAATGTCGCTCGAAGCCGCGCATCGGGCTCGTAACGATACCCCAAGGCGGCTGAGGTGAACCATTTTCCCCAGAATTCGCTACGCCACATTTTGTCCTCTTCGCGAACGGCGAAGGGGGTGATGAGGTCCGGCAAATGTTGTCCGAGGAGGCGGCCCGTTTTGCAGGTGGTTATTTCTGTTCCGATCCAACCTTGAAGGTGAACCGCGCCGGGTTCAGGGAAGGAAAGATTATCCTGGGTTTTGCCTGGTGCCTGTGCATAGAGGGCAGGAGCAAAAAGGGAAGAAGCAAAGAAGATGGCGTAAAGCAAAGTTCTCACCCCTTTCCTCTAGCCAATTTCACGCCCCAGCGCAAAACAAAACACCCGCTGATTACGGGTGTGATTAGAAGTGGGTGCGCAGCGCAGTAGGGCAAATCATGAATGAGGGATCTATCCAGCCGAGAAAGTGGCTTTAAGCAGGCCCTTCCCCCTGTAGGAACCCTAGATTATGAGACCCCTTCCGTGCCTTCACTTGTCCCGGCAGGGCTCCTGAGAATAGCCCAATGCTTCAGTGAAGCATGGGGGCCGCAACCAGAATGGTTGCCAGAGAGCCGGAGGTCGCAACGAAGTGGAGACCTCCGGTTAAGTCGCAGATTGGAATTGCACCCCGGAACCGGGGTGCTAGAACATTCCCTCATGGGATCCACCTTCTAGAGCCTGCAATATCATATTGTCTTTAGCACAAAGCTTAGGAAGCGGTTCATTCGGACGAGTTGGCGACAACACCTCCACGAATACCTGGGAGGTACCGTTCGAGGATTGGGTGGTGTGGCTGAAATGGTCGGCGGGGTCGAAGACCACGTGCACCTGCTGGCAAGCCTAAAGACCACGGTTGCTCCAGCGGACATCGTGCGCGAATTAAAGAAAGCGTCCTCAGTCTGGGCAGCGGAAAACCACGAGCGAGATTTTGCGTGGCAGGAGGGATACTCGATCTTTTCCGTGAGTTGGACGCATGCGAAACTCGTAAACCAGTACATCCAAACACAGGAGCAACATCACGCTCGAACTCCTTTTATCGAAGAGCTGAAGAGATTGCTTGAGAAGAATGGTGTTTCTTACGGCCCGGAGTATTTGGAATGAACCCCCATGGTTCTGGCACCCCGTCCCGGGGTGCTGATGGGAGCGCCTGTTAACCGGAGGTCTCCGCTACGCTACGACGCTCCGGCTACTCTCTACCAAGCCTTCGGCTTGGACTGTCCAAACTCCAATCACCTGTCCCTCTGGGAGAGAGCGAGGCGATCCGCGGATGAATGTTGAAACCTCCACAGATTGCTCACATCTATCGCCGATGTTCTGTGCTCCGGGCACTGGAGAAAGCCATTTTGGCTAACCTGGCCTCACCCACTTCTAATCACACCCCCTGATGACTCTATGGATGATCGGGTAGGGCGGTCCTCGCCGAGGCCACCGCCCCGCAACGCCTCGTAGCCCCCGAGATCGGCACACAAGTGCCTTGCAGCGAGGTTTCTCTGCCAGCTATTTCGCTTGTGCGTTTCCCAGTCGCAGCCAGACCCGTATCGCTTCCGTCACGCTCCAGGCTTGGGCGTCGCAACCCCGCTGCTGGTGCGGCACATCTCCATCGGTTATCTCCGGGAGATGGCCCAGGCATCCTTCTTCTAGAAGAAGGTCCATCGTCTTCAGATAGGCTCTTGCAGCGGTCACGGCTTCAGGTGACCAATCCCAGGCAACAGCCATGGCCTCGCAGAAGGTGGGGAATGTCCACGTCCACGCTGTGCCATTGTGGTAGGCAGGTTTGCGGCGTGTATCTTCGTCTCCCTCGTAATGCCCCCAGTAAGGCTCTCGGGGATCATTCAGCAGTCGACCGTCTGGTGCAGTATTGGGCAGCGGCAGGTTGACAGGAAGCGGAGCGAGGCTCCGTAGCGCGCCGGGCACAACCAAATAGCGCAGGGCCGCTTGCACGCAGCGTCGTGCGCGTTCTGGCTTGGAGAGGCCCAGGCTGATGACAAAGAGACAATTGGATCGTAAGGCATCATCCACTGATGCGCGGGAAGCGGGAACGCCTGAGGGTGCCGCCAGCAAGTCCGAGTAGAACCCTTGCTGTTCGAGCCAGAACAGACTTTCCAGTGAGCTCTGCGCACGATCAGCCAGGGCTTGCCATGGATGTGGTTCTGTCGGGCCTGCCAGGCGGGCCAGTTGGCGCAAGAGCCGAATCCAGAGCGCCTGGATTTCCACAGGATAACCGGCACGTGGAGTGCAGGCAGGATAGTTCGTATCCATCCAGGTGAAATGGCTTGGGCTCCAGACCAGGCCTGAGTCCTCATCCATATGAATACCATTGGGAGTGCCCAGGAGATAATGGCTGGCAATGCTTCGCAGAACGTCGTGCAGGGTGCGTCCAGCGTAATCCACTCCCAAACCGTAGAGGGTAGCCGCTGGCTGACCGATCTTGCTGTAATGCTCAGCCAACTCTTCACAAACAATCCCGAACCACAGCGGGGCATCGCTGGTATCGCGGTTGGAGGCATCCTCTCCGAAAATCACGTTCGGCAAGGTGCCGTTCCGCTCGAAACGGGCGAAGGTAGTGAGCATTTGTCCGACCTGCTGTTCCCAGCCGGCAGCGATCAAACCTCTTGCGGCAATGAACGTATCTCGCCCCCAATCCAGGAACCACGGATACCCGGCGATCACTGTTTTGCCGCGGTCGCGCCCGACGACGAATGCCGGGATAGCGTTCAACAGTTTACGCCCGAACACGTCGCTTGCAGGTAGTTCCACCCGGTTTTCGACGAGGCGGTGTCCCATGCCAAACAACAGAACCAGGTCCTCGATCGGCGAAGGTTCGGCATCCAGGATCAGGTGGACCTGGCCTCCTTTATCGAGCGGAATCTCGAACCAGCCCGGACTGTAAGCGTCTCCGCTGCCCACCTGTCCGCGGCTTTGCTCCAGCGGATGGGACACGGTTGACCACTCGCCCTGGTGATGATACTTGCCGGCATCTGAATAGACGCGCAGTTGGCGGTCTGTGGCAGGGGTAAACGCAAAGCCGGCGACCACGCCGCCCCGTGCCAGGCGCTGGGTTTCCGGCTCACGCAAAGGCTCGGAATTGCTGCTGAAATGATGCTCGCTGCCTGGGTTGCGCCGAGTTTCGCTATGAAAACTTCGGTCTTCAATATCCACTCGCACAACCAAATGGACTGCGGCGGAATCCGGAAGCTGTTTGCCGGTTGCGTTGCCTTGAGCAGGGCGTTGGAAACGAAAGACTGTGGTGTTTCGACCCGCTGCCATGTTGGCCATCAATTGCACCTGGACAGTGCGACCGTCCCCGGCGTTTGCCACGAAATCCCACACCGCTGGCGGGCCAGATTGAAAGCTCTGCAAGCTTCCGTAGTCCAATGGAGAGATAAAACCGTCGGCGTTGATCCACAGCCGGATTCGCTTAGCTAGAATATGACGGTCAACGGGCACGGCCGGATGCAGGCTCGCACCTAGCACGCAGTCATATTTAGAATTGATGCGTCCCAGATCGACCGCCATTCGTGCCATGCCACCGCGGCCATTCGTTAGCAGCGCAATGTCACTTGGACGTGGCAGCCGCAAGGCTGAGGAGATTTGGTTCCCGATGAAGCGGATCTGCGCGTGACGATGGGGGTGTTCCGCTCCGTAGCATTCCAAAGACAGAGCAGCTTCAGATGGCACGTCACAGGGAGGGAAACACACGATGTGCGCACCTCCTGCTTGAATGGATTCCAGGTTCCTGGCGGGCCGGTTATCATGCAAATTCAACGATGCCCTGAAGGGGGCGTTGTCACGGATCAGCAGCCAGAACCCTGGCGGCACGGGGGTGATTCTTCGCGCATCCAGGGAGGTCCAATCAATGACGCTTGGGAACAGGGGGTTGGCTCGTGCGGTCCGAATCCCGGAGACGAGCCCTTCACAAGGCTCTGCGCGGGTAAAGCTGGCCAGTGCTGAAAGGAAGCTGGCCGGGTCCGCATCCACTTCTTTGGAGAGTTCTCGCCAGTCGTATCCACCGATTTTCTCAACCGGGAGAACCTGGCTTGCGGCCGCAACTGCCCATGCCGCGCGAGCACGGGCACGTCTGTAATCCTCCCCATGCAATCCGAGAGGCGTTGTAGTGGGGCTCAGGCAAAAGGCAGATCCAGGTTCAAGAGTGACTCGAACGAATCCGCCGGGCTCACTGAGCAGGGCAGGGAGTTCCTGTCCCAGCATGTCAGTCCACTGTTTAGAAAAAGGAACGGTCGTGGGCCAGGGGATTACTGCCGTCTGACCTTTTTCCAAATCCGTATTGATGAGGACAACAACGGAATCTTGAAGTTGTGCGGACTGACGGGAGAAAGCGTAGATCGGCGCACCGGGATCACTCAGGCGCTGCACGGATGCTCCATCAAAAAAGCAGGGATGATCCAGTAACAGGCGGTTCAACGTCTGCAACTCAGGAACCAGGTTATCGGGATTGTCCCACGCGAGCCCGGTGCAGCCGTGCACGCTGACCTTCTCTGTAGCCTGCCACTCTACCCCGCAGTTGAAACCAAATCCGCCAGAAGTGCTCGCAAGCGCGCACAGCCGATTGCGCAAGAGCGACCATTTTCTCCCGCGCGCTGCCAGGCGTTCGTTATCGTGGGTCTCACTGATATGAACCATGAGGCCCACGCGTTTGCATTGAAGGTTGCTATGGTCCAGGTAACCGGAGATTTGGAGCCCGCTGTAATTCTGAAAGAGCTCGGAGTACGCCCACTGCATTCCGCCCTCGGTAAGGAGTGATTCCGTTGCTTCCCAGGCGCCCCCCAAACCTTCCAGGAAGAAAATCGTTTCCGGATACTCCTGCTGCACCCGGTTGGTAATGTATTGCCAGGCATTGAGGGGCACTTTATAGCCGGCGTCGCAGCGAAATCCGTCCACACCGCGCCGGCACCAGGTGAGAAAAACCTCTGATAGCTCATCCCAGAGCGCCACGTTGGCATGCCGCAGTTCCACCAGGTCCTCCCAGATTGTGCCCCAGGCGCCCGGGCTCACGAAGGTTCCTTCCGGTTGACGCAGGAACCATTCCGGATGGTTCTCCTGAAGATCTGAGCCCCAGCCAGTGTGGTTAATGACCATATCCAGGAACACGCGCCCTCCATGCGCGTGCACGGCATAGGTCAACTCACGGAATTGATCGACGCCAGTGGTCTTCTTATCGAATACCACCAACGCGGGGTCGATAGCGGTCAAATCGAGCGCGGCGTAAGGGCTCCCGTAACGTCCGAATCGTGCATAAGTCGTGGGCGTGGGGTTAACTGGCAACAATTGCAGGATGCGACAACCCAGTTTCTCGATAATGTGCGGGACTTGTGCGGTGAGGTCCCGCAGTTTGCCTGACGGTGGGAGTACAGCGAAGCCCGCTTCATCCAGCGGTGCCAGCGCGAGCGAAAGCTTGGGATCGCGGGTAACCTGAGCAAAACGGGTGCGTCCGAAAAGGCGAGCGAAGGCGCTGTACATCGTATTGCCAGTCCGTACTCGGTCTGGATGTACGGAAATGCCCGCATCCGGTCCGGAAGGCCAGTGCTGCCAGCCATCTGGATCGAGCAGGTAAGCCTTCGCTTTAAAAAAACCGGGCTCAGCTAAAGGTAAATCAAGCCGCCAGCCTGTTTGGGACGGTTCCATGGGAATGTCCCTCCAGGAAGCGCCCGCCGGAGGCAGTCCTTTGGTGTGGGCTTGCAGGACCTCATGCCGCAGAGCATCGGCCCGGCCCAGATTCGTGCGCAACAGGGCGCGCCAGCCATGGGCGATGCGGCCCTCCGCGTCACGCAGCTCGAATCGCAAAATATCTCCCACAAACCGCTGCCGCCGTTCTCCCGGAGCAGGAGTCATAATCGGAACCAGAGGATGAGCCATTTCGTTAAGGGTTATTGCCCAAGTTCATCTAACGATGTCCAAGAAATGCCCGGAAAGCAAATACCAGAAGGCAGTTTTTGCCTCACACTCATCGCTTAGGAAATCCATCCTCAGCCTTTTTAACCGCAAATGTCCAGATGTGAGACGTTTTTGTAAGCATCTTGGTCAGTTTAGAGCTATCGTTAACGCTACCCAGTGAAGATTTGCATCTTTCGATGCGGATCGAATAGAATGGCCAACAGTTTGCTGTTCTGAGCTGTCCGCATACCCGCGGCCTATGCCCCGACGGCATAAATTTGCATGGCAGTTACATTAAATTCAGCCGAAGAAGCGCAACTGAATCAAACGATTGAGATGTTCGAGGTGATCACTCAATCGCAGCCGCATGATTGCCAGTCGTTGGAGATCCTCAAGGAAGCCTATACGAAGCTGGGCCGCGAGCAGGATGCCACAGATGCCTCCAAGCGGATCGCCAAGGCTTATTTGGAGTTGGGCCAGCTTTCCTCCGCGATCCTCGAATACGAGACCATCCTGCAACGAGTTCCCGGCGATCCTGATGTCCAGGAAGCACTTCGCAGCATCGAAAGCAAGGCAGGCCATTTTCCAAGTCATTCAAGCACTGACACGCTGGATGTGCGGCCGCCGCCTGAAAGAGCCCCAGCCTCGCGTCCAGGCACCCGGCAGCCTGCCTCTGCGCCTGCGGACGACGGACGCCGTGTGATGCAAAAGCTTTTCGTTGAAAGCAAGCTCATCAGTGCTGGTGATTTTGATCTCTGCTGGCCCACGGTGGACCCGAGTGGCGGTACACGCGTCCAGGAGCCGTTTGTGCAGGCATTGGCCGACAAGGGCCTTCTACCTGTGGAAAAGTCTCTAAAGATCATTTCAGACAAATCGCGTTGCGCATTTTTGCCATTGGGTTCCTACGAAACGGACATTGATCTTGCCCGCAGTTTCCCCGCTGAGGTTTGCCGCAAGTGGTGTGTTCTCCCCTTTGACCGAATGAGCAAATCGATTTTCGTAGCGACCACTAATCCCTTTAATCAACAGGCGGCCAAGGAACTGGCAGCCGAGACGAACAGCCGTTTGCTCTGGTATCTCGTCTCCCCTGCCGACTTGATAAAGAACCTGCAAAAAGCCTTTCGTTAACAATGCCTCCCGTAAAAACATTTGGCGAACGCATAGCGGACGCGCTGATTGAGGATAATCTTCTCAGTCCCAGGCAACTCGAGGAGCTTCTGGATCTGCAGAAGAAGGAGGGCACGCGCCTTCTCAAGCTGGTGATCGAAAAAGCCTATGTGACCGAGATGGACATGGCCGTCTCGATGGGCCGGGTTCTTAACACTCCCCCGATCAATCTCTCACGTATCATGATCCCGCCCGAGGTGTCGGACCTGGTGCCTCGTGATATCGCCCAGAATCATAAAGTGGTTCCGGTCTCGCGCCTGGAAAACAAACTCTTCCTGGCCATGGCCGATCCGCTGAACGTCCTGGCTTTGGACGATGTGCGGCGGATCACCCGGTTGGAGGTGGCTCCGCTCATCAGCGGTGAGAAAGCGATTCAGGACAAGCTCAACAGCTTTGATGCCGCACGCAGTGGCAGCATGGAGGACCTCATCCAGGACGCCAAAAAGAAAGGCGATGCCGAGGAGGCCGATAACCTGGAAGTCGCAAAAGAGACTGTTGAGGAAGTCAACCTGGACCAGCTTGCCGCTTCCAGCGAAGAGGCTCCGGTTATCAAGCTCGCCAACCTGATTTTGTTGCAGGCCATCAAGGATCGCGCGAGCGACGTACACATTGAGCCATTCGAGAAAAGTGTCCGGCTGCGTTACCGCGTTGACGGCGTGCTGATGGATGCGACCCCGCCTCCCAAGCAGATGCAGATGGCCCTGGTCTCGCGGTTCAAAGTCATGAGCAGCATGGATATCGCCGAGCGCCGCCTTCCTCAGGACGGTCGCATGCGCATACGCGTTACGGGCAAAGACTACGATTTGCGCGTCTCCATCATGCCCACGGTGCATGGCGAAAAGGTTGTGCTTCGCGTGCTGGATAAGAGCAACCTCTCGGCCAGCATCGATAAGCTCGGATTGGACCCGCACACTTTTGATCAATTCAAGGCTGCTGTGGACGCGCCGCACGGCCTGCTGCTGGTAACAGGCCCCACAGGTTCGGGCAAAACGACGACTCTCTACTCAGCCCTGAACGAGTTGAATAACCCGGTATATAACATCATCACTGTCGAAGATCCCGTGGAATTCCAAATCCCGGGCATCAATCAGGTGCCAGTGAAGAAGGAGATCGGGCTGACATTCGCAAACGCGCTGCGCTCCATTCTCCGCCAGGACCCCGACATCATCATGATCGGTGAGATCCGGGATACCGAGACGGCTGAGATCGCGATCGAAGCAGCCCTAACAGGTCACCAGGTGTTGAGCACCATGCATTGTAATGATGCTCCTGGTGCGATCGCACGTCTGGATGACATGGGGATTGCCCCATTCCTGATTTCCTCTTCCGTTATTCTAGCTTGCGCCCAGCGCCTGATGCGCCGCATCTGCTCCCACTGCAAGGAGCCAGTCAATTATCCCGACCGTATGTATCAAGACCTTGGCCTGGAGCCAGGCTGCTTTGATAACGTGACTCTTTACCGCGGACGCGGCTGTGAGCGCTGCAAAAACAGCGGCTACGCGGGACGTATGGCGATTATTGAGGCCATGACGGTCTCGGATGAGATTCGAAAGCTGATTATCGCCCGCGGCTCAACTCGCGAGATGGGCAAGGTCGCCATGGGGCAGGGGATGCGCACGTTGCGTATGGTGGCCTTGGATCGCGCCCGGGAGGGAATTTCGACTTTAGAACAGGTGCTCGTTCTGACCCAGTCGCACTGACGTTACCCTCGCCCCACGATCCATTCGGAAGCGGCTTCCAGGTCATCCACAATGATCGCGCGAGCCAGCTCCGGACGGCCTTCTTTCTCTGTCTTCAAACCGTATCCCGTGCGGACCAATAGGCTCCCTCGAACTCCAGCGTTCCAGCCGCATTCCAGGTCGATCAGCTTGTCTCCAATCATGTAACTGGCCGATAGATCGATCTCGAAATTCTCCCGGGCGTCGAACAAAAACTGCGGCGATGGCTTGCGTCCACGGCTGGGCTGGTCCGGGGCTTCTGGCGCGGTATAGATCTCTGCAAACTTCACGCCGTCTTTGGCAAGCTCGCTGAGCAGGTGCTCATGCACGCGCTCCACGTCCTCGATAGTGAAGTAACCCCGGCCAACACCTGATTGGTTCGTGACCATGAACAGGCTGTAGCCTTCGTCCATCAACCTGCGAAGAGCTTTTGCGGCTCCCGGAAATACCGCCACCTCCTCCGGTCGGTGGAGATAATGGCGCTCTTCAACGATGGTGCCGTCGCGATCGAGAAATACTGCTGGTTTCATGCAACAATGGTGGTGAGAAATACAGGTGTCCACCTGCTCCCATTTCTCCCGGCGTTAGGGTAAAGGGCGGTGAATGGTGAAGTCCAGTTTTGGTTGGAACTGCAGTGGGCCTGATCAGGAGCGAAAGTGTGGCAGGGTCTTCGTTTACTTTCTAGCCCCCAAAAGCGTGTGGAGGCTTAATGGGTGCCCCGCACATGACGCAGCTATTTCGACGAGAACTGGTTTTACGACCGCAAGCCGGGCAATCCACCGCTTGCATCCCGATTTTGCCATCCACTGACCCGTCACGCTCATCGATCTCAAGCATCTTACTCTCAAGATCCTGTTCGGTGATATCCGTGCGCTCGCGGAGAATTTCCCAAAGCGCCTGGCAAGCCAGGGATAGCCGGTCGACCTGACGCTGGACATTCGAGAGGGCCTGCGCATACCGATCCACTTTGGCTTCCGCGCTCTCGGCTGTGGTTTCAGCCGCGCTGATCCTCGTTTGTTGATAGGTTTCCCAAAGCATGGTGTCAGTAACTCTAAGGCTGGGCTAGAATATGTCAAGGTGCTATAGGCGAAAGCCCCCGTACCAGGGTAGGGCGGCATCACCTGAAGCTGTGATCCAAATACAACAGACGTATCGACAAGGCGACCGGGTTGGATAAAGTACTTTTGGCAATTGCAGAGCGCCCAAGCCCCATTTACGGCCCATCGAACCGCAGCCGCAAGTAGCGCGAATTGGAGCCGATCGGCTCTGCATCGCGTATGGTGACCCGCTCCAGATCACCGAGGGGTTGAACGGACTCGATCTTCGCCAAAGTCATGCCAGACGCCCAATGCGTTAAGTTCGAAGAAACCTCCGGAACACAGACCACATCCGTGGCCAACCGGTCACGTTCAAATGTGAGCGCAACGTAATTACGTTGGTCCAGAGATAAAACGTGGCCTCGGACGAGATCGGTCGCCGGCTCCTCTTGTGCGGTCAAACCATGGTAATACTTCAGCAGATTTGGGTACCGAGAGTTTGACCGCTTCGCGGTGGGGCCGCTTGTCGCGGATTGACTTTGCTCTGCAGCGGTGAAGTACCGTGTGCGCCACAAATTGTAGCTGGCGGTCCAACGTGAGACTTCGAGCTCGTACCAGATTGTTCCTGAATTTGTGCCTGCACTGAAAATTGTCTGCTGCGCATCGCCTTCCAGAGGCATCAAACCGTTGCGTTGCCCCTGTGGATCGAGAGCCCAGATGCGCACATGGTTGGTGCCCACAGGGAGAGTTAGCTTGAACGCAACCGCCTCGGTTAGCACAGGTGCTCGGCCCCACTGGGTGCTTACAGAAATGCGATTTGTATCGGTCCAGACTTGTCCGGTGTTTTCCCACCAACCGGTGGCGACGATCAGCGCGTTACAGTCATTCGTCAGCACTTCACCCCGGGTGAGCGTAACGCCAAGCGTGCACCAGCCTAGAAGCGTTTTGCCGGGCTGAAACTGGATGCCATCCAGGTTGATTGCCTGATTATCGGCAAATCCCATCAGCGCCTTGGTTTGGCGAGTGTTAATCGTGATCAGTCCATTTGTGCCCTGTGTATCCCAGCGCAGTTCGCCAGTATCGCTGACCAGCAGTTCACCAGTTGGCCCGGGAGGGGCGCTCGGGAGGCCAGCAGCCGAAGGCCCAACATCGGTGCTCACCCGGCTCGTAAATACCAGTTTGCCCGGCATCCCAAGCTGCCCGCCGGAAAAGACGCTCCATGCTCCGCTGTTCAGCAAGAGCTCAATCTCGCGATCTGGCGTGAGCCCTAGCGTGAACTCTTGCTGGGCGGGCCGCACGTCACCACGTCGGAAAAGGTGCGCTGCCAGGAGCATGTTGACCATTTTCGTCGGGTGCTGGCTGATTTGGAAATAGCTTCGAACCGACTCAAGCGTTCCACTGGGATTGCCATGACCATAATCGAAGAGCCACAGTCCGTCCCAATCCTGCAACCCGGCATAGGCGGCGAGCATCAGCGGACCCTCCCCGCCGTAATAGTTGGGCGAGGGATGCTGGTACTCCGTGCAGACAAACGGTTTCCCCTTGATGCGCTGCCGGCCGATGCCGAACAAGGTATTCTCTCCCTCAACCGTGCTTGCCATCGAAACATTCTGGACATACCAATTCGAAGAATCCCAGTCCGCTCCCGGAAAAACCGGATGCTTCCAATAGGCATGGCTGTCGATTACATCCATCGTTTTTTGGAGGCTGGCAGGGCTGTTGGCCATGATCGTGCCAAAGATAAGTCCGGGATAATGGAGGTTGGTGCGCAGATGTCCGATCATTTCGGCGTAGTAAGCGCTTTCCAGCTCACGGAGGAAACGCATCCAATCTCGTCGGGCATCCAGGGTGCCGGTGAAGCCACCATTCGAATGCCGGATAACGGGCAAATTGCGATTCTCCAGGGAGGTCCCCGAAGGGGGCACGCCGACCTCACCGCCGGCTTGGAACCGAACATCGGCAAACCAGAACGTCAGCGGCTTGGTGCCCATATCGCTGAAGCCAATACGGGCGTTGCTGTCCGAAGCACTGGGCATGAAGGTATTCGTGAACCGCTGCCACTCGGTAGTCAGTGAGAATGATTGGTTGTAGCCGAGATTCTGGTAATCAGGGTGCGCCTGCATTACCGAAGCGTTGGCATTAGTCGGTCGGCTTGCTTTCGCCCAGAACGAAGCCGTGTAGGCTTGGTTCGAGGAGATGGAAAGGCCAGGGTAGTTCATCTGAATATGCCATCCCTCGGAGTCTGGGTTCGTGACTACAATTCGGGCAGAGGGCTGGTTGTTCGCAAAATCGTACGTGCGGGTGAAACTGGCGCGCGCCGCATCATGCTGTTCTTGATTCCACCCGTTCAGATCATTTTGAAAAGCACCATTGACCAGCATATTTGTGCCGAGTGGTTGTGAGACTGCTTTCCAGCCAGAGAGCAAATGAGCCGTATTGGTGTAGCGTCCGGCCAGCCAGTTGTTCCAGCGCGCCTGGAGGTTTGTGGCGTATCGGGCTGGCAGATTGTCCAATCCCCCATCCAGCCATTTCTGAACGAGCCCGTTTTCATTGAGGATCTCTACGAACGCCACCGCTGGATCGCGAGCGAGCGGCAAGCCAGTGTAAGGGTTGGTTGGAGCGAGCAGCTTTGTCGCGTAATCTTTCTGAAGGGCGAGGGCAGGGGGATAAAAGAACGCCAGAACATGAGTGTCTTTCCAGCCCATCGTTGTGACCTCGGGCCCCAATCCATCCTGGGACCGATACTCCCGTCCTACCAGCAGGTTGATATCCGAATAGATGCCGTGGGCCTTGAGCCGCGCCACTAGATAATGCAGCCGTTCAAGTTGTGTGGCGTTGAAATTCGTGCTGGTGGTTGATGTGTATTTCAGCAGACCGCCATTGAACGCCCATGACGCGTCCATGTGATGAAAACGCACGCTGTTCATCCCGAACTTTGCCAACCGGCCCGCCACTGCGTCAGCATGGTTGGTTAGCATGAAAGGTGAATCACCGGCGAAGTTCACGCCTAGAAATCGGATACGCTCGCCATTGACCCGGAAATGCCCATTCGTGTTGGCTGTAACCCAGTTGGTGCCGATCGGTTTGTTGAGATTGGAGAGATCGGTCACAACACCTGAAAGCGTGTCATTCCAAGGCAGCACCCAGGGGATGCGTTGCGCCTGGATGGTCAGAGTGGACGCAACGATGGCCAAACCCAGCCACGATTGGCACACCAGCCGCGGACGCACAACGAGGTAACTCATGAAGTGATTATCGCAGAACGCATGTGTTTGTGGAAGTCGCGCGCTTTAATGACACACTCGCCAGTTCTCCCGATCCTTTTGATCGCGAATAACGGATGATGTGCGTGGCACCTCAGTTCAGTTGGGTAGGGCGGCATTGCCGATGCCGCTGAGCAGGCACAAGCGTGAACAGGAGAGTTGGCCGGGAAAACAGAGGGGAGAACGGAGCGCAGTGGTTTGCCCTGTAGGCCACGTCTCCTGACGTGGCGGGTCCTTGCGGTCACCAGGAACCTCAGATGCGTGTTGATCCTGCATTGGTAATCATCTGACACGGACGCGCCCGGTGGGACACCGTGCCTAGGGCGCCGGGCAGGGCACCAAACTAATCATCTGAAAAGTGATGATCGAAGCTAACAGTGGCAATCGTAGTCAACGGCAAGGTGGACCTCGTGAGGGGGCCGCTGGCAGGAAGCCTGAGACAAACCGACGACCTTACGAACAGAAACGGACAGTGAGGCCCGACATGGGAGATAAGAGGGCTAGGAGCGTCGAAATCCAACAACTGTGCAAGCCATGTCAGGTAGAGTCCGAAGGCACGGCGGGAAAGTTTGGTGTCTTACCCCGGGAGACCTCCTCCGAGGCAGGTGCTTCAGGGGAGGAGTCAGCAGAGGTCGTAGTAGGCGGATGGAAGTTCCTAGGCAAAGACCTTCAAGAAATGGAACAAATCCGAGCCGCCGAAGGACTAAAGAGCAAAGGCGATGACCTTAATCCCAACTCCCTATCCAGTGCGCAAGAAGGAACACGCGCCGGGGGGCCAGGCAAACAGAAGTGGCTCTCCGGGATGTGGCTGCCCCACGGTGCAACCGGTCAAGCAGTCGCAGCGGATTCCGAGTCTGGAGAGGGGCGAAAGGAGGAAAGAAAGGAACAAGCGCCAGGTCTGATAGAGAAGATCGTCAGCGATGAGAATGCCGCGCTGGCCTTACTGGCTGTAGAGAAGAACAGAGGGGCAGCAGGCATCGACGGGATGGGAACGGAGCAGTTACGGCCCCACCTGGAAAAGCATTGGCCGACGATACGAAGGAAATTGCTAGAAGGAACCTATGTGCCCAGCCCCGTCAAACGGGTCTGGCTGCCTAAACCAAATGGAGGGAAGCGCCCGCTGGGAATACCCACGGTGCTCGACCGGTTCATTCAGCAACTGATCCTTGGAGAACTGCAGCCCCTGTTCGAGCCGATCTTCAGCGAGCATAGCTGGGGGTTCCGGCCTGGAAGGGGAGCCCATGACGCGGTCCGGTCCGCACAGCGGATCATGACCGAAGAAGGCAAGAGTTGGGTAGTGGACATGGACATCAAAGGTTTCTTTGACAACGTGGACCACGACATACTGATGCGGCTCATTGGCCTGCAAATCCGGGACAAACAGGTGCTCAAGGTAATTGGGCGCATTCTGCGAGCCGGAGTGTGGGAAGAGGGACGCATCACAAAGCCGGAAGGCAAGGGCACGCCACAGGGCGGCCCGCTTTCACCCTTGCTGGCCAACATCTATTTGGATGTGCTGGACAAGGAGCTGGAACAGCGCGGGTTGAGCTTCAGCCGCTATGCGGATGACTGCAATATCTACGTCAGCAGCGAGAAAGCCGCCCAACGGGTTCTGGAGAAGGTAACCAAGTTTGTTGCCCAGAAACTCAAGCTGGAAGTCAGTGCCAGCAAGAGTGGGGTGGACCGGCCCTGGAAGCGCAAGTTTCTAGGATTCCGACTCAGCCCCCAGGGAGTCATCGAAGCGAGCGATAAAGCCATCGAGCGACTCCGGGACAAGGTGCGCGAACTGTGGCGAAGCTGCCAGAGTCAAACCAGCACCCAAATGCGCGATCAGTGGAAGCGGTACCTGCGGGGATGGTGGGAATACTACCGTCTGAGCGGCAACACCAGGCAGTTCACAGCGCAGGACGGGTGGATACGCCGGCACGTCAGGAAGTATTTCTGGCTGCGCTGGCACAACTCAAAAGGACGGATCAACGCCCTGCGCAAACTCGGGGTCACCTACCCGCTGCTGCGGTCCGCCAAAAGTGGACGCGGCGCGTGGAGGATGGCTAAACACCCCGTGATGCAGACAGGCTTGAATAACCGGCGTCTTCGCCGCCACGGATTCCTAAGCTTTGCAGATCTGATCAGCCAAACCTGAATGAGCTCAACCGCCGGATGCGTGAAAACCGCTTGTCCGGTGGTGTGGGAGGGATGACGGGTAACTCCCGTCATCCCGACCCGATCAAGACGGCGGTTATGCTGCGTGCTATGGAAGTGCGAAGGGGCTTCGCCCTGTAGGTCACGTCTCCTCAAAGGTTTCACATGGCCATGATTGCGTTCTGAATGAGGCATAACCCGCGTTGGGGTTGTGTTGAACACGCCGTAAGACCCAGGGTAGATCGTTCCGTGCCTCCGCTTCGCTGCGGCTCTGAACGATCAACCCCGGGCTTTGGGGCACAACACCGTTGGTGTTGGGGAAAGCGTGGTCGCGGCACGAGCAAGTCTTCGCTTATGGCGCTGGCCGGAATCTCCTTGCGGCCAATCGGATCAACCGGATCAACGATTCTGAAGCTTGCCGGGGCAGGGGGTAATGGGACGAAAGAGCCGGACTGTCAACCATTCGTCCGCAGCCGCATTCGAGGTTTTTCCATGTAACATCCCAGGCCATTTCCGTATCCTTTCTGTAAATGGTCACCAACGCCTCTGAACAATCTTCTTCTGCGGTAGACGTCCGCAGGTTCTTCACCGGCTTTATCCTGGTTTTTTCACTCGTTTTTGGATCGGCTGTCCTGGTTACCTTTCTTGCTCCTGATTCGTACCTTGGCGCGACCCACGTAAAGATCCAGCTCGACGAGGGAGTCAAACCTGACCCGCTAAGTATTTCTTTTGAAATTGAGAAGATCAGGTCTGACCTGCTCCTTGGCAAAGTCGTGGACAAACTTAAGCTCGACCAGTCATGGCCAATGGGCGGCAAAACATTGAGTATCACGAGGGAGGAGACGTTGCAGGTTTTGAAGAAATCTTTTTTGATAGTCTCCATTCCCAACACAAGCCTCCTGGAAATTAGGGCATACTCCGAAGACCCAAAGCGTGCAGCAGACCTGGCAAATGCCATAGCAGAGGCCTACATAGAACTCCGGCCCCGTCAGCGATCAACCGCAGAGGCTGAAGTTGGCATGATTGTGCATCACATGGTCGAAATAATCGACCGAGCCATTCCCGCCGAGCGCCCGAGCAAGCCAAATCGCCCTCTTAATCTCGCCATAGGCGCTTTTCTGGGTTTGTTGCTGGGAACAATAGCTGGCGCCGTGAATGATCGCCGAGGCAGGCGCGCGCACCGTCAATAGACGTCCCTCACATACCGGTTCTGCGCTTTGAGCGTTCCGATGTAGTCAGCGGCTTGCTCTTGATTGCGGCCGCTGCCGATGCACACCACCTCGTGCAGCATGGCATCGACGTCTTTGGCCATCCGGTTTGCATCGCCGCACACGTAAAAATGGGCACCCTCTTCCAGCCAACCATATAGCTCTTTTGCTCGCTCCTTCATCCGATGCTGGACATACACCTTCTCGGCCTGGTCCCGAGAGAAACAGGTGTCCAGGTGAGTGAGAACTCCTTCTTTCTGCAATCCTACGAGATCCTGCTGGTACAAGAAATCAGTGGCCGCACGTTGATCTCCGAAAAACAGCCAATTCTTGCCCTTTGCGCCTGTGGCGCGCCGCTCATGAAGGAACGCCCGAAATGGCGCTATGCCCGTTCCCGGGCCAACCATGATCATCGGTGCATCCGATGTTGCCGGAGGCCGGAAATTCGGATTGTGATGAACATAAACCGGGACAGGCTCGGTTGCAGCCCGGCGCTCTGCCAGATAGGTCGAACAAACCCCTTTCCGGCTGCGGCCCAGCGACTGATACCGAAGTACATTGATCGTGAGGTGCACTTGGCCGGGGTGAGCCTTAGGGCTGGAGGAGATCGAATAGAGCCTGGGGGTTAGCTTTCTCAGCAGCCCGACAAACTCCATGGGCGCCATATTTGTCAGGGGAAACTCCAGCAGAAGATCCACGATTTCACGGCCCCAAAGGAACTGGCTTAACTTGCCGTTCGCATCGGGCGCAACGAGATGCTTCAGCCGTTCGTCGGTGTAACGAAGAGAAACGGCTTTCAAAAGCGAGAGAGGGATTCTAGTAATCTCATAGTGGCCGAGCAAAGCCTCACGAATTGGGATTTGTTGACCGTTGCGGCCTGGCACCGATTCCTGGCCAGAATACTTTTGCAGCAAAATCAACTCATCCACCAATGCAGGGCAATTAGACGGATATACTCCCAGCGCATCGCCGGCATCATAGGTGAGGCCAGAACCGTCCAATGCAATTTCGAAATGCCGGACATCTTTTTCCGAGCCGCTCCCCGTCAGCTTGCGATTGGCCACCAGACTTGCTGGAAAGGGATTAGTGCGATCAAAGACCGTGGAGGCAGGCTCGCTTGCCTGAGCCTCCTCCGCCCGTGGAACCATGCTCTCCTGAACCAAGCCAGTCAAGGCACTCAACGCTTTGTTCATCCACTGCGCGAAGGGTTGGTCATAGTCAACGTCGCACTCGGTTCTTGGATGAATCGGTTGTGCTCCAAGCACGGCCAGGCGCGCGTCGAGGCTGGCGCCGAACTGGCAAAACTTCGGGTAACTCGAATCGCCCAAAGCGCAAACCGAGAATTTTAGATTAGGCAGCTTCGGCGCTCCAGAGCCTTGCAGGAGATCCCAAAACGCTTTTGCATTATCGGGTGCCTCGCCATCACCAAATGTGCTTGTGACAATGAGCACACGCTCTTCACTGGCCAATTGCGAAATGGGATACTTGGCAAGGCTATGAACCGTGGGTGCGAACCCTCGTTTTCCTGCTTCCTTTGCCAGGCGTTTTGAGAGCATCTCTGCGGTGCCAGTCTGGGAGCCAAAAAGAATGCTAAGTGTCATCAGCGGCGGTCCGCTGATGGCTGGCTGGCTCGGCCCGTTGCCAGGGTCAGCCTGGCGCGAGAACAATCCGGCAAGAAAGCCGTTCAGATAGGCACGCTGCTCCGGTGTGAACGGTGCTGTTTCCGGCACGCAGGGGACCAGGTTGGCTGGTGTGGGTTGCATGTGGGTTAGGCTGAGAACATTTCCTGCAATTGTTTTACGTCATGCCTGCGTGTGAAGCTGGCAAAAGTCTCATTCGCGCTGCGGCGGTCCAGGTAGATCTTTAGAGTCTTTTCCAATACTGCGGGCAAATCTGAGAAGGGAACTCCTTTGAAGACCTCCTTCGCAATCGCTGCATCTGGCCCTCCAAAGCCACCCCCGAAAACCACGTTATATCCCTCAGCCGTCGAGGCTCCAGAGCCTATCTTCACACCCTGAAGTCCGATGTCCCCGATATAATGCTGCGCACAGGAATTTGGGCAGCCGGTAAGATGAATGTTAATAGGCTGATCAAGCTTGAGATGCTTGTTCAGGTGCGCAGCCAACGCCAGCGCCTGGCCTTTGGTATCGGTCGCAGACCATTTGCATCCGGTATTTCCTGTGCAGGCCACCAGGCCGCCTGCAATATTCGTCGATTCGTAGTGGAACCCCATCCGTACCAGTTGGCGCTTTACGGTTTCCACAAAACCATCCGGAATATCTGGAATCAGCACATTCTGCCAGGGTGTCAGCCGAAGATTCCCGGAACCGTAGTTCGCACTGAGGTCCGCCAGTCGTGCCATTTGTTTGGACGTCATGATTCCGACCGGCACAACAGCTCCGATGTAGTTTTTGCCCCGTTGTTTCTGGCGGTACACGCCGATGTGGCCATGTCGGATGGCCGGCGGAGCCCGCAGACACTTTTCCACTGGCAACCGTAGCAGGGGTGAGGCGAGCTTGGCTTGTGTAGCCTCCAGGAACTTGGGAATCCCCCATCGATCAATCAGATATTTGAGGCGCGCCTTTTTGCGATCCGTGCGATCACCATGCTCTACAAAGACGCGTATCATGGCGACTGCCACCGCCATCACATCAGTCGGACGGATTATTATGCCGGCATCCAGCGCCAGTTGTTTGTGCCCTGTGATTCCAGCGAGTTGAACCCGGAAATATACCTCCGGTGGAAGCAGCAACCCCTGACTGTTGTTCAAGGCCTGAGCCTCTACCCCTTCATTAATCACCCGGACAGCACTGAACCCGATGTCATTCGTATCGGCCACGGTGTCCACCGACCCGCCTCCGTCGAACGCGACATTGAACTTGCGGGGCAACTCGTAAAGATCCCGATGGTTTAGAATATAGTGGTGCAGCGCATGAGCGAAGGGCCTGCTATCGATCAGTTCCTGCGGATCGAACCCGGCCGTGGGAGAAGCTGTGATGTTTCGGACGTTGTCCACGCCGCTGCCCCGCGATGTTAGACCCAAAGACTGCAGCCGAGTCAATACACGCACGATGTCCCGAGGCGCGATCTCTCGGATCTGGATATTGGAACGAGTGGTGATAGACGCTTTGCCGTTGCCAAACTCATCCGCGATGCCGGCGATTCCAGCTAATTGCGACGCTGCAAGCTCCCCTGCCGGAATACGGCAACGCAGCATGAGTTTGTCCTGAGCCGGAGCGACATTAAAGATTCCAAAATTCCGCAGTCTGAAAGTATTCTCCTCGTCGGGGAGGCGGTTTGCCTCCGCATGCGCGAGCAAGCGATCCCAGCCATCCAACGGATGCTCTTCATGTTTCCAGCGTTCCTGCTTTGTGACATCGGCCAGGGGTGTGCCGTGGATGGTCTCCGACTGGGCCTGGACTGGGGCGGTGGTGCTTCCCGCATCCGGGAATAGGCCGCGTTTGGCCAAACCCGCCGCAAACCCAGCCAGGTATTCTTTTTGCTCTGTGGAGAAAGCACGGGGAGGCTCGGCAGTTTCGGGTAACGTCGGCATAGGTCAGGGTATCTTTAGAACGCCTGCAGGGCCTTGAGCGCTGGCTACAGCAAGGGGAACTGTAGCTGAGAGTGGAGGCGAAGCGGCTTCGCGTGCCGGGCGATAGGTCCAGTATAGAAACAACCCGGTAAACACGAACCCTCCTATAAAGTTACCGAATGTGACGGGTATTTGATTCCACACCCACCAGTCAGAGAAGCTGACATTGGCTCCGAGCATCATCCCGGTTGGAATGAGAAACATATTTACCACCGAGTGCTCAAAGCCCTGAGCAAAGAAGGTGAGGACCGGCAGCCACATCGCTACGATCTTCCCCACGGTCGATTGAGAGGTCATTGCCATGACCACCCCCAGGCAGACCATCCAGTTGCAAAGAATTCCCTTCGCGATGACGGTCGCCATCCCTGCGGCTCCATTGGCAGCGTACCCGTTCGTTTTCGCTTCGGCTGCTGCAATGATTTTGGCGGCAATCCCCGCTGGCGCCTCGGACCCCGTGCTGGTGAGGACTGCGTAGAGCAGTGCTCCGTAAAAGACACTGCCAATCAGGTTCGCAAGAAAAACCCAGCTCAAGCTGGCTGCCACCTGGGACCAGCGGCGTCGGCCGTCCACTCCAGCCAAAGTCACGACCGCAAATCCGCCTGTCACGAGTTCCAATCCGAGTAGAACGATCATGACGAAGCCCACCGGGAACACTAAGGCACCGATTAGTGGGATATTGGTCTGCATTGTGGCGGTGATCGCCAGGCTAGTGGCAAATCCGAGCAAGGCCCCTGAGAGGATGCCCCTCAACCAAAGGTCTTTGACAGGCAACCCAGCTTTGGCGTCACCGGCTGCCAGCATGGATTTCACGACATCGGCTGGTTTGACATAATCCATAGTAACTCCTGGTGTTCGTTTTGATGAGAGAATTCGTTATTGGTTTTGTCGTGAAGTAAGCGAGCGGCGTGCCAAACCGTGAGAATTCCGGCACTGAAGCAGTTTCGCCACTAATGCAACCGATAAGAACGGCGTATCCTGAACTCGCCCCTCCTGCCCCGTCAACCTCTGATGAGAAGTAACTTTACGCACTGTCCCGGCGGCTCGGCCCGGTGCCGTCATTTCGAGACCCGGTTACTGTCGTCTTTTATACAAACTGGATAGAAAGCGCGGCCGGAAACGTTGCGCAATGTGCAAGTTGGGCAATATTCGATCGTGAAAAGTGTCGCTATCATTGGTGCATCAAACGATCGAGGCAAGTACGGGAACAAGGCAGTCCGAGCTTTCTTGAAGCAGAGCTATAAGGTTTTCCCGGTGAATCCCAACGAAACGACGGTGGAAGGAATCCCGGCATACAAGTCGGTGCTCGATGTGCCGGAGCGGCCGAACAGCATTAGTGTTTACGTCCCTCCGAAGGTATTGCTCAAACTCCTTCCAGAGATTGCCGAGCGTGGCTGCGAGGAATTGTGGCTGAACCCGGGAACGGAATCACAGGAGGTCCTGGCCGAGGCGGACCGTTTGGGGCTCAACGTGATTCAGGCGTGCAGCATTTTGGGGGTGGGTGTGTCCCCATCCACTCTGTGAGTGCCTTGATAATTGGCTTCATTCCACGCCCAGTTCGAATCAGACTCGCTGGCGGGTGCAGCTTCGCTTTTTGACTTCCTATCCGCAGAGGCAACTGCAAGACTGCATTTGTCCCCGAAATTTGCGGGGACCCGGGTTATGGCATTTCATTTTTCGCCATCGCAGTTTGAGCACCGCTCCGAATTCTACCATCAACTCGCCCAGTTGACGGCAGCAGGAGTTGATATTCTCCGCGCACTGGAGCAATTGCGCCGGAATCCCCCCGCTGCCTCCTACCGGAGGCACATCGCGAGTATCATCGACAGTATCAATGCAGGGAGCACCTTCGGAGGAAGCCTCCGTGCACGCGGAAAATGGCTGCCTGATTTTGACCTGGCCATGATAGACGCCGGTGAGCGAAGCGGAAAACTGGACGGCAGTTTCACACTCTTGGCACAGTATTATGCGGAACGTGCGAGCATGCTTCGTGACGTCATAACGGGGCTCATTTATCCGGTAGGCTTGCTGCACTTCGCCGTTCTGACGCTGAACTTTCCCGCTCTGTTCCTGACTGGAAATGTGGCGGTTTTCATTTGGAAGTCACTTGCGATCCTTGGACCACTCTACCTGATTTTCATCGTCGGCATCATTCTCGGGCAAAGCCGTCACGGGGAAAACTGGCGGGCATTCCTTGAGGCTGTCTTGCGGTATGTGCCGATTCTAGGCCCGGCGCGGAGGCATCTCTCGATTGCCAGGTTATCTGCCGCGCTCAACGCTTTAATCAATGCTGGAGTTAATGTGATTGAGGCCTGGGAACTCGGGGCTTCAGCAAGCGGCTCGCCTGCAATCCGTCGGACAGTCTCGCGCTGGATTCCGGAACTGAATTCAGGCAAAACACCGGCTGAGTTGGTGCAATCCAGCAAGACTTTTCCCTATCTGTTCGCAAACGAGTACGCAGCAGGCGAGGTGAGCGGACGATTGGATGAATGCCTCAGCCGGATGCATCATTACTATCAGAATGAAGGCTCACGAAAGCTTCGCGCGTTTTGTCAGTGGGTCCCGCGCGTCATTTATTTCGCCATCGTGATCTACATCGCGTACCGCGTCCTCAGCTTTTACATGAACTATTTCGGGCAGCTTCAGCAGGTCCTGGAATAGAACGAAGACCCCGGGAGCGGCCTAACTTACCGCGGGCTCGATGGGATCCGGCTTGCGGTAAACCATCCCTTGGAAGAGCGCGATGAGGGTGGAATTCTCGTCTCGAACCTCGACGGTATATGATCCCAATTTTGAGTTTTTTGAGACTTCCCGAGCCTCGGCAATGAGAGTTCCGGCTCGGGCTGCCTGCAGATAGCTGATGCTGACGTTGATTCCCACAGCAACCGTCCCATGCGAATTCGATGCGGCGGCAAAGGTGAAATCAGCCAAAGCGAAAATGGCCCCGCCATGGACAATGCGCACCCCGTTGAGGTGCGCATCTGTGATTGGCATGCGTGCACGAGCAGTGCCGGGTGAGACTTCGAGCAACTCGATTCCACACAATTGTGCGAACCGATCGCCTCCCAGAAAATCTCTGATCGGTGATGCCGGCATTCCTGATACCTTACGCCGCGACAGGTCCCTGAGATTTTCGTCCAACCAGAAAGGCCTGCTGGTTTCCTTCGAAAAAGTTCTCAGCGAAACCCTCTTTCAAAGCTGTCAGCCAAATGTCCTCAGCGATGGGCAAATGCGCGCTCAATGCGCCTAACAAAGCTACATTCAGCGTGCGCTTGTTCGGCAGTTGATCCTCAGCGATGGCGTCCGGTGTGATCAGGACGCCTTTCGGACGGAGCAAATGATGGTTCGGGGTTACCTGCGTAGGCTCAAGCACCAGCAGAAAGTCAGCCTCACCGGAAGGCACCATCGGGCTAAAGACTTCCTTCCCGAATCGAACATCACCGGTGACAGAGCCGCCACGCTGGCTCATGCCCTTGATCTCGCTCTTCTTTACATCAAAACCGGCGCGTAGAGCCGCCATGGCAAGGATATCCGTGCCCTTAAGCACGCCCTGGCCACCCAGCCCGGCTACCACTACGTTAGTTACTTGGGACGACATTGGCTCCTTTCTGATCACACTCACAGTTGGTTCCGTCGCGTTTCTCGAACGCTTTTAGTTGCTTGATAATAAGAATGCATGGCCGCCGTGCGATGACCACCGAGAGCTCGTCGCGCTTCAGGCAATCATCGAGCAGATCATCAAATTCCGTGCTGCCGAAGCGCGGTTCGACAACAAACGTGCGCTCCACGCCCAGTGCTCGGCAAAGCCCTTCCAATGAAAACTTGTTGGTCGGTTCGTGGTTCAGTGTTCGTCCGGTTCCAGGATGCTCCTGGTGCCCAGTCATCGCGGTCGTTGAGTTATCCAGGATGATGAGCACATGGCCGGTTTTCGGGGGATTGTAAACCATTTCGACCAGTCCCGTAATGCCGCTATGCACAAAGGTGCTGTCGCCAATCACGCTGACCACTCGTTTGGCCTGCTCCCTGGGAAGGACATGCCGCATGCCAAGCCCTACGCCTAGGCTTGCTCCCATGCACACACAGGTATCGATGGCTTCAAACGGCTGAAGAACGCCAAGGGTGTAGCAACCGATATCACCGGCCACGATGCAATCCCGCTTTCGAAGCGATTCAAACACGATGCGATACTGGCAGGCGTCGCAGAGTTGCGGTGGTTTTCCCGGAGGCTTCGGAGCTTCAGGACTCAAATCGTAGTTCAGGATGCGGTGCACTCGCGGGACGTCCAACTCGCCAAAGCGGTACATCTCGGCTTTGCCCTCCACGCGCAGGCCCGCAGCCCGAATGGCATCAACCAGATAGGGATCACCTTCCTCGATCACGATGCAGCGTTCGACGCTCTTAACGAACTGTTCGATCTGCTTCATCGGGAGCGGGTGAGTGAAGCCCAGCTTCAGCACGCTTGCCTCCGGAGCTGCCTCACGCACGTGCATGTAGGAAATGCCGGAGGTGATGATTCCAAGCATTTTGCTGCCAGCAATCACCTTGTTGAAAGGCGAACTCTCGTTCCAACTTTCCATCTCAGCCAGCTTTTGCCGCAAACGCCGGTGGGCGGGACGCGCATACGCCGGGATCATTACCCGGGTTTTGATATCGCGCTCGAAATTCCCGGTGCGTCCTGCGCCGTTCGCAGGCCGCGGGCGCACCACAGTGTAACTATGGCAAACCCGCGTGGTCACACGCAGTAGCACCGGAATCTTCCACCGCTCGGAAAGCTCCATTGCTGCGACTGTAAAATCGTAAGCTTCCTGCGAATCGGATGGCTCCAGCATCGGCAAGCCAGCGGCTACGGCATAGCGGCGGTTGTCCTGCTCGTTCTGGCTGGAGGCCATTCCCGGGTCATCGGCGGAGACGACAACCAGGGCTCCATTCACACCCGTGTAGGCGGCGGTGAACAGCGGATCTGAAGCCACGTTCAATCCAACGTGCTTCATCGTGCAGAGTGCTCGGGCTCCGCCAAAGGCAGCGCCTATGGCTACTTCCAAAGCCACTTTCTCGTTGGGGGACCATTGAGCCTTCCCGCCAATTTCAGCGAAGGACTCCAGGATTTCCGTTGAGGGTGTTCCCGGATAGCCGGCCCCTAGACCGACCCCGCTGTGAAGTGCTCCCAGGGCGATGGCCTCATCCCCGCTCAGTAGTTGTGTTGTCTGGTTCATGCGATCGCAAAAGTCCCGGTTTTATACCTGTTTAGCTGACGTTTGAAAAATAAATTCGCCGGATTTCGCTGGTCCAGGGGGGATGATCCCATGGATTAGGGTGTCGGTTCGATCTCCATCGCATATCGAGCGATTTGCTTTACCGTCCAGGACCTGCGAACACCGGCCAGCAAGGGCTCGGAAATTTTCAGTTTGAGTTTGGATTGGCAGCGATCAAACAGCGCTACACATTTGGATTGGGGGTTGTGTCGGCTCCGGTAAATGATTCCGTCAGGTTTCTGTGGGTGCAGGAAAAACGCTCGCGACCACTTTCCCACTGTTACATAAGGCATTTCCGTCGCAATCCTGTTGTCACAGGAGACCTGCCGCAGGCCGGCAGAAGACAAGTCCACGCAATGCAAGTGGTCGGCAAGCACCTCGGACATTGACCGTTCCTGAATGCTCGACTCCGGGACGATCATTGCCGATAACTGGCGCAGGAAGACCTCGGCAAAAGCGGCATCCGGTTGCAGTGCCGCGTAGAATACTCCGTATTCCCCAAGCGGATCATCGAATCGTTCGGACTTGTTGGTGCCGAAGAACAAGCAATCTAAACGGGTGTGATGGATTCGAAATAACGAACCGTCCAATAACTTCAAAGGCAGTTTTCGGTCGTCCAGATCCGCTGGCGGAACAGGCAACTTTCCCACTAGTTTAGCTGCCATGTGTCAGGAGTCCGCGCGCCTCGGCAAGCACCAAATCCAGCTCGCCGGATCGTAAGAGTTCGATTGCCGTTTTACCCGCGAAGCTGGGGCCCTTGCTGAGGAGAAACGACAGCACCATGAAGGGCGAGTGCCCGTCCAGCGCTTTAAGCACCTCGGGCAGTCCCGGAACTACATCCCCTTCTTTGAACTGAAAGGCTGGGAACACACGATCCGCCCCTTTCGGTAACGCCAGCAATTGCCGACGGTCCACCTTCTTGCGAATCGTTTCCCGGCTGACCCCCAGAAGCGAGCAAACCGCGCCGGTTTCCAGGACTGGTTCAGCGGCTTTCCGCAATTCCATCATCCGTGACAAGCCACGGAGCCGCGCCTCGTGGAGTTCTCTGTCCCCCACATCCGCGGAAATGCCCAACGACTCGATGGCCAGGCGAGCGGCAGCCACCAGGAAGCCGACCTCATTGGTGGTCGTCTGCAGGGAACCCACCGATTTGGAGTCCGCATTCGCCAGGACCTTCTCCAAGGTCTTCTTTCCGCGGTCCAATGCCTCCTGAATAGGAGACTCCAGCGTTGTCGAAACTGTTGACATATTGACGGTAGCAATGTTATCGAACATGCGGACAATGTCAACTGTGCGCTCATTGGATTAGCTGATTCCGTGACGGCGAGTTTTCGCATGGACCTTGCTGCGTCCCTGCGTAAGTTTCAGGCCAGGTCCCAGCCAGGCAGGATGTCAGCATCCAGCGGGGCGGGCTCCATTCCGGCAGCAATCCGGTGCTCAGCCAGCACGCCAATCATGGCGGCGTTGTCTGTGCAAAGGTCTTTGGCAGCCAGACGAAGCTTAAATCGCTCGCGATCGCAGGCGCCCTGCAGGGCCTGCCGAAGCCCGGCATTACAGGTAACGCCGCCGGATGCCGTTACGCAGCGCACCTTGCAACGGCGCGCGGCACGAATCGTTTTGCCGACGAGCACGTTGATGATCGCCGCCTGAACGCTCGCGCAAAAATCGCGTAATAGTCGGGAGTCGTCCAGCAGTCCGGGATGATCTCGCAGAAAATACCGAACGCTGGTCTTTAACCCGCTGAAACTGAAATCATCATCCGGATCATTGAGCTTGGGCCTTGGAAACTCGAATGCTGCCGGATTCCCCTGCGCCGCCAGGCGATCAATGAGAGGTCCGGCAGGGTAGGGTAGCCCCATCAGCTTGCCAGTTTTGTCAAAACACTCCCCGGCAGCGTCGTCCAGAGTCGCTCCGAGCACTCGATGTTTCAGGGGAGATTCAACCAGCACGAGCATCGTGTGACCACCACTTGCAATCAGGGATATGTTGGGCTCAAACGCGCTGAATTCGGCATGCAAGGGCTCACCACCGATCCAAGGGGAGTACAGGTGGGCATCATGGTGATGCATCGCATAGAAGGGACATCGCAGGACAAAGGCCATCGATTGGGCGGCCTTCAACCCGGCCATAAGCGCACTGGGCAGCCCGGGGCCTCTCGTAGCTGCTACCGCCGTAATCTGGTTTGCTTGAACGCCTGATTCCCGTAATGCCGCGCGCGCAACAGGTGCCAGATTTCTGAGATGCTCACGGGCAGCCAACTCGGGCACCACCCCGCCATATTCCGCGTGCATGCGGATCTGGGACGCTACTTGCGTGGACAGAACCTGGCCAGCGTGGACAACAGCCACGCTGGTTTCATCGCAAGAAGTCTCAAAGGCCAGTAGAGGCATGTTGGTGGCCGGCGCAGGTTACTTGCTGGCCACCTTCCCGGGAGGAGTCTTTAGTTCGCGCGGGGCGCGAGCTGTGAACAAGTTGATACCTTTGAGCAGATCCATGGCCCGGTCCAACTGCGCATCGTGTGAACGTGCCACATGATCACGGTCCGAAGGTTCCAGGCTCTCAAGGCCACCGGGGGTCCGCTGTAAGATGATACTCCGCTCTTCATCATCGGTGAGCGGCACAGTAATGTCGGGCGTGATCCCCTGCTCATGAATCACTTTATGACTCGGGGTGTAGTACTTTGCTGTTGTTAATCGAAGCGCAGCGCCGTCCTGTAGTGGCACGATGCTCTGCACAGAACCTTTGCCGAATGTTTTCTCGCCCAGCACAATCGACCGCTTCAGATCCTGCAAACAGCCTGCCACGATTTCCGAGGCGCTCGCACTTCCAATGTTAACCAGCACCACCATCGGCATTCCATCCAGCATGTCCCCGCTGCCCATAGCCCGGCGTGTCGAATTCTGAGCGGCATTGCGTCCTTCAGTCGTAACCACCAGTTCACCGCGCGGCAGGAATTTCTCGCAAACCTCAACCGCTTGCTCCAGCAAACCGCCGGGATTCCACCTCAGGTCCAGCACCAGGGCTTGCATACCCTGTTTCCGAAGCTTCTTGATGGCCTTATCGAGCTCATCGCTTGTTTTTTCCCCAAATTGGACCAGGCGTATGTAACCGATTCGGTTGTCGCTGAGCGGGAATTCCTTCTTACCGTTGATATCCTTTACCATGTCCACGCTGATTACGGTTCGCGTCAGGCTGTGCTCCTTGATTTCTCCGGAAGCAGGACGAAGCACCGAAAGTTTAACCTGGGTGCCAGGTTCACCACGTAAATTCTTCACAGCATCCTGCAAACTCATCTTTTCCGTGGACTTGCCATCAATCTTCAGAATCCTGTCACCAGAGAGGATGCCAGCGCGGAAACCCGGCGTGTCTTCCATCGGCGCCACGACGGTCAGCGAATTGTCCTTGGAGGAAACAACGATTCCGACTCCACCGAACGCCCCCTGTGTATCGCTTTGCAGTTCTTTGAATTTATCAGGTTCCATGAACTCGCTGTGCGGGTCCAGGGTATTGAGCATCCCTTTCAGAGCTCCATACACCAATTCCTTATACGTAAACTTCTGCCCGTCAACGTAGTCTCGCCGCACCTTCTCCATGACAAAGGAGAACAGTTCCAAGCTCGGATAGGCGGAGTCTTTATCTGAAGCGCCGGCGGATTCGCGGAAGGTCTTGGCGCCAATGGCCAGATTCAACACCAGCGCGATCACCACCACGCCGTAAATGACAGGTCGTCTCATAAACTGCAAGTTTTGCCGACAAAGACAATACGGGTCTGACATTGCGATTGCAACAACTCAGGCATCGTGCGGCGGTGGGTTGGTACCTCTCTCTTTTCCAGGAGGCGCTGGCTTGGGCAAGAGTGAGTCACATCAGCTCCCCGATTTCGGCGAGAAAGAACCCCGACTTATGCAGCTTGTTAAGAGCAAAAAAAGATAAGCAAAAGCAAATTACTGCTAGGCAAACCCCTCATTTATCTGGTCTAATAGTATTAAGAACCGCGGTCGCTTTCCCTCATCAGCGAGGAGGGCAAACCGTGTGAAGAGAACATTTCGTTTTCTTCTGGAATCGAAACTATGTCCTTATCCAAGAATTTGACCGAGGCCGAGAAATCAGCCATCGGAGACACAGACTCTCAGGCCTTCCATCTCGTGGCGTGCCCAACAGCGGGTTGCGGCAGCCGGCGCCTGTATGTGGGTCGCCATTGCCAGGAATCTTATAGCGTGCAATGCCTCGACTGCGGCTGTCGCTCAGTTGAGGGCCGAACCCTGGAGGAGGCGATCCAAAACTGGGGCACTGAAGGGATCTGTTCTCCCGAGCGCCAAAGTGACTCCTCGCATCTGGCGCTGCGGCGCTGAGATCCGGCGCCCAATTCACCGCTGTACTCAACTCGAGCAGCGCAAACGGTTTCAAAGGCCGCAAGCAGATCTTGCTGCTCCCGATCTTCTGGTCTTACCCTTTTCTCCCGGTGCCGGGCTGGCCGGAAAGCCCCGAAAAAGCCTCCGTTTTTCTCCCAATTCCACTTGCACTCCCGTCGCCTGATGCTATTTGTCAGCGCTGTATGAACTATAAGATATCGCAACGCGCGGCTGTACTCTCCCCCTCGCTGACGCTGGCCATTGATTCGAAGGCCAAGCAAATGAAAGCGGAGGGCTTGGATGTCGTCGGTTTCGGCGCTGGCGAACCCGATTTCGACACCCCCCAACACATCAAGGACGCGGCAATTAAGGCTCTGAACGAGGGGTTCACCAAATACACCCCTGCCAGCGGCACCCCAGAGCTGCGTCAAGCCGTCGCAGACAAGTTCAAACGCGATAACGGTCTCAACTACAAGCCGTCTCAGGTAATCATCTCCTGCGGAGGAAAGCATTCCTGCTTCAACGTCATCATGGCGACCTGCCAGGAAGGCGATGAAGTCATCATTCCAGCGCCCTACTGGCTGAGCTACCCTGAAATGGTGAAATTGGCTAGTGCCACGCCTGTGATCATCGAGACCAGTGATAAAACGGAATTTAAGATCACTCCGGCGCAGCTCCGCGCAGCCATCACCCCACGCACGCGCCTGTTCATCCTGAACAGCCCGAGCAATCCGACCGGATCAATCTACACTCCGGACGAAATCAAAGCGCTCGGAGATGTTTGCATCGAAAAGGGCGTGCTCATCATGAGCGACGAGATCTACGAGCACTTGGTCTATGATGGCGCGAAGCACAAAAGCGTAGCCAGCTTTTCACAGGCGCATTATGAGCACACCATCGTGGTGCACGGCTTCGCAAAGGCCTGGAGCATGACCGGTTGGCGCCTCGGTTTCCTGGCCGCCCCGGAGCCAATTGCCAAGGCAATTGACGCGGTCCAAAGTCATAGCACCAGTAATCCCACATCCTTTGCCCAAAAGGGCGCGGTGGCCGCACTCAATGGGCCGCAGGATCACCTTTCCAAGTGGCTTGGCGAGTTCAGTAAACGCCGCTCCTATGCATTTGAACGGCTCAATCGCATTCCTGGTATATCCTGTGTCAATGCAAAGGGGGCTTTCTACCTGTTCCCGAACATCTCTGGAACCGGACTAAAATCCACCGAGTTTTGTGCCAGGCTTCTTGAGCAGGAAAAGGTCGCTGCTGTCCCTGGAATAGCGTTCGGTGCGGACGATTATATACGGCTTAGCTATGCGACCAGCATGGCGAACATTGAAAAGGGATTAGATCGCATTGAGAAGTTCTGCCAGGCTCTAAAGAAGTAAGCTCGGTTAGTTCCGGGTCTGCTTTTGGATCTTCGCTGGGCGTCCGATCATGTCGGACGCCCTTGCTTTTCTAGCAGTGAACCACTGCGCAACAGGTGCCGAGACGGCCCAAAACCGGTGTCTAGACGCCAATGTCTGATCTTTTGACACGTCCCTCGAAAAAAAAGGTGGGGCGGGGCAGAGGCATTTCATAATGGCAGAAGCCCAGAATAGCACGGGCAATCAAAGGGGTACGAACATCGGCAGAGTGGGCGATTTGCAGGGTAAGCCGCATTTAGTGGATGACTCTGAATCCAGGGCTTGCTTGACGTTGCATCAGTGTCCGGTGGCACGGGTTTGCGGGACAGGATGGAAAAGATTTTTCACATTTTTTACAAAAACCCTTGCGTCCTTTCTCAGGATCGATATGTTCATGCCCCTGTTCTTTACGAGTTGAAGAAAAAAAACCTGAAGAAACTGTTGACAAGTCGCTGGCTTGCAATAAGATAGGCGCAGGTAACCGCAAAAGGGTTTGTGGTGGCTGTCAAAAGGGAGTGGTGAAAGAAAGTTGAAGAAAGTTTTTGACAGTTGAGTGTGAAACCGGTTAAGGTGTTCACACGAAATAACGAAGGTCTGCGAGGCCGAGTTAGGAGAAGTAAATCGGCTCTCGGATTTTTTGTCCCCCGGAAGGGAAGGATAAGCCCTGGGAAAGAGGAAAAGCAGGCGGCAAGCGGAGGTCTGCGAGGGTTGAGAAGATTTTAGGGTGGCAACACCCGTTGTTCATTGAAAATTGAATTGTGCGATAAGTTTTGAGAGCCCCTTCAAGGCACTCGGTTAGTTCGAGTGTTTTGGAGAGTTTTAATAAAGTAAGAAATTGACCGTCTGGTTTTCACGAACTGGACAATTAGTCAAAATCAAAACTAACTGTTTTTTAACGGAGAGTTTGATTCTGGCTCAGAACGAACGCTGGCGGCGTGGATAAGACATGCAAGTCGAGCGCTGGTTGCAGGGTAGCAATATTCTGCAATCGGAGCGGCGCAAGGGTGCGTAACACGTGGGTAATCTGCCGTGAAGTTTGGGATAATTCCGCGAAAGCGGGACTAATACCGGATGTGGCAACTGGGAGGCATCTTCTGGTTGCTAAAGTTGGGGACCGCAAGGCCTGACGCTTCATGATGAACCCGCGGCCTATCAGCTAGTTGGTGAGGTAACGGCTCACCAAGGCAAAGACGGGTAGCTGGTCTGAGAGGACGACCAGCCACACTGGAACTGAGACACGGTCCAGACACCTACGGGTGGCAGCAGTCGAGAATTTTTCACAATGGGCGCAAGCCTGATGGAGCGACGCCGCGTGGGGGATGAATGGCTTCGGCCCGTAAACCCCTGTCATTCGCGATCAAACGTTGGTATTTAAAAGATGCCAGCCTGATAGTAGCGGAAGAGGAAGGGACGGCTAACTCTGTGCCAGCAGCCGCGGTAATACAGAGGTCCCAAGCGTTGTTCGGATTCACTGGGCGTAAAGGGTGCGTAGGTGGTAAGGTAAGTCGGATGTGAAAGCTCGGAGCTCAACTCCGAAATGGCATTGGAAACTACCTTGCTAGAGGTTTGGAAGGGGGACTGGAATGCTTGGTGTAGCAGTGAAATGCGTAGATATCAAGCGGAACACCAGTGGCGAAGGCGAGTCCCTGGACAACACCTGACACTGAGGCACGAAAGCTAGGGGAGCAAACAGGATTAGATACCCTGGTAGTCCTAGCCGTAAACGGTGCACGTTTGCTGTAAAAGGAATCGACCCCTTTTGTGGCGAAGCTAACGCGTTAAACGTGCCGCCTGGGAAGTACGGTCGCAAGATTAAAACTCAAAGAAATTGACGGGGGCCTGCACAAGCGGTGGAGTATGTGGCTCAATTCGATGCAACGCGAAGAACCTTACCTGGCCTTGACATGCATATAGTAGAAGGGTGAAAGCCTGACGAGGTAGCAATACCAGTATGCACAGGTGCTGCATGGCTGTCGTCAGCTCGTGTCGTGAGATGTTGGGTTAAGTCCCGCAACGAGCGCAACCCCTGTGTCCTGTTGCCACCCGGCCGAGAGGCTGGAGCACTCTGGACAGACTGCCTCGCTTAAACGAGGAGGAAGGTGGGGATGACGTCAAGTCAGTATGGCCCTTACGGCCAGGGCTGCACACGTACTACAATGGCTGGCACAAAGGGAAGCAAGACCGTAAGGTGGAGCAAATCCCCAAAAACCAGCCCCAGTTCAGATTGTCGTCTGCAACTCGACGGCATGAAGTTGGAATCGCTAGTAATGGCGCATCAGCTACGGCGCCGTGAATACGTTCCCAGGCCTTGTACACACCGCCCGTCACATCATGAAAGCCGTTTGTACCCGAAGTCGCTGTGCTAATCCGCAAGGAAGGCAGGTGCCGAAGGTATGGATGGTGATTGGGATGAAGTCGTAACAAGGTAGCCGTAGGGGAACCTGCGGCTGGATCACCTCCTTTCTAAGGAGAAACCACGGGTCCGGGTTTAAAACCGGACTTCCGAGGTCGAACCCCGACTCCGGTCGGGGGACTAGGCTCTCTCTTATCGCACAATTCAGTTTCCAGTGGCAACGAGCCACTTAAATTTTATCCGGTTGTTCTTATATTCTGGTGTAAAAAGCTGGGGTATGGGGGCGGATCGGGGATGTTCTTTGACAATTGCACATAGGTAGAAACTAGAAAGTAAGAATTAGGGCAAATTAAGATACAGTTCGCTGAGTTCTATCAACAACGCTTAAGGGTGTTGTTGGTGGTCAAACTTTGTGATCAAGCTACTAAGGGCTTATGGTGGATGCCTTGGTGCCAGGAGGCGATGAAGGACGTAGTAAGTTGCGATAAGCCACGGGGAGCCGCAAGCAGGCATTGATCCGTGGATTTCCGAATGGGACAACCCAGCCCGAGTAACATCGGGTTATCGACCGGATGAATTCATAGTCCGGCGAGGCGAGACGGGGTGAAGTGAAACATCTCAGTAACCCCAGGAAAAGAAAACGAAGTGATTCCGTAAGTAGTGGCGAGCGAAAGCGGAAGAGCCTAAACCGAGAGGACTTGTCTTCTCGGGGTTGCGGGACCCTGATATGGGAGATGAAAGACTAGTGTAACGATTTGGAAAAATCGGCCATAGACCGTGATAGCCGGGTGCGCGAAAGTTGGAAGTCCCCTAAGGGTATCCCAAGTAATGCGGTGCACGTGAAACTCTGCATGAATCTGTCCAGACCACTGGATAAGGCTAAATACTCCCTGGCAACCGATAGTGAACCAGTACCGCGAGGGAAAGGTGAAAAGAACCGCTGTTAGCGGAGTGAAATAGTTCCTGAAACCATAAGCCTACAATGTGTAGGAGCCTGGCCGCAAGGCCGGGTGACTGCTTGCCTTTTGCATAATGAGTCTGCGAGTTATTGTCCGTGGCCAGCCTAAGTTGTTTTGCAACGGAGGCGAAGGGAAACCGAGTGCCAATAGCGCGAACTTAGTCGCGGGCAATAGACCCGAAGCGGAGGTGATCTACTCTTGAGCAGGTTGAAGCTGCAGTAACATGCAGTGGAGGACCGAACTCGTGGATGTTGAAAAATCCTGAGATGACTTGAGAGTAGGAGCGAAAGACTAATCAAACCCCGTGATAGCTGGTTCTCTCCGAAATCGCTTGAGGGCGAGTGTTGTGGAAGTACTCAGTGGAGGTAGAGCACTGAATGGCTTAGGGACCCCACCAGGTTGCCAAAACCAATCAAACTCCGAATACCATTGATCTCAGTATCACAGCAATCAGGCAGTGGGCGATAAGGTTCATTGCCGAGAGGATAACAGTCCAGACCATCAGCTAAGGTGCCAAAATGTGATTAAGTGGAAAGGATGTGACGTTGCTTAGACAGTGAGGATGTTGGCTTAGAGGCAGCCATCATTTAAACAGTGCGTAATAGCTGACTCATCGAGCGATGTCGCGCCGAAAATGATTGGCGATTAAATCACATACCGAAGCTATGGATTCGAAGAGTCTTCGGACTTTTCGAGTGGTAGGAGAGCGTAAGGAGTGCTGCGAAGCCGAAGGGAAACCGACGGTGGAGCGCTCCTTAGTGAGAATGCAGACACGAGTAGCGATAAAGCGGGTGAGAATCCCGCTCGCCGTAAACCTAAGGTTTCCTGGGCCAGGTTCGTCCTCCCAGGGTTAGCCGGGAGCTAAGATGAGGCCGTAAGGCGTAATCGATGCACAGCAGGTTAAATATTCCTGCGCCGGCTGGGGTTAAGGCTGCGAATGACGCGTTGGAACACATCGGCTAGGCAATCGAATGCTGAGCTTAGGGGCAACCCGAAGCGTACCGGTGGGGAAGGCGCCTAGAAAAGTTTGCAGTTGTTCCCCCAGTTGCCCGTACCGTAAACCGACACAGGTGGGTGAGTGTAAGCGCACTCAGGCGCGCGAGAGAGACCTCTCTAAGGAACTCGGCACATTAGCCCCGTAACTTCGGGAGAAGGGGTGCCCACTTCGGTGGGTCTCAGTAAATTGCGTTTAGCGACTGTTTAACAAAAACACAGCACTCTGCCAAGTCGTCAAGACGACGTATAGGGTGTGACACGTGACCAATGCGGAAAGATCAAACTATGGGGTTAGGTGTTAAAGCCAAAGCTCCGTAGCCAAGTCCCCGTGAATGTCGGCCGTAACTATAACGGTCCTAAGGTAGCGAAATTCCTTGTCGGGTAAGTTCCGACCTGCACGAATCGTGTAACGACTGAACGACTGTCTCGGAGAGGATCTCGGCGAAACTGTAACGGCGGTGAAGATGCCGCCTGCCCGCAGTAGGACGGAAAGACCCTATGCACCTTTACTGTAAGCTCGTATTGTGTTCTGGTTAGAAATGCGTAGCGTAGGTGGGAGACTTTGAAGTCCGGGCTTCGGTCCGGATGGAGTCGCAATGTGAAACACCACTCTTTGCTAATTAGGATTCTAACCTCAAGCTGTGAAGCCAGCTGAGGGACAGTGCGTGCGGGTCAGTTTGACTGGGGCGGTTTCCTCCCAAAGAGTAACGGAGGAGCGCGAAGCTTGGCTCAGCATGGTTGGCAACTATGCGTCGAGCGTATGGGTATAAGCCAGGTTAACTGTGAGACGTACATGTCGAGCAGGTGCGAAAGCAGGCCCAAATGATCCGACGGTTTAATGTGGAATTGCCGTCGCTCAACGGACAAAAGGTACGCTAGGGATAACAGGCTGATCGAGTCCAAGAGTTCATATCGACGACTCGGTTTGGCACCTCGATGTCGGCTCATCGCATCCTGGGGCTGGAGAAGGTCCCAAGGGTCCGGCTGTTCGCCGGTTAAAGCGGTACGCGAGCTGGGTTCAGAACGTCGTGAGACAGTTCGGTCCTTATCCACTGTGGGCGCAGGAAACTTGAGGGGTTCTAACCTTAGTACGAGAGGACCGGGTTAGACGCACTTCTGGTGTGGCAGTTGTTCCGTCAGGGGCATCGCTGCGTAGCCACGTGCGGAAGAGATAAGCGCTGAAAGCATCTAAGTGCCAAGCTCATCCCAAGATATTGTTTCCCGGACCGCAAGGTCCCTAAAGACCCCCGGAAGACCACCGGGTTGATAGGTTAGGCGTGCAAGCCCAGTAATGGGTTCAGCGGACTAATACTAATCGGTCGTGCGGCTTGATCGCTTTTTCTTTCCTTCAAAACGAAAGATAAGCGAATTTTAAACTCGCGAACAGTATTCTATGTTTGCTCTGTTCCTGCCTTCAAAGCCTCCTGTGTGCAATTTTCAGAGATCAGTTCCCGATTCAAACCGGTAACGCTCTTTTAACATTTTTTTGGTGGCCATAAAGCTGTGGTCCGACCCGTTCCCATTCCGAACACGGCCGTCAAACACAGCCTTGCCGATGGTAGTGGTTTTATAGACTCCGCGAGAGTAGGTTGCCGCCAGATCTTTCATCCTAAAAGCCGATGCGCCCTTTAACGCATCGGCTTTTTTGCGTTTAAGCCTGAATAAACATGTGCCTCCAGACGCACAGTTGTCAGCCTATGCCTCTCCGCTAGTGTATGTTCAGAGTGGCAACGAAGGAACACAGACGGTTAGCGAAGGACCTCATCGAGGGGCTGGAATCTCGAGTACATTCGGGGCCCCCGATCGAGCCGCGCGAAATTGCATGTGCTCGGGAGTTCCTGGTCCAGAACGACTTCCCCCGTGCTAGCGACTACTTTACGCGATTGGGAGAGGTGCAAAGCCGCTTAGTTGTCCGTAGTTCTGAACCACCAAGACAGGGGAAGCGAAACTATGGCGGCGAGGCCGGTGGTTGCTGGATGCAGGTCCAATCTGCTTACGATCACATCATCATTTCCACCTGCTATGCCGGAGAATTCAACACTCAGCGGGGGAGAATCAAGCTTTCACATCGGTTCAACCAGGCCGGACGAGTTGATTTCATTGAAGTTAAGTTGCTCAAATCACTGCATCCTGCTCTACACGGTGAGTATCGCAAACTAGTCGTCTTAAAGGATTACCAGGGAAAAAACCGTGAATGGCACGAGGCGGAGGCATTTGTTCTCCCCGTTTTGCCGCGAGAGCTTATCTTCCTTTATCCTGAGATTTTCCGGGTTCCTCGAGGGGAGATGCTCTCCTGGCTGATCAATATTGGGCATCGGCTAGCCTCTGAGTTATTCGAATCAATGCATGAGGACACGATTAACGGTGTCAACTCCGTCTCTGATCGTGGCACACAGTTACCGCTCAAAGAGATTGCTGAGGACGCCGTAGCAGTGCCGATTCTGGAAAAGGCGTGTTCACTCCAAGCCTCTGTTGAGATGCTCGATTCAGGAAATGCATTGATCAGTTATTCCCGCAAGCTCTCGCCGATTGCGACTCAAGTCAATTAGGTAGCCACTGCCGCGTCTACCGCGGGCAAACAGTGGAGTCGGTGGAGCTCTTCAAATAAAAGGGCTGCCTTGCGGCAGCCCTTTTATGTTGCAATTTCCAGGGGATATTAAAGGTGCTTGGCCAGCTCGGCCTCGCTCCGTGCCCAAACTTCCTTGTGGAGTGAGTTGCCGTGGGAGTCGATGGTGACAATGACGGGGAAATCAACCACTTCAAACTGCCAGATGGCTTCCGGAGCTCCGAACTTATCCATGTAGTAAACATTCGGAACGCTCTTGATCGCTTCAGCAAGGACCTGAGCTGCGCCGCCAACGGCGTGCAGGTAAACACAACCGTAGTCTTTGCAGGCCTTCAGGGTCTTTTCTCCCATACCACCCTTGCCAATCACGCCGCGCAGACCAAAGTCGCGAATGACTTGCCATTGATAGGGTTCCTCACGAATGGAGGTTGTAGGGCCGGCAGCAACGCACTTCCATTTGCCCTGTTCGTCCTTGATCACCACGGGGCCGCAATGATAAAGGACACCGCCTTGAAAACTGACCTCGGGGGGCAACGTGCCACCTTCATGAAGATATTTGTGTACCGCGTCGCGCCCGGTGAAGATCGTGCCACTTAGAGCGACCTGATCACCCACCTTCAGGCCGCGAACCGCTGCTTCAGTTAACGGAGTCGATAGTTTTACCATATAAACAAATTAGTAGAGCCATTTAACAATTTTGCCTTGGGCATCCAGCGTGGCCCCCTGGCGGCGATAGGCCCAGCACATATAGCTGACGCTGACGAAGAACGAAGCTGGCACGCGGTTGAGGACACCAATCTTGGTGCCTAAAAGGGTGGTTTGGCCACCAAAGCCCATGGGTCCGATTCCGAGCTTATTGGAAGTCTCAACAATTTCCTTCTCGAGTTTATCCAGATCCGAATCGGGGTTGGTGTCCGTTAGAACGCGCAACAACTGTTGCTTGGATTGCTCGTAGCCGGTGGCGCGATCCCCTCCGATGCAGACACCGAGGATGCCAGGGCCGCAGCCTTTGCCTTGTGCCTGGAGCACTGCATCCAGGATGACCTTACGGCAGCCATCCAAGTCGCGGTTGGCTTTAAGTTTTTCGTTCGGCAGCGAATACTGGGCTCCGACGTTTTCGCACCCACCGCCTTTAAGGATGAGGCGGACTTTTACCTCTGGAGAACGATGCTGGTGGAAATGAATGGCCGGCGATCCTGGGCCAACGTTGGTCCCATCATTTTTGCCCGTGATGGAATCCACGGAATTCTGGCGAAGATAACCTTTCTTGGTCGCGAGTTTGACTGCTTCACGCGCGGTTTCTTCAAACGTGATCTGGTCATAACCGGCGGGACAATCGACATAAAAGATAACGCTGCCGGTGTCCTGGCATATGGGTTGTGACTTATTCTTCGCCAGCGCGATATTCTGGTCGATAATCTGCATCGCGCTTTCAGCAATGGTGCCCTTCTTTTCCCGCTCGAGAGAGGCGAGAATCGCTTGGTGCACATCACCCGGTATCTCGGTAGAGGTGCGCCGTATTAGTTCCAGCAGAGACTCAGACAAATTCATCCTGAAAACCCTAATGGTCTGCACGGCGCAAGTCAATAATCACCCTCTGGGTCATGTGGTCATTGTGGCCATTTCTACTGCCACCCATTCCACAGTGCGGTGACAACTCGCAGTGTTCCTCTGATGCCAGGCGGCTTGGGCTGGACAATTGGAATTTCGAATGTCAGTTCTTGCTCCGTATTCTTAACGATTTCCGCAACCTCACTCCCAGCCTCCGGCTTGTTTAAGAATCGATATTCGATTCTCCATTCGGACTTGTCATCCTGTGGTGGCGTGGCCTCCAGGATAATCATATCGCGGAAGAGGTAACCGCCTTCGAAGTGATTCTTGAAGAACAGCAGTCCATCAATCTCGTATTCGGGAACTTTCACGCACAGATCGACAGAGAAAGCCAAAGAGGGACGATTTTTGTCCGCACGCTGGTCCCGGTCCAGAAAAACGCTGAACAAATGCGGGCTCTCGGTCCGGTCCGGTTTACGCTTCCCCCGGAGTTTGGGAAACAGATCATCGAATGGGCGGAAAATCGCGCTGTTCTCATTGGCCGTTCTCCTGTGCAACTGCCACTGCTTTCCACGCACGCTTACTACCACTTCAAACTGGTAGGATGCGCGAATTGCTTTGCCCTTGTCGTATTCCTTTTGAACATCAGAAGGCAGCGTTAAATCATCGACGTCCAGAAATCCATCCGCTCTCACGTCACCGTAGAGAAAGCGGATCAGGTTTTGGTAGCCCTCCTCACTGTTGACGATCCCGAAGTATCCTGAGTGGCTTCGATGCACAAACGCATGTGGCGAGGGTATCCACTGTTTGCCCCTCCAAGCGCCTGTGACGGCGTTTTTGATTCTGACCAATCCGTCACTGGCCGGTCCGGCCCCAAAGCTGGAAAGCCCGCGTGCCACGGTGTAGTCGTCGGGGTCTGTTCCGACAAGATTGAAAACGCGGTGCGGATCGAATCTTGTCAGCACATCGACGTCTCCTTCCTTCCCGCGTTCGGCCTGTTTCAGATCCAGGTGCTTCGCAATCTCGTCCCGGTTAAACGTGTTCATGCCGTAAAGAGAAAGCCAGCTCGGAACATTTCCTAATCCCAGCATTTCAATGCCGTTATGGGGAGTCCCATAGGTAAAGAGCTTGTCCACTAATGATCTCGCCTCGTCGTCGCCATACCCCGGCTTTCTGTTCTGCAGGAACGCACGGCAGACGAGACCGCCCATTGAATGGGCGACCAGGTGAACGCGAAAAGCCTCATACGGCAGCTTCCCCTTGGCTTGGTCCTGGTCAGAGACATTCTTACCTTGAGCATAGACCCGGTCCCTCAGGCGCAGAATCAAATCGCTCAACCCCTTGGCAAACTTCTGAATGTTCGGTTTTTCGCCCGTCCCAAGATCCTGGGAGGAGGGCTCGTAGTAGCGATAGATGATGATGCTGCGGTAAGGCACAACAGGAGAGCGTGCGAGGTCATCGGCCACTTGGTCCAGGCCCTCATCGTAAACATCGTCATAATCGTATTCCTTCATGAGACGGACCAGGGGCGACTCGAAGAAAAACTTCTTGATCCGTCCATCCCAAAGTTGGCGCGTCTTGCAGGAACCGATGTTGAACCCCATGTAGGGGTCAGCAACGGTTTCCTCAATTTCGGTTTGCGTCATGGCATATCCGCGAACGTAAATGATTGGATGAATCGCTGTTTTCTTCATGCTTATCTCATTCTGGTGACAATGGTCTCCTTACCCCACATGATGTTGAAGCGCAATAAGAATGGCCTTGGGGCCTTCGGGGGGCAAGGCGAGGGAAGTGCCAATTCCGGATTGCGTCCAAGGCGCCAGGAGCACATATTGCGGGAACAATACCATATGCACGCGTTCCCAACTCCAATACACGTTTTTCGCTGCCTTTTGGGCTCGATTTTGCTGATAGGGATGACGGGTGCCTCCAGCGGCCTGGCCACAGAACCCGTGCTTGAGTCACTACTTAAAGGCAACAGTCTCTCGGCATGGAAGGTGCCGCAGGCCAATCCATTTTGGCATCTGGAGAATGGCGTTCTGCGAGGGGAGAATGACGAGGGACTCAAGGGGAATGTTCTCTACACGAAAGATGCATACAAGGATTTCGTGCTTGAGTTGGAGACTCGGTGGACCGGTGATGTTGACAGCGGTGTGATGTTCCGCAAACCAGAACTTCAATTGCAGTTTGGGGTTTCCCGAAGCCTCAAGAAAGATATGACCTGCTCGTTCTATACGGGTGGAGAAGCAAAGTACCCCGAAGCCGGCCATGCGAAGGGCATACCGGAATTGCTGAAAACCGGGGAGTGGAACCACATCCGTCTGGAGGCTCGCGGTGATCGGTTCAAGGTCTGGTTGAATGAGAAACTGGTGTCGGATTATCAAAATCCCAAATATTCGGAGGCAGCTCCCGTGGGACTGCAGATCCATCCGGGGGTGAAGATGAAAATCGAGTTTAGGAATGTTCGCATTGCGCGGCTGGAATAGAGTAGCAACTCCACCCGCTCAGGGCACAGGTCAAGAAGATGACGACCGCCAATAAAGTCACCATTTTCCGGATGCTGTTGATTCCGTTTTTCGTGGTGGAAGTGTTGTACTACGGGCGAAACGGGCAGGACCTGCATCGCTGGCTGGCGGTTGCGTCGTTTGGGCTGGCCTCGATTTGCGACGGCGTGGATGGTTACATCGCACGAAAGTTCAATCAGCGAAGCGAACTGGGAGCGATCCTCGATCCCCTTGCGGACAAATTGTTGCTCGTATCCGGCATTGTGCTCCTGAGCCTGGATAATGAGCCGCATTTCCAAACCATTCCGCTGTGGGTGACAGGCACCATCATCGGGAGGGATTGTGTTCTGCTTCTGGGCTGGATCGTCATCCAACTGATGGTTGGAAAGGTGAAAGTGCACGCGCGCATCATTGGGAAGGTCGCGACTGTGCTGCAAATGGCCATGGTGCTTTGGATTCTTTTGCTTCTCGAGCCACGATGGTTGAAGTACATCACAGGTGGCGCGGCTCTTTGCACAGCCGTGTCGGGTCTGCTATATATCCTGGACGGCGTCCGGCAGTTAAGCGCTCATCCATCCAGCCTTCCTTCAGAAGACGGAAGGCCAGGAAAGAAGACGGGATGAACTGCGAGCCCGGAAGCGCCTGAACTCACATGGCGAAGACAATAGAACTCAAATTGAAAGAGGGAGATGCGGCGCCTCCATTCCGCACGGTAGCTACTGGCGGCCGGCAGGTCGCACTACAGGATTTCCTGGGCAAGAATGTCATTCTTTACTTCTATCCCAAGGACGACACCCCTGGCTGCACGAAGGAAGCCTGTGGTTTCCGTGATGCCTACGCGGATTTTACCGCCAAGGGTGCGGTGGTGCTTGGCGTCAGCACCGATCCAGTCAAGGCGCATGACAAGTTTGCAACCAAGTTCAACCTGCCTTTCCTCCTGTTGGCGGACGAGAATCGTGAGATCGTTAACTCGTATGGCGTTTGGGGAGAAAAGACTTTCATGGGCCGCAAGTATCAGGGGACTTTTCGCGTCACTTTTTTGATCGGTCCGGATGGCTGCATCCGGAAGATCTGGCCGGGGGTAAAACCTGAGGAACACGCGGCAGAAGTTCTGGCGGCTATTTGACAGCCGCCGCTCATGGGATAAGGTAATTGCTGCGTTGGAAGAATCATCAACTCAGAACTGAAACAATACTGATTATGCCATTACCTGTAGGATCAAAAGCACCAGATTTCTCGCTGAAATCAAAGCAAGCCTCCGGCTTGGTTGATGTGAAACTGAGTCAGAATTTCGGAAAGAAAAACACACTGGTGCTATTCTTTCCTGCGGCTTTCACAAGCGTATGCACACAGGAGATGTGCGACATTAGTGGAGGTCTGAATGCCTACGCCGGACTGAATGCCGATGTGATTGCGATCAGCGTGGACACCCCGTTCGCCCAGGAAGCCTGGGCCAAGCAGGAAAAGATCAGCATCACGCTCGCGAGTGATTTGAATAAAGAAGTCACAGGCGCCTACCAGGTGCTTTTTCCCAACCTGGCCGGAATCGGCGATACCTCGGCCCGTGCGGCTTTCGTGATCGATAAGCAGGGCGTGATTCAATACAGCGAGCAGACACCTTCTCCAAAGGAATTGCCTGATTTCCCAAAGATTAAGGAGGTTCTGGCTAAACTGGGCTAACTGCGTTTGCCGAAGACGTTCGTAGTAAAAACAGGAGAACTTGCTTCTCCTGTTTTTACTTTGGTGGCTTGGCCTCGTCGTTTTCACACTCAACGGGAATCGCGGTGCATCCCACAAGAAAGCGCGATCCCGAAGGATCGCCCTGAGCCACATTTGCTAGAAGCCAGTGACTGAGCATTGAGTTGTCAAATCAAACGGCTTAGCAAGGACGGCACGCCGGATTGTGAATAGTTTGCGAGTAGATGCGCATAAGAATACGGAGTTCAGGTTTGAAAAGAGGCTGATTTTTTCGTTTCGTTCCGGGATGATCGATTCCGTTCAGGATAGTGACAGTTCTGCAGCAAAGTCTGAGAGGCCCCGTCGGCGTGCTCCCGCTTCACCGGCCAAGCTCGACCGTTTGCCGCCGCATTCCATCGAGGCAGAGCAGGGCGTTTTGGGCTCGATCATGCTCGATCCCACCGAAATGGGAATCTGCATTGAAACCCTCAAGGTAGGCTCAGAGGTGTTTTACGATCTGCGACATCAGACGATCTATGACGCCCTGCTGACGATGTACGATGCCCGGGAATCCATCGACATTATCACCCTGCAGCAACATTTGAAGGACAAACAGTTGCTGGATCAGGTCGGCGGCATCACCTATCTCTCGAGTTTGCCGGACCTGTCGCCTTCCGCTGCGAATCTCGCCTATTACATCGAGATTGTGCGGGAGAAGTACCTGCTTCGGAAAGTCATCCAGGTCTGCACCGGAGTGGTGACTCGCGTTTACGATCAGGAGGGGGAGGTGGATCAACTCCTGGACGAAGTAGAACGAGACGTCCTGCGGCTGAGCGAGAGCCGGGTCCAAAACCAGTCGGCCTCGATGCGGGACTTAGTACGCAAGGCCATCACCACGATTGAGGATTATCATCAGCGAGCCGGCATGCTGACCGGAATCGCCACTGGGTTCCGGGATTTGGACAAGATGACGAGCGGGCTGCATGGGGGAGAAATGATCGTGATCGCGGCCCGGCCCTCGATGGGTAAGACCAGCTTGGCGATGAATATTGCGGAGCACGTGGCGCTGGAGGAGAAGCTGCCTGTGGGAGTGTTCAGCCTGGAAATGACCTCCGAATCGTTGGTCTTGCGCATGCTTTGCTCCCGGTCCCGGGTAAACATGCGAAATATTCGAGATGGATTTTTGGCCGAGAGGGATTTTCCCAAATTGACTGGGGCAGCAGGCAAACTGGCCAGCGCACCGCTGTATATCGACGATTCGTCAGGTTTATCCGTTTTGCAGTTTCGGGCGAAGGCGCGGCGCATGCACCAGCAGCACGGGATCAAGCTTTTCGTCATTGACTACTTACAGCTACTGCATTCTACTGCGCGGCGAGCTGAGAATCGGCAGCAAGAGATCGCGGACATCTCCAATGGCATCAAATCCTTGGCCAAGGAGTTGAACGTGCCGGTGATTGTCCTGAGCCAGCTCAACCGTGAGATGGAGAAGGATAAGAACCGCAAGCCGCGGATGTCCGATCTGCGCGAGTCGGGTTCCATTGAGCAGGACGCGGACTTGATTGGCTTGTTGTACCGGCCCAGCAGCGGGGATGAGGAAGAAAGCGGCTCCTCCGCCCCGGAAGATTCGGTGCCAGTGAACCTGCTCATTGCCAAGCAGCGTAATGGGCCGACCGGCGACGTAAACCTGACGTTCTGCAAATCGTTTACTCGTTTTGAGGATGCCGCCAAAGTCAGCGACGAAGACGTGCCCAATTGAAAAGACTAAAATTTAAACGAGTGTGGCGCCTGGGTGGATTGATTCTGATCCTGGGTATGCCGATGGTCGCCGAGGCTCAACCAGCTCCCCTGGCGAAGGTTGCCAGGGTTGAGATCAAGCACGTCGGCCCCACAGCCGTCAGTGATGAGCTGATCCGAGCCAACATCCGCGTCAAGACAGATGATCCATACCGGAAAATCGCTGTGGATGAGGATGTTCGCAACCTCTATTCGACCGGCCTGTTCTATAATATCCGAGTCTCTGAGGACACCTCTCCCGAAGGCGTGGTGCTCACCTACATCGTCCAGGGCAAACCCCGCCTGACGGATATCAAATTCACCGGCAATAAGAAGTTCAAGGACTCCAAGCTGCGCAAGGTGATCACTTCGAAGGTCGGGCAGCCGCTCGATGAACGGAAGCTGTTCACTGATTCCCAGGAGGTATTGAAGAAGTACCAGAAGGCGGGCCACTCAAGCACTGATGTCAAGTATGTGCTCAACGTGGATGAGAATGCGGGACGCGGCACGGCCACCTTCGAAATTACCGAAAGCCCAAAGACCAAGATCGTGCGGGTTGAGTTCGCAGGGGCTGATGCCTTTTCTCAGAAGAAGCTGCGCAAGGTCATAAAGACCCGGAAACATTGGATGTTCTCATGGATTACCGGCAGCGGTTATCTCAAGGACGACCAGTTTGAGGAGGATAAAGAGAAGCTGGCCGCGTTCTATCGGGAACGCGGCTACATCGATTTCGAACTGCGCGACGTTCAGATCGAAAGCCCAACGTCCAAGACAATGGTCCTGAAGCTGCAGATCTATGAAGGCCGGCAGTATAAGGTGGGCGCGGTTACCTTCACGGGGAATAGCATCTTTAGCCTGGCGGACATCACAAACGGTGTTCGCGATGTGCAGGAGTTTCGCTACAGCAAGTACAATCCCGGAGTTCATAACCTTCCTATGGACGTGGGCGACACGTTCACACCGAAGGGCCTGACCCAGAATCTTGAAGCGGTTGAAGACTTTTACGGGTCCAAGGGCCACATCGATGTGACGTCGGGTTCTCGCAACCTCGTGGTCAACCGCGTGCCAAACGTCGAAAACGGCACGATGGATCTGGAGTTTAAGATCGAGGAGGGCAAGCAGTATAGCATCGAAAAGATCGAAATCCACGGCAACACCAAGACCAAGGATCAAGTCATCCGGCGCGAGTTGGCGGTGTCTCCGGGTGAAACCTTCGATATGGTGCGCGTGAAGGTAAGCCAAAAGCGTCTGGAAGGGCTTCAGTACTTCGAGAAGGTGGATGCTCGTCCCGAGGATACGGATGTTAACCTCGGCAAGGACCTGGTCATCGGTGTTGACGAAAAGAACACAGGTAATATCAGTATCGGCGCCGGGTTCAGTTCCGTTGATGCGGTCGTCGGTTTTGCAGAAGTCAGTCAGGGCAACTTTGATCTGTTCAATCCACCGACGTTTACCGGGGGTGGGCAGAAGTTCAGGCTACGGACGCAGGTGGGAACACGGCGCCAGGATTACTTGGTGTCATTCATTGAACCATGGTTCCTTGGACGCAGGCTGGCGCTAGGCGTTGATCTATACTATCGGGAGCTCAACTTCCAAAGTTATGACGATCTCTATGATGAGATCCGGGCAGGTGGCAAGATCAGCCTGACTCGCGGGCTGGGAAACTACCTCTCGGTTGGCGTGAGTTATACGCTGGAGAATGTTGGCATCAAGATGAACGAACCTGATGTCGACATTCCCGATACGATCCTGCAGGAAGAAGGCTATTCCCTGATATCCAAAGTGGGTGCGTCGGTTGCGTATGACACCAGGAACAGTGTAGGATTGCCCAATGCAGGCCAACGAACCGAGTTGACCGCAGATGTGGCTGGCGGGCCATTTGGAGGGGATCGGGATTTCTACAAGACGGAGTTGCGCTCTGCCTGGTACTTCAAAGGATTGTTCACAGGGCACGTGCTTGAGTTGGTGGGGAGGACGGGTGTGGCCGAAGCCTTCGGCAACACGGATAATGTGCCGTTCTATGATCGCTATTATCTGGGCGGTCTCTACACGCTGCGTGGCTATAGATATCGCGGAATCGGCCCCCGGGAAGATTGGTACAAGGAACCGATCGGCGGTAATACGTACTGGTTTGGATCAGCCGAATACACGATCCCCATTATTGAACGTTTCCGCTTCGCATTGTTCTACGATATTGGCAATGTGCAGGCGAAGGGCTATGACTGGAATTTCAGCAATTATAGCGACAACTGGGGCGTCGGTCTTCGACTGAATCTGCCGATTGGCGCATTGCGGTTGGATTATGGCATACCCATCAACCATGACGAATACAGCCGTGGTTCGGGGCGGTTTCAGTTCGGTGTTGGCTCCACGCGGGATTTCTGAACCTGCTGCCAGGCTGGAACCGCTTCAGCCTGGCGGAACGACCCTAAACTAATTGGCATTCCGCGAATAATTTGAGATTGTGATTTTTTGATTATGAAACGTTTACTGATAAAACTAGTGCCGATGGTGATTGCACTCTGCCTGCTGAGCACCTCCGCCATGGCGCAGGGCAAGATTGGCACAATCGATCTGAGGAAAGTGTTCGATGGCTACTGGAAAACCAAGCAAGCGGACTCCGGATTGAAGGAGCGTGCCGCTGACATGGAAAAAGAGCATAAAAACATGATCGAGGACCTCAAGAGGGCAGAGGAAGATTACCGGGGAATCCTCTCCAGTGCCAACGACCAGGCCGTTTCTGAAGAAGAGCGGGATCGTCGCAAGAAGTCTGCTGAAGACAAGCTGCGTTACATGGAAAAACAGCGCGAGACGATCGGGCAGTATGAGCGCCAGGCGCGGACCACCCTGGACGAGCAGCGCAGGCGCATGCGCGAAAACATCCTGGGCGAGATCCGCACGGTGGTAAACGGCAAGGCCAAGGCCGGAAGCTTTACTATGATCCTGGATACCGCCGCAGAGAGCATCAACAACACGCCGGTGGTTATCTACACGACGGGTGAGAACGACGTCACGGAGGATGTGCTCAAGGAACTGAATGCGACGGCACCTGCAGGAACCGACCTTTCAAAGCCAGTTACCGCTTCGCCCGAAAAGAAAGACGGCAAAGACAACAAGAAGTAAGTCTTGCCCCCCATATTTCCCAGAACCGCCCCCGGGTCATCGACTCAGGGGCGGTTCCTTTTTAAGTATCACGATCAGCTCTCGCTCAGGCGTTTTACCGGCTTTTCGAAAAGCATCTGGTGGGCGTCAGCCAGGATCGAAGGAAGCTGCTGCGCAAAGGGACTGTGTTTCAACGATTCACCGATGTCTTTGGTGAGCTTGGCGGCGTTTTCTCCAGGGAACCAATGATCGGCCTGTCCCAGGAGGTTGTATCGCATTTTCGCCCAGTCCACCAGGTCTAGCGCTTTGGCAAAGGTCCAAAGCCGTAGTATCTCCAGCACGTTCACCCGGCCCGGCATCTGATCGTATTGTGGTATTCCTTCCGACCACCGGGCACACCAATCAGCCCCATGAGTGGTCACCAACTCGGTACGCAGGCGCCTCTCTATCGGCGCAATTGTCTCATGCATGCGGTCATAATGTTCCAGGGCCCTCACATGTTCGTCGAAATCAGAGGGTCGGCTTACACCGCAGCTCAGCGTGTGAATCTGGGGACGCGAGAGGCAAAACAAAGCGTTGAACTGCATCGGTGAGAGGGGTTGGCACAAACGGGCCATTTTTTCAGGAGGGCTGTAGAGTCGGCCGCCTTTGTCGTTTGGGCTGATAATAAAGACTCCCATGTCCTTTGCAGTTGCCGCCTCCACTGCCGCCCAATTGAGCTCGTTGACGAAATACCAGTGGAGATTCACATAATCGAAATCTCCGCCATGGATGGCGTCCAGGATAACGTCGGTTGTGGCATGCGTAGAGAAGCCTACGAAACGCACGCGGCCTTCTCTCTGCAGTTCACGAGCTACAGTCAAACAGCCACCAGGCCGCAGCGTCTGGTCCAGCAATTGGCGATTGTTAATTCCATGAATCCCCAGCAGATCAACATGATCCAGCTTCAGGTAATTCATTGAGGTTTCGAATGTGCGCCGAAACTCCATCGGATCCTCCCTGGGTGCGACCTTGGTTTGGACGATCATCTTTTCCCGGGGAAGCCGGGGGAGGATTCGCCCGAGTTGCATCTCCGAGGTGCCGTAACCGCGAGCGGTTTCAATGTGGTTGATTCCGCGTTCGAGTGCCCGATGGATGCAGGCTTCCAGGTTAGCCTGGCTATCGGATGGAATCTCTTGGGCAGGAACGTCCTGCCACTTGTGCTGATAACGCATGCCACCGCAACTGATTACGGGCATTTGCAGGTTCGTTTTTCCAAAGCGTCGGTATCGCATGTGCGGCAAGAATAGGGTTGGTCTGGGGAGGCCGCAAGCCGCTGGGGCAAAGTAAAATAATAATTTTCTCGCATTCTTTCAGTCTTTTTTCTAATGGCGCATTGCCTTTTGCCGATATACGGGGCGCCTGGCTGCGCCCTTTTAGGAGGGTCAAAGGTTAATAACGATAACGTTCCGGGGTCACAAGCGACATCTATGCGGGTTCTTACATTTTTTAGACAGGGGTTCTCAAAACTCAGTATCCGAGCGCAATTGCTGCTGTTGCCTTTGCTTTTCGCCCTCAGCCTGGTTCCGATCCAGATCTCCAACTATTACTTCGAGAAGCGAATCCAACGGGAAGTAACGATGCCCGAGATCCATCACCAGATGTTGGAAGGGCACAAGACCGTTCTCAAAACATCCGTAGATACGGCGGCCGCGACGTTAGGCATGCGGTTGCAGGGACTCAAAACACGAGAGGAGCAAATCGCAGCGATCATCGCCGAAACCGATCCCATTCGCTTTTTCGAGGATAAGTCCGGTTATTTTTTCACCTATGAGACCAATGGTGTGCGCATCAACGTTCCGATCAACAAGAGCCAAAATGGGCAGAACTTGATCGCACAGGTTGATAAGAAGGGGAACCGATTCATTGAGGATCTCTGCATAGCGGCGCAAAAGGGCGGTGGCTTTTGTGAGTATTACTTCGAGAAAGAAGGCAAAGGAATTCAGCCGAAGCTGGCGTACTCGGCAATGATCCCAGGAACGAGTTTCATGATCGGCACCGGTGTGTACATCGACAACATCGATGTGGAAAAAGCGGCATTGGAGGCCCGAAGCCAGGCGGCGCGGCGCGGGTTCCTGAAATATGAGTTTGCCCTGTTTGGAACGGTTGGTCTGGTGACTGTTCTTGTTTTTCTCTGGTTCGCCCCCTCGGTTAGCTCCCGGATACTCGTCATTGCCAGGCAGTTGTCAGAGAACTGCGACAGCGTGGCCCAATCGGCCAGCCAGGTATCAGCCGCCAGCCAGGGGACAGCCTCAGGAGCTAGTGAGCAGGCTGCGTCACTGGAAGAGACTGGGTCATCGCTGGAGGAGATTGCAAGTATCACGAAACAGAACGCCGAAAATGCAAATAGCGCCAAGAATCTGGGTGAGAACACCCGGGTGATGGTGGAAAAGGGCGTGGCCGACATGGCGGAAATGAAATCAGCCATGAGCGACATTCAAGAATCGAGCGGGAATATCGCGAAGATTATCAAGGTTATTGATGAGATTGCTTTCCAAACCAACCTGCTGGCGCTTAATGCCGCTGTTGAGGCGGCGCGGGCGGGGGAGGCTGGGACGGGTTTTGCGGTCGTAGCTGAAGAAGTTCGTAACCTCGCGCTGCGCTCTGCCAATGCGGCGAAGGAAACCGCTGGAAAGATCGAAGATTCCGTGCAGCGCAGCCAGCGTGGAGTTGCAGTTAGTGTCAAGGTGGATGTGGCTTTGCAGGACGTGCTAAAACAAGTTAAGCAAATGGACCAACTGCTGGGCCAGGTGGCTCGTGCTTCGGACGAGCAACGGCAGGGCGTTGACCAGGTTAACACAGCGGTGGGCCAGATGAGTTCGGTCACTCAATCCAACGCGGCGACCTCAGAAGAGACGGCGGCGGCGGCAACTGAGCTGGATGCGCAGGCCAACGCGCTGAGAGATGCCACCGGGCGATTGCTCTCGCTGGTCCAGGGTGCCAAGAACGCTTCTACGGAGAATGCCTTTGTTCAGCACGCCCCGGCAGTTACGCGGGCGCGGTTCACTCCATCCAAGGTTCACTCCAATGGGAATGGCAAATCCCGTGGCCCGTTGTTATCCGGCAAGAACCAACTGATCAGGACAGGGAGCAACGGCAGGTTAAGGGCCTCGGATAACAGCACCTGGCAGTAGGCTTGCCTGACGGCTTAGCGGAGAGGCGGAGAGGCCGCACCCGTAGTTGAGTGTTGCCTCGTGGGGGATTGTGGTTACTCTGGAGGAGCGAGGGTTAACCCTTGAGAAACCTATGAAAGTTCGTGTTCGTTTTGCTCCAAGTCCGACCGGGTTCTTGCACATTGGCGGCGCCCGTACGGCTTTGTTCAACTGGCTTTACGCCCGCCATACAGGCGGCGTGTTCATTCTGCGCATCGAAGATACGGATGCCGCAAGGAATACCCAACAGGCTGTTAATGTCATTTTGGAAGGCTTGCGCTGGCTCGGGTTGGACTGGGATGAGGGCCCAATTACAGCGGATGCCACCGGTGCCAGCAAGGGAGAGGTTGGCCCTTATTTTCAGAGTCAGCGCAAAACCAACTATCAGAAGCGGGTGGAAGCGCTGCTCTCCCGCGGCTTGGCTTACGAGCATGAAGGAGCCGTCAAGTTCAAGATGGACCGTGAGCCCATCACTATCCCTGACTTGGTTGTCGGCAACGTTCGCCGCGAACTGACCGACCGCGAGCAGGTCGATCCCGACTTTGTCATCGTCCGATCCGATGGAGAACCGGTTTTCCATCTGGTAAACGTCATTGATGACTTGGAGATGAACATCACCCACGTCATTCGTGGCGAGGATCATCTTTCCAACACGGCCAAACACATTGCCCTGTTCCGGGCTTTTGGAGTGGAGCCGCCGAAGTACGCTCATATTCCCCTCATTTTAAACATTGATGGAACAAAGATGAGCAAGCGGGATACGGGTGCTTCCCTGACCACCTACATGGAGGAGGGCTATGCGCCTGAGGCCGTGGTGAACTACCTGACGCTGCTGGGTTGGTCTCCAAAGGGGAACCGGGAGAAGATGCCTTTGCGTGAGATTGTCGAGATTTTCGACCTGCCGCAGATTCTACGGCATAACGCTCGTTTTGATCTGACCAAGCTAAACTGGTTGAACGGGGAGTACATTCGCGAGATGGAAGCTGGGCGTTTTAACGAGCTCTCGATCCACGCACTGGCACGAGCCGGGTTTGATACAAACCAATACTCACTCGAATATGTAAAAGCCGCACTGGATACCTGTAAAGGGAAGTTCAAGCTATTCGGTGAGTTACCTGTGTATGCCGGGTTCTACTTTACAGATAAGTTCGAGTATGACGCTGAAGCGGCTCAGAAGGAGTTTACACCTGAGAACGGGCAGCGGTTGAAGCGCCTCCGGGAGGCTCTGTTGGCTTTGGAACCCTTCAACCACGACACCGTGGGGCTCACACTGGCATCCGTTGCCAAAGAGTTTGGAGTTAAGACCGGGGTGTTGGTACATCCCACACGATTGGCATGCTGTGGACGTCCAGCCGGCCCCAGTCTCTACCATTTGATCGCCATTCTCGGCAAGGAGCGGGTGATTGGCCGTCTGGATCGGGCGTTAAGCAAGATTGAATCGGGCGCCTAGGAGATGAGTAGTGGCGCCTGCGCCGGTAGGGTGGCGAGAGGTGTGCTTTTGTGATAACTTGGCATGGCAACGGTTATTCCAGCCAAGGATATCAAAGTTTGACTTGGCCCTATTGCAACCCTAAATTTTTTGAACATGTTTGCGGCTGATATCAAAGCGGTGCCCCCAGGCACGATGGACCACCAGCCGGCGCAATCCTGGAGAACCATTATCCAACCGGTTGAGCCGTTTCTGGATACGGTTAATCAGCGTCTTGCCCGGGAAGTGGAATCCTTTGATCCGGGCTTGGCGGGGTATGCCGAATACGCTCTGACAGGCCAGGGAAAGCATTTACGCCCCGCTTTGGTCGCATTGACGGCTAACGCCCTGGGGAACTTGGAAGAAGCGCACTCCACTGCGGCCGTCATCATCGAGATGGTCCATTTAGCAACCCTGGTGCATGACGATATCATGGATGAGGCTGAGATCCGTCGCGGACGCCTTACCCTTGCCGCTAACTGGGGTAATGAAATCGCCGTTTTGTTCGGAGACTGCCTCTTTGCCCGTGCTTTGGAGTTAGCTGCGGGGTTTCCTACAACCGATGTTTGCCGGGCAATCGCCTCGGCCACAAATACGGTTTGCACGGGCGAAGTGCTTCAGACCCAGCGCCGCGGCGATTTCAGGTTCACGCGAGCCGATTATCTGCGGGTGCTGGAGATGAAGACAGGGGAGCTTTTCGCTGTTTCATGCGAATTGAGCGCCTTCCTGAGCGGCTCCAGCAAGTCCGAGCAAACGGCACTCCGCAACTTCGGCATGGCGTTTGGAACTGCCTACCAGATTTACGACGATTGTGTGGATTTATTTGGTTCGGAAGAGATGGCCGGGAAATCTCTGGGAACCGATTTAGCCAAAGGCAAGCTTACCTTGCCCATGCTGCTGCTCTGGGAGCGAGCTTCAGCTAAGGATCGGGAGCGCGTTCAGCAGATGCTGGAGAACTGGAATGCTTCCTTCATGAAACAGGTGGCGGATTTGCTGGCTAAGTACGACACACTCACGCCGTCACTGGAAACGATGCGCCAGGTTCTGGGCGAGGCTCGTCGTGCTTTAGACTCTGTTGGGAACGAGGCTGGGCGAGCCGGACTGAGCCGGTTGACGGAGTACCTCACGCGTCAAACCAGCGCTCTGGGATATTCGCCCGAGAGCAGCGTATGATGACTATGGCCGCCCCAGCCAGTGGACAGGAAGTTCCCAATCCCGACCCCGAGGTCGGCATGGCTGGTGTTGAGGAGAAGGAACTGGTTGAACGGGCCAAAGGCGGCGAGTTGACGGCCTACGATGAACTGGTGCGCCGCTACCAGGAACGGATCTACTCGACCGTTTACCACATGACGTCCAATCACGAGGACGCCAATGACATTGCCCAGGAGGCATTCATTAAAGCCTACCAGGCGCTGAAATCCTTTAAGGGTGGATCGAGCTTTTACACCTGGGTGTACCGGATCGCGGTAAATAAGACGATTAACTTTCTCAAGCAACGGAAAAATCGGGCTCAAATGAGCCTGAACGATCTGGATTTTAACGCCGAGCACGATCCAGACATGGTCGCACTGGTGTCAGATAAGACACCGCGGCGTGACGCTGGTTTAGCAGAGTTGCAGGAAAAATTGAACGCGGCCATGCAGAGGCTGTCAGAACCCCATAGATTGGTAGTAACACTGCATGACGTGCAGGGTTTGTCGCACGAGGAAATAGCACAAATCATGGAGTGCAACATTGGAACCGTACGTTCCCGGTTGTTCTATGCGCGCCAGCAACTGCAAGGCTACCTGTCTGATTATCTGAAATAGTATGAGTTCCGATCGGGAAGATTTTGTTGAGTTACGCCGGTTGTTAGCCTTGAAGAGGCACGAGACTCCTCCTCCCGGATACTACAATCGTTTTTCCAGCCAGGTCATTGCACGAATCAGGGCGGGCGAAGCGTTGCCGGAAGCCAGTTTCTGGTCCCGCGTATTCTCTCAAGAAGGTTTGATCACCCGGTTCTGGTCTGCATTTGAGGCCAAACCAGCTCTTGCCGGAAGCTTTGGCCTTGCCGTTTGCACCGTCCTCGGCGCTGCTTTGTTTCTTAGCGGGCCCGGTTCGGCTGATCAAGCGCCTGTGGTAGCTGGATTTGATGCACCATCAGCGATCGTTCTGCCAGAGCGGCAAATGGTCAATTCAGCCGCGCCTTTCTCGACACCCGGTGGGGCGCAGATTTCCAGCACCAGTGGCATCCTAAGCCCCGGTTCCAGGCCATCCTTGTTTACGTCCCCATCCCTGCAAGTTCAGCCCGTTAGCTTCCAGCCAGGCGCTCCGTAAGATTCTCCGATTGGGAAAGAGGTGCGGAAGGGGTGGTAGAGCTCTGATAAGGTCCTTCGACCCCATCGACCTGCCGAAAGGCTTTCGCAGGGGTTTGATGCCCCCGCGTTGAAGATGATCGTGCCGATTCGCCTATGCCTTGGTTAACCACCAGCGACGGCGCAGGATTTCGAGGCCAACCATTCCAAATCCCAACAATGCCACTGTAGTTCCGCCATCCGGAACATTCGTTCTTTCGCTGTCAAAAAGCACCTGGTGGGAAAGGCCTTTGCCTTTAAGAGTGGATGGCAACTGAACGATTCCCGACAGATCAGCTATGTAAAAGAGATAGGCGTTGTTGCCATACTTCCCAAGGACGTACTCATAGGTCTGGGTATCGATCGAGTCAAAGGGCCCATTCTCGTCCTTGTAGCCATAGGCCAGGTTGCCGGGCAAGGTGCCAAAAGCGGTAGGTGCCAGATTAAAACTCACTACAGAGGAAAAGCCCGGGCCGCTGTTATTATAAAAATCAACTAACTGGTTCGCCGCCAGTGTCACATCGGTGGGATTGTTTGCCTTGGAAGCCCGTGCGTACCAGCCAACGCCGGAGGTGTTGAAATCCAAAATAGAGATGGCCTGGCAGTTGAGTGCGGTGAGAGACAGCACTGCCAGAATGGCGAGTAATCCTGATGAAACCCTTTTAGTCATGAGCCCTTTATCAATTCTGATTTGCGAACGAGCTATATTTAGCAATCGCAATGCCAAGAATGTATCAAATATCTACTACTGTAAAGACCTAATAACGAGGGTGTTGCAGTATTTGGCTCCCTTGATTGGTCCGGGATGTCGTGTTCTATCGTTCGCAAGAGTGAGAAGTGAGGATTTGACCGTTGGAAGCCCGCGGTTGGAGGAGTTGCCTGGTGTCAAAAGAATGTTTGGGACGCGGAATGGGGCATTTGGGAGAAGATTTTGGAGGTCAAAAGGATATTAGAGGCGTCTTTTCCAGGGAAGACAGGAGATCTGGGAGGAATTTGATCGTGTTTTTAAATATAAACTCTTTATATACGGACAGTTACAGCGTTTAGCGGGAAGCCTTAAGCGACTTTTCTGTGTAATAAATAAATCTTAACAAACATCTTGACTTTTAGGGCTTAAACTTCCAAACTCGGCGCAAGAAGTTTGAGGCGTATGCGTCTTACAAGTACCAAGGCATAGCTGGGAATACCCCGGGTATGTCTTTTTTCGTGTTCGCCCCAGAGAACAATCAGGAGAACCTATGGCTAGTGGAAAAGTAAAGTGGTGGGATAACAAAAAGGGATTTGGCTTCATTGCGCAAGAGCAAGGGCAGGATGTATTCGTGCATCACACGGCCATCACGGGGAACGGATTCAAGACACTCAATGAAGGTGAGGAAGTTTTGTTCGACGTCGTGACCAGTGACAAAGGGCCAAAAGCCGAGAACGTGCATCGGCCGACTGCCTGATTTAGGCGTGGTGGGAAGGAAGCCTGCAATCCGCGTAAAGTAGCGGAGCGGATTGCTTTAGGGTATGCTCCCGGGGATGGTTGATTCAGCCAAAAACCCGGTATCAAGTCTTTATGTGCATGTGCCTTTTTGCGCACAGAAATGCTCATACTGTGCTTTCTTCTCTGAACCCAGCCAGGGTGATCAGATCAACCGCTACGTTCGTGCGATGAAGGCCGAATTGGGAGTCATTGCTCCTGGGTTAAGGCCGCGCACCATCTTCTTCGGGGGAGGGACACCTTCCTTGCTCAACCTCTCACAATGGCGGGAGGTGTTGGAGTGCCTTGAAGGCCTGGGTCTCAACCAAGCTCCAGAGTTTACTGTCGAATGCAATCCGGCAACCGTGTCGTTGGATAAAGCGCGTCTGCTCCGCTCCTGCGGGGTCAACCGCGTTTCCATGGGCGTGCAGTCGTTTGATGAGGATCTTCTGGATCGTTTGGGCCGCATCCACTCACGTGACATGGTGTTCAAGTCATACGACATTCTGCGGCAGGCTGGGTTCGAGAATGTAAATCTTGATTTGATGTTTGCCATCCCCGGCCAGGGGATGGAGACCTGGAGCAAGACACTCGATGAAGCGTTGGCTTTGGGCAGCGAGCATCTCTCGACCTACGAGGTCATCTACGAGGAGGATACGGCGCTTTACGCGCAACTCCAGGCAGGGAAGATCAAGGAAGATGAGGATCTGGCCTGTGACATGTATGAGTTGCTGGTTGATCGTGCCGGCGAGCGGGGATTGATTCAGTATGAGGTGGCCAATTTTGCGCGCGATCCAGTCCATTCGACGCCACCCCCGGCTGCTGCTCCCGACCTGGAAACACGCACCCCTTACTATGCCTGCCAGCACAATGTGAACTATTGGCGCGGGGGAGCGTTCGAGGGAGTTGGCCCCAGCGCCACAGGTTATGTTGATGGGGTGCGGTTCAAGAACTGGTCCAACACACAGATGTGGTGTGAACTCGTCGAGCAAGGCCGCCGTCCAATTGAAAGCCGCGAGCGATTAGAACCTCTTGGACGTGCCGGGGAGACGGCCGCATTCGGGTTGAGGATGGTGGCAGGCTGGCCTTTCGCAGACTTCGAACGTGTGACCGGTTTCAGGCTGCCTGATCACTGGGGAGCGGAGCTGGATCAACTCGTGGGCCAAGGCTGGGGGGATCGGGGCGAGTCAGGGTTTCGGTTGACCCGGGAGGGGCTGCGTTTCGCCGATTCCGCGGCACAGTTGTTTCTGCGCTAGACGCCTGAGGACCTGTGGGGCAGTTGCTCAGGTTGAGTATTCTTTGTGCCAAAACGCTGGTGCGAAATCCAGAAGCACACCCAGCCGAGGGCGAAGCCCGGAAACGCGAGAGGCTGATGGAAGCAGCTCGCGATCAACGCAGCCATGAACAGGATTGGTGTGGCAAAGTGTGCCGCTACATTAATCCCGTTGCTCGTTCCGGTGCTGAGCTGATCCGCTTTGATTTTCTGTCCGAACCTGGCCTGTACCCAACGCGCGGGTGCAAAGCTGAAGTAAGGTGGCAGTTCGTTCTCATGGCGTGAAGCCAGGCTCAGGAAAATGACCTGGTGTTCAAAAGGATTCAGGGCTGCGGTGAAATCCCACAACGGCGGCACCAGGATAGTGACGTGCTTGCCAACCCGCCGAAGCTCCTGATACATGGCGCGAGGGTTAGGGACATGTTCGATCGTATGACTGCACAGCACATGCTCGAACGCGCCGTCCGGATGTGGAAGCCGGGTGACATCAGAGATCAGCTCGAAGCGAGGAAGTGGCGCGTGCTTTACGATGTCGGCGTTGATTCCTCCTCCATCTGTTGTTCCACAACAGATGTTGTAGTCCCAGCGGCGTTCAGCAAGGGCTCGTTCCTTGATCCATCGGTAACTGGCAAAGTGTGCGACCCAGGCAAGAACTACCAGACCGGAGAAAAGTCCCACTAAAAAGAAAAGCATGACTCGAACGGATACGATTCTAGTCCGGGCTCAAGCGGTCACGCATGTGAGCGGCTGATTCGACCGCCACCGTCATATCAGGATTCAAAACCGCGCCATCCTCGCCAACAAAGAGCGGGGGATAAAGCTCGTGGCGCCGGAAATCAAACCGGTAAACCATGGGATTCTGCCCAGGTATCCGCTGGATTGAAAGGATCTCGGCGCTGCCCACTTGCGTGCGCAATGTGTTTTGCACGACTAGTGGAAGCACGCCGAAGACCGCGCCTTCCGAGAGCAGAGGACGTGTATAGACGGTCTTCGCCTGTTCCTGGGGGGATTGGTGTGCGCAACCAGACAAGAAGACTCCCAAGGCGACAACGACAACGCTTTGAACCAGCCGGGACGAGGATTGGTACCGTGTCGAATTCAAACTGCTCTGTTTAGTTACCATAAATACTCAGCGGATGAACACATCCTCGTTGGGCGGAGAGCGCTTGTCAATCGTGCGGTGTGGGGCGGCGGAGTTCCTCGGAGCTCCTGGTGGTTCTGGTTTGCGCCTTTGTGGCGCAAACCAGAACCACCAGGAATGACATGAAATGGAACGATCGGTCGGGGTGCTGTTTCGTCCGATCTGACCGGAGGTCGTCGCTTCGCTCGACGCTCCAGCTACTTTTTGGCAACCCTTCTGGTTGCGCCGATGCTGATCCGTTCAACCGACCGAGAGCGTGCCGCCATTGAAAGAAAAAAGGGGCGGCTTGCGCCGCCCCTTGAGATTATCTGAGTGGTCCTGTTACAGACGGGCTTTAAGCAATTCCCGCTGGAAGATCAGTTCCTTCGGAAGATGCGAGTAGAGCTTCATGAACAGCTCATCCTGCATCATGAGTTCCTTGTGCCATTCATCACTCTTGATGGCTTGAGCCTTCTCGAGTTCGGCCGGTCCGAAGTCTTTCAGACCTTCGATGTCCAGAGCGCCGGGAGCAGGCACCCAGCCCAAGGCAGATTCCACCGCTTCAGCACGACCATGGCAGCGGTCCACGATCCACTTGAGGACGCGCACGTTTTCACCGAAGCCAGGCCACATGAAATGGCCCTGCTCGTCCTTGCGGAACCAGTTGACGTGGAAAATACGCGGCGGGCTCTTGATGAGGCGGTGCATATTGATCCAGTGACGGAAGTAATCGCCCATGTGGTACCCGCAGAAGGGCAGCATGGCCATCGGGTCGCGACGGACCTGGCCGGCACCACCCACGGCGGCGGCAGTCATTTCAGAGCCCATTGTGGCACCGGTATAAACACCGTGCACCCAGTTGAACGCCTGGAAAATCAGCGGCATAGTGTCGCTGCGGCGTCCGCCGAAGATGATAGCGCTGATCGGCACGCCATTCGGGTCGTTCGCCTCGGGAGCCAGCATCGGGTTGTTGGTCATCGGAGCGGTGAAGCGGCTGTTCGGGTGAGCGGCCTTTTCTTTGGATTCCGGCGTCCATTTGTTACCCTTCCAATCGAGGCATTCCTTGGGAACTTCGCCATCTTTGCCTTCCCACCAGACATCGCCATCGGGCGTGAGTGCCACGTTGGTATAGATGGTGTCCTTGGCGACGCTCTTGACTGCGTTCGGGTTGGACTTGGAGTTGGTGCCGGGCACCACGCCAAAGTAACCCGCTTCGGGATTGATGGCATACAAGCGGCCATCGGCACCGGGGCGCATCCAGGCGATATCGTCGCCAACGGTCCAGATCTTCCAGCCCTTGTATTTCGCCGGAGGAATCATCATGGCGAAGTTGGTCTTACCGCAGGCGCTGGGGAACGCGGCTGCCACGTACGTCTTTTCACCGGTCGGTGCTTCCACACCCAACAGGAGCATGTGTTCCGCAAACCAGTCTTCCTGGCGTCCGAGGAAGGAGCCGATGCGCAGGGCGAGGCACTTCTTGCCGAGCAACACGTTGCCGCCGTAGTTCGAACCCACTGAGATGATTGCGTTGTCCTGCGGAAAGTGGGCGATATAACGGCGATCTGGATTGACGTCGAGCATCGAGTGAATGCCACGATTGAACCCATCAACATCATCACCCAATTGCTTGAAAGCGATATCACCGACACGGGTCATCGTGCCCATGCTGAGAACCACGTAAATAGAGTCTGTGATCTCGATGCCGACCTTCGTCATGAATGAGCCGGGAGGCCCCATGAGGTAGGGGATCACGTACATTGTGCGGCCCTTCATCGCACCAGCCAGGAGGCCCTTGAGCTTGGCATACATCTCCTTGGGGGCCATCCAGTTATTGGTGGGGCCTGCTTCTTCCTTCTCCACGGTGCAGATAAACGTGGATTGTTCCACCCGGGCTACGTCGTTCGGGTTGGAGCGGTGATAATAGCAACCGGGAAGTTTCTCCTGGTTCAGCTTGATGAGGATGCCTTCCTTGACCGCCTGGTCCAGCATGCGGGCGCGTTCTTCTTTGGAGCCATCGCACCAGTAGACTTTGTCTGGCTGGCAGAGTTTGACTTGCTCTTCCACCCAGGCGAGAACGGCGGGGTTTTTGGTATTTGGTTTCCCGATTTCAGTCGTCATAATTCAGTTTCAGTTTCTGCAAAAAGGCGGGGATGTGCACTCCTTGCGGGCGCACAGTATGCATACGGAATATTGCAGGTCAATATTTGGTTCCAAAAAAGTATCGAATTTTGCCCCCCTTGGAACACCCCTAAAAGCCTCCGTGCACCACCTGATTCCCTTAAGCCAGGATGCGCTAAAAAGCAATGGAGTGAACGCAGAAATCCGAGGAAATCCCCATCAGTAAAGAACCTTTGCAGGAGCGGAGCAGCCGCGTTGTTCTGAGTCCGCAAACGTGGTTAGGGAAGGGAACTGTTCACCCACCTTGTGGACAAGCCCCTCTTGGATGGAAATTCATTATAGTTTGCCGAACTCTACAAACACGGCGTATGCTCGATTACGAACCATGAAACAGAGCCCATCCACAGATGAGGCGCCCAAATGTCTGGCACGGGCTGTAGCCGAGGCTTTGGCATCGCATCCAACGCTGGAAGCGGTGACGGTTGATAGAGCTCACAAGACGATCTCGATGGCCACCATCGGGCGAATAGACCCTGCCGCGGTTACGCAGGAGATTGCTGGGACGGTCCAGAAGGCTCGGGAGACGGGCAGGTGCGATCTGTTGGCAGGCAAGGAAAGCTGCGAGACGTGCGGAAATCCTTTGTCTGCGCTGGAACGGCGCCGCATCGTAGTTTGGCAAGAGGCTGGAACCACAACCATTTCGCGTGTGACTTGCCCGACCGCGCCCAAGTTTTGGCGCTGGCGGGATGTGCCATGGCCAAAGGTTGTGCCGCGGGAGATCGAATTCCTGAATGAAGATCACGTTCCGGACGAGTGGAAGCCCCAGATGGTCGCGGCCTTGGTGTGTGGGGCGCTTGGCCTTTCTGGCTGGCTGATTGAGCCTAGCCCGTGGGCATTTCCACTCTTTGTGCTTTCCTATTTGGCAGGTGGCTGGTGTCCGGCACAGGAAGTTTGGGAGCGGCTGCGCAATCGGATTATAGACGTGCATTTTTTGATGCTCGCTGTGGCTATAGGGAGCGCCAGCATCGGGGCATGGAGCGAGGGCGCGATGCTCTTGTTCCTTTTCTCATTTTCAGGGGCGCTTGAGCATTATGCCATGGGCCGTACGCAACGGGAGATTCGATCTCTTTTCAGGGAGTCGCCTAAGACTGCTACAATGATCGACGCGGAGGGGCTGGAGACGGAGGTGCCGGTAGATCGCCTGGAAAAGGGAAATCGCCTTCTGATCAAGCCCGGTGCCCAGTTCCCAGTAGATGCCGAGATTGCCAAAGGCCAAACCGCGGCCGACGAGTCCAACCTGACTGGTGAAGCCATCCCTGTGGAAAAGAAACCAGGTGACCTCGTGCTGGCCGGCACCATCAATCTGTGGGGAGCTGTGGAAATTTCCGTGTTACGCCCGGCATCGGAGAGTGCTCTTCGCAAGATCATTCGGCTAATCAAAGAGGCGCAAAACAGAAAGGCCCCCGCCCAGCGGTTTACCGATAAGTTCGGAGTTTACTACACCTACTTTGCACTAAGTATCGCTCTGCTGATGTTCTTCGTATGGTGGCTCGGAATGGGGTTGTCACCGATCGCTCCTCACGAACAGCAGTCGAGCGCGTTTTACCGAACAATGACCCTCCTTGTGGTAGCGTCACCATGCGCTTTGGTTCTCTCCATCCCGTCCGCGGTCCTGGCAGCAATCGCGTGGGGTGCCCGCCACGGCATCTTGTTTCGCGGGGGCGCCGCAGTAGAAAAAATGGCAGCCACGACCGCTGTTGCTTTCGACAAAACCGGCACGTTGACCACAGGTGAGCTTGGCATTGAGAGGGTCGAGAGCTTTCCAAAAGGCCGCGAGTCTGAAATCGCCCAACTCGCGTTCTCTCTGGAGCGCCTTTCCCATCATCCCCTGGCGCGTGCCATCACGCGCTATGGGAAGAGTCAGGGGTTGCAGGCCGTTCCGCTGGAGGGATTCGAGTCAATCACGGGCTATGGCCTGAAAGGGCGCTACCATGGCCAGGAATGCGTTTTAGGAAAACGCGAATGGCTTCAGACGATGGCTTACAGCAAGATCATTGATACCATTCCACGCTCAGAAGTTGGCTTCTCAGCCGTGTGGGTTGGATGCGGGGATTTGCTAGGTCGAATCGTGCTTGCGGATGACATCCGTCCGGAGGCGCGACGAACTGTGAACTCGCTGAAAGCGGCGGGTTTGCGGTTGTTGGTGCTCACAGGTGATCGAAAGGCCGCTGCCGAGGGCCTGAAACAGCAACTTGATTTGGAGGAAGTCCGCTCAGAGCTTAAGCCCGAGCAGAAGCTCGAAGTTATCCAAGAGTTGACCGCGCGGGGCGAACGGGTGGCCATGATAGGAGATGGCGTTAATGATGCTCCCAGCCTGGCCGCTGCCCACATCGGCGTAGCCATGGGCGCGCGTGGTGCAGATGCCGCGCTGGAGCAGGCCGACGTGGTGCTTATGCACGACCGGTTGGAGAACTTTTTGACCGCCTTCCGCCTTAGTCAGCGCGCTCGCCGGATTATTCGTCAGAATCTTCTGATCTCACTGGGCACAGTCGTCGTGCTGATGACTTTTGCTTTGTGGGGGAAGATCCCGCTCACGGTGGGAGTGATCGGCCACGAAGGGAGCACTGTGGTTGTGGTGATGAACAGCCTTCGCTTGCTCCTGGGTGGACGCGCGTTATCCGAAAACAAAGCGTGATCAATAGGCCACTCTATCCGGCTTGTTCATCCATTCGATAAAGGCCGCCTGGGCTTCTTTACGCAGCAAGGGCCGCATCTTGAGGCTGCGCTCATTTATCGGCAGCGCCACTTCCTGATAGATCCAGTCGTCATCGAACGCGATGCGTTTGGCGTCCCGCCGGGTGTTGCCGTAATAGACCCGGTCAATGCGCGCCCAGTATATCGCCGATAGGCACATCGGGCATGGCTCGCAGCTCGTGTACAAGTCGCAGCCCTGAAGGTTGAAGTTTCTGATATGCTTGCATGCCTCGCGTATGGCAACAATCTCGGCATGCGCTGTTGGATCGTTCAGTCCAAGGACGAGGTTCCATCCGCGTCCGATGATCTTTTCATCCCTCACCACGACTGCTCCAAACGGGCCTCCTTCACCGGCTCGCATTTTTACCAAAGATAGCTCGATCGCTTCCCGCATGAATTTTGAATCCATAGCAATGAATGAAAGGGTAGGTGAGAGCAGGGTGGGAATCCAGTTCCGCGTCACGGCTTCAAGGTGCGGTACAAAAACAAGGCGGGGCCGCCGCGCAGCCCCGCCTTGCAAAAATCGGGCAATCAGCCTTTGAAGAGGTCGCCGATATTCATTTTTGCAGATACCTGGCGGCCACCTTGCTGGACCTGGCTTACGGTGCCTCTGGACCACTTCCGGAACCGGTACAGTGCCGCGTAAAGGAAATCAGGAACAGCTCCGCCCTGGCCGCCTACCACCTCACCCCCACGCCGGACATTATCCATCATCCAGGATGGCAGGAGAATGTGGTATGGGTTGCGGTTCACCTCGCCTACATGGAAGCTGATAGCGGTCATCAAGTCCGCCAATTCCTTGGGGCCAATCTCCACCATGAGATTCGGATCGGTCATTTGTCCCCAGAACTCGGTTTCGACAAGGTAACATTCGAAGGTCGACGGCATCTGATGCAGTGCGTCCATGACCAGATAATGGACGCCGATATGCGTTCCGTTCCAGTCATGTTCATGTGGGAACATGATCACTTTGGGTTGTCGCTCTTTTAGAATTTGCGCAATGATGCCCGTGCATTTTTCCCAGTGCGCAGGGTCCTGTTGCCGGGCTTTAGGGGTGATCCGCTCCAAGCCGTTAGGTGCGGTTTGGGCCAGACCAAAGCCCAGGTAATCGCAAGCGTTTTTCAGCTCATTGTATCGTTCCGCCTGACGATCCTTTCGACTGCCCTGGGTCACGGCCACATTAACTGTCTGCATGCCGGCTTCCCGCAAGATTCGCAGCGCGATGCCGCCGGAGATACATTCATCATCCGGGTGCGGGGAGAAGAACAGCGCCTGGGGGGCGTTGGCGGGCAGTCGGGGCTTTTCTGAAGGGGCAAATCCGCCCAAGGGCAGAGTCTTCGCCTTCAGAACGAGGTCCGACAGTCCTTTAACGTATTCGTGATATGGATTCATAAAAGCATTTAGCCGGCTTTCGGCAGACTGGCGGCCGCTACGGCTTGACCGTGACGTTTATCCTTCTCGTTCGGAATGTGGAAGCTGATTTTCCCTGCCAGTTCCGGGAACTCAAGCTTCAGCACTTCTTTGGCCCCGTTGATAATGATATCACCGCCCGGTCCAGAGGTCACACGCCCCAGGATCAGAATGTTCTCCAGGTCATAGAAATCGGTGAAGTGCGCTACGGCATACCCGAGGTAAGTGCCAATGGTTTCGTAAATCTTGCGAGCGCGGTGATCGCCGGCATCCATGAGTTTTTGGACCAGTTTGAGTTTCTCCGGCAACGGCATCTTGAGGTCCGCCTGAATACCGGCAGGTGCGAGCAGACGCCCCACGCATTGCTGGGAGAAATACTGCACGTTGCAGCCGTAATCACCGGACCATTCGTCTGTCGCCGCATGGGGGTTGTAATCGACAGGCACAAAGGCAAGTTCGTTGATCCATGAGGTAATGTTGCCTTCGGCGTTCACATAGCCTCCCGCAGTGCTCGTGCCCAGGGAAATGCCCAGGATGCTGTTTTTGCCGAGCGACATCGATCCCGCCAACGCGGTGACTTCGCCATCGTTGACGACTTCAAAAGGCACGTTGTTCCAAGCCTTTTTGACATCCAGGAATAGATTTTTTACCCGGGCTTCAAAGACGTCGGCAGGCACTCCGCGGAACAACGAGGCTACCTTTACGCGGTTATTGACATAAACGCCTGCTGAGCTGCCTCCAATGGCATCCACTCTGGGCAAATGAGCAGCGGCCTTCTTGAGGGTGTCCATGATCCCATCGAAGTGGTATTGGGGATCTGGCTGGAAGTAGGGGTCCCAAACGGTTTCCTCACTAAACACCACGTTCCCATCAATCACGGCGGCCACCTTGCGGTCGCTACCTCCGAGGTCGAAGCCGATCCGACACCCGCCCAGGTTGCGTCCCAGGGCGGCCGCTGTGCGTTTTTCGGCAGGCGGGTTATCGGTATGGACCACTTCGAGTGCGTGGTCGAACATGCGTTCGCCAACAATATGGGAATCGAATTTGCCCGTGGCCGTGCGTTTGTAATGCTCGCTAATCCGTGCCACCAGTTCTTGAGGCGCTTTGATGTGAATGCGCCAGCCGCCGCGGGACCATAGGAGGAACTTCAGGATGCGTTCCAGGTAGATGAAGTTTCCTGAGGCGCCCGGGTGATCAGCAGGGAAGATTTCGGTCTTGAAATGGGAAACGGAGCCATCGGTTTGTTCGAGAGCGACAAGGACGGGGACGGCGTTGGCGGATTTGAGTTTGAGCCTGAAAGCGCGGTTAGCTAGAACGGCCGGGCGGAAAGCCGGATCGAGGGTAGGAGTGACCCTTGGAGGGACGAGCGGGAGGCCAAGATTATCGTTCATAAGCATAAAAATTTAAAGATGCTTGACGGTTTAAACCACCAGACCCGGAATTTCAAGCTAAACCAGCTCCACTTTTGCATTCCGCTGCCTTTCAATTTCTCCGGTTGACCTCCCGAATGTCGGTAAACCTGAGGAGGACGTCGGTCGCCGAATTCCGGCGGATCGGTTTACGCAACATCTGACCCTTCAGGCCCTTGGAGCTGGTTTTAGGGCTTAATCTTCCGTGCTTGACTCCCTAAACATACCTGAAATTCTGAGTTTGTGCCAAAAATGATCGCCTTATGAATACCTTTTACGAAACCCTGGCCGGTAAGCTTCGCAACGCCCCCCAACCCTTGCCCTCCCTGGCAGTCGGATTCGACGGCTTTGTCGATGAAATGATCTCTGTGGTGGAGGAACGACACAGTTTAACCAGCTTCCAGGCCGTGCCAGATATCTCCACCTTTGGGGGGCTGATCTCAAAGGCTGCGGGGCACAGCAGCCTGCGGGAGATTGTCGTGACGGCTGTGCATCCCGGCGGGTGCACCATCAATCTGGGGGATGGATTGGCTGCCCTGGGGGTTCCTGTCGATGCCTTCGCAACTCTCGGAAAGCCGCTGCACTCAGCCTTCGCCCCCATTGTGGCGAGGTTTCGTTCCACCCGGTCCTGGGGGCCTGATCCCGGTCGTACGCTGGCTTTTGAGTTCCAGGATGGCAAACTCATGTTCAGCTCCGTGTCGCCCCTTTCGGATTTCACGCCGGGACACGTCCGTGAGTTGCTCAAGAGCGGCGATTACGCCAAGGCATGTGCAGGAGCACGGATCATTGGGCTGACGAACTGGTCGCTTTTCCCGCACATGACAGAAATCTGGCGGTTGCTTCAGACCGAGGTCTTCGCAACTTTAACGCACCGTCCGGCTTTCTTCATCGATCTGGTGGATCCTTCAAGCCGTTCATCTGCGGATATTCGCGCAATGTTGGACTGCCTGCCTGGCTTTTCAACAGCCGGTAATCTCTCACTAGGGCTCAATGGAAATGAGGCCGGGATATTGGCGCGGCTTTGCGGAGCGCCTGACAAAGCGACCACCGCCGGGGAGACGCTGGAGCAAGCGGTTGCTTTGAGAGAGCGACTAGGCATCCATGAAGTAGTCATTCATCAGAATCATTTCGCGGCGGCTGCGTCTCTCACCGAAAGTGCGGCTCTCGACACGCTGTATTGCGCGAATCCGAAGAAGAGCACGGGTGCCGGAGATCGGTTTAATGCCGGTTATTGCCTTGGGTTACTGTTGAGCCTGGATGCCCGGGAACGTCTGGCTTGCGGCAACGCGTGCTCGAGCTTTTTCGTGCATGAAGCCCGAAGCGCGACCCTGTTGGAACTGGCTGGGTTCATGCCGCGTTTCGAGCGTTGCTGATACCGCTGCGCTTGGTGCGCCTGCGAATTAGGAAGGAGAGGAGTGCCTCTCTGCGGCTTGCCTTTCATCGCAAAGCCACTCTTCAAACATCGGGAGAACCTGCCACCCTTGTTTTGACAAACCGCACGCCAGGAGCATCATTGAATGAAGAAGCGGTCACCCCGCTCAATTAGAGGGACACTATGCCCGTTCAGTATAAAGACTATTACAAGATCCTGGGGGTATCTCGGGAGGCCAGTGATGCGGAGATCAAGAAAGCCTTCCGCAAGCTGGCGCGCGAGTTTCACCCCGACGTTGCCAAAAACAAGAAGCAAGCCGAAGAGCGATTCAAGGAGATCAATGAGGCTTACGAAGTCCTGGGCGACAGCCCAAAGCGCAAGAAATATGACGAATTAGGCGCTGGTTGGCGGTCCGGGGCGGATTTCCGTCCACCACCGGGATGGGGGCAACATGAGGCCGGTGGTGGCGGCTTTGGCCGCGGGCAAGGGCGCGAGGATTTTGATTTCCAGTTTGGGGGCACCGGGTTCAGCGATTTTTTCGAGCAGTTCTTCAGCGGGGGCCGCGCCCGCCGGCCAGGAGGCTTTGGCGGGATTTCCGAACAGGACTTTGGCACCGCCCGCGGCCGGGATATCGAGGGTGACATCATGGTCTCCCTTGAAGAGGCACTGCGCGGCTCTGTGCGATCGGTAACCGTTCGCCGGAACGCTCCGTGTACGACATGCGGAGGCAGCGGCCAGTCGGGACATGGTCTATGCCCAGCGTGTGGCGGCACCGGGCAGATTTCGCGTGCGGATACGTGGCAGGTCAAAATCCCTGCCGGAGTGAGCGATGGACAACGCTTGCGTGTGCCCGGTCGTGGGGAATCTGGCGCCGGGGGAGGCCAGCCCGGAGACCTCTTTTTGCGAGTGCGAATCGCACGGCACCCCGATTTCGAAGTAGAGGGCCACAATCTCATTCATGAGGTGGAGATCGCTCCCTGGGAGGCTGTGCTGGGTGCCAGCATCTCGGTTCCTACACTCGACTCACGGGTGAACATAAAGATTCCGGTTGGAACCCGAAACGGACAGAAGCTGCGGGTGCGCGGCCACGGATTGCCGGGGAACAAGGGTGCTCGCGGGGATATGATCGTGCAACTGCGGGTCGAGGTTCCTGAGCAGGTCACCGAGGCTGAGCGAAAGCTCTGGGAGCAACTGGCTCGCGAATCACGGTTCAACCCTCGGGACTGAACCGTGCTGCCCATCCGCGACGACATACCTGCATCGCGCTATCCAACCATGACGGTCGCCCTGATTGTGGTGAACGTCCTGGTTTTCATGCATGAACTGCGGTTGGGCCCCCAACTGGAGGAGTTCTTTTTTCTCTACGGCGTCATTCCGGCGCGCTATACGCATTCCGGGGTGGCGGAGTTTTTCTCGCTACGCGAGCAGGTGTTCGCATTTTTCTCCTCCATGTTCATCCACGGGGGGTGGCTGCACCTGATTGGGAATCTTTGGACCCTCTGGATTTTCGGGGACAACGTAGAGGACCGCCTGGGGCGGGGCCGCTACCTGGCTCTCTATCTGGGAGGTGGGCTGGCTGCCGCTTTGTTGCACGTCTTCACCAACTGGAGTTCAGCCGTACCGACTGTGGGAGCCAGTGGTGCGATTGCCGCCGTGATGGGTGCTTATTTCCGCTTCTACCCCCATGCCCGGGTAGAGACTATCATCCCGCCCTTTGTGCTCGGTCCAATCTTTACTTTGCCAGCGGTTTTATTCCTCGGCTGGTGGTTCTTAATTCAGTTCCTACAGGGAGCGATGAGCCTGGCTTCTCGGGGTGGAGTCAGCGGAGTGGCCTGGTGGGCGCATGTGGGCGGCTTCGTTTTTGGGTTTGCGATATGCCTGATGGCGGCAAAACGTCCCAAGCGCCATTTCGATGGGGAATGGGAATGAGGCCACGGAATGTAAAGCGGGGAGGTAAGGCTGTTTTGGTGGCCATCATCGCCTCGGGTTTGGTGGGTTTGACCTGCCAGCCCTGCCACGGAGCGTCGGAACCTTGCCCGGCTCGAATCGATTATGTAGTGCCCTCTCTGACACAGCCGCATGCGACAAACCCAGCCGTGATTTGGTATGACGATTTTGATTCCGACCGCACAGCGGCCTATCTGGAACCAGAGCCGAAATCAAGTGAGGCCAGTCTTTCAGCAACGGAAGCTTTGGGCGGGCGCGGCCAATCCATGGAGTGCTTCTACGGATACACCACCCACGGAAGGGGCAATCGCAAACTTGTCTTTGGCGATTCCCCAATTGGCAAACCCCTCAGAAAGGGGGAAAGGTTTCCGTGCGTTTACTGGCGGATTTATGTGAAGCATGAGCGCGGGTGGCAAGGTGCGCCCGACAAGCTTTCGCGAGCCACCGGCATTGTTTCCAGTGGGTGGAATCAGGCATTCATCGCACATGTTTGGGGGGCAGGACAGATGCTGACTCTCGATCCGGCGACCGCGGTCGTGGGAGGTGAGGTGACAAGCTCTGGGTATAACGATTTTGCTCATCTTCGGTGGCTGGGTAACCAGCCTGCGGGCGCCTTTCCCTTGCATGAATCCACTGAGTCTGGGCGCTGGGTATGTGTGGAAGCCATGGTCCGGGTCAACGCTCCTGGGCAAAAGGACGGTGCCATGGCGCTGTGGGTGGACGGAAAATTGGATGCCGAGAGAACCGGTTTGGATTTGCGTGGCAGCTACACAGGCACCGGCAGCACGGTAAATGCAATCTTCCTGGAGGCCTATTGGAATGCGGGAGCTCCGCGGGACCTGTACCGTTGGTATGATGACTTCGTCGTTAGCACAAATCCGATCGGGCCAGTTACAGCACCGGCACGGCCCACGTTGGTGCGAACCGCTGCCGATTGCGCCGAATGGCAGGTGGAGATCGCTCCTGTTGCAGATTCATCGCAGATACAATGGAAATCTAAGAATCTACCGGGGAAGCAACTTCGAGTAACTGCCGATGCCGAGAACGGGGCCTTCCAGGGTGCAGCGGAAGATCGAGGCGAATTGCTTGCGGGACAAACCGGCTGGTCTCGGATCAAGGTTCGATCAAAGGAGGGCGAATGGTCCGTCTGGAGCTCCTGGCACCAACCTTTCAGGGTGCGATAGGCCCCGCGATTGCAGAATCTCCAGGTGGACGATGGCCGCATGTTGAGCAATACTAGGGAGCACACCGGGCCGATGGGCATGCTGATTAATATCGCGGGAAAGTATGGACGATTGCATGTCTTCAGCGGAGGCGAAAGCCGCGATGGGCGACGACAAAGGCGGGAACGACACGGCCAGCGCCAATCCCCAGCCAGCGAACACTCCCCGGATGGTGCTCACCCGGCCACCCGAGAACATGGGCGGAGCTGTGGTCGTCCATACAGCTATCACGGATCGTGAGCACATACGGGAGGCCTTTCAAACGAGCGAAGCACGGTTCCGTTCCGTGCTTGAGAACATGTCCGAAGGTCTCATGCTGTTCGACGCGGAAGCGAATCTCATTTACCAGAACCCGGCCTCCCTGCGGATTCATGGTTTTGACGCTCCAAGCCAGGGGAAACTTCGCCGGGAGGAGTTGCCGGTGACCTGGAAGGCCTGGGATCTGTCGGGACGACCGATCAGCTTTGAGGAATGGCCGGTTTCGCGTGTCTTTCGATACGAACGGTTTCAAAATCAGATCATCCGGGTCGTTCGCGTGGAAACCGGGCGCGAGTTCTATGGCAGCTACAATGGATGCCCGATTTGCGATGCGGCGGGTAACTTGGTCATGGGCTTTATCACCATCCGGGATATAACTGGTGAAGTGCAGGCTCGCAGGAATCTGGAGCAAAGCGAGCGGCGCCTGCGAGCATTTTTTGAGTCCGATATGATGGGAGCGATCTACTGGACCACGAGCGGGCGGATCACCGGTGCCAACGAGAGGTTTCTGCAGATGACCGGGTACACTCGTGAAGAGCTTGTTGGTGGCGAGATCAGTTGGGAACGGATGACTCCACCGGAGTACCGGCAGCGGGACGAAAATGCCTTGAGAGAGCTTCAGAGCCGTGGTTCTGACACAGCCTACGAGAAGGAGTTCATGCGCAAGGACGGCACTCGCATACCAGTGCTCATCGGTGCTTCCATGCTCGACGAGAAAAGGTATGAAGGAGTGGCTTTCGTGTTGGATATCACTGAGCGTAAGCGTGCTGAGGAGGTGCTGGCCCGGGGCAAGGCTGAGCTTGAGCTGGAGGTTGCGGAGAGGACATCAGAGCTTCACGACGTCATCGGCGAACTGGAGCATTTTTCATACACCATCACGCATGATATGCGCGCCCCTTTGCGGGCGATGAAGGGTTACGGCGAGCTGTTGTTGGAGCTTTGCACAGAGCCTGGCGGTGAGGGGACGGATTTTGTTCGAAAAATCATAGCGGCCGCCAAGCGAATGGACCTGCTGATCACAGATGCGTTGAGCTACAACCGCGCTATTCGCGAGGCACTGCCGCTCACTGCTGTAGATACCGGGAGGATGCTCAGAGAGATTCTGGATACGTATCCTGAGTTCCAGCCGTCCAGAGCTCACATCCATATTGAGGGCGAAATGCCCGTTGTGCTGGCGAATGAAGCCGGGCTTACCCAATGCTTTTCGAATCTGCTCGGCAATGCAGTCAAGTTTGTCAAAATTGGCGGGACACCGCAGGTTTGGATATGGTGTGAAGATCGGGAGGGTTGCGCGCGCATTTGGATCGAGGATCAGGGAGTCGGTGTTCCCAAAACGATGATGCCGCGGTTGTTTGAGATGTTCTCTCGCGGCAGCAAAAATTACGAAGGCACCGGAATCGGTTTGGCCCTGGTCCGAAAAGTCACGCAGCGCATGGGGGGCAGGGTGGGGGTTGAGTCGGAGGAAGGCGTCGGCAGCAGTTTCTGGCTGGAATTCAAAACCGCCAGGCTGGAGGAGAGAGGGTCTGCTGCGAACGAGCGTCCGAGCTCGGGAATCGGCTCCAAAGGACGGTCCAGTGAGTGACGCGGTTCCAATCGGATTCCGGTGTTCAAGGCCTCGCTATGTGAGTTTGTCCTGAGGTGCACTGAATTTGCGCTTGCGAACTGCGGCTTGGTTGCTAAAGTCTGGCGCCTTTAATTCCACCTTAAACGGGTGGTTTTTTTGTTTTTAACACGAGAACTGAGCAAAACGTGAAGATCTTTAGCGGGACTTCCAATGAACCGTTGGCCAAAGCGATATGTGAGAATATCGGCATAAGCTTGGGCCATTCCACAGTCACGCCCTTTCCAGATGGGGAGACTTTTGTAAGAATCGAGGAGAACGTGCGCGGTGAGGATGTCTTCCTGCTCCAATCCACCAGTCCCCCGACGAACCATCATCTGATGGAAATGTTCATCATGATTGATGCTTTGCGTCGCGCCAGCGCAGCAAGGATTACGGCTGTCATTCCCTTCTACGGGTATGCCCGGCAGGATCGCAAGGACCAGCCCCGGGTGCCCATCACAGCCAAGTTGGTGGCCAATCTCCTAGTGGCTGCAGGTGCCAACCGGATTCTGACCATGGATTTGCATGCTCAACAGATCCAAGGTTTTTTTGACATCCCTGTGGATCATCTCTACGCGGCCCCGGTCATGTATGAGTATTTGAAGTCCAAGAACTTATGCGACATGGTGGTGGTCAGTCCTGATGTCGGTGGTTTGAAGATGGCTTACGCCTACTCCCAAGTGATGGGAGCCGGCTTGGCGATCGTCGCCAAACGCCGCAAGAGCGCCAGCGAAGTCGAGTCCATGGCGGTGATCGGTGAGATCAAAGACAAGGATGTCCTGCTGGTCGATGACCTGACCGAAACAGCCGGGACACTGACTGCGGCGGCGGAGTTGCTCAAGAAGGAAGGCGCGAACCGGGTCATGGCGGCGGTATCGCATGCCGTGTTGGGTGACGTGGGGATTAGTCGTCTGCGAAAATCCGCTATTGACGAACTAGTAACAACTGATACTGTCCTACGCCCTGCTATCGCCGGGGTGAATATCACCACCTTATCAGTAGCAGGGCTTTTGGGCGAAGCCATCAAGCGAATCCATAGTAATTCGTCGGTCACTTCGCTTTTTGAATTTAAAGGCGGGCGCACCAGTTAGCCGGGCGCTCTCAGCCGCAAAGAAGATTAAAGACAATGAAATCTGTACCATTGAAAGCAAGTCCGCGCGCGCTGGAACGCCGTGGCGGGTCGAAGCAACTGCGCGCTTCCGGACGCATTCCGGCCGTGATTTATGGCCGTCAGGCACAGCCGCAAAAGCTGGAAATCAGCGCGTTGGAACTCAAAGAATTGATCAAGCACTCCCTTTCGGAGAACATGCTGATCGATTTGTCCGTGCAGGATGATGCCCGGCCCACCCGGCTGGCCCTGGTGCAGGAAATCCAGCACCATCCCCTCAGTGGCAACGTTCTGCATGTCGATTTTCATGAAGTAGCCCCGGATGAAAAGGTGACCATCAGCGTTCCTGTCGAAACCGTGGGCGAAGCCGAAGGCGTTAAGACCGATGGCGGCGTGCTTGAGCACGTTCTGTTCTCGGTGAAAGTGCGCGGGTTGCCGAAGGATCTTCCGGAGATTCTGGCTGTTGACGTGAGCAAGCTCCGCCTGAACCAAGTGATTCACCTGGGCGATATCCCGGTGCCTGCCGGAGTTGAATTGCTCGGTGACAAGGCTGTTTCCGTGATCTCTGTGGCCGCACCGAAGACCGAGGCCGAGGAGACCGCTGCCGCCGAGACGACTGCCGGTGCTGGCGAGGTCGAGATGATCAAGGAGAAGAAGGAAGACGGAGCCGAAGCGAAGGGTGCCGAGAAGGCTCCTGCCAAGGGCGCGGCCCCAGCCAAGGGTGCAGCTCCCGCCAAGGGCGCAGCTCCAGCGGCTGCGGACAAGAAGGCCGCACCTGCCGAAAAGAAAAAGTAAGGTTTTGTTTTGCAAAGGTCGCTCCGTTTGTGCGGGGCGGCCTGATTTATCCCGCGCATGGAGAACGTCTTTCTCATCGTGGGTTTGGGCAATCCGGGTGCCGAGTATGCCCGGACCCGGCACAACGCCGGGTTCATGGTTGTTCAGCAGTTGGCGTCCGGCTGGAATTGTGCCTGGTCGGACACGCGAAAGTTGCGGGCCCAGATGGCCCGGGTGGATCGGCCTAACGGCAGAGTGTGGCTATGCCAGCCGCAAACCTACATGAACTCCAGTGGGGAGTCGGTAGCGGCGGTGATGGCCTACTACCGAGTGCCAATTGAGCGGTTGCTGGTGGTGGTTGACGATGCCGATCTCCCTTTGGGGCATCTGCGGATGAGACCCGGAGGCAGCCCCGGAGGCCATCACGGCTTGGAATCGATAGAGCAGCACGTGGGCAGTCGCGACTTTGCGCGCCTGCGAGTCGGCATTGGACGCCAGGATGGCGTTCGGGAGATCACCGGGTATGTGCTCGGGCGATTTGGATCGACGGAGCAGGCTCTATTGGATAAGGTTTTAACGGCGGCATCCCGCCAGGTGCAAACCTGGCAGGAGGCTGGAATACAACGAGCAATGAATCAGTTTAATGGGGATTTGGCGAAACAGATTTCCCCGAGCGAAAGAAAAGAGCAGTGAAACGATACGAAGGTTTGTTCATCCTGGACACCGCAGGCAAAGAAGAAGGTATCAAAGATATCATCGATAAGATCTCAGAAGAGATCACGGCTGCCGGCGGCAAGGTTGAGACCGTGCAGAAGATGGACAAGAAGCAATTCATGCGTGTGGCCAACAAGAAGCACACAGCCGGCTTTTACGTGAATGTTATTTTCGAGGGGGAGCCCGCTTTGGTTGAGCAACTGAGGCATCGCTTTACGACGAACAGCGATGTGTTCCGCGTGTTGTTCACCAATACTAAAGCTCCGGTGGCTGTGGCTGCCTAAGCGCCTCGGACGGCTTTATGGCAAGTTTCAACCGCGTCATCCTGGCGGGCAATTTGACCCGCGATCCCGAATTGCGTTACACGCCCAAGGGAACGGCTATCAGCCGTATCACCCTGGCTGTTAACCGGAGTTTCTCAACGGAGACCGGTGAGCGCAAAGAGGAGGTTACTTTTATTGACGTGGATGTCTGGGGGCGTCAGGCCGAGACCATTGCGCAGTTCATGCGCAAAGGCCGCCCGCTCCTGGTCGAAGGCCGGCTGAAACTTGACACCTGGGAAGACAAGAACACCCACCAAAAACAAAGTAAGTTGAAGGTCGTTCTTGAGAGCTTCACCTTCATTGATTCCCGAGGCGGCGGTGCTGAGGGAGCTCCTGGTGGCGGGGGCAATCCATCTGAGGCACCCCGGTCTCGTCCAGCCCCGGCAGCTCCGGCTCCGGCTGCCGATACAACGGCCAATGACGGCCCGCCCCCGGAAGAAGACGACGTGCCGTTTTAACCCGCACCGCTCCACGAACTGATTTAACCAGCAACACTTTTCTTATGGCAAAAACCGAAGTTATTTTAACCCACAACATTGTCGGCTTGGGCGCCGAATCCGATCACGTGAAAGTCGCGGCCGGGTATGCACGGAATTACCTGCTCCCCCAGGGGCTGGCGATCTCCTTGACCGGTGCCAATAAGCGCCGCATCGAGGCGTTGAAGCAACGCCGCGCCGAGCGCGAAGCCCAGGAGCTCAATACCATGACTGAGCTCGGGAAGAGCATTTCCAAGCTCGTCTGTCTCCTCTCGGTCAAGACCGGTGAGGACGGCAAGATGTTCGGTACGGTCACCTCCGGCATGATCGCCGACCAGTTAAAGAGCCAGTTCGATATCGGTCTCGACAAACGCAAGATTCATCTTGAGCACCCGATTCGCGCCTTGGGTGATCACGAAGTCGAGCTGCGCCTGCATACGGATGTCAATGCAACCCTGAAGGTGCGGGTAGAGAGCACCACACCGTTGCCCGATGCCGCCGAAATCGCTGCACAGGAGGCTGCCAAGCGCGAAGCACAGCCCAAGACTGAGAAGCGTGGCCGCAAGGCCGATGCCCCTGCTCCTGAAAATGAAGCTGGCGACAAGAAGGCTCGTCCTGCCAAGGGCAAGGCTGCCAAGGCAGAGTAAACAGAGCTTAAGTTTTTGCAGGAAAAGAACAGGCCATGACGGCCTGTTCTTTTTTTTGACGCCAGTCACCCCAGTTTTGCTTTTGAAGCACTCCTGGCCTATCGTCAGAGTCTCAAACATCAGGCAGGTGCATTATGAATGAACGAATTGGCTTTGTGGGCGTGGGCAGAATGGGTTCGAATATGGCGCGGCGCCTGAAGGAATGCGGCTACACTATAGCTTCCGTTTTCGACGCGAACCGACCGGTGGCAGACGCCTTGGCGCGGGAGTTGGGTTGCCCTGTAGGCAACCTTTCGGAGGTGGCCGCCGGCTCAGACGTAGTCATCACTGTGGTTTCCGATGACCGGGCGACCAAATCGATTTACAGGGACGGCCTCCTGAAAAAAGCCGCCGGGAAATTGTTTATTAACTGCGCCACGGTAAGCCCCGAGGTTCATCAATGGATCGAGCAGCGTGTGGGAAAGGCGGGTGGATTGTCGTTGGAGGCGGCAATGGCCTCAAGCATTCTACAAGCTCGGGAGGGAACGCTCTATCTGATGTGCGGAGGCAGCACCGAGGCATTTGAGAAGGCCAAACCCATCCTGGAGAAGCTCAGCGCCTCGATGCGTTTCATCGGCCCGGCGGGGTCTGCTGCCAAAGTCAAAGCACTCGTGAACATGGTGATGAACATTAATACTGCGGGCCTGGCCGAAGGTCTGGGCTTGGGTCACGCGCTGGGTCTGGACGTGGCGATGCTCCGTGAGGTCTTTTCACAGACCGGCGCCAACTCACAGGTGCTTAAGACGGACGGCGAGGATATGCAGAACCGGGAGCACTCCTGCTTCTTCTCTGCGGCTCATGCAGCAAAGGATTCCGGGATCGCCTTGAAGCTGGCCCAGAATTGCGGATTGAAGCTGCCATTGGCAGCCGCCACGCTGAAACAGTACCGCCGGATGATAGAGGAAGGTCTTGGTGAACTGGATAAATCGGGGATAGCGGAACTGACATTCAAAGATCGTCAAGCTGCGGAAAGCGAGAGTTGAAGCGATCAAACTGATCAGCCACCGGTTCGAGCAGGCCGTAAAGTTTTAAAGTTTTGTTGGCGGTAAAATGCGCTTGCCTTGGGCAGGGTTGGGACGCATTATGCCGATTCAAACTAAAGGTAAATTTTATGGCTGATGTAGCAAATAAATATCCCGAGAACGTGCCTGGAAAGTATTACGTGGACAACCAGTGCATCGACTGTGATCTGTGCCGCGAAACGGCTCCGGACAATTTCCAGCGCAACGAGGACGGTGGCTATAGCTACGTGTTCAAGCAACCCGAAAGCCCCGACGAAGAAGCTCGTTGCAAAGAGGCCAAAGAGGGCTGCCCCGTGGAAGCCATTGGCGACAACGGCGCTTAGTCTTTCTGCTGAGTTCGATCACCGCATCCCGCAACCGATCTGGTTGCGGTTTTTTTTTGAGTCCTGACGTTCAGCAAGATAAGTGGATTTCTAGCTGACAGGCTTGCGACATTTGCTATTGTTGTGACGTCCCTCTCGACGGCTTGATTCTTCAGGTATCCCTGTCGAGGCGGATAAGCGCCCGCGATCGTCGGGCTCAACCGTAGTAATTCGTATGGCGAAGGCGATTTTCGGGGAAGACGAGCGCTCATCCGGCCCTCATATGCCGAGTCGAAAGATCGCGGCGAAGATTACCCTGAGCTACGCGGTTCTGGGAGCCTCATGGATTCTATTGTCGGGGTGGCTCTTACATCATCTTGTCTCTGATCCCACCAAGGCTGCGGTCCTCGAAAATTTCAAGGGTTGGTTTTTTGTCGCGGTGACCGCCGGTCTGTTATGGACTCTTCTGAACCATTATTTCGCGCAGCTTCGCAGAACCTCCGAGCGCATCCATGATCTGGAGGAGCGCTGGAAGTTCGCGCTTCAGGGAGAAGGTCACGGCGTCTGGGATTGGAACATGGAATTTCCCGAAGCCTTCGTCAGTGAAGAGTGGAAACGGACCTTGGGCTACGAACCCCACGAGATTGGGGGCAGTGTGAGCCACTGGAAGACGTTGATTCACCCTGAGGACTTGCCGATGGTTGAGGCCGCAGTCGCCAAGCATCTAGCTGGTCAGACCCCGGAGTACACCAGCGAACACCGGTTGCGCTGCAAAGACGGTTCCTATAAATGGGTTCGTGACCATGGGAGAGTAATTAGCCGATCTGTTGATGGCAGGCCGCTTCGTTTCCTGGGCACCCACCGGGATATCACTGAGCAAAAGCAGGCGGAGGAGAGGACCCGGCTGAGTGAGCGACGATTTCAAATGCTCTTCGAGAACGCGTGCGGGATCGCGGTGCAAGGGTATGGGCCGGACGGGATTATCCGGTTTTGGAACAAGGCGAGTGAGAAGCTTTTTGGTTTTACGGCGCAGGAGGCCGTTGGCCACAGGCTCATGGAACAAATCCTTCCTGAAGAGTCGCGGAAGGAGCAGTGCGAATTGGCCGAGCGGATGCTCGCAACCGGAGTGGTGGAACCGGCGAGGGAGGTGATGTTGCGGCGCAAGGATGGTTCTCTGCTTCCAGTTTACTCCAATTACACTCTGCTGGATGTTCCTGACCGGGGGCGGGAATTATACTTCATTGACATTGATCTTACCGCATTGCGTCGGGCCGAGGCAGCAATGCGGCAATGGGCCGATGCCTTTCAGCACTGTGCACACGGTATTGCCATGGGAAAGCCCATCGTAAATGAAATCCTGGTTTGCAACCCTGCGTTGGCAAAAATGTTAGGCAGAAGCGTGGAGGAAATCTCAGGCATGCCCATCCGGAGCATTTACGATTCGAACGACTGGCCTTTGCTGCAGCGGATGATTGAAGATTGTGACAGGGTGGGTCGCGCTCAGTTTGAGGCTCACATGGTGCGAAAAGATGGCTCTACTTTCCCTGTCCAAATGGACGTTGTAGGGGTAAACGACGAATCAGGGAAGTTGCTGTACCGGGTCGCGACGTCTCAGGATATTACTGACCGCAAGAAGGCGGAACGAATGATGCAGCAGAGGTTGGATTTGCAGGAACAGTTCGCGAATATTGCCAGTACTGTGCCTGGCTTAATCTGCTCATTCCGATTGACGCCAGACGGGCGGATGAGCATGCCGTTTGCCACGGCAGCGGTTGAAGACCTCTATGGGGTTAAGCCGGAAGAGATCAAGGAGGACTTTTCGCCCGTCCTCTCTCGTATCTACCCTGAGGATCTGGAGAAGATCCAAACGGGCATAGAGGAGTCGGCAAGGAAGATGACACCATGGTGCGACAGCTTCCGACTTTGCCACCCGACGAAGGGAGAAATCTGGGTGGAGGGGCACTCTTTGCCACATCAACAACCGGACGGCAGCATCATCTGGCATGGGTTCGTTCAGGACGTGACGGAGCGTGTGCAAGCCGAACATGATGTGCTGGAGCTGAGCCGAAACCTGGAGCAAAGGGTGCAGGAGCGTACGGTCGAACTGCAAGCGGCCAACAAGGAGTTGGACGCTTTTGCGTATGCTGTTTCGCATGATTTGCGAGCGCCTTTGCGAGCCATGAGCGGGTTTAGTCAGGCGTTGCTGGAGGATTTCGGGGAGGCTCTACCTGTTGGAGCAAAGAGCTATTTGGGCGAAATTAAAGTTGCCAGTCACCAAATGGGGGAGCTGATTGAAGGTTTGCTGCGCCTGTCACGAAGTACCCGGGGAGAGTTACGCCACGATCTGGTGGGCGTTTCGGATTTGGCTCAACGCATTCTGGAGGAATTAGCTGAATCCGACCCGGAGCGCAAGGTGACATGGACCGTTGAGCCTGGCCTGGCTGTTCGAGGCGATGCCGGCATGCTGGAGATCGTTCTGAACAATCTTTTGGGTAACGCATGGAAGTACACGGCACGAAGACCAGAGGCGCTCATTCGGGTGACCGCGTTGAAAAAGGGAGTGGCGGGTTTTTGCATTTCAGATAACGGAGCAGGGTTCGATATGAAGTACTCTGCCCGGTTGTTTCAACCGTTTCAGAGACTGCACCGAGAGGACGAGTTCCCAGGGATCGGGATTGGTCTGGCGACGGTTCAACGGATCGTGAACAGGCACGGAGGAACAATCAGGGTGGAGGCGGCGCCAGACCGGGGTGCGACTTTTTGCATCACTCTGCCGTTTTCAGTTCGAGAAAGCACGGAAGCCTAACATGAAGACTAAATCCATATTATTGGTGGAGGATAACCGGCAGGATGAGATGCTGATCCTGCGCGTTTTACGTAAGAATAACCTGGCCAACCAGGTTGATGTCGTGAGGGACGGTCAGCAAGCGGTGGATTACATTTTTCGACAGGGCGAGTATCAGGCACGGGCCAGTGCCGATCTGCCAACCGTAATCCTTTTGGACATAAACCTGCCCCGCCTGAACGGACTTGAGGTGCTTGAGCGCTTACGCAACGACAATCGGTCACGCCTGGTGCCCATTGTGATTCTGACTTCATCAGATGACGAGCGTGATCGCTTGCGCAGCTATGGAATAGGTGCCAATAGTTTCGTGCGCAAACCTCTGGATTTCGCTGAATTTGCCGAAACTGTCGCACGGTTGGGAGTCTATTGGCTCGCAACCAACGAACCGCCGGAGTGAAACGAGCTATCATGGACCCGCTAAAAGTATTAATGATCGAGGATAACCAGGCTGATTACCGGCTCGTCACCCGGTGCCTGGAGCAGCACGGAGTCCTTGGTGAATGTCGCTGTGTCACCGATGTTCCAAGCCTGATGGCCGCCCTGGAGCATACGGATTGGGACGTCGTGCTATCCGATTACAGCCTGCCGCGTCTGGATTTTAACGAGATGCTCAGCATTGTTCACCGGCGAATTCCCGGGCTGCCCTTGATCCTCATTTCCGGCAGTCTTGGGGAGGAACGCGCGGTGGAACTACTCAAGAAGGGTGTTTCTGACTTCGTGCTTAAGGACAGTCTGACTCGGCTCGTTCCTGCGATAGAGCGCAGCATGCGGGATGCTGAGATGCGCCGAGCTCATCGCGAGGCCGAATCCTCATTGCGCGATAGCGAGGAGCGCTATCGCAGCCTGGTCGAAACCACTTATGACTGGATCTGGGAGGTCGATGCAGCGGGTGTGTACATTTATGCGAGCCCCAAATCTTTTGATCTTCTCGGGTACACCCCAGATGAGGTTGTAGGAAAGACACCGTTTGATTTCATGCCTCCTGAGGAAGCTAAACGGGTTCGCACGCTTTGGAATGATTCCGCGGGGAAACATGCGACCTTCTCGGGACTTGAGAATGTCAATATTCATAAGGACGGCCACGAGGTGGTTCTGGAGACAAGCGGGGTGCCGGTCCTCGGACCGAAAGGGGACTTTCGAGGTTATCGGGGAATGGACCGTGACATCACCGAACGCAAGCGGCTGGAGGCACAGCTTCGACAAGCTCAAAAGCTTGAAGCCATCGGCCAGTTGGCTGGTGGAGTGGCTCATGACTTCAACAACATCCTCGCTGCGATCATGATGCATCTGGGATTGCTCCAGATGAACCCGGACCTCGATGATGAAACGCAGTGTGTTCTAAAGGATATCGATGCGGAGGCGCGGCGGGCTGCGGGATTGACCAGGCAATTGTTGATGTTCAGTCGGCGGTCTGTCTTGTCGCTCAAACCCATAGCGGTGAATGACATCGTGGCGAACCTTCTAAAGATGCTGACCCGCCTCATCGGTGAGCACATTAGCCTGCGGTTCGATAGCGGCACCGGCCTGCCCTTGGTCGAGGCGGACGCCGGGATGATCGAACAAGTGATTATGAATCTAGTGGTGAACGCCCGCGACTCCATGCCAAAGGGAGGGCGCATCACCATCACCACAACTGTTAGCGAGCCGAACAATGACCGCGCTCGTGACTTGGGCGGGGGACAGTTCCTTTGTGTGGCTGTTTCTGATACCGGATGCGGCATGGATGCTGCCACCTTAAAACGAATGTTCGAGCCGTTCTTTACCACAAAGGAGATCGGCAAAGGTACAGGCCTGGGACTGGCCACCGTTCATGGAATTGTAGCGCAACACAAGGGCTGGGTTGAAGTGGGTAGCGAGCCTGGTGTGGGGACCACTTTTCGAGTGTATTTGCCGGTGCTAACGCAGCCGGCCGAGGAGATTACCAAAACAGCTCCTGAGAAGTTCATCCCTCGCGGTAAGGAAACCGTTTTGTTGGTTGAAGATGAACTCAGTGTACGAACCCTTGTCGGCAAGATGTTGCGGAACCTGGGATATGTCGTGCACGAGGCAGGGAGCGGCCAGGAAGCCATGCGCGTCTGGCAGGTCTTTGGCCAGCGCATCGATCTACTTTTTACCGATATGGTGATGCCCGAGGGGATGACCGGCTTGGAACTCACTGAGCAGCTTCAAGGAATGAAGCCGGGTTTAAAAGCGGTCATTTCAAGCGGCTACAGCGCCGAAATTGTTCAGGCCGGAGTTCCCACTAAGAAGGGGGTTGTGTATTTGCCCAAACCCTATGACTCAGCAGTTCTAGCGCAGGTAGTGCGAGAGTGTCTGGATGGAAAGAACCGCCGGGAGAGCATCAGCGGCGGATTGGCTAACGCAGAGCGGCTCTGATGGGTTCGCAGACTCAACTAACCGGTATTTATGGAGTGGATCATTGCTTTCATTGCTGTTGCCGTTGTTCTTGGTGTGTTCCTCTCGAAACGGCTCAGTGGCGTCTCGCAGGCGCGTGCTTCTGAATTGCTACGCAACGGCGCTGTGATCGTTGACGTGCGATCCGCCCGAGAGTTCAGCGGAAGGAAAGTGAAAGGGGCAATCAATGTCCCATTGGGTGAACTCAAACAGTTGGCTCCCATGCGCCTCCCCGATCTGAAGCGACCGATTCTAGTGCATTGTCTGAGTGGCGGGCGCAGTGCGATCGCGAAGCATCAACTCAAGGGAATGGGATACCAGGAGGTCATCAATCTCGGATCTCTCGGGCGTGCCGCTGCCGTGGCTGGGTTTGAGCCTCAACCAAACGAACACTCTTAAGTTTCTCCGGGACTGTGACGAACCGGCACCCACAATAACGGCTTGAGTCCAAGTGTGGGCCGTGCATCATCCGGGCATGATCACACGGCAAAAGGCGGGTCCATTCCTGGCAGCGTGGCTGACATGCCTTGCTTGCCTATGGCCAGTCATTTCGCCCGCAGCCTCGGCGTTCAGGACAAACCTTCCCAATATTGTCATCATCTTTGCAGATGACTTGGGCTATGCGGATATTGGCAAATTCGGCGCCCAAGGCATCCGCACTCCCCATTTAGACCGGTTGGCCTCTGAAGGAAGAACTTTCCGCAACTTTCATGTCGCCCAAGCGGTCTGCAGTGCGTCCCGCGCAGCCCTATTGACAGGATGTTATCCGAATCGAATCGGAATCCATGGCGCACTGGGACCACGAAGCCCGGTCGGCTTAAACCCGGATGAAATGACCCTGGCCGAACTGGTTAAACAGCGCGGCTACGCCACGGCGATCTACGGGAAATGGCACCTGGGGGATTCGCCTCTTTTTCTCCCGCCTGCCCACGGATTCGACGATTATATCGGGCTTCCATATTCTAATGACATGTGGCCCATGCACCCCAACCAGATCCGTGGCGGCAAGAAGATTTATCCCGAGTTGCCGATCTACCGCGGCACCAACGTGATGGATTCGATGGTGACACCAAAAGACCAGGAGGGTCTTACGCGATTATATACCGAGAATGCAGTGAAGTTCATCCAGCAGAACCGGAAACGACCCTTCCTGTTATACCTGGCCCACAGCATGCCCCACGTGCCTCTTCATGTGAGCGGCAAATTCCGCGGCAAGTCTTCCCGGGGCCTGTTTGGGGACGTGATCGAGGAGATCGATTGGTCTGTTGGGCAGGTCATGGCGGCATTGGACAAACTCCGGCTAAAGGAGAATACGTGGGTTATTTTCACTTCAGACAATGGGCCATGGCTCAGCTATGGAGATCACGCGGGATCTGCATTCCCATTGCGGGAAGGCAAAGGCACCAGTTGGGAGGGAGGAATTCGGGTCCCTTGCATCATGCGTTTTCCTGGCAAGATCCCGGCAGCAACTGAGTCTTCTGACATGCTAATGACGATCGATTTGTTGCCTACCATCGCTGGCCGAATCTCAGCGGATTTGCCCAAGCACCCCATTGATGGATTGGACGTCTGGCCGCTGATCGCTGGTGAAAAGGGCGCCAGCAACCCTCACTCCAGCTACTGGATCTACTATGAACACGGTCAGTTGCAGGCCGTCGTATCCGGCGATGGTGAGTGGAAACTGGTCCTGCCGCACCAGTATAGAACCCTGGACGGGCGGACTGGGGGCAAGGACGGGAAGCCAGTCGCCTACTCGCAACGCTCTGTACAAAGGCCCGAACTCTATTGCTTGCCGAAAGATATCAGCGAGAGCAGAGATGTTGCTCCCGATCATCCGGATATCGTGCGGAAACTTCAGAGCGAAGCGGAGCGTGCCCGATTGGAGTTGGGAGATGCATTGAAAAAGCAGCAGGGCACCGCTGTACGGGCGCCTGGCAGGACCTGAGGTGCTGCAAGGAAACCTGAAAGATCGGCTCCGGCTAGAGGCTGGCGTCAAGTGTCAAAGCCCCGTTTGCCTTTGCGCGTGCTCCGTTTCGTGCTAAAACCAAGAATGGTCAGAATCAAACCATTTGCCGCATTGCGCCCCCGGCCTGAGCTAGCCGGAAAAATTTGTGAACTGCCGTATGACGTCATGTCCTCGGAAGAAGCCAGGGCTATTGCCGCTGGCAGCCCCCTCAGCTTTTTGCATGTGAGCAAACCGGAAATCGATTTGCCACCCGCTACGGATATTTATTCCCCAGCCGTATATACCAAGGGCAAAGAGAACCTGGACCGGTTGGTAAACGAAGGCTCGCTCTTCATTGATTCGGCCCCCCGGTTTTATTTGTACCGCCAGGTCATGGGGACTCATTCGCAAACTGGCTTGGTGGCCGTCGCCAGTTGTGAGGATTATCTGGCGGGGATCATCAAAAAACATGAGCTCACCCGGCCTGACAAAGAGGATGATCGGGTGCGCCACATTGAGACCTTAAACGCGCAAACCGGGCCGGTCTTTCTGGTTTATCAAGCACAACCCGAGATCGACAGAATTGTGGCAGAAAGAATCAGCCAAGCTCCTGAGGTGGATTTCACGGCTGCCGATGGCGTGCGCCACAGTGCCTGGAGCATCGGGGAAGAAGCTGCGGCAAAGATAAAGCAAACCTTCGAGGCGCTGCCGGCTGCCTATATTGCGGACGGACATCACCGCAGCGCCGCTGCCGGGCGTGTGTTTCAGGCCCGGAAAGGCCGTGGCAACAGCGGATGGTTCCTCAGCGTCATCTTCCCGCATAACCAGGTCAAAATCCTGCCCTACAATCGGGTGTTGAAAGACCTGAACGGCCAAACCCCGGATCGTTTACGGAAGGCTTTGGAGCAGGTGTTCGAAGTTCTTCCTGGGGCCGGTTCCGAACTCAACAGCAAGCACGAGGTTGGGTTCTTTTTTGAAGGCAAATGGCAGAAGTTGCGCTTTCGGTCTGAGCTAACCCACGCGGTTCGGGCAGTCGATCGTTTAGACGCCACCCTTTTGCAGCAGCACGTGCTGGAACCCCTCTTTGGGATCGATAACCCGCGCACGAGCAAACGTGTGAATTTCGTGGGCGGCATTCGAGGGCTTGGTGAACTGGAGAAATTGGTGAGCGGCGGAGAGTATACCTGCGCCTTTGCCATGTTCCCCACTGGGATCGAGGACCTGATGTCCATCGCCGACGCTGGGGAGATCATGCCGCCGAAGAGCACATGGTTTGAGCCTAAACTGCGTGACGCAATGTTCAGCCACGTGCTTTAACCCGGTGGCGGGGCGGGGGACAAGGCGTCCCCAGCGATGTCCCCAGTAATGGTGACATGCCAAAACACGCGAATCGGCTAAGCTGTCTGTGTGGTTGATGCAAAAATGCAGTAATCAGACCGTGTGTGGCTGATAGCGTATGTCTGCGGCGCAGCATCTTTGATTTGAAAATGTTTTGTAGTGTGTTCGAAGGCCGGGGTTAAACCCGGCCTTCGCTGTTTCCAGGCACGATCCGCTTATCCCATAGATGCTTGCAATTCAGGGCGTCTCTAGACTTCAAATGCTGCGGTGTAGCATGTAGACTTTTCCGGTGTTAAAGAAGCGCCTCGAACGCAGCCTGAAGGCGACCTGGCTTGGATTAGTGGTCAACAGCGTGCTAGCCGTCATCAAGATGGTGGCCGGTGTCATCGGCCATTCCCATGCGCTAGTGGCAGATGCCGTCGAATCCATGTCGGACGTTTTCAGCTCCATTATCGTCTGGCGTGGTTTGGTCGTGGCTTCACAGCCTGAAGACGAGGATCATCCCTATGGGCACGGCAAAGCCGAACCGATCTCGGCGGCGATTGTCTCTGCCATGCTGCTGGGGGCTGCGGTGTGGATTTTCGCAACGGCCATTCGTGAGATAAAACACCCGCACGAGGGGCCCGAAGCTTTCACCCTGCTGGTGCTCGCGCTGGTGGTCATTGTGAAGGAGGCGTTGTTTCGCCACGTTTTGCGCGAATCGATCGCGGTGGAAAGCACAGCGGTGCAGACCGATGCATGGCATCATCGCAGCGATGCCATAACCAGCTTCGCTGCCGCAGTTGGTATCGGAATAGCCCTCATAGGCGGAAAAGGCTACGAAGCTGCTGATGACTATGCTGCAGCCGTCGCTGCTCTGGTGATCGCATGGAACGGGTGGAGACTGTTACGATCTGCGGTTCGGGAGTTGATGGACACCAGCCCGCAGAAGGAACTGGTCGATCAGATGAGCGAAGCGGCTGTGGCAATTCCGGGAGTTGATCTTGTGGAGAAGTGCTTCGCGCGAAAGATGGGTCACTTCTTTTACGTGGATATGCACGTGCAGGTAGATCCTCAGATGACGGTCCAGCGCTCCCACGACATAGCCCACCAGGTAAAGGACCGAATCCGGCGCGAATTTCCCCGGGTAAGGGACGTGCTGGTGCATATCGAACCTACCGGCGACAGGCCACATCCGCAAACTGACGCCGGATTTTGAGCCTGAAAACCCGGTTCAGCCTGCTTCAGGCTGGTTAGTTTGTGCTTTTCAATTAGGCTAAGTTGACGTTTTATTCGCAGACGGATTTACGAAAGATATGAAAATTGTTTTGGCATATTCGGGTGGTCTGGACACCTCGGTGCTGCTGTCCTGGATCAAAGAAGTCTATAACGCGGAGATGATCGCGTACTGCGCGAACATCGGCCAGGAGGAAGAATTGAAAGGCTTGGAGGCTAAGGCCAGGAAGACTGGCGCCTCCAAAATCTACATCGCCGATCTCCAGGAGGAGTTCGCTCGCGATTACATCTTCCCGATGATCCAGGCCAGCGCGGTGTATGAAAGCCAGTATTTCCTCGGCACCAGCATTGCCCGTCCGCTGATCGCCAAGGGGATGATTGACATCGCACGGAAAGAAAAGGGCGATGCCCTTGCCCATGGTGCGACGGGCAAAGGGAACGACCAGGTGCGTTTCGAATTGACCGCAGCGGCTCTCGCGCCCGATCTCGAAATCATTGCTCCCTGGCGCGACAGCCGGTTCCGTGATCAGTTTCCGGGCCGTGCCGAGATGATCAAGTATTGCGAGCAAAAGAAGATCCCAGTGCAGGCTTCCGCCAAGAAACCGTTCTCAATGGACCGCAACCTCCTCCACATTTCTTATGAGGCCGGAATCCTGGAAGATCCCTGGTTTGACGCGGGGGACCTGAAGCATCGCGGCTTGTTCAACACTCTCTCAGTGTTTCCGGAAGACGCTCCCAACAAGCCGGAGTTTGTAACGCTCGATTTCGAGAAGGGCAACTGCGTAGCCGTCAATGGCAAGGCCATGACTCCGTTGCAAGTGATGAGAACGCTCAACAAAATTGGCGGCAAGCATGGTGTGGGGCGTGTCGATATGGTCGAGAACCGTTATGTGGGCATGAAGTCGCGCGGCGTTTATGAAACACCGGGCGGCGCCATCCTCCATTACGCCCATCGGCAGATGGAGACTCTCACGATGGACCGTGAAGTGATGCACCTGCGCGATTCTCTCGTGCCGCGCTACGCTGAACTGGTTTATTACGGTTACTGGTTCGCGCCTGAGCGCCTTGCTCTCCAAGCGCTTGTCACCGAGAGCCAGAAGAACGTCTCCGGCACAGTCCGGTTGAAGCTCTACAAGGGCAATATTCTCGTGGCAGGACGCAAGTCGCCTGTGAGCCTGTATAACCCTGCCATCGCCACTATGGAGGCTGATCCGACCAAGGCCTACAACCAGGACGATGCTACCGGATTCATCCGGTTGAATGCGCTCCGCCTGAAAGTTGCTGCAGGCGTGCACAAAAAGAAGCGGTAGCACTCAAGAAGATACCTTTTAAGACACAACGGCCAGTTGCTCACGAGCGGCTGGCCGTTTTTCTTTTTAGTTCTTCGCCCTGTGTGATTTGAATTGAACAGGAGGAGGCGGAGAGAACACCCGGTGATCTCCCGCAGTTCAACCACTAATCATTGCACTGAGAATCTTTCGTCCTCGCTTCGTCAGGCGAGAGGCCGCCCGGTCCTGAACGAACACCTCAAGCGGAATGCCCTCAGGCTTCACATCAGTCCTTGCGCCACTTGCTACCAGCAGCTCAACGGCAGACCATTGTCCTTGCTCGGCAGCGTAAACCAAGGCGGACCAGCCTCTATCATCGTGAACATTGATCTCCGCTCCAGCGCTCAAAAGCAGCTTGAGCATTGGCTGCGAACCTTTGCGTGCCGCCAGCATCAATGGCGTTACCATCCTTGCCCCCACAGCATTCGGGTTGTCCCCCGCTTCCAAGCAGCTTCTGAGACCTATCGTATCCCCCTTCCTCACCAGGGCAGGCAAGTTTGCCACTGGAACAGCCGCAAGTTCCTGACACACTGCAGTTTTGTCAAAGGCGCCCATGAGCGCAGCACAAGAGTGCGGCTCCTGGTGATTTGAAAGAGCTGCGACCTCTCTGAAAATAGGCATCGGGTCGCGAAGGCCAATCTGCTGTGCGGCACGAAAGAGGTGCCCTAAGGCATAGAGTGAATCTCGGGGGTCCCACCGCTCGTTGACGATCAAGATCGCGGCCAAGGCAAGCCGAATCACACCTTGGTCCTTGTGGTCCCGAATTCGCTCACACGCGCGTCTGACGTAATCCTCTAAATACCAGAGCCCTTCCCATTCTACGAACATTTGACTCAAGGTCGCACGTTCTTCCCCCGGCGCCTTAAGGAACTTCTCAGCGACGCCGTCGATAAACTTGTCGAGATCTCTCGTCTCCCGAAGCGGTTGTGCTATCCGATGACCCGCCAGGTCCTCAAAGGTTAGGCGTGAACGGATAGTCTGGATGAATAGCGTGTAGTCCATAGCGCGCCTCGTTTGCTCTGCATGCTGGTTATAGCCCATCAAGAGTGACGGTCGCCCCAAACATCTTGATTCCATAATGGGTAATCAATGTGGCTGCCACAATGACTAGTACCGCGACCAACAACATGTGACGAATCCTCAGACGCCGTGCCAGCCAGCCAAACCCCACGGCCAAAAGTCCCCATTGGAGCACCGAGAGAGTCAGCGCGGCGGGGTGAGAAAACACTGTCTGCTGACCAGATGCTGCGTTAACCACTACGTTATCGTAGGGGAAGGCTAGTTGTGGAAAAAAGAACAGCAAGTCCGGCAATGGCACAAATGCGTGGCCGTAAACGGCAACGATGGGGAGCAAGCAACAGGCAAGAAGGCATGCGAGGAAGACCCCGATCGCTTTCATCCAACCAATCAATGTCGCTGGCGAGCTCATCCGGCAGTGGAGCAGCAGGTCATAAAAGGAAGTGCCGTACATGCACTTCCAGCGGCGATGACACTGAGACGCTCCTCGCACCGAAGTATCGTGTCGCTCCTCCTCCTGCCAAGATCCGCCCGGTATTGAAAAAGCAACTTAGCCGAGTATCTTGTCATTGTTATCGAGTATGTCGCTAGATCGTTGTCCTACGCCTCACGACGACGTCTTGGTAGCCCGAAATCAAAACAAAATCAATCCTGGTTCTTCGGATCGGCGCACGTTGCATTGACAATGCTTGATTAACCTGAGAGGCTGCGTCAAGAATCACCGGCACATACGCCTTATGAAGCAGGTACCGAGATCTTTTCCTGCCTGGATAGCTCACTTCGAGGGGGGTGAGGTAACCATCTGCCGTTTGCTGGTCATTGGCCGCGTGGTGAGGGCTCAGTCCGATGATGAGGTGGTAGAGTTGCCTTTTGACGGGCTGCAAATCGAGTGTGATGGGGGCAAGAATGATCCGATCAGTTTTTCCCATCAGGACTATCCAGGCTTTGCGCTGCTGACCAGAGAGAGGTCAATCCTGCAAGAGTATCCATTCAGTAAACACGCCCAGACCCACCATCAGGTTGCTGAAATTTTGCGACGCTGTGACGACCGGAGCCGATTGAAAGCAACCTTGGTGTTTCTGGCTGGCTTTATGGTGATAGCCATTCTGACGATGAATGCCGGGGGATGGTTGCTTTCCTGGGCCGTCAGCCGGGTGCCGAAGAGTTACGAGCTGGAAATCGGGAAGACCACGTCGAAGGAAGTGGACGAGGTGTTGCTGCTGATTAAAGCGCCCACGACCAATGCGATTCGGAAGCACCTGTCCGCCTTGCTGGAACGCCGGTCGAGTAACTCCTACGAGCCCAAAGTGCATATTTATGCCGATCCGTCACCTAATGCTTTCGTGATCCCAGGCGGTTATTTCTACGTCAGCTCAGGCCTATTGAACATGGCTGAACGGCCGGAGGAACTGATCGGAGTTTTGGCCCATGAGGCAGCGCATCTGCAACGCCATCATGGGATGAGAATATTGATCGCGCACCAGGGGCATACGTTCCTGTTCAAATGGCTGTTTGGAGATCGAAGCAACCTGCTTTCAGCCCTGTCGTCGGGAGCCAATGAACTGGTAAACCTCGCCTACTCGCGCGAACTGGAGTGGGAAGCAGACGACGCGGGATGGAACATGCTGGTAGAGCAGGGGATTGATCCGCGGGGGTTAATCAGCATGTTTCGCAAGTTCCAAGCTGCCGATGTCGGCGAATCCGAAGATCCAAGGATGCTGCAGAGCCACCCGCTATTGGAAGAGCGGATCAAGCGATTGGAGCAGAAATGGGAGGGCATTCCCAAGGATACCCGATTCAAACCTGTTCCGGACCTTGGGTGGAGCAAGACCAACTCGCCTTCCAAGGAGGATTTGATGATCAAATGGAAAAAGCTAAGGGAAAAACTAAGAGGAAAGCGACCGCTTCTATGAGCTCTCTGCAAATCATCTCGGAGGAGATCCCTTCAACGGTCCTGGACTTAAAAGCTGGTCAGTTTTCGGTAGGGCGGACCGAGGACAACGATTTCCGGATTAACCACCCGACTGTCTCGAGCCATCACTGCCACATTATCGTTTCAGGCGGCCGAGTGATCGTGAAAGATCTGGGTTCTACGAACGGCACTTTTATCGATGAGGAGCCAGTATCGGAAGAGGCCGTGCTTCAGCCCGGCCAGGTGCTCAGGTTGGGAGACATCCGGCTACGGCATGAAGCGCCAGTGCGGGCCAGGATTCACGTGGCTGTTGCCGCTGGCAACGTGGCCAGCGCAGAGGAAGAAGAGCCGCTGGCACAGGCGCAAGCTGTGGAACATCCGTGCTATAAGCACCCCCAAACTGAGGGGGAGTGGGTTTGCCCACGGTGCCATACGTTTCTGTGCAGCCAGTGCTCTCCGGCCAGGAAGATTGGAGAGAAAACCACGCACAGGTGCGCGCTCTGTGCTTCGAGAACACTGTCGGTGGCGGAACACGAAGCTGAACGGGCCCGGTTGGAGGCCCGGAGCAATATGACCCTGAGGCAGCGGTTGGGAAGTGCCTTCGCCTATCCGTTTGCCAAAGGCGGGGCGTTGTTCTTGATCCTGGGCACGATTGTGTTCTGGCTGGTGGATTTGTTTATGATGGTCGTGCGGTTTGTGCCGATGTTGGGTGCCGCTGCATTGGTAATCTTACTGATTTTTAGCTGGGGTTGGCTATTTGCCTACGTACAGAAAATAGTCGTTTCATGCTCCAATGACGAAGATGTGCTGCCTGATTGGCCGGAGATCGCGTCGTTCGGGGAAGATCTGGTCCAGCCGTTTCTATCATGCCTGGGAACATTGGCGGTTTGTTTTGGCCCGGCGGTGCTCTACTCGTACTTCTCAGGGAAGTATGATTTTGCACCGTTCCTGTTCTACCCGTTATTCCTGATGGGCATCATTTACCTGCCGATGGCCTTGCTGGTAGTTTCCCTTACTGGCAGTGCGAAATCGGCCAATCCGTTTGTGGTTCTGCCTGCAATTCTGAAGATTCCCAAGGACTACGCCTGGGTATGTCTATTCTTCATGGCCGGGTTGGGGATCTGGAACGGTTCATGGCTGCTGATACAGGAGCTCGGGGCGGTCGCGGACACTCCCGCCGGTTTCTGGAAAGAACTCATCCGTGACCTGCTCTGGAGTCTGCCTTTGGACTTCCTTTTCCTTTACTGCATGGTCGTTTGCGTGCGGGTGCTTGGAATGATGTACAGACGTAATTGGAGGACATTAGGCTGGTTCAGGCATTAGGAACCCTGCATTGATCATGGGCATCTCCCAATTACCTATGTCCTGATTTCAGGCAGCGCCGGTTCGGGCTCCAAAGCACCGCGCTAGCAGTTCCCTCTGCGGTCAAATCATGAAGGCTGTTCTTTGCGGTTTGGCATCCTCTATGCATCCTATGAAAGAGTGAAAAATCCGAACCCATTTGTTCCAGCGGTTTCCCTGATTGTCGTTCCTCGACGGAGTGGAAGAGAACGGTTCAAGCTTGGGTTCATGGCCGTGCTGGCAGCACACGTGGCGGTTTTTTCAGTTCTCCTGTTCCAGGGCTGTCGTAGTGATGCGATGCCCAGGACAGCGGCCCATGGTTATCCGGCGGCGCTGGGTGGCGAGGAGCCCGGTGGAACTCTGGTCGTGAGAGCCAGGGAAGCCCAACCGACGTTCCCTGCTCAATCTCAGGCGCTCCCTGATGCTCAGGCCCCTGTGCTGGCCAATGCCTCGGTTCAAGCCAGCACTCCAGAAGAAGTCTCCCAACCTGCCGAATATGTTCATACGGTTAAATCAGGCGATACGCTCTCTGGGATAGCTAAGACCTACAAAACCTCCGTTAAAACCATTCGTGCGTCGAATAATCTTTCAAACGACCGCCTGGTGGTAGGAGCCAAACTGCGAATTTCCCGCGGTGCTTAGTGTAAGCGCATAGCCTTACCCTCCAAAGCTTCCCACTTGTTCCGCCCAACTCCTTGGTCGGGAGGCGTGTTCTTCTCGTGACAGATCCCAATCTCACGGTAAGTTCATCCCATGACTACGACCAAAATCCAGGCTTTTGGAGTTCAGGCGGCAACCTCTCCGCTCTCACCTCTCGGGATAAATCGGCGCTCGCCGGGTCCGACAGATGTAGAAATCGATATTCTGTTCTGCGGGGTCTGCCATTCGGACCTGCATCAAGCCCGCAATGAGTGGCATAACACGGTTTACCCGTGTGTGCCCGGACACGAGATTGTGGGTCGAATAACTCGGGCAGGGGCTAAGGCATCCAAGTTCAAGGTGGGCGACATCGCGGCGATCGGGTGCATGGTTGACTCCTGCCGGACGTGCGAGAATTGTCAGGCGGGGCTTGAGCAGTATTGTCTCTCCTTTCCAACATTTACCTACAACGGTGAGGACAAGTTCCTGGGTGGACCGACCTTCGGGGGCTATTCCACCAGCATCGTAGCCGATGAATCGTTCGTGCTTCGCGTGCCGGCTGGGCTCGATCTTGCCGCTACCGCTCCGCTCCTCTGCGCTGGTATCACCACCTACTCACCGCTACGCCATTGGAAAGTTGGCCCGGGGCAGAAAGTCGGGATCGTTGGCCTTGGTGGATTGGGGCATATGGCTGTGAAGTTCGCCCGAGCTTTCGGGGCCCATGTGGTCCTGTTCACCACCTCTCCAGGCAAGATCCCGGATGGCCTGCGCCTTGGAGCGCATGAAGTCGTGGTATCCAAAGATCCGGAGGCGATGAAGAAACACCTGGGAAGCTTCAATTTCATCCTCGACTGCGTTTCAGCCCAGCACGACATCAACGCTTATCTCTCGATGTTGAAGCTCGATGGCACATTGACGCTCGTAGGTGCTCCGGAACAGCCATTGCCAGTAGCGGCGTTTAATCTGATTCTGCCACGCCGCAGCTTTGCTGGCTCCGGGATTGGCGGCATCGCCGAGACTCAGGAGATGCTCGATTTCTGCGCCGCACACAAGATCACGTCTGATATCGAGATCATCCCCATCCAAAAAATCAACGAAGCATGGGAGCGTTTGCTCAAACAAGATGTCCGGTACCGGTTTGTGATCGATATGGCATCCTTGAAATCCTGACCTCTTTCAAAGCGGCAGAGGCCCAGGTTACACCCAGCCTCTGCCTGCTCTTCGGCTTCTGGTCATTATTTCCGGTGTTTGCGTCGGTATTGCCCGGGGTTCAAGCCACACAGTCGTTTGAACATCACATTGAGGTATTCTGGGTGATCGAAGCCGGAAAGCTCGGCAATCCGTTCCAAAGTGAAATTAGTGTCCGTAAGCAATTGCTTCACCCGGTTGAGACGAACGGCCCGGATCTCCTCTTGGGGAGAGCGCTTCAGGTGCTCCCGAAACCTTCGTTCCAGGACGCTGCGAGAAACCTTAACCTGTTGCACCACGTCCGACACACTGCATCCGAATAACGCCTGGTCATGAATGAATCTCATTGCTGCTGCGACCACTTTGTCCTCAATGGCCAAAGCCTCAGTAGAACGGCGCGCTACCACCCGGATTGGATTTACGGAGATGCGTTTTTGTTTAGGTGACTTACCAGCCATCAGGTGATCCAGCAGTTCGGCAGCGCCATAACCGATTTGTTCAGCGTTGGGCTGGACGCTGGAGAGAGCCGGAGTGCAGAGTTCGCAGAGCACCTCTTCATCATCCACACCGACGACTGCCACTTGTTCTGGCACCAGAAGGCCAAGCCTTGCGCAGGCGTCCAGCACGTGCAAACCGCGCACATCATTGCAGCTCATCAGGCCTAAAGGCTGCGGCAATCCTTGAAGCCATATAACTATATCCTCCAGGTCCTTATCCCAACTTGGGGCATCCATGCCCCGCCAGGTTGATTCATAAACCGAAACTTCAAACCCCTGTGCCTCAGCACTGGCACAAAACCCCTCGCGCCGCCTGGCCGCCCACAACTCGCCCGCAAACCCTGCGAACGCAAAATGGCGGAAGCCGCGCTCCAAAAGGTGAGATGCTCCCATTTCACCAATGCCCCTGTGATTGGAGCCGACCCAGGGTAATCCCAAGTCCTCGTGCAGATCATTCATATCGACAACCGGCAACGACATCCTTTGAAAAAGCTGCGCCAGTTCCGGGTCCGTAGGACGGCTCAGAATACCATCCCATTTGCTGGAAAAGAGCCAGGCAGGAGGTCGCACACCCAGCGCGTGCTGCTCCAGGAAGACCGACCAGCGATGGTGTGAACGCAGATACCGCGCAACTCCATTGAGTATCCGCCTTCCATAGATGCCTGAGCTCTCGATAATCAGGGCGACTCTGGGCGGCGGATGCATCCCTCTGCCTACCTTCAAGGAGTGATCCGAGCAAGCCTAAACAACCGTGCAAACATTCTCAGCGATTTCCTGATATCGAGTCTTCTATCCGGGACTTTCCAATTCCATTCAATCCTGAATCGACCCAAGAACAATGAGTATCCTGATAGCCTTTGGCATTTGGCCGGAGTTAATAAACGCCGCAAAGAATCTCAAAATGCCAACGGCAAAAACACATGGACACTTCGTTGATCCTTGGCACGATGATCCTGCTCAAACCGGGCTCGCATTTGGAGACTGGCCTTGTTCGGGCAAAGTTTAACCTATGAGACCCTTGCTCTTCTGCCTCTGCCTAATGCCTGCGCTTTTGCAGGGGCAGCCATCCACCAGTCACTCACTCAAACCGGTTCCCATTCAGCAGGTGAGTGTTGATGACGGTTTCTGGGCTCCCAGATTCAAAACCTGGCGCACGGTGACGATCCCCGATTGTTTTGCGAAATTCGAGAAGGATGGTGCTTTTGCGAACTTCGACAAAATTCGAGATGGGACCGGTGGAGACCACGCTGGGCCTCCCTGGTACGATGGGTTGATCTACGAAATGATTCGCGGTTCTGCCGATTTTCTGGCCGGTCAGCCCGATCCGGCCCTCGAAGCGCAACTGGATTCCTACATCGAACGCATTGCCGCGGCTGCAAGCAAGGACCCGGATGGCTACCTCAACACCTACACGCAGCTCAAAGAGCCGAATCATCGTTGGGGACTTAATGGAGGAAACAATCGCTGGCAGCACGACCTCTACAATGCTGGAGCCATGGTCGAAGCGGCCGTTCACTATTATCAGGCAACGGGGAAAACCCGCCTTCTGGCAACAGCTACCAGGCTGGCCAATCACATGTGCGATGTGATGGGACCACCGCCCCGCAAGAACGTTGTGCCAGGCCACTCTCTCGGCGAGGAAGCACTAGTGAAGCTCTATTTGCTGTTTCGAGAGCATCCAGAGTTGAAGGATAGAATGGGGGTTCCTGTTGAGGAAACTCGATACCTCAGACTAGCCGAGTTTTGGATCGAGAATCGCGGGCGACATGAAGGACGGGAAAGCTATGGCGCTTACGGGCAGGATCACCAGCCGGTCTTGGAACAAAAGACGATCGAGGGTCATGCGGTGCGGGCCACACTGCTCTGCGCGGGACTGAGCGCGGCTGCAATGGTGAATGGCCGAGAGGATTATCTCCAGGCTGCCCAGCGACTCTGGAACAGCATGGTCGACCGCCGCATGTACGTGATTGGTGGATTGGGTGCCATCGCTGGACACGAAGGGTTTGGTCCAGACTACCTGCTGCCTAACAACGGTTATCTGGAGACCTGCGCGGCTATCGGCGCTGCCTTCTTTCACCAGAATATGAACCTGGCTCTGGCAGATGGCCGGTACGCGGATGAGCTGGAGCGAGTGCTTTACAATGGCATCTTAAGTGGCGTCTCGCTCAAAGGGGACTCTTACTTCTACGAGAACCCGCTTGAAGCCGATAGCAAGCGCAGCCGCTGGGCATGGCATTCATGTCCTTGTTGTCCGCCTATGTTCCTCAAAATGATGGGGGCCTTGCCCGGCTACATTTATGCCCAGGATCACCAGGATATATATGTTAGTCAGTTCATCGGCAGCCGAGCGCGTGTGACGATCGCCAACTCTCAAGTGGGGTTAAGCCAAGTGACCAGTTATCCATGGAAGGGGGATATCCGTCTCGACGTCGATCCAAAACAACCTGCCGAGTTCGGGATCAACGTCCGGGTGCCCACCTGGTGTCCAAATCCGCGTTTGACCGTCAATGGGAAGGCGGTTCGGCTTGTGCCGATTCAAGGATATGCCAGGGTGCGACGTCTTTGGAAAGCGGGCGATACGATCCATCTATCGCTGCCTATGCCGGTGCAACGTCTCCTGGCGAACTCTCGAGTTGACGCGAGCCGGGGCATGGTTGCGCTCCAACGCGGTCCGTTGGTTTATTGCGTAGAAGCAGCGGATAACGCAGCGCCCGTGCGGCAGTTGGCACTTCCTGCAGAAAGCTCACTCAAAGCCAAATTCGAACCTGACCTTCTGGGCGGAGTTACCGTGATTCGAGGGGCTTGCCTGGCTCAGGAGCCCTGGCCTGACACTCTTTACTTATCTGCCGACCGATTGCCCGAAGCTCGCCCGGCAAAGTTCGTTGCCATTCCGTATTTCGCTAATGCCAATCGCGCACCAGGAGACATGACTGTGTGGTTGCCTGAGGTGCCGATTAAACGCTAATCGCGGCTATTCACACTCTCAATGAAGCCTTCAAACCTCATCCTTTGCTCGGTGCTGTGTGGATTCATTGCCTCCGCTCAGGAAACGATCATCACGGTTCAAGCTGACATCGTGAAGCATCGAGTTACGCGCTACCTGACGGGCGCCTGCATTGAGGATGTGAATCATGAGGTGTATGGCGGGATCGACAGCCAAATGATTTTTGGTGAGAGTTTCGCTGAACCTGCCCAGCAACCACCGCTGAAAGGCTTTACGGCGTATGGAGGACTCTGGACTCCAAGTTCTGAAGGCGTTCTGCAGGCTGCTGGCGGGCCAGGACCAAAGCTGGTCGCGGCTGATTCCCTGCTCACGGATGGCGAAGTGAGCGTCCAAATCTTCTTTGAGCGTGTGGTGCAAGGGAACGCCGGACTCATTCTCAAGATAGACAAGCCTGGCAACGGTGCTGACCGTTTCACCGGATACGAAGTGAGTCTTGAGCCATCCGGACATCTCGTCTTGGGACGGCATCGGCAGAACTGGGAACCACTCCAGCGCGTGCCCTGCCGAGTGCCGTTGAACGAATGGGTGTCATTGTGTGCGCGTTTCACGGGTGCCGGACTTGACGTGTTTGTTGATGACCAACTCGTCACACAATTCAACGATGTGGAACACCCGATCAGCAGCGGTTTGATTGGGCTTCGCACCTGGCAAACGGATGCGCAGTTTCGCACCCTGACCATTACTTCATCGAACACGCCCAGGAGCATTCCCTTCGCCTATGCGGACCCGAGTGGGTTTGGAGGTGGCGTGAGTGGGATGTGGAGAGCGTTGCGGCGCGGGACCGCAGACGGCTTGTTCACCCTGGAGGAGAATCAACCTTTCTCAGGACGCCAGAGTCAGCGGATTTCGTTTGTAGGAGGAGTGGGGGAGATCGGGATTGAGAATCAAAGCCTGAATCGATGGGGGATGAATTTCGTTAAAGGGAAACCGTACGAAGGTTATGTGTGGGTCCGATCGGCAGAACCTGCCAAGGTATCTGTAAGTCTGGAGAGCGGGGACGGATCTGCCGTTTATGCGGAGAAAGCTCTCTCTGTAAAGGCCGGGGATTGGCAGCGCCTGGACTTCACACTCAAGCCGGATCAAGCGGACAGACAAGGAAGATTCGCTATCAAGCTCAAAAGGCCTGGCACGATCACGGTCGGTTATGCTTTCCTGCAACCGGGACCATGGGGACGGTTCAAAGGTTTGCCGGTTCGAAAGGACGTTGCAGCGGCGCTGATTGATCAGGGAATCACCGTGCTGCGCCAGGGCGGTTGCATGGCAAATGCAGCGGAATACCGATGGAAGAAGATGATCGGGCCGCGGGCGCAGCGTGCACCTTATGCCGGTTGGTGGTATCCACACTCATCGAACGGCTGGGGGATTTTCGATTTCCTCAATTTCTGTGAAGCTGCTGGGTTTCTCGCCATTCCGGATGTGAACATAGATGAGACCCCGCAGGACATGGCTGATTTCCTCGAGTACGTCAATGGGGCGGCTGACAGTGCGTGGGGACGCAAACGCGTCCAGGATGGGCATCCGTCTCCATATCGGCTGAAGCACCTGCAAATCGGGAACGAGGAGAAAGTGAACGAGGGCTATTGGCAACGCTTCAAACCCATTGCGGAAGCAATCTGGGCAAAGGACCCGGAACTCATTCTTGTCGTAGGAGACTTCCTGTATGCACATTCCATCAAAGACCCGTTTCAAGTTACTGGTGCGGCGGGCGGCATTGCCACTCTGGCCGCGCATCAAAAGATTCTGCGCCTAGCCAAAGAGCATGGGCGTGAGGTTTGGTTCGATGTTCATATGGGCACCGATGGGCCGGAGCCCGATTTCGGGGGCACTCTTAGTTATGTGGATGCTTTGGAGAAGCTGGCCGAAGGAGCCAAGCATCGCGTCGTGATCTTCGAATTCAATGCCGGTAATCATTCTCACCGCAGAGCTCTGGCCAACGCCACTGCTCTTAATATGATCGAACGAGATGGCCGCATTCCCGTCGTGACCTCCGCCAATTGCTTGCAGCCCGACGGCCAAAATGACAACGACTGGGATCAAGGGCTGCTGTTCCTGAACCCTTCAAAGGTCTGGCTTCAACCACCGGGTTACGTTACGCAGATGCTTTCTCGAAATTACCAGCCGCTCGTAGTGGATACTACAGTGCAGGCAAGGCCTGGCCATTCCCTGGATGCATCTGCTAAACGCAGTGAAGACGGGAAGACCCTGGTCCTGCAAGTTGTGAATGGTAGCGATCGGGCCGAGTCAGCCGCTCTCCAGATCGTTGGAATTCGCACTTCCCAGTCTGCGGCACGCGTTGAGGAGCTTTCAGGCAGCCTGCATGCTGTAAACACTGCTCACGCGCCCACTCGTATCAAGCCGTACACCTATGCCTGGCGACACGGGCTAAAGAACGGAAAGAGTTCGTTCACCTTTGCACCTCACTCATTCACGATCATTCGCTTTGAATGAGGGCGCCACCCGATCTGACAAAACCCAGCTCTTCGCGTCAAATCTGGAATAAAGAAGGCCGGGTTTTACCCCGACCTTCATCAACGCTATTACTGAACTCCGAACTTTATTGTGCCGGTACCTCGAGCACCAGTCGGTAGAATGGTGCCGCGGTTCCCAGCGGGATCGAAACCTGGTTCTGCCCAGCCACCTGGATAGCTGTGGCGGCGACACTCTGCCAGTTGCCGGACGTTAGCGAAGATCGGGATTGCAGCTCGTAGCCTCCAGGGAGGGTAGGCCAATTTAAAACCAGGTCCGCACCGGCGATCCGGGCGGAGAGGCTCGTGAGTGGCATATAAGAAAAGGCGCTGAGGGTCTGGGTGCTGCTCACCCCGCCTGAGGCACCTGTGAAACCGACATACGCTGTTTGGCCGCCAGCCAGGGCAGGCAGGTTACCAACTGCCATGTTTGTTGTGAAACTCACATTCGCCGTAGTATCCGTAAGACTTACCTGGAGGTTGCCATTGGCGTAGACCAGGTCGATGGCAATGGGATTGCCTCCTGCGATGTTCACTGGGCCGGTGGGAGCATAAGGGCCAAAATTGGCTCCGTTTGTGGTAAACGAGATGCCCGGGTTGCCGTAGATGTTAAAGGTTACAGCGGCACTCGGGCTGATGCCGGAGACACCCAAGCCTGCTCCCCCGCCTCCAACTGCTGCGGCTCCGCGCGGATCGTTTTGCAGACAGAAGGTGAATCCATCAGCCCCGCCGCCGCCCACATCCTGGTATATGAACGAGGCCTTGAAAGCACCGATATGAATGGGAGAATTGAAGAAGAACGATCGCGCCTGGCCGCCCGCATCGATCAAGGTGAGCGTATTGTCAAGGATGGTCGGCCCATTGTTGCCAACCCAGCCGATCCCATTTGTGAAGAAGGAGGGTGCCGTCACTACGAGGAGCGTTTGATCAGCTCCAAGACCTGGCCCAGTGAGATAGCCCTGGCTGTTCGTAATGCTGAGCTGATAATGCCCGGCATCACTCATCATCACATTTGGAATGATGAGAACATTGCTCCGGGAACCGCTGACACGACCGTCGTCTTGGAGACTTACTCCATTCAGACTCCAATGATTGGTCAGCGGCAGGGTGCCAGTCTCATTGACAAACAACCGAACGGAGCTGCCTGCCAGCGCCACATTGGCCTCGGGCAGCGTATAGGGGGAGACGATCAAGGGCGGGCTCGCAGACAGCACGGTCAGGTGGGACACCTGGCCTGTGGTTGTGCCGGAGCCATTGGCGGCGACCAGGGCGAAGCCGACATTAAGCCCGGCTAGTGGAGCTGTGTCCACGGAAAGACTGGCGGCGTCGGCTCCGGGAATGTCGCTATAAACACCCGTGCCTCCATCGGTTTGCCAACGATAGGTGAACGGGCCTGTTCCTGTTGCTGAAGCCGAGACAGTGACCGGCGAACCGGCATAGACTTGGTTTGCAGGGGAGAAGGCCGCTGGAGTCACTATCGGATAACCAGCCGGCACCAGTCCCACGATGAAAACCCCGTCATAATCGTGGCTGGCGCCAAACTGAATCGCCCCTCCGCTCGGAGGGATCAGGCAGACTTCTCCCCCCGGATAGGGATTGCCGCTGACATTTCCAAGGTTATCCCAGCCACCTGCTGCGTAGAGTGTGTAGGCATAGGTGGTGTTGGGTGCCAGTGGCAAGGCTAACTCCGACCAACGGAGCCAGTCGGTATCTGCGAGGATCACGAAGTTGCCCTCCGAGACATAGGTCGCATGAAGCGCGGCGGTGCCCCCCGAAACGCTGTAGATGCGCAACTGGTAATTCTGGCCTTCTGCCGGTAATCCGCCGCTATCGCCGGCCATTTGAATGGCCAACGTGTTCAACGTGTATCCGCCAGGGTTGCTGCCCGTGGTGAAGGTTTGGCCGGGAGGCGCGGAGTTATTAAAGTAGTAATTCAGATCGTCCGGCTTGTTGGCGAAAGTGGCCGGCAGTGTTTGAGAGGCGTCCTCGGGGCGGGGTATCGGCCCGACCGGCCCGATATCCGTGAGCGTGGCTGGTGTACTCGGATACGCCACTGTGAGGGAAGCAACCGCACTGGTGGATGCGCCATACGAGTTCGTCACAATTACAGCAAAGCGATAAACGCCAGCGTTCCACCCCGCGGTATTCAATACCAGGTTCGTCGCGTCACTCGATGGAATATTGGTAAGCGTTCCGCCGCTGGCGCCGTCGGTTTGCCACTGATAGTACAACGGAGCGGCGCCCGTGGCCGATTCGGTGAGAGTCACCTGGGTGCCGGTCGCCACCACCAGGGAAGGGGAAATGACAATGGAGCTAGCCGTAGGGGCTGTGAAAGCGACTCCGATTGGCAGCATCCCTAGATTGAAGGCCGCATCAGAAACTCCACTGTTGCCAAAGAGCATGGCGCCTCCCTCTTGAGGGATGAGACAGATTTGTCCGCCGGAATAGAGATCGGTGGTGGCCGGTGTTGTAGTCATGCCCGCCCAGCCGTTCCCGCTCGTCATGCGAAAGGCATAGGCATAGGTGCTGTTGGGCTTGAGAATCAGTGGTGGAAATCCGCTCCACGTCACCCAGTCGCCGTAAGTAAACGAGAAGCTTTCATCCGTGTAATGGGCGACCAGGGTCGCATTGCTGCCGGTGACCGAGTAGATCCACAACGAATAGGCCCTGGGCTCGTCGGTATGGCCTGAAGTGCCACCGCCCGTGCCAAGAGTCACGGAGTTCAGATAGTATCCTTGTGGATTGGTGCCAGTGGTAAAGGTCTGGCCGGGAGGCACGCCGTTATCATCGTAATAATTCAAACCATCGCCGTCACCCCCTCCAGTTAACTGGCTCAGGTCATATTGGCCGGGCAGAATACTGGTGCCCACATCGGTAAGAGTTGCCCCGGCGGCCTGATACACCACAAGGACGGCCGGCGCGCCGGTTATGGAGTTTGCGCCGCTAGAGACCAGAACCCCGTAACGGTAACTGCCCGGAGGCAGCCCTGTCGTGCTGACGCCCAGACTCAGGCCGGTGGCTGACGGGATGTTTGTCAAAGCGCCACCGCTGCCTCCGTCCGTTTGCCATTGATAAGATAATGGCCCCGGGCCGACTGCCGGCGCGACACTGATTGTAACGGATGTTCCAGGAAGCACCGGGCTTTGAGAAATACTGGGGGGGTTGGCAAGAATCGAAGTTGCAGGAGTCAATCCCACATGGAAGGCCGCATCGAAACTATGGCTGGCTCCAAGCGTTATGGCTCCGCCCCCTTTGGGGATCAGGGCCACCTCCCCGCCTGTGTAAACATTGCCTCCTGTATTGGCCATGTTCTCCCAGCCGTTACTGGTGCGTGCAAAAGAGTAGGCATACTGGGCACCGGGCTGCAGACCGAGACTGAGATCTGTCCATTGCAGCCAATCAAAATCAAAAAAGAGGAACCCGGGTTGAGATGTATAACTCGCCATCAAGGAGGCGTTCCCGCCGGCAACTGTGTAGATGCGCAATTCGTAGGTTTGGCCAGCGGCAGGAATGCCGCCACTGTCGCCTGCCGTGGCGATGGCTAGCGAGTTAAGAACATAACCATTGGGATTGGTCCCTGTGGTGAAGATTTGTCCGGGCGGCGTGCCGTTATCAAAATAGTAATTCAGTTCGTCGGGTTTGCCACTCCCTGTGACCGTTTGCGCTATATCATCTGGACCAGAGGTGGGTGCGGTAGGACCGATGTCTGTCAGGGTTGCGGAAAGTTGAGCGTGGCTGTTGCCAGCCAGCGCCAATGCACCGGCCAGCACGAGGCCGAAACAGGCTCGGCCTGGCAATGCCAATGGCCGGCGAGCCCGGCATTTAAGAAGGGAGCTTCCCTGCGGGTTGAGGATAGCTATCGATTTGTTCATAGGCTTGAGTTTTTTGGACTTCACCCGACTCAGTGCCTGGTCAGAAACCGTGCCTGCAGGCGAACGATGCTCGTCTGCCTTTCGGGTTAATTTAAGTCGAACAGGTAAGTACCATTCCGACTCGCTGTCGCCTAGCTCCCAAAACAGGTAGGTTTTGCAGCCTTAGATCCGCGGATGGACTTTGAGGATGGCTTGAGAGCGAGAGTGGACGTGCAGTTTTTGGTAAATGTGTTTGAGATGCCAGAGGATGGCATCCAGAGAAACCCCGAGTTGCCCGGCAATCTCTTTGTTAGAAAAACCCTTGGCCACCAGATCCAGTACCTCGCGCTCGCGGTTGGAAAGGCTTTCGGTCTCCTTCCTCGGCGCTGCCTGCCCCTGGAAGTAAGCAATGACTTTGCGCGCGATTTCCACGCTCATGGGAACCCCGCCGCGGTGCGCTTCTCGAATGGCCTGCAGCACGTCTTCCGGGGCTGTTCTCTTAAGCAAATACCCACATGCTCCAGCCCGTAGGGCCCGAAAGATGGTATCTGGATCCTCGTAGACCGTCACCATGATCAGTTGCACGGCGGGCAGCAGTTCTTTGAGCCGGGCTGCGCACTCCACACCTGACATCCCGGGCAGTTGAATATCCAGCAACACTACTTCCGGCTGATGAGCGGGGATGAGGCGCAGACCTTCTTCGGCTGTGGCGCAGGCGCACACACACCGGCAATCGGGCGAAAGATTGATGATGCGCTCGATGGCTTCTCGGGTCGTCTTATGATCTTCAACAAGGGCTATCTTTATCATGGACTTGTTTTGGCCTTTTCAGCGGGAGGCACAGTGAAATCTCCGTCCCCTCTCCGGGACGGCTACGGATCTCGAAGCGGCCACCCAGTTGCTCCATACGGTCGCGCATTGAACGGATGCCATCAGACCCGGGGCTCTGATGCGCCATTTCGAATCCGTGTCCGTTGTCAGCCACCTGAAGCAGCAGTTCATCCGCGATCACATCGATCCTCAAATGCACTTCCGAGGCCCCAGAGTGGCGCACGACATTATTGAGCGCTTCCCGAAAAGCAAGAAAGAGACTGTGACGCTCCTTTGATTCCAGCATATAATCCGGGAAGCTGCCGGGAATCTGGGGCCGGCAGGCCACCGCCGCCACCGCCAGGAATCGTTGAGCAAATAGAGTGCAATAGCTTGCCAGCGAAGCAACAGAATCGTAATGCGGATTAACCGCCCACACGATCTCGTCCAACGCGGCGACCAGGGACCGGGCGATATCCGTTAGCTGGCGCAAGTAATGTTGCTTTTCGACTGCGGGAAGCGCTGGGTTTTTAACCAGATCACCCAAAAGACCCACTTCGGTCAAGCCGGCGCCCAGTTCGTCGTGAAGGTCCTGCGCGACGCGCGTGCGTTCTTGTTCCATGACGCGGCGTTGTTCCACAAGCTGGCGCTGCTCGATTTGCTCGCTGAGCTGGGCAGTTCGCTCCTCAACCTTTCTCCGCAGCACGGTGATCCAGACCAGGGCCAGGCAAAGCACGCCCCCCAGCCCCACCATGATGGTCAGTGCCCGTGCCAGGGTCAACCAGGGCGGTTGCTCAAGCACCTCGATGCTCAGCGGCCCTCGAAGCCAGAGTTGAAAGGCATCCAGGCTGCCGTCAGACTCCTCACCGCTCCGGCTAAAATAGACACCAGCAAGCCGCAACCGGCTTCCCGGTTCCATTCTGGCCATGGAGGCTGATTCGGTCTTCATCCGTGCCGTGAAGTGATGTGCGCCCGCCTGCAGTTGAAGCACCTTCTGATCACGCTCAACGCGCTCCTCCAGGAGAATGGCCTCAACCTGGACCATCGTGGCATCATGACCAAAGTCCAGAAGTTCACTAGTCGAGAGTGGACGAGGTGCCGGAAGCGGGAGCGGTCCCAAGGCCTTAACCAGAGCTTCCTGCAAGATCGGAGATGGTCCTCCCAACCGCGGAAAGCCCACAACTTCCACTGAATCGCCGGGCTGCAAGCCGCCGCCCTTGGTCATCACACGGCAGCCTGAGGGGCCGTCTTGCAGACAGTAACTATCTCCCTGGGCGAATATAATGCAGCCTCTGACCTTGGTCCGTTGCAGCGCACCCGCGCTGGCATCAAAACGCAGCAGATCGGCCACCCCTTTTGTCGGCAGCGCAAAGGGATCCAATGGGGCGAACTCTTCGAATTCAACGGCTGCCGGACTCAGATACAGCGTGATCCCCACCTCCGAACGCGACGAGAAGACGCGCGCCATCAAGCAGCCACGAAGGCGGACGATGCTTCCCGTTAAACCGCCCGTGGACGGGGCCGGAAGATGCGGCAAAGGCCAATCGTGTTTATGCAAAATGCTGACTTTTCCTTCCGCGGTCAGAAGCGTCAGCCTCTGGTCGGAAACCTCCGTCAATACGCCCCGCAGTTCGACATATTCGGCATCCAGGCTGCCGTTGAGCAACTGTTCCCCAGTCGGATGAATCGGCTCTGGCATGGCACCGGTTCCCAGGAAGGCCGCTCGTTGCGCTTTGATGACGGGCGAAAACCCTCCGGGATCTGTTGTGCCTGCTATCTCCCAGAGTTGTCCGACGACCGGTTGTTGAACCCAATCCCCGGCGGTGTGCTCAATGTAAACCCCACCCGTGGCGTCCTTCAGAACACAGGCCTCATACGAGCTCCAGATCACGACCCCTTTGATTACCGCGGGCAACCCGCGTGCGGCTTCATTCCTTGTGAGATGCCGGATTGCTTGAGCCGAGGTCAGGCTATTCTCATCCACCTGGTTTGTTGTGGGCTCTGACGTCACATCAGGCATGGTGACCTGGCTTGGGCCGGGCACGATCAGGCGCGCCTTCAGGTTGTGCTCTGCCTTAGGCAGCGCTTCCAATATCCCCACGACTCGGCATCTTCGGTGGAGCATTTGGGCGAATGACACCGAGGAACTCTCGAGGATGGTTGCCTGGACCCGCTCCCCTCCCTTGCCAATCAGTTCCAACTCCACATTGCGACCCTGCTGACCAGCAAACAGCAACTCTCCTTCCAATTCGGTCCATGAGCCGATGAGGCAGCCAGAAAGCGCCGTATCAACTGCCCGGGGAACTGGCGACTGCGCGTGATCGAGAACGACGATTTTGCACAAGGCAGAGGGATCGCCTGCGTGGAGGTAAGCTCCGTCATCCGATTCAACATGGAAGGTATAAATGCCGGGCGCTGCAACTTGGAGATAACCGCTGAAGATTAGCCCCGAATTCTCCGGTCGCACGCTGTAGTGCAGATCAAAGTTTGTGGCGATGCCACGAGACACTGGTTCGAGGTTGGGAAAATCAGGCAGGGTGGCTGACCAATTCCCGGTATAAGTGGCAAAATCAAGACCTGGAGCAAAGGGACGCAACACCTCCGCCGCTTCGTGCTTCCGCCAAAGCGCCTCACTCGGGATGGATCGGCGTGCGACCCCAGGACCCTCGTATTCGACTTTCAGGGCCGAAAGGTTGACTCCATTGAACCATGTGACCCGGATGGGTTGCATGCCAGCTTCCAGGAAGACGTGTCCGGATTTGAACAGCGCGCCGTGATGGCCGTCGTTATTCACCACCGGCGCTGTTCCGAGTCGAATCCCGAACTGGGCCCTGGTAACGGCACAGTCTCTGGCAGTCACCCGGATACGGTCTCCTGGCCGGAGGCTTTCGTTCAGGCCAGGTGCTTCAATAATGACACCTGTCGAGTCGTCTTGGATGGCCAGCAGGCTCGCGTCCCGGTTTACGGCGCAGACCATCCCCTCCACGACAAAGGATTCTATGGTCCGCGCGTGTTGAGACACCATTTGACGGAGTTCTGAGACTCCTATGATGTTTGTGACAGCGGGATACGATGTGCTGGCCGCGATGTTCGAAGGGAATGCGTAAAGGACCCCCAACCACACTACGACAACTCCCATAAGCATTCGGCGGGGCTGAACAAAGCCGAGGAGCCTGGCCCTCAAGCGGGTCAGTTGCTTCGTTGACGCATGGCGCGCATCTGGCATGAGTGCTCTAACCAATATCCAACCTTACTTAGAACCTCAATGAGCATGTGATGCATTTCAGGGAAACACTCATGGAGAGCAAGACGGCTTGCGTGATGGACCTTGGATTTGGAGAATGCTGCCGTGAAGAGTGACCAGAAGGCAGCAAACGCTAAAGCGTGGGCCATGCTCAAGAAATTGGAAGCATTGGCTGAGCGCGGCGTGGACGGCGAGCGCCTGGCAGCGCAGCACAAACTCGAGCGGCTCAAAGCGAGACTCAATTTTAGCGAGCCGTGCCGGGAAGAAACTCCGGACCTCTTCCTGGGGACCTTCAAGCGTTCCAGCAAGGCGAAGTGGTTCTATTCGTTGCCGGATAGTGAGGTGGACATCGCCAACGCTGTGAAATGGTCGATCGAAAGCGCCACTGGGATTCACTGCTTGCACCGGGGATCCGATTTGCTGGCTGAGGCCGCACCGAGCACTGCGAATCGCCTGACGCGAATCGCGGAGCACATCAGCCAAAGTTTTCGCGCGCTCGTGGGGAGGTTTGGCTCGGTAGAAGGTGTCAGTCCCGCCGATCAACGGGTGTTTGTCATGGGCTTGTATGACGGCATGATGAATGAGCAGCGGGATGTGGGGCAAGCGCTGCCCAGTCGGCCTGTGCCTAAACGCTCGCGTCGAGGAAAGAAGCCAGCCGCGAGTGCTGCAGCAGGACTTCATGTTCATCCCTATACAATAGCAGTGGGGTTGGGTCGGCAAATCCGCTTTTCCGTGCCGTTGCAGGAAATTGTCGCCGACCTGGAGAACCACACGCAACCCAAGTTGCCCGATGCAACCGGCACCTAGAGCGGAAGGCGGCTTGTAGGGGCAGGGGGGCTGCAGAAGCAGATTTGAACAGGAGGGGAACCGGAGAAGATAGAGTGGTCTTGTTTGCTGTAAATAGCCGCCCCCGGTCTCCTTCGAAATCTTCGTGGAGTTCGTGCCTTCGTGTGAGACGATCTACGACATCCGAACAGCAGGAATGTGATCACGCCAAGACGCGCAAGACGCCAAGAAAATGCAGAAAAGAAGACCCCTCTCCCTCGCAGGAGATAACGGCTCTGGTTTTTCTTAAAAATCTTGGCGTCTTGGCGTCTCTGCGTGAGGTCATTTCCCTCTTTTCCTCCGCAGTGGCCGCACCGCAAGGTGCCTCCGTGGCTCCGCGTGAAACCGCTGATGGGGACATAATCAAACGTTAATAAAAACGGCGACATGTCCTACTTTCCAGTGCCATTAGCGGATTAGCGGTTTAACGTCGAAATGTTATCAGCTTTGTGTTTTGAGTGGGTGGTTGGATCAGTTTGCCCCCTGCGAACAGGTCTGGCACCCCCCCGGGGACGGGGTGCTGTTTGTATCCGGATCTGACCGGAGGTCTCCGCTGCGCTGCGACCCTCCGGCTACTATTTGGCAACCCATGGTTGCTCGCCCGGGGCGGGTCCAATCGGCCTACAGTCGTGCGCGGTAAAGGTGCTTGTCGCATTGCACCCACACGTAGCCACCGGCGACTTGGACTCTATCCACACTGCGTGTGGATAGATAGGCGAGCTTCTTAATCTTGTGCTCGTCCAGGTCCACTAACGCTACATAACCTTGGCCGCCGACCCAGAGATCACGCCCGGCACGCGTGAGCGTTGTGGGGAGGCTGGGAAGCGCATTTTCCAGGAGCAAGGGAGCCGGAGTGCTGTCGCGCATTGATTGCAGCGCCAGCGCGCCTCGGGAAGGAATATCTCCCCCCATACCACAGATTCGCCGCCCGTTGGCATTCGTCTTCAGAGTGGCTCTTAGCTGGTTCTCCTCCTCATGGGAAACGAGAAGGGAACTCTTAGAGGTAGTATTTGTCAGACCTGACCGGACTGTTGTTTCGATCGTCACCTTTGACAGTGAAACTATGTGGGCCTGGATTAAGTTTTCTCCTTCCATTTCATAACACACAAATCCCACACCAGCTCTTTGTGGTGCCGATTCCCACACATCCTGAGCGATCCGGTAGTGCCTCAAAGTAGAACCGGCCACGAACCACAGGTCGTTGTTCTTTCCGGGACGGATTTCAGTAACGGGACTTTGCGGGGGAGCTTCGGAGATCGAATCATTACGCAGTGACACGGGGAATGCAGAGCACTTGCGTGTTTTTAAATCCATTTTGCCAAGGCCGCCTCGGGTTCCATTCCCATACCCGATCCACAGGGTGTCACCGATTCGACATAAACCAGAGATCGAGTTGAGCAGGAGCCCGTCTTCTTCAGTAATCTGCTGCGCGCTTTGGCGAGCTTTGTCGAACTCAAGAATCCCGCTCTCCGCGGTCCCCAGCCAAATCTTTGAGTCATCAACATGGATAGCAGTGAAAGGCGATACGCTGTCCATGGGCAATCGAACGAGAACATTCGTTTGCAGAGCAGAGTCGATTCGCATCAATTTGCCACCGATAGCAATCCACAGCTCATCGGATTCTGCCGCAATGACTGGGTTCTCGCCGTGCCGGGGCTGGTAGTGCTTGGGATCATGAAGACACAGGCATGGCTTCCCGAGTTCAAACTCGCGCGGGTCCTTCACATTCGGCAAACCAAGTTTCTCACGACACCGGGCCGCTTCTTTATTTGGCAAAACCACCGAAAAGGCAGGCCCCCAACTGCCGTTGCCATGCATTTCTATTGGGCGATTGGTGTGGGCCTCAAAGAGCGTCAAGGCATTACTCCAACGCTTGCAGTCCACGTAGTTAAAAGCCAATTCCATCAGATCGGAGCTGTCGTCGAACATGATTTTAGCACGGGGATCGAAGGTGGTGGCCCGGTAAGTCGTTTCTAAAACCTTAAGTGCCAGATCGTGGTGTTTATGCGCGGATGCCCAATAGTAAACGGTTGAGTGAAGGTGTGACCAGAAGGGTATGATGGTATGAGGGATCTTGCTCGAGTTTTGCACGCACCAGTCTAAAGTGCGTTCGAACTCTGCAAATACCGGCGCATTGGTATCGACTTGAAAGGTGATGATGCTCGAGAGAATGTATGGGGCCAGGTCGGGAAAGGCGGCCTTCATTTTCGGGTAAAGTTCGGCCAAGCGTCGAGCGACCAGTTCTTTGTCTTCTCCGATGACACTGGCAAAGTCGTCCATGCCCAGGCTGCTGCTATAGATCCCACCTCTGAGTTTCTCGAAAAGCCGCTCTTCGGCGAGACGCTCCGCTTCCTGGGTGCCACCGCGCTGGATGGTCTCTTCCTCAGACGCTCGTTTGGCATGGGTCCTGTAGAACGCAGTCGCGGCGGGATTTGTTGTGCCTTGCGCCGCGTTTTCAAACCATTGGAGTTTTGATTGGGATGGGTTTGGCCACTCAAATGATCGTAGCAGCGCACGACGCGCGATGTTGGACCATTGGTCTTCATCGGGATCGTCAATCACCTGCCGGTAGTATTTGCGTGCATCATCGAAACGGTCGTTGAACGTCTTCCTCATGCAGGTGGCCAGGCATACGCGGGCTTCGCGATTGGTGGGATCGAGTAACAGCACGGTTTCAAAGCAGCGGATGGCCTCCCTCGCGTTGCGCCTGTGCCGAGCCATCTCGTTTTCGGGTAGAGAAGAGTATCCTTCATAGTGAACCCATGCGTGATCCCCTGCAATGCGCGAAAGCTCGAGACCCTTTTTCATTTGAGCCTTCACTTCAGTGGCCCGCGAGAACAAGGGTGCTGCCTCATCTCGATCCATCACGTGGTCAATGCTCGATTTAACGCTCTGAAAAAATGGCTCTCCTGCGTTCTCTCGCAACTGGACTTGTCGATGCCAGCCAAACATCCTTCGCACATCAAGCACAAGCTCCACTTGGAGGTTCGTCGTTTCGTACGATTGGTAAAAGCCGTCCACCATCCAGTAAGCCGCCTGCATGGGCTTGAGAACGTTTGTGGCGCTTCCATCTGTAAGGCCGGCCAGGTCCAGGTACATCTCACGTAGTAACACGTTGACAAACTCACGCTCAAGCATCGTTACCCCGCTGCCCTGATAAGCGGCCGTCAGATACGAACGCAACTCGCCTGGCAACTTGGCGTGGCGGTTGTTCAGACTGAGGTCTTCAAAGCCCCCGATCGCAAGATAAATTTTTGGACGTGGATTGGCAGCATCCTGGCGCGCCTCGCGCACGAATGTCTCGAGCCTTGAGGCTGATGTTTGCACATCGAGTGCGCTTGGGATCATGGTCGCATCACGCATGACACCGGTATGAGCATCTACAATGCGTAGGACTGCGACGTTCGTGCCGTTGACCGCTGCCGGTGTTCCGAGCAGAAACCAATCAGCTCGTAGCAATCTGCCGACCTTGACGGCGTCAGTTGCACGCACCAGGCCGGCGGTGCTCATCTGCAATTCGGAGAGAACCTTATCCAACGCCTGCCGCTCGATCATCTCCAGGTCCTTGGCGTCACTCAATTCGGTCAGCAGGAGATCGCTTATGTTCTCCTGCGCTGGCAGACCCAGGCTGCCAATGGCCAATCTAACCCGGCGCCCGGGTTCGATCACTTCAGGGGCAGTATGGGAGATGCTCGCAGGGGCGCGGGTCTTTTTTGCATAGGCCGCCAGTTCCTGTTCCGTGGTTGCCCCGAGTTGATCTTGAGAAAGGTAATGCCAGGCAAACAGCCCGCCGGTAACCAGGGTCACCAGGAGACAGATGCCGACACCGACGAGAAGTTTCTTTCGAGAACGCATCATTAAGCCCTATTTATTACCTGATCCGTGGCTGACACACCATCTGGAGCCTTTGCAGGCAGCTTCCCGACAACTCTGTGGTGCCGATTTCGGTAATGACCATGAGGCCTCATCATTTATGAGATAGGACAATCCTGCACAACAAATCCTTTGAAGAATTATTTTGTGGCTGCGGGTTTGCCGTCGTTTCTTCTCTGTTTCTCGCTCCTGTAATCAGCCTTTCTTGCTCATAAGTTTGCACAGGGAAGGCGCGGTAGCTCAAAGACGTGCTCGGTAAAGGTGCTTGTCGCATTGGACCCACAGGTAGCCACCGCCGAGGTGGATACGGTCAACGCTTGGCGCGGAGATGTAGGCGAGCTTCTTAATCTTGTTCTCTTCCAGGTTCACCAACGCGACGTAACCTTGGCCGCCGACCCACAGATCACGCCCTGCAAGAGTGAGAGTGGTCGGGTAGCCGGGGAGTACATCTGCATCGAGCAGAGAGCGTGCAGTTCCTGTGCGCAAAGCCCTGGTTTCCAACGCGACTCTATAGGGAAGCGCGCCCCTCTTTGAAACCCGAGCGCGTGTTCCGCTGCCGTTTGTCTTGAGAGTGGCTTGCAGTCGGACGGATTCGTCCAGTGTCAGAAGCTGTTTCGTGGCTGAACCAGGATCTGTCTGGCCAGCCTTCAGTTGCGTTTCAATTGTTACCTCGACCTGCGATAGCCCCAGTGCCTCGATAAGATTCTCCCTATCGAGCTCATAACACGCGGTGCGAATACCTTCACTCCTGCGAAGCGGGCTCCAAGTCTGTTCAGCAGTCTGGTAGCGCATCAGTCTGGATCCGGTCACAAACCAAATGTCTCCGGTTGAATCCGACCGGACGTCAGTAACTGTGGTGCGTGGCGGATTTGTGTCAGAGGACGTGTTGTGGAGAGAGGCAGAAAATGAGGTGAATTGTCGAGTTTTGAGGTCCAGGGAGCCAAGACCGCCCCGGGATCCGCTCTCGATCACTATTTGGGAGCCCAATCTGTGCACCATCCCATAACCTATCCACAGAGTGTCTCCTGATTCATGCAAAGCCGAGATGTAGTTCATCAGAAGACCATCCTTCTCTGTGATCTTCCGAGTTTCTTTTGTTGTCTTGTCAAATTCAATTAGTCCGCTGCCTTGGGTGCCGAGCCAAACTCTGGCCGTATCCGCGAGGATGACGCGAACAGCCGACGGGTCTTCGAGCGGCAAGGTCAAAACGAGGTTCGTCTTCAGATCAAAATCTAAATGCATGAGTCTGGCGTCGCTTCCAATCCACAGTCCCTCTGCCGCCACGGCAATGGCTGGGTTGTCGTCGCCCGTAGGGGAATAGCGTTTGGGTTTATGGAGGTGCAGACAGGGCTCACCGAGGTCGAATTCACGCGGGTCGGTAACCAGAGGCAGTCCGAGTTTCTCACGACACAGAGCTGCTTGTTTATGAGGCCAAACGGTCGTGAACCCTGGTCCCCACGTGCCTCCGGAACTCATCTCGATGGGACCCTTCCTTTGCGGCTCCAGGATGCTCAACGCATTACTCCACCGCTGGCAATCCATATAGCAAAACGCCAGTTCCATAAGCTCATAATCCTCGTCGAAACGACCTTTGGCAGCGGGATCAAAGGCGGCGGCACGGCCAGTTGCTTCTAAAACCTTAAGAGCCAATCCATGGTATTTGTGTTCAGATGCCCAGTAGTAAACTGCCGAGTTAAGGTGTGACCAAAAGGTGGTTCCTTTCTGAGGGATTTTGCTCGAATTGTTCACACACCACTCCAGGGTGCGTTCGAACTCTGCAAAAATCGCAGCATTGGTATCCACCTGAAACCTGATAATGCTTGCGAGGGCGAACGGCGCCAAATCGGGAAAACGGACTTTAATTTTCGGATACAAATCGGTCAGGCGGCGAGCGAATACCGCCGGAGCTTCACCTAATTCGCTAGCAAAATAGTCCATTCCCATGCTGGCGCTGAACATTCCACTTCCAGTGTGGATGAGGTCATCGAAAGCCTTGATCTTTTTGAAAAGCCGCTGTTCTGCAAGGCGCTCTGCCTGGGGAGTGCCGGGTTCAAGAACTGCATCCTCGGATGCTTCCTTCATTTGAGCTTTGTAGAACGCAATCGCGGTCGAGTTCGTTGTGCTCTGTGCCGCATTTACAAACCACTGGACTTTGGACTGGGATGGGTTTGGCCACTCAAATGATCGAACCAGCGCATCACGCGCGATCCTGGACCATTGGTCCTCAACCGGAGCGTCAATCACCTGCCGGTAGTATTCGCGTGCGTCATCGAAACGATCGTTGAAACTCTTCCTCAGGCAGGTGGCCAGGCATACTCGGGCTTCGCGATTGGTGGGATCGAGTAACAATACGGTTTCGAAGCAGCGAATAGCCTCCCGAGCGTTCCGCACCCGACGAGCCATTTCGTTCTTGGGTGGAGGAGAGTATCCTTCGTAGTGAACCCGAGTGTGATCCCCTGCAATGCGCGCAAGGTCCAGACCTGTATGTAATTGAGCCTTTACTTCAGTTGCCCGTGAGAACAATAGGGCCGCTTTGTCCCGATCCATGACGGCGTCGATGGTCGATTTAACACTCTGGAACAACGGCTCTCCTGCCTTCTCTCGCAACTGGACTTGCTGATTTCGGCCAAACATCCTTCGTACATCGAGCACAATCTCCACTTGAAGGTTCGTCGTTTCGTATGATTGGTACAACCCGTCCACTATCCAGTAAGCCGCCTGCATGGGCTTGAGAACGTTTGTGGCGCTTCCCTCTGTAAGGCCAGCCAGGTCCAGGTACATCTCACGCAGTAACACGTTGACAAACTCACGTTCAAGCATCGTTACCCCGCTGCCCTGATAAGCGGCCGTCAGATATGAACGCAACTCGCCTGGCAACTTGAGCTTGGCGGCTGTTCAGACTGAGGTCTTCGAAGCCCCCGATCGCAAGATAAGTTCTTGGACGTGGATTGGCAGCATCCTGGCGCGCCTGGCGCACGAATGAATCAAGCCGTGAGACTGATGCCTGCACATCGAGTGCGCTAGGGATCATGGTCGCGTCACGCATGACCCCGGTATGGGCATCTACCATGCGAACGACGGCGACGTTTGTGCCGTTAACGACTGCCGGTGTTCCAAGAAGAAACCAATCCGCCCGGAGCAACTTGCCGGCGCGCACCGCATCTGCAGCGCGTACGAGGCCGGCCGCGCTTAGTTGAAGCTCGGAGAGAACTTTGTCGAGTTCCTGCCGCTCGATCATCTCCAAGCCCTTGGCGTCGCTCAATTCGGTCAGCGCGAGATCGCTTATGTTCTCCTGCGCTGGCAGCCCGAGGCTGCCGATGGCCAATCTAACTCGGCGCCCGGGCTCAATCACTTCAGGGGCAGTATGGGAGATGCTCGCCGGACCGTGGGCCCTTTCGGCAAACGCCGCCAGTTCCTGTTCAGTAAATGCCCCGGGTTCCCGCGAAAAAATATGCCAGGCAAACAGTGCGCCGGTAACCAGGGTCACCAGGAAACAGATGGCGGCACCGACGAGAAGTTTCTTTCGAGAATGCATCATTAAGCCCTATTTATTACCTGATCCTGGGCAGACGGACGATCTGGAGCCTTGCAGGCAGCTTCCCGACAACTCTGTGGTGCCGATTTCGGTAATGACCATGAGGCTTTATCATCTATGAGATAGGACAATCCTGCACAACAAATCCTTTGAGAAATTTAGGAAAGAGCTGGATTACCAGGGTTTTGGTGTTGATAGGCCCGGTCTCCGCACCGGGTGGGGCGGCATTGCCAGGGCCGCCGATCTTCACGCGTCCGGGGAGAAGGAAAAGGGGCTCACGCGGAGCCGCGGAGAACGCGGAGGAAAACAGCACCCTCGCTGAAAGATCGAATGGGGCATGGCGGCAGTTATGTCCCTGCAGACCACGTGTCCACACGCGGGGTGGGAGACTGGACCCCTCCGCAAGCCGGGCAGGGTGGGAGTGGCGCCCAGGATCGGTTTGTCCCGTGTGATCGGATTTCCATTTGTATCTGGTTGTAAGTGAATAAGCTCCGACTAAACCGGGGCGCCAGAGACGACTGAGATGTTCGCCAGGTGTCAACTGGCACTTTTGTCGGTTTTTCGACCCTCAAAAACCCCAATAAAATGGGCAGGTGTCAGAGTGTCACATAGCCTATATAGAGATAGTGACACTAATAGAGATCACCGAAGCAAGGGAAAGAAGCACCCTGCACAGGTTCCGGGTGCTCTTTCTCCTTGCTGCGTAGGTGCCGGAACCATTTGGGATAGGGGTTGGGCTTGTTGTGATTGTGTTCTACATCATCATGGTCATGCTGTACTCGCCCGTGAGGACAGTGACTTACCCGGCACACAAGATCTAGCCTGCCGGGGCGGCCGCCTTTGACGAAGAACAGAGTCAGCTATCACTAATCCGCTTCAGCGTTTATCTTTGAAACCATGATATCGCCACTGGCAAACTCGGCTCGGGTCGACCGTAGAGGAATCTCGGTCACTGGCCTGCACGAGCATGGGAGCGAGTTGCGGTATTGGCGCCGCCAAACCGTAAGGAAACGCCTGGAAGGCGTTGAACTGCTCCGCCAAATAGCCCATGCCTATGATCCCCCTGCCGCGCGACTTCCAAGACTTCTTGAGGTTATTGAACGCAGGCCGCATTAGATACGTGGAAAAACACCGGGGCGTCAGGCGGTTCTAAACGTCGACAAGATGTCGCAATTCCGGTTTCTTTTGACGCATTTTTGTTGACATGTGTCGCCTTTCGGACTCAACTCGCGGCATGTCCGGGACTGTAGAACAGCTTGTCATGACTCGCGACCACTTGGACCTTACTCAAGATCAGTTTGCGAAGAAGCTCGGCATTTCGCGCCAGTACCTGTCAAAGCTTGAGAACTCCTCAAAGCCGTTGTCGGCAAAAATGGTTCGGAAGTTGGCGGAGGTTTCAAAGGAAACCGGATTTGCTCAGCCAGGCGCCGCAACTGGAGCTAGGGCGATTCCAGTCCGCTCTTGGGCTCAGGCTGGAACGGGCGCTGATTTCGGAGAAATACCGCTGGATTGGGAACGGCGAGTTGCAACAGACTGTCCTGACGACCAAGCCTTTGCGGTGGAGATTCAAGGCGACTCGATGGAACCCAAGTTCTTTCCCGGCGATATTGCTGTACTGATGCCATCGCTTCAGCCGCGAAATGGAAGCTTAGTGGTAGCCCGGCTCGAAACTGAAGGGATCGTCTTCAAGGTTTTCACCGCAAGAGAGCAATTGCCGGTGAGAGCCTGTTGCTTTACAAGTTATAACCATGTGTTTCAGCCGATAGAAGTTTCCGAGAGCAGTGTGATTTGGAATTATCCCGTGTATCAAGTTATCCGCCAGGTGTGGCGTTGATTGAATGGAGCTTCTAACCCTAATCGAAACACTCGGTTACAGTTCTTCCGGAAATTTTTTCCGGCGAGGCACAGTCGCGTTTGAGCGTACGCCGGATATTGGGCACATCCTTCGCACGGCTGCGCGGCCCCGGGCATGCCGGCTTGAGGGAGTTTATACGCTTCGTTCATTCAATGACGAAAGCTCGCCCGTTCCGGTTGTGTATGTTTGCGAGGCTGATAGCCTCACAGCGGCAGACGAAATTCACAGGCGCGTCTGGAACCAAGACATCGTTCCATTCCTCCTTGTCCGTATACCCACTGGCTTGCGGCTCTATTCCGGGTTCAAGTGCAATGACACGAGTACTGGTGAACGCGAAGGAATTCTCGAACCGCTGATTCAGTTTAATGGGATCGCCGACCGGCTCGCAGAATTTCGGGCGGACTCGATTGACTCCGGTCAGCTCTGGCGCAATCGCGGTGGCGATGTTCAACCAGATAAGCGCGTTTATTGGAGTCTGTTGGAGAACCTCAAGCAGCTTGCAAAGAAGTTCCGAGAGGAATTCGGACGTGACAACGTCAAAAGCACTATCCATCCACTCATAGGCAAATACGTCTACCTTCATTACCTCAAAGACCGCGGCTTCCTTTCCCCTCGGCGCCTGGAGGAGTGGCAGATTCAGTCTGACGCCGTCTTTGGACGGACCGCAACACTCGCAGGGCTACGTTCCATTTGTGAGAAGCTCGACGGAGTTCTTAATGGCCGCGTGTTCCCACTGAAATTCCGCGGTGCAAGCGCACCTACAGAAGAACAGATCCAGCGCATCGCGGGTGCTTTCGCAGGCGACACTTTTGACGGACAGTGGCAATTCCACCTGCCTTTCACCGCGTTCAAGTTTGACTACATCCCCATCGAGACGCTCTCGATGATTTACGAGCAGTTCCTCCATCTGCCCGACAAGTCCGACAGCGAGGAAGATGCAGAGCACAGCGAAGGGCGCAAAGCAGGTGCGTACTACACGCCCATCCCGGTCGTGAATTACATGCTCGCTGAGATGGATAAACGCCGCCGGCTCCAACGCGGTGTCCGCGTCTTCGATCCGAGCTGCGGCTCCGGCGCGTTTCTGGTCCAGTGCTACCGGCGTCTCATCGAGCGCGAATTCATCCAGCGGAAGAAGAAACCCGCTCCGCATGAACTCGCCACGCTCCTCAAGCGCCACATCTTTGGCGTAGATATGGACCAGAATGCGTGCAGCGTCGCTGAGTTCAGCCTCTATCTTACGCTACTCGACTACGTTGAGCCTGCGGACCTGATTGACCACCCGCGCTTCAGGCTCCCCACCCTTCAAAAGTCAAACATTTTCTGCTCCGACTTTTTCAAGTTTCAGCCGTTTAAGTCCAAGTTTCACTGGGTGGTTGGCAACCCGCCTTGGAAAAAGCTCATCCCTGGGAAGCTCGAAGAGCGCGATGAGCGCGCGATAAAGTGGATGAAAGCACACGCGGAGGAAATGCCGGTCGGCGACAATTCCCTCGCGCAAGCTTTCGCATGGCGCTGCCTGGAGTTCATGGTTGCAGATGGCGAGTGTGCTCTGCTGCTCCCTGCAATGACGTTATTCGAGGATTTCTCCCAGGAATTCCGTAAAGCCTTTCTGGGACGAACCCGACTTCACGCCGTCGCCAATTTTTCGAACCTCGCTGAAGTGCTTTTCGCAGGGCGTTCCCGTGTCCCTGCAGCCGCGTTTTTCTTCTCCGTGCAAGAAAAAGATGACCCGCGAGATGACTTGGAAATGACGACGGTCTTTTCTCCGCTGGTGGCGAATCAAGAGGGAACACGACCACTCACTACTGGCATCCGCACAGAGACATGGAGCATCACTGTGAATGGCGACGAAGTGCGAGCACTGCCACTTTGTGACATTGCATCAGGCAGCGGTCTCCCCTGGAAGCTAGCTACGTGGGGGTCTGGACTGGATGCGTCGTTGCTTTCCCGAATGCGGAGGATTTGGCCACGGCTGGAGGAATTGGAAGCACCGTGGCATTCCCGTAAAAAGGAATTCCTGGTCTCCAAGCCGGGGCAAGTTTTCAAAGTCAGCGAAGGGCTTCAGGTCCGCAGCGAAGACGTAGCAGATGAAGTCCAACGAGTAGCAGCAATTGCCTTAAAACCGATCGTGGATGTTGTCACCCTGGCTCGCTATCGCCGGATTTTCACCTTCCCCTCCTCATCTGTTTCGCCGTTACCGAAAGGAAAAGAGTTCGCGTTGAAAGGACGGACCGAACGTCCCCTAACCGTCTGTAAACCTCCCCACGTCATCGTCAGCGCCGCACGGAATTTCGCGATTTACAGCGAGGAATTCATCGTCGTCCCTCCTCGCCAAATCGGTATAGTGAGCGTGGATAACAACCGCCCACTGCTCAAGGCCCTCGCTCTTTACCTCAGTTCCGATTTCGCTTATTACCACCAGTTTTTGGTCTCGACGGAACTCGGAGTGAAGCGAGATCGCGCCACGCTGGAGTCTCTCCGCCAAATCCCCATCCCTCTGTTGAAGCTCACGCCCGCGGAGCTCGCCGAGTGGGAAGCCCTGCATGATCGACTCGCTCAGACGAGGCCGCGCGCGTTAGCCGACCCAAGGCAGCCCGATACCGAACTTGACGAATCGCCTGCCGATGATGACCAAGATGCGCTGGTTAAGGAATTGAACCGCCGCGTATTCGACGCCCTCGGACTGGATGAAGCCGAGCGTGCGCTGGTGCATGACCTCGTGCATGTCCGGCTTGCTCTCAACGACGGCAAAATCGGCCAGGCAGCGATGCGCGACGCAAGCACCGATGAACTGCAAACATACGCCGAATGGCTCCAGCGGGAGTTAGAGGCAAACGCGAATGGAGAAATGCGCCACTCCGTGACCGTAATCCACGACGCACGTTCTGGGTTTATTGCCATTGAGCCGGCGAGAGGCCGCGCGACGTTACGAGTGCTCACCGCCGATTCAGCAGAAGCCCAAACACTCGCTCGCACGCGTGAACAACTCCGCGAGCAGCGCGCACAATGGGTATATTTCGACAGAGCTCTACGGCTCTATCGCGGCGAGAATACCTACCTTTTCAAACCCATTCAACGGATGCATTGGACGCGCACCCGCGCGATGCTCGACGCGGCGGATGTTGTAATCGGCAGCGCGCGCGACGGGGGTTCCCGGAACCATGACGAATAATACCGCGTTCAATTTATTCGTCGAGAGAGCACACGAACTCCTGCAAGCAGGGTATGAGGCCATGGATGCCAAGGCGTGCAATACCTGGGCGGAGCCTGAGATATCGGGAGAGCTGGCCTGGAAGATTGAGGAGTTGCTCGGTGCACGCAGCCAGCCGTGGATGCGGTATTGGACGGCGGTGGATAACTGGCCTGAAAACGAGCCGGACAATCTCGGTTTCAAAAAACGTCTCGGCAAGCGCAGGAGACTTCCCGACATCAAACTCAAGTATGCCGGACAGCGAGAAACACTGTATTTCCGGTTTGAAGCCAAGAAACTTGCGGGAACCGGCGACTATACTGATCTCATAAGTGACAAGGATGGGTTGGGCCGTTTTTTGCGTAGGGTGTATGGTCGCAACGATGGAGCGGGCGGCTTACTCGGATATGTTCAGACTGAAACTCCCGAGGTCCATGCGGAGCGCGTGAGAGTTGCTCTGGCAACCGACCCCAAGAAATATCAAGTGAATGCCAAGGCAGATTGGGCGCTTGTGAGTTGGAAGAATGGGCCCAAATGTTGCTTCCGAGTAGTGCATTCTCGAAAGGGAAGATCGCTGATTGTGATCTTCTATTCTTTTCTGAAGTATCTCTAAGTTCGTTCTCCTGGCTCCGCTATCTCGAACTCCAACTGCCGCCCGCCGGGCCTCCGAAACGACGTTGTGGATAGCTCAGGCCCATCCTCCAGCATGCCGGCCTTTTTGCAGGCCACGTGGAACATTCTCGAGATTTGATCGGCCAGAATTCCTTTGCCTCGCATGCGGGCATTGAACCTGGTGTCATTGAGCTTTCCGCCACGCACCGAGCGGATGGCGTTCAAAACCTTTTCCTTCTGCAACGGACGATGCGTTGCCAGCCACTGTTCAAACATTGGCGCCAGCCCGTATGCCAGGCGCAGCATTTCCCAACCCGCGAAACGGGCACCTGCTTCACCAGAGGCCTGGAGGATCGCAGGCATTTCGTGGTCCGTCAGCCCCGGTATCACCGGTGCGACCAACACGCCAACCGGAATGCCCGCCGACGCCAATGCTCGAATCGCGGAGAGCCTGGCCGCCGGAGGTGACGTGCGTGGTTCGAGCACTGACCTCAGTTCCGTGTCCAGGCTTGTTACTGAAATGAAAACGACCGTCGCGTGCACCGCAGCCAGTTCTTGCAGAAGATCGATATCCCGCGTCACCAGGTTGTTCTTCGTAACAATTCCCACAGGATTGCGAAATCGGGCCAGCACTTCCAGGCAACGTCGGGTGAGTTTGAGTCGCCGCTCGATCGGCTGATAGCAGTCTGTTACTCCGCTTAAGCCCAGCGGTTCGGGTTTCCACTTCGGAGAGGAGAGAGCGTTCTCAAGTAACTCGGGCGCATCCTCTTTAACCATGATTTTCGTCTCGAAATCCAACCCGGCGGAGAAGCCAAGGTATTCATGGCTAGGCCTTGCGTAGCAGTAAATGCACCCGTGTTCACAGCCTCGATAGGGATTGATCGTCGCGGCAAACCCGACATCCGGGCTGTCGTTCCGGCTGATAATCGTCTGCGAGATGTCCCGGTAAAAGTGGGTACGGGGAAGGGGATCTTGTTCCGGGTCCCAATCGGCGTCCCGCTCAACAGAAATGGGTTCAAACCGGTTAACCGGGTTGTTGCTGGCACCGCGCGCGGGCGGCAAGGAGGGCTTGCCTGTCACTGACACAAGTTCCTTCAAGGCGCCTTCGTTTTCAATGCTGGAGCCGAGTTGCAGGTAAGAAAGATCAGGGAGAGGGATGTGAAGGGGGTAATGTGCTATCAGGTCATACCTAAAGTATTAGCCAGTAATGGTTTGTGAGACTTAATAAAAGTGTATTGACTCTTTCTATGTAAACGTTTACAGTCACCGCGTTCCACCCATGGCTTGTATTTCCAGGCCGGTTTTTCCGACCCGGGTAATCCATGCCTTCAACCTAGAACTGTGCCCGCAGAGGAAAACTATGAAAAACCTCACGTCAACAAAGGTATCCCGACCTCGTCACCTCACTCCCACTCTATTGTCTGCGGCCCTGCTTCTGGCAGCGAGCTCCATAAATGCTGGTCCCATACTGCGTCTGAGCTACACCGGGCTTCCTACAGGAGCAGCCGTAAGCACTCTCACGAACGCCCCCAACTTCCCGGCTTCACCGGATTTTGGTACTGTATTGTTGGATGGCCTCAAATCACCCGCTCACGTTCTTCCGGATTCTTCAGGAACCTGGATACGCGGGTTCATCGACGCTCCACAGACGGGTCCGTACACGTTCTGGATCGCGGGTGATGACGATGCCGAACTGTGGCTGAGCACCAGTCATGATCCAGCCGGTATAGTCAAGATCGCGGAAAACATTAACTACCTGGAAATCGGCCAGTACAATCTCAAACCTGCACAGAAATCTGCCCCGATCATTCTAACGACCGGTCAGAAATACTACTTCGAGGCCCGCCAAAAAGAGGACTTTGGCGGCGATCACGTGGAGGTTATGTGGCAATTGCCTGATGGCACCCAGCAGGACCCCGTCAATTATCGCCACCTTTGGCCCTTCCCGGTGGACACGGCCAGCGCAGCATACCCTGCGTTGGAAAAGGCTCCGGCTATTCTGAACGATTATCTGGGCGAGTTGGTCCCAGCCCTTCAAGCCACCACGAGCGTGGTAGAAGGCGAGGCCGTGGACATGGTGGTCTCCGTGGAAGCCAGCCAGCCTGCCCATGTGCAGTGGTCACGGAATTCCGTGCTTATCCGGGGTGCGAACTTTCTTTCGTACCGGATTCCTGCGGTGAAGATGTCCGAGAACAACGTCACCTACAGCGTCACGGTCACTAACAGCCTTGGACAGGCGAGCGCCTCCACTGTTCTCGTTGTGAGCCAGGACGTCACGCCGCCAGTAATCGACGACGCTCTTGCTCTTGGTGATGCAGTTGGATCAGTTGCAGTGGTGTTCTCGGAGGCCGTGAGCCCAACCACGGCAACCAATGCTGTGAACTACACCTTCAGCGGCGGGCTGACGAGCGTGAGCGCCGAAATGGGATCTCGACCGAACACAGTTGTCGTGAAGACATCTGGTCTAGCAGCAAACACTGCATACGACTTGACCGTGAACAATGTGCAAGACACGGCTTCCGCTCCAAACACCATCAGCCCAGGAAGCATGCGCGTGGTGGAAACGGATCTGCTGACGTGGCTCAAGCTCGATGAGTTTTCAGGAACCACAGTAAACGATGCTTCAGTGAACAGCCTGCACGGCAGTCTCGAAGCTGGCGCCGCCCCTGGGAACGCTGGCAAAATCCTGAAGTCTCTGCGATTCGATGGACTGGATGATTACGTTGAACTTCAGGACGGTTACGCTGATTTTGCCGGGGGCCTGACATTTGCGTTGTGGGTGAAACCCCAACCAGTGATCGGAGTCGGTTGGGCACGGTTTGTTGAGTTGGCCAATGGCATGATGGCGGACAACAACATTCTCTTCGCCCGCCAGGCACAGACAGAAAAAATCTGCTTTCAGGCAATGAACGGTACGGCGGGGGGACCTCAGATCAGCAGCCGTGACCTGCTTACGATCAATCAGTGGCAGCACCTTGCTGTCACCATGGACCCATCCGGCGCGACCACGATTTACTTCAATGGCGAGCCAGTCGCAACCGGCGCCTCAACGGTTCCGCCAAATGTGAACCGCGTGAACTGCCGTCTCGGGCGAAGCAACTTCACAATGGATAGCTACTACGCGGGCTTTATGGACGACGTGCGCATTTACAACCGCGCCCTAAGCGCGTCGGCTGTTGGAGCACTGGCGGCGGGTTCGGGGGCCGACGACGGTCCAGCAATTGTAGTCACAGCCGCTGCCACTGTGGCTGGCACAGCCCTTGAGAATACACCTCCTGGAATAATCACAGTGACGAGGAGTCCAGCTTCAGCAACAGATCTTGCTGTGCAGTATATAATGGAAGGAACGGCCATCAACGGTACGCACTACACAAACCTTCCCGGAACTTTGACCATTTCTTCAAACGCGGCATCGGCAGAGGTCCAGATAGCGCCCATAGCCGGTTCGTTTACCGATGCGTTCCGCACGGCGACGCTTCGCGTGAGCGGAAGTGCGGACTATGCTGTCGGTGATGAGAGTACCGCCACGGTGACAATCGCCAACAACGCCGATGTGATACCGCCAAAGCCGGTAGCTGCAACGGCAGCAGGGCGCACGATCAATGTGTGGTTTGACGAGCCAGTGTCGGCGCCCTCAGCGACGGCTGTCACGAACTTCACGTTGAGCAGTGCCGGCATTACGATCACCGAGGCCGCATTCATCTCGGATAACATTACGGCTGGAGGCTATCACTTAGGTGTAAGGCTTTTGGCTTCGGAAATTGTTCCGGCTGATGCTGTGTTAACTATTGCTGGCGTTGCCGATTCGGCTGGTAACAAATCAACGAATCACACGGCTGTCCATGGAAGGCTGAGCCCGGCGAAGATCGTGTCTAATGAGTATCATAGGGCTCGAACCGACGCCTTCAATCGCGCCACGGACGGGAATGTGAACAATGGGGACAATGCGACGACGGGGTTTGATACCTTTGATGGAAACACAGGGCTCACTCACTTTGTAGGGTTACTTTATCAGGAAGCGCGTGAAATCAACGCTATCAAGGTTGATCTCGGGCAGCAGTTCAGTGATGGCGGCAGTTGGGCGAGCCTGCCGAACGTGTACCTGTTAAAGGGCTACTATGATACAGACACCACGCGGCCAGAAACGCACCCTTCATGGGTGCTGGTGCCAGCGCAGCTAGTGAGCGGGAGCCGGTTCAACACCGCAGGGGATGTGAATCCATCACCAAACACCCCAATCGTTTTCGATCTGTCGAAGCTCAGTGCAGAAGACAGGACGGCATACGGTTGGGCGGTAGGCGGCGTATCCGGAGACAACACCGTGCGGTTCCTGTCCATCAGTGAGCTGACGGCCTTTGGATTCGTGACCGGGACGAATCGCCTGACCATTGCCCAGGAGCCGCAGAGCCAGACCGTGATTGACGGAAACCAGGCCATATTCAAGGTTGAAGCTGCCGGCACACGTCCAATGACTTACCAGTGGCAGCGCGGGGGGGCAGATATCCCGGATGCGACCGCGTCCAGCTATGGTCTCTCACCTGCAACAGCCGGTGATAATGGAGCGGAGTTCCAGGTTATCGTGACGAATCCTTCCGGATCACTCACAAGCCAGGTGGCTGTTTTGAGCATCAGTTCGACCACTGCTCCTGTAGTCCTCGCAGCCACCCTCGACACCGCGATTGATGTTTGGTTCAACCAAGCTGTGACGGCGACCGCGGCAGATCCTGCGAACTACCTGCTGAATGACCCCAGCCTGACAATCGGCGGTATTATGCAGGATGCATATGGCACCCGGGCTCGGATCGAGATCACCGGGAATCGGACTGTGGCAAACCTGACCATTCAGATAAAAAACGTGCAAGACTTGTTCGGGCACACGATGGTAACCCAAACAGTGCCGGTGCAGTCTCCAGCCTGGCCAGTCATTGGTGTGGTTGCCAGCACTTATCAGCAAGGCCGTGAAGCTGCCCTGACGGTCTCAACAAACGGGATTCTCGCGCATGACCTCTCGGACTTCTGGACAACGTTCGGACGCGACGAGACAGACTTCGTGGGAGCCCGCTACGCGGACAGGAAGACGTTCAATCTGATCAAAGTTGACCTGTCCCATCAATTCAATGACGGGGGCAGTTGGTCTGAACTCCCGAGGATCTTCATCCTCAAGGAACCCGTTAACACGGACAACACGCTGCCCGAGAGCGATCCACGCTGGGTGGAGATTCCCGCGGCATTGATCAGCCAGAGCCGGTTTGATTCCGCTGTAGATGCGCCGGGAGATTCCGTTCCACCGAACACTCCGATCGCATTTGATCTATCCGGCGTTCCGCCAGCCTTGCGCACGGGTTACGGCTGGGCTGTGGGCGGGGTTCAGGGGGATATCATCGGTTTTCCATCCTTTGTAACCATAGGGGAATTGCGAGCATTTGAAGCACCTGGTGGGGCTCCTACAATGGCCATCCGCGTCGTCGCTGGGGAAGTGGTAATAAGCTGGCCCGCTTCAGCGACTGGGTTTGGACTATACTCGACACCTTTCTTAGGCTCGGGTGCCAACTGGCTACCGGCCTCGGAAACCGCACAGTTGCAGGGCGACGTTTACATCGTGAAGCCAGCTTCAGCCGGACCGAAGTTCTATCGTTTGCAGCAATAGACAGAGAGACATTGCTGTTGAGAAAGGGCACAAGTTTCCGCAGCATGGATGAATGCGTAAGGTGGGATTTGATTAAGCATCCTCGCCGGAGCATTTGAGCGGAAATGCCTAACGAGTTTTATGATCCCGGGGAGCAGCGGGCGGCCAAGGTGAATGCGCTGTTCGCCCGCATTGCCCATCGCTACGACCTGATCAATGACCTGCAGAGCTTCGGACTCCATCGCCATTGGAAGAATGCCATGGTCCGGAAAAGTGGCGCTGCGCTTGGGCTCCGGGCATTGGATGTTTGCTGTGGCACAGGCGATATCGCGTCGCGGTTGGCTCGGACTGGGGCGGAGGTAACTGGCCTCGATTTCAGCCCGGAAATGCTGGCGGTGGGCCGGCAACGCTTTCCGAAAGTCACCTTCCTACAGGGGGATGCCATGGCGTTGCCGTTTCCCGACCAGACTTTTCAGATCGTTACGATGGGGTACGGGCTGCGAAATCTGGCTAGCTGGCAGCAGGGCTTGGCCGAACTGGTGAGGGTGACGCGTCCAGGCGGGCGCATCCTGGTCCTGGACTTCGGCAAACCTGATAACCGGATTTGGCGGAGTGTGTATTTCACGTATCTGCGACTGTTCGTTCCTGTGCTGGGCAAGATTTTCTGCGGCCAATCGGGTGCATACGCCTATATTCTGGAATCTCTGAATCACTACCCCGCACAGCACGGAGTCGCAGGAGAAATGCGGAACCTGGGCCTCAAGAACGTCCGAATCATCAACTTCCTGGGCAGCGTAATGACGATCAACTACGCGGAAAAGTAGAACAACGGTTTCAGCGTCGAAAACCTCTCGAATTAGAAAGCAAGAATCGGAGTTTTTTCTCGGTCGCGAGCGTGTAGGTTGAGCCAGAATGAAGCAGGCGATAGACAGATCCAACAACGCTGCCAGTTACTCGGGGGACGAGGAACGGTGGCGTGCGGTGCAGTTCAACGACAGTTCGGCAGATGGCCAATTCTATTATGCAGTGCGCAGCACCCGGATTTATTGCCGTCCTTCCTGTCCGTCTCGTTTGCCTCAACGGGAAAACGTGCGTTTCTTTGACACTCCCAAAGCTGCTGAAGCGGCTGGTTTTCGCCCCTGCAAACGTTGTGCGCCAGATGGAGAGGATCTGCAGGCACTGCATCGACGCAAAATTGCTGAGGCTTGCCAGTTCCTGGACACTGCTGACCGGTCGGTGACGTTAGCGGAATTGGCGGGTCAGGCATCCATGAGCCGGTTTCACTTTCATCGGATTTTCAAGGAAATCACAGGGAGCACTCCGAAGGCCTATGCTGCCGCTCGCCGGATTGAACGGGTGCGCCAGCGGCTCGTCAAAGGTGGGACAGTGACCAACGCGATCTATGAAGCAGGATACAACGCAGCCAGTGGTTTTTATCGGAAAGACTCTCGTGTTATGGGAATGAGACCTTCGGAATACCGGAAGGGCGGGGCAGGGCAGTGCATTCGCTACGGAGTCACTTCTTGCTCCCTGGGCACGGTGCTGGCGGCCTCCACGTCCAAGGGGATCTGCGCGATTCTTTTTGGCGATGACCATCAAGTGTTGCCAGAGCGATTGCGCGAGATGTTTCCGAAGGCGGAATTGAAGCCTGCCGGACCGGACTTCAACAAGACGCTGATGCGCGTCGTCGCCTGCACCGACAATCCACAAGCAGCTTTTGACCTCCCGCTTGATGTGCAAGGAAGCCTGTTCCAGCAGAGAGTCTGGGAGGCGCTTCGTCAGATACCTTGCGGAGAAACCCGCAGTTATACTGAGATTGCCCGGGCGATCGGCGCTCCGAGTGCCGCGCGTGCCGTGGCAAGTGCCTGCGCATCGAACCGGATCGCCCTCGCCATTCCATGCCACAGGGTGGTTCATAGGGACGGTTCGCTATCTGGATATCGTTGGGGGACTGCGCGGAAAGCCCAACTACTGAAAGCAGAAGGCTGTTGAGCAGAAAAATGTCGATTGAGCCCTAAGGCACAAGGGGCAACGCGATGGAGGCCTCCAGCGAAAAGAGCGATTCCCAGCACCAGGACGGCAGCAACGCGCATAAGCCATAGCACAAGGGATTTCATGATTTACATTCGCAGGATGAAGGATCATGCAGCGCGGCGACAAGACCTTTTCGCCAGAAACAGAATGGCCAGAGTCAGCCGTTCCTTCGGAACTTGGTCGTCGGACAACACTACCACCCCATGTTAAATTAAAACATGGGGCTTTTATCATGTATCCCGCGGGGATAAGGAGCGCGTCATCTGCGGATGAGTTGCCGAATCCTCCGCAGACGACTTAGACGACGTCCAAGGTCCCTCTGGGTTGCTATCACGAAGGAACCGGGAGACTTATTTCTTCGTTGCCTTGATGCCAATCGCGTACAGATTGTCGAACCCGCGCAGGAAGATCTGGCCCTCACTGATTGCCGGGGAGGCATAGGTCTTCTCGCCAAGTTCATTCCGTGCCACCAATTCATAAACCGGTCCGGCTTTTACCACGTGCGCGACACCGTCATCGTTTAGGAAGTAAACCAAGCCTTGTGCCGAGACCGGTGAAGCGTGGTGCACTCCCATCTTCTCATGCCAGAGAATCTTTCCGGTTTTGGCCTCATAACAGAAACCTTCCTTTGTCGCAAAACCGGCCGTAAAGAAATAGTCGCCCACGCTGATGGGGGAGGGGACATAGGGAGCGCCCTCGGTGGAACTCCACACGACTTTGTTGGTGGTCACGTCGCCCTCGCCGTCTGGGTTGATCGCCAGCAGCACGCGCTTGGGCCAACTGCTGCTCGTGAGCACCAATCCTGCCGCCTGGTTGAAAACAGGGCTGATCACCGCATCCGAGGACTGGTCGTTCACCACCCAGAGAGTCTTGCCGGTCCTTGGGTCGAGGCTGGTGACGGCCTCATTTCCTGGGACGACCATTTGCATGCGTCCTGCCATCTCACGGATCAAAGGCGGGCTGTAACTCTGGGAGGGCTTCTCTCGCTGAACTTTCCACAGCGTGCTCCCATCTTTTCGTGAAACGGCGCCAATGAAGTTCTCACCCTTGCTGTCACAGACGATGATCACCTTATCTTCAAACAGAGTCGGGTTGTGACTAAATCCATGCTGGCTGTAGAACTGGCCTGGGCGCACCAGCCAAAGCTGTTTACCCGAAAAGTCGTATGCCGCAACCACCACGTCTTTACCATCGAGGAACGTCACATAGACCTTCTCGCCGTCTGCAGCTCCGGTTGATGACGCAAAACTGTTCTCGGAATTCTTGCCTTCCAGGGGCGATTTCAGCACGGTCTGCTGCCAGAGCAATTTGCCGGTTCCCTTGTCATAGCAGAGCAAGCAGCGCTCTTCGGTGCTTTTGATGGAGGTAGTCAGGAAGAGTCGGTCACCCCAAATAATCGGGGAGGAATGGCCCGCTCCGGGCACTGGTACCTTCCAGGCAATGTGGTTTGTGGCGCTCCACTGAGTTGGGATATTGGTTTCATGAGAGGTCCCGTCCCCAAGAGGGCCGCGCCATGCCGGCCAGTTCTCGCTTTGGCAGATGTGCGGGACAGCGACGAGCAGCGAAACGCCAAGAAGAGTTCTCAAAAACATGCGCCAGAGTATCGGATCGGAGCCGGGCAGATATCAAGCTTCTCGTGGAACGGTTCTCGCGTCAGGTTTAAGGGGTTGCCCCCTCAATTTGTAATCACGCCGATGTTTTGATTTCCGCTCTCGATTCAGAGCTTGCGTTAAGGTTGCTGGTTTTGCAGTGTGGATTGAGCAAAAAAGGGGTGCTTGGGCTTCTCCGATTGGAGACTTGCCGCCAAGTCGGTTTTATTAAATTGCCAAGTTGGAGGAATGCGGGTCTTTTGCGTACTGGAGCCACCCGGGCAGGCAAGGGTGTGCTTAATGATTTCTTAGCGAAGATTCGTTTAGAGATAAGTGAAATATGACAAAAGATGGTATCAACAGCAGCGTGACCTCTCTCGCAATTGGTTTCAGAAGGGCAGCGGTTCTGGCGCTTGGTCTCTTTGTTGGTCTTATCGTTGCCCCCGTGGCTGTTCGGGCTGACACCCGGTACGTCGAAGGTGAGGCGATTGTGACTTTCAAGGAATCGGCTACCGCTGACACCGCTCAACGAAAACTGAAAGGAAAGTCGCTCGCGATGGCTAAGCGATTTGACCTGATCTCCCGCCTGCGCAAACGGCAGATCGGGTTGGTGCGCTCCTCTGACAAGACGACGTCCCAGATTATTGCCGATTTGAGGGCCGATCCGGATGTGGAATCCGCGGAACCGAACTATCTTCGCTGGATTTCCAAGGCGCCTCTGAACGATGCTTATTACTCTAGCCAATGGGCCCTGGAAAACACCGGCCAGCGGGTGGGCGCCACCACGGGTGTGACCGGAGCGGATATCGATTTTGCCTCTGCCTGGGTGTTGACCCAAACGAATGCTTCTTTGCCGGTGGTAGCGGTGATCGACTCAGGGGTGGATTGCTCGCATCCTGACCTTATACCAAGCCTGTGGATCAATCCCGGAGAGATTCCCGCCAACCTGGCTGATGACGACGGCAATGGCTATATCGATGACCTATATGGGTATGATTTCGCCCTGGACGCGCCTGACCTGGTTGATTCGGGCGAACATGGCACTCACGTTTCGGGAACAATCGCCGCCGCTGCGAATAACAGCGTCGGAGTTGTGGGGGTCAATCCTCTCGCACGGATCATGGCACTTAAGTCTTCAACGGACGGGGATACGTTCGCCTCGTCGGTTATCATCGAAGCGATTCAGTATGCCACAATGATGAAGAGTCGCGGGGTTAACGTTGTCGCTATTAATGCCTCATTCGGCGGGGGCGGTTCAAACAGCGTGGAGCGTGCGGCTATTCAGGCAGCCGGGAACGCAGGAATTGTATTTTGCGCTGCGGCCGGCAACAGTGCTATCGACCACGACGTGACACCGGATTACCCATCCTCTTACCGATTATCCAACATGATCGTCGTCGCCGCGAGCGCGCCCGATGACACATTAGGATCTTTCTCCGACTACGGAGCAAGCACGGTTGACATAGCGGCACCGGGAGTGAACATCCTCTCGACGATTCCAGCGGTGATCTCCGGTTTGGTATCTGTTGGTGCCAGTTCGTATGCGGCAACTCCGATGACCTACGCGGGGTTGACCGGCGAGCAGGGTGTTTCTGGGATTCTTTACGATTGCGGGTTTGGCTTTCCAACAAACTTTACAGCGGCTGTGCGCGGCAATATCGCACTCATCAGCCGCGGTTCCCTGTATTTCTCGGAGAAAGTGGCCAATGCCGCCAAAGCAGGCGCGGCTGCGGTGATTATCTTTAACAACACCAGCGGCCTCCTCTCAGGCACGCTCCAGTATGCAAACAACTGGCCACCTGCCGTAACCATCTCCCAGGATGACGGACTTTTGTTAAAAGCCGCCCTTCCTGCAAGCGCCACGGTGAGTGTGAACTTTGTCGATGACCAAAGTTACGCGTTGATGAATGGAACTTCGATGGCTGCCCCGCATGTGGCTGGCGCTGTCGCGTTCGCAGCGATGAATTTCCCTGAGGAAACTGCGGTTCAGCGCGTGCAACGTATTCTGACGAACGTTGACACCGTAGCCGGCCTTCAAGGCATGGTGCGAACAGGCGGCCGGTTGACTTTGCTGCGGTTGGTCGATACCGACCGGAATAACCTCCCCGATTGGTGGGAACAGCGTTACTTCGGCCGGATGCTCGGGGCTGCCGGTGCTACGGACGACGCCGACAGCGATGGTGCTTCGGATCTGGCTGAGTGGACTGCGGGCACCGACCCAATCAAGGCGTCATCCTCTTTGCGAGTCAGGGCTTCGTCTTCAACCGATACAGGCGGCATTATTTTAGCCTGGCCAAGCGTGAGTGGAAGGACCTATCGGATTCTTAGATCCACTGATCTGGCGGGAGGTTTTACTGAAGTGATTCGGTCCAACATCGCGGCAACTCCACCGATGAATACGGAAACGGCTCTTGCCGGAGTAAGCGGGTCTTCGGGATTCTACCGAATTGAAGTTGAATAACTGATCCACAGAATGGCGCACCACCGGTGCATTACTCCGGTAGTGCGCTTTTTATGCCAGTCTATCCAAACCTTGCAGGAGACCTTAGGCGGTAAGGTCTAGGACGCTCCGCAGAAGCTTTTGACGTGTTTCGCCTGTGCTGTCGTAGCTTTCTGACTTCGGCAATTGCTGTATGAGCTTTTGCATGTTCTCGGACGCTTCCGGGGGAGGCTGTTGTTGCGTCTTGCGCTCTTCTTCCAGTTTCTCCATTGCCGTGGTGAATTCGCTTTCAGTGACGCTCCCGTCCTCATCCTCATCCAGCTTGGCGAAGAACTCTTCGAACTTGGTTTCGTCCACCTCACCGTTCTCTGACATGGCGGTCTTTAATTCATCTTTGGTGACCGTGCCATCCTCGTCGGAATCGGCAGACTTGAACAATTCCTGGGGCTTCATCGGCGGGGGGCCGCCGGGGCCTCCCGGACCTTTGGGGCCGCGCATTGAGCTTGCCTGGGTTGAGAATTCCGACTCCGTGATCTGCCCATCCTCATCCGAATCGAACAGCTTGAAAGCATCGGACACATCTGTGTCGGAGGATTTCCCGCTGTTTTTACTGGCAGTGGTGAGTTCGTCTTTGGAGATGGTGCCGTTACCATCGGCATCGGCCTTCTTAGCGAGCTTCTGCCACATCTCCGACGCGTTGGGGCCACTCTGCCCCTGGATTCCTGATAACATATCTGATTCCTAGGTTGTGGTGCTGCAACACCGGTTGAGTATTCGCATGGGCTGATGAGGGATAGCCTGCGTCAGCCTAGGTAGATATCGGGAAGATTGAGCCCATGGATGAGCGCCGTTCCCCCGCGTTCGTCCCGTTTTATCCCCACGTTTATCCCATTTCGCCCGGGGATGAAGTCAAACGGCGGCGGATTGAAGCTCTGTGAGCGCTTGGCGGCAGTACCACTTCACTGCCTCCATCATTGGGGGGGTGAGTGTGTCCAAGTCTGTGCTGGAGCACCACCGGATATCATGGTGCTCGGCCGTTGCGAGGGTGAGTTGCCCTGCCTTTGGGCGAGCCCAGTAGATCATCCCAATATGCTGGTGGGTGTCAGTGATGCGGTGAATATCCAGGAAACGTGGTGCTATTAATGCCCGCGTGCCGGGGTCGGTGGTTGGCGGACGTTCCCCCACCAGTTCCACCTCCAATCCGCTTTCTTCACGCGCTTCGCGCAGCGCGGCTTGCTCCGGATCTTCGTCCAGCTCCACGTGTCCGCCGAGGGGGAGCCAGCGATCGAGTTTGCGATGATGAATGACCAGGACCCGTCCGTCGTGGACGACGAAGATGGCCACGGTGAAATCAATCAGCTCGTGAATGTGGGCCATGTTAATAGTCGTAGAGGCCGCTGTCGTGCCTGTATCCGCCGCCTCCGCCCATGGCTGCTCCGCCGTCCTCATCTTCGCCCATGAGTCCGCCTAGCAGGTCTCCCATGTCTTCTTCGATTTTTTCCGGGTCTTCTCCCGCCTCGAGCCGCTTGATCGCGACATCCAGTTCTTTCGGCACAGATCCGGGCGGCATGAGATCCTTCATCTTCCGCATCATGTGAGCCATGTGCCGGGGATTGTTCTCATCCATGTGCTCCATGTCCCGTTCGAGCTCGTGCATGGCGTGCTCGACACGCGGATCGTCGAAATCCGGCATTCCCTCGATCCCCGGATCGGCATCGCCCTTGGCAGCAGGCTCAGCGAGTCCTTTAGTCATGGCGAAAGTGCTCATTTGCTTCGCCATTTTCTTGTTTCCGCATTTAGGACAAACAGGCAGGCGCTCTGGATTAATCCGCTTCGAAAGGAAATTGTAAATCACTCGGCATTTCGGACATGCAAACTCATAAATCGGCATGTCTCAAAGATGAAGTTCTATCGATTTTCGTCAAGCTGCACCTGCGGTTCCAGGGTGTCTTTCTGTAGTCTTTCGCCACCGGGGGTTTGCCCCACTTGAGGCGTTTGAGTTTTCGCTCATGCTAAATTGGTTTTAGGCCCATTATGAGCATTCAACGTTTTGTCCAGGAAAAGGATTCGTCCTGCGTGCGCGGGGAAGGCAAACCGCCCCCTTCTCACTTCGTACGCAAATATCCTGCTGGCGCAGAGATGGCTCCCGGCGGCGGCGTTCATTTCCGAGTTTGGGCGCCACGATTCAAATCAGTCTCACTCCTGCTTTTAACCGGCGCGGGTGACTGGGCGAAGGCAGAGCGGATCGAGTTGAGCCGCGACGACCACGGATATCACCAGGCCCTGGTCCCCAAGGCGACGGCTGGAATGGTTTATAAGTATGATCTGGGGCATGGGTCTTTCCCCGATCCCGCCTCTCGCTTTCAGCCTGAGGGCCCTCACGGCCCTTCCCAGGTTGTCGATCCGCACGCCTTCGTGTGGAGCGATAAGAACTGGCAGGGAGTGACGCGCCAGGGCCAGGTCGTTTACGAGATGCACATCGGCACGTTTACACCCGAAGGGACCTGGGATGCGGCAGCCACGCGCCTGGAGTTTCTCAAGGAATTAGGTGTCACCGTGCTGGAGGTTATGCCCGTTGCGGATTGGCCGGGGAAGTTTGGTTGGGGGTATGACGGTGTGGACTTATACGCGCCGACACGGCTGTACGGCCAGCCTGGCGATATGCGTCGGTTCATCAACCGAGCCCATGAGTTGGGTTTGGGAGTGATTCTCGATGTCGTCTATAACCACATCGGGCCGGATGGCAATTTCCTCAAAGAATTCTCTTCCGGCTACTTTACTGACCGGTACAAGAATGAGTGGGGGGAGGCGCTCAATTTTGATGGGGAGGATTCCGGGCCTGTTCGTGAGTTCTTCGCTTCGAACGCCGCCTATTGGATTGATGAGTACCACTTAGACGGACTGCGGTTCGACGCTACCCAGCAGATCTTCGACGCCTCACCTAATCACATTCTAGCGGTGATGACGCGGCTGGCACGAGAGGCGGCTGAACAGCGGTCCATCTTTCTTGTGGCCGAGAACGAGTTGCAAGCCAGCCGGTTGGTCCGGCCTTACGAGAGCGGTGGCTATGACTTTGATGCGCTTTGGAATGACGACTTTCATCACGTTGCGCGCACGGCACTCACCGGGCGCAAAGAGGCCTACTATGAGGATTACGGCGGCACGCCGCAGGAGTTTATCTCCGCAATCAAGCATGGCTATTTGTATCAAGGGCAATGGTACAAGTGGCAAAAGAAGTGCCGTGGAACCGCCTCTCTCGACCTGGGGCCCGATCATTACGTGACCTATCTGGAGAATCATGATCAGGTAGCCAACTCCTTGCGTGGCGAGCATCTCCACCGGCTTTCCCACCCGGGCACGTTGCGTGCCTTGACCGCACTGCTGTTGCTCGGGCCGGGCACCCCCATGTTATTCCAGGGACAGGAATTGGGCGCGTCAAACCGCTTCAACTTCTTTGCCGATCATAATGCAGAGCTCTCCCGGTTGGTGGCCAAAGGCAGACGTGAGTACCTAACGCAATTCAGGAGTTCGGCCGGGGCTGATTGTGATCCTTATGTGCTGCACCCTGGGGCGCCGGAAACGTTCGAGGGCTCCAAGCTCAACTGGCAGGACTGTGCTCAGAGCCGCGAGTTCCTGGCACTTCACCGGGACTTGCTAAAGATCCGTCGCGAGGAGCCAGCATTTAATCGGCCCCGTCGAGGCGGGGTGGATGGCGCGGTTCTTGGGTCCCAGGCCTGGGTTCTCCGGTTTTTCGCCGATCGATGCGAGGACGACCGTCTGCTACTCATCAACCTGGGCGTGGATCTTGAACTGGCGATTGTTCCCGAGCCTTTGCTGGCAGCCCCCGAGGAGCACCGGTGGGCGATCCGTTGGAGCAGCGAGTCGCCAGAGTATGGAGGTGGTGGCACGCCGCAATGGGTCGATAATGTATGGTTTCTGCCAGGGCGCGCTACGCTGGTGCTGAGGCCAATCCGGGAGGTTCAGCCCTTGTAAGATGGATACCACGGTCGTTACTCGCAGGATCGAGCTCGGTGGACTGTCTGCCGAGGAGGTGAGGCGTGTGCTGGATCGCCAGTGGCTCGTGACGAATGGCCTGGGAGGATACGCCTCCGGGACCATCTCGGGCCGTGTCACCTGGCGTTACCACGGCTTGCTGGTTGCAGCCCTCCCCGCTCCCTTCGGTCGTTACGTCATGCTCAATCACCTTCAGGTGAGGTTGCATTTATCTTCTGGCAGAATGGCGCATCTGAGCGGCGAGGACGAGACGGAGGAGGATTCTTCGAACCTGGATTCACACCTGGTTGAGTTTCGACTGGAGAATGGCCTTCCAGTTTGGACTTACGTCGTGGAGGACATCCGTCTGGAGAAGCACGTGGTCATGTCCCAGGGGCAGAACACCACCCATGTTGGATTCCGCCTGCTGGCCGGTTCGGCTCCTGTGATTCTGGAATTGCGTCCCTCGCTGCATTTTCGAGCTCATGAGCAATCCGTGGATGAGCATGAGCATAGTGCCTATAGACTCAGCGTGATGGGCGGCATGTATGAGATCAGTGTTCCGGGCGATTTGCCCGCACTCAAGATGTACCTCCACGGCGATTCGCCCTCGTTCAATTATACCGGCGACGAGCGGCGCGAAATCATCTACCGATCTGAAGCCGAGCGCGGCTACACCTCCCGCGGGAAGCTCTGGAGCCCGGGTGTGTTCCAAGTCGAGTTGTGTGCGGGCAAAACCGCCACGCTGGTGGCATCTACCGAACCGTGGCATGTCATCCTCTCACTTGATCCTCGTGAGGTGGCGCAGTTTCATCACGATCGCAGGCGGCGGTTGTTGCGAGAGGCTCCGAAGGAGTTGCAGGAGCCTCCTGCCGCGGAACTGGTGCTGGCGGCGGATCAGTTCCTGATTAAGCCGGCAGGGAGGGTTCAAGACGCGGCGCGGGCGGCTGCGGCTGGTGATGAGATTCGAAGTGTGATTGCGGGTTACCACTGGTTCACAGACTGGGGACGGGACACCATGATCAGCCTGGAAGGTCTTACCCTGGCCACCAACCGGTTGGCGGAGGCAGGTTGGATACTTCGCACTTTTGGCCATTATTTGCGCGATGGATTGCTGCCCAACCTGTTCCCCGAGGGCCGGCACGAGGGTTTGTACCATACGGCCGACGCCACCCTGTGGTTCTTCCACGCGCTGGATCGGTATGAAACGGTGTCAGGAGATGCGGGCACCATCGAAGGCTTATTGCCCAAGCTCGTGGGAGTGATCGATTGTCACTTGCGTGGAACACGTTTCGGAATCGGTGTTGATCCCGCGGACGGTTTGCTTCGGCAAGGAGCACCCGGCTACCAACTCACGTGGATGGATGCGAAAGTTGGAGACTGGGTCGTCACCCCGCGTCGGGGAAAAGCCGTGGAGATCAACGGACTTTGGTACAACGCCCTGCAGTTGCTGACTGCATGGCTGAAGCGTTTCGGACGCGAAGCTGAGGCCGCGCGGTACGAGGAATGGGCTAATCGCGCCCGCAGTTCCTTTAACCGCCGATTCTGGTATGGGGCTGGCGGCTGGCTCTTCGATGTTGTGGACGGGGAGAACGGTGATGACGCGGCGTGCCGTCCGAACCAGTTGCTGGCCTTTTCGCTGAAGCACCCTGTGCTGGAGCAAGCACGATGGCAGCCCGTTCTCACCCAGGTGAAAGAACGATTGCTCACGCCCTTGGGGCTGCGCACCCTAAGCCGCGAACATCCCGACTACAAATCGAAGTATTTTGGCGATCTGCGTGCACGCGACGCTGCGTATCATCAGGGTACAGTCTGGGCATGGCTGATCGGGCCCTACATTGACGCCTGGTTGAAGGTTTACCCTGACGACAAGGCGGGCGCCAGGCAGTTGCTGCACGGTTTCATTCAGCATCTTAGCGAGGGCTGTGTCGGCAGCATCAACGAGGTCTTTGACGCCGAGGCCCCGTTTACTCCGCGAGGTTGTATTGCGCAGGCCTGGAGCGTGGCCGAGGTCCTGCGCTGCTGGCTTAAAACCGCGTGAGCGGTCCGGGATTTCTTGCTGATTAACTGAAAAGCAGCTCTTTGTCCGCACTCTTGCTACGAGGTGCAACATCCAGAATCAGCCTGGGGGCTGGAGCTTGTCGGGGCATCCTGGTCTGGGACGGTGTTGATGCGTTTTCGTGCTTTGGAGATTCCGTTCCTCCCACGATGCTCATCAGATCAGCCACAGCTTCCTGCAGGTTGCCTGTTTGAGCGTTGAGCTCTTCTGCCGCGCTGGCGGTTTCTTCCGCGTTCGCCGCATTCTCCTGAGTCACCTTGTCCATCTGGGACACTGCTGTGTTGATCTGGCTGATTCCGTTGCTCTGCTCCCGAGCGGCGGTCGCGATCTCTCCTGCCAGCTTCGTGATTTGTTGTGAGGTCTTCTCGTTGCCTTCCAAAAGTCCTGTGATCTGCTGGTAACATTGAATCGTCTCCCGGGCTCGCGCGGAGGAATTTTCGATTGTTGACTGAGTCTCTTTCGCGGCTTGGACACTGCGTTGGGCCAGGTTTCGTACCTCATCGGCCACGACGGCAAAGCCCATTCCGGCCTCACCCGCCCGGGCTGCTTCCACAGCGGCGTTCAATGCGAGGATGTTCGTTTGAAAAGCAATTTCATCAATCGTCTTGATGATTTTGGAGGCTTGCTCGCTGGCCTGGATGTTAGCGTGCACAGCGGTTTCGAGTTTCTGCATCTGCTGCTTGAGAGACTGGAAGTTCACCGCTGCTTCCTCGCGCATTACCTTGTCGATCTCAGCGGTGCGTTCCGACATGCTTCGGCTCATCCCGGCCATTTCTTCCAGGGATGCCCCGGTTTCTTCCAGAGAGGCGGCCTGTTCACTGGAACCTTCGGCCAGGGATTGGCTGGCAGCGGAGATCTGACTGGCCGCGCTGGCTGTCTGTTCCGCGCTGGCTCTCAATCCTTCGGCTACCGCTTTGATCGGGCGGGCAATGGAACGGCTGATGAAAAAACCGAGCAGGGCACCCACCGTCACCCCAACCACGCCGCCAACTAAAGACAACATTTTGAACCGAGTACCTTGCGTGAGCGATTCACCCGTCCTGGCGAAAGCCATCGATGAACTATGTTTCACCAGCGCTTCTACAGAATCGGCAAGCTTTGCGGAAGAATCTGCGCAGACGGAAAAGTACTGATGATTGGCGTTGCTGCTCAGCAACCGTGCCTGGGTGGTAATCGCCAGCATGCGGTCAAAAGCCGCGAGGGTAGCCTCGGCAGAGGGTGCCATCTCCGTCTTATACAGTGCGGTTGCCTGATCGTATTCTCCGTCCTGGCAATGTTTCTTGAGCTTGGCGATGGAGGAATGAAATCGCCCGTGTGAGGAGTTGATGGATTCGAGTTCCTTAAGAATGGGGCCGTTTTGGATGGTATGACTTGCTTTCCATTTACCGAAACCGCAGGTCAGGTGATCCTCTCCCCCTTCAAAGGTCTGCTTGTCCATGCACATGCCCAGGACCAACTGGCAGAGCCGATAGTGGTCGCCGCGGAACTTTGCGAGACTGCGCTCTACCTCAAGAGGATTGCCGAGTTTGAGATCCTCAAGCTCTTTGACCATCCGGAAGAACGCATCGTTGTTCTGCCTGCCGGTTTGGAGCTGCTTAGCGAACTCCTGCATTAATTCCTTCTCCCGTTCATCCTTTGGGAGTCCTTCAAAGGTTTTTAAAGCTGCCCCGTACTCAGTTCGCTTGCTCTCGACGAGCTTGTGCTGGGCAATTCGTGCACTCCCACTGAGATCCAGGTTGGCAAGGTTTCCCTGGGCCTCACGAATCCCTGAGAGCGCCTCCTTGATCCGAAGCAAGCATTCAACCGCCGGTAATTCTTCCGACCCTATGGAACTGATGGATTCGGCATTCTTCCGTGCGCTGTAGTAGCCCAGGCCGCCGAGGACCAGAACGACCAAAATTACGCTTCCAAATCCAAAGGCAAGTTTCGTTGTTAATTTGAGTTTTCTCATTTGATAAAAGTTTCCAGTGGTGGGAATCAGAAGCCAAAGCCCCAAGAACTGTCCGATGATGGCAGGCACGTCCTGCCTGCCTTTCCCTGATGTGCTCCACTCTCATGTTCCCTTTGCGATCTTGTCCCCGATTCGGAATGGTGGAATTCGCTTTGCGGCGCCCACAAACCTCTCCCTGGCCCGGGATCGCAACTCTATCGGCATGTTTTTAGAGGACTTAAATTCATGCTAACATTTTAGTTTGGGGATGCACTGAGCGCCTTGAAAACTGCCATAAACGCCTGAGGCAGATGTACCCAAAGTGATTCAAAACACGGAAAAGGTTGCCAAATGGGAGGAAAAGAAGTTACAAGATGCGGCATGGCCACCGTTGCCGAACAGTTGCGCACTGCCCGTGAGGCCAGGAACCTTACGGTTGAGCAGATCGCGGACACCCTCAAAATGCGCACCGACCACGTAAGGGCTCTTGAAGAGGGCAATTACGATGTGTTCTCCGCGCCGGTGTACATTCGGGGGTTTGTGCGCACCTATGCTACCCTCCTAAAAATGGAGGTTCCCCAGGTCATGGCTACCCTCGATGAGGAACTGGGCCAGACGCGCAATTTTGCCGAGCCACCACCGCTCACCGACCAGTCGCGCGGCGCCCTGGATTTCGTCATGCTCGTGCTCTCCCAACTAAGCTGGCGCAAGGCAGGCATCGGGTTGGGAGCCATTGCGGGAATTGCATTGGTCGTTTGGGGCGTCTCTGTCTGGCAAAAGAACCGGGCGTCCAATCCCCTCTCGGATATAAAACCGGGCATGTATCAGCCCACCCAAAACGTTTCTGGGGACGTTCTGCCTTTGCCAGCTCCGGCCCCGGCCCGGCGTTGAGGCCGATCCTTCGTTTGGTTATCGCGTCAGGCTTTGGCGCATTTCCTGACGGTTTCCCAGGTGCGAGTCGTGACTTCTTTTCCAAACATCGTCTCGATAATCTGCATGAACACCGCACCACGCGGATTAGGGACATAGGCGCTGAAAAGCTCACGGTTCGTAGCTTTCAAGAAATGGGCGCCGTCTTTCGTGATTGGCAGCAGACCAGTATCGGGCAGTTTGCGCGCAAAAGTGACCACGCGTTTAGCCTCCTTCGGCAGCTCGAAGGCGGAATAGGGATCACTCTCGATCAAATCGTTCAAGTCCTTGCTGCTCCGAACAATGGTCAAGAAGCTCTTCCCGAGTTCTGTCTTTAGAGCTGTTTCGATTCGATGCTCAATTGTCGTCACCGACCTGCCGGGTGTGTCAAAAGCCACGTTCCCGCTGGAGATGATGGTTTTTACGCCGGTAAACCCGGCGGTTTCGACGCACCGCTTAAGATCCGACATCTTCAGATTGAGGGGGCTCACACCGCGCAAAAAAGCCACGTATCTTGGCATATTTCAGTTCGTCAAAGCGTGAGCTACTTTAAAGGTTAGCAACAAGTCGGGTCTCACGCACATACTGGCATCAAACCTTAAGGCGTTTCTCAATCCCTGCAAGGAGGGAACGGCCAGGACGAAGGTAGGGTCGGCTTCGCTTGAGGCCGCCGTCTGCATGCCACGGAACATTGAGTCACAAGTACGTCGTGACTTGAATTTGTCACTTTCAAAAGGCGCCTTTCGCCTTCCTCACAAATGCCGCCTCGCGATCGCAGGCATGCGGAGCGAACCGAAATCCGAAATGTTGGTAGCCTCGCGCCTCTTTTTATGTCAACCCTGTATTTTCGGGTCTGCCCCTTGGGAGGCAGACCCGAAAATACAGGGATATATTTTGTAGGACTTTGTACTACCAACAGTACAAAAATGCACCGGCCATCACCAGTCGTCCGGCCGGTTGCGGGGAAATGGCCTCACGCCAGACGGCAGTATTTTTCAAAACCACGTAATGCCTTCAGATTGGTAGGGTCGGCTTCGCTTGAGGCCGCCGTCTCCAAACACCCCATAAGCCTCGAAAAGGTTTGAAGAAGGCGCTCTGCGGCGAGAGAGCGCTATCACTAAAGACACCGCGCAAGAGTCGCACGGCCAAGCCTTCTTCTGTTTTCCGGTTGTGTTTCCTTGTGTAATCAGACCAGAGTCACTCATGGCTAGTGGAACAGTAATTACCACGCTTGTTGAGAATACGGTAAACATCCAAGGCTTGCGCGCGGAGCACGGCCTTTCCTTCCTCATACGCATGGGTGGACGCAAGGTCCTGTTCGACACCGGACAGACCGGCCTAGTGATACAGAACGCGTGCCAGATGGGACTGGACCTTTCAGACCTGGATGCTGTGGTGCTCAGCCACGGGCACTACGATCATACTGGCGGGTTGGAATCGGTCTTGAGCACGGCGCCGGAAGCTGAGGTCTATCTGCATCCCGAGGCGCTGGCGCCCAAGTACAGCCGCCAGGCAGACAAGACCAGCCGCTCAATCGGAATGCCTCTTGCTGCTATAGAAGTCTTAGCAAAGGCTGGCCCCCGCGTGCGGCACACAACCGAGGCCTGCGAAGTTCGGCCGGGACTTTTCCTCAGCGGCACCATCCCACGAGTGACCGATTTTGAGGATGCCGGCGGGCGTTTCTTTCTCGATCCAGAATGCACGCAACCCGATCCATTAACCGACGAGCAATCACTATACCTGGACACGCGCCAGGGTCTGGCGGTGCTGCTCGGATGCGGGCACCCCGGAGTGATCAATACGTTGCTGCACGTTCAAAAGCTGGCAAATAACCGGCCGATCCATTCGGTAATCGGTGGTTTTCATTTACAGAGTGCCGGTTCGGAGAGATTGGCCCGCACCATTCAAGCGCTACGCGAGCTCCAAGTGCAGAGGATTACCCCTGCACATTGCACAGGCGGTTGGGTGACAGCGCGCTTATGGAACGTTTTTGAAAATCGGTGCGTGCCTTGCCCGGTAGGAACCAGCTTTTCCTTTTAGCGCGTCCTGGCATAGAAGAACCGCCACATGCGTTCGGAGCGCAACGCCAGACCCGAGAGGGTCGGGTACTCTGGGGCGCGCATAATGGCCGTTTGCAGCCGGTGTGCCCATGCCAGGCGGGCGTCAAACGCCTGGTGGCATGCCTTGGTAATGCGTGTGCGTGCATCCTCCCACTTCAAGCTGCCCATGCTGTAGGCGGCCAATGGTTCAACAGCCACGCTCGCAGATTCAAACGCGATAGACATGCCGTTGCCAGTTACCGGCGGGATCATGGAAAAAGCATCACCAATCCTCACCTCTGAACTGGCATCATCCGTGTCCGGTCGCAAGTCCATGCCAGCCACGGCACAGAAGGTGTCTTCCAGTAGTTCGGCAGAGGCGAGGCGGTTGCTTAGCACTCCGTTCTCGGGGCCGCGCAGCATGTCCTGCCACTTCTTGGCGGGTCCTCCTGAGGGCGGTTTCCGAAACAACCCACAAACGTTGGCCTCGTTGCGGCCCAGACGGCATATGCCAACGTAGCCGTCTGGGATCAGGTGCATTTCCAGATCAGCCTCCAGGCTTAAACCAGCGGCATGAACCTTCAAGCCGAACCAGCGTGATTCATCCGGGTTGGGTTTGAGGCGTCGCCCGGTTGCCCGCACCACACCATCAGCGCCCAAATCACTGGCAAAGCGGCGAGCTTCGAACAGTGTACCGCCCAGCCGTTGAAATTCCCGAGCGAGCAGACTATCCAGTTGATAACGAGAGATGCAAATCGCTGGAGACGGCAGATGCCGGCAGGGTGATCGCGCCTGGCCGCAGAAGAATGCCGCCGTTGTGGCTGGCACCGCCTGGGCGGACACCAGCAGCCGTTTGAGCCCTAGTTGATGGAGAACTTCCTGGCCTCTGCCGTTGATGAACTCTCCGCAAACGCGGTGGCGCGGATACTTTCCCGCCTCATAGAGTTGTACTGGAATCTGCCGCTGCCGCAACGCGATCCCCAGGGTGAGGCCTGCCAGTCCGCCTCCAATGATCGTTATTGGCCTAGGCGTCATCGTTCCACCTGGCTACAAAGAGATGGCTGAACAATCCGGCGACCCTCTCATTAAGTTCCCAGCCGTGCGCTGTCCAGAGCTGAGAAAGTTCCGGGTCTGTGAATCCGGCTCGGACACTGATTACCGCATCATGCCGGGTAACACTGTTGCACCCAAGCACGCCGACAAAGTGGCTGGCGGCCAGCGCCAACCATGAGCGCCGTGGCTCTATTGAGACGAACAACCGCGTATCTTCGGCAGCGTGCGCCATCAAAACTCTCAATTGCGCAGCATCGAAATGATGCAGGAACAGGTTGGCGGTAACGACCTGAACACCCCAGGCATTGCCAGATACGAACCAGTCCACCACATCTGCTTGCACGATCTCGGGACTCCAGCCCAGGGCGTTGAACTGCTCCAGCGTTTCGCGGGAAACAACAGGTTGTTGATCGACCAGTATGACCTTGGTGCCTCTCCAGCGCGGACCCAGGCGCCGGGCTACATCGAGCATGAGCCGCCCGTCTCCAGCACCGAGTTCTGCCAGGATCGCGGGTGGCTGCTGCCAGGCCTGCCTGAGCACTTTCGCGAGCCACTGCGGATGTCTCATGATGCCATTCAAGCGCCATAGATCTTCGCGAGAGCGGATGGCTTCTGGCCGTTCCGCCTGCAAGTGATCAAGCCACTCTTCGGCCAGTGCGCGCTGCATCATCGGTCACTCGATTCTTAATAAGGCTCCATGGCAACTGAATCCCGCGCCAAATGACGACATCCACCAATAACCGCTAGGCGGTGCTTCGTCTAACGCATGCCGAAGGACAAAGAACACCGAAGCGCTGCTGAGATTGCCGTAATCTCGCAACACAGCACTGCTCCAGCGAACATCGTTTTCCGCTAATCCCAACGAAGCTTGTAGCTTGTTGAGCACGTCCCGTCCACCGGGGTGGAATACCCAGCCGGAGATGTCCTGGATTGTTAATCCTGCGCGGGCGATCGTTTGGTGAAAAAGCTGGGCCACGTGTTGTCCGGCCAAGGCCGGTACGGTCGGCGAGAGAATATTCCTTAACATCCCGTGGCAAGTCTCAAAACGCAGGGTATCCCGCTCCGCCGGAACAAGCAGGGTTTCCGAGCGTTCCAACGCCACTTTTCGCCCAGAACTTCCTAACGGACGATTCTCGCCGGAAAGCACGGCAGCCCCGGCTCCATCCCCGAAGAGGCAGGCGCTGATCAGCACTCCGGGGTCGTCGTCCATGTAGAACGCGGCACTGCACACCTCGACGCAAATGCTCAGAACGTTTTTTGCCTGTCCCGAAGCGATTAAGGAATCGGCAGTTCGCAGGTTCGGCAGCGCGGCGCCGCAACCTTGGCCAACCAGGTCCAACGCGAAGACCTGAGGTGATAACCCAAGCCGTTCGGCGACGTAACTGGTGAGCCCCGGGCATAGATACCCAGTGCATGTGCTGATTAACACGGCATCCACCTGGCTCGAATCAAGTCCTGCGTCATCAAGGGCGTTGCGGCCAGCTCGGGCTGCCAGTTCGGGTGCATGTTCAAGAAACCGCGCATGGAGCGTATCCGGATCGATCCGAAACGCCTCACTCAGGGGTGCGAGCGCCAGGAACCGGGTGGTCACACTGGGATTGCCCAGGACTTTACGCAGTATCGCTCGTGAGCGCGGCGCGAGTGATAAGAAGCGTTCGCTTTCCTGAAGTGCTTGCCAACACTCGGCCTGTGTATAGCGCGTGGAGGGTGTGGCGGTCCCTAAGCCCGTAATGAACATGGACCACTCTAGCGCTAAATACGGTTTCGCGCTACATCCGGGCAACACTGAGGGTGGACGAACCTCCAGCCAGCCGTTCGACAACGATCCGGGTGGAGATCCGTTCATTCAACAAAGGTACATGGGAGATTACGCCAATCATCTTGCTGTTCTGACGCAAGGTTTCCAGCGCGGAAATGGCAACATCGAGCGAATCGGTATCCAGGGAGCCAAAGCCTTCGTCGATGAAAAGTGAATCGATGCGCGTGTTGCGTCCTGCCAAATCCGCGAGTCCAAGAGCCAGGGCCAGGCTGGCTAGAAAACTCTCTCCACCAGACAGGCTGGCGGTCGGGCGCCGTGCGCCAGCTTGATAGAAATCCTCGATCTCAAGATCGAGCTCCTCATCATTGCACCGGCGGAGTCCATAACGATCCGTCAATCTCTTCAGGTGTTGGTTGGCATGGTACACCAGGACATCGAGACTCAAGCCCTGGGCGAACCGGCGGAACTTTCGGCCATCCGATGCTCCGATGAGCCCGTGCAAGCGGGTCCACACGATCAGTCTCTCTTCCTCCACAGAGATGGCAGATGCTTGTTCCGCGTGAAGCTTGCGATTCCCAGCATCGATGCTCAGTTCGTGTTCCAGAGCGCCGATTCTCTCGGCCAGTTCCTGCTGTGTTGCACGGCGAGCCTCAATCTCCGTTCTCAATTCGGGGATCTTCTCCGCCTCTTCCTCGCCATTCTCGCGCAGCAGCGCAAGGTCACGCTGGACCTGCTCTAGCGCACCCTTTAGCCGGTCCGATTCAGACTGCAATTTGTCAGCTTCCACCTGGATACGCCGCACTTCGGTTTCGGTAAGGCGCGCGGCGCTCAGACCTGCGAGAGACTTGAAGGTAGTGGATCGCAGCTTCTGCTCTAGTTCCTGTGTTAGCGTTTGGATTTGCGCTTCCGAATCACGCAGTTGCTTCAGGCGCATGTCCGCGGCGAATTGCTTTTCGTGAAAACGCTTCTCCCCAGCAGTGCATTGAGCTTCGCCGATGTCCAAGGTCTTCCAGACAGTTTTAAGCCGGGCCGCTTCCCGTGGAGAAGGCTCTGAATTCTGCAAGCGCAGCTTGTGTTGCCCTCCCACCAGAATCGCTTTTTCAGTGACCCTCTGGAGCTGGACCTCCAACTCGGTCAGCTCGGCTTTGCTTTGAGTGACTCCGGCGAGGGCTCTCTCCCGGGCGGCCAAGCGCTCACGATAGGTGGTCTTCCGCGTCGATAAGCTCTTGCTCAAGACCTGCTCAGCGCCCGATTCAGGAAGCGAGATCAAATAAGGCTGGAGCTCTGCCTGGAGCTGGTCCTGGATCTTGAGAAGGTGCGCATTGCATTGCTGCACTCTTTCAGCAGCTACGCGGCTATTTTCCATTAGCCCGGCGATTTGCTTCTCGAAAAGTTCAGTTTGCAGCCGGGCCGCCTGGGCATCTGCCTCCGCACGGGCGACCGCCTTTTCGCATGCAGTTAATTGTTCACGCACCTTCGCGATCTCGTCTAATTCCCGGCGCAAAACGGAGGCTTTATCTTGCGAGGTGGCTAGCTCTGAGTTTAGTGACGGCAGGGATACTTCCGTCAATTGGAGTTGGGCGGCTAGCCCTCTAATACGTTCCGTAATGCCTTCAACGTCTTTCTGGAGAAGCTCTAGATTTTCACGTGCGGTGGAGTGGTTAGCCTCCAGTTTGTTCAGTTGCGTGCTGGCCTTATGACGAGCTTGTTCCGCTGTGTTGCAGGCTAGCTCCGACTTTTTCAAAGCATCTGTCAGCTCGTCCAACGCCGGAGCAGCCGCGTGTCCCTCCATCAGCGGGTGCTCCAGGGCACCGCAGAGCGGGCACGACTCTCCGGGCTTTAGGCGGCTGCGATGCTCCTCGAAACTGGCAACAAGCTGGGACTTGTTAAGGTGATCTCGGCGCAGAGCTACCTCATTGCGAGCTGCGCTGAGCGCCTGCTCAGCAGCTTGAAATTCGTTTCTCGCCACAGGCAGCGCTTTGGCCATGGCAGCCAGCTTGCGGCTGCGATCGGCAACCAGTGCATGCCTTCTCTCCAGGTCGGTCTGGATTTCGATGAGCCGCTGGAGACACGCAACGCGTTCTCGCATTGCTTCCGCGGACTGCTGCAGATCGGATTCAAGCCGATCCCGCAGCAGTTGGTTCAGCATCACATTGCTCTCCTGACGGCGGACTTCCGCTGTCGCCCGTGCGGATTGCGCGGTCTCGAACACGGAGCGGGCATGGGCTAAAAGGTTTTGCTGGTCCTTGGTTTGAGCTGTTAACTGACCGAGCAGATTGTCCTGCCTGGTGCAATCATGCCGCGAGTTGGTTAGCTGCTCAAGCTGCACCAGCAACTCGGGAAGCTTTGTATCCAGGGCGGCATCTGCTGAATGGAGTTGGAGCCATTGGTCTGCTTCTTGAAGCGCACCGGCCAGATCCTCCGACTTCTTCCGTGCAATGCCCAGCGCGGCGCGGAGCTGATCGGCTGATTCACTGGCTAATCCGCACAACGCTTCCAGGCCAATAAGCCATTCCTGGCGTGCTTTTGTGAGCTCATCATCTGAGCGCTCCACCTCCTGTTTGGCGCGAAGCCCCGCTTCGTGCAGCGTTGAGAGGCGAGTCAGGTCTTGTGACCACGGTTCCGTTTCACGGTGCCGCTGGAGCCTTTCGAGATCGGGTGCTAAGAGGCCCTTTGTGTGATCCTGGGCGGCCCTTTGGTTTTGAAGCGTGATCTCTCGAATCCGGAGGTCACCTAGCTGTGTTGCTTTCTGAAGCCGTTGATCAAGCAGCTCAATAGCTTTTGCCACCTCCGATTGCTTCGATTTAAACTCCAGCAGGTCCGCATCGCGTTGTGCTCGCGCCTCCGATGTCAACAACACCAGACTGCCCAGTTTGACACGTTTCGTTTCCAACTCGCTGCCGCGCCGAGTGAGTTCCTCGTGGGCAACGGTGCTTAGGTCGGAATAGATGTTCGTGCCAGTCAAGCTCTCCAGCAGTGCCGCCCGCTCATCCGCATTTGCTTTGAGGAATCGGGCGAAATCACCCTGCGCCAGCATGACCGATCGCAGGAACCGGGAGTAATCCAGTCCTGTCAGTTGCTCGATCCGAGCATCGGTGTCGTGGATGGTTTGAGTGAGTACCTGGTTGTTGGCATCATACAGAAACCGTTTGGCGGGCTGCATCCGGCCATCGGTTTTATTTTTGGCGCGGCGCAAGAGCCACTCAGCTCGGAATTGGCCTTCCTCCACCTCGAATTCCACCTCGGCCCGGCATTCTCCACAGTGCCGGCTCATCATGTCCTCAGGATTGCTGAGCTTATCGTAGCGGGCGGCCTTCCCATACAGCGCCAGCGTCAGGGCGTCCAGGAGCGTGGATTTCCCCGCACCCGTTGGTCCGGTGATGCAGAACAAGCCGGCCCCTGCCAGTGGGTCCTTCTGAAAATCCAAGACGTGCTCGCCTTTGAGCGAGTTGAGATTCTTGAGCTTGATCGAGAGGATCTTCACGAGCGTCCTCCCATCTTTGCGCCGCCCAGGTCAGCCACTTTGTGGGCCTGAATTTCGCACAACTCAGTGAATGCGAGCCTGAGGGCCTCTTTATCCGCGTCCAGCAAACCCGGCTCGCGCTCCAATCTCATCTCGAATACCTTCCGAGGGTCTGAGAGGGCCTGATCCAAGTCCCCGGCAGGGTCCGTCTCCCCCAAGCTCGCTCCCGTGAGTGCTTTCGTGCGTTTTGAGACGACCCGGATTACTTCGAAATCGCGGCCAACCGCCTGTTTCTGGGCCAGATCATAGAGATTTTCACCCGGTACAGGGTCCTCCACGATGATCTCCACCCACGTTTTTAGAGGACCTGCCTTTGGGATAAAGCGGGCCAGATCAGCCGAAAACGTATCAGGTCGTGTCGTGATTTGGACGAGCTGCCGAAAAGCCGGAACCGGCAAGCTCTGTTGCAGCGCCAGACCTCGGGCATCGAAATCGAGTAATCGCAGTTCCTTTGAGTCCTTCGATTCACTGAAGCTCAAAGCAATCGGCGAGCCCGAGTAACGAACGTGGTCAACCCCGGCTTTCTGAGGACGATGGAGATGCCCTAAAGCGACATACGCGAAATCGGAAGGAAACACGTCGGCAGTCACCGCACCCAGGCCGCCGATGTGAACATCACGCTCGCTATCCGAGGTTGTGCAGCCGGTGACGGTCAAATGGCCCGTGGCCAGGATCGGCATGGGAGCCTTGCTAGTGGCTCGGGCAGTAGCGGCGGCCTCCACGTAGCATTGGCGAATGCCCTTAACCAAATCCTTTTGTATATCAGCCGCGTTCTGGCCGGACTGGCCGACACGCAGATCGCGATCTCGCAAGAACGGCAGCGCTGCAACTAAGAGCCGGGGAGCCTCCGGGGAGGGCAGGGGGATGACCATGTTCGCGGATTCGGCAGGCTTGGCGCCGACCACGTACGTGCGCAAGGAGCGGAGCAATTGCCGCGGTGCTTCGAGGTTGCCCGGCGAATCATGGTTACCCCCAATGACGACCACGCAACAATCCGTCTCCCGATAGAGCTTCGATAGAAAATCGTAATACTGGGCAAGAGCGGATTGGGGCGGATTGGCGGAGTCGAAAACGTCACCGGCGATAATCAAAGCATCCACGTCGTGGTCATGGATATTCGCAAGAAGCTGTTGGAGAAACTGTGTGTGCTCGGTTTCGCGGGAATGCTCTCCCAGGAGCTTTCCCAAATGCCAATCAGCCGTGTGTAACACGCGGAACGCATCCCTGGCTTTGGCATCAATCATCCAGCCGAGTTAAATAGCAGAACGGCAGAGCACGCGCCAAAACAATTTATGTTTTGAGAGGCAATTGGGTGTGCCCCACCTTTTCCCGGCCAAGGAAATAGAGTCCTGCGTAAATCTTGGGATCGATCAGGACGTTCTCTCTCGCCTTGGCTTCCAGCCATTCGTGAACTTCAGACAACGCCACTTCATGCACCACGATCTCCTCATGGGCAACTCCGCCGCCCTGGCCCGTGCGTTTCAGGTTTGTCGCTCGGAACAAGGTGACGACTTCCGATCCCAGCCCGCTGGAGGCCGGCCCGGTTGTAAGAGCTTCAATTGTTTCGGCCAAATAGCCCGTTTCCTCGAGCAACTCGCGCTTAGCGGCGGCGGCGTTTGATTCCGAGTCCGGCGATTCTTCGTCCCCCGTGAGGCCCGCAGGCAGCTCCAGAGTTCGCGCGTGCACCGGGATACGGTACTGCTCTACCAGCAGGAGTTTGTTCTCATCCGTAACCGCCAGGATGATGGCAGCTCCCGTGGCTCGAACCCGGTGCGCATACTCCCAGTGGCCTTCTTGGATAAGCGACAGGAACTTGCCGATGTAAAGCGTCGTTCTCATGGAAAGCAGAGTTTAGCAGGTGCCTGTATTGAAGCCAAAGTTTTCCCATCGTTAGTGGGCCGGGAAAAAGTCCTGATCTGGATTTGTCGTTTTCAGAGAGGGTGTTCGTTTTCCTCTCTCAGGTTCTCGACTTTGGTCTGCTGTTTCGCCAGACTTTAGTCCAAGGTCATGGAGTCGAACGTTCTGATTTGCCGTTGCGAGTTCGCCGGTCTCATACCGCGCTCAAAAATGGAGGTGATTTGTGCCAGTCTTAATGCCGCAAAAATCTCCTTCGTTGAGGTTCCGGATCTCTGCGCAATGGCTGCTGCCAAAGATCCACGCCTTCAGCAATACGCGCAGAACTCTACCCGAATCGTTGCGTGTTACCCGCGCGCGGTTCAAGCTCTTTTCAAGTTCGGCGGGGCATCCTTGGAAACCACACGCGTCCTGAACCTGAGGGCTGGGTCTGCTCAAGAGGTTCTTTCCGCACTCGAGGTTCCCGTCCTCCCCGACGTGGCTTCCCCAGCCGTGGCAGAAGTCAGTGCCGCGCCTGCAAACAGCCAGTCCTCCGATGTTTGGCAGCCGTGGTTTCCAGTCGTCGATACCACCCGATGCACCAATTGCCAGCAATGTCTCGGGTTTTGCCTCTTCGGTGTTTACGGTCTTTCCGCTGAGGGGAAGGTCGAAGTGCAGAATCCGCAGGGGTGCAAGACCAATTGCCCCGCTTGCGCTCGGATTTGCCCAGAGGTGGCAATTATGTTTCCCAAGTACGAATCCGGTGCCATCGCCGGGGCTGAAATCACGGATGAATCCCGGGAGAAAGACCGGGTGCAGGCGGATCTCCAACAGATCCTCGGTTCAGATATTTATACCGCTCTGGCTCAGCGCAAAGCGAAGGTGAAGCAGCGCCAATTGTTACGCACCGACCTGCATCAGGCGCATCAGGAAAGACAGAAGCACGCGTTGCAGGCGGGGCTCACGACTGTGCCGGAGGTGAAGCCGCCAGCCACATCGCTGCCGGGATTGCCTCGATTTCCCAGGAGCGCGCCGTGACTTTTTCTCTGCTCAACCGGTTTGTCAGCGAGATTGATCTCCGGTTACTGGCCAAATGCGGATGGAACCTGGGGATTGGTGGCATGCGCAGTATTCGCGCGTTCGAGAAGCGGCGCAAGCAGGGGCGATTTTTTCCTGCGTTCCTCTTCATCTCTGTCACCAGCCAGTGCAATCTCCATTGCCAGGGTTGCTGGGTAACAACAGCCCGACCGGGAAACTCCCTTAGTCCAGAAAAACTGGATGATCTGATTCGCCAGGCCAAGGCAGAGCAATGCCGGTTCTTTGGCATCCTGGGTGGTGAACCATTCCTTTATCCTCAGTTGTTGGAGGTTATCAGCCGCCATCCCGATTGCTATTTCCAGATATTCACCAACGGCACTGCCGTGACCGCCGAGTTGGCTGGCGAGATGCGCCGCTTGGGAAACATCACCCCGCTCATCAGCCTGGAAGGACTCGAACAGGTGAGCGATGAACGCCGGGGTGGCACGCGGGTGTTCGAGAGGAGCCTCCAGGGACTTGAACATTGCCGTCGTGCGCGCCTGCTCACGGGGGTTGCGACCAGCGTCTGCAAATCGAATTTCAACGAGTTGGTTTCTGAGAAGTTCGCACGCGATCTCATCAAACGCGGGGTCCATTATCTGTGGTATTACATTTATCGGCCGGTGGGTCCTAATCCCTGCGCCGAGCTTTGCCTTTCTTCCGAGGAAGTCGTGGCGTTACGCCGGTTCATGGTCGATCTGCGTCCAAAGATTCCCCTGATGCTGGTGGATGCCTATTGGGACCATGAGGGACGCGCCCTGTGTCCCGCGGCCACGGGCATCAGCCATCACATCAATCCGATGGGGGATGTTGAGCCATGCCCGCCCGTGCAGTTTGCCCGCGAGAATGTGCATCAAAGTGCTGAGCTTAAGGCTTTGCTCGAAAACTCCGAGTTTCTAGCCGAGTTCCGTCGGTTTTCCGCGACTCAGACCCGCGGATGTGTGTTGCTGGATTGTCCTGAGAAGCTACAAGAGTTCCTGCGTTCACAGCAGGCCCGCGATACTTCAGGGCGCGGCTCGGCCTACGCCGAATTGGCAGCAATGTCCTGCCGCCCCGGTCACCACCAGCCAGGCTGTGAAATACCTGAAAAGCACTGGGCGTATCGGGTGGCGAAGAAATACTGGTTTTTTGGATTTGGCGCCTATGGATGAAATGATTTTCCAAGCCAGCTCCGCTGTGAGCCAGGACCCCAGCCGCCAGCGGATTGTTCAGCGTGTGCCGGAGGAAAGAGCCCTTCGCGACCGATTAAGGGCTCTCGCGGCTGAGCAGGTGCGGAAGCATCAGCTCGTCCCTCCGCTTTCTTTGGATGAACTGCGAAGTCACGCGCGAGAGATTCTGAGTGGGGTTCAAGACTCCGACGCCTACCTCGATTTCACCACAGTCATGGTGGGGAACGAAACGTGGCGTGATACGCTGGCAGCCATTCCTTTCGACCGGCGAGTTCTCCTTTTACCGCGCTGTCTTCGTGAAAAGAAACATTGCCCAGCCACGATGGACGAGATTGGGTTGCTCTGCGAGGAATGCGGCGGGTGCGGCATTGGAGGGTTGCAGGCCGAGGCCGAGGCACTGGATTATGTGGCGCTGGTCGCGGAGGGTACAACAGTCGTGACTCGGTTGCTGGAGCAAGGCCGGGTGGACGCTGTAATCGGCGTCAGTTGCTTGCATGTGCTGGAGCGCGCATTTCCTCATGCTGCCGCGCACGCCATCCCCGGAATCGCGATCCCGCTCTATCGTGATGGGTGCGACGCCACGGCGGTTGATGAAGATTGGATTCGCGAAGCGTTGCATCTGAGGGCCAGCACGGGATGGGGCGGGCGCGTGGATATCGACGGGTTGCGTGCAGAGGTCGATTCCTGGTTTACGCCCGAATCTCTGCGCGAGGTACTGAACGCTGAGGGGACCTTTACTGAAATGGAGAGCCTGGGTTGGCTCGGAACTCACGGGAAGCGCTGGCGTCCCTTGCTGGCGGCCTGTGTTTACCAGGCCCTTTCCGGCGCCAGGCCAGAGGGGAGTATTCCCCTGGGAGTGCGGCGGGTTGCCATTGCTACTGAATGCTTTCACAAGGCTTCTCTCCTTCACGATGATATTGAGGACGGTGACGATTTTCGTTACGGGGAGCCTACCCCCGCACACCGGTTAGGCATGCCGATCGCCTTGAATCTGGGGGATTACCTTATTGGAGAAGGATATCGGCTGCTGGGTGAAAGCGGACTTTCCGCCGCGCAGCAAAACCGCCTCTTCCGTGTGGCCGCCGAGGGACACCGAACCCTCTGTCTGGGGCAAGGTGCCGAATTGCATCTGGCGAGTCAAAAAGCCTTGTTCACCACGGCCCAGGTGCTGGACATCTTTCGCCAAAAAACCGCGCCAGCTTTTGAAGTTGCCTTGCGCCTGGGAGCTATCTGCGCCGGAGCGGACGAGTCGGTAGAGCAATCTCTAAAGCAGTTCAGCGCTGCTCTCGGTGTTGCATACCAGATTCGGGACGATCTTGAAGACGACTCCTGTGCTGATACCGGACCTTCGCCTGAAAGCCCTGTCTCCATCCTCACCTCGCTGACCTGGGAAAATGCGGACAGCGAGTTGCAGCGCCGGCTACGGGAGAGTTGGGCGGGGGCCGCAGATAATGAGGACTCGGTTCAAAAGCTTTTACGCGAAGCCAGCATGGCCCTGCGTGTGGACGAAAAGGCAAGGCAGCTCCTGGAGCATCATCGCAACGAAGCTGTTCGATCGTTGTCTGGTTTGCAGAGCGCACCGCTCAAGAGCCTGCTGCGTCGCCTGGTCGGACGCGTCCTTGGACCCTCTGCTTCGAGTTAACGGCCTCGTGGTGACGGCACATGGATACCTCGATCCTTACTGGCTCAAATCGGCGCCTTCGAGAGTTGCTTCGTCGCGGAGCCGGGAGCCTTGACAGCGAAGCCCAGCGCCGGATAAAGGATTTCGTTTACCGCCAGTTCGATCCAGACGGCGGGGTTCGTGGCCGCGGGGCTGGAAGCGACCTGTATTACACGGTGTTCGGGTTGGAATGTGCCTCAGTGCTGAACCTCGATTGGCCTGCTGAAACGAAGGCGTATCTCGAACGTGAGGCTGAAAGAGAACAGGATTTCGTTCATGCCACCTGCCTGCTGCGCAGCCTCGAGCTCGCCTGGCCGGAATACGCGTCTGATCACCCCGAACGGCACCAGAACCTAAAACTTAGGATCGGCGCTCACGCTTGCAAAAACGGTGGGTTTCACGGGAAATTGGGGCGGCTGCGCGGTTCGATTTACGACACCTTCCTTGGAATGCTGGCGTGCGAATCGTTGGCCGTGGCGTTTCCCAGACCAGACCAGACCATTTCACTTTTGGATAACCTTCAAAGGTCCGGCGGTGGATTCGTAAACCAGCGCAGGTGGGAAGCTTCCACTACCCCGGTCACTGCCGCCGCTGTGGGTATATATTGGGAATTAACCCAAACGGCTCCTGAGAACAGCCTCCAGTGGCTTATGGCTCGAGGCTCGAAGCAGGGCGGATTTGTCGCCGCTCCCCTCGTGCCTTTGCCCGACCTCCTCTCCACGGCAACAGCTTTGCACGCGCTGCGTCATTTCAATTCTGTTCCTCCAGAAATGATTGATGGGTGCCTCGATTTCGTAACCGGTCTCTGGGATGAGAGCGGTGGGTTTACCGGGCATGCGCTGGATGGCACCCCCGATTGCGAGTACACCTTCTACGCATTGCTCACCCTGGGGAACCTCGCGCCCGAGCCGCTCCCATGAGCTCACTGCAACAACCTGCGCGTGGTTCCGCCCATCCGGGACGCGACGAGGCGCTCGTGAATTGTCGAAGCGCCTTGCTGGCCCGATTGAGCGGGGAAGGACATTGGATCGGGCAGCTTTCCTCCAGCGCCCTGTCCACTGCTGTGGCGGTGGCAGCGTTATCGGAACTCGGAAGTGAGCCGCAACTGGTGGAGAACGGATTGGGTTGGCTCGCACGGCATCAGAATGCCGATGGCGGCTGGGGAGATACTCCGGAAAGTCCCAGCAACCTGAGCACAACGCTGCTGAGTTGGGCGGCGTTTTACCACCACCCGGACCGGGCGCGGCAGCACGAATCAGTCGTGCAACGTAGTGAAGCGTTCATTCTTAAAGAGCTCGGAAGTCTCGCCCCGGGAGAGATAGCCGGACGCGTGCTTGCGCATTATGGGAAGGACCGCACTTTCTCGGTGCCTATTCTGACCTTATGCGCGATTTGCGGGCGGTTGGGAAAGAGTGAGGATGCGTGGAATCATATTCCACAGTTGCCGTTCGAGTTAGCGGCTCTCCCGCACCGGGTGTTTCGCTGGATTCAGCTTCCAGTTGTCAGTTACGCGATGCCGGCACTGATCGCCATCGGTCTGGCGCGTCATGAGCACACTTCCCGGCATGCGACCCCTTTGCGTTGGCTGCGAGAGAGATTGAAGCCTTCTGTGCTGCGAGTTCTGCACTCCATGCAGCCTGAGACTGGCGGTTATCTTGAAGCCATCCCCCTCACTGGATTTGTAACTCTGTCACTCGCAGCAAGTGGACTCGATCAGCATCTGGTAGCCCGGGCTGGTGCCCGCTTTCTGTGCAACAGTGTTCGCCCTGATGGAAGCTGGCCCATCGACGTGAATCTGAACACATGGCTCACGAGCCTGAGCGTTCATGCGCTAGCCCTGGACGGATCTCCCGAATGGAAAAGTAAGAATCACGGGGCTATCGTGCGCTGGTTTTTGAATCAGCAACACCAGCGTGAGCACCCATTTACCCATGCTGCCCCCGGCGGATGGGCTTGGACCGATCTGGCTGGCGGTGTTCCAGATGCCGACGATACGGCAGGTGCCCTGGTGGCCTTGCACCATCTCGCTCCTCAGTCTCCTGAAGCACGCATGGCGGCAACCGCAGGCGTTCATTGGCTGCTCGATCTGCAGAATCGCGATGGGGGCATACCGACCTTCTGCCGGGGATGGCTGAATCTGCCATTCGATTGCAGTTGCCCGGATGTTACGGCGCATGCTCTGGCTGCTTGGGATCTATGGCGAACGGAAATGCCTGCTGGCTTGCAGGAGCGTCTCCAATCCGCATCAGCAAAAGCCTGGCGTTACCTGGAGAAAGTGCAGCACGCCGATGGTACCTGGCATCCTTTGTGGTTTGGGAGCCAATTTTCTCCTGACCACTCTAACCCACTATATGGTACCGCCCGTGTTCTCTCTGCAGCGTCGGGCTTTGTTCTCAACGATTCTCATGCGGCGGAAGCCGTGTCGAAAGCGCAGCAATGGTTATTAAGTGCGCAGCACTCAAACGGGGGGTGGGGAGCTGTCCCCGGAGTGGCGCCTACGATTGAAGAGACTGCTCTTGCGATTGATGCGCTCTGTGCCAGTCGTTCCGCCGATCAGATGGCCATCGACAAAGGTGTGCAGTGGCTGATTGATGCCACCCGGAATGGAACTCATTTTCCGGCTTCAGCGATCGGTCTGTATTTTTCGAAACTATGGTATTCCGAGGAACTGTATCCCATCGTTTTCACGCATACGGCGCTTTCGCGGGCGCGGAATAGGCAGAGGGTCCCCATCCAGGACTAAACTCCATCGAGCGCTCCCCCTGGCAACGGAGTTGACAGAACGCCGAGTGTAAAACATAGTATTACTTATGGTGAAGACCATTAGTAAAGTCGGCAACTCACATGGCATTGTATTCGATGCTGCGCTCATGGACTTGGCCCATCTCAAGGCCGGCGATCAACTAAATGTCGAGGTCCACGAGGGGGGAACGATCACCCTTACCCCCCTGCGACCTCGCCCGTCCCGTAACGAAGTCTCCAAAGTCATCAAGTCCACGATGAAGGATTATGCTCGAACGATGAAGAAGCTGGCATGAGTGCTTCTCTCGACAATTGCTTCCACTTGACCGTGGAAATCGTGCGAGAGATTCACGCTGAAACCATCGCAAGGTTTGGCGGTTCAGATGGTTTGCGGGATACAGCCCTGCTGGAATCTGCCGTTGCAGCGCCTCAAGCGAGTTTTGGAGGCAAATCACCATATAACGATCTGGTGGAGGTCGCTGCTGCGTATTTGTATTATCTCTGCCGAAATCATCCCTTCGTTGATGGCAACAAGAGGGCGGCGCTGGGTAGTTGTGTTGTTTTTCTTCGTCTCAACGGCATTGAGCCTGGGCCCGACGGGCCGGAATGGGAGGAACTCGTTCTGGGAATAGCCACAGGGAGTGTTGACCGGGAGCAGGCGACAGCGAGACTTCGTGAACGGTTGCCCGACAGCAAGTAACTGTCGGTGGAAGCGAAGAGCGCCGGTCGAGAAAGAGTGGACAGGGGAGGTTTGACTTACTAGCATAGGATAATTGTGAGTACGAAAAGACATCCTCTTGCTTGGTTATGGCTGTGCTGCGGCTTGGCGTTTTGCTCCGGTCTGTCCGCGCTCTCCCAGCCGCTGAACGATCTGTTTATTAACGCACCGCTTTTTTCAGAAACCAATCTTACTATCCTTTATAGCAACATGGGGGCCACCAGCGAGCCTGGCGAACCCAAACATGCGGGGGCCACCGGCGGAGCCTCTGTTTGGTGGTCATGGCAGGCACCCGTGACTGGTTATGTGACGATTTCAACAAGTGGTAGCACTTTTGATACGATCCTGGCGGTGTATACTGGAGATTCCGTTGACAAACTTATCGAGGTGGCCAGCAACGACGAGGCATCCGAAATGGAATCCACCAGCGAAGTCAGCTTTACAGCAGAAGTGGGCCAGGTCTATCGCATTGCGGTGGACGGGTATCATGGCGATTACGGGACGGTTTACTGGAACCTTTTTTATGACTCGAACGAGAGTCCGACGAATGACAATTTTGCCGATGCCGCACTTTTGACAGGAACGAATCTAGTTACTTCAGGGAATAACGGAGGTTCCAGCCGGGAATTTGGGGAGCCATACCATCATGGCTACAGCGGTGGGCGTTCGGTTTGGTGGTCATGGAAGGCACCTTTCTCCGGCCCAGTGACCATGAGCACAGCCGGGAGCACCTTTGACACAGTGATGGCTGTGTATGTGGGAACCTCTCTCACTAATCTAGCCCGGATGGCCTCAGACGACGAGAGCGGAGGCTCAGGCACCAGCAAGGTGCAGTTTGAGGCCCTTGCGGGAGTGACGTACCGGATAGCGGTGGACGGCTATGGCGGAGCGAGGGGCGATATCGTGTTGCGCTTGCAACTTACTCAACCCCCACCTCCCAGGCCTGCACCCGTATGGGTTCTCCCCGACCTGAATGGAATTGTTTATGACTCGTCTACATTCACCAATAAGGTGGTGCTTTTGAACTTCTGGGCCATCTGGTGTGGACCGTGCTGTGCTGAGTTACCCGATCTTGTGGCTTTGCATGAAAAATACCAGGCGGATGGCCTGTTGATCATAGGGGCGGACCTGGGAGAATCTCTTGAGACGATTGCGGCTTTTTTGTGTTCTCACCTTCCGTCCATCACCTATCCCATCGTCATGGCTGATAGCAAAATGAGAGCCGATTATGGCGGCATTTCATCCATTCCTACGACCTTTCTCATTGATCGGCAGGGATACATCCGGACAAAGCTCGTCGGAGGCCGCTCCCAGGCGGATTTCGAGAGCTATCTTCTCCCGCTGTTATATGGGAATACGCGCTTATCCACTACACGCACAGGGAATCAACTCGAGTTCCAGTGGCCAACTACCTCAGTGCCCATGGTGCTCCAAAGCGCGAATTCCCCTGACGGAGCTGCTTGGTCTGATTGCTCTGAGCAGGTGTCACAGGTGGATGGTGCCAACACAGTGCAGATGACGCTGACCGGTGCACCACGATTTTTTCGACTCCGACTTAGGAACTGACGCGGTTTAGGTCAGTTCGGATGGCAAATTGCGAAATTCGTCCGCCCCTCCGCTGTTACGGCCCACTGGTTTTCCGGACAGAGGCTTTTGCCGTAGCGCAAGCTTCGAACGCTCCCGTCGGCAAATGCGTAATTCGCTTTGCCTCCGCTCTGAGCGTTTGGCTTTCCGCCATGCCGGTTCTCCTCCAGATCATCCAGGTATTCGGTGGGATCAGCTTGCACGAGCAGATTGAATTCGGGGGAATCGGACTTCTTTTCTCCCAGAAGGATCGTTTCTGTAGGATGCTGAATGGCGGCCTCCTTGAATGGAGGCAGGGCCGAACGTCTGTCCCGAGGATCCCGTGCCGCGTAATAATCCTGAAACCCATTCATCAAAAAGCTGCGTGGTGCCAGATCAGGCGTGCGGTTTGTGCTGGCTGTGCCCTGGAGCGAGGGATCAGTGGGGCATCGGAGCAGCTTGATGTCGCTATAGTAACTCTGCAGTTGTGCCGGCCAGTTCGTTCCGGGGAGTCGTGGTGGGAACTGGCCTTCTGCATCCATAACGTAGGCCGCCAGCGCCAGCCTTAGCTGCCGCAGGTTGTTGGCGCAGGCCGTGCGTTGCGCGGTGGCTTTCGCCTGGCTCAACGCTGGCAAGAGCAGGGCGGCGAGTATGGCGATGATCGCAATCACCACTAGTAATTCGATCAAAGTGAACGCTCTGGCCCGGCTCGCGCATTTATTCGGGTTGCCCATCAGGGTGTTCTATAGGGGAACCGGGAACCTGGCGCAATATAAAAATGTGATAACTTTATCCAAGCCCTCCGGCTAAACCACCGTTTTTTTGGACCATCCTTCACTATTGGGAATCCTCCCGACGGCTCAGTTTTGCGCGACGGCGAAAAAACAGTGGACAATAAATCGGCAATGTCATACGTACTAACAAAGCCTCAGGTCATTAGGAACCAAGTGCGTTGTCGATAGGCGGCAAACTGTCGTGAGTAGTCTCGCTATTGCATTTCTGGCCTGAGGCAAGACAAAGAAGAAATAGCTACTCAGATATGAAGATTCGAGACTGTCGATTAGCACTTATAACAGCATTAGTTGTTTGTTTCAGGCTGTTTTTTGAGAACCTGTCTTCTGCGCAGGCCCTTTCGAGAAGCGAACACTCAGATTCCATTGTAGCCCTTGCCGCAGACTCGCTAGGCCTCCCTTTCATGGAGCCAGACGAACGCCCAATTTTTGGCACGTTCTGGGAAGTGCGCGGGACACTCCCCTGCATAAGTGCTCCGTTGCCTTATCCGCCTTTTGATCCAGCCACGCCAGTCTACATAATCGTTGGGGAGCACTACTTGGTCGATCAAACTGCCGGGAATGATCAAGACAACCAGGTCTCCTATCGCCGCTCTCGGACCTCGATGAATCCTGCATCTTTCCTTGCAGAACAGTTAAACCAGGTTGAAAGATTTGTGAATGACATGCGGACGAGCCTAACGGATGCTGAAGTCGGCACAATGGCTCTTGGCCTGGAACCTCCTCCCATTCCAGGCACAGGTGGAACTAATGATTCCGGAATGCCACCATTGCAGGCTTATCAGTTCACGACAAATGACCTGTGGCTTGAGATCCAATGCATTACAAACGGCACAGGGGTCTTCACTGTTCATCCCCCTTTTGGCGAGCGGGTCACAGGTGTTTACGACCTTTTGATGACAACGAACCTACATAATGCTGTGCCAGGACTGAACCTGACAAATTGGTATTGGGTTCTTCGGACGGAGCCAGGAGTGACCAACTTCCTGCTAAGAGAACTGTGGCATGAAAACGCCTTTTTTAGGCTTGGAAGGACCAACGATACTGATGCCGACGGAATCAGCGACGTGCTGGAACGTTCTGTGACACATACCGACCCGAACGTAGTAAGTTCCAACCCTTTTCCGCTTATTATCTCACAACCAATGAGCCAAACTGTGGATTGGGGTGATACAGTGACTTTTGCAGTCGAAACGACCAGCCCGCTTCCTTTGGCTTACCAATGGTATTTCGCCGACTACAGCGGCACCACCAGCATTTCTGGCGCGACGAGTGCCGCACTTACGGTAAGTTCGGTCGAGCTGTCGGATGCTGGGAACTATTTCGTAAAGATATCCAATCCACTGGGCTCAATACTCAGTTCGAACAGCGTTTTGACCGTTCAGGACAGCGGGGAGAACGCGATTGTCCTATACGGGGCTCGCCAAAACCTCAGGCTAACTGGGGACGTCACCTATTTTGTGGATGGCTCGTCAGGACCGGTCGAACTTTTTGGCGAAACTGTCATCGAGGGCGGTTCCGTTGTGAAATTTGCGGCTAACGAGAATGCCAGGATTATTGTAAAGGGTCCTGTCACAACACAAACAGGACCTTACCGCCCCGCAGTCTTCACGGCACAAGATGATGACCTCGTTGGGTGGGTTTTGAATGTTTCTACCAGTGTGCCCACCAATTTCTATGCGCCTACAGCGCTTGAGATCGCCTCAACCACGAATACGAGTCTTGGTTATTTGCGCTTTCTTCATTCTGGCACGGCCATATGTTTCAAAGCCCTGCCAGATCATCAAGTAACTGACACGCTCTCCCACGTCCAGATTTTGCATTGTGATACAGCCATTCGCTCGGAAGGAAGTGGCAGCACATCTCGCCTGCTCAGGCTTCGTAATCTGCTAATCAGCGATGTTGCCCGCGCCATTAGTGGCAGCCGGGTAACCGGAGACGCGCAGTTCTTAACTGTAGACGCATGCAGCAGCTTCGCAGTGGACAGCATCGCAACGGGGCTTCCTTTTAACATCACAAATTCCATATTCTGCAATGTTACTAACTTGGGAGCAGGTGTAGTGTTGTCTGGATCCCATAACGGTTTTTACCCTGACACAGTTCCCCAATTTGGGTCCTCAGCCTTCACCGAACAGTCATCACCATTCGAACTCATCTACTGGGTTGATCAGGACGGCACGCCCTATTACAACTGGGCTAACGGGCAAGGAGCCTATTATTTGAGGGCACTCTCAGCTTTCAATTATGTAGGAAGCACTAACATAGATCCCGCCGTGACAAAAGCGTTCGCCCAGATGACGTCATACGTTCCACCTGAAGTTTTGTTTAGCGATATCACGTCCACGTACAAGCTCATTCCTAGCGCCTTGCGAGATCCCGGTGCGCGAAATTTGGGTTATCACTACCCAGTCGTGGACTACGTGATCAACGGAGTTACCGTCAATTATGCTACCTTGAAAGTCGAACCAGGGACTGTGTTAGGTTTTATTGGCCTGCCTAATAACTGGGGCATTCGACTCAACCCAGGCGGTCGACTTGAGGTCAACGGAACACCCGATAACCGTGTAGTGTTTGCGCACATGGATGCGGTGCAGGAAAGCCCGGTGTGGGAGTTGGAACCCTTTGGCCCAACCTTAACATGGAGAGAGCTTAGTTTTTTCGGAGGAATACCCACTCCTTACCCAGAAGCAAAGATTTCTTATGCAGACTTTCCGACCATTTCTGGAGGATTTAACGCGCACCTAGCTCCGATCAACAACTATCTGGGTGTTTTCTATTCGATCATATCGACTCTGCTGATCGATGGTTGCCATTTCCAGGGTGGTTGGTTTCTTTATGATGATGGCGGCCCAAAGGACCGATCACTTACCGTCCGAAATAGCATATTCAATAGCTGCCAAGTTGGTTTTTACAACACTGGCCGATTCACCAGCTATTACAATCAACCGGAATTCAGCTCACAGCTTTCAATCGTAAACAATGTGTTCTATCAGTGTCCGATGTTGCTTTCCCCTGTTTCAGTTTCCAGCGGAACTAACTGGACCTTCACCGACAACATTTTTGATCATGTCATGTTCGTTTCCGATGACTACGGCATTAACAACGGACCGATTGGAGTAAACCACCATAATGCCTATGTGGGTATGGCCGTCCTGCCCTCCGGGGCAAATCGGTTAAGTCCAGCAGCCTCCGCTATGACCGACCCGGACTTGCTATTTCTGAACTATGAGAGCGGTCCTCTGGGAGATTTCTACTTGCCCACAAGCGCGTCTGAACTCATTGGGAAGGGCTCACGGTCAGGTTCCGCCGCAGGCGAGTTTCATTTTACGTGTCAGACAAACCAACAATCGCCTGGCCAGGTTTCAATCGGCGCGCATTATCTAGCGCTGGCGTCCACAGGTGCTATCGATTCCAACAATGATGGGGTTCCCAACTTTGTAGCCGACCGCAACCGTGACGGCACAGAGGACCTCGACGAAATGAGGTGGCAAAATGCGGCCACGGGAGGCTTGCGTATCATTTCTCCTGCCTCAAACTCAGTGAATTCCGGAATAATGCGACTGCGTTTCGACTTGGGGACAAACACAGCAGTGCTGGCAGGTGGACTTCATGCGTACATTGATGGTGAAGCTGCCGATGGAGGATCCGTCCAGAATCCTGCCTTGGCAACCGAAGAGTTGGAGATAGACACGCGATATCTCACCAATGGGCCCCACCTGCTTTCGCTACATTCGGCCATTAACACGACCGTACCTGGCGCATGGGGCCCGTTGGGAATAGAATCACCAAGCGTGATGATTACCGTGTCCAACGGAATATCCCACCCTTTCTATCAAGACCGTGCTGAACAGACGCTACGGATCAAGTTACAAACGCCTGCCTCAATGACCAATTATGTCATTCACGTTTTCCGCTCCGGTTATGCAAAAGCCACTGATCCGTTTGCCCCGAGCACTTACGCTAACTGGTTCGTAGGGACCAACACGGACGGCAACATCTCCTTCTCAGAACCCATGGCCAATTTGACTGTCGGCGATGAGGAGACTGTCCTTTATACTTTTGTCGAGGCAAGTTCCTACGATCTAATGGCTCCTCCGCAACCCGGGGAAAGCCAAACCACCGTTAATCCACCGATTCGTAAGGAACGCCCGTATCCTTTGATCGGTTGCTGGGCTGCTGCCTATGACAACAGTGTTGTCGAGTATCATAAGGTGATCACGGAGCCTGCCCTGGATCAGGTGTCTTTCTATACCGATGACTTGGGGAACCCCCTGCGCTGGCGAAAGGACGTGCATCTCGGGGCTTGGAAAACGGCAGGGACACTGGCTACAGCGGGTGCCCTTCCCACACTAGCCTATAGTCCCGAAGACAATGGTCCAGGAATGGGCCAAACGTGGCCTATGCGTGGGGCCGAGGCTTCTTCCCCTGGAGTAACGAATGGCACAAACCTCTACTATGCTGACAGGGTCCGGTTAAGGGTAACGCTCTTCAATCCGAATGTGCGCAACTTCTATGGTTTTTGTCATGGCGCTTCGGATCAGTTTGGAGGTTGGTTTAGCGACCAACTTAAGGAGGCTATTAAGCACCGATATCGCTTCGTTTTTCTTGATGGCTGCAACAGTTACTCGGACGGCAATTTTACAGCGTTTGGAGCCCTTAAGGGCGAGGCCATGAAGCTCCAGGATGGGGCCTTCTATACAAACAGTGTTAGGCCCGCTGCATACATCGGGTGCACTGTCAAGCAACCGGCGGGTTACCCATTGAATCAACCAGTGCCGAACGTTGATACAAATCAACCGCCTTACAGGGTCGCAACATTCGACACCATCTGCCAGTGGCATAGAGTCTTTTTCAACTACTGGACAAGCCTGGGCGGTTCGAGTTTTGGGGTTACCCAGGCCAAAGCAAGAGCTGACGAGATCGCATGGAATAGTCCCAACGCCAACCCGCCTCGCCGCAATGTTCCTGTTGACGGCGGAACAAATGGTCCGGTCGTGAATTATGATCCTACAGTTCACATCAAAATAGGTGGCTACGGCGGCTTAACTTTTAACGGCTTCAATCATGGCTCTGACAAATGGTAAGGCACCCAATGCCAATCCTATGGTGCCTCGGTATTCAACGCTAAGGAGAACATGCTTTTAACGAACACATTGCTCAGCATAGGTTTTGGCCTGGCCAGTAACTTCACGGCAACTGTTCCAGTTCCCGAAAGCGCCATCATTCGCTACGAGACAAACATAGTTACTTATGGTGCTGGCATGCCTGATTCCCCGTTGCATCTGCAACTGTCGGATGGCAAAACCGGCTTTGCGATTGATCACGGCATCGTCTATCTCTTTAAGTGTCCCGGTTCCTACTTTCATCTACAGGATCTAAGGCAGCTAAGCGAGTTCACTGGTAAACCGGCGCTAAGCAAGGATGAAGCCGTGGAGCTTGCGGCACGAGTCGTGCGAAGTCTGACAAAGACAGGCGACCCGATCAAAGACGTGAAGCCTGAGGTGCGATGTGGCGGCCCATTTCAAGGAAACCCCATCCCTTTTTATGAGGTGACGTGGCCCAAGACCAATGCATGGGGCTACGAGACCTCTACTGCAGTTGTGGAGATCGATGGACGTTCGGGAAAAATTGTGTCTTTGGACCTGTGGGATCCTGGGTTCTGGGATATTCCGGGTGAAAGCAGCATCAGCAACCGAGTCTCTCGACCTGATCCCAAACCGGTACAAAAGACCACTAAGCTCAAAAGTTGGTGGCCACATCCAACCACAAACCAAGTCTCGGCAGCCATTCCCCTTTGGCTGGCGTTTTGTGAGAAGCTGGGGGTCAGCCCGGGGTCACGGACAAACCTGACGGAAATCGATTGGGAAAAATCGTGGATCTATTCGGACAAGGAAATCTCCACTAATGGCCAAGTCGTCCAAGTGTGGTTCACAAACGCCACCACGTTCGAATGCGTTGACGGCATCGTCTATCGCCATACTGCCGAAGACGCCTGTTTTGCCGGATTCTGGGATCGCAAGCCTGCGGAGGAGTGGAAACAATTTGAGGGCAAGGTTGTCAAGGATTGGAAGGTGTTAGCCGCGGAATTGGAAACGACCTTGGTAACAAAGCTGGGCATACCCCGGGAAGCGTTGGCTGACCTTTCCCCGACGGCAGAACTAAACCCTCTGGCCATAGGAAGCTACGGTGTGAATCGTTTGCCTGTTGGATGGCGAAATTGGCCTAAGAACCCGGGCCGGAATGTCTGGATTGGCGAAACACACCAGGCATTCTCTGCGGAGTTCGATCTGGGCTCTGGAGATCTCAAACTGCTGAGCTTTCACGATCCCAAGCTGATTCGGTTACTAGACGCATCGAAAAAACAAACTCAGAAAGCTTGTTCCTCCGAAAAATGAATTACCTACTTCCAATTGTGCTACTCTTCGTTTGGGTCAACGCTCGTGCGCAGGACATATCAAACCCTGCAGGGATTTGGATTTGGGCATCTCCCGCTACCAATGATTTCCCCCGACGGACAAACGTGCTTAGCTTGTATTTTAAAGATGGTGTTGTGTCCGGCACTATTGAAACCTCAGGTTCCACCCGCCTCGGAGCACAAACACCCATATCGGAAGCCAAAGTTGAAGGCAGCAACCTAACTTTTACAGTCGTGCGACGAATCGCAGAAGCCAGCTTTGCTCAGAAATATACGGGTTACATCAGCAATGATACTATAGCGGGCGAAATTAGTTATGAACAGAATGGCCAGAAGCGCTCGGTGATGTGGAAAGCGCGGCGGGATTCACTGACGACTAGCCAACCGACCGAAACCCGCAAATCTTCTCGTCCCCGGCGCGGACGAACTGAATTGGGCATTTCTCCTGAATCTCGCTTTGATTTCCATCAACCCGGTGACAGTGCTATAAGGAATCCGACGAACAGGCTAAACCCCCTGTAGCCTCCAATTCCTGAGAGAATAGGTGTCGTGACCATGCATCCGGGGGCCGGTTTCATGAAAAGGGCAGATTATGAGGCTTTGATCTTCCGCCCCCTCCCGGCCCCAGGCTAAAACGCGTTTTTACTGCTTATCCTTCACTATTGGAAATCTTCGCGCCCGTATTTATGCTGGGCGGGATGAATATTTTGGAAGAACTACAATGGCGCGGGTTGGTTGCTGATTGCACCGACACCGCGGAGTTAACGAAGAAGATCAGCGCCGGTTCGCTGACGCTCTATTGTGGATTCGATCCGACGGCTGACAGCCTGCATGTGGGCAATTTGGTGCCTTTGCTGGCGCTGCGCCGTTTTCAGCTTTTGGGACATCATCCGATCGCCCTGGCCGGCGGGGCCACGGGGTCCATTGGCGATCCCAGCGGTCGCACGCAGGAGCGCCAGCTCTTAACCCGCGAGGTTCTTTCCCATAACATTGCCCAGGTAAAACAGCAACTCTCTCGGTTGCTGGATTTTGATGCCCCTCGCAACCCGGCTCGACTGCTGGATAATGCGACTTGGACCGAGCCGGTGAGTTTCCTCGAGTTCCTGCGTGAGGTGGGAAAACACTTTTCGGTTAACCAGATGGTTGCCAAAGAGAGTGTGCGCGCGCGCATGGAAGATCGCGAAGTGGGGATCAGTTTCACGGAGTTCAGTTACATGCTGCTCCAGGCGTTTGATTTTTACGTCCTTTGCCGGGATAACAACTGCGAGCTGCAAATCGGCGGGAGCGATCAGTGGGGGAACATTACCGCTGGCATCGAACTGACCCGAAAGAAAATCGGCAAGACGGTCTTTGGGTTGACCCTGCCGCTCATTACCAACGCCGATGGCACCAAGTTTGGCAAGAGCCTGGGTGGAGCCATCTACCTGAACCCAAAGAAGACCAGCATCTACAAGTTCTATCAGTTCTGGATTCGCACGGATGACCGCGATGTCCTTCGCTACCTCAAGTACTTCACCTTCCTTTCCAAGGAAGAGATTGAGGCCTTGGAGCGTCAGCACAGCGAGAATCCGGGCGCACGCGCCGCGCATAAAGCTTTGGCTAAAGCAACCACCGACCTCATCCATGGACCAGAGGCTACGGCTGAGGTGGTCCGTGCCAGTGAGATTCTGTTTGGTGGCGATGTTACCGGGATTTCCGAAAACACCTTCTCGGAGATCCTCGGTGAAGTGCCCACCAAGGAATTGCCGGCCACTGATCTGGCAGCACCTGGCAAACCGCTGGTGGAGTTGCTCGTTCATTCCGGTTTATGTTCGTCCAAAGGCCAGGCCCGGAAAGACGTTGAAGGCGGCGGTGTTTACGTGAATAACGTCCGTGAGGCTAATCCTCTGAAAGCACTGCAAGCCTCCGATTTGCTATTCGGAAAGCACCTGTTGCTGCGCAAAGGCAAACGGAACTACACCGTCCTTACCGTTAAGTAAGTGCTCAAAATCCAGAATCTCAAGGTGGATTTCATCAGCGCCGGACACAGAGTTCGGGCGGTTGATGATGTCTCTCTTGAAATTCGTTCTGGAGAGACTCTCTGCATCGTCGGTGAAAGTGGCTGTGGCAAGAGCGTCACAGCCCTTTCCATCGCTCGATTATTGCCGAGCCCGCCGGCAGAGTATGCGGGTGGCCAAATCCTGCTGGATGGGAAGGATGTTCTCCGCATGAGTCCGCGTGAGCTTCAGCAGGTGCGGGGAGGTGTTGTAGGGTATGTCTTCCAGGAGCCGGGCAGTTCTCTCAATCCCGTGTCGCGAATCGGTAATCAGATCAAAGAATCTTTGAAGTTGCATCGTCCCGATTGGTGTAATGATTCTGAAGTCATTCGGCTGTTGAGGCTGGTTGGTATTCCTGCGCCAGAATTGCGGCTGAAGGATTATCCCTTCCAACTTTCCGGGGGGATGCAGCAGCGGGTGATGATTGCCATGGCGCTGGCTGCTGAGCCACGGTTGTTGATTGCGGACGAGCCTACCACGGCACTCGACGTTACGATCCAGGCGCAAATCCTGGACTTGCTGAAAGACCTGAAGCGGCGCTTGGGCATGACGATTCTACTGATCACGCATAATCTGGGCATTGTGGGTGGCATGGCTGATCGTGTCGCGGTGATGTATGCCGGGCAGATCGTAGAAGCCGGGCCTGCGGATATCGTCCTGCACCATCCGCTGCACCCTTACACTCTTGGCCTGATCCAATCCGTTCCGCGGTTGGGCGGCGGGCACGAGCGTTTGAAGGCCATTCCGGGCAACGTGCCAGCACCTGGCGCTTACCCGGCTGGCTGCCGTTTTTTTCCGAGATGTCAAAGCGCAAAGCAACCGTGTGATACCCAGATGCCGCCCTTGCGCGAAGCTTCTCCCGGCCACTGGGTGCGTTCTTTCTATGCCGCCCCCGGCTCGACAATGCCAGCCCCACCTGCATGAGCCTGCTTGCCATTTCGAACTTGAAGGTGCACTTCCCGGTGAAGCCGAGCTTGTTTGGCCCGCCACGCGGCTGGGTTCGTGCAGTGGATGATGTGAGCTTTGAGATATCGCGAGGCGAAACCGTTGGCTTGGTAGGTGAGAGCGGATGTGGCAAGAGCACCTTGGGACGCGCCATTGTGCGCCTGGTTCAAACGACTTCCGGTCAAATTCGTTACGAAGGCCAGGACGTGGCAGCTTTGCAGGGCAGGGCACTCAAGGATTTTCGACGCCGGGTGCAGATCGTATTTCAGGATCCAACTGCCTCGTTGAATCCGCGGATGACCGTGGCGCAAATTCTGATGGAGCCGCTGGTGATTCACAGGATCGGACGAACCGTTGCGGAGAGACGGGAGCGTGCCGCGGAACTGCTTGTATCTGTTGGTCTGGAGGCCGGCGCACTCGAACGCTATCCGCACGAGTTCAGTGGGGGACAGCGTCAGCGGATAGTGATCGCACGGGCTTTGGCCCTGGAACCAGAGCTCCTGGTCTGTGATGAACCCGTCAGCGCCCTGGATGTTTCCGTACAGGCTCAGATCGTCAATTTGTTGCAGGACTTGCAGCGGCAGCGAGGGATTTCGCTCCTGTTCATCGCGCATGACCTGGCAGTGGTTGAGCACATAAGCCATCGCGTGATGGTCATGTACTTGGGGAAGATTGTAGAAGTCGCCGAGGCCAAGCTTCTGATTCGCTCACCCAGGCACCCTTACACCCAAGCGCTGATTTCTGCGGTGCCTGAAATCGATCCCGTATCCCAACGCCGCCGGATCGTGCTCTCGGGAGATGTGCCTTCCCCAGTGAACCCACCCGCAGGCTGCCCGTTCCACCCACGGTGTGTAGTTGCGCAACTCGGGACCTGCGACCGGCAAGCCCCGGTCCTGCGCGAGATCGCGCCAGACCATTGGGTCTCGTGCCATTTTCCGTTGGATACCTGAACTAACGAGGGTTCAGAAAACAAGAACGCCGCCCGAGTCACTGGGCGGCGCCTCCGAACTAACAGATCCAAACGGAAAGAAATCTATTTATAAACCGACGGAAAACGTGACGAGCGGGCAACTGGCCGGCGAATCGCCGGAGTCGGCGCAGTCACTTCGTTCAAAAGGACGAGGCTGTGACTGCCGCGTGCGTCGATAGCGACCACGTTACGAAGGCCGGCAGGGATATCACACTGGCCTGCATCGTTTAGGCCCCAGGCCACAACCGAACCGTCTTTCTTGAGCGCCAGGCTGTGATAATCGCCTGTGGAAATGGCTACAACGTTATTCAGACCTGCGGGAACAGTGCCTCGGATGTATCCGTAGGCTCCCCAGAAAACTACCGTGCCATCTGATTTAAGTGCCAGACTGTGAAAACCGCCTGCGGCGATGGCTACAACATTATTCAGGTCGGCTGGGACCTTGCACTGACCGTGGCTGTTAGCTCCCCAGGCAACCACTGTGCCGTCAGCGAGCAAGGCCAGGCTGTGATACATGCCCCCTGCGATTGCCACCACATCCGTCAACCCTTCCGGAACGTCGCATTGTCCATAAAGATCTGAACCCCAGGCAGTCACGGTGCCATCTTGTTTCAAAGCCAGCGTGTGAACTGCACCAGCGGCAATCTTGGTGACTCCACGCAAACCCGCTGGAATGGTGCTGCTCTGCGCATAGCTGCCATACTGGCCGGAGGACTCTCCCCAGGAGGCAACGGTGCCGTTCTGCAGCAGAGCAACCGTATGCACGTTGCCCGCCGCGATGGCTACTGCCCGGCGGCGCAGGGGTGAGCTGGCTTGAACCTGGCCGAAAGTATTGTCGCCCCAGGCGGTCACTACTCCGGTTCGTTGGATCATGACATTATGAAAGGAGCCAGCCGCGATGCCGGTGACCGATCCTTCGCGCACTGTGGGCGCATCGACCATTTGATTGAAATTCATATCTCCCCAGGCTACCAGGCGGCTGGCGGCTTGGGCGGACACGCAGGTCAGGGCGACTGCCAAGGCGGCGCTGCGCAGAACGGCCTGCGTGGCTACCTTTGATCCAATCTGACGGACGATGTTGCTAACTATCATGCTTGCAGTATGACACATGGCGGTGAAAGTGAAAATCGGGGTACCCCCGGAACAAGCCCCCGGGGTTTCCCCGGGGAAAATTGAGACGCCAGGGCTGCTTTCGGAAGGGATGTGGCCGGCAATGAGAGGTTTCTTGCTAAGGCCTTGCATTCCTTTCGTAACTTTCAATTCCCGGAGGACCCTCAACGGCTGTCTCTGATCAAACTGCTTAACAGGTGATTGTCTCCTCAACTTTGTGGCGCTGAGGTTTTTACTCTTGACCGCATGACGCGACCTTGGCTTAATCAGCTCTAAGCCCAAAAGTTGGTCACGTATCCTGACCGCACATCCCGCATGGGAGTGGTCCCTCAACAGGGGACGCCAGGTTCTGGCACGTACCGACTGCTGTACAGGTAAAGCTATGAGAAATAAAAAGCTCCCCACCTCATCCCGAAAAGCCCTGACCCTGATTGGTTGCGCCACGGTTGCATTGAGCTCCTCGCTGTTTGCCCAGACCACCTGGACAGGCGCTGGGGAAACGCCAGACTGGACCGCGATTGGAAACTGGTCGGCGGGCATCCCCAATGAGTTCACTCAGGTCGCCTTTGATAATAGTTATCCGGGCGGCACAGGGATTCCGAATAATTACGTGAACACGCCTTTTGGTGTGAACGGAATAAACTACTCGACCATAAGTACAAACGGCTTTCATCATACCTTTCTGCCTGCGGGCGTGACTCTTAAAGTGGCGAACGAGTTTCAAGATCCGCTCGTAGTTTTCTTCGGATCGGATATTGGGGGGCAGACCTTGCAGTATCGAATTTCCGGGCCGGGCAGCCTCTCAGTCAGCAACTCAGCCGGAGCCATTGATGTCACTCAGACGGGCTCGGATTCAGATCACTACGCCATTCTTGATCTGACGGGTTTGACCAACTTTACAGCGGATGTGCAGCAGATCCGGATAGGTGCCACGGTGCAGAACTCGCCTCGCGCCATGGGGCGGATCATCCTGGCCCGAACCAACCGCGTGCACACGGCGGCCGGCGTGGACCGCCCGGGAATACTCCTCGGCGCCATGGAGAATTCCAACACCAGCCTGCGGGGCACGCAACAACTGCTCTTGGGACAACACAACGAAATCCAGTCTGATGCAATCTCCATCGGCGGCCATAAATCGACAGGTGCGATGCAATTTCAAGGGGGTCTGGAAACTCCCTATGTGTCGCTGCGTGGCAGCGATGGAGGACCTGTGCAGGTGCTGGCTCTTGCCGATCAGCGTGCGGGCGTTACTACCTCATACCGCCCTGGCACCAGCGTGAGCCATAGTGGCACTTTGAACACTTCAGGCGGCATTCTTGACGCCGTGGTGGTTGATATGTTTGTGGGGCGTTCAGGTACGAATAGCAGCAGCACTTCAACAGGTACCTTCACATATGACCAGGGCAGCCTGACAGCCGATAATCTGTATCTGGGCTACCACACCACTGGATTGCCGAGCTCTGGACAGACCGCTAATGCCTCAGGAACCGTCAATGTCAACGGGACCGCTGTTTTGAACGTGAACAACAACATCATGCTGGGCCGCAAACTGGGTAGCAGCAATCCAACGGGCAACTTGAATATCGCGAGCAATGCCGTCGTGAATGTTAAGGGCAATATCGAGCCGAGCGGAACAGGCAATAGCGCCGTGAACAATTCGGGCCTCATCAACCTCAATCCGGATGGCGATGCGACCAAAGGCAATCTGGCCTCGGGGACCCTGACAGGGTATGGCCGAGTAACCAACGCCAATAGCGTAACCGTTTACAGCACACTCTCTCCCGGCACTGGAGTGATCCCTAGCCAGATGGACATTGATGGCAATTTCGTATTTGGTAACAACGGTGGATACACCTTCAACGCCAGCAGCACACCGGCGGCAGGCAACGACGTGCTGAAGGTGACTGGAAACCTGACTTTGGTTAGCAATCTCGTCACCCTTGCCCCTCTGGGCAGTTCGCTGCAAAACGGGTCCTACCGGTTAATGGATTATCAGGGAGCGCTGAGCGGCTACTTGCGATTTGTGAACAGCACCCGCTACGACATCAATCTCGATTACAGCACAACCAATCAGGTCAACCTGATTGTTAGTGGCGGTGCACCCGAATCTTTGAAGTGGAATTCGGTCAGCAGTTCTGTTTGGGATACCGCAGCGACCAATTGGGTGCGAACGGGAAATGAAACCGCGGATCAGTTCTTCACTTTCGACAGCGTGCGATTTGATGGGACTTCCGGCTTGACCAACCTGGTGCTGCTGAGTGGCGCCTTATCCCCTGGCGGCGTGACGGTCGATGCTGCCGACCGTAATTACACTTTCGGCGGTTCAGGCCGTCTGAGCGGCGGCACGTCGCTCGTGAAACGAGGAGCGAGTATGCTGACCATCAGCAACGCAAATGATTTTCTGGGCGGAGTTGCCGTAGAGGCTGGTGTGCTCCGCACTATCAACGGGTCGGCATTGGGCGGAACCAACGGCGGAACCACGATCTCCAGTGGGGCAACCCTGGATATCTTTGGCTCGTCATTCTACAATCCCGGGGAGTCGATCACTGTGGGAGGAACCGGTTACACCAACCAGGGCGCCATTGTTAACACTGGCCCGGCTCAGAATAATGCCATTCGCTTCCTGTCCCTGACGGACGATACGTTGATTACCACTGCGGCGCGCTGGGATTTGCGTGGGCCGAGTGGCTCAGGCAGTTTCTCTGGACGCTTGGATTTGAATGGCCATACGCTGACCAAAGGCGGGGCGGCACAGTTCTCAATTGTGGATAGCGTTGTGACCAACGCGGGCACGATTGAGCTCCAGCAGGGCATGCTCGGGCTCACCCGTTCAATCCTCGGCGGGGCTGGAAGTATCCGGGCTTACACCAACGTCGTTTTCTTGGAGAACTCCTCTACAGGATCAATCGCGAAAACGATCGAGTTTGCGGGTGGCACCCTGCGCGTGGGTGGCAACGCAACCTACCTGACCGCACCGGTGGTCAGCGGATTGCCTGCGACCGTGTTCGACATCATGACTGCATCCGGCGTGACCAATGTCATGCTGACTCTGAGCAACGCAATCACTGGTCCTGGCGATTTGATTAAGAGCAATACGGGCACTCTCATGCTGACCGTTCCGAGCACTTACACGGGCGAAACCGTGGTGCAGAATGGCGGCCTGAAGCTGTCGGCCGATGGTTCGATTGCAACCAGCCCGAGAATAACCCTCGGCGCACTGACCTCCACAGGTGTGCTGGATGTAGTGGATATCGGAAGCTATACCCTGGCTGCCAATCAGAAACTAGGCGGGCGCGGCGTGATTCTAGGCGATTTGACCGCTCAAAATGGCGCCGGGTTGGTGCCAGGAGCCAGCGCGGGCGTGCTGACGTTTAGTAACAACCTGGCCCTGAACGGCTCGGATAACCTCTTTGAACTCGGGGCTAATCCTGCTTTGGTGGGAATTGATAGCGACCTTGTGGAAGTGGCCGGGAACCTCAACCTGGCGGGAGTTAACAAGATAAAAATCGCTCCACTGGCAACGCTCGATAACACGTCACCCTATACGCTGTTCCAGTTTAGCGGCGCTCTTGTCGGCGGAACTGCCAATCTGGAGGTCACCAGCGATTCCAGGTATGCGTTCACTCCTTCCATTGTTGGGAATACGATTCAAGTCACTGTTTCGGGCAGCGGCGCCTCTGCCAGCTTGTTCTGGGAAGGCGGCACCGCCGGTAATCCCAACGTGTGGGACACCAAAGGTGTGGCTAACTGGCTCAAAGGGACGACTCCGGACATTTTCTTCCTGGGAGATAATGTCACGTTCAATGACGATGCGAGCGTGGGATCTGTCAGCGTTAATGGCATGGTTCAGCCCGCAGCCATGACAGTCGATAATTCTACACTTAATTATACATTCAGTGGTCCAGGCACGATCGCTGCCGGGAGCCTTACCAAAAATGGCGCGGGATCACTCACAATCGGCAATGCAGGGATTACAGTGGCTGGCGAGACCGCTCTCACTCAGGGCAGCATCAACCTGGCCGGTGGGGAGAACCTTTTTGGCTCCATTTCAATCGATGGGGGCTCCTTCAATGTTAACAGCCCCCTCAGCACTTTCGGGGGAGTTGTCTCCCTGACGGGTGGCACTCTGGCACTGAACCCATCAGCGGATATGCAGTTCGGTGGGCAACTAATTAACCCGTTGGGAGTTACTACCGGGTTGCTGGTTAAGCAGGGGACGAGCACCGTGACCTTAAGCGGTGACAACAACGCCTATGAAGGAGCTATCAACATTCTGCAAGGCGTTTTGAAGTTAGGACGCAATACCGCATTAGGTGCCTCCAACTCCGGCCCAACTACGGTCAGTGGTGGTACCTTGGACCTCAACGGCCAGGCCCTTTATCAGTTCAGCGAAGCGATCACCATCTCCGGCATGGGGTTGAACAGCACCGGAGCAGTGATTAACACTGCTGGAGCTCAGCAAAACGCCTTGTCCACCATCGCGCTAGCCGGCGATGCTGCAATTGGCGGATCTAGCCGTTGGGACCTGAGAGGCCCTCTCGGTTCATCCACGTTCTCAGGCGTATTGAGTCTGGGCAACTTTACGCTCACGAAGGTCGGACCAAACCAGATCGGCCTGGTCGATACGGAAGTCAGTGGAGACGGACGCATCGACATACAGGGAGGCATCCTGGCTCTCACTCGGTGTAACATGAATGGCTTCGGATATATCCAGCTCAATACCAATACCATCTTGCTCGAAAATTACACGATAGGGTCAATCACTGCGCCCCTCGTCTCAAGTGGCGGAACGCTGCGGGTTATTGGCAATCCGTTCCGATACGATGGTGCCGTCACCAACTTGCCGGGCGGGCTGATCGTGGATCCCACGGTCAACATTACTTTGGCAGGCACTGTTCAAGGGGTTGGCAGCCTGACCAAGGTAAACACGGGCACCCTCATCCTCTCTGCAATCGACAATAGCTGGACGGGTGGGACCTTTATCAATGCGGGCACTCTCCAGGTTGGCAGCGGGCCGGCCAATGCCGACGGGAGCATCCCCAATTTGCCGATCGTGAACAACGGTACGCTGCTCTTCAACTCATCGGCTAACTTTACAAATAGCGCCGAGATCAGCGGCACTGGTGCACTGACCAAACGTGGAGAATTTGGCGTACTAACTATCACTGTGAGCAACAGCTTCACCGGCAACATCAACACAGGCACGGGAACCTCCGGCGAGGCCGGTGGAATCATCCTGTTGAAGAACAGCTATGGCTTCGGCAACACCAACAAGGTAGCCAACATCGTTCGCGGTGAGCTCCAATTGGATGGCAACATCCAAATACCGAGCGTGATTGCCTTTGCCACCAGCGCGAATGCGGATGCAACCGATTGGGCAATCGGCCACGTCGCAATGAGAAATATCGGAGGCAACAACGTTGTTAACGGGCTTATCACGCTGACCAGCGGCGGCGGTTCTTCGGAGTTCGTTTCAGAAGCCGGCAGTCTGACCCTGAACGGGAACGTCACCGCGAATTCAACCGGTCGGGATCTGATCCTGAGCGGTGCCGCACCGGGGTTCCTTAACGGCGCCATCACCAATAACGGCTCGAGTATCCCGCGACTTGTGAAACGGGGCGCGAATACATGGACCCTGACTGCCCAGAGCACATTTACCGGACCGACCACCGTTCGGGAAGGGACCTTGTTGCTCACGGCAACTGCCTCCGTGGCGAACTCGACCGGCTTCGATGTTTGGACCAATGCCATCCTGAATATCGCCGCTGTGCCTTCTTTTACAGTTGCTACCAACTCTGTCCTGAGGGGCGAAGGCATGATCCAGGGTTCTGTGATCGTCGATGGTGAGGTTCGCGCGGGCAGCGGAGCCAGCGGGGCGGAGATCAGCAGGCTGAGCTTCGCCAACAACCTGACCTTAAATGGCGTTACCGCCCTGCAAATCGACCGCACCAACGCTCCCATTGCGGATCTCCTGGCTGTGGCTGCCAACCTGACCTTGGGCGGTACGCTGGTGGTGACTAACCTTGGTGAAGCCCTTCAGATGGGTGACACCTTCAACCTGTTCGACGCGGCTGCCATTTCAGGCAGCTTCACGAATTACGTGCTGCCTGCGCTAGACCCTTCCATGGGATGGGATGTATCCAAGCTCAATGTGGACGGCACGATCACGGTGGGCGCACCGACCTCGAACATTCCGGTGCCACTGATTTACCAGGTGAGCGCGAACGGGCTTGAGTTCTCCTGGCCGACCGACCACACGGGCTGGCGCCTGGAAGCGCAAACCAACTCGCTGGCTACCGGCTTGACAAACAACTGGGCCACCGTGCCAGGATCACAAGAAACGAACCGGGTGATACTCAGCATCGACAAAGCATCCGGGAGCGTCTTTTACCGCCTGGTCTATCCGTAGATTGCGAATCGCATCTTTAATATAAAGGCGCACCCGAAAAGGTGCGCCTTTTTCCCAAGCACCACAGTGCCTGGCAGGGCGGGCCTCGCCGAGGCCGCCTCCGCAAACACCGCAGACACGTTGATAAGGCGCTCTGCGGCCAGAGCGCGCCAGCACGGAAGCGGAACCACACAAATACCGGCCACATGGATGCACGCTTCCGCCACCTGAAAGTCAGAGCGGAGAAATTTTCCCCATGCAATTCCCTATGACTCTGCTAACTTGCTTCCCATGGTCCTCACCCGTGAAGAACAACAGAGCCTGGTGGACGTAAGGCATCGATCCCCGCATCAATTGCTGGGAATGCACCCCTTGGGCGGCGGCTCAGGAGTGGTGGCGCGTGCGCTTATTCCCGGTGCCACAAAGGTGGAATTTCACCCTGTGCATGAGAAAAACATGCCGGTGATCAAACTCAAGCGCATCCCGAATACCGATCTCTTTGAGGGGACATCAAAGGACGCTTCCCGAGTTTATGCTTACGATGTGGTGGTGACCGAAGCTGGCGGCAATGTGCATCGTAACCGCGACCCTTTTTCGTTCCTGCCAACCCTCGGTGAATCTGACCTCTACCTGTTCGGCAAAGGTGATGAGCGGCGGCTATACGAAAAGCTGGGCTCTCAACTTCGCGTTATAGACGGGGTCCACGGTGCCAGCTTTGCCGTGTGGGCTCCCAACGCGCAGCGGGTCAGTGTCGTAGGCGATTTTAACCAATGGGATGGGAGGCGTCATCCCATGCGGTCCCTTGGAGCTTCCGGTGTCTGGGAGATTTTTGTTCCCGGCGTAGGGGAGGGGGCCCACTACAAGTATGAGGTCCGCGATGTTCACGGTCAGATCAGCTTGAAGACTGATCCCTTCGGCTTCTTTTTCGAAGTGCCGCCGAAAAATGCGGCTATCGTTTGGAATACACGCCGTTTTCAGTGGTCCGATGAAGCCTGGATGATGCGCCGGCGTCAGCGTGATCCGTTGCGCGCCCCCATCAGCGTTTATGAAGTGCATCTCGGTTCCTGGAAAAAGAAATCCGCCAATGAATCGTTCAGTTACCGCGAGCTTGCGGAACCCCTTGTCGATTACGTGCGGCAGATGGGCTTTACGCATGTGGAGTTTTTGCCGGTAGCCGAGCACGCGTTTTATCCGTCCTGGGGATATCAGGTGACCGGTTTTTATGCACCCACCAGCCGGTTCGGCTCACCGGATGATTTCCAGTTCCTGGTCAATGCGCTGCACGAGGCCGGCATCGGCGTCATTGTGGACTGGGTACCAGCCCATTTCCCCCGGGATTCCTGGGCGCTGGCGCGCTTCGATGGCACGGCTTTGTACGAGCACGAAGACCCGCGGAAAGGCGCACACCAGGATTGGGGCACATTGATTTTTAATTTCGGCCGCCACGAAGTAGCCAATTTCCTGACCGCAAACGCGCTTTTCTGGTGTGATCGGTTTCACATCGATGGACTGCGTGTCGATGCCGTGGCTTCCATGCTCTACCTGGATTATTCCCGCAAGGAAGGCGAGTGGATTCCCAATCAGTTCGGTGGCCGAGAGAACCTGGAAGCTATCGAGTTCCTGAGGAAATTCAATCACCTCACGCATACCGAGCATCCGGGGGTCATGACCATTGCGGAGGAGTCCACCGCGTGGCCGCTTGTGACCCGTCCCCCATACCTGGGCGGTTTAGGGTTCACCTTCAAGTGGAACATGGGGTGGATGCACGACACCCTCAACTACTTTCAGCGTGACCCGATCTATCGCAAACACCATCAGAACGATCTCACGTTTGCGATGCTGTATCATCACAACGAGAATTTTATCCTGCCCCTTTCCCATGATGAAGTGGTGCATGGCAAGCGCTCGCTGCTCGGCCGGATGCCCGGAGACGATTGGCGCCGGTTTGCCAACCTGCGAATGCTGCTCGGATACCAATGGCTTTTCCCGGGAAAGAAGCTGCTTTTCATGGGCTGTGAGATAGGTCAGAGCGGAGAATGGAACGCCAACGGCCAGCTCGACTGGTGGCTTCTGGAGGCAGGCCCCTATCACCGTGGGTTGCAGCACTTCGTTGAGGACTTGAACCGGCTGTACCTGGCCACACCTGCGATTTGGCAGGGCGATTATGATCACACCGGTTTTTATTGGCTGGATTGTTCCGACCACGAAAACAGCGTGCTTTCTTTTGTGCGCCAGAGCACTGATCAGCAAAACGAAGTCGTGGTCATCTTGAACCTGACACCTGTCCCCCGCTACAACTATCGGCTAGGGCTACCCCGGCCAGGCAAGTGGGTTGAGGCAGTGAACAGTGACGCCAGTGTTTACGGCGGGAGTAACGAAGGAAATATGGGCGGGGTGATCGCGGAGCCTGTTTCCTCGCACGGCCACGCGCAATCGGCAGGCTTTACTCTCCCGCCCTTATCCATAGTGGCCTTTACACCGTCATCGAGAAGCTAGCAAGAGATGGATGTGGGACGGCAATGGGCGTTGCGCTCATCCAGTAGCATGGCCTATTCTCATGCATGCATTGCTTAGTTAGCGCAGGCGCTACCTACGAACCGCTGGATCGTGTCCGGCGGTTGACCAATTTTTCCACGGGGAAACTTGGTGCGGAGTTGGCCAGGTTTTTGTGCTCGGAAGGTCACCAGGTGGATCTCTTCCTGGGAGATGCTGCCGGTTGGCGCGGCGAACACCATCCTGCCCGGGTCCAAGTTTTCGACACAGGCGCCAGCCTCCTTGAGTTATTCGAACACCACGCCAGCCCCTCGGTCGGCGCAATCTTCCACGCGGCGGCGGTTGGCGATTTCAAATTCGGCAAAATCTGGTCAGATGATAACCGGGAATTGTCGCCGCTCGGCAAGATTCCCACACGGGAAGGTGCGTTGCTGGTGGAACTGATCCCAGCTCCCAAGATTTTACCGCAGCTTAGAGCGTTGTTTCCCAGGGCGTTAATCGTCGGTTGGAAGTACGAGGTCGATGGGGATCAGAACTCGGCGATCGTTGCGGGGAAACGCCAGATCCAGGAGTGCCTGACGGACAGTTGCGTGGTGAATGGCCCGGCCTATGGGGCTGGCTTCGGGTTGCTTCAGGCACAGGGTGAGATGACTCAAGCTGAAACCCCAGGGGAGCTGTATCTCGCCTTTTCCCGGCGGCTCAGCCAACAGCCAGACGTGGACTAAAAAGCCCGCTTGGGAACTGAGAACGCTGGGGCTGGAGCAATGACCCGGGTCGGGGCTTGGGGGGCGGAAGGCGTTTGCACCGGGTTCCAGGAATTGAGCACACGACGATTCACGTCAGGAACGGCTTCAGGTGTGAACCTTGGATTGATCATTCCCAGTTGAGCGTCAGGGAAACCGGCTCGGCTCTTGGGTGCCGCTCCGAATGGCTGCGAGGGCGTGACTGGCGTTCTGGCAGCTCCCGGAACAGTAGCGAACAAGTCGGTACTGGCGGGCTTTCCGCCGGTAGTTGCAGATGGACCGTTCAGGATCTCGCGGTACTGATCGATGTAGGCCTTGTGGGAAATTTCTTTTTCTCTTGTTTGCAACGTTTGAGTTCCACCGAGACCGAAAAAGTCGTTGAATGAAGACCCGGGGGCTACGGGTGTCAGGGAGTCATTCCCCTCCATTAACTTACGTAGGTTTGAAGCTGAATCCCGCACATTACTGGGCAGGGACTCGTCCTTGGAACCAAAGGGGTTCATTTTCGACGGGTCACTCAGCCGAGTGGATGAGGGAGCAGTAAGTGACCCGGAAGTGAAATTGTCAGGTGATTGGCTGCGGCTATCCTTCAGCGCTTTTGTCCAGTCGCTGTTCCACTTGTCCCCGGAGAATGGGTCCGTAACGGGAGCGGAGTCGGAATCGCTCAGCCAATTATTGCGGCGGTTCTGGTCTTTAAGCTTTTGTCGAGGTATGGCTTGAGGCCTTGGTGGAGGGATGAATCGGCCTTCCAGTGAGCCGCTGTTGGGATTGAGTCCTCGGAAAGGCTGGCTTAAGTCGTTTTCCAGTGCACGCAGCCCGTTTCCACGCGCCGGCATGGCTGCACTATTTGTATCCTCAGGGCCAGCATCAGCCGACCAATCGAAAATGCGCCGCGTCTCCTTGGTGTCCGCTGCATGGAGTTCGAACACCCCGGCAGCAACATAGCCTGTCACAGCTACAGCAACCAGGGAGCTCCACCGGCGGAAACTCGGAAAACTACTACTCATTCAAACCGTAATTATACCGAAATTGACCTCTTAGTCAAAACTATGTTCAATAAAACCTTGCCGCAAAGTCACCTCAATTCGCAGGAATCAGACGATAAAACCGCGGCGGTGGCGAGGTGAAGAACAGTTCCCTCGTCTGATTCGTCAGCAACAGCGAATTTAGCGACACCCAATCAACAAGGTTGCTTGCCGATTGAACCGTATACTCCCCGAACTCGCCATTAACCGTCAGCCGCGCGACCCCTGGAGAGATGAGCGCCACGGACTCAAATTTCGGCGGTTGAGCCAGCCGGACAGAGAGTAAGGCACTTGAGCTAAGCAGGGTGCCAATATTGTTAGCAAGCAAAACGGAGTAGGGTCCCGCATCAGCGAGGGCTACGTTGGTTTTGGAATAGCTGGTTCCGGTTGCTCCCGCGATATTAGTCCCGTGCCACAACCATTGATAGGAAATCGGTTCTGTCCCACTCGCCACGACGGAGAAGCTGGCCGTCTGACCTTTGATGAGATTCAGAGGCACAGGCTGGGTGGTGATCGAAGGGGGTAAAAGCACTGTCACGCGAGCCACTTGGCTGGTGACTGAGGTCACCGAGTTCGATATCACAATTTCGTAGTCGCCTGCGTCTGCCGCTTGAACGTTGGAGCGGTTAAGAACCAGGCTGGTTGCCCCGGGAATGTCCTGCCCGTCCTTGCGCCACTGGTAGGCACGCGGGAAACTGCCGGAGGTTCGTGCAAACAGGTTTGTGGAGCCGCCCTGCACAACAACCACGGGCTGGGGTTGAATGAAAATAGCCGGTCCGAATCGTGCTGAAAGATAGCCTAACGCATCCGCCATGTAGGCGTTGCGCACGCTTTCCGTGGTGATCGTTTCAAATGGGAATCCAAAATACACCACTCGCCCGCCGTCGCGCGAGCCGTCGTAGCGAATCCCAGCGCTGCCTCCCAGCCCACCTGAATAAAACAGGGCCGAAGCCGCTCCGCTACCATAGGGAGCGATGCCTTCGGGGCTCTGAACCCAGTAAACCCCCTTGGAGCCGTTGTCGATGTTCCCCGCTGGATTGCCGGCGAACAGCGACCCCGCAGCGGCCTGAAACAGATAACTGGCGGTGTTGGTGTAGTTGTCGCTCGTGAGGTTTGCGTGCAGCACGTTATTCAGAAAGGCCCTGTCGTTTGCTGAAGGGCCCGAGGCACGGTCCAGAACATAGCCAATCTTCGAACCGGACAGGAATAAACTCCCGCCGTTAGTTAAGAATGCTGAGAGCAGGACCTGCTCAGTGGGGTTGAAGATGTTGGTCTGCGCCTGGCCGGAAGCCCAGATCACCAGGTCGTAATTCGGGAGGCGCACGAACTGGCTCAGCGCAGCCTGGCGTGAACAGGAATCAAAGGCAAACCCCGCGGCGCTGATTGCTTTGCCATGTTGCACCACATAATCGAAGGAATTGACTCGTCGCGGCCAAACGCGCTCAATCGATCCAGAAGCAGATGGCGGGGCATACGATTGTCTGCCGGTATTTTGCCGTGGGTTGGTAGTGCGATCAAACCGCTCATTGCCATTGACTACGAGCACGCGCAATTGGTTCGTGTCTGAACGCGGTCTGCATCCCACGACCTCAGAGGGCATTGATTCTCCGCCGCCGTTGACCCCGGCTACCCGGAAATAATAATCAATTCCGGTGGTGAGCCCTGTAACGGTGTGGGTAAGGACATTGCCCGCCTCAATGGGATTGCCGAAGCCGTAACCATTGGTCGAGAGATAGATGACGTAATTTGTGGCAGGATTACTGCCGCCGGTGGGAACACCTGCCGCCCAGATGATCGTTACGCTGTTCGTGCCAGCGCTCAGCGCCCGCACGGTTGTGGGCGGTTCGGGTAGAAAGATCAGGGGTGGCCTGTTCGTGGTGTCATATTGATTCATGAACTTGATCACCGAATGCATCGCTGCTTTGCCCACAGCAGCCCGAGCCTTGGGATCACGCAAGAGGCGTGAATCGCTGTCGCTGTCATGGAACGCGACTTCAATAATCGTGGCCGCCATCTCATAGTTGAAAAGGCTGCCATCAATTTCTGAATAGCCGCCGCTGTAGGTCACACTTGAGCGATTATTCCATGCCACCTCCAGCGGGGGAACGCCAAGCGAAACCAAATCGTCGTTCACTTCTTTGCCTGCGAGTTGCGCCAGTTGGGACTGGAGCGGCGTAGGGTCACTTGTGATCAGCGCCAGTGTGCCGCGGCCTCCCCCTGCATTGGAATGGAAGCTGATATGGATTCTCGAATTGGTTGAGCCTGCTTCGTGCCGGTTCATTTCCGCCGACATTTTGGGCGGTGTGGACCAGCTATCGCTTTCATCATCACCTGTACCGTTATAAAGGGAGCTGCTCAGGCCTTGGCCCAAGCCTTTTCGTACCCAGTAACGGCAGCTCTCGTCCTCCTGGGGATAGCCCGAGCCTCCACCCCCGGTGTCTGTAGCTCCCATGCCGTTTCCGAAGCGAATCGCATCCGCAAACACATAGGTGCCCTCGGAGCCCTCACGCAGGTTGCTGATAACCACGGAGCCTTTGGTGGAATTTGCCCCGGCATCGAAATAATACTCTCCCAAATAGACCCAGCCGTTGCCCACTTTATGGTGGGGGATGCGCACCTGGGCTTCGCCTCCCGTATGGCGAATCCTGTACAACTGGTTGCCGCGATCTGAACCGTGCCTGACCCAAGTGTAAACCGGGTAGAAACCTGCGACAGGAATGGCCGGGGTGTAAGTGGCGGTAGCTGACTCCGCAGCCGCCAACGCAGCATAACGGTAAGGAACGGCATCCCCGGCGTTCCCGTAGAAGATCGTGGAGGTGCTGTCATACCACGTGCCCGAGAACACCGCGGCGCCGCTCATGTTGTCCACAACGACCTCGTTCGTCTGCTGCCCAAGAGGACGAAAGGGGATCACCACGGCGCCTGCATTAAAACAATAGGCGGCAAAGAAATTCAACTGGTCGATGTTGCCATAGTCCTCATTCATCTCATAACCCACCCCGCGCAGCAGGCGCCACGGCGGGGAGAAATCCACATCGTAGGTCCAGCCGTGGCCGCCATTCATAAAGACAAGCCTTCCGGATAGCGCACCCTTCGGCTGGCGGGCCGCAGGTGTGATCACCCCGAAAGTCTTTTTAGACGGCGGGGCCTCGGCCTTTGACACATCCGGTTGGATGGGCTCGGCCCAGTCCTGGGAGGGAGCGGGAGGGAGATCGTCTGACGGCACCAGACTGTCAGGAGCGGCCAGTGTTGAACAGAGGGTGAGCAGGAGGGTGGTGAGGTAGCCCGGGGTTTTCATATCTTTCGACCGAATAAAATAGTGATACAATGACATGGCAATCACAAGCCAGATTGCCAGTCACCCCTGAAATCGACGGAGCTTAGGTCCGTCCTCCCCCGCAGTCCGGCCGAAAATAGTGCGCTACTGCTGGCTCTTCTTCAGGCCATCCCCGTCTTTAGCCAAAACGAACTCCCGGGTTCGTATGGCCCCGGAATGATCCGTCCATTTGGCCTGGTACGTTCCCTTGAAGCCGCGGAAAGTCAGCGGTTTGTCGCCTGTGGATGCCAGTTTCAGGCGTGTTTTCCACTCGCGATTGATTAAGGAATCCATGACGTAATACACGGGCTTGGCAACCATGTTCGTATCGTAGAGCCCTGAATAGGAAGGCTCGCCCTCGGCTGCACCCCCATCCACCATGTTCCACCAAGTGATTCCCATAACCTCCGGGTAGCTGAACCAGAGACGGTATAGATTCCTTGCCATAATGGCTTGGATTTCCTTGCCCGTATCCGTTTCATCAGGGGCTGTGATTGTTACTTCGCTGATGTGAATCGGGCGTTCGGCCAGCTTTAAACAATCCAACACGGCGTAAATGCGCGCAGCAGTGAGGAGATCGGCTCCTGCAGCGATGCGTTTAGACTCGCTCAGTGAGTAAATATGCATCTGAACACCAATCGTATCGACTCGTGCTCCGCGCTCAATCAGGTCACGCGCAATCTCAACATACCGGCGGGACGGCCCACCGTGAATGTCGCAATCATTGATTCCCAGCATTACGGATGCGGGGAAGTAATTGGCAGCCCAGGCGAAGGTCTTGAAGGTATAATCATCAGGCATGAGACCGCGGTTGGCCTGGTCGATCGATTCATTAACAACATCCCAGCGCTGAACACGATCCTTGTAACGCTCCGCCAACTGCTTCACGTGCTGCTCAAAAATCGGTTCCATGGCCCGCCGATCTTCAGGCATCCATTCGGGGTGTCCCCAACGCCGCATGCCGTAAATGATGGCGTGGCCGTTCATTGAAATCCCACGCGAATGCAGATAATTCACCACGGGATCTGTTGGAGGACGGCGATATTCGTAAGAACTTCCTTCCTCGAACCGCGGCTTTCCGCGCTCCTTTTCCAAGGTTTTCCAATAGAACGCTACGGTGGCGGCGTTAAACAACGTTCCGAATGTCTCCGCGTAACGCTGATTTTTTTCCGGTGACTTGAGGTCGCCAAAGAGGAAAGCATTGCCGCCAAACAGGAAGGAATGTTTGGTTTGCTCTACAATGACCTCGCTGCCCGGTTTGACCGAACCCAGATCGAGCACGGCATCTGCCATTCGGTACTGACGAATATCCTGATCGATCCGGGCCTGGACTTTAGGATCTTCCCAGTAGTTCTTGTAGATATCGCTGACGACAGACTCATTGGTGGCTGCAACGGCGTTGCGCGTAACCAGGAGCGATAGCAAGAGACAGAATGTGGTTAGTGATTTCATTAAAATGATCTGGTGTTCGAACGTATCCTCGACCGGAACAGCCAGACTTTAGAAATAACCAGAGAGGGACAAAGCGTCAAGTGATAATGATCCCACTCTGCAGGCTTTATCCAGATCTCGACGCGCCTTTCCAGTTCTACTGCGCCTGTTCGCCTGTTGGATGGTGACATGCGTGAATCCTTCAATTTTCTGGCTCAACTTCAAGTGCTTGCCTCCCGGCCCACAAGGAGCTAGGGTGGGATAATGTTCAGGGTCCTCATAAAGGATTTCGAGTTCAACACGGAGCACGTGTTCGCTAAGGCGGTACCTTTTGAGGAAGTTGGTTTTAATGGGTTGTGTGAGGCTATGCTGAAGGCCTTCGGTCCAGCTCTGAAGGCCACTGACATTTCGTTGGACCAAGGTGATCGCCTCTACAACTACCGACTTACATTCCGTATGTTCAACGGATCCGCGGAGGTTATTCTGACTTCAGCGGGCGCAACTGCGGTTTTTCGCAATGGGCGAAACAAAGTGGCGCTTCAGACCGTTGCAACGTGTGTGGTCGCACTCGAAATGCTTCTAGATAAATTTGCTGTTCAGTTCCGACAAGCCATTCTGGCCGCTCATGCTACCTTTGAGAAGGAGGAAGAATACGCCAGCCACATGGCAATCGTTACTCCTGCTAAGAAAGGCTACAGCGCCGGGGGTGTGACCCTTCACTGTTCCGCAAACAGTTTCGACGGACAACTCCGACTGGCGACAGACAAGTCGCTGGCTTACGACCAGGGGATCTTCACCACCTATCAAGTGACGACGGCAGAAAAATTTTCGCAAGAGCTTCTTGGCAAGTCGGAGACGCGTTTTGAAGAGATCGCCCAAGACATTCAGCTCAAATTCATACTGGCCGAATGAATAGTCGCTTAGATCCAAAGCAGACTGAAGCCCGAGGTCGCGACCTTGAGCTTCCTTTTGATCGCGCAGTGGCTCCCGGAACCAAACGCGAGCAGATGTTGCGGTTCTCAGGCCGGGAACTCACCGCTCTTGCAGCAAGAACTTCTCAGACAGCTCCCGGTCGTGGGTTGGTCACGCCGGTTGGCTTGCCTGCGCACAGGTCTGAATCCCTTTTGCCCATTGATGTGGCTAATCACACAAGCATCCATTCTAACAAACGACTTTGTGATCTGGATGTTTTACTGGACGAAGGTGACAATTCCTGGGACCTGAAATCTGATGTGTACGCACAGTTTGCCGCAGCGATCCAGATCAGACTTCTTGAGGTGATAGCCAATTCCCAACCACCCAAGAAACTCGCGTCTTTTATCGGCCACATCACTGCTGTGGAAGGGGGGACGGCGTTTGTCACCGTTCTCAATGAAGAGACGAAAGAAAGATTCGAAGCGGACTGCGATCTCTCTTTCCTACGGGCAAATGGAATTAATGAGCATACGGAATTCCTCTGCACTCTGATACGCAACGGTTGGCGCACTGCGGTGGAGTTTTCCCCACTCCCTCCACGCGTGCTGCCTGAGCAAGAGATCCGGCACATCGTTGGGGAAGTTGATTCCAAACTCGGCTGAGAATGACTATGCCCGAGGAGTTGGAAGTCCATCTATTCGGAGCCAATCTTGGTGAAAGCATTCTCCTGAGGTTACCCGGCGGCCTTTGGGGGTTGATCGATGTCCACATTCCGGAGCTTTCCAACCCTGGTTCTAGCGCCCTAATTCGATTCCTTCAGGAACGCCAGATTCATGAGCTTGAATTCTTCTGTCTAACGCATCCGCATGCCGACCATGTCAAAGGCGCCCTTTTTATTCTCGAACATTTCTCTATTCACCGTTTCCTCGGCTTTGCGTCAATAATCCCTCCTCTGCTCTATAACCAGATAGTGAAGGTGCTCAAGCTAAAGGCCGCGCGCCTCCACGACCCGGCCGACCTTCAGGAGATCAATAACCAACTCCTCTCGGCGCTGGTCCTCGTCAGGGAAAAAACGATTTCAAGGCAAATGGTTACCGATCCCGTAGCGGTCAACTATGAAGTCTTAAACAAATCCGCCGGGCCGAATAGTCCACACCTGAGGATGGTGGCTCTCGCCCCCTCTGGCCGGTCTATCGATTTGTACCAGCAGAAACTCAGCTCCTGCTTCGATACCAGTAACCCTGGTAAAGTACTTATGGATAAGATCTCTGGCGTCGATCACAATCTGATCTCATCAGGGTTCCTTCTTGAGTATGGGACGCAGAGAGTCGTTTTAGGAGGGGACATGAACTCGGATGGATGGCAGGACGTGCTCTCCCGTCCCACTCCAGGCTTTGATTTGGATTCGGACCTTGTGAAAGTTAGCCATCACGGTTCGACCAACGGCTACTGTCCTCACCTGTGGGAGAGCCATTTAAACCGTTCGGGCAAGGCAACGGCTGTCGTGACTGCTTTTTCTCCGAAGCGCCTTCCCAGGCCAGCCAGCATCACTTACCTGAAAAACAACAGCCGACGCCTGGTTACCACCAGCCGCTCGGCCCTAAAACCTTCACCGGCATCAATTCCCGGGCCCTCCCCTTTTGCTGATGTACCGTTCGAGGCGAGACTTGCCCTGGAAGCGGTATTCAAAAATGCCAGATTTTCTTGCAAGCTTGAGGGGCTCTGCTCCTACACCCTATCTGGTGCTGGAGATTGCACAGAACGCCTCAGCGGGGACGCAGCAGCTCTCTGAATACCATGCCATGCGCTACCTTGGCAGTTAGGTTGGACTGCATCTCCTCTGCGCTCAATAGGATGTTCCTGCTTTGCCTGGTGCATCTGACAGATGAGTTCAGCCCGATTTCCGCCCCCATATTTTGATTTGTTTTCCGCCCGGCACACCTTAAGTTTCCCCCGGCGTCAACCATTCATGAAAACGTTTGCCGAATTGGGATTCCCCGGCCGCCTTGTCGCGGTGGAGGGGCTCGATGGGTCGGGTAAATCGACTCAAATCTACCTTCTTAAGCGCTGGCTCGAAGTCCAGGGTTTGAAGGTTTACTTCAGCGAATGGAATTCTTCAGAGCTGGTCAAATCCGCTACCAGCAAGGGCAAGAAACGCGAGTTGCTCACCCCGACGACTTTCAGCCTCATCCACGCGACCGATTTTGCAGATCGTTATGAGCGGCACCTGGTGCCACTGCTGAGGGCGGGGTATCTGGTGTTATGCGACCGTTACATCTTCACGGCATTCGCCCGGGATGTTGTGCGCGGTTGCCCGCCAGAATGGGTTAGAGGGCTTTACAATTTCGCTGCACTTCCCGATCTGACGTTTTTCTTCAAATCTGATCTGGAGGTATCGCTCCGTCGTATTTTGGACGGCCGGCCACAACTGAAGTACTTCGAAGCCGGGATGGATCTGCGGCTATCCACCGATCCCTACGAGAGCTTTCGGATATTCCAAGGCCGCATTCTGGAACAATACCTGGCTATGAGCATTGAGTTTGGTTTTCGTGTGATTGACGCCAATCAAGCCGTAGAAGGACAGCAGGTCGTCGTGCGTGAGTTGGTCAACCAGAGTGTTAAGCTGGCTGGCTTCCGCCGGGCTAAACGCCCAGTGCCCCGAGCGGTTCCGATCCGCAAACCCTTCCGAAAAGTCACCGTTGAAGAGGAGGAAACATGACCCGCCAGAACCAGATCCAGGTACCGCGCCGCACGGAGCGGCGTTTCTATGGGCACGGCATTCCGGGTGTGGACCTGGCCCATTTGGCTGGCAGGTTGATTGTCGTAGAGGGAGCCGACGGATCAGGACGCTCGACGCAAATCCAGCGCCTGGTCGGCTGGCTGGAGGGTTCTGGTCACGCCACGGTGCAGGTGGGGCTCAAACGTTCTTCCTTAGTCAGCGAGGAACTGGAGCGAGCGCAGGAGGGAAACATCCTTAGCCATACTACGCTGAGCCTGTTCTACGCGACGGATTTTGCAGACCAATTGGAGAACATGATCCTGCCGGCTCTAAAGGCAGGGTTCATCGTGCTTGCCGACCGGTATGTTTACACATTGATGGCCCGGGACATGGTTCGAGGCATGGATGAGGCGTGGCTGAAGAATCTGTATGGTGTGGCGCTTGAGCCCGATGCCGTGTTTTACCTGGACGTTCCACCGGAGGAACTGGTGCAGCGGAATTTCGAGAAGAACACGGCGCTGGATTACTGGGAGAGTGGCATGGACCTGGGGCTTTCCCGGGATATGTTTGACAGCTTCATCAAGTATCAAAAAGCGGTGCAAAACATCTTCCGCCATCTACAGCGGACCTATGGATTAACGGTCATAGATGGGATGCGTTCCCCGGATGCTATCAATTCGGAGTTGCGCAAGAAGATTGCAGCGGTGATTGCAGGAAGAGCCAGGGTGGATGCTTGAACAGCAGCAAGCAGATGCGGGATCGCAGCCCAGGCTAAGGAATTTATGGCAGAAGTGAACACGAAAGAGCACGTGGTTGGCGTCGATCTGGGCGGAACCAAAATTCTGGCGGGAGTCTATAAGAACTCGCTGGAATGCCTGGCTACCTCGAAGCTTAGTACCAAGCCTCAGCGCGGGGTGACTCGCGTTGTTGAGCGGATCGCTCGCTGCGTGCAGGACGCTGTGGACGAGGCCGACCTGAGCATGAAGAATATCGCCGGCGTGGGCATAGGCGCACCCGGCGCAGTTAATTTTGAGAATGGAACAGTCATCTTTGCGCCCAACATGGAAGGCTGGGAGAACGTCCCTCTAAAGCGCGAAATGGAGAAGGTCCTCGGAGTGCCAGTTTTTGTGGAAAACGACTGCAACATAGCCGCTCTGGGCGTTTATGCGGCAGAGTTGAAGGGCAAGCCCCGGAGCATGGTGGGTATCTTCGTGGGAACGGGCATTGGCGGCGGTCTGGTGATTAACGGAGAGCTTTACAGCGGCTTCGGCCATACAGCGGGAGAAATTGGCCACATGGTGCTCGATATCAACGGGCCTCGCTGTGGTTGCGGGAACAAAGGCTGCTTCGAGGCCCTGGCCAGCCGAACCGCGATTTTTCAGGAAATCAAGCTGGGGTTGAAAGCGGGTCAGAAAACCTTGTTAACGGACATGCTCGGCGAGGATCTAAAGGATCTTCGGAGCAATGATCTGAGAAAAGCAATCCGGCGCGGGGACAAATTTGTGGACAAGGTGGTGGAAGGCGCGGCGGAATACATTGGGATCGCGACTGCAAACTTGATCAATATTCTGAACCCTGAGGTGGTCGTGCTTGGCGGGGGCGTGATTCAAGCACTGCAAAGTGAGATGATGAGCGTGATTGTAGAAACCGCCAAAGACTATGCGATGGCAGGCACGATGAAAGGTGTCGAGATCATCGCTTCGGCCCTCGGAGATGATGCAGGGATTACGGGCGGCGCGGTGCTCGCGCGCAGGCAGGTCAAGCTGGGGGCTTGAGACTTTCGCACAGCACCTCAGCCATGTGCTTGGGATGCACCGGCGCCAGGTGAGCGATTTGATGACGGCAGCTTGTTCCTGAAGCTACGATGGTCGTGCCGAAAGGCTGCTCTCTGACCTTTTTCGCCAGAGGTTCTGCAACTTTCAAGGAGAGTTCGTATTTGGATTCCAATGCACCGAACGCTCCTGCCATTCCGCAGCAGCCTGTGTCCAGCAGGGTGACCTCCTGGGCTGGCAGGCGACGCGCCAGTGAACCTAAAAACGCCGGGTTATGCAGGGACTTCACATGGCAGTGCCCGTGAATGACGACCCGGCCAGGTTTCCGTTGGAAAGATAACGCCTGCGGTTCGCGATCAAGGAGGCGTTCGATGAAATCTTCGAAAAGAAAGCAACGTTTCGCCACGCGGGACGCGCCTGGGATTTTCATCTCCCCATAATCCTGCACAAACATGGTGTAGCACGATGGCTCCAGGAAAATGATCGGTGCATCGTCCACATCCTGATCCAGCAATGTCACGTTGTGCAGCCCCAGTTCTTTGGCCATGTCCAGGTCGCCCTGGCTAAAGGCCGGACGCCCGCAACACTTTCGTTTTCCGGCAAGCTCGACACGAAACCCGGCAGCAGTAAGCACTTTGTAGGCGGCGATGGCTACCGTCGGCTCGTGGTACCGCGCAAACGTATCGTCCCAAAGTACAACCCTCCCCCGAGTGGGGCGGGTGTTTGGAGTCTGTCGCGCAAACCATTTGTCGAAACGCTGGCGGGCGTAGTGTGGCAAAGGCCGTTGCAGCGCGATCCCAAGCGTTTTGGCCACCACGCTGCGAAGAAGGAGCGAATCCAGCGCGGCGTTGGCCAGCCTTGGAAAGAGGCATCCCAGGCGGCCCAACAAATCTACGGAGGAGAAAAGGCGTCTGCGCAGGGGAGTGCCATGACGGCGATGGCGTGCGTGAAGGAGTTCCGCCTTTATGAGAGACAAATTTACGTTGGAAGGGCACTCCGTTGTGCAGGCTTTGCACGCGAGGCAGCTCTCCAGCACAGCAGCCAGATCCTCATTCTCCAAGGGGTTTCCATCCGCCTCACTGCGTCCTTCGAGCACAGCGCGAATGATGTTGGCCCGGCCTCTCGTGCTCAGGTGCTCTTCGCCTGTGGCCTGGAAGGTGGGGCACATGGCAGTTGTTTCTTTGCGGCAGCCTCCGCAGCCGTTGCACTGCTCAAGATTGCCAATGAAACTCTCATCCTTGGCAGCAAAAGCCAGGAACGGCTCGAACGGTAGGTTCGTCTCCATGCCGGGTTTGATGCGCAAATCCCCATCGAAGCGGTACCGGCCGTCGGGGATAATCTTTCCGGGATTGAAAACTGAATACGGATCGAACGCGGCCTTGATTTGGCGCATGACTCCCAGGAGGCTTTCGCCTACTTGTTGCGACATCCATTCGGTCCGGGCGATGCCCACACCGTGCTCGCCTGCTAATGAACCTTTGAACTCTTTTACCAAGGCGGCCACATCATTGGCCAGGTCGCGGAATTTGGAGAATTGCGTCGGCGAATGCATATCCACCACTGGGCGGACATGCAGCAGTCCGGAAGCAGCGTGCCCGTAGAAGGAGGCTTGCATTCCCTGTGATGTGATCAGTTGATTGAGCCGCTTGAAATACTCAGGGAGATCTTCCGGGCGGACGGCGGCATCCTCGATGCCTGTTGTCGGTTTCGCCGACCCTTTGCAGCCGGTGATCAAGGATAAACCGGCCTTGCGCATCTCCCAGACAAGGCTGGCTTCCTTGGGGGTTTTGAGGAGCAGCGTGCGGTCTCCTAACTGGAGGGCTTCAAGCGCCGCGAGCCGTTCGGGAACGGAATCGTTGAAGAACTCGACAGCCAGGATCGCCTCGCAGGGACGGCCATCCAAATCGAGCAGGTCGCGGGCCGCCTGAAACCTGAGTTGTCCGCGGGTTTGATCGAGTAGAACGCGATCGATGTGCTCGACGGCCGCTGGTTTGAGGTGGAGCAGTGACGCTGTGGCTTGCATGGCCTCAGCCACTGATCGGAAGAAGACCAGGCCCAGGCCCTTCACTTCGGGCAGCGGCACAATTTTGAGTTCTGCGGATAAGACCGCGGCAATCGTCCCTTCACTCCCGCAGAGCAGGGGAACAAGGTTGCCGGGATCATGTTTGCAGCGATCCAGCGCATAGCCCGGACGGCGCTTGAGCAGGCCCGGCGGCATTTGTTCATCAATGCTGAGCGAGTGGAAATAGACCAGATCCGCAAGCATCTCTCGATGGGGTCGCAAAGTGTCGTGCCCCGGACCGATTGTGGCTACGCGCCCGTCGTGCAACACGATGTCGAGCGAAAGAACATGATCGGATGTCGTCCCGTAAAAAGGAGTATGAGAGCCACTGGAATTGTTGGCGATCATTCCCCCGAGAGTCGCTCGGGAACTGGTGGCAACATCAGGCCCGAAGGCGCGCCCGTGCGGTCGCAGAAACGCGTTCAACCCATCAAGAATCACCCCGGCGCCCACCCGGACAATTCCACGATCGAGGTCAAGGTCGGAGATTTCGCGATGGTACCGGGAGAAATCAAGGATCAAACCCTCCCCGATAGCGCCTCCGGCGAGGCCGGTTCCAGCCCCGCGAGGAATGACAGGAATACCGCTTTGGGCGGCTCTTTCGATAACGCAACTGCATTCACGAATGGTGCGGGGGAAGGCCACTGCTATCGGCTCAACCTGGTAAATGGAAGCGTCCGTGGCATAGAGCTGGCGAGTGAAGCTGTCGAGCGCGATTGGACAGCCCGTGGCCACCAAGGCGGCTGTTTGTTGGGCCGAAGTCATCGGTGTCCTAAAGCTAATCCAAAGCAGCCTCCGGATAAAGCAGAACTACGCCGGGCTCCGGCATGCCTTTCCCAGGGAGTCTCGCCGCGGCTACAAACCGATAGCCGAATTGTAAATGACCGGAAACTGGCGAGGGCTTACGGTTCAGGCGCTATGAAGAGTTACCCATATCGGCCAACACCTATTACGACGAAGGCACTTCAACTGGTCACTCAGGCCGAGATGGAGGCCTTTGAAGATGCATTGAAGCGTGGCCATTTGCCTGGTGATTTTATGGATAAACTGGAGCAGTTGCAGACGGATCAACATCGTGATTTCTACCTCAAGCAGCAGAGTCTTTTAATAGGCCGCTTGTTGCTGGCAGCCAGCGCCCAGGATTATGCCCAGGTGAGCCCTCGCGACGGCGAAAAGCTATTGCGCATGCTGGCATACGTCCGAAAGGACGATGATATGATCCCCGACTCATGGCCGGGCGGGATGACAGACGATCACGATTTGATGCGCCTGACCTGTGCGGAGATGAGTGAGGTGCTCCGGCGCTTCAAGGCATGGCATCTATCGCGCCGGGTTCCAAGCCTTTGGGAGCCGTCCTCCGAGAGCGCAGGAGCCAGCGCCGGTCTAACCTCAACGGAGGCTACTTCCCCCGCAGCTTCTTCTCAAACTTCTCAACCTTGGGTTTGATCACTATCCGGCAGTAGGGCTGGTTGGGATTGTTCTGGTAGTAATCCTGGTGATATCCCTCGGCTTTGTAGAACTTTGTGAGTGGCACGATCTCTGTGACGATCGGCTTTTTGAAATCTTTTTGCGCGGCGGCTTTGGACTTCTCGGCCGCCGTTTTTTGCGCGCCCGAATGGTAAAAGATCACTGAGCGATACTGTGTTCCTTCATCGGCTCCTTGCCGGTTAAGGGTGGTCGGATCATGTGCTTCCCAAAAGGTCTCAAGGATTTTTTCGTAGCTGATGGCGCTGGGATCGAACTCCACTTGAATAACCTCCGCATGCCCCGTGTCACCGGCGCAAACCTCCTTGTAAGTGGGGTTGTCGGTTTTACCACCGGCATAACCGCTGGCGACGTTTTTGACCCCCGGAAGCATTTTAAACACCGCTTCCACGCACCAGAAGCATCCAGCGCCCAAAGTTGCCAGTTCAGTATTGTTGGTTGCGGCGTCCATAGCTTTTACCTGCGAGAATCCATTTCCGGCAAGGGCCAGAAAGAGGCCAAGGGCCATTGTTGTGAACCATCTCATTCGGTATCTATTCTGGCACAGATCCGGGGTCCCCGCCAGCGGCCAACCCATTTGGAGAGCGGTAATTCGCGGCTACCCGGAAAGAAAACACGAAACCAAGTCGCCTTGCGTTTCGTGTGTTTGAGAAATGAGGCCGGATTGAGGTTTAATTCAAGGCCATCCCTCGGCGGACGTACGTGGGCACGTCCAAGTCCTCGCCTTTGTGCAGGGTCGGTTCGCTCTTTTCAAACCGGCCCTTGGGCACCGTATCCAGTGGCAGTTGCGCCTGAAGCATCTTTACCGAACTCCGGCGAGACTTGCCTTCGGGACGAACAGCCGATCGATTGAACGACAGGCGGTCCGGAGTGATCACCGGCGTGGTGGTTGACAAATCGTGCGCGAGACGTGGCGAAGCAGCTAAAACAGGTGGGCGGGCAGGTTCCTGGGTGACTTGATTCGACCGCTCGGTTTCCACAGAGGTTTGATGCGAGACCAGCAGGGTGACGGAAAGGCGGTCTTTGAAATCATCGCTAACGGCTGCGCCCATGATGATTTGGGCGCCCGGATAGCGGCCGGATACTTCAGCCATGACATGGTTGACCTCGGCCATGGTCAGATCCCGGCCGGCGATCAAGCTGATCAAGGCAGCCGAGGTGGGGCCGCTGGCATCGGATTCCACGAGTAATGGATGAGTGAACAGCTTGCGAATGACAGAATCGACACGGTTGGCACCGCTCGCCTCCGCGACCGCGAAGGAGCTTTCGCTTTGGCTGCCACGCAAGACTGCGGCCAGGTCGCTAAAGTGAATTTCAATGAGACCCTTATGCATCAGCAGGCGCCATACACCCCGGACCGCTTCAGCGAGCAACCCATTCGTCATTCGAAACGTGTCGAGCAGCGTTGTTCGCTCGTCCACCAACTTGAACACCTGCTGATTGGGCAGGCAAATCACACCATCAGCGATCTGTTTGAGCTCGGCCAGGCTCTCCCGCGCAAATTTCTGACGGCGAGTGCCTTCACAGGTGAACGGGATCAGCACGAAAGCAAGCACGAGGGCACCGGCCTCTTTGGCAGCTCGAGCCAGCAGGGGAGTTACACCGCTTCCCACCCCGCCGCCCAGGCCTGCGACCAGGAAAACAACATCCTGCTCGTGGCACAAGGTCCTCACGCGCTCGATGTGCTCTTCAGCCAGGGCGCGTCCACGCTCTGGATCACCACCTGTGCCCAGACCTTTGTACATCCCGGTGCCGAGGAGGATCTTGTCCGCGGTGATCGCTTTGCCCAGCGTTTCACTGTCAACATCCACAGCGGTGAAGAATGATTGAGGTATCTCCGGGCTGGCTAGCTGGTCCAGGACATAGAGTCCGGCATGTCCGATGCCGAAAACGCGGATTTTCAGCCCTCCCTTGGGAGAAGAAGAATCAGGAAGCGGTTGCGTGTTGTTCATAGGGTGACACGTGGCTAACTGCGACGGAAGAACTGGCCGAAAGTATTTTTCAGCCCCTGCTTGAGCGAACCCTTGGCCGAGCGGCGGCGCTGCTGAAACGAGCCAAATTTAACCAGCCCGATTGCTGTGGCGAACTCGGGTTGATCGAGCGCTGATTTCAATCCGCTGATCGAATTGGTTTTTCCGATTGAAACCGGAACCTGGAATACGCGTTCGGCCAGTTGAGCAATCATGGGGGTGCGGACGCAACCGCCCGAAAGGAATACCCCGGAGCGGACGTGGCGAAGCGCATCCGCCTGGTCGAGATCCTGCAAGATGAGGTGGAAGATTTCTTCCAGGCGCGCGGACATGATCATGCGCAGATGCTCAAGGTTTACGCTTTTGCCTGGCATACCCATCTCGTTATTGAGCGTGATTGTCTGTCCCGCGGCAGAGCTATCCGCCAGAGCTGAGCCGTGTTCGAGCTTAAGCTGTTCAGCTCTGCTGAGCCTCAGCTTAAGCCCATAGGCCAGATCGTTGGAAACATGATCGCCGCCGACTGCCAGCACGCCTGTGTGTTTGATGATGCCGTTGGCATAAACCACGTATTCGGTCGTCCCACCCCCGATATCAACAATGAGTGAGCCGAGTTCCTTTTGTTCGTTGCTGAGCAGGGCTAGCGACGCGGCAAGGCCGTTGAAGACGATGTCTTCAACTTCCAACTGCAAACCTTTCACCGTGCGAACCGCATTCTGCAGCCGGTTGAAATTGCCATGGACAACGTGAACATCGACTTCCACTCGCGCACCCAGCATTCCCACAGGGTTGGTGATGCCGGACTGATCATCCACGGTGAAATGCTGGCGTATAGCGCATACAACGTGGTTCTGAGCAGGTAGATTGATCGCCTTGGCGTTCTTGATGACGTCTTTGACATCCTGCTCGGTGATCTCGCGATCCACCGAGGCGATCAAATGCACGCCGCGGTTATTAAAGCCTCTGAGGTGTCCGCCGGTTACGCCCAGGTAAACGCTGCGGATCTCAACATCCGCCATCTGTTCGGCTTCCACGATCGCTTGCCGCACGTCCTCCTCCGCCAGTGGAGCATCGACGATTTCGCCTTTGCGGACGCCGCGCGAGCGAGCCTGGCCCAGGCCCACAATGTTTAAAGAGCCTTCGCTGCTGATCTCACCAACGACAGCGCAGACCTTTGAGGTGCCGATTTCCAGCCCAACTATGATGTTGTCAGGATCAGACATGTTTTTTCTTGTTGCGTGAGGTTTTGGGTGACTTCGGAGTTGCTGCCGGGACGGTGCTCGCTTCCAGCCACCGCGCCGGAATATTGTTGCTGACCGCCAGGTCCAGCGTGGCAATGGCTTTATTATTGCGTTGTCCCAGCTCAAAAATTTCCCGCCAGCGGCGGAGTTGCTGGTCAAGGCCGCTCAGTGCAAAAGTGATTTCGCTGCCCTGTCCCGTGGTGGCTGTGAGCACCTCCGTGGAGGAAATGTCGATGCGCTTAATGTCCACCAGCCCGGCCATGGGTGATTCTATAAATGCTTGCACCAAGGCAAGGGCGGCTCGTAACTGCGGAGTCTGCACGCGCTTCCCTGCTTGTAGATCGTTAGGATTCAATCCGTAAATGACCGGGAGGGACTGGTCGCCGAGTTGCGCCGGGGGCACCGAACAATAGCGCGCTTCGAGGGGGAGCATGACATAGCCGTCCGGATCAAGGTGATAGACGCCGAGTTCGATGCCACCACCGGGACGCGGTCTGGGCACATTAACTTGAACCGCTGGTTCGCGTTCGGAAACCCGTATGCGCAATGTGCCGGGCAGGATACGCTCAACCGACACGGATTGGATTGCAGGGTTGAGTTCCAGCTCTCGCTTCACGCGGGTCAGATCGAGTTCCATCAGATTCTCGCCTAGCCGTACCCCTGACCAGCGCGACAATTGCTCCGGCAGGATGATGCCATCGGTCTTAACGTCGAGTTGGCGAATCTGGAAGGCAGGGTTGCTGTACACCATTTCATTAAGCACCCATTGGCTGCCTTTGAAGATGACGAAAACGGCAGTGACCAGAGTGAAAACAACCCCAAGGCTCAGCGCGATCATGCGCGTGCGAGCCGAGCGCGCTTTGTCGGAACGCAGCTTCACGTCGAGCACATGCTCGCGAGTAAAGCGGCGGTTTTTCGGTTTCCGTTTGAACCAGTTAAACATGGCGGCCTTGAGTTGAGCAGGGGCGGCGCAAAGCCAGGCGCACCATCCGATCGCATAGTTCAGGATACGCAATACCCGCTGCCGCAGCGGCCTTCGGCAGAAGACTGGTCTCGGTCATCCCTGGCAGCGTGTTGATTTCCAGCACGAATGGCTCTCCGGTGCTGCGAACCATGACATCCACGCGGGCGTAATCGCGGGCACCGACCGCTTTGAACGCGGCCAGCCCGGCTTGCTGGATGCGCTGGGTTGTGGCCTCATCAAAGGGGGCAGGGCACAGATACTCCGTCGAACCAGCGGTGTACTTGGTCTGATAATCGTAAACTCCTGTGCGAGGGCGCACCTCCACGACCGGCAATGGACTGCCGTCGAGAATGCCTACAGTCGTTTCGCGGCCCACGATGCGCTCTTCCATCAACACCTGCGTGTCATAGCGAAGGGCCTCCGTCAGGGCCTTGCTCCAATCGGACACGCGGTCCACAAACTGCAGGCCTACACTGGAACCCTGGCGCGCCGGCTTGAGCACAACGGGCGGATGCCATCCCATCGGCCAGCTCGTGGAGGTCGCATCAAGCAGCAAGCTGCGAGGAGTGGGAACTCCGGCGCGCACAAGGCATTCCTTCGTAAGGTGCTTATCAAAGCCAATCCGGCTCGCTTCCGCATCGCACCCTGTGTAGGGCACACCAAGCTCGTCCAGACGCCGCTGGACCGTGCCGTCCTCCCCATAAGTCCCGTGCAAGGCCAGAAAAACGGCTTCCGTTCCCGCAGGCAATTCCCACTTCGGCTCACGCGGATCAAGCTGGCTGACCTGGTGGCCCAAACTGGCTAGCGCTGCGGCTACCGCCGCTCCAGAGCGCAGCGAAACTTCGCGTTCGGCGCTGGGGCCACCCAGCATCACTGTGATTTTCAGCATCTCTTTTCCCATAGTCATGCTCCGAGAAATTGAACTTCGGTTTCCAGCTCGATGCCTCGTTCCTGCTGCGCCCGCTCACGGATCAGAGCGATGAGCGCCATGATGTCACCGGCTGTGGCGTTGCCATCGTTAACCAAAAAATTACCGTGCTCCATCGAGACTTTTGCGCCTCCAACCCGGGTGCCTTTGAGGCCAAGCTCATCAATGAGACGCCCGGCGGGAATGGTGAGCGGGTTCTTGAACATGCAACCGGCGCTCGGCGCCGCTGGTTGAGAGGTCCAGCGCTTGCGGCTGTACTCATTCATGCGCTGCTCGATTGCTTCTTTGTTTCCAGGTCGTCCCTGGAAGCGAGCTGAAAGGGCAATGCGCTGGTCGAGTGCTGCACAATGCCTGTAGCTAACCTGCATCTCGGCGGGCAGCCAATCACGGACACTCCCATCCAAATCCATGACTCGGACGGACTGGACGAGTTCGAACGTGGCTCCACTCATCGCACCTGCATTCATTCGCAAGGCACCTCCCACGCTGCCGGGAATACCTTCCAGAAACTCGAAGCCAGAAATGGATTGGCGGCGCGCTTCTACCGCGAGCTGCTTTAGCTTCGCCCCGGCACCGCACGTGACGTGGCATCCCTCAAAGGTGATCTGGCAGAATGCGGCCTGATTCAAGCAAACCACCGCTCCGCGGTAGCCCGCATCAGAAACCAGGAGGTTTGAGCCACGGCCGATGATGAATGCGGGGATGGACTGTTCCTGGCACAACTGCAACGTCTGAGCGAGCTCGTTTTCGCTAGCAGGTTCAACGTACAAATCGGCGGGCCCGCCAACACGCAAGGTGGTGTGACGGGCTAGCGGCTCGTTGCCTTTTAAGACCGAGGCGGTCGAAAGCCGGTTGCGAAGTGCCTCTAGATGATGGGCGTAGCTTTTCATTTGCCGCTTGCCCCCGCTGCCAGCATCGGGTGCCGTGAGGCAGCGGATGCGTTATTAGTGGACCGTCCGCTTCGCTTGCTGGACCGGGCCTCGATCTGTCGCAGTATGATCTCGGCAATTTGTCGTGCAGCCTGTGGCCGGTGCCATTGGGCGGTCTGTTTGCGCATCGCCTCTGAAACTCCGGGCTCTTGAAGCACCCGGACCACTTGGGTCGCGAATGCCGCCGGGGTTGTGCTTTTCTGATCGCAAATGATCGCCGCCCCTGTGCGTTCATAGGCAGAGGCGTTGTGGCGTTGATGATCATCCGTCGCGGCGGGGAAGGGCACCAGGATCGAGGGAACTGCCATCGCAGCCAGCTCCGCTAGAGAAGAGGCACCTGACCGGCTGACAGCCAAATCGGCCGCAGCAAGCGCCAGGTTCATTTCCGCAAGGAATGGGAACACCAGCGAGGACACGCCCTGCTGGGCGTAAGCCTGCTGAACCTTGGCTACGTCGTTGGCGCCCGTGAGATGAAGAAATTGAATATCCGGAATGGCAGTCTTGATCTGAGGCAACGCGTCACAAACCAACTGGTTCAAACCCGAAGCCCCCTGGCTTCCGCCAGTGACCAGTATGGTGGGGGCCTCTGGTGCCAGGCCTAGCCGGGTGCGGGCTTCTCGCGTGTCAATCGGTTGAAACTGGGGCCTTACCGGTGTGCCCGTAACCTCTCCAGTGCTGGCATGCAACCGAGCCAGACTTTCTTCGAACCCGACGAATGCATGATCAACAATCCAGGAAAGCCAGCGATTTGCGCGACCGGGGATCGTGTTGGATTCATGCAAATATACGCTGGCACCCAGCCTTCGGGCAGCCAGCAGTGGTGGCGCGCTGGTGAAGCCTCCCATGGCCAATGCCGCAGCAGGGCGTTCTCTCCGGAACAGTTTGCGGGATGCCCGGTAGCTCGAAATGAACCCGCGAACAAAAGCCATCTTGTGGCCCTGTGTGAGGCCGACCGCTGGAAGCGTGACTACTTCGATGCCAGAGGCCTGTTGAGCCGCCGTCTGGTCGATTTCCTTGGGTGAAATCAGCGCGATGACACGGCAATCGAGACGGAGTAATTCACGAGCAACCGCCAGACCGGGAAAGAGATGACCGCCTGTGCCGCCACACGCTATGGCCACGGTTGGTTTGATAGAGGGTTGAGCGCTCATGAGATCCTGGTAGAGGGCACTTCGTTCTCTGAGTTATTGTTCATCCCTGGCTGTGACGACGAGGTTTGGCGGGCGATGCTTAACAGGACGCCAATGCAAACCAGCATCATCAATAAGCTGGAGCCGCCGTAGCTGATGAAGGGCAACGCCAATCCCTTGTTGGGCAGAGCGCTGGTCACCACCCCGATGTTGATGAAAGCCTGAAAGCCAATAAGAAAAGAAATCCCAGTGGCAAGCATCATGCCGAAGGTGTCCCTTGCCCGGGTGGCAATAACCAGCCCGCAAATGAAAATCAGAGTGAAACAGAGCACTACGGACAGGGTCGCAATCAGGCCGAGTTCCTCCCCGATAATCGAGAGGATAAAATCAGTGTGGCGCTCGGGCACAAACCCGAGTTTTTGGCGGCCGTTTCCCAGGCCCAAACCGGCCCAACCGCCTGACCCGAGCGCCAGCATCGCCTGGTACGCCTGGAAGCCCGCGGCGGATTTGCCTTCATCCTGCGCGAGCCACGCCATCACACGCTTGCTCCGCACCGGGTCATGCCAAATGGAATAGGCCAAAAGAGGGATAACGGAAAGCCCAACAGGGATCACATAACGCAAACGGACGCCTGCGATCAGCAGCATCACGCCGCCGACTGCCCCCAGCAATATGGTTGTGCCACGGTCCGGTTCGACGAAGATTAAACCCAGCACCACCGCAATCATGATTCCGGGGATGACCAACCCACGCCGGAAGGTATGCATGAAACGTCCGTTGGAATCGATATACCACGCGAGACCAACAATGAGAGTAAGCTTGGCCAGTTCAGAGGGCTGAAAGTTTGACACGCGCAGGTTGAGCCAACGACGGGCGCCATTGGCACTCACACTGATCAGGGGTGATGGGATCAGAACCAGTCCGAGCAGAATAATGGTAAAGATCAGGAGAGGGACCGCAAAACGATTCAATAATCGATAGTCCAGGTTGGCGACTGTCACACACGCAACAACCCCCAGCGCGCCCCAAACGAGTTGCATGAGAAGAAAGCGGGTGCCCACCTTGTCCATGCTCGCGCTGTACAGTATCACCAAACCCAGGGCTAGCAGGGCGGCGACACAGAATACGAGGATTGTTACAGCGGCTTTCATCCGTTCACGCGTCTTGTTGCAGTTGGCCCCGGAGAACAGCCAGGCTATTCTCCGGGGCCCTGCACTCAACCTTGCCCGCAGCCGGCGCTGGGAACGGTCCGATACCGCGCCCCGCCAGGCTGCTGGTGATAAACGCCTTTCATGTCATGAGCAGACCATTCTTGGTTTGATTGGCTTTGAGCTCGCTTATTGCTGCACAGCGGGCAACGTCGGCAGGCTCGGCAGTTCTGCCGCCGGAGCCGGAGTTGCGGCAGCTTTGACCGGAATCTTCAGCTTCTGACCGACCTTGATCCGATCCGTCTTAAGATTGTTAGCCGAGCGCAACGCTTTGACGCTGGTGCCCTGCTGGGTCGCAATCTTCGAAAGACTGTCGCCGGATTTCACGGTGTAGGACTTAGTGCTGCTAGCCGAGGTGGCAGGAGCGGCTGAAGCCGTTGCGCCAGCATCCATGCTCACACTGGGAGCAGCGGAGGCGGCGGGCACCTGGATCTTTTGGTTGATCTGCAGCTTGGTGGGCACAACATTGGGGTTGGCCTCAGTGAGCGCGCGGACGGAAACACCAAACTTCTTGGCAATGGTGCTAAACGAATCGCCCTTGGCGATGGTGTATTCAGTGGTACTGCCACCGCCGATGGGCGCGGTAGTTGTGGCGCTTGGCAACGGAACCGCGGGTGCCGGAGGCAGGGCGCTCAGGTTCGTGTCTTGCACTGGGGCCATAGCCTGCTGGTTGGTATCGAGCCCAGTCGGAACGGTGGTGTCAACCGTGTTGGTGTAAGGCTCGAAGTAGGGCTCAGTGTTCGTCACCAATGTGTCCGCAACGGTCTCGGGTGCGGGCGGTTGAGGCTCTTGCTCCTTCTTGCAGCCGACCGCGAGGAAGGCGAGCAGTACTGCGCAGTGCAGAGCTAGTACGATCGAAACGACCAGTTTCGTACGGGTACGTCCCGTGTTTTTTTGCTCCGATAAGGAGTCTTGCGAGCTAAGTGGATTTTGATTGTTCATTTTTGGCCCTATGGCGTTGTGGTTGAGTTCTAATTTACTTCTCAGCGGGCGTTTTGCCCCGCTAAAATCAGCGTGCTGTGCTTCATCCCGCTTCTATTTGCGGGTTCGGTATTGCTTATATTGTGGTGTGTTGTTCGCACACCCCTATCCATTGATTTGTTAACGGCAGAAAAGAATTGCCCGCGGTTTTGACGGTTTCGAGACTGGTTAAGCTTCGAAAAAGCTGGTGAGAGCAAACCTACATCGCCGTGGGCGGCTCCAATCGCCGCCTCAGACACTGCTTCTAACAATGAATCAGCCGGGGTGCAAGGAGTAAAGGAAGGCCCTTGAGGCGGCTGATTTGCGGCGAACCCGATCCTCCCGTTTCGGAGCACGAGATGAGACAGGCCAAGTGCGCTGAAACAATTGAGGTTCAATTGTTTAGCGCCAGCGACTCGCTTAGATTGTTGGGATGGCTTCAGCATGTCATCGGATTTTTAAGGTGCTAAGTGCCAGCACGGCAAAAAGCACACACAAAATGTAGAAACGCATGACCACCTGGCTCTCGTACCAGCCTTTCTTTTCAAAATGATGATGCAAGGGAGCCATTAGGAAAATGCGGCGGCCCGTTCCGAAGCGGCGGCGCGTGTAGCGGAACCAACCTGTTTGGAGCATCGACGAAGCGGCTTCAATCACAAAAATGCCGCCCGCGATGACCAATACGAACGGCTGATGAATTAAAACGGCGATGATTCCAAGCGCCCCGCCTAAAGCGAGAGAACCTGTGTCTCCCATGAACATCTGTGCCGGGTGGCAGTTGTACCAGAGAAAACCCAGCCCGGCTCCGCTGATTGCCGCGCAGAAAACGGTGAGTTCGCCAGCCCCTGGGACGTAAGGCACCTGGAAATAGCCCGCTGCGCGTGCGTTCCCCGCCACATAAGTGAGAACCAGGAACACAAATGAAACAATCACGGTGCAGCCGATTGCCAGACCATCGAGACCATCAGTCAGGTTCACAGCATTGGAGCTGCCGACGATCGTGAGGACAGTGATCAGCAGTCCAAGCACTGCGGCACCCGACACGACAGGGTACTTGTAAAACGGCACCATGATATCTGTCACGAGCTTGTTCGTGGAGGGCACGCTGATGAGATATAACCCGATGAAAACAGCCAGAGCGCCTTGAACGTAAAGCTTGATCTGTGATTTGGTCCCGCCGCCGTTTTGCTGAATGATCTTTGCGTAGTCGTCGTAGAACCCCAAACCGGTAAGCACCACTACGGATAGAAGAGCCAACAGGATCAGCGGATTAAGCTGTGCCCAAATGATGGTTGTGAGATTTAGTGCCATCACGATGAGTATCCCGCCCATGGTGGGAGTGCCTTTCTTGCTCAGCACGCGCGCAGCCAACCCGCCACCTACTTCGGCTTTGTCGGCATAGTTCTGGCCGAATTTGAGCTGCTTGAGCCAGTCGATAACACGCGGCCCGAGCCATAAACTCAGCAGCAGGGCGGTAACAGCCGCACCCGCACTGCGGAACGTGATATACCGCAGCAGGCGCAGGCCGGAGAGCTTATCCTCCCATTCCGTCCCTGTCGCCCAGTCCGAAATCAATTGGCTTAGATAGTAGAGCATCAGTTCTTCTTCCCTCCCTCATCGGCACGGAGCAGTTCAATGATCCGTTCAAACCGAGCCGAACGCGAGGCTTTGATCAACACCAGATCTCCACTTTTTAAAAAGCTTTTTACCGCAGCAGCGGCTGTTCCAACCTCGGCAATCTCCAGGACCCGGCTAAGTCCCCCCGCCTTGGCCCCGGTGGCGATGGCAGATGCCCATTTTCCGGCCGCAAAAAGCTGTCCTACGCCCGATTCGGCGGCGCGGCGTCCCAGTTCCTCATGGGCCGCCTGGCTATGGGGGCCGAGCTCCGCCATATCGCCCAGCACCGCGATGCGACGGCCCTTGCAGGGCAAGTCGCGCAGGGTTGATAACGCGGCCAATGCCGAATCAAGGTTCGAATTGTAAACGTCCTCAAGAATACGCACATCCTGAAGCTCACGGATTTGCAGCCGCATCTTGGGCGGCTTGATCTCCTGGAATGCCAGTTGGATCTCACTCTTGGGCAGGCCTAATTCACTCGCCAGTGCGATGGCAAACAGAGCATTAGTGGCTTGATGCTCTCCCAGCAACGCCAGCCGGTATTCCCCTTCATACTCCGGATTGCCTCCGCTCACCACAAAGTAAATGCCTTTGGAGTCCATGCGCACGCGGGAGGCTCGCCACCCATTTTGGGCGCCGAATCCGAGTTTGACCACTGGTGCCGTGGAGCGAGCCGCAATCGGTGTCACCCAGTCGTGATCGCCATTTAGAAACAGCTTGCCAGTGGGAGGCAGCACTTCCGCCAACGTCCCTTCCTCGTGTGCTACTCCAGCCACGTCACCGAAGAACTCCAGATGTTCACGGCCGATGCTGGTGATGACGCCCCACTGGGGACTGATCATGCGCAGCAGGGGTTGCAGTTCTCCGGGGTGATTGGTACCAGCCTCCAGAATTCCGAACTGGTGCTCCTTGGAAAGCTTAAGCAGTGTAAGCGGCACTCCAATGTCATTATTGAAGCTTGCTTCGTTGGAAAGAACGTTGAACCGGCGTCGTAGTACAGCCGAAAGAATCTCCTTGGTGGTGGTCTTCCCGTTTGACCCAGCCACCGCGATGAGCGGGATGGAGAAATCCTGCCGATAACGAGCGGCAAGCTGCCCTAACGCCCGGCGCGTATCGGCTACGCGGATCACCTGGGAGGCTCCCTCCGGTGCCGGCTTCTCTGCTTGAATTAGCAATGCAGTTGCTTTTCCCGCTACTTCACCAAGAAAATCGTGCGCATCGAATTGGTCCCCCTTTAGAGCGACGAATAAGTCGCCGGGCTGAACCTGGCGCGAATCAGTGCAGACCCTCTGCACCAGCAAGTCGGGGTTGCCGTGGAGTTCGCCCCGACAAGCTTCAGAAACATAGTTAAGGGTTCGCGCGTCCATTGATTCTCTGGCTAATTATGCACCGCTGGTGTCCCACTTGCCCGTGGTTCTGCAATGTTTTTTCCGTTTTTGGCCTCAGGCTCGCCCAGGCTGGCGAGTTTCGGTTCACGCCCTTCCTCAGGACGAATGTTCAGGTAATTGGCTGATAATTCGGCAATCTGACGGAACACCGGGCCGGCGGTCGTTCCGCCGTAGTAACCGTTCTTGGGCTCATCCAAGACGACCGAGATGCACAATTCGGGATTGTCCGCCGGGAAGAACCCAATAAAGGAGGACAGATACTTTCCGCGCACGTAGTTGCCGTTCTCTGCTTTCTGTGCGGTGCCGGTTTTGCCTGCTACGGTGTAATGCTCCAGAGCGGTTTTCGCAGCGGTGCCGTTCGTCGTCGCAACGGTCTTTAGCGCCTGGACCATCATGCGAGCGGTGTTCTCGCTGATCACCTGCCGCACGCGTTGCGGTGAGTAGGTGGCGATAACGTGGCGCTGATCGTCTTCGAGGCGACTAACGAGCATCGGGCGCATCAAAACTCCTTTGTTGGCAATCGCGCTCATGGCCATGGCCATTTGCAGCCGGGTTACCGCGATTCCGTGTCCCATGGGTATCTGGGCAATGGTGATGCCGGACCATTTCTTTGGCGGCGGCACAAACAGGCGGGCACTCACTTCGCCCGGCAGAGGGATTCCTGTGGCGGTGCCAAAGCCGAAGTCCTGCACATATTTGTATAGCCGATCTTCTCCAAGTTTGATGCCGATTTTGGCAGCTCCGATGTTGGAAGATTTCGTGATAATTCCTTCAACGGTCAGGGGGCCGTACGAATGATCGTCATGCAGAATTCTGTTGCCGAAATGGAATCGGCCATGCTCACAGTGGAACACGTCGTTGAGGCTGACGACTCCCTCATTCAAGGCGGCTGAAACCACGACGACTTTGAACGTGGAGCCAGGCTCCGCAATGTCAGCGATGATGCGATTTTTGCGCACTTCCGGGCGGCTGCCTGGGTCGTTAGGATCGAATGAGGGCAGGGTGGCCATCGCGAGGATTTCGCCGGTTTGCGGTCTTACCACTACGGCAGAGGCGCTCAAGGGCGCATGCTTTTGCATGGCCTGGCTCAACGCCTGTTCCGCGTAATGCTGAATGACCGAATCAATCGTCAGGACGACGTTCAATCCGTCTCGCGGTTCCACGTCCTGCTCACGGAAAGCGGTTACTTCGCGGCGGCGTGAGTCTGTTTCCGTCCGACGCCAGCCGCGCATACCGCTGAGCTTCGAATTCATCGTTAGCTCGATGCCGTCTTTTCCGGTCGTCTCCAGGAGGAGCTTGCCGTCTTGCTCTTTCTCGTGCATGCCCACGTATCCGAGCACGTGCGAGGCGAGGGTTTGTGCCGGATAAACCCTGAGCTGGTCATCGATAGGCTCGGTGAAAATCGCTCGTGCGCGGAGATAATCGAAGTCGCGCTCCTCACGCTTGGTCATCTTCGATGGGTCGAGGCCGAACAGATTTGTGCTCATCGCCTGCTGGATGGCTTTCCAGGTATCACCCGGCACCTTCCGTTTGAGGACCACGTAACGATTGGTTACCGCGACGTTTTTCTGGTTGAGTCGAATGCGTAGCGCGAGCTTCTGCGCCAAAGCATCAGGGTTTTCTTCAAGCAGCGGGGCCAGCACCCGGGCCACCTCGGCCTGGCGGTTGAGAAGCAGTGAGGGGTCCGCACACACGGTTTTAACAAACATGCTCGTGGCCAGCAGGTTCCCGCGTGCATCGTAGATATCACCGCGACGCGGCTGGAGGAAATATTCCCGTTTTGTATTTAACTCAGCGCGGTCGGACAATTGCGCATGGCGCAACACCTGCAGATCGATCAGGCGCCAAGCCAGCCCCGCAAAGGACAGCACCACGACCGCCGCCAGCAGGGTCAAAATGAACAATTGTCGTTGCTTCGCCATACCATGAACCAACCGTCCGCCGCGACTGGTTCCTCATCCAAATCGCGGCGAACGGCGGTTTATTGCTACAAGTTCTTTACCGGACCGTTGCGCTTGGGTTTCCGCTCGCGGCGTAGTGCCGCTCCGGGGTTTTATCAACCTCCGGATAGTCCGTGACAGGCTCACTCAGCCGCAAAATCTGCGCCGGCTGCGGAATCGCCAGCCCCAGGTTCAGCTCTTTGATGCGCGCTTCCAGGTAACGCGGAGAGCGCATGTAACCGAGCTGCTTGCGCAGCTTTTCATTTTGATCGTTCAACTCCAGCAACTGCCTTTCCCGCTGGCTGATCTGCTGCCCTAAATCCTTGATCACACCGGTCTGCCAGACGTAGCCCAAGCCCGAGCCTCCCAGCAGCAGGCACACCAGCCCGCAACTGGCAGCGGGCCGAAACCACGCGAACGCCGATTGTGTTTTGCGATTCCTCGCCATATCTCTTCTCTTTCCTCTAAACTTTTTCCATCACGCGCAATTGCGCGCTCCGGCTCCGTGGATTGTCCGCCAACTCCTCCGCCCGCGGGCAAATGGCCTTGCGGCTGATCCAGCTCAGTTCGGGCACACGGGGCACCCGCAACTCCGGAACATCTACATCACCGGGAAAATCGTAATCTCTGGCGCGCTCCCGACCGAACAGCTTCACCATTCGATCCTCCAGCGAGTGAAACGTGATCACCGCCAACCGGCCACCCGGCTTCAGCACCCGCACCGCTGCCGCCAATCCTCGCGTCAACGAGCCGAGCTCATCGTTCACCGCTATTCGCAACGCCTGAAAAACTTTTGTAGCCGGATGCGCCTTTTTCCCCCGGCGCGGCACCAGCCGTTCGATCAATCCGGCCAGCTCCAACGTGGTCCGGAACGGGCGCGTCTGGCGATCCCGCTCGATGGCCTGGGCCAGCCGCCGCCCATTTGGCTCATCCCCATACTCCCAAAAAATCTTCGCCAGCTCCCCAGCCGTCCAGTTGTTGACCACATCGGCGGCCGTGACTCCACTGCGCTGGTCCATTCGCATATCGAGCGGCCCATCCTGCTGGAAGCTGAAACCGCGCTCGGCCCAATCGAGCTGGGGAGAACTCACTCCCAGGTCCAGCAACACACCATCACAACTGCCCGGCTCGATCCACTCGGCCAAATCCGCGTAATTGCCCCGCCGCAGCTCGAAACGCCCTGCAAAACGCGCCAGCCGCGCGCCAGCCGCTTCAAGCGCGACGCCATCTCGATCGAACCCGCGCAACCGGCCATCCGGCGAACTCGCGTCCAATATGGCTTCCGCGTGTCCACCCCCACCGACCGTGCCGTCCAGGTACAGGCCGCCCGAGCGCGGTTGCAACGCGCTCAATACTTCGGCCAGCATTACTGGTTTGTGTGCGAAGTTCGGCACTGTTCATGGCTCCTCAAAGCTTGCATGCATGCAGCAGGTCCCGCGCGGACTTCTCTATCGCGCGCACGGCATCCGCACCCTTATGCAACGTGCGGATCGCCGGGCCTTCTGCTTTCTTCGGCTTCTCCTGTCCGTCCGAGTCACTCAAATCATTCCTGACCACCCGCACCAGCTCCAGGGACAGTTCAGGCTGAACCGTGCGGACTTCCTGTTTCTTCGCGCCTGCACCAAAAGGCCAGGTGCCGCGGCACTTGTCGCCCGCTCGCTCCCACAATGATCGGGCTCGGGCCGTCCGGGGAGTCGGGTTCGTCACCGCCTCAGCAGTTGGACTCTTAGCTGCATCGGCGGGCACCACCTCGGGCTCCGCAGGCGGCAATGGTTCCCGATCCTCCGGTTTGCCATGCGGCAGCGTCGTCGCCCTGAACGGGTTCTTGGCTGCCTCAAACTTCGGCAACAATCGTTTTTCGGTGACTTCGAAACGCCCACGGGGATCTTTCAACCCCATCAGGCTCTTTCCCGCCGCCAATAATCGCAACAGGCTCATAGGTCACTCCAATATTTTGAGGGCTGTAGGTGCCAGGTCCATATCCGCCTCCCAGATCTGCGCGTGCAGAGCGGGATTCCAGATCTCGAACCGATCACCCATCCCGTGCAAAACCACTTCATTAGTGATTTGCGCCTTAACCGCCAATCTCTCGGGAATGCAAATCCGGCCCGCTTTGTCCAACAGGGTCGGCTCCGAATTGCCGGCGACGATCCGCTTCAGAACCGGCTTGGACGGGTCATCATTCGACATCGCATTGAGGATCGCCTGCGTTTCCGCAAACTTGGCTGGGAGCATTCCACGAATACAGGTCCCCTGCGTGTACTTAGTCCAAAGAACCAGGTAGATCTCAACAGACTCATTCTTCGGCCGCCAGCGAGCCGGGAATTGGACGCGCCGCTTCTCATCTACACCGTGGGTGTAGATGGAACAGAAGGTTGGCACTATGGCGTCGCCCGTTTCCATTTTATTCACAGGTGGGGATGGAACCGCCCCAACTCCCCACTACGCCCCACTTTAAACCACCTTTCCCCACTTACTGTCAAGGGGGAATATGGAGGGTTATCCCAAAGTTATTCACAATTTATTACATCGGGGTGGGGTATTCCCAGTAAAGAGACGGAAATGAGCACCTTAGATAACGATAACGTAACCCAATCAAATCTTGCTGGGTTCACTTTGCCAACTCCCCGAGCTGTGGATAACCAGGAACAGCGCCATGGGCCGTAAGACAGATCCCCGCCACCGGACTTTTACCTTTCTGAGGGTTTTTCCTGTCTTCCGTACGGCGCTTAGCTAAGTTGGAGCCGCAGGCATGAGGACGGCAGAATTTGACTACCAACTTCCACCCGGACTGATCGCGCAGGAGCCCGCTCCTGAGCGTGATAACTCCCGTTTGCTGGTCCTCGATCGAGGCAGCCATAGAATGGAGCACCATCGATTTCCAGCCATTCTGAATTATTTGAATCCTGGAGATGTGCTGGTGTTGAATGATTCACGTGTCATACCCGCGCGGCTTCGCGGGCACAACGCGCGCACCGGCGGGCATTTTGAAATACTGCTTTTTCAGGAGGTGTCGGTAAATGATTGGTGGGTGATGGTTCGTCCGGGCAAGCGAGCTCAACCCGGCACCATCATTGACTTTCAGGCGCGGACTCCGCAGTCAAGTCCGCTGCGAGCGACTGTTGTGGAGACGAGCGATGCGGGACACCGGCGGCTGCAATTCGACGGGAGCCGCAACGTTTTGGAGTTGGTTGACATTTACGGAGAGATGCCTCTGCCGCCGTATATCAATCGCGATCTCGCCGGGCCCAGCGCGGAAGACTCCAGGCGCTATCAGACCGTCTATGCGCAAACACCCGGTTCAGTAGCAGCGCCGACCGCAGGTCTGCACTTCACCCCGCAGTTGTTGGAGCACATCCGGGCAAAGGGCGTGCTGGTGGAATTTGTCACGTTGCATGTCGGTCTGGGAACCTTCACGCCAGTCAAGGCGGAACTGGTTTCCGAGCATCGGATGCACGAGGAAGTCTTTACATTACCCGCGCGCACGGTATCCGCGATTGATGCCGCACGCATGTCGGGCAGCAAAGTTGTGGGTGTGGGAACCACGACAGTCCGGGTTCTGGAAAGCGTGGCACGCGCGAATGGCGGCCGGTTGAAAGCCGGGTCTGGAACCACCTCGATCTTTCTCTATCCACCGGCCACATTCCAGGCTGTGGATGCGCTTTTAACGAATTTTCATTTGCCGCGCTCAACGCTGTTGATGCTGGTGAGCGCGTTTGCGGCGCCGGGGAGCACGGCTGGGATTGAGCTGGTGCGGAGCGCGTACGCGGAGGCGGTGCGCGAGCAATACCGGTTTTTCAGTTATGGGGATGCCATGCTGATCAAGTGATAACTAGTTATCGAGTATATACGATTGTTGCGGCGGCTCGAATTTCATGAAGATGCCGTTCCTTTTTGTGAACATGGCCATGAGTGCCGACGGCAAAATAGCCACTGCCAGCCGGGCCGTGAGTTCATTCGGCAGCCCCCGGGACCATGCCCATCTCCTGGAACTCCGCGCAACAGCGGACGCAGTAATGGCAGGGGCGCGCACCGTAGACCTGAACCCGGTGAATCTGGGCCCGGGACCGGAACGCTACCGGAGGCTTCGCCGCCGTCATGGGCTGGCCGAGAGCAACCTGAGAATCATTGTGAGCAGATCCGCTTCGATCAACCCTGAGGCGGAGGTGTTCAAACATGATTTTTCTCCGATCCTCATTCTGACAACGGGGGTGGCGTCGCGGAAGCGGCTTGAGGCTCTGAAGCGGTTGACACCGCATGTGCGGGTTTGTGGCGAATCAGAAATAGACTGGCCAAAAACGCTTGCCTGGTTGCGCAAGGAGTGGGGCGTGCGCCGATTATTATGCGAAGGGGGAGGGGAGCTGAACGATGCCCTATTCCGAGCCGGGCTCGTGGATGAACTGCATCTGACAATCTGTCCGCTCATCATCGGTGGGCGGACGGCTCCGACCATTTCGGACGGCGCAGGCGCGCCCAGCCTTGGGGAGGCCGCACGAATGGAATTGAAGTCGCGGCGCCAGGTTGGGGACGAGTTATACCTGGTGTATCGAAGGCCCGGTGTTAGTTCTCAGTCTCGGTCAAGCGAGCGAAAAGCCAGAGCAGGTCGGAGAGCCGGTTCAGGTAAATAATGATCTCGTCGTTCTGCAATTGCCCGGCTTCCTGCAGGGCGCATACATTTCGCTCCGCCCGGCGGCAGATTGTGCGGGCTACATCAAAGGTGGCGGAGCTCAGGGTATTTCCTGGGGTAGCCCAGCCGCGATAGCTTATCCCGCGCTTTTCGATTTCCTGGACCATTTGATCCAGTTGAGCTGTCATGCCGGAATGAACCGGCTGGAACCCGTCCTTCAGGAAGCGGGGCAAATCTTCCACGGCCGTTGCGAGTTCGCCCATGAGTTGCACCAAACCTTTTTGAATGCCGAGGAGGTGTTCACAAACCGGCGCGAGCGATGTGGAGGCACGCGCCAGGCCTAAAGCCGCGTTCAACTCATCGACGGTGCCATAGGCCTCCACTCTCGGGTGGCATTTTGACACACGGCGGTTGTACATCAGGCCCGTCTGTCCGGAATCCCCGGTTCTGGTCACGATACTCACGTCGCCTAGACTAAATCAACCGCTGTGGCTGTCAAAGACAACAACCTAACTCCTACTTCTTTGCGCGGATAGCTGCAACTTGCTCGGTCACCCACTTGGCCCATTCCTCGTTCAGCTCCGCTAACGGTTTTCCAGAAGCCTGCCGAAACACCTCGGTCGTGTCGCGATGCTCGCGGCACGCGGCATTTACTTTCGTCACGATATTTGTGTCATACTTCTGGCTGACGTAATCGAGAAAATTGGCGCTCGTTCGGTAGCCCGCATCATAGCGCAGATCGAGCTTGCGCAGACGGCTCATCCAGATGTTGTCAGCGCCGTGGCTTTGGGGTTCATACACAAACCAGCGGATGTAATCAGGGATGCCCTCCACCAGCCAGCCGGGCGGCGAGTGCGCCCCGGGATTGTTGCGACGTCCGCGCCCGTACTGCTGCAGCACGTGAACCTCCTCATGCAGCAAAGCTCCAACGGCTTCGCCCTTAAGTTCTCCTTGGAGCCAGTTGGAGTTGGCCACAACTTTCGTGCCTGAAGTGAACGCCACGCCGGGCATCGGTTTGATTTCCACACTGAATTTTGCAGGCGCTTTGTAACCCTCGCTTGTCATGATATTCGTGAGGCGTGGGTACCACTCCGCCAGGACCGGGGCCAGTGTTTGTTCCGCCCATTCTTTAAGTTCCGGGGCCTGGCTGGTGTTGAACGAAATGGCGCAAGCCCGCTCCGGGGCGTAGATGACGAAAGGCGGGGCTGTGGTTGTGAGAGTGCTTGCGATACCCGCGGGTTCTGTCCCTGCCTCAATCACATCAATTTCGCTGTAAAAGGTGTTGGCGAATGGATCTCCCTCGCGGGTTTGTGCAATATCGAAAAGGAGATAGCGGAACTTGCCGAGTGTTTCTTTTCCCGCAGCGATGCTCGCTCCGTAAATGCCGCCTGCGTCCGTTCCTGAGCGCGTATCGACCGTCGCAATCTTTTGCCACCCCTGCTGCTCCGGGTTCTTTTCGGGCGCAAGCTTGAAATCGGCGGCGGCTCCATCGCTCGCATAAAGAGTATAGACTTGTGGTCCGCGATCACCGGGATGCCACGAGTAACTATTGATCTGCTTTATATCTACAACCTTGGTCAGATCCATGCGCAAACGGCCTCCTTGTGTGCCTGCCCGGAAGAAGAAGTTCGCACTGGGCTCATCCGAGTCGGTGGGCAATTTGCCGTCAGCGAGCACGGAGGCGCTGCCGCCATTCGGATCGCGTGCGCCGCTGAGCACTTCGAACAGCGCGCTTTCCGCGGCATCTCCCTTTGCTGGGGCGGGCAGTTTCTCCAAGTTAAACGATGGGCTGGCCTCGTCATTCTCCAGGTGGCCAGTTGTCACGGTGGATGTGGCGCTTGCCGGCATCTGGCAGCAGAGCAGGCCAGCCATTATTCCGGCGGGTAAGAGAGAGCGGATCATAGATTTGGAGCTCATTGGGGGCTTAAGATAATGGCGTCATTAAGTCCGGCAAAGCACAATGATACGCCGCATGAAAGTTAGGTTACGCGGCGCCTGATCGACGGCATCGATAAGGGGAATTCCGGAGGATTCGCCTGCGTTTCGCCAGCTTTCAGCTCGGGACCGAGCGGGTGGGTACTCGCGGGCTGCGGCGGAATCCATTTTGCACCCACAAGCGCCATACCATGATCAGCGCTTCCTGGATGATGTGCCCCGACATCTTGGAATGGCCTTGGAAGCGGTCCGTGAAAATGATTGGCACCTCCGTGACACGCATGCCCCTCCGCCACAGGCGGTGGGTAACCTCGATCTGAAAGCTGTATCCGTTGGAATGGATGTCATCCAGTCCCACGGCTTCCAGGGCTGCACGCCTAAAACATTTGTAACCGCCCGTCGGATCGCTGAACGGCATCCCCGTGATGAGTTTGACGTAATTAGCTGCGCCTTTACTCAGCATCAACCGGCTGAGCGGCCAGTTTATGATGCGGATGCCATTGACGTATCGTGACCCAAGAACAACGTCCGCATTCTGGGCCGCTTCCAGGAACATCGGAATGTCATCAGGGTTATGCGAGAAATCTCCATCAAGCTCGAAGATGAACTCGTATCCGTGTTGAATGGCCCATTTAAACCCTGCCACGTAGGCGCGTCCCAGACCCGACTTTTCCTGACGATGCAGCACGTGAATGAACGGGTGACGTGAGGCCAGTTCATCGGCGATGCGGCCCGTTCCATCGGGAGAATTGTCATCCACCACCAGGAGGTCGACAGGCGTGGGGAGGCTGGCAAGACGCTGGGTGAGCGGGGGAAGGTTTTCCCGCTCATTAAAAGTTGGCACCACCACCAGGGTCTTATTCATGCACGTCTCGCAGTCGGGCCATAAATACGGCAGCACATCCGCTAAGACAAGTCGAATTCGAACGAGGTCGCACCATGGGAGGTACTATTCAGCCGTTTCTTCGGAACTTGGTCCCACCCCGCACCTCGTGAATATTCCTTCCACCCTTCAGGGGCAGATGCTACCCTCACGAGCGTATGAAGTGTTCCGGCTCAATCTTGCTTAGCGAAGTCATTTCCAACTCTTCTATCGCTTTGAATCTGCAGAGTCAGGATCGTGACTCGGTCCTCAAGGAATTAGTGGAGCACATACCGCAGCTTGCCGACCAACCGGAAGCGCGCCAGACCCTTTTGAAAGCCCTGCACGAGCGTGAGCAGCTTCACAGCACCGGCATCGGCGATGGCGTGGCCCTGCCACACGCGCGCAATGCCCTGGTTGGAATGGTTGATAAGCCCATTATTGTGTTCGGCCGCCATGCAACAGGCATTAATTATGGCGCGATTGACCGCAAACCGGCGCGTCTCTTCTTCTTGTTGATAGCCCCTACGGTCACCGAACACCTGGCGATGCTCGCTCGTATCAGCCGCATCTTGCGTGATCCAAAAATACGCACCCAACTGCTGAATGTAGAGAAACCGGCGGACGTTATTTCCGTGATCCGTGAAGCGGAGTGCGGTTTATAACAGGCTGGCTCGCCGTTCGTTTACCTGCTTGGCGAGGTGCATGGCTGAAAGCATGCTTGAGGGACTGGCCTTGCCCTGACCTGCGATGTCGTAGGCAGTGCCGTGGTCGGGCGAAGTTCGGATAAAAGGCAGACCCAGCGTCCAGTTTACTCCCGATTCAAATCCGATCATCTTCAACGGAACCAGCCCCTGGTCGTGATACATCGCCACCACGGCATCATAGTCTCCGCGGAAAACATAGTAGAATAGGGCATCCGCGCTGAGAGGGCCCTCGACATCCAACCCCATCGATTTGGCGTCGCGGACTGCTGGAGTAATCACGGTCATCTCCTCGTCGCCCATGGCTCCGCCTTCGCCGGCATGTGGGTTCAGCCCGCACACCGCTACGCGCGCGCGTGGCAATCCCAAGTCCTTGCACGAATGAGCAGCCAGCCGTATAGCCAGGAGGACCTTTTCCGAGGTCAGTTGATCGGGCAGTTTGCGGATAGAGACATGGGTGGTGGCCAGGATCACTCGCAGCCAGCGGCCCCGGTCGTCTGCGCCCAACAACATCATCGCGGTTTCACGCGCGCCTGCCATTTCCGACAGCAACTCGGTTTGACCGATGAATTTGTGCCCGGCACGAACAATCGCCTCCTTATTGACCGGCGCTGTGATCAGCGCGTCGAGCTCTTTTGCCAGGCAGCGTCGAGCTCCTTCCTGGACCCAGGTGACGGACGCAAGAGCTGCTGGGGCTGCCCCTTTGCTCAAGCTCTCTGGTAAGGCCGGGACCGTCTCCCGCACGAAGTAAGATCCGGATTGGGCATAGCTTTCAAACTTTTGCAGCGGCAAGTTCAAGCTGAGCTTGCGGTTGAGTGTTTGCAGATGCGCGAGGTCGCCCAGCAGCAGGTAGCGTGTGGCATCGCCCGATTGAGCGAGGGCAGCCAAGGCTTTAAGTGTGACCTCGGGCCCAATGCCCGTTACGTCGCCAATCGAAATGCCGGTCCAGCCTGTCATTTCACTGAAAGGTTAGAAATACCGAACGAAGGTTTTCTTGCGCAACTTGGCCAGCCACTGTTTTTCGAGGCGATCCCGCTGTTCGAGCACCAGGCTTTTCTCAATGTCATTGCGCACCTCGGCCAGGGGACGCACGTGAGCTGTTTTGGCATCCTCTACCAGCATGAGGTAGCAGGCTTCGGAGGTTTCAATCACGTCGCTCCGCTCGCCTGATTTAAGTGCGAATGCCTTTTCCGCCAGGTCCTTTCGGAGGACTGATTTATCCACCCAACCCCAGTCGCCCCCCTGAGCACGTTGCGAGCCCTGTGAATACACGCTGGCCATTTCCGCAAACGAGGCGCCTTCCTTGAGCTTGGCCAGGATTTCCTGGGCCAACTTGGTGGCATCCGGCCCGCTCGGTTCCTTGGACTTGTTGAGAACGATCATCCGCAGCTTCACCTGGTCTTCAACTTTGTATTTGTCTTTGTTCGCTGCGTAGTAGGTCTCGATTTTGTAGGGAGAGATGATGATTTCCTGGGAAATGTTCTTGCCGCGCATCGCCTCAACGATGAATTGTTCGCGCACGTCCTGGCGGAACTTCTCATAGGTCATTCCCTCGGCCTGCAACGTCTTTGTGAGCGTTGCACGATCACCGAACCGGGCGCGGATGCGCTTCTGCACCACGTCGTCGATAACGGATTCGGGCAGTTGATAGCCGGCACTCTCGAATTCGCGCAGAATGAGTTGGTGGGCCAGGAGCTTGTCCAGGTTCTCTCCGCGGATCTCTTCCATTTTTTGCTGGAAGGCCTGCGGATTGCTCTGGTACTGCCGCCTCAAGAGGCTGGTGGTTTGTGCCGTGAGTTCCTCGACATCCACGTACGTGATCACCGAATCATGCACGATGGCTTTTATCCCGTTGGCCAATTCGGCCGAAGCGGGGAGAATAGCCAGCGAGGCGAGAGCTCCGGTCAGCAGCAGCTTGAAATTTGCTTTCATCACTTGTTGTCAGCCATTCTAGGCGTGTGGCATGGAAGAATCAACCCCATCTCCTTGCGGGGGTAGGGCGGCATTGCCAAGGCCGCCGGTCCCAAACCCTGCGGATGTCTCCATGAATCCTAAAAAGGCGCTCTGCGGCGAGAGCGCGCTACCAGGTAGGGCGGCATCGCCTGAGGGCGCCGTGATCTTTAACGAAGCTTGACGCTTAATCAGCCAGCCTCATACTTGCCCCGTGAACGCCAATAATCAGAATTCCGTTATCACCTCGACGGCTTGGTCGCGCCGCTCTTTCCTCCAAACCCTTGGACTCAGCGCCGGAGCTGCCGGATTGTTTCGTGCCAGTTCGCTCGCCGAGCCCGCGATCCAAGGCTTCGAACGCGCTCCCGTTACCCAGGAGATGCACAAGGGCTGGCAGCCGTTTTCTGATCGCAAGTTGCGCGTGGGAATCGCTGGATACGGGGTGTGCAAATTCGGCGCCGATTTCGGATTCCAGGATCATCCAAACGTCGAAGTGGTGGCCGTGACTGATCTTGTGCCGGAACGATGTGCTGAGATGGCTAAAGCCTGCCGCTGTCAGAAGACCTATCCATCTCTCGAAGAAATGGTGAAGGATGACAAAATTGAAGCTGTGTATGTGGCTACGGATGCCCCGAATCACGCGCGTCATTGCATCGAGGTGTTGAAGCATGGCAAGCATGTGGCCTCGGCGGTTCCCGCTGTGTTCGGTTCCCTGGAGGATGCTGAGAAGCTATTCGCAGCGGTGAAAGCCGCACGCGGCTTGAAGTACATGATGTTTGAGACTTCCTGCTATCACTCGGATTTATATGCCATGCGGCGGATCTACGAGTCAGGTGGATTCGGAAAGCTCGTTTACACAGAGGGTGAGTACTACCACTACATGGCTGAGCCGATAGATTCATTCAAAGGCTGGCGCATCGGGCTTCCACCACAGTGGTATCCCACCCACTCCAACGGGTATTACATCGGCGTGACAGGAGGGTCTTTTACGGAGGTGAGTTGCATGGGTATGCCAAGTGTGATCCCGCATCTGCAGCCTGAGAATAATAGATACAAGAACCCATTCGGCACCGAGATCGCGCAGTTCCGCACAGGAGAGGGCGGGGTAGCCCGTATGGCTGTGAGCTGGGATACCCCGGGTGTCGGCGGCGAGATGGGCAGAGTGCGTGGTCAAAAAGGCACGTTTTACGGCAAGTTTGAGGGCCTGCAAGAGATCGATCAAAACAGCTTTGTCCGGCCGCCTCTGCCACCCGGTGTCCAGCCTGGAGGTCACGGCGGTTCCCACGGCTACCTGATGAACGAGTTTGTGAGTTCTGTTTTGATGGACCGGAAACCTCTGGTCGATATCTGCATGGCGTTGAACCTCACGGTGCCGGGAATCGTGGCCCACAAGTCCGCCCTGAAAAACGGCGAATTACTCAAGATTCCGCAATACCGGATTTAGAACGGTCGAGCAACACTGAAAATGCAAAGGGAAAGTGGCGCCAAGGGGTCATTATTCACAGGCTCCGTACCCTTTGTTTGTCCCGGAAGGGACTCCTGAAAATAGCCCAATGCTTCAGCATCGGGTGCTTGACATAATACCCCAAAAGAGTCCCGCAAGGGACGGTTGAACTGCCATTCCCACAGATGCTGAGGATCCTATTCGACCGGTGTTTTCAGCAGTGCCAGGCATTCACTCAGCCGTTCCTTCGGAACTTGGTCGGTATTGAACACCTGCCACCCAAAGCTGAAGCTTTGGGCTTTTATCAACTGTCCCGCTGGGACAAGGTGCAGGGCGATCCGCGGATGAATGTGCAAACTTTCACAGGTCGCTCACATCAATCGCCGATGTTCTGTGCTCCGGGCACTGGAGAAAAGACAATTTGAGCTAACCTGGCCTCACCCGCTTTTAACCACAGCCGCGCAACCGCGCGGCTGCCCTCCTTTGGCTATCGACGAGAAGTGGATCGGGCACTATGCTGTTGCCGTTCCATTAACCCAGTTATCGTTTTACGAAGGAGAACTCGAACTATGGTATTGCGTTTTGTGGCAGTTTGTCTGCTGGCACTGCCAGCATGCGTGTTCGCTCAGATCCAGAGCACGAACCAGTCGCTTATTGAGGCAGGCGAGTTCAAGCGCATCTACAATCCTTCCGTTGGTGAGAAAGAGCCCTGGTACATCAACGATCACTGTTTCATTTACGACCATACTGGCCGGTGGAATATGTTCGGTATTACGCGGGAGGAACCAGCCCGCCCAGCCGAAGAGGATAATTTTGCGCATGCGACGGCGACGAATCTGACAGCGAAACAATGGGACAAGCAGCCCTTCGCCTTAACAGTAGATTCCAAGGGTGGGGAAGCTCACCTGTGGGCACCGCACGTGATTGAGCATGAGGGGCTCTATTACATGTATTACTGCGCCGGGGGAAAGGGCAGCGCGGAGTATCAGATCAAACTGGCGACATCGAAAGACCTGTCTAAGTGGGATCGGCATCCGGCCAACCCAATGCTGATCGACGGGTTTGATGCGCGTGACCCCTTCATCCTTCGGCATGGGGAAAAATGGCTCATGTACTACACCGCGACAACGAAACCGCAGGGCGGAAATCACACGGTATTCGTCGTGGAAAGCAAGGACCTGGTGCATTGGGATAAGAACAAGAAGACGGCATTTCTTGATCCCGAGATTGGGACGTTCGGCGGTCCGACAGAATCCCCGTTTGTCGTGCGGCGTGGAAAAACCTTCTACCTGTTCATCGGACCGCGAGATGATTACAGCCGCACGTGTGTTTACCGGAGCACTGATCCGTATGAATTCAAAATCGAGAACATGGTGGGCTCGATCAAATCACACGCTGCTGAGGTGATTCGTGATGTGGATGGGAAGTGGTATGTCAGCCGTGCTGGTTGGGGGCAGGGTGGTGTGTACCTGGCACCGCTGAAATGGAACGATGGTGCGGATGAGAACGATACCTCCATGCCGATTCCCAAGCCGACAAAGTTGTAACGCGACAGGATACTTGTCTCGAACGACAGGATACTTGTCTCGCTTCCCGTAAAAACACCGTTCTTCAACAGACAAAAGATGAGCGGGCCTCCTTGTCGGGGCCTTTCGAAATCCCTGGAATCCAGGGCTACTTCACATTCAAATTCGGTACTCTTGCCAGGTCAAAATGACCAAGGCCGTTCAAACGCGATGGCTCTGCTAGACTCTCGCGGATAACGGGCGGTGGCAGCGCTGCATCTCCGCGTGTCGTTTTTCCCAAAGACACAGCAAGTGCAGAGTCGCTCGGAATCACACCTTCTTTGATCGCACGATTAACATCCTCTGCACTGGCCAAATCCCTTCCGGCCTCTCCGGCAATCCATTTGGCCCTTTTTGCGATCTCATCGATGCTGGCCAGGTGCTTTCGAGAGATCTCCGCATAGAGCGCTAGTTTCTTCGCCGCTGCCTCTGTGACGCCTGGAATCAAGGCCGCGGCGACAGCCATCAGGTCGGACTGCTCCAACCGCTCAGGAAGCCGCTCAACGTGCCCAACACGCCCTATGAACTGATCACTGTTCCATCCAGTTAACCGCTCAACATTCCGTTGTACGGTGTAAAACTGAGGTGTGGTTATTAGAGCCACAGGCACCCCGAAATTAGCGAGGGCGGTGTTGATCCAGTTCACCCGATGAGGAGCAGCGCACATTTTTAGCCTTCCTTGCGGCCAAAGATAGTGGGCCTCATCCAAAACGAGCATGATTCCCCCTGTCTGAAGGACGTCCTCAACTCTTGCTCTCAACTCCATAGCTTTGGAGTTGAGGTTCGAGCTCACCCCCAATGCCTTAGCGATGCGATGCAAAAACGCAGTTTCATCAGTCGAACTGGCGACCTCGACATAGCGAGCGGCGCCGGCGCTCTGTTCGCACCAAGACCGCGCTGCGAAGGACTTTCCAATACGGGATGGTCCATCAATCAGGGTCAGAACATTGGCGCTCCTGGTGTATTCCAGGGCTTTGCTTATGCGTTTTCCTATGGTTGTTTGGACCTTATTTGCACTGGCTGACTGGATAAAATCTTGGCGTGCTTCAAGAAGCTGAGAGTGTTGAGATTCCGATAGCGTTGCCTCGGGATCGAGGCACCATGACTCCGCCACCTGGCGGAGGTCCAACGGCAAGGGAGAGCGGGGTTGCCAGGAAAGCCACTGGATAAACCAGATTAATTGTTTATCCTCGGGAGATTCCAGCAGGGCGTAGCGCTTTGAAACCAAATTACCCAGGAGGCCCCGATCGTAGGAGGAAGCGTACCGCTCCTGCTTCAGAGGCTCGCCTGGTTTAGCGTAACGGGTGCTAGTCATCCAAAAATCTCCGGGTGATTCCGCTCGAACTCCCGCAGCTCAGCCAACTTCAGGCGATTCAGGCGTGCTGACTCTTCCAATTCTTCCCTAGTCTTGACGCGCTTGTCCTCGACAAGTTGAGCCCGCAGCGCCTCCATCTGCAGACCCCGTTCTGATCTTCCCAACTGGCGGCCCGCGGGGGGCACAAACATGGTTTTCAGCTCTGAATAGCGTTCCTTGATGGCACGCTCATGGGCGCGGACGGGCCGCATCGCGGCCCTAATCTCTTCCGCCGTGGACACAAATGCGCGGGCTCTCGGGGCCTCTTCAACAATCGCCATGTCCTCTCCTTTCAGGTCTGTTATGATGATGCTCTGGGGCCGATCCGGATCAAACCACACTCTGACCATCTCGCCACGACGCCGACCAGTCTCAGTTCCCAAGTACCGGTACTGTGCACTCCCAAATTGCAGGGTAATGCCCTCCCTAGTGATCTTGCGGGTTTCGAGATGGCACGCCAGAAGGTATCGGTTTTCGTTGGTCACCTTTGTGATGCCGCATACCTCACCCTTCTCGTTCTTCGGCTGCAGCGCTTCCCAAGCCTGGTTTGGAGACATGTCAACGGGCTTATTCCCGCCCATTACACGGCTCGATTGCATACGGCCGTTGTATTCCTCAACTATCTCCGAGAGACGTTGAAACCACTCATCAAAAGACCTGAACCCAAGATCTGCGGGGCGTGCCTTGCCTGAATGCACCTGTTGCATAGCGCTCTGCACGTGCTCAAAACTTACCGCTCGTTCGTTTGGACCAACGTACCCGGGTTCTCCAGGCATTAGTCGTTGCAGGAGCCCGTTGACGTTCTCGATCAACTTAGCTCTCGCGTTTCCGGGTAGGGCTTGAATGATCCTGATCCCGAGCCTGTCAGCGAAAGTCTCCCGTCGATCTTCATAGGGATCTACATAGGCTCCCCGTCCGGTGAGCTTCGCATCGAAGATGCTGCGTTCGAAGTGAAAGCCAAGTCGCGGGATTCCGTAGCGCTCACACACCTTGGTGGTCAGTATCCGGATATCTGACGAGGTGAACGACCTATAAGGCACGAGGACAAAATCCAGGATCTTTTTGGACCTCACATCGATAAAGGCTATGAACTGGCCACGGGTCAGGGAGAATCCCTTTTCGTTATTGACGTAGAAATAGACTTCCAGCGTCACATCATCCGCGGAGTAAACATCCCCGGCATGATAAAAAGAATGGTCCTGCTCCACGCTGGCACCGTTCAGGCGGGCATAGCCTGGCCTAATGTGGTAATCAAGCAGCCTCTCCATTTCGGGCAAGACTTGCTTGCGAACCGTAGCAGGGATCTCTCTCCTTAGCGGGTATCGCGTCCTTGTCTCCTCGCTGAGCCGATGCCAGGAAAGCTGCCAGGCCTCGTTTGCACTCAGCTTTACATTTGTCTTCTTTAGCCCGGTCCACACGATGATATCCAGGTCCTGTTTAGGGAGCTTTGGAGCACGTTTGGATTTGCCAGCACGGCGGCGCTTATCAAACAGCCCATTAAAGCCACCTTCTCGCCATCGTCCAAGATAGCGGTTGAACATCCTCCGAAGTGCCTCAGGGCTCTCAGCAAGAAACGGGGTATTCTTCCAGAGCCAATCCAGTTGCCGGGCCTTCTGAACAGATTCCCCAGCTCCGTTCTTGACTAGGCTTTCCAACTTCAAGAATGCGCAATCAAGCAATAGCTCAACTTGGTACTCAGTTGGGCTGTATGGATCTTTCCAGCTCTCACGTATGGCATCCAATGCCGTCAAGTCGTAGGGATCAATCCTATCGCGAGTTTCTTCCGGAAGTGTCGCCACCCTCCATGCCTTGGCTTCGTTGCCGCCCGATATGGTTGAACTGGACGGCACGGCCGCCAATTCGCGGTGCACGGCGAAACGGCTGGTTCCCCCACAACGCGAGATTTCCGATGCAGTTACTCTGCGATCAAATCCCGAGGCGCTGTTGGGTATTCCGTTCATTCCTCGAATGGGCTCTAGACGTTCTCAAAGGATGTGCCTCCGCCAACGCCAAGGAATTTGGAGAGGAGCTTGTTGTTGAGCTCGATGGCGCGGTAGGTGAGGGCGGTGTTTTTTGCGGTTTCTGCCGCGGAGTCTGATGCGCCGCCGCCTGTGCGAAAGACCATGCCTATTTTTTCCCAGTCGGAGAGGTCGGTTTTGGACCTGTCTTTCCCTGATGGAAGGGTGATGTTACGTCCGGTGTCAGCAGTGGCAGCACCAGCTTGCGACTTTGTTTGGAAGTTGAGGGAGGCTTTTTCGAGGGCTGCCTTCAACGCTTCCTGTGCAGCAGTGCTTCCGGCACCGAATGTCTGGGTGAGTGTTTTGACGAAGGTGTCTCCAACGCCTTTAAAGGTCATCTCAAGGCCGCGGCCTATAGCTTCGCGGTCCATGTTTTCCCAGGCATCGGATGCGGCAGAGCGCTGATCAACGGCGGCGCTCTCCAAGTCATCTGCAGCGCCCTGAAATCCTGGGATGCCTAGTACGGCTCCGATATCAGCGATGTTGACGAGCTTTTCAAGGAGGCTCGCCATGAATGTGTGCCCTGCCCATTCTGCAAGGTTTTGCCATATGGAGCGGAAAACTTCTGCGATGCCGCGGAATGCTCCGGAGAGGAGCTGGGTGAGAGAATCAGCAGAGGCGACCATGACGGCGCGGAGTGAATTGCCGAGAAGTTCGGATGCTGCCTGGAAGCCTAACCCTAGCAACTGATAGACTTCGCCGGATTTGATCATTGCGAACGCGGAGTTGAGTGCGCTACCTATGCGCTCACCAAACCCCTGAAAATCGAAGGAGTTGAGCCAGTCTAACATGGACTGGATAGCGGGTGCCGCTCCTTCAGCGACACCAACCCAGAGGACATCAAACTTGCGCTTGAGTGTGGTAACGGTATCACCGATCTGATCGAAGGCGGCTGCGGTGCGCTGCACGAGGGCGGCTTCTTTGACGGTATCGCGCAAGGTTTGCTGAAATTCTTTGGCGTCCCTGGTGATCTGCATGAAGTTGCCGGCGCCTTCACGGCCAAAGATGCGGCTGGAAATATCTACGCCGGATTCTTTGCTGAGACCCGAGATGGCGGTGCTGAGGATTTCGAATTGCTTGGGGGCGTCCATGGAGCGGAGTTTTTCCATGTTCAAACCCAAGGCTTTGAAGACGTCGTCTGTCTTGTTCCCCATCTCATCGACGCCGCTGAGGCTTTTCTGCATGCGCAGGAGCATGGGCGATACTGTGTCTGCTGATAGTCCGACTGACTGGAAGGCGGACTGGAGCTGGTACAGTGTGCCGACGGATTCTCCGGTGCGGTTGGCGAGGTCTGTGAGCGCGCCCCCGCGCTCGATGGCGGCCCATGTGGCGGCCATGGCTTTACTGAGACCGGTCATGGCGCCGCTGAATCCAACGATCTGACCAGAGGCGAGGCCGATTCCGCGCAGGAAGTTGGAGACTTCCAGGCCTAAGGTGAACTGTAAAACTCCTGCCATAACTTTATCCTTTGGTATCCAGATACGACCAGGCGTCCGCCGCCCGATCCGCACCTTTGAGGTTGCTAGTAGAAGTTTTGCCTGCCGTTGCTGAAAAGAATGTCACGTTCTCCAACGCCCCGTTGGTTGTGAGCGCAACAGAGTGCACGTAATCAACCTCCGAGTTGGGTGCCGTATCCTGATGCAACACAGGCGAGAGATCTTCAAAATTGCGCGCATGCTCCAGACCCAGTGGTGTCCAAGTTACATCCTCCAGGTAGATGCCATCGCCTGGATGCAGGCGGACAGTGCCGTAGCCAAAGATGGACGGGGGTTTCCCTGGAACGTAATCCTCGCTGCCAGGCACAGAACAATGGTTGTAGTCGATGGCTACGCGCTCAAAGCCCAGGGCGCGCTGATTGGCCTCCAGGCAGGCCAGTGTTCTGCCGCCAACTTTGAAGGTCCCCTTGACGCTCGGATTAGCGCCCCATTTCAGGATCTTAAGTCGTGACGGGAGCTTCTCCCCGCCAAGCGCACCATTTGAGACGCGCAGTACGTCGAGGGTTGGCACGCATTGTAGTGTTTGGCTCATGCTTTGTTTGAATTACCTTGATTTGCGCTTTCTTCCGCTTTGCTCATTCCCGGGAAACACGCGTTTAATGCCTTCTCGCGGAGCCTCGCGGGTATCTGTACAGCGTCGGTGGCGTCAACCTGTAGGCTGACACCATCCAAAACGCTGTAGGTCAAAATCGGCATAGGTCCTACCAGTTCGCCATTGTGATAATGCTATCCGTTTCCGTGATCGGGACGTCCGCGAGAGATGTGGGCCTAGGTGCGAATCCTTCACCCCCGCCATTGTCAGCGACTTGGCCGATGGCAGAGCGAGTCTTCTGCAAATAGAAGCACGCATCTCGGCTGATAAACCAGCGGGTCGGCTTGCGGCCGACAGGGAACTTGCTGGCCAGATGGTTGCCAAGCTCATCAGTAAGCGGCTTGGTCGAGGTGATGTTTTTGATACAACCGATGCAGTAGCGGGATCCGAGGGCGAGGCCGATCCAGAAAGCGAGGTTGTTCACCCAAGCCATATAGGCTTTGCCACTCTCATCAAGGACCTGCTGTTTACGCCATTCCCCCAGGTTTACCGCGCCATCGTTTCCGATTGGCAGGTGAAGCCCATTCTGCGGGTTTTCGTAAACTGCCCAAGCCGTATGGGTCGCAGCGCCTGTGCCATCAGCGTCGATGATCATGGATGGATCGACCTGCTCCTTGAGACCGTAAAAGCCTTTCGTGGATGCCTGGCTCCCTCGATATATCTGATCGCCGAGTTGAACGTAGGTCTCCTGGAGCTGGCCGGCGCCTTCATTGGCAAGAATGGAGCCCTTATTATCGCCTCGGACAATGGCTTCATCGATCACCATCTGACCATCGAAGAAATACATGGGCACCTCGGCGGTTTCGAACTTCGACTTGCCAGGTTCGACGCCTTCGTTCGGTGAACGGAAGGCGCCCCGAGGTCGGCCTGTTCGGCGAGTGATTTGATAACTCGTTCCGTCCTTGGGCACGACAGGCAGAGTTTGAAGTTCGGGCGCCACGGTGAGAACTTCCTCAACGAGGCCAACGGCGGCGTCACCCGCATTCCGCTTTGCTAGATCAAGTAGTGTTAAGACTGCCATAGATTTGCTTCCTTACTGGGCTGTTCTTGGTTTGTTGTAATCAGAGTGTTAATCATGGGAAATTGTTACTTCGACGCTTACTCGCCCCGTTGCCGCCTTTAGCCGTGCCAACTTGCGCCTCAGATCGTTCAACAAGGCGCCTGCCACGCTGGCCACCTCGCCTTCATATTTCAGCCGCGCCAGGCGGGGGGCGAACGAGTTCACAACAAGCCGCTCAATCCTGTGGGGCAAAACATCCCCCTGCTTTTCGAGCCGCTTTGAAAGCTCATTGCGGAGATTCTCAGGACATGCCGGAACTTCCGCCTGGCCTATCCTCTTCAGGAACCGCCGCCGGTCTCTTTGCGTCCAGCCTTTTGGAAGTGCTGGCAGCTTGATTGCATGTCGCACCGCCCTGGACAAGGCTCCGCGACTTGCTCGCGCCTCCTCAACCGTGAACAGATATTGCAGCGCAGGAACTAGCCACCCAACGGATTCGATTCGGTAGCTAAGCCCACCAAGGGCGGCTTGCTTTGGGCCTGGTTGGCGGGGCCTCAAGGCCTGCTCTCCACCGCTCAGATAACGCGCCGTCCAGGATTGCTTGCCGCTGAAGCAGCTCGGTGAGAATCCCAACTGGCGGGCTGCAGTCACCAATGGAAGCTTCTGCTCATTGATCAACGCGAGCACTTCACGGCAGGCAGCCGCTTTCTCGCCCGGGGAAAGCTTTCCGGAACGGGTCCTGGTTTTGTGAGGGAGATAATTCATTCGGTCATTTCCTTGGCTCGCACGAAGGGCGTCCAGCATGCCCCACAGAGACATGCTGGACACTTGATATGAGTTGCAACTCACAGCAACCACGTGCGGCGATCTCGGCACGCCTCTCCCTTGGCGTGTCAGTCGCAAAGATTTCAGATTCTGGATCACAGGGGCTTTAAGGCCGCAAATTGCTTTGCAATCGTGAGGATATGATTGGCTGGTTCAAGCGGTTCTGCGTCACAGAAGCCGTCCCCGAACATCTTCCGGTCCCGGAAAATGGGGCTCAGTTCCTCACCCATCCGGGTACAAATAAAAGCACGCTCCGCAGCCATGGATGGATTCGCAGAGAATGGGGTCAGCGCACGAACCAGGATGTCGATCGCCTTCTTCCGACGATCCTCGATTGCGGCGTCTACCGCATTAACTGCTGTTCTGACTTCACGGGCCACAGCGGGGACAAGTTCGACCAACTCATCTTCAATGGCCTTCACCCTGTATGGCACCATGTCGGCCTGTGTTGCCAAAGAAGTCGCCTTCGCGACTGTCTTTTCATCATCTAGCCGCCCGCTCCGGATCAGCTTCTCCCGCTCGGCAAGCAGCTCCTGCTGTCTTCGGGTCAGAGCTTGGATATCCGTTGACCGTTGCTGGTGTTTATTCAGCAGTTCCTGCAATGTTTCTATGCGTTGCTTCATATCTTTAGACTTTGTGGATGCGCCGCGGCGTGATCCAATATTGCACCCAGGACCGCCGCGCGGTTGTCTTGGAAGCGGGACGTCATACCTAGTTTTGTGGCGAAATCCTTGAGCTCAGGCAATGAGAGTTGCGCCGGATCAATGCCAGTTTTGCCGAAGCAAAGCTCGCGTAAGACCAGATCTCTGGAAGTGCTCCAAATCGGCTCTTTAAACTCGAAAATCTGCTCCACTCGCGCCTGATCCCGAAAAGAGAGATTCTGCCCTCCAGAAATGCGGGATGAGAGGGTGCGGGGCGACATTTCCAGTTGCTGCGCGAGGTTAACCAGAGTAAGGCGTCGCTTCAGGAGCGCTGTTCGCACCATATCCCCGGCGAGGCGGGCAACTTCTCGATTTTGTTTAGTCAGCATTCCGTCTGTTGCTGTTTTTCAGATTAGGGGTCTAAAAAAATTGCCTTCCGATTTTTTCCATATTCCTCGCTGAGTCTGAACCCCGCCTGACGCACCGTCCATCCGGCCTTGCCGATCCTGCTCAGGTTGCTGAGGTTTTTACTCGCCGATACTTGCGTGTGTCACTTACGCATATGCGTGCGAGATACGCAAGCATTTTCTTAATTTTTCTACCGGCTCAAAACCTCTATCATCCAGGATATGTTCAAACGCAGCTTGCTTCCTGATGGCGATCAACAAATCGGCATCCGCCTACAATACCTGCGACGTCGGCACGGAATGACTCAATCTGAACTCGGATCGAAAGTCGGCCTGACCCGAGCTCAAGTAACGGATGTTGAGTCTTGCCGAACAAGCTTAAAGCTCAAATCAGGATGGGAGATTTGCAGGGTTATTGACATTCACCCAGGATGGCTTCTGCTGGAAGTTCCATCACTTCTCAAACCATTTCCGGAAGAATCTCCCTTGCTCAAACGGGTTGAGAGAATCGTTGATGGGAGCCCAAAATCACCGTTCTTAAGCCTCGGGAATTTCCTATGGATGCTGGGCCCGGATGGAGAGAAAATGCTTTTGGACGAAGAATTAACAAAATCTGGATTGACAGAACGTACCGAATCCGGAAATACTCAAGCTGTGAATGCCCTCAAAAGCCTCTTGAACCGCCTGAACAGAGTCACTTCCAGGCGGGGGATGAAGGCTCAACTTGCAAAGGATCTCAATATTCCACCTGCAAGTCTTTCAATGTGGCTTTCTGGTTCTCGGGAGCCGGGAGGGGATGTCACACTTCGTCTGCTTCACTGGGTCGAACAGCACGAAGCCAACAAATGAAAAGTCCCTGGCAGTGTTCGAGCACTACCAGGGAGCAAAAGACCCAACTTAGGAAACCTCATATATGAAAAGAAACCCAAGCCGAGATCGTGAAAATGATACGCCTAGAAGCCACCAGAAGCAAACCCCTGATGAAGCCACAAATTATAAGCAGCGTCGGGAACGTAAGATAAATGGACAACTTCGTGTACGCCTGCACTGCCTGGGAGCCTTGGATGATGAGGCATTCTCAGACCCGGCAATCACAAGGTTCCTTGCACGTGTCGTCTGCGAGTTCCGCCCCGAGTTGCTAGGGATCTTGAAGAAGAAGCAAATGGTCGAATCCTCATTGGAAGCTATCGCAATAGCTCAGTTTCTTGGCGCCCAGCCAAGTGAGGAGCAAGGCCGGATCGCGCCGATCCCTTGCCGCTTCCCATCCCTTCCAGGGATCTCTGCCTTCGCTAATCTTGAGTTACAAGGGAGCTCGCCTGCACGGCATCTATCTCTCTCTTTTGCCTGCCTCCTGAATGACAATGCCGCCGAACTCCGCAAGGCTTTGGACAATATGCCAATCTGTGATCGCAAGGTTCTCCTGGCCGACGGTCTGGCGATCGCTCTGGCGGAGGTTGATCGCCAGGCTAGTGACCCTGGATACGAGGCGTTTGAAGCGGGCACTGCTCCAGTGCCATGGCAGATTGAATCCGCAAACCAGGCACGCCGCGATTATTACGCCCATGCCCTTGGCTGTGATCCAAGGGGATGACTACTTGCTATGCCTATCAAATTAGATCCCGTCTTGATCAAGCGAGGTGCTCTTGAATGGAGCGAATCCAAGCGCATGGCTGAGGCTGTGGGTTACCTCCATCTCGCAGATGACCTGGAGGTTTACCTCCACACGGCTGTTGGCCTGCCCTACTTTACGCACTGTGCTGATATGGGCTCAGACCAGAGGATCATTGAGGAGATCAATAAGACTCGCCGATATGCACGGCAACTACTCGCTTCCTTGGAGTATCGCGAACCCGTAGCGTATAAGGGAGGTTACAATGAATGACGGGCCTGAGAAGCCTGTCATTCGGGACCCGTCAGGCAACCCGGTTGAGATTAGGAAATTGTGTCACTTCGACATGGTACTTCTCACGCGCACGCAGCCTCGGTTTCTCCAGTGGATTGAGGCCTATTACGCGAAACGACTTGAGGGGGAGGTCCCACCTCCCTTGTACATGGATTGTGATGAGCGCTACCAACTAGTCTTTCAGTTCACCAGACCGGTCGAAGTGACCGAGACCCTCCTAAAGACGGGAGGAGATGCTCTTCGAGACGCAGCTCGTGAGGAGATCGCCTTTCACGTTGGTTTCGCAGAACTCAATTATCTCGTAGCAGAAGTTGCGGCGCAGTTGGTGGAGAATATTCGCCCCATCTCAGGAAGATGAGCTGCGGAGGCCTGTTCTGTTGATTCGTCTTGTTAAAGCGATGGATTTCGAGCGAAACTAACAAAGCTTGTTATGCGAGACAGTACTACAAAGTACGTTCGAATCATGGTTCCCGCACTTGTCCCGATCTACAAGCTTTCATCTCCAGAAGGCGCGATCTTACGCCCAGGCGATGCGATTCCTGGGGATAGCATTCCTGTCAAGGTCGCTGCGTGCATTCTTGGAATGAGCAATCGCTGGGTTGCACACGAATGTGCTTTGGGGAGGTTCAAGACCGCCAAACAAAACTGTCCAGGTGGCAAGTGGATGATCGCTTACTCTGAGGTGGTGAAACGTCGAAAGGAGTCGGCATGATAGCGCCTCCGCCAGATGGCCTAACTGATGACGAGATCTCCAGACTGGAGATTGTGGCTTTGCCCGGGCCTGAGGGCATAGAAGCGGATTCGGTCTACCGATTCGCCGATACCGGTGAGTTTGTTGTCGAGGACGAAGAGTCCGCCGCTGAAATTCGTAAGGCCTTTCCCTCGGCCAGCATCCGCGTGATCCCTCGCCAGGCCACGGCGGCGCCGGCGCGGAGAGCTAGGCGATGAACCTTCAAAACAAAAAAGAGATAGAGCAGCAGTATGATGCTGCATTTGGAGGTGGCTTGGAGAACCTGGCTATTACTGAGCTCTTCTGGGAGGATCACTTTTGGGATTTGGTGAGAAGGGCAGTCGCCAGGGGAAAGCCGCTGACCAGGCAGGAGGTTGAACGGGAGTTCCCACACGCCTCCTGGGAGGAGTGATCGCGCATGAATATCAAGCTGGATCGAGACACGATTACCCCCGAGCTGCAACGCCTCATGAAGGACGTTAAGCGCCCTATAGTTGTGATGCAGGCAGGGGCAAAGACTGTGCAGGTTGAACTCTCCAAGCATCTGAAGCGTCTCCAGTCACGAGGCAATAAGAAAGGGTGGCCAACTCAACATTTCTTCGCCAATGGCCCTACCAGCGTGGAACGACGCTTGGGGGTTAACCAGGTAACGGATACAGGAGCCATTATCACGATCGCAGATCCGCGGTTTGTCCATCGGATCGAGGGCGGCACGGTGAGGCCTAAGAGACGCCAATGGCTGGCAATCCCGCTGACCGCTGCTGCCTACGCACTCAGCGGCAAGGGAAGTATCAGAGAATCAATGCCAGGCCTCAAGGTGTGGCGATTCAAGCGAGGATTGTTCATTGTGCGGGAGTTGGGCGAGAGTCGGGGTAAGATAAGCCGGGTGCGCGTAATTCTGATGTTTAAGCTGGTGAAGAGCGTGACTCACTCTCCCAAGCCGGATGAGAAGCCGGATGAGAAGCAGCTCGGGGCCGCGGCCGGGAAGGCGATGGAACGCGCGGCCAGGCTCCTAACAAATGCCAAGGATGCCTAGTCCGGGAATCTACCCGCTGCCCAGGCGGTGTTGTGATTTCCAAGGACCTGGGCTTATCAAGCCTTTTCAAGTAATAACCCCGCACACCCCCTTGAGCTTGACGCCCTGAAACCGCATTGTTGATTTTGAGCGGGTTATGAATACCAGCGAGACAAGTAAGTGATCGTTCGATCCTTGAACGGCACCGCCTTCAATCCGCCTTGAAACCCTTATCAATCAAGCCTTTTAAGGCCTAATCAGGCTCAATCAATCCCGGGACAAGTATCCTGTCGTCCTCCAAAGTCCCGTTGAAATGGTGGGCGCGACAGGGGTCGAACCTGCAAGGATTTCTCCAAAGGATCCTAAGTCCTTCGCGTCTGCCAATTCCGCCACGCGCCCACAACGAATACCATTCCTTTTAACACATTAGTCGTGGAAAGAAACCAAATTTAAACCCATAGGTGTTCCTGGCTTACTCTGAATTCTGGCAAGATGTGGCTTGGACGGCTCTCGGAATAAACAATTAGGTAGGCCCGGGAACAAGGTGCTGCCTGCGAGGACCATCGAGAGCACATCAGAGATCTTAAAATGCCCGAAAGGACATCCCTGGAGTTTGAAAGCCCCAGGGATTTGTCTCGTCTAATGATCCGCCTTCGGTTCGCTTGTCCCGGAAGCATCCGCGGGGCACTAAGAAGCAAGAGCCGAAGCGTCCTCCTTTGCCTTCGCCCCAACTGCATTCGCCATTTCGATCAGGCTTTCCGGAGCGGCGATGACCCACCTCCCTCTCTCCCACATCAGGATGGAAAGGTCATCGATCAAGGTGCCCGGTTTCATTCCAGACAGCAGGTAAATATCGAGCGCCTGAAAGAGGTTTACCGCTTCAACGATTCGTCCTGTTTTCTCATTGAGAACGATGATGGGCGAATGCGCGACAACCTGCTTTTTAAGGAACTCGGCGGCAAAAACCGGTTCACAGTAAAACCTTCCCTGAGCCGTATTCGATGGCAAGGGGAGCAGGTAGACAATATAGGAGTTGGCATGCAGCAGTTTGTTCAGGCCGCGCTGCACGTCCTGGAGGAAACATTCGAAGCAAACCCGGCGTTTTTGCCGAACTGCCTCGGTAACCTCCTGCATCTGTGCCGGGCTCTGATCAGATATAAGCGCAAATTCCGCCTCATTCTTCGGGGGCCTCTCAATGAGCCGAAATTGAACCGGGTGGTTAAAAGATTCCTCAATTCCTGCAATAAACCGGTCATTGGCCTTAACTGCCTCCACAAGAGACTCGATGTTTGCTGCCTTTGCAACGATCCGCTTGGGATCGCGGGAAGTATACGATAGCTCTCGGATTGGGTAGCCTTTGATAATCTCGCCGTTGTGGTAGTAGAACTGTAGGACGTCAATGCCCACCAGGTGGTTGGCTATGTTGGAGCGGGTCTCCTCTGGAAGGTCGGCAGGGTTCACCTCGACGGAAACGATGGATTTCGGACGGTCAATGCCTCGGCGGAAGGCGTCCGCCTGGTCTACTTCGAAACGTAGTTTCATACCTTATCAATAATAATAATTTCACTGCAGCCATAGTAATGTGTGCCGATGGCCAGTCTGGCACGCTACAATCTCAATCATCACAATAGATCCGTCAAGGATTCGACAACTATTAGAGCACGAGAACAACCTTTCATGGGCAGTTTTTAATAGGGATATCAGCCAAACAAGATCCGGAAGAAGTATGAGCGTCGCTTGGCGAGAAAGCAAAAGGCCCCCGCGAACGGAGGCCCAACTCCTTCCACCATTGGTGGATGAGATGCAGTTAATATAGCCACACTTGCCAAAGCGTAAAACACTATTTTTAGCGGTTTTTCAAGGGTTTATGAGATTTCTTTCTCTTTTTTCCCTGATTTGCCGGAATTTGTCCCCGTTTTGTCCCCTTAATCCGAATGGGCTTGGAACCGCTTGTCCGGCTTTTTCGGATTCCTTGTCCCAGCTTCTGTTTCCGTCCTTTTTCATGGCCCAGTGATTAGCAGTAAATCACAGGCGGACTGTCCTTGAGCAACTGTTAGCCGGACAGGGTTGTCCAGAGGTGGATGATCCAGGTGCACGGAACTGGTAGCACCGATGATAAATTCGACCTGAAAAGCGAGTCGGACGGCGAGCGCCGCTAACACACTAACCGTGGAAAGAAACCGAATTTATATCGATAGGTCTCCCGGATTCCTATGGATTCCAACCCCGGCCTGGGATATTCCTTATCGCGGTCGGACTGGCCTTTTTCTATGACACTGAACGAGCTTTTGCAGGCAATGGTAGAGAGGAAAGCGTCGGATTTGCACCTGGTTGCGGGCCTCCCGCCGGGGCTGCGGATTCAAGGAGAGATGATTCCTTTTGCCGAAGCGGGCCCGCTTTCTCCTGCCGATTGCCAGCAATTGATTTATAGCGTGCTCACGGATCTTCAAAAGCAGATGTTTGAGCAGGATGCCGAAACGCGCAACGAACTGGACTTCTCGCACGGAGTAGCAGGGTTGGGCAGATTCCGTTTCAACGTGCATCGCAGCCGTGGAGCAGTTGGAGCAACCATCCGGTTCCTGGCGGATCGCATACCGGCCCTCTCCGACCTCGGGCTTCCAGATTCAGTTAAAGAATTTACCCAGGTGAAACGAGGGCTCGTGCTAGTGACGGGTACTACTGGCAGTGGAAAATCGACGACTCTGGCTTCGCTGATCGATGCGATTAACACCAACCGCGCCGATCACATCCTGACCATTGAAGATCCAATCGAGTATGTTCATTCCTCAAAGAAATCCTACATCACACAACGTGAGGTGGGCCGTGCCAACGATACGCTTTCCTTCAAGAACGCGCTGAAGTATGCCTTGCGGCAAGATCCCGACGTCATCCTGATCGGTGAGATGCGTGATTACGAGACGATCGGCATTGCGCTGACATCGGCTGAGACCGGACATCTGGTGTTCGGCACGTTGCACACTTCCAGCGCCGCCTCGACGGTTAGCCGGATAGTGGATGTGTTTCCGACCGACCAACAACCCCAGGTGCGCTCGCAACTGGCCAACACATTGGTCGGAGTGATCTCCCAGGTTTTGCTCCCGCGCAAGGATAAGTCAGGCCGCTGCCTGGCCAGCGAGATCCTGATCGCGAACCCCGCAGTCCGCAGCAACATCCGCTCTGGCAAGGTGGAATCCATCTATCAGACGATGCAGACGTGCTCGCAGGAGGGCATGCAAACGATGGATCAATGCCTCACACGCCTTTGCCGCGAAGGCAAGATCGAGTACGAAGTCGCCAAGCCTTACATTTTTGAGAAAACGACCCACGACGCGCTGAAACAGGCTCCGGCAGCAGCCGCAACGGTCGTGCGCCCGTTTGGGCAGCGCTGGTGACGCGGAGGCCCGACTATTTAAAGGGCACCAGGAGCAGGGGTGTAGGCAGGCAGGCAGCGCCGGGTGGCGAATAGACTAACTCAATGTCTTCCGTTTCTCCCGCAGGCAGGGGAGGAAACACAGCCAAAACGCTGACCTCTCCTTTCTTTTGCAGAGCCACTTTGTCCGCAGGCACAGCGATTAACTCCTCCGGTTGATTGCCTCGCTTTAAAGTAACCGCTGCGGCCACAGCACCGCACCATTGATTAACCACATCGAGTTTGGTGAAGAGCAGTGCCAGTTTGCAGCCGTCGCTGGAAGTGCGTGTGAATCGTATCCGGTAAATCGCACCGTAGTTACCGGCATTCAGAGCGGCGCGGTTCTCGATGCCATCATGCCCGCGCATCCACGGGTCCCGTTTGCCGTCCGCGATCACAATCTGCATGGCTCCGGCAGCGGTATCGACCGGTTGCATGGCGGGTTTTACTTCATAATCCGGAGATAAGAATAAACCACGTCCCGCACCCGAAGCGCCCTCATGTCCTGCACGGCGTGCTGCCAGCGGCTCAAGGGTCTTCAGTGCGGCGAGACTATCAGCCGACGGATCACGTTGGAAAACGGTGACGCGTGCGGGCCCATCCAACGTAAACTCATAAAAGCCATGCACGAGCTGGTCCTTGCGGGCTACAATTTTGTCCATCTCGGGGTCAATGATCAGTGCCCCGCCCGGCGTAATTGACCGGGACGATTCTTCTGGCCGGCTCGTGAGGAAAGCGGTCAAGGCATCTTTCGCGACTCGATGGTAATCGCCCCCCGGCCTGGGAAACCCGCGACGGAGCATCTTGATCTTCAGGTCTTGGGTGCCGAGATTCTCGATTGCCGTGGTAATAACCTTGCCTGCCTCGACCGGCTCTGGAACGTGATAAACGTAGAGCCGAACGATGCCAGGGTTGACCTTTTCCCGCAGCGCGATCCCGTCTTTGGGAAAGTACTCAGGCTTATCAGAGAACAAAAACTGCGTGCCAGACTGGGCCGTTACATTTACTGGCAGATGGGGAATCGCTTGTCTATTGGTAGCCAATTGTAAGACGAGCGCCTGCCCGGTGCGGGCAGCCCGGAGTTGATCCAGGTCGGATGAGGACAACTCAATGGCACGGCTGTTGGCGGTGCCTAGCAGGGCGACAAAGACAAGGCAGCTAGCGATCGTGCGGAGAACCATACAGGCGTCAAGTTACCAAGCTCCCACTCATGGCGCGAGCAAGATTCATTGCCCTTTCACAATCCCCACAATCCCGGCGGCTATCAGCCGTTCCGGAACGCTGCGAAAAGTGCCTTCAACTCTTCCTCCGCCTGTTCTGGCTCGGCCAGTGTGTGAGCAATCTCCGTGCGCAATAATACCTTGTACCGGCGCCGGAGACGGTGCACCATCACACGCACTGCGCCTTCACTTTGTTGTAGCGCAAGCGCTGCCTCCGCGTAAGGGGCGTGCTCGCGATCTAACATTAGGAATGGCCGTAACCGCTCAAATACCTCCGGCTTGCCGTCTGCAACGGACTCCTCCCGAAGGCGCTCCAAGACCTGTTCCAGAAGCGCCATAGCCCATGCCCGGTCGTAAAGCCGGTCTGGACTTGAATAATCCGGAGGCTCGATTTGATACCGCTGGTCGGCCGATTCCCAGTCGAGGGAAAGGATGGAACCGCCTCCCCCGCGTTTCAGCCGGTTCGCTCGATCATGCTCATTCGCGAGGTAATGTTTCAAAGCCCCAAGCAAAAAGCTGCGGAATCGCCCTTTCTCAACGCTCAAACTTTCCAGGTAATTCCGTTGTAGAAACCGCGCAAAGAACCCCTGAGTCATGTCCTCGGCATCCTCGCGGGAACGCCCCTGACGGCGCACATACGCGTAGAGCGGATACCAGTAGAGGCGGCATAGTTCCTCGAGCGCTCGCTTGGACTCCGGTTCAGCGGTGGCCCCGGCGCGCACCACTAACGTCCAGCGTGTGGTGGCGAACACCGCGGCTGCAGCCGGTAATGTGGTCGGGGCCTTGCTGGTCATTGCACTTCTGTTTTCTTGCCTACGTTTGATGACGAAGCCGCGTCGGCCTTGGTCGTAGGATTCAACTGGAAACGGAGACGCAAGTGGCCTTTGCTGTTAAACGTATTGGTGGCGAGGGAGGCTACTTGAGGTTCATACCCGTCCACTGATGCCTGAACAAGGGCGTTTGTATTCCGCAGCAGTGCCGAGTAAGTGCCGTCCTTTACAACTTGGGCCAGCACCCAGGGACGCTGCTTGCCAGACGGATCCAGGAGCGAGATTCGAACACCCGGCAACGGATGTCCAGTCCGTGCGTCCACTGCTTCGCCCGAAATCATGGCCTTGAAAACACCAGTGATTTTTGGGCGCGAGATCAGGAGAACGGGTGACAAGCACACAAGGCAGAGAAGTGGAACGCCCAACTGAATCCAATACGCCGGATGGCGAGTAACGGCCCGATTGTGCCGCTGCATCCATGCCGGTACAGCGTTCATGATGGTGACTGCCAGGATGATCAGAACCATAAAAACCGTGGAACTGTTGTCAATCAGTGGCCCGATCCAGGGTTGAAAAAAATCCCAGGCTTCGGGGTCGATGCCCATCGCGCTCATTCCATGCTTTGCAAGAGTTCCGCCACCGAATCCGTAATAACCAATGCTCCCGCCGCCCAATGCCACCGGAGCAATGGCTCCCCCGCCGAATGCAGCGAGAAATCCAACTGCCATCCCTGCCAGGGCAACCAGACCAAGGCCCAGGCCGCCAAAGGCGATCCCGCCCAGGGCAACCCCGCCCATGGCGATGCCCCCAATCGCCACTCCGCCCAGAGCTATTCCACCCCGCGCCATGTTGCCGATCGCAATGATGCCTGTTGCGATCCTGCGCTTGCCCGTCTGAGGGTCCAGGCCGGTCGCGATGTGCAGCCAGGGAAGTCCGAAAAGGGTGGCCCGGGATTTATACTCAACTCCCGCATTCCAGGCAGGGACTCGCATCATGATGCGGTCGTCGGATGGAGGAGCAGGATCAGCCAGATGCTGAATTTGGGTTTTGACCTCGCTTACGTGCTGATACCGGCGTTGCGGTTCTTTTTCCAACGCCTGCATGACGATCTCGTCCAGGCGAACATCCACCTGCACCTTGCGTGAAGGCGGGGGGAACTTGCCTAATGGCAGTTCACCGGTGAGCATTTCGTAAAAGACGACGCCCAGCGAAAATATGTCAGCTCGATGGTCCACCTCCGATGGCCTTTCCACCTGTTCAGGCGCCATGTAATGAGGGGTCCCCATCATCTGGCCTTCGACCGTTAAAGGTGCCGATGGGGCTTGGTTGGCAATCTTGGCGATGCCAAAATCGGCGATCTTCACTTTGCCATCGCGTGTCACGAGCACGTTCTCGGGCTTGATATCCCGGTGGACGACACCCTGGTCGTGCGCATACTGGAGTGCTTCGCAGATTTGCGGAACGATATCGAGAGCCGCCCGCGGTGACAGTCGAGCGGAGGCTTGCAGTTGGCGCAAGTTCAACCCGTCCACGTATTCCATGATGAAATAGTGGAAGGCACCCGCCTGGCCAAATTCATACAGCCCCACAATGTGAGGGTGCTGAAGCCTGGCAAGCGCCTTGGCCTCACGGGCGAAGCGCGCGGTCGCCCCCGGCGATTTTCCATCGGTGACCGGCAGGATTTTCAGAGCAACTGTTCGGTCCAAGGCTGGCTGCCGAGCTTGATAAACTGCCCCCATGCCGCCCTTGCCAAGCAAACGGAGGATCTCCAGTTGGGGAAAGAGCGCTGCAATCTCAGAAACCGGCGGAGGCTCGAAAGGAGGTGCAGTAGGCTGAGTGGCAGTTTCAGCAGTCGCTCCCTGGGCCAGGAGACAAGCCGGGCACAAGCCGGCCAGCGCTCCTTGAGGCAGTGGCGCATGACATTGAGGACATCGTTCCGGGAGTGGACGCACGGTTTTTTCTGTTGGCACATTCATACACCTTCCTTAGAAGCAAACGAGCCAAAACGTTACGGTCAGAGTTTGGTAACGTGGTTGCTTTCTGTGGAATGACAGGCGGTTAACCCATGGTAAAGTGCTTCGTGCGAGGGCACTTTATCAGACCTTCGGAGCAGGGACGTATTTAACTTGTTGCTTAACAGTGGATATCGGCGGCCCTCCGTGATAAATAAAAAGAGTGCTCGGCGCACGTGAACAATCAGACACTGAGAACCGGCCCTCAGCAGGGCCGTTCGGAAAGTTTTACCTTCAGGAGCTCATCAGCAGTGGTGGCATGGCGGACATCTGGCTTGCCACCAATGTAGATGGGAAGGCTTTTGCTCTGCGGCGGATGCATGACCGCCTGCGGTTCAACTTCATGGCAAGGCGCCGGTTTGTGCGCGGCTGTGAGATTCTGGCACGCATCAGCGATCACGAAGGCATCGTGGGCTACCATGAGCACGGGAAGACCGGCGGCCACCTGTATTGCCTGATGGAGTATGTCGAGGCGCCCAATCTCAAGGAGCTTTATGCCCGGCAAGATCCTGTTTTATTAGAGAATGTGGCCCAGATCCTGATTGATATGGCCGGGTCCCTCGAGCACATGCACGAGAACGGTTACATGCATCTGGATTTCAAGCCTGAGAACGTCCTTGTTACCCGCAATGCGAGTGTTCGTCTCATTGATTTCGATCTGGCCCGCCCGATTCCTGAGAAGCCCAAGAAACAATCAGGCAAGAATCCTGGAACCCCGGCTTACATGGCTCCAGAGCAATTGTTGGGTGAACCCATTTCCGCCCGTGTGGATATATTTTCGTTTGGCGTTACCGCTTACGAATTGTTGACCAATCAAAAGCCGTTTCCGGGCGACACCCCGGGAGAGATCCTGCGATTACAGACGGATCGCACCAATTTCATCAATCCCCGGGAGCACAATCCTGACCTGCCCCACAACTTGGAAAAGATCATTCTCAAGTGCCTCGAAAAGGACCCCGAGCGGCGTTACCCGTTCATCGGAGTAATGGCGCGGGAGCTTCGGAACGCCCTGTACGTATAAAGATGGCTGAGCTATCGCACAGCCGCCAAAATCATTCGCTTTCCCCGCAGTTTAATTGCGGTCTCTACGCAGTTTGGAGCGCAGCATCAATCCACTGGCAACACCAACTCCGAGTGCAACCAGGCCGTAACGATAGGGGTTTTCCTCAATCTTGGTCTTCACCTCGGCATTGATGTGGCTTGGGCTCAGCCGGTAGCCGATTTCATCCAGCGTTTCGCCCATGCGGTTTTCGGTGGCTTCCACCCGGGCTTGGAGTTCGTCGGTAGAAGGTGCCTCCTCTCCATTTTCCTCATCGTTGTAGGACTCTGCGTAATAATCCTCCTCATCATCTCCGCGGAGCTCCTTCAGCGTTTGGACGGTGCGTTCGGGAGTCAATGATTCCCGGCTCAAGCTCTTCACTCCTTTGAGGAGCATAACGCATCCGATGACAAGTACCAGAAGGCCTACGGCTCCGAGACCCAGAAAGCCTGCCATGGCTGTGCTCAAACCTGCTTTCTCAAATGCCAGACCGAGCAGTGATCCCAAGCCGATCAGCAGCACAATTAAACCCGCGTAGGCTACAAATCCGCCAATGGCTAGAGAGATGGCATTGCGCCCAAGTTTGGAGATCTTCTCCGACAATTCAGCCTTGGCTAATTGGACTTCCTGCCGAATGAACGTTTTCGTGTCAAAGGTGAGATTGCGGACCAGACCCAGCAATGAACGGCGGCGAGGCGTGCCTGTGGAATAGGTGATCATGCGTGTGCTCCTTTCATCAAACCTGCCAGCACTTTTGGTAATGTAAGTGGGGAGGTTACCGCCCTTTCTGGCGCAGCGGTCCCCATTGTGGGCGTGAGGATCGGCGGTAGATTGCTCCGCAGGGAGGGACAATCGGATTGGTTCTCACTCACGCTTCTATGAACATGAGGACAGGTTGGAAAATACTGAAGGGGACGATTGAGGAGTTCGGCGAGGACAAGGTGCTGCGGCTTAGTGCTGCCATGGCCTACTACACGGTCTTTTCTATCGGCCCATTGCTTGTTCTTATGGTAGGGCTTGCCGGTCTGGTGCTCGGTCAGGAAACTGTGCGCGAACAGGTTCTGGCACACCTGCGCGGTCTGCTTGGAGAACGTTCCACCGGGATGGTCGAATCGATGATGACAGCCCGGCGTTCCAGTGGAAGCATCATGGCGACCGTGATTGGCGGGGCAGGGTTGCTGTTTGGTGCCGCCGGCGTGTTTGGGCAGCTTCAGGATTCCCTGAACACGATCTGGGAGGTGCAGCGGAAGAAAGGTATCGGCATCTGGGGGTTTATCCGTGACCGATTCCTTTCTCTCACAATGGTTCTGGGGGTGGGCTTCCTCCTTCTTGTATCGATGGTGCTCACGACGATTCTCGGGGCTTTCTCGGCATATCTCAGCAACCTGATGTCCGTACCGGAATGGATTCTCGGCACGTTCCACTTTCTCTTTTCGTTCGGGGTGATTACAACGCTGTTTGCACTGATCTTTAAGGTGTTGCCTGATGTCCAGATCCGCTGGGGCGACGTTTGGATCGGCGCGGCGGTCACGGCCCTGCTGTTCGTCGCAGGCAAGTTCGCATTGGGCTGGTACTTGGGACGAGAGGGCGCCACATCGGCCTATGGTGCGGGCAGTGCCTTCGTGCTGATTCTGCTCTATATCTACTATTCCTCCGTAATCCTCTTCTTTGGAGCCGAGTTTACTCAGGTTCAAGCCAAGTTCCGGGGTGCTCACTTGCTTCCCAGCAAGTACGCCGAACCTGTTGGTCAGGACACTCCGGCAGAGCAGGGGAACACCCTGAGGACAAGCTCAGCACATCGCGGTTCATCCCCAGCCCGGTCCCGACGCCCACAGCCTGCGATACCTGACGCCGTTGGCGGTTCGTCTGAGAGCCCGGAATCGGCCGAACATTTATCGGAGAAAGATATGCGCAAACACACAACGATCGATAGGAAACGCGTCACTCATCACCCATTGGAAAGCATCCGACAGCAGCCATGGTCTTTCCTGACGCTCGCACTCGCTACGGGCGTGGCTGCCGGACTATTTATGAAGCTTGGCACGTTGCGCCGCGGGTGGAGACTCTATTCGACCGTCAGGAAGTTTATCTGATCGGAAGGGAGGTTCGAGCGCCGACTTGTAGTGCAGTTGCCTGCACTCACACCAGAAAAAGGCCGGAAGCTTGCGCCTCCGGCCTTGAATGATTGATTTTCGAATCGGTGCTACAGCTTGATCCGATAGAACTTGGCACCCGCTCCGGGAGTGATCTTATGGTAAGGCGCTTTCGCTTCGGGAACCGGCGTGTAGGTTCCGGTCAGGCTGGTGGATTCCACCAGTGTGCCTGATTGCCAGATGAGCTCGATGCCACTGGTTGAAGGCACGAGTTGCAGGTAAACTGGGCCCACAACATCAAAGCTCTGACCAGAAACACTCGCAGCAGCATAGATGCTGTAAGCCTCATAAGAAGTCAGCGCCCGATTCCAGATTCCCAAATCATCGATGTCTGCTTCTGCATCGACCGCTAATGCGCCGGTTCCGTCCTGGCCAATGTTAAACGCGTTAGCCGCATCGAGGTTGCCAACCGAACTGATCGCTCGCGAATCGACTTCCTGGCCATCCAGGTAAGTGACGGCGTTGCCAGACCGGTCAAATGTGTGCACCAGGTGATGCCATGCGCCGTTGTTAATCGGCTCGGTAGCGAACCCTGTTTGAGCAGCGCCACCCGCACCTTTTATCGACCAGGCAAAGTTACCTTCTCCAGCCGTGAAGCTCAGGCCCGTGTCGCCATAGGGCAGGAGCGTGTTCGCTAAGAACGGCAGGTTCGTTGCCGAGGTGAAACGCACCCAGTAAGACACTGTAAAATCGGTGCTCTCGCCGAATTGAAGGTCAGCAGGAGTTCCGAGTGTCACGTAATTGTAAGAGCTTCCCGCTGTTTTGTAGTGGAGAGCTTGTCCGATCCGTCCGGAAACAAAGGTTGGAGCCCCTGCGATGGTGCCGTGATTATTGCGGCCCGAGGCGTCCTGAACGTTGTTCTCGAACTTGAGATGCACCACCAGGTTATTCGTCAAATTCGCGAATGTAGGCTGGGCACCGAGGTTCAAGGTCGCCACTTGGCTGGTGATGGTATTCAGACTGTTTGCTACACGCAGCGCATAATCGCCAGCATCGGCAAATGTGGTGTTGGAAAGGCTCAGCGAGTGCTCCGTTGCTCCAGTCACAGGCTGTCCGTTGTGCAGCCACTGGTAGGCGAGTGTCGGGCTCCCGGCTGCCTGTGCGTTGAAACTCGCGGCAACGCCAACGATCAGGTCCAGCGACTCCGGTTGGTGGACCATGAACGGTGCAGTGGTATCACTGTATTTGCCCAGGCTATAGTGATAATCCACTCGTTCAGGGGTGAGCGCTTTGTTATACAATGCCACTTCATCGATGTCGCCGTTGAAGAAATACATCGCAGTGTCTGACTCGTTCTTGCCTGCACCGATGCGGAGAGGACGGATGATATTGGGATCAGCCGTGATTGCAGAGGTGCCCGCGAGTTCGCCGTTCACATAGAAGTATTTTACACTTCCATCAAACACTGCAATAAGGTGTGTCCATTCGTTGAGGACCACTTGCGGCCCATCAAGCGTTTGAAACCCCGCATCGGCTCCCCCGGTGCTTGTCCAGAAGGACCAGCGATTCTGGGCAGTGGCATAGATGATAAAGCCTTTCTGCCAGCCTGTGGCCAGCTCGTCACGAGTGGAGATGGCCGTGCGATAAGTGCCCTCACCGCCGGTTACCCGCACCCAGCATTCGAGCGAGAAAACGGCCGGATTGAGGGCAGAAGCAAATGGCACCTCCACCTTGCTGCTGTACCCATCGAAGGTAGCCGCGGTGTCGGTGGTGTTCGCCGGAGCTCCTGCGGTTCCATACATGATGGTGCCACTATCGACACCGTTAAACCCGCCCCAGGAATCGTGAACCACGGGGCCAGTGGATTCGTTCAGGCGCCACAGCGCGACGGGGTTGTCGGTCAAAACGGCATTCACATAGCCAGAGGGTTGCTCCACAGTAAGAAGTGCATTCCCGCTCACCTGGAATCCCGCCTGATTGCTGACGCGAACTGAATAGTTCCAATTGTTCTGCGCAAGTGTCACACCAGTCACGACCAGCGACATGTCGGTCGCCCCAGTGAGTGCTACACCATTGGTGAACCACTGGTATGCAAGGGGTGCGCTGCCGTCAGCCTTCACTGCAAAACGAGCGGTCCCCCCCACGTACACCTTGGCGCTCACAGGCTCTTGCGTAATGAACGGTGGGTTCAGGGCTCCCTGGCGAGCCGAATACAAGGCACTCACCTCCAGGCTGGTCAGCGCGCGATCGAACACGGCCGCATCGTCAATCGTGCCGCTAAACGGTTCCTCATCAGTTGCCGCGACGAAGTTGGGATTTCCGCCGAACTGCAGCGACTGGCTCGAAGACCGGATGTTGGCCACATTGCCACTGTTGGCGAGAGCCCCATTGATATACAGGTAAACCGTTGTGTTACTTCGAACCGCTGCGATGTGATACCATTCCCCTACCGCAAATGACGGCACGCTGGCATCCGCATCGGCCACGCCATACCCGGTAAACCGCAGTGTGTTGTTATTGAGGAAGCCTAATCCGTAGCCGCCACTCACGCCGGTCTGTTGCCGGGTGGAGAACAGCCGTGCCCGGCCGCCGGTGGGGAACTGGTCCGCGCGAACCCAGGCCGCCAATGTGAAGGGTTGGACACCCGTGAAGTTGAATGGAGCAGATTCGATGGTCCGTGCATAGGAGCCTGATCCCATGGTAGCGAAAGCACCATCGTCATCCTGCAGTAGTGCGCCTGAGGCCCCCTGCATTGCGTTAAAGAAATAGGCCGGTTTGCCGCCCCAATAATCGAAAGCCACATTCCCGGATACTTCGCCGAAGCGCCAGAAAGCCAGCGGGTTCATCGCAGTCATTACTGCGGCGTAGGTGGAGGCTGGAGCGGTCTTCACTGAGATAGACCCAGAGGCGCTTGTCACATTACCCGCTGGATTGGTGATGCGGGCCTGGTAAACAGCCGAGCCGTATGAGGACTGCACATTCCGAATAGCCAGAACCTGGTTCGTGCCATCGGGAATGTTTACGGAATTGGATTGCCATTGGTACGCGAAAGGCGGCGTGTTTGTGACGATCAGCGGGATGCCTGCGGTGCCGCCCGTATAAACAGGCGTTTCGGAGGGCACATCCAATGTAACCTGTGGAGCAGCCTGCGGAATCAGTTCCACATAAGCCCGTGACGAATCGACTGAGCCACCGGCGTTCGAGGCGGTCACGTAATACTCGCCATTCATTGTTTGGCTCGTGGACGAAAGCGTCAGCACCATGTTTGTGGCACCGGCAACCGGGGTGACTGTCACGCCATCAGTGCCCACGCGATACCACTGGAGGGCCATGGGCAGACTGCCCGTCACCACGCAACTGACATTGATCGTGTGGGGTGCCCAATTGGTCTGCCCACTCGGTTGAAAGGCCAATCCGGGACCGCTAACTGCCGGTGCGGTTCCCGTAGCCGCCTCATAGTGCGCCTGGACCCGCTGCGGCGAAAGCGCCGCCGGATAAACAGCCACCTCATCGATAGCGCCATTGAAGAAGTACTGGCCAAAAAGGAGCTCGGAGCTTCCCGCGCCAATCCGGAGCGGGGTCGTGCGGTTCAGCATTTGCGGCGCGTTCGTCAGGCCGCGAGAAACCTTGCCATCGACATACAGCAGCGACTGCTTTGTGGCAGCATCATAGGTTGCGACCAGGTGAGTCCACTTGTTCAGCACGCCATCCGCAGCTCCGGCATTCGCGGCACCCCAGGCGGAGCCGTTTCCGTTCCAGAATTCCCAGCGCGGTTGATTGCTGACCGGGTACGCATACAAAATGTAGCCACTCGCTTCGGTGCCGGTGATGCTCTGGCGGCTGGTGATGGGCGAAGCGGTTCCCGTGTAGGAATTAAGTCTGACCCAGCATTCGACTGAGTAGCTGGGCGTATTGAGCCCGGCAAGGTGGGGAACGTCGATGTGAGCATCTGTTCCAGCGAAATTCATCGCCGGGTTTGCATCACCTGCGACGGCTCCTGCTACACCACTCTCCAAGCTGCCAGGTGTGCCGAACACGTTTCCGTTTGCCGCTGCCCCAAGGCTGCCGAGATTTGCGATCACCGAGGTGGATTCCACCCTTTTCGGTTCGTTGAGGCGCCAATAGCCGACCGGGGCATCCGCCAGAATGGTGGCTTCGTAACCAGCACCATTGTTAAGTCCCGCCTGATAATGCGCCGCGATGCGTTCGGCCGGGAGCGCAGCGGGATAGACTGCTGGCTCGTCAATAACCCCTGTAAAGCCCTCACCTCCGGCCCCTTGCGGGCTGCGGCCTATCGCAAGGGCGTTGGTGGAATTCTTGACGTTCGAGAGCGTCTTGGGGTTGCCCAGTTGCGTGCCGTTCACGTAGAAGTACACGCTCGTGTTGCTGCGCACCATGGCGACATGATACCACTGGTTGCTCGCAAATGGGGTCGCCATCGCATCTGAGGTGACATCGGCGACGCTATGCCCGGTTATCCGCAGGGTGTTGTGATTCTGCATTCCAAAACCGTAGCCATTCTGCCCGGAACCATTGGATATCAGTCGTTGCGTGCCGCTTGAACTGGTGAGTCCGATCATCGGTTTAACCCAGGCTTCCAGAGTGAAAGCCGTGGTGCCGGTGAAATTGAAGTTCTCCTTCCCGCCCATCAGAACCCGGCTTACTTCTGCGATGTTGCCCCAGAAGCGCATGGCTTTATCCGTGCTGCCGTTCAGGGCGCCGTCTTCTTCTCGACCTACATACCCAGTAAAGATGCCGTCGGCACTGGTTCCAGCAGAGCCTTTGTTGAGGACTGAAATATCCGGTAGAAGAGATGGAACATCATCAAGCCGCCAGTAACCGGCAGGCTGGTCAGCCAGCACGGTAGCTGGATAATCGGCCTGAGCCATGTGAACCATGCCGAGGCCGGCGATGGCAGAGGCCAGGAGCCTTCCTAAGATTTTATGCTGAATTTTCATTAAGGAACTATTGAAGCTGACCAACGGCTTGGGGTCAATCTTTTTCGCTTTACTCCACCGGCTCCTTTTTTGTGCCATTTCATTCCTATGATGCTGAGCTCCAGCCCATTATCAAACACACATCACGAGGCCTCGGTGGCATAGAGTGTGCATAAATATGCACCCAGTAGGCCCTGACATCTCTCTCCCTTTAAAGATTAGCTTGTAAGATGTTCCGACACTTTGCTTAACTCCTTACATGAATCAGATCTGGCCTCTCTCAAGATCTCTCGTTGGCTTTTCCCCTAAAATAATCACGGGGGTAGCTATCGCCTGCGCTGCGCTCATTTCGACAACCGCTGCCGAGTTGTTGCAGAATGGCAACTTCTCTTCTGGCATAGCTCATTGGCGCACCTCCCCACGCTTGGGTTCCTGGAACCCCCAGCTCAACCCTGGGTTTCCCCTCAATCCGAACCAGTATGATTACAAAGGCATATTGGTCTATCAGAACCTCTCGGTCCCCGGGGTAAGCGGCAAGACCTTAACCTTGGGCGTGACCTTGGATTCCACTTATGCCTTTGACTCAAAGTCCGTCGCGGTGCAACTGGACTATGCCTTGGCTGATGGCCAGGTGAAGCGCCTCACCGCGTGGAACCCGGATGGCAGTTCGATCACCGAGGGCACAAGCTCGTATAATACCACTGTGGTGATGCCCTCTGAGGCCGTGCGGTTGGTGCGCCTTGCTGTCAGCCGGATCGGCGAGAATGGTTATCTCGTTCTGCATGGCATCAGCCTTGCCGGGACCGGGCTGACGCCAGGGGCACTCCCGGCTATCGCAGGAGTCAGCCCCTCAGCGGGACCATACTACTCCACAACCAACAGCGGGAAGGTCACACTGCGCGGCAATAACTTCGGAAGCATCACCGGGCAGGTATATATCGGAATCTGTCCGGCCGATCTCGTTGCGGGAACCTCCAGCGCGCCAATCGCACAACCTCAGATCGAATCCTGGACCCCGACTCAAATCGTGGTGCGCATCGTGGAGCCGATGACCAGCGGTCGGGTGTACGTTATGGCCGGCAGTGTTGAAAGCGAGGGAGATTTGTTGTTCACGGTTACCTCTCCGCACTTTCTCTTCACCGCAAATAATTCGGAGACCATCATGCTGCGGGGCCAGAAATTCCTGCAACCGTTCGAAGTGGACTTCATGAATGGCTTCAGCTCAGCAGGTGGAGTGAGCATGATGCTGACAATGCCCATCCCCACGTCTCCTGAACTGCCCAGGCTAACCCGCTCGGGTGGCTTCGCCGTGGAACTGGACACTTCGACCCTCGCAGCCGGGAAACATGCAGGAATGGCTCAAACCTTGGAAGACCATTCCTATGCACGATTCGCCCCATTCGTGGTGGATGTGCGAACGACCTCCGACATTCTTTTTTCGACGAACTCAGATCAGGCGCCGGTGACCGCTATGAAGGTGATCAAACAAGGGGAGTTCACCTCGGAGTTCACCTTCAGAGTGATTGATAATACAGGCGCAGACTTTCCGCAGTTGCACGTGGTCGCCACCCCGCCGGTGGTGTCCGCGGCCAGCGATAACCCGAATGTTGTTGACACATACCACGGCAATTTCGGCCTGCGGTTTTTCGCAAAAGACAACGGCACAGCGCATTTGATATTCACATCCGCGGATGGCTTGAGTCGAACCTTGACTGTTCATGTGGAGTTACCTGACGCCCCGCGAGTTACCAACGCTTCAATTAATCCGGGGGTGGCCGACAACTCCGGCAAGAGCACAAACTTCCTTTTCTGGCAGGCAACCGAAAGCTTGGGCTGGATCGGTTATGAAGGAATGTCGTCCTTTTCGATGGAGGGGCAGGTTTGGGATTCTGCGAATCGCTCCGCTACATGGACATTGCCTGTTCCGGAGGGCACACCACCGGGCCGCTATCTTTTCCACGCACAAGCTGGCACTGAAGGAGCAGCGACCAGCTTCTTGATGCTCGACGTGGTGAATGCTCCAACGCATGGTCAGATCGAAGGCAACGTGATTACCATCGGCGGCTCAGGGCCTTATGGTCATGGTGCGATGGGAAACTTCGAATGGTATGATGCCGCGACCGGGGAGTCGGTGGGAACCAACATGATCAACTCCATGGGTACCACACGGTATCTCGCCACTTACATCCCGCCTGGTTCCTACAAGGTCCGCTGGGTCTCCTTTGGATACTCGAACAGCATACAATGGTATCCGAAGGCAGCCACCTTTGCCGAAGCGGCAACTATCCAGGTCACAGCGGGGAGCACTGTTTCTAACATTAACTTCGTTGTGCTGTCTGATCCGGTATTGCCTTCCGATTTGTTCGCCCCGTTGCCTGTGTTTAACGGGGGAGAAATCACCTTCGCAGTTCCAACCGGGACCGGGCTGACTTATGTCCTGGAATACAAGGACTCTCTTCAGGATGAGACATGGAAAGTGGCCCTGAGTATCACAGGGAATGGTAGTGACATGGTGCTGGCCGATCCGGCAGGACCGGCTACCCGCCGGTTCTACCGTGTTACAGTCATCCGTCCCAACTCCTGACAATAGAGGATCAGCTCCATGCCGTTCCGGAGAAACCGGAACGGCATGGACGGAGCATACCAGCGTCGGTTGAACGCACCTGCAAGGGTGTGTCCTTCTGAAATCTGAACTGTACATGCGTTCTGAATGAGGCACAACCCGCGTTGGGGTTGTGAATTTGGGGGGCTTGGTCCCGGGGTAGATCGTTCCGCGCCTCCGCTTCGCTTCGGCTCTGAACGATCAACCCCGGGCTTTGGGACACAACACCGTTGGTGTTGGGGAGATCGTGGTTCGGGTGATACGGAGATCGGTTGTGCACCATGGCGGGAAGGCGTTCCTACGAAAAAGCTGTAGAGGACTACAGCAGTCCAAGACCGCAAGCGGCGTTGCAAAAGTCAGCATGCGCTACGCGTTTTGGGGAGCTCGGATGGGAAACCGTGCCGTTAAAGGACGATTCGCGCACATTGCTGAGACTCAATATAAGAAGTATTGACAAATGCTGAAACCCAGGTAAGAAGCGGATATGAAACCTGTGATCTGGGGCTGTGATGACCTCAAGTTTAAGTAGGCATTTATGCCTTTCATAACGAATTTGCTGACAAATATGGTGGTCCTGAACTTCCTGAAAACAGCCCCAAGTAATGTAATCACGCCAAGACGCCAAGACGCGAAGGTTTTAAGGAAAAACGGGAACTAAAGTTTTAAACACCTGGCAAACTAAGGCAGATTAGTTTCTTTTCTTGTTTTCTTGGCGTCTCGGCGTCTTTGCGTGACATTTCGGCTGTTTCCGAAGGAATGCCCGGGTGATGTCCGGCACTTCCGTGCTGGATTACTCCCAGACATCTCGGTTCTGGGGCTGCTTTCCTCATGATTGCCTCGTGACTACAATTTTCCTCAACAATTATACTTTTCAGTTTTGACCAGGAAGAGGATAGTGCCGCCGTACACAAAAGGAATAATTATGGGATTAATGGACTATCTGAGGACCCAGTTGCTGGAAATCATCCAGTGGGAGGATGACTCACGGGACACACTGTCGTTTCGGTTTCCCGACCAGGACAAGGAAATCAAGCGAGGCGCGCAACTGATCGTGCGCGAATCGCAGGTGGCTCAGTTCGTTTACCTGGGTCAGTTCGGCGATACGTTTGGTCCCGGCAAGCATACCCTCACGACTGATAACATTCCCATATTGTCCACGCTCAAAGGCTGGAAGTACGGCTTTGAATCGCCCTTCAAAGCAGATGTTTATTATGTGAACACCCGTTTGTTCACAGGGAATAAATGGGGCACCGCCAACCCGGTGATGATGCGCGATAAAGACTTTGGCATCGTTCGCGTGCGGGCCTACGGCACTTTCGATTTCAAAATCATCGATCCCAGGTTGTTCCTCAAAGAGGTGGCTGGCACCGATCATCATTTCCGCCTGGACGAGTTTGCCGACACCATGCGTTCACGCGTGGTAAGCATTTTTACCGATGCGCTCGCGTCCGCCGGGCTTCCTGTTCTGGATGTGGCGTCGCGGTACCAGGATTTGGGAGAGGCGTTGCTGCCGTTAATCAATCCGGCGATGTCCGCCAAGTATGGCCTGGAGATTCCCAGTTTCATATTGGAGAACGTTTCAGTCCCGCCCGAGGTGGAGCAGGCAATCGACAAACGCACCAGCATGACTGCGATTGGGAACTTGAACGATTACGTGAAATTTCAAATGGCCGAGAGTCTCGGCAAGGCCCAAGGCGGAGGCATGGCTGGAACCGCGGCGGAGCTCGGCGCCGGTCTTGCCATCGGCCAGCAGATCGCTGCTGCGTTGCAAGCCCCTTCCTCGCAGCCGGGTGCCACACCGCCGGTCGTCGGTGCCGGCGGTGGCATGCCCGAGCTCATGACTCCTACAGAAGCTGCCAAGTTTCTCAACGTCAGCGAAACAGATGTCCTTGCCGCGCTCGCGGATGGCAGCCTCAAAGGCAAGAAAATCGGGACGGCATGGCGGATCACCAAATCGACGCTCGAAGAGTTCCTCAAATCCTGACGCGACCCGCCATTATGAGCGAAGCAGTAGCTCGCGAGAAATTCACCTGTCCCGCCTGCGGCGGTGAGGCCCGATGGAATCCGGCTCACAACGCACTGGTGTGCGCCTATTGTGGCACGACCTCGCCCGCCCAGATCGAACTGATGGAGAGCGGGAAGGAGCGTATTGTCGAACACGACCTGGCGACCGCTTTGCGAACGGTTCCAGATGCCAAGCGTGGATGGCAGGCCAAGAAGACCTCCGTTCGCTGCCAGAGTTGTCAGGCCATCTCCGTCTTCGACTCCGAACGGGTGGGCCAGCGCTGCGATTTCTGCGGCTCCAGTTCCCTGGTGCCGTATGAGGAGATCAAAGAAGCGTTTAGTCCCGAAAGCCTGCTGCCGTTTAAGGTGAGCGAAACCCAGGTGCGTGACCGCGTGCGCGAATGGTACCGAACCCGGTGGTTCGCTCCCAATAAATTGAAGCGTGCAGCGCTGACGGATACCGTGAAAGGGCTTTACATTCCGTATTGGACCTTCGATGCCCAAGCGCATGCCGATTGGACTGCTCAAAGCGGTTACTATTATTACGTCACTGAGACCTATCGCGATTCCAACGGTCAGACCAAAACTCGCCAGGTCCGGAAAGTTCGCTGGGTTCCCTCCAGCGGCTCCCTGGATCATTTTTTTGATGACGAACTGGTTGCGGCTTCACGTGGACTGAATCCGGATTTGTTGCCCAAAATCGAGCCTTTTCCGACCAAGGAATTGGCGCCCTACAACCCGGGTTTTCTCGCCGGTTGGGTGGTGGAGCGGTATCAGATCGACTTGCTATCAGCCGCCCGCCACGCGCGCGAGGCCATGGAACGGGCGTTATACTCGTTGTGCGCCTCCCAGGTGCCCGGTGATACGCATCGTAATTTATCAGTAAATTCCCAGTATAGGAAACAAACGTTCAAGCACATCCTGGTGCCGGTCTGGCTGCTGAGTTATAGCTACGGCGCAAAGGCTTTTCAGGTCATGATCAACGGCTACACGGGAACCATGGCAGGACAATACCCAAAGAGCTGGGTAAAGATCCTGTTTGCTGTTCTTGGGGCGCTTGTGCTGGCCGGGATCGTTGGTCTGATCGTTGCCTCTCAGAATTAGGCGCCTGCAACGTGAGTATTAGCACGCAGCGTGTTGCATTCCGCTCACGCTGGCTATTTCCGCCGGGGCTCACCTGTTTAAATAGCCGGTTTTTACGTTAAAAACTCCCATTTTCACCATTGGCAAGCCGCCTGCTCTTCATTCTCCCGATGGCGCCAGTCGCTTCCGAGCGAGTGGCGCTTTGAACTATGAAAACTGGATATTTGATTGATATGGATGGTGTGATTTACCGGGAGAACCATTTGATTCCCGGTGCGAAGGACTTCGTGGAGGCGTTGATCGCCAGCGGTGCGCCTTTCATATTCCTGACTAATAACTCAGCCCCGACTCCTGAGGATCTCTCGGTGCGGCTGGGGCATTTGGGAATTCCGAGCCTTTCCCCAAGGCACTTCTACACTTCGGCGTTGAACACGGCCGATTTCTTATGTGAGACACACCCCTCCTGCACGGTCTTCACCATAGGTGAAGGAGGTTTAACGACGGCCTTGCATGAGAGGCGAATTGCCAACGATGTTATTCATCCCAGCTACGTGGTCGTCGGTGAAGGAACGGCTTCCTTGGAGAAGCTGGCAAAGGCTCACAGCTACATTGAGCAAGGCGCCCGGCTTTTGGCCACCAACCCGGATAACTGGTGCCCCGTCTCAAAGGACGGCACCCGGCCTGGAGCCGGAGCGACGGCTGCCTTCCTCGAAGCGAGCACGGGGCGCAGGGCCTATTACCTGGGCAAACCCAATGGTTATATGTTTCAACGGGCCAGGCGCAAACTCTCGGAAATGGCGAGTGGCGCAACGATAGAGCAGACGATTGTCATCGGCGATACCATGGAGACGGACATACGCGGCGCGATTGAATCGGGCTTGATGGCCTATCTTGTTTTGTCTGGCTCGACGCGTATCGAAAATCTATCCGAGTACGTGTATCAGCCCACTCGGGTTCTGAATAGCGTGGCTGATCTTGTGGAAGAACTCAAAACAGGTACGCCTTCCAGCCGTCTTGATAGCCCGGCATATAGTCAAGTGCCGGAGCGATTGGCGCGCCCAGGACTGCGACATCAAACCGACGCGGATCAGCCCCGAAGGCGGCGTCCATCCCGCAACGCTGTGCTGCAAGCAGCAGCCTGAGCGCTGACGGATTCTACTCGCCAACGGCGGATTGATTTTGACAATGACGGGGTGCGGACGTGTGTCATTTTCAATCCTGCGGCCCGGGGCGACAAAGCTCGAAATTTTCGCGAGCACTTGCGTGAAGTCTCAGGCACCTGCGCGATCAAGCCCACTGCCGCAGCAGGGGACGCGCAGCGCCTGGCAGCGGAAGCTGTCGCGGAAGGCTTTGAAACAATCATCGCCGCAGGCGGCGACGGAACAATCAACGAAGTCTTGAACGGCTTGGCTTCGGCACCGGGAGGGCTCATGACAAGCCGCCTGGCAGTCCTGCCTCTGGGCACCGTCAATGTCTTCGCGCGGGAGTTGGAAATCCCGCGCGATTTTACGCAGGCTTGGTCCGTCATTTTGAAGGGCAAAGAACTTCGGATCGATCTGCCTTACGCCGAGTCCGCCTCTGCTAATGGAACCACCCGCCGCTATTTTGCGCAGCTTGGTGGTGCGGGCTTGGATGCACGCGCTGTGGAACTGGTGAGCTGGAAGCTGAAGAAGAAAATCGGCCCTCTGGCCTACGTAGCTGCCGGCATTCGGGCGCTTGCCGAGCCTCAAAGGATGATTGCCGTTTCTGACGGGTCGCAAACCGTTTCCGGTGCGTTGGTACTGATTGGGAACGGCAAACTTTATGGAGGCGATTATGGCATGTTTCCAAGGGCAGACATGACGGATGGAGTGTTGGATGTCTGCGTTTTTCCGCGCGCCAACGTGGGTACGTTATTGCGGTGTGGCCCGGGACTCTTGCTGCGGGGCAGGGTGCCCGATGCGCAAGTAAGACGGCTCCAGGCGTCAGAGGTGCGCCTCACCGCTGAAAGTCGTGTGCCTTTTGAGCTCGATGGTGAACTTGCTGGCAAGTTGCCGGTGACCTTTGCGCTGCAACGCAACGCATTGCGCGTGGTTGTGCCGTAGCCTTGAAACTGATTGCCCTCGTTTACAGGCGATTCTATAGCGTTTACTGCGGGCTGGCCTCGTTTCTGCTCAGATCTGCGAACGAACAGCCGCTTTCCATTCGCGGCACGCGTGCAGAATGATATAATTGCGCAATATGATGAAGCTGCAGAACTTAGGTGTGAACCTCCGGAGACAGGTTTACTGTCTCATTTCCGGGGCTGCTGTCCTGCTAATCGGCATGATTCCCGTTTACGGAGCGCCTGTCCTGGAGACTCCAGCACCCATCAAGGCCGCGCCACCAGCCCAGCCGCCTATCAAAGGCTCCGGCAAAGAGAGTCCTTATGAGCTTAAATCCGGCTCGGCAACACTTTGGTCCATTGGCCAGCCGACTGATGAGGAGCAACAGTACTTGGAGTACCTTAACCGCGCTCGGATGAATCCGACAGTGGAGGGGCATCTTCTGGCGACTAACGCTGATCCCGATCTGCAGCTCAGTTACGACTATTTCGTCGTGGATTTGCCGTTAATGATTTCCTCGATTGCGACCAACCCACCCGCTCAACCGCTCGCCATGAACGCCCAGCTTGTTGCTGCTGCTCGCTTTCACACTGGCGACATGTTTACAAATGTCTATCAAGGGCATGTAGGAACCGCCGGGGACACGGTTGCAAATCGAATTACTGACGCGGGTTATCCCTATTCCACGGCCGCGGAGAACGTGTACAGCCATGCCTTTTCGATACTCCACGGCCACGCGGGCTTTGAGGTGGACTGGGGCGATGACCCGGGCTCGGTTGGAGGAATGCAGAATCCTCCGGGCCATCGCAATAACATCCATTTTGCTGGCTTTCGGGAAGTCGGGGTCGGTGTGATCAACGGCACCAATTCGATTGGTACCAACTCTGTCGGCCCTCAGTTGGTAACTCAGAACTTTGGAACGCGCAGCGGTGCAGGGAATGTCCCAATGATAACCGGGGTCGCCTACTATGATTTCAACGGCAACAACTTCTATGACCTTGGCGAGGGCATCGGCGGGCTCACCGTGGATGTGGCGGGGTCGTCATATTATGCGGTAACAGCGGACTCCGGCGGCTACACTGTCCCGGTAACAACCAATGGCAACTACTCTGTCACTTTTACGGGAGGCGGGCTGACAAACCAGCGCGTGGTCACTGTGAGTGGCCTGAAGAACGTCAAAGTTGATTATGTTCCGGTTTATAATCCCGCGATTACCGGACCTGCCTTGGCCATCGCAACGCGGCCAAATACGTTTGTTGTTCAGCCTGTCGGCTTCGCGACTTCTTACGATTGGCGCCATGGGGAGCTGACAAACTATTCGCTTCTCCTTGGGGCGGAATCCGGCCTCGCCAATGTGACAGAGTTGGATGTTCCAACGAACCACAACACGGTGACCACTACGCGCGCGGCAAGCGGTTCGGCTTCCTACCGACTTGGATTTACCGATGGTTTTCGACATAAACTCACTCTCGACGCACTTTTCTTCCTCAGCAGCACCAGCCAATTGAGCTTTGCCAAGCTGCTCACCTACGCGACCAGCGGGCAGGTCGCCAAAGCTCAGATCTCACTGAATGACGGCAAAACCTGGACCTCCCTGTGGGAACAAGCTGGCAACGGCGGCCAGGGAGACACTGCCTTCATCACGAATAATATCTCTTTGGGAGCGTATGCCGGAAAGACGGCAAAGATACGGTTCATGTATGACTATCTTGGAGGCTCCTATTATGCATACACGGAGCCCGGTGTTGGATTCTACCTGGACAACGTTGTGGTTTCCAATACCCGCCAGGTAATTAACGTCGTCACGAATACCTCGGGAACAAACCAGCAGCTCAGCATCACTCCTGCGTCAACGAACTCAATCCTGGTCCAGGCACGGGCGCACATGGATTTGCGCACTTTGGACTGGGGTCCAGCAACGACAGTTCCCGTTGTGCTGCCTGCACCTTCATTGCAGATCCTGGCCACCCGCATCGTGGCTGGCCAGATCCAAGTGGATTTTTCTGTAGCGGATTTCAGATCGGGAATGACCTTCCAGTTGCACAAGTCCAGCGCTGGTGGGAGTTGGGCCCAGGACACCACAGCTACTTTGACAACCCTTGCATCTGGCTTGCGATATCGACTGACAGCGAACATTTCTGGCGCCAGTCCAGTCATGTATCGCGTCAGAGGACTGTACTGAAGAAGTTAGGCCCTGGTCGAACCAGAACTGTGGATTCCGAAGGACCTCCTTCCTGTAGGCCACGTCTCCTGACGTGGCGGTGCGGCCACCTGGCCTCCAAAGTGGCTACGCACCTTCATTGACCCGGAGTCGGGTCTCCCTTGCCTTTCCCTGGTCCGAGTTCAATACTCAGGCATGGCTGGCGGAGATACGATCAGAGTCGCCATTATCGGCTGTGGCGGCATCACCCTGCAGAACCATCTGCCGGGACTTGCACTATGCCCTGAGACGAAGCTTTCCGCGTTGTGCGACGCAGACCCATCCACGTTGGAACGTGCGCGGCAGCAGACCGGTGTCTCAGTGATATCTCAAGACTATCGCGAGATCATGCGACGTGATGATGTGGACGCGGTGATTGTCGCAACCCCGAACGTTACCCACGCGCCGATTGTCTTGGAGGCGGTTGCTCACGGGAAACATGTTTTGTGCGAGAAACCCCTGGCAATGGATGCAGCCGAGGCCCGGGAAATGGCCCGAGCCGCCGAACGAGCCGGGGTTCGGCACATGACCGCATTCACTTACCGATTCGTCCCGGCAATGCGGTACCTTCAGCATCTCATCAAACGCGGCGATCTGGGCCAGCCTTATCATTACCGCTCCTGCCGTCTGCAAGACTGGGGGACACGCGGGTTGGGCTGGCGTCAAATCAAGCGGATGGCTGGCAGTGGCGAGCTTGGGGATATGCTCAGCCATCGTATCGATTTTGCACATTTCCTGATCGGACGGATGGAACGTCTGGTGGCCCAGGTGGCTCAGTGGCATCCCGTTCGTGGGGGGCAGCCAAACGATCTCGACGATTGGGTAGCCATTCTGTCGAATTTCGTTTGCGGGGCGACTGGCGTTTTGGAGAGCAGCAAACTGGCCAGTGGACGCAACGAGAGTTGGCGCAGTCTCGACTCTGTAGAGGTGAATGGGAGCGAAGCTTCTTTTGTGTTTCGCACCGGCGAATGGGATCGCCTCCAGCACGGCAAGGTGGGGGGACCCGGGCTCGCGACGCTGGAGGTGCCTCAAGAGTTTTGGCGGCATCCGGGTTCACCGCGTGACCCTTTGGCTGGAGACCCGCTCGTGACTTTCCGATACGACCAGGCGTGGGAATTTGTCGATGCGATCCGGAATCAACGGCCTTGTGTGCCGGATTTTCGGGATGCGGTGGCGGCGCAGGTTATTATGGACGCGGCTTTGAAATCAGCGGCCACCCGGGCTTGGGTGGCCATCACCCAGGAGGAGTATGAATCTTAATTGCGTAGTGACAGGAGGCGGGAGCGGTGTGGGACGCGCGGTGGCTCTGAAGTTGGTGAGCCTCAGGTGCCGGGTGGCAATCATCGGTCGCCGTATTGAAGCGCTCCGGGAAACCGTGCAGCTTGCAGGGGACCACGGGTCACGATTGAGCATGCATGCGTGTGACATCAGCCGGCCGGAGCAAGTGGGCGCTGCCGCGAGGCGTGTTTTGGATGACTTTCGTTCTGTGGATGCTCTAGTCAATTGTGCAGGCACGAATGTTCCCAGGCGGGCTCTGGAGGTCCTCACTCTGGAGGATTACCACGACATGATCGGGGCCAATCTTAACGGTGCTTACTATTGGACGCAGGAACTGCTCCCCGGGATGCGCGCTCGCGGTAACGGAACAATCATTAATGTCATCTCCGATGCCGGCAAACTGGCTTCTCCAAAGGCCGGCCCGGGCTATGTCATGAGCAAGTTCGGGTTGGCGGGCCTGACCCAGAGCATCAACGCGGAAGAGCGGGCCAAGGGCATCCGCGCTTGCGCGATCTTCCCTGGCGACATCGATACTCCCCTCCTTGAGAAACGGCCGCAAGTACCGGATGCCGACGCCCGCGCCCGAATGATGCGTGCTGAAGATGTCGCGGAGTGCGTCTGGTTTTGCCTGCACCTTCCGCCGCACGTGATCGTGGAAGAAATGCTGGTCCGTCCAAGATAACTGAACGGGTTTATTAGCTTGTCTTTATGACGCACGGCGCGGTGTATTGGGCTTTGCCAAGCTTCCGCCCGTGCCTATGATCATTCCATGAATGTTGATGTGGCAATCCAGCGTCCCCGTCATTTTGCCAGCGATAACTACGCGGGCATGTGTCCTGAAGCCCTCCAGGCTTTACTGGAGGCCAATGCCGGTCATGAAGTCAGCTACGGTAACGATTCCTGGACCGCTAAGGCTTCCGACCTGATCCGGGAGGTTTTCGAAATCGATTGCGAGGTGTTCTTTGTCTTTAATGGCACGTCCGCAAACTCGCTCTCCCTGGCTTCCCTATGCCAATCCTATCACAGCATTCTATGTCACGAGATGGCGCACGTGGAGACGAGCGAATGCGGCGCACCGGAATTCTTCGCCAACGGCACAAAGGTGCTGGTGCTGCCAGGAGCTAACGGGAAGATTGATCCGGATGCCATTGAAGGAATGGTCAAAAAGCGGACCGATGTTCATTACCCCAAGCCGCGTGCCCTGAGCCTGACGCAGGCTACCGAGGTTGGCACTGTCTATTCACTCGACGAGTTGCGAGCGCTCAATGAGGCGGCGCGCCGATTTAACCTGCGCGTCCAAATGGATGGTGCGCGGTTCGCCAATGCGATCGCCTCCCTCGGTGTGGCGCCCAAAGAACTGAGCTGGAAATCCGGTGTGGACGTTCTTTGTTTCGGTGGCACTAAGAACGGGATCGGGGTAGGGGAGGCAGTGGTGTTTTTTAACCACGAGGCTGCTCGCGAATTCGATTACCGGTGCAAACAGGGTGGTCAGTTGGCTTCCAAAATGAGATTTCTCTCCGCTCCCTGGGTGGGAATGCTGAGTGACGGCGCATGGTTGCGCCATGCCGGGCTTTCCAACGCCATGGCTTGCCGTCTTGCGGCCGGAATGGCGGGATTGCCTGGAATCGAGATCCCGTATCCAGTCCAGAGTAATGCTGTGTTTGCACGGATACCGGACCCGGTTGTGCGCGGGTTGCACGGGCGGGGATGGAAGTTCTATACCAACGTAGGCGGGTGGGAAGAGGCCCGATTGATGTGCAGTTGGGATACGACGGAGGAGGACGTGGATGCTTTTGCGGCGGACCTGAAAACCGAAGTTGCTGCTCGACAATGACATCGGAGCATGGTAAAAATCTTCCAAAAAGGTTTTGCTTTTATTGTCAACGTTGCGTAGAAGTTCGTTATAAATTTTATTTAGTTGGAACAGTCTGATTTTTGAACACGTTCCGCCTGGGCGCTTCTATTCCTCACGACCAAGCATGCGGAGTTACGGTCAGTTCGTGTCGGAATGAATGTACCTATACTTTTATGTGCCGCCGGCGCCAATGCCGGAACGGCGGAACTGGTTTATGTCTGGAGGCAAGCCACTCCGGAAGCCAAGGTTATTATCGTTTGCCTGGCGTGCTTCTCCATTGTGGCGTGGTCTGTCATGGTGCAAAAATCCGTGCAGATGCATCGAGCCAGCAAGCTCAACCGATACTTCAACACCGAGTTTCGCACCCAAAAGCACGTGCTCGATATCTTCGATCGCCGAGTGCAGGCTGAGGGATGCCCTCTCTTTGTCGTGTATCAGGCAGGCAGCCTGGAATTAGACGCCCGGCTAAAAAACCCTGAAGGCGGACGAAAACGTTTCGTCTCACTAAAGGGTATGGAGCACGTCAAACGGTCTCTGGAAAACATGGTGGCCCAGGAATCCCTGAAACTTGAATCAGGGTTGATCCTGCTGGCGATCGCTGTCAGTGGTGGCCCCTTCCTGGGGTTGCTGGGAACCGTTTGGGGTGTGATGAGCACGTTCGGTCATATTGCGCAGCAGGGCAGCGCCACACTCGCAGCCATGGCTCCTGGTGTCGCGGCCGCACTCATCACCACGGTCGCCGGGTTGCTCGTCGCTATTCCCTCCATGTTCGGCTATAATTGGTTAGTGCATAACCTCCGTGTCCGAACAGTTGAATTGGACAATTTTGCTCAGGAACTCATCTCCAAAATGGAAACCGAGTACCTTGAGGAGGAAAGCTGATGCGCCGATTTTCACAACGCACGGCACTGGTCACGCTCAGCGAGATTAATATCACGCCGCTGCTGGACCTTGCCTTTGTGTTGTTGATCATCTTCATCATCACCACCCCGTTGCTGGAGCAAGGCCTGAACCTGAAGCTCTCCACGGGGGGCACTCCCGACAAGGAACTGACCAAGGAAGATATCCAAACCGTTGAGATCAGCCCCGACGGCACGTACATGCTTGACCGCAAACGGGTAAGCCTTCAGCAATTAGAGGCGTCCCTCGTTGCCGAATTCAAGCGGAACCCGAACCTGGTCGTGTATATCCGGGCAGATGAGAACGGCAAAAATAAAGATCTCTACGCGGTGATTGACCGTTGCCAGCGCAACGGCATTACTCGTTATTCATTGCGAACTGAACCACCCGGGAGGCGCTAATGGATCGGCTGCAAAAAAAATGTTTTGTTGGATCTGTCACTGGGCACGTGGCGCTCATCGTCATCGTGCTGACCAGTGCGGCTTTCGTGTCTTCGGAGAAGAAGACCGATCCGATGCAAGACCTGCCGGTCATCGACTTCGTGGCATTCAAAACCGTGGATGAGTTGATTGCGCCTGGCGGGGGCAACCCCAATGCCGCGAAGCCGCCCGAGGTAATGACGGCGCCACCAGTTATTGCTCCAGCACCGGCAGCACCAGTCACACCTGAGCCTGAACCGCAACCACAGGCCCCTGAACCTGAGCAGAAAGCACCACCGGAGCCTGAACCCAAGCCAGTTGTTCCGGCGCCCAAGCCGGTCATTCGCGAGCCTGCACCGAAGCCCGCGCCCAAGGCGCCAAAGGATGACAGTTCACTGGTGCCGAGCGCTACTAAGAAGAAACGTACTTTTGACCTAAAGCCCATTGTTCGAGGCGCTGATACTAAGGCAGATACGAGAAAGCGGGCTGCGGCCCTGGCAGCCGAACGAGAAGCAGACCGCCGTGATCGCGAAATACGGCGGCGATTCGCTGCGGGGATCGCCTCAGCCGCTTCCGCTGCCGGCCAGAGCTCTTCCCGTGGGGTTGCGATAGAACTAAATGGGCCTGGAGGTGGTGGAGTCGCTTACGCCAACTTCAATCAGGCTGTAAAGAGTGCCTATGACCGTGCGTGGCACCTGCCCGACAGCGTTACAGACGAAGGGGCCACTGTCGAGGCGACCATAGTCATCGCTCGCGATGGGACTGTAATCAGCGCTCGGATTTCTAAACCCTCTGGGAACAGCGGTTTGGACGCATCAGTCCGTAGGACGCTGGATAGGGTCAAATGGGCGGCTCCTTTGCCGGCCAGCGAGAAGCAGGATCAACGGACAGTCCCGATTAATTTTAACGTCGGAGCTAAACGCGGATTAGGATAACTATGAATCGATTTTATAAGACGGCACTCTTTGTATTCTTAGCCGGCGGTGTTGTTTTCAATGGCTGGCCCCAGCCCATCAACATTGACCGGACAGGCAAACCAGGCGGCACTCGTCCCATCTTCGTTTCTCTTAGCGGATTCAGTGGTGAAGCCGAGCAGGTGATCCGCTTCGATCTCCACGTGCAGGGCTTCGCCGTGACGAATGAAACAGGTGCCCAGTATGCACTAAGCGGCAGCAACAGTGGCGATCTACAGGGCAGGGCGATGGATAAGATCGCCAACCGTTCGCTGCTCGCCAAAGCGTATAGCGGCGCCTCCTTGCGGCGTCAGGCCCATACGTTTGTTGATGACTTTCTAGCTGCGTTAGAACTCAAGGGCATCGGTCGCACCAAGATCGCCTACAAGGCTGTTCATGGACAGGATAGCGAAATATTTGTGGCAGACTTCGATGGATTTAACCCTACGGCTGTTACTAAAGATAGTTCGATCGTTGCGGCACCAAACTGGGTGCCCGGTAAACTCGCTCTCTACTATACTTCTTACAAGCTGGGCAGCCCTGACATCTTTTATCATGACCTGAGCTCCGGAGCGCGCAATGCCTTCGCTCGTTACGGCGGTTCGAGCATCAGCCCCGCAGTCTCTCCGGATGGGTCCAAGGTGGCAATGATTCTCAGCAAGGATGGTTGGACAGACCTTTATGTAGCCTCAGCGAGTGGTGGCGAGCCCAAGCGCCTGACTCGGTCGCGGGAGGACGAGAGCTCACCCTGCTGGTCGCCTGACGGCGCCTTCATCTGCTTCGCTGCCAAGGTTTCCGAACGGCGGTCCTTGTGCAAGATCCCCGTTGGGGGTGGCGAAATTAAGCGCATTCCCACATCCGGAGTATTGAACCCCACTGAGCCTGACTGGTCGCCAGACGGGAAATGGATTGTGTTCACCTCCATGATGGGAGGGTTCGAGATTTGCGTTGTGCCTGCCACTGGCGGGCAGGTCACTCAATTGGTTGCCGGGGAGGATCCCTCGTGGGCACCCAATTCGCGCACGGTTGTGTTTGCACGCAGGCAGGGTAGTTCGCGGTCGTTATCTCTACTTGACGTGCCAACCAAACAAGTAAAGGATATCTCCCGTATTTCGGGAAACAACTCTCAACCCAGTTGGGCCAAATAAATAACAGGCTCCGTTTCCGAAAGAATTGATATGAAGCTAAGCAGATTTGCGACTTTAGTAGCTGTTGGACTAGTGCTCAGTATGGCGGCAACCGGTTGCCGTAAGAAGAGCGGTTTTGTGACTCCGCTTCCCGCGGGTTCGATGGCGAAAACGCCGCGGGATCTTGGGGCCGGGCCAGCCATGCCGATGCAATCCGACCCGTTTGCTAACCCATCGTCCAACCCACTCACATCCGACCAAATCACCACCGGCGGTGGGATTCCCCAAACCCCTGTAAACCGCGAACTCTGGAACAAAGACCGCGAGATGTTCAAGGCTAACACGGTTCATTTCGCCTTCGACAGTTCGAACGTGCGTAGCGAGGACCAAAGCAAGGTTGCAGCCGTGGCCGAATTCTTGAAAGCCAACAAATCGGCAGCAGTCCTGGTGGAGGGGCATTGCGACGAACGGGGCACTGAAGAGTATAACCGCTCGTTGGGTGATCGCCGCGCGATCTCCATCCGTGAGCAACTGGTCACTCTTGGTGTGAACGCCACTCAAGTGGACACCATCACCTTCGGTGAGGATCGTCCGCTCGTGCAGGGTTCCGGAGATGATATCTGGCGTCAGAATCGTCGTGGCGAGTTCGTACTTCTGACCCCGCCCCAGTAAAACCCGATTGCAGCAACGAAATTTAACCAGCCGGGGTGCCCGTTTCGGCTTTACTACTGACGGCCCCCGGCTTATTATTTCTTCAGGTAATTTTGTGATATGAATGTAATGTTCGCTGGAATGCTCGGTGGCTGGGAGATCGTTCTGATCCTCGCTGTTGTTTTGATCCTCTTTGGTGCCAAGCGTTTGCCGGAACTGGCCAAGGGCCTCGGTACTGGCATTAAAGAATTTAAGAAGGCCACAAAGGAAGTAACGGATGAAGTCTCTCATGCGATGGACGAACAACCGGCTCCTCAAAGGCGCATTCCTTCCAACTCCACGGCTCAGAACACGCAAGTGGATTCAGCTCAAACGGTCCCCCAATCTCCCTCGACCGGCAGCAAGGCCTGAGTGCTGAGCGGTTCCAACCATGGTTGAAGAACCCGAAGCACAGCCCCTAGTTGACGAGCAAGAAGAAGAGGGCGGCCCAGTCAAATCGTTTCTAGAGCACCTGGAGGATCTCCGCTGGGTGCTTATTAAGAGCATTGCGGCTCTGGGCGTTACCGTTCTTCTTTGCCTAATTGCGGGTAATTACGTGGTGGAAATTCTCAAGCGACCGCTGAGTCGCGCTGAGATTACTTACCCGGGCACCAATCCGGTCGTCACGGTTTTTCTGACCACCAACCAGCTAGGCGTTTTCAGTCTTTCGCCTGAAGCCCAGCACCGGTTCAATCTCGGCACAAACCGGTACGTTTCCGTACGTATCGAGCCGGCTATGATCGGCACCAACCAGGTTCTCACTTGGATTGTGGACAATGATCCGAAGCTTGCGGAACGTGGAAAGCATCTCAACATCGATCTCATCAACCTGAGTCCTGCTTCGGGCTTCTACGTCGCCTTTCAAGTCGCGATGTACGGCGGGTTGGTTCTTGCCTCTCCCTTCATTTTCTATTTTATCGCCGCTTTTATCTTCCCGGCGCTTAAGATGAAGGAGCGTCATTACGTGTATCGTGGCCTCGGTTTTGGCGTAGGCCTGTTTTTAACAGGTGTGGCTTTCTGCTATTTCGCCCTGATGCCGTTAGCCTTGGCAGCATCTCAACGGTACTCCGAATGGATGGGCTTCAGTGCGATGCAGTGGAAGGCTGACGAGTATATCAGTTTCGTCTGCAAATTCATGCTGGGCATGGGAATCGGCTTCGAGATGCCTGTGATCATCCTCACGCTGGTGAAAATTGGGGTGCTGAACTATTCGATTCTCTCCAGAGGCCGTCGGTACATGATCGTGGTGAACCTGGTCCTCGGTGCCGTCTTGACGACTCCAGAGATCATCACGCAGGTGATCATGTTCATTCCCCTGCAAACCCTTTACGAAGTGAGCATCTGGATCACGTGGTACTGGGAGCGCAAAGAGAAGAAGCGCATGGCAGCCCAGGAGGCCGCAGAAGGCTCTTCCGAGTAACGGCTTTGGCGCTCGGCGTGGAACCTGAACCACGCACGGTCGAATTCCTCTTGAACAGAAGTCTTAAAACCATCTTGCCTAGCATAAAGCTGGGCGTATGCTCAGAATTGTGACCGAACGGTGGCCTAAAGTTTTGCCGGTGATTTTTATCCTGCTCGCGATGTTCTCGCGTTGGCCGGGGGTGTTTCCGCCTAATTTCAGCGCGTTTTACGCTCTTGCCTTTTGTGCAGGCGCCTTCTTCCCTGTACGGATCAAATGGTGGCTGCCGTTGGCTGCATTGGTTGCTTCGGATCTGGCTTTGAATCTCTATTACTATTTCGGGATGGGGATTAATGCTTTTAGACCTACTCAGTTGGTTAACTACGCGGCGTTCGTGGCGATCATTTGGTTCGGGTCACGTTTCAAACCGAAGGCTTCGTTTATCAAGTTGCTCTCCGGTGGCGTGGTTGGAGCCGTCCTGTTTTACATCCTTACCAACACCGGCGCCTGGCTTTTCAATCCGTTCAACAATCCTGAATACACGAAGGATTTGGCCGGCTGGCTGATCGCGCTCACCAAGGGCACCGGAGGTTATCCCACCACACTCGAGTTCTTCTGGAATACCTTGAGCAGCGGCGGACTCTTCACCGGCCTTTTCGCTGGCGCTTACAAGCTCGTTGAAGCGGCTGAATCCTCCGAGGAAAAAGAGCGCGAGAGTGCCGAGGAGCCTCAGGGCGACGAAGCTCCAGAGGAATCCAAAGCCTGACGCAATCGGGAGATCCCATGAAGATCGGGATTATTTCAGATACGCACAATTACTTTGACGAGCGTATTCTGCAGCTCTTTGAGGGAGTCGACCACATTCTGCATGCCGGGGACATCGGGCAGCCGAGAATCCTGCTTGAACTTGAGCGTTTGGCGCCTGTCACAGCCGTAGGGGGAAATACCGATGATCCGGGCTTCCGCTATAGGCCTGTGGAGTGGCTAACCCTGGGCGACCGCAAGTTTTTGCTCCAGCATATCGTAGATCCGCATCGTCCCGATGAGCGCTTGCGCAGGCGCATCGAATCTGAGAAGCCCCAGGTAGTTGTGTTCGGACATACCCACAAGCCTTACTCAGAAATTCTGGGCGGAGTTCTGTTCTGCAATCCTGGATATGCCGGGAAAACCCGCTTTGGAATGGACCGCTCGGTGGCCTTACTCCACCTGGAGCCAGCCGGTGATCGCACTGAGTTTCTGACCTTGAGCTAGACGGACTGATGAATATCCATCACCTGGAACTGTTTTACTACGTCGCGCGGTATGGCGGGATAACTGAAGCCGTTCGCCGGATGCCGTATGGCATACAGCAGCCAGCGGTGAGCGGCCAGGTCGCCCGGTTGGAGGAGCATTTGGGAGTTGTCCTGTTCCAGCGGCGCCCCTTCGCACTCACGGCCCCTGGTGCAAAGTTATACCGGGCCATTGAGCCGTTCTTTGCAAATCTGGACAAGCTGGCAGGAGAGTTGAGGGAAGGGCAGGTTGAGCATGTCAACATCGGCGCCTCGACCATCGTTTTACGCGACCATTTGCCGGAGCTCATGCGCAATTTGAAGACCCGCTTCCCGGGGTTCCAGATCTCTCTTCGGGAAGGGTACCCGGTCGATTTGGAGAACTTGCTGCAGCTAGGAGAAATTGATCTCGCCATCACTTTGTTCGAAGGGCGTGGGCTGCCCGGCATGAGACGGGTGCCGCTGATAGATCTGCCGCTGACCTTATTGGTGGAAGCTAAGAGCCCCATCCAATCCATCGATCAACTCTGGAAGAGGGGACGAATTTTGGAACCGCTGATTTGTTTGCCTGGTCCAGAAAGCCTCTGCAAGAATTTCCAGCGAGGGTTAACTCGTCTCAAAGTGGAATGGTATCCCACGATCGAGGTGAGTTCGATTGATCTGATCCACTCTTACGTGGCCAACGGTTTTGGCGTGGGACTTTCCGTCGTGCTGCCTCAGGCATCTTCCGAGCCTCGAATCCGGTGTTTACCGCTGCCGCACGGCACATTTAAGCCCGTGCGGATTGGCGCTATGTGGCGTGGCAAACTGACGCCGTTGCTGCGTGCCCTGGTGGAAGATTTGCAGACGCGCGCCCGGTTGCTTGGCCAAAGCGCGCGTTGTCCATGAGCGAAGGCAAATTTTGCCTTGGGTTTGGACAGTATCAGGCGGTCCCCGCATTTTTTGCAGCGCTTAACTCAATTATTAACCCGTTCCCAGACCTTGAACGGGACTGTTAGAGATTCTGGCCCGCAGACTGCTTAAAGAAGGTTCCGAATATCGCCGATAGGTGTAGAGTCGGTTAAATCAGGAAAACCATGGCCTTGCCATTTTTAAGTAGCGCCTCTAAACGAGGAGAACAGATCGTCGCGATCGACCTGGGTGGACGAACCACCAAGGCTGTCGTGTTGCAGCACAAAGCGGATAAATGGACCTTGCTGAGCTACGCGCTCGTCGATGCGCCGATTTACGAGAAGAGTTTGTCGCCGGAATTGTTGACCGAGCATTTGCGCGGTGTTTGTCAGGCATTGGACACCAAGACGCGGCACGTAGTTCTTTCTGTTGGGGTAAACGACGCGTTGGTGCGTCATGCGGACCTGCCTCAGATCCCGATCAGCGACATGCGGCAGATCCTCAAGAACAACCCTAAGAATTACTTGCAGCAGGATCTTCCCGGGCACCTGTTCGATTGCTTCGTTATCCCGCCCCGAGCCGCGAAGGCGCCGGAGAAGGGGAAGGTGAGCAGCGGCCCTCCGAAAGCCAGAGTTCTCGTTGCTGCGGCAAAAAAACAGTTGGTAGATGATATGCAGAGCGCAGCCAGGAACGCAGGGTTGATCCCCGAGAGCATCTCGCCTGGACTGCTCGGCCCGGTTAACGCATTTGAACTCAGCTTGCCCGAGGTGTTTCAGCGCGAAATCGTGGCCCTGGTGGATATCGGATTCAAGAGCACGAGCGTGTGCATTTTGCAGGAAGGCGAACTCATCCTTAGCCGGGTGGTTGGGATTGGCGGCGACAAGATCACCGCAGGTTTAGCCGATGCCCTGGGCATCAGCTACGCTGAAGCTGAGGGGATCAAGGTCGGCATGCCCGCCGAGGTGCAGTCCAACCTCGAAACACTGGTTCTCCCTTTGGGGCGCGAGTTGCGAGCCTCATTGGATTTCTTCGAGCACCAATACGACAAGGCGGTAAGCCAGGTATTCATCACAGGGGCAACGGCGCGCTCCGAGTTGTTGGTGCAGATGTTGCAAACCGAATTAATGGCGGAGTGCAAGCAATGGAATCCGCTCGCGTTTTTGCAGTTCGCATTACCGGCCGCGCAAAGCGGTGAAGTAGAAAGCGTCGCCACCCAACTGGCCGTAGCCGTCGGTGCCGGGGTTGCTTCATTTTAAAGATATGCCACTTAAACTCAATCTGCTCGCTGAAGCGCAGGCGTTGGAGGATTTACGCAGGCGTGATCCAGTTAAACGAGCACTCTGGATTGGTCTGTGTTTATTGATCATGCTGCTGGGTTGGAGCAGTTCCCTCAAGCTTAAGGCGATCATCGCCAAAGGCGAACTGAGCCGCTTGGAGGCTCAAATCAGCTCACAAACCAACTCGTATCAGCAGGTGCTTGAGGCGCAGAAGCAGTTCAAGGAAGTGACCGCGCGTCTTGCGGCGCTCGATCAACTGGCTGCCAATCGATTGCTGCATGGAACAATTCTCAATGCCCTCCAACAAACGACAGTTGATGATGTGCAACTCATTCGGTTCCAAACCGACCTGCAATATGTTCTGACCGAGGAGGTCAAAGCGATAACGAACAACACCAAGCGCATTCCCGGCAAGCCCGCCACTATCACGGAGAAAATAGCCATCACATTTGAAGCAAAAGATACCGCACCCAACCCAGGGGATATGATTAACGCATTCAAGGCTGCCGTTGGGAAGAATGAGTACTTCAAAGCCGCCTTGGGGACTACCAACGAGGTGCGCCTGGTCAGCCTCTCGCCGCCTTCGACCAAGGACGACAAACCGTTCGTGCTCTTCACCCTTGAGGCACGTTACCCGGAGGTCACACGATGAACCGGCTTATTCTACAAAAACGCAAACAGTTGATCTTCGTCAGCCTGGCCACGCTACTGATTCTGGCGGCCGCGTATCATTACATGATTCGTGCCCAGCAACAGAACCTTTCGGGCATCTCAGAGTCGAAACAGAAAGCGCAGCAGCGGCTTGACTTAATAAAACGTGAGATTGCCGCCTCAGCGAGTTTTGAAAAGCAACTGGATCAAGGCCAGGAGCAGCTTAATAAACTCGAGAATGGAATGTGCTCCGGGGACCTCTACTCATGGTCCATCAACATGATTCGCGATTTCAAGGTCCCCTATCGCATCGATATTCCCCAGTTTAGCCAGATTGACGGTCCGCGCGACATGACTTTGATCCCGCGGTTTCCCTACAAACAGGCATCTCTTTCAGTAGCCGGGAGCGGGCAATTCCAAGAGTTAGGACGATTCATTGCCGATTTTGAGAATCGGTTTCCTCTCATGCGCATCCAGAACCTTGTTCTGGAGCCCGAAACCGCGGGCTCCGGCAATGCATCCAACGAGAAACTAAGTTTCAAAATGAATGTGGTGATGCTTGTGAAGCCCGGAGCTTAATGACTGTTATGAAATCCTTTCACCTGATAGTTGGTTTTGCCGCCGGTGCCCTGACCGTCTCCGCAGCCCAGAGCCCCAAAGCGCCAGTTCCACCGGGCAAAGCCACAGCCCCAGCGGTTGTGACAAATGCCCCGGTCGTGATCCCTCAATCAGTGTTCGTTGTCCCACAAAGCTCTCGCGATGGGCGCAATCCATTTTTTCCTAACTCCACGTTGGGTCAGGAGGCCCCTAAGACGAAGACGGCTGCACCAAGCATTGCCTCATTCGTTCTTAATGGGATTACAAGCCCGCCACGGCGAACGGCCATGATCAATGGGCGCACATTCGAGGTGGGAGAGACAGGCGAGATCAGGCTGGCAGACGGCAGTAAGGCGAAGATAACCTGTGAAGAAATTCGCGATACCTCCGCGCTTATAAGTGTTAACGGTGAACGCCGAGAGCTGCATTTGCGGGCCAGTCTGAGGTAATATTTAGTATTGGAAATGGGAGTAAAGAGGGCGGGTGATCCCCGCCCTCTTTGCTTTCAGACGCCTGATCGCCCAACCCCCTTCGACGCCTCATGCCCGCGGGTCTGATGTCTTCTTTTCTAAGACGGTGTCTCATTTTGTCTTACTCGGAAACCGGCCAGTGCGGCTTAAAACAATATTAGCGAGGCGGTTTTCGTTCAGATCTGATAGTTACGCGGCTTGGCATTCATGTTGCTCAGGACAAAACGGCGGCTATTGGCCGCTGAAGATCTGTGTCGAACATTATGAAATCCAATCTGTGCATCCTGGCCGCCGCTTGGCTGGCCATCAGCAGTTCGCTTGGCCTGGCCCAGACGAATGCTCCCGCTCCCGCCGACGCTCAAGCTCCCGCCCCAGTCGCGGAGACTCAACCGCCGGTTGAAAGTCCGACGCCGGAGCTAGCTCCGAGCTCCGCTCCCGTTGCAATGGGCTCTGGCGACGCCCTGATCCCCTTGATCGTGATGGACGAGGTTCCGCTGACAGACGCGATCAAGAACCTGGCGCGGCAGGCGGAACTTAATTACATGCTCGATCCTCGCATCTCCTATGGGCAGGCGGGAGCAGACGGTAAAATCGCTCCGCAACCTATGGTTTCGATTCGCTGGGAGAACATCACTGCCGCACAGGCGCTGACGGCTCTCCTGAACAACTACAATCTTCAGCTCATTCCAGAGCCCAAGAGTGGCATCGCCCGGATCACGATGCGTGATCCCGCGGCACCACTGCCGCTGTTGACCAAGATTGTGCAACTTAGGTATGCCAGCCCAACCAATGTTGCCGGCAGCGTTCAGTTGACATTAGTCGACAAGCGGAGCCGCGTTGTGCCGGATATTCGCACTAGCCAGCTCGTCGTTCTCGCTACCGAGATCGAAATGGAGGGCGTGGAGAAGCTGATCGATAAGCTTGATACCCCCACCAAACAGGTGCTCATCGAGGCGCGCATGATCGAGACATCGATCAACCCTACCAGCCGAAAGGGAGTCAATTGGAGCGGCACGCTGCAGGGGCAGAACATGCGGATGGGCAACAATCTTCAAGCAAATAAGCCCGAAGTTGCCCTCAACAACACGCTTTCGGAAACCATGCCTAAAATGCTTTTCGACACATCAAAGGGTTTTAACCCGAGCACTGCTTTTCTTGATGCTGATGGCGTGAGCGCAGTTCTCTCCTTCCTGAACACCAGTTCTGAAGCCAAAGTGCTTTCGACTCCGCGCACCGTTACGTTGGATAATGAAACAGCCACCATATCGGTAACCCGCGCCTCCCCGATATTTAAGAATACCGCTGGAACGCAGGGCTCACCCGGTGGGTCAGAAGTGACCTACACCAATCTTGGTGTGATCCTGAATGTCACTCCCCGAATCACTGCCAATAACTATGTAAACTTACGAGTGGTGCCTGAGGTTTCACGCATCTTCAACACGGTGAGCAAGGTGGTCAATGATATGGAGAGCCAAGCTGATCAGTATGACATTCGTAAGATTGAGACCCAAGTGTTGATTCCAAGCGGCAACACCCTGGTCCTCGGCGGATTGGTTCAGGATGATGTGAGAAACGATAACACTAAGGTGCCGATCCTGGGCGATATCCCGTTGCTCGGACGCGCGTTTCGCAGTGACACTAAGAGCCGCCAGAAATCCAACCTGATTATCTTCATCACACCGACGATTATTAAGGATAGTGACTTCCAGCCTACTACGACTGAGTTTCTGAAGAGCAAAGTGCCGGTCAAGGACAGCATTGATGCCGACTGGTCGGCGATGGACAGTGGCAAGCCCAAGAAGTGGCGCAAGACCGATGAGGAGATTGCCAACGACGAAACGAAGTTCGCACCCTTGAACTAAACAACACTTAAGAACCCATGAGATTATCAAATCTTTACTTCGGATTAACCGCAGCCTTTGCCATCGGTCTGGCTGTCGAAGGCCAAGCACAGAAATCCCCCGTTGGTACCTGGGAGTTCCTGGTTAGTGGAAGCCAGGGTGTGGGCATCGCTTATATCACATTCAACGACGACTTTAGCTTCGCCGGCCAGGAGTTACTGACTACCAAGAAAAAGTCAGCGAGCGAAGAAATTGGTCGTGGGGGGGAAGGTGTCGGGCGGTATCCTAGCTCGGGCAGTTCCACGAATGCCAGCAAGAGCACTACAAATCTCTTTGGTTTCGGCGGCGTAGAGGGTCCCTGGACCTACGATAGGAAGGGCCGTGTGACTGGTTACTTTGTGGAAGAGGTTGCTATATCGGGTTCAACCAACGTTGCTTACAATAGCGTTGCCTTTACGGCCAAGGTCGTGCCGGGCAAACGAATGACGATGGCGGCTTCGACCCCCAACGGCAAGGTCACCTTTTCGGGTGTGCCGATGTCCGCGTCGATTCCCAATTTGACCGGTTCCTGGCTTGGCAATAAGAAGGAGGGCAAACAGACCTTTGTGGAACTGTTCGACATGTTTCCGGATGCGACAGGGCCTTACCTGTTTAACATGACTGGCACAGGTGCCGGTTATGCCTTCGATGGGGTCGCGATGGTTTCATCCCGAAAGAAGATCGGGTTTACTTCTATCATCACTCCAACCGGCTCGACCAATACGATTCTCCGCTCGGTGGTGGGCACATACAATCCCAGGAAAGCTCAGGCTAAAACCAAAGGTGCCGAACTGGGCACAGGCAGTATAAAATTCGACGCAACGCGCTACTGATTTGCTTCTGGGTTGTTGAGTCCGCGCGCACCGACCGCCAGTCACAAGCTGGCGGTCGGATGCTTTTAGGAAGCGATGCTTCGCAGATAGTCGAAAGAGTAGAGGCCTGTGTTATGTCCATCGCCCCATACGGGTTGAATGGCGTAGGTCCCAACGTTCTCCAAACGCAAAAGCTGGAATGAGGCTTGAGTCAATCGAGGGCTGGGACCTTTGTGCAACTTCCCCATGACGTCACGCTCGCCCTGGCAGCTTGCGCAAGGACAGCGGCGTCGTAATGTTTGCAGATCCAGGAAGGCTTCCGTGCCATCCCGCCATTTGATGGCGAGTTGGTCGCCGATTACCTGCACGTCTGAAGGTTGCATAAAGATTAGATAAGCTCGATCAGTCGCTGGAGTTCTGCGTCGGTATTGTAGTAGTGCGGCGAAAGCCGGATGTACTGGTTTCCACCCCGATCGGTTCTTAATGACGTTACGATTCGGGCTTCAGCCAATCGCGCGTGGAGCTCAGCCATGGATGCGCCTGGGCGTTGAAAAGAGATAATGGCGCTCGCATGTTCTGTCGGAGCATCGGCCATCAGCACGTGACAACCCTTGGCCTGCAACGCAGGAATAATCCAAGCCCTCTTTCGCAGCAGTTCTGCTGCAATGTTTTCAATACCAAGCTCGAGTATTAATTCGAGCGAACTCGCCAGGCCTGAAAGCCCAAGAAAATTTTGCGAACCCGCCTCAAACTTCTGTGGTCCGTTTTCAAAGCTTATCTTTTCCTGCGCCACGTAGCCGGGGCATTGCACGTTGTGCCATCCGTAGAGGCGCGGGTTGATCTTGTCTCTGATGTCACGCCGAACGTAAAGAAGGCCTGCGCCGCAGGGGCCCAACAACCATTTGTGAGCGTCCGCCGCAAGCACATCGACGTGCTCAACCGTCGTGGGAAGCGCACCTAAGGTTTGAATGCCATCCACACAGAACAGGATCTTGCGTTCGCGGAGATACTTGCCCACGGCAGCTAGGTCGATGCGAAATCCACTGATGAAATGGCACGATGCCAGGGCAACCAACCGAGTGTTCTCGTCCACCTGTCCGATCACGTCTTTTGTTCGAATCAGCCCCAGGCCACGGGTGTTCATGAGCCGGACTTCGACTCCCAGTTCCGACAACGCCAGCCAGGGATAGACGTTAGAAGGATAGTCATCGAAATAGATCAGAATGTTGTCATTCCGTCGAAAACGCACACCGCTGGCTACCAGGCTTAACGCAAGTGAGGTTGGGCCCACCAGCGAGACTTCGTCAGCTTGGCACTTGAGCAAAGCCGCTGCGCGTTCGCGGGTAGTGTCCAACAAGTGGGGGAAGACGGGTGCTTCCTGATCGCCCTCGGTGCACCGTTCCGCATAGTCCTTGATTGCCTGGGTGACACGCCGGGGCAGGGGGCAGTCTCCAGCGTGCGCCAAAAAAACCTGATTTCGAGTGACCGGATACTCCCGGCCGCGCAGCTCTTCGTTTGAAAGGATTTCGCCGATCGTCATGGGAGTTTCTAGGTGCTGACGCGTTTGAACAGCTCCACACTTGCGACGGTGCTGATTCCTTTTTTCTTCAAGGCTTCGATCGCGCGGTCCGGGTCATCGAAGCGGAAAGCCAGGAGCCCTTTGCTTTCCTTCTTGAGAGTGAAACCATACATATACTCGACGTTCACGCGGGCTTTCTCCAGGGTCTTCAGGATATCGCCGAGCCCGCCGGGACGATCCGGCACCTCGACGGCGACCATGTCGGTAACCTTCACCACGAAATCGTTGTCTTCAAGCAGGCGCTTGGCTTCCTCCCAATCCTTGACGATAAAGCGGAGGATCCCAAAGTTCTGGGTGTCCGCCATCGAAAGGGTAAGGATGTTGATGCCAGCTTTGGCGAGCAGGTTCACCGGGCGGCTGAGAGCGCCCGGCCGGTTCTCCAGGAACAGAGATAGTTGTTTCACTTTCATATTGTGGGATCTCCTACATTTTGCGCTGGTCAATCACGCGTTTGGCTTTGCCTTCGCTACGCTGCAATGTGCGCGGCTGCACCAGGCGGATGCTCGCACGAATGCCGATGGTCGTTTCAATTGACTTGCCAAGCTTCGCTTGGAGTTGCTCCAGGGCTCCGACTGTATCACCAAACACCTCGGGTGTAACTTCTACCTGGACCTCAATGTTATCGAGCCCTTTTTCGCGCGTGAGCACGATCTGATAATGCGGGAGCGTGCCTTCAACTTTGAGCAACGCCGTTTCAATTTGAGACGGGAACACGTTAACACCGCGGATGATGAACATGTCATCGCTGCGGCGTGAGATGCGTTTGATACGCCGCATGGTGCGGCCGCACTCGCACTTCTCCGAAGTCAGTGCCGTGATATCTCGGGTGCGGTAGCGGATCATCGGCATCGCTTGCTTGCTCAAGGTGGTGAGGACAAGTTCCCCTTCCTCTTCATCCGGCAGAGGCTGGCCGGTTTTCGGATCAATAATTTCCGGGAGAAAATAATCTTCGAAGATGTGGGGACCTGCCTGGCATTGGCATTCCATGGCTACGCCTGGTCCTATGATCTCGGATAAGCCATAAATGTCGTAAGCCTTGATTCCGCTTTCCGCCTCGATGCGATGGCGCATGGACTCGGTCCACGGTTCGGCTCCGAACACGCCAACTCGCAACGGGAGCTTCTTCATATCCACGCCGCATTCTGGCGCCTGGTCAATGAGGTGCAGGAAATAGCTTGGTGTGCAGCAAATTGCTGTGACGCCGAAATCTTTGGCCACCATGAGCTGGCGTTGAGTGTTGCCTCCGGAAATCGGGATCACGGTGGCGCCCAGCGCCTCCGCGCCATAATGTGCTCCCAGTCCGCCAGTGAATAGCCCGTAGCCGTAAGCGTTCTGAATGATGTCGCCTTCATGCAGTCCGCAGCAGGCGAAGCTGCGCACCATCACATTGGTCCAGACGGCCAAGTCCTCCTTCGTGTAGGCCACCACGATCGGTTTGCCTGTCGTGCCGCTGGAGGCGTGTAGCCGAACAATTTCCTTCATCGGGCTGGCAAACAGGCCAAAAGGGTATGTGTCACGCAGGTCGGCTTTTACGGTGAATGGAAGCAACGCCACATCCGAGAGTTTCTCGATGGCCGCCGGCTTCAGTCCTCTTTCGTCCAAGCGCTTGCGGAATAACTCCACATTGTCGTAGGCACGTTGCACGATACCTCTCAGGCGTTCCAGTTGCAGGCTGTGGAGCCGGTCCAGGGGCAGAAAGTCCGGCGCGCTTACTGGATGAAATCGGGATAATGTGGTTGATGGTTTACTCATAGGTTCGTCGTTTTTCTTCGTCGCAGGCTAAAACCGCGCGTCCAGTGTTGCTTGTACCGTTTTACGCCCGCCCTAGCAACATAAAGTCACACCTCCTGCCCACCTCAGGGCACACATGCCAGCCCATCTTTCATCACAATGTGATGCTTGATCCCCAAGCGATCCATCCATTCCCGGACTTGCAGCGTTTTCCAGGGACCTGAGCCTTTGCCCTTCCCGGAATCGTTGTCCCAGAGCCATGCTGGTGTGGGCCAAAGGCATACCAATGCCTTTCCGCCTTGCCATCCATCAAGCGGGAACTAGGCTGGCCCCATGGGCAAGCTAAACGATGTGCTGCTGCTGCGTGTGCGTTACAGCGAGACGGATCAGATGGGTACTTTTTACAATTCCCGCGCGCTGGAGTGGTTTGAATGCGGGCGAAGTGAATTGATGCGACGGCGCCTTGGGATGTCATACGCCGATCTTGAAGCCCAGGGAGTGTTTTTGCCCTTGGTGGAAGCCCATCTCGAATTCCAGGGAGGAGCCCGCTACGATGACCTGCTCAGCATTGATTCCACGGTGGAGGTCTCCGGGCGCGCTCGCTTGCGGTTTGATGTGCTCATCAGCCATCAAGGCACTGGAAAACCCGTGGTCAAAGGCTACACGGTACATGCCTTTACCGGGGCTGGAGCGCGACCGATCCGTCCGCCGGCCTGGTTTCTGGAAAAGCTGGAAACGGCAGCCGACTCCGTTCAGCAGACTTTCTCATGATTGCGCTCCTCCGCGCTGGTCCATCCGATGGCTAGTCTTCTGCGTAAGCTTCCGCGAGGAGCGTGATGGGGTGCACCACTCTTAGTTGCCAGCCTTGTGCCTTGGCGCCATTAACAAGCTGGAGAAGGCATCCAGGGTTCCCGGTGGCGACAGTATCCGCGCCAGTGGATCGGATGTGTGTAAGCTTGCGTTCCAGGAGCTGTCCGGCCATCTCCGGTTGAGTAATGTTATAAACCCCGGCGCTCCCGCAGCACCAATTGCTTTCCGGCAGTTCCACCACCTGAATGCCCGGAATCATGCTTAGAATCTGACGCGGCTGCGCCGTTATCTTCTGCCCGTGGGCCAAATGGCAGGATTCATGATAGGTCACGATCCGGGGCGCACCATTCTTTGGAGCGGGAGCTTCAACGCCGATTTCCATCAGCCATTCGTGAATGTCTTTTACTTTTCGATCCCACAACCGGGCTTCCTGCAGGTATTCGGGATCATCCGCGAGAAGCTTGCTGTAGTGTTTCAGATGCGAACCGCAGCCGCCTGCATTTGTGATGATCGCATCGAATTGTCCCGGGGGGATTCGGCGAATCTGTTTCTTAGCTAGATCGCGGGCGAGGTCCCACTCGCCGTTATGCGCATGCAGCGAGCCGCAGCAGAGTTGGTCGGGAGGCGTAACAACCTCGCAGCCATTACGCGACAGCACCGTCACTGTATCCCTATTGATATTGCTGAAAATCAAATCCTGAGCACACCCGGTGAGCATTGCCACGCGGTAGCGCCGCCGCGCTCGTGCTGGGGTAATGGGTGCCACGAGATCATCGGTAAAGGCGGGTTGGATGTCCGGGGTAATAGCCTCCAATTCCTGGAGCCGTTTGGGAAAGAGCTTCAGCACATTACTGCCACGCACCAACGCTTGAAATCCGAGTTGCTGATAAAGCCGCAGCACACGTCCCACCCATTGCAAACGCGAATGGTCCATGAACATCCAACGGATGGCAAAGGCGCGGATCAGGTTTCGTTTGGGGTTCCTCAGCAGCCCTGTGGCCTCAGCTTCCGCCCGGGCATGTTCGAAGAGCTCCGCATAGTTCACCCCTGCCGGACAGGCGGTCATGCACGCGAGGCAGCCCAGGCAATAATACATTTCCTCCGCGAAGGGGCGGCTCATGACCAGCCGGTCATCCGCTATGGCGCGCATCAGCGAAATGCGACCGCGCGGGCTGTGCCGCTCTTCTTTGGTGGCTGCATATGTAGGACAGGTGGGGAGGCACAATCCGCAATGCATGCATTGCTGGACCACCGAGTAATCGAGGTTCTTCAGAAAGGACGTGCGGCTGCCGTCCTTCGCCTGGCTGGAAGGTGTGGACATAACCGATTAGTCGAACATCTTGCCGGGGTTCAAAATTCCCTTGGGGTCCAGCGCGCGCCGCAGCTCGCGCATAACGCGCATCTGGGCATCGCCAGCGAACTTTGGCAGGAAGGCTTTTTTCGCCACACCGATGCCATGTTCGCCAGTGATGGTTCCACCCAGGCGAATGGCCTCATCGAAAATCTCTTTGAAAGCCGCTTCGATCCGGTGCATTTCCTCGGTGTTCCGTTCATCGGTGAGGAAGGTGGGGTGGAGGTTGCCATCACCCATGTGCCCAAACGTGCCTATGCGCAACTGATATTTCTTTGCTGTGGCTTCCACAAAGCGAATCATCGTGGCCAGTTCGCTCCTGGGCACCGTCGCGTCCTCAAGGATGGTCGTTGGGGCAACCCGCGCCAGAGCAGAGAAGGCCGTGCGGCGCGCGGAAGCGAGTCGCGTTGCCTCGGCGTCGTCCTTTGCAACTCGGACCTCCATTGCGCCGTTCTTGCGGGCAATTTGCTCCATTTGGGCGGCTTCATCGGCTACGGCGCCCGCGTGGCCATCGGTTTCCATTAGCAGCAGTGCTTCACAATCCGTCGGGAGCCCAATCTTCGCGTAATCCTCCACCGAACGTATTGTAGTGCGGTCGAGAAACTCCAGCGTGCAAGGGATGATCTTGGCGGCAATGATATCTGAAACCGTCTGCGCCGCCTGGTCCATCTGCGCGTAGGTTGCTACGAGCGTTTTCTTGGCAGGTGTCTTTGGAATGAGCTTTAGCAGCACCTTGGTAATGATGCCGAGCGTGCCTTCCGAACCGATAAAAAGGTCTTTGAGAGAATAGCCGGCGACGTCCTTTACGCATTTGTTGCCCGTCCAGAGCACTTCTCCATCCGGCAGCACCACTTCCAATCCCATCACGTAATTACGGGTAATGCCGTATTTCAAACCACGCAGGCCGCCCGAGTTCTCCGCAACATTCCCACCGATGGTGGAAATCTTCATGGAACCGGGATCCGGCGGATAGAACAATCCTGCGGCATTGGCTGCGTCTGAAATCGTAATCGTTGTTGCGCCTGCCTCCGCCAGCAGCGTTAAATTAGCACTGTCGAGCTCGAGAATTCTGTCCATCTTGGCCAGGCAAAGCACGAGGCAATCGGCGCTTGGCAGGCTCCCACCGCTCAGGCCAGTGCCGGAACCACGGGTGACTACCGGGATGCTTTTCGAGTTGGCCAATTTGAGAATCGAGACCACCTGGTCTGTGCTTCTGGCAAACACCACACAGCCGGGCATCTGACGCAGGGCAGCAGTCCCATCGAATGAGTAAGGAATCAGATCCTCCTGCTCGGTGAGCACTTCAGAGTTTCCAGCGATGCGCTTCAGTTCCGAAATTAGTTCTTGGGCAAGCGGCATAATCTCAACAGTGCAAGGATCTTAAAGTGCGGTTGGATTAGCAAGGCCGTATAGATGGTCGTGGCAAGCAGCTTGCCGCAAAGCCTGCGCGGGATATTCCTCATCAATTTCAACATTCAGTCGATCAGTAGGATGCAGGCATATTTCTTGCGAACTTTGAATGCGGTTCATAGGCTGTCATCTGCAATGCGCGTGACTTGTGGGCTTACTCGGAGGGGTGGACGGTTAATAGTCCGTTCGTTGGCATGGCTTAGCCTGTTTTTCCTGCTGATGACCGCGATGGCCCAGGCCGATCCGGAACCCGCCACTCTGGATGCAGTTTTCGACCAGCCAGAGAGTGGGCTCTCAGCCCCTATTCCCGCTGTTGCCACCTATGTGGATCCTCATTGGAAGCTGCTCTTTGCGCAGGATGCAGGCACGGGATGCCTGATTCAATGGGACAAGCCTGAGGTGGATTTGGTGCCTGGTGATGAAATCATTATTGATAAATATCGGGTAGATACTGTAGCAACCAACCCCGTTCATCAGTTGCGCGATGTCTCTTTGCGCAGGGTTGGCAGCGGGATTCCGCCTGTTGCCGTGAAGGTTTACGGAACGAACCTCGCCAGTCCCGAACTGGCATCCCGCTGGATTGAACTCCGTGGCTCCGTGCGAAGCATCCAGGAACTGGGGCGGCTCAGACTGCTTCTGGACGTCCAGGGCACGCTTGTGATGGTTTGGGTTCGACGCCATTCAGAGGCAGATCTGATCCGCCTGCTCGACGCTGAGATCACGGTGCAAGGTGCGTTGATCCAACAGCGGGATGTGGATGGGCAGTCGATGAGATACGTCGTCATGGTGGAGGATGTGGCCACCATCCAGAGGAACCGGCCCGGGCCTGCTGATCCCTACGGTCTGAACAGGACACCTGTCGGACAGGTGGCGGCGCTCGCGGCTGGCACCTGGCAAGGTGGAAGGCTGCTGCTGCGTGGACAAATCGTCGAGCAGAGCAGGGGGCTCTTTCTGACTATTCAGGACGATACCGGCACGATGCTGGTGCGCTCCCCGCTGCAAATTACTCTGACAAAGGGGGAGACGGTGGAGGTGATTGGTTTCCCGGCGCTCGAGCAGGGGATGCCAGTTCTGAAGGATGCCCAGTTTCGAGCGGTGAAGTCTTCCACCAGCCCCGACCGCGAAATGGTAGCTGCTCCTGCCAACAGAAATCTTCCTCTCTTAACTTCTGTCAAGCAAGTAATTGACCTTTCCCGCGAGGAGGCCCGCAAACAGTATCCGCTGCGAGTCAAGGGTGTCGTAACCTATTATAGCCCCCCTGAAACCATGCTTTTTATCCAGGATGGCGAGAATGGGGTTTTTGTGAGCTTGCTCGAACGGCCCTTTGCAGGCAAAGCAGGGCAGCAGGTCGAGGTGATTGGCGTTACTGAGCTCGGCGGTGTGTTAAACATGATCTCGCCTGCTCAGATCACCGTGTTAGGCGAGCAGCCCATGCCTGGGGCACTGACTGTCTCCTACCAGGCTGCAATGACGGGCATGTTCGACAGCCGCCGTGTCAAGGCCCTGGGGGTGATTCAATCCACTTCCTGGTCTGACAACTACCTGCACTTGGATCTGGTTGCCGCTGATGGGCGCTTCGGGTGCGTGGTGCCGGCGCTTGAGGAGGACTTAGGCAGGTCCCTCATCAACGCCTATGTCGAGGCGGAAGGCGTATGTCTACTCAATCTGGATCGCACCCAGAGCCCCGCGAATGCAGAACTTCGTATCCAGAGCCTGCAAGACATCCATGTGTTGCAGGATGCGCCTGCGGATGCCTTCAGTGTCCATCCAGTTTCCATTTCACAGGCCAGGGGGTTTATCCCTCCGCCCGAAGGAAACCATCGAGTTAAGATCCGAGGAATCGTCACTTCTCGCAGTTCTGGTCGTGAGCTTTATGTGCAGGATCCCAGCAGCGCAATCTGTGTTAAGACCGATCAAACCGACCCCGTAGAAGTGGGGGATGAGGTGGAAGTCATCGGGTTTCGATCGGTTGACGAAACCGGTATGATTCTGAGGAGCGCCGAGTATGAGGTTGTTGGGAAGGCTAAAAGCCCGCCAGTCATCCCGTTGCGTGCCAGTGAGGTCCTGAACCTTGAACACCGGGACCGTTTGGTGCGCGTGGAGGGCCGCCTGCTTCATGATATTGATCCCGCCGCCGTCCCGGAATTAGCGCTGACCGATGGCCGCGATTTCTTTACCGCCAGGTTGGAGCCGATCGAATCTGGCCGCTTTTGGCCGGGGTGGCGGGCACAGACGCGCCTGCGAATCACGGGCATCTGTTTGTTGCGGCTGGATGAGTCACACGAGCCCCGAGCCTTTCGCCTCCTGGTGCGGAACCCTTCCGATATCACGGTGCTCGAGCGTCCGCCCTGGTTCACCACGCGGCGGGTGTTCGGCCTTGTTATCGTGCTCTTAATGGGGGTAATGGCGTCCGTCGGCTGGATTTTCGCGTTGCGCGCGCGTGTTGCCAAGCAGACCGAATTGATCCGGCAGCGGTTGGAGTCGGAAGCAGCCGTGGAAAAACGTCTGGCTTTGGTGTGGGAGACCTCTGCCGATGGAATGCGAATGACGGATGCCCAGGGAACAGTGGTTCAGGTGAACCAGGCCTACTGCGAATTGACCGGGAAACGGAGGGAAGAGCTGGAAAATAAATGCTTCCTGGATGCGTTTCAGGTTGGGGACCAGGAAGGAAAACTAGTGGCTTATCGAGAGCGATTCGCCGCCCACGTGGTGATTCCACGGCGAGAGGTTAAGAGCCGTCTGCAGAATGGCAAGCTGGTCTGGCTGGACATCACCGAGCGATTCCTCGACCACACCCAAGGCCCGCCTTTTCTGCTGAGCCAATTGCGCGATACTACCGAGGCACGGCACGCGGAAGAGGAGCGGACGCGGCTTAAGGATCAATTGTTGCAGGCGCAGAAAACCGAATCAATCGGCCGGCTTGCTGGCGGGGTTGCACATGACTTTAATAACATGCTGCAGGTTATTCTGGGTAATGCCACGCTCGCGCTGGAGGAAGCTCCCAAAGGCAGTGAACTCCGGGAGGCCATTCTGGAAATCCGGCGTTCAGCAGAGCGTTCAGCAGAGTTGACGGCTCAGCTTCTAGGCTTTGCTCGCAAGCAGGCCGTCAGCCCCAAGGTGCTGGATTTCAACGAATCGATCTCCTCATTGCTTAAGATGCTTCGGCGCCTCATTGGGGAGAACATCGAGTTGGTCTGGGTCCCCGGCGCCAATCTCTGGCCCGTTAAGATCGATCCCGCACAGGTTCACCAGATCCTTGTGAATCTTTGCGTCAATGCGCGTGACGCGATTGGTCAGAGCGGACGGATCACCATTCAAACCTCGAATTTTCAGACAAACCCTGACTTCTGCCTGGCTCATCCAGATTGTCCGCCAGGGGAATATGTAATGCTCAATGTCAGCGATACCGGGCATGGAATCGACACGGATATCTTGAAGGATATTTTCGAGCCGTTTTTTACAACCAAAACAATCGGCAAAGGCACTGGGTTGGGCCTGGCCATGGTCTTTGGCGTCGTGAAGCAGAATCATGGTGCGATCGCCGTCGATAGCCAGCCAGGGCGCGGAGCAACCTTCAAAATCTATCTTCCCCGTTGTGCAGATCGCCCAAGGCCCACGCAAGATACGGTAACTCTGGAGCCGGCTCGCGGGAGCGAGACCATTCTTTTGGTTGAGGACGAAGCTCAGATTCTCCAGTTGGGTGCCCGTGTGCTATCGGAGCACGGTTACCGTGTGCTGAGCGCTCCGACACCTGAGGCTGCCCTGGGCATCGCACGGCAGCATTCTGAAGAAATTCATCTGTTGATAACAGATGTTGTGATGCCGGGGATGAATGGCAAGCAACTCAGTGTCCAAATCGCGGCACTAAAACCTGAAATTCGCTGCTTGTTTATCTCGGGATACAATTCGGATGTGATCGTGGATGAAGGAGTTTTGGAGCAGGGGATTGCTTTTCTGCAAAAGCCATTCACTGCCGGTTCCCTCCGGCAGAAGGTGAATGAAGTGCTGCACCGGCAGACATGAGTCTCTCATCGACCGTTTCAGGCAAGGTTGATAGGACTACTCACTTTCCTGGCTTCTAAGGGTCACCCGTGGACTTCCCGGGCTATCGCACGGGCATCATCGGCAATCGTTTTCGCCGTTTGTACCGGCGTTCCGCTCTTCTTCAGCACGCCCTGAATATCGACAATAACGTCGTTCAGTTGGTTTTGAGTCACTCCGTTGCCGTTCACGACAGCTATCAGATTCTGCAGGAGGCGGCTGCGGCTATTGGCCGACAAAGGGTGGCTGGCCAAAGCCGGCAGCAGGTCGGTGGCAAGTTTATTGAGACTGACGCTGGAGGGCTTGCGTGGCCCTAGAGCTGCGGAGGCGAGGTTCCGAGAGAAGCTCTGGATCTGTGCGGGGGTGACCGTAGAGTTGGTCCTGATATTGGCCAGGTCGGTTGTCAGCCGATTCAAGGGCGGCTGGGCCGGCATGGCGTTCATAACTGGTGCAGGGCGTGCTGTCGTCGCCGGGGCTGCTGGAGGCACGCCTTGTCGTGCATTGTTCTGGTCTCGAATGTCCTTGGCGCGTTGCTTGATGATCTGTTCAGGGCCCGCAATCAGCATCGATGCGCTTAACAGCAATGGCACAGCACAAACGAGTCTTTTCATGTAAAGCGTTCTAGTTCTTTTGGGACGTTTTGGCAACTTCCCTTGCACGCAACAAGGTGATGTAATCCGCCAGAATCTTTTCGGTTTCCTGTAGCGTTATGTCTACGGCTGGAGCGCTGTCCTCGGCCAGTTCATCGTCTCCCGGTGCATCCATGATATCCTCCGGGCGGTCCTTTCCAGGTACTTCAGCAAGTGCATTTGTGCTGGCACCCGAAAGTTCCGCCTTGGCCAATGCATTGGTTTTCTGAACCGGCGGTGGCAATCCAGGGAGGCTCGCGTTTTTCAGGGTGATTTCGTAAACCTTCTCCTCGGACTCCGCGCGGGATTTGCGTTCTTTCTCGCGTGCCTTAGCCCGGGCGTCTTCCTGGGTCTTTTCTTTCAGGCGCACTTTTTCGTTCAAAGAAATAGTTTTATCCGCCTGCCGTTTCTTGAACAGCGCTATATCCTCACGCACATAGGCCCAATCCTTGCCAGAGTCAACGCGTTCAGCCGAGCGCTGCTTCAATTCCGCAAGCACCGGTGCCACGAGGTTGAACGGTTCGTATTTGGCAGCGTCAATCGTGTCGAAGGGCAGGGCGAAATCCAGGGATGCTTCGCCGATGTCCTGCGATTCATTCAAAATTGAGGGCAAAACAACATCAGGAACGACTCCTTTTAACTGCGTTGAAGCTCCGCTGGCGCGGAAGAACGTAGCTATGGTGAGCTTCAGGGCACCAGGCTCGTTGGTGAGTTCCGCCATGAAGGGCTTGAGTTCATTCACACTCTGCACCGTGCCCTTACCGTGTGTGGAAATATCTCCCACAATAAGCGCACGCCCATAATCCTGCAGAGCACCAGCCAAAATCTCAGAAGCCGACGCGCTAAACCGGCTGGTCAGCACAATCAGCGGTCCTTCATAGGCGATATCACCGTCGCGATCGGACTTGATTTGGATTCGTCCATCCGTATCGCGAGACTGGACCACCGGACCCTCCTTGATAAAAAGACCCGTGAGGCGGATGGCCTCCTCCAGGGAGCCGCCACCGTTGCGTCGCAAATCCAATACGATCCCCGACACGTTCTCCTGTTTCAACTTTTTCAGCAGCTTGGCCACATCGTCTGTGGTGCTCTTCGCCTCGGCTTTGCCCCGCAGGCTCATCGGATTGAAGGTCGCGTAGAACGAAGGCAGATCAATGACTCCCAGGCGTAATGGCGCAGCACCCATCTTGTTGGGGAGATCAATGACCTTGGCTTTGGCTTCCTGGTCTTCGAGTTTTATTTCATCCCGAATGAGAGTAACGACCTGCCTCCGGGAGGAACTTTCCCCGGCTGGGATAATGGTGAGGCTCACTTCAGTGCCCTTTGGTCCGCGAATGAGTTGCACAGCCTTGCTCAGGGTCATGTCCACAACATCCACCGGCGGCTGATTGCTCTGCGCCACGGCCACGATCCGGTCCTTTTCCTTCACCTTCTTGCTCTTTTCTGCCGGCCCGCCCGGCAGCAGGCGGCGAATCGTGCAATAACCATCTTCGGAGAGCAGTTCGGCACCAATCCCGAACAGGCTTAAATTCATGGTCATCGCAAAGCTTTCGAGCTGTTCGGCCCCCATGTAATCCGAATGTGGATCATAGACGTGGGAGAGGGCGCTTAGGTAGACCTGGAGAACGTCGTCATTATCCCATTCCTGAAAAGCGCGCAACGTTCGATGATAACGATTCGTAAGCGTGGTTACGATTTCCTCATGCTCGGTCTTGGGTTTGCCCTCTGTGTAGCCTGGCGCAGCCTCACGTTTGTCTTTTTCGGCCTTTTTCCGGGATTCGATTTTGCCCAGGTGCTCCTGCAAGTATTCAAACCGCAGCCGTTGATTCCAAAGCTTGCGCGCTTCATCCAGATCCTTGGGAGCCGGCGCATCCTTGCGGTTGATGACAAGCTTTTCGTCGGTGTTGAATGCGAACTTCTCGCTAGCCAGCAACTGGTCTGCGTAGCTCACCCGTTGCTGCAAGCGAAGCATGAACCGGTTGAAAATCTCCGCGGCCGGGAGCACGTCCGCCATCCCACGCCGGGTAATGGTCACATTGTCCAGGTTCGTACGGTAAAGCTCGAAATGTTCCAGGTCTGCCTGCAGGAAATGGAGTTTCTGAGGATCAAGCAAATCAAGGTAACGATCGAGGAACTTGCTGGATGTCGCATCGTTAAACGGCTGGCGCAGGTAATGCATCTGCTCGAGCATCTTGGCCGTTACGAATGCGATTCGGCCATCAGCCGGTCCGGGGCGCACGGGACGGAACACCTGGTTTGTCTGGCCAGTCTTCCGGGCGTCTGCCGTAGCAGAGCTTTTTGCCGATGGGACATCCGCTGTGGCGGTGAATGCGAAGGCCAGGCTAAGCGCCAGCATCACGGGCTGGTAACAGGATCGAAATTTCATGTAAAAGTCAGGCAAAAGATACCATAGCTTGGACCAAATGCACCAAATACTGTTCAGTGTCGGAACCCACTTATAATCGCCCTCTTGCAGGGGGGGGTAGGGCGGCATTGCCAAGGCCGCCAAAATCCAACTGGACAGGCGTATCGATCACGTCCTCGAAGCCGCTCTCGGCGAGAGCGGCGCCACCAGCGATTCATTTCCTCCGGGCTTTGATCTTCCGCGGGCCTCCCTTATATTCAGATCGCATGACGGCTATGCCAGAACCTCCGGCGCTGCTACCGGGCTCGGTCGCGGTGGAGGAAACCAGTTCAAAATCCAAATTGGAGCCCGGCTATCTGGTGATCTGCTGGAATGACCCGGTAAACTTCATGCATTATGTGACGCATGTCTTCCAGACGGTATTCGGCTGGGACCGCAAAAAAGCCAGGTTCCACATGCTGCAGGTTCATGAAAAGGGCAAGAGCGTTCTGGTGCGGGAAAGCTTTGAGAAAGCCGAACATTTCGTTCATGAACTCCAAAAATATCACCTGCACGCGACCATGGAGCGTGACGAGTGAAACTTGTCCATCGTGACTCGGAGAAAGCGGTGTTTCGGCTCGGCAAACGCGAAAAAAGCCAGTTCCTGAGTGTTCTCGGGCTTTTTCCCCGGATTCCCCCGGGACATTTCAAGATCAGCCGGAATTCGGAATTGCCCGGCTACGAGGAGAACCAGCATTTGCTGGACGAGGCCTTGAGTGAGCAGCGGGCCGAAAACCAGCGCCTTTTGAAGGAGTTCTTGGCCGAACCCGGTCGTTTCACGGCGGCCCCACCCATCGTTCTAACAATCCCCACTGGCCGTCTGGAGTGGCTGCTGCAAATTTTCAATGAGGTGCGCGTGGGAAGTTGGGTTGCCGTCGGCTCGCCCGAAGACAGCGTCCTGAGCGTGCTTTCGGAAATGACCGCATCGGACATCTGGGCGATGGAAGTAGCTGGGTATTTCGAAGCCTGCCTCTTGGAGGCCATCACCGGAGAAGACCCGCTTGCTGATCCGGGGAGCTAAGTATGGGCAAGCATACTACCTGGTTTCCTGATGCCCACATGGCGGCACCTGATGGGTTGGTGGCCGTCGGGGGCGATCTTTCCACCGAGCGTCTTCTCAGCGCTTACCGCCAGGGGATTTTTCCCTGGTCGGTCGATCCCATTACTTGGTGGTCACCCGATCCACGGGGGATCATTGAGTTAGGCCAATTGCACGTGTCCCGCACCCTGCGCAAGGTTTTGAAACGGCAGCCTTATAACCTGACCATCAACCGCGCTTTCGACCGTGTGATACGCGAATGCAAGGACGCTCCCGGGCGTGGCAGAGGTTGGATCAGCCCAAAACTGATGCGTGCCTACCTTCAGTTGCACCGGGAAGGACATGCCCACAGCGTCGAAGCGTGGCAGGGAGACACTCTCGTGGGTGGAGTGTACGGCGTAGCCGTGGGTGGGCTCTTTGCGGGGGAATCGATGTTTCATCGCGCTGATGACGGCTCGAAAATCGCTCTCGTATTCCTTGAGGAGCACCTGCGGTTGTGCGGGTTCGGACTATTCGATGTCCAAATGGTCACTCCCATCACCCACCAAATGGGGGCAAGAGGGATCGCCAGATCAGAGTATTTGGAGCGCTTACGGGTGGCGGTGGACAAACCGGCAATATTAGCATCCGCACCGAGGCCGGAATCGAGCTTTTTACGCGCTCCTCCACAGGTTTAAGTGGTCAAACTTCTTGGGGTGTTCGCCCTATTGCCTCTTGTAGGTGGGCTGCAATTTCGTATGATCTTTAGTTATTAGTTTGAAAAATTTACGCGGATTTTCGAGGAGGCGGTTTCTCACAGTTGGATCACTTGGTGCCATGGGCGTCTGGGCAAGTGCTTCAGACAACATGGGAGCGCGTGCGGTGCGCGGTTTGGTGCAGCAAGCCGCACGTTCAATTCTGCCCGCGGCACAGACTCCTGCCCCGGCAGCCTGGCGCAATGACCAGATCACCGCAGCCTGGCTGGGGCATTCCACAGTCCTGTTGAACTTCTACGGGCTCACCATTATCACCGATCCAGTGCTGGGCCGGAGAGTAGGTGCGGATACTCCAATGGGAACAATTGGAGCCAAGCGGCTCATTGCCCCCGCGTTGACACCATCCGAGTTGCCCCCAATAGACCTGGTGGTGCTCTCCCATGCCCACATGGACCACTTCGATACGGCCACTCTCAGGCGCTTGCCGGGTTCACCCCAGGTTGTGACTGCGCGGTCCACGGCGGATTTGTTATCGAAAACGTCGCTCAAACACCATCATTCCCTCGGATGGGGTGAGCGCGCAAAGGTAAGTATCGGCAGCGAAAAACTCACCGTCGAAGCTTTTGAAGTCCGTCATTGGGGCGCGCGATGGCGCTATGATCGTCACCGCGGATATAACGGCTACATCTTGGAGCGGGATGGCAAGCGGATCATTTTTGGAGGAGACACAGCCTACACCGATAGCTTCGGCGAATTGCGGGGAAAGGGTCCTTTCGAATTTGCCATTATGCCCATTGGCGCCTATCACCCGTGGACGTGCTCTCATTGCACGCCGGAGGAGGCAGTGCGGATGGCGGAGGCCGCCGGGGCAGACCGTGTTTTGCCTATTCATTTTAAGACTTTTCCGCTGGGCCGGGAAGACAGGGCTGAACCTCTGGAACGTCTGCACGAGGCTTTGCCCGGGGAGCGAATCGGCTGGAGCGACGTGGGCGGGACGTTCGTTGCCTGACAAAGCGTTTTACAAACGGCTGAGAATCTGCTTTTTTCAGCAGTGGAAATACTATGAAGAAGCCGATCAAAGTCAGCATGTATGGTCTATTGTTGGGCCTGAGTTTCCTTTGCCAGGGTTGCAACGAAGATACCAGGGCCGCTTTTTGGTGGCTTCCAGACCCTTGGACGCCTTTCCAGTACTCGCCAGTTGATACAGGCGATGGCGGCACCACTGATAATTCGGGCGGCGCCGCCGGACAGTAAGTTCTATTTGGTTTGCCGAGTCCTAGTGGCCCCTGCCATCGGCAGGATTGTGCCTGGTACCCTGAATTGTGATCCCTGTCGTCACCCCCCCTAATGCTCTCGCTGACTGCGGCAAGCGCAGCATCGGGGCGGCTATCTTGAGCCGGTTCTCCCGCGTCACGGCAGGTGGGCGCATCATTCCTCAGATCGATGGGCTTCGATTTGTCGCCATCATGGCCGTCCTTGCATATCACGTCTGCTCAATGTCTTTACACCACTTTGGTTTGCCACGCATTGAGCAGGTAGCACTCGGAAGCAACCTCGGGGTAGGTTTTTTTGCAGTGGGTCACTACGGAGTGCAGTTGTTCTTCGCGATCAGCGGCTTCATCCTGTGCGTTCCTTTTGCCAAATTGCATATGTTCGGTGGAGGAAAACTGCCACTGAAACATTATTATATTCGGCGAATTACCCGGATAGAGCCCCCCTACGTTATACACCTTCTGTTTGTGTTCGCTCTTTGTCTGCTGGTGTTTCGTAACCTGCCTTCTCATCCTCACTTGTACGGGAATCCCGAGTGGTACAAGGAGGTCGCGAAGCATCTGCTGCCAAGCCTGTTCTACAGTCATGGCTTTTTGTATTCCGCTCATCCCTACCCAAACATCGTCCTGTGGTCTCTTGAAACAGAAGTCCAGTTCTACTTGCTTGCTCCGCTGCTCGCGTGTGTTTTTAAAATTCCTTCAGTATGGGCCAGAAGACTCTTGATCATTAGTGCCGCCGCTGCTTCCACCATCTTGGCCTGTCTCTCGCCCAGCTACTTGATTGCGTTTTCCCTTGCGGGAAACCTGCAGTTCTTTCTGACAGGTTTTCTCCTCGCTGACATTTATCTTTGCGGCAAACTCGAAAATTCAGGAAGCTGGATATGGGACGCGATAGCCACGGCAGGAATCATCGCCGCCGCCTGGTGGCCAGCTTCTCAGGTTCTTGCCATTTGTATGCCGCTAGTGATTCTTGTTCTATGTGTCGCGGCGTTCCGCGGGAGATTGGTGGCTGCATTCCTCTCAAACCCGGTTGTCGTCACAATAGGCGGGATGTGCTATACGATCTATCTTTACCATGTGCTGATCCTGTCGCCTGTACTGCGGATCACTGCCAAGCACCAGGTGGGAGTGCTGTGGATCGATTTGCTCATTCAGTTGGCTCTCTGTGCGATGTTTGTCATTCCAGTGTGTGCAGTCTTCTTTGCGCTCTTTGAGCGCCCGTTCATGAGCCGAGACTGGCCTTCCAGGACAGCAGCATTTTTCAGGCAGCGTTTTCAGTCTTGACGTCAAAAAAGATCATTACCTACATAAGTTCCGCTCGCGATTCAACATTTGCATCTCACTAAGCCATGTTCATTTCCTTTTGCCAGTCGATGATTGGACGATATGCGTGCCTGGCCGCGATAACATTTCAAATCTATTGCTCTCAATCGTGGGCTGGCATAGACGCCAATACCAACGGGATGAGCGATGTCTGGGAGAAGATCTACTCGCTCCCCGGTCCCTTACCGGACAAGGATGCCGATTCTGATGGCCAGTCGAACCTTGAGGAGGCGCTCGCTGGAACAGATCCGAGAGATGGACAATCCGCCTTTCGCCTGGAAACCTCTTTCCTCCCCAACGCGCAAGTTATCACCTGGAACTCCATTCCCGGAGTGTATTACCAGGCGGAACTCTCGCCGGAAGGGTCAACCCCGATATGGACTCCCGTAGGGCCTACCATTCTCGGCACTGGCGAGGAAGTAGCGACTGCATTTCCGGTACCTGCGCAAGCCTCGGTATCTCGCGTCCAGGTCAGGCATGGAAATCCCGCCATTGAGCCGAGTCGCAATGCAGTGGGTGACGTGGACACAGATCAGGATGGTATTTCGGATCTGGATGAATTTGCGGCCGGTACAAACCCCCTCGATCCGAGCGAGCGGCTTTCCTTTCACTCGACAACGAATACCGGGGCCATCCTCCTCAGTTGGCCCTCGGTTAACGCCAAGTATTATCAAGTGCAATCCAGTTCCAGGCTTGCCGATCAGTGGACAAATTTCGGAGGTGTCTTTAAGGGTAATGGGCGGTCTCTGACATTAGGGATTGAAACGACGGATGCGGAACGGGTTTTTCGCGTCGCCGTGTTCGATCGGGACTCGGACCACGATGGAGCAACCGACTGGGAGCAAGGCGTGATTGGAATTCCCCCTGGGGATTTCTACGGAACTGCCGCCCATACCACCAACCTTCCTGCACATTTCGCTACCCTCACGACCATGCTGCAGGCTTCCAATGTGATCGAGGTGTTTCCCGCCTGTGATGCAACCCGCAGCTCCTCCGGAGCCTTCAAGCTGATCCGTTCGGGAGGTCTGGAGCCAGTGCGAGTAACGTTGAACGTGAGTGGAAGCGCGACTCCCGGAGTGGACTGCCTTCACATTCCTGAGTCCGTCGTCATTCCTGCTGGAGTTAACAGCGTGAGTATTCCGGTAACCTTGGCTCCAAGTGAACCGGCCAAATGGGATAATCTGTTACTGACAGTGAACGCGGAGGACGGCTACCTGGTAGGCAGCAACCACACAGCAGAAATCCGGTTCCTGCCGGAAAGCGCTCTATCAGTGAAAGACTTTGGGGCGGTGGGAGATGGTGTTACGGATGATACCCTAAGCATCCAGGCAGCCATTGATGCCCTTGAAGCCTCCACAACACACAACACTTTGCACTTTCCTGCGGGCACCTATCGGTTGGCCACACCCACATGGAAGGCGGAGTCTGGCGGGGCCTGGGGTGGATATGAGATGCTTCGATTAGGCAAGACAGACTTGGGCGGGAGAGACCTGTTTTTCACGGGAGAGAGCAACTCAGTCCTGTTTTCAGCCGTCAGCACGATTCGTGTGCGGATGCTCAAAGTGAAGGCAGGCTTCCGCTCGCTGACCTTTCGGGGATTGACCTGGAAGAAGGAAGATGCCTTGCTGCCTGAGACGGGGGGGGAACCGAACGGTGCTGAGGGAGTGTTCTTGGTCAACCGCGATTTACGGCGAGTAGAAGCAGTCAATTTCTACGACTGCACATTTGATAATTGCCACGGAGCAGTATTCGCGTTCGGGGTAGGGTATGACTTGCGTGGCAAGCTCGCTAATTTCCGCTTTTATGCGTCTAGAGTGTTGAATCGGTTTGGCCTCAACACGACGAATGGTTACAAGGCTTACGGTGGGGGACAGCAAGTGAGGATCAATCCCTGGATTGATTGGGCGGTCTATGCGGACAGTTACTTTGATGGGGGCAGCGAGGTGCCTGAACCGATCTATAATCCTGTGGGGTACTGGAAAGATGGCTCGCATTTTGGCAGTCCGCTGCATCTTGTATTTACGAACAACACTGTGCTCCGCATGGCAGCCGAGGCGATCTTCCAAAACGATGATCTTTATGCGACCACGACGGTCTCGTCTTTTACGGTCCCGCCAGCGGATGGAACAGTCAGCACTGTCAAAGTCGATATTTGGCCAACGACTTTTATCCCGGGGGAAACGCTTCTTGTTCGTGCTGGGTTCAGTTCCACTCCGGGAACGCCACTGGTCAATATCTACATGACGGTTGCCGCATTTGATGCTACAAACCGAATGCTGTCCCTAACAAATCCAGGGCTCAGTTCAGAGTACGAAGGCCGGGTGGTTCCCGCTATTCAAAGCGTCTTCAAGCAAGGTTATAATCCGACTCATGCCACGATTAGCGGAAACAGGGTGGTTACGGGGAACCTCGGGCCAGTATTTATTGGAATCGCCTCATGCGCAAAAGCCACAATCGCCAACAACTTTATTCATGGCTATCGGCGCGGGATTCACCTTTATCCAAATGAGTACAATCGAAAGGATCCGCCGACCCCAGGCACAATCATCGAAAACAACATTATCGTGCCGTGGGATGGTTACAGTTGGAAATTCGGAATCGAGTCCTCTGGGCCTGGGGACACAATTTCGAGAAATCTCATAGTGGTTCCGGACCCAACCCGGTTCTGTGGAGTCTGCCTGGAAGGGACGAACTCCTGGGTCAAAGAGAACACGGTGATTGCCCGAAGAATCGAGCGTCATAGTTACAGCGATTTCAGTCGATCAATCGGAATTGGTGTGGGTAATGTATCCAGCTTCACCACAGCGGTGACAAACCGCACTTATGGGATGGATGTGGGAATTGGACCCTCTACTCCGAACCAGGGGATTCCGCACCGCATCATTGGTCATTATAGCACTAATGATACCCTGGCTATAGATCCTCGAGGGGTTTACTAGCCCAAAATAACGCGTCCAACCGATGCTTTCAGCCACCTTTCTTTAGGTATAAGGCGGGCATAAACAAGCAGTAGTAACGCTAATTAAACTTTTCCAAAGATCAGTCGATAAGCATGGATGTCGGTTCTGGCGGACGCGATTAAGTAATCAAGTATTTCTCTTGACCAAAGAGAGAACATCTGTGTAAAACAAGAAGCGTCTGGGGTCGCAACCGCAACTTATTGAATAGTAATTCCGTGCGCACGTTTACGTTTATCTTGATCGAAAGTCGATTTGCTTTAATTGCATTAGGCTTGCTTTGCTGTTTTCAGTCGCAGGCTGCTTTAGACGCCGATAAAAACGGCATGAGCGACGTTTGGCAAAAGATTCATTCTCTGAGTAATGCCGCGCCCGGTGACGATATCGACAACGATGGCCAGTCGAATCTCGAGGAGGCTCTCGCTGGTACAGATCCGAAGGATGGACAATCCGCCTTCCGCCTGGAGACCTCATTTCTCCCCAACGCGCAAGTAATCACCTGGAATTCAGTTTCGGGAATGTATTACCAGGCGGAAATCTCGGCCGGTGGCTCAAGTCCGGTTTGGCATCCTGCCGGGCCCGTCATCCTCGGGACTGGTGAAGAAGTTTCGACCGCATTCCCGATGCCGGCAGTCGCCTGGGTATCCCGCGTGCAGGCCAGGCATGGAAATCCCGCTGTTGAAATGAGCCGCAATGCGGTGGGCGATGTGGATACGGATCAAGATGGAGTCTCTGATCTGGATGAGTTCGCTGCCGATACCAACCCTTTAGACTCAGGTGATCGGCTTTCTTCTCATTCCTCCATCAATTGCGAGGCAGTGTTTCTGAGTTGGCCCTCGGTAAGTGCCAAGTATTATCAGGTTCAGGCCGCTTCCAAGCTTGGCGGACAGTGGACCAATTTCGGAGGCGTGTTCAAGGGTGATGGACGGACCTTGTCCTTGGGACTAAAGTCAACGGAGACAGAACGGATTTTCCGCGTGTCGGTGTTCGATAGGGACTCGGACCACGATGGAGCGACGGACTGGGAGCAAGGGGTGATTGGAATCCCCCCTGGAGGTTTCTACGGAACTGCCGCCCACACCACCAACCTTCCTACACATTTCGCCACCCTTGCGACCATGTTGCAGGCTTCAAATGTGATCGAGGTGTTTCCCGCCTGTGACGCAACCCGCAGCTCGTCCGGAGCGTTCAAACTGATCCGTTCCGGAGGTCTGGAACCAGTGCGAGTAAAGGTGAACGTGGGTGGGAGCGCTACTCCGGGAACGGACTGCCTGGAGATGCCTGAGTCAGTGGTCATTCCCGCCGGAGTCAACAGCGTGAGTATTCCGGTAACCTTGGCTCCAAGTGAACCAGTCAAATGGGATAATCTGTTACTGACGGTGAATGCTGATGACGGCTATCTGGTAGGCAGCAACTACACAGCAGAAACTCGGTTCATTCCCGAAAACGTCCTGTCTGTGAAAGATTTTGGTGCGGTGGGAGATGGTATTACGGATGATACTCTGAGCATCCAGGCGGCCATTGACGGCCTGGAAGCTTCAACGACTCATAACACTTTGCACTTTCCGGCTGGCACCTATCGTTTGGCCACGCCCAAATGGAAGGCGGAGTCTGGTGGGGCGTGGGGTGGGTATGAGATGTTGCGGTTAGGGAAGACGGATTTGGGGGGAAGAGATCTGTTTTTGACGGGCGAGGGTAATGCAGTCCTATTCTCGGCGGTCAGCACGAGCCGTGTTCGAATGCTGAAGGTTAAAGCAGGCTTCCGCTCGCTGACCTTTCGGGGATTGACCTGGAAAAAGGAGAATGCGTTGCTGCCTGAGACGGGAGGCGAACCGAACGGTGCCGAGGGCGTGTTCCTGTTCAACCGCGATCTACGGCGAGTGGAAGCAGTCAATTTCTACGATTGCACCTTTGATAACTGCCATGGAGCCGTATTCGCGTTCGGGGTAGGATATGACTTGCGTGGCAAGCTCGCCAATTTTCGCTTTTACCGGTCTCGTGTGTTGAACCGTTTCGGCCTCAACACGACAAACGCTTACAAAGCCTACGGAGGAGGACAGCAGGTGCGGATGAATCCCTGGATTGAGTGGGCTGTATATGCGGACAGTTACTTCGATGGAGGCAGCGAGGTGCCGGAACCGATCTATAATCCTGCGGGGTATTGGAAAGACGGCTCGCATTTTGGGAGTCCGCTGCATCTCGTGTTCACAAACAACACGGTGCTTCGCATGGCCGCCGAGGCCATTTTCCAAAATGATGATCTTTATGCGACTACGACGGCTTCGTCTTTCACAGTCCCACCAGCGGATGGAACGGTAAGCACTGTCAAAGTGGACATCTGGCCAACGACTTTTATCCCCGGAGAAACCCTTCTTGTTCGTACTGGGTTCAGTTCCGCTCCGGGTTCGCCGCTGGTCAATATCTACATGGCCGTTGCCGCATTTGATGCTACAAACCGAATGCTATCCCTGACGAATCCAGGGCTGAGTCCAGAGTATGAAGGCCGGGTAGTTCCCGCTATTCAAAGCGTCTTCAAGCAAGGCTATAATCCGACTTATGCCACAATCAGCGGAAATAAGGTACTTAGCGGCAAAGCTGGTAAAGTGTTTGTCGGGATCGCCTCAATCGCGCAATCTACGATTGCCAATAACTTCATTCAGGGTTACCAACTCGGGGTTAACCTTTATCCCAACGAGTACAACCGAAAAGACCCGCCTACCCCAGGTACAATAATTGATCGGAATATCGTAATGACTTCGGAGAATCCTGCTAGTATCGTTCGATACGGCATCAGATCGTACGGTCCAGGCGATACGATCTCAAGAAACCTGGTGCTAATGCCAAAATCGACCTGGACCGTCGGTATTTGTCATGATGGCACCAATGCCTGGATCAGAGAGAATACCGTCATCGCTCGCAAGGTGGAGCGCCATCCCTACAAAGAATTCTCCCGTTCAGTTGGTATAGGTTTCGCCAACACATCTCTCTTGAACACCGCGATCGGGAACCGCACGTATGGTATGGATGTGGGAATCGGTCCGTCCTGTCCATTTCAGCAGATTCCACATCGAATCATCGGCCACTACAGCACTAATGATGTTCTGGCTATAGATCCAAGCGGTCTCTATTAAAGCGAACATCAGAATATCTGTTGCGGTGCGAGTGTCTAAAAACCCTAACCGAGGGCGCTGCGATTCAAAAATTGAGCTTCCGCCTAATCCACCGCAGGCCTTCACGAGGTTTGTAAGCGGTCTTGAGGCAGGCCACCTGCCAGAATTTCAAAGGAGTTGGATTCGCCCAGTACAACTCTTCTTTCTGTGTGAGAGAGAGATTTCGTTCTACCCATCGTTCAGCTCGGCGGATCTCCTCGGCGTTTTTTAGTCCCTTATCCAGCATCACACGTAAGTCCACCCGGAACTGCTCGAACATGGGCGTCTGAGCTTTCAACAATTTCAGGTGCATTTTCCGATTTTCGCTGGCCGATGCATCGCTCCGGAGCGCGGCCATGTTCGTTCCGTGGACCCTATACAGTACCTGGGGCTCTTCGACCTCAGCAACGGTGCCCAGCGCCCACGAGCGAAACTCTATTGCCCGATCCTCTGCAAAGACATATGGCTGTAGAGGCCCAAAGAACTCAAATACCCGACGGTGCCATGCGTGAGAGCAACCAATCACAGCCCAGCAGGCGTACTTTGCCCGGCCCACTAAGCTCGCGGTATGGCGGCGGCGGCCTCGAATGACTTCCCCGGTTTGCTTACCAGAAGTATCGATTTTGATGGCAGGCGAAGTGATCGACATCGCCCGGCCATCTGAGCGTGCCCATGCGCAGTACACCTGCTCAGTGCGTTGTGGAAGGGAAATGTCATCGCCGGCTGCTGCTACAAGCAACTCCCCTCTGGCCAATTCGACAACCGAGTTCACATGAGACGCCAATCCGACGTTTGTTTTCATGCGATTCAGAACGACGCGGTGTGGTCCCTTGTAGGCTGCTGCCATTTCCTGGAAGATGTTCCAAGTTCCGTCAGGCGAGCAGTCGTCTGACAGAATGATTTCGAGCGGGGAGTAGGTCTGGGCGAACGCGCTCCGCACGGCTTCCCGCAGAAAATCTTCCTGTTTGTAGGCGACAATCGCAAAGGTCAGCAGTGGTCTTTTCATCGTAGCGCGGTGAGCTTTACTTTCCGAGTTTACCGAGTCTCCGACCAGTGATGCAACCCGAACCTCGTCAAGAGCCTTCGGATCATGCCAGGGATACTGTTCCAGGGAAGCATCCGGAGAAACTGCTTCAGTGAATAGAAGGCCAAAAGAACTGTGACCAGCATTCCAACCAGCACCACAGCGGCTGTGGGAAGCAGAAACTGAAGAACAAACATGCCCAGAACACACGGGACGCCGATTGCTGCGTGACGTTTCGCTCCCCGGGACCATCGGAACCCGCTTAAGTGTCTTCCGATGAAATACACGCAAATGAACGCGACTAGATACATGCCCAGGAACGCGATTCCGGTCCCGCGGAGTCCCAGCCAGGCAACGCATTTCCAGACAAGCACAAGGTAAGTAAGATTAGCGATGAATTCCACCAGGATGAACAGGCTGCGTCTGCCCTTAGCCATGATGATATAGCCGACCGGGAAGGATGCGACCCGACAAAGCATTCCAAGGGCGCTCCAGCGTAGCAGTTCAATGGCCGGCCCAAATTTGGGCGAATAAAACGCATAGATGATCACAGGTGCGAACGAGAGAGTAAACAGAACCCCTGGGATTGCGATCAGAAGCCCAACCTCCGCCTGTTCGTTTACGAGTTTGTTGCAGGCCGGGTTGTTAGTCGAAACCATGGTAAGCCTGGGAAAGAAATCAGTTCCCATTGCCTGAAGAATAAAGCCAACATACATTCCTGCTATTGTCCATGCCGCTTGGTAGAACCCCGCCGCGTCTGCTCCCAAACCGCGCAAGACATAAACGCGGACCAAATACGCCGAACCCAACGACATAACTCCGCTCGTCATGAATGCGAAGCCGAGCTTAAGCAATTCAGATGCCTCGGCGACGCTGGCTGACCAACTCATACTGGGCCTGGCCACGCCTGCTTTGCGTGCATACCACAAGGTTGTAAAAAATCCAGTCGCCGCTACGACCGTCAGAGAAGGCGCCACTCCTGCCTCCCGAAAGAAATAGACGATCGGAATGCTGAAGACGGTTCCACAAGCGGCACCGAAGATTGTCACCTTGGCCAAATCCTGGACTTTCCTCAAACCCTGCAGCAAAGCTGTTTGGCTGATGCTCAGAACGGTAAAAATAAGCCCCAAGGCAAGAATGCCGATGGCCCCGGCAAGTGCTTCGGTACCGAAGCTCAGCCTTGATATCGGCACCCTGAGCAGGAAGAGCAGTGTCGCACCCAGGAATGCCAGCACTGAGGTAACCCTTCTTATGACTACCGCGGTTCGGCCTACTGCAAGATCATTCCCCGCCGCAACACTTGTAGCAATCTGGCGAACCCCGCTCTCGTTAAGGCCCAGGCTCGTGATGCTTTTGCTAATCTCCAGGGTGGAGGTTAGTATCCCGAGTATTCCCATCCCCGAGGGACCTAACAGTAGCGCCAGAACCTTCGTTCTGATAATCCCAAGAACCACGCCTGCGGCGGTTGCGCCACCCATCAACGCGGAAGACCTAACAATCTGCCCGTAACTATTAACCGGTTGTCCCGGCTGAGATCCGGGACGGCTGTCTGCTTCGGTGTTCCTGTTAGTCACTGAGCGCTCGCATTCTAATGTTGTTTATATACTTCTTATGACCTTTGCCGGCACCCCCGCAGCAAAGCTGTTCGGAGGAATGGGTCTGTTTACGAGGCTCATCGCTCCTATTACGGAGTTTCTACCCACAACAACGCCTTTCAAAATCATGCTCCGGCTCCCGACCCATACGTTGTCTTCGATCAATACCGGCGCGCAAAGGCCTTGGCTTGAAAGCCTAAGTGAGGGATCTGTTGAATGGAAATCGGAATCGTAAATAGCTACGGAATCACCTATCAGACAGCCTTTGCCTATCTCTATGCGCTTAACCGCGCAAACCACACTGTTGTTATTGATGTAGGTGCCTTCTCCTATGATAACCTCCGACTCCTCCGTGCGTGCTTGAATTGTGATCGACCCGGTTCCGATTCTGTGAGAAAGCGGAAAGCCAAGATGGACATCGGCGCAGATTCTGACGTGACCGCGCCCTCCCCCTGAAATCGGCACACTAATAACACACGACGGTGCTACCTCGATAGATCGGTGGAGAGGCGCCTCTCGTATTATGAAGCAGTAGCGCCTCCATCTCGAACCCCACCTGTTCGAAATGCGCTGCAGCCTTTCGAAAACGCGTTCCAGGGTCCGTGCAGTACTAGTCATCAGGCTTGATTGCCTGATTCCGCAAGGATCGCGGAGACCCAGGCCAACTGCTGCTGACTTAGATGCGGATTGAGGGGCAGGCTGAACACCGTGTCTGCCAGCTTCTCAGCCACTGGAAAGGCCCCTCGCTCATACCCCAAGTCCTTATAGGCTTCAGAGAGGTGCGGGGGTACGGGATAGTGGATCAGAGTGTCGATCTCCGCAGCAGTAAGCTTCTCTTGCACTTTGTCACGGCTGGCCGTTCGCACAACGAACAGGTGCCAGACTGGCTTAGTCCAACCGGGTGCCTTGGGGAGCACCAGCCCGGCGACTTGATTCAAGGCTTGCAGGTAGAAACTCGCGAGTTGCTGACGTCGCCCATTCCATTCATCAAGCCTGCGCAGCTTCACTCTCAATAAAGCCGCTTGCAGCTCGTCGAGGCGTGAATTGTAGCCTTTAACCTCGTTGTAATAGCGTTTCCTGGAGCCGTAGTTGCGCAGCACTCTTACCCGGTCGGCTACGGTTGTATCGTTCGTGGTCACAGCGCCACCATCACCAAAAGCGCCGAGGTTCTTTGTCGGGTAGAAACTATGGCCGGCTGCATCCCCGAGGTTCCCGGCTTTGCGTTCGCGGTAACCTGCACCCTGCGCCTGGGCTGCATCCTCAATGACTTTAAGCCCGTGTCTGCGGGCGATCTCATTGATCGGATCCATATCTGCGGTTTGCCCATACAGGTGGACTGCAACAATGGCCTTTGTCCTCGGGGTGATCGCTGCTTCAATCTTCTCAGGATCGAGGTTGAACGTGGATTCGACTGGCTCCACGGGGACCGGTCGAGCCCCGGCATACGAAACCGCAAGCCAGGTTGCGATGTATGTGTTCGAGGGAACTATGACCTCGTCCCCAAGCCCGATATCGTACGCACGGAGAATGAAGTGAAGCGCGTCGAGGCAGTTGCCAACACCTATGCAGTAATTAGTCCCGCAATATGCGGCATACTCGTGTTCGAAAGCTTCCACCTCTTTTCCCAACACGTACCACCCTGACCGCATGAAGCGTTCATATGCTCCGTCAAGCTCAGAGCGTAACTCGTCGTAGGCCGCGCCGAAATTGTTAAACGGAACCTTCACTGTTTTTCGTTCCCGCTTTGTGCTTTCAGGTAAGCACTATACTCTCGGTAATAATCGTTCTCATCGTAGAGCTCCGAGGCGAGCGCCAGGCAGACGGAACCGGAGGAGAAGTTATCCATTTCCCGCCAAACCATGGGGGGCAAATGCAGGCCGTAATACGATCTGTTGAGATGAAATCGTTTTTGCTGCTTCCCATCATACACGATCACATCGAAGCTTCCCGACATTGCGATCAGGAACTGATGGCAGGCTTTCAGAGCATGCCCGGCCCGTTCCGCGCCTCCGGGAACATCATACAGATAAAACACCCGTTTGATTGAGAATGGGATGTGCTTTTCGCCTTCGAGAAAAGTGAGATTGCCGCGAGGATCACTCATTTTCGGCAGTTCTATTAGTTTGCAGTCGTCAACATTATGCATACGATTTCCGAAGTCAAAGGGACCTTACAAGCTGAGAGTTTGCTGGTAAAGGGAATTTAGAGAAGCGCTCCCCGGAGCCCCCCGGAGCTTCCAGAGGTTCGGATGACCATCGATTATGGAAGTCATATGAGTGATCGCTAGACGGCCAGTTTTCTTATGAATCGAGCCGGGTTTCCCGCCCAGACTTCATTGTCGGGAATATCCCTTGTCACCACTGAGCACGCCCCAACTACGGAGTTTTTGCCGATCGTCACTCCCTTCAAAATTGTGCTGTGAGATCCAATAAATGCATGATCTCCCACTCTAACCGCTCTCGTCTTTGTGGCGAGAACATCCGTGGAACGTTGCAGGCGAGCTTTCGGGTCGAGACTGTGGAAATCTGTATCATAGATTACCGCATTGCCTCCTATCTGAACATGGTCGCCGATTTCGATTCGATCATGGCACACAATTGCAGCACCGCTTAGCCCAACATTGTCACCAATACTCAGACGACCGCTCTGAGTTACGACGATGCTGCATCGGTGGAATCGACCGATGGGGTTCGAAATCTCTCGGTTGTTCGTTCGAAAATTCTTGCCGAATCGGCATTTCCCCCCCAGGCCCACATTTACAAGAGGAACCCCATAGGTTTTGAAAGAGGAGAACTCAATGCCATTACCATAGAACACCAAATAAGTAAGCATCCAGTCCAGCGGACGGAGAATTGATGTTCGAGTTCTCTTGAAGCCTTTTACTGTATAGACAATGAGTCGCCTCAATTGGGTTCCTTCTTGATAGTATGGTAAACCTCCAACAATCCGGATACAATCGCTTGGCGATCATGCCGAATTAGGGCCTGCCGCCTGGCCTCACTCCCGAGCCTCTGCGCGAGTGTTGGATCACGGGAAAGCTGGATGATCCATGAGGCCAGTTCAAAGACACCGTTGGCGGGCACCAGGATGCCTGATTGTTGATGCGTAATCAGGGAGTCAAGGCCGCCCACACGGCAAGCAATCACAGGCACGCCCAAAATCTGGGCCTCGCAAACGCTGTTTGGACTATTGTCGATATAGGACGGGTGAACAAACATGTCGCTGTTCTGGAGCAAAATGGCCAGTTCTTCAGGCGACTTGGCACCCACAAACTTTAGGCTAAGCTGGCCAGTTTGGGTTTCGGTAGATCTGGCAAAATGCCTCAGAATGGGATCAGACTCTGAGATCCCTAGGATGGTCCATTCGAAGTTCAGTTTAGCTTCAGCCTGGAGTAGTCGGGCTGTCTTGAGGATGACATCGATTCCCTTGAACAGGATGGGTGAGAGGGTTGAAACGATACGTACCGGTCCGGGATTCAGGCAGGAGGGGCGTGAGGGGACGGGGTGATAGAAAGGGGTGCGGAGAACCTCGTTGACTTTGAAATACTCGACGTTCGGATTAAACCATTGCGCCACTCGACGGTCCCACTCCGTTCGCCCCATTACGTAATGTGCCTGGCGGAGGTTACGCGCCTCCCGCAGAGCTCCCTGCCGATGCCTCTGGTAACTGGAGAAAGGCCCTAATGCCAGAAGGTTTCTCGTGAGGAGGGAAAGGGAAGTAAGTAGCGAGGACCTGCTCTGTCCCGGTGGGAAGAATGCGTTGGTGCAAGGATTGATCAACCCTTGCAGATGGATAACGACAGGGATTTCTGTGTGGGTTTGAACGGACGAAAAAGGCCCCTCCGTTCCAAACACATGAATTACATCTGGAGAGAAATCATCAATCACAGACAATAATTTCGGCAGGGTGGAGGTCTCGGATTCCACGTGCCCCGTCCATGAATGCAGGAGATGAGTTAGTGGTCGGCGTTTTGCCGATTTCCTCAGGATCGGGTAGTAGGTGAGATTGCTTCTGATTACCTTGACCGTATCACTGGGGTGATAAAATGAAATTCCCAGATCAACGTCCTCATGACCTTGAATCAGCGCTTCCAGGGAATCAATCCACCCCCCCCCATAGTAAGGGTGGCTGCTTGGCTTATAGCGCGACGGGGTATTGGTGAACCAGAGAACTCTCATACATGAAGGCCCCCGGTTAGGGATATGAACGGCCACGTCGTGATTGGATCATAGAGCCGCCGTTCACCTCGCAATAGTAGCACCCACTGGTATGCGCAATCTGACATTGACCGCCTGTTTGGGCGCAGGTGCCAGAACAGGTCTGCGGATGCCTCCGTTGAGGCTTATGCTAAGTGCGACCAGGCCAGCAAAGTGCATCATATCGCCGTAAAAACCTCCAAACACAGTGAAGAACAACAACGTGCGCGCGCAGAATAGTGCCAGCAGCAGCGCGTTTACATTTCGCAACTCAGAATCCCCATACCGGTAGTTGTCTAGCAGGCCTCGCCACGCGGCAAAAAGAAACCACAAAAAACCAACGGCCCCCCAGAGACCGAAAGGGATCAGCACGGACAGCGGACCATTATGATAATCGCCCGCCAGGCTGGCCATTTCAGCGCTTTTTATGTTGCTCGTCTGAGCCAGTTCACGAGTCAGAGTCATATCATTGACTGCAATTCCGTATCCTTTGCCCAGGAAAAAATACTGCGGAACCTGTGGGATCAACTCGTTCCAGATGGCTAAGCGCCATTCTGTGGAGGCCTTGGCGTCAAAACGGGCTACTGGGCTTACCTCCACCCAGGGCAGCACACTGATTGCCCGCTGCATGGCCATGGGAAGCTTGTCACCGAAAGGTATGACCGCTGCCGAAAGCAACACGATTATTGCAGCAAACATCGGCAAATAACGTGACCGCATCAGACCTTCCAGGTAGAACATGAAAAAGAAAGTGATGCCCAGGAGAATGAATGAACTGCGATAGCCTCCCAGCAAACTCGTCACCGCCGCGATCAGGAACAATGCGAGGTGCCATACTTTTCGGCCTTCCAACATGGTGCGCAGGCCCGTGCGTGCCATTAGGTAGAAGCAAATCGCAAGGCAACCTATGGTGACACCAAAATAGCGGCCAATGACATTGCCTACGAAATCCGATCCTGCTACTGCCATTGCGTTCTTCTGAACAGGGAAAATCCAAAATAGAAATTGAAAATTCACAGGCACAAACGGGTAGGCATCCGCCATCAGGTTGGTTAGCCCACCCAGGAAAAAGAGACCGATGTAAACCCACACCCGGTGGCGTGGAATTTGCCGAGACGTAATCGCAAAATAGCCAACGATAGCTCCAACGATCATTAAATAACGCTTCCCGCCCGCTGAGCCCGAACCCATCGATCTCATCCCGAGACCGCCGGTCAACATTGCGGTTCCAATGACGACCAGTCCCAAAAAGAGCAAGGGGAGAGTGATGCTGACCGCGTGCATGAACTGGCTCTCTTTATAGAGAGCTCGTTGCATGAGAGCAAAGCCCGCAGCCACGAAAGACATCAGGAGCCATAACTGAGGCTGGCCAGGGAGCAGAAAAACTATCGTGCTCATGTTCCAACTGAGAATCAGGAGCGGGTGATGCCATTTGAAGATCAAGGGGAGAGTTAGAAAACCAATGGACATTACGATAATGCCGAGGCTGGTGTAACTCAGGTCCTGCGCCAGCATGTAGCCGATGACGATGGCCATCGGCAGAGCAATGGCGAAGGTCACAAGGCTGCGAAGTAAAGCTCTAAAGTCATTCATATTTAAATTTAAACTCCGTGTCTGCGGTAGAGTGGGGTCCACTCTGCCCGGTCAAACGACTGATCGGGAACGGCTTCTGCCTGCGGAAAAGGATCGCGTCCACCGTTGATGCTGACGCTCAACCCGGCCAGTCCCGTAAAATAGAAAAGGTCCATATAAAAGCACCCAAAGAAACCCACGAAAAACAAGATACGCGCCAAAAATAGCGATAACAGCAGTGTATTCACAGCCTTAAGCGCGGGGTCGCCGTTGCGATAATGCCTGTACATGTATCGCAAAGTGGTGATCCAGAAACATAGAAGACCTGCCGCTCCCCAGAATCCCAAGGGGATCATTACGGATAGTGGACCATTGTGATAATCGCCTGCTAAGATTGCTCGCTCTGCGGTATTTCCTCGCAAAGCGCCAAAGCCCGCGATATTCAAATCCGCCGGATCTATCGAATACCCCTTGCCGAGCCAAAGATACTTTGGAATTTGTGGGATCACGACCTCCCAGATATCAAATCTCCATTCAAGGGAGCTTTGTGCACTTGCTCGTGTGGCATCATCAATTTCGATTGGTAAAAAGCTGAAGGTGCGTTGCACTACTGAGGGTAGGTGTCTGGTGTTCGGTAGCACCAGGGCCACGGAAACAAGGGATATCGCCAGGAGTACGGGAAAGAGTCGCGTGCGGAACAGGCGTTCGAGCCAAAACTGCAGGGCAAAAATTAACAGGAACAAGATCAAAATGGACCGAAATCCACAGAAAGCACAGCCCAGCCATGCTGCCAGGAACAACAAAAGCCGGATCGGGTGAGTCAGCGTGCCTTTGATCCCATACCTCGCTAGTAGGAAGCAATAGAGACCTAACGAACTGGCTACTAAACCAAAGATGCGGAAAATCCCAGGCATAATTGCGTAATCTGCCTGGGCTTGTTCCATGGCGAACTCAGGCGGGAAAAAATAAAACAGGAAATTGAAGGCGGGACCAGCACCGTAAGCGGCATTCGGTATCAGGGCAGTGAGCCCGCTAAGAAAAAAAAGCGCGACGAGCAGGGGAGCGCGCTCTTGAGCCAGCCTGACGCTCGACAGGGCGAAGAAGCCAATGATTGCTGCGAGAATGTGAAAATAGGCCTTTCCGCCATAGGTGCTGGAGCCAAGCGCGGCGACGCCAAATCCTCCGCACGCCAAGGCTGTGCCGATGACGACCAATGCCAAAACCAGTAGTGGGCGAGCGATGGAGCGTTCATAGTTGATTCCCTTTTCCGGCTCTACGATCCGGTTCAGCACGGAAAAGAACAGGCTGCACACCGCCATGATCATCCATAAGTAAGGACGTCCTGGTAAGAAAAATGGATTGATGGCTGCATGCCAGCTCAGAATCAGCAGCGGATGATGCCAGCGCATCAGGAGGGGAACGCAAAGAACGATCAGCAGCAGTACTATAAATGCGATGCTGCCCAAGCCTGCAGGATCGGCTAAAAGATAACCAACCAACACGGCCAAAGGCAGCACGAGCGCATAAATAGCTTGAGCGCGGGAAGCTGCTGACGAACTTGCCATTCTTTACCCCAGATTAAACTAGATTCCACCCTATGAGGCAACTCAGTAATCTGGCGAAGCGGCTTCCTATGGCTTCCTATCCTCCGTTGGAAATTAAGACGACAAACGGGACGGACGTTCTCAGATTCCAGGCCCAACTGTTTATCTTTTCGCTACCTGCGTGATCTGCGAACTCTGTGGATGCTTCCCTTCGCAGATGACCTGGTTGAGAGCAGATGAAAGAGCCGCCGGACGCAGAGGAAATTTTCTCGACTTTTCCCCGTGAGGCTAACAGGCTTTCTTCAATGCGCTTGTTCGCCCAGAACTTTCGTTCGGTGATCCAGAGCAAGCGTTAGCACATGAAATTTCCTTTTCTTAAGGCTCAATTCTCGCGACTGGGAAAATATATCTCTCCCAAATGGGTTCACTATGCTGACGGTCTGTTAAACTACCTTGCTGTGGGACGGTGGTTTCACGATGCAAAACTGAACGTGCCTGTAAGGTTTGGAGACCGGCCTTTTCTGTATGACTACGTGGCCACCTTCGTGCAAGAGCCGGTAACTTACCTGGAATTTGGTGTGTTCAAGGGCGCCACTCTCAGGCATTGGAGTAACCTGCTGAAGCATCCCGTCTCCGTTCTGCATGGTTTTGACAGCTTTGAGGGTCTGCCTGAAACCTGGAGTCATTTTGTTGATAAGGAGACCTTGAACGTCGGCGGGCAGATGCCCCAGTTTGAAGACAAGCGGGTGAAGCTCTACAAGGGTTGGTTTAGCAACAGCCTGCCGCCCTATTTGCGGGAGTCTCCCCCAGCAGGCAGGCTCGTGGTCCACCTTGATGCCGATCTATACAGCTCCACGATTTTTGTCTTGGAACAGCTCAAGCCTTTTCTAACGCCTGGCACGATCCTGGTATTTGATGAGTTTTTTGATCGGGACCATGAATTGAAGGCCTTTACTGAGTTTCTTCAATCATTTCCCATGGGCATTGAATGCCTAGGAGCAACCCGGGCCTTAACGCAGGTGGCTTTTCGCATAAAGTCTGTTCCTGTAGCGAAACCTTAGGCCCCCCGTGTTCATCTCGGCGAGACTCTCGCTCGCCACCAAGCATGGAATCAAAAGCCCGTGCAATCTCTCGCACGGGCTTTGGCTCAAATCTCCCTCTACACGGCGGCGGTGCAACGCGCACAGATCGTCGGGTGGGCGGCTTGCGAGCCGACATCCGTTTCCCAATGCCAGCACCGCTCACACTTCACCCCTTCCGCGCGAGCAACAACAGCCTGGATCTGTTCCCCATCGCCCGATTGGATCTCCACCTGCGACACATTCAACAGTTCCCTGAGTGCCTCGCGAGCTTCCGTGACTAGCCCGAGTGCTGGATGCTTGCCGGACAGTATGACCTTCGCTTCCAAGGCCTTGCCGATCAGCTTGGCTTGACGGGCCTTTTCCAACTCGGCCAGGTTGGCCTCGCGAACTTCGAACAGCGCGCTCCACAAGGCCTTTTCTTCATTAGGGCGAGCAAATCCTTTGGGCTGCCAATCGGATTGGTGCACGAACTCTGCCGCGTGGCCAGGAATGAATTCCCAGGCTTCATCCGCCGTGAAAACCAGGATCGGCGAGAGCATCTGGCACAGCCCAGTCACCATGTGGTGCAGAGCCGTTTGCGTGGATCGGCGGCGCGGCGCGTTCCTGGCGTCTGTATACAATCTGTCCTTTACCACGTCGTGGTAGATGGCCGAGAGTTCGACAGCCACGAACTGGCTGATGCGCTGATAAACCACGTGAAACTCGTATGCATCATAAGCCCTAACCACCTCGGCCTCTAGCTGCGCAAACTGCTCAAGTATCCAGCGATCGAGCCCGGTCATCTTCTCAAACGGAACCAGGTCTTTGGCCGGATCGAAATCGAAAAGGTTCGACAACTGGTAGCGCAGTGAATTGCGGATGATCCGATAGGTTTCGCTGACTTTCTCGATCCGCTTTTCACTGACCACGATGTCGTTCCGATAATCCTGCGAGGCTACCCAGAGGCGAACAACATCGGCGCCCCATTTCTTTACATAAGCTTCGGAGGTCTGGGGCTTTTCATAACCGCCCTGGCCTTGCTTGCTCTTTGAGATCTTTTCCCGATCTTCATCCACCATGAACCCGTGGGTGAGCACCGTGCGGAACGGCGCCGCTCCGTTTCCGGCCAGAGAAAGCAGCAGCGAAGATTGGAACCAGCCGCGATGCTGGTCGCTTCCTTCGAGATACATGTCGCATTGGAAGGGATGTTTTTCTCCGCGAAGCTCCGGTCGCTGCGCGATGACTGCACGCGAGGATGATCCGGAGTCGATCCAAACGTCCAAGGTGTCGCACGCTTTGGCAACGGGATCAGCTCCCTGCCAGTCCGTGGGCTTAACCAGCGCCCACAGCTCAGACGCAGTCTTCTGGAACCACGCATTCGACCCTTCCCGTTCCACCAGATCCGCTGTATTGCGCACGATGCGGGCATCGAGCACGGGATTGCCATTGGCGTCATAGAATGCCGGAATAGGCACACCCCAGGTCCGTTGACGGGAGATGCACCAATCAGGGCGGCCTGCTACTGCTGCCTCGATGCGGTTCTTGCCCCAATCCGGCACCCAGTTCACGTGATTGATTTCCTCCAGAGCGCGCTTGCGGAAGCTGGCGTGGTCCACGGAAATGAACCATTGATCCATGGCCCGGAAGATGACCGGCGTTTTGCTGCGCCAGCAGTGGGGATAGCTGTGGGTGTAGTTTTCCTGAAAAACGAGAGCGTTGCGTGAGCGCAGCAGTTCAAGAACCGCTTCGTTCGCCTCGCTCTTGCCCTGGCGCGCGAGGATAGACTTGCCCACGAGCTCCGCGGGCATCTGCGCCTCAGTTGGCAAATCGGCTGTGTGCGCGAGCTTTCCATCGTCATCCACAGGTGAATAGACCGGCAGCCCGTTGCGCAGGCCAAGCTGATAATCCTCCAAACCGTGGCCCGGGGCGATGTGCACGAACCCGGTGCCGGTGGTGTTTTCCACAAAGCTATCGCCAGCGTAGAACTTCCCGGTGCGATTGCAGAAAGGATGTTGGAAGGTTAGCCCCGCCAGGTGCGCTCCATCAATGCTGCGTTCGATCTGGTAACCCTCCCATCCGCACTTTTCGGCCACCTGCGAAAGCAGCATGGTCGAGACAACAAACGCCTCATCACCCGTGCGGACGACGCTATAGCTGAACTGTGAATTGAAAGCGATCGCCAGGTTCGCAGGCAAAGTCCACGGCGTGGTCGTCCAGATCAGTACCGAGGTGTTTGGAAAACCGGTTAACGGGAACTTGACGTACACAGCCTGGCTGACGTGGTCTTTGTATTCGACTTCGGCCTCAGCTAGCGCTGTCCGGCAGGGGATGCTCCAGTAAACGGGCTTCTTGCCACGATAAACAAAGCCTTGCTCCACGATGCCTGCGAACAGGCGCAGCTCCTCGGCTTCGTACTCCTTGTTCAGAGTCAGGTAAGGATTCTCCCAATCTCCCAGCACACCGAGACGTTTAAACTGGGCGCGCTGGATATCGATATACTTCCGCGCATAGGCGTCGCAAGCCGATCGGATTGCGGCTGCATCCGACGTGGTGTCGCCGGCTTTGCGCATGTCCTGCGTTACTTTGAACTCAATGGGCAACCCGTGACAATCCCAACCCGGGATGTAAGGCGCGCGCGCGCCACGAAGGGTCTTGGACTTGATGATGATGTCCTTGAGCGTCTTATTCAGCGCCGTGCCGATGTGCACGTCGCCGTTGGCGAAGGGAGGTCCATCATGCAGCACGAAGAGAGGCGCACCGGCCCGCCGGGCCTGGATGCTTTCGTATAGTTTCGCTTGCTGCCATTTTTTCAGCCGCTCTGGTTCACGAACCACGAGATCCGCTTTCATGGGAAAGCCGGTCTGCGGCAGATTTAATGAGTTTTTGTAGTCCATTTGGCCGTCCAAAGAACGGGCAAGTTATCAGCCGTGAGGGTAGGTGTCAAACGGGTGAAAAACCGAACAGCGAGATTAGGCCGAAGTAGTGGAACTACAGAAGGCTGCCTATCGTGTCCCGGAGGGACAGTTGAGAATAGCCCAAGTGTTTCAACATTGGGTGACATTGTTCGATGTTAACCTAGTTCCGAAGGAACGGTCGAGTCCATTTCCTTCCGGGGCTCCCATTTCCTGTTTTTTCACCCCCTATTGCCCATGTTCACCTCGCTTGACGTCTGGCATCTCCTCTCCCATCTTCAGGGCGGTTAATCATGCCTGCCATTGAAGTCAGCGGTCTAACCAAGACCTTTCGCACATACAAGAAACAGCCCGGGTTTTCCGGCGCTGTGCGGGGTCTCTTTCGCCGTGAGTACGAGAACATCATGGCGGTGCAGGAGATTTCGTTCAAGATCGAGCCCGGTGAATTGGTCGGCTTTCTAGGCCCCAACGGTGCTGGGAAGACGACTACCCTGAAGATGCTTGCCGGCCTGCTCTATCCCAGTGGAGGCAAGGCGCAGGTACTCGGGTATGTTCCCTGGGAGCGACATGATGGCTATCGGCGCCAATTCGCTTTATTGCTCGGACAAAAGAACCAACTCTGGTGGGACTTGCCCGCTCGCGAGTCCTTTGAACTAAACGGTGAGATCTACGGCATTCCCCGTCCTGAACTGAACCGCAAGGTGGATGAGTTGAGCGAGCTTCTGCAGGTGCGCCACAAACTGAACGTGAGTGTGCGCGAGCTCTCCCTGGGTGAACGGACCAAAATGGAGCTGATAGCGATCCTGCTCCACGACCCGAAGGTGCTCTTCCTGGATGAACCGACCATTGGCCTGGACGTCGTTTCTCAGCAGATCGTCCGTGAGTTCCTCCGCGAGCACAACAAGAAGCGGAAGACAACGATTTTGCTGACGAGCCATTACATGGCTGATATTCAGGCGCTTTGTGACCGGGTGATCATTATTGACCATGGAGCCATTTTCTTTGATGGAAGCCTGAACGAGGTGGTGGATCGCTTCGCAGATTCCAAGGTAATAACCATCCAGTGCGAACCCTCGGCCAACATTCTTCCCGAGACTCTGGCGAAATACGGCGAGGTGATCAGCCAGAATATGGGCAACATTCAGTTCCGCGTCCGGCGTGATCGAGTGATTCCCATCTGCAAAGCCCTCCTGGATGAACTGCCTGTCAGTGATATCGACATACAGGAAGTGCCGATCGAAGAAGTCATCCGCAGCATCTTCGTGCGCGAACATCCCGAGCCCGCCTCGACCGCTTCCACCTAAGGCTTGCTCCGCAGAAACAACAGGCCCCCGAGCCCTGCCAGGAGCAGTCCGCTCACAGCCAGCGCCCCGATGTTTGCAACCTGCGGCAGGAAATAAATGGACAGTGCTCCGACGGCGGGCCCGGCGCAGTTGCCAACACCGATGGCTGCTTCATGGATTCCACCATGTTCGCCTTTGGTTTCGCTGCCGTGCATTGAGTAGAACAACGACGAGTAGTAGATCAGGCCCAATGCCATGCCGAACACGAGTTGCGCCCCGATGAGCACCGCCAAATTCGGGACCATGAGGATGGCCGCAAATGAAACGATCAATCCCACGTAGGACCAGAGCAACCAACTAAACCGGAAATGCCACCCGCTCCAGTTCCAAAGCCCGATAAAAGCCGCGAGCCGCGAGAAGGTCCAGATCGAACAGCAGAACCCCGCAACCATAGTTGAGAGTCCGAATTTCGCGGCCACGCTGGGAATCACTGCCACTGTGGTATTTATCGCAATGTAGGCGAAAGGATTTGCCAGCCACGCCATCCGGAGGAACCGCTGGCGAACAGCCAGGGGCTGTGCGGCAATTTCAGCATCGGCTGCTTCAGCCAGACTGACGGATGGTTTCTCCCGATGTTCTATGCGCGCCTGTGCTTCGAGCCAAAACGTGAGACCCAGTTGCACGACTTGAATCAAGACAGGCACCACGAACAGGCTCTTGAGGCCCAGCTTTTGCAGCATGGCGCCTCCCACAAAGTAGGCGAGGGCGCCCGTGGCAGCCCACACGATATTGTAGATGCCCACCATGCGCTGGATGCCCGCGTGGTCTTCGTCTTCGCTGACCAGTGCTTCAAGGGTAGGCCAGGTGAAGCACATTCCGAACACGGTGAAACCCATGATCACGATGTGACCGAGTGGGAAGTGGACCAGCGAACCAAGGAGCAGCGGAAAGAGCATTCCGGCGAAACCCACCTTCAACGCCAGGAAATAGCCATGCTTCTGGGCGAAGCGCCCCGCATAAATCGATGCCACCGCGTAGATGGCCCCGTTCAGCGCGGCGAGCGTGAGGTTGGCCCGATTGCCAAACCCAAACACCTGCTGCATGTAAAAATAAAAATAATACAGGTAATAAGTCGTGGCGAAGGAGTTGAGCCCTTCCAACGTGAAATACCCGATCTTAAGTTTCCGGTGCGTCATGACTGGTCCAGACAAAGCAGGAAGAGTGTCCTGCCTTTCCCCGGTTGGCAATCTCCAGTTGGCAAAGGACCAAAGGACATTTTTCATGCCGCGCTTGACTCGGGAAACCTCTTTCCCGATTGTACGCACCCGTCATGGGCAACATTCAACGCGCACTCTTATCCGTCTCCGATAAAACCGGCTTGGTCGAACTGGCACAAGCTCTCACCGCCGCCGGCGTGGAGCTGATCTCCACCGGAGGCACCGCTAAAGCCTTGAGGGAAGCGGGGTTACAGGTAAAGGATCTCAGCGCCCATACCGGTTTCCCCGAAATGCTCGATGGCCGGGTCAAGACCTTGCACCCCCGGGTTCACGGTGGTTTGCTCTATATTCGCGGCAATCCATCCCATGAAGCCGCCGTTCAGGCGCATGACATTCCTTCGATCGACCTCGTCGTCGTCAACCTTTACCCATTCGAGCAAACTGTGGCCCGTCCTGGGGCTACCTTGCATGAGGCAATCGAGAACATCGACATTGGTGGGCCCTCGATGTTGCGCAGTGCTGCCAAAAACCACGAGAGCGTGACGGTAGTGGTCGATCCTGCGGACTATGCTGTTGTAGCTGAAGAGATTAAGAAGGACGGAGCAACAACCTTGGCCACCCGTCAACGTCTCGCAGCCAAGGTCTATGCGCGCACCGCCGCTTATGATTCAGCCATTGCTGCTTACTTGCAGAAAGCTTTTTCTCCCGAAGCCAAACTCCCGAGTTCTTTTGCGATAAGCGCGCCCTTGGCTCAACCGTTGCGCTACGGTGAGAATCCTCATCAAGGAGCCGCCCTCTATGGCAGATTTCAGGAGTTCTTCCAGCAACTCCACGGCAAAGAGCTCTCCTATAACAACATTTTGGATCTGACCGCTGCCGCAAGCCTCATCGCGGAATTCGAAGGGGAAGCACCAACACTCGCGATTCTGAAGCACACGAATCCGTGCGGTGCGGGGCAGGGGCAGACCTTGGCTGAGGCTTGGCAGAAGGCCTTTGCGACAGACCGTCAGGCCCCATACGGGGGGATTATTGCGGTTAACCAGCCGCTCGATGGTGAAACCGCTGCCGCCATATCCGAAATTTTTAGCGAGGTAATCGTTGCGCCCGAATTCTCGCCAGAAGCTCTGGAAATATTGCAAAAGAAGAAGAACCTGCGCCTGTTACGCATGCTCAAGTCGCCTGTTGAGCCGGGTGCTGTGGATTTCCGGAGTGTCGGTGCCGGGTCTTGCCTCGTTCAAGAGAGGGATGTCCGGCGAGTCACTGCCGCTGATCTGAGAATCGTAACGAAACGTCAGCCTGCCAAGGCTGAGCTGGACGCGATGCTATTCGGATGGCGCTTGGTGAAACACGTCAAATCAAACGCTATCGTGTATGTCGGTCAGGATCGCACCATCGGGGTCGGGGCAGGGCAGATGAGCCGGGTTGATTCAAGCCGCATTGCCGTCTGGAAGGCTGGAGAGGCGAAGCTTTCTTTGAAAGACAGTGTTGTTTGCAGTGACGCGTATTTCCCGTTTCCGGATGGGTTGATCGCCGCTGCGGAAGCCGGAGCTACTGCTGCGATTCAGCCGGGGGGATCAGTTCGTGATGGAGAAGTGATCGCTGCCGCTGATGCTCGGAACATGGCTATGGCCTTCACGGGTATCCGCCACTTCCGGCATTGACCGGAGGTCGGAATCAGGCACTTACCCTGGGCCGCGGCGCGAAACGAGAAACCGCCGCGGTCAGTTGATCCTGACGGTAGGGTTTCGCCAGGAATAGATCGGGCTGCACCGGTTGACTTGCAAAAATGCTTTCATCCACCGTTCCGCTGACCAGGAGAATCCTTTGTTCCGGATTGGCCGTGCGGCATCCGCTGATCAGTTCCTGCCCGTTCATGCCAGGCATCGCATAGTCTGTGATCACCAGATCCGGCTTCGGGTTGGCTTCTGAGAAATGATAAAGGGCACTCACGGCGTCGGAGAAGCACAGCACCCTGTAGCCTTGAGGTTCCAGGATTGCGGCAGTGAGCTCCAAGAGCATGGGCTCATCGTCCACCACGTAGATTAACGGGGGGGGAGATTTCGCCGGACTCGGCATCTTGGTCTCTGTCATTGGCCCACTCACTTGTTCCAAACCCAATTCCAAACCAAGGGAGTATCATTGAAAACCCTCGTTGGCAAGCCAAACGCAAAATCAGAAATCAGATGGGGTCAGATGGGGGACCTCAGTTCCTGACTAGATACGGTGCGACTGCCTCGCGCCAAATCGCATATCCATTCGCGTTCAAGTGCAGGCCATCTTTCACGAAAATGTCATTCTTGGGCTTCCCATCGGCGCCAAGCATCAAAGGATAGACATCGATGAAATCCACTTTATGGCGCTGGCAGTATGCTTTCACCAGGGTATTGAACTCCTTGAACTGCTCAATCAAATGCCACCGCGCGTGTGTAGGCGCCAATGAGATGACGCCGATTCGGGCTTCGGGAGAGCCCTCCCGGATTCGCTTTACCAAAGCCACAAAGTCACCAAAGACCAGCTCTGTTTCTTTACCTGCATTCAGATCATTGCCCCCGGCATAGATGATCACCTGCTTGGGGCGATAGGGGAGAATGATGCGGTCTGCATAGTTCCAGGAATCTGCAAGCTGTGAGCCGCCAAAGCCACGGTTGACCACAGGCAGGCCGGGGTAATCCTGTGAAAGCGTGAACCAACGACGAATGCTGGAACTGCCTACAAACACAATACAGCCTTCCGGCGGCGGATTGGTGTGATCCGAAGCCTCAAACGCTGTGATGCTCTTTTCCCATTTGCTCGAGTCATGCTGGGCGAGGCTGTTGGGGATCGTGCGGCAGCCGGCGCCAAGGAGAACCACCAGGAGTATTAGGCATGCTGGAGCCAAGAAACGGATGCTTTTCATCTTCGCCAATTCTTAACAAGGCTGGATACGGGTGTAAACCCATTCGCTTTTACCCCAGAGAACATGGAGCCGATCCAGCCCAATTCAGGCCCAATGCGCGCGCGGTTTGACTAAAATGCACCGTTTATTTTCTGACCAGGTACGGCGCGACCGCTTCACGCCAGATCGCATAGCCATTTGCGTTCAAGTGCAGGCCGTCTTTCACGAAAATGTCATTCTTGGGCTTCCCATCGGCGCCAAGCATCAAAGGATAGACATCGATGAAATCCACTTTATGGCGCTGGCAGTATGCTTTCACCAGGGCATTGAACTCCTTGAACTGCTCGATCTGGTTCCACCTGGCATGAGTTGGTGCCGCAGCAATGAAACCAATCCGTGCCTTTGGCAAATCCCTCCGGAGGCGCTCAACCAGGGCCACAAAATCTCCAAATACCAGGTCAGGCTTCTTTTTGGCGTTCAGATCATTTGTGCCCGCGTAGATGATGACCTGCTTGGGCCGGTACGGCAGAATAATGCGGTCAGCCAAATAATAGGAATCAGCTATCTGCGACCCGCCAAAGCCACGGTTCACGACCGGCAGATCAGGGTAATCCTGCGCGAGTGTGCGCCACAGGCGGATGCTGGAACTCCCCACAAACAGGATGCACCCTTGCGGTGGGGGATTCGTCCGATCCGAGGCTTCAAACGCCGCAATATCCTTCTCCCATCGGGAGGAGTTGTGATCAGCGAGGCTGTTCGGGACCGGGACCGTGCGGCAGCCGGCGCCCAGCAAGACGGCCAAGAGCATGAGGCACGCCGGAGCCAATGAACGAATGTTTTTCATGTCAGCCAATTTCTATCAGGGTTACGCCCTCCTGTAAACCCGTTGTAGCGCCAGGTGTCCTCGCCGACGAGGACGGATCTGCCACTTTGCGGGGTCCGTCACGGAGCCTGCAACACTGAAGAATCACCTCCCGTCTGACACCCGGTCCGTTGTAGCGTCAGGCGTCCTCGCCTGCGAGTACGGGCGGCGTCCCGCCGCCCCTTTCTCCGGATTCGAATTACACGGAGCCGTGGGAACCTGAACAGGAGGGAAATCGAGAGAACAGAGGAGTCGGTCCTGTTAGCCCTGGCGGGATTGCATCGAACACCAGTAAAGATCCATTCGCATGCCGATTTGGTGTTGCAGGTTCCGGTGTAGCGTCAGGCGTCCTCGCCTGCGAGTACGGGTGGCGTCCCGCCGCCCCTTTCAGTAACCTTATTCCGGGGATGTTAAACAAGCACTACTCCACTGCCAATCTTCAGGTCGGGTGCAGAGCCCTGCGTTGACCGGATTCATTATGGTGTAATGACAGGTCCGATGAAGATCGTCATCGTCGCGGATCAAATGACTATAGGACTCGCCCTGCCAAAATGGGACTACTTTTGCAGCTATGCGGTCGTTGATTTCATGAGACGTGAAGGACTTCCAACTATGGAGAATCTCGCTCAGGCTAAAGCCTGGCAAGGGCCAAACAACCGCGTGGACATGATGGGGCATCACAACCCAGGCGTGTAACTCGTATCGGGTGCCCTCGAAAAAGCGGATGGCTTGTACCACGACACCTGCAAGTTCAGGGTCTCGAAGGTGGCAGCCACCATGCCCGGCATCGAGGAACTTGTCCACTCTGCTTGAGTACCAATGAAAAAGCTCCTGCTGTTCGTGCCAGGTAAGGGGGCGTTTCGCAGCAATCGCATGCTGGATGATAGCCTCACGCTCTTGTCTGAATCTGGCAAGCACATCGCGAGGAAGCGTTCCATCCTGCCTGAACGTTACAAAGTAAGTGCCACCCTCTCGCTTGAGGTGAGGAAGCACGCCCCTGAAATGAAAACCCGAGATCAGATGACGCTTATCAGCGTTCATGGGATTGTGGGGTTCGGGTTGGCGATGGGACACGCACCGGGACGGTGCTTTAACTCGCCGGCGAGGACGCCCGCGCTACGACGAGTGGGTAGGCCCTCCCACGGTGGAACAACATGCGCCAGGCAAGTATCGGCTCCATTTTTGTAAGCCATGTTGTCCTCAAGTCCGAGTGTAGCCCTGAGGAAATGGGAGGCAAGGGTTTAGAGACTACAAAAAACTGCTGATGGATCATAGGGAGCGGCGTCCTCGCCGCCGTCCCGCCGCCTCTTTCAGTAACCTTCTTCCGGGGGTTTGAAACAACCACTACTCCACCGCCAACCTTCAGGTCGGGCGGCGACCTCAGTTCCCTCACTGACTCATTGCTTCCGCTCGCGCCTCTTTCTAGACTCACATCATGACTCAGGCGGAAGTTCTGCAGGTTTTTCGTAAAACGGGCGCATTGCTTGAAGGGCATTTTGTGCTCCGCAGCGGTTTGCACAGCCGCCAATATTTTCAATGCGCACTCGCGCTTCAGCATATGCCGGACGTGGAACGGCTCGGCGGGGAGCTCGCCAGCAAAGTCAGACATCTTGGCGTAAAGACCGTCGTCTCCCCTGCGATGGGCGGGCTCGTCCTGGGACAGGAAGTCGCCCGGCAGTTGGGTGTTCGATTCATCTTCGTTGAAAAGGAAGAGGGCAAGTTGGTGATGCGCCGCGGGTTTAAAATTCAGCCCGGTGAACCCGTGCTGATCGTCGAAGACGTCATCACCAAAGGCGGTCGTGTTCAGGAAACACTGGATATCGCAAGGTCCCATCAGGCAAATGTCGTCGGGGTCGCAATGGCAGTGGATCGCTCGGGCGGTCAGGTGGATTTCAAACTGCCTGTGTTTAGTTTGATCAAGCTTGAGGTCGAGACGTTTGAAGCCGACAAGCTGCCGCCCGATCTCGCGGCTATTCCCGTCGTCAAACCTGGCAGCAAGTAGTCATAATCCCAAGTTCAACACCTCACTCGTGCTGCTCAGTCCGTTTGAAAACCTCCCAAGTGGTGGCAGAGAGAAGTCTCTTTTCTGCTCCTCGCCGCGATGGTCTTGCCGCCCATAGCGATGGCGGTGCGGTTCTGCGAAAGAAGCCAAGAGTTAACTAGCCCCATGTCGGCTGCTGATGGCTGTCCCCGGTCTCAGAACTGGCCGGCGGCCAGGATCTGAATGAACGGCGATCCATCACCTTTCAGTGTGGCATCGGCTTGGCGGAATTCGGCTTTTCGCTGGAACGCGTATCCACCTTCGATGGCCAGGCGAAAGCTCCGGCAAGGTCGAAAGGCAATCCCACCAAGCCCACGGAGTTCGCGATAGCTGAAGTCATTGTCGTCTAATCCCGGTTCTCCATGTTCGGTGCCAAAATCCTCCGACACACGATAAGCACCGCTCCTCCACTCACCACCGCCATAGATTTCCCAGTTCTTTGCTAGTGCATACTCCAAGGTCGGTTTCGGCAAGAAGAGATTCAAAGTCCAGTTATCTGCAAACCGCCACCAGACACCGGGACCTCCGATCGTGGCAATGTCGCTGCGGAAGTTGAGGTTCAGTCCCAAGGCCACCAGCAGGTCGGGATTGACCCGATAGCCGGCTATCAGCAAAGCCGGTGCATTGAAATCATCCCAGGTGATATCCTGCATATCGGAATACAGGCCTGGGCGAATATTGAACGTGAATGCCCATCGTTCATTCATCCGCCACGTGCTGGAAACGGCGATCGCTGTTGCATAAACATCAGTTGGAATGGGAGCCGCAGCCGGTGCATCAAAATTTCCATACTCAAAATGCGGGCCAACGCTCCAGGTCAGATCTTCCCCGGTGCTGAAGGTTCTACTGAGCCGGGCTCGTGTCAATGTGGTGCTAAACTCACCCTGGTTCTGTCCTCGATACTTCAGATCCGAGTCCGCCGTGTAGGAAACGGAGGCATCATAATCCCATGCGGCACCACTCATAGGACGACCCGATTGCTGCCCGGCAGCCATGAAGGGCAGGGCAACCGTGAGGAGGATGGTACTTTTCAGCAAAGGCTGGTTTAGCATGCGACAATCATAGATCGAATCGGAATCTCGGCAAGTGGCAGAAATTTGACGAATGTGGTTCGCAATTGGTATTTGCAGCGCCAGGCGCCACGACCCCGCAACTTTCTCGCGAGACGATTGTTTAAGTCGGGAAAGTGAAATTTCGCACACTACTCGTCATTCTTGCATCCTTCACACTGGCATTCGCCGGTTGTTCTAAGCACCCACAGACAGTCAGTTTCCCAGGGGACAACAATCTGGGAGTTATTGATGTTTCGAGTGGGAAGCCGAGTGTCCATACCTTAGCCGATGGCCGGGTTTGCACCGTTAGCGCGACCATTCTGCCTGACGGCAAGGTCCGGCTCACGACAGCCACCGACGAGACCACTGGTTCAAGCAAAACTCAGAGGACATTGGTTTCCGATGTGCCAGCGGACATTGGAACCTTCACGTACGCATTCGACGAAAGCACTACCATTACCGTGGAATTTACTGGCGGTCCTAAGCACACAACAAGTGTTCCCAAAAGGAGCGATTTAGGGGTTATTGATCTTTCTTCAAGTAAGAAGCCGACTAGTCGCACGTTAGCCGATGGACGAGCGTGCGTCGTAACGCCGACGATCTTGCCCGATGGCAATGCCAGCCTCGCTGTAAGGATCGATGACGCTAAGGGTCCGGGGGAGATAAAGGTGTTTCAAGCGCCTGTTGATGGGCGAGCATACACTTTCAGCATAGACAGCAGCACCGTTATTACGGTGGCATTGCGCAAGTGAGGTTTGAGCGAGAACCGCAGGTTTCATGATCGTGCTCGTGCCGTCCTGACCTGAAGAAGAACATACTGGGGCAAGAGGGGGCTGCTCCTTTCGATTCTTTTTTGATAAACGGTCTGCATCTGTGGAACGCTCATCCGAGTTGCCAGGAGTCCTGAAAGGACGGTACGCAGGTAGCCCAGGGTAAGGCCGTCAGGCCGCCACCCTGGGTAGAAGATATTTAAAATATCCCCTTTTTTGTTCATTGGGTTTGGCGAGCTTGCGCGCCAAACCCAATGAACAAAAAAGGGCAGATCCTTCGAGGTCTAACCCATGGTAGCGGCTAAGTGCGCCGCAACCATGGGCTTTGGGGCGCAATCCCGTTGGGATTGGGGAGGGCTCGAAAGTTTGCTCCCACGTGAACCACCAGCATACGTCAAGGATTGTGCAGACACAGGCGCAATCGGCGCGTCCACTGCCGCAGCCGGGTTAGGCCGGAATGTCTCCTGGCTCAGTAACATCAAACCAGGCGACCACGGGCCGCTCCCGTGGATCGGGTCTGTGGCCAAACTTCTCTTCACCATAAAATTGCTTCCATGATTCCTGTGAACGTAAGACCTTCGGCAGAGGCTTTCCGTCCTTATCGTAGGACCAGTGGGTGCCAACTAGTTCCTCGAATTCCGCCTTCAGGCGCAATTCTTCGGCCATTTCCTCCGCCGTAAGCTCGTGAAGCACATAAACGTGGTGCTGCGGAATATCCTCTGGGAAACAGCAAAACCGGTATAGGCGCTCCTTAAAGAAGGCAAGACCCGAAATCGGTCCATCGTAATAGTCAGCGGTGAAATGCCATCGCACTTCGCGGGCGCTCACCCGCAGTGCCTGTGTCAGAATCGAGGACCGGTCTTCTACCATATGCTACTCTGGCCTAACGCCCGCGCTGATTCGCGACGCGACGCTGGCGCCCAGCATGTAAACAGAGCGCCATCGCGGCGTCGGCTGCAGGCCGCAGGTTCGGCCTTTTTGCAGGTGCTAACCACAGATGCCCTCCTTCTTGTGAGCTATGGGAAATAGACCCGGTAGTTCTTCCTCTGTCCACTTCTTGCCAACCGGTTCCTTCGGATGTTTTAAAGGCACAAGGGGCATATCTCCGCCGGTTTGTTTCTCGTACGCTTTGGAAGCAGCATAGAGGAGAAACTCAGCTTCCGGGTAGTCGTCTTCAGTGACTTTCCTTGCGACAGACTCCGGATTGCTGATGGCCTCCTCATAATACTTCTGACCGCGCCCGATCAGCCAAGCCCGAAAATAGTCAAAGGAATCATCACCACACCCCCCGCACAAGAGGTAGGCGACACCCCAAAGATCCCAGCGGTAAGCGGCGTGCCGGTACTCGTTGAAGATTCTGTCGAAGGACAGGATTTCCTCCGGTGAGAGATTGGCCAGAAGCCCCTCGAGCTTCTCAGCCTGCTCATCAGGCGACTCAACGCCGCGTTTGCTTTTCTCAATTAGCTTCCAGAATTCAGATGCCTTCATTTTTCGCAAGGTATTCTGTGTGCAGCCGCTTCGTTCGGCAGCACAGTTACTCTCAACTCAACGGCGTCTCTCATAGTTTTTGTTTTTGTCGTTAAGCGCGAGAAGCACTACTGCCGGAAATAGGACTCCCAATACGACCGTCAGCACAATCGCGCTGCTGTAGCCTTTTGCTTTGGCGAGTGCTAGGCAACCCCATATGTAAATGCCAATGCCACCCAACGTCATGAGAAGGCGAAGTGGAATGGGGATGATGTCTCGGATGGAGAGAAACAGCCCTGCTCCGAAAAGCACCAAGCCAATCGGAATGCCGATAACAGCTTTCCTTTTTTCTTTTGGTTTCATGTGATGTGTATGATTCGAATGCGTCGACTCCCAGTCGATGATAAACCCAATCCAGCCACCAAATGTGATTCGATCTGCTTGCGAGTGTCTTTTGGGATCTTGATCCAAGCGGCACGTAGTTCCGCTTCCGTCTGTCCTCTTCCGGGTGCAAACGTGATCAGACCTTCATCCTTGGGGGCAGCAGTAGTCTGAGTGAGGGCTAGTGCTGCAATCAGCAAAGTTATCATTGTCCTTCGATTCATAACGAGTGAGCTGCGAACGTAAGCGAACGGGAAGTTCAGCGAGCCGCCTCCGGTGGGTTCGCTGAAGCTTCAGGTTCAGGCGTTACGGTTGCCAAAGTAAAAAATCTCCTCATGGTGATAACGCAGAACCCATCCACCGCTGTCGGGAAGCACAAGAACATCGTCCGAAAGTGGGTAACAAAACTCCTTCCAGTGAGCAGTGAAGAACTCCCAACCCGTGCGAAGCGCCGTATCGCGATCCCATGATACCGTGACCTGCTCGGCTAGGTTCGGAGCGTGCGCGCGAAGCCAAGAACAGCCGTCGAGAATCGAAATGTTGGCGGACTGCACGCGCACGCTGCTGAAGTGTCGCTTGTCGAGGCCGTCGCGCAGGTCAAAAGAGCGAGAGTCGTCGTGAATGCATGCTGCCTCTGTCCGCGAACACGGACGCAAGCCCGCCAGCTCAGATTCAGAGAACAAAGCATGAGCGGCGCTCGTCCAGCGCCAGATCAGCGGGAACTCTGCGATTGCGGACATCGAATGGTTTTCGTTCATGGCATATGTGTAGCGACGCCAGGTTCGGCAGTCCGGACGTAACCTGTGATTCCGTCGATCCGGACAGCCATGCACTACCTTCGGATTCGCTGTTAAGTTATACCAGGGCATACGCGTGCTCATTCCGCCCAACGCCTGGCGCATCACTGGCGGCGCGTTTGTGACACATCCAAGCACCCGAACCACACGCAACGTTAGAAATGAGGATACGCGTTTCATCGGGTCAAACGGAAAGTGCAGCCGCGCCGGGTCAAGCGCAACGAAAAACAATGTGACGGCCTCCCACGCTTCGTTAGCTGCTAGCCTCACGCCCGGGAGCCTCTGTGACATCTACGTCTTGCTTGCTGGTGCTGTCGGGGACGGGATATGCGATGCGCATGAGGAGCGGTGCTCCACGAAGCAGCCAGTAGGCGAGCAGCAATGGCCACCCTGCCTGTAGAAGGGTGGTCAATGTGCTCTCTATGTTCAGACCGACAACAGAGAAAAAGCACTGGACAACGCTTGCGGGCAGAATCGCCAGTCCTTGGTACAGAAAAACCAGTCCAAGGAGGCGAACTCCCAGCTTGAGGATCTCATGAGGTTTCATTGTCTGTGGAAATGTTGCGCTTGTTAACCAAAAGGTGATGCCACAACTCTCTAACGATGTTCACTTTCCCTGCCCGGTGGTCTGTTTGGAGCCTTTCTTCTCCAGTTCCTGTCGCAGTTCGCGAACATACTGGCGGGCCTTCTTGACGAGAGAGGCGTGCAGGTCTCCGTAGGCCTTTGGATTGGATTCCAAGAATTTCAACCAATCTTCGCAGGGTTTTAGTCCCCTGCTGTCGCCCAATTTCGTCAAGGCTTTGCAAGCGCCGGATGGCACGTTGCCACCCCCACTGCTCTCATCCTCTCTGTCTTGAAGTGCCGAAATGAGAGGTTGAAGTACCCAGTCAGGATTAGCAGAAAGGGGCAGGACAAGCAGGACCCTGACCTTTATCCTCCACTCGTCGTTTTTGAGAGGCGGCAAAAGCAAGTCAACCTCCTCCTTGCTCAGTGGCTTTTTCTGTCCCATCTGGAGGAGTTCCGTAACTGCAGCCACACGGGTCTCGTACACTGGCGACTCCAGTTGATGGCGTAATCCGTCGAGGTTTTGCTCAGCACCGGATAGAGCGTGTGGATTGGCAAAGGTCAATAACACACCGACAGTCGCCGCCAGAGTGGTCGTCTTCATCGTGGTTCAACAATTGTTCAAAGCACCATTCGTTCGGATTTGAACAAGAACACCGCAAATAATGATGCCCGAGTTGTTCATGTGACAATGGACTGTTGTTAGCCTAGGGCAACCGAACATGAGACGCAATTCCACTTTTCTATCGGGTTTGTAGTCGCCACCACTGTAGTCGTCGCGAACGATACTGCGGCCAAAGATGCAAACGGGACTGGTCCCCTATTCCAGTGTAGCCCGATGCTTACGATGGCTGTCCGCCACCGACCTCCAAATCTCCAAACCACTTCGCCGGGCCGCCATTCGGTGGAGCATCGGGTTCGGTTGGGTCATCGCTCAAGCTGTCAACAACCGCGTTTATGAATGCGATCTGTTCTTGCTCCGGCCTCGATTCAATAAAATCCAAAACCACAGGCATCGAAATCTGTTGATCGGGAGCCCGCTTTGCGTTCTGGGTAGCGACCATGCTCCGGGTGATGCGCATCGTCACACCCAGAAAGTGGGCAACCTCTCCCGGTTGAGAGCGCATAGTCCATGTACAAATATCCGCTTGCTCTGCACATTCCCTCATTTTCACGATCGCCGAAAGGTATTCTGCACAGATTTCGTTTGAATTCTCATCCGGGTAGAGCTTCATAAGGTAATTTCCGATACGTTCAGTCTCCTTGTAGATGCGCGTCTCGAGCTCATCGCAAGCTCGCAGGATCAGTCCGCTCGGGGCAGATCTCAGGCGTGCCCAGGCGTAGCGCAGATCGAGAACCCACCGCTGGACATCTGACGGAAGCTCCTTGTAAAAGGGCAACGCCTCGAAGTGCTTAGCTCCTTCCGGGAGCACATGACCTTCGAATTCGACTGGACCGTTGCCTGGGATGTCAGCGCGCATGCTTTGAGCCCGTACGTGACACTTAGTGGCACGTCAGCAGTGATATCCGAATTTAAACTCGGGCGCAATCGGCGCGTCCACTTCAGCAGTTCGCCCTTACCCGGCTCGGATAACGTGCCGTCTTCGCGAGAAAACGAGCCTCAAACTCCGAGTACTTCTGATCTCCCAAATGGAACCTCAGGCCCTTCTGGGCGACCATGAAATCGTAGCGGTCTATCCACCGGTGGAGTTCGTCGGCCTGTTCGTACAGAAACCGCGCAGCCGCCTCACTCACGTCCGCTACCGTCCTGGCCTGCGGAGTTGGGTGCAACGTCCAGGCTGCATACCTGAGGCAGCCTGCGACACCGGCTCGATCATCGCGCTGAACAGCCGCGTGAAATTCGCGCTCCACCTCCCGCCAGAGGCTTTGTCGGTCCTTAAGAGCGAGGATTTGCTCCTTCAGGCGGGGTAAGTATTCCAGCGCTTTACCTTTCCACGTGCTCATGGGGTGGGTGTTGGTGTTGGCGAACAGCACAAATGGGACAAGGCTGCTTTGAAGAAAAACAAACCAGGCGGCCGGGGTGAGCTCATGGAGATAAGGGTAAGTTTGAATGCGAGTATGTCAACTGTAATCAAGATTGTTGAAATTCGAAAGTCTAAAAGACGAAGGGGACGAAACGATTGCAACCACGACGCCCTGTCGCGTTCCGGTTAGGCCGCACTTTTGTGTAATAATCTATCTGCATTCTGAATCCAATCTGTGTCACCTCGACGAAGAGCCTCCGCGCGTCCATCGCGAATGAATGCCTCAGCCTGCTCGCGCCGCCCCAACTCAATCAACTTCTCTCCGATGCCAATCAAAATCGTGTGCGTCGGCTCGTCACTGGTCATGTTCCGTGACATCGCAAGTGCCTGCTCATAGTAGCGAAGTGCCTGGGCCGGCTCATCAGTGTAATCGGCCAGTGTCTCAATAATGAATGGATGGCTGCGACCAGCCGCAAATTGCTCCTCGTGGTAAAGGTGAAGACGCTGATACAACGACTCTGCAAGCGCGTGGTCATCAGCCAGCGTCGCGTTGGTAATATCCGCCGCCAATTCGCCAACGTGCTCGTAAATATCTGGGGGAATAGTGCTCATGGCGCGCAGCGCGGCCTAGCCAGAAAAACGTCCAAAATGTAAACTGATGCACATCGTCGAGACCAGTGCAGCGCAATACTTTGGCATGACTCATCACTGTGACACGTCTGCGACGACCGATTTCTATCCCGTAAAGACGCCAACAGAGCCCAAGCCCGACACACTACGATTCCTTACGCCAAGCTCTGCTTTCGTCAACAGAAGCATCGGCCCCCGGTTCTCCGTGCCGTAGATAATCGTAAGCCTCCAGCGGGCAGCCTCGACGGGCACCGGGACCGCTAAGTCCATTGATTTGCCGCCGTCAACAACCCTGGGGTCCTTCGGTTCCCGTTTATCCAGGACTTTCCAGCCGGAGGCTGTCTTTGCCTCCACGACCATCCAACTGAGGAATATGGCCCGGGACGAGTCGTTGTAGATGCGAAAGGTTACCTGTCCGGGGGAGCCGTTCGTTGCGTGGGTGACAGAGGCAAGCGCTACTCCAGACTGCGTGCGGGGCTGATCTCTCATGAGCCAAACGCAGCCCGCGATTAAAACAAGGGCCCCAAACGCTATGACTGTATAACGCCGCCATTTCATAACTACGCTGATGCCCAACGACCAACGCAGCCGCTCCGGGCCTGGGACTCAGGAATGAAACCTGCCGCTTGACCGGCGTGGGGTGACGCGGATTGTTGGGCTGTCCTGGTGTTCGATGTCTTAACGCACATTGCGCACTACCTCAGCTCCGGTAAGGGCCACGAACAAACCCGCCGATATAAATGCGGCCCGAGGGTCGACCTTCCCTTCCGCATTGCCAAGCCCGAAATGCGGCCCCTGCCGATGCCACAGATACAACCCAAGTGGAAATGCTGCAGCACCGAACAAGACGAGCACCCAGCGGGGAGACCCGTGCTCCATCATTACCCAAGGGTCGGCCCCTTCGGCAAGGAAGTGTCCCACGCCGATGTAGACGCCGTTGGCGATGAGGCAAAAACCCGCAAAGAACCGCAGCAAGTAAACGCCAGGCGCTCGGAAGAGAGCGGCTAAAGCGAATAGCAGAAGCGGAAACAGCGAACCGAAAAGGGGGCCGCCCCAAACCACAGCCATAGGATACGGATTCTCCGCCACGTCTGTTCGCGACATGATTAGGGGATGGAGTGCGACCTTCGTTACTTCAGCACCCGTCAGGCGCGCAACCAAGACGTGACCTGCTTCATGCACAACCTGCATCGCAAGCCACGAAAAGCCAATGAAGGTTACGATCAAGAGGATTTGCGGGAGGCGTGTCATAGCTCTGCTGGTTTGCTTGCGGGATCAAACAACCGTCGCAGGGGTGACAGGTGGAGCGCAAACACGATATATAAATGCCCGCGGACTGCCGAGCGGAAAGCATGGGCGGCGGTTCGGTGCAGGCGGTTTGTTCGTTGTGGCTCTCATGGATCTCCCCAGCCCTGATTGTTCTCGCTACCCCACCCAGGCTTATCCGAAGGCTCGTTCACAGCAAGCCCATAAAATATAATCCCAAGCACCGGGACGAGCAAAAGCAGCGACCAACAGATGCGAAAGGTCAACGACCTCCTATGGTGGCACCGCCACAGTCGCCAGATCAGGTAAACAGCGGCAAGCTCAAGACCTTAGACGATGATCAGACCCACTTCCATATCGCATCCCCCACCGAACGACTGAACTCAGAGGTGCCTCGGCAATCGCGCCGAGAATGAAACAGGATCGTCATCGCGGCATCCTCTGAAGTGAGTTGTTGGCGTTCGGTGCATCCACGTTGTTACGCCTGAATCTGACGACTCGTCCCTCCAATCCAGCGGTAATGTTTCGCTAGGTTGCTCCGGCACCATTCCCGATTCCTTTCGCATGCATGCTCTGTAAGGCGCCGCACGATTTCAACGAAGTCGTTTGGCGGCGCACCGAGTTTCAACAGGCCCAGAACACAGTAGGCAAGGTCCAGCGCTTTGTTGTTGAAGAAATCCGCATCCACCCAGGTAACGGGGTCTGCAACGATGCCTGCAAGGTGTTGGCGTATTGTCGCCTCAGCCTCCGGATGTTTTGTCAGAGCGATAGCTCTGATCACCCCTCTCGCCTTTCCCGGGCTTGAGCGTTGCAGCACTCCGATCAGGAGGCGCAAGGTCTCGTCCGGCGGGAACGTTTGCCACCGCGGCAGCCCCAGCACAACCTGGCCGAGTTTATTGACGTCTGCGTTGTTGAGAAGGAAACGGACGATTTCAGCAAAAGCCTCCTGGGCAATGTTTTGAAGAGCATGCATGGAAGCGCAGAAGTCCGCGCGGTCGGCGTCACTCCAGGTGGACCATTCTGCTTTTAGTTGCTGCAGTGTTATCGATGCGGTCCCGTCCAGAAAACGGGAAATGCCAATATGGCTTTGCACATCAGGCTTTGTTTCAAGGTAGTGGCGTGTAAACCGGCTCTCGTATGCCAGCGGAATCCGAGTGCGCCCGATGGCAATAGCTGCGGGATACTCTTCTCCCAGCGGTTTTATCCAATCAGCATACAAGGTGTTTTCCATGTTACATTGGACTGTTCAATGGCCCATTCCTCACGAGCAATCGTGGCCGCTTGGACTAAGCGGAACGCAAAGTGCAGCCGGGCTGAGCCAAGCGCCACGAAAAACAAACGTGACGGCGCCCCGGCGTCGGCTGCCATGGCTCGTTGACCTGATTATGTACTTCCGTCGAACGATGCTGAAAGTGGAACAGAAGCGGAACCTCGCCGTCCAGTGCATGAGCCAGGTTAGGCCGCCCTCTTAGCCTTAAATCCATACTTTCGAATGACTCTGGAAACGGTATCGAAATCAAGCTGCTGATTAACGCCAGCGAAAACACCAATCTCCATCAAGTCGGCAATGATCTGGAATGGCTTCCGAGTCAAAGCGTCGGCCAACTCCCTGACCGTCATAGATGCTGGGACGGTCATTTCGCCGGTTGCCGGTGGAAGCGGTTCCGGTATTGCAGGCCCCGCTGTTGCTAGCTTCGGCTGCTTCGACTTCAGAGCGTCGATCAGGTCCTTGCAGCCCTTGGGCAGCAGGTAACCACGCTTCATGAACTCGTTTTCCATAACACCTATAGTAGCATCACCGGCCTAACGTTGCCTGTAGCAAAGTTGGGCTGCTCGCGTGCTAGTAATCTCATCAACCATGTCATAAAGGTCTCTTTCCATCTTCGCAACGACCTCGGGCTTGCCATGCTTGAACTCCTTGAACGCCTCGTAGAAACGGAAGTGCCGGGCGAGTCGAAACGGGCGGAATCATGGCGTCAACTGGCCTAACAACGCTGCTCAGTGGCGCGCCGACCGGAACGCAGAACCGCGGGCAGACCCGCAATCGGGGTGTCCACTCCAGCAGCCTTGTTGGGCCTCGTCTTCATGTGTGAGCAAACTGTAACAACAAGTAAAAAAACAGAAAGGCGACTGTAACCGAACGCCACGCTGGCTCATGCCTCCGCGCTGACAAAACAACCAGCGTTAAGCTAGCAAGAGCAACTCCGAAACCCGTGATGGCGATAACAGAACCTCGCTCTCGATACACTAGCGCGGTCTGCCTGGCAACGGCCCGCTCACTCTCTTCGCTCTCTGGCTGGGTAACGGCGCGGGCGATAGAATGTGCCGCGTGACCATACTGCGAGAGCGCCGCGACATGCAGACCAACTGCAATTAGCGCCAAGGCGAGCGACACAATGAAACATACGCGAGTCTTCATATCACGTCACCGGTGGCCCAACGACCTCCCTAAGCCACATCGGCCGAATGAAGCCAAGGGACACCGAATTTCTCCCAACCTAAGAAAACGGAAGAGCAGCGGCTGTTGGATGGGGGGAGCGGGTTAGGCGACATGGCGACCCTCCGAATGAACCACTCTCCGTGCCGCGACCAAAGCCGCAAGCGGGCCGATGAATGGCAAAAGCCAGCAGAGCAAAATCCAAAGTGGCGCAAGCACGCCGCGGAACGTGCGCGCTGAAACGATGGTGGCTCGAATCGCGAGGATGACCGCAGCGACGCTGAGCAACAAGAGAAGCAACTGCGCTACTGCCAGCGGCCAACTCACTCCAAACCGTGATGAGTCCATGGGGATGAGCGTAAGTTTGGACCGGAATATGTCAACTGTAATTATGATTGCTGACCGCAGGCGCTGGGGGGCCAGGTGGCAGAAAGGTTGAAAGTCTCAGGTGGAATTTCCGAAGTAAGAGGAATCCAAGGCCCGACTTTATTGCTGAGAACCGGATCCCCAGATCGTGCCGTGACACTTTAGATCAGTACTGTTGGTAAAAAGAACCCAAAGTAACAAGTATTCCTGGTTCATCGGGTTGGTGCTGCTTGGCGCCAACCCGATGAACCAGGGCGGAAATCAAGAGGGATCGGTAGTTACCCACAGTACTGATGTCGGTTTGTTTGGCACCTGCGCGTTAGAATCGCAATCACTCTCACTGCGCCCGGTCGGTGTGACCTCAAATGGAAACAGTGCCGTTCGGGCGTCCAGTGCAGAACGCTCGCTGGGCGATCCCACAGCTTATTCGCTGAACTTCGCTAATCGATGCCATATTTTCTCTGACCCCTGGGCGTCCTCGTCCAGACTCTTTCCGTCCGCGGAGAGTTTAAAGCACCGGGTTTCGTAACACTCGATAACGCCTGAAAGAAAGTTCCGAAAGGAAGGGAACCATATGAAATAGCTCCCCTCCGCCATATGGTAGAAGAATGCGCCCTCGGTCTCCTGGCGCTCGGGATCATAGAAATAGCCGTCACCTGCTCCATCATCCAGCACATGCATCCAGCTCCTGCGGTGGCCAGCGAAGGCTGCGTAAGCTTCTCCCCTCTGCTGTGCCCGAATCAGGACGTGCAGGACGTGGCCTGGCGGCGAGAATGAGCATCGCGAACAACGGCGCAACTCGTAGTGAGTTCTTTCCAAGTTGCCAGGAGTCCTGAAAGGACGGGACGCGACTAGCCCAAGGTAAGGCCGTCAGGCCGCCACCCTGGGTAATTGATAATTAAAATACACGCTTTTTTGTTCATTGGGTTTGGCGAGCTAGCGCGCCAAACCCAATGAACAAAAAAGGGGCAACATTTCGCGGGCCTTACCCATGGTAGCGGCTGAGTGCGCCGCAACCATGGGCTTTGGGGCGCAATCCCGTCGGGATTGGCTGTTGAAGCGCCCTCTTAGGGCGTTTCGAACAGGGTCATGTTACTTCAATAACACCGGGGAAATCCCCGGGCGAAGTGTGGAAACCGCTCGCGACATAATCATACGCTCGCCAGTCGTAATGACCAAGAGCCGGCGCGAGCAGCTTGGAGGCTTCCGCTTCGAACAGTTCGTGAAATCCGCCCCAGGGCTCCCCTTGGCGGGCGGGGCGATGAACGCGAAATTTGACGAATGTCGTCCGGAATCGGTATTGCTTTCGGCCTGGCTTTGTGCCAAAAATATTCCTGTTCGAACGCTGGATGGGGTCGTAGCTCAGTTGGTAGAGCGTCTCGTTCGCAATGAGAAGGTCGCAGGTTCGATCCCTGTCGGCTCCACCATCCAGTAGATCACGCCCTTAGCTTTTCCAAAGACTACCGCTCTCAACCGGCGTGGTTCGGCTGTCTGAGATTTGATGGGACAGATAGGACGAATGGGACGGATGAGACGGATACCGACCACAGGCCCACAGACCACAGATTACGGTTCTTCCCCGCTATGTTCGTCCTCCACGCACGGGGGTCACTACCACCGCTACCAGGCCAAGGTCCGGGTGAGCCAGCCTCTTGAAGGGTGCGTGCCCCAAATCTATAATGCGGCCCTCCCTCACCAGCCGCCGAGCTGGCCCGCGATCGGTGATGGTTACAAGAACACTCTTTTGAGGTCTACCTTGCAAAGTCACGCGGACCTTGGTTCCTAAAGGATAAAACCATGAGGCAGCAGTGAACTTGTCGGGATTGAATTTCTTGCCGTTGGCCATCAGTTTCCCCCGATGAGCTTCACCATACCAGGAGGCGATTCCCTTCGCAGCGGGTGCCTTTGGCTGGGGAGCAGGGCTCTGTCCATTTGTAGAGAACCCTGTGGCCAGCAGAAGGAGGATCGGAAGGATGGTAGCTGCTGTGCCGCGGAACATGATCGTTTTTTGTGCCCTTTTTCCCCGGAGGACTGTTTGCCTGCGCACGCTCAGTTTCATAGGACAAGAAACACGTTGTTCCCTTTTGAATAATAGCCACAATACTTTTAACCCTCATAGTAAGTTAGAGTAATAGGGTAAGCGCCCCAACAAAGGGAGGCATTTGCCCACTACCTGCCTCCTGTTGAAAGCCGTTACTGTGGCGCCGTTCGCGTAACATGGACAATCAACAAGCATTTAGCCCTGCGGCCTCGGTGTGCATCTTTGCCTGGAACGAGCAGGAGGTGATTTCCCGGGCTTTGCAGTCCTTGTTTGAGCAATCGGTGTTTGCTGAGATTGCAGCCCGCAGCCAATCCGTGGAGGTGATTTGCGTCGTTAATGGCAGCACGGACGCCACTGTTTCAGTGGCTGAGAAGACTTTTCATAAGCTGAAGCAGGAGCATCCTTATCGTAAAAGCTTCAGTGCGCGCGTTGAGAATCTGGTCGAGCGCGGGAAAATCAACGCATGGAATCAGTACGTGCACAGGCTTTCCCATCCAAGGGCCGAGGCCTTCTTCATGATGGATGCGGATATAACGATCAATCGGCGAGAAACCCTATGGAGCATGTTCGAGTGTTTGCAAAATGATCCCGTGGTGAGCATTGCTGTGGATCGTCCCCGCAAAGACCTGGAGTTCAAATCACATCCCACGTTCGTGGATAGGCTTTCTTTAGCAGCGGGGCGCGCCACGACCTCAGGAGCAGGGCAGGTATGCGGACAGCTCTACTGCATTCGATCTGCGGTGGCGCGAAAGATCTTCCTGCCGCGAGATTTGGCTGCGTGCGAAGATGGATTCCTAAAATGGGCAGTGTGCACGGACTTGTTTTCACGTGAGCCTGTCGCGGGCAGGATTCGAACAGCTCCCAACGCGGAGCACACGTTTGAGGCTTATACATCGCCTGGAGAGATATTCAAAAACCAGCAGCGCCAGATCATCGGCCAGACAATCGTTCACGTGCTGGTTGATCAGCATCTGAAACAACTCCCTGTGGAGGCCCGAAAGAATCTGGCGGAAACGCTACGAGAGGCGGAGAACCGCAATCCGGACTGGCTGAAGGTAAAGCTTGCCGATCATTTGCGGGGCGTTTCTCTTAGCTGGCAACTTTACCCATACCTGGCGACTCAACGGTTTCGCTCGCTGAGGCACTTGCCATGGGCACAGAGGCTCCGCAGCCTTCCTGCGGCGGCAGCAGCCTCCGCCGTCACTCTGGCAGCAAGCCTTCCGGCCATGCGGAAGCTCAAGAACGGTTGCACCAGTTACTGGCCAAAGGCCTCCAGGAACTCAGCCGGATTGTCCCCTCAACTCTCACGTAAACCGAACATCTCAACTTAAAATTATGCAAGGATCAATCGCCACGAAGATCGGACGAGTCATCGGAAACCTGATCGCTCATCCGCAGTATATACCAAGGTGCATATCTCACAACGTCATTAACGGTCGGGCGCCGTTAGACCTCGAGGTTCCGTGGTTCTCCTACGCCGCTATCGATTTTCTCGATGGATTCCTCCGCTCGGAGATGAGTGTTTTCGAGTATGGCTCCGGCGGTTCCACGTTGTTCTTTGCCCAGCGCTGCAAGAGCGTTTATGCCATTGAGGACAATCCCAAGTGGCACGAATTGGTCAATACTCGCGTGCAGCAGAAAGGGCTCCGCAATGTCATTGTCAAGCTGTGTCCCTACGACTTCAAGACACCCGTTGATTTCGAGAAATCTGAGTACCTCAATGCCATGCCTGATTTCTTATTCGACGTGATCGTGGTGGATGGAAGCGAGGAGTGGACACAAGTGCGGCCGGTTTGCTTTGCAAAAGCAGAGCAGCACATCAAGCCCGGTGGAATCATTGTTGTGGATGATTCCTGGCGATACCAGGGGCTCCGGCAGAATAACAAGGCCAGGAGGCATGAGGTGTTCCAGAGTGTTGGGCCGTGCCGTCCCGGGGTGACGAGCACAGACATCTTCTTCTATTGAACAGGGCGGGAGCTTTAGCATCGCACCATGTCACGAGAACTGATCGGACTGCTATTCATTCCCGGGGCGATTCTGGGGGGCATCGTAGCGTGCTCCCTCGTTCCGCGATTGCGCGATTTGTTCTTCATGGCGATGATTTACTTCGCGCCGCTCACTGAGTATTACGATATTAATTTTGCCGGGCGCGACTGGTATCGCGGCACGGTTCGCGGTTTTGAGTTCTCCCTGGTGGATATCCTTGCCATCAGCCTGCTCGTAAGCGGGGTGTTGGTCCGGCGGGAGGGTCATCGGCGGTGGTTCTGGCCGGCAAGCCTCCTGCTGATGCTGCTATTCTTCTTTTACGCTGCCTTTAATGTGGCGATCTCAGACCCCAAACTCTTCGGGCTTTATGAGCTTTCAAGGATGGCTCGGGGACTTGTCATGTTTTTGGCTGTGGCCTGGTTTGTGCAGACTGAGCGGGAACTGAAGATCCTTCTTTTCATGCTGGTTGTGATCGTTGTTTACCAAGGCTACGTCGCCGTTACGGAACGGTACCTGCATGGGATTCACCGTGTCTTCGGAACGTTTGCGCACCCTAACAGCCTTTCGGTGTTTTTCTGTCTCGTGACGCCTTTGTTCGTAGCTGCTTTGAATTCGCAGGTTCCAAAGTGGCTGAAACTTTTATGCGGACTGGCTATTCCCGTGGCGTGTGTGAGCATCGTGCTGACCATCTCACGCGCAGGGGTTCTAACCCTTGCCCTGGTCCTGGTGGGAGTGACCCTGGCTACGATGACGTGGACGATTACCCTCAGAAAGGTTGTGGTCGCCCTGGTTGTACTTGTCGGTGTAGCTGGCATCACTGCCAAATCATGGAATACGCTCAAGGCCAGGTTCGAAGAATCCAATCTGGAGGAAGAGTACGATAATAAGCGCAACCTCGGGCGCGGTTATTATATCCGGATTGCAACGGCGATCGTGCAAGAGAGGGCATTTGGAGTCGGCCTGAATAACTGGTCTTACTGGGTGAGCAACAAGTATGGCCCCAGGCTCGGGTATCGCTTCGTGCCCTATAAGGGCACGGACCTGGAACCAAGCGAGGACATTCCCGAGAACAGCAATGTGGACGTTGCGCAGGCGGCCCCGGCGCATAGCTTGCTGGCGATAACAGCGGGCGAGTTGGGATTGCCCGGTGTATTCTTGCTGACATTGCTTTGGCTGCGCTGGTTCCAGATGGCACTCTCATTTGTTTGGAAGCGCACTCCTGACCCCATGCGGCGCATGGGAATAGGGATACTGTTCGGGTTCGCCGGGCTTTTCCTGCAAAGCCTCACCGAATGGGTCTTTCGGCAATCTGCCATCGCCTATATTTTTCACATCCAACTCGGAGCTCTGGCCAGCCTGTATTACCTCAAGCGGCGGCAACGCATCGCTGAGCGCGCCGCCATGGAAAGCCTTCCTGAGGAAGATTGGCAGACATTGCAGCCTGCACCAAACCAGACCTGATTCTCATGCGCGTCGCTCACGTTTTACGCAAACTCGATCCCTCCCAATGGGGAGGAACAGAAATGGCCATCCAACGCCTGTTCGATGGCTTGCGCCAGGAACAGGTGGAACCCGTGATCTTTTGCCCTCAACTTGCAGAGCCAGTCGCGAGCGATCCCCTGGTTAACTCTGGCTACCGAGTAGAGCGGTTTCGCGCTTTTTTGCCGGTCGCTGGCATCAGCGCGCAGCGGCGGCGCCAAATGGTCTCGGTGGGCGGAAATCTCATGTCCTTTGATCTCCTTGGCGCGCTTTGGCGGGCTGCTGATCTGGACATTGTACACACTCATACGCTGGGGCGGCTTGGCGGCATTGCCCGCACGGTGGCGTTGCGCCGCGGGCTTCCCCTGGTTGTCTCCATTCATGGTGGTGTCTTCGACCTGCCGGAAAAGGTTCGTCAGAGCTTTAATGACCCAACCGAGGGCGGTTGGGAATGGGGCAGGGTATTCGGATGGATGTTCAGCGCACACAACTTGTTCAAGGACGCAAAGACGATCATTACCTGCAACGATAAGGAAGCGTCCCTCATGCGGCAGCGGTTCCCTGGAAAACAAGTCTATGCACAAGGCCACGGCGTTCCGATGGAGATCTACCAGGCAGATCAGCGGGCGGCCGCACTTGCTGCTTTCCCGCAGATCGCTGGACGGCAGATTCTGCTCTGTCTGGGCCGAGTGGACCCGGTGAAGAACCAAGGATGGCTTGTTGAAAAGGCTCCTGAGATTCTGCGGCGTTTTCCCGGCTCCTTGCTGGTCTTTGCCGGCGCCTGCACCGACGAGGCCTACGGAGAAGAGTTGCAACAGCAGGTTCGAAAGCTGGGACTGGAGGAACATGTGCTTTGGACAGGAGGGCTGACACCGGACACTCCACCCCTGATCGGCTTGCTCCAAGTAGCAAGTGTGGTGATATTGCCCTCCATGTCCGAAACGTTCGGGCTTGTGATCCTGGAGGCTTGGGCGGCCGGTTCTGCTGTGATCTCCAGCCGCACCTCTGGAGGCCAGACGCATATTCGCCATGGAGAGAACGGCTGGCTATTCGACCTGGACGATCCGAGTTCGTTTTTCACGATGTTAGGCGAGGCTCTTAACGACCCGGACCGTCGGCGAAAGATGACGTCCATAGGCACGGACCTGGTGAGGCGGGATCACTCTATTGAAGCCGTTGCGCAGCGGATGCGCCAGATCTATGAGTCAACGTTGCAGGAGCACCCATGCGCTATGTGATCATTCGTGACGACGATACAAACGCGTTGACCCCGGCCTCGTGCCTGGACCGGCTGTATCGTCCGTTTCTCGATCGCGGTTTTCCTGTGAACCTCGCCACTATTCCTCTCGTGGCGACCAAGACCCGAATACCGGATGGGTCGCGTGAAGGTTTTTTGATGAAGGCAGGGGAGGGTACGCCGGATCAATTGGCGATTGGGTCAGGCCCGGAGTTGCTGGATTACCTGAGAAACAACAGGGGTTATCATCTGGCTCAGCACGGTCTAACCCATGGTTTTTTAGAGTTCGATTCGTTGAGTTATGGGGAAGCTGCCTCCAGGTTGGATCAAGGCACGCAGTTGCTGATCCAGGCAGGCTTCTCCAGACCGGTGGCGTTTGTTGCTCCCTATGACAAAATTTCACGAGGCAGCTATCGCGCCGTGGCTGAGCGGTTTTCAATAATTTCCACAGGCTGGTTTGAGCTCAGGCGGGTGCCCGTTCCATGGTGGCCCAAATATCTCTGGAAGAAACTCACCCGATCCACCCACTGGAAGGTAAACCGCACCCGGCTATTGTCACACCCGGGCTGTCTGCTTTCCTGCTATCGCCAGCCAGAGACCATTCTGTCCGACGTCCGTGCACAAGTGGCTCGTCACAGCCTGACCGTTCTTGTCACTCATTGGTGGGAATACTTCCGGGATAACGAGGAGAACAAGCCCTTCATCAAGGTTCTTCATTCTGTGGCTGATTACCTGGCCTCTGAGCCAGAACTCAAAGTGATTTCATTTGAGGATCTTCACACGTTGGGAATAGCAGGCCGAGCGTTCCATTCGCGGGTTGACCCGCCAAAAGCACGATCCTCAGGACGATTAGCATCCGTCGAACGGTAGGGCGACCATTTTTTTGCTGGCAAATAGCCGCAAAAACCTCACTGTGACTGCGAATGAAGCAGCAGAGTGATCGTTTGAACAGCACCTTAGCCTTGCTCGTGAGCAAGGGTTCCTTCGCAGTCGTTGCAGCAAGTCTTTTCCTGCTCACCGCGGGCTGCAAATCCACATCGGATGGCGCGGGCGGCGGTTTCGCATCGGTGACAGTCAGAGGCAACACGCCTGGACAGGTGTTGCAGGTGGCCGAACAGACTTTCACCGAAAACGGATATCTCGTGATTCTTGAAAGCCCAAACCGCCTTCGTTGCGAAAAGAAGGCGAGCGGCATCAGCAACGCGGCATATGGAAACTGGATGAAGGATAGTCCCCTCTGGCAGCGTGTCCGCGTTTCCGCAGTGCCGCTTTCCGAGGCGGTGGTGAAGCTGCAGTGCCAGGCGTATTACGTGCGAGGACGCGGAGAGACAGTCGAGGAAGAGTTGCCGATCAGCAAGCTTCGCAACGGCCCTTATGAGAAGATGCTCAAAGAGACCTCTCGCCGCCTGAATGGCGCTCCTTAGCCGCCCCGGGATTGAATTCCAGGGATTCCACCGGATAAAAAAAGAGGCACCCCGAAGGGTGCCTCGTGGTTACTGAAAGATTCTGATCAGTTGGTCAGGAGGCGGAAGAACTTGCCAGTACCCGACATCGGGATCACGGCTTTGTAACTCCCTGCGCCAACCTTGGTGATCGTGCCGGTGGCGTCATCCCCATAGCCAGTCTGCACGTTAGCAGAGCTCTGGAGTTTGAATGCTGTGACAGGTTCATCGGTGGCAAACGTGAAGGTCAGTTCCAGGTTGTTGCCGTTCTTGACCACACTGGTGATGTTCAACACGGGCTTGGTCAGGCTGATCACGCGCAGGTTATCAATGATTACACCTGAAGCGCCGGCCATGATTGAATCATAAGCGTCCGTGTAACCCAGCATGATATTGCCACCAGTGTAGGACGTGGTGTTCGTGTATTGCAGGATCGCGATCTGGTTGATTTTGAGCGTGACGAGCGAGCCCACCTGGCTGATCTCGACATCCGACCACGTTGGCGTGGTGCTGCTGGACTGAACGCCGGGTGCTCCCCCATAGGAATACGGAGGTGCCTTCAGATAACGGGCGAATGTGGATGCATTCGCGCTCGTTAGCGCTACTGGGTTATTCGCGCCAGCCGCGGCGCTTGTATAGAGAACATAGTCACCGAGTGCAGCGGCATCCGCTTCCACGCCATAGAACAGGCCGTCGAACGTACCTCCGACGACTCCATCCCCACTGTTCCTGAACCAATTCGTTTTGGTCCCGGAATGGTTGATCCCCATCAGGGCGTATTCGGTTGTGGACGCAGTGCCGCCTACCATCAGATACATATCAAAACGCACGGCATAATCACCGGTGAACGTTTTGCCATTTGGATAGACATTGATTCCCGCTCCGCCGAGGGCTGTGGGATCATTCTTATTCACAGTGAGGTACATTCCCATGGTGTCACTGGTAGAGTGGGGGGCTGCCGGAATAGGTGTGAACCATCCGCCGCCGGCATAATCCACATTAAACAGGAATGTGTAATCATCGATGGCGTTGCCGGAGCCGAATCGCACGGTCCATTCAGCCGAACGGTCTTCGTTGAAGTTTTCCGACCAGATCACCGTTTCGGCAGGCTGATCATCATCAATGATGTTCGCATTAACAGAGGGACTGTTGGTTCCGACCGCGTAGCCTGAGCCGGATGCGACGGATACTGTGAAGGTTTCATTTCCCTCAAGGAGGCTATCGTTAATCGGCTTAATCTCGAAGTTTTGGTTCACGATCGTTGGATCTACCTGAACAGTTGTTACGGGAGTATAATCTGTATCGGCAACCGCCACTCCTGAGTAGGTCAGGTTCACGAAGAAAGTCGGAGCATTCAGATCGCCCCGGCGGACGATTCGCAGGCGAACGTAATCATCCGCGACACGCTCATACATGTTGGTGTAGCTGGAAACCGAGACGATATCAGCCACGGCGGGCTCATCATCCAGAATGGAGACGGTGGATTGTGCGATTCCAGCTACGTAGTTGGTCGTGGCCACAACGTTGATTTGGGCCGTTTCTGTCAATTCAGCGATTGAGTCATTCAGCGTTTCCAGCGTGAGGAAGAGAATGTCGGTCGCTGGCTGGAAGGTTACCACGTTGTTGGTAAACGCCACGCCGTTCGTCTTCAGCACGTAATCCAAACCACGCACGGCTGTACCGGTCGTGCTAAACTCGACATCCATGGCTTGGGCCAGGGAGGATGCGTTTGCGCGGCCGAACGAGACATTGGCGATTCCACCATTCTCAGAGATCTCGGTAATGTCCATGCCTACGTTTACGGTTGTCGACGGAATCACCAGCGCGAAATCACCGCCTTCGCCGCCGTTTCCAGCGGGATTTGATTTGGTAATTGCTGTCGTGCTAAGCCCCAGGCTGTAAACGCGAAGACGTTCGTTGATGTTATCGCAAACGACCACGTTGTTGGCTGCGTCAAAGGCCACCTGGCGGTTTATGGTGCTGCCGCCATTGGCAATCTCGAAACGTGCGTTGATGTCAGGCAGACCGTCTATCAACGGTGTGATCAGAATGTTGCCGCTGGATCGGTGAGCGGCCACATAGCGCATATCCCGCGACACGGCCACAGAGACGCAGTTGCTGAAGATATCGCGTGGCAAGCCGAGTGAGATGCTAGTGTCTCGCGATTTCCACAGCACAGTGCCCAGGGTATCCACTACCTGAAGGCAATTGTCCGCACCTGAGGAGCGATAATGGATCTGGTACAAGTAGCCATTTGTCGCCAGCGCCAGATCTGCCTGGTTGGCAGCGGTATTGGCAGCCGGTGAATCCGCAACCCATGTCGGAAAACCGGTGAACGGAAGCGGACCGGAGGCAATGTCGTACCGCCAGAGCGGATTGTAACCTGTCGATGGAGCGACACGATAATCTTCGTCAATCGTCCAAACCGTCAAGGTGCCGTTTGCAAGCGAGCCGGAGACAGCTACCCCTGTAACGCTGCCGTGATTGTCCGATGGATCTAAGGGCTCGGCAGCCTGGACGACGTTCTTTGGAAAGACTAACTGACCGCTGGTAGCGGATACGTTGGGATCGGTGCGGAACACGTTTCCTGAGGGGTCCGACCAATCAGTCAGATACAGGTAGTCATCGTCCAGGCCGACAGCGATATGATAAGGTGAATACGGAGTGTCACTTGCTCCCCCGCCCGCCGAAAAATCCAAACCGCCGGTCAAAGCGGCATCACCCTGGCCAAGGGCGTCGGTGTGATCAGAGTTTAGAACATAAACACCATCGCCCATGGGGCGGCCAGTCGCTGTCGGGCTCGTGCGACCGTTGGCAACGTAAATGCGCCCAAAATAAGGGCTCGAAGGACGTCGGTTCACTGCCACCCCACGAGGCTGCTCAAACTGGTTGAGTCGGTTTGCGTTATCGCTGATGAGCGACGGAGTACCAGTGCCCGTGGTTTGGACTTTGATCTCAAACGGGCTGGTGGCGCCCACATTTGTAACCATGAGCCCTCGCGGCAGAGCTCCCAGGTTCGTGCTGGATGCTCCATTGTTCCAGAGAATTTGGACCGATGGCGCCGCCTCGTTCAATCGGAACGAGACAACACCTGCGTGGTTGGTCAGGCTTGTTGCATACGGATGGGCCTCGGCGAGTTGAATCGCCAGGGCTGTTGTCGCGATTCCAAGCGCCAGGGCCATGCCCGAGCGATTGTTATATGGGTTTCTTCGTTTCATAAGAGCATCTATAGCGGTTTTTCCCCGTCAGTTCATGAACAGCTTTCCTGTCATTGATTTACAGCAGGTGACAATTTTGTGTGATGCCCCGACTTTAGCTCTAATAGGACTGGGGCCGCAACCCCAAAGTACACGATTTCAGTCTGCCTGATTTGGATGTCGGCCAGTAGAATCCCTGCTGTAGTCCCCCTCTCGTGCTTTTGCCAATCACCCCGGATGCAAAAAAAGAGGCATCTCTTGCGAGATGCCTCTTCTGAGATAAAACCCGGTCTGCTTAGGCTCTAGCGCCTCACCCGATAGAACTGAGCTGAACCAGCGCTCGTCAGAACGGCACGGAACGAGTTCCCACCTTGAGCCGTGATGGTGGCGCTGACATCCGAATAACCGGAACCTGGATTTGCAGAGGATTGGAGACGGAACGACCCAGTCGTATCTGCGATGTCTCCTGTGAAGTCGATCTGCACTTGTGTGCCGCCATTGACCAATTTGATGGCCTTAATGGACACTCTGGTTGCGGGAACGGGGATTGTTTCAACTTTGAAGTTATCAATGATCGCGAACCGCAGATCAGGCGTTCCGCCATTGGCGCTAGAGAACTGATCGGTATAGTTAAGCATCACGTTGGTCGACATCGCGGCTCCGCTGATGTTCACATTGGCGATCAGGCGACCGTCAACTGTCCACGTTACGTTCGTACCTTGCTTCGCTATGACGAACTTGTGCCAGACTAGGCCCACAGAACCAGCATCGGTGACACCAGTTTGTGCGGTGGGATAGGTGCTCACCTGGTATTCCGGTGCGGGAACGCCGCCAAAACCGCCATAATAGGCGTTGAAGTTTCCTCGCGCATCGGCGTTGGTGCCGGCTGCATAAACTCCAGAGGCCGAGAGCAGCAGGTTCGTGTTTAACCAGGCCTGCCAGTCGCCTGGAACGCCTGTGTCGGCAAACCCACCATCACCATCCACTGCAAACCAAACGCCCTCAAGCGCGGTGCCCTGAGACCAGATTGGCTCGACTCCGGATGTGCCAACACCAGCGCCCAGGAATTCTGAAGAACCAGATCCGCCACCCGAGAGTGGGCCGTTGAAGTTGATCCAGGCGTCGAATACCATGCGATAATCACCCGTGAACCCAACGTTGTAAGGCGAGATGCTGATTCCGTTGACCGACTGGCCACCCTGGTTGACATAGAGCTTCAAACCTTTAGTGGGTGAGTTTGTAATCGCGGAGCTTGGGGCCTCAGGAATTCCGTAGGCACTATAATCGTATGCGTATTCATAGCCGGAATCCCCTTGGGCATAGTTCGCAAACCAGAGGCTGAAATTATCCCAATTTTCGAAACCGTCCGAAAAGATCGTCGTGCCGGATGTCATCTCATCATCAATGATGGTTGCCGTTGCGCTCGCCGTAGTGCCGGGGACATACCCGGTGCCAGCCTGCAAGGTAATCGTTGTTGCCTCACTGCCTTCCAGGAGGTTGTCGTTGATTGCTGTGAGATTGAATGTGCCATTGAGTGCGCCAGCAGCAATGGTTGCGGTTGCCGGCCCGTTGAAGTCCACCCCTAGTCCTGCTGTGCCGGAGTAGGCGAGGTTCACGATTACGGCTGCATTGGTTGAACCCACACGGGCGATGCGCAGAGTTGCCTTGGACGAGGCGCTTGCTTCCAGGATATTCGGTTGCGTGGCGGTGAGGCTGATTACCGGCGTCTCGTCATCAACCAGCGCCACGGTAATGGCTCCTGAGCCGATCGAGTAACTGGCTCCTGCACCCAGAGAAAAGATCAGGGTTTTTACGCTCTCGGCCTCGGAGTCATTGAGAAGTGACAGGACCACATTGGTGCTTGTAGCTCCCGCCAGGAAGGTCACTGAACCCGACGGAGCGGTGTAATCCGTGCCGCTCACGGCCGTGCCTGCGACTGTGTAGTTGACCGTCAGTGCGGAGGCGGAATCGCCTTCGCGATTGAGGGCGAACGTGAATGTGCCATCGGCTTCGTTTACCACCTTTGTGCTTACCGACGCCGTGACGATTGTTGCAGGCGCGGTTAGTTCGAAACCGCCGGTGGACCGTGTGATCGCGGTGAAGGAACCACCCGGAGACCAGACTTCAAGACGTTCATAGTTGTTGTTAACGGCATAAAGATTACCCGCTGCATCGAACGCGATATCTCGACGATGGGAGGTTGAGGTGGTCGTGCCGTTGAAGGTGCTGACCAGAACACGGCTGCCGATATCGGGGATGCCGTTGGTAAGGGCGACGATCCAGGTTTTGGTATCATTGCGTGTCAATGCCATCCTCTTGCCGTCTGGGGAGATGGTCACGGCACGGGAGTTCACGAAAACATCCTCTGAAAGGGCGATCGCGAGGCTGTTCGAGAGTGAATCCCAGAGAACTGTCAAACCGTCAACATCCAGAACCCGGAGGTTCACGGAGTCAACCTTCCAGGTGCCTGCGGCGCCAGCCGCGCGATTGTTGCTGAGGAAGAATTTCCCATCAGGAGCGATTGCCAAGTCCGAGTTCACATCTGCCACCGATGGAACACCCGCAGTGCGGAGCACCGCGGCAGGCGCGCCATTGTAGGGCAGGGGAGTGGCCATGATATCGTACTGTACCAGCCGGTTGAAGCCTCCACCGCCAGAGTAGCGCCCGTCAATAGCCCACAACTGCAGTGTGCCATCTGCCAGGCTGCCCTTGGCTACGGGGCTGCCATTAATCGTGGTGTGCACGGTTGGATCCCACATCGTCTCGCCAGCACCAGCAAGCACCTCCTCTGACACTGTCACGTCTGGATCAGTTCTGAACACCGTGCCATTCACGAGCGACCAATCACCAATATACAGATTGTTATCCTCGCCAACCTCGATTTTGTTCGGGCTGCGACCGGCTGAAGTAGTGCTGCTGCCTGGATCGAAATTGATAGTGCCCACGCTCGCGGTATCGCCTCGTCCCAGTGCATCCGTTTGATCTGCGTTTAAAATGAAGATGCCGTCGCCCACGGTTGTGCGGCCTGCACCTGTTTTGCCAGAGGCGGCTTCAGCGACGTAGATGCGGCCGAATAAAGCCAGATTCGTTGGATTATGGTTTACTGCCACGCCCGAAGGAGAATAGAACTGAGCCCAGACGTTGGTGTCGGCGCTGATCTTGGTCCAAGCTGGTGTTGCTGACTTGCTTACCTGGATTTCCCACGAGGAATGTGAACCCAGTGCGAAGCTTTGCTTGCCTTTGGTTAAGGCACCCAGATCGTTGGTGTTGCCTGCTCCGCCGCCGTCATAGATGACCTTAACGTTATCTGCGCTCTCATTCAGCACAAAGGAGATTGTGCCTGATACATTGCTGATACCTGAGGCATAAGGGATGGCTTTAGCCGTTTGGCACAAGGCCAACGCCAACGCCGCTCCGAACGCAATGCCCCCTTTAACGTACACTGATTTCATTGGTTATTAATTGCTTTCTAGTAAGGGTGGGTAGCCCCCGGCTTAACGCCGCACTTACCTATTCTCGCGATTTTAACAGAATGGAAGCGACGAACAACGTAAATAATAGATAATCAGACATTTACAAGTTTGTGATGTAAAGTTAAATTATCTTATAGTGATTACATCCGCCGATGTAAGTCTTCTCCGTCTCTTCCTCCGTTGCACTACGTTCAGAATGACTGGAGCTCTGAACCACCGGTGGTATTCTCGCCTCGTGAAAAGCGTCTGCGCTCAGAATAGCTCGGGAAGAATAGCCAGGTTCCCTCTTGGTGTCCTGCTGGGGGTCTGGGTCTTTTCCCAGACAGCAATCGCTGGTTCAGGAACGTCACGCGACCATTTTCAACCAGGCAAATCCTATTTCGGCCGGGGCAATTATGTGGAATACCTTCCAGGAACACTGCCCGTCATCATTTCAGCGCCCCATGGTGGTACCCTGGCCCCTGAAGAAATCCCCAACCGTGTACGGACGCCGATGAGCAAGGATTTTGTGGTGGTAAGGGACGGTGGCACAGAAGAGCTTGCAATGGCCGCACGAAAGGCGTTTCACGAATACTTCGGCGCTTATCCACATGTAGTGATCTGCCATCTGCGCCGCACGAAGGTGGATTGCAATCGAGACGTTGAAGAGGGCGCGGGAGGGAATCCCTTGGCCACCCAGGCCTGGAATGAGTTCCATGGATTCATCAACTCAGCCAGCAACCAGGTCGTGAAGGCGCATTCCAACGGCTTCTACATTGATCTCCATGGCCATGGCCACCCTATTAAACGGCTTGAACTCGGGTATCTCCTGAAGGCCATGCAATTAACCAACACCGACGCGGTGTTGAACCAGGGGAATTACGCTGAACAAAGCAGCGTAAGAGGATTGGCGGCCCGTTCACCCAATTCTTTTGCTGAGATCATCCGCGGGCCCAGGAGCCTGGGGGCTCTGCTTGCTCAACGTGGTTTCCCAGCCATTCCATCGCCGCAGATGCCCTCACCGGGTAAAGGTAATACCAACACAACCTATCCCGGAATGGGAAATCCTTACTTCAACGGCGGCTACAACACGCGCCTGCACACCTCGGTGAATTCAGGCGGGCCTGTCGATGGCGTCCAGATCGAGACCTACAGTCGCGGCTTGCGTGATCACGATGTGAACCGGGCACGGTTTGGACAAGCCCTGGCCGAGGCACTACAAATCTATTTTCGTGAGCACTATGGGAAGAATCTGAAAGACCGAGTGCCCGCGTTACATAGTCCGAAGCAATCCGAAGAGTAGGGCCAAGTCTCCGATCCCAGTGAGAAAAAAGCCACCCGGTTTCCCGAGTGGCCTTGTTGAGAAAGCTCTTTTAGAACTCAAACATTACGTCCGACAGGCGCTTTCCGATCTCCGCAAAGATCCGTTGTTCATCTCCGGCATCGCGTGCAATGAATGTCACACTAAACCGGAGGAACGATCCGGCATCATCCCACGGTACGGTGGAGATCAGCTTCTCTGTGATAAGCCACTGAGAGACTTCTTCCGCGTTCTGGAAAGTGACGCGTGATCCCTTTTTAAGTGCGGCCTTTGGAGCCGGAACATAAAGAAAGAACGAACCCTTGGGTTTCGCGGCGTCGAATCCGACGCCCTTTAGAACCTTCACAAGGCCGTCCATGCGGCGGGAGTATTTCCCTGCAATTTTCTCAGTAATCTCCGGATGATCAAACCCGTGAGCGGCAGCGTGTTGAATTGCCAGGAACTGACCCGAATCACTGTTGTCCTTCACATCGCCGTAAGCCTTAATCAGGAGGGCATTGCCGACCACAAACCCGCAACGCCAGCCGGTCATGTTGAAGGTTTTGCTCGCTGAGTGCAGTTCAATGCCCACCTCTTTGGCACCTGGAGTTGCGAGGAAGCTGAGAGGCTTCCTCTCGAAAACGAGCGCCGCGTAAGCCGCATCATGGATGACGACGATGTTATTCTTGCGCGCGAAGGCAACGACCTTGGCAAAGAACTCCGGGGTGGCGCTCGCACCGGTCGGGTTATTTGGATAATTGATCACCAGCACTTTGGCCTTCTTCAAGATTTCTGCCGGGATGTTGTCCAAATCGGGCAGGAAGTTGTTGGCACCGGTAAGTGGCAGGTTGTGCACCAGTCCACCGTAGTATTTGGCATGCGTGCCGAAAACAGGGTAGCCGGGAGTGGTCATCAAAACATAATCGCCCGGGTTGATGAGGGCGGCTGGAAGGATGGAAAGGGCGGCTTTGCTGCCGATAGAGTGCAGGACCTCAGTTTCCGGATCAACGCCAGGCACGCCGCATACCTTTTCCATGTAGCGAGCGGCGGCTTGCTTCAGAACGACGTCTCCATTATCGGCGTAGCCACGGTTCTCGGGCTTGCGCGCCTCGGACGCAAGGGTCTCGACTACTTCCGGAAAGGCCATCTCATCAGGCTCACCGACGCCCATATCGATGATCTCCGCACCTGGATGTGCAGCCATTGCGGCGCGTTTGGCTCGCTTGATTTTCTCAAACTTGTAAATCGCAGTGGACTTGCCGTAGTTGCTTCCGCCGATCCGCTCGGCAAACAGGTTTTGTATATAGGATTCAGCCATAATTATGATTAAGCCTTCGGGAACACTGCCGCGCGCGGCCCATAAAAACGCGCTGCAAAGTAGCTAACCCATGAGGGCATCGCAAGGACAGCCTAAATTAAAAACCCTCTCCTGAAAACCAGGAGAGGGTTGTGGAATCAACCGGTTGGCTGATTCAAATTACGGGGTCGACACCTGGAAGAACCCAGATGTTCCGGCAGGAATGGTCCAGGTGTAGCTCGCGCCAGTTGCCTGGAACGTGGTGGAGGTCCAGTCGGTGAAGTTAGTGGTCTGCTTGATGGTGTAACTCTCACCGTTCATCAGGTCGCTGATCTTTAGCTTCAGAGCACCGCCTTCACGAATGATGTTGAGTGTCGGCGGGACGCTGATACGTATATCGTCCAGATAGAAGGTGGCGGACAGCGGTCCGGGGCTCAGTTCAGCCGTGCCTTTCCAGCCTTGAACGAGGACCGTCCAGCGCACCAGATTGCCCGTATCCGTGGGTTCCGTGCTCCAGAACGCGTCGTAAGGGATTTGGACCGTTGTCCACTCGCCCGACGTTACCGCGTTGACTGTGTCGCTGAAGACGATGCGGCGCCCCGCACTGTCCCAAAAGGACAGCCAGGCAGCAGTCGCTTCGTCAGCTACAGGCGCCATGATTGGATCGCCCTTGAATTTCAACTGGACTATCCCGTTTGTGGGGAACGAGAATGGAGCGACTGTCGCAGAGTGAATGGCTGCCCAGGGATACTGAATGGCAGTGTAATCGATGGTCAGCTTGAGGGCTTTGTTGCCCTGAGGTGCCGGACTTTGGAGCGAAGCCGTCGGAGTGGCTCCGCTAGGCTGATACGAATAAAACCCAAGCAGAGCAGCGTCGTCGGCATAGCTTTCGAAGTCCTCAATCAGGCTGCGTGGTGCAGAAGCCGGGGGGAACTCGATCAACGGCGTGTCGCGAATTTGAAGATCATCCAGATAGACAGTTCCTTCGAACGGAGTGCCAATGGGGTCACCCTGGCCGTAGATGTAGAATCTGAGTTCCGTGATATTATTCAGGTCCGGCGGGGTCGTGGCATCCCAGGTGAGCCCAAGAGTGCTGGCTTTGATGTTCATGATCTGCCAGTTGGTGCTTTGAGGGATGCTGCTCTGCCACCGCCCAAAGTAACCGTTGCCATCCCAGGCATACACATAGATTGCCGTGTAGCTGCCATTGGCGAACTGCGGGTCCCCGGCAATTCGGAAGGTGATGTATTGGTCCGGGCTGATTGCTATCGCAGCGGGGAGTTGCGGACCATAGATCACTTCGGTCGCCCAGGCGCCTCCATAATAATAGGTGGATTTGACGGAGTTAGTTGAACCAGTCTGATTAGGAGCGACGTTGTCTGACACGGTAAGTTGGCCAATACCATCAGCGGAACGCCATGGCAGTTCGGCATCAGTGGGGTATTCAAAGGGCTCAATCATCGTCACGCCATTCGGTGATGCCGGCGATGCAAGCGGCGTATCCCGAATCTGGATATCGTCGATATAAATGCTCGCATCGTACGCTAGCCCCGGAGGATAACCCTGGCCGACGAAAACGATGCTGAACTTGGTCATGTTGTTGAAATCAGGGAACACAGTAGAGTTCCAAGGCAGCTTGATCCCACCGAGGTTGATGTTGACCACATGCCAGTTCGTGCTGATCGGAACGAGCGTGCCCCAACGGCCAAAATTTCCAGCTCCGTCATAACCATAAATATAGATCATCCTAAAATTGCCGTTGGTGATCGCGGGATCACCAGCAATTCGGAAGGAGACGAATTGGTTGCTCGAAATGACAAGCGGGGTCGCCAGCACGGGTCCTTGAATCTCTTCCCCGGCCCAGTCCCCATCGTAGTTCCGGGTCAGCTTTAGGGATTTCGTGCCCGTCGAAGCCGGATCCACATTGGACGACAAGCTGATGTTTTCGGGTAAACTGGCTGGTGCCCACTCAGCGCGTAGGGCCTCATCGTTAGCGTACTCGAAATTTTGAATCATTGTCTGTGCGGAGGCGGTCAGGCCAACGCAACAGCCGAATAAAGCGCCTAAAAACAGGCTTTTATTTAGAATTTTCATGGACTTTGGTTAGATCATTGTTTACGGGGCACACTCAAGCTCCACATTGACATGATCGCCAGCCCCGTCAAGCTTCATCTTCGATCCTGGCGATCTAAATCGATCGAATCGGTCAGTCAGTTCAGTCGGTCGATTGCACGTTTCGGTCGTCACTCTCAGGTCCAGTTCTTTGAAGAATTATCGAGCTGAGGCCGGAGCTCCATAATCAAGCTGCCGATCCAGTCGCCGGGCCATTTCACCTGCGTAGCGGCGGCCAAGTGTCTCCCGGTGTTCTCGCGCCCAATCGCTCAGGCGAGTCTGCCCAGCCGGGGCCGCGTGCACATGCAACAAGCCTGCCATGAGCCCGAGCACCTCTTCCCAAGTGATAAACTCATCCTTCATCCAGGCGCCCACGATCCGGCCCAGCAAATAGCCCACACGAGGAGGAACGCTTACCAGCCTGCGGCGTTTGCCAATGGCCTCACCCAGCATTTGAACAAGCGAACCGTAGCTGAATGTCTCTGGACCAATCGCATTGATAACCCGGTTTTCTGTGGACTGCCCTCCTTCCACGGCCAACCGCGCGAAGTCGTCCACATGAATGGGCTGCAGCCGGTAGTCGCCCCTGCCGAAGAGCGCGAAGATCGGGAACCGACGCAGTGCCCAGGCAATGTTATTGATCAGGATGTCCTCTGGGCCGAACAGCACTGCCGGGCGCAGAATGCAGTAACTTATCCCCAATTCCTCGAGCGACTGCTCCAGGCGGGCCTTGCCGGCGAAGTAGGGAAGGTCCTTGCATTTCTCGGGATTGGTGATGCTCACGTGAACAATCCTCCTGACCCCTGCCAGCTTCGCTGCGTGAAACAAAACCTCGGTGTTTCGAACAGCCTCCACGTGGGAGAAACTGCCAGCGTCAAACCGCACCCAATAGGTGTTATAGAGAACCTCGACGCCATGTAACGAGCGGGTCAGGGCGGCTGGATCATCGAAAGCCAATCGGTAAGGTTTGATTCGACCGTCAAATGGATTTGGCCGGTTAGGGGAATTGGTGAGTGTGATGACCTGGCGGTTGGCGTCGAGCAACCGCTGAGCGATGTATTTGCCGGAGAAGCCGAAGGCGCCGGTGACGGCGTGTGTTATATTTCTCATATTTCAGAATTTTGTGAAACTTCCGTGCAAAAAAACTTACCTCAGCCAAGCTCCGATCTTCCCGCCTGCCCGTAACAACGCCACTCGGGCCGATAAGGGGAGCCGCCGCACTTCTCCGTAAAACCGATCTACCTCCTCATAGAAGGCCAGCATCTGAGTAACTCTCTGGCGAATGGGTGAGGAATCAGCTTCCTGGGGCGTCTGGGCTGCCATTTCTCGCAGTAGCTGCAACGTTGGATCAATTTCTCGGCGTTTTCTTTCCTCCATCAAGACCTCAAACAATTGCCAGGTATCCTTGATCGATTCAAAATGGTCACGGCGGTCGCCCTCAAGGCGAACGACTTTAATCACACCCCAGTTTTGCAGTTCTTTGAGGCTGTTGCTGACGTGGGAGCGGGCAACTCCGAGCGTTTCGACCAACTCATCGGCAGGCATGGGACGGGCGGAGAAGAACAGGAGCGCATGGATTTCAGCGACCATGCGAGAGATGCCCCAGCGCCGGGCCATCTGGCCCCAATGGGAGACGAGTTGTCGGAGGGTTGGGTTGTTCCTCATATTTCTGAAACTACAGAAATATAAGGAAGTGTCAAGCCCCTGCACCCTCCGGTGTAGCGCCAGGCGTCCTCGCCCAATGCCACTAGGATTTGGTTTTCTTTGTTCGGCTAAGTTTCTTACAAGGGCCGGTTTGCGCTGGGTTCATTTCTCGAAACTCGCGCACTAAAGCTGGTCCCATCTCATAGAGCATTTGTTCGATTCGGCGACCGTTCTCCAAGGCCCTTTCCAACTGTGGAACCATAGCCTTGGGGACGTAGAGACAACGACGTTTGCCTTCCTGGGTGAAGCTTAAGAGATAGTTCGGGTGCTTATCTCCACGTGCGCAAGCCGGGCACCCTGGGCGGATGCAGGGCTTGTAAACCAGGGCCAGCGAACCTTTCAAGGCTGGCCAGCAGGACAGGAGTGTTTCCTTAAAGCGCTGCTGGCTGGGTGATGGATTGCTTTTTTGATTCACAATGGCAGAGTATATCATAACGTATGCATATAGGTACAGATGCATACTTATGCAACCAAATAAATCACGCAAACCTGCTCCCGCCAAAACTCCAACTCCCTTCACCCCGGCCCAACTGCTGCAGTTCTTTCTCCAGGTGCTTCCCAGCCATGCTCTGCTCGAACTGCCCGCTCTCAAGAAGCTCACCTTTTATGACCGGCTCTTTACCCCGGTGATCACCCTCTGGTATTTGCTCTTTCAGTGGCTCAACTCTGATCACACCCTTGATGCCGCTGTTGTCGATGCCAAAAAGGGCGGTGCCCGCCGCCTCAGTCCCCGGCTTTCGTGCGAGTTTTGCTCCGCCGCCACGGGCACCTACAGCGAGGCGCGCACCCGTATTCCCGAGCCGTTTCTGGCTCAAGCCCTGCGCCTGCAGGGCGGCAAAGTCGCTCAGCAAAGCTCCACCACTCTCTGGAATAACCTTGTTGTATGCCTTCTGGACGGCACCACCGTTCGGCTGCCTGCTCATGGCAACATTTCCAGAACGTTCACCCGCCATGGCAATCAGTACAAAGAAAAGGCCTACTGGTGCCTCATGCGGGCGGTGGCCACCTTCTGCTGCATGAGCGGTGCGGCATTGGATTGTGCTATGGGGCCAACCCGCCTGAGCGAACAAGTCTTGGGCTGCCAGATCATTCTGCGTGCCGTGGGCAATTGCCTGTTCCTGGGGGACAGCAACTTCGGGGTTTTCCGCATTGTGCAGAGCGCGCGCCAGGCTTCCAAGGAGGTTCTCCTGCGCCTGACCCTGCAACGGGCAAAAAAACTGCTGGGCCACCCTCTGCGGGAGGGTGACTTTGAAGTCACCTGGAACCCGACCCGCCGTGATCAGCTAGAGCCTGGTTGCAGTGCCGAGCCGGTGAAGGGCCGTCTTATCGTCGCTCAGGTGCATCCTCCAGGTTTTCGGCCTAAGATGCTTTGCCTATTCACCACCTTGGCTGACCCGAAGCACTATCCGATGGAGGAGATGGTCCGCCTTTATGGCCTGCGCTGGCATGTTGAACTCAATCTGCGGTATATCAAAGCTCAGATGGGGGCCGATTGCTTAAACGTTAAATCCGCAGCCATGGCGCGCAAAACATGGCTGGCTTGCCTTTTGGCGTACAAACTTATCCGGGCGGCTATGCTCTGTGCCGCCCTTGAGAAGGGCATATCCCCGCTCACGTTATCCTTCTCAGCCTGCCGCATGGCGCCTCGAAGCGTGGCTGCAGAACTTTGTAAGTACCGCTGGTGAGCTATTGGACGATTGGAAAACAACACTGATCGAACTGGCCAGGTGCGTGCTTCCCAAGCGAAACAAACCCCGCCCTCGTGAACCCAGAGCCAAGCGTCACGTCCGAGAATCATTCCCACCACTGGTCGGAACACGGGCACAAGCACGAAAAATACTCGAAAACCAGCTAGCCAAAGATTTGAAATCCTAGTGGCATTGGGCGTCCTCGCCGGCGAGTACGGGCGGCGTCCCGCCGCCCCCCTTTCAGCAATCCTCTTTCGGAGGTGTTAAACAAGCACTACTCCACCGCCAATCTTCAGGCCGGGCGCAGAGCCCTGCTTCGACGGGGTTCATAACGATTCATGGCGGATGGCCATTTACTTTGGCTGGAAGTTGTGCCAGACTAGTCATTAGCTAGTCATTTTAGAGGCTCATTATGAACACTGTTACCGCTCTGGAAGCAAAAACTCGCTTCGGCGAACTTTTAGAGCGAGTCGCCCGAGGCGAGGAAATCGTCATTACCCGGCATGACAAACCCGTAGCGCGCATGTTACCGGAAGGTGGTAGAAGCCTTGAAGAGGTCCGCATGGGGGTTTCAGCACTTAAAGATTTGCAGCAGAAGATTCTGAAGCGCACCCAGGGCAAAGCGCAGCTCTCCGAGGCGGACGTGAAATCCGCCATTAACGAAGGACGGCTATGATTGACGCCTTTGTCGCCGATGCGTCGACCGCGATTGCGTGGGTTCACCCGGGGCAGGCCACCCCCGAAACCAAGCTTCTCCTGGACGCCATCTCCGATGGTACGAGGGTGTTCGTCCCCGCGATATGGCCACTTGAAGTAAGTAATGCCCTTTTGGTCCTGGTGCGAAGGAAGAAGCTCCTTTCCACCGAGCGCGAGGCAGCTCTTTCAGCGCTGCAACAGCTTCGCGTCAAGATAGACCACGAGATGGCCTCCCTTGCTTTCACCAGACTTTCTGCCATAGCCGCAGATCACGAACTAAGCGTCTATGACGCTGCCTACTTCGAGCTTGCAGAACGCCTGAAACTCCCTCTGGCCTGCAAAGACGGTACGTTAAGACGCGCTGCGTCACGCGCTGACATTAAACTGCTGTAACTCTCACTGGCCTAGCCTCAAGGTGGCGGTCATCCAGCAAAGCGCCCCCGTCAAAGGATCAGGCTTACCCCGCCTTCGCGGCCTCTACGGCCTCTTTTTAAGCTCGGGATAGGTCTTGACCCCACCGGCTACATACCACTAGCTTATCTATTCGTTAGGCACAGTTCATGTTTGCGCAATTTAAAAGCCTATTTTCCAATGACATTGGAATAGACCTGGGGACTGCGAACTCCCTCGTATATGTACGAGATCGAGGAATCGTGTTGCGGGAACCATCGGTTGTGGCGATTCAGGCTGGCACGACTAATGTCTTAGCTGTGGGCGAGGAAGCCAAGCGGATGTTAGGACGCACCCCTGGAAATATTGTGGCTATTCGGCCCATGAAAGACGGTGTAATCGCGGACTTCGAGATTACCGAGGCGATGCTCCGTCATTTTATCCAGAAAGTTCACCATCGGAAACTAATAGCCCCACGTGTCGTGGTGGCGGTGCCTTCGGGCATCACCGAGGTAGAGAAGCGGGCCGTAAAAGATAGCGCCACTCACGCCGGCGCCCGGGAAGTCTATTTGATAGAACAGCCCATGGCATCGGCGATAGGCGTTGGATTGCCGGTGCACGAGCCGGCGGGAAATATGATCGTGGATATCGGCGGTGGGACTTGCGAGATCGCAATCATCTCACTGGCGGGAATTGTCTTCAGCCGGAGCCTGCGGGTAGGCGGAGATGAATTTGACGAAACGATCGTCGCGCACATGAAGCGGGCCTACAACCTGATGATAGGTGAACGCACCGCGGAAGAGATCAAGATCAGACTTGGCTCAGCTTTTCCGCTGGAGCAGGAATTGACCATGGAAGTTAAAGGGCGCGACTTGAGCGCGGGGTTGCCTAAAACCCTGACCATTCGCTCGGAAGAAATTCGCGAGGCCCTGCAAGAGCCGCTTTCCAGTATTTTGGAATCCGTCCGTATCACTCTCGAACGCTGTCCCCCGGAATTATCGGCGGATTTGGTGGATCGAGGCATTGTTATGGCCGGAGGTGGAGCATTATTGCGTGGTATTGACCGGTTGGTGGCAGAAGAGACGTGCCTGCCGGTGCATATTGCCGACGATCCCCTCAGCGCGGTTGCCGAAGGCACCGGGCGCGTGTTGCAGGAACTGCAATTTCTTAAGCGCGTTTCTTCAAGCACCAAGTAAGTCACTCTTCACTTGTCATCCAGGCGGGCGCCACTGGGCGCTCCGGGCAGCGGCCCTTGCTCTGCCCCTGGCGGAGTTCCGCGAGTTCGCGGGCATTCGCAACGGATGGCAATTAGATGTTCAAACAGTCGCATTACATTGCGTTAACCTTGGCGGTTTTGTTGACGGTCATCGTCCTCAATCTACCCGAGCGAGCCACTTCGCGTCTCAAGCTCAGCGTAGGCAGTCTGTTCGTCCCCCTTTTCGGATTGGCCGGTTCAGCCCAACAGGTCGCAGGCAAGGCTGAGGAACTGACATTGACGCGCAAACAGCTCCTGCGAGAGAACAACAAACTTCGACGTCAAAACCAGGAATTTCAGCTTCAGATTGCCCGGGCCGAAAGTATCGAGCGCGAGAACACCCGGTTGCGGCAGATGGTGGCCTGGCAGCGCCAGCAACCCTGGAAACTCCGGCTGGCCAATGTGGTGCTCCGTGAACCAGCCAATTGGTGGCGGACGGTTCACATCGATCTCGGCAGCCGCGATGGCATGGCCGAGGACCTGCCTGTTCTAACCACTGATGGATTTCTGATTGGCCGAATCTCATCCGTAAGCATGACCCGCTCACAAGTAGTCTTGCTGGGTGATCCAAACTGCCGTGCTGCCGCCCGCGTGGAGAATGAAGCTCGGGACACCGGCGTTATCAGCGCAGGCGGGCCGCTGGACACTGAGTTGGTTGAAATGCGGTATCTCTCCCGGAGTGCCTTGCTCCAGCCCGGGCAGGATGTGGTCACCAGCGGACTGGGGGGCATTTTTCCGAAGAATCTGCCCATCGGGAAAGTGGTCGATTCCCAGCAGGTGGATTACGGTTTCCAAACCATGGCACGAGTGCGCCTGGGGGCCAATCTCAACGCATTGGAGGACGTCTGGGTGGTGATGAATCCCAAGTAAGATGTACTGGAGCCAAACCATAATCATGCTGGTCACCGCGTTCTTCGCGGTTTTCCTGCAAGCTGCGTTTCCAGTGACGCGTTGGGCATTGGGTGCCCAGGTGGATCTCCTGCCGGCGCTCCTGGTTTATACCGCTTTATCGGGTGGATTAGCACGGGTCTGTGTAGTGGCCACTTGGGGTGGGCTTTTCTTCGATTCGCTTTCGGCGAATCCATTAGGGACAACTATTCTGCCTCTGCTCATTGTTGGGATTTTGGTCCACGGTTTCCGGGACCTGATCCTGCGAACTCAGGCCTTCGCCCAGGTCGTGATCGGTGCCGCCGCCAGTGTGTTTGTGCCGCTGGCCAGTTTGTTCATCCTATTCCATTCTGGCCAGCAACCTCTTGCCGGCTGGGGTACGTTATGGCAGCTCATTGTGATGGGGGCAGGGGGAGGGGCCCTTACACCCCTGGTATTCTACTTTTTCGAATGGGTGAACCGGCATTTTAACCACGCCCCTCTCAACGTCGGGAGTTTTCGCCCGGATCGGGAGATCCGACGAGGGCGCATCTAGCATGCTCATCTTCGACCAGCTCAAAAAGAACGACCCACAGCTTCGCGCCGTGGCGCTGATGGTTTTGATCGGTCTGTTGATTCTGCTGGGCGGGCTGTGGTGGGTGCAGATCATCTCGAACCGGCATTATCAAACCAATCTTGAGACCCAGTCGTTCCGCACGATCCGGGTGCCGGCCATGCGCGGGAGCATCCTGGACCGGAATGGCGTCCCCATGGCTGAGAATCGGCCGGCTTATCACGTGAGCCTCTATCTTGAGGAACTCAGGCCACTATTTGATCAGGCGTTCACACGTGAGGTCGCCAAAGCGCGAGCGACGATCAAGCAATGTGTGGCTGACAAAGAGGCTGAGTTAGGGCGTTCGTTGAACAAGGAGGAGCGTAAGAACCCGACCTTCACCCTTGGAGTGAAGCAAAAAAATCAGATCCGCCTGGATGTCCGCTACTCAGTGGCCAGTAATGTCGTTTACCAGGTTAGTCGGGTCCTGCAACTGCCGCTCGCCCTCAACCGCATAGACTTTGAGCGCCATTACCTGGCCCGCCTCGCATTGCCCTACACGGTAGTGCGAAACCTGACGTCTGAACAAATCGCCCGGTTCGAGGAGCAGCCGTTGAGAGTGCCTGGTCTCGATATTGAGGTCCAGAGCACACGGACATATCCGCATAACGGAACGGCGGCTCACATCGTGGGGGCGTTGCGCCGCGATGACAGTTCCACTCAGGGTGAGGAGTCGTTCTTCTCTTATCGAATGGCTGATTACCGGGGGGAACTGGGAGTCGAGTGGGGATTTGATCGCTATCTTAGGGGCAATGCGGGTGCGAAATCCGTTCTCGTTAACAACGTGGGTTATCGCCAAACCGAACATGTCTGGAGTGAAGCTGAGCCTGGTTCAAACGTTGTTACCACGATTGATATGCGGGTTCAGGAAGCGGCGGAACGCGCGCTTCACCGCGGCCCCCAAGGCGCCAATACGGCAGGCGCCATCGTGGTGATGGACGTGAACACGGGTGACATCCTGGCGATGGTTTCGTCCCCAACCCTCGATCCGAATCACTACGTTCAGGGCTTCCCGCGCGGGGAGTGGAAGCGAATCACAGACATTCACGCGCAGAAGAACCGTGCGACTCAGGAGAACTATGCGCCGGGCTCCATCTTCAAGACGATCGTAGGGCTGGCAGCGCTTGAGAACGGGCTCAACCCGAATGCGACGGTCATGGCTGTGGCAAATCCGCGAAAGCCCTGGGCAAGTCTGTATATGCTGGGCAAACGCGGCATCAAAGACACTGTGCCGCCCGGGCCGTATGACTTTCGCCGGGCGATGAAGCTTTCCAGCAATACCTATTTTATTACCCAGGGCCTGAGAACCGGTCCCGAGCGGATCATAGCATTGGCAAAGAAGTTTCACTTGGGCGAGCGTTTTGGTCTGCCCACACGGCAGGAGACCGGTGGCTACATTCCGCCGTTGGATCGGGTGCGCAGCCGATGGACTGATGGGAACACGGCGAACCTTAGCATTGGCCAGGATCCTGTGCTGGTGACTCCGATGCAAATCGCAATCATGACTTCCGCCATCGCGAACGGAGGAAAAGTCCTATGGCCCCGGCTGGTGCAGCGCGTTGAGCCGGTTGACACGCTATCAGAGCTGCCGCCCAGCCTGTTCCCGGCCGGACGGGTGCGAGACACTTTGGGAGTGAAGCCTCGAAGCATGGCCATCCTGCATGACGCCATGCTGGCGGACACTGAGGATTCCGACGGCACAGGCAGGCATGTCCGTGATCATGTGCCCCTGGAAGGCTTCCGGATCTGTGCCAAAACAGGCACGGCGCAGGTGCAGGATGAGAATAATGCGGCCGATGGCCAAACCACCTGGTTCGCAGCGTTCGGTCCGTTCGAAAAACCACGGTATGCAGTGGTCGTCATGGTTGAGAACGGAGCCTCAGGCGGTGGTACGTGTGCGCCCCTTGCTGGGCTGGTATTTGACGCATTGCTGGCGGCGGAGAAGCCAGCACCCACAACGGAGTTTCGGGCGAGCCTTCAGGGAATGGAGGCTGGCTCGTGAACACCACTGGTTTATTTCAGGAATCCCAGTCCCGAGTGGACCGGCTGCAAATCGGTGCTGTGCTTGGTCTGATGACCGTGGGCGCAATTTTTGTCTATAGCGCGACGATGGTCAGTGAGAGTGCCGCTGTCGCGGCGTGGCACAAGCAGAGTTGGTTTCGGCAGATCCTCTGGTACCTGCTTGGCAGCATCGCCGGGGCCTGCGCTTGTATTCTCGACTATCGCACCTTGGCTCGGTGGTCATACGTGATTTACTGGGGCAGCATCCTGCTCCTCATCGCTGTGCTGATCCCTGGCATTGGTTCCGTCCGTTTCGGAGCGCGGCGTTGGATTGACCTCGGATTTTTTCAGTTTCAACCCTCTGAATTTGCGAAGCTGGCATTTATCATGGCGCAGGCGAATTTCTTGAGCCGTCCGCCGGATGAGCTGCGTTTGGGAGGTAATTTCGTGAAGTCGCTCTCGCTGATGGCACTGCCATTTCTTCTGATCATGAAGGAGCCGGACCTTGGTTCGGCGCTGGTCTTCATCCCGGCAGGGCTGGTGATGATGTTTGTAGCCGGAGTGCCTCAACGCTATTTGGTGCGCCTGGTCGGAGTGGTGGGTTTGCTGGGCGCTTTATTTTTGGCGGATGTGCTGCTTGCTTCGCCAAATTGGCAAATCAAACTGGAAGAGTATCAGCGGCGCAGGCTGCAGGTCTTTTTCGGCATCTCACCAACCCCGCTTCCCAACGCGTCGAAGGCGGATCTCGAGCGCTTGCGCAGGCAGCAGTTTGACGACTCGCACAACGTCAGGCAGGCGCTAATCTCCGTGGGCTCTGGCGGGCTCATGGGCAAAGGTTTGCAGCAGGGCACCCAGAATTCTCTGGGATACCTGCCGCGCGCCGTGGCGCACAACGACTTTATCTTCTCCGTCATCGCCGAGGAGAAGGGCTTTGTCGGCAGCGTAGTCGTGCTCACGCTGTATGGAGTAGTACTGTTTTGTGGGATAAGAATCGCTGGCCAGGCGCGCGATCGCCTGGGCAAAACGATGGCGGTGGGAATCGTTACCCTCCTCTTCAGCCACATATTCATCAATATCGGCATGAACATCAGGCTCATGCCTGTGACGGGTGTGCCACTGCCGCTGCTCAGCTACGGCGGGTCATCAGTGCTCAGCTCGTTAATCGCCATAGGCATGTTGCAGAATATCTATATCTATCGAAAGGCCTACTAATTATGAGTGAAAGAAGTTTTTCCAGACGCCGTCGCGGCGGAATGCGTTTCCGCCCCAGCGGCGGCTTGGGACATGGCCAGCAACAACAGCGGCCCGACAAAGATGCCGTCCAGGCTCGCGCCGAGGCGCTGAACGAACCGCTGCTTCAGGAAAAGGTGTATGACGGACGTCATGCCACCGAGATCGAACGCTCGGAGAACATCGCTGCAGGGTTGCCCGCAGACGGCCAGGTCGCGCAGGCGGATACCGGAAAGAAGGATTTCCGCGAGCCACACATGGGGACCCCGGCCGAAGTGGAGGAGGATAAACCGTTCACCCCGGTCCCGGTCGCCGAACAGCCGAAAGGCCTTCTAGACAGCATCCGGCTCGCGGCCACCAACCTCGTCAAGCGAGTGCAGAGGTTGATCAAGCCCGTGAAACGCGCGCACAAAGAGGTCATCATTAACGCGGAAACCCTGGAAACCCGCGTGGGCGTGCTCGAAGAAGGAAAGTTGGAAGAGTTTACGATCGAGCGCACGTCCGAAGAGCGCCTCGTCGGGAGCATTTTCAAAGGCAAAGTGCGGAATCTGGAAGATGGCCTCAAAGCCGCGTTTGTTGATATCGGTTTTGAAAAGAACTCCTTCCTGCACTATTGGGATATCGTCCCGAGCAGCTTTGACAGCGGCGTTGAAATCGTCGAGCGCGAAGGCAAACGCCGGGAGCGTCCGAAAATCACTCAGAAGGATATTCCCCGCGTTTACCCGCCCGGTAGTGAGATCATTGTGCAGGTCACGAAAGGGCCCATCGGCACCAAAGGGCCACGTGTAACGACCAACATTGTTTTGCCCGGTCGTTACCTGGTGTTGCTGCCCAATTCAGATCAGAGCGGTATTTCCCGGAAGATCGAGAACCAGCAGGAACGTCAGCGCTTGAAAAAGATTCTGCGCGAACTCTCCATTCCAGACGGCATGGGCGTGATCATGCGCACGGTAGGTGAAGGACAGCAGAAACGCTATTTCGTGCGCGACCTTGCCTTGTTGCTGGAAGAGTGGCGTCTGATCCAGGATCGGATCAAGAGCCAGCCGCCAGCCACTTGCGTTTTCCAAGAGCCTGATTTGATCGAACGCACGGTTCGTGACTTCCTAACCGAGGATGTGGAACGCATCGTGGTGGATAGTCCGCAGGCCTGCGACCGCATGCGTGAAATGATCGCGAAGATCTCCAGGCGTTCCGCCGACAAGGTGAAGCTATACAGCGATCCCCAACCGATTTTCGATCGGTTCAACATCACGCGCCAATTGGAAAACACCTTCTCTCGCCAGGTGCACCTGAAGAGCGGTGGCTACATCGTGGTGGATGAAACGGAGGCCCTCGTTGCCATCGATGTGAACACCGGGCGCCATAAAGGTGGCAAGGACCAGGAATCAACGATCCTTAAGGTCAACATCGAGGCCGCGGACGAAATTGCACGCCAGTTGCGTTTGCGCAACATGGGCGGCCTGATCGTGCTCGACTTCATTGACATGAAATCCCGCCGCGACCAGCAGACAGTCTATCAGCGCATGAAGGAGGGCCTCAGGCGGGATAAGGCCAAGACTCATGTTTTGCCTATCTCCCAGTTGGGCCTCATGGAAATGACCCGGCAGCGCCATTCAGAAAGCGTGAACGCCGCAGTTTATGATGATTGTCCTTACTGCAAAGGCCGCGGACGGCTCAAGAGCGCCCTGACTATGAGTGTCGAAATCCAGCGCAAGCTGGGTGAGATCCTCAAGAAACGTTCTCGTGATGAGTCCGACTTTCAGCTTCGGATTGTGGTGCATCCGACCATCCTGGAGCGCCTGCGCACCGAGGATGAGAAGCACCTCATCGAGATGGAGAAGCGCTACTTCGGCAAGCTCTCGTTCCGGGCTGATCCGAATTTGCATGCTGAGCAATTCAAGATTGTGAACGTAACGACGAACGAAGAAGTGACCTCAGGGACCACCACTTCCGGGCCGAACCCATAGGTCTTCATTCAGTCTTTAGCCCCGCTTGAGTTTCATCTCCAGCGGGGCTTTTTTCTTTAGGGAGGTACCGTTTCGGCCTTTAGCCTTTAGCCTTTCTTCAAGCGGCCGCCGAGATCGTAAACAAAAACAGCCACACGGAGTCGCGGAAAAAGAAAAATGTAATCACGCAAAGACGCGAAGACGCAAAGGTGGAAAACCAGACCAGGAGAGGAGGTTTTCTAATTCCAGCCTTTAACCACCTGTTATTCCCCAATCCCAACGGGATCCCAACGGGATTGCGTCCCAAAGCCCCGGGTTGCGACGCCAGTCGCTACCCGGGTCCCAAGATTAATTCCACCAATACTCCCCCTCTGGTTCGGCGCGTGTCAGACGCGCCCGAACCAGAGGGGGAGTATTGGTGTTGTTTCATGCCGTTGTACCCAGGGCGACGGCCTTGCGGCCTGGGCTACCGGGTTGCCGCTCCTTCAGAGCTCGGGAACAGATCCGTTGCGCATGTCGAGGGTCTGATTTTTCCCTCGCCTTTGCTGACCGTTTTGTCAAGCTCATCACGTGAAAGCCTGGCGCGCCTCAGGCGGCGCGAAGTAAGTCGACCACCCGCGCCGTACGTGTTACGTGTTACGGAATTTTTTGCCGTCATAGCCTTGACCTAATTGGCGTCAGAGCGTGGCGGGGATGTTGGCCGCATTGGCGTCTGTTTTGTGGCCGGATAGCCACAATTTGGTCATAGCGATGATGATTGGGGCGGATGCCAGAGGTCGGAGGCCTAGTGAGGCGGAGCAAACGGCATGGTGGCGTTGCTTGGCTTTGGTAAGGCGGCCTCGCCCCGAGGTGGGCGGGGCAGGCATCCTCGTCGAGAATGCCCTACCCATCCAGATTCTGGCACCCCGGGGCCTGGGTGCTGCTTCCATCCGGATCTGACCGGAGGTCTTCGCTTCGCTACGACACTCCGGCTACTTTTTGGCAACCATTCTGGTTGCCCCGATCCTGATCCGTTGATCCATCCTGCTCGGTCATCGTGCACGCTCTCCATGCCAGGCCTACGCGGAACTATGAGCAGGATACCATGGCCTCGGTGTTGTAGGCCCGGTCTCCGCACCGGGCGCGTTCCATTGTGTTTTTTGGAGCCCTGAAAGAGCGGTAAGCTGCTACATAGCCCAGAGCAAGGGCGCCAATTCGGCGCCCTGGGTAAAGCAAACCAGTAGCAGGAAAAAGGGGGAACGAGGAATTGCAAAGGTAATCACGCAAAGACGCCAAGATGCAAAGGTGGAAGATCAGACCAGGAGAGGAAGTTTTCTGATGCCAGGCATTTCGACCTTACTGTTGGTAGCTCGCGGTTTTTTTAATGTTCAAGCTGTTTTTTCTGGTTTGCGCCCGCAAGGCGCAAACCAGAAAAAACCGGATTCATTTTGTGCGATGTTGGGCTACAAACAGTACTGAAGTGGACAGGAAATCGCCGTTACCCGCCCGCTTGCTGATTCCGGTTCGGTTGGCATCCCTGCATGAGAATCGCAGCATCCCGCAAGAGAGCTGAAGCATCCTCTGAAACTGACAAAACCAAGCCAGGAGTTGTCCGTGGTCAAGAGACAGAGTAAACGGCGCAGCAAAGTTGAAGAGCCGTCTCGGCTCTTTTATTCGAGGTCAGGTATCGTTTCGGTGACCAGCAAGGTTCATTCGCATATCGACTTGATCTTGAACGTCGCGTGATCTCACGCGGCGGCTTGCGGTGGAGCGCCAGGCGCGGGCTGCGTCTCGCCGCCCTCCAAGTTCCACGAGATGATCCGCAGATGGTAGGGAGGTTGCCTTCAGCCCTTAGCCTTTATCCCTCAGCCTTATCTACGCCGCTTGTGCCACGAGAGAAGGTCCCCGATAACGGCTTGGCACGTCGAAGAACGAGTTCAGTGTTCTCCGTTTCCTGGCAGGCAAGGCACGATATACCGATACCAAAGTCGCCATCGCCAGGGCTGCCGGACATTCATCCAGCACAGGTTCGGATTCCTTGAGCAGATCGTAATGATCCAGCACGTATTTTGGGATCGTGCTTCGCACCAGTTCGAGTTGTGTATCCAGGGCGGTGCGCTCCAGTGGACTCATCTGGCGCGCCGCGCGTTCCACGGTTCGCTCGTGCCGATGCAATGACACGAGCAGTTCTAGCATTGCTTGCATAAATTGGCTCCTTGGTGAGGAAGTCAGGCGGTTGCCTGGGCCTGCGCCATTTTGTAACGTCGAATGAAACGCATCACGATACCTTGATTGAGGTACCACTGCTGCAGGTTCTCCGGCAGCGTGGAAAAATCACTCACCACTCCTCTGCACGTGGGGGCTCCACAACGGCAGGTCATCGTGAAGGAGTGTTCTTCCATGGTGGTGGAATAATCATATCCGATTTCTTCTCCCTTGCGAATGCGCCGGAGCGCTACCAAATAGCGATTATGCTTAATGCCCGCGTTCGGAGCGCAGGAATGATTCACAAAAACACCCGGCGGCTGAGTATCGATATAGGAGTTCAGATCCACCTGGATCGCCATGCACTCGCGCGGCCCGCGCCGTTTGGTTTCTTCAAAACTGATCGGTGGCCCTTCGATAACTAAAATGACCTCACCCTTGCCGATGTCACGATTGGCGAATACGCCCAAGCCTAGCTCGCACGTCTTCAAATAGTATCGCTCAGTGGTGAACTGGCGCTTGAGGGCGGCAATATCTGCGCTGTTCCTATGGAGTGAGCCGAGCTGCGCTGGAGGCTCACAGGTAATAGAGTTCATCAATTAGGTTCCGACCAGGGGAAAGCTGGTCGGGTTTTCATTTAGCACCGGCGATGCCAGCAACGTCTTACATTTGCGTAAGCGTCTAATTACCAACGTTAAAGGCAGTTCATAGACCGTCTGTAGTTTGCCATTTCATCTCACAACCTCACTTGAGGTGCAAATTCTGCACGCAATTTTGAGGTGATGTGCAAAAAGGTGTCGTATACGGCAGTTTGCGAAATGTGGTGCCGCCGAGATTGCATTTTAAGTGCCTTTGAACTAAGGCTTTCCATTGTCGGTTCTGGGATTGGCACAGCGCGTGTTCAACAGACCGCAATTTATGGAAGTTCATTCCAAGCAGATGACGACACCGGGTGCCCGGCTCTTCAGTATCGTTCTCGGGGAAGTATTCCTCGGGTTCCTGGCCATTCTCGCAGCCGCACTAACTCTGATACCGATTCTGTTCACGGTGTCTGCCAAAGCCGAGGCGGCTCTGGAGGTATGCCAATGGGTCATCGTGGGATTGTTCGGGGCTGAGTACTTTCTGGGGCTCTCACGTGCCACTCGTAAGCGTGCCTATCTCCTAAACCCGTGGAGGCTGATTGATGCGGTCACGATTCTATTGCCGCTTGCTACTTTGCTGCCGGGAATATCACAGGCCTTGCGCTCCACACCGGTCCTACGATTGATCCGGTTGGCCCGTGTGCTGGCCCTGGGCGCGCGCGCCAGCGGCGTCATGGTGCGGGAGGAGAAAGCCGCTGCTGGGCCGACGGCTGCACCACCGATCCAGGTTAGGGTCCTGCCTGCCAGCGGGGCGGTTGGCCGATCCGCCACCTGGGAGGAGTTTGTGCGCTGGGCTGCCGATCCGGGATGTGAATGGTATAACCTGGCAAACGTCGGTCCCCATAATTTGGCGGAGCTAGAGAAGGCCACAGGTATTTCTAAGGCCTTTATAGCAACCCATTTTTTGGGCACCACTTATCCTCATGTAGAGACGACCGATCGTTATCTTTCGTTGTTCGTCTGGCTTCCCGAGCGGTCTGCGGATCACCCAATCGAGCGTAACGGACTCCTCCTGCTTGCCAGCAGCAAGAGTGTGGTCACCTTCTGTCAGCGCCAGGCGAAGCTCATCGAATCCATTTCCACACCGGTCAGGGAGGAATTGACGAAACTGCCGTTCCCATTAAAGGTAATCTGCCAGTTTTTGAAAACAGTGCTCGATGCCAATGAGAATCTGGTGGGCGGGTTCGAGCAGGCATTGGGAAAGTTGGAGGACCTGCCTGTTCGCGAGAGTCGTCAGTTCTTCTTCGAACACACTTTCCGCCTGAAGAAAGAACTTTCCGCGGCACAAACCGATCTGTGGCGGCTGCGAGGTGTGCTGAGGGAGTTGGCAGAGGGCCGCTCGAAACTTCCCGGCACGCCAATCGAGGTGCCATTCTTCCGCGATCTTTCCGAACGAGCCGATTATCTGTATGAAACTGTGAACAACATTCGCGAAGGTGTGCTCTCTCTGATCGAACTGCACCTTAACGTCGTTTCATTTGAAATGAACCGGGTGATGCGCGTCCTGGCAGTGGTCAGCGTGCTGGGCCTCATCCCGGCGGTTATTGGTGGACTGTTCGGAATGAATCTGGCCGATAATCCATGGCCATTCACATTGCCGCAGGTGACCTTTGCGGTGGGCACCGGCATGGTCACCTGCCTGTATTTCTTTGTGATGAAAGGCTGGCTAAGGTAGCGGTGCTACTTAGCTCGCTGGTATACCCTCACGTAATCAATGTCATGGTACTGCGGGAACCGGGTCGTGGCATCCGGATTCCCTGGCCAGGTCCCGCCGATCGCCGTATTAAGGATCAGATAATGTGGCGCGTGGGGAACGCCTTCCCGGGTTGAATGGATGAGTTGGTCATCCACATACCACCGCATCTCATCCACCTCCCATTCCAGAACGTAGGTGTGGAAGTCCGCAGTGTAATCCACGCCTTTCTGCAATTTGCCGGAGCTGGTTCGCTTCTGTCCATCGAATGAGCAGTAGTGAAATGTAGCGTAAAGGACATCGCGTTGGTGTCCGAGGAACTCCATAATGTCAATCTCTGTATACCACGGGCGGAACTCAGGGATCAGGCGCTCCTTGCCGTCAGCTACAGCTTCTGCCATGACATATTCCATCGCCCAATCCCGCTTTTGCGGATATAGCCAGTGGGCAGGCCAGATGCCTTGTCCGCCGGGCAGCCGGGCGCGAATTTCATACCGCCCGTAGGTTGTGGCGAATTTCCCATCGGTGCTCACGCGCCCGCTGCTGTAGTGCTGCGGACCAAAATCGCGCTGACGGCTTCGTAAACGCAGGCAGCCGTTCTCCAGATAGACCTCATCCGGGGTATAATACTGTAGTTCAGTATGTTTGCTTTGCTCCCGGGTAAGCACCTCCCATTTCTTCAGGTCGAGCTTGCGTCCGTTGAACTCGTCTTTCCAGACAAGTTTCCATTTTGGTTTTGGGGAATCCTGTTGGGGCTCGGCGAGGGAAAGGGTTAGGCTTCCGACGACAGCGGCGAGTATGAGTACTATTTTCATAAGCATGGTAAGGCGCAGGTATGGATAGCTTACTGTTAGGCTAAGGTATGGACAATCAACTTTTCATGCCCAGACTGGACTTCTGCGACCCCTGCGGAGTCGTGTCTGCTTTTGCCGTTTTACACTAGCCGACTCCCGGTTTGTTCTGCATTTTTGTTTAACAAGTTCGAAAAGCTGCTCGCAATTTCTGATGACGATTTTGGCAAGTACTCCGTAGAGCAACGGGGCGATTTGATTTACGAGGCAAAAGCCCTTTACCCCAGGAAATGACCGCGCGAGGCTGGCTTTTGATGTAATGACGACTTAAAATACGTGACATGCCTTTCAAAAAGCACACATTTGAAACGCTTCCTGTTTGTATTTGGCCATCCTGCGGACCTGGCTTTGGGCGTGGTTGCACGCTGGCATTGAAATCCCAGAAGTCTGAAAGGGCCTCATGATGGGAAGGCTGCAACTATGGCTTGTTTGCTTATGGGTTCTGATGCCCTGCCTGGGGTATGGAACGGCTGTCGATCCCGTCTTTAAAGACGTAAAACTCAGTAAATGGCTGAAAGGCTATGACTCTGAGGATGAGGCTGAACGGCGGAAGGTTGATGAGGTGGTTTGCCGTTTGGGGGAAGAGGCCCTGTTCTACGCTCTGGATGAATGCATCCCCAGCGGAGCTCCCGACAGGCACAAGAGAAGGGCGCGAGCCGTCTCCGCAATCAACGCGCTTCGCACCAAATTCGATCTGGTTGAGATGGCAGAGGGGATCTATAAGAATGCGAAAGGGCCGGAGGGTTGGCAGAAGCAGTTTTCGATAATACTCGGGGTTGTCGAGATCGAGTTGCCTTTGAAACGCTGTGTGCCGTTGGTTGTTCAAGCCACTGGCAATCCGAACGCCAAGGTTCGTTCACAGGCCTACAGGGCTCTGGGTTTCTTGCCAGAGTTGGATGAACCCATTTTGCGCATGCTGGAAGCGGCATTAACCGATGATGATCACCAGGTGCGCGTGTTTGCGGCCCAAGCCCTGGGCCAATATGGCCCTGTCGGGCAAAGATGCTTGCCGAAGATTATCCCGCTGCTGGATGAGACCCGAAGGAGATACTCGCAGGAACTGAACGATCCAGTTGCAAGGTGGGAATTCCAAAGTTGTGACATTGCAGTGCGAAATTTGTCCGAAAGCAAAGAGGATTGGGATGAGAGAGAAAGGGTCCGGACTCTTATTCAGAAAGACTGGAGGTTGAGTTGGAAGACCTCAGCCGCTTATCATCATGTAATGGTTGCGCTGATGTTGGAGGATGCCAATGAGATCGCAACCGCTCTCGGCTTGCCATGCAAGCTGCCAATCTTGAACCAGGAACTCATGTCCCAAAGCTCAGCTCCACCTTTTTGCTCTCAGGCGCAAGGGTGCATCGACACCGCGAGCTATTCATTTGTCTTCAACTCCACCGGGAGAATGAATTTCCTAACCCGCCTGAACTTTTTTGGATGGGAGAGGTGGACAAATGCTTTCAAGAGACTCGCAAATGTGCCTTCCCATGTGGGCACTAATGATGCCTACCAGTTGGCAACAAACTGGCTGTCGAAATTCTGTGTGGATGTGAAGGCCTTGGAACAAAGAGAAACATGGATTGCCAGGCGTCAGCGCTTTCTCGATTCTGAGTTGCCGATCTGGGACGTGATCTGGGGAGATCCCGGCAAGCCCCTGGCGCAAGTGAAAATCTACGGACCTACCGTGGTTCTGATGGAAATCGGTTGGGCCGACAACACCCTATCCGTGAAACCCCGCCGCGCTTTGAAGGCAAAGGATTTTGAAAAGCTGCTTGCCATTCCCGATGAAGATTTTGCCAAGTATTCCGTGGAACAGCGTAGCAATCTGGTTTACGAGGCGAAAGCGTCTTTACCCAGGAAATGACTGTGTGGTGGGTTGAGCGGATTAACTGAGCTTTTCTGCCCTCACTCGCTTGCTCGTTTTTAGAGACTCAGCTTTGATCACAGTTGTCCTCGTTTCTTTTTCATCGAAATACGCCGTTTGGGGGATAGGCAAGCCGGGCCTTTTCGTCCATAACTAGCCACGAACCATCCAACAGAACTGCAACAGACAGGACAACCTATGATACGAAGTCTTTCCTGGAGGCGGACAGCCGGCCTGGCGGGCTTGCTCGCGGCCAGTCTCACTTATACCAGTCAGGCACAAACGACCAACTTCATCGTCGATCAGTTTGATGCTGATACCACGGTGTCGTACGGGAGCCTCAGTTGGGGCGCTGCTGTTCCTTTCATTTCGTGGGACAGCTTGAACCGGAGCACGACCCTGGCTCCAAATACAGCAGGGTCGGGTTCCGCTCTATGGTCCATTGATTGGTCGGCCAACCCACCCAGTGATCAAGTCATGGTAATCCGGCGTTTTACGGATAGCGCCACGCTGGACTTGGTCAACTACACGAACCTGAGCTTTGATATCAAATTCGATTCAACTTCCGCCACCGACGGGCAGGGGAGGTTCGGCTCCGTGGAGGTTGACTGGACCCCTTCTTCCGAAGGCTGGCCTTCGACACAGGCCGGTTCGCAAGTCTTCTACACAACGAACACGGATTGGGTGCATGTGGAGATGCCGATCAACGCTGCAGGCACCCCGAAACTGAGCTCTGTTACACATATTGGCTTTAAGATTCAGCAGAGCGCGACCGGAGCTCCTCTATCGGGTGTCAGTTCGTTCCGAATCGACAACGTCATCCTGCATGCCCGAGCCGCAGAACTGCCGGGACCGACGCTGGCGCTCGCCCCTGTTGAAACACCACCCGGTTTAATGGTGGTAGCAAGTGGCGGTGGCAATGGGTATCGGCGCGGGATGATTCGCACCCAGGACCCTGTCATGGGGCAGCCTTATTACTCCTGGCTCTACCAGGATAAACCTGTCACCTACGCTCTGACTATTGCGAGCTATCCGAAGGACCATTTCCATCTGCAATCGCAGATTTTTCTCGTGCCGAATGGTGACAACCAGTCATCAGTCGACTACTTCGCGCCTAGCGTTATGGCCCTGGATATCCGGAACCTGCCGGATGGCACGGCAAGCGGAACGTTGCGGTACAAGACGAATCATGTGAACGCCAACGCCTCGGATTACGTCCCTGCCATTCTCATTTGTTCAAACGGGGTGACCGGGACCTGGAGCCTCACGTTCGTGAATAACACGAATGTGACCGTGACGGCGCCCAACGGCACAACGACCAACATCTTTCTTCCGGAAGCAGTGGCTATGGAATTCTACGATCCGCTCAGTGTGTATTTCGGCAACCAGCAGAATGGTGCGGACAATGCCGGTCAGGCTGCTACCTACTCGCGGGTCAGAATCACCGGCGTCAGTATCTCACCTGAGATCGATGATTCCTTTGATCGCGCTGAGTTGAACCCTGACCCGCTGCTCGCCAAATGGCGGGTGGTTTGTGATCTCCCTAGTTGTGTGTTCATCGTTCGACCGGAACACAAGTATTGGCTCAACTGGACGGTTCCTGATTCAGGATTCTCTGTCCAAATGAGCCCGAGTTTGGCGCCCGGATCATGGAATGCCGATCCGGTCCTTACTAACGTCGTCAACACGGCAAACGGAAACCGGATGTTAATTCCGCAAAACAGCCTCCCCACCTCCGGGATGGGATTTTTCCGCATGATCAAGCAGGGCACGTAAGCGCATGATCATGGGTGGACGGAACTGGGGCACCCCAACGGTGCCCCAGACGTCTGCCGGCTATCGGGAATCCCAGCAGTTCAGGCTGCGAATACTTTCTGACGTGAGGGGGCGGGTCGTCTCCTGTATACTTTTGTCATGCGTTTCAAGGCACCTTTCAGCCGGGCTATTCTGTGGATGGTCTGCTGGCTGGCTGCCTTTTCTGCTTCAGGTTCGGTAGTCACCAATCTTCTCCAGATGCAGCAGTTGGTCGCGCGGGATCAGCGAGTTACCACTGAGATCGCTTTGGAGGGTATCGTTTGCTGGGTGTCCGCTCGAAACGATCAAATCGTTCTCCAGGACTCCTCCGGGGCTGCGTTGATTGAGGTAGATCTTCGGGCGGCTTTACTTCAACCGGGCGACCAAATCCGTGTGGCAGGCCGATGCACAGCCACTGGAGGAGGCGAGCGGTTCCTGATCGGCAAAGTCATGGTTGTGGACAACGATCGGACCCATCCATGGCAGGAAAGATCCATCGAGATCCCAATGAGCGCGGGTCGGCATCCAATCCGGGTTGCATGGTTCAATCGAACTGGGACCAATCACCTAAGCGTGTTTTATGAAGGACCAGGCGTGCCGCGCCAGCCAGTGCCTGATTCTGCGCTCTCCTACAGCAAAGACGAACTCGATCAGGTCCAGCCCCCGTTCATTCCGGGGCTCCGATGGCGGAGTTTTGAAGGAGCCTGGTGGCAAGTCCCCGACTTTTCCCGTTTGCCGTTTCAAAACCGGGGTGTCAGCTCCAATTTCAACCTCGGATCAGCAAATCGTGATCAGTTTGTTGCGCTCTGTTTCGACGGGTATTTAGAAGTGCCAACTGACGGCAAATACAAACTGACGGTCGCCTCGGCTGGCGGTGCGCAGTTGTGGCTCGGATTGCCGCGCGTGACCGTGCTGGGCAGAACCCAGCCCCCCGCCGCCGAGCCGCTTGGCATGGGACAGGTCATTGCCTCCACCCGCGAGGGTATATGGGCGAACGTGGAGGGCGAGGTCTCCTTTGTCAGCAGGGCAGAGCGAGGCGGTTGGCACATGGAACTGAGTTCCGGCACTGGCCGAATGCGGGCCATCATCGCAGCGAACGATTCTGTCTTTTCAGCCGAGCGGTTGTTGGGCGCACGCATACGTGTGACGGGGCTTTGTTTAACCGCTTCAACCCTCGACGGGCACCGAATCCCCGGTGTGATTTGGATTCCGGAGGCGAAGCGGATTGAGGTGCTCCAGGGACTTCCTCCTAAACCAGGAGCGGAGTGGGAAACAGATGAGCTGCCGCTTCTGACAACTGCTGCTGAAATCAAGCGGCTCAAGCGTGAGGATGCTTTGCGCGGGTACCCCGTAAGAATTCGAGGAGTGGTTACGTGGGCCACGCGGACGGCTGTGGTCTTGCAGGATTCCACCTCCGGGATCTTTGTTGATGAGGTCGAGGAGAATGACAGTTATCCTCTTCGTGAAGGCGAACTCTGGGAGGTCGAGGGAATAACCGTTGCTCAATTTTCCCCCATGATCCTCGCGAGGCGGATAACCCGGCTGGGTCGTGGCGTGTTGCCTCCTCCAGTGCAGCCGGCATGGGACCAGTTGATGAACGGCAGTCTGGACACGCTCTATGTGGAACTGCAGGGCATCGCCACCGCCGTGGAAAGCAACCGGGTAAGCCTGCTCACCCGCAGCGGGAAAATCCAAGCCTACTTGCCTGAAACCCCGATTTCAGAGGTCTCCCAGTATGAAGGGGCGCTCCTACGCATTCGCGGATGCTTGTGGGCGGTGAAGGACGAGATTACGCACGTGTTCAAAATCGGCGAGGTTCAGATCCATTCGGCCGTGATCCACATCGAGGAGCCGCCTCCAGCCTATCCATTTGCCACTCCGCTCAAGCGAACAGCCGACTTGCTCCTTTTCGATGCGCAGGCGGCTTTGCTCAAACAGGTGAAAGTCGGCGGACAAATCGTCCACAGCCGCAACAGCGAGTATTTCCTCATGGACGGCACCAATGGGCTGAGGTTTGTCCCGCGAGCGGCAGTGAAGCTGACTGCGGGTGACATGGTGGAAGTCGTGGGGTTCCCCGAACTGGGAGGTCCCTCGCCGATTCTAAGGGAGGCACTGGTTCGATCAACCGGACACGCCCCTTTGCCTGAGCCACGCACGTTAGTTGAAGGACTTTGGGCGGCAGGAGATTTGGATGCAACCCGGGTGAGTGTCCAGGCTCTGCTGCTGAACCTGAGCAAGGACCAGCAAGACCAGGTGCTCGGGCTGCAGGCTGGTCCACACGTTTTTGTGGCACGGCTGCCACTACATCGTGGGCCGGGCCTATCTCTACCTGTGGGCAGCCGCCTCCAGTTGGTAGGGACTTTCGCCGTCCGGGCAGGGGACCGTGCAGTGGGACGCGAAGTCGATTCTTTCGAGTTGCTGTTGAACTCGCCGGCGGACATTCGGCTGCTGGCGAGGCCTGCCTGGTTTACCCTGCGTCGAATGATATTGGTCGTGGGTTTGCTGGTAGGCAGCTTGCTGATCGCCATGATCTGGATCACGGTGTTGCGGAAGCAGGTGGAGCAACGCAGCGCTCAGCTTCACAGCGAGATCCAGGAGCGCGAGCGAACGGAAAAGCTCCGTGCTCTTGAAGCCGAGCGCTCGCGCATCGCCCGGGATTTGCATGATGATCTTGGCTCCAGTCTCACTGAAATCAGCCTGCTAGCCGATGCAGGGCCGGGCCATCCTCCCACGCTGGATCGTGCCGTCAGCCGTTTCAAGGCGATCGGGGGCAAAGCGCGGTCGCTGGTGCAGGCTCTGGATGTCATCGTGTGGCTCGTCAATCCCAGCAAAGATGCGCTCCCGTTCCTGACGGGTTACCTGGGCAGCTATGCCGAGGATTATCTTTCTGCTTCTGGCATCGGTTGCCGGTTAAAGATACCTGTCGATATGCCGCCCGTCCGGCTGAATGCGAACGTGCGGCACAACCTCTTTCTGGCGGTGAAAGAAGCGCTTCATAATATCGTGCGTCATGCGCATGCCAGCGAAGTTCTAGTGGAGTTTGCAGCGCGTGAAGGGTGTCTGCAGATGGTCGTGTCCGATAATGGTAAAGGCTTTGACCCGGCGCTCCCGGCGGAGGGCAACGGCCTCGCGAACCTTCAGCAGCGGCTGGCTAGCGTGGGAGGCACCTGCGAGATCAGCGCTCAATCGGGTTCCGGCACCACCGTCAGGCTGCTACTGCCTTTGGGCGGGAAAGCCGATAACCAAGGGGTGGGAATATGATCACCGTAGCCATTGTCGAAGATAACCAAACCGTGCGTCACACGCTAGGCGAGTTGATTGAGGCGACACCGGGATACCGCTGTGTGTGCACGTGCGGCACAGCAAAGGAGGCCATGATCGAAATCCCACGGTTCAAGCCCGAGGTGGTGCTGATGGATATCCATTTGCCCGGTGAATCAGGTATTTCCTGCACAGCACGTCTCAAAGCACGCATGCCTGAGCTGCATGTGATCATTCTGACCGTTTACAAGGATACTGAATTGATCTTTCGCGCTCTAAAGGCGGGGGCCAGCGGTTATCTTTTAAAGCGAGCTCAGACGGACGAGGTTCTGCGGGCCATTGCTGAAGTCCGGTCCGGTGGCGCACCCATGACCGGCGAGATCGCCCGCCTGGTCGTGCAATCGTTTCAAGCCGAACCGCAGGCTGGTCTCGAAGACCAGGGATTGTCCCGCCGGGAAATTGAGATTCTGAGCCTGCTCTCCGAGGGGATCACTAACAAAGAAATCGCACTCCGCCTGGGGATCAGCGCCGAGACTGTGCGCACGCACCTCGGTAGAATTTATGAGAAACTTCACGTGCAAGGCCGCACGGAAGCCGTAACGAAGTATCTTAAGGCGGGCGGCAACTAAGCCCCGCTCATTTTTATGCAGGAAGTACGAAGTTTTAAACCATCGCCACAAGGCTGCCGGGTTCGAAGAGCCGCTCTCACGATTGGAATCCTTTTGACCCTCATCAGCTCCGCTTTCGCTGCCGTTCAGGTGGCGGTGTTAACAGCCGGAGCACCATGGCAGCGAATGGAGTTTCGCGTTCTCGGTGTGCCGACTGCCAACAATCCGTTCGACCCTGATGTAATACGTGTGGATGCCGAGTTCAGGTCTCCCACTGGTGAACTCAGAAAAGTCCCTGCCTATTGGCATCAGGATTATGTGCGTCAACTTAGCGGCACAAGCGAGGTTCTAAGCCTGGCGAACACGCCAGAGTGGCGGCTGCGCTATGCCCCACCGACAACGGGCGATTACACGGTGGTGGTCTCTGTCGCAACCAACGGGGTGGCCTATGGTGCTCCCGTTACAAACACCTTTTCTGTGGCGGGCACAGCTCCATCGCGTGCAGGCTATGTGCGCCTCGCGCCTGAGAAGCTCTACTTCGAGACTGGCGATAGCCAAGCCCTGCCTTTGATCGGTGCGAATGTGTGCTGGCATGGATCAAGAGGAACCTACGATTACGACGATTGGTTCGCGTCGTTTCAGACAGCCGGGGCTAACTTCGCAAGGCTCTGGATGTGCCCCTGGTCCTTTGGGCTTGAGGCAGAGTCCAATTCGCTGACCCGTTACCGCCTGGATCGTGCATGGCAACTGGATTACGTGCTGCGTCTGGCTGAGCAACGCGGGATTTATCTCGAGTTGTGCCTGGATTACCACGGAATGTTCGCGGTTGAACCCGATTACTGGGGTGGAAATAACAATTGGAAAGTCAATCCGTACAACGTGGCTAATGGCGGCCCCTGCGCCAACCCCAACGCCTTCTTCACCAACTCCGCTGCCCAGTCGGCATACCAGAAACGGCTGCGCTACCTGGTGGCCCGTTACGGCTATAGTCCGAGCATCCTGTCCTGGCAGTTTTTCAACGAGATCGACAATGTATCTTCACTGCTTAACGCAAACGATGTCGCGGCATGGCATCGCCGCATGGGTTCGTGGATGCGCACCAACGACCCTTTCAGTCATCTGCTGACGACCAGCTTCACGTCCGTCGAACCTCACCCTGAGATATGGACCCTGCCGCAGATTGACTATGTCTGCGTTCATTCCTACGGCCCTGCTCGGCCAGCGGCGACCTTTAGCACGCTCACCCAAACACTACGGCAGAAGTATGGGAAACCGGTCCTGATTGATGAGTATGGAACCAGTTGGCAAGGATGGAACCGTGCAGCCGACCCCTTTCTCCGCGGTTTTCGGCAGGGGCTTTGGGGGGGCGCCCTTGGCGGGTCGGTTGGCACCGCCATGTCCTGGTGGTGGGAGAACATTCACAGTGAAAACCTTTATCTGGCTTACAGCGCGCTCTCTTCCATTCTCGGTCGCACGGGTTGGGGAGAGGGTGCCTGGACCAATCTTCAGTTTCACGCCTTGGCGAACCCACCTCAGACGGTCGGGGACGCGGTGACCGGAGCTCCCTTTGGCATCACACTGCCCTTATCGACAAGTTGGGGAACGTTGCTCAGCGGAAAGCTAGCAGTCCCTGATGCAACGGCCTCAAGCATTGCCGCGAGCGCGCTCAATAGCTTTGTGCATGGCACCTCACACGCCGAACTGCGAATCCCATTTCAACTGAACGCTTGGTTTACCAACAACGCCCGGCTGGTTTTGCATGTCAATTCCGTCTCCTGGAATTCCATCCTCGCGGTCCGATGCGATGGCGCCGAGCTTTATCGAACCAATTTCCCCAATCTGGACGATGGCTGGTCGGTGACAAACGAATACAACCTGGATATCACAGTGAACATTCCACCCGGCAAACGGGTGATTGAAATCGTGAACCTGGGCTCCGATTGGTTTTACCTGGATTGGGTGCGCCTTGAGCAGGTTATCCCGGCACACTATGCTAACGGCTGGCAGCCGCCCTGTGAACCGATCGGCCTGGGTGGGCCTCGCGAAGCCTTGGTCTATGTGGTTGCTCCAGGAACTGCCTTCCCGGGCAACGCCACAAACGCCAATCTCCCGATCCAAACAGGCCAGTCTGTAACTCTCACGAACTGGCCTGCAGGAGAATATGTAGTCCGCTGGTATGATCCTTCGACAGGCTCCGCGGTAGGGTACACGCGGGGCAGCACAACTAACGCTGCGCTGATGCTTCAGCTCCCCGATTTTTCGAGCGATCTCGCTGGCATCCTGTATGGACCACCCAAGCTGGCATCTCCCCGGGCGGACATAGATGGCTCGTTCTCGTTTCGACTCCAATCAGAAACAGGCGGAGGCTACGACATCGAGGCCTCCACGAATCTGACGGAATGGGTGAGGTTCGGAGCACTGACAAACACCACCGGTTCCCAAGTGGTTATCGACACCAACCCCGTCAGGTCGGCGGCCAAATACTTTAGGGCGCGCCAGCAGCCTTGAGATCCATTCAGGCGCGAAAAGCGATCCGAGGGCGGCGTCCCCGAGAGGCTGATTTGCAGCAGCCATTCATCATTTTCCTCCGGCCGGTGCGGTAAAAACCAACGCCTCTTGCGTGGTCGTATCGGCGCGCAGCCATACCGGCGTCCCCGTTTCATCCGAGCAATCAATCACCCGGATCATATCCGCGAACCGCGTTGCGCTGGGAACCATTTCCAGCAATTTGTTGGGAGCATTCTGGAACCAGGCGGCATCCAGGCTTGCACCGGTCTTTTGGGGGAAATAAGCAATGTAGAGCATGTCATGCTCGACGAGATCGTTGAAGAAATGCGTGCCCAGGGAAACATCAGGTATCAGCCGTTCGTGCATGGCCACGACCTCACAAATAACCGAGGCCCGGCTGATTTCAGAGAAGGATACAGGTATGCCAAGAGATGGGCTGTGAGTGCCCCAGCGGCCAGGGCCGATCAACATCAGGCCACGATCATCCACCGGGTGGGCTCGGTTGATATCCCCAATTACCCGGGCTACGCCATACCGATCCTGCTCAGACAACGTGGCGTATTTTTCCGTGATGATGTAAACGATCCGAGACAGACGCTGTTCTCGGCTCACGCCGATTACGGCGCCATGAGCAGCCAGGAGTGTGGACCGTTTGGCCTCAACCAGCGGCGAAATCGCTCCATGCTCACGCTGGATTTGAAATGTTCGACACTGAAGCAGGTGGATACGGTATGAGCCGTCCCCAAGAAAATTAATCGTGAATTCGATATCCACCGGATGCTCGTACATTTCCTCCAGGATCTGGAGCATCTTCCGGAGATCTTTCGCCACAGGCGTCTCCGTGAGCAGGCGGTCGAAGGTGACCAGGGGCAGGGCCTCGGTCGCGTGCGAAAGATAGAGATCGAGCGTAAACTCAGGGCCCTCAGCAATGACGTCCTGGAAGGGTAGGGAGACAAAGTTGCCGTCTTGCAGGTCCAGGCAGTCCATCCGTCGCTGAGAGTGATAGAAGACCTCGTCGAAGTTAGCTTCAGGCCGGCGGCCAGGCGCATTTAGAGCGACTAGCCGGGTATAATCATCGTCACAGCGGTCCACGGCACGGGTTCCCAAACCGAAGACCAGGCGCACGAGTCCAGCCTGGGGATCGATATCCTTATGCCAGACAAAAGGATTAAACGAGAGGCCGACTCCGGCCGCCTGAGGATAGTAATACCGCCCATGAGGCGCACCCGAAACACGCATGATCAGCAGCGCCATGCGTTCTTCACTCTCAAGAAGGCCGCGACGTTTGCGGTAGGTGAGGGCTTCTTCGTTCAGAACGCTCGCATATACGCACCGAACTGCGTTGAGCAGGGCTTCCATCCGTTGCTCGCGTGAGCCGCGATTCACAACGAAAACACTGTCGTACTTGCCGGAGAACGCATTCCCTCGCGCATCTTCCAGGATGGAACTGGAGCGCACGATGTACGGCGACTCGCCGAAGTAATCCAGCATCCCCTGAAACTGTTCCAGGATTCCGTCCGGGAATTTTCCAGCAACGATCCGGCGCCTGCCTTCCTCCAAATCTTTGAGGAACTTTTCCGAACTCTTCTGCTGATCCCGAATCCACCAGACGTCATTCTGCACCAGGAAGGTGATGAAGACCTCGGCACCGACAAAGAAAGAGTCGTGCACCTCGAGGCGGGCAGCAAGCTGGGGGTCGCGCTGGCGCAGAATCGCGCGCGCCACAAGCATCCCGAGGGTCTTGCCACCAACAGAGCCGATGCCGATCATGCGATCACGAATCAGGAGAAAATCTTCAAGCGTGAGAAATCGTTCAACAAGCTGGGCGATGCCAGATCGATGCACGCGCATGACCCAGCGCACCTTCTCACACATTTCGGTCACCCGTTCAACAGGACAGCGTTGCTTCTCGAAATCTTCCAGCGTCGTCTGGGCCTCCTGGAAGATGCGGCGCCAATGGCCTGCGCGGCGGTCGCTCTGCAACCGCGGCCACTGGGTCCGCGATAGGATGGGCGCAAGCACGGCGCTGTCCTTCACCGGCAGGAACGATTGGCCGCTGCGCACGTGCAGCGTGTTCATGACGTTCCGGGAACGGTGTTGCACTTTCACCGGGCGGATGTACAACCGGCCGTCCAGCCGGAACACATCGAGCATGAACTGCGTGGTCTGCCGGATAGGGTCCAGCGCGTACATCGAATGTCGGTCTCGATAAAGTCCAAAGTAAGTGACTGTTTCAAGGTCCCACAGCCGGGGGCATGTCAGCTTGAAAAAATTCCCCAGGCTCTGATCCGAGAACCAGGTATCGGCCAGGGCGGAGAGGCAATCAAAAATATAAATTGTGCCCGGCCCGGCGGCTTCGATCACCTCATGGACCAGCCGTACGAACGATTCGAAGCCTTCCTTGGGGTCTAGTCGGTGTTGCTCGGCGGGTGAATTATCAGGCAACAGTGGCGGATGATCAGCGAAGCGGAAGTAAACCAAATGGCGCTCTGCCGCGAGGGCTGCCGCAGCGTAAGGAGTGACCAGCTCCTGGTAGTCCGCTATATTGTCCACTTCCCACACGATGTTGTCACCGGGCTCGATGCCGTGAAGTACTGCATCGAGCCCGGGCAAGCCGGTAGTCGCGTGGACGCGGCGGTTAGTCATCAGTCTCAGCTATACGACGCCCTGGTCGATCATGGCGTCAGCCACTTTGACGAAGCCGGCAATGTTCGCGCCGACGACATAGTTGCCAGGCACGCCGAATTCTTCGGCCGTGTTGCAGCAGTTGCGGTGGATGTCCACCATGATGCGATGCAGGCGCTGATCAACTTCTTCGCGGTTCCAGCTCAAGCGCATCGAATTCTGGCTCATCTCAAGGCCTGAGGTGGCCACACCACCGGCGTTCGCAGCCTTGCCCGGCCCGTAGGAAATCTTGGCCTGCAGGTATTGATCCACGGCTTCCGGTGTAGAAGGCATGTTGGCGCCTTCGGATACCAGGCGGCAGCCGTTTTTGAGCAGCGTCCGGGCATCATCGCCGTTGATTTCGTTTTGCGTGGCGCTCGGGAACGCACAATCGCACTTAACCGCCCACGGGCGCTGACCGGCGATGTAGGTTGCCTTGAACTTCTCGGCGTATTCTTTGATACGGCCGCGGCGCATGTTCTTGAGGTTTTGCACCCAGGCCAGCTTCTCAGCGGTAAAACCATCCGGATCATGGATGGTGCCGTCGGAGTCTGACAGGGTTACCGGCTTTGCGCCCAATTGGAGCAGTTTCTCCACGGTATACTGGGCCACGTTACCTGAACCGGATACGGTGCAGGTTTTGCCTTCGAGGGTTTCACCCTTCGTCTTAAGCATTTCCTGCGCGAAGTAAACTGCGCCATAACCTGTCGCCTCGGGCCGGACCAGGGAGCCGCCCCAGCCCAGAGCTTTGCCGGTCAGCACGCCGGAAAACTCACTCTTGAGCCGCTTGTACTGCCCAAAGAGGTAGCCGATCTCACGGCCACCCACCCCGATATCGCCCGCAGGCACATCGGTGTCCGGGCCAATATGGCGATAGAGTTCGGTCATGAAGCTCTGGCAGAAACGCATCACTTCGGCGTCGGATTTACCCTTGGGATCGAAATCCGAACCACCTTTGCCACCGCCCATCGGCAGGGTTGTCAGGGCGTTCTTGAAGATTTGCTCAAACCCGAGGAATTTGAGGATGCCGAGGTTGACGCTCGGATGGAAGCGCAGGCCGCCTTTGAAAGGCCCGATGGCGCTGTTGTACTGAACGCGAAAGCCGCGGTTGACCTGAACACGGCCTGAGTCATCCAGCCAGGCAACGCGGAAGAGGATTTGGCGCTCGGGCTCAACGATGCGCTCAAGGATGCGGTGATCCTGGTACTTCCGTTTCTTTTCGATTACGGGTCCAAGACACTCGATGACTTCCCGAGTGGCTTGCAGGAATTCCGGTTCGCCAGCGTTGCGCCGGGCTACGATGTCCAGCACTTCAGAGATATAAGGATGCATTTGTTAGTCTGTCGCTATGGGGTTGGTTAAGATGCGCCAAGAAAACGGCAATCTGGTTGTTCGCCAGACCGGCCGTAGACTGCTCAGCCCCTGTGGGTGTCTTCTTCCGCGCATTTGGCGAATCATCGGGACGCCAAGGCACGGTGTCAAGAGGTGCTCTCAGCCAGCGTAAAGTTAAAAACGAACCCTCTTTGGTGGGCTCCGAGGCTAAGAGTGAAGCAATGGGGTGAATGCCGCCCAGCGGCTTGATCATTACGGAGAGCTATCCGTAGTCATGCGGATGACTTCGAAATCTAAATCTGGTTACGCCTGCGGCTATCGTGGACAACGTATTGGCAATAGGATTCTCAACCCTCCAAGGCATGTTGTGCTCATGCGCTTCGGTGCTAATGTTCCCGCGCTGTGGCAACTAAACATCCGCCCGGCCTCCCCGGGTGCGGGGAGTGAACAAGTTGTTCGCACCCGATTTCAGTGAAAACCATAACCACCATTGCTCTAGTAACGCTTCTGCTTGCCGGAACCGGGCACGCTATAACATTCAGAGACTATGATCTGATTAACACCACCCTCAACGGCGGGTCATCCTCGTATGATTACAGGGGGTCATTCAACATCTCCACTGGTGACGGTGGAGCCGGAGATCTGAGCGGCTACAATCCTTCCTTCCATACTTTGAACACCGCTAGCGCTTTCTTCACGTTTACAGGTGGCAATACTTTGAGAAGCTTCGAGCTCGACCTCGGAAACTGGTCCGGATCTGCGACCTTTGTTCGAGAGTTAACGCTCGGAGTGGACGCCGCTGTGTTCCTGGGCCAATTACAGGCTGATGGAGTCCTCAACTACGTCATTACCCGCACCACCGGGAGCTTCACCCTTGTCTCAGCCGAACTGACGGCGTATGGCGTCGAGCGCGAGATGCCCAGAATCAACACCCCAGATCCTGCTCCGCCGAATCATGCCGTTCCAGAAGGTGGCGTAACCGTCGCGTTGCTGGGCAGTGCATTTTGCGGACTCGCGCTGGTTCGCCGCCGATTGCATTAAGCAAAGGGAACCAAACCGGCCTCCAAAGCGCACAGGGATGGAGGTGCAAATCTCCATCCCTTTTTTGATTTGGTCACCATGAGACGCGGCGGCACCTTGGTGTGTAGCGTCAGGCGTCCTCGCCGGCGAGAGGGGGCGGCGTCTCGCCGTCCTCCTTGTTCCACGATTCGGCTCAAATCCCCGCCTTCCGAAGCTTGACGCCTCGACGTTGTGCTGTAGCCTTCAGCCTGCTATTACATGCACGTTCTCTTTGTTGTTGGCTGTCTGGCGGTCGTAGTCTGGTTGTACTTCAAGAACAACCCGATGAAGCATGGGAGTTGGTTCATGCTGCGTCGGTTCATCAATTGGTTTCCCTTGGGCATGACCTATGCCTTTTTGTACATGGGACGTTACAATCTTAACGTCTCCAAGAATGCCTTGGGGAATGGGATGTCCAAGGAGGATTTCGGCCTGATCTTTGCCGCCGGAACCATCACGTATGCGGTGTCCTTTCTCATAAACGGCCCCCTGGTCGATAAGATTGGTGGGAAAAAGGGCATCATGATTGCCGCTATCGGCAGCTCTCTGGCGAATGTCGCCCTGGGCGTGCTCACTTACCTGATGGTCATGGGCCGACTGAAAATGAACATGGTGGTGGCATTCTCCGCGCTCTATTCCATCAACATGTTCTTCCAGAGCTACGGGGCCGTCTCCATCATCAAAGTTAAGGCCTACTGGTTTCACGTGCGTGAGCGGGGCGTCTTTGGCGCGATCTTCGGCACGCTAATCTCGCTTGGCGTTTACTTCGCATTCGATTGGGGGCAGGCGATCGTGAACATGACCCAGGCCAACGCTTCCCATAACGGTTGGTTCGGCCGGTTCATCTGGAAAATCTTCGCCGTCGACACCAAGCCGGTGGACGCAACCTGGGCGGTTTTCTTCATTCCAGCAGTGCTGTTGGTGTTCTGGGCTGCCATTGATTTCTTCCTGATCAAGGATACGCCGGAGGAGGCAGGCTTCCCTCCATTTGACACGCATGATGCGAGTTCCGGGCAGATGGAAGTGGAGTTCTCCGCGATGGATCTCCTGAAGAAGGTGTTCACCAGCAAACTGATGATCATGGTCGCCCTGATCGACATGACCTCTGGCGCCATTCGCAACGGTATCATGCAATGGTACTTTATCTTTGCGAAGGAAGTGAAACAACCCGGCGCCGAGTTTTTTCACGAAAACTGGGGATTTCTGCTGTGCATTTTTGGCATCATTGGTGGCTTCGCAGGCGGTCTGATGTCTGATCGCTTGTTTCAATCTCGCCGAGGCCCGCCCGCAGCATTCCTGTGCGCATTCATGTTCATCATGACAGGCATTATGGCTGTTTACATCTACAGTTCACCTTTCACAATCGGGTTGGCTGCGGTGTTGATTTCCATGGCCGTGATCGGCGTGCATTCATTGATGTCCGGCACTGCCGCGGCTGATTTTGGGGGCCGCAAAGCTACCGCCACTTGCTCCGGTATCGTGGATGGTTTCGTCTACCTGGGCAGCGGCATCCAATCTTTCAGCCTGGGTTACCTGACCAACTGGGATTGGCGGTATTGGCCTATGTTCTTGATGCCGTTCGCGTTGATAGGTTGCATCCTTGCGATCCGTATCTGGCACGAACTGCCTAAAGCAACGCGGAAGTACCTTGCTGAAATTGAGAAGAAGAACGTCGCGTAACCTACCGTTACCGTTTTACATAGACCAGGAATATTCCGAGGAGCATCAGGAACAGGAAGACAACCAGCACCACGGTCCGCCTTCTCGCCACCCGCTTTTCATAGCGCAACGGGCGTAATCCCTGGATTCCTCCAGCCGCCAGATAGCTAACCAGCTTGGGATTCGTGGTGGATGGACCTCGCAAGTGGTTCTTGATCCGGTTGATCAAGGCCGGCAGATCATATTTTCGCACTCCCAACTCGTTATAGTGGTCCGGTGTGTCTCCCTCACCTTTGGGTGTGGCTGGGTGTACCTGCTCAAAGATCGGGTCATGCGTCGGACCAGCCTCCGAAGCATGCTGAGAATGAGGCATCGCCGTAGATCGTAGTTTCGGACCGGGGTTCTGCTGAGCCTTTGCGTCGAGCTCTTTGATGTGAGCCTCGAGTTTGGCTATCTCGCTACTCAACTGGCGTGCGCGGTCACTGATGGGGTCTGGTTTTTTTTTGAACCATGACATGGTGACGTGCGGGTATCACCGCAGATAGATCAACACGAGCAGGAATGTGATGAGTAACAAGCTCAGCGCGATCGGCCAGGTCAGGGCCAGGCCCAGCCGGCATAGTTCACTGAAGCTACGTGCGCCAAATGCCGCAGGCACCTGGTTGGACCCGGAGGCGCCTCCTTCACTGGCGGGCTCACTCAGCACTGGAAATTTGAGCCGAGCCGTATTCCACTCCATTCGGGCGTTCTCGATTGCGGTAAGCGAGCGAGTGAGCTCCACATTGAACGTCTCCGCAGTCCAGGTCTCATCCCGGATTGCCTGAATCTTCGTGAGGGCCTCTTGCAAGTCAACCATCGCCTTGGTCATGGCTTCGGTCTCGCGCCGGGCTGCAAACTCGGCTTCCTCCAGCAACCCTAAACCGCGTGTGAGGTTCTGAACCATCTCCTGGCGGCCTGTCTGGAATTCAAGCTGGCGGCGGCGAGTCTCTTCCAAAGCTGCTCTCTCGCGTTCCAGGTTTTCCTGGGCGCGCTTCAATTCCACCAGCCGTTGCTGGGCCTCGGTCACCTTCGTATCGACCTCTTCGCGGGTCGGCGCCCGCAAGGGTGTCGCTGAAGCTGCCGGGGTGTACGAGGGCGATGAGGCTTTGCGCCCCTCGAAATCCCCATCAATAAACTCCGTCGCATCGTAATCCGAAGACATGCAGCGAGCTTACTGCGATGCTCCGGCGCTGTAAAGCCAGCTCAAGAGCCTCATTTTAGGCCGTGGGCTAACGCAATGCCCAGAACCGCGTCGCAGGCTGCGGTGCTTAGATCATATCTGCGGCGAGCACACGCACCACTTCTTCCAAGGTGGTCTGCCCTGCGATGGCACGCGTTAATCCATTCTGCCACAAAGTTCTCATCCCCTGTTGAATCGCGATTTCTTCCAGGGCAGACGTTGTCACGCGCTTAAGCACAGCTTCACGGAAGGGCTCTGTGACAGCCAGCAATTCGCTGACAGGCAGCCGCCCTGAGTAGCCCGTTCCGTTACAGGTCTCGCAGCCTGTGCCTTTCCGAAACTGCGCCTGGCTCAGCCAGGCCTCCGGCACCAGCTTGAGCTGGCTGGGTGACGGTTCGAAAGGCTGTGCACAGTTTGGGCAGATCCGGCGAACCAACCGCAGGCCCATTACTCCCAGAATGCTCGACGCCAGCATGAATGGCTCGATTTGCATGTTGATGAGGCGGGTGAACGCGCCCGCTGAGACGCCAGAATGAATCGTGCTGATCACAAGGTGACCTGTGAGTCCGGCCTGAACGGCAATCGCCGCTGTCTCCGGATCGCGAATCTCACCCACCATGATTACTTCAGGGTCTTGCCGCATGATACTGCGAAGGGCGATGGCATAGGTAAATTCCTGCGCCGCGTTCACTTGGGTTTGGCTCACCATGGGAAGATTGAATTCCACCGGGTCCTCCACCGTGCTGATGCTGATGCTGGAGCCGTCCCGCTGAATGATATGGCACAGCGAGGAGTACATTGTGCTGGTCTTGCCCGAACCTGTCGGCCCGGTAAACAGCATCAGGCCGCTGGTACGGCGCAGCAGCCGCGTGAGATCGGACAACGTGCTCTCTTCAAGGTCGAGGCCTGCGAGGTCAAAACGGCGATCTCGCGGATCAAAAAGCCGTATCACGATCTTCTCTCCACGGGTGGTCGGAAAAATCGAGACGCGGAGCTGAACATTCTCGATCTCTGGCCCGCCAACCGCCGTTCCATCCTGTGGAAGCCCTGCCTGGTAAGTGACCAGGTTCGCCATAACCTTGAAACGCATCGATATCTTGTCCATCAGTTCCAGGGGCAAATGGGCCACTTCAGTGAGCACGCCATTGACCCGGGCACGTATGGCGATGGAATTCTCCCACGGCTCGATGTGCAGGTCGCTGGCTTTAAGACGAATCGCATCCTGGACGAGACAGTTTACAAGGATGCTGACCTCGACGCCTTCGGTGGCGACCGATTCCGATTGCAGATACTGAACGGTGTAACTCATGAGTTTTTACTCCGGGCTTTAGCGAACTGCCAACCCGGGACAACTGAAGGGTAAGTCAAATTAGCAAAGTAACGCAAGGAATTAAGAATTGAAGGAGAGAGGAAGGGTGTGACTATAAGTGGGTGAGGCTTACGGCTCCTTTAAGGTGGGAGATCGGACTTTTGCCCGACGCACGCGCAACAATGTAGCCCCGAAGTGGGCGTTCGCAGCTAGCCCGGCACGGAAGTGCCGGGTATGGTGATTGAAGCGATCATCGAAGCCCCGAATGGGCGGCCGACCCTCCCATTGCTCCCGGGGATAACGGTTTTCGAAAGGGATGTTCTGTTCGTGCAACAATACCCCAGACTCCTCCGCAAAACTTGCTTCGAGTATAAGCCCATGCAGGGCATGCCAGAGAGCCAACGGGGTGGCGGTTGCTGTTTCCGGTAAGAATGACGCCGAATCGGTCGTCCCTGTCGGGACTTGATTGATCTATAGGGCACATTACCCAGCACTCCCGTGCCGGGCTATTCGCGGTCGCCCCTTTTCAGGGGCTTCGAAGCGGACGAACTCGGTTACCTGTCCGACACCGGACAGAACTCAGCATTCCCTCACCCACTTTTAACCACACCCTATCGGGCACCTCTCCAATCCTCGCGGTTGCCTCTGCGGCCTCATCTGCTAGCTTTGCGCGCATGGCTTTCGAGTCTTTTCAGGATTTCCTCTCTGCCTTGGAACGGGCAGGGGAGTTGAAGCGCATCCAGGCACCCGTCGCTACTGAACTGGAGATCACCGAGGTCTCAGATCGTGAGATGAAGGCGCCTAACGGCGGCCGAGCGTTGCTTTTTGAGCAGCCAACGATCGGCGGCCGCATTTCACCATTCCCAGTCGCAGTTAACACCATGGGCTCATGGAAGCGCATGGCCATGGCCATGGGCGCTGACTCTGTGGATGCCGTGGCGGAACAACTTGCCGGGCTTATGAAAGCAAAGCCCCCTACATCCATGCGGGAGGCAATGAAACTGCTCGGGCTGGCGATGGATCTGCGTCACGCGCGCCCGAAGACGGTAAAGGACGGTCCATGCAAGGAGGTCAAACACTTGTTCGAGCCGAGCCTAACGCGCACAGAGCCTTGGCCGCCAGCTCCAGACGTGGTGCCATCCGCCTCGCCAGCAAGCCCCCCGACGTTGCTGGATTTGCCTATCCTGAAGTGCTGGCCAATGGATGGAGGCCGATTCATCACCCTGCCGTGCGTTGTGACTCAAGATCCCGATACCGGTGAGCGCAACCTTGGGATGTATCGCGCACAGGTTTACGACGGTCAGACAACGGGGATGCACTGGCAGTTGCAGAAGGTGGCCGCCCGCCATGGCCGGCGTTACTACGAGACAGGACAGAAGATGCCTGTCGCCATTTTCCTGGGTGGTGATCCGATGTTTGCCTTTGCCGCCACGGCACCCTTGCCCGACGGTTTGGATGAGTTCCTGCTTGCCGGCTATTTGCGAAAGAAGTCCGTTGAGCTCGTGAAGTGTGAAACCAACGATCTTCTCGTGCCCGCTAGTGCGGATTTTGTGATCGAAGGCTACGTAGATCCCAAAGAATCACTCCGTGAAGAAGGTCCTTTCGGCGATCATACCGGGTTTTACACGCTGCCGGAGCCCTACCCGGTGTTCCACATTACCGCGATCACGCACCGTCGCCAGGCGGTTTATCCTGCGACGATCGTCGGGATTCCACCTATGGAAGACTTCTACATTGGCGGAGCCGCGGTGAAACTTTTCCTGCCAGTTTTCAAGATGAACTTTCCCGAGATTGTGGATATCGCTCTGCCAGCCGAAGGCGTCTTTCACAATCTGGTCTTCGTGAGCATCAAGAAGACCTATCCCATGCAGGCATTCAAAATCATGCACGGACTTTGGGGAATGGGGCAGATGATGTTCACGAAGTACCTGGTGGTTGTGGATGCCGATGTGGATGTGCACAACACGAGCGAGGTGTTGTTCCGGATGTGCGGCAATACGGACCCGCAACGCGACGCCATTTTCACTAAAGGCCCTGCGGATGTCCTGGATCACGCCACCAGCGAGGTCGCGATTGGTTCCAAGCTTGGAATCGATGCAACCCGCAAGCTTCCCGGAGAGGGTTTTAGGCGAAAATGGCCTCCGTTGATCCGCATGGACGCCGATGTGAAGGAGAAAATAAATCTTTTGCTTAATGGACGTCCGTAATCGTACAGAGCCCCGGAATTCGCGAATTTAGAAGCGTCAAAAAATTTTCTTTGTGCGGAGTCTTGACCGCGGGCGGGCGTTCTCTAGTATTCTTGATTTATTGTATGTTGCAGTCGTTCGGAAGTTTGTTTGGGAAAAAAAGTCCGCAAAAAGGCGGTCCAATGGTTCCAGAAGCTTACGGCACGGGTTCCCCGTTGCAGCGAGCTTCTCAAGATCGAAAGGCGGTTTATTCCAAGGTGTTTCGCTGGCGCTTGCCGGATGGGATTACCCAGGAACCGAACTCCGTTGAGATCGTGGGATCTTTTACTAACTGGGAGCGCGTACCTATGGTGCGAGATAGCGTGCTGGATGCCTGGCACGTGACCCTTCACCATATCCAGGGTAATCGCACACACCATTACATGTTGCTGGTGGACGGCCAGCCCGCCTACGATAAAACGTGTGATGGTCTGGCAGCCCCGCATGGCGCGCTGGAGGAGCGTTTCGGTTTCACCACCGATCGCGGCCCCCGAGTGTTCATGCTCTTTGCCCAAGCCAAATAGCCCGGGCACGCGCCGATGTCACCTCTCGTACATTTGCTCGGGAGTTGGACAATTGGCGCGCACCTGACGGATAACTCCCGCGACTGCCGGTTGGTAGCTCTGGCGGGGATACTCCCTGATGCTGATGGGATGGGCTTAATCGTCGATTTGTTGAACCATGCGACGGGGCACAAATCGCTTTATTACTCTCACTATCATCACTATCTCCTTCACGGCGCGCTAGGCGCCCTTCTGATTGCAGGATTATTGACCCTCTTCGCCCGGCACCGCTGGCGCGTGCTTGTTCTCTGCCTCCTGGTTTTTCACCTCCATCTGCTGTGCGATTTCGTAGGCTCCCGCGGTCCTTCGCCGGAGGATTTATGGCCGATTTTCTACTACGGCCCTTTCGCCAAAGATCCCATGTGGATTTGGAAGGGGCAGTGGCGTCTGGATGCCTGGCCTCTGCGCTGGGCTACGGCAACCCTGTTCTTTTACGCCACGTGGCTTGGGGCCGCCAAAGGCTATTCATTTGTCGGGGTTTTTAATCGCCGGATTGACGAAATCTACCTTTCGGTGATTCGCAAATGGCTGGCGGCATGGAAGGCAAGCCGGAGTGTAGATCCCGCAGGCTAGCCAAATGACGACCAAGTTTCGGCCTGAGCCGAGCCATGCTACTCAACGCTTCTTGAGCCTTGTGCCGCGTATCGGCTACATCAAGCCGAGATTCTTAACCACCTGGATCGTCGAAGCAGATTTGTTCAGGCTGTAAAAATGAATCCCGGGCACGCCTTGCGCCAGCAGCTCCCGGCATTGCTGAGTGGCATACTCAATGCCGAACTCCGCAGCGGCAGCATCATCCTCTCCCAGTTGCTCAAGTTTCTCACCGAGTTTGGCTGGAATCCTGGCCCCGCACATCTGCGTGAATTTCTTGATCTGCGAAGCGCTGAGGATGGCTATCATTCCAGGGATGATGGGAACATTCACCCCGCGCGCCGTCAGATAATCCCTGAACTCAAAGAAGTCGGCATTGTCGAAAAACAACTGTGTGAGCACGAAATCAGCGCCAGCCTTTACCTTGGCTGCCAAATGATTCCAATCGTCATGCTTGCCGGTCTTGCACGCGACATGCCCCTCGGGGAAGCCGGCTACGCCAATCGAAAAATCACCGACTCCACGAATAAACTCCACAAGCTCAGCAGCGTATTTGAAGCCGCCTGACGTGGCTTGAAACTCTGTTCCAGGCGGCGGGTCCCCTCGCAGCGCCAAAAGATTGCGGCAGTTCAATCCCCGAAAACGCGCCAGCAAGTCCCCGACTTGTTCTCTCGTATGGTTCACGCAGGTGAGGTGCGCCAGACACGTGAGGCCTTGGGTTTTCTGGATGGCATCGACAATTCCGATGGTCTTTTCTCGTGTGCTCCCGCCCGCTCCATACGTTACTGAACAGTAATCCGGCCGAATGGCCATCAAACTGGGAACCGTTTTTTGCAGCAGACTGCGGTCACCTTCTTCTGTCTTCGGCGGAAAAACTTCAAAGGACACGATCGGTCGCGTGCCTGCGCGCCGCTTCTGGTAGATGTCTCGTATTAACTCCATAGCCCAAACCCACTCGCTTATGAACTCAGCCGGGGAACTATCTCACCTCCAGGTTCACCTGACGTCGCTCCAGCGTGGTCCCTTCGTTTAACGCCAGTTGGGCGAGGGCGATGTTGTAGTCCGCCAGGGCGCGAATCTCCGCGGAGCGCGCGGTTGTAAGATCTCGTTGGAGACGGAGGACTTCGAAGCTTGTGCTCTTCCCACTTGCCAGTTTCTTTTGCTCCGCTTCGAGTGCTGCTTCGGCGTAGACACGGGCCTCCCGTGTGGCGGAGACGCGCTGAAAGCTGGTGTTCACCACGGCGATGGCATCCTCAATTTGAATGAGAACGGTCTGCTCCAGTTGCCGCAGAACTAGCGAGATCTGATCCTTCGCGGACTTGGAAGCTTTATAATTGTTGCGCTCCGAGGTCCGAGTTAGCGGCATGCTCAGTTGCGCCCCATAGGACCAGTAAGGATTATCGCGGTCAGCGAATTGACGGAAAGTGCCACTGAATTCGGTGTCGGATGCGGTATAGCCGTATGTTCCGAGCAGATCGAGCTGGGGGTAGAGCTGGCTCTTCTGATAACGAACGACCTGCCCCTGCTTCTCAAGATTGATGCGTTGCTGCTGCAGGTCGGGACGCATGCTTAACCCATTGCGCCAGCTCTCCTGAAGATTGAAATGCTGCGGGACGGCAAACATGGTCAACGTCGGTTCGATGCGAACATTGGCCCATTTGGTATAATCATCGCTCAAGAGGCTCTTAAGCACACGCTGCTGTGTATCTTCACGGCCTTCTGCTGCCAGCAAATCAGCCCGGCTGGAAGCGGCCTGGGCTTCAGCCTGTTTCTCGTCCAGAGGAGCCAGGGCTCCCACTTCCACACGCTTGCGATTCTCGGCGAGCAAACGATCTGCCAGTTCTAAGGCTGCGCGCTGCACCTTCACGTTCTCCTGGGAGAACATCAGGTTATAATAAGCCTCCTCAACCGCGGTGATCGTTTGATGCACCTGGTCCCGCAATCGGAGCTCGGAGATCCTTAGGTCCCGGCGGTTCAGGTAGATCTGAAGGCGGGTGTTATCAATCCAGAACCCTTTGAGCAGCGGTTGGCGTAGCTGGAGCAGCCCGATCGTGCCACGGGCACTCTCAAACGGATCTCGGCCTGATACCACAGCATAGTTGGTGCTCAGGTAATTGATCGAATTGCCGTTGTCCAGCGGTAGCGAGTTGGTCACAATCGTCGCACGAGTGCGGTCGATCCCTGAACTGGGGCGCGTTCCGTAGGTGTCCGAGACATTGCCTCCCAGGTTGTAATTGAGCCCCCATGGCAGCACCCCTTGAAAGCTGCTGCGGAAGGAATCGGTGTCCGTCTCAGTGCCGGAATAGGTTCGGCCAACATCATCCACGCCTCCGGGTGATAGGCTGTAATCGTGCTCGCCACCGACCGTGAAGACCGGGTCATACGCGCCGTAGGCTGCGCGCAGGTTGAATCGGGAAATGGTTGGATCCAGACGCCGGATCTGAATGGCAAAGTTATGTTCCAGCGCGACTTGGATGCATTGCTCCAGGGAGAGAGCCTTCTTCTGGGGGGCAGGGGACTCCGCCCAGGCGGCAACTGCGGCCAGCGCCAGAATAATGAATGAGTGAAGAACTTTCATCGAACGCGAAGCTTGCGGCATTCGCGGCAAAACGTCAAATGACAAGGTAATTATACCTCGCATCTTTCGAGCCCCCCAGCCGGCGAATCCTTTTCGCGGGGGGCACACTCCCAGGTATCGGAATGTCGGATCTGGCAGACAAATCATCTGCAATTGTGCTAAAAGTATTAACGAAAACGGTTAATGGGTTAATATTATGAATGTATAGATACAGATTATTGACAAGAAGCGTTGTTTTGTTATTGTGAAGCCATGAAACGGCTTCCTACATCCTGCCCAAGCTGTGCTGGTGATCTGGCAGTCAAACGACTGAATTGCCCCCGCTGCGATACCGAGGTGGAAGGACTTTACTTATTGCCTCCGCTGGCCGGGTTGAGTCAAGACGACCAGGATTTCATTCTGGAGTTCATCAAGGCGAGCGGAAGCCTGAAAGACATGGCTGGCTTGCTTGGGGTGAGCTATCCCACCGTACGCAACCGCCTTGATGAGATCATCGAAAGATTGCGTCAGAAAGAAATCAAAATGAAGGAGAAGAAATGACTACCCGGAGCAACACTTTTACTTGGTTTTACAATCCATTTTACTATGTGGCTGGTGCCAAAGCCCTGGCGCTGGGGTTAATTGCCATCGGCCTCACGGCCTTCATCTCTTATCTGGGGCAGGTGCATTTCGATGGCGTTCTTGATATGCACATGGGCCGTCCAGGCCCCGTGTGGCTGTTCTTTGCAGAAGGCATCATCGATTGGCTGGCCATTTCAGTGGTGCTGTGGGCAGGCGGCAGGCTGATTTCCAGGAGTTCAATGCGTGCGATTGACGTTTTCGGGACCCAGGCACTGGCTCGGTGGCCGATGCTCGTTGTCAGCATCATAGCCATGCCAAAGACGGTTCAGAACGCCATCAACACCTTTGTTGCGCAACTGACTTTTGGCTCTTTCCAGTTCAACCCAGTCGGGTTGGTTTTGGTGCTGGTGTTCGCGGCTTCAACTCTCCTGTTGCTCTGTTGGATGGTGGCTCTCATGTATCAGGGTTTCTGCGTTTCATGCAACGTCCGAGGCGGGAAGGCCATTGGAGTGTTCATCGCAGCGTTGTTGATCGCGGAGGTTCTTTCCAAATTGGCGCTGGTCCCCTTAGTTGAGCGCGCGTATGCAATGCCCGGCCCATCCGTCCAGGCGGCCCAGCCAACCGCTTCCAGTCAGACGAACTCGGGTGCGATACCCGCCCAAACCGAACTCTCGATTTCTCAAATGGGTGAGGCCTTTGTTGACCGTCTTGCGAAAGGCGAATTCGCTCTTGCCGCCAGTGGTTTCGACGAGACCATGAAACGAGTCATGCCTGAAGCGAGCCTGACCAAAAGCTGGAATGATTTGATTGCGTTAGCAGGGCCCTTCCAAAAGCGAATAGAGACCACCGTTCACACCGAGCAAGGATATCAAATTGTTCTCGTTACTTGCGAGTTCGAGCGGACTCGGTTGAACGTCAGAGTGGTCTTCGATGCCAACAGGCAGGTAGCCGGGCTATTCTACCAACCGGCTACAAAGTAATGGCTTTATTCAGGAGGAATACACGATGCAATCGATAAGTAGTTCAGCGTCAGGATTATGTGTTTTTGGCATTTCCTGGTTTTGGCCCCCAAAAAAACGTAAAGTTATTTTGAACTTTTTCTCCCATCGCCGGTCAACTAAGCATCCCCAGCAACCTTAACAGGTTGCTCCTGGACCCGGGCCAGTTGGGGCGGAGGGGGCTGGCCAGCTTTTTAACGGCCCATGGTTGCTTTCGGCAACGGTGGGCCGTTTCGCTTAGGATGCCGCGCGGCGCAGCCGATCCTTAATCCCTTGCCATGCCACCCCAAGCGGTGGCTCTTCCACAACGATCAGCCGAGCAGACTCCTGGTCGCAACGATGCAGTTCGGCATAGAGGGCTCGGGCATAGGCCTCCGCGTCATTCGGCACCACCGATACACGCCCAAAGCCTTTGCCTTGAGGAATGATTTCGAAGGCGATGACATGAGCCTCCAGCAAGGAACAACCTTCCGATGCAATGCGCTGCCGCAGTTCCTTCTCATTCGACCAACGAGCGAGTAAAAGCCTTGCGTGCGGCGAATAGTGCTTTGGCAGTTGGCCTGGACTTTTGAGCGCGCCGGCACTCTGGGTTCGCTCTGCTACCACAGGCACAACGCCCTGCAATTGGCTGAGAGAAATCATACCCGGACGCAAAATCACTGCCGGACGTGTCGTGAGATCCAGAACTGTGGATTCGATACCGATCTGGCAAGCCCCCCCATCCACTATCAATGCAATCCTGTTCCCCATCGTCTGCGCCACATGCGCGGCAGTGGTGGGCGATATCCGATTTGCGGGGTTGGCGCTCGGTGCCGCCAGCGGAAATCCGCATCGCTGAATCACAGACTGAATAATCGGATGGCTTGGCCATCGGATGCCGACCGTGTTGCCTCCTGCCGTCACGATGTCGGGCACAAGTTTCGAGCGTGGCAAAACCAAGGTTAATGGTCCGGGCCAGAAAGCCCGGGCAAGAGCATCCGCCTCGGCGGGCCACTCGGCGGCGCATTGGCGGGCCAGTTCCAGGCTGGCGACATGTACGATGATGGGATTATGCCGGGGGCGTCCTTTCGCCTCGTAAATGCGATCCACTGCAGCCGAGTCGAATGCATTCGCCGCCAACCCATAAACGGTTTCAGTCGGTAATGCTACCAGTTCACCATTGGTGAGCCGGTTGGCAGCAGCCTGGCAAGCATCTTCAAATAACTCGGGAGTATGAGCCGGCAGAATTGGGGCGCCGGAACAATCAGCATTATCCACAAAGGCAGGGTAGCTAAGAACGACACTCGGGCCAAGCCCCGGTATGCTGGCCATCTGACCATTTACCGCCGTTCAGAATCGTCACGAGACGGGAGGCCCGTCGCCGCGAGTTTCTGCAAATCGGCTTTCAATTCAACGAGTGCTTCGTTTGCCTCTGTTTGTTGTTCGCTGCTCAAGCGCGCTTCAGCCGCCAATATTCTCGCGCTAGCTTCGGGCGCGCCTTTTTCCGCTGCCACTTTGAACCAGGCCCACGCCTTGACCGGGTCGCTCGGCGAATCACGTCCCGCGAGATATCTTTCGCCGAACTGCATGGCCGCCGCGGCATCATTCGCCTTGGCCACACGCAAGTAGAGGCGCAACACTCGTAGCAGGTCATCGCTCTCCTGCTCAGGGCGAATCATGGATATCCAACCGCGCGAATCGGGCGTGCCAACTATGCTTTCGCTCACGCGCAATCGAGAACGGTCTTTCGGATTTTCTTCGAGCGAAAAAAACTCCACTCCAGCTAGCGCCCCGCGGCAATACCATTGGGCGGTGGCAATCAAATCTCGCTCCGTCCCCAACCCGTATTGATAGCGAAACACAATCGCCTCGTAAGCCCACTGGCTGCCCCAGTCTTCTCCGGGCTCCTGGAGCTGTGTGACCCGTTTGAGCAGGGGTAGCGGCTGATCCTGAGGGCCGCGCGGCTCGCCGATGCCACTTGCGTAAAGACCGGCCAGTTGTTGCACCGCCGGGGCGAAATTCTGATCCGCTACGGCACGCACCAGATCAAGCCCACGCTCCTCATCCTGCTCCACCACCTTCCCTTGAAGGAGGTATTCGGCCATTTTGAGCTTGGCGCCCGGCAAGTTTTGCTCTGCCGCTTTTCGAAACCAGCGGAGGGCCTCGGCGGGATCGCTGCGCCAAGTGGTGGTATCCAGTTCGTAGATGCCGGCTAGCCGGTATTGCGCCTTGGCCAGTCCGGCTTCGGCCGCCAGCTTCAGAAACTTTTTCGCCTCGTCCCGGTCTTCAGCAACGCCCTTGCCGTTCCAATAAGAGAGATAGAGTTCATACATCGCTTCCGTTAAACCTTGCTTCGCGGCGTCCCGGAAACATTTCAACGCCGCGGCTTGATCGTGCTCTTCGTAACCGTAAAGCCAGCCGAGGTTGAGCATGCCCGTTGGTTCACCTCGGTCCGCCGCCAGGCGAAACCATTTGGCGGCTTCCCTCAAGTCCTTCGGAACACCTGTGCCAAACCGGTAATGGCGTCCGAGATGAACCATTGCCTCAGTGTGCCCCGAATCCACCGCGCGACAAAACCACTTCACGGCTTCGACATGATTCCGCTCCACACCATCCCCAGCTTCATAAATGGAACCGAGCATGGCTTGCGCATTCGGAAATCCACCTTCTGCTGCCACACGGAAATGGCGGAGGGCTTTCTCCACGTCGCGTGGGACGATCCGTCCCCGGAAATGGAGCAACCCGAGGTTGTTCGCGGAGGGGAGGTAACCTAAATTGATCGCACGGTCGTACCACGCAATCGCCTGCTGCGCGTTTGTCGGTCCGCGCAAACCCTCGGTGTGTGCGTAGCCGAGGTAATGTGCGGCAGTGGCTTCCCCCTTTTCTGCGGCATTCTGGATGGCTTCGAGCGGCTTGTCTTCGTACTTTTTCAAGACCTCCGCCAATGGCAGCCAACGCGGCGCGGGCTCACCCATTGCCTGCACGAGCCAGCCGGTCAGCAAACAAACGAGGAGAATGATGCGAGTTTTCATGGCTTGATCGGATCACGGTTCGTCGCCGCGGCTTCCGCTGCGGTCGTGGATGGGGGCGCGGCTTTCGATACAGCGTCTTCGCCAAGCAACTGACGCTGTGCGGACAGTTTCGTTTCCAGGATTGCCCGCGGAATCAGCCAGTGCCCAGCGGCTTTGGGCACGGCAAGAACCAAACCCTCCGGCGTCGGCAGCCAGGTTCGCTGGTTTTGCCCGAGCCACGCGAATTGGGCGTTTTCCCGCTCCGGGGCGATGAACGGATTGGTTATCTTCCCGTTCGGCTCGAAGCGGACGCGCAAAGCCAGCGGGCGGCGATTCTCTGGCTCCAGGCGAAACAGGGTGGCATGGCGATCATCCGAAAAGGTCACCGGCTCTTCTGGCTCGCGGGGAATAATAGCTTCATATGAGACTATGCGCGGATTCAGTGCCCACACGGCCTTCGCCTCGACGGTGATCAGCGCGTGCTCAAAGGGGAATTCCTCCGGCCAATCCCATTTCGGCGGCGGGCCTTGTTTCACCAGCGCCGCCCCCAGTCGCCGGCCCTGGAACTCGCCCCGTTGCTGGAGCATGGATTCAAAACCGGGTGCGCCTTCGGAAAACCCCAGAAGACGCCGCGTTATCATGGGCTGTCCGGTCACCGACACGAGCCAGCCAGCGTCCCAGGAAAAACCCGCAAGCACGAATCGCGCGCGGGGAATGGGAAAATCCGGGCTGCCAGTTAGTCCACCGTTGGCCGGGTTGAAAACCCACAGGCGGTTCGTGACCAGCAGACCGATCCGCCCGTTGACGCCCCCAACCAGCCCCCGGCGGTGCGCCCAGAGCGCATCGAGTTCATGTTTCGCCGGATTTCGGCGCGAGCTAGCCACCAATTCCGCAGAGCGAAGGTCCGCCGCGAGTTCCATCAGACTCTCTTTCGTCGCCACGAAGCGACGCCCCGACAACTCCAGAAACTCGGCCGCCCCTTCGACCGCGATGGGCAGCGTCCGCCACTGGCCTTCGCGAAAGTCGTAGCACTCGATCTTGTTCGCGACGCTGGCGAAAAGATAATCCTCGCTGGCTAGAAACCCGCCGGGAACCCCGCGCGACTCCGGAAACAAAATTTCCTGCATCACACCGCGCGCTGGATCCACTTCCACGAATGCTGTCTGGTAGCTGCCAAAATTGCCTTGCGGCCCGAAATAGCGCGCGGCAAACCAGAGCCGGCCTTTGGACATTTGCCCGCGCGAAAACTGCACCGTGCGCCCGGGTTCTATGCCCGCGCGCTCCAGCCGCCATGGAATGAACTTGCCCTCGATGCCCGCTTCCTGTGACCCCGTTGGCCCTTGAGGCTTTGGCGCTTGCGCCCGGGTAAACGGAAGTCCCGCAGCGCTGTGGAAAGACATGACAATCGAATTCGACATATGCGGCTTTTCAGTGGCACGGCCGGCAAACTTTTCCACCAACGGCAACAGTTGGCGGGCCTCCTCGGCTGCCGGCTTCGGACTCGGTGATGGCCAAAACATCTTCTGAAAGAGCAACGAGTCGTAGGTGTTTACCGTTGTCAAATACTCCCGGCGCAATCGGTCGCAAAGACCGTCGAAATCTCTATCATCAATACGAGCGTCGGGAAGCGCGTAACCATGCTTTGCGCGCAACAGCTCCTCCACGCGCGGCAGGAGCGAAACGTTGCCACGGTTGCTAAAGAGCCAGGCCCGCCCGTCCCACATCGCCGCCAGCAAGTCGCGTTCATGCTGCTGCCACCCACCTGGTTCGCCGGTGGGAGCGCGCAGCAGCGCCAGAAACCTTCCCTCCAGCCGAAGATTTGCGTTCGTCCCTGCGCAGATATCCGCAATGAACCGCTTTTGCACGTGCGGCACGCGCTTGCGGTCCTCCCAGGTCCACCCGATCAGCCGCGGCAGAACGGTCGGATGAAAACCGCTGGCCAGCGTTTCGCGTATCAAAGGCAGCGCCTCCTCGGGCCGGTCGAACCAGACGCCGCCCTCATTCCACTTGAGCCACGAGTACTCCAGGCAGTCGCTCCAGCGGTCAAGAGCCAATGAGTTCGTGCCCGCGCCCTGATTCATAATTTTGGCGGCACGTCGGCTCGCCGCACGCAGTTGCGCCAGTGCTTCTCCATGTCCGGCTCTGGCCTCGGCAGCGTAATAAAAACTCTCGAGGATTCCCGACGCCGTGCGCAGCGCACGGTGGCCTAACTTCAACCAGTCAACGTCCGTGGCGTTCGTGCGGAAAAACTCCGTGCCCTGATCGAACAAGTCCAGTGCGCGAGTGATGGGTTCGAGCTTCGTGGCGTCCGGCAGGGCGAAGATCGTGACGCAATCCGTGTTCCCGCTTTGCATCGGTTCGCGATTTGAACAGGCTTCGCTGTAGGCGCGGAGGCGCAAGTTCGCCAGTTCCGGCGTGCGCTTCCCAAGCGCCCACGCCGCCTCGCTGGCCGATTGAGCCTGCCCAAACAGTTTCCAACGCATGGCCCACGCTGCCTCTCGGAAAAATTGTTCCGACTCGTCCGACGGATTCCATCGGAGCCGACTGGGATTGAGTTTCAATGCTTCCGTGACTTTCCACGAAAGCGCGTCCACCACCGCCGCCAGATTCGTCCGGCTTTCCCTGACTGAAATCTCAATGGGTGCCGCACCGCCGGGCGGGGCCATCCGCACATTGAGGGTTAGTTGTTCCGCGGAGTAACCATCACGGTCAATTACACCTTCCAGCAAATAGCCGCCGCTCCAAAATGGGGAGTCATCAAGCAAGTTCCACTCTTTTTCCTCCGCCAGCACCTGCATTCGTCTACGTTCCAACACAAACAACTGCTTTTCCCGGCTCAACCGCTCCATGGTTAGAAAGGCTAACTGCCGCTCCAGTTCGCGGCCCTCAGAGGATTGTATCGCTGAGCGGAGATTGACGAGTGACAGTGGAATCGCTTCGTCACGGCTCACATTTAACTTTGGCGCTTGCAACTGGAGTTGGTGGCGGATGCCTGCGGCCCACTCCGGCAGGTTCTCAATCGGCCAGCCAAACCGCGCACTCTCGATCACGACGCCGGGTTTCACCGCAACCAGCCGGATTGCGAAAAAGCGATTGGTCAGTTCCGGAGCCTGCTCGAACAGCAGCAGCCCATCCGCGCCCAGCACCTGGCAGACTTTCAAGTAATCCTGGCCGGCCGCCGACAGCGACTGTTCCCGCAGCACGCGTTCGATCTCGGAGCGTTCAAGCAGGACGATCCTTTCATCTCGCGAAAGTTCCACGGTCAACAGATCCAGTGCCGGACGCAAAGCGGATTCCGGCGCGATCAATGCCAGGCGGAGTGGCGCATTTGTCTGCGCGCCAAGGCAAGCCGTCCACAGCACCGCTGTCAGGATCACGAGAAATCTATTCATGCTACAGGTGATTTACAGGACACAGTTCAGAGGTTGAGCGTCGTTGGGTCCGGTCTTCGGCAGCCGTGGCCGAATCGGTCGTGCAATAAGCGAGCGCGTAATTCATGCGTTAATAGTGCCGGGCCAACGACTCGAACGATTCCTGGTCGCCCTGCAAACTCTGCCTGATCCAATCGTGCTTGTCGTCGGTCACGTTTCTTATAACCGATAAGACAATCCGGGGCAGTGAATCCTTTGAACTATTTATTGCCATCCTGTTCCCGAATGGCGGAACAACCCGTCACCGCTATCCGTCTCGGCTCATAATTCGGGTCCTCCCATTGGCGAGCATCCTTGGGAAAAACAAGCAGACCTCCAATAAAGTAAGGACCTCGTGTTGAAGGCCGCGTGACCTCACGCGGCGGGGGAAGGTTTCACGCGGCGGCGCGAAGCACGCGGAGAAGAACGGTGGTCGGTTTTTCCCACGGTGCCTTTCTGTTCTCACGGTCTTTTCTTTGCGCCTTGGTTGTAAACATTTTGTTCCGAACGGAACAGCAAGACTCTGAGAACAGAAGGGGGACCAAGTGAACGAAGACTGTGGTAAAAAAGACGGCCCCGTTGTCCTTCAAAATCTTCGTGGATATCGTGCCTTCGTGTGAGACGATTTAAGACCTCTGAAACGGCAGGAAGGTGTTCACACGAAGACGCGAAGACACGAAGAAAACAAGGGAAAGATCTTTCCCTCTCCGCTTTTCCCGGTTTGCGATGCGTTCTCTCAGGCTGTTTCTTTTGCAGTGGGATTAGCGTGCAATGAGCGAGGGTATGAGGTTATGCCAACGGGGCGCCCTGAGCACTCAGGACGACGCAAGTAGTTGCAGAACGGGCGGGAACTTTGTCACCGTAAGGACCTGTTGGCTGCGAACCAGCAGGTGGGCTTCCGGACGATGCTCGGTAATCTGCGTGGAGTTCAATCTCCGTATTAGCGAATGGAGCACCGGCGCAACGCACCTACATGGGGACCGCCCCGCAAACCTGAGTGCATGTAAGCGCCTGACCGGTTTCCGCCCGTCTGCATAACTGCTAAGAGAAGCATGAACGATGAATCAAATACTGTCGAGAGAGTGATCGGGTTGGACAGCCATCCCGATAGTTTCACTGCTGCCGTTTTGCGTGGCACCACACCGGCGAACGCGGTAGTAGAAAAGATGTTCAACAAGCTACCCATGGGCCGCCTCAAAGCCTGGGCCCAAAAGAATACCACCCCGCAGGACCTGGTCCTTCTGGAAGCTTCCGGTAACAGCTTTCAAGTGGCACGCCTGCTGGCCGGTTGCGGCCGCCAGGTCAAAGTTCTTGAGAGCTGCCACTTGGGCAAGCTCAAGGAAGCGCACGCGAACAATGACAAAATCAGTGCCGTGCGCATCGCCAAAGCCTACATGGCCGGCACAGCAAAAGAGGTATGGATTCCCGATGCTAAAACCCAAGAGCGCCGGGACTGGTTTCATGCTCACCGCAAAGCCGTGAAACGTTCCGGACAAGCTCGCAACAGCTTGTTGTCGTACCTAAGTGATAATGGGGTGCGTCTTAAGACGGGCACCAGTCTCACCAAACCGGGAGTGGCTGAAGAGCTCTTGTCGAAGAAACGTGAGTGGTCACCACGCCAATGGCAAGTCATTGAAGCGCTGCTGATGCAATTGCGCCACGCCGAAGAGCAGCGTAATCATTGGCGCAGTCTCATTGCACAGGAAGTCCTGGCTGACCCGGATTTAATGGCCATCGTTCGGCTCTGCGGCGTGCGTGATATGATCGCCTTCGCGCTAGGCGCTCTGATCGGAGACGTCAAGCGCTTTGCCAACCCTAAAAGTCTGGTTAAATACATCGGCTTGAACCCGGCTTTTGATGAAAGCGGAGAAGGCAAATGGAATGGAGGCATAGGGGGCCACGGACGCAAGGATCTCCGTTGCCTGCTCATCGAAGGAGCCCAGGCCATCCTGCGCTGCAGCCAAATCCCGCTGGCAAAGTGGGGCAAGAAACTGCTGGCCCGCAAAGGCAGCGTTAATCTGGCGGCTGCGGCTGTTGCACGCCGGTTGGCTGTAGCTGTTTGGTACCTAATGATGGGCCGCTGGACCCCGCTGGAGGAAATCGACGATCGCTTGACCCTCAAGGTCGGCAAGATCGTTAGCCAAGTGGGCCAGACGAAAATCAAGCAGTCAGGCCGAACCCGCAAAGACTGGATCAAAGACGCATTTGAGAAACTCAAAAGTGGCAAAACCTACGTTTTGGATCCGGCGAAAACCTTTCACCCTGCACCCGTCTAAGAATGATTGAGTTTTACGCTTTGGACCGTCATTGCAGACCACCACTGCAAAACGAGACGAAAACCTGGCTCGGGCCTAGCGGCTCAAGCCAGGGCAATGCTACCTGCAATGCACGGGCAAACCCAGGCGCTCAGGTTGCACTCCTGCAGAGCCCTATCCTCCTGGGTGCAGTCTCAGCTTATCAAAAGAAACCAAAAAAGAAAGCCTCCCGCTCATTTCCCGTTGACAAACCACATACCCGCGGATTAGCGGTTTGCTGAGCATTCTTTTTCATTCAGCTTGACTTTATCGCCAGCAGGCGTTCACTGGTGTCAATGATCAATCGCCACTTCGCGGCGTACGACGGCAACGGGAACGTAACCGGCTTGGCGGACTCGACCACGGGCAAGTGGAGCGCCCGCTATGAGTATGGCCCCTTCGGTGAGGTGGTGCGCCCCGTGCACCTCGAAAGCTGGCAGTTACGCCCCACTCCTGCCATTTATGAACCCACGGATTTCTTACCCTGTGTATTATTAGCCTCCATTCCTATGCGAAGGATGTCCACCTCAAGCTGGTTGACAAGACGCCTACCCTCTGGGTTGACTATGCTCCTGCTAAGCGCGATTGTCGGTTGTGGCGACCCATCCCTGCCACCCCCAAAGGAAGGGGTGGGAGCTTGGGTCGCTCTAGGTATTGGTGGGCCACTTGAGGTGAGAAAGTTGCCGCCCGCTAATCTGGTTGTGAGCAATTATTACGCTTGGGTAAATTCACAGGAAAGCAAGAAAGCACGCGTTTACGAGACCAGGCTGTTCGGGGCTTCAAATCAATTTGACATGACGGTTGATGTAAGCCGCGGGGAAACGCCAATGGGGCGTCCGGAGCACACATATGTCTCGTTCAAGTATCATGACCCTACAAATGGTATTTACGAGTTCTCCTGGCAGCGGCTCGGGCGTCACAAAGCCGACTTCCTCAAATTGACTGAAAAACCAAAGCGCGTTTGGGTGGTTCTCCCTCGCTCCGCTTCCACGGATCCGCCGCCAAGATTGGAGATCGTGGCATTCGAAGGCGTCGAGTTCGGCGGAGGTGTGATTGCCGAACCCGGGCGAAAACGAGGAGAATAAGCCCGCCTAAGCGGGTCATGAATTGTCTGGGGCTATAGGCTTGTCGTTTCCCTCCAGGTTGCGGTGAGGGTGATACGTTCAAACCGTCCTGCGGGAATGCTGCGGTGCGGCTGTGCCTCAGATACTCGGAGAAATGAATAGGATAGGAAAACAAAAAGACCTGGCGGAGAGTTCCGCCAGGTCGTGTGACATCCATGTAGGGACTATGCCTTGCCCATCTTCTGCAGGCCTTCAAAGCAGCGCTTCACAGCGTCCAACGGGTCCTTGCTGCTTTCGTGCTCAACGATATACCACTTGGTCGCACCCTTGGTTTCGCAGAGGTCGAACACGCCCTTCCAATCCACTTTGTCCTCGCCGATAACGGCTTCCGGACCAGATCCAAACGCCTTGAGGTGGATCGTGTGAGCACGACCGGGATACTTCTTCAACACGGCGACTGGGTCTGCACCGCCCGTCATGCAGTTGCTCGTATCGAGTTGCATTACCACCTGTGGCTTGGTGTTGCCGAAGAACAAATCCCAGGCCGATTCGCCATCGAACTTCTCGAAATCATGTGCATGGGCGTGATAGCCGATCATCATTCCTTCGGCTTTGACCTTGCCCAGAACGTCATTGAATTCCTTGGCCTTATCGAGCCATTCCTGTTTGCTCTTGCCCTGCATCCAGGGGACGATCAGGAACTTGTTGCCGATGGTTTTGTTAAACTCAATTGTCTCGCTGAGCTTGGCTGGTTGGATGGATTCATACGGCGTATGAGTGCCGCAGGCAACCAGGCCATTGTCGTCCAGCATCTTTTTCAGGTCGGTCGCTGAGCGGTCGTGGTATCCGGCGAATTCTACTCCTTTGTAGCCGATCTTGCTGACCGCTGCGAGCATCCCCGGCAGGTCCTTCTTGCACTGTTCGCGCAGCGAATACAGTTGCACACCGATAGGAATGTTCTTCTTCGACTCGCCCATGGCGGCGCGCGGCAAGGCCATGGCCAATGAAGCGCCCGCTACGCCCAACGCGGTTCGGCAAAGAAAGTCACGACGGCTCAATTCAGAAAGACTCTTATTCATGCGAATTCTGTTTTTATTTTGTTGACCGACTTTAAGGAAAACTACGCGCCCGGGCAGATGGCGTCAAGATTACCCTGAACGGCGTTCCCAAAGCTTGACCAGTCCCTGCTCGTTTCTCACCCTGTGACGCGTGAATTTTTGTCATTTTAAGAACGCCAAAGTTGTCCTGGTGCTCCTGGGTGTCCTGCTGGCTTTAGGCACGGGAGTGGGAACGGCCTCGGCTGCGCCTGCAAAGAAAAGCGCCAGCAAGGCTCCAGCCAGGAAACCAGTCGGGATTTCGAAAGACCCGTACCTGGGTGCAATCGTTACGGACGTGGGAAGCGGCAGGATTTTATTCGAGGATCAAGCCGATGCGAAGGGTTACCCGGCGAGCACTCTCAAACTCATGGACTTGTTCATCATCATGGACAAGCTCAAGGCAGGCCAGATCTCTCTTAATGATCAGGTCCCTGTCAGCCGCAAATCAGCCCTGACCGGCGGTTCGCAGGTCTGGCTCGCACAAGGTGAATCCTTCACGGTCGAAGACATGCTGTATGCGTTGATGATTCAATCAGCGAACGACGCAGCGGTAGCCCTGGCTGAGAAGGTCGCCGGTTCAACAGATGCCTTTGTGGGGTTGATGAACCAGAAAGCACGGGAATTGGGCATGGTAAACACCACCTTCAACTCCGTGCATGGGCTTCCACCCGCACCGGGCCAGGCTGACGATGTAACCACCGCTCGTGATTTTTCCATCCTTTGCCGCGCCCTTATCCTGACACATCCTGGGGCTCTCCGATATACATCCGCAAGACAGCGGACCTTTCGTCCAGGACCCAAGAACGTGATCATGCGCTCACATAACCATCTCCTGACCGATGTCTCAGGGTGTGATGGCTTGAAAACCGGTTACATCACGAAAGCAGGATATTCCATCGCGGTCACTGCAGCAAGGAACGGCAAGCGGATCATCGTCGTGGTCCTGGACAGCATTGATCGGGTGACCCGTGATACACACGCTGCGTTATTGGTTGATAAGGGCTTCGGTGTGCTGGCCAGTTCGGCCCAACCGGCTCCTGCAGCCCCGCGCCCATCGGCTGCCGCCAAATGATGGGGTAAAAGCCCTATATGCCAAAGAGGCGTGCCTGGGATATACCAGACACGCCAACAGATTCTCAACCGCCACCCAAGGAGGGGCGGTTTTTTATTTTCTCGGTCACTTCACTTCCACCCCACATTCGAGCATTTCCGAACCATAGAACGGATTCTTCAGTGGGCCTTGCTGTTGAACCCAGAGGCCCGGCTTGGGAGCCATCGGGCAGCGATAGATCTTGAGCGCCACGGTGTCTGGAGACTGCTGACGCACGCGCTTGGCCAGTTCCGTCATAGCGGTGCTGAACGTGAGGAACGCTGCCCGCGCCTCGTTCAGGTCTCCGGCAGGCTCCAACCTTGAGCCGTTTGCCAGGTCCTGGATCAGGGACGCCCAGGAATGTGGGGCCGGGAAAGCGGTCCTAAGATTCTCCAACACAGGCGGCAGCTTCGGCACCGTTTGCTGAAATGCCTGAAGATCGTCTGCAGCCAATCCCTGGCTGAGAGCGTCGGCCACGGTTACCAGGTTTGAGATGGCGACCTTTTGATTTGCGTCGAGTTCCAGACGCGGCAGGGCAGGGGCGGATGGTGTAGGAGCAGCGGCCTGTGTTTCCTGAGCCTGCGTTTCAGAGGCGGATTGCGTCACCTCAGTGGCCCTTCGTGACCGGTTCCACCAGAACAAGAGCCCTCCGATGAGGCCCAGCAGGAGTACTGCGATAATGAGCCACCTCCACATCGAAGACGTCTGTTTCGTTGAGTGATCCGGCGCGGTTTCTTCCAATCCGGTTTGTGAGAGCAGGTGCTCGTATTCCTTGCGTTCCATCACCAGGAAGCCCTCACTCAATTCACTCCAGCTCTTCCGTGGGGGACGATCCTTCACCCACTCGACCTGGCGCCCGCGCCATATCGAATAAATGGCTGGGACAATTTCCAAGGTTAGGATTGTTGAGGTGATGAGCCCGCCAACCATGGGGGCGGCGATCCTCTGGATCGCTTCGGCGCCCGCGCCAGTCGCCCACATCGCCGGTAACAAACCCGCAGTTATCATGGTTACGGTCATTAGTTTGGGACGCACCCGCTGCACGGCTCCATAGGTGATTGCTTCAAACAAATCATGCTGCGTGCGCATCCGCCCGGCCTTCTGATACGCATGGAAGGCTTCATCCAGATAGATGATCATGACCGTCCCGGTTTGAGCTGCGAGGCCGGCCAGCGCGATGATCCCAACCCACACGGCAATACTCAGGTTATAATCCAACACCCAGAGCATCCAGATGCTGCCGGTCATCGCAAATGGGATCGAGAGCAGGATGATCAGTGTCTCGGCAACACTTCGGAAGTTGATGAATAACAGTACAAAGATAAGCACGATCGTGAGGGGCACTACGACCATCAACCTATCCTGCACCCTTAGCATGTACTCATATTGGCCGGTCCATTCCAGGCGGTAGCCTGCGGGCAGGATGCCGGCCTTTTCCACCTGCTCATGCACAACCCGCTTCGCGTCGGCCACGTATCCACCGATGTCCCGATCGGCCACATCCACGTACACCCAACCCGTCAGGGAGCCGTCTTCGTTCTTGATCAGGGGCGGGCCACTGGTGGTTTTGATCTCTGCCAATTGCCCAAGGGGCACCTGGAGCACAGGCCCGGGGGGCGTTGGGGTTGCGCTTTCCATGTCATCGCCGGGTGACGCCATGGAGCCGCGGTTGACCGGCACCAGCACCTGCTTGAGCGACTCCGTATCTCCGCGCAGTTCTCGCGAATAGCGCACGTTGATAGTATATCGTTCACGTCCCTCCACTGTGCGATCCACGGCCATTCCACCGATCGCTGTCTCTACGAGCATCAGAACCTCTTCAACGTTGAGCCCGTAGCGTGCGATCTCCGTGCGATTCGGAATGATATCGAGGTAGAGTCCGCCAATTGTGCGTTCGGAATAGGCGCTGCGCGTTCCTTTCACATTTTGCAGAACCGCTTCTAGTTTTTCTCCAATCCGGCTGATCTCACCCAGATCTGAACCGAAGATCTTTATCCCCACCGGAGTTCTGATCCCGGTCGAGAGCATGTCGATGCGCGCCTTGATGGGCATCGTCCAGGCATTGACCAGCCCGGGCAAGGTTAGTGCCTGGTCCATCTGGCTGATCAGTTCTTCCCAGGAGACAGGTCGCGTATCCGGCCAGACTTTGCGGAGAAATCCCTGGATGCCTTCCGGCGCCCAACTCGAATACCACCTGGGCCGATCCACTCTTCGCCACTCGGATTCCGGCTTCAATTGAACAACAGTTTCGAACATCTCCATTGGCGCGGGATCGGTCGCTGTTTCGGAACGTCCTGCCTTCCCATGAACCGTGAGAACCTCCGGGAAACCCTTGAGCACACGATCCTGCAACTGCATCAGGCGGCTAGCCTCGGTAATGGAGACCGTCGGGAGAGTCGTCGGCATGTAGAGAATCGTGCCTTCATTAATAGGCGGCATGAACTCTGACCCCAATCGCAGGTAAGCCGGAATCGCGGATGCCACCGCAAGGACTGCAATGACGATCGATAGAATCCGCCTGCGCATCAATGCGCTGACCCATGGATAGTAGGCGCGGTGAAGAAGCCGGCTGATGGGATGCCGATGCTCCGGGATGACTTTCTTTCCCGTCATCAGAACGATCAACGCCGGGCCGAGAGTCAGGGAGAGGAAAGCGGCCCATGCCATCGTGAAGGTTTTGGTATAAGCCAAAGGCTTGAACAGACGCCCTTCCTGCGCTTCCAGCGTGAATACCGGAAGAAAACTTACCGTGATAACAAGCAGCGCAAAGAACAACGGTTTGCCTAGTTGCTTGCAAGCCGAAATGACGACTTCGCGTCGTTGAGCCGCTGAAAGGCCTGGCGGCGCATGTTCGAGACGCTTGTGCACGTTCTCGACCATGACGACCGCCTCATCGGTCAAAACGCCAATCGAAATCGCAATCCCCGCCAGCGACATGATGTTCGCGGTGAGACCCATGAGATACATGGGAATGAAAGCCAGTGCCACCGCGATGGGCAGTGTGATGATCGCGCGTGCGGCTCCGCCGAAATCCAAAAGAAAGATGATCACTACCAACGCGACGATGATGGATTCCTCGATAATCGTGCGGGTCAGGGTATCAATGGATCGCCGGATCAGGTCCGAGCGATCATAGGTGGTCACGATTTCCACGCCCTCGGGGAGCGATGATTTGGTCTCCTCAAGCTTGGCTTTAATCCGGTCGATGACCTCCAGCACGTTCTGTCCATAGCGGACGACGACGATGCCTCCGACCGTTTCGCCTTCTCCATCGAGATCGCCCGCTCCGCGTCGCATTTCGGGGCCGAGCGCGATATTACGGGCAACATCACGCAGCAGAACCGGCGTGCCTTGCGTATCAGCACCTACCACAACCAACCGCAGATCTTCAACCGATTGTATGTACCCCTTTCCCCGGACCAGGTACGTGGTGCCGAACTTCTCGATCTCGCGTCCGCCCACATCATTGTTGGCGCTGCGGATGGCGGATACGATGCGGCTGATCGGCACATTGTATGCCACCAGTTTGGTCGGATCGATTTCCACCTGATACTGCTTTTCGAATCCGCCAAAGGTGGCGACCTCGGCGACTCCTTCCACGCTCTGCAACCAATAACGAAGGTGCCAATCTTGAAAGCTGCGTAGCTGAGCGAGATCATTCTTTCCACTTTTATCTCTAAGGGCGTATTGGAAGCCCCAACCCACACCGCTGGCATCGGGGCCTAGTGTAGGGGTGACACCAGGGGGCAGTGATGCTGTTAATCCCTGGAGATACTCCAGGATTCGCGAACGGGCCCAATAAATATCTGTGCCATCTTCGAAAACCGCATAAACGAAGGAGTAGCCAAAGAAGGAATAGCCGCGAACGACGCGCACCTTTGGCGCCGAAACAAGCTTGGTGATGATCGGATAGGTGATCTGGTCTTCCACCAGGTTGGGGCTGCGCCCTTCCCAGGGGGTGAAGACGATGACCTGCACATCCGAGAGATCGGGCAACGCATCCAGCGGTGTGTTGCGAACGGAATAGATGCCGCCGGCCAGCAGCGCAGCCGTGAGCAGGAATACCAGGAACTTGTTACGCGCACTCCAATCGATGATCCGCTCGATCAGTGATTCAGAATGACTTCCAGGATCAGAGGGGTTCATGGTGGTTAATGGCTGTGTTCGGTCATGCCAGCGATGGCCGCCTTGAGCTGGCTTTCTGAGTCAATCAGGAATAACGCGCGCGTGACCACACGCTCACCTTCCTTCAACCCCTCCAGCACTTCGTAGAAGTCATCTGTCCGGGTTCCCAGCTTAACTTCCCGCGGTTCCAGGTGATCCTTTTCTCCTTCCGCGAAGGCGATGAACCGCTTTCCGGTATCAATGACTGAGCTCGCTGGCACGGCCAGCGTTTCGCCCGCCTCGGTTTCAATTTCCACATTGGCCCACATATCAGGCCGCAGCAGGTGCTCGGGATTCGCCAGGTTTAGGCGCACCTCGGCGCGCCTTGTTTGCGGATCGATGTGCGGATTGATGAACGCGACTTGAGTCTCGAATGTTCGGTTATCCAGGTAAGGGAATACGACCTGCGCTTTCTGTCCGACTTTGATTTTTGAAAACTCATACTCGAATATCAGCGCTCGAACCCATAACTCCCCAAGATCGGCAACTTCATACAATGTTTCGCCGGCCATGAACGATTTGCCTTCGATGGCGGTCTTTCGAACCACATGCCCGCTGATCGGTGCGCGCACCTGCAACTCGTCAACCGCTTCGCCACTGCGGGAGATCCGCTCTATTTCCTGAGTCTCCAATCCAAGCAGTTCCAAACGCCGCCGCGCCGAGTCCAAGAGGTTTCTGGCAGATTCCTGCTGCTGGGCGGCGCTGTTGGTTAGCAACTGCTGGTTCCGCAGCCCGATGAGATAATCATTCGCAGCCGTGAACAGCTCGGGGCTATAGACGCTAAACAGTGGCTCACCTTTCTTCACCTCTTGCCCGGTATAGTTGACCTGGAGGGACCGCACCCAGCCGCCAAAACGCGGCGCAACACGCGCCAGTTTGGTTTCGTCGTGCACAACAGTTCCAACAGTTCGAAGCGTCTGGGATAGATGACGCTTTTCCACCGTCGAGAACGTGAGCCCAATGAGCTGGCGTTTTTCAGCCGGAACGACCACTGCCATCCGGCCCGGCAGCCCTGCCGTGGAACTAGCCCCGTCCTTGTTGATCGGCACCAGCCTCATCCCGCAAATCGGGCAGTCTGCGGGTTCATTTCTGACATAGGTCGGGTGCATCGGGCAGTGATACTTCGGCCCTGCTGCCGCTGACTTTTCGTCCGGATGTTCTTTTGATCCGCAGCCCGGCATCCAGAGGAGGGCCGCCATGGCAAAGAGAATGAGAGAGATCGGAAATCGCGTTTTCATGTGGAAAAGGTTCAAGGTTGGGTAATAGGTTTTGTGGCCAGCATCTGAAGCGCCTGGAGATCCCCCAGGCCGCAGCACAGGACCAGCTCGGATAGCATCTGATACTGCTCGGTAATGGCACGGGCTTCCATAAGCCGTGATTCTAACAACATGCGCCGGGCTTCCAGCACATCCCGCACGGAATCACGATTGGCCTCCCAACCGGATTGCGCGCTGCGCAGTGCCGATTCGCTTCGCGGCACCACCTCGTCCCGATAAACCAGTGCTTCACGCCGGGCCGAGGCTATGCGCGTGAGGAGTTGATGCACCTCCTCCTGCGCGCCGAGTTCGTAATCCGCCAAGTCCCGGCCCACCGCCTCGGCCTTTTCTCTGTCACGGGCAATGGCGCTTTGGTATTTGCCCCGGTTGAACCATGGAAGGTTCATGCTCAGAACCACCATATTTTGTCGCAGGCGGCCATCCCCGCTATAGTTTCGCCCTTCAACACCAACACTCACCTCGGGAAACCGCTCACGGCTGGTCAAGTCCGCCATGGCCTTGGCTTGGGATAGCTCCTTTCGTTTCACAGCGATACGCGGTTCATACTTGAGCGCGAACTCGATCAACCGCGGGCTGTATGCTATTGGGTCAGCAGGTGGTGGCAGGATCAGCTTTGGCCATGGGGTTTCGAGCTTCCATCCGAGCATGCGGTTGAGATTTAACTTGTCCACCTGCGCCTGGTCTCTATCGGACTCTAGCCGGGCGGAACGTTTGGCACGCTCGTTTTGAAGTTGAAGCACCTCCACCAAACCGGCCTGGTTCGCGCGGTATTTCCCCTCGGCAGTTCGGGCCAATACCTCCAGCCATGCCAGGTCTTGTTCGCCAATCTCTACCGTCCGCTCGGCAAGCGCGGCACGGAACAACGCGTTCGCAAGCTCGAGTCGCATGCGTTGAAACTCGTAGTCCTCCATGGCCGTCTCGGTTGCGGCCTCCGCTTTGGCCACGCGCCTGGCCATCTGTGGTTTGCCGAATAGCGGCAAGCGTTGTTCGACTCCGTACAGGATGTCGCCATCGTCGGCCCGCATCATCTCCGAGGCCAGCATTCCCCCTGCTCGAACCATAGGGTCTTCCCATGTTTTGACGCTGCCCACGTTGGCTTCGGCGGCGCGTCTCCGAGCAGCGGCGGCTTGCAGCGCCAGGTTATTGGTTCGGAGCACCTCCCCCAGGTTACTGATGTAATCCGGTGTAAGCTCCACGGCGTTGGTGGAGAATGTCCCAATGCTATTCGTGTTGGTGCTTTGTGCCCACACGACAACGGGAACAACGAACAAAAGAACAATTTTTCCAAAAACTCTCATACTGAATTCCTCCCTTGGCTAAGGGAAACTAACGGGTTAAGCCACAACCTGGGTACAAGGTGCCAGGTTATTTGAGTACACAATGCGGGCGTTGCCCGCCCGGAATCAGATGAGGTAGGCGCAATCCCGCTGGAAAAGAGGGGCGGGAGTGAGGCTCAGGAAGACAGGCTGAGGGCGGGAAAAACCAGCCTCAGGACGGGGGGACAGGAGGACAATGAAAGACGCCGGATTGACCAGCCAAACTTGTTCCTGCAACGGGTTAGAACCGGGCAGGGGAGCGGTAGGCGATGGGTCAGCGGGAGTTCCTGGCGCGGAATCCAGCGCGCAGCATTGGGTTTGGCCGCAGGCACAGCAACTACATACGGCCTTGGCGGGAGTCAGCGCACCGGGCAGCACGGCAAAGCAATGCCCGGTGATGAGCAGGATCGTTGCTAGAATGGCGGTTAGCCGTGCCACGAGACTTACTTCTTCTTTTCGGCGGGTTTCTCCGCCAGTTTCTTCATGTACTTATCGGGCTCTTTGTTGAAGTCCTTAAGACAGGATTTGCAGCAGAGTTTCACTTCCTGGCCCTTATGCGTAAACACATAAGGCTTACCCATTTCCCCGAGTTTTTCATCTGAAACGAGACAAGTTTTCAGCGGATATGGCTTGGCTTTGTCAGCTTTGTCCTCAGCGGCCAGACTCAGGGTAGGGCTCGCCAACATCGTGATCAGGAGCGCGGAAACAACAGCAATTCGCAACTTCATAGTCGGTCTTTAGACCGCTTCGAATATACATCCATTCAAAAGAAAATGCCACCCGCTGGCGGTGTTTTGGTTTTTTGAACGCAAGCCGGAAGTTCAATCTGTCAATGAGGCCAACGCGGCTGTTGCTGGCAACAACGGGCCATCACTGGGGGCGCCATGTTCGGTGAAAGCGGAGGAGAGATAGCGCGGGTCGCGGTGTTTCTGTGAACCGGTCGCCAATTGCAACCGGTTCCCCGTAGGAATGGAGGCCGGGTGTTGCGACTTGAGGTTGCGCCACTCTGAAGTGGTGAGTCGAAACATGAAATCGGCGGGAAACCGCTCGGCATGGCGTTTGACCTGCTCGTTCAGCCGCTTCGTAGCAAAGGCGCAAAGGCGTTAATTTCTTGATCTGGGAAGCGGTCCTTATAGCATGCGGGCCGAGTTGGCGTCCGGCCCCAAGGCTCTCCTTGTGCAAGGTTCATTCCGGGCTTCAGCTACCTTTAACTCCTTGAAAACGATCTGACATGAATAAACCGAAGAAAGTTGCCATCCTAACAGCCGGCGGCCTGGCCCCGTGCTTGAGTTCTGCCATCGGCGGGTTGATCGAACGCTATTCTGAGATTGATCCCACCATCGAAATCATCTGCTACAAAGGCGGCTATAAAGGCCTGCTCCTCGGGGATAGCTACACTGTAACTCCTGAAGTGCGTGCCAAGGCCGGGGCTCTCCATCTCTTTGGCGGTTCCCCGATCGGCAACAGCCGCGTTAAACTGACCAATCTGAAGGATTGCCTCAAGCGCGGCCTCGTCAAAGAAGGCCAGGACCCTCAAAAGGTCGCTGCTGACCAGTTGGTTAAAGACGGCGTGGATGTGCTTCACACCGTCGGCGGTGATGACACCAACACGGCGGCGGCTGATTTGGCTGCCTTCCTGGCCAAGAACAACTACGGCCTGACTGTCATCGGTTTGCCCAAGACGATCGATAATGATGTTTACCCCATCCGCCAATCTCTGGGCGCCTGGACAGCCGCCGAGCAAGGCGCTGAGTTCTTCTGGAATGTGGTTGCTGAGAACAATGCCAACCCGCGCATGCTGATCGTGCACGAGGTCATGGGCCGTAACTGCGGCTGGCTCACTGCCGCGACCGCCCAGGCTTATCGGAAGAAATTGGACCAGGCCGAGTGGGTTCCCTCCATTGGTCTCGATCGCAACTGCTTCGAAGTTCATGGCGTATTCGTCCCGGAGATGGAGATCAACGTGGCGGCTGAGGCCGCCCGTTTGCGCAAGGTCATGGATCAGCATGATTGCGTTAATCTCTTCGTCTCCGAAGGCGCCGGTGTCGAAGCGATCGTTGCCGAGATGCAGGCCAAAGGCCAGGAAGTGCCTCGCGACGCATTCGGCCACGTGAAGCTGGATGCCGTGAACCCGGGCAAATGGTTCGCTGAACAATTCAGCAAGATGATCGGCGCTGAGAAGACCCTGGTGCAGAAGAGCGGTTATTTCTCGCGTGCGGCTGCCGCTAATCTCGCCGATCTGCGTTTGATCAAGTCCTGTGTGGACCTCGCTGTGGAATGCGCATTGCGTCGCGAACCCGGTGTGATTGGACATGATGAGGACCAGAATGGGGTTCTCCGCGCAATCGAGTTCGCCCGGATCAAGGGTGGCAAGCCGTTCAACCTGGACGTGCCTTGGTTCGGCGAGATGCTCCAGCAAATCGGCCAGGCCAAAGGTGCGAAGCTCCAGACCAAGCACTAAGTTTTAAGTCACTTCAAACCGGCAGGATCGTGCGAGAGCATGGCCCTGCCGGTTTTCTATTGTAGAAGCGGCGTCTCGCCGCTTTTTGTGTTCGGACTCATCACGTGGGACTCCGTGGTCGGTGGGGCAGTGGTCGTCGGTCGCCTGTAGGCCGCGTGCCCTCACGCGGCGTTGCTGTGTGGAGCGTTCCGCAAGCACGGGTCCGGTGCAGCATCGCGACAGGGATGCAGGCGCTCAAGTTCCTGAAGCAAATCCGGAATTGCGGGAGTTGGCTGGCTCCTCAAGCTTGGCAGGTCCTGCTACCAGCAGGCAGTCAATCGCTACCCCTCGTTAATGGAACGGTAATCCGAGTTGCCAGGAGTCCTGAAAGGACGGCAAGCCTCTAGCCCAGGGTAAGGCCGCCAGGCCGCCACCCTGGGTAAAAGATATTTTAAAGTATTCCCGTTTTTGTTCATTGGGTTTGGCGCGCTTGCGCGCCAAACCCAATGAACAACAAAGGGTAGATCCTTCATGGTATTAACCGATGGTCGCGACCAAGTGCGTCGCTGCCATGAGCTTTGGGACGCGAACCCGTTAGTGCCATCCGTTGAATTGAATTTGTTGGACCGGTTTATCTCCACGTCCACCCGCATACTCTGCAAGCCATGTCCCCTTTTCGGATAACCCCTCCACATCCAAAACATCGGAATTCGTCCTTCGAAAGCGGCTCTGTGCCCTTGGGCTTCTGTGAGCACCATTGCCGGATATTGGCGTAAACGCACCCTAAGTGCGCCAGTCGATCGTAATGGCGGTCGATAATTGCCTCGGCCCCACCCAACGCCCCTTTTTCGAATTCTTCCTTATTTCGGAGAATGTCGGCCGCGATTTCATCCATCAGCTCACCGTAGTACTTCGAAAGCACCTTCAGAGAGGCCTGATACTCGTTATCTGGAATACCGACTGGCATATGCAATTAGGTTCAGCGAACAGTGCAGGCGCTCTGGGCCGAACGCAACGAATAACAATGTGACGACCTCTCGGTGTCGGGCTGTCGCGACTGCTTGCCCCGGGCTTGGACCATCCAAGCCGAAGGCTTGGCAGAGAGTAGTCCCCTGAGCAGTCCCGCTCCTGGTGGCCTTTGGGACGGATCGGTCGCGCTTTGAGACTGCTGAAAACATGCAGAGCTTCTGCGGCATAGCGCCTGTGACCCGGAGCAGTGGCAACTCAAGAGCCGTTTACATGCGCAGGGCTTGTCCGAAGTTCATGAAACAAACCTTCCATGAATTTGCTCGACTATCAGCAACCAGATCAGAGTGGGCGCGCAACTACGTCGAATACTACACAAAGAAAGGAAAGAAGTTCCACGCGATCATCCGAGCACTGGCCTTCAAGTGGATACGAATCCTATTCCAATGCTGGAAGACGCAGACGCCGTATGACGAGAAAAAGTACATGGAAGTGCTCCGCAAACGCGGTTCACAATATGCAAAAGTCTTACCAGAAAAATCTCATGAAACCATTTGACGGGACTGCTCAGGGGACTACTCTCTGGCAACCATTCTGGTTGCAGACCCCACGGCGTGGGGTTCCATGGCCCGCGGCGTACCTTTCACCACAGGGAATCATTGGGTGATAGTGTCTCTCTTGTAGGAAGGAGGCTTGCTTATGCGAACAGTATCCACAGGAATGCAACTCCCAGCAAAACCCATCCAACGAACTCGCAACTGTTGCGGCGGACGACGCCGAATACGGTGAGCCATGTTAGAACAGTGATGGTCCCGAGGATCCCAAAAAACGAACCCGGATAGAACAGGAATGGACCACAGCGCCACATCTTCGCACTCGGCGCGGGATTTGCGATCATCCCGCCTGTGCTTGGCAACAGAGCGCCCAGCAGGAGAACACCCATCACCAAGGCCCCTGCTATGCGCAGCCACGGCACTTTGTTACTTTGATCCATGCGCGTCTGTCGCCCCGAACTGGCAGGTGAAGCGACACGTTCGGTACCCGGCTGCACAAACAGCAGATGCATGGCGGGAACAAGGAAAAAAGCGGCTGTGGCAAGCGTGGTCCAAGGTGAAAACATCTGACCTTGAATGCCTTCTCGGGAGAAGTCCCATGTTGTCGCCCAGACGGAAACCGCCCCGGTGACGATGTAGAACGCGAATAGGTTCGTGCGAACTGACGGGGTGCGCCCAGCTCTGATCAAGCGGAAGAAAAGCGTAATTGCCCAGACGACCAGCAACGTGGGAGCCAATAAGAGAAGCGCGGCTGGACTACCATCCATTGCTGCGGGAACGACCAGCAACAAACCCATGCCAGCCAATGGAACGCCGGCGAGCGCCGCAATCGCAATCCATATTCTGTGTAGTCTCATGGCACTCTCACCGCTCCTCGCGCCTCACCTTCCGCCGACGGGGAGGCAGGTGGGGCGCAGACATGATACGCGAACCGCGAAGCGGACCCGAGCGCGCTCCCCCTGCCTTGGCTGAAGTGATTTGTTGGCCCTTCTTTGGTCCGTGCAAGGGGCAATGTCTCTTGGCAAGGCGCGGCCTCAGGTGCCGACGACAGATACACATGCTCGGTGCGTCTGCTGACCCGATCGTCCTAAGCAGGGTCTCGGCCTGTGGGTAATCCTTGTCAACATTAGCAGCGCGAAGCAGGTTGACTGCTTCACGGCGAGAAGAGGCTGACTGCTTGTTCAGCAACAGAACCGCAAGATGGTACATCGCCTCCTCGCGGGCGTAATCCGTGATCCACTTAGAGGCGATGGCAGCGCGGTACGCCCGCTCCGCAGCCCCCTCGTCCCTTCGAGTGCCAACGCCATGCTGAAGGCAGTAGCCCCACTCGGTCAGAGCGTCGCCGTCGCCGTGTTCCGCAGCCCCCTTATACCAACTGGCTGCAAGTCTGAAGTTCTCCAGAATGCGATAAGCTGCCGCAACATTCGACATGCCGCTGCAGTCTCCTCGCAACGCTTTGGCGCGCCATTTTCGTATGTACTGTTTTTCTCTATCTAGCGTAGTCATGGCTGCTTGTCTGGCCAACGATCCAGATCAGGGACCTGGCGCGGCTGGCTTTCGACAGTAAACGAGAGCGTCATCGCCGGGTTCGCTGAATCCGCTTGTCAGGCCACATGATCATAGCTCATCAACTCTCCATCGAAACCCCAGAAACCTCCCCAGACTCGTCGAACGTAACGCTGATGACATACTGTGTGACCTCTTCTGGTAGAGTGAAATCAAAGGCATCCATCTCATCATCCCCGCCCCAATGAGACCGAAGCACCAGAGATTCAAGGATGCGATGTGCGTCTGGCTTCTCAGTAGAAAAGTGCTTCTTCCAATACGCGGAATCCAACTCCTCCAAGTGGTGAGACACGAACATCGTAGCGCCGAACTCGTCATCGCGAGTGCCGAATGCTTTCTTGATTGCGCCCCGCGCCGCAGCTTCGCGTCTTTTGATTTCGTCCGGGTTGGCTGGCATACGCGTGCTCATTCCGCCGAATGTCGCTGGTCAAGCAGGGCGCGTCCGAGACGTCCTGTTTGGAGCCGAAGCACCATCGCGCCCTTGCCTTGCGCAGGCCAGTGGAGCAATTCGCTCTTATGCATTCTCCTGAATCCTCCGATCGATGGCTCTGTCAATGTCATACACCCTCTTCATGGCTTGCTTGCGGACCTTGGGAGCCAACTCCTGAGCGTGCTGCGTCCAGTATTTCTTCCACTGCCGCAGTTCTTCCAAACCCATGGTGTCGAAGCGTCGCTCGAAATCTTCCAATTCTTGGAATTTGCTCATAGTTAACCTACGCAAAGCGGGCAACATGATGCCAAACCACCGTCCACTTGTCCCCGCGCCTCTCCAACACGGCTGTGAGCATCGCCGCGTGCGCCCACGGTCCGACGCCAGCGCGAACTACTGCGCGATTGCCGTCCGCAGAATATCCCGGTAAATAAGCTGCCAACCATCCGCGAGCTTTGGGATGCGCCTCCTCGAACGATGCGAATGAGCTCCGACCCTTCCATGTCTTGGTCAAATCGGTGACCACTATACCTGCCGCAAATGTCAGATTCGTGTAGAATGCCGGGACCGAATCATATGCGCCTGGCTTGGCATCGGCTGGCGTGTTCCGCCGGCGCGCATCACTCTCTGCATCACTCGGTAATTCGCGACTGCCAATCTCGGCTCGAATCTGGTGAGACATGAGGAAGCCCGTCTTGTCTGGCGTACGTGCGTGCAAGACAATCGTCGCTCCATTGGAAGAAACTCGCGTCATGTCAAACTTCGGGTCCGACAATAGATGCACCAATAGTGTCTCCAGAACCTGACGGTCTCGATTATCGGGCGGGGCTGCCGACACCGGCAGAACAAAGGCCCAAGCGATGCAGAGCAGGAAGAGGTGGCGGAATTTTGGAGGCGCGTTCATGTGGCGCAATGTAAACGAATCGCTGGTGCGGTGCCAGTGACTTCCGGAATGTAAACCGATATTCATCGCCGCGTCCAGTACACGTGTTGGCTAGCTGGGATTATTATGCCGCCTTTGGCGAATAAACTGGGCGATGCCAATGGATGCCAGGCCGAGCGTCCACGCAAAAGAAACTGCGGCTCCTCCGAGACAAAGGTACGGGAACCAATTGACACGCCACCCGGCGCTGCTCCGCTCAGCCTCGGCTCTTTCGACAATTCTGCCGTCTGGTAAAGGGTGACGTTTGGCTGGCGTATATGGGGCAAGGCTCAAACTCGCGAGTACCAACAAGCCGATTGAAAGGAGCAAAGAATGCAGGGGGCGTTTCATTGCGAGTCCGAGTGGTTAACCAACGAGTGATCAGCGGAGCTGGCCGAAAACTCAAGGCTTAAAACCACCCCGAACTCGCCATCTGAGCCACTGAATGTTGGAATTCGCGCAGTATAAGTCATGATTTCAGTACGTAAAATGCTTCTGCGGCCACGCATCCCCAAGTTGCAAGACTAATGAAGAACCAGACAACCGATCGACGATATAGGAGTCCGGCATGTTCGTCTTTACGAAGATGCACACGGAAAGCGGTGCCAGCCGATTTGGAAAACAGGGCTATACCACAACGCCGGGCGTGCAACAGGCTTCTCACCATGTGGCTGCCATAAATCAGCATCGGAACCATCCCGACCACCATCCCGACCACCAGTGTTCTCACGCTTTGAACAATTGGTGTCATACGCTGGCCATAAAAGGTTCTCTCTCACCGGCGCCCGGCTGGTGAGTTTCGACATTCAAACAGGGCCCATCCGAGCATCTCGTGCAGAGCGAAAGTACTCAGGCAATCGCGAGATGTCTGTGCGAATCTCGCTAAGCGCGTCGTCATCGAACGGCGGCCTGACTGCCAATGTCTGCTCCAAAAAATCACAAAAGCGATCAAAGCCCTCATCCCAATTCCCGTTTCCGTTGTTTTGAGACTCCCAGCGCAGCCGCTCAATAGCGCGAATCAACTCGCCTTGAACCGTATCTGCCTGGCCGGACTTGGGGAGAAGTGTCTTCCAAATTTGTTTGGCTTCCTCGAAGTAGCGCATACGCGTATGGCTTAATGAAAGTGCAGCCGCGCCGGGTCAAGCGCAACGAAAAACAATGTGACGACCTCTCGGTGTCGGGCTGCCACGACTGGTTTGCCGGGAGCTCGGACAATCCAAGCCGAAGGCTTGGCAGAGAGTAGCCGGAGCGTCGGAGCGTAGCGGAGACCTCCGGAAAACAGACGCTTGCTTCAGCACCCCGGGACGGGGTGCCAGACCGAGCTGCACACAGTACTGAAGTGCAATGCACATCGCTGGTTTCCGGCCGCTTGGTGTGCAATGAGACCGAACCTCCTTCGGCACTTCGCTCTCTTGGTTTTCCTTCTGTTGATTCATCTGGTTCTGGCACCCCGATCCGGGGTGCAATTCCAATCTGCGACTCAACCGGAGGTCTGCACTTCGTTGCGACCTCCGGCTTACTCTCTGGCAACCATTCTGGTTGCCGCCTGTCGGAAGATTTCTTTTCAGTTTCGACTTTGCCCGGCCAGCGCGTAGATTTCCCCCCGCGATGTCGCAAATGTTGAAATCTTCGGGCGCGATGGCAGCGGCTACCATGACCAGCCGATTGCTTGGAATGGTCCGCGAGAGTGTGTACGCCAGTTTCATGGGCAATTCCATGGTGGCAAGTGCGTTCACTCTCGCGTTCCAGGTGCCCAACCTCTTTCGCCGGTTGCTGGGGGAGGGGGCCTTAACAGCAGCGTTTATCCCGCTGTTTAAGCAAAAGGAGCGCCAGGATGAGAAGGAGATGTGGCGCGCGGCCAACGCCATTATCTCGGGTGTTACTATCGCATGCGGAGCGATCACCTTGCTGGCGTTGATCGCAATCACAATCGCTCTGAACACGATGGTGCTCGAAGAGCATACCCGGCTGGTCCTGCGGCTGATGCGGTGGATGTTTCCTTACGTGATCCTGGTTTGCCTGGCTGCCGTTTATATCGGCATGGCCAACTCACGAGGGCACTTTTTCATTCCGAGCCTGGGGGCTGTTCTCCTCAACGTGATCATGATCTCCAGTGTCATTTGGCTGGCCCCCCACATGGGCATTGCCAAGGATGAGCAGATCTTCGGACTGGCCATAGGTGTTTTGCTCGCTGGGTTGGCCCAGGCGGTTTTTCAATTGCCCACGCTGCACAAAGAAGGCTACCGATTGAAATGGGAGTCTCCCTGGCAGGACCCGACTGTACGCGAAGTCGTTCGGAAAATGATCCCCGGGTCGATCGGTGTGGCAGCTTTTCAGATCAACGTGCTGCTCACTCAGGTTTTCTCATTCTGGTTTGAACCTACAATCGTATCCACATTCAACTACGCGGTGCGTTTGATGGAACTTCCTCAAGGCCTGTTCGGCATCTCCCTTGCCACCTATTTGCTACCTACGCTTTCGGGCCTGGCAGCCGACAAAAAGTTCCCGGAATTCCGGAGCACGTTGAGCACTGGCTTGTCCCACCTGGCCTTGGCGAATCTGTTCGCCGCCGCCATCTCATTCTCGCTGGCCGAGCCTATTGTTCGCCTGGTGTTCGAACGCGGAGAGTTCGGGCCTAGCGCCACGCAACGGGTGACCTTGTCCCTGATGTGCCTTGCACCGGGTTTGCTGATGTTTTCCATGAACAACATCCTCGCGCGCGCCTTTTTTGCCCTGCAGGACATCCGCACGCCGATGAGGATCAGCGTTTTCTGTCTTGGAATTAACCTGGTGTTCGCCTTTTTCCTGGTGCAACGCCTTGGCGAAGCCGGGTTGGGAATTGCGAACACCGCCAGCGCACTGATCAACACCGCTCTTCTCACCTATGCCTTGCGGCGAAAACTGAAGACGCTGGATTTTAGCAAGTTTACGAGAACGCTGCTGGTTTTGGTGCCCGCCGCATTGATTGCAGGTGTTATCGCATGGTTCGGTGGACGCTGGAGCCAGGCCCACTGGGGGATTCAATCATTTACGCCCAAGCTCATCGCAGTCTTTCTACCGGCAGCCCTCGCAGGAGCCGTCTATTGCTTTATTGCATTCGCATTCAAAATTGAGTCCGCACGCGAAGTGGCGCAGTTGATTACGCGTCGATTCAAGCGCTCCTGATGGCAGGTGCCACCGTTGGCTGGACGCTTGCAGACAGCAACCATCCTCTCCAACGTGGAGTCGATCCGAGAAAGCAAAAACGCGCGGGAGCCGAAGCTGCCCGCGCGCGTGAAATACTGATCGACCGATTAGGTCAAAGTGATTTTGTCGCCCTCTTTGAGGGTGACGATCGCCTTCTTCCAGTTGGAAGAACGACCGGCCTGGACAGTGCGCTGACGGCGCAGTTTGCCACGCACATTCAGGGTGTTGACCTTGATAACCTTAACCTTGAACAACTCCTGCACAGCCTGGCGGATCTGTGTTTTATTCGCACGGGGATCCGCTTTGACAGTGTATTGGTTGTAGGAATCGCCCTGGCGGGTGCCTTTTTCGGTCAGGCGGACAGTCTTGATGATGTCGTAAGAATTCATGGTTATTCCTTGTTCAAGCGGGCCTGAACCTGTTCAAAAGCGCCGCGGGTGAACACCAGCTTATCGGCGCGCAAGACTTCATAGGTATTGAGGCCTTCGCTGGTAGATAAGAAGACGTTCGGCACGTTACGAGCCGCAAGCGTTAGATTCTTGTCCGAGCCTTCCGAAACCACGAGAGTGGTGCCGGCATCGACTTGCAGAGCGGCCAGAACGCCGGTGAAATCGCGGGTTTTGGCTGAAGCGAGCTTCAGTCCATCAACCACGACGACTTCATTGGCTTGGAGGCGCTCAGAAAGCGCTTTGCGCAATGCGAGTTGTTTGGTGTTGCGAGAGACCTTCTTGGCGAAGTCGCGCGGCTTGGGGCCGAATACGACGCCACCACCACGCCACAGGGGCGAGGCGAAGGAGCCGGCACGAGCGCGCCCGGTGCCTTTTTGGCGCCAGGGTTTCTTGCCGGAACCATTCACGTCACCCATGGTCTTGGTGCAGGCAGTTCCGCTGCGTTGGGCGGCCTGGTAAGCCACTACGGTGTCGTGCACCGCCTGGGTGCCGCGCCCGTCTTCAACCAGAGAGAACTGAACGTCCAGTTCGCCCTGACTGTTTCCTTTGATATCTTTAATGGTAAGCTTCATGGCAGTTCCTTATTTCTTCTTTTCTGCCTTCTTGGCTTCCGCGCGTTCCGCATGCGGCTTCCAGCCCTTCGGGCGTTTCTTGGATTCGCGAATCACCACGTAATCGCCAGGTGATCCAGGGATCGCGCCGCGGATGAGCAGCACATTATCGGCTTCGTGCACCTGGACCACTTCCAGGTTCTGGGTGGTCCGGCGGACCTGGCCCATATGGCCCGGCATTTTCATGCCGCGCATAACGGTGCCGGGGAACAAGCGCTGGCCGATGGCGCCAGAGCGCCGATGCCAGCCTTTTGAGCCGTGCGTGCTATCGCCACCGGCGAAACTGTGCCGGCCGACTACACCTTCAAACCCACGGCCCTTTGTCAGGCCGATGGCGTCAATATAATCACCCGGAGCAAAAACCGTTGCTCCCAGCACATCACCCGGTTTCACTTCTTTGGTGAAATCGCGAAACTCCTGGATCCGTTTGACCGGAGCGCCATTGTGTTTCTTGATGTGTCCGAGCAGGGGCTTAGAGAGGCGATGCTCTTTCTGTTCGCCAAAACCCAACTGCACGGCGTTGTAGCCGTCACTTTGCTGAGTTTTGCACTGCAGAACTCGATTGGGACCCACGAGCACTATCGTGACCGAGGTCATGGTGCCTTTCGCGTCGTAAACACGCGTTTGGCCAAGCTTTTTTCCAATAAGGCCGAGCATATTCAAATCCTTAAATCTTAATCGTGATGTCCACGCCCGCTGGCAAATTCAACTTCTTCAGTTCGTCCACGGTTTTAGCCGTGGGCTCAATGATGTCGATCAGCCTTTTATGGGTGCGCTGTTCAAAGGTTTCCTGCGATTTCTTATCCGAATGAGGTGAGCGAAGAACCGTGAAGCGCTCGACGCGAGTAGGTAGTGGAATCGGGCCGGCGACCCGGGCCCCTGTCCGTTTCACTGTATCCGCGATGTCGCGGGCGGATTGGTCTATGACCCGGTGGTCAAAGGCCTTGAGGCGAATGCGTATGCGTTGTCCAGCCATACAAAGAACAATTGTCTGTTAATGGTTTCTAAATCTCCGCTCCCCAAAAACCGGGGAAACGGAGCGCGGAATATAGCAAATGCACACCCCCATGCAATAGGTTTTTTCAGATTTTTAGGGGTTGACGCTCTGTCGGACCACTATTAATGTTGCGCCAGTGAAACGAAATCTGAACCTGCTGCTATCGGGCGCGCTGCTGCTGAGCTGCGCGGCGGTTGGGTTCTAGTTGTTGCCGGAAGTTTGAAATTTGAACCCTGCTGCCAGATGGCGGTGGGGTTTTTTTGTTTCCAGCACCGTCGGGCAGCTTAAAGCGCACATTTATGCTCAAAGATCCATCAAGCAAGTATAAGCCGTTCCCTGTTATCCATTTGCCGGACCGGCAGTGGCCGAACCGCGTCCTCACGCACCCACCCATCTGGTGCAGCGTCGATCTGCGCGACGGCAACCAGGCCTTGGCTGTGCCGATGAACGTAAGCCAAAAACTTGAGCTCTTCCAGACCCTCGTCAAAATAGGGTTTAAGGAGATCGAAGTCGGCTTCCCATCCGCCTCGAACACCGAATTCACTTTCAACCGGCGCTTAATCGAAGAAAACCGCGTGCCCGGAGACGTTTTCCTCCAGGTGCTTGTCCAAGCCCGTGAAGATTTGATCGAACGCACAGTGGAGTCATTGGTTGGCGCCAAGAACGCCATCATCCATATGTACAACTCTACCTCTCCGGCACAACGCCGGGTTGTGTTCGGGTTGTCCAAGGACGAAATCCTCAAGGTCGCAGTGCGCGGCGCGCAGATGATCAAGGATCGCTTGGGTCGTCTCAAAGGCACCAACGTCACCTTGCAGTATTCCCCTGAAAGCTTTAGTGCCACTGAGGTCGAATTCGCCAGAGAGGTCTCCGAGGCTGTCATGGAGGTCTGGCAGCCCACTCCGCAGCACAAAATGATTCTCAACTTGCCCGATACCGTGCAGTTGGCGACACCAAACGTGTACGCAGATCAAATCGAATGGATGTCCCGCAACCTCAAGAACCGCGAGAGCATGATCATCAGCTTGCACACGCACAACGACCGCTGCACAGGCACGGCGGCGACCGAGTTGGGCTTGTTGGCGGGAGCTGATCGGGTTGAAGGCACGTTGTTCGGCAACGGTGAACGAACTGGAAACCTCGATGTCATTACCGTGGCTTTGAATCTCTACATGCACGGCATCAACCCGGGCCTGGACTTCTCCTCGTTGAATGCCATTCGCGACGTCTATGAGCGATGTACCGGAATGACCGTTCCGCCTCGCCACCCGTACGCAGGCGAGTTGGTATTCACCGCGTTCAGCGGATCGCACCAGGATGCGATTAAGAAAGGCCTCGCTGAGTGGGGTTCGGAAAAGCGGCAGCCGCACTGGGACGTGCCGTACCTCACGATTGATCCGAACGATCTCGGACGTCAATACCGCGAGGTTATCAGGGTGAACGGCCAGTCAGGCAAGGGCGGGGTGGCCTATTTGCTCGAGAGCGAGTTTGGCATTCTCCTGCCCAAGGAAATGCAGCGTGAGTTCGGTCCAATTGCCAATGATGAGGTGGATCGGTTAGGCCGGGAAGTCAGTGGCGCCGAACTTAAAGTGATGTTCTGGCGGGAGTACATTGACCGCAATGCGCCCTGGCAATTGCAGGGATTTGAAACGGAAAGCCGCAATGGCAGCGTGCGCTGCCAGGCTCGGTTGATGCGGGACGGAAAGCCGGTGGAATTTAAAGGGGAGGGTAACGGTCCCCTGGCTGCGCTCGTGAACGGTTTCGGCTCTGCCGGCGTGCCCAAGTTTGAGATCGCCAATTACAGCGAGCACGCTCTCAGCGAAGGGGAAGAGGCTTCGGCCATCGCCTATATCCAAATTAAGGATCGGAGTGGACGATCCCGCTGGGGTGCCGGTGTGGATACCAACATCGAGTTGGCTTCTGTGCGCGCGGTGCTGAGTGCCTTGAATCGGTTGGGGATTTCGTAATGGACAAATCCCAGTTTTGATTTGTCACTTTCAGATGGCATTCACGGGTGCTGCCATCCGATTGCAGGAATGCCGACCGAACAGGAATCAGTACTGTTGGTAACTGCGCGTTCCATTTAATGTCATTCCTGGTGGTTCTGGCTTGCGTCGCAAAGGCGCAAATTAGAACCACCAGGAACTTTTTTATTTTAAGCCTGGAGGTTACCAACAGTACGGAAATACCACTCACATCGCCTGGTGGTGTCTTAGCGTTCTAGCGTGATTGATTTATTATGTGACTATGCTAGGATGCCTCCAACAAAATGAAAACGCTCTCCGCATGGTTGCTCTGCATCAGTGTGGCCCTTCCTTGTTTGGCGGGTGATATACGCATGATAAACGGTCGAGCCGTGGATCTGCAGCCTATTCACGAATGGCGTGCGGCGAATGGAACGCCAGCCACCCGGCCACTAAAACATTGGAAGGAGCTTCGTGTCCTGGCCCTTCAACAATCGATCAGTGAATCCATGCACGTTGCGAAGGTGCTTGTGGACGGCTCTCCGCAAATCGTTACTCTGAAGAACATGCCAAGGGATCTCACTGTTAAGGTGACCCGGCTGCAAACCCTCAAGGGACAATTCGCGAAAGCTCAACAAAACACCGTTGTGGCCAGTGCCAACGCCAAGGCGGCTCAGATGAGAGTGCCCAAGGGTTACTCCGTTTCAGGCAGCTCCCAGTTCGTTGCCGCAGTGCTGATAGACGAGGAACGCAAGACCGATCAGGCAGCCACCGCAACGGCCAAGGCCGAGGTTGCCTCTGCCAACCTGGAGGCTTTGAATCAGGAGGTCCTCGCTTTGGCAGCAGAAATAGGAGAGACCTCGTTCCTGGCAATGCCAACGGGTGGAACTTACGCTGGCAAGCCTCGCTGGGACACAGGCCTGAAGTGATCAGAAACGGATTGAGCCTTGCGGCTCCGCGGGTTCTGACTGGGCAGAACTCGAAGCGAAGGGTGTGATTATAAGTGGGTGAGGCTTACGGCTCCTTTAAGGTGAGCGATCGAACTTTTGCCCGACGCACGCGCAACAATGTAGCCCCGAAGTGGGCGTTCGCAGCTAGCCCGGCACGGAAGTGCCGGGTATGGTGATTGAAGCGATCATCGAAGCCCCGAAGTGGGCGACCGCCTCTCCCATTGCTCCCGGGGATAACGGTTTTCGAAAGGGATGTTCTGTCCGTGCAACAATACCCCAGACTCCTCCGCAAAACTTGCTTCGAGTATAAGCCCATGTAGGGCATGCCAGAGAGCCAACGGCGTGTCGGTTGTTGTTTCCGGTAGGAATGACGCCGAATCGGTCGTCCCTGTCGGGACTTGATTGATCTATAGGGCGCATTACCCAGCACTCCCGTGCCGGGCTATTCGCGGTCGCCCCTGTTCAGGGGCTTCGAAGCGGACGAACTCGGTTACCTGTCCGACACCGGACAGAACTCAGCATTCCCTCACTCACTTATAACCACACCCCCGAAGCGAAGGAGCGCAGCCATCGCGCTTGCATTGACGCTCAAAGTGTGATTTTTGAAAGGCATGCAACTGTTCCAACCGTTAGGTTTGTTGGCGATCACCGGGCTGTTCGCAGCCATTATTGGTTGTGAGCAGGCACAGGCTAATTCTATGCGCGTTTATTTCGGCACCTATACCGGCGAGAAGAGCAAAGGTATCTACCAATCCACTTTCGACGCGAAGACAGGCAAGCTCACAGCTCCCCAATTGGCGGTAGAGACTAAGAATCCGAGTTACCTGGCAGTCCATCCCAATCGGAAATTCATGTATGCCGTCGGAGAGGTCAGCGATTTCGAAGGGAAGAAGAGCGGGGTGGTCAGCGCATTTGCGATCGAGCCTGACACAGGGAATCTGCGCCTTTTAAACCAGCAAGCGTCCGGCGGGACGAGCCCCTGTCATTTGAGTCTGGACAGTGAGGGGCGATGCGTGCTGGTAGCGAACTATGGCGGCGGGAGCGTGCAAGCGATTCCTATCCTGGAAACCGGGGTGCTCGGGCAGCCAGGGGTCTTCGTTCAACATGAGGGTTCGAGCGTCAATCCCAAGCGTCAGGCCGGGCCTCACGCGCACCAAATTGTGCCCGATCCCGAGAACCGTTTTGCTCTCGTTTGTGATTTGGGTTTGGATAAGGTCCTCGTGTACCAGCTCAACGCTGGTCGCGCCATGCTTGCCCTTGAGACCGCCGGAGGGGGAACGGTCACCCCGGGGGCCGGCCCACGGCACCTCGTGTTTCATCCCAAGCGCTCTGTGGCCTATGTGATCAATGAAATGGGTAATTCGATCACGGTGTTCGACTGGGAGGGAAAGACTGGTGTGCTGAAACAAATCCAGGAGATATCAACCTTGCCCACAGGTTACACCAACGATAGTTCCTGCGCTGAGATCGCGGTCCATCCGAAAGGTGATTTCCTGTATGGCTCAAACCGGGGACACGACAGCATCGCCATTTTTAGAGTGGACTCCAAAACCGGGCAATTAACTGCCGTAGGACATCAACCTAGCGGCGGGAAAGCCCCTCGTCATTTTGCGTTCGATCCCTCCGGTGACTGGATCATCGCTCAAAATCAGTCCTCGGATAACATTCTGGTTTTTCGGGTGGATTCGAAGACCGGTACGCTTCAGCCGGTGGGTGAGCCAACTGCGCTGGGATCGCCGGTTTGCGCGGTGTTCGTTCCGAGTAAAGCCAAGTAGCTAAGGTTTGGCTGGAGCCGGAACTGTCGCAGGAGCATTGGTCGAGGCTTCGGGATGTTCCCGCTCTTCGATGCTCTGGAGCAAGTTCGCTTTAAGCCGGTCGTACTTTGCATCTTTCACCGTCTGGAGATCCTGGCGAGCCTCGGAATATTTCCCGGCAAGCATCTTCACGCGAGCGAGGTGAAGGTAAACGCCCTCGCGTTCAAGGCCATCCGGGGCTATTGCCAGTGCATTAGTCCACGCGTTGAGCGCGGGCAGGGCAGGGAATGGCTTGATCGCGTAGAACGCTTGCGCGAAATCGGAGGCATAGGGGAAGTTTGAAGGAGCCAGGCGAAACGCGTTGCTAAACAGATTGAGGCATTTAACAAACACCTGCTGCTCATCCCATTTGTATTGCGTCATCGCCTTCTTGCGCAGCACCCATAGGCTGTTGGCGAAGTTATGATAGTACAAAGGTTCGCCCGGCTTTAGCTCGATCGCCTTGGTGTAAAATTCAAATCCCTTCTCGGCCTGGCCGCTTTCGGTATAAGCACCGGCAAGATTGTTCAGCACAGCGGGATTCTTGGGGTCCAATTCAAAAGCTCGCTCCCACTGAACGCGCGCGCCGAGTTCATCCTGGAGGTCACTAAGCAGGCTGCCATAAGCCAGGCGTGCGCGAAGATGATCCGGATTTGCAGCGATGAACCGGTCGTAGGCCCCTTTAACCTTGTCGAAACGAGTCTGGATGCGTGCGTTCAGCTCGGAATCCGGAGCACCTGCGCCCTTTTCTTTGAAAGCGCTGTTTTCGACAATCCAATTATCAACGTCTGTCTGGGCGGCATCATCCTCCGCCAGCAGCGCTTGGTAGGCTTTTTCGATCTGCTCGGGGGAGGCCTTGGAGGCGCCAGTGGCGGGGGGATTCGTTTGGGCGGAAACGCTGCCAACGGTCAGCAGCGCCAGCATGAGTGAGAGTAACAAAGCAATCACGCCCGGAGTTTACTCGGGGCGCGTGCCGTTGCCAATCGTGGAACTTAGTCCGGTTAGACCTCCACCGGTTCGCCGGGAGCTGGCTGAATGACCTTGATGCGTGGGTAACGCGTCTTGATCTGCTCAGTAAACCAGTTTCGAGACTCGTCGTCTCCGTGGCCCAACAGGACCGTTCGAGGATCGACTTCGCCTACAAAGCTGAGCAGGTCATCCCGGTTCGCGTGAGCCGTGAGATCGAAGTCATCCACTTCACACACACGCCTGAGTTCGCCGGCGCTTGGACTGAAGACAAAGTTTTCACCCTGCTTGGCTGCGCGCAGCTTGCCACCAGGAGTATCGGGGTCGGTGTAACCGACGAAGAAGATGGCGTGGCGCTCATCGCCGACCATTCGAGCTGCCAGATCATGGGCGGCTGTGTGTTCGCTCATCATGCCGGCCGTTATGACAAAGATGCGGGCGCCGGTGAGCTTCATGTTTTCGGCCTGGCCCTTTTCAAGCACCACCAGGTTTAAGGCCTCGTTGAGCTGCAGGTTGGGATACTGCCGATGGGTGCGATGGGCCTGGAGATCGTAGATTTCAGTAAAAACCCGGCCGAGACCGCCAATGTAAATCGGCTGGCGCGGGATGCGGCCTTTCTCCATAAGCAACGCCATGAGAGCCAGGATCTCCTGAGTGCGTCCCAGGGCGAAGCTCGGCAGGAGGATAGAGCCTTTGCGAGCGAGCACGCGCTCGATTGATTGCGCCAAACGTTCGATCTCGTTTTCACGGGAGAACCCGGGCGGCACCACGCGGTTGCCACGCGTCGTTTCCATGACAAGCACATCGGCCTGAACGTCATGGAACCGGGCGGATTTTAAAACCGTTTGATCGTGAAAACAGACGTCCCCGGTGAAGAACAGGGTTTCCTTTGAGCCGCGGACCATGAGCCCGGCAGAGCCCAAGGCGTGCCCGGCATCATAGAACTCCAGTGTGGGTGAGAGGAATCCCGCACGCGCTTTGTGAAAAGCCGCCCAATCGATTTCGCGGTTGTACTTGAACCCTTGAAACTTCGCCGCGATCTCATCCACCTCGTCATGGCTGTAGAGAGGGTACTCGCGGATGCCCATCTCATCGCGTTGTCGGGTCATGACATTGACTGAATTGTGCAGGACCCGTTCCACAATGAAGTAGCTCAGTTCCGTCATGAGCACATGCGCTTTGGGGAAGTAGCGCAACGCGACCGGCAAGGAGCCGACATGATCATGATGGCAGTGAGTGATGGCTATAGCATCAACCTCCTCACCTTTCACCCGGCCAAACAGGGGCATGCTGTCGCGTCCTTCCCTCTTGGGATGGATGCCGGCGTCCATCAGCAACCGATGTCCTTCAATTTCGACGAACCACGAGCTGGCGCCGATGTTCGTATCTGGGTTTAAGTTGATTATCCTCATCAGAATGTCAGGGTCAGGCCTGTCTCTAGCGTTCGGGACATTTTCAGGGGAAGAGGTATTACTTCGGTGCGCCCATCCCTTGCATCATGCTCTGCATCATCTCCATCATATTCTTGTACTCCTTGAAGCCGGACGGCACGTCAAACAGGGCTGCATCCGGTTTGGCCAAACGGATATCTTTAAACCTGAGCAGCGAGGTCATTCCCTTCTCGGTGGCTTTGATTTGGACCGGGAAATCTTTTAGGTCAGTTGCATTCCATGTGGTTGCCTCTGTAACGCCGCCATCGGCATCAGTCATTTTGACTTGGTTCTTCACGCAGGCGTGTCCATCAATGGTTTCTTTGCCTAACACCGTTTTGGTGATTTTGGGCTCGCTGACGGCCATCTTGGCGTTCTTCTCGCTCATGGGCATGCGCAGCATGGCTTTCTTTACGGGATAGACTATAAACACTTCCTTCAGATCAGGCCGGGAGACGCTGACGATTTGAGTCATGCCGGAGGATTTCATCATTTCAAGTGCCGCGGGCGGCATTGCATCGCCTTTCATCTGCGTCAGGTCAAATGCGAAGCGCGCTTTGCCTTCTGAGAGCGCCACCTCCATGGGGGCGTTCATGACCTCCTTTTGGTTCGCATCTGTCACCTTCACATCGGCTTTGGCCTGGAAAGATTTGTGGTCTCCAAAGACGCGGAGCATGGCGGAATTCATTTCGCCGGGGTTTTCTCCGCCTGGCATTTGGGCCTGGGTCGCGCCGCTAAACCCGAGAGCCGTGATCACCGTCAGAATCAAGACACGCATCGTTTTCATTTCAGGGGAACATACGCCGGGTGGCCAATTTCACCAGCCATTTCTGTGCGGCAGGGCCATTCGCTCCTCACGGCATAGACAGCACTACTTGGTATGTGGCGAGGGGCAAACGGAACTTCGGAGAATCAAGCGTTTGGAGCAGGGCGTAGACACCTGAGCGCTCCGGGACCGGTTGTTGATCGTTGCTTTTCAGTTGCCGTTGGGCCGGGTTGGCTTAGGTTGGGCGGATAACATCTGGATTTGGCTTTCTTATGACGATACGACCTTGGAAGACGCTGTTGGGATTAGCCGGTGTGCTGTGCATGGCGGCACCCGTTGTTGCTCAGAAAGTGCCTGTGGTTGAAAAGCAACTGGCAAATGGAATGCGCTTGCTGCTGGTGGAACGCCATGACGAACCCACCGTTTCGGGCGGCTGGGTGACGCACGTCGGCAGCGCGAACGAACGACCCGGCATCACGGGCATCGCCCATCTCTTTGAACATATGATGTTCAAAGGTACCCCGACGATTGGCACGAAGGATTACCAGACAGACCTGGAGATCATCACTGCCCAGGAGAAGGTCCGGGAACAAATGCGGCAGGAAGAGAAGCGGCTGCGGCTGGAGATGCGACAGGGGAAGATCGATGACCTGCTCAAGCCGGAAAACAAGTCGGAGCGCTACCGCGAGTTAGAGAAGGAATTCGCCAGGCTCATCGAACGGCAGCGCGAGGTGCTGGTGAAGAACGAGTTCGATCGGATCTACACCACCGCGGGTGCTTCGGGCATGAACGCCTTCACCTCCCAGGATATGACGGCCTACTTCATCACCGTTCCGGCAAACAAGTTTGAGCTCTACATGTGGATGGAATCGGAACGGCTGCTTCGGCCGGTATTCCGGGAATTTTATGCGGAACGCGACGTGGTCTTTGAAGAAAGACGGTTGCGCACGGAATCAACACCGTTAGGCAAGTTCTCCGAGCAGTTCAATGCCATGATATGGAAGGCCTCGCCGTACTCCTGGCCGGTGGTGGGATGGCCTTCTGATATTCCGGCCATCAGCAAGGCCCAGGCCGATGATTTCTACAGCACCTACTACGCTCCGCAGAACATCACGCTGATACTGGTTGGTGACTTCGAGCCCGCCAAGGCTGAAGCCCTGGCACGCAAATACTTCGAGCGCATTCCACGTGGCCCTACAGACGCTCCCGAAGTGGTTACTGACGAAGTTAAGCAATTGGCCGAACAGCGGATGTATGCTGAAGCTGATACAAATCCCCAGACCGATATCGTCTGGGTGACTGTTGGCTTCAAGCATCCCGATTCATACGCCCTGGACATTCTTGCCCAGGTGCTTTCCACCCGCACTGGGCGGCTTTACAAGAACCTGGTGCTGGGCAAGGGGGTTGCCACAGACGTCTATGCCGATCAAGGCACTCAGAAATACGCTGGTTACTTCAACGCAGGTGGTGAAGCGAAGGACGGCCACACCCCGGAGGAAGTCGAGCGCGCCATCTACGAGCAAATCGAGAAGCTCAAAAACGAGGAAGTCCCGGCGCAGGAGTTGCAGAAGGTTAAGAACAATTTTGCAGCCGGCGAGTATCGGCGGTTAGCCGCGAATTTCCCCATCCTGATGCAGTTGATCATGAATGACGGCTCGGGCGATTGGAAAGAGATCAACGAAGCCGGTCCACGAATCCAGGAAGTCACGGCCGCAGATGTCAAACGGGTGGCCGCCAAATACCTGACCCGAGAGAATCGCACCGTCGCAATCTATACACGCAAAGCGGGGCAGGTGGCCGCCGCAGCTCCCTCCGCCAACCCCGGACAATAATCCGCTTTTACCTATGCTCAGAAAAATTGCGTTCTTCTTTGTTCTTTGCACCTTCATCCAGCCCGCCTTCAGCCGGGACAACACGGCTGCCCAGGAGGGCATTCCGGAGCGTCCGGAAAAACTCTCGTTTCCGCCGCTGACCTATGATCCACCCGAGCACAAAAAATATCGGGTACAGCTTAAGTCCGGCCCGGTGGCTTATGTGGTGCCGGACCGTGAATTGCCGCTGGTGAATATTGTGGTGTACGTGCGCACGGGCGATTACCTGCAACCGAAGGAGAAACTCGGGGTAGCCTCGCTGACGGGCTTCATGCTAAGCCGTGGTGGCACGGCCTCCAAATCCGCGGAAGATATGGAGGAGCGGCTGGCTTTCCTGGCTGCGCAGCTCAACTCAGGAATTGGAGATTCCCAGGGAAGCGTTAGTCTGAACTTGCTGGCCAAGGATATCGAAGAAGGCTTAAGCATTTTGCGCGAAACACTCACCGCCCCCCGATTCCAGGAAGACCGCCTTGCCTTGAGAAAACAGCAGATGCTCCAAGGCATGAAGACGCGGAATGACGAGTCGGCTGGGATCGAGGCGCGCGAGGCTTCCTTTCTGGCGTTCGGTGAGCAATTCTGGGCCAACCAACTGCCCGTGTCCAACACCGTGGGTTCAATCACGCGCGCCGACCTCGAGCAGTTCCATCGACGCTGGTTTCATCCGGCGAACTTCATCGTAGCCGCGAGCGGCGATTTCGACCGGGACGAAATGGTCCAAAAGCTTGAGAAGCTTTTTAGCAACTGGCCGATCAAAGGTGAGACCCCGGGGCCGGTGCCCGCTGATACGAAGTTCGCCTCACCGGGAGTGTACCTCGTGGATAAGGAAGTCAACCAGGGCAGGGTGAGCATCATGCTTCCCGGCATCCGCAGGGATAATCCGGACTATTTCGCGGTGCTTGTGATGAACGACATTCTCGGTGGGGGCGGATTTACCTCCCGGATCATGAACCGTGTGCGTTCGGACGAAGGCCTGGCCTACTCGGCGAACTCGAGCTTTCCCGGCGGCGTTTATTATCCGCTGACTTTCAGCGCTGGCTTTCAAACCAAGTCCCGCACTGTTTCGTATGCCACCTCAATTGTCCTGCAAGAGATTCAACGCATGCGGGACGAGTTGGTTTCTGAGCAGGAACTGAATACGTCCAAGCAAGGTTGGATCGAGCGGTTCCCACGTTCTTTTACCACCAAGGCGCAAGTGGCCAACACTTTTGCACAAGACGAGTTCACGGGCCGGTTTGCCAAAGACCCTGAATTCTGGAACAAGTTCCGGGATCGGGTCAAAGCGGTGACACGGGATGATGTGCAGCGCGTGGCTCGCAAGTACTTCAACCAGGATAAACTGGTTGTGCTGGTAGTGGGCGAAAAGAAAGACATCCTGCAAGGACATCCCGATCACGACGTGAAGCTCTCGCAGCTTGCGGGCGGTGTGCTGGTCGAATTGCCGCTGCGCGATCCGATGACTCTGAAGCCGCTTCCGAAACCAGCGGAGAAAGCAGCATCGAAGTGAGATGCGGAGGCCGGGAGCTGTGCTGCGCGGACGAAAACCCGCGAAAAGCAATGAAAAAAACTGCGAGATTAATGTGATTTTCTCTTGATAGCCTGTGCTTTCGCCGTTATTCAATGCCCAACCTATGGCTAAAGCACTGACCAAATCACAAATCGCCGCGGCGATCGCGGAAGAAGTCGGCATCACGAAGAAGCAGGCCACCGAGAGTCTCCAGACCCTCGTTGAGCTGGCTTACAAGAATGCCAAAAACACTTTCACCCTGCCCGGACTCGGCAAGCTGGTCCTGGTGAACCGCAAAGCGCGTATGGGCCGCAACCCGGCCACCGGCGAGACCATCAAGATCGCTGCCAAGCGCGTGGTGAAATTCCGCGTCGCCAAAGCTGCCAAGGACGCAATCCTCGGCACCAAGTAATCAGTTTCGAGTTTTCGAAAAAAGAGCGCGGGACGGAAAATGTCCCGCGCTCATAAAGGAGAGGGTAATCAAGGCTTCCAGATCATATCTGCCACCGTTCCGTTGGCAGGGATGAAGGGGAGCACGTGCTCGGTGTAGGGGACAATGATGTCCAACACGTAGGGTTCCTCAGACTCGAGCATGCGTTTTATCGCAGCACGAAGGTCGCGTCTGAACATCACCCGTTCACACGGAACGCCAAAGCTGGTGCACACCGCCACGTAGTCCGGATAGATCTGCTTGCGATTGGCGGGATCTCCCAAGTAAGTGTTGCCACGATTGCCCGCGTAAAACCGGTCTTCCCACTGCATCACCATGCCGAGATGCTGATTGTTCAGGATGATTGCTTTGGCGGCGATCTTCTCAATGTGCGCGGTGGCCAGCTCCTGCACGTTCATCAGGAAGGAACCGTCACCATCGATATCGACAACCTGTTCCTTCGGGAATGCCACTTTGGCGCCCAGCGCTGCTGGATAGCCGTAACCCATGGATCCCAGCCCGCAACTGGTCAGAAGCTGCCGCGGGCGCGAAAACTTGTAGAACTGGGCGGACCACATCTGGTGCTGGCCCACGCCGGTTGTAATAATCGCTTTGCCATTGGTCATTTCATACAAAGTCTCAATCGCCATTTGCGGCAGGATGACCTCGTCCTCATGACCTTTGAGATGATCGCGCATATGCTGCGACTTCATCACTTCCTCAGTCACCAAGTAGCCGAAGGGCGCTTTGGCTTTCCAGGATTCGATCTGTTTATGCCACCCGGTAAATTTCTTTTCGATCGGGCGTTCCTTGATCATGGCCAGGAGCCGGCCCAAAGCAAATTTGATGTCGCTGATGATCGGCAGATGGGCCGGCTTGTTCTTGTTGATCTCGGACGCATCGATGTCGATATGGACGATAGTGCCGTGCTTGCAGAACTGGTCAACCTTGCCGGTCACACGGTCATCAAACCGAACGCCGAACGCGAGCAGGAGGTCGGCTCCCGGAGCCATCAGCTTCATCGGTTCGGCGGCGCTCTTGCGCGGTTCGTATTCGCCGTTAACCGCCCAGTTGGCGAATGCGGCGCCATGCATGCCGAGCCAGCGCAATGAAAGCGGATGCGTCTCAGGGAAAGCCCCGCAACCCATCAAAGTGGTGGTAACCGGGATCTGTGTCAGTTCGACAAACTTGCGCAACTCCTCCGAGGCATTGCTGCTGATGATGCCGCCCCCGACGTAAAGGACCGGTCGCTCCGACTTTTCGATCAATCCGATGATCTCGTTCAAAGCCACATCGCTGGCGTGCTTTTCCGGGTTGTAGCCGCGCATGTGGACTTCCTTCGGGAAGACCGGCTGGGTGCGGGCCTGCTGGACGTTCTTCGGAATATCCACGAGCACCGGACCCGGGCGCCCCGTTTGCGCGACATGAAAGGCTTCCTTGATGATGCGGGGGATGTCGTTGATATCTGTGATGAGATAGCTGTGCTTCACGACCGGCAGCGTCACGCCGTAGATATCGGTTTCTTGAAAGCCGCCTTTGCCGATCATGGCCTGGACCACCTGGCCAGTAATGGCCACCATGGGAATGGAGTCCATGTAGGCGTCGGCGATGCCGGTGACAAGGTTGGTGGCACCCGGGCCACTGGTGGCCATGCAGACGCCTGCGCGACCCGTGGCGCGCGCGTAACCTTCCGCTGCGAACGCACCACCCTGCTCATGCCGCGGCAGCACTGTGCGGATCTTGGAGCGTGTGAGCGCCTGGTGAATCTCGATGCTCGCGCCCCCGGGATAGGCAAAAATGGTATCGACACCTTCGCGCTCCAGGCAGGCCACTAACAGTTCGCTGCCGGACATAGCCGGTCCCAACTCACTTTTTCTGGAAGCTTTAGCTTTCTTTGTTGTCTTCATCATATTCTGTTCTGCGATTTTGACTGGTGCCGCGGGCATAAAAAAACCCACGACCGTTTCCAGCCGTGGGTTTTTGTCGAAATTCTATTCAAGATCGACAAATACCGTCGGCTTCGTCGGCTACGACGACTACCAGCAGCACTACTTGTCGATTTGTTTCTAACATCAGGCGGAAATGTAATGAACAGCATTTACCAGGTCAAGCCCTATAAATTCATAAACCATGAGCTATTGACTTAGCCGACTCGCGCGTTGACGGTTCGCTGTAATGCCTTTAGCGTGAAGCCATGCCGAATGGCGGGAAGAAAAAGAGAGCAAAAGCAAAAGCAGTCATGCTCGGGTTCGGGCTTGACTCGGATGGGCATAAACGCCTTACCAAGGGTCCCAACTTCGTGCTCGTGGGCGGGTCGGAAGAAACCCATGAAGTCATGACGGAGAAGGTGATCAAGATCAACGAGAAGCTTGCCTCGAAAGGCAAACAACTTGAAGAGGTAAGCCATGAGGAGTTTGAGGACATCGCCCATTCAGTTGGATTACGCCGTCCCGACGTCTCACAATCGTGAACCCCGCCCCGGATCAGCCTTACTTGTTCCTGGCGCTTTTGATCGCCGCTAGTGCGATTTTCGCGTTGACCCCTTTGGTCCTCGCACGGCTCTGGGCTTGGAAGTTTTCTCCTGCTAAGCCTGGCAAAACCAAGGCCGATATCTACGAATGCGGTCTGGAATCCAAGGGGGATGCGTGGGTCCAGTTCGGGTCCGAATATTACATATACGCTCTCATTTTTCTCATCTTCGACGTGGAGGTCTTATTTCTCGTTCCCTTTGCGGTATCCTTCGCAGGATTGTCGGCTGGTCCGGTCATCGGCATGCTTGTTTTCGTGCTTCTTCTGGTCGAGGGGTTGGCGTGGGCATGGCAAAAAGGTGCGCTCACCTGGAAATAAACCCAGTTGCAGGTAAGTTAAGGCCATGGACGAGCGCTTGCGCAACGAGTTGAGCCGGCAGGGCATTTTTGTTACCACCCTCGAAGACCTCTACAATTGGGGAAGAAAGAACTCCGTTTGGCCGCTGGGCTTCGGGCTCGCCTGCTGTGCGATTGAAATGATCGCAGCGTCTATGGCTCGATGGGATCTGGCCCGATTCGGGGCCGAAGTGTTCCGGCCCTCGCCGCGCCAGGCAGACCTGATGATCGTAGCAGGCACGGTGACTAAGAAGATGGCTCCGCAAGTTGTCCGCCTTTACAACCAAATGGCGGAACCGAAATACGTGATCGCGATGGGCGCGTGCGCCATCTCGGGCGGACCTTTCAAGCAAGGCTATAACGTGCTCAAGGGCATAGATCGGTTCATTCCTGTGGACGTGCATATACCGGGCTGTCCCCCGAGGCCAGAAGCTTTGCTGCACGCTTTTATGACATTGCAGCGCCGGATTGATGAGCAGGCTTTGACCGGCCCGGACCGCCCGCGTCACCTCAGGGCCGACATGCCATCGGAATTCCCAGTGCCGGTATGCGGAGAACATGACCTTGTCCCCGCGAGCAACAGGGATGTCTGGCGGCCACCCGAGCTGCAACGTGCATAGGTGTGGAGGCTAGTCTATTCCATCCAGTTCGAATTTGTTTTTTCTTATCTCGCTCTTAAGCTGAGGACATGGAATCACTGGAGCAGATCAAAGCACGCGTGGAACAGGCGGTGTCGTGCGCCAGCATTGAACTGATTCCCAATGACAGTTCCGCTGGCCAGCGCTCCCTCCTGATCAACGCGGAGGCGGCCCTCGGGATCGCCCGGTTCCTGCGTGACGACCCGGCTCTGCGACTTGATTATGCTTCTAACGTCACGGGAGTGGACTGGCTTGACCGCGTGGTGCAAGAGAAGGTTCGCAGCACCCGAGTCATTGATGGTCAGGAAAGGGAAATCGAAGAAACTCGTGAGTCTAAAACCCCTGGATATCTCGAAGTCATTTATCATCTTTATTCGATGCATTTTGGACACGGTCCCTTGATCTTGCGACTCCGCACAATAGATCGCCGGCCAGGAGCCGGTCTCCCTTCCCTCACCCCTGTGTGGAGGTCGGCTGAATTTCAGGAGCGCGAGATTTACGATCTGTACGGCGTTCACTTCGAGGGCCACCCCGATTTACGCCGCATTTTGATGTGGGACGGCTTTCAGGATCATCCGATGCGTAAGGACTATCGTGAACCAGACGACTTTGAGTACGAACCCACGGCACATGACGAGGTCCTGGAGCGGGCACGCGAACATCATGGGAAATGAACAAGTTGCTTCTCCATACTGACGCCCCGCAAGCAAGCCTCACAACGGTGTCGCTTCAGGACAATTTGCTGGAGATTTCGATGGGCCCCCAGCATCCATCGACACACGGCGTGTTCCGCATGGATGTGGTTCTGGAAGGGGAACGCGTGCGCAGGCTCAAACCTGTTTTCGGTTATCTTCACCGCAACCACGAGAAGATCGGGGAAGGAACGACATACCTGGCATCCATGCCTTACACAGATCGGCTGGATTATTTCTGTTCCCTTACCAACAACTGGGCTTACGCACTTACCGTTGAAAAGCTCGCCGGTCTAACAGTGCCCGAGCGGGCCGAGTACATTCGCGTGATCCTTGCTGAGCTGACCCGTCTGCAGAATCACACGTGCCTTGCCGGTTTTCTGCTTCAGGATATGGGTGCCTCGGGCACGCCGCTGATGTACGCCTTCCGGGAACGCGAGAAGATACTGGATTTGTTTGAGAGCCTTACCGGAGCCCGGATGATGTGCAATTACATGCGTTTTGGTGGGTGCCGCTGTGATTTACCTCCCGGATGGCGCGAGCAGGCGCAAAAGATTGTCGCTGATTACCCTCGCTTTCTGGATGAGTTGGAGGCGTTGCTGACTGGAAACGAGATTCTGATGTCTCGGACGCAAGGCGTGGGCATATTAAAATCAGAATTGGCGGTTAACGCAGGAGTGACTGGTCCGATGCTGCGGGCCAGCGGGGTGAATTACGACATTCGGAAAGTGGATCGGTACGGGATCTATGACCGGTTTCCTTTCCGGGTGCCAATGGGCGATCACGGCGATGTTTATGACCGGTATATGGTCCGGGTTCTTGAGATGCGGGAGTCGCTGAATATTTTGCGGCAGGCGCTGGCGGAAATCCCTCCGGGGCCGATCCTTGATCCTAAGTCCAAGCTTCGCGGATTCCGGCCCAAACCAGGGGAGGCCTACGGCCGGATTGAATCTCCCAAGGGGGAGCTGGGTTTCTTTGTCATCAGTGACGGATCACCGAATCCCTATAGGTATCGGGTCCGGGCGCCGAGTTTTGTGAACCTTACGATTCTAGAGGATATGTGCCTGGGTCACCATGTTGCTGATGTCGTGATTATACTCGGCAGCGTGGACATCGTGCTTGGTGAGGTGGACCGCTGAAATCACTTTTTAGTTGTGACTGTGGCGGATTCCGACCATACAAGAGCCGCTGCGGCCCCCAAGACGGGCGCCGACCACCTTGAATGAAGCTGTTGGTTATATCCATGGCGGGCATTGGGGACACCATTCTCGCCACACCGTTGATCCATGAGTTGCGCACCAATTTTCCGGATGCGCAAATTGATGCTGCTGTCTTGTGGGCCGGATCGAAAGATATTTTGCAGGATAACCCGTATGTGAATAGGGTCTATCAGAAGAACTTTTTCAAGTGCAGCCGGGGCGAGACATTCAGTTTTCTTCGCGAACTCCGCGGCAACCAGTACGATATTTCGATCAACAGCCACCCCCAAAGCCGGATTCACTACCGCGGTATTGCCAGGGTGATCGGCGCTCCACTGAGGATCAGCCACCGGTACGAATGCTGGACGCCATTGGATCGTTTCCTCGTGAACCGAACTCTGGAGCAAGACTATACCCGGCATACTGTGGATCTGAACCTGGACATCCTGCCGACGCTGGGCGGACGACAGTTACTACCCAATCACAAGCTTGAGCTCTTCTTATCTCCGGTGGATGAAGCGTTTGCTCAGTCTTTTCTGAAAGCGAAGGATCTGCTCTCGCGTCCTGTTCTAGGCATACATACCGGTTCGGGAGGCACCAAGAATTTGAAGTTGAAGCGGTGGCCTGCCAGACAATATGTGGAGCTGATCGATCGGCTGTTGGTGAGTCGTCCGCAACTGGCGATTTTACTCTTCGGCGGGCCGGAAGAAGAAGCCGAGATCCAGGGCATCGTGGCTCCAAGAGATCCGCGGCGGGTGATGCGGGCAGAGACACGTTCGCTGCACCAAGCGGCAGCACTCATTCGCCGGTGCACCTCGTTCTTGAGCGTGGACACCGCACTCATGCATGTGGCGGCGGCGGTGGGAGCACCCGGCCAGGTGGTCGTCGAGGCACCCACGTTCAATCGGACAAACGAGCCATTCGGCAACCCGTTTATACTGGTGCGCAACCCAGCCGTGAACGGCTGCAACCTGGATTACTATCGGTATGATGGCCGTGCCATCCAAGGCACCGATGCCGAGTTGATTCGGTGCATGGAGTCAGTGACGGTGCCTGCCGTTCAGGAGCAGATCGAACGCATCATTCCCGCTTAGCCTGGGTGGATGTCCGTAGTGGCCTTGATCTGATCAGCCAATTCTTCGGCGGGATAGGTCCAAATCTCGGCCAGTGTCGGATGGTAATGGGGCATCGCTGCAAGCTCGGCCACCGTCATGCGTTTGTGCATGGCCGCAACGATCTCATGAATGAGTTCGCCCCCAGAGGGGCCGACACAGGCGCCGCCAATTATTTCCCCGGTCTGCGGATCAGCGAGCAGCTTCACAAACCCTTCCTGCACCCCCATGATGATCGATTTTCCGTGGTCGTTGAAAGGATAGCTGGCGGTTAAGTATGGAATGTTGCGAACATGAGCGCTCTTTTCATTCAGCCCTACCTGCGCGACCTGCGGGTCGGTAAAAACCACCTCTGTGAGCAGTCGGTAATCCATGGTCCGGCTTTTCCCTGGATTCATGATATTATGCGCGGCTGTCTCGCCCTGCTGGATTGCGATGTGCACGATTTCGTGCAAGCCCGTGCAATCACCTGCGGCGTAGATATGAGGCTGAGACGATTGCATCCGCGCGTTGGTCGTGATGCGCCCGTACTGCACATCCACTCCCACCTGGCCCAGGTTCAGACTGTCCAGGTTCGGCACGCGGCCCAATGCATAGAACACCTCTTCGCTTCGCACACGAACCGTCTGGCCGGCGTGTTCGAAAATGATCTCCTTATCTTCCCCAACTCGACGGGCATCAACGATCTTCGTTCCGGTATAAACTGTGATGCCTTCCCGCCGAAACGCATTCTCTACGGCCGCTCCCGCATCGGCATCAACCCCGTGGAGCACATGTGCGCTGCGTTGAATTAGTGTTACCCTCGAACCCATCCTGGCAAAGAACTGTGCAAACTCGAGGGCGACGGCTCCGCCCCCCAGGACCGTAACGCTCTTGGGGAGGCGCTCAAGCGACAGCGCACGGTCACTATCCAGGCAATCGAGTGAGGAAAGTTGGGGCAGGGGACAAGGGGCAAGCTTTGAGCCTGTTGCGATCACGAAACTGCCGGCGGTGAGAGACTTGCCGTTGCTGAGTTGCAGGGCGTGCGGATCTTGGAAGCGGGCAAACGCCTGGATCAGTTCGAACTTGCCGTTCCTGAGTTGCTGAACTCTGTAATCCGCGAAATCCTTGATCACCGCATTTTTTCGAGCGAGGACCTGCGCGAAATTGGCGCGAGCTTCTTCCACGCGAATGCCCCAGGTGTCGGCGTGGTTGGCCAGGTGCAACACTTCCGCCGCATACAGCAGGGCCTTGGTGGGCATGCAACCTCGCAGGATGCAAAGACCGCCCAATTCGTCAGCTCCATCGATCAGAGCTGTCCTAAGCCCTGTGGCGGCGGTCGTGCGTGCCGCAGCAAAGCCGCCGCTCCCGGCGCCGATCACTGCCACATCGAAATCGTATGCTGGAGAGTTGTCGCTCATAACCCCACGATGCGCGAAGCCATTCGGTATGGCAAGCCGTGCGGCTGCCAGGTAAACCGGCCTCAACGGCTTGGGGACGGGGCAATTCGGAGTGTTTTTGGGTTGGCAATCCAACAGGGTCCTTTAAATTCCTCGTGTATGACAAAAATCCATATCTTCCTGGCCTTGACGGCGGTGAGCTGTTTGGTTGGGGCGGAGGTATCGCCCGCTCAGCCGGGCGCCACCAACTCCGCCACAGGAACGAAACTCTCGGGCAACCCGATCCTCCCGGGCTGGTACGCCGACCCCGAGGGCGCCGTCTTCCAAAACAAGTATTGGATTTATCCAACCTATTCTGCCCGCTATGAGGAGCAGGTGTTTTTGGACGCGTTTTCCTCGCCCGACCTGGTGAATTGGACCAAGCACAGCCGGATTCTCAGCACAAACTCAGTTAAATGGGCACGCCGTGCCATGTGGGCTCCGGCCGTAGTCGAGAAAGACAGCAAGTATTTCCTGTTCTTCGGGGCCAACGATATTCAGAACGACCAGCAGCAAGGCGGCATCGGTGTTGCAGTGGCTGACCGTCCAGAAGGGCCTTTTAAGGATCTGCTGGGAAAACCTCTGATCGACAAGTTTCACAACGGTGCCCAACCCATTGATCAGTTTGTATTCCATGATCAGAACGGGGATTACTTCATGATCTATGGCGGGTGGCGCCACTGCAATATCGTAAAAATGAAGAAAGACTTCACCGGTTTTGAGCCCCGTGCCGATGGATCTTTATTCAAGGAAATCACACCGGAAGGTTATGTGGAAGGACCTTTCATGTTCCTTCATAAAGGCAAATATTACTTCATGTGGTCGGAGGGTGGCTGGACGGGGCCGCATTACTCGGTGGCTTATGCCATCGCAGATTCCCCTATGGGACCGTTCAAACGGATTGCGAAGATTCTCCAGCAGGACCCTGCTGTGGCCACCGGTGCAGGCCATCACTCCGTGATTCCTCTCCAGGGGTCGGAGCGTTGGCTGATGGTTTATCATCGGCGTCCACTGGGCGAAACCGATGGCAATCATCGCGTGGTATGCCTGGATTATCTGAGCTTCAACCCGGAAGGTTTGCTCAACCCTGTCCGGATCACACAAGAAGGAGTAGCTGCGCAACCGTTGAAGCCCTGACTGTGCCGAGACGATGCTAACCAGCCCTCATCGGTTATTTTGAACGAACGCAGGATCAACCTGCTCCAAGGAAGGCGGTTTGGCAGCACGAGAATGGTCTGTGCGTGAAGACGCACAGTTTCCCCGCTGGGTTCTTTAGGGCAACCTCCCTCCGGATGCAAGCAGACGGGGTTAACTATGAGAATGTGGTCGGTGGGGTGATTCACCCACCGGCTGGCAGGGGAAGTGATTATGGATTGCTATAGGATTCCACTCTCAGTACCCTGCTACGCTTGACCGTTTTTTAAGATGCGGCAGTTTGTAACCATCGCCACTAATGCGTTTATGGAACTGGTCCGGCAGCCGATATTCTTGCTGCTAGGGACCTGTTCCGCTGCATTTATTATTTTCCTGGCAACTCCCTACTACTTCGCTTTTGGGGATGAGCCCAAGCTGGTAAAGAACAGCACGCTGGCCGTGATGTTATTAGCAGGGATGCTTGGAGCCGTTTTGAGCGCCTCAGCTAGTCTTGCTCGCGAGTTGCGGACTGGCACAGCACTGGCGGTCCTGTCCAAGCCAGTTGGGCGTGCCCAGTTTCTCCTGGCCAAATATGCGGGACTGGCTGCAGCGCTTACCCTGCTCACTTTCATCAACCTGCTTTGCACGCTGCTTGCCAGTCGCATGGCTTTCGATGCATACGGTGGAACAGATACCTTCGCTCTTGGGATTTTCGCTCTGGCGGTGGTCCTGGCGTATCTCATGGGAGGTTTCAGCAATTTCTTCCTCCGCCGTCCGTTTGTTTCAGACGCCCTGTTCAGTCTGGTTCTGATGCTCACGATCGCCTTCGTGGTGATTAATTTCTTCAGTAAGGAAGGCAAAGCGCAGGAATTCGCCTCCGGGATTGATTGGCGGTTGGTGCCTGCCGCCGTGCTGATTTTATTCGCAGTGTACATTCTCGCCGGCCTTGCCCTGGCTTGCTCTACCCGGCTGGATATCATCCCCACTTTGGCAGTTTGCTCTTCATTATTTTTGCTCGGGATCATGTCGGATTATTTATTCGGGCGCGCCTCGGAAGCGGGGGCGTGGTGGGGAACGTTGTTATATGCGCTCACGCCCAACTGGCAGCTTTTCTGGCTGGCAGACGCGCTGGACTCCGGGAAGAGCACCTTTCATTGGCCGTACGTCGCTAAAGCTTTTGCCTATGCAGTGGCCTACATTGGCGCGGCGTTAGCCGTGGCCGTGGCGCTGTTTGAAGATCGTGAATTGAGCTGACAAATTTCCATGGAACGAAACACACAAAAACACGGGTTAATCAACCTGATGGCTCTCTTGGGAGCCGGGGTGGCCGGGTTGGCGATCGCACGTTACGGCAACTCGCTTGCGGGGCAGGTCGGCGTTCTGTTCCTCGGTTTGGGGACCCTTGTCGCCCTGGTGAGCTGGTTCCAGATGCGGCTTGAGGAGACCGAACGCCTCGAAAGCCTGGAGTTGGACGAAATGGCCAAAACCCGGGGAGAGTCCGCTCTCTTCGAGAATAAGGATGCTGAACTGTTTCCAGCCCGACGTTCGCGCGAGCAGTATGAACGCTACTTCGTTCCCGTCATCACTGTGCTGCTCGCCATCGCGCAAGGTGGCGGCGCTTATCTGATTTGGCGCTGGTTGCAGAAGCCGGCTACGATGGAAACGCAGTTGCGGCAGCCCACCATGGTGCTGGCGATGTTCGCGTTGTTCGCCTTGGTTCTGTTCCTTCTGGGCAAGTTTTCAACCACGGTTGCACGTTTGGATGACCAGCGGTTGCTTCGTCCGGGTGCGAGTTACTCGCTGCTTGGTGCCTATATCTGCTTCGCTGTTACCCTGGGAATCGTGGGTGTCCAATCCGGGTTCGCCAAAGCCGATTACTATGTTGCCTACGGGCTGTGTGTGATTCTGGGGCTTGTTGCCGTGGAGACGGTCGTGCAGTTGGTTTTGGAGGTTTACCGCCCGCGTGTTAAAGGCAAGATTGAACGTCCGCTCTATGAGAGCCGGTTGGTCGGGCTGCTCGGGCAGCCGGAGGGGCTGATCACCACGGCAGCCGAGGCCCTGGACTATCAGTTCGGATTCAAGGTTTCCGATACGTGGTTTTATCGTTTCTTCGAGCGAGCACTGGGCTGGTTGCTGCTACTCCAGGTAGGTGCGTTGGTTCTTTCCACATGCTTTGTCTTCGTGGATGCCGGAGAGCAGGGATTGTTGGAACACTTCGGGCGCCCTGTGGAAGGCAAGGCTCTCTTGGAACCTGGAGCGCACGCGAAATGGCCCTGGCCGATCGACAAGGTTCGGATCTACCGCACGGAGCAGATTCAGCAGCTCGTTGTGGGTTCGGAGCCTGATCCGGCGCGTGAACAAGATCGCACGGTGTTGTGGACCGTCTCACACGCCAAGGAAGAAAACTTCCTTGTCGCCCACCGCGAGGCAAACGGCGAGGCGTCCGCGGAGCAGCAATCTGGAAAACGAACTCCCCCCGTGAGCTTGCTGACGGTGAGCATTCCTGTTCAGTACCAGGTCACCAATCTTCTGGCTTGGGCTTACAACAACGAGGATGCCGATTCCTTGCTCCATCACGCTGCGACCCGTGAAGTCGTGCGCCATCTGGTCGGAGCGGATCTCAACCACATCATGTCTGATGGCCGCCTCGAAGCATCCAGGGAATTGGCAAGTCGAATTCAAGCTGCGGCGGACCAGCTCAAACTGGGGGCCCGCATTATCTCGGTGGGGTTGCAGGATCTGCACCCTCCGGTGAAGGTGGCGCCTGATTACGAGAAAGTGGTTGGCGCTATCCAAACGCGCCAGGCGAAGATTCTCGCAGCCCAGGCAGATGCCATTCGCACCAATGCGATGGCTGAGGCCGAAGCGAGCGCAATCACCAACGCGGCCGCGGCCGACCGTGTCGCGCAGGAAATCGGCGCCGTATCCCGCGCGGCACTCTTCACCAATCAGATTCCGGCCTTTCAAGCGGCCCCCTCCGTTTATGCTCAGCGCGCGTATTTGCGCACATTCGTCAATGCGACGGCTGGAGCCCGCAAATACATCATCTTAACCACCAATACCGATGACGTGGTGGTTTTTGATTTGCAGGACAAAATTCGCGAAGACCTGCTCAATACTTTGAACGTTCCAGCTCCCAAGAAATAATCTCCATGAAAAGAAATCCTCTCACACTCATTATTGGCCTCCTGCTGATTGTGGTTTTTGGTCTGCTCCTGTTTGTGTTCCAGGTGCGGCAGTCGGAAGTGGCGGTGGTGACCACGTTCGGAAAACCGACGCGCAGTATCAAGTCGCCCAATTGGTATGGCAAGTGGCCCTGGCCGGTCGAGAAGGTTTATCGCCTCGATCAGCGCGTGCAGAACTTTGAGGACAAGTTCACTGAAGGCCTGACTGCCGACAGCTTTAACCTGCTCACCTCCGTGTTTGTGGGCTGGCAAATTACCGAGCCGCAGGAGTTCTTCCCGAAATTCGCCGGCGCTGCCAATCCGATGACAGAAGCGGAGCGGGTGCTGGAGCGTTTGCTCGGCAACGCCAAGAGCGCGGTGATCGGGAAGCATCCCTTATCGGATTTCCTTTCGACCTCAGGTCAGAACAAATTTGAGGCGATAGAGAGCGAGATTCTGGCCGCTCTGCAAACCCAGGTCCAGGCCAACAATTACGGGCTCGATATCCAATTCCTGAAGTTCAAACGCATAGGCATTCCTGAGAGCGTGACTCAGTCCGTGTTCGAGCGGATGACCTCCGAGCGGCAGGTGCTTATCAGCAAATCACAGTTCCTGGGCGAGGGCGAGGCTCAGATGATTCGGTCCGAAGCAGACCGCAAGGCCGCTGAGTTGCGTGCAAATGCAGAGGGGCAGGCTACGCAGATCCGGGGCAAGGGCGAGGCCGAAGCGGCCAAATCGCTCGGGGTCTTTCAGCAGAACCCGGAGTTGGCGAACTTCCTTTTCCGGCTCAGTGCATTGGAAAGCTCTCTTAAAGAACGTTCCAGCCTTATCTTTGATCAGAACACGCCCCCTTTTGATCTCTTCCGCGGAACGTCCACGAACCTCCTGAAAAAGTGAGTTCTGCAATGAGCGAGCATAACCATTCTCATCCACACCCTGAGCCGCCCGCTCCGGTGCCGGAGACCTCTGTGGATCCCAGTTCCCAGGCTTTATCCGAAGCGCTGCGCAGCAGTTTCGTCATCGTCAAGATCGTGATGGTGGTGTTGCTGGTCGTATTCCTGGGCTCCGGCTTTTTCACCGTGGGCCCGCAGGAGCGAGCCATCGTGCTGCGGTTCGGCAAACCCGTGGGGCAGGGGGCAGATGCCCTGTTGAAGCCAGGCATTCATTGGTCTTTCCCGTATCCGATCGATGAACATGTCATCGTCTCGATCAGCGGTATTCAGAAGATCACTTCTAGTGTGGGTTGGTATGCCACCACGGCCGAGGCGGAACTGGCGGGCACAGAGGCGCCTCCCGGGCCTTCCCTCAACCCCGCAGTGGATGGTTACCTGCTAACAGCCGATGGCAATGTGGTGCACGCCCGCGCTACGCTGGATTATAACATTTCGGACCCGGTGAAGTATGTGTTCGGCTTCGAGAGCGGTTCTAACGCCGTGCAAGCCGTGTTGAACAACGCCCTTCTGCACGCTGCCACCCGTTTCAAAGTGGATGATATTTTGCGGCAGGATGTGATTGGGTTTTCGGAAGCGGTTCGCCGCCGTGCCACCGAATTGCTCACTCAGCAGGATCTGGGCGTAGTGGTCCAGCAATGTGTGGTTCAAGCCATCCCGCCAAGGCAGTTGAAGGACGCTTTTGACGGCGTGCTGAGGGCCGAGGTTAATCGGAACAAGGTGCTCAATGAGGCACGCAGTTATGAAAACCAGGTGCTGAGCAAGGCTAGTGCGGATGCGAAATCCATTCTGAATCTGGCTGAATCCGACCGGGCGCGGGTTGTAAACGAGGTGGCCAGCCAGGCTGAACGCTTCAAGGAGTTGCTGCCTCAATATCAGCTCAATCCTGAGCTGTTTTTTCAGCAGCGCTTTACGGAGGCACTCGGTCGCTCCCTGACTAATCTCCAGGACAAGATTTTCATTACCCAAGATCCCGGTGGCAAATCCACGGAACTGCGGTTACTTTTAAACCGCGAACCTCCCAGGATTCGCTCGGAGGAAACCAAATAGCCAAAGCCAGCCTTTGGCCCTGAAATATGCAAGTTACTTCTCTTCTCAGCCAGCAGGAGCCAGCTCATAATCATGATCACCATGACCATGATCATGACCACCACGATCATAAGCATGATGATGGTTGCGGGTGCGGCCATGATCATGAGCACGCGCCGGTGAGGCTTTGGCAAACATTGACCGGGATCGTCTTTGTCCTGAACGCCTTCCTGGTGGATTGGGCGTTTGAACGCGGTCAAACCATCGCCAGTGCTAGCGCGATGGTCGGAGCGATCATTCTGGGCTACCCTATCGTTTGGACTGCGATCAAGGACATCCGCCGCGGTATCCTCAGCATTAACGAGCTTGTGGCCATCGCGGTTCTGGCAGCATTCGCCAGCGGCGACTACAAAACGGCCGGTGTTGTTGCTTTCTTCATGCTTTTGGGAGAAATCATTGAAGCCCGAACGGCTGAAGGCGCCCGCGCTTCCATCGAGTCTCTGATCAAACTGACTCCCACCAAGGCCCGGCGTATCAATGGCAAAAACGAAGAGGAAGTCGCAGCCAAAGACCTGACCATCGGCGATATCATCCGAATTCGTCCCGGAGATAACGTGGCTGCCGACGGTTTGATTGTGACCGGCCAGGGCTCTTTCAATCAATCCACCATCACAGGTGAATCGCTTCCGGTCGACAAGAAGCCCGGTGACGAGGTATTCGCAGGGACGCAAAATCTGACCGGCGTGCTGGAAATCAAAGTGACCCGTGCGGGTCAGGATACGACACTCGGCCGCGTGCGTGATCTGATCCTGGCAGCGGAGAAGACAAAGCTGCCGATCATGAAGATCGTGGACCAGTACATGGGATTCTATACGCCCCTGGTTCTGGTGATTGCCGCCCTGGTATGGGCATTCACCAAGGAGCTGAATAATGTCATCTCCGTCATTATTTTTAGTTGCCCTTGTGCATTCATTTTGGCGACTCCCACCGCAATGGTTGCCGCGCTCTCGGCGGCCGCACGGTTGGGTATCTTAATCAAGAATGTCGCTGACATTGAATTGGCCTCGCGCATCAATGCATTCATTTTTGACAAGACCGGCACGCTGACTTCCGGCGAACTGGCGGTCAGCCGTTTGGCGCCGCTGGGTGATGTGAAACCGGCGGAATTGCTGCTCGTGGCAGCTTCAGCCGAGAAGTACAGCAACCACCCTACAGCCAAGGCGCTGAGCCAACTGGCTGGTGAAGCCGGAGTTCCTTTGGTCGAGCCGGAGGATTTTGTGGAAACTGCTGGACGTGGCGTTAAAGCCAAGGTCAACAAAGATACGATCCACATCGGGCGCGCTCAGTGGCTGAAGGACAACGGTGTGACTGAGGATTTCCTTTCCTCCGTGGACTTGAACGAAACGGAAGGGTGGAGCTTGATCTTTGTCGCGCGGAACGGGCGCTGCATCGGTTGGGTAGGATTGCAGGACCAGACCCGTCCTGAGGCGAAGCTTTCCCTGGCCGAGCTTAAGGAATGTGGAGTTCGCCGTATTGCCATGGTTTCAGGGGACCGCCAGCCTGTAGTTACTCGCGTGGCGGCTCAGATTGGATGTGAGGAAACCAAGGGTGATTGCCTGCCTCAGAACAAAGTCGAATACGTGCGCGCCATGCGCAGCAAGGGGTATAAGGTGGCCGTTGTCGGTGATGGCGTGAACGATGCGCCCGCACTGGCCGCAGGTGATATTGGCATCGCAATGGGTGCGGCAGGCAGCGAAGTGGCGATCCACAGCGCAACCATCGCTCTTATGAACAATGATCTGCGGCGTCTGCCCTTCCTCGTGAAGCTGTCTCGTAGCACCCGCAGTGTCATTAACCAGAATTTCATGTTTGGGTTGGCGTTCATTATCGGAGGTATGACCATCTCGGCGCTGGGTTACGTTAATCCGGTGCTGGCAGCGGCCATGCACACAGGCGGCTCATTGATCGTGATTTTCAACAGCGCGCGGCTTGTCCGCAAGGGTGAGGAACTCGAACATTATGCGCCTGCGGGTAACGACTCTGCGAAGAATAATCCGGGAACGCCGGCTGGCAAAACCGCTCTAGCCACTGCTTGAGCATCCGCTTTCCTATGACCATTGCCGATCAACTTAGCGCCTCGCCAAAAGCCGCTGCCACGGCCGAGCCTGTGGTAAAAGTGCGCGGTCTGACCAAAGTATTCAAAGACTTTTGGGGGCGATCCAAAGCGCGCGCAGTCGACAACGTCGATTTTGAAGTGCGACGGGGCGAAGTCTTCGGATTGCTCGGGCCTAATGGGTCTGGCAAATCCACGACCGTCAAGTTGCTCCTGGGACTTCTCCATCCGACAAAGGGACATATAGAAGTCTTTGGGCGATCCCCCCGGCATGTGGCCACGAAGGCGCAAATCGGTTATCTCCCGGAAGAATCCTACCTGTATCGGTATCTGAACTCACGTGAAACGCTCGACTTTTTCGGCAACCTCTTTCACCTGCCCAGGAAGGAGAGAGCCAGCCGAGCGGAGCAGTTGCTGGAAATGGTGGGGCTCAGCCAGGCGCATTTACGCTCAGTGGGAGAGTTTTCTAAAGGCATGCAGCGCCGTATTGGGCTGGCCCAGGCGCTGATCAACGACCCAGAACTGATCATCCTGGATGAGCCGACTGCCGGGCTCGACCCCATCGGTTGCCGTGAGGTCAAGGACCTCATCATCGCCTTGGCCCGCCGCGGCAAGACGGTGATCCTGAGCAGTCATTTACTTTCGGATGTAGAGGATGTTTGCGATAGGGTGGTTATTTACTACGGCGGGAAGATTCAGGCCATGGGCACCTTGGCTGAGTTACTGGCTAAACCGGACGCCATCCGGATCACCGCGCCGGCCCTGCCACGGGCCACCATGGAAAAGGTATTGGCGCTTATCCGCCAGGATGTAGCAGAGGATAAAGTTCGCGTCGATACACCGACACAGAACCTGGAGAGCTATTTCCTCGATGTCGTGCAACGCGCCCGGCGCGCTTCTGCGGAGACCTCGGGTGCGACATCCGGCGCGCAAGTGGCCGCTTATCTTCGTGCGGATGGGGGCGCGCGTGGCGGAGATCGGATTTTGGAGCGCCTGGCTCAAGCGGCTCCGGCTCCCGCATCGGTCGCGCCTGCCCCCATCAATCCAGCGGACGCACTGAATGAAAAGAAACTGGCAGCTCTGGCTCAGCCGACGCCTGCTCCTGCCGCGCCCGTCCCCGATAAACCGGCTGTTCCCCAGGTGGATCTAAAAGCGGCCGATGAGAAACTCTCGTCGCTGTTGAACAAATCACCCGGCAAATAGTCCCGTTCTCCACCTGGCCCACACCTAATGCAACGAATCTTAGCTATCGCGTGGTTGACCTGGAAAGCAGCCTTTCGGTTCCGCTTGTTCCTGGTCGTTACGGCGTTGCTGCTAATCGCTGTTGTGGGGCTGCCCCTGGTTATCAAGGACGACGGGACGGCCCGGGGTTTTACCCAGATCCTGCTGACCTACACGTTGGGAGCTATTACGGGCCTGCTCGGGATGTCCACTCTTTGGCTGGCTTGCGGCACATTGGCTAGAGATATCGAGGACTGCCAGATCCAGGTGGTGGCAACCAAGCCAATCGCTCGCTGGCAGATCTGGATTGGGAAATGGATTGGGTTGATGTCACTCAATGCTGCATTGTTGGCCATTTCGGGCGCCAGCGTTTACGGCTTGCTGAGTTGGCGCGCCACACGGTTGCCGGCTGATCAGCAAGCGATCCTCCGCAACGAGGTTCTTGTCTCGCGCGGGTCGGCTCGTGAGCGCAGCTACGATGCAGAAATCCGGCAGGAATCGGAACGTTTTCTGCGCGAACGTTTGGAGAAATCCCCAGGAGACCGGGCAGATTTGGATGAGGTTCGCCGCCAGATTCGGGAGCAGGTTCGCGCTCAAATCGAAAACGTGCCCCCCGGCGCCTACCGGGCGTGGGAAATCAACCTGGGCGGCGCGCATAGACGGCTCAAAGATCAGCCTCTGTATTTGCGTGTTAAGTTCAATTCAGCCAATCGGAGCCCTTCGGGCACTTTCCAGGCGCTCTGGCAAATAGGCGTGCCGGAGAAAACAAAGATCTATCGGGCGGGGCCAATGAGCCTTGCCCCGGACACTTTTCATGAGTTCATCATTCCCCCGGATCTTTTCGATGCCAACGGAGTTTTGACTGTGGCATTCGTCAACCCAAACAATACCACGCTATTGTTCCCGTTGGCGGACGGCATGGAGGTGCTGTACCGGGAGGGTGGCTTCAGCTTGAACTTCGTCCGGGGCCTTGGAATCATTTTCTGTTGGATGGCGCTGCTGTGCTCGATCGGTTTGGCTGCCGCGAGCCTGTTGTCCTTTCCAGTGGCTGCGTTCTTTGCCTTGGGCTTGCTCACCATGACCATGGCCAGCAGCACCATGGCGAACGCTATCGAGCAAGGCACGATCGCAGAGTATGACGCAGAACACAGCCAGTCGGGGAGTTCGCCTGCCGATATTGTCGTTATCCCGGCTTTCAAGGCTGCTCTCACGCTGATTAACCTGGCCAAAGGCTTTTCTCCGGTCGATGCCCTCAGCACGGGGCGAAGCATTACCTGGACGCAACTCGGGCTGGCTTTTGTGCAAATCGTGGTGATTCTTGGAGGCGCATTCAGTGTGGTAGGCATTTGGATTCTGCATCGCCGGGAATTAGCCACCGCCCAAGGAACTCAGTGAACTCACGCCTAAAGAAAATCATCCTGGTAGTGCTGGCAGTCGTGATGCTCGTGGTTTCCTCACGGGTTCAGGTATCTTTGAATCAGGACCGCAGCAAGCTCGACCTCACCCGCGTAGAGCCCCTGGAAAACGCGCCGCCGGTGCTGGCCTTTACAACCGTAGCTTTGGGCGGCTTCCGCGGGCTTATTTCGAACATCCTGTGGATTCGGGCCAATGATCTGCAGGAACAGGACAAGTTCTTCGAGATGGCACAGTTGGCGGATTGGATTACAAAACTTGAGCCGCACTTTGTTCAGGTCTGGCTGGTGCAGGCCTGGAACATGGCTTACAACATCTCCGTCAAATTCAAAGACTACCCGGATCGCTGGCGCTGGGTGGAGAGCGGAATCTCGCTTCTGCGTGATCAAGGGCTGGCCTACAATCCAAACGAGGTCTTGATCTACCGTGAGTTGGCGTGGTTCTTCCAGCACAAGATGGGACAGAACCTGGATGATGCCAACATGCTGTACAAGCAGATGTGGGCTAATCAAATGGCTGAGGTTTTCGGGAATAAGACGCCCAATCTCGACGAGCTAATCACCCCGCAGACCCTCGACCAAACCAATCGCGCGCGCCTGCTCGTGGAGCGTTACAAGATGGACCCGGCCTTCATGAAGCAAGTCGATGAGCGCTACGGACCCTTGGAGTGGCGTTTGCCGGAGTCCCATGCCATCTATTGGGCGGCACAGGGTCTGAAAAAGGCGAGAGAGAATCCGTCTAAAGTTAAACCGGAGGATCTGATTACGCTGCGTCGTGTGATTTATCAATCGATGCAAATGAGCTTTCAGCGGGGACGCATGGTCGTCAATCCATTCGCCAAGCTCTTTGAGTTTGGCCCGAATCTGGCGATTATCCCCAAAGTCAGTGCTGCCTATGAGGAGGCCGCCAAGGAAGATGAGCCCAACCGCGATCATATTTTGCGGGCGCATCGCAACTTCCTGCGAGACGCAATTTACTTTCTCTACAGCCACGCCCGCGTGGCTGATGCTCAACGTTGGTGGGATTACATGGCCGAGAAATACCCGGATAAGCATGTGATCGATGGAAACCTCGAGTCGATTCCGTCCAAGTTCAGCATGCGTGAATACGTCATTTCACGCATTCAAGAGGATACCTCCGAGACCATGGCACGCGATCGTATGAAAGCCATGATCGAAGGGCTTCTGATCAATTCCTACACGAGTCTTGCCATCGGCGAGGATGATCGTGCTGCGGGCTATAAGTTGTTGGCAAGGCAATCCTTGGAGACATACCAAAGCAAAACCAAAGAGCGGGGCGAGGCCCTTGCCATGTCGTCTTTCGAGGAAATGGACCGGGAGATCTTCAATCGCATGCTCGATCCTGATGAAGGCGTTCCTGCTGAGATGCGGGCCGTTTTGCGCAGCTTGAGCGGCATGCCTCCTGAACCGGCTCCCGAGGCAGCGCCCGGTACTAACGCACCCCCCGCCACCGCAGCACCCGCTGCAGGCGCCAAATAGGGCAGGGCGGGTGAATACCCGCTGTAAGTCGAGTAATCACTTATTGGAGCAGTTTGGACCCTGTCTTCCTGGTTATCCCCCCGCGATTAGGGGAGGAAATTTGTTTCCATTTGGGGCCGTAATGATTAGATTCTACGCACTCATGAATGACATCGATACGGAGATTTTGAAGGGAATCGCAAATCAACTGCGAATTCATTCCATCGCGGCTACCACTGCCGCGGGCAGTGGGCATCCGACCTCTTGCTGTTCTGCTGCTGATATTGTTGCGGCCCTTTTCTTCGGACACATGAAGTTTGATCCGAAGAATCCCCGGAACTACAACAACGACCGGTTCATTCTTTCCAAAGGTCACGCCGCACCTCTCTTATACGCTGCCTGGGCCGAAGCCGGGTTATTCCCTGCCGACGAGCTGCTCAAATTGCGCCAGTTGGGAAACGATTTGGAAGGCCACCCGACCCCTCGTCTTCCGTTCGCCGATGTCGCCACGGGATCTCTTGGACAAGGCCTGAGCGTTGGTGTCGGCATGGCGCTGTGCGCTCGCCTCGATCGATTGGATTACACCACCTACGTCATGCTGGGTGACGGCGAGATTGCCGAGGGATCAGTGTGGGAAGCCGCTTCCCTGGCCGGCATCTATAAGCTGAATAACCTGGTGGCCATCGTTGATGTCAACCGCCTTGGCCAGAGCCAGGCCACCGCGTTCGAGCACGATTTGAACGTTTACAAGCGACGCTTTGAAGCTTTCGGTTGGCGGACTGAGGAGATTGATGGGCACGACATTGAGGAGATCCTCGAGGTGCTCGCGGCCGTCGGCCTGGGTGATCAACCGCTGGTGATCCTGGCCAAGACCTACAAAGGTGCTGGAATTTCATTCATTCAGGACAAAGATGCATGGCACGGTAAACCGCTTTCCAAGGACGAAGCGACGCGTGCCATCGCTGAGCTGCAGCCCAGCGCCAAGTCCGCCCAGGGAGTCGCCATTCAGGCGCCAACCGCCCTACCCGCACCGAAGAACGATGCGCCCGGGGCATATCCTGCGATCAGCTACAATCTCGGGGACAAAGTTGCGACACGTGAAGCTTACGGTGCGGCCCTGGTTCGGCTGGGCGGCGTGGATTCCAGGATCGTCGCCCTCGATGGAGACACCAAGAACTCCACCTATTCCGAGAAGTTCCTCAAGAGCTTCCCTGAGCGCTTCACCGAATGCTTCATTGCTGAGCAGAACATGGTGGGAGTCGCCACCGGCTTCGGTGCACGCGGCAAAGTGCCATTTGCGTCCACATTCGCCACGTTCTTCAGCCGCGCCTACGATCAAATTCGCGTGGCCGGAATTTCGCAGGCAAATCTGAAGCTCGTTGGATCGCACGTGGGTGTGAGCATCGGCGAGGATGGCCCTTCGCAGATGGGGTTGGAAGATATCGCTATGATGCGGGCGGTAGCCGGCAGCGTGGTGCTTTACCCAAGCGACGCCGTCTGCACGGAGAAGTTGATGGATCAAATGGCCAGCCACCGGGGAATCTGCTTCTTACGCACCTCCCGGCCCAAGACACCGGTCATTTATCCCAACGAGGAAAGCTTCCCGATCGGCGGAGCCAAGGTGGTGCGCCAGGCTGCGGGAGACAAACTTACAGTGGTAGCCGCAGGCGTGACGTTGTTTGAGGCGCTGAAGGCGGCGGATACGCTCAAGGCCGAAGGTATCACCATCACTGTCATCGACGCGTACAGCGTCAAGCCGCTGGCTAAGGACGTCATCCTGGCAGCCGCTTCAAAGACGGGGAACCTTGTGCTGACCGTGGAAGATCACTATCCCGAAGGCGGGCTGGGGGACGCGGTTGCCGGCGAGTTGAGCCTCTCAGGCGTCAAGGTCCACAAGCTGGCGGTCATGGAGTTGCCCCGTTCCGGCAAGCCCGAGGAACTACTGGCCCGCTATGGCATCGATGCTGCCGCGATCGTAGCCAAAGTTAAATCGCTTTAATCGAGCTTCAAGCACTGAGGGCTGGTCGGAGAATCCCGGCCAGCCCTTTTCCTTATTGGAGTGCTTCTGCTAGTCGTTCGGAACCCAGCCGTAACCCGGCTTGAATTCCCGGCTCCCTGAGGAATGCCGGCATCCGGCGGCCACTACGACCGTTACCAAAAGCAAAAGGACACAAAGTTTTGACATGCCCAAATTTTAATCCAGATTCTTTGCGGGGCAAGTAGTCCCTGATCAGGCATCTATGCCGGAAAAGAAGAAATTCCTGAAGGGTCAGCTATTGTTGGACAGCGGCCAGTTACGGGGTTCGTTTTTTCAGCGAACCGTGGTGCTTATCTGCCAGCACGATGCGGAAGGAGCCTTTGGCCTGGTCCTCAATCGTCCCAGCGGCAGCAGGGCTGGAGATATCATCACAGGTGAACTGCCGGAACTGCTAACAGACCAGCCGGTATTCGTGGGCGGCCCAGTGCAACCTTCCGCCCTAAGCTATTTACACAGTTCCGATTTCCTTCCGGAGGCAAATGTTCTTGCGAATCTAAACGTCGGCCATTCTTTAGAGGAATTGATTCAATTAGGTGAAACGATGTCTCTCGGAGGAAAGATACGCATGTTCGCCGGTTATTCAGGATGGAGCCCCGGCCAGTTAGAGGATGAGGTCAAACGGGATGCTTGGCTGGTTCATCCAGCGACGATTGAACTCGTGTTCGAATCCACCATAGAGACCCTTTGGCAAAAGGTTCTCAAGCAAAAAGGCTGGCGCTATGAGCTGCTGGCCAAAATGCCAGAAGATCCCTCACTCAATTAGCCTTTGTTTTGTTCAGAATGGGTCGCTGACTTTTCGACTGGCTCTCTTCGAACCCCGCTGGGACTTCTTATAATCCACTTGAGGCTTGGCAGCAGGGGTGCCGCCTTCAAGCATGCGCTTTAGCTCACGCACTTGATCGCGCAACAACGCCGCCTTCTCGAATTCAAGATTGTTGGCGGCGGCCAGCATCTCCTCTTCGAGCTCCCTAATGGTCTGAGCGATGTCGATGTCACCCCCGCCTTCCTTAAGCACGCTTTGGGCCTGCTCTGAAAACTCCCGTTGCGCTGACAAACTGTCTTCCACCGCACGGCTGACGCTTCTGGGCGTGATATTGTGTTCCTTGTTATACGCGATCTGCCTCTCCCGGCGGTATTCAGAAACGGCCAGGAACTTCTGAATGCTCTGCGTCATTACATCCGCATAAAGGATCACCTCTCCATGTAAATGACGGGCGGCTCGGCCTGCCGTCTGAATCAGGCTTGTCGTGCTCCGCAAGTAACCCTCTTTGTCTGCATCCAGGATTGCCACGAGCGAAACTTCCGGCAGGTCCAGACCTTCTCTTAAAAGGTTGATGCCGACCAGCACATCAAATTCTCCTTTGCGTAGCGAACGCAGGATTTCCACACGCTGAATCGCATCAATCTCGCTGTGGAGATACTGCACGCGAATGCCGATCTCTCGGAGGTAATCGGTCAACTCCTCGGATGTTCGCTTTGTCAGGGTCGTCACTAGCACGCGCTCGCGGGATTCAATTCGCTTTCGGCACTCATTAATGAGGTCATCGATCTGCCCGGCAAGCGGTCTAACCGTGATCTGCGGATCGATTAACCCGGTGGGCCTCACGATTTGCTCAATGATGCGTCCCTGGCACCACTCCAGCTCTCTCGGCCCCGGCGTTGCGCTTACGTAAATTGTCTGGTGTTGAAGCGACTGAAATTCTTCAAAAGCAAGAGGCCGGTTGTCCATCGCGCTTGGCAAGCGGAACCCGTAATCCACCAGGACCGTTTTCCGTGACCGGTCACCCGCATACATTCCGCCGATTTGGGGAACAGTCGCGTGTGACTCGTCAATTACCAACAAGTAGTCATCCGGAAAGAAATCAAAAAGGGTGCAAGGGCGGGAGCCGGGAGCACGCGCATTCAGGTGGCGGGAGTAGTTCTCAATTCCGGAGCAAAAGCCCATCTCCTCCATCATTTCGAGATCGTACTCCGTGCGCATCTTGATCCGCTGGGCTTCAAGGAGCTTTCCGTGCTTTTCAAACCACGCGATCCGCTCGCCCAACTCTTCACGTATCGCAAGCAGGGCTGGACGGAGCTTCTCAGTAGGAGTGACAAACTGCTTTGCTGGAAAGATCGTGACCTGGTCCAGCGGTTCCGCTGAGTCGCCGGTTAGCGGCTCGAACCGAGTGATCCGCTCTATGGAATCACCAAAGAACTCCACGCGCAACGCGTCCTCCCGTCCAGCCGGGCAGAGCTCCACGGTATCGCCTCGAACACGAAAATGGCCCCTGGTGAAATCAACGTCGTTCCGATTATACTGCAAATCCACGAGGCGATGGAGCAGATGGTCACGTCCCATGTCCATGCCGGTCCGCAGGGGGATAATTAACGCCTCATAATCCTCCTTGCTCCCGATGCCGTAGATGCAGGAGACGCTGGCAACGACGACCACATCGCGCCGGGAGAAAAGGGAGCTCATCGTGGACAGGCGCAGCCGTTCGATCTCCTCGTTTACGCTCGAATCCTTTTCCACGAATGTGTCCGTGCGTGGGATATAGGCCTCGGGCTGGTAATAATCGAAATAACTTACAAAATACTCCACCGCGTTGTTCGGAAAGAAGCTCTTGAACTCGGCGTAAAGCTGCGCGGCGAGCGTTTTATTATGGGAGATCACCAACGTAGGACGGTTTACGTTTTTAATGACATTGGCGATGGTGAATGTCTTTCCCGAGCCCGTCACGCCCAGCAACGCCTGGTGAGGGACGGCTGCCTGCAATCCATCGGTCAGCTTTGTAATGGCTTGCGGCTGATCACCTGCCGGCTCATATGAGGAAACAAGCTCGAACATAATAATTCCAGATCAATCAAAGTAAGTGGCCTCCCCGGAACCGTCGAGTGGGAATTCGATAAGGAATTGAAACCTGTGGAACGTAGGTGAGCGGGATGCCTGCGGCATTAGCTGGTAGCACAACTTTGACGGCTTCAAGTTTGCTCTGCGAGTCCGAACAACCGAGGGCGAGAAGGGCTACTTGCTGGTCTAGGAAAGCAGCCGGCTCACTCAATGTGATTACAGTGCCAATAACGCAGACGGCAGCAAGCTGTCCCCTTAAACACCGTCGATTCATGGGTTCTCATCCGGGTGGAAAGCTCTTCATAACACGGATTTGAGGTTAACAGGGTTCCACGACCGAACGGCCATCTCGGCAAACTCCAACCATTTCGCAATCGGTTCGAGAAATCAAATCAGCAATGTGCCATTGGGGACGATTCTAGTGCTCATTTGTGATTGCCCGCCAAGTTACATAGTTGACAGTCACCCCGCTACAGTGCGTTAACCGGATCGAAACAGTTAGCTGCCCATGCTGTTTGGGTTTGTTTTTACCTTAAGAGCTAGAAACTGAATGTCAATGACAAAATAACGACTTTGCGCTTCCACGCTTCCAGTATCTCTCAGCGGAATCTATGTTTTTATAGCAGATCTCGTTACATTTTCTGACGGGCTAAGTCCTATTGACCAATGTGACGGTCAGTGGCACGGGGCTTTCGAGCGGACCGGCAGAAATTTACTCCGATGGTTCCTGGGCGCGTCCAGGTGCGGTGCTGGCCAACGGCAAGGTGCAAAAGGAATACACCTGGAGCGGATTTGGCAGTTTGGGCATTCCCCAATCCCAACGGGATTGCGCCCCAAAGCCCCGGGTTGCGACGCAGTCGCTACCCGGGGTTGGCCCGGAAACTCCTCCTCCTATTTCTCCTCCTGGTTTGGCGCCCTTACGCCAAAACAGGAGGAGAAATAGGTTTCTGTTGTGGCTCCGTACCCAGGGCGGCGGCCTTACGGCCTGGCCCTGGGCTTGAGGGTTGCCGCTCCTTCAGAGCTCGGGAATAGCTGTTACGAACTTATCAGGCAAGCCAAGCCAAGCCGGTCAAAGGGGAGGCCATCGATGGCAACCGTCAACAACAAGCGGGCACGAACCCCGGCATTATGACGTTCAAAATCCGCAAAATGGCGGATACCAAGAAGTCCCTATACCTCATTGTCGGGAATCCAGACAGCTCCGACTCGTTAACATTAAGGGGTCATTAAGGGGTCAGACCGTAGAAAAGCCCCATAAATGTGCTTGACGTCGCACGTTGTTCCTGCGACGTTTACGACATGCCGCGTAAGCTTCGAGTCGAATATCCCGGTGCGATTTATCATGTGATGAGCCGTGGAGATCAGCGCGATGACATCTTCTTCGACGACATCGACCGCCATGACTTCATTAAATCCCTGGCTGAGGCGTGCCAAAAAACCGACTGGCAGATCCATGCTCTTTGCCTGATGCGCAATCACTATCATCTGGTGGTTGAAACCCCCAATGCGAACCTGGTAGCCGGGATGCAGTGGTTTCAAAGCACCTACACCATTCGGTTAAACAACCGGCACGCCTTGGTTGGGCACGTCTTAAGCGGACGCTACAAAGCTCAGTTGGTGGACGGCACCGCCACTGGTTATTTGAAAACGGCGTGCGACTACGTTCACCTAAACCCCATCCGTGCGAATCTGCTCGCCGCCGATGACCGTTTGCTGGCCTATTCATGGAGCAGTTTCCCCTTGTATTTGGCCGCTCCCGCGCACCGACCACGCTGGCTGCGCACGGACCGCCTGTTAGGGGAGCATGGGATCGCGCAAGACACACCGCTGGGACGGCAGCAGTTCGAGCGGAACATGGAACGGCGCCGTTTGGAAGAGACGAGCCCGGAAGAGTTGGAGAAGTTTCGGCGCGCGTCGTCGATTGGCAGCGAGGCCTTTCGGCGGGAATGCCTGCAACGCATGGAGGGCAAACTAAGCGACAACCACCCGGGGCAAGCAAGACTCGAAACTGCGGCGGCCAAAGCCGAGCGGATCGTGGCGCAGGAACTGGCTCGCCTGCAGTGGACCGAGAGCGATCTGGCGGTTCAGCAAAAGAACCATCCGCTCAAGCTGGCGTTGGCGGCTCGCTTGCGTCAGGAGACGACGCTCCCGGTGAACCAGATTGCCGAGTTGGTGCATCTTGGGAAGCCCAAAGGGGCCAGAACCAACCTCCACAGATTCATGAACCAGTCGCCAGCCAACCAAGCTCCCGCTGAGCCAAATGGCCAATGAACACCAAAGACACTAGGGCATTTCTACGGTCTGACCCCTCAATTGACCCCTCAATGGCGGGTGGTGGTGAAGGCGCGCGAGGCCGGGGAGGCGCGGCTGAAAGTCAATTTGTGGGCGGACGAATTTGAGAAGCCCATTTTTGAAGAAGAGCCAACGGTGCTTTATTAGGCTGCGACCAGCGCCGACGGTGCGAGCTGTTGCGCGCCGGCGCGGCGCGATGCATGAGGCGGGCGAGGCTTACATTTTTACTTCGATGTAAGCGGAGCCTTTCACGTGACAGATCGGGCAGTGCTCCGGCGGGTTGCCGATCTCGATGTGCCCGCACACGGGACAGAGGTAGATCTTGTCGGTGGCAAGGTCTTTGCCGTTTTTGGCGGCCTCCAACGCCATCTTATACAGTTCTGCGTGGACCGCCTCGGCCTTCACCGCATAGGCGAACATCCGTTTGGCCTTGTGGCCGTCCGTTTCGGCCTGCTGCAGCATGGGCGGATACATTTCGGTGTATTCGTGGGTCTCACCGTCGATGGCCGCTTGCAGGTTGTCGATCGTGGAGCCAATGCCTTCCAGGGAGGCAAAATGACCCTCGGCATGAATGCGCTCCGCCTCGGCGGCGGTCTGAAACAGTTTGGCGATGTTCGGGAAGCCATCTTTTTCGGCCTTTTTGGCGAACGCAAGGTACTTTTGGCTCGCCTGGCTTTCACCGGCAAACGCTTCCTTCAGGTTGTTAATGGTCGAGTTCATTGATATAGAATCCAATCAACTGACATCATTTCCCATCCCGGGGCGCGGTCAATTGAAAACTCATCGGTCGCCGGGCGGGCCGCGGCGACTCATGACGTAACGACACCCGAATTGCGGTGGAAACTCAACCCGCAAATCTTCTCTCGCGGTTGGAACTGCCAGCGCATTTAGGCGGTGAGGGCGGTCGCACTGGGGAAGTCATACTCGCTGCAATCCTTTTCGTTTACAAAAGCTCTACGGCTTCACCCAACGATAAAAACGCCCTGAGCCGGTCGTTGGAATCACGATCGGCGATTCCGCCTCCACCGGACTCCAATCGTCCGACAAAGCAGCTTTTGACTCCAACCGCGCCCCTGCCGGCCAACTCAAGGAAAGAGCCCCCGCCGAATACTCAAACGCGATCTCCGGGCTCGCGCCTCCAACCACCGTCAGGATTCCCTGCGGTGAAGTCCGTGTCCTCCCGTCCGATCTCGTCACCACGCACGTGTAAACCCCGCTGTCTTCCACGGCCGCCGGATCAATCACCAAATGCGTCTCCGTCTTCCCTTGCAACAGCACCCCATCCTTCAGCCACTGATATGAGAATGTGAAATCTCCCGACGCCACCGCCACCACCGAAAATGTTGTTCCCTTCGGCAAATCCGTGTAAGCCGGCTCAAACCCCGCGAGAGACCAATTCCCATGCTGGTTAGCCACCACTCCTTGCTTGCTCAACTCAAAATAACGATTCTCCAGCAAGGTCAATGTCCCCGCCGTTCCATCCGTGTAGAAGCCGGACAGCTTTAGTTCCGCCATTCCCTGCATCACCTCCTGCCGCGTCCACTGGCCCGCCGCCGCCGGCATCACGCCCGCTTCGACCGTGTACGTTCCATTCGCCGCCAATTTCAACGTCCACGCCCCCGCCGTCACAAACGGCGCCTGCCCGCCCGTGATCGCCAACTGCAAATCCTTCCCCGCCAAATCCCCCGCCGTCGGGAGGTTCCAGTTCGTCTTGACAAGATGATCCAAGTCGATCGTCACACCTCCCAGTTGCGATGGGCCAAATTGGATGGCAGGCAACACGGTCACCGCTGCAACCCGGCTGGTCACCGAGCCCAACGCGTTGCTGCACACCGCCCACCACTGCCCCGCGTCAGCCAGGCTTGCCGCTGTGATCGTCATGTAACTGTTCGTCAACGCCGGCATCAACGCGCCGTTGCGATACCAGAAAATATTCATTGGATACGCCGCTACCCCGAAATCAAATGTCAGCGACTGATCCTCATTTGCCATGTATGCCGGCTGCAAATCATTGTAAATCGACGGCGCGAAATCCGGCGGTGCCACCGTCACGCTCCCTCCCCGGCTGAACACGCTTCCCGTCGAGTCAGTCACCCTCACCGCGAAAGAATAGTAAATCGACAACGTCCGCGAAATCGTCGGCTGCCATTCCGTCACCGTCAATTCCGTCCCGGTCTGACCGGCGATCACATTCGTGTAACTACCAAGAAATTTCCGCGGCGAAACGCTGTAATGCGCCTCCACCCGATGCCATTGATAGCCCAGGGTGCCTACCCCCGTTGCCGCCACTGAAAACGTGGCCGCCGTTCCATTCACACTCCCGTTCGGAACCACCACGTCATTCACATCAGAACTTAGCGCCGGCACTGCCGCCCCCCTAAACGGGCAACAAAACAAAAACGCTGTGAGCAACCATGACAACATGACCCGCGAATACATAGGATTAGCGTAAGTCATAAGCGGTTCAAAATCAAAATCATTTTGGAGCCGGCTGACTTGCGTAATTCAGATCCTTGCCAGTCGGCTCTACGTAGGTCAAACTAGCCATATAAATGCTCTCAGATCCAGTGCTCCCAGGAACAACACACAGCGAAATGACCCCAATCCCAGGAATGTTCAAATTCATCCTCTCCGCTGCGTTATTCGTAGCGGTCTCACTTGGTCGCGCCGAGATGCATCTGTACCGACTGCCCGGCAACAGTCAGAAGCCGGCGTATGTTTTGTTCGATGAGTTGGGCTTTTCCGCCCATGGCCTCACGCCAGTAAGGCTAGGCAACAAGTTCGGCTACGTCGATGACACTGGGATCGTCGTTATTCCCCAGCGCGGTCCCTTCGTATTCACCGAAGCGAGAAAGTTCGCGGCCAATGGACTGGCTGTTGTGCAGGTCGAAGAACGGTACGGCTACATCGATCGCGAGGGCCGGTGGGCAATACCGGCAAAATTCGACACTGCCGAGGATTTCGAGGAGAACGTGACACTCGCCGTTGTGAGCACCAACGGCATGTTCGGAATTATCGACAGGACCGGACGGGAGCTGCTGCCGATCCGCTACGAACTGGTCAAACGGCTTGAGGCCGATCGATTGGCCGTCTCCGATGGTTCTGGCTGGGCGCTGGCGGATCGCGACGCCAAACTGTTGACGCCTTTTCACTTTCAAAGCCTCGGTAACCGCATTGGCAATGGTGCGCAAGGCCGGGTGCCAGCACAGAAAGATGATCGCTGGGGGTTCGTCGACGGAGCCACCGGCCAGTTCGTTATACACGCAATCTACGATGAAGTCGGACGCTTTTCAGAGGGATTTGCGAATTTCTCACTTGATGAGAAAATCGGTTTCGTTGATCTCTCTGGCCGCGTGCTGGTGAATCCGCGATTCGAGCGAGCCGATGAGTTTTCCGAAGGCCTTGCGGCGGTGCAACTGGATGGGAAATGGGGCTACCTCGATGAAAAAGGCCAGCTTGTGATCGAGCCGGCCTATGCGAGAGCATACAAATTTAGTGACGGTAATGCCGCTGTAAGGCGACCGGACGGCACTTTGATTACGATCAACCGGCGCGGTGAGGTGGTTCCCGAACCTCCTGCCGAACCAGCGCGCTTTCGTTCCACCGAGGAGTTGAGAGCCGAACTCGGATTGGTTGGCAAGCCATGTTCCTGCACTGTGCGTTGGAGCAACCTTAACCTGGGTGCTGATCTGAAATGGGACGGTGAGAGCCGCGCCAGCGGTGTGCGCCTATTCACGCTGGATACGAGGAAAACCTTGGTTTGGGACGCTGCGCTGGCCAATGGCGTGCTGCAGAATGGCATCTTCAGGGTAAACGGCCAGACGGTTCTCCTTGGAGACAAATTCAATATCCGCCCGGATAATTTGGAGGCGGGACTGGCAGCGGCTTTGCGCGCGAGGCAAAAACAACTCACAGCTACTCCCGCCGAAGCGACTCCGCGCATGAAAAAAGAACTTCAAGATGCTCTCACCGCCATCCTGGCTGACATCGAACGAATCGAGGGGCTTGGCCGGGCGCTTTTTTTCGGAGTGGACAACGACGCCTTTGATGAAACACACGCTGCCACTCGGCGCATCGACAAGGCCCGGCCCTACGTTGACGCTGTGAAAGGGATCACAACAAAGATCGACGAAGCCTTCAGAACTCTCCCGATGATCGACTCCAGCCAGCGGACCATGCTCGACAACATCCGCAAGAAGGAGGCCGCAGAATTGCAGAACAAGCTGCGCCTGCCATGAACCGCTGGCAAACGGCTTTTTGCCTTCAGCCCTCCTCTTCGGGTTATCTCCATCGAACGACTGTTGCTGGTTGGGCGGCCACATTGTCCGCGGCAAACTGATTGGCTCCGTATTCACGGATGCCAATCGTCCCGCCGGGGTAGGTGCTGTCTGTAAACTCGTGAACGGGTTGGCTGGAAGAGCCCAGGAATACTGCGAAACGGTTGCCTTTAGCGACCACCTTCAAGCGGATTGCCTGGCCTGGAGTGACCGCAATGGGTTTGTTGCCGAGGCTCTGATATCCCCGTCCATCCGTGTTACGAACTTTTTTCCTATCGTAGTTTTGGCCTTTTTGTCGTCGCAGGGTTTTTCCAAAATAGCCGCGCTGACATCGTGTTTTGTAACCGAATAGCCATGGACTGGTCGTAGCCTTACGACACGGTTGGCCGTTTGAGCTTGGGTTTCAGGTGCAAGGAGTTTTTCCCGCGATCTTGTCGTACGTCAGGGGTCTGACGTCGAGGATGGCGGTGATTTGGCCGGGTTGGCGTCGCAGCCCGGCCGGAGCGCGGTTTTGTTCGCGGTTGAGGTCGTACGGCTGCGACGCCCGGGGTTGGTTTGGCGCATCAAGCGTCTGAGATCTGCCGCATCGCGTCGTGGAAGGATAAACCGATTACCTGGACAAAGAAGTCGATGGCGTTGTTGTGGGAGCGATCTGGGAACGGGTGAGCAAGCCCAGTTCGATGCACAGACGGTAGAGGACGGAGAGCTTGGGAGTGCCACGGATTTTGGGCAGCGAGGCATCGACGGCCTCCTGAACACGTTCCAGAGAGACCTTGCGGATCTTGCCTTTGTCGGAACGGGGCTTGTTCTCCATGACGGTGACTCCGTGCTTCTGGTAGCGGGAGTACCAGGTCTGGATGGTGCGCCAGGTGAACTGGCGTGGGTGGCCATCCTCATCGGTAAAGGTCATCTGGCTGACAGCCCGGATGCGGGCGACGATGGTGTCGCCCGGGGCCATGTCGATGGCACCCAGAACGCGCATTTTGAGATAGGGAGTGGAATTTCGCATGGGGAATGTGGTTTTTACGTTGAGGTTGTGGACGGCGGGAACAGCCCCGTCCGGTGATTTTTCGGTCATGGTTGGAGGCTACGACAGGGCGGGTGCCAGGACGCAGCGCCATGTGGTGTTGTCGCCGGTTGTAAGAATAGGGCCGAACCACACTCGGCTAGGCTTGCGCTCATGACAAATCCTGCTTCAATTCCCGGGTGAAAATTCTGGTCATAGGCTCAGGCGGTCGGGAACACGCGCTTGTTTGGAAGCTGGCAGCTTCTCGCCGCACAACTCAGATGTGGTGCGCGCCCGGCAATGCTGGCATTGGCCTGGAGCATTTGGCTGCCAATGATCGCCCTGTTGAATGCGTTCAGATTGGAGCGGAGGATCTGCCGCGCCTGCTGGAGTTCGCGCAGGCGCAGCGGCCAGATTTGACTGTGGTTGGACCCGATAACCCGCTGGCTCTTGGAATAGTCGATTTGTTTCAGCGTCATGGATTTGCGATCTGGGGTCCAAATAAGTCAGCAGCGCGTTTTGAATCTTCCAAAGCTTTCGCCCAGGGTTTCATGGAAAAATACGGCATACCCACAGCCGAATCGGGTGTTTTTGAAGACGCGGAAAAGGCCAGGGCATTCGCTCAGAAACTCGGCGGTCGCTGTGCTGTGAAAGCCGACGGGTTGGCGCTGGGAAAGGGTGTGTTGATCTGCTATGAGATGAGGCAGGCTGACGAGGCAATCGATGAAATCCTTGTACGCGGCGCCTTTGGTGTTGCGGGCGCCAGGATCGTCATTCAGGAGTTATTGGAAGGGCCTGAGATATCGCTTCACGCGATCTGCGATGGCAGGACCGCTCTGTTATTTCCAACGTCCCAGGACCACAAGCGTGCCTTGGATTCCGATCTTGGGCTGAACACCGGCGGGATGGGCACCTATTCACCCACCCCCTATCTCGATGCTGCGGAGCTGGAGCAAACCGGCAAACTGATCCTCGAACCATGGCTGAAAGGATGTGCCGCCGAAGGAATTGATTATCGAGGGATTCTCTATCCCGGGATCATGTTGACTGCAAAAGGGCCCAAGGTCCTTGAGTTTAATGCGCGTTTCGGAGATCCCGAGACCCAGGTTTATCTCACTCGCCTGGAAAACGACCTGGTGGATGTGCTTGAAGCGAGTGTCACTGGCCGCCTCGGGGAGATGAAACTGCGCTGGTCGAGCAGCAGTTCGATCTGTGTGGTGATGGCATCAGGCGGTTACCCCGGAGATTATGCGAAAGGCAAGCCCATCACTGGTTTAGAAGCGGTTGCACGTCTCGCTCGAACCAAGGTTTTCCATGCTGGCACCGCAGTTCGGGAACGCTCCATAGTTACAAATGGCGGCCGGGTGCTTGGTGTAACGGCATGGGGCAAAGATCTGCCGGAAGCGCGAGTCACCGCCTATGAGGCGGTGCAACAAATCCGGTTTGAAGGCGCGCAGTATCGCAGGGACATCGCCTCCAAAGCGCTAAAGTAAGAACACAGGCCGTAAAGCTGTTTCACGATCCTCGACCATGCAGGGACTTTGAGCTGAACCCGCTCCTTTACTTTACCTGCTGAATCGCGCAAGTTAACGCGCCATGTTGGCCATCTGGAAAACATCATTACCGTTCGTCCTCGCCGGTTTGCTTTTTGCAGCAGGGCAGGGCCAGGCATTGGGTCAGGCCTCGAATAACGTTCTGGCGGAGGCCTTGGGGTTGATCCGCACCAACCTGCCCGGGATGGGAGCCGCCGAATTGAACCGTGCTGCCCTGGACGGCCTGGTGGGTGCCCTTTCTCCCCGGGTTCGCTGGGCCGGTCTGCCTGAGACCAACGCCGCCCCCGTTCCCGCAATCAGCCGCACAGCCCTGCACGATGGTGAGATCGGTTATGTGCGTGCCCAGCAGATCGGCTCCACGTTTGCCACGGAATTACGCGGTGCCTGTGACCGGTTGCTCTCAACCAACAAGCTTCAGGGCCTGGTGATCGACCTGCGTTACGCCAAAGGCCAGCACTATCCTGCTGCTGCCGGATCGGCTGATTTATTTCTCAGCAAGGAAAGGCCGCTCATGAACTGGGGGCAAGGGCTCAAGAGTTCTACGCCCAAGACCAATTCCTACAATTTTCCGGTTGCGCTTCTCGTGAATGGAGAAACCGCCGGAGCGGCGGAAGCATTGGCTGCGGTTTTTCGGTCAACTGGCCTCGGCATCATCGTTGGTACGCCGACGCTCGGGCAGGCCGCCATATATCAGGAGTTTAAACTGAGCACTGGCGAGACTCTGCTCATCGCCCGCGCGCCCATTAAACTCGGGGACGGTGCCGAACTGCCCATTGGTGGGCTGAAGCCTGACATCCAGGTTTCTGTTCACCCTGAAACGGAACGGTTGTTCTATGCCGATGCGTTTGCTGCGGCTCCGATTCTGGAGTTGGGCGGGACCAACTCGCTCTCCAGCACGAACCGGTCACGCCGCTTCCGTATCAGCGAAGCGGATTTGGTGCGCGAGCGGCGCGAAGGCTTTGACCCCGATACATTGGGCAGCAATGAGCCTGAGAAGCCCGTAGTGCGCGACCCATCTCTGGCCCGCGCCTTGGATGTCTTGAAAGGTTTAGCGGTCGTGCGCCATGCCCGGCCTGATTTTCACAATTGACGTTTTCCCCGGATAAAATCAAGTTGTTCACTGCGCTTCAATGAAGACCATCCTCTTTGTTTGCACTGGTAATGTTTGCCGAAGCCCCATGGCGGAGGGCCTTTTTCGTGCCGCCACGAAAGGGCGGGGGGATTACCGGGTGATTTCCGCCGGGCTAGGCGCTGTGGATGGGCAGCCGCCGAGCATCAACGCGGTGCTTGCCGCGCGCGAGCTCGGCATCGATATTTCAGGCCAGCGTAGCCGTATGCTGACCTGCCAACTGGTCGATCAGGCCGATTACATCTTCGGCATGACACACAGTCACATTGAGACTGTGATGATGCTCTATCCGCAGACCGCTGAGAAGACCTTCCTCCTGCGGGAATTTGACGAGACCTTGGATGTCTATGAGAAAGACATCAGCGACCCTATTGGGGGTTCGCTGGAGATCTACACCACCTGCCGCGACCAAATCGAGCAGGGTATCGCCTCTATTCAGAAGTTCCTGGAGCAGCAGCACCCACTCATGGGTGCCAAGCTCGGTACGGTCGTGATCGGTGCGGATCACGGCGGTTTCGATCTCAAACAGGCTATTTGTAAACACCTGGCGAAACAGGGAATCAGCTACACCGATTTAGGCGTTCACTCCAAAGATCCTTCTGATTATCCCGATTTCGCACGAGCGGTGGCGGAGAGCGTGGCTCAAGACCGGGCTGAGTTAGGAATCCTGGTCTGCACGACGGGCATTGGGATGAGCATCGCAGCCAATAAGGTGCCAGGGGCACGTGCTGCGCTTGTCGATGACGTTCAAACCGCTTCGCTTTCACGCCGGCACAATAATGCAAACGTTTTGTGCTTAGCCGGCAACAGAACTTCGCCCGCGGATGCGGTGCAGATTGTTGACGCATTCATGAACACTCCGTTCGACGGAGGGCGACACGAGCGACGTGTTAATAAAATGGAGAAACCAATGACTCACAGTAACTTGGCTTTGCGCGTAGTGGACCCTGAGATTGCGACGCTGATCGACAGCGAAACGCAGCGGCAGCAGGAGAATATCGAGCTGATTGCCAGCGAGAATTTCACAAGCCCCGCGGTTATGGAAGCCCAAGGCTCCGTCCTGACCAACAAGTACGCCGAGGGCTATCCAAAGAAACGTTGGTATGGCGGCTGTGAGAATGTTGATGTGGTGGAGCAACTTGCGATTGATCGCGCCAAGACCCTTTTTAAGGCTGAGCATGCCAATGTGCAGCCCCATTCGGGCAGTGGAGCGAACATGGCCGTTTATTTCGCCATGCTCAAACCTGGGGATAAGATGCTCACGATGGATCTGAGCCATGGCGGACACCTGACCCATGGGAATCGGGCAAATTTCAGCGGGAAGTTTTTTGAAATTATCCATTATGGCGTAAGCCCGCAGGATGAGCGCATTGATTACGATCAGTTGGCAAAACTGGCTCGTGAGCATAAGCCGAAAATGATCACGGTCGGCGCAAGCGCCTATCCCAGAATAATCGATTTTGAATCCATGGGGAAGATCGCCAAAGAGGTTGGTGCTCTGCTCCTGGCAGATATCGCCCACATTGCTGGTTTGGTCGCTACCGGTTTGCATCCCAGCCCCGTACCGCATGCAGATTTTGTTACCACAACCACGCATAAGACTTTGCGCGGACCTCGTGGTGGTTTGATCCTGTGCGGCGAAAAATACGCGAAGGAAATCGATTCCCAGGTTTTCCCCGGAATTCAAGGGGGGCCGTTGATGCATGTCATTGCAGGGAAAGCAGTTTGTTTCCAGGAAGCGTTGCAGCCTGCCTTCCGTGCATACCAGGAACAAATCGTACGCAATGCCAAGGCCTTGGCCGATGGCATGAAACGCAATGGATTTCGGCTGGTCAGCGGCGGCACGGAGAATCATTTGATGCTCGTGGATGTCGGTGCCCGCGGGTTTACCGGCAAGGATTGCCAAAACGCTCTGGATGAGGCGGCTATCACCGTTAACAAGAACACTATCCCGTTCGAAACCCGGTCACCCTTCCAAGCCAGCGGGATTCGGCTTGGAACTCCGGCTGTGACCACCCGAGGCATGAAAGAGGCCGAAATGGCGGCAATTGCCGACATGATAAGCGAGGCTCTGATGGACATTAAGAACCTTGACACGCTTGCTAAAGTGCGTCAACGTGTGCGCGAACTTACTGCAAGATTTCCCTTGCCGTATTGAAGGGTTCGATTAACCCTTGCAGCGCTCCCGGTTGGTAGTCTCTCCAATGCTTGTCTGCTTTTGGACGGTTGCCTTCCGGATTTAGTGTAGGTTGGCAAAACACACCACCCCACCCGCTGTACTTTTTTAATTAACTAGTTTTATTTATGCCAAGAGCCATCAAGAAGGCCAAAACCAAAGCACCGAAAGCTCCGGCGGAGAGGGCGGCTAAAACAGCCCCTGCTCCTGCCATGGCGCCGGTTGCTGCCGCTCCGGCCCCATCAGCCGCTTCCGCGCCTCCCCAAGCGCCTGCGCCTGCGGCCAGGCCCATGCCTGAGTCTTCAGAAGATTTGCGTCCTCCCACCACACCCGTCGAGACCCGCTTCGAAGAGAAGCCTGAGCCGCGGAACATCGACAAATCCCGTGACCGGGAAAAGACCCGCGACGACGAGAAGAACCGGCCTCAACGCGGTGGTGGCACTGACAAAGACCGAATCGCGGCATCGTTGAACATCGCCAAGCTCCAGGCGATGTCCATGGGCGACCTGAACCAGATGGCACGTGAACTGGGCGTGGAAAACTTTGGCACGATGCGCAAGCATGAAGTCATTTTCCACATCTTGCAGAAGAACGCCGAGCGAGCCGGCGTGCTTTTCTCCGAAGGGGTGCTCGAAGTTCTCCCGGAAGGTTTCGGTTTCCTGCGTTCCCAGAGCTTTAATTACCTGCCGTGTCCGGAGGACATCTACGTCTCGCCCTCGCAAATCCGTCGCTTCGACCTGCAAACAGGTAACCTGATTGCCGGCCAGATCCGTCCTCCAAAGGACAAAGAGCGATTCTTTGCATTGCTCAAGGTCGAAGCCGTTGATCAGGAAGATCCAGATAAGGCTAAGGACAAGACTCATTTCGACAACCTGACTCCGCTATTTCCCAATAAGCGGTTCATTCTTGAAACCGCTTCAGACGAGCTTTCCACCAGGGTCCTGGATTTGGTGTGCCCCATAGGCAAAGGCACCCGCGGGTTGATCGTTGCTCCGCCTCGCACAGGCAAAACTGTGCTGATGCAGAAGCTGGCCAATGCCATTCTCAAGAATAACCCGGAAGCCTACCTGTTCATCCTGCTAATCGACGAGCGCCCTGAGGAAGTTACCGACATGGAGCGCACCTGCCGCGGGGCGGAGGTCATTAGTTCCACGTTCGATGAACCACCTGAGCGGCATGTTCAGGTCGCCGAAATGGTGATTGAAAAAGCCAAGCGGATGATCGAGCACAAGCGCGATGTGGTGATCCTGCTGGACTCCATCACCCGTCTCGCGCGCGCTTACAATACCGTGCAGCCTCACTCTGGAAAGATCCTGTCCGGCGGCGTGGACGCCAATGCGCTCCATAAGCCCAAACGGTTCTTCGGCGCAGCGCGCAACATTGAAGAAGGCGGATCTCTCACGATCATCGCTACCGCGCTCGTGGACACCGGATCGCGCATGGATGAAGTCATCTTTGAAGAGTTCAAGGGCACCGGCAATATGGAAGTGCACTTGGATCGCGCGCTGGTGGATCGCCGCATATTCCCCTCGATCAACATCGAGCGGTCTGGTACGCGCAAGGAAGAGTTGCTCTACCACCCGGATGAATATAACAAGGTGGTAATCCTGCGCCGTGCTCTGACTGGCGTGCCGCCAGTCGAGTCTATGGAACTCGTACTCAACAAGCTCAAGAAAACAGGCAGCAATATCGAATTCCTGCTCACGATGTCAGTGGGTTAACCCAACTCACATCCCAACTTTTCGAACAGGGCGGTGGACCAAACGGTCTGCCGCCTTTTGACTTGAACATCGGCCTGTCGCCAGCCGTACCACCATGAGGGCATCAGTTGGCCATGCGCCAACCCCACAAAGCAACCAGCACAACAGGTAGCAGGCCTCCAACGATTCCACCTGCGATTTCTGCCCGTGCAGATGAGAATCGCGTTTCCAAGCGAGGTCCCAGTTGTCCGCCAAGCAACCAGCCCAGGCCTCCACAGATGCCGAAACAGACCAGGTTGAGCGTGGGCGTGGCGATTAGCAAAGAGGGGTCGCCAAACTGGATCGATGGTAAAAAACCGATGCCAAATAGCCCGCCAATGGCGCCCGTTGCCGCCCCAGCAGCCGCTCCCAAGCTGACCTCACCTAATCCCGGTCCGCGCATTGTTTCGCAGGTAATCTGTAGTGGCGACAAGCTTTCATACCCGCTGAGCAAATGCAACCCTTTGTGCGCCCATGCGCCCATGCGCAGGGTGTGGTTAAAAGTGGGTGAGCTATACCCGAAGAGCCCGCCGCGGGTAAACCGCCCCCTTGGACCTGTGAGGGGCGCGGGGCAACCCGCGTCCCTGCCTCGAACTCGGTTCCTTATCTTTCCCGAACCGTAAAGTGATACTCGCCGGACGCGACTTCGAACATCACTCGGCCATTCTCTGTTCCCAGTCGGGTCACGCCCTTTGCCTTGGTAACGGATTTTCCGCTCTCGCTAATGATCGAGTTCTCGGTAACGGCAGGTAACACAACCTTTGCCGTGGCACCGACCGGGATGCGAACATCCAGCTCGAAACGATCTCCTTCGCGCCGCCAAGAACTCTCGATCCTGCCTCGCACCGAGTCGTAACTGGCGCGCGCCCACTCCAGGTGGCCAGGGGTGGTGGGCGCGATGATGATCTGATTAAAGCCCACAGCATCATTGGCAGGCTGGATTCCGCCCAGCGCCTTGAAGAACCATTCGCTGACGGTGCCGAACATGGGATGATTGTGCGAATACGTGTTGTCGCTGAACTCCCAATGCTCCCAAAGCGTTGTCGCGCCACCTTCGAGCATGTGCCCCCAGCCAGGAAACGTCTTTTGATTCGCAATGGTGTAGGCCACATCCGAACGCTGGCACTCTGTGAGCGCGTTCAGCATGTACTTTGTCCCATAGATGCCCGTGCTCAGGTGACCTTTGTGCGTGTCCATGATGTCTTTGACCAGCACATCCAGGGCGTTCTGTTTCTCGTTTTCCGGGACGAGATCGAAATACAATGCGAACGCCTGACACACCTGCGCTCCAGAATCATAGCGGCCAGTTCCGGGCTTCAGAAACTTGCCGTTGAATGCGGTTCGAATGTTTTCGGCCAGAGCCTCAGCTTCACGCGCATCCTCGGTTTTCCCAAGTGTGCGTGCCAGTTGAGCCAGGAGCTTTACGTTTTGATAATAAGCTGCGGTGCCCGTCAGGGCTCGGGGTTTTGGGGTGAGCCCTTCGTGGTCGCTGATGCCGTTGTCGAACAGATGATCCTTGGATTTGGAGCGCAGCAAGTCCACCCATCGCTTTGTCGCCTCATATTGCTCTTCCACCAGACGGCGATCTCCGTAGTACTGATGAACCTGCCAGCTCAGCAACGGATGCCCCAAACCGTAATCGATTGGGCCGGATTGGGGGCCGATGTCCAGCGGTTTAGATGCGTCCCCGAGGCTCTGATCACTGATGCCCACGAATGGCGCCGTCTCCGTGAACGCGCCGTAAGGGCGCGCAGCGTCGGCCAGATCCTCAACAGCCTTGGCGTAAAAGCGGGACATGTCGAAGTTGAACATGGCCATCTCACTCGATACGGAGATGTCCCCACCATAGGCGAGCTTTTCGCGATGTGGACAATCGGATTGGACGCTGAATAGGTTAGCCAGCAAAGTATTGCGAACGGTCTTCTGAATCCGGTTAAACAGCTCGTTTGAGCATTCAAAGTTGCCCGCCGTTTGAACATCTGAGTTCAGAGCCAATCCTTCCAGGCTGGCAACGGTCGGCCGACCGGAAAAACCGGTGACCTCCACGTAGCGGAACCCATGGAACGTGAATCGAGGTGCATAAACTTCCAGCCCGCGTCCGCTTAGAACATACTCATCCAGTTGGAATGCGGTTTCAGGTTTGCCTGTGCCGGGATACCGATAGTGCGGGCCGCCACCCTTGACCTGACCGTAAACCGCCGTCATGCCATTGAGTGTGCCGTCGGGGTAGAGCAGTTCGCCCGAACGCATGCGCACTCGCGTGCCCGCAGGACCTTGCACAGTCAGACGACACCAGCCTGAAAAGTTCTGCCCAAAGTCAAAAATGAACACGCCCGGCTTGGGTTCGGTTAACTTAACCGGCTTGAAAGTGCGCGTGATCCGGATCGGCGGCGCAGACTGTGCATGCAACTTGCCGAGGTTGGATTCACCGACGACCTTCGCGGCAGCCCATTGCGCGTCGTCAAAACCGGTGTGATCCCAACCCGGTTGCTCCCGGCGCGCGTCGTAAAGTTCCCCGAGATAGACGCTGTTGCGCAGGATCGGGCCTTCGCTGGTGCGCCAGGAATTGTCTGTGGTGATTATCTGGGTCGTGCCGTCCTCGAACTCAACGTTCATTTGCACGATGGCGCAGGGTTTGCCAGTTGTAAGATGGCTTCCGATCATCAGGTGGCCCCACATCGGCAAGGGCAGGGGATTGTACCAGCCGTTGCCGAGCATTAGGCCCACGGCATTTCCACCTTTCTGAAGTTGTTTGGTAACATCGTAAGTGGAATAAAGGACGCGTTTCGAGAAAGTCGTCCAACCAGGATCAAGCATCTGGTCTCCCACGCGCTCGCCGTTCAACCGCAGTTCATAGTACCCCAGGCCCGTCACGTAAGCGCGAGCACGTGCGATCGGTTTGTCCAGGTTGAACTCCTTTCGGAACAAGGGTGAGGGATGATCATTGAATGCCTCCGCCTCCGGGATCGGCCATTGTGATTCGCCGGTAATCCATTGGGCCTGCCAATCACCCGGATTGAGCAGAGCCATCTCGAACCATGCCGGTTCACTGTAGTCGGAAGCTTTCCCGTCCCGATCCCAGACGCGCACCTTCCAGTAAACCCGGTGGCCCGTTTGAAGTGGTTTCCCCCCGTAAACGACATTCAGGGATTCGGATGAGCTCATCTTGCCGCTATCCCAGAGGTCGGCTTTTCCATGGGCTAATTTGGCTGGTGCGGTGGCTGCGAGTATCTGGCAGGCGCTCTGGAGTTGCGCGCGAATCGCGGACTCCAGCACCCAACTGAACCTTGGTTGCTGCGTTTCAATTCCCAATGGGTTCGACCGGTATTCGCATTTGAGTTGAGTGGCTTCGAGCGCTGCGCTAAACGCAGGAGAAACGGTCGCGAAGACAGCAGCCACCGCCAGGAACTGAAGGATTAGTGTCCTGACAGATCGTGGCAATGAGAGGTGTAAACCAAGGGGGTAATGACAGAGTATGCTTACGCGCATGGCAGATACCCTAACGACGAATTAACTCCGGGCAATGTAAAAACGGTTCGGCTTTTACTCGCCATGGAACGGGCTTTGTGCCAAACATGAATGCACAGAGGTTGTTCTCTCATGTCTGAAACCAGCACATCCGCGCCTTCCCGACTGAGCCACCCCCTCAAACTCGCGTTTGTGGTGGGGGCGCTTTCTGCTTTGGGCCCTTTCTCGACGGATACCTATTTCCCTTCGTTTCCCGCCCTGGCAGCGCACTACGGCGTAACCGAGATCCAGATGCAGGCTACGCTGAGTGTCTATTTGATGTCACTGGCCGGCATGAACCTGTTCCATGGCGCACTATCCGATTCGTTCGGCCGGCGTCGTGTAATCCTCACCTCGCTCGCAGCCTACACGGTCACCGCCCTGGCCTGTGTGTTCGCCCCGAGTTTTAGTTCGCTTCTGGTGCTGCGTTTCTTACAGGGAATGGCGGCAGGAGCAGGAATGATTGTCAGCCGCGCTGTCATCCGGGATCTGTGTGATGGAGTGCAGGCGCATAGACTCATGGCTCAATCGGCCATGCTCAGCGGCGTGGCCCCGGTGGTGGCACCCATCCTGGGCGGTTGGTTGCATGTCTGGTTCGGGTGGCGTGGGCCGTTTACCTTCTTAACCTTTCTGGGCATCGCCCTCTGGTTCGCCTGCCGATTCGGTTTGCCCGAGAGTTTACCCAAGGAAGCAAGGCAACCGTTTCATCCAGGTACTCTTTACAAAGCCTATCTGAGCACGATTCGAATGCCCGCATTCCTGCTGATGTGCTTGTCCATGGCTCTTGGCGCTGGCGGTTTCCTTTTGTACGTGGCCACCGCACCGGACGTGGCGATTAACATCCTGCACCTTTCGGAAACCCAGTTCGGCTGGCTCTTCGTGCCCATCGTCTCTGGATTGATCATTGGCTCCGCCGTTAGCGGCCGAATGGCAGGGCGCGTCGCCCCGGGCCGGATGATTGCCCTCGGGTTTGGTTTCATGGGACTCGGCTCTGCAATCAACCTGGCGGTAAACTTGTTCCTGGCTCCGCGCATCCCGTGGGCCGTGATGCCGCTGAGCATCTACACATTTGGCATCGCCCTCGTCATGCCGGTGCTTACTGTGAAGAGCCTCGACCTCGTTCCGCAGCGCCGCGGGTTGGCCTCCTCGCTCCAGGGGTTCAGCCACGTTTTCGTCTTCGCGCTCATCTCGTGGGGGGCGCCTCCATTGGTATATCGGTCCGGGCCACGTCACGCGCTGGGCTTAACGTTGTTAATGCTGCTCAGCGGCCTATGCTACTTGGGCGCACGCCGGTTTGCGGTTAAGCCGACTGATCCACCAGTGCGGCTCGACCCCGAAGACCGGATTACCCTCTGCGATTGACCCCATCGGAGTGCACGCGGAGCAAAGTAGAAAAGCCGTCCCGGCTCTTGCAGGCCGCGTGACCTCACGCGGCGGCGCGGAGAGCGCGGGGGAGGATGGAATGTAATCACGCAAAGACTCGAAGACGCCAAGATTTTTCAAAGGAAGGCGCTGTGCGTCGTGCGGTGAGAAGCTCCGGTTGCGGCAGGGGCATTGACCCATTTCTCCGAGGCCGAAGGAGCCATGCCTACCTTTTGGGGAAGGGGGAATTCTGTACTCTGTTAAGAGCATTTCTGTATCACTGCGGCCGGCGGTTACCAACGATTTCCATTCCACCTCAGTACTGTTGGTAGCCCCAAAGAACCCACAAAAGAAGTCCCTGTTATTTCGGGTTTGCGCCGCTGCAGCGCAAACCCGAAATAACAGGGTTGACATAAAAAGAAACGTGAGGCTACCAACAGCCTGACGCGATGGCTTCAGGAATACGAGGCGATGGCAGCGGAGATCGTACGCAACCGAGCAAGGCTAAGCAGCGAGTATAGTAATGTAGGTTCGTGGGTGGGCCGATCAGCAGTGGACGCCCGCACGAACAAGGAAGCAATACTCATCCTCTTTTACGGACGCGTGGATGGGAGTTGGTTGGATTCACATCGGGTCGGATACGTGTATTATACAGGAACCATGGTTCCGGCTTTGCAGAGTGGCTATTATTCCAGACCGGGAATGCTCGGGAGTCACTTCCGCCTGACGAACTCTTGGTACGAATTTGGAGTTTCGTCAGGATTCTAAAGAATCCGTGCTCCTTTGGGCTTGGCCGCGGGCTGTTCTTGCTCCATAGTACGTCTCGTTAAAGTTCCGCAACTGGTTGGGCGCTTGGCGCAGCGGCTAGCGCGTCTCGTTTACACCGAGTAGGTCGGGGGTTCGAATCCCTCAGCGCCCACCATCTCCCACTGTATTTCAGCGCCAAGCTTCTACTTCGGCGATACCAGAGGAATAACTTGGCGCTCGAAACGCCGGTACACCTGGAATTCCGTTTTGTCCAGAGTGAACACCCGGCAATCACGCTTGAGTTCCGACATCCGCACTAGGCAGGCGTCTGCCAGTTGCATCTCTTGATCGCGATACCGTTCCAGCAGCCGCGCCACCAATGAGGCATGCTCTTCCAGGCGGAAGGGGACGCTGATGATGCCTCGATCAAACAAGGCCAGCAGTCTTTCTGGTGCCATGCCGGCATGATTCTGCAACAGGTATGCCGCTTCGGCCAGCACCGCTTCGCAAGTCAACATTGGCAGCGGAGCCTTTGTCCACTGATCTTTGGCCCACTCATGGTCGGCATCGCTACGGTCGAAGAATGCGACCAGCGGTCCGGTGTCCACCAGCCAGGCGGTCATCGACCAAAGCCTTTCAAATGCTTCTTGTTCCGGGCAAGATCTCCCAGGCCGCTCTCCACGCAGCCGCACAGGTCCGCCGTCAGGTCCAAGGCCGACTGCGGACGGTGCTGTTGGTGTTGCTGCAGGATACTCCTCACGAGGGCAGACTTCGGCTGCCCAACACGTCTAGCTTCGTATTCCAGCCAGACCAGCAATTCATCCGGCACTTTCAGGGTGAAAGTTTTCATGGCCACACGGTAACACCCGTCTGGCAGACAGGCAATACCCATACCACTCACTCCTGAGTCTTTTCGGTGAGAGATTACAGCTCACTTTTTTTCTGTTTTCTTTCCTTCAGCTCAGGCTTTATGTGCGGATGCGAATTGTTGGGATTATTCCTGCCCGCTACGCCTCCACTCGTTTCCCGGGCAAGCCGCTGGCCTTGATTGCCGGCAAGCCTCTGATTCAGCGCGTTGTCGAGCGCTGCCAGAACGCCGAAGCGTTGTCTGAGGTGATCGTGGCTACCGATGACGACCGTATCGCCGAGGTAGCTCGCAAGTTTTGCCATGTTGAAATGACCGCCGCCAACCATCCCAGCGGCTCGGATCGCATCGCCGAGGTTGCCCGCCGTGTGCCTTGTGATGCCGTGGTCAATATCCAGGGGGACGAACCTTTGATCGATCCGCAGGTCATCGATACTGTGGCCGGATTGCTGTCCAAGGCGGAGATGTCCACCGCGGCAACGCGCATCAAAGCGCTGGCTGAATATGACAACGCGAATGTGGTAAAAGTAACGGTTAGCGCCGGGGGGAGGGCGTTGTATTTCTCGCGCCGCACTATCCCGTTTCTCCGCGATCATGCCGGCAAACCAGCCGACGCTCAGCTTCAATCTTTCCCGTTCCTGAAGCATTTAGGCATTTACGGTTATCGGAGAGATACCCTGCTGCGATTGGTTCAATTCCCTGTGTCCTCTCTGGAGAATGCCGAGAAGCTTGAACAACTGCGCGCGCTCGAAAATGACATTCCGATTCAGGTATCTGTTGTGGATTACGATTCGATCGGGGTTGATGCGCCGGAAGACGTTCAGCGCGTAGAACGGTTGCTTCAGGGTTAGCGGCGGTTCGGTTCCGCTGGACCCGTTTGTGAATGCGACGAACAAACGGAACACGTTAGCCATTTTAGGCTTGCGCGAATATGTTTTTTGGCCTCTGATGCGGTGTATGAAGGGTCAGAACGGGCACAATCGGGGCGGGATTCTCCTGGCCAAAACTTTAGGGATCATCCTTTTCCTGGTTCTCATCCATTTGCCAGCCTCAGGGGGACCCTCGCTAACCAACGTCACTTTGCTGCCGGGTCGGCACTTCCAAGTGCAGGCGGTGGTTGAAGTTGGCAAGAGCTACACGCTCGAACTCTCCACGAATCTGGTCCAATGGGAAGCCGTGGATGGGATTTACAACGCGCCAACGAGTTTATTGACCTTTACAGATGAGCGCACGGTTGACCAGGAGCCCCGGCAATTTTTCAGGCTGCGCGAGGGCGCATTTGAAAGACTTGAGTTCAAGCTGATACATTTCATTGAAGGAGGCAGCATCTCCGGCACAACAGTCGTCCCGACAACCTCCTATCCGATCTTCTTTCAGTCCTACTCAGCGATGCTTAATGCCGAGCACCCGGCACCGTGGCCTCCGCTCAACGAGGTGCTGTTCACCGGACCTTCGGGGTCGGGGCTGGTCAGCAGTCCGGCAGCCTACGGAGACGTCCGGGAGCCGGATGGGGCGGGGTATCAATCCCTTGGTGTAACTTCCAGCATGGGCGCTCCGGCGGGCACGTGGACCGTAAGGTACAGAGGGTCAAATATGGTTTACCAAACCACCCTTGATCCGCTCACCCGTTTGGTGCTGCCTGTTCCAAGCCTGGTAGTTGCCAATGGATACCTGACCAGAGTGAACTGGGTGTTTCGTGATCGTGTTTCAGGTCAAGTCTTACCACAATCTCCCGCCTACATAGCAGAAATGCAGGTCCAATTGGAGGGTAGAACTGGCCGGCTATACAGTTCCGAAGAGGAAGACGTGGTTGGAACAGGCCGTGACATTCCGTACCCGATTCTGTGGGCAGATGTGACTACTCTGAACCTCGCATACGATGACATTGATAATAATCATTATGTCATCTTTTATCGGGGGCAATAGCGGGTAAGTGGGTTGTCTGTCTCTGGCGGGCGGACTTGAATCCAGCGGTTTCCCACAGGATCTCCAGGAACGCCCGCACGACCGGCGAATCGGTATCGCGCCGCCACATCACTGCCAGGTCCGATTCGGGCACTGGCTTTTTCATAAGCCGATAAGCAATGCCTTCGCGGCGAAAATTTTGCAGTGATGCGGGGACAATCGAGATTCCCATTCCTCCGGCCACGAGGCTCACAATCGTCTGCATCGTGCGTGCTTCCTGGACGATGTTCGGAACAAACCCCGCGCGCGCACAAAGTCCGATCACCTGGTCGTAATACCCCGGACCGAGATGACGGGGCACCAACAGAAACGGTTCGGATGCCAAAGCAGCGATTGAGATCTCCCGCCGCCCAGACAATCGATGCCTTTCAGGCAAGGCGACCAGGAGGGGTTCACTCCCAATGACGCGCAGCGCAATCGATTCGACCTGAGCGACTGGCGGGCGGACCAGGCCCACATCCAATTCATTTGCGCGCATCGCTTCTACTTGTTCCTCGCTCGTCATGTCTTGCAAGGCGAGGGCCACATCAGGGTAGCGCGAGCGCATAACGCCAAATACGGAAGCGAATCTCCCGAAAATGGCCGAGCTGACGAATCCCGCCACCAGTTGGCCGACCTCACCCCGCGCTGCCCGGCGTGCGCTGCCCAACGCATGCTCGGCTTGTGCCAAGGTCTTCCGGGCCTCACCCAGGAATACTTTCCCCACGGGCGTGAGCTCGACTGAGCGCTTCGTCCGGTGGAGCAACCGGGCGCCGACTTCTTCCTCAAGACGCTTGATTTGCTGGCTGAGAGGCGGTTGCGCGATGCCAACGCGTGCAGCCGCTCTTCCGAAATGGAGTTCCTCCGCGACAGCTACGAAATACTTCAGATGCCTCAGTTCCATGAAATGACTGATATGTCCTACGTCTTAATATTGCAACTCTAAGATATTGGATAACTTGCAACTCACCCGATAGGCTTTCTCCCGTGAATGGAATCAGCGCTCTTGAAGCCAAACCTCGATGGACGATCAGGATGCCCGGGTTCGACGCCCCGGCCTCTGCGCCCAGCCGCGCCGGTGTGCTCCTCGCCTTGTTTACTGTCGGATTTGCGACCTTCTTGAACCTGTATGCCACCCAGCCTTTGCTGCCGCAATTTCGAAAGCTATTCCATGCGTCTGAATTGCTGGTGAGTCTTACAGTGAGCGCGCCTGTGCTGGCTGTGGCGCTCGCGGGGCCATTCCTGGGAGCCTTGGCGGACGGCCTTGGGCGAAAGCGGGTTATCGTCGTTTGTATGCTGGCATTGGCCATCCCAACGGCAATGGCTGCTACTGCCAGCAACCTTTGGCAGTTCATCGGCTGGCGGTTTCTCCAGGGATTGTTCACGCCCGGGATCGTTGCCGTTGCCATGGCCTACGTGAGTGAGGAAAGTCCAAGACAATGGGTGGGGAGCACAATGGCGACCTATGTAACAGGTGGTGTAGTGGGTGGATTTGCTGGACGTTTCCTAGCGGGGCTCGTCTCTGCCCATTGGAACTGGCGCGTTGCAATGGTGCTACTGGGAGTCGCAACCTTTGCTGGAGCATTGTTGACCTGGCGTTTGCTCCCTCGTTCTCAGCGCTTCGTCCGACATGCAAACTGGCGTCAGAGCTTTAGTTCGATCGGTGCGCACCTGCGCAACGGACAGCTCTTGGCCACCTACTGGGTGGGCTTCAATGTGCTGTTTTGCCTGGTGGGTGCTTTCACTTACGTGAACTTTTACCTGGCGGATGCACCGTTCAATCTTGGCCCGGCTGCGCTCGCCTCCATATTTGGGGTTTACCTGATTGGTGCTGCGGTAACTCCGGTCGCAGGCAAGCTGATCGACCGATTAGGAGCGAGGACCGTGGTCGTGGGTGCGGCGGGCGTCGCGGCCTTTGGCATGATGCTCACCTTGGCACGCTCGACCCCGGCAGTGATTGCCGGCCTGGCACTCGCCGCCTCAGGAGCGTTCGCCTGTCAATCCGCGGCATCTCTCAATGTCGGCAAAGCCGCGGGCAAAGCACGCTCAGCCGCGTCCGGCCTCTATCTCGGATTCTACTATGCCGGGGGATTTTGCGGCTCAATCATGCCAGGCTTGCTTTGGAAGCAGGCCGGATGGATCGGATGCGTGGCCATGATCATTCTGATGCAGTGTCTGACCGCTATGATCGCACGACGCCTCTGGAAATCTTAGCGCGCCTTGCGTGTTCCCGGATTACTTAGGTAGAGGGGCTTTGGTGTTGATCGGTCCCCAGAACTCTTTCATCAGTCCGTAGATCGCGGGCTCTGCGGCCATCAGTTCGGCGCGGTTAAAAGGGTAAAAATCGTTCAAACCGAAATAGGCCTCAGTGAATTCGGCGAAGAATTCCTTTGGATCGGTCAACCCATAATGCCGCGTGCGAGAACCATCATAGAGCAGGACATTCTCCCCTCGTCCCTGTTCTTTGAAACGCTGGTAAGCTCCCAGGATACGAGGTTCATCGAACCCCAGCACCTGGTCATGATAGGCGTGAGCCAGTTCGTGCAGGATGACCCATGGCTGCTCGTTCACCTGGCGGGCTCGGGCGAAATCAGTTGCATCACAAATGTGCACGCACCGAGCCAAATCCTTTTCATAACCGTGTTGAACGAGCCACTCCACGCTCGGATGATACTGCATCGAGCGAAGCTGCCCATGCGTAAGGTCCAGCACGATGGTGGTTTGCTGGAGCTTTTCCAGCCTGTCCGGCCCTGCGACATAGGTGATGTCACTCAGCTTGGCTGAAAGGAGATCCAAAGCTCGCTTTCCCAAATCCGAGTGGGCCTCGGAGAGCAGCCGATCATCCACCTTCACAGTCCAGCCTTGCACCTTCTGCGTCGTACGAGAAGTGGGTTTTGGAAGTTCCGGAGCGGCGGCTGAGATCGCAAGGGTAAACAACCAGATCAGCAGGGCAGGGCAGATCGCTCGGAACGACGTCATGTCCTGATTGTGCTGGATGCTCGACAGGCGGTCAAAAAGGTTTTGAACGGGTTCCGCTTGCGCTTGCTTCATTTGCGGGCAAAATGGCATCCACATGCATAACGGAGTTCGGATTACTGCTGCCAGCCCCGCTGATTTCGGGTCGCATCCGAACCTTTTCCGGACGGAGTCAATCCCATGAGAAACCTACTCTTCCTGATCATGACTTGCTGCGCCACTCTTGCACTAGCTTCGGCCAAAACATCTGAGCCGACGGGGGCGTCCGCAGCGTTTACCACATCTGATCCCGTGGTGAAGAAAGCGCTGAGGCTTATGGATGCTGGAAAGTTCAAGGACGCTGAAGTGTTACTGGCACGGAAACCGGCAAGAATGGACCCTCGGGCCGCTGAGCAGATGAAAGATATCCTGCAGCGGATAAGGCACGAGTATTCGCTCACGCCGGAAGGGCTCCTGGCGAAAGTCCAAAAATCCATTCCCAATGCCACAGAGGCCGAGGTGGAACGCTGGGCAAACGAGACTCGCGCCCGGTTCCGGATGATTGATGGTCAGAAGTATTATTTCCGTCGCGAACCGCAGAACATCTTCATTTATTCCGAAGACGCTCGTCAGCGGCGAAAGGAAGCCGGAAACGCGCCATCCGAGGAACCCTGGAAACTAACCGATCATTTGGCGGCAGTTATCAAAGCAGCGGAAGAATCGGGCGAAACCCAGATTGTACCGGTGAGACACAAGGTGGTGCACTCGCTAACGATCGGGGCCAATCATCCGGCCATCAAAAAGGGGTCTGTCGTGCGGGTCTGGCTGCCTTTCCCACAGGAGTATCGGCAGCAACAGAGGGTGGAACTCATCAGCACCTCGCCCGCGCATCAGGTCGTGGCGCCGAATGCGACCGAAGGCAACCCGGTCGGCGGAGGCGCGCAACGATCTGTTTATTTTGAGCAGATTGTAGAAGACCCCGCCCAGCCACTTGAGTTCAAAGAAGAGGTCTCTTACGTGTCTTACGCCTATTATCCAAAGCTGGATCCAGCCCTGGTGCAACCCTTGCCTGCTGATTGGAACAACGCCTGTCTTTCAGAGCGACCGCCGCACATTGTTTTCACTCCGGAACTGCGCAAACTGGTTTCCAAGCTGATCGGCAAGGAGAAGAACCCACTGGTGAATGCGCGGACAATTTTCCGATGGGTCAGCGCGAACATCCCTTGGAACGCTGAGGATGAGTACTGCATTATCCCATCTTTCGTTCGCAAAGGCCTGGCGGCTCGAAGGGGCGACTGTGGCATTCAGAACACCGTGTTCGTTACCATGTGCCGTTTTGCAGGCATCCCCGCGCGATGGCAGAGCGGTTTCGAGACAAAGCCCGGCAAATGGGGCATGCATGATTGGGCAGAGATTTACATTGCTCCCTGGGGTTGGCTGCCTGCCGATGCTTCATACGGAGTTCAGAAGTCTGACGACCCCCGGGTGGCGGACTTTTATTGTGGCCACCAGGATAGTTACCGGATGATTGTGAACCTGGATTGGGGCCGGGAGTTCATTCCAGCCAAGGCATCATTCCGCTCTGAGCCGGCTGATTTCCAAAGGGGCGAGGTTGAAGTGGACGGGCGCAACCTGTACTTCAGCGAGTGGGAGTACGACACCGTGCTTGACCGATAGAAGGCAGGCCTCGAAACGGCATTGACTCCCGCGTCAAAAGGAGCAAGCTGCTGATCCAGTTATGGATAATTCAACGCCGTACCGGGCTTCCGAGTTCGATGCCAAGGTTAGGCAAACGATTCCGTTTTACGACACCATACATTCCCAGGTGATCCGTCTGGTCAAGGTGGCCAAACCTGAAGTTGGATGCTGGGTTGATACAGGCTGTGGCACGGGGCATCTGGTGCAGCAGACGCTGCCGGTTTTCCCGGCCACGCGATTCATTCTGGCTGATCCGTCCGGGGCTATGCTCGAGCTATCGCGTGCCCGTTTATCTGCCGCAGCCGGCAGAATAACATTCACTCCCCCGGCGGGAACTGGCGATCTGGAGAAGCACCTTGCCCCTGCCAGCGCGGATGTTATTACTGCGATTCAATGCCACCATTACCTTCGTGAACCCGAACGGCTTGCTGCCCTGAAATCCTGCCATGCACTCTTGGAACCGGGTGGCTTGTTGGTTGTTTGTGAGAACACAGCTCCGCGCACAAAGGAGGGCGTTCGGATTGGACTGAAGGGTTGGCAAACGTTTTTGGTTACGCATGGGCGATCTGAACAGGAAGCCGATAAACATCTTCAACGTTACGGCACCGAGTTCTTTCCTCTTACCATGGAGCAGCATATCAATGTGCTGGAACAGGCTGGTTTTCAGAGCGTAGAATGCTTTTGGCACTCCCAGATGCAGAGCGGGTTCTACGCAATCAAGTAGGAGATTTGGTTGCCTGAACTCGTTAGCACGGCTATTGATTAGCCATGTTTCAGAGAGCCTCCGCGGTTGATTTTGAAGATACACTCCCGGGAATTCAACGGCGAACATTGGTATTTGGCGAGAAGACCTTGATGACGGAGTTCCTCTTGGAAGCCGGTGCTGTCTTGCCCCGGCATTCCCATCCGCATGAGCAAATCGGTTACCTGGTTCGTGGCCGAATGTGTTTGTGTTTGGGCACTGAGAAATTTGAGGTGGAGCCTGGGGATAGCTGGTGCATCCCTGGCGGAATGGAGCACAATGCCGAGATCCTGGAGACTTCTCTGGCTATAGAGGTATTTGCTCCCTGCCGAACGGACTATCTGCCCAAGACCTGAGTCGCGCCTTGAGTCTCGGGGCTTTAGCACCTCCTACTTGGGGTCTTTTCCCATGTGTCACCCGTGTTAATCGCGATTATCTTTGGGCATGGAAACGACTACCGAATTAAGAGATGCCGCCACGGGGTTGAAGGACACGATCCGAAACCGAAGTTCGCAGATTTCCAACGCCGCTTTGGAGCAATCACGCCGCGTTAAGGACATGGCCGATTTTTACGCACACGAGCACACTTGGAAAACCATCGGGATCGTGGCTTTGGCCGCTGTGGCCCTGGGCTGGTTGCTGGGCAGCAGCAATCGGCGGGATTAGCCACGCCCCAAGCGGGGGATGAGTAGCCTGGCTCCGGCGCTATGCCGTGGGCCGGGTTTTTCGATGTCATGACCGCTCTGGTTTCCGGCAGCTATTCTGGCTAACTTGAGCGGCATGAAACGAGAAGCATTCGCAGCTCGCGAAGCGCGCACCCGGCAAATTATCGCCGGATTGCAGAAAGCCTACCCGCAGGCACATTGTGAACTCCATTTCAGCAATCCGCTGCAGCTCCTGATTGCAACCATTCTTTCAGCCCAATGCACCGACAAGCGGGTTAACGAGGTCACCGTTCACCTCTTTAAGAAATACCGAACCGCGGCGGATTTCGCGGCAATCCCACTGCCGGAGTTGGAGATTCAGATCAAGAGCACCGGGTTCTTTAGAAACAAAGCCAAGAATGTCCAACAATGCTGTGCTGCTATAGTCAGTGAGCACGCCGGAGAGGTGCCTCGTAGCATGGCTGCGTTGACCTCGTTAGCAGGGGTGGGACGGAAGACCGCCAATGTCGTCATGGGGAACGCGTTCGGGATCAGCGAAGGGGTGGTCGTTGATACCCACGTTGGGCGGTTGTCGTACCGGCTTGGGCTCACGCGGGAGCAGGACCCTGTCAAAATCGAGCAGGACCTCATGAAACTTGTGCCAGCCGAACAGTGGACCTTGTTTAGTCACTGGCTCATCTGGCATGGACGCCGCCGTTGCGCCGCTCGGTCGCCCGATTGCACCCATTGTGAGATCCAGGCCCTCTGCCCGCGTATAGGCGTCATCGGCAAAACCCGAATCGCAAAAACGGGATGAGGCAATTCCTAGCGCTGGTTATTCGGAGTAAATGGTCTTAGCGAGGCGATTGTGGAGTTGTTTGGGCGCCCCGAGCACTTTGTAAGACCGCATGAAGCTGAGCGGATTGAGATCGAATTTGATTGGCTTGCCGTCGAGGCCCGTAAACTTGCCACCCGCCTCGGGTAAAATGAGCGATACTGGAACAATATCCCAGATCTTCGTATTCAGATTCACCACTCCACCCAGACGGCCGTCAACGGTATAGCAGAAATCCACCAACGAATTCGTAGCGCGCACATTGCGCACCTTGGCCGAAACGCGGCGGAGCATGGCGACGGTGCGGCGTGCCTCGTCCTCCCCGCAACCTGGATCAAAGCCAAAGGCGCAAAGCACCTGTTTAAGATCGGTGCAACTCGTGACCGAAACCTTCTCATCGTTGCGCGTTGTGCCCTTGCCTGCCTGGGCCATATACATCAGATCATCGCAGGGCATGTACATACTGGCTAACTGCGGGACGCCTTTTTGCAGCAAGCCAATCTGCACGCCAAACCAGGGTATGCCTGCTACGAAGTTTGAGGTGCCATCCAAAGGATCAATGACCCAGGTGAACTCGGAATCAGACTGAATAAAGCCTGCTTCCTCGGAAATGATGCCGTAGCCCGGAAAATGTTTTTGAAGCTGGGCGATGACGAACTTTTCTGACGCGAGGTCTGCTTCACAAACCACGCTGCTGGTGTGCCCTTTGAATCGCACATCTTTAACTCGGCCAAACCAGGAGAGAAGGATCTTGCCGGCTTCGAAAGTAATGGACTGCAGTTGCTTTTTGACCTGCGATTGATTCACGACCCCATGATGAACCCATCAAGTCTGCAAGGCAACTACAATGCCATTGAGCACAGCTACCGCAAGATTGCGGGAGGAATAAGGACGCGGCACTCTTGGTGTTCCAGTTGGGATAGCGCCGCGTCTGTAGATACTGGACTTTCAAGCGTCCTGCATTGCATCGCCGACGCTTTCGACGTCTTCGCCTGCTCCTCGGACCGTGTTACAGCCGGTTGTTGCCAGGGTCACGAAAGCTGCGGCAATAATCGCATAAATGAAGCGTTTCAACATAGCATTTCTCCTTGTTTCCAATTTTCCCGCGTGATCCTGACCCCTATGGCCCGGTTCCCACGCCGTGAGTTAACATGAAGCCGATCAGCGGAGGTCAAAATAGGGCATATCCCGCGCTATGGGATTGTATTTGCCGTGCCGAAAGCTCCGGAGGGTCAGTCCGATAATCGTACGAAGAAGTGGCGACTAAGGATCTGCACTTGGATGAGCCGCATCCAGAGGTCCAAGACGACAAGCGGCTTGATAACTCGATGTAATGTGGGGATCATGTAACTATGATGAAGCAGATCTCACCTGTTTGCCTCCGTGGAAGCTAAGGTGGCCCGGTTAAACACGTACCGTCATCCAATGTATCCCTTTTCCCGGTTTTCCTCTCGAAGTATTTGGCTCATAGCCTGCATCATCGCGCTCTTTGCCCGGGGCGCCTTGTGCGAACCCACTCTGCCACACATGCGCGGGCACTTGCCTGCACACGATCCCTCCACAATCATCAAATGCAAGGACCGCTATTATACCTTTCACACCGGGGAAGGGATTCGAAGCAAATGGTCCACCAATAAGGTCTTTTGGGTCGGGGGCCCGCCGGTCTTTAGTCGCCCGCCCTCATGGACTACCAATACCGTTCCTGAGTTTACCGGCACGTTTTGGGCGCCGGATGTCATCTATGTCAGCAACCGATATCACCTGTATTACTCGATCTCAAGCTGGGGAAAACAGGTCTCGGCGATTGGCCTGGCAACAAACCCCACGCTTGATCCAGCCGACCAGGCGTACCGATGGACCGATCACGGGATGGTGATAAAGTCGGTTGAGGGCTCGCCTTATAACACAATCGATCCGGGTGTGACTTGGGACGCATCAGGCGGTTTATGGCTGGTGTTCGGTTCATACTGGAATGGGATTTACCTGACACAGCTTGATCCCGCCACGGGCTTGCGAGTCAGTCTGAATTCGCCCACCTACCGGCTGGCATGGAAGAGTGCGATCGAGGCCTCCTGGATTCATCGGCGTGGCGGGCTGTATTACCTGTTCGTAAACTGGGGTTCGTGCTGTGATGGAGTTAATAGCACTTACAACATTCGTGTGGGACGCAGCACGCAGATCACCGGGCCCTATCTCGACAAGAACGGGGTGGACCTGGTGAACGGCGGCGGTTCGTTGTTCATGGCAGGGAATGGGAAGTTTGCCGGTCCGGGCCATGCAGGAGTGCTTGTCGAGAACGGCCAGGAATGGCTGAGCTTTCATTATTACGACGGCAATGTGTGGGAGGGCGGATCTTATGGTGAAGCCCGGTTAGGTTTGACCCCTCTCAGGTGGAGTTCAGATGGATGGCCTAACGCTACGCATGAATGGTCGGCAATTTACGATTTTCAGCAGGAGGCCAGCGATGCCAACGGCCAGTATACGGGTTTGTTTAAAGACGGCGCGGTTGTGCGGCCCGACTCAACCCGTCAGCGCGCGTTGGAACTCAACGGCACAGATGGTCATGTGTGGCTGCCGCCAGGAGTTGCTTACGCGCAGACTTTTGCCGCAGTAATTAATTGGCGCGGCGGCGCATCGTGGCAGCGCATCTTCGATTTCGGTTTGGATACCTCGCGCTATGTCATGCTGACACCTTCCTCAGGCGACAACGTCCTGCGGTGCGATATCAATACGGGTGGAAATCTGCAAATGCTTCAATGGAATCGGGCATTGCCATCGAATGTTTGGACCCACGTGGCTCTTACGTTGGACGGCACCCGCGGTGTGCTCTATGTGAATGGACAGCCCGTTGCCACCAACACCTCGATGACGCATCAGCCGTACAATGTTCGGGCACAGACTAATCATCTCGGTCGCAGCAAGTTCATAGCGGATGCGTTCTTTGCGGGACAGTACGCCGGATTTCGTGCCCATAGCCGTGCGCTCTCAGCCGCCGAGATCAGCGCACCGGTGCCGATCATCCGCAAGCCGGGCGATGGCGCATTTTATCGCCCGGGCTCCCGGGTCCTTTTTAGCGGACGCGCGACAGATTTTATGTGCGTTCCGCTGGCCGCGAGCCGGTTGAGTTGGACCGTTCACCGGGTGCAGGGGGCAAACACCAACCTGGTCTCGGGTCCGATCTCCGGCACAGAAGGCGAGTTCCAAATTCCCGCTGTGATTGATCCGGGAGAGTTCTTTTTGCTCAGCCTTGTTGCCACAGACTGGAACCAAAAACGAGCCACCAACGTTGTTAGGCTTTTTCCCTCCGGCGGTGCTGAAACGAATTGGATGTCATTTTATCCCTTCAGTGCTGGGGCTGCGGATGCGAGCAATGTTTTCTCAGGAACTTTGCACGGTGGCGCGGCCACACAAAGTGATGCCACCCGGGCCAATGTTCTGAATCTCTCTGGATTAAGCCAGTATGTTAGCCTTCCTCGCGGGGCAGGAAACGCCCAATCCATTTCTGGCTGGGTGAAGTGGCGGGGTGGCAATAACTGGCAGCGGGTGTTCGACTTTGGTTCTGGCAGCGGTGCATGGTTCTTTTTCACTCCGAAGGCGGCTTCAGGATTTCCCCAATGCGCGATTACATCGGACCGGCTCAACTACACGCGGATATTAGATTTCACTGAGCCGTTCCCCACAAACACGTGGGTGCATGTGGCAGTGGTCATGGACGGACGCCAGGGGATCGTCTATTTCAATGGACGTGCCGTAGCGGTTAATGCTTCAGTAAACCTTTTGCCATCGGACGTGCTGCCCACAAATGTTTGGCTGGGGCGCAGTCAATGGGCGCAAGATCCTTACTTCAATGGCCAGCTCGACTCATGGCGGTTGAGTTCCTTGCCGGTCCTGTCAGATGAAGTCGTGGCTCCGTCCATCCGGTTGCTGCAACCGTCGGCGAGCTTCACGTATTATGGGGGCGGAATCTTGCCTTTTTCGGCTGCTGCTTTTGACTATTTTGACCTTCCGTTGACAGGCTCAGCATTCAGTTGGTCTGCGGAGCTCTACCGTGAGGGGATTTTTACCAACGTGTTAGCCTCCGTGACTGGAGTGGTGTCAGGCTCGTTTTCAATACCCGCTGGCGGGCCGGCTGCAACGAATGCTTTCTATCGGCTGAAGCTTCACGTTACCGATACAAACGGATATTCGCGCTCGGTCTATTCTGACATTCGACCGAGGGTGGTGAACCTCGCTCTGCAAACAGTGCCGTCCAGCCTTCCGCTCAGGGTTGATGGGCAAGTCCTTTCCACGCCGACAACCTTGCCCTCCGTAGTCGGCATGAACAGGACGGTGACTGCGCTGACACCGCAATATACCGGGGATGAACGCCATGACTTTGTGCTGTGGTCGGATGGTGGAGCTGCTGAGCATGTGATTCAGGTGCCGCAAACGAATGTGACTTTAACCGCAGCCTACGTGCAGCCTGAACTTAGCCTTGAACGTTCGGACTCACACCTGACATTCAGTTGGCCCGAGTGGGCTGGCGGTTTGCGTGTCCATTCCGCTACGAACCTTTCAGCGCCGGTATGGGTGGCTGTCACAAACGAAGTCCAAACTTTCAACGGCATAGTCACCACAACTCTCCCTCTGACCAATCAATCCGGCTATTACCGGCTGCAAGAGTAGGGCAAAGCTAGCCAGTCAATCGTGAGAACCGACGGTTTGAAGCCGGGAAATCCATGCTCATCGCGAACGCGCAGATTAGCCCCCAGAACATTGAACCAAACCAAAGCCAGGGTTCCTGCAGTTGTAATGGAGAGCCTGATGGGCCGAGCATGGTCATAAACACCATCCCGAGAAGCAGGCTGCCGATCGCCATCCATTGATAGAGGGGCAACCCGGCAAATCGCTGCGTCTGGGGTTCGCCGCGGTAAGCTTCTTCAGCAAACCGCGCCAGTGCCGATAGAACGAGATAGAGCCCGGCGATCATAGAGAGACTTGAACCTGCCCAATACAATCGAAACAGCAGCACCCCGATAACCATGTTCGCGAGAATGGAGTATAGCGGCGTAGGATGGATGGGCCGTCCGGCAAGTTCCGCAAGCTTCACAACGCGGGAATGCGGGTTGGTTACACGAATCCCCCAATCAACCGGTCGGCCATGGCAGCAGCCCTGCAGGATGCAACGGAAGCGTCCGATGGCCTGGGTCCAAGGTGCGGCCAGCGCCAAAGCACCAAGCAGCTCTATGGCAGGTCCACGGAGGATGGCGACCAGCGCGAGCGCGAGCAAGCCGCCGATGATCGAACCGTAATAGCCAAACGGGCGCAGCAGGGCTGAGGAGCCCTCAACCCATTGTGCCCAGAGACCCGCCCCCAGAAGCGCGGCTATTGATACGAGGAACAGCCAGAGCAGGTGCTCTCGCCCCACGGCCGCGCCTGCTATGAAGATCACCATGAAACCTGCAAGGCCCGACCAAATGCCGTGGCTCATTACCCGCAAAGGCCCGCACTGCCAGGCACGCCAGTTGTTGCTGAGCTGCTCCGTAATTCTGATCAGATAGCGCCAGACCCGCCCGGCTTTCAGGCAAAGGAGTCCGGTGAGAGCACCTGCGATCAGATCGAGGAGACTGTGCATGCCGGTGGTCAGGCAGGATGCGCTCAGCACCAGGCACCATATCCACGAAATGAAGGGGACATTGCGCAAGACTCCTCGCGCCAGTGCGGCGGCGCACAACACGGCCCATGTAACGTGAAACGATGGGAATGAGCCCGAGGCGGGCGTGGCGAGCCACTGCTCCCATAGAAGCCACTGAGACATCCAGTCGGCTGGCGCGACGGTACGGAACTCCGCAGTGGCTGGCATCGTCAGATAGATCAACGTGTTCAGGAATAACGCCAGCCATGATGCCGCCATCAAACGCCGCAGATCTGCTCGTTGGGTGCACAGAAGAAAAGTCAGCGGAACAACCAGGTAAACACTCGCATAGATGGGCATGGAAGCAGGGAGGATCGGTAAGTTCCATTCCCAGGAAAAGCGAGTTTCAAAGGCATCCGGAGGCAGACCGAGCAGCTTCACGGCTTCGTAGGTGATCGCCCATGGAATCAGGGCTCCAAGCATTCCACCCACGCGGCGCGGCCAGGATACAGCACCCTCGCCTTCAGGCAGGCAGATCCAGGGGGAAGGCAGCCGATTGGGAAAGCGCTGATGCAAATCGGGCAGTTCGTAGCCGAGCAGGAGCGCGACGCATCCCAGCGCGACAATCGGCGTGACGATCCAAAGACCTGTGGCGCTGCCAGTGAGCAGTGCGACTCCGGCACAACAGGCGGTGAACCCGCAATAGATGGGATGGGGGAGCAGCGCGTAGATGCCGCGAGTAGCGACCTTTGGAGGTGGGTAAGCGTTCATCGGTAAACCGCCACCCTCGGACCAGAGTTGTCCCATGGCCATTGCCATCGATGCGAGCCCTAAAACGAGGAACGAGCACCCCGCCCCAGTGGAGCGAACGGACGGCAGTGTGCAATGGAGATGCGAGTTCCAGATCCACAGGCCCGCCGGCAGGGCGAGCGTAAAGAGCGCGCCATAAGCCAGCTTGCCCGTGAGTGGGGTTTTGCTCATACCCATCGCACCTCCTCCCAAATTCCTGTGCCTGTATGGTGGCCGGTCGAACCGCAGAACGTCGCCGGTCCGGCGAGTTTGAGCTCTCTTTTGGGGACTACGTGCCCGGCCATCCAGACAAGCCATCGCGGGAATGATGTATGCAGGTCCCGATCGCAGAGAGGCTGGGTTTTGCGAGTCAACCATTCACCGGAGGCGGTTTGGACGTGCACGCTGCCATCCGGGTTGTTCGTCAGCGTGCCCTGGGCCGGTTGGCCGTTTTCCAGCAGGAACATGCAATTCCTTCCCGCCGCCCAACGAATCCAAACGAGCGATGACCCGCCCGCGTGCGCGCGGCCCCAAAGTAGTTCCTTAAAGGGCAGCGCGGCGCTGCGCGTTTCAAGCTGCAAATGCTCAATGTAGCCGGTGCCAGAGACCTCGCGCAAAGCTCCGTTCGCATCTGGAACCTGGCAGGACACAACTGCGCTGGGAACTACGCAATTCCAGTGCACGAGAAGTTGATCATCCGAGCCGAGTCGCGAGGCTGAGCCGCTGCTGGTTGGTGCCCAGGTGGCCTGGAAACCGTCAGGACCTGTCCATTGCCAGATGCCATCCTCGCAAGATGGTGATGGCCAGGTTCGCCAACACGCGCGGGCCTGCACACCGCCACTGCCATCCGGCCGAATCGTATGACCACAAACCCAGGGGATAGTCGGGCATCCGGGCAGCTTCAGGCGCGCCTGGTAACCATACCAGACCGTTCCGTCGTCGAGCACCAAGTCGAGATACCATTTCTCGAGTTTCATGACTTGTGAGAAGTGTTGCAGGAGGCCGACTGTTATCCAAATCGATAAAACCGATGCTGTGGACCGAAATATCGATGCAGGAGAGAAGTCTCGCCGGCTGCTGAAACCTTGATTTAAGTCATGCTTTGAGGGGTTTGGACTGTTGGATAAGCTGCGCCACAGTATTCTATGCGCATGGATCCAATCCACGGACACGAAGTAATTCAAATGATGTTGCAGGCTGGCAAACCTTACACTCGCGCCAGTTTGCTCGCCGATATTACGGCGAATTTTGGGGCTCAAGCGCGCTTCTACACCTGCTCGGCACAAGACCTGACTGCGGACGGTTTGATCGATTTCCTCCAGAGCAAGGGCAAGTTCGTTCCGTGCGCTGACGGTTTTCAGACTTCGCCGGACCTCATGTGCAAGCATTGAGGGCCTGCCTTGTATTCACACTTGCGGTCCCGGCGCTTTCGCCTCAGTCTGGGCGTCAAATCATGATGAACCCTCGTCGCCCCTGCACAAACTTCCGGTGCACTCAACCAACACTATCTGCCAAATGATAAATAGGATATTGGGAAGTTCCGCTGGCGCATCCTGGTCGCGGCGCCGGTTCTTGCATTCCGTTGCCTTGGCATCTGGAGGACTCGTCCTGGCGGCCCATGCCAAAGTTGGCCGAGGAGACAACCAGGAAACCCAACTGACCTCGGATCAACTTCCCAAGGGCTCAGCACCGGCTCCTGTTTCCATCGAGCATTTTCCCACCCGGTTGCACGCCTTTGTGTGGCGCAACTGGCCGCTGGTTCCCGCACGGCGGATGGCGTCCGTAGTGCATGCTCCTAAAGCCGAGATCCTGCGCATGGGTAAGGCAATGGGCTTGGGGCACCAACCGCGCATTACCGCCTCCATTCGTGCGCGCTCGTACATCACCGTCATTCGCAGGAACTGGCATCTTCTGCCGTACGACCAGTTGCTGGAGTTACTTGAATGGACTCCCGAGCAGATGGCCTATGCCTTGCGGGAAGATGACTTTCTGTTTGTAAAACTGGGTAACTTGAAACCGGCATGTCAGCCTCTATTTTACGAAAAGCCAACCGCTGCGACTCTCGCCCGGGAAGCGGAGATCCGCCATGTCGTAGCGGAGGAACTGCCTGAGTTAAGCAGGCATGCCGACGACGAGCCGCTATTTGGCTTCCTGGATCAGCTTTCTACCGCGCCAGGAGGCAGCCAGGGGCGAGTCTCGGCACCCAATGGGCCGCTGAGATTTTGCTATTCCTATTTCGCGCTTTATGGTGACCCGTTGTTGGATACGGAGGCCGATCCCTATCCAGATGGGTACCTGGCGCGTTTGGCTGAGGCCGGCGTCAACGGAGTCTGGCTGCAGGCGGTCCTGTACAAGCTGGCTCATTTCCACTGGCAACCCGCTTTGAGCGAGGGTTCTGATGAGCGCTTGAAGAATCTCCAAAAACTCGTGGCGAGGGCTGCGCGCCATGGCATCCGGGTATTCCTGTACCTGAATGAGCCGCGCTCGATGCCGTTGAGTTTCTACAAGTCGCATGGCGAGCTTCAAGGCGCGGTTGAGGGTGACCATGCCGCACTTTGTTCCAGCCACCCTGAGGTCCAAAAGTATTTGCGCGAGGGCATCGCTGGCATCTGCCGCGCTGTGCCTGAACTCGGTGGCTTTTTCACGATCACGGCATCCGAGAACCTCACGAACTGCTGGTCGCATGGCGGCGGGGCAGGGTGCCCTAGGTGCAAGTCCAGGTCACCCGCGGCGGTGATCTCGGAAGTAAACACGTTAATTTGGAACGGAATAAAAGAGGCCGGGACCGATGCGCGTCTGATTGCATGGGACTGGGGATGGGCGGATTCATGGGCGCCTGAAGCGATCAACCTGTTGCCGCCCGAGATTTCATTCATGAGCGTCAGCGAATGGCGTCTGCCCATAAACCGTGGGGGCATCAGCACGGAGGTCGGGGAGTATTCCATTTCAGCAGTTGGACCGGGGCCACGGGCAACACATCACTGGAAGGTCGCCCGAAGCCGCGGGATTGCGTGTGTCGCGAAGATACAAGCAGGGAATACCTGGGAACTCTCCACTGTGCCGTACATTCCGGCGGTGGCGAATGTGGCGCGTCATGCAGAGAACCTGAAGCGTGCCGGGGTGAACGAGCAGATGCTTGGCTGGACCCTCGGAGGGTTTCCCTCGCCGAACCTTGAAGTCGTCAGCGAGGTCAGCAAAGCCGGGTCTGCAATTGAAGGGATGAGGCGTGTCGCCGTTCGACGTTTTGGAGCAGGCTTAGCGCCGCTTGTTGTTCAAGCCTGGGAGCGTGTCAGCACAGCGTTTTCAGAGTTCCCCTATCATGGTGGAGTGGTTTACTCCGCGCCGCAACAGATGGGGCCTGCAAACTTATTGTGGGATCATCCTACTGGCTATCGCGCGACGATGGTCGGGTATCCTTACGATGATCTGAAATCCTGGCATGCGGTTTATCCACCCGAGGTGTTCGCCTTGCAAATGGAGAAGGTGGCTGCCGGTTTCGGGGAAGCACTCGGTGAGCTAAAGACCAAAGCTGAAGCAATTCAGGCTAGTGCCGGGCAGCGCCGCGCTCTGGTGGAGGAATGCCGGGTTGTTGAAGCTGCGATGATTCATTTCCGGAGTGCGGCGAACCAGGCGCGTTTTGTTATGAACAGGGGAGAGCCCGGAGTGGAAGGCGCGTTTTCAGCGTCTGTCCGTGAACGCATCCTGAGAGAAGAAATCCAGTTGGCAAAGAGATTGCATGCGTTGCAAACGCACGACTCACGCTTGGGTTTTGAAGCAACGAATCATTACTTCTTCGTGCCGGTGGACCTTGCGGAGAAAATTCTAAACTGCCGATACTTGCTGGCGTCCGCTAACAGGTGAGCGGGCGGGGAGAAAACCGTCAGAGGCGATACACGATGCGGGCCTTATCGAGGTCGTAAGGCGACATTTCCATTTGCACGCGGTCACCGACCGTGAGGCGGATGAAGCGCTTGCGCATTTTGCCGGAAATGTGAGCCAGCACTTCGTGCCCGTTGTCCAATTTGGCCCGGAACATGGTTCCGGCTAGCACCGCTGCTATCCTACCCTCAACTGTTATGTGATCTTCCATTTTCGGACTATGGCATAAACAGGCCAGACGTCCAAGAAATTGAATATCCCCTCTTAGCAAGGTTCTTTTGACATGCATGCTCCATTTTACGTGACGCCGTCCAGCGCACCCAGGTGCGAGCTTTTAGTTCTCCTGTTCGAGCCTGCCGTACTTCCTCAAATCGGGCCAGATGCGCCCGATAGCCGCCACGGCGATGATCGTGCCAACGCCGCCAAACACAACGGAGAAGACTGGTCCGCCTAAACTGGCGACGAACCCGGAACGAAAGCCGCCCAGTTCATTGGATGTGCCGATGAAGAGACTGTTCACGGCGGAAACCCGGCCACGCTTTTCGTCCGGAGTGAGAAGTTGCACCAGCGTATGACGCACCACGACGCTGATGTGGTCGGCCGCGCCACAGATGAAGAGCATCAGGATAGAGAACCAGAACCAATGGGATACACCAAACCCGATGGTTGCGAGGCCGAAGATGGCAACTGACCAGAGCAGGTTGCGCCCCGCTTTTTCCATGGGCGGGAGGTGGGCAAGGAAGAAAGCGCAAAGAAGCGAGCCAGCAGGCAACGCCGCCTGGAGCAGCCCAAGCCCATTGGGCCCAGTCTGCAATATATCTTTGGCATAGACCGGGAGGAGAGCAGTTGCACCGCCGAGCAGGACCGCAAACAAATCCAACGTAATGGTTCCAAGCACAATGGGGCTGGCGAATACGAACTGGAATCCCGTCAACAAGTTGGTAAGGGTCATCGGCTGGCGCTGGGGTGCCGGTGGGCGGCGGCGTATCATCGCAACCAGCACGAGGCAAAGAAGGGCCGCAATGGCATTAAGCGCATAGACCGGGGCTGCGTGGTGGGTTATCGCGAGCAAGGCCCCACCGGCGGCTGGACCGGCAACAGACGAAAGGTGAAAACTACCGCTGCTCCAATTGACCGCCCGCGCGAACTCCTGCCTCGCAACCAGTCCCGGGAGATAGGCCGAACTGCAAGGCCATAGAAACGTTCTGGCTGCTCCGGCTATGAATAGACAGAAATAGATCCATGCCACGGATTCCTGGTGCCACGAAATCCACGTCAACCCGCCGCTGGCACAAGCCATGAAGAACGTCGTGATGAGAATGATGCGTTGGCGGTTAAAATGATCCGCTATGTGACCAGCAGGCAGCGTGAAAAGGACCATAGGGATCATCTGGGTGAGCCCCACGAAGCCCAGGTGAAGAGCTGATCCTGTCCGTTCATAGAGCTCCCAGCCTACTGCGACTGTAAGCATCTGCTGCCCGAAAGACGCAACGAAGCGACCGATCAAATAGAGCACGAGATCGCGATTGCGCAGCACGGCGTAGGGATCGCGCTTCGCCTGTCCACCCGGTTGTTGTGGAGACTCACTCTCCTGTTGTTGATTTGCCATAGCAAACGGCCAGAGCCGGTAACTTTAAGAACTCATCTCCTGCCATTCCAGCCCATTCGGCTCGGCGGACGCTCAAAAAACCCTCCTGCCGGGCAAGTGAGCACAAAAGTATCTGAATTGGCGACTAAAAGTGGAGCATTCTACCACACAAAGGAGTATGTATCTGATGCTTTATGGGAAAAGAATTCAGTATTGTGCCACGAGCGGTGCCTCCCGTGGACACCAAGTTTCGCCGGATCAAAACTCTATTACCGCACCCTGATTCTGTGGCAACCCTCGAGACGCTGCGGCGAATCGAGCCCCAATCCATGCGAGGCCAGCCGCCCATAGTCTGGGACCGGGCTGAGGACATCTTCGTTTACGACAAGTATGGGAATCGATGGCTCGATTTTTCCAGCGGCGTTCTGGTCACCAATGCAGGACATGGGCCCAGGGAAATCCGGCAAGCTGTGATCGACCAGGTGAATAGCGGGCTGTTGCACAACTATTGTTTCCCGAGCGAAGAACGAGCCGCACTGGTTGAAAAGCTTTCTGAATTGGCTCCTGCCGGATTGCAGAAGGTATTCCTGCTGACCACGGGGTCAGAGGCCACAGAATGCGCGATTAAACTCGCCCGAGCCCACGGGATTCGCAAAGGAGGCAACCGCAAGATTGGAATCGTTGGATTCGAACGCGGATTCCATGGACGGACTCTCGGAGCCCAGCAGGCGGGCGGGATGGCCCCGCAGAAATCCTGGATCGTTAACCTTGATCCGGCAATCGTCAATGCACCGTTTCCGGATGGCTACTGGCAGGAAGATACCAGCTTTGAAACCTTCCTGAACTCCCTTGCGCGGGCAGGAATCGAGCCGCACGATGTGGCCGGAATACTCATGGAGACTTATCAGGGCGTGGGACCCGACTTCGCACCGGTGAAGTACGTCCAGCAGATGGCCGAATGGTGTCGCAAAAACGACGTTGTTCTCATCTTTGACGAAGTGCAGGCGGGTTTTGGGCGGACGGGCAAGTTCTGGGCTTTTGAGCATTACCAGGTTACGCCGGACCTGATTTGCTGCGGCAAGGGCATCAGCAGTTCCTTACCGATTTCGGCTGTCATTGGACGCGAGGAAGTCATGGATCAATTCGGGCCTGGCTCCATGACAAGCACACATACCGGGAATCCCGTTTGCTGCGCAGCAGCTCTGGCGAGCCTCGAAAAAATCCTCCGCGAAGATCTGACCGGCAACGCTGCCAGGCTCGAACCTGTACTGAGCGGCGCCCTGGAGCGAATCCAGGCAAAGCACCCTGAAGTAATCGGGCATGTCACAGCGCGAGGATTGGTGGGCGGAATTCAAACCGTTAAAGCCGGTAAAAAAGAGCCGGACCATGATTTGGCCCACAGCATCATTGAGCGGTGCTATCAGAAAGGCCTCCTCTTTTTCGCCCCTGTCGGAGCGTGGGGGCAAACTGTGAAAATCAGTCCTCCGCTGACTATCACGCAGGAGGCCCTTGAGGAAGGATTACAGGTGCTCGGCGAGGCTGTGGATGAAGCCGTGCACGTGCTTTACCCAAAGGGCGCGAACGATGCGACAACTGTGGTGGGGGAATCACGTCTATGAAACCCGCTAAGCAGCGCAAGGCACCGGTGCAAGGTGAGGTGGTGGCTGATATGTGGAAGCAAATCCAAGCCATAACGCGGACCCCGCAGTTCGAGAATTATCTCCGAGATCTGTTGATTGAGCTTTGCCGGATCGATACGACGCCAAACCCGAAGGTGCAGCAGATGCGCAAGGCAGAAGCTGCATGCTTTGATGTCATTGAAAGAGAGTTGCACCAGTTGGGTTTTGCGGGGCTGCGGACTGAGCGACGGCCGATCAATCCTGCGATCAAGGCGCACCGGAACTATTCGCTACTGCATTTCACGAAGACCGCGCGAAATCCGGCGGGCTTAACGCCAGAAGAAGCCTATGCAGGACGAACCAACCTGCTGTGCTTCTTGCCAGGCTCAAAGGTAAAGCGCGGAGGAAAGTCAGTGGCGGTAAACGCCCATGTGGATGTGGTGGCCCCGTACATTCCGCCTAAATTTAAGGACGGTATCGTGAGCGGCCGAGGGGCTTGTGATGATAAAGGTCCTGTTGCGAGTGTGGTTGGCGCGTTCAAGGTGCTATCCAGAATCATGCCTGCTCATGGGCTTGAGTGGAACCAGAACGTGCTTGGAATGTTTGTCGTGGAGGAGGAAACCGGCGGCAATGGTTCGCTATCGTTGGCGATGGATCGCGAGCTGAAACGGTTCTACGACTCGATAGTGGTTTATGAATGCGCAGGGATGAAGCTCCACCCTGCAAACAGGGGAGCCGTTTGGTACCGGTTGGAGTTAGCTCCGCCCGCCGGGGTATCGGCTTTTGAAATGTTCGCCTTTGTAAACGAGGAACTGGAGAAGGAAGGTGCTTCAATTCGCGCGGAGAGCCGTCATGCGTTATTTCCGCAACGGCCAGTGCAAACATGCCACGGCATCATTGGGCCGTTCGGAGAGCATCCCAGCCGAATCTGTGGTGAAGTTGCATTCAACTTGCGATTCTCGAAGGCACTCTCGGCGGAAGCCGAAACGCTCGTTCGCGACATCCTGGACTTTGCGTTAAGTGGGTATGTGGGGCTATACGGAGATAAGAGCCAGGTTAACGACCCGGCCACCGGCAAGAAGATGGTGCCAGTGCACTATGAGTTGGTTAAGCAAGGGAAGATTCTTCAGGTGCGCGTTTATGGTGCAACCGGGCACATGGGTGCGATTCGCGAGCGGGATGGCGCGATCACCAAAATGGCGCACTTGGTTCGCGGTTTGTTGCGTTCCCGGCAGAAAATTGAGAAGACGGCTGGCGGCCGGTTCAGCCTGGGAGTGGAGGGTAGCGCGAGCGCAAAGTTGGTTCTGGAAGGAGGGCAGGGGTTCGTGCCCACTCACCAAATCGAGGAAGTGATGCAGCGCCTGTGTCAGGCGGCAAAGCGTGGGGCCGAGAACCATCTCAAGGATGCGGGCGCTAAGGCTAACGTGGATAAAGTCGTAACCATGACTTACGAGAAACTCCACAACGTGGCTTTCGATGGGAACCCGGCTTCTGATTCGATGCAGCATGCGTTGATGGCCGCCAGGCAATGTGGACTGGCTAAAGATGAGCCTGTGCTTGGCTGGACCGTTTCTTGTGATGCCCGGCTTTTTGCGACCGAATATCCAGGCATGGATGTAATTACTTCCGGTCCTGGCCAGCTATCCTATGCGCATTCAGACCACGAACAAATCACTGTGAAAGAATTGCGCGAGGCTTCCGAGTTTCTTGCCTTGTTTCTGCTGCGGCAGACCGCCTCAATTAAACCATAGAACACATAGCTTAGGATGAAGACAAAACTTCGGCTTGGAATCATCGGCGCGGGTTCGGTTGTTCGGGAAATCTATCAACATTTGTATTTCCACAGCCAATACTCACAGATTCTTGATATCTGTGCGGTGGCCGATCCCAATGATCAGTATCGGAATTGGTTTGGTGATCTGGCAGGGTTGCCGGCAGACCGCCGGTTTAGCAGCTATCAGGAGCTGCTGGCGAAGGTGGAGTTGGATGCTGTGCAAATCAACACACCTGACCATCTGCACTGCGCGCCCACGCTGGCGGCATTGGAGGCTGGCTTGGACGTGGTGGTTCCAAAGCCGACTGCGGCCACGGTAAAGGACACGCACGCAATGATCGATGCGGCCAAGCGGCACGGGCGTTACCTGGGAGTGGACTTTCACAAGCGTGAAGATCCGCGAATCAAAGAAGCTGAAGCGCGATTCCAGAGTGGACGGTATGGGAAGTTTCAGGCGGCGATCTTCTACATGCTGGACAAACTGATGGTGGCCGATCCCAATCATTCACCGCGGTTCTTTGCCTCGCCGGATTTTGCTGAAAAGAACACGCCCGTTTCTTTTCTTACCGTGCACATGGTTGATGCGCTGACCAAGATCATCAACCTGATTCCGGCACAGGTCCGCGCCATCGGCTACGCTCACAAACTTCCATCTCTTCGACCGATCCCTGTGAAGGGTTATGACCTGGTAGATACCGAGGTAATATTCCAGGGTGGTGAGGTGGCACACGTTCTGACCGGGTGGGCGTTGCCCAATTCAGCATGGTCAACCACGGTGCAGTCCAGCCGGATCATTTGCTCGGAAGGAATGATCGATTTAGGGCTCGATACGCCCGGACTGCGAGAGATTCATCCGGAGGGAGTATTTGAGGTAAACCCCTTATTCCGAAATTTCGAGAAGGACAACACAGTCACGGGCTATGGAATGACGAGTCCGGGCCGGATGTACGAGCAGATCCTGGCGTTTCGAAATGGACGACTGGCGGCTGCGGTGCAAGAGGCGGCGGCAACTCCCGTCGCGCTTGGATTCTATACCGCCCTGGTACTGGAAGCGGCTGAGCAGAGCCTGGCGGAAGGTAAGAAGCTTTCCAGCGGCGCTACGCTTGGGGCGAGCATTGATTTGCAGGCATTGGTGCATAAGCAGCTCGGCATTGAGGCCAGCCGCGGGTACGGGTTTTGATAGGCAGATGATGCAGACCGATGGCGTGAGTTGGTTCACTTAACCGCTCGCGCCGTTTTCGTTGAATCATGGAACTGTACGGTGTCTAAAGTTTCCCTTCCACAGTGGCACATTTTTATTTTCTTTTTTGGTTGTCACTATAAGTTCGTCATCGATATGCCTAAACCCCAACAATATAAGTTCTGCTTCGGCCCTTGGAATATCAGCGAGGGTCAAGATCCTTACGGTCCAACAACCCGCCCGGCGCAATCCTTCGACTGGAAGCTCGATGCCCTCAAGAAGCTCGGCTACGACGCCATGATGTTCCACGACGACGATGCCGTGCCGGATATCGACGGGAAGTCGGATGCCGAATTGAAGAAAGCGGCAAAGGAACTTAAGAAGAAGCTCGATGACGCAGGTATCGCAGCGGAGATGGTCGCCCCTCGGTTGTGGTTCAGCCCAATGACTGTGGATGGTGCATACACTAGTAATGATCCGAAGTGCCGGAAGTATGCGATCGAGCGATCCCTTCGCTGTATTGACATCGCCAACTATCTTGGCACAGATCTGATCGTTTTGTGGCTGGCTCGTGAAGGCACCTACATGCGTGAAGCCAAAAACGGACGGCGCAGTATCGACCTGCTGGTGCAGGCTTGCGACAAGATGCTCGCGCACGATCGTAAGATCAGGATTTCCATCGAGCCCAAGCCAAATGAGCCGATGGATCATGCCTATTTGCCAACGATTGGTCATGCCCTGGCACTTGCCCAATTAACCAGTGATCCCAAGCGGATTGGATGCTTGATCGAGTCTGCACACGCGATTTTAGCGGGGCTTGATCCGGCCGATGAAATCGATTTTGCGATGGCCTTTGGCAAACTGTGGTCCCTCCATTTGAATGATCAGAATGGTCTGAAGTTTGACCAGGATAAACCGTTCGGCAGTGCCAGTCTTCGGTCCGCCTTCAACCAGGTGCGGGCTTTGGAACGGAATGGCTATGGTCGCAAGGGCGAATACGTTTGCTTCGACGTGCATCCTTTCCGTCCGACGAAAGTCGAGCATTGGCTGGCACACTTGGAGAACAGCCGTAGAACCTTCCTGCTTCTGTTGGAGAAGGCTCGCAGCTTCGATGAGAAAGCCGCTCAGGCCCTGATCGCTGACCTCAATTACGCGGCGCTGGACCAGATGGTTCTGGAACACCTCATGGGCAAGTAAGCTGGCGCATGCTGATGGGTGCCCTAGCGGCGCCCGTCATACCAAATATGGCAGGCCTCGGCGCTCCGCAAGGTGCGTCCGAGGCCGAATGCCGTTCGCACCAGAAACCGGAGGTGTTCCCAGTCCGAATACAAGTGGATTTTGCGATCGGAAGTTATCAGGGGATGCTTGTGCAGGATGACGATACGTTTGCCGGTCTTCCGAGCAGCTTTCTTAAGACGCCGGCTCAGATCGATCTCTTCCGAAGCATACAATTCCAGGTTAAACCCTCCAAGTTCCCGAAACGCGCTGGCATCACAAAAGATGAACGAGCCCGCGAGCAACCGCGCAGACCGGCTGATGAGATTCCAGAGTCTCGCAACGAACCTCGCCGCTCTTCTCCCACTGCTGAGCCTGACGGTGCTTCCTCCCGCCAGGCAAGTTCCCGTATCGATCGCTTCTACAACGTCGGCAAATAACTCAGCCGAAGGAAAGGAATCCGCATCAATGAAAATAAGCCATTCACCAGTGGCCGCCTCGGCTCCACGGTTGCGCGCCCGGCCGATTTGATTGATGGGCTCGAAGACGACTCGTGCGCCTGCCTGTGCAGCAATTATCCCCGTTTCATCGCTGGAGTTGTTGTCGCAAACGATGATCTCGTAGTCCCGGCCTGCTGAGGAAAAAGCCGCGCATGCTGAGCGAACCCTGCTAAGCGTTTCAGGCAGCAGCTTTGCCTCGTTAAACGCGGGAATGACAATCGAGATTTTCAAACTAACTCAACGTGTACCCGGTTTTCCCCAGCCGCTTTTAGGTCCTCACCCCATGGAGGGCACTCATGGGGTGAGGAAGGTTACATCAGTTGGTGAGCTTCGTTCTAATTAATCATGGGTTGAAGCCCACCGAAACAAGAGCGGCTTCTCAATGAAGTCGCTCATTTGTTTATCGCTGTATCCGGGCCGAACCGCCCTTCGCGAACGCCTTCACCTGTTCCACCGTGGCCATGGTGGTGTCCCCCGGGAATGTGGTCAGAAGGGCGCCGTGAGCCCAACCAAGCTTGACGGCTTCCACCTCCGGTTCCCCATTCAGCAAGCCATAGATCAAGCCTGCTGCGAAACCGTCTCCACCACCGACTCGATCGACGACATCGAGTTCGCAAGTAGGTGCATTAAAGGTCTGCCCATTGATCCAGGCCACAGCGCTCCAACTATGGCGATTGGTGGAATGCACCTCCCGCAATGTTGTCGCAACGATTTTGATCTGCGGATGCTTCTTAGTTACATTGCCAATCATTCCGAAGAAAGCGCTCGGATCGAGCTTTGATTTGGCGGCAACTTCCGGGCCGGGGATGCCGAGGCCGAGTTGCAAGTCTTCCTCGTTGCCGACCAGAACGTCAACGTTCCTAACAATCTTGTCGAGGACGGCCACCGCTCGATCATGTCCGCCAAGAATGTTCCAGAGCTTTGCGCGGTAATTCAGGTCGAATGAAACGATGGCACCAGCGGCTTTGGCTGCCTTCATACCCTCAACGATTACTTCAGCAGTGGTTGGGGACAGTGCCGCAAAGATGCCGCCGCTGTGAAACCAGCGCACGCCCTGCGCAAAGATGCTGTTCCAATCGAAATCTCCCGGTTTAAGCTGGGCGGCCGCCTCGTTGCACCGGTTATAGAATACCACGGGGGCCCGCACGCCTTGTCCGCGGTCGCTGTACACGGTGGCCATATTCGGCCCATGCACTCCGTCGTGTTTGAAATGCTTGTAGAAAGGCTTAACACCCATAGCCCGGACGCGCTCAGCGATAAGGTCGCCGACGGGATAATCAACCATGGCTGTGGCTATCCCGGTATTGAGCCGAAAGCAATCCGCTAGGTTTGCGGCCGCATTGAACTCACCGCCGCTCACATGGATGTCGCAGTGTGTTGCCTTACGAAAGGGAATGATGCCAGGATCTAGCCGGTGAACCAGCGCGCCCAGTGAAAGGAAATCCAACCCTGCTGTCTCTCGAATTTGAAGACCGTATTTCATAGCTGATAGTGTCTTGAATGTGCTGAATTACTTACCCCGGAATCTTGCGACTTCAATTTACATTTGATCCGCTGGCCGTTGCTGAGATGGTCAAGAGCAGCCTAAAGTGCATTTATAGACGGCCACCGAGGCTCCGCACATGATGCATAAACAGGCTTGTTTGTCCCGAAAAAACCTCCTGCTGGTTACGACGCCCCCGGTCCTCGGAAAGGTGGGACGAAGCTCTTTCGATTCCAGGTGGTATTACTGTGTGATGTGGTGAGAAGGGCCTGTGTCTTCATGCCGCTCTTTTCATATGCGCCAGACAGGTCTATAATGCTCAATGAGGAGGAGGAGTGTGAGATTCTCGCTGGTTGTTCTGCTTCTGGCAGGCACTTCAGTTATGGCAGCAGCCGTTGTTCCAAACGCGCGCCAATACGATGTCATTCCCAACAGGAATGTCTTCGGTTTGCGGGCTCAGGAGAATGCCCCGGCTCCTGAACCACCTCCGGTCAATTCACCTCCGATCTACCTGACGGGCATCACCACGATGCTGGGCTATAAGCAAGCGCTTTTGCGCACCCAGACACCTGCGAAGAGCGGGCAGCCTGCTCAAGAAGCGTCGCTGATATTGGCAGAGGGACAGCGTGAGAACGGGATTGAGGTGCTGAGGATTGATGAGCATGCAGGGCAGGTAACGATTCTGAACGGTGCGAGCCGAATGACCCTTGATTTCGACCGAAATGGGATTCAGTCTAAAGGCGGTCCCGGCGAGCCCATGATTCTGGCCCAGAACAGAGGGGCGACCAATCCAACCACGTACAGGCTCTTGCCTTCGCGCACTCCAAGAAGTGGTTATGTTTCGGCCACGAACGCGATTGCCGCGCCCATCCCATCCCCAGTGGGATATTCCAAGCCTTATCTTTACTCGCAAACCAATCTTACGGCTGGCGCCGTTGGGGGCGTTGATGCCAACGCCGCGGTCTTGCCCGCACCGACACAACCCGCTCCCTCTGCATCGAGCCTTACACCGGAGGACCATCTGGTTCTGTCCGAGTTGCAGAGAGCAGCCGCGATGGAAGCGATCGGGCAGCAAAACGGGAACCACGGCACTCAGCCAGCCACAGGGTATCCGCCTATGCCGGACTCTGCCATTCCCGGTCCGGTGCGGCCTGCGATTCCGCCTTTTCCACCCACCGTTGAGTATTGAACGGGTTTCGCGATTTAAGGAGAGAGCAACCGATAGAAACGACTCGGCACGTTTGTAATGGGCAGAGTGTTGGTAAGCCAGTTCCCGGTTCCATACATGTTGGTGATTTGCACCCAATTCGTGTCCCGGAGCGTATTCTTATATTGGATGCGGTACCTTTGGGCAGTCTGGCTGAGCCAGGAAAACGTGATCTGATCATTGGCGATCACAGGAGTGACTACCCTGGCCCTGGTGGGAGTCATGGCTCCGAAATCCAAGTTGGCGACTGTGCTGGTTGCGGCCGCGAATGCATTCGAGACCACCACCTGATAGGAACCGAAGTGCTGGTCTGCGATGTTGGTGATGACGAGCGTGGCGTTAGTCCCGGATACCACCGCGTTCGTTTCGTTGAAGCGCCATTTATAAACCAAGGGAAGATCCCCGCTCACAACGACACTGAAACTCACTGACTGCTTGTTCGTTCGAGATTGGCTCAGAGGCTGGGAAGTGATCGTGGGCCCGATGCCTTCGACTGCTCCAATATCTGGAAGGGTCGTGCCTGTGCCAGGTCTGGAGACTCCACGCTGATCTTTTGGCGGGATCGAATTGCTGTCAGCAGCATTAGCCACCGGGCTGCCTGGCTGGGGCATAAAGGTGAGAGTCAATCCGCCATTATTGGCCAGTACTCCTAATTTAGGGTCAGTATTGATGCGGCTGGCACCTAGGCTCACGCTGGCATCCGCGCTGATATTCTTCCCGCCATCGCTCAGCGTCCCGTAGCCGCTGCCGCCGCTGGCCGTTGGACCGAGGATTGTGTTCTTAAGCCAGAGGGTCCCCGAAAGGCTGGATACATTGCCGCCAAGCGCCTTGCCCGGTTTGCCGTTTTTTCCAGCGAACGTGCCGCTGCCTGCCACGCCGTTGCTTCCTCCGATAGCGCTGCCGCCAGCCAGCGTACAATTCATGAGGATCGCTGTTCCTGCATTGGCCAGAGTGCCCCCCAGGGCATCTCCACCATTGCCGCCATTGCCGGCAGTATACTTGGCCGGCCCCCCGTCCCCGCCCGCACCACCTGTGGCGGTGTTGGTCGCGAAGGTTGAGTTGGTGATCACGAGATTGAGGGCATTCAACAGGGCTCCCCCGGCCGCCTCAGCGCCAATTTTTCCGGCAATGCCGTTTCCGTTCGATCCCATTCCCGAATCGCCGGAACCGCCGCCGGTTGCCGTGTTTCCAGAGAAAGTGCAGCCTCGGAGTTCAAGGTAGTTGGAGGAGCAAATCGCTCCTCCATAGCCGGGCGCTCCCAGACCACCGGTCCCGGGCAGACCAGCGTATGCGCCCTCGCCTCCATCGCCTCGTGCTCCGCCATTTCCACCCGCGGCCGAATTGGCGTAGAAGGAACAGTTAATCAAGGTTACTGCTCCGAAATTCTGGATTGCCCCTCCGGCAGATGGGGCGCCTTTTCCGCCATTTCCGCCATCGCCGCCATTGAACCTGCCTGCGCCGCCGTTGCCCCCATCTCCTCCGGCACCGCCCGCTGCCCGGTTCCCACTAAAAATCACATTGGAGCAAGTCAAGGTGCCAAGGTTATAAACGGCACCGCCGCTTGCGGGTTTCCCATCCGTGCCGTTCTCACCATCGCCGCCGTCGTTATAACCATCGTCTCCGTCACTGCCCGAAGCCCCATTCGTGTCGGTCGCCAGGTTGTTCGTGAATGAGCAGTTGTTGAGAGTAACAACTGCATCATTGTTAATGAGCAGGGCGCCACCTTGGGCCGCGGTTCCACCGCGAAAATGAATCCGTTCGGCAGTGAACGTTACCCCGGGAGAAACATGGATGAGCCCGAAATTTGTGCTTCCGCTGAGGATTACCTGGCGCCCTCCGGCGCTGAGCGTTACAGGGGCCGTGATGAAAAGAGTCCGAGTGAGCACCAGCGAACAATCGTTGGTGAACCGAACCACGCCACCTTTTGTCAGGGCCTGTTCCAGGGCATCCTGCGTGCAATCATCCACATCGGCGTCACCCAGTGCTATCTGGGGGCAACACGATGCCAGCAGGGCGGCCAGCCCCAGGCTCCGTCCAAGAACGATTCCCCATTTCCCCAATTGGGAACGCCCGATCACAGCCCCTCCACCGGAGCAAAGCGCGGATCGGCATCCGTCGAATTGGCTTTGGTTTTCTGAGCGGGTTTCGCTCTGGCGCGGTCGGCCGCCTCTTCGCGTTCCTGGGCTTTTTGGCGGCGAATCTCGTCATTCTCAACCTCTCGTTCCGCGTTGCGAACTCCAGGCATTTTTTCCTTTTCGGACTTTGCTGTAAGGGCTGCGATCTCCGGCGTCGGAAGCACAGTTGGACGGATAAGCACGATCAACTCGTTACGTACTTGTCGATTCGAGCCGCTACGGAACAGGTAACCCAGGAGCGGGACGTCTTTCAAATAGGGGACGCCCGAGGAGGTTTTTGATTGCGTCGTTTCGATTAAACCGCCCAGCATGATCGTATCACGGTCGCGCACAGCCACCTTCGCGGTGGCCTCTTTCTCGCTCGTGATCGGTACATCACCTACATTTGCGATATTGACCGACCCATTGGCGCTCTGAATGGATTGGGTGATATCCATGACGACCAATCCGTCCGGGTTGATCAGGGGTGTGACGTCAAGGGTGACACCAATCTGAATCTGTTGGATGGCGACCGAGCCTCCATAAGCGCCACCGCCGTAGTAGCTGCTCGTTGGATAAGGTCGAGATTCACCTACGAAGAGTCGGGCTGGCACTGCGTGTGAGGTTTGAATGCGAGGCCGTTGCAAAATACGCGCCCGGTTGTCACTGGCCACCGCGGTCACCGAGACATCCAGATCCTGTCCAAAGGAGCCGAGGTAGCTGAAGCCCTGTCGGATGCTGCCGCCTGAGTTGGTGCCGCCACCCATGACAAAGTCAGTCGGATTAAGCAGGTTGTTATTGTTCACCGCGCCAATTCCGCTGTAATTCCCGGCCGTATGATTCTTGCCAGGCAGATAGCTCACGCCCATACTCTTGTCATCACCCAGGTTCACTTCAATGATCACAGCCTCAATGAGCACCTGGGCCAGCACGACATCCAGTTTGGAGACGACATCTTTGATCATCTTCATGTCGTCGCGCGAGGCAAACACGAGAAGAGCATTGATCCGTTCGTCAGCGATGATCTTGGTTTCGCCAAGCACAGTGATATCGCCCGAGACTGATGCTTTTCGGATAATTTGGTTCAAACGATCTGAGAAGGTTCCGGTCCCCGTTGGGCTCGTCATGCCGGTGTTCATTCCCATTTGATTGTTCATCTGGCCGGGATAGTTACCCGCGCCACCTCGGTTGTATGAGGAACCGCCGCCCCGGTTGAAGGATGAAGTGCCCGTCCGGCCTGCAGTTGAACTGCTGCCCACGGTGGTGGAGCCTCCACCCGAACCCAACGCGTTCAGCGCGCTCGCGATTTCCGAGGCGAGCGCATACTTAATCGGAATGACCTCAGAATCGAAATCTGAAGGCACCGAGACGTCGATCTCCTTGATCAACTCCAGCATGCGTTTGACGTTCTCCGCGAAATCGCGCAGCACAAGGATCTGGCTGCTATCAATCGGAAGGATCGGGTTTGGTGCTTTGGCAAACGGCTGGAGCGCCTGGACTAATTCACTTGGTTTCGTGTATTTGAGCTGCACCACGTGGGTCGTGTATTGACCCATGTCGGGTAATTGGGATGGATCCAGCTTGCTGAAAGACTGGCCTTCCTGTGGAGCTGTTTGCAGAAGCACGGCTTTCACAAATTTTTCTCCCACATTGATCATAGCCACGCCATTCATCTGCAGGACAGCGTCTAGAGCCTGAACAGCTTCTGCTTTCGTTAAATCCGTTTGGGTGCGCAAAACGATCTGCTGCTGAGCCGCCAAAGTGGCGGGACGTAGAATGGTGCGTCCGACCAGGTCCGCATAAACTTTGAGGACATCATCAAGCGGAACGCCGCGGAAATCGATCATGCCGGCTGGGATCACCGTGTTGGCATCTGGCAGCGCGCGGGTAGGTGGGGTGGCGGTGACGGGGTTAGCCGCGGCGTTGATGCTAGCGTTGGTGCTGGCGGGGCCAGCGGGTAATGCGCCTGGCTGCGTCCCGCCCAACTCAGGTGCAATGATGCTATTGGTGCGCTGCGTTGGCAGGAGCCTGGGCGTCGCACGGGTGCTGATATTAGGCGATTGAATCGGAGTGGCGCGGTTTACGCCAGGGGTCACCGGAGAAGGCAGCGGTAACGGCTGAGTTGGCGGCGGTGGCACTTGAGCCATTGCCACGCCAGTGGACAGCAGCAGAAGGATTAGAAAGTTTTTCACGGTCATTTTGCAGTTGAGTTGAAAGCTATTTGGATGCCTTGGCCGCTGTGCCTGGCGCCCGGGTCGGCGCCGGAGCGGATTTGGTCGCAACCGGAGCAGCCGGTGCTGGGCTGGCTGCTTTGCCCGCCGGATTGGTCGCGGGCGTGCGCACGCGCGGTGCCGCCTTTTGATAGCTGGCGACAAGCTTGACGTTTGAGCTGAGTTGCTGGCGGCTTGGATCGGGCTTCACGGTTAGATCTCGGACGCGGATCAGCGAGTTGCCTGCCCCCAGGTTGTAAAGAAAATCAACCAGTTGAGGTTCTTGAGATACCACGCTCACAGTCTGGTTCAGCTCCAGGAAGAACTGATTTGTGCGTGTCGTCTGCTTCGATGTGCCAATGATACTCACCCCGCTTTGAGCCTGCTGCATTTGAATCGCGCGGGAGAACTGAACCGCCTGCTCCTCGGCAGGAACGGATGCCCCTTCGCTTTCCATGGCCTGAACCTGCCGCTGGTAGTTTTTCATCTGTCCAATCTCCACTTGGAAAGCAGCAATCTTTTCGCGAGCCAGGCGCATCCGATTCTTTGTGCGATTCCAATCTCCAAAGCGGGGGATAACGAACCACAAGTTCAGGACCACGAAGACTACCAGCACCACGACGACGACCAATCGTTTTTCAGACGGTCGCAGATTCAATTTGTCCAAGTAACTCGTCATTGAAGCTCCACGCGTTTAAGTTCGAGGGTGAAGTTCCAACTGACAGTAGCACTCCCTCTATAATTCACGTTGTCACCTTTCGTCCCATCAAAAAGAGGCTGGCCCGTGGCATCAGTTGCTTTGCGCATGTCTTCTTCAAACTTGATCAGCTTTTCCACCTGGTCGCTGGATGCCGTGCCGTCCAATCTCAACCTTCTGCCTTCGGAGAAGCTCAGAGTCTCCAGGGTGACACCCTCCGGAAGAAGGCGGGCAGTGACACTCCAGCAGTCCAGGGCTGCGTACTTGAGTTCCTGGCGGTCCTTGAGCACCTCATAACGCGCCTTGAGCTGCATGGCGTTTGTGTATTGTGGCGCCATCTGGCCTACGGTCGATTCCACCTGGCCCGTGCGGTAACTGGCGACCCCTAGAGCAACGAAATAGATAAGGACGCCCACGATGTAGAGACCGATAATGGCCCCAAGTCCGCGCATCCAAAGCCGGTCAACGAACTGTTGCTGATAGCGTTGCTGGAATTCGGCTGGAAGAAGATTGATCCGTGGATCGGCTGTCGTAGCGCGTCGCGCCGTGTAATCGGCGAGCGCGTTCACGGTCTGGGCGGGGACCACGGTGACAGGCTGCTCCAGTCCCGTTTTGAGTTTTGGCTCCCAAACCGCTTGGCTGGCTTCCTCAGCGACCAGGTACCAGGAAGGGGTTTTGGTCAGCCAACCTTCCAATTCGCCTGCCCATGCCATCTGCATGAGTTGCTCGCGAAGGTCTGTTTCTGAATCCTCCCCGGCCATGGTCACCAAACCGACGCTTCGCAGAACTCCATCATAGCGCCAGGCTACCAATGCGGAATTGCTGGCTCCACCAGCAGGATAGATCCACGCACCATCAGCATCCGCCGGGGTGTTTTGAAGCTCATCCACAAACGGCAGCTCCAACCGGTCAGCGAGGTAACCACGGCTTTCAAGCTGTCCGAGATACTCTTCGACAACATCGCGGGCAACGATGAGGACCAAAATCGTTTGAAGCCCTTCCTCTGTGCGCGCCAGATTTTGGATGCTCCATACGACCTGTGCCACGGGCATGGGCGAAAGCTTTTCCATCTGGAATTCGACCATGGAGAGCGTTTCGTCCAAATCGCTGGACGGAAGATGAACGACCTTTAAGAATACCCGTTCTGGAGGAAGCCAGGCAACGTTCAGCTTGCGTTGGAAGAGATGATGCCAGTCTTTCGCGATTACGTGCGCGGGCAACCGTTCCTCAGCCGTGGCATTGTGCTCGTGCCGGAGTGCCAGGGTGCCGCCTTTGGTCTCGAATTGCCAGAGTTGCTGGGTGGCGGGGCCGAGGCGCAGGACGTTGCAGGAATTCACAGGCGCGACCGTCGATTTCCGAACTTTGCTGGCGCTGGCGGCGGCCCCCTGAGGCTGTGCTTTCTTATCCCTGCTCACTCCCCATAGGAGGAATGAAATACCTAAAATGCCAGGCACGCCCATCAAACCCCATGTAAGGTATTTGGCGGGTTCGGGCTTCTTGAGCGCCTCGCCCCATTTGGGGTTCGCCCGAGCCACGAGCTGTGTCACCTTGGGGCCGAGGTCCTGGCCCACGCTGTATTTGAGAGTGGCTACCGCCATCCCGAGTCCCAGGAGCAGCAGCCCGATGGTACGTTGCCAATTCATAGGTGCCGGCTTGCTTTCTGCGTCAATGAATCGCTTGGAATTGCCGGCTTAAAATTCATATTCATTTACCCGCCCAGAGCATCGAGGTGCTCTTCGATCTGTGTGACACGCAGGACTTCCTCGATCGTAGTTGTCCCTTGCTTCACCTTGGTCCAGCCGTCTGTTCGCAAGGTTCGCATCCCTTGCTCCATCGCCCGTTGTGCAATGGTTGTGGCGGGTGCGCGGCTTAAGATGAGCGGGCGAATGGCTTCATTGAGGATCAGCAGCTCGTAAATGCCCATTCGGCCCTGATATCCAAGCTGGCGGCATTCTTCGCATCCAGATCCATGCCAGAACTTGGCTGTCTCAATATCGGCTTCGGGAAAACCGATGCGGCGCAGGTAACTTCTCTCCACCTTCTGCTCCACTTTGCAGTGCGCACAGATGGTTCGGACAAGCCGCTGGGCCATGACCGCTTCAACGGACGACGCCACCAGGAACGGCTCGATGCCCATGTCGATCAAACGCGTGAAGGCACTTGGCGCGTCATTCGTATGCAGGGTGCTGAAAACCAAGTGACCGGTCAGAGCGGCGCGAATAGCGATCTCGGCAGTTTCCAAATCACGAATTTCACCGACCATGATCACATTCGGATCCTGCCGCAGAATATGTCGCAGACCCATCGCAAAGGTGAGGCCGATCTCGGGGCGCACCGCGATTTGATTGATGCCTTTCAACTCATATTCTACAGGTTCCTCAATCGTGATGATTCGCTTATGCACCGAGTTGATGGTGCTTAGAAAGGCGTAAAGAGAAGTGGATTTGCCCGATCCTGTGGGGCCGGTGACCAGAAAAATACCGTGAGGCTTTACAATAATCTCCCGGATGGCCTGCTCTTCCAGCGGCGAAAACCCGAGCTTATCGAGACTCAAAAAGATCTTGCCGCGTGTCAGCAAACGGAGTGACACGCTTTCGCCATACACAGTCGGTACCGTGGACACGCGAATATCGATTTCCTCGCCCTTGATGCGGACATTGATGCGCCCGTCCTGGGGCAGCCGCTTCTCAGAGATGTTCATCCCCGACATCACTTTGATACGGGAAATGAGTGCTGCCTGGAACCGCTTCAACTGCGGCGGCATAGGGGTCTGGTGCAGGATGCCGTCGATGCGGTACCGGATTCGCAGTTCGTCTTCAGCAGGCTCGAAATGAATATCCGTCGCCCGGTCTTTGAAGGCCTCCCAGATGATCTGGTTTACAAACTTGATGACGCTGGCTTCCTGGTCACTCTCTGTGATCTCCTTGTCCTCGCCTACCAGGAGTTCCAGGGGCTCATCCTCGGCCATCTCGTCGAGAGTTTCGGCACCGACACCGTAATATTTCTTGAGGGCCTTTTCGATTTCTGCCCTGGGCGCCAATGCGAACTGCACATTTGACTTTGCATCAAATCGCACCGCATTGAGCATCGCGGTGTCGAATGGGTTGCTGACGACCACCTGCAAGGTGCCGTTATTGACGGCGGTAGGCAGAACCGAGAATTGAAAGGCAACTTTTGTGGAGATGCGAGTGCGGGCTTCAGTCGGGATGTTTATCCGGGGCAAATCCAGGTACGACCAGCCCAGCGCTTTCGCTAATTGCTGAAGAAAGGCGTCTTCGGCCACGCCTCGCTCGCGGCAAATAAACGCCAATAACGATTCTTGGGACCCGTTTAGAGCCGCTACCCGCCACGCTTTGCTGTACTCGTCAAATTGTGCGGGAGTCGTAAGGCCCATCTGGCCCAAGAACTCTTTAAGTGATACAAACGCCATCGCTTTCGGGACCTCATCGGTCCAGTCTATTGATACACGCCATCCTAGGGAAAGTTGCGCAACCGGTCAAAGTAATTACCGGGTTGTAAACGCAGGCCACACCCCATTTGCGACGCTACTCGCCTTTCAATTCGCCAGGGGAAAGAGAGTTTAAGGCAGCCGGGCCTCATCGCCCACCTGCGCTTCACCACTTACCAGATCCGCTACCACGTTGTCGTCGAGTTGTGGGCCGGCGACTCGTGCATCGCCGACCTTCAGTCCATCGCGAAACAGCCCCAATGTGGCTCCCTGTTCGGGCAGGGTGCCAACTGGAAAGTTCAGCACCACGAAGCGTGCTGTGGCGTGGACTTTGACGACTTTTCCGGCCTTCTCGCCTGCGAGGACCACTTTGGGAGCCAGCTTCGCGGCTCTTCCGGAGGCGGTTGCCGCGTGGGACTGCGACTGCACGTCATGTTTGCGCCCTCCGCAACCGGCGCTTAGAGCAAGCGCCAGTGCCAGGCCGGCCATGAGCAATGGGCTGCGATGCTGCATATTACCCTGCTTTTTGGAACAAATTCTTCGCTTTATCGAAGAAGGATTGCCTGATGGGGCTCTCCTTGCCGTTGCACAGGTCCGCGAACTCCTCAAGCTTCGCCTTTTGTGCGGCGCTTAGGTGCGTGGGCACTTCAACGATGATTCGCACGTGAAGATCGCCCTGCCCATAGCCTTGAACATTACGCATCCCGCGCCCTTTTAAACGGAACATGCTTCCGGGCTGAGTTCCAGCCGGGATCTTGATGCTCGTCTTGCCGTCCAGGGTTGGAACTTCAATTTCCGCGCCAAGGGCCGCCTGTACAAAGCTGATCGGCACTTCGCAGAGGAGGTCATCACCGTCCCGCTGGAAGAATTCATGCGGCTTGACGTGCAGGACCACGTAGAGATCCCCATACGGTCCACCCCGAAAACCTGATTCACCGTTTCCGCCTGAGCGAAGCCGTGATCCGGTGTCCACTCCCGCCGGAATCTTCAGCTTGATCTTAGTGCTCTTTTCCTGGCGCCCGTGACCTCGACAGCCACCGCACGGCCGGTCAATGACCTTGCCAGCGCCCTGACAGTGCGGGCAGGTTTGAGCGATGCTGAAAATCCCCCGTGCGCTGATGACTTGTCCCCGGCCACCGCATGTGGCGCAGGTGCGCGCTTTAGCCCCATCCTCAGCCCCCGAGCCCTGGCATTTCTCACAGCGCTCAAGCTTGTTGACGCTGATCTCCTTTTCACAGCCCCGGGCTGCCTCCTCGAACGTCAGCTCCATGTCGTAGCGGAGATCGTCCCCACGCTGAGGTTGCGAGGGATCACCGCGTCCGCCCCCACCAAAAAGATCTTCGAAAATGCTTCCGCCTCCAAAGACCTCGCGGAAAACATCAAATGGATCATGGAATCCACCGGCGCTGCTCCGGCCGAACCCGCCGGCGCGGCGATCGAAGGCCGCGTGGCCGTGCTGGTCATAGAGCGCGCGCTTATTCTGGTCGCTCAGAACCTCGTAAGCTTCGCCTACTTCCTTGAACTTATCCTCGGCCGTCTTATCGCCTGGATTTTTATCCGGGTGATACTTGACTGCCATTCTGCGGTAGGCTTTTTTGATTTCCTCGGCGCTGACGCCCTTTTCAATTTCGAGGACTTGGTAGTAGTCGCGTTTGGACATGGAAGTGAGTCTAGGCGGCGGGTTGCTTGGCAACGATCACAGTGGTTGCCCGCAGGAGTCTGTCCTTGAGGCGATACCCCTTGCGCAACTGTTGCAGGACCTGGCCTTCGGGCACTTCGCTGGATTCCTGCTGTGAAACGGCTTCATGCCAGTTGGGATCGAATGGTTTGCCCACAGCCTCGATTTCTTCCAGCCCCGATTCAGTCAGCGCGGACTTGAACTGCTGGAAAACCATGCTCACGCCGGTTTGGAGAGCTTGAACTGCCGGATCGGTACTGGTGCTCTGGGTGGCGGCCAAGGCCATCTCAAAATTGTCCAAAAGCGGCAGCATCTTGGACATCAGCGCCTCATTGGCATATCGAATGGACTCTTGCTTCTCCCGAGCCGCGCGCTTCTTAAAGTTATCAAAGTCAGCGGTGGCGCGCAGCAAACGCTGCCAGTTCTCTTCGGCTTTGGCGGCCTGTTGTTTTAAGGCCTCCAGCTCCTCTGGAGATGGGATTGCTGCCGTCGACCCGGACGCATCCGGCGCGGCGGGCTTATCAACGGTGTTTTCAGTTTCGCTTTCTTTCATCACAAACTAGTAACGTTATCGAAATTCCAAAGTAAACGATTCGGCGCCCGCTAGCAACTGCGCTGAACGGCTAAAACGGCTATTTGGCAGGAAAAGGATCGGCTAACCAGGGAGTGAGGAAGTGGTGCCCGGAATCTGGTGCAGTCGGAGGGATGGATAGTAACTGGCTGCTGGAAGGGCCGCTTCTGCTACCTAGTGCCTGAACTGTGAGGCAAAAGCCAGTGTGGCGATGCTCACGCACAGTAAGCTCCAAGTCATTGCTCCGTCCGGCACCTGTAAGGGCGAGCTAACTGGAGCACCGGCAGGCGCTTCGAGATTCGGCAACCGGTGAGAGTTGAGAGGATCTGGCCCCGTGCCTGCCCCCTTGGATGCCCGGGAAGCCAAAACTGGCGGGTGCCAGCATGCCACCAGGGAAAGAAAGGGCCTCGCCGAAACTCCCAACCTCGGATACAGGAAGAGATCCAGATGGAGCAAGGGGGCCTCAGAGTGGGAGAGTGGGAGATTACCCCAGGCAGTTCTCACTCCAGATAAGGGTAGAAACTTTGGAGACACAACTCCTCTTCGGCAATGCCCACGCTGTTGATGTGATATGAGAAATGGGTCTCCACCTCAGGAAAAGCCAGAATCAACTCAGGTTTAAGGACTGAACTCGGGTCCCCACACGGTAGGAAAGGACGGATGAACGTCAGGGCTGGTTCAGGGAGAATCACACCGAGCAGGTTCGCGGGGTCGCTTTGGATGTCGGCCCAGTTTCTTTTCAACAGAGCCCGATCATTCTGATAATAGAGCAGGGCAGGGTGGGGGATCAAAGCGGCGAGACTATTCGTTAAACCCGCGCGCTCACCCAGGCCGGGGGTTGCAGAGGCCGCACGACGTAGAAAATCCTCGAGGATGGAAGGGCCGGTAGCGATTGCCATATACTGTGTGTTATAGGCGTAATGCAGCGTTGTGTTCTGTGGGATTGTGAACAGCCCGGCTAAATTGGCCGCCGGGAGTGCGATCGAATAGACTCTCCGGTGCAGGAACTCTCTTTCCTGCGGCTTTTCAGCATCAGCGCTAACCAGGATCAACATGCTCTTGATCGTATATGCAAGTTCCTCCGGGTTCGGTGAGCGGATCACTATGATTCTCTCAGGCTTCCCCGAGCTGTTCGTCCCCGGTTGCTGCCAATAAGACAGCTCATCTCCGATATTCGTCACCAGATTGGTCCGAAGGTTAAACTCCGGTCGTTTCGTCTGTGCAGCGATCTCGGCCGTTTCAAGTAAGAAGTCCAGGCCGCGCTTGGCCTGGCCGGACGCACGGTTGAGTGCGTATTCAATCGAAGTCCATAAGCGATCACCGGTAAAATGCCACTGCTGAAAGCACTCGGCGTTTTCCGAAACAAAAGCCGGTATGACGGCAGAGTCGGATTCGGAAAATAGGCCCGGCAGGTTGGTAGAATAGCTCTTCGATAGGGGCAGCCTGGCTTCAAACAAGACCCCGGCGGAGTTGGTGCGCAGACTAAACCCGAAGGATTCGAAGCCCCCAAAACCGGCTGCGGAGGCTAAGGATACTAGCCTCGAAAGTCCTGTCCCTGCATTGCGAAGCCTTTGAGAGGCAGACAGGATTTGCTGAGTTTTCCTGATATCACACCAGCCCCAGGCCGCTGCATCACCGGACCTCCGAGGTGGGGTGAGCCGATTGTTCTGAGGTTCCGTGCTAAGAACGCTGGCTAGCACGTTGGAACTTGGACTGAAAAGGAGCATCGAACCCCTTTGACCGACCAAAATTCGCGGCGGTTCGGTCGGGCTGTCGGCTTGGGCGTTTATCAACTGCCAAAGTTTCGTTGTCTCAAAATCACGATTGGTCAAGTTAATCGACAAAAACTCGCACCCCGCGATCTGCTCCTTGTGGACGGTCCCCGCCAACTGCCAGATCTGGCGTTGCGCCGTTAACCATGAAGATGACGCATTGGAATTGGACCCACTGTCCAGCACGAGAAGCCAGCCGAGCGTCTGGTTCGTCGGGGACATGGAGGCCATCGCAGCAAGCGTCAGACTGCCAGGGACCGTCCGCAGCAATCTCTCAAGCCCCAGGATCTGTTGGAAATCATCCCCGGCGGAATTGCTCCAGCATTGTCCAATATGGTCTCCCAAGGGTTTCAGAGCGGGCGCCCGGAAGATTCCCAGAGCAGAGGCGTTCAGTACAGGGCGCAGGCCGGTAGTTGTGGGGACTGTAACAAAAGCGCAGCAATTCGTCGGAAGCAAATCAAGCACCGTCGCCGCAGGGGCCGACGCTATGCCAATTAACAGGGACGAAACGAGCAGGTGCCGCCGGAAGAACAGGGGCGTTCTCCACAGCCAATGACAAGGGTGGCAAATCTTGAACATGAACGAGCTTTCTTAGGCAGCCGAACGGTAGAGGAAAACCCGTTGTGCTGCAAGCGCGCCACCCACGTGCCCACAGGCGGGATTATGGAAGCGGTTCAAAAGTTACCGGCACCGTGTGATCGTCAATCGGCAGGTAACCGAAACCCATGAGTTGGTCCTGCAAGATGATCCCCCGGAACCGGCCCGGCTTCGACTGGCCTGGAATCATGACTGTTCCACTGAATACCCCGTTGTTCCGGTTGAGAGACACGCTCATCTTGCCAGGTCCAACATTTTTCACCTGGCTTGCAAGGGAGACCTGATTGGTGAGTGCCACGCCCTGACCATTAAAGGTAAGTCGTGCAGTAGTCGCTTGAAGTAGGCCTGCCGCGCTGTTGGTTTTCAAAAACACTGATCCTGTCGCCTGACTCTGGCTCTCAAATCCTCCCGAATAGAGCCTGGTTTTGGTCGCGTCCGGCTTGATCCAGTTCACCAGGCCGCCGATTTCGTTATTGGTGATCTGAAGCCAGCTCATTAGCGAGCCTGTGCCGGAGTAGAGCGGCGCATACCAGGCCAGGATCTGATCCTTTGGCATCCATAGGCTGGAAACGGACCGGGTACCATCGGCTAGTTGGCTGAGAATGGTCACTCTGCCCGTTGGCTTGAACTGGAGAGTTGCATAGCCGTGGCCGGCTGGGGCAGAGGTCCCGTCGCCACCTCCTGGCAAGACGAGCGTCATGGCTTTCGCCGTCTGGCGCTCCGATCCTGATCGGGTCACTGAGCCCTCAAGCTGGGCTACCCAGTCACCGCTGGTAACTTGCCCGGCAAGCCTGCCGTCCGCCAGTAGTTGGAATGAGAGCCCAAACTCCCCGCGCTTGAGAGAATTTGTTCCACGACTTTCCGCATCGAGTGCGCCGAGGAAGCTGTGGCGTTTTGATCCGAGCTGCGCGTAACCGGAATACTTGCCTTTCCGGCTTGTAGAGAGCGTTAGGTAGCCGGAGCTGTGTTGACGGATTTTGTTGGTCTCAAAAAACAATCCAGCGAAAGTATGTTTGCCACTGGACAAGGATGCAGCGGAAAAGGGTTGATCCACTGGGTTGCCTGCCGCAGCGTTTTCGGAAGATTCCACCGGGCGTGAGACAACCACGGTAAAGCTGCTGGAAGTGCTCAGTGCGCCATCGGACACCAGGACGGTGATGGTTGCCCTTCCTACGGATTTGGGAGCTGATGCGACGGTGAGGTATCGATCGGTCCCTGATCCGCCGATGGCAAGGGCTGAAGCAGATAGCACCGCGGGATTGTCGCTTGTAACACTGAGTTCGAGCTCGGAGACAATCGTTTCGCGGTCGTAAACGGCGAACGGAATCGGCGGGAGCAGACGCCCGGGGAAGGTCGTCTGATAAGCGATGGGTGAAATGACGGGTGGGGAATTTGAAGCAGCGACCTCAACACGGAAGCTGCGGCAGAAGAGCCCGTTTTCAGATTGACCATCCTCCAAGGTGACGATGATCTCGGCACTCCCGGATTTGGCTGGGGCCGGCGCCAGCCGTAGAATCGCCATGCGCGAGGGTGAGGTATAGGTGACCACTGGGGCCGGAATCAACGCGGGGTTGGAGGACACAGCTTTGATGGTGAGCGACTGTGGCTCATTTGCCGCACCTGAATGGATGTTAAGCAGAGTCAGAGTCTGCGGCGTTGCGCCCTGGGCGAGGGTGAGATTTGGGATTTCCGCCAGGTAGGGGCGATCATTGACCGGCAATACTGTGACCGAGAAAGACTGGGTTGCCTTATTGTTAACTGGCTGGCCGTCATCCACGGTGACGGTTACTGTAGCCACTCCGGAAGCGTCTCGGGCAGGCGCTAGAAGCAGTTTTCCAGTGGACTGCGGGCTGGTGTAAACGATGGTGGGGGCTGGGAGCAAAGCCGGGTTGGACGAAGTCGCAGTGATGACTAGGGTCTGGGACTCATTGGTATTGCCCGGAGAGATGCCCGTAAGCGAAATCGTGCAGCCTCTCGCATCCTCAGGGAAGCATGCATCCGCAATCGAATCCATGGTGGGGGGCTGATTGATCAGCGGTGCGGCAGGGACCGTATAACTTACCTCGTTCGAGAAATCACTCTCCAGCCCACTGGTATTACGGGCAGTGGCGGCGAAGAAGTAAGTTCGGCGTTCAACGAGATTGCTAATCGTCGCCGAGGTGAGGTTTCCCACGGAGATGCGGTTGGTGAAGTCACAAGCGGCTCCTCCGTAATAGATAAAGTATCCTACGACATCCGGATCTGGGCTGGCATCCCACGCCAGCGACACGTTCTGCGTGGCTGTAACCGTGTTGGCCATCAGGGTGAACGCCAGGCAAATCAGCCGCGCGATTCGATTCCAACCGGCTCGGTTATGCTTGGCTATTTCTGAGAACATGCGTCTTCACTTCCAATTTCAAGACGCCTATTGCATTTTGATTGCCAATCACCTTCTTTGAGCCGAGAGAAATGCCGTCAACCTGGCAAAAACCCTGAATTTTTGGTCCTTCCGCTGATTCCACATTTTTTGCATCTGTTTGGATCAGGGCAGCAGTCATTGTGTTCGAGACAGGGCTGTCCTAAAACGGAACGGTCTTTCATGAGAGGCCACGAGAACCGCCTCTTGAGCTGATTTTGCTGGGCACACTGCTGCATGGTCGTTAATATTTCCGGGTGCCGGATAGCGTTGGCGCTTAACACCGACGACTGTGCCCGCGCTTGGCAGGAAAACCCCGATGAGCCATGCAAAACTGCGCCAGCCCAAAGCCAGGGCGTGTGAATTCTTCCGCAGAATAGGTCTCTTTAGCGGTTCCTGTATCTGGATTTGGTGTGCCTTGTTCCTCCTCCCGGACAAGGTTGTCAGTGCTCCCGGAAGTGAACCGCTGGTCACCCGTTGGACGGCGATGGCTTCAACGAATCCCCCTCTGCCAGATTATCCCCGGCCACAGCTTGTTCGGACGGCCTGGCTCAACCTGAATGGATGGTGGGACTATCAGATCGCAGAGAATTCCACGAGACCTCCAGACGGTTTTGATGGCCGCATTCGTGTTCCATTTCCTGTGGAATCTTATCTCTCAGGAGTCAGCCAGCCTTTAAGCGAGAGCAGCACGCTGTGGTATCGCCGCAAGTTTACCATCCCGGCGGAGTGGCGTGATCAAAGAATTAAACTCCATTTTGGGGGTGTGGATTGGATGACCCATGTATTCATAAATGGACAGGCAGTGGGAGTTCATAGGGGCGGGTATGATGCCTTTTCGTTCGATATCACCCAGCATGTGAGCTGGGACAGTGCGAATGAATTGGTGGTGGGAGTTAATGATCCAACCGAAGGCGACCAACCGCGTGGCAAGCAGTCTCGCAAAGTGGAGAATATCTTCTATACCTCTTCGTCAGGGATCTGGCAGACGGTATGGTTGGAGCCCGTGGCTGCGGATCACATTCAGGGCCTCACGTTCAATACTGAGCTAGCCGGGCCCTTGGTTCGAGTCACGGTGCTTTCCAGCAGCCTGGATGACCAACTTCAGGCTGATGTAATACTTTCTTTTAACGGAAAGGAAATGGGCCGTGCCAGCGGAACCCCGGGAGCCGCCATGAACATCAGCTTAAAGGAAAGCCATCCGTGGAGTCCGTCACACCCCAATTTATACCAGGCATCGGTGCGACTGTTGCGCGGGGACAAAATTCAAGACCGCGTGGAAAGTTACTTTGGCCTTCGGGAAATCCAGGTCGGCACGGATGCCATAGGGGCGCGCCGATTATTCCTGAATGGCGAGCCCATGTTTCAAATGGGGGTGCTTGACCAGGGTTTTTGGCCCGATGGTCTTTATACGGCGCCAGCAGATGAGGCTCTCCGCTATGATCTGGAGACGGCGAAGAGGCTGGGGTTTAACATGGTTCGGAAGCACGTTAAAGTTGAGCCCGACCGATGGTATTATTGGGCTGACAAGCTGGGTCTCCTGGTTTGGCAAGACATGCCGAGCGCCAACAACACCTCAGAGATTGGAAGGCGCCAGTTCGAGGTGGAACTCACGCGGTTGTTGGATCAAAAGGCCAATCATCCTTCCATAATCCTCTGGGTACTGTTCAATGAAGGCTGGGGGCAATTCGATACTGAGCGTCTGACACGACGGATCAAGAGCATCGATCCGAGCCGTTTGGTAAACAGCGCAAGCGGTTGGACCGATCTGAAGGTGGGGGATGTAGTGGATTTGCACAGCTACCCGGCGCCGATGGCTCCCGCAACTGAACCTGTGCGGGCGGCCGTGCTCGGCGAATTTGGCGGGTTGGGCCTGGGGATCACCAACCATACCTGGCAAAACCGCCAGCCGTGGGGCTACCAGCTTTTCCCAAATCCCGAGAAGCTGACTGCCGAGTATTTGCTCCTTCTGGAAAAGGTTTGGAAATTTCAGAAAGAAAAGGGACTAGCCGCAGCCGTATATACCCAGTTGGCCGATGTGGAGACTGAGTGCAATGGATTCCTCACATACGACCGCGAGATTTTGAAGATGGACCCACTGCGCGTGCAGACTGCGAATGTGCATCCTCCCAAACTGCTTCCTGACGCACGGGACGGCGCCTATGTTTGGGCATATACGACCAACGCGCCTGATTTCGACTGGATGCAGCCCGAGTACGATGCCAGCCAGTGGCCAACCGGGGATGGCGGATTCGGAACGGCTCAGCCGCCCGGCTCCGTTACTCGAACACTCTGGAGCGGTTCTGATATCTGGCTCCGGCGGGAGTTTGTGCTTCCGCCCGGTTTCAAACCGCCTTCGTTCTTAACCATGTACCACGACGAAGATTCGGAGGTCTACATCAACGGCGTACCTGCCGTGAGCACCCGCGGCTTTTCCACCAGCTACGTTGAATTCCAGATCGCCCCGGCAGCACTCAAAACTCTGAAACCCGGACGGAATGTTATCGCGATCTACTGCCATCAAACTTCCGGTGGGCAGTACATAGATGCCGGGATGTGGTCTTCCATGGAAAGCTTCTAAGACGCCGGTTCGCGGGGTATCCGACCCACGACAAGCTACGCCCTGTCACCCAGACATGTGACATGCTTGGGGGTTGATTCTCAGTTATGTTTGGTTTGTGGCTGATCGAAATACCATGAACTGCACGAAGCCGGCACCCGTCCCAGGCGCCCGGCAGAGTTTCAAAGCTTTCACTCTCATCGAATTATTAGTCGTCATCGCGATCATTGCCATTCTGGCTGCAATGCTGCTGCCGGCTTTAGCTAAAGCGAAACTGAAAGCAAAGCAAACCGCATGCATGAACAATCAGAGGCAAGTCGGCCTGGCCCTGCTCATGTATGTGACCGATAACAAGGTCTACCCCGGATCTTATTCCTTTGTTTCGAATCGGTATGTGTGGATGGACCGGATCTTCACTACTGCTGGGAATAACCGGAAGGTTTTTAGCTGCCCAAGCGCAGCAGCCGAGAGTTCGTGGGATACGAATATTAACAAGACCCTTGGACAGGGTAATGACCGGTGGGCGGTGACCCCAGCTTCGCGTTTTTCGATGGCTCTGAATGATTGGGGAATCGATATTGGCGCGAGACCACAGTTAGGATTGGGGGGTGACGTTGATGGAACCCACTTTAAAGGAGTGCTCTCTGATGCCTCAGTAAAGAGCCCGGCAAACATGATCGTCCTTGGGTGCAGCCAGGCCAGGAAACAAAACCCGACCTGGGAAGCGAATCTAGACCCGAACCAACGCGATCAATGGCCCTCCAGCCGGCATGGCGGGCGAACGGATTTGCTATTTGCCGATGGTCATGCTGAGAAGCCCTTGCGCAAGGATGTCATCAACCCGCGCAATGAGTTCTGGCGCTCCAAGTGGAATAACGACAACAAGCCGCATTGGGAAATTGCTGATTGGCCTTATAACGCGGCTGAAGCTGCAAAAGTCGAAGAGTGAGGATGTCGGCCCCCTAGGCGTCTTCTAACGGGCGCCTATTGTTCTTAAGAAGCTCGAAAGAATGGGTGTTGGCAAGCACTCGAAAAGAATCGCACTGCTTGTGGGATGCCAATAACGTCTGTGTCTTTACCAAATATGTCTGCTGCATGGAGAATTAATGTCAAATGCCGTTGGGTCGCGCTGCTAGGTTTTCTGGCGTTGGCCGCAACCTTAGTCGCCGCCATTCCTCGCCCCGAGCATCCACGTCCCGATGCGTTCCGCGAAAGCTGGGTCAGCCTGAATGGCGAGTGGCAGTTCGAAATCGATGAGCAGGGCAACGGAAGCGTCCGTGGGCTGTCCACCGGCAAGGATCTAGCCGCGAAGATCACCGTTCCGTTTGCTCCGGAAAGCAAGCTCTCGGGGGTTGGCCACTATGGGCTGATGAAACACACCTGGTACCGCCGCCATTTCGAAGTTCCCAATAATCTCAAAGGTAAAAGGTTGCTTCTCCATTTCGGGGCCATCGACTATCAGGCGTGGGTTTGGGTGAATGGGCAGTTGGCCGGTTCGCATATTGGCGGCAGTGTTGCCTTCCATTTTGAGGTCACCCGCATGGTTAAGGATGGAACGAATGAAGTGGTAGTCCGCGTGCTTGACGATACCGCCAGCGGACGGCAGCCGACTGGCAAACAAACCCACACGGTCAGCGAGGGGTGTGTTTACACCCGCACGACTGGGATCTGGCAGCCGGTCTGGCTGGAGGCGGTAGGAACGACCTTCGTCGATAGCATTTCAATTGTCCCGGACCCCGACCAGTCGCGAGTGTTGATCGAGGCAGGTGTCAATGGCAACGACAAAGACCTGCAACTGACGGCAGAGGCCTGGGCGGATGGCAAACTCGCGGGGCACGTGTCCTGTCCGGTTGCCTGGCGCAACCATCGCCTTGTCATCGATCTGAATAAGAAAGTGCTTTGGGAACCGGGCGCCCCCTTCCTTTATGATCTGAAACTGACTCTTACTCGAAAGGGAACCCCCGTCGATCAGGTGAGCAGTTACTTCGGCTTGAGGAAAGTCTCAATCGAGGGCCGCTCCATTCTCATCAACGGCAAGCGCGTGTTCCAACGTCTGATACTGGATCAGGGTTTTTATCCCGATGGGATTTGGACCGCTCCGTCTGATGATGAGCTTCGCAAAGATATCGAGCGGTCAATGGCAGCCGGGTTTAACGGCGCGCGCCTGCACCAAAAGGTGTTTGAGCCGCGCTTTCTATATTGGGCGGACAAACTTGGTTACCTGGTCTGGGGCGAGTTTCCCAATTGGGGTTACGGTTTCCGGTCGGAGAGCCATCCCAATTATATCAACGAATGGACCGAGATCCTTCTCAGGGATCGGAACCATCCATCCATTGTCGGTTGGTGCCCTTTCAACGAGACTCCTGCGGCAGCCGGTGAGCTGCAAAACCTGGTAGTTCGGCAAACGCGCGTCATTGACCCTACTCGCCCGGTTTTTGAGACGAGTGGTTGGACTCACACGATGAAGGACGCAGAAGTCCGGGATGACCATGATTACAACCAGGACCCGGCCACGTTTAAGCAACGCTGGGAGGACTTCTTTGCAGCCACCCAAGGGTTGCAGGTTCCTGCAAGGTACCCGACCTCAAACTCGAGCCGCGAAGAGCTAGGAGTTCCATTCATGGTCAGCGAGTTTGGCGGCACCGTTTGGGGCAAAGCCGACGGCGGTTGGGGATACGGATCAGGGCCCAAGACCCTGGACGAATTCTATCAACGGTATGAGGGTTTGGTCAGCGCACTGCTCGATAACCCTAACCTGTTCGGTTTCTGCTACACGCAGCTCACTGATGTTGAGCAAGAGCAGAACGGGCTTTTCTATTATGACCGCCGTCCAAAGTTTGATCTGGAACGGTTGCATGCGATCACTTCGCGACCCGCGGCCTACGAGAAGACCGGGCCGAGCGCCCCCGCGCCGGTAGCGGCGCCTGTGAAGAACTGGAACGTGCTTGTGGGCGCAAGGGTTGATGAGGGGAAGTCACAACCATATCGTTTTACCCTTACCGCACCCGCAACAAATTGGATGACTGAAGCATTCTCGGACAAGAATTGGCAGGTTTCTCAGGCGCCCTTCGGGAATGAGCTGCCGAATGTCCTGACCCCCTGGAATACGAGTGACATCTGGCTGCGGCAGCAATTCGTGGCGGATGACGCTGGTCTTAAGACCGCAGCGCTGGTCATCTTTTACGATGAAGACACCGAGGTCTTCGTCAACGGCCAGCTCATTTGGAAGCGCTCCGGGTTTTCTACGGCTTACAATGTTTTTGACGTCACGGAAAACCTGAGACGAGCCTTGAAGAAGGGCAAAAACACTTTAGCAGTGCACACACACCAAACAGGCGGGGGACAGTTCATAGATCTGGCCCTGCTCGTTGAACCACTGGCCCCAGAGTTGGCCGGTAAAAGAAACCGCTAAGCACACTTCGGATTTATCAATGAAAACACACCTAATCCCGACTTCCGCCCTGGTGGCTTGCCTGCTGGCACCTTTTGCCCAGCAGATGCAGGCTATTGAACCTCTGCGCCCGCCGGCCGTGCCCCTGGTGGCGTGTGATCCTTATTTCAGCATCTGGTCGCCAGCAGATAAGCTGAACGATGCCAACACCGTTCACTGGACCGGTAAACCGCATCGTCTTTCGAGCCTCGCACGGGTGGACGGGAAGGCCTACAGAATTATGGGTGCCACGCCGGAGAGTGTTCCGGCGTTTGCACAGAAGAGCGTTGAAGTGCTGCCTACGCGCACGATCTACACCTTTGAAGAGGCAGGTGTCGCGCTCAACCTGACCTTTACCACGCCCGCCCTCCCGGAGGATATCGATATTCTGTCACGCCCGGTGACTTACCTGACCTACACGTTGCGCTCCACCGATGGGAAGGACCACGATGTGCAGCTCTACATGGATGCCTCAGCGGAGTTGACGGTCAACGAAGGGTCTGAGTCCGCCCGGGTGGAAACGGTCTCCAGCGGCCTGGTGACCGTGCGCGCAGGTTCCGTGGACCAGAATATTCTTCGCAAGAGAGGCGATGACCTGCGCATTGATTGGGGTTACCTCTACCTTTCTGCGCCTAAAGGCGGAGTGGCCCGGGCAATCGGTGAGCGGGCCGCTCTACAGTCCGCATTTGCCGGCACAGGCATGGTCCAGCCAGGCGGCTCGGTCGTGGGTGCTGCTGCTAACGGCGGCGTGGCTCTTGCCTTCTCAACAATCAAAGTGAGCGCTAAACCGGTCTCCCGTTGGATGATGGTGGCATACGATGACTTGTATTCCATTCAATTCATGAAAAAGAACCTGCGCCCCTACTGGCGTAGAAACGGGTGGGATGCCGAGGATTTGCTGCGCGCGTCGGCCAAGGATTACAAGAAACTCATGGCCCGTTGCGAGAGGTTTGATGATGAACTGATGGCGGACCTCCGTGAGGCCGGTGGGGAAGAATATGCCCGGATATCCGCCCTGGCTTTCCGCCAGTGCTTCGCCGCAGGCAAGTTCGTGGCGGATGACAAGGGACAACCGCTGCAGTTCTGCAAAGAGAATCACTCCAACGGATGCATCGGTACCTCGGACGTCTTCTACCCGATGGCCCCTCAGTTCCTGTTGTTTGGGCCGTCCGTTGCCAAGTCCTTCCTGGTGCCCTTCATGGATTATGCGGCGTCTCCGCGCTGGCGTTTCCCCTTTGCTCCCCACGATTTGGGGACCTATCCGCTGGCAAATGGCCAGGTCTATGGTGGCGGCGAGCGCACTGAAGACAACCAAATGCCGGTCGAAGAATCCGGCAACCTCCTAATCCTGATGGCTGCTGTTGCCGAGATGGAAGGAAACCCCGGTTTCGCCTCCCGCTACTGGACGCAGTTGGAGAAGTGGGCTGAGTATCTTAAGGCCAAGGGGTTTGATCCGGAAAACCAGCTTTGCACGGATGACTTTGCAGGGCACATGGCGCACAACGTCAACTTGAGCGCCAAGGCGATTGTCGGACTCGGGTCATTTGCCAAGCTGTGTGAAATGCGCGGAGATAAGGCCCGCGCGAAAGAATACTTCGACCTCGCGCGTGGGTTCGCCCGCCGTTGGGTGCAGGAGGCCCACGATGGCGAGAAGTTCCGTTTGGCATTCGATCGCCCTGGAACATGGAGCCAGAAGTACAATCTGATTTGGGATCGTATTCTCGGGCTGAACCTGTTCCCCGCCGAAGTGCTGCGAAAGGAAATGGACTTTTATCTCAAGACCCAGAATCAGTATGGTCTGCCGCTCGACAATCGCCAGGCTTACACCAAGCTCGATTGGATTCTGTGGACTGCTACCCTGACTCAGGACCGTAAGGACTTCCAGGCTCTGGTCTCTCCGGTTTACAAGTTCCTCAATGCAACTCCGGATCGCTCGCCGATGACCGATTGGTACCAGACTAAGGATGCCAAGAAGGTCGGCTTTACCGCTCGCCCGGTAGTGGGCGGTGTGTTTGCACAGATGCTTTATGACAAGTCAGTCTGGCAAAAGTATGCCAAACGGGATCGAACTCGGGCCGCCAAATGGGCTCCCATGCCTCAGGCCCCAACGTTTACAACGGTTGTTCCAGCAGCAGACGTCCAACCTACGCTCTGGCACTATACGACTACCAAGCCGGCAGACAACTGGTTCAAGCCCGAGTTTGATTGTTCCTCCTGGAAAGAGGGCAAGAGTGGCTTCGGTACTGCGGGAACCCCTGGGGCCAGCATCGGTACCGAGTGGAGAACTCGGGAAATCTGGCTGCGGCGAGAGTTGGATTTAACTCACTCCGATCTGAACAAACTTCAGGCTTGGCTGCACCATGACGAATCAGTGGCAATCTATGTTAATGGGGTACTTGCATTCAATGCTAATGGATTTGTGAGTTCCTATGACGCATTCCCGATGAACAGTGCCGGTCAGAAAGCCCTTAAGCCGGGGAAAAACGTAATCGCGGTGCATTGTCAGCAGACGAGCGGTGGGCAATACATCGACCTTGGCTTCGTAAAGGCCGAAGCCAGCCGGTGACTTTTGCTTGTCGTCACCCAAACATGCGACATGCCATCGGCGTCGCAGACCGCTAGGCTAGGATACAACTTTCATAATCCCAATGCCTTCGGAAATCCCGAACCTATATGTTCGAGTCCGAGCGGGAATTTTTAATTCCCGTCTCGGCCTGTCCCAATTTGACCGGTTACCCAATTCCGTACTCAAAAATCCCAGATCCACCTCTAAAATGAAAAGACTACGTCTCTTAAGCTCCTGCGCGTTGGCTGCCGCAGGGCTTGTAACGTCAGCATCCGGCCAGGTTCAGGTCGCCGGTACGCTGCAAGTAAACGTTGATGCCACCACTGCCCCAGTCGGGTCACTTACCTACCTGACCAACAGCGGAGCGCTGGGCGGGGTTTTCCTCGCGAGTAACAATGGAGTTGCGGGAGTCACTCCGCAGGTGATTTCCCTCGGCGGCAGTGGCACCCGCGGTGTTCTGTTGGATGGCAATGCTGTCTCCTTGCGGCATTTCACCGATGTGGCCGGCACAGAGCAGGCGCTTCCCCCCTCCACAATGGTCGGTGGTGCTCCGATCTTCTCTGTCGAAGCCTGGATGTACAAGGCCAGCATTAACAATGGAACTGGCCCAGTAGCATGGGGCACCCGCAGCGACGGCCGCAACGTGGCTTGTGGCTGGGGCCGCAGCTTCGGCTACGGAGCCTTTAGCTGGCAAGGCGGTAACTGGGATCACGGTTGGAACGTGGTGCCTTCGGCTGGCGCCTGGCACCACCTCGTTTGGACATATGATGGAGCGGGAAACCTCAGACTCTACCGAGATGGCGTATTGGATAAAGCGTCCGTCCAGGTGGCTATGGTTGACGTCGCGCCGGAATACAATTTCCTAATTGGTGCGCAGCACAACGGAACATCATTCGGCGAGCACGCCGCTGGTATGATCAGCAAAGTGCGCATCCACGATGGCGTTCTGACTGACGCCCAGGTCGCGAACAATTACGCTTTCGAAGCTGCGGCCTTCACCAATGGGTCACCCGCACAGGACCTGGTGACGCAGCCGCTGCATAGATACTCATTTAGCCTGCCGTCGAGCAGCGACGTAACTGGCGCTACAGTGACTGATACCGGAAGTGCCAATGGGACGCCGGCTCAAGCCGACGCCGTTATCAAGGGCAACGCCGGCACAGTCACCTCAGACGGCACGCAGATCACCATTACGATGGGATCAAGCGCCACCCAAGGATATGTTGACCTTCCGAACGGTTTGCTCTCCTCGCTGAGTGCAAACAACGGCGGACCTGGGAAGCTCTCCTTTGAACTCTGGGTTAAGGTAAACGCAACCCGGGATTGGACCGAGATTCTTTACTTTGGCAATTCCTCCGCCGGTGAGATCACAGGGCCTGGTGGCAGTTACAATGGCGCGAATGGCTTTATCATTCCGGCCCAGATCGGCGGCAATGCCGAACAGACAGGCGTCCGAGGTGTCATTGGTGATCGTACCGTAGGAGCTCGCCTCCTTGGCTCCCGCAAACATATCGTAGCTACGTGGGATGAAGCAGCGGACAGAGTTCGCCTTTATCACGACGGTGTTTTGGTCGGAGATTTCGCTGCCAATGCCAAGATGAACGCGGTCAGCGATGTGAACAATTGGCTGGGCCGCTCCGGTTGGGCAGGTGATTGGAACACTCCTGCCAGCTACCGTGAATTCCGTATTTATGACCGCGTGCTCGCTGATAACGAGGTCCGCCGCAACTACCTCGTTGGACCAGATGTTGTGGATGCCACAACGCTCGCCTGGAACGGAAACACGGGCGGTGATTGGAATACGACCACAGCCAACTGGCTGGCAGACGCGACCCCGGCCACCTTTGCGGATGGGAAGAACGTCCAATTTGATGATAACGCCTCGGGCACAACCTCTGTGAACCTGGTCGGCACTTTGGCTCCTGCCTCCGTCATGGTGGGCAATGACGCCAAGCCCTACACTTTCACCGGCTCGGGCAAGATCACTGGCGCAACCGGCTTGACCAAACAAGGTTCGGGCACGCTAACCATTTCCGCTCAAGGCAATGACTACACTGGTCCGAGTGTGTTCGTAGCCGGCAAGACAATCGTCAGCAAGCTGGCTGACGGTGGAGCCGCGAGCTCCCTGGGCGCTTCCTCCGCTGATCCAAAGAACCTTCGAATCGGAGCGGCAACACTCAGCTATACCGGCCCTGCTGCCAGCATGAACCGTGGGCTAACTGTGGAGAGTTTGACCAGTACTTTCGACGTTCAGAATAGCCTCGCATTGTCCGGCAGCATTCTCGCCACACCGAGCAGTTCGTTCCTCAAAGACGGCGCCGGCGTTCTGAGCATTCGAACCATCGGCTCAAATTATCTAGCCTCGGCCGACCCCGGTCTGCATGTCGTGCGTGGCACTATGGTTTTCGATGGTACTGCCGGTGGCCAAACCAACAGCACCATGGGGGAGACCTGGGTTGGCGGCGGTCCGTTGTTCCCGGGTCACATGGTGATCTCTAATTCTACCCTCCTGGCGGCTTCCTGGTTCGGGATTGGCCGTGGCAATGGCAATATCGGAAATACATCGACGGTTACGCTTCACAACGGCCGGTTGATCATCGCCAACAACGGTCTTGCGATGGGGTATAGTGCGGGCCGGCCCAATCTGGCCACTCAACGCCTGACCTTGGATGGAGCATCTAGTGTTTACGTGCCGGGAGCCGTGAATATTGGTGAACACACTGGTGCATCTGCCACGATCGCCCTTAACGGCACCTCCTGGCTGCGCGGCGGCCCCATGCTCCTGGGCATCGGAACAACCTCAACCGGTTCAGTGGTCCTGGCCAACTCATCTGTGATTACCAATACCAGCTACCTTTCCATAGGCACTGCTACTGGCTCAAGCGCGGGCACCGGCGGCATCGGCTCCATGGTGGTCAAGGACAATGCCGCTTTCTATTCAACCGCGGATTTCAATGTCAGCGATAACGCTTACACCGAAGGCACGCTCGATGTGATGAACAACGCCAAGGTCACCGCGGGCAGCTTCTTCGTTGGCAAGGCCAATGGATCGATCGGCGTCATGAACCAGTCCGGTGGTTTGGTTGAAGTCGGCCAATGGCTTTCCATCGGTCGTTACTCGGGCAGCGTCGGTAACCTGAACATCTCAGGTGGCTCGTTGGTTCTAACAAATTCCCAAACCGACGCTACCGTCGGCGAGGAAGGCACCGGGACCCTGACCATCAGCGGTACCGCTACTGTTAACATCAACCGAAACCTGCGCATCGGCCTGGCAGGCGGTTTCGGCACCGTTGATCTGAATGGGGGAACACTGATTGCTAAAAGTGTTGTCGGCAATGCCGCCGGCAGTAGCTATTTCAACTTCAATGGTGGCAAACTGGTCGCCGCTGATGGCGCCAATTCCGATTTCATGACCGGCGTAAGCCAGGTCCAAATCCTGCCTGGTGGCGCTACAATTGACACAGGGACCAATGCAGTCCTGATCACCCAGTCGATCTACGATGCGGGTGGCACGAGCTTCACCAAACTCGGCACCGGTTCGCTCAAGCTCGTGGGCGATATTTTCTACAGCGGGCCGATGACCATTTCTGCCGGCAAACTGGAGATTGGCACAACCGTAGTTGGCACCGGCAGCTACAATGTAGCGGCTGGAGCCAGGTTCAGCGTGCAACTTGCGGCCGCCAATGGCAGCATTACGCCCTCAGCGTTGACCTTAGCGGCTGGTTCAATCCTCGACATTGATCTGGGTAACTACGGGAACCCAACCACAGCTCCTCTTGTGGCTGCCACGGTTACACGCAACGGCACGGTCACGGTCAACGTTGGCCTGCAGAACACGCTTGCAGTAGGCACAGTCCCACTCGTGCAGTGGACCACTGTGGGCGGTTCTGGGAACTTCATGCTGGGCACATTGCCTCCGGGCGTGGCGGCTACCATGGAAGCCCGCGCCGACGGCCTGTATCTGGTCGTGACCGATGTCTCCTTGCCACGTTGGGAAGGTTTGGCTGGTGGAACGTGGGATATCGGTCTGACCACAAACTGGGTTGACCAATTGACACAGATCCCACTGGTGTTCGAACAGGGCTATGCAGCCGTGTTTGACGATAGTGCAACTGGCGCGACCAATGTCAACCTGGTGGAAGTGGTCAGTCCGGGTGGCGTGCTCGTGAGCAACTCTGTTCTTAATTACGCCATCGCTGGCAATGGTCGCATTACCGGCGGCGGCAGCCTCACCAAGGCGGGCACCGGGACTCTTACCCTGGCAACCACAAATAACACTTATACAGGCGGCACGTTGATCAATGGTGGCACGCTGGTTTCTACTGTGCCAAATAACGTGGGTCCGAATGGCGCCCTGACAGTCGGTGCGGGAACTCTGAGCGTGGGAACGAATAACCAGCGCTTCAGCATCGTTACAGTTACCAACGGCACCATCGCCGGAACCGCCACTGTCACTGCCGAGCAGTATGCACTCAGCGCAGGTGAGGTCGCTACAGTGCTGGCTGGCGGCATTCTCTCAACCTTCGGCACCAACATTGAGGATGTAATCAACGTCACTGGAATGAATACCTACACCGGGCGCACGGTGTTGGCAGGCAGCACACTGGCTGTCTCCAAGTTGGCGAATGCGGGCAGCCCGAGTAGTTTGGGTGTCGCTTCCGCTAATCCAACCAACCTGGTGTTCAACGGTGGTGGCTTGAGCTACACCGGACCGGCAGCAACCACCGATCGCGGTTACCATGTTGCAGGGAATGGCACATTGTCTGTTTCGAGCGCTCTGACTCTTCAAGGTGAAGTGCTTGCCACCGCTGGCACCTTCAGCAAGGGTGGGGCGGGCTCGCTGACCTATGTTCGCCCGGGCACCAACGTGCTGTCTGCAAACGGATATAACGTGGCTGCTGGCACGGTCGTCCTTGATGGCACCGCAGGAGCCCAGACCAACCGCGTCAATGAGATGTGGATCGGCTACAACCAGACCGACGCAGCGGCCTTAGTCCTCAATAACTCCAGTCTGAGCGTTGGAGGCTGGCTGGCGATCGACCGTGGTAACGGGACAACTGGCCTATCGTCCAGCATGACGCTGAACAACTCCTACGTATGGGTGAACAACCTGTCGATGGGATATGCCAATAGCATCTCAGGCCTGTCAACCAAGCCCCGGTTGACCCTGTCTGGAAACTCGACATTCGTCAGCGCCAATCAAGTATTGCTCGGCGAATCGCTTGGCAGCGAGGCTACGATCACTATGACTGATAACAGCCGGTTCATCCTGAATAACGGCTGGTTCGCACTCGGCAATAACGGCCAGGCGACTCTGATCATGTCCAACTCCGCATTTGTGAATCTCCCGGGTGACAATAACCTCGGCGATGTTGCGGACGGCGTGGGCAAACTTTATATCTACGACACCAGCACCAACCTTTCGGGCACGCTGTATGTGGCCAAAGGTGAGCGCTCCGTGGGCGAGGTGTATCAATACGGTGGGTATCTAGGCCATTCCACCGGTGGCGGTGATTGGCGCCTGGCTAACAACGCAACCGCGACCGGCACTTACAACCTGTTTGGCGGCGTATTCGAACCGGTCAACAACTTCCAGATGGGAGCCTCCGGTGTCGGCGTGTTCAATCAGTCCGGCGGTATTGCCAACTGCGCCGGCTATCCGAGCGTCGGTCGTTACTCTGGCTCAACGGGCACGATGAACGTCTCCGGCGGTGTGTTTACCCAGACTGGGGGCGGCAACCTCCTGCTCGTCGGTGAAGCGGGCACTGGCACGTTGAATATCTCCGGCACGGGTGTTGTCAATGTTGTGGGTGTGCTTAGCATCGGTCAGGAGAGCACAGGCAACGGCACGGTTAACCTGGATGGTGGCCGCCTTGCTGTCACCCGCATACAAAGTCCGGGTAGCGCCTCCGGTGCTACGGGGATACTCAACCTCAACGGTGGCGTTCTCGCTGCAAACGGGAACACCGATAACTTCATGAGTGGACTCACTTCGGCCAACGTTCTGGCCGGTGGGGCAATCGTTGACAGTGCTAGCTACACCATCACCATCGCTCAACCGTTGTTGGCCGGCACAACCAGTGGCGGCCTCGTGAAGCTGGGTCTCGGCTCAGTCATCCTGAGTGGTTTGAACACCTACACCGGTGCGACTATCGTCAGCAACGGCACATTGTTCGTGAACGGCGTGGTTCCGGGAACCGTGACGGTTCGCTCTGGGGCCGCTCTCGCGGGAACCGGTTCAGTGAACGGTGCAGTGACGGTTCAAGCTGGCGGTATTCTGAGCGCTGGCAATGGCATCGGCACCCTCACTCTGGCAGCGACGCCGTCCCTCGGCGGCACATTGCTCGCAGAGGTGAATCGTAACAACGGTGCTCCGCTGGCAGATCGCATCGTAGTCACTGGCAACCCGGTGGTTTACGCTGGCACATTGGCGGTTACCAATACGGGCGCTCCGCTGCAAGTGGGTGATACGTTCACGCTGTTCAACGCCTCCGGCTACAGCGGTACCTTCAATGTGGTCTCGATGACCCCAGGGCAGGACGTGGTTTGGAATACTTCCAATCTCGCGCAGAACGGCACCATCACGGTCAGCAGCGTGACCAGCCAGCCGGTCAGTGGAACAAACATCGTCGCTGTGGTTACCGGCGGCAAACTCGACATCTCCTGGCCGTCTGACTACACCGGTTGGGCTCTCCAGGCCCAGACCAACGGTCTGAGCGTTGGGTTGACGAACAACTGGTCCGAAGTCCCGAACTCCACCACCACCAACCGTGTGGTGCTGGATATCGATAAGACCAAGGGCGCCGTGTTCTTCCGCATGGTGTCTCCGTTGGGCAACTAGAATAGTCTGCTCCTGTATTTCAGGGGGCAAAATCGGCAGGCAAGTGCCTTCGATTTTGCCCCTTTTTCTTTGTGTCACCCGTACATGTGACATGCCAAAAGCTCTCCAATCGGGGATGCTGCAAGCTGCTCTATACCCGACCACGTTTCTAAGGCCGCATAATTCTATGCCGTGGTGCGGATTTGAGAGAACGCCGTTATTTGTTTTGTCATGAACCTGCTGATTCCCCATCGCTCCCGCTCTACCCGGCAATGCCTGATCCTTCTGTTGCTCTGTGCCTTCCTTCCCATCTACGGATCGGCTCAAACAAGGCTGCGCTGGAACGGAAACGTCAGCGCGGTTTGGGACACGTCCCCAACGCTCAACTGGCTGGTTGGCGGCACAAGTGTTCCGTTCACTAATGGCGCACCAATCCAACTCGATGACTTTGCCGTGGCGAATAATCTAATCACACTCGGCACGGACGTACAGCCTTCCTCAACCGTCTTCAGCAACCACACAAAGCCATATACGCTGCTCGGGCCAGGCGCGTTCCGTGCTACTGCAGGAATGACAAAACTCGGGGCAACTAACCTGGTGATCGGATCTGGCGTACGCATCGACAGCATCGGCCTTCTGGCCATCGGGGGAGGCACTGTCCTGCTGGATGGTACCGGCGGTCAACCGAGCAGAGTCGAAGGTGAAGTATGGGTTGGCCATACGACATCCAATTCGGCTTCGCTAATCCTGAGCAACGCTGTGTTCAGCAATAGCTCCTGGCTGGCTGTAGGTCGAGGCAACGGGACCTCTGGGCTCAGTTCCGGTCTCACGTTGATAAACTCGACCAACTCCTGTTCCGATCTGGCCCTTGGCTACTGGGGCAATGTGTCGGGCAACCGGCAAAACCCAACCATGAGCCTCCAGGGTGCTTCGGCAAGCCTGATATCCGGTGGAATTAACCTGGGAGAAAGCTCAGGTTCCTCTGCAACGCTCCATGTTTCGGATACCTCCGTTGTCCAGGCAGGCAACCGTGTTCTGTTGGGTATGCAAAGCGGAGCAACGGGGACCCTGGTCATCGCGAACTCAGGACGTTTGACCAACAGCAATTATGCGGCTGTCGGAGCTTCAGGCGTGGGAACTGCAACCCTCAGACAGAATGCGATCTGGCACGTTCCTGGCGATTTTAACGTCGCTGATGTCGCAGGCAGCCAGGGCACCCTTTACTTGCAGGATAATGCGTTGTTGCGGATCAATACCCTTTATGTGGGTAAATCGGCTAACTCAATCGGAGTGGTTTACCAAACCGGAGGAACCGTCGCCCGAATGGGTGGGGGAGATTGGCGGATTGGTGGAAATAATGCCGATGCCGCTGACCAGCACGGGACCTACAACCTCTCGGGTGGGACTCTTAATGCATGGGGAGCCAACCTTCAGGTGGGAGCCTACGGTATCGGCTTGCTCAACCAGAGTGGAGGCACGGTGAACGCGGGTGGCTGGCCTTCTGTAGGGCGCTACACCGGGAGCGAGGGTGTCCTGACCATCTCCGGTGGTGTGTTCAACCAGACGGCGGCAGACAACAGCCTGATCATCGGGGAGGACGGACGTGGCACGCTGAACCTGAGCGGCACCGGGACGGCTAACCTGGCCAACACCCTCCGCATCGGCAACTCCTCAGGCTCCGTGGGAACGGTGAACTTGAACGGCGGCACTCTGATCACCCGCCGAGTCTATAAAAATAGCTCTGCAGCCACCGGCATTCTTAATTTTAACGGCGGCGTCCTGCGCGCAGCCCCCGGCGCTATGAACGACTTTTTGAGCGGCCTTTCATCCGCTAATGTTCTTGCTGGAGGCGCAACTGTTGACAGCGGCACAAACGTCATTGTGATCGAGCAGGATCTGTTTGGAACCGGTGGCTTTCGTAAGCTCGGAACCGGCACAGTTACCCTGGGCGGCAAGGCGGAGTACTCTGGAAACACGCTCGTTAACGAAGGAACATTGATCTTCGCTGCCCCACAGACTTTGAAGTCCTCCTGCGTGCTGTCTTCACAAGCCGCGGTTGGAGTTCGCCTTGAACTGCCTGAATCGCAAGCAGGGTTGCCCCTGGTTAGCATCCCAACGGGCGGTGCCCGAATTGTTGTCAATTTTAGTGGGTTTGGAGGGCAGAACGTTCCTCCTCTTTCAATTACGAACCTGATTCTCAATGGCGACGCGGAGATTTCCGTTGCCGGGCAGAACTTCGTTCCCGGGACCTTTCCATTGCTGCGGTACAGTGCCCGTGGTGGGCAAGGCCGTTTTGTGCTTGGAAGTCTGCCATCAGGGATGACAGCCCAGTTGCAGACTAATTCAAACAATCAAACCATCGATCTTCAAATTGCTACCGCACCAGAAACGTTGCCATGGCAGCTCAAGCAAGCTCCCGTCATGACGGATTGGGCGCAGCAGGTTGATCCTGCCAATCCCTGGCCAGAATATCCGCGCCCCCAGATGGTGCGCAGCAATTGGCTTAATCTGAATGGAATCTGGCAATGGCAGCCGGGCAAGGCAGACGACTCAATGCCGAGCTACAACCTGGCGCGCTCCATCCTGGTTCCGTTCTGCATGGAATCAGCGATCTCCGGCGTGATGGAACATCATGAGCGGGCCTGGTACAAAAGGACCTTCAATGTGCCCGCAAACTGGCAAGGACAACGGCTTTTACTGCACTTCGAAGCGGTCGATTGGGAATGTGAGCCCTTTCTGAATGGCGTGAGCCTGGGTGTTCACCGTGGAGGGTTTGATCCGTTCAGCTTCGACATAACTCCTCATCTCACCAACAGCGGCCTCCAGATTCTGTTAGTGCGAGTGTACGATCCGAGCGACTCTACTTCCGGACCTGCTCAGCCTCCCCTGGGAAAGCAGCGGCTCAGCCCGGGTGGGATTTGGTACACCACGTGTTCGGGCATCTGGCAAACAGTCTGGGTCGAGCCCGTACCGTCTGCTGCAATCTCAGATATCCGGCTGGTGCCGGACATTGACTCCCACCGGCTAAAGATTCAGGTGGATGCCAGTGGGGCTGTTGAAGGTTTCCAGGTCGTCGCGACCGCTTATGATGGAACCAATCAAGTCGGTTCTGTTTCAGGGACTCCTGGGGCCGAGTTTTACCTGCCTGTTCCCTCCGCCAAACTGTGGTCTCCTACTAATCCATTCCTCTATGATCTTCGCCTCAGTTTGGTAAGTGATTCCCAGCCGGTTGACGTTGTAGAGAGCTACTTCGGCATGCGCAAAATAAGCCTCGGAACCAATGACGGCTACGTGAAGATGTTCCTGAACAACGAGTTCATGTTCCAGTTCGGTCCGCTGGACCAGGGCTATTGGCCCGATGGTATCCTGACACCTCCAACAGACCTGGCGATGAGAGAAGATATCGAGCAGTCAAAAGCCTTGGGATTCAACTTTATCCGCAAACACGTCAAAGTCGAACCGCGCCGCTGGTATTATTATACGGATAAACTCGGCTTGGTTGTCTGGCAGGATATGCCATCGATGGCAACGGGCCAGGATATTACAGAAGCCAGCAAAGCCAACTACGAGCGAGAAATGGAACGGATGATTGGCACGCATTGGAACGCGCCATCAATCATCGTGTGGACCGTTTTCAATGAAGGATGGGGGCAATACGATACCGTCCGGGTGACTTCAGATGTGATGGCGCTCGATCCATCACGCCTGGTGAATTGTGCGAGCGGTTGGACTTATTACGATGTGGGCCACATGGAGGACTCCCATTCCTACCCGAATCCGAGTTGTCCAGTGAACGCCACTCGGGCGGTGGTGAATGGAGAATTCGGCGGGGTGGGCCTGGGTATCACCAACCACACATGGGCCTCCGGCTGGGGATATGTCGGGGCTACCGATGGAGCGGACCTCACACTGAAGTTCGAGGCCTTCTGCAGCATGCTCTCAGACTTCGTCCAAAACGACGGTCTGAGTGCCGCAGTCTATACGCAGATCACCGATGTCGAGACCGAGTTAAATGGCTTCTACACTTACGATCGACAAGTTCTCAAGCCGGACCTTCGGCGGGTGCGTGCCGCCGTGACTTCAACCATGGGCGTCTATTCGAACACGGCGATAGTGGCAACTTCTCAGGACGCGGCTCAGACGTGGAAATATACATTCAGTAATCCCGGCGCAGATTGGATGAATCGGACTTACAACGACTCGTCGTGGCCTGCTGGCCCGGGAGGCTTTGGCACAGCAGGCACTCCGGAAGCCGTGATTGGAACTCTCTGGAACACGGCTGACATATGGCTGCGGCGTACGTTCGATGCGAGCACACTTACTCCCGCGGCGCTGAGCAATCTCGTGCTGAGCGTCCACCATGACGAGGCGGTTGAGATCTACCTCAATGGTGTGCTTGCAGCATCCGCTTCAGGATACACCACCGCCTATGGACCAATCCCGATAAGCGCGGCCGCCATAGCCGCTATCGTGTCCGGACCAGGGAATGTGCTCGCCGTCCACTGCCATCAAACCGGGGGTGGGCAGTATATCGATGTTGGCATCAATTTGCGGACAACTCTTGTGCCGCCGCCCGTCTCGGAGTTGCCGGTGTGGGTTGAGAATGGGGCAGGATGGTTGGGCGAGTATTTCACTGGCACAAACCTGGCGGGAGCGGCGATAACCCGGAATGATCCCGAGTTGAACTTTTCCTGGGGAACAGCACCTCCGGCTACTGGAGTGCCTGCGGATGGCTTCTCCTCGCGGTGGACCGGGCTAATCCAGCCGCGTTACAATGAGGTGTACACGTTTCATCTGACGGCCAATGACGGGGCTCGGTTGTGGGTGGACGGAGAGTTACTGATCGATACCTGGAGCACCAACCCTTCCAGCACGATCTCCCGTACGGGCAGCATCCCACTGGAGGGTGGGCACCGATACACTATTAAGGTCGAGTATTTTGACGGGGCAGGGGACGCATCGGTGAGCTTGGAGTGGATCAGCCCCAGCCAGCTACGCGAGGTTGTCCCACAAGGGGTTCTCTTTAGCATGCCGGTGCCTGTTGTGACCGGGGCAGCAGTTAAGGAAAATGCATTCCAAATGCAGGTGGATGGGGCAATTGGGCCCAGCTACGTGGTGTATGCGTGCGAGAATCTCGCAGCCGGACACTGGGTTCCAGTTCTGCGGACGAATCCCGCAGCCTTGCCGTTCACTTTTCGCGTTCCTACTGTTGCCGGACAGGGGCCGCAGTTCTATCGAGTGTCTGCGGAGTTGGATTAAAGCAAAGGGGGCGCATCGATCACGATGCGCCCCCGCGAAAAGTCAGAGAACGATCTTTAGAAGGACCAGTTCACGAACGGAAATCCTTTGGCCAGTTTGTTGGGAAACTCTTCAAACCAAGGGTTGTCCATCACGATATTGACGAACCCAAGTTGCACGCCGTTGAGGCTCTCAGTGTAGTTGATGAACCCTGCCTGCAGACCCTTGTAGTCCTTGGCGACATTGACCGTGCCCCATTGCAGCCCGGTGAAGCTTTCGTGGGCCACGTTCACAATACCGAGATGTACTCCCGTGTAATTCTCTGCATAATTCACCAGTCCCCAGCTCAAGCCGGAACTGTCTCCTGTGCTCCCGTTAACGAAGCCGATGGCCAACCCGCCTTGCTCGTTTTCACCCCAAATGCTCAGGGACAAGCCTTTGATCACGGTGTCCCGTGATTGAAGGGCAATATCCGGCGTCAGCGATAGCTGTAAGAAGCTTTGCTCGGCGGAAGCACTGAGGGCCGCCGCGCAGAGTACGACTGATGCGATTAGTTTCTTCATAGTTGTTAGCAAAATCTACCAAAGAGTGGCTGACGTCAAGGGACAGTGAGCCCCAAAATCGCCAACGAGGCCTCAAAATGAGGGACGGGAGCGCCAGAATCCTCGAAAACCGGCCATTCTAACGAGCCTCAGGGGAGGTGGAAACCTCATCCTCGCCTTAGTGGTCCCACGCCGTGCGCTCGCATTTGCATTGATCCAGGGGGTGTCACTTGTATCATGTAACCGTGCCGTTCCAGAGCGCCAGCTCCAGGGTCTTTGCTTCGGGCATTCGTGAGCGATTGCCCTGGTGGCTCGTCATTCTTGCGGTCTCTTTCTCGATGCTCCTCCCGGCGACAGCGCAGGAGCATCCGAGAATCACCCCTCCTGAAACGGAAAATGATTATCTGGTCAATTTTTGGCGCACGACTCAAGGGCTGCCTCACAACACTGTTAATGCGCTGCTCCAAACCCGGGATGGGTATGTCTGGGTGGGAACCGGCTCAGGTGTGGCTCGCTTTGATGGATTGGTGTTCACTCCCATTGGACAGGACATGGGCCTGCGTGACGTGGTGGTTACTGCCCTGCTTGAGGACCAGAAGGGTGGCCTCTGGGTCGGCACACAAGGCAAAGGCGTCTTTCGCCTGCTGCAAAACCGCGTTGAGCGTTACACAGGCACTGCAGGGCTCGCCGGCGATGCGGTAACAAGCCTGGCGGAAGATTCCAACGGCAAAGTCTGGATAGGTACCCAGAATGGACTCAATTATTGGGATCGTGGGCAGCTATTCCGGTTTCAAACTTCTGCTACTCGCAAAGACGACAGCATTGTAGCCCTGCACGCCGGAGAAGCGGGTGCCCTATGGGTCACTACCCGATCTGGAGTTTTCCGCCTGCAGAATGGGCAGGCCGCCCCGTTCAGCGCAGAACAACTGCCTCAAGGCAGAAATGCGGAGTTCATCGGTGCTTATGAGGATCGCGCGGGCAACTTGTGGGCTTTCGGTGCCACCTTCCTGCTCAACGTAACTCAGGGCCGAAGCCTCAATAGCTTTCCGTCTTTCAGCCTGACCTCTTCCCGCGTGTGGACCATTTGCGAGCAGGGCAATGGGGATTTCTGGATTGGCACCAGCGGCCAGGGATTGTTCCGATTTCAGAATGGCCGGTTTGAGGCCGTGGGTGGACGCGAGGGGTTGGAGCAATGCGATATTCGGGCGCTGCATGCGGATCGCTGGGGAAACCTCTGGATCGGCACCGGAGGCAATGGGCTTGCGCGATTGCGCACGCGCCGCTTGCGGTCCATCGGCCTGAATGAGGGGCTCAATTCCCAGCGCATCACCGCGATCGCCAACGACTCCGCTGGAGGACTATGGGTGGGCAGCGCCGATACCGGACTGTGGCACTGGAACGGGACGCGCGCAGAACAGTGGAGCGGAGGCGGTTTTTTGGCAGGTGTCGCACAAATCAATTCTCTGTGCGTTGACGGCAAAACGAATCTGTGGGTGGGAACCGGTGGCAACGGCATCGTAGTTCTTTCCGGTACTCGCCAACGGCGGCTTACTACAGCCGATGGATTGCAGGATGATCAAATTCGATCCGTCGCTACCGCCCGGGATGGGGAGACAATTTGGGTGGGGACTCAAGCCGGCACCCTTCACCGCATCCGCGGTAACGTGGTGCAAACCTGTGGTGGTTCTGCCATCACCGGCTTAGGCGCTATAACGGCCCTGCTTCCAGAGAATGGGGAGACACTCCTGGCTGGAACGGAGAGCGGATTGCTTTTGTATTGGGATGGTAACAGCCTGGCGCGCATGGCAGCTCCCTCAGCACTGGTGGGTCGCCCCATCAACTGCCTCTTTGAGGATCGCCGTGGCCGTCTGTGGGTTTGCAGTGGTGGAGCGGGGGCCTTTTGCCGTCAGGGAGACACATGGATTCCGCTCACACGCAAGCAAGGCCTGGCATCAGACTACGTTCAGATGATCACGCAAGCCGACAGCGGATTATTCTGGTTAGCCACCGACGAGAATCTATACAAGACCAAGTCCGCGGTGGTGGAGGCTTACGTTTCCGGAGCGCGAGAATCGATAGCATTTGCCCCCGCGCTTGCCGGATCGGAGTTGGATGGTTTTAAATGCGCCCGCGGTTGGCCTGCCGTGGCGCATGGGCACAAAGCACTTTGGATTGCCTGCACAACTGAATTGCTGCCACTTGGTCAAATTGAGAATCCGGGAGCCGAGCCGGCGCCCCCCGTGATTCTTGAACGGGTGCTGATCAATGGGCAACCGGAACCCCTGCCGGAAAATGGTGTTCTTAAGCTCGGTCCCGGTGTGCGGAGCGTCGATTTTGAGTTCAGCGCGATTAGCTTTACCGCTCCACAAAAGGTGCGATTCCGGCATCAGCTCGAGAACTTCGATTCCGATTGGGTGGAGACGGATGTTGGACGTCGTGCTCATTATGGCCCGCTGCCAGCCGGGGATTACCGATTCCATGTGATCGCTGCCAACGCTGAAGGGATTTGGAATGAGACTGGTGCGAGCCTTGGTGTTATCGTCATACCGCCGTTGTGGAAATCCTGGTGGTTTCTTGCGCTTACCGGGATTGCCACCACGGCCAGCATCTGGGCTGCCGCGCGTTTTATCTCTACCCGCCGGCTCGAACGCCGGTTGCTGGCTGCCGAACAGCGGCACTCGATGGAGCGGGAGCGGGCGCGGATCGCTCAGGACATGCACGATGAGATCGGCTCCAAGCTCACTCGCATTTCATTCCTGAGCGAGATTGCTCGTGGTTCAGCCGCGGGTGGAATGCCTCCCATGCCGCCGATTGAGGCGATCGCCACCACCTCACGAGAGTTGCTCCAGGCGCTTGATGAAATTGTGTGGGCTGTAAACCCACGGAACGATAATCTGGAGCAGTTGGCCGGGTATTTGGAGCAGCACGCTCGCGAGTATTTTCAAGGAACGGCGTGTGACTTTCAGATCGAAATGCCACTCCAGTTTCCGGTGGTCTCGCTCTCCGCCGAACTGCGCCACAACGTGTTCCTCGCCTTTGAGGAGGCGTTGAATAATTGTCTGAAGCACGCTCGGGCACCGAAGGTTTTCGTCGCAATGCGCGTGCAGGACGATGAGGCTTTTGAGGTGCAGGTGCAGGATGAAGGCCGCGGATTTGACGTTGCATCAAATGTGGCCCCCGAGCAGGATGGGCTGGCGAATATGCGGGATCGTCTGCGCTCCGTGGGAGGCACTTGTGAGATTGTCAGTCAACCCGGGGCCGGCACGACGGTGATTTTTCGTTTTCCGCTGGGCAGCCAGCGTAACCGCCACGCACATAAATGATACTAACCGTTTCTATCGTCGATGATGACCCCGGGCTGCGCGACAGCATTTCGCAGTATCTTCGGGCTGCAAAAGGCTTTCGCTGCCTGCACGCCTACGCCTCCGGGCAGGAGGCCCTGGCGGGCATTCCCAACGAGCCGCCAGACGTCGTGCTGATGGATATCAATATGTCCGGATTGGATGGGATAGAATGCACGCGGCAACTGAAGGTTGCCGTGCCTTCCTTGCATATCCTGATGCTCACTGTTTACGAGGATACGGATAAGATCTTTAAAGCCCTGGCTGCCGGGGCGAGCGGCTATCTCTTGAAGCGCGCGGAGCCATCAAAAATGCTCGAAGCCATCCGCGAGGTCCATAGCGGTGGTTCTCCGATGTCCGGGCCGATTGCTCGGAAGGTGGTGCAATTCTTCCAACAAGGCACCCACGCAAGAAAGGACAATGAAGACCTTTCAACCCGCGAAAGGCAGGTACTGCACTTCCTGGCACAAGGCTACGCCTACAAACAGATCGGGGAAGAGTTGGGCGTGAGTATGGATACAACCCGCACCTACATCCGGCGTATTTACGAAAAGCTTCACGTGCATTCGCGAACCGAAGCCGTCGTTCGCTTTCTAGGAAACCCTGGCGTAAAACCGCAGGACTCCCAGGGGTGACTGGGCTGTGGCGGGCGCGTTGAGTTTTTCACAAATGATCTTGCCGCCCCAAGGAATTCTGCCATAGTAGTTGCCGTTGCTAGCGGCTCGATTGCATCGCAAAGGGCTCGCTGGCAGGCACGCAGCCATTCAGGCTGTTGCGAGTAAGTTTTGCCCGCGTGGCGGAATTGGCAGACGCGCTAGATTCAGGTTCTAGTGAGTAACATCGTACAGGTTCAAGTCCTGTCGCGGGCACCACCTCAAAATTTCCCCTCAAAACACTCGTTTTACCCTTATTTTACAGGGTGATCAGCGTCATGCCGCTTTTGACCCTTCCCGCTTTCTCGCTCTTCCTCGCTTCCGCCCGCTTTTCCAAAACGGTGCGAGAATTGTCACCAATTTGTAACCAAATTTATTGCACTAGATCCTCGATCTAGTGCCGCAAAATACCCCCTAAAACGGCAGGCGCCCGGAACATGTCCGGGCGCCTGCCCCCCAATTGAGATCCTTTTTCTCCCCCTTACCGCACTGCTCCTTGCGGGAGCCCGACCACCATCAGGGCTTCCACGTCGCTCGACAGAAAGCCAGAACCCCTCACTCTCCCTGGCAGCTTCCGCCTCGGCAGCGCCCCGGTGGCGGCGAGGCTGTCGATAGTCCTGAGTGAGCACCCCAGACGGCGGGCCGCTTCACTCCTCCGAACTATTCTTACCTCCCCAAGCGGGGAAGCCTCGGGTTTGGCAGCCTCCGGCTTCTCCTTGAGACGGGTCACGACAGCAGCCCGCTCCGCTGGCGATATCGTTGGATCTGATCGCAGAACTGACTTCAAGATATCCAGAGTTGATGGCAACATAGGCTCTCCCGATGGGCATTCACGGTCAGTTGGCCGCGACACTTTCCCTGTCTGCCGCCACCTTGGTTGCCCGCTCCACGCGCTGTGCGATCTCCTGAGCCGTCATCTTCGCCGCCGGATTGTCGCTCACTTCGTCCACGAGTCTGGACACCACTGCAAACACCCCGGCCTCTTTCTGGTGATCCATGAGCCACTTCACCAGTTGCGCATCGGCGGCTTGCCCTTGTGGCGTGGTTGTGAGCACTGCCCGGGCTGTCTCCACGCCTTGAACCAGCGCTTCATTGACTCGCCGGTTCCTCACTTGCCGGTACCCGTGATACAGCCCGCCAAGCGCCAACGCCACGATGCTCCCGATGCCAGGTGCAAACGTGTTGATCACTGCCCCCGTGCCGTCAATCGTGGCGACTACGCCCGGACTCGCTACCAGATTGGTCACCGGCACCTGGACGTAATTCGTTGCGAACACTGGCACGAAGTTCGTTTCGAACACTGTGACCAGATTCGTTCCACCCGGTTCTTTCACGGTGCTCGGCACGAGCACGATGTTTGTGCGCACCTCGACCACCGGCGCATTGGTCATCGCGACCTCAGTCCGATACGCCCGATCAAGTGTCGCGCACCCGCTCAGCCCGAAGCCGACCGCAGCCAGCAACGCCACTCCGCAGATCCCACCAATCAATACATGCTTACTTTTCATTCTGGTTCCTTTCTATTCTTGAGAGCCGCAGATGATCCCGGCACTCCTCCAAAACCGTTGTGTTCCGTTCCAGGCAGATGATCAGTTTCGCGTTGGCCGCGCTCTGCTCTGCCACAATTCCTCTCAGGCTGTCCTGATAGCTGTCGCGTGCTTGCTTGTGATCGGCGATCAGCCGCTCGTGCTGGCTCACGAAGTAGCGCACCACGACCCAGGCGAATAAGCCGAACACCACCAGGCTCGCCACAAACATCCAGCGGTCATTCATCGAGGCCGCATGATCGACTTGGCGTAGAAGTTCTATTGCATTCATAAAATCTCATTCAGAAAATCAGACCCGCTTCAGATTCACTGTTCCGCTCGATCCTTCGAGGATGGTTCCGAATTTGCCCAGCATGGCTTGACATAACTTAGGCAGCACCGGACGCCGGTCCGCTTTGTCGTAGGTCTTGCCTGAGCTGGTGCTGGTTGCGACCCGCGCCGCGTCCATGCTGTAGGCGGATGAATGCTCGATGAGCACTCCTTCGCCCGCAGGGGCGGCGGTGCGATCGGTCAGGATCAGTTCGCGCGCGAGCTCGCACGTGGCCCGCACCACGGCAGGAGGGACCACGTTATCCGGGATGGACCGGTCCCGGCGGTTCCAGGTCAGCACGGTGATGCTCCAGCCCGCATCCGGATCAGGACAGCGCACGCGAGGCCACTGCAGCGCTTGCGCTTCACTGGCCTTTGAGCCGTTGAATTGGCACAGGGAATCAATCAGCCGGGAGGCGAAGACGAGCGCCTTTTCCTTGCTGGCTGTCGTGGCTGCGGTCCAGGCAGTGGCATAGAGATGCCCATCGAAATAGGCATCGCCATCAGCCGCACTGGCGTAGCTGTTGGCATCAGCCCGGCGGGTCCCGTCTTCTTTGATTAGGATCAGTGCCATGGCTAGGTGATCACGATCGGATCGAGGGTGCTGTTGATGAGTTGCTGGCTATTGCGCAGCAATCCGCGCTTGGCGGTTTCCTTGATCCACGTGACGAGTTTCTCTTTGGCCCACTGCGGCTTGGTCTTGCCGCTTTCCACCGACCAGCCAGTAGCCGAGCAAATGCCCTCCACAAGCTGTGCCGCGTCACTATCCGGGATATCCAATGTAATCGTCATACCGTTCCTTTCTTTGTGCAGCCGAGGTTCAGGCGGGCTGCCAGCCTAGCCCGCAGTTGAACAGGCTTTCCACTTCGTCATCTGTGATCGACCTGGTCCAGACGCCAATGCGATCCAGGGCCACATCGGCAGACGGGTCATCCACCCCGGCGCACCACAGGGCGGCCCAGATGCCTTCTTCCAGGAAGTCCAGGCTTTCTGTGAGGTCGCCGAATCCAAACATTTCGAAAGCGTTGGCGCCGAAATGCGCGCCATCGCGCAGGCGGATCAAATCCATTCGGTAGCGTGCGTTAATCTTGTCGTTGCGGAGCACAACGAGATACCAATCGTCTGGCTCGGCTGGTGTGATCGTGATCTCGTAGTTGAACCCGAAATAGAGTTCCGTGCCGGCCGATTCATAAAAGGACACATGCCCAACTTTATTTTTTCCACGAAGACCCGCAGGCCCCCCCGCACCGCCCGGCGCAGGGCACATCCAGAATGCGAGCGTGCCTTCCATGTCGCGCCGGAGGTCCTGAGACATTAACCGGCTCAAGAACTTCTGCCCGGCTGAGTCGTATGCCAGGCCACCGAGAGGGCTGGACACGGTCTGCATGGCACTTGGGGCGTAGAACCGGCTCTGAGTATTCCACAGCACCTTCGCTGTGATCGGTGGGGCCGCGAAGGTGCACGGCAACGCCGATGACGGCGACCAACCGCCACCGGCATCAACCCATCCAGCCACCATCACGACGAGTGAAATGTCGCGGAACCCGGAGTAGCTGCCGTTCACTTCACGGGTCACACTGAACCCAGTCACCCAGGTTGGTGAACCCGTCCAGGCAGGCCAGCGCACTTGCATGCCGGTGGCTTCCACATCCACATCCACGACCAACGCAGCGCCCGAATAGATGCGCTGCCCAGCGGTGCGATAAGGGAAGAGCGTATAGCGGACGACGTCCGTTTGCTGGTAAGTCGAGCTCCCGGCTTCCAGCACAAGACTGGTGATCCCCGCGAACGGATTGGCAGGGACGGATTCCGTCTCATTCCAGCTCCTCACGAATGTGCCGCCCACTGGCTTGTAGAACTGCACCAGGTCCACCATCAGCAGGCTGGAGGAGCGCGACGCGCGTTTGCGACGTCGCTCCTGCATTTCCAGAGCCAGCCACTGGAGCTTAACCTTTGGCAGGCGTGCTTGTGTCCTTCGAGGCGAGCGCATCTTTCTTCTCCTCACGTGCCGGGATTGGCGGCGTTGTTTCAGCCTTCACGACAACAGAGGGTTTGGCGTCCGTTCCACCAGAATCCTGCTGCATGCCCCTATTCGGCTCTACCAGCGGGATCAACGGACGCCGCACCCTGCGAATGATTGGATATAGACCGTTCATGTGATCGATTTATCTGACTTGGAGACCACGCCCGGCTAGATCGCATTCACGCCTATGGCGACCTGTTTCCAGCTTGTGCCGTCGCTGATCGCCAGGCACGGCACGGAGCCCGTTCCACCGGCACTCAGGTGGATGATGCGCCGCGGAAACTTTGCAGCGGTCACTCCGGCTGCAGTCGCTGCAGCCACGTTGGTGAAGGTCTGGATTTGAATGACTTCACCCGACCGAATCTTCTCGAAACTGCGAGGAACCAATTTGCCCATAAAAAAACTCCTTCTTGGTAGGCGCTCTCGCCTGAGAGCGCCGAAAGCGGCCGCATAGGCGAGGCGTCCCTACCTTCAATTGTTGTGCGTGATCGCCACGAGCCGCACGTTCTTGTTCTCCCACACGCGCACCCAGTTGGCGGCGAGTTCCAATTCCGCATTGGTCGGGCTGTCGCCTGCCACAGTCGTGCTGGTGAACTTCACACCGCGAGGATGCAGGATGTACCGGCGCCGATTGATCAGCACCGTGTCGCTGTCCAGAGGCACACGAGCCAGCTCCACGCCTTCAGTGCCATGGCCGCCTTGCAGCGGCTCGCCATCCAGAGGCGCCACGCCCTTGGCGAATGCGCCTTGGCCGAACAGGTAAGTCGTGTAAACCAGGCCATCCGTTGTGCCGTTGCGCGTCGGCAGATTGTCATCCACCACGACCCGGCGGCCCTGGAAGGTCCGCAGCATCGGCTTGCCCTCGCTGTCAGGCAGGAAGTCGATGAGATCGAGCTTCCGCAGTGCAGCTTCCGTTGCGGAATGCATGGCCACAGCCGTGAGCCGATCCGCGGCATCACCGAGCCTGGCGCAAGCGTCCACGAACGTCGCACCGTTGAGCCGTGTGTTCGCGTTCTGCCCGGCCACAGTCTCCGAATGGATAGCGAGTAGATTGCCCGCCATCGATGCGGCCGCAAACATGCCCTTGAGACACGACACAATCAGGCCCTCATCAGTGCGCGCCCAATAGCCGCCCACCAGATCCACGATCGCCTGCATCGGATCATCGCCAGAGATCACCTTTGCCAGGTGATTCACCGACCACACCTGCGCATCGTTATGGATGCGTGCAATATCCTGGTCGCTGGTGATCTTGTTCACCGACAAGGAAGCCGCATCACTCAGCAACTGCCGGGCTGCCGTCAGATCCTTCCAAAACGGCATTTTCACTTCGCGTCCGCCGCCAGCCGCCAGTTCGTTGAACTCCGGCGCTACCTCCACGATCCCGCACTCTGCGAACCGGGAGAGCTCCGCTGTACGCTCAATTGCGTACTTCTCGAACTCCGTCGGGATGATGATGTCTGCCACTGCTGTCTTAGCCATACGTCAAACCTTTCTCTTTCTAACCCGTCTGCGCACTCACTCCGGTCAATCAGGTCAACTTGGTTCCTCCTCAGGACTGCCTACGCTGCTGCCTTCAGACGTGCTGCGAGTTGCGGGTCGCTTTTGATGAGTTTCATTTGTTCCGTGAGATTCCAACTGTCCTTCCGGAATGGATTCTTCACGGACCTGCCCCCGGCACCGCCAGGATTGCTGTATTGGGAAGTGGCACCGCCACCACCGGCATTCGATTCAAACAGATGAGGAGCGTCCGCAACCTGCAGATCCACCCACTCATCCAAAGTCATTGGCGTGAAGCCGTCCTTGCCCACACGCACAGTCTGGCCATCGGCCTCATAGGCTCGCGGTGCACCATCCACCAAGCGAAACACGCACCTCGCACGCGCCGTGATGTCCGGGATCGCCGTAGGACGCAGACCCTTCTTCGTTGCCACGGTGAGCACGCCCTGATCGATCTGAATGGAAGTCAGCCGCGTGTTTAGCGAGTCGCGCTCAGATGCCACAGCATTGAATTGCTTATCCCATTCTACTTTTGCGGCCTTCAAGCGGCTCTCCACCACCTTGTCCACCTCGCCACCCTTTATTTGCTGCGCTTCTTCGAGCCGCTGCTTTTCCTCAGCCAGCTTTCGCACCTGGTCCGGATCGATCCCTTCAAATCGTTTCTTCTGCTCCGCCAGTTGATTACTCAGCGCGATGTTGTTTGTGCGAAACTCTTCGAGCTTCGCTTTCTCCACCGCACCATCCACATCGAGCACCCAAGCACCATCACGCTCCACATAGAGCCCTTGCTGATCGGCTGGGATCTCATCCTTTGCTTTGATTTTGAACTTCAGTGCCATATCACATCACCTGTTCGGTTGGTTGTTTCACGTCAGCAGCCGCACGCTTCGCGTCGGCCTCCAAAAGTTGTGTCTCCTCTTCACTTGTGCGGCCCTCAGGCAGGATCTCACCACGACGGAAGAGTTCGTGCATTGTGTCGAGGCTGATGGCACCAGCCTGCCAGGCGGCCACGATGGCTTGCACATCCTGACTCGCCAGGCCTTTCGCACTGAAATCCGTATTGAGCTGAATCAGCACCTGCTCCTCAGTGACGTCGTCAGGCTGATCTTCGGTAGAGTTCCACCAGTAAACCCAACGCAGCACTTGCGTGAGGCTCATGCTCACACTCAGCGCCACAGTGCCCAGGATGCTGTATTCACCGGACTGGCGTAGCTCGATGGCCGTGGCGGTCTCGCCGACCTTCTTCACGTCTTCCAGCATCCGAGAGCCGAGCACAGCCATGAGCTTCTCGTCTCGATCCATCGCACGCTCGAACGTGGTCAAACCCTGTCCAGTGAATTCGAGAAAACCAGCACTCGCACCAGGCGTCTCACTCACCCATGCGGTGCTTGAGCCGATCCTCAAAGTTGCAGCCTTATCGAAGCCACTCACCCAGGCGGTCGGGAGTGCCGTGAAATGCAGCCCATGCTTGAAATCCGCATCCAGCCGGTAGTGGTCCAGGTTGATTGCCAGGATGTCCTCCAGTGGACCTTTATCCACATTCGGCTGAGAATGCCGAGGACCATGAAACACAAACGGGATCAGCGGCAGAGGCTTCCCTAGCCGAAGTGGCGCCCTTGATTCCACAAGCACCCACTCCTGTTTCTTCCTGCTTTGCCCAGCCTTCGGCTGCCAGAGATCCACGCGGCAAAAGGCTTCTCCACCATCTTCTACCACGAGTCTCAGCACCCGGATCTGTTCTACGGGTGCAGCCTCAAATTCATCGGCTTCCGCGTCGCTGAGCGCCAGCGAAGCAGCAGCAGGCACAAACTCCCTCAGCACAACCAAAGTCGGCACATTCCGACCTCGCACACGTTCCACACGCCAGTTGATGATTTGTTCCGCCGGATAAAACACTGCATACGCCCGCTGCTCCTTCCGATTCGAAACCGCATTGCCCTGATCCGAGTTCCCACTACCACCCCAGTCTATTAATGACCCAGCACGCCCCAACCCGACCACATCCCCCACAACCAACTTGGCGTAGCCCGCGAGCGGAGTGCCCAGCATATCCACGTCATTGGCGAAATCACCCAAAGCACGAGCAAGACCCGTCGAAGAAATCTCAGAATCAGATCCGGGAAGCTTCACGAAAGGTGGCCGACGAAAGATCAATCCCAGGTAAGCCTCAGCAGTTCGACCAGTGGCATTAAAAAACGAGGCACGCTTTACATAGTTGGCGAACTCCTCCTCAGTCTGCGAATCCAACCGGGGCAGGTATTTTTCTCCACCAGCCTTGATGGCATCCTCACCGGCAAGGATATCGCGCGCACGCAACCATGCGGGAAGTGTGGCGTCAAACTCAGGATGTGTGCTGTTTACAGGCATCGCTCACCAGGCCTGCAAACTGGTTCGGTTCTTTAACCAATTCCGGCCCGTGACGTCACCATACCCCCGGTTTTTTGAAGCCATCCCAAACCACACCCAAAGCCCTGCCATCCACTGTCCCTCACTGCCATTTCATGCCACCCGCTGCCACTTTTCTCTTTGACGCATTTCAACCGACCTCCTACCGCTTCGCGACCCCCTCGCGCAGCCATTGCCCCGTGCGGGCTAGCACCCTCAACCTCCCACCGCTTCGCGACCCCCTCCGTTGTCTTCAACCTCCAACGTCCGCGAGCACCCGGCCCGCCAGCCCCGCATTAACCATCAGCTTCGCGTTCACCGACCGGGGCTGTCAGGCCGGCTGCTTCGCTCGTTCTGATTCCTCCATCTCACCGCTTCGCGTTCTCGAACGAGCGCTCCCATCCCTCGCGCGCAGCCCATTCACGGGGGCAAGTCGTCGCGCCCCGGCCTATCGGGCGCATGTATAGCCCCAGACATTCGGACCTCCATCCTACTTTTATGGTATTGTGGGCGCTCCTCCCGCCCCCTCGTCATTGCCGCTTCGTTCGGGCGTCGTCCGGCAGGGGACGTGCCAGCCCCGCCTTCCTTTTGCTCCTCTTGGCTTTGCCGTTCCCTCAACCTTCACCTTTCAACCTTCAACTCATTCCCGGCGTGCCTGTCACGCACCCTGCACCTCGTCCGCCGCCCTGCCACTACGCTTCAGACCAAAGGCAAATATGGTAAAGGACCCCTTCGGGCAGTTGTACATCTATCCCCGTCCTCGCACCTTTACGCGGTTAGCCACCAGCCATTTTTTTAATTTCTTTCAGGGACACGGTGATGAAAGAAATCAAAAAAATAGGTCTGGCGGCCTGGCTCACCACCATGCTGCGTGCGTTCTTCTGTCCGCCTCGTCGCACCGTTCGCATTTACGTTCTCCGCCCAGATCTGGTGTTTCATCCCACGCCCGCACAGGATCAGCATCTCCGGTGGCAGCGGTTCTACGTCCACCAGGAAGAACTTCGTCGCCACCGTCGGCATCAGCTCCACCTTGAGCGCCGTCGCGAGTTGCAGCAGCAGCGGCGCTATCCCTTCTAGTCGTTCCCCTTCGGGGGACGTCCGACCGCCACGACTGTCGGACACCCCTGCCAGCGCATCACCGGGCCTAGCTCCGGAAACGCTCCTGCGCGCCCGTGAGAGTCAGTGATACCTGGTGCCAGATGGCCGGGCGCGCACTCGCTGGCCTCCGCTGCGGCCTCGGACATGCGCTGGCTCCCAAAGTTAGTCTCACCTCTACCCCTCCGTGACTTCGCGCCAGGCCTTTCGGGCTCTCACTGCATGCCCAGCACCAGACCCACTGCCACAGAGAGCCCCCGGCCTTGCGCTAGCACTCCGGGTCAGAAGTGAGATGGCTTTTCCAAGACGCGCCAGACTGCCAGCCCCCAGCTCAGCCCGGACAGCCTCGGGCCGCACGCTGCCGCGTGACGCTGGGGCTGGCAGACTGGCGCTTGAGACAAAGTCAGCGTGCCCGCCGCGCAAACAGCCGCGGCCGGCACGAAAAAAGGGGCCTTGAAGTCGCACGCGCAATCCGGGCTCTCGCTTCGTTCGGGATTGGCATGAAGGACCCCCGCTCAAAGAAGCTATGAAGATGAGCGGGTTGCTTACGGCCTCTGAGACAAGAGCTGTTATCTATAGTGCCGCCCCGTTGCCGTATCCCGCACGCGGGAACCCCTCGGCACACGGGTCCCCGCCGCCTCCCTGATCGCCACCCCAAAAGCCCCGTGCGGACGAGCACCCGGCGGCCCGATTCACTAAAGATAACAGCGTCTTGTCTCCTTTGGGCCTCTTCGGGGCTGTCACGCTCCGTGCTCCGGGCCACCTCCCCTTAACGGACGGTGGCCCGTCTGGCACGCACCGCGCCAACCCCTCTGGCATCCTTCACGCCAATCCCTCACTCCGCTGCCTTTACTCAGTTACGCGCGCGCGAAAGGGCAGCCATCGGTGCCATTCTGGTTGACTTTGGCCCTCCACACGGAGATAACTCCCTCCATACCTGGACACAGAAGGCCATGAGCACTCTCATCATTATCAAAGCTCTCGCTCGCAATTCGGTTCTGCGCCGAGTTCTGCAATGGCTCGCCACCGTGCTTGCATTGCTCATCATCTCATGGAGAGCATACTTCACCGTCCGGAAATACACCGAGCCAGCCGCAGCCACCGATCCGCCCGCAGCTCTTGTTACCGCCGCTTGGTTTAGCGGGCTATGGCTCGCATTTGTCTACCTCCGCCATCTTTGGAGGCAGCTCAAACTCGGTTATCATCAGGGCGAATAGCTCGCTCTTCCCTCACACCCCCCTGAGTTTCCTCGCGACCACCGTCCTTGCTTTGGTCGCGACTAGGTATCGCAGGCAATCAGCCGCATCATCGCCGCCAGCCCCATCCTCATCCGCATCGACCTTTAGCACATCCTCAGGCCGATTCGGATCATGTTGCATTGCGGGCAGCGTTTCGATCAACCGCCCGCAACGCTGATGAATAAACAGCGTCGGACGGACTAACGATCCCATCTCATCATCGCCACTCTCCTCGTTTCGCAAATGCGTAGGTGGCGCTGCCACCTCGCCCAAACGTTGCAATACTTCCGCCCAACCATTCACCCGCTCCATATTCGCCGGTTTCAGGTTGATCCCCTCGCGCGCATACTGCGCCGCAATCGTCGTCCCGTCACTCTGACGGCTGAAAACATCCGCCCCCGCCACGATCCGCCGCAAATCACCCATTTCCAGAGCCCTTGTTTTCCGGCCCGCTTCCGCTCGCTCAACATTCACCCATCCACTTTCAACTCCTATTCGATGCCTCCCCAGCATCGCCCGAATCGCCGCCGCGTGCCTTCGAGGGAGCCACAGCCGCTCCGCGTGCTCATCCACAACAAAGACATTCCCGTCTCCATCAGTGCATCCCAGGAGGAACACCGTGTAATGAGCAAACCCATAGTCCATCGCCCCAAACCACTCCCGGGCACGTGTCTCATCGAAGCTGGAGACCACGTGCAAGTCCCGCCGGAAGTTCGTGAAATACTGTCCCGCAGCCAGATCCCAGTCGCCGTCCAGCCAGGCACGTCGCTGCCATCCGTTCAGTGATTCCAGCACCTTCCGATACTCAGGGTTGTTATACTGATTATCCGTCACCCTCGCCGGCACGAACCTCGTTTCCGTCTCCCTCTTCTCCAAAAGAGGGAGCACAAACTTCGTCCGATACCACGCGTGCCCAATCCCTCCAGGATTGGTCGTTGAATAGATCCTTGGCCTCCAGTTCGGCTTGCTCGTCCGACAGCACGTCGAGATATCCGTATGCTTCCGGCTCGACAGCGTCGTCGCCTCCTCGATCCCGATCACGTCATATTCCAGACCCAGATACGCGTCGATATCCTTCTCCGCCTGAAAGTGCCCAGCGATAATTCGCGACCCATTGGTGAACGTTAGCACCCCACGGTAAGCTGAAAACTCATGCTCCAGCCCCCCAAACAGCCTCTGTCGCAGATCCTCGAAATGCTCCATGTTGGCTTTGCCGACTTTTCGCAGGAGGAGGCATTTGAGGCCGGGCACGCGCTGGCAATCATCCGCACCCATTTGCGCCAACAGCCAATGGCTTTTGCCGCCACCACGCGCCCCGCCGTAGCCGACTGCCGTTGGCCCATCTACACGGTCACACAGCCGGGCCGCGGCTGACGCCGCGAGTTGACGCTCCTGCAGCACCACATTTGCCTTCGCAAGATTCCACATCTGGTCCCGGGGACACCCCGCTTTTCTTCCAGCCGCTATATACGCCTCCAGATTTGTCATTTTCCCTCGCTGCCTGCTGTGCCGTTCGTTAAGACCCTCGCTTCCACCTCTACCACTTCCACTGCTTTGGGCGAAGCCCCGTGGGGTCCAGGCTCAGCCTGGCCATAAATTTTATTGAGTGCCGCCTCGATCTCTATTCGGATCGGCCCGCCATCCGCACCGGTCACTTCCTTCTTTTCCGTCGCCACCTCACAAGCGCGACGCCCAAGCGTGCTCATCAGATCCAAGAGCCGCGCCAGACCTTCCAGCGATCCGCACCGTTCCTCCTTTGCACGCCAGCGCCGGATCACTTCCCACGCCAGGTCCACCAACTCGCAGCGTGCCTTCCATTCAGACTCACGCAGCTCGTTGTATCGCCTTGCCCAATCCACGCCTTTCTCTCGCACCACAGCTTCAGCCGCCTCGCGCTCCACAATTGCCAGATGAGCGCCATGCGCTGCCACCCGCGCTGGCCAATCGAACTTGCTCGACCACTTCTCCATCATCACTTTGCTTTTGCCGAGCTTCACGGCCACCGCTGCCAGGGAACGCTCTGGCCCCATGTCGCGGTAGAGGCTGAACGCCGCGAAAGCCTTCGCGCTTTCCTTGGGTTGCTGTTCGAAAATCATCGTCATGCTTAGCCTTTCTTCTCTTTCACCGTGAATTTGAGCACCGGCGGCGGACGTCTCTTTCGCTCGCCTACTGCTTCCCAAATCTCTTTCCGATGCAGCGCTCCGGCAGGTCCGGGATGGAGCACACATCCGAAACGTCCATCTGGATAGATGACCAGGTGCTCACCTTTCCGGTCCTGACCGCAGGCAGCACATGCCGGACACCGCGCCAGGACAGTGCCGTTCCCTAATTGCCGGGACACTTTCAGCCGCTGGAGGTCCAGACTCATACCAAGCCTCCTTCGGTACGACCTGGTACAACCTCGGAATGGAGGTTGTACCAGCGGAAGATTCGCCACCCCAATGACTTCCATGGCTCCGGTACGGATGGTACGACCTTTTCGCTACTCCCTTCATATTTGCGGAGAATGCCTGAAAACCCGGTTTTCTCTCGCGGGTGCGCAAGAGATTGCAAAAGGTCGTACCATCCGTACCGCGCGTTCCTAAATCCTGGCACTTCAGCACTTTGCGTTGGTACAACCTCGGTTTTGAGGTTGTACCAGGTCGTACCAGGTTGTACCAACTTGCTCCCCCAGACCCGTCGGCGAACGCCACAGGGCCAAGGCCCGGCTACTTTTCCCGGCCTCACTTCACCACGGGTTATCATGTTCCTCCTCTTGGCATCCGTTCTCATTTTCACCAGCCACCTCCGCAGTTTTTAGCAGCACGCCTTGGTAGCCGCGCTGCTGTCCACGGTCGCCCCTGGTGATCTTGTTGCTCGGGCAAGCCCGATGGATCTGCACCATGAGATCCTTCGCTTTCATGTCGAACGCTCGCTGTGCCAGGGGCGTCCAGCCGCGTTCATCGCAGAAGGCGAGATACCCGGCGAACAGTTCTGCAGATGTCACGCAGTCCAAGGGGAAGGCTGAACGCCCCACGCAAGTGGTGATGAAGGTCCGCGTGGCATCCGATTCGGATAGCAAATTGTTCACCCGCTCCCGTTGCTCCGCTGTGAGCGGGAAGGGCTCATGCTGATCCAGCACGGCGAGCAGTCGGACAGCGCCCTCCAGCATCCAATTCAGGATGCCGCTCCCCTCATGCCGCAACAGCCAGGCGTCGAAGCCGTGGATCGGTTTCGCGGCCTTCGGCTGGTTAAACTCGATCCATAGCAGCCGACGCGCCCAAGCCTCCGAATCGCCTTGCAGCTTCACCATCAGCCGCGAGTTGCACGTCACCAGGATATTGAAGTCGCCGCGCAAGAGGTTCGCCTCTGAACTTCCCTTGTGCTCGGTGGTCATTAGGTCATTGCCGGTGAGCGCCTTCAAGTGATGCGCCGCCGGCGTGTTCAAGAAATTCGGCTCCACGTCCGCGCCGCAGAGCAGCGTCTTATCGTGGTAGAAACTGGTCTCGAATCGGGACCCCAGATGCTCCGTCCGAAGCTGGTGGATATTCCGCTCGCCCACGATCCCATGGATGATGTTCACGATGGTGCCCTTGCCGCCACCGGCTGTGCCGCTCAGGATGAGCATCACTTGCGGGATGTTCCGTCCGAGCAGGGCTAGGCCGCACCAGTTTTGGAGCAGCGTGATGTCATCCACGCCCAGGGCAGGACGGAGCAGCTCGTTCAGAAAGCGAGGGCACTTCGCCGCCGGTTCATACGAGATCGGCGATTGATTCCGGCTGTAGAACTCCTTCGCGAACCCTTTGAAGGCGAACGGCCGCTCAATCAGATCCACCATGCCGTTCGCCGCGTGCATCACGCGGTTCGGTTTGCGGAACGCATCACTCTTTGCCGAGGCCCCCTTGAGCATATCGGCCAGATTCCGCAGCAGTGGCTGGGTGATGCTGAAATACAGATTATCCAGGCGTGAATCTGAGGTAGTTGATGGTTGATAGTTGATGGTTGATGGGCTTCGAGGCGCTTCGCGCTGAGAAGGAGGAACACGGCTGTTCTCTTTCAGTTCCGCAATCAGCCGACGAAACTCCTCATCAAACCAGGCGCGCACCTTCACTTCACTGACATGCGACCACACGCCAGTCTCCGGCATATACCGGTAAAATCGCCCTGTGAGATCATCAAACAGCACATCGTGCTCGCGCATGAGCTTCCCCACGATGAACCGTTGGTTCAGCTTCACGGCGCCTTTCTCGGACACCGCAAGCGCCGGGCCGAACTCTCGCTCCAACTGCTGCACAGGGGTAAGCTGCCAGGGCAACTCCCAGCCCTCCGGCCACACGATGTCACTGAAGGCGAGCTCCACCGGAGGCGCTTCCACTACAAACGAGTAATCCATCCCCTTCGGATGCCGCCCCGCGATCGTGGAAAGTCTCTTATCCGCTCGCCACTCGAAGTGCTCCGTCGTGCAGCTCTCGGGGTATTCACCGTCAACCCTTACCCACACCATTCCGCCGCGGCTCCCACGCGTCCGCGTGGTGCTCGCCATTTTCGGATTCACCGCCAGGAAAGCAGTGAGATCCTCATCCGCATCAAAATCAATCGCGCACAACCCACCCGATGCCTTGCCCAGGTAAACCGCTATGTTCCGTTCACCATCAAATAGCGCCTGATAAGCGACCGACTTCGTCCCTTCAAACGGCCGCTCCACATAGGTCACAACCGGCTTCTTGGTTCCCCATTCACATGGAACCAAAAAAGCCTGCGCGCCCAGCAGGCCCACAACATGGTCATAGGGTGTCACTTCTTTTACTCCTCAACCGCCCTGGAGTCCTCCATAGAACTCCAGCGCCGGCTCCGCCACCCACACGCCCTTGAACCAATCCTTAAAATGCAATCCGGCCAGCGTCCGCACGCGCGACACCGCCACATACGCTTGCCCTGGTTCCCGGGCTGCACGTATATCCAGGTAAGCCGAATCGAGCGTCAATCCTTGCGCCTTGTGAATCGTCATCGCATACGCAAGACGCAGCGGATACTGCGTCACTTTTCCGCAGCCACGATCGTTCCGATCAAACTCCCACGTGAACGGCTCCACGCGGATCAGCTCGCCACTCTTCACCCGCACGGAAATGACCGCTTCCCCGCTGCCCTCGGACCTCTGGCTTCCGCTCTCCGCCTGTTCCACGACCCCGAGCTGACCGTTCACAAACAGCGGATGCTCGCACCCGGGCACCGTCCGGTTCACCGTGAACATCACCAGCGCGCCCGGTTTCAGAACCAGCGTCGAGGGCGTCAGCAAATTCTTCCGCAGAAACTCCACCTGGTGATCCGGTCCTTCCGTCCCGGCCTCCAACGTCACCGGCTCGCCCTGCAGTTCTGAGAGTTGGAAATTGTTCCACTTATCCACCTGCACATTGTGCGTGAACAACCGAGTCAGGTTCGCCGGAGGAAAGTTCCTGATCCTGCTCTGCAGCAGCTTGGCATCTTCGCCCCAGATCCGCCCCCGTCGGAAGTTTCCCAGCGCCCGCACGAAATCTATCTCGTCCTGTCTCTTCACCTCTTCGAGCAGGATCGTTTTGAATTCAGCCCTCTCCCACGCTGCAGACATAAACGCCCAGTCATAAGGGAGGTTGAGGGTTGAGGGTTGAGAGTTGAGGGCTCGAACGGGCGGTAGCTGCAGGAAATCGCCGGTGGCGATTATCTGGCACCCACCGAATGCCCGATCGGATCCCCGCTCACGGCAGAAAAGGAAATCCACGAAGTTCAGAATTCGCCCCGGAAGCATTGAGATCTCGTCAATCACGAGCACCTCACAATTCCGCACCCGCCGGAAACCAGCCATCACCGCCGGATGCCGCTCCTCCTTCAATTCATTGTAGAACGCTTCGTCACTCTGTCCGGGAGCAGGCCCCAGCCGCATCCCGCAGAACCGATGCAGCGTCATCCCGCCCACATTCAGGGCCGCCACACCGGTCGGCGCGGTCACGTCCACCCGCCGACCGGACGCCACCGACTCACTGATCAAACGCCTCAGCAGCGTGGACTTTCCTGTCCCGGCCATGCCGGTCAGGAACATGTTCCGCCCTCCATGCGCCCATGCCAAAAACCGTTTTCCCTCATCGATCGGCGCATCCGAGTAACCCTCAAATCTTCCGTTTCGTTCCATTCCTTCACCTCGTTAATCCATTCACGAATCTACCGTTGACACCCAGATTGCGTCCGGCACACTGCGAACTGAGCTATGGAAAAAGCATTCTTCTTCGGTCTTTACATAACCGATTTTGCCCTGGTTCTGGCCTGCCTCTACTACGGGCCCAAAGCCAGGAACCTTTGCCTCGCCGCTCTGTGGCTTAACGCCATTCCCTTGGCGCTATCCCTGCTTCTCATTGCTTACCTCGTCGCTAACGTGCCCTCCCACTCTGAGGGCCACATCTTCACCTTCATCATAGCTGCCTGCTTTGCATTCCCCCTGTTTTTGGCCTTCCTCTCCCTCTTGGCCATCTACCTGTGGCGTGTCGGGCCGCGCCACCGCGTTCGCTAATTCAGGCTCGGATTCCCGCAGCCCAATTGCGGATCCACCGGGTCATACCCCTTCACATATTTCCACAATGCCAGCGCCGCCCTGAACGCCCCGAAATACTCTTCGGTTTCTGACCTCCGATCTCCGCTCTCAGACTTCCGGCCTTCACCCCACACCTTCACATGCACCGGCCCAGGCACGGAGCTATCGATCACAACTGACACCAGCCCCGTGACATTCTTAGCTCCACTCACCAGCACGGCTTGCCGATACGCTTCCAATTGCAGCGGCCAGGTCTCATAAAACACCGGCTTAGGCTCACCCTTCGCAGACCGTTTCACCTTCTGCGTTTTGAAATCCACCACAGCCCAGTAGGGAGCGCCGCCGCTGGCGCTCTTCAGAAGTGCCACCATGTCCACTCGCCCGGCATAGCCGTGCTCGGAGTGAACGAACACCTGCTCAATGCACCCGATCCGTTCCACGTTCGCATCAAACCAGTTTCGCCACGGCTCCAGATGCGCTCGCAGCTTCGGATCAGTCGGCATCTGCTTGTTGAGCGCGTACACCTCACAGGCATTGTGAATCGCCGTCCCGAAGTCGGCGGCTTTCTCTACCTGCTCACCCATGTCGTCCACCACCCGACGCGCGAAAACATCCAGCGGCTCATCCGGAACGCGCGGCAGCGTCAACGCCGCCATGATTCCTTGCTCGATCTTCCACGCGTCCAAGCCAGGCTTGGCCAGCACCCCAAGCACATTCGTTACACTCGGAAACGCCATCACCTTCCGCGCGTCCCGCAGCGTCACCGGTCTATTGCCAGTGCCACTGGCATTCGCAATTTCATGAAAAGGCCGTCCATCCCTCAGATACCAATGGCTCGGCGCCTGTCGTTCAATCAATGTCATAGTATTCTCGCTTTCTTCTAAATTTGGCGGAGCGGCTCACCTGCCGCCCCGCCATTCCCAAGTCCGTGTTCGTTTGTGTCCGTCCGTGTTGTGTTCGTGTGCTGTCCACCGTCGCTCCGTCCCACTGCCCACCGTCGCACTGGCGCACCGCCTACTGTCTTCCGTCCTTCAACACTCAACTTTCAACCCTCAACCAGCGCGCGCGCTTCAGTACGGAACGTTGTCCTCCTCTCCACGCGCGCGTTCCGCCGCCCACCACTCCAGCGCCGCCATCAGTCGCCGATCATCCGCCGTCGGCTTGGCGTTTGCCTTTGCCGTCGGCAGCCACTTATCCACCAGCGCTTGCACCGCCTCAGGATTCAGGTCTCGAAGCTCGATCCCGCTGTACTTGCCCACATGCACCTTCACAGCCCCGTGGTCAGTGCCACCCGCGTTCTGCCCTCGGTTCTCTGGACTGGCACCCTGGGCCCGACGATACCCGCCTTGCCCACCGCTCTCCGGCTTCTGACCGCCGTCATCCGCCGGACGATCCTTGCGCCGCGTGAATTTGCCGGAAGGTTTCAGCCCCGTTCGATCAGGACTCTTATCAGGTAGGACTGCGGCGATGTTGGCATACACCTGGCCATCCTTGTGTTCGTGCACCACCACCAGTTGCGCCGGTTTGCCGATCAGCGTCTCGGTGTCAAACTCCGCCATCTCGCTCTCCATCAGATCGCGCCCAAACCAGGACCGGAGGAATTTGCGGAAGTTCGCCTTCTCATTCAGTGAAGGCGTGAAGTTCTGCGACCAAACGCAATACCGGCTGCCGTCCTCCTTATCCATGTCCACCTCGAACACCACCTTGAACACATCGCGTTCACCAAATTGACTTTGCTGCTTCCGCAGAGGAGTCACGTCCACACACACGGCTTTGCCAGTGAATTCCGGGCACGCCTCGAAGTTGCTGCCATTTCCTTTGATCTTCATGTTTCCTGTCTTTCTGTTCTTTGTTTTTGTTGCTGGTAGGGCGTGCTCGCCCGAGCGCGCCGTTCCCAAAATTGTGTTGTAGTTAGCGGTTAGGTCCGTCCCATCAGTCCCATCCGTCACCTCTTCGTGTCCCCTCCACGTAGCGCGTAGTCGAGTATCAGCAGCGCATCCGCCGTTTTGAGGGTCACATTCAGATGAGGAAATCGACGTTGCGCCTCCGCCTTGAGTTTGTTTTTCCACTCCGTCTTGCTGGCGCACGAAGAAGCCGTGCCCAGTCCAAAGCCCTTTTGCCAAACCTGGGGACGCACCAGGACCAGCCGAATGCCCAGCGCTTGCACAACCCCCTTGATAAATCCGCAATGCTCACCGAATCGGAACATGGCTGAGCCCGGCTGTGCTTTCCCGACAAACCCGCCCACTTCTTCCAGCACGCAAGCGAGCTCTGATCCCCCATGTGATTCCGCTTCGAGAAGAGCCGCCTTGTGGATCTCGCGCAGACGCTCGAGCAAATCGCCCTGCGTTTCCGGCATCGGCCAGCATTCGACCCTTCCACCCCACCAGACGGCGACACCGCCCGACATCCCGGGATCTATCGCGACAATGGTTTTCATACTCCCTTAATCCCTCCTTCCACCGCCGCTTCCTTACCGGCCACAGTCCACCGCCCACCGTCCACCGCTTTCCTTCCATGCTTGCGCACATCCGAGCTTTCGCTCAGCGACTGCACTACATCGGGTACATAGAACCGAACCAACCCTCGAAGCCTCACCGGGACGATGTCGCCGCAGGCGAGCATTCGATCTACAGTTCGGAGAGAAACCCCCAACGCCATTGCCAGGCCGAGCCGACCCACCAATACCCGCGCCCCAGCCTCCGTCATCTGATATCCGTCGCGGCGTGCATTGGTGTCGCCCGCTCCTTTTTGCCTTTTACTTTCTGCATTGCTCTTCACACCCTTACCGGAAATCGTTTGGAAACCCGAAAAAACGGTCGAAATTTGAAGCCAACTTCCTGCTAACCAGCCGTTAACGATTTTTGAAAAAATCGTTTAAAAAATCGTTTGGAGTTCGTGAAGCGTTAACTGAACAGCATTGCCTACAACGCTCCGATTCGTTAAACCATGGAGCATGCCTAAAGGTCCAACCAGGAAAGCAGCCGCCTTGGCCGAGGTGATGGAGAGTGGCGCTCAGGGCAGCGGAATCGGCTCTGCACCCACAAAGAAGAGCGCCGCCAATGCCGGGCGCATCATGTACATCGAGTGCAAAGCAGGCGACCTGGCTGGCTCCGCTCGAATCGGCCGTGTCACCTTCTCAAAGACGGGCCGCACTCTTTACTATGGTGGTAAGAAATTTCAGAGCCTCAAAGGAGCTGGTTTCAAGTCCAACTATTACGATCTCGAATCCGGCGAGGACTATTGGATTTCAGGTCCGAAGAAAGATGGCAGTGATAGGCTTTACGGAGGCCGCAGCCCGATTGAAATTGATGATGATGTCAGGGAAGAATACTGGAGTTCAATCCGCCGGTTACCCGGCAGAGTCAACGACAAGTTAGCTTAACAAAAGTCAGGCGCCCCCAGTCGCACTGGCGCACTGCCGCACTGTCCCCCTTCAGCCTTTAGCCTTTAGCCTTCAGCCTTTCCCCGTCATCTCCCTTAGCATTTCCTCAAGTTCGTCAGCCTTTTCCTGCCAGTTCTCGCCACTCATTTCCGTCACCTTTTCCAGCAGATCAGCCATCACCTCGGGATAATCCGAGTTCTTCGTCTCGCCGAGCAACACATGGTTCTTGAGCGGAACCGCCTCTTTGAGCCCCGTTCTTTTTCTCCAGCGCACCATCTCAAGCATCATTCGGTATTCCTTGCCCATCCCGTTCCACCTCCGCATCAGCGATCGCACCGAGCCATCAGGCATTCCCAGCGTTCGACTCGCCTTAGCCACATCGCCCTCGGCCAGAACGGTGCACACCACCTTGAACGACGTTGCATCCACCTTCCGCGCGAATGCCAACAATCCTTCTCCCAGCAACTTCTCAAGCTGCTGTTTCGCGCTTCGCAGCTCCACATACTCGCTCCGCACCGCTGCGATCTCCCGGTGAATACTCCGCAGCGTCCCCCCGGCATCGCGCAGGGAGGCGATCTTTCTTCCGAACTCCCGCAGCATCGGCTCAAGCATCCCATTCGCCCGGAACACCGCATGGTTCATCTGTCCAGTCCGTTCCATCTTTCCCATGCCGCATTGCTCATGAGCAATCACACTCGACAGCGCCACGTGCCCGCCCGCATGCGGCCGTGCCAGGACCTCCACTTCGCCGCCCCAACTGCGCCCAGTTGGAGTCAGCACCAGAAACGGACCCTCTCGTTGGCCAAGCATCTTTGCAATCTCCCGCAGCAGCCCAGTCGAATCCTCCATGCTGAAATACACTGGCACCGCCACAGCCGCGTATCTGCCAATCTCTCGCAACCCACGGCTCACGTATGCCGCCGCGCCCGGCTCTTCAAACCCCAGCCCTTGGCAGATTGCGCGTCCGAACAGCTCCTGATTGATTCCGTGAAATAGAACATCCGCAGCCTCGATCAGGTAAGTCCCACAATCCTCCTCACAGCAACAAGCCGCCACCAACTCACCCCGGCGCGTCTCCCTGACAGCATGCCGGCACCCGCACGATGCAACTGCAGGGCAGGGGAGTGTCTCCGACCGTTCCCCAGTCACCTCCAGGAATGGACGGATCACCTCCACCGATGCTCCCAGCCTAAACTCCCAATCCGCCATCAACCCCACACCAGACGACATTCCCTCCAACCCACTCCAAAAATTCACCTTCCTTCCCCGATTCCGCTCTCGATCAGGTTGTTCATACCCGCCTTCGGCTTCCAGTTTCATGCCTGTCCTCCTTCAACCTTCAACTTTCGACCAGTTAGTTCGGCTAGCCCCTTCAACCCTTCCGCTCCCTGATCCCTCAACTCTCAACCATCAACTAATTGAGCGGTTGAATTAATCCCCGTGCAGCCATCCACCGCTCCAGGATCGGACTATCCTCATCGCGTGAATACAGCGCCCTATTGCACGGCACGATCGTCACTCGCCGTGCTCGGCTCTGCCGCGAAAACTTCACCGTGAAAGTCGCACTCGTGATCTCTGCTACATCACGCGGCCAGCAAAGCTCTCCATGCTCGATCAACGAAAACAAATCCTCCGCCTGCTGAATCACTCGCCGCCAGGGTGCCTCTCGCCGGTAAAACTCCAGGTCCGTCAAACGCACCTGTTCGATCGGCGGCACATCAGCCCACGCAAGCGCCGCGCGTCCCCGGGCGATCAGCGGTCCCAGATCAAACTTCGCTGTGCCCGGAAAGAAATTGTCCCGCCCGAAAAGCACCTTCCCAAACAGCTTCAGTAGGATTTTTCGCTCGCGGCTTTCCCCACAGCAGACACCCATCTCCCCGCGACTCACGTCATATTTCAGCACGGCATACTTCCTCGGACGGTACACCACCGCTGTCGGCTCACCGTTCTCCATTGCTTCCTCCCTTCGGAACAAGCCCCCATGCCGCACGAGAAACAACCATTCCGGGCTAGGCTGCCCCACTTTCTGGTGACAATAAGAAAACACCCTCGTCCCGCCACCACGTCGATACGCCACGTAAAACGCGTTCAGTTTCTCCTCCAGCAATCGCAACTGTTCCAGCGTAGGCCCTTCAAACTGTGGCACCGGCACCGCATCCGTTGTGAAGTATTCGAAGCTCCGTCGCCGCGTCATCACGTCGCAGTTGCACAGATCCTCCAAAGCCTTCGGATCCAGCAAAAGCAACTTCACGGCGATATCCGCCGGCGTCGCGTCCTCGCCCAGGCCCAAGTCGAGTCCGCTCCTGCAGGCCTCCTGGAGCATCCGATCCACCCGCGCCGGCCTCCCCATCTCATGCACCATGTGCAGACCCTCCACCAACTCGCTCGGCATATCTGCAGTCGGCTCCATGAACACGCGCGCCAGCCCGTCATAATCGAGTCGCGGACTAAACGCATCCGCACCCAGGCTCTCGCCACTCGCTGGCAGCACCAGCCCGCGCTTGTTGAAATACCCCTCCGATTGTTTCAGCCACGCCCAGAGCAAGTCCGGGCGGATCTTCCGGAACGTCTCCGGATTCGTAAACCGCTTTTGAATGAGGCTAGACATAAGGACCTCGGGATGCGCCGCACGCCAGTTTCAGAAGGAGCATCCCTCACCCCCACCCAACTCCTCAACTCCCTGCGTTCGGCAATTCTCATTTCTCGATGCTCACGGTCCGGCTATGAACCCATCACCCTCCTTCTGAGACTGCCCGGCCTTGGCGGGTGCATGATTTCAAGGAACCGCACACGAACAACTCCGCCCTCCCGGCGGATATCAATCCACGCCTTTTCCGTTACCTCCTCGATCATCCCTCCAAGCATCTGCACGGCTCTCCGTTCGGACAGACTCAATCCCGCCCACCATTGTTCAGGCGTCTGCTCCTGCCGCCGGTCACTGGTTTCCGGGCTTCTGGTTGGTGTTCCTCTATTGGTCGGTTTCATATCATTAGTTGGTTCTCAGACTTCCAGCTTTTCTGGTATTTGAGCCCACGATACCCCACCCGGTGTGACATCCAATGACACTCCGTAATAAAACTTATTCACCCTCTTTCCCGAACACCTTTGATCAGCTCACCTTGTTCGAAGCTTCAGAATCGGGCTCCGCCTCCACTCTGCCCGCTCTCTTTTCTGAAGTTTGTTAGGTTCTTCAGGTGTTTTTTTGCGGTGTGCTCCCTCTGCTGCAAGGTGGTCCAGTCTCTCGCCCTTCACCGCCCGCTTTCTCATTAGGGGGCAAAAACCGCGGTGCCCTCTGAAGATTACTCCCGCGTGCCGCCCTAATGCGCGTGCCAAGGGGTGAAAGGGCGAAAGACCGGACCGAGCAGCAAGCGGAGCAAAGCCGCTACACCACAAAAAAAAACACCATGAAAACTAAATCCAACAACAAACAAACAGAAAACAGAACAGCAGTTTCAGGGCTCAGCTTCCGTCCCGAGCAGTCTAGCGGAAACAGCCAACACCAGCAGCAAACGGCCCATGGCAAACGCCCCCGGCCTTACGTGAACTTCGAACAGCGCGAGGCCAACCGCACTCTCCCCACCGATGAAGTCCTGGGCATGCTTCGCGAGTGGCTTCCCCAGGCCTACGAGCTTGCCGAAGTAGTAGGCAAGTGGGTCTGGGTCACCTTCCCCGAGCAGCCCGCCGAGCAACTCCGCGGACAGCTCTCCCAGTTCGGATTCCACTGGAACAACATCCGCAAATGCTGGCAGCACCCTTGCGGCCAGTTCAGCACCGGCTCGAACCAGGACCCCCGCGAAAAATACGGCAGCCACATGGCCACGGCCGCCCGCACCGCAAACGACCTCCAAGCCGCCTGATTTTAAGGTAGGGCTGCCTCGCTGAGGCAGCCTCTCTTAATCAATTATTCACATGAACACCGCTTTTACTCCCCAACTCCCCGGCCTGGACGACATTGTTAAGCCGTTCCAATTCGCAGCGCAGCCTCACGAGTATAAGGTTGTCCCGCTCCGCGAATGCCCCACGCCAGAAACCCTGCAGATCTGCGACACTCCGCAGAAAGCCGCCGACTACTGGCGCCTCCATGTCACTCCCAACCCTTATTTCAACCCCGAATGCGAATGCTTCACCGTGTTGTTACTCAACACCCGTCATCGGATTAAGGCCCATCAAATCGTCACCATGGGCACTCATGACACCCTCTTGGTTCATCCAGTCACCGTGTTCCGCCTTGCCGTCATGACTTCCGCCGCCGCGCTTGTCCTCATGCACAACCACCCGAGCGGAGAACCCACCCCAAGCGAAGCTGACATCAAAGTCACGCGCGACCTTATCCGCTCGGGACAGCTCCTCAAAGTCGAAGTCCTCGATCATGTCATCATGGGAAACCCCGGCCACGCCAGCTTGCGCGAACTCGGCTACTTCTACGCCTAACCCCTAACCAATCCCCTCTATGAACTCTCAAGACCCTCAACCGCCCCTTAGTGATCCGGACGATCAACCTTCAACCTTCAACTTTGAACTCATCTACACCTACACCCGCGCCCAGGCCATCGCCGACGGCTTCCAAATCGACGTCACCAAGACCGCACAGGAAGCCGGTATCCGCTTCCCCGTCTTCATCACACGCGGAGTTTATGAAGAATGCGTTGCCGTTCCGCCTGGAGTGACTGCCCAAGATGAAGCCGGCCGCTTGTGGGACGTCGTTTGGATGCTCCGCTTTGCCATCCTGAAACATTCAACTTTCAACACTCAACCATCAACCAGCCGAAGGCTCCCTGTGGCGCTTTACGTCCGCAACTCCGATAACAAACCCGCCCGCCTGACAAAGCTGATCGCCACCGCAGGCCCGCTCGACATCGACAACCCAGCCCCGGCCATCACCGTCATGCTACCCGACGAAGACTAAACGCAACGGGGCAGGGGAGGCGGTCTCGCAAGCCGCCTCCCCGCTCAACTCTCTCATGTGTTCCTACGCTCGAGCCCTTAAATCCCGTCAATCCGGTCAATCCAGTCACCACACCCCTATGAACTCCCAAACCTTCCTCCCTTTCGAACAGCACATACGCGACGCCGAGCAAGCCGCCTTGTCGCGCCGTAGCCAGGCGAAGGCGGACGCCCTTCAAGCAAAGGTCGAGGCCAAACGAAAAAAGGAATTCGAAAAGCTCTCCCGCCGCCTCGCACGCCAGGCCGCCTACCGGGCAAAGCACCCGCCCGGGCACGCCCAGTGCGGCATCAACTGGTATCCCGCTGGCAGTGGTTGGACCCACTGCCACAAGTGCGGCCAGGAATTGGTTTATACGACCGACCCAAACGCGAAACCGCAGGAGTGCCACGCCCAACCTTCAACTCTCAACTCGGAACTCTCAACTACTTCGAGCACCACCGACCCGAACGCCAAACCTCAGGAATGCAAACACCACCCACCACGAAGAGCCGACCCTCCTATGACTCTGGCCAAGGGGCAGTCACCTCCCGACCCGTCGGGATAGTGCGGCATCTAATTTGCCAGCCGGTGACTGCCCCCTTGGCAGATTTGCGCGGCTCCCGCCGTGGCGGTCGCATGTGGGCAGCACCAGGCACCAAACGCCAAAAAATTTCGCCGGGCCTCCCGTCGGCCCGGCTTCCGCGACACAGAGGAAAATTTTTCGCGGACTCCGTCCGCACCTGGCAGGAGTTAGCAACCCCTGCACCCGCGTGTCGCGCAGAAGCTTCAGCGTAGGCGGACCCATGCCCCCGCCCGTGCATTCCCGCTGGCGAACTGCCTACCGTCGCACTGTCCACCGTCCGTGTGCCTGTCCATGCAGGTCCGTGTCAGTCCGTGCCGCCCACTGTCGCCCCGCCCCTCGCGCTCTGTGTCCGTCCGTGCCTGTCCGTGTCCATCCCCAGCCTTCCGCCCTCAGCCTTCATCCCTTAGCCTTCAGCTTTTAGCTTTTCCCCCATACCTCTTCACCAAATCGCTGGCCACACCCCGCACCCTCTCCCTCAGCTCCGCCGGCCCCACAACCGTCGCATGCCTCCCATAACCGAGCACCCACCGCTCCACCTCCTCCAAACTGTTCAAACGCATCTTTAAGGTAAGCCCGCCCCCTGGGTGATCGGTCAACTCCTGGCTCGGATGCCAGAGCCGGCCCCGGACATCATCCGCACCCCAGGCATCGAACTCCACCACCACCTCGTAATCATCCTTCCCCTTGAACACCCCCAGGCTGCCACTCAACTCCTTGTCCAGATCGAACCGCTCAGAAACGCTAAACTTTTCCGCCGACAACTCCGGCTTGCTCAGCCGGGCCAGGATGAACTTCCGCACCAGCGCACCCGCCTTAGGGTCACGCGCAAAAAGCGTCCACTGATTATTCACGTAAGCCACCCGATACGGATGCACACACTTCTGCAGTTGCTTCTGCTCCCCATGCTTCCGATACACAAACCGCACCACGCGCCGCTCGCGAACCGCTCGGGTCAGGATCTCAAACGTCTCCAGCTCCGCATCCCCAGGTGCAAACGGACGGATCGACATCACCTCATCCACCCCATCAAGCGAGAACTGCACGCTATCATCCAATTGCGCCGTCATTTTCCGGAAAGCGGAATCCAGAACCGGCTGAAGTGAAGTCCCCTGATACTGCGCGATCGTCTTTTGCGCTACGAACAACCCCACAATCTCCCGTTCAGTCAGGGGAACCCTCGGGAAATGCGGCACCGACTTGGTGAAAAAGTAGCCATTCTTCGGCACATCAAAAGCGATCGGCAACTCCAACCGATCCCTCATGAACTCGATATCCCGCTTCAGCGTCCGCACGCTGACTTCAAACTCCGCCGACATCTTGGTGCAGTTCGGGTATTCGCGATCCTCGATCTTTCGATGAATCCGCATCATCCGTTCCATCGCCGCCCGACCGTAACCATGCGCCCACAAATCCCCCTCATTCTTCCCGCGTGCCGCCTGTTTTGGGCCGAGTCGCTTCTGTCGCATACCCGATCCTACCGGTTATGCCAGCAAATGTCACACCCTACCCCCGTCCCCCTGTCGCACTGCCCCCTCCTCCCGCCCGTATGCCCACCCTCCATTCCTCGCGCGATTTCAATTTTCTCTTGCGAAGAAAAATGCCATGCTGACGGCCACGAAATGAAACGGTCCCGAAATAAGAAATACGCCAGTCTGACGCTTCTTGGAAACTCCGAGGCGGCGTTCCCCAAGTCTCCGCAGTCGGCCACGATCGAAACGTTCCCAAACCCCAAACCGAACCGCGACTATTCCATCCGTCTCGACTGTCCCGATTTTACCTCCCTCTGCCCGGTCACCGGCCAGCCCGATTTCGCAGAGATTCTCGTAGATTACATCCCCGACAAGCTTTGCATCGAGACCAAGTCCCTCAAGCTCTACCTGTCCTCGTACCGCAACGTGCACTCGTTCAACGAGCAGGTTATAAACAGCGTCCTCGACGACCTGGTTAAGGCTTGCCGCCCACGGCGCATAAAGATCGAAGGCAAATTTGTTCCGCGAGGAGGCTTATCCCTTACCGTCACTGCAGAGCACCCAGACCCGGTCACTACTCTCCATTCATGATGCGATGAAAACCCAAGTCGTAGTTCTTGTTAGCGGTGGGATGGACTCGGTTGCCGCCCTCTACGAAGCCAATCAGGCCTATCAAGTTGTCGGCGCCCTCAGCTTCGACTACGGTTCCAAGCACAACCACAGGGAGATCCCTTTCGCTGCCTACCACTGCGACCAACTCGGAATCTCCCATCGTACCATCCAACTCGACTTCGTTTCCCAGCTTTTCAAATCTGACCTCCTCAAGTCAGGTGGCACTGTCCCCGACGGTCACTATGAGGAGCAAACGATGAAGCAGACCGTTGTTCCCTTTCGCAACGGCATCATGCTCTCAATTGCTGGCGGGTTTGCCGAATCGATTGAGGCCCAGGGCCTCGTCATAGCTGCCCACGCCGGAGACCACGCCATCTATCCAGACTGCCGCGAGGATTTCATGAAAGCCATGGCCGATGCCATCCGCCTTGGAACCTACGCCCAAATCCAGATTCTCCGCCCCTTCATTCGCTTCACCAAAGCGGAAATCGCCCGCCGCGGCTACGAGCTCGGCGTCGATTTTTCCAAAACCTGGTCCTGCTACAAGGGCGGAGCAATACACTGCGGCACCTGCGGCACTTGCGTCGAGCGTCGGGAGGCGTTCATGCTCGCCGGTCTCTCTGACCCAACCACCTACGCAGAAACATCTCCACTGCCGCCTAAGCCTGCTCCCACCATCGGGGCCTGAAATGCTTATATCGGAGATATTCTATTCCATCCAGGGCGAAGGCGAACTCACGGGCGTCCCGTCCGTTTTTATTCGGACCTCCGGTTGCAACCTCCGCTGCAACTGGTGCGACACCATGTACGCCTCGTGGGACCCGGAAGGCAAAGACATGGCTCCGGACGAAATTCTCCGCAAGGTGGATTCTTTCCCCGCTCAGCATTGCGTTCTAACCGGCGGCGAGCCGATGATCGCCAAGGGAATTCACGAACTCGCAGCAGCTCTTCGCCAGGCAGGGAAACATATAACCATCGAGACGGCGGCAACCGTCCCGCCGAATGGCATCATCTGCGATCTCGCGTCACTCAGTCCAAAGCTCAGCAACTCAGCTCCGGATAACCGGCTGCCGACGGCTTGGCGCGAGAAGCATGAAAACCTAAGGCGGCACCCAGCCGTAATCTCCGAGTGGCTCGATCACTACACATATCAGCTCAAGTTCGTAGTCAACTCCGCCTCGGATGTTCAGGAAATCCAATCCCTCCTGCACGACCTCCGTCAAAAAGTCCCGCCAGCAAAAATCCTGCTCATGCCCGAGGGCACATCAACAGCCGTGCTTCGCGGTCGAGCCGAAACCCTTTTGGACGTCTGCAAACGCCATGGCTACCGCTATTGCAACCGTCTTCACGTCGAACTCTTTGGCCACACACGAGGAACCTAAATGCCATACCGCATCTGTAAAACCTTCGAAATCGAGAACGGACACATGCTTTCAAAGCACCCCGACCTGTGCAAATTCCCCCACGGCCACAGCCGCAAAGTTGAAGTCGTAATTGAAGCGGACACGCTCGATTCCAACGAGATGGTCTGTGATTTCAAGGCTCTCAAAGCCAGCCTTAACGATTATCTTAAAACACTCGATCACGCGATCTGCGTCAACACTCAGGACCCCAACTTCACACCCCTGAAGGCTGCGTTCGGTGATCGCGTGGTGGCTTTTGAATGCATGGATCCCACTACCGAAGTCATGGCCAAGACAATCCATGACGTCGTCAAAGCCAAGCTCGCGACTTACGCCGCCGACCCCGCCGCACCCTATCCTTTACGTTCCACGGTTCGCGTAGTGAAAGTTCGCCTTTGGGAAACCAGTTGCTCCTGGGCCGAATACTGGGATTGATTCATGAAATCTCCCGCTCGCCAGTTACCCGACATCCAGAAAACCAAAGACCGCCGCGGCGTGCCAATAGATAACGTTGGCATCTGCGACCTCTCTTTTCCTATTGCCGTCCTCGACCGTCAGAATCAAAAGCAACAAACGGTCGCCACTATCTCCATGTCGGTAAGCCTCCCGCACCACTTCAAAGGCACCCACATGAGCCGGTTCCTCGAAATTCTCAGCCGGCACCAGGGCGAGGTAACCATGCGAACCCTGCCTGCCATCCTCCATGATCTTAAGCAGCATCTCGATTCGGAAGCCGCCCACATCGAGGTCGAATTTCCATACTTCCTAACCCGCACCGCACCCGTGTCTGGGTCCCAGGCACCTATGGACTACCGCTGCACCTTTATCGGCCAGTCCAACGGAAAGACGGACGACTTCCTTCTTCGTGTCAAAGTGCCAGTCACCACCCTTTGCCCCTGTTCCAAAGAAATCAGTGACTACGGTGCCCACAATCAGCGGGGACAGGTCACCGTCACGGTCCGTCCCAAGCGCACGAACGGTCTATGGGAACTCATCTGGATCGAGGAACTCATTGATATCGCCGAACGTTCCGCATCCGCTCCCGTCTATCCCCTTCTAAAACGTCCTGACGAACGCCACGTCACCATGCAAGCTTTCGATAACCCAGTCTTCGTCGAGGACGTCGTCCGCAACGCCGCCCACCTCTTAAAGAAAGACAAACGCATCACCTGGTTCGAAGTCCGCGCCGTTAACCAGGAAAGCATCCACAATCACTCAGCCTTCGCCATAGTTGCCTCAGCGCAACTCGACAGGAGCTTGAACGAGGATAGGTATTAGACTCGGATTGACAAAGCCGGTTCATGAGCCACGATTACGTATGAAAGTGCGGAAATGAGCTTGAATTTCGCTCTGGGGCGGTCAACTTCAGGGCCTTGACTTTCTTTATGCCAAATACTTAACTGACGAGAGATGAAGCTGTCTGTTGGTCATTTAGAGCAGTTCTCTGAAAAATCATGCATGCTCTTGCGTGAAGTCGCAATAACTGTAATATCCGGCTAAACCGACATGCTTAATAACTGACATGGAACCCCAGATTAGGCTGCAAGCGCAGCATAAGGCCGATTTGGCATTGATTTCTGAACTTGGCTCAGAAACCGTCCAAAGGCTGACTCAACACCTCAACAGCTTGCCTCAAGAGCCAGTTTCGCCCGGTAAACTGCAGGAGGCGATCGCCGCTGCTCTAGGGCCCGCCTCGGGGTCTGCAAGTGAGCCCATCCTTCGCCAATTGCTAGCACTGCACGGGGTGCTAAGGAATCTGAATATCAACCCTAATCAGATTTTCGGCGCTCTCCGACTTGCGTTGGACCCGTCTGAGTCTGGTTGGACACACGAGCAATTTGAGGCTTGGAAAGGTGTAGAGCGAGAAGTTAAGAACCTCTTCAACTCAGAGATTATTTATCTCTCAGCCAAAGCCCTCGATCTTTCGTATGAGCATGCTGAACTCCTCCAGCGCGCCCGCATTCTCACTGATATCCGTCCTGTATTCAGTGACGACGCCACACAGCTGCGTGGCACGGTCATTTCGCACACGCTCATTGTCCGTTACGACGACCCCCAAGGAGACCACGTCCTCAGCCTCTCGATTGACGAGGATGACATCCAGCTCCTCATGAAGCAGTGCGAGCGCGCAATGCTTAAATCGAGGACTGCTCAGAGTGAACTCCAAGCTAAGGCAAAAATCCCAACAATTATTCCAGGGAGGCAAGGTAACAATGAATGAGGTTCCGATATCTTACACAAGAGAATTTTTTCCTTTGTCTGTCAAAGATCTCTGGCGGGATTCCACCAGAAGAACTCGTTCCGGAGAAACACAACCCACTGGCCGTGTCGTTTTCTTAAATCCGGGACGTCAACAGCAGGCCGCTAAGGAGAATTACCTATCTGTTTTCTCCCAATTTTGCACTTGCGCACTCCCAGATGAAGATGTCTTTGAGGTCTTCACCAAGGATGAAGACTTCGGCTTCTGCGCAAAACAATTGTCTCACAACATTTTCCACGCCTCACGCCTCTTGGAGTTGGGGTACGAGCGCAGGTATTTACCTAAGCGCTCGATGGTTTGCACGGAAACGCCGGACCGTTCAGGGAGCCAGTTCTTTGAGCCGATGATCAGGCTAGACAAACAGGGTCGCGTGCATGCGGCTTTGGACCTGCTTTATGAACGCATAGATCAATTCTTTCGTAGGGGTCGATTTGCCGACGTGGATTCTATAGTTGCAAACACGAATTATGCTACACTCTCCACCAACTTGCTTGTGGGTTTGTTGACCGCGACGCTACCCGCAAAATCGAAGCTGCCATCGCGCGCGCACTTGTTCCGGCAAGCTGAGTCTCTCATCAAAGAGCGCAGGGAGTGGGATGATGATTTGCTCACAGGGCTTGAGCCCTAGGCCAGCACAGGAGTATCAAGCAAAATGCGGGTCTACTCACAGGAGGAGCGTGGATTTAATGAGATTCGGAATGCTGCAGTAGCCATTGCCTTAATGGGAAATGGCCAGCAGCATTTAGGAATCCTGTTCCAAACAGATTTAAAGGATGAGATCAAACTTGCTGACTTGGCATGGCATCATGACCTCCGTGAGCGGAATCCCAAGCCACATTACCTTTGGGTAGATCCCCCAATCCACACAGTAAGGGCTCTGCAAGTAGCCGTCCGCTGTCGTCAGGTTCTTAAAGCCAATCGCGCTGGTATGCCTTACGGCTTCAGCGCGCCATCCGACTGCTTCGATGATGAAACCGGACGGTGGCTCTTGGGTGACACCGGAGTCGGTCTTACATGTGCAACGTTCGTTTTGGCGGTGTTCAGATATGCCGGAATTGATCTGGCAGTTCTCCAAGATTGGCCCGCAGAAAGAGAGGGTGACGCGGAATGGGTTAAATCCATATGCGAAGCACTCCTGCAAGATGGGGTCTCTGAAGAGCACGTCCAGCGGCTGCAAAAGAATGGTGGGGTTCGCTACCGCCCCGAGGACGTTGCGGGTTGCGCCGCTGCGGGAACCCTGCCGTGTTCGTTTGATCCTGCTACCGAGTTAGCAACTCGCATTTTGCAGAAACTTTTGGACCAAAATAAGCTTCTACAGCCCTAGACGCATTTGTTTCTTCTATTTCGTCGTTGTCGGGCCATTCTGGTAGGTGAATGTCAGCAAACGATTCTATTCTCCTTGCGATCTCCAACCAGCTTCCTTAATCATCCTTGTTTCGGTTAACTAGTTTTACGGGTCTTCGCCCGCTTATCCTTGTGCCTCCTGCACAAATACTCTATGTAACTCTAAGTTCTTGAGAATGTGTTGTTTTGTTGTTCATGAGGCTACTAATCATTACATCCTGCACAGGCGAAAAGGTCCATGCGCCTGAGAATTCCATCAGCCTCGCGGATTTTCAGAAGGGACCTGCGCACGTGCGGCAAAAGGAACGGGAACTTAAGCAGTTTCTGACCCCCGCAGGGCAACTGTACTCTGGTGAGCAGCACGTCCGCCTCATGCGCGGCATCCAGTCTCTCAGTTCTGTCTCTCAACTCTCAACAATCAACCATCAACTCTTCATTCTCAGCGCCGGCTACGGCCTAATCCCCGAGAATCGCAAGATCGCCCCCTACGAGTGCACCTTTGCCACCATGGGGAGCAAAGAGATCCGCTCCTGGGCCGATACCCTCAATATCCCGCAGGATTTCCGAAACACCGTCGCACAGGCCTACGATCTGGGACTGATCTTGCTCGGCGACAATTACCTGCAAGCCTGCCAACTCGATGCCAGTGTGAAGTTCGGTGGCCTCACCCTTTTATTCTGCGGTCAGGGACCGGCCAAGAAGATTCCGCGCTTGCCCAACCTCCGCGTCGTCACCCTCTCCAACCCGGAGGCCAAACGCTTTTCCTGCGGGCTGGTTGGGCTCAAAGGCGAACTCGCGGCGCGCCTGTTGAAGTTGCTCGCTGGAGATCCGCACTTGCCCCAGAAGTTGCGCGACCCGGCTACCGATGTCCTCGCGTTTTTCGATCAACCCAAAAGCGAATCTGTCAAAACCTCCAAAGCGCCACACCTGGTGGAGCAGGAGCGCCAGCGCTTCACCTTCTTCACTCCCCGCCCCAAGGCTCGGATGAAATACTTCATTCCCGAGTGGGATGACCGCGTTGATCCGGATTATGATTTTCTCTGCGACGGCATCACAGAGGGCCGCGACCCCTACGTTCATGATGTTTACGCCCATGAAATTTATCCATCGCCCAACTACGATGGCATTCTCGTAAGCAAGTCTGTCATCGAAGATAATCAGACCAAGAAAGAGCGCATCCGCAAGATTGGCATCCATCGTCATGTGCGCGTGCCTCGCAACTTCCCGGTCATGGGCGATTGTGGCGCATTCAACTATATTGATGAGGAAGTCCCGCCCTACGAGACCGAGGAGACATTGGATTTTTATGAATCATTGGATTTCGACTACGGCGTCTCCATCGATCACCTTATCATTCCCGCCCATCTGAGTCGCCCCGTCTATGCCATCCTCAAACCCGGCGGTGGCGAAGAGCGCATCAGCAAAGATGAGTTCGAACGTCTGACGAAAGAAGGCCTCCCTTTGGTCAAGGGGCGGACCTATCCGCGTGACCTATTTGAGAAACGCGACCACCTCGCAGCGTATGAGGAAGATGACTTAACAGAAGGCAAGCGCCGCTGGAAAATCACGCTCGATAACGCCAAAGATTTTATCCAATCCCACAAAAAGCGCGGATCCAATTTTACTCCGATAGCTGGCTGTCAGGGATACGACGTCGAATCCCAAGTCGAGATGTTCAAGCAGCAGCAGGACATGGGATACAAATACATTGCTCTTGGCGGATTGGTCCGCTCGAAGACAACCGAGATCCTTTCGGTGCTCGAAGGCGTAAATCGTATTCGTAAACCGGGCGTTCAAATTCACCTTTTCGGCGTCGCCCGCCCTGAAGCCATCACGGCCTTTTCTGATGCCGGGGTGAACAGCATTGATAGCGCTCGTTTTCTCCGCCAGGCGTGGTTGTCTGCCACTTCAAACTACTACGTTGGTGACGTGGACCGGTTTATCGCCACGCTCAATCCCAAAACCAGCAATGGCGAAGAAGCAGAGTTGGAGGAGAAATGGCGTTACGCGGCACTTCGCGTGCCTCCACTCCAACGCGAGGGTGGCGATTCGTTCACGGCCAAGGCATCCAAGTTAACTCAGAAAGGGTGGACCCTCGAACGACTGCGCAAGGAGGAGCAGAAATCACTTCAGGCGTTACGCGCTTTTGATCAAGGCAAACTCGACATCGACTCGACCCTCAAACAGGTGGTCGCATATGACCAACTCATGGGGGGCGACCCTCGCAACGAGCCTCATTATCGCCGCCTTCTTGAAGATGCACCCTGGCGCAATTGTCCCTGCGCCGTTTGCAAATCCACCGGTATCGACGTTGTGATCTTCCGCCGCAACAATCGCAACCGGCGGAGGGGGTTTCACAATACCTGGTGGTTCTTCCGACTTTTCAGCAAACTCACAGGAACACCAAACTGAGCATGTAATCATGGACTTCGACCTCCTAGACCGGGCTTTGCTGGACTCCTCGCGAGCAGCAATTCTGCAGTTCAAGCGAGCCATCGAGGGCGCAAAACCCACGGATAAGGAGATCAACACTCTTGCTCAGCGCATCCGACCGTATCGGCACACCACGACCCTCGATCAGGATTTTCGCATTTGTGCCGTGGATGGTTCAGGAGAGTTCCCCATCATCCAACAAGATGATGTGTTCGTTCATTTCGCCACCGCGGCCGGCGTCACCTACGATACCCAGAGTGCCCGTCAAAGCAAGATGGCGGCGGTGGGTGGTCTTGGGCCACTGCTGAAACGCCACATTGTTTTGCAGGATCAACCCAAGGCGTTGACCGATGCTTACAAAACATTTTTAGAGTCGCTCGTCGGACTGGGCCTAGAAGAATTGGTCAAAGAGTCGGACTATTGCGCCGTTTACTCTCAGTTTGGCAAGTCGCTCAAGCCGTCGCAGGTGACTTGGGCCAACTTCGCCATCTCTCATGCTTCGCAGGTTGCGACGCACGCTTACCTCCTCCGTTCGCTGGCGGAATTGGGTATGGCCATTCATCTCCTTCAGCAGAAACCCAGGTATCTGATCATGGATACGTCCTTGGTCTATTTCCTTCTCGGCGATTCCCCTTATCTGCCTGAACTCTTGAAGCGCTACCTGATCACCAAGGCGAACGAACAAAACACCGGCATCGTCGCGTTGTGCAAATCACACAACATCCCCAACGGCGATTTCATCGGTCGGCTGGCCCGCGATAAACACGGTCTCAAATCGCACTGGTTTTTGCGTCTCCCCTCCGAGGCCTTAGGTGACACGCCCCTCTCTTTCCTCAAAGACCGGGAAATCCCACCCAAACTCAGTGTGTCTTACCTGTTCAAGTTCGAGGCCACGGCCTTTCCCATGCGCGTGGACGTGGACGCTGCCTGGTGGCAGACCCATTTGGCCGGCGACGATGAAAAAGAAGCACGGTTCTTTGAGGAGCTGGACTTCACCTGTCATGAGGTGCGCAGTTACGGTTACCCGTATCCCATGCACGCCGCCCATCGGCGCGCCAGCCTCACCAAACAGGAGCGCAAAACCGCTCGCGATTTGCTCCTTCAGTACGCCCAGCAGGAAGGGTTGCTGCGGGGCGCATTTCTCGAAGACCCCGAGCAGGTTCACATGACTGGCATCTAGAATATGACCTACCAGGAACTCACCCAAACGTTGGCGCAGGACCAGTTTTTCGGCGTGCTGGCCATGGCTTCTACCACCCAGATAACGGTATTCGCCCGCAACCTCGATACCTCTATCGGCGACCTTTTTCTCATCCCGTCCGACCGTGGCGGCGACCGCGTTTACCTGTTCCGCATGACGGAATACGCCAACGTCCTTCGCCGCGATGAGGACATGGACTTCATGGCCAAGAACGAGATTTCTCTCGCCGATGCCTTTTACGCGGATGACTTCGACCGCGATAAATTGCTTCGCCTTACCGGTTCTCTGCTTGGCTATGCCGAAGTGGATGAAAACGGCCGTTGGCATTTCCGCACGCCGCGCAAACTTCCGGCCCACCTCACCAAAGTTTACAAGGTTGGTTTCGGCGGCCCGCAGGCCGCCCAACGCCAGGAGCTCTGCCTCGCCGCTATCCTGCAATCCCAACTCGGCACGGGTGTTTTCATCGGCAATCTCCTAGCTGGCGAGCATTCCTTGTCCACTGTCAGGATCTCAATTCCCGGCGAATACTTCGCGCACCACCTTGGCATCTTTGGTCGGACGGGTACGGGCAAGAGCAACAACCTCATGGTGCTCATTGATAGCATCTACGCCAATAACCTCCGCCTGTTCGGCACGGCCCGCGCTCAGTGGGGACCCAAGGACCGTTTGGTTTCACTGTTCGCCGTGGACCCGCACGATGAGTTCGCCAAATGGAAACCCGGTTCCCCCGGCGGCATTACCCGCATCGTGGCGGCTATGAACCCCGAGCAACGCACCGGCCTTGTCGAACCCTTCTTCTACCTTTCCTGTCGTGATGAAACCGCCATCCAGGCCGATACCGTCATCGGCACCCACGGCCGTCGCGTTCGCCTCCACCGGCGCGACATCACCCCGCAGGATATCATCTCCATCATGGAGTTCACCGATATCATGTCTGCTGCCGCCGAGATCATAGGCGATATGCAGGGTGAGAACTGGATCTCCGGTGTGCTCAATGGCGATGTCGTCGCTGATGACAACGTGATTCACAAAACCTCACTGGCAGGCATCAACCGCCGGTTGGGTTTCCTGAGCGGCAACCGGTCCAACCTTGTCCCCAACGCCCAGCAATACAGTTCCTCGTTGGCGGACATCGTCCTCGCACTAGAACGTGGGCGGGTGCTGGATGTGGATACGTCTCTGATGACCGAGACCGAACAGTTTCTGCTGACCACCGTCGTTGCCCGCACCATCTTTGCGCTTCGCAAGGCTCTCAAGAGCGCGCGTGACTGGCCAAGTTTCGTCGGCGCAAACGGCCAACCAGGTGAGATTGACCGCCATATTCCCCTGCAGGACACCCTGAAAAACATCCTGAAGGAACGGTTGTCCGCGCCGGATTCACCTTACCGTGGGCCGGACGGCACGTTGCGGAACATCAACGATCTTCCTGCCGTCAATATCATCATCGAGGAAGCTCCCTCCATTTTGAATCCGGCCCGGATGAAATTCGGTTCCGTCTTCCGCGACATCTCCCGCCAGGGCCGGAAGTTCGGCCTCGGCCTCACTGTCGTTTCGCAGCAGGTCACCGAAATTGACCAAGGCATCCTCAGCCAGATCAACACGGAGATTACCATGGCCCTCGGCAACGAGGACGAACGCCAGGCCGCTGTCCACACGGCCAGCAACGACATCTTCCCGTTCAAGCGGGAATTGCAGGTCATGGGGATCGGTCAGGCCATACTTTCGGCGAGCTACAAGGGCGTGCCGTTGCCTGTGCAAATTCCGGAATTCTGACATTTATGCGAAGTAGAGGTACAGCCAAGGTAAGACGCCCTCATCACTCACGAAAGCAGGCTCAGTCGTGCTGTCGTTCTTTCCTTCTGAAAGCCATGAAAGCGAATACCAGACACAATCCTCGATCGCTCGAGGACCACCAAGTCATGGCCTTTCTGATTGACCATTACGGTCCGAACCTAAAGACGCCCACTGCCCTTCTAAAACACTTGCGGGTTACACTCAAGTTTTCTTGTTCGCAAGAACGCTTCAAAACTCTCTACCGCCAGTACCTGCGCAAGTATGTTCCTACGGGATTCCTCAAGAATAAATGAACCCAACCACATACCCACTCAAGACCAACTCACTGTCAAACATCTCTTTTCACGGTATCTGGCCATTCAAACGAGAATTGCATAGGTTTGGCGCAGAATCTGGACTTCTGTCTGCCTGTCATAAGGGCGTGGCGTTGCCGGTGCAATACGCAGATTCACCTGAAGATCGGTTGTGAATGGTTGCTTACACGATATGAAATATGAGCTTCAGAGCTGATTTTTACGAAGCGCTGACGTGGTTGGCGCTCGAGGGCATTTACACCAGAAATATTGAGTACGAGCCCAATCGCGAGCGCCATAACTGCCAATCCCTCTGCAAGCACGCGACAATCTGCCACAAGCCCCACCAGTATAAGCGGCTTATCTATACTATCCCGGACTTCCTTGTCGACACAACGTCTTCGAACTTCCTTCATGTCTGCTACTGGGACAGCAAAGAGACCAGTCACGCGAAATTTTGGAGAACCGTTTCAGAACTGTGTGACCTCAAACGCTATATTCCAAAATCAACGAGCACATGCGTAGTATTTGAGGCAGAATTCTCAGGCAACGAATACCGCGCTGCCGGTTGGTACCCCGACTTTCTTCGTTCCTTTCGCGAACTGTTCGACGAATGCGTTCTATTCAACCACCAGAAACTACAAGCAGACCTATCCAGGGCCGAGTCGCTACGCGTAACCGGCACAGATAAGATTCACGCAGCGCTCCGTAGCATCAAAACCGATCTTGGCTCGCTCGCCCCACTGCGTGCCTCGATCCGCACACCACTAACTCCGACGGCCTTCCCGAAAAATGCTAAACTCGACCTTTGGACGTCGGAGAGACTCTTCTGCTCAAAAATTCAACTCCATACTCACTTGTCGAACAACTTTGAGCGTTTGCGTAATGCGATGCTCCAAATCGCGCTCGTAAGTCTCCTGTTCCCAGAACTCGGTTCATGCGACGCGATTGTTAGGACCTTAGAAGCATGGACCATAGAAGTTAAAGACCCAAACCACCTCAAGGTACTAAAGGCTCTGCACCGCCTTCCTATTGAGGACAGAAACGGGCAATTTGCCTTTCTCATCAAGCATATAGAGGAGGGCATGGCAGGCGAAACTGTTGCCCACCCCTCAGAGGACCTCGAACTCTTCCTCGCTGCCCGGAAGGCAAACACCCTGGGGGTCAACCACGAGGCTCTCTCGGAAGCCCTTGATCGCACCCGCACACTTTTCGCCGCTTCGGCCCAAGTCCTAGAGGCACTGGAAGCAATCAAAAGCGCACCTTCCGTAAAGGACATCACAAAGCTGCGCCAAGCTTCTGCTAAGGCACTCTGGGCACAGTACACATCCGTAACACCGTCATACGAGTACAATCAGTTTGCGGAGATGTTAATCGAAGCGACTGGCCTAGGCACCTACCCTCTCGTAACCGCGATCAACAATTCAGACGCCACCCTAAAAGCAACGCGCAATGACATTCGTGGGATCTACAGCAACAGACGCCCCATAAAGGGTGCGCCACGATATGCCCTACTGCTGCGCGCAATCGCCCGTCTGATTCCTAAAGACCTCGACACCCAGAACCTGAGGACGAGCTACCTCCTCCGCAAGACGCACAGGATTATTGGCCCACAATCGGCAATAAATCCCTTAGAAGAACTAGTGCGCGCTATCTTCAAGAAGTGCCGCTGGGCAGATGGCGTATCGGTTCTAGAGGACGAGGAAATACCGACACTCGTGACGGACTGCTCGCAAAGCGACCAGGCCGGAAACTGGCGCGTAAGCCTTTGCGTCCGCAGGGCGGACCAATTAATCCCTGTTTTCATATCAGGCATGAAGGCGCCAGCCGATTGTGGACATAAGACGCGGGAGTTTTGCGCACACCTTTCCATGGCCCGCTACCGCCTATCGGCAGATGGACTCAAATCCAATCAAGTGAAGCAAGGCATCGCCGTCTTAGAAGGAGGTTACGGCCCCGAGGAAAAGCAAGCATTCCAACTAGCTGGTTTCGAGGTATGCACGCTGGCGACTGTGACACAATCGCTTGCTAACCTTGGGCTCATCACACGCACGAATGGAGCTTGACGCGCCCAGATTACTACCTCCGCTAAATAATAAATCTCAACCACCCACCCGAAGGACACAAATGTCCCTCGGGTTTTTGCTTTTTCTATGAAACCCCTCGCCCAACAAGTCGGCCAATCCATTAAACAACGACGTGAGGGCAGCGCCTGGCTGCAGCGCGACCTCGCCAAGGCCGCCGCTCTTCCCGTCCGCACCATCGGCCGCATCGAGCGCGGCGATGTGGATGTCCGCCTCTCTACCCTCACCAAAATCGCCAAGGCCCTCAAGGTCCCTACAAAGGATTTGCTGCCATGACCATCACCGAACTCCTCGCCATTCTCTACCCGCCTGGTGCAACCAAACAACTCACGCCCCAGCAGGAGGCCATTGTCCGCCATCCGCAAGGCCCGGCCTGGGTCCTCGCCGGCCCGGGTTCAGGCAAGACCGAAGTCCTTACCGTCATGGTCCTTCGCCTCCTCTACGTCAGTGGCGATCCTCTGCAAGCCCAACGCGTCCCGCCGGAATCTGTTTTTGTCACTACCTTCACAGAAAAGGCTGCTAAGAATCTCGAAGACCGCATTCTTAACTACCGCGCTCGGCTGGTGGCTGCCGATCCCTCTTTGGTGGTGATCGACGTTTCCAAATTGCGCGTCGGCACTTTGCATGGATTGGCCAACGATCTCCTGCAGGAATTCCGCGCGCCCAATTATCAGAACGTCCGCCTCATGGATGAGTTCGAGCAGGCGCTCTTTGTCCGCGAACACATGAGTCTGGTCAAGGCACCCAATGCTCCCGCTGAAATCACTTTCTGGGGCGCCTTCCCTTGGATGTTTACTCCGTTGCAATGGCAACCTACGAGGGCTTACCCCCCCAGCCGTTGGAATACCACCAGTGCCCTGATTGTGCTGCTCAACCGCATGGTTGAAGATCGCGTTTCAGTCACGGGCTTGCGGGCGGTCGGCGGACAATTGGCTCGGTTGGCCGATCTCTACGACGAATATGTTAAGCACCTGCTTAACAATTATCGTTGCGATTTCTCACAACTCCAGGGCCGTTTCCTGAGCTTCCTCAGCACCCCCTTGGGCCAGTCCTTTCTCACCGGCGACGGATCCCCTGCCAACCCGGGCATCCAGTGGGTCCTCGTGGACGAATACCAGGATACCAACCCCATGCAGGAGGAAATTTACTTCCAACTCGCCCGTCGCGCGCCTCATAATCTCGTTGTTGTGGGTGACGATGACCAGGCCATGTATCGCTTCCGGGGCGGCTCGGTCGAGTGCATGGTCACGTTCGATCGAGCCTGTCAGGCGTTCCTCGGCCTGAATCCTTCCACGGTTGCGCGCTACAGTCTGGTTGATAACTTCCGCTCCCATACCGATATCGTTGATTTCATCAACGACTACATTACCGCATTCCCATTAATGCTGACCCCCGGAGCGCGGTCGCCCAAACCTCCGGTCGTTGCTCGCAAGCTCATTCCTCAAACCTATCCGGCGATCGGCAGACTCGTTGGCGCTAAACTCGGCGACGTCGCCGATCTGTTTGCTCAAACCGTCGCTGACTTGATCAGCACTGGCAAGGTAAACGATCCCAACGAGTGCTGTCTCCTGCTCAAGAGCACCAAAGAGTCTCCTCGCAATGCCGGCCCCTTTGCTGCCGCTTTGCAAGCACGGGGGCTCTCCGTCTATAACCCGCGCAACAAAACCTTCATGGAGCAGGAGGAGGTTCAGGGTTTGCTGGGTGCCATTCTGGCAGTCGTGGACCCCCAACGCCGTTACGCCCAGGATCCGGCTAACAAGAATTCTATTCCAGCCGCTGAGGCGGATTTTCGCACCACCTACGACGCCCTTGCGGCCGCCAACCCCGCCCTCACCGCTTATGTCGCCCAATGCCGCGCCGCCATCCTCGCGAAACCCGGTGAATACTTCGACTGCAACCTGCAAGAGTTGACCTATTACCTAATGAGTTGTGAACCGTTCTCCACGTGGCAGAACGACCCCGTGCGCCGGGTTCGTTTCGCACGCCTGACCAAGCTTTTGGAGGCTTACAACTCCACCCCTGTCTTGGATCCGGCTACTGGTTTGGCACGGCCCAATGTCACTCGCGGTACCATGCGAGCCTCCAGCACCTACCCGGGCGAAGTGGTCGGCGGTTGGTTAAACTCATTCTACCATCTCTTCCTCACCTACATCATGGATGTGGGCATGAACGATGAGGAAAACGATGAAGTGATATGCCCGGCGGGCATGGTGCCTATCATGACCATGCACCAGTCCAAAGGATTGGAATTCCCGTATGTCTTCGTGGGCCACATGGGGGAAGGCGCCGAGGTCGGCAAGAGTCATCGCCTCGAAACACTGTTCTCTCAATATCCCGCCAATCCGGCCCGAAGTTTTCTCCGTAGGCCCGAAGGCGAACGCGCCCAAATGGATATGGTCCGGCAGTATTACGTCGCCTACTCTCGTGCGGAATACGCTTTGATCTTCCTGGGAACCGCCACGCACTTCAACAAGGACGCCATCCCGTGCGGCCCCAGCGCGGGTTGGCTGAAACACAGAACAAACGTCTTATGAGCGCTGCCAATCTATTTCCTGCGGGACTCGTCACCCCCCGCGCTGCCACCTTGATTCGTCCCCGGCTCAGTCTCACATCCGACATCATCTCTTTCCGCAAGTGTCGCCGCCAATACGGCTACTTCGGAAATGATGGCTTCGTTCCGGCCCAAGCCGTTCAGGTCTACTTCGGCCAGATGATCCATCAGGTGCTAGACCGATGTCATCGTCACTTCAGCGGTTTGTTCGGCCATCCCCCTGGAACGTTTCCCACGGATACCGACATTGATGCTTACTTCTTCGAAGTGGATCGCGCCATGCGCGCCCACGGCGTTCGGCCAGCCTCACCTCGCGTGGCCGAGCAGGCCAGGGAGGTGCTCAAAGCCTTCAACAACATCGAAGGCCCGACCTTGTATCCCCGTGTGCTGGACACCGAATACCGCCTCGAATCAGAACGGAGCACCTATATCCTTCGAGGGGTAGTCGATGTTCTGGCCTCAGATGCCGTAGGGGAGAGGGAGATCTGGGATTACAAGGGCACGGACAAACCACCCCTCTCTTCCACATCCCTCTTGGATTATGAATGGCAGATGAGTGTCTACGCTCAACTCTATCGGGTCAAAACGGGTAACTACCCCCGCCGGGCAGTCTTGTATTTTCTCAACGAACTGAAACAGAAGCCCGGCCAACCTCCGATTACCACTCGCCCATTGCCGGCGGTCCACGTGGTGGATTTCATGCGCGCCGGTGTGGCAACTGACGGCACCCCCGTTCTTGTTCAGCAGGCACTGGCAGCCTTTGACATCACGGCGGCAGACATTGCGACCTGCTGCCAAACCCAATCATGGCCCGCGCCAACTGGCGCTAGTTTGCCAGACGATAAGACCTGCGACATCTGTGACATTCGCTGGAACTGCCCCTCACAGCCCAATAAGTATCCCCTCCGCGACCCCGTCTAGCCATGCCTGACCCACCTGCTCCAGCACCTCTCATTCACTTTGGCCGCGAACTCGATTACCTCGAGGACCTCGGCGCCAAGCTCCGCAACCTAAAGGGTTTCGCGACTCTTGCTCACGAGTTGCTCCAGAATGCCGATGACGTCGCGGGCGTCACCCACTTCACCTTCAACATTTGCGGCGACGCTTTGATCGTCGAAAACAATGGCCAGTTCAGTGACTGCCTTAAGCCCGAGGAACAAGAATGCCACTGGAGAAATGAACCGTCACACGGTTCCCACCGTTGCGATTTCCATCGCTTCAGGATTGTTGCGGGCGCAGACAAACGCCACGAAGCCAACACCACGGGTGCCTTCGGCATCGGCTTCATCTCCGTTTACCAGATTACAGACCGCCCGGAACTTATCTCGTCTGGCCGTCATTGGATCATCGACGAGACTGCAGCGCCCGACAAACGCATCGCACAGTGTGGCGGTTGTTCACGCTGCCTACCCGTGGACTTGCCCGGCACACGCTTCTACCTGCCCTGGGCCCTCGACGCCCATTCTTCCATGCGCCAGGGCCTCCGCGCCGAACCCGTCACCCGAGACACGCCGGTCGCCCTCTTGGCCGAGTTGGAGACGGCCCTTTCCACTGCGATGCTCTTCCTGAAGAGTATCGACACTGTCCACATCAAGAGGAACGGCAATCTAATTCGCCATCTGGAACGGGTGAAGCAAGGAAATACACTTGTTTTGAGCCTGGGGGACGGTTCCCCCGACGTCATCTGGCATCTGCTCCGGGGTGGCTTCGCAGCACGAGCAGATGAAATTCGTACTCAGCATCCAACTCGGATCGAGCCTAAGCGTTCCTCCGGCATTCTCATCGCCATTCCGGCCGGCGAACTACAATCCGGCCTGCTTTGCGCCACGTTGCCTACCCAGCAAAGAACCGGTCTGCCTTTTCACATCAATGCCGACTTCTACCCCTCTGAAGATCGCAAACGCATTATCTTCGAGCAGGATTACCAATCCCAGTGGAACAAAGCAGCTCTGGCCGCCGCCGCTGACGCCTTCGCCTCCTCGTTTTACCAACTGCGCGACACCCTCGGCCACCAGAGGGTCTGGTCTCTCCTCTCACGCATCTTTCAGGTCGCGCAGGAGGCGGATGCCGGTCGCGCCGAGAAGATGTTCAAGCAATTCTGGACTAAACTCGCCCCCTCGCTTGGCACCCAGCCTCTCGTCTTCAATCATTTGAACCAGTGGTGCAGTCCTGCTGAGGTTTACTACCTTCAGCAGTCGGAGGAAAAAAACGCCTTGCCCGTTTTGCAGTCAATCGGCATTAACTGTGTCCACGAGGATCTGCGTCCCCATCAGAACCTCCTCATATCCAAAGAAGTTGGCGTGCGCCAACTGACTATTGACGTCCTGATTAGGCAGTTACAGTTCGCCGGACTCACCAGGACTTTTTCCAAAGGCGAATGGCCCTCATGGTTGCAAACTCCTGGCGCTATCCGTGCTCTCTGGGATGAAATCAATCTCCTGCTGGGTCGCCGCTCCTTCGGCCCGCATCAACATCATCTGGCCGTTACCGTCGTCAACTCTCTGGCTAACCTCTCCCTTGCTGTCAGTCGCGACGGCAGTCTGTGTCCGTGCAATTTGGTTTACCGCACTTCCGATAAGGCCACCGAAACGATGTTCCTGGATTTGGGCTCAACACTGCTTTTCGCCTCGACAGAAACGACCACTTTCGATCTTTTTGTATCCCTTTGTCCTCGTTTTGGCTCTTCGGAGGCCATCGGTGTAATTCACAACCTCGGAGCAGAAGGTTTTGCTTTGGCAGTAAAGGAAGGCCGCATCACAGTGCCTAAACTCATCGCCTGGTTTGTGGATCGCCGGACGGAAATTCTCGATAATAAAACACTGATCACAGGACTCGCCGACCTCCCCGTTTTTCCAAGCGCCGGCGGTTACAATCCCCTGACAAAACTCTCACTGCCCGGGGATTTTGCTGATCCCCTTCAACTCGCCGCCATTTTGGATGTTAAGGCCTTATCTTCACATCATGATTTCCTCCGTGAACTGGGGATTCAGGATTTATCCTTCTCAGTCTACGTGTCACGGCACCTGATCCCTGCTTTGAGGCAGGACGACTTGGCGGCAGATAAACTTAGAGCAGCCACATTGCTTCTCGCTACAAATCGGAGCCAGATTGCTGAGGACCCGGAGATCCGTTCTGCCTTGGCTCAGTTGCCCCTAATCGAGTGTGCCGACGGCCAGTTCCGCCGCCCCGCTGAAGTCTACTTCCCAAGTGCAATTATTGTCGAGGTCCTTGGGAATCACGTTCCGCAGGCCCTTGTGCCGACGGAGCATGCCACTGTTACCAACGAGTTATTCTCTTGGTTGGGCATCGTGGAAAGCCCTCGTTTCGAGAACATCGTCACCCATGTTCAGGAAATAGTTCAATCTCCCCCAAGTGACAGCACAGCCACTGCCATACGTACCATCTTTGCCCACCTTGCTGCACGCCTGCAGACAACTTCTACCGGAACCGACGCCTTGTCCCCTCTCAAGTCCTTAGCGTGGCTCCCTGCTCGAGGCAACGCCACTCAGTGGTTCAGCCCCTCTGAGCTTTATGCCACATTTCAGGATTATCTCTTCAGTTCGCAGGCTCAGTTCCTGGATGTTGATCGCTCTGTTCAAAATACTGCCTCGGCTTTGTTTAGCGCTCTTGGCCTGAAGTCCACGCCTCCCTTGGCTTTAGTCGTGGATCATCTTCTTCACTGCGCCTCATCCGGCAACACTGTAAACCAGGAGGTTTACAACTTCCTCAACAACAACGCGGACGATTCCGACATCCTGCGCCTGAGAGGACAACCATGCCTTCGCTTGCCCGATGGCCATTACGTTAGGCCTGCTTCCGTCTTTTGGACTGCCCATCCCTTTGGCCGCTTCCGCCATCAACTTGGGCCTGAACTCCGCAAGTTCAATGACCTTTTTAATGCAATTGGCGTCCGAGAGACTCCCACCCACAAAGATGCTTTTCGCGTCCTAGCCGGGTTGGCCGACGAGTTCGGTTCCAAAAACCGGCAACTGGATGACGAGGCACGTGCCGTATGCCTCGCTTGCTGGGCTATGCTTGAGTCAACTCTCGAACATGGTCAGTGCACCACCTCCGACCTTGCTTCCCTGGCTGAAGTCAAATGCATCCCCAATAGCACTCATGTCCTGGCTCCTCCCACGTGGCTGTTTTTTGAGGACCGTGCTGGTTTGGCATCAAAGTTCCAGGGTTTTCTCAAATCGAATGCGATCCCGCGCTTGCTAGGCACGGCCAAAGCCATGACCGCCGCCGGGGTTCGAACTCTCGCCGGAACTGTCAACATTCTACTCCTCGAATGCTCGTACCCCACCCCCAACCTGGAACTGGTTGCACGCATTGAGGAACGTTCTCTTCAGCTCGCACGCGTGCTTGATGCTCAACTCGCGCATTCCAATCCCGCAGATAAACTGGCGAAGCTCAAGTCGATCCGTTTCGAGTCTGTCGTGACCCTCCGCATTTCCTATGAGTTGGATGCATTCGGCAGTAAACTCGCTTCAACTCCCGAGGATTGTCCGGCCCTATTTCGGTCGGACGGAAACCTGCTTCTCTTCGTTTCACATGACGATAGCATTCCGTGGGCACAGATCGCCCGGGAATTGGCTCTCGCTCTCTACCCCGACGAGGAACCCGGTCGCTTGGCTCCCGGCTTAAGAGACGTCTTGGCCGCCGAGTCGTTGGCTGAAGCCGCCGCCATGCTCGACGCACTTGGTTTCCCAAACCTGGAGTCTCCGCCTGCGGAGTCGGCTCCGGCCGGGCAGGCCATAAGGACCATCGGTGATCAATCCGCCCAGGATTTTTCTGTAACCAACCCACAGCCGGCCGGTGCACCTGACAGTCCTCCCCCCGCCCAGCCCTCAGTGTCAATCCAGTCCCCCTTGAATCCACCTACCAGTTCGCCTTCGCCTCAGAAGGACAATGGAGGGGGGCGGAACGGCACGGGTGTTCATGGCGGTTCAACTCTCACGATGACAGGAACCTCACCCCGGCATGGTAATGGCGAGGGAGGGGCAGGGGAATGTCCAGGGAGGCAGCAACCTCGCCAACCACGCCGCGGAAAACTGCGCAGTTACGTAGTCAAAGATCCCACCCCCTCAGACGAGGACCCCGATCCTGAGTTGCAGCAGCGTCGGCAGGCCATCAACAATGCAGGTATCCAGCGAGTCCTCGAGTTCGAGAAGAGCTTGCAGTGCGAACCCCACGAAATGCCACACACCCATCCGGGATACGACATCGAAAGTCGCGACCCCGCCACGGGGGGCATCTTGCGCTACATCGAGGTCAAGTCCCTCTCTGATATTTGGACCGACACCGGGGTCGGTCTCACTCGCACCGAGTTTCTGAAAGCTCAGGAACTGGGCGACCTCTACTGGCTTTACATCGTGGAGCACGCCGAGACTGCGGATTTCAAAATCCATTGCATCCAAAATCCGGCGGGCAAAGTGGACCAGTTTTTTTACGACGACGGTTGGCAACAGGCCCAGGAGCCCGACACCCGCCGAATGCAACCACCCGAGCAGACCTAACCAACATTCACAACCTCTGGCAGGAGCAGCCATAGGTGAAATCTACGAGGCAATCACACGCGTGGTGCTTGAGCAGGTCATCAGGGCCGAGAGTTAGGGAGTCGAGGCAGCCACCCCTGACCAAATGCACACTTTTTCACTGCCGCCATATTATGCAACGCCAACGCCAAATTGTTCAGTTCCCCCTCTAGCTGCAGATACTCCAAATCAAACGTCTGGCACACACGGCACGGACACACATCACTTGGCCGCCCCACCTCTTCCAATGCCACATACTCCTCCCGTTGTGGGTGTAGATACCGCTTGTTCACCGTCTGCTGCAGAAACGAACTGCTGTCCGTTGAATCCACGCCCCGTTCAAAGAGCGCCCTCATTATCATCGGTTGCCCCATGCCAAAAACGTGCAACGGCCGGGTACTATCTATTCGCCGAATCGCTTCGACGATCTCAAAGATAACCCTGGGCTCCCGCGCCCGCGGCACCATCCCGCCCAGCGCCCACCCATCAAAATCATGCTCCACTAACTCCCGCATAATCTGCCTCGCCGAATCCCCATCCCACGCCTGCAACGATGCAAACAATCGCATGTTCCGATTCGTCCGGTGCCGCACGGTCCAAACCGCATTCTTAATGGTCAGGTCTTGCCGCCGCCTGCATTCCGCCTTGGTCATAGTCGGCGAGATCAGAAAATCCAAAGTCGCCCCTACGTCTGCCCACTCCTCCTGGAAACTCAACACGCTCGCCGGATGTAACTCCGTTCCGTCCTTCGTCCGGATGCATGCCAGTTCCGAGTAGTCTTCAATCACCGCATCCTCGAACAAGCTGGCAAACCCACCCGAGTCGATGAACAGTGGACATTGTGGCCGTTTCGCCTTCTCCAAATCCTGAGCGTAGAAATGGCTCACCATCAGGGCAGGGGAGAACCTTGGCAAATACGGGCGGAGGATCTCGTCCAGCGGATACTTTCCGCCGAAGGTCGTCACCGGCATGAAGCACGGAAAAGCGATCTCCCCATGCATCGTTGCCAGAAACTTGCCATTGTCCGCTTCTGCCTTCTGACTTCCGACCTCTGACTTCGCACTTGCTTTCATCTCTTCCCCTCCTGGGCCCTTCTCAAGAACCGGGTTCCCGCGTAGTCCACCTCGCGCCCGTTAAACCGGTCGAACAATCCCCCCGTCTTCATCCACAGTTCTCCCAAACTGAACCGCAGTGGGCGTTCCTTAGATTCCCGCAAAAGTCTCAGTGCCTCCACAATTTTCCTATCATCATGCAACTCCAGCCGCGCCCGAATGACGTGCTTGCACATACTCGTCCCCTTTCCAAAGTCGGCGCAGTCACATTGATACGCCCGCCGCCGCAACGCGTCAGTTTCAATGCTTACCTGATGCGGTTCCGTGCCGCCGCGCACATGGATGCATTCCTCCGATACGTGCGTAACCTCCAATTCCAGTGCCCGTCGCAACCGATACGGATCAATCCCCGCAGGCAGTTTCCAAGCATGCTCTCCAATTGTAAGTGATCTCACGGGACGCCTCGCAGGCCCTCCAATCTCAAACGGATCCTCGGCCCTCTCCTCCGCCCACACCATCTTCGCTTTTTTTATCAACTTCTCTGCCATTTCCCTTTTCAGTCCCAGTATTGTTCCCAACTCCTTCGGCCGTAATCGCGTCAAAGCTTCAAGGGTCGCAACCCCGTTCTGGATAAGTTTCCGCACTCTCTTGCTACCAACGCCCGGCACTTTCACCAGTCCTACAGATTCCGCTGGAACCCCATATTCAATCATGAGCCCAAGTCGCCGACACAACTCTCCTTCTCTCGATTTCACGGGTTCACTTAACTTCTCTCCCTCTTCCAACCCTCCCTCTGCACGTTGACGCGCGAGGATCTGAAACACTCTCTGGGCAGCCGCCAGCACCCAGGCACAGTTCCGTTTTAGCGTCTGAAAGTCAGTCGGATAGCAGTCGTAATCAACAGCCAAGTCCTCTATTGCTTGCCCTTGCGTATGCTGCATAAGCATCACTGCCGCTTTCACCGTCGCCAACCATCGCTTCACCGTTATCCCCGGCATAGCACGGCCCAACTCCGAGGAATGTCCATCCATGATTGTGCTCGGTATTCGCAGCAGCACATCGGTCATTCGGTCTATTTCCTCGAAGTTGAATCCCATAACGGGAGTCACCTCACGCGCCATGCACACCGCCAGCAGCACGTCGAATTCTTCCCACCAATCCCATTCCCGGTCGAGCGCGCACCACTGATGGATCGTATTCGGGCTCACAGCCATCTGAGTCGCCACCCGGCCCAGTGCCGTTTCGTTCAGATACGTGCGGCACTCCTTCTGGACCTCTCGAACCATCCCCCCCTCCTTCAAAGTCTGCAAGGGTTTACTCAACTCCTGCGCACCGCCTTGCCGCCGCCAGAGGGTGCGTCCCGCGAAGTTTGTTTCCAAATGCTCCCGCGTGATTGAGAGTCGTCCGGCAATTTCCCCGAGCACCTCGCGCAGCAGGTTGTCGTTGCCAAACATCCCCGACTTCACCGGCTCCGGTTCTGCGTTAAGATAATCGATCCGGCCCCCATCCCACACCGGCAGGAACAACGCCACCTCGCCCTGATCATCGTAGCCAGGTCGTCCGGCGCGTCCCGCGCACTGCTGGAATCGTTGCACGCTCATCGGCGCGAACGTTTCGCCGTCGAAACAATAGGCATCAAATATGACCACCTTCCGTGCCGGAAAATTGACTCCCATCTCCAGCGCCGACGTGGACAGCAAAACCTCAATTTCACCCGATCTCATCCGCCTCTGGCTCGATTCCCGCTCCTTGCGTGGTAAACCGGCATGGTGGAATTCCGCCCCGATGCCTGCCGCCTGCAGTTCCTTTGCTATTGCCTCACTCCGCTTGCGGGAGTTCACAAATACCAGGGTTTTGCCGCCCGACACCCGGCATGCTTCAATCTCAGTTCGCAGTTGCTCCATCTTGTGCTTGAGATTCTTGAACCGCACTACTCGTTTCTCGATCGGAACCGGACGCCAATCCGATATGAACTTTCTCGCCTTGAGCCAGTTGGCCAATTCCCCCGCGTTGCTCAACGTGCCCGAAAAAACCGCTATTTGAACCAGAGGATTGATGCGTTGCAAACGGCCTATCATGCTTTCCAGTGCTGCCCCGCGGTTCGGATCGCCCATCAAATGAAACTCATCAATGATCAGCACTCCAACGCGACTGATCCAATCCAGGTTGTTCTTCCAACTCAGCAGATAATTCGAAAGTTTCTCTGGCGTCATCAGCAATACGGTTTCGTCTTTGGGTCGCGCTTGTCGCCCTTTCCGCGACGTCTCGCCGGTGTATACCCCGAGGTTCCACTCTGGTTTTCGTTCTGCCCATTCCGCCAGTTTCTCCTCTACGATCGCCCGCAAAGGTGCGACATAAACTGCCGTCAGACCTCTCCCCGCCGCCTGATCTATTGCCCACTCTGCCATAAGCGTCTTCCCGGACCCTGTAGGAGAGCACACTACCCAACTTTCCTCCTCCCCCGGATACCCCGCTTTCCGTAATGCCTTCTGGGAAGGAAAGAGTGCTTTGTTTCCTTCTGCAAAAGTGGTCTCGACAAGAGCCGGCGAATTACGCATTCATGTGTAGTTTCTCTAACGTATTACACATGTCAACAAGAAAGGACACAAATGTCCCTCAGGCGGTTCCCTTGGGTGAACGCCTTCGCCACTGGCGTTTGCGCCAGAATCTCACCCAATCCGACGTGGAACGGCGGGCCGGTTTGGCTCACAATGCCCTCAGCCGAATTGAAAACGGTCAGGTTGACCCGCAGTTTGACACCGTCAGGCGCATTGCCGAGGCCATGGGCATGAGTTTCGAGGAAGTTCAGCAACGCCCTATCGCGACCACCCAAACCCCTAATCCCGATGCCGGTCTGGATGACCTAACCACCCAGCTGAAATCTCTGCCGCCGGCTAAACGACACAAAGTGGTCGAAGCTTTTCTGCAAATCTTAAGGCAGTTCGAGGAATGAGTGCCATCCCACATACGTTGCTCTACACGGATGTCGTAGGGTCATCCCACCGCCCAGACGGCCCCAGTCTGTCCGATCTCCCGATTCCCTCCTGCCTGACTTGCGCATTGACTGATGCTTACGGAGCCGAGGTGCGCCTTTCCCCGCCTCAAGTATGGGCCGTTGAAAACGGCATAATTGATTCTCGGCGCACCTTCCTGGTCACCGCGCCCACCAACAGTGGCAAAACGCTGATCGCCATTTTGCGGATGTTCGCCGGCGCCATCGTTAACCATTCCCGACATGTCTTCGTGGTCCCGTTGAAAGCTCTGGCTGAGGAAAAAGCGGAGGAGTTCCGTAACCTCGCAGTGAGAATTGTTGCTCACGGAGGCCCCTCCATTGAAGTCGTCGTCTCCACCGGCGATTACCAAATCACCAATGATTTCGTCGGTTCGCCGCCGCCAGCTCAAGGCCAGATTTTCATCTGCACCCCGGAGCGCCTTGAAGTCCTTTTACGCAACCCCGACAACCACGCCTGGGCTCGCCAGATTGACACCTATTTTATCGATGAATTTCACCTCCTCGGCGATCGTAACAGGGGCGCGACCGTGGAAATTCTTTTGACCCGTCTGCTGGTCCTCTGCCCGGAAAGTTCCCTGGTCGGACTCTCCGCCACTATCGGCGGCATTACTGGCATCACCGACTGGCTGGCCACTTCCCGCCCGGAGGTTCGCCATTGCGAAGAGACTTACCGATTTCCTTTGCTGCATCGCAGCGTGGTCTCTTTAGAGGACAAGGACGCTTTCGTTCTCGATCGTGCTCGCAACGTATTGGCAGATCCTTCGTCTAGTTTGCTCATCTTCGTCTATAAGAAATCCGATGCCGAAGCACTTGCCCGGCATTTGCAGGAACACACTACTTCTCAAGACCAAGTGGCTTTCTTTCATGCAGGCCTCTCTCTGCGCAATCGCAATCGCATTATCCAGGGTTTTCGCCTGAGAACGATCCGTATTCTAGTCACCACCACCTCACTCAAAATGGGGGTGAATACGCCCGCCACGGAAGTCATTGTTCGCGACACCATCTTTCATGGTGCTGGTCGGCTGAAAACTTCCGATCTGCTTCAGATGATTGGCCGAGCTGGCCGTGGTGAGATTCCTGGGCACGCCTGGATCTTAGCAAATCCCACCGAGGATACTTCATTCACTGAAGATCTCGCCTCCGGCAGGATTGACGAAATCCGCCCGCAGTTGCTGCCTCACTCTCCTTTCCATCGTTCGTCACCTTTAGCCAAAGCTGCCGAAGACGTTGACCCTTTGAAAGCGATCGCTCTCACGGAATTGGTGGTTCGCCAGCAAGCGAATGCGGCCGAGCTCGCGCAGTTTGTCAGTCGCACCTATTCTGCCTTCCACTCGGGTAATCGTTCGACCGGTTTGCATAAACAGTTAGTCGAGTTGGAACGCGCCAAACTGATTTACCTCGTAGAGAATAGTGAAGGCTTCTATAGTCCAACCAAACTTGGTCGCACTGTTAGCCTCTCCGGCCTCTGCCCTGAGTCCGGCGCACTCTTGGCCAACTTCCTGCGCGCGTTGATCACTCTCTCTCAAAAGGCACGGGAAGCCGGGAGCACCGCGCCTTCTCTCCTTCGTCGTCTGACAGATTTCGACCTCCTTTTTCTCGCCGTCACCGCTTACGAGGTTCGCGATAGCTGGTTGCCCAAACCAAGCAACTCTGCAGTAGAGCAAGCCCAAACCTACGTCGAGGCTCTCCCTGTCGATGAAAAACCCCTGGTAAACCTTTGGCGCGATCCTGAATCAAGTTCCAATCCCACTCATCGGCTTCTGGCCACCCTGCAAATCCCTCACGACCGTGAAAGGCCTGCCGAAGTGGCGAAGGCTTTTTATCGCCTCATTCGCACTGCCCAGATGCTGCTGGAACACTCGCGCGGCAAAACCATTCCTGACCTGTGCACCACGTACGGCGTCCACCACGGTTCCTTTGAATCCGGACTTAAATCTACCGTCACATGGGTGCTCTCCTGCTTGGCCCAGATCTGCGACTCCGACAAGGCCTACAAGCTCGATTTCCTTTCCCTCAGAATCTACGAACTCCTCGACAACCTTAGCCTTGGTGCAACTCTCGGCCAACTCCTTCAGTTGAACGGAATTGGTCGCAGGACCGTCGAAAAGCTAATCTCTGCCGACATCACGAATATCGAAGCGCTTACCGCAGTCTCTCGGTCCTTTCTCGAGGGGGTACGCCTCACACAACCCCAGATCGCCACCCTGCTCAACTTCTCCGCCTTGCATCGCCGCTGAATCTTAGCGCCTCCGCTGGTGGCTCCGCACACTCTCACTGTCCCTCGCGCTCCGCGCCTCCCGCCGCTGTCTGGCGCCTTTTTCCTATGCATTCCAGCAGTCCCTTCAATCTGAACTGCTGTGTGTCCCTGGCTTCCGAACAGACCTGGCCGATATGGTTACCGCGCCTCTAAGCTGTATGCCAAATTCCCCGCTTCCCAGGTTCCCCCAGCCAGCAACACCAGACGCCCTCACAACCTGCCGCCACTACTTCGGTGTCGGCACCAGCGCCACCGCTTCCGCACGTTTCTCAGCCCAGTTGGCCTCCGTCATCGAATCCAGGATGACCCGCATCTTCTGCAGCAACTCCTCCCCGTTCACCGGTGGAGGCACCACCACGTCGCCCATCACCCATGGCAGTGCCGCCACCGCCTGTCCGGCCGCCACCTCGCCAATGTGCGTGTAGTGCCGCGTCATCGACGGGTTACTGTGTCCAACAATCGCCTCGACCACCGCCAGCGGGGCATTGCTCTCCCGGCACAGCGACACAAACGTGTGCCGTAGCGAATGAAACCCGACCTCCACCACAGGCCGCTGCCGTTGGCCCGCACACTCGGCCACCGGTTTATGCACCGTAATGCCGCATCCCTTGAAATGCTTCTGGATTTGGCTCACCAGCGTCCTCCGCTTGCTCAAATAAAGCTCAGACGTTTTCGACAGCACGTAATCCCCGCACCGCTCAGCGGACGCCTCCTGCAGCATCTTCCGCAACACCGGATGCAGTGGCACAATCACCGGCTTCGGATTGCGCCGAGCCGTCTTGTTCGGTATCCGGCGAATCATACCCCGCACCATGTCAACCTCACCCCAGCGCAGAGTGGCGCAATCCCCCTCGCGCAAACCCGTGTAAACCCCCAACGCAAACAACAACCGGAACTCTCCCGTCGCGCCCTGGCACACCTTCTTCAACTCCTCGATCGTCAGCTCCCGCCGATTCTGAGGCGTAAGCCGCCGCCGCTGAATTCGCTCCCACGGGTTTTCTGACATCTTCGCCTTCTCCTCCAACACCCGGAAAACCATCGTCAAAACGTTGAGATGCTTGTTGTAAGTGTTCGGACTCGGCTTTTGCCGACTCAGATGCGTGGCATATTCCTCAGCAATCTCGCGACTCACCTCGCGCATCGCCAGCAGCTCCGGATGCTGTTCCTTCATCCAGTCCACGAACCGATCGAACTGGTACTCGTAGATGACCAACGTCGCCGGACCTGTATCCGGCCGGCTGGGCGAATCTATGAACTTGCTCCACGCCTCCGCCAGGGTGACCGGTGGATTCTGCCGATCATCGAGCAAGGCCAGCTCCGCCTTGCGGCCTTCCAACCGTCCAGCGATCGTCTGTAAGACCTCCGTCTCGGAAGCCACGGCGAACGGGGACATCCACCGCCGCCGCGCCTCCTCGGCTTCGCGCTTGGTGGTAACCGCGCGACCGTCCTCATCCCGGAGCGCCTTGGAGAAAACTTTGCCCTCAACCATCCAGCGCAGGTAGAAGTTATCCCCGCGCCTGAAAAGGTGGCCCACTCGTTGTTTTGGTGTCATTACAGGACCTTTCGCTTGCTCGCTTTTCTGTGCTGTACATTTGTACAGATGCAGGGGAGAATTGCAACCAAATTAGAACCAAGGTTGCGGATTCTTAGGAAAATCGCGAAAAACGCCGGATTCAGGTTCTAGTGAGTAACATCGTACAGGTTCAAGTCCTGTCGCGGGCACCAATAGATTCAGGGGTTTTGACACTGTCAGATGCGAGCGCCCTGTCTCGGAACCTGTCTCGGGTTCACGGGCCGGGAGTAGCAGAAGCGCTCCGCCGGTACGCAGGCCATGTCCCACGCCCTAAAACTAGATCTGATCCGTGCCACGGTAGTTCTTTTTTCTGTTTTGGCACATGCAGAGACGGTGCCAGTGTTGGTGTTTGGCGGGCAATCGCTTGCCATTTGTTCGGGAACCGATACCGGTCTGCTGCCCACGAATTCACCCCTGCTGGCCCCCCAGCCCAACGTCCTTTTTTTTAATGCCAGAACTCACACGGCTCCAACCGGTGCTGTTCACTGGGTTACATATCAAGCCCCAACTGGACAAGGGTACCTTGATTGCGGGCACACCAACTCCCTTGGGAGCTTCGGACCGGAGGCGACAGCCGCAGAATTGATCTCCCAGAGTTTCGGCTCGCGAGTGGCTGTCTATAAATACGCAGTTGGGGCCGCGGCGATGCATAACCACTGGCTCCCAGGACGCGACTACTACCGCGACATGACGAACAAGCTTGCGCTGGCACTGGCTCAACTGCAGTCGGAGTGCGGGGTAACCGGACGTGTGGTGGGTTTGTTCTGGACCCAAGGTGAGAGCGATGCCTTGGACGGGGTCAACTATGCTTCCGACTATGGGAGCAACCTGGTGAACTTTGTAAGTGCTTGGCGTGCCAACTTGGGATACCGCGTGCCCTTCGTATTTGCCCAGATTCTGCCGCAATGGCCGAACTCTGCTTTGGTTCGCGTCGGTCAGAGGCAACTCACCAACTGGATTGCAGACGTGCAGATGGTTGACATGGACGATTGTCCAACCCCCACAAAGCACTGGGACAACGAAGGAACAATCAAAGCCGGGCAACGCTACGCGGCGGCATTTCGGAACATCATTTTTAGTCGGAATTCACTGGATATTGCCGGGGACTCAGATGGTATCCGACTGAGCATTTACGGCCCCCCGGCTCGCCGCTGTACCGTGCTTTGGACTGCTGACTTCGTTTCCTGGGAGCGGTTGAGCGATGCTGAAACCGACCTGGCAGGCATCGCAACCGTGACCGAAAAGCCAATTGCGAGCCGCTTCTACAGAGCTTCTTGGGAGTAGGTATGTCCGAGCCCGCCCACTGAGGAATGTCAAAAAACAAGTCCTGTCGCGGGCACCACCTCTTCTTGACCTCCTTTCACTTTACGTCTCCTGACTGAAATTGCTGACACGATCGCGGGCATTGAAGACTACCGCGGCTCAGAAGGAAAGGCGCAGAATCCGCAGGAGACTGTCGAGCTTCCCTGCTTCTACACCAAGCCGAGGTGCTCGGTCAGTTTCAGGATATACCAAACTCCGCGACAGGATTACGACGCTTATACCCTCGTCTATTACCAGCAAGGCCAACGTAAACGGAAACTGTGCAGCATGTTCGAAGCAGCTCTCGCCGAAGCGGATGAGGTCGCCAAGCTGCTCGGGTCGAAAGATGTGGATGTTCTCGAGTTGCGCAGCGCGGATTGGGCGGCTTTCCGTCGGTCGCGCGAGGTTCTGGACCCGCTCGGGATCAGCATCGAGGTGGCAGCGGTGCAGTATGCACACTTGGTGAAGATTCTGGGGGACACGCCACCACCAGTGGTGGCGGCAGAGTATTATTTGCGGAAGCATCCGAGCAAGATCGTGGCGAAAACAGTGCAGGTGGTGGTGCAGGAGTATCTGGCAGCGAAGGAGTCGGATGGGTGCAGTCAGCGGTATCTGAACACGCTGAAGGAAAACCTGGGCGCGTTCGCGAAGCGGTTTCAGGGGAGTATTGAGCCGGTGGTGGGCGTCGAGATTGACGCCTGGCTGCGGTCGTCAGAGCTGTCGCCGCGGACGCGGAACATCATTCGGACTTCGCTGCATACGCTGTTCAAGTTCGCGGAGGGCGGGTGGTATCTGCCGAAGGATCATGGCCAGCTGGAGTCGGTTTCACTGGCGAATGATCGGGATGGGGATATTGAGGTTTTCATTTGCTGGGCGAGCGAACGGATGGTGCCGTTAGTTGTGCTGGGCGCGTTCGCCGGGATTCGGCACGCGGAGCTTCAGCGTCTGGAATGGAAGGATGTGCGATTCGATGAGGGGCACATTGAAATTCGGGCATCGAAGGCGAAGACGGCGAGCCGTCGGCTGGTGCCGATTGTGCCGACCTTGAAAGAGTGGCTGCTCAAGTATCGGGAAGCGGCGGGGTTGGTGGTGTCGCATCGGAACGTGGCGTTCGAGCTGCATTTGATTGCCAAGCGGGCGAACCGGCTTCGTCGGATGCAATGGGCGGAAGCGCACGGGAAGACGGAGGAAGATTTGAAGCGGGCTGAAGTTCAGGCAAGGGGACTGGCTGCGAAGCGGCCGAAGGGCAAGTTGCGGAGTCAGAAGGGCGAAGTGCCGTCGGGTGCTGAGACGGCTGAGATCGAGGCTTGGGAACCGTTCGCGTGGAAGAATAACGGACTACGCCACAGTTTTATCAGTTATCGGCTGGCGGCGATTCAAAACACGGCGCAGGTGGCGCTGGAAGCGGGGAATAGTCCGCAGATGATCTTCCGTCACTACCGGGAACTGGTGCGGCCGGTGGAAGCGGAGAAATGGTTTGGGGTGACGGTGGTCAGTGTGGAGGCGGCGCGGAAACAGAGGGCAGAGGCCGGGGCGGAGAGCAAAATTGTCCGTCTGCCGAAGGCGGCAGCGGCGTGATGTTTATGCTCAGGTTTATGCTTATTTGTGCTATATTTAGCGTGCTGTTCGGGCTTGCTTTGTTGTCCGACAGCGCAATACTGCGCACATGGCTCTGACCAAAATAGATTCTGTCGAGCTTGCGAGGTACGTCCTGGCCCGAAGCGGTCCGATGACCCACCTCAAGCTGCAGAAGGTGTTGTACTACGTCCAGGCGTGGCACCTGGCGTATTTTGGCGAGCCGATCTTCGAGGATGATTTCGAGGCTGGATGCACGGCCCCGTTTGTCCGCCGGTGTGGCACCACTACAAGGACGGCGCTTCCCCGCTGTACAACGCCATCGGGGTTTTGGCGGAAGAGGCACCGAAGATTATCGAAGGCATTGAGGGGCGTTTGGTAAAAGACCAGGTGGAATTGATTGGGGATGTGCTGGGGGAGTACGGGGACAAGACGGCTTATTATCTGGAATGCTTAACGCACTCGGAGGACCCCTGGGTCAATGCCAGGGGCGAACTGCCGGCGGATGTTGCGTCCACGAAAACGATCTCCAAGGAGTCCATGAGGGGCTACTACTCTCGGGCGCTATATGGCGAGGGTAGTAAAGCCTCATGAGCGCAAGAGCCTGATTGCCGGGCAGTCGCGGAAAGGCATCAGGGAGCTTGACCACAAGTCGGGCTTGGTTTTCAGCCTGAGGCATTTCGATCCACGGCAGGGACAGGATTTTGGTGATTGGGAGGCGAACCAGTTACTTGCGCAGATGCTCGAACGTCTGCGGGACAACTGTCGGAAGCAAAACTACAGCGAATGCTTTGACGACAAGTTTAAGGTCTACGGCGCGATCCCCGCAAAGTCTGAATTTATCCACCCGCCCCACGTTCCTCCTGATGCAGACTGGGCGAGCATGCACGTCCAAGGTTTGCCGTGTGTGATCGGACACATGTTTCAAAACATTTTCTACATAGTGTTTCTCGACAAGGAGCATAAATTTTGGCCGACAAATATCCAGCAGCGGGGGAAGTGAGGGGAAAAGGAAACGGAGTTTCCGGGGTGCGCTGCCCGCGCCAAGGGCTGGTGGAGTGAAACGGAACCCTCTAAAGGACTCGGGAGCTGCTGGTGTTATTTCCGCAGTTCGGCGAGGGGGAGCGGTGGACGGTGCGACAGTGGGACAGAGGTCGGAGGTCGGAGGTCGGAGGTCGGAGGTCGGAGGTCGGAGGTCGGAGGTCGGAGGTCGGAGGGTGTCCGCCAGGCGCTGAAACCGCACTCGCCATGGAACGGCCGCCGGGCCGGCCGATCCCCACGTTCTGACAGTTGTCGGGGGACCGTTCTTCGTGTATTGTGCGTTGTATGGCTACTGTTTCAGTCACCCTTACAGTCGAGGCGCATGCAAGGCTGGTAAAGAACAAACTCCCTGGGGATAGTTTTTCAGACGTAGTAATCCGGGAGCTGCCAGATCCGTGCGACACCTGCGGGGAACTTCTAGACCGGCTCGAATCCAGTCCAGCGCCGAAGTTAAACCCCAAAATGGTTAAGGCGGTGATGAGCGGACGTGGACGCCGATCAAACCGGGGCAAATCGTGATCGCTGACACCACCTTCCTGAGTCACCTGGCTCGCGAGAAGGCACGGGGTCAGAGGGGGCCAGCTCACCTGTTTCTGGCCGAACATCGGGGATCAAGGCTGCTTACCACCGTTATTACGGTCGGGGAACTGGCGACGCTGTTCGAAAGCAACGAGGAAGCACGAAGGTTCTTCGCTTCCTATCGGATACTCCGCTTGACCCCGGAAATCGCCTATGAGTCAGCCACTGTTGACCCGGAATTAATCACCTCCGGAGGTCGGCTCGGTGAGAATGACAACTGGATTGCCGGGTTCTGCAGGTATTACGGCCAGCCCATCATCTCCCTGGACGCAGCCTTTGACCGCGTGCGCGGTCTGCGCCGTTTCTCCTACTAACCCCTCATTTCCCCGCCCGGGTTGTTTCGGAAGAAATGCTGTACTACTCCAAGGGCCCGGATCTCGACCGGTTTAAATCCCCACTTCACCAGGAGCTCCAGCGCCATATCTTGCGTAATCTGAAGCCCGTAATCTCCGATAGCTGAGTCCGCTCCTTGTTCTGCATCTCCTTTGGTTGTTGGGCGATCAGGCCTCAATGAACGAGGCATATGAGGCGTATCGTGGTGGGTATTCAAGTCTTGAGTAGAGTGCCAAATCGCGCCATGTTTGTCCTATGGAAGCTGTCTTCGAAATGCCAACGGTCCTTGGGCGGCTACAAAATCGCCTGTTATCCACCTCGCGGGAAATCGCAGAAGACCTGGCAGGAATCCTTCCTCAGCTCACGGCTTGGGAGGACTCTCACTTGCTCGACAACCCGACTCCTGAACGGCTCAGAGAGCATAAGGAGATCCTCGATCAGTGCTTGGTGCTTGGCTGGATGTTGGAGCGTGCCGCGGAACAGCCGGACTTCCCGGACCGGCGACTGGCTGAGATGATAAAGGGTGCCGTAGAAATTCTTCGCGACAAGAAGGCCATGTGGCATGGCCAACGGCTATCCAGGGGGCAATCGGATCGGATTATTGCCACTTGCTTCCCGGAATGAGCCTGAACTTGAGGGACTGCTTAGGGCGCTCTATGAGCGGGACACTTGCGAGCCGGCAGACTTGGTACGACGGCGGGCTACAGCAAACCGCCTGATAGAAGATGCGCTGTCCAGGCGGCCAGGCCTGAGCCGTGATGAGTTCATGGATGCCATTCGGCCCCGCTACGCCGAATACAGGGCAAAACAGCGCAAGCCTTTCACCCTTCCCCCCAAGGCCTGAGGCTCCGACGTTGTTCTGTTGGACCTGCTCGACATTTGGCCACAAAAATGGCAGCTTGAGTTCGTGGTATCTGAGAAATTAGAACGGCTTCGCGAGCTGTTGCGCTCCTATGAATCCTGCCTGGTGGCCTACTCAGGCGGGGTGGACTCTGTCTTCCTGGCATGTGTTGCCCATCAAGTGCTTGGAGATCGCGCCCTGGCAGCAATCGCTGACTCCCCGAGCTTGCCAAGACGCGAGTTCGAAGAAGCGTTGGCTCTTGGCAGACAATTCTCCTTTCCGGTAAGGGTCGTGCACACGCGCGAATTCGATAATCCGTCGTATGTCGCCAACCCAAACAATCGCTGCTACTTCTGCAAGCATGAGCTTTTTGCGGAATTGGCACCCCTGGCGGTTTCTGAAGGTTTTGCTGTCATCGCCTACGGTGAGAATGCCAGCGATATAGGCGATCATCGTCCGGGCGCGATGGCTGCTACGGAGTTCCAGGTGCGCGCCCCGCTTAAAGAAGCTGGTTTGACCAAGCAGGAGATTCGCGAGTTTTCCGCCCAACTAGGACTTCCTACCGCAGATAAACCGCAAATGGCCTGCCTGAGCTCACGTTTGCCTTACGGCGAACGGGTCACGGTGGAAAAGCTCCGAATGATCGAGCGGGCGGAGGATCTGCTGCGTGACATGGGCTTTTACGACGTGCGCGTTCGGCACCACGAACTGCCGTTGCCGAACTTCGATCTCACAGGCGGGTCTCAGCCGCTTGCCAATGGCAAATGCCACCTGGCGCGGATAGAGGTCGGTCCAACTGAAATGTCGAAGTTATTAGCCGACGGGGCAGCGGCCCGAGTTGCGCGGGAGTTAAAGGAAGCCGGGTATGCGCATGTTACTTTGGATCTGCAAGGGTATCGCCGGGGAAGTGTAAACGAGAAGGTGGATTGACATACTGGAAGTCCGCGTCTTCGGACTTTCAACCTTCAACCCTCAACCCCTCTCGCCATTTTGCGGCTGACAGTCGGTGCAACATTCTTATCCTCCTCTGAATGGCGAATGGAAAGGTCACGCGCAGGAAATTCCTTCTTGGCACTTTGTGCTCCATCCCACCTATACTGCTCGCCGAGTCCGGATTCGTGGAGCCAAATTGGATTCGTGTACGCAGGTTGAGGATGGGCAACGGCCAGCCAAGCCAGCGGTTCGTTCATTTCACAGATCTTCATCACAAGGGGGACAGGGCGTTCCTGAAGAGAGTCGTCCGCACGATCAACTCGCTACAGGCCGACTTCGTAGTGTTTACTGGCGACCTCATAGAGGAGGCTCAGCACCTCCAGGAGGCGGTGGACGGTTTAAGCGAAATCAAGGCGCCGCTCGTGGGTGTGCCGGGAAATCACGATTATTGGGCTAAGATCGATTTTGATCCCCTAAAGAAATGCTTCGCTCGTAATGGCGGAGCCTGGCTCATGGACGAACAATGGCGCAGCCCGGACGGACGCTGGACCGTAACAGGCGAATCGTGTCTGGGGGCGCCGCGGGATTCCCTTTTGCCCGACCCGACAACTCGAAACCTGCTACTTGTGCATTATCCGGTTTGGGCTAAGAAACTGGGCGGACGCACCTACGACCTGATCCTGGCCGGACATTCCCACGGAGGCCAGGTGCGGTTGCCCTTCGTCGGTTCGATTGTGACTCCCTTTAACGTGGATGAGTACAGCATGGGGATGTTTACCACGCCTGGGGGGCCTTTGTATGTCAATCCAGGAATCGGATGGTTCTTTCTGCCATTCCGTTTTCGTTGCCGGCCCGAGCTGACAGTTTTCGAGTGGTGAGGCTGTATCAAGTCATGAAGTCAGGCGGAACGGGCTTCCGGGTTTCTGTAGTCTATACCGGCGAATTGTGTGTAGTGGCGGAAGATCTCGACGTTACGAATAAAGCCACGAAATTGTTCTGCGCCAGGTCCGCGCGCAATAACGGGAACGAAGTCAGCCGTGTGAGCCAGGGAGGTCCAGCCAACGCCAGTGTGGTTCGCCAGCAGTTGCGCGAGCTGAAACTCGCCGTTGTTGGCAAGCTCGTATAGCGCGTCACCTTTGCCAGAGAAGAATTGGTGCAGCCGTTGAGCCTGATGCGAACTGGGACGAAAGTCTGTTGCGTTCTGAATGATTTCTGCCATTTCGGCGGGCTCAACCAGATGTTCCTTTGAGGGATCGACCTCGAGCATGTCTTCACTGGAGCTCTCCGGAACTCGGTAGATCTTGCGCAGCATCCATTCATGTGAGTGTCTGACTTTCGACAGTTCCCGGAATAGCCCGGTGGTTTGACCGTAACGAGACCCCGTCCCATTCAGTCCCGGATTACCTGTTCCATGATCGGTCGTGACAATAAGCAACGTGTCTGGAAAGCGTTCCTGAAATTTCCAACAGACCTGAAGAGCATCGTCGAACGCGATCAAGTCGTGAAATGCGCCTGCCGCATCGTTCAAATGAGCTGCGTGGTCCACACGGCCACCCTCAACCTGCAGCATGAAATGGGATGATCGTTCGAGCTTGCCAAGAGCGGCCTGTGTCATCTCTGCTAACGTGGGTATCCGGGAGTGCTGTGTGGCATTGGCATCCGTGACCTGATCAATCGTAAACGGAAGGTGTCCACGTCCGAAGAGTCCCAACCATTTTGAAGTAAATGCTGCCTTGTTCATCTCATCCTGATTTCGCAGAACAGCATATCCAGCGTCCTGAAACTCCCCCATGAGGTTCCTGCGATCCGATCGGAGTTCCGGCTCGAAGAAGCGTGACCCGCCGCCCAGCAGGACCTCCGGACTGCTTTGAAAGAGCCGGTCCGCAATCCGTTCGCCCATGGACCGTTTTGGCACAGCGACAGCAAACCCGGCGGGCGTCGCATGAGTGATCTCCGTGGTAGTCACCAGCCCGCGAGCCCAGCCGGCTTCATGTAGCAGATCATATAACGGTCGTAACGCTCTGCCGTCCGGAAGCATATTCAACGCTCCATTCACCACTCGGGAGCCCGAACCCCATGCTGAGGAACTGGCCGCGGAGTCTGTGACCAGCGAGTTCAGTGACTGGACATCCATCATCCCGGTGACCGACTGAGGATCGCTGAAGAGATCTGTCCAACGCAGTCCGCGCTGGCGGAGCAGTTGGGACAGGTGTGCTGCACAGGTGAGCGTTCCCTGGCTCATCCCATCAGCAACCATGTGGATGATATGCCTCGGCCCGTTTCCTGGGTGGAAGGTGACGTCTGGCGCGCTACGAGCCAGTGCAGGGGCGCTGGCCACGCCAGCCAGGATCAGGCCCGAACGGCTAAAGAACCTTCGTCGATTGATTTTCACCCGGCACTTCTACCATGCCCGTTAGCTAAGCAGGTTAAGGGCAGGTGACAAATCGGAAACAATCGCCGGGTGCTGATGCGGCCAGCTTAAGAGTGCTCGTGCTGGGAGCCGGAGTGTATCACGAATCGGAGCGGAGAAGAGCCGCCTGAAAAACGGAGAAGGCGCCCGGCCCATTATTTGGCCAGGCGCACAGATTTCCCAAAGATTGACGGTCCGCAATCAGGTTTTAATAGGCGGTCTTCCGCCGCCAGAATGCAAGGGCACCCAGGCTGATGATGGCGAAACTCGCACTGCCCGGTTCGGGAACGCTGGCGAGTGTTTCCTGGTAGATCTCCGGCGTAATGGGCGAGAGCGACAACATGACAGGATTGAGCGTCATGATGGTGGTGCCATTGTACTCGATAATGCCACCTGGGAACTTATTGGGTCCTTGCCCCGATTTATATTCGACCGTTACGCCCTCAGAAATGCTGCCGGTGGCGCCGATTCCTTCAATACGTCCCATGATGCCATCCCCCAGTAACGTGCCTGCATCCAGGTCATAGACCAACCCCCACAGGCCTGCCGTTTCAATCGAAAAATTGGGCACTTCGGAGTTGCCGGTCATAGAAACAGAGAACAGGGAGATTTCCGGATCTTCCGCGAAGCTGGCGAGTTGATGGTCCCCATCCGTGTCGATTCCCGAGAAGGAGCCTGACAAGACCCCGCCGCCTTGGAATCCGGATTGCCAGAAATAATAGGTTGATGGTGTTTGGGCGCTGGCTGTATCAGTCCAAGCCGCCAATACCAATGAACAACTGAGAACAGACCCGCTGAATAGAGTTTTCAACCGCATAGGTTAGAGTTTTAGGTAGTCTGAATATATAGTCACTATGAGAGCGTCCTCGCCCTTCAACTCAACCTCTATCGGCTATTGAATCTGAACAGTTTAGGAAAAAGTCAGGGGACGTCAGTTCCCCTTTTTCGGCTCTGGGCCTGAGCTAAAGAGTGCTCTGGCCTCTGGGCTTATCCGGGTGGGGCGGCCTGAGGTGGCATCAATAGGGCACCAGAGGGTTCGTGCCTTCGCCAGGAGTTCCCGCCCGTGAGCCCGCAGGATCTCTGTGTGGCGCTCATAAGAGGCGCGTGTGGCGATGCCCACCCAGGTGCGGGCGATGATCAGGTCACCAGCCAAAGCGGGTTTCTTGTAGTCGATCTCATGCCGCAGTACTACCCAAAGCACCCGTTCCCGATCCTGCGCAGGGGCAAGCACCTGCCAATGTGCCGTGGCAATGCGTTGCACCCAACGCAGGTAGTTCACGTTGTTGACGTGCCCCATCCCGTCAATATCACTGGGTTCAACTGGTATTTCCAATTCGAACGGCTCCGCTGCCTTGCTCATGTCCAGACTCTAACAAAAGGAGGAGCTTGTTCGAGAAAGTAACACTCTGCAAAGCGCCTCCGAGATCCTGGTGATCGAGCTCTCCAAGACGATGGGCCAGACACAAGTGAACGGCCAGGACCTGCTCAGCCGCCCGCTATGGCGCTGGGTGGAATAATCGCTTGTTCAAGATATCGGCGCCAAAGGCTACCGCTACGGCAGGAAGTTTGGACGCAGCCGGTAAAACATAGCGGCCCCATGCGGTTGATAGTTCGTCCTGGGCCAACTCACCGCCAGGTCCTGAAACGGCCCTAACACGTTTGTGGAACTCTGCAATATGTACATGCCGTCCCAGTTAAGGACGATCTCCTTGTTTAGATACGACAGAGTGAGGGGTTTGTCTGGATAAACGAATAGCTGACCAATTATTGAGCCGCTCTGATCGGTATAGAAAGAGTCCACTCGTATCTGATACATCACATCTGCTCGTGCATGGAATGGAGAAAAGTGCTGGTTTGGAGGGAAGCCTGAGCTACCAGCCACCGCTTTTAAACTGCCTAGGGCCTCGCCGCTGTAAACACTGACCTCTACAGCCATGTCTGATTCGAAATAGAGGTAAACCGTGCTGTTAGCCGGAGCTGTCCATGTCCACCAAACCGTTTTGCCTGCATTCTCCACGATTGGTTCACCCGGTTCGGTAGTCGCGTTGCGATTATCTGCCAGAAGGTAAGGCGTCAGACCTGAAACAGTTTTACGATTCGCGAACGCGTCGTTACCAATTGACGACAAAACAATGAATCGGTTAGTAGCTGAGTTGTTTTTCAGGTCAGCATCCACGCCGTCGCGCACCAGGGTTGCGTGATTGGTAAGCATCGCACTCCCCGGGTTAGGCTGAAGGACGCACCGCAAAGAAGCATCTGTTCCTGCCGCCATAGTGCCCAGGTCCCAAACGATCCGAGATCCTTCCTTCCGCCATGTCCCTTGAGAAGGGGCCGCGGATACAAGATTCGCCTCCACAGGAAGATCATTTGTCACAAACAAACCGGCGGCTTGCCCTGGCCCGGCATTGAATACCTCAACTGTGATTTCAAATTGGTTGGTGTCTCAGAGGGGTTGCCCCGGGACTGTGCACATTACCGCTACATCATTCGTCTCAAGGATCATTATCGTTGTGCTTGAGTAATTGTTTTCGGTCTCGTCCTCGTAGAACCCACCCTCGGCGTCCGCCTGCATGAAAAGCACATAGAAGCCGCTTGCAGGCACTGAGGTTTGGAAAACTCCTGTCCGATGATACTGCTGATGCGGTTCGACAGGTTCAGCCTGGTAGAAATTCGTCCGAGTGAAGGAGTAGGGTTCCATTTGCGAACGCAGCAACGCCTGATCTACACGGCCTGCGCTGGCAATCCCTGGGCCATGATTGGTCACGCTCCACGACAATGGAATTGTGAAGTTCGTCAAGCCCGCCACAACCTTGGGGGCTGAAAGCTGGGTAACGGCTAGATCGGGCGACGGCCCCAAATGGAAGGTGATCGGAACGGTGAGGCTATTGTTTTCCTCATCCGCTTCATAGACGGTGTAATAACCACCGTCCACCTGGAGCTTTAGCTCTACCAGCCCGTCCTGATAGGCCGGGAGCCGCAGGATGTTAGTGTGCCAGTACATCGTGCCGCTATCGACAGGGCCGTGCGTTTGAACCTGCCCCGCCCAAATCCCTTGCGGATCAAGAACCGAGTTTGTGATGAGATAGAAAACGTCAGACCACTCTCCAGTGACGGTTCCTGGGCCTTGATTTGTAACACCCCAAACAACGGTTACGCCAGCGCCAGGAGGGCCAGTCACCTCGGAAGGGGCCTGGAGCAATACAGGTTTCAGATCTGGCGGGATCATCTGGTAATTCACCACGACCGGAACAGTCGCACGCAGCGCGTTATTGGTCAGGGTAGTCTCATAGAGATCTGGGCAAGGATTGGCTCGGAATTCCAGCCAGTACGTGCCACTTGCCTTGGGCAGCGAAACCAGGTTCGTCCGCCAATAGACGGCTCCTGGGGCCAAATGGTCTGTTGTCCAATACTCGTAGAGAAGCTCGTTGACCCGCACCGCTCCGGCACCCGAGCTGTCGGTGGACACCCAGACACTGTCCCACCAGTAATCTGAGGCGTTTCCAGCGCCTTGGTTGGTGACTCCATAAACGATGGCTACTTGCGGCGCGTCCGGCCGGTTGAAAACCACATCCACCTGATTGCTCAGGGTGAAAAAGCTGAAGGGAACCAGGTCGGGGAGGGGGGCTTCGTCGGCATTTACATTCCGAGGGTTCGCCAGAACCAAGAGAATCAGAACGGCCAAAAGCTGAGTGACGGCACGGCGAGGGCCCCGTGCAAATCGTAACCCGGTGAAGATCATAGGTGCATGCATAATGAATCCTGGGGATTGTTTCAGATGTGATAAGCGCACGCAAACAAATTGCGAATACAATGAGACGGGTGCCGGAACCGCCGCGTCCGCGTTTTGAAAAAGATTCTACAACCAAGACGCAAAGAAAAGGCAGAAAGATTCGGAACTGTGTGACCTCACCGTGGATTGAACAGAGGCGGGATCGAGAGTACTGAGGAAAAAAGAGCCATCCCGCTGTTTTAGCCTGCCCGTTTGTGCCGGATCAGCGTTCGAGCAGCCCAGATGAGCGGTTGATTCCGTTTTTCCAGAACTGACTTTTGAACCGCTCATAGGGACCTAATCTGACGCTATTAAGGCCTCAGGAGTCGAAGGGATCTGGATGGAGACTAGAAACAACACGGCAGATCCTGTAGGCCGCGTCTCCGCACGCGGCGTCGGTTCCCGGTGCGGGCCACCTGTGTAGCGCGGTCGTCTCGACTGCGAGTACGCGCACCGTCCCGGTGCGCTTTGCTTGGGGCGAAAAATGAAAACAAGCGGCTCCATCCTGTGAGGTCACCGAGAAGAAAAAGATAGATTGCACGGGGAGACGCGGAGTGCGTGGAGAAGAACAGAGGCTGGTATTCGGCTTTACTAAGCTTCCTTTGAGACGGTACCCTCCGATGCGAGTACCCGAATGAACTCGTTTCTAACAATAGGTGCGATCGCTCTTGCCGCGTTCCTGATTAACTGGGTGTTCGCCCGAGCGATTGTTTGGATGCTGGCGCGATCCTGGCGGGCGGCTTCGGAGGCACACTGGACCGAGCGTGCGCGCCTGGCGTTTGCACCCGGGCAAGCACAGCTATGGTTTGGAGCAGTGTTTCCTCCTGCTTTGGCGGTGATCGGCACATCCGCGTTGCAGGTTTTCGCAGGAATGAGCTCCCCGGATCCAATGGTTGTGTTTTGGATTGCTGGTTTGTCTGGCGTGCTTGTAGCGCGTTATCGATTCGTCAGGGAATGCTGGGGTGCCCGGGTGAACCTGCGTAACTGGGTCTCCGGAATTGTTGTTCTGGTGGTGACGATGGCATCTCACTGGGTGGTCCTAGTGTTCACCGTGAATCTCATGCCTGAAAAGCTTGGCACAAAGTCTTTCCTCGTTTTCACCGGCGCATTGCTGGCGCAGCTTTGCCTTTTGATTGGCGATACAGCCTACTTGCTACGCTGGTTGCGAATTGCCCACCTCGCTCCGGCGCACGTGATAGCCATGGTCGAAGGGTTGTGCACGGAAATGGGGGTAAAAGGAAAGGTGAAGGTGTATGTATTCGAATGGGCTCAAGTCAACGCGTTGGCCTCCATCGTTCACCATTGGGTCGGTTTCTCCAGTGAGATGATCAAAGCGTTGTCCTTGGAAGAACTCCGGAGCATAGCTGCCCATGAGCTAGGTCATCTGCTGGAACCCGCCTGGCTTCGATGGATTCGGATCATCCAGAAATTCAGCTATCTTCCGACTGTTTTCATTTTCATGTACGGCGGCCGTTATGGGTTCTTTTTCGGATTTTTGGCAGTCCTCGCGATCATGGCTGCGAACAAACGCGTCGTTCTCTATGGGGAAAAGCGTGCGGACCGCCTGCAATCCGCAGCTAGTCAATCCGAAGTGTATATGAGCGCGATGGTGAAGTTGCATGAGCTCAACCTTCAGCCAGCGGTGATGCCTGGAAAGCAGACGCACCCTGACCTGTATGAGCGTTTGATCGCCGCTGGAATTCAGCCGGATTTCCCTCGCCCTCCGGCCCCTTCAAAAAGAAAGCCTCTTTGGACAGCCCTCGGCATGAGTGCCGCAGGCCTGGTATTCTGTTTTGCGCTGATGGTCGGCATCCAGTTGCTCAGGAGATCGGTCTCCACGTATGACCGAACGCAAGTGTCCGAGCGTTACTCTGAGCAGCGGGAAATGCCTGTTCCAGATTTTACCACCGCAGGGAATCAGCCGGAGTTTCTGACCGCTATAGACGAATTGGCCACGCTGCTTAACGCACAACCGGAATCTTTCGTAAGGGATTCGGACGGTGAAAAGGTAAACGGGGCGGTTGCTTTTACTCTGACTGATCCACTGTCAAAGAAAGAACTCTTTCGCCTTCATACGAACATGCTGGCCCGCGGATTCTACGTTTTCTCTTATGAGACAGGCACCCGAACAGAGGTTGATCGGATTGGATTTATCCCAACTCAGTATAAGCATGAAGTCGTTGCTGCGATTGGCACTCAGGGAGGCGATCTACGCCCGAGCACCCATGGAATCATTTCATGGCTCATGGAACTGGAAGTGGAACAAGATTTCTTTTTGACCGGCATTGGTGTGGATCACTTGGAAGGCACGTTCAAGGGGCCTGTTAAGAACCTTCCTTTGTTGACAAAAATGATTTTTGCAATCTGTCCAGATGTCGCCGGGCAAGGTGAAAGCAGAGCATTAGCCCTGACTGACGACCTCAAAAAAGGTGAGTTCTTCCTGTGGTGGGATTGAGTTCCTCATAGAACTCGCGTGGGGTTGACATCAGGCCGGAAACCGAACCTGTAGGTTCTGTTCTTCATCTGCGGCTATCTGCGTCATCTGCGGATGACCACGGATTTGTTTTCTCACGCCTGAAAGGCCTGAAAGGGCTGATCTGCTGATCTGAATTGACACTTGAACCTATGCTTGCCTAGCTTGGGCCAGTGAGTTCTGTTGTTGGCACAACTGGGGATCGGTGGGCGTTTTTCTCCGGTTCCCGGCGGTTCCGTATTGATTCGTTTTTTGCTCTTCCTTCTGATGTTCCCGATCAGCCATTAATTGCCGAATGCCGGCCACTCCCTTCTTCGGAACAGACCAGTCCCGGGCTTGAGCCTAGAAGGTTTTTGTGCCTCGTGAACACCATGTTCGAGGACGTGGTTCAAGCGGGTGGCGGCAGAATAGAAACATTTTCCGAAACTCTCTCGCACAATACCGGTGGATGCGCGCTCCGCTTGCAGGAGATTATCTTCCGGTTGAACTCTGTGACGTGCTTTGCTTATCGGATGGCGATCACAGATGCGGATGCCTGCCGCGATTACGTTTGGATTACGGACCATCGCCTCACGGCAAGCGCAGCCGTTATCACGTTGTCGGTGGCCCAGGGGCTGGCTTTAGATGTGCCCGCAGGGGCGTGAACCCGGGTCGTTCATTGGCCAGGAACCTTGCGAATGCTTTTACTTTCGGCCGGTAAACTGGTAAAAAGCTGCCGTGCTGAGTACCACTGCCATTTGGAAGGCTTTGCGGTCAGAAAAACGATTGGTCTTGATCGCCGGCCCTTGTGTCATCGAAAACCGCAAACTGTGCTTTGAGGTCGCCAAAACCTTAACCCGCGCTTGCGAGAAGGCGGGCGTTTTCTACGTGTTTAAGGCTAGTTTCGACAAAGCGAACCGAACTTCGGGGAAGTCGTTCCGTGGGCCAGGAGTTGAAGCCGGCCTGGAGATCCTGCGTGAAATTCGCGAAAAGTTCCAAGTACCGGTGCTGACGGATGTGCACACCGAGGATCAGGCGGCGCTTGCCGGCGAAGTGGTCGATATCCTCCAGATCCCCGCCTTCTTATGCCGCCAGACAGATCTGGTACAGGCGGCGGCGAATACCGGCAAGATCGTGAACGTCAAAAAGGGACAGTTTCTTTCTCCTAAGGAGATGGGACAGGCCGCCGAGAAAGCCGGTGGAAAGGGGGCCAGGTTAATGCTCACAGAGCGGGGCACCACCTTCGGTTACAATAATTTGGTGACGGATATGAGATCGATCCCGATCATGCGTTCTTTTGGGTTCCCCGTGATATTCGACGCCACACATTCCGTTCAATTGCCCGGGGGCGGCGGAGATAAATCGAGCGGCCAACGGGAGTTTGCGCCGGTGTTGGCGCGTTGCGCGCTGGTGGCAGGCGCAAGCGGGCTGTTTGTGGAAACGCATCCACAGCCGGAGAAGGCGCTGAGCGATGGGCCCAACATGATTCCGCTGGCAGAAATGTCTGGGCTCATCAAAGAGTGGGTTAAACTGTGGGAAACCGCGCGTCCATGGAGAGCATGAGACTCACGCGAGCACTGAGCGCCCGCTTGCGGAAGGTAAAGTTCTTCTTCTGCGATGTGGATGGAGTCTTAACGGACGCCACGGTGATTGTAGGTGGAAGCCGCGAGTTAAAGCAGTTCAACATCCAGGATGGCTTAGGTCTGGTGCTGCTGCGCAGGGCAGGCATCAAGGTAGGCTGGATTTCAAGCCGGCCCTCGCGCGCCACCGAGGTCAGAGCGCGCGAACTGAAGGTCGATTTCCTGGTGCAGCGGAAAACATCGAAGGTCGAAGCCATTGAAGAGTGTCTCGCGACTACGGGCGGAAGCTGGGATGAAGTATGCTACGCAGGCGATGATCTGGTGGATTTGGGACCGCTGCGGCAGGCAGGAGTTGGTATCGCTGTTGCCAACGCGGTCAAAGAAGTTAAGGACGAGGTGGATGTTGTCACCGTGTTGAGCGGAGGAAAGGGAGCCATTCGGGAAATCTCCGAATTAATCCTCAAAACGCAGGGTCGTTGGGACAGTCTGGTCGCGGATTACTACCGATGAAGATCGCTAGAAAAATCGGTGTGCGTGGGCATATGCTTGCTGCGGTGTGTTTGCTGGCCGGGGCATGTCTGGTCACTGGGCAGCCTCAGCGGCTCATGGGGAAGCTCAAGGGATTTAGCATTACTCCAGAGTTTTACCCGGCGCCCCACAGTTCCCAGATGAAGTCATTCTTGCAGGGGAGCGAGGCTGAGCCGCTTCCGGAAGGCAGAGTGCGTGTGACGGATGCTCGGTTGAAGACGTTTCGCGAAGATGGAGTCGGGGAATTGCAGGTGAATGCGCCTTCGTGTGAGTACGAAACAGGTAAGAAACTGCTCACCTCACCCGGGCCGCTGGACGCACGGAGCGTTGATGGGAGATTTGCGATGTCCGGGGTGGGTTTCGCCTGGGAGCAGGCTACCTCCCGGCTATTTATTTCCAATGAGGTCCACACGGTCATCCAGGCCGAGGCGCTGAGGGAGGAGAGTCTGGCAAACAAACCGAAGACAAACCGAACGCACTCGGCGGACGTTTCCAGCTTTGACGTAAAGGCGCACCGGTTCGTGTATGATGCCGGGACCGGTCTGGGCACCTACTCCGAGGCTGTGAAGGTGACGGGGACCAATCTGTCAATCGGTGCAGGGGAACTCCGGTTCAAACTGCCGATGAACGAGCGCCGGCTTAGAACGATTAACGCAGAGAAGGACGTAACGCTTGAGTATAGCGGCATTCAGGCCAAGGGGCAGACAGCGGATTACGAGACCGACACCGGTGTCTTACTGGTGCAGGGAGAGCCCTCCTGGAGTTTCGATACTCGCCAGGGTCGTGCCCGTGAACTTGTCATTGAGCGAACCAATAAGACTTTTCGGGCTAACGGCAGCGCCTGGTTGAGAATGGAGGGGCAGAGCCTGGGCAACTACGAGTTCATGCCGAGCGGTGTTACAAATTCAGCCGGTACACAGACCACCAACCAGCATTTGGAGGTGCATTCTGAACGGTATGAGTTCCACACGAATAATGCGGTTTTCCATGAGAAGGTGCGTGTTGAGCAGTTTGCCAATCAGCAGGCGCAGGGCTACCTGACCTGCGCCCGCATGGATGTGTTTTTCAGCGGCACGAATTCGTTGGACGCAATTTTGGCCCATGATGGAGTGGTCATTGCGCAAGGGGAGAATCGGTTCACTTCTGGGGAAGCGGTGTACGGCGGAACGAACGGCCTTTTGACTCTCACGGAGAATCCTGCCTGGCAATCTGGGGAGCGCAATGGAAAGGGTGATCGAATTCAGGTGAGCACAGAGAGTGAGGAAATGCTCGTGCGTGGCAAAGCCGAGATGCATTTCCCCGCCGGTGAAATGGGGGACATCGCCATGATGCGCCCCTCCATGGCCAAGACGAACAAGCCAGCAGTGAAGAGCCAAACGAACCAGAATAAGACCGCCGTCATCACGTCGGATGAATACCGGTTGAGTCGGGAAAATGCGGTTTTCAGCGGCACGGTGAGGATCGACCATCCCCAAATGGAGATGGAATGCGGAAACCTGCGGGTTGCACTGCCGCAACGAGGTAAGAAGGTGGATAGCATCGTCGCAGATGAGACGGTGCGATTCCGGCTTGTCAATGACCAGGGGCAGACGCTCAAAGGACGCGCCAACAAAGCCGTTTACAGCTACACGATCACGCCTTCCGGAACGAATGATGTCCTGGAGTTGATCGGGTATCCGGTGCTTGAGGACGGAGAAGGGCGGGTGTTTCGAGACGAGGATCGGTTGGAGCTCGATGTCGGCAAAGGAACCATGCTCAGCACAGGGAAGTATCACGGCGGCATCCCGGCTAATGAGAGCAACACCAATCGCTTTAACTTCCCTAAGTCGAAATAGCTGCTTATCCTCCGCCAGCCATGCCTAACGAGCAAACGGAACCAAAGATGGCCAGGATGCAACCCGGAAAGGAGACCGCCGCCGGTGCAGCCGAGGTTTTACTCGCAACCGACAAACTGGTTAAGGCATACAAAGGCCGCCGAGTCGTCAATGGTGTTTCTATCCACGTCGGCGCGGGAGAGATCGTGGGACTTCTTGGCCCAAATGGCGCGGGCAAAACCACGACGTTCAACATGGTTGTAGGGGTGGTGAGGCCCGACGAGGGGGCCGTGCGGTTCGAAGGCAAAGACATTACACAGAAACCAATGCACCTGCGGGCACGGTTGGGCATTGGCTATCTGACGCAGGAGCCCTCCGTTTTTCGCAAGCTCACCGTTGAGCAGAACATCCTGGCTATTCTGGAAACCTGCCGAATGAACCGGCGGGAACGCGCGGTGCGCCTCAAGTATCTTCTGGACGAGCTCGATATGTCGCGACTTGCCAAGAGCCGCGCTTACACACTGAGCGGGGGAGAAAAACGACGGCTGGAGATCACCCGAGCACTGGTCACGAACCCCCGGCTCTTGCTTCTGGACGAGCCTTTTAGCGGGATCGATCCCATCGCGGTTTACGAGGTGCAAAAAATTGTGCGCCGCCTGCGGGAACGGGGTTTGGGCATCTTGATTACCGACCACAATGTCAGGGAAACCCTCAAGCTCGTTGATCGTGCGTATCTGATACATCGGGGTGAAGTGGTTTACGAAGGCGCGGCCGAACAATTAGTGGATGATCCAAAGGCGCGGGAGATCTATCTGGGACCGGAATTTAACCTCTAGACACAACAGGCGAATATGCAGACGAACGTTGTTACGGTCGAACGGTTCTATACAGAAAACGCGGGCAGCCTGGAGTTGAATCTGGTCGCCGGAGCCAGTGGCCTGAAACGGGCGATCAAGGAGCCAACTGTGAACCGTCCCGGCTTGGTCTTGTCCGGTTTTACCCGTTATTTCGCTTTTAAGAGGCTACAGGTGATTGGGAACGCCGAAGCGTTCTTCGTGAAGTCCCTCTCCGAGGAAGAGCGAGCCAAACGTTACGAGACTTTCTTTTCTTATCGCTTGCCGTGTGTTGTTTTCTCGCGGGGGCTGCATCCGGATAAACAATTCCTGAAGGCGGCAGAAGCCGCGCGTGTGCCGATCTTTCGCTGTCCGATGGTAACGATGAAGTTCATCAATCTGGCTACGCTGGCCCTTGAGCTCATGTTCGCGCCGCGAGGCACTGAAATGGGGAGCATGGTGGACATCCTGGGTGTGGGTGTGATTTTGCGTGGCGAGAGCGGGATTGGAAAGAGCGAGAGCGTGCTGGCGTTGATCGAACGCGGCTACAGCCTGGTGGCAGATGATATCACCAAGGTGACTTTGGTGGACGGGCGAGAGATTGTGGGCACCAGTGCCGAAGTAACTCGCAACCACATGGAAGTAAGAGGTATTGGCATCATCAACGTGGCAGCCATGTTTGGCGTCAAGAGCATTCGTCACGAAAAACGGGTGGATTTGATCGTTACCCTTAAATCCTGGAATGAGGTTGCGGATGTGGATCGGTTGGGGATGGAGCAGGAGTATGTGAAAATCCTGGGCATCGACATCCCGCATATCACCATACCGGTGCGGCCCGGGCGCGATTTGGCGCGCCTGGTTGAGGTGGCGGCATTTCAAACGAAACTGAAGAACTCCGGCTACAACCCAGCTAAAGAGTTGAATGATCGGCTTATCGCGCGAATGGCTAGTGCCTCAAAGCTCTAGAATTCAGTGGCAAAGGGATTGAATTTAAGCTAATCATAATGCCAGTGGATGAGCGCTAAAAAGATTGGTGACGGAACCTCAACAATGACAAAAGATTTCACGGTCGCGAATAAGTTGGGAATCCATGCCCGACCAGCGGCGCTTTTTGTCAAAACGGCCAATCGTTTCCGCTGCGATATCTTCGTGGAAAAAGATGGGGAAACCGTTAATGGCAAAAGCATTATGGGGCTCATGATGCTCGCCGCAGGTCCCGGCAGCAAAGTCACGGTGCACGCGAATGGTCAGGATGCTACCCAGGCGCTGGCGGAGATCGAGACACTGATGTCGCGCAAGTTCGACGAGGATTGATTTCTGCTCAGGAGTGCTCCTTATGGAAACCACCAATATCGATGTAAAATATGTGGCCCATCTGGCCCGACTGGCTCTCACCCCTGAGGAGGAAGCCAAATTCGGTGATCAGCTTGGTCATGTGCTCTCCTACATCGAAAAGTTGAAGGAACTAAACGTGGATGGTGTCGAGCCCACCGCCCATGCCTTTCCAATGGTTAATGTCACTCGACCTGATGAAGTCCGCGAGTGCCTATCCAACGAAGAAGCGCTCCAAAATGCTCCCGCGAAAGCAAACGGCCTCTTTATGGTGCCGAAGATCGTTGAGTAACGATCATCTTTAGAGTTGGACGCACGCCAGAGTCCTGGCTGATCGCTTCAGTTCTTCGTCCTCACTGATTTGTCATCCATCTTCCCGAACGTTTTGGCTTGGTCGGCGTCCAAGTCAATGATTCAATCATCACGCTCTCAATGAACAGCCATTTTGGTAAGGCCCTCCTCGCGATTTTCCTTGGGGGAATTGTTTTTGTAATCGGCTTTACGGCTGGGCGGCGCCCAGAGGTGAAGCCGGTAGCCGCTGGCACAAACCTGCCGCCTGCCGTGCGGACGTCCTCTCTCACGGCCAATCGAGTGGGTTCGGAATCCGTTTCCGCGCCGGGAGAATCACTTTCCTTTGCCCAGATGGTGAGCGCGCTGGAAGGTCTGTCCGTGAGCTACGGGCAGCGGCGCATGGCGGCATATGTCCGGATAAGTTCGACATTGTCCATCGAGGCGTTTCCGGAGGCGATGACTTACCTAAAGACTCGCTCGGAGCACGAGCAGCTATCAGCTCTTTTGTTCGAGCGCTGGGGAGCGGTAAATCCCGAAGCCGCCATGGGATGGGCAGAAGGGATCGGTCGCAAGCCACAAAACCAAAGGGCTCGATTAGCCATTTTACGTGGATGGGCTGAGCGAGATCCCGAGGCTGCCGTAGCCTGGGCTCAAAAGGCGACCCCGGAATCTTTTGCTCGGCAGGCTCTTAGCCTTGCGATCGCCGGATTGGCGGCAATAAATCCAGAGGCAGCTTTGCAGATGATCCGGGATAACAAGAGCCTGGACCGTCCGCACGAAGCGCTATCAGCCGTGTTCAGAACTCTGGCCGCGAAAGATCCCGCATTGGCCGCTGCCAAGTTCTTGGAATTACAAACTGGAAACGAACGAGGCTTGGTGGTGCATACGATCGCTTCGAAATGGGCCCAGAGCGATCCGGCGGCGGCTTTGGCGTGGGTCCAAACCTTGCCAGAATCGGAACATCGCAGCACAGCCCTGTCCACGGTTTTAAGAGAATGGGCAGGCTCTGATCCTGGGGCGGCTAAGGTGGCCTGTGCTACCCTGCCTGAAGGCCAGGGAAAGCAGCAGGCGGTGGCTTCGATAGCCGGGCGGTGGGCGGAAACAGATCCGGCAGCCGCAGGCGCCTGGGTGTTGCAGATGAGCTCAGGGGGTACAAAGCAAGCAGGGTTGAGCTCGGTCTTGAGGAGTTGGCTGAGAAACGATGCGACGGCCGCATTGAGCTTCGCCCGATCTCTGCCGGTGCCGCTTCAATCCCAAATCTTGATGTCCGGTTTCGCCTGGGAGTTGGCAGATGAGTCGGCGGATTCAACAATCGATTGGTTGCTGGACTTGCCAGCGAGTGAGCAACGCTCGCGAGCGATGGGCCAGGTTTTAAGCCGGCTGGCATGGGGTGATGTCACAAAGGCCATGAGCCTGCTATCCAAGGTGCCCCCCGGAGAGGCGCGCAACGCGCTCAATAACGGAATTGCCTCTACCCTGGCGCGAGAAGACTCCGCGGCCGCACTGGACTGGCTGGCCAAGATGCCGGAGGGCTCATCCAAGCGCGAAACGGAGCAATCTGTCCTTTATCAATTAGCGGCGAATGATCCAAAGGCTGCGGCGGATTATGCGCTGCAAGCCAAAGGAACCCGGCAGAAGGAACTCATCAGCAACCTTGCGGCTTCATGGGCGCGACACGACCTGGACAGTGCCATCACCTGGGCCAAAAGCCTGCCTGATGCCAATCGCACCTCGGCGATTGCGAGCATGGCATCACAATGGGGAGAGGAAAGGCCCGATGAAGCGGCGCTTTTTGGACAACAAATGGCGGAGGGCGCTGACAAAAAGCGATTTGTATCAGATGTCGCGCGACGCTGGGCCGAGCAGGACCCAGGGGCTGCCTCTACTTGGGCGATGGGCTTACCCTCTGGACAGTCACGCGATGAGGCCATCAAGGAGCTAGCCTCCCAGTGGGCGCAAACATCTCCGCAAGAAGCAGCTTCTTTTGTATCAAAACTTGGGGCAGGCGAGGCTCAGGAAAGCGCCGCCGCGCGGGTCGTGCAGCAGTGGGCCCTGAGCGACCCGACAGCAGCGGCTGCCTGGGTTGGCAGTTTTCCTGAAGGGAAGGCTCGCGAAGAGGGCATACGCAACACCATGAGTAATTGGGCCCGCAATGATCCTGATGGGGCTGCGGCATGGCTGAGTGGAATGCCTGAAGGCAAGGGCCGTGAGACGGCGTTGACCACCTACATTCAGAGCCTCGGCTATCGTAGTCCTGAAGTTGCTGCTCCCTGGGTGGAGACGATCACTGATGCCAATCGCCGGATGGACCAAGTTGAGTATCTCGGCCGAAACTGGCTGCGTCTGGATGAGGCAGCCGCGGAGGCATGGATCAACAAGATGAACCTGCCTCCAGAACGCCGGGAGAGGTTGTTGAAACAGCGGTAAAACCGAAATCGATTCGACCACTGACGGTTTGCCGGGTATTCTGGGCGTTCTTTGATGAACAAGACACGGGTCCTGAATCAAATCGTTTCCAGCCTTACTGAAAGTCTCGAGGTATTGGCCAAAGCAGCCAGAGCCTCACACGCTGAAGCGACGCATGAGAGCAGCAAAGCCGAGAACAAATATGATACTCGAGGGCTTGAAGCCGCCTATTTAGCCGGCGGACAAGCCAGGCAGGCGAAGGAGATCATGGATTCCATCCAGGTGTACCAGGCTCTGGTGCCAAAGGATTTCGGCCCGGATACTGCCGCTGATTTGGGAGCGTTGGTGGAGGTAGAACTCGACCGCACGCGTTCCCTCTACTTTATCGGACCCCGGAACGGAGGGCTGGAAATCACGGTGGACGGTAAAGAGATCACCGTCATCACCCCGCAATCGCCATTGGGCCAGACGTTGATGGGCAAGAAAGCCGGTCAAACCTGGACGAATAAGATCGGCGGGCGTACCACAAAATGCGCCATCCGCAGTCTGGAATGATCTTTCAGCGTTGCTTCAGGTTATTGGCTCGCTGGTAAATTGCCCTTGGCCTTCCAATCTACAGGACCTACCCATGCGGCATCATTGACGTATTCGCGTAGGTAGGCGTAAGGAATCGCAGCGTCTTTTCCGCTGCCCCCTGTATTCCGGCAAAGGAACACGCCGCCTCCACTTTGTGAAGCGTCATCTCGAAACCCGACGAGCAGCACGCTATGTCCGTCCACTACCTCATCCGGCCTGCACATCTGGAGCACCTCGCCTTCCCATCGCGCCTGAATAGGCCAGCGCATGCCGGCGCAAACGGGCCACCCAGATTTTAGCATCTGCTGGATGCCCTTGAAATGATCATCGGTCAGTCCCGTCTTCACATCCCATTCTTTAATCCAGTGCAGCTTGAGTCCACCCTCGATGCGTTGCTTTGCTTGCGCGATTTGGTTGGTCCCAGGCCGCAATTTAAGATCGAATTTTGCTTCGTAAGGGAGCTCCTTTTCCGCGCAGATACCATGCGTGGCGTACCCTTTCCAGAGGTCGGAAAAAAAGCCGCCATCCTGGTCATCAGGGCCGGTAGCGTTGGCTGCCCAGTTCAAGAACTCCACACTCAAACGCGGCGTTTCTCCATGTTGCCTGGCCAGGGCAAACTCCAGTGCGGAAGTCATGGTGAAGGCCGAGCAGGTGGGGCGTGCTCCTTGTTGTCTGGCGCGCAGTCCGAATTCCTCGAGGGCAGGCCGGAGATCCACAGTTTTCGATGGGGCGCTTGCCGGGGATTCAACAGACCAGGCGCTGAGAGAAAGGCCGGTTAGTAACAGGACAAGAGGGCGCAGTGGGTGCATGTCATATCATTTGCTTTTCGATGCCCGTTGGGCAAGCAGATATGGCGTGCAGGTTACTTTCAGGGTGTGGTTGAAAGTGGGTGAGCAGCGCAGTAGGGCAATTCACATGAGTGATAGATCCATCCAGATTTCCGAGAAAGAGGCTCTAAGCAGCCCCTGCAGTTTCTCCTGCAATCATCTTCTGATGGCACTCCTCGTGATTCTCGCTCAATTCGTGAGTGATCAATAGCCGACGCTGTTTGTGCTGAAGACACAATGGCAGTATGAGCTCGGGCAGGACATGGCCACACTCAGCCGTTCCTTCAGAACTTGGTCAATATTGAACACTTGCCACCCAAAGCTGAAGCATTGGGCTTTTATCGTCTGTCCCGCTGGGACAGAGCGAGGCGATCCGCAGGCACTCCGTCACTTCAGAAAACATTGGGGTCTCGTGCCCAGGCAGAATACCGGGTGCGCCCACTGCCCATGATTGGCCCCAACACGGTATGATTGGAGGCCGTGCAGTCCTGAGTGGCTGCGGTGCATATGAACTCAATTGAACACCGATTCCCTCTACCGGACCTGGAATCTCATAAGCTGGATGAGATCAAGCAGAACCTCAGCGAACCAACTGTCAATGCCCGGCGCCTCACCCTATTCGCCGGTGTTACGCCGGTTATGGGCTTAACGCTGATTGGTCTGGCTGGATTGCTTACCTGGGCGTTGATACGAGGTCGTAAGGGCTAAGGCCGGTCCTATCGAAATTCCGACCGAAACCTAAGTTCTTAATTCGAGCTGAAGTCAACGCGCACGAACCGGGGCGTGGTGCTGGACTCGACGGCCACTGTATCGCGCACCGTGACGGTGCGGGTGTGCCCAGTGCCTTGCTCGCGCACGACACCTGGCCCGGAGGGTGAATTCGTTCCTGAGATCACGGCAAGAGGTTCCCATAGCAGCAGATTAGTGGAACTCTGAACTGTTACGCTGATGTTTGTGGCACCCATCCTTCGGGGCAGATCCATTGTCAGGTAGGTCCCCGACACGGGACCATTGGTGTGCGACTTAAGTGCAAACTGAGGTGCTCGGTCGCGATCAACGGTCTGCGGAGACAATCCAAACAAATATTCAGCCACATTGCTCAGTCCGTCCCTATCCAGGTCTGCCTCTGGAGCGGCGTTCGTTCCCGTCAACTCGTGGCCCAGTGTCCAATCCGCGTAGGTGAGCGGGCGCATCCTCGCGGAGAGCAGGGCAAGGTATGCCGATTGGTAGTAAATAGCAGGCTCACTGATTTCCCATGAGTTTTCCGGCCAGGACGTGTTCCAGTCCCGGTAAGCCTTTTGCGGAGGCTGATCCAGGGGCGGGGCCAGACGAGGCCCGTTGTAGGCGGCATCCGGCGAAAAGTCCTTGTTCGGGCCGCCGACCAGGTAACCCGGAGGCGGGCCAACGGGAGATGTGAGCGCATCGTCGTAAACCGTGCCGTCCGCAAACCAGGAATGATAAAAGGTGTTCACGCAATAGTCCCCGCCATGATCATACATGTTGGACAGATACACCATGGTCAGAGGATTCACCCCATGGATGTAGTGGAGAAAACCCGCGGCTGCTGATCGGTATGTGGCATTCTGCGTTGAGTTGATCCGATAAAACGCATGCTGATCGAACAAGATCGCTACACGGCATTTCATCTGGCTGCTGCCCCAATGGTAGGTGGCATCGCTCATGTAGGAGCGATAGGCATCCGTGCGCGAGTTCCAGGCACCTAAGAAATCCCCACCGTTCATGGAGGAATGTTTGCGCTCCATGATTGTATTGGAAGCTGTCACCGAGATCCCTGGAAGGGTCGTATAATGGAGCAAGGCGTCCTGGATGGGAGAGTCGTAGGGGTTCCACCACCAGGACGAAACGGGCCGCATGTTTGCGTAATTGGCCTCCACAAACGTGCGGTAACTGGATTGCCGTGTCAGATCGTAAAGGTAAACCGCCGCGCGAACTCGGAATTTGTCGCGTTCGGCGTTGTAGTTGCCAGCACCCACTTCGGGATTGGCGCTTGAAAAGCCTGTGTTTGAAAACATCACGGCTGGATTGGCTACCGCCCAATTGTAGGCGGCAATGGCGGCATTACTCAGTGTCAGCGAATAGCTGGTCTGCCCGATCGCTCTGAAGATGGTTGCGGCTTGGGCGAAAGTGGCCGCTGCACTGAGCGTGGCCGTTGTGCTTTCTGCTCCGTAGAAGACCTGTGACTTTTCTGCGCTGGGAGGCGAGGCACTTTGAAACCCATTCACACCCATTTTGGAGAGCACAGACCCATTTGAGTTCTGCATGCGAAGCAGCCAGTCGAGTTCCCATTTGATTTCGTCCAGCAGGTCGGGAATGCCGTTGCCTGATTCCGGAATGTCCCAGTCGTCCGGCCAGATGTTGGGATTCCTCAGGTAAGCCATCAAAAGGTCCGACATGACGGAATCGGTGAAATTCACGTATTTGTTGTAGTCACCGGCATCGAACCAGCCTCCGCGCAGATCCTTTTGTGTGCCCGCCACCGGATTGGATATCAGGCGCGCTTGCGTGTCCTGAAGAGCGTCCATGAAGTTGGTAGTATCAATCCAGCGCGGGTCGGCGTAGGGAGTGGTTTTTGCTGTCCCCCGGCGCTGGTAATAGAACACACGCGCTGCGTGCCGCAGCACCTCGTCGTACACGTCGTGTTCAATGCGGAACCGTGCTGAGCGGACATCGGCCACAGGGTCGTAGATGTAATACTCGCCCCAGGCCGTTACGGGAGTGAAATCAAACCACCAAACCCGATCACCTGATTGCGCATGGGTAGAGCCGTTGTTCCAGGCGGTGGGTGCGCCGGAGTGCACAACCACATGATCGCTCCAGCGACGCACCTGCACGGTTGCTGCCGGCGTGAAGCTCTCGGTTGCATTGAACCCCGTTTGTGGATCGGAGATGACAGCGACCTTGGTCATCTCCGGCATGTAGCCAAACTGGTCAACAGCAACCCGGTTCGAGAAAGCCCCTGGAGGCGCCGCCCCTGCTGGTAGTTGGAACAGGAAGAAGGCACCTAACAGACTGTAAGTTTTGTTCCATCGCATACAGTTCGCACGTGTAGCATTGTGGTTACTTCCGACTGGAAGGAATATTTTCGGGAAACTGTTCTGCTACTGCATCCGGCTCATTGGTCAGAGACCAGCCTGTCTTGATTCCGAGAACAAACCAGCCGAGCACAAGCACGCCAATGCCAAAGATGGTATCGCCGATCACCCGCAGCCAGCGGAAGACTTCCATGATGCCTTGCTGCATGAATTCAGCGGAGCGGGCCCACCACATGCCTTCATTGACGCTGGCCACTGTTTGGAGCAGACCGCGCGGCAAATCCGAGAGCAGCACCATTAGTGCAAGTCCGATGTTGATGGACCAGAACGCGAAGGCCAGTTGCTTGGTTTTCCAAGCGCGATGCACGGTGAGCCCCTTCAAACAGAACAGCATGAGGCCGATGCCGAGCATTCCGTAAACTCCAAACAGCGCGGTGTGCCCATGCACAGCGGTGGTGTTCAAACCCTGCATATAATAGAGAGCGATGGGCGGGTTGATCAGGAACCCGAACAAACCGGCGCCAACAAGATTCCAAAAGGCGACGGCTACGAAACAATAGATCGGCCAGCGGTAAGCTGAAACCCAGAGTTTCGCGCGAGAGAGGGTAAGGTTCTCATAAGCCTCAAAGCCTATCAGCACCAGGGGCACAACTTCCAATGCGCTGAAGACCGCGCCAAATGCCATGACGGCGATCGGCGTGCCGCTAAAGTAAAGATGATGGAACGTGCCGATAATGCCGCCGGAAAGAAAAATGGTCGTGGAGAACAAGACTGCGGCGGTTGCTGTAACGGTGCGCAGCAGCCCCATGCGAGTGAACAGGAAGGCAATGACAACCGTAGCGAACACTTCGAAGAAGCCTTCCACCCAAAGATGAACCACCCACCATCGCCAGTATTCTGCGATTGCGTAGTGGGTTTGCCTTCCCCACATGAGTCCCGCGCCGTAAAAGAGCGCAATGGCTGTTGAAGCTATCAGGAAGAGCGCCAGGAGGTGCTTGTGTTCGCCTGGCTTCTTGAATGCCGGCCACATGGCTCGGGCCATCAGCAACAGCCATACCCAGAGCCCTACGAATAGAAAGATTTGCCAGAAGCGCCCCAGGTCCACGTACTCGTAACCCTGGTGGCCAAACCAGAAATTGGCTTCAAAGCCCATTTTCTGACGTGTTCCATACCAGGTGCCAAACATCGATCCCACCACAATGATGAGAAGGCAGACAAACAGGAAGTTTACACCTGCGCGCTGGAATTTAGGCTCATGACCCGAAACAGCGGGGGCGATAAAAAGACCGGTGGCAAGCCATGCGGTGGCGATCCAGAAAATAGCCAACTGAGTGTGCCACGTGCGGGTGACTGAGTAGGGCAGCCATTCGGCAAGGGGGATGCCGTAGAATCCATTGCCTTCAACCCCATAGTGGGCGGTGATCACGCCCATGGTGATCTGCGCTACAATTAGCGCCATGACGACCCAAAAATACTTGAGGGTGGCCTGCATGGAAGGAGTGGGCTGCAGCCCGAGCAGCGGATCTTTCTCCGGCATTTCATAAATGTCGTCCTCCTTATGTTTGAGCATCGCGTAGTACCACGCCAGTGCTCCAACGCCGGCGAGCAGAAGAACAAAACTGACAACTGACCAAAGAATACTGGAGCCAGTGGGAACATTCGCTACCAGCGGCTCAGGTGGCCAGTTTTGCGTGTAGCTGATCGGCTCACCCGGGCGATTGGCGGCGCACGCCCAGGCGGCCCAGAAGAAAAAGGCCGTCATCTTGTGCCGACGCTCGGGGTCACGCAGCACGTTGCCCGGAATAGCATAGGCCTCCCGCAAGTCTTTCAGCTCGGGCGCGTCGCTGAACAGGGTCTTGTAATGATCGGCTACCGCGCGAATGGCGGCTGCGCGATCTTCCGACACCCGGAGTTCACCCGTTTTGGGATCGTGGGTGTTAGTTCGCACTTCTTCCTGAAGCCTCGCGCGCAAGGCGGCCTGCTCGGGACTCTTTAGTTCCTTGTAGGATTTGTCATGCTGCTGGCGCGCCCAGAAATCCAACAGCCAGACCGCTTCGCGGTGAAGCCAGTCGGCCGACCAGTCCGGAGCCACATAGGCGCCATGCCCCCATACAGAACCCATCTGCTGCCCTCCTGCGGATTGCCACACGTTCTGACCGTCGCGGATTTCCTGTCCGGTGAAGAGGGTCTCACCTGAGCTCGTCACAACCTTGGACGGAATGGGCGGCATTTGGCGATAAATATCGTTGCCGTAATAGATCAGAACAGCAAAGGACGCGACAATGACAGTGATCAGGCTGAACCAGAGCTTCCGGTAATTCATAGAATCAGAGAGAGTGTGTGTTTCAGTCGGGAGGGTTGTTTGATCAGGTCTGCAAGCGAATAGGAGTCCAGCACGCTGAAGAAAGCGCCGGCTGCCTCGTCCAGGATTCCGCGCAACCCGCATGCGGGATAAATGCGGCATTGGCCTGTCGCGCGGTCTTCGCAATTAATCACCGTTTCGGTTTCCTCGCCCAACCGCACGATGTCACCGAGTTTGATGTCCTCCGGGGGGCGGCCCAGAGTGAATCCGCCACCGGATCCCCGATGCGTGGCGAGATAGCCGTTAAGTCCCAGGTCGTGGACGACCTTGACGAGATGGTTGCGAGAGAGATCAAAAGTCTCGGCAACTTCGGTTACAGTGATTCGGTTAGGGCTGCGCAAAGCTGCGAGCATGAGGACCCGAAATGAATAATCAGAATATGCACTGAGCCGCATGACTTAGGAACATGGCAGCCGGGGAAAAGAAAGGCAAGCATAACATGTATAGAAAATACATATTCAGCCTTAATCGGTTCCCCTTCAACGCTGCTCGCCAGATCTTACCTGCTAGAACGTTGCGAAGTCTCTGGGGTAAAACCATCAAACCCTTGTTGAGAGAATCAGTTCTGATGTTATGGTGGGTGGTTCCCTGTTGCGCGATTCGTGAGACGCTGGCTTTAACAAGTCCAAGGGTGATTTTTTGGGGTAGCTTGTCCTGATTCGTCTCACAGGTTCGTCGTAGAAGGGAAGTACAAAACATTAACACTAAATGAGCATGAGTAACGATAAACGAATTGTAGAACCGTATCTGTTCTTCGGTGGCAACTGCGAGGAGGCCCTGGAGTTTTACAAGAAAGCACTTAACGCGGAGATCGGAATCATTCTCCGGTTTAAAGACAGTCCGGAGCCGCCTCCTCCTGGCGTTGTTCCGCCTGGATACGAAAACAAAATCATGCATGCGGTCTTTAAAGTAGGCCAGTCGGAGATCATGGCGTCAGATGGTTGCTCCACTGAAGAGTCGGCATTCAAGGGGTTCTCGCTGTCGATCGCCTTGGAGCACGAAGCCGATGCCGACCGCTATTTCAACGCCCTGTCGGAAGGCGGGAAGGTCCAAATGCCCTTAACCAAAACCTTCTGGTCGCCGCGTTTCGGGATGTTGGAAGACAAGTTCGGAGTTGCCTGGATGATTAACGTCATGCCCAAGGACCAGAAGTAACGATTGAATCAGGCATTGAAACATGAGCACAACGATAGAACCCATCATCGAGACTCCTTCAGCGCAGAAGCCGTCGGAGAGCCCAGAGTCGAACCGGGAATTGGTCATCAGCCGGATTATTGACGCTTCACCGCGGCAGCTTTACCGGGCGTGGACTGAGCCGGAGATACTGAAGCAATGGTTTGCCCCTTTGCCATGGGTGACACCCGTCGCCGAACTGGACGTCCGGCCGGGAGGTTCAAGCCTGGTCGTGATGCGCGGACCCGATGGCACTGAGTTTCCATGCCCGGGAGTTTATCTGGAGGTAGTGGAGAATCAGCGGTTGGTGAGCACCGATGCCTACACCAGCGCGTGGGAGCCATCTCAGAAACCGTTTATGACACTTGTTCTCACCTTCGAGGAAGTGGCACCCGGAAAGACTCGTTACACGGCGCGCGTGCGCCATTGGACGGTCGCGGACCGGGAGACACACGAAAAAATGGGATTCCACTCTGGTTGGGCGCAGACGACCGATCAATTGGCAGCCTTGGCGCCGAAGCTCTGAAAATCGCAGGAATGCCGAACGGAGCAGGGGACCCGGGCAATCCGGGTCCCCTGTTGACCCTGCGGAGGTCGAAGAGATTGGCACGTGTGAGTCGGCTGCCACGCCTGGTTGAGACGGCACAATCAATCAGGTGACATCAAACCGCCCGGACGTTCCATATCGTTTATGATGTTGGTCTGACCTTGGCCAAGCTCGCTGGACAACTTCTTGGCTTTGGTGTGCGCTTTCGCAATTCCTGCCACGAGAAGACTGGCCAATATGGCGATAATGGCAATGACGCATAATAGCTCTAATAACGTGAGTGCCGACCGACCACCGTTGCTGAGTAACTTCATCGCATGTTCGACAGCGCCGAGTTCTCGAAGTCACGTGTGGATACCGTCTAGCTATCAACTCACCTACGGCGGCCCTCCGGCGACTCCCGAATTGTAAAACCGCTCTGCTGAGCCGTCACTCGGATTCTACATTTACCATTCCAACACCCGAAAGAATCGCATCTCATTGGTGCCTAATGTGTCGGAAATGCACGCCATACTTCCATCTCCTAAAACCGATGTGCCAAGATAAGTCCAAACGTCGGCATCCACCCGCTCAGCACACTGAACCTGATATGGGCAATCTAGGACCGTCGGCCAGCAGACCGAAACTGAATCACTGAGGAGGCGGATACTCACGCCACCAGCCAGCGGCACCGGTTCCGAGTTCACAGTGAGCGAAACCTGATCTATTGCTGGTCCTGCCGAACCAGGCGTAAGGCTTCGAAATGTCACGCGATCAAACCCTGTGCCGAGAACGAGAAAGGAAATCTCCCGCCAACCGACATTGGATGGTGACCGATCAGTAACGTCATGCTCCAGAAGGCCAAGAACGTTTGTGCCCCAAAGAACCTCCATCCGTTTCACGGCAGGCCCGGTCGATGGATGACCCACTGATACGGTGTTGCCGCCGAAAGCAAATCGAAGCCGGTATACTTCGCCCGCAACCGTCTCGACTTCTTGGAATACTGCGCCGATATCCCAATCATTCAAGTCTAGAGACTGGCTGCCCAAAGCGGACGCAAAGTAGTTCGTGGCGTGAATATTCACAGCTCCATATTCAACGGCCCAGCCGTTAAACACATCAGACGCATAGAAAGCCGCCCAACTATTGTCCGGTACCTGCGGAGTCTCGAAGCCGCCGTTTACAATTAGATTCGGGGAAGCAAATCCCGATGCGGAAATCCAAACAGTGGAGCACTGGCACAAAAGAAGGCATTTGATGATATTTGTTTTCATGGCTCGTCATGTTCTCATCGCCCAATGCCAAGGTGAGCGGCGGCGGTCCAGAACGCAAGGTCTGAAACGCGGGCGAACTCGCTAATCTGCGCCCATTCAAAAATGTGAGCACGACGCTAATCCGACTTGCCAGGAGTCCTGAAAGGACGGCAAGCCTCTAGCCCAGGGCAAGGCCGCCAGGCCGCCACCCTGGGTGACACGCCACCTCACCCAGACTCTTTTTTTCCTTCTTGTTTGGCGCGCCTCCGGTGCGCCAAACAAGAAGGAAAAAAAGAGGAGATCATTTCTGATGCGGCATGGCGCCGGGTTCGACCTCCCCAGGTTTATTGGACTTGGAGGTGCCAGCCTTGCTGGCCTGTGCCCGAGTTCGAAGTGCCCATTCTTCCCAGTCAAAGCCGGTGCCGCGCTTGGGCAGGAGTTGTCGAAGGCTGAGCTGCCGTCCGGGCTCGGCGTGCAAATCCCACTGCAATTCAAAGTAGGCCAGGATGCCTCCGGCAAACTCCGGAACCTTCGGCCATGCCTCGGGCAGCTTGGCGCCCATGAAGTCTGCGTAGATTAGCCACACAGCAGCCATGCCTCGACCACCACCCCCAGGCGCCCTCAAATCAATCATAAACTCGTCCGACTGCGCCGCGTGCACGATGGTCTGCTTGTCCACCGGGCTTGAAACACCCACCGGAGACCACTCAGCCCCGACCAGCGGCGTTCGTTCCGTAACTGGATCCCCATGTTTGCCGCTCTCGTCATACTTCCGAATCAGAACCGCTGCAAAATCGTTGTCTACTCCTTTGCCTGGATCCACACCGCCATAGCGTTCTACCCGTTCGACCCCGTGGAGCCTCAGCAGATAGGGCAGGTTCGGCCACAGCCACCGGTTATCCTTATCCCAAACCCGCACATAACGCATCCAATCGTATTCAGGAAAAGCGAGACGCGAATTCCAGAGCTCACGCGCAACCTCATCTGACGGTCGGCTTAACATTATGCGAAGGTGAGCCACCGAGCTTCGGTCGGATAAACGTTCTGCGCGAATGACGACGACCCCATTGAGCAAAGGCTTTGCTCCAGCCCCTTGAGTTTCGGCTGGTGCTTTAGGAGGCCAAGAGACCCCAAACACCAGTCTGTTGGTTTCAACCTGAACGGATTTCGCGTACGATCCATCCGCAGCCATCACCGATGAGCAAGCGAGAAGGAGCGCAGTCGTTAATACAATCGAATGGCGCATAGCTCTCGCTTTGGTCGAACGACCCAGCTCAGCGACCCCGCCTTCAGAACGGTTCGATTGCAACCGGAACGCCCCGGCCCGGTTGGCTGGAGCGCATGGGTTAGGGGTATCGGTGAGTGTCATGTGTCAAAAGGTAATGTGGAGCATTCCGAAAGAGCTAACGATCAGCTCACCGATGACGGCCCGGCCCTGCAGCTCGGTGGTTGGACAATCGTGTCATTTCCAAAACCATATACAATACACCACCCCGCAGGAGATAATGCATGGTGCGATCAGGCCAGACCATGCAAAGTACGCTGGATGTGACGAGGATGCCGGAACGATACAACTTGGAATCACCACGGCGAACGCCAAGGCAGTCAGCACTAAACTGAGCAGGAGCTTGCCTGTAAAACAAAGCCTCTTTGCTGTGCTCGCAGTCATATCATCTGACCCTTTAGCTCAGGCACGCCGGGCCATAGGCTTTCGTTTTGAAACCGAAGCCGGCTCCGGGCGTTGCCTGAAGCCGGATGGTCCGCCCGCCCGTCTCCTTGCCCTGTGCCTGGATGTTGCACCATCTGCTTTCTCATTCTCCACTATTCTATCATCTCAAGACTAGAACGTGGTAACCTTCAGAATCAACCGGCATTTTGCCAAGCTCCGACAGTGAAAACTTACGAACAACCTTACCGCTTTTGATCACATGGATGGCCCGAACGTTTTCTGGGCTGCCGTCACGAACCTTCAGCGCTCCGAACAGGTAGGCGTCGCAGCCACTCTGCAAGGGCGGAACCTCAAAGCTCACACGCCCGTCTCCTGGTACAGGGAAGATCACCGCGTCTGCAACCCGAATGGCATAGTCCGTCGGCTTTTGCGTTTGCAGGGTGAGTTTCTGGGTAGATGGCGCGTTGTAAGGCCGCAGAGCCAATGCACAGCCGCTTAAGAATATCAGATGTAAGGCGAAGACAATGATTAGGACTCGGCTCATAACAAAAGACGGATGGACTCAGCGACGCCGGACCGCTGACGCCGCGCCGCCATTCGGTGGAGCGCCGGGTTCGGCATTCCGGATTTCGTTACATATCCCTTCAAACCTCTCGAGATACTCCCGCTCAAGCTTTCGTCGGGAAAGTCCAAATGCCTCGCGGGTAAGCGGCAAGGAAAGCTGCTCGGCAAGGCGCTTGGCATCCCTCTGAAAATCAGGACACAGGTCCACCGCATTCGCGAAATCACCGCCATTTCGCATCATGTAGTCGGCGAGCCAAAGGCAGTAAACAAGCCGCTCCCATTTGTTGAGGCTCTCCGCCCCGCTTTGCGCCTTCTTCTCAACTACTAGGGCGCCTCGATCAATAATCCAACTTTCGGAAAAAGTGCTCATGATTTCGCCGGACATGCGCTCACTGCGGTGGCTCCCAGCGTCCAATATGGAACACGACGGTCATCGTGGCGTCGAGTGAAGCGCATGGTTGGGTCGTCCTTTCATCCGAATCTGCATGCAATTGCGTGATGAGTCCTGTTGCAGACCAGCTCGGATTTCCAGTAGTGCGGGTCGTCAACCGCGACGAAGCGTACTCCAGTCGGAAGTGTCACAGGCTGGGCCTTGAAGGGAGAACCAAGCTGGATGTAGAGGCTATCCCGGTACGGCCACCCTGCCCAGGTATCCGCGATGGAATTGCCGGCAGCCAACTCAGCTTCCAGCAGCGGCTTCAACTCCGCGCACAACTGGTTGACGCGTTCTGTATCTACGAGGTTCACAGTTTCAATTGAACTCACTCGCGCCGCTCTGCTGGTTAATAGCGCGCCGCCACCGAACCCCAAATGCCACCTGCGGCACTCGGCGCGTCCACTGACGCAAGATTGTTTGCCGAGGGCTTCAATCCGACACTTGAAATACAAGACGAACGCGGTTGTGACCATACAAATCCTCAGCGGCTTGCATCGCTCTGAGCAGCATCTGTATCGGCGGTTTGAGAGAGGCTGAGTCAACGTGCATGTGCTGGAGCGCCTGCCGGGTTTCCGACAAAGTGAGCCAACCCACGTTTGGGTCGTCCCCTTCAATCCTCACGTGCTGAACACCCTTGGGTGGGAGTCCCCGACATGGAAACGGAGGGGAGATGCCGCTCTCGTTCCGCACACCACAAATAGCGGCATAAAACTCGTAGTGCTTGCCTGTCGTGAGCCCCAAATCCATCGAAAGGTCCCAAGTGGACGGATCGCGCGATCCGCATAGATGTTTGTGCCGACGACGCGCATCACTGGCGGCGCGTTGGCTGAAGCAAGGGTTGGGTCCCTCAGTCGAAGCGGGACCCTGAGTAGGGGGCCGGTGCTTTCGCACCGACCCCCGACAGCACCTCGCCCTCTGGCACATTTTGAACCAGAGTCCAGGGAGTTGCTCTGTTTTGATCATTGCACGTGTGGGTTCGGTTGGTGCTGAGCGTGAGCTTTGCGCTGGCATGTTTTGCCATCACAGATCTCGAACAACTCATTCCTCCACTCTATGCGATCAAAATTCATAAGCTCGTCAACGCGAGCACCCAGCAAATACCGCTGCCCGGAGGAAATGATGCCGAATTGTCGACCAGGCGATTGGGGCTTCCGCATCAATCCGACCAATTGGGGCGCTCCGCCAACGGAAGGCACTCCTGAGTTTACCAATGAGTCGCAGAAGCAATGGAACACGCTTCGACTAGTCTCGGCGTTCGGGCCCTTCTTGTAGGTCTTGTAGCGCTCGGTGAAGTCCTGTGCTCCTGAGCCGCGAGCAAACAAGACATCTGAGCATGATGGTAGCGTCACAGCATCAGACCGCCAGCCTTTCACTCTGGTCCAAGTTAGTAGTCTGCACTCAAACTGGTGTCCACCCTTACGCCGAGAGGCGTGCAACACCTCGAGCGAGTTTGCGTTCATCCCGCTCACGTCACGGGGATAGGTCGCGAATTGGCACTTCAACTTCTGGGTCACAGCGTCCGAACGTACGGCTGGATCATCATCTGGATCAAACAGCAGCCCAGAGTCTGCCATCTCCACGACCTGCGCAAGAACGATGGAGGGGAAGAGCACATCACCGCAGTAGCCGAATATGTCCGCGGAGTTTCGGCAGGTGAACAGCTTTTTGCCGTGATCATATTGCGCCGCTGTGCCCCACGAGACACGGCTATCGGCTGCGATGTAAACTGATGAAGGCCCATGCGTATCAACAGCGACCCATGAAACCAAGAGAGTCATAATGCCAGTGGGACCCCAACGAAAGAGCTCAGCGATCCGGCCCACGGGACTCCACGATTGCAACCGGGACGCGATGGCCGGGTTCGCTTCAGTGCATGGTGAGGCCGCGTTGTGCCAGCTAGCTCAATCATGTCTGGGCCTTCGTTGAAGGTGGCGGCATGAGAAACGGGTGATACTCGTAGAGCCGGTCGAACACCTGGTCCGGCGTCATGCCATCGAACTGAGAAGTGCAGAAATCAATGTTGGGATTGCCAGTGGCGCGCTTTAGCGCCTCGAACCACTCTCCAATTTCATCGTCTCCACCTTCGCCAGCCTGTATCCGGCGAATCAGCTCGACCATCTCTGTGCGTATTGAGCGAGTCATGACTTGTGAAGAGGCCTAACAGTGCAAATGGGATAGAGTGTTTTTGCAGAAAAACAAACCAGGTGGCCGGGTTGAGTTCATGGCAAGAAGCATAAGTTTGGACGTGAGTATGTCAACTGTAATTACGATTTCTTGGAAAAGGGGCGTTCACGGCGTTTCCGCTGGCAAGGGAGAGAATCAGTTAAGTAACCGCTAATCCCCGCGAATGGACCCCTAAACTGGGAGTCCTGAAAGGACCACACGCAACTAGCCCAGGGTAAGGCCGCTGTAATGGTTGAAAGTTGAAGGTTGAGGGTTGAAGAGATCCGGTTTGGATTCCGGATCACGCGCCAAACCGAATGAACGAAAGAGGTGCACTGTTAACATCACCACCATTGGTTAGCCGGATCGGGTATCATGTCACTAGCGATTGTCACCGGGATGCTAAACTTTGAGACATGGCCGTCGCCCCACAGCATGATTGCCAAGCTTTCACCGCGACGGTTGTGCCAGATGCTGCGTGGATCTGTGTTGCCGCGGTTGGGTGCCCAGTTCCAATCGCCCTGTATGATTTTGTTAACCGGGTGATGACCAAGGACGGATTTCTTTATGGATGGGCATTTCAATGGGTCGCTCGTGTTGCCGAACACGTATTGGACCCCAAAACCGGCCGGAACCCACAATGGATTATAGCTGGTTCCAAACGCGTCCCAGCAATTCGTGCCCGGCTTAGTGGGGTGGGCGACATAGGCGTCACCTTTGTCCGCAGGACATTTGCTGACCTTGTAAGTGCCACCCAGAATAGCATTGAGAACCCGGTTGGTTGCCGCCACAAACATATCATAACTGCCATCCTGTCCGCTCAGCCCGTTCCAGCTCTGCAGCAACGGCATTGCGTCGTCGTTATCCATGACATATACCTCCAAGGCAACTCCATCTGTCGCTGGTTGGAGAGACATTGTGTCCGCAGGGCGGTTGACTTGGCGCTGTTCAGCGGCAGCAGCAGCAGTACCGCCAATATGGCAATAATAGCGATCACCACCAGCAACTCAACCAGTGTGAAGCCTTTTACTGCTTTGGGACCATCTTCCATATCCGTTAAGCAAAAGCAGCATGTCTCGTGGCCTAACGACGCTCATCAGTGGCGCGGGGCCAAGGGCCACGCGCCGACGAAGTCAAGGGGCAGCGAATCCCCCGCAACTATGGTCAACAGGAGGGTTGGCGCCTATCGGTTCCCGCGATTCGTTTGGCATTCTACCGACCGAAAAGCTTGGTAAACAAGCCTGTCTTTGCAGGCTTTGTATATCCGAAAATCCTATCGTATCCGTGACGTCGCACTTCTGTCCGAGGACCGTATCTTCCCCAAGAGAATCCCATGCCCGGACTGGCACTGCGCAAATCCACAATCTGAAAATGAACATCCAATGCTGAGGCAAAGGCTCGTAATGCGGAATCTGGCGACGCCGCTGCAGCCGACTGATCGATAACGCCCGGATTCTTCCGCCATACGTCGAAAAGCCTGTCCTCATGAACATCGTCAACAAGAGATTTGTGAGGCGGCGTGCGCATGCGAAAGACCTCTGACAGAAAGGAAGCGATATCGCTGCTCTGATACAGAATCACCGGAGCGTCGTGACAGGCAAAGAAGACAGGGGCAGTTTTTACCGTGTTTGGAGTGAGATCAAGAACCCAGAAATTGCCAAATCCGTCGCTCGCGATGGGGAGGCCGTGAGGGAACACTTCTATCTGCTCAAATGCCATATCGCGACCGGTGAAGTCAATCCCGTCGAGGACACCATCAATGCCCGAGCAGAAGGACAGGAGCAATTTCAACTCTTCGGGCAACGGTTGACCTGCATCCTTTTCCAGCGAGTCAATTTGGTCTGCTTCGAGCGCCGGTGCCAACTCAAACCGCACAGGCTCGCCGTCTTCGTCAACCAACGCGGCCTTTTGAGCGTTCGTGATCTCCTCGATGGCGGTCATAGCTTATGGCGAACGCCAAAACTCACACACGCCGGTCAAAAAGACGATGAGCCCGAAGCGGGACTGTGACGGCCATCCGGCGTTGTGTGCAGTGATGTTGTTGGGCACTGTCATTGCTGAATCCACTTCTTCCGAACGCCATCTGAAAAGAGCCGCGACGCGTAAACGTCAGCGCTCAGACCATTCGAGTCACGTACGCGTTCGACCTCGCCGCACCGCTCTGCCTCAGCGTATGCTAGCACAATCCGCGCCCTGCTGCCGCCGAACCGATGGAACAATTCCCGCATCTTGTCTCTTTGCTTCATAGCGTGCCGAACCCCGCCCAACAGCACAAATGGTGAAAAGTGTCTTTGAGGAAAACAAACCAGTCGGCCGGGTTGAGTTCATGGGATCAGAATAAGTTCGGGCCGGAGTATGTCAATTGTAATTACGATTTTTGAAAAGAGGTGCTGATGGGGTTCCGGGTAGCAAGGGGGAGAGTCCTGGCTTGCCGCAACCAAGTGGTGGCCTTATGTTTCAAGAGTGGAACAGCCGTTTATAAACCTTGAGGAGAAGATCGACAGGGTTGTAGGCCGCCGCGTAGGACGGAGTGATGAACTCAAGAATGGCATGCAACTGCAGCGTCTTGCGGTCGAGTTGCATCGTTCCTTAGGTCACCGCTGGGCCCCGAAGGGTGTTTATCGCTTCAGAACACATGAGGAGGCGGACGAATGGATGAACCGAATGCTGGCACGCAGTCAAATCCACAAGGTATAGAGCCCCGCCCTCCACTTGAGGCTGACCTCGCAGAGTCTTCGATACTGGTTTAGCGAACGTGGCGAAAAGCCCTCAGCGTAGGGCTTGAGGAAACCCTGTGCCGAGTTCCTAAGGTCACTAGGTAAACAAGAACAGATGCGGTGAGGGTCCCGCAGGGCTTTGTCGTTGGTAGAATTCTTGCTTACTTGCTCTTAATGCCGCCTGTTGGGAAGCTATCTTCCGAGCGATATTCCAGAATATCACCGGGCTGGCAACTAAGGTGTTGGCAGATGGCTTCCAGAGTGGAAAAGCGGATGGCCTTAGCCTTGCCGGTTTTGAGGATGGATAGATTTTGCGGGGTGATATCCACGCCTTCGGCCAAATCGTTTAAGCGCATTTTCCGTTGGGCGAGGACTACGTCCAGATTAACGATGATTGGCATACTCTAAACGGTAAGCTCCTGTTCCTCTTTAATCTTCCGGCCCTCATCCATGACCCACGCGAACAGAACAACCAGGAGACCGAGCAAAAGTTTCCCGAATGAGAGTTCCACGCCGGAGTGTGCCATTGCGTCCAGAAGTTTTGTGACTGCCCAATCAGTGATTACCAAGTAGCCGAGCCACTTGATGTGGCGAACGCTCTGCTCAACGAAGAATTGCCCTCCTTCAACCAGATCAAGCCACCAAAACAAAATCAGCGCACCAGCAAGAAACAACGCCACCCTCACAAATCCCAAACACAGAACAACTGCCGGAATCTTAAATGGCGAAGCATAGGTCAGGAGCGGCGAAAAAGACACTTTAACACCTTGCGGAATAAGGCTGAAGCCGGAAAGGTCGGCCAAAAATAACGAGACGAACACAAGCCCAAAAATGATGCTGGAAGAGACTAAGAACCGGACAATCTTGATTACCCTTTGGATCCTGTGCATCCGGAGATTACTCTTTTCAGCGCTCTGTATTTCGCTCATGGCGGTGAATCTACTCCGAGAATTAATGGGAAACAAGAACTGTTTAACGATAAATGAGAAGTTATTACTGTTTTGTGACTTATTGGTATGGGGTTCGGGCACGCCTCCGCCGTCGTGAAGTCCAAAAGCCACCCTTTCCCTCAAACAGGCGGGAGTGCGGATTGTCTGAAGGGAGCAACTTTCGCACAGGAAGAATACCGCCTTTTTGTGGATCGGTTTGGTCCAACACCTTCGGGTCAGAAATAACCCGATTTGCTGGGGCACTTCTTCAAGGCAAAGTGAATGAACGTTCGCTGGTGCGGTACTTCCAAGTGACTGCCACCTTATACGGGGTGCCCGATTTGAAGGCGTATGACGTCCCAGCGGGATACGACACGGAATAGTCAGCAAGATCTTTATCCGCGAACTGGTTCACACCAGCACGGACTGTGACGTTATGCATCCGAGCGTTGTCGTCCTTTGCCACGAACCGCACGACTTCTTTCCCGCTGTCACCTTCATAAATGACCAATCGTGAAACCGGCGTGTAATATTCACCCAACCGAAGCGTCTGGATAGCGACGCCGCCAGTGACCGATGAAACGCTGAGTTTATCGGCGAAGAGTCCCCACGCCGCCACTCCAGCGGTTACGGCCAAAGCCGGAACCGAGGCACAGACCAACCTCCACCCTTTTAGAAATTGCGGTGAACTCGTTGCCATTTGCAATTATCCGACTGACCGTCCTCTATGTTGTTCAATCGTTCGCATCCGAGTGCTGTTCGACCTCTGCCTTGGCTTCAGAAAGGGCCAGGCCGGGATTCTGCTCTCGATGGAGCTTGATAGCCGCTATCTTCTGCGCCGGGTCTTTGGCCAGATGCTGAACCTCCGGAGACAAACATGACGGCAATGAAACCCCTTGGTGCTTGAGAAGCGCATCCAGCTTGCGTTCCAGCCGACGCACGTCGAGCCGCTGCCGGGCGGCGAAGGAGCTTACTCCTGCGAAGACGACGACAATGAACGCGATCACTGCAAAATCGCTGAACTCAAGAATGGCCAGCAGAGGTGTCATAGTAATAGAGTTGCGCTGCCCAGCATAAGTTTGAACGGAAATGTGTCAATTGTAATTACGATTTTTGGAAACGAACGATGATGGGGTTCCCGACGGCAAGGGGAGATTGGTTTTGGCTTTTTGAACAAAGAGGGATAAAGCCAAAGATCATGACTTCAGAGCTTTCCGAAGGTCCAGTGTCCGGCTGTCCCAACGGTCATCATTGCCCATTGGCTGGAAGGCCCCCACGTAGAGCTTGAAGGATTCTGGGCCAAGTTGCTGGAAGTGGCAGTGCCGAACGGTCTAAGGAACTGCTATCCTGGCGGCCACTTAATCTTTTCTTCTTTTTTTTAAGATTCCGCTCGAACATCCGCACTGTTTCCAAGTATTCAGATAGAGACTGGCAGATTGTTGTATGAAAGAACTCCAAAAGACGGTTTCCTGTGGTGCAGTGCATCGATGGGAAGGCATGGTAGTCATAGCGCTCCTCCTCGGATTTGGCGCTGACCGCTCACTCGCCCAGTTAATCGGTGAGCCGATCTCGCCGCAATGGTATCCTTCGGAAATGCTGGCTTGGAGCCCGGCCACAGATCCCGACGCGCCCTACAATAAAAGCACTGTGCCATTGGCGGGCCGCGTGCTGAATCCGGCCTTCAATCTGAACCCGCATGCGCGAGTGAACGAGGCTCGTGTTTCGACGCTCTCGGCTTTCAACACGATCCCGGCCAGCTCCGCCCAAGGCTCCCGGACAACCAGATACTTTACGCCCACTTTCTGGCAGTACATGGAAAGCCTCACCTTTTGGGGTGGTTCCGATCGCGACACGCGAATCATCCTCGTGCCAAACGGTCACATAGTGGATGCGGCGCACCGAAATGGAGTCCCCGTGCTCGGAAAGGTTTTCTTCGGATGGGGGTCCGACACGACGCGGTTGCAGCGATTGCGGGAGTTCCTGCAGAAATCCGGCAGCACCTTTCCAATGGCGGACAAACTGATCGAGGCAGCGAATTATTTCGGTTTTGAAGGTTGGTTCATCAACCAGGAGACTTTCGGTGGAAACTCGACCGATGCGGTCAACATGAGGGACTTCATCCTGTATTTCCGTAGCAAAGCGCCACACTTGGAAATCATGTGGTACGATGCCATGGCTGAGAACGGCAGTGTTTCATTTCAGAACGAGTTCAACACCAGCAACGATTGGTACATGAAATACGGCAGCTCGCTCGCAGCCCACTCAATGTTCCTGAATTTCTGGTGGGGCAGCAGTTACGGCGACTCTACAAAAATGCCTAACTCCCGGACTCGAGCATTAAGCCTCGGGCTTGATCCGTATGACATCTACGCCGGGATCGACACCGAAGGCGGCGGATACTACACCTCCGGCATTGATTGGGAGAACCTCTTTCCGGAAGGCCAGGCCCATCGGATTTCGCTGGGAATCTACCGTCCTGAATGGACATTCAATTCATCGTCGGGCTTTGCTGATTACCTGGCTCGGGACAGCCGCTATTGGGTGGGTGTGAATGGTGATCCAAGCAATACGGCAACAACGGAAAGCTGGAAGGGTCTGGCTCATTATATTCCGGCCAGGACTGTGATTACCAACGTACCTTTCACAACAGCTTTTAACGTCGGCGTTGGCACCAGCTACTACATCGATGGTGTGGAACGGATGCGTGGGGACTGGAACAATCTGGGGTTGCAGGACATTCTGCCGACCTGGCGCTGGGCCTTGCGCAGTACCGGGGCAAAATTGTCTCCGACCTTGGAATGGGGTGACGCCTACAATGGCGGGAGTTGCCTGAAGGTTAGCGGTACTTTGAGTGCCACAAACGAGCTCAAGCTGTTTCAGACAAGCCTGGCTGTGGCAAATGACACGAAGCTGCGGTTGGTCTATAAACGCGGGGTGGCGGCAGCTCCCAGTTACATGCAGGTGGGATTGGCATTCGAAGACGCACCCGGGACAATCACCTATTACGACGTGGGGAATACCACCGTCGCCGGATGGAACACCGCCTTGCTGGATCTGGGCGCGCAAGCAGGACGACGCATTGGACTCATTGCTCTGCGGTTCGGAGCGGTTGGTGTTGTGCAGAGCTACAACGTCAGGATAGGCCTCCTTTCCATTTATAATGGCCAGCTCAGCACGCCTGAATCCCCATCCAATCTGGCCTTGGATCGGGCGTATAACCTTGGCTGGACCAATTTCGCGTTAAAACTGAAATGGAACCATGCCGCTCATCCCCGCTATTATTACAACATTTTTCGGAGGAACCCTGATCAGAGCCGCAGTTGGCTGGGAGGCACTCCTAACAACGCCTTCTATTTTCCCGAGATCAAGCGAATAGGGACGGAGCCCGCCGCCCTGATAGAAATTGAGACCGTCGGGAATGACTTCGGCAATTCAGCTCCCGCAGTATTCGCATTCAACTGGGTGGACCCTGTGGCTCTTCCGCTGGTGGCCAGCGATGCACCGGGCCAGTCGAGTTTCGCCAGCGGTTTGCATTGGCAGGGTGGGCGCATGCCGGCATCGACCAACCTTTGCGTCGTATCAGGGTTCGACCTGCGCACCCCATCAGCAAACACGGACCAGGTGTTTGGCGGCGGAGCACTAGTGATATCAAATTCAGGCGGGCTCTATCTGTCCGGCACCGGCAATAACAACACCACTACCATTGGCGTTACTGCGCCCACCGGGCTCTTCCTGGACGGGGGAATTGTGGGCATCGGCGCTGGAATACCGCAGACGTTAGCTGGTTACCTTACCTTGAGCAAAGGTGGAGGGACTCTTAATCCGCGTGGAAACGTGCTTACGATTTCCGCAGGGATAAGCGGTTTGGGCAGGCTCACGGTGGATAATCCAAATGGCAGCGCGGGTGGAACGGTCGTTTTAGCGGCGCCCAATTCATACACAGGCGGAACACTTCTGAACAGTTCCAGCACTCTGCGGCTTGCCGGTTCTGGAACTTTGGGTGGGGTAACAAGCTCTTTGGCCATCAGCAACACCGCTGGCAGAGGTTTCGGCCTCGTGGACCTGAACGGAACCAGCCAGACGATTAATAACCTGACTGGCACCGGTGGAACCATTGCCAACAATGCAGGAACCGGGAACAGCAGCCTGACGATTGGGGCTGGTAATGCGACCGGCGTTTTCCTGGGACGAGTTACCGATCGCACGACCGGTTCGGGTACCCTGAGTCTCACCAAGACCGGTTTAGGAACGATTTCGCTGGCTGGCGACGACAATCGCTGCAGTGGCGGGCTCAATGTGACGGGCGGCACTCTGAGTGTGCCCGGCACGGGCACGCTGATGGTTGGAAGCGGCTCCAGCGGCACCCTTTCGATTGGCTCAGGAGATTTCAGTTCCGGAACCGTTAGCGGCATCCTGGACGTATCGTCAGCGGGCGATTTTAGAGCGTACGTTGAGAAGGCAGAGGTCGGTGTGAATCGAGCCACTGCGGGGAATGCAACATGGTCAGGCGTGCTAAAGCTGGGCACCAATTCGTTGATAAACGCCAGCAGTTCTGTCGTTCTTGGGAACAGCGCGGGTGCGTTCCCGGGTGGAATGAGCGCGCAGGTTTCCTGCGCCCTGGGAGGAAGCGCGACGTTTCTCACACCTGCCATGACCGTTGGTGGCCAGAAATGTTTGGTGAACTTCTCCATCGGCAGTGGCGCGCGTATCAATGTTGGAAGCACCATAATCCGCACGACATTGGGAGTTGGACATTCGGCGGCATTCGGTGGGAACGGCAGCTACAACGCTAGCGGCACGTTTAACCTGTCGCCTGGGATTTTCAACGGAGTGCTCCGCAGATTGGTTGTTGCCTCTTTAGACCATACCGCGTCGGGTGGTCAGATTGGTTCGATGGTATTGGGCGGCAATCCAGAGAACCACTTAGACATCCTGGGTAGTGGACCCGTGTTGATCGTCGGGACCAACTCCGGGGCAGGCACGGGAACCGCCACGGGGACTTTGACTATTGGTAAGCTTGATGAAACAAGTGCGCTTACCGCCAGCGACAATGGCCCAGCCATACTTCTAGGCGCCGGCCCGAGATCCTCAGGCACTCTCAATCTGAATGCAGGCCGATTGAAAATCATAACAACGGGAAGTGGGATTGCTGGCGGAACGGGATCAAGCACTCTGACATTGAACGGCGTGACTTTGGTAGCCGGAGCGTCGAGTGCGAGTTTCATCCATGGATTGTCCGCAGCCCAACTCCGGGCCGGCGGGGTTACGTTTGATACAGCGGGTTTCAACATTACCGTTCCTCAAGCTCTGGTTAACAGCGGCGGTGGGGGACTGACCAAGACCGGCATCGGCAGACTCACGCTGAGTGGTGCCAATAACTACACAGGCTTGACGATCGTGAGTGGCGGCACCCTCGCGCTCAGCGGCAATGGGAATATTGCGAATGGAGCGGGGGTCGTTCTTGAGAACAATGCCGAACTCGACTTAAGCGGAAGAGCGGATCGCACCCTGACGCTCAATATCAACAGGGTTTTGCGAGGGAACGGCAAGATTATCGGAAACGTGAGTGCGGCGGCTGGTTCGTTAGTCGAACCAGGCGACGGAATCGGCACGCTGACCGTTCAAGGCAACGTGGGCCTCGGGGGCACGTTGACCATGGAGTTGAATCGTGCTGCTGCCCAGACTAGCGATCGCTTGCTGTGCATCGCAGGCACGATGACCGGAGGAGGCTCTCTGGTCATAACCAATATCGGATCAGCGTTGGCCGCCGGAGATACTTTCCGTTTATTTGAAGCGCCAGTGACAGGCTTCGCTGAGATCATTCTGCCGGAATTGCCTGCCGGACTCGGTTGGACGAACGGGGTGGGAACGGATGGAACGATCACGGTAGTTGGACGTTCTATTAGCCTCCTGCCGATTACAGTAGTGGAGGGGAACCAAGTGAAGCTCGCCTGGGACCCAGGTCAGATCGGCTGGCGTCTTCAAAGCCAGACCAATGCTCCCGGGACAGGACTTAGCGGAAGCTGGACTGACCTGCCTGAGAGCGCCGCCACAAACGAATGGCTGGTTCCAATTAATCCCGATAACGGTTCTGTCTTCTTCCGCCTGGTGTTCCCATGAACTGGTCTTCTATAACACAGAATCTGCGGGCAGGAGCTCGGGTCGGCTTTCTGCTCGGCTTGGCGAGCACCCTGGTGGTCGGACGAAGCAACGCAGCCATCAGCACGGTTGTCAGTCCGGATGGCCAGATCGAGGCTCGGGTTAGTGATTCGGGTGGCAGCCTCGCCTATTCCGTCCTCTATCGAGAAAACGTAGTTTTGGAGAACGCCCCGTTGGGCTTGGTTGTTAGCGGCGTTCACTTCGGTGCGTCCGCGAGTATCGATGGCGAGACCCCGTATTCCACCAATGAGACGTTTGTTTCAAGGCACGGCATTCATCGGTGGGCAACGAACCACTTTTCTGGGCTGAAGATCACGGTTTCGGAGTCTGGGTCAGGCGGTGAAATGATCCTGGATGTCCGCGCCTACGATAATGGGCTCGCCTTCCGGTATGAGTTTCCCAATGCCGGTTTCAGAAATATAACCGGGGAGGACACTCGGTTTGTGCTGCCAATCGGGAGCAAGGTTTGGGCACAAAATGGGATCTCCGTTTACGAGAACACCTACACCAACCGTGATATCGCTGCCTGGGAGACAAACGCGGTATTCGGGCCGCCAGTGGTTGTTGAATTGGCGGGAAGTCGTGGGCTGCTTGCCCTTACCGAATCAACGGTGGGCATGTTCGGGAACCCTTACTTGTGGAAGACCGGAGCGGGTGCAGGGCGGGAGTTACAGGTCGGTTACCCTGTGAATACCACGGGAGGCACAGGAGTAACTTATAACGGGGCTATACGCACACCCTGGAACGTGGTGATGATCGCCAGCAATTTGAATGGCTTGGTAAATAATGACATTGTTGAAAGCCTGGCTCCTCCGCCTGACGGTATACTTTTCCCCGCTGGTCCAGACACTGCCTGGGTCAAACCGGGGCGTTCCGTGTGGGATTGGCTGCGTCCTCAGCCGGGAGGAATCACGGCAACCAATGCCATGACGAATTCCCTTTGGGCATCCAGGCTGGGGTTTGAGTTCAACACCATCGACGAAGGCTGGGGCAGTTGGAATGGTGGTGATCCGTGGCCTGAGGTGCAGCAGGTCGTGAACTTTTCTCACGGTCTGGGGGTCAGAGTGCTTTTATGGAAACGTTCCGCAGAATTGACGACCGCCTTTCAGCGGTCCCGATTCTTTGCCCAGCTCAGTGCTTCTGGTGTTGATGGATTCAAGGCGGATTTCTTTGATTTCAACGGAGCCAGCGCGGCGGCACGGGAGCGGGTGCAACTTCAGGAAGCCATTCTAAAAGAAGCTGCGGGTTACAAGCTGGTGGCGAATTTCCATGGATCTTCAAAACCGACCGGCCAGTTCAGAACTTATCCCAACCTCATCAACGTGGAGGCGGTGTTCGGAAAGGAGCAATGGTTGAGCTCGCTGGCCACAATGCCCGCGCCTTTCACCCGTTTCCTGGCGGGACCTGCCGATTTCACACCCATGGAATTTGGCGGCAACAAAGCCTACGAGATCGCAAGTGCCATCAACATGCCAGGTCCCTTGCTGACCTATGCCGAGCGTTCCGATACCATTGCCAGGAGTCCATTTGCCGCGTTGATCCGTGAGATTCCATGCATGTGGGACGAAACGATTGTTTTGCCGGCAAGCCAATTAGGTCTCACGGTGGCCACGGCGCGCCGATCCAATAGGGACTGGTTTCTCGGCATCATGAATACTGCTGCCGCCCGCAGTTGGCAGATACCGTTGTCCTTTCTCGAATCCAACCGAACGTACCAGGCGCAGATCATTCGTGAAGGCAGCACCACGATCGAACGCATGGCGGTTACTCGTGAGACAGTGCTGCCTGTTGGCATTAACAGCGCAGGCGGATCAGGATTTGTGGCCCGTTTCTTTATTGAGCCGGAACTCCCTTTCAGTAGCAACGAGCTGCTTGCAGGGCAGGTGATAGGCACTGCGGGCTCATGGTCAGGGAGCGGGAACACGAAGGAGAAGGCATTTGATGGCAACCTGGCAACCTATTTTGATGCTCCAGTCACGAGTGGCGCGTGGGCAGGTCTCGATCTTGGAGCCGGCAAAGAAGGGCTGGTGATGGCGATCCGGTTTTGTCCACGGAGCAACTGGGCGGGTCGCATGGTTGGCGGAAGATTCGAAGCCTCGATGAGCTCGGATTTCAGCCATGCCACCGTCCTGCATACGGTGGGCTATACTCCGGCTGAGGGAGCGTTCACTACCGTGCTTGTCACCAATCGAAGTGGCTTCCGCTATTTGAGGTATGTGTCTCCGTCAAACGGAAGCTGCAATGTGGCTGAGGTTCAGTTCTACACAGCGCCGCCTGCTAAATTGAAAGCTGCGCTCAACAAACCCGGGACGCTGAACCTTTCCTGGGATGCCGGCCAAGTGGATTGGCGGCTGCAATCCAGGATGTTCATTCCAACAACGTCTTCCGATACATGGACTGATGTGCCGGCGGCCAGCAATCAGGTAGAGTTGGCCATAGGTCAAGATTCACAGAGTGCGTTCTTCAGGCTCGTATATCCTTGAGGCAGGGGAAGGGAGTGTCACGTTACAAAAGTGAAGGAAATGGTACAAAACTCCCCTTGTTCAAAAACAGTAACAGGGAAGAATAGGACCACGGATCCAAATTACACAACAACACCCTATGAAAAACCCACTTCCCATAGCAGCAGCTCTTGTCGCGCTGACCTCAGCGGGTCAGGCTCAAACGATTGATTTCGAAGCCCCACTCTATCCCACAGGCCTCCTAACTACCACGACCGTGGGGTCATCTACCCCGGCCGAGTTCAACGGAGTCAATGGTTGGGCTCAGTCGAGCAGCGGCGGCAAGGGCGCCATTGTCACAACTACCACCTCTGGATTGTATGAAGGCGGGCAAGCCTTAGGTTCCGGCGATCCTAGTAACGCCTATATCGGCGCGAACAATGGCTTCGTCCTGGGAGCCAAGTTTTCGTTCGACATCTTGGCACCGACCGCCAATAAGGCTGGGGTTTCTGGTTTTGCAGACATCAATAATGATGGACTGGTCACCTACACCACCGAGAATGGAATCTTTGCCGGAGTGCTCGACAGCGGCGGTGTCTCCAGATTCGCCTTCCGCGACAAGGCTATCACAGGCAGTTCCTATCTTAGCCCGGTCAGCGCCAGCACCACCGATTGGTATCGGATCACCGTAACCCTTGATGATCCCAGCTACACGGCTACGATGGATGTGATCAACCTGACCCAGGGCGGCACCGTGGTAGATTTGAACCCAACCGGAGACGGCACCTCCTTCTCCCATACCTGGACGGGCGGCACTGGCTGGATTCCGGCCTCCAGTTTCGATGGAGTTGGCGCTCGTGCATCTGCTGGCATCCTGATCGACAACATCACCAACATCCCCGAGCCGGGATCGGTCTCTCTCGCACTGCTCGGTGGCTTGGCGTTGCTTGGCAACCGTCTCCGTCGGCGGCAATAAGGAGGTTCTGGATTAGCTGATAATTCTGGTTTGTTTGAGCAGGCGTGCTGGATTTCTGGCACGCCTTCTCTATTGTTAGATCATGATGGATCTGGGACTTCGTTTTCACGGCTGGGTTCGTGTCTTGCTCGCGGTCGTCGCGACAACATTCTCATCTATCGCATTGGCCAAGGAGGACCTCAGTGGACATGATTTTCACGACCATACATTGAAAGGAGCCCAAAGCCTCCAGCGCTGGTACAACGACAAAGGGCTTTGGGATACCACTGGCTGGTGGAATGCCGCTCATTGCGTGGAAGCGATTGAGAACGCCATCGTCGTGCAAAACGGGGGCGATTACCTGAACGTCCTTCAACGGACTTTTGATCTGAATTCATCCCAGGACTTCCTCAACGAATTCTACGACGATGAAGGATGGTGGGCCTTGGCATGGATACGTGCGTATGATCTCACAGGTGACAGGAAGTACCTCGATATGGCAAAGGTCATTTTTGTCGATCTGTGCACCGGTTGGGATGAGCGCTGCGGAGGGGGGATTTGGTGGAAGAAAGACCGGCGCTACAAGAATGCGGTAGCGAACGAGCTATTCCTGGCGGTAGCCATCAAGCTGCACCAGCGCACCCCGGATGACAATGGGCCGAATAGCTATTTGAACTGGGCGCTGAAGCAATGGGAATGGTTCAAGAACACCGGCATGATCAATGATCAAAACCTGATCAACGATGGCCTCAATCGAAATTGTGAAAACAATCGCCGCACCACCTGGACCTACAACCAGGGCGTGATCCTGGGCGGTTTAACCGAACTGTATAAAAGTACGGGGAACGAGCAGTATTTGAAACAGGCTGTCACTTTGGCCGATGCCGCAACTTCGACCCTGGTCTATTCCAATGGCGTGTTACGCGAGCCGTGCGAGCCTGATCGCTGTGGCGGCGCGGACGTCCCGCAGTTCAAGGGGATCTTCATTCGATACCTGGCGGACTTGTATGACGTCACTCGCAAGCCCGCTTACCACGATTTCATTGTGGCCAGCGGCCAGTCCGTGTGGGAAAACAATCGCGACTCTGAGAACCGCTTTGGTTTGAGATGGACGGGACCCGTGGATGAGGTCGATGCCGCCCGCCACAGCTCGGCGATGATGCCCATTAGCGTGCTGGCGCAACCGATTACGGCTCTCCTGCGGGTTGCGGTTGGAGCCGGGAGCCCCGGGTTCATTCATGAGGTTGGGGAAGCTTCTGGAAACCTTGCCTGGAGCGTACCCAGCCGTTCCGCGGGGCAACCCGGTTTGTTATTCGCCGGGCTCCGTGTGGAATCTTTACAAGGACCGCAGGTTGCACAGTTTCGGATGTCTGTGGACGGGACAAATGTGTCCGGATCAGGTCTGGTGCGCCTTGAGGCTGTTGGTTCAGGTGGAGTCGTCGCCACACGCGATGTCACCATGCGAGATTTCCACAAGGCTCATGAGGCGCTGGGTTTTTCACTTCGATTTACCAATGCCGTTCAGACAGGTCCCATCGAGCTCCGCGTTCACTGGCTGGGTGCTTCCAATGCTCCAGGGTTAACCCTATACGACATCAGCGTTGGTGGCGGAAACAATTGGACGGCGGCCAACCTGCGTCATGATGTGGGCCGATTGGATGGACACAATTTCTGGTGCGCAGTCCCGGTCCGGGATGCCGATTCCGGCTACCTGGTTAGGGGACCTGCCACCTCTGAACTGAAACGCGGCAAGTACAAGGCTCATTTCGAGCTAAAGGTGGACAATTTTAACCGGGACAAAGCCCGCGTAGCCACTCTATCCGTTGTTGAAGTTGGCAGCGGCAAAGTTGTTGCTGAGCGCACCATCAAACGCTCGGATTTCAAAAACGTCTTGTTTCATGACTTCGTCCTTGGCTTTCGCGCTCGCCAGGGACGTGAGTATGAGTTTCGCACGTTCTGGCATCATCATGCCGGAGCTCCACGCCTGACGCAGCGCAGCGTTGTGGTGATACAAAAGTGACAGAAAAGCCACATCTTTCCGATTGAGCAGTGAGGGGCCAACTGTGGAGAATGCTTCACACTAGTCTATGAGCCCAGTTATACAGGAGTCGAAGCAACTCTCTCTTGCTGCTTGTCACAATTCAGCATCCCTTTGGCCATTCGGTCGGTTTGGGTGTTTTCTCGCACTGACGTTGGCACTGCTTTTAAACACTTCCGCAAAACCTATCCGGTTCGGCAGCCCAGACGGCAAAGTGGAGGTGGTGGTTTTCCCGGGCAGCCAGCTTCGATATGAAGTGGATTTCCGGGGCGAAACGGTGGTGAGTGCATCCGCCCTTGGGATCAACATCAATGGCAATGACCTCGGGCAGCATGCGACCGTCGCAGGTCGTGTGCAGCCCCAGACCGTGAAGGAGGAGTATGTCGCTCGTGGTGCGAATCGTCGCGGCGTCAATCATTACCATGCTCTGACAATTCCTTTTCTGGGCGGGGAGACACGTGTGCCGTGGCTCCTGGAGGTGAGGGCGTATAATGACGGGGTTGCCTATCGATACAGGGTTCCTGGCGACGGGCCGCGCCGGATACTGGGCGAACGGTCGGAGTGGAACCTCCCGACAGGCACAACCATTTGGCATCAAAGCGCGGACAACCGGTCTTACGAAGCTCGTTATTATCCCGATATCGTGGGACAGATGGGCACTTCTCACAGATTGATGGCGCCTGCGGCTGTGAGGTTTCCCGGCAACCTCGGTTACGGCCTGATCACCGAAGCGAACCTGGTCAACTATAGTGACATGGCGCTTTACTCCAGCGGCCCCAACGGGTTCCGGGCCGTTTTCCATGACGATCCACAAGGCTGGGAGCATGTTGGCGAAGTCGTTTCACCCTGGCGTGTCACCTTGCTGTCACGAGATTTGAACGGAATGGTAAACAGTCACCTGATCCAAAATCTTTGCCCTCCACCTGCATCGGACCTGACCTCTGCTGAGTGGATCAAGCCTGGCCGTTCCATTTGGCACTGGCTGACCGGTGCCGCTCCCAAGCTCGAAGAACAGCGCGAGTGGATCGATGGGACCAGTGAGATTGGCTACGAGTATTACCTGGTTGATGACGGTTGGCGCGATTGGGACGGAGGCGGGGAGAACGCCTGGGAGGCTTTGGCGGGAGTCGTCGAGTATGCCGCGCAAAGAAATGTGAAGATCTGGCTCTGGGTTGATTCCAAATACGTGTTTAAACCAAATGAGCGTCTGCAGTACATGGAGCGGGCAAAAGTCCTGGGCATTGTGGGCCTCAAAGTGGATTTTCCGAAGCCCGCAAACTCAGTGTGGGTTCAGTGGTATGAGGATGTTTTGCGCGATGCGGCTAAAATGAAATTGATGATCGATTTCCATGGCTGCGTGAAACCGACCGGACGTGAGCGCACCTGGCCGAACGAAATGACCCGTGAAGCAGTGGCAGGCAGGGAACAGGGTAAGAGTCCTGCGCCTCATGACAACACGCTCCCATTCCTTCGTTACGTTCAAGGGCACGCGGATTTTACCCCGACGCTATTCCTGGAGAAGCGGCTGAACGGATCATCTTTTGCACATGAACTGGCCATGCCCATTGTGTTTACCTCTTCCTATCTTTGCCTGGGAGATCATCCCAAGCGCTACTTGGAAAGCGTGGCGGTTGATGTGCTTCGGGCGCTGCCACCGGTTTGGGATGAGACCGTGGTTCTGCCCATTAGTGAGATCGGAGAATTGAGCGCGTTTGCGCGACGAAACGGACAGCAGTGGTTTATCGGCGTCATCGGTGATAATACGCCAAGACGTGAAACCATCCGGTTGGATTTTCTCGGGAAAGGAACCTATAAGCTCGTCGAACTGGCTGATGATCCGGAACGGAATGATGCCTTTCTTCGCCGCGAACTGCGGGTAACAAGGAAGGATCAAATAGTCCTGCCTTTGCGAAAAGACGGCGGATACGTTGGGTGGCTGATGCCTGCTAAAGAGAACTGACCATGAGGTCTGCCCGGTTCTTTTTAGGGTGGTTGTTGGTTCTGCTCGGGTTGGTGTTTAACCCTCCATCCACGAAGGCCTACACGGCAGCGGATGGGAAGGTGATGATCGATTCCTTCAACGCCGCCTTTTATTTCGTTACTGCGGATGGTCGGGGCTATTTTCGTAACACGACCGCGGGCGGAACAACGTGGTTCTGGGGGCGCGCCAACCAGATGGAGATGCTCATCGACCTTTACAAGCAGACGACTAATACAGCTTACCTGGCGCAGTTCGATAAGCTCTATAACGGGTTTGTGGCGGATTACGGCTCGAATTGGAGCTGGAATGAGTTCAACGATGATATCATGTGGATGGTCATCGCCTGTTCAAGGGCGTACCAGAAAACCGGGAACCCAGTTTACCGCTCAGTAGCTCGGAGTAATTTTGATGCGTGCTACGCGCGCGCGTGGTCTGACGATCTGGGCGGTGGGCTATGGTGGAAATCGCCGCTCAACACCTCAAAGAATGCTTGCGTGAACGGCCCTGCTGCCATCGCAGCTTACCTGATTTATCAAAACGATGCTGACCCCGCCTACCTTGAGAAGGCGCGCGCGATCTATCTATGGGAAAAGGCAACACTCGTAGATCCCAATACAGGCCGCGTTTACGACAGCATCTACTACACGGGCTCAAAAGATACCACGCCTATCACTTACAACCAGGGAACGTTTATCGGAGCTGCCAATTATCTGGGTTACACGAATGATGCGATTCTAGCCGCCAATTACACCCGCAACTCGATGGGCAGCGGGGGGCTTCTCCCCAACTACGACGAGCATAACGATCTCGGCGGATTCAACGGCATTTTCGTGCGCTGGATGGTGAAGTTTATGCAGGACCGGAACCTGCAAAGCACCTATCAACCATGGCTCCAACAGAATGCCAACGCGGCTTGGAATGTACGACGATCCTCTGACAATCTTTCCTGGAGCAAATGGGGCGAGCAAACGCCTGCCGGAACGCGTTATTCCTTCGGTTGTTGGGGTTCGGTTTTGATCGTGAATCTGCTGCCGCCCACTCAAGACCCTTCAGGGGACGCCGTTTTCTTATCCGCGTCGGATGGTTCCAACACCAGCAGTTTTGAAAGCGGGCTGAACTGGGCGGATGGTGTGGCCCCTGGCTGGCGGAATCACTATGTTGTTTCCGGCGGGCGAACCTTGCGCACGCCTCAAGATAATCTGCATCACAGTTTCGCCGGGAGCTCCCTCACTCTATCGAATGGCGGATCGCTGGTGTTCAAGAACACTTTCGGAACCCGTTATATTTCCATCGGCACGGATCTAATTCTGGATGGGGGGGAGATAGGAAACTGGTCAGGGAACAGCGCATATCTCGCTGGGAGAATGACTGTTCGTGCGGGTGGTGCAAAGATTGATCCGCAGGGAAACACTTTCAACCTTCCATGCCTGATCGGAGGCGCAGGCGGTTTGCGAATAGGGGCCACAGGCAGCTCGCCGGTTGGAGGGACAGTGACCCTCTCTGGCGCCAACACTTATCGAGGTGGAACGGTTATTGATGCGCCCCATACCGTGCAACTCAGTGGCAGCGGCACCTTGGGTGATCCATCCGGTCCGCTGGACTTTGCCAACACCGTTGGCAGGGGCTTTGGCACCCTGAACCTTAACGGAACTCACCTCACAGTAGGCATCCTCTCTGGTGCGGGCGGGGTAATCCTGAACAACAAAACAGGCACAACGAATACGCTGACTGCTGGGTTCAAAAGTGGATTCAATACTGTTTTTCGCGGTGTCGTTGGGAACGGCGCAGGAGTTCTTTCTTTCAGCAAGACTGGCCCGGGAGAACTGGTTTTTGCCGGGCAAAACACATACACAGGGCCAACGGTTGTCTCTGGAGGAACTCTCGTCTTTACCAACGCCAGTTCCGGCCGGAGCGAAAGTCTATCCGTCGCCCCGGCTGCCGTTTGCAGGATCTTCACTTCTCTGCCTGTGCTCAACTCGGTCTCAAGCGTTAAGGTGCAGACTGGCGGGAAGGTCGAACTCGGCTCGGGAGCAACTCAAACGACCCGTTACCTGGTGTTGGATGGGGTAGTCCAATCCGCTGGTACTTGGGGTTCTTCGGGCAGCACAGCCATTCATCATGCAGATGAGTTCTTCAGCGGCACCGGTGTGCTGACCGTGAGCCTGACTCAGCCCCCTCCTGCACTTCTTACAGCAACGGCAGGGGAAGGCGTGATCAACCTGCAATGGAATGCTTCGGCAGGTGCGGCCAGCTACACAGTAATGCGCGCTGCCACGAGTGGCGGTCCGTATGTGATCACGGCTAGCGGGATCACGAACACAACGTATGTCGATCCCTCAATCACGGGAGGGAAAACTTACTATTACGTGGTGAAATCCGTCAGTGCTGTGGGAGAGAGTGTTCTTTCGTCCGAGGCCAGCGTTTGGGTCGAGTATTCAGGTTTGGTCAGATTACTGGCTTCTGACTCGCCCAATACGAGCAGCTTCAACGCTTCGGGACATTGGAGCAGCGGTAGCGCGCCTCGTGCAACCAACCACTATGAAGCGGAGGGACTGGTCATCCGCACTCCCACATCGGGGAGCCACACATTTGCCGGCGGCAGTCTGGCGTTGAGAGACGGCGCGGTTCTGGCATTGAAGACCAGTGGCACTACCACCATCGGAGCTGACCCTGTTAACGGCCTGACTCTGGATGGTGGTTGGATCGGTCTTTGGATTGGGGGACAGGCCACGGTGGCAGGCTCTATCAACCTGGATGAAAAAGGGGGTGGGTTTGATCCGCAAGCAAACGCTCCTCTGATGATCAAGGCACCGATTAGTGGGCCTGGACATCTCAAGGTGGGCACTGCGCCCGGCAATACGGCTGTTGGTGGCACCATGATGCTTACGGCCAGCAACAGCTATCAAGGCGGCACGATCATTGATGCTGCAATGACGCTCAAGCTGACAAATGCCGCGACTCTTGGTGCTGCAACCGGCTCCTTCTCGATTCTGAATACCAATTCCCGCGGATACGGCACTCTCGATCTAAACGGCACGAGTCAGGACATCGGAGGCCTGTTTGGCACAGGAGGTGTGATCTTGAACAACCTCGAGCCGAAAGCCAGCGTGCTCACTTTCGGCAACGGGAATGCAAATGGCGATTTTGCGGGGTCAATCCAGGCCGGCCGCGGAATCCTGAGTGTTCGGAAAACGGGCACTGGCAGCCAGGTGCTTTCCGCCACGAACACTTATACCGGTGAAACCCTGGTCGAAGCAGGGGAGGTGTCGCTGGTCAATCAAGGGTGCCTGCCTGGCAGCCGCCTCATTGTAATCAGCAGCGGCGCGGTGCTGAACGTGAGCCGCCATTTCGATCAGCAACTCACTTTAAGCAGAGGACAGATCCTTGCGGGCGAAGGAATGATTCAAGGGAATGTGCAGGCTCTGCCGGGTTCGAGTGTTGAACCGGGGAACCCTGTGGGCACATTGCTGATCTCCGGCATGGTCAATCTGTCGGGCTCAGTCATTATGGAGTTGGACAATGCAAACCCATCGGCTTGCGATTGCTTATCGGCGTCCGTCATCGATTGTTCAAACGCGGTCCTGGTGGTGACAAATCGTGGGACTGCTCTGCAGCGCGGTGATGTGTTCAGGCTATTCAGCACACCGCCGACGGGGGAGATGCAGGTGCGACTTCCGCTTCTCGAACATGGCTTAACCTGGTCAAATAGCCTCGCGATAGACGGTTGCCTTCGCGTTACTCCGTCAGTAAGCACAGAGGCCGTTACGTTGTCGTTTAGCTTGGTCGCCGATCCGGAGGGTTTTATTATTAGCTGGCCCGAAAGCCACATAGGCTGGCAGCTCCAAATGCAGACAAACAGTTTTCGAGGTATCACTGCCGAGTGGATTGACGTTCCAGTATCGGCAGCCACCAATCGGTTCGTTATTCGCAGAGATTCGTTAACCAATGGCTTCTTCCGTCTGGCCTTTCCTTAAGGCGCATCGGGCCTATTGGTGCTTTTCATGGGCCAGAATCCCATTAAATTGAGCACGTGAAGTCGATTGGGATGCAAGCAAAGTCTAGCGGTCGTCCCGCAGCGGCTTCATTTAAATCGAGTTCGGTCTCGATTAGTTAAGCGCCTGATTGCCGTAGAATGAACGATCGCATTGAGGAAGTTGGCCATCTGTTGAAGCATGCTACGCGGGTGCTCTTCATCACAGGCGCTGGTGTTTCGGCAGAGTCGGGCATTCCGACCTTCCGGGGCGTCTCTGCGGCATTCGAAGATGGCCGGACCGAGGAAGGCATTCCTTTTGAGGAAGTCCTCTCCCGGAGAACGTTCCTTCATGACCCGGCGTTGTCTTGGAAGTATTTCTTCAAGCTGGAGGAGGCGTTTCGTGGCAAACAACCGAATGCAGCGCACAAGGCAATCGCCGCCCTGCAATCTGAGAACCGGTATGTCTGCGTGGCTACCCAGAACATAGATGGTCTGCATCAACGGGCGGGTTCGCAGCATGTCGTGGAATTGCATGGCGATTTGCTGCGGATAATCTGCACCGCATGCGAGCACAAGAAAGAGATTTCAACCTTTGAGGGTTGGCCGGCGCTCCCGCCCTGTCCCAAGTGCGGCGAGGTGCTGCGGCCCGATATCGTGTTGTACGAGGAGGCGATTCCAGAGCAGGCGCTTTTCTCGCTTCAACACGAGCAGTTGGCTGGCTTTGACTTGGTATTTTCAGTGGGAACAACCAGCCTCTTCCAGTATGTGATTCAGCCCATTACCACAGCCGTGGAGCGGGGAATCCCGGTTATCGAAATCAATCCTGAGGAGACCATGATCTCCGATCTGGCCGATTTTCGGTTTGCCGAACCTGCGGGAAAAGTGCTGAAAGCATTGCAGATGGCTGCTAATCAGTGAGATGGAACGCGGCTGATCGATGCCTGATGTGCGGGTTGTTTGGATGGGTTGTTATGTCGGTTGTTATTGCAAAAGGGGGTATGATGCCAGTATCATAGACCTACTTGGCCGGCATCGGCTACGATTTGCCCCGAAGCAGCGCCAAATTTGAAATTGCTATATGATTCATTACAAAGAACTCGGCTTAGTAAACTCTAAAGAGTTATTCCAAAAGGCGGTTAAGGGCGGATACGCGATTCCCGCTTTCAACTTCAACAACATGGAACAGTTGCAGGCGATTATCGGCGCCTGTGTGGAGACCAAATCCCCGGTGATTCTCCAGGTTTCGAGCGGCGCGCGGAAGTATGCCAATCAGACCCTGCTTCGTTACATGGCTCAAGGCGCGGTGGAATACGCCAAGGAACTCGGCTTTGCCGTTCCGATCGTGCTGCACCTCGATCACGGCGATACGTTTGAGCTGTGCAAGTCCTGCATTGATTTCGGTTTCTCCTCCGTGATGATCGACGGATCTCATCACTCGTATGAGAAGAACGTGGAACTGACCCGCCAAGTCGTTGATTACGCTCACAAGTACGACGTCTCGGTTGAAGGTGAGCTCGGTGTTCTGGCCGGCATTGAAGACGAGGTGGTTGCTGAGCACTCCTCCTATACCCGTCCGGAAGAAGTCGAAGATTTCGTCAAAAAGACCAACGTCGATTCTCTGGCGATCTCAATCGGCACCTCTCATGGCGCCAACAAGTTCAAGCCCGAGCAATGCACCCGCAATGCGGACGGCGTGCTCGTTCCGCCCCCGTTGAAGTTCGAGATTCTGGAAGAAATCGAAAAACGCATTCCCGGATTCCCGATCGTCCTGCACGGTGCCTCCTCTGTGCCCGTGGAACTCGTTAAGACCGTCAATTCCTTCGGTGGCAAGCTCAAGGACGCGGTGGGCATCCCCGAGGAGCAACTGCGCCGCGCCGCCAAGTCGGCTGTGTGCAAGATCAACATCGACAGCGATGGCCGTATCGCCATGACCGCTGCCATTCGCCGCGTGTTCACTGAGAACCCGGCAGAGTTCGATCCCCGCAAGTATCTCGGGCCGGCCCGTGACCAGCTCAAGGCTCTGTACAAGCACAAGATCGTTAACGTGCTCGGCAGCGCCAATCAGGCCTAATCGTTTCCTACAACGAGAATTTCAAACCCGCCTTCACCGGCGGGTTTTTTGTCTGTAGAGCAGCAAGAGCGGGTCGCTTCCGGCAGGGCTGATGTCAATTGACGCCCTCAGCCCCCGTTTCGTCATCAGCGGTGGGCATTTCTATCTGTCAGGCATTTACTGTTGGAATCTGGGCAACTTCTGTCTCGTAGCCGGACAATCTTTCCGGGTTCCTCGGAACCTGCCGTCTAGTTTCAAATGTTTATGAGTTCGGCATCCATACTGCTACGGGTGCAATGAATAAATCATGAACACCCAAAGCACCCCCTGCGGAGGCCCTCGACGGTTTGAACCCAATCTGCATTCTGCCTGGGGGCAGATGATTGCGATATCTGCATTCGCCGCTGTTTTTGGCGCGGTGATGGATGTCGTCCGATTCCCCGACCATCGAAACGGACTCCGATTTGTCTGCGTCTGTGTCGGGCTCTTTGGTGTTTTGTTAGCTGGCTTTTGGCTGCGCTGTGTGTGGCGTGGTTGCCAAACCCTGATCGTGGACAAAGGTGCCCTTACGGTAGAATCCAAACAACGCAGAGAGGTCCTGCCTTGGACTGAACTATCGGAAATCACGCTGGTCGGGGACGCTTTGTTGACGCTGCAATGCCGGAGCACAAGAGACCCGCTCCGGTTGGAGAGCACTGGCTTCACTCGGGAACAATGGGCCGCGATCAAGCAGGTGCTGCAATCCCGCGGGTACGAGCTGAAGACGATGTGATTCCGGCGCTGCTGGCGGTCTCCTCATTTAGGATGACAGTTTGAGGTTACTATTGATCTGGATGCTTTCGAGTTCTGGGTCAAGAGTGGGTAACTCGATCCACTTTGTCAAATAATCAGTAATCCCTCTCCGGCATAACTTTATGACGAGCGCGCCAAGAGGTCTCCCTCGGAATCGACGCGGCCTTCATATAAGGTGGGTGAGTAAGTGCTTGACTGAACAGCCGAACGATTCATAGTCACCTCAAATACCTTATTCTCCTATGAAACCGCTCCGCGTTAACGCAGCTATCCTTTGTTTCGTATCCATGTTAGCCCTTGATCTAAAGGCCGCCTCAATTTCAGGCCTCTTCAACACAGGAGTGGATGCAAGTGGGAATGTTCTGGCGATCGGCCAAGCCGATTCGCATTACGTCCTCTCAGGTGTTGCCAGTGGAGCCCGGGTCGTTGCCCGAAATCCGATTTGGGCCTATGCACCAGCGGGCTCAGCCTGGATCGGATGTGCCGTCGTCAACGATCCGCTGCATCTAGACCCGGTCGGAGACTACTACTATAAACTCTCAATGACCCTGGATTTGAGTGGTGTCGCCACATCGGGGCTCCAGCTAACAGGCTCCTGGGCAACCGACAATTCTGCAGAGATTTGGTTAAACGGGACGCACACCGGATTCAGCAAGGGGGAGTTGGGTTTCTATAACCTGGATTCTTTTTCAATCGGGACTGGCTTTGTTGAAGGTCTAAACACGCTAGAATTCAGGGTAAACAACGCCGGGCTTTTCAACGGTCAAATTCAGCCGAATCCATCGGGGTTGCTCGTTGCAGGACTTCACATGAACATTCCCTCGGGAGCAGATCCAATAGCTGTTCCCGATCTGCAACACACAGCAACTATCCTTGGGGCGACCTTTCTGACACTCTTGTTCTTGCGATATCGCCAGGTGCCAAAAGTGATTACTCCTTGACCCATAAAGGAAGAACGCGCCCAGTGGAATGAGCGCGTTCCTCGGAGAACCGGATTCGACTTAGCGGTTCTTGGCTTTTTTGTAGAGCTGGTTCGCGATTTCCATGATTTCTTCAGGAGCATAGTTGGGAGCGAAACTAGAGGCTATCCCCGCCAGGTTGGCAAGATTACCGCCCTCGGGCGGCGCATCCACGAACTCCAACTCCGTTTTGCCTCCCAGTCCTTCGATGTATTCGTCAGGCGCGGTGCCGCTCCAGATTGTCGAGGCTTCCTTGTAATCATTGGGGGAGAAGCGGTAGAGCTGCATGTGGCTCCCTTTCTCCATAAAACGGCGCGCCTCGGGGAAAGTCGCATTGCCAATGTTTGGAATGGGCAGCATCTTTTTCATATCCACTCCGGTTAATGACTCAAGGGCTTTCGCATAGGCTAATGCGTGCACACCGCCTCGGACGAATAGGTAACCGAGCATCATTCGCGCGGCCGGGTTTTCCGTCATTTGATACACCCGCAGCTTCTGCGTGCGCGCGCCGTTTTCGAGAAAGAAGTTGTGCAACAAATCCAGGATCAAATTGCCGGACGAGAACACATAATCGCCTGTCCATGGCATTCCGCGTGAATCGACTGGCAGAGCTGTCTGAGCCGACGCGATATAATGTCCTCCGAACGCGCCACCGGGAAGGTCTTTGAAGGGGGAATCCGAAGGCTCGGTGTCATCGAAATCCGTTCGAGGGCCGTTTAAACAGGAGTTGATCGCAGCACTGACGATCTCAATGTGCCCGCCCTCTTCCGCTGCAATGTTGGAGATTAGTGAGTAATAGGGACGGATTTTGTCTCGACCCCGCATGTTGAAGGACTGGTAGGTGTAGTTCATCAGTGTGGACATTTCGCCAAAACGCCCACCGAGGAGTTCCTGCACGTTTCGGGCCGCTACCGGGTCTATCTTGGGGGAAACCGGTAGTTCTACCGGCAATCGATCAATTCTTAGAAACATAATTTCCTTTTGCTTTGAGTTGTTCCGAACCGGCTCCTTGTCTCGAAGACGATGGTTCTCCCTGAAAAGAAAGTGAAAGACTTGCTGCCTATAGAAGGTATAGGCAGCGACTATGCAGCATTAAAAGATGACTTTGTTTTCGGATTAATCGCCCTGTGGTACTTCAGGCCAGCCGGACCCACGTGGGGGCGTGGTCGCTCGCGCCAGTTTCACCGCGCACCCAACGGTCAACTCCAGCTTCCACCAAGCGAGGACGTAACGCGGGATTAAGCAGAAGGTGGTCGATGCGCATGCCAGAGTTCTTTTCCCAATGCTGCCTGAAATAATCCCAGAAGGTGTAAATTCGCTGATCGGGAAAAAGTGTCCGGAGCGCATCTGTCCAGCCTTGCTCAAGCAACCGTGTATAGCAGGCACGGGTCTCGGGTTGCAGCAGCGCGTCTTTGCGCCAGGAACGGGGATCATAAATGTCATTATCGGTGGGGATGACATTGTAATCACCAGTCAGAATGACTGGCTGATCGGCCCGGCAGAGAGGTTCTGCGTGCTGGATCAGCCGTTCAAACCAGGCGAGCTTGTAGTCGAACTTCGGGCCTGGTTGCGGATTGCCGTTTGGAAGGTACAAACACCCAACCTGAATTCCGTGCGCGGTAGCTTCGATATACCTGCTATGTGTGTCCTCGTCACCACCGGGCAAACCGCGGCGGATTTCGACAGGTTGTGTCCCACGTGAAAGAATGGCCACACCGTTCCAAGCTTTCTGCCCGTGCCACACTGCACCGTAACCCGCAGCCTGAATCGCGAGCGCCGGAAACTGATCATCGGTAGCCTTTAGTTCCTGCAGGCATGCGATGTCAGGCTTTTCACGCGCAAGCCACGTCAGCAAGTTCGGCAGCCGGGAACGGATGCTGTTTACGTTAAAAGTGGCGATTTTCATCGGGTTAGCTGCATGGTGGCTGAACCTATTTCGTATCGAGGTCGTGCGCAACTGGAGAATTGAGGGCGTGGAGAATTGAGGCGTCCTCGCGCGCGGGAAAAAGGAGTTCACGCGGAGGAGAACAGTGGACGGTGCGTCGGTGGGCCTGTGGAACTGTGGCGGAGGACGTCCGTGTCTGTCCGTGTCCATGTCCGTGTCCATGTCCGTGGGTAGGGCGGCACTAACAAATCCAATTCAGGACATGCTTCTCCGTTTTTGAGGTTCCCGTCCTGTTCAATTCTCCTCGGTTTGTTCCGGCTCAGTTCTTCCTTCTTCTGAGCGCATACATGATAAACGCTCCCAACCCCGCGAATTTGAACTGAGGGTCCACATACTTCTCGATGACATAAAACGCAAAGTAGTAGGCGCGGCAGAAGCCCCAGATGGTGAGTGCAAGCAGCACAGCCGTTTTCAGATCCCCAGCCTCACACCACAGCAGGACCGCAGAAGTCAGTCCGATGAGCAAAAACATGATTCCTTTCGCCCACATAGCCTTGGTGCTCCGCAGATCTCGCATATGCCAATGTTCTCTGGTTTGGTTTCCGCTGGCAACCCTTCCTCCAGCTATGGCTCCGGCACACGGCGTGGGTATAAAACCCGATGCCTTTTCCGCCTTAGTTCCTCGATGCTATCCCGACGGGAATGCGAGGATGAATATAGGGCTTTCGACCACCATGATTCAGCGCGGCAAATCGGGCGTGGCCCAATATGTGTTCGCGCTTGTGCGGGCATTACTTGCGGAACCTGGGAACCATCGACTCACCCTTTTTGTTTTGCAGGAGGATCTCCCGCTCTTTGGATTCGTGGAAGGTCGCGCCAGGCTGATCCCTGTGCCGGAAGGTTGTCGCTCGGCTGTTAAGAATATCCTCTGGCACCAAACACGGCTGCCGGCCGTCGCCCGCCAACTCAAGCTGGATGTGCTTCATGTGCCCAGCTATCGGCGGCTGCTTTGGAGCAAGCCCTGCGCTTTGGTTTCCACTATTCATGACCTTGCGCCGTTTCACGTGAAGGGGAAGTACGACCCGGCCCGTATGTTTTATGGAAGAGTTGTTGTGCGTCGTCTTGCTCAACGGCAGGACCGTATTATCGCCATAAGCAGCAACACCTCTGCTGATATCGAACGATTCTTTGGCATCCCACGTGCCAGGCAGCACATCATTCTGAACGGTATCGATCACTCACGATTTTGTCCGGGAAATAACGCCAGCGCCCGGATGCTGGTGGGTGATCGTTGGAGTTTACGCGAGCCTTTCTTTCTCTATGTTTCCCGACTCGAGCACCCAGCCAAAAATCATTTGCGGCTGATCGATGCGTTCACACGATTCAAATTAGAAACCCGATCTCCCTGGCTGCTCGTTCTGGGGGGAAGTGATTGGCATGGATCGGAGGCCGTTCACACTGCCGCGAGCCTCTCTGCTGTGTCCAGTGACATTCGCTTTCTGGGTTTCGTTGACGATTCTGACCTTCCGAATCTCTACCGTGCGGCGGATGCCTTCGTTTATCCTTCTCTTTTCGAAGGGTTCGGTCTGCCTCCGGTCGAAGCAATGGCTTGTGGGTGTCCTGTGATTTGTTCCACACGTGGCGCTTTGAAAGAGGTCGTTGGAGATGCAGCCGCCATCGTCGATCCCGAGGACGTGGCTGATCTTGCCTGCAAACTGCAGCGGGTCGCGGCAGAGGAAACCTATCGCCTTGAGCTTGTGCAGCGTGGGTTAGCCAACGCGGGCCGATTCGCTTGGGATGCGAATGCCCGTGCCGTACTGCAGGTGTATCGGCAGGCTGTTCACCCGCATGCCTTGCCAGCTACGCAACCATCTTTTCGGTAAGGGCAGGGGAAGGGCAGGCCTTGTGGACGGATGGTTCAACGCGTCAATCCTTGTTTAGCATTTTCTGTTCTTCCCTGTTGACCCGTCTATCGGTTCACACTTTAGCGTGCTCCTCGTCAGTGGCCATGACATGTCGGAAAAACACAGAAACACAAGTAACCTATGAATAAGAAGATCACTGTAAACGATTGGATTGCCATGTTCCGTGAAATCGGATTGGACCAGGCGCAAATGCTCAAATGGCACAAGCTCTTTGAAGCTCGCCATCCTGCCGATCATCAGAGCTTCCTGGAATGGCTCGGGCTGAAGTCTGAGGAAATTGATCGAATCCGGACGCAGAGCCGGTAAAGATATGTAACAAGGTGTGGCGGCCAGTCCGCCACACCCCTCGGCAATATGAAACAGTATTCCATTTCGCAAATCGCCCGTGCATGCGGCCTGTCGCGCAGCACGCTCCTCTACTATGACCGTATCGGCTTACTCCGTCCGTCCGGCCGATCCGCCTCGGGATATCGCCTCTATTCCGATAAGGATCTCCGGTGCCTGGAGCGCATCGGCCATTTTCGAGAAGCCGGACTGGGCCTGAAAGCGATTCGCTCGGTGCTCCGATCCGGGGGCAAGCCTGGAACAAAGCTGCTGGAACAGCAGATGCAAGAGACGGCCGAAAGCATTGTTCATTTGAAGAATCAGCAACGTCTGCTTGCTGGCATGCTGGGGAAAATCGCCTCGGGAAAGCGGCCCGCCTGCGTGGATAAACAGATGTGGATCGATATGCTGAAGGCCGCTGGCATGGATCAAGCAGCCATGCTCCGCTGGCATGCTGAGTTTGAGAGCCGATCTCCTGATGGCCATCAAGAGTTTCTTCTGTCTCTGGGAATACCAGAGGATGAAGTGGTCCGCATCAGACAGTTCAGCCGCGAGGGCGCATCCGCAGGGAAGGCGGGCGATGATTCAAAGGCTCGCCCATCCCCGCAGCCTGCCATCCATCACTGAGCGATCAGGCTGTCACCTACGTAGATCCGGTAATCCTTAATCCGGCCGCCGCCCTGGCCCTGCCGCGGCACATAACGGAACCCGGAAATCGTCTCCGATTTGCCCAGGTTCAGAATCAGTGAATGGGGATGCCCTGGAGACTGATCCTTCCATTGGGTGTGCCAGTGGTTCGCCGTCTGTCCGTCTATCGCGTTTTCAGCAGCGCCATCTTCGCCGTTGCGTTCTTCACTGTCGACGTAAGCGATGGTCCAGCCGTTATGGGAAATGGGATTCCCGTTTGCGTCGAGCAGATCGAGTTCTGCGGTTGCCGCGTATGGTTTGTCATCGTGCGCATTGAGGCTTTGGAGAGCGAAGAACCTGCCTGAGACTGGCCCAGAAAGCTTGATCTCTTGGGTATCACCGCTTGGGGCAAAGCTGCTGCTGTGAACTGGAGAAACGGAGTTCAGGTTTAACTTCACTTGCGGGCGGCGGGCCTGAGAGAAGTCCTTCTCGGGATGCAATTCATCGAGGATAGGCTTTGAAAGCCCCGCAACTGCTTGGGCTTCTGCACCCAGATAATCAAGAATGACAATGTCGTTCTTACCTTTCCGCACCCAGCATCCCGGGGCATAAGCGGTCTGGGTCGGTCCGATATTCCAGAAGCGCCCGAGACAATGTCCGTTCACCCACACAACACCTTTTCCCCATGTGCGCAAGTCCAGGAAGGTGTCGCCCGGTTTTTTCAGCGTGAAGGTGCCACGGCAAAAAGAGGGGGAGTCGGAAGACGGCTTGCTCTTCGAGTATTTCAAACCTTTCAGCATGTGCTGATCCAAAGGCAATTTGTACACGTGCCAATCCAGGAGCGTTTTTCCAGCGAGGGTTACTGGGGCGATGAGCCCTTTTCGATCGGCCATTTCTGGCCCGAAATTGATGCGTCCTGTGGGCTCAACCAGGATATCCAGACGGGTCGCCCCTGATCGTGCGGGCAGCGTGAGCCTTGCGTTCGTGCTGCGGCGATCCAGGAATCCCACACGTTTGCCGTCCAAGAACACGTAGCCAAAATCGTGAATGGCCGCCGCTTCCAATGTTGCCGTCGGCCCTTCTGGGATGGTTGTACGATAGAGGATAGAACCATAGCCCTGGTCATACGCCTCCATGCTCCGCGGTATCGAATCCCGGACCGCAGCGGGAAGGTTGTCGAAAATTGGAGCGGCTTTCACCAGGGTTACTGGAGCGAACTCGATTACCGGATTGGCATCCGGCGGTTCTGGCAATGTCTCCCCCGGCAGCAGATGCTTCGAGAACAATTCGCGCGTTGCGAAGAACTTCGGGGTCGTCCAGCCCGCCTCGCTGATCGGCGCGTCATAATCGTAGCTGGAGGTATCCGGCTTGAACGGCCGGTCGCAGCCGGACCATAGGCCAAAGGTGGTGCCGCCATGAGCCATGTAGATGCTGAACGATGCGCCTATTTCGAGCATGATTTTCAGGTTGGGCAGGTAATTCTCCGGCTTGCCCAGGTGGTGGGGTTGCCCCCAGGTATCGAACCAGCCGGGATAAAACTCACTGCAAATCAGCGGACCATCCTTTTGAACTTTGCGAACCTTGGCAAAGTTCTTTTCCACATCCGAACCGAAATTGCCCGCTTGGAACAGGTCTGGGATAAGGCCGTTTTGCATCAGATCGGGCGGGTTGCAGGCAAACAGGGGCACCTCGAAACCAGCGTCTTTCAGTGCCGTGCGGATCGCTTCCATATAGGCAGGGTCTTTACCGAAAAAACCATACTCGTTCTCGACCTGCGCCAGAATGATCGGTCCTCCTTTGGTTACTTGCAGCGGGCCAAGGACACGCCCCACTTCTTTTAGGTAGGATCGGGCAGCGTTGACGAATCTTGGATCCACCGAGCGGAGTTGAATATCTTCATGTTTGAGGAGCCACCATGGAAGGCCGCCCATCTCCCATTCAGCGCATGCATACGGACCAGGCCGCAGAATGACCCATAACCCCTCCTCCTGGGCAATGCGGCAGAACTCCGCATCATCCGCTTGGCCAGTCCAAACGAATTGGCCGGGGATTGGCTCGTGTAGATTCCAAAAAAGGTACGCGCAAACCGTATTCAGGCCCATCGCCTTCGCCATCTGCAGACGATGGCGCCAGTATTCCTTCGGCACGCGCGCAGCGTGTATCTCGCCGCAACGGATCTGAAAGGGTTTGCCATCCAATAAAAAGTCTTTGGTGCCGATTGAAAACGTGTGGCGGGATTGGCTATCAGCCCCGGGCACCTGGGATGAGGAAAGGTGCAAGACTACCGCGGTCAGGAAAGCCAATGCACGGATCGAGCTCGTGAGTTTCATATCGAGATTCCTCTCCAGTGTTTCCGATCGAGTCACGGAATCAAGATTTTACGGCATCGCGTAAGGGGTCAGTCCTATAAAGTTGGCATGACCGCCGAATTCATCGTTGCGCTAAGATTATAGGACTGACCCCGTAGCATGGGGTACGCGCGTCTGAGCGCCACCTTTCAGACATTGGATGGATGTGTCCAATGTGTCCACCGGCCGCTATTCTTCCAGCAGATCTTTCTTCACAGACTTTATGAAGCGGCCGAAATCGCGGTCTTTCTTGCGTTTTTGGGCGTAGGACATCTCATTGTATTCGGCCTCCTGTTTCATTTTCAGATAGTTGTCCCACTGGTTTTGACTCAAAACGCCGGAGTTCAGGGCCTCCAGCACCGCACAGCCAGGTTCGTTTGAATGGCTGCAATCACGATACCGGCAGGCCGCGGCCAGTCCGTCTATTTCTGGATTGCCCAGGTCACCGCGTTCAGCCCCTAAGATGCCAAACTCCCGCATGCCAGGGTTATCAATAACGAGCGCGCCCCCCTGCAGCCGAATCAGTTCCCTACGAACGGTGGTATGCCGCCCTTCCCCTGTGCCGCTAACGGCCTTGGTTTCCAAGTGCTCGTCACCAATCAGGCTGTTAATTAATGTGCTCTTGCCCACACCCGAGGATCCTACAAAGCAATAGGTCTTTCCCGCCACCAGCAGCTTCTTAAGATTCTCCAGGCCTTGCTGGGTGATATTGCTCAAGGTGAGCGTTGGATAAGCAATTCCAAGCGACTCGATCTGTGTCAATTGCTCGCGCAGGGTGGCAGCATCTACGAGATCCGTTTTAGTCAGGAGGATGATCGGCTCTGCTCCGCCTTCCCTCACCATCACCAGGTAACGCTCCAAACGGTTCAGGTTGAAATCAAAGTGGCATGACTGGACGATGATCACATAATCCAGATTCGCCGCGATCATCTGGTATGAGACTCCTTTCCCTGGGGATTTCCTGCGTAAGATCGTTCTGCGCTCTAATGTCTTATGGATCACGCCCAAACCAGGTTGCTTCTCGACGCAAACCCAGTCCCCTACACAAGGCAATTCATGAGGTTCGGAATGCTGATATAAGAACGAGCCCGCCAGAACAGCACGGAAAGGTCCGACCTCATCAATGAGCAGAAGCTGGGATCGATCAACGGCGGCGACCCGGGCAAGTGTTTCTGACCCCAATTCCCCGGTTCTTTCTTCGAACCAATTGTCCCAGCCCAGTTCGTCTGAACTCAAATGAGTTGTTTTCATTTAGCTGTGGGATTCGTCCTACGACAACCACGAAACGGGTATATAGGTTCATTGGAAGTTCGGCAAATCCGAAAACCAGGAGCGGTGGAGTTGATTAAGGCCAAGTTGCATTTTCCTGGAGACGAAGATGTACCTGTGATGCATATTAGGTCGGCATTTCGTTCTTTTGTCTGTCGCGGGCTGCGTAACGTCATATGAATAAAAAGGATATCAAACTATCACCATGCGCCTTGGCTCTTGCACCCCTCTTAGTGGCTGCTCAACTGCTGGTTGCCGGGCCTGCAAGCACAAACTCCACCGCCAAAGCAGTCGAAAAAGACACGCTACCTGATAAGGCAAGCGTTCTGTCCCAAGCCCCCGCCGTGCCGCCCCCAATCACCCGCAAAACACCGGCAAAGATCGTCGTAAACCTCGAAGTCCGAGAGTTGGTCAAACGTCTCGCGGACGGTGTGGATTATGTTTTCTGGACGTTTGGGGGCGATGTGCCTGGGAGCTTTATCCGGGTGAGAGAGGGCGATGAGATCGAGTTCCACCTGAACAATCATCAAAATAACAAAATGCCGCACAACATTGACTTGCACGCAGTGACTGGCCCAGGCGGCGGAGCGACCTCCTCATTCACAGCGCCGGGACACTCCTCGCAGTTCTCCTTCAAAGCGTTGAATCCGGGTCTCTTTGTTTATCACTGCGCCACCGCGCCCGTGGGCATGCATGTTGGAAACGGCATGTATGGATTAATCCTTGTTGAGCCCAAGGAGGGGTTATCCAAGGTGGACCACGAGTATTACGTCATGCAGGGTGAGTTCTACACAACCGGGAAGTACGGGGACCAGGGATTGCAGGGATACGACATGAACAAGGCGCTGGACGAGCGGCCTCCCTATGTGGTGTTTAACGGCGCCGTTGGATCCCTGGTGGCGGAGAAGGCGCTTACAGCGAAGGTGGGCGATATAATCCGCCTTTTTGTGGGGAACGCGGGCCCGAACCTCAGCTTGTCCTTCCATGTGATTGGCGAAATCTTCGATACCGTTTACCAGGAAGGTGGCACGCAAGTTTCACATAACGTACAAACGACAGTTGTCCCCCCGGGAGGAGCGACTATCGTGGAATTTCAGGTCCAGGTGCCTGGCACCTATGTGCTTGTTGATCATGCCTTGTCCCGCTCCTTTAATAAAGGGGCTCTCGGGATGTTGAAAGTGGATGGTCCCGAGAACATGCTCGTCTATACCGGGAAAGAAGTGGATGCAGTGTACCTTGGCAAAGCCGCCGAAGCAGGCTCTGAGGCTGAAAAACGGGTAGCGGCATTGCAGGCGGAAGTTGCGCAGGAAATCAAGGGCAACCCGCGCATCGCCGGCCTGACGAAAGAAATTCAAATCCAAAAAGGGAAAGCTGTTTACATGCAGACCTGCTTCGTCTGTCACCAGCCAGAAGGACAGGGTGTCGATGGACAAATACCGCCCCTGGCAAAATCCGACTTTCTTTCGACTTTAACCAAAGAGGACTACATACGTGGTGTGCTGAATGGACGGAGCGGGCCCATCGTCGTCAACGGGCAAACCTACAACGGAACAATGGTTCCCATGAATTACATGACCGATGAGCAAATCGCTGATGTCCTCACTTATGTTCGGAATAGCTGGGGGAACTCCGGCGATGCTGTGTCCACAGATGAGGTGGCACGGGTCCGCCAACAAGGAACACCCCCGCCGCAGAAGAGTGAATACGAGTAGGCCTTTGATTGAGTTATGCAGCATTGAAAGCATGAAATACTGCTGCCTAATCACAGTGCTCGCGCTCTTCGCAGCCGTTTGCATGGGCGAGGAGCTTGCACCGCCCGGCATGGTGCGAATTAGCAATGGCCTATTTCGGCCCTTTTACCGGGCTCAGTCCAGCTCCAACGAAATCCCTGTTAAACCGTTTTACCTCGACAAACTGCCAGTCACAAACGAGGACTTTCTTTCCTTTGTCCGGGCTCACCCTCAATGGCGTCGGTCGCAGGTGAAGCGTCTTTTCGCGGATGCATCCTATTTAAAGAACTGGTCGGAAGACCTGGACCCCGGCACTAACGCCTTGCCCTCAGCACCGGTTACCTTCGTTTCCTGGTTCGCTGCGAAGGCATACGCTAAATCAACTGGGAAACGGCTGCCTACGATTGTGGAATGGGAGTTTGCAGCTTCAGCCAGCTCCACCCGGCCCGATGGCAACGGCGACCCGGAATTTACCCGCCAAATCCTTGCCTGGTATTCCGTTCCAGGTGGCCAAACACTCCGGCCCGTAGGTGCCGGATCCCCCAACTACTGGGGCATTCATGATTTGCATGGTCTGGTATGGGAATGGGTGGCTGATTTCAACTCGGTAATGGTTTCAGGAGACGCACGAAACGACGGCCTCCCCGACCTGCAACGGTTCTGCGGAACCGGTTCGCAAGGGGTAACCAACCTTGAGAATTATCCGGCTTTCATGCGTTACGCCTTTCGAAGCAGCCTTAAAGCTGAATACTGCGTAAACCACTTGGGCTTTCGCTGCGCAGAAGACCTATGAACATCCTCTCCACGGTTTTACGTCCCTGTGCCCTCGCTGCGACATTCCTTATGCTCCCGGCTCGCGCAGCCTTGTGCGAAACACCCGCCACACCATCCTGCTGCAGCAAACCCGTCCCTGCCGAACTCCCGTTAAGCGATAAGTCCCTGTACAACGCCGAATCCAAATGGACCACGGACGCCGGAAGAAAGGTCTGTCTGGCAGATCTGAGAGGACGCCCGCAGGTGATCTTAATGTTCTTTGCGAGCTGCCAATCAGCATGCCCAATGCTCGTGCAGGACCTGCAACGAATTGAAGCCGCGCTGAAGCCGAAAACACGGGCGCTGGTCAGGTTCACGTTGGTGACGATCGACCCGCGCCGCGACACCCCTGAGGCATTGGCTGCTTACCGTGAAATTCGCCACTTGCCGGCAGATCGCTGGACATTTCTTCATGGCGAACCCGATGATATCCAGGAATTGGCCGTCTTGCTGGGTGTGAAGTATAAAGAAGAAGCCAGCGGACAGTTCAGCCACTCGAATCTCATTACGGTATTGAATCAGAATGGCGAGATCGTCCACCAGCTTGCCGGGTTGGGGCAGGACATCGAGGGAACCGTAAAGGCTCTGGAAGCTTTGGTGCCAGGAACAAAGCCTCCACCGGGAAGCGAAGCTAACAACTCAGGCGATCTCTCCTTGCGAACGAGTGGACAGTGACGCACGTTGACGCCGGGATTTTCCGGTTATCGCTCCAGCATATTCATTGGCGTGCCGTTGATTTCCACCGCCGAGATGAGCAACGAACCCCGCATCAAACGCGCGTATGAACCTCCTTCAAGGAAGGACGGCCTGCGCTACCTCGTGGACCGGCTTTGGCCCCGCGGGCTGAAGAAGCAGGATCTGGCGCTCGACGGGTGGCTAAGAGACGTTGCGCCGAGTCAGACGCTGCGCAAATGGTTCCGGCACGATCCGGAGAGATGGGACGGATTCCGAAGCCAGTACCGGGAAGAGCTGCGAAAAAACCAAGAGGCGTTGAAACCTCTGCTCGAAGCCGTTGCCAAAGGTCCGGTGACACTTGTCTATTCCGCACACGACGAGGCTCATAACCAGGCCGTTGTCCTTCGTGATTTTCTTGTAGAACAGTCCACGCTATCTCACAAACATTCCACTCCCAAGCAACTCGCTAAATGAAGGCTGATCCCTCAACCCTTGGACTATCGACTCTTTGCATCCATGCCGGTACCTATATTGACGCGGCCACCAGAGGAGCGTGCACTCCGATTTTCAATTCAACCGCTTTTGCCTTTCCGAACTCGGCTGGAGAGAACTTCTATCCTCGTTACTTCAACACACCAAATCAGCAAGTGATCTGCCGGAAGCTGGCAGCCCTCGAAAAAGGCGAGGATGCCGTCGTATTTGGTTCCGGAATGGCTGCGATTTCGACGGTGCTTCTGGCATTTCTCAAGCCCGGCGACCATGCCATTTTCCAGAACGATCTTTACGGAGGCACGGTGCAGTTAATCACCCGGGAACTGCATAGGATGAACGTACAGGTATCCTGGGCGGCAGACGTTGACGATTTTCATTCAGCCATTCGACCCGAGACCAGGCTCATTTATGTGGAATCACCATCCAACCCGCTGCTCCGCTGCCTGGACCTGAGATCCGTAGCTGAACTGGGTAAGAAACACGGTGTGCTTACTGTCATCGACAATACGTTTGCCACACCCATAAACCAGAACCCGATCACCCTGGGGATAGATGCTGTGATTCATAGTGCCACCAAATATCTCAACGGCCATAGCGATGTGAATGCGGGCGTTGTGGTTTCTTCGGCTGAGATTGTGCGGCGGGTGAGGGATTCAGCGGTAACTCTGGGTGGAATGTTGGATGCGCATTCCTGCTCACAGCTTGAACGGGGTCTGAAGACTCTGGCGCTGAGAATGCCACGACATAACGAGAACGCGATGGTCCTCGCCCGATTCCTCGAATCACACCCTGCTGTCTCCAAGGTCAACTATCCGGGGCTCGCGTCACATGAAAGCCATCAGGCTGCCGCGCAACAGATGCGCGGATTCGGCGGAATGCTCTCTTTCGAACTGCGCGATCCGGCGATGATCGATCCATTGCTGAGCCGGTTGCAGATCGTTATGCCAGCCTTGAGCCTGGGCGGTGTGGAAAGCCTGATCTGCGTCCCGAGCCGCACCTCGCATCGCACGCTGTCTCCCGAGGAACGCCGCCGTGCGGGCATCAGTGATGGCCTGGTGCGGGTCTCAGCAGGAATCGAAGATTCAGCCGATATTATTCAGGATTTCAACCGGGCGTTGAACAGGAACTGAGGGGCACGGATCAATGCCGCGACTCCTGGCATTTTCTGCGAAGCACGGCCAGCATGAAATTGAGCCGCTCCTCCTTTACACCGGAGGCAAATGACAGGGGCGTTTCGCCTTCCAAGGTGATCTGTTTGGCAACCGCGCCGCGCTTCCCGTAGCTCTCTGTGCAACGAACAGATGAAACCCCGCGCCAGTTCAAACGGCGGCGCCAACCAATGGGGCCGACCCCCGTGAAAACAGTGCCGTTGTCACCATCCACACGGACCACTACCTTGCCGCATACTGTCATTAGCGCGATGCTCCCGAAGAGCAATGTGCCCAGAACGAAAGGGATTCCGAATAAGGACATTGTCAGGTTGAACTGTCCCTTCATGAACTGTGAGCCGTAAATCCCCCCTAGCGAAAAACCGGACCAAACGCACATAAAGGGAACAAGAAACAAAGCGGCTGCTGACCGGGTGGAAACGCCGACCTCAAATGAGCATGGGGGAACCTCGTGAAACCATGCTCCCTTGGGCGGAGCCATGGTATCGATTTCTGCACTTTCCTTGTCGGCCAGCAGGTCGGCGTAGCTCCAGGTCTGACCGCATTGACGGCATAAGGCGATATCCGTCGAAACATTCACATCTGAGAGCGGAATTTCAGACTGGCACTTGAGGCATACCAATTTGGATTGCATGCTTCAGGGTGGTTCTTACTGCGTTGTTTTTTGCTGGTCCTCTTTTACCGCCTCCACAATCAGCGGGCCGAAAGTGCCCTCGTGCTTTTGATGCACGAGATCGCATAGCGGAAAGGTGGAAGATTTGTAGCAACGGCAGAGCATGAATCGTTCGCCAGGCTGCAGCTTGATAATGTGGCCAATGTGACCGTTCTTTTCGGCGCTGGTAATGTTCGGCATAGGTGGTTCTTTCTTGTCCCCATCTTTGCTGGAGGCGCTTATTCCTACAATGATGAAATTTCCTGCACGCCACCCGGAGGCACCTTGCGATGCGGGCACCTGGGACGGTGGACGGAGCAAAGTTGAAGAGCCTTCTTGGCTCTTTTCGTGTTCTATGTTTTCCTTCGCATCTATCCGCAGATGGCGCAGATTGCCGCAGATGGAAGACGGGTTTCGGCATGTAGCGTCAGGCGTCCTCGCCGGCGCCCTCGCCCAATGCCACTAGGATTTCAAATCTTTGGCTAGCTGGTTTTCGAGTATTTTTCGTGCTTGTGCCCGTGTTCCGACCAGTGGTGGGAATGATTCTCGGACGTGACGCTTGGCTCTGGGTTCACGAGGGCGGGGTTTGTTTCGCTTGGGAAGCACGCACCTGGCCAGTTCGATCAGTGTTGTTTTCCAATCGTCCAATAGCTCACCAGCGGTACTTCCAAAGTTCTGCAGCCACGCTTCGAGGCGCCGCCGGCAGGCTGGCTGAGAAGGATAACGTGAGCGGGGATATGCCCTTCTCAAGGGCGGCACAGAGCATAGCCGCCCGGATAAGGTTGTACGCCAAAAGGCAAGCCAGCCATGTTTTGCGCGCCATGGCTGCGGATTTAACGTTTAAGCAATCGGCCCCCATCTGAGCTTTGATATACCGCAGATTGAGTTCAACATGCCAGCGCAGGCCATAAAGGCGGACCATCTCCTCCATCGGATAGTGCTTCGGGTCAGCCAAGGTGGTGAATAGGCAAAGCATCTTAGGCCGAAAACCTGGAGGATGCACCTGAGCGACGATAAGACGGCCCTTCACCGGCTCGGCACTGCAACCAGGCTCTAGCTGATCACGGCGGGTCGGGTTCCAGGTGACTTCAAAGTCACCCTCCCGCAGAGGGTGGCCCAGCAGTTTTTTTGCCCGTTGCAGGGTCAGGCGCAGGAGAACCTCCTTGGAAGCCTGGCGCGCGCTCTGCACAATGCGGAAAACCCCGAAGTTGCTGTCCCCCAGGAACAGGCAATTGCCCACGGCACGCAGAATGATCTGGCAGCCCAAGACTTGTTCGCTCAGGCGGGTTGGCCCCATAGCACAATCCAATGCCGCACCGCTCATGCAGCAGAAGGTGGCCACCGCCCGCATGAGGCACCAGTAGGCCTTTTCTTTGTACTGATTGCCATGGCGGGTGAACGTTCTGGAAATGTTGCCATGAGCAGGCAGCCGAACGGTGGTGCCGTCCAGAAGGCATACAACAAGGTTATTCCAGAGAGTGGTGGAGCTTTGCTGAGCGACTTTGCCGCCCTGCAGGCGCAGGGCTTGAGCCAGAAACGGCTCGGGAATACGGGTGCGCGCCTCGCTGTAGGTGCCCGTGGCGGCGGAGCAAAACTCGCACGAAAGCCGGGGACTGAGGCGGCGGGCACCGCCCTTTTTGGCATCGACAACAGCGGCATCAAGGGTGTGATCAGAGTTGAGCCACTGAAAGAGCAAATACCAGAGGGTGATCACCGGGGTAAAGAGCCGGTCATAAAAGGTGAGCTTCTTGAGAGCGGGCAGTTCGAGCAGAGCATGGCTGGGAAGCACCTGGAGAAAGAACTGCAGCAGTTGGGCCGGGGTGAAGGGAGTTGGAGTTTTGGCGGGAGCAGGTTTGCGTGATTTATTTGGTTGCATAAGTATGCATCTGTACCTATATGCATACGTTATGATATACTCTGCCATTGTGAATCAAAAAAGCAATCCATCACCCAGCCAGCAGCGCTTTAAGGAAACACTCCTGTCCTGCTGGCCAGCCTTGAAAGGTTCGCTGGCCCTGGTTTACAAGCCCTGCATCCGCCCAGGGTGCCCGGCTTGCGCACGTGGAGATAAGCACCCGAACTATCTCTTAAGCTTCACCCAGGAAGGCAAACGTCGTTGTCTCTACGTCCCCAAGGCTATGGTTCCACAGTTGGAAAGGGCCTTGGAGAACGGTCGCCGAATCGAACAAATGCTCTATGAGATGGGACCAGCTTTAGTGCGCGAGTTTCGAGAAATGAACCCAGCGCAAACCGGCCCTTGTAAGAAACTTAGGCGAACAAAGAAAACCAAATCCTAGTGGCATTGGGCGCCCTCGCCTGCGAGTACGGCCATTGGCCGTCCCGGCTCTTGCAGGCCGCATAACCCCACGCGGCGGGGGAATGGGCTTCACGCGGAGAATGCGGAGAAGAACAGTGGCCGGGGCAGGCATTCTCGGCGAAGAATACCCTGCTACTGAGACTCTGGCACCCCTCGTCGGGGTGCTGTCACATCCTGATCTGACCGGCGGTCTCCGCTTCGCTCGACGCTCCGGCTACGATCTGGCAACCCTTCTGGTTGCGCCGATGCCGATACGTTGCTGTTCAGATTAGCGTTCAGTTGGCGAAGATCAGCGGTTGAATTGTCTTGGGGCTATGGGCTTGTCGTTCCCCGTGCCGAAGATACGCGGAGGAATGAACAGGATACCGGGCGCGTTCCATTGTTTTTCTGAGCTCTTGACTTTAATTTCCATTCAGGTTTACTGACCCTGTGACCGGTCTCAGCCAGCGTAAGAAGGGAAGCGCAACCAACGAACTGCGGTTTGTGTATGACGGCTGGAATCTGATCGCCACTCTCAACTCTCAACTTTCAACCCTCAAGACGTTTGCCTGGGGCCTTGATTTATCGGGCAGCCAACAAGGGGCGGGCCTGCCGCGCCATAGCGAAGCGACGGCGGGTTGTGTTCTGGCCGTGAACTTCGGGCGTTCAACTCTCAACCTTCAACCTTCAACTCCTTTTCCACCTTCAACCAGTTTCGTTTCCTTCGATGGCAACGGGAACGTCGTGGCGTTGTTCAACGCGGCAAACAGCTCCGAGACCGCCCGTTATGAATACGGCCCCTTCGGTGAGGTGGTGCGCACCACGGGTCCCGCATGCGGGATCAATCCCTTCCGGTTCTCCACAAAGTATCAGGATGATGAAACCGACCTGCTCTATTACGGCTATCGGTATTACAACGCCAGCACGGGCAGGTGGTTGAGCAGGGATCCGATTGAGGAGACGGGCGGAGTGGGGCTTTACTGCTTTGTGTTGAATCAACCTGTCAAGTGTATAGACCGGTTGGGACTGCTGACAGACGAGCAGATGGTATACCGCGGGAACTGCAAGTCGTCTGTTTCTCTCGAATTTGTACCGCGAGTTGAACTCGGTGGGAAGTGGTTCGAATGGCTAAACGAGCCAGCAGGCACGGAGTATATGACCTCTGTCGACCAGGCGATCGACTTATTGAAAACAGAGTTTAAGGATTTTGATCCCAAAGGAAGATGCTGTTTAGGAAGGTGCATTTCTGAGCTATCAATCAGCGCGCACGGGGGGAGTGGTCATATCGATTTTAATTTTGCCAACGACGAAGTATATAGTGAAGGATCAGTGTATAAAAGGTACGCGATCACCCCAATACCTCCAGGATACGATTCCCGGTACAAAAAACGAGTGGAAGGCTATCTGAAAACGTTGGCATTTCTAAAGCTAGCGGCTTCGAAAATGTGCAGTGATTCTCAGGTGATTTTTGTGGTATGCGATGCCACAGCAGGAGATGAGGGGGCTGGCCTAAAGGCTGAACTGAGAGCGATTTTTGGCCCGAGCGTCACCGTGACAACATACGATCAGAAAGTTGGGTATTCATATCGAAGACCTGTTAGATTGAAATAGTTGCGACTTTTTCTGTCTGCATCCACGACGGTGGCTGGGCAGAGGTGTAGAATGAAGTGGGATTGCGGCTAAGCTGCTATAATGAAAAGATACTGTATCGCAGTAGCGATTGGATTTTCAATTTCGTTGCTCTTAGGATGTGGTCGGAGCACTGATATGCGGAACTTTGATGCACATCGTCAGGAATACACCCGATTTCATTTGGAGGATGTAATGTTCCGGGTCTACATCGACGCTACCAACGAGCCAGCCTCCAATGCATTCGAGTCCTTGATTGGGGGCATTATTAAGGCTGAGGGGCTTTCCTTTTTCCGTGTAGAAAACCGTACCAACCAGTTCATCGTCTTGAATCCGGACTATCTCAAGTGGCATGCGCGTCGAACAGGCCCTCTCACCAACGACGATCTCGCCGCCTACTACACAGAAAGGTTTTACGACCAGGAAAGCCGCAGCACTTTCTATACGGGAGTAACGTTTAATTTCGTCAGAACAAACCTTCAAGTGTTGCCCAACTGGCCTCTACCCTATTGGTATACGAATCAGGTCCGCTAGCGGAGGCGTCATGGACTTGTTACCATCATAGCCTTGGCCTAATTGGCATCAGAGCTTTGTGGGGATGTTGGGCCGGTCTGGCGTCTGATTTTTTGGCCGAATTGCCCCGCTTTGATCATAGCCAGGTGGAACAGGTTGAAAGTTCCGTGTTGAATGTTGAAGAATTGGGGCGCGAAGCCGGTCGCCAGAGGTCGGTGGGCGGTGGATAGTGCGGCTGTCTGGTTTCCCGGTTGCACCAAAGGAATCGAAATACTCTGGCACCCCGGGTCCGGGGTGCTATTCAGTTTCCCGAGCGTTACCGGAGGTCTCCGCTGTGCTGCGACGCTCCGGCTACCTTTTGGCAACCCTTCTGGTTGCCAGAACCTAGCCAAGCCGATCGGCAACCGGTGGCATTGCGCGGTAAGCGTCATTTATAGCACCACTGGACAACAGGAGTCCGGGGAGGCGTAGATGTCAGAGGCTATTTGCCTCTGACAGTTATGATGCTTTGCGAAGAGGCTGCTGAGGGGGTTTCCCCCAGGCGCCGGGAAGGACTTCCGGGACCTGCTGAATGGTCATCTGCGGCAAGCGTGTGAGAACGTCTTTGAGGTATGCGTAAGGATCAATGTTCCGCCTACGGCAGCTCTCGATCAAGGTGTAGATGATGGCGCTGCGATCTCCAGCCTCTGCTTCGCCAATGAACAACCAGTTCTTTTTTCCAAGGGCGGTTGGCCTGATGGCATTCTCGACCAGGTTGTTGTCGATCTCTATCCTGCCGTCTTCCAAATACACTTGTAACCCCGGCATCTGGCTTGTGGCGTAGGCTATCGCTCGAGAGATCGCGTCCTGTGGGAGGAACCGTTTGTTGCGCACCAGCAGTTCGCACGCTTTCTTGATCCGTTCTACCACCGGTTTGCTCTGGCTGGCACGCACGGCTTGGCGCAATGCTGGACCTGCCTTTTGTTCCCGCAGTCTCGATTCAATCCGGTAGAGAAGCTGGATCTGCTTGATCAGCCATCCTGCTGTCCTGGGAGTGCCTTCCAGCGCGTCGTTGAACTTCCGGCGCACATGCGCCCAGCAGTAGGCCAGCTTGATCTCTTTGCCCGCACGTTGCGCCAGCCGATTATAGGCGTCATATCCATCGCATTGAATGGTGCCTTGAAAGTTCACCGGAACAACAGTGTCTAAACATGCACCGGCACGACTGGCATGCCAGTCAAAGAATACATCCCCTCCCGGACGGCTGCCCGTCCAAAGATAGCCCTTTAAGGTCCGGCCAGCTCCCGGTTCCAAATAATCGATCGGTGTTTCGTCCACCTGCACATAGCCACCGGCCACGACTCCTGTCTTGATCAGTTGATGCACCGGTTTGAGCCAGTCCGAGGCCAGCTCCACCCACCGGGCCAGTGTTTGGCGCGGCAGATGGATGCCGTGGCGGCGGGCCAAAATCTGTTCCTGCCGATAAAGCGGCAAGTGATCGCAGTATTTGGCAACCAGGACATGAGCCAGCAGCGCCGGAGTGGCGATGCAACGTTCCTGCAATGTAGGCGGCAAAGGGGCCGTCACAGGAGCCAGCTCCGGCTCCCTTTTGGATACATAGGTGCGGCGCACCAGGCGGCGGCGAAAATAGCGCGCAGGCTCGTAATCCAGTTGCTCTCTGACTTCTTCCCCGATCTGACGAAACTGTTCCGGAGCTGCTTTGACGGGCTCAGGATCAATGATTTCCTCAACTACAGGAAGGTTCTCGGGCAGACGCGGAGCCTTGGGTTTGCGCACGGTCTGAACCTGTGGCTGGGGTTTAGAAGTTTCGACTTTCGCCTCAGTGGCGGGCTGTGCCGTTTCGGCACCTGAAAGCAAAAGCTGAAGCTGCGCCACGTCCATCTTCTCACTGCTGGCCCCAAAGACCCGGCGCAACAGCAGATTGACCTTTTCACGCAGCAAGTGGTTCTCTTTGCGGAGCGCTTCGTTATCCTGACGCAGTGAAGCATTGAGCTGGAGCGCCTGCTCCAGTTGCTCGGTTAATTGTGTTTCGCGCGGGGTCATCTGCGGTTAATAGATCAGACGCAAAGTCCCCGAAAATGTTCAAAATATATAATGACTTAATTAACTTTTTTTCGCGATCTTTCCGTCAACTTTCCCGCTCATACCAGGGCCGCAGTTTGGCTCCCTTCAAATCCACTCCATCGGTCAGCATAGCCAGCGCTTCGGGACGGATCGCCAGCTTGCTCGTGCCCGGCTCAACGGATTTCGGCCAGGAGAAAGTGCCCTCCTCCAAACGCTTGGTCATCACCCACAAACCCGTTCCATCAAAATAGAGGATCTTGATGCGATTATGGCGCCGGTTGATGAACACAAAGAGCGCTCCCTGGCGTGGATCCTCCCCGAGCCGCTCGCTGGCTAGCGCATACAAACCCTGAAATCCCTTGCGCATATCGCAGGGTTCCACGGCAACGAAGATCTTGAGACTGCCGGAGAAGGTCAGCATGGCTTCTCCAAAGCGCGCACCAGGGCGGCGGCAAGAGGGATGTGTTGATGGCTGAGGATCTCAGCGCGGGCTCCGCCAGGAAAGTGAAGCAGTAATCCGCTGTTAACTGCTGGAGAGGCTTGTTGCACCACCGCTTCAACCCAGGTGAGTTGTTGTTTTTTCGGGCCGGCCTCGGAACTTCCTGAGATGAGTTTTCGGCGCTGGAGCCAATACTGGAACGTTGAATAGTTAATCCCGGAAAGACGAGCGAACTGTTTACCGCAAAGACCACTGCGATCAAACTCAACTAGCAGCGCCTGCTGGCGCTCAACAGGCGTTCGCACATGCCCACGGCTGTTGGTTTTGAGAATGAGCGATTGGGGACTCGAATCAGAATCAATCGTAGATGCCATACCGAAACAGTACAACACTTACGGTACGATCGAATAGTGATGCCTGGCATGACGCTTACATTGCGCGTGCAAACATAGGAATGCGCTACGCGTCTTTCTTCGCTTGCGTCTGTGTTACGAACTTATTTGCCATCATAGCCTTGGCCTAATCGGCATCAGAGCTTCGTGGGGATGTTGGCCGGACTGGCGTCTGATTTTGTGGCCGAATAGCCACACTTTGGTCATAGCCAGGTGGAACATGTTGAAAGTTCCGTGTTGAATGTTGAAGGATTGGGGCGCGAAGCCGGGTTCCGGTGGGCGGTAGACGGTGGTCAGAGGCCAGTGGTCTGTTCAGCGCCGGAGGAAACGGCGGAGCAAAGTGGAAGAGCCGTCCCGGCTCTTTGCATTCTTTCTATGGTTTCATCCGGATCAATCAATCCACAGATGGCACAGATGGACTCAGATGAACGAAGGCCTTCGGGTGAAGCGCCAGACGGCCTGGCCCCGAGGCAGTCGGCGCAGTACGAATGGCCCCGCCATTGACGTTCTGGCACCCCTCGTCGGGGTGCTGTTCCAATCTGAAACTGACCGGAGGTCTCCGCTTCGCCCGACGCTCCGGCTACGATCTGGCAACCCTCCAGGTTGCGGTGAGGGAAGGGGTTTCACGCGGAGGCGCGGAGCGCGCGGTGGTTGGAACGGTGGCCTGTTCAGATTAGCGTTCAATTCGCGATCAGCGGTTGAATTGTCTGGGGCTATAGGCGTGTCGTTTCCCCGTGCCGAGAATACGCGGAAGAATGAACAGGATATGAGGGACTTGGTATTGTAGGCCCGGTCTCCGTACCGGGCGGGGCTCATTTTGTCCTCCCCAGCTCTGAAGGAGCGGTAAGCCGGAAAGGGTTGAAGGGTTCGTGTTGAATGTTGAAGGATCGAGGTCCGATCCCGGAGGTCGGCGTCCCAAGCGGTCGCTGTAGGGGTGGTAATTTTCATTGACGCCGTCCTTTTCCTCGGATAGAACGGTTCCGCTGTTTCATAACAACCCTATTACTAAAAATGACTAAAAAACTGTGTTTGTCCCCAACTGGGGTCATTCCTGGTGCTCTGTGCCTGTTAGTGGCCAGCGCCCTGGCGGCTGAAGCTGCCAAGAGCTATACTCTGTCGCCAGCCTGGTCGATTGCGCCTACCACACCCTACGAATGGGTCTCCACGGGCCATCATCAACGAGGTCTGGCCTACAATCCGGTCACCGGCGATTTGATCACCGTGAGCCGGTATCCAGCGTTCGCTGCCGCTGGTTATGTTCTGAATTCCACGAACGGCGCCCTCAAGGGCAACCTGAACATGACTGGGGTTAAGACGGATATGAATTTCCCGATCAACACCATCGGGGTGGCGGACGACGGGGTAATCTATGCCTGTAACCTGGCGGTGGATAGCGCCACGGTTCCCGCGGAGCCTATGAACAACAACGGCCCGTTGCGGATTTATCGGTGGGTTAATGCTGATGCCGTTCCTCAGCTCGCTTATGAGGGTGCTCCCAGCGCCAGCGATCCTATCGCCGCCGGGCGTCGTTTCGGGGATACCATCATAGTGCGTGGTGCAGGGACAGCTACTGAGATTCTATTTAGCAACCGCAGCACCAATACGCTCAGCTTGTTCCGGACAACGGACGGCGTCAACTTTCAGCCGGCGATTCGTATCTACGCGCCGGATATGCCTCTGGGCACTACGCAGGCCGGGATTGCGTGGGGCACTAACAATACGTTTTATGCCAAAGGTGAGTCCGGCGGTGATGCCGGCAAAACTGCGGTGCAGCATTTCAGCTATGATGAGGCAGGCGTAGCCACCCTTATCAAGAACCACGATAACTTGAAGGCGTTTGGCGGCCCAATCGCCTACGATCAAACCAAGGGCCTGCTCGCAGTGGCACGGGTTCTCTCAACCGTGATTGATACGCCTCACGAAGTCCGGTTATTCAAAGATACGATTGCCGGAATGGTCCAGCAGGATCACCCTGACTACGTCCGCCTGTTCCCTACCATGAACGTCAATGGTAACGGTACAGGAGTGGCCGTCTTTGGTGGTGGGCGCCTCTTTGCGCTCTCGTCGAACAATGGCATCGTTGCTTATGATATCGTTGAAAAGGAAGTCACCCCTCAGATTTTCTGGACGGAGGCTGGCGGGTTTACTGTTCCTGAAAACGGGTTCGTCTGGTCCGCCGCTTTCGATGGCAGTGGAAAGAATCCAGTGGGCGCAAAATTGAGCCGCCCAATCGGTATCGATCTCGATTACACCAACCGCCATGTGTACTGGGCTGAGGATGGTGACTCCCTCCATCCGAGCCGCATCGTTCGGGCTAACTTCGATGGCACTGGGTTGACGGAGTTGTTCAAAGGAGATGAGTTGGGATTCAACAACGCCCAGATGTTGAAGCTCGATCTAGCCAATGGTCATGTTTACTGGAATGCCTTTTCCGGTGGCGTTTGCCGCGGGAAACTCAATGGTTCGGAGTTCACATGGCTGGCTGGGCACCCGAATGGGTTAACCTACACGGGGCTTGAGCTCGACCTGGTAAACGATCGTATTTATTACGCTGATCCCCAGCAAAGTGGTGTTCTTTTCCGAATGGACTTCGATGGGCAGAACAACATTGAAGTGGCACGCCCGGTTGCAGGCGGAGATTGGGCTTTTAACGCGATGCGCCTGGATGTTGCCAATAATCTTATCTATTGGGCCGATGGCGCTGCCAACCAGATCAAACGGATGAACCTGGACGGAACCTCTCAGGCGGTGGTTGTTGACCAGGCAGGCGGCTCTCCCCTGGACGTTGTGCTTGCCCCGGATGGCCGAATGTACTGGACGGCATCAGACAGCTTGGGTATTTGCAGCGCAAATATGGATGGTTCTGATATGAAGACCAACGTGGTGGCTGCCAGCGGCACAGCATTCGCCATTGCCACTGTTCCCGTGGCACCCGCTGTCCCGGCCCTCGTCTCGATCAAGGTCAGCGGTAATACCGCGACCATCTCGTGGACAGGCGGGGCCGGAATGTTCCAACTCCAGAAACGGACCAGCCTTGTATCTGGCACTTGGCAGAACGTGGGCAGCGCCACCACCGCTACCGAGGCTACCGATCCTACGATTGTTGACGGTTGCTTCTACCGAGTAATCAGCACCCGATAAAACGGATCGATTCTCCTTTCGCCAGCCCGGCATCGCGCTTTTCGTGGTGCCGGGCTTTTTTATACCCTCGATTGACTCGCATTCTGAGGAAGGGATGGCTCTTGGAATCCGTGGCCTTCCGGGCAGCCCAATGAGACTCTGTTTTCTCCGGGATCTCAGTAACCTTTCCTGGTCTCACGGCTCAGTGTTAATAGCGGCGGCCATCTCTTTACCTGGCCGGAGCATTCAAAGAGCCGCATTTTAAAATCGCAGGGCGTGAAAGCGCCGTGTTTAGTAACCGAATCGAAATGTCGTATGGAGAGGATCATTAGAAGATTTGCGGGAGTTTTTGTGCTGCTGAGTCTGGCTCTGGCGCACTTTCACAGTCCAAACTGGCTCTGGTTGACGGCGTTTGTTGGATTCAACCTGTTGCAGTCCTCATTTACCGGCTTTTGCCCGCTGGAAATCATTCTGAGGAAGCTTGGTGTTGGCTCCTGTTGTTGTAAGACGACTCCGGACCCCAAATCCAACTGTTGCTCGAAATGAGGATCACTTCGCTGCTGCTCCTACTCCTTTCCACAGCCTTGGGGAGCGCCGTTGAAACCCTGTCCCTTGAGGACGCGCTGAGCCTGGCGTCCAGGCAGAACCCCGATGCCCGGATTGCAGCTCACAGGATTGAGGCGGCTCAAGCAGGTATTGACCAGGCCAATGCGGCCTTCTGGCCCAAAGTCCAGTTGCAGTCCAGCTATGTCCGCACGGATAATCCCATGCAGGTCTTTGGAAGCATCCTGAATCAACGGGCCTACTCGCAGAACCTGGATTTCAACCATGTCCCTGACATGGACAATTGGAATGCGAAAGCTCTTGTGACTATGCCGTTGTATGCTGGTGGCGCCATGCGTGCCGGTCGCGGGGCTGCGCGGGCGGCTAGTGCCGCTGCAAAATGGGACTCGCAGGCGGTGCAAAACACACTGCAATTTGAGGTGTCTCGCGCCTATTTCACGATCTTGAAGGCCAGTGGGTTTGTTCGCGCCAGCCAATCCGCACTCCAGGCGTACGAGGCAAACCTGGGGCTTGCGCGCAAGCGTCTGGAAGCAGGTGCTGTTTTGCGCACCGATGTGCTGGATCTGGAAGTGCGGCTCGCGCAAGCACGGGAGGACCTGGTTCGAGCACGGAGTGGTCAGGCGATCGCATCGCGTGTGTTGCGCAACCTCCTTGGCGTTGAGCATGAGATCACTATTGGAGAAGCGGCCAAGCTGGAAATTCCTCCAATGCCTGTCGGCTTGGCTGATCGCCCGGAAATTCAGGCTGGGGCAGAGCGGGAAAGGGTGGCGGCCGAAAAATCGCGGGCGGCTCGTAGCGGATATCTTCCAACCCTCAGCGCGTTTGGCAGCTTGGATCATGACTACGGGTGGCGCAATGACCACGCGGGACAGAGCTACACAGCCGGCATTCTCGCGCAGTGGAATCTTTGGGATGGCAAGCTTACCCGAGCCAAGACACGACAAGCCCAAGCTGATCTGGAGATTGCGCGTGAAGAGTCGCGTAAACTGCGGCTGGCCGCGGGTCTGGAAACGGAAACCGCCCGTCTCGAACTCGAGACTGCCGAGGCACGCCTGGCTGCAAATCGCGAGGCTGTGGCGCGTGCTGAGGAAAGTGCCGCTCTCACGCGAAAACGGTATGAGCAAGGTGCCGGTCTCGCTGCACAAGTGATCGATGCTGAGACTGCCTTGATCACAGCACGAATGCGCCGGATCGAAGCCGAAGCGGACCGCAGCATCGCGATCGCGGCCTTGCGCCAATCCCTTGGCCTCCCTCAAATCGACTCGGTGCCAGTGACCTCAAAACCATGAACATGCGTTTTTTATTATCCTTTGGAACCTATTTTGCCGGGGGCCTCACGTTGGCCGTGCTAGTCTCTGGCTGCGGAGCGAAGCCTAATCGAGTTGAGCAACCTGCTGAGTCCATCCCGGCGGTCAGCGTAGGGGTGCAACCAATTTCCACCCAGGCCCGCGAGGAGTATGAAGAAGTCGTGGGCACGGTCCGCGCGCGCTTGCGCGCCACTCTGGAGTCGAGAGTCGCAGGGCAGATTGTAGAACTGCCCGTCACATTGGGACAGCAGGTCAAAGCTGGAGACTTAATCGCGCGCCTGAGTGCGCCAGAAATCCAAGCGCGCCTGGATTCCGCCAAGGCAGGCGTTGATTTGGCCGAAAAGGAATGGAAGAGGAGTTCCTCACTCTTCGAGCAGCAGGCCACTACCCGTGTGGAGTACGAGGCCGCTGAAGCCCGGCGCAGCCTGGCCCTGGCCGCCCTGACAGAAGCGAAGTCGATGCTGGGATACATGGAGATCGTGGCGCCGTTCTCCGGGCGCATTACCCGGAAATATGTGGATCGTGGAGATCTGGCAAATCCTGGAAAGCCGCTGGTTGACTTGGATGATCCAGCGACTCTGGAAATAGAAGCTTTCGTTTCGGAGAACCTCGCCAACTCCCTTGAGATCGGCACGAGCTTAAGTGTCCAGTCAAAGGACGGCTCGCAAAATCTCCGTGCCAAAGTGAGCGAATTGGCTCCCTCTGCTGATCCCGTCAGCCGCACGTTGCTGGTGAGAGCCGAGTTGCCGGTTTCAACAGAATTGGGGTCAGGGCAGTTTGTACGGTTGTTGATGCCGTCCGGGAAACAGAACTACTTGCGGGTACCGGTTTCGGCTGTTGTCCATCGTGGACAACTCGACCTTGTTTATACCGTTAAGGAGAAGAAAGCGCGCATGCATCTGGTGCGATTGGGGAGAATCTCAGGCGGCCAGGTGGAAGTGCTCAGCGGTTTGCCCGTTGCGGGTGACGTGGTAATCACAGGCGCCGGAGAATTGACAGACGGACAACCGGTCAACGTGGAATGAGACCTTCCTCCAACGAAATGAAACAGGAGTCACTCGGCATTGCTGGACGCGTTGCGCATGCGTTCATCAACTCGAAGCTAACTCCGCTCCTGGTGATCACGTCCATCCTGCTGGGGATGGCGGCCGTTTTTCTGCTGCCGCGGGAAGAGGAGCCGCAGATCAAGGTTCCCATGATAGATGTCATGGTTTCCATGCCTGGCTTCTCCGCCAAAGAGGTCGAGGAACGCGCCACCTCACCGATGGAGAAACTGCTGTGGGAAATCCCTGGAGTGGAATACATCTACTCGACATCCCGACCCGGCGAGAGCCTGGCCATTGTTCGTTTTAAGGTCGGGGAAAATGTCGAGAATAGCCTAGTCAAGCTGAACCAGAAGCTTCAGTCCAATTTCGACCGAATACCGCACGGCGTGTCTTTCCCCTTAATCAAACCCCGGTCAATTGATGACGTGCCGATTCTGGCTTTAACCTTCCATAGTGAGCACTACGATCACCTGGCTTTGCGGCGCGTGGCGGCTGAGGTGGAGAACTCGATTAAACAGGTCCAGTCCGTTTCTGAAACCACTCTCATCGGTGGTGCCCGCAGGCAACTGCGCGTCCAACTTGATCCTGCGAAGCTGGCGGCCAGAAACCTGGCGCCACTGGAGATTGTGAGCCGCCTGACGCAGTCCAATCGTCAGCGCGTTACAGGATCGCTTACGACCGCCAATCGGGAGGTCATTGTGGAAACGGGCGGCTTCTTGCAGGACGCTCGTCAGGCCGGGCAGGTGGTTGTGGGCGTGTTCTCGAATCGACCGGTTTATCTGCGTGATGTGGCCACAATCGAAGACGCTGCGGAGGAACTATCCCAGTATGTATTCTTCGGGTCGGGCGCGGCGCGAAAGACCCACGGTGACCAGCCCGCGGTGACCCTCACCGTTGCGAAACGTCCGGGCGCAAATGCGATCTCAGTCGCTGAGGATGTTCTTAGGAAACTCGATGCGCTCAAGGGGCACACGGTTCCAAACGACATTGGTGTCACTGTCACTCGTCATTACGGGCAGACCGCCGCTGAGAAATCGAACGAGCTGCTCCTGCACATGGGGATCGCGGTGGTTGGCGTCTCAATTCTAATCCTGCTGACTCTCGGGTGGCGTGAATCGGCCATTGTGGCCGTTGCCATACCGTCAACCCTGGCTCTGACCCTGCTCGTCTTCTATTTATACGGCTATACTCTTAACCGGATCACCCTGTTTGCCCTGATCTTTTCGATCGGCATCCTGGTGGACGACGCGATTGTCGTCGTCGAGAATATTGTGCGCCATTTCCGCCTGCCCTCCAGCCGAGGCAAGGGGTGGGCCTCTATCGCGGTAGAAGCCGTTAACGAGGTGGGGAATCCGACCATTCTCGCAACCTTTGCCGTGATTGCGGCCGTCCTGCCGATGGCATTCGTCGGCGGTCTAATGGGCCCCTACATGCGACCCATCCCGGTCGGCGCGAGTGCCGCGATGTTCTTCTCGCTCGGAATTGCTTTCATCGTCACACCCTGGGCCGCGATTCGGATTTTACGATGGGGAGGGAAGTACTCCCAGACCCAGCCCCCCAGCGGTGATGCACCTGTGCAATCCGCTTCGCACTTTGAGCATGAAGAGGATTTCTTCACCCGATTTTATCGAAAGCTCATGGGGCCGCTGATCACACACGCCAAGTGGCGCTGGTCATTCCTGGCCGTGATCACTGTCCTGTTGCTGGGTGCGATGAGCCTCGTCGGCGTTGGCTGGGTGAAGGTAAAGATGCTGCCTTTCGATAATAAGAGCGAGTTTCAGATCATCCTCAACATGCCGGAAGGGACCGCCCTGGAGCAAACCGCCCAGGCCGCCCGTGAGATGGCCGAGGCCATCCGGCAAGAGCCGGAGGTAACCGATTACCAGATCTATATCGGAACCGCAGCACCGTTTAACTTCAATGGATTGGTGCGCCACTACTTTATGCGTCGCGGGGCGCATGTGGCCGACCTGCAGGTAAACCTGGTCCCCAAGAATGAGCGTAAGGCACAGAGCCATGACATCGCGAAGCGAATACGCCCGCGCGTCACTGAGATCGCCACGCGGTACCAGGCGCGTGTGGCCGTTGCGGAAGTCCCGCCCGGACCTCCCGTGCTGCAGACTCTCGTGGCGGAGATCTACGGTCCTGATGATACGACCCGGTTGGCCTTGGCACGTCGCGTGGTCGATCTGTTCAAAACCACCAAAGGTGTGGTCGATACTGATTGGTATATCGAAGCGGACCAGGAAAAAGTGCGATTTGTTGTGGACAAGGAAAAGGCCGCCCTGCACGGCATCAGCGCGGAGGATATCACAGAGACTCTGCGCATCGCGACTCAAGGTGTTCCTGTGGATATTCTGCACGTGCCTGAGGATAAGGAGGACGTGGTTATCCAATTGGAACTTCCTCGTGCTCAGAGATCGAGGCCTGAGGACCTGCTGGCGCTAGGGGTCCGGTCGGGAAAGGCTGATTCTGCCCTGATCCCCCTCCGCGAACTGGTGCGTTTGGAGGGCTCTGTTGCCGACAAAAGCATCTACCACAAGAACCTGATGCCTGTGACTTATGTCATCGGCGATGTGGCTGATGAAGTGGAGAGCCCGGTTTACGCCATATTCAGCATGAATCGGGCGCTGCAGAAGCTTGATAGCCGTCAATACGGTGGCAACGGGACGCCAATCCGGATATATAACGCACAACAGCCATTTAATGATCACCAGCCTGCGCTCAAGTGGGATGGCGAGTGGCACATAACTATAGAAGTCTTTCGGGACCTCGGTACGGCGTTTGCCGCCGTGCTGGTCCTGATTTTTATCCTCATGGTGGGATGGTTCAGGTCCTTCCTCACTCCGTTGATTGTCATGGTGGCCATACCGTTCTCTTTAGTTGGGATACTGCCCGCGCATGGGGCGATGGGCGCCTTTTTTACTGCAACTTCAATGATCGGGTTCATGGCTGGAGCCGGGATAGTCGTGCGCAACTCCATCATCCTGGTGGACTTCATCGAACAACGGCTGGGTGAAGGAATGCCACTCGCCCAAGCGGTAGTCGATGCGGGGGCAGTTCGGTTTCGTCCCATGCTTCTCACCGCCCTGGCCGTGGTAGTAGGTGCCGCTGTGATCCTGGCCGATCCGATCTTCCAGGGATTAGCCATTGCGTTGATGGCAGGCGAGGTGGCTACCTTGTTGATCAGTCGCATGGCAGTGCCTGTCCTGTATTACATGGCCTACAATCGCAGGGAGGCACTCGCACCGGTGAGCGAAAGCCCCACAAAAGAACAAGTGTAGGTTCGATTCTGGATTTCAGCTTCTAAGTTACTCTGGATAAGAGAGATGGGGGCGTGTGGATGGGGGTGGAGGATCGTCACAGCCCTGTGAAGTAAACAAATCTTGCGAAACAGTTGACAAGGGGAGAGACAGGCGGCATAATATTACCATCATTAGCAACTAACTTATGATTACCGCGAGCGAGCCAGTCAAATTATCCAAGAACGAAGGTCTTAAAGCGAGCAGCCCCTGGTTGGCTGGCACCATCCACGCCTCTCTGAATGATTCCACAACGGACCATTTCTCTGATGAGGATTACGAGTTTCTGAAGTTCCACGGCGTTTACCAGCAGGACGACCGGGATAAGCGCAAGACGGGGAAACAGTACATGATGATGGTCCGCACCCGGTTTCCGGGCGGAGTCCTAACCGGCCCGCAATACGCCGTATGCGATGACTTGTCCACACGCTATGGCAATGGAACGTTGCGCATCACGACCCGCCAGGATTTCCAGTTTCATGGGGTGCTGAAGTCAAACGTGCGCCAGACCATTGGCGATATCAACCGTGCGCTAATGACCACAATCGCGGCGTGCGGCGATGTTGCCCGAAATGTGCTGGCGTCCCCGATTCCTGCAACCAGCCCATTTGTTGAACTGGTGCTGGAGGAGGCGCGCAAACTGTCCGCCGTTCTGGCACCCAAGGCTCCTGCCTATCACAGCATCTGGGTGGACGGACAGGAGGTCAATCTGTCTGAGGAAGAGAAGGCCAGCTATTCGGACCCGCTTTATCAAAGGCACTATCTGCCACGCAAATTCAAAGCCGCTTTTGTTATTCCGCCACTCAATGACGTAGATGTCTATGCGAACGACATCGGCTTCGTCGTCATTGAAGAAGGCGGGAAGCTGCTGGGTTACAATTTCCTTGCCGGAGGCGGCCTTGGCATGTCTCACGGCAATGCGCAGACCTATCCGCGGCTTGCGGACTTGATTGGTTTCATCACGCCTGATCAAGTGCAGAAAGTGGCGATTGCCACCCTCACGATTCATCGTGATTTTGGCGACCGTAGCAACCGGAAGCATGCCCGGCTCAAGTACATCATAGCCGAGCGTGGCGTGGATTGGTTCCGAGCGGAGTTGGAACAACGCGCGGGTTTTACACTTCAGCCTGCGAAACCTTTTGAATTTACCCGCCAGGGCGACGTCCTGGGCTGGCACCGACAGTTGGATGGCCGATATTTCCTGGGGCTTTTCGTGGAGAATGGCCGAGTCCGGGATGAGGAGGGCTACCGTCTTAAATCGGCATTGCGTGAAGCAATTGAGAAGTATGTCCCGGAGGTCCGGCTCACTGCTGCGCAAAACCTTCTTCTGGTTAACGTCCGGGACGAGGACCGTGCGGCGATCGATGCGATCCTGGAAGCGCACGGTGTTATCCCGTCGAACCCGTTTTCCCGCACACGGCTGGCCAGCATGGCTTGCCCATCCATGCCAACCTGCGGTCTTGGATTGGCGGAGTCGGAGCGTGCGTTGCCTGGGATGCTAACCCGTTTGGAGGCATTGCTGTCCGAGTTGGGGATGGGTCAGGAAGAGTTGATCGTTCGAATGACAGGATGCCCTAACGGATGCTCCCGGCCATACCTGGCGGAAGTGGCATTTGTTGGTCGTGCACCAAACAAGTACCAGCTTTATCTGGGCGGCAACGAAGGCAGCACCCGGCTCAACCGGCTGTACAAGGAGAGTGTGAAAGGCGAAGACCTCATGAACGAACTGCGTCCACTGCTCACTCAGTATAAGGCTGAGCGGTTGGCCGGAGAGCGTTTTGGGGACTTCTGCGATCGAGTGATTCTGAAGCAAGACCCGGCGCCCGTGGCTGCATGATCTGGAGGAATTAGGATGTACGACCAGGATCAAGTCGAGCGCTGGAATGCGGAGCTACGCGACCAATCGCCTGCCCAGATTGTTGCCTGGGCTGTTCGTGAGGCTCAGGGACGCGCGGTGATTTCGACCAACTTTCGTCCATACGAGGCCGTGCTTCTGCATTTGTCTGTGCAGGTGCAACCGGAAATCCCCGTGTTGTGGGTGGATCACGGATACAATCGCCCCGCGACCTATCGGCATGCGGAACAGATTAAGAAGCAACTGGGGCTGAAGATCCACGCCTATTTGCCGAAGATGACGGCAGCTCATTACGAGGCAGTCAAAGGACCGGTGCCGACACCAGAGAATGAGGACGCCCTCAAGGAGTTCAGCGCGATCATGAAGCTGGAGCCTTTCCAGCGTGGCATGCGCGAGCTGGCTCCCAAGGTGTGGATTACCGCGTTGCGCCGGGTGCAAAACCCGAATCGCGCGGGTTTGGATATCGTCAGTATTGACCGCAATTTCAACACGCTGAAAGTCAGCCCCGTATTCTTCTGGACGGATGCCGAGATGGAGGCCTACCTCACGAAGCATCACTTGCCTAATGAGTGGGACTACTTCGATCCCGCCAAGGCGGACGAAAAACGCGAATGTGGTTTGCACGCAGCCTGGGGCGGACAAGCCGCGGCTGCGGCGGGAGCTTCCAAGTAAGAGTTTATCATGAGTACAGAGATTACCGCGGTCACAACGGCCGCAAGCGATCGGTTGTTGCCTGGTTCACCGACTAAGAACAGTGCGCGCAGCTACCACCTGGACCATCTGCAGCACCTGGAGACGGAGGCCATCCATGTTATGCGCGAAGTGGCTGCAGAATTTGAGCGGCCCTGTGTTCTATTTTCTGGGGGCAAAGACTCCATCTGCTTGCTGCGGCTGGCAGAGAAGGCATTCCGCCCATCCGATCTGCCGACGCCGTTGCTCAATGTGGATACGGGGCATCATTTCCCCGAGTTAAACGAGTTTCGCGATCGGCGGGCCAAGCAACTGGGTGCACGTTTGATCGTTCGGAAAGTCGCAGACGCCATTGCTTCGGGGATCGCGGTGCCATCGCCAGGAGAGATCAGCCGGAATCGTCTCCAGATTCCCACGCTGTTGGCGGCTGTTGAGGAATTTCGGTTCGATTGCTGCATCGGCGGCGCTCGCCGGGATGAGGAAAAGGCCCGCGCAAAAGAGCGGTTCTTCAGCTTTCGCGACAGCTTCGGCCAATGGGATCCTAAAAACCAGCGCCCGGAGATTTGGAATCTTTACAACGGTCGTCTCAATCCAGGTGAGCATATGAGGGTTTTCCCCCTCAGCAATTGGACGGAAATGGATGTTTGGGAATATATACAGCGGGAAAGGCTCGAGGTTCCCAGCATCTACTTTAGCCATCAACGCAAGTGCGTTAGGCGGCAGGGACAATGGCTGCCGGTCAGTGACCTGCTTCCGCTGAAACCAGGTGAGCCCGTGCACGAACTGGTCGTCCGAGTCCGGACAATTGGCGATATCATCAGCACAGGAATGGTCGAGTCACCGGCCAACACGGTGGAAGATATTATCACGGAAATTGCAGCCGCCCGCGTGACTGAGCGCGGCAGTCGCGCGGATGACAAAGCCTCGGAAGCGGCCATGGAAGACCGCAAGAAGCAGGGTTATTTCTAAACAGCTCAGTGTTATTACGCTCATGAGAAACGACATCTTGGAACCACCAGCCCCGGGCTTGCTCGATACAGCCTCGGCTCGAATCCCGGTTGCATCCCACTCCCATCCCGTTGAGATCCTCCGGTTTAACACTTGCGGCTCGGTGGACGATGGAAAATCGACTTTAATCGGTCGCCTCCTTTACGACACCAAGTCGCTCATGGAAGATCAGCTTGAGGCGTTGGAGCGCTCTGCGGATATCACCGGCGGTGGGCAGATCAATCTGGCGAACCTGACCGACGGACTCCGGGCCGAACGCGAGCAGGGGATCACGATCGATGTTGCCTATCGATACTTCGCAACACCACGGCGCAAATTCATCATCGCCGATACTCCCGGACACATCCAGTACACCCGCAACATGGTGACGGGCGCATCATCAGCCAACCTATCCATCGTACTGGTTGATGCGCGGCTTGGGGTAATTGAGCAAAGCCGACGCCATACGTGCCTGGCTTCGCTGCTGCGGATTCCCCACTTGATCGTGGCGGTTAACAAAATGGATCTGGTCAACTGGAGCGAGGAACGATTCCTGGAAATTCGCGACCAGTTTGAGGAATTTCTGCCCCGTTTGGACATCAAGGACGTGAAATTCATCCCGATCAGCGCGCTGAATGGGGATAACGTGGTCACCCCGTCCACCCAGACACCGTGGTATCAGGGCCCGGCCTTGCTGGGACACCTGGAAACAGTTCACATCGCGAGCGATTGGAACCTGAACGGCTTCCGACTTCCTGTGCAATGGGTCAACCGGCCAAACAATCCAACCGACGCGAAACTCCACGATTTTCGTGGGTTCAGTGGTCAAATCGCTGGTGGGATCGTTCGCGTTGGCCAGAAGGTCATGGTTCTCCCGAGCGGCCAGCGGAGCACGGTAAAAGAGATCTGGACGTATGATGGGCCGCTGGATGAGGCATTCTGCCCTCAATCAGTAACCGTTGTGCTGGAGGATGACATCGATGTCAGCCGTGGCGATATGATCATCGGGCTGGAGAACATGCCGGGCATGACTCCGGATGTGCGTGCCAAGATCTGCTGGATGCACCCGCGACCGTTGCAGCGGGGAAAGAAATACATGTTGAAGCATACCACATCCACGGTGCAAGCCTCCGTCACCTCGCTGGAGAGCAGGCTCAACATCAACAATTTAGAGTCTGAGCCGGAGCCGGAGGAATTGGCTATGAACGACGTGGGGGAGATTCGGCTCCGTACATCACGTCCGCTTGTGTACGACGGCTATGCGACGAATCGGTTGACGGGCGCTTTCATTCTCATTGAACAGGGGACCAATGCGACCGTGGCCGCGGGCATGTTGCTGCCTCCGCTTGAGCTTGTAAAACCTGAGTATAGCGATTTCATTATCTAAACTCAGGGAAGCCGAATTTAACTCAGACTACGTTTTCAGATCATCCCGCCGGAGCGCTTTGTCGTTCCGGTGGGATGATCCTTTTGCGGGCCAGCGATGGAGGAGGGGGTAGGTATTGTCTGACCAAAAATTGGGGTGGTACTTGACAACATATGGGTGGTGCATTAATCATCGTCTAATCCTGAAGATCGCGGCGGCTAATGTAGTCTGGGTCTATTCCCGGGCAGCCTTTGCCGTTCCCGGACCGGCTTTGTCTCGCTGCGAACTTCAACCATTATGTATTTTGCCCAACTCAAACGTCTCGGCCAGATCGTGCTTTTGGCGAGCGGCCTGGCCGCTCCAGTGGCTCACGCGCAGTGGCTCACTCAAACTTTGGAACTCAAGCCGGGGTGGAATGCGGTTTTCCTGCACGTCGATGCGGGCTACACGAATCTGAATGGCATGGTTGGTGGCGACCCCTCCAATCCGATAATTGAAGTTTGGAAATGGAACTCACCCGCCACAGCCCAGTTTTTCGAAAGCCCGCTCAAGCCAGCCGGGCAGGGGAGCGAGTGGACCAGTTGGGTGCGCACCGCCCCGAGCCGCTCCACGCTCGTGCGGTTGGTTGGTGACTCAGCGTACCTGGTTCGCGTTGGGACCAACGTGAACAGCTTCAGTTGGCGAGTGAAGGGGCGCCCGATCCCTCCTAAAACTCAGTGGACCAGTTCCGGACAGAACCTTATAGGCTTTCCGACAGTGACCGGAGCTCCCCCGTCTTTCAGTGCGTTCCTTGGACAAAATGGGGAATGGCAGGCTTCGACGACGGAAATCTTCCAATATGTTGGAGGCGAGCTTTCTTCGAATAACCCTGCGCGGATTTTTCCCAATTTGTTTCGCGGAGTAACTATGAAGCGCGGTCAGGCCTACTGGATGCGCACCGGAGAGGCGAACAATGGAGCCTTCGGGCCCTTTGAGCTGTCGGTAGCCAGTATTAACGGGGTGGACTTCGGCCAGGAACTGAGCACGTATAGTCTTCGGTTGCGCAACCACACGACCAATACGTTGACCGTCAGCGTGCGCCTTGCGGCTTCTGAGACTCCCCCGGCGGGACAGCCCACCATTTCAGGTTTGCCTCCGTTGCTCGTTCGGGGCGAGCTGAACATAACCAACCTAACGTACGGGCACACGGCACTTGGTTTGAACAACAGCAGTTCCTGGGTTCTGCCGCCCCGTGGACAGCCCGGTGCCGAGCAAGAGATCGTCGTTGGGCTTAATCGTGCCGCAATGGCTGTCTCACCTGGAGCATTGCTCGCGGGTATTCTCCGGTTCACTGACAACCTGGGGCATGTGCAGGTGGACGTGCCAGTGACAGCAAGCCCCGCTTCCAACGCCGGCTTATGGGTGGGGGGAGCTGCGGTCACGCAGGTTCGCCATTACCTCAAAACATATGCGCAGAATGGAGATAATCAGAAGGTGACCAATACGAACGGCAGCTATGTGGTGGTGAGCACGAACACATCCCTGGGCGATGCGAGCAGGCCGTTCCCTTTGCGACTGATCGTTCATAATCCTGGAGGAAACGGCAATGCTCAGCTCCTGCAGCGGGTCTATTACGGGCTCGATGGAAATACCAACGAGGTCGTGGCAACGAAAGAGAGCGCCCTGAACCCCGAGTTGCTGAGCACCGCCAGGCGCATCAGTGCTCCGCACCTTCCCTGGACAAGTGCAAATCAACCCTGGCCGCTCAATGGCAAGCTTCAGGTGCAGACCAATCTCACTGCACAAGTTACAGTGGGCTACAACGATCAAGCCTCTAACCCTTTTGTGCACACCTATCATCCGGATCACGATAATCAGAACAGCACTTTTACCGGTGTCCTGCCCCAAGGGTCCGAATCTTTCGCCGTTGAGCGCACCATCAGGTTGAGTTTCAAAGCTCCGGGAAACGATTTTCAGAGTCTGACATCTGCAAGCCGAACCCTTGCGGGGGACTATTCCGAAACTGTCGTCCTGAAGGGGTTGGCGCGCAGTGGCGGCACCTTCGAGACTCGCGAGTTCGAAGTCCGCGGCGCTTTCACCTTAAGCCATATCAGCGATGTCCCTCAGTTGACCGTCGTTCAGTAGCTCCCGAAATTTTTACGCAATAAATCCACTCGATGAAAACTGTTAAGGCCCGTAGTCAAATTGCAACTGTCGTCCTGGCCGCCGCATTCGCGCTGAGCCTGATCACCAACGCTCGTTCACAATCGGGACCCAGTACTCCTGAACTCATGACCTATCAGGGATACCTGGTGAACGGATCAGGCCAGGCTCTTGGCGAGCCGAACCCCAAGAACTACGACGTTATATTCCGCATTTGGGACGCTCCGGCAGGCGGCAACAATCTTTGGGCCGAGCAGCAAACTGTCACAGTGGACAAGGGGTATTTTAGCATTCTTTTGGGAGAGGGTAGCAGCATCGGCGAGGCCCGCCCCGCGCTTTCAAGCCTTTTTGGAACAGCCACCGCCAGCGAGCGGTATGTGGGAATGACGGTCAAAGGTATCGGCACAGGTGGCGGGGACGTGGATATCATGCCGCGCTTGCGATTGCTTTCGGCACCGTTCGCCTACCTGGCGCAGCATGCAGTGACCGCTGCCAGTGTTGTGGGAACGAACATTCTGGGGACCGTGCCGGACGTTCGGCTGAGCACCAATGTCGCTTTGCGCAGTGGTGGAAACACGTTTTCCGGGAATCAAAGCATAGCATCTGGGAGTTTGGGTGTGGGCACTGCCAGCCCGGGGGCTGCTCTGCATGTTTCCAGCGGCAGCGCGCCGTCAATGATTCTAGAGGGGAACGCCGGGGCGGGCACCTGGCTAACCCTTAGGAATGGGAATGCGACACCATGGCAGGTCATGGCAACGCAAAATGGCTATTTCGGCGTTGGCTACGGCGGCGGGCCTGGCACTCCGGCCCCCTACTTATCCATTGCTTCCAATGGTAATCTGGGCCTCAGCGTCGCAAACCCTCTTGCACGCCTGGATATCAGCGGTTCAATGAGAGTGGACACTGGGGCCCTGGCTGGTCCGGCTAACGGGCTCCTGGGATCGGTGGGAACACGGATCAGTTTATGGCCTGGCACTCAGAGCCAGCCACCATACGCATTTGGGGTTGAGGCAGCGACACTCTGGAGTGGTGTGCCGGAAAGCTCTTTCTTCAAGTGGTACGTGGGCACTGTCCAGCAAATGGTGCTGACCAAGAGCGGGCTTGCTCTGGGGACCACTGGGACCGCTATGGCCGGGAACGCCCGTTTGCAGGTTCAGAACGGAGCGATTATGCCTTCCATCGGCAGCACAGTCAGCAGCGGCATTTGCTGGCCGGCTGATCCGGCCGGTGGAAGCGGTGACCTGGCATGGATTCGCTACTATTCACGAACTGGCGAAGGCACGACCCTTGAGATGGGGACCAGCAACGATGCGGATGACAATATTTCTTTGCGAGCACCGGGTGGCGTTTGTGTCAACGGCAACACGACTGGTGGTTACGCGTTTTATGTAAATGGCGAAGGCAATTTCACAGGAGATGTGTATGCCAATGGTTCCCGGCTAGGTCCGACGTTCTCAGACATACGGCTAAAGAGAGATTTTGCCGAACTGCCGAGTCCATTGGCCAAGGTTCTGGCGCTGCACGGTGTTTCGTTCAGCTACCGCACGGAGGAGCACCCGGAGCGAGGCCTGCCGCAAGGGCGGCAATTAGGGTTCATCGCTCAGGAGGTGCAGGCGCTCTTGCCGGAGGCGGTGTCGCAGAACAAGGATGGATTCTTCACATTGAATTACGACGCCGTGACGCCTGTGTTGGTGGAAGCGATCAAAGTGCAGCAGGCCCAACTTGAGGCCAAGAGCCGCCAGGTTGCTGATCTTGAGGCCCGGCTCGCCCGACTTGAGCAGGTCGTGAAGGATCTTTCAACCGCCGCTAAGTAAAGTTCGACCCGGGCAACAACTCGGACTTCGACATCTCCTATGAGCAGCCGGAAAAGAATTTCTTCGGACGAGCGGGGAGGGCATCCCGTGTGGCCCGTTAGCGCCTTCAAGCGGTGGCTGGGTGCGCAGGCCATGCTGGCACATCTTCTCTGTTTTTTAGGCCTTCAATCGGGCATGGCCGCCGTCATACTGCCGATTGAGTTCAAGCAACTCGATACACCCTATAACCTGCAATCGCAGCGCGGAGTGCCAATCAGCAAAGTGCCGGGCATACCACCAGGATCGGACGGGCGGATTCCGGATGGGAATGAAAGTGGTTCTCTCCTGCGGCCAACGACCAATCAATTCCAGGGGTTCACCACATTTGGAGCCATTGCCGCTCGCACCAACCCTGCGGCCATTTCTCAATCGGAAATCCTGAATCGAGGCACTAACGCGTTTTCAGCGGTAGTGGCTGCGCAAATGCAGTTGCCTGCCGCCACAGACAGGTTCAGTGGAGAAGCGCTGATGATTCTGCGCCGTGGCTCGATTGGCGCGCCCTACCTGAGCCGCCAGGTCTCTTTTGCGTTTGGTGCGATCGTATCCGTTCCCATTGTGGACGAGTTTGGCAATACCCTCACCAACGTTGCGCCAGAGGCCTACTGGAATGCAGAGCCTTTCAGCACAAACGACCATTTGGGAGCCCAATATTATTGGAGCCCGCATGCGCGAAAAGTTTACGCCATCCAGCCTGGCCCGTTGAATGTGACGTGGGTGAAGACAGCGTACACCACCACACCGCCTTCCACCAACGGAGGTTACTACACGAATGCTGGCAATTATTTCAAACTCCATACCGTCAGCTACCTGGTCTCCGGCGCGGCTGTGAAGACCCCGCGAAAGATCTACTGGACTGAGCGAGGTTTCCGAGTTTTAGGCAAGCCAGTCTCTGTACCTGCTGCCCGCGTGGGTGGGGTGAACATTGTATATAATGAGAATTTCCCGCGAACGGTGCCGTCCGAATACATTGCTCCGGGCGATTCCCGACCGACCGATGGGACGACCAATCAAGCCCTGCCGATCTTGCGAACGCTTTGGTACGACCAACAACAAGGGAACATTTATGCCTACAACCGCGAGGGGCGTGTGTTCATGGAGTTGCTGGGTGATGCCCGTCCTGATGGGCAGACTCGTGAGCAGTTGGGGGTTGAGATTGTTGACGTGTTTAAACAGCCCATCCCACTGGATGTGACAACAGAATTGGGTGAACGATTGCTCCCCCCACAGCCAGGCAAAGTTGAGGAACTAACCCCTGAACCTGTGTTGCAGACCACCGGTCCGACGTTTGCCTACGAACACAATACCCCCGGTGGAGTGGTGCTTTTCGCCGCTCACGAGACAGCGAATGCAAATGATTACCTGGTTCATTGGATGGAGGAGGGAGTGGTTGGGCTCAAGTGGCCTTTTGTGCTGGGCCGGTATCAAATGGTCTGGCCAAACGATTCTGCAAAGTTCAGCCATTACATCCGGCCGGAGGTCAGTTCCGAGAATGAGGCGAAGTTGACGGCAGTCCCCCTGCCGACGCAGAACGTGCCCACGATCCAGTACCAGGACCGGTTGGACCGTCCGCGTGCCAAGCTGACCGAGACATTCCAGTTCTACACGTTCCTGGATTGGGACCATCCCGTGCATCGCACGCTGCTGCGTTTTAGCTCAGGCGAATACGTTTACTTCGAGCGGGTATTCTCCTGGTTGAATGGGAACCTGGCTGCCAATTACTTTTATAACGCGCCATTCGTTACCAACATGGTGGGTTGGAATACGAACAGCTACGGTTTTGACTGGGCTGACCCGTCGCGCGCTCCGCGTGTGGTGACCGCTCAGGTCGCGGTGGGGGAAAGGATCAACCCGCCTTCAGGTGAAGCAGGGAGCGGCCAGGGTGAGGATTATCTGGCGGGTTATATTCGACAGGCTCCCAACGAAGTCGCCTTCAGTGTGACCGCATACATAGATCCTTTCGCAGGAGGTTTCGATGAGGCCAGCAAGGGATCTATTATCCCCGTGAACTCGCATCCGGAGTACCGGCGGTTGGAGGTATGGTGGTTCCGCAAGAACAACGCCGATGCCGAGCGTGGGTTTCGGAGCGTGATGTGGCCCTCTGTGCTTGGGCAGTACTTTATCCGATGGCCGGAGCAATCCCGGGAGATCGTGCTGGCCAGCCAGAAAGGAAGTGAAGGCGGCGGGCCGCTGAGTTCACTGGAAGCCGCAGGCGAGATCTATTACCAAAACGATCCGAACCTTCCAGGATACAATCCCAACGAGGAGCACGCGATTGTCTCCGGCGGGACGGTGTTCGCCACTCGTGATGATTTGAATAGAACCGACGTGATGGATTATTCCTCGGACCCTTACGTGCTGCTTCAATACCAGGATGCCGATGATCGGCCTTCGATGACTGTCTTCAAGGTGCTACGGGAGAAACCAGAGGCGGGTTGGGTATTCGATTATATCGTGGAAGCAGGCAAGCCGCTGCAACCGCCTATGCCATTGCCGTTGCTGGGCAAACCGGTGGAAGGCTCAGGGGAGACCGCGATCAACTACAATGTTGAGCCCCGGCGCCAGAGCGGCGATCTGCCTTCCGGTTGGGTTGATGTGCGGGACACTAACGGACCTTATGCCCATTACCAGGGCTTCACCTACAGGGACCGCAAGCATGATCTCTGGGTCTTTCGCGGACCTCACTCTGGATTGCCGGAGTTGCGCATGGGCAGCTACAACGTCACAAATCGCCAGTTTGGTGCTTTAGCTGCGGCCACCGCCGTTGTAGGCCAGCCCTTCAGATATTACGTGCATGCCTCCAGACAAGACGAGTTCCTGGGAATCGAACTGACTGCTACAGGACCGGAGTGGCTGATGGCAGGCGGCTTATCGTTCAGTGGAACTCCCAAGACCGAACATCTCGGTACGAACGAGATCCAGTTCGTCGTAGCAGACCGTTACGAAGGCAGCCGTGTTACCAATACACTGATCATTCGGGTTGTTGCACAAGGTCAGATGGTCTCCCAGGGGCCGCTTACCCTGTCGTCTAGCAACGCCTATACGGGCAACGTCGTGGTGTTTTCTAACCGACCGCCATTCCTGGCCGCCTCGCCTGATACCACAAACAGCTTCACGATGCGGTTCTATTACAAAACCGAACCCAGCTTCGCCTGGCCCGGTATCGCCAGCCCACCGGTTCCTGGAAGTATTGTTCCGTATCTTCGCCCCCGGTTAGGAGAAGAGTTTGTGGGCGATCCAGCGGCGAAATCCACACCATCACTGGATATCGTTTATCGTCCTGTTTGGCCGGAGCGCGATCCGAAGAATTCGGCGTTGCCCTTGCCGGCAATGCCCTATGGGCTAACCCTTGTGATGCCCCAACTGGGACTGCCGGGTGTTAAGGATTTCAAAACGGCCCGTGTGCTTTATCAACAATCGATCGCTACAAACCTGCCGGCTGCATTTCCGACGGTGGTCCTTCACGATCCAACCCGGGAGAAAGTCTCGGATTTAAAGGCTCAGAATCTGGCGCAACTACCCGCATCTGTTCGCACCGATTTGTATCAGGGCCGGTACTATTTCCCGAATTTGCCGCCGCACCTGGCTGAGCGTGTTTATTTCGATGGCAACCGCGGGGTGAACGGCAGCCTTGTCCTGAAGGGAGAGTTTCACGATGAAATCCTTGGACAGGATTATTTGTTATTAAACTTGCTGCGAGGAAGTGATCTTGCGGCCGTTCTGGCTCTGTGCCCGCAAAGTGATTCGGAGAACTATCCTAAATGGTCCGCCCTGGTTAGCTCCCTGGCCACACCAGTCGAGACGTTTCATGAAAATCCCCTTATTCCCGGCACATACAAAGCCAATCCGAATCTGACAACAAACATCGGGGTCGGTGACCTGGCTCAGGTGCTCAGTGATAATTCGCCGGTCGATACCTATGCACTGAGCGTGGTAGGCCCTGGGTCAGGCTTTGTTACTTTGATCGAGGCGGGCGGCACGGCCTTGACCCAGCCAGGCGATCCGGTTTCCCTGCATGTCTTGCGCGTGACGCCTGAGTTGTTCACTGGCGAGCTCAAGATCCTTGCGGCGGCCAATCCCCTTAGCGAGCTCGTTACGTTCCAGCATAATTTGGACTTGGCGGGGCGTGCTGCCGATTTCGAGTACGAATGGAAGATCGCCGCACCCGTGGATGGCGTGCCTCCCGTGAAGGATGACACGATGTCTCGGTACCTTGCTCTGACTTCCGGCACAGACAAACCGCGCTACCTGCTTGGCGGAGCAGGGATTCAGGTGCTTGGCGACAACTACATCACCATGCGTTACCGCGCTGTTTCCACCAACCATCCGCTTTACGCAAAGTGGTCAGGTTGGACTCAGCCACAGTTGGCCGAAGGCTGGATTAAACGGGTGCTCGCTGGGATCAACCCTTTCAACCAGCGCATCAATGACCTGTTCAACAACCCTGCCAATACGACTGCCAGCATCTTGAGCCAGGCCGGGCACCGCTGGGAAGGGGACGTGGCTCTTAATCTGGACACGATCAATAACTACGGCCTGATCGAGATTTACGAGACGGTGCTCCGTCGAGGCCGCCTGCTCAGCATCGAGTCAGGATACAACTATGGTCCGGCAAATGATGCTCTGCTGCTTGCGGCTGGTTATCTTAATGACCTTTACATGATGCATGGCAATGAGGCGTACGCTGACGCAGCAAACCCTACGATTGGAATTGGGACAGCCAACAATGTCTATGGAGATATCGCGACTGCCTTGTTCTCTTTCAAAGGGCAGATGGGCTCACTCCTGGAGGAGGAACTGGCCCTTCTGCGCGGACGAGATGATTTCCTGCAACCCGGTGTGCAGTTAAATCCGATATATAATCGGCTGATCTGGAATTACACCCGCGGGATCGATGCCGGAGAAGTTATCTATGCACTGAATTACAACATCCAGGAAAGCCCAGGTCAGGGAGCGGATGGCGTGATCAACGCAGCGGATGCCGCACTCATGTTCCCACAAGGCCACGGCGATGCCTACGGTCATTACCTCACCGCTTTGAAAGGTTACTACTCGCTCCTCATGGACACTGATTTCGATTGGGTGCCCCGCACAGAAGCCGTGTTGGTTCTCGGACAGCCTGTGCAGGTGGACTATCAGGATGAGCGTAAGTTTGCGGCAGCAGCGGCGGCTGTTGCTCGTGCGGGCCGCCAAGTCTTTGATTTGACCTGGCGTAAGGAGTACCAGCCTGGAAAGGGCAGGGGATGGAGTCACCTGGAGACCACGCGTGTGAACTCACAGCGCTCTGTACCTACCACACGTCATTGGGGGCTGGACCATTGGGCGAGCAGGACAGCACAAGGTGCCTATTACAACTGGATCGTAGGCAACGCTATCTTACCTGCCACAGACCCCAACCCGAACCATGAGGGGATTCAGAAGATTGATCGAACAACTGTTCCCGAGCTCGCGGAATTGGCCATTGTTGCGGACGGGCTCAACCGGGCGGTGAACAATGCCGAAGGTGGCCTAACGCCCGTTGGTCTTCCCGAGAACAGCGTGGCGTTGGATATCAATCCCAACGTGGTTGTAGGAAGCCCCGGTGGCACGCACTTCGAGCAGATCTATGAACGGGCCAAGCGTGCGCTTAATAATGCTCTGGCTGCTTTCGATGATGCGAAGGACGTAACGCGCCTGATGAGGTCCGAGCAGGATTCCCTCGCCGGGTTTCAGGCGTCTGTTGCCAAAGAGGAACTAGCGTTCACCAACGCGTTGATCGAGATCTACGGCACGCCTTATACCGATGACGTCGGTCCGGGCAAGACTTACAGGCAAGGGTATGCGGGGCCGGATATCGCCCATTACTTCTATGTAGAAACGCCGGAATCGACTTTTAACAACCTGCTGAAGTCCCGCACCAATTACACCTTCAAGGTGGACGTGCAAAATCTTCCGGCCACCTGGGCCCAACAGGCCTCCACAGTGTTCAATTTCCAGGATCCATCTTCCCCGAATTACAGCAACGGGGTTCACTATCTACAGTTTACCTTTAATCCCCATGATTTTTATCGAAAACCCGAAGGGTGGACAGGGAAGCGCATCTCCCCGGGTCGGATTCAGCAGGCCATCTCAGACTTGGTCCGTGCGCATCACCGTGTCGAGCAGGCGTTGAGTGATGCCGAAGGTGGGGCTGCCGAGCTCGGCAAGCGAGTTCAATTGTTCAATGCACAGGTCGAGACTTACAATGACATACACGATCTCGAACACGATAAGCTGATCGCCCAACAGGTTCTTCAATCAGCCCAGTTTGCCAACGATATCTTCGTGAAGAGCATGGATATCGTGGAAAAGGTAAAAAACCTGTATGCAGACGCGCTTGTTTCGGCCTTCCCCGAATCGCTGATCGCGGGCGTTGCTGCGGGTGGCGATATGACCTCTGCGGCTCGCGCTGCCGTCAAAGTGGCGGATGCGGCCTCATTCAGTGTTGTGCAGGCCCTGAAATATACTGCTGAATTTGTGGTGAAAGGTCTGGAGTTCTCAACAACCACAGCCAACCAGTGGATCGACTTCAACCAGATTGCACCATTGACATGGGATCAGGAAAGGCGTGCTGCTGTTGTTGCTCTTGGAGAAAAACTAAGTGAGGTTCAAGGCCATTGGTTCACGATCAACAACAGCCTGCGTGCCCTGGATGATGCCAAGCGGAATCTGGACGCCGTGCTTGCCGAAGGAGATCGTCTCCAGCAGGAGCGGGAGATTTTCCGCCAGCGCGCAGCAGCCGTGACCCAGGGATACCGCACCAGGGACGCCGCGTTTCGAATCTTCCGCAATGAGAAACTGGAACGTTACAAAACCCTGTTTGATCTGGCGGCCCAGTATTCCTTCCTTGCGGCCAACGCCTACGACTATGAAACCGGTTTGCTGGACAGCAGTGCTGGCAGAAATTTCGTGAACCGAATCATCAGCGCACGGTCTCTAGGCGTAGTTCGCCTTGGCGAGCCGCAGTACGCCGGAAGCAACACGGGTGATCCCGGACTGTCTAGTGCACTTGCCGAAATGAGTGCGGATTGGGAAGTGTTGCGCGGCCGCCTCGGCTTCAACAACCCTGATGCCTACGGCACTACTGTATCGTTGCGTTCCGAAAACTTCCGGATATTGCAAAGCACCAATAGCGATGCCGTTTGGAAGGACGTCTTGCAGCGGCACCTTGTGCCGGATCTGATGGCTGATTCCGACGTGCGGCGTTACTGCATGCAGGTCAGTCGGGGCAGTGGATTGCCGACTCCCGGAATTGTCATTGAGTTCAGCACCACCATCGCTGACGGGTTCAACCTGTTTGGTCGTCCGCTCGTTCCAGGGGACCATGCGTTCAGCCCCAGCAGCTTTGCCACGAAGATCTTTGGTGTGGGCGCTGCTCTGGAGGGATACCGCGGCATGGATGAGCCCACGGTTACAAGCGGACTGGGTGGCACCTCGCCCAGCGATCCGAGCCAGTGGTATCTCGATTCCTCGGCTTTGGCCGCCACTCCCTACATTTACTTGATACCTGTGGGAGTGGATTCCATGCGCAGCCCGCCCTTGGGTGATGCAACGGGCATCCGCACCTGGGATGTGGCTGATGTGGCTGTGCCTTTGCCCTTTAACATCGGCAGCGCTGCGCTTGCTGATGGCAGTGTTTATTTATCAAGTGATTCACTGTCTGAACCCATGTTTACTCTGCGCAAGCATCAGGCTTTTCGGCCAGTTTCGAGTGCCGATTATTTCTCGACCGACATCTATAGCGGAGCCGACCTGGCCCGTTCTCAGTTCACAAACAACCGCTTGATTGGACGATCTGCCTGGAACAGCCGCTGGAAGCTGGTGGTCCCAGGCCATACGCTGTTGAACGATCCCAACCAGGGCTTGGAGCGCTTTATCAGCACCGTGCGGGATGTGAGGCTCCATTTTGTGACCTACAGCTACTCTGGAAATTGATGATGAAAATTCCATTTCGCTTACGTCCTTTAAGGGGGGCAATCCTCGGTGCCGGCCTTCTGGTGCTGGGAGCCCACGCGTTCCCGCCAGCCCCTCACCACCTGATTTACGGTTCGGTTCGGGATGAAATGGGCGAACCACTCGTTAACGAAGGTTCAGAGATCTTTCTCGAGACTTCTGCGGGTATCGTGCTTCCCGGCGTGATTGCTCCCGGAACTGAACCTGGCGTGAATTACGAAATAAAGGTGCCCATGGATTCGGGCATCACCTCGGATGCTTACAAACCAACCGCTCTGGCTCCGACCGTCGCGTTTCGAATTAAAGTAAAGATAGGCAACGTCGTGTATCTGCCACTGCAAATGCGTGGTAACTATGCCAATCTGGGGAAATCAGCTCTGAGCACCCGTTTGGATCTGACGCTGGGCGAGGACCTCGACGGGGATGGACTTTCTGACGCATGGGAGCGCGCTTTGCTTGCGTTGAGCGGAGCAGGTGGGGGGATCAACGATTTAAAGCCCGGGGACGATTTTGATGGGGATGGTCTCAGCAACCTTCAGGAGTATATCGCCGGCACTTACGCCTTCGATCCTCAAGACGGATTTCGACTTGAAATCGTGTCCGGGACCAATGCAGTTCCAAAGCTAAAGTTCCTCGCTATAACGTCGCGATCATATTCGTTGATGGCTTCCACCAACCTTCAAACGTGGATCTCTTTACCCTTTAAGCTATCCGGCAGCGGCTCTGCCGCGATCCAATCTTACTCTGCCCAGGATGTGCGGCGTGTGGAAATCGAACCGCAGTTGCCGCCTGGCGTTCCGGCCTCAAAATTCTTCTTTAAAGCGCAGGTGCAGTGAAGCGATTGATTCACGCAACCAGCCGGATGTGCCATCTCACCGGGAGGGCTGACTTCAAACCCGTCGCGGGCTGGGTGCTGCCGTTGGCCTCCGGGCTTTTCATGGGGCTCGCTGCATGGCTGTATCTTTCCGTTTTCGCAACAAAGCCGGTTGAGGTGGAGCGCTCGGCACTTCAGATGAAAGCTGGACGCTGGTATTACAAGGAACAAACCAACCTGTTCACCGGGCTTCTGGTCGAAAACTACACCAATGGCGGTCCAAAGTTCAGGGCCTTCATTGAAAATGGTCTGCCCCACGGGTTGTCGGAGGGATGGCACACAAACGGTCAGTTGCAGGTACGAGAGCTATTCATCAACGGTGTTTCGGACGTTTTAAGAACCAAATGGTACCCATCGGGAGCAAAGCTGTCTGAGGCTGAGATTCGCTCAGGCAAGCTCCATGGGAAGTTTCGTCGCTGGCATGAGGATGGATCTCTAGCGGAGGAAATGGACATGGTAAACGGTGAGCCGGATGGCGTCGCTTACGCGTTTCATCCGAGCGGCTATGTGAAAGCGATTGCGAGCCTCAAAAGCGGCGAACTCATCGAGCGCAAAGAATTCGCGGATGGCGGCATCAAGCGAGAAAACGTGACAGCGACTCCAAGAGAAGTTTTAAGGTAAAAATGGCGGAGAGAGGGGGATTCGAACCCCCGATACGGCTTTTGACCGTATAACGGTTTAGCAAACCGCCGCCTTCAGCCACTCGGCCATCTCTCCAACCAACCTGCTATAAACCAGCCCTTGCCCATTTCGGGGCATACCGGCTCGCAAGCCTTTGCAGTATGACACCTGCCGCATTCTAGTCAAGCCTCGCAACCGGGTTGAAAACGAAAACCACAAAAATAAAACCGGAGGTCAAAACTACCGCAAGACAGTCGCCGCCTGGGCCAGGCGCTGAAGGTCCGTATTGCCGAATTGTTCGGTCTGGTTCGATTTAACTGCCCGGGTACGCGCATCGCTGAACGCCCAGGCTTCAGAGTGGCCGTCTCCGAAGTTTAACGCGTAAGTGTAGTTATGCCGATGGGAGGCGATCGCCGGGAAATCAAACCAGATACGTCCAGAGGGATCTGTGACAAAGAAGCCATCATTGATGCTTCGTTCGTCTTCATCTATAAGCACCCACAGCTCAGAGGGGCGGGAAAGGTCCGAATCCTTGGCGAAGAAAGGAACATAACGCGGGTTAAGCGTGGACGGGACTAAAGGGGAATTGGCGGGGCGTGCGCCCATGAAAGAGTTCATGGAATAGCTGCGGACCTTCGGGAACACTCCCTTAGCGTTTTTAACGGTGCCTTGATCTGTTGGACAGCGGTAGATGGCGAGGTTCTGATTGTAAGGGTAAAGTTTGCCTTTTTTGATCAAGGAGGTGTCGAGCGCCTGATCCTCGCGGCTCACATCTCCCTGCACCCAAACGTCTTCATTATCAACCGGGTAGGATTCGACGAGGCGGCTATTATTATCCTGTGCATACATGACCCACGCAAAGCCAAGGTTGCGGAGGTTGGACATGCAATTGGTGCGGTGGGCTTTATTCTTGGCCTTGCCGAGGACTGGCAATAGGAGTGCGGCCAAGGTGGCGATGGTTGCCACCACAGTCAGCAGTTCGACTAACGTAAAGCCCCGTGTATCTCTCGACCGGCTCATGCAATGCCAGGTTTCAAGTTTTTGTTGATTTCCCCGACAAATCTAAGCTGGACGGAAAAGAAAGGCAACAGCCAAAAAAAGAAAAATGTCGGGCATCGTCTTCCAAGCTCCGCGCGCCAGCTAGCCCGAATCAAATTCCACGTCTCACCCAGGCGCGCTCCGCAGCAATACACCCTTTAGGGTTCGGTATCGTCATGTTCTCACGGCGCGAAGGGCTGCGGCGAGGACATAGAGCACCCATACCCAAAACAGAACTGCCAGGGCAGCGCAGAGCCGGCTCGGCCAGCTCCCGATAAACATGCCCCGAACAGCGCAGTAGGCGCCGAGGACAAACAGGGACAACGCAATTATCACGCGGCCACTCTCGGAGCCAACCGCAAGCCTCCATTGCAGGAGCATCAAGGCGGCGCACGCCAGAGCCGCATACCCCAGCCACTTATCACTATGAAAGGCGTGAGTCATACCAAACGTTCAGCTCACCGATGGCGGCGCACCTGTGATGTCCGAAATGCAAACACCCGCGCTGCGCGCCGTCCAGTGAATGCGCTTCGTTAGCTGAGTTCACCAGAACACCTTCGTCCTTCTTCGCTTCCCATCAAAGACCGTACCATCTGCGAATCCAACATGGCCGTGGATCTTGCAGCGGAAGTAAGCGTTTGTTTTGTCATCCGCGCTCATACCCGGCGAGGTAATTTGGTAGCTGCAGTTAGTCTGGTCCAGCGATTCCCAGTCTTTCGCACGAACTCGATCGTGATCGGATGGACAAAGTAAGAACCGAGGCGAACATAGTTCATTGGACATCGGTCTAAACTCGTGAGCCAAGTGGTTTGAATTATCCCATGCCCAGGTTAGGGCCCCACACCCGATCGACGACATCAGGTTACCGCACTCTACCGACTCGACGTGACGCCTGGCGTAAGGACGTGCGAACATCAGCAAAGAACCGGCGATTACAACCCCGGCGGCACACGATAATGTGATGGTTCGCTTTTTCACGGCACCCTCATTCTGCTAACGATGCACATCACTGGCGGCGGACCAATGAGTAGGGACATATAAACAGGACGGGCTCCCGCCGTCCAGTGTATGTGCTGGGTTAGCCCTCATTCCAGATACGCAGCTTTGGTCTCGCCAGCACACAGAAACGCCGCTCTCGTCGGGCAGAACATTCCCGACCAGTCCGGCAAGCACGATGACTTGGTATCGCACAACATCGATGGAAACCACCCAACACAATATGCCGCCCGCTATCTGAAAGAAGCCCGCCATTCACAGAACGTATCGCATCAGGGGTGCATGAGGCATCACACCCAAACCGCACCAAAGGAGAAACGAATCAATCCATCCTTCGGGCAAGAAGAAGGTGACACCACTGAGCATCAACGAGACGACGACACGCAGGAAAAACATCATCGAACGAATGCGAGTGATCGGTTTCATGGTGATGTGCGATGTCCACAACGACCAAATGAGCGAGTTCAAACAGCTTCGGAACGGGAGGCTCTCGGACAGCGCGAGCAAGAGCCACTTGGACGAGCGCCAAACACACGAGCAATGGAGCGTAGACTCTCATAGGCTTGCTAGCGAACGTTCGCGATGAGGCGCTGCGGGCTTGCCTGCAGTCGGTTGGTTGGACCATGTAATCATCGTCTCACAATCTCTCCCGTCTGTCCGTCAATCCGCACTCCCTGGGAAAACGCCCGGCGAGGATTGTCGCCGAGAAAAGTATCATGCACGTAGTAGTAGCGAGAATCGGCATAGACATGCCAGATATGCTTCAAGGAAAGTGCTCGCGAATCAAAGACGACAGAATATGCCTTCGAGGGTGTGATCCCAAAGCCAGCGGGCGCAGCCAAATCCGCCCGAGGGGGCGTCTTCTCAATCCAGACCGCCCGAACATCGCTCGGCATTGTGGTGCAACCGGCGAGCATCAAGCAAAGTGTCGCTATCGACAGAAGTGTTCGCATGAGGGTCCAACGACAAAACTGAGCGATGCGGGCGGCCAAACGCGTGCGATTCGGCGGCTGAGGCGTCCGAATGCAGCCTGCGTGCGCCCGCAGCTTTGCCTCCAGCGTCTGGTTGGCCTTTCTCATCGTGTCTGTCTCCATACTTGTCGGAACTCCATCCAAACCAAGACAGCGACCACTGTCATTGGAACAAAAGCTACTGCCCATGCCGTCCAAACCCACCCAAGGCCGTCCTGCCGCTCCGCACCGATAAGACGATGGAAGAGATGGCCGAAGAAAGCGACACCGACAACCAGAAGAGCGCCGAATCCACCAAGCGCACAGAGTTTCAGGTGGCGCTGGGGCGCAGGAGACAAACGACTGATTCCAAGCGTGACCATCGCACCGACAACACCGAGGAGCATCGCATACAAGAGGCGTCTCGGCTCTGAGGAGAAGTAACGAATGCCCTCGTTCGTGACGAAAAACTCGTAAATGTCGTGAAGGATCAACCCTGTGACCAGAACAAGACCGAAGATAAGTGGAATACGTCGCATGGCATCCGATTACGGCCAACGCTCGCCCTGAGCGGCGCAGGGCCGAGGGCTTCTGAATGGAAACAGAACGCCCCGTCCCGCGTCCGCTCCGGGCCGCTTGTTAGCCAGTTTCATTGCCATAAATGCCTCAAGGCGGATAACGCTAGCTGCCACCGGGGTGCTGTCCAGTATTCCTCCCAAGCAGGGGCATCGAACTCACGCTCCATTATTGCCGCTAGTTCTGACAGCTCTGGCCGCAAGCGCCCGACTCTCCCGAGGAAACGCCTCTCCTCAGCAACACATAGCTTTTCAATCCGAGCGCGAAGCTCCGGGGTGTATGGGATCCGCCAGGAGTTCCCAGGGTGCGTGCGTTATGCCAAACGGACCAAATCCGGTCCGCATCATCATCAGGCTCAATGAAGTCGATATTACATGTGCGTGTCTCAGAATTGTATTCCGCATTCTTATACAGTTCGAGGCCGACATTCACGATCCAGCCGATGTGCCGTTGAATTCGAGCGAACCGGCGAGGATCATGGTCGCGGATGAGCTGCAAGGCTTCGATGAGCGTTGCTTGGAAGTGGGGACCCTTGCGGCGGACATCGGCCAGAATGATGCCCTCAAACCTGGCAACCTCGCAGTTTCTTTGGGCCCATAGAGAGCCTCGATTGAGTAGGTGCTGGACAAATGCCGCCATAGGCATGCTCATCACTGGCGGCGCGCCAGTGATGCCCGCAATCTTAACACCCGTGCTCCGCGCCGTCCAGTGAATGCGCCTGGTTAGGAACTCAGATTAAGTTTTCCACCGGCCCGATAGGCCCGATTGGGGTGTGATTATAAGTGGTTACGGCTCCTTTAAGGTGAGAGATCGGACTTTTGCCCGACGCACGCGCAACAATGTAGCCCCGAAGTGGGCGTTCGCAGCTAGCCCGGCACGGAAGTGCCGGGTATGGTGATTGAAGCGATCATCGAAGCCCCGAATGGGCGGTCGACCCTCCCATTACTCCCGGGGATAACGGTTCTTGAAAGGGATGTTCTGTCCGTGCAACAATACCCCAGACTCCTCCGCAAAACTTGCACGCACTTCGAGTATAAGCCCATGTAGGGCATGCCAGAGAGCCAACGGCGTGGCGGTTGCTGTTTCCGGTAAGAATGACGTCGAATCGGTCGTCCCTGTCGGGACTTGATTGATCTATAGGGCGCACTACCCAGCACTCCCGTGCCGGGCTATTCGCGGTCGCCCCTGTTCAGGGGCTTCGAAGCGGACGAACTCGGTTACCTGTCCGACACCGGACAGCACTCAGCATTCCCTCACCCACTTTTAACCACACCGGCCCGACGCAGTGTCAAAATCCAAACTCGACAGCAAAGTTACCGCGTCATTATCCTCCGTCGCGCCGTGCGGCGGTTCAGTGCAACGCGTCGAACGCGTTCACTTGAACCTTAACGACGCTACCAAACTACTGCATTCCCAGGCGCGCTCCGCTAAAAAAAGTTCCCCGAAGACCGATAGAAAAGCTGGACGAGAGAAGGGGGAATGTGGCAAAGTCGGCGAGGCATCAAGCAAAATTGGCTCTATGCAACCTAAACCTCTTAACAACATCCATCTCTCTCGACGTCATTTCATCTCTCGCACTTCCCTCGCCGCTGGGACTCTCGCTCTCGGTGGCCTCGCGAGCCCTTTCATTCGCAGCGCTCGCGCAGGTGAACCGGGGGCCAACGATAAGGTCCGCATCGGCCTGATCGGCAGCGGCCAAATGGGGCGCGGCGACTTATCCTGTTTCTTCCTGAACCCAGAGGTTGAATGCCCCGTGATCTGTGACGTGGACGAAGCCATGGCGGCCCAGGGCGCAGAAATTTGTGAAAAAAAGCGCGGCAAGCGCCCTGAATTTGTTCGCGATTTCCGCCGGGTTCTGGAGCGGAAAGACATCGATGCCGTCCTGATCGCCACGCCGGATCATTGGCACGCTCTTCCAGCCGTGCAGGCTTGCCAGGCCGGGAAAGACGTTTATGTGGAAAAGCCCCTGGCCCGCACAATCGATGAAGGACGAGCGATGCTCGAAGCAGCCAAGAAGCACAATCGCGTGGTGCAAATGGGTTCCCAGTGGCGCAGCTCGCCACACATCATGGAAGCAGCCGAGTTCATCAAGTCAGGCAAACTTGGCAAGGTAAGCATCGTGCGTGGTTGGGCCTACTTGGATTGGCTCCCCTCGATTGGAAAGCCTGCTGATGGCATGCCGCCCGCCTCCGCAGACTACGATATGTGGCTCGGCCCGGCGCCCAAGCGCCCGTTTAATCCCAATCGCTTCCACTTCAATTTTCGTTGGTTCTGGGATTACGCCGGTGGTTTGATGACCGATTGGGGCGTGCACTTGATCAACATGATGCTGATGGGTATGGGGCAACAGGCGCCCAAGAGCGTATTCTCTGTGGGTGGCAAGTTCGTTCTGGATGACAATTCGGAAACGCCTGACTCGCAGATGGCGGTTTACGAATTCCCTGATTTCACTCTCGTCTGGGAACACAAAGCCGGGTTGAATAATGGTTTGCATGGGCGCTCGTGGGGAGTCCAATGGAGTGGTACCGAAGGCACCATTATTCTGAATGATGGCGGCTACCAGGTAATCACTGAACCCAAACGGGCGAACATCGATTCGGAGCGCAAGCAGGGTGGCGGTGACCCGCGTCCGGCTCACGTTCGCAACTTCCTGGAATGCCTCAAGACACGCAAGCAGCCGGTTCTGAATCTGGATGTCGGCCACCACGTTTCCACAGTCGCGCACCTGGGCAATATTGCCTATCGCACAGGGCGCAAAGTGACCTGGGACGCCGAGAAGGAGAAGGTAATCGGCGACCGTGAAGCCGACAAACTGGTAGGCGCAAAGTATCGCCGCCCGTGGAATTTGCCTTACGCCAAGCGCGGCTAAGCATTTCCCAATTGTTTTGCACTGAGGGCTGTGACTGAGAGATCGGTCACGGCCCTTTGAGTTTGCGCTCTCGTTGCGGCGGCGCATAATCGGGTGGTAGCAATGGTTCCAGAGCGTCCACAGCACGGTGTTGATCTTCTCAGGGTTGCCCTGGGTTTCCTTGCGTTGGGAGTTGCGCTCACGGCTCATGGGCAAAGCGGCTTTAACTGGCGCACCTATAAGGCCACTGACGGTATGCCGGAATCGGCTTGCATTTCAGTCACCTTCTCCGGCTACGGCAAGGTGCTTGCCCGGCATTACAACCTCCCGTATATCAGCGAATTGGACGGCTATGGTGTCAACAGGATCTATGCTCCAAAGGCGGGACCTGGCCGCGTTTATGGCGGGGCGAGCGGCCAGATGTGGGCGGCTGATCCCGAGGGGCTCCTGGAGTTTCGCGATGGCAACTGGCTTCACCATGAATTGCCTGAGGTCGCTGCGCTCCTGGCAAGCCGAAGTTCCCGGTCGATCGATCCGCTGGCCCTCTACCCGATCCGCCGCAATGCCGTTCTTTTCCTGATGCCGGACCGGCTCATGCAGCTAAGTTTCGATCAGCCCGGGGAGTCACGCCAGAGCACTCTTCACCAGGCAAACCAAGGCTCGCTGGGCACGTATCTGAGCATGGCCTCAGCGCGGGACGGCGGACTATGGATCTCCGGCAGTGGGGGGCTTTCGCGGCTGACCTCAGGGGTGCGCAATCTGACACCGGATAGCAGTTGGATAAACCATGCTGTGCCTGCCGAACTGGGGGCAGGCGCTTTGATTGACCCGCGTGAGGACGAGAATGGCCGGGTAGTCATGGTAGGAGAACAGCCCGCCACGGGTGCCAAAGCTATCGTTGTGTTCGATGGCACTAACTGGGTTGCCCGAACGGTCGGAACCGAACGGGTGCGTGCTGCCTGGTTCGGTCCGGATGGCCGGCTCTGGGCAACAACGATTTCCTCCTTGCGGCAAGCCGAGAATCTAACATCGGAATTTACGCTTAACGAGCAGGTTTCCGCCAGGCAGTTCCTGGATGTGGCGGTTGAGCCTGATGGCGCTTTCTGGCTGGCCACATCGGAAGGGTTGCTGAGATATAGCTTGTTGCCATGGCGCGTGCCGCCTGCCCTGCGCGAAACGCATTCCATGGTCCGATACGCAGCGGCCGGTGCCCAGGGGCAGATCTGGTTTGCTACAGCGACTGATTTCAATGTCTTCACAAGCGAAGGACTCAGGAATCGGCCTTTGGCAGGTGAGATTCTGCAACAACTCCGTGGCTGCTATCCCTTGGGGGATCATCTTTTCCTGGAAACAGAGAACCAGGTCCTGCAGATGCCTGCTGGTCAAGGCATGCCGCGGGTGGTAGCTCAGGCAGGGGCGGGAGAGACGCTCAGGGTGCTGGGCAGGTTGAAGGACGATAGCCTGGTAGTTTGCCGCAGTCGCCCGGGTGAACAAGGCCCCCTTTGCGAGTTCGAGAGTTTGGAGGCTTCTCGCACTCGGCAACTCGGTTGGCCCGTGTTGCCGCAAGGCTTGGGCGAACTCACCGCATTTTGTCAGGCTCGTAATGGCGACACCTGGGTGTCTGGCGCGGGTGGTATGGCTTGTTTGCGAGAGAATCGGTGGACAACCTACAGTCTGCCGGGGACCAGCCAGGAGCCGGTGATTCATTTGCTCGAAACGATCGACGGTCGTTTGCTGGCTGCTACGAGGGATACTCTTTGGCAGCACCAAGCGACCGAATGGATCGTCCTGCGGGTTGGCTTCGACCAGATCAACGGCCTTGTGCAGAGCAGGGATGGGAGCCTCTGGGTGCCATCCAACAGCGGTCTTTTCCGATTTTTCCGCAACTTCTGGATGGATTGCGGATCAGAGGAAGGATTGCCGGATTCGAACGTGCGCCAATTGCTTGAAGACTCTCGGGGTAATCTTTGGGCAGCAACCGGACGGGGGCTCGTTCAGTTTGTTCCCAATACCGACCAGGACCCACCTCGAACGGTGATTCGGAAAGTGCCTGCTAACGCTGCTGGGACCCAGAACTTCGTGACCATGGTTTTTTCGGCCCAGGACAAATGGAAACAAACCGCCCGTGAACGCCTCCTTTATTCGCACCGCATCGATGACGGAGATTGGACTTCTTTCTCCGAGAGCACGGAAGTCTTCCTGGACGAGCTTGCTGCCGGAAAACATGTGTTCCAAGTACGCGCCATAGATCGAAGTTTCAATATTGAAGCCGAGCCAGCTCGGTTTGAATTCGAAGTGATGCTGCCGTGGTATCAGGAGACCCGGCTGCTGATCATCGCGCTGCTTGGTGGTTTGGCCGCACTTTTCTTTGCGGCACTTGCGGTGAATCGTCATCGGCAGTTGTTGCGAAGCTATGCCTTGGTCGAAAAGAAGGTAGCTGAACGAACCCGCGAGTTGGAGGTAGCTGGACAGCAACTCCTGCATAGTCAGAAGATGACGGCCCTGGGAACACTCTCGGCAGGTGTGGCGCACGACTTCAACAATATCCTCTCCGTTATTAAGGGCTCGGCTCAGATCATCGAGGAGAATTTGGATAAGCCCGACAAGGTGCGCGCCCGGTTGGACCGAATAAAGATGGTCGTCGATCAAGGGGCTGGGACCATTCGGGCCATGCTAGGGTTTAGCCGGGAGTCCGGGCAACAGCCGGTTTTATGCGATCTGCGTGACATTGCCGAGGACACGGTCCGGCTGCTTGGGGAGCGGTTGGTTCGCCAGGCCCCGGTGAAATTGAAAATTGCTCCGGATGTTCCACCGGTTCCCGGTTCGCCTGATTTGATTCAGCAGATCCTGTTTAACTTCCTGTTTAACGCGGCGGAGTCGAATACTGGAGAGAAAGGTATCGTGCTAAGCACCAGCCGTCTTGCGGCCCTGCCTGGCGGCTTGGTGCTGGCCCCTCAACTGGCGGAGAGCTACGCCGCAATCTCTGTCCAGGACCGCGGCTCAGGCATTCCCAAGGAAGTTCTGCCTCGAATTTTTGAACCGTTCTTTACGACAAAAGGAATGTCCGCGCGGCGCGGTACGGGGCTCGGACTCTCGATGGCATATGAGTTGGCCAGGAAGATGGGGGCCGGGTTGGCGGTGGAGTCGATGGTTGATTTTGGCAGCACCTTTACCCTGATCCTGCCCATTAAGCAAATCCCCACCTCCGATCAGAGCGGGTCGCAAACAACAGCACTCATTTTATGAACGATCCTGTCATCATGATCATTGAAGACGACGATCTCCAATACGAAATCTATGAGGACGCCCTGAGCCGGTACCGGTTAGTGCGAGCGAAGACCGGCACTGCCGCACTCGCCGTCGCACCCGAAACCAAGCCTTCCCTGATCATCCTGGATCATGTCCTCTCCGGTGGAGAGCTCGGATTGGATTATCTTCCTGAGCTGAAAGAGCTGTTCCCCTACGTGCCGATTATCATCGTGTCCGGGGCTCTGGAGGTGCACCAGCAAATGGGTGCACTCCAAGGACCAAGACGCGCCCACTATTGCCTGACAAAGCCCGTGGATATTCTGGACCTTCGACGCACCGTTGAAACTGCCCTCAAAGAATGCGGTGAGATCGAGACCGTCAGGCAATTCGAAGCACTGGAGCGATCCCGCCGTGTTGACGCGTTGGAACTGTTCAGCCGCTCGACCGACCGCCTCAGCCGTCAGAGCCATATTCGGGACTTGGTAAGAAACTCTCAGGAACGTCCTAACATTTCCGCCCTATCCAGGCGTTTCAGCGTGGCCCGGAGAACCATCATTCGTGATCTCCAGGAGCTTATTCGGCGCGGCGAAATTGATGCGGCGGTCTATCCCGAATGGGAATCTGAAACCGACGAGGCAGAAGGGCACGAAACAAACCCCTGATTCACATTCCTATGCACCTGCTATCCAGTCTTTGCCTGACGGCCTGTGGCCTCTTTTTCATGGTTCCCTGCGAGGCAGCAAACATCACTGATTCCGCAGGCAAATGCGAAATCCGAATTATCGACCGAGCCAATAACTGGCCGGTGCCGCTCGTAGAGCTGACCACTACGCATCAGTTGCGTTACGTGAGTGACAACGCCGGAGTGATAGCCATGGATGCTCCCGAGCTCATGGGGCGCGAGACGTGGTTTGAGGTTCGAGGCCATGGCTACGAAGTGCCTAAGGATGGTTTTGGCTATCGTGGCGTTCGCCTGAAACCTCAGCCTGGCCAGGTGTTGAAGGTCATGGTTGAACGCCGCATCGTCGCTCAGCGTCTGGGGCGGCTGACTGGTGGAGGGCTTTTCGCCGAAAGCCAGAAACTCGGCCGCGAATTGGATTGGGAGGAATCCGGAGTCCTAGGATGCGATAGTGTGCAGAACACCATGCACAACGGAAAGTATTTCTGGGTTTGGGGGGATACGACTTTGGGAAAATACCCGCTGGGGATCTTCGACGGTACCGGCGCCACCAGTGCCGAACAGCCACTCAGCTCATTCATCCCGCCGCTGCGGCTGAAGCTGGATCATTTCTGTGATGCTCAGGGAGCTCCGAGAGCCGTGGCAGTTGCGCCGGGCAAAGGGCCGACATGGATAACCGGGTTCATCAGTCTTCCGGATTCCAAAGGAAAACCGCATCTCGTGGGCGCTTACTGCAAGATCACCCCGCCGTTGGAAGCCTATGAGTGGTCGCTGGCCGCTTGGAACGAGGATGCCCGGATATTTGAACGGCTGAAAGTGATCTGGCAAAAGAGCGAGGAAAAGCCACGGCCTCTCCTTCCGGAAGGCCACGTTAACCTTTGGAAGGATTCCTCCGGCAAAGAGTGGGCGTTATTTGGGAACCCATTTCCCAGGCTGAAATGCCCAGCAACCTTTGAGCAGTGGCAGGAACCCTCCACCTGGGAAGCCATCGAGGCTCCCGAGGTCGTTAAAGGGTGGCTGGGTGATCGAGAGGTGAAGGTCACCCCTCATAGTGGTTCGATTGCATGGTTGCCGGACCGTGGCCGCTGGGCAGCCGTTTTCATGGAGGCCTTCGGCAAACCTTCCGGGTTGGGGGAGGTTTGGTACTGCGAGGCTGATTCTCCGTTTGGCCCCTGGAGCAGGGCTGTGAAGGTGGTCAGCCATGATGACTACACCTTTTACAATCCCCGTATTCACCCCGGTTTTTCGACCGGTCATGCGAACTGGGTTTTCTTTGAGGGAACTTATACCCGCGAATTTAGTGGCAACAAGAATCCAACGCCTCGCTACGACTACAACCAGATGTTATACAGGCTGGACCTGGACGATCCTCGGGTAAGAACCGCCCTCCAGCTCAAGTGAAGTAAACCCGGTTATGCTATCGAGATGGGTTGATGGCCGGACTTGGAGAAGTCTTAGGGGCCCTCTTAAGGTTTGACTAGATCGTCCTGAACGGGAACCCTCCAGCCAATGGCGGCTTATTTTTGGGTAGCGGCCGGAGGGGCACTCGGGAGCATGGCCCGCTTCTGGTTATCTGGGTTTGTGGCGCAGCACTGGGGAGAACGGTTTCCCTGGGGCACCATCCTGGTGAATATCACGGGTTGCTTTGTTATCGGCCTGTTCGCGACCTTAACAGGTCCGGAGGGCCGGTGGCTGGTTCCACCCTGGTTTCGGCAGCCCTTTTTCATTCTGGGTGTGTGTGGTGGATTTACCACCTTCTCATCCTTTAGCATGCAGACATTAACTCTGGCTCAGGCAGGTCAATTCCTCTGGGCTGGGGCCAATGTTGTCATATCCGTTTGTGTGTGTTTGCTGGCGACGTGGGGCGGGCAGGTACTGGGCGCGATCTTCAGCCCAACCCGGAATGGACATATCTTATAAAACGAAAAGGCCGCGCACGGGGCGCGGCCGGGAGAGTAAAAGGAGGTGCGGCTGGATTTACTTCTTCTCAGAATCCTTCTTCTGCTTGGCCGCCTCTTCAGCCGCCATGCGCGCAGCGTCTTCAGGCTTGATCACTTCGATTTTCGCACCCTTCTTAAGTTCTTCGGATGAGGGTACGCGGATAATGTCGCTGGTGAGCGGTTGAGCCTGGGCCGGGGGGGCGGGGGTGGCGCTAGAGATCAGCTCCACTTCAAAAACGAGGGTTGAGCCGGGTTCAATGGTTTGTCCTGAACCCATGTCACCGTAACCCAGAGTTGAGGGGATATACAGTTCCCACTTTGCACCCGGTTTCATCATCTGCAGCGCTTCGGTCCAACCACGAATCACGCGATTGACCTGGAACTCAGCGGGGCCGCCGTGTTTGGCTGAGCTGTCGAATTCCTTGCCGTTGATCAGAGTGCCACGATAATTGACTTTCACGGTGTCGTTGCTGGCGGGAGCGTTGCCGCTGCCTTCTTTGATCACTTTATATTGTAGTTCAGCCGTTGAACCATCCGCCAGGGTTATGGCCTTGGTTTTGACTCCGTCCTTCTTCTTATTGGCAGCCAGGAATTCTTCGCCGACCTTGCGGTTCTTTTCTGCCGATGCCAGACGCTCCTGCTCCCGCTTGGCCCTCAACTCCTGCTGGTAGGCAGTCATGACTTCGCGGGCTTCCTGTTCACTTAGCGCCGGGGCTTTCTCGGCGAGCGCATCGCTAATGGCACCAGCCAGGACGTTTACATCCACCTCGAAACCGGCCCGTTTGAGGCTGGTTCCGATGTTCATGCCAACGGCGTAGCTGATCTTTTCTTTGCGATCTTTAAGAACGGTGTTCGTCTGCGCGTTGGTCGAGGGGGCGATAAATGCCAGCCCGAGCACGGCAGGAATCAAGATCCGAAATGTATGTTTCATAGGTAAAAATCAATGTCTGATCGTTTTTCTTCGCTTCCGTTTACACTAACTGGGTTCAAAGCGCAATCTTAGGAAAACAATGCTACGAATGCTACGAGCACGACCAATAGGGGGTATCACCCTTTGAGGACGCCAGGTTCCAACGAATTTGTGGGGTGTTTGGCTAAGAAATGAACAAGCTGATCGAGAAGAAACAGTGGGGCGGGAGAGAAGCGAGGGAAAACGGCAGGAAAGGTGCAGGTTGCTGCTGGCATGGGCCGTGCTACGTTGGTTTCAAAGACGTTGCCGAATAGTAACAGGCTGGGGGTTGCGGATTACCCGGTTATGCATTAACACGTAGGTTTAATTTTATGAATAAGAATGTGAAATCGACCAAGAATCTGGATCAGGCGGCATTGCGGCCTGCCGCAAAAAAACCCGCCCGTAACAAAGGGGCCGCAGCTATCGCATCGACGCCTGCAGTGCCTGCTCCCATACTGCGAAAAAACCAGGTTGTCCTGGAACTGGTGCGGCCTGGAGCACAACAGGTTTCCGTTGCGGGTTCTTTTAATTCATGGGAACCGCAGGCAACTCCTTTGAAGCCGGTTGCCCCGGATCGCTGGTCGGGCAGCCTGGAGCTGACTCCAGGCCGTCACGAGTATCTCTTCGTGGTCGATGGACAATGGTTGCCAGACCCCAATGCGCCTGAGGCAGTTCAGAACCCCTTTGGCGGGCGCAACTCAGTTTTGGTCGTTAAGGAATAAGTGCCTGAAACGAAAACAGCGGACGTCGTGAAGGCGTCCGCTGTTGGTAAACAAAGATATCTATTCGAAGGTTTCCACCCGCAAGAGCACGGAGTCACCACGCACCACTGGCAGCTTGCCGATCTTCTGCAAGGCTTTCTTGACCGCGCCGTAAGGAGCAGCGTGAAGCATGAGGATGAGAGGGACGTCTCCCTGGTGCCCTTCAGGCTGGATCACTGACGAGATGCCAATTTTTGACTCACCCAACAACCGGGTGATTTTGGCGAGAGTTCCTGGAACATCCTGAACCGTGAGGCGGACAAAGTAACGGCTTACGGTCTCTTCGATGGGCAGCACGGCGCCCGCCTTTTCGTGCGGAACGAAAGGAGGAATGCGGCTGGGGGTCCCGAGCTTTAGATCGAGGGCTGCATCCGCCAGATCGCTGAGCACTGCGCTGGCAGTCGCGTCCTTGCCGGCACCGCGTCCGTAGAAGAGCGTGTCACCCACGATATCCCCTCGAACAAAAACGGCGTTGAACACATGGTTGACGTTTGCCAGCACATGACTGTTCGGGACCAATGTTGGATATACCGAGACCTGCACGCGGTTTTGCCTTTTCTTACCCGCCCCTGAGGGGAATTGCTTGATGATGCCCAGGAGTTTGATGGTGTAGCCGAGTTGCTGCGCGAATTGGATGTCCACGCGGCTTACAGCCCTAATGCCTTCCACATGCACGGTTTTTGGGTTCACCCAGAAACCGTGGGCCAGGGAAGCCAGAATGCCGATCTTATGCTGAGCATCAAAGCCATCAACATCCAGTGAAGGCTCTGCCTCCGCGTAGCCTTGGTCCTGAGCGTCTTTGAGCACCGTTGCGAAATCAGCCCCTTCGAGCTTCATCCGGGTCAGGATGTAGTTGCAGGTGCCGTTGACGATACCGTAGAGCTGGACAATGCGGTTTCCGACGAAACCTTCGCGCAGAGCTTTGATGATGGGGATTCCGCCACAAACGCTCGCTTCGTAATAGAGATTAGTGCCTGCCTTGGCGGCCGCCGCGAAGAGCTCTTCACCATGAGCGGAAAGCAACGCTTTGTTTGCGGTGACGACTGGTTTGCCCAGCTTAAGAGCAGCCAGCACGATGGTTTTGGCGAGGCCGGTTCCGCCCACAAGCTCAGTGACCATGTGCACTTCGGGATCATTGACGACCTCCTGCCAGTTAGTCGTCATGAGCTTGGTGGGAATCTCATAGGGGCGCGGCTCGTCGAATGCTTTGACGGCGACCTTATGAACCTTGACTTCGACTCCGATGCGGGAAGCCATGAGTTGGCCGTTGGTTTGCAGCGCGTGAAACACGCCACTGCCAACGGTGCCCCCGCCGATCATGCCTAAATTAACCTGCTGCATAGTAATTTTGATTGGCACAGATTGCCACAAAACCAACTTCGGACAACCACAATCCTTACACCTTTGGGTAGCCTGATTTCACCCCAACGCAGGGGACAGGCTTGCCCGCCGCTCCCCAATCTGGAACAGTCTGCTCGATGAAACAACAAAAGAGCACCCGTCGGTTCTCTCATTTCTTCGTGGCTCTCGGGGCGATACTCGTCTGCAACGGGATTTGCGCAGCTCCACTTGATGTTACATCCAAGGGCACACCCAAGCCAAATTTCTTGATCATCGTGGCCGATGATTTGGGCTATGCAGACGTGGGTTTCAATGGAGGCAAGACCTCGACGCCAAACCTGGACCGCCTGGCGGCTAGTGGCGTCAAACTCACAGATTTCCGTGCAAGCCCCATGTGCTCGCCTACCCGCGCGGGTCTGCTCACAGGTCGATGGCCGATCCGCTACGGGCTCATGCGATCAGTCGTGCCGCCGTGGTCTACGAATGGTTTGCCAGCATCTGAAAAGACGTTGCCGGAGTTGCTCAAGGTCGCCGGTTACGAGGAACGGGCAATTATCGGAAAGTGGCACTTAGGCCATGCGCGCAAGGAATTCCTGCCGCTGGCGCAAGGTTTCACTCGATTTTATGGCCATTACAATGGAGCGATTGACTATTTTACACACGCACGGGAAGGGCAGCAGGACTGGCACGAGAACGACCGATCCATAAAACAGGAAGGGTATTCAACGGACCTTTTGGGGGACGCAGCAGCGAGTTTCGTTACGAAAGCGCCTTTGGGAAAACCCTGGCTTTTGTATTTGCCTTTCAATGCTCCACACGCCCCCTTTCAGGCGAAGCAAAGCGACCTGACAAAGTATCCTCAGTTCAAAATGCCAGACCGGCGAGCTTATGCCGCTATGGTAGATTCGCTCGACCAGGCAGTTGGCAAGGTTCTCGCCGCTGTAGAGAAACGGCCGGACGCGACCAATACTTTGGTTCTTTTCTTTAGCGACAACGGAGGGGTTCCCAAAGTGGGCAGCAACACGCCTTGGCGCGGTTGGAAGCTTTCTGTTTACGAAGGCGGAACGCGCGTTTGCGCTGCCATCCGGTGGCCAGCCGGAGGTTTAACCGGCGGTCGGGCATTTGGCGGACGGATCGGATACATCGATGTCCTGCCGACTTTGCTGGCGGCTGCTGGGGCAAACATACCGGAGAACCTGGATGGCGTGAACTTCCTTCCCGCCTTGCGCGGAGAAAAACCTGTGGGTCCGCGCCAGTGGTTCTCCTACATCCACCAGGGTGAGGATGCACATGCCTCCGTGCATGAAGAAAAATGGAAGCTGGTTGCGCACGGCGACTTCTTTGCAGAGGATTCGTCCGTGGCTTCCGGGTTTGAGTTGTATGATCTCGAAAACGATCCAGGAGAAACCAATGACGTTGCCAAAGCCAACAACGCAGTAGTTGAACACATGTGCAAAGCCCTGCGAGAATTCGGCAAGCTTCGAACATCCGAAGGCGAGGATTATTCTGCGGGACGTGCTGGTTTTCGCGCTCCCAAGGACTGGGTTGTCACCGAATAGAGGCCAATGGCGCTCGAACGATTATGAGAAGAATACTTCTGACAGCGGTCATGTTGTTTGGATTGGCATTGCCAGTTTTTGCTCTGGGGAAACAGCCTAACGTATTGCTCATTTGCGTGGATGATTTGAAGCCCGTTCTTGGCTGTTACGGTGATAGGTTCGCCAAAACGCCCGCATTGGATCGACTTGCATCCAAAGGCATGCGGTTCGATATGGCTTACTGCAACCAGGCGGTGTGCGCTCCTTCCCGCAATAACCTGCTGACAGGGAGTCGATCCACCACTCTGGGAATCTACAGTCTCGAGACGAACTTCCGCCAGGCTGAGCCCCATGCGGTGACCCTCACACAGTTCTTCATGCGCAACGGCTGGCGAGCTGAGGGCGTTGGCAAGGTGTTCCACTCCGGACATGGCAATCATGGAGATCCAGCCTCGTGGAGTGTCCCATTTCAGCCGGACAAGGTCGTTGAGTACCTATTGCCAGAGAGCTCAGGTGGCGGGAAACTGACCCGTGAGGAGGCATTGTTCGGAAACCAGAATCTTGGTGAAATCGGCAAGCTCCCTCGTGGAGCGGCCTGGGAGGTAGCGGATGTGGCGGACAACTCCTATGCGGATGGCCGAATTGCGGATGAGGGGATCAAGCGGTTGCGGGCTGCGAAGGAGCGAAAGGGCATGCCGTTCTTTGTTGCCCTTGGTTTCGTTAAGCCGCATCTGCCTTTCACGGCCCCCAAGAAATACTGGGATATGTGCAATCCTTCGGTGTTCCCCCTGGCGCAACGCCAGACCGCACCCGAAGGCGCTCCACGGTATGCTGGAAAGACTTTGCTGGAACTCAACCAGTACGTTCCTGTGCCGGATAATCCGCCGCTGACTGAGGAACTCCAGCGCAAACTCATCCACGGCTATTATGCCGGCGTAAGCTTCATGGATGCCCAGGTCGGCCGGGTAATCGAGGAACTTGATCGCTTGAAGCTCTCCAGGAATACCATCATCGTCCTGTGGGGTGACAACGGCTGGCATTTCGGCGACAACGGTGCCTGGACCAAACACACGAATTACGAGCAGGCTAACAGGATTCCGATCATCATCGTCGCGCCGGGAGTTGCACGCAAAGGCAGCAGTTCAAAGCATTTGGTCGAGACTGTGGACCTCTATCCCACACTGGCTGAGCTGGCAAAATTACCCCCACCACAAGTCCCGCAAAAAATGGACGGGTTAAGCCTGGTGCCGGTGTTGCGTGATCCGACCAAACGTTTGCGGGACCATGCCTACCACGCTTTCCCTCGGCATCGCGCAGGGAAGCTCGTTATAGGCCGCGCCATTCGCACCGAGCGTTATCGCCTGGTTGAATGGAAAACACCCGGGTCGCCCCCCGATACAGCGGATTTGGAACTTTACGATTACGCATCCGATCCCAGTGAGACCCGGAATCTGGCTGCTGAGAAGACCGAAGTTGTTGGCGAGCTTCGTGGGATTCTAGCCCGGCATCCAGAAGCAAAAATGCCAATTCGGTAACCGGAACGCGGTTTATTGCGTCTGTAATTATTCATATGGCTTTCCATCGAATCCTGGCGTCTTGGTGCACTTTGCTCGCTTGCTGCGGGGTAATACTGGCTCTCCCGGCAAGAGGAGCTCAGCCCAACGTTGTCGTGGTGTTGATTGACGACATGGGTTGGGGGGATTTCTCGTGCTTCGGCAACCCCGAGGTGAAGACAGAGCGCATTGACCGGCTTGCTGAGGAGGGAATCCGGTTTACGCAGTTCTACGTCAATTCTCCGATCTGTTCGCCTTCCCGAACCGCGTTGACCACTGGCCAGTACCCGCAGCGTTGGCGCATGAATTCTTACCTCGACAACCGTGCGGCGAACGAAAGACGGGGTGTCGCTCAATGGCTTGACACTAAAGCACCGACCTTGGCGAGGCACCTGAAGCAAGCTGGGTATGCGACAGGTCATTTTGGCAAGTGGCACATGGGCGGCCAGCGCGATGTGGGGGATGCTCCGGCGATCACCGAATATGGCTTTGATGAGTCGCTTTCAAATTTCGAAGGGCTGGGTCCTCGCTTGCTCCCCCTGTGCAATGCACATGATGGACAGCCGTTGAGAAAACACGCACTGGGATCCGATAATCTCGGCCGCGGCCCAATCATCTGGATGGATCGATCCGAAATCACCTCAGGGTTTGTTGGAGCAGCTATCGGGTTCATGAAAAGGTCCACTGCGGACAAGAAGCCCTTTTACGTGAACGTCTGGCCGGATGATGTGCATTCGCCGTTCTACCCTCCTGCCGATCGAAGAGGTGATGGCAGTAAACACTCGCTTTACAATGGTGTGCTGAAAACTATGGATGAACAGCTTGAGCCGCTATTTAGTTTCATTCGAACGAACGAGCCATTGCGGACAAATACACTGGTGCTGGTTTGTTCAGACAATGGACCAGAACCGGGGGCTGGGTCCGCTGGTCCATTCCGGGGAGCAAAAGCCACCCTGTTTGAGGGAGGAACGCGGTCGCCTTTGATTGCGTGGGGGCCCGGGCTCATCGCCCCCAAGCAGGCCGGCGCACGCAATGATCGTTCGGTTTTCTCATCAATTGACCTCGTGCCTTCGATTCTTTCGCTTGCCGGAGTCAAACACAAGCAGGGGCTTTTCGATGGAGAGGATCTTAGCGAAGTGCTGGTAGGCAAGGCCGAGGCAGCACGCAAGGCTCCGCTGTGCTGGCGCCGTCCCCCCGATCGGCCCGGAGGGGCAGGGGAGAACCTGCCGGATCTGGCCATCCGTGAGGGCAACTGGAAGTTGCTATGCGAATACGATGGCTCGCGTCCGCAGCTCTACGACCTGGCCAAAGATCCTGCTGAAAGTGCAGATCTCGCAGCACAGAACCCCGCGATTGCGGAACGGTTATCTGCCGCTGTTGTAAAATGGTACCGATCCGCACCGCCCGCCCCTGAATCAAAGCGAAAGTGAAAGAGCTCGTCGTAAATCTGGAAAGTGGAAAACAGTCCTCGCTGACAGAGGCTCAGGAGAGCCCAAAAATCGGTTTCAAGTATCCACTCTCCGGGCTGCTGCGGGTTTCAATAATCCTTCGATTTCTGGTTCTGGGGTTGTGCATGGTGATCGTTTGTCATGCCGTCCCGGCCCGTCCGAACATTGTTCTCATTTTAGCTGATGATCTCGGGTTCAGCGATGTGGGTTGCTATGGCGGCGAGATCAGCACGCCGAACATTGATCGCCTGGCAGGCACCGGGGTTCGGTTTAAGCAGTTCTACAACTCGGCTCGCTGCTGTCCGTCCCGTGCTGCGTTGATGACTGGGTTGTATCCGCATCAGGCTGGAGTTGGAGACATGTTGGACGACTATGCCCGGCCCCTGCGCGAAAGACTGAACGCGCCCTCCTATTCCGATCATCTAACTTCCCACGCCCCCACCATTGCAGAGGTACTCCGGAACGCAGGATACCGCACGGGAATGTCCGGTAAATGGCATCTGGGTTATCGTACTAACGAATGGCCCGCGGCTCGGGGATTTGATCAGGCCTTTGGAGTGATTGAAGGGGCGATGAATTACTACGGATTCGGCATGCAACATACGGGCGTGACCACCAATCCGCCCATGGCTCTGAATCATGAGGTTTATCTGCCGCCTCGCGAAGGTTTTTTCGCGACGGATGCCTTCACAGATTTCGCAATAAGGTTCATCCGCGAAGGTCAGGCCGACCCGCGGCCGTTCTTTCTCTACCTGGCCTACACCGCGCCGCATTGGCCGCTGCATGCCCGGCCCGAAACCATTGCCAAATACCGGGGCACATATAGAAAGCTGGGCTGGGACAAGCTTCGTCAACAGCGGTATGAACGGCTCAAGTCCGCTGGCATCATAGAGCCGCGTTGGTCCTTGCCTCCCCGCCCCGCCAGCATGCGTCCGTGGGAAGACGCCGCCCCGGAACGGCAGGACCAATGGGATTCCGAGATGTCTATCTACGCGGCTCAACTGGAAGAAATGGATAGAGGCGTTGGGCGGGTGCTTGAGGCCTTGCGCCAGGCGGGACAGGAGACGAACACCCTGGTCTTGTTTACGTCTGATAATGGCGGCGCAGCCGAGGACCCGAACCGGAGCTTGCCGGGCTCTATCCTGGGCAGTCGGGAGAGCTACGAAGGCTACGGTCTGGGCGGGGCGCATGTGAGCAGCGGGCCATTTCGAAAAACCAAGAAGTTCACTCACGAAGGAGGCATTTCCGGCCCGCTGATTGCTTCCTGGCCCGCGGGCATTCCTCATAGCAGAGGCGGGGCGCTAGCGGACGTGCCATCACACCTCATAGATTTGATGCCAACCTGCATGGAGGTGGCCCGGGCTAAGTTTCCGAAGCAGTGGAACGGGCAATCCGCCCTGCCACCGGAAGGCATATCCCTTGTCTCATTCTTTAAAGGAAAGCACGCGGAAAATCGCGATCGCAAAACACCATTGTTCTGGGAGCATGAGGGGCAGCGTGCCGTGCGCGTGGGCAATTGGAAACTGGTCGCCAGCCATAATGAGCCCTGGGAATTGTACGACCTTAAAGCTGATCGAACTGAGCTAAACAATCTGGCCGCCTCGTTGCCTCGGCTTGTGGACAAACTTATTCGGGAGTATGACGCCTGGGCCGTTCGTTCCGGAGTGAGACCGTGGCCCGATCGCCCCGGATCGGACGTGAAGCGCCAAACGAGATCTCAGTAAGCCATATCATGAAAACACTGACCGCAATCTTTCTAGCCATCACGACTCTAGTGCTCCCCACTCACGCGCAGGCTGCAGGTGGGAAGCCAAACATAATCGTGATGCTTGTCGATGACATGGGTTTCTCCGATATCGGCTGTTACGGATCAGAGATTCCGACGCCAAATCTCGACAGGCTCGCTGCCAACGGAGTCAGGTTTACGCAGTTCTATAACACGGCGCGGTGTTGTCCCACGCGCGCTGCGCTCATGACTGGCCTGTATTCGCACCAAGCGGGGGTGGGCTGGATGACGACCGATTTCGGATCTGATTACCCGGGCTTTCGAGGGCAACTCTTGGAAGATCGCATCTCTATCCCCGAGGTGCTGAAGCCTGCTGGCTACTTCACTGCAATGGTTGGAAAGTGGCACTTGGGGCAGGGGCCTCGTCCGCCGGCTGCACGGTTTGATCGCTCTCTGCAAGGAATGTCAGGGGGATTTTACTTTCCGAATACCGGCGGGAGGAAATTGCAAAACCTGGTATTGAACGGACGCAAGCTCGGGCCCGATTCCTCGGAGCTGCCCAAGGAGTGGTATTCCACCGATCTTTGGACCGATTTCGGGCTGCGTTTTATTGATGAGGCGTTGGCTGAAAAAAAGCCTTTTTTCCTGTACGTAGCTCACAACGCGCCTCATTTTCCTTTGCAAGCTGAGCCTGAGGATATCGCACGCTTTCGAGGCAAATACAAAGCGGGTTGGGACGCTCTGAGCGATGCCCGGCACAAGCGTCAGATCGAGCTCGGGCTGATCGATAACAAGTGGGATAAAGCCGCGAGGCCTTCGACAGTTAAGGCCTGGAGCAGCTTGTCTGAAGCCGAGAAAGACCATTTCGATAATCTCATGGCTATCTACGCGGCCTGTGTGTGGCGCATGGATCGTTCGGTAGGGACACTGGTGGAGGGACTCAAGAAGAGGGGGGTATTTGATAATACCGCGATCCTGTTCATGAGCGACAATGGTGGAAACGCGGAGGGTGGCCCGAATGGAACCGCGCGCGGTCCTGGCGAGTTGGGCAGTGCGAATTCGACCGTCTTTTGTGGCGAATCCTGGGCTTGGATGCAGAACACACCATTTCGAAAGTTCAAGCACTACAATCACGAAGGTGGAATCGCCTCCCCGCTTATCGCCCACTGGCCGGCTGGAATCAAGGCACAGGGAGAGTGGCGAACCCAGGCAGGACATCTAATCGATATCCTGCCCACGTGCATGGATTTGGCTGGGGCCAAGTTCCCTAAGGAATTCAATGGAAAGCCAACGTTGCCGCCTGAAGGTGAGTCGTTGCGGCCATTTCTGGTGAGCTCATCGAGCAATCGCACGAACCCTCTGTTCTGGGAGCATGAAGGCAATGCAGCCCTCCGGGCGGGTGACTGGAAGGTCACACGCCTGGGATACAACGCCTCATGGGAGCTCTACAACATGAAGGCGGATCGCACGGAACAGCACGATCTCGCCACTGAGCAGCCGGAGAGGGTCAAGTCAATGGCAGCTCAGTGGGATGCCTGGGCGACTCGTGCATTTGTAAAGCCTTGGCCACCCGGAATCGGTTATCCTCGCGCCGAAGGCCAGCCCGCACCGGATGCGAAAAAGAAGCGCGGTGGAAAGAAGAAGCAATAGGCTCCTGCCATCTCCACCGCATGAAATTCTTTTTGTTGTTCCTGATGCTTTCATTGAGCGGTGCCTTCGCTGCTCGGAATCCTGGACCTGACCTCGTCATTTTCCTGACCGATGATCAAGGTGGAAAGGATCTCTCTCCTTATGGGGGTGTGGAGTTCAAAACTCCGAACATGCAGCGTTTGGCTGAAGATGGGATCAGCTTCAGTTCTGCCTATGTGGCCTCACCAACGTGCGCGCCGAGCCGGGGAGCCTTGTTGACCGGTATGATGCCGGCACGGAATGGGGCTGAGCCCAATCACGCCAAACCCCGTGCCGAGATCAAGAAATGGCCCGCCTACTTTCAGGAGTTGGGGTATGAGGTGGTGGCATTTGGCAAAGTCTCTCATTACCGTCATACCGTTGATTACGGTTTTGATTACTTTGCACATGACTCTTTTCATGATCATGCCGGTGTTCCTGCTGCGGTTGAGTTCCTCAAAGGACGCCAGTCAGCCAGACGAAAGCCGCTGTGCCTTTTCGTGGGCAGCAACTGGCCGCATGTGCCATGGCCGGAGGGTGCCTCCGGCTACAATCCAGAGGAGCTTCCGCTGCCAACCGGCACGGTGGACACTCCAAGAACACGTGACTGGCGCGCCAAATACGCGGCAGCCGTGACAAAAGCCGATGACGATCTGGGTGTCATCCGCCAGGCAGCTCAACAGTATCTGGGGCGAGACACGTTGTTCCTGTTCTCTAGCGATAACGGCGCGCAATGGCCGTTTGGAAAATGGAATCTGTATGAGAGTGGGGTCCAAACGCCTCTGATAGTTGTCTGGCCCGGGCAGGTAAAACCAGGGACTCGAACCTCAGCCATGGTGAGCTGGATCGATTTCCTGCCTACCTTGCTGGAAGTTGCCGGTGGCGACACGCCATCTGGAATAGATGGCCGCTCGTTTCTAGCGGTTCTTAAAGGCTTGAGAACGACGCATCGTGATCGGATCTTTACCACGCACTCCGGTGATGGCCAGTTCAATATCTACCCGATGAGGGCATTACGCCGCGGCAACTGGAAGTACGTGCGGAATCTTTTTCCCGATTATGCGTTCACGACTCACATTGATCTTCCGGTGAATCTCGGACAACGTGCTTACTTTGCCACTTGGGAAGCTGCTGCGGCAACGAACGCCGGTGCCGCGGCCATCGTGAAGCGTTATCATCAGCGACCGCCCGAGGAGCTTTTCAACCTCGCCGAAGATCCAAACGAGCAGCGAAATTTAGCGTCTGACCCAGGCCAATTCAGGCGTCTCAAGCGGATGCGTAACGAGCTTGAAAAATGGATGCGCTCCCAGGGTGACAAAGGAACGGTGTATGATACTCCGCGGCTGTTGCGTGACCCCTCCAGCTATGGCCCGGGGGCTCGGCCAATGACTGAAGAGAAGAAGCGAGCGGCCAAATAGGCGCGGGCTGCCCAGGAGCTCTTTCCTGGTTGTTTTGCGCAGGGATGAAAACCATACTGGCGCGCAATGAAAGCAGTGATTTTGGCCGCCGGTAAAGGCACACGGATGAAGGAACTCACCAACGAGCTTCCCAAGCCCATGCTTTGCGTGCAGGGGAAACCGATCCTGGAGCATATCATCGGCGGTTTGCTGCAGGCTTCCATTCGAGACATTTTCATTGTTACGGGGTTCAAGGCGGAGGTTATCGAGAGTCATTTTGGTGATGGCTCCCGCTTCGGGGCCAGCATCCATTACGGACGTCAGATCGTCCAGGATGGCACAGGACGGGCGCCTGCTTTGGCACGTGAATTTGTCGGTCATTCGCCGTTTCTGCTAACGTACGGCGATATTCTCGTGCTGCCCGAGACCTACCAGCAAATGGTCAATCGGTACAAGCAGGACTACTTTTCGGGTGTGGTCACTGTGACTCGCGGTGAGGATGTGACTAAAGGTGGCCTGAACTTTTTTGATGAACAGTTTTGCCTGAAGAAACTCGTGGAGAAGCCGTCAACCGCTCAGCTCGCTCAACTGCAAACCGAGGGTTGGCTTAAACCCGGAGATCCTGCCTGGTACAACGCCGGTATTTACATTTTTAAGCCGGATATCTTCCAGTTCATCGATCGCCTCCAAAAATCTCCCCGCGGAGAGTATGAACTGACAGATGCCATTAGCATGCTGATGGAGGCCAAATTCAGGTTGGCTGGTTTTGAGATCCCCGGTCGTTGGGTTGACGTCAGAGATCCCGAAGTATTGGCTCGCTTGCAGGCAAGCTAAGCTCAAACATTCGCTGTTGCCTGAAGTTTGAACGCACTGGCCGGGTCAAGAATACGTGTCCAGCGTTCCTGTTCAGAAATGGGGATCAGGCCTTTCTGGACTTTGCTCCAGCCCATTTCACGCAAGGAACGCCAGCCCACTTTCCGGGCTTCATCCCGAAGATGGCCGGTCTTTAGACCTGGCTCAATCAGGTCAGCGATCTGTTGGTTGAGCAGGAAGAATTCATAGACAGCTACGCGGCCACGATGGCCTTTTTGGTTGCACTCAACGCAGCCTGTGCCGCGCCATGCCCGCACCTCCTCGGGAGCTATCCGTAGCGCCTGGGCCATTTCCTCCCTGATCCCTGGCAGTATGGCCGTATCTTCGCGCGCACAATGGCGGCAAATCCGTCGAGCCAAGCGCTGGGAGATGCTGCAGACGAGCGAGGAAGCAATCAGATAAGGTTCGATCCGCATCTCCAGGAGCCGGGTGACCGCGCTAACGCTGTCATTGGTGTGAAGCGTAGAGAAAACCAGGTGGCCGGTTTGGGCTGCGCGCACTGCAATTTCAGCGGTTTCATAATCGCGGATCTCGCCAACCAGCACGACATCCGGGTCGTGACGCAAGACAGAGCGAAGACCGGCTGCAAAGGTGAGCCCGATTTGCTCGCGCACCTGGATTTGTACCACGCCTTCCAGTTGATACTCGATGGGATCTTCAAATGTGATGATCTTGCGGCCCTCGTCATTGGCCTGAGCCAGCGCCGTGTAAAGTGTAGTAGTCTTGCCGCTGCCTGTCGGCCCCGTCAGCAGGACCATGCCTTGGGGCAGTTGGGTCAACTGCTGGAAAACGGATTCCTGGGCCGGTTCCATGCCGAGTTGGGAGAGGTCCAGGAAGAGGCTCTGACGCCCAAGAATGCGCAGGTTGATGGCCTCTCCGTGCTTCGTGGGCACGACTGATACCCGCAAGTCGTATTCTTCCTCGCCAGTTTTCATCGCGATACGGCCATCGTGCGGCAGCCGTTTCTCCGCGATATTCAGGCCTGCCATGATTTTCAACCGGGAGATGACAGCGGAATAGAGGTGCCGCATATCTGCGGGCACGGGAACAGACTCAAGAATGCCGTCCACTCTGTAACGAAGCCGGATGTGGTTCGTATACGGTTCAATATGGATGTCCGTTGCATGCAGGCGCAGAGCTTCCTGCAACAACTGATCGACGAATGCCGAAACGGTCGCTTCCAGGGCAGAATCGTTTTCTTTGCCCTGAACGTCGAAGACAATTTCCTGGCTGATATCCCCGCCGCCACGCTCTTCACGCAGACGCTGGATGGTTTCAGCGCCGAGGCCGAAGTTCTTCTTAATGATCGCGTGGATGGCGCTGGGTGTGGAGAGTACCACCTTGAAGCGTTTGTTGAGCAGCAGGCGCAGGTTGCCGAGTTCCATCTGCCTGGGGGGCTCGCTGAAGGCGAGGATCAGAGTGTCATCTTCAAGACCGAGGGGAAGGAGCCGGTAATGAAAGACAAATTTGATTGGCACCAGCTCCAGTGTTTCTCGCTTCAGTTCGAGAGTCGAAGGATCATGGAATTCAAGCTGGTGCACCTGTGCCAGCGCCCGCCATGTATCCTGCTCGGAGGCGAAATTCAGGTCCAGAATAGCCCTGTGTTGTGGAACACTTAGGCGCTTCTGGCGCCGGCGAACCTGCTCCAGTTGGGCGGCGTTAATCTTGCCTTGCTCCAGCAACACATCTCCAGTGTCTTTTTCCGAGGTTTTAGTCGCGGCTGTCATTGCAGAGGCACCTCCACGATCTTCTTAACATTTACGGGAAGCACATTCGTTTGAGCCAGAGTATTGGTCAAGGTAAGGCTTTGCATCGTGACGGTGCTGACAAAGAGATTGCTGACCACCTTGCCTCCGATGGGGGTAACCAGGAAGCTGTTCGTGAGTTGAATCATTGTCTGCTGCTGTCCTCCCTCAGCCTGATAGAACCCAAGATATGTCAGTTCTATCTTTCGCGTGGTAGGAGGCGGCGGAGGGGCAGGGGCGGGGGCGGGGACAAAATGCCGTGTAACGAAAGGGTTCATCAATGTGACGTCCTGGAACCGGTTCGTAGGACTGTTCGTTGCTGCAAAGAGGCCAGCCAGTTGCGTCAATGGTGGAAGGGGTTGCTGATTCGGCACACGAGTGGCGGCATCCTGAAAGCCAGGCGGTTGGCCACCCAGGTTCACAACTACCAGATACAAGAGCAGCCACAAACCGCCGTGGAGTCCATAGACAACCCAGCGGTTCCGCAACGTTTGTGATACCACATCCGGCATTAGCTTACTCCTGGAATACAAAACCAACTACCCGCACCAGCACGCGAACCTCATCCACCTTTTCAGGCGTTTGCTTCTTCATCAGAATCCGGTCAATGAACAACGGAGGCCGCTCCATTCCTCCGGGGAGGCCTGCTCCCTTCAGTTCATCGGCTCTCAAGGGCAGGCTCTGCAGGACGCTCATTACATTGCTCACAGATCCGGTGAACTCAAAGAGAATGGGGATTTCACTCAGAATTCCAGCAGTGCCACCCACCACTGCGGGCGAGGATTGGACCTCCAGGTGGTGCAGCGCCTGCACCCGGCAGTCGATGGCGGTCCTGAGCAACCCATCCACCATAGCAAGTTCGGCCCACAGCAGCGAAGGTTGAAGAACCTCAGTAGTATGTGCGGGAAAACCTGCGTAAACCGGTGGATCGACCGCTACGCCAGCTTTCTTCGCCAGCACCGCTAACTCATCCAGCTCTTTTCCGCGTTCATTTTCGTAATCCACCAGTTGGAATGGCGCATGCAGCTTCGTGAGCAGACCTGGCGGCAATTCGATCCGCCGCAATGCCTCTTTCTTCGTTAGTTCGAAGAGTTGAACGGATTCCCTTGTTTGCTCCAAATTGTTGGTGAGCTGGGTGAAGTTTATGCTTAGCGTGTTGGACTGTCCGAGCGAAATCGCGAGCTGCTTCCATGCCTGCTGGATGGGTGCATCCAGGTTCCGCGCTTTCCGTTCAAGCGGCAGGTAAGCGAGGAAGATCGCAGCAGCCAGCAGGCCCACGAGGACCGGCAATAGCTTGCGACGCTTGTGTTCCTGGAAGAGCAGTTTCATGGGCGGCTGCCTCCTGTTTTGGAACGCGCCGGCTCGGGTGCAACCGGTCCTTTTTTCAAGGACGAGCGTGAATTTTGAACGGGTAATGGCAGCGGGGCAGGGCGTGCTAAAGGATAGAGGAACTCGGTTCTGGCGAGATCCAACGCGAGCGTGAAGTGGCGGTCTGGAATCAATACTTTAGGCTCGGCCAGGTTGCGTCGAAGATCATCGGAAAGCAGGTCAACACGGCTAAAATTTGGCTGTTTATCGAGCTGGCCTACCAAATCTCGAAGGGTCTTGCGCGCCGCATCTGCGTCTTCCGGAATGGTGAGCTCAGCAATGAAGCCCAACCGTGGAGGGGTAGCATTCGTTCCAGGGATGTAGGCGGTCAGAGTTGGTGAATCCAGGCTGATGCGTAGAGGCTCAGGCCCGGCTGGAGCGTTTGTCTTAGCTGGCTTATTGGTGGATGCTGCGGTCGAGGCATAGTTAAAATAACTGAGCTGATCGGCCAGGAGAACGTACCAGTAGGCTCGATTGCTGCGCGACTGCTGCAGCAGGGCAAGGGTTCGCAGCGTATCGACCGTGTGTTGCTCCTGGGCAAAAACCGGCCGAAGCGTGTTATAGCCGCTAACCAGTTCAGTTCTCAGAAGCTGATTCGATTCAACCAGCCCCTGTGCACTGCTGATTTTGGTGAGCATCTGCTGCTTGCTTTCTATCAGTTTCAGCTTGCCCCAAATTCCAAAACCCAAAAGCAGAACAATGATAAAAGCCATTCCTACCGACACCAATTCGAGCCGTTGCTGGGCGACTTGCCGTTTCCATGCCGCCCGATAATCGTCTGGCAATAGTGAGGGAGAAGACCCGCTCAAGCCCAGAGCCTGTAAGGCTCCTCCAAAGGCGACCTCAAAACCAGCCGGGGCTGACCTCGGGCCAGTATCCGGCCATGGTTGAATCTCCAGGCCGGTGCGCTGCTTTAAATGTTCCAGGAAACCAGGCTGACTGAAGCCGCCGCCCCCCGCCAGTACCCGCAATCCTTGTGTTTTGTTTTCTCCGGTGACGTTGAGTCGGAACCAGTCCTTCAATTGCTGGTCGAACTCAGTGATCCACCCCTCGGTTGCTGCAATGAAGTCCGGTGAAGCATCAGGGCCCGAGAACAGGTTGCGGCTGTTGCGAATCGTTTCCGCCTTTTCCTCAGGACACTGTAATTGCCGGGCAAGTGCGCGAGTGAAGAAGTCTCCACCCATTTGAAAGCTCGTGGCAAAAGCGCCCTGGCCGGAGACTACGATAACGACAACGGTGGTCTGCGCCCCCACGTGAACAAGGATTGTCCGTTCGGCGGAGGGTTGGACCGTCCGACAGGCACTAATGAGAGCGTTGGCGGTCGTTGTGACTTCGCAGACTTGCTCATCCTCAATCCCCATGCGGGCAAGGCGTTCACGTATGTCTCCTTCCTGCCCAAGTGTCACCCAGAACTGCTGGCGTCCGTTCTTTGGCGAAAAGGCCGGGACATAATCATAGATGATCCGACTCTCGCTTACTCCGCCGAGCTTGATCGCTTCATCGGCTATGAGCTTGTCCACCTCGGCATCAGGTGCTTGCGGCAGATCAATCACATGTGAAGTGGACAGGTGCTGCGGAAGCACCAGCGCGATAGGAGGAGAACCCCATTCTTCCAGCAGTGCCTTGAAGTAGGCTTTGCTTTCCTCGGGCGTCGTCAGGCCCTCAGTGACTACATCAACTGACTGAGTCTTGAGGATCGTAAGCCGACCGAAGTCGGTTTCTGCAAGCAGCAGCTTGATGTTCCGCGCGCCGGCATCAATTGCCAGCACACGGCGCATAGGTGCTCCCAAAGATCCCAGTTTTATTTTGGAGAATGGCCGCGTCACTTGGGCGTGGGATTGGCCGGGGGTGCTGCCGGAGCCGGTGCAGGTGTGGCAGCGGGAGTGTTTGTTCCGCCAACCGGGGCAGCCGAAGGCGTGTTCGTCGAAATGGCGGTTGTCGGCGCCCCGTTCGTAGCCGGCTTAGAGGCCGGTGTGTCCGTGATGCTTTGGGGCCCCACCGGCTTGTTGGTCTGATTTCCAGTTCTGGACGAGGTCAGGTTCGGCAGATTGGTGCTCTCCTCATCGTAGCTGACAAACTCACCGGAATCCTTGACGATCGTGGCGGTGACGAAAACCAGGAGGTAGCGGGGCTTGTCAACTTCCGTGCGCCGACGGAATAGTGCACCGATTACAGGGATGTTCCCCAACACCGGAACCGCCTCGACATAAGTGCTCCGTTCGCGCTCCAGGACCCCACCCATGACCACCGTTTCGCCGGATTTGACCACCATACGGGTGGCCAGCTCCTGAGTGCGGTATTGAGGCAGGTTAATGTCGAACTTATTGATCACCCTGCCCGTCGTCGGGTCGGCGTCGCTCAATGTGGCGTAGCGCACGAGTTGAACGTCCGTATTCACCACGGGATTGAGAGCCAGCACAATATGGCGGCCATCTCCGCTGATGCTGGCCAGCACGTTCAGCTCAGCGCCAGCCGTAATCTTTGTCGGCTTGCCGGAAGGCACAAAAGACGAGGAGGTGTAATATTGCTGCACCGTCGTTTTCACCGCGTATTCCTCATAGTAGTATTGCACTTTGCCGTCGGAAATGGTCGCCGGGCGATTGTTCAGGACCGTGAGCCGCGGGGCGCTCAGCGTTTGGCTTTCGCCGCTTTGTTCCAACGCGCTGATGGTGGCGCTGAGGCTCGCGCGGCCTAGTACGTTGGTGAAGGTTTCCTGGATGCCTATGCCCAGATTCCCGGTGTCGGTGCTGGAGGCCAGGCCCGTATAGTCCTGAGGAACGCGTGCCGCGGAAACCGAACGCCCGGTCTCCCACAGCGCGCCCAAACGCAGAAATGCAGGTTTGGCAATCGTTACAAAACGCGCTTCAATGAGCACCTGTTGCATTGGGCGATCGAACTCTTCCAGGATTTTCTCCATGACTTGGAGTTGCTCGGGCGTGCCTCGCGCCACTACCAGGTTCCTCTCATAATCAATCATGAACTTGGAACCGGTGAATAGTTCCTTGATCACTCTCTCAATGGAGGGTATTGCCGGAGCCTCGTCGTTCACGAACCGTTTCACATCCGTTCGCTCCGTGGTTGTGACAACGTTGTTCACGCTCACAACCGAGCGATTCACGTCTTGTGACCCGAACTGGGCCGGCAACACAAACCCCTTTCTCAGCCGGTAGAACCGGGTCTCTTCCATCAGGCGCTTCGGGTCTTTGGCGTCCACCACCCATACCAGCTCATCCCCAACCTGGAACTGTAAATCGTAATTCCTTCCGACATACCGCAACAGTTCATCCAGGCGGACATTGTCCAAATTCACGCTCAACATCTGCTTGAGGGCGGCCACAGATTTGTCAGCCACAATGTTGATCCCGGCGTTTTGGCTAAGGTTCACCAGGATCGTTTCCAGGGGAACATTGTCCAAGTGAATGGAGACTTGTTTTTCAAGCACCTTCGCCATCTTGCCTTTTGTGCTGTCCAAGTCAAAAAGAGGGCCCTTTTCATGGACAGTTTTCCCATAGGACTCAGGAATATAAGGCGAGTTCTCAATCCGACTAATGGTGTCTCGTATGTCTTTGCTGGCAGGAAGGCCACGATCTTTCTTTTCTTTCAGAAGGTCGGGTACCGAAGGATTGAATACAGAGTTGTTCGCATCGATCTCACGGATTTTATCCTCTAACGCCTTTTCCCGGCGGCGTTGCATCTCCTGCATGGTCCAATTGTGGAGTCGTTCGAGCATGGCGTTATTGGGGTCATGCGCGCGCAGTTCGGTGGCTTTGGCCTGGGCTTCTTCCCATTTCTCTTGCCGGGCAAGTTCCATGACTTCTTTGATCTCTACATCGTAGTCCGGGTGATACGCTACCTTTGGAGGCGGTGGCGGAGCCGGCTCCTCCTTGGGGGGGGTATTGCGGCAGGCAGTCAGTGAGCAGAGCAGCAAAAGCACTGTTGCCGTCGCTGCTCTCCACCTGATGGTCAGCTCGGTTCTTGAAAGCATGGATTTGTTTTGACGAAGAACTATCCTATTAAATTCAACTGCCGCAGCCTATTGCAACTAAAATTTCAGGAAATGGCCGGATTTTTGCTAGCAGGACCCTCCTGGTGCACCCGATCCAAGTAGGCGCGATACAGCTTTGCCACGTGTTGAGACCGCATGCAATCGACTCCATCGAACTGAACAGCCTCTGCCATGCCGACAGAGCTTAGCGTGCAGAATACTCCGGTTAATCCCGTGCTTTTCGCCCCCTCAACCGAATGCTCGCTTACTGCTAACCCCTGGTCACGCCACAGTTCCAGCAGCACACCCCGGGTAATGCCCGGCAATATTCCGCAATCAAGTGGAGGGGTGCACAGCGTGGCCCCTTCAAACCAGAATAGATTGCTCGCCGCTCCCTCCGCTATCATTCCTGACGCGGTCAGAAGGACCGCCTCATCTGCTCCGGCTTCTTCGGCTTCTGCCTTCGCCAGCACCTGGCGCAGTTTGTTTACGCTTTTAAGGCCTCCCAAAATGTCACCGGCAGGAAGCCGGACGGAAACCGTCTTTAGCCGCCATTGAACAGGGTGGCAAGCGTCCAACGGTGGCAGAGCGTGTAGCGACACACAGATTGCAGGGCGGTTGCACCCGCGCGGGCTGTAACCTCGTGGGCCGGTGCCTCGGGAAACGTTGATCCGCAAAACACCTTCCGGGCACTGGTTGCGTTGAATGATCTCATCAGCGATTTGTCGTGCCTTCTCGGATCCGAACGGTAACGCCAGCCGGAGCGCGGTTGCACCCTCCTGGAGACGTGCCCAGTGAGCTGCCCAGCGAAAGGGGCGAGCGTTGGCGATGCGGATGGTTTCAAACAGCCCATCGCCATACAGAAATCCGCGGTCGAACACAGGTATGACAGCGTGTTCCGCAGGCATCCAATGGCCATTCAGGTAAACGATCATCTGGTTCATCTGTTTTGCGTCAGCAAACGCTGAAAACCCTCTTTTGAAATGCCCAATGCTTCCAGGAATCCGCGCGCTTTGTGCAAGGTTTCATGATACTCGGCAACCGGCATGGAATCCGCCACAATCCCGGCCCCGGTATGGAACGACACATGCCCCTCTGTGCATAGAGCGGTTCGAATAATCATGCTTAACTGGGTTTGTTCGTTGAAGCCGAGATAGCCCATCGCTCCGGTATAGGTGCCACGGCTCACGGGCTCCAATTCATCGATGATCTCCATGGCTCGGCACTTTGGAGCTCCTGTGATGCTGCCACCGGGAAAGCAGCACTCCAGGGCTCGTATATGCGAGATGTGGTCGAGCAACTCCCCCTCCACCGTGGAGACTAAATGTTGCACATGGGCGAATTTCTCAAGCTTAGCCAATTCTCTCACTTTCACCGATCCGTATTTGCACACTTTACCTGTGTCGTTCCTCAAAAGATCAGTGATCATCACTAACTCCGCGTTTTCCTTGGGGCTTTCTATTAATTCCCGCGCCCATGCTGCATCCTGATCGGAATCAGTCGATCGCGGCCTGGTGCCCTTGATGGGACGTGTTCGGATGGTCCGTCCCCGACCTTGGAGGAAAAGCTCGGGAGAAGCGGATGCGAGTTGAAACGCCCCGCCGTGGATGAAACCCGAATACGGGGCTGATGAGTTGGCAGTCAGGCGCCTGTAAAAATCCCAACCGGTCTGGTTCATCGGCGCGCTGAGCCGCTGTGATAGATTCACTTGGTAAATGTCCCCAGCGCGGATATAGGCTTGGGCACGTTGGACAGCGGCTACGAACGAGTCGTGAGGAAAAGAGGAGCTCAACAAACCATTTCTCAATTCTGCAATCGGCGGGAGGACGGGCAAGGTCGCGGGACGATTCAATCGCTCACGCCAAAGTCTCATCTGCTGCGCTGCGCGGTTGCCATCGCGAGTGCCGTCCTCACCCAGCCCGGTCGCCACGATCCAGGTGCGTGCTTCCACGTGATCGAACACCGCAAGGGAGTCCATGAAAAACACGAGGCAATCAGGAGTGTTTTCCAGCCCCGGGGGATGGGTCTGGTGCCGAAGGTTGGGTTCGGTGAATCGTTTGAGTTCATACCCCCAGAAGCCAAAGCAGCCGCCTAGAGGGAAGGGGAGTGCGAGGTTGCCAGGTTGAACGAGTGGCTCCATAAGCCCTGATAGAACCTCCCAAGGATTGCCCTGGCGTAACTGTTTGCCACCCTGCCTCCAGACCTCACATTGGTCTCCACGGGAACAAAAGGTCATAAATGGATTCGCCGCAACCAGCGAATACCGGGGGGTGAAATCGTCGGCTCCCGGAACGGTAAGAAGCACAGTCCCCAAGGTATCCCCAAGGCCCGGTTGGGACATCAGGCTGAGCGGGGTTTGTCGGGACGAGCATTCAAACACTTGCGGGTCCATTGTGGTGGGCCACACTATGCTGAATGGAAAGCTCGGTCAAACGCTCTCAAGAGATTCGCGTGAGCGATTTGGCCAGGTGCCGACAACTTTTCAGTGGACTGACTAACGCCAGATTCAAACGTTCCGGTCGGAAGAAGTCCTTGGCTACGGCCTGGATTTCGGCCCCTGAGATCTTTCGGAGCTTCGATTTGAAATGTATCGGAGAGATGATGCGTTTGTAGCCGAGTAGATGTTCGCCGAGCCAGTTCATCTGCGCTTCCGTGCTTTCAGAACCCAGCTCTATTTGACCGATCACATAGTCTCTGGCGCGGCGCAGCTCTGCTGCGGAGGGTGGTTTCTCGCGAAAGCGTCGCAATTCACGCACCACGAGGTCCATGACTTCCGGCAACTTGTCTGCATCAAGCCCGGCTGAAATAACCAGATCGCCTGTATCCGCGAAGAAGCTCGGTGTGCTGTAGATCGAATAGGCAAGCCCGCGATCCTCTCGGACCACTTGGAAGAGGCGCGAACTCATGTTCTCGCCCAGCATGGTATTGAGTAAACGTAACGCGAATCTCCGTTGATCGTGACGCGAGCAGGTTCGGACTCCCAGGGCGAGCTGGGTTTGCTCCGTCTTTTTGGTGACCAAACGCAACCCCGGCGCGGTTTGCCTGGATTGCGCCGCCACGAAGGGAGGCTCCTCGCCGCGGTTCAGGGCTTCCGCATAGCGGGCCACCGCTCGGCGGACTTCCCGGTGCGTCACGCGTCCGGTAGCGACTACAAGGGTTGTGCCTGTGACGTAGTTGCGTTTCAGCCAATCGACCAATTGCGGGCGTTCGAGCGCATCCAGGCTCTCGAACGTGCCGGTGATCGGGCGTCCTAATGGGTGCCCTTCCCAGACCAGCGCATTAAGCACTTCTTGTACGAGGTGCTGCGGCTCATCCAGGCACATGCTGACTTCTTCCTTAATAACCTCGCGCTCCTTCTGAACGTCTTCAGGTAGGAAACGAGAGTGCAGGAGCATATCCATAAGGACCTCCAGCAGTTCTTCGAAATGCCGATGCGAAGCCCGGGCATGAAAGCACGTGTTTTCCTCGCTCGTGAACGCGTTCAAATACCCGCCAATCCCTTCCACCGCCTGCGAAATCTGGTGCGCTGTCCGTTTGCGCGTGCCTTTGAAAAGTAGGTGCTCGATAAAATGACAAACGCCGTTTCGATCCGCTGGCTCGTAACGAGAGCCGACTCCCACCCAAATGCCCAGGCTCACACTGCTCATGTGGGGCATTTGTCCGGTGGCAACGGTCAGGCCGTGCCCCAATTTGGAAACCTGGTACATGCGGGATGGTGCTGCGTTAAGCAAATGCCTTAGGCACCATCTCGGGCGGTCCGACCCTGCGCTCGTAATCCAGGATAATTCGAATTGCTTCCTGCGGGTCATCCGTCACGGTAAGCATGTCAAGGTCACCCGGACTGATGAACGAGTTCTTTTCCTCCAGGCGGGATTTGAGCCATTTCAACAACCCGGTCCAGTGCTCGCGGCCAAATAGGATCATTGGATACTCCGGGATTCTGCGGGTTTGTACCAAGGTAAGGACTTCGAAGAGCTCATCCAAGGTGCCAAACCCTCCCGGCATGAAGATGAAAGCGATGCTATATTTTACGAAGCAAACCTTGCGTGAAAAGAAATAGTGAAAGTTGATCGGGACATTCGCGAATCGGTTTCCCTTCTGCTCATGGGGGAGTTCAATGTTTAGGCCCACCGACTTTCCCCGGCCCATGGCAGCACCACGGTTCGCGGCTTCCATGATCCCGGGCCCTCCCCCTGTGATGACTGCCAGCTTGTGCTTAGCCAATCCTTTGGCGATCTCAACTGCTGCCTGGTAATGGGGGTTGCCTGGCAACATCCGTGCCGATCCGAAAACTGTCACCCCGGGCCCAACTTGTGAAAGCGTTTCAAACGAATCAACAAACTCGGCCATGATGCGAAAGATCCGCCACGGATCTTCTTTTATGAAAGGTATTGTCGTTGTGTTGTCCATGCCGCTCTCAGCATAGACACCCCGAGGCCGGGTTACAAGCTGCGCCCCGCAGGATGGTTCCGGCGCCGCTTTTCGATACGTTAGGCGGGCCGCATATGGAACAAGCGTTTCAAGAGAGACTTTATCTTAACCCGCAAAAGGAACCACTTTTTCCTCCACCCGCGGTGGATGATGGGAGTGCGCTTTTTTTTCTCCTGTTCGGCCGTTTTGACCGCTTCTCGGCAGAAACGTGCTTCCTCCGCAAACTGCTCGCTTAATTCCGGATGCTCCTCGAGCAGTTTATCCAACAGGGCGGTTGCCCGTCCATCACTGGCGTTGGCCCGTGTGCTGGTGATGAAGGCTTTTGCCGCCTCATCCACCCGGCCCTGCGCTCTCAAGGCGATCCCCAGGTTTTTATGGGCATTCGGCCTCCCGGGCGCGATCCGGATGGCGGTGCGACAATAACGCTCCGATTCGTTCAATTCGCCGAGTGCGGCCAGGCAGAACCCCAGGTTGTTATGTATGAAATACCAGGTGAATTCGTTCACCGGCTCGCACGCAAGCGCTTCCTTATAAAAACCGATGGCCCCCGCGAAATCCCCCTGCTGCTCTCGGATCTGCCCCAAAGCCATCAGACACGCGGCTCGCCCTTCTAAGTCTGACACCAAGTGGAGAAGGTTGCCGAGACAGGCAGTCGCGTCATCGAAGCGCTTTTCACTTTTATAAAACTGCGCCAACTCCCAAAGCGCCTGAACGGGTGAGTCCTTTTCGTCCTTTAATCTCTGAAGCAGCACTTTCTCGACTTCAGCCGGAGACAGCTCAACCACACCCCCAGAAGTGGGGGGCGGCAGGGCAAATCTGAACTCCCATAACGCAGCCATACATCCGTATTGTAACAGCCTGTCAAGTGCCTGAGAACAACCCCTCGAGCGCGTACAATTTGGGCGCTCGGGCGACTCGTTTCAACTACCCCGCCAGACTTACACCGGGGGATTAGTATCCTGGGTTCTGTTCCAGCCGTGCGATGCGCTCTTCAATCGGCGGGTGGGTCGAGAATAAAGCAGCGAATCCACCGGGGGCTCCTGAGATCTTCAATGATTGGAACGACTGCGCGTGTTTGGCCTCGGCAGCCGCTAGTTCGGGATTGTACATCTTTCCAAGCGCGCGAAGCGCATCGATCATGTTTTGTCGCCCCGCTATGCGAGCCCCTCCAGCGTCTGCCCGGTACTCACGCAGGCGCGAGAACCATGCCACGACCATCGATCCAAGTATCGAGAAGATGATCTGGAAGACCATTACCAGGACAAAGTTAAGCACCCCACCGCCATCGCGATCGTCTCGCGAGCGCAAGGCTTGGCTAATGGCAAAGGCCAACACCCGCGAGAGGAACAACACGAAGCTGTTAATGACACCTTGTAACAATGTCATTGTTACCATGTCTCCGTTGGCGATGTGAGCGATCTCATGTCCAACCACGCCCTCGACCTCCCTGCGTTGCATCCTATTGAGCAGCCCAGTGGATACCGCTACAAGAGATCGTGCTTTGGTGGGGCCGGTCGCGAAGGCATTGACCTCAGGAGACTCGTAAATGCCCACCTGCGGCATCTTAGGCAGCTCAGCTTGCTGCGCCAGCCTGTGCACCATGTCCACTAAGGTTCTAAGCTCAGGATCACGGGTGTCTTCCGGGATGATCTGCACGCCCATGGTCCACTTGGCCATGACTCGGGAGAGGGCGAGGGAGATTAGAGCTCCAGCAAAACCCCAAAGAAGGCAGAAGATGGCTAGCCCGGCGAGCCCGCCACGTGGGAACCTTTGACCCACACCCAGGATTCCCAGGATGAATGTGATTGTGACCATCACCAGGATGTTCACCATCGCAAACAGGAACACTCGTTTGGCCATTTGAGCAAATTTCATAGTCTTAACAGCAGGCGTTAAACCGCCTGCGAAAGATTAGCTGACATTGTTGGTTTTGCAACCGGGGTAGAATCCTTTTCCAGGAACTTTATTTAAAAGGCAAGTCCTTGGCTGTGATGAACTCACGTATCACGGACAGTTCCTCCTCACCGGCTATTGTATGTCCTTTTGCGAACTCCTGCCATTTCAACCCGATTCCGTGGGCCTTTAGAAACTGAATCTGCTCCCGGACCATGGCTAGCGGGATCATCGGATCAAGGGTGCCATGAGTCATCAGCAGCCTTTGCTGTCTGCCAACGGCAGAAAGCTCCTGGATGAGTTGCTCAGGCTCACAGACATAGCCGCTGATTCCAATGATTCCTGCTAACTGGTGTGGGTATCTCAGGCCGACATCAATAGCCATCAAGCTGCCCTGGGAAAAGCCGCCTAGAAAGGTCTGGCTGCTTGGGAATCCCTTCTTAAGCTGCGCATCCAGAAGTTCGGTGACGAGTTTGCGGCTTCGGAGAACTCCGGGAAGCATGTCGCCGGTGAAATCGTACCAGGAAAAGCCTCCGTAATAGGAGTCTGGCGCATTGACCAACAGGTAATTCAGATCTGGGAGGCTCAAGGCTTCTGGAAGCCAACGGTAGCCGGCGATGCTATCGCCCAGCCCGTGCATCATCACCAGCAGCCTTGTTGATGTCTTGTTCTGCGCAGGAATAAATTCGGCTTCTAACATGGGCGAGAAGGTAAACCGGGACAGACTTGGATAAAGAAAAAACCTAAAGCTTCCAAAGAAGCTTTAGGTTGAAAACGATGTATGAACGCCGAACTACTGCTTGCGCGAGGCGCGTTCAGAAATCCAAACCCAATCCAAGTCGGCTGTCGTGGTTGCCTGGGTGGTCGCTGAGCTTTTAATCTGTACCTTACTGCCGCGCCACTTATGAATCTCAGAATGACCATCTGCAAAGGCGAAACCTGCCGCACGATTATGATAAGTTGCAGGATAATCGACCCACCGTGGTGTAGTGACACTGACGGCGAAGCTTGCGTCGTTGATGCTGTAAGGGCTTTCATCCACAGTCACGAAGATAACGGAAGGCCCGGCAGACTTGAAATCGGAGGTCTTCGCAAAGGTCATACACCCCGCTCCTTGGTGAGGAGCGACCGGCGGAAGTGTAGGTCTGCCAGAGTGTCCTCCGCCGCTTTTGAACTGCGGGCAGACTGTGCCAACCGCCTGATTCATAGCAAGGCTGCGGGCGGCACGGACAATTGAGTTTCGCTTAGAGGGATCAGTGCCTTGGTAAGTGCCAGAACGCGTATCAGCCGGACAGGTGAAGACCTCGATGTTCTTACCAACATAAGGCAAAAGCAGGGTTTTCTTCTCATTTCGAAGGACGTCTGGATTGAACGTGGCGCTACCGGGAGGAAGTCCTCCGATTCCACCACCTACGTTGCCCGCACACCAATTGTGGCCGTCGACGGCATTACCGTCATCAGGATTCGGAGGGAAATAATCTGTGTAATCTAATGTGTACATGTTTACGGCGAGCATGATTTGCTTGCCGTTATTCATACATTTAATGCCGGCTGCCTTCTCTTTGGCTTTTGACAAAGCCGGCAAAAGCATCGCAGCCAGGATTGCTATGATCGCAATTACAACGAGCAGTTCGATGAGAGTAAAACCTTGAGGAGTCCGCCTGTTCCAACGCAAAAGTTTCATGTCGTTAACCAAAGGGAAACATTTGTGGGGCAGGTTGTAAAGAGGGAGAGTAACCTAGGCAAAACAAAACTTGACGCTTTTGCAGCTAGCCTAATTCACTTTTTCTAAAAGGAAACGGTATTCTGCCTTTTTGAGCCAAAATGGCTCAATGCGATGCCCGCTGAGGATGCTATATGCCGACTCGTGACATCGCCGATAGCTGGGCTTGGGCTTGCCGGGTGAGGCTCGTAAAAATCATGGACACATGATACCCGGTGTGTCGGTTACCCGAGCAGGCAACGACTACCCCATGACAGTGAAGTTTCCTGCCATCCGGGGCGGCTTGCAGGTTCACCGTCATCTCCGTCCATTGAGCGAACGGAGCCAAGCTCCGAAATTCAATACCGCCTTTGTGAATGACCACCGAGTTTTGGGAGAGGGTCAGACGCCTTTGGCGAGCATGTACGGTAACATGCGCTGGGGCGGAACGAGGTTCAGGATCGATGTGACTTATTAGTTTTCTGGCGCTCATACGGCTAAAAAACCGTAGCATATGAACCCATACCGTCAATGGGGTGAGAATTAGCTTTTTTGAGAAAAGCGCCGAGCAAAATCAACTAAAATGCCACCACCTTGCTGCTCACCACTCAATAACAGCCGCTCCCCATGTCAACCCCGCTCCGAACACCACCAGGAGCATCAAATCCCCCTTTTGCACCCGGCCAGAACTAACAGCTTCATCCAACGCTATAGCCACCGACGCTGCCGAAGTGTTGCCGTAACGATGGAGGTTAATGAAACACTGCTCAGGCGTTGCGCCCAATCGGTCCGCCACCGCATCAATAATCCGCCGGTTCGCCTGATGCGGGATGAAGCATTTGATCTGAGAAATGTTAATGTTGCATCGCGCCATCGCTTCTTGCGCGGCGGTCATCATCGCCTGCACGGCATTCTTGAAAACCTCTTTGCCTTCCATGCGCAGGAAATGAAGGCGATTGTTGACGGATTCCGCAGTCGCAGGGCAGCGGCTTCCTCCACCTGGCATGTGCAGCAGATCGCATTTCCGTCCGTCGGCTCCCATAACGGCGGTGAGGAGACCGTGCGAGTCAGGACGGTTTCTAAGAATGGCGGCTCCAGCGCCATCGCCGAACAAAACGCACGTATTCCTGTCTTCCCAATCCACGATTGACGAAAGTTTTTCAGCCCCGATGACCAACACGGTGTCGTACGTGCGCGACATGATGAACTGTTGGGCGATTTCCAAGCCGTAAATGAAGCCGGAGCACGCAGCCTCAAGGTCAAAGGCCGCAGCGCGGTAGGCGCCGAGCTTGCGTTGGATCAAGCACGCCGTTGATGGGAATGGCATGTCCGGCGTGATAGTCGCTACGATAATGAGATCGATTTGATCCGCCGTCACTCCGGCGTTTGCCATCGCCCTCTCGGCCGCTTTCGCCCCCAAATCGGAGGTGAACTCATCCTTTGCTGAGATTCGGCGTTCCTTTATCCCGGTCCGCGAGGTGATCCACTCATCGGTGGTGGCCACCATTTTCTCCAAATCGGCATTGGTCAGGACGCGCTCGGGTACATAGGAACCAACGCCAGCGATGGAACAAGTGCGTCCCTGGAAGTTGTATTTTGCGCGAGGGTTGGTGAATTGGGCGGAGTTGGGGTTTTGACTCATGATGGGACGGTAGCGGAATGCTCATGGCCGAATGCAGCCAAGCGCTCGTTGGCACGGGCTATTTCCCGGGCCATCGTTTCATTGACGTGATGCTGTAGATTTTCGGTGGTGACTCTCACCGCACTGGCGATCGCCTTTTCTCTAGCCGAGCCATGGGCCTTCATGACAGCGCCATTGAAGCCTAGTAGCGAGGCTCCGCCGTACACCTCCGGGTCCATTCGCTTTTTGATAGCCCGAAAAGCGTACTTGGCCAAAAGAGCGCCGATCTTGCGCCGTGTGCTAAAGGTCAATTCGCGTTTGAGCATTCCGAACATGCCCATCGCGAGGCTTTCGCAGGTCTTTAACACGATGTTGCCGACGAACCCATCGCAAATGACGACATCGACACGGTTATGGAAGAGATCATGCCCCTCCACATTGCCGATGAAGTTTAAATCGAGCTGCTTGCAAAGCTTGAACGCCTGCAAGGTCAGTTCGTTGCCTTTGGATTCCTCGGTGCCGATAGATAGAATGCCTACCCGGGGGCTTTTATAACCCAGAATCTTGTTCGAGTAGATGCTTCCCATTACAGCGTATTGGGCCAGATGGTTGGGCTTTGCCTCGACGTTCGCTCCAGAATCCAGCAAGACAAATTCATTATCCGGAGCAGGGATCACTGCGGCTATGCCACCCCGGTCAACGCCTTGTAAGCGACCGAGCCGGAACGTGGCTGCAGCAAAGATCCCACCGGTGTTCCCAACCGAAATGACGGCGTCGGCCTTATTGGCCCCCACCAGCTCCATGGCACGCAGAATGGACGCATCCTTCTTCTTGCGCACCGCGGTAGCGGGTTTGTCCTCCATGGTGAGGAACTCGCTGGCATGCACGATGTGAATGCGCGAATCCCTTCGCCCGGAGGGCAGGGCGCTTCGAATCAGTTGCTCCTGGCCAACCAGATAAAGGTCGGTAATGCGCTGGTCAGCCTGGAGAGCATTGGTGGCACCGGTGACAACGACTTCGCAGCCGTGGTCGCCACCCATGACATCCACTGCAATTCGCATAAAGCGATAGGCTCGGCCCGTTAGAGCCGGGCTAGCGGCTAAGCGCCAGCCGTAACGGTAATGACCTGGCGGCCGTTATAAAATCCACAGGCCGGACAAACCCGATGAGGAATAAACGGCTCATCGCATTGAGGACACTTGCTCAATTGGGGCAGTTTCAGAACGCTGTTATAAGCCCGGCGCATGCGCTGCCGGCTCTTCGAAGGTTTACGCTTAGGGACACCCATATTCTCTATTTCAAATTAAAACTTCAACTTATTCAACTCTGACCACGGCGACGACCCACCATTGGCATCGTCCTTGCCGGAGGTATTTTTTGCCTTGCCAACGGTTGTTTTGGGCAAGCCCCTGCACTCAGGGTCACACAACGGATGTTGCGGAAACTCGAGGAGAATATCTTCCCGCATCGCGGGAGTCAAGTCCACGCAATCATTTATCACAGGGGTAGGCTCTTCTCCATCAAACATCAAATGCGCTGCCCATGGGGACAGGCGTATCGGGTAGTCGAACTTCTTAAGGCAACGCACACATTCGCAAGACAGTGTCACATCCACCCGGCCATGTGCCAGGAGGCCATTCTCCACTTCCTGCACCTCAATGTCATACTTGGGCGGCGTATGCAGTTGAATGACCTCGTCCCGCATGTCGATGTCCAGTTCCTCAAGGGACAGTTCACCTTTGAGGTGCAGTTCACCCTCGTCCAAATGCCTTAAATTAACAATTAATGCCATAACACAGAACTGCGGACCTAGACCTTGCACCTTGCCAGGAGCGCTTTGCGCACGTGCGGTGGCACAAAAGCGCTTACATCCCCCCCGAGGCGCGCGATTTCTTTCACAATCCGCGAGCTCAGAAAGGTATAAGTATCCTTGGGCATCATGAAAATTGTTTCGATCCGCTCGTTCAATTTACGATTCATCAGTGCCAGTTGAAATTCAAACTCAAAGTCTGACACAGCCCGGAGCCCACGCACCACCGCCTGGGCGCGCCTCCTCTCGGCGTAATCAACCAGCAACCCTTCAAACGAGTCCACACTCACCGCAGGCAGATGCTGCACCGCGCGTTTGACCATTTGTTTGCGCTCCTCGGTTGAAAAGAGCGGGCGCTTATCCTCGTTCACCGCGACTGCCACAATGACACGGTCAAAAAGTTTGGTAGCCCGCTGGAGAACGTCCAGATGGCCGTTGGTAACAGGATCAAAGCTGCCCGGGTAAATCGCCGTACGCATCGCGGCACAGTATAATGGAACAGGCCAGGGAAGAAGAGCAAAGTGTGCAGACCGACGCACGACCGGGCAACTTCCATCAATGGGAGGAAAAGTTTAAAGAATTAACGATAAAGCTAGGTCCGCTGGCGCATCGGACGATCAGTCGGCATCGGCTTCAGCCTACTTTTCGGTCAGCCTGATATTGCGAAACCTCACCACTGCGTTCGTATCGTGATTCTGCAGACCGATATATCCCTGAGGTGAACGCTCTCCGTCAAAATCAACTACATCAACCCCGTTTAGATTCACTTTGATGCGTTTTCCCTCGCAATGGATTTTGACATGGTTCCATTCTCCGGCGGGTTTCGACATGTTCCGAGATGCGGGAACAACGTCATAAAGCGCCCCAGTGGTAAACTTTTTCGGCTCCCGCCCTGCATCATCCAGGATCTGCATTTCGTATCCCGTAAAGGAGGGGTTCTTTTCGAGAGCCGAGCGGAACAGAATCCCGCTGTTGCCTTTGGCATTGATCGCGTAATCGAGTTCCAGTTCGAAATCACCGTAAGGCTTCTCAGTTCGCAGCCAGGAGCCACTATGTTCGGGATTGGTCGTCCAATTGGTGCCATTCCGGCCAGTTAAGACTCCCCCTTCAACGGTCCATTCGCCTGCGTGCATAACCACCCAACCCGTCAGGTCACGTCCGTTGAACAGCGGCTTTGGTGCTGGCTCTGCGAAAACTGGCAGCGTGAGGGTAAACAGGCTCAAGCACGCCAGGAGCAGTCCGCGTTTATTCAAGAAGCGCATGAAGCTTTCTACCAGATCGGAGACTCATCTTCAAGCCCAGCGGTTGGTCGGTTCCAGGCCGAAGCGTAGAAGGCCGGAACGACCTACCCTGGGTCCGGTTTCCCCATGGATTTACAACCCTGAAGGCTTCAGCACTCTGCGGGGTTTGCAATTCAAAGGCAGGCATGCTGTCCGAACCGAAATCCGTACTGTTTGTAGCCACGCCCTCCTGTTGATTCCACCCTGGTTCATCGGGTTGGCGCCAGGGAGCGCCAACCCGATGAACCAAGGGCAATTCTTCTTTGGATCCTCTCTACAGACAGTACTGATCTAAAGCGTCAGTGCACCATCAGGGCGGTTTGGCAATCACCATGCTCCATCAGTCGAGTTTCGCCCTCACTCTTGACACTCCCGAACAGCCGGGTCATAAAGGTGGGGTGACCAAATGAAGAGCAAAAGACCATTCACGCTCATTCTTGTGTTGTTGTTCAGCGCTGCTGTTTATTTTGGCATCGCAGAATTCATTTGTAGGAACGACAGCAAGCATATTGAACAGATACTCAGCAACGACCAGCAGTTTCGAAACGTTAAACTGAGCCGCAAGGGATTGCAATTGGCTTTAACCGGGCAGGTTTACTCGACAAATGCCATGTCCATGTTGACCATGAAGATCAATAATGTGAAACATAGTCGCGTGGTTTGCTTTGTAAGGGTGGGCACTCCATCTGGGAGATGATTCTGACGAGCGCCGGGAACCGGGATTCTCACACCAAGGAAACAACGGGGAGATCATCCGATTGTTTGAAGGCTTCTCCTGTTTTCGTTCTTTGCGTCGCCGCGTCTTTGCGTGACCTTTCTGCCGTTTCGGGCGTTATCAGGCCTTTGTTACCTTGGCCGCCCTTCTGTTCAGAATGTCTTGTCGCTCTCATCGGAACAGAGTATTCACAACAAAGGAGCCAAGAAAAAACCTGAAGAACAGGAGCAGAACCTCATTAAACCGACGACCGAGTGTCGGCCCTCACTCTTGACACTGCCGAATCCCCGGGAAGTCGCGCATACGATAGACCTCATCGGTCACCGTTCCAAAAACCACCGGCTCATCACCCGCAATGGAGACAAAGAGATCTTCACTGCCCACATCGATTCCGGCAGCGTTTGTATTAATCACAGAGAAAGTCTTCATAAGCGCATTTGTGGCTCCAAGCGCCCGGTGCCCGACCGTCGTAACAGGGACAAATCTGCCCAGCGGGAAGCAAAGCTCACCATACAACACGTCTGTCGACGGCCAGAACCAATCTCATTGCGGGCCACTCTTGCGAGCGCACCAAAGAACATCACGGTCACACTGCGCCGAGCGCTGGAACCGAAATCGGCCCTATCAGGTTCATGGGCAGAACTGCTGATCGAATCGGGAAAGCTGTTGACTGCCAAAGCCCAATGATGAATGGTGTTGTCGACTTTCATGCAAAAACCGCGAAACAAACGAGCGCTCCGCTTTCTCTTCTGGTTTTTGGCGGCGCTTCTGAGTTCGGGAGCGAGTTGGGCGCTAACCACGCTCATTCAGATTCATAGCCGGGATCTGAAGCAATGGGTTCAGACGGGAGCTCTTAAAGTCAACGTCTCTGAAAACGGAGAGTTCGTTTCGTTTTCCTTGGGACTGCTCGAAACCCACGCCGAGCTACAATGGAGAGCCTTGCTGGATGTTCGAGAAGGAACCAACCGGATACATTCCGTCCCCGTACGTGGTGATCGGAAGCCAAACATAGAAAGTGGGAAGCAGAGAACTACATTTGAATTTCAGGTTTCAAAAAAACAGGCGCTGGAGTCCCGGTTGTTAGTCTGGGAAGGAACGCTCATTCAATCGCCGGGAGAGGCGATTATCCAGCACGAAATAAAATTGAGCGACGTCCAAGCTCTTGCCAAAGAAGTGCCGTCGCCCACGGCTCACACTATGAAACTTAAAGGCGTCCACCACTCACCTTGGACGCCAATCACCGTTGAAATGCTGTCAGCCACCACCCAGACCTCTGAGAAGGTGGCTGCCAGGAAAGCCGTCTTCGAATACTCGGACACCTTCGGAACGAGCACTGTTCCATAGACGGTATTCGTCTCACCTAAATCGCGGGCGGTATGGGTTGGACCTGAGCAGGAGTTCTATGTGGAAACAGATTCGGGCATCAAGGGCGGCAAGCTGAATGGCGGGTTTCTACTTTGGTGTGATAGCCTGGCTCACAACCCACCCGCGACCAACATCGACGCCGCCATTCGTGAGTTTGAAGACGGCAGGGAACTGGGTGAACTGCTGACGGCCGAGGTTCCTGGCTACGAGCCCGACAGGGCTAAACGCTTTACTGACCTTCGGAGGGTCTTTAGCACCTGGGCTTTTTCGCCCTGCAAAGAGACTACCAGGATCAGCCCGACTGCCGCCCGTTTGGTGGCATTAGAAATCGATGGCAAGGAAGTCAAGCTGACGATCGAAAACCCTGCCTCCGATTTTAAAGGGGAAGCATGGATTGATGCCAGGACACGAAAGATCACCCGAGCGACCGAAGCTGGCCGAGAGGTCTTTCCGAAAAATCAAATCCGGAAACGGTCAGCACACTCCAGCAACACTCGATGAGCTTGAGGCTTGAGGCGCAACCTGCGTTGGGGTTGGCAGAAACGCGGAACTTACCCAGGCTAGCGACTAGCATCGCAACCCTGGGCCTCGTGACGCAACACCCTTGGTGTTGGGAAGGGGGCCACAAAGCACGAGCGTCGATCCCGGATGCGTTGTCGATTGAAAGACACTCGTGCTGTCGGCCCCCGAGTCAGCCCCAACGGGGCTGTGCCCCATAGCCCAGCGGTTGGTCGGTTCCGGCCCGAAGCGTAGCGAAGGCCGGAACGACCTACCCTGGGTCCGGTTTCCCCATGGAGTTACAACCCTGAAGAGGGTTGTGCCTGAGTACCAGAGGTAACACTCGGCTCATCCTTGCTTACCCTGAAACGGCGCGATTTGGGCGGAAACACCGGCTCTTTCAGGCACGGAAAGGCCTGACAGGCAACGGGCTGGTTGATGTCCTGGAAAGTTAAAACGATATATTTTGATTTTCAAGGAAGCCATTTGAGACATAGGGCAGGTCAGCCACAGCATTGCAAACGCCCGATGAAGAAACTGCGCTGCGTACCAGGCACTTGTTGGGGCCAAGCTGTGGACAGCTTTCGCCCACGCTCTTGGAATGGCCCGATCAGCAACTGCCATCCAAGCTGGTCAACAAGCTTCAGGTTAACGAAGATTCCTGAGTTGAGGCAGAGCTACGTCTCCGTCGCCGGATTAACACACGACAAATAAGGAGCGTTGACAATCAAGCGCTAGCACGAGAGAATCAGCATGAGCCCTCGCTGATAGTTGTGCACGAAGAAATTATACTATTCCGATCCGCGAGTTGCGGGATGGCAGAACATTTCCTGGCAGGCCCGGAGAGCTGGTCGGATTTTTGGGGAGCACTTCACTGCGGACATGATCGATCTGAGTCGTGCCTTCTTGAGTGCGTAAAGTTACTTCATTCGGCAAGGTGTGATCCCTCTTGGATTCGCATGCTGCGCACTTCGGTCAATGAATTATTCGGGGTCCTTGGGTTTCGGCTCAAACAAGCGGTTCCCTCAAGAGGCATAGGTCATAGCGTCGGATTGAACCGCCTTGCTGGCGGCTTGCTTCGCCTCTTCGGGTGGTTGGTAATTCCCAAGCTGCTCGTTGTCTGCGTCAGTGCTCAAGTGCCTTCACTGGACGCGGCAATCGCCACGGCATCCGCAAAGACTGCCCCATCTAACGAAAGCCACATTGATCGCCACAACGCGCTTCGAAGAATTGATGACCTAGGAAGCGTAGCCGCACGATCAAGCCTGGTTCTGAGCGGCATCCTTTCGGATAAGCAGGATTGTGAATACTGTCGCAGGCTGGCCGCGCACGCACTTGGTTCGATCAGCGAGTCGGCGTTGTCCGAGGTTCCTGTGCTTAGCCGTGTGCTGACAGACCGGACCGATCACCAGGGCGTCCGTACGGATGTGGCGAGATCACTTGGACGGTTGGGGCCGATGGCAAAAGACGGCCTTGGCGCCTTGGTCGGAGTCTTGACGGACGCACGCGAATCGTCGGAACTGCGCACTGTCGTCGCAGAATCGATCGGACAACTTGGTCCCATCGCCGCGAAATCTACCGTTGGTGCTTTAAAAGAGGTCGCTGCATTTAGCGGTGAGCGCGATTTGAAGCTCACATGCATCCGCGCCTTGGGCAGGATGGGGTATCAGGCTCGTTCTGCTATTGCCATGCTCGCAACTCTGCTGTTGGGTAAGACAACAGACCCGGGGCAGTTTGCAGTCGCAGCGGACGCTTTCGGGATGATTGCAGCGGATTTACCAAACCATCAGAGCGAACTTGGCGGGCTGGAGCTATGTTGGCGCATTCTCCCGAAACTGCACGCAGTTCGAAACCAGCTTTCGAATCTCAGAGCGGCGGGCGACAACATAACGCCGGACACGTCCACACTGCGTTTAGGTGAAGTGATCCAGCAAATAGACGTTTCAATTGCGGCGTCAGAAGCTGAGTTGCATCGGAGACCCCTATGCTCCTTTCTCATTTGGTTATTCGACCTACGTCAGCGATTTAAGGCTCTAATCGAGGGCAAATTGATCGAGTTTGCATTCTGGTGTGTGGCTATCTATGGCGTAATCCTCCTTCCATCTAGCTTCATTCGCCACTTCTTCTGGGGGTTGTTTCGCCCCGAGAAGTTGAAGGCGCGGAGGGGAAGAATTGAGCAGTGGAAACCGCGCGTTAAGTTTTGGCCGTTTGCAGAGCCACTCAAAGCTCCGGTCGGCACATGCCTGAGTTGGCTTCTCGGGTTTCCCTTCGCAGATTGGGCTGCAAACTCTATGCGCAGACTCGGCTTCCGGACCAAAGTGAAATCTCTCTCAAATCCCAAAACAAAGTGATACAATGAAAACATATCAAATCCATCAACTCCCCAGAATTGCCAAACAGTATGCGATTGCAGTGATTATTAGCACGCTGGCAGTTGCAGCTTCTGCTCAGGGAGCAGAGCAGGAACAACTTGCCGAACATGCACTCATACAAAGCAACGCCTTCAAAAAGCTGGAAATGACGGAATATCAGAAGGCTATCGAGGCGGCTAACGAATGCATCCAGAAATTTTCCCCGGACGCAGAACGAATCGAGGGAGAACTGCGAACGGCCAACGTGCCAATCCCCAACCCACGCAAGATTGTGTGCAAGCTGAAGAAGGACAAGGAGTGGGAGTGGACGCCGGAGGCCCTCGAGATTCTGAAGCAAGGCCCTCTGAATGACGTCGCAGCGTGCTATGCAATAGTCGGCGAAGCCAAGGAAGCGCTGAACAAGGCCCGAAGGGACGAGAACTTACTGAACGAGGCTAAGGCCGCATACAACAAGGCAGCGTTACTCCCGCATGCTCTTACTTACGATGGTCGGCAGCAGCCTGGCTGGTTTTGGAGCCCCGCTACCAAAGCTGACGATAGATTGAGAGCCTTGGGTAACACTAAGCGTTAGGAGATCTATTTATGGCCTAGCAGCTTTTGGATGGTGTGCAGGTGCGCCGTCTTCCAGGAGGTGCGTGGCGAAACTGGGACGGAGTGAATGCACGGAAGGGGCCGGGATATTTCAGTTGTTTGCGACAATGACCAACTGATGCAGGGAAGAGCATGGCATTGGTCCGGTGGCGGCGTGCATGCGGCGAGTCAGGGACTCCGGGGAGTTGTTGTCGTCATGGCCGGCATTGGGAAAGGACATTACACCCGAAATAAAACCGATGTTCCGCCCACTCGCGTTCCTCGCATACGCATTCCAGCTCCATTCTACCTGATGGAATGCAGTTTTACGAAGAGAGAGAAATGGTCGGGGCGGTGAGAATTGAACTCACGACCTTCTGAACCCCATTCAGACGCGCTACCAAGCTACGCTACGCCCCGACCCTTTGTGTCCGGCTTAGGGGCCGGACACCTGAATACTACCTGGGCTCAGGTGAAATTCAACACCTGATTCCAAAAAACACGAAAGAGATCTACGTTTCGACGCGCTTTCTCACCATGGTATGCGTCGCGTGCCCGTAGAATGCTTCCGCGGCCTCCATCAGGGTTTCCGATAGAGTCGGGTGCGGATGCACCGCGAGAGCGATGTCCTTGGCAGTTGCACCCATTTCCACGGCCAATACGCCTTCGGCGATGAGTTCACCAGCGCCATGTCCCACGATACCAATCCCAAGCACGCGCTCGGTATCCGGATCGATGATCAGCTTGGTCAGCCCATCAGGATGATCGAATGAAAGTGCGCGACCGGATGCCGCCCAAGGGAACCGTGCGACCTGCACCTCAATGCCGCGCGCCTTGGCGTCCGCTTCTGTGAGCCCGCACCATGCCAGTTCGGGATTCGTAAACACGACTGCTGGAATCGTGACATCGACGAACGCACTGTCATGACCCGCAATGACTTCCACTGCGATGCGTGCTTCCTTGGAAGCCTTATGGGCCAGCAACACGCCTCCCGCAATATCGCCAATGGCGTAAATGTGCGGATCAGTTGTTTGCTGTCTGTCGTTTACGTGGATGAACCCTTTGTCGTCAAACGACACCTTGGTGTTTTCCAAGCCAAGATCTTCGGCATTCGGCGAGCGGCCCACAGCAACCAGGACGCGGTCATACAACTCTTCCTTCTTGCCACCTTCCATGTCGAATTCGACTTTGATGTGTTTGCCGCTGGTAGCCATCTTGGCCACCTTGGTTTTGAGCCGGACTTCTTTGAAGGCCCTTTTGGCGTAGTTGAGGACTGGACGCGCCAAATCAGGATCGGCGCCCGCCAGGATGGTCTCCATGGCCTCGACCAGGACCACCTTACTGCCCATCTCGGCGTAAACGGTGCCCAATTCCATGCCGATATAGCCGCCACCAATGACCAGCAGGTTCTCGGGGATATCCTCCATCTCCAGCGCTTCGCGCGAGGTCATCACCCGCGGATTGCCCAGATCAAATGCACGAGGCATCGTGGACTTCGACCCCACAGCGATAATCGCGTTATCGTAGCTGATAAGCTGCTGGCCCTCGGGCGTTTCAACCCGCAGGGTGCGGGAATCCTCGAAATATCCACGGCCATTGATGACCTGCACACCACGGGCCTTCGCCAACTGCGCCACTCCACCGGAGAGCCGGGCCAGGATCGATTCCTTCCATGTGCGCAACTTGGCCAGATCCACCTGGGGCGGAGCAAAGACAATGCCTCGATGAGCGGATTCACGAGCGGCACCGATGGTGTGCGCCGCGTGAAGCAGCGCCTTTGAGGGGATACAGCCACGGTTAAGGCAAACGCCGCCAAGCCGACTCTCGCGCTCCACCAGCACGACCTTCTTGCCCAGATCGGCAGCATAAAAGGCCGCGGCGTACCCGCCTGGGCCGGCACCGACTACTACAACTTCAGTCTTGATAGGATCCATAAATATTCCTGAGCTTAGATCTTCACATCCGCTTCGTTGAACTGTTCGAACTCCTTGACCAGGTCCACTACGAACCTGGCTGCGCTGCCACCGTCGATGACCCGGTGGTCATACGAAAGCCCAATGGGCATGAGCAGGCGGGGTTCGATCCGGTTTTCGCGCACGACAGGCTTCATCGCGCCGCGCCCAATGCCAAGTATGGCGACCTCCGGCTTGTTGACGATAGGCGTGAAATGCGCGCCCCCAATGCCTCCCTGGTTGGATATCGTGAATGTGCCGCCCTTAAGCTCCTCGCCGGACACTTTTCTGTCACGGGCTTTGCCGGCCAATTCTTCGAGTTCTTTCGATAAATCAACCAGGCTCTTCTTATCCACATCACGGATGACAGGGACAATCAGGCCGGCGTCGGTATCGACGGCCATGCCGATGTGATAGTAGTTCTTGAAGACGATTTCGTTGGCAACTTCGTCCAAACTGGAATTGAAGATTGGATGTTTCTTCAACGCATTCGCTACGGCGCGAAGCGCGAATGAAGTCAGGGTAAGCCTCACCCCCTTCTGCTCATATGCAGGAGCGTATTTTTTGCGCAGGGCATTGATATCCGTAATGTCGATATTATCAAACTGGGTGACATGCGGCACAGCATTCCAGTTTTCGGACATGCGGCGCGCGATGACCTGCCGCAAGGGTGTCATCGGCTTCGGCGTGACTGGACCCCACTTGCTGAAATCAATGCGTTCAGGAGCCGGTTTTGCTGGGGCTGCCCCAGGGACTGCTTTAGGCTGAAAAGCCAGCCGCTGTAATCTCTGGATGTAAGTGCGCACGTCTTCCAGGACGATGCGACCACCGAGAGCCGATCCGCGGATGCGGGTCAGATCGATGCCCAGATCGCGCGCAAGCTTCCGGATGGAAGGCGCTGCTGCCACGCTGGTTTGAGCCTTGTTCTCCTCCTCGGAGAACGGCTCGGCAGTGCCAGGAGGCGGAGGAGACTGCTGCGGTTCAGATTCCCGCTCTTCTTCCGGCTCAGGTTTGACAATTTTGAGTTGAGGAGCTGCCGATGCTTTTGCAGGAGCAGCCGCGCCGGCTTCACCGAGAGCCAGAATGCGCTGGCCAACACTCAGTTTATCGCCCGGGTTCACGTAAACTTTCGTTACGACACCAGAGCTGTTGGAAGGGATAGTCGCGACTGCCTTCTCGTTTTCGAGTTCGAGAATCGGCTGATCCTTGGCGATCTGGTCGCCTTCTTTTACAAAGATGTTTACGACGGTGCCGGAGTCGGCACCTTCGCCCAACGGAGGGAGCTTGAAGTCCATAGGTTATGATTTCGTGGAGAATGAAACGAGCGCAGGAAAAATCTTTTCCGGATCAACGTCGAGGTCCTTGATGGCCTGAGCTACGAGCTTGCGATCTACCAAACCCTTTTCCGAAAGGGCATAAAGTGTCGCTACGACCGTGCATTCGGCATCCACTTCAAAGAACCGCCTTAGGTTTTTGCGTGTATCGCTGCGCCCATATCCGTCCGTGCCCAGCGTGGTTAAACCTCCCGGCACCCATGGTGCGATCTGGTCCGGCACCATTTTCATGTTGTCCGATACCGCCACAAAGACACCCTTTTCCGGGGCAAGGAGAGTCTCCACGTAGGATTTGCGCGCTTTTTCGGCAGGATGCAGCATGTTCCAGCGTTTGGTGTTGAGAGCATCATTACGGAGGAGCTTGTAGCTCGTAGCGCTCCACACATCCACAGAGATGCCATACTTCTCTTCCAGAATTTCTTGAGCGCGGAGAGCCTCGCGGATGATAGGTCCGCTACCGAGGATGTGCGCCCGGAGCTTCTTGTTCAACCCTGAGGGCTTGTACTTGTAGAGACCTTTGAGAACGCCGTCCTGAACGCCTTCAGGCATGGGGGGCATCGTGTAGTTCTCATTATAGAGCGTCAGGTAATAGAACAGATCTTCGTTATCGACGTACATCCGCTTCATTCCATCGGCGATGATCAAAGCCACCTCGTAACTGAACGCGGGGTCATAGGTGACCAGGCTCGGGATGGAGCTTGAGAGTATGAGGCTATGGCCATCCTGGTGCTGCAGCCCTTCACCGTTCAGCGTGGTGCGGCCAGAGGTCGCGCCCAGCATGAAGCCTTTTGCCTTGATATCACCAGCGAGCCAAACCAGGTCCCCTATCCGCTGGAACCCGAACATACTATAATAAATATAGAACGGAACCATGCAGCGGCCGTTGCTGGCATAACTGCTGCCTGCGGCTATGAACGACGCCATGGCACCGGCTTCGGTGATGCCTTCTTCCAGGATCTGTCCATCCTTCGCCTCGTGATAATAAAGCAACGATTTCTTATCGACCGGCTCATAGAGTTGGCCTTTTGTGGAGTAAATACCAATTTCTCTGAAAAGAGCGTCCAACCCGAAAGTGCGGGCTTCGTCCGGGATGATCGGGACAATCTGACGCCCGATGACCTTGTTTCGGATCAGCAAGCTGATCAGCCGCACAAACCCCATGGTTGTGGAGACCTCGAATTTTCCCGAGCCTTTGAAGAACTCGGCAAACAGCTCAGGCTTTGGAACCTCCAGCGGGGGAGCGTTCACAATCCGCCGTGGCAAATAGCCGCCGAGTTGCTTGCGCCGTTCCAGCAGGTACTGGCGTTCAGGCGAGTTCAGTTCCGGACGAAAGAAAGGCGTCTCGGCAATTTCTTCATCGCTGATCGGAACACCAAAACGAGCACGGAACTCACGGAGCTCGCGTTCGTTCAGTTTCTTTTGCTGATGCGTGATGTTACGGCCCTCGCCCGCTTCACCCAATCCATAGCCCTTAACCGTCTTGGCCAGGATAACTGTCGGTTGCCCCTTATGCTCCGTCGCTGCCTTGTACGCTGCGTAAACCTTGCGCGAATCATGGCCGCCACGGAGCAGTTTTTGGATCTGCTCGTCGCTCAGGTGATTCACCAATTCAAGCAACTCCGGATATTTGCCGAAGAAATGCTTTCGTGTGTAGCTGCCGGGTTCGACGGAATACTTTTGGAAGTCTCCATCGACGGCTTCTTCCATGCGCTTAAGAAGCAGGCCAGTTTTATCTGCCGCAAGCAGCTTGTCCCAATCCGATCCCCAGATGACCTTGATTACATTCCATCCGGCGCCCTGGAACACAGCTTCGAGTTCCTGAATGATCTTGCCATTGCCGCGCACCGGGCCATCCAGACGCTGCAGGTTGCAGTTAATAACCCAAACCAGGTTATCGAGGCTTTCGCGCGAGGCCAGGGTCAGCGAGCCCAGCGTTTCCGGTTCGTCAGTCTCACCGTCCCCGATGAAAGCCCAAACCTTTGGTTCCGGGCCGTTGGCGAGGTTTCGCGCGCGCAAGTAGCGGTTGAAACGCGCCTGATAAATCGACATCAGCGGCCCCAACCCCATCGATACTGTGGGGAATTGCCAGAAATCCGGCATCAAATAGGGATGCGGATAGGAGGACAAGCCGCCTTCTTTGGAGAGTTCCTGGCGGAAACAATGAAGCTGGCGCTCTTCAAGACGGCCTTCCAGAAACGCACGGGCGTAAATGCCGGGCGTGGCGTGGCCTTGAAAATAGACCATGTCCCCGATGAAATCATCCGTACGGCCCCGCAGGAAATGGTTGAAAGCAACTTCGTAGAGCGTCGCAGCCGACGCGTACGTCGATATGTGACCCCCTAGACCGCTATGCTGTCGGTTGGCAGTAACCACCATTGCCATCGCGTTCCAGCGTACATAGCTCTTAATGCGCCGCTCCATGTCCCAATCACCAGGGAAGGGAGCTTGCTTCTCGACTGGAATGGAGTTGATGTACGGAGTGCTGACGACATGGGGAACCTCCATCCCTCGCGCGCGCAGGCGGTCAGTCAGGCTGTCCAGAAAACGGGTGGTTTTCTGGGGGCCATGGCTTTTTAGGGCGTACTCCAGCACGTTTTCCAGCGAGGCCAAATAATTGCTGTCTTCCGAGCTGTCCGATTCCGGCAACACCGTTAATTCGGGTTCCGGACCTGTGTGTTCCTTCTTAGCTAGTTTCACTTTGTCACTCAAAAGCTTATTGCTTAATCCGAGACTCGACGGCTGTCAAACATCCGGACTTCCTGAAACGGGCGTCATTAGACAGAATGTCGAGGCAAATGCCAACGGAATATATTATAGCATTACTCGGCACTTTCGTCCCGTCAGAAGGTGGGGTAATAGCCTGCCTAAGTCTAGGGCGTGTGCCTGATAAGTTGAAATAAATGAAACATTGTGATTTTGGTCCTCAGCCCGTTCCCTACTCGTTGGCCTATGAGGAGGCTCTTCTTGAACACCTTGAGAGCAAGGCTTCAGAAAGCCAGTGTTTCACTGAACAACTGCTTTGTTTTTGGGTACCTCAGGATTACTTCGTGGTGCTGGGTTACGCCAACCGCGCTGCGACGGAGGTGAATCTCGACTTCTGCCGCGCTCATGGCATTCCTGTCCACCGACGGTTGAGTGGCGGGGGTACTGTGCTGCAAGGACCGGGATGCCTTAATTACTCATTGCTGCTCAGGATCGACGAAGCAGGACCCACGCGCAGCATCACCACTACCAACCATTACTGCATGGAACGTAATCGAGAAATCCTGTCCAGAGTTACCGGCAAGGAGGTGAAAATCGATGGACACACGGATTTGGCCATAAACGGAGTGAAGTTCTCCGGAAACGCCCAGCGACGTCGCAAGCATTACTTAATGTTTCACGGGTGCCTGCTTTTGAATATGGATATTCCATTGATCCAGGAGGCGTTGCCAATGCCTTCACAACAACCCGGCTATAGGGCAGGGCGGACCCATTGTGACTTCCTGGTAAACCTGGATCTCTCGCAGCAGGTAGTTAAAGAAGCTTTCATCGCGGGATGGCAGGCGGAATCTGAGTATGGTCCTCTGCCAAAAGAAAACGCGCGTATCCTGGTGGAGACCAAATACGCGCGTGACGACTGGAATCTAAAGTTCTAGCTCTGCTTCCTACGAGCGAAAGCCCAGCCTGCCAAGGCCAATCCCAAAAGCGAAGCGGTTCCCGGCTCCGGGATCATGGAAACAGTGCCGGTCAGGGTTGGGCCATCAACACGACCCAGTGCTACGGTGTTGCTGTCAGTTCCCGGGGAAGCATCATTGCCCCACGCGAACAAGCGAAACGTAACCGTTGTGAGATCATCAATATCCTGCAATGCGGCCACGCCCGAAAGGTCGATGGGGGTGATTGGGTTTCCAACCGTTTGACCAGCGACATCCTCAGTCATCCAGGAGTAAGGGGTTACAGTAGTGGGAGCGGTACCAGAGTTTCTGCCAAAATAATTGAAATCAGCCACGCTTACGCCGTCACTGGCGAATCCATCCAAGCTATACTGGAGTTGGTAATTGCTCGGCGCTGCTCCCGCTGAACGGCGCAAAGAAAAACCGAGGCTGGTCAAAGAGGCGTTGAAATTTTCCTTAACCGAAAAGGAAAATTGGAAATACTCACCCATCGAGATTGCATTAGCCAGGGAGGCAGAGGCAGGGATAGCACCACCAGTGGTGTTCCACATGTCAGCGGAAAAGCCGTCAGTAAGGCCAGCCGCGCGCAAGCCGGGACCGCGTGTGAGGAGGCCTCCTGAGAGGCCTGCGTCAACGGTGCTGGCCTCCACGGACTCCGGGGCGGTGGTGGTGAGTGGGCTCAGATCGTACCTCAATATTTGGGCATCAGAACTGAGACAAGAAGCGGTGACAACCAGAAAAGCACCTAGATAGGAGGCGTAAGATCTCATAGCAATATTGAGTCAGAATAGATATCCAGCAACTGCTGGCAAGCTGTTTCTTACTCTTATTTCGACTCGGTCAACACGCACGCATGCTCTTCGCACGATTCGCTCCCATCACATCATCACAGAGCTCAACGCACCAGGCGCTTTCGGTTTCTGCAATACGACGCGGAATCGCAAACGTTACCTTGCTCGAATAAACCGGGTGCCGGGCACCCCTGTGTGGGCGTCGCGGACCAGGTTGGTCATCGAAACCGTGCCCAGCTCTTGCCAGACTCCCAGAGAGAGGTTGGTACGCTGCTCAAGTGTATAGGTTACACCCGGGTTCCCATAAAGCAGGACATGCGGTATTCCGTTTGTAGCGCAGTAACCCTCCAAGAGAGGTTCCTGTCCGATCACGACTACCCGGCCGGGTTGGCCGTGGGCGTTTGCGGCCATGGTCCCATCCGGTTCCCACCCCTCCACGTCATCGATTGGGAGCGGCACGAAGGCCGAGCTTTGATTAGTGAGGGCTTCGAAGAAGAGCTCCGCAACGTTCGTAGGTCCATGGAGCACACTGCTGGCGGGCAGCGTGAAACTGACCTCAAGCGATCCCTGCGTGATCAACCGCGAATGTTGAGTAAACACTTGCGGCGATTTTAAACTGATTTGCATGTTGGTCAGCCTGTCGGGCGGATACACGATCGTGAAGGTCAGGTTAGTCAGTGCTACCGTGGACAGCAGATGCACCGGAACCGAACTGGTTGTTCCCACCTGCATGACAGTGGCCCCCAGGCTGGCTTCGATGCAATCTGGCACAAAGGCCAGGAATGCCTGAGTGGCGGATAGCGGCGGCGTGCCGGAATCTGTTACAAAGACTTCAAACAGGTTGGTGCTGCTCCCCTGCGAGCAGGTGGGAGTCCATCTCACAACGCCGGAGTCGCTCGTGATGGAGGCCCCTGCAGGATGTTGTCCCAGGCTAAAACGGAGCGCATGTCCGTCGGGATCTGAAGCCTGGTTGGTAATGGCCATTGAACTGTTCACACGCACCAGACGGTTGCTGATGGAAGCCAGCACAGGCGGTTGATTGTCTGTGGTTGTGGTGGTCGCATCGGCTGTCTCGGGCGCTGGTTCCACGTGGCCTACTGCGTCTCGGGCGATGCTGTAGAAACTGTAGGTTGTTTTTAACTGGCCGTTGAAAACAGCCGAACCAAGGGTTGTGTTCTCCAGCCACAGCAGCCACGGACCGTGGTTGATTGAAACAAAAACGTCGTAGCTGGAGATCCCCGCGCCACTATCACCGCCAGACCATGAGACCGTAAAACTCGTGGTGGGGCTCAGTGCCGGGAGCGGATTGACGGAACTGTCAGGTGCCAGCCGATCTACAAGGTTGCTTACCTCTGGCGTGGCAATTGCCGGGTTGACTCCGAACACGATGACGCCTTGGTTGGTGATGAGGGTGTCCCCCGTGCCTGTCTTGGGCAGAATACTAAAGCTCACATAACCCTCGCCAATGTGGTTGGTGGTGTTTGGCGGCAGAAAACCGGACCAAGGATCTTCCGGGTAATCTCCTGTGGCCAGGTCCACCGATTGGAGCGTCCAGGTGACCGTGCGGTTCTCAGAAGTCAATCTCGCCTGGATACGAACCGGGTTGGGATCGGAAGCAACATTCGTCAGGCCCTCGAAAATGGAGAGACCCGGGCCCGGCCAGACGGTCACCCCGTTGAAAGCAATCTCGCCGAGTTCAAATGTGGTCTCATCAAGGCCGGGATGGAGCCGGTCGGTGACGACCACCAACTGGGCTGGAGCCGAAGCAGTGCTGACGTTCTCGAAGTGGATTGTGTAAAAAATGCGATCCAGTGCCTGGATGGCGCCGTGCGGCCCAACGCCCGTAGTAATTTTATCATTCGGATCCAATTCGAACGGCTTTTCCGCTTCAGCTTCGTCCACCTTGTCACCGGTATCGTATTCTGGGTTTTCGGCTTTGGTGCCGTCACTTTGCTTGCAGTCTTTTGCCAGTGCCTGGAGCTTCTTGCGAGCCTTGTGATAATCAAGCATGGCGCGGCTGTAGGTATCCTGGGCGATCAGGTAGCGGTTGGCGCCTTCAACGACATCCTGGTCCATATCCTGGACGGATTTCCAGAGATCCTTGATTTCGTTAATGATGTCGAGTCCGCTGGTTACCTTGCCTAACGGGTCCGAGATTCCCCGAATCTTATTACCCGAGGCGATATCATTGTACATTTCGAGCCTGGCTGATTTGAGCACAGCGATTCGGTTCAGATAATCCGGCGGCAAAGTGCCCTGGCCGGACTTTAACGCACGGTTGATGTCTCCAAGTTCTTTGCAGATACCTTGGAGTTTGTTAAAAGAAGCGCACTTGAGCCCGTCCGCTGCGAGATTGCCGAAACTGCCTACGGAGTTTCCACCTTGAAAGAGCGCTCCAAGTTCATCGAATTCTCCCGATGCGGCACCTTGCGAGCAGGCTCCGATCCATCCGCAGGCGTTATCCGCTGCTCCAACGATGGAATCCTGCATATCGGGGGTCAGCCCTTTGACGGTCGGCGAACTTAGCGTGAGCAGAAGCTTAGCCGTCTTAGCCGCGACCAACCCGCCGCGTGAGATAACTAGACCGACATCCGCCGCATTAAGTTTCTTGGCTGCCTGAAAGCTTCCATTCCAGCCTGCGAGGGCGGAATTCAGGTTCTTGAATCGCGCCAGGCCTTCCTCAAAAGCCTCCAGCGCGCAGGCCCCTTTGCCGCTGGCCTTTGCCGCCTGGTACGGCTGGTTGAGATCCTTTTCCAGGTCGATGTTCGAATTCTCAAACGCGATCTGTGGGTCCACTAACCCCATGCTCCCACTCATGAGATCGCTCCAGAAGCCTGTCGTCGCGAGGTCGCCCCAGTTTTGATCGGTATAAAGGTCAACGAATGAATCGATGAATCCAGTGATACCGGTAGACCTCTTTCCTTTAGTCTTTGCCCCGATTTTTTCATGGTCTGCAACAGCTCCGGTAGCAGAAAGGGGAAGTGAAAGTGTGAGTTCCGATTCTGGCGGTTGTACGCCTGAGGTGAGTGCGATTACGCTGGTGGTGCTTCGATAACCCAGCGCTTCCGCACGCAGTTGGAATTGCCCCGCTGGGCAGGGAGAAAGCCGGAACCGGCCTCGCGCATCTGTGGTGGTGGCCACAACGATCGCATTGGAGCCATGCAACAGCAGAACGTTTACGCTGGTGACTTTGTGCCCCGCAGCATCCCTGACGCTGCCGGTGATGGTGATTTGTGGTGTTGCTGAGAGTGCAAAATCCTCGGTTCGATCTGTGCTGGAAGCCATATCCAGCCCCAAACGAACGATTGGCGGGCAATCTGGCAGGCCGACAGGCCGCACGATCAGGTCAAATACCCCCGGAGGAATAGTGGAAATGGCATAGTGACCGGCTGTGTCTGTAAGAGTAGTAACCAAGACATTTCCGTTCGTATCGGTCAACCCGACCCAAGTCCAAGGCACGGCGGTTCCCGCATGCTGGATTTGTCCCTGAATGCGACGCCCCGCGCTCAATCCTATCGTGTTGGTGAGGCTGCCTGTAGTGATTTGGACGTTTTCCTGCCAAAGAGCATGCTCATTCCCATGAATCCAGAGGCGGTAGTTGCCGGGGAAAACGCCTGTGAATTTGGCTTCGCCTGACGGGCCGGTAACGAGCAGAGGGGCCGAGAAACGGCGATCCTCGATCGAAACTGGCCGTAGTTCGACCCAGACGTTCGAAACCGCGATACCGCCGGAGTTGTCGCGAACCTGAACGGTGTAGTCGTTCGCAGGCTGCTCCAGAGTTTGCACTTCTAGCGTCGCGCCTGATCCAACTGTTACGAGGGCAGGAGAGCATACACAGTTCGTTCCCGCAGGAATCACCTGATATTCACCTGGCTCGAACAACGCGAACGAATAGGTCCCCGTTTGGTCGGTGATCGTGGCCGCCAGGATCTCCCCGGCCTGTGCCAGGAAGACCTCGACTCCATCAAGTCCATTCGTCGTGCCAGCGGCAACGATCATTCCATGGACTCGGGATAGGGAGAGATCAAGCGTGAGATTGTGGGTGGGGGTGGCAGGCGAGACGGTGATGTGCTGGCGTCCGTAAGAAAGGCCGCCAACACTCCCTGCGATGAGGTCATATTCACCGGGTGGTATCCCTGCCACTCCGGCTTCGCCGTTCTGATCCGTGACCAAATACTGAACATTATCGGAACCCCACGGCAGCAGGGTGGCAACGGCGGTCTCCAACGGAGTGCCGCCGTTCTTGACTTGTAGAGACAATTCGCCCCGGGGACAAAGTGCCAGTTGCACTGAATAGCTGCCTGATGTAGGGGTGCTCAGGTTTGTTTTGCCGAGCACATAACCCTCGGCGGCGGCGTTAAGCTGCCACGATCCTGCGGGCAAATGAGGTATGAGGAACTGTCCATTGGCGTCTGTCAGGAATGTTTCTGAAAATTCAGGTGTCGTGGAGACTGCGACACGAGCTCCCTTAAGGGGCGCGCCAGAGGCTGCATCGCGAATAGTTCCTGATATCGCGACATTGCCCTGCAGGACAAGCTCAACCTCCTGGGGCGTGCCGGCATCACTGCTGACCGAAACGGTCATAGCCTCTGAAAGACCAACTGACAAAGAGCTTGCTGCCACAGAGAATCGGCCGGTGGGAATCGCTGACAATTGGAAGGTACCGTCACTTTCACTGCGGGTTGAGGCCTGCCGCCAGGTGCCGAAATTAGGCGTGTAATCCAGCCATTCCGCAGTGACCAATGCTCCTGGCACCGCAATGCCTGTGGCTGAGCGCACCATTCCACGGATTGCTCCACCGGCTCTTGAGAGCACGAAAGAACGATAAGTGGTTTTGCCCGCGCTGGTGGAAACGCTGCAGAGGGGTTGCGGGTGGGTTCCAGGTGCTGAGACTTCCAGCGTGTAGAGCCCCGCTGGCAGCCCCTGGATAAGGTATGTGCCGTTGGTGTCCGTGGCGCCAAAACTCACAAACAGATTGTAGGCACCCCGAGCAACTATTGTAGCATCGGCGATCGGGAATCCACTTCCTTGCCCGGTTATCTTTCCGCTGATCTCGGAGGCTGCTCCGCTAGCGATCAACTTCAGACCGAAAATCCGGTGCGATGACTCAGGCACGCTCACATGAGCGATCGGGCTTGGCAGATAGCCGCCTACCGAGATCCAATAGCTCCCGGGCGGGACATCGCGAATGCCGAATGTGCCGTCATACCAGGACGTCGTGGCATACAGATTCGTATCGGACGAGTTGTCTGGAGTTAGAACCACTTGGACGCGACCGAGCGTCTGGTTCGTGGTTCCAATGAAAACACAGCCTGAGACTGCTGCCTCCTGAACCTGCTCGACAGATTCACGAAGCAGATATGTCAGGAGCTCCTGCTCGGTGAAACCGGTCATGCCCGACTCGGCAGCCCTCTCGGCGGCTTGCCCAAGATTGGAGATGTAATCACCCAGGCGGGTACCGAGCGAATTAGTCAGGCGGGCATACGCAGATTCAAATAACGGATGCGGATATTCGGGGAGAATGTCTGCTCTGAGGTTCGCGTAATCCATCAAGTTGGCCATCTCCGTGCCGGCCTGGTACAGCCGGACGGAAATGGGATCGTTCCCCAGCGAAACGCCTTGGAACACATACGTGTAATGGGAGCCAGGCGCCAGGATGGATGGCATGGGGGTATCCTGAGCGCATGCTAGAAAATGCAGTTGAGCTCCTGCCTGCGCCGGATCTCCCAGGGGATAGATGCGGGTTTTGTCGTCAGCTTCCAAAACAAGCAACGGGGCTGGGACATCACCTTTTCCTGCGTTTTCATAGTGCACGTAGCCCTTGAAAATCCGGCCTGCGCGGACTGCCGAGGGCAGGCTGAGATGCGCCCTGAACTCGCCCTTTGCAGACAACCCGGCAGTGGCTGCAACGATTTGAACCGCGTTGCTGAGAGTGGCCTGTGCGGCGCCATCCTCAAGCCGGAGATGATAGAGCCCCGGCAGCGCACCACCCAGGTTGACCCTGGCATAAGCCAGCGTCGAATTCTCCTGCGCAATTTCGCCGGCGGCGATGGACAATCCACTTTGTGCGGCGATCAACTCGACCTGCAGCTCTGGCGTGAAGCCGAACCCTTCCAGTCTGAATGTTGCCGGGCTCTCATTTCCCGCGACTGGCGGAGTGATTGAACCGATCCCGAAGTCGTGTGATTCCTCCGTGAGCTTAAATGCCGCCGGTGCGAAAGGCAGTTGTTCCGGCACGATCATTATATAGGTGTCCTGTCCTGCGGATCCCGGAAGAGCCAAAACCACATCCGGCGAGTTGGTTTGCGCACTGCGAAAATCGAAGTGTTCTTCAGTGGGCATCCGCCCCAAAGCGGCATAGATCCGAACCCGCCCCGGGCTGAACGCGCTATCGATGAGGAGCCGCACTCCGCCCGAGTCGTTGGGTCCGATTCGGCACCACACCGGCTGGTTCGCACCGGGGAACATTCCCGTCAGGCCAGTGGATGAGACCGGTTGCACGTTCATCGAACAGGGTGCTGAGGCAGAGCTTAGGTTGTTGTTCCAGTTTTCGCCTTCAAACACCTTGCCATCCGAGTTGGCCTTAATCTGCCAGCGCCATATTCCTTCAGTGCCGCCCGGCACGCGAACTCTTGCCGAGCAGGTCACTGTGCCTTGAGGCCCCAATGTGCCAGTCGAGGAGCTCTCGCCTGCCTGAATCGACTCGGTCCAGCCGTCTGATACATCCGGTACTAGGTAGATTGTATCTTGCCATTGGCCATTGAAGGACTCGCTCCCGATATTCTTTATCTGCCACGTAACCGTTGCCATTTCACCTGCGGTGACATTCTCTGGACCAGAGGCATTCAGCACCACAAGATCCAGGTCTGAGCTCGCCTGTTCCGCGAATTCATACGCGCCCATGTCGGCAACAGGTCCGGTTCCATGGCCGGTGTTCGGAGTGCGGGGGTCGTCGTATCGGGGGGCGTTCGCTGCATCAGTAACGGGGGCCAGGGTGGAATCCGCGGCATCAATGGCAGGACTCAAGTATCCGAGTTGATAATTGCTGTTTTCGGCGCCTCGGAACGCTGGATCTTCTGAAATATTGCCTTGGACACCCGTCAAATACCCCCCACTCGTAGTACTCCAGACATCGTTATAGGCGAACTCGGTTGGTGTTCCAAACACGCCGTATTCAGCACTGTTCGCGATGATCGAATTGAACACGCGCAGAATCCCATCATGTGCCACAACGCCCCAGTTGTGGCGGTCGAGCGTGCAATTTACCAGGACGGCGGTGCTGGTCTCACGGACCAGGATGCCGCGCCCATTGTTGGCCAGAACACAGTTTGTAAGCAGAGTAGTTCCTCCCCATGTCGAGATGGCGTCATGCAGCGCATCCGCCAAACGGCAGCTATCGAGGATGACATTCGCGGAGACGGTGGTGATTTTCATCATCGCAGGCATGCTGGCTTCCTCTCCACCCGCACCATAACGAAGCTTGGTGTGAGCCAGCCTCGCTGTGCCTTCGATGTTCAGCCCGGCCCAGTCTCCGGCAGCGGGGACGGTCGCACTGCCATCTTGCGCTGAATCGCCTGCGACAGAGTCGTCGTTGATCGAGGTTATTGTGATGGGCAGGGTGCGGGTGCCCTCAGCCACAATGGAGCCTCCGGTTTTAACGTTGATTGCCTTCGCCAAGTTGAGTTTGATTATGGCACCAGCCCGGATGGTCAGAGTCTTTCCTGCAGGCACTGTCAGATCTCCTGTGACCCAATGAAGTGACTGGCCACTCCATGTCTCGTCTGCAGAGAGTTGACCCTGATGCCGGAAAAGGAGATAGCGAGTTTCAACGAACGTGTTGAAATCCAGAGAACCCGATCCCTGGAGTTCGAACCCAAGCCAGTCCCCCGGTTGCGGCGCGCTGAGAGTACCGTCCCCATTCGCATCTCCGCCTGCTGAATCATCCGCCCATGATGTGAATATTACCGGGGCATCCATTGTGCCGGCTGCCTGGATCTTCGCGCCGTTTTCGACCACGACCATGGCACCGGGAGCGACTTTTACTATGGTGCCGGGCGACAGTGTGAGGACCTGGCCTGCGGCAATCACAAAAGAACCTTCGACGATGTGCGGGAGGTTGTTCGACCAGGTCTCCGATGCTGAGACTGTTCCCGAATGCGGCAGAGCGGAATTGTTGACGAAGACCGTTCTTGATGACTCCAGCAGGGCTGCATTGTCCGCATCGAGGATGGCTGCGCGAAGTTCGTACTGGCCATCTGCGATCCGGGTGGAATCGAAAGTGAAGCTGCCAGTAAGCGGGAGACCCTGCGCGAGGACAACCTTCCCGCCCAGGCCTGACAAGCTTAGTTGGATGCTCATGGCCTGGGTCCGCCCGGTCAGGGTTTCCCAACCCAGGGTTTGCACGCCATGCAACCAGGTGCTGACAGGGGGAGTCCAGACGAACGTGAGCTGGCCCGGATCATATTCGTAACAGCCGAGGTCCACACGGTAGTCCGAGATTCGGGTTTTTCCGGCCATGTCTGACGCTTCAGACATCCATGGCTGATTCATACCCGCGTTGAGGCAAGGCGAATCGCCTCGCAGTCGGAAATCTCCATTGGCCCCATCCACGAAGCGGGGATCGGCCTGGAAACAACCCGGCCCGGTGATTTCGTCAGAACAACAAGTGAAAAAGTTCGATGCAGAACTGTCGGTCCAAAGTTGATCCGGGCACATGTTGCTCGCAATGATGCTGTTTACAATCTCCCCTTTATTGTCAACTGCGGGCACTTCGGCCACTCCCCAGGGTCTGGTTGTCATGGTATTGTATGCGACCGTGCAGCTTTCCATCCGGCTGCCGCTGCGATAAGCGAGGGATACCCCAGCAGCCGCATTGAGGAAGAACTGCCCACGAGGCGCTTGAGGAGAGACGTTGCCTGTGATCAGTGAATTGCGCAGCAGACCGCCATATAGCATGATCCCGCCCGATCGGTAGCCATTGTTGTTGCAGATTCTGGAGCCTTCAACACGACCGTTTTTGATGACCACCCCGCCGCATTCGCCCGTGTTGTTTGTGATCACACAGCGCTCGATGAGTCCCGTCTCCATAAATACCCCGCCTCCCCAACCGCCCCCATCGTCGGCGGTTGTGAAGGAGTATTCGGATTCATTATCAGCCACGATACACTCGCTTAATGTGCCGGACTTGATGTACACCCCGCCCCCGTCCCTCCCGACTTGATAGCCATTTCGTATCGTAAACCCACGCACCATGGCGTTCGAGTGGCCAATATAAAAACAGCGGTTGCTGCCCGAACCGCTAATCTGTGTTTGTGCTGGTCCCTCGATGCTTTGCAGGGTGATCCCGTAATTCAGACGCGCTTCGTTGGTCAGCGTATAAGCGCCGCTTGCGACCCAGATCACACTCCCAGCCCGCGCAAAGGGCAGGGCCTCGTGCAACGATCGGGCTGCCAGAAGCCAATTGGTGTACGGCGGCCACGCTCCTCCAGAAGGGGATACAAAAATCTCTGGAACACCTGCCTCTACGCCCTGTGCCCGACGGATGCTGGCGAATTGGCCTGCCAAATTGCTAACACATAAACTAACCGGATAGGTTCCGGCATCCAAATAGGTGTTGGTGATAGTCGAGAGATGAGTTCCCATGTGCTCGAATACACCGTCATCGTCCAGATCCCAGGCGAAGAAGAGGCCATTTGTGTTCGCTCCGAACACGGCGGCCTCAAGCACAAGAGGCTCGTTGATCATGGCGTCATAGCTGATGCGGGCCAGATCGCATGAAAACCCTGTTCCGGAATATTCCCAGGGGCCCAGGTCAACGCCGGCACCTGAAAGGCGAGGCGCACCTGCCAGATCGGTTGATTCCGCCATCCAGGATTGTGGAGTCCCTTGATCAATGCCTGGTGACCGGGGACGCAGGCGATAATCACCCGCCTCGGGATCGGCATAATCCGGGACGATGACATAACCACCGAGTGGCGGTTGCGCGAAGGTAGTTAAAATGTTCGCAGAGTCACTTGAGGCTAGCGACCAGTTTGTAGTGGACCCGGTGCTCACATGGTTTCTGTCGATGATGCAATTGATCAGTGTCACTGGAGTGGTCCAATCCACCCACAGCCCTCCACCGCTATTGGCGCGGTTATCGACAATGGCCGAATTGACGATTCGAATTTGGTGGGAGTAGACCCCGCCTGCGCTTTCCCAGGCCTGGTTGCCGATGATCAGGAGGTTGCGAAGATCCAGCGTAGTGCTGCCCCAGATCCCGCCCCCACGTTTGGCCAGGTTACCTCGAATCTCACAGTTGTGAACGACGGAGGGACCGGGCTCCTCGATGGACTCGGAGAATCCACCGCCACCTCCGTTGGTTGCGGAGTTGCCCTCAATCCTGCAAAACTGCACGAGACAACCCTTCATCGCGAAGATTCCCCCCCCGCTTCCCAGCGCCGAGGTGTTGCTCAGTACCACGGAGTGCTGCAGAGTGCCTTGGTTGATAAAGACTCCCCCCCGGAGTTCGTCGTCCAGCCACGGGTCAGTGTGAACCCATCCACGACAGCATTTGAATGGGCTATCCGCAAACACCGGTTCTGGTTCCCTCCATCCAGGATCGTGGTTCCCGGGCCGTTGACACTCATGAGTTTCACTGATTTGTCGATGACAAGCTCCGATGCGAGTGAGAACACCCCGTTAGTCACAAGAATGGTTTCTCCGTCCGCCGCCACTTCCACCGCAGCTTCCAGATTTGTGGCTGCCGTGATCCAGGAACTGAACGGCGGAACATGGCTTCCCGTGTGGGAGACAAAGTGAGTGGCGTTCAGTACAGGTGTCTTTCGGGAAAAGTGAGCGACTACCCGCCGGGGCTGATCCATCAATATGGTTGCGGTGTTTTCGAAGAACGTGCAGCCGTTCGTATCACCCGACCAGCAAGTGAATTCCCAATCCGGCGACGGAGAGGCGGTCAGTGTGCGCCGGGTTCCGGCTGCAATCAAGCCAGACGAAATCTCAGTGCTGCCTGAACCTTCTTGCGTAACATTAAGGCGGTAGCGAGTTAGGTTCCACTGCCACGTTAGTTCCGAATTCTCACTAATGATCAGTTCGGCTCTGTTGCCTGTCCCGGAGCGCACACTGCCTGAGCCTGTCCAGCCTGTGATTTGATACTCAGCGCTGCCCTCCTCGACGAGTTCGGGGGCTTCACAGACCACTCGTTGCCCCATCATTACGTCGTGTAAACCGGCGGCTGGGATGACCGAGTTGTGAGGTGTTTGAATGCTCAGTGTAATGACGGCCAGCGTTTGCCTGTTTGTGAGGTCCATGAAATGAAGAGGATTTTCCACGCCATTGGCGGCCAGTACATAAAGAGTAGTGCCTGCCAGGCATGCTTCCGAGCCTTCATCCGTCGGAAATCCGGTAGTTCCAGATGTCCAAAACCGCTCGATTAAATCATACACCGCGACGTTATTGGTGGAGTTGCTCTCCGTCCACGAAGACCCATCGTTATCACCCGTTCCCGCGCCTCCTCTCAAAACCCACAGCCGTTCATGGCCGTCTTGAAAAAGGTGCCCCGGCAGATATTCGATCGCGCAACCGATGCCCGGATTGAACGGCAGCCCCGGAAGCGCCTGAACCTGGATTGGGCCGGTTTGGTTGACCCGCACCAACACGCCGTTGGTGGATGAGGTTGTGTGATGCTTTAGGAAGTAGGCATACCCGTTTCCCACACAGGCTGCCCAGGGATGCGAAGCGCTCCCCGGGAGCGTGGCTACTTCTGTGCACGTGCCTGCTTGCCACGAACTGTAACTATGGATTCGGTCAGCGCCGATGACTCCACCCAGGATACGATCGGCCGCCAGCGGTGCGCATGCCTCGTTGGGCCCGTCCCAGGAGGTTGAGCCTCCCATCGTCCACGAGTTCGTAGCCAGGTCATAACGGTAAACACCGCGCCGGCTTGAAGCGGCGTTTCGCCGAGCAAATGTCCAGAGTGCACCGTTATAATAAATGAGGTCGCCAACGCCACTGTTAAGGTCCGGCGAAACCGACAGGGGCAGGGGAGTCAAGGCCTGCCACTCGGAGGCTACGGCTGAACCGCGTGGGAGCCGATAAAATGAAGGGTTGGCTTGTGCGCCCCGTGTGAAAAAGATGTTGGTGCCGTCGCTGCCTAAGGCGGTATGACGATCCCGCCGCTGCGTTTCGGGTAGAGCAACCCGGCTCCAGGGGAGCGGTTGGCTGACGAAATGTGCGTCGATGCTTCGTCCGGCGTCCATCACGACCTGGATCTGCGTGCCATTGATCGTGCAGCCGTTGGTTTCACCGCTCCAGTGATCGAAGCGCCACCCCGGGGCTGCGGTTGCGCTGACTACCTTGATGGTCCCCGGGGGGGCCCATTCACTCGCCAGTTCTATTTCGCCCTCCCCTTCGATGGCGACTTGAAGTCGATAACGCACGGGTGACCAAAGCCAGGTGAGTGTGGAAGACCGGGTAATAGCAAATGAGACATCTGTACCTGACCCATTTGAAACACTGCCATCGCCGCTCCAGCCGGTACATACGTACTCGGTATTAGAGTTCGTTGCCAACGCTTGCGACATGCGACAGGTTACAATGGCGCCGTACGGATAAGTATGCCGGCCTGGCGCGGGGCTCGGTTCGCCATGCTCCGATGCCACATCCAGGAAAAGTCCTGAATCGGCGCGATTTGGTCCGGCCTCAAATCTCTCAGCCACCATGTTCGAAGTGAGCACACCGCCGTAAACACGAATCGCATTCAGGAATCCGGAGAACAATAGAACCGGGCTCTCATCCCAGCCGTTCTGGGCGCCAACGAGCACCGTGTTTCCTGAGTGTGTGCACAGTGGGCCCAGTTCATCCACTCTCACCCGTTCGACTCCATCCACATAAACACGGAACCGAGTGCCCCCATTGTAGGTGTAAACGATATGGTGCCAAACGTTCGAAAGAGGGACACGATTCTCCTCCTCCCAGCCTAAGTCCCACCCCCAGTGCCCAGCCGCACCGTAATAAGTACTGCTGCCATAGTTGATGGCAAAATTGCTCCCATCTGGACCGTCCCTGTGTCCCCAGGAAACCATGGTTTCCTCATCAGCGATCTCGGGGTTTAGAACCCAAACCTCAATGCTTCGATCGCTGCTGCCCTCCAAATCAGGAATGCTCGCCGGACCTGAGTAGTAAGACTCTTCCCCGTCAAAAAACACCCCTGGAACGCCGGTGCCCGCTACGTCAGACACATACTCTGGAGAGCCGTGGCGGGTGAAGTCGCCCAAGCTGCCTTGATTCAACCATACCGGGGTCCCCGCTGAGGGGGCGGTGGCTTGCATATCGACGTAGAGTTCGCCCTCGACCGGCGGTGTCTGTCCATCCTCGGTCAGATCAAATGCCGTGAAGACGTTGGCCGGCTCGAATGTCGGGGCGGTCGTATCCCCATTGCCGGCCGTCCATAGCAGGCGTGCCGGCAGGTAAAGAAGACCGTCAGGCGATAGGGTAAAGCTTGATCGGGCGCTGGCGCCATCGAGCACGGGCAGCGTCGCGAGCACCACGCCGTTAGTCTCTGCATCCAAAATGGCAAAGTAAGTTCCGCCACTATTATTTCCAACCAGCACTACGGAGTTGGATGTGACAATGGGCGAGGAGCAGCGCTCTTCTGTCCCGCCGCCGCCAGTTGCCAGACTCCATTTCACCGAACCGTCAGAGGTGCGGATCGCATAGAGTTTTCCGTTTCCCTGCTCGGTGATCGTCTGAAAATAGAACGTTGCGCCGTCGGCTGAGAGGCACCCTGTACTCTGCGCGCGCTGCGACTCATCAACGCCATCCTCCCAGGTGAATACTGGTTTTGCCACCTCGTCCCACAAAGGCGTGCCATCTTTGTCCAGGCCTCCGATCCAGATATTGTCAAAGCCAATTGGCAGGTAAATTTTCCCGTTCGCCGGATCCACGGTAGGCCCGGCATCCATCCCACCGGGGATTTCCGCCATCCAAAGCTCCTGGCCCGTGACACCACTCCACGCCCCGATCAGGCCGCACCGCCCGCCGCTGATGACGCGGAGGCCCTCTGGGCCTTGCCAAAGAGCAGCATAGCCTAAACAGGCACAGGGGGAGGAGGCACCGGTCCAAACCAGGCTTAGGCGGTCGCCATGGTTCGTGGCTGCATAAAGAGGGCTCTCGCAAGCGTTCCCAAATATCCGCCCGTCTGGAGCCACCTTGAGCCCGCCGCCCAGAAAGAAGTCCGGATGGGCATCCCTGCTGTTGCTCCATGGGGTGTCCGGCCCGAGCTCGGCAGAGACCGCCATGACCGCTCCGGTCGTGTCATCATTAATCGTGTAAATCGCCAGACCGTCCGGTGAGAACGCCGGAGTGACATCCCCAATCAACTCTCCACCGCCGGGATTGCCAAACCAAATCAGTTTGCCTGTGTGGCGATCCATCGCCTGAATGCCTTTGGGCCAATGATAGCCGCCTACAACCAGATCTTTCCCCTCTGGCTCAATGGAATCGAAAAATGCCATGGCACTAGCCCCAATGCCTCCGTCATTAGGGGATTCAGGCGCCGGCTGTTGCCACCGGATGCACTTGAAAAAATTGCTGTTCATCCGATTCGGAGGGACAGAGAAATCGGCGCGCCCGGTATTGGCTGCGTCGCGCTGGTGCATGGGCCAGGAAGTTGCGGCGGACGTGGCAGAGGTAAACCGCCAGACCATAACGATCAGGATCGAGAGATGCCCGGCGAATCCAAGAAGACGAGCTAGCTTTTTCATGATGTCCTTGCGAACCCCTTTTTAGAGTGAGATAACAGGTCGATGCGGCTCAGGTTGCCTTCGATAACCGAAATGCAGCAGCCTGAGAATGAGATAGAATGGAAGCCGACCGACGGGGAAAAGTGCGGCCCTAGATCGTTTTTCACCCAGGGTGTCGTGAGTTTCCCGGGTGTTGAACTACAGCACCGGCTAAAGCCAGAAATGGCGAACGACAACGAAGCCGAACGCAGAAAGATCATAATAGCCCCGGTGTTAAATGGTGAAGCAATGATTATATCACCAAAACCACACACCGGTCAATAAGATCTGCGTATATCCGTATATCCGCCCCAATCCTTAGCCAAGCAATTGGGCTGACCCGAAGAACCCCGATTTCGGGACGCCATAGCGGCACAAAGGGCAGCGGGTTGGGCCAATTTAGGGGATCAGGGTGCCTGCAGGGGAAGGTGAGCCGCTGTTTGATGTGAAAATATCTCACTCGAGCGCTTGCCGGACAGTATTTGGGCAGACCCCACCGTAACTCGCTCTTAAAGCGAGTTGCCTGGATCTGCGAGTTAGGAATTCGGACGGGCTATGTATCCACAAGCTCTACCGCGGGCCGCCCTGCCTTGCGTTTGGGGATCCAATTGTCCAGGAACAGGCGCCACCAGCGCATCCATCCGGCCGGCACGCAAATGTGAGCCACCGTATAGCGTGCATGTGTGCTTACCGTGGCTGGCACCGTCAACAGATGGCGGATGATCGTTTTGATCTGCCATCCCTGCGCTTCATCGGGCAGATCCAGCACCCGCAGGCTGATCAATACGTTGTGGGCCAGCATTCCAATGGCATAGAAGGCTTGATTGGCAGTCAGATCCTGGCAGGGCGGATGGTGCAGATCCAGGCCGCTGAGCACATCACTGAAACCCCGCTCCTTGGCCCCTTTGAGGTGGTGCCGCTCAAAAACAGCGCGCGGACTGTCTTTCTCGCCAGCCCGGCAAACCACATAAGCGTAGCGCCAGAACAAATCACCATTGTTTTTCCAGCGCACTGTGGCGAAGGTCTCCACCTGGGCGCATTCGCCGGGCTGGTGTTTGACCCAGGTGTATTGCTCCTGCGGTTGGCCGGCTGGCGGCAAGGGGCTCCACTGGCTTTCGAGCACTTCAGAGGCCAGGCGGTCGAGCTTGTCGGGCCACTTATTGTAGCTGACACTCCAGCGGCCAAAGCCTGACTGCTCAATGCAGTTAAGGAATTTGCCTGCGCTGGACCCGCTGTCGGCATAGAAATAATTGGGGCGGCCTTCCCACCGGTGCTGGTGCTCTTGCAGCAACACTGGCAGATGCTCGCTCACATCGGCAACTCCGTCCAGAATGCCATCGAGCATCCAGGGGCCATACCAGAGGGTCTGCCAGCTCAAGGCTGAGTTGCCTTCGTAGTTCATGCGAGCTCCCTCAAACTTCTTGCCCCACACTTCCACCTCAGTGTCGTCGAAGAATGTCTCGATCTCGCCCGCGTGAAGCCAGCGAGCTGGCTTGGCCTGTTGACTGGACCAATCCACAAAGTCGGCACAAATGCGGTGCAGGACCCGGATGCCTTCAGGGGGCAGGGCGCGCAGCCACTCACCCAGGGTCGTTTGATCGGCTCCTTTCTCCAGGCCCAGCAGGCCCATGAGCACCTCATCTTTGCCCATCCGTTCGGCGTCAGCCAGCGAAGCGGCGCCGCTGGTGAAGGCAAAGAGGAGTTGGGCGATGATGGCTACCGGAGAGAAACCAGCGCCGGTGCGCTTGCGCACCTCCAGAGCAGGTTCGCTCTGGATGCGTTTCCATAAGCCGAACCGGCGGCAGAGAGCATCGACAAGGACCTGGCCGCCATGAGCGGTAGCTTGGTCAGAGTGGGTGACTTTGAGGTGAAATCTGGTTTTTTGCTTTGTGAAGAGCGGCACAGTGCTATATCACCATACTGGTGATATAGAGTCAACGCTTTTTTCACCTTAAAACGCTTTTTCTCGCATCAGGCTAAGGATTGGGGTATATCCGGCGAGCTCATCAACACGCACGCAAGCTCTTCGCACGATTCGATCCCATCACAGAGCTGCACTGTAGACCCCTCAATGACCCCTGACCCCTCAATTGCCCGGGTCACGCCCGTGCGCATTCAACTCAATCCGCGGATTTCAGGTGATACGGTTTCAACAGTAGCTGGTATGCCAGTAACATTGTAACCAACACGCCCGGCATAGGAAGGTTCCCATTTCTTTCGGCGCGCCCGACGCAGTAGCCGGCGAAATGGAGCGGATTGCCAGCCGCGGGAAGTTCTTTTTTCGAGATCGAGGGCTCATACTGGGCCGGGTCTTCGAGATGTATTTTCCAACCTGGCACGCCGAGGATTTCCACGGGAGAGGCTGTTCGAGAGGGATCGGTCCTGATCAAGTGAAACGCGGGCGGCGCGCCATACACACCGAGCGCCATGAGTTCGCCGTCGGATTTCGGCCGCACTACGAAATCGCCCGAAACGCCCTCAGCGTAATTAAAGGTGCCTACAAAAAGCGGCACCCTCGAATTCTCTTCATCACCGGGCAAACGTCGTCGGCTCTTTGCCTCAAAGCTGAGTGTAGCGCCGAGTAATTCGCCTTCGGCTGAGGCGTTATAAGAACGCTCCGGCCGAATGGAAAATGATGCTTCGATCCGCCTGGAGCCACACACGCACGCAATTTCCTCGCGAAGATGGCTGATGCCACGGGAGCGACAAAACAATAACCATCGTGTGATTTCAGCGGAGGCTCCAAGCATGCCAGGATTCTTAGTTTCGTCGCACTTGTGTGTCAAGCTCATCGGCCCCGGCACCCCTGCAATGCCCTCACGTTTCCATTGCGCCCACTCGATGAGCGTGCGTGATTGTCGCGCCAAATGCGTGACAAGCACGCAACCTCGGCTCATTCATCAACTTAGAACGAGACATTCTAAACGTGATTCCGGAACAGAATCGGTTGGCATAAAAGCTGCCCTTATAGAAAGCCAAACCAAAGCGCCGCGGCCATCGCCCTCAGACAGCATCAATAGTTTGGCTCGAGGGTTGGTAGTCAAACCTGCGCCACTCAGAGCCTATGAGGCCAACAAACGAATCGATTCAATTGAGGGACAACCTTCAAGAAACATGCAGCCACCAACCAAAGGTTCGGGTCACGAGTGACATACTTGGCTTCCTCCTTACGGCACTTGTCGGTTCGATTGGAGTTTTGGCCGGAACTGTCCTGGCGAGCGCTGAGCCGAGCAAGGTCCAACTCACGCCAGTGGGCCATTGGCCGCCCCATGCTTCAGGCGAGTATGGCTGGGGCATCATAGTCACTAACCATTTGGCCTATATCGCAGCGGGTAACGCCGGACTGATCGTAGTTGACGTGCATAACCCAAGCAACTGTGTTCCGGTCGGCGGCTACGACACCCTTGGCGGCGCTTGGGGACTCACGGTTTCGGGCAAATACGCCTATGTTGCTGATTACACCGGTTTGGAGATCATTGACGTCAGCGAGCCGACAAATTGCGTGCACGCCGGGCGGTATGACACGGCTGGTTATGCTTACGGAGTGGCGGTTTCTCCGCCTTATGCCTACGTTACAGATGGCGACAGTGGCCTGCATGTGATCGACGTAACTGATCCAGCAAACTGTGTGCGCGTTGGCGGTTATCAAACGGCCAACTGGGCCTCGAAAGTAACCCTCGACGGTAAACTTGCTTTTGTCGCAGCCGGCGATGTGGAGGTAATCGATGTGAGCAATCCGACCAACTGCATTCGCGTAGGGGGATTTGCCGAATCGGTGACTGACGTCGCCATCCAGGGCGACTATGCCTATGTGACGGAAGCCTGCTTCGGATTGCAGGTGTTCGACATCAGTGATCCCGCCAAAGCTACCCCTTCGGGCGCATACGAGACGGCGCCTCCCAGTCACTGCTATACCGAGGGCGTAGCGGTTTCGGGCAATTACGCTTGGGTGGCCGACCTGGGTTTGCACGTAATCGACGTCAGTGACCCGTCAAATTGCACCCGCGTTGGAAGCTACGGCACGGGTGGAGCCGCTCATGCTGTGGCGGCCTCCGGTCACTACGTTTACGTGTTGGACGAGTCCGCCGGGTTGCAGGTCTTCGACGCCACCGATCCGACCGCGTGTGTGTTGGTCGGCGGTTACAGGCTCAGGGCTAACATCAGAGCCGTGTCGGTCTTTGGGAACCACGCTTATTTGGCAGATGGATATGGCTCGTTGCACGTCATCGATATCAGCGACAGCGCCCACCCCTTTCGAGTCACCGGAGTCAACTTCGCAGGTAGTGCGGTGGATGTGATAGCGTCTGAACGAATCGCTTATTGTCTCGCCGGATACCGAGGCTTGGAACTTGTAGACATTAGCAATCCGTCCAATCCGTTTGTGGCAGGTGGGTACGGTGTGGGCAACAACGGCACCAGCATCGCGCTCTCCGGCAGCTACGCTTACGTGAGCGGCACCTACTCCGGGTTTCATGCCCTGGACGTCAGAGATCCCACCAACTGCACGTACGTTGGTTCCTATGCTCCTCGAGGTGGCTATGCTAACGGGTTGGTTCTTTCCGATAAACTTGCCTACGTCGGATGTGCCTTTGGTCTGGATATCGTGGATATAAGCCAACCTACCAATTGCGTCCGCATCAGCGGTCTTGACCACTATGGCAGGCCGGCGGCCATTTCCAGCGACAAACTCTATGTGCTTCAGGATAACTGCTTCCGTGTTCTTGATGTGAGCAACCCGGTAGAGTGCCGTGTGCTCAGCACGAATTACTTGCCACGAACCGCGCGCGATCTTGTTTTAACTGCTGAACGCACCTATGTCGCTTGCGATTACGGCGGCTTGCAGGTTTGGGATACACAAGATCCGGCTCATTGCACCCTCTTGGGACAATATCGCAGCAGCGGCCAAGCTTACGGAGTAGCGATTCACAGCAACCTTGTATTTGTGGCTGATGGGTCGGCTGGGTTGAACATCCTGCGGCTGACTCAAATCCCCTTCCTTCCGCCGGATTCGCTGGTGCGCTTGACCGACGGGCACTGGCAATTTCGCGTCACCAGCGCGCCCAACCAGGTGCTGGAAATTCAAGCGTCAGACGACCTCGTTCTGTGGACCACGCTGGCGACATGCACCAATGGCTCAGGCAATGACATCTTCACTGATCCAAGCGTAGCGCCACAGTGCCGATTCTACCGTGTCCGCGTGGCACAGTGAGATCAGCAGCTCTGATCTAAAAAAGCAATGTAATCACGCGCAGTCTGGGAAACAAGAACAGGGGCTCATTTGAGAACGCTCAGTTTCCGCTTCTAACTGTCGGACAACTGTGATTCCCTTGCATTTCAGTACAGGGCGGCGGCCTGACGGCCTGGCCCTTATATGTTCTACTTCATGCATGACATCACAGTTTATCCTGCTGTTCCCGGTCGGCTGTCAGGATGGGTTCAGCGGCGCTCTTTCACTAAGGCGAGCGTAGCGAGACGCAGTGAAAGAGCGCCGCTGAATGTTGCCCGATTCTTCATTCCCAATCAGGGCACAGCTTGCCGGTTTGGGTGTGCTTTGTTTTCTACTTATGCTTTCTTGCTCATGCAAGATATTGAATCTACTGCCCCGGCGCACGGGGCAGTGGTGGCGCGTGCGAGTTCGTCTAGCCCTCGGACGATGTTCAACACCAGTCCGAAGCCCAGCGTGAACCGCACGCGCCGTTGCTCCAAACTCGAACCGCTGCAAGAGCGTTGGTCTCGACCGATAGCTCGTATTGTAAGGCTGAGTTAGAACATGCTTCACTATCAGTCCCAATTATTATGAGCATACTCGTCAATCCTGTTTACATCGGCATAGACGTCGCCAAAGCAACCCTTCAAGTCGATCTTCCGGGCTCGCAAATCGAGTTCCGCAATTCTCCTAAGGGCCTAAATGATTTGTGCAAGAAGCTCCAAGCCATTTCTGGCGCCCACGTCATCTGTGAAGCGACTGGTGGCTATGAACGCGATCTGGTTTCGAGTTTGCACAAAGCCAATCTCCTGGTATCAGTGGTCAATCCAGCCCAGGCGCGAGCCTCCGCTCAAGCGAAAGGCCAACGCGCTAAGACCGACGCCATTGATGCCTCAATGCTCTCCGACTTTGGCAAGCGCTATCAACCCGCACCCACCCCGCCGGTCTCCGAGGTCCAAGGCCAGTTGGCCGCCTTGACCCAATGGCTCACACAACTCGTCGACGCTCAAGCTATCGCCAAAACTCAAGCTGAGCACCACAGTAGCCCCTTCGTCCGCCAACAGCACCAAGCCTTAGTTGAACATTACCGGGAGCAAATTCAAAAGGCTGAAGCTGAACTTATGCAGTTAACCGACAGCGACCCAGCACTCAAGCAACGCGTTGAAACTCTGGATGCCATTGAGGGGGTCGGCAGGCGAACTGCTTTAATGGTGCTCACCCATATGCCAGAGTTAGGACAGTTAAACCGGCAGCAGGTGGCAGCATTGGCGGGACTCGCACCCTGGACTCGCGAGAGCGGCACCATGAAAGGTGTGCGCTGCATCGGTGGCGGTCGCCCCGAAGTGCGCACGGCTCTTTATATGAGCTCCTTAAGCGTCGCGCGGTGCAATCCGATACTGCGTGAGTTTTACATGCGATTAGTCGCCAAAGGAAAACTCAAAAAGGTGGCACTCACAGCGGTGATGCGAAAGCTCGTCATCTATATGAATCATCTACTCAAAGCGCTTTCCAGCCAGGCCGCTCTTCAGGAAAAGAAAGCTTAAAATAACAAAAAAATACTTGCAAATCCAACACCGCTGCTGGGCTAGTGGGTTGCCGCTCTTTCAGAGCTCGAGAACAGAGCCGGTGAGCGTGCCGCCGGCTTGGATTTTTCGTTCGCTTTTGTTGAAATTTTTGTCAAGCTGATCACGTGAAACCTGGTGCGCCTAAATACGGGAATTAGTCATGCTAGGGGATGGGAGTGTCAGGAAAATGAACGATAGAGATGGCAATACTCATCGAGCGTCGTTAATGCCGAAACGGGCCAACGGTCCAGAGACATCAGCGAGGCCAATAGGTTGTCTGCCAAGTTCCCGCATTTAGCCCCTGCTCTTAAGACACTGCAGGAGCGCAGTCTCTCCAGTTGTTTGGAAAGGTCACTATGAGGCTTATTATTGCAGACAGAGGTAAGGAATTCTGCGACGTGGCACAATGGCAGTTTCGGGCTCATCCTGAGGTGCAGATTGTTTGTGGGCGCTTCGAAGACCTGCCGTCTTTCGATTGCGTTATAACCGCGGGCAACTCGTTTGGTCTGATGGACGCCGGTATGGATCTGGCCGTGGTGAGATTCTTTGGTCGCTCCTTGATGGAGCGAATCCAGAAGCAGATTCTGGAGGATTTTCTGGGCGAGCAACCCGTCGGAACCTGCATCATTATTCCGACGGACCATGAGGGGCACCCTTTTGTTGCGCACGCGCCTACAATGTGTGTGCCGATGAACATCCAAGGCACAGATCACGTCTATCTCGCGATGTGGGCTGCTTTGACGGCTGTTCACCGGCACAATCGCTCCGGCAAGCGAACCATTGACTCATTAGCGTGTCCAGGGCTTGGCACTGGAACAGGCGGCATGGATCCGATTGAAGCGTCTCTTCAGTTACGCCTGGCTTACGAGCATTTCAAACGGCCGCCGCAGTTTATCAACCCCTCGTTCGCCCAGGAACGTCACGAGCGGATCTACTACGGCGGCCGCTGGGGATTTGTGAATCCTCGAAAGGCTTGAGCGCACATGCTCACTGTTTCCATCGTTGAAGAAGGAACATGTTCAGGCACAATCGAACCATTGGCGTTCCATGAATTACTGGCTCATTCCAACCCTGCTTGTAGCGCTGACGCTCTTTGGCGTCGGCACCCGGCTGGCACCCAGGTTGAAAGACCGGCTTCAATTCTGGTTCGTGGTTGGGGCGGGCGTTCTGGCCTCCGTCCCGGCGGTTGCTTTCGCCGCCTACTACCTGAAGGTTTTCAACGAACCTCTCTGGCTGTACCAGTTCCGTGTGTGGCCCTATACTGAACTGACCGCTGGCGGAGCAGGCTTCCTGGCTGGCCTTCTGAACGGACGATACTCCTCAAACTCACACTTTCGCCGTATCGCAGGCCGCTGGTTCTTTCCGGGGGCACTGATCCTTGGGCTCTTGGTCCCCTACGCCAAACCGATCCTGCGCCCACCCCGATGGAGCGCGTTTCAGGATCGCTGGTCGGAAGGAGTCTGTCTCCAGACCTCCGAGTCATCGTGTGGCCCCGCATGTGCAAGCACGCTCTTGCGTCAACTTGGCAAACCAGCGACTGAGAAGGAAATCGCGCAAGCATCGTTTACATCGCGCAGCGGCACCGAGAACTGGTATCTCGTACGGGCTTTGCGGCAACGTGGGGTCAAGGTGCGGTTCCACTTTAATGCGGACCCGAGCATGCCTTGGCCATTTCCTTCGATTGCCGGCGTTCGGCTCTCAAACTTTGGTAACTCGGGACACTTCATCACCATCCTGGGCCAGGCAGATGACAAAGTCATCGTGGGAGATCCCCTGGAAGGCAAGCTTGTGCTCTCCAAATCCGCGCTGCTGGACAGGTACACGTTCACCGGCTTCTTCATGCAGCTCGATTGATAGATTGAGCTTCGTCTCAGTCCAATCCTGACCGGGGCGCCAGCCTCCGCGCTGAGCTACGGCTCGGCAGGCCACCCGCGAGTAGGGTAAGAATCCCAACCTGTTGGGACAGGTGTCCCGCACCCCTGGACCCAAGCCACCACTTTAGTAGAAAGGAAACATGAAAAATAGAAGCGTGATAGGCAGGGGCGATTACCGTCTCCTGCCCAAGGGGCTTCGCCGGATGCTGGTGTTCTCGGAAACCTTCTTTTTTCCGGAACCCCGCAAGGCCAAGGCCCCGAAGAAAACCCAGCGGGAGGAGGCAGCCTCCTCCTCGCTGGTGTTTTGCGAGTAGCAACACGTGGGAAAGAATTGAACCGCTGATCCACAATGATCTGCGCTAATCTAAACTATCCGGAGTCCTGAAAGGACGGAACGCAACTAGCCCAGGGTAAGGCCGCCAGGCCGCCACCCTGGGTGAACAACAATAAAAACTCATACTCTTTTGTGCATTCGGTTTGGCGCCTCACCGCGCAAAACCGAATGCACAAAAGAGAGGAGGATCATTTCTTCTGCCAACCCATGGTAGCGACCGAGCGCGTCGCAACCATGGGCTTTGAGGCGCAATCCCTCTGGGATTGAGGATCCGGCGGTCAACGAGTGCGAACTCGAAGAGCGACTCGCAACGACGCCCAAACCAAAAAAGAACGCCTGGGATGGTCGAAAAGATCCAGAACGATCCTCGGTTCCAGAGGTTTCTTCGCTGGGGCTTTACAAGCAGCAGGAGGGAGCATTCCTCCGAACCCAGCGCAATCGGTCCAGAACCCGTCAGCCTTGCCGGTAAGAACAGATTGTTTTCTAAGGGCCTCCGCTAATTGGCGTAGGTGCGAAGATCAGCGAAGATAAGGGATTCCTCTCCGCTTCGGGGTTATTCCCTGGCGTTTTGACAATTGGGTAGCGTTTTGCTACCCTCTATTCATGGGTCAACCGGTTAAGATTTCTGACACCTTGGCTCTCGACGCCCGACTCACGGGAGAAGTCGCAGAAAGGTCCATTGCAGGCCAGATTGAGTTCTGGGCCAGGCTGGGTCGCGCTATCGAACCGCTTTTGCGCGGAGACAAGGCCTTGGCTCTGCGCCGCGCCGGAGATGCTAAATCACTTTCAGAATGCCTCCGCTCGGTGGATTCACCGGAGGGCCGGCAGCGCGTCGCCGAGCATCTCAAAACCCGCCCGTATCCGCATTACGAGCCTGCCGATGCACCTGGATTGTTGGTTCGCATTGAATCAAACGGCAAGCGCACTATTGGGCGCTTCGTCAACCGTGAGTTTCAGCCGGTCAAAAGGGCAAAACGGTGAAACGAGGACAACGCGGTCCCAAACCGGCGACTCCATGGATTGAGTATCTCGACCGCCGTCCAATAATCGTGGCGATCGCGGGTTCCAACGGTGCCGGGAAAACTACTTTCTTTGAGTCGCATCTCAAATCAACCGGCCTGCGATTTCTCAACGCTGACGTCATGGCACGGGAGTTGGAGGTGGACGCTTACGAGGCCGCCCGAATGATTACAGCGCTCCGGAAGGAACTCGTGAGCCAACGCGAGAGCTTCATCATGGAGACGGTATTCTCCGACCCTGTGGGCGACAAGTTGAGCTTTCTCAAGCAAGCTGCCGAATCGGGATATGCCGTTGTCCTATGCTTCGTGGGCATCGCCAGTGCCGAGATGTCCGAGCAACGTGTGGCCATGCGAGTTTCGCAGGGAGGGCATGATGTGCCAACAGAGAAACTGGTGGAACGCTTTCCGCGCACCCTCACAAACCTGGCAAAAGGCATCCGCGAACTGCCGTGCGTTTTAATTTTCGACAACGCTGACTTGAACGTTCCATTCCGTCACGTGGCCACCTACGCGAACGGCAAAGCTGTGCTGTTGAAAGATCCGGATCCCTCCTGGTTGAAGGCTCTTTCCTAATGCATCTTGCTTGAAGGGCAGCGCCAACTCTTCCAGAATGCATGCGTGCTGAATTTGGCACAATTTTGCAGAATTGCTTTGCCTGGCGGGTTTTCGATCGTCGAGGTCCGACTCTCATCACAGTCGTTACTGGATCCGCTTGGACGCCCAGCAGCGGCTCAAACCCTCATTCGGGGCAAACAGTTCCATATTGTGTTGCGCGAGGGAATGGATGACGCGGAGTTGTCGGTGTCGCTTTACCATGAGGTTCTGGAAGCAGCGACTGTTGCAGCCGAGAACCCGCCTGAATCGGTTATGGAACTTAACGAAAGTGATTTTGAGGAGTCTGCCCGGGCGGCTCATGCACGCTATGGCATGGCATCTCCGGCGAGTCTCAATGAAATTCTGGAAAACTTCGGCTTTGAAGATTAGATTGGCATCATGAAACGCAGCATCGAAATGCTCCTGCTCAAGCTCGCCGACGGCGGGCGCATCCTGCGGTTCTCCGAATCCTCCTCAGGTTTGTGCCTGGAGAAGCGTCTTGAACCCGACAAGCCGGTGGCCCAGCAAAAGAAACGTTGGGAAAAGGTTTTCGCGAACATGCTTGAGCGCGAATTAGGTGTGGCTGCTTGAGCGAATGGTTCGCGGCGCTGTCCCAATCAGCCCGCAGCTCACTTTACCTAGCCAGGTCAACCGTGGTGCACGGAGTCTTTGCTGACGAAGGTAACGAGACACGGGCGAGATCACCCGACATCTGCCGGAGGCAGCTCCAACCAGAACGTGCTGCCTTTGCCTGGCTCGGAATCGAAGCCGACCAGTCCCCCCATTCGCTCAACGGCACGGCGAACGATGGTTAGGCCAATGCCGGTGCCTTCGTATTCGCTGGACGGTTGAATCCGCTGGAACATCCCAAAAATCCGGTGACGGCTCTCTGGAAGGATGCCAATCCCATTGTCCTGAACGCTGATTCGCACCCTGGCGTCCTGCAATGCGGCCCGGATGCGGACGCAGGGTTGGACGCCGGGAGCGACAAAGCGGATGGCATTGCTGACTAGGTTTGAAAAGACCTGGGCCAGCAGGGCCGCGTGCCCAAGCACCGGCGGCATCGGAGCGATGATCTGAACGTCAGCTCGGGGCGGAGCCCACTCCGGGTAGCTGGTCTGAAGCTCTCGCAAGAGTTCTTCCAAGCGGACAGGTGTCAAGGGAGCCGGATCGCGCAACACATGGGTGTAGTTCAACACATCCCTGATAAGCTGATCGAGGCGTTCGGCTGAGCTAAATATGCGGGTCAGGTATCCCCGGGCAGTCGCATCAAGCTGGCTGCCGTACTCTTGATGCAGCAGCAGAGCGAAACTGTTCATAGCACGCAGAGGAGCGCGCATATCGTGAACCATGCTGTAGGAAAAGGCCTCCAATTCACGGACAGTTTCGCGCAGGGTTGAAGTCCGCTCATCGACAACTCGCTCAAGCTCTGACGCATGCCGAGCCAGTGCTTCCTTGGCTTCCATCAGGCGCATCTCCACGTTTTTGCGCTCGGTGATATCGGAGAAGGAAAGAATGATTATCTGCATGTGGTCAATGCGGCGGGCATCCACGAGCATGCTGCGCTGTCCAATACCCTCGAAATTGTGGCTGACCTCGTATTGGTGAATGGTTCGTTCTTTCGGCAGCATTTCCTCTAAAAGCCTGCGTAAAGCGGGAATGTTCCATTGGCCGTTGCCGAGTTCATACACGAGCTGTCCCACTGTCTCCAATTCCTTGGCTCGGAAGGTTTCATAGAAGAGCCCATTAGCGGTCTGCACTCGCAAGTGCGGATCTAGAATGAGCAACGGAGGAACTGCCTCGACGATGGCACTGGCGTAGTCTCGCGCCTGTCTGATCTTCCTCTCGTTCTGCTTGAAGGAATCTATGTCAGTTAACACGAGCACCGCGCCATCGATCTTGTTATCCAGGCTCAGGTACGGTCGAACGCGCAGCGCGAACCATTTCCCTTCCTTGTCCTGCACCTCGCATTCTCGCGGCGCAACCGTGGTTATAACGGTCGCGGTGAAACTCTCAAGGTCATCAAAGACCAGATTGTGATGAATGCCGGCGAGAGGCCGGCCAATATCAGTCGAGGTGAGGTTAAAAAGCCTTTCAGCTTGTGCCGTGAACCGGCGGATTCTGAGATCACCGTCCAGGAGCAGAATGGGCGTATTGATACTGATGTGGAGATTGTTCAGGTCGCTATTAAGCCGGTTGAGTTCCAGGTTACGGCTCGACATCTCCTCATTCACCGTCGTCAGTTCCTCATTGGTCGATTCCAATTCTTCTTTTGAGGTTTCCAGTTCTTCATTGATGCTCTGGAGCTCCTCATTTGAGGAGGTGACTTCCTCGTTGGATGCCTGGAGTTCTTCGATGGCCGTTTCGTGCTGCTCCTGCAGGGATTGCAGGTAGTCGCGGGTTGATGTCAGCTCATCGCCTAGCTCGGCGACTCGGCGACGGAGCATCGCACCACTGGTATTCTTTGGTTCTTCTGGTGCTTGCTGATAGACGCCTGTCGATTTCCTGTCTGTCCCCCCCGGTGTTGTTTGCTCGAAAAAGATCAAATAGCACAGGTCCTTCAAATGATTGAGCGGAAGGATCTCCAGGGTGATTGGCGAAGTTGATTCATTGTCAACGCGAATGTTCTCCGAGCGCACTGGGCGGCCTTGTTTTTGGGCCTTATTCAGTGCTGTCCGCAAGGGAAGCATGAGCTCAGGTCGAGCCATCTTCAGCAGGTCGTTAGTGGGTCTTCCGCTGGGCGCCTGGAGGTATGGCGCGGTGACTCCACGGAACTGAAGGATCTGGAACCCGGCATCCACCAGAACTGCGGGGGGAGCAAAACGGGCAACGCTCAACCGGTCAGCCTCACGCTGAGCCGTGAGTTCGATGGCAGGGGCGGCGAGTCCAACAGAGGCAGCCGGCCTCGGCTCCTTCCGATCCGTTGGAGGTCGGCGGAATGCGGGCGCGAGTAATGCCGGGGAGTTTCCGGGATTCCGACGGAATAATTTCAATTTCTTATCGACAGGTTCAAAAAGGTTGGTGTGGGTGCCGATTGACTCGGAAGCACCGAGAACCAGGCAACCTTCATGGTTAAGCGCATAATGGAACGTAGATACTATTTTCTGCTGGGATGCCGGCTCAATGTAAATGAGCAGATTGCGGCAACTGATCAAATCCATGTGCGAGAAGGGGGGATCGCTCAGCAGGTTCTGCCGCGCGAAGACGCAGAGGTCACGCAATGATTTGCTGACGCGAAATCCGCCTTCTTCTTCGACGAAAAAACGCCTGATGCGTTCAGGAGAGACATCATGAACCAGGGTTTTGGGATAAAGACCTCTGCGGGCTTTCTCAAGCGTAGCTTCGTTCAGATCAGTGGCGAAGATCTGGAGCTTTGGGGGAGAAGTTAGGGTCTTGCAGGACTCCTGAAAAGCAATTGCCAACGAATAGGCTTCCTGACCGGTGGAACAACCCAGCACCCAAAAGCGAACCGGCTGATCACGCGGTGCTTTGAGGAATCCTGGGAAAACCTTGCGCTTTAAGGCCGCGAAAACCTCAGGATTCCGAAAAAAGGAAGTTACGTTAATGAGCAGGTCGGAGTAAAGCGAGTCCAGCTCGGCAGAATTGGATGCCACCGAATCCACGTAAGCCTCCAAAGTCTCTGATTTGCTTAGCACCACACGCCGGGTGATTCGCCGCTGGATCGTTGTCTGCTTGTAGAGGGAGAAATCGACTCCCGAATGCTTTTTTAGTAACAGTAGAAGCCTCTCAAGTGCGGGCTCGGCATGCGGCTGATGGCGGGGTTCTTGTGTCGCAGGAACCGAGCCTCGTCCGGACCGGGGGGCGGGTGACGGCTTGGCAGAGGTATAAGGGTGCTTGGCGATTCTTGCCAGCTCGCGACCGATATCCTGGGGAGAGAGGACAAAATCCACACAACCGGCAGCGATAGCACTTTGCGGCATGGAGCCAAACTTGGCTGAGTCATCCTGTGCGAATGTGATGCCTCCCCCAGCCCTCACGGCCTGCAACCCCGCTGTGCCATCCGATGCCGTGCCAGAGAGAATGACGCCGATTGCCAGTTCCTGGCGATCCCCGGCGAGCGATTCAAGAAAGAAGTCAATAGATCGAGCTGCCCCATTCTGCTTTTTGCGTGCCGACAGCAGGAGAAATCCGTCCTTTAAAGCGATCCTGGCATTAGGCGGAATGACATAAACGTGGTTTGCCTCCAGCTTGAGCTTATCTGTGGCTTCGTGAACTGGCATCGGAGTAACACGGCTCAACAGGTCCACTAGAGAGCTCTCATGGTTTGGATCGAGATGCTGGACCAGTACGAACCCCATTCCCGTGTCCCCTGGTAGATTCTGGAGCAGGTTGGTGAAGGCTTCCAGACCGCCAGCCGAGGCCCCAATTCCTACCACCGGGAAGGGGCCAGTGCGTGAAGGTGGGGTAGTTGGCAGACGGGGCTTCCGGCTTCCCAACTCGAACCGCGTTCTCGTTGTTTTTTTCATCCTCCGGCTCCCAACTGGATAGCGGCTCCCATTTCTTCCCAAGAACCTGCAAACTGGAAACGTCCAGCTTCTGTTTTCTCAGGCTTCGCCGCTTAGCGATACACGGTAGGGCAGGGGTGGGGATTTACAAGAGAATATGGATCAGAGAATATGGATCACGCGTCGGGGGCCAATTATGTCACAACTCCGGTGCGCCAATAGAGGAGGGGCGCCTGCCCCGGGATTGAGGAGTGGACGGGGAGGAGACTTACCTGCCACCCGGTTGGGCCGAGTGGCAGGTGAGCTGATACTCAAACTATTCTGGCAGAATCTCGATACCGCAGATTTTCGCGTTTTGGTCCGGACTCTTGGGTGCGGCACTCGTCCGGATGCTGATCTTGCCGTTGGCATCGGGAGTGATACCAGGGAACTCCTTTACAAGAGCCTTGTTAAGCCCGCCTGCGGCGGCGAAGACATCCAGGTTCTCCAGGACCTGCTTGCCGTTGATGTGGATGTTGGCAATGCGCATGCCAGCAGCATTGTCGAAGATCTCCGCGAAATGCAGGCGCACCAGATACTTTCCGGCAGGGACGGGGAAGCTATGGGTGAAATCCCGTCCATAGCGTTCATTCTGATAAACCGCTTCCGGTGCGGCGTTGGCTACGCTGGTGTCGATGCGGTGGTTGGCGCCGTTTATGCCGCCATGCAGCATGGTGAGATCAGGAACGAAGTTGCCCACTGGCTCATCACTGCCGCAGATCACCCGGATGGGCACGGTCCAAACAACCGGCTTGTCCGATGCGGGTTCCGGCAGGGGCGCATACTTGAATGTAGTTGGCATGGTCGCCGGGGGGCGCGTTTCAGCCGAGCGGCCCCATTCCTTGTTTGGCTTCGAGCCCATGACGAAACGCAAGGTGCCGCCATTCAGGATCTCCTCATGCTTGATCCAGGGACGGGACAAAGGCTTTCCATTCAGGGAAGCGGATTGGATGTAGATGTTCTCCTTGCTGTTGTTCTGCGCTACCACTTTGAACGTACGTCCACCGTAATGCTTTTTATCCAGCTTGATCTCGGCCTTTGTCGCCAGCGGGCTGCCGATGGCGTAAATGCCGCTATTGGGATTTACGGGATAGAAACCCAGCGCACTAAAGATGTACCAGGCCGACATCTGGCCGCAATCGACGTTACCACATTGGCCGGTTGGAGAATCGTCATAAAGAGTGGACATGACTTCCCGGAGCCGTGCCTGCGCTTTGTAAGGAGCCCCCGCATAATTGTAGAGGTAGATCACATGATGACAGGGCTCATTGCCATGCGAGTACTGGCCGATCAGGCCGGTGATATCAGGAATATCACTCTGGATTGTTGAGTCGGCACTGAAGAGTCCATCCAGCTTTTTCAGGAAACCCTCTTCACCACCATAGAGATTAATCATGCCGGGAATATCGTGCTGCACGGCCAACGCGTATTGCCATGGATCGGCTTCAGTGTATTCATCGCCTACATGGGCATTTTCAACGAAAGGCACTCGCCAGGAGCCATCAGCTTTCCGGCCGCGGAAGAATCCCACGGAACGATCAAAATGGTTCCGGTAGTTGGAGCAACGCTTGTAGAACAATTGGGCGTCCTCCTTGTGCCCGAGGTCCTCCGCCATCTTGGCCAAACACCAGTCGTCAAAAGCGTATTCGATCGTCTTCGAAGTTGCCTGCGCGCCTTTTTGGGATGCCACGTAGCCGAGCTTCTTGTAGGTATCGAGTCCGTTGCGATCCTGCATCGCCGTATCGCGCATCGCCCGGTAAGCCTTTTCAACATCATACCCGCGGAATCCTTTAAAATAGGCGTCAACAATCACCGGGATCGAGTGGTAACCAATCATGCACCAGGTTTCATTTCCCCAAAGTGGCCAGATCGGTGTGGTGTGCAGCCCCGACTCTTCATATTCGGCGATCATCGAGTTCACCATGTCATTGACGCGTCCCGGTTGCAGCAAGGCTAGCAACGGATGCTCGGCCCGATACGTATCCCACAGGGAAAAGATCGTGTGATTCTGGAAACCCGGGTTGCTGTGATTCTGGCGGTCCATCCCACGATAGGTTCCGTCCACGTCGTTAAAAACAATAGGGGCCTGCGATGACAGGTAAAGATTGGCGTAGAAGGTGGAGCGGATGCGGGGATCGAAGCTCTCAAACTTCACAGCATCGAGCAATCCGCGCCATTTGCTGACAGCGTCTTTTCGAACCCTGTCGAAGCCGACGCCTGCGAGTTCCTTCTCCAGGTTCTTGCGCGCGCCTTCCACACCGGTTCCAGAGATGCCGACTCTGACAAGCACCTGCTCGTTCGCTCGTGTGGTGTAGTTAAAGAACGCTTTAATCTGGCGGCCCTTGCCGGCTTTCGTTCCCTCTGCCAGCCGTTCCTTGTTCTGCTCAATCCCGAACCCGGAAAACGGCTTCGAGAATTCCATCACAAAGTAAGCGGCGCGACGCCCACCCCAGCCATTTGAGATTCGTGAACCGCTGATCCGGCGGTCGCTCTCGATGTTCAGCGTTGCTTCCACCGGGGAATTGCCAACCCCGTGAACCAGGTCGAGAATGAAATGGGCATCCTGGGCCGCAGGGAAAGTGTACCGATGAAACCCGCAGCGTTCCGTTGCGGTAAGCTCGGCGGTAACTTTCGGGTCATCCAGGAAAACGCGATAATATCCTGGCGTAGCGGTTTCATTCGTGTGCGAGAAACGGGAGACATAACCGTTTCCTGGGGTGCCTGCTTCCAGGCGAATCTCTCCAACGGTAGGCGTCAGGAGGATGTCGCCCAGGCAACCAACGCCCGTGCCAGAAAGGTGGGTGTGGCTGAAGCCGCGAATGGCATTATCGGAATAGTGGTAGCCTGAGCTTCCATCCCAGCCTTCCAGCGGAGTATCAGGGCTGAGTTGCACCATGCCAAACGGCAAAGTGGCCCCGGGATAGGCGTGACCGTGGCCACCGGTGCCAGTCATTGGTAGCGCCATTTCTACCGGAGGCCGCGCAGCCAGTGAAGACGCGGCGACAAAAAGCGGTGCAACGACCGCCGAGAGGAATCGACTTGAGATCATAGTTTTTAGAGCCTGTGTCAGTGGACCGCCAGACGCGCGAGCCGCACATGGGTTAGCGCATCTGAAGAGCTCAGCCAACATTGCCAATAATATTGATACCCATGATGGCAAGGAGGCTCAATCCTTAAAGCGTGGCCGAGTAAATCGTCTTGACGCCTATTCCATGTGTCCTGGAGTGAGGGTGTTTTCCGGGAAAGTATCGTGACATACGCACGGAATCCCATAAAGTGGGTGTGGCGCTTCGTCTCATGCTGCCGCCGCGATTACCTTTTTAACCATCAGTATGACTGTGCAGTTCGTTTGGCTTATCATAGGCTTGGCGCTGCTTGTTAAGGGCGGCGATTTGCTGGTTTCGGCGTCTGTGCGCATCGCGGAGCACCTGCGAATGCCACGGGTCGTGATAGGTTCGACTTTGGTGAGTCTGGCGACAACGACTCCTGAGTTGGCTGTATCGTTGATGGCCGGTGGCAGAGGTGAATCGGGGTTGGCCGTAGGCAATGCGGTGGGCTCCTGCATTTGCAATATCGGATTGATCCTCGGAATTACCGCTGTTTTGCGGGGCGTTGATGTCAATTTGAGATCTCTACGCACCCCCCTCCTTGCTATGTTCGGCTGCGGAATACTTCTGTTCTTAATGTCTCTTGATCTAAGCCTGTCACGCGGGCAGGGGCTTCTGCTTATTGGCATCGGCATCACCTATTTCATCTACGATTTTGCTCAGCACGCCCGCGAAAGGAAACCATCGGCCGTTGTGGAAGCACGGGTGATCGAGAATGCGGCAGCCCACCGGGTCAATTGGTTTCACAGCAAGATCGGAAGCATGCTGCAATTCCTGCTCGGCACTGGGATCGTAGTCTTGGGCAGCCGTTGGCTCGTCGATTCTGCCGTCCATATAGCCGATGCCTTGGGGATTCCCAGCATCATCATCGGTCTGACAGTCATCGCAATTGGCACCTCGCTTCCCGAACTGATCACGGCCGTTATGTCGGCCAGAACCCAGGCTGCCGATTTGGCGGTGGGCAATGTGCTGGGTGCAAATATCGCAAACCTTACCTTTATCGTGGGATCAGCCGCCATGATGTCCGAGGTCTCCATGCGACGAATGACCCAGATGGTGAACTTTCCGGCAATGCTTATTGTTTTCGGCCTTTTGTTATGGATGCTGGTAACCGATCGCCGGGTGACTCGAAAGGAAGGAGTTGCACTTCTGGTGACCTACAGCCTATATCTCTGTGCGTTGATCTTTCTAACCGCTGCCTTGAAGCAGTAGCGGAGGGTAACTAACCTTCCTGCGACGTGCATCGATTGCAATTACTCGCGTCGCCAACCGATCTGTGCCAAGTTTCCAGCGGCTTTTAAACTGTGATGGGCTTTGGGCACTTATCGATTGTTGTGATCGCGATTACTGCTACCGCGGTGATTGCGAAGCTAGCCACCGTTAGGAAAATTTGCCCACTCGACCTTGCATTGTCGTTGTTCTCTGTCAGCACCGTCCTCGGGCTTGTCATCGTGTGGCCGAGAATGCCTATTCAGATCACGGGCAAGGCTCTGCTTATCTCCTGTCTCGCCGGCATGGGTGGAGGGTTCGCCGTGCTTGCCTTCAATGCTGCTGTCAGGGCAGGGCACTTTGGGTTTTCCAACGCCATCTACAGGTCCTCCTTTCTGGTTCCGGTGGTTTACTCGGTCCTTTTCCTGAATGCCGAACTGAAGTCCACGACCATTCTGGGTATCGCTCTGATTTTTGCCGGGATTTTCATGATCTCTCAATCCAGTGCTTCCTTTGAAAAAGGAAAGAAAGCCGAGTTCCGCTGGTTCTTGCTCATCATGGGAGCTTTCCTGCTCAGCGGTGCCCCCCGCATTGGTCAGACACTGACGAGCCTTCTAAAAATCGACTACCTCGTTTACCTTTTCCTTTCCTATCTTAGTGGCTCACTCACTCTCCTTGTTTTTGTGGCCGCACGGAGGTCGTTCCAGGCTGCCGCTCTCACCTGGGGGACGGGCGCCGCGATAGCGAGCTATGCGGGTGTGTTCTGCACATTGAAAGCCCTTGAACAGCTCTCGCCACAAGTGGTTTTCCCGATCTCATTGTCCGCCCCGATCTTACTGGGAGTCTTGCTCTCACTCGCTCTTTTTAAAGAACAGATCAAGGCAGCGGGTTGGGTGGGAATTACGCTCGGCGTTTCCGGCATCAGCATCCTGGCCATTTGGCGGTGAGCCTTCAATCCCCCGCAGGGAGTGGCATTCTCGCCGGGGCACGACCCCGCTTTCCAGCTTGAACCCACACCCGTTTGATGGGGGGTGTGGTTGAAAGTGGCTCCCTGCGGGGCTTCTACCACTCATTTCGACCGATATTCCCAGCACTCCCGTGCCGGGCTACCTGCGGCCGCCCACTTCGGGGCTACATTCCCCCGTGCACCGCGCTCGGCAAAACTTGAATCGCCGAATAAGAATTACGAGCCTCACCCACTTCTAATCGCGCCCTTGATGGGGCGATTGCAAAGTCGGGGATTGCAGGCGGCCGCTTTTTTCTGCGAAAGACAGGCTTATAAAGGAATTCAGCTTGTCGAATGCCCAACAGGAAGTATCTTGATGCACATACTAAGCCTTTGCCGTGTCAATTGCCGCCCAGAAGACCAACGTTCTCAGCGTGAAACGGAGCCCGGGCAAGCCGATGGCCTTGCTCTGCTTTAACCTTACAATCAGTCTTCTTTTCGCTTTTCAGGTTCGGTCGCAAACGGTCCAATTCAACCGCGATATCCGGCCCATCCTTTCTGACAAATGCCTCGCCTGTCATGGGTTCGACCCCAGCCAGCGCAAAGCCGAGTTGCGGCTCGACATTTTCGAAGGAGCAACTGCTCCCAAACAGGGGCGCCAGGCGGTCAAACCCGGCGATTTGGCAGCGAGTGAAATGTGGAAACGGATTGGCAGCAAGGATCCATCCGTGGTGATGCCCCCGCCTGATTCGCACAAACAGCTTACGCCGGAGGAAATCAACCGAGTGAGGCTCTGGATTCTCCAGGGCGCCGCTTACCAGAAGCATTGGGCGTTCGAGCCGCCGGTTCGTCCGGAGCTTCCGAAAGTGGCACAAGGCGACTGGCCCCAAAACCCTATAGATCGATTCATTCTGGCCACGTTGGAATCCAAGCGCCTGAAACCCTCTCCTGAAGCCTCTCGCGAAACCCTGATTCGGCGCGTCACACTCGATCTCACCGGGCTGCCTCCCACGTTGCAGGAGGTTCAGGAGTTTTTGAACGACCAATCACCAAACGCTTATGAGAGGCTTGTCGATCGGTTGCTGGAATCCCCCAGATACGGTGAGCACATGGCTCGCTACTGGCTGGATGTCGCGCGCTACGGAGATACGCACGGGTTGCATCTGGACAACGAGCGCTCTCTTTGGCCCTATCGGGATTGGGTGGTCAGGGCTTTCAATGAAAATCTGAAATTCGACCAGTTCACCATCTGGCAGTTGGCTGGGGATCTTTTACCGACACCTACCAGGGACCAGTTGATTGCTTCAGGCTTTAACCGGTGCAATGTATCCACCAGCGAGGGCGGGGCAATCGATGAGGAATTCCAGGTTCGTTATGCCATAGACCGGGTGGAAACGACTTCCACAGCCTGGATGGGGCTCACCATGGGATGTGCTGTCTGTCACGATCACAAACTTGATCCGATAACTCAAAAAGAGTTCTACCAGGTTTTTTCTATCTTCAACAATATCTCAGAAAAAGCCATGGACGGGAATGCGCTGCTCCCGCCTCCATCGCTGGCGCTGCCCAGTCCATCCCAGGAGAAGCAACTGGCGGATCTGGATGCGGAGCTCAAGAGACTGAATGAGTTGGCGCGTGCGCGTGCTGTTGCGTTGAACTACGTCGATCCTGCCAGTGCCACGAACACGACGAGAATCGAGCCGCGGGAAGTCGTTTGGATCGAGGATGACTATCCCACTGGCGCTACTCCCAAGGTCAATGGTGGAAACGAGCCCTCGGCATGGGTCGGCCAGGACGTCGTGCCTGCAAGGAGCGGTGCACGCGCGCTCAAGCGGAGTGGCAAAGGTCTGCACCAGGTGTTTTTCACCGACGCGGCCGAATCCCTTGTCGTCTCCCCTGGCGATGTTCTGTTAGCTCACGTCTATCTCGACCCCAAGGACCCTCCTAAGTCTATCATGCTGCAATTCCACACTGATGACTGGAAGCACCGCGGGAACTGGGGCGATGAGGATGCCATCCCGTATGGGACCAAAGGCACGCCAGGAAAACTGCTCATGGGGCCGCTTCCGGAACGCGGCAAGTGGATACGTTTGGAAGTTGAGGTCTCACGGTTAGGACTTCCTGCGGGCACGAAGATTTCAGGTTTCGCGTTCACAATGTTTGATGGGACGGCCTATTGGGATTTGGCCGGGCAAGTCATTCGACGTGATCCCGCAGAGGACACCGGGTTATCCTTGGCCGCATGGTTGAAAGCCGAGCGGCAGTTGGGCAAGAAGTCAACCTTGAGCGAGGATCTGCAGGGATTGCTCAGCAAGCCGCAAACAGAGGTTTCAGACGCAGAGAGTGCAAAGCTCAAGGAACACTTCCTCACGCGTGTTTACCAGGGGGACATCAAAGAACTCACACAGTTGCGGGGGGAACGCGAAGGGGTACAAAAGAAACGTGCTTCCGTTGAGAAGGAGGTGGTTTCAACTCTGATCTCACGCGAACTGGAGAAACCCCGCCCAGCTCATATCCTTGTCCGGGGCGAATACGACAAGAAGGGTGAAGCTGTCGGGCCGGGTGTTCCGTCCGTTCTGCCGCCGCTGCCAGCCACCGAGATGACGAATCGGTTGACCTTTGCCAATTGGCTGGTAAGTCCGGCACATCCATTAACCGCAAGAGTAACGGTAAATCGATTCTGGCAGCAGATCTTCGGGGTCGGCCTGGTGAAGACTGCTGAAGATTTTGGGAGCAAAGGCGAGTGGCCGTCCCACCCGGAGTTGCTCGACTGGATGGCTGTTGAGTTCGTTCAGGGTGGGTGGGACGTCAAGAACTTCATGCGCATGCTCGTTACCTCCGCAGCATATCGGCCGTCCTCAAGTTCCGGGCGCCAGTCATACGAACTTGATCCCGAGAATCGGTGGCTCGCTCGTGGACCGCGTTTCCGAATGGACGCCGAGATGGTGCGAGACAATGCGCTCTTTGCGGCTGGATTGCTGAAGCTTGAGATGGGCGGACGTGGCGTGCGCACTTACCAGCCGCCGGGGATCTGGGAAGCCGTGGCTTACACAACCAGCAATACTGCCAAGTATTCACGCGACTCCGGTGAGGCGTTGTTCCGGCGCAGCCTTTATCTCTTCTGGAAACGCACCGCACCGCCACCTTCGATGACTACCTTCGATGCGCCCTCCAGAGAACAATGCCGCGCCAGGCGCGAGCGCACGAATACCCCGTTGCAGGCGTTGCTTACCATGAACGACACTCAGTTCTTTGAAGCCGCTCGGCACCTCGCCACGCGGATGTGGCGGGAGGGCGGGGCGGGGGATCGCGAGCGGCTGAACCACGGATTTCGGCTTGTGACTTCACGGCTGCCCAGCGACTCGGAGGCTGCGGTTCTGCAAGAAACCCTGGCTAAACTGACTCAGAAACTCGCCTCCGACCCCGCGCAAGCCGAACAGATGCTCCAAGTCGGCGAGTCGCCCGTGCCGGACGGCATACCGCCTGCCTCGTTGGCCGCTTACACCGTGATAGGGAACCTGCTTCTAAACCTGGATGAAGTATTGACAAAAAACTGATATGAGGCCCTTACAGGAATTCCTGCAGAATCAATCCCGGCGCGCGTTCCTTCGCAACAGCGGCCTCGCCGCCGGTCGGATCGCCCTGGCATCTTTGCTCTTCCCGGGTTTGTTCCGCGCAGGAGCCGCGCCTCCCCAGGCACATCCGGCACTCCCAGGGTTGCCACATTTCCTGCCAAAAGCGCGCCGCCTCATTTACCTGTTCATGAATGGCGCTCCGTCACAGATTGATTTGTGGGATCACAAACCAAAGTTGAATGAGCTTTTTGATAGCGATCTGCCTGATTCCATTCGGCAGGGACAAAGGCTTACCACGATGACCTCCGGCCAGAAACGATTCCCGATCGCCCCTTCGATCTACAAGTTCTCGCCACACGGCCAGAGTGGCACGCTTGTTAGCGAATTACTGCCGCATACGGCACAGGTGGTGGATGAGCTCTCCGTGATTAAAACGGTGTATACCGAGGCTATTAATCACGACCCGGCTGCAACATATATCCTCACGGGCAACCAGGTGCCTGGCAAACCCAGCATCGGCGCATGGCTTTCGTATGGGCTCGGCAGTGACGCACAGAACCTCCCGGCCTTCGTGGTAATGACCCCGCGCTGGTCGGCCAAGCGCGATGCGCAGGCTCTTTATCAACGGCTTTGGGGTTCGGGTTTTCTTCCTTCACAGCATCAGGGTGTGGCGTTGCGCTCTGGAGGTGACCCTGTCCTGTTCATTAATAATCCCAATGGTGTTGACGCTGACACTCGCCGTTTGATGCTTGATGGATTGGGGCGGATTAATGAGCAAGCCTTCGAGCGGAGTGGCGATCCGGAGATCCAAGCCCGCATTGCACAGTATGAAATGGCGTTCCGGATGCAGAGCTCGATCCCTGAACTGACGAGCATTGCTGACGAACCGAAATCTGTTCTGGATCTTTATGGGCCCGAGGTGACACAGCCAGGAACCTTTGCTGCCAGCGCGCTCCAGGCCCGGCGCCTTGTCGAAAGAGGGGTGCGCGTCGTGCAGATACTTCATCGGGAGTGGGACCATCACGGTGATCTGCCACGCGATCTTCCGCTCCAATGCCGTGACATCGATCATGCGTGCAAAGGACTCATCCTCGATCTGAAGCAACGTGGATTGTTGGAGGATACTCTCGTTGTATGGGGAGGGGAGTTCGGTCGTACGGTTTATTGCCAGGGGGAATTGCGCCGGGATAATTATGGACGTGACCATCACCCGCGCTGTTTCACGATGTGGATGGCGGGCGCAGGGGTCAAACCCGGCACGGTTTATGGCGAAACGGACGATTTCAGCTATAATATCGTTCGTGACCCGGTACATATACGAGATCTAAACGCGACCATACTTCACCTCATGGGGATTGATCATAAGAGATTGAGTTACAGTTTCCAGGGCCTCGACCAGCGCCTGACCGGCACCGAGGAGTCCCAGGTAGTCAAGGGTGTGCTGGCGTGAGCGGGGCGGTCGATATAACTCAGTTTTTTGGCCGGTTCCATCCGGTCCTGGTGCATCTGCCCATCGGGCTGATCGTGCTCCTGGTTATCTTGGAAGCATTGGCACGGACCAAGCGGTTCCGATACGCGGCCAACAATGCCGGGTTGATCCTGGCGATTGCCGGTCCTGCCTCGGTTCTAGCTGCCCTGCTTGGTTGGTTACTGTCCCGCGCGGGCGGCTATGACTCAGAGTTGCTCTCCTGGCACTTCTGGGCAGGGATTGCCACCGCCGGATTCGGCCTGTTGGCGGGGCTTTTTCTCTGGCGCGGGTGGCGAAAGGCTTATCTGACGGTTCTGGGGCTTTCCTTTGCCATGCTGGTTGTGGCAAGCCACTTCGGAGGTTCGCTAACTCACGGTCGCGATTACCTGGTTGAGTTTGCTCCGGCCCCTCTCAAATCCCTGCTGGGCGCCCGCCCGGATGCCGCCCAAACACCGGAGAGTGAATGGTCCAAACAACCGGTGTTCACCCTCGCTGTAAAGCCTGTCCTGGACCAATACTGTGTCGGTTGCCATGGACCTGATAAATCCAAAGGCGACCTTAGGTTGGATGCGCATGAATGGCTGGTGCGTGGCGGCGAATCCGGGCCTGTCCTGGTTTCTGGCAACTCAGCGCAGAGTCTGATCGTGAAACGCATGAGTCTGCCTCTCAGTCACGAGGATCACATGCCTCCGGACGGCAAGCCGCAGCCCTCTTCTCAAGATGTACGCCTTATCAAGGCATGGATTGATGAGGGCGCAAGCGCTGAGCGAACGGTCGGTGATGACAAAACTGCACCCGAACTCAGACGCCAACTACAGGACCGCTTCGGAACCTCAACCATCACGACGTCACCGGAACCAAGAACTCTGACTCAGGTTCTTCCTCAGGCTGAGCGGTTGAGCGCGGATCTCGGCATAGTCATCGGTCCAATTTCAGCCACCAACAATTGGCTGCAGGTGAATGCGAGTATCGCCGGCAAGGGGTTTGGAGATGCCCAACTCGAACAATTGCTTCCTTTGAATGAGAACGTGAGACATCTCGATTTATCCGGCACCAGCGTTACCGATGACGGAATGCGGCACGTTGCCATGTTCACCCGGCTTTCAAAACTCCAGATGTCTCGCACGAGGGTGGGGGATGCGGGGTTGGCTCGCTTGGGAAGTTTGAGCGAACTGGAATACCTGAATCTATACGGGACGGCCATTACGGATGCAGGCCTTGGGACTTTGAGTGCTCTGCCAAAACTCACTCGTCTCTACCTGTGGCAGACAGCGGTATCTACAAACGCCGCAGCCGAATGGGCGAAGGCTAAAACCGATGAAGCACAAATAGCGCACCTTAAAGAGGAGATTCAAAAACTGCAGCAACGACTCTCTGCCCAGCGGGTGATCGTTGATCTGGGCACGCAGAATCTGAGCACCAACCAGCCCCCGGTGCTCAATGCCGCCTGCCCTGTCTCGGGGAAACCAGCTTCACCCGGCATAACACTGGTCCATGAAGGAACAACCGTCGTGTTCTGCTGTGAGGATTGCCGCTCAAAGTTCAAAGCCCAACCGGAAACATATTTCGCAAAACTGACTCCCGAATCCTCATCAACAAATGTTGTTTCGAAAAGCCAATAACCTGATTTTGACTGGTGCGTTCTCGCTCTTGAGTGCCGTTGTTTGTTTCGGTCACCCCCATCCTGACCCGGCGTTTCCGGCCAACACAAACAGAGCCCCACTCAGCACTGGGAGAGAGGCTCCCAAATTTGAGTACCTGAAGGATCGGCTCATCCTCCCTGATTCAGTGAAGATGCGTCACGGTCATGGCTTGTGTCGTGATGGGGCAGGGAATATCTACTTCAGTTACGAGCCCGAGACCATCGCCGCCGACACTCGAACTCTGGTTCGATTTGCCCCGGACGGAACCCAAGCCGTGCTCTTGGGCGCGACCAACACACTGGCCTATGGCGTGCCGCACGGACTGAACATCGAGATCAACAAGGATGGCAAAGCATTGCTCTATCACGCCCATAATGAGGCACTCATTCATTGCACCACTCTCGATGGTGACATCGTCTGGTCGCAAAAATGGGGTGCACAGATGGGCAATTTCAAACCAACCGATGTGCTGGTTCCACCTGGGTCTAGCCGTGTCCTGGTCGCGGATGGCTATGGCAGCAGCATGATCCACGCGCTAAAAAAGGCAGACGGAGTCTATGATGGCAAATCGTGGGGCGGTCTTGGGGAGGCACATGGCGAGTTCAATTGCCCACACGGGTTCACGTACGATCCCCGTAGAAAAATGCTGCTGGTTGCCGATCGCGGAAATCAACGCTTGGAGTATTACACGACAAACGGAATCTATCACAGCTCGGTGAAAGTTCCGGAATTGACGGCGCCTTGCAACGCAGATGTGCAGGGCGATTATGTGCTCGTGCCGGACCTAAATGGCCCCATCGTGATCCTTGACCGGGACAATCAAACGATTCAGGTCGTTGATCTGAACAAGCTTCTTGGCGAGCGCGGATTCAAACATCCGCACGACGCAATTTGGCTGGCAAATGGAGACTTTGTGGTTTGCACCTGGAGCCCCGGGCGCCTCGCTTATTTCCGCCGGTTGCCGGATTGAGCCCGGGTCGGACCGTCACATCGATTCGAGCGGCGCCTTCTTCATGGCGCGCAACTCCGCCTGCCTGTGGAGCAAGGCGACTTTCTCGTCGTCGGTGGTGGCCGGTTGGTTGATCTGGCGCAACAATTCCCCGATTTGTTGATCGAGGTGCTGGTTGCGCATTTTTAAGGCAAGGTCTGCCAGTTGCTTTTCAGGGTTCGGGATCGCCCGGTCCTGTGTGCTGGCCTCGGTGATCATGCTTTGCATCGCTGGGTGCTCACCGCATTCATCTACGAAAGCAGCCAGGCTGGTCCAGGTTTGCGCGCGGGCATTCTCCAATCTCCGCGCAACAATAGCTTTCACCAAGGAGTGTTGAATCCAGTTCGGCTCGAAATGGATAGCAGCCCAGTCCGCCAATTCGTCGTTTAACAGGATTAGTTTCAGCAGCCAGGCTTCTGTATGCGAAGGGGGTGTGGGTTGTGCTTGCTCTTCCAGCGCGTCTAAAGGTTCCTCATCTCTGCGTGACACTCGTGCGTATCCCGGCGCGGAGCGTGAAAACTCCGCCCGCACCGATTCAGCGCTGACGCCCAGTTGCAGAGCCGTTTTCTGAGCATACTTATCAATCAGCACCGCGTTCTGGGTTTTGTGCACGGCTTCCGACATTTCTCGAAGCACGGTTAGACGGCCTTTATCCGTGTTTGTCTGGTTTTGCGCACAAAGCCGGGTCAGAAGGAAATCAAAAAACCCCTCAGCACGATCGATCACCGCCTTAAATGCCTCACCGCCTTCGGCCTTGATCAGGCTGTCCGGATCATGTGGAGGTGGAACGGTGGCGACCCTGATGGCCAGACCCGCCGCAAGCAGGCTGTCGAGCGCACGAACAGTGGCGTTCTGCCCGGCCTGATCGGAATCGAAGCAGAGCACTACCTCGTTGGCGTACCGCTTAACTATGCGGGCGTGATCGGATGTAAATGCCGTTCCCTGGGGCGCCACGATGTTCTTAACACCGGCCATGAAGCAGGCAATGAGGTCTAGCTGTCCTTCACAAATGATGGCGGTTCCTGCATCGAGGATCGCGCGCTTGCTCTTGTCCAATCCGAAGAACACCTTGCTCTTTGTGAAGATTGGGGTCTCCGGAGAGTTCACGTATTTGGCGGTTTTCTCGTCACCACTCAACACGCGTCCGCTGAAGCCAACAACGCGTCCTTGCTCATCGCAAATCGGGAACATGAGACGGCCTCGGAACCTATCGTAATGTCCACTGCCGCCGTCACGGGGAAGGATCAGGCCCGCCGTTTCGACCAGGCCCGGGTCGAATCCCTTGCCTCGCGCCCAGTTGACAGTGTCATCCCATGCGTCGGGCGCGCAGCCAAGGCGGAATAGCTCAATGGCCTCACGCGTGACCCCACGCTTCGCGAGATAATCGCGGGCCACCTGCCCGGCGGCCTCATTGGCTAGCACATTGGACCAGCGCTTGGCTATTTGCTCGTGGACCTCCAGGAGTTGTTCCTTGAGATGCCTTGCGCCAGTGTCAGGTCCGCTCCCGCGTTCTTCAGGCAGAACAATTTTGGCACGGTCGGCAAGGCGTCTAACAGCCTCGGGGAAGTCGATCCCCTCGTATTCGCGAACGAACGCAAACACGTCTCCACCCTTATGGCAGCCGAAACAGTGGAATATTTGTTTCTGGGGGTGGACGTTGAAACTAGGCGTCTTCTCCTTATGAAAAGGGCAGAGGGCCATGAAATTGGCCCCCGACCGCTTGAGCGGGAGGTATGTGCCAATGACATCCACGATGTCATTGGCCTGACGCACCTGTTCAAGCGTGCCCTGCGAGAAAAAACCTGCCATAAGTGTGGGCCGGACAAGGAGGCCCTACTTGAGTAACTGCTCCAACTCGGTCAGCAACTGTTCAAAAACTGACAGAGCATCATAGACCGGTTGTGGAGTGGTCATGTCCACGCCAGCTACTTTCAGCATGTCGATAGCATACATGCTGTTGCCGGTCTTGAGGAACTTAAGCCACTGTTCCCGCACCCCGGGTTCCTGCTTGAGAATGCGTTTGGCGATCGCCGCTGCTGCACAATAGCTGTCCGCATACCGATAGACATAGTAGCCCCGATAGAAGTGCGGGATGCGCAAACACTCCACGTCCAGCTCCGGGTCGATGACGAAGTCAGGCCCGTAATACCGGACGTAGCTCTCACGGTATTTCTTCATCAGACTTTCCGCGGTGATAGGCTCACCCTTTTCTGCCATGGTGTGCACTAACAGATCGAACTCCGCGAATTGCGTCTGACGGAAGACCGTCCCACGCATATCCTCGAGCATTTGGTTAATCAGGAACGCACGCTCCTTTTTGTCAGTGGTTTTATTCAGGACATTCTGTTTGAAAATAATCTCCGCTGCGGTGGAGGCAACTTCGGCTGTAAACATCGGATATCCGGAATACACCGGTGGCTGGTTTTCCTTTGCAAACCAGCTTTGGGCAGCGTGGCCAAGTTCGTGCGCCAGTGTGGAAACGTCATCATACGTCTCCTTGTAGTTCAGCAGCACATACGGCGCGGAGGAATAGGTGCCCATGTTGTATGCGCCGCTCCGCTTGCCTTTGTTCTCATAGACATCGATCCAGCGCGACTGAAAGGCTTCCTGGATGACTTTTTCATATTCCGGGCCGAAAGGCTTAACTCCTTCGAGCACCATCTGGCGTCCCTGATCAAACGTGTAGGTGCGCTCTGGCACGTCCACAAGATTCACATAAAGATCGTAGAACCGAACTTCATCGAGCTTGAGAGTCTTCTTTTTCAGAGCGACGTAGCGGTGAAGCAGCGGAGCCTTTTCATTCACTGCCTTTACCAAATTATGGTACACACCTTCAGGCAGGTTTTCGGCATCCAACGCGAGGTGGAGACTGGATGGATAGTGGCGCGCCTTGGCATAATACCAATCGCGTTGCATGGTCCCGGTGAGGGTTGCGGCTAAAGTGTTTTTGACGTCGAGGAACGAATTATGCAACGCCATGAAGGCATCTTTTCGGAAGCGCCGATCCTTGGACCTCATGGCCATGGTGAAGGAGGAGGAGGTGATCTCCAGATCCTTGCCTTCAGGGTCTTTGATCGTCCTCCATTTCAATTCGGTGTTGCTCAGCAGACCGAACACATCTGATGCCGCTTCCGTGGCTTTGCCCGACATCGCAAGCAACTCTTCCTCGCGCTGAGAGAGAATGTGCGCCTTTGTTCGCAACAGATCGTCAAAGTAGTGTTTATAAACCTTCAGGTCTGCCGTTTTGAGCCATTCCTGGAGCTGAACCTCCGGGATCTTCAGCAGTTCGGGTTGCAGCCAGGATGCAGCTTCTCCCCACTTAACGGCGAGTGATTGAGCCCGTTGATACAGGCCCTGGGGGATGGTTTCCCGCATGTCTTCATCCCGGCGCATCATGGCGTAAGCGAAGAGTTTCTCCAGTTGCACATTGATTTGATCGCGCAACTGAAGGACCGTTTTCAGCGCCTCAGATGATTTCTCGGTTGTGCCACGCAGCGATGCGAACCTTTCGATCATGCTTTCCACTTCCTTGTAATGGGCGTCCCAGGCAGCCTGGCTGGCATACATTTTCGACAGATCCCATTTGTGCCGCTCCTCGATGGCTGAGCGTTCCGGCGTGCCGGCGGCAGAAAGTGAGTTCGTCATAAGCGTTACGATGGGAAGCAAAATCCCGGCGATTTGAATTATGGGTAGTTTCATGTTTCCTGCCCCGGAGCATTCGCCCCGTTGAGCGCCACTACCCTAAGCCAAGTTCCGCGAAATAGACAAGCCCGGGTTTGACCTCAAAGCGACCGTTGCGCACCATAATACAAAAGCGGGCCCCTTTTTGAAGCCCGCTTTCGAAGAACTCATGTCGGTAACGAACCTACCGCCAGAAAAACAACAGCCAAACGATGAGTAGCATCGGGATCATGATGGGTATCGTGAACCGAATGACATAACCGAAGAAACTCGGCATGTGAGCCTTCTGCTGTTCAGCAATCGCTTTCACCATGAAGTTCGGTCCGTTCCCGATGTAGGTGTTCGCGCCGAAGAACACTGAGCCTACGCTGATCGCCACCAGGCATTTCATAAAAAAGGGCTGGCTGAGCAGCACTGCGATACCCGCCTGGTCGGACGTGATGACCTGCTTAGCAAACTCGGCCGGGAAGTTGGACTGGGCGGCAAGCACAGCGGCCTTGATCTGCTCACCATTGGCCATTGTGGCTGCAAATGTCAGGTCAGCCCCATGGACTTTTATGTAGCTGACGACTGCGTCAGTCAGCTCAGTTGGTGCAAAGGCACCCAAGGCAGCGCTTAAGAAGCTTAGATAGGTAGGGGCGTTATCCAAAACACTCGATAAAGTGCCGCTTCCCCAGAAGAACACCGTTGGAGATGGGCTTCCGAACTGGGAGGCGTTCGCCTGCAGCCAATCCAAAGCTGGCATCATCGTCGAAAAGATGCCGGCAAACAGAATGGCGACCTCTTTGATGGGATGGAAACTGAAGTCGTTGGCTGCGTGAACATCTTTCTTGGTGGTGAGGTACGAGCCCACGGCGGCCGCGATCATAATGCCTTCCCGCAGGAAGCGCGGATTCTCGATGAAAATAGAGCCCAGGACGGCACCCAGAAACACCAGGTTTGTTGTACCACGAACCTGCCATTTCTCTGTGGCCGTTTCTTTCTCACGGATCGGGGCTGGAGCCCGTTTGAAGTTGCGAAGGTCCACCACGTAGAACATGGCGAGCATGATGGCAGTGCCGACGGCCCACATGGGCCAGCAGTGTTCTAGCACCCACCAGAAAGGCACCCCTTTGAGATAACCAAGGAAAAGCGGCGGGTCACCGACGGGTGTTAAGCACCCTCCAACGTTGGAAACGATGAAAATAAAGAAAACGACGTGATGAGCCGTGAGCCGGTATTTATTCGCCCTCAACCAGGGCCGGATCAGCAGCATCGACGCGCCTGTCGTGCCCAGAACATTGGCCGTAAGAGCCCCGATCAGGAGGAAGAGAACATTCCGTCCCGGAGTGGCTTCACCTTTGATACTGATGTGGATGCCCCCCGAAATGACGAACAACGATCCAATCAGACAGATGAAGCTGCCGTACTCAATTGCTGTATGGGCGACGCGAACTGTCGCGTGGAGGGACCCGATGTAATAAATGAGGGTTACTGCGGCCAGTGCAGCGGTCACCTTTCCAAAATGTCGTCCCCACCAATCAGGAAACCAGAGGGGAGCGACGGCGATAGCAGCAAGGAGCAATGCAAAGGGCAGGACGAAGACCGGGTTAGGCGCGAGATTCTCAATCACAAGGGGGCGAAATTAATGGAAACTGATTCTGACGCAACAATTTTCACGTGACGCGGTGAAGGGATTTTTACCTAGTGGCTAAAAAAGAACAGTGAAGATTCTTTACCATCAGCACGAAGTTTCAATTTTGCTCAGTATTTGAGCGATTTCACCTTAAGTCCGGGTTGGCACGCCGCCTGCATAAGGCCTGTCCCGAGGCGCGTGGCGCCCTCCGGGTGCCTGATAGCCGCCCCAGAACGCAGCAAACAGCGGAAGCGAAGTTAAATGAAAAAAATTGAAGCCATCATCAAGCCTTTCAAGCTCGAAGAAGTTAAAGACGCGCTTGGCGAGATCGGGATTGAGGGGATGACCGTTAGTGAGGTTAAGGGTTTCGGACGGCAAAAGGGCCATACCGAGATCTATCGCGGAAGCGAGTATACCGTCGACTTTCTTCCTAAAATTAAGCTGGAAGTTGTGATCGTGGATGAGCAGGTCGATCAGGCCGTGGCAACGATCATCAAGGCTGCCAAAACCGGCAAGATCGGCGATGGCAAAATATTCGTCTCCGCAATGGAGGAAGTCGTGCGCATCCGCACTGAGGAGAAGGGTTCCTCAGCCGTCTAAACCGCAACCCCGAAATTAATCACCCATGAAATACTTTCTACTTACAGTCTGCCTCGCCGGTCTGCTCGCTTTGGGCATTTCATCGGCCACTGCTGCCGAAACCGCCGGTGAGCGCTCAGTCACCGAACGTCTCGAAGACATTGAAGCGTACATGAACAATGTGGCTCGCAATGCGAGCACAAACTCCACCTCGCTGGTTCCCGGTCCAGGCCCTGGACACAACGCCTGGCAAATGACTTCTACCGCGTTGGTGCTCTTCATGACGTTGCCTGGATTGGCTCTGTTCTATGGTGGTTTGGTACGGCGCAAGAATGTGCTTTCAGTTCTGGCCCAATGCCTCGGGATCGCGGGCTTGGTTACGATACTGTGGTGGATTTGCGGGTATAGTTTTTCATTCGCTGCCGGCTCGCCATTCCTTGGAGGTCTCGACTACATGTTTTTCAAGGGAGTCAATGGCGGCGAAGTGGGGCAGGGGAGTCACTGGATATCTAACAACGTGTGGGCCATCTTTCAGTTGACCTTCGCCATCATCACGCCGGCGCTGATCATCGGTGCTATTGCCGAACGGATGAAGTTCAGTGCCGTGCTTCTCTTCATCGGCATTTGGATGTTCGTCGTTTACTTCCCGCTCGCCCACATGGTGTGGGCTGCCGATGGCTTCATGTGCGGCGCACTCAATCCCAACGCGAAGATCAAGGCGCTGGACTTTGCCGGCGGCACTGTGGTGCACATGTCCTCTGGATGGTCCGCACTGATTCTGTGCTTGATCCTCGGCAAGCGCGTTGGGTTCGGACGCGAATCCATGCCCCCACACAGCATGGTTTTCTGTATGGTCGGCACCGGCATGCTGTGGGTGGGATGGTATGGTTTCAACGCGGGTAGCGCCCTTGCGGCCGATGGCATCGCCGCGAACGCATTCACCACCACCACTCTGGCCGCCGCAACAGCAGGGTTCGTGTGGGCAATGTCCGAGTACCTTGTGAAAGGCAAGCCCAGCGTCCTCGGCTTCTGCTCGGGAATCGTGGCCGGTCTGGTCGTGATCACTCCTGCATGCGGATTCGTAACGACCAACGGCGCCATGATCATCGGTATCCTGGCCGGAATCGTTCCCTTCCTCGCCTGCTGGAAGCTCAAAGCCTGGTTCGGCTATGACGATGCGCTGGATACCTTCGGCGTGCACGGTGTGGGCGGCACAATGGGCGCCCTCCTGACCGGCATCCTGGCCAGCAAGGAAGCCAACCCGCTGGTGGGCACCGTTGCCGACGGCCTCCTCGGCGCGCAAATCAAAGCGATCCTTGTAACCCTGGTTCTTTCGACAGTTGCTACCGCAGTCATAGCCCTGGTGATTAAGTTCACGCTTGGATTGCGGCCGAGCGAAGAAGTCGAAATGGCCGGCCTGGATCTGGCCGAGCACGGCGAGGAGGGCTACCACGCCGCGCGGTAAGAGAATTTTTCGCGCTAGCTGTGCCGGCGTGTTGATCGGGGGGTTGGCACCCGGCGCAGTTCGCGAAAAAGATAGTTCGAAGTAAAAGTCAGTGATAAAACTAACAATGAATACACCCAAGAGCGTAATAGACTTAGCCAAGAAAACCGGCGCCAAAATGGTCGACCTCAAGTTCGTCGACACCTTTGGCACCTGGCAACACTTCACCTGCCCGATTCGTGAGTTAACCGAAGAGGTTTTTGCAGAAGGCCTGGGATTTGATGGTTCCAGCATCCGCGGTTGGAAGAGCATCGAAGCATCTGATATGCTGGCGATGCCTGACGTCAACACCGCCTTTGTTGATCCTTTCTGCCAGGTTCCAACTCTGAGCCTGACTTGCAGTATCGTGGAAACCGATACCCGCGAGCCCTACGTGCGCGACCCTCGCGCGATCGGTCAGAAAGCCGAAAAATACCTCGCGAGCACCGGCCTGGCCGATTCCGCGGTGTTCGGTCCTGAAGCCGAGTTCTTTATTTTCGACAACGTTCAATACGACAGCAAGAGCAACGGCACTTTCTATTCGATCGATTCAGACGAAGCCGCCTGGAACACCGGCCGTGATGAGGCCCCGAACACCGGATATAAGATCCGCCACAAGGAAGGCTATTTCCCGGTTGCTCCTTCCGATCAGCAGCAGGATATCCGCACTGAAATGTGCCTCGTCATGGAAGAGTTGGGCGTTAAGATTGAGCGCCAGCACCATGAAGTGGCTACTGCCGGCCAGGCCGAGATCGATTATCGTTTCGACACGCTCATTCGCGCTGCCGACGCCATGATGGTCTATAAGTATGTTGTTAAGAACGTGGCACGCCGCCACGGAAAGTCCGCCTGCTTCATGCCCAAGCCGCTGTTCGGTGACAATGGCTCTGGCATGCACACCCACATGAGCTTATGGAAGAAGGGTAAGCCCTTGTTCGCTGGAAGCGAGTATGCGGGTCTCTCCCAGATGGCTCTTTATTACATCGGTGGCCTGCTCAAGCACGCCAAGGCCCTTTGTGCGATCTGTAACCCGACGACCAACAGCTACAAACGCCTGGTGCCCGGCTACGAAGCTCCGGTGAACCTGGCTTACTCCGGACGCAATCGCTCTGCTGCGGTCCGCATCCCGATGTATAGCAACAGCCCGAAAGCTAAGCGTGTGGAGTATCGTCCGCCGGATCCGGCTGCAAACCCGTATCTAGCGTTTTCAGCACTCCTGATGGCCGGCCTGGATGGCGTTCTGAACAAGATCGATCCTGGCGAACCGCTGGACAAGAACATCTATGAACTTCCGCCGGAAGAGCTCAAGAAGGTTCCGAATGTGGCTGGCAGCCTCAACGAAGCTCTGGTGGCGCTTGAGAAGGACCACGAGTTCCTGCTCAAGGGTGACGTGTTCACCCGTGACTTTATCGACATGTGGATTGCGACCAAGCGCAAGGAGCACGATGCCTTGCGGTTGCGCCCGCATCCGTATGAGTTTTTCCTCTACTATGACGTGTAGTAGAGGCGCTCTGGGGTAGCGGAGACGGCGCGGGCGAAAGCTCGCGCCGTTTTTATTAGACCTTTCAAGATCCCATTAGCTTGGCGCGCATTCCCCATGCTCCCAAACCCATGAGCACCAGGAGCGTCAGGCTGGATGGTTCCGGCACTGAAGGCACGGTTTCTGCCGGCACGGGAGTCAATCCCGCTTGCGCATATTGTTGTGCGGTTTCCAGGACAACCGCGCCACTGACAGGCGTGACGAGTTGATACAGCACTGCCATGCTGGTGGCTTGCTCCAGGTGGTGTTTTGCCGCGAGACTTCTGATTTCTTGCGCTGCCCATAAACGGCTGAGGTGTTCGGACACGGCAGAGCCCAGGCCAGAATTGGCTTCTTCCAACGTCCTGCGTTCCCGGCGGATTGCCAATTGAGCTCTCTGGGTTGAGACATCCTCAATCGTGGAGCGGAGGTCGTCGCCCAGCGCCCCCATGCGGGTCGCCAGGTAAATATTGGAAACCCCATCCAATGCCTCGAGCACCCGGTTCGGTCCCGGCGCGATCTGGAAATCTATGAGTTTAGGACCGTCGCTGCGCCAGTCGAATCTCTGCCGAAGCTGTGAGCCGGAGTCCATAAGCAAGGGTTGTGGGCCGTGAATCCAAAGGATAATGCCCGGATCAGCTTCGGCTGCGAGGTCCCATGCCTGCACGAGGGCAGGCAGGTTGTCGTGGCCCCCATCAAAGTCTACTCTTCGGAGCGCTTCCAGGATCACCTTTTCCGAATCGGGACCGGTTTTGGTGACTCCGAGAACCTTCTCGCATCCGTCGCGTGCGAGCAGAACTACCACTTCACGTCCTGCAGGCATTGCCGTTAACGCTTTTGCCAGGCTCGCTCGCGCTGGATTCATTCCGCGGCTGGAATCCAGAACAACGACAATCCGCTTTGCAGGCTTGGTTGGAACTTCGCTAATCGTTTGGACGATAGCGTTGGAACTATGCAGATCTTTCGTCCAGCACGAAGCAACCCCCGCCGTTCGTTGTGCCCTGATCAGCCCAATTCCGTCAGCCAGCTCGATGTCGGATAATTCCCCGTGCAACCCGAAGTTCCCAGCGGGGGAACGGTCCGCACGGAGCTTCCCATCTCCTGCTGAGAGCGGCATTCGGGATTGGACCCAGAGCGAGTGTTGGAAGTTTGTGCCCAAGGTGAAGTTGCGTTCAAGAAACCGGGGCCATGCAAGTATTCCTGCTTCCTTGGTTTTTAGCTGCAGCGGCGCGGTGATCCCAAGGCGGGCCTTCATGATGCCATTCACCGGAACCGGGAAACACTGCACAAGCACACGATCCGGTCCGCAAGTGGTGACCAGGACTGGATCGCGCCGTTGTTGAACAACGGATTTATAGGCGGTCTTCACCTGCGAGCGTCCCCCAAAGGCAGCTTCTTGCTCCTCGCCGTTGACCCACAGGGTGAGCCGGGACACCACCGCTCCCGGCGGCAACAGGATCTGCGCTCGTGCCTCGCGGGCCCTCTGGGAAGTGTTCTTAAACTCCAATGTCCATTCCAAGTAGGCGACGGAGCCATCGGGATCAATGAGCCCATCCTGGCGTGAATTCATGATGGACAATCCGCTTACTCTGGCGCCCACCGCATCACCAGCCTGATCTTCATCCCACGTGAATTCGTCTTCGATCACGGACCAGCGGCCCCTTCCTGCGTAGAGCTTTGGCGGCGGGACTGCATTGAAAGGTTGCCCCGTGACCCGATAGTAAACCGTGCGGGCAATCTCTGAACTGATTTTGGGCTGCCAATCAAACAGTTCATTGGAAGCAGCGCGAGGGCGGCCGTAACAGGCGCGAAGCACTTCCTCATCCTGTCCCCAGTTCCGAAGAAGCCGGATGCCTTTGGCGCTTTCAACCGGATCTGTGGAAGCTGCCATCCTGAGTCCCTTTGTTGTCAAATACATGGGTAACGCCAGCAAAATCAAAGCAGACACGCCAAGGCCGAAACCTGCCAGGATCCGGCGGTTGCTCTCCGCGTGCTTGCCTGCTTTCTGCAAATCTCCAGTGAGAATGCCGCAACAGAGGAATGAGAAGAATGGCGCGAGGGGAACCAGGCCAAGCCCGTAAAAAGCGATTCCAATGAAAGCAAAAGGGGTGAACGGCAGGAAAAGCAGCATGTAAATCAAGCTCACAGCCAGCGCGACGCCGCTCACTAATCGTAGACAATTCAGATGCTCCAATCTCTTCTGACGTAATGCCAGCCAGATTGCTGTGTTCGACACTGGTACTAGGGTCGTGAGCAGGACGTGTCCCCATGTAGGCAATGGATTGAATAGAACAGCGGCGCACGCGCCGGTTATATACTCGAAAATGATCGTTCCCAGCGGCAACAATCCTCCAAGTATGAGCAGCCACCAACCGGGGCGGGGAAAGGACGACGAAGGCTCGTTCGGTGCTTTTTGGTCCTGATTTTTTTCAGGGGGCGGATCTTCGGTCAAGGCCGCGGAGGGTGCGGGCGTGCCGATCCTTCGCAGCACACGCTCCACATCCTGCTCAGTCACTATGGGCAGCTTCTCTCCAGCCAGTTCCTCCTGTACATGACGCCGCAGATCCTCGGCCACTTCATTGCCGTCCGCGCCTGAGGTGCAGTAATCCTCACGCACCTGGGAAGAGTAGTTATCGAGTCGGGACCGCGCTGAATCTGTCCATTGGCTCATGGTATAGTTCCTTTCTGCAAGGTGAGAGACCCGGCGTGCAGGGCCTCGTAATAGCGGTTCATGGCTGACTTGACTTCTTTGCCGTGGGGGGTGAGTGAATAGTATTTGCGAGCCGGGCCTTCTGAGGACTCTTCAAGGCGGGCCGCCACCAGGCCCTGAACGCGCAAGCGGGAGAGCAGGGGATAGATAGTTCCTTCGGTAACACCGAGCCCTGGGATGGCGACGAGCGCCTTAACCAGCTCGTAACCGTAACGCTCCGTCCCATTCAAAGCATTTAGGATGCAAAGCTCGAGAAGGCCTTTGCGCACCTGCACAGTCCAGTTGTCGAAGAAATCGTTCACGCTACCTTGCTTAACACAATACCGGGTAACACACAGGTGTCAACGGGTTTGTTTTTCGTGCACTTTTGACCGCTCTTGCTCCAAGCATTTGTTACTTGCTAGGTGATACTCCCAAGGCAAGATTGGACCGTGCCCAAAATGAAACGGATCGGAATTCTCACGGCCGGGGGAGACAGCCCCGGCTTAAACGCTGCCATTCGAGCCGTCGGCAAGGCGGCTATCGGTTTCTATGGGATGGAGGTCATCGGCTTTCTGGACGGCTTTCGAGGAGTGGCGGAGGACCGGCATGTCATCCTGGATAAGAAAGCATTGGCAGGAATTCTCACTGTGGGCGGCACCGTTCTAGGCACCAGCCGTGATAAGCCGTACCGGATGGAAATCAACGGCAAGCAGCAGGACATGACCAAGGTCATTCTCAAGAACTGCGCCAGGCACGGGCTCACTGCACTGGTCTGCCTGGGTGGCGGAGGAACTCTCAAGAACGCTCTGCACTTGGCTCGCGCCGGGTTGCCAGTGATCACCTTGCCCAAGACGATCGACAATGATGTGGCAGGCACCGATGCCACGTTCGGCTTCGATACCGCCCTGGGGATCGCGACAGAGACGATTGATCGCCTCCACAGCACGGCGCACAGCCACCATCGGATCATTGTGGCTGAGATCATGGGACACCGCGCCGGTTGGCTGGCATTAGGTGCCGGGATTGCGGGCGGAGCCGATGTCATTCTGATCCCGGAGATTCCGTACGATGTCGGGATCATTGCGAGCGCTATCCGATTGCGGAGCAAGCACGGCTCGAATTTCAGCATCGTTTCGGTCGCCGAAGGCGCGATGAGCACGCAAGATGCGGAAGCTTTCGAGTCAGCGCGTAAACGGAAGGAGAAGGCAAAGGACAAAGTCCAGCGCCGGGCAGCAAAGCTGGATCTCCAAGCGTTGGACATGAAGCATCAGGGTAATACGCTTCGTCTCGCGCGGCAGTTGGAGGAACTCACGCACCTGGAATCACGCGTGACGATTCTTGGCTATGTTCAACGGGGCGGCGCTCCCTCCGCTGAGGATCGTTTGCTTGCCACCCGATTGGGCACAGCCTGTGCCGATTTGGTGAACAAGGGCACTTTTGGCGTCATGGTAGCTGCGAGAGGTGACAACGCCGTCCCTGTGCCCATGGAGGAGGTCGCCGGGAAACTCAAGACGGTTCCGCTGGATCATCCCTGGATCAAAAGCGCGCGACGGGTCGGCACCTGCCTGGGAGATTGATCGACCTATTTTTGGTTACACTCCTGTTCCTGGGAATCGCACAAAAAAGCTTCCAGGGGTCCCGAGCGCGTCTGTATGATGATAATCGACGGATTGAGACTCAGAAGATCTATGCGCGTGACTTTGTTTATTCCCTGCTTCGTGGACATGATGTATCCCAAGGTGGGAATCGCCATGGTGAAAATCCTGGAACGGCTTGGGCACACGGTAGAGTGTCCTGAAAAAGCGGCTTGCTGCGGCCAGCCCGCTTTCAACTCCGGTTACTGGGACGAAGCCCGGGAGGTGGCGTCCAAAACTCTCGATTGCCTTCGGGATTCCGAGGTGGTGGTCATCGGCTCCGGTTCCTGCGGCGCCATGATCAAGAAGTTCTACCTGGAGTTGTTCGCCGGCACACCTCGGGAGGAGGAGACTCGCACTCTCTCCAGGAAATGCTATGAGTTTTCTGATTTCCTGGTCACCAAGCTGGGCGTCAGCGACCTTGGGGCGAAGTTTGAAGCCAAGGTCACTTTCCACGATGGCTGTCACGGCTTGCGCGAGCTGCGCATCAAACCCCAACCGCGCCAGTTGCTCGCCCATGTTAAAGGCATTCAACTTGTGGAAATGAAGGAAGAGGTTTGCTGCGGATTTGGCGGAACGTTCGCTGCGAAGTTCCCGATGATCTCCACCGCCATGGGCGAGCACAAATGCTCACTGGCGGCTGAAACAAGTGCTGAGTATATCGTCTCTAACGATTCAAGCTGCCTCATGCACATCCAGGGACTTCTCGACAGGCAGGGGAGCCGGATGAAAACCATTCACCTGGCTGAGATCCTGGCAAACGTATGAATCTTTCAGCGGCTACCTTCAAAGAACAGGCACGCAAGATCACCCGCGATCTGCGGCATCGAAGCCTGATTCGCACTGCGCTGGGCAATTATGAGGTGGTGCGCGACCGCACACAGGCCTCATTCCAGGACTGGGCGTCAGCCCGCCAGGCGGCCTCCGACACGAAATGGGAGGCGATCAATCACTTGGATCAGCACCTGCAACGTTTCTGCGAGAATCTGGAAAAGCGTGGCACGCACGTGCACTGGGCGCCTGATGGGGCGCGAGCCCGTGAAATCATCACCGGAATCCTTAAAGAGAAGAAAGCTCGTTCGATCATCAAATCGAAGGCGATGACCTCTGAAGAGATCCATCTCAACGAGGCTTTGGAGAAAGAAGGTTTCGAAGTAGTCGAGTCAGACCTTGGTGAATTCATCGTCCAACTGCGGAAGGAACCTCCGTATCACATTGTGTTCCCGGCGATGCACCTGACCCGCGGGGAAATCAGTGATCTCTTCCATCGCGAGTTAGGCAGCGAACCTACCAACAACCCCGAGGATCTCACCATGATCGCCCGCGGGGTGCTTCGGCAGAAATACTTACAGGCCGACGTGGGTTTTACCGGTGCTAATTTCGCCATCGCCGAGACTGGAATGATCTCCATTACGGAGAATGAGGGCAACGCACGATTGGTGGCTGCTCTGCCGAAGGTGATGGTCACTCTGGTGGGAATCGAAAAGGTGCTTCCCAAGTTCTCCGACCTGGCGCTGTTTCTGCCGATGCTTGCCACCATGGGCACCGGGCAGGCGATGACAGGCTACAACTCCTTTTACAGCGGCCCGCGTTGCGCTGACGAACCGGATGGCCCGGAAGAGTATCACGTGGTCTTGCTGGATAATCGCCGAACGGAACTGCTGGCCGATCCTGAGCAGCGCGACGCTCTGCAATGCATTCGTTGTGGAGCCTGCCTCAATGTCTGCCCCATCTACAGGAATATCGGTGGACACACCTATGGCACCACGTATTCGGGGCCTGTGGGCTCCGTGATTACGCCTCACCTGCGCGGCTTGCAGGACTGGAAGCATCTTTCGTTCGCCAGTTCACTCTGCGGTGCATGCACAGATGTGTGCCCCGTGAAGATAGACCTGCACCATCATTTGTTGCAGAACCGTCGCAATGCTGCTTCTCTCAAGCCCTCATTCCTGGAGCAGTTTGCGTTCAAGGTCTTTGCTCGCGTGATCAACAGCCCCTGCCTCTACCAGTGGACAAAGCGTTTGGGCAGAATCGGTCAACGATTTCATCCGCTAATCAAAGGAACCGCCATTGACCCTGCCGGTTCCTGGACCCGCACCCGGGAACTGCCTCCCATCGCACCGCAAACTTTCAAGGAATACTGGAGGAATCGTTCATGACCGATCGGGAAATTATCTTTGGCAGAATTCGCGAAGCTCTATCCGTAAAAGCTACCCGGCCCGGTGCCCACGGGGCATCAGCGCCGACAGATCCAGTCCCCATTCCGGCTTCAGCAGGGACCGCCCTTGCGGCGAATGCGCGTCAATGGCTTCCCCTCGTGCCGGCGGATGAGGCGGGCCGCTGGGATTTGTTCCAGAAGAACGCAATCACTCTAAAGGCTGCGTTTCACCGATTCAAAACATCGGAAGAGTTAAGTGTGCACCTGGAGAAGATGCGCCAGGAGGAGAGTTGGAAAAAGATCGCCTCACACCCAGGTGCTCTGACCGATGCCGCCTGCGCGGCTGTCGGGCTTCCGGTCTGCTTAACCAATCGCGGTTATGATAAAGCAGAGCTGGAATCATGTGATGCCGCACTGACCGAATGTGATGCGCTCGTGGCTCAAACTGGCAGTGTGCTGGTAACCAGTCGAAGCGCTGGCGGACGTGCACTATCCGTGCTGCCGCCCCATCACATTGTCCTGGCCAGGCGGTCACAACTGGTGGCCGACCTTCCGGATGCGTTCCAGTTGCTCCAGCGCAAGTATGCGGATAATTACCCCAGCTTGATTTCTTTCATTACCGGTCCAAGCCGGACGGGTGACATCGAGCGCATCCTGGTCCTGGGCGCACACGGCCCCAAGCGCCTAACGATCTTGTGCCTGGATTAGAACTGGCGCCGGGTTAGGTAGGGCGGCATTGCCAAGGCCGCCGGTAAGAGAAAGGCTAAAGGCTAAAGGCTAAGGGCTGAAGGCCGGGCCAAGGGTCCGCACGCGAGCGCCTCCTTGTAGCGTAGTCGTCTCGACTGCGAGTACGGGCGGCGTCTCGCCGCCCCCCTTCCCGGACTTGTCGGTCGCATCTATGGAGGCAAAAAGAGGCCAGAGGAAGGCGTTGATCGGGTAGGGCGCTCTCGCCCCGAGAGCGCCTCGGCCAAATCAATGCCACTCCAGCCGAACCCAGGCTGCTGCTTAGATCTCCGTCATGAGCTTCTGCTCGGCCTGCTCGTTGGTTAGCCCGTGACGGGCCCGCATCACGCTGACACCAACGACCGGCGGATAGGCCTGGTCGGCTTTCATACGCGGCTCCACGTATTCAAACACCTCAAAAAGCAGCCGGTTGGCGGCTTGATAATCGAGATCGGTCAGCCGCTGTATATAGCGCGTTGCGCGATCGATCAGCTTCAAATTGCTCGGCACGACCCAGATCATGTAGTTCCCCATGACACGTCCTAACCGGACCATCGTGCACGTGGATAGCGCGTTCAGCAGCATCTTCACTCCCGCGCGTGTGACCCCATCCAGGAGAAAATCAGTCTCAGGAGTCGCTGCCAGGACCAACAACGCTTCCGGGTCCCAGTTCTTAACAAACCCAGAGACCTCTTCCTGAGATGCCTGGTTGCCGAAATAGATAAGTCCACGGCGCGCGCCTGCTTTGCGCGCCTGCTCAAGTTGTGTCCGGTGAAAACCGTTTGGCGAAAGGAGGGATTGTTTGTCACTCTCGCCCAGGAGGCCCACGGCGCTATCGTCCTGGCGCAACGGACGGCATGACAAGCCATCGAGCCCCACCTTGAATCGCATCAGCTCGTTATAGCTGATCTTCTTTACGGTTTCATAGGTGCGCCCCACTTTGTCTTCGGAAACCAGTTCCCGCACTTTCTGTTCCGTCCATTCCACGCATATGGGGCGGCGCTTGATGATGTGTTCCCAGGCTTTAGGAGTTTCCGGATGGGGCACGTACAGGAAAGCCCAGGATTCTGTGGCTGTCGTGTCGTCGAACTTGCGGAACGGCGGAGTGCAATAAGTTGGCGAACGCTCCGTAGTATCGGTGAGGAGGTCGATGCCGAAGGCATCTGCAAAATAGTTATTTTTATGTTTACTGCGGTAGGTCTGCTCTTCCATGGCAACTAGCTGCCCAAGCGACTTGAGCAGAGCAGGGGATAGCAGGGTGCTATGCATGGTTCCGAGGTGACGGAGAAACTCCGTTGGAACGGAAGCTGGATTCAAGGCTCCCTTTCCTTTGGGTTCAAGCTCCGACATCAGTTCACGAATCGCCATTTCCAGCACGGTGAGCATCACACAGATCTGGATGGTAGTCGCCTGCATTCGGGTGGACCCGGTAATCGACATGGGCCCGGTTGTGAGATTGATCTTTTCGATGCGCGGTTCCTGGATGACTTCCCGGCTGCGTTGGACGTGCTTGCAGAGGATATCGTCCGGATTGTTGTACACGAAATAGACCTTGGCCCCTGCTTCGAGGCCCTTCCATGCCGTACCAATGACGAATGAAGTCTCGCCGCCTTCGGTGATAGCGAACACCACATCTTTCGAGCCGACACCGAGATCACCGATTTGTTGTTTACCGAAAGCCGTAAAGTCTTCGAAACCTTCCACGGATTTGATCAAAGCGAAATCGCCCCCGGCCATCACAGCGAACGCCCGTTTCTCGAGGTCCTCTGCGGAGGGCGAGGAGACAAGGTTTCTGGCGCGTTGCTTCTGCCAAAAATCTCTCCATATGGACACCAGTTGGATGCTCAGGCGTCCCGTGGATCCGCAGCCCGTGAAGAACAGCTTTCCGCCATTACGAACGGCTGTCGAAATCGTTTTCTGGATCTGAGCCGCACGACCGGATTTAACGAAGGCTTCATACGTTTTCAAAACGTCACGATCCGCTTCAAAGAGAAGTTGGAGTCCTGCGCTGACGTCCTTCTTAGCGGTCTCGCTGAGGTTCGCCGTTACCGGGTGGGAAGATTCTGTCGTGAGAACCCCCAACTGGAATTGATCGCTGATCTTTAGAAATTCCGCGCTTCGTGTATTTGATGATTCGCTCATGGTTCAGGCCGAGACCGGGAGCGAGTCACCGCCCCAATCAAGAAAGGTAGCCTTAGTGGAGTCGAGTTTCCCGTCAAGTTTAAAAGCGGGTCCGTCAGGCGAAGAGTCGTGGGCAGCCGAACGGGAAAAACGGCTTTGGGCGCGAACAGCGACCGCCAAAGCCTCGGGCTCCGCTCAAGCAAGCGAACAATCCTGCAGGACAACTCATCGATTGCGTTTTGAAAAATCAATTATAACAGGTTCGGTCGGATAATTGGTGGTTATCGCAGCCTTATCAGGAAACAAGGTCGCGAAGTTTGTGAAGGTAATGGCCTAGCGGGATCTGGTGTTTCGCACGGTATTCCAGGCAGCGAGAGTCATAATTGGCAATCGACACCTCGCTAAGTTTATAATCGCGTGAGACGACGTACCAGTAGTTCGAGGTTCTGACGTTTCCAACGGCTTGGCGGCGCAGTGTATAGCCCAGTGGACTTATGAACGCCTTTGTAAGGTTCGTGCGCGTGATGGGCAATATCTCCTTCAGATTCAGCTCCGCCGCAGCTTTGTTTGCCTCGGCGATCACCAAGCTCAATGCCTCGTTTTCATATTTAGCCGTCGTGAACATCAGATCGACATCCCACAAACTGCCATCTGGGTTAAGAACCCTGGGCACGCCCGGCGGGAGTTCTGCAACACCTGGAGGCAATACAAGAGGAGGCTCCTGAAGCACTTGAGATCCCGGCTCTGCCGTAAGGCTAAAAGCGGCGAATAACAACACGTAGATTAGTGGTGTCATAACCGAAACGACCACCTGCGCCTTTTTAATGGCTATCAGTCTCGCGGTGAAAAGTCGATTGGCTTCGGTCATTGGTCATTTGGAACCGTCAATGACGATCACCTTGCCAGGGAGATTGGTTTTGATTTCGGCCTTGCCAGGAAACAATGCTGCCAGGTTGGTAAATACAATCGGCGGACGCAGGATGTACTTGGAGTCGTTCACTGCCAACTGCAATAACTGCTTGGTTGGTAAAAACAGGTGAACGTACGCGCCCGAATCAATCGAGCCGGGCTTCAAGCCTTTCCTGCTCCAGGAAACGAAGTAAATCGGGGTAAACTTCTGTTTCGGCAGTTCGCCATGCTTCACGTTATTCCAGTAGTTGTCCACCATTACGTTCATGTCAAAGTCGCGGTTCAGCCCCTTTACGTCCATATGGACTGCAGAAAGCCATTGCGTGGCCAATTGATAGGCCGCGTTGGTGTCAAAACGGCTGATCGGCCATTGGTATTTGTCCGCATAGTGATGGCAACGTTCCTCAATTTTCGTCACGGTAATATGACTGAACCTGTAGTCCTCCTCCACGCCGTAGCTATAGTTCGTGGTGCTGATGTTGCCAACCTTTCGGAAAACGTAGGTGAAACCGAACGGACTGATAAAGCCACTAACTAGATTAGACCTAGTAATGGGCTGTGGTTCCGGTAGATGAAGTTCCTGAGCAACGCCGCTAGCTTCATTCAATAGCATATCACATGTATACTCTCTGTAGGCTCGAGTTGTGAACTGCTGGTCTATGTCGATAACCGTGCCGTTGGTTTCGACCGTTCGTGGTACTCCGGGAGGAAGCTCTTGTGCCGCGTTTTCAGGAATCCTGAACTCTACCGCTCCTTGCGCTTCGTGCAACGAGAACGATAATAATATGATGACGGAAAAAAGTATGTAAAGAGCTTTCATAGTCGTCTCTCTCCGGTTATTCGACGTTTTTAGGCGCTGCATACTTGGTGTCAGAATCGAAGCTTGGATCCCGTCCGCCGACCGTCAGTCCTGGATATCCAACGAGATAAATCTTGCTGGTAGCAAGGTTGGTGGTGCTGTAATTGTGGGAATTGATGGTCAGCTTCAGATTCTTGTTTTCCGGCACCGGGAAGGGAGCCTTGCCGGAAGCGGGGGTGCAAGCGATATCCAGACACTGCCTTAATGGCACATTGTTCATCCAAAGCGTGTAGAATTGTGTGAGTGTTGCTCCAAAACCCTTCGCCATGTCGTCGGTCACCTGGCTATTTTGAGAGTAATTGAACCAACCGGCATGCTCGTCCGCCCAGCCGATGTAAGCCTGCGCCCCGGTCTTATTCCTCGCTGCCTGGATGGGTGCATCGATGGGAAAGATGCCGAATGCGCGTCGCCAATCTTTTCCTGACGCGGTGGCGCAACCGTCAAGAAACACAAACCGGTAAGGATTGTGGGCAATTAGACCGCCTTTGAGTGCGAACTTGTTATTAAGGTTATTTCCTACATCCAAGGCGCTTAGATAGACGCCGGGTTCGGCTCCACCTATCAAACCGTTCCAGCCGTGGCCATACACATAAAGCTGTTTGGTTAGGCCGTTTGTCATGTCCGGCAAAAGCGTCTCCAGTATTGTGGGGAGAGTAGCCGGGTCGTTGGTCGTTCGCGAACGTTTAGTGATGTAGCCAGGGTACTCGCCTCTGGTATCCGGCAAATACCGATTGAAATAGGAATCATAAACGGGGTAGTCCGAGGCTTCCTTTATGAGCACATCCACCACCCCCTGCATTGCGTTCCAAACAGTCCCACCTTGTTCATGTGCCGCCGATCGGGCGCTGTTAGTCGGCGTGTAAAAGTAAGCCACATCCATGTTAGGCCCCGACTCGGAAAGCGAGCCTATGGCGCGTGTCACGATTCTCCGCTGACGGTTGGTTGAGGTATTGGGGAGGTCTGCTGCAGTCACACAAAAGTCCGCCTGGATCTCGGCACCTGTATACTGCGTTACCCCATCGGCGAGCGTCAGATTCCATTCTTCCTGGATCATGCCACTAGCTGTGGAGTTTGTGATCGCGTTGAGGAACGTCGGCGGGGTTGTGGATGGGTCGTATAGCGCGATTACATACTCGGCATAGGAAGAGAAGACCTTTGCATCCAGATACGCGCTGGTGTCGTCGAACATCGACCCGTTCTCGAAAAACTGCACGGCATTGCTGGAGACAAAAGGGAAAAATGGTCCGCCGCCTGTCATCACCGGGTGGCCATCGGGTTCCGTCCCGAGCCGGTAAACGGCGGAGAGGAAATGCCGCCCCGTCGGATCAAAATCCATGTTGAATGCCAGCAGACAGTTTCCATTACCTGCGCGCCTGCATTCCCCCAAGGACACTTCGATGCCGTTCATCCGCAGAGTCAAGGAATTGCCTGAATTTGTCACCGTGTCATAGCTGATCGGCGCTTCAAAGGTGACAATGTCCGGCTCGTCACCTGTGCTGATGAGCGTAAGCGTTAGGGGGTTCTCCATTGCAAACTGGCTCATTTCCAGCGCCCTCTTTATCCTCCCGACCAACCCGTTGCCAGAGAGGTCGATGTCGTCATAAACAGAGTTTGTGGGATCGAACACTCCGGTGATGGTGAATTGGCTCTGCCAGTCCGTTTCATCCGAAGCGACAAGGCCCGTTCCAGCTCTGTTTTCGACATGATCAGCGATGCCGTCTGCGTCGCTATCGCGCGGAGTTGCATTCGTCGCGCTTTGACACGCGACATAGTGAGGCCCGATGCTGGCATTGTGTGTGCCGGGTTCGTCTCCCTCCTTCACTTGGTCTTTGCGCGTCGTGTAATGGAATAACCCGGCTTCACTCGGCGCAGCGCTGCCGTTGTGCCATGCCACCGTTCCGCTGGGCAGGTAAAACGCGCCCAAAGGCCCACTCTGGTATAGTGGCGCGCTTGCGAAGAACTGCTCGCCTGGCCCGGTTTGGTTTTCATGGGTGAGGAGTTGCGCTAAACCGGAGCCGTTCAATTCCGCCGGCTTGAGCGGCCAATAGGCGTTATAGCCTAGGTCCAGAGGCAGATCGTATTGGTAGAAGCGCACTCGGTCGAACAGGTTGTCTTTCATAACCCAATCACCAGAAGAAGCCGGCACTGGTGCAAGGAAGAAGGACGCCCCCTCCTTGAACAGATTGTGCCGGGCGCTGAATGCCATATCGACATTCCATGCTGCGTTGGTCGTGCTCGGAAAAGAACTAGGCAAAAGCACGACCCGCACATTGTCAAAAGTGTTGTTGAACCACTCGATGGATGCGGGCCCGAACTCGTATTCATCGCCCACAATCCACGCATCCGGTCGATTAATGTCGATCGCCCCTCCACGCATCGCGCTATCGCTGAGCGACCAATACATCGCGCTGTCCAGTGAGAAGGGCCAGTCCTCCAATGAGGGAAGCCCTGAAGCCACTATTAGCTGCTCCTCAACCGCATCAAACCGGCAGAATCGAAAATCCATATGCGGGGGCGGAGACGAAACCCCGTCGCTCTTTAATTCGCCTGGAACATACGAAGGCGTGAACATTATCCAGCATGCCATAGCCGGCCCCTCGACCGCAGCCTGCTCGTTGAAAAATGAGATCGGCCTCTCGGCATGCCCGCGGGCAGATAACGTCGAGCCTTCGCGAAGGTAGAAGCCATAGTCGGTAAGATCCTCGGTGTCCCCAAGCCGTTCCTGCCGGAACCCAACACTGGTTCCCGGCAAGATAGTAACCGAACCGAATAGTTGCACTCTCGCAATGGTATAATCGACGGCCTCATACTGATAACCATAGTCCGGCGCTCCGCCAGCGAACCGTGGTACAACAGGACCGAGCGTCATCTCGCCTTTCCAGTTCATTCCTTGCGGAAAATCCATGGGTGGTTGGCTGGTCTTGTGCTTGAGCATTTCAGCGACTCTCGGGCTGATATTTGTAGTCCCGGCCCCTCGGTAAGGACTTCCCTCGGGCAGATAGAAGCGACCATGCCGATTAGTGCGAAAGAGCCCTCCTTGGTTCGAAGCGAGAACATGATCCGCAACCAACGCAGGACCAGACGGAATCACTCCAATAACAAAAGAGTTGGTTAGCCGAATTTGAGCGGGGGCGGTATTGCCCACCCATAACGCAGGTGCTTCGATCGTGACTTGCTCCCCTTCGAAACGTCCCAGGGGTCCGGCACAATCAATCGCCCCGCCGCACTGTGCAATAAGCACGTTGTGTAGGCTTACTCCCGCCGTCCCGTGGCTCCTCATCGCTGTGCCGCATGAAACGAACTGGCAGTCCCACAGCTCTGTCGAATTGGTTCCCTCCGGTAGAATGATCCCGGCGCTGGCATAGCTGAACCGCAGATTGCTCAATCGGCCGCCTTCCACTTGGGCCTGAGAAAGGTCGAGATACGGAACGGTATTCGTATTGCACAATGGTTCCCTGGTGCTCACAATGAAGGGAACGCCTTTTGTATTGTCATCCACGGAGGTGAAAAAGACGGGCGCACGCGTGTCCTCAGCTTCATTGACCAGGGTGCCAACCACGGCCAGGCTGCAGTTTGTTCCCCACCAGTCCGGCTTAATGACGCACGAACGCAATACCGTGCGGCCGCGTAACTCCACCCGGGACTCGATATAGTATGTCTTTCCTTCGAGGAACGTATAATCCTGCCGCGGCCCGATGAGCCGGACCATTCCGAAGCCGGTCTCCTCCGAAAGAACGCCGAGATCCGCATAATCGCTCTGCGTTGCGAGGCCTAAGCCGTTCGTCACCCATGCCACAAACCGCTTGCTGCCGAACTCGTGCGGAAGACTCAATGTAAGATTCGTCTCGCCCGCTAAAGGGCCCTGGTCGTCACACCATTGATATCTCAACGGCGGCACTCCAACGGCTGCCACACGAAATGTCACTGAATCGCCGGAGTCGATTGTCTGACTCAACGGTTGGGTAGTGAAAACGGGACCGTCAGCATTTGTAGGGCTTGAGTGTGAACACATTGTTTCGAACGCATCGCTGAGACCATCGCCGTCGCTGTCATTGGTCCGTGCGAGCCTAAACCACGCCTCGGAAGGTGAAATGCTGCCGATTTGAAGGTTTGTTTGTCCCGGTTCGGTGCGGGATATCCAGGCCCAGTTCGTCAAACTCAAGCCTTCAGCATTCAGACTCAGGTTTGTCGTCGTGAAGAGGTCATAAACACAAAGCCCATATTCCTCGGCTGGTGTGTGTATGGCGAGGTAGCTTAACCCATTCACGACATTAATGAGCTCCAGCCACAAACTCCCTTCAGCATAAGAATAAGCTGGAGGCAGATTTGTCACGCCCGGGTCCGGATTGCCACCTCCAGCTCCCGGCGGCAGATCGATAGACATTGATGACATGCCAGAGATACGCATCAGCGTCCGCATGGCCAAATAGTCCCGGTCATCCACCAGGAATTGGTTGCCGTTCGTGCCCAGAAAGTAAACAGGAAGGTCCAACTCAGAGTAAATATTGAAAGGCAGTGGCGGCTGATTCTCTGATGCGAACCAGAATGTTCCACGGTCCGGGACCTCAGCGGATTCCAACGGCCCGCTGACTTCGGATGTTGGGGACATTTCGCCAAGCACACACATTGGCCAGATCAGGAGGCTGGTTGCCAATGCCCGAGCAATCACGCGAACAGATTCTTTCATTGAGTTCCTTCGATTCCAATCCTGGTTCCTCGCACGCACACGTAGAATTCTGCGAATGCCCTAACCGAACGATTGCGCCAAACAGGTTCACCTTTGTTCGGGAGCCACCTGCGAAATTCGCTCTTAAATGTGAGTGATAAGAAGCGATTTCGACTGATGGTTCAGAGCCTTGACCAATGGCTATGGAGTGTCAAGATGAAAGCCAACATTCTTACCCTCACGAAGATCGGGGCTTACCAAAACGAAAGGTGCGCCCTATATTACACCGCCGTTCCTCCAGGAAATCATTTGCGAGACGGGCGTTTGGCCTTTAGGGTGTGCGCCAGAAGATTTTGCAGTTTGGCGTACTTAAGGGAAATTACACTCTATGACAACTGAGCCGCTAAGTAGCGAAGCATTAACCGAGTTGACTGTTGGACTGAATAAACTGGCCCGCAACCTCTGGTGGACCTGGGATCAGGGTGCGCAGGAGATCTTTCAAGAGCTTTCCCCGCGGTGCTGGCAAAACCTTTACCACAACGCCGTAGCTGTACTTCACGAGGTTTCGGATTACGAATTGCGTGTCCGCCTGCAAGATGAGGATTTCGCGATACGCGTGCGCCGGGTTCTCCAGTCCTTTGAAGCCTACATGTCAGAGAAGCACACATGGGCCAGCCAGCATGCATCCTCTTTGCGTAGCCGCCCTGTGGCTTATTTTTCCGCAGAATTCGGTTTTCATGAAACTTTGCCGATTGCTGCTGGTGGCCTCGGTATGTTAGCCGGAGATCATACGAAATCGGCCAGTGACCTCGGCTTGAGTTTCACGGGCATCAGCCTGTTCTACCGCGAGGGATACTTCCAGCAAGCCATTGATGCGAATAATTGGCAGACCGAGTATTACACGCTTCTGAATCCAAAGAACCTGCCGATGGAGCCGGTCCTCAACGCTCGCGGCGAGCCATTGGTCTGCTCCGTGGATGTAGGCGTCAATCAGGTGGTGTTCCAAGCCTGGCGTGTGAACATCGGCCGAGTGTCGGTTTACCTTTTGGACACGAATCGTCCGGAGAATGAACAGCATTTCCGCGATCTGACTCTTCGCGTGTATGGTGGCGACAGCACCACCCGCATCATGCAGGAAATCCTGCTGGGAGTAGGTGGTGTCCGGTTGTTGCGTGCCCTGGGCATCCAGCCCTCGGTGTTCCACATGAATGAGGGCCACGCCGCGTTTTTGACTTTGGAGTTGGCCCGTGAAAAAATGGCGGCTGGGGATACCTACGAGACGGCTCTCAAACGCACGCGGGATGAATGCATTTTCACAACCCATACCCCAGTTGAGGCAGGGCACGATCGATTCAGCCCGGACTTGATGGAGTATGCGATGCACCGGTTCCGCACGCAGATCCCTGTCGCTTTTCCGGAGATCATGAAGTTAGGCCGGGTGAATCCAGAGAATTTGCAGGAGCCTTTCTGCATGACCGTTCTGGCGCTGAAACTCTCGCGTGCCGCCAATGCGGTAAGCGAGCTTCACGGACGGGTGAGCCGTCACATGTGGCAATCCTTGTATCCCGGAAAACCGGTCGAGCAGGTGCCTATTGGCCACATCACGAACGGTGTCCATCTGCTTGGCTGGATGAAAGGCACCGTTCGGCTCTTCTGGCGCAAGAAACTGACGAAGGGTCTCGATCAGCCGCCTTCGCTCGATGTGAAGACGCCGATCTCCGATTGGGACACTCACATCAATGCTCCGGAGTTTTGGGCGCGGATTTCTGATCCTGCCTTTATTTCGGATGAAGAGATTTGGGCCTTGCGCTATAAGCTGCGCCGCGAGTTGATCGAGTTCGCCCGCCGCCGGCTTCTGATTCAACGCCAGCGCCTGACCCAGGGTGACTTCATTGCATTTGACGCCTTGCTTAATCCGGATGCGTTGACCATTGGCTTCGCCAGACGTTTCGCGACCTACAAGCGAGCGCCTCTCATTTTCCAGCAGCTCGAGAACATCGTGAGGCTGACGCGTGATCAATCCCGTCCCGTGCAATTTGTTTTTGCAGGCAAGGCCCACCCTCGCGACGACGATGGCAAACGCTATATCCAGCATATCATTCACCTGAGCAAGTACAGCGACTTGCAGGGGCACATGGTGTTCATTGAGAACTATGATATGCACGTAGCCCGGCAGATGGTATCCGGCTGCGATGTCTGGTTGAACACCCCTCGGCGGCCCTTGGAGGCCTCCGGCACCAGCGGTATGAAGGCTGGCTGCCATGGCTGCTTGAACTTCAGCATCCTGGACGGCTGGTGGCGCGAGGGTTACGACGCCACAAACGGTTTCGCTATTGGCGAGGATGCGCATCCCAACTCAGTAGAGGAGCAGGACCGGCTTGATAGCGCCAATCTTTTCAAAGGTTTGACCGAACAGGTTATTCCGTTGTTCTACCTCCGTGATTCGCAAGGACTCCCGCGGCAGTGGATTCAGAGGATTCGCCGTGCGATGTCCACCTTGGTGCCGCAGTTTACGACCGACCGCATGGTCCGGGAATACGCAACGAAATATTACGTGACCAAGTAGGTCTGCTGTCACGGATGGAGTTTCAAGGGGCGGCCGCAAGCCGCTCCTTTTGCTTACAGGCCCGCGGCGTAGGCGTTCATGGCCTGGTAATCGGCCAGGATCGTCCGGAGAGCCGCCACAAGAGAAAGCTCCTTTAGATCGTCTGGAGCATTCTGAGGTGTCTCGAGGATGATCTCAAAAGGACGGGGCTGCACCTCGGGAGCGGCGCAGAGGATTCCTGGAAAACTGTCCCTGATGATTCCTTGAGTGGCGGGGAAGCCGTCGATCACGGCCCCATGATTAATGGGAAGGTGGCGTGAGGCTGCATCTAATGCTGGCTTCACCAGGTTTTCTGTGATGATCGAGCCATGCGCGTACCCGTAAAAGCCGGCGCTGGTGTCATCTGTGTGCAGCGAGACGATCCCGTGGAATTGTCGCGCACGAAGCTCAGATTCCAGCCATGCGACCTCCGGTTCAGCGGATTCCTGCCAGAACTCGCGGTTTAAATCCTTTCCAGAGCGCGCGATTCGGGTTCCACGTTCGAAGCCCCAGGGGTTGCAGATAGGGTAAAGAAAGAGGCAATAGCCGCGAGCCAGTTCTGGTTGTGCCTCCAGAAGCGTCACCAAGCGCATCATTGCATTCACACCCTCAGGCTCATCTCCATGGATTCCGGCAAAGACGCCGATCCGCAAAGGTTCGCCGCCACCTTTGGGTCCAAGAAAGAGGTAGCCCTTGAGTCCGGGCCGGCACGTAGGCAACGCGACAAGCGACTCTGACAACGTTGTCAGTGCATCCCACTGGGCAAACACATCATTACTGGACCGCAGGGCCATGGGCTCAGTCGATTTTTCAGAGATAACAAGGTGACTCATAAGCACCGAATGCGAGAAGGATACTTCAAAACATTAGTAAGTCAACTGGAACGCTTAACTAAAGAGCAACTGCATCAGGACAAGTCCTGTCATCACGGGTGCTGCCGTCCGATTGCAGGAATGCCGACCGAGCAGGAATCCGCGTTCCAAATACCTAATTACTTGTGCTGTGGCCTCTTACGGCTAGGTTTCTTCTCGAATCGCTGCGGCTTCTCCACGGTTTTTCGAAACTCTTTTCGGCCCGTCTTGTTCTCCTGGGGCGCTTTCTCAGCAAGCTCGAAATCCACCTGTTTCTTGAAGGTATCTACCTTGGCTACTTGCACCTTCAGCTTGTCGCCCAGCTTGAAGACCCGCCGAGATCGGCGCCCGACCATTTGCGCGCGCTCGGCGTCAAATGCGTAGAAATCATCGGTTATGGACGAAACCGGCACCAGGCCACTCATTCCCAATCCCGTAACATCGACGAAGAATCCGAAGTTGCGGACATCCGTGATATAGGCGTCGTAGGCCTCGCGTTGTCCCGAGCTGACCTGGCTATTCAGGTAAGCGAACAACTTCACATCCCGGCTGTCACGTTCCGCGTCATCAGAGCTTCGTTCTGTCTCGGATATGTGGTTTGCCACAACGGCCAGGCTGTCTTTGGTGATAGCTTGTCCAGGCTTTTGGAACAGAGCTCGGTGGACGACCAGGTCCGCATAGCGCCGGATCGGTGACGTGAAATGTGTGTACTTCTTCTTAGCCAGCCCGTAGTGGCCCAGAGCTTCCACCGTATATCGGGCGCGCATCAAAGAACGGAGAAATCCAACCTTCAGCGCCTGGCCAACCGGCAAGGGAGTAAGGCGTTGCAGGAGCTTCTGGACTTCCTGGCGATGATTCAGGTTGCCGCAGGGAATGAAGTGACTGACCACTTCCTCCCGGAACTCCTTGAGCTTACGTTCATCCGGTGGTTCGTGTGAGCGGTGAAGAGCCGGGCGGTTGAGGCTGATCAATCGGGCTGCGACCGCTTCGTTAGCGAGGAGCATGAACTCCTCGATGAGTTGGTGCGAGATGTCGTTCTCCACACGCTCAATGGCTTTTACTTTGCCGGCTTCGTCCAATCGAAGCTTCATCTCTGGAAAATCCAAATCCAGAGCGCCGGCGGCGAACCGCGCTTTTCGGATGCTCTGGGCGATGCGATTGACCTGGTGAAGCATCCGCTCGATGTCGTCCCGGGGCTCACGCTGCAGGACTTCCAACGCTTCCCGGTAGTGATAACGCCGTTTGGAGTGGATGATCGAAGGATAAAACTGGGTGCGGAGCACCTGGCCGGAATCGCTCAACAGGAACTCGACACATTTTGTGAAGCGATCGACGTTTGGCTTCAAGGAGCAGAGCTCGTTGCTGAGTGCTTCAGGGAGCATCGGGATCACACGGTCCGCCAGGTAGGTCGAGTTGCCTCGGCGAGCAGCTTCCGCATCCAATGCGGAGCCGGGCGTTACGTAATGCGAAACATCGGCGATGTGAACCCAGGCTTTCCATCTGTTTCCGTCAAGCCTTTCTAGACAGATGGCATCGTCGAAGTCCTTTGCATCTATAGGATCGATTGTTATGACCGGGTGCTTGCGGCAATCGACACGCCCCGCAATGTCAGCCGGATTAATCGTTGTGCCAATCGCCCGTGCCTCGCGCAGGACTGGCTTCGGAAAATGCAGGGGGAGATCGTAATTGCGAATGACGGACAGCATGTCCACTCCCTCGGCGTCGGGAGGTCCGAGGACTTCTATTATCTCGCCCTCGGGGCTGACATGCCTGTTCTGCCACGGCTTGAGTTCCACCACGACCTTGTCATCAATACGCGCAGGACGCCCGGTATCTCGCGCCGGAGGCACGATAATATCCCGAGTAATGCGCGGGTCATCGGGTACGACGAACCAGAAGTGATGTCCTTGTTGCAGAGTGCCTACGAGTTGCTTGCGAGCGGCTTCCAGCACGCGCACGACTCGCCCCGTCACCTCGCCCGGGGCCTTGGGCATGCGCCTCGGTGCCACATCGATTCGAACCAGCACACGGTCGCCATGCATGGCGGTACCTGTTGCATCGGAAGGAATGGCGATGACATGTTTGCTGGGATCATCGGGGTGCAGAGTGCCAGCGCCCTGGCGTCGCATGCGGATACGTCCGGGAACCAGATCGGCCTCCTGTGGCAACGCGTAACGATTGTCTTTTTTGATTCGCGCAACGGCGCCGCTTTGCTCCAATTGACTAAGGACTCGTTCCACGCGGCTAAACTGGCTGCGGGGCAACTTCAGTCTCTGCAACAGTTGCGAGACGTCCATGGGTTGAGCGTTGGGACGGGCGAAGATCTCAAGAATTTGTTTTTCCATATACCGGACCTGAATGAGTGGAGGCGGCTCCTAGCTACCTCCAAGCATCGAAGACGAAGGCACTGTAAGTCCCAGGCGGCAGTTTTCAAAGCTCCAAATTTGGAGCTATGCCCCGGAGGGAGGAGGTGTTTTGGGCAAGAGTCGTGAGATTATCACTAACAGCACGACGATGACCAGGCCCAGGATGCTCCAGAAGATAATGCCACCTTTGCCCGAGTGTTCCGATGTCCAAGGTGCGCCCTTGAGCCGTTCTTCATTTCCGGCAGACACGATGACTTTGCGAGCGGCGAGCAACTGCCCCGCTACCAGGCTAAGATCATAGCTGGGCGGACCCGTCTGTGTATTCCCATAATACAACATCAGTGGTTCATCCGTTTGAGCTTTGAACAGAATGCGGGTCGCCGGGTAGAAAGCTTTTAATTGGCCAAGTTGAATCGGCGGGTTGTCTCCATTGTGTGTCTCAAGGATCAGTGTGTCGGTTGTGGGGGCAGACTGTAACGGCATCGTGAATTCGCTGCCGGCGCTCTCAGGGGTGCGGGTCCAAACGGTGGAGCCGAGGTGGCGTCGGTACTGTTCTCCATGAGAATCAGAGACAAGCTCCGAAATGGTCATCTCCCGGCGGAACAGGGCAGAACTGACTGAGACTCTCAGTTGGCCGATGGGCAGTCCGGGTTTTGGCAGCTTGATGATCCAACGACTCAGTCCGGGTTGCCGTGCGTCATTCGTCAGTGTGAGTTCAGGGGTGAGAGTCCGATTGATGGAAGTATGTTCGAGTATATAGGGCACCTGGGTCTCAGCTCGCAACAAACGCAGATCAGAGAAGCCACGGGCAGCATTCGAGATGATGTCGAGGTCCAATTCAAGCTGTTGAACGCCTTGTTCTGCCGGTTTAACCCGTTTTCTAAAACCCCAGGCTTTAATATCGAGTTTGGCCCCCTCCAAGCTGATGCCCGGCAGTACCTCGGGAGCCGTGTAACCCGGGTTGCGGGTCAGGGGGGGAAACTGTACCTGGCGCAGGGCGCTCCCGCGCAGGCTTCCACTCAGAGCGGCGAGGTCGTATTTGGGAGCATCAACGCGGGTGTTGCCGCTCAGCAGATGGAACCTGCCCGGTTGCTGCGCATAAAAGACCAGGTAAACAGGTCTGCGCTCAACGCGAGCCTTCGAAATCGTGAGGGGCGGGCTGTCCTGATTGTTGATCAGGAGCACGATCTCTCGGGCGGAGGCTTGGTTCTCTACTGCTATGTGAAGCTGCTCACTGACTGGTTGTTCCTCTACCTGGACCCTGTAAACCGTTCCGTGGCCGATCGGTTGCTCGTGGACCGAGTTCTCGGTCACTTTGGGCACAGCAATCGTAACGGAGCGCATGAAGAGAGGATCAGGAGTGTCAAGGGTTACGCTGCTGATATCGGCGTTGCCAAACCCGAGGTCCAGGGTGAGCCGAGTCTGTCCGGGGTTTTCATACCGATCCTTGATCACAGCGTCGCTTTGTTCCACGGGTGCAGGGTCCGCAACGGCGGCATGGACCAGTGCCCCTGAAAATGGAATGGGAGGACTGCGGCGATCATCTACAGTGACTCGGACCCATCGCCACTGCCCGGGCTGTGGAAGTGGGATGCGGAGTTGGCCAGGTCCCCAGCGCTGTCGGAAAACAGGCGCCCCTTGAACCAGAGGCTGCCAGGCTTTTTGATCGTTGGATGCATGAAGGTTTACCGCCTTGATGAAATCGGAGGCTGGGCTCTCCAGGGTAATTGCCTCGATGGGCTGGCTGAGGCCCGGTTCAAGGAGGAGAGTGGTCTGATTGGCACTCAGTGTTGCTTGAAAAGTCCTGGCTGGGCGGGTGATTTTTGGTGCTGGCCTGGGGCGTTCAAAAACGAACGGAATCTCCCGCCCGTTATCATCGTAAAGACGGAGGTCCTGAAAGGAGGGACGCGCCTGATCGAGCGTTTGGACCGGCACCGTAATCCGGGAAAGGCCGGTATTGCTCAACTCGAAGCTTTGAACCCAGGGCCAATCTGAAGGAAGTGCCGCGGCCTGAAGCCCTGGCACAAGCGTCAGAAGAAACGCAACGATGAGCAAACTATGACGGAGGCATGGTTTCATGTGGGTGCGATTCAGCAGACTTTTCCTTCTTTGATGCTGCAAAGAAGCGTTGATAGGCGAACGAAGCGACCATGGCAATGGCAGCCACTCCGATGAGCGCGCCGATGCGATAGAGTTGACCGAGGCGTGCGAGGTCGTGGAAGAAGAGTTTTAGCAACGTGACACTTAGCAAACAGATCGCCGATAGCCGGGCGCCACGAGAGCCCTTTGCGATACCAAAAACAAGGAGCGCGAGTGCAAACAGAGCCCAGGCGATGGAGTAGGTCATGTCGCGAGCAAAGTTACCACTGAACTGGAAGGTCAGGCGACCGCCTGGGGCGCCAAAGAAATCCGCAATTTGGATATTGAGCAGCAGGAAAGCGAGCACGGTGCCCAGGCTGGCCATGATCGCGCGAGCGTTCATTCCCGCTACCTGTTGGTTGGGAGGAGAGAGAAGGCGCGCTCCAGCAAACAGGCAGACTGTGACTACCCCGTAGGCATACAGATACCAGTTTAGGATGGGTGTTTCTGAGCGCGGGTGGTAAGCCAGAACGGCTGGGTTAAAGGCCAGTCGCACGAATGCGACGGCTAACAAAAACACACCTGTGAGCCGCAACCCCGGATGAGGCAGGCGTTGGAAAAGCCACAGGAGCGCTACTCCTTCCAACGCCCAACCGATCGTGATCCATTGGCGCTCAAATTGAATGGGGAATATCAGCGTGATGAAGAATAGGGTCACACCGCCAAACCACGCAAGTTGGGTCAGACGCTGAGGGGAGTCTGCGGGAAATTTCTTCAGCAGGACCAGCAAACCAACTAAAGGGATCACCGCAAACGCGGCAGGGAGCAGTCCCATGTAGCTGTTCGGATGCACGGCGCTTACCAGACGATAGATGAGCAGGAAGTGCAAAGGTCCGGCTAACGCGGCAGTGGCCCAGGGCACTTTATGTTCGCGGAAATGGGCTGCAAATAGGAAAGGGTAAACAGAGAAGATACCCAGGAAGAGGAGATACCAGGAGAGTGGCTGGGCATAATTGGCCGTTGAAAATCGATGAAAATGCCACACGCATTCGAGTGCGCCAACGCAAGCCAAAGCGGTGGCTGGCAGCCAGGCCAGGGAGAACATACGAGTGAGGCCCAGAAGCAAAACGGTCAGCAGCAGCGCCACTCCGAAAACCGGCGATGGATTAGGCATCGGCAGACGCATCGCTGCCATGATCAAGAGCAGGAACGGCAGGATTGCGGAAAGGGAAGGCAGTTCTTCGGTCAGACTTTGTGCAAAGTCGGTGTCCTGTTCTGATTGTTCACGGCCCTTGAAAAGGTCTGGCTTGAAGCGACGCGCCAGCCACGCACTAGCCGCCACGAAGAACACCGAGAAGGCACCCAGTAGCATCATTGAGCTTGGAAGTCCCGTTAACGTCAGGGGTATCTTAAAGATCAGTGCGCCTGTGGCTGCCAGTGTGAGGAGCAACGCCGCTGCGACGGAAAGCAGCGATGCTGTCATCACTGCCAGGATGATCGCAAGTAGATCGATTAAGAAGATGAACGGCCAGACCAGGAACGATAAATCCGCCAATTTGAAGATGGGAAAGAGCACCAGGATCAAAGCGAGCGGCGGAAAGAGTTGGCTGACCGGCGAACCGCTCGAAACGCCGCGATACTTTTGCAGGTATATTGGAAACGCGGAGTGGATGAGCGCGAAGACGAAGTACAATGCGAGTCCATGGTTGAGGAGTTCCGCATTCAAAGAATTTGACGTCCAGAACCCGAGCAATCCAAACACTGCCAAACCCGCCAGGGCATGGGCTGCTGACAGGCGGTTGTCCAGGAGGACGAGCACGGCGATCATGAGATCGACGAGGAAGACAAAACCAAACACAAGGAGAGGACGCTGAGCCAAGGGCGCGAAGCTCAAGAAAAACAGTGAGAAGCCTAATGCCACGGCGGTTAAACCAAGGAAGGAACCTTGAAACCAAGGGGTGGATTCCTGGCGTTTCTTTGCCCACCAGGACGCTGCAAGGTAAAGCAGTTGAAAGGTCAGCAGCACCGCAAAGGCGATGAGGATCTTGTTTCCTTCGAAATAACGTTCTCGGACGAAAAATGATGCTGCCCACCCGACTTCCATGATCACTGTTCCAAGGGTCGCTAGTCCGGCCAGGAAGAACCAGCGCTTGTTCAGAGCTACCAGGATCAGCCCAAAATTGAGGAGGGCGATGTAGGCAAACAAGCCAAACGGATTATCCTGCCCTGTGGCAAGCAACGCCGGTGTGAGGAATCCTCCGAGCATTCCCAGAATGGCAACCACCATGGCATTTAGCCGCACGGCCAGGAGAAAGGCCGTGGTTGTGATGAGCGCCATCAGCAGGAAGGTTGGGATAGGGCCAAAGAACTCAAAATGGTAAACGGAGCGGCATGCGAAAGTCACAGCGTACAAGATTACGACGCCAGTAGCGCACAGGGTTTGCGACAATGCTGGATAGTCGCGGCGCGACATGACAACACCGCCCGCCAGCAGGCCAAGGCCGCTCAGGAACCCAATAGCGACGCGCAGCTCGGGAGAAATTAGATTGTTATCGAACGAATATTTTACAAAGAAAGCCACACCCAGGAATAGAGCCAGACCTCCGACCCAGGCAAAGAGCTTTACCCCCATGAATTGTTCCCAATTGATTGTGGGAGCAAACTCTCTTTCGGGGAATTGGTGTGTGCTGGATTCCTGCTGCGGCGGCTGCGAAGCAGAAGCGTAGATCGGAGGTGGGGCAGGGATGGGCTGCGGCTCCGGTTCGATAGGAAGCGGTGCGGGTTTCGGCTGGAACTTGATCTCAGGTTTATGGATTGCAACGGGGGGCGGCTCTGTGAGCGGAGAAGCCGGTTCAGCTTGAGGCCGGACCTCTGGCGAGGGGACAGCCGGCGTGCGCTGGGCTTCCTTTCTGAATGCAATCAATTGGGTTTCGAGCAGATGCAGCCGCCGTTCGAGGCTCTCGATTTGGCTGCGGGCAGAAACCGCCCGGACAATAAGCCAGATAGCCAGGCACAGCGGGAGCCCTAGAGCCAGTATAACCAGTAGCATCCATTCCATAGGTGTCCTTAGTATTGACGCTGGTTGAGTCTGTGGCATCCAGACTCCCATTGAAAGCGCCTAATCATCGAAAAAGTTTCGCAGTTCGCTTCGGAAATATGATTGCCTTCCTTTGTCATCACCGCCATATCTATGCCGTGCTCCACCGATACAACGCTGACTCGCGGAAATCCTGCGCGCCGGGCGGGCGTCTCCCGTATCAATCCCAGAGAGAGCGGCCTTTGGGTTTCTCCCTGGTGGAGTTGATCTGTGTCTCAGCGATTCTCATGATTCTGGCGGCCCTTTATTACGGGCGCTCTTCGGGGGATCGCCAGCGCGAGTTGCGGGCGAAATGCAGTCAGAACCTGCAGCAAATCTACATCGCGGTTCAGCTTTATGCTAACGAGGACCAGGGGCGCACGCCGGTGGTCCTTGAGGCCAGGACTTCCGCGGCTGCTCTGGCTTTGCTTGTGCCTCGTTACACATCCGCCACGCGAAGCTTTATTTGTCCAGGGGCAAAAGATCCGGAGGACCTGCCGGTGGAGAACTTTGCCCGGCAGACTATCAGCTATTCCTACTATATGGGCCAGTGGATCACCAATGCGAATGGACTATTGCTGACCGACCAACAGGTGAATACCCAGGCCAAGAGCTCGGGTCAGCTCGTGTTTTCCATCGATGGCAAAGGGCGGGGGAATAATCACCATTCGTTTGGAGGCAACCTGCTGTTTGCCGATGGACGGGTTGAGACGATCGGCCCGCGTACCCCGCAATCCATGCCAATTACACCTGCTGTGAAACTGCTGAATCCTTGAAATCCTATGAAGATCCAGTGTAGCTGCGGTAAGAAATACGAATTCGATGTCACCCCGGAGATGATCAACGGTCCAGTCAGGTTTGTCTGCGCCTCCTGTGGCCTGGATGCTTCGGAGTATGTTACCCAGTTGGTCCATCAGCAGCATACCCCGGAAGTCTCTCAGGGCGCCGCCCCTTCACCTCCCGCTCCCGTGGTTCGTGCCGCCCCCATGCGAGTCGTGCCGGCCACCGTGGCCAGCCAGCCGGAGGCGGTCTGCGCCAAGCACACGCGTGAACCGGCTGTTGAACAATGCCGGGTTTGCTCGAAACCTATGTGCGCGCAGTGCATGGAGTTGTTCGGTTACGTTTGTTCACCCCTTTGCCGCGCTCGTGCCAGTTCCACCGGCGTTGAGATCCCGGTCTTTGCCGGGCAGAAATCCGTTCGCGAGGCGCGCCGTTGGAAGATCATGGGCTGGAGTGCCGGCAGCGTGGCGGCCCTGGTGATCCTGGCCCTGGGAACCTGGTTCTGGTATGCCTGGTTTGGGTGTGTTCCCCGCCCGGTGTTTTCAGCACGCTTTTCCGACCGCTCTTACTCGGGACAGACCTCATTTGCAGGCAAGCTCAGCGACCAAATAGTTTATTTGCACGGAGACACCCTGGCCCGTCACGAGATGGCATCCGGGAAGCAGGTTTGGGCGCGGCAACTGCTTGATCGAAAGAAGCTAGCCGCAGAAGTGCAGGACGAGCTGAAGGAGATGGCCGCTGCCAAGGTGAAGGCAGAGGATCAGGGTTATACCGTCGGGCGCATGCCTGACGCCGAGAAAATGCAGAAAGAAAAGGAAAAGTATCTCTCTGCGGCGATGCGCCTCTTCGTGAAAGGGGAGAACGTTTGGGTCGCAACAACAGATAAACTGGTTCGATTCGATTGGGCCAGCGGCGCCCCAAAAAGTGAGGTCTCCATACCCGCAGGGGCGGAAATCAGCCTTGCCGGTGATGACCTTGTTTGGTTGGACGACCGAGCAGATGTGCCGGTGATCAAACAAATCAACTCAGGGACTGGGGAAGTTCGCAGCGTCGAGATCGCCGGAGCTGCCTCCGGAGCCAAGGCAGGAAATGCAATGACAGTGGCGGCGGGGCCGGGGGTGGTTGTCAACGGCAACCGTCGTCCTCTCGATCCAAAGAAGGTGGCGGAGCAGGTTGAGAACCTCTCCTCCCAGGCAAAAATAGCCTTGCCTGCCTTAGTCGCTGCTTCGATCAACCAGCAACGGATAGAGGCGGAACTCAACGAAGCTCCAGAGCGGCCTCGCCCGGGCGCGCCTCGCGCACAACGTCCACAGGAGTCCTCAATGCCGCCGCTGATCGTGCCGACCCCGGACGGCTATGTTCAACTAACGGTCAAGCTTTTGGAATCGCGCATCGTCGAGCGGGTCGCAATGAAACCGGCGCCAGCCAAACCTGCCTTGGATGGGAACATAACCGCCGCTCAAAGCATGGAAGCGGCCAGCGAGTTGCTCAATGAAATGCAGCGAGAGGCGGGGGGAGGTACGGTGAGGGAGAACTTAAGTCGCTTCGAAGTTGCGCTGCAAACTTCCGAGGGCTCAGGTTCATGGTCAGGTGAAGTCGTTGGCCCGCCGCAGCTATACCCCCTCAAGACGGTACATGTTCTGGCCAGCAGCAAATCAATCATAGTCCTGGATAAATCACTGAAAAAGAAATGGCAGGCAGTGCTTAGCTACGATGTAGCAGGAGGTCCAGTTGAGCAGGATGAACTCACCGGATTAGGTCCGTGTGTCGAACGGGGTGGAACGCTTTTTGTTTCTGACCAGGGCATGTTAAGCGCGTTTGACCTGTCGTCCGGCAAAGTCCGCTGGCGCCTGCCAACGGTCGGCATTTTCAGCATGCTCTTCGATGAGAAAGGAATGTTGTATATCAACACCACAACCGCCAGCCATGAAAGCATCAAATACTCACGCCAGATCGATGTCACTCAGCTTCCAGGGGCGGTGATTCTCAAAATCAATCCTGCCAACGGCGAAGTGCTCTGGAGAAACGACACGGCTGGAACGATCAGCAGGCTCGATGGAAAATACATATTTACGCTGGCGTCCAATGAGCCGATCGATGAGGAGTTGGAGGGCACTGCCTTTCAGACCGGGTTCGAGAAGCCGCCGTTTATCAGGATCCGCAGGCTGAATCCGAAAAATGGACGCGAGGTCTGGGAACATTTCCAGCAACGCGCACCTCTGGATGTGCAGTTCGAGAATAACTACATCCGGTTGGTGTTCCGGAAAGAGGTTCAGGTGCTGAAGTTCGCCAAATTTTAGTTCTCCTATTCAAGCCTGCCGTACTTTCGCAAATCGGGCCAGATGCGCCCGCTTCGGCCAGGACATCCGGTTCTTTTACGGGGAAGCGGATTTTTGCTTGTGTTCCAGCCCAAAGAAAACACCTTACGTGGAACGGATAACTGAGGCATGACAACTAAAGATCTGCAAAAGCTGGCGCGGGAGAATGGCACACCGCTAGTGGTGGTCGATCACGAGGAAATTCGCCGCAATTACGCGAGCTTCCGCAAGCACCTGCCGAGAGTGCAGGCCTATTTTGCGGTGAAAGCCAACGCGGAGCCGGCCATTGTTAAAACGCTCTATCAGGCGGGGGCCAGTTTCGATGTTGCCTCCCTGCCTGAGTTCATGCTGGTTTATGAGAACATCAAGGATCTCTCGGCCGAGGAGCAGCAGCAGTTTATTTGGGACAAGGTCATCTATGCGAATCCGACCAAACCCAAAGAGACCCTGGTGGCGCTCGACAAATACAAGCCGCTGGTCACGTTCGACAACCTGGCTGAGCTGAAGAAGATCAAGGCGTTCGCCCCGCATGCCGGTGTCGTAGTCCGGTTACGCGTGCCCAACACCGGTTCAATGGTTGAGTTGTCCTCAAAATTCGGTTGTGACCCTGGCGAGGCCGTGGATCTGGTCCAGGCTGCAAGCAAGATGGGGTTGGTCGCTGAAGGAATTAGTTTCCACGTTGGCAGCCAATGCACCAATTTCCAGAACTTTGTCCAGGCGCTTGAGATGGCCGCTGCGGTTATGCACGAGTCCAAGTCCCGTGGGCATACCCTCAAGATTCTCGACATTGGCGGCGGTTTCCCGGCGCCGTATGATCGGCACGTCAAACCGTTCAGTGAACTGGCTCGAACCATTAATGCTGAGATCGACCGCCTGTTTGATGATGACATCCAGATCATCGCCGAGCCCGGCCGGTTTCTGGTGGCTACCGCCGCCGTAGCCATCTCTCGCATTATCGGCAAAGCCGTCCGCGACGGTAAAACCTGTTACTACGTTGATGACAGTGTCTATCACACGTTCAGCGGCATCATCTTCGACCATTGCCAATACCATCTGAAGTCCTTCAAGAAGGGGCCTACCGAGATTTCGTCTGTTTTTGGACAGACCTGCGACGCCCTCGACAAGATTTCGCTGTCTGAGGATCTGCCGGACCTCCAGATAGACGATCTTCTGTACTCGGAGAATATCGGAGCTTATAGCAGTGCATCGGCGACGTGGTTCAACGGCTTCCCGCCTGCGAAGATTGTGCACGTTAACCAGGAGCCCAAGCCCCGCCGTGGCAAGCGCGGCTAAATGAATGCCTTGATTTCGTTTGTGCCCACGCGTAGGAGATAGTCATGCAGCGCGCACTTGTAATGACCGTCATCGGGCAGGATCGCCCTGGCCTGGTTGAAACCGTTGCCAATCTGGTCACGGAACACGGGGGAAACTGGCTGGAAAGCCGCATGGCGAGACTGGGCGGCCAGTTCGCTGGCATTCTTCGCGTTCAGCTCCCAGCCGATAAGGAAGCGGGGCTGCTCCGCGCGCTCCAGGAGTTGCAGGAACGAGGCCTGAAGGTCGCCGCATATCCGGACACTGCCCCCATTCCATCCGTCCCTGCCAAGACTTACAATCTGGAACTTGTAGGGCAAGATCGGCCCGGCATTGTTCGGCAAATCTCTGGTGCCTTGGCCGATTTCGATGTGAACCTCGAAGAGTTGGAAACCGAGTGCGGAAGCGCGGCCATGTCGGGGGAGACGCTTTTCAAGGCTCACGCCAGGCTCAGCATACCGGCTGGGGCTGACCTGAACTCCATTCGCCAGACGCTTGAGAGAATAGCTGCCGATTTGATCGTGGAGATTACCCTGGCCCAAGCGGATTGAGAGGCTACTCAATCCATTTTGTATAGGCGCGCGCGCCGAAATAATCGTAGCCTTTTCCCTCAAACGGTGTGTTCAGGAGAAGTGCGTGGATGAGTCCGTTGCGCTCGACCTGTACCGTGTGCAGGATTTTCTTGTCAGGGTTCTCTTTCAAAAAGAAGTTCACTCTGCCTGACAACGAGGAATGCACCCGTAACCCCTCATTGGTCCTGGAGTGGAATGCGAACTTTCCTTCCAAATCACTCAACATGGCGTGGCTGCGTCCCCAGGTGCCACCGGCGGCAGAGACGAAGTTGGTGCCATTGAGCAGAGCGATCGAATCGTGATAGGCGAATACGGAGAGGTTGGCACCCGGTGACTCCTGCAGCCACTCAACGATCTTCGCATCATGCGCCCGGGATGAATCGTAAGCGTAGTTGCTATCGAGGAAAACCAGTCTTGTGACCTGTGCCGGGATGCGATCCAGGGTGTTTAAGTAACCGAAGAGCAAGCTGCCCCCGCCGCTGTGACTCGCCAGCACGAGTTGGAGGTTGGTGCCGGGCAAGCAGCGTTGCACAGCCATTAACAGCTCAGGAATGTAGCTATCTCCGTTCCGGCGCCGCCAGGCAGGCCAGCTTTTGAGTTGATTTTCCAGGCAAGCCAGAATCAACGGTTGGCCTGGTATCGCATCACGCACGAAACGGATCTGCGCCGCAACGTGCTGGATATCGAACTGCCAATGATCATTCGTGCCGCGCCGCTTCCCGAGTGTTTGCTCAATAGAGTTCCCGTTGGGAAGCGCATAAAAAACCAGAGTCGCGGAGGGAGTCGGTTCGCTCAGGTAACTCGCGGGCGCGTTGATTTGAACCCGAACGCCGTGGTCCAGTCGTAACTCGCAGACTTTCTCGCCGAATCGATTGGTCGGCCCCCAGGTTGGATGCGGACTGAGCGGCGGCTCATTCGTGCGATAGCGTGGATTCTCCAGCTCTCCTTCATTGCTGATTAGCGAAGCCAGCATCGGGTCGGAAAGAATCTGGCGAACGGAACAGGGCGCTCCATTTAGTGTTGCCTGATCCTGGACCAGGCGGATGCATTGGCTATAGTCCACCCATTTGGAAGTATGGCCAAGGTAGAGGGGTTGAATGGGCACTCCGTTTGTTTGATGCCATCCATAAATGGCTACCTTGTTTGTGACAGAATTCAGCCTGGCAGAAAGCACCACATCCTTCTTATGTCCCGCGACCAGCGTGCCGGGAGGGAATCGGTCGCGTTGCCGATTCCGTTCGATTGCGACGAGAGCGTTGTGATTGCTGAAAACCGCAGGGCTCGTCATCTCGCTGCTGGGGGGGATGGGCTGCGGGACAAGCTTCAACGGGGCAGCTTCATAAATCGCATCAACCATTCGAGGTGTCGGCAGGATACACCTGGTCAGGTCAGCGATCTGCTGAGCGGCACCTGGAGAAAGAGGCATCAGGCAGTAGTCACTGTCGGACCCAACCGCCAGGTAATCCGGTGCAACTGAGAGGGTCAACTGATTGGTTTGCCCATCGATCAGCTTCGTGACCGTTAGAGGTACAAACTGACGCAGGAAATCCGGAACATTTCCGGAGCTGATCTCCCGGAGGAGCACCGCTTCACGGTCAGCAAGAGAAAGCCCGGAAATCCGGGCAATAACTTCGGCTCCGCCTGGGGCATGGAGCGGGCGTTCGGGTAAAACCAGATCGGCAGCGCCGACCTGAACTGCCGCCATTAAAACAAAGCAGCCCCGCAGCATCCGTCCAATTGTTGATCGGATAGCGGGGCTATTATACATACGAGGCTGCCGGTATTAGCCCGGCTGCACATCCTTGCGAGGGAACAGCGGCTGTGGTTCCCCGATTTGGTGTCCGGCCTTCAAGCCACCCCAGGCTGCCGAGGACATCTTGTCGGGAGCGCCAGACAGCCCAAGCTGCTGGTACATCTTCGATGCAGTATCCGGGAGGAACGGCCAGACTAATACCGCGATAATGCGGCAGGCTTCCGCCAGATTATAGAGCACTTCGTCCAGCCGGGCGGCTTGTTCCGGGACCTTCGCCAATTTGAACGGGGCCGTTTGGTCCACATACTGGTTCGCTCGTGTAATCAGAGACCAAATAGACAGCAAGGCGTCCTGCAGCCTGTTTTCCAGGAAAGCTTCCTTGGTTTCGGCGATGACTCGCTCGGCATCCTGTGCCAGATCTTTCGAAACGCTGGCGAGCAAGCCGGTCCGATAGCGCTTGAGCATGGAGAGAGATCGGTTGACCAGGTTTCCCAGCCCATTTGCCAGTGCAGAGGAGTACCGTTCGCGGAATCCTGCATCGGTCCAATTCCCGTCCGGCCCGATATTGAGTTCGCGCAGCACATAGAAACGGAAGGCATCAACGCCCCACTCATCAATCACGGCGATGGGATCGACCACGTTTCCGGTGCTCTTGCTCATCTTCTTGTCGTCCTTTTGCCACCAGCCGTGAACCAGGATTTTCTTCGGCAACGGTGCGCCCATGGCCTTGAGCATGATCGGCCAATAGACAGAGTGAAACTTCAGGATATCCTTGCCGATCACATGGATGTCAGCCGGCCAGAGCGATTGCCCGGTCTGGACATCTGGCGGGCGCATGAAAGCGGGGACTCCAGGGTCACCTTGAGCTGCCGGGCCGCTGATGTAATTCGTAAGCGCATCGAACCAGACATAGGTCACGTACTGGGGATCAAAGGGAAGGGGGATTCCCCAATTGAGCCGCGATGCTGGTCGGCTGATGCACAGATCTTCGAGAGTGTTGTTTTTCAGGAAACCAAGCACTTCGTTGCGCCGATAATCGGGGCTGACGAAATCCGGGTTTTTCTCAATGTAATCGATCAGCCATTGCTGGTGATCCTTGAGCTTGAAGTAATAGTTTTCCTCCTGAAGCTTCACGACTTCGCCATAGGAAGGATCAAAGGAACCGTCAGGCAGCCTGTCCTTTTCCGTCAGAAACGTTTCTTCCTTTGTGGAATAAAACCCTTCGTAAGCGGCCTTGTAAAAATGGCCTTCGGCGTACAACCGGGATAAAACGGCCTGCACGACTTCCTTGTGACGGGGTTGAGTGGTGCGGATGAAGTCATCATTGGACAACCCGAGACGGCTGACAAACTTCTGCCAGCTATCTGCCAGTTCGTCGCAGTAGGCTTGAGGTTGTTTGCCCTCAGACATCGCGGCTTGCTGGACCTTTTGACCGTGCTCGTCCAGACCGGTCAGGAAAAATGTATCTTGCTCCATGCTCCGCCGTGACCGGGCGATCACATCGGCAATGACTTTCTCATAGGCATGACCCAGATGGGGATGCCCATTCACGTAATCAATCGCGGTTGTGATATAAAACCGTTTATTCATCGGGGATACTCTGAGGTAGGAAGGCTGGCTTGGCAACACCGACGTAGCGAGAGGCCCAAGGCTGAGATCACGGTCCTGGGCGTTGACGGATGGCAGGCGCCAACGGGTTTTGGTCAGGTGAATCCCGAAGGAATGCCAGCGATAAGCCCGTAGCAGCGCGAGGAACGAGCGCGTCCCGTGTCTTACCTTGACCTTCACGTTCTTGAACAAGTACGCTCGCGAGGACAACAACGGAGCTCTCTGGAACATGAATGTGGATCGAATCGGGTTGGCAGGTTTCCTCGCAGTCCTAATCGGTTGTGGCGTGGAAAGCACCAGTGCTGAAGTGCTGTTGGGTAACCATCAAGGCGCCACGGACGCCTTTTATACGAGTGTCAGCAGCACATCCTGGCGCGCGTTTTCCTTCACCATGCCTCAAACCAGTGCGTTCAGCCTGGATAACATCGTTCTGCGCTTAAACTATAATTCGCCAGCCTTGCCCGTTCTGGAACTGCGGGGGGATAGCGGAGGCACCCCGGCATCGACCGTCCTGCTGTCTTTTGCACGTCCGACTCCAGGCGGCGCAATGGCTCAGGATTTTGCTTTTCTGCCGAGTGTGAGTTTCAATCTTGTCGAGGAAGCAACGTATTGGGTCGTTGCGCGGTGCGAGACGGATGCAGAGGTTCTCTGGTATCGAAGCCAACCTAGCCTGGTCCCGACAGGACAGGCGACTTACAATGATGGCTTTATGAACTCGAGCGATGGCTCATCCTGGACCCCAAGACCCACTACGCAGGTGTACACTTTCACGATCAACGCCACCCCGGTTCCCATCCCGGAACCCTCACACTTGGCATTCTTGGGATTAGCTGTCTTGGGTTTTCGCAGAATGCGCAGACTTCCACTTAAGCCCTGATACACTTCTTCCTGTCAGGGTAAGGGGAAGTAGCTTCGCCGATGTTTCAGGTAAGAACGAGCCTGGGATAATACAATCAAGCTCGGAATCTTGCGAAGATCATTCCGCTACGGGCCGCACTACCGTCGATCAGGGCTTTGCTGAGTAACGAAGACACGTTGCCCAGCCGCATCCTCAGTGTGGCTCAACTGCCGACAAGGGCAGTTTGCGCCAAGGCGCAAACTGCACCTTGCAAGCGAGTGTTCCCAATAGGGAACGGACTGCCTTACTTCTTCTTCCCAGCTTTTTTCTTAGCGGGGGCTTTGGATTTGGCAGCTTTGGCTTTTGCTTTTGTTGGCATAGGTTTTTTCTGGTTCTTCCGGGGGCTTTTTGTTACTGGACTTGCTCCCGGAAATTCTGTTTCGGCGAGGCAGGGGATTCGTCTTCCGCCGCCCAGCCGTGGTGCTCGCGTACGAGCAACATGGTCCGGAGCACGTCATTCCACGTTTCCTGTTTGAGCATCACCTGGTTGGGAAACATGCAACCATCCCAGCAAATATGACGGCACTCTCGCGTAACCACGCCCTTCTGGTCCCGAAGCCAGAATCCGGCATGGCGGGCTACATCCAGCTTGCCCTTGGGATCATAGGGTAAACAATGGTGGCCCGTCTTATCGTGTGTGCCTGAGCCGAAGACTGTCGCATCGTTCTGTGCGACGTGAAAATCGATCGTCCATGGGCGTAGTGCATTCGCCAGCCGGGCGAGGGCTTCATCAAAAGCAACGGGATCATCCCAGCCCCAATCTGCTGGCAGCACAGCATCCTCTGGCGCATTGAAGCCGAGCAGATAAAGAAGAGTATGAGCCATGTCGGCCTGAAATCCGAGCGTCTGCGGTTGGTTAACCCCTTCAAGTATCTGGAGCATCCGCTTCCAACTATGCATGCCGCCCCAGCATATTTCACCTTCGGCAGCCAGGCGCTCGCCATGGTCCCGGGCGATAACACATGCCTCGCCGAATGTTTCAATGATCCGCTTCTGATTTGCTTCGGGATCTTTGGACCAATCCGATACGCCGCACGCTGAATCAATCCGGATAATACCGGAAGGACGAATGCCGATCTCCCGAAACTGCTTGCCGATCACGCACGCCTTCCGGACTTGATTCAAAAAATTCTCACGCTCTTTTGCTCCGCCCATGGCTGATCCGCCACCTGTCGGCGGCCACACAGGAGCAACCAAAGATCCAATTTCCAGATTGAGCCCTGAGATCTTGTCCGCCAGGCGGCGCACTGTGTCCTGGTCTGCATCGATGCTGAGATGCGGGTCAAAGAGGAAGAGGTCAACACCGTCGAACCCGGCGCCATTTACTCGCGCTTTAGCGGTGAGTGAGAGCATGGTGTCCAGGTCAATGCAAGGTTCGGCGCCTGGACTTCCTTTGCCCACCAACCCAGGCCACATAGCATTGTGAAGCTTGGGAAAATTCTTTTCTTTTTCTTCGGGCTTCATAGTTGTTGTACTACGGGATAGCCGCACACTAACAAAGACTTGTGCTGCGATGCAAATGTTTCATCACTTTTTTTCAAAAAAGTTTCATACATGAAAATCGATGCACACAGCGATCACATCGAATTGATGCAAGCGCGCGCTTCTATTCCGGGCTGCGTGTGAGCCGGCTCAGTCACCCGCGGTGGTGGGCTTGACAATCGAGAGTTGGCAGATCGTCCCTGCCGGAGCCTTATTGATCCAAATGGCGCGCGATACCCAGCGCTCCCGTGCCGGGCTATCTGCGGTCGCCCCGGACAAGTCCTGATTAGACTTTGTCAGTTTCAGAATCACACCCAGCGCTCTTGCGGGGTGCTGAGATTCAAATGCAGGCATGTTGTACGAACCGAAGTCAGTATTGTCTGTAGCCACCGCCCCCTTTTGATTCTGCCCCGGTTCATCGGGTTGGCGCCGAGGAGCGCCAACCCGATGAACCGGGAGTAATTCCTTTTTGGGGCCTTTTCTACAGACAGTACAGATCTAAAGTGTCACCGCACGCTAGTGGCATTCGGTAATCACTGTGGACGGCAAAAGCGCCGGTTTGAAAGTATTGTGGTTTCTGGTAATGACGAGACCGCCACGGAGAAGTGGCGGCTGGGTTTGGGATTCCTGCCCTGTCAGTCTTTAGGCTCATCCTGGTCGTTCATTCGATAGCTTGGGCCTTCGATCAGGACGGTTTCTGCATGATGGAGGAGTGTATCCAGCACGGCTGAGGCGTTGGTGCTGCCATCCGAATGCAGGAATGCCGACCGAACAGGAATCCGTACTGTTGGTAACCGCGCGTTCTACTTAATGTCATTCCTGGTGGTTCTGGTTTGCACCGCAAAGGCGCAAACCAGAACCACCAGGAACTTTTCTATTTTAAGCCTGGAGGTTACCAACAGTACGGAATTGCCACGTACATCGTCGGATGCTAGGGCGTTTCTATCGCGAGCGAAGGCATCAAAAGCAAACGTGTGACGCTTTCGACTGCTGAAACCAGACTTTGCTAATCCGGACATTCATTACGTATTAGCCACCCATCGCTGTCCTCCTTCCAAACCACATTGCTTCCTACAACCTCACTCCCGTCTTCCATTCATCCTGTTCATCCTGTTCATCCTGTTCATCCTGTTCATCCTTTCCCAACTCGGGGGCAAACTGGTGTGGTTAAAAGTGGGTGAGGGATGCTGAGTTGTGTCCGGTGCCGGACAGGTAACCGAGTTCGTCCGCTTCGAAGCCCCTGAACAGGGGCGACCGCGAATAGCCCGGCACGGCAGTGCTGGGTATCGCGCGCCGTTTAGATCCATCAAGTCCCGGCAAGGACGCCCGTTTGACGACGCTTATCTTCCTGAATGATGCATAGTCGGCCGCCCCTGCGGGGCTTCTACGACTCATTTCGACCCATATTCCCAGCACTGCCGTGCTGGGCTAGCTGCGGACGCCCACTTCGGGGCTACAAGGCTGCGCAGGTGCGCTCAGGCAAAACTCTAATCGCCAACCTTATAGGAGTTACGAGCCTCACCCACTTCTAACCACACCCGGGGCAAACGCAGGTTCTTCACACTTCTTGTCAGGGAACCTCCGGCTGGTTAGCATGCTGTCACCTTGGACAATATTCGTCATAACTACCGGCTGCGCGACTCATGGCTAACCCCGTAACCGGCAGCCTTTCTCTCTGCCTCGAATGCGGCATGTGCTGCAATGGTGTCATCTTTGCGCGCCTGCGCCTGCATGCTGACGATGACGCAAACCGATTGCGCGAGTTGCTTCCAATCAAGCGGGCGAAGGGAGACTCAACGCACGCCCCGTATCAATTTGCGCAGCCTTGCAAGGCTCTCATTGGAGGGAAATGTTCGATCTATTGCGAACGTCCCCGTTACTGCCGCGAGTTCGAATGCGTGCTTCTGCAGAACGTAGCGCAAGGAACCGTCACGCGGGAAAAAGCACTGCGAACGATTCGGAAGGTGAAGAAGATCGTTGCGCAGATAGAAGCGCTGCTTCAGCAATGTGGCGAGGTTCGCGTCGGTAATCCACTCGCAACGCGGTTCCGACGTGTCATGGCTGCAGGAGAACGTGGAGAGTTGGAGGATGATCAAGCCCAGGCAGCCGGGGAGTTGAGCCAATTGATGCACTCGCTGAATCTGCTGCTTGCCCGGGATTTCTGCCCGAACCCTGAATAAGGCAGCGGCGACCGAGGACTCGGCCGCCGCTTACCACAACAACAACTCGCAGTCCCGCCCCTCCTTGAAGCGGGTAGTCATTCCAAGCCGACTATATCGCGTCTCTCCTGGGATAGATATGGGGTGATATACGTAATTCTAATTACGTGGCGTTTTAAAGACAATCAAAGTCATTTAGAAATATGAGGCGTCAAACCGATATTCACCCGGTTCCACCGCCAAGACCGCGCACCCACTCTCAAAACGCAGCAACCGAACGTACCGTGTATCCAATGATCTTCCCGACTCTCTGATCGATTCGGCCGACGCGCATGGAAGATAAACAGTGGCATGTGTGTTTGGCGGAATGGTGACGTTCAATTCAAACTTTCCTGCTTCCCGCCGCCACTCGGACGCAATGCGGCCTTGAATCGAATCATAGTGTGCCCGCACAAAGCTAATGGGCTGCACCTCCGCGTTGGAATTTGCCGACGGAGGGGTGGGCCGGATAATGATTTCACGCCAGCCGGGTGCCACCGGTTCAATGCCTGCAAGCCGTCCCAGCATCCATTCAACCACCGCGCCGAATGAGTAATGCGAGAACGAGTTCATTTGGGCATTTTGCGGGCCGCCGAATCCCTTCTCTTTCGTGTAGCTGTTCCAGCGCTCCCAAATCGTCGTTGCACCGTTCTTGATTTCAAAACCCCACGAGGGAAACTTGCGGCTTTGAAGAAGTTCAACCGCCAGATCGTGCGATCCTGTATCCGATAAGGCAGTCAACAAAGGCCGAGTGCCGAGGAATCCGGTAGTGATGCCGGAGTTGTCCGCTGAAGCCTTGCTGCGGATCTTGTCAGCAAGCACCTTGCCGACGGCTGAGCGGAGCGAGTCGGGAAGCAAATCCATCCAGATGGCCAGGACATACGCTGTCTGCGTGTCCACGGAGAGTGATCCGTCTGGTTTGAGATACTTCGTTTGAAACGCTTGCTTAACGTTCCCGTATAGCTGGGCGTATTCCTCGGCCTCCTGGAGCCGTCCGGTCGCCTGGGCCATCTCCATCATCAGCCGGGTGGAATAGGCAAAATAAACCGTATCGATGTAGTCGAGAGGCGTTGTCTCTCCCATCGAGAGCCAGTCGCCCCAATTGTTGCCATGCGAGATGCCCAGGTAATTCGTGCTTGTTGCCTTCCGCCATTCGATGAACTTGCGCATCGGCTCCCAGCAGTTGTCGATCACCTGCCGATCCCCATAGGCCTGGAAAATTGTGAACGGACAAATCACACCTGCATCCGCCCACGCAGTGCCAAATTCGAGTCCGTGTTGAAATGGGTACGGCGCGAACCCGGGGAACGCGCCACTGGGACGTTGGGATTCCATGAGTTCACGAAGCCATTTGGTGTAGAAAGCTGCCACATCCGCATTGTAGGTCGCGGCGCGCACATAAATCTGCGCATCGCCCGTCCAGCCGAAACGTTCATCGCGCTGCGGACAATCCGTAGGCAGATCTAGAAAGTTGGCGCGCTGGGTCCAAACGATGTTCTTGAACAATCGATTCACCATGGGATCAGAGCATTCAAAACCGCTTGCCAATGGAGTGTCCGAATGCAGCACGATCCCTGTGAGATCATCCAGTGTTGGGGCCTGTGCCAATCCGCTGAGCTCCACATATTGAAAACCATGGAAGGTGAATCGTGGCGTATAGGTCTCGCCTTTAGGATCTCCCCGCAACACATAGTGATCGATGCAGCGGGCCTTGCGCAGGTTTTCCGTCATCAGCCGTCCATCCGGATGAAGCATTTCACCGTAGCGAAGCTTCACGATTGTACCGGCCGGACCTTTCACATTCAGCCGGATCACTCCGGCGAAATTCTGGCCGAGGTTGAAGATATAAACCCCGTTGGTCGGGTTGGTGAACTCGATGGGTTTGATTTCCTCGATAGCTCGCACCGGCACTCCGGGGAAGGATTCCAGCTTCTCGGGGCGTTTGAATCCTAGATCGACGGGATGCCCTTTTACTTGGTGCTTTTCGCCTTTCTCGGGAGTGTTCCATTCGTAAAAATTCGCCATGGGATGGCCGTTGTCCTCTGCTGAGATCGCGGTTTCCCATGCACTGTCATTGAAGCCGGGCGAAGACCAGCCCGGCATTTCCTTCCGAGCGTCGTAGTATTCACCCATCAGGAAGTCAGCCTCTTGAATCGGCCCGCTGCCTGTCACTTTCCACGATTTGTCCGTGACCACCCGTTCGCGCGTTCCATCGCTATACTCGATTTCGAGTTGAGCCATGAAGGCTGGGGTTTTGCCATAGGTATAGCGGCCGATCTTTTCAGTGCCGATCCCGGTGAGCAGTCCAAAACCGAGGTATCCTGAGTACCAACCGTCCGCCACCCATGCTCCCAATGCGTTCGAGCCCGAGCGGACCTGGTGGGTCACATCATAGGTCCAGTAATAGGCGCGCTTGTGATAGTCGGTCCAGCCCGGCGCAAAAAAAGCGTCACCCACCCGGTTGCCGTTTAGGTGCAGTTCGTAAATGCCCAACGCGGTTGCGTAGATGGTTGCTCGCGTTACGCGCTTGTTAGCTGTGAATTCTTTTCGATACTGCCGGGCAGCCGGCAGAAACAGATCCTTCTTCTTGTGCACGGGGGTCGTATCCCGGTAACTGATGTAATCCGCTTTCCAGTCTTCCGGTACGAGGAGGCCCATCGACCACGACGCCGTTTCGCTCCAGTCTGATGCGTCACCTTCTGCATCCCACACGCGCACCTTCCAATAAGCGTGCTGACGTGACTCCAACCGGCGGCCCTGGTAAGCGATTTGAATGGTTTGGTCACTGTTACGCTTGCCTGAGTCCCACAGATCAGCGTTGCCGGGCTTGAGCAACTGCGGGCGTGAGGCCACTAAAATCTGGAAGCCCGTTTGCCGCTGGCCTCGGGAATCGGCATCAAGCTTCCAGCTCAGGCGGGGTTCGGAAATATCAATGCCGAGTGGGTTTTTAAGGTACTCACAGCGCAGCGCCTTGGGTTCAAGATCGGCAGCGAGGAGGGGCAGGGCGCATCCGAGAAAGGTGAGGATGAGCATTTTGAATGGAAAAATTGATCTGGCAGGTTGGGATAGGTTCATATTGTTCCTTGACGTTGGGAGTTCAGATTCTTGCCTTCACATCTCGGCGCTTCAGTTTAGCGGGCGTCCGCTTGGGGGGAGCCTTCCGCAGATACGGGGGCCACGATCACTTCGATTCCTTTGTGGCGCAAGGCCGTGATCAACTCCGCAGGAGCGCCGCTATCGGTGATAACCACATCGATCACGTCCAGCCCGCATAGCGTAACCACGGATTGCCGACCGAACTTCGTGGAATCGATGCAGAAAATGAGCTTCCGCGCTGCCTGAATCATCGCACGCTGGATGTCGATCAATAATCCGTGAGAATTACTTAGGCCTTCTTCGGTGATGCCCCCCGCGCTCATCACAGCCACATCCGCGTGGATCTTTGAGAATGTTTCGACCGCAAAGGGTCCTACTAAAACCCCAAGCCTTGGGTAAATGACGCCCCCTGAAACAACGACCTCCAATCGATTCGCTGATGCGAAGAGGTTTGCTACAGGAAGTGAGTTCGTAATGATCTGGGGACTCTTCGATTCGAGATACCGTGCGACATGGTACACAGTAGTGCCCGCATCCATGATAACGCTCTGATTTGGTCCTATCAGGTCGGCGCACGCCCGGCCAATGGCCTCTTTTTCTGCCAGTTGATGCGTGTCGCGAGACGTAAAGGTAAACTCGTCCGACCGCGGGACCACGACGCGAGCCCCTCCGTGGGTTCGCTGGAAATTGCCGCCCGCCTCCAGAATAGAGAGATCCCTCCGAACCGTTGATACAGAAGCATCCACGTGTTTGGCGATCTCCTCTAGCGACGCAAACTCGACCGACTGGAGATACTCACTGATTCTATGCTGTCGCTCTTCTGGCTGCATGCTGGCATTAACTTTGGAAGATTTTGGAAGATTTTGCAAGATCTTATTGACATTCTTTCAAAAAGCATCAGAATGTTGCGCGTTATGGCAGTCACGTTACCGCATCGGGCTGTAGTTGAGCATTTGGTTCGTCAGGCCGTCTATCAACGGTTGGGCAAACCGCTGCCGGCTCATGGCAAAGCCCCTAATCCACTAGTGGTGAACGTGAGCGCGCGTCATTGTCATCTGACGCAAGAAGCGGTTGAAGCTCTATTTGGAAAGGGCCGCCAACTAACCGTTCACAAGTGGCTCTACCAGGACGGGCAGTTTGCCGCAAAGGAAACCCTCACTTTAATTGGGCCCCGCAGCCGGGTCATTTCCAATCTGCGTATCCTTGGGCCGTGCCGGACTTTGAACCAGGTGGAGTTGGCTCTCACCGACGGTGTGGCGCTGGGCTTTGATTTGCCACTGAGACTTTCAGGAGACATCAAGGGTACGCTGGGATGCATGTTGATGGGGCCGGCTGGTTTCTTTGAGATGCGTGAAGGTGTCATTCGCGCCTTGCCCCATGTGCATATGTCGCCAATGGATGCAGATTACTACGGAGTCAAAGCGGGCGATTCCATGAAGCTGAAGATTGGCGGTCCCTGTGCGATCACGCTTGAGAAGATGCTGGTGAGGGTTGATCCGAGCTTCAAGCTGGAGGTTCATATCGACACAGACGAGGGGAACGCATGCAGTCTGCGTCCCAATACGCCATGTGAATTGGCGAAGTGATTTACGTTAGAAAAGAGATTTCGGGCAAAACTTAAATAAATATGAGCGACGCATTAGGAATGATCGAAACGAAGGGCTACGTAGGCAGCATAGAAGCCAGCGATGCCATGGTTAAAGCAGCAAACGTGCATCTGGTAAAGACCATCCCGATTGGCGGTGGGTTGATTACCGTGTTGTGCAAAGGAGACGTGGGCAGCGTGAAAGCGGCCGTGGATGCCGGTGCTCGCGCCGCATCCAAAGTGGGCGAACTGGTCAGTTCCCACATTCTGGCTCGTCCCCATGACGATTTGCTGAAGTCATTTTTAGGAGAGGCCAACAACAAGCCCAAGTAACATTGGTCTGAACTGATTCTCGAAAAGGATTTATTATGGTTCAACAAGCAATTGGAATGATCGAATGCAAAGGACTCTGCGCGCTGCTCGAGGCGTGTGACGCCGCGCTGAAGTCCGCGAACGTGACGCTGGTCGGTTGGGAAAAGATCGGCAGCGGATACGTCACCGCATTCTTCCGGGGCGACGTGGCTGCGGTCAAAGCCGCCACCGATGCCGGAGCTGCCGCTGCCTCGCAAGTAGGCCAGGTGGTTAGCGTGCAAGTGATTCCTCGTCCGCACGAAGGTTTGGCGACTTTGGGCAAGTGGCTGCAGCAGGGCTGATTTGAGAAGCTGGCTGGCGCAATGAAAATCCTGGTTGCCAACCTGGGGTCCACCTCGCTGAAGTGGCGATTGTACGAATTCGTCTCTGGCACGGAGCGTCTCCTGCATAAAGGCGGATTCGAGCGCGTCACGGATTACCCGAAAGCGATCGATGACTGCCTGGCGCAGTTGCAGGCCGCTGGGGCAATAGCAGGTGAGCAGGATCTCGCAGCGGTTGGCTTCAAGACCATCATGGCTAAAGGCGTTAACGGCTGCGTCCGATTGGACGAATCCGTTGTGCGCGCCATGGAGGCTTTCAACGGGATCGCGCCGGCCCATAACCCGCCTTACATTTCGGGCATACGCCTGTTCGCTCAGCGGATGCCCGGGGTGCCCCTGGTAGGGTTGTTCGAAACCGCCTTCTACCAGTGGATGCCAGAGGCTGCCACCCGTTACGCCGTGCCGGATGAATGGCATGACGCCGGGGTGCGCCGATGGGGCTTCCACGGTGCCAGCCACAAATTCATCGCCGAACGCTCCGCTGAATTGCTCGGACGCTCCGGCGTAGCGGAACGAGCACGGCGCTTGTATGTGGATGGAGGCAAGACTCCGCATCGTGAGCCGGATCTGCGCGTGATCTCATGCCACCTGGGCGGGAGCTCATCCATCACTGGCATTCGCGATGGAATCGCCATCGGCACCAGCATGGGGCTGAGCCCGCAATCGGGACTGCCACAGAACAACAGGGTAGGGGACCTGGACTCGTTCGCAGTTCCCTTCATGATGAGGAGCAAAGGGCTGACACTCGATCAAGCCGAGAAAGCGCTGTGCCGTGAATCCGGCTTGAAGGCTTTGTCCGGCGGCTACAACGATGTTCGTGACATTGAGAGTCAAGCCAAACTGGGCAACGCGCGGGCACAATTGGCACTCGATGTCCTCGTGCAGCAGGCTCGCCATTGGATAGGCGCTTTTTACTTGGAACTCAATGGGCTCGACGCCCTGGTTTTTACAGCGGGGATTGGCGAGAACAACGCAGCCCTGCGCCAGGCAGTCTGTGCGCGCCTGGATGGTTTGGGAATCCTGCTCGACCAGGCGGGGAATCAAAGTGTGCGTGCGGTCGAAGCCACTATCAGTTCGCCCGCTTCCAAGGTTAAGGTTTTTGTAATTCCTGCCAACGAAGAGTTGGTGGTGGCACGCGAGGTGAAGCGATTCCTGGAGAAATAGGAATTCGGAGCCCGCGGCATTCGTTTTAAGTAGAACAGAGAGACGGACAACACAGTTTTTAATCGGATACAGAAAGAACAAAGATTATGGCTCAAGCAATTGGAATGATTGAAACCCGCGGCCTCGTGGCCCTGGTGGAAGGTACGGACGCCATGCTGAAGTCGGCGAACGTCGAACTGGCTGGACCAATGATGCAGGTCGGCAATGCGCTGGTGACTGCCGTGGTTGTCGGTGACGTGGCGGCTGTCAAAGCGGCAACGGATGCCGGGGCGCAAGCCATCAAGGCCATCAAAGGCGAAGTGGTCAGTGTGCATGTGATCGCCCGCCCTCATTCGGACGTCGAGGCTGTGCTGCCGAAGAAGGCCGCCAAGTAACACTGGAACTGCGTGAATGCTCGCCGCTGTTGCGGCCTGGTTCACGCCCAAAAACTATGTTCCTGGCGCGCGTTGAAGGCTCGGTGGTAGCCACCAAAAAAGATCCCTCCATGGGAGGGCGCAAGCTGCTGCTGCTCCGTCCCCAATTGGTGGACGACAAAGATCCCGGCAAGTTTCGTCCGGGTGCCAATACGATTGTCGCCGTGGACAGTGTCGGGGCCGGAGTGGGTGAACTCGTTCTGTTTTGTCAGGGCAGTTCGGCCCGTCTGGCGCCGAACCTGAAAGAGGCCCCCGTGGATGCGGTGATTATTGGAATCGTCGATACCGTGGATGTGTTGGGCCGTGAAATCTATAACGCCAAAGTTGTTTAAGCCTTAGCTGGAAATGAGTGCCGTAAATGAATCGTTGATCCGCGACGTCGTTGCCGAAGTGTTGTCGCGGTTGGAAGCCAAGACCGCTGTTCCGGCCAATGGCAATGGAAATGCAACCGCCCCCAGTTCGTCCTGTGGATGCAGCGCCCGCCGTTTTGCTGCCAGCAATTACGGCGTGTTCGCAACCGCGGAAGAGGCTTGCGACGCGGCACAGGAAGCGTTTCTTCAGCTCCGGAAGAAGGGCGTAGCCGGGCGTGCTAAAGTGGTGGAGATCGTCAAGGCGCTGGCAGAGGCCAATGCTGAGGAATGGGGCCGGATTGAGCTCGAAGAGACGAAGATCGGGCGCCTGGATCACAAAATCGAGAAGCTCAAGATCATCAAATTGGTTCCCGGCGTGGAGTGGCTGAACCCCTATGGCCGCAGCGGCGATCACGGGATCACCCTTGAAGAATACACACCTTTTGGAGTCGTAGGAGCGATTACGCCCTCAACGCACTCGATCCCCACGCTCAGCGGCAATATCATTAACATGGTGGCGGCGGGGAACTCCGTGGTGTTCAACGCCCACCCTGGCGCAGCCCGTTGTGCCGCTGTCGCTGTTCGCGAATATAACAAGGCAATCGAGCGCGAAGTCGGTATTCAGAATCTGATCACGATCATCGAAAAGCCGTCACTGGATTCCTTCAAAGGCCTTTGCGCGCATGAAGCAGTCCGGTTGTTGTGCGTTACCGGTGGGCCGGCGGTGGTGAAAGCCGCCATGGCAACCGGCAAGAGAGCGATCTGTGCGGGACCCGGCAATCCGCCGGTGCTGGTGGATGACACCGCGTGCATGCAGCGCGCGGCAAAGGCAATCGTTTCGGGCGCAGCTTATGATAACAATCTCCTCTGCATCGGTGAGAAAGAGGTCTTCGTTCTCGATACGGTTGCGGATGAATTGATGGCGCAGATGGAAAAGGCCGGCGCGGTGCGGCTTAACAGCAGCCAGCTTGACCGGTTGACCAAGGAAACTTTTACGTTCAAGGAGGGCCACGGCGCCGGTTGTCCTGAACCTGTGCTGAACCGGGCACTCATCGGAAAAGACGCGGCAGTGCTTGCGAAAGCCGCGGGTCTCTCCGTGCCGGAGAAAACAGATTTGCTCTTTGCCGAAACCGACAAGGACCATGTGTTCGTCAAAGAGGAACAGATGATGCCGTTCCTGCCGATCGTGCGGGTCAAGAGTGTCGAAGAAGGCATAGAGGCCTCTGTTGTCGCGGAGCATGCTTATCGGCACACCGCCATCATTCACTCTCACGACGTGGAACACATGACCGCCATGGCGCGGGCTTTGGATACTACGTTATTTGTGAAGAACGGCCCGAGCATGGCTGGTCTCGGGTTGGGCGGCGAAGGTTACTTGAGCTTTTCAATCGCAACGCCCACCGGCGAGGGCATTACCAATCCCAAGACGTTCACACGGGTGCGCCGTTGCGTGATGGTGGATAACCTGCGGATTTACTGAGGAAAAACCTGGATGCTGCTCGCCCGTGTTGAAGGGACTGTGATTGCGGTGCGCAGGCATCAAAGCCTGGAAGGCTGGCGCCTGGTGATTTGTCAGCCTATCGGGACGATCGGAGATCCTGAAGGCACCCCTCAGTTGGCGATCGACCCGCTGGGAGCGGGAATGCACCAGCAGGTGATTATTTCCTCCGACGGCTCAGCCGCCCGCAAAGCGGTGGGTCACGAGCGCAGCCCGGTGCGCTGGATTATCACGGGAATTGTTGACGAGAAAGAGCCGGGAGTTCGGGTCTAGGATTTTGAATAGATGAGATTGGGCACTGTAATCGGACGAGTAACTCTAAGCGTGGCGACGCCTTCCTTAAAAGGCGGACGCTGGCTTCTGGTCAGTCCTTTTACACGGGACCATTTTCAAACGGGCAAAGAAACTCCGCCCGGGATGAGCAAAGATCCGTCCTTGGTCGTTTACGATGATCTTGGGGCAGGCGTTGGGCAGACCATTGGCTTTTCTGAGGGACGCGAGGCGGCACAGCCGTTCGACCCGCCAATCCCGATCGATGCCGTGAGCGCCGTGCTGGTTGATGAAGTTTTGTACAATCCTTTTAAATCATGAAACAACTGATTAGTTTGCGGGACTTGGAAGATATGGTGCGCGCCGGCAAAGATGTCCGGAGCATTCCGGAAGGCGCGATCCTGACTCCATCAGCCAGGGATTTTCTGCGCGATTTTGAGCCCACACGATACGGTGCAGGTTCCGCTGCTGTCTCCTCCAGCAATGCTGCCAAGCCGTCCGGCCCGGTGACCTCGCGCAGTTCCAAGGCGGACATTGAGGCGTTCTTCAACTCCGCGGCCCTGAACGATTACAAGGAGCAGATTTGCGACGTAGGCCGGCGCATGTGGCAGCGCGCCTATGTGGACGGCAACGGCGGCAACATAGGGATCAAGGTCGCAGAGGACCTGGTGCTATGCACTCCTACCCTTATCTCCAAAGGCTTCATGAAGCCTTCTGACTTGTGCCTCGTGGACATGGAGGGCAATCAGCTTGCCGGGACCAAGAAGCGCACCAGCGAGATCCTGATGCACTTGCAGATCATGAAGCGCCAGCCGCGCGCCTTCGCCACTGTGCATTGCCATCCGCCATACAGCACTGGTTTCGCTGTTGCGGGCGTGGAGCCGCCCACATGCATGATTCCCGAGTACGAAGTGTTCTCCTCGGTCGCGCTCGCGCCCTATCGCACGCCGGGCACGCCCGAAATGGGCAAACTCGTTGCCGACCTGGTGGACAAACATAACACGATTCTCATGGCCAACCATGGCGTGGTGTCCTGGAGCCATCAAAGCGTGGAAGACGCTTACTGGAAGATGGAGATTCTGGAAGCCTACTGCCGCACCGTTCTGGTGGCCTCGCAGTTGGGGAAACCGGTCAATACGATGACCCCCGATCAGCTTAAGGATCTGCTGAAGATCAAGCAGAGCCTGGGGATTCCCGACCCGCGCTACGGACTCAAGGAATGCGAATTGTGCGATAACAGCGAATGGGGTCCTGGAGTTTCTTGCGTGGTGCCGCCGAAGGCAGACGGCGATCGCCCGGCATCCGCTGATCCGCAGGCCGAGGCTCTCGTCCAGGCGATCACCGGCGAAATTTTGTCCAAGCTCAAGTAACCCTCATCTTTCATGAAAGTAACTGTGATTGGCGGTGGCGGTCGGGTCGGATCTTGCGCAGCTTTTGCTCTGCAATGTGCCGGCCTGGTTTCCGAGATTCAGATCCTGGACGCGAATAAAGACATGGCCGATGGCGAAGCGCTGGACCTGCTTCACGGCTCAGCTTTTGCCGGTGACCAGAAAATCTACTCTGGCGATTACGCCCGGGCGGCCGATTCCGATATGTTCCTGATCACCGCGGGCCTCCGGCGCAAACCGGACGAATCACGGCTCGACCTGATCAACCGCAACGTGGCTCTTTTCGTTCAGATCCTGGAAAGCATCAAGTCCGCCGGCTTGCGCAAAGATGCCCATGTGTTCGTGGTGTCGAACCCAGTGGATATCCTGACGCAATTGGCCGTGCAGCGACTCGGCTTGCCCTGGCAACAGGTGTATGGCCTGGGAACCATGCTGGACAGTTCCCGGTTCAGCTCCTTCATCGCTGATGAGCTGAAACTGGCGCCCACACAGGTCAAGGCCCTCATTCTCGGGGAGCACGGTGATTCAATGTTACCGATCTGGTCGAGCGCGTCGGTCAACGGCTTGCCCCTTGCAGGGCTGCCTGAATGCTCGCCTTCTTTCCAGAATGCAGTGTTTGAGCGCACCAAAGGCAGCGGAGCAGAAGTGATCAAGCGCAAGGGCGGTGCGGGTTGGGCGGTGGCGATCGCCATCCGCGATGTAGTGCACGCTGTGCTGCTGAATAAGAAGTGTCTTCTGCCTGTTTCATCACTGATCCAGGGAGCTTACGGAATCGATGGCGTCTGCCTGAGTGTTCCGTCAGTTGTGAGTCGCAAGGGCGTGGAGAAACACGTCGAAATCAAGCTTTGGCCCAAGGAACAGATGGGCTTGCAGCAATCCGCCCGCGCGCTCAAAGAGACTCTTCAAAAGGTCAAAGCTTAGCCACTGCTAAACCCCATCATGCAAGGCGCCATTCTGAAATCGCTGGATCGCAAACTGGTTCAGATTCGATCAAACCCCGGATGCCGGGATTTTGTGATCGCTGATGCCAAGGATGCGGACATGGCGTTCGGTGTGCGTGCCACGGGGCTGCGATCCTACCTTTCGAGGCGAGGCGAGCGTCCAGCCCGCTTTTCACCGGAGGTTTGGAATCGCGAGGAGTTTGGCTACCGCAATCTGCCCGAGTTTCTAGATATCATCCGTGAAGTGGTGCACCAGGGTCTGATCGACATCATGCTGATGTCGGCCCACGTGAACGAGACGCTGACGATCCAGGAAGGATTGTTCAGAAACTCATACGTGACCCCGGCTGCGCGTGCCAACGACACCACGGATGTGTGGGCGGTGCGGCATGGTTGTTACACGCGCGAGCCCGCACAGCCGTTTCGTAGTGCGTCGATTGATTACATCCAGTGCGGCAAGGTGGAATGTGACCGAAGCACGGAGGATTTCCCCGGAGCCAATCTGGGGCTTTACTCTGTTACTTTCGTTAACGAATTAGAGCAGGATCGCGAGACTCTGCTGGCATACAAAGCCTTTCGAGAAGAAGCCGAGCGAAAGAGGTTCAGGTACTTCCTGGAAGTGTTTGATCCTAACGTGGACAGCGGCATCCCGCCTGAGAAGCTTGGCGAGTTCATTAATGATAGCATTCTCAGGACATTGGCAGGGGTGCCTGAGTCAGGGCGCCCGGTGTTTCTGAAGATTGCTTACCACGGTCCCCGGGCCATGGAGGAGCTTGCACAATATGACCCCAAACTCGTAGTGGGCGTTTTAGGCGGCAGCGCCGGGACAACATACGATGCCTTTCGGCTGATTCATGATGCCCAGAAGTACGGTGCCCGCGTGGCTCTGTTCGGGCGCAAGATCAACAACGCCGAACATCAGCTCGCATTCATTGAAATGCTGCGTTTGATTACGGACGGCAAGATCTCCCCTGAAGAAGCCGTGCGAGCGTACCACGGCGTTTTACAGGTTAAGGGGATTAAACCAAAGCTGTCCCTGGAGAAAGATCTCGAACTCACCGACCAGGCCATGAGCTACGGAGGCTCACCGACCACTCGGGTGAGTGTGACAAACAATCCATTAGCTTCGCAGCCTGTGAAGCCCTCAGGAACAGGGCAGGAAGCCGCGGCGCCGGCAGTGAGCGCGCCCCGGCAAGCCGGAGAGTCCGCTTGGCCTGTGCTGTCTGATGGCAAACCCGATTTCGCCCACATGACTCCCGTTCAGCGCCTGGCCTTCGACCAGAAACGCCTCAACCGCATCTACGGGTGAGATAGGAAAGGCTGAAGGCTAAGGGCTAAAGGCTGAAGTTCCGGAGTCTGTAGCTGAGCAAAACACCAGGATCTCAGCGTTGTAGGCCCGGTCTCCGCACCGGGCGGGGAAAGGGTTCACGCGGAGCCGCGGAGAGGGGGGCAGAACAGGGGAAAACACAATTTTCTCACGCCAAGACGCCACGAAAAATGTGATCAATTGCAGAGAATCCTTCTGTTTTTGAGCCAGACCTTAGCCTTTAGACTTTAGCCTTTCCACACACGGGCGGCATTGCCAAGGCCGCGGAGCAGGCAGAAAATGGAACAGGAGGGGGCCGAGCCTAAACGGCAGGAATGTAATCACGCAAAGACGCAAAGACGGCAAGAAGACATTGGTGGATGGGGATCATACCAATGAGCAGGAGTCGTTTTACACGATCTGAACATTCTGGCACCCCGGCCCGGGGTGCTGCGTCCATCGTGATCTGGCCGGAGGTCTTCGCTCCGCTTCGACGCTCCGGCTACTATTTGGCAACCCTTCTGGTTGCGCTGATGCCGTTCCGGCGGCGTGTGCGTATCAGAGATGCGCTGTCGCTGAGCACGATACCAGGATCTCGGTGTTGTAGGCCCGGTCTCCGCACCGGGCGGTTCCCCGTTTTGTTTTATTGCTTTAGATCAGTACTGTTGGTTGAAAAAATCCGAAAGAAATATTATTCCTGGTTCATCGGGTTGGCGCTTTCTCGGCGCCAACCCGATGAACCAGGCTGAAATCAAGGGGCGGCGGCTACAAACAGTTCTGATTTCGGTTCGGACAGTGTGCCTGCATTTGAATCGCAGATCCCGCAAGGCTGAAGGACCTTCTACACGGGACAAGTCTAAATCAGGATTTGTCGCGTGGCCTCACGCGGTTTGCCGTAGGAATGCGCTACGCGTCGTGGAGTGCGCGCGCGAAGCTTGCGAAGCGCCGCTTTTTTCACGACGACACGGGATCAAAATTACTCCCTCGTTGGTCGAACCACCCAAAGGGTTTTTAGGTCATTCATGAGTCGAACATCATGCGTTCAGGAGAGGGGCTACTACTGAAAAGCTGAAGAGGACTTCAGCACTCCAAGACGCAAGCGGCCGAGTTTGACATTGGTGTAGGTTTCGGGCATGCGTTTTAGCAGCTTGTGGGCGACTCAGCTCCATCAAGAGCTATTGAGGAAGCACGCTGCACGAAAGCCACAATCTCATTTGCGGTAAGCCCTCGCGTGGAATAATCCGTGTTCAACTCCACCACAGCCCGCTACGAACAGCCTCGTCAAGCGGATTTGGAAAAGTGTTACCGTGGTGGGGAGCATGGCTGGCAGCGTGAACTCACTGGCCTTGAATGGCCATTGTGAATAGTTCAGTATTTCAACTCGGCGGACATCGATCCGCCTTATCACCGCAATGAGCGTGAACTTGCGAATTTCAACTGCTATCGTCGTCGTCATCGTGATAGTCGTCGGAGGCTTGCTGCTTCTCAGCTCGCAACGTTCCTCCACTCCCGTTCTTGTTTTCATCGGCTATGAAGGCTCGGCATCAAACGCCAGCGCAATCGCGAAGCTCGAATTACGAAATACAACCCGCAACACGATCTGGCTTCGCTACTCAGGAACAGAGTATCCATTAAGGCCTCCCTTGTTGGAGTTGTCGACAAAGCCCACTCCCAAACTGACGAATGGTATTGCGCTAAACATCAGGCTTGGAAGTTTCTTTATGCGCGGCGAGAGGGTGCTTCCGGGCGACAGCGTTCGCCTGGACGTCCCGCTCCACCCCGGCGAGCCGCCAAAGCAGGTGGGTGTTTCCTACCATTTTGGAAGGTTCTCAGACGGCAATGATTTCCTGGGGCACCTCGGCGTGCGTCTCTTGGATAGCAGGGCGAATTGGAAGGCCAAGGCGTTGTTTTATTGGCAAAGATTCGGGAGAAGACTCAAAGCACCGCACCGGCACGAAGTTTGGTGCACCGAGTCGCTGTCATTCCAGAGAAACGCCAGTAACCAGGTTGTGGGGAATTGAACAGGGACGAGAAAACTGCGGTCACTTGAGGCAGGTGAGTTCCCGAGCGGTTGAGTTGATTACTACGCAGTCCGATTTTCCAAAGCTGAAGAGGTCTTCAGCACGGGCACCCTCCAAAAATGACGTTTCAGGGTGAATTTCTGGCGCTCCTGGAAAAAGCAGCGGATCGAATATGTTCCGAAGTATCTGTGGGCGTGACAGTTCAACCGTCGCCTGCGGGGCCAGAGAGAGGTCCGAAAGGGTCTTATTCCGCGTGGTAAGGACCGACAGGTGTCAACTGGCACTTTTGTCGGTTTTTCGACCCTCAAAAACCCCAATAAAATGGGCAGGTGTCAGAGTGTCACATAGCCTATATAGAGATAGTGACACTAATAGAGACCACCGAAGCAAGGGAAAGAGGCACCCTGCACAGGTTCCGGGTGCCCTTTACCCTTGCTGCGTAGGTGATGGGAGTTGAATGAAGAATGGTGAATGGCGGGCCACCTTCAACCTTCAACCTTCATGTCCCGGTGACACAGGGTGTCGCATTGGGTCCGCGGTTTGTCACCGATATTATAGTAGGAGTGACCACTATGATTACTAGCGACGCAGGACGATCAGGGGCAGGCAGAAAATGGAACAGGAGGGGGACCGAGAGAATAGAGGGGGCCGAGCCTAAACGGCAGGAATGTAATCACGCAAGGACGCAAAGAGGCCAAGGTTTTCAGGGCAGGCTTCGGACAAGGGATGAACTTTTTGGATTCCCCAAACACGAATTGAGCAGCCAGGGCGCGAAGGGAACCAACATTTTGGCACCCCGGGTCCGGGGTGCTGCTTCCATCCTGATCTGGCCGGAGGTCTTCGCTCCGCTTCGACGCTCCGGCTACTATTTGGCAACCCTTCTGGTTGCGCTGATGCCGATCCGGCGGCGTGTGCGTATCAGAGATGCGCTGTCGCTGAGCACGATACTAGGATCTCGGTGTTGTAGGCCCGGTCTCCGCACCGGGCGGGGAAAGGGTTCACGCGGAGCCGCGGAGGCCGCGGAGGAGAGCACCAAAAACCCCAAAAAAATCAGCGGGATACAGCAGCACTTTAGATCAGTACTGTTGGTGGAAAAAATCCGAAAGAAATATTATCCCTGGTTCATCGGGTTGGCGCCGAAGAGCGCCAACCCGATGAACCAGGCTGAAATCAAAGGGCGGCGGCTACAAACAGTACGGATTTCGGCTTGGACAGCATGCCTGCATTTGAATCGCAGATCCCGCAAGGCTGAAAGATCTTCTAAACGTGACAAGTTTAAATCAGGATTTGTCGCGTGGCCACACGCGATTTGCCATAGGAACGCGCTACGCGTCTCGCCCGTCCCTATCTTCGAATATTCGTTGCCACAGTATCAGGTGGCTCCTATTCTCCGCCGCATGCCCTTCTTAAAGGTCGAGCGCTTGTCCAAGGCTTTTGGCGAGACCCGCGCGGTTGACCAAGTCTCGTTTTCGGTAAACAGCGGTGAAGTCTATGGCTTGCTCGGACCTAATGGCGCCGGGAAGACTACGACGATATCCATGATTGCCGGTTTGCTCGCGCACGACAGTGGCATCGTTTGGGTAAACGAAAAGGCTTACTCGGCTGATCCGCAGGGCGCAAAACGGGTGATGGGAGTGGTTCCCCAGGAGATTGCGCTTTACGAAGAGCTTTCCGGGCGCGAAAACCTCGAATTCTGGGGCCGCATAGCAGGGCTTTCGAGCCGGGATGCGCGTGCGCGTGCCACCGAGTTGCTGGAGACCTTGTCTTTGAGCGAGCGGGCAGGCGATGCCGTGCGGAAATACTCTGGCGGAATGAAGCGCCGGATCAACCTTGGGGCCGGCTTGATGCACCGTCCGAAATTACTTCTGCTGGACGAGCCCACAGCCGGGATCGATCCGCAAGCAAGGGCGGCCATTCTGGAATATGTCCGCCGCCTCTGCCAGGAAGGTACTGCCGTGCTTTATACAACCCATTATCTTGAGGAAGCGGAAGCTCTGTGCCATCGGATTGGTATCCTGGACCACGGCAGGATACTTGTCGAAGGCACGCTGAGTGAACTGCAGCAGAAAGCCGGTGGCGACAATGTATTCGCTGTCGAAGGCAGTTTTGAGGGGGCCAATCCCACCGATTGGACCGGTTTTCTGGGGCGATTCCGAGTTCTCCAGCACTCGGCATCCCAGCTATTGGTGGCTGCGTCAGGCTCTCAGGATCCAGGTGAGAGTCTGAGAACCCTTCTCAACCTGCCAGTCAAGGTCAGCAACGTGACGATGAAGCGGCCCAACTTGAACGATCTATTCCTGCAGCTTACAGGGAGGCAATTGCGCGAATGACTCTCCTTTGGGTGCTTTTAATGAAGGATCTGCGGCGTGCCTGGCGCAACCCAGTGGGCTGGCTTGTGTTCCTGGCACTGCCCCTCTTGATCACCGCTTTGCCCGGTCTGGTGTTCAGCCCGCGCTCCAGTCAGACCGCTTTGGGAAAGGTGCGTCTCGCTTTGGTCGATGAGGATGAAACAGCCCTGACAAAAATGTTGCGGGGGGCCGCAAACCAAGGACGGGCAGGGGAATCCCTGGAGCTCCATTTTGTAGCGCGAGATCAGGGTCTTGTTCTACTCAATAGAAAGAAGGTGTCAGCGATGCTGGTGATCCCCGCCGGGTTTACCCGAGACTATCTGTCCGGCACAAATACCGTTTTTCTGGAGCTGATCAAAAACCCTGCCGAATCCATTTATCCGGCGTTGATCGAAGAACTCACTGCTGCGTTGGTGGCGGGACTCGATGGGATTAAACGAAACTTTGGTGACGACTTGCCAGAAATCCAAAGGCTGTTCAGTGGAGAAACAGATTACAAGGTGGCCAGCCAATTAGTCCGTCGCATCGGGGATCGGATAAGCGCGAGCCGCGATTTCCTGGCGCCGCCGCGGGTTTCTTACACTGCGGGCCAGGCTTCTCCCATTTCAACTCCGGGAGCTTCGGGGGCACCAGGGTCAAAGGGGACTGTGAGGCAGCGCCCGAATATTTTCGGGTACATGCTCCCTGGAATGGCGGCTATGTTTCTGCTGTTTATTGCCGAGAGTTCCAGCCGGGATATTCAACGCGAATTCGCCCAGCATACCATCGAGCGCTTTGGGTCTTTGCATCAGCGGCTTTACACATTGGTAGCTGCAAAGATGTTGTTTAACCTCATATTCCTGCTGCTGTGCTCAGCGATGCTTCTCGGGCTCGGCGGGATGATCTTCGCGATCCACTGGGGCAATCCCATCCCGCTTGTCTTTTTGACCGTTTCCTACTGTGCGTTTGCAGCAGGCTTGATGTCTCTGCTGCCGCCCATCCTCGGATTTCGGCGCGAATCGGCCGCTCTTGGAAATATTCTCGGAATGTTTGTCGGCCTGGCCGGTGGGTCGGCCTTTCCGCCCGATCAACTTCCCGCCTTTCTTCGAGGAGCACTGACCGAGCACCTTCCAAACTATTGGTATGCGGACGCCGTCAGGGCGTCATCGTTCGGCTCTGGCAGTGTTCAGTGGCAAGCGGCTTCTCTCAAAATGGCTTTGCTTGGTGGTGTGCTGATGCTGCTCTCAGCCGTGTTGCTCCAATGGCGTTTAAGGAGGAGCCGGGCATGAGAACAGCCTGGCTTATTGCAGCGCATGACCTGCGGCTCTTCCTCAGAGCAAAGTCATCATGGGTCTGGTTGCTGCTGGTTCCCCTGATTTTTATCGGATTCATGGGTTACGCTTTCAAGAAGGGGAAAGATCCCGAAAATGCACGTCCGAGCGTTCTCATTGAGAATCACGATACGAACTTCTTGTCGCGTGTGTTGTTGGATGAATTGGGTTCGCAGGGCCTCCGGTTATTGCCCGAAGAAGCCCGTGATGAAGCCCAGCGGCGCATCGTCATCCCTCCGGACTTCACCACGCGTGTGTTGAATGGGCAGCAAGCCAAAGTGCAGTACCTGCAGAAACAGGCTCAAGCCACGGCAGAAGGCGCTATCGTGGAAATGAGACTGTTGCGTTCTCTGATTGTGCTGAATTCCCGGTTGCTGGAGGTGGCTTCTGCCAACGGAGGCCAGTTGAATGAGCCTATGTTGGCAGCGGCGGGCGCAGCAAAGCCCTTGGTGGAATTAAAGGCAAGCTTCGCCGGACGCCAGCCATCACCCGCAGGTTTTGCGTTTTCACTCCCTGGAAACCTCGTGATGTACACCATGCTTAACTTGATGCTTTTTGGGGGAGTCTCCCTGGCGCGCGAGCGGCAGTGTGGCATCATACGCCGCTTGGCTCTCAATTCGGCCACACGGGCTCAAACCGTCGCGGGAAAGGCGATGGGATTAATCCTGCTAGGCCTGGTGCAAACGGTCGCTCTGCTGCTTGCAGGTCATTTTTTATTTGGAGTCTTGTTGCCTTCGCCCTTCGCGGTTCTGGTGGTTTTGCTGATCTGTTCGTGGGTGGCGGGTTCATTCGGAATTCTGGCCGGCTCTCTTATGGTTGCCGAGGATAAGGTGACAGCGGTTTGTCTGTTGAGTGCCCTTGGGATGGCCGCGCTGGGAGGCTGCTGGTGGCCTTTGGAGATCGGCCCGGACTTCATGAGGACGCTGGCGCATTGCTTCCCAACCGGCTGGGCAATGGACGCCCTCCATAACCTGATCAGCTTTGGGGGAACCCTGGCAGATGTTCGTCTCGAACTGGCAGTGCTTTCCGGTTTCGGGCTTTTAGCGACCGGCTTAGCTGCCAAGTGCTTCCGCTGGTCATGACCGGGGCTGGTTGCTCATGGCAGACGCTATGCGTGTCAGAGATGCGCTGTAGCCGGGCACGATACTATGATCTCAGCGTTGATAGGCCCGGTCTCCGCACCGGGCGGGGAAGATAGGAAAGGCTAAAGGCTAAGGGCTGAAGGCTGAAGTTCCGGAGTCTGTAGCTGAGCAAAACACCATGATCTCAGCGTTGTAGGCCCGGTCTCCGCACCAGGCGGGGAAGATAGGAAAGGCTAAAGGCTGAAGGCTAAATAGCCTAATGATTACCGGCTTTAGGTCTTTTCTTGGCTTCTTTGTTGTCTAATTCAGCATTGATTCTTGGCTGTTCTTTTCCCGCTGACGGGGAGGTCCGCGTGATTCCGCTTGCGCTACCCATAGGCTACAGGTGAATACTCATGGGAAGTTCACGTCCAAACTGAAAAAACATGAAACGTCTTCTAATCGCTCTAGGAGTGCTGGCAGTCACCGCTCTGATCGCCTTTTTGGCTGTTACTGGATACCTCGCAAATCAGCGCGCAACTCGCCTGAACAAGGCCCTGATGGAAGCCGAAGCACGCATCATGGAGCTGGAGGCGAAGAGTGAGGTGTTTGAGCCGCAGGTTAAGCCTGGCGCCCAGAATACTTCTCCGGCGACCGCACCGAGCGTCTCCTCAACGGATTCATCCGCTTCAACTCAAACGCCCGCAGCCGGCTCGACCACACCCGCTGGTTCAGGCGAGGTGGTGCGGTATGCGGCGTTCGGCGGCGCTGCCAACGTTATTCTGATGAAAGGAACCTCTTCGGTTCACGATTGGCAGGTGCAGGGCCGGTTGATCGGTGGATCAGCGGAGCTGCCAGCCGGTTTTCCGAGCGCACCACCCGCGGACGCGCTGACCAAGCCTATCGCGGCACGGGTAAGTGCAATGGTGCCTGTGCGATCTTTAACGAGCGTCCACGCCGACGGTCGCCCCTATAGCACCGCCATGGACGATATCATGTATGGAAAACTGCTCGTGGATCAATTCAACCGTCTTGCGTTTTCTTTGGATGAATTGGTCTTTAAGAAAGCCGTGGACGGCGGTGCGTTCGTGTATGACGCCACCGGACAATTGGCAGTCGCCGGTAAGACCAACCGCATTACGATGCCTGTGACGGTTACCGCCCAGGATGGCGATAAACTCAAGTTTGACGGTGCGGTGGGATTGAAGATGACCGATTTCGGCATTACCCCACCAGCGCCAGCCCTCGCTGGGGTCTCCATCAAGACCGGGGATGAGGTGAACATCACCTTTACCTGGTGGACGCGGCGCAGCAGCCCGGCGGGCAAGTAAGCGCAGGCGCTGAAGACCCAAAAGGGTTCCTTCTAGGCGTTCATGTCATTCCAGCGCTTCGCCATGCGCCCGAAAATCCAAAGGGCGATGGCAGCCAGCACACCGACACACGCAAACGGGATCCAGATATACTGGGGATGGTAGGTATCCCAGAGCACCTGGGTGGCGGCCATCGGATCGAGACCTGTAACCTCCTGCAGTTTGGCCATGGCTTCGGTCCGCTTTACGCCAAGGACCGCCTCCAGAGTGCCGACCTCGCCATCCCAGTTTTTGCCCGTGCCGAAGGGGGTTTTCTCCGCAAGATAACGCAAGGCCAACACGGCTTTCTCTCCGAACCTGCCATAAACAATCCCGGCGATCCATGATCCGAGAAAGACTCCGATCCCCACCGGGATATTGACGTAGCCCAAGTAGAGGCCCTTTTTGCCCGGAGGCGCAATTAAGCCCAGGTACTCGCTTTTCTTCGGACCCGTCATCATCTCACCCAATGAGAAGCAGAAAATACCTGCGATCAGTATCCAGGCATTCTGAGTCCAGCCCGCCACCAGGATTCCTGCCGTGGCCATAATCATCCCAATGAACATCGCCTCCAATGTTCTCATTTTGCGCGTTAACCAGGCCATTCCAACAACCCCAATGATGATAAACAGGGAGTTAAAACTCAGGATGACTTGTTGCGGGATCAGGGGCCCGCGGTTGGTTTCTTCGACGAGCATGTGGCGGAGTCCCTCCGGCAGCCAGTGCAGCGATTGGGCGGCCGGACGGCTATCCACCCAGTCTGAGATGAAGTTCGGTTGAAGATCCCAGAGTTGGTACATCATGAGCCAGAAGCAAGACATGATAATCATGAAGCTGAGCAGGCGCGGCTCCAGGATATTCGTGAACGTTCTGGAAAGCACGCTGCCCATGGACTCCGTCTTGGACGCCCCGCTCGGAACGTCCTTGAGAGTGAAGAGAAGCAGCAGGTTAAATGACGTGAAGAACGCCGACGCTAAAAACAGATTGCGCCAGGCGGCCGCGGAATTCACATCGGCACCGAACCAGCCGTTGAGCAGGAAAAGTGAAGGCAGGAAATGCCCAACGAACGCGCCAACGTTGACGATCCAGTAAAAGACTCCCCAGCCAATAGACGAGGTTTCTTTTGTCAGATTATGCGCCAGGGAGCCCTGAATGCTGGGCTTAAAAAACGCCGTGCCCGTTGCCAGGGTAAGAATAGCGAGAAAGAATGCCCAATAATTGCTGATGAAGCTCAGGTCGCGCATGAACGCGATCATGATGTAACCGACCATCATCAAGCTGACAGCAAATCCCAGCGTGCGCTTGTATCCGTAGCGATCCGCCAATCCTCCAGTGACGATTGGCAAGAGTGATTGAAAAATGGCCCACCAGGCGTAAATGACACCCTTGTTTTCAGCCGTCAGATGCAGCCCGCCCGGGTTGTCGGCCTGCATGATGTAGATGGGAGCCATCACACGCAGGTTGTAGAACGCCAGGCGTTCCCACATCTCAATCACGTTCAGCGTCCAGAAGGTCCGGCCGAACGTCCGTTTGGCTGGCTGCGAAGCATTTGTTGTTTCGTCTGCAGGCGTCATGAAATTTTCGCCCAACATAAGCTAGCGCGAAGATCGAGAAAAGAATTAAGGGCACCTTGCGGTGCGGCCTGGTGTGATTATAAGTGGGTGAGGCTTACGGCTCCTTTAAGGCGAGCGATCGGACTTTTGCCCGACGCACGCGCAACAATGTAGCCCCGAAGTGGGCGTTCGCAGCTAGCCCGGCACGGAAGTGCCGGGTATGGTGATTGAAGCGATTATCGAAGCCCCGAATGGGCGGCCGACCCTCCCATTGCTCCCGGGGATAGCGGTTTTTGAAAGGGATGTTCTGTCCGTGCAACAATACCCCAGACTCCTCCGCAAAACTTGCTTCGAGTATAAGCCCATGTAGGGCATGCCAGAGAGCCAACGGCGTGGCGGTTGTTGTTTCCGGTCGGAATGACGCCGAATCGGTCGTCCCTGTCGGGACTTGATTGATCTATAGGGCGCACTACCCAGCACTCCCGTGCCGGGCTATTCGCGGTCGCCCCTTTTCAGGGGCTTCGAAGCGGACGAACTCGGTTACCTGTCCGACACCGGACAGAACTCAGCATTCCCTCACCCACTTTTAACCACACCCGGTGCGGCCACCAGCGACCGGGAGGACACGGACGGACTGAGATCAAAGCAGGGCCATAATCCGTAATGCGGGATGCGTAATTCGGAGGCGCCGAGGACAGCAACAAAACTCCCGTGAGCCATCTAGATCGTGCTGGTGGTAAGGAGTTGAAGTTATGAGAGGAGGCGCAGTGATGCTTTAGATCAGTACTGCTTTTCGGCTTGCCGCCCACTCAAGCACGCAGGACACGGCGGCCTTCTATGCGAATGGCGCCGCGCGCCACGGCTGCTACGCACTCAGGATAGAGCTGGTGCTCCGCCGCGTGGATGCGTTGATGCAGGCTTTCCGCAGTATCTGAATCAAGCACCGGCACAGATTGCTGGCCGATGATAGGGCCGGAATCGACTCCCGCATCGACATAATGGACTGTGCAGCCCGTCACTTTGACTCCATGATCGAGCGCCTGTTTCCATGCCGCCAAACCCGGGAACGACGGCAGCAGGGAAGGGTGGATATTGACGATCCTGCCGGCGAAGGCGTTGAGGAATCCGTCTTTGAGCACCCGCATAAACCCAGCCAGAACGATGAGGTCCACCCGTGCTTCGCGCAGAGCGTCGATGTACTGCTGCTCGGTCTCTTCTTCGAGCCGTGTGCGATACTTGCCAGGAGATATGAAGCGGGAAGTGATGCCTCGTTCGCTGGCGCGCTGCAGGATGCCCGCCGTTGGTACGTCGCTGATGACCAGTGTCACCTGCGCCGGAATGGTTCCGGCTGCGCAAGCTTCCGCGATAGCGACGAAATTTGAGCCTTGCCCGGACCCGAGCACCCCGAGTCGAAATTGTTGTGAACCTGCCATAGCCGCCTGTGAATAGCTGGGCGTGGGCTGCCAAGGCAAGCCAAAGCTAAAAAAGAATGGCTTTGAGGCTTCTTTAATGGCACAAAGACGGACCGCGTGAACGGTCCAGGCGCAGGGTGCGCCGGGACCGGGTGATCGCCACAATTAACATGAAAGAAAAACAGGTGCTTAGGTTCGGCTTGCCAAAGGGCAGTCTGCAGGATGCCACGATCGAGAAGATGGCTAAAGCGGGCTATAACGTGACTGTCAGCAGCCGTTCGTATGTCCCCTATGTCGATGATCCGGAAATGGAAATCCGGCTGATCCGCGCTCAAGAGATCAGCCGCTACGTCGAGCATGGGTACCTGGACTGCGGGATCACGGGTTACGATTGGATTCAGGAGAATGGCTCCAAGGTTCACGAGGTAGGCGAATTTCTGTTCAGCAAGGCGACCCGCCAGCCTGCTCGCTGGGTGTTGGCGGTGCCTGAGGATTCCCCGATCAAATCGGCGAAGGATCTCGCTGGCAAACGGATTGCCACTGAAGTCGTTAAGATTACCCAGCGGTATCTCAAGAAGAACAAGGTCAAAGCCGATGTCGAGTTTTCCTGGGGTGCTACCGAGGTCAAGGCCCACGAACTGGTCGATGCCATCGTAGAGATCACAGAGACGGGATCATCGCTTCGCGCCAACAAATTGCGGATCGTCGATACGCTCATGGTCTCAACCCCCCGGCTTATTGCTAACAACAAGGTCTGGCAGGACAGTTGGAAGCGGAAGAAGATCGAGACCATGGCGATGCTGCTCCGGGGTGCCCTGGAAGCCGAAGCCAAAGTGGGTTTGAAGATGAACATTGCCAGGAAGAACCTGGACCACCTGCTCAAGACGCTGCCGGCTTTGCGGAATCCTACGATCTCCAGCCTGAGCTTGGAAGGCTGGGTGGCTGTCGAAACTATCATTGACGAACATGTTGTTCGGGAACTCATACCTGCACTGAAGGCTGCTGGTGCTGAAGGCATCATCGAGTATCCCCTCAACAAAGTTGTCTATTGAGGAGCGCGGGCCAGCCTTGAAGAGGAATTATGGGGTTTGGCTTTGATGAAGTAATCAATAGGCGCGGGACGAACAGTCTCAAGTGGACTCGCTACCCGGCGGACGTGCTGCCGCTCTGGGTCGCTGATATGGATTTTCCCTCTCCCGAACCGGTGAGGGAAGCGCTACAAGCCGCTCTTCAACATGGGGTGTTCGGTTACGAACTACCCACCCGCGCCCTGAAGGAGACAGTGGCTAACCGAATGTTCCGGCTTTATGGCTGGGAGGTTTCTCCGGAAGCTGTGGTTCCTACTCCCGGCATTGTGGCTGGGTTCAAGAACGCAGCACGAGCCTTCTGCACGGCTGAGAGAGGAGTGGTGGTTCAGCCCCCGGTATATCCGCCGTTTCTAGACGTTGCACGAGACAGTGGAACGGTCCAAATACAGGCCCCCTGGCGGTCTGTGGCGCGTGGGCATGTGATCCATTACGAGCTGGATTGGGATGCCTTTGAACAGGCTTTTACAGGTGAGACCAAGCCTGGAATGCTGCTGCTTTGCCACCCGCACAATCCCACCGGGGGTATGTATGCGCGGGCGGACCTGGATCGAATCGCTGAAACCTGCCTGCGGCACGACACGGTGATCTGTTCGGACGAGATTCATAGCGAACTACTCCTGGGCGGCAGTCGGCACCAACCCATGGCGGCATTGAGTCCCGAAGTGGCCAAACGGACGATTACCTTGGTGTCATCCAGCAAGACATTCAATGTCGTGGGACTGTTCTGCGGGTTTGCGATTATCCCGGATGCCGAGTTACGCCGCTCTTATTGCAAGGCGCTGGAACGGGCCGCGTTGCACGTGAACAGCCTTGGACTGATCGCTGCCCAGGCGGCTTTGGGTGGGGCATGCGAGGATTGGCTGGCCGATCTCCGTGCCCATTTAACTGGCAACCGTGATTGCCTGGTTGATTTCGTTCGAAGTGAACTGCCGGGAGTGAGAACCACCGTTCCAGATGCGACCTACCTTGCATGGCTGGATTTTGGAGAATTGGTTCGCGAGGGGAGAATCAACGGCAGGCCTTACGATTTTCTGCTGGAGCGTGCCAAAGTGGCGCTGAATCCCGGCGAGGAATTCGGGGCGGGCGGAGCGAACTTCGTGCGGTTGAATTTCGGCTGCCCGAGAGCCACATTGGTTGAAGCGTTGCGCCGCATCAAGCAGGCTGTGGGATGACTCTCGTCGGCTAAATGACGGCTACCGGGTTGCCGCACGCTTGTCGTTTACCATCTGCGCGTAAGCTGCGTTTAGCGATTTTGTCCACTCTTCCGCTAATGCCTGGGAGGCCTTGTCCATTTGAGCAAATCGGTCTGGATGACATTCTTTAACACGGGTCCTGTATGCAGCTTTAATATCAGCGAGTGTGGCATCGGGACTCACGCCCAGTACTTCATGCGGTTGAAGTCGCTCGGGTTGAGCCTGTTGACGCCGCTCAGGCTCTGGTTCAGGTGATGCGGCCCTTCTGGCCCTGGTAAACGGAGGCGTATGAGAGAGGCCTGCGAGCTGACGGATGAGCAGGCGCAACGGGGGAAGCAGCGTTACGCGGGAGCGATCATCTCCCAGGAATAAGACGCCAGGTATGGCTGATAGGTTGATATCAACAACACTCCATCGCAGGTGTGGGAAGGCCAGAATCATGTCGGCAGAGGAAACGGCCCACATGCGTTGGGCCAGCCAGGCTAGCACCTGGGCTGTATTCTCATAGTCCATGGGACGCCATCTCCTGGCCCTGCCGTACTCCCGCCAGCCTTCCACAAGGAGCCGTGGACCGATGCCGAGCGTTTCACGACACAGCCAGGCCAGAAAATTAGTTAGGTCATCTCGCCGGCTGCTCCGGGCATCCAAAATCAGAATAAGCGTTATAGCGGTGCAGACAACTGCTGCCAACGCAAGCATCAGCGGTTGCCCCGGAAAGCAATAAAGACAAACGACCCAGCCGAACAGGAACAGGGCGGATACAGCACCGATGCCCAACAGTAAGTAGATACCTGCCGTTGCTGCGCTAATGCGGAAAGCCCGGTGATGCCTTTTCTTCAGCCAGGCTGCCAGGGCGGTGCAGTTCACCTGCGGCGCTTAGTTTTGAAGCGCCTGCATATCACCCAAGGGCCGGGTAAACGTTGCTCGTGCTGGTTTGCCTACGAGGACATTTCCGGTCCTTTTCACGCTCTTCGACATGGCAGAGAAGGGCAGGGCGACGACAAAGAAGGCACTGCCGACAATGGTGGCAGCCAGGCAGACCGGTCGCACAACGATGGCGTCAGCCGCCATGGCCGCGGCACCGTAATCTTCCATCGCCATAGCGGAGGGAGTGCTTGCGCCTAGAATTGAGACCGAGCACAACAGCGTTAAGAGTTTCGTTTTCATGCGTAGTTCGAATCAGCTCGTTTTGTGAAGCATCTGCTCAGGCAAAGCTATTTTCAAGCACGATGCACCACAGGTTCCACCCCTATCAACACCAGAACAGCTCCAGGATGCAGTTTTATTTTGCGCTACAGGCGTGTTCAGCACAGATTCAGAGGCTATAACTGCATGCTCACTGGCTTGCGCATAAAAAACCTGGCCCTGGTGGCCGATCTAACCGTGGACCTGGCGCCTGGCTATAACGCCATCACAGGCGAGACCGGGGCTGGCAAGTCCATGCTCATCGGCGCGTTGAACCTTGTCCTGGGCCAGCGGGCGGATCGCAACTCGATTCGCGGAGGAGCCGATTCATGCTCAGTTGAAGCCGTATTCGATGTCAGCCGCCTCAAAACGCCACTGGCAGGTTTTCTGGAGGAAAATGGGCTTGAACCATGCGAAGACAATCAATTGTTGGTGAAACGAGCCTTTACGAACACCGGCACGAACCGCCAGTTTGTAAACGGGTCGGCAACCACTCTTGGGGTGCTGGCGTCTCTCGGTGAGTTTCTGGTTGATATTCATGGTCCGCATGAGCACCAATCTCTCCTCCACCCTAACCGGCAGTTAGCCATTCTCGACGCATTCGGCAAGCTTGAGTCTCAGCGGGAGGCATTTTCCAGCCTGGTGCGCACACGCACCCAGCTTAAGAAGGACAAGGCCGCACTCATCATTGACGAGCGAACATATGCCCAGAAAGTTGACCTGTTGCGCCACCAGGTCCGCGAGATCAAAGGAGCAGCTCTCGATCCCGGGGAAGGGGAAAGCCTGGAGCTGGAGTACAAGCGGGCCAGCAATGGCGCTCGGTTGTTGGAACTCAGCCGCAACGCTGTGGAACTGCTGGCCGAAGCCGATGACGCGGTCCTTTCTCAAGCTGGTCTGCTTGGACGCGTGTTGCAGGATTTGCAGCGCGTCGATGATTCGGCAGGAAGGCTTGTGGAACTGCACGAACAGGCAGTGACATCTCTGGGTGAGCTGCAGACCGAGTTATCACACTACGCCGACAAAATAGAAATTGATCCCACCCGGTTGCAGGAGATGGAAGAGAGAATCAATCTGCTGCAATCCCTGAAGCGCAAGTACGGCCCTTCGCTGCAAGAGGTGATTGCGTTCGGCGACGAGGCTGCACGTCAATTGCAGTCACTTGAATCGCGGGATGCTGAGGTGGAACGCCTCAACGCCGAGCTGGCTCGCACGAACCTTGAGATTTGGCGGGCAGGACAGGATCTCTCAGGTCGCAGACGCAAGCTCATTCCACAATTGAGCAAAGCGGTGTGCCGTCAGTTGGCCGACCTCGGGTTTAAGCAAAGCCAGTTTGAGGTTGGCATGAGCAGCCTGGGTCAATCGGCAACTCAGGAGAGTGATCGGGACATTCCTGCGAGCGGGTTGGACACGATCGAGTTTCAATTTGCCCCCAATCCAGGCGAAGCCGCGCGGCCATTGCGTGCGATTGCTTCCTCCGGTGAGTTGGCGCGGGTCATGTTGGCTCTGAAGACAGTGCTGGCAGTCGAGGACAGCATCCCTGTGCTTGTGTTCGACGAGGTGGATGCAAATGTCGGCGGAGAAACCGCCCGAGCCGTCGCGGAAAAGATGCGCCAGATCTCCCAAAACCGGCAGGTCCTTTGCATCACCCATCTGGCTCCGGTAGCAGCCCAGGCGGATGCGCACCTGGTGGTTGAGAAGGAGGTCAAAGGAGGGCGAACCGAGTCGCGGGTTCGGCGCTTGACTGAGTCTGAACGGGTGAAAGAACTTGCGCGAATGCTGGGAGGACAATCCCAGGCAGCACTTCAGCATGCACAATCGTTGCTGCAGGATAGGGGTGCCACTCGGAAGAATGCTGGTTAAAGCCTTGGTACACCTTCAGGCTGGTTGCGGTAAATGCAAATTTGGACGCAGTTAACGCTATTTTCGTCAGATAATTTGGAGTTTGCATCCCTGTGTGTTAGGGTAAAACTGCGATGGCTACATTGAGAACACCAGGGCAAAAGTTGCTGCCTATACCAGCGAGCGAAAAGTTCATTCGGGAGCTCGATGCCGGGGTGCGGGAATGCGGTTATGCCAGCCGCGCCCAGTTCATTCGGGATGCGATCCGCGATAAGCTTGGCGCTATTGGGCGGCCGATACCAAAAGAACTGACATTGGCACCCAGCCGGCTTGGTAAAGGCGGCAAGCGCCGCGCTCCTGTGCGGCCTGTCAAGAGCAAAGCCAAGACTGCGGCCAAAAAGCGCAAGTAGATTGATTCGGCGGCCGGACCGGCACGGGTAATCTTAAGCAGGCTTCTGCAAAGCCGGCAGGGGTGTTATTTCTCCAGGGTCGCTGGCTTGAATCGTTTGATCAAGACTTTGGAGTTCCGCCCGCTCGCGTCATACTTATCCCGGCGCGCCGGCGGCAAATCCTCACGGGTGCCTTCAAGAAAACCACCCTTGGATTGAAAATAGGTGAATGCTTGTGTTGAAAGGCTGATCAACTCATCCAGCCCCATCTCCCGGGCCCGGTTCTCCACGTATTGAATCAGTTTTCGACCGATCCCTTGGTTCTCGTGAGATGGACTGACATACAGACAAGCCAGTTCACCCTTGTTCTGCTCCGGATACAGGTGCAATGCCACGCAGCCAACCGGGTTCTTGTCGATTTCGAAAATGTAGTAATCCGAGAGTTGCTTCTCGATCATCGACCGGGTCCGCTTCACCAATTCCTCAGTTTCAACCGAGGATTTGGTCAAATTCAGAATGTTCCGGATATCCTTTTTCAGGGCGCGGCGGACCTGTTGGAATTCATTCGCATAGACCAGCGTGCCGACGCCTTCGTTTGTGAAGACTTCGGAGAGCAAGCCCTCCTCAAGGCCACCATTGATCACGTGTACCCGTGGGATGCCTGCTTTGCAGGCCGTGACAGCATGCAAGGCTTTTGAGAGCAACTCTGGGTCAATGGAGTTTCGTTGCAACGCCAGGATCGACTCCAGATCGGCGACCGGCATTTGTCGAATCACGTGAGCTCCCACGCGCACCCCGTCGTGTCTGGTGATGAACATGAGTTTGACCGCCTTGAGCGACTCCGCCACTGCTACTGCCACACCGTCGGAATTGACCCGGTAGGTCTTGCCATCACCATCGACGCCCAGTGGTGGCAGGATTGGAATAATCCCGCTATCGAGCAGTTTCTGGAGAAAGTCCACATCCACTCGCTCAACCTTGCCAGTAAATAAATGGTCCACTCCATGCAAGATCCCCAGGGGATGCGCAATGATTGCGTTGGTGCAGGCCGCGCGGAGGTCGTTCGCTGCAAGTCCTTCCAGTATTTCGTGTGTTAGCCGATTAGCCGCAGTAAGGGCTATTTTGAGAGTCGATTCGTCAGTCACCCCGGCGCCATCCAGGTTGGATGGCTGCATACCCTTTTCATCGGCCAGCGTGCGAATCTGCGCCGAGGCACCGTGAACGATTAGGATGCGAATATTCAGGGAGCGCAGGACCGCGATGTCCATGAGAATATTCGGGAAGTTCTCATCGGTGATGATCGCACCATCAATGCTGATGACGAAGGTCTTTTCCCGGAATTGAGGGATGTACTGAAGAATGCCCCGCAGGTCGGTCAGTTTCACGTTATTTGCCGGTTGATGCCGTTTGAGTCAGGTACCAGGGCAGGGCACAGCGCAGGCCTCCCTCCAGATCGTGTGTAGGAACAAAGCCTAATTGAGCGGCTGCGCGGGAGATATCCGCTTGAGAATGCAAAATGTCACCTGCGCGGAACTCACGGTAAACCGGCTTTTGATCTGCGATGGAGGGATCCTTTTCCGCGAGCAACTTCTGGAGCAGGTGATAGAGCTCTTTCAAAGTCGTGCGTTGATTCAGTGCTACGTTATACGCCTGCCCGGTAGCCGACTCCGGTGCGTGGGCCGCTGCCAACAGGTTCGCTTGAACCACATTGGCAATGTAACAGAAGTCCCGGCTTGTGCTTCCATCCCCATTGATGAAGACGGGTTCCCGCCGGATCAATGAATCAATCCACCGTGGGATCACCGCTGCATAGGCGCCATCTGGATCTTGGCGTGCACCGAACACGTTGAAATAACGAAGGCCGATGACTTCGAGCCCATAGCAGCGTTGGAAAACGTTGGCGAACAACTCGTCCGCCAATTTGGTGGCAGCATAGGGGGAGAGCTGATTTCCGATCTCCTGCTCGACTTTCGGCAACCCAGGATGATCCCCGTACACCGCGCTGCTCGAGGCATACACGAAACGTTTGACGTTGTGAGTGCGGGCCGCTTGCAGCATGTTAAGCGTGCCTCCCACGTTGATCTGAAATGAATTCAGAGGCTCTTCGAGAGACCGCGGCACGGACCCCATGGCTGCCTGGTGCAGCACGTAATCCACGCCAGCGCAGCTTCCATCGCAAACCTCAGGCACACATATATCGCCCTCGACGAACTCAAAACGGCTCCACTCGGTCTGCGAGACGGTTCTTTGGATTTCTTCCAGGTTGCGACGATAGCCCGTATAGAGGTTATCTAAACAGCGCACTCTCTGGCCGAGACGCAGCAAGCGTTCAACCAGGTTTGATCCGATGAATCCGGCCCCGCCCGTTACGAGCCAGGTTTTGGGCTCTGCCTTCAGTCGGGCGGCCAATGTTTCGTAGGCCGATGAGTTTGATGCGTTCATCAGGCGACTTCTGAGACGGGTGAGGCAGGCGCCAGGACTTTTTGCAGGGCTTCCAGGCAACGGGCGTTTTCCTTCGCCGTTCCAACACTAATGCGGATCCATTCGGGGAGCTGATACCCTCCCATCGGCCGCACGATCACACCCAATTTCTGAAGCTCGTTAAAGACCCGCTGGCCTTCACCGACACGCACCAAAATAAAGTTCGCTGTTGAAGGAACATACTCCAGCTTCATCTTCCGGAAAGTCCGTTCATAGAGGCGGAGTCCCTTGGCGTTGCCCTTCCGCGTTTTTTCCGCGTGAGCCGTGTCATCCAGAGCGGCCAGTGCTCCAGCTTGAGCAACGGCATTGATGTTAAACGGTTGGCGCACCTTCTCCAGTTCGGCGATGAAATCAGGGTGGCCAATGCCATAGCCCAGGCGCACACCGGCCATGCCGTAAATCTTCGAAAACGTCCGCATCAGGATGAGATTCGGACGGTTGTTCGCTCGGATTTCAGAAAGCAGGTCGATGGGAGTCTCCAGGAACTCCACGTAAGCTTCGTCCAAAGCGATCACTACGGTTTGCGGAACCGCTTTTATAAAAGCCGCCAGGGCATCGTTTGAGAGCGCGGTGCCGGTCGGGTTATTCGGGTTGCCGACAAATACAATCCGGGTCTTGGCGGTGATCGCCGCCAACATTCCGTCCAGATCGTGTCCGTAATCCTTGGCGGGCACCGTCACGAGTTTGGCGCCGAACAGTGCCGTTACGATCGGGTAAACAGCAAAGCAATACTGAGAAACAACGACCTCAGCTTCCGAGTTGAGCAGAGTATGTCCAAGCACCTCCAGGATTTCATTGGAACCGTTGCCCAGGATTAAATTACCCGGGGTGACATTCATCTTCGCCGCCAGCTTCTGCTTCAAATAGAATGAGCTTCCATCCGGATAGAGATTCATCGAACTCATCGCCTTGCGCATGGCGTTGACAGCCAGCTTCGAAGGTCCATAAGGATTTTCGTTCGATGCCAGTTTGATAATGTCAGCCGCCGGGAGGCCAAGTTCGCGGGCCACTTCTTCAATGGGCCGGCCAGGCTGGTAAACAGGAAGTGTCTTGAGTACGTCGTTGATGGAAAAGGGCAGGGGCATTTCAGTTAATGTTTGATTTTGATTTCTTCGTCGCCGGGCAGTTTCTCGCCGGAACCCGGATAAAGGCTTTGGTAGTCGACCGCTTGCACGCCGACAATGGCCGCAACGCCAAGGATGTCGTGGGCATTCGAGCCGCGGGATACATCAGCAGCCGGCCGGTCCAATCCCAGCAAGATCTGGCCGTACGCGTTGGCTCGGGCGATGTGACGGACCAGCTTGCTGGCAATGTTGCCGGAATTGAGATCGGGGAAAATGAGCACATTGGCTCGGCCAGCCAGTTTGCCTTCAGGCAGCTTGCGCACCGCAATATCGGGCACTAGAGCGGTATCTACCTGCAGATCACCATCAAAATCCGCCTCCAAGCCCTTCTCCAAAGCCTTCTTTTGTGCCAGCGCAGTTGCAGCCTGCACTTTGCCTACCGATGGGTGACGAGGGTTGCCTTTGGTCGAAAAAGAAAGCATCGCCACGCGCGGACGAACATTCAACAAGTGCCGGGCCAGTTGCGCAGTGGATACCGCGATGTCCGCAAGCTGTTCGACATTGGGATCGGGGATGACGCCGCAATCCGCCATGAACAACACGCCGTTCTCACCAAACCTGGAATCCTCTACCTCCATCACCAGGCAGCTTGAGGCGGTGGTGGTGTGAGGGGCTACTTTGATGATCTGGAACAAGGGGCGCAGCACGCTCCCAACGGTTTGGTTTGCGCCTGAAACAAACCCATCCGCCTGGTGCATCGCGACCATCATGGCCCCAAAGAAATTGGGCTGCAGCATCGCTTCCCGAGCTTCGACACTCTGCATTCCTTTGTACCTGCGGAGCGCCTCGAAGCGGCGTGTAAAGTTCTCCAATTCTTCGCTTTCCGCAGGATTAATCGTGCGAATGCCCTGAAGACTTATGTTTAGGGCCAGGGCAGTTTCTTTGATGCGCGTGCGATCTCCCAGCAGGATTGGCGCGCCCAAGCGAAGCGAGTGAAATTGGCGAGCCGCCTGCAGTACACGCGGTTCGGTGCCTTCCGGGAAGACAATGCGCTTGGGATGCCTTTGCAGTTTTTCAATGACACTGCCAATGAATCGCATGGCAGTTAACTAACCGAGGCGACCGGAAACTGCAATCTGCAATTGATCGAGTATGGCTGTCATTTCCTTTCGCACATTCGGATAGGCCTTGCCCGGGGGGGCATCTGGTCCCGGTTCGGTATCCGACTCAGCCTGTGGTTCAACCAGTTCCCCGGCTTTAATCCTCGTCTCAAAGCGTTGTCCCTGGCGCCACACTTCAAAGCTGATGATTTGACCGATCCGATGGGTCCGGACCGCCTGCCGGAGTTCTTGCGGAGTGGATACAGCACGGCCATCCACCTGCAAAATGATGTCACCCGGCTTGAGATTGGATCCGGCGGCGGGGCCGTTCGGCAGAACCTTCAAAATAACGACCCCGGCACTAGCGCCAGGCTTCGAGGGTTGCTCCGGGAAATCAGTCAACTGGCGGATCTCCAATCCTATCCAGGGCCGGGAATACTTGCCCGTGGCGATAAGTTGGTCAGAGACAACCCGCGCCAAACGGCTCGGCAGAGCGAACCCGATCCCTGTGTTCATGCCTTGGATTAACGTGTTGATCCCGACAACCTCGCCTCGGATATTTAGCAAAGGGCCGCCGCTGTTGCCTGGATTAATCAAGGCATCCGTTTGGATGTAATCCTGGTCCATCACGGTCCCCCCCATGGTGGTGGGCAGTACGTTAGCTCGTCCCTTGGCGCTGATGTGTCCAAAAGTGACCGAGTAATCGAAGCTGTAAGGCGCGCCAATTGCCATCGCAAACTCTCCAACCTTGAGTTGATCCGAGTTTCCCAGGTTAGCCACCGGCAGCTCTTCGGCCTCTATCTTGAGGATCGCCAAATCCGAAAGAGAATCCTGGCTGTGGATTTTTGCCGGAAAGGCCCGCCCATCATGCAGGCGCACCTGAATGGATTCGGCGTCCTCTACCACGTGACGGTTCGTCAAAATGAACCCATTCTTGCGGATGATCAGGCCGGAGCCACGGCCAGTCCCACGTTCCCGCGGGGTCTCGTAGAATTTCTTCCGATAGTACAGCCAGAAATCCGAGTCCAGGTTGTCATTCGGATCATCGTCCTTGCTGAGAACCTCATCCGAAGGCTGTTTTTCGGGATTCAGCTTCACCAGGATGACGACTACCGAAGGCATGGCCTTCTCGATCGCTGCGGTGAAGGCCAGGTTGAGTTGTTCAGCCTGGCGGGCTGCACGGTTCGAACTGCTCGCAGCAAAACAAGGGAACGCCTCAACTCCCAGCATTAGCGTCAGCAATAAGGTTCGGCCATTCCACATGTTTGCACCCTGAAAGGGTAATTACAACATACCAAAGCCATTCAGGCGTCGCCACAAAAATACATATGAAGAATCACCCGTGGATTATGCGGAAGCGGATCAAAGCAAGGATGAGCATCTTCATAGTTTCCCCCTCTTCTCCCTGACTTCCCGGACAGCTTTCATTGACTTGGCGGTTGGTGCCAGATAACCTGACGCTCCAGTCTCACTGGAAAGCAATGCTCGAAGCGATTGAAAAACTACTGATCTTGCAGGATCGCGACCGCAGGATACACCGGATGCGCGCTGAGTTCGCCCACATTGAGCCCGAGCGCCAGAGTCTTAAAGCCAAGGCCTCCGCTGCTCTGTCTTCCTTGGATAGCGTAAAGAACCGAATCAAGCAGATAGAGTCAGATCGCAAGAACCTTGAGCTGGAAGTGGGAGCTAAGAAGGAGCAAATCACTCGATACGCCAATCAGCAGCTTCAAACTCGCAAGAATGAGGAGTACCGCGCTCTGGCTAAGGAAATCGAGACCTGCAAAGCCGCTATTTTCGAAATTGAGAACCGTGAGATCACTCTGATGGAGCAGGCCGAGCAGGCTCAGAAAGACCTGGCACACGCAAACCAGGCATCCAAAGATTCTCAAAAAATTGCAGAAGAGCAGATTGCCCAACTGGGCCAGCGGGAGCAGAACCTTCGGAACGAATTGGCGGAATTAGAGCGGGATCGTGATCAATTGGCTGCTGCCGTTGAGATTAGTGCCCGTGAACGTTATGAGCGCCTGTTTAAGAGCAAGGGCGATAACGTGGTTGTGGGCGTTCAACGAGGAGTTTGCGGCGGGTGCCATATGAAGCTGCCACCTCAACTGCTGGTCTCTTGCCAGGCCCAAAAGGACATTGTGACCTGTAGCAACTGCGGTCGTATCCTCTATTACACGCGGGACATGGATCTTGCGGTTGTCGATTGACGAGTCACGTCTCTTTGTAATCCGCTTTTCTTGTGACCAGTTGACCAAGGCTCCAGCCATCGTGGTCGTTTGCTTCGCCTAAGATCTTCGTGTGTAAGGGAATTCCTTAGTTCGGGCTAAGGAATAAACATGCGGAATAAAAAGGTTGACGGCCTCCCTCCCCTCTCTATCCTCTCCTCCGTTATGTCTCAGCTCCTGTTCTGCCGTGCCTGTGCCTCTTGGCTCCGCCATGCTGGAGTCATGTTTCCTGGCCTGCGGCTGAATATTTACGCCTTTTCCCTCTCATGATCCTGCATTCCACCCCCACCTCCTAAGATCACATGCAGAAACCTTACTCAGACGACCAGCTACGCCTCGCTGCTCGCCTCTATTACCTGGACGGCCTTGGGCAAGCCGAAGTCGCCAAGTTCGTTAAAGTCTCCCAAGCCAAGGTTTCCCGATTGCTGGCTGCCGCGCGGGAGCGGGGGATCGTTCGCATTTCGGTAGTGGAGTATGAGCCCAGAGATCAGGACCTGGAAAAGCGGTTGCTGAATAAGTATAACCTCAAAGCCTGCGCGGTGATTAAAACCACTGCCGGATGCAGCGAGGAGGAGGCACGTTTATCCGTAGCCCACTTCGGAGCCTCTTTTGTGGCAGGCCTGGTGAATCCGGAAAACGTGGTTGCCATCGCTGGTGGCCGGACCATGCGTGATTTCGTTCAGCACGTGGCTGCCGATCATGCCAAGCACGCCACGCTGGTGCAGGGGATGGGCAGCGTCGATTCAACGGTGGGCGCTGTGGATGCGTTCGAACTGGGCCGGGAACTCGCCCGGCGCTGGGGAGGTAATTTCCTGACCATCAACACTCCGGCTTTTGTTCCAGACAAGCAAACCCGTGATTCTTTCCTTGCCCTGGCCCAAATCCAAAAGGTTTGGGACCGTCTGGGTTCAGCCGATGTTGCCCTGATTGGGATTGGCACGCCGCGGAACTCCGTCTTTGTAGATCGTGGCGTATTGAGTGCCGCAGAACAAGAGCAGTTGGCTGCAAGTGGTGCGGTTGGCGAGATCTGCGGCAGGTTCTACGACGCTCAAGGTAATGAATGCAATACGCCGTGGAGGGAGCGCGTGATCGCCGTCGAGTTGGAGCATCTGAGGCGAGTTCCCCAAGTGGTAGGCATTGTGGTAGGCGCCGATCGAAGCCGGGCTATCGCAGCAGCAATTCGCGGTGGGCTGCTGAAGTCGTTAGTTATCGATATCGAAGGCGCGAAGTCTCTCTTGGAATCTCAATAGACCGAAACCTGTGAAACCCCTTACAACTAAACCTGTCTCACTCACGGAAGCTCTCAGTGCCGCTCAGGAGACACGCTTTCTTGAGATTGGCGAAGACGTCCTCACCCGCACCCCTTCAGTATTCAGGGCGTGTTTTGGCGAGCAACCCGCCGTTTTGGTAGCCGATGCGAACACCTACAAGGCAGCCGGCGCGGCAGTAGCCGAAGCGTTTCGCCAGGCCGGCCACACCCTGCTCAGTCCCTTCGTTTTTGAAGACCCTGATCTATACGCCGAGCACCGGTTCGTTGAAAAATTGGAAGCGTCATTGCGCGAACACTCAGCGGTGCCAGTCGCCATTGGTTCAGGAACGGTAAACGATTTGACGAAGCTATCGGCGCACCGTACCGGGCGCAAATACATGTGCGTGGGAACCGCGGCCTCGATGGACGGCTACACTGCATTTGGAGCATCCATCACCTACAAGGGGGCGAAGCAGACGTTTGTTTGTCCGGCGCCCGCGGCTGTTGTTGCCGATCTGAATGTGATTTGCCAGGCACCTGGGAAGATGAACTCCTGGGGCTACACCGATCTGTTGGCGAAGGTTCCTGCCGGAGCTGACTGGCTGCTTGCGGATGCGCTTGGAACGGAACCGTTGCATCAGCAGGCCTGGGACATCGTTCAAGGGCGTCTTCGAGAGATGGTATCGGATCCGGCAGGTGTGCTTGGCCGCGACAAGAGCGCCCTAAGCCGCTTAACTGAAGGACTGATGCTGGGTGGCTTCGCGATGCAAGCATGCCGATCGAGCCGGGCAGCCTCGGGGGCAGAGCACCAGTTCAGCCATTTGTGGGACATGCAGCATCATACCCACAATGGAAAAGCACCCTCACATGGTTTCAAGGTAGGTATCGGAACACTCGCTGTCACGGCGTTGTATGAGCGATTGCTCGCGTACCCGGTTTCGGAGTTGGACACTGAAAAGACGGTGGCGCGATGGCCCTCGCTGGACACGTGGGTTGCACGCGCTACTGAGTGGTTGAAGGACCCGGACATGGTGGCGGGCGCAACCAAAGAGTTGCAGGCTAAATACATTACGGCGGAAGATCTGCGCGATCAGTTGACCCTTCTAAAGTCCGTATGGCCCGAGTTGCGGGAGCGGCTCGCGAAGCAGCTATTACCCTTGGATGTGTTGAAGAATATGCTGCAGTTGGCCGGGTCACCGGTGGAGCCTGAGGACATCGGAATTACCCGCCAGCGGCTGCGTCAAACCTACTGGGGCGCCTACTGCATACGCCGACGGTTTACAGTGCTCGATTTGGCGGCGCGCCTTGGCATATTGGACGGCTGCCTGGATGACATTTTTGGCCCTCAAGGACTGTGGCCCATCGCCGATGATAAAGCTTTATGAGTACCGCAACTGAAGTCGCGCCTGAGAAGCCGCAGAAGCGTTTTCCGGTTATCTTTCGCATGTTCGAACCCGCCCCCCCTGCGGACGTAAAGATCACGGATCCCGCCGAGATTAAATCGCAGTTCCGATACTGGGAGAGGCGAGTTCTTATCACCACCATTATAGGCTATGCCACTTTCTACTTTGTCCGAAAGAACCTGAGCATCGCCATGCCCATAATGGAACAGGACCTGGGCATTAAGAAGACCGAGTTGGGATTGTTCCTCACTTTGCATGGCGTTCTCTACGGCGTGGCTAAGCTGGTCAACGGATTTCTGGGTGACCGCTGCCATGCCCGAACCTTCATGGTCGCGGGATTGTTGCTGTCGGCCATCGTGAATGTGTTCTTTGGACTGAGCTCTGGCGTGTTCGCGCTGGGCGTGTTTTGGATGATCAACGGTTGGTTCCAGGGAATGGGTTTTCCGCCCTGCGCTCGGGCTGTCACCCATTGGGTGCCTCCCAATCAACTTGCCACCAAGATGTCGATCTGGAACGCATCGACCAATATTGGCGCCGGCTTGGTCGTCGTCATTTGCGGGTATCTGCTGGCTCATTTTCACAACTGGCGGCTCTGCTTTTTTGTCCCAGCGTCCCTTGCCTTCCTCGTATGTGTGTTTCTCTGGTTCGCTTTGCCTGACACCCCGCCATCGAAGGGACTTCCGGAAGTCGAAGGCACGCGCGCTCAGACTGCTGAGGAATCCGCAGAGGACTGGAAGGCGATTGCCAGAAAGCACGTGTTCGGCAATCCCTGGATCTGGCTGCTGGCAGTGGCCAACTTCTTCGTTTACATCGTGCGTTATGCCGTTCTGGATTGGGGCCCCACTTTTCTGACCCAGGCCAAGGGCATTCAGTTGACCCACGCGGGTTGGATGGTTGCCGCGTTTGAAATCTCCGGCATGACCGGCGCGCTTATCGGCGGCTGGCTCACTGATCGGCTGTTTGGGGGACGCGGATTCCGGTCATGTGTCTTTTACATGTTCTTTGCTGCATGCTCCGTTTTCCTGTTTTGGAAGATAGCTGGGAAATCGGTGATGCTTAACACGGTGTTGCTGTGTGCTTCGGGGTTCTTCATTTATGGACCGCAGTGCCTGATTAGTATCGCGGCGGCCAATCTCGCGACCAAGCGCGCTGCTGCCAGTGCCGTGGGGTTGACCGGACTCTTCGGGTATGCCAGCACGGTGCTCTCTGGCTGGGGATTGGGCAAACTGGTTGATGCTTATGGATGGGATGCCGGGTTTATTGGCATGATCATTGTCGCTCTAATAGGCACCGTTGTTTGCGCATTGGGCTGGAGAGCCAAACCGCATGGCTACGCATGAGCACCACCCTGGTATGATATGAGTTCTCCGCAAGAGACGGCGGGTTTGCCGAAGTCCCGGCTGCCTGCACTGTTGAGCATCTTCGCCCCGGTGCCGCCGGCGGAGGTGATGCTCAGCGATCCGGCGGAGATCAAGGCTCAATACAAGTATTGGCAACGGCGCATACTGATCTCCACGATCATTGGCTACGCCATGTTCTATTTCGTTCGCAAGAACCTGAGCGTAGCCATGCCTGCCATGGCCAGAGATTTGGGGATCACCAAGTCGGATTTGGGATTGTTCCTGACTCTTCACGGACTGCTCTATGGTGTATCCAAGTTCGCCAATGGGTTTCTAGGTGATCGAGCGAATGCGCGAACGTTCATGGCCGCCGGATTGCTCATGTCCGCGATCGTGAACATCTTCTTCGGGTTCAGTTCGGCCGTGATCACCCTGGGACTCTTGTGGATGCTCAACGGCTTGGTTCAAGGCATGGGATTCCCACCCTGCGCCCGCCTCATGACCCATTGGTTTTCACCGCGCGAATTGGCAACCAAGTTTTCCATCTGGAACACTTCTCACTCAATAGGAGCGGGGCTGGTTGTGGTTCTCTGCGGTTATCTGGCGGCCTATAGCTGGCGGCTGTGCTTCTTTGTCCCCGCCGGGCTCGCCATTCTCTGTACGATCTTTCTCCTCCTGACCTTGCGGGATACGCCCCCATCATTGGGCTTGCCCGAGGTCGAGGGCACGAGCCGAGGCTCTGTGGGTAAGGAGGGTTTTTCCTCGGCGCTGCTGAAACAGGTGTTCCGCAACAAGTACATCTGGTTCCTCGCCATCGCTAATTTCTTCGTATATACCGTGCGTTACGCGGTGCTGGATTGGGGTCCCACGCTGCTCACTGAGATGAAGGGAGTGCGATTGACCCACGCCGGGTGGATGGTGGCAGCGTTCGAGATCTCCGGTGTGCTCGGCATGCTGGTCAGCGGTTGGATCACAGACCGTTTCTTTGGGGGACGTGGAGCGCGCGTTTGCCTTATTTTCATGGGTTTGGCTGGCGTTTCCATTCTGCTCTTTTGGCAGTTACCAATTCGATCCATCGGGCTGAGCACATTCCTGCTTTGCCTGGCTGGTTTCTTCATCTACGGCCCTCAAGCGCTGGTGGGCACGGTGACGGCCAACCTGGCTACCAAACACCTGGCTGCAACAGCCATCGGTTTCACAGGCGTTTTCGCTTATGCGAGCACCATTCTTTCCGGCTGGGGATTGGGCGCTTTAGTGCACCGCTACGGTTGGAACGTTGGGCTGGCCTGGCTCACGGTGCTGGCTGGAGTTGGAACGCTGCTTTTCGGCTTATCATGGTCCGCTAAAGTCCACGGCTACGGCTCGCCTGATGATGCGGAACCGGCACCGGTGCGAGTTGACCGCGAACTCAGTTCTTCTTCCAAACCATCCTGACCATACTGTTATGAAAATTGCCATTGACTGTGATGATGCCGGAACCGAGTTGAAGAAAATCCTGATCGAACAGATGCAGTCTCTCGGGGTGGAGGTGGCGGACCTGAATGCCTTGGGTAGTCAGAAGGTGGATTATCCTGATATTGCCTTTAACCTGGCGAAGCGTATTGCAGCCGAGGAGTTTGAGCGGGGGATTCTCATTTGCGGCACAGGCTTGGGTATGGCCATGGTTGCCAATAAGGTTCAAGGGGTTTTTGCGGGCACTTGTCATGATGTTTATTCAGCGGAACGGTTGCGCAAGAGTAACAACGCTCAGGTGATGACATTGGGCGCTCGGGTGATTGGTCCTGAGCTCGCCAAGAGTATCGTCTCCGCCTGGCTTAAATCAGAGTTTGAAGCCGGTCGTTCACTTCCAAAGGTCAGCCGGATGCGCGAGTTGGAGGGTCTGCAAAGGTGGCGTTAGGGATGCGCTGGCAGGGAAGCATTTAAGACTCCCGCTGCCAGCGTCTTTGTCCCTCTCCCAGCGCGCTTGCCACAACCCCTTGGGCAAGTGCACTTGGTAGATTTTCTTCGCGCAGCGACCCACCATGTTGATGGTGATAAACAAATCGGTGCCTTCGCAGCATACTACTCGCTATTACAAGGATCGGCTCCGCAGTTTGTGCTTCATACGGATACTTTTGTGCCGGTATTTTATTCCTGTTAGGAAGAGGACTTTTCATATCGGGTTTCCGGGGCTTTTCTCCCGTGCTTTTCCGCCTTATGCTGAGTGCGTGCGACCGTTATTCGAAAAGACGCCTGAACGCGAGGGGGAGTCATTCCACTGCGAGGTGGTTCGCGGTGCCAGCTATAATGCCACGTGGCATTTTCATCCGGAATATCAGATTACGCTCGTGCTCCAGAGCCACGGTTATCGCCTGGTTGGGGATAAGATCGCGCCGCTGCACCCCGGCGATCTGGTGTTGTTGGGCGCCAATCTTCCGCACGTCTGGCACCAGGACGAAGTCGCGCAGGACGGGCATGGAGTCCATGCGGTGATTGTTCGATTCCGCGAGACGTTTGCCGGGCACGACTTGCTGGGTTTGCCAGAGGCCGTGCCTGTAAAACGATTGCTCGAGAGAGCCGCCCGAGGACTGGAAATCACAGGACGCACTCGAACGGAGGTTGCCGCCAGGTTGGAAAGGCTGCCTCAATTGAGTGGCCTGAGCAGGGTAGGTGAATTGATCGGGATTCTGGATCTCTGCGCCCATTCACACGAACTGAACGCGGTTGCCAGTGCCGGCTACGTTCCAACGCTTTCCACAGATGACCAGGAGCGAATGCAGCGGGTAACTTCGTACATTAACCTGCATCTTGCAGAACCCATTGGACGTGCTGATATAGCCCGGGTAGCTAACCTGAGCGTGGGAGCTTTCAGTCGATTTTTCAAGGTGCGCACCGGCAAAAGCCTGCCAGAGTATCTCAACGAACTCCGGGTGGGCCGCGCTTGCCGGTTGCTGGCGGATGAGCGTCCTAAAGTAACCGATATCGCCCTCGATTGCGGATTCTCCAACCTGGCGAACTTCCATCGCCGGTTTCGCGAGATCACCCAGATGTCGCCTCGCGATTACAGGCTGAAGCTTCGCCGTAGCGCGACAACGCCCTACGCGCTCTAGCTTTTTTATGAGTTTAGGCCGCTGAGGTAGGCAGCGATCAACTCGGGCAGTTCTTCGCTGTACCCGCCTTCAAGAACACTGAACACCGGCACCTTCAGTTGGCGCAACTGTGTGCCCAGCCAGCGGTAATCGTCAACCTGGAGTGTTCCCTGCGCCAGGGGATCGCGCACAAAAGCATCAAAACCTGCCGATACTCCCACCAGATCAGGCTGAAAATCAGAGATCGTGTCAACCGCGCTCTCCAGGACCTCGAGATAGTGGCCCCGCGCAGTCTGCGGCGGGACGGGGAAATTATAGCAATTTGCCCCGGTATTCCTGGTGCCGGTCCCGGGATAGCAAGGGTGTTGGTGAACGGAGAAAAATGCAGCCCCTGGCACATTGAGCAGAATTGCCTCCGTGCCATTGCCGTGATGGACGTCAAAATCAAACACAGCCACCCGCTTGGTTCCCGTAGCAAGCGCTTCAAGCGCGGCAACAGCCATATTATTGATGTAGCAGAATCCCATCGCTCGCGTGCGGGTGGCATGGTGGCCCGGTGGACGCATTAGGCTAAAAACCTCCTCGCCCTCTCTGCTCAAGCGCATCGCCTGCACCGCCGCGCCTGCTGACATACGTGCGAAACCGTTCAGCCCTTCGAAGGCAGGGGTATCAAGGTCAAATGCCTCCTGGCGGTCTAAACCCTGGAGATGCTCCTGCGTGTGTGCCCTGAGCAAGCTTTCAGGAGAACACACCTCGGCTGGCACCCAGGACGCACCAAAGGCCGGGTTGTCCCTGAGTCTCTCCAGAGTCCTCAGAATACGCTCGGGCCGCTCAGGATGACCGGGATGAGCGTAGGCGGCACAATGCTCATCGGTAATGATCTTCATCGACGGACAGACTCCGTCCGGACTTCCTTTTCGTCAATGCCACAATGCCTTCGAAACTTTCGGCTTTACTCCCGCGCGAACCCAAGGCTTGATGGTTTTATGTCGCATTCACCGTTCGCCCGTCCCCACGGTTCTGGGTCTGTCCCGACTCTGTCCGTGAAGGGATTCCTGGGGCTCGCGAGTCTCCTATTGGTTGCTTGCCAAATACTCTGCGCGAATGCGGCAACGAGCACAGACTTGGACAAGGGCTGGCAGGAACCTCCCCTGGACGCACGCCTCAGGGCTTACTGGTGGTGGCTCAATAGCAATGTGACCAAGGAGGCCATCACCCGCGATCTGGAGGAAATGCGGCAAAAAGGCTTTGGAGGCGCTTTGATATGTGACGCTGGCGGGGCGGAACAAGATGGCAATGATCGTGTGCCGCATGGGCCGACCTTCATGTCGCCCGAATGGCGTGAGCTGTATAAACACACGTTGCGTGAAGCGGATCGCCTGGGCCTTGAGATGAGCCTCAACATTTTGAGTGGCTGGAACCTGGGCGGCCCTTCTGTGACGGCTGATGACGCCGCCAAGAAACTCACGTGGTCGGAACAAATGGTGCACGGTCCAGGCACAATCAAGGTCCGCCTTCCCCAGCCCCGCACCCGTGATGATTATTATCGCGATCTCTTCGTCGTGGGATTTCCAATTCGCACAACAACAACCACGAACCTGGCTGGCGGATTCACCGGTCTGACAGCATCCTCGGCCCGTATAGCGGAAGCGCGCCTGAGCGGGCCGGATGGTGCGTGGCCTGAACGGGCGACCCAGCAGGAACGTATCAAGAACTGGGAGCAAAAGGCGATGCACCGCGCACTGCATTCTTCAGCTCCCAACACGGCGCCTCTGTTCGAGGAGTTGCCCGAATCAGCGGCTGGGATGGCAATCCGCTCATCTGACGTGCGAGATCTATCAGCCCATCTCAGCCCGGACGGTGAGTTGGAGTGGGATGTCCCCGCCGGTGAGTGGCAGATCATCCGCTTTGGATGCACCATTGGTGATCACTCGCGGGTTTCAACCTCGAGTGAAGGCTGGAGTGGTTATGCGCTCGATGTGCTGGATGCCGGCTCTTTCACGCGGTATTGGGATGCAGTGGTTGAGCCTCTGATTTCAGACGCAGGCCCTTTGGCAGGCAAAACCCTCAAATACCTCCATACTGATAGTTGGGAGGTCGAAGCGATCAATTGGACACCTTCGCTTTCCAAGGAGTTTCGCTCCCGTCGCGGCTATGACTTTTTGAAATTCGCTCCTGCATTGACTGGCCGTGTCGTGGACAGCCGTCCGATCAGCAACAGGTTCCTGCATGATTACCGGAAGACGCTGGGTGACCTTGCGATCGATAATCATTACCGGATCTTTCGTGAACGCGCTCACGCGCGTGGATTGCTCTATCATCCCGAGTCAGGTGGGCCACATGCTGTGCCGATTGATGCCCAGCGCTGCCTGGGTTGGAACGATGCCCCGATGAGTGAGTTCTGGGCCTGGTCCTGGCGGCATCGGGTCGGGGATGAAAACCGCTTCTTCGTTAAACAACCTGCGTCGGCGGCACACGTTTACGGACGGAAACTGGTCCTGGCCGAAGGGTTCACAACGATCGGGCCTCATTGGCAGGAGACTATCTGGGACAATCTAAAGCCTTCATTCGACAAAGCGATTTGCGAAGGGCTCAACCTGCTTGTCTGGCATGCGTTTGTTTGTTCACCTCAGGAGATGGGGATGCCCGGACAGCAATACTTTGCCGGAACCCACTTCAATCCAAACACGACATGGTGGTCGAGATCAGGCCCTTTTCTAGCCTACATTAACCGGAGCCAGCATCTCATGCAGCAAGGGTTGCCAGTGTGCGACGTGGCCTATTATTATGGTGATCACGTTCCGAACTTCAGCCAGCTCAAACGGTCTGATCCCGCTGGTGTTCTGCCCGGTTTCGATTATGACACCATAACAGAGGAAGCGATTCTGACCCGCCTGGAATTCAAAGATGGGCGGTTTGTGCTGCCCGATGGAATGAGTTACCGCGTCCTGGTGCTGCCAAAAAGAACTATCATCTCATTGCCTGTGCTCAGAAAACTGCGCGGGCTTGTGGCCTCAGGTGGCACAATTGTCGGTCCCAAACCCGTGGAGGCCGCCAGCTTGAAGGACTATCCTCAGTGCGATCAGGAGGTAAGGAAGCTGGCAGACGAGGTGTGGGGCACTCCCGGTACCGATGAAAAGATGCGTCGATTTGAGCGGGGCCGCGTGGTTTGGGGAATGACAGCGGGAGAGGTGCTGACCCAGGATTCTGTCGCGCCTGATTTCAGCTTTAGCGGGGACCCGGGGGCGTCCATCGATTTTTTTCACAGGAAGACTCCAGAGGCAGACATTTACTTTGTCGCGAATCGCTCCAATCGATGGGAAACCATTGATGCGAGCTTTCGGGTTGAGAAGCGCTTGCCTGAATTGTGGAATCTGGTCACTGGGGAGCGCCGGATGGCGGCTGAATTCAGGAGCGAAGCTGGGACAATCAAGGTCCCGCTGCAGTTCTCCCCATGCGGATCATGGGCCATTATTTTCCGGGAGCCTTCGCAGGAGACCGCACAGATTGCTTCAGGCAAGAACTGGAGTGAATACCGTGCGATCCTGGAACTCTCCGGAAAATGGGACCTTACGTTCGATCCAAAATGGGGAGGGCCTGGTCCGGTTGTTTTTCCTGAGCTAACCAGTTGGACGAAGCATTCGGAACCAGGGATTAAGTTCTACTCAGGGACGGCTGTCTATCGAAAGAACTTTGATCTGCCAAGGACCTTTCAAGAAGGAGCCCGAGTTTGGTTGGATTTGGGCAACCTGCGCGAGTTAGGAGAAGTGCGTATTAACGGGAAACCTATGGGCGTTGTATGGGCTCCCCCGTTTAGGGTGGAAATCACGGGGGCAGTCAAAGCATCAAACAACCAACTGGAGGTTGATGTAGTCAACTTCTGGCCCAACCGGCTAATCGGCGATGAAGGGTTGCCCTCAGAAAAGCGCCTCACTCGCACCAATATTCGCAAGCTGACGCAATCCACCCCGCTCATGGAATCCGGCCTGTTTGGGCCGGTTCAACTCCTTATCGAAAAGTGAACATTTGATGAACAACGCAATTAAGATAGGACTCTTCGGCATTGGGTTGGATACGTACTGGCCGCAGTTTGCCGGTTTGCTGGAGCATCTCGAAGGATATCAGCGGCGCATTGCAAAGGGACTGGAGTCCTGTGATGTGAGCATCGTTGACGCCGGGATGGTTGATAGCCCGCAGAAGGCGATTCTTGCGGCCTCTCTTTTCGCGCGGGAAGAGGTGGAGATCATTTTTCTGTATGTCTCGACGTATGCCTTGTCCTCAACGGTGTTGCCGGTAGTGCAGAAGGCGCGCGTGCCGGTGATCGTTTTGAACCTCCAACCTGTGAAACAGTTGGATTATGCGAAGTTCAACGCTCTGGGTGACCGCGGGGTGATGACGGGTGTTTGGCTGGAGCATTGCCAATCCTGTAGCGCTCCGGAAATTGCCTGTGTGTTTAATCGAGCGGGTATTCCCTATCATCTTGTCACGGGCTACTTGGACGACCCGGTCGCGTGGCGAGAAATACGCCAATGGGTGGAAGCGGCCCGTGTGAGGTCGGGTATGCGCCGCAACCGGGTAGGCGTGCTGGGGCATTATTACGGCGGGATGCTCGACGTGTATAGTGACATGACCCAGCAATCGGCCACGTTCGGCAACCATTTTGAGATTCTGGAAATGTGCGGCTTGCATAAGCTGCGTGAAGCCGTTACCGACCTGGAGATCGAAAGGAAGATCGAACAATTCAGTTCCGAGTTTGAGGTCTCCTCAACATGCGATCCGGCGGAGATAAAACGCGCAGCACGCACCTCGTGTGCCGTGGATGCTCTCGTAAACAAGCATCAACTTGGGTCACTGGCCTACTACTACGAAAGTGAAGATGGCTATGCTTATCGTGACATTGTGACTTCGCTCATCCCTGGCAACACGCTCCTGACGGGACATCACATACCCGTTGCAGGCGAATGCGAAATCAAGAACGTGCAAGCCATGAAGATCATGGATTTGTTCGGAGCAGGCGGCTCTTTTTCGGAGTTTTACCTGGCCGATTTTGAGGATGATGTCGTTTTTCTGGGGCACGACGGGCCCGCTCATTTTGCCATTGCAGAGGGCCGGGTTGGTCTTGTGCCGTTGCCGGTGTATCACGGAAAACCAGGTAAAGGACTATCCATCCAAATGACCGTGAAGCACGGCCCGGTCACCCTCCTTTCCGTCGTGCAGGCCGGCGGTGGGAAAGTGTTCTTGTTGACCGCTCAGGGGCAGTGTGTGCCTGGACCCGTGTTGCACATCGGGAACACCAACAGCCGTTACAAATTCGACATTGGTGCAACCGAGTTCATGAATCGGTGGTCCACTGCGGGTCCTGCCCATCATTGCGCCATCGGCGTCGGGCACATTGCTTCGAGCATCAAGAAGCTGGGCGACCTGATGCAAGTAGAGGTCCGCCAGGTTTGTTAGCCGTTGATATCGACAGCCTGAAGGGCAGGGGAGTTTACCCTGCCATGATTGAGCAGGGCAGGGGTCGGTCGCCCACGGGTGCCCTCAGTCTTCCGTCGCGCGGTCGTGGCTATTTGAGATTATTAGGATTCAGCGGTTTGAGATCTTTTGTCTGAAAGAGGCCGTCTTTGCGAATCAATTCTCCATCGAACCAGATTTCGCCACCACCCCACTCTGGCCGCTGGATCAAGACCATATCCCAGTGCACTGCGGAGTGATTCCCGTTGTCACATTCCTCGTAGGCCTGACCGGGCGTCAAATGGAGTGATCCGGCGATCTTTTCGTCGAACAGGATGTCGCACATTGGGGTTAGAATGTAGGGGTTGAACCCAAGGGAGAACTCACCTGTGTAGCGTGCGCCGGGGTCGGTATCCAGGATCTCATTCAAACGCTTGGTGTTGTTTGAGGTCGCATTGACCACCTTGCCATTCTTGAACTCGAGCCGGACGTTCTCGAACTTGCTGCCTGCGTAGATGGTCGGGGTGTTGAATTGGATCGTCCCGTTGATCGAATCCTTAACCGGGCAGGAGAAAACTTCGCCATCGGGAATGTTGCGATCCCCTTTGCAGACCTTGGCACCAATCCCTTTGATGCTGAAGAAAAGGTCTGTCCCGGGAGACTTAATCCGGACCTGGTCGGCAGAGCGCATGCGTTGCTCCAGGGGGACCATGGCCTTGGCCATTTTCTGGTAATCCATGGTGCAAACGTCAAAATACAGTTTCTCGAAGGCCTCAGTGCTCATTCCGGCGCTTTGGGCCATGCTGGGCGTGGGCCAGCGCAGGACGCACCAGCGCGTCTTGCTCACGCGATAGTTCAACACCGGGCGCGTGACTCGGGAATAGAGGCCCATCAGATCGCTGGAAACATCCGACGTCTCGCTGGAATTTAAGCTGCCTCGGACGGCTATATAGGCCTGCACCTTTTTCATTCGGAACAGTTCCACGTCCCGTACCAATCCGGCATGTTCTTCGTTCGTGTCGCGGAGCAATTCCCTCGTGATCCGGCTGTGCCGCACTTCCGTTAGCGGGATGGCTCCGGCCTCGCGCGCTGCGCGGATCAATTCTATGGTGAAATCATCTGGAACGTCCGTCAGATCCAGCAGAACCTGATCACCCTTCTTTAACGCGGTGGAGTATTGAACCAGCAAAGTAGCTAACTTCCGGTATCGTGGATCGCTCATATTGGTAATGCACGCTATACTAACAGGTCATTTTGGTCGAGCGGTTATGTACTGCGCGACGAGATTTTCCCGCGCGACATTCGCGTGATGTCTCCCGGTGCTCGATCGAAATGCGGGTCCTTCACCATTTGTCCGATCTGCTAGGACTTGCCGCCCGCAGAGACTCGACGCCACGGCCTTTCGCGTCTAAGATCAACCAATGAGTTCGAGTGCCAATTCTTCGTTACCCGACGCCCAGGGCCATTTTGGTCCCTACGGAGGACGTTTCGTGCCGGAGACCCTTATGCATCCTCTCCAGGAACTGGAGCGGGAGTACCTGCGTGCTGCCCAGGACCCTGAGTTCCAGCGGGAGCTTGGCTATTATCTGCGTGAGTTTTGCGGGCGCCCCACTCCTCTGTATCTTGCAGAGCGCCTCACGCGTGATCTCGGCGGTGCACGGATCTATCTGAAGCGCGAGGACCTGCTTCATACCGGCGCGCACAAGATCAATAATTCCATCGGCCAGGTGTTGTTGGCTAAACGCATGGGGAAGACACGGATCATCGCGGAAACTGGAGCAGGCCAGCATGGAGTGGCCACGGCGACCGTTGCTGCCATGTTCGGAATGAAGTGTGTTGTTTACATGGGAGCCGTGGATTGCGAGCGCCAGGCCCTCAACGTGTTTCGTATGAAAATGCTGGGGGCCGAGGTTGTTTCCGTTGCCGCAGGACAGCAAACGCTCAAGGAAGCCATCAATGAGGCCATGCGTGATTGGGTGACTAACATCCGTAACACTCACTATATTCTCGGCACAGCCTATGGTGCGCACCCGTATCCGATGATGGTGCGGAATTTCCAGCGGGTTATTGGCGATGAAGCCCGAGCTCAGATCCTGACCAAGGAAAACCGGTTGCCGGATTTGTTGATTGCCTGCGTGGGTGGCGGCTCCAATGCCATTGGGCTTTTCTATCCTTTCATCGAAGACAAGGCGGTTAAAATGATCGGGGTCGAAGCCGGCGGTGAGGGGATTGCTGCTGGAAAACACGCGGCACGATTTCAAGGCGGCTCACTCGGAGTGCTTCAAGGGACTCGCTCCTATCTGTTGCAGGATGAGCATGGTCAGGTTCAATTGACACATAGCGTCAGCGCCGGGTTGGATTACGCTGCTGTCGGCCCTGAGCACGCGTGGTTGCGCGATCAGGGGCGAGTGGATTACAGCTACGCTACGGATACCCAGGCGTTGGAAGCGTTCACCCGCCTGGCAAGGCTCGAAGGGATCATACCCGCTTTGGAGAGCGCTCACGCCATTGCGCAAGCCATCGTGACGGCTCCCACCATGCGGCCTGATCAGGTGATTATCGTGAACCTCTCAGGTCGTGGGGACAAGGACGTTGCGCAGGTTGCACCAAAGCTCGGATTGAAAGTTTAGCGGCGATTCGGGAGGCAGAGGATCTGCTGCACCTGTGACTTCCTGTTTTCCGGAAGCTCGGGAGGCCATCATGCTTGCTCAAACTTCTCGCGCAACGTAGCGGCCTGTTGTCGGAACTTCTTTGGGTTGGCGCTTTTGAGTTTAGTCAGATTCTGAATTTTCCACCGCAGAGCGGGCATGTCCTTTAGATGGGCGAATTGGATCAAGTCCCATTCCGGCTCACACTCCAAAATGCTCAAAAGGAAGCGTCGATGCGCTGAGGAGAGGCTTCCGAGCAACTCCTTTCTCAGCCGAGTCCGCGCATTTTCAAGGCGCTCGATGGAAACCGGGACGCGTGTCATGCCTTGAAATTCATTCTCGAAGACCATTCGGAGATCGTGGTCTCGCGAGAAGAGCACCTCGTGCGTAGGCCGATTATGCCCCGCCAGGTAGCAGGTGAAGCAGTCTGCGACAGCAGAGTGAAGGCCGGCTCCAGCAAACATCTGTTCGATGTCGAAGAAGTCACGTGGGTGCTGCCGGTCTAAAGCAGCCACAATCTTGCTACCGTAAAGTTCCGAGCACGCCAGCACCGGCGCTGAAACCTCCGTCGTGAAGAGGTCTCTCGCGTTCTTTTCTAAGCGCTTCGTGGTCACCGGTAAGAGCGTGCCACGAAAGACGTGGTTCACTTCCACCTTCACTACCAACCGGTTCCGGTTCACGAAAAGCTTCGTTTCTTCTCCTTGGACGGCGGTGACCAATTCAGATTCAATACCACGCGATTTAAGACGCTGCTGCGCGTCAGCCAACCCTGCTGCGATTTCTTTCAGAGCTTCAGTCCGGGGTGTCATGTGGTCAGTAAAGACGACGTCAATGTCCACTGACAAGCGGGGCATGTTCTGAACGAACATGTTGAGAGCCGTGCCACCTTTAAGCGCGAATTTAGGAAACTCGAAAACTTCCGGTAGTGTCGCCAGGAGCAGCCTGACCGTTTCGACGTAAGATTTATCCATTAGGGTTTTAGAGTGAGGATGGTGCCGTCCTTCATTCGCGCCGTCCAGCGGCCCTTGCCTGCTCCGGCGGAGCGGGAAAGAGCCTTGCGGGCTTCGGAGGACCAGGGAAGATCCAATTCCTGCGCCCATTGGGTGCACAAGCGCACGACCTTTACCCTGACGCATCCCTGCAGAAGCCTTCTCAATACCTCCGGCCGTAGCGAGCGAACGCCTTCCATGATGTGACGGGCCTCCTCAACGGATTGCTGCAGTCCCACTTCACCTAGCATCTCAAGCAACGCGCGTTCCGGTTCGGACACCATTGGGCCGTCCGGCGACTCCGGCAATGAGCTTATCCCGAAGGCGACCCGCAGGTTCTCGTGGAAGAGGTTCTTTGAGACATAGCGTGAAGGAAACCTGGACAAGAACCAGGATGGCAGCTTTCCCGGCTTCAGCCCCCAAAGAGTTACCCGTTCTTTGGACGGGATGTTGTGACGCACGCCGCGCCATGCCAGGGCTGTCTTCCCGCCCACATGAAGGCCCGGTATTTTTCTCTCCAGGAATTGCAGCGTGGCGTCTCGCTGAAGTTCATCTGCCGGCAAGGTGAAAACCCCTCTACCCAGCTTGTTGAGCCATCCTCGCTTCACGTACTGGTAAGCCAGAGGAGCCGATACTCCCATATTCTGAAGGTCGGAGCTGCTCAACGGCGCTCCGCGCGGCGTTCGCTGCACCGTCAGTAGGATTTGCGTTCTAGATGAAGCCATGCTTCATCTATTTACATGTTTTCAAGCATCCGACAAGTCGAAATGCTTAAAAAGTTAACAATAGATGCAGCCCGACTTCATCTAAACCCGCTTCTTCAAACCTGACCCACTGCCACCGCCCCCACCTGCCGTTCACCAGGCCTACGCCAAAAACGCCGACGTCACAGTTCCCTCACTCGAAGACTGGGAAGCCCACTGGCAGGCCAGCCAGCAGGCCCACCAGACGCCATCACCACATACCGCCACTACTTCGGTGCCGGCACCAGCGCCACCGCTTCCGCACGTTTCTCAGCCCAGTTGGCCGCCGTCATCGACTCCAGAATAACCCGCACCTTCTGCAGCGCCGCTGCCACCCAGGGCCTGCTGAACTCTCTTATTCGTGACCGTCCCGAAAAATCGTCTGGTTTGTCTGCCACGGCCATGTCATTCGCGCCACGCGCATCCTGATGGAGCGGCTCACCATATATAACAACTTCTTCAGGCGAGATGTCAGGAACCTTCCAGCTATGTACTTGAGCGCGGAGCCAAGATATCGGGACCAAGGCTTCGAATTTCGCAGAATGCCCGTTTTTATCTTTGTACGTGCGAAGGCTTGCCAGCGGCACCGAAAAAGTTTCCAATGCGGAACAACTTAACGGAAGAATCCGGGCATGTCGGAAGCATGGTCACCAGAAGAAGTTGAAGCCGCCGTGGCGGATTAGTGGAGTTTTCGGAGGAACGGCCGAGCGGATACCAGCTTTACCGGCTGTTCGATTTCCGGGTGCAGCCGCGCCTGTTCGCTCTGCGCGGTTCGCTACGCACCTCGTGCGAGCTTGAGCCGTTTAGCTATTCCGCAGTGCCGGGTTGAAAGCCAACAAGAATCTCGCATTGGTTTCAGCGAACTTAGGTGCTGCTATGGGTTATGCCTCGAAACGATATTCCCTATTTTGCTCGATTCATGGCACAAAACCACCGTCCATGACAGCAGATACGCGCTGGACTTCAGGATTCGGACTTTAAGCTTCCCGAGCGTTCCCAAAGCAATCCCTGACAGCAACTGCCGGGGGTGCTCCGGTTTCAATCCAAGGGCGCCAACCCGATGAACGAGGAATGTTTTCATTGTTCTTTACCCAGGGTGGCGGCCTGACGGCCTGACCCTGTTGGGCTAGAGGCTTGCCGTCCTTTCAAAACTCCGGGCAACTTGGATTAGCTTTCCATTAGTGGATTAGCGTCCGCCGGTCGAACCACAATGGTTCATTATTATTTCTGGCGAATCTTTCGAGGCTGAGTAAGAGGGAATTCCATCAGTTTCCGCTCCATCGGTACTCATATTCGGCGGGGGGATCATAATCATTTGCCGCTGACTTTAGTGATCCGTTCCAATAAATTTTAACGTAGCTGACGTGTCCATCCACAAAGCTAATCGTGTTCATAGCGTTGCTAAAGACACAACTCTCCTGGCAGTTCCTCGTCGAAACAAAGTACAGAGGCCGTTTGGGTTTGTGCCATGAAAAAGGAACGATTGCCGGAAACTCCATGACAAGAACAGTTCGGGCAGGCCGCTTTATCGTGCTAAGACGCTGTCCTGCGATGCCCTTCCTGAAAACGTTTGTGCCTCGCCGTTTGACGCTAAAGAGATTCCCGGCATTAAACGCATAACTCGAAAAATCCGTGTTGGCTTGTTTACAAAGACTCTTGCCCACGTAGCCTTCCAGTGGCCCTGGATGCCCCCCCATGACGTAATCAAAATAAAAAACATCTGCGGGGCAACTGAACAAAGTGTCTCGTGAAGAGGAAGCACCTTTTAAACCCACGTAGTCCTTCATGAGATATTTATAGTCAGTGTAAGATTGCCAGGTTGAGCTTGCGGCCTTGGGAGACCTGTCGGCTGAATCGTCGGAATATAAACGAACGCCTATATTAATCTGCCGGAGGTTGTTCACGCATATGGCGCGCCGTGATTTCGCTTTCGCTTCGTTTAATGCTGGAAGCAGCAACGACGCCAGAATGCCAATAATAGCGATGACTACCAGCAGTTCGATCAACGTGAATCCGGAAAGGGCCTCGTTGGAAAACCCAGCATAATAGTGCTCGGAGGGCGACAGACCCCCCATTGAACAAAACGGCAGTCTCTCTTCTCTGCACGCTTTTGTGATGATTCGACGCATGGCTGATCGGTTGAAATCGATCGTTCACGAGCTTTCAGACTATATATTCGAGAGGATCAGGGGGTAGATTAGGTGACGTCGTATAAGTAGTCACGATAAATCTACTGATCGGTATGGGACTGGGTGTGGTTAGAAGTGGGTGAGGCCAGGCTAGCCGAAATTGTCTTTCTCCAGTGCCCGGAGCACAGAACATCGGCGATTGATGTGATCGACCTGTGAAAGTTTCAACATTCATCCGCGGATCGCCCCGCTCCTGTCCCAGCGGGACAGGTGATAAAAGCCCAAAGCTTCAGCTTTGGGTGGCAGGCGTTCAATGCTGACCAAGCTCCGAAGGAACGGCTGAGTAAATGGCTGGCATTGCTGAAAAACACCGGGTCGGATAGGATCCGCAGTATCTGTGTGAGTGGCAGATCAGCCGTCCCTTCCGGGACTTTTGGGGATATTATGTCAAGCACCCAATGCTGAAGCATTGGGCTATTTTCAGGAGTCCCTTCCGGGACAACCGAAGGGCACGGAAAGAGTTATTGGCCCATGAATGATGCCCCCTTGGCCCCCTTCTGCATTCCCTTTGCATTTTCAGTGTTGCTCACCCACTTTTAATCACACCCTATGGGACTTCACATACCTCGACGGCATCAAGGAGGTGCCGTGCCTATACGAGATTTGCGAGGAAGAGGTGAGACATGTGACACCAGGTTGGGCAATAATCTTTGAGCGTAACTCGATCAGCTTGGCAAGTAGCATTCCTGGGCATAGACTTACCCCACGTGAGCACGGTCCCAGCCTTGCCCCGTGGAGTTTGTTCTTTAGACGAAATCTGTGCGCAATAATTTCGGCTCGCGTGGGGCTTAGGCTTTGAAGCATACTGGCATGGATGAATTCAATGACCGGGCACGGGCGCGGAGAGTGCTCCGAAAGCGGGTTCAAAATCACTGTTGAGCTTAGCTCCGTAAATCGCAAGCAAAGCGAGATTTCGCTTAACCTTCCGCGCCAACTCGAAATCCTGGAGGCACCCATTCGGGATCTCCTTAACCGCCACATCGGACGCGGGCGTTTGCAGGTGCGTGTAACTTTGCACGCGGCTCCTGGCAAAGCGGCTGCCCAGATGCATCTGAACGCGCCTTTGGCCCGGGCGTATGCAAAGGAATTGGCTCGTTTAGCCAAGGACCTCAAGCTTCCGGGACCCGTCACTTTGGATCAAATCGCCCGCGCGCCCGGCGTGCTGCAAACGGACGAAGAACTGGCAGTGGAGATGGATCTGCAGCCTGCGGTTGAGTCTGCGCTGAAGAAGGCGGTCGCCAGCTTGCTTGGCATGCGCAAGCGTGAGGGCATTCATTTGGAAAAGGATTTGGCGTGCCGGATCGTCCTGATGCGAAAGGCAGTGGAACGGATTCGCAAGCAAGCTCCTGAGGTGGTTGAACGCTTTAAAAAGCAACTACTCGAACGCATCAAAAGTGCGGGCCTGGAAGCGGTCAGTCCTGATGACGATCGGCTCCTCAAAGAAGTCGTGTTCTTCGCAGACCGTTCGGATATTTCTGAGGAGCTCACCCGGTTGGAAAGTCATTTTCAACAGTTCGAGGACTGCCGAAAGAGCCGCGAACCGGTGGGGCGCACGCTCGATTTTCTGGCCCAGGAAATGAATCGGGAGATTAACACCATTGGTTCGAAAGCCAATGACAGCCTGATCTCGCGAGACGTCGTCACCCTTAAAACCGAACTGGAACGTTTTCGCGAACAGGCCCAGAACGTCGAATGAGTGCGCCGCCTGAATCTTCCCGAACTGCTGGGACCATCCCGCTGTTGGTGCTGATTTCTGCGCCTTCCGGGGCAGGCAAGACCACGCTGTGTCAGATGCTCCTGGCGGCGCGCCCACAGATGACCCGTGCGATCACCTGCACCACTCGTCCGCCAAGAGAAGGCGAGAAGGATGGCTTGGATTATTACTTTCTAGAGGCAGGCTCGTTTTTGAAGAGGCTTCAGGCAGGCAACTTCCTTGAGCACGCCACCGTATACGGCAACAGCTATGGCACCTTGAAATCCGAGGTCCTGGGCAAGTTGCGCCAGGGAAAGGATGTTCTGCTTAACGTGGACGTGCAGGGTGCTGCTTCTATCCGGGCTGCTGCGGCCAATGAACCGGAGTTGCAACGGTCTTTAGTCAGCATCTTTCTCACACCTCCCTCGCACACGGTCCTTGAAGAACGCCTCAAGAAACGCGGGACGGATGCAACTGCAATCGTCCAGAAGCGGCTTAGCGTGGCGCGTCAGGAAGTTTCCCAATGGAAGAACTTCGATTATTTGTTGATCAGCGATAGCAAAGCCGAAGACCTGCGCCGGGCCCAGGCCATTATCGAGGCCGAGAAAATGCGCGTTCACCGGGCCACAGCGCCGGATTTCTAAATTATGAGCAAACTCGTCGTGCTGGGAGTCACGGGTTCAATAGCGGCTCACAAGGCTGCGGACCTGGCCAGTCTATTGACTAAGGCCGGATGCGACGTGCGTGTGGTCATGACATCCGACGCGCTGCGATTCATAACGCCGCTGCCGTTCAAGACACTCTCGCGCAATCCGGTGATCACTGATCTTTACGACGAGGAAGAGAACTGGAAACCGGCGCATATCGAGATGGCCGATTCTGCGGCGCTCTTGTTGATTGCTCCCGCAACGGCGAACACGATCGCCAGGCTGGCTTACGGGTTGGCTGACGATGCGCTGAGTTGCATAGCCCTGGCGCTTAATCCCCAGGCGCGGGTGCTTATTGCGCCAGCAATGAATGGCAAAATGTGGCTGCACCCGGCTACAGTGCGCAATGTGGCAACACTCAAGGAACGAGGAGTGGACTTTATCGGGCCAGACGAGGGCACTCTCTCTTGCGGCTACGAAGGTATCGGCCGACTTTGGCCGACCGACCAGATCGCGGTCCGCGCCCTCGAACTGCTGCGGGGCGGCTAGCCTGCCCCATCCCGATTCCGGGCCCCTGACATGAGCAGTTCAAAGCCCATCACTAACCAACCCGACGCTCCGGCGGAAGTTCCGGTGCCCAAGGCGTCGATCTGGCAGCGATGGCTCCAGTTCCTGCCCCTGCCGCGGGCTATCAGGGCAATTGGCGCGGTCTATCAGAGAGCGGTTTCGATTCTACGATTGCCGCCGCCTGAGACTGCGTTGTTGCTCCAACGCGTCCAGTTGATGGAGCGTGATATCATCCTGCCTCTCAAAGCGGCCGGCATCGCGATGCTGCTCTACAGCTTCTATTTCAAGCCTTGGATTGGACGGGTCCTCTCGGCTTTGGATATCGCGGTTGAATCTACCCAATACCTTTTCTGGGTTTACGTGGTAATGAACCTGATCTGGACCGGGTGCCTGTTCCGAATGCGTCGTTTCCCCCTGGCCATATTGGAATGGATGGTTTTCGTCATGTGCCTGGTGGATGGGATCTTTCTCGCATCGCTTACCCTGGTCACCGGCGGCTACGATAGCGTGCTGTACTGGCTCTTCATAGGTTTGATAGTGCGGGGTGCTGTAAGTGTGCCCCGCGGGGCCTCGCAGCTCATGCTGAATCTAACCGTCAGCTCGTGCTACGTGTTCTCTGGTTTTGTTGCGCTCGCCGTTTGGTATCACCTGCCTGAGTTCTCCCGGCAGGAATCCGGGCTTGCCGGTTCGATGGATGCCAATACTGAACCGCTGGTCTTGCGCATCATGCTCCTGTTCCTGGTGACCTTGTGCGCCTACGGTTTGCACATCCTTTTTGAACGCCAGCGTTTGGCTGAGGAGGAGGCCCGGGAGTTCGGTTTCCGGGAAGGACAATTACGGTCGGCAGGCCGGCTGGCGGCTGAGATTGCGCACCAGATCAAGAATCCGCTCGCGATCATCAATAACGCGGCATACTCGCTGCAACGTTCACTTAAACACGGCAAAACCGATGTCTCTGAGCAAATCCAGATCATCCAGGAGGAAGTCGAACGTTCGGACCGCATTATTACTCAAATTATGGGGTATGCGCAGCTTGCGGAAGGGCGGGTCGAAAAGCTGGAGGTGAAGGAGGAACTGGAACGGGCCATAGCCCAGGTTCTCCCCGAGGCAGCGGGTTATGGCATCAAGCTGCACCGGGACTTTGCCCCGATACTTCCAGCGCTGCTGATGCCCCGAAATCATGTGGAACAGATTTTTGTAAATGTCTTGCAGAATGCACGTGAAGCGCTTCCTGGCCAGACAGGCAACATATGGATTACCGCCCGCACCGGGGTGAGTGGCTCGGTGGAAGTGAGTATTCGGGATGACGGCCCGGGAATCCCGCCGGAAAAGCTCGAACGGGTGTTCGAAGCCTACTACACGACCAAGGAGAAGGGGACTGGCGTGGGGCTTGCCACCGTTAAGCATAACCTGGAGATTTATGGCGGCAGCGTGCAGATCGAATCTAAGCTTGGAAAAGGCGCCTGCTTTTGGCTATTGTTCCCCGCCAAAACATTAATGCGCTCAGACCAAACAAATTGAAACGGTCACTTTACATTCTGGACTTTCGCAACCCCAGCCCGCCATTCTGCTGGCTGGCAACAGTATCATGAGCGCTTCGTTCCCCCCTATCCTTGTTGTTGATGACGAAAAGAACATGCGTCTTTCGTTGAAGACCGTACTGGCTGACGAAGGGCATGCCGTGCGTGTTTCAGAATCAGCGGAGGAGGCGTTGCAGGCGCTGGCTCATGAAGAGTTTCTGATGGTCATTACGGATGCTCGTTTGGGTGGAATGAGCGGTTATGATTTTCTGGCGCGCTGCCGATCGCAATGGCCAGAGCTGGCCGTTCTGATGATTACCGCCTACGCGACTCCCAAGCTGGCGGTGGAGGCCATTAAAGCGGGGGCGGTCGATTACCTGGCTAAGCCCTTTGCTCCGGAAGAATTGCTGCACGCCGTTTCCCGTTGCGCCGAGCGTTACAAGTTATTACAGGAGAATGCAAAGCTGCGGGCCCGCGCCAATGAGACCTACCATTTAGAGAACATCGTCGGGGATTCTCCGCAAATTCGAGAACTACGCCAGCTCATTCAGACCGTTGCCCCTACGGACGCACGAGTGCTCATCCTGGGAGAGAGCGGGACTGGCAAGGAACTGGTAGCAGGAGCATTGCACAGCTTGAGCCGTCGCCGCAAGGAGAGCTACGTTCGCATCAACTGTGCAGCCATCCCGGAGACCCTGCTCGAAAGCGAGTTGTTCGGACATGAGAAAGGGGCATTCACGGGCGCCCTCAAGCAGAAGCTGGGGCGTGTTGAAGAGGCGGACGGCGGCACCATCTTTTTGGATGAGATCGCGGACATGAGCAGGCCATTGCAGGCCAAGCTTCTTCGGTTCCTTGAAGACGGAAGCTTTACTCGCGTGGGGGGGATTCAGGAGTTGAGGGTCAACGTGCGCCTCATCGCCGCGACTAACCGCGATATCGTCAAAGCGATTCGAGAGGACCAGTTTCGCGAAGACCTGTTCCATCGGCTGAATGTCGTGCAAATGCGCATGCCTCCCTTGCGTGAACGCGGAAATGATGTGCAATTGCTTGCGGATCATTTCCTCCGCAGTTTTGCTCTCTCCCTGAAGAAACCCATCCAGGCGGTTTCGCGTGCCTCACGGCAAAAGCTTGCTGCCCATCATTGGCCGGGGAACGTGCGCGAACTGCGAAACGTTATCGAACGAGCGATCATCCTGGAGACCGGTCCCGAGATTCAGCCGGGCAGCCTGCCGGACTTTACACTGGAAGCCCGTCTGCATCCCGCACCGGCAGGAAACGCCGCCCGCTATGCCACGGGTGGATCGCTGGACGAAATGATGGCGGCGTTCGAAAAGGATTTGATCAGCAGTTTGCTGGCCGAGAACCATTTTAGTCTTAGCCGCACGGCCGATCAGCTTAAGCTCAGCCGCCATGCTTTGCGTTATCGCATGCAGCGGCTCAACATAAATACGGCCCCCCACGACGAAGAGAACGGCACCCCCGCAGAGAATGAACCCCGCGCATGAATAGTTTTGCAACCCCATTACTCGGATTCACAGATGCCCTGGTAGGCCGCTGGAACCAGATGAGCACGGCCCGGCATAACCTGGTGCTGGCGCTTGTTATCCTCATCTTCCTGGCGTTGGGCCTCGCCATCTGGGCGCTGTTTCTTCACAACCCGAGCCATCTCAAGAAGAGCCGTCACGACAAGAACAAGAGCCAGCCTGAACAGCACCGTAAGCGTAAACGCAAGCGCCGTCGCGAGCATCGCCCGCTCAACCCGACCCTCGCGGATACAGGCGGCCTGCCGCCAGCACGTGATCCGGATGCCGGGCCGCGCCCAGAAGCAGGCCCGTAGACATGCAACAGAGCCGAGCGATCACTCTAAAGAGCGCCTCGAATCTCGCGCTCGCCTTCTTTCTACTGCCTCCGGAACGCCGGCAGGCCATGACGGTGCTGTACGCATTTTGCCGCCAGGTGGATGATGTGGCAGACGAGGACCAAGTGCCTGCCGAGACCCGGCGCCAGCAGTTGGCAGCATGGAGACTGGAACTGGGTCGCGCGTTTGATCCACAGGCACAGAACCTAAGCATCCCGGTGATTCAGGAACTCCAGCCGGTCATTCACAAGTACGGGCTGGAGCGACAGTACTTCGAAGCCTTGCTGGATGGTGTCGAGATGGATTTATCCATCACGAGGTACGCCGATTATCAAGAGTTGGAGCTCTACTGTTACCGGGTCGCGTCAGTGGTTGGACTCCTCAGTCTGCCAATTTTCGGCTACCGTCATGCGGGGTGCAAAGACTACGCCGTCTATTTGGGCAAAGCCCTCCAGCTTACCAACATCCTGAGGGACGTGGAGACGGACGCCAAACGCGGGAGGATTTACCTGCCCGCCTCTGAGCTTCGAAGATTCCAGGTAACGCCTGATGAGATTCTATCGGGCAATTACTCTGCGCGATATCATGCCCTGGCATGCAGTGTGGCACAGAAGGCACGGCAGTTCTACAAGCTTGCGCGCACCACTCTGCCTGAGACTGATCGCCGGTCCATGAGCACCGCCGAGATGATGGGTTCAGTCTACTGGCGCTTGTTGCGCAAGCTTGAGCACCGCGAGTTTCAGGTGTTCGATGGAAAGACCGTCCGTCTCAGCAAACCGGAAAAGCTCTGGGTGATGGCGCGTTGGTGGATGCGTGCAGGTCTGGGCAGCGTCAGCTCAGATTACGGGGTCACTTAATCGTGATCAGTCACTCGATCAACCCTGGTGCAACAGGATCGCCGCGACGCCTCATTGTGAACGCCGATGATTTCGGACGTTCATCCGCAATTAATGAAGCTGTGGTTCACGCGCACGAAAAGGGCATTCTCACCACGGCCAGCATGATGGTTAACGAACCCGCGTTCGAAGAAGCCGTTGCTTTGGCGCGCAACCACCCCCGTCTTGGAGTTGGGTTACACCTTTCGTTGCTTTGCGGCCAATCTGCCTTGGGATGTTCCGATATCCCGGGACTGGTGAACGCTGCCGGTCGTTTCACTGACAACCCCATGGCTGCCGGAGTGCGTTACTTTTTTCTGCCGCAGTTATACGAACAGCTTCGCAAAGAAATACGGGCTCAGTTCGCACGGTTCAAAGGAACAGGGTTGCGCCTGGATCATGTCAACGGCCACCTGCACATGCACCTGCATCCGACCGTGCTGCGAATCCTGAGGGAGGAACTGTCGAGATTTCAATATGATCGAATGCGGCTGACTCGCGATCCGCTGGTGCTCAACCTGCGACTTGCCGGCGGTTACTACGCGTATCGCTTGAGTCATGCCGTCATCTTCGGCTGGCTTTCCATGCGAGGACGCAAATGGCTCGTGCGAAACAAGGTGCTCCATACCGATCGTGTGTTCGGGCTCTTGCAGAATGGCAGGGTAAATGAGGAGTATGTATTACGTTTGCTGCCAGTCCTGCCCGCGGGTGATTCGGAGCTTTACTCCCATCCGTCAGTGACCGAATTTAGGGATGAGTTTGAGACTTTGATCAGCCCTCGGGTCGTCGCCTGTGCGCGCGAGTGCGGGATTGAACTCATTCGTTATCAGGATTTGTAAGAACATGGGAAAGCTGCTGACTATTCTTTTAATTGGGTTGTTTTTTGAGAGCACGGGGATCGTGTTGCTCAAGAGGGGCATGAATCAGATCGGCCAGGTGGAACAGGTGAATGTGAAGGAGGTCACCCGGATACTGATCGCAGGTGTCACCAATTCGAGCATCCTGCTTGGAGTCTTCTTTCAAGCGCTATTTTTCGCCTGCTTGCTGATTCTGATGTCCAAGAGCGATATCAGTTTTCTGTGGCCGCTTACGGCGCTAAGCTTTGTCTTCGCCACTTTCGCAGCTATTTGGTTTTTGCACGAGCGCGTATCGAATGTTCGGTGGCTTGGCGTCATTCTTATCATGGCCGGAGCGGCCCTGATCAGCTACAGCGAACATCGCAAAGCACCCCCTGCGAACTCTCCACCCAGCTCGGATTCAGTTCCGATGGCCAAGTAAGGTGGCCAGGACTTGATCAAGTTTCTCGGCAGCCTCGGCGCTATTGCGCTGCATTTGCAGCAATCCCCGGATCAACGCCGGGCGCCGCAGAATCATCAACATGAGCTTGGGATAATTGATGTTCATGCGGCGGGTCATAATACGGTTGAAATCCACGGGCAGATCCTCACCCGCTTGGTCCAGGATCACGCGAATCGTTGCGCTCGGAATCCCGCGTTTCTTGCAGATGGCTCGCATCGCAACGGATTCCATCTCCACAGCATCCGCTCCTGTCAGAGCAAACAACACTGCTTTTTCATCGGCTGTGGAGATAATCTGCGGAGTTAACCGGAATCGCCCGGGTTTGGCCTTTTGCGCCGCCAGACCCTCTGCGATGCTGAGTTCCGGGTCGTGTGCAAACAGGACATCCCCGCGTTTATAGGCCGGATTCAGCCCCCCTGCAAACCCGCACGTGAACACGGCGGTGGGACGATTGTGCTCTAAATAGCGGCCCAGGCTGGCTTCTGCGTTGCGCTGGCCCATCCCGGTGATCAGGACGGGAAAACCCGAGTTTTGGACTCGCTGGCCTAATTCATGTTTCACCGCGAAGCAGATCAGCACATCCGCCTGAGTCACGGGCGAGGGACGCTCTGGTTGCGCGGCGCTCATCATTTAACCCCAGACAGGCGATCGCGCCAGACCTGGTATAGGAGAACCGTCGCACGCACGTCACGCAGGCAGTATTCCGCGATCTCGCGATACCGGCCCTCCTGCATGAGGTTGCCAACATCCATGCCTGTCACCCCCATCGCCTTTGGGGATTCGATTCCAAAGGCCTTGCAATAAAAATCCAGGTTGAAGCGCCGTGCGGCGCCGTCGCGGCCACTCACGCCATAAAAGGTGAACTGTTCAGCCAGGTCGCAGTGAGGATCTGTTTGATACCGGTAACCCAGCCAATCCTTCCGGCTAATCGGCACGTTCAGAAGAGCCGAGCGCAGATAGATGAACGGCACATCAAAGGAGCGGCCATTAAACGTCACGATGGTTTCATAGTGCCGCGCGACATCCCAAAACGCAGTGAGCATTTCTGCCTCATCCATGCACGGGACAAACTCCACGGGACCGGCATCCTCGCCCCGTTCTTCGTAGTCCTCTGCGGTGAACAGCACCTGGCCGCGTGCTGTATCTGCATTGAGCATGGCAATGCAGACCACTTGAGCCGTGAATGGCCACAAACTGAACTGGCGGCCAATCTCAAGCTGCCTGGCCTCCCGGGCGCTGGGATCTTCTATTTTTCCGCATTCACGGAACAAATACTCCTGTTGAGCCTCGTCAAAGTGCTCAACTGGGAGTGCGGAGGTTTCAATATCAAAAACGAGTTTGGCCATGGATGACTTCGTTGTTGTTCTGGAGATTTAGACTGTCAGGGACCGCGATTCCAGACTTTTTAGCTGACTGGATACAAAAAAGCCGCCGGGAAAATTCCCGGCGGCTCTTGAAAAGCCTCAATTAGGCGCCGTATTTGTCGAACATACGGGCGTTGGCCTGCATGTAACGGATCAGGAACTTGGAATCAAAAACTCCCAGGGAACCCGAGTTGGCCCCGGTCTCGGTAAAGCGTTCGAGCTTATCGGAGCCGGAGATTGCAGAGCTGATCAAAACAGGCTGCGGATGCCAGGAATGACCCTTCACCACGCAAGGGGTCGAATGGTCGCCCGTGATCGCCACCACATCAGGCCGTTTGCGGAGCAGGATCGGCAGCGCGGCGTCAAAATCTTCGATGGCCTTCTTCTTGGCAGCGAAGTTTCCGTCTTCACCGTACATGTCGGTGTACTTGAAGTGAATGAAGAAATAATCGTAGTTGTCGTACTCGGCGAGATAGCGCTCGAACTGCTCGGAGATCGTCTGGCAACCTTCCAACTTGGTCATGCCGACCAACTGGGCTAGGCCTTTGTACATCGGGTAAACCGCTATGCAAGCTGCCCGCAGCTTGTAACGGTCCTGGAACAAGGGAATCTCGGGCTGGTGTGCGATACCACGGAGGAGGAAACCGTTTGCCGGCTTCTTGCCCGCGATGATGGGCAGGGCGGCTTTATAGAATTCATTGCACAGCTTGGCTGCCTTCTTGGCCTTCGCGGATGCCTCGTCCACTGCTCTGACTGCGGGGACGGGAAGTCCTTCACGGTGCGGATCAGCATCGGTAAGCGGACCTTCCAGCCCTTTGCCGCGGAAAATGACCACGAAACGGTGGCCTTTGCCGGCCTTGATGATGACTTCGGCGTCTCCAATTTTCTTAATCTTGCTCGCGAGCACCGCGCACAACTCTTCGCAAACCGAAGTGTCGATCCGGCCAGCGCGGCGGTCGGTAACGATGCCCTTGGCATCCAAGGTGCAGAAATTCGCGCGGGCAGCCACGTCTCCCGCCTTCAGCTCGATGCCAAGCCCGAGCGCTTCGATGACACCGCGTCCAACCTGAAACTCGAGGGGATCATAACCGAACAGGCCAAGGTGACCTGGTCCGCTGCCGGGAGTGATTGCCGGAGCTGCCGGGATCATGCGGCCTTGTGCTGAGTCTTTGCTCAGTGCATCAAGGTTCGGCGTGCGCGCCGCCTCCAGAGGGGTCATGTAGCCTTGCTCGCGGGTGGCTAAATCACCCAATCCATCCAGTACCACCAAGACCAGCTTGGAGTCAGTCTTCAGCGTCAATTCAGAATAAAGAGCGTCCAGGTTCATTTTCGTTGTCAATTAGTCTATTACACATGTGCCGGCCGGGGCCGCCACAGAAGCAGGTATAATCCCGTAACCAGCCAGAAGCGTCAACGCGATTCCTTGGCCTCACTTTGTTTTTGCCAATCTATGCCCGGTTGGGAAAGATAGGGTGTATGACGAAGCCGCTGGCCCTTGTGTTGTATGAACGGTTGCTGCCCGGTACCCAACTGGTAAACCGGTTGCAGGACTTGGGCTACCGGGTCTCCACCGTGTCGGACCCCGCGAAACTTCCCGAAGCTGCCCGGGAGCAAATGCCAATGGTAGTTTTAGTGGATTTCTCTATCAAACAACGACTTGGCCCGGAGCTTCGGCGCCTCAGGGAACATACGAACACCGCCCACATTCCCGTGATCGCCTATTGCGAGCACCCGGAGAAATGCAACGCCCAAGCCGTGGGTGCCACCCTGGTGGCTGGTGACGCCGCACTCCTCTCCCATCTGGCCGAGTTTCTGGAGCAAGCACTCCGACTCGATTAATCACCGAACGATTGACTGCCTATGAACGCTATTAAACCTTTGATCCTTTTGGCGGTGTCCACCTTGGCTTGCAGTTTGTTCGCTCAACAGCCTGCCGGTCTCTCCGCTGATGTCCGGCCTGATGCAGTGCTTGTTGCCATGAAAACAGTGGCTGACTGGCAATTGACCCAGGCACCCAGGCATCCGACCGACGATTGGACGTTTGGTGCGCTTTACGCCGGCATGATGGCCCTTAGCGATGTCGCGGACGTACCGTCCTACCATGACGCCATGATGAAAATGGCAGCGACGCATGGTTGGAAGCCGGCCAAACGAATCTACCACGCGGACGACCATTGCGTGAGCCAGACATACCTTGAGCTCTACTATCGGCATCGGGACCCCGCCATGCTTGCCCCGACCCAGGAGCGTTTTAATTACATCCTCGAACATCAAAGCACCAATCAACTCAATTTCCGCATCAAAGGTTGCCAGGAACGCTGGTCCTGGTGCGACGCTTTGTTCATGAGCCCACCCGCATGGCTGCGGCTCTACCTGGCTACCGGGGACAAACGGTATGTCGAGTTCATGGACAAGGAATGGCGTGCCACCTCCGATTACCTTTACGACCCCCAGGAGCATCTCTATTTCCGGGACAGCACCTTCTTCGAAAAACGTGAGGCTAACGGGAAGAAGGTTTTCTGGAGCCGCGGCAACGGGTGGGTGATGGCTGGCTTGGCCCGCGTGCTGCAAGTGATGCCTCCGGAGCATCCGACTCGACCGTTTTACTTGGAGCAGTTCAAGCAGATGGCCGACAAGATCGCCTCGCTCCAGCAACCAGATGGGCTTTGGCATGCCAGTTTGCTCGATCCAGAGTCTTATCCCCTGAAAGAAACCAGCGGATCTGGTTTCTACACCTTTGCTTTAACATGGGGCATTAATCGTGGAATTTTGGAACGGTCTAAGTACGAGCCGATCGTTCGCAAGGCATGGACCGCCCTGGTAGGATGCGTCAACGCCGACGGCAAACTTGAGCACGTGCAACCGGTCGGCGCCGACCCGCGCAAATTCGATCCAACCCATTCGGACGTATATGGCGTGGGCGCCTATTTGCTTGCCGGAAGCGAGATCTACCGACTGGCTCTGCACCATACGCCAGGGTTTGCATACGGCACTTATATGCCCCAGCGCAAGGATGACTTCGCTTGGGAAAATGATCGCATCGCGTTCCGTGTGTACGGGCCGTCGCTGGAACGCACAGGGGAGATCAGCAGCGGGATAGATGTCTGGTGCAAACGCGTTCGCCAGCCAGTAATCGAGCCGTGGTATTTTGATGCGGATTATCACGCCGACAAAGGCCAAGGCCTCGATTACTACAAAGTGGGCCCTTCACGGGGCTGCGGCGGAACTGGTATCCTGCACGACGGCAAACTCGCAGTTGCGAATAATTTCGTTACGTGGAAGACCGTACAAAACGGGCCCGGGACCGTCGTATTCGAACTTGGCTATGCACCCTATACCGTGGGTTCGGTGAAGGTCCGCGAGACCCGCAGGATTACTCTGGAGGCTGGAAGGAATCTGAATCAGGTTCGAACGCGTTTTGATTGGGATGGCGGTCCCGAGGAGCTTGAGGCGGCGGTGGGCATTGTGAAACGCGCTGGAGGTGAACCTGTGACCTTCGCTCCCGATCATACCTGGATGGCATACTGGGAACCAGAACAGGGCAAGAATGGGCACCTGGGGGTAGGTGTGGTCCTCAAAAAGGCCGGACGCCAGATGGATACGCCAGAACAAGTCTTGCTGCTCGTAAAAATCAAACGCGGTGAGACATTGAACTATCTGGCGGGCGCCGGCTGGAGCAAGAGCGGCGATTTCCCTGATAGAGCCTCGTGGGTTGACTACGTGCGTTCCGCTAAATGATTTGATTATGAAGACCTATTTTTCCCCCAATCCTGAGTACTATAAACAACTGGATACCGAGGCTCTTCGCTCCGCTTTCCTCATCGATTCTCTTTTTCAGCCGGACAGGCTGGACATGGTTTACACAGATGCGGATCGCGCGATCATTGGCTCGGCTGTTCCGACTACCGGACCGATCCAGCTTGTGGCTGAGGCCGAACTGCGCGCTGCCTTCTTCTGCGAGCGGCGCGAGCTTGGAATCTTGAATGTGGGCGGGCGCGGCAGCGCGACGGTTGACGGAACTCGGTATGACCTGGGGAAGCTGGATTGCCTCTACGTTGGCAGGGGTAGCAAAGAGATTTCTTTCGAGAGTCAGGATGCCTCTCAGGCCGCGGCGTTTTATCTCCTCAGTTACCCGGCTCACGCAGCCTATCCCACGGTTCTGGCTCGGCAGACGGATGCGACGGCGGTGGAGTTAGGAACTGCAGCCGATGCTAATCGTCGAACGATCTACAAGTACATTCACCCGGCTGGGATCAAGAGCTGCCAATTGGTGATGGGGTTTACGCGTCTCCAGGAGGGAGCTGTTTGGAATACCATGCCGCCGCATACCCACACACGTCGCTCCGAGATCTATGTCTATTTCGATCTGGAAGAACGCCGCGTCATGCACTTTATGGGCAAACCCCAGGAAACCCGGCATCTCGTCGTAGCCAACCGCCAGGTTGTCATTTCGCCCAGTTGGTCCATTCATTCTGGTTGCGGCACCGGCGCCTATACGTTCTGCTGGGGTATGGGAGGAGAGAACCAGGCCTTTGACGATATGGATGCCGCGCCACTTGCCTCCCTCAGATGAGTTGATGATTGCCTCACAGACCTATGATTCTCGATTCTTTTAACCTGAGTGGAAAAGTGGCCCTTGTTACCGGCGCAGGACGTGGCCTCGGCCAAGGTGCCGCGATCGGTCTAGCTGAAGCTGGGGCGGATGTTGCCCTGGTCAGTGTGACCAGCAGCGATGAAACGGCTGCAAGGGTGCGAGCGCTTGGACGCCGTGTCTGCCAGATTAAAGCCGACCTCATGGACCGTACTTTGATCCACGGGATCGTTGAGCAAGCGACAGGGGAATTGGGTGGCATCGATATCCTGTTGAACAACGCGGGCATTATTCGCCGTGCTCCGTTGCTCGAGTTCTCTGAAAAGGATTGGGATGAGGTGATTGCGGTGAATCAGAACGCCGTGTTCTTTATGAGCCAGGCCGTCGCCCGGCAGATGGTTAAACAGGGCAGGGGAGGGAAGATCATCAATATCGCATCGATGCTCTCCTTTCAGGGCGGCATTCGCGTCCCCTCCTATACGGCCTCCAAGAGCGCTATCTTGGGCCTGACCCGGCTCTTCGCTAATGAACTTGCGCCTCACAACATCAACGTCAATGCCATCGCTCCAGGTTATATGGAGACGGACAACACGGCTCCGCTGCGTGCCGATGCGCAACGCAGCCATGAGATCCTCGGTCGTATTCCAGCAGGACGTTGGGGCAGCCCTTCTGACCTTCAAGGTGCAGTGATTTTTCTGGCTTCAGCGGCTTCCAACTACGTCACCGGCCACACGTTGGCGGTCGATGGCGGCTGGCTCTCACGCTGACTATTTGCGCCGAAGGAAAGCGTAAGCTGCAAAGGTCAACCCGATGAGGTTGAGCACTACGGCAATGCCCAGGATGGTTTCGATGCTAATCGCCGCTGTCACTTAAAGACGCTACCACGACTTCAAGAAAAAGGCTCACGATGAATGCGTGAGCCTTTTTGGCCTGCCCCTGTCGCTGTTCTCCTTCGGGGGACAGTGAACGGCGGGAAACAACAAAAACCACCGATACCTCTTATCTGCACTCTATTACATTCATTCCAGAGCTAAAGGTGGGGGTATCCCGCAAAGCCCTAATCCGGACGGCTTAACGCCTCGAACCGCTGGTTAGCGGCATCCCACGCTGTGCTGTTTCGTGGGTTGAACTCCTCCAGTTCCGTCGAGTTTCGAACCACCTGGCGCATTTCAGCCAGGCTCGAAAGCTCTCCACTGGATCTCACCTGCGTCAGCAGGTTACCCATCGCAGTCGCTTCGACTGGACCGCTGAGCACCGGACGCTGGCAAGCATCCGCAGTGAATTGGTTGAGAATTTTGTTTTTCGATCCGCCACCCACGATGTGAATGACTTCAATTTTGTTGCCGGTCAGCTCTTCAAGCCCTCCGAGCACCTGGCGATACTTCAACGCGAGACTTTCATTCGCGCAACGCACCAACTCGCCTTCATCACGAGGCACCGGTTGTTTGGTTTCACGGCAGAAATCTTGCATCGCCTTGGGCATATCTGCCGGGCTCAGGAAGCGGGCATCGTTCGGATCAACCAGGCTTCGCAGTGAACTGGCGCGACCTGCCATTTGTTCCAGTTGCGGGTAAGTGTAATTCTTCCCTCGCGCTTCAAAGCTCTGTTTGCACTGCTGAATCAACCACAACCCCATGATGTTTTTCAGGAGACGATACGTGCCATCCACGCCACCCTCGTTGGTCATGTTCAATTCCAGTGTGCGTGGGGTGAGCGACGCCTTTGCAACTTCCACGCCCATCAGAGACCAAGTGCCTGAGCTCAAATAGGCCCAGTTAGGACGACCGGTATTTGCTGTGGGCACACCGGCAACCGCTGATGCGGTATCATGTGTGGGTGGCGCAATGACCTTGATTTGGCCGAGACCCGTCTGTTCAGCAACGGATTTGCGGAGCGCGCCAATCGCGGTTCCCGGCGGGACGATCTTCGGAAAGATTTTGAACGGCAAGCCGAAGGTCTTGAGCAGATCCGTTTCCCAGTTGCGCTTCACAGCGTGCAAGCATTGGGTCGTCGTGCCGTTGGTGAACTCCACCACGCGTGATCCACACAATGCCCAGTGAATGAAGTCGGGGATCATGAGCAGGCAATCCGCCATTTCCAGCATCTTGGGAGCGTGCTGCTTCAACGCGAAGAGCTGAAACAACGTGTTGAACTGCATGAACTGCAAACCGGTGCGGCGGAACATCTCGGCGCGAGGCATCTTGCGAAACGCTTTCTGCATCACACCATGTGTGCGCGCGTCCCGGTAATGGTAAGGCAGTCCAAGCATTTCACCTTGCCGGTTCAACAGCACATAATCCACGCCCCACGTGTCGGCTCCGACGGATACAATGCTGCTGCCATATTTGCGTGCAGCCAGCCCAAGGCCGTTCTGGATCTCCTGCCAAAGCCGCACGACATTCCACCGCATGGTTTCGGCCAGGTACACCGGCCCGTTTGGGAACCGGTGAACTTCCTCCAGCTTAAGTTTCTCGCCGTCCCAGAGGCCGGCCATTACACGACCGCTCTCGGCTCCAAGATCAATTGCCAGGTAAACGCGATTTGCCATAACTCTTTAGTGTCCCATGCCTTGGCCTTTGAGCCAGGCTCCGTAGCCGATGATCAGGGTTGAAATGATTAGCGTGGCGATGCCGCCAGTGATCAAGCCGTGTGCCTTCTTGCTGGCACCCTTCCACTCGTGGAATATCCAGCCCCAGATGGTGCTGAAAATAATGATGCTGGCCATATGCAGGGTCCAACTGGCGAACCCATACTTGCCCATCTGGCTCTCACCCATGCTGTAGAAGAAGAACTGCATGTACCAGGTGGTGCCTGCCAGCGCGGAGAAGAAATAGTTGCGCAACATCGGGGCGCGATCCACAGCAACGGCTGCCGGGGCTGTGGCTACAGCCGCTCCGCCACCTTGCGGCGTTCCATGACTGTCCGTGGCGACGGCTTGCCGATGTTCGGGGCGAATCGCCGAACTGAAATACTGATAACCGGTGCGGTTCTTGATGTTGAGCATCACGCACCAGATGAAGTTGGTGGTAAATCCACCCAGCAGCACGACGATCAGCCGGGGTAAACCCGCCAGAACCGGGTTTGTTCCGGCTTTCAAAGACTCGTCATTCATGGCGCCTCCAGCCGTAAGCGCGAAGGCAAAGCAAGCGCTCATGATTCCCGAGAAAGTTGCAACTAGAATACCCTTCCTGAAGCTAAACTCCGCGATGGTCTTCTGCTTCTCGCTTTCCGGCATTTCCTTTTCCTTGGTGAGACCTGCCAACGCCGCGATCGCAATGCCGAGCAAACAGACGAATACCCCGAACAACGTCACTTTTCCGGGCATTGTGGAGGCAATATCCCCGATGCTTTCGGCGACCGGAATGCTCGGGATAAACGACTTGAAGATCGGCGGAATCAACGTGCCGAAGGCGGCGCAGTATCCCAGCGCGACGCCCATACCCAGCGACATCCCGAGATAGCGCATCGTGAGGCCGAAGGTGAGCCCTCCCATGCCCCACATCGCGCCGAACAGATAAGTCCATGCCAGCGTGCTGAAGGTTTGCTTGCTGAGCACGCCGACCGTGTCGTTGGTCAGAAGCAATGAGAGCGTCCAGGGCACGATGATCCATGAGAAGAAACCGCCTACGAGCCAGTAAACCTCCCAGGACCATTTGCGCACCCCTTTGTAGGGAACGTAAAAGCTCCCCGAAGCCAACCCGCCAAGCCAGTGAAAGATAACGCCAAGTATTGGATTCATAAGCTTGAAAGGTTACTTGCGGTTTGAGAGCACCGTGGCTTCATAGCCTTTTACTTCCTTGAGCCACTCTTCAGCCACCGGAACTTCCTGCCGCTCGCAATAGTAATTCCACACCGCACCCAAAGGCAGGGTCTTGGCTTCCTCCAACAAGGCCAGTCGGGAGGTGTAGTCGCCCTCAGCTTCTGCTGCTCGGATTGACGCGATCGGAGTCGTCATTGCCATCAACAACGCCTTGCGCATGTTTCGTGCACCGATCACCCACGCGGCGACGCGGTTGATACTGGCATCAAAATAATCCAGCCCGATGCGCACCCGTTTCTGGTAACCGCCCCAGACAATCTCCTGCGCGATGGCCTGCAGATCGTCCGTCATTGTTACGACATGATCACTATCCCACCGTACACCCCTGCTGACATGGAGGGCGATCTCCGGCAGGAAACACAGAACGGAGGAAATCTTGTCAGCGATGCCTTCGGTCGGATGGTAGTGCCCGGCATCCAGGGTGAGCAGAGTGCCACGGCTGACGGCATATCCCATATAGAATTCGTGGGAACCAGGTGTGAAGCTCTCCGCCCCGATCCCGAACAGCTTCGGTTCCACAGAGTCCACATTGTACTTCCGGTCGATCTTCTTCTTGAAGATCGCATCAAGACTCGCAGCGAGCCGTTCGCGTGGTCCGCGGCGGTCGGCCGGCGTGTCTTTCATCCCGTCCGGAATCCATAGATTCGTCAGGCATGTTTTTCCCAGGGCTTTACCGATTTCACCCGCTATTTCGCGGCAGCGTATGCCGTGCTCGATCCAGAACTTACGTACGGACGCATCCTGGTGGGTCAAACTCAACCCGCCTTTGACCATCGGATGAGAGAAATAGGTCTGGTTGAAATCGAGCCCGATTTTCAGTTTCTTTGCCCAGGCAATCCAGTTCTTGAATTGTGCCACACTGATCTCATCACGGTCCGTGCGCTTGCCATCCATTTCCGCGTAGAGCGCGTGCAGGTTGAACCGCTGCGTGCCGGGCATGAGCGATAAGGCCATCTCAAAATCCGCCCGCAGTTCAGACGGCGTCCGTGCTTTGCCCGGATAGTTTCCAGTCACCGCCAGGCCGTCCCCCAAAGAACCACCCGCATTTTCGAATCCACCGACGTCATCGCCCTGCCAGCAGTGAATCGAAATGGGGATCCCCGATAATTGGGACAGTACCGCGTCCGTATCCACTCCAAGGGCGGCGTACTGCTGCTGGGCGATGCGGTAGGATTTTTCGATGTTCTTTAGTTTGCTCAAGGGGTTTGGTGGGGTTGTGGGTTGCTGGTTAGGATAAAATCATGCAGGCGCAGGCCACCCGGCCGGCTCGCTGTTGGCGGAAAACTTTTGCCATACAACTAACGTTTACCATTTCGCCTGCCCTACTCGTCAAGGACAAGGAACATCCTTTTTCATTAAACCAGTTCGCGATAAACATCCGGGTGTGGCCGGGGTATCACGACCGCGTTCACGAGCACTCCCGCCTTGGAGATGACCTGCTTTCCCGCAGCAACCGCTGCCTGAACCGAGGCAACATCACCGGTGAAAGTGCAAAAAGCTTTCCCTCCTAATGCCATTGCCAGCCGCAACTCCAGGAGAGTAACCGAAGCCGATTTCACTGCTGTGTCGGCGGCCTGAAGCATGGTCGCGATATTGAAGGACTCGAGAATTCCAAGCGAGCCTTCCAGCGGCGGTGCCTGAGTTCTGCCGATGGCCAGCAGAACATCCGGGTGCACATTTGAAATAACAAACTGATCGATCAGGCAGCCCTCGGCAGCCTCGGACCCAGCCGCGACGGCAGCTTCGACCGCAGCGGTGTCTCCACTGATCATCACCATATACTTCCCCGAGCAAATGGACCTGGAGAGCATCAGCCTGACCTGGCCAGCCTTTAGCATGGTATCAGCGACCAGGAAACCAGCCGCTACACTGCTGAGTTCAATCAAGCCAATCGATTTGTTCGTCATAGAGGTGTTAGAAAGGGGTTAATACCAAACGGTCGTTGCTGACCTCAACAACCCGTCCGTTAGCTGGGGCGTGTAGATTGGCACCCAGAGCTTTTTCGCCAGGACACGCCAGCAACTGCCCAGCAACGACGGTGTCTCCAGCATGCACCAAGGGGAGGACGGGCGCACCTGCGCCTTGTTGCAACGGCAGAATCAATTGTCGTGGATTGAATCCGTTTGCCCGATACGGAGCCGGGACATCGAAAGATTGGACATTGAGTTTGCGAGTGAGGCTTTGGATGGGGACTCGCCTTCCCTCGTGCATGGGGTGCGGCTTAACCTCTGTGGCTCCAGTCCACTTCAGATTTTGCCGGCGCATCTCGGATTTGGCCTCATCGCACGCCTCCTTGGGAAAAAGTGCCTCCGGGCAGGAATAAAGAGTGCACAGCCCGCACGCACAGCATAGAGCTCCCCACTGGTTCCAGTAATCAGCACCGGTAGCGGTGAATGCCAGGCTCCGCATGACCTGGTGCGGTTCCACCGCGTAGCCAAGCAAAAATCGCGGGCAATATTCCGTGCAGTAGCGGCACTGGTCGCACGCTGATTTGCCAATCCGAGCTTGGACTTCCGCAGGTTGCAGCTTGCGACGTATCACCGGATGGCCGCGAGGGAGGATCACTACCCCAGTCGAGGTCTTTGTTACCGGCGTATCCAGGGCTTCGACCGTCTGCCCCATCATCAATCCGCCAAGGCACAGCACAGGTTGATCGGTTGTCAGCCCACCTACCGCTGACAGGCAATCGCGGTAAGTGATCCCGATTGGCACCCGGAATGTGCCTGGCGATGCTACGGCACCGGCTATCGTGAGCATCTTCTGCGTAACCGGTTTGCCCTCCGCAGCCGCGGCGATGTTCACGAACGTCTCGACATTGTTAACGACCACTCCCGCTTGAAGGGGTATGCCGCCAGGAGGGATCAGACGCCCAGTAACGGAATACACAAGGTCGTATTCATCACCGGCTGGATAATAATCGCCCAGCAAATGGACCCGGACCGGAGTTCCTGCGCAGGCCTTGGTGATCGCTTCAACCGCCTCGTATTTCTTTTCTTTGATGCCGACCACGGCATCTTTCGCGCCCACTGCGTCCATGGCCATGAGCAGGCCTTGAACAACAGCCTTCGCTTCGGTCTCCATTATGACCGCGTCCTTGTGGAGCAGCGGTTCACACTCAGCACCGTTCGCGATGATAATTTCAGCCTTGGCGGAAAGTTTGATGTGGGTTGGAAAACCGCCGCCGCCGGCGCCCACGACGCCTGCGGCCTTCACTTGATCGGCCAGGTTCATTGCTGAGTGCCGCAGGTATGGCAGCAATGAACTCAAAACTCAAACTAAAACACAGGCGAGTGATTCTCGGGATTCTTATTTCCTCAAGAGTGGTTGTACCAAAGCCCAGATCTGTTGCTCAACAGCAGTGACGCTGCCCGTGGCATCCAGCGTGCGCACGCGCTTCGGTTCGGCGGCGGCCAGAGCTTCATATCCCTGAGCTACCCGTTCGAAAAAGCCTCGATCCGCTTCCTCGATCCGATCACGCATGAAGGGTAGGGTGGATTGACGTGCAAGACGCCGTTCTTCGCTCACGTCCGGCGGCACCATTAGTAGCAACGTTAGGTCCGGTCGAGTCGCTCCTACGGCTACATCGATGATCGCCTTCACCATACCGAGATCGAGCTGTCGTCCATAACCTTGATAGGCTGTCGTGGAATCGTAGAAGCGGTCACAGAGAATGATCTCGCCCGCGTCTCGCGCCGGCCGAATGATCTCTCGAACGAGTTGCGCACGGCTGGCGTTCATCAGCAGCAATTCCGCCTCCGGCGTCATGGCGTCGTTATCTTTGCTGTGCTTCAGCGTATGCCGGATTTCTTCCCCGATGGGTGTTCCCCCGGGTTCGCGCAAGGTTCGAACCGTGTAACCCATTCCGCGAAGCCGCTCAGCCAGACGGGAAATCTGAGTGGATTTCCCGCTGCCTTCCGTTCCTTCGAAGCTGATGAACAGGCCAGGCATGGTCAGATCTTCTTTGCCCGCGCGCCTTTGGGTGTGTCTTCAATAACCCAGCCTTTGGCTTTAAGTTCACCGCGAATTGCGTCTGCACGCGTGAAATCCTTCGCTTTGCGAGCAGCCTGTCGTTCCTCTACCAATGCCTGGATCTCCGCAGGAACTGAAACCTCTGCGGGTGCGCTGACCCCCAGGACCTTGTTCACTGCTTCCCAGGCAGCAAGCTGCGCTGCGGCGTTTTCCGGTCGGAGCGTTCCTTCGGCCAATTGCCGGTTCATTTCACGCACCCACTCGAAAATCGCTCCCCAGGCACCAGAGATGTTCAAATCCTCATCCATCGCCTTGGAAAATTGGTTCACCAGGGCCGGGTCAGGCTCAACTACTTTGTTCGCGCACAATTCCCGCAAACGGCTCACGCATTCATCAATCCGCGCAAGCGAGGTCTTGGCTCCCTGCAAGCCGTCCATCGTAAAGTTAAACGTCTCGCGATAGTGTGCGCTTAACAACAGGCAACGAATCTCGCGTCCGCTGAAGCCTTTGGCCAACAGATCGCGGAATGTGAAAAAATTCCCGAGCGACTTGCTCATCTTCTTGCCTTCAACGAGCAAGTGCGCTCCATGAAGCCAGTACTTCACAAACTTCTGCCCGGCGGCCTGGCAGCAAGCTCCTTCGCTTTGGGCGATCTCATCCTCATGGTGCGGAAACATGAGGTCTTCGCCCCCAAGGTGGAGATCGAAACTATTGCCAAGCAGGTGCATGCTCATTGCGCTGCACTCAATGTGCCATCCGGGACGTCCTTCGCCCCACGGACTCTGCCAAAACACCTCTCCGTCGCCAGGCACCCGCGCTTTCCACAATGCAAAATCGGCCACCGACTCCTTGGCATACTCGTCATTGGCTACCCTTTCGCCGACCCTCATTTCATCGAAGTTGAGCTTTACGAGCTGGCCGTACGTGTTGCCGCTCGCCCGGTACTTTTCGATGCTGAAGTAAACCGAGCCGTCGGGCGCGCGATAGGCGACTCCTCGTTCCATCAATTGACCGATGAGCTGGATGATCTCCTGGATATGTTCTGTCGCGCGAGGAGTGTGGTGCGGCACGACGCAGCCGAGATTTTTGAAATCGTCAAAAAAGGCCTTTTCAAATGGCTCTGTGAAAGCGCGAAGCGTGGTGGACGATTCCTTCACCTTCCTTATGATCTTGTCATCCACGTCGGTGATGTTCATCACATGTCGCACCTGGTATCCGCGAAACTCCAGGTAGCGCCGAACCAAGTCGCTGAATACGAACGTGCGCCAATTGCCGATGTGCGCGTAGTCATACACCGTCGGCCCGCAGCAGTACATTCCTACGGATTTGCCATCCTGGGACAGCGGAATAAAATCCTGCAACGACCGGGTCAATGTGTTGAACAGCTTTAAAGCCATAATTCGCGGTTAAGGTTAGGCAGGTTCCGCAGGTTGAAAAGGGAAAACATTGGCCGTTTCCGGGCGTTGTTGCAACGCACAACATCCGTTCGACGAACGGTAGTTACAGGCCTCACCCACTCTTAATCATACTCTCCGGTTGGTCCGGTGCTTCGGATGTCCTGGCCAGAAAACATAAGGCCCCCAGCGTGTTGTACACCGGGGGCCGCGTTTTGAGTAAGGAAACCGAACTAGCGAATCCTGCGTTTCAGGGCGCCGAGTCCGAGCAAAGCCGCTCCAAGCAGCATCACTGTAGTTCCACCATCGGGCACCGAGGTAGAAGTGCCGTTGTAAACGGACCAGTGAGACAGCCTGTCAGCGGGCACCTGAACCTCGCCAGTTAAATCGCCTACGAACCACACATAGGCACCGATCGCAGCATTACCGTTGCCATATTTGCCATAAAGATAGGTCCAGCCAGTGATATCGATCACGTTGCTGGGATTTGTTTCATCCTTATCCCAGTCGGGCAGGAGAGTCGCCACGGGCAAGGTTCCAAACGAGTTTCCTGATCGAACCAACTCGTTTCCGTTAAAGCTGGTGGTGGCATTTAGTCCCATGCCAATCAGCTTGTTGATATAGGCCACTTCGCTGGCCTCGTTAGCAGGAGTGCTTGGATCTACACTTCCAATATACTGTGAGGAACTGGTAGTGAGGACGATTGGAATTGCCCCCGCACTGACTACCCCTAGTAGAATTCCCAAGAACAGTGCGAACCCGAGTCTAAACATTTTCATACATCTTCCCTTTCTTAACCCGCCATAGGTAATAGCACACAGTATGCCAAGTTAGTTGTGCGTTAGACGCGTTGTTATAAATTAATGACTTATGAACCCGGATGAATGGTAAGTAAACGAAGAGTCTTCTGAAGATTGTAAGGAATACCGACGGCTGTTCACTCAAAGTTAGGAAAACTGCTGAAAACTATCAGAAACACGTATAGATGCCAGTCTTTATCAAAGTGTAACCTATTCCGACACTAACCCCATTCCGGTTGCTCGGGCTCACCCGCCGGCTCTATTCCCGCCTGATCCGGTACCAACGGCCCGGTTGGGTAAATCGATCAGGGTCCACATAGGTCATGGTCCCGGAATCCGCCCTGAGTGAGCCACTCATCCCGGTCCATGGAGCTGACTGCCCATCCCGTGCTTCCACGATGTAACGGCTGCCAATCTCAGTATTCCATTGGAGCTGAATTCCCGTAGGGTCGGCGTTGGCAATCACGTGAATCGCAGTCGGTTGACTCCCTACCTCGACAGTAACAAAGGCGCCCTGGCTGGGATTGTAATAAGAGCCGGAATAGTTCGTTTCCAGCGCCACCGCCCTGACCATGTATGTCCGTGATGAGGAACTGGAACCAGTCAGGTCATTGTAGGTGTTGTCTCGTGTGGGTGTCACAGTCAGTCGCGTGAAAGGCCCATTCGTGGAATCCGAACGATATACTTGATATCCGGCACTTGCGTCAGGAGAGGCCTGCCATGCAAGTCCCACAGCCGCCCCGACAACTGAGGCCGAAAGGTTTCGGGGAGGTGCGACCTGGTCGATCCGCAGTGTCGGATCTCCGAGCAGATTGATCAAAACCGCTCCTTGCAGAGCATCGACCTGGCTCTTATACAAATCCGTATTGTTCATGGTAAGCCGTGTCCCATACCCGATGGGTTCACCCATGGCTGAGTGGTGCAGATACCAATGAGGCAGCCCCGCCATGCAAACTGCTAAGCCAGTGCTGGTGGCCAGCATCGAGCGCATCACATTGTCGGGCCGGCTCCAGTCTCCAAAGTGGCTCCCAAAGAGCATCGAGAAAACGGCTTTGGCATCCTGTTTCACCACATCTGTGCTCCAAGCCTCATTGTAGGGTCCATGTGTGCCCATATGGCCGATCACAGCGTCCTGTCCCCCGCCGCAGGCATAGGTCCACAACCAGCTTTCTTCTGAGACTTGGCTGATCCACCGTTCGCAGATTGGAGAATTATCCTCCACATTGGCTTCAACAATGTTCTCGGAGCCAACAAACGTGGAGAAATTCCGATAGCCGGTCGCTGCATAAGCAAGTCCTCCCTGGTCTCCCGCTCTGTTGGCAATCAAAGCGCGGCGCGGAACCGTGAGCAGCTTGTGCCGCCAGGCGTGATTCTTATTCAGGTAATTACGCAGGAGCTCGGTTTCATTCCGCCATGGCGGAATGGCGCCAATTCCCGGCATGTCGGAGAAATCCACGCGTCCCACCATAAGCTCGATCTCCGATGGCATATAAGAGGGACGTTCCTCGGGTGCCAGATCCTGAGCCCAATCACCATCCATGTCGCCGTAAAAACCATCTGCTGGAAAGGGACGCGGCCCATGCGAATCATAGTTCAGTGTGCCCGATTTAAAAATCGGCACATGACCAAATAAAAACACAGCCTTTGTCCCACCTGGATCGTTCTGATAACCTCGGACAATCAGGTTCTTTACGCTTGTAGTGGTTGCTGAATCATCCAGATCATGACGTGTAACCATCCAACCGTCGCCGATCACGTCTGCCTCAAACCTCGCCAATTCGGGTCCGAGCGCTGCGGTGTCTGCCGCCACAATTAGGATGAGCCTGCCTCGCTGATCCAGCATGGGGGCCAGGATACCTGAACAGATGTATCCATAGCCGGTATAGCCCAAGGTGGCTTGTTTTTTGATTCTATATTCGTAAACCACCCCGGGTGAGACGTTCTCATCAACATAAGAGAGTGCGGAACCGGGCAGAGTCTTTTTGGGGCCCCAGGCCGTTTCATGCTTCAGCTTTCGCGACACCTCAAAGTAGTCCACGCCGTAGGGATCTGGCACCCAGGCCAGGGTTATCGTGGGCGGATTGGTTTGAACCGACGTGCTGAGTTGGACCGCATACAGCCATGTAGAATCCGCCTCCGCGCGAACGGCGACCAGGCAGAGCCACAATCCAAGCAACACACTGGGCGTCAACCCGCAGATGGGCCGCGACAAAGTTCTAACCTCCATAAATGAATAGAATGGCATCGCACTTGGGCAAAAGTTGCACCATGGGGAGTTTTCCGGCCTCCTTCTTAGGGGCTCTGGCAATTCCAGAGGGCGGAGGGCAGAGGTCAGTGGTCTGTTCAGAGTTGTAGGCCCGGTCTCCGCACCGGGCGGCAGTTGGCGGTGCGGCCACCATAAAGAGGAGGCACGCGGAAGCGCGGAGAGGAATGGGGCGGGTAGGGCAGGCCTCGCCGAGGCCGCCGATCACAGAACAAAAACTGAACAGGAGGAGACCGGAGAGAACAGAGGCCTGAGCTGAAACGGCTTTGATGTCACGCCAAGACGCTAAGATGCAAAGAAAAACCCGAGACAGCATCCCCACACGAAGACGCGAGGCCACGAAGAGAACGGGCCAAATCAAAAGAAAGCCTCCTTTTTTGAGCTCCCATTTAGCGTTTACCCGCGGATGAGCGGTTTAAAATGAAGTTGCAACCGGCTTTTTGTCTGGAGAAGGGAGGATTGAATCAATTCGCCCCCTGAGAACAGGTCTGGCACCCCTGGTCGGGGTGCTGTTTCCATCGAACCTGACCGGAGGTCTCCGCTTCGCTACGACGCTCCGGCTACTATTTGGCAACCCTTCTGGGTACGAAGCATAAAGAAAAGCATATTTCTCTTCTTGGTTTGGCGCGCTCAACGCGCCAAACCAAGAGAACGAATAGGAGGAATGATGTCGAGCCCACCCCGGGTAGCGACTGCGTCGCAACCCGGGGCTTTGGGGCGCAATCCTTTCAGGATTGGGAACAGCGAGCGGTGGCATTTCTCGTCCGGAGAGCAGTTTTACCGTTCGCCTTTGCTGACTGATTTCCCGTTGGGATTGATGGGCTTTCTACCTACGACTGTGCCGCCTCGCGCCGCGCATGGGGCGTGGTTTACGCTTGCCAACCCGCGGGGTTCGCAGGCATTTTCCCTCATGGTAGCGATCAAAGATTCGGAAAGTGTTGATAGCAAGTTCTACAAGAACGCTGACGCGTTCTTCGGCCGTTACTGTGACATCGGCCTGACGTTTGATGACCTCACCCTCGCGACCCTTTATTCTGAAACTCTGCCGAGGGATACCCAGTTGGATACTCAGCTCTCAGATAGCCTTCATTTGAACATCCCGGTGGTCTCCTCGGATATGGACACCGTAACCGAGTCCCGGATGGCAATCGCGATGGCTCTCAACGGCGGTTTGGGTCTGCTCCATTACAACATGCCCGAACGCGAACAGTTGTCCGAAGTCAGCCGGGTAAAGAACCATGTGCACGGTCTGATCCAGGACCCCATCAAAGCCACGCCTGAACAATCGGTCGGGGACGTGCTGTTACTGATAGAGAAGAAGCGGTTTGCATTCAGCACCTTTCCAGTGGTCGATGCGCAGGGCAAGTTAATGGGGCTGTTACCGAGTCATGTCGTTAAGCAGCGCTACGCTAAACGCACGGTGTCCGAGGCGCTGACTCCTCGCGCGCAGGTGCACACGATTACAAAGAAGGAATTGGGCCGTGATCCTATCGCCCGCGCCGACCGGTTTTTTAACGATCACCCTGGAATTCATAAACTCCTGGTGGTGGATGACCAGGATCGTTTGCATGGGCTTTTCACAATCAGCGACGTCGAACGCATCACGCTCGAACGCAATGCGCAGTTTAAGCCGGCGCGCGACGGTCAGTTCCGGCTCATTTGTGGCGCGGCGGTTTCCGCTACACGCAACGCCTTTGGCGATCTGGACCGGGACCGCATTCTCACACATGTCGGGGCTATGGTGGAGCGCGGCTTGGATGTCGTTGCTGTATCCACGGCGCATGGCCACACCCGGGGAGTCGGCGAAGCGGTAAGAATGATTCGAGACGCTTTCCCCAAACTCACGATCTTTGCTGGAAACGTCACCAGTGCTGCGGGTGTCGAGTTCCTGGCCGATTGCGGTGCGAGCTGCATTAAGATAGGGCAGGGGCCTGGTTCGATTTGCACCACCCGTATCGTAGCCGGGGTTGGAATCCCCCAGATGACTGCTTTGTATGTGGCCTCACGGGCTGCTCTGAAGAAAAAGGTTACTCTCGTCGCAGACGGTGGGATCACCAAATCTGGCGATATTGTCAAAGCGCTGACCCTCGCCAACGCAGTCATGTGCGGAGGGATTCTTGCCGGATGCCCTGAAGCCCCTGGCGAGGTGATGGAGATCAGCGGTAAGCTTTACAAACAGTATCGAGGCATGGGGAGTCAGGCGGCAATGAAAGCGGGCTCGGCAGCCCGCTACGGACATACCCCCGATATGGGCCGGAAAATGGCAGCCGAAGGCGTCGAAGCGTTAAAAGAAATGTCCGGCTCCCTCGATCGTGTGCTGACGCAGCTAATAGGAGGAATTCAATCCGGCATGGGCTATCTGGGTGCCGCAAACCTGGTGCAACTGCGCGAGAAGGCCCGCTACATCCGGGTTAGCCCTGCTGGGCAACGCGAGGCAGGTGCGCACGACGTGGTTGAACTTAAGACCGGCAACTAATGACGGATGCCGGTCCATTGATTCACGGCCTTCTGCCCGCCGAGGACTCGGAGCAAGAATTGCGCTCCGGGTTGGGTTGCGCCTTTCCCGGGCTGCCTTTAAAGAACGAACAGCAGGTAATAACCGCTCCGTTCCCACTGCAGCCTGGAACGCCTTTGCCACACTGGCCTTTCGTGCGCCAGTTGCTGCCTAATCTACGGGTTCTGCAAGGTGGCTCGATCCGCGCCTGGGCCGGCCATGTGGCTGAGGCCATCGTAGGTGTCGTTCCTGACGACCAGCCTTGGGTCCTGCATATTGTTCCGTACTACGGCGTCACTCAGCGGCCCCATATCGGAGCACGCGCATGGCACAGCCTTAAACGCACCGGGCACGCCAAACAGCTACCAGAACGCTCTAGCGAGAAGACGGTCGATCCCGATGCGGGGCGCAACCGCTGCCGGCTAATCCGGGAGGCATTGATCGAGCGTTTGGGAAAACAACGGCGTCACCTGCTGCGCGGCCTTTTGGCTGATGCGCAGCCCTTCACGCCAGCCACGTCAATTGTTCAATTGCTGTTGTTGGGGCCGGAGCACGGGGTAATGTCGATAGCGCTGGCGCCACTGCCTTTTGAGCAGCGCCACATCCTGTCGCCGTTTCCCAAGGGTGAGATAGCGCAGGCCCAGGATAAGAACGCTCCCAGCCGCGCTTTCGCAAAGCTGATCGAAGCCGAGATGCGCCTGGGACACCGGATCGAACGCGGGGAGAGTTGTGTCGATTTGGGGGCGGCTCCCGGGAGTTGGACGTATGTCGCTGTGGAGCGTGGCGCACGCGTGATAGCAGTCGATCGCGCGCCGTTGCGAGCGGATCTGGCGCCGCGGGTGAATTGCCAGCAGGCGGATGCGTTTACCTATACGCCTAAACAGGCAGCAGACTGGTTGCTTTGCGATGTGATCGCGGCCCCGGAACGCTCCAGTGATCTGCTGCTCCGCTGGCTGACTCACAAATGGTGCCGTAATTTCATTGTGACATTGAAATCCGGTGACGATACCGCGCCGGGACTCTTCTCTGAGGTGGCTCAGAAGCTTGCACCGTTGTGTTCCGAATTGCGCATCACGAAACTATGTACAAATAAGAAGGAAGTCTGCGCATTCGGTTCAGCTCGCATCTGATCCGCGGTCTTTCAAAAATCCCCGCTGATCCCCTGGGCGCGGAAGGTCGGATGGCTTGCATGGAATGTCTTCCGCGTTTGCAGAGAGTCCTGAGAATATATCGAATAATCAAAGGGTTCCTGGCGATACATGCCTCCGAGCAAGCGCCTCATTCGATGTTGCCATTTAATCACCGGGCGAACTGCCTGCACCCACTTTGGGGCGCTCTCCCTCAATATGGCGTTTTCTTTTCGGGAGTTTGGGCCTGCGCTCATGTTGGTGCCCAAAAAAGCGAACGCTGATGTGAACCGGCGAATAACATCCATCTTGATGCCTGCCTTGAGGAGGCGCAAAACCCAGTCTCCGTCTCCAGCATCCCGCCAATCTGAGCGGAACTTGAACCCCTTCTCGAAAAAAATCTGGCGGCGGAAAAACATCGCACAGCTCAGCGTGGACAGCGTGCATGTCCAGGTATGGAACTTGAGCGGCGTCTGGACTTTGCGATGGCACAGATACTCGCCCTTTTCATTGACAATGACAATGTCGGCAAAAAGGACTTCAACATCCGGGTTGTGATCGAAGAATTCCGCAACGGCCTGCAGCGTGCCAGGCAGGTACTGTTCATCGCAATTCAAGTAAGCCAGGAACTCGCCTGAGGCGCGCTCCAGACCCCGATTGATCGCATCATACATTCCGCGATCTTTCTCAACGAAGGCGCGGACCCGCGGGTCTTTCACGAGCCACTCTGGTGTTCCATCGTCTGAACAGGAATCCTGCACGATATGTTCGTGGGACACTCCCTCCTGATCCGCCACAGACGCAATGCAGAGAGGCAGCCAGCGGCCACTACGAAAGCTTGGGGTTACAATCGAGAATCGCGGCGTCATACGAGAACCGGCACTTTTGCGGCGGCAGGCTCTGCCAGGAGCCCGCGATAGATTTCCAGAAGTTTCTCGGCTGCCTGAAGACAGGAGGAAGGCCGCGGTGGAATCGGCAGGGCGGGTGCATGTTCATAGAAAGCTCGCACGTGGGGAGCCAGTTTTGGCGCACTGATGCCGGGCGGACAATAGGACGCTGCACCTGAAAATGCTGACCTTGCCCACGGACGGTCTGAGAGCAACAGTGGACAACCAGACGCAGCGGCCTCCCACGGGGCGCGGCTGAAGTTCTCAAACGAATTGCAGAGGACAAAACCTCGGGCGGAACGATAGATTTTTGCCATGAGAGGTGAATCAGACAGAGCGGCTGAATATTGCAGAAAGTGGGAATAGCTTGCAGCCAAATCCAGGAGAGGCTTAAGACAAGGATTCGCCTCCCCGTGGGGTCCCCCTATGATCCATAATGGCGTGCGAGCGAGGATGGCTGCCTCTGCCAGAACGATTGTCTCCTGAGTCAAAGTGCCGTTGCACACCAGCCAACCGCTCCGGTTGATCTCCGGGGATTGGTTGAACACATCCTCTACTCCCGGAGGAATCAGGTGGACTCGTTCAGGGGGTGCTTGGAATAGAGATGTCATCAGCCCAGCATCCCAGGAGGTGAACGCCACACAGGCATCTGCCAGTTGATAGGTGCGGCATCCAGCAGCAGTCAGGAACTGAACTGGAAAGGTGCGGGCAAACCACCGCATGAACCGATGCCTCATCGCCTCGGCGCGGGTGCAGACCGGAACGTGTTCGGTGACAACGATCTTTATCCCCTTGCTGTGTGCCAGTTCGGTCAGATGGGGCGGCATACGGCCGAAATAATGAATCAGATCTCCGGTCTGGGCTTCATCCCACCAGCGGAGGTGTTCCACTTCAACACCGAGCGTCTCCAAGGCCAGCTTAGTCAGATGAATCTGGCCGAGCATGTCATCGTGAGGAAGCAACGCGGGCTCAGGATGATCGAGAAGGATTCTCATCACCTGGCGATTTCCTCAGGCTGCCGTTTCATTAATTTGAAAGGAAAGTACCCCAAGCGCCTTAATGGCTGCAAAGGTTTTCCGGACGGCCTAAACCTGGCCGATTCGCTGAACTGATGTACCGGGATCGAAAGGGGCTTAAGGAGCTTGCCTTTTTTTGTCAGTCCGACTACAAAAAGTATCAACACGGGTAACGTATCACATCTTATGAGTACATTATCAAGAAGTCTGATTGTGATCGTGGCGTTAGGCAGCCTTTGCGCGATCTCAGCGGCTGAACCGGGAGCACTGCGAACCAAAGCCAAAGAATTCCTGGCGCCACTCCCTGACAAGATGCCTGGGGCGGAGAAGGACACCAAAGAGCTCATTCGTCTCGGGGAGAGGCTTTACTTTGAAAAGCGCTTGTCGTTGAACGAGCAGATGTCCTGCAACGATTGCCACTTGGTGGATAAGGACCGCGCTGGTGTGGACAACGAGCCCACTTCCCTGGGAGTTCACGGCAAACGAGGGGATCGTAACTCGCCTACCACTCTAAACGCTGGTTTCCATTTCGCTCAGTTCTGGGATGGACGGGCCAAGAACCTCGAAGAGCAGGCTCAAGGCCCTGTGTTGAACCCTGTGGAGATGGCCATGCCTGATCAGCCTACGGTTGTTAAACGATTAACAGCGGATAAGGAGTATCCGGCTCTGTTCAAGTCAGCTTTTCCTGGTCAGGAACAACCGATCAGTTACGAGAACTTTGCCCGTGCTGTAGCGGCATTTGAGAGAACACTGATCACTCGGGATCGCTTTGATGACTTTATGAAGGGCGATGATAAAGCTCTGACTGAGCAGGAACTTCGCGGGCTCAATCTCTTTCTCACGACAGGATGCACGACCTGCCATACCGGTCCAACCATTGGTGGCAACATGTATCAAAAGATTGGTTTGCTCCATCCCTATTCAAACACGACCGATAAAGGCCGAATCACCGTCACACAGGAGGAATGGGACGAATTCCGGTTCAAGGTCCCTTCCTTGCGAAATGTCGCTTTGACCTGGCCCTATTTTCACGATGGCAAGGTGGCGGATTTGGACACGGCCATCCGGGAAATGGCTTACATGCAGTTAGACAAGAAACTGACCGACGTTGAGGTAGCCGACTTGAAGGCCTTCTTGGTCGCCCTCTCGGATAAGACTCGAAAAGCCTCCAAATAGTCATCGCGTCGGGCTCACCGAACTGTCTCATAGCTGCGGTTGTGAAGGTCTCCAAACTGGGATTGGAACCAAAGCTTTATCCAAAGCCATACCATCGGGCCCACGCCGCATTTCTCGTAGCGGCGCATGGACGTTGTGGCCGCCGGTGTGCTGAAGTACTTGTAACGTCCAAATCGCAACAAGCGCCGGATAAGCTCGCTGTTTTCACGCACCTGTAAGCCCTCATCGAAGCCGCCGGCTTGAATGAAGTGCTTGCGCCAGCAGAGGATTACTCCAGAACTTCCCGGGTGCAAGTAGCAGCCATGAACCAGGTTCTTGAGCGCATAGATCATTTTATAACGGAATAACTTATCATCAGGTTTACCCTTCAGGGTTCCGGCTGCGCAGGAGGGAGTAAACCGGGCGACGATCTTTCGCAGCGCGTCTGGTTCCAGGATCGTGTCGGCATCCAGGAACATGAGGATCTCGCCTTTCGCCATTCGGGCACCCAGGTTCCGGGCGACCCCCAGGTTCTTTTGAGAAAGCACGATCAAGCGGCTGCATTTTCCCCGCGCGGCTTCAGCCGTCCGATCTGTACATCCGTTAGCCACCACAATGACCTCGTACCAGCCGTAATCCTGCGCACGCAGAGCCTCCAGGGTGCGTTCTACGTAGGCCTCTTCGTTATGCGCCGGGATCACCACGGAAACCAGCCGGATGGAATTAAGCGGCCTTTCTTGAGCCGTATCTCCTTCGCCGACAGCAAGCTTTCTAAGTTTCTGCAGGACAGGGAACGCCGTTTCTACCAATGATTCTCTGGATTCCATAACACGTGAGGTAACGTGGCCGCATGCGTAAATGGTTGATAATAGGGGAAAACCCGAATTCTGGGGGGCGAGTTGACGGGGATACTTGAGAGCAGGGCGAGCCTTCTTGGACACGTATTTGGAGGTAGAAAGGCATTGCCATTACGCCCAGGTTTGTTATGTTTTTCGGCCTTGCCGGAGTATTTCGGTGGGGAAAACGGCGTAAATCCCATGACCTAGGGTGGTGGGTAGCCATAACAACACTAGTTAAAATCCCGTGTTCCGCGGGATGGTTCGTTTGAGAACGGGCCTGAAACCAAAGGAAATTACAGTGATTACAATTGGAGTTAAAGAACTGCTGGATTCCGGCGTTCATTTCGGTCATCAAACCAAGCGCTGGAACCCGAAGATGAAGCCGTTCATCTTCGACGCCCGCAATGGCATTCATATCATTGATCTGAGCAAGACGCTCACTCAGTTGGATGCAGCCTGCACCTTCCTCTCTGAATTGGTGCGCAAGGGCAATAAGGTGCTATTCATTGGCACCAAGAAGCAGGCCCAGCAAGCGGTGAGAGAAACTGCCAAGGAAAGCGGTCAATACTATGTGACCGAGCGCTGGCTGGGAGGCACCCTGACCAATTTCGCCACCATCAAACGCTCCATCGGCCGGCTGAAGCAAATCGAGAAGATGGAAGCCGATGGTTCCATCAGCAACTACGTCAAGCAGGAACAATCAATGATCCGCCGGGAAGCTGCCCGGTTGGTGAAGTTCTTTGACGGCATTCGTTCGATGGATAAGCATCCCGGCGCGATGTTCGTTGTTGATATCAAACGGGAGCACAATGCTGTGGCTGAAGCCCGGCGTTTGAAGATCCCGGTTGTGGCCATCGTGGATACCAACTGCAATCCCGATCTGGTGGATTACCCGATCCCTGGCAACGACGACGCGATTCGTTCTGTCCGTATGATTCTGGCCACAGTGGGGCAGGTGATCACCCAAGCCCAGGCCGAATACGAATCCAAGTTCGCTCGCCGTCGTCCCGCCGATGAAGCAGCAGCTCCTGCGGAAGCAACCCCGGCACCCGCCCCGGTTGCCGCGCCCGCTCCGGCGCCTGCGGTTCCGGCTGCCTAAACAGTTTCAACTGGTCCCGGCGGGCGTCTGCCTGCCGGGGCTCAAACCTTTTACTCTAGATTTTATGGCTGATATTACTGCTGCTGCCGTCGGCAAGTTGCGTGAGATGACGAACGCCGGCATGATGGACTGCAAAAAAGCGTTGATCGAATCCAAGGGCGACCTGAGCGCTGCTGTGGATATTCTGCGCAAGAAAGGTGCCGCGACTGCCACCAACAAAGGTGCCAAGGAAGCTCGCGAAGGCGTCATCGCCCAATACATCGCTCCTGGCGGACGCCAGGGCGTGCTGGCCGAAGTGAACTGCCAGACGGATTTCGTAGCCCGGAACGATATGTTCCGCGCCTTTGCGGACACGGTCGCACGGCGGTTCGCCACCGAAGCTCAGCCCGATTTCGAGGCTGATCGTATCGCGCTGGTTGCCGCCATTCGCGAGAACATCCAGATCCCCCGTCACACCAAGATGGAAGTGAGCGGAAACGGCTTGATCGCCGCCTACATTCATACCGGCGCCAAGGTTGGCGTGTTGGTGGAAGTGGGAGCCGGGAAGGAAGCCACAGCCGCAGCCGATGACTTTCGCCAGTTGGTGAAGGACATCACCCTGCAGATCGCGGCTGGCAATCCGAATGTTGTTTCCCGTGAGCAAGTGCCGGCTGAGATTGTTGCCAAGGAAAAGGAAATCGCGGCTGAACAGGTCAAGAACAAGCCCCCGCAGGCGATCTCCAAGATCGTCGAGGGCAAGCTCGAGAAGTTCTTCCAGGGTTACTGCCTGGTTGACCAGGGCTTCGTTAAGAAGAATTCCGAAATCTCGGTGAAGGAGCACGTGGCCTCCGTTGCGAAGCAACTCGGGGACGAGATCACTATTCGGCGATTCGTCCGTTACCAGGTGGGTGAGACTGCCACCGCGTAGTAGATTTTTTACGGGGCGCCTTCGGGCGCCTTTTTCGTGTACAGCCTGTGCGGTGATCTGCCAGATGAGAAGCAAACAACGTCTGTTTGCTTTTGACGCGGACCTGCGCGGCTGATAAAACCCAGTGCGCGTTTAACGGACAGAGATTCAATAAAGCAATGACCACAGCCAAGCGACCTAAATACCGTAGAATACTTCTCAAACTGAGCGGCGAAGCTCTCGGGGGAGACGCAGGGATCGGCATTTGTGGCCAAGCGGTTCAACGCATGGCTGTTCAGATCCAGGAGGTGCGAGAACTCGGTGTGCAGGTTGTTGTGGTCGTGGGGGGCGGTAATATTTTTCGCGGCCTAAGCGGCACTCAACGGGGTATTGAACGTGCCACAGGGGATTACATGGGCATGCTTGCCACAGTGATCAACGCGTTGGCTTTACAGGACTCGCTCGAGAAAATCGGCGTGGCAACACGCGTTCAAAGCGCTATCACGATGTCCCAGATTGCGGAGCCGTTTATTCGCCGCAGGGCTGTGCGCCACATGGAAAAAGGCCGGGTTGTCATTTTCGGCGGCGGGACTGGAAACCCATTTTTCTCCACCGATACAGCCGCGGCATTGCGGGCAAATGAGATCGGTGCCGATGTCATCCTAAAAGCAACGAAGGTCGATGGGATCTACGATAGCGACCCTAAAAAGAATCCCACAGCGAAGAGATTCTCGAAAATCTCCTATCTGGAAGCGCTTCAGAAGCAGCTCAAAGTGATGGATTCCACCGCGTTCTCACTTTGCATGGATAACAAGATGCCCATCATCGTGTTCGACCTGTTCACCCCACACAACCTCAAGCGTGTGGTGATGGGCGCCAAGGTTGGCACAGTGGTGTCCTGACCTCCCTCTGTTCACGGGGGCGGCAGGGTTCGAAATGCCGCCCACCACGGACCGATGATGAGTCCGGCTGCCACCAGACCTGCCACCACGTTTGCCGCGCGATTTCTGGTCAGATTCGGGCTGTGCGCGAGCATCCAGCCAAGAATCAGGCCGGCTAAGAATCCGCCCAGGTGGGCGAGGATGTCAGTGCCTGGAGACAGCCCGAGCAGCACGAACAGCATGGTTCCTCCCAGCAGGCCGCCGATGGCGAATCTGACCGAGTGAGGGTGCGCTGTGATCAGTGGCCACGATTGCATGGCCACCAGCCCCAGACAGCCCATCACGACCCCTGAGGCTCCCAGGCTGTTGTGAGGATGAGGTGCCAAGGCTACAGCAAACAGGTTGCCTGCCGCCCCGGCCAGCCACGCCGCCAGCGCTCCGACTCCCGTGCCATACCTGCCCATTGCCAGACCGAGTAGGGGCAGGCCGATGCCGATGTTGGATGCGAGGTGTGCGGCATCGCCGTGCAACCATGTTGCCGTAAATGGCCGCCACCACTCTCCTTTAAAGAACAGCTCACCATTCATTCGGCCAATGGTTTTAATGACTGGCGAGGCCTCACTAAGAAGCAGGAAGATGATCCCGATTGCCACCCAGCCGAGACATGCCCAATCGAACAAGGCTGCGTGGTCAAAAACGGGCTGCTGCCAGGGCCATCCCCTGTTTTCCACTCGGTAGGAGCGCAAGTGTCTCAGGGCAGGGCCAATCTCAGCATCCGGCAACAGTAACTGCCATTCGCCAGCCTCTGGATCATGATTGATCACTGCCTCCAACCCCTGGCTCGCAAGCACAAGGCTCCACTCCAGTGCTTGCTTCTCCCCTTTTACAAGGATGCGAGCTAGTTTGATCGATGGTTCTTCCATGCTTGGCCCGGCAATGCGCTCTGGACCGTATGCTGCATAGATAACCCATCCAATACAGTTAACGAGAGTTTTTTATGGCTTGTTCCCTTTTTCGAGACTGTCGGGGGCTGAGACCGCCTCATGCCGACAGGCATACAGAAGTGGCCTCTAAAACTCACATGCCGCTATTCGAAGAGAAACGCTTCAGCACCTGATATCCGACCAGTTGCCGTTGTTGCTCGTCCCACAGCCTGAATCTAAAGGACTTCAGGCTCTCCCTGAACGTGATGGGCTTTACCGTTTGAAACAATGGCTCCGACTTGTGGCATCGTTCCAGGTTGTAATTGGGGATGCGGGGGCTTAGGTGGTGGATATGGTGGAACCCGATATTGCCCGAGAACCATTGGAGGACTTTTGGAAGCTTGTAAAAGGAGCTGCCTTGGAGAGCCGCCTGGCAGTAATCCCATTCCTCATGGCGCGCCCAATAAGCGCCTTCAAACTGGTGCTGCACATAAAAAAGCCAGACTCCAGCGCCGCCCGCTACCATTAGAATACCACCCTGTAGAAGGAGATAGGCTTTCCAGCCGAAGATCGAGATCATACCCGCCGCTATGGCCACCAATGCCAGGTTGGTGATGTGCACCGAAAGACGCTCCCGCTTGCCTGCTTTCTTGGTGGGAAATCGTTGTTGAACCAGGAACAAATAGAACGGTGCGATGAGGAAAAGAATGATTGGATTCCTGGCTAAGCGATACGCGAATTTCCGCATTCGGGAGGATTCCAGGTATTCCTGAACCGTCATCGTCCAAATATCTCCAGTTCCTCGCCGATCAAGGTCGCCGGAGGTGGCATGGTGGAGCGCATGCTCCCAACGCCATTGATAGAAAGCGGTAAAAGTCAAAATGCCAGTGACAAAGCCCACCATGGCATTCGCGGTGTGAGACGGCAGGAACGAGCCGTGGCCGCAGTCGTGGAAGATGATAAAAGCCCTGATCATGAATCCAGCGGCGAGCAGCGCGAACCCCGCCGTCAGCCAATACGACCAATCCAGGCTGAGGTACATCAACCACCACAGCACTCCATACGGGATCAGGGTATTTGCCAGTTGCCACAGGGCCCTTGATGTCGCGGGCTGCTGGTAAAAGGCGACGATTTTTTTCCAATCCCCGGCTCCGGCCTGCCCAGCAGGCTTCGAAATCAGCTCGTTCATTTTCTTAGTCTTCTATTCACGTTCAAAACTCGCATCAGAATGCGGAACTATACTCTAATGCGAACATTAGATTTATCCAACCGAAGGTTTAGGGAATCTGACTGTGGCTCACAAACGTGAACCACGCTTGCAGTCGCTCTCGCCCGCTGATCATGACGGGGCAGGGAGGCTGTCCCCGCCCAACCGCCCCAACAAAAGCCAACAATGCGCCTTTCATTCAAGGTCCTTTGGGAAAGCGGTTTCTCCGAAATAAAAACTACTGGTGGACGCTTGGAAGTCTCTGGGGTGTAACCCCGATACCGTTTAGCACGCGCCCGGCGGGGGCTGTTGGCAGGGACTATTGCTCGGAGCGAACGGTGAACTTTAGTGTCGTTGGCGCCGCCCCGCGGATCGCCCCGCGCAGGCTCTCGGCGTCTGGATACCCGTGCAAAAGACGTCGGCCTTCGCAGACAAGGTTCACTTCCGGAACGCTCAAAGGCCAGGGTTTTAAAGAATAGACCAAGCCGTTCGAAGAGCGGGGAGTGACCCTCATCGGGGTGCACCCGTCCCGGCAGGGAACTGCTGGGATCTCCTTTTCACCCCGCGAATTCAAGCAGATGATGAGTGATATCCAATCCAGAACCGAGACAAGCTGTTGATGCTTCAGGATCGTGTCGTCCGAGAGCAACGGGCCATAGTGGAAATCGTTGTACAGGGAGGTTTTTAGTGATTCCTGTAACTGCTCCTGGTCGGCAAGGTAATCCTTAGCCAACGTTTTCTTTTCGTCTGAAATCCACTGCTGGCGGGCGATGTTGGTAAAATGCAAGGAAACCAGCAAGGCAGGGTAACGGCCAAAACGCTGCATTCCCTGTATGCCCTTTTTCCATAATTCGAGGTGGACCGAGGATGGCATGTCGAGGAACGAAAAGGGCAAACCAGTTTTCGGATCCAAATCCGGCTGTTTGTCCCACTCAAGGAACCCGATGTCGTGAAGTTCGGCGGCCAGGCAGACTTCTTCGGGCAGCCCATCGAAATCCTGGTTCCCCCAATGCCGCGCCAACTGGCCGGAGATCCAGGCATGCGCTGGCTGGCTTATTAAAACTACGCCCGGTTCCTCATCAACTCTTAGCAACATGGGATCAGTCTCAACGTTTTGACCAGGAGGTCAGCATGGTAATAAGTTGTGCAAAGGGCTATCCCAGTCGACTTTCGGGGTGCTGCGACAACCAGTGATGATTGAAATGCTCAGCGTTACCACGAAGACGGCGAGCAGCCGTTGAATTGCTGAATTGCCCTGCATGATCGGAACATAACAGAGCCGGGTCCGCTTGCAACCCGGGTCGGCTGCTCATGCGGGACGCACTAGAAACCCCGCCTCCATTTCAACCGTTACAGGCTTTCCAGCCGACACGGCCGCTGTGAAGCATGCCGCACGTTTTGGTTCTACACCAATGATCTGAACCTTTGGCTTGATCGATTTGAGCGCGACCGCTATGCCAGCGATTAAGCCACCCCCGCCAATCGGAACTATGACCGCATCGAGATCGGGCACTTGTCTTGCAAGCTCGAGTCCAATCGTTCCTTGCCCCGCTATGATGGCAGGATCGTCGTAGCCGTTGATGTAAGTCAGCCTTTGTTCCTTCACCAAAGCATCGGCGGTTCGACGGCACTCGCTAATATTCGCTCCTTCCAAAATGACGTTTGCTCCCATCCGACGGCAATTCACAACCTTTGTGAGGGGAGCGAATTTCGGCATAACCACGGTGGCGGGGATGCCGAGCAACTGCGCGTGATAAGCAAGGCCTTGAGCGTGGTTGCCAGCGGAAGCGGCGATCACTCCTCGCCGGGCTTGATCGGGGTTCAGGAGCAAGAGCGCATTGCGTGCGCCGCGCTCCTTGAAACTCCCGGTCCTTTGCAGATACTCCAGTTTGCAGAAGATATCCAGGCCTGTGGCTTGGGAGAGGGGAATCGAGCGTTGGCAGGGTGTTTCCGCCACAGCGCCAGCGATTCTTTTCGCAGCCGCCTCCACATCCTGGAGTTGCACGATCATTTACCAACTAACCACCGGGTCGAGCGGTGTCAAATGGTCGGGCTTGAGGACACGTGACATGAAGTGCTACGGTTTATGCGAATGGGCGTAATCGCACAGGGCTCGCACATTCTGTTCGGGCGTGTCGCGGGGGATCTCGCATCCTGCGCCCACAATGAACCGTGAACCGGCGGCTCTGTGGCATGCTGCAACGGCAGCCTCAACGCCAGCGGGATCGCCATTCTTAAGAACGCTCACCGGGTTCAGGTTCCCCAGGAACACTTGTCCAGAGGAATGCGCACGGGCTTCCTCAAGAGGGCACATGGAATCCAAATCGACAATGGCGCAGCCAAGCCGGCTCATGTCTTTGACGATTCGCCGGGTGTTGCCGCAGATATGAAGCCTGACTCGCCCTCCCAAGGAATGAATGCCATCGACCAGTTTCTTCTCATAGGGCCAGACAAATTCCTGGTAAATCTGCGGCCCAACCAGGGAGGCTGCGGCGTCCCCCATGCCTATGATATCGGCACCCGCCCGGATTTGTTCGGCGGCAAATCGGAGTTCCATCTGCACAACAAATTCAAACAGATCGCGGACGAACCCCGGGTCATCAAAGAAGTCGGTCATGAGCGTGTTGATCCCGCGCAGGTCCGCTGCCTCGGCGATGGGACCTTCCACCCAGCCTTCGATGACTTTCTCGGTGCCAACCCGCTCCTTAAAAAAGGCCAGCGCCTTGATGCCATTGTGCATGCGCCCGCCACCCAGTGGATCGGGGACCCTCAACGTGGCCAGCCTCGTCTTGTCCGTCAGGAGTGCTTCGTCCTCGACTATCGCCACCGGTTGATGATCAAAGAACTCAACCCGCGCGCCGCAATCGGCGGCCTCACGGGCCGGGTCCGACATCGTATTAACGTAGTCAAAGCCGAAATTGCTGGAGGTTGTGATCTGGCCTTCCACCAGCACGCGGTAATCGGTGCAATAGTCGCGATACAACCCGCCGATCTGCTGGCAGGCGAACATCATGGTGATGGGCATCAGGGGCAGACGATCCACCTCTTTGCCTTCCAGATGGCCGAACACACGGTCGCGACTGTTCATAAAGCACCTCGGTGCGGTTGTTGCTCAGGCGGCAGCGGCGACGGCTTTCTTGGCCAGGGCTACGGCGCCTACCGCATTTTCGCTGTAGCCGTCCGCCCCGATTTCATCCGCAAATTTCTGAGTAATTGGCGCACCACCAACAAAGATTTTGACCTTGTCCCGCACCCCAGCTTGCTTGAGCGCCTCCACAGTGGACTTCATAGCCGGCATCGTCGTGGTGAGCAGGGCCGACATCGCCAGGATATTTGCCTGTTTTTCGTTGATGGTTGCGATGAATTTCTCGGCTGGAACGTTGACTCCCAAATCGATCACTTCGAACCCGCCTCCCTCAAGCAGCGAAGCCACGAGGTTCTTGCCAATATCATGAAGATCGCCTTTGACGGTTCCGATCACCACTTTACCGGCAGGTTTATCCCCACGAGCGGCGAGCAAAGGCTTTACCAGGTCGAGCGAGGTTTTCATCGCCCGCGCGGAAATCAACAACTCAGGAACGAAGTATTCACTGGCTTCGAAACGCCTGCCAACTTCATCCATGGCGGGAACCATGTATTCATTCACAAGCGTCAAGGGGTTCACGCCTTCCGCGAGAGCTTGCTGGGTAATCGCTTGGGAGCTCTTGGCATCCCCTCGGACGATGGCTTCGTATAATTCCTTCAAATCAGGCATAGTTGTCCTCTAAGGTTTTAGGATTTTGGCAGAAGGCACGTCTGTTTGTGTATGAGAAGAAGCCTGGGTAGTCAATCACATATGAGGTTGACCCGGCGCCCGGCTACCGCTATGCCAAGCAGGTTGAGTTTATCGGAAGTCAGGATGTTTCATTCGATACGCAATGCGCTCTCTGAATCGATGGCGTGCTTGCGATGTGCCCTGCTTGGCTCCATATGCGTTCTCAGCCTGTGGAGAGGGGCTGATGCCTCCGCTGCAAGCCCGCAGGAGAGCCTCGATCTATGGCGGGAAATGACCCGTCCAGGAACGCCAGTTCCTTCAGTGCGGGTGCGAGGCGATCACGTGCGTGTTCAATTCGGCGATTCCAATTCACCGGCTATCTTCGCCGGTGAATGGAAGAAGCTTCGGGTTCCCACCAAGGGCTTTGCTGTTAACTCAGTCAGGCTCAACCAAATCAAACAAAGGCGCCCAGCGGGTGGGAAATCCTGGCGCGACGCCGTTGTTATTGCGGGGAAAGCCTGGAACGAGATGTTGCTCGATTCCCTGGATCAGCTCGCTCCTTTGGAGCCGGGGCAGGGGATCTACTATCAAAGCTACTTGGCGGACGGGGTGATCTTCCGAGACAAGAAAGGCAGTCCCATGTTCCGAACCCTGAGCCAAACGCCCCCAGAGATCGCCATTCAACGCCGGTTCTCAATCGATGAGACGGTGGAGGCGCTGGCAAAGGTTCTGAGTTCAAGCCTGAGCCTGCAGCATCCTGGGGAGAAGCTGTTCGTGGTCCTGAGTCCCAGTTCCCGCGATCTCGTTCAAGGCCTCCTGCTGGATCTGGAGAAAAAGCAGACCGTCTGGCTATCTCCTGGGGCGTTGTACGATCGGAGTGACCGTGGGTTTGACCTCCTGTTTACGGCCCGGGGGTTAAGTGCTCTTACTTTTGAGAGCCATGGCCTGGCGCTTCTCAAGAACCCCGTTTCCAGCGCCGCGCGATTGGTCGATTTCGGGGCTCAAACTGCCTGGCGTTTCCTGCGCGTTCCCCGCCCACAGATCGCTCGCGAGGCTCCGCTCCCAGGCTTGGCCCCACCGATGGACTTGGGGGAATGGGAGAAGTGGTTGGATCGCTACACAGGAACAGCGTTGCAAGACGGGGACCTTCACCTGCTTGTGGATGGCAACCGCTTTTTCCCCGAACTTCACGAGGCAATTCTAACCGCTACCAACTCCATCAAAATGGATGTTTACATCTTTGATACCGATGACGTGGCTGTTGGTGTAGCTGATCGGCTTAAGGCAAGATCCGCTTCCGTTAAGACTCAGGTTATCATCGACCGCATGGGAAGCCTGGCGTCCGGGGCGTCACCTCCGGGGACACCGTTGCCGGAGAACTTTCGGCAGCCGATCTCAATCCTAAAGAATCTAAGGGCGGACTCGGCCATCGAGGTTCGCCCCTACCTGAATCCATGGATGTCCACCGACCACACAAAGGTATATCTGGTGGACGGAGCCAGGGCCTGGCTTGGTGGCATGAACTTGGGCCGTGAGTATCGCTACGAATGGCACGACATGATGGTGGAAGTTCGTGGCGGGATTGTTCAGTCGTTGGAGAAGGATTTTGCTCGTGCCTGGGCTCATGAAAGCTGGCTAGGCGACGCCGCATACGTAGGCGCTTTATTCAAACCCAGCACCGGGTTCACAGCTACCGGTGGCAGGATGAAGCTGCGATTACTGCCCACCCGGACGGGCTGGAAGCCGTTTAGCACGGCTGTATTCGGAGCACTTCGCCAGGCGAAGAACCACATCTATATCGAGAACCCCTACCTTTTTGACAAACGCGTTACCGCCGCGTTGGTCCACGCCCGGCGCCGGGGGGTGGATGTGAGAGTCATTCTGCCGCGGGTGAATGATTTCAAGGCGGGAGCCCGCAGCAACCTGGTGACCGCCAATTATTTGCTGGAACATGGCGTGCGCGTTTACTTCTACCCTGGAATGACGCATGCCAAAGCTATCGTGGTGGACGGTTGGGCCTGCGTCGGTTCAGCAAACCTGAATCACCTGAGCCTTCGGTTGTGTCGCGAGCACAATATTGCTACCTCGAACAAAGAATTCGTGGACCAACTCAGGTCGGAACTGTTTGAAACCGATTTCGGCAAGTCCTATGAAATGACCAGCCCAATCCGAGTGGGGTGGGGGGATTTTCTCACGGACTTGGCGCTGGAGAACTTGTGAAGAGCGGTTGGGCCACCCGGACCGCGTACGTTCCGAGGGGATCAAAACATTAGCTTGCTTGACGAGCCTCCAAGGCGTTTAATGGCAATGAACACGGCGACGAGCTTATGGATTTTTTCATCTATCTAGTGTGTTTCGGGGTCGGGCTGGTGTTTACTCTGGCGAGTGCTGTCCTTGGTCACTTGTTTGGAAGTGATGCCGACGGCGGAGATGTTGGAACCGGAGGTCACGCGGAAGCCGGTTTCGAGCATTCTGGCATGCCTGGCATTTCTGCCTTCAGTCCAACGACTATAGCATCCTTCATAACTGCTGCGGGCGGTTTCGGAATGATTTTCTCACAGTTCAAGGCGACCAGCCCCACGTACATCAGCGCCCCCCTCTCGGTACTTGGCGGGGCGGCTGTTGCTGGAGGGGTGATGCTGGTATTCGCTAAAGTTTTTCATAGCACTCAGAGTTCCAGTGAATCCCATGTGCGTTCCTTGATTGGGCAGACCGCGAATATTATTACCCCGATTCCCGAGAACGGAGTGGGTGAGATAGCTTATGTGCAAGCCGGCACTCGGTATACGGCCCCTGCTCGGAATCAAGCAGGCGGACGTTTGGAGTGCAATCAGCCAGTGAAAATAGTCGCTATCGTTGGCTCCCAGTTTTACGTAAACCCTGTAGCTCACGAACAGCAAGCCTAGCAACCCTATAGAGCAATTTATGAACCCCTTATTCTCAGCAATAACTGGCAGCGTGGCCGGTTGGACGATTATAGCCGTTCTCGGCATCGTTTTCGTTGTGATTCTCTGGGCCGCGATCTGGGCCCTTCGCTACACAAAAGTAGGTCCTAATGAGGTTTTGATCGTGTCAGGCCGCAAGCACCGAGTCATCGATCCGGATGGCACGATCCAAGTCCGCGGTTTTCGAGTGGTCAAGGGCGGCGGCACCTTTGTCATGCCGGTCGTCGAAAAGGTCGATGTTCTTTCCCTGGAATTGCTGACCATCGACGTTCAAACCCCTGAGGTTTACACCAGCAAAGGTGTGCCCGTGCGTGTGGACGGTGTTGCGCAAATTAAGGTCAAGGGCGACGACATTTCGATATCCACTGCTGCGGAACAGTTCCTCAGCAAAGGCACCGAAGAGATCAAGAACATCGCCATGCAGACGCTCGAAGGTCATTTGCGAGCGATTCTGGGCACCATGACTGTTGAAGACATTTACCAGAACCGGGACGCCTTCGCCGCCAAAGTTCAAGAGGTGGCTGCGGGGGACATGGCGAACATGGGCCTGGGGATTGTCAGTTTCACCATTCGCGACATCCGCGACAACCAGGGATACCTGGAAGCGCTCGGAAAACCCCGTATCGCTCAGGTAAAGAGGGACGCACAGATTGCTCAAGCTGAGGCTGACCGGGACGCAATGATCCGATCCGCTCAAGCAACCCAGGCCGGGCAGGAGGCGAAGTTCGCAGCGGACACGAAGATTGCCGAAGCGCAGCGCGATTACCAGGCTAACCTGGCCCAATACCAAGCCGCTGTTAATCAACGGAAAGCCGAAGCCGATCTGGCCTACGATCTTCAGAAATTCAAGACCGGTCAGTTGGTCAAAGCGGAAGAAGTGCAGGTAACGATCATCGAGAAACAAAAGCAGATCGAGTTGCAACAGCAGGAAATCCTTCGCAGACAAAAGGAACTGGAGGCCAACGTTCAGAAACCGGCCGATGCCGAACGTTACCGCGTGGAAACGCTGGCCAACGCCCGCAAGTTCCAGTTGGAGACGGAGGCCTCGGGTTCTGCTGCGGCAGCAAAAGCCACCGGGTTCGCCAGTGCGGATGTCGCAAAGGCAACTGGCATAGCGGAAGCCGAAGCGCAGAAGGCCAAAGGTTTGGCCGAAGCCTCAATCATCGAAGCTCAAGGCAAGGCCACTGCGGAAGCCATGCGCATGAAGGCAGAGTCCTTCAAGCAGTATAACGAGGCGGCTGTGGTAGAAATGATCATTCGCGTGCTGCCTGAGATCGCTGGCAAGATCAGCGAACCGTTGTCCAAGACCGAGCGCATGGTGATCATCAACTCCGGCAACGGGAATGGTGGTGGCGCAAGCAAACTAACGGGCGATGTGACCCAAATTGTGGCGCAATTGCCTCCGGTCATCGAAAGCCTGACCGGCCTGAAGTTTGAGGATCTGATTCAGAACGTGCCTGGATTGCGCAAAACGCCCCCTGCAGCGAAGCTTGAATCAACCAGTCCGAAGGTGGAAGGTGTATGAGCTTTGACATCAGAGCATCAGGAGAAATTTACGAAACGAGCTAAGGTCTAAAATGCGCCTGCTGGAAGCCATTCTGGAAGCGAACCACCGTGCGATCGATGGTGACCAAAAGGCTGGGTTGCGCATAGCGGAGTATCAGGATCAGCTTCCCATTATCGCGCTTACGTGCATCGATCCGCGTCTCAACCCTGTGTTGCCCGAGGTGCTAGGGATTCCCGAGGAGTATTTCATTTGGCTGCGCAACGCCGGCAACATCATCACTAGTCCACTGAGCAGCACCATGCGCTCGTTATCCTTGGCATGCGCCATTAAAGGCGGTAAGGAGATCGTGATTATTGGGCACACCGATTGCCAGGTAGGGAAGGTCGGCACCTTGGAATTGCTGGAGCGCTTCCAAAAGCTCGGCATTAGCCGCCAGTTGCTGCCGGACAACCTAAACGAATTCTTTGGCACCTTTAGCAGTGAGCGGCAGAATGTGATCAAAGCAACCGGGCTTGTGCGCCAGTCCCCTTTAATAGGTGCTCAGGTGCCTGTCCACGGGTTAATGGTTGATCTTGAGACCGGCAAACTGGAGAGCGTGGTCAACGGCTACACCACCCTGGGAACAGACATGGTTTCCAAGTGGAACAAAACAATGGATGCTGCCTCCCAGACGGTTCACGCCATGGGCGAGTTGACGGATTTCCAAACCGGCAACATCAATTTTTCCGAGTCGAAAATTGGGGAAGCAATTGCTTCCGCAACCGAATGGATGGAGGATAAACTCAAGCAGGCAGTGATCAGCCCGCACGAGAAGGATGCTCATGCTTCTCACCCCCACCCTCCGGCACCACCTCACTTGCCACCCGCTTTCAACGTCGCGCCATCCCAAAAAGCACCGGGCAAACCGCCTCTCTCATTACGGCCCAGAATTCACAGGCACTGAGTTCGGCGTTTTTGGCTTGGTCGCGCTCCCTCATCGTCTATTTTTAGTCTCCTGATGAAGCGAATCATTAAGCCGCAGAGACTATGCCCCGGAGACACTGTAGGAATTATCGCACCTGCCAGTGCTCCGCCTGATCCGGTCGCGATCGACAAATCGATAGCCGCCGTTGAGCAGATGGGCTTCAAACCCTTGCTGGCTCCCAGGGCCCGTCAGCGGCTCGGCTATTTGGCGGGAAATGATCGGGACCGGGCAGGGGACATCATGCGGATGTTCTCAAATCGCAAAGTGCGGGCGATCATCTGCGTGCGGGGCGGTTACGGCACCAGTCGCTTGCTCCAGCGGCTGGACTACAAAGCCATTCAGGCCAATCCCAAGATTTTCGTGGGTTACAGCGACATCACGTCGCTGCATGCCGCCATGTATTTGGAATCCGGCTTGATGACCTTTCACGGTCCCATGTTGAATTCTGACTTCATCGTTCCAGAAATGCCTGAATTCACCCGAAAGAGTTTCCTGAGGATGCTGGGTGAGGCCAGACCCTATGGAAGCATCTGCGCGGGTTACGACGGGCCGAAACCATTGGTTCTGCGCAAAGGCACGGCTTCCGGCCGGTTGATTGGCGGCAATTTGACTCTCCTGTGTGCCGCGATGGGCACTCCATTCCAACCCTCATTCGATAACAGTATTCTGTTCTTTGAGGACCTTTCCGAGGTGCCATATCGATTCGACCGAATGCTTACGCAATTGCTCTTGGCTGGAGCGCTGGACAAGGTCAAAGGAATCGCAATCGGAATCAATGCTGATTGTGAAGATCCCAAAGCCAGGGAGAGCAAGGAGCACAGGCAGACACTGGAGGAGGTGTTGCAAGAGCGGTTACTTCCTCTCAAAGTGCCGATTGTGATGAACCTGCCGTTCGGGCATGTTCCCCACAACGCAACCTTGCCCTTTGGTGTGCGCGTGACGCTGGACGCTACGAAAGGTGACCTGATTTTCGAGGAATCGGCCGTCGTCTAGTTGATAGCGCCAAGCTAAGCTTCAATTATCGCGTCCCGCTTCGGGGACGCGTATATACTTCCTCAATGCAATCAGTCCAACGGGTGCTACCGTCGTAATGAGGGCGATAATGAGCCAGAGCATCTGGGAATTGCGGGGACCCGTTTCCGGACAAAAGCGGGCCAGCAGGAATCCAGAGGAACTTGCCACCAGCAGTTTTGCCATGAAAAAGGGCAAGTAGGAAATGGACATGTAGGAGGCTTCCTGTCCTTTGGGAGCAATGGCGGCTGCGTATTCGTATAGGCGTGGCGAGTAGATCGCTTCGCCGACAGACAGCAGGATTACAAAAAGGAGGATCATGACATAATAAGGGTGCACGGCTCCCTGAAGTCCCAAATAGCCATGCCCCAAAGCTGTTCCGATGGGACCGGCAGCCAGCCCGGCAAAAAGATCTGGAGGCAGAGCCATGATGAAGACGGAGCTAGCGGCTATGGCACTGCCGATTGTGACCATACGATAGGCTGCCACACGCTGGGATATGGCACCTACCAGGGGAACGAGGAAGATGATCAGAAGAGAATTGATGTTCCAAAGTCGACCAATGGGGGCGCCCGCTCCTAGCTCACGTATGCCGAACTTGGGGTAGGTGTAATACATCTGGATGAAGATCAGGCGCACAAATGCGGCGAGCGCCAGGAAGCCCAGGAATTTATAGAAACCGGGTTGCTGCCACAAACCGCCAAATATTCGAACCGTGTCCCGGAGTGCGTCACGGCTGGATAGCACAAGTGAACGGACGACATTTTCTTTAGGATACCGGGGCTTTTCTTGCGTGATCTTGACTCCCTCGTCGGTAGCCTCTACTCCGTCTCGCAGTCCAAAATACAGAATGGGCAGGATGATCACCTCTACCAGGAGGCTGATCAAAAAGAGGGTGCGATACGTGGTCAACTCGATACCAAGCCCCGGGATGGTAAAGATGCCATGAGGCTCTCCAACATTCTTACGAACAAAATCAAAAATGAAGCCGGCGACAAAAAAGCCGAGATTCATGATCGCGTAGAAGAGCGCAAACGAGATCGAACGTTGGGCGGTCGTGGAATAGCGCCTTACCGCAGCAACGAGCACCGGAGTGCCCAGCGCCTCACCGGCAGCAAGCAAGACCAGACCTGCTCCAAGTGCCAGAAGCTTGTCAGTTGCAAAGGTCATCAGCAACCGGGCTGCTACGCATATCCAGATCCCGAACAGGAAGGCCTTCCGCAGCCCAATTGCATCGGTGAGTGAGCCGACGAGCACGGTGAAAAAGGTCATTAGGGCTGACCAGCCGAATACTAAGGAACCCGCACTGATATCGCTGTAACCGAGGTCATAGGATAGCCAAAGAACCAGGGTGGAGTTTGCCAGGCTGTAGGCGAGAATGCCGAGAAACTTAACTATGAAGGTAATCCAAAGCTCGGGAACCGCGCCCTTCAGGACCATGAACTTCCCAAATAATCCTGGAGCGGACGGCGTGGTTTCAGCCATGGTGCTTTTCCATTTTCATTATTTGCCCGCTCCACTAAAAACAAAGCATGGCTGCGCGTAAAGCACAAACGGCTTGCACGCCCATTTTTTGTGAAGTTGCTCCGCTTTTCCACGGAGCAACAGCCGAATTCAGGCCTTAAGAGCCGATGGCCTTTGCTTTGAAGTCGATCTTGCCATCGCGAGCAATTGCCACGATCTGGTCACCGGGTTTGAATTCCCCTTTCAACAGCCGCGTTGCCAGCGGATTCAACATCAGATCCTGAATGGTCCGTTTCAGTGGTCGAGCACCGAACTGCGGATCAAACCCTTCTTGCGCGAGAAGTTGTCGGGCGCCAGCATCCACATCCAGCACGAGTTGTTGCTCCAGCAGGCGCTTCTTGAGCCGCTCTAACTGGATTTCCACAATTTGTGCCAATTGCTTCTGATCCAGACTGTGGAAGATGATTGTATCATCCACGCGGTTCAGAAATTCTGGACGAAAATGTGCCCGCAGTTCGGTTTTTACCAATTCTTCCAGCTCAGCATGATCACGAACCTTCATCCCTTTCTCCTCGTAGAACTCCTGGATGATCGGTGATCCGATGTTGCTGGTCATGATGATCAGGGTGTTCTTGAAATCCACGGTTCTTCCCTGGCCATCAGTCAGGCGGCCGTCATCAAGCACTTGGAGCAGCACGTTAAACACATCATGGTGTGCTTTTTCGATTTCGTCGAAGAGCACCACGCTGTAAGGACGGCGACGGACCGCTTCGCTCAGTTGCCCGCCCTCTTCGTAACCGACGTAGCCCGGAGGCGCACCGATCAACCGCGAGACGGTGTGCTTTTCCATGTACTCGCTCATGTCAATCCGGATCATGGCGTTCTCCTCATCGAACAGAAACTCAGCCAACGCCCGGGCGGTCTCGGTTTTACCCACGCCTGTTGGACCAAGAAAGATGAACGAACCTATCGGACGATTCGGATCCTGCAAGCCACTGCGCGAGCGCCGCACCGCGTTGGAAACAGCCTCTATGGCTTCCTGTTGGCCAATCACACGGGCCTCCAGCCGCACCTCCATTTGCACGAGCTTCTGACGTTCACTCTCCAGCATCCGAGATACCGGAATACCCGTCCACGCGGATACGACGTCCGCGATATCCTCATCTGCAACTTCCTGATGCAGCAAGCGCTCCCCGCTTGGCTTCTCATGCATGGTCTTTTCCGCAGCCGCGAGCTTCTGCTGGAGGTCGGGGAGCTTGCCGTATTGGATTTGAGCGGCGAGATTCAGATCGCCGACACGCTGTGCGCTTTCCAGTTCAATCTTCGCTTCTTCAATCTGGCTGTTAATAATGCCTGCGGCGTTGATGGCGGCTTTTTCATTCTGCCACTGCGTTTTTAGCTGGTTGGATTTCTCCTTAAGATTTGCAGTCTCTCTCTGAATTTTCGACAGGCGTTCCCGGGAAGCCGCGTCGGTTTCCTTGCTGAGAGCCTTTTGCTCAATTTCCAACTGCAGGATCTGGCGCTCCAGTTGGTCGATTTCTGTTGGCAACGAATCCAGTTCCATGCGCAGCCTTGAGGCCGCTTCATCGATAAGATCGATAGCCTTATCGGGCAGGAACCGATCGGTGATATAGCGGTGTGACAGGGTGGCCGCGGAAACAAGAGCGGCGTCCTGAATTCGGACCCCGTGGTGCACTTCATACCGTTCTTTGAGCCCGCGTAGAATGGCGATCGTGGATTCGACTGAGGGTTCCGAGACGCCAACCGGCTGGAAACGCCGCTCCAATGCAGGATCTTTCTCTATGTATTTTCGATACTCATCCAATGTCGTTGCACCGATTGCTCGGAGTTCGCCACGCGCCAGTTGGGGTTTCATGATGTTCGCGGCGTCCGATGCGCCCTCTGCGGCCCCGGCACCTACAAGCGTGTGCAACTCGTCAATGAAGAGAAGGATCTTTCCTTCACTTGCCACAATTTCCTTCAGGAACGCTTTTAACCGGTCCTCGAACTCGCCTCGATACTTGGCTCCGGCGATCATGGCGCTTAGGTCCATGGCCACAAGGCGCTTGTTCTTCAGCGTTTCCGGCACGTCTCCGGCAACGATGCGCCGCGCCAGCCCTTCCGCGATCGCTGTTTTGCCTACCCCAGGCTCACCAATAAGCACCGGGTTGTTCTTGGTGCGGCGAGTCAGGACCTGCATGACGCGTCGGATCTCCTCGTCACGTCCGATCACTGGGTCGATCTTTCCCTGGCGCGCCAGCGCCGTCAGATCGCGCCCATACTTTTCCAACGCCTGGAATTTGTCCTCTGGATGAGGATCTGAGACCCGCTGGTTGCCGCGGACATCCGCCAAGGCTTTCAGCACCTGAGCCCGCTTTAACCCCGCTTTGGTGAAGATCCGCTTTAGGGTCTCTGGTCCCTTGTCGAGCAACCCGAGCAACAGATGCTCGGTGCTAACATAATCATCTTTTAGCTTTGTCGCCTCGGATTGCGCGGCATCGAGCGCCCGCTTCAAATCCACCCCGAGATAGGGGTCTGAACCGCCCTGAACCTTGTATCGGCGATTCAGTTCCTTCTCCAGATCCGGTTTTAAACGACTCCCGGGAACTCCCACTTTCTCCAGGAGCTCGGGGATCAGGCTATCGGTCTGTGAAATCAACGACAGCATCAGGTGTTCGCCATCTATCTCCTGATGGGAATTTGCCTGAGCGATTTTCTGTGCCTCTTGCAAGGCTTCCTGAGATTTAACTGTGAACTTATCCAGTTCCATACATATGTACTGATAGAAGGAAACTGCCGGTCGTCAAGTGGTGTCTGTAGCACAAAGTCCTACAAATAATCCCAGGTTCTTCTGGTTTGCGCGTTTGCGGCGCAGACCAGAAAAACCTGGGTTGACATTAAAAAGGGACGCGAGGCTAAGAACAGTACAGATCCCAGTCCGGTCAGTATTGTAACTACTGGGCGAGGTTTTGTGGCTCGGGTTGGGTCACATCCTGATAGACCTCATCGAAGAAACGCCCGGATTCGTCCACGGCAATCATGTGCCGCCCTGTGCTGGTGAGGGTAACCATCCAAAAATGGCGGATCTCGCCAGTCTTGGCCAAATACCAGCGCGGCTTGCTGAGATCTGGAGCACGAAGTTTAACGCCCCAGGCGCCGTCGCCCAGATAAACCACGCCCGCAGGGTCGATTTTGCCTCCCTTGATAGGGTGGGTGCGTTTGAACGTATGATCGTGATGCTCGAAGGCGACTCGAACCCCGTTCATCTCGAACAGCGGTGTCCAGTTTGTCCGAATGATCAGATTGTTGGTGGCTTCACCCCGGTAGGAGGGGAAAGCGGGAACGTGATAGACCGGGATCAGGTGCGGCACGTCCTTTCGCTCGGCTAGTGCCTGAGCTAGCCACTTGGACTGCGCGCCAGCCACCGGGTGCGTATGGCCGGAATCCAGGAGCACCAACGACAGGTAATTGCCGAAATCCAGGCAGCCATACCCGGCAGGACCGGGCATCGGATACACGGCATAAAAGACCTTTGCAGCTTCCGGGGTCTTGTTGTAGGAGCCGGCTACTTCATGATTGCCTATGGTTACGACCATGGGAATGAGGCGGCCATCAGGTGTGCGTGCCTTTTCTTTCCAGGATTGGAAGAAAGCGTTCCAACGCTCCATTTGTTCTACCTTAAGATCCCCGTGCAGCGCATAGGCCAAGTCCCCGCCGATGACTACAAAGCTTGGATTGAATTTGCCCGCCAGTTCGTTCATCCCATCCATCCACTTTCGCTCGTGGTACACATCGCCACCTTCGATGAACCGTACTGGCTCGGCCAGGTTGACCGGCATGGTGCGGAATCGGAATGTCTTCTCCCCCGGCAGAAAACAGAACTCGTAATCGGTGCTGGGTTGCAAGCCGGCGAGTTCCACCAGGTGAATGGTTCGTTGTGAAAACGGCATTGGCCTGGGCGTCCCGCTGGTCTTCGTCCAGCCGTTGGTTGAACCCTTAATTTTCCAGTGGACCTCCGTTTTGGCCTCGTCCTCTGTTTGCCAGTGGATGCACATGGTATGCGCAGGGTCACGCTGCCATGTGAGGAGCAAAGCGGGCGGATCGTAGGTGTTTTCCGCGAAGGTGAGAAGGGCGCCTGCTCCAAGGAAGAGCAGGCATAGCACAGTCCTAAACAGCTTGAGCATCGAAAAACCTCTGAACGGCTACTTACCGCAGCATTGTTTGTACTTCTTCCCGCTTCCGCATGGGCAAGGATCGTTGCGGCCGACCTTAGGGGCCATGCGCACCGGTTTTGCCTTCTCAATAGCCTCAGCCGCCTGGCTGACGATATCACTGGCGTGGTCTGCCGGCTTGGCTGCGGCGTCTGAAGCAGTGGCAGCGCCTCCGAAGGCGCTGGTCGCATGATGCAAGGTGCGTTGCGGAACGTTGCGCAGGAAGTTCTCGTAAGCCATCAGGCTGGAGGCGCTCCGGAAGATGTTATGGCAGATCTCGGTCTTGATGTTCACCATCAACTCTTCGAAGATCTTGAATGCCTCTGCCTTGTATTCGATAAGCGGATCACGCTGGCCGTGGGCACGCAACCCAATGCTGTAGCGCAAGCTGTCCATCTCATACAGATGCTCCTGCCAAAGCTTATCGATCGCACTGAGGATCGTGTAACGCTCAATTTCCTTCAACGCCAAAGGATTTTCGAAACTCACCTTGAGTTCATACGCCCGGCGGACAGCATCCGTGATAAAGACGCAGACTGAGAACTGCGCTGGGGTCAGGCCTTCGAAAAGGGAACCGGGAACAGGTTCGTCCTTGCCGGCGTGTGCAGCCTTGACGATCTCCTCCTCAGGAACGCCCAGTGGGAAATTTAAGTTCACCCAATCGGACAACGCGCGTACCTTCCAGGTGTTGATATCCTCCGCTGTCGTGTTCTGGTTGACCTTCTGAACGACCACTTCTTCCATGACGTCCATCAAACGATCTCGGACATCGTCCGAATGAATAATCTCGTTGCGGAAGCCATAAATGACTTCGCGCTGTTTATTCATCACGTCATCGTATTCCAGAGTGCGCTTACGGATTTGAAAGTTGTGCTGTTCGACCCGTTTTTGTGCCTGCTCAATAGAGCGGTTCAGAAGGGGATGCTCCAGTTCCTGGCCCTCTTCGAGCCCCATGCGCTCCATGTACTTGACGATCTTGTCCGAGCCGAACAAGCGCATCAGATCGTCTTCCAAGCCAATGAAGAAGTGAGATGAGCCTGGATCACCCTGGCGCGCGCAACGACCGCGCAACTGGCGGTCAATACGCCGCGACTCATGGCGTTCCGTGCCGATAACGTGCAGACCACCTAGTTCCGCCACGCCTTGGCCCAATTTAATGTCCGTTCCGCGACCGGCCATGTTAGTGGCAATGGTAACGGAGCCTCGCTGCCCGGCCCGGGTGACGATCTCGGCTTCTTGCTCGTGGTACTTCGCGTTCAAGACCGAGTGAACGATGCCTTCACGCTTAAGCAACCGCGACAGGTGCTCAGAAACCTCCACGGAAATGGTGCCGACCAGAATGGGGCGTCCCTGGCCGTGGATCAGTTTGATTTCGTTCAAAACAGCGCCGTATTTTTCACGCTTGGTTTTGTACACCGAATCGTTCGCGTCGTTGCGCGCTACCGGCCTGTTCGTGGGGATCACGAGCACGCCGAGCTTATAAATATCCAAGAACTCAGAGGCCTCGGTTTCAGCCGTGCCTGTCATGCCCGCGAGCTTTAGATAAAGGCGGAAATAGTTCTGGATGGTGATCGTTGCGAGTGTTTGTGTCTCGCGCTCGATGGCTACGCCTTCCTTTGCTTCCACTGCCTGGTGCAAGCCATCGCTCCAGCGCCGGCCGGTCATCAAACGCCCGGTATTCTCATCTACAATAATTACCTTGTTGTCCTGGACAACATACTGCACGTCCTTTTGATACAAGGAATAGGCCTTGAGCAATTGCGAGATGGCATGGATGCGCTGAGCCTTGGTTTCAAACTCCTGCTGAACTTTCTGTTTCTGTTCGAGGCGCTTGCGCGGATCGGTTTCGGAGTTGGTATCTATCTCGTGCAGCGCGGTGGTGAGATCCGGCAGCATGAATGCATCGGGATCTTGCGGGCTGAGGAAATTGCGGCCCTTCTCACTTAAATCAGCTTCGTGGCTCTTTTCATCGATCGCGAAGAAGAGTTCTTCTTTCTGGGCGTAAAGTTCCACTTTCCGCTGGTCGGCGTGAAGCTGCAGTTCCGCCTGGTTCATCAGCTTGACGTGTTCCGGAACTTCCAGGATCTTCAGCAATCCATCCGATCGAGGCAGCCCCAGCTTCACGCGATACAGCAACAGGCCGATCTCCCGTTCCAACGCTTCCGTATCGTCGGGATTGGAGCCGTCCTCCGGGTGCAGTTTCTTGAGCAGCGCTTCCGCTTCGGACAACAGGCGTGCACAGAGCTTATCCTGCACTCTTACCAGGCCTTCAACGGTGGGCTTGAACTGCGCGTATTGCTCATCAAAGGTTACCACCGCCGGACCGCTGATGATCAGTGGTGTGCGTGCTTCATCGATCAGGATCGAGTCAACTTCATCGACGATTGCGAAGTAATGCCCACGCTGGACCTGTTCCTCCTTGCGCAATGCCATGCCATTGTCACGCAGGTAATCAAATCCGAACTCGGCGTTGGTTCCGTATGTGATGTCACATGCGTATTGCTCGCGGCGAACGGGTGGCGACTGGTCGTGAATAATACATCCAACTGTCAGTCCAAGAAATCTGTAAACCGCCCCCATCCACTCACTGTCGCGGGCGGCGAGGTAATCGTTCACCGTTACCACATGCACGCCACGACCGGTCAGCGCATTGAGATAAACGGGCAGGGTCGCTACCAGGGTTTTACCTTCACCAGTCGCCATTTCGGAGATCCGTCCTGAGTGAAGCGCATACCCACCAACAAGCTGAACGTCGAAGGGAATCATCTCCCACTTGATTGGGTGATCGCGCACCATGACATCAGTCCCGCAAAGACGCCGGCAGGCGTTTTTCACCACCGCGAAAGCTTCTGGCAGGATCTCACTCAAGCGGCGCGCCAGCTCGTCGTTATCCTCAATCTTGGAAAGCTCTTCCTTCCAAGCGGCTGTTTTTTGTCGAAGAGTCTCCTCCGGAAGCTTTTGCAGTTCCTGCTCAAGCCCGTTAATCTTCGCTACCAATGGGCGGAGGCGCTTAACCTCCCGGTCGTTCCTGGACCCAAAAATTTTTTTAATTATTAAACCAATCATGGCGCTTTCGAAGCTTTAGACGCTATGGAAACACTAGCAAGGCGTCAAAGACTTTAGGGATGATACTGCGAAAGGTTGGAAACACAAGAACGCCTTCCGGCGGCGAAACTTGCGCGTTTTTTCCCGGTCAACGTCGTGCTATTTATTGTACAAATCTTAGCGCTCCAGGCGAGTTCGTAGCCTCTCTGCCCGCCGGTTCAGTGAGATCCGCGCTGTGCCAGGAGCAACTCCCGGATGCCCTTGGGATCAGGTATTGCTTTGAGTTCCTCGGACCCTTCCACAGTAGCCGAAGTCGAGATGGTTAGATCTCCAACGTCCACCATTCGCTGCAGTAGGCTTTGATCCACATCAATGGACCGTATGTCGCGGGAATTGTAATCCTGGTAGCATTTGGAAAGAATCCCCCGTTCAATGGTCACGCGCCCCTCATAGATCCGCAGGACTGTTGAAGACCTCCGAAAGTAGGCAATGATCGGCGGAACGATCAGCCAGAAGAAGAAAAGGTGCCAAAAGTATCCCCACCAGGAAGGCCGCACCTCGGCGAGGAGCTGTCCCTGGGGAACGCTCTGTGTCGCCGGCGGTTGATCCTGTTCACCTACTTTCTCGGCCACAGGATAACCGCACGAGGGGCAGGCGCGGGCTGAAGGTGAAACTGGCTTTCCGCAATCCGGACAGTTGATTAATGGCATGCACCATCAATACCTTGAAGGCCATTTGAGGAAAGAAATTTTTTTCTGGCAGACGGTTGAAAAAACGTCAAGCATCCTGGTGTGATCTCACGCGCTGTATTTCTAAAACAGATGGCGGTCGCCGGGTGTGCCGCCGCCCTGCCGCTCAATCTTCTGGGCGCCTCAGCGAAACGCGGTTCCACATGTGTAAAATCCAAGGGCGGCATTATTCGTGGCCCGGCCCATTCCAAGTCGCTGAGCCTGGTTTTCACGGGGCATAGCTATGCGGAGGGCGCGGAGACCATACTGGATGAGTTGCGAAAGCATCGTGCGAAAGCCGGGTTCTTCTTTACAGGCGTCTTCCTCGACACACCGGAGTTTACTCCGCTTTTAAAGCGAATTGTCCGTGAAGGGCATTACATCGGCCCGCATTCCGATCAGCATCTCCTCTATCTGCCTTGGGGGGGCTCGGACGAGTTGCTGGTTACCCGGGAGCAGTTCCGGCAGGATCTGCAGACAAACATAGATAAGATCGTCCGGTTGGGAGTGCCCAGGAGAAAGATTAAATGGTTCCTCCCTCCGTTTGAGCATTACAACCAGGTCATTGCGAACTGGAGCCATGAGATGGGCTTGGTACTCATCAACTATAGTCCCGGAACCAGGTCCAACGCGGATTACACAGGGGAAGCAGAGAAGAACTTCGTTTCATCCGATGCCATTTACCAGAGTATCCTGGCACGCGAGGAAAAGGAGGGATTGAACGGTTTTATTCTGTTGCTGCACGCAGGGGCAGGGCCGGGGCGCAAAGACAAGTTCGCGGCCAGATTCGGGGAGTTGCTGGAGGAGTTTGTTGCGCGCGGATATGAATTCCGCCGAGTGGACAAAATGGTCAGTGATTGTGGAGAAATTTGAAAACTATGAGCAAATCGCGAATCAGAGGATATCTTGCCCTTGCCCTGAGTCTGGCGGCTGTTTCGGTGACCGCCGATGTCTACCTGCGTGCCAACCAGCTTGGATACCAACCCAAGGAACGCAAAATCGCCCTTGTGTTTGCGGATTCGGAATTGCCGCGAGACTTTGAGATCGTTTCCACCGACAGCGGCGAGTCAGTGTTCCGAGGAAAAGTTGAGCCAGTCACCGACGCCACGTGGGGGCAGTTTCAGAATCATGGGAATCTGGATTTCTCAATGGTGACACGACCGGGCGTGTATGAACTCAGGGCAGGTGGAGCGAAGTCACTGCCTTTCAAAATTGGTGCGGTTTATGACGAGGTGCCTGATCAGTTGCTCGAGTTCATGCGCCAGCAAAGGTGCGGATACAACCCCTGGCTCGATGCCGTGTGCCATTCTTTTGATGGCCGCACCGCGTACGGTCCGTTGACCAACGGCACCTATCTGAATGCAAGTGGAGGATGGCATGATGCAGCCGACTTGCTGAAATACCTCATCACGTCCGCAAATGCCACAGCTCAGATGTTGTTGGCCTGGGAAATGGGTTCCGAGCGTGGCGTGCCTTTTGCAGACAACTGCAATCATCTGGGGCAAACGGGAACTAACGGGATTCCCGATGTGCTGGATGAAGCCAAGTGGGGGTTGGATTGGATGCTGAAACTCCACCCAGCGCCTGACCAGCTTTATCACCAGGTGGCCGATGACCGCGATCATGCCGGACGGCGCCTGCCGCAGGATGAGTTCGTGGATTATGGGTGGGGTAAAGGCGGCGCACGGACTGTTTATTTTGCGGATGGCAAGCCACAGGGTTTAATGCAGTACCAGAGCAAAGCCACCGGGATAGGGAATCTGGCGGGACGTTATGCTGCGGCCATGGCGCTTGCTTACGGAACCTGGAGCAAGGATCCAAGGCATGCAGGATTCGCGCGGCAATGCCTTCAGGCAGCGCGCGAGGTGTTCGATATGGGCCTTGCAAAGGAAGGCTACCAGCAAGGCAACTCATATAAGGCGCCTTATCGCTATGAGGAATCCACATGGGCCGATGACATGGAGTGGGGTGCTGCTGAGCTTTACCGGGTGACGCGCGAAAAGAAGTACCTGGAGCATGCCAAACGTTACGCCCGGCTGGCTGGCACGGAATCCTGGATGGGCCTGGAAACAGCACCACACTATTACTATTACCCGTTTATGAACATGGGCCATTATCGGCTCTATGATTTGGTTGACCGGAAGACGCGCAAAGAGTTGGCTGGTTACTACCGTGAAGGAATTGAAAAGTGCCTGGCAATGGGTCGCAAAAATCCTTATCGGGTGGGCGTGCCTTTCATCTGGTGCTCAAACAACCTCGTTACCGCACTGGCTACGCAATGCCTGCTTTACGAATTAATGACTGGCGACACGCAGTATCGAGATTTCACGGCCCATCAGCGGGATTGGCTGCTCGGCCGGAACCCCTGGGGCTACACCATGTTCACCGGGGTAGGAAGCGTCTTTCCAAGCGATCCACATTTGACAACGATGCAGATGACCAAAAGGCCGATCCGCGGCGGGTTGGTGGATGGCCCGGTCTATGAGACCATCTTCAAATCTCTGAAAGGCGTGAGCATAACCGAGCCAGATCCCCTGGGCCGCTTCCATGGAAAAGCGGTGTACCATGACGACTACAAGGATTACTCAACAAACGAACCAACGATGGACGGCACCGCTTCGGCCATTTTGCTTTGGGCGCTGAGTCACATGACAAAGTAGACGAGGCGTCTCGCCTCGTTTCACACCCTAGCGACCGTACATGCAGTCTCCATCTTGGGCGTGGTCAGGCGGCTAATGGATGCTTACGAGCTTAATCGAGCTTAACGGTGACGACTTCCCCCTGAGCAATCGAATACTCTGAGGGTTTACCGTGCTCGGGCAGAACCCGAATCTTTAGCTGGCCGGGTTTCTCCCGATAAACCTCGATGTCGAAGCACGACTGAAATGCCCTGACTCGGCGCAAGGTGGCTCTTTCCCAGCTTGATGGAAGGTGAGGCTGCAAGCTGAAACTGCGAAACCCTCGCGGAACAAACCCGAACACTCCTTCAGTGATTACCCGGCAATAAAGGGCGCTCTCGCCTGAGAGATGCCTTCCATTGCCCTCAGGATAGGCCTCAATAACGAAAGGTACATGCTCGCCCAAAAGACGCTTCTCCGAGAGTTGCCGCAGGTGTGAAAGCGCAAGATCGGGCTCATCGGCCATGAATCCGGCTCGCAGGGCCGAGAGACCTGACCTGTCCCAGTAGGTAGTGGAGTTGTCAGCAGTGAGCAAACCGTTTTCCGTCCAAAGCCGATCTGAGAACAATGCAGCAATCGTGCCCTGTTTTCGATCAAGTATTCCCATTGTCAGAGGCATGCAGATCCAGGCGCGAAGCTCCTTGCATCCCTGGTGATATTGATATGTGCTAAAACCCGCGATGTCGGCTTCGAAGTATTTGGCCGCGGCCAGCCGGAGATCCTGTGCCCTCTTGCGATAGGTGCGCGCCAGACCTGGCTTGTCCAGTTCGTCCGCGAGGTCCGCCGATGTCAGTAGTCCACCATAGGTCAGCATGCTGGTGTTCAGGTTACAGTTGCCGCTTGAAAACCGTCCTTCCAGTTCGTCAGAAGCAGATTCAATGACGCCATTCGTTGTTTTGCGGCGCTCACAATATTCCAATGCCCATTCGATCAGGGGCCAGTGCTTGAGTGCGGTGGTGCGGTCTCCAAGTGCCAGCAGGAATCGAGGCGCGCCGTATGCGAGCATGGCGGCGTCCCCACAATCCCCCTGTGCATCGGGAAGGCCGTTGGGTTTCAGCCGTCGTGCCCAGATATCCGTTCCCTCCGCGATGATCGACGAGGGCAGGGGGTCATACTCTGGATTGAGATAACGGGCGTAATGCGAAAGTGCGTTCAACGTTGCCTGGTTCGCATAGCCATATCCCAGCAGGGGAAAGAGTGGGCCCACATACTCGATTGTGTCGTTGGCCCAGATCGCGGCGTAGTAGGCGCCACCTCCCGGTGCATGCAGCGGACCGTTTCTGGTCTCGCAGATACTGTCACAGGCGCGCAACTTGGAGAAATTGAACAAGGTCTGGATTACCGGATCAGGGCACTCGAGTTCCAAATCGTGTGCGAGAGTCTCGGCAAGAGCGGCACGCTTCGCGAGTTCCTGCTCAGGGTGCGGGGTCGGAACAGCCTCATCATCGGTTCCGGCACGGTAGATCAGCCTCGCTGTGCAAACCGCCCCTCGCGCCCCTTTGATAACGCTGGCATCCGCCCCTGATGAATCGATGCTGATTCGATAATGGCCCCGCCGGTTGGTCGGTGTCGGCGCCGGTTGCCCGTGACGATAAATCCCTTTATCCACATAGTCGTAGGGTTGGGTAGCCGTGTAGGAGATCGGCAAGATCTCGACTCTACAGGAGCCTGTGGCTGATTCTGCTGTGATCTGCCACTGTTCTACGTAGCAGGGAGAATCCACGGCGGGCGTGCAGGTTTGATGAAGTACGAGGTTCTTGCCGAGATCACTTGTGATGGTCAGGAGTCCATTGGCAAACCGGACATCACGGACTGTTGGGGTTATTGGCTTCTGATCAATCTGAATGATCGGTTCAAAGCAATCCAGACCCGCATCCGGCAGAAGCTTCTCGGCACGGGGCGGCGTTGACCGGTGGAAATCAACTTTCAGGGCTCCATACGTGTTGTTCGGGTGAACGCGCAAGGATGGCCAGATCAAGGCCCGCTTCAGGTCCAGCACCCTGGTTTTATCGATCGAGTAAAAGAGGATGGCGGTGCACTTTTTGCCGCCTAGTTCAATGAAATCCTTATGCGGCAGCCGGTCTTCTGATGCGACATCCCATGAGATTTCGCGCCCGGGATGAGTAATCTCCCATCGACGCGGAGCCTTGCTGGTTGTGTCGGCATGCGCTGGCGAGCCGGCCAGAAAGATGCCGGCTAGATAAACTGTTGCGGCGCTAACGCTCCTGATTACTGATGGATTCATGCCGTTTGCTGGGATCGATCACGGCAATACCGGAAAACCCATGGACGCCAGGTCCTTCCTGAGTTGTTCAACCGAGGCGAAATGAATGGTGTTCAAACCAACCTTTTGCCCCGCCTCCACATTGACAAGGCGATCATCAATGAAGAGAGCCTCTTGCGGTTTTAGCCCCAGTTTTTCCACAGTGCGGGTATATATCTCCGCAGAGGGTTTGACGATCTTAAGTTCGCACGACAGGATCGGGACATCGAGCCGGGAAATCCATTCGAAAGCCCGGCGCACGTGGGTTGCCATATCCGCGTGCATGTTGGAAAGGAGGGCGGTTTTATACCCTGCTTCCTGGAGTTGCTCTATCCAGCGGATCATAACGGGATCGAGTTCGCTCCATAGATCGACATCCCAATCGCGCAACTGGGCAAGAAGGCTCGGCACCATATGTGCGGCGGGACCTGCAACGTCTTGCCAGTAGTCCGAAGGGCTGGTGATGCCTTGGTCATAGGGAGAGCGGTTTTTGTGGTAGCGCACCAGGAAATCTGCTGGGGCAAGTTGGAGCGCTTCAGCCAGACGTTTGATCTTGGTTTCTGCGGGGCGGAGGCAGATGACCTCGCCATAGTCGAGAATGACTCCGCGGATTTCCGTAGAGACCGATGAGACCGAGCCACTTTTAAGCATGCGATGTGTATACTGAAAGAGGGCGTGAAAATCCAATGAATACGTGATGACCCATTTTCATAAACTATCGTCGTGTTGCTCTGGGTAATGCCCGGGCATGAATGCCGAACTTTGGTGCTCAGGGGTCGATAGCAGGAGCCGGGAACGCCGCTTCGGCTGCTGAATTTGTATTCGCTGAATTCTCCGGCTTCTTTCCAAGGGTGCTTAACCATTCGTGACGTTCAGATTTTGATTTGTGTGCCAGCCGATCAACTGCTGCATAGAAATCGGGCAAGCTTCCCTTGTTCAGCTCCAGGAGGCGTTCAAAGCCAGGAACGAAATCGTAGTAATTCGCAATCGAATTGAGTTTTGCGTTATTCAACTCGCCTTCGAAGAAGAAACCATAAGCGGTGTATCCGGGCCATTCAGCGGTGAGTCTTTCATATTCCGCCCGCAACTTGTTTTGGATTCGCTGTTTTTCGAGTCTTAAGGCCAATGGGCTCAGCTCCGAGGGTTTCAAAGCTGCCTTGAGTTTGCCATCCATGTCGCGCACATCGCCATACAACTGTTCCAGTTGAAGCCGGGCATCCAGAACGAGCCTGACAACCTGACCGTTCCGCCGCAGTTCCTCCTCATAATCCGCCAGGGCCTCGGGGATGTTTTTCGTCTTCAGCCAGCGGCGAACCCCCTCCTGGCCAACAGTGGTCGCGAATGCTTCGTTGAAATCAGTATCACCCGCGGCGAACACTGTCTGATGGCCAAGTTCGTGGAAAATCAGTTCAGCAAGCTCGGAGTCGGAGAGGAAGATAAAGGTATTTAGGGCGGGGTCTTTGAACCAGCCCAGCGTGGAATAGGCCTGAACCCCGCCCATGTAAACATCGAGGGGCTGGTTGCGCAAATGGGCGGCATACTCGCGGGCGGCTTCTTTTGAAAAGAACCCGCGATATTCGAGGCGTCCAACCATCGGATACCACCACGTCTTCGGCTCCAGGGAGAATTCCCGCGCTGCTTCAACGTTCCAGACCACAAAAGGCCGCTCCAGGTCGGCATACTTTCGGTAGTGTCCATCAACTTTGAGATCCAGTTCGTGTTCTGCGAAACTGCGCAACTCCTGCAGCAGCACCAATTGCCGTTTAAGCTTGGGACCGGTGTTTGTTGAGGCTAACAGGTCATCCACAGGTTCCTGACGTGCCAGGATGTCGAATTGCCCGCTGATGGCCTGACCGTAAAATTTAAGCGTTCGGCACCCGGTGAAAACCAGTGCGATGAGGGCCAGTAAAAGCGCAACCCCCCATTTTCGCCAGCGCCGCCGTGTTCGTGATTCCATGAATAATAAAACTCCTGTAAGTCAATTAATACTTCGCTGGCCATTTGGCAACCCTGCAGCAGGTGTTCGCTTGACCAGCGATCTCCCGAAACGCTCGAAATTCCATGCAGCAGAGATTGCCCGTGACACTCAGGGGCAAGTTGTGCTCAAATGAAATCACCGGGGAGCGAATCCGGGATGGAGTGGAGCTCTCCCGATAATCGCACATGAATTCATCCATGCACAAATTCCCTCGTTCGATTGCGCTGGCGCATCGGTTCTTCGCACTCACGGCCTCTCTTCTGATCATGGCAACTGCTGCCCGATCAGCCGCGGAACCCCTCAAGGATTGGCAGAACCCGCGGCTTACCGGAGTTAATAACCAGAAGCCTCATGCGACAATGGTCATCTGCCCGGACATCGGGACTGCAAAGAAAATCAAGTACGCCGAGAACAGCCAGCGAGTAAAGTCGCCCTGGTACCGCTCCTTAAACGGAGAATGGAAATACCATTACTCTTCAAACCATTTGGCCCGGATACCAAACTTCTGGCTGCCGGATTTCGACGACCGAGGTTGGAAGACCATTCCGGTCCCCAGCAATGTGGAGCAGCATGGTTACGGCATCCCCATTTATGTGAACATCACTTACCCTTGGCCGCTGCCTTGGGAACCACCCTATATTCCGGAGAACGATCCCAACAATACGGTCAATTCCTACCGTAAGACCTTCAAGGTTCCTGAGAAGTGGGATGGCCGCCGCACCTTTGTGACTTTCGACGGTGTGAATTCGTTCTTCTATCTCTGGATTAACGGCCAGAAAGTCGGCATGGGCAAAGACAGTCGCACTCCAGTGGAATTCGACATCACCTCGTATCTCAAGCCCGGCGAGAACCTGATTGCTGTTGAGAACTTCAGATGGTGCGATGGTTCATACCTGGAAGATCAGGATTTCTGGCGCATGAGCGGGATTTTTCGCGACGTCTATCTTTGGTCTGCTGCCGACCTTCATATCCGCGATTTTGAAGTTAAGACGCACCTCCTGGCGGATGGAAAGGCCCGGGTTACCGTGGCGGCGCAAGTGCAGAATACAGGTCGCTCGACCAAGCCCGTTACGGTGGAGGCCACCCTGTTCAACCCTTCGGGCGATGGCATTGCCACCGTTCAATCCAAGGGCCAGGTTGAAGTGGGCGAAAAATCTGTTCAGGTAGGCATTGAGATCGCCAACCCGCCTCTGTGGAGTGCCGAAACACCAGCCTTACATAAGTTGTTTCTGAGCCTGAAGGATGCAAAGGGTGAGTTTATTGAGGTCATCCCGGTGGAAGTCGGTTTCCGAAAGGTCGAGATTAAGGACGGCTCCCTGCTTGTCAACGGGAGGCGCGTCCTCTTCAAGGGTGTTAACCGTCATGAGCATGATCCGGACCTCGGGCAAGCAATCACCGTGGAGGGTATGATCCGGGACATCCTGGTGATGAAACAGCACAATGTGAATGCAGTCCGGACCTGTCATTACCCCGATCATCCGGCGTGGTATAACCTCTGCAATCAGTATGGGCTTTACTTGATAGACGAGGCCAACGTGGAAAGCCATGGCATGGGTTACGGTGAGAAGACGCTGGCTATAGTGCCCGAGTGGCTCGATGCCCACATGGACCGGACGATTCGGATGGTCGAACGCGACAAGAACCATCCGTCGGTGATTATCTGGTCGCTGGGCAATGAAGCTGGGAACGGCTCTAATTTCCACGCTACCTACGATTGGGTGAAAGCGCGCGATGCCAGCCGTCCTGTGCATTATGAACGAGCTGGGTTGGACCGGAACACGGACATTTTTTGTCCCATGTATCCTTCACCGGAAGAGATGGCCAATTACGCTGCCAAGCTCGCGCCTGATCCCGAAAAGGGACGCGGTCGTCCGATGATCATGTGCGAGTACTCACATGCGATGGGAAACAGCAGCGGTGGGATGTGGGCATACTGGTCGCAAATCTACGAGAAACCCTACCTGCAAGGTGGATTTATCTGGGATTGGGTTGACCAGGGATTGCGAACCAAGGTCCCTGCTGGTTGGATACTGACTGATTCGAGCCGGCATGGGTTAAGAATCTTCTCCCCTTACGGCTACAAGGTGGAAGGAGTGTATGCAGGCGCGGCGCGTTTGCCACTAAGCCCCCAGCTCGATTTAACCGGCCCCTTTACGCTTACGGCGCGCGTAAAGCCTGCCTATGCCGGAGGGCACAGCACGATTATCAGCAAGGGCGACACGCAATGGGCAATCCAGGTTACCCAGGGTAAGCAACTGGAGTTCTTCGTTTTCGACGCCCGATCCCATGGTTGGGTGACGGCAAGTGCAACCCTGCCGGAGAATTGGATCGGGGTTTGGCATGACGTGGCTGGCGTTTTCGATGCTCGTGAGTTGCGCCTTTATCTGGATGGCAGCCTCGTCGCCAGCCGGCCCTTCACAGGGAACATCCAGAGCACACCGTTTCCAGTGGAAATCGGTGCGAATGCTCAAGAACACAACCGCTCGTTTGCCGGGTTGATTGCCGAGGCCAGGATTTACAAACGGGCATTGAAACCTCTGGAAGTGACAAAGGCACTGCCGGCCGACCGCGAGAACCTGGAACTGTTGGTGTCTTTCAAAGATGCGAAACAGGAAGCGCGTCCGCGAAATCCGGGTGAGTTTTATGCCTTTGGTGGCGATTTCGGGCGACCGGGCACCCCAAGCGATCAGAACTTCTGCTGCAACGGAGTGGTTTCACCAGATCGCGAACCACACCCCGGATTGCTGGAGGTGAAGCACATTTATCAATTCATCCACACCAAAGCTGTTGACCTGAAAGGCCGTACCTTTGAGGTTCGTAACTGGTATGACTTCTTGAATCTAAACAGCCTCGTCACCGCCCACTGGCAGCTCACCGAGGATGGTGAGACGATTCAGTCCGGGGAGCTTTCTTCCCTGAATGTTCGCCCGGGTGAGTCCAAGCGGTTCACGCTTCCGACCAAGTCGTTTGTGCCTGCTCCTGGGAAGGAGTACTTTGTGCAGATAAGCTATCGGCTAAAGAAAGAGGAGCTGTGGGCGAGGAAAAACCATGAAGTTGCATGGGACCAGTTCAAGCTGCCTGATTCTTCGCCTGCACCAGTGATCAATCTTGCAAAGGCATCTGCTACTAAAACAACTCGCACGGCGGCGGCTGTGCGTATTACTGGAGACAAGTTCGAACTCGTATTCGATTCGGCCACAGGCGATCTGGTCTCCTGGACCTACGATAAAGAGCGAGTGCTTGAGCAACCGTTGCGCCCTGATTTCTGGCGTGCGCCAGTGGATAACGATCGCGGTCGCGACATGCCAAAGAGCCAGGGTATTTGGCGTTACGCTCATTTGAATCCTGTCCTGAAGAGCCTGGATGTAACATCCCGTGGAGCAGCAGTGCAGGTAACCGCGCGGTTGACCCTCCCAGGGGCAGCAGGTGCAGAATGGACGACGACGTATGAAGTTTTCGGCAGTGGTGATGTGGTCGTCAATGCGGGTTTTGTTCCGGCTCGAACAAACCTTCCCGCCCTTCCGCGACTGGGAATGCAGATGGTTCTTCCTGCAGGCTTTGAGACCATCCGCTGGTTTGGCCCTGGTCCGCAGGAGACCTATCGCGATCGCAAAGACGCCAGGGTAGGGGAGTATCGAGGTGACATTCGAGACCAGTTCTGCCGTTTATACGTAGAGCCTGGGGAGACTGGTAACAAGGTGGATGTTCGTTGGGCGGCGCTTCAGAACGGCAAACGCATAGGGTTGCTTGTGGCTGGTGATCCGTTGGTGAGTGTGAACGCGTTGCATCATACCACAGATGATTTGCAGGTAGCCGAGCATCCGTTTGAACTGCCTCGGCGCGACATTGTGGTTCTCAACGTTGATGCCAACCAGCAAGGGGTTGGCGGCGATGATAGCTGGGGCGCCTGGCCGCATAAGGAGCATCTCATTCCCTGTGCGAGCTACAACTACAGCTTCCGTTTGCGACCGTTCACAAAGGAAGATCCGGCGCAGTTAGGGCGCCAGCGACTGGTCCGCTGAGTGATTCGTAAAATCAGCAAGATCGATCAAGCGGCGGCCGGGGAATTGGAGCAGAATGCGCTTACTGAGTAGAGCGTGTCATGAAGGCTGTCACTTTGCAGGATTACAAGCAGCGGTTGTTGCCAGTGCTGATTCATATTCAGCAACGGCTGGACGAGCCGCTTGATCTTGAGTCTTTAGCAAGGCTGGCTCACTTTTCGCCTTACCATTTTCACCGGGTCTTCCGAGGAATGGTTGGTGAGAGTGTTCAGGAACACATCAGGCGGCTCCGCCTGGAGAGGGCGGCGCTTCGCCTGAAAAGCTCATCGCAAGCGGTTACTGAAATTGCTTTCGATGCGGGCTATGAGACACATGAGGCATTCTCACGTGCGTTCAAAACCGCCTTCGAGGTTTCGCCTTCTAAGTTTCGCGTTCTACGTCAGCCTCGCCGGCCGGTTGCAATCCGCCGCGCTCCATCCGGGGTGCATTACAGCGAGGAAAATGTAGTTAAGACATTCAAAACCGTGAAACCAGATCCGAGTAAGTTCGTCGTTGAGATCCAGACTATGCCCGCACGCCGGGTAGCGTTCGTGCGTCATACAGGCCCTTATCAGGAGTGTGGCAAAGCTTGGGACAAGCTCTGCGCCTATTTGGGAAAAGAGGGTTACTTCACAGGTGAGACCCAGTTTATCGGTTTGTGCCATGATGATCCGGAAGTAACCCCACCCGACAAGGTGCGGTATGACGCCTGCGCCACCGTGGGTCCTGAGTTCCGGCCTGTCGGAGAGATTGGTGTTCAAACAATCCCCGGTGGTGACTACGCTGTTACGGTGCATTACGGTCCCTATCAGAACCTTTCGAAAACGTATGCCCGGGTATTCGGTCAATGGCTGCCTCGCAGCGGCCGGGAGATGGGCGATGGGCCGAGCCTTGAACTCTATCAGAATGATCCGAACTCCACGGCGCCCGCTGACCTGGTTACGGAGGTCCATGTGCCGCTGAAGTAGAAAGAACTGTTATGGGAGACAAAATCGATCTGGCAAAGCTCTGGAAAGCCGACTACGCAGCACCGCGCAAGCCGGTGTTGATGACCATGTCTGAAGCGATCTACCTGGCCGTCGAAGGGCAGGGGGAGCCGGGAGGCGAGGAGTTCTCTGCCAAGGTCGGTGCGCTCTATGCCATGGCGTACACCATTAAGATGACCAGGAAATTTGATGGCCGCACGGACTACACGGTTTCGAAGCTCGAATCACAATGGTGGGGCCCGCAGGAGGATGGATGTTTTGCTGGCTTGCCCAAATCACAGTGGTGCTGGCGGCTCATGATCCGAACGCCAGACTTCGTTGCTCCCAGAGAATTGGACGCAGCGCGCGCCGCGCTAAAGAAGCGCGGCAACGCCGCAGGGACGCAGGCAGTGAGCCTTTACTCTCTGATCGAAGGCCGCTGTGTTCAGATGCTGCACGTGGGTCCGTATGAAAAGGTTGGGGACACGGTGGAAAAGATGCTTTCGTTTGCCGCCGCTCAGGGGTTTGCCGCAACCGGATTGCATCACGAAATTTACGTCTCTGATCCAAGGCGCATTCCCCCGGAGCGACTGAAAACGATCGTGCGTCAAAGTGTTCAACCAGTAAGCGAAGCAGATTCTCGGGAGCGCTCAGAATCCCGGTCTCGAATCCGCTGAGCTCAGAACCATGCGGACCTTATCCGTGAAGTCTTGGAGAGTGAACGGTTTCTGGATGAAGGCTTCGTTCGGACCCAACCCTCCGTTGAGAGCAATGATGTCATCAGGGTAACCAGACATGTATAAGCACCTGATCGCTGGTTGGAGCTTATCCAGTTCCTCCCGCAATTGTTTCCCATTCATCTGAGGCATTACAATGTCAGTCACCAGCAGGTCAATACGGCCCTCATGCTTCTGGGCGAGTTCGACGGCTTCCTGGGGGTGGCAGGCCGATATCACACGGTAGCCCAAGGCCTCCAGCGTGCGTTTTCCGAGCTCCAGGATCTGGGGTTCGTCCTCCACCAGGAGCAAGGTCTCATTGCCCCCCGGCAAGGGTGAGGCGAGAAGCTCGAGCGGCTCCTTTATAGACGTGGCTCGCGGCAGGAGGATATTAAACGTTGTCCCTTCGCCGGCCTGGCTTTCTACTGTGATGGTGCCCGCGTTTTGTTTTACGATTCCGAACACCGTCGCCAGTCCGAGGCCAGTGCCTTCCCCTAGAGCCTTGGTTGTAAAGAACGGCTCAAACAGGTGGTCCGCAATCTCGGGGGGGATGCCATTCCCACTGTCAGTCACTGAAAGAACTACGTAATCCCCGGCCGGGTGGTCTTCAGGGAGCCGCTGGCTGCCAGGTTCCACAGTTAGATTGTGCGTTTCAACGACAACACGGCCCGCGCCGGCGACAGCATCGCGCGCATTGGTCGCGAGGTTTGCCAGGATCTGGTCCACCTGTACGGGGTCGATATTAACCGGCCAAAGCCTTGGTCCCGGGCACCAGGAAAGCTGAACGTTTTCCCCCAGCAACCTCCGCAACATCCGGAGCATGCCGTCAACGGTTTCGTTGAGGTCCAGCACGCGTGGGCTGGCAGCCTGTTTTCTGGCGAAGCCCAGCAGTTGGCGCGTGAGCTCCGCTGAGCGTTGAGCCGATCGGCGAATCTCTACTAAATCACGATCCAAGGCAGTGCCGGGCTGCACCTGGCTCAGCGCCATCTCAACGTTGCCCAGAATGACCTGGAGCATGTTGTTGAAATCGTGAGCTACACCGCCGGCCAGCCTTCCAACGGACTCAAGTTTCTGCGCCTGCATCAAACGGGCCTGGAGACGGTCTTTTTCTTCCGCAGCACGTTTCTGATCAGAGATGTCCCGGGCGATGGTGGAAATAAATGCGACCTGGCCATTGGAATCACGATGCGTGATCACAACCTGTGAGACGGGAACCTCGGCACCATCAGCCCGTTTTAAAATGCTTTCACCCTGCCAGGTGCCTTCTCTTTCCGCAGTGGGGAGGGCTTCGTTGCGGAACCGCTCCGCAGCCTGGGGAGGGAAGAGGTGGTCGATCTTTGAGTCTTTCGGAACCGGGTTGTCCCGAATCTGAAGCAGTTTTCCACCTGCTGGATTCAGGTGGAGCAGGTTTCCCTCGCGATCAGCGAACGCGACCAGATCAGTGGTGGCATCCATCACTGCCGCCAGCCTGGCGCGTTCATGGGCCAGCACCCGTTGCTGCTCCAGTTTTTCGATTTGCCCGCGATAGCGGTCACGCGCGGCTCGCCAGCCTGCCATGGCAATTCCGCCTAACAATGCCAGCATCGCCAGCGCACGAAACCAGAAAGTCTGCCAGATAAACGGCTCGACTACGAGCCCGATAGCAGCTCCTTGCTGGCTCCAAACCCCGTCATTATTGGCTGCCCTGACAACGAAACGGTAAGCCCCGGGAGGAAGGCTCTGAAATTCTGCGATCCTGCGATTATCCGCCTGGAGATTGCTTCCCGGCACACCATCCAAATGATGAGTATAGCGCACTTTCTCGGGGGCGGTATAAGTCAGGGCGGCGTAGCGAAATTGGAAACCGGTGCTTCCGGCAGGAACGCGGATTTCTCCATCATGCGGGCTGGCGATTACGTGATTGGTTCCCTCTCGATCCAGATAGCTGAACTGTTCGATCTGAACGGGAGGGGGACGGTGATTCAAACGCAGCCCCGCGGGATCTACGTGGACAAGCCCGTGCAAAGTGCCGAACCATAGACTGCCTTGGCTGTCGCGGACCGCGCTGGGTTGGTGTCCCTCTGAACACTCTTGCACCGCCATGCCGTCGGATGTGTTGAAGAGGTTGAAGGTGGCCGTGGGAGCCTTTCCCGAGGCTGCAGCATGGAGCCCCTCACGAGTCACTCGGATGATGCCTTGATCCGAACCGAGCCAGAAATACCCTCTTCCATCCTCCAGAATCGATCCGATAGTGCTGGCGGGCAAGCCCTGTTGCCTCCCAACCGATGAGATCCGACCATTACGGATGCAGAAGAGCCCTTCACCAAAAACCCCTGCCCAAACGCAACCGTCCTCATCCATGCTCAACGCAGTAATCCGTTTGCGGGGCAATCCTTCTATGTGGATGGCTGTTCCTGGATGCGCGAGATCCAGTTTCCATAAGCCATGGCCGTACGTGCCGAGCCAAAGGGTGCTGGCCCGCTGGTCTTCCACGATGGTGCGCACGTTAATATTGGTGAACTCCGCGCCAGCATTCCAAAGGCTCACGGTCCCGTGTTCGATAACGCCGAGCCCCAAGGAGGCCCCCACCCAAATTCTGCCTTTCGAGTCCTCAAGCAACGCTGCCACAGATGGGCCTAGCCGTCGCGGCAATCGAAAGGGTCTTTCGATTCCATTCTCTTCGACGAAGAGGCCCTGGCTGTAGGTCCCTGTCCAGACTCGCCCCTCACGATCGCGCAGCACGCTCCATGCGAACCGCCCAACCTGGTTCATGGGCGCGCGCGCCCACACCACCCGGTCATCAACGATGCGTCCCATGCCGCCGCCTTGTGTTCCAAACACCATCTGGCCTGGGCGTTCCTCCGCCACAGTCTTAACAATGTGATCGGTCAAGCCATCCGCGACTCCAGCATTCTTGAAATACCGGCGTTTGAGACGGTACAGGCCGCTGCTGGACGTGCCTACCCAGATGTTGCCTTCCGCATCCTGCATGATCGACCGCGCCGTGCTATGATTCAGACCGTTGGTCGAGTTGAGGCGGACAGGCACCTCGCCCGGGCGCCACCGCAGCAAGCCTTGAACGGCGGAGGTCACCCAAAGATTCCCCAAATCGTCTTCAAATAGCTCGCGAGGCGAATCGATCGAGGGGCCTTTCCAGCGGCGTGTCTGTCCATCGGACTGGTAATGCCACAACTGGCCCTCAAAGAAAACCCAGATGCCTCCCGTGCGTGCCGCGCCTGCCAATAGTGATCCACGCGGCGCGTGCTGCGGCCCGATCGGTTCCCAGCCTTTTTTGGTCCAGGTCCCAATGAAAAAACGATTGGCAAGCCAGAGCTTTCCCGACACTGCATCTGGGATCAAAAACACCCCGCTGGGGGCAAGCGCCGGAACATTTGTCACTTGTGTGGCAGTGACTTCGTCCACCTGGAACAGATGCCCCTCAGGTGAGCCTGCCAGGATCTTTCCGTCAGGGCTTTCTGCGAGGGTGCGGGCAATCACGTTGGTGCTGTCTATCAGCCGCCATCGCCCCTTTTCCAGGACCGCCAGTCCTGTCGTTGTGCTTGCCCAAAGCCGTCCTTTGCCATCTACCGCGAGATGCTGGACGGTCGTATCCAATTGCTTCAGCTCCCCCGAACGGCTTGCCCGTGAAAACTCATGTCCGTTGAACCGCAGCAGCCCAGCCGTCGAGCCGATCCATATATAACCGTCAGGGGTTTGAGCGACCACCAAAGCAGAATTCTCCGGGATTCCTTCGGCCGCCGACCAGTTTTCGATGAGGTATTCCGGATGATAGCTGTTCCTGGGCGTGGCGTGGAGTGCACTGCCGCCGAACGTTAGCCAAAGCATCCCAGCAAAGAGCCAAGCCAGCCAATAATTAGAGGAAACGGCTCTCCAATTCGGCTGATCACCCTGCGGGATGCAAGCTTCGACAGCGGATCTCATCACAATGGCGCAAGAATATCCCCTTATTCGCATCGCGAATCGCCTCACGAGCGGGGAAATTCCTTCGGCGGACAATTGTATTGGAATGCGCTCTCGAAACGAGCAAATAATCAACCTGGAGCAGCCTCCCGAAGCATCGTGAAATCGAAGTAAAGCTCCGGTGAAGGTCCGTCAGATACGAGGTTGCGTCCCGGAAGCTCTTTCATGCGCGGATTCATCCGAAGCCGTGGTTACTTCGACACCACTTTGATCCAGGTCGTAAGTTCCCTGCCGCTCACAGGATCGATGCACTGCAAATCGTGACGACCAGGCTTCAGTTCGGCAATGTCCATTCCTCCCTCTTGCGCGCACCGCAAGGAAGGACTGGTCCATCGTGGGGCGCTCGCCCCTGCGACTCGCGGCCGCAGGATGGCTCCTCCGCGCGGAAGATCCGGGTCTAGATAAATCACCGTGCCCGGCAATGGAAAGAGGATGCGGAATGAATCAGTAGCTACTACCACAACACGGTCTCCAAGGTAATTATCGGCGCTACCGGCCCAATCCCTGTATTCTGCGGACAAGATTACGCGGCCGACAGCATCGTAATCTTCAGGGTGTTCGACAGGAGCCAGGTTCTCGGAAGGAAACAGCTCTTCGATTCTCTCGGCTAGTGGGACTCTGTCCGGATTGGACAGCCGTTTACCAGTCAGGCGGTGCGTCCAAACGGTGGCGACATTCCGCGGATGCTCATACCAAGAGGTTCCAAAGCGCTGATGAAGATGCCTGAACACCTGCTGTAGAACCGGAGCGGCACCAGTGACGCCGGAAACGTTGCGCATGGGCGTGGCATCGAAGTTTCCGACCCAGACGCCGACCGTGAATTCGGGGGTGTAGCCAAATGCCCAATTATCACGGAAGTTTGAGCTAGTCCCCGTTTTGCAGGCGACTTTAAAAGGGAATCGAAGGCTGGACTCCGATCCGAAGGCCGTTGCACGGGAATCATTGTCACTGAGAATGTCGGCAATCAGATAAGCGATCGAAGGGTCGGTGGCACGTGGCCCCGTTGGAAGCGACGGAGGCGCCGTGAACCGGTACGGCAAACGGGTGCCTAGGCGGGCCAGGTGCGCATACGCATTTGCCAACTCCAGCAATCGCACCTCTGCGTTTCCTAGAGTCAGCCCGAGACCATAATAATCGGAGGTGCGGTTCAGCGTAGTTAGCCCCCAGTCCTGCAAAAGCGCTATTAGAGCGGGTGGGCCTCCGAAGTCGGCCAGTGCCTTGATCGCTGGCATGTTCAAGGAGTTTGCCAACGCCATTCGGCAGCTTACGGGCCCATACCACCTGTGATCGAAGTTGACTGGAGAGAATACCCCGGTTGCTGTTGAAAAATCCGTGGGCACATCGGCGATGATCGTGGACGGCATCGCCCCACGTTCGAAAGCCAGCAAGTATGTAAACGGCTTTAGCGTTGAGCCGGGTGAACGTGGTGCCCACGCGCCGTTGACTTGGCCTCCCAAGGGGTTGAAGTAATCCTCCGAACCGACGAGTGAGATCACCTCACCCGTTCGGTTACTGATGATGACGAGCGCCCCATTTTGGGCGGCATGGTCTCGCAGGCTCGCTATCTGGCCGCGCAGCGCCCGCTCCGCGTATTGGTTCAACTCGAGGTCCAGGCTGGTATGGACGATTCCGCTGCGTGGCACACCAGGGTGTTGCATCAGCAAATCCACAAAATGTGGCGCTTCAAATGCGCGACGGTCACTTGGGAAAACGAGCGGCTCAATCTTTGCCCGGGAATGCTCCTCCTCCTCCAGCCAGTTTAACGCGCGCATCTGGTCGAGAATCCAGAGTTGGCGCTTGCGTGCGCGATCAAAATGGGCCAGGGGATTTAGCCGGGTAGGGGCCTGAGGCAAGCCGGCCAGCAGCGCGCTCTCAGCGGGGCTTAAGTCCTCCAAGGGTTTTCCGAAGTAATAGCGGGCGGCGAGGGCGCATCCAGCCACACCGTTTCCATATTCGATCCGGTTCAAGTAAGCAGCAAGGATCTCCTGCTTGGTCCAAACCTGCTCCAGGCGGATCGCCTGAACCGCTTCGATGAGCTTGGAACGGAAGGTGCGCTTTCGAGGATAGGAAAGCTTGATCAGTTGCTGAGTAATCGTGGAGCCACCGGAAACGATCCGGCGGTTCTTGAGCAACTGCCAGCCGGCGCGTGTCGTGCCGCGCAGATCAACTCCGGGATGTCTCCAGAAACGGCGGTCTTCCGCGGCGAGTGTGGCCTGGACGAGGGCGTGCGGGATCTCGTGATAAGCCACCCGGCGGCGAAACAGTTCATCGCCTCCTGGCAGTGTCCGCAAGGGGCGTCCTGCCCGATCCAGATACTCGGTTCCTGCGGGCTGTGAATCCAGAAGCCCCTTTGGCAAGGGCACAAGGCGAATGCTCAACCATGCTGCCGCAAGCACGGCCAGCAGCAATAGTATCCAGCGGACCGTTCTGCGCCGGAACAACCTTGTGATTCGCGATGGGACTTCAGTTCCCAAGATCGGCTGGCCTCTCACTCCGGAAGTCCGCTGTTCTCTTCAGCTATTTCCTTGCAGCTTCCTTGGCCCAGGCGTCTTTGAGTGTGATCGTTCGGTTCAGGACCAGCTTGTCTGCCTGGCTGTCGAGATCCACCGCAAAATACGCGAGGCGCTCAAACTGGTAACGCTCCTGCCGGTTCGCCTGTTTCAACGACGGCTCGCATTGTGCAGTTAATACGGTCAATGAGTTCGGGTTCAGGTGCCGCTTGAAATCGCCATCCGCGTCGGGTTCAGCAACGTTGAACAGGCGATCATACAGGCGCACCTCGGCCGTGACCGCGTGCTGCGCGCTTACCCAGTGAATGGTCCCTTTGACCTTGCGTCCGGCTGTCGGGCCGCCGCTCTTGCTGCCCAGGTCCGCCGTGCAGCGCAGTTCCACTACCTGGCCTTGCGCGTCCTTGATTACCTCATCGCACTTGATGATGTAGGCGTACTTCAGACGCACCTCGCCGCCCGGACGAAGCCGGAAGTATTTCGGCGGAGGCGTTTCCATGAAGTCATCCTGCTCAATGTAAATCTCGCGGCTGAACGGCAGTTTGCGGGTGCCGGTGGTCGGATCCTCGGGATTATTCACGGCGTCCAACTCTTCAACCTGGCCTTCCGGATAGTTCGTGATCACGACCTTGACAGGCCGCAAAACAGCCAGACGGCGGAGCGCGCGCCGATTCAGATCCTCGCGGATCGCAAACTCAAGCACGGCCACATCGGTTACACCGTTGTACTTGGTGATTCCGATATTGTAGGCGAACTGGCGCAAGGCCCCGGGAGTCACACCGCGGCGGCGCAACCCGGAAATGGTCGGCATGCGGGGATCATCCCAGCCAGTTACCAGCCCTTCATTGACCAGTTGCATGAGCTTGCGCTTGCTCATTACCGTGTAACCCAGGCTCAATCGCGCGAACTCGTACTGGCGGGGCAGGGGGCGTGAAAGCTTCAGACTCTCCAGTACCCAGTCGTAGAGGGGGCGGTGCACTTCGAACTCCAGCGTGCAGATGGAATGAGTGATCCCTTCAATATAATCGCTCAGGCAATGGGCAAAATCATACATCGGATAAATGCACCAGGCATTTCCGGTATGATGATGCTCGGTATGGCGAATCCGATACAGTACCGGGTCGCGCAACCAAATGTTGGGCGAGGTCATATCAAGCTTCGCCCGCAAGGTGCGTGCGCCGTCCGGGAACTCCCCCTTGCGCATCCGTGCGAACAGGTCCAGGTTTTCTTCTGTGCTGCGGGCCCGATAAGGACTCTCTTTTCCCGGTCTGTCCGGTGATCCGCGATACTCATCGGTTTGCTCGGCCGTCAGATCATCCACGTAAGCCAATCCCTTTTCAATTAACTGTACAGCATAATCATAAAGCTGCGGAAAGTAGTCACTGGCATAGAATGGCTCGAGCCCAGGAGTGTTGCTGTTCTCGGGAATGATTGGCTTGAGCTCATAATCCGCGTGCCCGGCGGTCATGGTCTTCTCGGGGGGCTGGCCGTGAGGTTTCAGACCAAGGCGGTCTTCGGCCCAGGCGCTGATCAGCCAATTGACGTCCTCGCGGATCGAATCCACGTACTCCACATCCTCTTTGGTTGGATTCGTATCGTCCATCCGGAGGTTGCAAACGCCATTGAATTCACGCGCGATGCCAAAGTTCAGACAAATCGATTTCGCGTGTCCGATATGCAAATAGCCGTTCGGTTCTGGCGGAAAACGCGTGTGGATCTTCGGATATTTGCCCTCCGCCACATGAGCCGCCACGATGTCCCGAATGAAATCTGTCGGCCGTGTTTCAGGCGCGCCCGGCACTTCGGTTGGTTGATTCGTTGCCATACAAAAACAAAGTTCTTTTACACTACCACGCCCCATTCACGCTTTGGGTTTCAGTTGCGGGAACAGAATCACGTCTCGGATGCTTTCCTGTCCGAGGAGCATCATGCAAAGACGGTCGATGCCCATTCCCATGCCGCCTGCTGGAGGCATTCCGTGCTCCAGAGAAACCAGGAAATCTTCATCCAACTTCTGTTGCTCACCACCGGCCTGGTGTTCCAACCGTTCCCGCTGCTCGATGGGGTCGTTCTGCTCCGTATAGGCCGGAGAGATCTCCTGTCCGTTGATGCAACACTCGAATACCTCGACCGTGGACGGGTCATCGGGCGAGAGTTTGGCCAAGGGCACCAGCTCTTTAGGCAGGTGTGTTACGAATGTCGGTTGAATCAGAGTTGGTTCAATCAACTTCTCGAATATCGCACCGGTTACTTCGAAATCCTCGTAGGCCGGAGCGATCTCCGCACCGAGCGTTGTGGCACGGTCCCGCCGCTGTTCCGGGGTGATCTCAAACCAATCAGCACCGGCTTTCTCGCGGATCAAATCCTTGTATTTTGCCCGGCGCCAGTTCGGGGTCAGGTCAATGGTGCGGATAACCTTGCCTTCAGCATCCTTGTGCTCGATGACCAGAGTCCCAAGGACCTTCTGCGACACCTGGCATACCATGGACTGCACCAACTCCATCATGGTCTCGTAATCACCGAAAGCCTGGTAGGCTTCCAGCATCGTGAACTCCGGGTTGTGCTTGCGGGAAAGCCCTTCGTTTCGGAAGTTGCGCCCGATCTCGAACACGCGGTCCACTCCGCCCACCAGCAAACGCTTCAAATAGAGTTCCAGCGCAATGCGGAGATAGAAATTGCAGCCCAGGGAATTGTGATGAGTAACAAATGGCTGAGCAGCAGCTCCTCCGGGGATCGGCTGCATCATTGGTGTCTCAACTTCCACGTAGCCGCGATCATGCAGGAACGCCCGGATTTCTCGAATGATCTGACTGCGCTTCAGGAAGATGTCCTTCACCTCAGGGTTGCTCATCAAATCGAGGTAACGCTGACGGTACTTGATCTCAGTATCCGCCACCCCGTGCCACTTCTCCGGCGGCGGACGCAACGCCTTTGCTAAAATGGTGAACGAATGAAGCTTGATCGAGATCTCACCCGTTTTGGTAGTGAACAAGGTGCCCTTGGCACCCATGAAATCGCCCAAATCCAAGTGACGGAAAATATCGAACTGTTCGTCGCCTAGAACATTCTTTTGGGCGTAGATCTGAATCCGTCCCGATTGGTCGCGCACGTCGATGAACATGCTTTTGCCCATGTCCCGATGGGCGGTGACTCGTCCGGCCACCGCAACTTCGCGTCCTTCAACGTAATTCGTACGGGCGACAGCGCAGGATTCACTCGGAGTGAATTTGTTCTTGAAGGGGTCAATGCCTTTGCTTCGCAATGCCGCCAACTTTGCCATGCGCTGTTCGATCAACGAATTGCTATCGTCCATAGCCCACCACGAAATCATAAATAACCCGCAAAGTCCAAGTTTTTCCCCGGGACAGAGATGGCGCACAGCGCGTATGCATGAAGGAGTTTTCACAGTTTAGGGTGTTGGTGTGTGACGAAGGCCATAGCTTTGGCTAGGTTGTCCTCGCCCATGGCGGCTTGGAAATCTGTGAGAGATTGGTGGTTGGGCTTGGGATGGCGTTTACGCCAGTGCATAAAGAGGCTGATCACCAGGCGGCGGATGATGCCAAGGATCCACAAGCCATTGGTATTGCGAACCCGGCAGCGGTCCTCGTTGAGCGAGACGTCCAGGCGTTGATGTGTCCCGTTCTCGATTCCCCAGGCCAAGCGATTGGCCTTTAACCATTGGCCAGCGTCCAACGTTTCTGGTGGCAAGTCGGTGATGAGCCCCACCGTCTCGTCTTTGCGTCCGACATGCTGCCGGGTCACCAGAGCGGCTTGGGCAGCAAAAGGAAACCCGATGTCCTCGGCGGCTACGGCGCGACTTGTCAGCGTACGGCTTTCCGGAACGCCCTTATTCTTTTCGAGGGTCCGTGCCCGCCTTGGCATCGAAGCCAGAGGGGGAAAATCCCCCAGTCGGGGCAGGAACCATTTTGTCGATGTTTTGGCGCAGGGTGGGCTGGTTGTTCTTCACTGTTAATTGGTAATGCGCTCCGTGTTCCATCACCAACTGCCGCGCGGTTTCATCCTGGGTGTGTAGCGCATCCAAAGCCACCTTGCGCCCTGTCAGATCCAACTCGCCGAAGAGTTCACGTGCCACCGGAATTTCATTGGTTTTGGTGTCAACCAAGGCGCTGCCCAGGTAGAACTGACTGGGCACGGTGACCGCCGTGAGGATGGCGTCACCGGGGCCGTGGTTGGGTTCTTTGCCATCGACAGCTATCAGTTCATCGGCGGGCGGTTTCCCACGCACTTGCGTCTGGATAGCCAGTAACACCTCGTTAAGTCGGCGGGCATCCAGACCAGACAGCAACCGGGAGAAAGTCGACTGGCTGGGGGCTGGGAAATAGCCTTGTGGATTAGGCCGAATCCCCAAGGCACGGCGTTGGTGTTGTGTTAATCGCCGGGCCAGTTTGGCCAGGTCTTTTTGTCCGCGCGGCGCATCGCACAAGATGGCCAACAGCATCAGCGTCACCAAGGACCAGACCGGATACGATTCGAATCGGTCGCGGTATTCGGGCAGGACTTTGAAATGCTCCGTCAGAGCCTTGATTTGGCCGCACTTGTGGTAGCATCCGGCTCCCGCCTTTTTCTCAACCCCAGCCAGGGCAGGCTTGAGATGCTCGGCTTGCAGACTGCGACGAGCGTTCTTCACAACTTCCCGAACGAACAACCTCTTGGGCTTGTCATGCTGCACGTAGTAATCACGGCGGCAACGCCCCCAGCCGTCCGTTAACCCAACCTCCTCCCAGCCATGGGCGCTGTACACGGTGCCGTCAAACTGATCGGGATCCACAAAGGTCTCGACCACCAACACCGGATGTCCATACCGCGCCTGCCAATCGGCGCTGAGGCGATCGAGTGCCAATCGTAACACGCGAGAACCCAGGTTGGGGATATGGGCGTGGGGCAGGATGAGAAAGCGGCTATTATTAACAACCAGGCTCAAACGCCGGTCTCGCTGCGCTCGGGTCCATCCAATCCACTGGTCTCGGTGTTTCAGATGCTTGGCGGCGGCACTGAAAATCAGCACTGCGAGCCACGTGCCAGATGCATCTACTGCCGCGTAATGCATCTGCTCACCTACCGCTTTTAACCCGCCAAGGTAGTGGTGCTTGCGAAGCCATCGCTGCCCATGGCGACGTTCCTCCGGATCGGCAAGCAGGACAATTTGGACCTGTTTCAAGTCCACATCCACAAGTCCGGAGAGCTGATCGACCGACGCTTTCTTTCGTTTCACGCGGTCGACCTTAAAAAAATCAATGAGTAAAGTCCCGTCAAATCTTCGCTAGCCCTGCTATTCCGGCATCAGTGTGCTTTCATGCATACGCGCTGGATGGCGCAGATGGCGCGCAACGATGTAGAAGATGGTGAAGGGCGTGTCCTGAAATGGACTCAACCCGAAGAATGGCCTTCTGAAAGCAGACCGCAAGTTGCCAGTGAAACGAGCGCGGGCGGAAGCGATCGCTTCCGCCCGCGTCGTGGTCGGTCTAATAGCCGGACCTAGAGACGGAGTCGGTAAAACTTCGGCTGTACACCAATCGGAACAGTGTACGTTGGGGCGGTTGCTTCGGCCACGTCCGTGTATGGCCCCTCGACCAGGTCCGCTGATTGCAGCGTTCCGCTGGTCCAGGTTAAAACGATGTCGTTCCCTGAGCGCTGGATCGTAAGCGGGTTGGGGCCGAGCAATCCTGCGGAATAATGCGCTGCCACGCGAGCGGCTGAGAGCGCCTGGTCATAGATAGCGACCTCATCTATCTGACCGCTGAAACTCCGGTCCGGGAAACCAGGAGCAGAGATTCCCATCGCGGAACTCCAGCGCCCACGGGCGCCGATCGCCCAGGCGGCATCGTCCACCGGCACCGCTCCGATGGTGTCCGCTTGGCTGGCCACTTCCACGCCATTGCGGTAGAGCGTCCATTCGGTTCCATCGTAGGTTGTGACCAGGTGAATCCAGGTTCCGCCTCCAAGATCGCCCCCGGGAATTGGGAAACCCACCGTGTGGGACACTCCGTCCCATGAGCCGGCAGTGTAAGTTGCGCTATCGGTCAGGCGCATCACTGTTTCCCTGTTATCGGCGGCGTTAACGCCGTGCGCCAGTATGTTGGCCAGTCCATCCTGGACTGCATCCGGCAGAATCCACGCTTCCAGTGTAATTGGGCCGGAGAAGTTGAGGTTAGTCGGATTAAACAGCTCGATAAAACTGGTGGCGCCGTCAAACCGGCTAGCCATGTTGTTGGTCTCAAATCCTCCATACGCTGGGGGAGTGGGGCCTGAAGCGATGGGAGCATCGGCGCGCACACCTTGCGCCTCGCTTCCCAGGGTTCCGCTGTTTGTAATGGAATTGTAGGGCGCTTCATTGAGCCGCCAATACCCCGCCGGGTTATCCGAAGTGATCAGTGTCTCATACGGGGTGGATCGGGCCGCGTTTGTTCCGTTGCGATAATGTGCCAGAACCGATGCACTTGAAAGGGCGGAGGGATAGATCGCGACTTCATCAATTGAACCCGTAAAAGCGTTTTCATAGCCCGAGGGGTTCCTGGCCGGATTGCCATAGCTTCCGATGGCCATATCACCGACCGTCTTTGCGGCATAGGTTCCATTGGGTGTGGTTGAGGAGGCAACTTCCTGGCCGTTCAGATAAAGCGTGGCCGAAGGTCCCGCTGCATCATACACTGCTACGAGATGCTGCCATTCGCTGACCGTGTATGGGCCGCCAGTCAAATCGAACAGCCTTCCGCTCCCGGCACCATTGAACATTCGAAAGTTCCAACCCACTGCGGCGTCTCGCTGGAAGAAGTCCCAGCCGCTTCGATTTCCACCGGCATCAGGCTCGGTGCTGGTGCGATTATGAAGGGGAGACTGGGCGTTGCCATAGCCATTGACCGTGGGTTTCAGCCAAGCCTCGACGGTGAAGGAGCCAGCCGGATTCAACTCTTCCTGAAACGGGATTGTTGTGGGTGATCCTCCATCGGCTTCCCGCAAACCTGTGTATGCCGCCGCGGTATCGGTGCTGCCTGCCAGCGCGCCTGGCTGGCCAAGGCGCACACCAATAGTATGAGTTCCATCAGCCTCTGGCCCTGCAGTGCCCAAATTGGCTGCGCCTGGCTCGTTCAGCCTCAAATATAGAACCGCCCCGTCATTCTCGACGAGGGTTTCACACGCCGTTGTCCGTGCGGTGTCCGTTGCGGTGGTAAAGTGCGCGAGTATCTGGTCCGGCGAGAGGGCGTTTGAATACCATGCCACCTCATCGACATAACCGGTGAACGAATTGTCGCCCGCCGAGTCTGAAGTGTAGGCCCCTACCCCAAATGGGATGTCGGAGTTTGCGACATAGGTGCCTCCTGCCGTCGCCACGAATTGGCCGTTTACATACAGGCTGGCGTTGACTCCATCCCAGGTTGCGGCGATTTGGGTCCAGTCTCCGACTGTGTAAGGTCCACCAGTAATATCTATGGAGGGCGTGCTGCCGGCCTCGTTATACATGCGAAAATTCCAGCCTGTTCCTGCGTCGCGCTGGAAGAACACCCAGCCTTGGCGGTTGCCTGCGGAGTGCCTGTTGAAAAGTGGGACTTGGGCGTTTCCTTGCCCGTCAATCGTTGGGCGCACCCATGCCTCAATTGTGAAGGGTTGTTCCGAGGGCGGGTTGATGGCAGAACTATGGGGCACAATCGTGCGTGAACCGGCCCCGTTGTAATAGGCTGAGCCGTCGGCGCTGCCATCGATCGCTCCCCCATTCCCGTGGGTTGCGCCAATATGAGTTCCGTTAAGATTTGCCCCCACTGCGCCGCTGTTGCGAGCCGTTGCCAGTGCAGTTGGGGTGTCTCCCAGGCGATAATACGCCAGCGGACTGTCCTGGAGAACTATCTCGGAATAGGATGCTGCCGAGAGCGCGGCAGCAGAGAGATGCAGAATGGCCAGAGAAATGGAGGGTATCCAGACTGTTTGGTTACAATATGTTGGCATAGGTATTATTTCTATGTGTTTTTGCCTCCCCATCGCGACATCAGGCTCCCACGATGGCCTTTGCCAAAGCCACAGCCCGGAGAACCCTCCTGTCCCGTCATTTTGGAAGCCCAGCAACGTAGCACGAGTTTTGACTCTGTAAATTGATTATCTGATGAGGTCGATTAGCGCGGTCGATCTGGCTCTTCTTTTTTGAAAACGACGCTTTTAGCTGGATTCGTTTGAGTAGTCTGGATATACAGCGGGCGATCTGTCCCGGGCACTTTCTCGTCAAATGTGTATGCAGGGAAACCGGGTTCCAGAGCGCTAAAACTCAGGATTATAATTATGAAAGCACTGCAAAGCACAAGAATCGGTCTCGCCATTGCATTGATGGCTCTGGCTGGGTGTTCGACCTCGCAGCACGCGGCGAAAGCACCTCGTGCCCAATGGACACCGGAACAGGCCCAAACCTGGCACTCTCGCCAGCCATGGCTGGTGGGGTGCAACTTCGCGCCAAGCTCGGCCATTAATCAATTGGAGATGTGGCAGGCGGACACGTGGGATCCGGCCACCATTGATCGTGAGTTGGGTTGGGCAGAGGATCTTGGGTTCACCAGCGTCCGCGTTTTTCTGCATGATATTGTGTGGCGTGAAGATCGTGATGGCTTTTTAAGCCGAATGGAGGAATTCCTCAAGATTGCGGACCGACATCATATCGGCGTGATGTATGTTCTGTTCGATGGCGTTTGGGATCCATTCCCCAAAGGTGGCAAGCAGCGGGCTCCCAAGCCACACACCCACAACTCGGGCTGGGTGCAGAATCCGGGTGCGGATATTCTTAGCGACCCCAGCCGCCACGATGACCTGAAGCCATACGTGCAGGATGTTGTGGGCCGTTTTCGGAATGACCGGCGGGTGCAGGTCTGGGATCTATTCAATGAACCGGATAATCCGGTGCCCCAGTACCGGAATGTGGAATTGAAGAATAAGAAGGAGATGGCCCTGCTGCTGCTCCAGAAGACTTTCGTGTGGGCGCGTGAGATGAATCCCACCCAGCCACTGACCAGCGGCGTCTGGGTTGGAAACTGGGCCGACCAGTCCAAACTGACGGCCATGGAGAAGCTGCAACTGGAAGAATCTGATGTGATCAGCTTTCACAATTACGGGCCGGTTGAGGATATGGCAAAGTGCGTTGAGAATCTGCGTCGCTATGGACGCCCCATTCTGTGCACCGAGTTTATGGCGCGCCCTCAGGGTAGCCGGTTCGATCCGGTGCTGGGTTTCATGCAGAAACAAGGTGTAGGGGCTTACAATTGGGGTTTTGTGGCCGGCAAGACGCAAACGATCTACCCGTGGGATTCCTGGGACAAGACGTACACGGCTGAACCACCGCTGTGGTTCCACGACATTTTCCGCACGGACGGCACCGCCTACAAACCTGAAGAGGTTGAATACATCAAATCGGTTACACGCGAGGCACGCAAGAAAGGCGCAGCCAAGCCCGGCCGGTTGTCCCGTATCAATCTGGGGGAGGAGTCCTCAGTAGCGCTGGCACACTAAGCTTGAGACAGGCATAGAGGACCAGAGTTCATTTCGCATCTGCGCCCAGGCGACCCTCGCTTTGGGCGCAGTTCTCTTTTATGGATGTTGCGCGAAACAAAGGCTGGAACACCAGCGGGTTTGAGCGCGATCTCAGCCAGGATAGTTCTACCGCAAGGGGACGATGCTCAGGGGGACTTCAGATCAAACTCAATACGCGTGCGGGAGCCGGTTTGGCGGTTCCGTATCTCCATTTCCGCTAGCTGCCACTGACCTTCAATCTTCTTAAATTCCTTCGGATCGAACTGCTTGAGAAGAGCGTCACGATGGTCATACGCATCGGCATGAACGATCCCTCCAGAATCGATGTCGATCCAGGAGACTACTCGGCGGTACGCACCCGCCGCCGGATTTGGGTTGATGCTTTCAAGGACGCGGCACGATTGGCCACGCCGCATCTCGGTTCCCGTTAGGCGCTGCTCAGGCCAGTGGAGGAATTCGAGACCTAGATCGGCGACCCAGAAATCCGAACCGGCGAACGGAATCATTGTCTCGTTGCCGACAGGGGTGGTTTCGGACTTCTCAGCTTCAGACACTGTGTATTTGTTGGCGGACAAGAGTGCCTGCTGAATGACGAGTCGCATGGGTTTGGGGTCGCCTGCGGTGGGTTTTGCCTCGTACGTGCTGGTCCAGTTAGCCGGGCCATTCGTGACAGAAAACGTAAAGGGTACCTGCTGGGTCTTTCGGTTAGCGATGATGCGCAGGACGCCTTTGGTTTGGGTGTTCTCCGTCGGCCGCATGGTCAACAATTCAGAAACCAGTTCGGACCCCAATTTGCGGGCGGTCGGAATGTCGATGGTTTGCGGCGTGCGGATTTCAGCTTTCGGCTGGGCGGAGGCGGGTTGGGCAAGGACACCACAACTAAGCAAACAGGCCAAGGTAACAAGACCAGTGGAGAGCAAGTGCGGGGTTGTCATTTATCGCGCAAGGCTAAGGGGAGCAAGTCAGAGATGTGTTGAATAAAATGGACTTCGAGTTTGCGGCGGACTTCCTCCGGCACCTCGGACCAATCGCTGCGATTCTGGTCGGGCAGAAGCACGCGCTTGATTCCGAATCGACCGGCAGCCAGGACCTTCTCCTTGATGCCACCCACGCGCATCACGCGACCGCGCAAACTGATTTCTCCCGTCATGGCCGTATCCGAACGCACTCGGCGCTTGGTTAAAAGTGATGCCAGGGCGGCCACAATGGTCACACCTGCGCTGGGTCCGTCCTTGGGCGTGGCACCAGCAGGCACATGAATATGGAGATCAAACTTGCCGTAATCCGAGAAGTCGATTCCGAGCTTGCCGGATTGACTGCGTAGGTAGCTTACAGCAGCCTGCGCGCTTTCTTTCATTACATCGCCCAACGAGCCGGTGAGCAGCAGGCTGCCTTTCCCGGGCATCCGCGTAGCCTCAATAAACAGGATTTCGCCACCCACAGGCGTCCACGCCAGACCGGTGGCGATGCCGAACTCCTTAATCGTCTGAGCGGTTTCGTTCAGGAAGCGTGCCGCGCCCAGGTAATCTGAGAGGTTCTCCGGGCTCAGCACCAGCGGTTTTGAAGCGTGACCGTTGTTACTGACAATCCGCCGGGTGGCTTTCCGAGTGATCGCAGCGAGCTCGCGCTCGAGTTGGCGAACCCCCGCCTCCCGCGTGTAGTCATGTATCAGCCGGCGCAGTGTCTTTTCCGGAACGCGCAACTCGCTGCGCGTCAATCCGTGCTCCTCCATCTGCCGTGGCAAAAGATAGCGGCGCGCAATCTCAAGCTTCTCGGTTTCAGTATAGCTGGGAAGTTCTATTACTTCCAGACGGTCGCGGAGCGCCGCATGGATAGGCTCCAGCCAGTTCGCTGTTGTTAAGAACAGCACACGGGACAGGTCAAAGGGCAAATCCAGGTAATGATCCGTAAAAGTGTGGTTTTGGGCTGGATCTAAAACCTCGAGCAACGCCGAGGCAGGGTCGCCACGGAAATCGGCGCCCACTTTGTCCAATTCATCAAGGAGTATAACCGGATTGCGGCTTTCGACGCGACGCAACGTTTGAATGATGCGTCCCGGCAGCGCGCCTACGTACGTGCGGCGGTGGCCGCGAATCTCTGCTTCATCGCGCATGCCGCCCAGGGCAATCCGTGCGAACTTGCGGCCCAGCGCGTCAGCAACACTCCTGCCGAGGGAGGTTTTGCCCACGCCCGGAGGACCCACCAAACAAAGAATGGGACCCTTGATTTGCTTTCGCCGCTTGAGAACCGCCAGGAATTCGAGCAAACGGTCCTTTACCTTTGAAAGGCCAAAGTGTTGTTCGTTGAGGATTCGCTCGGCTTCAGCCAGGTCCAGCTTGTCCGTGGTCTCAGCCGCCCACGGCATACTGAGAATCCAATCGATATAATGGCGGGTGAGTCCGTACTCAGCAGCGGCTGGAGGCATCTGTTGCAGCCGATCCAACTCCTGAGTGGCAACCTGCTTGGCCTCTGGGGGCAAAATGGTGTTCTCGATCCGCTCCCGGAGCATCCTGATTTCGTTGGCGTTCGGATCGGATTCACCCAGTTCACGCTGGATAGCGCGCATCTGCTCTCGCAGGAAAAAGTCCCGCTGGGTTTTCGAGATCGAGGTTGCGACTTCGGTCTGGATCTTTGAGCTCAGCGTGAGCACTTCCTGCTCACGATTCAACATGGGCAGCAGCCGTGTGAGGCGCTCCTTTACAGAATGGGTTTCCAGCAGCTTCTGCCTCTCATCGAGTGCCAGGTTAAGGTTGACCGCGACCAGGTCGGCGAAATGCCCAGGATCTTCGGTGTTGAGGGCGGCAACTTTAATCTGCTCGGAAAGGGCAGGGGAGAGCTTGATGACTTCCTGAAACTGCGACTGCGCGTTGCGCAGCATGGCAGTCAGCTCAACAGAGTCTTCTTTGTGATCTTTAATCAGCTCGTACTTGGCACACAGGTAAGGATCTGTGCTGACGTATTCCTTGACCTGAACCCGCCAAAGGCCCTCGATTAACACGCGAACCGTGTTGTCCGGGAACTTCAGCATCTTCAGGACGCGTGCGGCGCAGCCCACGTCGTGCATTTCCTGTGGAGTCGGATTCTCAGCGTCGGGGTTCTTTTGCAGAGCTACGCCGAGCAGGCGATCTCCACCTACAACATCATCGATGAGTTGGATGCTCTGGGGCGTCTCCACGAGAAGCGGGGCGACCATCCCTGGAAAAATAACAATATCAGAGAGGCCCAGGATTGGGAGGATTTGTGGAAGCGCGCTGGAAGAAACCCGCGAGGGTGCATCAGCGGTTCCGGTAGCCCCCATTATGCTAATAAACTCAGTGTCCGGCGAAGTCATAGCTCACCTGCGTTCCCTTGCTGGGGCAGACCCTCGGAAACAATCATCACACTGAGGAGTCACCCTCGATCGGCACTTTTGTCGTTTTGGAAGGCTTTTGGGTCAGCGGAACGTCAATCCGCAAGAACCCGTTCAGATACGCAGCCTTCGCCTGGCTTAAGTCATAACCCTGCGGCAATTCCAAGATACTCTCAAATGGACCGTAATTGATTTCCATCACCAGGAAGTTGCATTTGGCAGCGCGGCAGCCGTCCGGCCGATTGCCGGCAATCCTGAGGCTGTTGCCCTCCACGGTGATTTCTAGGTGCTCGCTGCGCATCCCTGCCAGCTCCACCTTGATGACGAGCCCGGTGTCGGTGGCATAAACGTCGGTATTCGGAACCCAGTGAGCTCTGGTTGAGCCTTCTCGCACACTGCCCGACCGCGTCACAAAATGCACAGACGAACTAACTTTGCACATGGCCATTGTAAGCGGGAGCACCTTACCTCATGCGGTGAAGGTGCGCAAGCGGACTATTTCATCTTGACGATTACCTCCGAGCGCTCGCCTTTGCGCGCATGATACACAATCGAGCCTTGGACGGGCGTGGATCCGGTCCCTGGGCAGACGCATCCCGCATGGCCCCCGCCCGAGCGGCGACGGCGCAACCAGCCGCGCAAAAGCAAGCCAGCGGCTATCGCCACGATCAGAAGAGATGCAATCTGCTGCCAGTCCATAATTGAGGTAAGATACGATGCTACTGCCGCTAAGCAAGTGCTTCATCCGCAGATGGCGCAGAAGATCGCGGATGAAGGAGAGGTGTTTGATTCTAGACATCGAATCAAGGAACCGGGCGGTCGAATTTCTGCCTTCATCTGTGATTCCTCGTTGCTTCGCTGTAACCTGGGATTGATCCAGATTGGCATTCTTCGCACGATGGCGGTATGACGAACGCAGCGTGTAATTTCCAGTATCAACACCGGGTGACTTATGCGGATTGCACGGCGGGCAACCACATTTATTACGGAAGGTATTTGCCGATCCTTGAAGCAGCGCGTGGGGCGGCTTTTCGTGCCTGGGGCATGCCCTTTATGGCCTTTCAGGAGCAGGATACCGTGTTTCCAGTGCTCGAATGTTTCGTGCAGTATCGATTCCCCGCAGTGTACGATGATGAATTGTCGATCAAGGTCACACTGCTTGAAGCGGCAGGTGTTCGTTTGAAATTCGGCTACCGCATCCTTAACCAGCGGGATCGATTGGTGTTGGAAGGACACACATGCCATGCCTGCACGACCGTGGCTGGGAAGCCCAAGCGCCTGCCTCAGCAGATCATTGAATGGGCATGTTCGACCGGCCTTGAAGCATAGCTTTTCCATCCAGGGACATCGAGGGTTCTAGGCCCGTTCAGCCACCCTAACCAGCATCGGCACCTCTGGATTCCATTCGCGTGTACCCGCTCTATCGGCTATCATATTGGGTTATCCCGGGGAGGCGATGTTCGCCTGCCATTTAACCTAAGAACGAAAGCACTAAACGAAATGACCTCTATTGCCCAAGTGCTCGGCAGCAAAGCCGACAATCTCCTTGGTTTCTCGAATCCTAAAATCTCACGGGAAAGATTGCACCTGCCCGGACCTGATTTTGTAGATCGTGTGTTTGCGCCCTCCGACCGGAACAACCGGGTGCTTGGCAACCTGCAACGGTTATTCGATTCCGGCCGATTGGCCGGTAGCGGGTACGTATCCATTCTGCCGGTTGACCAGGGCATTGAGCATTCGGGCGGCGCGAGTTTTGCCAGGAATCCCGATTTTTTTGATCCGGAGAATATCATTAAGCTAGCTCTCGAAGGAGGCTGCAATGCTGTGGCCTCGACCTACGGGGTGCTGGGATCTGTGGCTCGAAAATATGCGCACAAGATTCCTTTCCTGGTTAAGATCAACCACAACGAGTTGCTGACCTACCCGAATAAGTTCGACCAGATTATGTTCGGAACAGTGAAGCAGGCCGCTGATATGGGTGCTGCGGCGGTGGGCGCCACGATTTATTTCGGATCGGAGCAATCCACCCGGCAGATCGTGGAAGTGGCGCAGGCCTTCGCGTTGGCACACGAGCTAGGGTTGGCGACGGTTCTCTGGTGCTATTTGCGCAACAATAGTTTCAAAACGGATAAAGATTACCACGTCTCGGCTGACCTCACCGGACAAGCCAATCATTTGGGAGTGACGATCCAGGCAGACATCATCAAACAAAAGCTGCCGGAGAATAATGGCGGGTTCAAGGCACTTAATTCCGGCGGCTCAACTTATGGCAAGTTCGATGAACGGATCTATACCGAGTTAACAAGCGACCACCCGATAGACCTCTGCCGTTACCAGGTGGCCAATTGTTACATGGGGCGCGCCGGATTAATCAACAGTGGCGGCGAGAGCAAAGGGGCGGGTGACCTCCAGAGTGCTGTCGTAACCGCGGTGATTAATAAGCGTGCTGGGGGAATGGGGCTCATTTCAGGGCGCAAAGCCTTTCAACGCCCCTTCAAAGAAGGAGTGGAATTGCTGCACGCCATTCAGGATGTGTATCTGGCCACGGAAGTAACCGTGGCTTGAAATCACAAGCGAATCGCTAGGCGCCCGATCACCCTCATTTTTGATCGGGCACCTGGTCAAATACGCGCACGTATTCGACTTCAAAGTAGTCGGGGAGTTGCGCCTTCTTGATGTCCCCGGCCCAGTCTCCAATTTCTTCAGTTAGTTTCAGAAACTCGGGTTCCTGAGATACGCCACCCGCTGAGGAGCGCCAGACTTCTTTGCCATCCACGTAGAACACATATTCCTTTGAGGTCCACAGCAGCCCGTAATCGTGAAAGCCCGTTATGACTGAGGGGAGCGTGAACTTCGTGCCCTTCGACTTATGCTCTTTGCCGTACCCATCCCAATGGAGATTTATGGTCAGTTGCCCATCGCGCCAGGGCATCTCGATAATATCAATCTCTGTTCCATCCCGGCCCTCGTCGCCAATCTTGTTAACCCCGTCTGACATAATCCAAAACGCGGGCCAATGACCGGGTTGTGCCGGCATTTTGCAGCGGGCTACGTAATAGCCAAACGAGTGCTCGAACTTGCCCTTGGTATTGATGGCACCGCAGGTGAAACGATCTCCATCCTTCCGGGTGCGCAGGAGAAGAGTGCCTTTGCCACTCAGGTAAGCATCATCTTTCACCCAGAAGCCGTCCCGGCGTTTCCAATCTCCAAGACGGTTCCACTTTGACTCGTCCAATTTTGAGCCCTCAAATTCATCCGCCCATTTGAGTTGCCATTTCTTGCCAGACTCGGGTGGCGGGAGAAAAGCATTGTTGGTGGAAGGTTGGGCTATAACCTCAATGGCGGCAGTCAGCAAGAGAACCGCCAGTCTGACAGGGTGAGCGCTCATATCGCCAGCCTAGAACTGCCAGGCGAGGAAGGCGAATGAAAATAAAACGGCGCCTGAAGTTACAGCTTCAGCGCCGGTGACCCAAATCCTGACGTGGTTGCACGGTTCGAAGCGGGTGTGCCCGCTAAAGGCGCTTGCCTCTGCCCAAGCCGAACAACAGCGAGAGGACAAACACGGCCAGGAACAAATAGAACAGGATCTTGGCGATGCCCGCCGAAGCTCCCGCGATGCCCCCAAAGCCGAAGATCGCGGCAATAATCGCGACCACCAGGAATATAACAGCCCATCTTAACATGAAGTAACGTCAGTCTCCCGGGAATAACGTGCCATTAGGTCTGCACCTGCCAACGCGTCTGGCGATGACTTATTTTTGGCTCGACTCAGAGGCTCGAGTCTGGTGATTTGACTACCCGAAAGCCACGCAGCGAAAAACTATGAGCCAGAATGTTATCGAACGGGCGCCCTCGCCCATTGCGCCGCCTCCCGCTGAACGCACGGCCTCCACCGGGTTTGGACGATGGTGGGCCAATCCGCCTGCGCGCGCCCTGGCCGCCTTGATTTTTGTGGTGCTGATTGGCTGCATGTTCAACGCCGATGGCGCCTTCTTCAAGCCGGGCACCCATCGTGACGCGCTGCGCCAGGCCTCGGTTTATGGGATACTGGCGTGCGGGATGACGCTCGTCATTATCTGCGGGGGCATCGATTTGTCCGTGGGCAGCGTGCTGGCAGTATCTGCCGTGAGCTTATCCATTTTCAGCATCCACTGGGGTTGGCCTGCCTGGGTTGCGGTGCTTAGCTGTTTGGCCATCGGTCTGGCCTGCGGATGGATTTCCGGCAGCCTAACCTCCTGGTTCGGGATACAACCTTTCATTGCGACCCTTGCAATGATGGTTTTTGCACGCGGTTTAGCCAAGACCATCTCGGGGGGCATGAAGGTTTCCACGGCGGTGAAGCAGGCTGATGGCACATATCAATACGTCGATGTGCCCTCACTGTTTCGATTTATCGATGGCCGGATATTGGGGGGGAGTATTTCCGTCGTGACGATTATTTTCCTGATCTGCGCGGCTGTCGCGTGGGTGGTTCTCTCCCGGCATTTTTGGGGCAGACATCTGTATGCGATTGGCTCCAACGAGGAAGCGTCGCGGTTATCCGGCTTGCCTGTTGCGTGGTCCAAGGCCCTGGCTTATGCGGTCAGCGGGGGATTTGCGGCGCTGGCTGGGATTTGCCAGGCCGCTCAGGAACAGCAGGGCGATCCAGAGGCAGGCTCGGGCTATGAACTGAGTGCCATAGCTGTTGTAGTAATTGGCGGGACGAGCCTGGCCGGAGGCAGAGGCGGCATGGGCTTAACACTGTTGGGAACCTTCACGATCGCTTACCTGGAGAAGATCCTAAGTATCAATGCGGTTCCCGAAGCCAGCCGATTGATGCTAACTGGGGGTATAATAGTCCTGGCTGTGCTGGCTCAAAGTGCCGGACGAAAACGCACCCGGCAGACGTGATAGGAGGCAGCCGCCCACAGGGTAAAATGTTGCCCCGTCCCGGCTTAGTAGCAGAACGGGTGGGACACGTATGCAAAATCGTAAGCAAATCTTTTTGACTTTACGCGACAGCATTGCACAAACTGAGGTTGCGATTTTTGCATGAAATGAAAGCCAACTTTTTCACCGCCTTAATTGGTTCTCTTCTTCTTTCCACTTCATTTGCCTCGGCAGCGGATTCCAGCGTTTCCGCTATAAAGGACACCCCACGGGAGTTGTTCGGCACCGGCGATTTTGATAACGACTCACGCCCCGACGTGGTGATTGTCGATAAAGAAAGCGGCAAGTACCGCCTCGGTTACGGGCTCGAAACCGGTCTGTTCAACTGGGTGGATAATCGGCCAGCCGGGATCAAAGGCATTTCGGCCTTAACAGTGGGCAAGCTCATGCCTGGCAAAGCAGTTGCGACGCTCGGGTTTACAGGACCCGATGGGGATCAGTTGAGCATTGTGGATATTTCCAGCCCTTCAGCACCAGGCAAGCCGCAGTTGATCACTTTCGACGAGGCATTAGGCCCCAACACGATCGTTGCCGTTGATATTGGTGGCTCGGGAAACACGCCTGCCGCCGATTTCTTCGTCACCAGCATCTACAATTCGCCAGATGAAAATCTGGCAACGCTGTTGCGCAACGATGGAGCGGAGTTTCCGAAGATTGGCGAGACCGCACTACCCGGGGTGGCGAGCCATGCAAACAGCCTGGCCCTTAAGAACGGTGGGGCTGGACTGCTGGTTTACATGGTGAAACAGGACGGCGGCAGCACCCTTCGAGTGGAAGATCTGAGCTCAGGCAAGGCCGTGCCGGTTGCTTCGGCTACGGGTTTGCCAGATGGCGCTGAGTATGAAGCAGGCGATTTTCGCGGCAAAGGCCTCGTGGACTTCCTTATCTATAAGCCCGGTGAGAGCAAGTTGCTGGTCCGCCCGGTGACTGAAACCGGAGGGAAACTGGGGATCGGGCAGGGGACCGAATTCGATCTAGGAAAGCCGCTGAGCCGTTTGGTGGCGCTGAATACCAAGCCCGCGACCTTCCTGGCCATTTTTGGTGAGGGCGATACAGCAGGCTGGTTTGGTTTCGACGGGCTAAAGGCTCCAGCATTGCGAGAGACAATCCATGGCACGAATGAGCAGTATGTCTGTGCAGCTTCCGCGCCGAAAGGCTTCGTGATCTTTTCCCAAGCCGTCAACGGCAAGTTCTCCAACCGCTATCGCATGTTCAACGTGGACGGCGCGGGCGTGGTTGCTGGGCCTTACGGCAGCCTCCCGACTTTGGCTGATAACGACAACGTCACGATCCCGGAAATTCACTCACGCATTGTAAGCAAGTTGGACGTGAAATCTGAACCGGAAATGGCCGCTTACACGAACACGATCCCCGGAACCAGAGTCTCCTATGCCATGATGCCGATTCCCGGCGGCGAGTTTACGATGGGCAGTCCTGCTGCTGAGGCTAACCGCCAAGCTGACGAGGGACCACAGCATACGGTGAAGGTTTCCCCGTTCTGGATGGGCAAATGTGAGATCACCTGGAACGAGTACGAGTTGTTCATGTATCCGGATGACGAGCGCCGCACTCGCACGCAGGTGCCGACCGACGCCGCGGGGGATAAACTTGCGGACGCGGTGACGCATCCCTCCAAGCCTTATGTCGAGATGAGCTTTGGCATGGGCAAGGATGGCTTTCCTGCCATCGCCATGACCCAACACGCGGCTAACAAGTATTGCCAATGGCTGAGTGCGAAGACAGGACACTTCTACCGCTTGCCGACTGAAGCAGAATGGGAATACGCGGCGCGCGCCGGCACGACGACAACAGCCTATTATTTTGGCGATGACCCGTCGAAGCTCGGCGAACACGCCTGGTACGAGCAGAACAGCGATTTCAAATACCAGAAGGTCGGCAAGAAGAAGCCGAATCCCTGGGGGCTGTACGATATTTGCGGTAACGTGGTGGAATGGGTGCTCGACCAGTATGATCCCGAATATTACGCGGTTTCGGCCAAGAATGGAACGATAACCGATCCCTGGAACAAGGCGACCAAGGCTTACCCGCACTCAGTTCGCGGCGGGTCTTGGGATGACCAGGAAGCCAGACTGCGCAGCGCGGCACGGCGTGGGTCCGATCGCTCATGGAAAATGCAGGATCCTCAGTTGCCCAAGAGCATTTGGTATTTCTCGGACGCTCAGTTTGTCGGGTTCCGCATTGTGCGGCCCCTGAAGGTGCCTTCCGCTGAAGAGATGCGAAAGTACTGGTCCAGTGGAGTGGAACGCGACTGAATGAAAGAGGGCCACCGAGCGTCTAACGAGTTTGTCTCTAGATCCTACACACTTAACCAAACCTCAAACCATGCAACAAAGTTTACCAGACAATCAGGCGGTATCACGCCGCCAGTTCCTGCGCACTTCCACGCTTGCTGCTGCCTCCGTAACGGCGGCGCTTAGCATGCCTTCCCTGGCCCTGGGACAGGAGAAAAAGACCTTAAACGCCGTCATTATCGGCGCGGGCGGTCGCGGTACTGGTGCCGGCGGCAATTTCCTCCAGGCATGTAACGAGGTAGGCGTGACTGGGAAAATCGTGGCCGTGGCGGACGTTTTTCCTGAGGCTGCAGCCAAGGCTGCCCAGGAGTTTAAGGTACCTCAGGACAAAACCTTTAGTGGATTCGATGCGTTTGAAAAAGCGCTCGCAGTGTCTGGCGTCAACTACGCCATTCTCGCCTCGCCTCCGGGATTCCGTCCGGCCCATTTCCAGGCCGCGATCCGGGCGGGAAAACATGTGTTTCTCGAAAAGCCCGTGGCGGTGGATGGACCCGGTTGCCAGATGATGTATGCCGCCTATGAAGAGGCCAAGAAGAAGAATCTAAAAGTAGCCGCCGGCACTCAACGGCGTCACAAGCCGAGCTACATCCAGACCCTCGAGCGCATCCATGCAGGTGATATCGGCGACATCACATCCCTCCGCGCTTACTGGGTCAATACGGGGCCGATCTGGCACCGTGGGGATAACGGCAAGACGTCGTTGGAGAAACAGGTTCGCAACTGGTACCACTATATCTGGCTGTGCGGTGATCATATGTGCGAGCAGCACGTGCATGACATCGATGTTTGCAATTGGGCCATGAAGAACCAGCATCCAGTCCGCGCCTGGGGTATGGGCGGTCGCCAGCAGTTGGAAGGCAAATCAGGCGAGATTTGGGACAACTTCGCCGTGGAATTTGTCTATGAAAACGGCGTCCGAATGCACAGCTACTGCGGACAGATCAAGCGTTCCTGGGGTTCGGTGAGCGAAGCGGTCCATGGAACGACCGGCATGGCTGAAATGTTCGACGGGCGTAACTTCATCCGCCCGAAGAGCGGGAAAGCCTGGCGCCCGGGCGAAATCAAGAACGACAACGGTTATCACTGGGAACATGTCGACTTGATCAAAGCCATTCTCGAGGATAAGGATCTCAACGAAGCGAAGCAGGTCACTGACAGCACGCTTACGGCCGTCATGGGCCGCGAAGCCGCCTACAGCGGTTCAGAGGTCACGTGGGATGAGATTGCCAACTCGAAGTTCCGTTACGGTCCTGATCTGCTCTACACCGATGCAGCGAAGATGACCTGGGGCGAGTTCCGCACGTTGCGTCCTCCCATGCCGGGCCGGTTCAAGACCCTTGGGGATCACCCAGAGTTCGAACTGGTTCAGGCCTAATCATTCCAGATAGGTTTTATGCAGATGCCGGTCCAGGCTCCTGGGCCGGCATTCTTTTAGGTGCGGAGCATAGCATGACGGCAACGCTGCAAAGCAAAGGTTCAATGCAACATTACAACTCCGAGTCTCCCGCGCTCAACGGATCAAGGTTGCTGTGCATCAGCCTTCCCATCCTCCTGCTCGTTGTTTTGCTGTCGGCCTGCCGGAGCACTGCCCCCCAACCGGATGCCCCTGCTGCTGAACTAAAGAAGTTTCAGTTCCAAAGCAGCCATATGGGGACGATGTTCTTTATCACCTTGTATGCCTCGAACAACATCATAGCCAGTGAAGCAGCCGAGGCAGCTTTTACCCGTGTTGCGCGGCTCGAAGAGGTGCTCAGCGATTATCAGGCGGATAGTGAACTGTCCCTGCTTCGAGAGGCGCCTGCAGGCAAGCCAGTAACCGTCAGCTTCGATCTGTTTCAGGTCATGCAGAAGGCGCAGGAGTTGTCGCACCTGTCGAGCGGGGCATTTGATGCCACTATTGGCCCCTATGTCCGGCTTTGGCGGTTCTCCCGAAAGCGAAAAGAGCTCCCGTCCGCCTCAGAATTGTCTGCCGCTAAAGAGGCCGTGGGTTATCGACACCTCGACCTCAATCCTCAGAAACAGGAACTCACATTGAGGGTCCCCAACATGAGGCTGGACGTAGGCGGCATCGCGAAAGGATACGCGGCTGATGCGGCGCTTGAAGTCTTACGCAACCGAGGATTAGATCGTGCGCTGGTGGCTGCGAGTGGCGATATCGCGATTGGCAACCCGCCCCCAGGTGAGCCTGGATGGAGAATCGCTGTAAGCGGCATCGATTCTCCAACTAATGCGCTGCCGAAACACTTGTGCCTTTCAAACGCGGGGGTCTCGACGTCAGGAGATGTCGAACAGTTTATCGAGATCGGGGGTGTCCGCTACGCCCACATTGTGAGCCCGTGGACAGGTCTGGGACTGACCAACCGCATTCAGGCCACGTTGGTTTCCCGAAACGCTACAACGACGGATGCTCTGGCAACTGCGGTTTGCATTCTTGGAGTCCACGATGGAATGAGAATGATTCGACAGGCGCCCGGCACAGAGGCTTTCGTGATCCACAAGGATCAAGGACACGAGGTTAAACAAGCTTCGCGTGGGTTCTCTCGGCTGTTGGATAGCAGGTCTGCCCCTGTTATTGAATCTCGATAACATCCCCGGCCACAACTGGGATATCAGCTCCACCCAGCAAATGCTGCGGGTTCACCGGGATCTCTTCATTCTGCCTCCTGATGACAATGAGTTTGGGATCTTGCGGTCCCAGGTAATCGGCAGCAATGACGGCCTGGGCCAGGGTCAGATTGGGTGTCCAGGGCACCGTGGGGTTGCGGACTGGTCCCATGAAAGATACAGAGGGGCCTTGGATAGCAGGGCGAGCCATTAACGCCCGGTTTTGTCCCTCAAAAAAAGCGGCTCGTGCTCGGGCCTCCGCTTCGCGTTTGGTGACGCAACCAGAGCCTGCAGTCACAACGAGGAGCGCTGCAATAACCCAGAAGGATCGTGATTTTATTCTCATGACCAAGATTGTTAGTCGCCTGGACGTTTCAGGATCTTACCGAATTCAGTTTCTACCGGTTCGATCTCGATTCGCCCCTCCCGCTTTGGCTGGCCGGTAGCTGGGACAGGCGCGGTTCGGCCTGCTGCGGGAATGGGGTTTGGCTCTTTGAGTGCCGGCATCGAGCGCAACGCGACCACGACCGGGTTGGTCTCGGCTGGATCTGAGTCAGGCGGTTCGGCTACCTGGCCGGGCAGCACCCAATTTTTCCGCTGATCAACCCAGTTGCGGTACCGTTGAAAGGTCCACATCCCGTGCTCGGCGCCGGTTTCCATGGCACTGACTATTTTGAAGAAATCCCGGTTGCGGATGAAATTTCTAACCGCATGTGTGGGTAACAGGATTTCACATTCTGGAACCCGAATGCCCAAATCCGAACGGAAGCGCAACCGCTGGCAGATCACGCCGACGAGCGTATCAGCCAGTTGTGCGGCAACGCTCCCCTGGATTTCGGCAGGAAACGCCGACACGATCCGCTGGAGAGCTTCAGTACAGGTGGAGGAGTGCACTGTGGCGAGCACCAAATGCCCCGTTTCGGAAGCATTCAACGTCAGCCGCATAGTCTCCGGTTCCCGCATTTCTCCGACCATAAGCACGTCCGGATCTTCCCGCAGCGCGTCGAGCAAACCTTGCTCAAAGCTTGGAGTATCCCGGCCGACCTCCCGTTGACGTATGTAGGCTTTGCGCGGACGAAACGTGTATTCCACCGGGTTTTCGATCGTCACCACGTGGCGGGTGTCCGTGAGGTTGATTTCCTGGATGAGAGCCGCCAGGGTCGAGGACTTGCCCGAACCGGTCGGACCGCTGACCAGAATCAGGCCATGAGCATGGGTGGCAAACTTCTTAAGGTCAGGGTGAAGGTTGAGCTTTTCAATCGTGGCTTGGAATGGAGCCAACAGGCGCACGGCGAAACCAACGCCACGATAGGATTGAAGAACGTTGATGCGGCAGCGAACTCCCGCCAGTGTTCGAGAGAGATCGGCCGATTTTCGTTGGAGAAATTCCTGCCACGCTTCCGGACCGAGCAGCAGCCGGGCCTGGTCGGAGAGTTGCCTGGCCCCAATGGGTTCGCCATCCATGCGCAGTGCACCGCGCACGCGGATGGCCGCGGGAAGCCCCGATTCCAGGTGCAAATCACTGGCACCCTGGGCTGCGGCCCATTCAACCAATTGCTCAAATTCCATAGTTGATTCTCGCACCCGGGAGTTTCAAATCAAACGCTCGGCGTTGGTGCCAATAATACCAGGATAAACCGCCGGCTCGTGAAAGTCGCGGTCAGACTGGCTTTTCAACTCCTGCTTTCCAATCGGATACGACGCTTCGCATCTGTTCAGCGGCGTTTAACTTGGGTTTCACGTGCCGCAGGCTAAACCACGGCAGCATGCCCAAAAGGTCGGGCGTGACAAGGATCTGTCCATCGCAATCGCGGCCTGATCCGATGCCGATGGTTGGAATGGAGATGCGGCGGGTGATATCCGCAGCCACCGCAGCTTTGACCAATTCCAAAACGACGGCGAAGGCCCCGGCTTGCTCCAGCGCCTGAGCGTCCTCCAGCAACGCTTGATGTTCGGCTTCAACTTTGCCTTTCACCTTGTATCCCCCTTCTTCGAGAACATGTTGAGGCAGCATCCCCAGGTGGCCGATAAAGGGGATGCCGCTCTGCACGATGGCTTGCACCTGCGCAGCTATCGCCCGGCCGCCTTCGGCTTTGACCGCTTCGGCTCCGGCAACTTTCAGGCGTTGAGCGCTTTGGACTGCCATCTCGGGTGTGTCATAAGTGCCAATGGGCAGATCGGCAGCCAGCAGACCGGTGGGTTGGGCGCGTGCCGCCGCGCGAACGTGGTGCTCCATCTCCGCCATCGTCACATGGGTTGTATCCGGATAGCCAAGGACGACCATGCCGAGCGAATCGCCAACCAGGAGCAGGGGAATCCCCGCCTGGTCGAGAAGCTTGGTCATTGGAAAATCATATGTTGTGAGCGAAGCGATCCTCTCGCCGCGCGCTTTCATGGCCCGAATACTCTCCGCTGTGACTTTTACACCATTCGTCATAGCCACAACCATTGGACCAACGTGAGGTGGACGACAAGATCAAAAATGGATGCTCAGTCGATTGGGCACCATGGAGCATCCCGCGAGGGATCCCGCGAGGGATGCAGGCAATTAGCCTTCGGATCCCCGACTCGAGGATTTCAAAAACCAGCTTGGATTGGCGCAACTTTTTGGTTATTTTAGGGTTTGCTTAGGAAGTAGATTCGGCCGATATGCCACAATTTTCATATAAAGCACGCCGCCGCACCGGAGAGGTAGTCGAGGGGATACTGGAGGTTGCCGACCGTTCCGCGGCTTTGGTGCAGATCGAGCGTCTCGGTCTGTTCCCCGTTGCGGTGGATGCCGCGAAGGGCGGAGCCGCCGTTCTCGTGGATAAATCGACTCCGGGCCGCAAGACGGATTGGAAAGCTTTGCTGCCGCCCACCTTGCGGGAAGCGCTCGGGCGAAAGCGCAAGCCAAAGCTCCAGGAACTTGCCACCTTTACACAACAGTTGGCGAACCTGCTCAACTCGGGCATGCCGCTGACCGTGGCCCTGAACAGCATGACGCACCTGGAGACCAAAGGCATTCCGGCAGATGTCAGCAAGGAATTGCGTCAGGACGTGATGGAAGGCCGGAGTCTTTCTGATTCCATGGCCAAGCAGCCTCGGATCTTCTCCGATTTATATATCAACATGGTTCGGGCCGGCGAGTCCAGTGGTGCGATCGTTGAGGTGCTTCGCCGAATGGCTGATCATTTCGAGCGGTTCGCCCAGGTGCAGGCCAAGTTCACCTCAGCACTGGTTTATCCAGCATTCGTGTGCGTGGTTGGCATAGGCATCATGTTCTTCTTCATGACCTACATGCTGCCGAAATTCATGTCGATTTTTGAGGGCATGAACGTGCAGTTGCCAATGGTAACCCAGATGCTCGTCAGTGTGAGCGACCTGTTCGCCGGTTACTGGTGGCTGATGCTGCTGATCATTGTCGCCGGACTGGTCCTCTTTAAACGATTTCAGAGCACACCTCACGGGCGTCGCAAACTCGATGAATGGAAGATGAACATTCCGATCTTTGGAAAGGTCATCAAGTTAAACATTTTTGGGCAATTTGCCCGGACTCTCTCAACGTTGTTGGAGAATGGTGTGCCCGTGTTGACTGCCCTTAAAATCACAGAACAGATCATCCCGAATGTGATCGTGAAGGAAGCGATTGCCAAAACCCGTGAGGAAGTGACCGATGGCAAAACCATTGCCCAGCCTCTGGGGCGCAGCCGTATTTTTCCCCAGCTCATGGTGGATCTTGTCAAAATCGGTGAAGAAACCGGCGACGTGCCTGGAGCGCTTAAGAATGTAGCGGATACCTACGAAAGCGAGTTGAGTATCGCCTTGCGAGTGCTGACCAACATGATCGAGCCAACCTTGATCATCGTCATGGCTTTGGGTGTAGGCTTTCTGTTGTTGAGCGTGCTCTCGGCCATGTTTGCCATTACCTCCAACATCTCGCGATAACCCAACGAGCCATGTTTTCCAGCCCGCCCCATCCTGCGTCTAAACGGGGTTTCACCATGATCGAACTCATGGTGGTGGTGGGCATTATGGGCATCGTTCTGGCCATGGGGATTCCTTCCATTTACCGAACTCTGCGCAAGGATTCCCTGACCCAGGCGATCAAGGACATCGTGGAGGTGTGCAGCAACGGCAGGGCTCGCGCCATTTTGGGCGGCTCAGTCAATGAAGTGGTTTTTAACGGGATGGAAGGCACCATTGTTGTGGGTGCCGCAGTTCAACCAACGGAAGGCTTGCCGAATGCCGGCGCAGAGAATTTCTCGACCCCACCGCCACGTCCGGGATCGGGCCTGGGTATGAAGCTTCCAGAGACGGTGGCCATATCGAAGTTATACGTGAACGGGCTCAATGCCATGGAGATGTCCCAGGTGCGTGTGCGTTTCTTCCCAAACGGGACGTGCGACGACCTGGTGCTCCAGTTGCGGTCGGATAAGAATGAGATGGCAGAGATAACGCTGGAGCTGACCACAGGACTCGCCATTGTTAAACACAACTCGGCGGAGTTCCGCTTGCGATGAAGATAACGCAAGATCGCACACGGCATAACAATAGCTGCGCCTTCAGCTTGCTGGAGGTGATGATCGCGGCTGGGATTTTCTTCATGTGTATCTTTTCGATCCTGGCGGTTGTCTCCGGCGGGTTGCGAAATGCCAGGCTGCTGCAAAATGTGGAGGTGGATTGCAGCATGCTGGCAGCGGAACTCTCTGCCACCAATAGGCTGGCCGAGGGAAGCGACTCTGGCGATTTCGGCAACATCTACCGGGACTACCGCTGGTCCCGGGCCATCACTGAGGTGGGGACCAACGGGCTGTTTCAGGTCGATTTCATTGTCACGCACTCTCCCACAAAGCGGGAGTCTGCCATGAGCGTACTGTTCTACAAGCCAGAGTCAGGTGCACTTGGGAGGATCGGGCGATGAGGATCACAACCCGGCAGAATGGCTTTACCATGCTTGAGGTGTTAATCGCCATCAGCATTCTTTCCCTCATCGTTGCTGCGATCTACTCCAGTTGGACCTCTATTCTGCACGCGTCCAAGGTAGGTTTGGATTCCACGGCCAGAGTGCAGCGCGCGCGAATCGTCGTGCGAGTGCTTGAGGACTCGCTCAGTTCAGCGCTCTCATTCAATGCAAACCAGAGGTATTACAGCTTCGTGGCGGAGAATGGATCAGAAGCGACTTTAAGCTTCGTGGCACGCCTGGCCAAAGCGTTCCCGCGTGGCGGGAAATTCGGTGATCTGGATGTGCGCCGCTTGACTTTTTCTGTGGAAAGCACCACCGGCACACCCACTTTGGTCCTGCGGCAAACCCCCCTCATGCTGGAGATGGATGAGGACGAGAAGCAGAGTCCTTTGGTGCTGGCAGAGAACGTGAAAAAATTTCAGACAGAGTTCTGGGATACCAAGAAGAATGACTGGATCGATGAGTGGACGCAAACCAATCAGATTCCGAAGCTGGTGAGGGTGACCCTGCAACTGGCCGATAATGCCGAATCACATACAGTGAGAGAGCCCATCGTGAGGGTCATCAGCCTTCCATCTATCATGGTGCCACCCGCATGGCAGAGACCACTGTTGCAGGGGCAGCCGCAAACCAACTCGATTGTCCCATGAGGATCTTGAGATTCCACGCACCGCGCCAAGCCATCGCCATGGTGATCGTCATGGTAAGCATATTCGTGCTGTCCATGCTTGCGGCAGGTTTCGCCTATTCGATGAAGGTCGAGACCCGGTTGGCGCGCAACGCCAATAACGAGGCGGAGTTGGAATGGTTGGGAAGGTCCGGAGTCGAGTATGCCCGCTGGATATTGGCGCAGCAGGCCGCAACAAGCGATGGGTATGACGCATTAAACCAGGTTTGGGCGGGCGGCCCGGGAGGACCGAGCACCTCCAATTCACCCCTGGCCACGGTCATGAAAGAGGTCGAGATGGGTAATGGAAGTTTCACCTGGAAAATCACTGATTTGGAGAGCCGGATAAATATCAATGTGGTCGCTGCAAACGTGCCAATGTTTCAGCAAACCCTGCTCTCGCTCGGGCTCGACGGAAGTCAGTTAACTCCCGTGATGAACTCTATCATCGATTGGGTAGATACAGGAGATGAGATCCTAATGCAAGGGACCGAGAGCGATTTTTATGAATCTCAAGATCCGCCGTATCAAGCCAAGAATGGCCCGATTGACGACCTTAGCGAATTGATGCTTATTAACGGGGTTACCCCGGAACTCTTCTACGGCCCTTCCTCCACAAACTACCAGCCCGGCTCCGCGCAACCGCGCTTGAATAGATCGTCCGGTTTTGGTTCAATGGACGTGGCACCCAATCCAGTCGGCTTCGTGGATATCTTTACGCCGGTTTCTACAGGGCGCATCAACATCAACACCGCTTCAGCGGCAGTGTTGCAGTGCATCCCAGGAGTGGACCGCTCTACGGCTGAGGCGATTGTCGCCGGCAGGGAAGGCGAGGATGACGGCAGCGGATTGCTCGGTCCATATCGCTCCGTGACCGAGATTGGGAGAGTTGGCCTTCCAGCGGCATTAGCCAGACAAATTGAACCGTTCTGCGACATTCGCAGCAGCACGTTCAAGGTGGAGGTTGACGCACGGATTAACAATTACACCCGGCAATTCGTGGCGATCCTCCGTCGCGTTTCCCAACGGGACGTTCAGGTATTGAGCTTCTACTGGAAGTAGCTTCTAGACCGGTCCCTTTAGACTCACGAGGCGCACGCCTTCACGCTTCATCAGGAGTGCCTCGATTCGCGGCACATACATTTGAGTCTCAGCGGGCAACCGAGTGGCGATCTCATCATAGGTGCGAGCCTTATATCTTTTCAAGAGCCTGCCGACCGTTCCTTCCCCTGCGTTGAAAGCGGCCAAAGCCAGGCGCCAATCTTTGAACTTGCGATAGAGATAACTCAGATGCTGCGCCGCAGCCTGGGCGTTTTTCTCCGGGTTCTTCCTCTGATCAAAGGGATTTATCCTCAATCCGTATTGCCGGGCAGTGTCTGGCATGAGTTGGAAAAGACCGGTTGCGCCCACAGGACTGCGAGCACGAGGGTCAAACGCGGATTCAACCTCCGCGATCCAGACCAGTTCGCCTGGCAACTTTTGATTGGTGAAAACCGGTTTCAAGATCGGAACGAAGGGCTTCGCGGCAGCAGGCCAAGGCTGTGAGACCTTTTTCATCCACAACTCTCTTTGCACTCTCGGAGCGGGATTGACCTTTGCAGGGGCAGGGGCGTTTGTGGCAGCTTTCGGCTGCTTCTTCTCCAATTCCTGGGCAACGTCCAGGTAATCCATCTGAGCCGAGAGCCATGACGCCAGGTGCGCAGTCTCTGGATGCTGATGCAACAACGGCAGTGCCGTTTGGGCAGCTTCGCGCAATTGGGCCAGATCGACGACGTATTCGCCATCGAGCTGATTCTGTAGCTGGCCGAACAGTTGTTCAACCTTTGCGGTATCCACCTCGCCTAATGCATCGAGAAGTTCCTGATCGAGGTTTTCCTCAGCCCAAGCTTGCACGGAGCCGGCGATATCGGAAAGATCGATTTCTTCCTCCGTCGCTGGGGATTGGACGGCGGCAGGAATCCTATTTGTAGATGTAGATTGGACGTTCCCTGCCCATAAGCCGCACGGCACGCAGAGCCCCATGCAGGCAAATGTCCAAAGCAGATTTTTGAATCTCCGAGTCATCGTGGCAATTTGCGCAACGATGCGGGTAAAGTCAGCGACCTACAAGTTGATAATCTCCTGCAACTTGTCAGCCAGGCTCTTCAGGCCTTCAGGCGTTCCGCCGCCAGCCTGCTCTGTAATGGCCCAACCGGAGTAGCCGATTTCATCCACGGCTTGCATTATTGCTGGCCAATTGTTGTCTCCTTCGAGCAGTGCCACATTGAAGCCTTTCCACAAACCTTCCGCATCGCGCTTCTTCCGGCTGAATTCCTTCACATGAAGCATGATCATGCGTTTGCCGAGAATGCGGACCCATTGTTCCGGCCAGCCGTAATTGAGGATATTCCCGGCATCAAAATGCCAGCCGACCATGGGACTGTTGAACTCGTCCACAAAGCGGGCCGCTTCAAGCGGGCTGAGTAGAAACTGGTTCCATACATTTTCGATGGCGATTTTCACGCCTAGTTCCTCGGCCAATGGAATTGCCTTCCGAATCTCGGCCTGGGAGCGGGTATAGGCATCGGCGTAGCTGATTTGGTCTGTCACCGTGCCCGGTACCATGAGCACTGATTTTGCACCGTAAGCTTTCGCGTCACGAAGGCTTTGTTTCAGGCTCTCCAATCCCTCCTCACGCACTTTAGGATCAGGATGGGATAACGGTTTGGCCCAATGGTGTGTGTTACAGACGCTCGGAATAGCCAGGCCTGTAGATTCGCGCGCCTTAAGCACCTCCGCCACATCCAAATGGCTCATCATCTCTACCCCATCAAAACCGGCTGTTTTGATCGCCTGCATCTTCTCCAGGATCGTCCCTTTGACGCCGACCGTCGCCCACATGATACCTTTCTGGAGCTTCCGTTTCGATGGCGCTGCCATGACGCTCGTCGAGAGGGCGGGGCCGGTCAGTGCGAGTGCGCTCGCAGCAAAAAGGGTCTGGCGAAGAAAATCGCGTCTTGAGGTGCCTACGGAGAAAGCAGTGTTCATAAGATGCAGCTACTTACCTGCTGGGGGAGAAACCGTCAAGAAACATCTAAAAATAATGGGTTCTGACCCCCTTAGCGCTTCGCTCGCGGATGCGCCTGATCATACACCCGTTTCAGTCGCTCTGCGGTGACATGCGTGTAAACCTGGGTGGTCGAGAGATGCGCGTGCCCCAGCATTTCTTGCACGCTTCTTAAATCCGCTCCCGCGTCCAGCAGGTGGGTGGCGTAACTGTGACGCAGCTTGTGCGGGGTTAGTTTTGGATCTAATCCTGCCAGCGCAAGATAGCGCTTCAGCCGGGTTTGCAGGTTTCTCGGCTTCATAGCGCCGCCTGAGCCTGTGCTTGAGGCGAATACAGGCTCGCTGCCAGCAGGTGGTTCGATCAGAGTGCTCCAATACCTCTGGATCGCTTGCAGCGCTTTGCTTCCGACTGGTGTGAGCCGCTCCTTCTTGCCTTTGCCGCGGATTCTCAGGACCTGGCCGGGCCAGTCAATGTCCTCCGCAGTAAGGCCGCAAAGCTCGCTGATACGAAGGCCTGACGAGTAAATGACCTCAAGGATTGCGGCATCGCGGCGGGCGCGGCTGTTGACCCGTTCCTGAGCCTTAGCATCAGCAGCGGGCTCCATTGAAGCGAGTCTCTCCGGTGCTTCGAGCAAGGTCTGCATCTGCTCCAGAGTGAGAAACTGCGGCAGGCGCCTCCCGGTTTTGGGCAACGCAATGTTCTTGATCGGCGATGTCGCTATGGGACCGTGGCGGATCAAGAAACGGTAAAACGTGCGCAAGGCAGAGAAGCGCAGGTGAACGGCCGCACGGCCCAAATTCTGACGCCCAAGGTGCCGCAGGTAGGCGCGAAAATCGTCCCGCTCCAGGGTTGTCCAATCGGGCTCGCTCTGATGGACAATCTGGTGCCATCTGATGAACTCCAGGATCGCCGCACGATAATTGCGCTGGGTGTATCCAGAGGCGGCCCGGTCAGTCGCCAAATGCTGGAGAAACTTCGCCACCCAGGAATCGAGACGTTCCTGGTCCGGTTGCTGGGCGGCGCCTTCCATAGGGCAGCGCGATTAATTGCCGCCTAAATCGTCGCCGAATCCGAACTCAAAACCGATTTTGCCTTTCTCTACGACCAGGTGAGCGGAGAAAGGCTTGCCCGTGCGTGATTTGAAATTCGTGAGCAAATCTGTTCGTTTCTCGGTGAAGAGTTTCTTGGCCTGTTCGGGTTCAATCGCTCGTTCGCAACGCACCTTCGGCAGGGTAATGCGGCACGGACGCGTATCGTTCTGGGAATTCTCGCAATAATATCCGGTCTCCGTCTCGTAGATGCTCCCGCCGCATTTCGGGCACTTGGCAAAAGGTTTGAGCCCGGTGAAATCGATCTTCTCCTTCGGAGCCGCGTTCTTGGTCTTGGCACCAGGACGCGCAACCCGTGGCTCAAACTCGAAACCGACGCCTTTCTCGTTCAAAACCAGGTAAGCCTTGAAGGGACGCCCCTTCTTGGAGATGAACTTATCCAGCAGATCGGTCTTCCCGCTGGCCAGAAGCTTCTGAACCTGCTCTTTCTCAATCGGACGCTGCAAAATGATTTTGCCCGTCTTGAAATCCCCCTTCTCACAGATGTAGTTCATGGAACCTTCAAAGACCCGGGCTTTGCATTTGGGGCAGGTGCCCAGCGGTTCCTGGCCGGAGAAATCCATCTCCTGGGCTTTCTCGCCTTTTTGATCTTCACCAAAATCAAATTCGAGCTTGTACTCGGGAGTAAGCTTGATGACAGCGGCAAAGGGACGTCCCAACTTGCTGCGGAAACCCTGGAGCGGTCCGATCTGGCGTTCGCGGATCAATTGTTCAATCTCGCTGTAATCAAAAATGCGGCCCGAGAGCGTCTTCCGGACGGAGAAATCACACTTATCGTTTACGCATTTGAACTCGCGATAGCGTTCATGCACTTCACCTCCGCATTTCGGGCAGGGGACCTTGAGCACGCCGAAATCGCCCGGAATCGTGTCATGCTCGAACTGTTTCGCAGCCGCTACGATACGACGTGTGAGATCCTGGATGCCTTGCATGAACTCTGTGCGGCTCTTGAGTTTTCTCTGAACCTGCCGCAACTGAAACTCCCAATCTCCCGTGAGCTCCGGTTTCGTCAGTTCCGCTATACTCAAGCCGTTCAACAATTCCATCAATGAGAAAGCCTTGGCGGTGGCCTGCAATTCTTTGCCCTGCCGCACCATGTATTCCTCGGAGATCAGGCCCTCGATAATCGCAGCACGAGTGGCAGGTGTGCCGAGGCCTTTCTCGCTCATCGCTTCCCTCAAATCCTCGTCCTCCACGAGTTTGCCTGCGCCCTCCATTGCACTGAGCAGCGTCGCTTCGGTAAAGCGCGGTGGCGGCTTGGTTTGGCTGGCTTTCAAATCGATAGCCTCCGTCTTGACGCTTTCACCGGTTTTGACTGGTGTCAAAGTAGGTGTGTCGTCTGTCTGTGCTTCCTTCCCATAGACGGTCAGCCAGCCGGGAGATTGCAGCACTTTACCTGTGCTCTTGAAGGGTTCACCTTCGACTCGGGTCACCCGATTCGTTTCAAGAAACTCGGCTGCCGGGTAGAAAACCGCCAGGAATCGCCTGGTAACGAAATCGTAAACCTTCTGTTCTACTTCTGAAAGATTCCTTGGCGTTTCCGTCGTAGGAATGATGGCAAAGTGATCAGATACCTTGGCGTTGTTAAAGATCCGCTTGTTCGGACGCACCCAGCCTTGGTTCAGAATCGTATCAGCAAACTGCGAGTAGCCCGTTTGAGACAGCGTAGCCAGGGTGTTTTTGACCGTTGCCTGGTAATCCTCAGGCAGCGCCCGGGAGTCCGTTCTCGGATACGTGAGAACCTTGTGCCGTTCATAGAGTGCCTGGGCAATCTTGAGCGTCGTTGATGCGCTAAAACCGAACCGACCATTGGCCTCTCGCTGCAAGCTGGTCAAATCGAAGAGCAGGGGAGAGAGCTGTGTGCTCGGTTTCGACTCCTCTTTCTCCACAATCCCTGGCTTGCCCAGGCATTTGTTGCGAATGCTTTCAGCCTGCTGCACGCTCCAGATCCGTTCTGGCTTGGCGTCAACATCGGTATCCTTCTCCGGTTTGACGAATTTCTCGTCGAACCAGCGTCCAGGATAATTTCCAGCTTGCGCGCCAAAAGTGGCGTTGAGTTCCCAATAGTCCTTTGGCTTGTGGATGCGGACTTTGTGTTCCCGCTCGACCACGACGGCAAGCGTCGGGGTTTGCACGCGGCCAACCGTCGTCTTAAAGAAGCCGCCGGATTTGGAATTGAACGCCGTCATGGCACGGGTGCCATTGATGCCCACGAGCCAGTCGGCTTCGGAACGAGAAATGGCAGCATCAGCCAGGGGCAGCATGTCCTGGTCATCGCGAAGGCGGGTGAAGCCATCGCGAATGGCGGTCGGGGTCATGGATTGCAGCCAGAGCCGTTTGATGGGCTGCTTTGCTTTCGTAAACCGGACGATGTTACGAAAGATGAGCTCGCCCTCGCGGCCTGCGTCGCATGCGTTGATGAGCCCGTCCACATCCTTGCGCTTAACCAACTTTGCCAGGAGCTTGAGCTTGGCTTGAGTCTTCTCCAGAGGCTGGAGTTCGAAGTGGGGTGGAATCACCGGCAGGCTGGCAAACGACCACTTGCCCTTCTTGGGTTCGACACCCTCAGGGACGGCCAGTTCCAACAGATGGCCCACGGCTGAAGCGATCACATAATGATCGTTCTCCGCATATCCATCCGACGTTTTGAAACCGCCTAGCGCTCGGGCTATATCATTCGCGACGGACGGTTTCTCTGCAATTATCAGTGACTTACCCATTTAAAAGTTGTCCTTGTATCAGGTGCGGGAGGGATTGCCAATACCCGCAATCGGTCGGAAGTTGGCCCAAACGCCTTTGCGTGTCAAAGCACTTCCCTCGTTACTTGCCAATGCAAAACTGACTAAAGATGCGATCCAAGAGGTCTTCGGTAGTGGTTTTACCGACGATTTCCCCTATGGAATCCGCTGCAATTCGGAGGTCCATCGCCGCCATTTCCAGCGGCGTAGCCTGCTCCAACGCTGTCGCACTCTGCTCTAATGCCTGACTGGCCCGGATCAACCCATCCCGGTGACGCGAGTTGATCATCGCCTCGGCCATGTCCGCCTTGATTCGGCCGCTCCAAACGGTGTCGCGGATACGATCCTTTAATGCTTCAATGCCTTCCCCCGTGACACAGGAGACGTCGAGCGTAGATTCCTGCGCGGGTGGACATGGAGAAGCTAACAAATCTATCTTATTCCGCACAATGATTTTGCGAGTCGCGGGAATCTCCGGCAGTTTTTCGTGATCCGTTACACATGCCGCATCCAAAACGTGGATGATGATTTCTGCGGATTGCAGGGATCGATGACTGCGCCGAATGCCCTCCTGTTCAAGGCTATCCTGGGCATCCCGGAGCCCGGCGGTATCAATAAAAATCACGGGTAGTCCGCGGATGTTCGCGGTCTCTTCAATCGTATCTCGCGTGGTTCCGGGGATGGCAGAAACGATTGCGCGATCCCGTCCCAGAAGTTGGTTCAGCAAGCTGGATTTACCCGCATTCGGACGGCCCACGATCGCGGCTCGGACCCCCTGACGGAGCACCTGTCCTTCAGTCGCCCCTTGGATGAGTTGCCGCACGAACTCCAGCCCCTCGCGCAACCGCCGGACGATTTCCTCTCGGGTGTTCGGCGCTATGTCTTCTTCGGGAAAATCGATGTGAGCTTCGACATGTGCCAAAACATCCATTACCTGGTCCCGGAGGAGATTGATCTTTTTCGAGAGCCTGCCAGCCAACTGCTCGGTTGCTGCCTGGAGGGACAATTCTGTGCGTGCGTGGATGATATCGGCAACAGCTTCGGCCTGGGCCAGATCGATTCGCCCGTTTAGAAAGGCGCGCCGGGTAAACTCACCTGGATGGGCCAGTCGCGCACCAGCGCCCAAAAGAGCGTCTAGAATGAGTTTAGCGGGAAGCACACCACCATGACAGGAGATCTCAACCACATCCTCCCTGGTAAAAGTGCGCGGGGCGCGCATGACTGCGGCCATAACTTCGTCAATCACCCGGCCGCTTTGGATGATTCGTCCGAAATGAAGCGTATGGGAAGGCACTTCGCTGAGGGGCTTAGGTGAGACCGCTGCGGATACAAAACATTGGTCTGCAACATGCAACGCGGCGGGGCCGGAAAGGCGGATGACCGCCAACCCACCCTCGCCGATCGGAGTCGCAATGGCCGCAATGGTGTCCTCAAGCATGGATCACTTGTAGGTGAGGTTGGAAGGTTTGCCAAGTGGAACTGGCTGGGGTGAAAAAAGATTGTCGGAATTCCGGGGGCGGTGACGGTATTCTGATGTAATGACGGAGAACGATCTGGATCTGCTTGGGCTATTCACGCGCGAACAGTCGCAAGACGCGTTCACGGCCCTGGTAAACCGGCACTTGGACCTCGTGTATTCGGCGGCGCTGCGGCAGGTCCGCTCGCGAGAACTGGCCGAGGAGGTCTGCCAAACGGTCTTCACCAACCTTGCCCAGAAAGCTTCGACGCTAAAGCCCGGCACAGTACTGAGCGCGTGGCTTTATCATGTCACACGATTGGCAGCCATCGATCTGGTGCGACGGGAAGCGCGAAGGCAGGCACGGGAACAAATTGCATTTCAGATGAGTGAACTTCATCAAGATTGCGCGGAATGGACGCAAATCGAACCGTTGCTCGACGAGGCGATGCATACCCTCGACGAGAGTGATCGCACAGCCATCATTCTCCGTTTCTTTGAGAACAAATCGTTGAGGGAAGTCGGAGAAGCGATTGGGATCAATGAAGATGCTGCGCAAAAGCGGGTGAGCCGGGCACTGGAGCGCTTGCGGGAGTTCTGTTCGAAGCGGCAAGTATCTGTCGGGACCAGTGCATTGGCTGCGCTGCTTTCAACCCAAGCCATCCAGGCGGCGCCAGCCGGCCTGAGTATGGCGGTTGTCACCGGTTCGATAACTGCGGTGGCGGCGTCAGCATGTTTATCAACACCAGCCATTATGGCTGCCAGCAAGGCAATAGTTATGACAACTCTACAAAAGGTAGTGATTGGAACAGTGGTGTCCGGGGCCGTTTTGACCGGTGTCTATCAGACCAAACAAGCAGCGGACTTGCGTCACGAAGTTCAAGAACTGCGGATCGCTCATGAGCAACACGCCGGGTTGAGCAATCAGGTGCAGCAGCTCCAGAGCGAACGCGACAAGGCGACCAATGCTGTGGCTGCACTTCTCGCTGAGAATTCCACATTGAAGAAAAACCCGGGAGAGGTGCTGAAACTGCGTGGTGAGGTTGGCCGGTTGCGCCAGGAAAACGTGGCCATGGGATCAAGCAGCGCAGTCAGCAAGCTGACTTCTGATCCTAAAGCCACAAAGCTTTTACGCGACCAGCAGAAGATGGGAATGGGAATCGTCTATCGTGGATTTTGTAAGAATCAAAAACTCAATCCCGAGCAGACAGAACAGCTCAATGATATTCTTGCGGACCACATCATGCTGAATGTGGGAAACGTTACAACCGTGTTGCGTGATAAACTGACACCGGAACAGGCGGATGGCGTATTCAAGGCTCAGGAGGCGGCTCTGCAGCAGCAGGTCGCCAGCTTGCTTGGAACTGAGGCTGTGGAGGATTACCAGGAGTATACGAAGAAAATACTCAGCCGGCTAACGGTGGAACAGTTTAGAGGTCAGCTCACCGGGGCGGAGGAGGGGAAGGCGGAAAAAGCCAAGCAGTTGGAGCAGTTGTTGCAGGAGGAAGCAGAGAAGGCTATTGCCGCGGCAGGGCTGCCTGCCGATTACCAGCTCGTGCCAACATTAAACTTTAGGAACATCGCTTTCGAGCAGGACGCTGAGCGGAGCGTGAAGCTGCTTGAAACGATTTACCAGGCGGTGGCAGAGCGCGGGACTTCGTTTTTAAGCCCCGAGGAAATCGAGAAATTTCAGGGATTCAAGAAATCGGGGGTGGATAACAATCGCACAATCCTGAGTTTGAACCACACCCTGATGGCGCCAATCGCAGAAAAGTAGAACGCTGGCTGGACGCTGGCGTGAACCTCCAGCGCCCGGCGCGGCGGACTGCGATGTTTCCTCAGGCTTGAACCGGCTCACGAACTCTCCGGGCCGAGGGTGCGTAGGTTCCGGCTTCCTTGTGGAATGCGATGGCAAAGCGGTTCCAGCCATTGATCGCAACGACCGCCAGGGTTAGGTGCGCCAACTCGTCCTCCGAGAAATGCTTTCGCGCCTCCTGGAATAGTTCATCCGAGACATGCTGCGTCGAGATGCTTGTGACCGCCTCGGTCCATGCCAGTGCGGCGCGTTCACGCTCCGTATAGAAATCTGTTTCGCGCCATGCCGGCAAACAATACAGGCGCTGCTCAGTCTCACCTTCAGCCCGTGCGTCCTTGGAATGCATATCCAGACAATACGCGCATCCATTGATCTGCGAGGCGCGCATTTTGACCAGGTGCAGCAAGGAGCTGTCGAGCCCGTCGAAGTTGTTGACGCATTTTTCCAGTCCAAGCATGGCTGCATAGACAGGCGAGTTGAATCGAAGTGTGATTCGTTCTTTCATAATCCTTCTTCCCAAAAGGCGGTTAAGTCCGCTTCTTTGATTTAGTGGAGGTGACCAGAAGATGAGTCTCCCAGCCTCCGCCGAGAGCTTTGATAAGTTGCACCGTGGCGTTAAGCCTTTGTCCGACCAGGCGCGCGGATCCACGCTGGGCCTGCAATGCTTCCCGGTTGGCGTCCACGACTTCCAGATAGCCGACGATGCCGGACTGATAGCGCTGGGTTGCGAAGTCAGCCGCCCGTTGAGAATGGCTGGTCGCTCGTTCCTGTGCCGTGAACTGCTCAGACAAATAGCGAATGGCAGCCAGACTGTTTTCAACGTCCCCAAACGCACGCAATACTTGCTCGCGAAAGACAGCCGCCTGCTCGGCGAATGCCGCCTGCGATCTGCGGTAATTGGCCTTGTTACGTCCTCCAGAAAAGATGGGAAGCGATAGGCTGGGCCCCAGTGACCAGGTGTGACTGCTCCAATTGAAGAGCGTTTCAGCTTCCGCGCTCAGATAACCGCCGCTCGCTGTCAGGCTCAACACAGGAAAGAAGGCGGCCTTCGCCACGCCGATCCGGGCGTTGGCAGCGGCTAAGCGTCTTTCCGCCTGCGATACATCCGGTCGTCGTTCCAGTAGATCCGAGGGCAGCCCCGCCGGGACGTTTGGAGGCATTGGACTCCAGTTCGCCACTGACGACAATTTGAAGACGGAAGGGTTTTCGCCCAACAAGATCGCAAGGGCGTTCTCCAATTCGCTGCGTTGCCGCGCGAGGGCCGCCGTCTCGGACTGGGTTGTCGCTAGTTCGGTTTCGGCGCGAGCAATATCCAGCTCGTTTCCAATGCCTCCCTCCAGTCGGCTTCGAACCAGCCGGACCTGCTCGTGGCGAAGTCCCACGGTAGCTTCAAGCTGCCCAATCTCGAGGTCGAGTGCTCGCAGTTTGAAGTAGTTCTGTGCTACATCGGCTTGGAGCGCAAGAAGCACATTATAATGATCGGCCAAGCTTGCCTGGGCTTCAGATCGTGCGCTTTCGAACCCACGGCGAACTCGGCCCCAAAGATCAACCTCATAGCTGAGATCAACCGGGGTGCTGAAGGTGTCGGCGGTGACTCCACCGAACCCGGGCACCTGGTTTTCGGAATAGCGCTGGCGCGAATAGCTGGGTGCCAGGCTCAACGAGGGGAGCAAATCTGCCCGGGCCACCCGGGCCACGGCTCGTGCCTGTTGGACGCGTGCAACGGAGGCTTTTAGGCTCTGGTTCTCGCGCAGGGCACGATCCTCCAGACTGTTCAGCATCGGATCGCCAAAGATCTCCCACCAGTTACCTTTCGCCACCGTATCCAACGGCCTCCCCTCTTTCCAATTTCCATGCTCGACCTCTTTGTACGCTGCGGGAGGCTGATTGGTGGGAGCATGATAATCAGGACCCACCGTGAGAATTCCAGCCCACACCAGGAAAGGCGTGAAAACCAAGGCAGCCAGGGTGAAAAGTACAGTCTTCATTGTCACAGTGCGGTAGCGGGATTGATGCCTGTCTCCGGCTCGACAGCCGGAGCAGGTGCCTTCTTAAGTCCTAATTTCATCAGCACAACGTAGAACACCGGGGTAAGGAGCAAACCGAACAACGTCACACCGATCATTCCTGCGAAGACGGCCACACCCATGGCCCGGCGCATTTCCGAGCCGGCTCCATGTGAGGTCACCAGCGGAAACACACCTGCGATAAAAGCGATGGACGTCATGAGAATCGGACGCAACCGAAGACGGCTCGCTTCGATGGCAGCTTTGAAAGGGGAGAGGCCTTCGTCTTGTTTGTGCTTGGCGAATTCGACAATTAGAATCGCGTTCTTGCAGGCAAGCCCAACCAGCACGATTAGCCCGATCTGGGTGAAAATGTTGTTATCGCTCTTGGCTAGCCAAACACCCGCCATCGCGAAGAGCAAGCACATCGGCACAATGAGGATAATCGCCAGCGGCAAGCGGAAACTCTCGTACTGCGCCGCGAGCACCAGGAACACGAGGAGGATGCACAGGGGATACACATACAGGGCCGTGTTTCCGGCGATGATCTTCTGATAGGTCAGATCGGTCCACTCAAAGGTCATTCCTTTGGGCATTGTTTCGTTCAGCGTGCGCGCCATGAGCGCTTCAGCCTGACCCGAGCTGAAGCCTGGTGCCGGGCTGCCATTGATTTCGGCTGCCGGGTAACCGTTGTAACGCATCGCACGGTCAGGTCCGTGAGTTTCCGTGACCTTAAGCAAGGCACCTAGCGGCACCATTTGTCCCGTTGCGTTCCGGGTTTTGAGGCGAGTGATATCTTCGGCTCGATCCCTGAAAGGGGCGTCGGCCTGTGCAATCACCTGGTAGGTGCGCCCGAACCGGTTAAAATCGTTCACGTACAAAGAGCCGAGATACACCTGCATGGTCTCAAAGAGATTCTGCAAGGGCACTCCCTGCTGCTTGGCTTTCACACGATCGATCTCCGCAGAGAGTTGCGGCACGTTCACGGTGAAGGTCGAAAACACATTGCCGAGCCCCGGTGTTTCGTGGCTTTTACCCAGGACGGTTTGGAGATGCTGGTAAAGCGCGTCATATCCAAGGTCGGCCCGGTCCTCCAGGTATAACTTGAAACCACCGATGGTTCCCAGGCCTTGAACCGGAGGAGGTGGAACGGCCAGGACAAAAGCCTCCTGTATGGTGGAAAACTTTTGATTCAGCGCTGCCGTGATGGCCGGTCCGCTGAGCTCTTCAGTTGTGCGCTCCTCGAATGGTTTGAGCGCGAAGAAGACGATCCCCGCGTTTGGCGCGGCGCTGAATCCGCTAATGCTTAGGCCTGGAAAGGCAACTGCGCTCTTAACCCCCGGTTGCTGCAGTCCGATTTCAGACATCCGGCGTATCACAGCTTCCGTCCGATCCAGAGATGCGGCATCCGGAAGCTGTGTGAATGCAACAAGGTATTGTTTATCCTGGGTCGGGACGAAGCCAGTCGGCACCTGGCGGAATCCCCACGCGGTGAGGACGACCAGTCCACCATAGACGACCAGGGCGATCGCGCTCTTGCGTAACACTGTGGCAACCGCAGCGGAATAGCGATCTCCTGCCCATGCAAACGCACGGTTGAATGGCCGGAAGAACCAGCCCAGGCCCTTCTGCATCATTCGGGCGAACCAGTCCTGGGGCGCACCGTGCGCTTTAAGCAGCACCGCACATAATGCCGGTGATAGCGTCAGTGAGTTGAATGCCGAGATCACCGTCGATATCGCAATGGTGATCGCAAATTGCTTGTAGAACTGGCCCGTCAACCCGCTGATGAATGCCGTCGGCACGAACACCGCACACAACACGAGCGCTGTTGCGATAATAGGCCCGGTTACCTCGCGCATCGCCTGCCTGGATGCCTCCAATGGCGATAAGCCCAACGCGATGTTACGCTCCACGTTTTCAACCACCACGATCGCGTCATCGACAACAATACCAATGGCAAGAACCAGGCCAAATAGTGAGAGGTTGTTGATTGAGAACCCAAGCGCGAGCATGACCGCGAACGTTCCGACTAATGAAACCGGAACGGCTGCTAAAGGAATAATGGATGCTCGCCAGGTCTGTAAAAACAGAATGACCACAAGCACCACCAGCAGCACCGCCTCCGCTAGCGTGTGGACAACCGCCGTAATCGAGTGACGTACGAAGACGGTCGGATCGTAAACAACATCGTAATCCAGCCCGTCTGGAAACCCCTTCTTCAATTCCTCCATGGTTCGCCGAGCGTCACTGGACAGTTGCAACGCGTTCGCGCCGGGCGACTGGAAGATCGGCAGGGCCACGGCTGTTTTATTATTTAACAGGGAGCGCAAGGCGTAGCTATCGGCGCTGAGTTCAACCCGGGCGACATCCTTCAATAGTGTCTTCTCACCATGCGGCCCCACCTTCAGGATGGCGTGGCTGAATTCTTCCGGCGTCACTAGCCGGCCTTTTGCATTGATCTGCAGCTCGAAGGCGACCGGATCTTTAGCGGGTTGTTGTCCAACGGCCCCGGCTGCCACCTCCACGTTTTGCTCCCGAAGGGCGGCTACGACGTCGCTGGCAGTCAGATTACGAGCAGCCAGTTGCGACGGGTTAAGCCAGATTCGCATCGCATAATCGCCCGAACCAAAAACGCGCACCTCCCCGGCCCCGGGCAGGCGGGCGAGCACGTCCTTGACCTGAAGGGTGGCGTAATTGCGCACATAAACCTCGTCATAGCGTCCGTTGGGAGAGAACAAGTGAACAACCAGCGTGAGATCTGGTGACTGTTTTGTCGTGTTTACGCCGAGGCGGCGAACGGCTTCCGGCAACTTGGGCAGGGCCTGAGAAACGCGGTTCTGCACCTGCACCTGGGCCTTATCAACATCGGTTCCCAGCTTGAATGTGACCGTCAGCGTCATGACTCCATCGGGAGTCGCTTGTGAAAACATGTAGATGGAGTTTTCAACCCCGTTCACGGCTTGCTCCAGCGGGGAGGCTACTGTCTCAGCGATCGTCTTGGGGTTCGCCCCCGGATAGCTGGCCCGCACTACGATGGTGGGCGGAACGACCTCGGGGTATTCGCTAATCGGCAGGCGGAACATCGCGATCAACCCGACGGTGAAAACCAGGATCGAGAGCACGCCCGCAAAAATCGGGCGGCGTATGAAAAAATGCGAGAAATTCATAGTGTTTTGGCAATAACTTCCAGTTCCCCCGGGGCTCACAAGAGCCCCGGGGGATTGTTCCGCAGGTTTGGTTAAGTGATTAACGTCGAGCCAGTGCCCCGCTGGTGGCCGGTGACTTTTCCGCCACCTGCGTCTGTGGGGCTACCGCCATACCGGGGCGCACCCGCTGCATGCCGTTGACCACCACCGCCGCGCCGGGCGCCAGTCCCGAGCGGACTATGCGTTTGCCTGCGATAACGGGACCCAGTTTCACCGATTGATAGGCGACCGTGTTGGACGACGTGACGGTGAGTACAAATTTCTGTGCCTGGTCTGTTCCAATCGCACGCTCATCCACCAGCAAGGCAGGGTAACGCTCACTGAGCGGTATCCGGATTCGTGCAAACAGCCCCGGGACCAGGCGTCCGTTCTGGCCTGCGAACACCGCACGCAACAGAATGCTGCCAGTCTCCGCATCGAGCCTGTTGTTGAGTGACTCGATATAGCCACGGTGAGGAAAGTCGGATTCATCCGCGAGCTGCATCTCAACCGGGATGCGCCCTTCTTCATCCCTCTGGATTTTTCCCTGGCTCACGAGCGAGTTGAATCTAAGGAACGAGTTCTCATCCAGATCGGCATAAACGTAAACAGGGTCAACGGTCACGATAGTGGTAAGCAGGGTAGCCGCTCCCGCAACGCCGTTGATATAGTTACCCGCAGTCAGCAACGCCCGGCTCACCCGCCCACTGATCGGAGCTTTGACCTGGGTGTAATCAAGGTCCAGTCGAGCCGCATCCAGAGCCGCATCAGCCGCCAAAAGGCTTGCCTTAGCTTCCTGATGGCGGGCTTGACGAGCCTCGGCTTCCTCGACCGATATGGCCCTGTTGGTGAGAAGTGGAGCGCTGCGTTCCATCTCGCTTCCAGCCAGCTTAAGCCTGACTCGCGCTTGCTCCATTTCAGCTTCCCGCTGGTCCACCGCGGCCTGATGCCATCGCGGATCAATTTCGAACAGGACGTCACCCTTCTGGACCAGTTGCCCAGATTGGAACCGCACACTCTGAATGTAACCCGAAACTCGTGGACGAACCTCTACTGTTTCCAGCGGCTCGATTCGCCCGGTGAACTCATCCATTTCTACGATTTGTTGAATCTCCACCGGTGCAACCGTGACTGGAGGAGCCTGAGGTTGCTGAGCCGGGGCTTGTTTGTCAGCGGCGCGGAAGCCCAAAGCGACAATCGCGAGGGCGGCTGTCCCAGCTATCACAAAAATCGATGTCAGTTTCCATTTCATAATGTCTTTGGCGGGCAGAGGCTCTCGATCCCTGCCTTTATCCGGCTCACCTGCGGCGCTCCGTTGTCATTAAGACGAACCAGGAGCCGTTCACAGGACTGAAACCCGGGAAAACACTTCACGCTTAGGAAACGGCGTTTCCATAGACAGTGTGAAACATTGGCCCGGCTTCTCCATGGCATTAGCCATTGAAAAGATGTAGAGGCTTAAGTCGTGCCAATGTTCCTGAAATCCGAACGGCTTGGAGTTATTTTGGCATGCTGCTCAGAGAAAGTAAGTTACGTGAATAGAGGACAGAGTGTAAACTTATCCTACATTGCACGAGCAATCGTGATCCACGAGATAAAGTTGCGATTACAACGTCTAAGCGTTGCGCGACAAGGTCGCTTGAGCCATCTTGGATTCCGTGAACTCAGTTGTTGCATTGCGGGACACCGGGGCAGGTTTTCAACCAGTGGTGCTGGATACCGAAACTTTCTACCGGGCCGCTCTCGAAAGCCTTTCGGAAGCGGTGATGGTTCTGGATCGTGATTGCCGGATCATGTACGCCAACCGTCTGGTCTATGATTTTACGGGATACACCCCAGAGGAACTTCTGGGGCAGACCCCTTGTTTGCTCCGGCCCGATTCCCAATTAGGAAATTGTGAGCCTGAGGATCCGCTTAACCACCAGCCTCGCTGTTTTGATTACGAGCTGAAACGCAAGGACGGCAGGCTGCACTGGATGTTTGTAAAATCCACGCCTTACCGCAACCGGCAGGGCGAAGTGGTTGGCCGGGTAGTCGCCTTGAGTTGTATTGCTCGACAAAAGAATCTCGAGTTTGAAAACGAGTTCCTCCAGGACGAATTTCGCGCCAGTTTCGGAAATATCATCGGACACAGCCTTGGATTGCAGAACATCCTTTCCCAAGTGGCCACCGTAGCGCCTACCGAGGCGAACGTCATGATCCTGGGCGAGTCTGGCTCCGGTAAAGAACTGATCGCCCGGGCAATCCATGATCTGAGCGGGCGCCGCGATCGCTCGATGGTTCGTGTGAATTGCGCGTCTATTCCAAAGGAGTTGTTCGAAAGCGAGTTCTTTGGTCATGTTCGTGGGGCATTCACCGGTGCCTTGAAGGATCGGGTTGGCCGGTTCGAATTGGCTGATAATGGAACGCTCTTCCTGGATGAGGTTGGAGAGATCCCGCTGGAATCGCAGAGCAAACTATTGCGGGTATTGCAGGAAGGGCAGTTCGAAAGGGTAGGGGATGAGCGCACGCGAACAGTGAATGTGCGGTTGGTAACGGCCACCAACCGGGATTTGCTGACGGAAGCAAAGGCTGGGAGGTTTCGGCTGGATTTATATTACCGGCTTAGTGTGTTCCCAATTCAGGTGCCACCTTTGCGCGAGCGGTTGGAAGACGTTGCTGAGTTGGCGGAGCATTTTATCAAGCAATCGGCGCTGCGCCTGGGCGTACAGCATCCGCCAAGACTAACCCGCATGCAGGTTCAGGAACTGCAGGGCTATAGCTGGCCGGGTAACGTGCGTGAGCTCCAGAATGTGATAGAACGCGCGGTGATCCTGGCGCGGGGTGGGATGCTCCACTTCGATCTGCCTCATGACCACCAGACCAATGGGAAGTCACATCCACATGTCATGGTTCCCGTCAACCCAGAATCCAAGGAGGACCGCTTGTCGCTGGACGAGCTTGAGGTTCGCGAACGCGAGATTGTCTCCGCAGCACTCCAGCGCACCAACTGGAAGGTGTATGGCAAAGACGGTGCTGCGGCCTTGCTGCAAGTTAAGCCGACCACCCTCGTCTCGAAAATGAAGCGCCTCAAGATTGAAAAAATGCGCCCGGCATAGGCCTTGGCGGCCTTGGCAGACCTGGCTCATTCACGCTTGGAAAAAGGCCGTCAGTCCGGGATGATGCGGGGGTGAATCGAAAACCGGCGCGCAAATCACCACCCACTCGTGTTTCCACACCCGATATTCCCCGGGTGACATCCCGCGGGCTTTCGCCCACTGAACTGCGCAATCCCCGCTCCATGAAGCTGGACCGCATGAGCGCGGTATCAGCCGTGGAATTGATGCTGACCGAGGAAGCACGAGTCACGCGTGAGTTGCTGAAGCATCGGGGCAAGATCGCGCGGGTTGTAACCCGGATCTCGAATGCTCTGAAGAGTGGAGGGCGGCTTTTCTACATAGGAGCAGGCACTAGTGGCCGGCTCGGTGTGCTGGATGCCAGTGAGTGCCCGCCGACATTTAAAAGCGAGCCCGACCAGGTGCAAGGGATTATAGCCGGAGGCGAGCGCGCGCTGCGTTACGCCGTCGAGGGTGCGGAGGATGACTTTGCAGGAGGTGCGAAGGAGATTCAATCGCGCAACTGCAACCGTCGCGACGTGGTTGTCGGGATCGCTGCGAGCGGCACCACTCCCTTCGTGTGGGGGGCTCTTCAACAGGCTGGAAGGCAAGGGGCTGCCACCGTCATGGTATGCTTCAACCCTAACCTGCAAATCCCCACAGAACTGCGACCGGACATCCTGCTGGCAGTGGACCTTGGACCGGAGGTCCTCACGGGCTCAACGCGGCTAAAAGCGGGCACGGCGACCAAGCTCCTTCTAAATATGTTCACTACCCTAGCCATGGCGCGCCTGGGCAAGGTGATGAGCAATCTAATGGTCGATCTGAACCCCTCCAATGTGAAACTGCGGGCGAGAGCCGCACGCATTACAGCACAATTGGCAGGAAGCACAGAACCCGAGGCAACAAAGGCACTGGAAGCTTCCGGTTGGGTTGTCAAAAAGGCAGTTGAGAGGCTAGCGAGGTGATAACTTCATCGAGGTTGCGGATGTGGCCCCGGTAGTACCACCAGCCAACAAACCGCACGATCGCACCACCAATGGCAACGAACATTGAACTGGTGAGAAACAGGCCGAACGTGTGAATGGGATCAGGGTCCATGATGCGTGGTAAACCGTGATACATAGCCCGAATGGTAAAGAGAATGCCTATGCTGAACGTTATCCAGAATGAGACAAACGGCAGGGCGTTAAAAAGCTGAAGGACAAACATGGGAGCCAGGCTATAGCCTACCACAGACAAGGCCTGCTCGTAACTGCCACGCGTGTGAAACGTCTGAGTAAGGGCTTGAACCAGTCTGGCCGAGAGCACAATGAACAGAAGCCAGATGATCAGTTGAGCCGCGCCGAGGACGATGGCCTCGTTGAGTGTGAAAATGCGTTGATGGCCAATGACGTCTTGCCATTTGCCATAGCGAACCAGGTGGAAGCATTCAGCAATCAGCGATAGCACCAGCACTGGCAGGACTCCTACAAATAGCACGCGCGCCCACTTGGGGCGGGCATGATAAACATCTTCCCAGCAGGATAGCGGTTCAAAGAGTAAAAACAAACCCTTCAGCATTCCAGTAATCTTGCCGCTTCCGCTCCGAGTTACAATGCAAAATAATATACCGAGCTCATGTTTGTTACATAAGCTGTCTTGAACAGATGGCTAACCGGCTCAGTCCGTTTTTTTGATGCAACCCAGTGTAGCGCGCCGACTACAGTTTTTGGCAAGCGTCATTAACTCAAGTGAACCAGTTGTCCCCCCTATGGTGCTTGTTGCTTTCAGGCCGCCGCCAGCTAAGTTGTGCCTATGGATGCTTATGTTATAAAGTTTCCACGCTGGATCGCGGGAGCTTTTCTGTTAATTCTGCTTACCGGTTGCGCGACCACCAAGGTCGATTGGTCAAGCCGTGTGGGTAGCTACACATTTGACCAGGCTGTGATGGACTACGGACCGCCGGATAAGCAGGCCAAGCTTCAGGATGGCAGCACAGTGGCGGAGTGGATGACTTACCGGGGACGCACCTATGCCTATGCCCCGGTGCCTTATGGGTATTACCCCTGGTCATACGGTCCTGCCTACAGCCCTTTCATCGATACGTATAATACCCCTGACTATTTTCTGCGCTTGATGTTCAGTCCGGACGGGACGTTGAAGGAGTTCAGAAGGGTAACTAAATGAGGATCAACCGACTGGAAAGGAACTGAAGTTCGGCTCCAGTGATTTCTTCCTTTTCGCCAGCCACAACTGTGGTTAAATGCTCACATGAATGTCGATCTGGGCATTTGGGCCAAATTGACGAAAGTCGTCGTTTTCCTGCTCTTCCTCGCCACGCTTCTGGGCGTCGCGGTGTGGTATATGCCTTTGATTCAAAAGAATGAGCGAATGCGCAAGCGCATGATGACGCTCGACCAGGAAATTGCACACGCGGAAGACACCTCCCGTCAGTTGAAAACCTCAATTGAAGCGCTTCGATCTGACCCCAAAGCAGTTGAGCGCCTGGCTCGAGCCAGATTGGGCGTCGCCAAGGCTGGAGAAACAGTGATCCGTTTTGAAGAGGCTGCCACAAATTCACCGTCACGGTAGCGCCGCCCACCGGTCGATTTATCCTTGGCCCAACACCGCAGCATATTCAGAGGGCCATTGCCCGCAGTGTTGGTGGAACGCGCGGCTGAACGCTGCCGCGCTGGCATAACCACATCGGCTGGCAACTTCGGCCAGGGGTTGTGCCCCATCAATAAGTAAACTTCGCGCCTTGTGCATCCGTACGCGGACGATTTCCTCATGCGTCGTGCGGTTCAACACGGCCTGAAACCGCCTGTCAAGTGTCCTTGTGGATACTCCAACGACTTGCGCCACTTGGGAAGCGCCTATCGCTGACGCGACCTCTGCCCGGATAAATCGCACTGCGGACCTGACCAGCGGGTCCTCGACTGCCACGATGTCTGTTGAGCCGCGGGCGACGACCCCGGTCGGTTGTATTGTGCGGTGAAGCTCCGGAACGGGCTTTTTCGACATTGCCAATGCGAGCATTGAAGCGGCTTCAAAACCCAAATGGGCTGTTGGCAGCCGGATGCTGGAAAGAGTCGGCCAGCTTACCTCGCACATTAATTCATCATCGCCAATGCCGAGCACCGCCACCTGGTCGGGTACCGAAATCTCGGCCCAGCGGCAGGCCGTAAGCACGCGCTCTCCCAGCTTGTCATCAAAAACCAGCAGCCCCGCTGGTTTCGGCAGGTTCCCAAGCCACTTCATCAGTGGTTCCAACTGAGCTTCACCTTCACTCACTGATTGGGCAAAGGTGTGCAAATGCCAGGGTTTCAAGAAACGGGCGAAACCTTTACGCCGCTGCTCGGATGCCAGACGGCTCGTGACACCACAATAACCGAAATGCTTTAAACCTGTCTCGATCAGGTGCTCCGCCGCCAGCCGCCCCACTGCCTGGTTATCGACGCTCACACTCATGTCGACACCCAGTTCCCCGAGCGCTGTGTCCACGAGTGGCACTGAGAGCTCACGCGCCACGCTCAGCAAAGATGGATCGGCCACGTAGGCGATGATGCCGCCTGGCTTCAGCCTGGCTACTTCACGGGCCGCTTCCTTGCCACTGTGGCGGACCAGCATCATGCGCCATCCCAGGGCGCGCACGCAGCGGGATACCCCATGCAAGCGGTTGCGTCCCGCGCCGTCCCGCGTATCGATGCACACGGCTATTGCTTTAGCCGGCTGGCGGTGTCTCATTCCATTAGGGTGCTGTCTTAAACGGCAATGGCAATGACGAAATCCGGCAATTGCGCCATCCCTTCCTCCTGGGCTAGGCTCGCTCTCGTGAGCTCGCGCGCGCTTCCTTTTAACCGAAAAACCGTCCTGGTAACCGGCGCCGGTCAGAACACCGGATTGGGCATCGCCACTTTGTTTGCCAAGGCTGGGGCCAAGGTGTTTCTGAACGACGTAACCCATGAGTTGGTAGAGGGAGCACTGACTGCTCTGCGCCGGCGTGGCTTGCGAAAGGTCATTGGCATTCCCGCAGACATCAGCGTCCCCGAACAGGTCGAGGCAATGTTTGATGTAGTGAAAACATCCACCAAGAGGCTCGATGTTTTGGTGAACAACGCCGCGCACCTGGGTGTTGGGCCCGACATGCTGGACGTGAAGCTTTCCTTTTTCGAGGCCGTGGTTGCCGTGAATCTTGTAGGAACGTTCCATGTGTCTCAGCAAGCGGCCCGGCTGATGAAGAAATCAGGAGGAGGCTGCATCGTAAATATAGCTTCGAACGTCTCCAAACGTGCCATTCGCAAACGAACGGCTTACCTGGCCAGCAAAGGCGCCATTGACGCCATGACTCTTTCCATGGCGCTGGACCTGGCCCCTCACAGGATTCGCGTCAACTCCGTTGCCCCCGGCTATATTCATAGCGATCGCTGGCGCAAGCTGGATCCGGCGCACGCCGCCAGGCGGCGAGCAAACATTCCACTCGGAATAGAGGCGTTTCCTGAGGACATAGGACATGCCGTTCTGTTCCTGGCCTCGAGTGATGCCGCCAATATTACAGGAGCACGCTTGCTGGTTGACGGAGGTTGTTCGGCTCAACACATGCCCGCTGACGTGGATCTCTGATGCACTCTCAACCCGCCGTTCCATCCGAGGCGCAGCGTCCCAGTTACAAATGGGAATTGCTGGCATTACTTTCCTGCGCCTTTTTCTTCCATCAAGGTGATCGAGCCATCTTTGGCGTGGTGCTGAGCGCGATCAAAACCGATTTGCACTTGAGCGACAGCCAGCTTGGATTAGCCGGATCAGTGCTGTTCTTTGTCCTGGCTTTGATGATGCCCGTGGCGGGTTACCTGGGGGACATTTGGAATCGCAAAAAGATCATCGTTTGCAGCATTCTGTTTTGGAGTGCGGCAACGATGTGCACCGGTCTGGCCGGAGGCCTTGTTGCGATCATCGCCTTTCGGAGCGTGGCCACCGCTGGTGGTGAGTCTTTCTATGCACCTGCTGCATACCCGCTATTGGCTGCGCATCATAAGAAGACCCGGGCCATCGCTCTTTCCGTCCACCAGGCTGCCCTCTATATCGGCGTCATGGCCAGCGGTTTCCTGGGTGGATTCATAGCCGAACGATGGGGATGGCGGTCAGCATTCTATGTTTTTGGTGCCGGCGGGATTGTGCTGGGAACCATACTGGCATGGCGTTTGATCAGTGAGCCTGCGCTCCGGGCAGAACAGCGGGAGCCCGTCTGGCGCGCTTTGGCGGTATTGTTCCGCTCGCGCACCGCCCTGCTTTTAACCCTGGGATTCACCGCCATCGTATTCGTCAACAATGCTTACGTCGTTTGGGCGCCTGTCTTCCTCCAGGAAAAGTTTCAGCTTAATCTCACCAAAGCTGGCGGATATGCCATGTTCTTTCATCACCTGGCAGCGTTTGGGGGGATCATGATCGGCGGGTTTCTATCGGACCGAATTGCGATCGCCCGGCCTGTGTTTCGTCCGCAGATGATGGGGACCGCCATGCTGCTGGGTGCGCCGATCATCTTCTTGATGGGGCGGGCCGATGCTCTGGGTGCGGCATGTGTTGCTATGGCGGCTTTCGGCCTGTTTCGTGGGGTGTATGAGGCGAACACTCACGCGGCTCTCTTTGAAGTGATCGCTCCGGCACATCGCGCCTCGGCTGTTGGAGTCATGACGATGCTGGCTTTTCTGACGGGTTCGTTATCGCCTTGGTTGATGGGAAGGTGCCGTGAGATCTATCCCCAGGGGCTGGGGTTGAGCGCAGGGTTTTCCTTTCTCTCCCTGGCTTACGTGATTGGAGGGATTGCGGTTCTCGCAGCCGTGTTCTTTACGTTTGAGAAGGATCGCTATCGCGAGCCGGTGCTGCCGCTGCAGGAAACTGCCGTTAAATCATAGGTATTGCCGATGGTTGTAATATTATGAGTTTTGCCATGAGATTGTTCGCTTGTTTCCTCGGCCTCATGCAATGGGCAGTTGCAGGCGATGGCCCCGCACGAACTGTGGCCGATTGGCGCTCAATCCCCGCCGGTCGGGTGGAATTCACCCATGCAACGAGCAACGCCATGAACTCCGGGTGGCTCACAGTACAGTTCAATCCCGGCAAGGGCAGGGCCGGGCTAAAATTTCATTTGTCCCGTTCGGAAAGCGGGTTGACTGACTTCGCAAAGCTTGTGGTGCCTGTCCGGAATCTTGGGACTAATGATCTCCGCATCATTCTGCGAGTTGACGATGCTTCGACTGAGAGCCTTGCAACTACGGAAATACGCAGGGCCACTTTTCAGGTGTGCCTGTCCTCAGGACAAGAGCCGGCTTTGCTGGAGGTTTGGCTTGGGGACAAGAAGGCGTCACCTATGGAAGGGAAGTTCCTGTCAATGGTGGGACAGCCGATGGATTTTGTACGGCGCGGGACTGTCGATGCAGGGAGCGTATCAAGCATTTCCATTTTCACTCCTGATCCCGGAGCACCAGGCCAGTTTGCAGTCGGCGAGATCAGGGCGTGTGGCGCGCCCGCCCCTTTTGAAGATTGGCCAGCATCCAAAGTCTTCCCTCTGGTGGATCAGTTCGGTCAATATGCCCATCGGGATTGGTCCAACAAGATTCATTCTCCGGCAGATTTCAGGAAACGAGAGCATGCCGAAGAGGAAACCCTTTCGTTGGCTACGCGGGTGGCCGGTTGGAACAAGTACGGAGGCTGGGCCCAGGGCCAGCGCCTGGCCGCAACGGGTTTCTTCCGTGTGGAAAAGCTCAACGGAGCCTGGTGGCTCATCGACCCGGAGGGAAACTTGTTCTGGTCCCATGGTGTGGTGCGAGTCGGTACCCGCGTGCGCGTTGGCAGTGAATACAGAGGCACTCCGCTGCTTGACCGTGAAAACTACTTTCACCTTCCGGAAAGGAACTCAGAATTCGGGACGTTTTTCGGACGCGAACCGCAAAGCACCCGCCGCTATTACGTGGGACGCGATAATCACGAGGTCTATGATTTCCTGGAGGCGAACCTGTTTCGCAAATACGGGCCCGGTTGGCGTTCAGGATATGCGGCTCAAGCGCAGCGTCGATTGTCGAGTTGGGGGCTCAATACCATAGCCAACTCATCAGACCCGGAGATCTATCACATGCGAAAGACTCCTTACACGGCGATTGTGTATTCCGCACCTTTGGGTCGTAGGGAGTTCCGCTTGCAGGGGTCAGAAGGGAATTGGGGCAAGTTGCCTGATCCATTCGACCCAGGCTGGAGAGCACTGATCGGTAAAACGTTGAACGATGAACTGCGTGACTCTTCCAATGATCCGTGGTGTGTCGGCTTCTTCGTAGATAACGAGCTGAATTGGGGCGATTCGAACCATCTGGCAGCAGCCACGTTGCGGTCACCTTCCAATCAGCCTGCAAAGAATGCCTTTACGACCCAACTCCGGAAGCAATACACAAGCATTGCCGCTCTAAACAAGGCATGGACTGCTTCCTATTCTGGCTGGGAGGATCTGGCCATCTCTACCAACGCTCCTGCGGTTATGAATCTCAGGATGAAGCAGGATTTTGCCGCATTCAGCAGGCGTTACCTCGAGGAGTACTTTCGTGGCTGCAAACAGGCGATCAAAGCGGCTGCACCTAATCACTTGTATCTGGGATGCCGGTTCGCCAACTCCGGCAACGCACTGGTTATGCAGGCTGCTGCCCGGTTTTGCGATGTGGTAAGCATCAACCGCTACGCGCAGAGCGTGGAGGACTTAAAGCTGCCGCACGATCTAGACCGGCCGATCCTGATCGGCGAATTCCATTTTACAACGATGGATGCGCCGATGCAGCCATCCGGATTGGTCATGGTCGCAAATCATGTGGATCGGGCGAGGGCCTACCGCACTTACGTGACCAGTGCGTTAAGAAATCCTGCGATTGTGGGCACCCACTGGTTTCAATACTACGATCAACCTGCCACTGGACGGTTCGATGGAGAGAATTACCAAACCGGTTTGCTGGACATTTGTGACACTCCCTATGCGGAAACGGTTGCCGCATGCCGCAGCATGGGAGAGAGAATCTACAGGCTCCGCGCCGAAACGTTTCCACCTGAAGCCAAAAAATAGGAGCCTTAGCTGTTTTTCTACTGAAACCAATCGACATATCAATTCATGAAGATATCTGGGATTAAACCGCTCATTTGCCACGCTTACCGGACTAACTGGGTGTTCGTTAAGGTGACGACCGATGACGGCCTGCACGGGGTGGGAGAAGCTACACTGGAGTATCGGGAGCAAACCGTTGCCCAGGCCATAAAGGAGCTCGAACGCACATTGATCGGGCTTGATCCGCACAACATCGAGGCTATTTGGCATCAGACTTATCGCGATGTTTATTGGCGGGGAGGCCCCGTGCTGATGAGCGCACTTTCCGCAGTGGAGATGGCTTTATGGGATATTAAAGGGAAAGCTTTGGGCGTTCCTGTTTATCAACTTCTGGGTGGCAAGGTGCGCTCAGCGGTGCCCTGCTACGCAAACGGCTGGTTTGCTCCCGCCAAAACGCCGGAAGAATTTGCAGCTAAAGCAAAGCAAGCTGTGGCCGCCGGTTTTCGCGGGTTGAAGTGGGACCCTTTTGGCGCCGCGTACATGGAGCTTGGTAAAACGGAGTTTCGCGAGTCTATGCGCTGCATTGAGGCGGTTGTCGCTGCGGTCGGTCCTGAGGTGGATATTCTGATCGAAGGCCATGGCCGGTTTAACGTCACCACTGCGGTGCGAATTGGCCGTGCATTGGAGGAATATGATATCCATTGGTTTGAGGAGCCAGTTCCGCCCGACAACCTGGAAGCCTTAGCAGAGGTCAAACGCCGGGTGCGCGTTCCTATCGCAGCCGGGGAGCGCATCTATAGCCGGTGGGATTATCAACGATTCTTCGCGCTGCACTGCGCGGATTTCGCCCAACCGGATGTCAGCCACGTCGGCGGAATTATGGAAGTCAAAAAAATCGCTGCCCAGGCTGAGGCCAACCACATTGCCATCTGCCCTCATAATCCAAGCGGCCCTGTCGCAAATGCCGCCAATTTACAATTGGCCGCCTGCGTCCCGAACTTTACCGTGCTCGAAACCATGAGTGCCGATGTGGCCCACCGGCGTCTGATCAGCACAGAAAAGATTGTCTTCCATGATGGTCAGATGCAGATACCGGACCTTCCCGGATTGGGAATCGATTTGGACGAGGCGGTGATCGCGGAGCATCCGTTTCAACCCCGTGAGCTGCGACATTATACTGGAAATCTAACGGACATAAGGCCTCCGGACGCGGGGTCTTATTTCCAATCTAAGAAACACTGAACCCAAACACCTATGAAGAGAGTCGCTTTTACATTTGCTCTGGGTGGTCTTCTTGGCCTGACCTTCGCATTCGCGCAGCCTGTGATCGATAATACCGAGACGCGCGTGCAGACCACCCTCGAACCCGGATTCAAACGGATTGGCACACTAACGCCTCGCAGTGCCGGTGAGATCAGTGGGCAAAACTGGTGGCTTGGTTGCGAGACATTGGATCGTGGGTTTACCAGCTATGACTCCTATAAGGAGTATATCGTGCCCCTTGGCATTCGCCGCATTCGGCTCCAGGGCGGCTGGGCAACAACCGAGCGCGAGAAAGGGAAATACGATTTTCGGTGGCTTGATCGGGTGATCAATGATGCCCGTGGACGCGGGTTGGAGATTTTTCTGGAGACTTCTTATGGGAACCCGATCTATCCGGACGGCGGGGGTAGGGGACTATCGGGAGGCTTTCCAAAGTCAGAGGAGGCCTTGGCTGCCATGGACAAGTGGGTCGAAACGATGGCTAAACGGTATCAGGGAAAGATTCGCGATTGGGGAATGTGGAACGAGCCCGACGGCAACAAGCAGCACACTCCCGAGATGACGGCGGACATCAACATTCGAACGGCTGAGATCATCAAGCGCATCATTCCGGATGCCCGTATCGCCGGTGCAGTCCTCTGCGGTCCTAAACCGGATTGGACCGAGGGATGGCTCAAACGCGTCACCGAACTGAAGAAGGAATCGCTTTTCTATTGGTTCGCTTACCATGCTTACACCCGCAACCCGGATGAAGGGCATTATGAGGACGTCGAAAAGGTTCGAACGCTGGTGCAGCAGTACGCTCCTCATCTAAGGCTGTGGCAGGCAGAAGCGGGCACACAGTCGGAGTTCTGCCTGGGTGGGGCGTTGAAAAAGTATCCGTGGACCGAGTTGACACAAGCCAAGTGGCAGGTGCGTCGGATGCTCGGTGATCTCGGCCATGGCGCTGAATCGCTGGTGTTCTCAATAGCCGATCTCGATTACAACCGCTGGGAAGGATATCGCCTGGGGGACATGGATCGTTACGGCCTTGTGAAGACGGATAAGCAATACCGCATTTTGAAGGTGAAGATTGCTTACTATGCTGTTCAGAACGTGGTATCGGTTTTCGATGACCAGTTGGAACTGGTCCCGGAGTTCCAATGCGAGATTAAAGCGGAGAAGTCCACGGCGTGCTACCCCTACAAGCACAAGCAGAGTGGCACTCATGTATTGGCGTTCTGGGACAAGAGCGATGTGCCTTCCAATCAGAACCAAACGATTCCTGCGTCGTTCACATTCCCAAAAGGGTCGTTCAAGAACCCCGTGTGGGTGGACACAATTACTGGCGGAATCTATGCCATACCCGCCAAGTCCATTGCTTCTGAAGGGGACCAGGTAACGCTGAAGGACATTCCGGTTTACGATGCCCCAGCTCTCATTACTGATGAAGCACTGGTTCTAAAACGAAACTAAACGGAGATTTTAGCGGGCATTAAACATTTCTCCCTCCGGCAAACGAATGCGGGAGGGAGAAGAAATCCTAACAGCAGGCTCAATGGCCTCGGGTCACCATCGTGACAGATGCCTAAACGGTCATGAGCTCTTTTTCCTTGTTCGCCAGATGGGCATCGATCTTGGCGATGCAATCATCGGTCAGTTTCTGAAGCTCTTTCTCGGCTTGCTTCACCTGATCCTCGGTAGTGCCGCTGTCGTGCGCGTGCTTCTTGATCTGATCCATGGTGTCGCGGCGGACGTGGCGGACGGCCACGCGGCCATCTTCGGCCATTTTCTTGATGATCTTAACGAATTCCTGACGGCGTTCCTGGCTCAGTTCGGGAAAGAAGAGCCGGATCGATTTGCCAAAGATTGCAGGGTTGAGCCCGAGATTACTCTTCTGGATGGCCTTCTCGATGGCGTGAATGGAAGTGGCATCCCACGGCTGAATGCTCAGCATCCGTGGTTCGGGAGTAGTAATACCCGCAAGTTCACGAATTCGCATGTTCGATCCATAAACCTCGACCATGATGTTCTCCACCAGGCTGGGGGAGGCTTTGCCGGTGCGAACTCCGGTGAATTCGTTTACGACCACCTGCTCGGTCTTGCTCATCTTATCGTCAGCTTCGAGTAAAAGATCGTCCAGTGCCATAAGTGAGAGGACTGTAGCAGAGGGCGGCAAAGGTGTATAGGGGCAACTTTTTAAGTGCTTCAAAAGCATTGGTTTTTTCCGCCGCACCCAGTACAGTCTTCCCCGTTAAAGTTGAAAGGATCTCATGCCCTCATTCGATATTGTTTCGCAGATTAACTCGATGGAGATAGAGAACGCGGTCAACCAGGCTAAAAAAGAACTGGCCACGCGATTCGATTTCAAAGGCAGCACCGCCAGTATTGTGCTGGAGAAGGACGAGATCAAACTATCAGCCGAGGATCAGTTTAAGGTTCGCGCGCTGGTTGAGATTGTCATGGGTAAACTTGCCAAGCGAAGCATCAGCCTCAAGAGCGTCGATAAGGGCGAGCCTGAGATCTCACCCTTAGGACACACTCGCCAGGTGATCAAGCTGAAGCAGGGTTTGGATCAGCCTGTAGCCAAGCAGATCACCTCGTTCATCCGGGAAACCAAGCTCAAGGTTACGACCCAAATCCAAGGGAACGAAGTTCGGGTGACTGGGAAGAGTCGGGACGACTTGCAATCGGTGATCGCAGCCGTGAAAGCGCACGAGTTTCCAGCCCCATTGCAGTTCGTGAACTTTCGCGATTAGTCCTGGCGCAGCGTGTCGCAGGAGCTTCAGTCAGGGGAGGAGAATTGAAGTGGCGGAGAGAGGGGGATTCGAACCCCCGGTGGGGTTTAAGCCCACTCACGCTTTCCAGGCGTGTGCGTTAAACCACTCTGCCATCTCTCCAGCCAGCAGCTATAGTTTGAAGAAGCTCTCTACCATACGCAATATTTTTCGGCACACAAGACGGCCAGGAACGATTTTCTAACTTTGATCTGAGCAATGGGGCGACATTTACCCCAGACAAAGAGGCCGGAAGCAAAGCTCCCGGCCTCTTGGCGAAATGAACGAGGCACCTCCTCGTCGATCCAGACTATTGCGTGCTCACACGGTAGAACGCGCGTTGGGCTGCGCCAGGCGTGATCGAGAAGTTGAACACCCCGATTCCCTCCGCATTGGTCAGAACAGGTGTCCAGGCCGCCGGGCTCAGGGTCGGGGTTTCAAACAGGACAAACGATTTGCCTGTGGGTCCCGTTCCGGAGATACCCAGGTTGCCGCCTGAGAAGGCTATGCCTCCGATTGAAGGCGGGGTGGTTTCCGCTACCGTAATCGAGTTCGTAGCCGAATAGGCCACGTCACCCACGGATGCCCCACCGTTAAAGTAGGCGCGGGCTGCGTACTGAAATGCCCCGGGCGCTCCGGCGGGAATTGTAAGGGTGAACGGTGACGCTGTATTCGTCGCGATTGAAACCCCGTCTTTGAAGAATTGCACCTCCCCTATCACGTTGTGGTTGGACTGCAATTCAGCAGTAAGTGTCAGATTTCCATCCGCTGGTACAACGGCCGAGTTTGTCGGAGAAACCAAGGTGATAACCGGCAGCGAATTGGAGGCCGGATAGAACTGCGATGACGGGACTGCGCCAGGAGCAACAGACCCATCGGCTTTGGACCACCAGAGAGTGATTGTCGCACCTCCTGAGTTCTCAAAGAATTCGAGCACGACATCGTATTTGTTTGTTCCAACCAGCGTAATGGTTCCGGAATTCGTCGTGGATGAGTGAGGCGTCCAGTTATCAACGATATTCTGTCCGTTTACCCACAGCCGGACTCCATCGTCACTGACGGTGTAGAAGGTGTATTCACCATCGCCCAGCGCCTGTATTTGCCCGTTCCACCTTGCGGTGAAGGTATCGACCGAAATGCCAGTGGCTGGAGCAGCAGTATCCCATGCGAAATCAACCAGCGGATCGATTCGTGTCAGGGTGGGGATGCTGGTGAAATTGGTTCGGCCCGTCCAATAGCTGCCGAGCAAACCAGTGCCAGTTCCGGGCAGGGTCCCAGGGGCCACTACAGACACGGTCGCCACCACGCTAGTGGTATATCCGTAGTTGTTGTACAGATAGACATCGTAGCTTCCGGCTTCGGCCGTTGTCATTCCAGGGATTGCGAAAGTCTGATCCGTCTTGCCGGCCAGATCCGCGCCGTTAAAACGCCATTGGTAATAAATCGGCGTGCCGCTGATATTGTGCGGATCAGCACCTACGGAGAGGTTCAGGGTGCTGCCGCTGGTGAGGATGACGGATTTTGGCTGGTTCGTGATCGTTGGAATCGGATCGACCGCATAGAGCACGGTTGCACGTTGATTCGTTCGCACCCCGTCAGTAACTACGACAGTATAGAGCCCATTGTTTCCAGCCGTGAAGTAGGGGATCGTGTAGGTACTGGTGGTATCCAGAGGGAACCCAGTAGAGGGATTTCCCATATACCACTGATATTGGTAGCCGGAGCCAGTCACCGGAGCCCGTAGCGTGACATCATCTGTTGACCAGACCGCCTGGTTGGTGATCACACCCAGATCCAGTGCGGCTGTGCCTTGAATGACGCCGACAGGCAGGACCAGCACCTCTGCCTGGATCGGTTGCCGCAAATCCACGATCGGATTCGGAGTGCCCGAGCCTCGGGTCAGTAGTTGAATCCAGGTTTCTGGCGCGGTGTTATTCCATTGCCAGCTCACCAGGAGGCTCTTCCCGCTCGGTCCCGCATTCGTGGTTACTACCACGCTCGTGTCGGGAGAATATGCTCCTGGGGGTTGCGCAAGCAGGTTGCCGTTTTGAGCCGAGGTGGCGGAAGCTCCCGGGAGGCTGAACATCACAGTGGGTTCCTGATTCGTTGCTCCCGAGAAGTCCTGTATTACTGTGTCACCGTTAAGGATTTTGCCGATATAGATCGCGTAAGGACCGGTATCGGTCAGGTCGTTGATTGCAAGGGCCAGACTATCCAGCACGCCGTAATTATTGTCCAGGGTGCCCTGGCCAGTTGTGCTCCAGCAATACACGGGATCGATCGGCGCGGTCGGGTCAACACCGCGGGCGAACGTCACCGTTTGCCAGTTCGCCGAAGGAGTCAGAATCTGTCCTCCCAAGGGAGCCGCGCCAAATTTTCCATTCACACGATCCGATGAACCCAGGAAGAACACGTCACCAGCGATTCCACCATCAGCGCCGATCGTTGGAGGAACATTGGCTTCACGAATGTTGAAGGCGACCCGGATGCCGCCCGCGGGATTTGCACCTCCACCGACCAGAGCAGGGGAGGGCACATCCAGACAGCTTTCGATACCATTCTTGGTTTGGGAGGCGATGACGCGGTCATCCTTAGCCAAGGGAGCGGAAAGGGGCACCATATTCACAGCGCCAGCTACAACAGAAGCGGATTGGCCAACAAGCTGGTAAGTGTCAGGAGTGCCAGCAATCACCTTGTACACTTTGATATTCGTGCTGCCGTCCACGATGTTCTGGACGTTCACAAAGTTTTGCCCGGCCGCCAGTGGCCCGTTTACCGTCGGGGTGGCCACTTCCTTGCAGGTGTCAAACAGGTACGTAAACAAGACAGAATCCGCAAAGAAGCGTTTGCTGGAGGTAACCGTCCCAGAGTAATACTGGAAAACGACGGTTGGCTGGGTGACCCCTACATCATTGGTGATATAGCCTACCAAGCGCCAGACGTTCAACGGAGTCGCAGCCGCGCTCACATATTGGAAGTTAGTTGTGGTATTCGCTGGGGAGCCGACTTTGGAGCTTACGACAGTGCCAGTGCAATTGGTAAACCAAACTGAGACTTCCATGTCGCTAGACGCTGAGGTGGCTATGGCTGGTAAAATAACCTCCACCTTGTAAACACCTTGAGGGCCGGCGTGTGCCAGGATAGGGGAAACCCTGAAGCCCGGCCCGAGCGAACCTTCCAATTGCGGATAGGTGGTATTGGTATAACCGTAGCGGCATCCGATGGCGGCGGTGCATGGCGAGGCAGTGGCCTTCGCAGACGAGTTGCCCCATACACCTCCAACTTCTGTTAACTCAGAATACTGTTCGTAGTTCTTGCCACCCGAACGGCTTTCAACAATAACGGTGTCGCCCCAAACACAGGGGCTGTTTAGCAGGGTCAAACTGCAGATTGACACGGCGGCGGATCGGATCAACCTCCGCAGACGGGTGGGGGACACGGGTATTTTCATAGGCATTGACTCTTGGTCGGGTTTTTACGGCACTAAGCAATCCCCCCGGTCCTGTTCAAAAGGAACAACAGACCAGGCTGGATTGGGAATCTGGGAAGAGTTTGCATGAAGTTCTGAAGACGTCAAGGACTTTTGAAGCAGTCCGAAAAGGTCATACTGCATGAAAACGCAACTCATGCCCCTTGCACCACATTGTCTCACTCCGGAAGCCCGACCCCGTTATCCCTGTTTGCACGGAAGAAATACCTGAAAATCCGACCCTTGTCCCGGCGTACTATCGACGGCTACCCGGCCTCCGTGCGCTGTTACCACTGCCTTAACCAGGCTCAGCCCTAAACCCAACCCGCGCTGGGAACGGCTTTTATCACCGCGATACAGCCGATCCCAGATCTTCCTCTGTTCTTCGTGGTCAATTCCGCCTCCGGAATCCTTTACACTGATGGTTGCCTCAACACCGCTCTTTCGCACCTGGATGCGAACCTGCCCCGGCCCCGGTGTGTATTTGAGTGCATTATCCAAAAGGTTGGCCAAGGCCTGCCTGATTCTAACTCGATCGGCTGCTACTTCGCACACTTCTGAAGCATCCACCGTGACCCGAATTTGCTTTTCCTCCGCAACATACTCGTAAAGTTCTACCACCTCAGAGGCGAGTTGCCCCAGCTCAACCTGTTCCAGGTTGAGCTTCATGGTCCCGGTTTCCGCCTCGGTGATGTCCATCAGCGCATTTAACATGCTCAGAACCCGCTCGGATTCCTCGACGCAGTCTGCCAGGGCATCCTGGGCTGCCGTTTCCTGGTTGGGATTCTGCAGGGCTTGCTCAGCGGTGGCTCGGATGCGCGATAACGGCGTGCGTAAGTCGTGCGCAACGTTGTCGAGGGATTCCCGCATCGCTCGAATGAGTCCCTGATTCTTATCCAAAAGGTCATTGAAAATTTGCACCAGTTCATCCAACTCATCATCGGACCTGCGAACGGGAACACGCTGGTCAAGGCTCCCGGTCTTGATAATCGATCGCGCTGTGGCCACGACCTGCCGAATCGGATTCATCGCACGGTTTGCAAAGAACGCTCCTGCTATGACACCCAGGACCAGGGTAACTGTTCCGGCAACGAAGAAACTTCTTTTCACGGGGTCAAGCAGCGCCCGGCGGCTGTCGCTGATGCGGCCGATCTGTAACAGCGTCCCATCCCGAAGCAACGCCGATGCTATGACGAAATCGCGCTCGGTGTTTTGCGGAATACGTATGACCTCTTGTCCCCTAAAGCCTGGACGTCCCGGCACGTCCAGGAACGCGATCCAATCTCCCGGCACGCTGAGCACCGTAACCTGACTGAAGATGTCGATTGTGCGGAGAAACAAGTTGCGCTGCACCGAGTCAGGCTGAGCCCTCACCCAATTCTGCAAACCGATTCGACCGGCTGCATCATAAACAGTGGCCGCCTCCTTAATGCGGAAAAGCAGCAATTCCTGATCCTTGCGCCCAATCGCCCCGGCCAACAGGTAATACGCCAACCCGAGAAGCCCAATGTTCGCAAAAGTAAAAACAAACGCGTACCACAGGCTAAGCCGCAGGCCGATGCTTCTCCGCCAGGTGCTAAGCAGCTCGGAGAACATAGCCAACTCCGCGGATGGTGTGGAGCATACCCTTGTCCTTGTCCACCTTCGAGCGCAACCGGTGCACCAGCACATCAACAACATTGGTTTGCGGATCAAAGCTATAATCGAAGATGTGCTCCAGAATCATGGTTTTCGTTACAGGGCGATTCGCGTGGCGCATCAGGTAGGCAAGCAATGTGAACTCACGCGGCTGAAGCTCAAGCAACTCGTTGCCTCGTTTGACCTCTCGCGTGACCAAATCCAGGCTCAAATCCCCAACCGCCAACCGCGTGGGTTCGGGGGCCTGGCTGGATCGCCGGATCAGGGCTTGTACACGGGCCAGTAGCTCAGAGAAGGCAAACGGTTTGGTGAGGTAGTCATCAGCCCCGCTTTGCAGACCCTTTACCCGGTCCTCTACGCGCGCTTTGGCACTCAGGATCAGAACGGGCGTGTGAACATGGTCGGCGCGTAGCTGTCCGACAAGGCTTAACCCATCGAGTTTTGGCAGCATGATATCGACAACCAGCGCGTCATAATTAATGACGCGAGCCCGGGCCAAGGCTTCCTCGCCGTCTGAACAATGGTCCACCGCGTAACCACTTTGCTTAAGACCATTGACAACGAACGAGGCAATCTTAGGGTCATCTTCAACCACCAATATGCGCATGAGTGCGAGCATAAATGAATAGGGTTTCCCTGTGGAGCCCAAAGAAAGAAGCCTCCCGTGTCCTTGCGATTCACGGGAGGTTGGGCGGGATTTGAAGTTAAACTATATCGGTGGCTTAGTTGTGCCCGCTTTCGTCCACCACGACAAACCGGCTGGAGCCTTCTCGCCAAACTCGCAGCAAGCTGGTTTTATCCTCGGGGTCCCGGGTCAACTCCACCAGCCCTTGCGCATCGCGCACTGGCTTGCGGTTGATCTCCTGAATGATGTCCCCTCGCTGAAGCCCGGCTTCTGCGGCGGGACTGTCGGGTGCCACTTCTACAACCAGCGCCCCTTTTATCGATGCGGGCACACGCATTTGGCTGCGTACTTCATTGGTCAGGTCATCCACTGCGACTCCGGATAGTGTTCCTGTATCTTCCCCGTGCGCGGAGTTTCCGGCGGCCTCGTTTTCCCCCGGCAAGGGCTTGATCGTGATTTGAACAGTCTTGGTCGATCCATCGCGGCTGATTTTTACCGGGACGGTCTGACCCGGCTTGGCCAGCCCAACAGCCAGCTTTAATTGCCGGCTTTGCGCCACTGGCTTGCCATTGAACGCCACAATCACATCGCCGCTCTTGATCCCAGCTTTGGCGGCGGGGCCGTTCGGCGTGACATCACCAACCAGCGCACCGCTTACTCCATCAAGTTCGAACTGTTTGGCCAACGCTGGCGTGAGGTCCTGAATCAGAACTCCAATGTAGCCTCGGGTGACGCGTCCATCCGCGATCAGGCTATGCATGACCTCCCGTGCGAGATTGGATGGGATGGCGAAGCCTATGCCCTGGTTTCCGCCCGACCGGCTAAGAATGGCCGTGTTGATCCCAATCAGGCGCCCTTCCACATCAACCAGGGCTCCTCCGGAGTTGCCAGGGTTAATCGCAGCATCGGTTTGAATAAAATCCTCGTAATCCAAACCCATGTTGCCCCGGCCAGTTGCGCTGACGATTCCCATGGTCACCGTCTGGCCAATCCCGAACGGGTTGCCAATAGCGAGCACCAGGTCGCCGACCTCCACCAGGTCGCTATCAGCCATGGGCACGGTGGGCAGGTCCTTTGCATCCACCTTGAGGACTGCAATATCCGTTTTGGGGTCGCGTCCGATTACCTTGGCAGTGAGTTCCCGGCCATCAGAAAGGGCGACGTTTACCACCTCCGCGTTATCTACCACATGGTTATTAGTTAGAATGTAGCCGTCCTTCGTTGTAATCACCCCTGAGCCCACACCGCGTTGCCTGGGCATCCCGTACGGCTGCTGCCCCCGCTGTCCAAAGGGTGTTCCGAAGAAGCGCCGCATCAGGTCATCCATCGAACCCGAATTGGGATAGGCTGCCGGCTCCACCTTGCTGGTGGTGAAAACCTTCACGACCCCGGGAGCAACCTGTTTCACGACCGGCGCAAAACTATTACGCTCCGGCGTTACCCTCTCGACAGGGCGTTTGTCCACCGGGATGTTCAGTTTAGGGGCCGCCTTGCTATCATCTTTTCCGGAGATGGCGAGCGTGGTGCCGCCGATCGCCAGGGTGCCTGCGATCACCAGTATTGCCAACCGACTGCTTGTTTTCTCAAAAAATCGTTTCATACCATGTTCCTCGTCCTGCTTAAAACTCTCTTACGTTTACATAGGAATAGACCTTTGAGTCTTAACAGGAGCCTTTCCCCTACATTACAAAAGTGAAAGGAAGCGCTTGAAAGATAAGGTGGCTCCTCGTGACCAGACTGAAACGGGAGGGCGGCGAGACGTCGGCGAGAGGACGCTACACCGGAGTGATATTCAATTCTTTCTCATCGCCGTATTCGTTCCTCTTTAAGTGCTGGTTTGCGGCTTACCAGCGGAGGAAGCTGCCGCCGATTTGTTTTCCTGCGTTGCTGGATAACGACAGCCAAGGCCTGTGCCGTAGGGTTTTCAAGGATTTCCTTCAAGGTCAGATCAAGGCTCAAGGTGGCGTTTAAACGGGCAAATGCGCGTGTTGCCGATAACGAGTCTGCCCCGAGATCAAAAAAGTTGTCCGCCGCGCTTACCCTCGGCAGCGAGAGCACTTCAGCCCAGATTTCTATGATGGCTTGCTCTTCCGGATTGTTGGCGGTGGCGCAGGGGCGTGTGTCGGCAGCCTGCGATTCCGGGGCAGGGAGCCTGCGCAGATCTACCTTGCCATTGAGCGTTAGGGGGAGTTGCGGCAACACCACCCATCGCGCCGGAACCATGTAGAAGGGTAATTCCTGCCGTAGTTTATCCCGCAAATCCGAGATTTCAGGTGCCCCATTTTTGCTGACGACATAGCCCACCAATCGCGACTCGCCTGATGCGTCCGAATGCGCGGTTACAACGGCGTCTGCGATTCCCGCGTAGCGCTTGATGGCTGACTCGATTTCGCCCAACTCAATTCGGAACCCACGGATTTTTACCTGGTGATCCATGCGCCCGAGGCACTCAATGTTGCCATCAGGCAGGAATCGGGCGAGATCTCCGGTTCGATACATCCTGTTTTCACCCGCGCCAGTAGCGAATGGATTCGCAATGAACCGCTCCGCTGTCAGTTCAGGACGCCGGTGATACCCGCGTGCCACACCATCACCGCCGATATGTAGTTCTCCTACCACCCCCGGAGGAACGGGATGCCGGTTTTCGTCCAGTATATAGACCTGCGTATTTGCCAGGGGTTTCCCGATCAGTACCCGGCTGCCTTTTTCTACTTTCCAGGCAGTGGACCAAATTGTCGTCTCAGTCGGTCCATAGAAGTTCCATACCTCCTTGGTTGTGGACAACAACCGGTCTGCAAGCCCACGGCCTAGAGCTTCGCCTCCGCAGAGAACCTTGAGGGTGGGGGCGCCTTTCCAACCGGCTTCCAGGAGCAGTTTCCAGGTGGCAGGGGTGGCCTGCATGATCGTGGCGCCAGAATCCTCGATGAGTGCGGCGAGTTGGGTGCCGTCGCTAGCCGTTTCACGGCTAGCCAAATGGACTGTGCCCCCGAGAATCAACGGCATGAATAGCTCAAGGCCCGCGATGTCGAAGGACAGGGTCGTCACAGCCAGGAGGGTGTCCTGCCCTGTCACCGCAGCAGTTTGTGCCGCCGAGCACAGCAGGTTGACCACACCGCGGTGCGTGACTTCCACTCCTTTGGGTTTGCCGGTGGACCCCGAGGTGTAGATGACGTATGCCAGGCTGTCCGGTGTCCTTGTTGATTCAGGGGGGACTTCTTCGGCAACCTCTGCCAGCGCCGTTTCCATTTCAACCACCATGGTCTCTGTTTGGGGCAGCCGGTCCCGGAGATCTGACTGGCTCAGCAGAACGGATGCGCCGGAATCTGTGAGCATGAAGGATAGGCGCTCAGAAGGAAACGACGGATCCAGTGGAACGTAGGCCGCTCCTGCTTGCCAAATACCCACAAGGGCTGCAAGCAATACCGGCTTCCTGTCCAGAAACACAGCTACGGTGTCCCCTGGCCTAACCCCTTTGGAAACGAGGCATCGCGTGACACGATCTGACATGGCAACAAGCTCCCCATAACTCAGGCTCGAGTTGCCGCCTTTCACTGCAACCGCGTCCGGGCGCATGTCGCTTTGCCTCCGGATCAGTTCATGCACGCAGCAATCCTTCGGATAATCGCGCTCGGTGCGATTCCATTCCTCTAGTAAGAGTCCCTTCTCGGATGGTTCAAGCAGATCCAATTCGTTGTATAATGAGCTGGGTGCCGCCACCATCGCCTCCAGCACCCGTATATAACGGTGACTGATCTCCTCAATCTGACGCCGCGCTATCACATTCGGATCGTAGTCGATGTGCAGTTGCAGTTGGGACGACTGCGCATCGAGCATGAAGGTCGTGTAAGTAGTTAGGTTATTCGCTTCGAAGTAGTGTCCCTCTGCAAAATCAAAATCCCGATAGCCTTGGAGGTTTCGATACACATGGAAATGCACGAAGTCGAATGCGGTCTCGAACAAGGGCCTGCCGCCATTGAGCTTCTGGATTTCCGCCAGCGGGAAACGCCGATGCGGGAGGATACGCTGCTCCATCTGAAAGGTCTGCTGGATCAGTTCCATCCAGGTGCCTCCGGCTAGATCGAGACGGAAGGGAAGGGTATTTAAGAATAGGCCCACCAGCCTTTCGCCGTCCACATTCTCGGGGCGCCCATTAGACACCAGGCTGGTCGTGACATCCCTGCAGCCTCCGTAGAAGCTCATCACTTTAAGATGTGCTGCCAACAAGACGCTTTTCAAAGGGACACCCGCTTCCTTGGCCATTCTCTTGAGTCCCTCCAACACCCCAGATGAGATGTCCAGTTCAGGTCCGCGCCGTTGTTCTTCGCCTTTCTCGCATTGATCCTCCCCTAGGCGTGGCAGTTGTTGCGGTTGGGAATCTGCAATGAACTGGGTCCAGAATTGCCGCGTTTGTTCGTTGTGAGTGCTTTGCTGTTCGAGTGCAACAAAGTCCCGGTAAGTGGTCCGCGGGCTCTCCAGCTTTTCATCCCTCCCCTCCAAAAGCCCAGCATAATCCTGAAAGATCTCCGTCATGACCGCTGCAAGGCTCCATCCATCGAGACAGCTATGGTGAAAACTGAGGAAGAACTGGAACCTCTTCTCTCCTTGAACCTGAACGTGGTAGCGCGTCAGTGGTGCTTGTGAGCGTTCGAACGGACGCCGCTTTTCCACTTCGATCCAGGTGACAATGGCCCGCTCCTGTTCGGACGCCGTTAGCTTTGAGTTATCTTCAAACGTAAGGGGGACGCTCACCGCGTTATGTACTAACTGAAGTGGGTTGCTGAATCCTGCAAGGTGAAATGACGTGCGAAGGGCAGGGTGACGGCTGGCTAACCGCTGCACTGCTATCCGGAGTTTCTCCGCTGAGAATTCGGCGCTGATCCGGAAGCTGAATACGTCATGGTACATCGCCGATGCCCGGTTCAGTTCGTTGTGATAAAACATTCCCAGTTGTAAATGGGCTATTGGATAGGCATCGACGACATCGGGAGGAAGCTTGGACCTGTCTTCCTCGCTTATCAGTGCGAAAGGAGCAGTCTGAACTACCTCGTTGCTGGACAGGTGGGATTTGGCTTCAGCGCAAGCAGCCATTGTTTCAATGGTTGGGTGCTGAAAAATCTCCTGCAAAGTGAGGTGCAAACCCTTTTGCTGGGCCCACGAGAGAATCGCAATGCTTCGAATTGAGTCGCCCCCGAGTTCGAAAAGGTTGTCCTGGATGCCGATAGGATCGACCTCGAGCACTTGGGTCCAGATCTGCGCCAGGGTGATTTGGGCGCTGGTTTTGGGCGGCACATAGCTGGTCTTTAGCACAGGGCGTCGTGCATCGGGTGCAGGTAACGCGCGCCTATCTACTTTCCCGTTCGTGGTCAGCGGGAAGGAACCGAGTGGCACGAAGAATGCCGGGATCATGTAGTCAGGCAGGTTCTGCCCGAGCCAGCTTCGCAGGTCGGTGACCGTTGGCGCGGCTTCGCCAGGCACGAAGTAGGCCGCCAGGCGTTTCTCGCCTCCGGGCACGTCCAGCGAGATAACAACGCTTTCCCGCACTGAGGGATGGCGGTTGAGTGCCGATTCAATTTCGCCGAGTTCCACGCGGAATCCCCGGATCTTAACCTGGTGATCCATGCGGCCGAGGTATTCAAGTTCGCCATGCTCGTTATATTGGGCCAGGTCGCCACTGCGGTACATGATGGCTCCAGGCTGGGCCGAAAACGGGTCGGGAATGAAGCGTGCCGCCGTTAGCTCAGGCCGCTTCAGGTAGCCTCGCGCCACGCCGGCGCCGCCAACGCAGATTTCTCCCGGAGAACCCTTAGCCACCGCTCGTAATTCCTCATCCACCAAGTGGATCCGCAAATCAGGAATCGGCACGCCGATGACGCTGCCTACCCCGCTCTCAAGGTCACTCTGGCGAATGATCCGGAACGTGGCGTGCACGGTGATTTCTGTGATGCCGTACATGTTGACGATTTTGGGGCGCGCATCCCCATGCCGGGCGAACCAGGGCTTGAGGCTTTGCAGTTCCAAAGCCTCACCGGCGCACACGACGTATCGAACAGCCAGTTCCCTTTTGACAGGTGCCGTCTCCTCCGCCCAGATCAGTTGTCTGAAGGCCGACGGAGTCTGATTCAAAACGGTCACCTTCTCACGGGCCAGCAGTTCGTAGAATTCAAAAGGAGAGCGGCTGACGAGGTAGGGAACCACCACAAGCCTGCCGCCATAGAAAAAGCATCCCCACAACTCGAAAACCGATACATCAAAAGCGTATGAGTGGAACAAGGGCCACACATCATGCTCATTGAACCCGAACCAATGCTCAGTTTCCTTAAGCAACCGTACCACGTTGTGATGGGTGACAAGCACGCCTTTGGGTTTACCCGTGGAGCCTGATGTGTAAATTACGTAAGCGGCGTTGCTGGCGCGGACGCCGGATTCAAAATCGTGTTCAGGATGCTCGGCGATTCGGCGCGCATCGGAATCCAGGCAAACGACGGAAGGACCTTCGAAACCCGCGCGATCCCGCAGATGTGACTGGGTTATAACGATCGCTGCCTCGCTGTCGGTTCGCATGAACTCCAGCCGGTCTTTGGGATAAGCCAGGTCCACCGGAACATAGGCACTGCCGGACTTGAGCACGGCCAAAATGGCCACAACCATTTCGATCGACCGCTCCAGGTAGAGCATGATCGGCACCTCTGGACCAGCACCGAGTTCTTTTAGGTAATGCGCCAGTCGGTTCGCCTGCCGATTCAACTCGGCGTAAGTGACTTGCTGGTCACCGCACACCACCGCTACTGAGCCGGGATAACGCGCCGCAGTTTTTTCAAAGAGTTCATGAATGCAGAATCCCGCGACAGTGGCGGGTTGGGCTGCAGGTCTTTCAAGCAAGAGTGCTTCCTGGTTCATAGAAAAAGCTGTCAGGGACGAAAGGCCGACGGATGGCCAGGCTTGGTTTTGTGCTCCATTTCAAAGGTGCGCATGAGTTTAGATCAGCGTCAGAATAGGGAGCTTGTAGAGGTCATCCAATGGGGGGGCGACCCTAAAAGGGCAGGAAGTGAACCTCCTGTTTGTGGTAGGCCGCTTTTGCCACAGAGTGCCTTCACAGCTTCGCCGCTGCCTCTAGGGTGCTGGGATCGGCGTCCTTGGCAATGCCGCCCTACCACTGTGCAGTCACTGGTGTTCGGATCTCGAGCGCTTCGAGCGAGGTCGCCGGGAGTATCCCCTTAAATGCTATCGAGAATGGCCGAAAACCTGCTCTTGCCACTCTCCCGGGAAACGGGTTCGGCTGCTTTGGCATTTTCGTCTTCCACTAACTCAGGGGGCAGATCCTGCAGAAATGGGGAGGGAATGCATGTCACAGCCTTGCCGTACTTCTTCCGCTTTGCGCAATGGCTGATTGTAAGAGAAAACATGGCGCGAGTGATCGCCACATAAAAGAGACGCCGCTCCTCGTCCATGTTGCATTCCCCATCGCGTTTGAACGGGAGGAAGCCATCCTCGGCGCCGACGATGAAGACCTGAGGGAACTCCAGGCCTTTGCAACTGTGCATCGTGATTAGCGTCACCTGGTTGCCCGCGGTTTCTTCCTCTTTATTACGATCACTATCGAGCGTGACGTTCTCCAGGAATCCTTCCAGTCTTTCGTGCAAAGGGCCGGGACCCGGATCATCGGGATCCATTTGCCCTACCAGGTCGGTGAGATTTCTGACCCGAGTGTCGGCCGCGTCATGGCTCTTCTCCGACCGCCGGAGTTCGTCAATATAGCCGCTGCTACTGAGGAAATGGTCTGCCCATTGCTGGAGCGCGCGTGGCGCCGAGGCGCCGGGAGCCTGCTGAAGGGCATGGCGGCTATGGTCGATAAAGCCGACAAACGATTCTACGCTTTCGCGTGTGCGAGCGGGGAATTCCGCCAGCAACACCGGATTCTTCATGGCTTGAAATACAGAACATTTGCGCTCCTGGCTTGCGTTCAGAAAACGCTCCATGGTCTGCTCGCTAAGACCACGTGCCGGGACATTTGCGATGCGCAGCAAACTGATGTCGTCGTTGGGGTTGATGAACATCTTGAGGTAAGCCACGAAATCTCGGACCTCACGACGATCGAAGAAGCTCTGGGCTCCAATCACGCGGTAAGGGATGTTGGCTTTGCGCAGCGCGGTTTCCAACGGTCTGGACTGGGCGTTTGTGCGAAACAGAATGGCGAAATCGGACCACTGAGTTCTATTCTTCACGCGGTCGGCCTCCAGGCGTTCCGCCACGCCCTTTGCCTCCTCCTCCTCGTCCTGATAGGTGCACAGGCCGATCTTGGGTCCGGCTCCTTTATTCGACCAAAGCTGCTTGCCGCGACGCACCAGGTTCTTTTTGATCACCGTGTTCGCCGCATTCAGAATAGTGGTTGTTGACCGGTAATTCTGTTCCAGCTTGATGACTTTAACCTCCGCATAATGCTTCTCGAGGTCGAGAAGGTTGGAGATCTCAGCCCCGCGCCACCCATAGATGCTCTGATCATCGTCGCCGACGACGCACAGATTTCGATGGTTTTTGGTCAAATCATGGATGAGCCGGAACTGCGCTCCATTCGTATCCTGATACTCGTCAACCATCACGTATTGATAGTTCTTGCGGCAGGTCTCCAGCGCATCAGGATGTTCGCGGAAGAGCCGCAAGGTCAGCAGGATCAGGTCATCGAAATCGACGGCGTTGCAGGCTCGCAGGGCGGCTTCATACTTGGGCCGGATGTGTGCCGCCCATGCGACCGCAGAAGAATCCTCACCGCGGGATTGGAGTGCATTGCTGCCGGCGTTTTTGAGCCTGCTGAGACCCGAAAGCAAATCTGCCGGCTCAAGTTTCTCATTCCTTACGTTGATGTGAGAAAGAACTTTTTTTACCGCCCCCAACTGCTCAGCCGTATCGTAAATGACGAAGTTTCTCTTGTATCCCAGCTTCTCGATATGCAAGCGCAGGATGCGCACGCAAAGCGAGTGGAATGTGCAAATGGTGGGGCGCGGATCAGCAGGCTCATCCCGGCGCTTCTTCCGGCTAGGAATCATTTGAAGCACCCGCTCCTGCATTTCCCGCGCCGCCTTATTTGTGAAAGTGACTGCAAGGATGCTGCTCGGGTTGACCCCGCTGGCAATCATGTGCGCGATACGAAAAGTGATTACCCGGGTCTTGCCAGTGCCCGCGCCAGCCAGGATCAAAACCGGCCCATGGATTTGTTCCACTGCAGCACGTTGCTGCGGGTTTAATGACGAAAGGTTTACCATTGGCGGTTTCTCGTGCCGGGTCCGGCGGAAATAGAGCTGAGGGAATTGTCTAGCGCACCAGGTTTCGGTTCTTGGCGCGGGAATCCTCAGCCAGGCGTTTCTTGAAATCCAAAAACTTCTTCTGCAGCACAGCATCTGCAACGGCAATAATCTGCACGGCGAGCAAGCCGGCATTTTTTGCGCCGTCAATTGCAACGGTCGCCACTGGAATACCACTCGGCATCTGCACAATCGAGAGGAGGGAATCCAACCCTTTGAGACTCTTGGTCATGATAGGCACGCCGATAACGGGCAGGGGAGTGAACGCCGCCGTAACACCCGGCAGATGCGCGGCGCCTCCAGCTCCGGCGATAATCACCTTGATCCCACGCTTATGAGCGTCCACGGCGAACTTGGAGAGATCCCCTGGGGTCCTGTGCGCTGAGATCACACGAACATCGCACGCCAGACCAAACTCGCTGCACACGTCTGCCGCTGCTTTCATGATCGGCCAATCGGAATCACTCCCCATCAGAATGCCCACAACTGGAGAATTCACCCGCGTAGCTTTGCCTTTGGATTTCATGGTATATTCCTTTTCAAAAATGGGAGGAGATTCTACGAAGCCGACGCCGAAATGCCAGTTTAAATCCGGCTTTTCTCCAAGCGCGTACAACACTCTATCCTCCCTCACTACGAACACATGAACCTGACCAGAATAGAATCGGATTCCATGGGCCCCATGGAAGTTCCCGTCCAAGCCTATTACGGCGCGCAGACCGCACGCGCCATGCAGAACTTCCCCATCAGCAACCTCCGATTCGGACGCGAGTTTATCCGCGCTCTAGGCTTGATCAAGAAGCACGCGGCCCAGGTGAATACCGACCTGGGACTCCTGCATGAGCGGGTGGCTTCCAGCATCCAATCCGCCGCAGCCGAAGTTGTGGAAGGAAAACTGGATTCAGAATTCGTTGTGGACATCTTCCAGACAGGCTCCGGCACCTCCACCAACATGAACGCTAACGAGGTGATTGCGAACCGCGCATTGGAGCTGCTCGGGCTTCCAAGGGGCGACAAAACCATCCATCCAAATGATCACGTCAATCGCGGGCAATCGAGTAATGATGTGATTCCCAGCGCCATCCACCTGGCTGCCTGGGAAACGATCGTTCAACGGCTCGTGCCATCTCTGGAAGCTTTGCGCTCACAATTGGAAGCTAAAGCCACTGAGTTCATGCCCATAGTGAAGATCGGGCGAACCCATCTTCAGGATGCGACACCAATCCGGCTGGGACAGGAGTTCAGCGGTTACTCCGGATTGGTAGCGGCGTTTCAGGAACGGCTGGCCCGGCTGGAGGACGGATTAGGGCAGCTCGCCCTGGGCGGCACCGCGGTAGGCACAGGCATCAACACGCACCCGGATTTTGCCCGGCGGGTGATTGCCGGACTTTCTACGGCAACCGGCTTGAATCTTCGTGAAACCCGCAACCACTTCAGTGCCCAAAGCGCGATCGATGCTTGCGTGGATGCTTCGGGCGTTCTTGCCGGCGGTGCCCTGAGTCTCAGCAAGATCGCGAATGACATCCGCTGGCTTGGCTCAGGTCCGCGGTGTGGGCTGGGGGAATTGCGTTTGCCGGCCACACAGCCTGGTTCCTCCATCATGCCGGGAAAAGTAAACCCGGTGATCTGTGAGATGCTCATTCAGGTTGCAGCCAAAGTGGTTGGCAATAATGCCACCGTCTCCCTCGGAGCAGTACAGGGGGCTTTTGAGCTCAACACTATGCTGCCCGTGGTTGCTCACAGCCTTCTGGAATCCATCCAGTTGCTCGCCCGGGGTGCGGAGGTGTTTGCGGCCCGTTGCGTCGCCGGGTTACAGGCCGATCCAGCGCGGTGCGCTTATTACGTAGAGCAAAGCCTGGCGCTCTGCACAGCTCTCGTGCCGGAAATTGGGTATGATCTCGCGGCAAAAGTTGCGAAACATGCTGCTGAGACCGGCGGCTCTATCCGGCAATCAGCTCGCGATCTCACCGGCCTCTCAGACGCACGCTTGAATGAGCTGCTGAATGCGGAGTCGCAAACGCATCCCTCTTAAGAGCGGACGACTGAGCTTAAGAACCCTTACCGGCATGAGGGCGGGACTTTGCGCCATTTCCATGGCGGGATGCTCGATGTTTGATCCGAGTGCCTCCCGTTCTGCCTGGAGCCGCCGCATCCGAACCGAACCGGAATAAAACCAACCGATGCCGGTACCAAACCTTCCAGCATTCCTCCGAAAACTGAGTGGGCAGTAGCAGATACCCTCGAAATCCCGCCACAGTTGGAGTGGCACGCGGTTAGCTAGAGGAAGTCGCTGGCGTGGCACGGGAGTGGCCACGCAAGCTGGAAAACCCACGAATGCATATGAACCGCAAACCTATTTCAAACCTTGACAGCGAGACTGTCACTTCGAAGAAAGCCGCTCAGATCAGATCGATGGACGTTCTTATTCGCACCGATGGAGTTGAACTCACCGACGAGCTGCGGAAGAAGGTGTGCACGAAGATTTCCCGGGTGCGCCAGTATGCGCCCGGAGCGCTGAGAGCCCGTGTGCTTCTGCAGAAGGTGCGGCCTGCCGAATTCCGCGCGCATGTGCTTTACGAAGTGAAGGGCAATGACGTCAGTGCTGAACATCGGGCAAACGATCCTTTGAAAGCGATCAACAGCCTGGCCCAAAAAATCGAACAACGCCTGCGAAAGAGAAAAACGGCTCACCTCGCGAGCCGTGTTCGGAGCACTCGCGCAAGGGCCCGCGTCGCCCGGAGACCCTAAAGTGAAGTTTGAAGCGTCAGGACATGTGTCCTGTGGTGAAACCGGTCCGCCCTTGGAGGGCTGCCGACAAGATTGAAGGAGAAAGACAATGAGGAAGAATAGCAACAGGATTTTAGTGGTGAGTGCGGACTCGGTGTTCAAGGAGTCAGCCCGTGAAGTGCTGCGCTCAAGCGGGTTCACAGTGTTTGTAGCGGAGACCGGCTACATGGCCATACGAGATGTCAGGGATCATCTGATTGACGCGGTGGTCCTGGACCATGCAACCCCGTTTACGAAACAGCGGTTATTATCGCGAGGCCCAGACGTATTGCAAACGATCACAGATCAGAATCCGTTTCTCCCTGTGGTTTTGATCTGCCGATCGCGAGCCTTAATTGATCACGGCACATTCCTTATGGCGGATGCCGTGCTGGAATCGCCGATCAAGTATTCCGCCTTGCTGGATGCCGTGAAGACCGTCGTCGGGGAGACTCTGCGGGAACGTGCCCATCGGAAGGCTCAGGATATAAAACTGTGTTCATGAGAATGGGGAAAGGTGAGGTTATATGAAGAATCTGCTTGTTATAGATGACGATCGATCGGTTTGCAGCTCGCTGGAGAAGCTGCTTCAAGCCGAGGGTTTCCAGGTCTTTGCCGCCTGGAGCGCGGTCGAGGCAATCGAGCAATTCAGGAAGAATCCGATTGATCTGGCCATCCTGGATATCAACCTGGGCAGCGATGACGGGTGGTCCGTTTTTCAAATGTTGTCTGATATGAACCCGTTTGTCCCCATTATCATTATCACGGCCGAGTGGGGCCAGCATGACCGAGCTGTAACTCTGGGAGCAGAAGCCCTGATTGAAAAGCCGATCGATGTGCCCCAATTTTTGGAGTTGGTGAGAAACCTCCTCGACCAGAGCGCCGATAATCAGTTGCAGAGGACGTGTGAACAGCGGGACTATTGCCTGTACCGCGCGAAGGACTACGCCACAACGCTCAGGGGATTGCAGGAGCGGGAAGAGGCTCCTCTGGAGCTGTCCGAAGACATCAAGTCCGTTCTCCCGAGCTCAACCGTCAGAAGCGTCCGGCAAAAGCAGACCGTCATAGGGCAGACACTCTGAAGGCTATCTCGGTTCCGGGTCGTCCCTGCCGTAGAGCCCGTATTCCTTGAGCTTCTCGCGCATCTTAAGCCGGGTCACGCCGAGCCAGGTGGCGGCCTTGGTTAGGTTACCTTGAGTCCGCCGCAGGGCCTGGCGATAAAGCTCAGGCTCCAGGTCTGCCAGCATCTTCGGAAAAGCGTTGGAGATTTCCCCTCGCTCCACGCGGTCGAGCAGCTCCGAAATGTAAGCAGCGTGTGACTGCCCGGCGCTGGAAATGGGCCGCCTTGATTTTGCCAACACCTCACGAATGTGAGCCACGTTGATCGTATAATCCCTGGCCAGCAGGAGCGCCTGCCTGACCGTGTTTTCCAGTTCGCGCACGTTTCCGGGCCAAGCCTGGGTCTGCAGAAAGGCGATCGCTTCCGGTTGGATCGATGGGGAGCTGACACCCGATTCGGCGCTATACCGTTTGAGAAAGTACTTAACCATCTCGGGGACGTCTTCCTTTCGCTCATCCAGGGGTGGGATCGTGATAGTCACCACTCGAAGTCGGTAGAATAAATCCTGGCGGAACTGCTGCTCCTGTATCGCTGTTTCCAGGTCCCGATGGGTTGCCGCGATGATCCGCACATCCACGGGCACCGGGTCTTTTCCTCCAATACGTTGAATCATTTTCTCCTGCAAGACCCTTAACAGCTTGGCTTGGAGGTTCAGGTTCATGTCACCAATCTCATCAAGGAACAGCGTACCGCCATTGGCCTGCTCAAAGCGGCCGACACGTCGTGCATCGGCGCCGGTGAAGGCACCGCGCTCATGCCCGAACAACTCACTCTCCAGCAGCGTCTCAGGAATGGCTGCGCAGTTGACGGCGATGAATGGGGCGGAAGCCCGATCGCTGTGCTGGTAAATGGCGCGGGCGATCAACTCCTTCCCTGTGCCGGTTGCGCCTCGAATCAAGACCGTGACCGGCGTGGCGGCCACACGCCCGATTTCCTTGTAAATCGTTTGCATCGCGCGGCTGTTTCCGACGATGGCCGTGCGCGTGGTGGCCGCATCGCCTATCTCAACCACATCCGACATCAAACGGCTCGTCTCCAATGCCCTGGCGAGCACGTCCAGCAGTTCGTCCACTTCGAAAGGCTTTAGGATATAATCGAATGCTCCCCATTTCGTGGCTTCAATTGCCGTTTCGGTGGTGCCATGGGCCGTGATGAGCACAATCGGCAGCTTCGGCTTGGCCTGGTGCAGTTCGCGGACGAGTTGCAGACCATCAAGCCCGGGAAGCTTGAGGTCCGTTATGACAACATCAAACGCTTCTTTCAACGCAGTGGACAGCCCTTCGTCTCCTCGTCCCAGAAGAATGACCTCATGCCCATCGCGCTGCATCACTTTGCGCAGCCCTGTTGCAATGTTCAGATCATCTTCAACCAGTAATACTTTTGACTTCTCTTTCATGCAGATGCTCTCGGCAATAAGATACTGAACGAGGTGCCACGGCCTGGCTCGGTCACATATTGGATCAATCCCCCATGCTTCTCGACAATTCGAGCAGCGATGGGCAAGCCCAGCCCGGTCCCGTTCTCCTTTGTCGTAAAGAACGGGTCAAAAAGCCGTTTCTGCACCTCCATCGGCATGCCTTTGCCGGTGTCGGTGATCTCAATCGTTACTGATGGCAGGGAGCGTCCGTCCACTACCCGGCGGTCTTTCCTCGAAGCCAGGATAACCCGTCCCGAACCTTCGATGCTATCTGCTGCGTTTTGAATGAAGTTGAGCATGACCTGCTTCATCTTCTCGGGATCAATTCTCACCGACTCATTAGCTTCCAGCCTTAGCTCAAAATCAACTCCTCTTTTCTTGAGTTCCGGCAGCAGCAGGCTGTGTATCTCGTGGAGAAACGTGTCGATCGGCATAGTAATCAGGTCCGGGTCAGCAGGGCGCGCGAACCGCAGAAACTCCTGAACGATGCGCTCCAGACGGTTGATCTCTGTCTCTATTACCTGCAAATCTTCGAATTCACCTGTTCCAGGAGCATGGCTGCCTTTCAAGGTGAAAAGCCGGACCTTGATCGCTGTAATCGGATTACGAATCTCATGAGCAATTCCGGTGGCGAACACTCCAAGCGATGCGAGCTTCTCCTGCCGCTCAATCAAAACCCGGCTTTCGGCCAGGCTGCTCCGGAGCGGTCCTACCATACGACGGTAAGCCAGTGCGAGAACCACGACTCCGCAGATGAGAAGGCCTGTCAGTGCCAGAAACAGGAATCTCTGGAGCTGAAGGAGTCCCTTGTCGATGCTCGCGAGGCTCTTGTCGGCACCCGGCGCACTCATATTTTGGGTGGATTGCGAAGGACCAGCCTGCTGGACCTCCTGAATGCTCAGTTCCTGACGCAACTGATTGATTTGTTGCCATGCGGAGCGTTCCGTAATCAAAACAACCGCAATCACCGCAACCACTGCGATGAGAAACTCCGTCATACGAATAGGGATCTGGCTTTTCATAGTTGAAGCGGTGTTTCAGGTGCAACAATAGTTTGACCCAAAAAGGCCGTGAATCCAAGGCAAACCCGCGGCCCGTACTCCTAACCATTGAATCCTCCTTCCGCATAAAAAGGCCACCTGCGGGTTAAACGCCGGCGCTCCCGCAGGTGGGGCAAAGCTTGGTCGAACCAGCCATGCAGCAGGCTGCTACAGGCAGCCCCGATTGGGATCGTCGGTTGCGGCTGGTGCAACTGCTTTGCCGAAAGTGATCGTATTCTCTGTCATCTTTATCAGGGCAAGAACCATGCCAAGCTCCCGCCATTCTGGACTGCCCGTTTTGCACCTGATTCTGGCCGGACCAGCAGGGAAGTTGGGAAAAGCGGAACATTTTGGCCCGCTTCCCGGTCCAGGAAATGCCAACGGTTCACAGGTGGTAGTGCTTGGCGGCTTCGGGCTGATAGAGGACCTTAACAACTTTCAGCCGGACTCGCCCCGCAGGCACTTCCCACTCAAATTCCTCCCCTTCACGCTGGCCGAGCATCGCTGTGCCGATCGGAGCCAGGACAGAAATGCGGTCATGCTCAATGCTGGCATTCTCAGGGAATACCAGAGTGAACGTCATTTCCTCCTGGTCTTCCAGATCCAGCAATCGAGCTTGCGAGTTCATGGTGATCACATCGCCCGGTATGTCCTTAGGCTCCACCAAATGGGCCTGATCCAGTTCATGGCGCAGGCTGGACAAGTCGTCCCGGCTTGTCTTTGTAGACGTAATAAGGGAGCGCAGGCGGGTCATATCCGCTTTGGTAATGTAGATGGTGCGTTTCATAGTGCTGATCATGTTGTTCATCCTTTCTCACTTCGTAATTGTCGGGCATTCACACAGGCTCAAGCAGCCAGCCAGAACGCCATATCTGTTATTTGTTTTTGAGTGCCCAGAACCAGGAGCCTGTCGCCGGCCCTGAGAGTATCGAGTTTCCCCGGTGTCATCCGACCTTTGCCGTTTCTCTCCAAAGCAACAACCTGGATGCCCAGTCGTTGCATGAGGTGGAGTTCACCCAGAGTTTTGCCGATGTGCCGCGAACTTCCGGGCACGGCAAGCTGTTCAAGACAAAGCTCGGCGAAACGCCGTTCACGCCCGCGATCCTCGGATTTTTCCAGGTTCGCCGCACCAAGCCATCGATCAGCCTGGGCTAATTCGGCGTCCGTCCCGAGCAGCAAAAGCTTGTCATTCGGATATAGGACAGTATCCGGGTTGGGATTGGGCAGGTGGTGCCCCTGCCGGTCGATGCCCACGACGGTTGTGCAAAACATCTGGCGGACGGGCAGTTCCTGGATCGCCTTGCCGGCTGCCCGCGTTTGCTCACCCACGACATGCTCTCGAAGGTTCAGTTGCCAGTGCTCGCTATTCGGTTGCCAGTTTTTTTGCGGTTCACCAGGAGCAGTGAAAGAGGACTCCCCTAAGTGAGCCTGTAAATCGATCTCGAACCGGCTATGCCAGCGGACCAGCTTTCGCCAGAACACGAGTCCGAACCCAACAGCCATGGTAATAAGCAGGATCAGTGCCCATCCCGGCAGAACCTCATAAGGCAAGAACGTGGAAACCCATAGGAGGAGCGCCACGTACGCCGCACCATGAAGCAGTTTCTCAAAAGCCAGCTGCAATCGTGCACGATGGCGATGCCCCCGGGTGGCAGCTTCCGCGCATATCATCGATACCGCTTCGACCATTCGCCACAATGCGACTAACGAAGGCAGGAGCAGGACCAGGAATGCCGACCAAAACAGCAATGGCAATCCAAGGGTTGCGGCTCCATCCGGCGAAAGCCACTTCTCGACTAGTCTGTAGCCCGGCTTGGCGAAAATCAGCAGCCCTGAGATAAGCAGTATCTGAATAGCGATCTGGACCCAGCGGGGTCCTGTCAATTTCCAGAATAAGCTCGAACGCTGGCGATGACGAAAGCTCTCGACCCAATCGTGATAGAACCGGGCGGCTTTTCGTGTGAACTCCGGCTGCACCCGCTCAAACAAATCGCTGATCCTGCCGGGGCGTCGTATCAACACCGGCGTCGTGAGCGTGCTCAGCAGACACAGGCCAATAGCCAGCGCGTAGAACCAATTAGGCACAATACCCGCCTGGATGGCTGCTAATGCGATGATCAAGGAGAACTCCCCGATCGGAGTCAGGCAGATACCCGCCCGAATCGCGTCGCCGGTCTTTTGCCCCACCAGCACCAGGGCGAAGCTCGATGAGAGACTCCGCCACAAAACAGCAAAGGTGAAAATGATCAACACCAATGGCCAGACATCCAGCACGAGCTTGATGTCGAACAACATGCCAATCGCCACAAAAAAGAGTGCCCCAAATATCTCGCACAGTCCCCCGAGGGACCGCTCGATATCGGTTTTATGACCCGTGCTTGAGATCACAGTTCCGAGCAGAAACGCTCCAATCGCGGCAGAGAATCCGGCCTTTGAGGACAGCAGCGCCATTGCGAGCAAAAGGCCCACAATGAACAGTGTCCGCAACTCTCCGGGAGCGTTCCGGTTCAGCCGCTTCAGCAATGGCGGAACGGCGAGGAGCGAAATAATAAGCATCGTTGCCATGACCGCTGCGAGCCTGGAGATGGTCCCGCCGAGAGCGGTCGGAGCCATTGATGTCGAGGTCTGAATTACCGTGAGCAGTGTCAGCATGACTACGGCCACAAGGTCGTCCAACGCTGTCACGGTCAGTGCCACCTGCCCGAAAGGGCTGTGCAAAGCGTTGTTCTCTCGCAGTGTCTTGCCGATGATCGCTGTGCTCGACACCATCAGCATGCCCGCAAGCACGAGCCCGTATATCCCAGGCCACCCAGCTAGATAGGCAACGAGCCGGCTTCCATTGAACACCAGGATCGCAATCACCACGGTCGCCAGCACCAATGGCAGTCCCATCGTCTTGAGTCGTTGGAGCTGCAGTCCCTGGCCTATCTGGAAAACAAGAAAAACCAGTCCTACCTGCGCTAGTGCATTAATCCGTCCCACATCCTCCACCATCGCAAAGAACGGCACGTGCGGGCCAACAAGGATTCCCGCGGTGATGTAACCCAGGAGCAGTGGGAGACCGAGCCGGCGGCATAGCCATCCGGCAGCGGCTGCCACCAGAATGACGAGACCCAAATCTTGTATGAAATCAATTCCGATCATATCCAGCGAGGTTGTGCTTGGGGCGTCTATTGCCCGGCGGGGTAAGTTCCGGCCCGCATACTGATGACGGGGCAGGGAGCGTTTCGCAGGATTCCGTCCATCGTGCTGTTGAGCCGGAATCGTTCGGTCCACGCATAGCCGCGCGCCCCGAGAACGATCAGGTCTGCTTTGATCCGTTCAACGCGGTTGATGAGCATGTAAACAGACGGTTCTTGTTCGCACAGAGTAACCGTGACACGACCGATATGAGGGAGATGGGCCCGCACCCAGCTATCCAACTGAGTGCGGAAAGCCTGGTGATGCGAATTGCCGTCCCCGCAGAAGTTCAAAACGTGGAGTTCCGCATCGCGTGCTTTTGCAAGGGCATTGGCGAAGCGCAGAGCCGCAGCAGAATCGGCGGAAAGGTCTATAGGCACTACGATCCGCGTCTTGCCGTCGGAGGCATTTCTATGCCTCGAGTCCTCACGCCGCATAAGCATCCCTTCGGGTACTACCAGCACAGGGCACCGCGCTTGGCGCGTGATTCGCTCAGTCGTAGCTGATATGCACAAATGCTTCAACACACGCGGGCCGTGTATCGCCATTGCGATCAAATCAGGTTTAGTCTTCCTGGCATACTGCAGGATCTGCTCCGTGGGTTCGCCGGCCGCAACATGAGCGCTGATCGAATCCTTGCCCCCATCGATGCTATGCAACAAACGCTTCAACAAAAGGCGCCCCGTCTCCACATGGCCTTTGTTCGAATCGGTGGAGCAGGCACCTTCGCCCAGGCCCCAGGGTGCCGCAGTGGTTACAACATGAACTGCCGTCAGGCTTGCTCGGGTGCAATCGGCCTGAGAAGCAATCCATCGAAGCAGCCGTACGGAGGCGGTCGAGAAATCGAATGGCACCAGGATGCGCTCAAACCCGAGCGCTGGGATGAGCCCTGTCGCAGGATAACCGGCTAGGCTTGATGGCATCCATTCGGTACGATTGTGCGGCACCGTGACGGGTCTACAAACCTCGGTATCGCCCAGGCTTTCGGATGCCGGATGCAAAGACATCCGGCTAGCGAGTTCGGACGAGTTCTCGCAGCGCTCTTTCAGGATGTTCTCGGCGTTCAGCATGATTACCAAACGCTTCTTTAGCCAGATCGATGCCAACTCTGCTGGAGCCGAAGAAAGGCCTGTGAATTGGACGATTTCCGAGGGAATGACCGGAAACGGAGACCACCAGCGGAACTTTTTATTCCGATGGTGGTCTCTTTACAACCGGGGTTTGTCAGATGTGGAGGTGCAGACTACGCGCCTGAGGCTACGCATGAATAGCCCGGCCTGCGACTGCCATTGCTGCTTCCTTCAGGCTTTCACCTAGAGTGGGATGTGCATGGCACGCCCTGGCTAGATCCTCGCTGCTGGCTCCAAAGGCCATCGCCACTGCGACCTCATTAATCAGATCCCCGGCATGCGGGCCGATAATATGCGCTCCAAGAATGCGGTCCGTGTGTGCCTCTGCTAGGATCTTAACGAACCCATCTACCTGAGCTACCGTTCGTGCCCGCCCGTTAGCTCGGAATGGGAACACGCCCTTCTTGAAATCAACTCCCGCCTCACGGAGTTGTTCTTCAGTTTTACCCACAGATCCAATCTCCGGGTCCGTATAGGCTACTGCAGGGATGGCATCGTAGTTTACATGCCCATGGCCGGTGGCGATGAATTCCGCGCAAGCAACGCCTTCCTCCTCGGCCTTGTGGGCCAGCATCGGACCCACGATCGCGTCCCCAATTGCATAGACCCCCTCAGCACTTGTTTGGAACCGATTGTTAACCGGGATGAAGCCCCTTTTATGCCGTTCAATACCGATTTCCTCCAACCCCAGGTCGTCCGTATTGGGTTGCCGGCCTACTGCCATGAGCACACGATCACACTGGATCGGTTCTGCTCCTTCGCATTCAACCACGCACCCATCCGGGGAGACCCGGGCCGAAGTGACTTTGGCTCCCAAGCGGAACTCCAGTCCTTGTTTTTGGAGGATTTTCTTCGCCTCGACGGCTACTTCATTATCCATTCCAAATAGTATGCGATCCAGATACTCAACCACCGTCACCTGCGCACCGAGCCGTCGCCAAACCGAGCCGAGTTCCAACCCGATGTAACCGGCCCCGATCACGACCAGGTGCTTCGGCACCTCTGGATAGGAAAGCGCCTCGGTTGAGGTGCCAATCTTATCTCCGTCCAGTTGAACCCCTGGTAAAGTGGCCGGCTTGCTCCCCGTGGCAACAATGATGTGAGATGCCTCGATTTCAACAGTGCCTGCTGTGCCGCTCACCGTGACCTTGCGCAGACCTGAGATACGCCCTCGGCCGGTATAACGCGTGACTTTATTCTTCTTAAGCAAAGCCTCCACCCCTTTTGTTAACATCGAAACCACCTGGGTTTTGCGTTGCATCATTACTGCGAGGTCCAGGCTAACGCCGGTGAATCGGATTCCATGGGCAGCCAGTTGATGTTGGGCGCTTGCATAATGGTGGCTGCTTTCCAGCAAGGCTTTGCTGGGGATGCAGCCGATGCGGAGACACGTGCCGCCAAGAGCCGATTCCTGCTCAACACAAGCGACGTTCAAGCCCAATTGAGCTGCGCGAATCGCTGCAACATACCCACCGGGCCCGGTCCCAATAATGACCACATCATGCTGGTGCTTTTCCATAGATTACTGCGAATCTGGGACGAGTTGCGCAGGCAAGCAAGAACTCATTTTCTAAGCTGACGGAAAACGTTGTCACAATTCACCGAAGACCATCTTAAAATGAAAACGCGGTGGCCGTTTGAATGACCACCGCTGTAAAGCGTCTGTGACTTAGCTTAGACCGTTGCTGCAGGCACCCCGGTGGGCTTCATCTCGATAATGCCCCGGGCGGCAGCATGCCGAACCAGGCCGGCTATATCATGGATGTTCAGCTTATCCATGACCTGCTGCCGATGTTTCTCGACTGTCTTCACGCTAAGCCCAAGTTCTGAAGCGATTTGTTTGTTGGCAAAACCTTCCGCGATCAGTTGGAGCACCTCTGCCTCGCGCTGAGTAAGATCGACATCAGCATGTGCAGGGGCGGGTATCGATTGATCGGCCTCGCCCATGCGGCAGCTCTGCTCGCGCAAAGACTTGGCGATGGTCGGGCTGAAGAAGGCATTGCCACGCTTTACTTCCCGAATCGCCTTTACAAGGTCGGCCGAGGCAGTCTGTTTGATCAGGTAAGCGGCGGCTCCGGCAGCGATTGCCTGTTGGATATGCTCATCGGTGTTATAACTGGAAAGCACGATTACCTTTGCGTGCGGAACTGCCTTGAGGATCTGGCGGGTGGCTTCCCAACCATTGAGCAGCGGCATGGCTAAATCCATGATCACGATTTCCGGGTGCAGTCTCATAGCCATTTGCACCGCTTCTCGTCCAGTCTGGGCCTCGCCAACGATGGTGATGTCACCTTCGGCAAGGAGCAGTGCGCGCAGCCCCTGCCGCACAATGTTATGATCATCAACTACCAAAACCGAGATGTTCGACATAAATCTACCTTCGTTCAACTTGTTGACCTTGTCACCTCATCCTGGAGGTTTCAAGGTGCTGACATGCCGTCAAGCGGCGTTACTCTTACAGAAATTGACCAAGAAGCTAATCGGGTTTTAACCCCAATCCCTTCCCTGACCCTTGCCGCTGCGCCCAAAACGGTTACCTTCCCCGCAGAGACCAGCTTTATGCCTGAAAAATACATTCTCCTCGTGGAAGACGACCCGAATGACGTTTTGCTCATCCAGCGCGCGTTCGCTAAAGCAGGCATGAGAGAATGCCTTCGTGTCGCACGCGACGGACAGGAAGCCATTGATTATCTTAACGGCAGCGGTCAATACGCTAATCGCATTCAGCACCCGATGCCATTCCTGATCCTGCTGGATCTTAAAATGCCCGGTGTGGATGGATTCCAGGTACTGGACTGGGTGCGCTCTTCCCCAGAGGTTAAGCGCACCCTTACTGTCGTCCTCACCTCCTCGAACCTGCAGTCCGATGTGGATCGAGCGTATGAATTGGGAGCAAACTCCTACCTTGTTAAACCCGTTGAATTCGACGAAATGGCCAGCATGGTTCAGCGATTTGAGGTTTATTGGTCGGAGATCAACCGCATGCCCAGCACCCCAATGGGAAACCGGTTAGTCTCGTCGGAATCGATTATGTCATAACTCCTCCAACGCCCCTCACAGAGTAGATTTCAACGGTCCTGCCGTCGTCCGCACCCTCCAAAGCCTTTTTTAAGCGTTAAAAGTTGATACTGGACAGTTTTCTTGTTAACGGTCTTTCATTGTTTTCACACTTGTGAACCCGAACATTCCATATTTGCGCAAGCTGGGATTTACTCTAATCGAATTGCTGGTTGTTATTGCTATCATCGCCATTCTCGCCGCCATGCTTTTACCGGCCTTGAGTAGGGCCAAGTTGCGGGCACAGCGGATCAGTTGCCTCAATAACAGCAAGCAGATGGGTATTGGCAGTCAGCTTTACGCCGATGACGATGAGCGTGGGGCGGTGGCTGGGACAGCCAACTATGGGGACGACGACATGAACTGGCTGTTTCCATATTACGTGCCGACTCTGAAGACTTTCATTTGTGCGAGCACCCAGAACACCATTAGCAATTCGGCCTTGCCGTTAAGTCAAAATCTCTATCAACCGCGGAATGATTCGGGCAAATCTTACGCCGATAGGCTGCACGGAGCGACAACCTTCGTTCCCGATCTGCAGCGGATCGCGGTTCATTCACCCGTTTATAGTGTAGCAACCCGGAAGGGAGTGGGAACTAGTTACGAGGTTGCCGGCTATCTTAACGGCAGCAATGCGCAAGGTGCCAATCTCAACAAGCGAAAGACGCAGAGCTCGATCTCAACGCACATCTATCAAAACCGCCTCGTTTACACCGTAAAGGGCTCCCCGGTCATCATCAATCTTATCGGACAAAAGGCGTCCCCATCATCGGTCTGGCTTATCTATGACGGGGATGATGCTGTAACGGTAGGGGGCAAACGCTCGAACAACGATTACCCGGATCGGATCGATAACCACGGGGCAGATGGAGGCACCGTCGTGTTCTGTGATGGCCATTCGGAGTGGGTCCCCCAAAAACGCTATCCAACCCTGTTTGCGTACGGCACGGACGAGCAGGGATATAGCGTTATCGATTTCTAAAGCATGGCCCTGCAAGCCGCTTAAGCCAGGATCACTATCTGACGGCAATGTCATTCCGTGTGGATGGCGGTTCAATGCGCCGATAAACAGGTGCTCTGGAGCGCTCTTCCCGGGGTGTTGATTTGAAAAACGAATGGTAATCGCGGGATAACTCCTGAACCCGGCTGTAGCCTACGCGATAGGCTATTTCCGATATCGTCAACTCAGAGTGCTGCACCAACCCCCGTGCGTAGGTGAGCCGGATTTGTTTTACTCTCTTTAATGGACTGCACCCGGTCGCCAATTCGCACGCCTCCGCGATTTTGCGCCGGCTGAATCCGCTGATGCGTTCCAGAACTGACATATCAACTGGGCGCTCCAGCATGCCCCGCAGTTGGGTTTCTACGCTCCACCAGGGCTGAGTGGGGGCATCCAATCGGTGAGCCTGCCCAAGCGGAACGAGTTCCAGCAACAATTCCAGTAGCAGGATATGCGTCCGGATATGCCGCCTGATATGGGGCTGCTTCAAATCGTTCCAGACTTCGTGGACGTCTTGGAATTTGGCCGCCATCTCAGCGGTCGCGTGTTGAACGCGTTGATGCTCGGGAGGCGGTGCCAGGGTAGGGGCTTCGAAGTTAATGGTTATAAACCTCCACGGGGCTTGCATGATTTCCCCTTGCACAGACTCATCCTCGAAATACCACACCACATCCCCCGGACCCAGCCGCTGAATCCGTCCGCCAGCCGTCTGCTGGACTCTCCCTTCACAGACAAAATGGAGAAGGTGTCCCGGGAGACTCGTCGCCTGGAAACGGCCTTTTTGCTTGCGATGAATACAATCGATGAATGCAACCCGCTGAATGAGCGTGCCGGCAATCGATGGCGTCGGTGACCTCGACATATTAGTTGGTTGATGGTTGCCATCGTGGCACCCATTCGCAAGCCAGTAGATGCACTCTGTCCATCTGCCTGACCGCTTATCCGGCATGCGATGCCGAGCAGCTTTTGCGACAAGTTTGTGCAGCAGGGCGAAGACAGTCCTTTCGTTGACCTGATACCGTCTCTCAGAAACGCTAGCTGATGAAGGCAAATAGTAGATCAAACCATCCCGCCCTCCCCCTGTTCCTCGGGTTGGAATGTGGCGGCACTCGGACCGTGGCAATTGTGGCTGACTCGACGGGACGCTGTGTTCTTCGACGCGAACGCATGGGATCAGCAAACCTGCGATTACTCTCCAGAGGCCAGCTCATTGATCTATTCCGGGAGATCGCTCGGGAAGCTCCTAAGCCCGATGCCATCGGCATCGGCATGGCCGGAGTGCTTGAGGAAGCCGAGAGAGACCAAATCAAAGCCACTGCATCCAGCGTTTGGCCCAGCGTACCCTGCTGGGCAGGTAATGATCTGGAAACAGCACTTGCGGCATCCGCGATCGACAGCAGGTCGGTGCCGGTCGTTCGAGTAATTGTAGTCAGCGGAACGGGCGCCTCCTGCTTCGGGCGTGACCTCCAGGGCAAGAGCGTATTACCGGGGGGTGGGGCCATCTCGCTGGCGATCAGGGCGGGGGGCATCATATCGCATTGCGGGCTTTGCAAACGGTTTTCCAAGCCTTTGATAAAACGGGTCGATGGCCTGCCCTCGGAGCCCGGCTCTTGCGCGCGGCACAACTCAACTCGCCGAACGAATTGATCTCCTGGTTACATGGGTGTAGCAAGGGCGCCGTGGCAGCGCTCGCTCGCGAAGTCTTTGATGCAGGAGAAGCCGGTGACGCGTTGGCCCGAAACGTTTTGAAAGAAGCCGCGGGGGGGCTTGCCCAAAGTGCGGCCGCATGCATCGCACGCCTCGCGCGCCCCGGACAGAAGGTTCGGGTCTTTTTCACTGGGAGTATCCTGGTGCGACAACCCCGATTCGCTCGCCAGGTCAAATCGAGTCTCACAGCGCTATTTCCCGGGGTGCGCGTCGGGTTGCTTGAAAGGGAAGGGGCATGGGGTGCAGTGTTCGAGGCCAAACACCTGTTCGAATCCTCAACCCGCCCGGTTGCGTCCACCACGGCTTTTCGTCTCGACCCGGTGAACTATGAGTTGGGAGGGAAAGAGCGGGCGGCTATCCCTGATTCAGTAGGGCTTTCTCCAACCGAGTTGCGAAATCCGCGGTCCAGGAATCTCGATCGGCTTAGCCTCAGTGCCGCCGTGAAGCTGATGCTCAACGAAGAAGCATCGATATCAGAGGCGTTGTTCAAGGAACGCTCGAAGCTCGTCAAAGCCATCGAACTGATCAGTCAGGCGCTCCGGCAGGGCGGACGTCTAATTTACGTGGGCGCAGGCACTAGCGGCCGGATCGGAGTGCTCGATGCAAGCGAGTGCCCTCCCACGTTCAACGTTTCTCCTGAGCGAGTTCAGGCAATCATGGCAGGAGGTCAGCGTGCAATTTGGGGATCTTACGAAGATGCCGAGGATGATAGCTATGGCGGGGCTCAAGCTATCATCTGTCGCGCGGTGGGCCCAAATGACTTGGTAGTGGGCATCGCCGCCAGCGGACGGACCCCCTTCGTATGGGGGGCGTTGCATCAGGCCCGGGAATTGGGCGCCAAAACCATCCTGGTATGTTTCAATCCCAATCTGAGGCTTAACAGTCAGGTGCGCGTCACCCTGTTGATCTCACCCGCGATTGGTCCCGAAGTGCTCACAGGCTCCACTCGCCTGAAAGCGGGAACGGCCACCAAGCTCATACTCAATATGTTCTCCACCCTTAGCATGGTGCGTCTGGGAAAAGTGGTCGATAATCTTATGATTGATGTGCAGCCGACCAACTCCAAACTGCGTGAGCGTGCCGTGCGCATCGTTCAGGATCTCACTGAGGCATCGGCCGACAAAGCGCGCAAGACCCTCGAGCACCATCGATGGCGCGTGCCGGCCGCCCTGGCAGCCCTCGGACGCAAACCACCCGTCTCGTTTTGATGTATGACTCGTCTAATCAGCCTGCTTCTTTCGGCTCTGATTTTCTGGAGTGCCTCGGCTTCTGAGCAACGCTCGGAAGATACCCAAGCAGTCCGCCACCTGGTCCAACGAGTGACGGGGTCCCGGTCATTCAAGGTGGAACTTATCCCTCCAGATGGTGGCCGGGATGTTTTTGAAATCGAGAGTACAGGGGAGGGGATCACCTTGCGCGGAAACAACGGCGTTTCGGTTGCCGCCGCTTTGAACTGGTACCTGAAGTACTTCTGCAATTGCCATTATTCTCTCAAAGGCAAGCAGATGAATCTGCCAAACCCGCTCCCGCCAGTCAGTCCCAAGCTTCGACGCGTCAGTCGGGATCAGCATCGTTACTTCCTCAATTATTGCTGTTTTGGCTATTCGTTGCCTTGGTACAAATGGTCTGATTGGGAACGGTTGATCGATTGGATGGCCCTCAACGGCGTGAACCTGCCATTGGCCATAACCGGACAGGAAGCCGTGTGGGAAAACGCTGGAAAGCGGCTGGGTTTTTCGAAAAAGGAAATCTCCACCTTTCTTGCTGGACCTCCTTATTTGCCCTTTGGTTGGATGGGTTGTCTCGATGGCTGGGGCGGGCCGCTGCCTCGAAACTGGGTTGTACAACATCAAAAGCTCCAACAACGAATTCTCGAACGGGAGCGACAACTCGGCATGCGGCCAGTGCTTCAAGGGTTCACCGGGCATGTGCCTCCGGCTACTTCTACCCGTTTTGCCGGTGCCAACATCCACAGTATCCGCTGGCTTGAAGATTGGCAGACGACCTTCCTTGATCCGTTAGATCCGCTGTTCAGCCGCTTCGCCACCGTGTTCATGGACGAACAGCGAAAGCTTTTCGGAACCGACCACTTTTATGCCGCCGATACGTTTATTGAGATGACCCCACCCAGCGGTGAGACATCCTTTCTCACGAATACAGGCAGAGCCATCTACGAAGGGATGTCCCGAAACGACCCTGCGGCTGCTTGGGTCCTGCAAGGGTGGGCGTTCCATTATCAGTCCAAATACTGGACCCAGCCACGTATCGAGGCGTTCCTGGCGGCTGTGCCGGATTCACAAATGCTAGTGCTGGATTTGTTCTGCGACGTCACGCCCGTATGGAAGCGCACTCGCGCCTTCTGCGGCAAACCATGGGTTTGGTGTGCCCTCCAGAATTTTGGTGACGGTGTGTACCTGGGCGGAGATCTCGGACGCATCAACGCCGATTTGCCGGCGGCCCGTCGCGATCCATCAGCAGGTAAAATGGCAGGAATAGGTTTTGCCAACGAAGGCTTGGATTACAATCCCGTGGTATTCGATTTTCTTTTCGAACAAGCCTGGCAAACCGAGCCGGTCGCCCTGGACCATTGGCTGCGCCAATACGCTGTTCGCGCGCACGGCACGAACTCGCCTCATTCTCAAGCGGCGTGGGAAATTCTCGGTCACACGGTTTTTAACCAACGTCCCCAATTTCTTCCGGGTTATCTGGCGGCGCCCACCTTCGACAAACCCGGACTGCTACCCTATTCAAACAAGGAGTTGTCAGTAGCGTGGGAACAGTTGCTCAAAGCCGCCCCCGCTGCCGGGAACTCTGATGCCTATCGTTACGACCTGGTGCATGTCACACGGCAGGTGCTCGGCAATCACTTTAGGACACTTCAAACAAAAGCTGCCGGAGCGTGGGAGCGAAACGATCATGCATCGTTTCTGGGCGTTTCTAACGAAGTGCAGGAGCTGATTTTGGACGTGGATTTGCTCCTGGCGACCCGGCCTGAGTTTCTCCTGGGAACATGGCTTGAAGACGCTCGCAAGTGGGGCCGCACCCGTGGAGAGAAAGACCAGCTTGAGTGGAACGCACGCAGGGTGATCACGATGTGGGGGCACGAGCCGGGCATTCGTGATTATTCAGCCAGAGAATGGGCTGGAATGCTGAAAGGCTATTACCTGTTACGCTGGCAAAAATTCTTCGCTGCGGCCGAAGCCGCATGGGCCGACAAAAGCAAGTTCGACGAGGCCCAATTCAACCGGGGACTGCACGGCTGGGAGCGGTCTTGGGCCGGGCAGCACGAACAGTATCCCACTCAGCCAGTCGGTGATTCAATTGAAGTATCGAAACGGCTTTGGGAGAAATACCACGAACCGCTAGCCGTTCCTTAAAGGGAAGGGTGGGTGTCTTCACCCGTTGGATCTGTCCTGAATGGTGCCGATGGAGGGGGTCGAACCCACACATCCTTACGGATACCAGATTTTGAGTCTAGCGCGTCTGCCAATTCCGCCACATCGGCTCTAAAAACCACTCAGCTACAACAGGCCAACAGGGCCGTTACATCCCGGCATTGCTCATCCTGCGCAGCGGCCTCACGTTATCACAAGCCTCCGAATCACCGCAAGCCCGAGTTCAGAGTTTTCACCTCACCATGCCATATCCAGCCTTTGAGAACCGCGTTCGAGAGCCGAAAGCACATTCGTGAGACGGGCGGCGGGAAATCCTAAGCTAAGGAACACTTGTGCCTCTGTGTCGGAATAGGAGGGTTTTTGGCCACAATGAATCGCATCTGAAGCGTGGGCAAGGGAATTGGAAAGGTTGGCCAATGCGGACAAACGAGGAGTCGGCTTGGTGGTCGGTTGATGGTGCATTCCAACTGCTTCGACGATAAAGTCTGGCAGGCGCCAAATGTATAAGAGGGCGGCTCCGACTTCCGCATGGTCGGCTCCCAGAATGCAGCGTTCGACCTCCGGCAGGGAATATCCGTGCGCCACTTTTAGCCGCATAGCCATTTTCAATTCCGGGGTGATGAACTGGCTTGTGATCAGCTTGCCGATATCGTGGAGCAGTCCCACGGTGAAAGCGACGTACTCATCAGCCTGAAAATCGAAGCACTCCTTCGCGGCAATCTGCGCCGCATGACCGGCCATGAGCGAATGCTGCCATAACGCTTCGTTTTGCAGGTCATAGGCGGGGACGGCGCTGGAGAGAGTGCCTTTAAACGCTAAGGCGCTCACCATCTGGAGGATCTTGCGATAGCCCAGCAGCAGAACGGCTTGGTCCACTGACCCCACCCTGCCTTCCAGGCCAAGCACCGGTGAGTTGCAAGTCCGCAACAGCTTCGCTGTGAGCACGCTATCCTGCTTGAGCAACGCCACGACATCCTCGTTGCTGGCGTTGGGATGCTCCAGCAGCCTGGCCATTTCCAAGGCGGCGGATGAAACGGGCGGAAGGTTGCGCACTTTGGCAACCATTTGAGATGCGGTGAGGGTTTGCATGGCAGGATAGTCCCTAGTTAGGACAGTTGTTTGCATAGGTTACACATCTGAGACAGACAACCGGGGGCGCTGCTCCTTCGCGCTGGGTTACAGCACGATGCACCCGCATCCTCCTGAGGAGACGGATCAGGACCGACAAAACCGACGCATTGATAGCCGCATGAAGTCATTTTGCGCGGTGGGAGCAGGTTGCATGCCTGAGTGAGCTCCTGGGGGTGTTAAAACGAACAATGGTTTGCGGAATACCCGAAGTACGATATTTGTTCCGCGTGCATCAAAGCGAAAACCTGGATGAGTTGATGATATGTCGGCTGGGCGAGGCCCGGCGCAATCTGGAGCCTTGCAGTATCGTTATCCTCGGCGCCAGCGGCGATCTGACTTATCGCAAGTTGATCCCCGCGCTTTACCACCTCTTCAACGAAGACCAGATTCCCCCAGGCGCTCGCATAATCGGTTTCGCCCGCCGCGATAAGACAACCGAAAGCTGGCGGGCCGAACTCAAGGAGGCCCTGGCTCGGTTCTCCCGTCGTCCGCTGGATGAAAGCCTCTGGAGCCAGTTCGCAGAGCGGGTCTTCTATTGCCGTGGAGACCTGGAGGAGCGCGCCGATTTCGAGAATCTCAAGGAGTTCATAGGTCAGGCAGAGGTGGAAGGCGCCCGGAAGAACTTGCTGTTCTATTTGGCGGTCTCTCCGAGTCAGTTCGCCGCCACGGTCGAGCACCTTGAAAAAGTGGGATTACTGCATAAACACTCTCCCGGCGGCTGGCAGCGCATCGTAGTGGAGAAGCCCTTCGGGCACGACCTGGCCTCTGCCCGGCAGTTAAACCATGAACTAACCCAGTTCGCAGGCGAAAAACAGGTTTTCCGCATCGACCATTATCTCGGTAAGGAGACCGTGCAGAACATCCTGATGTTCCGCTTCTCAAATTCGATTTTCGAGCGGCTCTGGACTCGTGATTCCATCGATCACGTTCAGATCACAGTGGCCGAGCAGCATGGTGTCGGAACCCGGGGAGGTTACTACGAGGAAGCGGGCGCCTTGCGCGACATGGTTCAGAACCATCTTCTGCAAGTGCTGGCCCTCGTTGCCATGGAACCGCCGGTCTCTCTGGCGGCCGAGGCCATTCGGGATGAAAAGGTCAAACTCCTCCAATCACTGCGTCCCATGACCACCGAGGATGTGGCCCAGCACGTCGTGAGGGGACAGTACTTCGCCGGGGTCCTGGACGGAGTAGTGCATCCGGGCTACCGGCAGGAGACCAAGGTGCATCCCGCTTCCAACGTAGAGACCTTCGTTGCTATGCGGGTCCTGATCGATAACTGGCGTTGGTCCGGAGTTCCGTTTTACCTGCGGACCGGGAAGTGTCTGCCCCAAAGCGCGAGTGAGGTTCGCATTCAATTCCGCCCGACTCCCAACGTTTTGTTCGCAGCACAGTGTGGCATGAGATTGGGGCCGAACACCCTGACCTTGCGCTTGCAGCCAAACGAAGGCATCACGATGCGGATCAACGGTAAGGTGCCTGGCAATAGTGTTGAAGTTCGACCCGTTCGCATGGATTTCAGCTACGACACGGAATTTGGTGCTTACACGCCGGAAGCCTATGAACGGCTGCTTCTTGAGGCCATGGCGGGCGACGCCACGCTGTTCATCCGCCGCGACGAAGTGGAGACCGCCTGGGCGTTCGTGGACAGCATCCGAAGCGCTTGGACGGGCAAATCGCTAACAAACCCGGAGTTTTACGCTGCCGGAACCTGGGGTCCGGAGGCGGCTGAGGAGTTGATCAAGCGTGATCGCCGGTCCTGGGCGGCCCCGGAGGGCAGGCCCTCTTGAAGCTCCAGCTAAACTGCGCCCTTACTTCGCGCGAGGCCTGCGACCAGGCGGCCGAGCGTTGGCTCAGGGAGTTGCAGAACAATCCACGGGCGCACCGCACCTATACTGTCGCCCTGTCGGGCGGGCGCATCGTGACCGAGTTCTTTGGCATACTGCGCGAAAAGCATACTCGTGGCCTGCCAATACCGAAAGGCGTTCACTTTTTCTGGGCTGATGAGCGATGTGTTCCTCCCGACCATGACGAATCCAATTTTAGGCTGGCGAATGACGAGCTTTTTGGTCCTTTGCACATCCCGGCGGAGCGAGTGCATCGGATTCGCGGGGAGATCGATCCAAAACTGGCAGTTGAGCAAGCGGATGCCGAGTTGAGAAGTGTGTCTGGCCGGGTGACCTCAGAGCGAGTTCCCATTCTGGACATGGTCTTCCTGGGGATGGGGGAGGATGGTCATACCGCTTCACTTTTTCCGGAGTCACCCGCCATTCAGCCGCACGTGATTGGTGATGAACCGGGGAAGGGGCAGCTTCAGGCGTATGTGGCGGTGGTGGGGCCGAAACCTCCGCCCAACCGTGTGTCGCTTACCTATGAATCGCTGAGCGCTGCGGAGTCAGTCTGGGCCTTGATTTCAGGCTCTGGGAAAGGGGCTCCATTAACCCGAGTGCTGCTTGGAGAAGAGGAGCTTCCGATGGGCCGTGTGGTGAGGGAGCGGGCATCGACTGTACTATGGACGGACGCATTTTTTTGAAAAAAATCCCTTGTGCAAGTGGGAGTCATGATGCAAGTTCCACCGACTTCTGGAATATGGTTGACATCCGGGGGCAGGGGTCGGCCTACCGCTTTTTAATCGGGTGAGATGCGAACTTTAAGAACATTTTTGGTCGGGTTATTTGCTGCGCTCAGCGGGTTGTGTTCAACCAACGCTGCGGAGGCGGTTCACCATGCGGGTCCTGCTGCTGAAGGAGCTGTCGCTCACCACGAGCTCACCGCTAATGCAGTGGAATTGTGGAACATAGGTGGGTTTCCTATCACCAACTCCATGCTGGTTACGTGGATCGTTGCGATCGTGCTGATCCTGTTTGTTCAGGTCGCAACCCGCCGGATGAGCCTGGTTCCTTCGGGGGCCCAAAACTTTGTCGAATGGCTCGTGGAAGGGCTCTATACCTTCCTTGAAGGAGTCATTGGTTCCGGTCTTGTTCGCAAGACGTTCTGGTTTTTTGCGACCATTTTCATCTTCATTCTGTTCTCCAACTGGCTTGGGTTACTGCCTGGAATCGGCACGATCGGGTATGGAGTGCAGACCGAGCACGGTTTCCAAATCACTCAGCCTTGGTTCCGGGGTGCTAACGCCGATCTGAACATGACCTTGGCGATGTCCACCATCTTCTTTGCATGTTGGATAGTGTGGGCTCTTCAGGCAAACGGTCCCATCGGTTTCCTGAAGCATCTATTTGCACCTCAGGGTGACACTACCGGATTTCTCAAACTCCTGATGATCGTTGTTTTCCTCGCAGTCGGTGTGCTGGAGGTTGTTTCTATTCTATTCCGTCCAATTTCTCTGAGTTTCCGGTTGTTTGGTAACATTTTCGCCGGCGAGAACATGCTGGAATCGATGGCTAACCTCGTGCCCGGCTGGTTGGGCAGGGTGCTGGTTCCGATCCCGTTTTACTTCATGGAGCTACTGGTGGGTGTTGTGCAGGCGCTCGTGTTTATGCTGCTGACGGCGGTGTTCACGATGCTGATCTGTCAGCACGACGATGAAGGCCATAGCGCTGCCAAGCATTGAGCTGGGGCTCTGGCCGTTTGGTTTTGACTTCTGGCATTTCGGCGGAAGTTCCTGGTGCGAGAATAGAATTTCGTCTGTTTGACCGTGTTCAATCGCGGGAGCAGATGAGTAACGAAAGGAAAGAAGTATGTTGATGCCTATACTGGCACAGATGACTGGCAATATACATGTCGGTCTGGCAGCACTGGGTGCGGCCATCGGCGTAGGTCTGATTGGGGCTAAGGCTTCGGAGGCTGTGGGACGCAATCCCGGCGCGGCTACGAAGATCCTCGTGCAATCCATTCTGGCCATCGCCTTCGCTGAGGGGATCGTGTTTTTCGCCATCTTCCTGGCGACTAAAGCCTGGCCCGCGTAAGCATCAGGGGCCCGTTTCAGCAAGCCGGGGCCATTCTGGCCCCGGCTTCCAGCACAGATGGATTTCGAGTTATGAGTTTGATAATGTTTGGTGGAATCGTGGATGATACTGCGCGCTCTTTCGGGGTGAACTGGCCCCAGTTTATTGCGCAAGTAATCAGCTTTAGCATTGTCGCCCTTCTCCTGCACAAGTTCGCCTACAAGCGCGTTCTGGATATGCTGGCAGAACGCCAGCAGCGGATTGCTGAAGGCCTGGAGAACGCGGACAAAATCAAAGCTGAGCTCGCCCGGGCCGAAGCCCAGAGGCACGAGATTCTTAGCCAGGCCAACACACAGGCAAACAAGTTGATAGAGGAAGCGCGCGCGGCTGCGGCCCGCGTTCAGGAACTGGAAACACAGAAAGCGATTTCCGCGGCGGAGCAGATCATTGCCAAGGCAAGAGAGGCCGCCGCCCAGGATCATGCCCGCATGCTTGCGGAACTTAAACGGGAGGTCGGACGTCTCGTCATCCAAACCACGGCCAATGTCACCGGCAAGGTTTTGACTCCCGAAGATCACCGTCGGATTACGGAAGAAACCACTCGGCAGGTTTCTGTTTAAGCTCGGGGCGTTCGCATGAAAACCAGCAAACAAGCCAGGCGTGAAGCGAAGCGGCTTTTTCGAGCCTGTGTTCAGGGTGAACTGCTTGACGAAAAACGTGTCAGAGAAGTGGTTTCGCGCGTTATTGAACTCAAGCCCAGAGGTTACCTCGGGATACTGTCCCATTTTCAACGATTGGTGAAGCTGGATGTCGAGCGGCGCAATGCACGGGTTGAGAGCGCGATTCCTCTCACGCCGGATTTGGAGGCGAGCATCCGGCAGAAGCTCACCGGCCTGTATGGCCCGGGTTTGAGTTTCAGTTTCAGCCAGAACCCCAATCTGCTGGGCGGCGTGCGAATTAAGGTAGGGAGCGATGTTTACGACGGAAGCGTGCAGGCGCGGTTGAATCTTTTACAGGAACAGTTCAGTTGATTTTATGAGCGGCAGCCGTGCGCGGCTTGCTGAAATGGCAGTGATTATATGAGCAACTTACTCCAGGAAATCGAAAACCAGATCGCCGGCGTCAAAACTGTCGCAGCGAAGCAGAATGTTGGCGTAGTCCGTGAGATCGGAGACGGTGTGGCAAAAATCGAGGGACTAACCGATGCCATGCTCAATGAGATGTTGGATTTCGGCAATGGTATCGTCGGTTTGGCTTTGAACCTTGAAGAGACCGAGGTCGGAGCGATTATCTTAGGCGACTACACCAAAATCGAAGAGGGAGACGAGGTTCGGACCACGGGCAAGCTGCTTCAGGTTCCTGTGGGTAAAGGGTTGCTCGGACGCGTGGTGAACACCTTGGGTGAACCGCTCGATGGCAAGGGCCCCGTGAAATCCGATGTGGCGTACCCGGTAGAGAAAATTGCTCCCGGCATCATTCGCCGCAAATCCGTGAGCCAGCCTGTTCAAACCGGCATCATGGCGGTGGACGCGATGATTCCGATCGGGCGTGGTCAGCGGGAGTTGATCATCGGAGATCGCTCGACGGGGAAGACAACCCTCTGCATCGATACGATCATCAGCCAGGCGCGGCTGAACAAAGCCGCTGAAGCTGCGGGCGAGAAGGACTATCGACCGCTGTATTGCATCTACGTGGCGATCGGTCAGAAACAGTCCAATATCGCTCGCGTAATCTCCGTGCTCGAAGAGGCCGGAGCGATGCCCTACACGATTGTTATAGCTGCTGCCGCCTCCGATTCCGCGACCAACCAATACCTGGCTCCTTTCGCTGGCGCTGCAATGGGCGAGTGGTTCATGGATCACGGCATGGATGCTTTGATCATCTACGATGATCTTTCCAAGCACGCGGTGGCCTATCGCCAGGTTTCGCTGGTCCTGAAGCGGCCCTCTGGTCGCGAAGCCTATCCAGGAGACGTCTTCTATCTGCACAGCCGGTTGCTTGAGCGCTCCGCTCGCGTGAGTGAGAAATACGGCAACGGGTCTCTCACCGCACTGCCCATCATTGAAACGCAGGCGGGTGACGTTTCGGCTTACATTCCCACCAACGTTATTTCGATCACGGATGGCCAAATCTACCTTGAAACCGATCTGTTCTATCAAGGCGTGAGACCGGCCATTTCCGTCGGTCTATCGGTGTCGCGCGTCGGTTCTGCCGCTCAGATCAAAGCGATGAAACAGGTGGCTGGGCGCTTGAAGGGCGATCTTGCCCAGTTCCGCGAACTGGCTGCATTCGCCCAATTTGGCTCTGATCTCGATGCCAAAACCCAAGCCCAGATCGAACGAGGCAAACGCATCATCGAAGTCTTCAAACAACCTCAGTACAACCCGATCGCCGTAGAGGTGCAGGTGGCGCTGCTTTGGACGGTTCAGAACGGGTTCATGGATGACGTTGCCGTCGATAAGATTAAGGATTTTCAAACCCAGTTGACGGAGTATCTAACCAGCCGTAAAGCCGATCTGATGGCTTCGGTTGCACGGGAGAAGGCCATGAGCGATGCGCTGACCAGCTCCTTGAAGGCCGCAGTTACTGAGTTCAAGCAAACCTACAAGTAAATGGCTAGCACGCGAGATATTCGGCGGCGCATCAAATCTGTGCGAAATACCGCACAGATCACCAAGGCCATGCAGATGGTTGCGGCCTCGAAGATGCGCAAAGCCCAGCAATTGGCTGTCGGGGGCCGGCCCTATGCGGATGTCATGAACCGGGTGTTGAGTGAGGTGACTCATTCCTCCGGTGACTTCCAGCATCCGCTTATGGAGAAGCGGACGGGTGACCGTAAATGCGTGCTCATTGTTAGTTCTGACAAAGGACTCTGCGGCGCTTTAAATAGTAATTTGTTGCGTGAGGCCGCTCGTCTGGACAAGACCAAGACGGTCTTTGTGACGGCTGGCCGAAAGGCCGGCCAGTTTGTCGCGCGCACCCGGCGCACTCTCAAGGCCGATTTTTCCTACAAGGACAATCCGCAGTTCAGCGAGGCTCGCGCTATTTCAAAATTCCTGAGAGAACTTTTCCTCAACGGTGAAGTAGATCGCGTGGACGTGCTGTTCACGAACTTTGTTTCGACCCTGGTGCAAAAGCCGGAGTTATTCCCTCTGCTCCCCGTTGGTGAGATCAAAGGGGTGTCCACTGGAATCGCCGGTGAGGCAATGGATCAACGGCTCGTTAAAGGCGCTACCGAATTCCTGTTTGAGCCTGATGCCGAAGCGGTGCTGGGTTCGTTGCTTCCGCATTATATTAACTTTCAGGTTTTTCAGATTCTGCTCGAAGCGCGCGCCAGCGAGCAGAGCGCGCGCATGGTGGCGATGAAGAATGCCACCGACAATGCAACCCAGCTTATCAAAGATCTGACGCTGGAATACAACAAGCTGCGCCAGGCTAACATCACCAAAGAACTTTTGGAAATCACCAGCGCCGCCATGGCTCTGAGCTAAGGCACCAACCAGGACACTTTAAGGCAAATGAATAAAGGCAAAATAGTACAGATCATCGGTCCGGTAGTGGACGTTGAATTCAGCGGCGATTTGCCGGGGATTTACAACGCTCTGACGGTCGATTTCAAGGTGCAGGACCAGCCGGTCAAGCTCACCCTGGAAGTGCAACAGCACCTCGGGGATAATTGGGTGCGGACCGTCGCAATGTCCAGCACCGAAGGGCTCAAACGCGGGTTCGACGTCGTTGACACCGGCGAGCCAATCTCCATGCCTGTGGGCGAAGGGGTTATGGGTCGTGTTTTAGACGTCACCGGTCAACCGGTGGACGAACGCGGTCCTGTCCGTGCCGACAAATACTATCCCATTCATCGCCCCGCTCCAGCACTGGTGGACCAGTCAACCTCGCCCCAGGTCCTGACTACCGGCATCAAGGTCATCGATCTGATCTGCCCGTTCTTGAAGGGCGGCAAAGTTGGAGCCTTCGGTGGCGCCGGCGTTGGCAAAACCGTCGTGATCATGGAATTGATCAACAATATTGCCAAGCTGCACGGCGGTGTTTCAGTGTTTGCCGGGGTAGGGGAACGCACACGCGAAGGGAACGACCTTTACAATGAAATGTCAGAGGCCGGCGTTATCAATCAGCAGAACCTTGGCGAATCCAAGATCGCCCTCGTATACGGCCAGATGAACGAACCACCCGGCGCTCGCTTGCGCGTGGCTCTTTCCGGTCTGGCTATCACGGAGTATTTCCGCGACGAAAAGAATCAGGACGTGCTCCTGTTCATCGATAATATCTTCCGGTTTTCCCAAGCTGGCTCGGAAGTATCCGCGTTGCTCGGTCGCACGCCCAGCGCCGTCGGCTATCAGCCCACATTGGCGGCTGAAATGGGTGACTTGCAGGAGCGGATTACTTCCACCAAAAAAGGTTCAATCACCTCGTTCCAGGCGGTTTATGTGCCTGCTGACGATTTAACCGACCCGGCTCCTGCCACAACATTTGCCCATTTGGACGCGACCATCGTATTGGAGCGTTCAATCGCAGAACTTGGCATTTACCCGGCCGTAGATCCCTTGTCCTCAACGTCCCGTGCCTTGGCACCCGACATCATCGGCAAGGAACATTACGATGTTGCTCGTGGTGTTCAACGCGTGCTCCAGCGGTACAAGGATCTCCAGGATATCATCGCCATTCTGGGCATGGATGAACTTTCACCCGACGATAAGCTAACCGTGTTTCGCGCCCGTAAAATTCAGCGTTTCCTCAGCCAGCCGTTCTCGGTTGCGGAGGTCTTTACTGGACGTCCCGGCAAACAAGTGCCGGTCGCGGAGACGGTCCGTGGATTCAAGGAAATCCTGGAAGGCAAACATGACGACGTTGGGGAAGGCAACTTCTACATGAAAGGCGGGATCGAGGAAATCCACCAGGCGTAAGCTGGGGTTCGGCTGAATTGAGCCTTATGGCTACAAAATTCATATTGGAAATCGTGACCCCCGACGCCAGGACCTACTCTGAGGAGGTTGACATGGTCACTTTGCCAGGCTCAGAGGGTGAGATGGGCATTTACCCGAATCACGTGCCTTTGATGACTCAGATCGTTCCTGGTGAGATCGTGGTGCGTAAAGATGGCACCGACCAGTTTCTCGCTGTCGGGGAGGGATTTGCTGAGATCACGGGCGAACGGGTCTCAATAATGACTGACATGGCGATGCGGGCGGAGTCCATCGATGAAGCCCAGGCTGAGGAGGCGCGCAAGCGTGCCGAAGCTCGTCTGGCTGAAAAGCTGGATGATGATGAGACGGCTCGCGTCAATGCCGCTCTCGCTCAATCCTTGGCCCAATTGCGGGTTAAGCGCCGCCAGAAGGGTGGCTGAACCCGTCCAAAACTTAAAAACCCGGGCAACGTGTCGCTGCCCGGGTTTTTTGCTGTTAAGGTGAAGAACCTTACTTCGCGCCATAAGCGCGGACGAAATCGATGCACTCCGTCACCTCGGGAAGGCTATTCTCCCAATTGTATTCATATTCAATGGAGATGTTGCCATCAAACCCCTGTTGCTTTAGTTCGTCGAGGCACGCTTTAATGTTGGAGACGCCCTTGCCGTAGGGAACGTCGTGGCTCTTGCCCATGGCTTCTTTGTCCTTTAGGTGAACGCTGACGATCCGGCCCTTAAGAATCTTCAGACCCTGAACCGGATCGATGCCTGAGGTGCACCAATGACCGGTGTCGGCAGCAGCACCCACGTGTTTATCGCGGCCCGTCAGCACGCCGGCGATGTAGAGCGGATGCCAAACCTTATAATCCGGTTTGCCAAGTTCACCCGGATGATTATGAAATCCAACCAGGATGTCATATTCCTTGGCGAGTTTCTCGATCGTGTTGACCGCGTCCACTGACTCGGTGGTGATGGCGCGTATGCCCATTGCCTTGGCAAAGTCGAAAACCTTGCGTGCCTCTGTTTCATCCTGGGAAATGCCAACTACCCCATAGTTGACCACCTTCACCCCGTGTTCCTTTAGCTTGGCTTGAACTTTCGTCCAAACTTCCTGGGTGGCATTGTGGTCGAGCTTAACGTTTGGCTCAGTTGTGCTGAGCTTTTGGCCTGGGTAAAACTCAATCACTTTGCCACCGGCCTTAGCCGTCTTCTCGATGGCTTCGAAAAGGCTAAATCGATTGAACGTGTAAGCTTGGCACCCGATAGCAAAGCCACCGGTTTTGAATTGATCCTCAATTTCCGGCGCCGCCTGGCAATAGGAAAGAAAACCAGCGCTAAGCACGACAGATGCGAGAGCTATTCTTAGATTCATGACTCTGACAATAGAATCGATTACGAGGAGGAGGAAAGCAAAAAGGTGAAATTAAAAAGAACCAGGCAAACGCCTGGTTCTCGAGTGAGCTAGCCGACAATTTCTGTCTGCTGCTAAATGGAAACGGACCGTTCTAGCTCTGCCATTTGCGCCGAGCGGCGGCCAGTGCGACTGCGGCAACTCCTATAAGCAAGCCAGTTGAAGCTGCATCAGGAACTGGCACTCTGGACGGGGCTGGAGCCTCATATTTGGGCGCAGGTGGTTCTTCGGGCGCATATTGCGACCTTTTGACCGGTCGTGCCGAGACGGTAGTGACTGCCGCGAGCAGCACACCTACAAGTGTTAGTCGTAATATCAGTGTTCTCATACTTCTTCTTTCGATTGCACTATTAACACCATTCGTGCCACCCAGGTGGGACATCCCGAGGAAGAGCTGTAACAGTGCACAACTTAACCAGCTACAAGAGGTTATCAGATATTATCATTATTGCAAATACTTAAGTTGCAGGGTTTGAAGCGCGATGAATTAGCGACTTGAATTGAGATGAAAGTGCATGTAGCGCAAATAGTTAAGTGTGTTCTCTTCTTTGAGAAAAACAAGTGTCAGGTACCCCTGACAGTTTCGTAACCCCCCCACGCTTCCGTTCGTTCCCGCGTGGTTTTGCTTGCATCTACGACACCAGAAAGGTCGAATGGGTTTGTGAATCGATCTAAACAAGAGATTGTCAACGCATTACTGAATCCAGGGATCATTGCCGTGGTTCGCGCACGGAGTGCTGACCAAATTCGCCCACTATCAGAAGCCCTTCTGGCTGGCGGGGTAAACGCAATTGAAATCACGATGACCACGCCGAACGCGATCGAAGCGATCCGAGCGGCTCACTCCAGCTTGGGCGACAGGGCGCTCATCGGGGTGGGAACCGTGCTCGACACGCAAACCTGTTCCGCAGCGCTGGAAGCGGGTGCTCAGTTTGTCGTTACCCCTGTTTGCAGACCGGAGTTTGTCTCGCTTTGCCGGGCAGCAGATCGTCCGATCATGCTGGGCGCTTATACCCCGACTGAAGCGCAGAATGCCTTTGAGGCGGGTGCGGACTTCGTGAAAATCTTTCCTGCGGATACCTTGGGCCCGAACTACATCAAAGCGCTTCGCGCTCCGCTACCGCACTTGAAGATCGTGCCTACCGGCGGGGTAGATGTGCATAATGTGGCAGATTTCCTTAAGGCCGGCTGCGTCGCTCTTGGGGTAGGGGGTTCGTTGGTTTCCAGCAAGATTCTGCAGGAAGCCAATTGGCCTGAACTGACCCGGAAAGCGGCTGAGTTAGTGAAAGCAGCAGCCACCGCCCGAAATCACTAGAGTCATCTAAGACCAGCCACTTTGATGAGCCATCCAGACCCTGGGTGGCTCATCATCCGCACCCGAGTTGATGCGCGCTACTCTAGTTCCTGCCACAGAAAGGTATAGGCCAGAGCAGACATGAATGCTGCTTGCTTGTTGTTAGCCGAGCCGCCATGTCCACCTTCAATGTTCTCATAGTAGAGAACGTTGTGGCCTTGCTCTTTCATTCGGGCCACCATCTTTCGAGCATGCCCCGGGTGGACGCGGTCATCTCGTGTAGAGGTCGTGAATAGGATCCGCGGGTAACGGGTTTCTTTCCGCACATTGTGGTAAGGGGAATAACGGCTGATGTAGTCCCATTCTTCCGCAACATCGGGGTTGCCATACTCCGCCATCCAGCTCGCGCCCGCCAGGAGCTTGTGAAAGCGCTTCATATCCAGCAGCGGCACTTGGCACACAACGGCCCCGAACAGATCAGGCCTTTGAGTAAGCATGGCTCCCATCAAGAGCCCGCCATTTGAGCCCCCTTGGATTCCCAAATGTGCCGGAGTGGTCACTTTCCTTTTGATCAGATCTTCCGCCACCGCAATGAAGTCATCATAAGCCCGCTGGCGGTTGGCCTTCCGTGCCGCGGCGTGCCATTTGGGTCCGAACTCGCCGCCGCCACGGATGTTTGCGAGCACGTAGGTTCCCCCTTTTTCAAGCCAGCATGAGCCAACCCCCGCATTGTAGCTCGGCAACATGGAAACTTCGAATCCACCATAGCCATACAGTAATGTGGGGTTGCTGCCATCTGTTTTGAGCCCTCGACGGCTGACCAGGAAATACGGAATTTTTGTTCCTTCTTTCGAAACGGCGTCATGCTGGCTGATCTCCAAACCCTCCGCCTTGAAGTACGCAGGAAGACTCTTCAACTTTTCTGGTTCACCTTCGCCAACCTTCCCGTAGAGCAGGCTGGACGGGGTCAGAAAATCCGCAACCGTCATGAAATAGTTATCCGATTCATGTGGATCAACAGCGGAGACGCCAATAGACCCGAACAAGGGAGCGTTCATGGGTTTTCGGGTCCATTTACCGCCCTTAAACTGGAGCACATAAAGCCGATGCTTCACGTTTTCAAGTTCGTTGATCACGAGAAAATTCCGGGTGTCACTAATGCCCGCAAGGCTCTTGCGCTCACCGGGCTCAAAGAGTTGGGCAAACTCTCGCTTCCCCTTAAGAAAGGCCTTTAAATCGCAAGCCAGGACAGCTCCGCCAGGATAGCGCTTCCCGCCAATCTCCCAATCCGAACGCAGTGAGATCAGCAGTTGCTTGCCAAAGAAACCCACCGTGGCGTCATCCGGTTTCTCGATGGGTTTCCACTCACGCCCTACTCGGAGGAATTCCCGGCTGGTAAAGAACGTCGTGGCTCTGTCGATCAATTCGTATTTTTCACCATGATCGTGCACGACTGAAGCGGTGGTTGACACATCACCAGCTTCTCCTTCGAAAATATGCTCAGCGGCTGAAAGTGGCGTTCCACGTTTCCAACGCTTCACCACGCGTGGATAGCCCGAGTCGGTCATCGAACCTGGGCCAAAGTCCGTGCCGATATAGAGGGTGTTTCGATCCAGCCAATCGACCTGGCTCTTGGCTTCCGGCAGTTCAAATCCACCGGTTACGAACGCTTTCCGCTTCAGATCAAATTCACGCACGACTTTTGCGTCTGCTCCTCCTCGTGACAGGTAAAGGAGGCATCGGTCATAATCCGGATACAGGACGTTGTAGCCCTTCCAAACCCAGTTCTCATTCTCCTGGGAACCCAGAACGTCGAGGTCAAGAACCGTTTCCCATGTGGGCGAGGCTTTTCGGTATTCCTCCAGGGACGTGCGGCGCCAAATGCCTCGTGGATTCTTGTCGTCTCTCCAAAAGTTGTAATAGAATTTGCCGTGCTTGCCGACGTATGGGATTCGCTCCTTTGAATCCAGGATGCTCAGGAGGCGAGCCTCGGTCTCCTTGAACTGTGGTTTGGTCTGCAACTCTGCCGTGCTTTCGGCATTCTGGGCGCGGACCCACCCGAGGGCTTTTTCCCCCGTCACATCTTCCAGCCAAAGGAATGGATCTTGGTTTGGATCGCTCATAGTTGGTGCAGCGGCCTGAGTAGTGCCCGTGGCACACTGCAGAGCCAGGCTGCAGCAGAACACGAAACCCATCTTATAGATGCTTCGTAAGGTTATTCCAGGAAATCGCATGCGATGAGTCTAGCCCAGGGATTCGTGTGATGGCCACGAAAAACCGGTTGCCCACGGCAACATTAAATAGTGGCTCCCCATCGTTGGTGTGAGTGTTTCCCTCGTTAATTGTCAAGTGTCGATTATCCTCAAAATGAGACACAGTGCCTTGCCTCATCCGGCTTCTCTTCGTTCTCAGACCCGTTCACTGCGGTTATCGCAACGGGCACTGCACTTTCTCCTATCGCTATTCCCGATGCCCGTCGTGTGGCTCTCATGAACTTCTAAAATCTCCACGTTCGTTGCAGATAACGCATTTCTTCTGGCACTGGAATAGCCGCTGCTTAAAGGGTCACCAATGAGATCGTTGGCTCTGACCGTCTTCTTCGTCCTGTCCTGCATCCAAGGCTTTGCAGCCAACGTTTCGCTGGCCTGGGACCCGAGTCCGGACACGAATGTGGTTCGGTATTATGTCTATTACGGTGCTGGCAGCGGTGACTACACGAATCGTGTTAACGCCGATAACACAACTTCAGTGACCGTGAGCAACCTCGCTGTGGGTAGCGCCTACTTTTTTGCAGCGACTGCCATCAGTGACGATGGACTGGAGAGTGACTTTTCAAACGAAGTTTCCTATACGGTTCCGGCTTCAGATCAGGCCGTTGTCATTTACCTGTCGAACTTGGAACAACTTTTTGATGGCGCATCGAAGGATGTGGGCTTCTCCACGTTTCCAAGCGACGTAGCATGCCAGGTTACTTACGATGGACAACTTACCCGACCAGTGAACGCCGGGACCTATTTGGTAGTGGTCTCAACCAGTGCGTCTGGCTACACGGGAACAGCCACTGGTACGTTGGTTATCGCTAAGGCACCTGCGACTGTGAGCCTGTCAAATCTCCAGCAAGTGTTTTCCGGCGCTGCGTGCACTGTGACTGCGACCACAGTTCCTGCCGGCCTGCCGGTAACGGTGACATACAACGGCAGCTCAACCGCGCCTACCGCTGTTGGGAACTACGCGGTAGTTGCTACTGTTGAATCCGCTGATTACACGGGAACAGCTACCGGTACTTTGGTTATCGGTAAAGCACCTGCGACTGTGAGCCTGGCAAATCTCCAGCAAGTGTATTCCGGCACTGCGTGCACTGTAACTGCGACCACGGTTCCTGCCGGCCTGCCGGTAACGGTGACATACAACGGCAGCGCAACCGCGCCTACCGCTGTTGGGAACCACACGGTAGTCGCCACTGTAGAATCCGCTGATTACACGGGAACAGCCACTGGTGCGTTGGTTATCGGTAAAGCACCTGCAACAGTGAGCCTGGCAAATCTCCAGCAAGTGTATTCCAGCGCTGCGTGCACTGTGACTGCGATCACAGTTCCTGCTGGCCTCCCGGTTACCGTGACCTACAACGGAAGTACGAATGCTCCGGTTGATGTTGGCAATTATGCCGTCAATGCGCTCATCAATTCTATCAGTTATTCTGGCTCGACCACAGGAACGCTTGTGATCGCCGCTGCGACACCCATTGCGACATCCCATGTGTCGCTCGCATGGGATCCAAGTCCGGATGCCAATGTAGTGCGCTATTACGTGTATTATGGTGTGGCTAGCGGCGATTATACCAACCGCGTCGATGCTGGGAACGCCACAACCGCGACAATTAGCAACCTGGTGGTCGGTTGCACCTATTACTTCGCGGCCTCCGCCGTAGACAACAGCGGCTTGGAAAGCGATTTCTCGAATGAGGTCTCCTACACCGTGCCCGCTCCGAAACAGCCCGCGATGATCACGCTCACTCAATTGGAGCATGTTTATGATGGCCAGCCGAAAACGGTTTGTGCGGCGACCACACCCGCCGACCTGGCATACTTTGTAACTTACAATGGAAGCACAAATCCGCCTGTCGCGCCCGGCAGTTATACCGTGGTAGTACAGGTGGCGTCCGAGTCCTATACCGGCGCAACAACCAACATTCTTAGTATTTCCCAAGCTGCGGCGGTAATCGCTCTTTCGAACCTGGAGCAGGTCTACACCGGAGCCGAACGCACAGTCCTTGTCAGCACCACGCCAGCAGGACTGCCGATGACGATTACCTATAACGGCAACTCGACCGCGCCGGTCATGGCTGGCAGCTATACAGTCGAAGTCACTTTGAACTCATCCGACTACGCAGGCACAGCAAGAGGCACGTTGGTGGTCAGTAAAGCCCCCGCTCAAATAATGCTTGCCGAACTCGCTCCCCATTACAATGGTTCGGCATTGCCGGTAAAAGTCTCAACAGTGCCGACGGGATTGCCCGTCGAAGTCACGTACAACGGTGGAGCGTCACCGCCATCCGAAACCGGCTCATACACGGTGACGGCCGCCATCGTGCACAGCAATTATAACGGGACGGTCACAGGAAACCTGACCATCAGGCCCCCATCTGAAACGACTGACCTGGAAATCGTGGTCACCTGGGATCCTGCGATGGAATTGCCCGCAGACCAGGTCCAGGTGGTGCAAGCCACAAATCTTGTCGAGTGGGTGCCTGCGATTGTCTCTGAGTTCGGCACCAACTCCGTGACCCTGGTGTCAGATACTCCAGCCGGATTCTTCCGTGCAAACGCCGGTGGGAGCCCGGTTCCGATTCACGTTCGGATCACTCCTCGCACACGCGGGGAGTAAGCTAAAGGGATTGCAGGCTTGGTCTGAATGGGAGCGTCGAAGGTGCAGCTTGATGTGACGACAGTATTCCTGAGACTTGGCAGAAAGCTACAGAAATTATATACAATGTCCGATGAGCGGGTTTGAACGCCGGTTTAGTGGAATAGGCAGGTTGTATGGGCTTGTGGGTCTGGAAAGGCTGCGCAGATCCCACGTGTGTGTAGTGGGCGTTGGCGGGGTGGGGTCGTGGGCAGTCGAAGCGCTGGCACGGAGCGCCGTTGGCCAGCTCACACTTGTGGATCTCGACGATGTTTGCATCAGCAACGTCAATCGGCAGTTGCCTGCGTTGAACGGGACGTTCGGTCAGCCCAAAGTCGATGTTCTCGCCAATCGCGTCCAGGCCATTAATCCCGAGTGCCAGGTCCGGCCCAGGCAATGCTTCTTTGTAAACTCCAACGCCCGAGATCTGATCACCACAGAATACGATTTCGTGCTGGATGCGATCGACAATCCCTCATTGAAGGCTCTTCTGATCGCTACCTGCCGCGACGTTGGAACCCCGGTCCTGGTTTCGGGCGGAGCGGGCGGGCGGCGTGATCCCACCGCCGTAACAACTGAAGACCTCGCGTTCTCCTCCCATGATCGGCTGCTCCAAATTGTCCGCAAAACCCTTCGGAAAGACCATGGGTTTCCAAGAGGCGAGAAACCCTTTGGAGTTACCTGTGTGATATCCAGAGAACAGCCCTTATTCCCGACTGCGGAGGGTTCTGTCTGTACTGATCGAGCGTCAGCCTCCGACTTGAGATTGGACTGCCGGAGTGGCTTCGGAACCGCAAGTTTTGTGACCGGCACCTTCGGTTTGGTCGCGGCCTCCAAAATTGTTGCTGCCTTGGTTGCTGACGAGCCTAAAAACGCTTGCCCGGAGATCATCCCACATCGGCAGGTCGAACCGATTCCAGCGACTTCGCCTCAACAGGGCATTTAATCAGTTGAAGCGCAGAGCACTGGCTGGCACCCACCCAGCACGCCCCGCTCCGGCCGAGACCATAACCCACTTGTCTTTGCGATCAGCCACGAGAAGTTCGGCTCCATCCCCAACAGTGAACGCGGTCTGCGACTCCTCGAGAGGGCCGTTTCGCACGGGCGTTTCCTCGGCGACAACCACTGCCACGATGCGGCCTCTATGAATGTGCCAGCTCGTGGCCACCAATACAAAAAGCAGGAGCACTGCGCCTGCAGCAACCCATGTCCAGGTGCGGAGTACGGGTTTCAACGACTCTTTGCACTTTGTGAGGATAAGCAAGGTGAACAAGAGCCAGAGAGCTCCGCAAGCCATCACCGTCCATTCATTCAGGGACAGTCTATTTAGGAAACGCTCCCAACGTGAGGCTTCCCAACGGGGGCCTCGGACCTGTTCGCGCGCAAAACTTAAATTGGCCCGAACGTCAGGATCACGGGGGGTGAGTTCTTGTGCCTTCCGGTACGCAAGGACCGCCTCGCCGGTGTTGCCTGATCGGAAACACGCATTTCCTAAATTGAAGAAAATGGCCGGGCTTGTCTGGCCTCCTGCGATCAACCGCTTATAGGCGTCTGCTGCCTCTGTGTATTTGCCCGTCTCATAGAGCTTGTTTGCAGCGTCGAACTGCTCAGTAGTCGCCTGAGCGGCGTGCAAGCAGGTGAGACAAAATAACAAGAGAGTGCTAAATGCTCGAACCATAGTCAGATTTTTAAGGCACGCAACTGCTCCAGGCTCGATCTTACCTTGGGAATAAGGGCGGAGAGTTCCTGGGATCCGGAAACGGGGGCGTATCGGGCCACGTTGCAGAGGTTAAAGAGCTCCTGCGCCGCGGTGATCGTCGTGCCTGGAACGCCTTTAGGCCTGAGGTGTTCATCCAGCACGGCCTCTGTGATTGAAGCAGCGGGTAGATCCAAACGTTCACCCAATTGCTCCTGTAACAAACGAAACACCGTGGCGAAAAACGCTTGTGGCTCGTTCCTGGCCGCCAGGCCGTTTAGCTCATCCAACCCTTCTCTCACAACACGGTCTGCTTGCCGTTGACGGCGGACACGAGGATTGTTTTCCAGGTAATCGGCTCTGCGCCGCCAAAGGCACACGGACGCCCATGCCAGGATTGGAAACACCGTAATGACCATGAACGAGGGTCGAACCAATAGAGGCTGGCCGATCTGCGCAAGCGTTCCAGGCCGCTGTTTGATGTGCACAATATCCCGGGCAGGAGGCCGATCCTCGGCTTCTGAATTTGATTGAGGCAGGGGGATATTACGGCTGCTCGCGGGACGCACTACGATAGGAATCGCGGAGTGCTTGAGCGGTAGGAAAGCCTTTTGCTCAGGATTGAAATACGTCAAGCTCAGCCCAGGGATGCTCTGGATCTCAGAGTTCTGAGGGACTACGACCTGCTCGAACGACTTCGTGCCTTGGATTCCGAGTTGGTCAGTGAATTCAACTTTTGATGTGGGTGGGTAGAACTTGAATCCATTCCAGTTTAACGCGGGGAGACTCAAGCTTTCCAGGGCTCCTTTCCCAGAAATCTCGATCTTTAGTGTCACAGGGTCCCCGGCCGCCACATTGGTTGGGGTCGCCGTCATTCGCATGGAAAACTGCCCGATTCCTCCCGTAAAATCCGCCCCCGATTTTGCAGCAGGAAGTGGGAGGATCTGCATGACCTGTGGTTCAGCGGTGAGTAACATCTTTCGTTGCTCATAGGACTGAAACATTCCAAACGGATCGAAGGGATCACGACGGCGTCTGTTGTTGGCGGGAGTCTGAATCACCAATTCCACGGGATTAGCTTCGATTTTTACAGCACCTGGACGCACCGGCACCAGGGATGTTGTGATTCCGGTCGCAATATATTGAACCTGACCTGCCTGGGCCCGTCGTCGGCCCGTTTGAGCAGTCCGAATAACCGAGAAGCCTTCGGCTTTCAGTGGTGTCCCCCCCAGGTTTTCGAAATAATTCAGGATATTCTCCGCGTTGGCCACACCATCTCTGACAAAAACTTGAAGTTCAACCGTGAGTGCTTCTCCAGCGAAGGACTCCGTCTTTGGCAAGACAATGCGCATCAGCGCGGCGACGTCTCCAGAGGCTGTATTGGCTTGCCGATCTGCCTTTAGCTTCAGGGCAGGGGATGTCAACCGCTGCCCATCAACTACGGCCTCAAAAGGCGGAATTGTGTAATCGCCCGGCTGCAAAGGCGTTACTTCAAGGCTCCAATTTAGCGAAGAACGCATTCTGCCGTTGATAATGCTGACATTGCGGGACGTTCCAGCAGAAGCGATTTGGAGGTTCGGGACCTGGGGAATCGGTGGTAGTTCTGCCGGTTGGCCGTCCTCAAAACTCAGAGTTAAGGTTACAGTTTCGCCCACCTGCACCTGGTTGCGATCCAGCGTTGCCTGCAGACTGGCTGCCTGGGTGCCCCCTGTTAATAGCACCATGGCAATAAAGCACAGGCAGACCCAAGCCCAAGGCGGGGTCAAAAGCACACCACTGCGATTACCACTCAATGTCAGCTTTCGCATTGCAAACCACGATTGTTGCCACGGACGGGCTCAGACGCAAGTCTTCGAGCCAGTTTCCCAGTTTCCAGGCTGAGGGCTGTCCTTTTTGCTCGTCAGCCGTCTCCGGGAGCTTAGATTGCGCGCAGGCCTGTGGTGCTCAAAAAAGGCCATTTTCAGATCTGTGAACGAAACACTTATAGTGATGAACGCGGTGATCCCTGTTTTCGGGATCATTGTGCTCGGGTTATTGCTAAGGCGTTTCCAATGGCTGACCGAAGAAGCGGACCGGAGCCTGCTGAGAGTTAACATCAATGTGCTCTTTCCCTGCCTGGTGCTCGATGCCGCCCTGGGCAACCCCGCTCTGAGCAAGGCGAGCAACCTGGTGCTGGCGCCATTGATTGGATTTGGCACCGTCGCCTTTGGGATGATCCTGGCCAACTTTGGAGGGCGATGCTTTGGGATGGAGAGAAGAAGCCGGCACACGTTTGCCGTAACCACCGGGATTTATAATTACAGCTATATCCCGCTGCCGTTGGCGATGCTCCTGTTCCCTGGAGGTTCAACGGTTGGCGTCCTGTTCCTGCATAACGTGGGGGTGGAACTGGCCATGTGGACGTTGGGTGTTATGCTGCTGGGCCGCCACCAGTCCTCCCAGGATACTACCCCATACTGGAGAAGGTTGGTGAACGCCCCTTTGATCGCCATTGTGGCGGCGTTGGTCTTGAACTGGACTGGGGCTTTCCATCTGGCACCTCCGGCTTTGCTGACTGGCATTCATTGGCTGGGGCAATGCGCAATTCCAATGGCACTGCTTCTCATTGGCGCCGTGGTCGCCGATTTCCTTCCCGAGTTTACTTCGCAACGCAGTTTTCCAGTCATAGGCGGCGCCTGTTTGCTCCGGTTAGGAATCTTACCATTGGGGTTTCTCCTGCTGGCCGTGGTCATTCCGGCTACTCCTGAGCTCAAGCAGGTGATGATCCTGGAGGCAGCTATGCCTGCTGCGGTGTTCCCCGTGGTGATGGCGAAGCAATACGGCGGTGATCCGGCTACTGCGCTTCGAGTTGTTCTAGGTACCTCGATCTTTGGATTGATGACGATCCCGTTGTGGATTCGCGCCGGTATGCATTGGCTGGGCATTTCTGGTGCAGGGTGAGGCAGTAGCAGGGTAGGGTTCCTGCTTGTCAGGCTTGGCCTTGTGATTCATGCTGAAAACGAGGTTTCTGGAGTGTGAAGAGATTTCTTACAACCTGGTTAATCAATACGTGTGCCGTCCTGGTGGCGGTGTACACCGTCCCCGGGCTGAAGTTTAAAGACGACAGCCTTTGGACACCTTTTGTCGCGGCCCTCGTCCTGGGAATATTAAACGCGATCATTCGGCCCATCCTGATGTTCTTCGCCCTGCCTTTGCTCCTGGTAACGCTGGGTCTCTTCACCCTCGTGATCAACGCGTTGGTGCTCTACCTGGTCGGTCTCATCCTTGGCTCACACTTCCATGTCGAGAGCTTCGGTTCAGCCTTCCTGGGTGCGATAATTATTTCCCTGGTTAGCCTGTTTCTGAACGTAGTGACCGGCAACAAGTCCACAAAGCGGCCAAGCGAGCCACGGAAGCCAGCACCCCGTCCCCCAGCAGGAGGTAATGGCCCCGTTATCGATATCTAGCCTTGGATTTTCTGATACGCGGCAGATTGTGTCGGTATTCCCCGTGCATGAAACTCCCGTTCGAAGTCAGTCAGTATCACGCTTAATTCGGTGGGGGTGGCGATCGGGGCGAAATCCTTGGCCGCTGCAAACACCATCTGCATCTGATCAAAATAGGGAACATCGTCGGTCCTGAAGTAAACCACGCCACCAGGCTTTAGGACCCGTTTTGCCAATGTGGGAAACCGTTCCCCGATTAGCCGGTGCCGGGCATGCTTCCGCTTGGGCCAAGGATCGGGAAAATAGATATGCAGCGTATCTACCTGTTCGGGCGGCAGGAGAAATTCCAGCAGGTAACTCGATTCTATTCGAATGACGCGCAGGTTTCTTAAACCGACACGGCGGCCTTTGCGATCGAGCTTTCGGAGCCTTCCCAACAACCGTTCAATCCCCACGAAATTCCGTTCGGGATGGAGCGCTGCATAGTCCCTAAGGAATGACCCGTCCCCGCTTCCAAGCTCAAGATCAAGCGGTTGGGCCACGGGAAACATGTTCCCAAGATCCAACGGTTCCACTATCGACCGGAGTTGGTAGATTAAGGATTCGGATTGACCGGCATTTTGCACCGCATTCCTATGACTGAGGTCGAGCCGTTTGGCAATGTTGATCTGGCGAACTCGGGACTGCCTGGACTGTCTTAATCTTCTGTTTCTACGAACGTGAGCTTGCCAAACGGGCGGCTTTGGTCAAACTCCCTTCAATGCAATCACACGAACTGTTGCGGGAAATTTTTCAGGAGTGCAGTCCAAAGCAGGTCGCGGCCGATTTGGGCCTTTCTCTGTCCATGATCTACAAGTGGGCCGAGCCACCTGACCAGGCAGCCGGCAGCGGAAGCACTAACCCGCTGGATCGCGTAGAGGCCCTTCTCCACTGCACCAAAGACGAGAGACTCGTGCAATGGATCTGCCAAAGGGCCGGTGGTTTCTTCATCCGAAACCCAAAGACCAACATCCCTCACCCCGCATTCCTGATACCAGCGACCAACCAGATCGTGCAGGAATTTGCGGATCTGCTGGCGGTGGTGGCGACCGCCGCCGCGGATAATCACATCTCTGACAAAGAATCCAAACAGATCCGCGCCCGCTGGGAAGAACTCAAATGTGTCACTGAAGGCTTTGTAGCGTGCTGTGAGCAGGGGAACTTCGCCGCCGTCCGTGAGCGAATCGCCAATGAAAACGACAAGGCGGACACGGTGTCCTGATCCAATTCCATTAGACAACACTGCGAATCGGCGACAAATTGCTCGTCATGGTTGCCGTCAATTCTACTATGTTGCCTTTGGGCACGGGTGCCCCGGATTTCGAGTTGCCTGATACACAGGGCAAACAGGTGCGCCTGGCCGACTTTCGAGGTGCTTCAGGCCTGGTAGTTGCCTTTATCTGCAATCACTGCCCATACGTAAAGCACTTACAGCAGGCGTTTGTGCAAATAGCGAAGGAATACCAGGCCCGAGGAATGGCTTTCGTCGCTATCAGTTCAAACGACGCAGTGCAGTATCCTGCTGACAGTCCTGAACGAATGGCGGAAGAAGCCCGACGCGCTGAGTACACCTTCCCCTATCTTTACGATCAGACCCAGACCGTAGCTAAGGCGTATAAAGCGGCCTGTACCCCAGACTTTTACGTTTTCGAACGCGATCAGAAGCTGGTGTATAGGGGCCAATTTGATGACAGCCGACCAGGTAACAATTTGCCGTCTACAGGAAAGGATCTGCGTTCTGCCTTGGATGCCATGCTATCGGGGCAGCCGGTAGATCATCGTCAGAAGCCAAGCATCGGGTGTAATATCAAATGGCGGCCTGGTAACGAACCGGAGTGGTTCGGATAGGCGAAAGCAATAGAGCTTAACAAAGATTGCTCTACGTTTAGCAAATAAAGCAAAAGCGTTGCCGGAGTCGTAACCCTCTGCTATTCTAAGGCAGCTTGGATAAACCCGCCCCGCCTCTAGGGGGCCTATGGTGAGGATACGACGATTTGATGAGCACAATTACCAATCCTGCCCCCTCTTCCGCGCAAGTGCGGCCACTCAGTTCTGCCGTTAGCCTGACCAATCGTGATCGATTTTTGAAAGCCTGCCATTGCGAGCCAGTGGATCGTCCCCCTATATGGCTGATGCGGCAAGCTGGGCGAGCATTGCCAGAGTACCGAGCGTTGAAGGAGAAATACACCTTTTTGGAACTGGTTCAGAACCCAGAACTTGCCACAGAGGTGACTCTCCAGCCGATTCGCCGGTTCGGCTTCGATGCAGCGATTCTTTTCAGCGATATTCTTGTGGTTTGTGAAGGTCTGGGTCAGAACTACCAATTCCGTGAAAAGGGCGGTATTGAAATGGAGTTTATCCTGAAAACCGCTGCTGACGTGGACCGATTGGACACAGGAGCAGTCAATGCACGATTGAACTACGTAGCTGAGGCCTTGAAATTGATCAAGCATGAGCTAGCAGGCAGGACTGCTTTGATAGGTTTCTCAGGCTCGCCCTGGACGCTGGCCAATTTCATGGTGGAAGGCGGCGGTGTAAAGGAGTATTCGAAGGCAAAGGCTTTGTTCTATTCCGAGCCGGAACTTTACAACCGTTTGATGGAAAAGTTGACCACTGCCATTACGGGCTATTTGCGCATGCAGGTCGAGGCGGGTGCCGAGGCGGTGCAGATTTTTGATAGCCTCGCGGGTGGTTTGAGTGACGCGTCCTGGGAGGCCGCTTCCGGTCGCTGGATTCGGGAAATCATCCGCGGTTTGGGCCAGAAGGTCCCGGTTATTGTGTTTGCCAAAGGAACCCATGGAAATTGGACTGAACTACAGGGCATGGGGGCGCAGATCCTCGGTGTTGATTGGAATGCGAGGCTGGCTGAGGTTCGGAGACGCCTTCCCAGCCATATCGGTGTGCAGGGGAACCTTGATCCGTTCCTGCTGACAACCACGCCCGAAGCAACCGCTGCCGATGCAAAACGGATTTTGCAGGAGATGAAAGGGCTAAACGGGCATATATTCAACCTGGGGCATGGGGTCCCGCCGGGCGCGAAGCTGGAATGCATCGCCAGCCTGGTGAATACTGTTCAGGAGTTCCGATGAGCATGTTGAAAGTCGATCTTGATCTGATCCGGAAGTACAATGTCCCGGGGCCGCGTTACACGTCCTACCCCCCAGCCACGCATTTCACCGAGGAAACCACACCGGAGGCTCTGTTAGGAAAGATACGCGAGAATAACCAGACCCAGCGTGATCTCTCTCTCTATTTCCACCTGCCTTTCTGTTATTCTCTCTGCTGGTACTGTGGATGCACGACGGTCATTACATCGGATCAGAAGAAAAGTGGTTCCTACGTGAATTACCTGGAACGGGAAATGGACCTCGCCAGGAGTCTTCTCAATCCAGCTCGGAAGGTCGTTCAAATGCACTTCGGGGGAGGAACTCCCACTTTTTCGCTGCCGGACGAGATTCGCAAGCTGGGGGATATGATCCACAAACGATTTACGTTTGCGGATGATGTGGAGGCTGGAGTGGAGATCGACCCTCGCCGCCTCACGCGGGAGCATTTGGTTGCCCTTCACGAGATAGGCTTCAATCGAGCTTCCATGGGAGTGCAGGATAATGACCCAGTGGTCCAGAAGGCGGTGCATCGCATTCAACCGTTCGAGATGACACGTGAGTCCGTATTCTGGTTGCGCGAAATCGGTTTCAGATCGGTCAATATCGACTTGATTTACGGGTTGCCGCACCAGACTCCCGCCTCTTTCGCCAAAACGATTGAGGAGGTCTTATCCCTCAAGCCCGACCGCTTTGCTGTATTCAACTACGCTCATGTGCCCTGGATGAAGCCAGCACAGAAAATTCTAAAGACTTTGCCAAGCCCGGAGATGAAGCTTGAACTGCTTAAGCTCACCATCGAACGGTTGACCTCTGAAGGCTACGTTTACATCGGGATGGACCATTTTGCCAAGGCAACCGACGAGTTGGCTGTGGCACAAAAGCAGAGGACGCTTCAGCGGAATTTCCAAGGGTACAGCACGAGAGGTGGAACAGACATTTATGCCTTTGGAATGTCTTCCATATCCCAGGGAGAAGACTTCTATTGGCAGAACGAGAAAGAGCTTCCTGATTACTATGGAGCATTGGACGCTGGCCGCTTGCCTATCCGCCGGGGTTACATCATGACGGAGGAGGATAAGATCAGGCGCACTACGATCATGCGATTGATGTGCGATCTAGGACTCGATTATGCCACTCTGTCGAACCTGACAGGCGTCAATTTCAGAGAACATTTTGCTGCCGAGATCGAATCATTGGACGACATGGAGGCGGACGGCCTTTTAGTCAAAACTCCGGAGGGCATTCTGGTGAGCGATTTAGGCCGGTTGCTTATTCGGAACATCGCTATGCGTTTCGATGCATACGCTTCAACTCGCAAAGAGAACCGTTTTTCGCGCACGATATGACGCCCGTGGCTGTCATTGGTGGGGGCATTACCGGCCTGACTGCAGCCTTCGAGTTGCAGCGCCGAGGTGTGCCAGTAACGCTTTACGAGGCCACGGGCCGTGTAGGCGGCGTGATTCAATCCGCTCGCAAGGAGGGTTTTCTTGCAGAGTTCGGTCCTAATACCATCCTTGAAACCTCACCGAAGATTCGTCAATTGGTTCGCGACGCTTGTTTGGAATCGAGGCGGATTGATCCCGATCCTCGCGCGGCTGCCCGTTATGTGGTTCGCTACCAGCGGCCGGTTGAAATGCCGGGTTCACCTCTTGGATTCTTCACGACGGAACTCTTTTCCTTGCGCGCCAAATGGGCGGTGTTGAAAGAACCCTTCGTGCCTCCGCGGCGCGACGGTGTCGAGGAGAGCATCGCTCAATTTGTTGTTAGACGGTTGGGGCAGGAATTTCTGGATCATGCCATTGATGCTCTGGTCGCCGGTGTTTATGCCGGCGATCCGTACCGGTTATCGGTGCCGCATGCCTTCCCCAAGCTCGGCCAACTGGAGCAAAAGTATGGCTCTTTGATCAAAGGACAGATCCTGGGTGGAAGGGAGCGCAAGAAGAGGGGCGAAATAGCTAAAGATCGGGCTCCCAAATTCTCCTTTGACGAGGGACTTGAGGTGTTGCCGCAGACTCTGGCAAAGCACTTGGGCTCCAGTTTACATCTATCGACTCGCGTGCTGAAACTCACGCAAACTAGCGAAGGGTGGCGGGTTCAGCTTCAGTCACCCGAAGGCCGGGGAGAGGCGGAGCACTCAGCCGTGCTTTTCTGCGGGACCGCTCCTGCGTTGGCCCAGTTGCAGGTCGAATCCTCTCCTGCCGTCGATTTGAACATTTTCTCCGAGATACGTTATCCGCCCGTGGCTAGTGTCGTCCTGGGGTTTCGTCGCGAGGACGTGACTCATCCCTGCATGGGTTTCGGCATGTTGATTCCCCGGGTTGAGGGTTTCAAAATCCTGGGAACTATCTTCTCTTCGGCCTTGTTTCCAAACCGTGCCCCGCAGGGGCATCTGGTGCTGACCAGCTATGTCGGTGGCGAACGCTATCCCGAACTGGCGGGACTTCCCGAGAGGGAGTTGGTCGCTGTGACGATGACTGATTTGCGAAAGCTCCTGGGAATAAAGGGAGAGCCAGTATTTCAGCATCACGTTTGCTGGCCACGCGCCATTCCCCAGTACAATGTCGGCTATGGAAAGTATCGTCAGGCTTTGACCGAGATCGAGGCGCGGGCTCCCGGGCTGTTTTTCGCCGGTCATTATCGGGATGGTGTCTCGCTCGGCGACTCCATTGTCTCGGGAATCAATGTGGCGGAACGCATCAAGCAGGCCCTGCCTCACGAGACGTTGCCCCGCGTAGAATTAGGAACAACATGAAAGGTGTCCTCCTCGTTAATCTAGGATCACCGGATTCTCCTTCCGTTCCGGACGTGCGCCGATACCTGCGAGAATTCCTCATGGACGCTCGGGTAATCGATGTCGCCTGGCCGATCCGGTTTTCTATCGTTCATTTCGCCATCCTGCCATTTCGTCCCAAACAATCTGCTCACGCCTACCAGACGATTTGGACTCCAGCGGGATCTCCCCTGGTTGTTACGAGTCAGAATGTATTAACGAAGCTCCGCCTGCGCGTCTCCATGCCGGTTGAATTGGCGATGCGATACCAGAACCCCTCCATACCCGCTGCGGTGGAGAAGCTGTTCTCACAAGGTGTCACGGAATTGCTCTTGATCCCGTTGTTTCCGCATTATGCCATGTCGAGCTATGAGACTGCCGTCGAACGGGTGCGGGAAGTCATAGCCCGGAAGGCACCAGGCATGCGTTTGGTGGTCCAGCCTCCTTACTATAAAGATGCTGATTACTTGCAGGCACTGGTGAACAGCGCCAAGCCGTACCTCGATGACGGATTCGATCATCTTTTGTTCAGCTACCATGGGGTGCCGGAACGGCAGATCAAGAAGTCCGATCCGACGGGGTGCCATTGCTTGACTGTGGAGAACTGCTGCCGGGTTGAGAGTCCAGCCCACCAGTTCTGCTATCGGGCACATTGTTACCGGACGACTGCGGAGTTCGTGAGACTAGCTGGGATACCAGCCGACAAACATTCAGTCGCTTTTCAGTCGCGCCTCGGGCGTGATCCCTGGCTGCGGCCCTACACCGATTTCGAACTGGAACGACTCGCCAAAGCAGGCGTTAAACGTTTGCTCGTCATGTGTCCCGCCTTTGTATCGGACTGCTTGGAGACCATTGAAGAAATCGGGATGCGCGGCAAAGAGAGCTTCCTGGCGGCTGGAGGCGCTGAGTTCAAATCCATTCCGTGCCTCAATGAGCATCCGGAATGGATGAAAGTCCTGGAAAGGATGATCGGGGATTTTAGCCAGCAACCGGCTCGACCAGAATCAGTTGCGCAAGCTGCTCACTAATGCCAAGTCGCGCGTTGCAGACCAGGCAAATCAGGTTGCTGCTGCTCGTAAGCAGTCGAATAACCTGATCTTCGCATAATCCCAACTCGCGCAGGCGATGTTGAACCTCGGGGGAAGTGCACAACTGCTTAATCCGGACCGCAACGCCGGTTTTGACCCGGCTGAGGGGGCACACCTGACAACGTCCTGACTCGGTGCAACCCTTGATATCTGACCTTGGCCAACTCATCCGGGATATGTTGCGACACTCCATAATTCTAAACCACACGTTTATTGCCAAAACCTGATCCTAGTTTGGTGTGGTCTGGGACAAGTTTCCTTGATGCAAATCAAGAAAAAGCACATTTGTCGAGAATCTCCGCTCCGAGCAGCCTGCGTAGAAACCCTCAATTCATCAGTCATCATGGTCGGCGTAGTTGGAAGAAACGTTTATCAGAGTCTGCGGGCAGCACAACGCGCAACAGGCCGGATGAATCACTCACGCTGTTAGTCACCTTCATCCAGACCGCCTGACTCAGGTTAGTGGAGTAATATAATTCGTAGCCAGTGGCCCAGTTGGGCCATGTCATTTCTAAGGACTGACCGGGCAGGGGCATCGCTGCCAGGCTTAGCGGGAGGACCTGCACGCTGATTGTTCGAACGGCAGTGGCCGTCCCGTCTGAAACAATCAAAGCAACCTCGTAAGTGCCGGCCTCGGCATATTGATGAGCAGGATTCTGCTCTGAAGAGGTCTGGCCGTCTCCAAAAGACCACAGGTAAGAGGCGGCAGGGCGGCCGATGAATTCGACTTCCGAGAGCTGTAAGCAATTCGCTGAGAGAGCATTGGAGATGCTATCGATCTGGAGCCGGTAGATATTGTAGGGATTGGTGTTTGGAACCGCATAGCTGAGCGTTTGATAGTTCGCTGTAAAAACCTGGTTGGTTCGGATGTCGAGAGTTGCCCATTCCTCCTCCTGTTCGTTGGCAGCTAACAGACGCCAGTTGGCAGGATTCCTGGAAGGATACGCGGTGGAATCATTTGCCGAACTGATTGTATACCGTGAAACCACGTAGCGCGCGCCGTTGGCGTATCTATACTGAATCCAGCTCGAACGTGTAGATGGGTTAGCGCTGGCAAAATCGAGCCACTTTGTGGACGTCGTGTTGTCAAAAACCTTCAGGGCGGTCTCGTTCGGCGGATTCTCACCCTGAGCCGTGATCCATCCATAATGGTCATCTGTGGTGTCCGCGGGGAGTCGATCGAGATTTCCGCCGGTGGCTTGTGCCTGGAAGTGGATCTCTGCGAGCGGAGCTGTGGTCATCGGGGTAGCCGAGCAAACCACCTGCAAGGGTGAACCTATGCTGATCAGGACTGTGTTCGTCCCGGTTTGCTGGCCGTAGAAAGCAGCTACCGTTGCCAGGTAATTGCCGGTGTTTGAATAGGTATGCTGCGGGTTCTGCTGGGTGGAACTGGCACCATCTCCAAAACTCCACACGTAGCTGTAAACCGGCGTGCCAAGCAGCTCGATTTCAGCAAGTTGAACCGAGTTGGCTGAGCCCGGATTGGCAACCGAATCGATCTGCAACCGATATATATTGAATGCCTGACTATTCGATATCGTGAATGAGCGTTTCTGAAACCGGCTGCTGAAGACCTCCCCGGTTCTTTGATCCAGAACGGACCAGGTCGAACCACCATCATTTGATCCCAGGAGTTGCCAATTCGCTGGGTCACGCGCGGGTGCGTCATTTGCGGAGGTAATCGTGTAGGAGGTTACCAGTTGGCGGATATTACTTGGGTAGCGGTACTGAATCCAACTCGCGCGGGTGCTTGTGTCCCCATTGGCGAAATCGAGCCACTTTGTGCTGCTGCTGTTATCGAAGGCACTTGTGGCAGTCTCTCCAGAACCCGAGTTCTGGCCCTGGGCAGAAGGCGTGCCGGTGAGATCATCTGTAGTGTCGGCGGGAGTTGATTTGCCTCCTGAGGCCTCGCACGTGAACTGGACCAATAGAGGAGCTGACCCGGAATTCGTAGGAGTGGCGGCAAGCGAAACCTCCAAGGGCGTCATGACCACGATCGAAACACTATCGTAGCTGGACTGCCCGTAGTCATCAGTAACCGCGAGCAGGATCTGATTAGTCCCGATAGGAAAAGGCAGCGTGGGCCTGACGCCGGTGGCGGCCAAGGTGCCGTTGGTGGTCCATAGGTATGATACGAGCGTGCCGTCCGGATCGGCTGAACTCGACGCGTCCAACTGGACTCGCGCGACCAACGATCGGTCAGCGTTCACGCGACGATCGAGCCCGGCGTCTGCCCAGGGGAGCTCATTCTGGGCCAGCAAACCGCCGGAGGGCAGGGTTTCACCAGGTAGATTCCTTGCGGCTGTGACAGCGAACAGGCGTATGTTGGGCGAATTAGGCAGGGCAAGACTGGTCGCGCCTGGAGGGAGATCCAATTGGTACTTGAACAGATAGCAGAATCGGTATGCATCATTCCCAGTCGGCGTATGGCGATGGGTCGAAACCCAAGCTACTTCGTCAGGTTTGAGCAATGGCGGATTCCATTGACCGATGAAGCCACCAAAGTACTGGATTGACAGATCAGTCGGTTGGCCATTCACCACGAAGCTTGCCCTTACGTCGTTTGAGGCGGCAGCAGCCAGCAGAAACAATCGATCATAACCCGCGGGCAAGGGAATGGTCTGGCCCTGGCATGCCATGGCGTTCAAAGCGCCCTCGTGCGTTGGTCCCAATTGAAATCCAAGCCCGCCCAGCCTAAGCGATGACGGCATCAGTTCTGCCGGATAGCTGTAGCCTGCGTCGAAGGTGCCATCCCCGCGATTACCGTCCCGGGTAACCACATCCAGGTTAAAGGGCAGGGTGATTGGAGCACTGATCGGGCGGGGTATAAAGGTGGCGGGGGATTCCAGCGTGAAGGCCAGGGTCAGGGGTTGGTAAGGGGTGAGAGACACGTTGAGCGTTCCATCTGACGAACTGAGTGCTGCCAGGTGCTCTTCCGCACCGTTGAGCATCCGGGCTGTGGACATGGGAACAGCAAAAGCGATGTTGGCGATCTGGGGCCGTCCGCTGAGTTCCTGTAGCCGGACAATAATCTCAGAAGTGTTCTCCGCCTTTTTAATGGCTTTGACCATCACATTCGAGTTATTGCACGAGAGGAATCCGAATGTTTTGCCGAGCATCCCGGGATGTTTCTGAGTTTGAAAGGCCTGTAGCGGCTGGTTCATTCGGGCCGCCGCCCATGGAGAACTGCCATCGCGCCAGTCACCCGCATGGCCCATCAGGCCAAACATGAAGCGGTGCGATCCAAAGCCGTTTGTGGCCTGGTAAACATAGGATGAGCCCACGCCGGGTGTATGGAACGCGGTGAGCCGCAGCGTGCGATTGTCCGGCTTATCCCAGCCGTATTTTGAGTCGCTCATGATCGTCACGCCAAAGGTGGAATCGGCGCTGGTTAGGTCGGCCCATTGTTGGGCGGGCACCTCATACAGGTTGGCTGTAGAAGTCCCGCGTTGAATCGTGCCAAGCCCCAGGTCGTAGGTGGCCAGCGAATTCGTAGCTGTGAGAGGGAACACTGTTTTGAGCAGAGTCTGGCGGGTCCCCCAGGCAGCAGCTACGTCCCACTCAAGTCGATCTCCACCCGATCCGGCAGCCAGGCGCAGCCGCTCAGTAAAAGTGGATCCCGCTGTAGAACGGGTGATTTCCAGGCATGCCCGTGCCGGGCCGGTTTCACGGACCTTGATTATGGGTGAGCCGCTCAGATAAGCATGGGGGGTCGCGGTCACGGCATTGTAAGGGACCTCCCATGCCGGCCAGGTGGTGCTGAGCAACGGAAGGTATGCCCATCGAATGGGCGCGCTCAGGAGTTGCCGGTTCAGGCGCTTATCAAAAACGGACGAAACATCGCCGCTCGCATTGACTTGGACCCTGTAGCGCTCGTTCTCCAGGTGCGAGGAGGAAACGGATAAACCGGTGTTAATTTCGCTCGGAACTGATGTCGGACGCACATCGAAAACAGCCGCGCCATTCGCGGGAACCCTGGCCAAGAAAGCGATCTGGAGCGTATTAGCAATGGGAGTTCCTGCCTGTGAAGGAACCTCGTTTCCTGCCGCATCAAAAACCTGAATCGCGGCTGGCGTGCCGTTGGTGAAAAGGACGTTAGCCTCCACAACGTCTTCGCGGAGGACCGATAGGGAATTGCACACCAGCAAGGGAATACCTTCCACAGATGTATCCATAGCTTGAGCCAGGACGCCAGCAGAATGAACGAGCTCCGCCCCGAACTCATTGAGCGCGATCAACTCGTCATTCCAAGAGAACTTATATGCTTCCGGGACGCTGGTTCCGGTGAGGTCATCATGGAACTGGTGCCACAGGAAGCGTTCCCAACTGCGGTTGAACCGCTCCTGGGGATACGTGGCACCACCCTGAAGCCAGTCAGCGATTACAGCCAACCGTTCGGCATTGTCCGCTCGAAGTTCATTTTGGCGATTGTACTTCTTCATTTCCGGCTGTGCGGTGTAGCAACCGGTGCTGTGGGTGGAGAGCAGAAGCTCCCCGTCATAGGTTGGAAGGCGATCGACATCCTCAGCAGTCAGATCGCGGAATAACTGATCTGCGGGTGCGCTGAGCACCTTCAGCAAGCCATCCTTGGTAGTGACGCTTTGTTGCACCCAGTTCACAGAAGGATCATCCGGCGAACCGCCTGTATCTCCGGTCCCGAAGTAGAGATAATCGATATATAGCCCCGTTGCTGTTCCCGTGTTCGTTATCCGATTCAGATACCCCTGATCGTTTGCAAGGTTGCCTTCGATTCGGGACGTGTAGCTTCCGGGCTGCAACACAGCGACGACGCTCTGACCATCCACGCCTACCCATCTACCAATGTTCTGGAACGGAATGGAAACAGCGCTGCCCCAGCCGAGCTTTTGGGTCGAGAATCCTTTCAAACCGCTGTGCGCCGCAATAGATGGCAGGGCATAGCCAAATCCAAAGCAGTCAGGTAGAAAGATGTCAACGCTACCAACTCCGAACTCCTTCTTCCAATAGCCGTTTCCATAAAGGATCTGACGAAACAGCGATTCAGGCGACGGTATGTTGACGTCGCCAGCATCAACGACTGAACCGGTGACGCGCCAGCGCCCCTGCTTAATGTAGTTACTCATACTGGCGTACCAGTCGGGGTAATACTCTTTGGCGAGGCGATAGCGGAAGGAGCCTTCGAAGCTGAACGTGTAATCAGGATACTTCTCGAAGAGGTTGAAATTGTTCGTGAGCGTTTTTGGGATGTACTCGTTAATGGTATCCTGGATGGTCCAATTCCATTGCGTGTCCAAATGCGCAGTGGCAACCGTATAAAGAACACGGTTGGTTGTGGGGTCGAGGGCCTGGCCTTGAGCAGACCTGCAGGTCAGGAGACAGGCTGCAATGACCAGAGCCATCCCGAAAGCGATTCGGAATGGGCGAAGCATCGTAGGGGAAAAGTGTCCAGGCATGGTAGCTCGTTTGTTATGAAGACCCTGAAATTCTAGTGAAGGTTGAAGTAAAAAGGAAGCAGAAGTAGGGGTAATTACCATGGGGGTTGCTGCTGCCAACTCGTTCACAAAGAAAAAAGGCCGGGGGAGAATCCCCCGGCCCTGAACTGAGAATGCAGGATCAGGTTGAGCTTGGCTCAACCGATCCTGTTGAGATTATTCGAACACTAGGCGATAGAAACCAGTGCCGGTGGACGGCACAGTGACGGTGTTTTCACCATTCACCTGTGTGACTTCCCCGGCGGGGACATCCTGCCAGGTGCCGGAGGTCAGTGAGTCGCGTCGCTGTACCTTATAACCGGCGATCATGCCTGTCCATGTGAAGGTCAATGTGTTCGCATTGACCCTGGCTGCGCTCAACGCCGGGTACGGGATGAACGTGAAGTCACGGATTTGCTGTGCCGCAGTTGCGCCACCAGTCGCGCCTGTGAAACCGACGTAGGCGGTGTTGCCACCCACAATTTGCGGCAAGCTGCCGACAGCGATCTCGGCTGAGAACGTGCGCACCGGAATGGTGTTGGAATCGACCAGCGTAACGCTGGCTACTCCGTTGGCATACTCGATGGTGACATAGATCGAATCAGTCAACGAGAAGTCAATCGGAGCCACAGGAGTATAGGGGTCGCCGTTTGCGCCGTTGACTCCGAATCCGACACCAGAAGTGTTGTAGATGTTGAAGGAGATCGCCGCGCTTGGTTCGATACCGTTAAGTGCGAGAGCACCACCGGCGCCGCCGAGTGCGTTGACCCCATCTGGATCATTCTGGATGACGAAGGCGAACCCATCAGCACCGCCGCCAGTGAGGTTCTGGTAGATGAAGGAGGCATAAAAGCCGCCAATGTAGAGCGGATCTGGGAAGAACGCGCTACGAGCCTGGCTACCTGTGTTCTCTGTCAGGGAGAGCACGCCTTCTGTGAAGGTTGCCCCGCCGTTCAGCGACCAGCTCAACCCGTTATTAGCGAAGCTCGGGAGATCGGTCACCGAGAGCGCCATCGTGGTGCTGGGAACCGTGCCGTAGGCGTTTTTAACTTCCACGTAGTAGTTGCCCGCATCACCGGTTTGGATGTTGGCAATCTTAAGCGCGGCAGTACCTGTACCGGTGAACCGACCGCCTTCGGTCAGCGCAACGCCTTCGCGATACCATTTGTAGGTGAACGGCGCGCTGCCGTTGTATTTCACGGTCAGTGTGACGTCGCGACCTGCATAGACCATACGTGCGGCGGGGAGGTCGAGATCGACCACCGGCGGGCCGGACAGTACGCTCAAGGTGGCATTGCTGCTGGTCGCCGAGCCATAGGCAGTAGTCGCAGTGACGTAGTACTGGTAGCCCTCGTTGGCGAGAGGTAGGCTTGTGAGCACCAGATTGGCCGTGGTCTTACCACTCAACGGAGCGAAGGTAGCGCCCGAGTCAGTGGATTGGTACCATTGATAAGCCAGCGTTCCGGGCCCGTAAGCCTGGGAGTAGAACGTGGCGCTGCCACCTTCCGGAGCAACCGTGTTGGTGGGGTGCATCGTGAATTTCGGGGCGGGATTCGCCGCGAAATAATGCGCCATAACCTGATTCGAGCTCAGAGCGATGCCGTAGATTGCCACTTCATCGATCGTGCCAACGAACTGGTTATCATAGGCGCTGTTCGCGCCGGATTTCCGGGAGCCTATGCTCACGGGAACCGGGGTGTCGAGCACGCCCAGACCAGCACTGACATTGGCCGTCTTGGCGCTTTGAACACCGTCCACATAGAGGACGACGTTGCTGTTGGCAGCGTCCCAGACACCAACGACGTGGTGCCAGGTTCCATCCGGACCCTTGCTCGTAGCGGCACCATGCGTGCCACCATTGGCGTTCCGGAAGTAGAAGCGGAACCCGCGCTCTGCCCCACCCGTGTCCAGGTTGAATTGCTCGAAACCACCGAAGCCCTTGGTGATGATTCCAGCGTCGGAAGTTTGGGCCTGGCCGTTCACCCAAGCTTCAACTGAGAAGGACTTGGAGGAGTTCGTAGGAGTCGCGAAGCTCAGGTCGTTGATCCCGCCCACAAAGCTGTCCGTAACGGTAGATCCGAAGGTAGCTGCCGTATTTGCATCGACGGCAGCGTTGTATCCGGAGACTCCGATGACCGCATTGGAGTAGATACCGATATGGCCACCCATGTAATCGTTGGCCACCAGGCCGTTGTTGCCTAGGCCGTCGTCCGGGGCTTCAGCCAGCCGCCAGAAGCCGACAGGTTGATCGGCGATGATCGCCGCAGGGTAAGCCTGGGTCGGTTTAGCTGTGGTTGTAAACGTTCCGCTGGTGCTGTTCGTTGAACCGTAAGGGTTCGTAGCCACTGCGCGGAATTGTTTGCCAGCATCGGCAGCTTGCGCGTTCGGGAACGTATAGCTGCTGTTGGTCGCACCGGGAATGACGACATTGTTCATGTACCACTGGTAAGTGATCGGACCTGAACCTTTTGCAGTGATGCCAAAGGTGGGTGATCCGCCAACATAGGTCGCCACGGTCGGGTTCGGGTTGCGAACGATCATCGGCGGCAGCGGGTTCGGGATGCCGAGGAGTTCTGCTTCGGCCAACTGCATCATCCCGGGCGTGCCCTTGAGGCTGAGGAAGCTAACGCGATAGGAGAAGTAGCCAGCGGTGTTGTTCGTGAAGTTAAGTTCCTGCATCCAGTGGGTGGCAGGATTCGGCACGGCTGTGCCGCTGTTGCGGTCTCCGGGCAGGGCTAGGGCCGTTTCCGGGAGGATGACAGTCCAAGTCTTGCCCTCATCGTTCGAGCCCTCAATCATCACACTGGCAGGATCACGCTCACTCGCATCATTAGCTGTGTAGAGTCGGATGCCGCGCAGAACCGTGCTGCTCATCGAGGGAGTCACGATAAACCCGCAATTCACGGGATTGCTGGTCGGAAGATCGGGGATCAAGCATTTGGAGCCAACATTATTGTCGATGAATGCGGCCGGACCGCCATCCAATGTGCGGGTGCTGCCGAAGGTGGTGACAGGGTCACCGGGTTTGGTTACATCCGGCGAGCCGTTGAATACGCGCAGGATGCCGGCGGTGTTGGTCGTCTTGCCAACAGAGTTGGTGGCGATGGTACGAAACTGTCCTGCATGGGCCAAGGTCACACCGTTGATGCTCAACGTGTCCGTGTCAGTTCCAGCGAACACACCGCCATTGCTGAGGTATGTCCAATTTGTTCCATCCAAGCTGAATTGCCAGTTGTATCCGATAACCGGAGTGCCAGCAGCGGTTGCAGTGAAGCTGAGGTTGGTTCCTTCAAACACGGTCATGCTGGGAACGGCAGGCAGTGCGAACACAGGTGCCACAGGATCTTTGCTTCCGCTCATGGCTAGCACGTAAGTGGTCCAGTTCACACCACCGGCGGTGCGATAACCGACGATGATGTTGGTTACTGTGCTGGTCGTGTTCTTCAGAACGAATTGGCTTTCAAACAACTTCGGGTTGCCGCCGTTTACTGCTCCAAGAGTGCGGCTGTTAAGGTTAACTCGGCCATTGGCAATGAACGCGGGCGCAGCCTGGCCGTTAAACCAATCGTAACCGTAGAAGACGTTGGTCTCTGCAGTTCCATCCGCCAGTTGCACCACACAGAAGTTCGTCATTACGTTGTTCCCGCCGATGCTCGCTCCAGCGGTCAGCAGGGAGATGCTGGTGAACGACTCCGCAGTAACAGGGGTAATGTTGGCAACCTTGTTATTGGTGTCGATGAGGACGGCGTTCGGGCCGACATAGGTGGCGGGCATCTTGTAATGCCGTGTTGGGTTGCTTTGGCTGTCAATGATGGAATCGGCCGGCGGCAAGCCGGTGTGCAGGGCGTTTGTGTTATAGCCACGCTCATACCACGTCCAAGCGAAGTTGTTGGTGCCGTTATCCATTGAGGCGGTGGTTGCGCTGAAGAGGCCAGCAGGCCAGAGGGCATCGTTGTTCGCCCACCAGAGTTTCTGTTCTTTTTCTACTACGATGTCCGCATTGAAACCTGTCACGTTTACTGGGGCGAAGAACACCCCGCTGCTGGCGGTGCGTCCCGCAACAGCCAAAACGACAGTGCGGCGGCCAGAAACGCCTCCGTAGCTGAGTTCAACGCTTGTAACCGGGGCAGTGCTGTTGGTTGTTGGAATATCAATTGACCAGAGTACCCCTTCGTTACCGCTAGGATTGACGTTCTGAAAACTGGCTTCCTGCGGAGCAAACAGGCCGTTAGGGTCATATGCCGGAGTTCCTGCGGCATTCCAGGCCGGTGCGTTGGTCGTATAAGAATCCGTCATACCATCAGAGTGAATTGCTGTGATGGTGATGGGCGCATCCCCGTTTGCAGTGGAGGCCAGGAAGGAAAGGCTAGTGTAGGTTCCGCCACCAGTGATCTGGAGCGTGCCCACGCTGTGGGTTTCGTCCAGGAGCAGGGCGTTATTGGCAGTATAGCTGGCCGCCATGCGGTAGGCCCTATTGCCCGCCGAGTTGGTGAAGCTACTTCCAGGAGCGGGAAGGCCAAGTCTGAGCCGGGTAGCATCGCTTCGGTCCATACCTACTTCATAGAAGGTTCTGCCGAAGTTATCTGTGCCACCTTCCCACGTTGCCGTGGTCGCGCTGAAGAGCGTGCGCGTTTTGACGGCTGCACTGGCTTCAATAACGAGGTCATGATTGAATCCGCTAACCTGAAGCGGAATGTTGAAGTTAAAACCGTCGGTCGATCCACTCAGAGCGAAGATCGCCGAGCGAGAGCCGCTCTTATACGCGAAATCGACCTTTGTAACGTCGCTTGCTGTGTTCGTTACTATTATCCCCGTCGGGAAGAGCTTGGGAAGCCCAGCCGCGGATTCCGTGGCCATGTTTTGAAAGATGCCATCGTTCAGGTTGATCCTTCCTCTGGAGTACCACGCCGCGACGGCACCATTGTGCCAATCGATATTCGTGATCGTGGTCATTTCGCTGGTGCCATCTGCGAAACGGATAGTTACATCAACCACGGTTGCACCCCCGCCGCTCGAGCCCAGGATCGCCAAACCACCCAGTTTCGTGGGAGTGCCTAGCGTCAGGCTGCCTGTGCGTACTTGGGAGCTGTTGAAGATCGCACAATTGCCGACATAGGTATCCGGCATTTTAAAAGTGTACTGCGAGAACGAGGAATCGGTGGGCGTAAACGTGGTGCCCGCGGGAGGAAGACCGGTCCAGGGTTGGGCCTGATTCAGACCCTGCTCGAACCAGGTAGCTCCGGTTTCATTCGTGTCACCGTCCATCGTGGCGGTCGTGTAATAGGTTATAAGGGGCGGAGCTGCGGTTTTTTCCACGACGATATCGTGGGTAAAACTGCTCGCCTTGAGCGGTATTGGATTGAAGTCACCCCGGGCAGCCGGGGAGAGTGTTAGTACAATGGCTAATGGGATTATGAGGGTTTTCATACGAGACTATTATCTACGTAACGTAATTTGGAACCGGGTCCAGCATGACCAAAGGGGAAGGGGTTGTCAATTTCGAAGTGTTCTAAGGAAGCAAAAGTGTCAAGCGAACTTACTCCGCAACAAAGGGCCTCACAGCAGGTTAGCGCGCCGGATTGCCTCTTCCCACCGCCCGCCTATCCCTGTTCGCGGTCCAACGGTCCCCTCAAAATGGTAGAATCTTCTGTCCCCATCTCCGGCACTGCCCGCAGCTCTATCCAAAAACGGCTCCCTTGCCCAACAACGGATTCCACCCCAACCTTGCCCCCCATCCGATGCACGACCTTTCGGACCAGTGCCAGTCCAATCCCAGTGCCCTCATGCGTTGTCTGGCCTCGGGAGAACATCCCGAACAGCTTCGGCATCATGGCCTCTGGAATGCCAATACCGTTATCCTCAATCCAAATTCGAACGGTGTCAGAGGACGTTTCGCCGTGGATGCGTACTTTTGCGCGTTCGCCGGGCAATACAAACTTCACCGCATTTGCGAGCAAGTTGGAAAAGCACTGCGTGAGACCCGCCTCGTTGGCCAGGACAAGTGGAAGTTCGCCCAGGATTTGGATGTCGGCGTGATCGGGCTGCAACTCCGGGTAGGAATCGAGCATGCCACGCAACAACCGTCCGGCATCCACCGAGCCGAGAGGAATCTCCTGCCGAACGGCCCGGCTATAGTTCAGCGCGTCAACGATCAGGCAGTCCATCCGGTCCGCTGCAGCAATGATCCGTTGGAGAAAGTTCTTCCTCTGTGGGTTAGGGCACTCCGGGCACAGGTCCACAAGGAACTCTCCGTAGCCTTTCATGGCGCGCAATGGAGCCCTCATGTCATGGGTGATTGAGTAGGAGAAATGCTCCAGGTCGCTTACCAATTCCTGAAGTTTGCTGGTGCGCTCGGCGACCAGGCGCTCGAGTTCGATTTGGAACTCCCGGCGCTGGGTGATGTCTTGAACGGTTCCCACCAGGCGAACAGGCCGGCCTTGGCTAAAGAGCACCTGGCCGGTGGAGGCCAGCCATCGAGAAGAGCTCCGTTGGCCTGGAACCCGGCACTCGAAGTTGAATGTCCCACCGGAATCAGGGCAAAGCGCTGTTTTCATGGCGTCTCTGGCCAGCGCCCGGTCCATCGGATGCAACCCCGCAAGAAGCTCCTCGGAGGTGGAGGCGTTTTGAGCGTTGAGGAGCTCTCGGGCCCGCTCATCACACGTCAGCCCTCCTGTTACAAGGTCGTGATCGAAAATTCCGAGTTGCGCTGCCGACTTTGCGATCCGAAGGCGGGCTTCACTTTCTCGCAGGAGGTCGCGGGCGGCTTTTGCCTCGGTGATATCTCTAGCCAGGCCAATGACGTGGGCTGGGATGCCGCTCTCGTCCCGTAGAGTTGAGACTGCGCTCTGCACCCAAACAGTGGCCCCATCTTTGCGCCGGTAGCGATTCTCGATCTGAAAGTGGGGCATTTCGCCAGTCAGGAGATGACCTATCAGAGCGTCGTAATTTTCCCGGTCCTCAGGGTAAAACAATCCCGTGAAGCTTTCTCCGTGCAACTCGGATTCCTTGTAACCCGTAATGCTCTCATAGGCGGGATTGCAGCGTTCTACCAAGCCTTTGAGGCTGGTGATAACAATTCCCGTTGCGGCGTGTTCGAAGATCTTGCGGAACTGCTCTTCGCTGGCCCGCAGGTCCGACTCCACTTCGCGCCGCCGAGTAATGTCCACCGCAGAAGGAACCAGGTAGGTAATCTGGCCGGAGTTATCCCGAAGAGGAGCAATTTGGCAATCAATGTACAAGCGTTGATCTCCCAGAACGCGGATGCTGGCGTCGTACCTCACGGTCTCCCCCCGCAAAGCACGCTGGCATGCAGCTTGCAATTCGAGTTGGACTTCTCGTGAATGCGTCCACCAGTAACACTCCCAGAATTTCTTCCCAACAACGTCAGTATGCGACAGGCCGGCGGCATCCAGAGCACCCCGGTTAACCTGCACAACCGTACCGTCAGGTGTTAGCACCCCGACAAACGCGGCGAGATTATCCAGAACCGAGCGCAGGAAGCCTTCACTTTGCCGGAGGGCTTCCTGAAGGCGCCGACGCGTTGTGATGTCCTGAACGAGAACGAAGAAGCCATTGACCTGGCCGGCGGTGTTGAGGTCGGGCACGTAATGGGCATCGATCCAACGCACGTTCTGTCGGGGATAATGAGCCTCAATCTCGAAACGAACGTCCTCGCCGCGGAGCACCCGTTCTACATACGGTGCCAGTTGGTCGAAAGCTTCAGCCCCCAGAACCTCAGCCATCGTTTTGCCGACCAGATCGCCTGGATACTGGCCAAACCAAACCTCGTACTGACGATTAACAAATTGATAACGCTGATCCCGTCCTATGTAAGAGATGAGAGCCGGGATGGCGTTGGTGATAAGGCGCATTTGCTGTTCGCGGTTCTGCAAGGCCTCCTCTGCTTGCTTCAGGTCGGTCTCGACAAGTAACTGATACCGAGTCTCGCTTTGCCGCAGTGCCTCTTCGCTTGCCTGCAAAGCGATGGCTCGATCATAAGCAGCGGCTTTGCGCTGGCTTTGGCGGTAGAACTCGGCAACCAGGCTCAGAAAGGCGGACGTCCCAAGAAACAGCAGCAATCCAAGCCGTTCGGCTGCGGAGCGGACGCTCGTTGGACCGACCATGAAGGGGTTGACTTGCCAGAGAATGAGCGCCGAAAGGAAGGCTGCGAGGAGCCCAGGCCCGAATCCAGCCAGCATGGCGGCTATCATGACTGCAGGAAAAAAAGTGACATACAGCGGCAAGCCCGGACCCAGGGACGTGGTGAGTACAAGGCGCAGCCCATAGGCAATTCCAACTACGGCGACGGCTGTTCCATAACGGGTTATCAGCATGAATCCTCGCGTTGCCTGCGGGGTCGGCCGATGAAGGGGCTCGCCCTCTGCGACATTTAGAAAGAGTTTCCAACCTCCGAATTCCCTGTGAGCCGAGAAGCCTGCAACCAGCAGGTAAACCGCGCCTAGTAGCTGAGCCGTCCGGCCCGTCCAGCCCAGAGGGCTGCCCGGCACATTTTGCAACATGACGCCGAGCAGGCCTACCGCCAGCAGCGCCAGCGCGAGCCCATACCAATAGAGAAAACGGGAATGTGTCTTCCGCAGGAGTTTGAGCACCAGCCAGGAACTGGCTACAAAGCACAGAACGGAACAGGCGAGAACAACCTGGCGGATTGGAGTGCCGCCCACTCCCGGAATAAAGAAAGTGGGAAGTTGCTGTGTCACGGCTGTCACACTGATTACACTGATGGGCAACAGGCCGCTTGGATAGCCCAGCGCGAGCCAAAAAACCCGGTTGTTGCCAGTGACTTGAAGGGGCCATTTGAGAGCCATTCCCGCCAGGTGAAATGCTGCTGAGCACAGAGCCCCAAGGTTATGGACTGTAATCCCCAGGTTCGGATCACGGGCGAAAAGTGCCGAAGCCAGCACGTTGCTCAATCCCCATGTCAGAGCACCACAGCCCAGCATGATCAGATGGGCATGACCCGATGCGAGAAAAGCGCAACCGGCCATCCAACTGATCAGCAACGTGGCAAAAAACGTCAGGACGACATTTGACAGCAACAATACTGCTGTCGATTCGTGGGCCGTCTGGATGTCAGCCAGCCACAGAATCAAAATCGCCAGGAACAGGGCGGGCAGAGGCATGAATCCGGCCTTCGCTCCCCATCCAGCCGGTTGCCACCACGATAAGGAATCGTGGTTTGCAGGCGCAAACGGTGATGGTTCCGGCTGGTCTTGCCCGATGTCCGTTTGTGGTCGCACCTTCATAAAAAACACTGGCCTCCTCAAGGTGACCAGTGGATTCGAGACTCAGCGTAGTGGGTTCCAAATTTGATGTCAATTCCACCACGACTGCGATTGAGGGACTACTTTCGTTTGCGGATCAGCGCCATCATCACGCCTTGGATTTGCAGTTCTTCCTGAGGCAACAAATCGGGGTATCGAGGATTCTCCGCGCGGAGAAATGTTTTGCCACGCTGCCGCACGAAACTCTTCAAGGTCACGCGGCCGTCTATCAGGGCAGCTACGGTATCACCGTTGTGGGGTTCAACGCCGTGCTCAATAATCACTAGATCTCCATCCATGATACCCTTGCCGATCATGGAATCGCCCCGAACCTTTACCGCAAACGTTCGCGCGTTGGGTTTGATTCCGGCCGTCTCCACGTCGATTAACACACAGCCTTCATTGCTCTGAACGGCGTCAACGGGCCCACCAGCCGGGATCTCGCCATAGATTGGAATAGTTGCCGTGGCGGGACGCTCACCGTTTGGGAAGAAAGGATCCACCACCTGGACCGAGCGCGCCAGCCCTGGTTGAGTTTTCAATAATCCTTTGTGGCGAAGCGCGCTCACATGACACTGAGCGGCATTTGGGCTGTGGAAACCAAAGTGCTCAGCGATTTCACGAATGCTCGGCGGTGTGCCTGAACGCTCCTGCCGAATGCGAATGAATTCCAACACCTCCTGCTGCCGTCTCGTTGCTGTTTCCATGTGGCCCTTTCGATACTGTACAAGCGTCCAATAAAAACAATTGGAAGTCAATAAGCTGATGAGGCAGATGCTTGCCGCCCAGCCGCATAGTAAACGAAAGCGGTGCTGGTTTTCCTCGGCGAAGCGCGTGACAGCGTCTCAGGTATCTGATAGGGTCCCTGCTTTGATTGCAATATCACACTGACAACATCGAATCTGTTTCTTATGCGATCTGATACTATCAAATTGGGTGCCGAACGCGCACCGCACCGCTCCTTGCTGCGAGCCACCGGATCTATCCTGAGCGAGGAAGATTGGGGAAAGCCTTTCATCGCTATCTGCAACTCCTACACGGACTGCATTCCCGGCCATGCCCACCTTAATGAGGTTGGCCTGCTGGTTAAGCGCCTGGTACGGGAAGCAGGCGGAGTTCCGTTTATTTTCAATACCATCGGTGTGGATGATGGCATCGCCATGGGCCACGGCGGCATGAAGTATTCTCTGCCATCCCGCGAGCTCATCGCTGATTGCGTTGAAACCATGGTGCGTGCCCATTGCTTCGATGGCATGGTGTGCATTCCCAACTGTGATAAGATCGTCCCGGGAATGCTCATGGCTGCCATGCGGGTGAACCTCCCGACAGTTTTTGTCAGTGGCGGCCCAATGGCTGCTGGCGTGGCCGAGCAGAAAACCGATGATGAACTTCCGGCGCACCTGCGTCCTGCGACTCAAAAATCCGATTTAATCTCCGTGTTCAAAGGGGTAGGGGAGTTGCAAGCCGGCAAAATTACCGCCGAAGAGCTCACGAAACTGGAACAAAGCGCATGTCCGACCTGCGGGTCCTGTTCCGGCATGTTCACGGCCAATTCCATGAACTGCTTGTGTGAGGCGTTGGGTGTCGCACTGCCCGGGAATGGCACTATCCTGGCCGTTTCCAAGGAGCGTGAAGCACTTTACGAACGGGCAGCACGCACGATCATCAAACTGGTGGAGAAGGATATCAAACCGCGCGACATCGCCACGGTGGAGGCGTTCGATAACGCCATCATGCTGGATGTGGCCATGGGCGGCTCGACCAACACGATTCTACATACGCTCGCCATCGCTCGCGAAGCCGGTATTGCGTATGACATCAAACGCATCGATGACATCTCCCGTCGCGTGCCTTGCCTCTGCAAAGTTTCGCCATCGTCCAGCTATCACGTGCAGGACGTTCATCGCGCCGGCGGCATCCACACAATTCTGGGTGAGCTCAAGCGCATGGGCGCACTCAATGCCGGTTGCATGACGGTCACAGGTAAAACCATCGGCGAAAACATCGATGAGTGGGATATTCGTTCTCCCAACTGCACTCCCTGGGCAAAGGCAAGCCGGATCTCCGGTTGCTCCGCACTGGTGCTTGATCCGGCCGATAAGATGGGACCCGCTGCAAGAACTGAAAGTGGGAACTTGGTGCCCAAGCCGTTGCTGTTCCTGCCGGCCGATCCCCGTGGAATCACCCTCTGGCGGTTTGCCGCGGCCTTTAACGCCGCTGATGCAAGCTCCGTCGCGCTATTGTTCGCCTCGGATGGCGAGTTACAGGTCAGCGAGGAGCTCACGTGGAAAGGCCAGGCGGAAATTGAGGCCGGGCTCAAGGCAAAGCTGACAGAATTCAAAGGCCTGGTTCGTGCCGAACTGGGGCTGCTTAAAGGCTCACCGGTACTCATGATTTGGCAGTATGAAAAGAACGGTGAGAAGAAGTTGCTCTGCCTGGTCCGCACAGGACGGCTTCGCAATTGGGAAATCACCAAGGCTTATCACGATTATCGGCCAGCCTCATTGGATCAGGTGCAAGCCAGCGGCTTGATGCCATATGATTCGGCGTTCATGTTCAATCCCCAGGATTGTATCCGCACGAAAGAAACGGCCTATACTGCGGACGGTGGTCTTTCCATTCTTTACGGCCAATTGGCCCCGGAAGGATCGGTTGTCAAGACGGCGGGGATCAGCGATGCCTTCAAAGCCAACTGCGGACCAAGCTTCGTGTTCGAAGGTCCGTGCGTGATTTTCGAGAGCCAGGATGATGCGTGCGCGGGCATTTTAGGCGGGAAGGTTTCCGCAGGAAACGTCGTGATCATCCGCAATGAAGGGCCGAAGGGCGGCCCGGGCATGCAGGAAATGCTTTCCCCGACCAGCTACATCGTCGGCATGGGCCTTGGAGATAAGGTGGCCCTCGTAACGGACGGACGGTTCAGCGGCGGCACCGCTGGAGCGTGCATCGGTCACGTTTCTCCTGAGGCGGCGGAAGGCGGTCCGATCGGCCTGTTAAAGGACGGGGACCGTTTGCGGATCGATTTTCCAAATCGCCTAATCGACATCCTGGTTGCTGAGGAGGACCTGGCCCAGCGGCGTCAAACCTGGCAGCCGGTTAAGCGCGAGCTGAATGGGTGGCTGGCGCGTTACCAAAAGCTGGTCAGCAACTCCAGCCAGGGTGGCATTCTAACCTAGTTTCGCCCCTCTTTATCTCAACGCCAGCCCCCACCAGGGATCTGGCGTTTTTGGTTTTCGGGACGCAACACAGTTGGTGGTGGGGAACCCTCAACAAGGGCTGCGGGACCGAGTTGTAAGACCATGCGCCTGGGGCCGCCGAGTCCGAACAACGCAGACGCCTCATACGGCCTCGATATTGCCTTTCCAATCCCAACGGGATTGTGCCCCAAAGCCCGGGGTTGATCGTTTTCGAGCCGCAGCGAAGCGGAGGCGCGGAACGATCTACCCTGGGACCAAGCCGCCCGAATCCACTACCCTGAACAGGGTTGTGCCGCAGTCCTTCGGAGGTTTATCCGCAGATAGGACAGATCGCCGCGGCTGAAGACTGCCACCATTCTCGAAGATTGTCCCCGCCTTGACTCCATCAGTCCTATGAATACTCTCGGAAGGCTTTCAGCAAAGACCTATGACTTGGTATCAAGGCATTCCCGCCTCTAACTCTTCAATGAAAATGGTGAAAACGTATTTCCTCCTCGCGCTCTTCCCATTAATTGGGATGGGTGCGAATCCGGTCGGCAAGATGGATTTTGACGATGCCCTCGCGAACATGGCCGTTACCCTCGAAGCGAAGCCAGGTCAGCCGGCCACACGAGTCTGGACAGCTCCTGCCGGGGGAACCGTCCGCTTGGTCGGTTCTTTCCAGAAGCTCTCCATAAAGGGGGAAGCCGAGGTTGATGTTTACGTTGATGGCCGTACCATTTGGCACCAAAAGCTAAGTGCGGCGGATTCGATCCGCCATGGGTTCGATATTACGGCGTATGATCTTAATGCGGGCTCCAAGGTGGATTTCCGTGTAACGGGTGGGCAGGAACCTGTTGGTGTTCGTTCAGCCTATCAGATTTTATCTGAACCGTTCGTCTCCCGCTGGCGTGCGGATCTGCCGACCGGCTATCCGGTCTGGTCTGAGGATCAGAAGGTTGCTCTGCGGAAAAAGGGAAAGGAGATTCTAAAGAAACTCCACGAAGCTTCGATTGCGAAACGCGGGAAGATCGTGATTCCACCGGGCGACTATCTCTTTCACGCTGATTGGAGTCGCGCGTCCACAGTGTCTGGCCTCGAAGATCTGGAGATCATAGCGGAAGGAGTGACCTTCTGGTTTGAGCCACCGATGGTGCATGCGCTCCTGTTCGAGAATTGCCGCAACGTCACGGTGCGGGGCTTGACCGTCGATTTCACAATCCCTTGCTGGTTTCAGGCGCGCGTCGCTGAGATAGACCGCACGACTAAGACTCTCCGTGCAACGATCATGGCGGGCTACGAACCTCGCGATGCGAAGGGTGAAGCTGAGGTCGGCGGTAATCGCGCTCTCATGTTCTACAGGGCGGACGGTAAATTCATCAACCATCGCCACAGCCCCGGCGAGTGGCAACTCGCGGAGGACAGCAGGAGTATCGAGTGCCGCGACATCGGGTTGGCCGGGATTCCCGCTACGCTCAATGTTGGTGACTACATCGTCGGCACCATCCGCACCGGTGCCGCGCTGCGTTCCGTCAACTGCGCCAGCATGTGCTTTGAGGACGTCAATATCTGGTCGAGCCCGGGCATGGCGGTGAACGAGAGCGGAGGCAAGGGCGGTCACATCTACCGGCGGGTTCGCGCCACGCGCCGCCCGCACACCAACCGGCTGCATGCGTTCGGTGCCGACATCTTCCACCTCGCCGACGCCGACCGCGGCCCAAGTCTCATTCGCTGTGAACTGGCCTACGGCGCCGATGACAATCTCAACATCCACGGCAGTTTCGGGCGGGTCGTCCAGCGAGTGGATGCGCGCCATTACTACCTGCAAGGTGCTTACGCGACGGGCGACAGAATCGAGTTCCGTGATCAACGTTCGATTGAATTATTGGGTGTTGCCAAAGTGATGTCTGCCAGGATAGCAACTAACGGCCCGTCGATACCGATCGGCGACAAGCACAGGGCAAAGGGAGAGGTATTGGTCGAACTGGACAAGGCGCTCGAACTTCCGTCTCTCTCCCTCGTGGTGCTTGACGGCAAACGGTCGGCCGGCGGTTTTGTCCTGCGCAACTGCTGGCTGCACGACAACTTCCAACGCACCTTGATCAACGGTTCGCCGGGTGGGCTCATTGAAAACAACACCCTCCAGAATGTCGGGCACGGGCTTGCGATTCAGTTCGAGACATGGGGACCGTGGATGGAGGGACCCTTCGCGCGTGATTTGATTGTTCGCGGCAACCGCTTCCTGGATGCGCCTCCGGACGGCGCAGCGATCAGCATCTCCATGCACCCACCGGGGGGCGGCAGCAACGCGCGCCGTTTCGGAGCCAGACCGGTCACGAATCTGACGATTACCGGCAACGACTTCGCCCGCACTTCGACTACTCCGCTCATCATCCACAACGTCGATGGCCTGAAAATCCAGGGTAACAGCATCGATTACCCCGCCGCTGCGCCGAATCATGTGGGCATTACCAACACCTCAGGCGCCAACTGGCTCCAACTGCAGGATTGTGTTCATGTTGTTGTGAAGGACAACCAGATCCCGGGCGCGGCAGAAGGCGGATCTGCGCGTCTCCGACAATGAGCAATAGACCAGCAATTCAGTGGCGGGGCATTTCTACGCGCTACTGGTTTTCTGGATCGGTCCTGAAAGGTGAGGCGGGCAATCCCTCGCGGTTAAACAAGTTCACTTCAGGAGTGTTCGCCCAGCCGTAGCGAACGGCCTTTGGAATCTGAACCGCTTCGCTTGAAACGATGATTTTGTTTCCATCGATCTGAGCTTTGGCCGCGGTGAACTGGCCACTCTCCCCGGCAATAGCGAACCCTCGCAACTCACCGCCTTTAGCCATGAGCCCGGAGCCGGCATGTGAGAAGGTAAGGATTGCCTGATCGGCCTGCACCTGCATCGATTCGTAAACTGGGCCCATGTATTCGATTTTCTCACCATAGGCAACCGCGCGAGCTGCGAGCGCCAAACGTGCACCCACCGGTTCCTTCCGGGTCGGATGGATGTCCGTGGCCTCCCCGACATCGGTGGTTACAACCATGGCGGTTTTTGGCGTCTTCCTCCAGGTCAACATCTGAGCCTCCCTGATTTCCGGCGTCATTCGTTCGTGCGGTGCTATCTGCACAAAAAGGAAAGGAAAGTCTCCCTGACCCCATTTCTGACGCCAACTGCCAATCATCGCAGGAAAGAGACGTTGATACTCCGCTGCACGGGCAGAGTTGGCTTCGCCTTGATACCAGATGACGCCCGCGATGCTGTACGGACACAGGGGCGCAATCATGGCGTTGTACAGCCCGGTCGGCCTTCTCAGGGAAGTGGCGGGATCTGTCTGGGCCCGAGGTGCCGCCGGAACGGGTTTGCCTTCCGTTTTAGCCTTCTCCACCGCGGTTTTGTGACGTTTTAGAGCACTTGCACGGGCCGCTTTGGCCTTGGCGGGATCATAGTTCTTAACGGCGGTTTCAAGAGTTTCCATGAGCTTCCTCAATTCGGAATCAGCGGATAGTGTTTCCCTGGAAGTCCATGCTTCTGCTGGGGTGCCGCCTACCGCGGACCAAACCAGGCCGACTGGCACCTTTAGCTGCTTCCGCAGGTCGCGTCCAAAAAAGTAAGCAACCGCTGAAAAATTTGAAATTGTTGCTGGTGTGACTGGCCGCCATTGTCCTGACACAGAGGTTTTGGGCACATCGGTTGCCTCTCGGGGCACTTCGAAAAGTCTTAGCTGGGGATCGTTGGCCTGGGCAATCGCATCAGCCGCGTTGTGCGCACGTGCCAAAGTGAACCCCATGTTGGATTGACCACTGCAAAGCCAAACCTCTCCAACCAATACACCTTCCACGGTAACGGTGTTCTCGCCTTTAACGACCAGGCGAAAAGGCCCACCTGGTTTGAGCGGTTGCAGCTTTAGTCGCCAGTTCCCATCCTCGTTCGCAGTCGTTTCTACCTTCTGGTCCTGGAAACTGACAGTGACCTTTTCCCCTTTTGTTGCGGTGCCCCACACCGGCACGGGCTTGCCTTGCTGAAGGACAGCCCCCGAGGAGAATAGGTCCGGCAAACTGACTTCCGCTTCGGAGTTCAGCGTCAGGCTGAACAGCAGTGTGACAATCTGGATTCGAGCATATCTGGTCTTCATGTGCCGGGATTCAATTGCTGAGTTTTTTAACGACGAACGAATCTTCAAAGGTTATCCCTTTGAGTTCTGCGGCAACCGCCGCATGTTTTCTAAAGCCGACCAGCCAGGACGTACCATCAATCTCGATCTGTGCGCCAATGGCTGTTTCAGTCTCAAGACGTGAACAGGCAAGCTTTGGTGAGAGACTTCCTCGATGCGGAGCGATGACGGTTAGCATGGTCAGTTCCTTGGATTTGTCTGCGGTTGAGGCTTCAAGGTGCCATTGGTTTGGAAAACTGCCCCGAATCGTTTTTGGTTCAAAGCCGTCCCACTGACGAAACTTCAGCTTTGATGATGGGAGATACCGAATGAGCGCGCCTGACTGAGGCTGTTGCACGGCGGCTGTCCCTGTTTCTCCGAGCTTAAACTCTGATAAGGCGTGTAGCATGAATTGGTAGTCAGATGGCTCTGGCGCGGCCAGATCGTCAAAGATGACAATGAGTCCAGGTTTCAGAAACAGAATATGCCGATGGGCCCGTAAAAGCCGGCCTTCGTAGGCCTCGGTCGCATCACCAGCAACATAATCAAACTCCTCTCCCAATTTGGCAGCCGTGATCCGCCCCTTTGATCGGGCGTGGTGCGCCAACTGTCCCTTGCCATTCACTAAAACGCCATTGTGCGCCACCGTCTGATGAGCCCATTTGGTGTGAAACTCGCTTCCGTGATAATCCCTGTAAACGCAAGTCGTCAACAAGGCGTCGCCATAAGCATTCAGTTGAAATGTGTTCTGAGGGTTATGCCCATGACTGGCTGAACCACGTGGCGAGGACTTGAACAGGAGATGAACATCGTCCCGGCTGTCCAGCAGGGTCGTGTGGAGGCTGGCAACCCCGATCCCTTCGAAAACCTTGGATTGCGGCAAATCGATTGGTGCTTTGGCCACGGGTGTCTTAGGCAGGTTAAGCGCGTGCAGAAAACCTAAGCCACCAGTGGTCGGACGTAGTTTCCATTGTTCGAACCACCATTGCCAATAAGGGGCATTTTCCGCTCCATGCGCTGACCCGGCGCGGACGAAATATTCCATGAAGCTTCCCCAGCTTGCAGGGACTTCACCGCGATAGGACAGGTCGCCAAAACCCATATTAGGAGTGTGCGGCGGTGCCAAATAGAGCGGGAAATCGCACAGACTGCTCAGAACCGGCTTCTTATAGGGATCGATTTCCAATCCTGCCTGCGCGGCCTGAAACCACCACACTGCTTTACCCATGTATCCCCCGAAATAGGATAGTCCCTCGTGCCATCCGCCGTCATCATCGGCCCATACCGGATAACAGGTGTAGTACTTGTTTAGCGCGTAGTCGAGCCATCGCTCTGCTTCCGGGATCTCGCCCAGGAACACGATTCCGCTCTCGCCAATCTTGTGCCAGGTGCGATTACCGTGGCTATTGTAAGGCCGATTGATGTGGCCAGTTCCCCCACCGACTTCACCGCTCACCCAAGCATCACGAATCCGCCGAGTGATTGCTTTCTGAATTCGGTCTCGGTCCTCGGTGGTATAGGCATCGTACGACCAATCGTATGCGCGCGCCAGCAGATGGAGCAAAGGCTTGGCCGCTTCACAGTTTAACTTAAAGTTAGTCGGCCCATCGGGATTCCAAGCCGCCAGTGCAAGGACTCTTTTCCGGGCTGCCTCTCCGAAGCGCCGTTCGCCCGTGAGCATGTAAACAAAGGCGATCGTTTCGGCCTCATTGCAGGCCTGAACCGCGCGCTCACGGTTCGGCCACCAATTCTTTAGGGCCTCAAGGTCCTTCTTGTTAGTTGCCGAACCACGGTTGGTGGGCTCAGCCGGAGGTTCAGAGACGCTGAGTTTTTCAGCAGTCTTATACAGTTGCTGGAACTGTGCGGCATAGGCGCCATTGGTCAACTGCCTCAGACGCGGCAAATCCTCCGGTCTTAGGAGCAGCCGGGGATGGCTGGATGGAAGGAGTTTGCGGCACTCTTCGATCGATGGTTTGGGAAACGGTAGGGCGTCTGCATTGATTGCAAAACTTCTGGTCTCACTCCAGGAGGAAAACGCACCATCGGTGGTGAAGAAACAGTACCGCCACCAATATTTTCCTGGGGCAAGAGGCTGGTTATGCGTGTAGCAATTCAGCCAAAGGTTGGAAACACTAACTGCTCCGGCGAAATCGGAGGCTTGGCTCCACTGCAAAATGTAGCCGCTTGCGCGGGGTTCGTGGACCCACGCCAGAGAGGGCGGGTTCAGAGCTGAAACAGAATTTTGAGGCGGCAAATACCCCAGTTCATCAATCGCCGGAATTCGGTTGGATACAGCTAAGTTGGTCTTCTTTGATGCCGCGGTTTCCCCGGAAACCTGGGCTGCGAGAAGCAACGATAGAACGGCTAACCCGGCGGAGCGGATGATTCTGAGGGAACTAGAGCGTGGTCCAACAGGAGCGCGAGACCCGAGGATTTGCGGTTTTAGTGACACCATATGCGAATCTGGCTGTGATCATGGCCCCTCTGCGTCCTATGTCAATGTGGATGACCTCTCTTTGGCTCATGGGAGTGCGAGCAGGCATATATATTCGGTCGCGCAAACCATTTACGACTAAGAACCGGATGGTCAGAATGAATGCAACCTCCTCTGCCATCGTCAGGCTTTTTCCTGGAATATCACTTTTCAGATAGCATTTCAGCACAGAAAACCTTAAATCAAACGGTATGCGAAACAAACTGGCTTACTGGCTGCTGATCGTAGCCTGCTCAACCTTTGCGCAGGCGGCGACCCAATCCTGGAAACCAGCGGAGGGTCCGCTGAAAACACGCTGGGCGGCTGACGTCTCGCCCTCCAAGGTTCATCCTGAATACCCACGCCCCCAGATGGTTCGTAAGGCTTGGCTGAACTTGAACGGGCTTTGGGATCTAGCCGTGGCGCCTGAGACAGCGGGGCGTCCTGAAGTATTTGAGAAGCAAATCCTGGTTCCTTTTCCAATCGAGTCGGCTCTCTCCGGCGTGATGCGAACGGTCTCCGAGAAAGAGCGCATCTGGTATCGGCGTTCATTCACCCTTCCCAGGTCCTGGCTTGGCAAGCGCGTCATGCTCAATTTCGGAGCTGTCGATTTTGACACGACCGTTTATGTCAACGGACGCGAAGTGGGGAAACATCGCGGGGGCTACGATGCTTTCAGTTTTGATATTACCTCGAACCTGCTGCCCGCCGGGCCGAACGAGATCCTGGTGTCTGTCTGGGATCCCACAGATGCGGGGACGCAACCCCGCGGCAAGCAGATCCGGAATCCTCACGGCATCTGGTACACGCCAACAAGCGGCATCTGGCAGACGGTTTGGCTGGAGCCTGTGAGGTCCGCCTATATCCAGGATCTGCAAATCGTCCCTGATATCGATAAGGGCATCGTTCAAGTTCAAGCTGCCACAGGGACACTCCTGGGAGACTATCGCGTGGAGGTCACGGTGAAGGATCGTGGCAACAAGATTGGGTCCGTGACTGTGCAATCTGGCAAGCCGGCGCAGATCAGCATTCCAAAAGCAAAGCTCTGGTCACCCGAACGTCCTCATCTTTATGACCTGACCGTTAGCCTGAAACTCGGCAATCGCCGCATCGACCAGGTGAAGAGCTATTTTGGCATGCGGAAGATCTCTCTCGGCAAGGACGCCAAAGGCTTCACCCGAGTGATGCTGAACAATCAGCCCTACTTCCAGTTCGGACCCCTGGACCAGGGCTTCTGGCCGGATGGCCTGTATACCGCTCCGACCGATGAAGCGCTGAGGTACGACATTGTCATGACCAAGAAACTTGGGTTCAACATGGCGCGCAAACACGTCAAAGTTGAACCTGCCCGCTGGTACTACTGGTGCGACAAGCTTGGGCTGCTCGTCTGGCAAGACATGCCAAGCGGTGATAAGTACATCTCTGGCAATCAACCCGACATTACCCGCACCCCGGAATCAGGCCAGCAGTATGAGCAAGAACTGACCGCTATGGTTCGCGGTTTGAAGAACCACCCTTCGATTGTGATTTGGGTGCCGTTCAACGAGGGCTGGGGACAATGGGATACCGGTCGAATCACTGATATGGTGAAAAAGCTGGACCCGAATCGTTTGGTCATCAGCACCAGCGGTTGGACTGATCGGGGAACTGGAGATATTAACGACATGCATAAGTACCCCGGCCCTGGCGCACCGGAACCAGAACAACGTCGCGCAACTGTCCTGGGCGAATTTGGAGGTCTAGGCCTGCCAATCCGCGGGCACACCTGGCAATCCGAGAAGAACTGGGGCTACCGCAGCTTCACGGATAAGCCCAAACTGCAGTCGGCCTACATCAACCTCATTGCCAAGCTTTATCCCTTGATCGAGGAGAAGGGCCTTTCAGCGGCCGTTTATACCCAAACCACAGATGTCGAAGTCGAGGTGAATGGTTTAATGACTTACGATCGAGAAATCCTAAAGGTCGATCTTAAGACCATCGCGCCGATCAACCAGGGAGAACTCTCTTCGATTCCCAGGGTTATTGACCTGCTTCCTTCCGCTCAGACCGAGCGAGCGACTTGGCGATATACAACCGAGAAGCCTGCGGAGGATTGGTTTAATCCTTCCTTTGAGGCTGGTTCCTGGAAAACCGGACCTGGCGGGTTCGGTCAGCGCGGAACACCGGGTGGAACAGTGCGGACCGAATGGCGCTCGGACAACATCTGGCTGCGCAGGGAGTTCAATCTTCCGAGCACCTCCGGCGAGATTCTGCTGAATGTGCACCATGATGACGAAGCAACTGTCTATATCAACGGCGTGCTGGCTGCTCAAATCGACGGTGCTACCTCCGATTATGAGCACGTGCCATTGAGCGGCGATGCCAGGGCTTCACTGAAACCCACAGGCAACATCATTGCAGTCCACTGCCGGCAAACCGGAGGCGACCAATACATTGATGCCGGTCTGATTCGCATCCAACCAGTAGTCGATAAATAACACTATGCCTGCATCCCGTCTGTTGCGTGTTCACCTTCTGGCCCTGCTATGGTTTGCCATGTGCCGGGTGGCGGTGGCAGCGGAATCCAATGGTGTCTGGTCTGTATTCGATTATGGCGCTACAGGAGACGGGAAGAGCGATAACACAGCGGCATTTCAAAAGGCCTTGGATGCCGCTGCAACGGCAGGCGGGGGCGTCGTATTCGCCCCGCGCGGGAACTACCGTTTTGATGGACAGTTGAACGTTCCTCCCGCGGTGACGCTGAAGGGAATCTGGGAGAGTGTTCCTGCGCACAACGGAATCAGAGACAGCGGATTGCCCAAACCCACCGATGACGGGACGACTTTCCTGACAACCGCCAACCGGGGCAAGGAGGAAGGTCCGGCGTTCATCACGCTGAACCACAACTCAACACTCAAGGGAGTGGTCATTTACTATCCCGACCAGGACCCGGCGGCAGAGCCTGCGCCTTATCCGTATGCGATCGCCATGCGGGGAAAGAATCCGGCGGTTCTGAGCGTCGAATTGCTCAACCCCTACAACGGCATTGATGCCACCCAGAACGAAAGACACCTGATCCGGGATGTCCAGGGGCAGCCATTGCGACGGGGGATTATGGTGGATTCCATCTATGACATCGGGCGAATTGAGAACGTGCACTTTAATCCATGGTGGAGCATGCAGCCTAAGCTTTTTCAATGGCAGCAGGCCCACGGAGAAGCATTCATCTTCGGACGCACCGATTGGCAGTATGTGCTGAACACATTCTGTTTTGGCTATAACGTCGGTTATAAGTTCGTTCAAACCAAGGCAGGCGTGTGCAATGGCAACTTCCTCGGGATTGGTGCGGATGATTGCTTCACAGCTATCTCAGTTGAGCACTGCGCTCCGATGGGGCTTCTCGTCAGCAACGGCGAGTTCGTTTCCTTCCATGGACCTGATCCTACTATGGTGCGCGTTGGCCCGGGGAATGCCGGCAGTGTGCGGTTCGTAAACTGCGCATTCTGGGGCCCTTGCGAGCAAATTGCCAAAATAGATGGGAAGGGCACGGTTGGATTTTCGGATTGTACCTTTGTGCAATGGGACTCGAAGCGGACCGGTCGCCACGCGATTCAGGTCGAATCGGGTGCCTTAATGGTGCGCGGGTGTGAATTCCAGGCCGATCGCCCGCTCATTGAACTGGGCGAAAAGGTGCGCCAAGCTGTGATCTCTGACAACCTGGTGAAAGGCAAGTGGCGAGTCACCAACCGGTCGGGCAAAGCTTTTAACATCAGCAACAACGCCAGTGACGAATGAGAATCCCCTCTTTTTTGACTGCCCTCCTGCTCCTTGGTTCACTGCTCTCGGTCTGTGCCAGGCCTACTGTCTTCTACGTCGCACCTGATGGCGACGATGCTTATTCCGGGACGCGTGCCTCTCATAATTGGAAGCGTAGCGATGGGCCATTCGCCACTGTGGCACATGCACTTCAGGTCGCTAAAAGTGCCTCCGGTCCGGTCAGGATTCTCTTGCGCGGTGGGACTTACCATCTCGACAAGCCGTTAGTGTTTACCCCCGAAATGTCCGATATAGAGGTCAGCGCTTTTGACAAGGAGAAACCGATCATCAGTGGCGGGAAGGTCCTCACGGGTTGGCGAAAGGAGTCTCGGAGAGGGTTTGATCTCTGGGTTGCAGATGTTCCCGAAGCGGCTGAGGGACGTTGGTCGTTCCATCAACTCTGGCACAACGGTCGGCCCTTGACCCGAGCGCGCCATCCCAACTCCGGGTACCTGCCAATCGCTGAAATTCAGGACAAAACTGAGAAGTGGACGGATGGGCAGACGCGTTTTGGATTCCGGCCTAATGATGTCCCGAATTGGACATGGACCAATGGGGCTGAGGCGGTTGTTATGACCCGCTGGGTGGAATCCCGTCTGCCCATAATCCAGTTCGATGAGGCCGCCCGAGTGCTTGGTTTTGGCAAGCGTTCCGTATTTCAGCTCAGTCCCCAAGATCTATATTATCTGGAAGGCGCCCTGGATTCCGTTGATCAGGCGGGTGAGTGGGCCTTGGACAGTCGTGCAGGAAAGCTGTACTACCTGCCAGCTCCGGGCGAAAAGCTCGAAGATTTCCATCCCGTGGCCCCGCTGATAGCTCAATTGATCCGTTTTGAAGGAGATGTTGACCACGGGCGCTTCCTGGAGAACGTGTCGTTCCGTGGCATCACCTTCAGCCACGTGGAGTGGTACTTTCCAGGCGGATTTCACTTGGAAAAGGATCATCCTGAAGTCTGGCCTCCATCACATCCTGAGGTGGGCGGTTTTGCGCAGGCTGCCATCGGTGTTCCGGGAGCGGTTGCCGGTCATGGAGTGAGGAACGCCCAATTTCGAAATTGCCGTTTCACTTGCTTGGGCACATACGCCGTGGAGTTGGCCAAGGGTTGCAGCAGCAACCTCTTTTCAAACTGCGAGTTCTCCCACCTGGGAGCAGGAGGGATTCGCCTGGGCTCGACCTCCGTGCCAGCCAACGCTTACGAGGTCTCCAGGGGGAACACCGTTACAAATTGCACGGTCACGGATGGAGGTCGTCTGTTCCACAGTGCTATCGGAATCTGGATAGGACAGTCCTCCGACAACAGTCTGGTCAACAACCTAATTTGCGATTTCTACTACACGGGCATCTCAATCGGCTGGACGTGGGGATACGGTCGGGCGGCGGCGACGAACAACCTCGTGGCTTACAATCATGTTCACCATATCGGCCAGCGGACTGACGGAGATGGTCCCATTCTGAGCGATATGGGCGGTATCTATACCCTTAGCATGCAGCCCGGCACGCGCATCTTGAACAATCTTTGGCATGATATTGCCGGATTCCGCTATGGTGGTTGGGGGATCTACTTTGATGAGGGCAGCAGCAGCATCCTTGCGGAATCAAACGTCGTTTACCGGACGACACATGGAGGTTTTCACCAACATTACGGTGCTACAAATGTCGTGCGTAACAATATCTTCGCCTACGCGCGAGATCATCAAATCCAGCGCTCACGTCCAGAGCCACACCCAAGCTTTAGTTTTACAAATAACGTTGTCTATTTTGACCACGGTGTGCTGTTGGGGGGACATTGGGCGGACAACGCATTCCTCCTGAATCATAACCTTTATTTTGACACGCGCTCGAATGCGGTTCCCGCAGAAATGCAATTTGCGGGTGCCTCAATTGGGGGTTGGCGCGCCCGCGGGCATGACGTGGATTCCATTGTTAAAGATCCGCTTTTCGTCAATCCCATCCAACATGATTTCAGATTTCAACCCAACTCTGTGGCTCTGACCAACTCCTGGTTCAAGCCCATTGATCTGACGCACGTTGGGCCGAGACCCTGAAAAACAGCCTCCATGCTCCACCGAATCCGTCTCCTACTCATCCTGGTTAACCTGGTTATTGCGAATAGTGCTTTTGCCGGTCTGAAAGTCCACGCCTTGCGCTGCGAGGATCTTGTAGATCCAGTGGGGATAGACCAGGCACAGCCAAAGCTGAGTTGGCAATTGCAGAGCGAGCGCAGAAGTCAGCGGAATCAATCGCAGACCGGCTATCAAATCCTCGTTGCGTCACACCCTGACCACCTAAAAGGCAACCGGGCTGATCTCTGGGATTCCGGCAAGGTAGCCTCCTGCGACTCGGTGTATATCCAATACCAGGGGAAAGAACTTTCCTCAGGGCAAGCCTGTTATTGGAAAGTTCGCGTGTGGGATCAGGATGGCGACGTTACCGCCTGGAGCAAGGTGAGTTCCTGGTCGATGGGGCTGCTTCACCCTTCCGATTGGAAAGCACGTTGGATTGGGGTGGATGGGGAGGAGAAGGAGATTCGGTTTCAAGGGGCCGACTGGATCTGGTTTCCAGAGGGGCAGCCCGAGAGATCGGCGCCTTTAGGGACAAGGTATTTCCGTCGATTCATTGAAGCCAGGCAGGGAATAAAGACCGCCAGACTCCTCGTTACAGGTGACAACAGTTATGCCGTCTTTTTCAACGGCGTTGAACTGGGAAAGGGACACAGTTACCGGGCGGCGGCTGAGCATGACCTTCTTCCACATCTCAAAGTCGGCAAGAATCTGATCGCAGCTTCTGTGGAGAACGTCGGAGGAGGCCCGAATCCGGCGGGGTTTGCTGCACGATTGGAACTGACCTATTCCGACGGGGAACGGGTGGTAGTTCAAACGGATGAGTCGTGGTGGACCACTGCGGCTCTTTTCGAGCGGTGGGAGCAACCCGACTACGATCACTCGACTTGGTTGAGAGCCCGGAAACTTGGGCCGCTGGGGATAGAACCTTGGGGCGATGTGTTCGAACCTGAGGACCGTCGCTTGGCAGCCCGTTACTTGAGGAAAGAGTTTGTTCTCAGCGGCAAGGTCCATCGAGCTACAGTCTTCTTCTCAGGACTGGGCCTTTCGGAGTTGTATCTGAATGGCAGCCGGGTAGGGAACCATGTGCTTTCGCCGGGCCTGACGGAATATGACAAAAGGCACTTTTACGTCGCCCATGACATTACAGATCTGTTGAGGCGCGGGAATAATGCTGCCGCGGTAATCCTGGGGAATGGCCGCTTCTACGCGCCTCGAATTAACGTGCCGGCCAACACCCGGACTTATGGGTACCCGAAAATGCGGCTGCAGATGCAAATTGATTACGTCGATGGCCACCGCGAAATGATCCTAAGTGATGGTTCCTGGAAACTATCTACGAACGGTCCCATCCAGGGTAATTGCGAGTACGATGGCGAATTCTATGATGCCAGAAAGGAGTTTTCCGGCTGGGATCGTCCTGGATTCGAGGATCGTTCATGGGAGCCAGCGCGGTTGGTTTCAGGCCCCGGCGGTGTCGCCACTGCCCAGCTAACTCCGCCAATTCGGGTGACGGACGAGATTCTTCCCACGAGCATGCATGAGCCGAAACCGGGCGTGTTCATCTTCGATATGGGACAGAACATGGTCGGTTGGTGCCAACTTAGAGTGAAAGGCCCGGCCGGCACCCAGATAAAACTGCGTCATGCGGAAACCCTCAAGACCAACGGGACTTTATACCTGGACAATATCCGATCTGCCAAGGTGACGGACACCTATGTTCTGAAAGGCGCAGGACCGGAGATTTATGAGCCCCGTTTCACTTATCACGGCTTCCGATACGTCGAGGTTACGGGGTTTCCCGGAAAACCGACTCTGGAAACCCTGACTGGAAAAGTAGTCCATGACGACCTGGCCTCGGCGGGTCATTTCATTTGTTCCGCTCCCATTTTGAATCAGATCTACACCAATGTGATGTGGGGCGTTCGTGGAAACTATCGCAGCATCCCAACCGATTGTCCGCAACGTGATGAACGACAAGGCTGGCTGGGAGATCGATCCGCCGAGTCCAAAGGAGAATCGTATCTCTTCCAAACCCTGCCGTTATATCGTAAATGGCTCCAGGACATGGCGGACGCGCAAAAGGAATCGGGCAGTGTTCCAGATGTCTGCCCCTCTTATTGGCCTATTTACAGCGACAACGTGACTTGGCCAAGCAGCACCGTGATGATCCCGGCTTCCCTATCGGAACAATACGCGGCTGCACATGTGGTCCGTGAGCATTACCCCAGCGCCCGCAACTGGATGGACTACATGTCCGGGTTTGTTACCAACGGGCTGATCTCCAGAGACAACTATGGAGACTGGTGTGTGCCACCCGAGGATCTGCAACTCATTCACTCGAAAGATCCTGCCCGAAAGACCGACACAACGTTGCTGGCTACAGCCTACTTTTATCATGATGCCAGGCTGATGGCACAGCAGGCGGCTATGCTGGGCATTTCACCGGATGTCGAGCGTTACAACGCACTGGCCGAGGAATTGAAGAAGGCTTTCAACGCCGCGTTCTATCGCGAGGCCGAGGGAATGTACGACAACGGGTCTCAATCTTCCTGCGTGATTCCCCTCGCTTTTGGTTTGGTCCCAACCGGGCAAGAGTCTCGGGTTTTCAGCTCTCTCGTACGAAATATCACCGAGAAAACCGATCACCATCTAGGTACCGGTTTGATCGGCGGACAATGGCTCATGCGAGTTCTGTCGGATTTCGGTCGTGCGGATCTCGCCTTCACGATTGCGACGAACCGTTCCTACCCAAGTTGGGGCTACATGGTTGACCAGGGCGCGACCACTATTTGGGAGCTTTGGAACGGGAATACGGCTGACCCGGCGATGAACTCCGGTAACCACGTCATGCTGGTAGGTGATCTGGTGATTTGGATGCACGAGTACCTGGCGGGCATACGCTCAGACGCGGAGCAGCCCGGATTCAAGCAGATACTCATGCGGCCGCAAATCGTTGAAGGTTTGGATTGGGTCCGCGCGAACCATCAATCCCCTCAAGGCGAAATCGCTAGTGAATGGCGTCGAGAAGGCCAGAGGTTCAGTTGGCGAGTCACCGTTCCGCCTAATACGAAGGCGATTCTAAACATCCCTGCGATGGCACCGGAGGGCGTTCGGGAAAACGGTCGGGCTATTAAAAGCGTTGCGGGACTGGAGATCAGGTCATGGAAAGCCGGGCATCTCCAGGTGGCCGTTGGCTCGGGCAGTTATGTGTTTCAAAGCACCGTGCCGCTCCGCCATGAAGCTCTCCGCTGACGCCGTGTCGATTAGTTTTTGTGGATATTGTCGCGTGGAAGAGCGAACGCATTCCAAGCGCAACTCCTTCCTGATCTAGCTTCTAGGAAGCATCGTTAAGGAAAACACCCTATATGAAAACCATAGGCAACCGGCAACTGTTGAATTGTACGAATTAGAAAATTTTACTAAATGGTACTCTTGTGAACAGCCCCGGCGCTCAAGCAGCCTTAAAGCCTCAGAAAAGTTGTCTTTTAATCGCTGAAGACAGCCCCGATGATCAGTTGCTACTCGAATGTGCTTTCAGCAAAGCCCGTTTAGATGTCGAGTTGCGGTTTGTTTTGGATGGGCAGCAAGTTCTCGACTACCTTCAGAATCTCCCGCCGTTTGATGATCCGGAGGTGAATCAACGTCCTTCGTTGATATTGTTGGACTTGCTCATGCCGCGCCTGGATGGTTTCGAAGTGTTGGAATGGCTGAAGCATCACCCCACTCTTTCGAACATTGCCGTCGTGGTGTTCAGTGGCACAGACCAGCGAGTCGCTATGACTCGTGCCCGAGCGCTAGGCGCTCGCCATTATCTCATCAAACCGCAATCACTCCAGCACCTTGTTGTAATGGCGCGCAGCTTGGGTACCTTTCTCCAAGTGCTTGAGAAGCCGCACACTTCGCCGGTTGTCTGTTAAATCCTGGCAAGCGATCGGTCGGTTGCGGCTTACTTGCAGAGGTTCTCATCGTCGGGAACGATCGAGCAGAAGGTTGCACGCCCCTGCAATCGGTCGAAATATCTCTCCTCGAATACCGTGCTCTTCAAACTGCCTGAGAATACCCGATGCGTGTTCCTTTTCTGCGAGCACCATGATGCAGCCACCCAGTCCGGCTCCTGCCAATTGGGCGCCAGCCACTCCTGGGATTCGGCGTGCTAAATCTGCAATGCGATCCAATTCAGGAAGGCTGCACCCATAGCTTCCGGCGAGCTCCGCGATGTCGGCACCACCCGCTTCGGCTTTAGCCCAGGCTCCCAGATCGGTCGCACTCAGGCTCGAAGCCATCCGCCGCCAAACCCCTTTCTTATTCTCACGAGAGACACGGTCCCCATCATGCGAGATGCTCATCAACCGGCCTAGTCCGTTGGCATCCCCGGCCTTCAGTAGTTCCAGGCAATGCCGCGCTCGGGCCATTTCCGACAGGCCGAAGAGCACCACGTCCCTGACTGCGTAACCGTCCGATGGAGCGTCATGGCTCAAGAACATGCGTTCCAATCGTTCCCTTTCCGTTTCTGCCATTTGCGCAAACGCGGCTTGAGTTTGAGCCCGCGTAAGCCGGGCGGGAAGCTGCCCAACCAACTGAACCAGAGCGCCCTCAGAAATTCCAAGGTTACTGCTGGTGATGTCCCTCAGGTGCTCGACCCGAGCCGCCAGATCCGGGCGCAGCATTTTGAACCACGTTCGACCGATATGATACGCAGTGACCTTGGCGTTGAAGGTGTTTCTCGCTGTATGCGACTTGCCTGCATAAACGCCCGAGTTGCAGGCAATCAGGACGTGATTGGGGAAGAAGCGGGCCGAATCTTCAATGTGGAACGGGAAAAAACCGACACGAGTGACGCAACCACGCCGGGAAAGTTTTATCGCTGCATGATCTGCGGCGCCTCCTCGAGTACCCACGAACCATTCACCTTCACCACAAAGACTTACCAGGCGCCTTGCGCTAACGGGCAGGTGATTAAAATGCCTGACAACGTCAGCCGTAGCGACGACCAGGGCCGAAGAGGAACTCAACCCAGCCCCCATGGGGATATCGCCACTCACCATGATGTCGAGTCCGCGCAACCGACGATCCCGAAATTGTTCCTGCAACCGGAGAATCGCGGCCTTCACGTAATTGGCCCAATCACCTCGGGCAGCCTCCAGCAGTCGTTGCAGCCGTGGCCCATCGACCACACGCTGCCAGTCGTCCCAATTCAAGCTCGCCACGAGATCGGATATGCGGAAGGACTGCTCCGTAAAGTGCTCGCCGTCGCGGTTGGTCAGGTTGACGATGTCATCATTTCGTGGCGCGGCAACCACGATGATTTCGCGGTTGACTGCCATAACGTTGACCGTGCCGCCCTGGTGATCAATATGTCTACCCATGAGGTTGATGCGCCCCGGGGACCGCACAATCGCAACCGGGCGAGCCTGTCCGAAGCGAGTCTCAAAGGCTTTGACCGTATCTTGGAACTGTGTCCAGGGCACTTCATCACCATACCATTGGCGATACTGGGAAACTGCGGTTGCAGAGGGTGCATTGAACAGATTGGACCACTCGGTGACCGTCGCCAACGGAGGATGATTTTCATGGGGTGCCTCCTCGGCTCCCTGGCCCTCACGTTGTCGATACACCTCTTCAACTGCGAGAAGTTCCTGAGGGTTGTTGAAGGCCATCAGGTCACGGGGATCGCCCACCTCGTGCCCGATGATCTTCGACGGAGGTCGTCCCTTCGCCAGAATGGCAAAGACATCGGTGAGATACTCTTCCTGGGATGCCCTGTTGGAACGCAGCCTACCCAAAGCCTCGAACAGAACTGAAGCCTTAAACAGGTAGGTGGATAAATTCATTTGGTCAAAACGTTCCAGAATCTCTTCGACTGGAACGATCTGGTTGCCCACCGGCAGCTTTCCGGAACGCTCTTCCTTGCTGAATGCTGCTTCGAACACGGCTCGCGACAGTGAGTCCGAAGCTCCCGAATCCTTCCAGATTTCCAGCCGCACCGCTTTTGCGGTGCGCTCAGAGCAATTCTTGCTGACAATTTGATCCACCTGATCGCGAGTGAGGGACGGGTTGCCTTTAAATGCGGCCTCCAGAGCGGCCACGCAAACCAGGCGCTGACGCTCCGCTTCTTCCAGGATGCCTACGATGTTCCCGCGCGTGTTGCTCAGTAGAATGCCGGCGCTCGACTTGGCGGGTCTCCGGGCGGTGGCGAGGGTTACATCAGCACCAGACCTTTCATGGGTGTTCAGCAACTGCCTGATGATCCGCGGATCGATCACCTTATCACCAGCCACCACCAGGATGTTTCCCTGAAACCCGAGTCGTTCGAGAATCTCAGCCCCTTTCCTCGCTGCATCTCCGGTGCCCAAAGGACGATCCTGAAAGGCATAGGCTGTGCCCGGAAAGCGGCGGTTGACGGTGCTCATGACGCTCTCGGCCATCATTCCAACAACGACAATGTTCTGAGCCGCCCCGCAAAGGTTGTAAGTCTCCAGCGCCCGAATGATCACGGGGACGCCCAACACTTCGAAACACACTTTGTGTTTCTCGCTGGAGCCCATCCGGGTTCCTTTGCCTCCGGCAAGGATGATTGTAGCGAATGGCTTATTCATTCAGGTTCCTTCTGGCAGCCATCCTAAGTGGGAGGAGACGCCAGAAGCAAACCTGGAAAACAGCCGGTCACCTGGCCAGGCGTTTGAGAAGGAAAGCTAAACTCGAATGCGCTCCGCGAGTTGAAAATCACTGAGCGTCAGACCATCTACTTTGTGGGTCCAAATCGAAACCCGAACCTCCCCCCAGGTGAGATAAATGTCAGGATGATGCCCGAGTTCCTCCGCCGTATCTCCCAATTGATTTGTGAAAGCCAGCGCACTTCGGAAATCTGGAAACTTGAATTGGCGCTCCAGGTGGTGATTGTCGATTACGCGCCAGCCCGTGGGCAACTTGCGGCAGGCGTGTTCCAATTCAGATCCGGTCAACGCTTCCGTTGCTTCCGCGCAGGGTGTGCATTCAGTGGTTTTTTTCATGAAATCTCCTTTCAACCACGATAACCCGGAAAAACGAGAATGGTTCTGGGGTATGTGCCGATTTCTCTTCCGGTCGGAAGCCTTCGATTTCTGCTACTTGAATGGCGTCAGGCTCGGAGTCAGCAACCCAAGCTTCCCCACCGCAGCAATGGTTTTCTCAGGAGTCTCCTGTAAAATGGTTTGCCAGCCTCGGCTTTGACCCGTGGTAATGTTTTCCGGTCGGTCGTCGATATACAGCAGATCGGCCCCTTTGCAGCCTGTGATTCGTTCAACCACAGAGTAGATTTCCGGTTCTGGTTTTAAACCGCGATGCTCAAACGACAGAATATAGCCGTCGAAGTTATGAAAAAACGGATAGGTCTTCCGAACGTGGGTCATCGCGAGTTCGTTCGTATTTGAGAAAATGTAGGTCGGGTATCCGGCAGCGCGAAGTTGTGCCTGGAGTTCGATCATGGGGACAATCGGAGTAAAGATGTCGCCAAAGGCGGCAGCAAACTGCTGGGCTGTTCCCTTGTATCCAGTAATCCGGCAGCACTCTTCGTAGAACTCCTGCGTGGTCATCAGACCGGTCTCGTAATTCAGCAAAATGGGAAATGCGCCAAAATGCTGCATAATTTCATCCACTTTCGCCCGGCAGAGCGGTTCGATCGCACGTGCGGCAACTCGGTAGTCAAAATCAAGCAACACCTTTCCCAGATCAAAGACCACTACTTTGGGTAAACTCATATTACAAACTGGAAGAATTCAGAGCATCTCCCGCCGCCCATCAAGGGCATGAGATAAAGTCACTTCATCCGCGAATTCGAGCCCGCTTCCGGCAGGCAGCCCATGCGCGATGCGGCTTATTCGCAGCCCGGGCCGGGCCAGGCGCTTGGCCAGGTAAAATGCTGTTGCGTCCCCTTCAACATCTGTTCCAAGGGCTAAAACGAGCTCCTGGATGGGTTCAACGCCTAGGCGGCGCTCGATTTCAGCGATGCGCAGGTCCTCAGCTTCCACACCGTTAAGCGGGCTGATCTTTCCGCCTAACACATGGTATTTCCCTCGATACGTTCCCGATTTCTCCAGACTCAGAATGTCCACAGGCCGTTCCACGACGCAGACAAGCGTTGCGTCACGACGTGCGTCCTGGCAGATAGGGCAGGGGGAATTCTCGGTCAGGGCGCCGCACGGCTCGCAAAGTTTTACCTTCTCCCGGGCTTGCACCAGGGATTCGGCGAGTCGTTGGATGGCCCCCGGTTCGGCTTGTACAACATGCAACGCAATCCGTTCGGCAGAGCGAGGGCCGATCCCAGGCAGCTTGGCCAGGCACGCTACAAGTTGGGCGACCGCTTCGGGAAGATGCGCCATTGCCAACGCTTACATCAGGCCGGGCAAACTAAACCCAGAGGTCACTTTACCCATTTCTTCAGCAGAAATGGCCTTCGCCTGTCCCAATGCCTGGTTGACGGCAGAAAGAATCATATCTTCCAGCAGTTGGGCATCGGCAGGATTCAACGCGGCAGGATCAATCTTGACGCCGGCCAGGGTGCCGTCGCACTTGGCGGTCACCTTGACTGCTCCGCCACCTGTGGTGGCATCAACGGTTCGCTGAGCCAGGCTATTCTGGACCTGTTCAATTTGCTGCTGCATCTTGGCAGCCTGTTTTACGAACTTACCTAAGCTTGACATAAAATTTGTCGGTTACTGCGGCTAATGATCAGGCGCGGATATCCACGATCTGTCCTTTGAATACCTCAAGCGCTTTTTTAATCAACGGATCATTCTTGAAATCATTCTTGTTGAATGCGGGCTGCGCTGGCGCAGTTGGCGGTGGCGGCAGCGGGGCTGATCTCGCGGTGGCAACCGTGGAAGGCTTGGCAGCCGGCCGGGGTGCTTCAACAGCAACAGGGGCAGGAATCGCCAGGTTTGCAGGTCGCTCAGCTATGACAAACTTGATCTGGAGCCCTGGAAAACCGAACTCCTTCATCTTGGTTGTGATGAGTTCGTGATTCTTGGACGTATCAACCAGGCCGAGATGCTCTTCATGCTCCGGATCGACGCCGATGGTAAACAGTCTGGCGGTGAGTGACACCGGATGCGCTTCCAGCAGATACGTCCGAGCAAAAGGACTTACGCGACCGACGGCCTCAACCAGGTTAGCCCAAATCTGAGGAAGATCCCCAGAGGCAGCGGGCGGGGCAGGGCACTCCTGCAAGATTGCGGACGGTGCCTGTGGATTCGTCGCAGCAGGCGCAGGTGCAGCCGGTTTAGGTTGAGGCGGTGGAGTTGCGGGCGCTGATGGGCGTGATACTGAAGCCGGAGCCGGCGAAACCGGGGCAAGCGCGGCACTACGCGCAGCAGGTGGAGCAGGGGACTTCGGCGGTTCAGCCGCCGAGCCTGTCCGCAGGCCCTGAAGATACTTGAGCAGGGCGTCCACGCTGATCGCATTTCGCGCCTCAATGGCCTTCAACAGCGTGATTTCAACCAGAATTTTCCGTGAGGATGCATCTCGAAGGCGCATCTCGGCATCTCCAAACACCTCCAGGATACGGGTCAGCGCGTCCGCGCTGACGAGTTTTGACTGCTCCGCAATGGCAGTCGTTTCTGCCTCCGAGACTTCAAGCATATTCGCGTCTCCACGCGACACCTGAAAGAGCAGGAGGTTGCGAAAATGGCTGAGCAAATCCGAGAGCAAACGGCCGAGGTCTTTTCCCGAACTGGTCAGTTGAGTCAGTTGGCGCAGTCCTGTTTCTGTTTCTCCGGCCAAAACGGCGCGTGCGAGCTCCAGGAGTTGCCCTTGGGCCGTCAATCCAAACATCGATAAGACATCAGCCTCTTCGATGTGGTTTCCACAAAAGCTGATCAATTGATCCAGTGTGGACTCGGCGTCACGCATGCCGCCTTCCGCACCCCGAGCAATTGCATACAACGCGGCCGGATCGATCTCGACGCCTTCTTTCCCAGCGATCAAAGCCAGGTGGTCGGAAATAAGCCTTGTGGGAATCTGACGCAGGTCAAACCGCTGACACCGGGATAAGATAGTAGGGAGAACCTTTTCAGGATCGGTTGTCGCGAAGAGAAATTTGACGTGTGCGGGCGGTTCTTCGAGGGTTTTGAGCAGCGCATTGAATGCGGCTGCCGAAAGCATGTGCACTTCGTCGATGATATAGATCTTGAAGCGGGAGCTAGCAGGGGCGTATTTGCATGTGTCGCGCAGTTCGCGCACCTGTTCGACGCCGTTGTTACTGGCGCCGTCGATTTCCATCACGTCCAGGGAACGGCCCTCAGCGATCTCTTTGCACCGGGGATCCTGCTCGTCGAAGTCGATTCTAGGGCCATCCGTGCAATTCAGGCACTTCGCGAAAATACGCGCAACGGTCGTTTTGCCTGTGCCGCGCGGGCCGCAGAAGATATACGCATGTGCGATACGCTGCTGAGCGATAGCCTGCGAAAGCGTGCGGGTCACGTGCTCTTGACCCACAACATCGCTAAACTTTTGTGGCCGGTATTTTCGCGCGATGACCTGATAACTCATACAACTGCCGAGCGGCGGGTTTAAGCTCCGCCGTCAGCGAAAAACTAGGCCAGGGTGACCACGGCAGATGCAGAGCAAACTACCGTTGCTGCCTTCCGGCCCTGGCGGGGTTCGTAAGTCCGCATTCCATGGGCCCTGGCACCGCAGAATGTGCAGCAGTCCCCGGGGAGCATCAAGGAGAATTGCCTGAGGGGCACTTGTTTTTGCTCCTGACATCCGGCAAGTTGGGCCAGCAAACAACTTATGTCAGCCAACGTCACTCGCTCTTCCCGGCTATTCCTTCGGTGCCTATCGGCGCTCCTGTTGCCTATGATGCTAAACGCTCAGTCAGAAAACGTCCCCAACCCCTTGCTGCAACCCTGGAAAACGCCCTTTGGTGTTCCGCCTTTTCCCACGATTAAAACAGAGCATTTCTTCCCGGCATTCGAGATTGTGATGGCCGATCATCTCAAGGAGATAGAGGCAATCGCAACCAGAACAGACAGCCCCACATTTGAGAATACCATCGTTGCTCTGGAACATACAGGTGAGTCTCTGACTCGCGTTAATAGCGTGTTCTCCAACCTGACAGGGGCTGATACGACAGAACAACTCCAAGCCGTTGCCCGGCAACTTGCTCCTCTCCAGGCCGCTCACCATGATCGTATTCTACTCAACGAAGCGCTTTTTAAGCGTGTCCGAACTGTCTGGGAGCATCGCTCCGAGTTCGAATTAAATCCAGAGCAACAGATGTTGCTCGAGAAAACCTGGAAACGTTTTATTCGTGGGGGAGCGATGCTCGAACCCGATCAGAAGGAACGCTTGAAAGCCATCAATTCCGAACAGGCATCTTTGAGCGTGCGGTTCGGAGATAATCTTCTCAAGGAAATGAACCAGTTCAAGCTGGTGGTCGAAACCCCGGCAGAGTTAACCGGCCTTCCAGAGCAGGAGCTGCAGGCCGCTTCTGATGCGGCAGAAAAAAACGGTCTTTCAGGGAAATACCTTTTTACCCTTCACGGTCCCAGTCTCTGGCCATTTCTTCAGTATGCCGACAACCGGGAGTTACGTCGTCGGATGTTCGAGGCTTATATCTCGCGGGGTAATCGCAACGACTCCACCGATAATAAGGCCACGGTGTCTCGCATGGCATCCCTTCGAGTAGAACGCGCTCGCATGCTCGGGTACAAAACCTGGGCGGATTACGTCCTTGAAGAAAACATGGCCAAAACACCGGAAGGAGTCTATGACCTGCTCAACAGACTCTGGACTGCTGCCAAGAACGTCGCGGCAGTTGAAGCTAAAGATCTTCAGGAAGCCATTCATACGGATGGCAAGGATTTCATCCTGGAACCCTGGGATTGGTTCTACTATGCGGAGAAGGTTCGGCGCACCCGTTACTCGTTGGACGAGTCGGCACTGCGACCTTACTTCCAACTGGAGCGTGTCCGGGATGGTGCTTTTGCGGTGGCCCAGCGGTTATATGGGCTGACCTTCGCGCCCTTGAAAGACATGCCGGTTTACAACTCTGAGGTCCAAGTTTTCGAGGTAAAGGATGCTGATGGATCACATTTGGCGGTGCTTTACTTGGATTTTCATCCGCGGTCCGGCAAACGTTCCGGGGCCTGGGCCAGCCATTTCCGGTCAGCTTCTGTCCGGGAGGGAAAGCCGATCAGACCCGTGGTGGCTAATGTGTGCAACTTCTCACGCCCTACGAAGGACACGCCGGCATTGCTCACCCTCGATGAGGTGGAGACGTTGTTCCACGAGTTCGGGCATGCGCTGCATGGCATGCTTTCACGGGTTAATTACCGCAGCTTGAATGCGACTCCACGTGATTTCGTGGAACTGCCATCGCAGATCATGGAGAACTGGGCGATGGAGCCCGAGGTGCTTAGGGCTTATGCACGTCACTGGAAAACGGGCGAACCCCTGCCTGACAAGTTGATTGAGCGGATCGGGCGGGCAGAGCGGTTTAATCAAGGGTTCAAGACGGTGGAGTATTTGGCAGCCTCTTTGTTGGATATGGATTGGCATACGCTAAGCGCCGCCGCCGAGACTGATGTGGAGACCTTTGAACGCGTTTCCCTTGCAAGGATGGCCATTCCCAGGCAGATCGTCCCTCGTTACCGCTCTACTTACTTCCAGCACATCTTTTCGGGTGGCTATTCCGCCGGTTATTACAGCTATATCTGGGCGGAGGTCTTGGATTCGGATGCATTTCAGGCCTTCAAGGAGCGCGGGTTGTTTGATCCGAACACCGCCCAGTCATTTCGGAAGAACATCTTGGAGAAGGGCCAAACAGAGGACCCAGCAGTGCTTTACGAGCGCTTCCGCGGACGTCCCCCCCGGGTTGAGCCGCTGTTGATCAAGCGGGGGTTAGTGCCAGAGACCTCTCAGGCGTTCAAAGCCGGGTCGGTGCAGTAAATGCAATTGGAATCCTGCCTTCATAAGTTGTCATAGACAAAGTGCTCAAGCCCCACCGTAGACGTCCGATAGTATGGCGAGGGGGTCGGCGGAAGTCCTGCTTCCCGGTTTTGTATGAGCATGAATCAATGGACGATCGGCAAGCGCATCGCGTTTGGGTTTCTAATAATTATCGTAGTCTCCGCCTTGTCGGGCATCTATGCCCAATGGCGGCTCGCACACGTACGGACCCTTTCAACAGAAATCCAGCAGCGGGATGTGCCCAGCTTGTATGCTGTTAGCCAAATCCAAACCCTTGTTCGGGGGAACCTGGCAATGGTTTACCGCCACTTGGGCAGCACAAGCGTGGAGGATATGACCCTGATCGAGGCCGATATGAAGGCGGCCAGCGATGAAATCACCAAGTTCTACAACCACGTGGAAAAAGGCATTATCGATGCCGAAGAGAAAGTGATGTATGACAAGGTTCTTTCAGCCAGAAAAGATTATACCTCCTTGCGTGCGACCATTCTGGCACAAAAGCGGAAGAACCCCTCCGATCCAGTCCCCTATAAGACAGCCCGGGAGCAACTGGACCCAGGCTGCGAGCGCTATGTCGCCGCTCTGCAGGCTCTTTCAGACAAAAACAAGACCCAGATCGATAGCGCCACGACGGGGATTGTTGACCTCGTAATCGGCTCCCGGCGCGGCGTAGTTGTTTCGCTGGCCGTTTCGCTGTTGGCCAGCATTCTCATCGGCTGGCTGATCGGCGGTGGGGTGGCACGACGATTGTCCGCTTTAGCAGACGCCTTGGGCCGGGGCGCCGACGAAGTGTCCGGCGCCGCGTCGCAGTTGAGCCGGAATAGCCAGAGTCTGGCAGAGGGCTCGAGCCAGCAGGCCGCATCTCTTGAGGAAACCAGCGCTTCCCTTGAGGAGATGGCGAGCATGATTAAGCGAAATGCCGAGGACGCTGGAAACGCCAAGACATTGAGTAATGCTACGCGCGGCGCGGCTGAAACCGGCGTGGCGGATATGAAAGAAATGTCTCGTGCCATGCACGGGATTAAAGCCTCCAGCGACAACATCACACGGATCATCAAAACGATTGATGAGATCGCATTTCAAACCAACATTCTCGCATTGAACGCCGCCGTGGAGGCTGCACGCGCCGGCGAAGCGGGGATGGGCTTTGCCGTCGTGGCTGACGAAGTTAGAAACCTTGCGCAACGCTGTGCCCAGGCTGCCCGGGAAACTACGGAGAAGATTGAGGAGTCAACTCACACCAGCGAATCCGGTGTGCAAATTAGTAACAAGGTGGCCAAGAGCCTGGATGAAATTGTAGCCAAAGCACGCCAGGTGGACGAGTTCACGGCACAGATCGCCCATGCTTGCCATGAACAAAGCCAGGGTATTTCGCAGGTCAACACTGCTGTCACGGAAATGGACCACGTCACACAGGCAACCGCAGCCAATGCTGAAGAGACTGCCAGCGCTGCTGAGGAACTGAACTCCCAAGCCCTGACTCTACAGCACTCGGTGCAGCAGTTGCTCGCGCTGGCTGGTCAACCTTCCGGCGCTTCCGCTAAACGTTCCGATCTGTCATCCCACGTTCCCGGCAAGCCTGCCCAATTGGTAGTGGATCGTAACGAGCGAGGGCACTCCACTCTTGCTCACAAAGCACCGGCTTTGAAGTCATTCGCCTCCTGAGGCAATTGGCTGACTGCACAGAACTCAGGTGCGAGCGGGTTGCCCCCCGCGCACCTTGATCTGATCGATCGCCCAAAGCGCGTGCTCGGTTATCAGCGGTTCTGGATCAGATGCTGCTGATTCTAGGGCAGGGAGAGCTTCACTACCGCCAACGTTGCCCAGCGCGATGCAGACGTTCCTGAGCAGCCCTTTGCGTTTAGAACGAAGCATCGGTGTGCCGGCAAACCGTGCTTTGAACTCGGCATCAGTCAGGCTCAAGAGCGGGAGAAGCTCCATTGTGCCCAGTTCATGCATGGGCTTGAGAAGCCGACCCGCCTGAGCGAACCGGTTCCACGGACACGCCTCCAGACAATCATCACAACCAAAAATCCGGCTGCCGATTTTTGGACGAAGCTCAACTGGTACGGAGCCCTTCAACTCAATAGTCAGGTAGGAAATGCATAGTCGTGCATCCAATTGAAACGGAGCAACGATCGCCCCGGTTGGACATGCCTGGATGCAGCGTGTGCAGGTGCCGCATCGGTTCGTCTCGGATGGGTCGGGAGTAATTTCGGCAGTGGTGATGATCTCGCTTAGAAGCAGCCAGTTGCCGAGTGAACGGCCGATTAGATTGGTGTGCTTTCCGATAAAGCCTGCCCCGGCACGCTGAGCGAGGTCTCTTTCCAGGATCGGCCCGGTATCCACATACCAGAGGCTCCGTGCGCCGGGCGACATTGTGTCAATCGAAGCAGCGAGTTGGCTCAGAGGTTCTGCCAATGTGTCATGATAGTCCCGGTTGCGAGCATAGCGCGCGACCTTGCCAACTGGCACAGTCCCGGCGTTTTCTGGATTTGAAGTGGCCGATGGGAGGTAACTCGTAGTCAGCACAATGATGGAACGTGCACCCGGCAATACCTGCTGAGGATCCACTCGCTTTGAAGCGTTCCTCTCCAGGTAGCTCATCTTCCCGTGCATGCCTGAGCGGAGCCACGCTTCAAACTGCAGTGCCGAACCCGGAGCAGCGGCGTTGGTGAAATGGCAGGTGTTAAAGCCAAGTTCCAACGCTCTCTGCCGGATTGCATCTTTCATGCAGAAGCGAGCTGTGCCGTATGGAAATGGTGCAGCGCCTGCTGGGCTACTTCGCGAAGGCCGCGCCGTTCTGTGTTCACCAACACATCGGCTTGCCTATAAAACGGCTCACGAAGCGCAAGAAGTTCATGAATCCTCTTCAGGGGGTCAGGATGTTCCAGCAACGGGCGATGATTATGAGTGCGAACCCGCTCATACAGAACTTCCGGTGAAGCCCAAAGGCAGACCACAAGAGAATGCCTTTTCAGGCTCACGAGGTTCGGTTCAAACGCCGGCAAACCTCCCCCGGTTGAAATAACGGTCCTACGAATCCGCTCCAAGCCAGCGACCACATCCCGCTCTAACTCGCGAAACACAGTTTCTCCGTGGTCCGCAAAAAGTTGCGAGATGGTTTTGCCGGTCTGTTCTTCGATCACCTGATCCGTGTCCAAGAACGAGAAATCCAACAACTCGGCGACCAAACGCCCTGCGGAGGACTTCCCTGATCCCATGAAGCCGATCAATGTCAGATTGTGAAAAAATCGTGTCTCGGTCACGGCTCCAATGTGCCATCTGCATCCGCGTTCGCACGCAAAAAACCAGAAGAGACAGCGCGGAAATCCGTGCTGTCTCTTCTGTCCAGTCTTTTTTGAAAGGGCACCCCGCCTGCCGTTTCTAACCAGTGGTGGTGCTGGATTGCCCTGAAAGCTTGTTAATTATTTCACTCCCCTGGCCAAGGAGTTTTCATGCGATCTTATGTTCATATTACCTGCGGTGGGCCATTCTGCCATGGGGTGTTTTTTGTGAGGTGTCTGACGGGCCCCCAATGCGGCCTTTAAATGCATTTCAGCGGCGGGACCAGCGGAGGCTTCTCTCAACGATCCTTGCGGGATTGCCTTAGCTGACCTTGCTTCACTGCTTTGCATGCTGTACAAATGGGGTGGTGAGACCAAGGGCTAAACAGATCTATGTGGTGCTGCTCACAGCCTGGCTGTGGATGGTCAGCCCGGTTGCGTGCCTTTGGGCAGGCGAACTCAGTTGGAACACCAATTCCGGCCTGGTTTCCGCCGATTACTCTTCTGCCAAGCTTCTCCCTGTTTTGGAGCGGGTCGCTATCAGCACCGGATGGCACGTGTATTTGGAGCCGAATGCCCTAAGTCACCAGGTTTCGGCCAAGTTCAAAGCTCTCCCGCCTGGGGAAGCCCTGCGATTGTTGCTGGGGGATCTCAATTTCGCCCTGGTGCCCAACTCCGGCAAGCAGCCGAGGCTCTATGTCTTCAGAACTGCTCAACAGAACGCGACCCAACTGATCAAACCTGAAGAGGCGAAGGTGAAATCAGAAGTCTCCAAGAAGATCGGCAATGAACTGATCGTTCGATTGAAGCCTGGCACAAAGATAGAAGACATCGCCAAATTGGTCGGTGCCAAGGTGACCGGTCGGATTGATGAGTTGAACGCCTACCGCCTGGAGTTCGAGGATGACGCTGCGGCTGACAGTGCCCGTGAATTGCTGGCGGATAACTCAGACGTAGCCTCGGTTGAGGACAATTATGTAGTGGACCGTCCTGACGCTCCCATCCCGTCCGCGTTGACTGGCGGAGGATTGCCAAACCTAACGCTTAAGCCTCCGGCGAGTTCAGGGAAGATCATCATCGGATTGGTGGATACTGCCGTTCAGTCGCTTGGCAGTGGCCTCGATAAGTTCCTGCTGGAGACTCGTTCGTTAGCTGGCGAGGCCCAGCTTAACCCAAACGAGCCGACTCATGGGACTTCGATGGCGGAGAATATCCTCAAGGCCTTGGAGAGCGCGACCAAAGGCTCTACCTCGGTTCAAATCCTGCCGGTGGATGTGTATGGGAACAATTCCAGCACCTCGACCTTCGATGTTGCCAGGGGCATTACAGAGGCCATCAACGCAGGGGCTAATCCAATCAACCTGAGCCTGGGCAGTTCAGCAGACAGCCAGATCCTGCGCGATCTTGTCGCAGAGGCCTATAAGAAGGGGATTCTGTTTTTCGCCGCCAAGGGGAACGAACCAGTCCAAACCCCAGTGTATCCTGCCGCCTATAATGAGGTCATTGCTGTCACGGCCGTGGACCAGGGACAGGTCGCGTCCTATGCGAATCGAGCCAACATTCCGGCGGTCGGAGCTCCAGGAACCGCAGTGGTTTACTTGAATGGGAGGGCCTATCTGGTTACGGGAACCTCCGTCTCCACTGCCTTTGTGAGCGGGTTATCAGCCGGTCACATGGAGAGCAACAACAAGACTGCTTTGCAAACTGGAGAGTATATTCGGGCTGCGTTAAAAGCAGCAACCACCGGGACGGCGCCGAACAAGTAGTCGTTTTCTGAGAGTTCCAGTGGCGCATCCATTTCGCTTCCTGCTCAGTCGCAATCAGATCCGACGACCCTCAGTTGGGTCATGCAAAAGAATTGTCGCTTGCAGACTGAGTGAGGAGGACTAATCTGTCATGGTGGATTGGTTCACAGATCGCCGATGCTTCATGCTAGCCGTGGTTATTTACGGCTTTAGCATGGTTTATTCTGTCTTCCTCTGGCGCAAGGGGTTCAGACAGGATAACCGGATCAATTATCTGTTGCTGCTTCTGGGCTTCGGACTGCATTCGGGAGCGCTGGTTTTACGTGGATTTCGGCTGAATCACTGCCCGGTGCATAATCTATACGAGGCCACCACCTTTTTCCTCTGGACCTTGGTGGCCATTTACCTGGTTATTGGGCTTTGGTCGCGGTTCCGCTTTTTAGGCGCTTTCGCGTCCCCCTTTCTGTTTTGCATCGGAGTCTTTGCGCTCATGCCCGGGTTGGATCCCAAACAAGGGATTAAGCCGGATATGATGCGCACCTGGACCAGCATCCATGCCGCACTCATGGCGCTTTCGTACGGAGCCTTTGGCCTGGGGGCGGCGGCTGCTGCCATGTATTTGACGCAGGAGCACAATCTCAAATTCCGCAAGTTGCAGGCGATTTTTGCTATCCTGCCTCCGATCCAACGGCTGGAGGCAGTTGTGAATCGGCTACTGGTGGCTGGCTTCTGCTTGCTGACCATCGGATTGGCCATTGGAGCCTATGATCTATTCGGGCTAAAGAATTCGCACGACTACCGCGGGGATATTAAGATTACGTGGTCGGCCCTTGTTTGGGTTTTATATCTGGGGCTCATCCTCATGCGCTGGAAGTTTGCCCAACGTGGACGCCGGTTTGCCTTGGGAACAGTCGGTAGCTTCGCTTTCGTTCTGTTGACCTTCTGGTGGAGTAACTGGCTGTCACCCCTGCACAACCCTTGATTTGCTTGCATGGCTATCATTGTTGCAGGACTTAACCATCGTTCGTCCCCAGTCAGTGTTCGAGAGCGATTCGCATTTGCTGAAGCGATCATTCCAGAGGCTCTCGAACGCCTGCGCACATCGGGCGTCTTGAGGGAAGCAGTGATCCTTTCTACGTGTAACCGCGTCGAAATCTACGGCGAAACGGGGCTGACTGCGGAGGAGGCTTTTTCCGGGCTGCGCCATTTTCTAACTACTTTTCACCAGTACAATGGAGCCTTGGAATCTGAGCTATATACCCATGCCGAGCCGGATAGTGTGCATCATCTGTTCCGGGTCGCCAGCGGACTGGATTCTTTGGTTCTGGGCGAAACCGAAATCCTGGGCCAGCTTAAGAAGGCCTATGACCTCGCCCTCCAGGCAGGCCATACAGGCGGACGATTGAACAAGGCTTTCCAGCGCGCCTTCAATGTCGCTAAACAAATCCGGACTGAAACTAATATCCAGAGGGGCAGCATCTCGGTGGGATCAGCCGCGGTGGAACTGGCCGAGAAGATTTTTGAAACCCTGAAGGACAAGATCGTGATGGTGATCGGCGCTGGGGATACCAGCGAAAAAACCGCCCGCGCCCTCCTGTCGCGAGGAGCCAAGGGTATTGTTGTAACCAATCGTTCGCACGAAAAGGCAGTTGCGCTCGCTGCGGAACTTGGTGGGCGTGCCGTGGCTTTTTCGGAATGGGCTGCCGAGTTTCAGAAGATCGACATCGTGATCAGCAGCACCTCAGCGCCTCATTATGTTTTAGATCGCACCCGATTGGAGCCGTTAATGAAGTCCCGATCGGGCAGCCCGTTACTGCTCATAGACATTGCGGTCCCTCGAGATATTGATCCGGAGGTGAACCTGATGGAGAATGTATTTCTCTATAATATCGACGATTTGCAGGCTATAGCGGATGATTATCTCCAGCAGCGCCGTGACGAGATCGGCAAGTGCGAGCGGATCATCGAGGAAAGAGCTTCCGCTGTCCTAACGCCAAATCGCCACGAACGAGCAGGGCGGGAGACGGTTATTCAATAAACGCGATGGCAACCCAGCGGACAATACGATTAGCAACCAGAGGCAGTGCGCTGGCATTGGCGCAATCCAATATGGTGAAAGCCCAATGCGAGGCGGCGTTCCCGGCTTGGCATTTCGAGCTTAAGATCATCAAGACTACCGGGGACAAACTCCAGACTGCTTCCATGGCGCAGGAAGGTCAAAGCCTGCCGAAGGGATTGTTTACCAAAGAACTGGAGGTTGCTTTGCTTGCCCGCGAGGCCGACCTGGCAGTGCATAGCTTAAAAGATCTGCCCACCGAACTTCCGCCCGGACTAAAACTGGGCGCTACGGGAAGGCGTGCCGATGTGCGCGACGTGCTGATTTACCGCGATTCACGGGTTGCTGAGGCCGGAGACAACCGGCGTCGTTTCGGTCCAGATCTGGAACTTTCAGATCTTCCGCAGAACGCTGTAATCGCAACCAGCAGCACGCGCAGGAAGGCCCAGCTTTTGACCATTAACCCAGGCTTAAAAACCCCGGATATCCGTGGCAATGTGGTCACGCGAATGCAGAAACTCGCAACGCAGGGAGAGATCGACGCCACGATCCTGGCTCTGGCTGGAATCACTCGTTTGCAGATCAGACTGACTCCAACCGGCACGCTTGAAGGGGAGGGCATTCCTTCTGGATTGCTAGGCAAAATACTAAGCCTGGAGGAGATGCTCCCGTGCGTGGGGCAGGGTGCCATAGGGCTTGAGATTCGCGAGAACGATCCGGCCCTGGATGAGCTTTGTGCTCGACTGAATCATTCGGAGACTTTGCAGTGTGTTCGCGCAGAACGATCGTTCCTGGCGGGCATGGGCGGCGGCTGCCAGAGCCCGGTGGCTGCTTACGCAGAGGTGGACGGCGGCGGATTGCGCATGCGCGCACTTTCCTTCGCAAGCGGTCCGGTGCGCCGGGCCGAAGGCCAGGGCAACACAGAAAACCCGGAAGCATTGGGGCACGATCTGGCGGTTCGTTTGAAATGAAAAAACAAGGAATAGCTTACTTGGTGGGTGCTGGTCCGGGCGATCCCGGCCTGCTGACGTTAAGGGGAGCCGATCTGCTCAAACGGGCTGATGTGGTGGTTTATGACGCGCTGGTTAACCAGGAACTGTTGCATCTGGCTTCGAAGAACGCTGAAATCATTTTCGGAGGAAAACGCGCCCGCGAACATTCCATTCCGCAAGGCGAACTCAATGAGTTGCTGCTTAAAAAGGTGCGCGAAGGCAAGACCGTTGTGCGGCTTAAAGGCGGTGATCCTTACGTTTTCGGACGTGGCGGTGAAGAGGCCGAGTTCCTGGCTGACGCCGGTGTGCCGTTTGAAGTTGTACCCGGAGTTTCATCATTTGTCGCGGTGCCCAACTATGCCGGGGTGCCACTAACACATCGCGACTTCTGCTCACGGTTGACGCTTGTTACCGGGCACGATGATCCAAGCCAGGATTCCAAGGCTATAGACTGGCAGCAGCTTGCTGCCACGCCAGGTACGAAGGTCGTGATGATGGGGACGGAGCGAGTTGGTGAAATCGCTCGCACGCTCATCCGGCACGGAATGCCGTCTGAAACCCCGATTGCCATGGTGCGTTGGGGAACCACGGGAAAGCAGGAGTCGGTCAGCGCCACACTCGCGACGATTGAAAAGGCTGTCTCCGAAAGCCGCATTGGGCCGCCGACCGTTACCATCATTGGGGAAGTAGTCAAATTGCGGGAGAAATTGAATTGGTTCGAGAAACGGCCGCTGTTTGGTCAGCGGATCGTCGTTACACGAAGTCGGGAACAGGCGGCTGGTCTGAGCAATCGGCTGTCTGAACTCGGGGCCGAGGTGCTGGCAATTCCGGCCATTCGCCAGGAGCCTCCAAGCCGCAGAGAAGACCTCGTGGATGCGTTATTGGAGCTCAACTCCTATAACTGGCTCGTGTTCACCAGTCCCACGGGAGTTGATCATTTCTTTGAATACTTCTTCAGGCAGTTTAAAGATCTGAGGGATCTGGGTGGGGCGCGGATCGCCGCTGTAGGTCCCGCCACCGCCAAACGTTTGCGGGATCTGCACCTCCAGGTGGATGTAGAACCGGCGGAATTCCGAGCGGTTGCCATTGCAAAGGCCCTCGACGAGTTTGAGAGCATTGAGAATCTCAAGATCTGCCTGCTCCGTGCCGAGGTCGCAAACCCTGAGTTGCCCAAGGCGCTGGAGGAGTTGGGAGCAATTGTGGATGACATCGGCTGCTATCGCACCGTAGGTGAAACCGAGGACCGCACCGATGCTGGGAAACGGCTCTTAGAGCACGGAGCCGACTGGATACTTTTCTCAAGCGGCTCCACCGTGGAACATTTCAATGCGCGGTTCGATTTGAAGAAGATGAAAGAGAAGTTTGCCGGACTGCGGTTTGCCTCGATCGGTCCGGAAACCACCAAGGTTCTTGCTGAACTAGGACTGAAGCCCGAGATAGAGGCTCGTGAGTTTACGACTGAGGGGCTCATAGCGGCCCTCTTGCTGGAACGCTCAGGCAAAAAGGCGCGCGGTTGAGTCATCCCGACCCGATCAGCACCGAGGCCTTGGTATCGTGGTCATTCTTCCGAGCAACTTAGGCACAACCACGTGCACCCGGAGCAAGCAGGATGAATGAACGGCTCAGCATCGGTGCAACCAGAAGGGTTGCCAAAAAGCCGGAGAACGCAACGAAGCGAAGTGGTTCAGTCGCAGATTGGAACAGCACCCCGGGAACGGGGTGCCAGAATCTTCGGCGCCTTCGCGCACCGGGTCGCGCCACAAAATCAGACGCCAGTGCGGCCAACACCCCCATCACGCTCTGACGCCAATTAGGCCAAGGCTATAATGGCAAAAAAGTGCGCAACAGCTATGCCCAAAACCATTTCCCACAACAAAGAAACCAAGAAAAGACATCAAGGCCCGAGTTGAAGAGGGGTATCCTCGGGGAAGAATTCGAGCTTGCCATCGCTTTGCTCTTGATGCCTTGCCCATGGGAAGGAACCTGCCAAAGATCGACGGGCTACGCAACCGGAACCAGAGGGGCAGAGAAGATCCACTGGGAGTGTCCGGAAGTTGAACGTTTTGGTCTCATACGCATGCGAGCAGGAGAGACCATAGGATGCTTGCGCAGCTTGCAATCAGAGCGTAGCTCATGGATCTCCGGGACGGCCGAAACCACGCCCATACGAATGTAGCCGCTGTCATCGCTAAGCAGGTCCAGATGATGCCAATCGAGGGCTGGAGACTTCTTATGGCCCCGTTGTGTGGTACGTCCCGTAGCGAAACCGATAGGAGGCTTATAGCCAGCACCGCTGCAAGTATTGTGAGAAGTCTTGAGACTAATGCCTGCCTCATAGAGAACACCAAATGTGGCCAACGCGACGGGCAAGCGTCGGTCGAACTGAGAACCAACGCGGCGGCTGGAATACAAACCGGCTGCGCCGTCCCGCGTCCGATCCGGGTCGATTATCGGCCCTTGGTTGATCGATGTGCCCGCTCATGACAACTGTTCGAAATCACTCTTAAGCATTTGCCGAGGAGAGATCGCAACCCAAGGTTCATTCTACCGAAACAACACCGTGGTGATCTTCCAGTGATTCGTCTGGCGTTCCAGAGTGAAACCAGCCTCACCCCACCTGGCCTGCATGTCTGCATACCAGACTTCTGCTGTGCCGTTTGTCTCGCTCATGGTCTTGATGCGGCCTGACCGATTTCGGGATGCCAATTCCTTTTGCACGATATCCGTGATCTGCGACAAATCATCACGCAATACTTCCCCGGTCACGCGGACGGGACCGGTCGGGCTACATCCGATCAGAAGCAACAAGGCAGTTATTGCGAGTTTTTGCATAAACGACGCCATCCGCACAACAGAGCGCGCGAGGCCTGATTACGTTGCATTCTTATGTTGGTGGATTTGGTTGTCAAATGCCTACTTCCCACCGGAGAAGAAAGGAAAGGTGATCAGGAGGCCATCAAGGCCATCCTTGGTATTCTTGCCAGTTAGATTTCATTTGGCTATCGTGAGGTGATCCGAAGCACTGCTTCGACTAGCTCAGAAAGCGGAACTCGAGGACCAAGTATAGGTAGGTCCGTAGCCTTCAAAAAAGCGGAAAGTCTTTCACAGAGTTCACCAGCGTGGCTCGGTTCAGCTTCAGCAGGGGCGATTCGCACAACTTCCCTTCCTAAGCTCCAAAACCCATTTCTCTTCTCCACAGTTAAATGGAGCAACCTTCCTTCCGCATCAAACGCTTCGTACTCGCTGTTTCGAACGTCAACCGCTTCGAGGTGACCCTCAGCTTCTGCCACTGAAGCATAGGCTGCAACGTCCTTTCCGTTAACATCGAATACAAAGATTGGGTTTGCAGGCAGATTCATCGCCAGCCTTTCTTCCATGGACGATTCCACTTCATACCACCCCCCTCAATGCAGCCTTAGCCAAGTAAAGATCCCGTGGCATGGTCTAGAACTCAGCGCCGCCAAACGTGGCTCCGCTGGGCGATATAAAAAATACCCGCGAGGACCAGGCCCGCCAAGACAACAGCGACTATGGTTGCGAAGATCTTGAGCATCTTGGCGCGCTCGAGTGCTCGCTGGGTGCGCTCCTTTTCACCCGCCATGAACAATGCAAACTCCTGGTCGGCTTTCAGCAGGGTATCAACTTCCTCGCGAAGCTTGATCGTGAGCCATTGGCCCGTTCCATCCTGCCACTCCTTCGGAAGCGTTGCCAGAGCATCACCCTCCGGTTTCACCATTCCTTGCCGCTTGTAAAAGGGCGATTGTTCTCTGGTCCAGAGCCGGGCCAACCCATGGTTGCTGGCAAGCGTCATGATCTTGTCCCATAGCAACGGACGAAAATGTTCAGCCCACGCGAAATCAACGAAGGCCTCTGAATGGATGCGCGCCTGCTTGCCCGATATCTCAATCCCGAGAGCGCCGGTGAGCGCGCCCTGAGCATCAACAACTACCTGGAAGTCGGTTATTTTTCGTGCCAGTTCTTCCATTGGGTATTGCATGGATTTCCACAGGGTCAGCAGCGTGGGAACGTCGTCCAGGGTGGCGCGGCGAACAATAAAACCAGTAGCTTGCATGCCCCTTGATCCTACCGAACCGGGGGCAACAATCCAAGCTTCATTGAGTTCCCGTGCCTTGGGAAAACTGAAAGGATCGGATCAACTCATGGCGGGCTCCCGAACCGGATAGCACACTGCGCATGAGAACGAGTTCCGTTGACTGCCAGGCGCCAAAATCCTGCCCTTCATACTTCTCGGCGCTTGATTGGAGCTCGCTTCGTTCTTTGTCTTGTATCAGTTTGATTCTCCCCAGGGTGATATGGCCGGTGAAACGATGCTCCAGAGCCTCAACAGTGAAAGGCTGGGCAGCCTCCTGAACTGCCTGAAAAACTCCTTCCAACCTGCAATCATCATCCGCAACTCCAGACCAAACGACCCGGGGTCTATTGCTATTCGGAAAGAACCCAATTCCCCGCGCGTGAAGCTGGAGGGCATGGTATTTCTGGACTTCCTCTTTTAGAGCAGCGGCCAATTCGTCCAGGTTTGACGTGGGAACGTTTCCCAAGAACCGAAGGGTCAGATGCAGTTGTTCATGGTTTGTCCAGCGAATCAGGGCGTTTGGTGAGGCTTTGCGTAAACCGGCCTGAGCCGCTACGAGCGTTTCGCGAATCGAAGCAGGAACCAGCAGCGCTATGAAAAGGCGCCAGTGCTCTTCCCTGGTCCTCTGCTCGTTCATGAAATCAAGGCAGGGGCTCTCCCCTTGCGGCCACAAGCAGCCGGTACCATTCTTCCCGTGAAAGTTTGATTTCAGTTGCCTTCGTGGCCTCCCGGATGCGTTCAGGGCGGATGCTGCCAATCACAGGCTGAATGGCCGCCGGATGCTTCAGCAGCCAGGCAAGCGCAATGACAACTGGGGATGTCTGGTGATCGGCTGAAATTTCTTCCAGGATCTTGCTGAACTTCTCTGGTTGATACGAGCGCTGGGAAGGAAGCAGCCGCGATGCGCCACCACCAATCAATCCTGCCGCCAGGGGACTCCATGCCATTGGGGTGAGCCGCTCAATCAAGCATTGATCCAAGGTGCCATCTGTAAACGCATCCAGCTTAGCCAGGCTGATCTCCATTTGATGCACGACCAGCGGCATGGGACATGCCGCCTGAACGGCGGTTAAGAGCAGCGGACGAAAGTTGCTCACGCCGAAGTAACGGACTTTCCCCCGGTTCTTCAATTTCGAGAACGCGCTTGCGATCTCCTGTGGATCGGCAAGAAAATCCGGCCGGTGCAGCATGAGCAGGTCAATCGTCTCCAATTTCATTCGGGACAGCGAGCCCTCCACAGATGCTTCAATATGTTCGGCCGAGAAATCGTATCGCCCGGGGGCATTCGGTGATGTATCGCCAGCGAACCTGATCCCGCATTTCGTTGCTATAACTACCTTCTCTCGCATGCCTTGGGTTTCCTTCAAAGCCGTGCCTAGAATACGCTCGGATTCGCCAGAACAATAAATGTCGGCAGTGTCAAACAGTGTATAACCTGCGTCATACGCCGCCTGGATGGCCTTTAATCCGACTGCTCGGCTGTCACCCGTGACTTCGGCGGGGTTCCACGTGCCTGCTATTCGCCAGCAACCGTAAGCGAGGCGGCTGACATTCAACGGACTTACGCCGATGGGGATTGTGTGCATATATATCGAGGCTGAATCTAGGCCTTGAAGGCAACTCGTGCAAACCAAAGCTGTGATTGAGGGTTTTTCCGTGAATTCTCATTGGCACGAAGCTACTTTGGCCCGGTGAACCGTTTGTTAAAATCCCGTTTCGCCTGGGCGGCTCTTGGTGGTCTGCTTCTCGGGCTCTCTTTCCCTAATTGGGGGATCGCGGGCTTCGCCTGGATAGCACCGGGACTGATTTTGGCAGCGGGCTGCGGACTTCCCGCAGGAGAGCGGTTTCGAACCGGTTTCATCGCGGGGTTGGTCCACTATCTCGTATCTCTTTACTGGTTGCTCATGATTCCATACCAATGGCATGGGATACCCCTGGCTCCAATCACGGGTTGGATTGCGCTTTCAGCGTTCATGTCATTGTACACAGGTGCCTGGGTGTGGCTGGCTGGTGGAGCCATCGGAGCTCCTGCTTACGCTGAACCCTCCGCTAAACCCTGGGAGACCATTGCCAGTTGTTCATGGAGCCAGCGCCTTCAGTGGGGCCTATTCGCAGCAGTTACCTGGGTCGCCATGGAAATGACAATCGCCCGGTTCCTATCAGGATTTCCATGGAACCTTCTAGGCAGCTCACAGTATCAGATGGTGCCATTGATCCAGGTTTCTGCCTTTACCGGGGTATATGGAGTATCCTTCCTTGTCGTTTGGGTTTCGGTTTCAGTTATCTGCGCCATCTCTCGTGTGATTAATCAGCCTCGCTTCAAAGGCGGGTGGGCTGCGGAGTTGCTGATCCCAATGGTGAGCGTGGGGCTGGTATTCGGGGTGGGTTACCGGCACGTCCTAAAGGATACGGCCACGCCGGAGTCGCCAGTGCTGAGGACTGTTCTCGTGCAGCCGAGCATACCTCAGACCCTCATCTGGGATTCAGCCAACGATGACTTGCGTTTTGATGAACTGATCGCCTTGTCCGAGAAAGCGGTTGAGCAGCCAACGGACCTCGTAATATGGCCCGAAGCGGCGGTTCCGAAACTGCTGCGATACGATCAAGAGACATTTGAGAAAGTCACGGGCTTTGCCCGGAAACATCGGCTTTGGATGATCATCGGAGCGGATGACGCACAAGCTCAAAAGGCTGTTAACCCGAAAACCGGCAAGCAGATCGTTGACTTTTACAACAGCAGCTTCTTGATCAACCCGGATGGCGAAATTGCAGCAAATTACCGCAAACGGGCGCTGGTCATTTTTGGCGAATACGTTCCGCTCTCCGATTGGCTTTCGTTTCTGAAGTTCTTTACACCGATCGAGGGCGGATTCGCCCGGGGAGACCGGCCAGTCCCGTACCGCCTGGTCGATCCTGCCGTGGAAGCATCGGTGTTGATCTGCTTTGAAGATGTCTTTCCTCACCTCGCGCGGGAATACGTTACGGAGGACACCGATTTTCTGGTTAACCTGACCAATAACGGCTGGTTCGGAGAAGGGGCGGCGCAGTGGCAACACGCGGGCTCAGCGCTTTTTCGCGCAGTGGAGAATGGGCGGGCTCTGATCCGGTGTTCCAATAACGGGCTGACTTGCTGGGTGGACCATCACGGGCGCCTGCGAAAGATATTTCACGATGACCACGGGCGCATCTACGGAAAGGGCACTCTACGGCTGGATATCCCCATCCGAGAGCGCGGCGCCCAGGCAACCTTCTACAATCGTCACGGCGACGTTTTCGGCTGGGCCTGTGTTGGCTGGACTGGTCTGGCTATTCTACCCCGCGTCGTGCGGCGCCGGGAAGCCAGTCTCCAGAGACCCGGGAGCAAAGAATAGCGACCCATTTACGGTATCGAAACCTGGAGCATAAGCGAGGGAGCTTCAGCCGTTTCGTTTTCTCAGTCCTGGTCCACTTGTGATACTTTGTCAGCGGATGAAACCAGCGCTTTATGACGCGCACAACCATGCGCACGATGTCCGCTTAGAACCACTCGGTGAGCGGTTGTGGGAGGATGTACGCATGGCCAACATCCAATGTATGGTGGTGAACGGGTCCAGTGAAGGCGATTGGGAGGAAGTTCTCGATTTGGCCAGAAGACACTCCGAGGTGCTGCCATCCTTCGGATATCACCCATGGTACATCAAAACCCGGAGCTCGGATTGGAAGAAGAACCTGGTCAGGTTCCTGGACAAAATTCCTTCCGCAGTGGGTGAGATCGGCTTGGATCGCTGGATTAAGAACTATGACCTGGCAGAACAGGAGACCGTATTTCGCTTTCAACTGCGCATAGCTGCGGAACGCAATTTGCCCGTAACGATTCATTGTCTTCAGGCTTGGGGCAAGCTCTTCGATCTGTTGAGAAACGAGCCGCGACCGACGTGTGGGTTTTTGCTGCATTCCTTCGGCGGCCCCCCGGAGATGATCAAGAGTCTGTCAGATCTGGGAGCCTACTTCTCGTTACCTGGTTACTACGCCCACGAGCGCAAGATCCGCCAGCGCCAAACATTTCTCCAGGTGCCTCTGGATCGATTGCTCATCGAGAGCGATGCTCCAGACCAACCGCTCCCAGAAGACAGGGTTCAGTTCCCGCTTCCCGTAGAAGACAACAAGCCAGTTAATCATCCAGCCAATTTGGCTGCAGTGTATGACTTCGCAGCGGAATTGTTCGATCAACCTGTTTTTGAGTTAGCCCGGAGTGTTCAAGAGAATTTTGAGCGGCTTTTCGGCGGGTTGCTTGGTTCGAGAGCGCAAGGTCCTGAGCAGTCTGGCGCCACTGAAAGACTCAGGTGAGCGTTTTTCTGGTGGCCTGTGCGGATTCCGGCTTGGCACGCGGGTGTTCCTTCGGCATACAGCATGGTGCAAATGAAAAAAGTCGCTGCTCCATTCTGCCTGCTCGCAGGCCTCTGGCTGGGTCTAGCTCAACATGCTGGTTCCGCGGCTGAAACCGTGGGGGTGTGGCCTCAATGGCGAGGCCCAATGCAGACCGGTGAGGCTCCAGCTTCCAAACCTCCCGTTTCATGGAGTGAGACAAATAACGTGCGTTGGAAGACACGGATTCCTGGCAGCGGTTCCTCCACACCGGTGATTTGGAAGGACCGGGTCTTTCTGACCACCGCCCTTCCAGCAGGGGAGCCGGGAACAAGCGAGAACGGGACTCCGGCTTACAGCTTTGATGTGCTCTGCCTCAACCGCAAGGACGGGAAGATTCTCTGGCGCAAGACCGCACGGCAGACGGTCCCGCACGAGAAACATCATCAGGACCACGGCTATGCCTCCGGTTCGCCAATCACCGATGGGGAGTTCCTCTTCGCTTATTTCGGTTCCCGCGGACTGCATTGCTATGATTTGGACGGCAACCCGAAGTGGTCCCGTGAGTTCGGGAAAATGCAAACGCGTAACAGCTTTGGCGAGGGTGCGTCCCCCGCGCTTTCCGGCGAGACTGTGGTGGTAAACTGGGACGACGAATCGACTAATGATTTTATCGCTGCGCTGGACCGGAAGACGGGAAAAGAATTGTGGCGAACACCCCGGAACGAGAGCACGGGCTGGGCCACGCCGCTCATTGTGACTGTCGGCGGCAAACAGCAGGTGATAGTTAATGCATCCACCCGGGTGCGCAGCTACGAGCTCGGGACAGGGAAACAGCTCTGGGAATGCGGGGGGCAAACTGCCAATGCCATACCTACTCCAGTGGCAGCGAACGATACGGTTTACGTCACGAGCGGGTTCCGCGGAAGTGCTGTGATGGCGATTGACGTGACGCGCACTGGTGATTTGACCGGCACGGATGCGGTTCGATGGAGTCGCGCGAAGAACACGCCCTATGTCCCATCACCGTTGCTAACAGCGGGTTTGCTCTACCTCGTTTCAGGGAATAATCCAGTGCTCACGTGTTTGCAGACTGAGACAGGCGAACCTGCATTTGAGGCAGCTCGCCTCGAAGGGTTAAACGGAATTTATGCCTCCCCAGTGGCTGCCGGTGGGCACATCTATGTGCTTGGCAGAAACGGAACGGCTGTTGTGCTGAAAAGCGGAAGGACCCTTGAGGTGGTGTCCACGAACCGTTTGTCAGAAAAGACTGACGCTTCCCCGGCCATTGTGGGATCAGAACTCTTCATCCGAGGCCACGAGTCGCTTTACTGCATTGCGGAATAGAGCTTAAGAGCCGCTGCCGCCCGAAGCTGATCCTGTTTCTCGAATCACATCCTTCGGTTCCTTGTCGTCGCGCAAACCAAGAAACGACGGCTGGCGCAACAACCCGTCTCGTGTCCATTCCGCAAAACGAACCTGGCAAACCAGCTTAGGTTCGAGCCACGTGCACTCGCGCATCTGACGCCGGGTGAGCCCGGCTCCTGAACCGGGGCGAACTGGCAGGTTCGCGAAGGGACAGGTCTCCCGCGTTATGGCTTGAAACTGGCGATGCAGGGCTTTGAGACCTCGTTCGTCAAAACCAGTGCCGACCTTCCCGGCGCAAATCAGGCGGCCTCCTTGGTAATAGCCGACAAGCAGCGCTCCGAAGCAAGTCCGGGTGCCCTTCGGCGAAGTGTAACCGCCTATCGCAAATTCCTGCTCCAAAGACCATTTATACTTCACCCAAGCGGGGTTGCGGCGTCCGGCCTGATACTTCGAGTCCTTCAGTTTAGCGAGCAAACCCTCTAGGCCCCGAGCTTTCATGGCCGAGACCACTGCTTCCGTGCTGGCGTCGATCCCGGCTGAACTGCGAAGGAAAGATTTCTCCTCTGGGAGAATCCGTTCCAGTATCGCTTTTCGAGCAACGAGCGGCAGCCCGGTGAGATCGCGTCCCTCCAGTTGAATAATATCGAATGCGTAGAAGAGCAGGGGAAGGCTATGGCCGCCAGGCTGCTGATAAACCTGCAGAAGCTGAAAAGACGACCGACCTGTTTCATCCAGGACAACGACCTCCCCATCGATAACAGCCTGGTTTACGGGCAACGCTTCCACGGCCTTGGCAATTGAAAGGTACTTTTGCGTGAGGGAGTTCTGGGCCCGCGAGAACAGTTCTACCCGGTTGCCGTCCTTGATTGCCAATGCCCTAACCCCATCAAACTTGATTTCATAGAGCCATTGTTGCCCTTTCGGCAATCTCTGTCCCATGGTTGCCTTCATGGGCTCAACAAAGCCAGGAGTCGCTGGGGGTAATTTCGAAAGGTCAACCAGGTCGTTCAGTCGTTTTGAGGCTACGGATCGTGCCCTGGTCTTGCCCGGTGGGACTTTGGGCTCAGAGTCTGCCGATCTGGTCAACCGATCGGTCCTGGATCGGCGGGCCGGACGATCGCTCTTCCACTCTCTGGTGGTTTCTTGTGCGATCCTGTTCATCGACCTGCCTGTCAACACAGATCGGTCTTCCACGCGCGCCTGTATGTCTGGAGCGTCTTCCCCAGTCTTGAACAACAGCCACTGCGGTTTGTCTTCTTCACGGGGATGGCGGATGCGCACTAGCGTCCATTCTCCTTTAAGCTTCTTACCTCTGAGCCAGAGATGCAGCTTCCCCTTTCTGTGGCTCTCAGACGGTTGATCGCCTGACACCATGTAAAAACCACGGTCCCACAACATGACTGTGCCAGCTCCATAGTTGCCCTTTGCAATAGTTCCCTCGAAGGAGCCGTACTCCAATGGGTGGTCTTCGACTTCGACTGCCAGATGGCGTTCCCCGCGCCGGGTCGGGATTCCTTTCGGGACCGCCCATGATTTCAAGACTCCGTCCATCTCCAGGCGAAAGTCGTAGTGGAGGCGTGTGGCATCGTGTTTCTGAACCACGAAGTCAAACTCTTTTTGGAATGATTCGCGAGGCTGCGCTCCTGTTCCCGGCGGTTCGGCTGTCCGCTTGAAATCCCGCTTCTCTCGATATCGCTGAAGGCCCATGGCTCGTGTCCGGGCAGGCCGTACGTCAGGCAGCTTTCTTAAGTGCCTTCTTGGGCTTGGTTTTCGGAGCAGACTTGCGCTTTTCAGAAGACTTCTCTGAACCCTCTTTCGTGGAGTTCAGGCTTTCTTGCAGGACCGCAACCAGATCGATGACCTTGGTCGGTTCCCGCTTCAGGGGCGTTACAGTTGGGCTCTGTCCGCCAGACTCGACCTTTTGCTCAATCAAGCTCATAAGAGCATGCCGGTAATCGTCTGTGTATTTGTCGGCTTGCCATGTGGTCGTCATGCGGGCGATCAGTTCACCAGCCATTTCCAGTTCCTTCGCTCCAAGATCCAGATCTCCCGGGAGTTGAAGTTCTTTGCTATCCACCAGTTCCTCGGAAAAGTGCATCAACTCGAGAACCAGTGCGTTGCGGTCGGGTTTGACAGCAGCCAAGTGTTGGCGTGTTTTCATTACGACCTTTGCGATTCCTACCTTGCCGGTCTTCTTTAACGCTTCTCGCAACAGTGCATACGCCTTGGCTCCTTTTTTATCCGGCTCGAGATAATAAGGCTTATCGAAGAACATCGGATCGATCTCTTGCAACGGTACAAACTCAAGAATATCTACGGTTTGGGTTGCCTCAACATCGGCTCGCTTGAAGTCCTCCTCCTCGATAACGACGAACTGCCCCTTCTCATGCTCATAGCCTTTGACAACCTCCTCCCAAGTCACCTCCTTGTTGTCGGTCTCAGCGATGCGGCGGTACTTGATTGGACTTAAATCACTCTTCCTCAGCAGGTTAAACTTAAGCTCCTCGCGCCTGGTCGCCGGGTACAACGATATCGGTATGTTGACCAGGCTAAAACTAATTGATCCTTTCCAGATGGCTCGCATATGACTCGTCTGAAAACTAAGGCGAGGCAAAACTGGCGGCGATGAGGTGTAACCCTCTGAAGGGCTCAGGGTTTGAGGTGGGGATTCACCTATTCGTTAATCCCCCATCTCGGTGACAGGAGGTCAAGTGATCGTCCGGCATCTGGTGTGAAGCTTGCCTCGGGGGGTAACCCGGCTTCGCTGGCCCCAGGCCACGCATCGGGTTGCCCAAAGAATTCCAACCCGGTTTTTCGGGCAATACGTGCCAGGAAATCTCGAGCGGCTTGAGCCTGTTGCGCTTCCGGATTGTCAAATAATGCAACTAACGCTAACGCATGACCCGGCTTGCGACTCCAGGTTTCCAGCCAGCTTGTGACGGATTCAGGCAACGTGTTCGTTCCTCGGCTGGAAATGATGATGATATCCGCGTCTTCAGCATCGCGGCAGGCCAACTCCCTCAGGCTCGGGATTACCAGGATGTCGAATTTCCACATCTGGCTGCTGACTTCGCACTGCTTTCCCAGGTGTTTTACCAAGTGGTTATAAGTACGAATGCCATGCTTGCCGCTCTGGAAATCCTCATAGACGATGACGACATTAAACGTCGTAGGCCCGTCAGGATCGGGCCGGAAATTGATGGGGGGGTGTAGCGTGCGTTGCATACCAGCCAACCTAGTCCACAGGCCTCAAAAAACCAATAGGGTGGCCACCCTAAACAGGTTACAAATTGGTTAACTTTGTTCAGCGTCAAGCCCCTCGTGGGACCCGTTCCCAGCCAGTAATTTACTTGTTTCGCACCCCAGCCGCCTCTGCTCTACTGAATTAGTTATGAAGACGAATGCCACCAGAATTCTAGAGAAACTTGATATCAGTTTCTCCCTAAGGGAGTATGAAGTGGACTTGTCTGATCTTAGCGCTCCTGCCGTTGCCCGAAAGATTGGCATGCCTGCTCAGCAAGTATTCAAGACCCTGCTAACCCGGGGTGATCTTACCGGGTACCTGTTCGCAGTAATCCCGGGTGATTGCGAACTGGACCTCAAAGCACTGGCGCGCTCATCGGGAAACCGCCGAGTGGAGTTGGCCCCGCTCAGCCAGCTTCAAGGTTTGACAGGATATGTGAGAGGTGGAGTGACTGTTCTGGCGGCCAGGAAAGCATTTCCAGCCATCCTTTGCGAAACAGCCCTGGCTTTTGAAAGTATCTCAGTGTCTGCCGGTGTGCGAGGAACTCAAATCATTATAGCTCCTAGAGATTACGTGAGGGCAGTGCAGGCCACACTTGCTGGTATAAGCCGGAAGGTGGCAAACGAAAGCACAACTAAGGATTAAGTGGTGCGAAAACAGGGGTTGACACGTGGTATCTAAGTGATATCATAGTGAAATCAGATTAACCAAAACACTTATGAACGCTGATACCCATATCCCCAGTCGTGATCGTGTCGTCCAGGTCAGCAGTGGATGGCTCATGTTGCCACTCAATATCCTGTTTCTGCTCGGCTCCATAGCCCTGTTCATCTACCCAGTCGTCCAAGGCAGGCACTGGAGCCCACACACCGTTGGAATCGTCATCACCTTGGCGGTTCTGACCTTCGTCTGGTCTATGATTATGTTTTCGGGGTTCTTTTCCCTGCAGCCCAACGAAGCCCGGGTGCTCATCCTGTTTGGTGAATACAGGGGGACGGTGCGAAGCTCTGGGTTTCATTGGGGGAATCCCTTCTATTCGAGAGGTCCGGCCTCGAACATGACCTGGGCCGAGAGAGTTCAGGCGCAGTCCAATAAGTCAGGGACCGCAGCGCCCGTTGAGCACAAATCGTTGCGAGGGTACAAGATGTCCTTACGAACTCGCAACTTCAACAGTGACCGGTTGAAAGTCAATGACAAGCGAGGGAACCCCATAGAGATCGCCGCCGTGGTGGTGTGGAAGGTGCAGGACGCCGCGCAGGCAGTTTTCGATGTGGATGACTTTGAGAACTACGTGCGTGTGCAGAGTGAGTCTGGCTTGCGCCACTTGGCCAGCGCGTACGCCTATGACCATGGTGAGGAGAACGAGGTCACATTGCGCAGCGGGGTCGAAGAGGTGTCGCAGGCACTTTCTCAAGAACTTCAGGCGCGTTTGGAGAAAGCCGGCGTGCTGGTGGAGGAGGCTCGATTAACCCACCTGGCTTACGCTCCCGAAATCGCCCAAGCCATGCTGCGCCGACAGCAGGCGGAGGCAGTCATTGCCGCGAGGCAGAAGATCGTGCATGGTGCTGTAAGCATGGTAGATATGGCTTTGAAAGAATTGGCGGAAAAGCACGTAGTGCATCTCGATGACGAGCGCCGCGCGGCAATGGTGAGCAACCTGATGGTCGTGCTTTGCGCCGAATCCGAAGTTCACCCCGTCGTGAATGCCGGGACGCTCTACACCTGATCGCATGGCTGAGCGAAAGTCATTTCTACTCCGAATCGACCCGGGCCTCTGGTGTGAACTGGAGGCCTGGGCGGCGGATGAACTTCGCAGCGTGAACGGTCAGATCGAATTTCTCCTGAAGCAAGCTGTGCAGCGTCGAAAAGGCCGCTCAGCCATGCTTGAGCCGCGCCAAAAGCCCGACGGTGAGACAGCCTCCGAGAGAGACGAGACGTGAGCTATTTGCGCAGCGCCAGAGCAATGACGCCGCCAACGGCAACCAAGCCACCGAACAGGGAGTGAATGGTAGGGCGTTCACCTTCGAAGAAGTAAGCCATGGGTATGACGATGATGGGACTGACAGCGATGATGGCAAGAACGACGCCCGTAGGTGTGCTCTGGAGCGCCATTTGCATAGCGCTGACTCCGAGTGTTTGACCAGCCAGGCTGTTGGCCAGCACCCACGGCCCTGCTGCTGCCCATTTCTTTTTCATCTGAGTAGGCAAGCCAGGGTCTTTGAGTCCAACCATTTTGCTGTAAGTCGAATGCTTAACAACAAGCAGGGCGATCGCGGCCACCAGGATACCTCCGATAACTCTTTGGAACGCTGCGGTGCCGCTATCGATAGGAACGCCGTAGTCTTCTGTCAGAGCGTAGGCCTTTCGACTGAGAACGGCGCCACACGCGGTGCCGAAAGCCGCTACCGCGGCGAAGCTCGCTCCAACCGCCCATTCCCTGGTTGTGCGGCGAACGCTCCCTGAAGGGACGAGGGCAATAACAACGCCGCCGAGAATGACTGCACCCCATCCGGCTTGCCAGGAAGTCAGCTTGGTTCCCATCCAGACCCATTCGATCAACGCTCCGAAGGGAGCTGTAAGGCAGAGCACCACCAGGCTTGAAAGCCTTGGACCAAGCCGGGGCAAGGATTGGAATGAGGCAACGTCTCCCATCCCGATTCCGATGGCACCGCTTAGTGCGAATAAGGGGAGGGCGGGGCCTTCCAGGCCAGTTCCAAAAGAATAGGCCCAAACCGCCAGCATGATCGCAGCAGAAATGATGCGCCAGAAGTTCGCTTCGGTGCCTCCTAACAGGCGGGCGGAGCGATGGCCACACATCGTGGAGGTGGCGAATAACAGGGCTGACATGAACGCCGCGATCACAGGCGGGAGACGTTACTCGAAAGTGGAGGAAGGTTAAGCCTAAACTAGGATGGGGTAATCGACTACCTGAACCTCCTTCCTGGCTGAGATAGGTTGAGCTGCCCATTACGGGTCGTTGATGGCACAAGCAAAGGCGACATCCGAGAACTCCGGCGGCAATGCGCTTCTGGGTCGAACTTGTCGCGGCTTTTGGTCCTGCTCGAAACATCCTGCCTCCACACGGATATAACTCCCATATGGACAATCCACGAGCACGTGCCGCGCCCAATAGGCAATCTTTGAAGGCCGCTGCCCAGGCAGGGCTCAGATATGTGTGTTTAGACATGCCGGGGATCCGGCGTGAACAGGCCGGGAAGAAATTTCGCTTTCGATATCCTTCAGGCGACGTGGTAACTGAGCCGGAGGTTTTGAAACGGATTAAGTCGCTGGCGATTCCGCCCGCTTAGACGGATGTGTGGATCTGCCCGGACCCATGCGGCCATCTGCAGGCCACAGGGCGGGACGCCCGCCACAGGCGGCAGTACCGGTATCATCGTCGCTGGCGAGAAGTGCGGGATGAGACCAAGTTCAGCAGAATGATTGCCTTTGGAAAAGCGCTGCCGCACATCCGCAAACGTGTGGCGGCAGATCTGCGTCTGAAGGCTTTATCCAGACGAAAAGTGCTCGCAACCGTCGTGAGTTTGCTCGAAACGAGCCTTATCCGAGTGGGGAACAAGGAATACGCGAAATCCAATGAATCATTTGGGCTAACCACGATGCGAGATCGGCACGTGCGGGTGGACCGAGAGAGAGTGCGATTCAGCTTTCGAGGCAAGTCCGGGAGATGGCACGAGATCGATGTGCGTGATCGGCGGCTGGCGCGGGTTGTTAAGTCGTGTCAGGACATTCCGGGGCAGGAACTCTTCCAGTATGTCGATGACCAAGGCCAGCGGCAGGAAATCAACTCTGAAGACGTGAATGACTACCTCCGGGAAGTGAGCCGTGCTGATTTCACTGCGAAAGATTTTCGGACCTGGTCCGGAACCGTGATGGCAGCCCTGGCTCTGCAGGAGTTTGCGGATTTCAAAACCAGGACTCAGGCACGAAGGCATATGGGTCGGGCGATTGAGACTGTGGCGCAGCGGCTGGGAAATACTCCCGCTGTATGCAGGAAATGCTATGTCCATCCCGAAGTGTTTTCCGCGTTCACCGATGGCACCCTGGCGCAACTGCTGCAGGAGCGCGCTGAACAGGAGCTCACGAAGGGGTTGGCGAAGCTGCCCCCTGAGGAGGCGGCTGTTCTTGGCATGTTGCAGCAGCGATTGAAAATGGAAGGTAAATTGGCAGACTGGAAGCGGTCGTTGGAGCGCGAAGGTGCAAACAAACGGGCCTCGGGTCACCGAGGTCACCGAGCTTGATCCGTGCGCTACACTGAGCCGAGATGAGAGATTACGAGCCATTACCCCGCACGTTTTTTGCGCCTTCTGCCGAGACGGTGGCCCGTGAGTTGTTGGGACAATTGTTGCTCCGCAACGACTCCGGGAAAATATCCGGGGGAGTGATTGTGGAAACCGAGGCCTACCTTGAGGGTGATCCTGCCTGTCATGCCTTTCGGGGACCCACAACCCGAAACCAGATCATGTTTGGCCCGCCGGGATATGCTTATGTTTATTTCATCTATGGCTGCCATCACTGTGTAAATGCCGTCTGCAATTCAAAGGGCAGGGGGGAGGCGGTGCTCATCCGTGCTATTGAGCCTGTGTTGGGTTGCGAATCGATCCAGTTTAAGAGGGACCGAGTTCGGAAGCAGCAGCACCTTGCTAACGGGCCCGGAAAAGTTTGTGCCGCGCTTGGCATCGACCGCTCGTTGAACGGTGCGGATTTGTGTGAGACTGCAGGTCCGTTGATGATCGCGGCGAATCCCCAGATTCAGACTTACCGTGAACGCCACGGACCCATCATGATTACTCCTCGGGTGGGCATCACGCTGGCTGCGGAATTGCCATTACGTTTCGTTCTCGCCAGGAGCAGGTTTCTTTCGCGCGCTCCCAAGAGCTCACTTGCCCCGGGCCCACGAAATGGCGGTGCGGAGCAGTTCACCACTGTCCTTTAAACTGAGTTTTTCACGGATACGGCTCCTGTAAGTCTCCACTGTGCTGACGCCAATTTTTAGCCGCTCGGCGATTTCGCGCGCGTTAAGACCGCGTCCTGTAAGTTCGAAGACCTGTAATTCGCGATCGGCGAGCAGTTCCGTAGGACATGCGTTCTCGATCTTGTGAAGGGTCATGCGGGAGATGATGCGTGTGGCGATTTTCTGGTTTAGGTAAACCTCACCGCGAATAACCGTTCGAATGGCCAGGAGAATGTTTCGAGTGGCCTCCTGCTTCGTGATGTAGCCCATCGCTCCGGCTCGGATCACTCTTTCAGCATACAACGATTCGTCATGCATGGATACGACCAGAACAGACATGTTCGGCCAACGGGTGCGCATGTCCTTCACCAGCTCCAGCCCGTCAGAGCTCTTGAGGGTGATATCCACAATCGCAAGATCCGGTTTGGTAGACTCGGCCGCTTCGAGAGCATCGTTTCGGTCCTCGGCTTCGCCGCACACCTGAAGGTCGGTTTCCCTGGAAATGATTTCAGAGAGGCGCTCACGAACCATCGGATGATCATCAACCAACAGGATCCGATGCGGTCCCTCCTTCTTCCCTTGGGCGGCCTGGTTGATCATGACTCCTGCGTATTTAGCTCAGTTGGCGCGGGACGCAACAAGAAACTGTAGTGCCTTTGCCAGGATCAGTCGAAAGGCTGACTGTGGCGCCAATGCTGCGCGCGCGATAATCCATGATCGAGAGGCCCATGCCCTGGTGTATGCGGTCGGGTGCCAAGCCAAGCCCGTCGTCCTCTATTCGCAGCTCCAAACCTGCGCTGGCTGAGATCAGCACTATGGAGATTTGCTTCGGACGGGCATGTTTGCCCGCATTAGTCACGGCCTCCTGTGCAATGCGATAGAGATGGGTCGCCTGGGCCTGGGAAATCACCGGAGGCTGGCCTTGCTGTACATATCGACAACGCAGATCAAAACGGTCTGTCGTGGCGAGCGCCAGCTCCTCCAGCGCCGAAGGCAATCCGTCAGCATCCAGCCGAATAGGGAAAAGCCCCCGGGCCAGGCGGCGGGCTTCCGTAATAGCTGAATCGAGCAACGAACAGATTCGCTCGGCTAAACTGGCCGCGGGGAGATTTGCCTCCTCAATCCGGGTGTGCAGCGCGTTGGCATCGAAGGCAAGGCTCACCAGTTGCTGGCACAATCCATCATGAATGTCCTGGCCAATTCGGGCTTGTTCCCGATCGCTGATGTCCAGGATTTGGCTTTCAAGGCGCTGACGTTCGGAATGGTTTGTGGCGATGGCAAAGAACCCGATGATCCTGCCCTGTGCGTCGCGTTCGGGGGAGAACCAACAATCAAAGGGGGCTTTCTGGATATCAACAAACGCATTGAACTCTTCCCCTTGCAGCACCTGCTGAACGTAATTGCGAACCCGGTAGCTGGGCTGGCACAAGTCCCAGATAAAAGAGTCGAGGTGTGCCCCGGGTTCCATGCGCAGGGTCCTAAGCGCCTGGCCATCTTCAAAGGTGATGCGCCCCTCCAAGTCAGCCGCCAGAACAATCACTGGTGTGCTATCAATGATGGTTTTTAGACGGTTCTCGCTTCTTAGCAATGCTTCGTGAGTGCGGATTCGAGAGATGGCTCCTGCTGCTTGCGCAGCCAGTGCTTCAAGAAAATGACGGGTTTGGGATGGAACCGCCAGAGTTTGGTGCGATGCCGCGTTCAGCAGTCCCAGGAGGCGACCCTGGAACTGAAGCGGGATGATCGCCTGGCACCTCAGTTTTTCCACCTGAACCGCAGGGTTTTCCGGCTGCATTTGAGGGAAGCTGGAATAAAAGGGCTTCCCCTCGATCAGGATGCTTCGAATCGGGCTGGCTGCTGGTGGTGGATTCCTGATGATCTGAACGAATTCTTCCGAAAAACCGGAATGCATAGCCAGACGAAATCCCGACGTGTGCTCATCGGCCAGGAAGATCGCACAGCAGTCGATTCCCTCCATGCGCAAGACGACGTCCATGAGACTTTTGAGACCAATGGAGAGGTCCTGCCGCAGACTCAAACTGACGGCGAGGTCGCGTTGAACTTCGAGAGTGACCAGGGCTGTCTTTCGGTCGTTGATATCCGTGATGAATCCCATGGCCTGGATGGGCTTGCCCTCATCGTCCTTGAGGAGTTTAGCGTGATCCAGAACCCAGACGTAAGGGCCGTCTTTTTTTTGAAGACGGTATTCGCATGATGCCTCAGCTTTGGCGAAGAACTCAGCCAGGTAGGCCTGCACAGAACCCAGGTCATCCGGGTGGACGTGCTTCAGCCACTGCCCATGGCCGCCGGCCAAATCAGCGGCGGCGTAGCCAAATAATCGGCTGACGTTCTCGCTGACATAGATGAGCTGATAGGGTGGAGTTATCTCTGCGGCATAAAGGCAGGCCGGGCTGTGCTGGAGCACCAGGGCGAGCCGTTCTTTGGTGGCTTCCAACTCACGCAGTGCGGCTTTTCTTGCCGCGTTCTCCGTAGCAAGCTCTCGACGCTCGATACTCAAGAGCCGCACGCGGTCGGCCAGCCAGCCTGCCAGCGCAAAAACACACAGGTCGCTGGAGAAGACCCAAATCATCTCCGTGCTCAAAAAGCGGGCTTCGCGTCCATGCTGCCACCATCCATCCATCACCGCACATGCCAGGGCTACGGCAATGGCCCAGCGCCAACTGGCAGTGAACCCTACAAGACATACTCCGAGCAGGTAGAAGAAAATAAAATCGGTAATACCAAACAGCCGCGTGGCCTCAGCCCAAGTGACTAGCGCCGAGTAGGCAACTCCGATTGAAATGGCAATCCAAGCCGGGTAGCGCTGGTCCTGCGCAGGGGCTTTTCCCGCTATGTTCATCCAGGTCGAGACTAGCAGGTGCTACGCATGGCTTAAAGCGCTTAATGAGCCGGATTAACTGCTCAGGCACTCAGCCGGCATGCCCATCAAACAGCCTCTGATGGAATTGCTATCGCGTGGTTCAGATCGTAGAATGTGATGGTGATTGCTCTAGTTGATTACGGCTCAGGAAATCTCCGCAGCGTTTATCGCGCCTTGCTCAAAGTGGGAGCGGAGGTTGAGGTGGTTACCAATCCCAGCCAGTTGAAGGATGCCCATGGCGTGGTTTTGCCCGGGGTGGGCGCTTTTGACGACTGCTTACAGTCCCTTGATAAGCAGGATCTCTTGTCTGCCAGCCGCGAGTTCATTGAGACGGGCAGGCCTTTCCTGGGGATATGTGTTGGTTACCAGGCGTTGTTTGAGCAAAGCCAGGAGTTCAACAGTTGCGCAGCAGGTCTTGGCGTCTTCAAGGGAAACGTCGTTCGATTCACAGACCGCCCTGGTCTCAAAATACCGCAGATTGGTTGGAACCAAATCCACCTTCAGCAACCCGATTGTCCCCTCTACGCAGGAATCGAGGAGGGAAGTTACGTCTATTTCGTTCATAGCTTTTTTCCCCTGCCGACGGATCGATCGATCATCGCTACCACAACCGAGTATGGGGACACTTTCGCCTCGTCTGTTTGGCGGGGCAATGTGTTTGCAACCCAGTTTCACCCGGAAAAGAGCCAGACCGTGGGACTGCGGCTGCTTTCCAATTTTGTCAAACTCGCCGCCTGAGAGTCCCCTAACCATCAATAAGAAAAAGCCGTGTCATTAAAAGCCAGGTTCGTCACTAGGATCGCGTTGTTGTTGGGGTTCCTCATGCCGGGCTTGGTACTGCTTGGCGCCACGGCTCCAACCCCCAACCTGGCGCTTGAGGTGATTGATAGCGCAACAGGTCGGGCAATTCACCCGGATCGAGTTTCGGTGCTGAATCTCAGTTCAGGGGCGAGCGTGCTGATCCTGGATAAGGAGCAGCTCGCGGCATCTGGCAGGGCGGCCCTAACGTTGCCTTCTGGCAGGCACGAACTTGCGATTTCAGCAGCCGGTCACCACCCAATGTCTGCTTTTGTGGAGACAGGTTCTGGCAATCCATTCCGGATTCGTGTGCTGCTTGACCCGGAAACCCCGCCTGCTGAGTTGGACCCTGAGCGAGTCGCACAGCTCGTTCGTTCCAATGCCATGTTGATCCAAGGTTTTATAGTCGATTCCTCGAGTGGTCAGTTGCTGGCCGACGTGCGTGTAACTTCAGACTCTGGTGCAACGACGCGGTCCGATTCGATGGGGTTCTTCCGTCTTTACGTGCCAGTCAGCCCCGGATCGGAGCCGACATACGAAAGCACCTTGAGGTTTGAGCATGCAGGATTCCAGACCCACGAGTTTCGGAAAGTCGAGTTGTGGCCCGGGGGAGATTGGACATATCGGGTGCGCCTTGACCCGGGTTCAGGGCTGAACATATTCAACGAGAGCACTGCGCGCCGACGAGCTCCCCAGGCTGCTCTGCAGAATGCCCGTAAGACAGCCCGCCCTTCTGTCCTCGCACCGCCTCTGGATCTGGCTGCCCCGGAGATTTCTTCCACGGCCTTAACGAACTCAACGGTGCGTGTGCCCAAACAGATCCGCGTCCTTCTTTCTGATGGTGTGACCGTCGATTACGTTTCGATGAACTACTATGCCAGGGCGGTGCTGGCTTCCGAGTGGATACCGAGTTGGGGCAACTACACCGGTGGAAGCAATTCGCTGAACGCAGGGGCCGTGGCAGTCCGGTGCTATGCCATTGCAAAGATCAACGGCGTTACCGCCTCCAGTTTATATGACATCTGTGCCACAACCTCCTGCCAGGTTTATAATCCATCCAAGATCAACTCTTTGACTGACCGCGCCGTGAACTACACAGACAACATGGTGGTTGTCACAAGCAGCGGCACAATTCCCAGTACAGAGTATTCAGCGGAGAACAACCAACTGGATCAAACCTGTGGGGACGGTTTTACAGCTCCCACTTCAGGTTGTTTATACGACCCGGCATGCGTTGGTGAGACCGAGTACGGCCATGGCAGGGGAATGTGCCAATGGGGGACTGCTCGATGGGCGACAGGACGTCGAATGGCGGGGCGCAGCAGCGGAGACGCCACACCTAATGGGTATCCCCGGCGCGATTGGAGATGGTTGGTGCAGCATTATTATCCAAATTACACTCTGGTTAAAGCCCAGTCCTTGCTCGCCGGAGATGATGTAAAGCCACTCAAGACTGTGGAGGTGCGAACTTGTGCTGGAGGCTCCATATCCAACGGGATGGATTGTCCGCTCATCAAAACCCAGCCGACCAGCGCTCGTGGCACGATATTGACCGGCGCAACACTGATAACCAACGATACGCCCAAGGCGGGATTCACCTGGTACCAGGTCCAGTGGACCGACGGTACAATTGGGTGGTCACCGGAAAACTTTCTAGAGCGTGTGTATTTGGCCCCGGCAAACGTGCCCGTGACTCCTGTAGCCGTATCAGCCAACACCAACCGGATACAATTAACCTGGACGGACAACAATGCGGCTGAGACCGGTTACGTCCTGGAGAGAGCACTCTCGGCCTCGGGGCCATGGTATGATGTGGCTGTGCTGCCGCAGAACTCGACCGCCTATGCGGACCAGACACTTTTACCCGGAAACACTTACTATTACCGAGTTGCTGCATTCAATCCTGCTGGTAGCAGCCCATACTCGGGAGTTGCCAGCGCGAGCACTCTTGGGATTGCACCTTCACTGAATCCGGTAACATCGCAGATAACAACGGCAGGGTTGCCTCTGACGTTCGGAATCTCAGCCACTGTCCCGGATTTCCAACAAATGCTGGTCGATTTCGAAGCGTTCCTCACTGAGACCGCTAACGGAATTGTACTCGTCCGGAGCCCTCGCTTTTCCGGAAGCACGAGCGGGCACCTGGACATTTTCCCAGACTTGGCCGCTGTCACAGATACCTTTCCAGGCGGCCATGGCACGGGGTTGGTATTGCGAGTGGACTGCAATTTCACCAACGCGATCAACCCATGGCTGCGGCTAACAACCTCTGGTTCGTTGAATTGGCCGAACCCGGTTATCAACATCGGCCGAAAGTTCGCATTTGACGTTTGGAGCGATAAACCAATCCGAGTTGGGTTAGGAGTGCGGGAGACCAGCACTCCCGCGGGCACAACCCCGGGCAGCGATGGCGGGACAACCGGCGGAATCGAATGGGTAGGGGTAACGGGCGTTAATGGCCCCGCCCCGATCCCGAGTCGTCTCGTTGCTTCCAGTAATTGGACGCGATTGACCTTTGTGTTTAGCAACGAGGTGGTCCGCAGCTTTGCATCGGGGAATGGCATTCTAGGCACAGCTTCGCAGTTGGCCGTGTTGGAACATTTGGCGATTGTGCCCACGCAGACGGGGATTCACTCGATTTTCCTGGATAACTTTTCACTGCTATCGGAGAGGAAGCTTAGCTTCAGCCTCGGGACAGGAAGCCCCTCCGGAGCCGCTATCGATTCAGACTCCGGACAATTCACATGGACCCCAAGCGAGCAGCAGGTTGGCGAGCATGTCATACCGGTCATCGTATCAGATAATTCGAATCCTCCACTCAGGGCCACGAATGCCTTTTCAGTGGGGGTCAAGCCGGCGCCGACATTGGCCACCTCGCTTACGGAGGAGAGCGAGATCCGTCTCCAATGGAATGCCGTTACAGGAACGCGTTACCGCCTCCAGTATTGTGTTGATCTGGCAAACCCAGTCTGGCTCGAAGCGGGTCAGGTTATTGCCACTGGTGCGGAAGCAAGCATGGTCCAAACCACTGACCACGGGCCGAGGTTTTATCGCATGGTCATAGATACTGCACAATGACCGCGTAACCTTTGGCTGACCCGCTGCGTCTAGGAATACATCGGACACAGGCAGCATGGAGCTGCCTAAGAAGAAGACTTGATTGATTATGAAGATCACAAATTACGGCTTAGTGGCTGCTCTGGCTCTGGGCACTTTAGTGGCCGTCAGCAGCCAGGCACAGGAAAAGAAGGCAGAGCAAAAGAAGCATTTCACTTCTGAGCGCATGCCCGGTAACCGCATGGCTGAAGAGCTGAAACTTACCAAAGAGCAGCAGACCAAGATGCGCACCTTCCGTGAGGAACAGCGCAAGAAAGCCGAGGCTATTCGGAATGACACAACTCTGACTCAGGAGCAAAGAAAAGAGAAGAACGCCGAATTGAGGAAGGACGCTCAGGCTAAAATGAAAGAGACCCTGACTGCTGAGCAATACGCCAAATGGGAGAAGGCTCACGAGCAGGGTAAAAAGGGCCCAGCTTCTACGCCCGGCGAGAGAGGCAAGAAGAAAGGCCACAAGAAGGATTAACTGATTTTTCAGTCCTGAATGAAGCGCCCGAGTTTTTCGGGCGCTTTTTTATGTGCAGGGCTGTAGGCGCAGCGCGGCGACCAATGCACAGGGGCTCAGGGCGAAGAGGGAAGTGGTGAGCGGAACCACAGGCTTTTTCCAGTGAATGATTTTTTCTCACTTTATAATACGGTCTGTTAGAGAAAATGCAGAGGCCTGATGCTAAGTTTGCAGGGGGAACGGAATATAAGGCGTCGAAAACGGCGAAGAAAGGTAAGTTGTAAGGAGCTGGGTTTGAATGTGTTCGATGCGGTTTGGGCGCTCCACGGGCTGGGTCACGACAAGTAAAATTAATAAAATGAAATATTGATTCTTTCTTTGTTTTGAGTAAAAACTACCGGGATTTAGTGATGAGTTTCTGAGGAGCATCAATTCCTCCCGGAAAAAGAGCAGCAAATTCATAAAATGAGCAGTCACCCAAGGCTAAGCCTTAACGGTTTGCCACCGAAGCAGGGTCTCTATGATCCGCAGTTCGAACACGAAGCCTGCGGTGTTGGTTTCGTTGTCAATATTAAGGGCAAGAAAAGCCACACCATTATCCAACAGGCTCTCCAGGTCCTGTTGAACCTTGACCATCGCGGAGCCTGCGGTTGCGAATACAACACCGGTGATGGCGCTGGCATTCTCATCCAGCCGCCTCATGATTTTTTCCGCCTGGTCGCACGCGAAGCCAAGGTCGCCCTCCCGTCTCCGGGCGAATACGGCGTCGGCATGCTTTTCTTGCCACCAGATGCCGCTCAGCGCGCGGAGTGTGAAAAGGTGTTTGCTCAGATCGTCGCCGAGGAAGGGCAAGTGCTGCTGGGATGGCGCACGATTCCTACAAGCAATGCCTCGCTCGGCACGACGGCCAAAGCTTCAGAGCCGTTCATGCGGCAGGTCTTTATCGCGCCGGGAACCAAGGTGATCGATCTCCCCGCTTTCGAACGAAAACTCTATATCATTCGCAAGCGTGCCGAGAACCAGATTCGATACAGCGGCAAGATCGAAGGGGGCCAGTTCTTTTACGCCTCCAGCCTGTCGCACAAGACCGTCGTTTATAAGGGCATGCTCCTCACGACGCAGTTAAAGGAGTATTTCCCCGATTTGATGCACCCTGCGATGGAATCAGCGATGGCGCTTGTGCATTCGCGTTTCAGCACAAACACTTTCCCGAGCTGGAACCGGGCGCATCCGTACCGGCTGATGGCTCACAACGGTGAGATCAATACGCTGCGGGGGAACATCAATTGGTCGCACGCTCGTGAGGCACTGTTCGAATCTGATCTGTTCGGCGATGATCTGAAGAAGATCCTGCCCAGCGTTTGCACCGACGGCAGCGATTCCGGGATGTTTGATAACGTTCTCGAACTGCTGGTCATGGCCGGACGCTCGCTTCCACACGCGATCATGATGATGATCCCTGAGCCCTGGACCAAGCATGAGACCATGAGCGCGCAGAAACGTGCTTTTTATGCGTATCACTCATGCCTGATGGAGCCTTGGGATGGTCCGGCGTCCATCGCGTTCACGGATGGCAAACTCATCGGGGCGGTGCTGGACCGGAACGGGTTGCGACCCTCCCGCTACTACGTGACAAAGGATGATCACGTTATTCTGGCAAGCGAGGTTGGCGTGCTCGATATCTCGCCCGACCAGATTCAACAAAAAGGGCGACTTCAACCCGGGCGAATGTTCCTCATTGATACCGAAGAGGGGCGCATCGTTTCCGATACGGAAATCAAGAACAAGATTGCTAACGAGCATCCGTACCAGGTGTGGCTGGATCAGAACCTCATTCGCCTGGCGAACGTGCCTGATCCCGGCATTCTCCCGGCGGCCGATCACGAGACTGTTTTGGAACGGCAGGTTGCATTCGGATACAGTTTTGAAGATCTCCGGATATTGATGGCGCCGATGGCTCGAGATGGAACGGAGGCCTTGGGTTCCATGGGCACGGACACTCCGCTGGCTGTGCTGTCCAATAAATCACAGCTCCTGTTTAACTATTTCCAACAGCTTTTCGCGCAGGTAACCAACCCGCCGATCGACTGCATCCGTGAAGAGATCATCATGTCCACGGAGACCGCGATCGGTTCGGAGCGCAATCTGCTGAAGCCGGGTCCGGACCACGCAAAGCTTATCGAACTGAAGTCGCCAATCCTGACTAACGAAGAGTTCGCTAAACTCAAGCATGTCGCGCTCCCGGGATTTAAGTCAGTTACTATTCCCATTCTGTTTCGTGTGGCGGACGGCCCTGCAGGACTCGCACGAGCCATGGACGACCTTTGTGCGCAGGTTAACCAGGCCGTGCGCGACAATGTGAACGTGGTGGTTCTTTCGGATCGTGGCATCAGCCGGGAATGGGCGCCCATTCCTTCGCTACTTGCAGTGGCGGGAGTGCATCACCATCTGATTCGGCAAGGCACGCGCACCCAGGTGGGACTGGTGCTTGAATCGGGTGAGCCGCGTGAAGTTCATCATTTTTCACTACTGATTGGTTACGGTTGCGGTGCGATCAACCCTTATCTTGCCTTCGAGACCCTTGAGGACATGATTCGGCAGGGTCTGCTGACGGGAATAGACCACAAAACTGCCTGCAAGAACTACCTGAAGGCCGTGGTTAAAGGTGTGGTGAAGGTGATATCGAAGATGGGCATCTCGACCATCCAGAGCTATTGGGGCGCCCAGATCTTTGAAGCTGTTGGTCTGAAGCAGACTTTCATCGATAAGTACTTTACCTGGACCCCAACCCGGATTGAAGGTGTCGAAATCGATACGATTGCAGCAGAGGTGTTAACCCGCCATCAGCGCGCCTATCCTTCTCGCCCGACTAATGGGCACGTGCTGGATACGGGCGGTCAGTACCAGTGGCGTGAGGACGGTGAATATCATTTGTTCAACCCGCAAACCGTGCATAAGCTCCAGTCAGCGGTGCGGACGGGAAGCTACCGGATTTTCAAGGAGTACTCCGGTTTGATTAACGAACAGAGCAAGCATCTGTGCACGTTGCGTGGGATGCTTGACTTCCGCGAGCTTCGCCCGATCCCGATCGAGGAAGTTGAGCCGGTTGAGTCCATCATGATGCGATTCAAGTCCGGGGCCATGAGCTACGGATCAATCAGCAAAGAGGCCCACGAGACTCTGGCTATTGCCATGAACCGCATTGGGGGCAGAAGCAACACTGGTGAAGGTGGAGAGGATCCGGAGCGTTATACTCTGATGCCGAACGGGGATTCAAAGAACAGCGCTATCAAGCAGGTGGCTTCCGGCCGGTTCGGTGTGACCAGCCATTATTTGGTCAACGCCCGCGAGTTGCAAATTAAGATGGCTCAAGGAGCCAAGCCGGGCGAGGGCGGCCAGTTGCCTGGCCAGAAAGTTTATCCTTGGATCGCACGCACCCGGCATTCAACACCGGGTGTGGGGCTGATTTCGCCTCCTCCGCATCACGACATCTATTCCATCGAAGATTTGGCGGAACTGATCCACGACCTTAAGAACGCCAATCATCACGCGCGCATTAGCGTGAAGCTGGTCTCTGAGGTTGGAGTCGGCACGATCGCCGCTGGCGTGGCAAAGGCACACGCGGATGTCGTCTTAATCAGTGGATATGACGGCGGGACAGGTGCCTCGCCGCAAACAGGCATTAAGCACGCGGGTATTCCGTGGGAGCTGGGGCTGGCGGAAACGCATCAGACTCTGCTGCTGAACGATCTGCGTTCGCGCATCATTGTGGAGGCCGATGGCCAGCTTAAGACCGGGCGCGACGTTGTTATTGCGGCGCTCCTGGGTGCCGAGGAATTCGGCTTTGCAACTGCTCCACTGGTGGCGATGGGCTGTATCATGATGCGTGTTTGCCACCTCAACACGTGCCCAGTCGGTGTGGCCACACAAGACCCGGAATTGCGTAAACGTTTTGCGGGGCAGCCCGAACACGTCGTGAACTTCATGCGCATGATTGCGCAGGAAGTGCGCGAAATCATGGCGCAACTCGGGTTTAAGCAGATGAACAAGATGATCGGACGCACCGATCGTCTTGAGGTCAAGCAGGCCATCGAGCACTGGAAAGCACGCGGCCTGGACTTCAGCCGAATTCTGTTCCAGCCGGAGGTGCCCACCGATGTGGGGCGGTTCTGCCAGCAGGCGCAAGATCACGGCCTGGACAAGGCCATGGACAACACAGTCCTGCTGAAGCTTTGTGCTCCGGCAATTGAGCGGAAGGAGAAGGTTACCGTTGCGTTGCCTATTCGAAACGTTCATCGGGTGGTCGGAACGATTGTCGGCAGCGAGATCACTCGCAGGCATGGACCGGAGGGTTTGCCGGAGGATACGATCGAAATTCACTTCTCCGGGAGTGCGGGGCAGAGCCTTGGTGCATTCATGCCCAAGGGTATCACGTTCACCCTTGAAGGTGACGCCAATGACTACGTCGGAAAGGGGCTTTCCGGCGGCAAGATCATTGTTCATCCACCCGAGAAGTCCACATTTGCACCCGAGAAAAACATTATCATAGGCAACGTGGCGCTTTACGGAGCCACCAGCGGAGAGGCATTCATCTGCGGTGTGGCTGGCGAGCGGTTCTGCGTTCGTAACAGCGGCGTCAATACAGTGGTTGAAGGGGTAGGGGACCACGGATGCGAGTACATGACGGGTGGCCGGGTTGTGATCCTGGGATCAACTGGCCGCAACTTCGCAGCAGGCATGTCAGGTGGCGTGGCCTACGTGCTCGATGAAACGGGAGAGTTTCCTGCCAACTGCAACCAGCAAATGGTGAGCCTGCTTCGTCTGACCGACCATGACGAAACTGAGTTTGTCTGGAAAATGATTCAGCGGCACCATGCCTATACCCGCAGCCCGCTGGCCTCGCGCATTCTGGCTGATTGGAAATCACAGGTCTCCAAATTCGTAGTTGTCATGCCCAAGGACTACCAACGCGTGCTGCAGTCTCTGAAACGTGTCCAGGAGGCTGGCCTCAGCGGCGATGACGCAATCATGGCGGCTTTCAAAGAGAACTCCCTTGACGCGGCCCGCGTCGGCGGCGGTTAATCATTTTCCACAACGCTTAACTCACCACTATTACCAAATGGGAAAACCGACTGGCTTTATAGAGTACCTGCGGCAGATGCCTCTGGATCGTCCCGCACTGGAACGAATCCGCGATTGGAACGAGTTTCATGAGCACATGGAGGTAGGAAAACTGCGCGAGCAGGGAGCGCGGTGCATGGATTGTGGCATCCCGTTCTGCCACACCGGCACGCTGCTGAGTGGAATGGCGTCGGGCTGTCCGGTTCACAACCTCATTCCTGAGTGGAACGACTTGGTTTACCGCGGGCTATGGCACGAGGCGCTGGATCGCCTGCACAAAACGAATAACTTTCCCGAGTTTACCGGACGAGTTTGTCCGGCCCCGTGCGAAGGATCATGCGTGCTGGGCATCAATGCTTCGCCAGTAACAATCAAGAACCTGGAATGCTCGATCATCGACAAAGCATGGGAGGAAGGATGGGTGGTCGCTGAGCCGCCTGTCGTGCGCACCGGAAAGAAGGTTGCGATTGTCGGTTCGGGTCCCGCCGGTTTATGCGCGGCCGCCCAGCTTAACAAGGCCGGCCACTCGGTAACCGTTTTTGAGCGGGCTGACCGCCCAGGCGGATTGCTCATGTACGGTATCCCGAACATGAAGCTGGATAAGCAGCAGGTTGTGATGCGCCGATTGCGCCAGATGGAGGAAGAAGGAATCCGGTTTGTCACGAAAACAGAGGTTGGAGTCAATTATCCCACGGAGAAACTCCTGCAAGAGTTCGATGCTGTCGTGTTGTGCACAGGCGCAACCAAGCCCAGGGATCTGCCAATAGAAGGCAGGTCGCTAAAAGGTGTTCATTTTGCCATGGATTTCCTATCCGCCAACACGCGCGGTTTGCTGGACGGCAACCCGGATGGGGGGACGATTTCCGCAGCCGGGAAAGACGTCATTGTCATCGGGGGCGGCGATACTGGAACGGACTGCGTCGGCACCTCGATGCGGCACGGCTGCAAGAGTGTGACACAGCTTGAGATCCTGCCGCGTCCGCCGATGAATCGTGCGACGGATAACCCCTGGCCCGAGTGGCCAAAGGTCTTTCGTATGGACTACGGCCAGGAAGAAGCGGCGGCAAAGTATGGAGCAGATCCGCGCGTCTATCTGACCACCGTCCAGAAGTTCGAGGGAGATGGCAGCGGCCAGGTTAAGTCGGTTCATACGGTCCAGATCGCCTGGGAAACCAACGAAAAGGGCCAATTCGTGCCCAAACCGCAGCCCGGTACCGCGAAAGTTCTCCCTGCCCAATTGGTCCTGCTGGCAATGGGCTTTTTAGGCCCCGAACAACCTCTTTTGGAAGCCCTTAAGCTGGAGCGCGATCCTCGCTCAAACGTCAAAGCGCAATTCGAACAGTACACCACAAATATCAAGGGTGTCTTTGCAGCGGGTGACTGTCGGCGCGGCCAGAGCCTGGTTGTGTGGGCCTTTAACGAAGGCCGTGGCGTGGCACGTGAGTGCGATCGTTATCTCATGGGCAAGACATGTCTGCCATAATGAACCCGCGAGACCTTACGAGGTTGTGGGCCAAAACTAACCGTTATCCGAAGGGGTTCTGAAGCAGTGATACGTTGTGCCAGAAGGCGTGTTACCCGATGGCTATTTGATGTCACCGAACGCGCAGGGCTTTGTATCCTTGACTCCTTACTGGACGAGGACGGAGTTTTCATTTAGTTTTTCGCTGTGCCGAGCGCTCCAATACCACCGGGGCAAAATCCCGAAACACCTGAGCCGCTGCCTTTTGAGGACGCGCTCAAGAAGCTCGAATCCATTGTGGAAGCAATGGAATCCGAGGATTTGCCGCTTGACGTGCTGCTGTCGAAATACGAAGAAGGCACTCGATTGGCGGGGATTTGCCAGCGGCAATTGAGTGAAGCTGAAATTAAGATTCAGCAGCTCGAAAAGAATGAAAAGGGCGCGATGAAATTGAAGCGGCTCCCGCTGGAGACGTCCGAAGAATAAATATGAATCGTTACCTCGACATGGTGGATCAGCCTGCGCATGTGAAGAAGTTGACCTATGCCCAGTTGGAAACGCTGGCTGCGGAAATCCGCAACGAGTTGATCACCAAGCTTTCGAAGAACGGCGGGCATTTGGGGCCAAACCTGGGAGTTGTAGAGCTTTCCATCGCGCTGCACTACGTTTTCAACACCCCGCACGACAAATTCGTGTGGGATGTCAGCCACCAGATTTACGTCCATAAGCTGCTCACCGGACGTCGCGATCGCTTCCATACTATTCGCAGCACGGGGGGGCTCTGTGGCTTCGCTCTCCGCTCGGAAAGCCCTCACGATGCTTATGGCGCAGCGCACGCAGGCACAGCGCTTTCCGCAGCCCTCGGAATTTGTGCGGCGCGTGATCAACTCGGAACCAATGAGAACGTGGTGGCAATTTTTGGCGATGCCGCTTTAACCAATGGAATCTCCTTCGAAGCCCTAAACAACATTGGCCAAACCACCAAGCGCTTCATAGGCATTCTCAACGACAACGAGTGGAGCATCGCTAAGAATGTTGGCGCAATCTCCGGCTACCTCAACAAGCTCATAACTCACCCGTCGTACAATCGTCTGGCCAAGGATTTTGAACGATTCCTACGGCGCCTGCCAAAAGGAGAGATCGCTGTCAAACTAGCCCACAAGGCCGAGGAGGGTTTCAAGGGTGCTTTGGCCGAGGTCGGCCTGCAACCCGCACAGCAACCGGGTGATTCGGACGGGCGGGGTGGCTACGGCAGCAGCCTCATATTCGAGGAGATGGGTATCCGCTACCTGGGTCCTATTGATGGACATGACCTTCCGCTCCTGATCAGCACGCTGGAGTTTGCCAAGAGTTGTGATCACCCCATTGTAATCCATGTCCTCACGAAGAAGGGCAAAGGGTTCGAGGCGGCGTTGAATAATCCGGAGAAGTTTCACGGCCTGGGGCCTTACGATGTCAAAACGGGTGCAACGCCACCGATAAAGCCTGGTACCCCGCCGAACTGGCAGGAGGTGTTCGGCAACACGATGGTCCGGCTTTGCCAAAACGACAAGAGGGTCATCGGCATTACTGCCGCGATGCCGAGCGGAACGAGCCTCAAAATACTGGAGCGGGCGATGCCACAGCGCTATTACGATGTGGGAATTGCCGAGGAACACGGCGTTCTGTTCGCCTGTGGCATGGCGAGCATGGGCTTTCGCCCCGTTTGTGCGATTTATTCCACGTTCCTGCAGCGGGCATATGATTGCATCGTCCATGACGCAGCCCTGCAAGATCTGCCAGTGATTTTTTGTATGGATCGTGCCGGGCTCTCCGCTCAGGATGGTCCGACCCACCACGGTTTGTTCGATATCTCCTACCTGAGGCACGTGCCCAACTGCGTCCTTATGGCTCCAAAGGACGAGGATGAACTGGCCGACATGATGTTCACCGCGACCCAGCAGGATCATCCCGCGTTCATCCGCTACCCACGCGGTGCCGCCGAAGGCGTTCCCATTAAGGAAATCCCGCAAGCCCTGCCCATCGGCAAGGCAGAGGTCATCCAACCGTTCACTAACAAGGGACGCCGAAAAGTCGCCATCTTCGCTCTGGGCAATATGATGAGCCTGGGCCGCAAGGCCGCAGTGCAACTTGCGGCTGAGGACTTCGAGGTCGCTCTGATCAACCCGCGGTTCGTGAAACCCCTGGATGCCGAGGTTACTCTCGACTACGGCCGCGCTGCGGACGTAGTGGTAACCATGGAAGACCACGCACTGGTTGGTGGTTATGGCAGCGCTATCCTGGAGTTCTTCAATCAGAAGCGGGTCAGCACTCCGGTAATTCAGATCGGTTGGCCCGATCAGTTTATCGAACACGCTTCCAGTGTGGATGACCTGCGTCAGAAGTACGGGTTGACAGTTGAGAACTTGACGGCGAAGGTGCGTGCCGAGTTTCGCGTGCCTACGATGCTCAGAGCATCAGCCGTTGCCTGAAGCAGACGGACCGCCGCGACCGCTTAGCATTACACTTAAACGCATTTGGACATGGCTTACAAAGACATCACTCCGCCCGCTGGGGACAAGATCAGCATTCAGAATGGGAAATTGAGCGTTCCTGATCATCCGATCCTGCCGTTCATCCGTGGGGACGGCACCGGCCCGGATATTTGGGCGGCCAGCGAACGGGTATTTGACGCCGCAGTTCAGAAAGCCTACGGCGGAAAGCGCAAGATTGCCTGGTTTGAGGTTTTTGCAGGTGAGGCCGCCAAGAACAAGTTCGATACCTGGCTGCCTGACGAAACCGTGCAAGCCTTCCAGGAATTCCTGGTGGGCATCAAGGGTCCGTTGACAACTCCGGTAGGGGGTGGAATACGGTCGCTTAATGTCGCTCTGCGGCAAATGCTGGATTTGTATGTCTGTCTTAGGCCGGTCCAGTATTTCACGGGCGTGCCATCCCCGGTGAAGCGGCCTGAGAAGGTCGAAATGGTGATTTTCCGTGAGAACACGGAAGACATCTATGCAGGAATTGAATACGCCGCGGGCACTCCGCAAGCGCAGGCGCTGCTCGATTATCTTTCAACGACAGCTCCCAAGGATTTCAGCAAAATCCGATTTAGCACACAGGCCAAGGCCTCAGAATTTTGGGCGGCTGCAGGCGCGTCAGCGACTAAGTCTGACGTGATGGTCGGCATTGGCATCAAGCCGGTGAGTTATTCTGGCAGCATCAGGCTGGTGCAGAGCGCAATCGATTACGCCATAAAGAACCACCGCAAGAGTGTCACCCTCGTGCACAAGGGGAACATCATGAAGTTCACCGAAGGCGCGTTCCGGGATTGGGGCTACGAGGTCGCCCGCGAGCAGTACGGGGCGGTTCAGATCGATGGAGGTCCCTGGTGCAAAATTCCAGAGGGCAAGCCAGGCGCCGGCATAATCATCAAAGATGCTATCGCGGACATTACACTTCAACAGGTGCTCACCAGGCCTGAGGATTTCGATGTCATCGCCACTCTGAACCTCAACGGAGACTATTTGAGTGATGCGCTGGCTGCTCAGGTTGGAGGCATCGGCATCGCCCCAGGTGGGAATATTAACTATATATCCGGTCATGCCATTTTCGAAGCAACGCACGGGACAGCTCCCAAGTACGCAAACCAGGATAAGGTGAACCCGGGCAGTGTGGTGCTCAGCGGCGAAATGATGTTCCGCTATCTCGGGTGGGTCGAAGCTGCTGACCTGATTCTGAAAGGGCTCAACGGCGCGATCGCTTCCAAACGGGTTACATATGATTTCGCGCGGCTCATGGAAGGGGCTGCTGAAATCAAGTGCTCCGAGTTTGGCAGCAACATCATAGCTCACATGTAAGCGGGGAACGCGAAGGAAGGTATCAGACCTTCTTTTGCGTAAATTAAGCCCGTCTTTTTGTCACCTGTTTCTGGCCTGGGGTGCTTGTCAGACAAACACCTAGCCGGGTTTCAGACGGTTCACGGATACCTCGCGTTTTTCTTTTGTGTCATGCTTGGCGCGTGAGATCAAAGAAGAATCATGTTGCACTGCCGATCGGTCGCACCGCTCGGATCGCTTTCGAAATCGACGCCATGCGCGCCGCATGCAGTAAGGCCGCCTCCACCATCACAAGCGAGCGCACTTTCGATGAACTTGAGTTGGAGGAATGCGCGCGGTTGGATGATGCCCTGGCAAAAGCGCATCTGCTACTCAAGCACACCGTTCGGGACATCATGCTCTCCCGTATTGGCCGCCGCAGCCGGGCCAAGTAGAGTCCGGTTCCTGATTCCTGCCTTCTGACGGGACACCGTCAGGAGGTTCTCAAGCGAGCCGATAAGGTGATTTCCTCAAGGCCTGGCCTCAGAAGTACCGAAACAGGACACTGCTCCTTTGCCTGGGCGGCCACCTCCTTCAGTGTCGTTTCGTTTAAGCCTTCCGCCTCGACTTCCGTGTCCAGGTGAATCCTGACGATTTTGGGCGCGCCGTTGCGCTGGCCCATCGTAACAGTAGCCCTGGTGGAGATCTCCTTGGGGACTTTTTGACGGTCTGTAAGGATTTTCGCCAGCATCATGCTAAAGCAGGAGGCATGTGCCGCTGCCAGCAATTCTTCCGGGTTGGTTCCTTTGCCGTTCTCAAATCTGGATGGAACGGTGAAGGGCACCTGGTTAATGATCCCGCTGCCGGTTGAGGTCGTTCCGGTGCCGTCCCTCAAGCCTCCGGTCCAACGAGCCTGCGCATATCGCTCAATGTCTGCCATAGAATTGGATAAACTGTGAAGGCAAACTAAATGCGAAGACAGGTTTGTCAATGGTGTCTCGAATAAGGACACTTGTCCCGTAATGAAGCGCCTGTATGCTCAAGTAGAGCGTTCACCCCACATTTTGAAGCGTTTATAGGTTGGCTCTCATTCTGCTTGGAGGGGTGCCATGAGGATTAGGGTGGATCGAAGATCCAATTCTGGGATGACCATAGCCGAGGTACTAGTTTCCGTGGCTATTTCTGGGATCATGCTATCAAGCTTATTCTACTGCTTCAGCTTCGGCTTCGGCTTAACTGAAGTCTTACGCCAAAATCAAAGGGCCACACAGATCATCTTGGAGAAAGTAGAGATCTTGCGGCTCTATAGTTGGGATCAGGTAAACACGCCAGGGTTTATTCCCGGCACGTTTACTGATGTGTTCGACCCGCAGCAGGCCGAAGGCAACAACGGGATTGTCTACAACGGCACCCTTGAGCTGCTGGACTATCCGGGTGCGACCAGTTACAGCGGGAATATCAAGCAACTCGTAGTGACACTGAACTGGACCACCGGCGGCAATATTCCCCACACCCGCAAACTCGCAACGCTAATCGCCAAGAACGGAGAACAGAACTATGTTTATTAAACCACGGGGGCATCGGGGAGCGTGGACCATGATGGAGGCCATGGTGGCTACGGGCCTTTTCTCGATCTTTTCAGCCGCGTTCTTGATGACTTACGTCTTCTCTGTGCGCAGCTTCACAGCCGTCAGCAACTATTCTCTGCTCGATAGCAAGAATCGCCAGGCGATGGACATGTTGACGCGCGAAATTCGGCAGGCCCTGAAGGTCAACAACTATACTTCCAATCCTGCCACTTTAAGCATTGTAAACGGCGACGGCGATACGGTGATTTATTCCTTCGACCCGGATGCCCGGCAGATGGTGCGCGACTCGAGTGATGGCGCGCACCAGGTGCTTCTCACTAATTGCACATTACTGGATTTCGATGTTCGCCAGCGGAACCCGAGCAACGGTGTCTGGGGAATCTTTCCTACCGCTACGAACCAATGGCAGAACACTGCCAAAGTCATTCAACTCAGTTGGCGCACGTCAATGGAGATCAGCCCCACTGCAAACATAACCAGCGAAAACATTCAAACGGCACGCATCGTCATTCGGAAGCAACGCAAGGAGTAGTATGAGAATAGGGAACAACACAAAACCAGCACGGCAGGGAAACATACTGGTTGTCTTAACAATGTGCACGGCGCTTTGCATGGGCGTGGCGGGGTATTTCTCCGTCATCCAGCAGCAATTGTCGCTCAGCAAACGCTCTCAAACCTGGAACATCGCCATGGCGATCGTTGAAGCTGGGGTTGAGGAAGGCCTTGAGCACCTGAACAATAACTATACCAATCTGCTCACGGACGGCTGGGTTCTCGCAGGCAGCGTTTATACTCGCAGCCAGACTCTGGCTGATGGCAATAGCTACACGGTTTCCATCGAGGACCCTGGCAGTATCAGTCCTTCGATTGTCGCCAAGGCGTTTATCAATTCTCCCATTCTCGCTCAAAACCGTGTCCAAACGGGTTTCTTTGCAACGACCGGCCAGCCGCTCGTGGCAGAGACCATTGCACGTGCGGTGCGAGTCAAATGCGCGCGTGGCCAGCTTTACACTGCGGCAGCCGTCGCCAAGCATGACATTGACCTGAATGGTAACGGTGTGCTGAGCGACAGCTATGATTCAGGGAATCCGAGCAAGAGCACCCAAGGCCGCTACGATCCAAGCAAATATACTGGCGACATGGGTGACATCGCTACGAACGGTGGCGTGGAGGACAATGCAGGTGTGGGCAACGCGAACATCTATGGGCGGCTGCATACGGGGCCCAATTGTCCAGTGGATATTGGACCCAACGGAGGAGTGGGAACCCACGCCTGGCAAGCAGGCAATACAGGCATTCAACCCGGTTACCTGTTGCAGGACGCAAACTTTACGTTCCCGGACACCACGCTGCCCAGTACGGCAGGATTGCTTCCTCCGCCAAATGGGACGGTCGTGACTCCCAGCTATTCGTTCACATCCAACTCAGTCACCAGCGCCACTTTCCCGCACTGGCTGGATGGCACGGTGCCCATTGCTACCAACAATACCTACATTACGGTTTCCAGCATCCCTAACCCCAAACCTGCGGGTTTCACGACCAACGCTTCTTTTGTGGAGACCACCACATTGCCCAGCCCCATTCCGGCTGGCTTGGTCACGAACTACCAGACAACCTATACGAGCTCAAAGACCTATCCCCAGGCAGGCACGTATTTGGGCGGCGTGACCAAAAGCGGGAGCAAATACAACTACAACCTGATCACGGGTAGAACCTATTCCTACTATAAGCAGACCTATGCTTATCCGGGATATACCTACACCTATGCCTATTGGGGCACCAACGTCGCCTACACAACCAATTACTTTGATCATATCGTGTATGGGAACACGACCAACGCCGCTACCTCGCTGACCGGGAAAACGCTGATCGCAGGTCCCAATGCCTGCCTCGTGCTGCCGAACGGCATGTCGGGCGCCGAGGAATTCACGATCGCGCAGGGCGCGGGCGTGCTGATCTACGCTGGCGGGAACAGCCTTACCGTTAGCGGCAACCAGGTTCTCAACCCGAACGGTTTCGCCGGCAGCTTTATCGTCTTCTGCGCACCGTCTGTGAAGACCTTCACTTTAAACGGAAATGGCGAGTTCACCGGTGTGCTGGTGGCTCCGTTTGCCGATTTGAAACTCAACGGCGGCGGAAGCAGCGACCAGGACTTCTGCGGCGCGATGATGGTTAATTCCATCCGTCTCAACGGGCATTTCAAATTCCACTATGATGAAGCCTTGAGGCGCATGCCTTCCAACGGCCGTTTCCTCATCACCGCCTGGGATGAAGTAAGCCCTTACTAAATCTTAACTGAGTTTAATCAGGAGCCCAGTGTATCGAAATCGACACTGGGCTCTCGTTTTTTAACGGCGTAGTAAACGAGAGTCTTTCAGTCGCTCTGAGCAGCCCGCAGGGCAGGGAAATAGAAGGCCACTGAGCCTGCTCTGAAAATGCCAAACGATAAGATTTGCGCTTTAGGCTTGCGTTTTCCCCGTCCGAACCAGAACATTTTCAAACCTGATATGGAATCCGATATTACACAGACCGACGCACTTTGGAAGCTTTGGGCTTGGTTCGAAAAGAACAAAAAACAGGTTATCTACGGAACGGCCGGGGTGACCGTCGTAGCTCTGATCGTGTGGTTTTTCCTCTGGCGCGCGCACGAGAAGCAAATTGAGGCAAGCCAGGCGCTTGCCCGGGTGTCCCTGGGACAGTTGATGAATCCATCTGCTGCGACCCAGGATCATTCTCAAGCCTTTTTAAAAGTCGCCGCGGACCACCCCGATACCAGCGCTGCTCAACGTGCTCTTTTGCTAGCCGGAGCTAGTCTTTTCACACAGGGAAAATACGCTGAGGCCCAGGCCCAATTCGGTCGCTTCGTTCGCGAAAATGGAAACAGCCAGTTTGTGCCTCAAGCGAAGCTGGGTGTCGCCGCCGCTCTCGAAGCCCAGGGCAAGACCAACGATGCTCTGAGCCAGTACAAAGAGGTTTCTGAGCGTCATCCGAACACGGTCGTGGCCCCTCAGGCAAAGTTCGCCCTGGGCCGCATCTATGAGGCTCAGAATCAGCCACAGCAAGCGAGGAAAGTCTACGAAGATCTCGCCCGCAGTGACGCTGGCACCTCCCTGGGTTCTGAGGCTTCTCTTCGCCTGGAGGAGATCAACGCCAAGTTTCCGCCGCCCACCCCGACCAATTCTCCTGCTATGCCGCAGATTGGGACTACAGCTCCCAAGGCCAGCGCAACGGTCGCGCCGTCAACGAATCGTCCCGCACAGCCTGCAACAAAGTAGCCCGATCGACAGTTGCAAGGCTGACTTTGCGGTGTATGCTGGCCGCCGGTAATTATCTATGAAGCTGACGATCATCGGAACTGGTTATGTGGGTTTGGTGACAGGAACCTGTTTTGCCGAAGTGGGCCACCAAGTGGTTTGTGTTGATAATGACGCCGATAAGGTAGCGAAACTTCGAGGGGGCGGGATTCCGATTTATGAGCCTGGTCTTGAGGAGTTGGTTAAAAAGAACGTTTCGGCAGGCCGTCTGAGCTTTACTTCCAGCACTGAGGAAGGTGTTCAAAAGTCCGACATCATTTTCATCGCTGTTCCCACACCGCCAATGTCCGATGGGGCGGTCGATTTAAGTTTCATTGAAAAAGTTGCCCGAGAAATCGCGGCTGCCATGACGAGCTACAAAATCGTTGTGGACAAGAGCACGGTTCCAGTAAAAACCGGGGATAAAGTGTCAGAAACGATCAAACGCTACTGCAAGGCCAAAGTAGAGTTTGATGTGGTGAGTAATCCTGAGTTCCTGAGAGAGGGGTTTGCGGTAGAGGATTTGATGCATCCGGATCGCGTCGTGATTGGGGTGCGTTCGCCACGACCGGTAGCAGCCATGAAAGAGGTTTACACCCCTTTTGGAGCACCCATCATCATCACGGATATCAACTCGGCCGAGCTCATCAAGCACGCCTCAAACAGCTTCCTCGCACTCAAGATCTCGTATATCAACGCTATTTCTGTCGTTTGCGAGGCAACGGGTGCCAACGTTCAGGAGGTCGCCAACGGGATGGGGATGGATGAGCGTATTGGCCGCCGGTTTCTCAATCCGTCGCTCGGATTCGGGGGGAGCTGTTTCCCGAAGGACTTAAGCGCTTTCATCAAGATAGCCGAACAGGTTGGCTATGATTTCGGGCTCCTCAAAGAGGTCCAGAAGATCAATACCACTCAGATGGATCGCTTTGTAAAGAAGATCATCGACACGCTTTGGGTTCTTAAAGACAAGCGGATTGGCGTGCTCGGCCTGGCTTTCAAACAGAACACTGATGATGTGCGAATGTCTCCCGCGATCGATCTGTGCCAACGGTTGCAGGCCGAAGGGGCGGTCCTGCGCGTGCATGATCCGAAAGCGATGGATAAGGCCCGTGCTATCCTGCAGAACGTCACTTTCGTTGAGGATATGAACCGTGTTGCCGAGAATTGCGATGCTCTGGTAATTGCCACCGAATGGGACGAGTTTAAGAAACTGGATCTGAACAAGGCCCGCAAGGACCTGACACACCCCATTCTTTTCGACGGACGCAACCTCTTCGATCCTGCCGAGATGGAAGCCTTAGGGTTCATTTACAAGAGCATCGGACGTTAGCGTGGCAATGAAGCTCGTGGAGGTGTCCGCAGGACTTGTGTTTCGGGAGGGAAAGCTCCTGATCACCCAACGATTCGCCGCGGCGCATCTGGGAGGGAAATGGGAGTTTCCTGGTGGCAAGCGTGAGGATGGCGAGACCTTCGAAGCCTGCCTTGCTCGTGAACTTCACGAAGAACTTGGGATCATAGTGGAGGTTGGGCGACTACTTGAGAGTCTTACGCATGCTTACCCTGAGAAAACCGTGCATCTCAAGTTCTTTAAGTGCCGGTTGCTTCAGAACGAGCCCCAGGCAATCGGGTGTCCGGCTTTTGAGTGGATAACTCGGGAACAGTTGCATGAGTATCCGTTTCCTGCAGCGGATGCACGCCTGATCCGGTTGCTGGAAGAACAAAGTGAGATCTGGGAATGAAGAAGCCGCTGCCAAATAGTGGCAGCGGCTTTGTAAATCCAGCAGTAATCTCAGAGACTCCCGTAGAACTGTTCAACTATCTGGCGGAAGTTGTTTTCTGCCACTTCAATGATCTTCATCTCGCGCTGGGCGTTTTCTGCCGAATCACTTGCATGGGCGGCATTGACCATTACCGTTTGACCAAACTCGCGACGGATGGAGCCAGGAGGTGCCTTCGAAGGATCGGTCGGTCCAAGGATATCGCGGATCTTACGAACGGCTTCCACACCTTCGTAGACCAGGGCTATGCACTTCTCCGATCCCGGCTTGTTCATATCCTCAGGAGCACATTCGGAAGGCGCTTTGCCTGACATGAACCGGACGATATTCTCAAATTGATGATCCCCAAACAGAGGGCAGATCACGTTGCCCAATTCTCGTTCCTGCTCAGGGCCGACCTTGAATCCGAGTTCCTTTTCCAATGCGGCGCGGCACCGGCTTCCAACCATGTCCTTGAGCTTCGTGCGCAGTACTTCCCGAACCGGTCCGTAAAAATCTACGGCTTGGGAAACGCTCATGCGGTGAACCTTGACTCCAACTATGAATAGTCCGGTTCGCGAAAAGAAATCAATCATGTTACCCGGACGGCCCGTCGGAAACCTGAAGTTCTCCGGTTTGATGAGCACCAAGGTGCGCTGGGGAGTTTCTCCCGGATTGTAGCCAATAACATTCTCTGCAATGCCGCCATCGGTTTCAGAATATCTTGCCCAAAGCTTTAGTTTGGACTCGGCTTCCTCTGGAGTGGGAGCGGCAAGCACAGCCGGTTCAAAGTATTTAACTTCGTTTTCCTCATCGATAATGAGATCCCCGTAGGTGTCCCGAATCGTTTCTCCACCCCGCCGCTCGGGGCCAATATTACCTATTACCGAGCGCGTCTTTCGTACGGCATCCTCACCCTTGAAGAGAAGCATCATGACGCGACGGCGGCGTCCGGTTTTGGCATCGGGACTCAGATTCCTGACGATATACTCGTAAATCAGTTCCTGGATCCGGCGATCCTGGGGATCGTTTGCTGAGATGGTCTCGTCTGAGTATTTTTTAACCAGTTCCGCACTGGGAGCAAACATTCGGGCACCAACCAGATCAAGGCCGGTGCGGGTGATAAGGCGGCTGAGAATTCCGCCTGTTCGAGACTTGTACAGCGAATAGGGAGTTATAATTACGTACGCGAGTTGTTCAGACATATAAAATCAGGAAGGAGTGTGATTGGCTGCGCCCGTGGTGATTTCTGACGCCGGGACGGCTGACTTGCCTCCCAGTATCTTGAACATGACTGTGCCACACGTCGGGCATTTGCCTTTAATTGCTTTGCGCCCGTTCTTCATGGTTTCCTCGACCGCATCCACAATTTCCTTCTTTGCTTTGCATTTGACGCAGTATCCTTCGGGCATAGAAAAATGGCTGCGCAGTAGCTTCATGCCGTGCGCAGTTACTCTAAAGATTATGGGCCACTATGGAGCATCGTCAACTACGTAAAAAACGGGGCGGAGCGCGCGCTCAACATATTGCGCGTCAACGACTAATGTTGGTTCATTAACTTTTTTCAAGCCGAGGGCAAGTTAAAAGTATTTGATAATCAGTATTTTATATCTTCACATTCCCTCGCTTGCTTAATTTCTGAATGGCCCTTTGCCTTAACCCGTTTGTATAATGCAGGAGTGATTGATAGTGCGGAAAAACTCCAGAAGTATGTGGAGACTCTAGGGGCGGCAACCTGGGTCGCTGTGGATACTGAGGCCGACAGCTTGCACGCCTATCCTGAGAAGGTTTGTTTGATCCAGATCAGCACCGCTTCCAGCGACCGCTTGATCGATCCCCTTCAGGGTTTCTCCTTAGCTCCCTTGTTAGAAGGCCTTAGTCACCATGAGTTGATCATGCATGGAGCAGACTACGATCTACGCTTGCTCCGAAAGCATCACGAGTTTGTGCCCCGCTCCATCTTTGACACGATGCTTGCGGCGCGGTTGATCGGAATTAAGCACTTTGGTCTCAGCCACTTGGTTGAGCAGTGCCTTCAGGTAAAGCTGGAAAAAGGTCCCCAGAAAGCCAACTGGGCAATTCGACCTCTGACCCGGCGGATGGAGGAGTACGCCCGCAATGATACTCATTATCTGAAGCCTCTTTCCGACACACTGCGAAAGGAACTGGAGGCTAAAGGGCGCTTGACCTGGCACCAGGAATCCTGCTCGAGGCTCATCCGGGAATGTGCCCGTGATCGTCTAATCGACGCCGACCTCGTGTGGCGTGTAAAGGGCTCTCATCAGCTAGGGCGGCTAGGGATGGCAGTGCTGCGGGAGCTTTGGGGATGGCGTGAAACCGAAGCCGTAGCGGCTAATCGGCCACCTTTCTTTGTGCTGAGTCATGAGTTGCTGGTCGATATTGCACTGGCTGCATCCCAAGGGAAAGCGGTTGAGCCCCTCTTTCCACGACATCTTTCAGAAAGACGCCGCGAAGGCCTTCTGCAGGCCGTCGAACGGGCGCGGGGGCTTCCTGCCGAACACCACCCGCGCATACGAAAGGCCCTGACCCGGCGTCCCTCGGAAGCAGAGCGTTCCCGCTATGCCGAAGTGCAACAAATCAGGGATCGTCGTGCCACGGAGCTTGGGATCGACCCGACGCTAATCGCGAGCCGATCGACCATTTCGGATTTGGCTCACGACTGGGACAGGTACGCGCCAGAGCTGATGAACTGGCAGCGTGAGTTGCTCACTCAAGGTTAAGCCAGCTCAAACGCAAAGCCCTTTAGATATTCCGTTTCGGGAATCATCGGGATAACCGGATGATCAGGTGCCTGTGAGTAGGTAGCGACACGACGCAAGATTTTGTGAGCATCGTAGGCTGCCGAGAGAAGCGTATCCAGAAACAATCCGGCATCCACGTGATGGGAGCAGCAGAAGCTGGCCAGCACGCCGCCGGGCTTTAGCAACTTCAGCGCGCGGAGATGGATCTCCTTATAACCCCTGAGGGCATCCGGCACTGAGGCCCGGTTCCGCGTAAACGAGGGTGGATCTAGAATAACCAAGTCCCAGGACGGAATAATCTTCTCGTTGGGAGCCGGCGTGGTGTTGGCTTTTAACCAATCGAACACATTCACGCATTCGTATGCGCATGTTCCTGCAAGGCCGTTGCGCTCCGCATTTCGTTGAGCGAGCTTGATGGCATCGGCACTTTGATCCAACATTTGCACGAAGCTTGCACCCGCTCGTGCCGCATGCAGCCCAAATCCCCCAAGGAAAGAGAAACAGTCCAGGACGCGTCCGTTCCTGGCATAGCGTGAAACCAGGTCGTAATTGGTTTGCTGATCAAGGTAGAGGCCGGTTTTGTGTCCGGCCCGGAGATCCACCTCAAAGGACAAACCGTTTAGCTTAATCTCCAGGGGGCCTTCCTGGAGCTCCCCTCGAACAAGGCCGTTGGCTTCCGCCAGGCCCTCAAACTTGCGTGAAGCCACGTCATTGCGCTCCAGAATCGCACGTGGATTGAGCAGTTCCTGCAAAACGTCCAGAATGACGGTCTTGCGCTGATCCATACCCAGAGCGGAGGTTTGCACCACGAGAACATCCTCATACTTATCCACGATAAGCCCGCTGAGGAAATCACTTTCGGCATTAACCACACGAAATGAGCTCGCCTCTGGCATGTGCTTGCGGCGAACTGCCAAAGCAGTCGAAATGCGGTTCAGAAAGAACTGGCGGTCCACTTGAATCCGATCCGGGGACAGCAGGCGTACGTTGATCTTGGATTTCGAATTATAAAAACCGACGCCAAGAAAACGCTGACGGTGGTCCTTAACCTGCACCACGTCGCCGTCAGCAGCCGGCTGAGTCATTCGGGAGATGGAGCCGTGATACACCCACGGGTGTCCTGCCACGAGGCGGTCAGCTTCGCCGGGTTTAACAATTACGGTCGACAATGGTTGCATAGATACAAATTAACGAAAAGCCGGAAGGCCGGCGCTCTGTAAGATAGATGGCCCCGTGCCGTTAAGAAAGCGGCAAGTGCAACCAGGAAGCGCTTATACTGCGAAAAGAGCCGGATCTCAGGGCGTGGCCGGAGCAACAGCAGGTTGATTCAGGTGATTGGTGGGCGCTGCAAATCGTTCTTGCACCCGGCGTTGCTGCTGCTTCTCGATCAATTTCAGGTCCTGGCTCAAGTAATGTAGCGTTCGGACATTTCCCATGACATAGATCAGCACTGTCGCCAGCACAATGATCACTACCAGACTGGCCATTCCTCTCTGGCGCAAGCGGTTTGACTGAAAAGCGACTCTCATAACGGTCCTCCCGGAACGGCGTAGAAGGTGAATAGTGGCTGAACGCGTGTTGACTTGCGGCGAGGCTCCAACTCCATCTCGCATCGCCACGCTGACACATGCTCACGCTTGTCCGCTGAGATGTTGATGACTTTCACCCGGTTGAGGAGGGTCGTCCATTGTCCCTTGCCAACCCTGCGGCTCAACGCGCCTGCATCCCACCGGTACTGGATCTCCCCCTGTTTTGTGTGAAGTCGGAAGACAGGTGCTCCTTCAATATTCTCCCAGCGCGTGCTCGTTGAGTTGCGCACATCCGCCCGCCAGCGCTCCCCGGTGCGTAACGCGTTTCCGATGTCATCAGCGGCACGGCGCAGGGCAATTGAATTGGCAATACACCGGTCCAGGGCCATGTAGGCGATCGCGAGCAGGACGACCACCACGCTGAAGTAAACAAGTGCTTCAATCAGGAAGGAAGCATCCCTTGACCGGTGTTTAAGAATCGCGATTCTCATGGCAGCCTCACTTCGTGCTTTACTACGGCCTGTGGTTTGCCAGTAGGCACCCATTCCAGTGTTAGAACCTGGTTGGTCAGCGTGGCCAAAAATACTCCGGGAGGCAGGTTGGTGGCTGCCCGGGCTGAAATCGGGTACTCTTGCGTGCCGGATTCGAGCTTTCGCCACTCGCCGGCTGCCAGGATTTCCAGTTCACCGCTCACGATGCTCATGGCGACAGCATGCTGATACTGCGCGCGGGCCAGGCGGCGCTCCGCAGTAAACGCGTATGCCACAGGGAGCAGAGCCCCTACGAGCAGGGCAATGGCTGCGAGAAGCTCCACCATGAGCCAGGCTCCATCTCTTCGGGTTGCATGTCTGATCCGGATTACCATAGGACTCCAATGTTGATTAGATTGATCAACCCCAGGAATGTGGCTGCCGCAAGCCCGCCGACAAGAACGCCATTATATAACACCAGGGTCGTGCTCAGTATCTGGGCTGCGGATTGTTCGAGTTGGAACGCTTTTGCGTCAAGATGTTCGTGCCATCCAGCCAACGCAGCTTGAAAACCCGCCTTGCCATACGCGGCATTGGTCAGCCGCCACCGCAGTTCTCCCGCATCGTCGAGGTCCTGCACTGCCTCGGGCAAGGATTGTCCACGCTCGAGCCCGCGTATCACCTTGCGGCTGAGAGCCTCGAAGGCTTGATTGGCGGTCGCTTCTCCGGCCAGGCGAACGGCCTCGCTCTCTGGTACGCCGGCATCCAGGAGGATCGAGAGTACAGAAGTGAAGTCACGCTGCAGGCGCTTCCTGCGCCAGGGAAGCCGTAGAACCAAAGCATCAAGGAAGAGGGGCCACTTCTGTCCACAGAGATTCTTGAGCCGGGGTCCTGCGGCATACACAAAGAGCAGCAGCCAGAGCAGACCTATGGCCAGGCTTTGCAGAACCAGGATTTCGGTCTGATGCTCGAAGACAAGCTGGGTGAATGGTGGCAGTTGGCTCTTGTCCGGTGTAAAGACCGATATCATGGTGGGGACTACTCGTGTCTTCATGATCACTGGAATGCAGATGAGCGCCGGGGACATCGCCATGGTGATAAGGATGACGTAGTTCATTGCTCCCCGGGTTTGGGAAAGTGCATCTGCGAGCAAGGCTCTGCCTGCAGGTAAAAGTGCCTTTAGGTTGCCGGTTTGCTCACCGATGCAAAGCATCGATACTAATTGGGAGCTCAGCAAGTTGGGCGTCTTTTTCAAGGCGTTGGAGAGGGATATTCCTGAACGAACGGCTGCCGCAACGGTTCTCCAGCGGCGGCCTATTAGTGGGTCACGCGTCTCCGCCACCTGAGTCATTGTCATCTCAGGTGTTTGCCCGTTAAGTATTCCCCGCTCGATTAGGTCCAGGAACAAGCGGGTTCGTTCAGCCCGGCGCAACGGCAGGGTGAGCAGGTAATAGGCTATATAAATAAGGCTGAATGATCCTATCAGGTATATTACCAGCCCGAGAATGCCCAGGATGACTACCAATGACGTGTCGAGGTGCCAGTCGCCAGCCATACGCTTATTCCCCAACCGCATTCATGATGCGGCGAAGGGTTTCGATTATGGGGGTGACCTGCCAGATGACTACCTGTGCCAGCAGGATCGTTGAGACGGGCAAAGCGGCGTACAGAAGCATTTCAGCCTGGTGTACCGCGCGAGACTGATACAGAGTGGCAGCCTGGCTGAAACCTGCGCCAAGATCTTCACGAGCTTCGCGCACCAGCCATACAAAGAGCGGCGGGAAAGGCGGGGTGGGAGTTGATAGCCAGGTTGAGCCTGGGGCGCCCTGAGCTAATTGTTCACGCCAACCCGCCAGGGCCGTGGCCGCAGGAGAGCCAGCCTCCATTTCTTCCACGAGCAACAGGGCTTCAGGAAGAGGGGTTCCACCTTTAAGAATAAGAGCCATCGTGGACGCGACCTGCGCCAGATTTGCTTCACGGAAACCGACAACCTTCCAGCGTAACCGGACTCTGATCCCGGGGATGGTGATCGCAGCAACGAGCGCCAACAGGATCAAGGTAAATACCACTGGAGGAATCCACATCAGAGAGGCGAGGTTAACTATGTCTCCACTGGCAAATGCAAAAGACCCCTCACGGAAAAAGTTCTGGAAGACGAGTGCGAGCAGGATGCTGAGAAACAAGGAGACTGCCAGGACAAGGAACGGATAAACCATGATTCCTTTGAATCGGGTCCAGAGCAGGTTCTTTCTCTGATAATAGTCTGCCAGCAACTGAAGCATTCCAGGCAAGTCATTCCCTCGGACGCCGGCTTCAACCATGCGTTTATACAAAGGAGGAAGTTCACGGCTTTTCAGTGCATCCTTGAGGGATGTGCCTTTGGCGAGGTCATCCTCCAGTTGCTCGATCTCATGTCCCAGCCGCGCATCCTTCAGGCCCCTGGCCAACTGCCTGAGTGACCCTTCAAGCGGCAGCCCATCCCGCAACATGGCTGCCAATTGCCGATTAAAAAATGCCAGTTCGTCCAGACGCATAATGATTTCTCAGTATATTCTCATTCACACTGACAGGGCTGGGCTTTGTTTGTCACGGTTCTATTTACACCACGCGGGCAAGCTCCTGGGGCAGTGTGAGGCCGCGATCGATCCATTCCCGTCCTAGCGCTTCCAGTGTTTTCGCCGGCACAACTGACTCGAACTTGCGGTTGTGAATCGCTGCGCGCACGTCGTCCGTCACCGGCAACCATTCCATCAACGGCACCCGCCCCTTGAATCCGGTGCCGAGGCAATGGGCGCAGCCTTTCGCGGAGCATTGGCGGCAAATGCTGCGAATGAGCCTCTGGTTGAGCACCAAATCGACCGCCGCGGCGATGGTCGAAAAATCCGAAGCAAAGGCCGCCAGGCGTTCAAAAACCCCGCGGCAGGAGCCTGCGTGAAGAGTCGAAATGACAAGGTGGCCTGTTAAAGCAGCCCTCAGCGCCACCTGGGCTGTGGCTTCGTCACGGATCTCGCCGATCACAAGGACTTGAGGATCCTGGCGGAGCAGATGCCGCGAGGCACATGCAAAGTCCAGCCCTTTCGCCTCGTTAACTTCCGTCTGCATGATCCCGGGCAGCACCTGCTCGACCGGATCTTCGACAGTTATAATGTGTCTGCCGCCTAAGGCCGCGAGGCGCTGGAGACAGGCATAGATGGTAGTGGTTTTGCCACTTCCCGCAGGTCCGGTTAATAGAAGCATGCCGCTGCTCCGTGCGAGGAAGCGCTCAACTACCTCCAATGCTTCCGCAGGCAGTCCCAGGTCACCGAGTGCGCGAGCCTGGGTTGCTTTAAACAACCTGAGCACGATTTTCTCTCCAGTAACGGTTGGGTAGGTCGCGACTCGCACATCACTTCCTACCCCGAGATCCTTCCTGTCGATCCGTCCATCTTGTGGCAGTGACTCTTGATAAGTTTTGAGGCGGGCCAGGTATTTGATTCGGCCGCAGACTCGTTCTGCGAGGCCCTCGGGGATGGTGCTGGCCGGCGTCATTACTCCATCAAGGCGGAAAACAAGCTCTGCCACCTTTCCGCGCATTTGAAGATGAATATCGCTGGCTCCAGCCAATTCAGCCTGGGCAACGATGCGCTCCAAGTTCGCAGGGGCTGATTCAAGTTCGGTGCTTAAGGGAACGCTGGCGGGATCAATAACAGACATAGGCATGGGAGTTAGCAATGACATGAGGCGGTCGTGTTGTCGATCTGATTGAATGCACCATGGCGTCCCATCACAGGAGGTTAGACCGGATGACAACAGCAATGTCACGGTTGGAATCTTGAGTTTCGTGCAACGATCGTGGTTTCGGATTGACCAGGAGTGCGCCTCCGGTTTTGATACAGGCATGGCCAACGTTTTGCTGCGCACCCACGGCGTGCGAAAAAGTTACAATCAACCGGTACTGGTCGATTTTGACTTTGAATTGGAGCAGGGAGAGGTGCATGCGTTAATGGGCAGCAATGGTGCGGGGAAGTCCACTTTCGCGCGTGTATTGTGCGGCCTAACAACGCGCGATGCGGGGGATGTGCTGCTGGAGGGCCGCCCTTTAACGCCAACCACCCGGGCTGAAGGGGAAGCCGCCGGAATCGTGATGGTGATGCAGGAGTTGAACGTCATTGGTACGTTAAGCCTGGCGGAAAACCTGTTCTTAAGCCGCCTGCCACGCCGGTTCGGACTGGTCAACTTCACAGAACTCAACCGCCAGGCGCATTCGGCTTTGGATCGAGTGGGCTTGGGGCAGCTTGATCCGGGCCTCAAAGCTGGCGAGTTGGGCATCGGCGAGCAGCAGTTGGTTGAAATTGCCGCTGCGTTAGCCAAGAACTGCCGGGTTCTGATTCTGGACGAGCCCACGGCGGCGCTCACACAACGAGAAACGGATCAGTTGTTCGCCAATGTTCGCCGTTTGCAGGCTGAGGGAGTGGGAATTCTCTACATCACGCACAGAATGGAGGAAATCCGGCGCTTGGCGAACCGCGTAACAGTCTTGCGAGACGGTCGGCGCATCTCCACACATTCCGCAGCAACAGCCTCTACGGCTGAATTGCTCAAGGACATGGTGGGACACGAACTGGTTATCGAACGCCAAGCCGAGCGGAGGGTTGCCGGCGAAGTGCGCCTCCGGGTGAAGAACCTAAGAGTCGGTTCGCGAGTCAAAGGAGTCAGCTTTGAGGCTAGAACAGGTGAAATCCTGGGTATTTCGGGTTTAGTCGGCTCCGGACGCACCGAAACTCTGCGAGCGATCTTTGGGGCCGACCCCGCAGAAGCCGGCGAAATCCAGGCAGGGACACCTCTGCGTTCGGTTACTATTCGTAATCCACGCGCTGCGATAGCCTATGGCATTGGCATGGTTCCAGAAGACCGCAAATCACAGGCACTGCTTTTAGGCAAACCGCTTCGGGTCAATGCGACGCTGGCTACCTTGGACCTTCATTCACGCGGAGGCGGCTGGCTAAATCAGCGGGCTGAAACCGAGACCTTCGAAACGATGAAGAAGCGGCTGGCAGTCCGCTGCGCGGATGCAGAGCAACCGGTGGTGGAGTTGAGCGGCGGCAACCAGCAGAAGATCGTTATAGCCCGCTGGCTGGCCCGGCACTGTGACGTATTACTTTTTGATGAGCCAACACGCGGGATCGACGTCGCTGCGAAAGAAACCATCTGGGCGCTTCTGCGTGACCTGGCTGCCGCCGGTAAAGCGATTGTGGTTGTTTCGAGCGAATTGCCCGAGCTGATGTCGCTTTGCGACCGGATTGTGGTGATGTCGGACGGTGAGATGGCTGGGGAGTTTCTCCCGGGCGAATGGTCTGCGGAGAAGCTTACCGCCGCAGCGTTCAGCCGGTATATGGAAACGGCCAAGTGAAGCCATTCATGCTGCTTATTGAGATCATTGATGCAAAAAATGCTAAGACTTTGACAATCCCCGGCGAGCGGGTTTTGAGTAGATCAGCCAATTTACTTCCGTGAACGGGACGTCGCCGTTTTCAGCATTGTGGTTTGACGACACGGCGTATCTGGAAGAGTGTGTGTTGGAAGGAGAACAGGTTACGGAGGCCGCAACGTTAGAAAAAGGCTGAGGCATAAGGGAAACCCTTAGGTCTCTAAGTTGTTTTCTGTAGAGAGGGTCAGGGCCTGCCCTGATTGTTTCTTGCGTGCATTACCCCTAAATTGCTGCCATGCAAACAACTTTTGTACGGCAGAACGGTGAGTCAGAACCTTTGCCCGAGGTTCTACCTGCCTCTACCGGACCCCGCTCCGCCGTGAGCGTTAGCTTGCCCCGCTCCCGATCGCCCTACAAAAAGCCTGCTACCTCCCACCAGAATGGCGTTGACCGCGGTTTAGTTGAAGCGTTGCTGAGCTCCCGGATTTTCCAGGATTACGAGAAAGCCTTTACGGAGGCAACGGGGCTGCCCGTCGCCTTCCGCGCCGTTGAATCGTGGCAACTCCCGCACCATGGGAAGCGTAACGAAGGTCCCTTCTGCTCCTTGATCTCGGAGAAGAGCAAAGCATGCGCATCCTGCTTGCAGGTCCAGGAGAAACTCTCGGACTTAGCCAGCCAGGAGGCACACACGATCGGTTGTCCCAACGGGCTTTGCGACACGGCGGTACCCGTTCGCCTGGGGGACCGGCTCATTGGCTTTTTGCAGACAGGGCAGGTGTTCCGAAAAAAGCCCACAGAAGCACAGTTCGAGCGCACTGCGCGGCAGGTGCTGGAGTGGGGGGTGACTGTTGAGCGCGACCAACTGCATGAAGCCTATTTCGCGACCAAGGTTATTCCGCCTAAACAGCACGACGCGGTAGTCAAACTGCTCAGCATCTTTGCCCAGCACCTCTCCATGTTGAGCAACCAGGTCCTGGTCCAACAGGACAACTCGGAGCCGCCGGTTATCACTCGTGCCAAGGAATACATCCAGGAGCATCAAACCGAGAACCTGCGCTTGGGGAATGTGGCTAAGGCGGTAAACACCAGCACTTTCTATTTTTGCAAGATGTTCAAGAAAGTGACTGGGATCAACTTCACCGATTACCTGTCCCGGGTTCGCATTGAGAAGTCCAAGAACCTGTTGCTCAACCCCAACCTGCGGGTAAGTGAAATCGCATTTGAAGTCGGCTTCCAATCCCTCACGCATTTCAACCGCGTCTTCAAGAAGATTCTGGGCCAGTCACCTACTGAATACCGAGCGCAGTTGCTTGGCACGCGTGCGTAGTTGATCGCCTTTCTGCACTAACGCCAAGCATCTCCGCATTTGCCGCTTTGAAGGCCGGTCCGGTCCGGTTAATTTCCAAGTAGCGAATGGATGACTTGGAAAAGTTAACACGAGCGGAGTTGATTGCCCGTATTCGGGATAGCGAGGCCGAGTGCGCCGCTGCCGCCAAGGCGGAGGCGCAACTGGAGGAGTTTGCTCGCACTCTGGCCGAGAAGAACAAGGAACTGGAGACTATCGTCTACGTCGCTTCGCATGATTTACGATCCCCTCTCGTAAATATTCAAGGGTTCAGCCGGGAATTGACCCATGCTTGGCGCAAGGTGCAGCAGGATTTGAGCGAAGGCGGCGCGCAGACAGCGGAGGTGCGCTCCCTGGTGAGCCAGGATATCGACGAGTGCCTGACCTACATCCAAGCCGGGGTTAACAAAATGGACACCTTGCTCGCGGGATTGCTGCAGTATGCCCGGCTGGGCAGGGCGGCGTTAAAGATTGAGCCATTATCCATGAACCGGCTTCTGGCGGGAATCGAGCGCAGCATGGAATTTCAAACTAAGAAAGCCGGTGCGACTTTCTCTGTAAGCCCGTTGCCGGATGCGATGGGCGACGCCACGCAAATAAGCCAGGTTTTTACAAATTTAGTCGAGAACGCGCTCAAGTATCTGGATTCAAGAAGACGCGGGGTGATAGCAATTACAGGCCGGGTTGAACAGGGACAGGCCATCTTTGCCGTGAGAGATAACGGAGTAGGCATCGCCCAGGCACATCAGGGCAAAGTGTTTGAGATTTTTCATCGTTTGCATCCTGAGGCCGGGGAGGGCGAAGGATTGGGTTTGACAATCGTGCAACGTATCTTGGAGCGGCATCGCGGCCGGATTTGGGTTGAATCCACGCCGGGATCTGGGAGCACGTTTTACGTTGCGCTGCCAGCGGTCATATCTGCGAGGATGAATTCATGAATGCCAGTTGGGGAGCCTTCGGATCCGCAGGTGTGAAAGTGCACGCACCTGAGCAACGTATTCTGGTCGTTGACGACGACAAAGGTTTGCTGCGGTTGATCGAGAAAACGCTGAGCAGGGATGGCTTTTCTATCCTGACGGCATCGTCCGCCGCGTTTGTGCGCGACGTGCTTGCGGCAGACCATGCAGACCTCGCGCTGCTGGATCTGAACCTGGGCGATTCGTCTGGAGAGGCGCTGGTCAAGACCCTGACAGGCAATGCCGGGTTCCCGCCATTTATCATCATTACAGGGCAGGGGGATGAGCGCGTGGCGGTCGATATGATGAAGGCCGGGGCGCTGGACTACGTGGTAAAGGACAAGGATTTCCTTGACCTGCTGCCGACTGTGGTGAAACGGGCTCTTCGGCAGCTCGAGCAGGAACATCAGTTGCAGTTGGCAGAGGAGCGTGTGCACCTGGTGCAAAGCGCAGTAGAACAAGGCTTCAGTGCCGTGCTGATCGCCGAGGGAAGCCTGCCGGACCCGGTGGTTTCGTACGTTAACCCTGCCTTAACCAAATCGATTGGGTGTGACGCGGAGCAAATTCAGGGATTGCCCTTGAGTCACATTCATGCGCTCGCTCCGCTGAGGGAGCGGTTGGGCAAGGGGCTCGCGCCCGGTGAGCCGTTTCGGGAGGGCATTTCTGTGATCGTTGCCCCTGGAGGGGAGCGGTTTGTTGAATGGCGATTTAGCCCGGTAAAACACAAATCGGGCATAGTCGGCCATTGGCTCCTCCTGTTCCGTGATATCACCGAACGGCGCCGGTTGGAGAGAGAAATTCTGGAGATCAGTGACCGTGAGCGACAGCGAATGGGGCAGGATTTGCATGATGGGATCTGCCAGCAACTGGCCGGGATAGAATTGATGAGCCAGGTGCTTGAACAAAAACTGGCGCGGCGTTCCAAGGCAGATGCAACTCGGGCAGGGGAGATCGCCCGGTATGTGCGGGAGGCAATCAGCCAGACACGATCGGTAGCGAGAGGGTTGTCCCCGGTGACTTTGGAGGCCGAGGGGTTGGAGAGCGCGTTGCGGGAACTGGCAGCCAACACAGAAAAAATGTTTGGTGTTCGCTGCCAGGTTATCATAAAGGAATCATGCGCACGGTGTGAATTGGGCGCTGGAATCCACTATTACCGGATTGCGCAGGAGGCGGTCTCCAACGCTCTGAAGCATGGAAAAGCCAGCGAAGTCTGGATTGGCCTGGAGGCGCGTCCAGATAGGACTATACTGAGTGTCGATGATAACGGGTCCGGGCTCAGCGGCGGCTGGTCCGCCGGGGGAATGGGCCTCCGGATCATGCGTTATCGCGCCGGGATGCTGGGGGGCACACTGGTGCTGGAGGCGCGCGAACCGCGGGGAACACGGGTTGTTTGCACCGCGGGTCCGCTGCCAGGCCAGAGGCCAGATCGATTATGAAACGGGCAGAGAATAAGAAACAGATCTTGATCGTTGACGATCATCCGATGATGCGCCAGGGGTTGGCGCAGTTGGTGAATCATGAACCGGACCTGGCGGTAGCGTGCGAAGCTGATAACGCAGCCCAAGCCTTGAATTCCGTGGTTGAGCGACATCCAGACCTCGTGTTGCTGGACATCTCCCTGCCGGACCGCAGCGGACTGGAGCTGATCAAGGACATTCAAGCGATCAACTCGCAACTCCCGGTGCTGGCTGTTTCCATGCACGACGAGGCTCTTTACGCTGAACGAGTTCTGCGGGCTGGAGCTCGCGGGTATATCATGAAGCAGGAGGGGGGCAAACAGTTGATGCTGGCGATCCGCCATGTGCTGGATGGGCAAATCTATGTGAGTGAGCGAATCTCGGCTCGCATCCTGGAAGCATTCTCAGGACGCCGCAACGAGAGTGGCGGTTCACCCGTGGAGCGTTTGAGCGATCGCGAGTTTGAAGTTTTTCAACTCATCGGACAGGGGCAGGGAACCCGTGCCATCGCAGAACGCTTGAGGCTTAGTGTAAAGACAGTGGAAGTTCACCGGGCGAACATCAAACGCAAACTAACTCTGGGCACTGGCCCGGAACTGGTTAGGTTCGCCATTCGCTGGATCGAAGCGCAGCAACCCGGATAAAAAAGAGCGGATGCTTGCACATCCGCTCTCTTGAATTCTGGCAGAGGTTAGGTGCTTATTTTCGTTTGCTGCTCTGTTCTTTCTCTTCCGTTTCTTCCTCTTCCTCCTCTTCAGCCCCCTCCTCGACGTTGATGGAGCTTTCGGCGATCTGCGTCAGCTTTTCATCCGTGTCCTTCTCTTCATCGAGCGTTTCTTCGAGCAGATCCGCAGCGTCCTCTTCTCCGAGCAGGCGTGCCCAGGAAACAAGGGAGCCATACGAGGCGATCTCATAGTGTTCCACCTTCTGGGCACCACAGATCATAGCGGCATCGCCTTCTTCCTCTTTGATCAAGTCTTCCATTTCCTTGATGAGGCCCTGCATGGCTTTGCACTTCTTCCCCTTGGCTTCCTCGTCAAATATTTCAAAGACCTGCTCCAAACGTTCGATCTGGGTTTCGGTCTCTTCCTTATGGGTCTCGAATGCGGTCTTCAGCTCTTCGTGCTCCGCCGCCTTTATCATCTTGTCAAAGGCCTTAAGAAGCTGTTTCTCAGCGTCGTAAAGGTCGGCCAATTCATCCACAAATGTCTCGCGCAGTGTGCTCATTAAATGTTCCTTTCTCTATTGATTTTTTGGTGCTTCACAGCTCTGGACCCTAAGCTTGTGCCAGAGGTCTCACAATGGGTCGAACACCCAACTTTTTGATCAGATTTCGTTCGCCATGCTGATGTGAGGAACTCGCTTTACTAGAACACCTTAGCCGCAAGCCATGGCGCCGGAGCTAAGCCAATTGGAGCCCCTCTCAACCATCCACTCCTCCGCACGTGTCGCAGCCCCAGTCGTTAAAGTTTCGGGCTTCCGATCACCTCGGTTTGGCTTTTATTAAGTTCGTTTCGTTTCTCCCGGTTCAAGCCTTCAATACGATCCACAAGGCTGCGGCTTAAGCCGGCGCTGACCAGATGGTCTCGTTGCTCCGATGTAAGTTCAAAAACCTGGCCAGTGGTTTTGAGCCGGTCTAGAATCTCTTGATCAGCGAAACCCGCCTCTTTGAGAGCAACCACCTCATCCATGGTCACGAACCCGTCGGAGTTCACATCCCCGGTGGATGCGGAACGCGCTTGCGAGGCAGTGGCGGGACTGGTCTGAGCCTTCTGCACCGCAGTTTCCGCCCCTCCCTTATCGCGGTTACGGATTTTGTCACTATTGGCGCCGATAACATAACCACCTCCGGCGCCGAGTGCCCCACCGATGACAGCTCCCAGGAGGCGGTGTTCACTCCCGCCGATGGCTGCACCAGCGACAGCCCCGCCTAGTCCTCCGATTGTCGCACCTTGTGCTTCAGACGAGCCGGGCAATTCTTTGCAGCCTGCGCCAGCCAACAGCGCTGTTGCCAGCGCTAACGCGCCAGTGATCGTGTACAGATTCAGTTTTGTTTGCATAGACTTTGATGTGTGAGGGAGCATTTCAATCTCCTTCCTCCTTGGGAAAACAGTCGTCCCTGGAGTTTCTGATTGGAATAGGGTGTAACCGGTAAACGGTTGTGCTAATCCGCCGAGATGGCCTCTGGTTGCCGATTGCGATCCCAGAGTTCTCGCAGGAGATCGCGGCTGTACTGAAGGTGTCTGCGATCCGGTGTGAAGACCTCAAGCGTGATGGTGTCGTCATAGCCGTGGGCCTGCAGGCTCCGGATGTAGTATTCAGTGTCCAGGCTTCCAGTCCCTAAAGGCAGGTGCAGATCAGCGCTGCCGCCCTTGTTATCATGCAGGTGGACGTGTCGCAGGCGCTCGCCGTAGGCCTGCAACAGTTCGTCGGCGGTGTTGTGATCAACCAGCAGGTTACAGTGACCAATGTCAAGATGCAGGCCCACTTCCGGTAAAGGCTCAAGCAATTCTGAAAGCTGGCGGACAGTATTATAGCCGCCAGGCAGGTTTTCCAGCATGAGCCCCACCCCGACATCCCTTGCAGTTGGCAAGAGTTCATTAAGCGTCTGGAGGTTACGATCAATGATAAAGCGGCGATCATGCAAAGGAGCCTGTCGATCAGGGTGCAGGTTCATCCATTTCGCGCCAATCTGGGAAAAGGCATCCAAACAGATCTTGAGCTCCTCGACAGCCGCCATCCGGATGCTTTCAAAGGGACTGCACAACGGCAGGTAATAGGCCGTATGACCGACCACTTTCAGACCGAGGTCGTCAAGGGCGTGCTTGATTGTGGACAGGTCCAGCCTGCGAGCAAGTGCGGCGGGGGGCTCCAGAGTCAAGTCAATGAAATCAAACCCCATTTCCGCTATCCACTCAATTTCGCCCAAGAGCTCCCGGGCCGGGTGGTTCATAGTCCCAATCAACATTTGTGAATTCCTGGTTCAGACCTCCAATTTTCCATTGCATGGAAGAAGCGCGGCAAACCATGCTCGTGAATCGAGCAGCCTGACACGGTCTTGCCTTAGCGCTCTTTCCGGGGGAGGCGGGTTCAACCCCAGTTCCCTCCAAAGGCCACGCGGCAACTGGCCCGCTCTATCCGGACACATCCAGGCGAAGACGGACAACACACCAGCGAGCAAGGGTTGATCTTCACCCAGCCGGTTCAGCAGGCTCGTCCAATTGATGGATTCCGCGTGCATGTAGAGAACGTTCAAGATGTCAATCCAGTCGCAGTGGTCTCGCTGAACAATGTAAAACTTGCACCAGAGAAACTCCTCAATCGGCATCAGGAAGAGGGTTTCCCCCCGAATGCTGATCTCGGATACGCGCTGAAACCAACTCTCATCCACCTGTGCCCTCTGGTTAGCCATTGCCCAGATGAGGTCAACGATCACATCGTTCTTCACGTTTCGAACGATCCAGTTTCTATCGTAGGGCAGCCGGTCGTAGTAGTCTTCGAAGCCTGCCCCGCGCAAAGCGGTCGCCGCGCGCTCCCTGTCCTGTGGATGGATGTAGAAATCGATGTCCTTCGTATCCCTCCAACGGCCTACAAACGTAGCGAGTGCAAACCCCCCGCCCAGGAGGAACGGTATGCCTTCGCTCTGCAATACTTTGATTGCAGATTGATAGGTCTCCCAGGCCAGTTGAGGGACGGTGCCTGCCCAGCCAACTTGCAACTCAAGTGGTGCCCGGGGCTTCTTTATCCGCGAGCGCCGAGTCGCTCGTGGCAGCGAGGATGATCGAAGCACAGTCATGGGGAGGAATCATTCGCTCAAAGCGATGGCCACTCTCCATCCGCAGAGTGGAGATAGCAATCAGCAAGGGAGTCGTTTTCACCACATGCGGCGCACCCAGCCAAAGGCTGGGTCATTGGAACATCCGAAGCGAACGCCTCGGAAAAATGGAGGAATTCCACGTGCAATTCCTCCTGGGCATAGCTTGAATCAGACATGGTTAATGCAACATAGCGGGCATTTCAGGGAAGCGCATACGGCCTGGTTCGGTTTCCTCGTATCGCGTCATGCTCGGGTAAATATCTGTCGCCGGCCAGCTATTGTCCGTCGAGTCGATTACGGCCCCGTTTTCCTGGTACGTAAGATCACTTCCGCTGATCGTGTCGTAGTCATACGTATCACCCGAACCACCCCGGGGGGATGCACAACCAACGACGAGTAATCCGGCCGCGGCGATGCCAACAAATGCTTTTAGTTTCATGGTAAGAACCTTGACCCGGAGGTGCCGATCCTCAATAGAGTGGTTTACCTAAACTCGATTCACGGTGAGCCCGGTGCCGGCTTGCCAGCTCCCGCAGATATTCCTTGCGCGCGGACCGGGTCAACTGCCGAACTGGGGCTGCACCGTGGGCCGGATGAAGTCCAAACCAGAGGGTCCATATGCATCTGGCGTGCTTGGAAACGCTTGTCCCACGCATGATAAACAATGTAGTCCGCCCCATCCGGGCCGGTGACGATTGAATTATGTCCCGGGCCGAAGAGGAGGCCTGGGATGGTGCGGAGAACGCGAGCGCCAGTCTCATTTCCGCTGTCCACCCAGGGGCCTCTCAGGGATGGGGCGACTGCATAATCCACGCCGTAGGTTTCATTCTCCCACCTGCCGGCGCTGTAAAAGCAATAGTAGAGCCCTTGACGGAACACCACAAACGGGCCTTCCAGGGTATGCCAATCCCACATTGCGCCATACATGGACCTGTCAGCCTCGAATCGTTGCCAGTTGTGTCGTGCTCGAAGGACCGTGCGCGTGGGGCGCTCGAGTTCTGTCATGCTCCTCAAAGGCGCCATCACCAGTCCTGTCCCGGGCTTGAAGCCGTCAACTTCATCCAGGAAATCGGTGGCGAAGAAAAGATACCATTGGCCGTCCCGATCCCGAAAAGGATGCGGGTCGATCGCGAACAGACATTCAGGCGGAGCTAATAGCGAGTGCCCGCAATCCTGGTAGGGCCCTTGAGGTGAGTCTGAGATCGCCACGCGGAGCTCATGATTTTTGTCGCCAGCCCCAACGGAGTAGTACAAATAGAAGAGACCCTCGTGATAGGCCACCTCAGGCGCCCAGAAAGTGCTGCCTGGAGCCTCCTGCGGGCGGGAGAGAGCGTTGCTTGCGAAGCTCCACTGAAAGAAATCCGGAGATTGCAGGAGCGGAAATACTTTTCCGAGCGTGCTGCCGTTTGCTTCGGCGGCACCCGTGCCTATCGCATAGTAGGTCTGGCCATGCCGCCAGACGAACGGATCGGCAAAATAGGCGCCGTACACCGGGTTGGCGTGAGCTTGGCGAGTCAAAACAGCTTCCACCACCAAACCTAGGCCCGGCAACTCGGATCACGCAATAGGGTGATTCGCCCTTTCAACTTTACCAATGTAATTTGCGTGAACGCAGATATTGGAGCAACCGCTCGGCTTCATCTGTTTGGATGATGGTTGCGCCGCGGGAGATCACCCAGCCCCAGTTGGCATCCGGATCACGCAGCGCGGCCGCATCGGTCCGGCCCGCCGCCTGGCTTTCCCAGAGGGTGTTGATCCAAATCCGCGCACCACTTTTGCGGATTTTTGCCGCCGTTTCAGATGAAACTAACTCATCATCCGCCGAGGTGAAGACCAGTTCGAAAGCGCAGGGGCGAAGCAAGCGTGAATAGGGCTCAAGCTGCGCCCAGCCTTGATCCGCCTTTTGTTGCCAATCTTCCTTATGAAAGATGATCGGCATGAAAAGCACTGGCGGATTCAAGTGTGTGTAATCTTTCGCACATCGTTCAGCGCTGTAACCAGATTTAAATACAGCCTGCTTAGTTGTCCCAGTGCGCTTCAGTAGTTCCAGGCACTCCGGTACCATGGACCCGACCTTGTCCAGGTTAATGAGGCACTTCCCTTTGATCAGGATCAGAGCTTCCTCCAACGTGGGAATCTGATACTCGGTCAACGGGGCGTTGGTGCCGCCTACGCCAGTCCGCAGCCTTAGGGATTTGATTTCAGTCAGCGTCAGATCGGCGATAGCCCCTTTGCCTTCCGTCATGCGATTGACTGTTTTGTCATGCATCAGAATCAGGTGACCATCCTTGCTCTTCTGCACATCGACCTCGATCATGTCAACGCCGAGAGCGATGCTGTTGGCAAAGGCTTCCAGCGAGTTTTCAGGATATTTCTCTCGGGCGCCCGTTGAAATGCCGCTTAGGCCCCTGTGGGCCGTGACGAGCACGTGCCTTCCTGCTGGGTTGAGGATCTCCTTGCGGATGCGTTTGAGGTTGGAGGGCGCTGCGAGTGTCGGGAGCGCAAGCCCGAGAGCCAGTGTCGCGCACAGGGTCAGCCTAAGCATCGCCCGTCGAGAGAACGTCTGAGATCGAAGCTGAGTGATTGATTGTTGCATATAATTATTCCTTCGTTTTGACCCGCCACAGAGTGGCTGCCAGGATCACTGAGAGCACGGATGCTCCGATCCAGAAGCTGATTGCAGATGTGAAGTCGTAGTGCCTGACAGTGGCTGTCACGGCTTCCCCTTGCGCGTTGATTTTGGTGATGGTCTCGGTAGTGAGGCCTTGTTGGATGAGCCGCCCGCTGACCCATTCCTGGATACCACTGCCTAAATAGCTCAGGATGCCAATGAATCCGAGCGCAGCGCCTGCCGCTCGTTTGCCCAGGATATCCATGGCGAAGAGGCCACCGAGCACCGCCAGGAGCCCACTCAGCGTGAAACCGAAGAGAATAAAAGCACCGGATAGCAACCAAGGCTGCCCTTTCGGGGTGTAAAAGATCAAAACCAACGCGATCACTTCCAGCACGCCGAAGATGAGTGTCACAGGAGGGCGCCGGGCATTGAAGAACTTATCCGATACAAATCCGTAAACCACGCAACCCACCAACCCCGCGCTTGTGTTGAGGCCCAGGAGGGTGCCGGCTTCAAGGAGTGAATATCCGTGGTGCTCCTGGAGGTAAAGCATGCCCCAGCTATTGATCGCATAGCGGCTGACGTACATGCACGCGCTTGCCAAGCCCAGTATCCACATGGCAGGCATCCGGAGCGCGGCGAACTGATTCTGAGTGGTTTCTGGTGGGAGCGCATCGGGAGTGGGCGTGGGATGGTCGTTTCGCCATTGGGCAACAGGCGGCAGGCCTATGGTCTCTGGACGGTCCCGGAGCAGAAGCAGGATTCCAACCGCTACCAGGATGCAGAAGAAACCTGGACCGGCGAAGCCCGCCTGCCATCCAAGACTGGCCACCAGAAGCGAGTTGATAACGAAGGTAATCCCCTCGCCCAGGGAATGAGAGCTGCTGAAGATGCCGTAATAGCGGCCGCGCTCGCGCGCACTAAACCAGTTAGCGAGAGAAACAGCACTGCACGGCGAGCCCATCCCTTGAAACCAGCCGTTGAGCGTCCATAGACAAACCCAGAACCAGGGTGAGGCGAGGCCTGGCATCGCCAGATTGATCAATGCTGACATGAGCACGCCGAAGGCAAAGAAACGGCGCACGTTTGCGTAGTCGGCCAGAAAGCCATTGACCAGCTTTCCTAGCGCGTAGCCAATGGAAAATCCAGAACCGATGATGCCGAGCCATTCAGCCGTGAACACTCCTTCATCAAGGAGTGGTTTCTTCATCACGGATAAGGGCAGGCGACACGTATACGCAAAACCATAGCCGCAGGTAATCGCGATAAGCACTGACATGCGATTCCGCCAGTAAAGCTCGTCAACTCTGGCGGGATCAGTAACTGCCGGAGCGTTCTTGCCTGTCGCGAACCAACGAAAAAGGTTTCGTCGGGTCGGGACGGTTTGCGGCGAATTGGATAGGGATGCATCCCCCATTGGGAAAGGAGGAGTAACACTTCCACGAATGTTGTGTCAAATAAAAGTGGCCAAAACTCCCAGGCTCCTGTGCAACTTTATGCATCACTCCAATCATGAATTCATTCCTGGCGACACAGCCCAGCGTTTCGTGTGAGCGGGGGGCAGCCCGTCTCCGCGGTTCTTTAGGTCGCGAATTTTCTCAGAAATGTGTCTAGGAGTTGCGTTCCACTTGCTGCGCCATTAGTCTGGAATCGCAGTTTTGAAATCGGCAGAATCCAAATACCAGGAGAACCCGCACCATCTTTCGAGGTATACCCACGAAAGGTTGCTAGCCGTGCGTGAAACGGATGCGCGGCTCGAGCAGGAATTCAACCAGGAGTGGCTTAAAGCCGTTAAGGAAGAGTTCCCGCGATTCGTCCCATTCCTCAAAGACGAATGTGGAATCCAGTTTCGTGGCCGCATTCTCGAGATTGGCTCCGGCGGTGCATGGTTTGCTGCCGAATTGTCCAAGCTGCCAGGCGTGGTTGAGGTCATCGCCACTGATTTTTCGCCCAGGATCTTGAAGGAGCACGCCCCAAAGGTGTTCCAGATGCTCAACGCCAAGGAGCGAAAGATCACACGCATGCCGGCCGATTTTCACTCGCTTGGTTTTCCCCAAAATCATTTCGACTTTGTTGTTTGCTCCGGCGTCCTTCACAGCGCCACGAACATTGTTCAGGTCTTGCGAGAAGCGAAGCGAGTCCTCAAGCCCGGCGGAAGGCTGGTGGCAATCCGTGAGCCGGTCTGGCCGCTCGTTCGGATCAAATCTCGCGCACGGATGCTCGAAAAACTGCTCAAGACCGGCATCAATGAGCGCTACTACAGCCTTTCGGATTACCAGGAATTTTTCAGGCAGGCAGCCTTGCCCATGGAGTCTTTCCGTGTCACGACCTCCACCGGTTTGCGCTATTACTTCGATAAGATTGTGAACGGCCTTACCCACGCGCGCTACGCCTTCGTGGGAACCAAGAAAGGCCCGCCGCCTGTGGAAAAACCGCGCAGCTCTCCCCCAAGGCAGCGGAGCTAGAATTCAGTGAGCTGAGCTTCCGTAGCGTCCGTCTGGAGGATTGATTCCCGTTTCCCGTGCAGGCAAGCTGTCCCTGCAACATGTCTCGACCTGCCAATCTACTTTTTGGGTGGCTGATGATCCTTCTGATCAGCCTGGCCCCTCAGGCTTTTGGCGGTGGATTCACCGTGGATAAATGGACAACGGACGAGGGGCTGCCCCAGAACTCCGTGATTTCTGTCATGCAATCGCGGGATGGTTACTTGTGGTTGGGAACGCTGAACGGTCTTGTGCGCTTTGACGGCATGCGTTTCAAAGTCTTTGACGAAAGTAACACCTCGGGCTTGGGAGACAGCCGGATCATAAAGGTATTTGAGGATTCGGATAGCAACCTCTGGCTGGGCACCGAGACGGGAGGGGTGGTCCTCGTGAACAAGAACGGAAGGGTCACAGGCCTGGATATAGGCCGCGGCTCACGAAGTGGGAGGTTGTTGTCAATTACGGAGGATCGGCACAAGTCTGTATGGCTTTACACCGCTGATGGGCAGTTGTGCCGATACAACAGCGGACGAGTCGATGTTTGGAATGTGGGCACGGGAGGCGCAGGTGCAACTCGCGTACTGGCTGGAGACGAAAAAGGGTTGCTCTGGGTTGGGACGGATTGGAGCCTGGCGGCGCTGGACCCGGCCCCTGCCGGTTCTCAAGGGTTGGTGATCGCACACGAAGTGAGCATCAAGCGCAAGCTTGAGTTCATTTTGAGCAGCCGCCTGGGGGGGCATTGGGAGATTGCGGATGGCCAGATTGTGCGCCGAGCCAATGGGGCAGTGGTTGAAAGCCTGGGTAAGTATCCCTGGTCTGAAAACGTAGGTGTGGCGACCGCCTGCGAGGATGGGGCGGGCAATCTGGTCGTAGGTACTTACGGCGAGGGAGTGTTTTGGCACAGCGGCGGTGGAAAATGGACCCGTATTTTCAGAAGACATCATGCTGTGGAGCCCACCAAGGAGGAGCTCTCTCATAACTTCGCGATTTCCCTGGCTTTCGACCGTGAAGGTTCTCTATGGGTCGGCACCGATGGCGGCGGATTGAACCGGGTTAGGAAGCAGGTGTTCCGCACTCTGGCTCCGACCTTGGACGAAACCGTACAATCAACCACCGAGGATAAGTGGGGCCGTCTATGGTTTGGGGTCAATGGGGGTGGTGCCGCTTGCTGGACAGGGACTGAACTGCTTCGCTTCACCAATCACCAGGAGTTGCCGAATTTGTACGTGCGCAGCGTCATGGTGGATGCCGATCAGCGGCTGTGGGCAGGCACATACGGAGGTGGCTTGTTGCAGTTCGACGCCGGCAGATTCATTCCGGCGCCCGGCACAGAGGCGCTTGATCCACATGTTTCCGTGCTTTACCTCGATCGGCAGTCACGCGTCTGGGCAGGCACACAGAACGGCCTCGGGTGCTGGGATGGACTGGAGTGGGAAATCAAAACGAATGCTCCTTTGAATAGTGCCATTCAGGCGGTGGTTCAGGACGCCGAAAACGGCATTTGGGTTGGGACTAGTGCGCGTGGTTTGGTGCGACTGCGTCCGGGCAGGGTGGAGGTGTACAACAGAACGAACGGCCTGCCTCACGATCATGTGACATCCTTGCTCCTCGACAAAGAAGGGGTTCTCTACGTCGGGACGGTTCGTGGACTGGGGCGTTTCGCAGAGGGTCGTTGGACTCATGTCAGCAAGTCAGAAGGACTGGCGGGGAATTACATTGCTTACCTTCTCGACGACGGGCTCGGCTATCTTTGGCTGGGTTCAAATGCTGGTTTGATGCGAGTAGCCAAGCGCGATCTGGACATGCTGGCTGCCGGCTCGACCAACGAGGTTTACTGCCGCACATACGGAAAGCCGGACGGCTTGCCTGCGGGGGAGTGCACGCAGGGCTCACAACCAGCCGCTTGCCAAACGGCGAGCGGACAGCTTTGGTTTCCCACGATCAAAGGCCTGGCGGAGGTCGATCCCAGGCAAATCGTCACAAACACCAACCCTCCTCCGGTGCTGATCGAGATGGTCCTGGTGGACGGACAGCCCCAGATGTCAGATGGACTGAGGATGCCTCTCACCAATGCCGTTGTGATTCCTGCTGGAAGGGAGACCCTGGATATTGAGTTCGCCAGCTTGAACCTCGCAGCTCCGGAAAAAGGGCGATTCAAGTTCCGCATGGGCGGGTTCGAAAAAGCCTGGAATGTTAAGGACGGACGTTTCCGCGCCGCGCATTACTCGAAGCTTCCGGCGGGTGATTACACATTCGAGGTTCTCGCTGGGAATCAGGATGGCGTCTGGAATATGCAGCCCGCTACGGTGAAGCTAAAAGTGCTGCCGCCGTTTTGGCTCACGTGGTGGTTTTTAACCGGCTCAGGGTTGCTGCTGATCGGGGTGCTGATCGCTGTCGTGCATCTGATCTCCACGCAGCGGCTGCAGCGGCAAGTAGCGGAGTTGCGTCAGAAGGAAGCCCTGGAGAATGAACGCGCCCGCATAGCGCGTGATATCCATGATCAGGTCGGCGCAAGCCTTACTCAGGTCTCTTTGATAGGCGAGATGCTCGAGGCCGATAAGGATTTGCCGGATGAGGTGGAAACCCATGCACGCCAAATTTCCCAGACCGCTTTGGAAACCACCAGGGCCCTCGATGAAATCGTGTGGACTGTTAATCCCTCGAACGACACGCTTGATGCGTTGCTCAATTACATATGCAAGTATGCGCAGGACTACCTGGCAGTGGCAGGATTGAAATATCGGCTGGAGGTGCCCTCACAGATTCCGAACACCCCGATCAGCCCGGAGTTGCGGCATAACGTGTTTCTCGCAGCCAAGGAGGCCATCACGAATGTCGTTAAGCATGCAAAGGCCTCAGCGGCGATCGTGAGATTGAATCTGGAACCAAACCGGTTTACTCTTGAGATTGAAGACAACGGAAAGGGTTTGGGCACCTTGAATCCAGAAGCGGCCGCGCGGCGCAATGGATTACGCAATATGCGAAAACGCATGGAGGACGTGGGGGGAAGTTTTGCACTGGAACCGGCTGCCAGTGGTGGTGCGATCGTCCGTTTAAGCGCGCCAGTGATTCATCATTGATATGCCAATAACAGTATCCATCGTGGAGGATAATGAGCAGTTGCGTACGACCCTTGCCAAGGTGATCAACCGGGCTGAGGGGTTTCGTTGCGTCAGCCACTATGGGACTGCGGAGGCCGCTCTGGAAGCCTTGCCCAAAGATGGCCCGGAGGTCGTGTTGATGGATATCAATTTGCCTGGGATCAATGGCGTCGAGTGTGTTCGAAAACTGAAACAGGTCGCGCCCTCCATTATGGTAGTGATGTTGACCGTTTACGAAGACACGGAGAACATCTTCAACGCTCTGGCCGCAGGAGCAGCAGGCTACCTGCTCAAACGGACTAAGAGCGCCGAGTTGCTCGAAGCTATTCGAGAAGTTCGCCGGGGTGGTTCCCCAATGACCACCCACATTGCGCGGAAGGTAACCCAGTCCTTTCAGAAGGTGGGTCCTTCCCAGCAGCCGACCGAGAATCTTTCCGAACGCGAGCAGGAGGTCTTGGATTGTCTTAGCCAAGGGTTCCTCTACAAGGAAATCGCCGAAAAACTGGGTATTAGTTACGAGACAGTGCACACCTATATCCGGCGGATTTATGAAAAACTTCAGGTCCGGACTCGCACAGAGGCCGTGGCGAAATTCTTGCGCCGATAGAGCCGCAGTAACCCCATGCCGATCTCGTCTTTTAAAGATTTTAAGAGTCCAATGCCGATTCCTACTTGACTTGACTTCGCAGGGAATCAGAATCAAACCGATTGCTAGCTGTACACTATGAACGCTTCAACCTTCATTTTTAGCCGTGCCGCGGGACTTTTCCTCCTGGCAGAATGTCTGCTCACTTTTACAGCTTTCGGCGCGATACGCCTGGAGACCATCGGGAACGGGAAGTGGCCCGACACAACCCGGGGCCGCCCATACAATCTTTTCATCACCAACGATCTGGCGTTCGTTGGTTTAGGCGCCGGCGGCCTCGCGGTGCTGGACATTTCGAACCCGACCAACATCACACGACTTGGCGGCGCTGAAACAGGCGGCACGGCGCGAGGAGTATTTGTCGCCGGAGATTATGCTTTTGTAGCGGACCAGGATTTTGGTTTGCAAATCCTCAGTGTGACAAACCTGAGCGCGCCACGCACTGTCGGGGGATGTGCTGTCAGTGGTTCAACGTATGATGTGGCGGTATCTGGTGATTATGCGTTTTTGGCCAATAGAGATAATGGGCTAACCGTGGTTTGTTTCACGAACCCTGCCGTGCCCGTCGTGGTGGGTGGTCACAAGTCCACCAATGCCTACGCAGTCACTCTCCGGGGAGAATATCTCTACGTTGCCGATTACAACGCTGGGGTGCAGATCTTCTCGATCGTGAATCCCGCTGCTCCGGTTCGACTGGCAGCATTCAACACCCCCGGATTCGCCTACGACGTTGCTCTATCAGGAGACAACTTGTACGTAGCCGACGGGAACAGCATCCAGGTGTTGAGTGTCACCAATCCAGCCGTTCCCGTAAAAATCGGGTCCATTGCGGTCACTGGCGGTGTTGTTCAGGGCATAGATGTCCAGGACGGATTTGCATTCGCGGCAGCGCAAGCAGGCGGATTGAGGGTTTTTAATATAGCCAATCCTGCGGCCCCAGTGCTGGCTGGAACTTTCTCTACAGGCGGGATGGCCGAGAAGGTCGCCGCCCGGAACGGTTATGTGTTTGTTGCTTGCACGGGTGCGGCAGGCAAAGAAAACGAGGGGGTCGAAGCTATCTTCGTAGGCACGCCCGCTTCGCCGGTCAGAGTCGGGAGCTTCGACGTAAGAGGCAGTTCGGTGGCTGTTGCGCTGCGGGGTGACCTGGTCTTTGTTGCGGATCGATCCGCGGGAATGCAGGTTCTTTCGCTGGCTAATCCCATGTTTCCGGAACGCATTGGAGGCTGTAACACTCCCGGGGCCGCCCTCGGAATAGCACTGGCCGGCGACTACGCGTACGTAGCTGCTTCCGATGCCGGACTTTCAGTCATCAGCATTACCAACCCCGCTGCGCCGCTGCTCCTTTATACAGTCAATACTCCTGGAACTGCAAACGGCGTGGCGGTGGATGCGACACACGCCTTCGTGGCGGATGGATCTTCCGGTTTACGGGTGTTTTCGCTCGCGAACCCGGCCGAACCAGTTGCATCAGGCGCTTATGACAGCCCGGGGATTGCGTTGAAGGTATGTGTTGTCGGCAACCTTGCCTATCTGGCTGATGCAACGGCTGGATTCCAGATCGTTTCGGTTACGAACCGTTCCAATCCTGTCCGGATCGGCGGATTTGACACGCTAGGCTATGCCTTCGAAGTGATCGTCCGAGATCAAACGGCCTATGTGGCGGATTCCACAGCCGGTTTGCAGATATTCTCCGTTGTCAATTCTACGGCCCCCGAGCGCATAGGATTCTTCGTTACCGGTGGCCAGGCCCAGGGAGTCGCGATTGTCGGCGACCAGGCTTGTGTAGCCGATTACGACCAGGGAGTGGCCATTCTCGACATCAAGAATCCAACACAGCCTAGCCTGATCATGCAGCATGAAACACCCGGCTACGCTCGCAGCGTGGGCATGGGTGACAACAGGATTATCGTAGCTGACGATGAAAAAGGCGTGCAGGTCATTTCATCCCTCCCGGACCTGCAGTTTACGTGGCGGGTGGAAGGAGCCGCCTTGGATAAACCGCTGACGATTGAGATCAGCACGAATCTTGCACCCGGGTCTTGGAACCCGTTATTCACCACGAACGCTCCTGTGATGCCGTTCTATTTCACGGATTGGGATATCTCGCCAACCAACTGGGCTCGCAAGTACTATCGTGTCCGCCAGCCGTAGACGAACTCAGGGACATTCCTAACGCGAGTCCTAAATGACAGTGTTGTGCGGGACAATGCTGTTCTTGGGGATGATCACGATCCCATCCCGGATATAGAACAGTTCATGGTCCATATCTTTCGGCTTTTCGGCTGGAGAGATCACGCAATTGTCACCTACCCGTGCGTTCTTATCTATGATCGCGTTTTCGATCCGGGTGTTTGAACCGATCCCAATTCTGGGTTGGTTCAGCTTGTCGTGATATTCGAGTGACTCCTGAGCTTCATAAAAATCGGCCCCCATCACGATAGTGCGGTTGAGTTCTGTGCCTTTGCCAACGATTCCTCGAAGACCAAGCACGCTGTTTCGAATGATGGCATGGTTAATGATGCATCCCTCCGCGATTAACGAGCGCTCTATCGTGCCTCCATTTATTTTGGATGAAGGCAGGAAACGCGGCCTGGTAAACACAGGCGCCGTCATGTCATAGAGGTTGAATCGCGGCACCTCGGAAGTGAGCTCCAGATTGCACTCGAAGAAATTGCGAATGGTGCCAATGTCCTCCCACGCGCCTTGGAAAATATAGGCACACACCCGGTGGGTTTGGAGCGCTCCAGGTATGACATCCTTTCCGAAGTCATGCTCAGACTCCTGGAGGAGTTCGAATAATGCTTCGCGATTGAAAACATAAATACCCATTGAAGCCAGGAACAGGTCTTCTTGTGAATCCATTTGAAGACTCGGATAGAATTCCTTCGGGAGCCGGTATTCGTCCTGCACCACGGGGTCTTTGGGCTTCTCAACGAACGAAGTGATGCGGTAATCTTTATCCATCCGCATGATACCGAAGCCCGGCACGTCCTTTCGGGGGACGGGAATGGTCGAGACGGTAACGTCGGCTTTGCTGATCACATGCTGGCCGATGATGCTCCGATAATCCATACGATAGAGTTGATCCCCGCTCAGAATCAGCATGTAGTCGAAATGGGTGTTCTGGAAGTGGATGAAGTTCTTGAATACCGCGTCGGCCGTTCCCTGATACCAGGAGTCATCCCCCAGGGTTTGTTCCGCAGCCAGGATTTCGACAAAACCTCCCGTGAAATGGTCGAACTTATAGGACTGGGAGATATGCCTGTGCAGAGAGGCGGAGTTAAACTGGGTCAACAGGTAGATTCGGGAAAGGCCTGAATTGATGCAGTTGGATATGGGAATATCGACTATTCGGTACTTCCCTCCCAGCGGAACCGCTGGTTTGGCGCGATCCTTCGTCAGTGGAAACAGGCGCGTGCCTCTGCCTCCGCCAAGAATGACGGCGAGCACATTGAGATTGCCAAATGGCAGGTAGCTTTGGATGTGGGGCATGTGAGTTTTACCGGGAGGGATCAGCCTCGCAGCGATCACATTCAAGGCCACCCACCTCCCGTTTTTAACCTCCTCATCCCAGTGTGCGGTTCTTGCTCGGAAACGAAACTGGGGCAAAACAGGTAAAGAGACCATGCATCCAACCCTATGTTGGGGCACTGTCCCCACAAGCCGGACCTCAAGCGATAGGGTATAACTTGGCTGAAGTGGAACGTCAGGAGCAAACCATGCCCGATTCGAAGCTATCCAAAGACAGCAGGGATCCACTGTGGTACAAGAATGCAGTTATTTACGAGTTACATGTCCGTGCTTTTCAGGATAGCAACGGAGACGGGATCGGAGATTTTCGCGGGCTGACGCAGCGATTGGACTACCTCCATGATCTAGGGGTCACAGCCCTCTGGCTGCTGCCGTTCTATCCGTCGCCCCTCAAGGACGATGGCTACGATATAGCGGATTATTACTCGATAAATCCAATCTTCGGAACTCTGCGCGATTTCCGAGAGTTTCTGGACGCTGCTCATGCGCGTAATCTGCGGGTCATTACGGAGTTGGTTGTCAATCACACATCCGATCAGCATCCATGGTTTCAACGCGCCAGGCGTGCACGCCCCGGTGATCCATTGCGAGATTTCTATGTTTGGAGTGACACCCAGGAACGTTATAAATCAGCTCGCATCATCTTCAGGGATTTCGAACTATCCAATTGGACATGGGATCCAATCGCGAAGGCTCATTTCTGGCACCGGTTTTATTCGCACCAGCCCGATCTAAACTTCGACAACCCTCTCGTACACCAGGAATTAATCAAAGTACTGGATTACTGGCTGGACATGGGGGTCGATGGACTGCGCCTGGATGCCGTGCCGTATCTTTATGAGCGAGAGGGGACTTCTTGCGAGAATCTGCCTGAGACCCACGCCTTTCTTCGACTGTTAAGAACCCACATTGATCAAAAGTATGGGGATCGCATGTTATTGGCCGAAGCGAATCAATGGCCTGAGGACTCTGTTGCCTATCTCGGAGGAGGGGAAGGGGATGAATGCCATATGGCGTTTCATTTCCCTCTGATGCCCCGATTGTTTATGGCCGTTCGTATGGAGGATCGCGTGCCAGTTGTCGATATCATGGAGCAGACTCCTGCCATTCCGCCTACCAGCCAATGGGCACTTTTCTTACGAAACCATGATGAGCTGACCTTGGAAATGGTGACAGATGAGGAGCGCGACTACATGTATCGGATGTACGCGCACGACGTGAAGGCTCGCATTAACCTCGGGATCCGAAGGCGATTGGCTCCTTTGCTGGGCAATGATCGCAAGCGAATCGAGCTATTGAATTTGCTGCTGCTTTCTTTTCCCGGCACCCCCGTTATCTACTACGGGGACGAGATCGGGATGGGAGATAACATTTTTTTAGGAGACAGAAACGGGGTGCGCACGCCAATGCAATGGAGTTCGGACAAGAATGCCGGTTTTTCACGGGCGAGCCCGCAGGCTCTGTTCCTGCCTGTCAGTCTTGAACCAGAGTACCATTACGAGGCGGTCAACGTTGAGGCTCAGCAGCGGAATCCCAATTCTTTGTTGTGGTGGATGAAGCGCGTTCTCACTTTAAGAAAGCGTTTTCGAGCGTTCGGCAGCGGCAAACTGGAGTTTCTGCAGCCCGAGAATCGCAAGATCCTCGCATTCATACGGAGCTTGGAATTCGAGACGGTGCTCGTGGTGGCCAACCTGTCGCGCTTTGCGCAACCAGCGAGGCTCGATTTGAGCGCCTATGCTTCATGCGTGCCGCTTGAACTGTTCGGTCGCACCGAGTTTCCCCAGATAACATCCGAGCCGTTTTATCTCACCCTGGGGCCACACTCCGCGATGTGGTTTTCACTGGAACCGGTTTCAGGGCGTGAAGAGGCCAGGGCAAATACCACTGGTCAACAACCCCTGCTTGCAGCGAAATCCTGGGAAGAGGCCTTAGCCCAGCCTGGCGTGGGGTTGTTGGAGAATCGACTCGGTGGCTATTTGCGCCTCCGCCGCTGGTTTCAGTCCCAAAAGGGTGACGTCGCTTCAGTGCGTATCCGCGAAATCATACCGTTGGATACGGTGGGGCGTGCGGGATTCCTGCTGATCCTCGGAGTCGAGCATACCAACGGAGAGAACGAGGAATACCTGATGCCACTGGGCTATGCGACCGGCGATGAAGCCGATCGCTTACAGACTAACCAGCCAAACCTCGTCATTAGTGCATTGCGGATTCTCTCTTCGGGCCGCCAGGGATTGCTCTATGACGCCTCCGGGAACTGTGAAACCTCCTCGGCCTTGCTGGGATTGATTGCTCAACAACGCATGCAAGCGGGATCAGAAGGAGAGTTGAGAGGCTGGCGCATGCCCGATCAATCCGTTCTCCCGGACGATGGCTCTGCTGCGGCTCTCTGCCGCGCAGACCAAAGCAACACTTCGATCATTTTCGGAGATCAACTCATCCTGAAGCTTTTCCGGCGTTTGGAGCCTGGCCCCCATCCTGAGGTGGAACTGGGACGCTTCATGGTTGAACATGGTGCGGCGAACGTTGTGCCGTTTGTTGGCAGCGTCGAGTACCAGCGCCCCGGTTCCGAGCCGATCGTTGTCGGAACATTGCACAGGTACTTTCCGCAGGCGAAGAATGGCTGGGATTTTACAATCGACACGCTAAGCCGTTATTTCGATCGGGTGCGTTCGTCACCGAAGGAAGAGATTGTCAGCCTTTTGAAAGTGCCGGGGACGTTCATGGAACTGGCAGCGACCAGCCTGCCTCCAGATGTTGTGAGCCTGGCTGGAACCTACATCGAGGCGGCCAAGCTCCTGGCTGTACGCACTGCCGAGATGCATTGCATTCTGGGGCAAGATCAGGAACACGCGGATTTTGCACCCGAGCCATTCACCCCCTTCTATCAACGAGGGCTTTATCAATCAATGAGGAATCTGGTAGTGCGCGCGTTCGGAGAGCTGAAACTCAAACTCCCCGGATTGCCAGGGAGAACCCAGAAGCTGGCAGCGCAGGTCCTTGCAATGGAGCGGGACATCCTGGCGCGGCTGAAACAGGTCTATGCGGCACCAATCCAAACAGTCCGCATCCGGTGCCATGGTGACTATCATTTGGGGCAGGTGATGCACACAGGAAAGGACTTCATCGTCATAGATTTTGAAGGGGAATCCACCCGACCCTTGGGAGAAAGACGCATTAAGCGTTCTCCCTTGCGTGATGTGGCGGGCATGATCCGTTCTTTCGGATTCGCAGCGCACGCCTCCGTCTTCAATCAACTCGAACAAGGCGCCATCGAAGAGGAACACATGCCCCAGATGGAGCCTTGGATACTGTTTTGGCATCGCTGGGTCAGCGCTGCCTTCATGCGGGCCTATCTGAAACGAATGGAGGGCTCCGGGTTGCTGCCGGCAAGTCCCGCCGAAACGGCAATCCTGCTCGATGCACACTTGCTCAGTAAAGCCATCTACGAGCTTCGGCACGAATTAACCTACCGCGAACGCTGGCTGCAGATTCCCTTGGAGGCAATTCTGCACTTGATGGGGGTAGGCCGGAGCACCGCGGCGCAAAACCGGCCAGAAATGGCCTCGGCCTAACCTATGGATCGATTTCGTGAAAAAGGCATGCCGCCATGGCGGCGTTCGGCCGTGCCGGGTTGGCGGCGCAGCCTCGGCGAACCGGAGATTACCAAGCGATCCAAGGCGAGTCCCGAGCGCGTCGAACAGAAGCTCCTGAGGCAAATCGCTCTTCAATGTGGGATTCAGTTGTCGTTTACAGACATGGTCGGCGGGCGCCATGAGGCTACAGTTGATGCCTTGCGCGCTTTAATCCCATTGTGGGGTTACTCCGTTGAGAACACTCGTGCTTGCCGGGAGGCACTGCGTGATTTGCAGGAGCGAAAAGCATGGCAAGCTCTGGAGCCTGTGGTTGTGGCTTGGAACGGAGGGCCGTGCGGAGTGAGCCTTCGACTGCCGCGTTCCCTTGAGAGTGCTCCAGTCTTCGGCAAGCTTCACTTTGAAAATGGGTCCAGCAAAAATCTGGAGTGCCGGTTTTCGCGATTAAGCATTAAGAATGAGCTCCGTTTCGGCGGTGAGCGCTTTACCTCTCGGGTCTTAGAGTTACCTCCCTTGCCCATGGGATACCATCAGCTTGAACTGGAGGTGCGTCACCGTGTGCATCGAGCTTTGATTATTTCCGCACCCCTGACCGCCTATGCGCCCGATCATGCCCGGGGATGGGGCGCCTTCTGTCCGCTTTACGCTCTGACCTCCCAGAATAGCTGGGGAGCGGGTAATTTTAGCGACTGGGCGCGCTTGCGAAGGCACATCAGCAAACTAGGTGGCATGGCGGTTTCATCCCCGCCGCTGCTGGCAGGTGGTTACGGGCCTCCCATCCGTGATCCAAGTCCATATTCTCCCCTGAGCCGCTTCTTTTGGAATGAGTTCTACATCGATTTAACTGTAGTGCCCGAGTTGAAGCAATGCCGGGAAGCGCAGGAATACATCGCGTCCCCGGCGTTTCAAAGGCATCTGCAGAAGCTTCGTTGCGCCAAACTGATCGATTACGAAGCAGGGATGCGGTTGAGGGGCAAAGTGCTTGCTCTGCTTTCCGGGTCATTCTTCAGTAAGCCTTCGCATCGCCGCGATCTTTTCGAGATTCATGGCAAAAACCACCCAAGATTGGAAGATTACGCCCGATTTCGAGCCGCCATGGATCGTTCCCAGCAATCCTGGCAGTCATGGGAATCGCGCCTGTACAACGGTCGGATCGAACCGGGGGACTATCGCGAATCGGTGTCCCAGACTCACGCCTACGCCCAATGGCTGGCTCACGAGCAGATCTCAGAAGCGATGGATCGGACAACACCCGGCGCTGCGTATGTCTATTTGGACCTCCCCGTGGGCGTCCATGCTTCCGGTTTTGATGTGTGGAGAGAGCGCGATGCTTTCGCATTTCCGGCAAGCGTGGGAGCCCCACCAGATTCATTCTTCACCAAAGGGCAGAACTGGGGGTTCCCGCCATTGCATCCACAACGGATACGGGAGACAGGTTATGCCTACGTGCGTGAGTATTTGAATTTTCAGATGAAACATGCGGGGATGCTTCGCATCGATCACGTCATGGGATTGCACCGATTATATTGGACCGCCCCTGGGCTTGGGGCGGCTGATGGTGTGTACGTGCGTTACGCGGCTGACGAGTGGCACGCGATTGTGAATCTTGAATCACATCGGCACAAGACGATGATCGTAGGGGAGGACCTCGGAACAGTTCCGCCTGAAGTCACTGAAGCAATGGCCCGTCATCAGTTGCGGCGGATGTTTGTATTGCAGTTCGAACAGCAGCCGGATACCCGTGAGGCATTGCGCGCGCCCGCACGGCAGGCTGTTGCCAGTGTCAATACGCATGACATGCCGACCTTCGCGGCTCATTGGACGGGTGCTGATCTCGATGACCGGGCGGCCTTAGGCCTGCTGCGCCCCGAAAAACTTCGCGAAGCTCGGAAGGCCCGCGCCACATTGCACGAGCACCTGGTGCGGTTTCTAAAGTCCGAAGGATGGCTTAAGGATGAACCTTCCCTGGAATCCGTTTATCAAGCCTGTTTGAAATGGCTGTGCGCCGGTCCGGCGGAAGTCATCCTGCTATCGCTGGAGGATCTCTGGGGAGAATTGGAACCACAGAATACTCCTGGAACGGGACCTGAGCGTCCTAATTGGCGCCGACGATCAAAGCACACTCTGGAAGAGATAGAGCGCAATCCACAGATCTCAGAATTTCTGCATGCGTTGGGGGAGGTGAGAAAACACTCCTCCCCTGAAGGTCCCCAATCAACCCACGCCTAGGCCGCCCACGAGAGGAGGGTTGAGTTTTATGTAGAGTTACGGTCCTCGCCCCAGTTTTATTTTCCTGTTCTTGCGCTACCGTGCGCCGCCCAGAGATTGGTTTCCCTTGGCAGGGGGGCCACTGGGTTCGAAAACTATGGACAAATATATCTGCATCCACGGGCACTTTTACCAGCCTCCGCGTGAGAATCCCTGGTTGGAATCAGTTGAGCTCCAGGATTCAGCGATGCCGTATCACGACTGGAACGAACGAATTACTGCTGAGTGTTACGCGCCAAACTCCGCCGCCCGCATCCTCGGAGGCGAGGGCAAAATCAATGAAATCGTCAGCAACTATTCCCGAATCAGTTTCAATTTTGGGCCAACCTTGCTTGCCTGGATGCAAGAAAAACTGCCGCTGGTTCACAACGCTATTGTGGAAGCCGATCGCGTGAGCTGTGATCGGTTCTCGGGCCACGGCTCTGCCATGGCACAGGTTTATAATCACATGATAATGCCCCTGGCAAACAGGCGCGACAAGCTGACCCAGGTGATTTGGGGAGTTCGCGATTTTGAGGCGCGTTTCGGTCGCCCACCGGAAGGAATGTGGCTGGCAGAAACGGCGGCCGACATTGAAACCCTGGATGTCCTGGCCCAGGCAGGCATCAAGTTCACGGTGCTTTCTCCTTTTCAAGCCACCCGGACTCGAGAGATCGGGAAGCGGCATTGGCGGGATGTCAACGGAGGGCAAATCGATCCAACGCGCGCCTATACGATTCGGTTGCCAGAGAACCGGAGCATTGCAGCTTTTTTCTATGATGCCCCAGTGTCGCAGGCGGTCGCTTTCGAGCGCTTGCTCGTGAATGGCGAGCGACTCGCCAACCGGCTTACAAGTGCCTTCAGCGATCGGCGGCCCTGGGATCAATTGGTCCACATCGCCACCGACGGGGAGTCCTATGGGCATCATCATAAGCATGGTGAGATGGCACTGGCGTATGCATTGAATTACATCGAGAGTAATCATATCGCCAAGCTGACCAACTATGGCGAATACCTCGAGAAACACCCGCCAGCGTATGAAGCCCAGATCCATGAAAAATCCTCATGGAGCTGCGTTCACGGGGTCGGCCGTTGGATGTGCGACTGCGGTTGCAACAGCGGTGGACACGGCGATTGGAATCAACGCTGGCGTGAGCCGTTGAGAAATGCGCTCGACTGGCTGCGAGACCAGATCGAACCGTTATACGAGCAGCAGGCCGGGGAATTCTTCCACGATGCCTGGCGCGCGCGTGACGATTACATCACCGTCATGCTGGACCGAGGATCTGAGACGCGGGCAGAATTCTTCCGCAAGCAGGCGCGCCGTGATTTAAATGATGGGGAGCAGGTGCGTACTCTGAAACTCCTCGAGTTGCAGCGCCACGCCATGCTGATGTATACCAGTTGCGGTTGGTTCTTTGACGAACTTTCCGGGATTGAGACAGTGCAGGTGATTCAGTACGCCGCCCGAGTGCTTCAGCTTGGTAGAGAAGTTCTTGGTGTCGACCTCGAACCAGGCTTTCTGGAGCGTCTGGAACAGGCAAAAAGCAACATCCCCGAACACGGCGATGGACGACAGATTTACGAAAAGTTTGTCCGGCCCGCCATGATTGACTGGCGCAAGGCGGTGGCGCATTACGGAATCAGCTCTCTGTTCAACCGTTACCCGGACAGTATTCGTGTGTTTTCGTTCTCGTTTCAGGACGAGCAGAACGAACGGTTGGAAAGCGGAAAGACGAAGCTTGTCATCGGGCGCACTCGAATTATTTCCGAAATCACTCAGGAAACGGAATCCTTCGAGTACGCCATGCTCTACATGGGCGAGCATAATGTCACCGGCGGGATTCGCCCGGCAGATTCTCTGGAGGCCTTTCAGACAACCGCCCAGGAGGTAAAGGCGGCTTACGAAACGGCTGATTTTCCGCAGGTGATCCGCATCATCGACCAGCGCTTCGTCGGAGCTATCTATTCCCTGAAGTCCTTGTTCAAGGATGAGCAGAGGAAGATCTTGAATGGGATTCTCGCATCCACTCGTGAAGACCTGGCCCGTCGCTTTCAGCTCATTTCCGAGCGTTACGGTCCGCTGATGAAGTTCCTGCAGAGCATCAATGCTCCTTTTCCACCTGCTTTGGAAACCGCGGCGGATTTCGTGTTGCGTGAGAATATTGTTCGGGCGCTGCAGGAACCGGAGCTGGATCTTGAGCACCTGGGACAGATCTTCCGCGACGCTGCGTCGCGCCAGGGCAGAATGCTGGATCAAGACATCAGTTTCGCCATCACGACCAAGCTGGACGCGGTGATGACCGACGTCGCATTGCAGCCGTCTGATATCGAGAAAATGACTCGGGTTGTGGAGTTCGCGTCGCTTGTCCGCCAATTGCCACTGGCCGTGAATACTGCCGGCGGCCAGAACCTCTGGTGGGAGCTTCTGAAGAAGATTGCTCCCAGCTACCAAAGCCGAGCGCTGGAGGGTGACATTGAGGCCCGCGAATGGCTGTTACATTTCTATAGGCTTGGAGAACAGTTGCATTTCAACGTCACACACCTGCTGCCCATCCCTGAGCAAGTCCACGCCGCGGCTTGAATCAATGGAACCGGCGATTTCAACCCGGGTTTTTGACCGCGTGCCGCGTGCGACCTACCGCCTGCAGTTCAACAAGGATTTCACGTTCGCTCAAGCGGCTGAAATCCTTGATTATCTCGAGGCTCTGGGTGTTTCAGATGTCTATGCATCTCCAATTCTAACCGCGTGTGCTGGCAGCACGCACGGCTATGATGTTTGCAGTTTCGACCATGTAAACCCAGCATTGGGAGGACCGGAGGCCTTCCTCGCGTTCACAGAGGCGCTTCAAGAAAAGAAGTTGGGGCTGCTCCTGGACATGGTGCCCAATCATATGGGGGCCGACTTAAGCAACACGTGGTGGCATAGCGTGCTCGAACATGGGCCTGCCTCACCGTTTGCTAGTTACTTTGATATAGACTGGCAAAATCCATACCCGGAGGGCAGGGGAAAAGTGCTGCTCCCCATCCTTGAGGACCACTATTTTCGTGCGTTGCACTCAGGCAAGCTTCGCCTGGATTGGGCCAGAAACCGGTTTGTGATTCGGTACCATGATCGTGAGCTACCCGTCTCGCTGCCCTCCTACGCAGACATCCTTAGGAACGTTCTTCAGCGGTGCCAATCCCTTGCCGAAACGGAGTTGATAAAAGAGCTCGAAAATCTGTTGGAAGTAACGGCTGCCGAATCTCAAGGTAGCATCGCTGAATTCGAACGGATCAAGGTGCAGATGGTTTCGTGGCAGTCGTCTTTCCCGGAGTTCCCCAGGGCGTTGAAGGAGACCCTCGGACTTCTCAACGGCGTCCCTGGGCATACCGACTCGTTTTCTGAACTCCACGAGTTGATTCAAAAGCAGCATTATCGACTCGCTTTTTGGAAGGTTGGCAACGAGGAGCTCAACTACCGCCGTTTCTTCGATGTAACCCAGCTTGCCGGCTTGCGAATGGAATCCCCTGATGTTTTTGCGGCTACCCACAGGCTGGTTTTCGATTGGGTGCGGCGTGGATTCGTGACGGGTTTGCGTATTGACCATCCGGATGGCTTGCGCGATCCCGCCGGTTACTTGCAAGCCGTTCAGCAGGCGGCTCGATCCGCCCGGCCGCTCACGGGCGATTTTTACGTGGTTGTAGAGAAGATTCTCACAGGGCAGGAGACCTTGCCATCTGATTGGCCATGCGCCGGGACCACAGGCTACGACTTTCTGAACCAGGTGAACGCGGTTTTTATCGCGAGCTCCGCACGCGCAGAAATGGACCGCATCTATCAGGACTTCACTGGCCTCCATGAACCGCTCGTCGAGATCATCTACCGAAGCAAAAAGCGGGTTCTTGAGGAACTGCTCATTAGCGAATGGACATCCCTGTCCCGGCAGCTCCTGGTGCTGGCAAAGAAGACCAGGGCAGGCTGCGATCTGACCTATTCGGTCCTGCGGAGGGTCCTGCTCGAAGTCATAGCGTGTTTTCCAACCTACCGGTCTTACGCCAGTTCCCGTTCGCAGGAGCTCTCCGAGGTGGAACAAAAGTGGATTCGCGAGGCAATTGAGAAAGGCCGATACCGGGCTGAGCGAATTGATCCCCTCGCATTTACCTGGCTGGAAGATCTGCTTCAAGGCTGGGGACCCTCTCAGACTACGGTAACAAGCCAAGAACGTGCTGCGCTTTCTGAAGAGGCCTTGGAGTTTCGTCTGCGATTCCAGCAGCTTACTGGACCCGTGATGGCGAAGGGACTCGAAGATACGGCTTTCTACAATTACAACCGCCTGATCTCCCTGAATGAAGTGGGGGGAGATCCAGATGTTTTCGGGATCTCAGTGGATCAGTTTCATGAGAGTAATCAGCAGCGGTTGGCTCTCTGGCCACATAGCCTCTTGGCGACGGCTACACACGATACGAAACGGGGTGAGGACGTGCGCGCCCGGCTGAACGTGCTTAGCGAGCTCACGCCGGAATGGGAGGCTGCGGTTCAACGCTGGCACCTCCTGAACAAGGACGCGCGGGCCGTAATTGATGGTGAGGAGGCGCCCACGCCCAACGACGAGTATCTCATTTATCAAACCCTGGTTGGTTCTTGGCCATTAGCTGGACGCCCGGCAGATCGATCAATTTACTGTGATCGAGTGTGTGCATATGTCCTCAAAGCTATCAAGGAGAGCAAAGCAAAGACCAGTTGGCTTGACCCCAATGAAAAGTATGAAGACGCCGTTACTCAGTTTGTGAAACACATCCTGGATGATAAGAAATCAGTTTCATTCTTAAGCGACTTCCAGGATTTCGAGAAAATCACAGCTTTCTTCGGGATGCACAATTCTTTAGCCCAATTGGTGCTCAAGCTGACCTGCCCCGGGGTGCCTGACATTTACCAAGGGACAGAATTCATGGATTTAAGCCTCGTAGATCCTGACAATAGGAGGCCTGTTGACTATCAGCAACGGCGTGTCGCCTCATCGCGCGAAGGTTCCGAACCTACAATAGCCACTCAGGACGGACTCAAACTCGATGTGCTTAGGCGCTTGCTCCACCTGAGAACGGAGAAGGCAGCGCTCTTCGAAGCTGGCACGTATGAGCCTCTGCTAGCGGAAGGGTATGCAGCAGAGCATGTGATCGCTTTTGCCCGGCGTTCAGAAGAGGAAACCATACTCGTACTCGTGGCACGGTTAACCTGCACGCTGCTGCGTAAATCCGTGGGATCTCCTATTGGCCCGACGGTGTGGAAAGATACACGAGTGAATGTGCCCTGGCTGCATGGTGGACAGTTCAACGAAGTACTGGCCGGGACAGATATGCGGTTTTTCGAGGGCAGCGTCCCGCTCGGAAGCGCCTTCGGCACTTTGCCGGTGGCTGTGCTGGTCTCCTGTGATCGAGGGTAAGGCGGGATCAGAGCTTGGTAAAGGCTACGCCCTCGATCTCCACCAGGAGTTCCGGGCGGCACACGTCAGCGATGGAATAGAGGATAGGAACAGCCGGGAGCCGTTTTTCGCAAATGCTTCGGCAGGCGGCGTAATCTTCGGGGTTTTTTATGTAAACCCGCAGTTTCGCCATGCTCTCAAGTCCAGAACTCGGTTTGCCCAACCCGTGTGTTGCGAGGTTCTCGGTGCTGATGAGGTGAGCGATGTTGTCGATGGTTTGATCCGTTTGCTTAGAAATGTCGCCACAGTGGCAGCTTTCCGATTTTACAATGCTCGCGGTCCCGGAAACCCATGTTGTAAGACTCTTGCCGACGCGGAGCGCCATGGCGCGCGAGAATTTCGGGCTTTGAGGCGAGTAGCCTTGACTATAGTCGTAAGCAGGGGTTTGTTGCGGGTTTTCCAGAGCCCGGATGAGGATGTCTTCGCGATGGCTTTGCAGGGCGAGGCACGTCAGGAGGACGCCACGGCCATTCATCCCGATCCCGGTGCTGGCCGGATAATGAGAACAAGAAAGAGGCCGCGACCAGTTTTGTCCAAATTGAACCGTTTGGTAATAGTCGGCGCGTGCACGATTGAGCTCCATGTACCGCTGACTGTCGCCATCTGCCTCGGTAATCCCTCCAAGGTACAACCAGGTGCGGACCACATCTTCAAAGCCCGAACCAGCGTGCCGTAGCTCCTTAATCAAACGAGAGAACCCTGCCTGAGTCGCCGCATGAACATTCTGAGCCACTTCGGGGTGAGAGTCGGTGCAGTAAATCCAGCGGACTTTGCCGCAGGTAACTGCTTGGGTGTTGGCTCCGAAACGTTCAAAATACACATTCGGTCCGCCTACAATCCAGACTTCTAATGCCACTGCGCTTCCATCTGCTGGGGCTTGCCAGACGAAACTGGTTACGGGTGGTTCATCACCATAAAACTGTTGAAAGGCTTTCTCACAGACTGCCTGATCATGGATAGAGTGTAAGAACGCTGATTGCTGGATGACCCTGGCTCCAGGATAACTCTGCAACAGAGCTTTAACCTGTGTCAGCACGCAAGCGAGTTGCTGTTCGATGTTCTGATCCGCCTTCGCATGAAGCACAACGACAACCCGGAAGAAATCGTCGTGTTCAAGCACCGTAAATCGCGGGCAGAAGGCGTTGTGGGCCGGAGCTGGAAACGGCTGGTTTTCGGCGCCAGGAGCCGCGCTTCGGTCTGTCTTCGAAGCCGCGCCCTTCAAGTGAGTTCCCAGCGTATGTGCGAGCATAACAATACTTAAGACGCCAGCGACACGCTGCCGGCTACGAGATTTGAAGAAATTCTGCAATCGCGATGCAATCGCATTTTGTGATTCTTCGACCGTTTTTTGGCGAACGACAGCGCGCTGGATAACGCCTGGAGCAAGGCCAGATTCGGTGTCAGTCCAAGCGCCGTCAGGGCTTCTTGCGCACAACCGTGTCCCGCTGAGCCCACTCAGGATTCGGTTCGGGGAAATCGAGATTGTAATTCAGCCCTCGGCTCTCGGGCCGCTGAAGGGCACTCTCGACGATCAACTGTGCCACGGTGGCGATATTTCGCAGCTCGAGCAGATCGCGAGTCACCTTGAAATCCCAATAATACTCGTGGATTTCCTCCTGCAGGTTGGCGATCCGTTTTTGGGCTCGTTGCAGGCGTTTGTTTGTGCGGACGATTCCTACGTAGTCCCACATCGCGCGCCTGATTTCATCCCAGTTGTGAGAAACTACCACCATTTCGTCAGGATTGTGGGCCTTTGCGGATTGCCATGGTGGGATTGGAAAACCAGCCGGTTGCAGTTGTTTCTCACGAATCTTGCGTGCAGCCCGGTTACCACACACCAGCGCCTCCAGCAAAGAATTGCTAGCCAGGCGATTGGCTCCGTGTAATCCCGTGCACGCCACTTCACCAACCGCAAAGAGCCCGGGAATATCAGTTTCGCCATCCACATTTGTGAGCACCCCACCGCATTGGTAATGCGCTGCCGGCACAACTGGAATAGGGTCCTTCGTTATGTCCAAACCGAATCGAAGGCAGGTCTGATAGATATTCGGAAATCGGTCCATGATGAACCGCGCCGGCTTATGCGTAATATCCAAATGCACGTAATCCGCGCCGGTTTGTTTCATTTCGCTGTCAATGGCGCGAGCAACTATATCGCGCGGGGCCAATGACTTGAGCGGATGCGCTTTCTCCATGAACTCGACGCCGCTGGTGGATTTCAGGACGCCACCTTCGCCGCGCACTGCCTCGCTGATGAGGAATGATTTGGCTGTCGGATGATAGAGGCAAGTGGGATGGAACTGAATGAACTCCATGTTCGCCACGGCTGCCCCAGCGCGGTATGCCATGGCCACGCCATCGCCTGTGGCAATGTCCGGGTTCGTAGTATAAAGATACACCTTCCCGCAGCCGCCGGTGGCAAGCAACGTGGCCGGGGCCGAGAATGTCTCCACCTCTCCGGACAGATTATTCAACACGTGCACACCCAGGCAGCGGTTGGTTCCCACGTAGCCAAGTTTCTGGCTCGTGATCAGGTCGATTGCGGTGTGGTTCTCGAAAATTTGGATCGCGGGTTGACGCGCAACGGCGGCAAGCAAGGCGCGTTCAATCTCCCTGCCTGTGACATCTTTCGCATGAAGAATCCGGCGTTTGGAATGGCCGCCTTCTTTTCCCAGATCCAGTTCTTTAGTGCCGTTTGCCGGAGAGATGATCCGTTCGGAGAACTGCATCCCCAGGTCTATAAGTTCCGCAATCCGCGGTGGACCTTCCTCGATGATGGTTCGGACAACGGACTCCTTGCAGAGCCCGGCTCCGGCTTCTAAAGTATCGCGCACGTGTAGCTCAAACGAGTCTTCCTTGCTTGTGACGGCAGCTATCCCGCCTTGCGCGTAATTGGTGTTGGACTCCGCGCGATCCTTCTTCGTGATGATGGCTACGCGCCCGTGGGGCGCGACCTGCAACGCAAATGACAGCCCGGCAATTCCGCTGCCCAGAACCAAATAGTCGAATTCTCTCATGTGAATAGTTAGAGGCTGGCGTTATCGATCAGGCGGGTTTTACCGACATATACTGCCAGGGCCATCTGCACGCCGGGCTGAATCTTGCGTACCGGTTGCAGTGTCTCAGGATCAAAAAACTCAACGTAATCAAGGCGCGCGGCTGGTTTGGAAGCAATCAGTTTGGCAAGCTCGCCTCGTAATCTATCGGCGGTCATTGATTTGCCAGAATGGGCGCGGCTGCGAGCGCGCTTTAGCGCTTCAGATAACACCAGGGCCTGGACTCTCTGATCTCCCTCCAGATACTTGTTTCGCGAACTCATGGCCAACCCATCCGGCTCACGAAGGGTAGGCGCAACCACAACCTTGAGAGGGAAATTCAGGTCCCTCACCATCCGTTTAATGACAGAGGCCTGTTGAAAATCCTTGGCTCCGAAAACCGCAACATCGGGCAGAACGATATTGAACAGTTTACCTACAACGGTGGTTACACCTCGGAAGTGGGTAGGCCGGGTGACGCCTTCCATGCTGCGGGAGAGATCTTCTTCCACGATGTAGCTGCTGAATCCAGAGCCCTCCTGCTTCGGATACATCTCCTCAGCCGTCGGAGCGAAGATCACATCGACACCAGCTTGACGGCACAAGCGCGAATCTCGTGCAAAATCACGAGGATATTTGGCGAGATCTTCGTTCGGTGCGAACTGCGTTGGATTGACAAATATGCTTACGACGACACAACCCTTGGGACCGGCCAATTGACGAGCCCGCTGCACCAGGCTCAAATGACCTTCGTGTAAATAACCCATGGTCGGCACGAAGCCGATTTTCACCTTTTCCTGCTGCCAGCGCTTGGCCAGCCGTTGCATGGACGATACGGACGTAACCGTTTTCACGGGGCTATCATTGGTACAGAGCGGTAAGACTGGCAATGTTAAATCTCAGGGGCAGAGAGGCTCAAAGACGGTGAAGAGGCGTGAAAACAAAAAGGCGCACCAGTTCGGTGCGCCTTGGAGTTTATTTTTCGATTCAATAACGAGCAGGGGTGGCTTCTGCCACCGGCAGCTCGTTCGGACAGGGCTGGTTCAGCGGCATGTCGGCAGGCTTTGCGGTTGCCTGCACCAAGCCTTGTTCCAACAGGTAGTTTTCGACTTCCTCCCCGCTCACGTCAGCAAGCAGATGCCCGTTAACCTCGACGCAGGGACTCAGGTTTTGACCGCTCTTTTGGATCATTTCCTGGCGCTGTGCGGGGTCTCGAATAATGTCACGGTCTTCGAAAGGGAGCTCATACTTGCGGAGAGCGGCGCGGACGCCCTGGCTCCAGCCGCAGGTGGGTTTCAGATAAGCGATTATATGCGGTTTGTTCATAGTAACAATTCGCCCCTATAATGACACATGGAACGGAATATTCAAATTGACGCTTGTTGTTATGGAGCTCAGGCTGGCATCCCATGGCTTTGCGCGTTTTGATTATACCGGACAAGTTCAAGGGCACGTTGACTGCGGCGCAAGCCGCCGGTTCAATTGCCTCCGGGTGGAGAAAGGAGCGTCCACAGGACGTTCTGACTTTGCTGCCGATGTCCGACGGGGGCGATGGTTTTGGCATTGTGACGGGACAGTTGCTCAACGCGAAGAAGAAGCGCGTAATGACGATTGATGCGGCGCACCGTCCATGCCGCGCTTCGTGGTGGCTCGCTGAAAATGGCACAGCGATAGTCGAATCGGCCTCTGTGATCGGGTTGGCCATGCTGCCCCACGGGGAATACCATCCGTTCCAACTCGATACCTTCGGTTTGGGAGGAGTGCTCGCGGAGGTTGCGCGCTCAGGCGCCCGGCGGTGCCTCGTCGGTGTGGGAGGAAGTGCGACCAACGACGGCGGGTTTGGCCTGGCACGGAGCCTTGGTTGGGATTTTCGAGATCGCCGCGGAGCCATGATTACGGAATGGCCCGAACTGACGCGTCTCTGGAAGATCAGCAAACCTGCTGCCTCGCTCGGAATCGAGCGCCTGACAGTTGTCGCAGATGTCACAAACCCGTTGTTGGGGCTGAAGGGAGCGACCAGGGTTTATGGCCCTCAGAAGGGTCTCCGCCCTCAGGACATCCCGTTGGCAGAAAAGGGTCTGGCCCGTCTTGCCAAAGTCGTCGCCAATGGATTGGGGTGTGATCTTGCGAGTTTACCTGGGTCTGGGGCGGCGGGAGGCTTGTCGTTCGGTTTACAGGCGTTTCTAGGAGCCAAACTGGAGCCAGGGTTTGAAGCGTTCGCAAAGTTAGCTGGACTGCCGAAGCAGCTTGAGAGGGCGGACCTGGTCATTACTGGGGAAGGGAAGGTGGATTCATCCAGCTTGATGGGGAAGGGGGTTGGCAGGCTTGCGGAGCTATGCAAAAAGCGGCGGATTCCTTGTCTCTGCCTGGGAGGTGCGATCGACGCCCGAGTTCGACACTCCGGGGTCTTTAAAACGGCTGCAGGGTTGCTGGATCTTACCAGTGAAGACAAGGCGCTGAAGGAGCCGCGTCGATGGCTGGAAAGGCTCTCTCGTGAAACAGCCCGGACCCTGACGATTCAGGGCTGAGGGCCGCCGGATGTTTTTACGTTGAGTTGGCTGCTCAGGCCTTGAGGCCCTTGAGATCCGGTTTGAAGACCTCGCTCTTGCGCATCATTTGTTTCCATGTGACGGTTGATCCGCGATAGGCTGCGGTGCGCCCAAGAATGGTGGTGAGATTGCTCCGAACACTCTGCGCAACCGTCGGATTTGAAAAGTTCTTCTGGATGATGGATTCGTGGAAGGCTTCGATGTTGGCGATAGCGCCGCTACTGTAAAGACTGCCGACCTCGGCTGAGATGCGTTCTTCCTTGGTGCGGAGGGTTACCGTGCCGAAATAGTGAGTGTCAATAGTGCCAAGCTCTCCATAGGCCCTGCACATGATGTCATCGTAACCGAATCCTGATTGGTGCGAGTTAAACGTCAGCAAGAGATCATTGGGGAATTTGTAAACAACAGAGAAGTGATCCCAGCAATCGCCCACGAAATCGCGCTTCTTTCCGCCGGTTCCCCAGGCTTCAACTGGGTCCTGCCCGAGCATCCAGCATGCGACATCCAGCGCATGAATGTTCTGCTCAGTAATGACGTCGCCGGAGAGCAGCCGGCTCACCCCCCATGCGCGCAGCCGGACTTCCGGGTCGTTCGGGGCATCACGGAGCTGCTTATCGATGTCGTCAAAAGTCGGACCGCAATGGTAGTTCGCCTCAAGTGCAATCAACTTGCCGAGAGCTCCTTGATGCATCATGCCGATGACCTGCTGATACAACTGGTGAGTGCGGGTCTGGAAATCGACCAGGAAACATAGGTTGCGTTGGGTGGCGGTGCGACCGGTTGCTTCAATTGAGAGACAACCAGGGACATCAACTGCGGCAGGTTTGGCCAGGTAAACATGCTTGCCTGCTTGAATGGCTGCCGCCGCCTGTTCCGGATGGAAGTAGGGCGGCGTCTCAATTACCACTGCATCGACGGGCGTTTCGAGGAGACGTTGGTAGCCGTTCAATCCGGAAAAGCGCATGCCTTCCGGCACATTAAATTGCTTTCCTGCCGCCTCCAGTTTATCCGGAAAGTAGTCCGCCAAAGCCGTCAGCTTGTATTTGTTGGATTTCAGGAAGAGATTCGCGATCCAGCGTCCACGGCCGCCGCAGCCGATCAAACCGATATTCAGCCTGGGACCTGTTTCCTCGGCTTGAGTCAGGATGGATGGGAAGAGGTTCAAAGCGGCCACCGAAGCAGTTGTGCCTGCGAGAAAACGGCGGCGTGTCAGGGGTGAACAGAGCTGTGTAGAGGAGTTGGATGCATTCATGGTGCAGATGGTTTCAGGACGGAGAACGAGGGACAGAACTTTGAGAGCAAAGTCCGGCTCATGCCCGGTTTGGAAGCGTTAGGTTGCATTCGGGAACGCTGGGAATACAGCAGCTTCGCCGGCGGGTGTCAATCCTCGCCGTGAACGGAGCCTTGGCACCTGAGCACTCCCTAGAATTGACTGAAGACGTCTTACCCATGGTCATGCAATTGTGCTAACGGCGCGATCATACGTTGCTTTCTCGTCCGGGTTTCAACCTCGGCGACAGCCAGCGAAGCACGCGCCCTGTCAAACCGGACGTGAACAGCATACTGATGTGACCGTGAGGCAATCGCCAGATTTCAGGTTGTTCCCACTTTTGCCAGAGTTCCTCGATAAGTTGCGGATCACCGAACAAATCATACAGTCCCTCAATCAACAGTATATTTTCCTTCGGGATGGCTGGAGTGCATAAAATCAAATTTAGCCGGGTCGTATCCATTGCATCTTGTGCCGGCCTTAGAGTCTGGAGCGTTTCCCGAACCCGCAGCCAGAGGACTGGAGAAGAGGAGAACATGCGGAAGGCCACGGCGGGCGGAGTCAGAACGACAGCAGCAATACGTGCATCGCTGCACGCAGTTAATCCCGCAGCCCATCCCCCAAATGAAAAACTCAGAAGCCCCACGGAAGGGCAACCTTGAGCAAGCAGCCAGCCAATCAGCGCGCGAATCTCGGCGACGTTCTGGGCCATCCTCCTCGCAAACTCCAAACAATTCTCTTCAACGGGGTGGCGCGGGCGGCGTTGAAGATTGTAAGGAGCGACCAATGTGGCCACGTTGAATCCTGCCCGATTGATTCGGCGCGCAAGCAATGGAAACGCGCAATGGTTACCGATGGGAGGATAGCCATCCAACACAATAATCACCGGTCGTTCCTGCCAGCGCTCAGCGCACCGATCGAGCCGACCATAAACGACGTTGTTCTCGGGGGTTCTGCCCGGGAGCGGCGTGGGAAATTGGAAATGCCGCGGCCCATCAAATTCAATCTGTGCCGGATCGCTCGCGGCGGGGATAAAATCCGGCCCATTCAGAAAATCGAGCGCTTCTTCCAACTTCCATTTTGACCTTGGCGCGTGTTTCAGCCCAATAACGGCGTATGCCATCTGTAGAGCTGACCAATCAATGAATTTTGCCAAAGGTGCGATCACATGCCTATTGTTTTGGGCGCTGCAACTTCCCTTTCGAGTCATCGGTCGCGCTACTGAGGATAAGGGCTTAAGGCTTTCGCACTCCAGTTCGTGTCTTGAGCCAGTCGTAATCCGTCATGGGGGAGGCTGGGAATTTATCAAAGCGCTTCCTTTGGACAGGCCTCCTGGTTTCTGGGATTTGCCACCGATGCGATTCCACATGCCCATCTGTGAAGGACAAGTTTCCTGCTCCATTGTGATAAGATGCAGGAAGGTTTCCCCAAAGTGCCTCATCCCAGACGTTCACATAGAAACCGTCATTGAGGCTATCGGCGTTCTCATCCAGGAATGCAAAAATGCCCGCAGGGGAAGTAATCTCGGTCTTTTTGAAAAACTGGACGTAAGCCGGATTGAAGCGATTGGTGAGTTCCCCCGGGTTACCCACCAGAGCGTTCAATGCCATGCTGCGGATGTGTGCGCCGTTAAGCGCCGGTTCACGGTCACCCGGACACTTGTAGATCCTGGTTGCGCCACCAGCATAGGGTCCTAGCTTCGAACCCGAGAGATAAAGCAGGTTGGTATTGTCATCGCCATGCTCCCAATCTTGCACGTTATTGGCCCAGTTTTGCCGACGCGCCAGGGTTTCAGGCACACCATGATTATTAACCAACAGTTCCGCATTATCGTCTGCGTACAAGCCCCAAGCCACTGTGAGTTGCTTCAAGTTATTGAGGCACACGGTGGACTCGGCTTTGAGCTTGGATTGACTCAACGCCGGTAGGAGCAGTGCCGCCAGTATCGCAATCACCGCGATCACAACCAGCAACTCAACCAGAGTAAACGCACGGCTCCGACGGGTCAGGTCAGCAGAGCGCAGGATAGATGTAATGGCCATTTGAGTTCCAAGGGCAGGGTAGGGAAGCCGGCTCAATTTGGCGACAAGGGAAATCATGAAGCTTTTAAGTAGGAGCCGATCCTCGGCGGGTCGGGCTCGCCCTGGCCACGGACGGAAGAGTTATCGTCAACCCGGCCATCGTCTTACCACCGACTTACTGGTTGAGCCTTCGACTACTGCGCTGCAGGTGCGAAATCCGCATCAATCAGGGACTGTTTCTGGGCGCGGAAGAGGTGCAACGGCTTCAGGGGAGTGGCGGACAGGTCGGGAAACACCCACCACGCGTCTGCGGGAATGGCGCCTTCCCATACCGGTTCCCAGCCGCCGGTTGGGGCTGCATTGGTCGCTGCCTCGATGCGGTAGGTGGCTGGGGGCCCATACAGCACCAGATGGGGGCGGCCCTGATTTGGCGGAAGCGCCTCCAGCAAGGGTTCCCCGCCCACGATGACTACCCGTCCATTCTCGGCGATGGTGTGTGCTGTTGGCAGACCGTTGGTTTGCAGATTGGCGAGTTCTGAGACCTCCAATGGAACGAAGGCAGAAGGGCGGTCGGCCACTGCGGCAAACGCAAGCTGCCCCAACGTTTGGGTTCCCTGAAAACACTGGCCGGCGCGGGCGATGAACTCTAGCCGCCACCAGTCTGCGGCGACGGGTTGCAGTGTCACCGTATCCACTTCCTGCGCCCACTCGGTGAGTGCCAGGGGAGACAGTCGCGAGTCCGGTAGATGTGCCAACGCGCTGACGCGGGTCAGGCCGCTGCTGGTGTCCAACTCCACGGACACTTGGTTGGTTTCGCCTGTGCGCACCACGGTTCGGCCCAAACCCAGGGCCATGTAGTCACCGACCACCACGGTGATGGTATTGGTTGCGAAGGCGGGGGGCAAACCGCTGTCCTTTACCCAGACGGTAAAAACGTTGGTGGTCCGCGCATGAGCACGCGTCGGCACCCAGGCAAAAAGGCCGGTGGTGGGATCGAGGAGGACCTCAGGCGGCGTGTCGGCTCCCAGCCCGAACACGAGGGGTTGGTCGGCATCGGTGGCCAGAATGGTGAAATTCAGAATACTTTGCGCGTAGCCGGTCAGTTCCGGTATGTGGGCGAGCAACGGCGGCAGATTGACTTTAGTCATCTCCATTGTCGCGGCCAGTTGATCGCCGGCCGCGCTTTGCACGAGATAGTGGAAGGTGTCGGTGCTGCTGAGGCCGTTCGGAGGGAAGTAATAAACCCACCCGTTGCTGTGCATGAGGGTGCCGCCCTGGCTGGAAACCGGGCTCAGCGCTGCTAACGTCAGCGGATTGCCTTCCGGATCCACACACCCGGCCAAAAGGACGTCCTCGGGGAGGGCGGTCGGACCATTGGTTAGCGGCCAGGCCACCGGAATGCCCGGTCGGATCATGTCATGGACGGTGGGCCAGAACCCAGTCTCAAGCCCGTAGTCTTCTGAGGCCGCTTCTCCAACGGACGGTTGCCCGGTGGTGTCGTGGACTGTGTAAACACCGGCAGTTGCTGTCCCGCCGCCCAGTCCGCCGGAAACCGACGCCAGCACCGGTGGGGGGGACGCGTAGGATGAACCTGCCAGCATCAGCATTCCCGCCAGCATACCAACCCTTCCGATGCGCCCACCATGGAAGATATCTGCTGTGCCGCATGAGCCGACCGGTTGATTCATGGGTGAGAGGACAGTTCCGGTGTTGTGGATTGGATCGAGATTCCACCTGGCATCTCACCGTCTTGCCAATGTTTCTGTTCGATCACCTGGCCGGCTTTCAGATGTGCTTCGGCTTTCAGACAGCCACTCGGATAGAAGGCGCGAGACAGGCCATTGGGCTGGCCGGCTGCCATCGGGATTTCCTCCGCCAACGTTCCGTCGGCATGCCAGCGGCGAAACACGCCATCGAGCCGCCCTTCGACGATTTGCCCTTCGGAAAGTTTCCGGCCGTTCTCGTGCCATTTGGTGCGCGTGCCGTGGGAGACGCCGGCGTGGAACTGTTCCTCGATTTGCTTGACCCCATTGGTGTGCCAGCCTTCGGACAACCCCTCCAACCGGCCATCGGCCAGGTACGAGCGAGACTTCAATGTGCCATCCGGGTGAACATCCCTCATCACTCCGGTGAACGGTGTCGTGGCGTTGGTGCGGTACATCCGTCCATCATCGTGAAGGACCAGTTGGTCTCGGGAGACTTCGGCAATCGCCGGGGGCAGAGGGGCACGAGGCCGGAGCCACACGATGGCAATGAGAGCCGCGGCTCCGATCATCCCGGCCAGCAGGACGCGGCGCCAGCGGTGGCGACCGGACTCGGGACTTGTACTGACGGAACGAGAATTCATGACCTGGAACTATTGAACTTGCACTTTAAACAGCCGTATCGCCGCGGAGTTGGTGGGGGGAACGGCCGCCCGCAGGCGCACATGGCGCACATCCACCGCCGGGTAACTCTTTCGGGCGGGAGCGGCCGGTCCTTCTTCCGCCAGTCGGAACTCTATCGGCTGCCATGTATTCATATCCTCGGAGCTGTAGAGCACGTAGGTGCGTCCGCGGATGGCGAGGAACTCTAGCAGTGGCTGGCCGGACTCGAGCCCGACGATGTTCAACCGGAAGCCATCTGCGGGATCGAAGGCGTATGTGCCTGCGAGATATTCCTGGAGATTGGTCAAGCCGTCGGCATCCGCATCGTCGTTGGGATTGATCTCGTGCAATCCGGATAAGCCGAGCATGGCAATGAGACTGCGTTCCCAGGCATCGGGCAGGCCGTCGCCGTCCAGGTCTTCGCCTAAAGTCAGGTCCACACGCGTGCTCTGGGCGGGTTGGCCGAGATTTGAGAAATTGCCGGCCATCTCGATGGGAAGGTAGGTGACAGCGCCAATCTTGACCTTCATGCGGAAGGCAACGGTCGGACGCATGGCGGTGGGTTTATAGTTGTCGGCGGTGAGGCCCCCGTCCATCGGCACGTTGAGTTGGTAGTTCTGGCCGGGGCTCAGTTGGGGCACGATCATCGTCTTGACTTGCGTGCCGGTGAGGGTGTCGAAGATAACCTCGGCGTTGGTAACGACCAGGGGGTCGCCCATCGCGTCGCGCACCATTCCGTAGAAAGTGTGATGCGGCGCGGGTGGGAAAGCGTGGGCGGAGCCAAAGGCAAATAGAAAATGGCAAATGACCAATGGCAAAATCCGACATCCGAAACCCGACATCCGAGTTCCGAAGTCCGGGTGCGGTGTGGCGGGCGAGGGGGGCATGGGGTGATGACGTGTGTTCATGTCAGATGCAGATGCGTGTTAGTTGCCGGAGTAGGAGTAGGTGATGAAGTGCAGGTTCACGTCTGTCACGGTTTGGAGGAAGCGTTCGAGGCCCTCGTTCGGGTCATGGAGGAGGGCGTAGCCGGGGATGACCAGCTTCCATTGGCTGTTCCAGACCGAGCGGCCGATGAGGCGGCGATTGGTGTATTGCGAATAGGCGAGCTGGCCGGCTGGGCCGTAAATGCTGTCGCTGAAGAGCGTGCTGGACGAGACCGGGCGGAAGGCCTGGTGCTTGCGAATGCTGAAGAGCGGTTCGGTGAGGGATTCGCCCGATTGCCAGAGTTGCAGGGTGGAATTCCCCGAATCGCCGATGTTGAACGGCATAGGAATGGTCACGTCGTCCACGTTCCAGGTGCGTACGGCGCTCGTGTCGCCAAGGGGCGGGCTGCGCATGGAATCCACCCCCACTGGGATCAAGTAAATCTCTGGCGCGCCAGCCAATCCCAACGGATCGAGGTACCAACTGGACGGGTCGGAGGGCGACGTGCCGCCGGCGCCCGAAACCGCGCTGCTGTTGGCGGACGGATCAGACATGCCGCGATACCCTTCCAGCGCCACGCCGACGGCAAAGATTTTCGTGGCGAAAGAGCTCGAGCTGAAGGCCATGTCCCCCGCTGCCAGCGGCTGGCCAAAGAGATTCAAGCCCCTTGCGATGGTGGTGTTGAAGGTGATGACGAGTCCTGGCACGGGCAGGCCGCTGCCGTCGTCAATCTGCAGGCAGTGGCGGCGCACGTCGGGGTCGTCGAGAAGGTTTGCCTTGCGTGCGGACTGGAGGGCGTCCTTCCAGTTCGAATCGCCCTCAGTGCCGGGCAGGATGCGCAAACTTTCACGGCGGAGCGAGACGGTGGTGCCGTAGGCGTCGGGGTTGTTGAAGCCGAGCCGGCCGCGAAGCACGTCCCAGTCAGCTTTCATTTCCGCGAGCGCACTCGAGAGGCCGGGATCGCCGGTGTCGCTGCCGGCGTATTGGGGTTGGCCGTTGCGCATGACGCCAAGGGCGCGGGCGCTGATGATGCGGCTGATGAACTCGCGACCCTTGGGTGTGTTGAGCAGGCCGGTCTCGTAATCGTAGGCGTTGGCAGCCAGAAAACTGTAGCGGGCGGCGAGGTCGAAGAGGGTTTTGTACCGTTCGAGTTTCTCGTTGCGGAAGACGCGGAAGGCGGCGTCGCGGGTGCGGTAGCCCTGGACGATGGCAGCGGCGCGCTGGCGGGAGATTTCACGTTCCTCCTGGAGGCGCTCGCCTTGCGCGACGAGGGCTCGGTAAGTGTTCTCCGCATCCTCAAGCTCGCGGAGGCGCTGATTGATGACCGTCAGATGGCCGGAGATCTCGCCGAACTGGCTGCCCAGGTCCGTCACCATGTTCCGCAGTTCCTGGTTCCACTCCACGGGGGCGATACCAAAGAAGTCCTGGTGCAGTTTGGCGGTGTCATTGGCGAAGGTCAGCCCCTTGGTGGCGATGAACTTGATCACCCCGGCCGTATCTTTGGCCAATGTGACGGTAAGCCCCATGGCTTCAATGGCCGCGCGTGCGCCCGAGGCCACATCACCGCCGGTGGCCAGCCCCACGATCAGGCTTTGCGGAATGGCTTCCACTTGGGCTTTGGTCATTTTGTCGAAGGCCACCTGCTGGACGTTGGCGATCAAATCGTAGATGTCCGTGGCGAATTGAGCCGCCATGACGACTTGATCCTGCACAAGCTGGGAGGTCTTCCAGGCGCGGATAGTGTCGTGATCGGCCTGGACGGCGTCAAACATCTTGATCGCCCGATCCAAGTTGGCCTTATCCGATTCAGCATTGGCGAGCGCCTCACTCAGACGGTCGTGGGCTTTAATCAAATCGGAAATGGACTGCTGAATCTTGCCGGGCGATTGCCGGCGGCTGGTCCAGGATTCGGGCTTGTCGAAAAAGCCATGCGGCCCGCGCACAAACTCGAAGTAATTGGTGTAAAGCGAACTGCTGCTCTCTTCCACGAAGTCAAAGTCGGTGTAGAGCTTGTCGCCCCAGTCCTCGGGGAACTGGGTGATGTCCACTTTAAAGGTCTGGACGGCCTGTGGAGTGAGCAATCCGCCGAAGGTGGACTCGGGCAGGTTCACGTAGCTGTAGTGGATGAGGTCCGGTCCGTTGTAACCCTGCTTGTAGGTTTTTCCGGGGCCGGTGTCATCCGGATAGGGCGTGCCGTACAGCTCGATGAGCGAGTGTTTGTAAGCCATTTCCTGATTGGCCACGGTGGCCTGCAAGCCAGCCAGCGAATCCTGCTCAGAGCGCATCAAACGGGTAACATCCTTGGCGTCATCAAAGGCGGCGAGGGCGTTTTGGAGCGCGCCCGAGGCCCGTCCATAGACCTGCTCGAAGTGCGTGGCGCTGTTGGCACCAGTGAGGATGGACGGGTCCAGGTCCAGCGCGATGCTGCCGCTGGGGAGACCCAGGGGGTTGAGATTCCCCTCGGCGTTGTCCAGGGCGGTTTGCAGATCTGCGGCCACGGCGGGCAGTTCCTTCAACTCGGGCACGGTCGAGCGGTCAATCTTCTGGATGCCTTCGTGCGTGGGATCGGGATCGGTTTCGGGCAGAATGGCGTTGCCCGCCATCCAGTTCACATAAGCGCCCATCACCGTCCGCGAGGCCCAGTGGTCCATGCCCCAGTGGCGGGTGGAGGGGACGGTGCGGTTGGCGTTGGCGCGTGTTTCGCCGAAATGCTCCCACCCGGCAGTGTTGCCGGCCTGGTAGTCGCGTCGCCATGTCAGGTCGAACACTTGGCGACCTGCGCGCGCGGTGGCCGCAGCGGCGGCAGCGAATTTCCGTTCATCCAGGTAATCCACCTGGACCGGTTTTCCGAGCACGGTGACCGCTTCGGTGCGCGGCACCCAGTCAAAGTCCTTGTCGAGCAACAGTCCGTAATAGCCCTTGAGGGCGGTGAGATAATGGCCGTAGGCGTCTCCGTGGCCCTGGGGGAACATCCGCCGGGCGTCGTCAGCATTCACCACGCCGTCGCCGCCTGAGTCGGCGCTGTCCTGGATGTTGTAATTGAGAGCGTAGATGACCTCGCCGGCGTCAATGCCGCGGGTGTGATTCCAGAACAGCCGGTTATAGACCGGGGCGGTTTCAACGCCGGGCTGGAGGAAATCGTCGCGGCCACGCAGCAGCGCCAGTTCCTCTTCGAGCACGGAGGCCATCTGGCCTTTGAATGCAAACAAAGCGGTGGCGATGTCCCCGTAGGTAGCGTCCTGCGTGCCGATGCCGATGGTGGGATTGGCGGCGTCGGCCCAGGCTTCACTGCCGAGCATCAGGTAGAGGTCGTTGAGATAGCCTGCGGCCAGCAGCAGCGTGTCATTGGCGGGACCGAAATTGATGCCGGCGTCCACGCTCAGCATCCGGCCGCGGCGGAGGACGGTTTCGTAAATCTCAATCAGGCCGTAGTTGTTGATGGTCTCCAGATTCAACGCCACGTCGCCCTCCCAGCGCGCGCCGGCCTGGGTGAGGATGCTGGCGTCGGTGTTGACGCGGTTGTTGAAGAGATCGCTGACGCGCTGGTTGAATGGATTGATGGCGGCCAGCACGCGCTTGATCCAGCCTTCGGCCAGTTGGGGCTGCGTCCAATCCGACCACTGGTTGTAGAGCGGGTGTTTGGGATCGACAGGCCGGTAGCGCATGATGAGGTAGTTATCCACGAGCACCTGGACGCCGGCGCCGCCCAAGGTATAGCGCGGCAGATTGGTCGCGGTGGCCAAATCGTTCCAACCCGTCATCAGCTCCGTGATCGCAGGCGGTTGGCCGTCCACAGGCGGAGCAATCCTCCACTCGTATTCGTATTTGTTGAAACGACCGGCCAGGTCGGCGGTGTGCTGGATGGTCAGCAGCTCGTTCAGCGGATTGGCCGAGGCAAGAATCTTCAACTCACCGACGTGCAGCGGCGGCGTGACGCGCAGGACATGCACCGAAACCGGCTCACCGGCTGGCGTGAAGGCCCGGCCGTTGCCGGTGATGAGAGTGACGTAACCAAAGCCCGGCCCGCTGGCGCTCAGCGCGTAGGAATCCGCGGCCGTCTCGCTGGAAACAATCTCGGCGAGGCCGGTCACAGGCACGGTCATATCTTTCGTTGCATCGGGGACATATTGACCAGGGACATCTGGATTTTCGTGGAAGGTTTCCAATACCGTGGCAAGCCCAGTTACGACCGAATTCCATTTAGACTTGTTCGGGTCGTCCGTGGGACACAGGTCTTTGGCGGCCGCGAGGTCCGAGCCGCGCAGGACGTTCAGAAGGATGAATTTCTCGCCCACGGCTTCATCCATGAACTCGCCCTTGAGGACGAGCTTGCCCTTGCTCCCGCGGTTGGGATCGAAGTAGAGCCGCTGCGCCAGATGAGGCGGCAGGTTGGGGAAGAAGACCCGGCCCTGATAGTGGTCCACCCGAATGCCGGCGGGAAGCTGATCCAGGTTCTGCTCGGTGATGTCATATTCCTTCTCGCGGGTGGGATCGTGAAGCACGACGCTCGACGCATCATTGGTGTGGATCAGGTCCGCCGCGATGGATTGTTGATAGAGAACTTCGACGCTGCTCTGCCCCCGGATGGCCGGCAGCCCGGCGGTCGGGGCGGTGAGCGTTTGGCCCGCGCGCAGTTGGGGCGGGTTCACAGGCCAGACCGGGCGATAAACGATGTCCTGTGCCGGCGTGGTCTTGTCCGTGGGATCGCCAGCGAACTCGCCAGCGGCATCCCGCGGGAGCAGATAAGGCACTATGTCGCCCACAGCGGGAACACGGGTGCAGCCGGGCCAGGCGAATCCCTCCTGGGTCTGGTAATAAAACCGCATCGTGAAGCTGTTGGACGCGGCGGGCTGCGCGGCCAAGGCCGGCGGGCGTCCGACATAAGTCACATTGGCGCGAGAGTATTGGTTGGTGAAAGTCAGTTCGAGGGGCGTTTGGCCGACGACCAAGCCGCTGGCCACGACGCGCAGAGTGAACGCGTTGGTCACACGGCTGCCGTCGCCGATGTCGGTGGTCACCAGGCTGTAGGTGTTCGTGCCGAGGTCACCCCAGGCGGGTTGGCCGACGAGGGTGAGGCCGCTGATCTGCAACCAGGCTGGTAGTGGCGTTTCGCCGGCTGCCTGCAGGAGCAGACCCTCCGCGCGCCGGGATGCGTGCAGGGTGACAGTGAAATCCTGATCCACCACCGCTGTGGCCGTGGGCAGAGTGCCGAAGGTCTCATTGGTGGCGTTGTAGGTGCCCGCCGCCAGGGTCGGCAGACCGCCGTGAGGGCCACGATAGATCCAGAAACTGTGCTTGCGGTCCTCGAAGGTGAATTGGGGATAGTGGCCGAAGGCTTTGCTGTGAAGCGATTCGTCCCAGCCCACCGGAAGATCGCCGCCGTCTTGGAGCGGTTCGGTGTTGTAGTTCCTGGCGCTGACGCCGACGCCCTCGACCGGTTTGGGCAACAGCGGCAGTGGCATGGGGGCCTGGACCAACTGCCCCGCCTCGACAATGTAATCGAACACGATGCCAGCGGAGATTTTTTCGCGCAGCACCTTGAAGGCGCTCATGGCCGGGCGTCCGTTCCCGAGCGCGTACTCGATCAGGACAAACGGTTCTGAGGAATAGTCCGTGCCGGTGGTGATATTCAGGTCATCCCGCAACGCGTAAGCCTGTCCGCCGAGCATGAGCGCGTGTTCTTCATTGGGATTATAGCCGGCGAGGTCCGGGTCGTTCTGGACGTAAATGTGGCCGACCGCTTCCAGGCTGCTCAACCCGCCGCTGCCGTCGTTGCTGGCCAGGACGATCTCGCGTGGGCTGGCGGGCCATTGCACGGTGTAACGGCCAATGACCGACGGCCAGTGGATCGTCTGGAAGCCTTGGTTCAAGTTGGGGCTGTTGTTTCGGAACCACCAAACCTCAAGCGTGTTACGGCCGGGGATGGCGTTGACCGGGATGATGGCACCGAGGTTGGCTTCCGTGAAGCCAGCCAGAAACGGATCACGATAGGCGTTGGGGTTGAAGCCATTGCCTTTGGCTTGCTGGATATAGCCGGCCAGATAGCCTTCCGCGGCGTCGGCGCCCAGTTCGCCGGCGGGCGCGGTGATGCACTGGCCGACTTCCACCGTTTGGCTCACCACGCGCGGCGCGGCGAGCTGCGACGGCCATTGCATCATCTGGTTGGTCAGGTTCCACCCGGCAAGATTGGTGGCCAGCGTCCCGGCGAAGTTCGTGGAGATGAGGTTTGCGTCCAGCCAGGAGAAGACGCGCTCGAAGGCGACGTGCTCGCCGGAGGTGAAGCGCAACAAAGTGCGGTGCGCCGGCGCAGCGGCATCCAGGTAGGTGAAGAACTCGAACTTCTCGGTCAGCTTGGCCCGGGGGCGATCGAGTGGATCCTGGTAATCAATCATCGGTACGTTAGCCATCGGGAGGGGCACTGCGGTCAGGCGGGCCTCGGTTTCCGTGGCGGCGATGGGCCGGACGTAATGACTGTAGCGGGCGGGATCGGTGGGCCAAACCAGGGCGTAGCGGGCAAAGAGGGACGGCCAGAGCAGCCCTTGCTCGCCTGACTCGAGCCAATGAATGAGCAGGTCGTTCACGTTCCGGGTTTCCCGGATGGCGTAATACCGCCAGCGGCTGCTGCCCTCGATCATGTGGCGATAAGCAAACGGCTCGACCACCCCTTGCAGGACCGGTTCGGGCACAAGGTGCGAGTCATCACGTCCATCCTGGAATGCGGTGATGGCCTCGCCCAATTCGTTGACGACGTCCGAGGGGCTAACCTGCCGGTAAACGTCCACGATTTCCACGCCCAAGGGCCGGCGAGCTTGGTTGTCGCCAGTAAACTCGCCGAGCAGTTCAAGGAAGACCCGCCCTTCCTGGTTGCGCGCCAGTATCTTTTTCCGGGTGTTGTCATACCACAGTGTCCGGTCGGTGATCCCCGGCACGAAAGGCTCCTGGCCGGGGACGTAAAGGACTTGGTTGCTGGAGACGAACTCGGGGAAATTACTGTTATAGACGATGTTCACATCCGCCACCCGCGCGGACGGCACGTCCACCGGCCGCCCCGTGTTGGCATACTGACCTTCCGTCCAGTAGATCTTCCGCGGCGGTTTAGCCGGGTTGCCGGACACCACGTAAGTCTCGGTGAACAGCCTGTAGTAGTTGCCACCATCCAGGTAGTAGTTGCTGGCCGGCTCGTTGGTGGGGATGGCGGAGATGGGCGTGGCCTTGCGCCATGTGATTGTGATGGGGCCGGGTTGGACGGCATACACCAGCCGGGCATGGGGACTCCAATAGTAACCAGAACCAAGGTGATCGTTCGTGGTGTGCGGTTGGGCCAGCCAGTAGGTTTCCTTGACCACGTTGGTCAGCAACCGGCCCGATTCGTCCGTCTCAGGTACGGGAATGGCGCTGGCAAAGAAGAACGAGATTTCTCGACTCATGAACGTCGCCCCTACCTGCGCGCGGCGCAGGGTGAATGTGGCGACGCCGTTGGAAAGGCCCTGCGGCAGTTGCATCTGCTGCGCCACCGTGGCGGAGAAAGCGTTCGTGCCGTACTTGAGGATGATGGAGTTGCTGACCTGTTGCCAGTCGCCCAGGGCAAGGCCCGGTGTGGCGCCCAAATTCAGCAGGCCGCCAAACTGGTTGGTGGTTGGCGGATTAATGGTCAGCCCCTCCGCCTGTTGTTGGGCCGCGGTGGGAGCGCGGCCGTCGGAGCCCGGCGGCGTGTTGGTCACCGAGGAAATCGGCACACCGCGCTGGGAATGGAGGTTGTAGGGGGTCAGGTTCTGGCGGAGTTCCCAAGGGAGGGTTTGCGCCCTGGCTCCCAGGACCGTCAGCAAACACCCCAAGAGGGTCGCCGAGAAGTGGATGGCTTTCATGGTGTGATGCTCCGTTCGCGATGCATCAATTCACCCGCATGATGAAAGCCAGGACATAGAACGGCGGCATGTTGTTATGAGCGTCCCCTCCACCGGTGTTTTGAACTTTCGACGGTCTGAAGATCGGGTCGGTTTCGCCGAACCCGCCGGAATCATCACTGTCGGCGAATTGCCCGCTGGCTCCTCCCAATATCAACACGGCGGCCCCATCGGATCGGAAGTCGTGGCTGTGCGCAGGCATCTCGGCGGTCGTCAGGGTATGTGCCTGCTCGCCGCCGGTTTGGCCCACGGTGCGCGAGGTCAGACCCAATGCGTTGCCGGAGGCCAGGACGAACCGGCCTTTGAGATCGGGGGTTTCATGGCCATTGACGGTCTGGCCGTTGCATAAAGCCCAACCCGTCGGCGGGGTTGTTCCCGACCACATGATGATGCCGCCAACGGGAATGGTGCCATTCCCCGAAAAGCTGGTCGCCGTGACCTTGCCGACCACGGTTTGATCCTCAGTAAACGTTTGGGCCGCGTCGAGCTTCGGAATGTTGGACGAAAGGCGGGCGTCGGCCAGCGTGCCACTCGTGATCTTGGTCGCAGACAAACTGGGAATCTGGGCTGCGGTCAACCCGGTCAGGTTGGCACCGCTGCCGGTGAAACTGGTGCCGCTCACCGTGCCGGCGATGGTCAGTGCGCCGTTGGCGGTTGTCACCAGGTTCGCTCCGTTGGGACTGACAAGCGCCGTGGCGTGGCGCGCAAGGAACGCGTAAGGCGACGTGAGCAGGCGCAACCGCGGCAGGATATTCAGGTCCGTCCCCCCGGCACCCATGCCTTTGACCGTGACGCCGACGTAACGCTCCGAGGCTTCCGTGCCCGCAAACACCGCCGAGAGCGACGGACGAGGCTCGCTGCCCACCTGGCTGCCTTCGCCCAGCAGCACGCTGAAATAACCCTTGTCCACCGTCACCGTTTGCTGTTCGGCCCACGTGAGAGTGCCCGCGCTTTGGCGGTCATGAATGCGGAAAATGACGTCGTAGTTGCGCGGCGCAGTGTTGGCCAGGGCGGTGCCGTTCGCGTCCACCAGGAACCCCTGATAGGTGAGGCGTTCGGGCGGATTTGAGTTGGCCTGGGCCCGGGCTTGCGGTGCGACTGCCAGGGTCATCACGGCCAGTGCGAATGTGAGGATGCGGAGCGGATTATGGATAGCTTTCATAACAGGCTTAAAGGGATTCAGGGTTGAGTCAGAACGGAAATGGTGCTGATGCGGTTGAGGGAGAAGATGCCTTCCGCGTGAAATTCTCGAGTGTCGCCGGGTTTGCCGGCCAGGGTCAGCGTTTCCTGGTAAAGCCCCAGTAACGACTGGCTGCTGCGGGTCAGGCTGGCGAAATCATTGGGCGGCGGGGCCACGGAAAGCTGGATCCGCCGTTCCACCCGATAGGACTCGAAACCCTGCGGCAGCGGCTGGTCAAAGGTGGCGTTGAGGTTGTCGTGGTCCGGGTGATAGGCATGGAGAAATGGATTGCTGCCCGGGTGATCGTGGGCCACGACGATGGTGACGGTCAGGTTCGTTCCCTCTGCCAGTTGGCCGGTGCAACTCCACGGCTCATTGGCTGCCGACCAGGGTAAGTGCGCCGCCGAGATGCGCCGGGCGGAGCCGAGGCTGGCCTTGTCCAACAACGTTTCCTGGGTGGCCAGAACTTCGTTGGTGGCCTCGCGCAGTCCGTGGAAAACTCGTTGCAACAGCACTGCCTGGCCGTTGCCGTCGTCGTGCAGGATGAGCCGTAACGGAAAGGCGCGCGCCGCGCCGCCCAGGTTTGTATTGATTCCCGTCAACTGATAAGCCCCGCTGCTGTCCAACACCGGCTGGCCTTCGGAGTTCTGCTGATAGCTCTTCAAGTAATGCTGCACATCCATGACTTGGGCGCCGCCGACCCAAAGCCCGGCCCTCGACGCGACTGATGCGGACACGGGCACGTCAACTTGGGCAAGGTTGCCTGCATCGCTGAACCGCAGGATGCCAGCATGGAAAGCACCGGTGTTACCTGTCATTTGAGATCGGTTCAAGCCCAGCACCACTTCCACCTCCGAGCCAACCTGTCCCGCCGGTTGCAGGACCCAGCTTCGCGGGCCGGTGAGGTTCGTGTGGCTGTAAGTCAGGTTAATCATGTTCAACTCGCCCCGAATCAACAAGGGCGGCGCGCCGAGAATGGCCGATTGACCGGTCGGCGGAGTTTCGGAATCAAGCAGGTTCAGCGTGACGGTCAGACTGCTCGCGGTAAGATTCCGCAACCGAACCCCTTGCTGGCCCGACGAACTCCCGAATTGAACGCCCTGCGCATCCGACAACACCACTTCAAACGGCCCGTAATACCGGTTGTAGGTGGTGCCCGACCGGACCCAAAAAGCCTGCCCGCGGTTGACACGCGCGTTGCGATAGGCAAACACCCGCGCCGGATTGGTTGCACCGAGGTTTCCGCCCGGATAGGCATAAAACTCGCCGGACAACCGCAACTCAGGGGCTGGCGCCAGAAAATCCTCGAACGTGGGTGCCGCCGCTGCAGGTGTGGGGAACCCGATGAAGTTCAAGCCCCCAGTGGTCCACTGATAACGCGGCGGGACCGGTTTGCCTTTGACGGTCCATGTGTAATTGGTGGGTGCGTTGCCTACCCGGACCAGGCACGCCGCATTGCCCACCAACCGGCTCAACGATGCGGAGGGCGCTTCCGAGCGGTTCCAATGCACCCATTGGCTGCCGGTGTCCGTGGGCTGTTGCGGCGACTGGATGAATTGGGCCGTGGAAAGCGCCGGCAGCCACATCCACACCTCCTCGATGGGATTATTCACGTCCGCGCCCACCAGGTTGTCGAGTGTGTCGTGCGACGCATCCACGTGCAGATACACTGCATTCCACCCAGTCTTGAGGCTGAGGGATTGGGTCAGCCATTGGGCCCGGGCCGAGGTGCCTGCCAAAAGCGTGGACGCCAGGGTGATGGCAAGGGACCAATGCCGGATGACCAGGGACGGAGGACGAAGCCAGCGATGGGAGCGAAAGAATTTCATAGGATGATTTGACCTCCTGATACTGCCGGGGTGGCACGGTATGGATTGGGATTCAATTTCAAAGCTTTCGATAAAAATGCCAGGCCGGCTGCGGCACCAGTCGTTGAAGAGAATTGATGGGCGTGCCGTTGGAGCGCCCTCCAAAAACCAGCACCTCGGTGTCGGTCCAGATTGTTGTGTGCTCACTGCGAGCGAGCGGATTGCCGAGGCCGCTCAACGTCCGCCAAACTCCCGACGCGGGATCATATGCCGCGCCCGATGCCAGATCACCCGTCCCTCCCGTTCCACCCAGGATCAGCATCTCGGTTCCCGTCCAGGTGGCCGTGTGATTGAACCGCGCGCTGGGGGCATTCGTGGTGGAGAGCGTTTCCCATAAATCTGATGCGGGATCATACGCTGCGCCACCTGCCAGGGGAACTCCGCCACTTGCGCCGCCCCAGACGATCATTCTCGCGCCAGTCCAGACGAGGGTGTGTCCCGTGCGTGCGTCCGGCGCGTTAAGCGTGGACAGGGGCATCCACGTTGTCGGGGTGCCGTTGTTGAAAAGGAGTTGCGCGCCGGATTGAAGATCACCACTCACGCCCGTGCCGCCCCAAATCAGCAACCTGTCGCCAGTCCATGCCGCCGCCGCGCCGAGGCGTGCTTCAGGAGCATTCGGCACATTCAGGGGAGTCCACTGGTCAAGCACCGCGTCATACAAGGCGCCGTCCGCCAACAGTCCTGTGCTATTCCGCCCGCCCCAGATCAACATCCGGTTTCCAGTCCACAGTGCGACGTGACCATCCCGTGCCGCCGGGGCTCCGTTGGTAGTGGTCGGAATCCAGCCCTGGCTCAGCGGTGCGAACCGGCCTCCGTTCCCCAGAAAACCGGACAGGTCGGACCCACCCCAAACGATCATCTCGCTCCCCGTCCAGACTGCCCTGTGCCCGCTGCGGGCCGTGGGCGCGCCGATCGTTGAGAGGGTAGTCCAGGAATCCGTGTCGGGCTGGTAGCGTGCTCCTGCGGCTGAAAAAGTCCCTGCCGCCAGTTTTCCGCCCCAAATCACCATCTGCTGCCCGTCCCAAACCGCCGTGTGGCCGGTTCGGGCGGTGGGGCCATTGGACGAAGTGCCATTCACCCAGGCAGGCGCTGGTACCGCCATAGTGTAGCGATACCCTCGGGCCAGTAAATCCGTGTCATGGGCCAGAGTCGAAACCAACATGGTCCCGGAGGGCGTCGCCGCTTCCACCGCAGGCCTGGGGAGATTGGTCAAGCCGGATCCGTCGCCTAAAAGAACACCGGACAAATGGATATTGCCGGCCACCTCGAGGGCATGAACTGGATTGGCCACACCAATGCCGACGTTGCCGACGGCATAGACTGCGTTCGTCCCGTTCAGCGCAAATGGACTGGCCCCGTTGGTGCCATCGAGTCCAGCGGGGCCTTGCGGACCCGTATCACCCACCGGACCGGGAATGCCCTGCGGGCCTTGGGCACCGATCTCACCTGGGAGACCCTGAATACCTTGAGGACCTTGCGGGCCTGTGTCGCCTGTCAATCCGATTGGGCCTTGGATGCCATCCGGACCCTGGGGGCCAGTGGGACCCGTAGCGCCGGTTAATCCGTTGGTGCCATCGAGTCCAGCGGGGCCTTGCGGACCCATATCACCCACCGGACCTGGAATGCCCTGCGGGCCTTGGGGACCGATCTCACCTGGGAGACCTTGAATGCCTTGAGGGCCTTGCGGGCCTGTTTCGCCTGTCAATCCGATCGGGCCTTGGATGCCATCCGGACCCTGGGGGCCTTGGGGACCGATCTCACCTGGGAGACCCTGAATGCCTTGAGGACCCTGCGGGCCTGTGTCGCCTGTCAATCCGATTGGGCCTTGGATGCCATCCGGACCCTGGGGGCCAGTGGGACCCGTAGCGCCGGTTAATCCGTTGGTGCCATCAAGGCCGGGGGGGCCTTGCGGACCCATATCACCCACCGGGCCGGGAATGCCCTGCGGGCCTTGGGGACCGATCTCACCTGGGAGACCCTGAATACCTTGAGGACCTTGCGGGCCAGTGTCGCCTGTTAATCCAATTGGGCCTTGAATGCCTTGCGGGCCTTGCGGGCCCGTAGCGCCGGTTAATCCGTTGGTGCCGTCGAGTCCGGCGGGGCCTTGCGGCCCCATCTCACCCACTGGACCGGGGATGCCCTGCGGGCCCTGGGGACCGACCTCACCTGGGAGACCCTGAATGCCTTGAGGACCTTGCGGGCCAGTGTCGCCTGTTAATCCAATTGGGCCTTGAATGCCTTGCGGGCCTTGGGGACCCGTAGCGCCGGTTAATCCGTTGGTGCCGTCGAGTCCAGCGGGGCCTTGCGGACCCATCTCACCCACCGGACCGGGGATGCCTTGCGGGCCTTGGGGGCCGATTTCACCTGGAGGACCCTGAATACCTTGAGGACCTTGCGGGCCGGGTAAACCTATTTTGGTGTTCCAGTTAGTGATGTCGGCATTTTGAATGTTAGCTGCTGCGCTGGCAGTAAACGCGGGGTCCGTTTCCGAATACCCGCCCGCCATCACGCTGCCGGCTACCAAGGCGTAACCTGCTGCCGTAACACGCCTGTCGGGAATCAACTGTTGTGCGCCATTGACACCGTCGTCCACCCAAACGCGCAACCAGATGGCCGGATTGGTGAACACACTGGCCGGAATGGAGTGCGTCATGTTCGACACCGCCACGTCGCCCAAGTCGACCGAATAGATGCCGCGCGTGACCGCAATCGGAATGGCTGGGCCGATGGGTGGATTGCCGTTCACCGCGCTGTTGTCGTGGCTCCAAAGCGTCTGCGTGCCGTTGGTTCCGTCCGGCGCGACCAACGCGAACTTGAACAATGCAGTCCCAGTGAAGTTGGTACCTCGGACAGTAAGCTTGCCTTGGTGGCTGAGGATGCCTGGATCCGCCGCGGCGATGAACATCGGCGTCAGGAAACTGACCAACAACACGGCAGCCCTGGTGGCTCGCGTTCGCTTCAAAATTTGCGGGCACATCGTTATCGTCATCAAAGACGACATGGCGCAATAGCAAGTGTCAGGCCAACAACTTTGGTGCTTTGTGAAAATCTTCTTTCTGCAATGAATCCAACGATTTGTTCCTGTGTCGCTAAGCTACATTGGGATTAGAATCAGTAAGCGGCCGCAAGGTCTGTGGCCACTTCATTACTGAGCCTTTACTGAGCAGAGACATCATTACAGGAAGCGTGCCGGCAGTTTTTTACGGCCGTTCAAGGGAGGGGCTCCGGAATCTCCGCAGGCCGCCTCGTATTAAGACAAGAGAGGGGACACCGGACGCGCAGCATGCAAGTGCCGTTCTCGCTGGGTGTGATCAAAAGTGTCGGGCAGATGCGCGGAGCAAGGGCAAAAAAAGTCAGGCACCGGGCAATTCTTTCCTTGTACGTCAACGGATAGCGTAGGCGGAGTAATCAGGCCAGTTGAAAACACTTTCGAGCACCAAAGCGGCCGACAAAGGAATTGGGGAAGAGCGCCACAAGAGACCACCTGCAATCACCGAGACCAGACAACAACCGTAAACTAGGCAATTTCGATTTCGATTTGCCGCAAGAAGATGATGACTCATTCTGCTCGTCATTCGGAGGTTCGGCGACGCATCGACAAGAGTACTACAATGGCCCCTAAAATGGGTAACATCCAGATAACCAGCAGCGGATAAACCAGTTTCAGCCCTTTCCGGGAGTCCTTAACACAGCGCAAGGTGGCGTAGATAGAAGGTGCGAGCACAATCAGGGCGCAAGTCGCCAGGATGATGAAAGCGGAGATGCTATCGGTTCCATAATCGACAAGGGTTTGGGCTTCGATTCCGGACTCGTTCATAAATGATTGCAGCCGCTTCTTGGGTTTCAGTTGTTCGGCAACACAGAATGGTAGCGCGTACGGGAATCGAACCCGTCTTTCAGCCTTGAGAGGGCCGTGTCCTAGCCGATAGACGAACGCGCCGTCCGGCAGTTACTCGCCTATGCTACTCGTGGGGGACGGGTTGTCAATTCAAGCTTTCGATCAAATCTACGCCTTACGCCTCGTCCCTTTGCAGATCCTTATCTGCGTGAATCTGTGTGATCTGTGGATTAGGGCTGCCAGCTTCTGTGCCCGCAGATGGCGCAGATGCACGCTGATGAAATAGTCACTTCTTCGCCAGCTCAGATCAGTGGAGGTCGATGACTTTTCGTCCCTCGCTCTTGCGCAGGGTCACCCGCACGGATTTATCGCCTGCTCTGATCTTATGTTCGCCGTAGAACGCCGGAACCTCACATCGGCCTTGGGCATCGGTCTTGCCTGAAAAACGGGTCCACCATTCTCTGTGAATGAGGTTCTGATAGGCCTTGGCCGCCGGTAAAGGGGTCCAATCCCGTTTGTACAGAGAGGAAACGGGAATCCAATTAGCACCTTCCCAGAAGCCCCACATCAAAATCCCTTCCACGCGCGGATACGAAAAACAGATGCGGTAGTAATCAACCAACTCGCGGGCCTTGGCATCCTCTTCGGCTTCAGACAGCCGGGAAGAGCGATCCTTGTAAAACTTTGAGGTTTGCCCAGGCATGTTGAACTCGGTGACGCGGATTGGCAGGTTAAACTCGGATAGCTTTCGAAGGGCATCATGGAGTTTCGCGCGATCGAAACTTTCTCCATGGAGATGCCCTTGAACACCGATCCCGGCAATCGGCACCTTTTGATCCAGCAGGGTGCGAATGTGTCTAGTATAATCCTCCAGCTTAACCCCAGTGAGGATGTTGTAGTCATTGAGGAACAGCTTTGCGTCTGGATCACCTTCGTGAACCCAACGTGTCATTTCCCGGGTGATATCCGGCCCTAAACGTTCTTCATAGTAGTTCCCATGGATCATCTCGTTGTTGAGGTCATACTCGGCGAACCGACCTTTATACCGGCGTCCGATGTCCAGGGCTCGATTTCTGAGAGCTTCGCGGAACGCATCATCTGGCAACTCCTTCAGCCAACCCTGAACCTGATCAGGAACACCCCAGAAAATGTTATGTCCACGCAGGGGGATCTTATTCTGATCGGTCCATTTCAGGATGCTGTCCACTGTGGTGTATTTGACCTTTCCTTTCTGGCGCTCCATGTCGTGCCATTTGAGGGCATTTTCTGTGACAGCGGAGTTGAAGTTCGTCAGGAAAACCGCCAGGTACTTCTCGCGATCACTTTCGGGCATGCGACCTTCGAAGGCCTGATTTGCCAGGGCCGCTCCGAACCAGAATTCATGGCGCTGTTGCTCTACCTGAATCTCAGTGTTCGGCGTGGTACGGATTTCCAACACTCCTTTACGGTGCTTGGCGATTGCGGAACGGAGATCGACCGGTTGGTCCTGACCCTGGCACATGCTGCAGCAGGACAGGGCGATCACAAAGACCTGGGCCGCGATTCGAAGAGCGTAGGCAGGGACATGCATACCGGCAGTTTTTCGAAGCGACCCCGTCGCGTCAATATCATTGAACGGCGCACGGCGGGAGCTCAGATCCGCGAGACACCGACCTCCGACCTCTTTTCAGAGCTCCAGTTTCTTGATGCGCACCCCATTCTGCACCCGGCTGCTCGGATAAAGGATCACCGCGTCACCGGCTTTCAATCCGCTTAACACGTGGGTTTCTGTGCCGCTGGACCGGCCTGCCTCGACCATCTGAAGTTGAGCCCGGCCATCGATAACTTTAAACGCGGCCCATGCTTCACCCTTCCGGAACAGCGCGCCGGTGGGGACCTTTAGTGCCTCCTCAGAACGCCAGACTACGATGTGGGCATCCACGCGGAAGTTATCCCCCAAACCGGCCCGCTTTTCCAGGGGCGTGATCAGGTCAGCGATCACATTGACTCGTTGCTCTTCGACACCGAGCGCGGAGATCTTGGTAAACGCTGCCGGTTCAATTAACCGCACGCGGGCTTCCAACGGTGGCCCGCCGCCCCATTGCTCAAGCTCTACCGGGGTGCCTGGAGTCAGGGCGGCTCCGTCACGTGAAAGGACGTCGATCACAATCTCCAATTCGGCGGGATCGCCTATCTCCACCAACGGCGTGCCGGCGGCCACGACGCGCGCGTTTTCTTCCAGGACGCGGAGCACGCGCCCTGAAGCGGGAGCTAAAATCTCCAATGGAGCACGTGGAGCAGCATCGTTCCTGACAGCAAACTCGGCGAGTTCAGCCTCCACCTGGCGCAGAGTGCTTTGAGCCGCAGAAAGCTCTTTGGCTGCGTTTTTCTCGCGCCACTGAGCACCCTCCAGTTCCTGTACCGAGATGGTCTTGTCCGCGAAGAGCCGATCGAATCGTTTGAGTTCGCTTGCAGCGAACTCCTGAGAGGCGCGCGCCTTCTCCAGGTTGGCGGCAGCGACATCCCGGCGGGCCTCCGTCAGAGCACGCACGCGTGCGTCCAACGGAGCAGGGGGCAGGGGATCAATAACTGCCACCACCGTTTCTCCGGCTTTCATTTCCGCCCCCGCTTTAAAACCGATGCGTCGCAATTGACCCGCAAATGGAGTGGAAACAACAAAACGCTGGCGGATTCGGGTTTTGCCTTCCTCTGTAACGGTGGCCCTGAGCGGTCCGACAGTTGCCTGAGCGATTTCGACCGGCACCGGTTTGGGCCAAAGCCCGGCAACGATGAGCCCTACCAGCAGCAGGAGCCCTATCCAGGGCAATCCGCGACGAACCCGATGACGGCCAGGTGCCGCCGGCTGATCTGGATTAGTATTAAGGTTTTCGTTCTTGCTCATTGTCAAATCCTGCTATTCGGGTGCTTTCAAAGCGCCCACCAAATCCAACTGATGCAACTTCCGAAGCACTACCAGCGCCGAACAACTCGAAGCGATGCTGACGACCAGCACCGCGAATGCGTAATTGGATGCTGTGAGAACAAGCGGCAGCCGCACTGTCTCGGTATTTACCGAGCCTACAATCACCGTGGCAAAACCCGTGCCCACAAGTAACCCCAGCGGCACAGCGATCAGGCCTAGAATGATCAACTCGGTAATCAGCACGGCTCCAACTTCACGCCGGGAAAACCCCACGACCCGAAGTGTCGCCAGTTCGCGCGCTCGTTCCGCCAGCGAGATACGGGCATTGTTGTATATGACGCCGAATGCCACGACCATCGCAAAAATCATGTAGATCTTTTGAATGAGCCCGATGCTCGCCGCCGTTGTCTGGCGGAAATTCTCCCGCAGCGATTCTTTAATAGCCACCCAGGCAATGCGCGGAATGTTTTTAAGCTCCTTCAGAAAAAGCGCGCGCTGCGCCTGATCAATGCGGAAGGTTGCTCCGGTGATAACATCGCCCTCCTCAAGCAATCGGTTCAGAGCCTTGATGTCCATGTAGGCCGCCATCCCGGCGAAATCCTCAGCAAGACCGACGAGCCGCACATATTTCGTGGGGCGTTTGCCCTCAAGGACTTCGATGAGCAGGTCGTCGCCGACCTTTGCCCCAAGCACCTGCGCGAGCTTGGAAGAGACGATCAACCCGTTTTCAGGAAGGGGCAGGGCTTTCGACGCATCATTGATAACGCGGTTATGCAAACCGTTCCACGGGACACCCTGTATGCCGAGCTGGCGCCGCTGATGTCCGTGGCTGATCCGGACAAACGCGCCGCGCACTGGCTCGACGGCGACCACGCCGGGCAAATGGCGGAACAGGTGTTTGACTCGCACACTATCCGGTTCAATCAATCCTACCGACACGTCCTGGCGTTGAACAACATCCCATTGGAAATCCAGGACCTCCGTCACGCCATCTCGAAACGCATTCGGCACGATCAGAATGCCCGTCGCCAGCGCCAGCCCGGCGATTGTGAAGACCGCTTGCATTGGCTTGCGTTCCAGGTTGCGGATGGCGATTCGGAATGTATGCGAGAGGAAATGACCGATCCCGGTGCGTTCGACCAGGGCAGGGCGATAGCGGGCCGGTGGTTCAGGACGCATCGCTTCCGCAGGTGGCAATTTGGCGGCGCGGCGGACGGCGTTGAAAACACCCAGTGTGGCCGCAGCCGCACTCACAAAGAGCGCGAGAGGGAAAGCAGTTTGATCCAGTTGGAAGCTCAGGTCGGGGAAACGGAAAAACCGGTGGTACATCAGCACAAGTCGATGTCCCAGGGCCACGCCACCGAGTCCACCAGCCAGCGTGCCGCCAGCCACCATCACCAGGGCGAATTTAAGATAATGAACAACGATCGAACGATTGGAGTACCCAAAAGCTTTGAGAATGGCTATTTGCTCGCGCTGCATCGCCAATAGCCGTGCCAGGACGGCGTGGGTCATGAAGGCGGCTACACTGAGAAACACCACTGGGAAACCTATCGAGACGGTTCGCAGCACCCGGATTTCATCCGAGACGCGAATGTGTGACGGGTGATCTTCCCGCCCGTAAGCTCCCCGTCCGCCATAGGGAGTCAGTATCCGATCCAGTTCGGCTATGACGGGACCTTCGGGCATTCCCGGAGCGAGCGATAGGGAGGCGAAGTTGAAGGCACCATACAGATCGAATGCCGTTGCCAGGCTCTTATACTGCATCCAGAAGATGCCGTAAGTCCGGTTGTCAGGGAGGGCGGCTCCAGGGCGTGATTCAAAGATGAACTCCGGCGAGAGAACGATGCCAGAGATTTTCAGTTCCTGACGTTTGCCATGCAACAACATGGTGATTCGGTCGCCGGGCTTCAGTTGATTGGCTATGGCAAAGGCCTCGCTGACGAGCACATGGTCGGCGGCATCTGGTGGAAGCCATGCGCCCGAGCGCAAGAAGAGCAGGTTCAACTGCGGAGATCCGTAATCAGGCAACGAGCGCACCATACCGCTGGCCGGCTCATCGAGACCTGGGATATCCAGAGTTACCTGGACTGCGATGGCAGGCTGGACCGCTGCCACTCCTGGAATCGTGGCCAACCGGGCGACCAGATCGTTCGGAGCGCGTTTCAAGTTCACGAAGACTTCCGCAAACCGGTTAGCCTGATAGTAATTGTCCCGGGCTGAATCCAGGGAATAAATCAGGCTGCGTGCCATGATCATCATCGCCAGACCGCAGGCCATAACCAGCGCAACCGCGACGGCTTGGCCTTTCATTCGGCGCAGATCGCGCCAGAGTTTGCGATCGAGATGGCTGATCATGCCTTCTACCAATTCAGAGAGTTGGCTGGAGCTGGGGTGGAATTCTCCCTGATGCGGTTCACCCGGCCATCGGAAAAGTAAATGACTCTATCCGCCATATCCGCCATGACAGCGTTATGGGTAATCACCACCGTGAGCGTGCCCAATTCCTTGTTAACACGCTGAATCGCCTCAAGCACGACAATGCCTGTGCGCACGTCCAGCGCCCCGGTGGGTTCGTCACAGAGAAGTACCTCCGGTCGTTTGGCAATCGCTCGGGCGATGGCCACACGCTGCTGTTCCCCACCTGAGAGTTGTGCCGGGAAGTGATCCATTCTCGGCCCCAAATTAACCATCTCCAGGGCGGTTTCCGGTCGCATCGGATGGCTGGCGATCTCGGTAATTAACGCCACGTTTTCGCGCGCCGTAAGACTGGGGATCAGGTTGTAAAACTGAAAAATGAAGCCAACCCGCTCCCGCCGGTAAGCGGTGAGCTGAGCCTCCGATGCGGTCTTCAGATTGATGTCCTTGTAACGGAGGTCGCCCGAAGTAGGAACGTCCAGGCCGCCAAGGTTGTTCAGCAAGGTCGTTTTGCCGCTGCCTGAAGGCCCGAGAAGCACCACGAGTTCTCCAGCGTAAAGCTCAAGATCCACCCCGGCCAGGGCGTGCACGGCGGCGGTGCCTGAACCGTACGTTTTGGTCAGAGCCCGGACCATGAAAACTCCGGGCCCTTTGCGGGAGCCTGTTGTGGTTGTTGCTGGATCTGAGGCTGGCATAAATCGTGAAAGTCAGAGCAGAGCCTTAGCTCACCCGCCGAACGCGGGAAGTAAACGCAGGCGGGACTTTGATGGAGCCACTAACCGTTGACTTTGCTGACAGCCACATGCCCGCAACCTTAGCCTGTCCCCCTGATACCCGCAATGGTTTCAACATTCCCAACATTCCTTTCTCCCTTGATTGGAAAGTGCCGCCGTAACACAATACGCCCCGCCGAGGCAGACCTCGGCAGGCAATAGATCACTCTACCATGAGCAAAATCAAAATCGCGCAATTTGGCTTGGGCCCTATCGGTGTGGAAACCATCAAGCTCGCTGCAACCAAACCGTGGGCGGAAATTGTTGGCGGAATCGACATCGATCCGTCAAAGGTTGGCAAAACGTTGAGCGAGGTTACCGGGGTATCTTCCCTGGGCAACGCCAAGGTTTACGGCAGCCTAGATGAGTTGCTCAAAGTGGCCAAACCGGATGTCATTTTTCATACCGCGGTTTCCAAAATCAAGGACGCGGTCGCGCAGGTTGAGCCAATGGCGCGCGCTGGAATCAGTGTTGTGTCCTCTTGTGAGGAATTGCTTTACCCGCCGCTCAGGGAGCCGGACCTGGCGCGCAAGCTGGATCTCGTGTGCAAGGAGCATGGTGCGCGGGTGTTGGGGACAGGCGTAAACCCGGGATTTGTGATGGACGTCGTGCCGGTATGTCTTACCGGTGTGTGCCGCGAGGTGCGTGAGATTCATGTTCAACGCGTGGTAAACGCGGCAACTCGCCGGGGACCGTTGCAGAAAAAAATCGGCAGCGGTTGGGCTCCTGCTGAATTTGAACGGTTATTCGCACTTGGAAAAGCAGGTCATGCCGGTCTGAAAGACTCGGCGGCACTGATCGCTCATTGCCTGGGATGGCAGCTTGAGGATCTGACTGAGACGTGCGAGGCAATGGTCGCTGACCACGATATCAAGACACCCCACGTGGAGGTAAAGAAGGGGCAGTGCTGCGGTCTGCATCAACGCGCCGAGGCGAAAGTGAAAGGCAAACTCTGTCTGACCCTCGACCTGAGGATGTATCTGGACGCGCCAAATCCTCACGATGCCTGTCAGATCGTGGGCGAACCCGGCCTCAACCTGATGCTGCAGGGCGGGGTTGCAGGGGATGGCGCAACAGTCGCCTCCCTGGTAAATGCTGCCCCGAGGATACTCAAGGCCTCTCCCGGGCTGCTCCTCATGACCGATATCGGGGTTCCAAGCTACGCGTAGGTCCTTGCCCTGATCATTACGGATTACGCCCCTGCGGCTTTTGGTTTGGCGTGCGGGGCTTCGAACGCTACGTTGTGCGGGTGAAGTTGCTTTTCATCGCCGATATAGTGGGTCAACCTGGCAGACGCGCTGTCAAAGAGTTGGTGCCGCGCCTGCGAGCAACTCATGCGGTCGACGTGGTTGTTGCCAACGGCGAGAATTCAGCGGGCGGTTCGGGCATCACTGTCAAGACGGCTGCTGAGCTTTTCTCAGCCGGCGTGAACGTGATCACTTGCGGGGATCATCTTTGGGATCAGAAGGAAGTCACGGCGCTTCTGGAAGGTGAACCACGGTTTGTGCGCCCCGCGAATTATCCTGCCGGTACTCCCGGGCAAGGCAGCACAATTTTAGAACTGCCCGGTCTTCCCCCACTGGGAGTTTTGAATCTGCAGGGCCGCACTTTCATGGCCGCCTTGGAGAACCCTTTCCCGTGCGCCTTAGCTGAAGTGGATCGGCTCCGGAAGCGCACTCCGATTATCTTCGTTGATATGCATGCCGAAGCAACCTCTGAAAAGATTGCCATGGGCCGCATGCTGGACGGGCAGGTGAGCGCCGTCATAGGAACTCACACGCATGTGCAAACGGCAGATGAACAAATTTTCCCAGGCGGCACGGCCTTCCTCTGTGATGGTGGATTTACTGGCCCTCACGAAAGTGTCATCGGCCGTGAGATCGAACCGGTTCTCCGTCGGTTCATGACGTGCATGCCCACGCGATTCGAGGTTGCCAAGGGACAAGTGCGTTTGCAAGGAGCCCTGGTGGAAATCGATGCGACGAGCGGACGCGCGCTGAGAATTGAGCGTGTGAACGAACTCTTGCCTGACGTCGAACAGACCCAGCCCGCATGAAACCGACCAAATCACAGTGGGACTTCGGCGAGCTCTTTCCCCGGGAAGAGTTGCGCAAGATCCACTCGGTCTCCGAACTCACGGGACGGGTGCGACGTCTGCTCGAGTCACAGATTGGTTTGATTTGGGTCGCAGGTGAGGTGACGAACCTGCGCGTTCAGAGTTCCGGTCATGTCTATTTTACACTCAAAGACGCCACGGCCCAGGTCTCCTGTGTGCTGTTCAGGGGTGAGTACCAGGCAGACCGCTCTGCGTTGCAGGACGGGCGCAAGGTGCTCCTCCAGGGCGAGCTAACCGTTTACGAAGTCCGTGGCCAATACCAGTTGCGCGTCACGCAGGTTGAGTTGGAGGGCGTGGGCGCGCTTCAAGCCGCCTTTGAGAAGCTCAAACTCAAGCTGCAACAGGAGGGACTGTTCGCGAATGAACGCAAGCGTCCGTTGCCCCGTTTCCCTCGGGTGCTGGGCCTCGTGACCTCTCCCACCGGCGCTGCGATCAAGGACGTTTTGCACGTGATTGAGCGTCGCAACCCGTCGTTGAAGATTCTGCTGGCACCGTGCCGTGTGCAGGGGGCAGGCGCGTCATCTGAGATCGCCGGAGCCATTGGTTTGCTCAACGAGTACCACGAGCGCCGGTTGCAGGCCGGCCAGCCAGGGATCGATCTTATCCTGGTCACACGCGGGGGAGGGAGCCTGGAGGATCTATGGGCTTTCAACGAGGAGGTCGTGGCACGGGCCATTCACGCTTCCGGTTTGCCGGTTGTTTCGGCGGTGGGGCACGAGATTGATTTTACCATCAGTGACTTCGTGGCTGATTTCAGAGCAGCCACTCCGAGCGCTGCTGCCGAAATTATCACGGAAGGCTTCGTAGCAAGCTGCCAGTTTCTTGGTGAAGCCGGAGAGCGCCTGCAATACCTGGTCCGAAAGCAATTGGAGGGTAAGAATGCGACACTGGCACAAGTACACCAACGGCTTTTGCGCGCGCATCCGCGACGCAGGCTTGAGATGGAGTGCCAGCGTGTGGATGACTTCCAAGCCAGCCTTGCGCGATGCCTGAAGCAAGGCATGCGTGAGAAGCATCAATGCTGGCGAGCTCTGGCGGATCGGCTGGCAAGGGTGCGTCCCGCCTTGGTTTTACGCGGCCGCCGAGACGTCCTGCACCAGGAGAGTCAGAGGCTCGGTGAGGTGGCTCGACACAGGGTACAACAATTGCGGAGCCGCGTGGAGGCCTTGCAATCGCGGTTGCGGCTCCTGGGTCCTGAACAGGTGCTCGCACGCGGTTACTCCATTACGGCCGATGCTCAAACCGGGTCGGTTGTACGGTCCAGCGACGACCTGTCCACCGGCCAGCTATTGAGAACACGCTTGCGTTCCGGGACGGTTATGAGCCGGGTTGAGAACGAATCCACAAGGCCAAACGTTCCTCCTCAATCGCCGGCGTCATAGAGGCTCGTCGAACTCGGGAGAGGTTATTGGAGCCCTTTGAAGAAGTCGCGCGCAGTCTGGCAGGTTGCTTCGCTAAGCTCTTCCAAGGTGCAGTTCTTTACTTCGGTCGCAGCCTTGGCTGTCTCTATCGCATAAGCCGGTTCGCAACGCTTGCCGCGATATGGCACAGGTGCCAGGTAAGGTGAATCTGTCTCCAACATGAACTTGTCCAACGGGGTGGCCTGGAGGGTATCCCTGATGTTCTGCCCGTTCTTGAAAGTTAGAATCCCCGTAAAGCTTACCAATGAGTTCATGGCCACGATGCGCCGCATGGCGGCTGCGTCGTTGGCGAAACAGTGGAACACGCCCCTGACGCTCCGCGAGAAGGGTTCCAACGCAGTCAGTGTGTCTTCCAGTGAATCACGAGTGTGGATCACGCAGTTCAGCTTCAACTCGGCAGCCACCTCGAGATGCTGGCGAAATAGCTCGGCTTGTTTCTCTTTGATCGGCAGGTCGGCCGCGTGTTGCCTCCGTCTGCCTTGCCAGGGAGACGGTAATAATCCAAGCCTGTCTCCCCCAGGGCCACTACTTTGGGATGCGCTCCGCACTCCCGCAAAAATGGGCGGACATCCGCCGGAGCTTCCATGGCATCGGAGGGATGCCATCCAACGACTGCGTAGAGTTCCTCATGCTGCTCGGCAAGCTCTACACACCGTTGGCTGCTCTCGGCATCCGTGCCGATTGTGATGATCCGGTCGATCCCTGCCGCATGGGCACGCCGAAGCAACTCCGGCAGCTCTGCTGATAGATCCGGATATGCAAGGTGAGCATGCGTGTCGTAAAAAACCGCCATGTGTTCAGAATAGCTCTGGAAGGTCCTTTCGCACAAATGAAAGAACCTGCCTAACAGGTCTCGGACCAGAACTCCGGCCCGTGCTAATCATCCACAGCCCGCCGGGTGCGCTTCTTATCCGATTGATGCGCTTTATCTGCAAGGATACGCTGCTTCGAGCGGCGGCTTCGGCGGCGCTTCTGGCGCCGTATCTTTTCCCGTTCCTGCTGTATCGCGGAGAGCTTGCCCTTTTGGAGTTCCTCGATTTTATCAGCCAGGACCTTGCGAGCTGTGTAGCGGTTAAGGCCCTGCTGACGGGTGTGCTGGCACTTAACCTGGAGGCCGGTCGGAACGTGCAGAAGCATCACGCATGTGGCCGTCTTGTTTACGTTCTGTCCGCCATGCCCGCCGGAGCGAACGAAACTTTCCTCCACATCCGTTTCGGAAATGCCTAGCGCGGCAAACCGAGCCACGAGCTGGTCTTCCTTTTCCATGCTGACCGGGAACATACCCATGTGGGCGAGTGTAACTGGCAGTACACGTTGCGCCAGTCAACTTTCAGGCCTGGAGACTTAAAGCACGAAGCAGAAAAAAGGGATGGAAAAGATTCGGCAAAGAGTCACAATAAGAACGGAATGACAGATAGCGTTACCGAGGCAGCTCCCTCCGTCCCCGTGGAGACTATTCAACACGGTTGGAACGAGCTGGTGCTTAAAACCAAAGAGCTCGAGGCGGCGCGTGGCGCGCTTGAGCACGAGAACAAGGCCCTGCGAGCCATGCTCGAAACCGTCATCGCGCACCGGCAGAAGTCGCACAGCGAGCTTGTAGTCTTGTTGACCACATTGATCAGCAAACTTCCGATCAATGATATCGGGGTGCTGGTCTCACGCCTCGTTGAACACAACAACAACGTAAACCATTTCCTGAACGCCATTGTCAAAGGCGGGTCTGATGCACCGATGGAGCAGCCCGACCTAATCAAGACGCTGGAACATGCCAAGGCCGATCTTCGTGCCGCCGTGAAACCATTGGTCGAGGAATTGTGCGAATGCGGAGCGCCTTTCGAGCGGGACATGCTCACGGCACTGATTGATGATCCAGAGGTTTTCTACAAGCCTTCCGCTGTCCGTGCTCGCCGCTGTTATGTGAAGGGTCAAGTGCCGCGAGACCGCGTGGCCAGAGAGTTCGGTGAGGCGGCTTTAGGTCTATTCAGCGACATGACGACTGACCCGAAGCTCAATCCCCATCCAAAGCCCGATGAGATTGTGCTCGCGTTTAGACGTGAGTTTCCCGAACTGCTGCCACAGGCGCAGGGACTGGCTCCGGAGAAACAAGAGGCCCTCCGGAAACTGTACGAGCAGGTTCGAGCCAGCCGTTCTGGATCTGAAGCCGCGCGTGTGCAACACATCGCATTTCAATCGCTCTCCTTCATTATCGATTTGCTGCATTTTTACGATAACCAGCATACGGAAGCCGTCGATGTGGTTTTTGCGCAACGGTTGCCGGGCGCCATTGAGCAGTTGGTGCTGGGAGGTGGTTCGGACAAGTTTGATCTCAAGCTCATCGAGCGGGCGGAAAAGTTGCTGAGCTACATTACCAGCACAGATCATCGGCAGATGGTCATTAACAACATTGGCAAGGGTGGTGGCACCGCCAAACTGCTAAAGTATGTGCTTCGATTGCGCGCGCCGAAGGTGGCCGATCTGGACGAAATCGTGCCCGAGTTCGTTAAGGCACTCGTGCCGCTCCGCTCCAACCCGAAGCCCGAGGATATCCAACCGCTGATTCAGTTGATCGATCCGACGATGCAGAAACCGGTTCTCCGGGGAATACTCCATACAGATCGGTTGCGGCGCAGTGACTCAGAGGAATTGATCAAGGCAATCGCAGGCGCCTTGGGGATCGAAGGCATGGATGAGCCTAAAGGTGACGCTGCGCTGCCCCCGGACCTTGAACGTGTGCAGGCATGGAATCGGATCAAAGATCAGTTTGTTCAACGTAACGACCCGGCCAGCATTGCCGCCTCCTTCCGGGACCGGCTGCGAGCCAAGTATGATGGAGATGAGATCCGACAAAGCTGGATCACATTAACCGAGGTCGATCCGATGTCGTTGATTCGCGTCTTCTGCCAACTGCCCTACCTGGCTGATGGTCGAACTGACCCTATCGCCCGGCCGATCATGGAAACCTACGTGACCCGCCTGATGCACGAAAAATATGCCGCCACCTACCAGAAGGTTCTGAACAGCCTGAAGAACCTTTTTAGGGCCAAGGCGGACAGCCCGACCTTGCTGAATTTCCTGGCGCTGGTCAGGTGGGTGGACGCCGAAGCGGCCAACCGGCTTACCACTGAGATCGGCATGCCTCCGCAAGCCTAGAAATCATCCTAGCCATTGGGGGTTCTTCGCCGTTCCGTCGAAATCAGTGGTGTGCTTAAAGGGTTCAAATTTGCCTTCCGCTGCAAGGGTGGCTGTCTTCTGCCTTAGGGCAGCCATTTCTTCGGCGCTCAAGGGCTTGAACCCCCGGGCAACCGAAAGCGCTTGATCCAGGATCTCTGGCTTTTCTATGCCGGTAATTGCGGTGGATACGGGCAGGCTGAGTGCGTAGCGCAGGCATTCCCGGGCGGTCACTGCGCCGCTGCGCAGCAGATGTCCGGAGCCGATTGTTTTCATCGCTAAAACTCCGATCTGTTCACGCACCAATACGGGAAGCACTTGCTTCTCAAAGCTCTTGTGATGCGTGTCCATGAGGTTCAACGGCATCTGAACAGCATCGATGCGGAAACCTTTGGCTTTGGACATCTCGAGCATCTTCAGGTGGTGCTTGGGATCCTTATGACCGGTGAACCCTATGAAACGCACCTTGCCGGCCTTTTGCGCGGCGAGCATTGCTTCCATGGCGCCGCCCGGCCCGAGTATCTTATCCGGATCATCTGGTCGAATGACCTCATGAAACTGCATTAAATCGACATGATCGGTTTGAAGCCGTTTGAGTGACTCGTCGATTTGCCGCGCCGCTGCCTCCCGGGTGTGTCCATCGATCTTACTCATCAGGATCACCTTGTCCCGATAACCATCCCGCAGGGCTTTTCCCATCCACTCTTCGCTCTTGCCGTCATGGTAGTCCCAGCAATTGTCCATGAATGTGATTCCCCCGTCGATCGCGCTGCGGATCAGCCGCACCGATTGGCTCTCCTCCGAGATGGAGCCGATGTGATATCCGCCAAGCCCGATGCAGGAGATCTTCAAGCCGGTTCTCCCAAGTGCACGTTGCGGGACTGTTCCTGGCGACTCCACAGCGTCCACCGGGAACGGCACGCTAAGGACTACTCCGGCAGCAACCGCGGATTTGATGAAGTCTCGACGAGTGATGAAGCCTGGTTGTGGAGCGACGCATGTGTTGCTCCGAATGGAATCTTGGTAATCGCACATAAGACCTGCCTTGGTCGAACTTACCATCCGATCTTTTGGACCGCTGTCAAGGTAGGCATTGCTATGCGCATTCACTCACCCACGCGGAGGCACCTGGCGGTGGGGCCACCTGATTCCGAATTGAACAGGAGAGAAACGGAGAGAGCAGAAGACGGTGGTCCGTTGTCAATGGCTTTTTTGCAACCCTCCAGGTCGTGGTCATGCCAATTATGGTCGGCCATTCGGATTGCCCATGGCTCATCTGTCGTTGCGCGCTGCGGTTGAGCCTTGTGCGTGAGATGCGCGGCAAATGAGCAAGGCGTCCATGCGTTGGCTGGTGCACGCCCGGTCTTCGCACCGGACGGGTCTGTTTCGTTTTCCTATTAAATGGCGGGAATGTCGCGTAAAGAGAACGAGGACGAAAGAACAGCTTATGGTAATGGGTTTGAATGATAATAAATAAGAAAGTGCATCAAAAGTGTTGACGTTAAGGAGACATTGGATATAAAAGAGCCATTACGCTTTTGTTGGAGACCTGAGTATGTCCGAATGGCAAAAGCGTATAGTTTGCGATTAACGCTGTATCTGAGACAGGGGCATAAGCTGGGAGACCTGCCCGGCTTCGGAGGGCATAACCCTCACCTACCGCCAAATCGTATTCCAGAGATTATTGTAGGGAACTAAGAGTGAAAGCCCGTGCGCATTCATTTTATAGCGTCTATATTAGGTACAGACGAGATCGCTTCTTGCGTATCTCGTCCGGACAGCGCGATCACAAGTCTGCTCTGTCTGGTTCGCGTTTTGGAGAGCCAGCTCAATTTTAACAGCCAATGCCTATGAGAAAGACCTGCTACATCTTCGCCAGCCTGGCGCTCGCTCACGCAGCGCAGGGCCAGATCTCAACTCCTGCCGCGGTTGGTCAGTTAGATCAAGGAGACGTTCCAGGAAGTACCGCTCCGGCCATTATTGAGCGCGGTCCGCATCATCGGGTTTGGGAACGTGCGGTTTATGAGACAACCCGTTCAGGCCAGATGCCACGCGTCCATCGGTACACAGAGTTAGCCACCGGCATGCATTACCAGGAAGCATCCAACGGTCCCTGGCTGGATACGGTAGAGGAAATCGAACCTTTTCCCGGGCGGCGCGGTCGCACGCAAAGGCCCGCACAAAGTAATTTTCGCGAATGATCTGGCAACTTACGGCTCCATCGATCTGGAGGGGCCGGATGGGCAGCGGATTCGCAGCCATCCGCTGATGCTCAGCTATTATGAGCCCGCCACTGGGCTGAGCGTTGTGATCGGCGAGGTGCAGGAATGCCAGGGCCGTGTGGTTCCACCTAATCAAGTGGTCTATGAGAACGCCCTGTCAGATGTGGATTGTACAGTTCGCTACACCTACACGAAAGCCGGGCTGGAACAGGACATCATCATTAACGGGGAACTCCCGCAACCAGAGCTGTGGGGTATGTCTTCAGATACGGCGATCATGGAGTTCCTGACAGAGTTCAATGCCGGAGAATCGCCTGCAAAACAGAGCCGGGCGGTGCAATACAGAAAGGGCCAAGTGCTGACCGATGAGACTATCGCCTTCCGATCTATGAAGATCGGTCCGGGAAAAGCGTTTTCCATCGGGAATGCGAAGGAACTCCCGGCCGTTAACGTGACGAAACAGTTTCTCCGGATGGACGGGGACCGCGAGTTTTTGATCGAGCGCGTGCCTCTCAAGCAGATTAAACCGCATCTGGATGCACTGCCTCGCAAGAGCGCAGCGTTCTCACCCGAGAAGGCAGGCAAGCGCCGGGTGGCTGCGTTAAAGGAGCTGTTGCCACAGCGGCAGTATGCGGCCAAGAGCTCCAGAAAAACAATGGAATTGGCCGGTGCTGCCGGCCCGAAATCAGGGTTTGTCTTGGATTATATTACAATGGCGACCAGCAGGACGAACATGACCTTTGTCGCTTACGAAGGCTACCTTATCAGCGGGCCGGTCAATCTCGCTGGAGTGACAACATTTGAGCATGGGGCATGCATCAAGTACACCATATCTAGCTCAGCATCAATCATTACCACAAACGTTGCTTTTAAGGGATCGCATTATGCGCCGGTGATTTTCACGGCCGTTCACGACTCCACAATCGGGGAGAATATGGCGTCTGGGAATCCTAATTCGGCATATTACGGCAAGATTGCTCTGGACCTTTCTGGAGCCTCCACTTCCCAGTTAATCTCTAACGCCAGGTTCTGTTATATGAGCAACGCCGTGGCGGGGAATATCACCCTGCAAGACGTGGAACTAGTCCGCTGTAAAAACGGTTATGCGCCAGGATTTTGGTGGCCGGTGCTTCGTAATGTGCTGGCGTGGAATGTTGATACTGTCGTTGCTACCGATGGTTATCCTGGCGACTCATTGCAGGCTGAGAACGTAACCGCTCATAATTGCAGATACCTCATGGAAGATGTAACCGGGTACGTTGAACTGGCAAATTGCTTGTTCGTAAACCTCACAAACTTCGAGTATTTCACAACAACAACTAACAATTGTGCCTTTTTGACGAGCGATTCGGGAGTCTTTGAGATCGTTGGCGGGGGAAGCCACTACCTGGCTCCCAACAGTCCTTATCGCAATGCCGGCACAACAAATATTAGCGCACAGACCCGAGCCAGCCTTCGCTCCCGCACTACCTATCCTCCGTTGGTGTATTCCAATGCCACGATTTCCGTTGCGACCACCTTCACTCCACAGGCCCAGCGTGACACCGATACTCCTGATATCGGCTGGCATTATGCACCACTAGATCATGCTTTCGGCGGATGTGTAGCCGCGACGAACATTACCTTCAGTGCAGGCACGGCAGTGGGTTGGTTTCGAACGACCTCCGGTTGGCGGCATGCAGGACATGGAATCAAAGCTAACGACCGAGTAGCGATCACGTTCGCGGGAACAGCCGAACAACCGGCCTACTGGTTGCGTGCCAACCTCGCCCAGGAAAACTGCAATGGAACTTGGCAGGGCGGAGTTGGTCCCGGAGGCATCACCGGGTGGGCCTGGCCGGAGTTCACCAACTCACCCGTTGTCCGGGCTCGGTTCACGAGATTCCCGAATGCGTCGTGGGAAGCGATGGTTGCACGTGACGACTATGGTTACCTGACGTTCGAAGCTGCCAATTGCGAGTTCCTGGGTGGTAGCTTTGGCGGTTACATCAGTCGAATCTTGTTAACCAACTGTCTGTTCGACAACGTCAGCATGTGGACCAGTCTGGATGCCTCGGTGGCGCAGAATACTAACTGCGTATTCGTCGCGCGCAACTGCCTCATCCGAGGTGGAGGTCTTCAACTTCACCGCAACTCAGGAGGCACCTACCCCCTCTGGTCCATACGTGACACAGCGTTCGATTCAGTCAATTTCAACGTTTATGATGGTGCGAGCGGCGCGGCATATTGCACAGATCTGGCTTATAACGCTTTCCTTGAGAATAACCGGCAACACCTGCAGAGCGTGACTGATACAATTGTCACCGGCAGCTATGGTTGGCAGACAAGCTGGTTTGGACGCTACTATCTTTCGACCAACAGCCCTTTGGTTAACGCGGGTAGTGTGGCAAGCGCCAGTTCTGTTGGGCTCTACTACTTCACTACAGCAACAACTCAGGCCTGGGAAGCAACCTCCCCAGTGGACATCGGGTACCATTATGTAGCAACGGATGCCGAGGGCCGGCCTCTGGATCTAGACAGCAACGGACTTGCTGACTACCTCGATGATGTGAACGCCAACACTGTCTCGGATCTGTTGGAGAGTCTGATGGGGTTCGACCCAACCGTAACTAACTCGCTGGGGATAACACTACCTGGGTACGGTATTTTCATATCCCAACCAAAGGTCTTTAACTGCCTGCCTTAAGTCGTAACCCTTCTATCAAAGAATACTCCATGAAGATTATGAAGAACTTCCTTGCTGCTTCTTTGTTGTCGGTGATCGTTTTGGCCGCCGGTTCTATTTCCCTCGCAGACGATGCTAGCAGCTATTCCTCTGCGTACGCCGTCGACCCATCCATGCCTACGATCAATGGCGAACCAAAGTTCGCAGTGATGCATCTCGTAGCCGAGATCGAGGCAACCGACCAAGACTATTCGTATTATGAACGTCACGAGACTTGGTCCTCACTCCCTAATTATCCAGGCCGATCCACCAATTATTATGTCACGATCATAGGGGAGGAAACATACACCGATTCCACTGCCCCTAATGCTACGGCAATGTCCAAGATTGGGTTGAGGGATGGCCTTTATGGTGCGGAACCTGCGCCAGGTAGTCTAGCACTCACTTTGGCTGACGCCGTCAACCGCTACTTAATTGATGGCATCTCTCCAGAATACGAGGAAGTAACTGAGTACCATGATGGCTGTTCGTTCTCTGTCACGGTGACTGGAACATACCCCGGAGGCGCGACTTCCATGCGTCGCGTCGCCTTGAGCTATGATGGGGCTCTAGAGCCGACCAAAAATATTAATCAGGGCAAAGACAACGGGGACTGCACTAACAAATGCGAGAAGTGCGAGTCCCCCGGCATGCCTTCTTGGCACATTTCCCAGCCTTACATGAATCTGTGGGTTCATGACACCCCTGTGTTCTACAAAACATCGTTGGGGGAGAAGGTCGCTTTTCATCTGAACTATAAGCAACGCGATACGCGACCCAAAGATGACGGAAAGTATCCGATCACCGGTTGGAACCACAACTGGTATTCCTATATCCGGCTTAACGTGCCTGTCTATGCGATCTGGACCGGCGGAAACGCTGGGAATTCGTGGGTCTCAAAACGGCTTGTTAAGGTTACGGGCGATTGGGTGGTCACGAATGATTTCAGTAAATGGGAGGCTATTCTGTATGCGCCCGATAATAGTGAGTCATACTTTGCCTATAACAACAAGTCAGATCCATCTCGTGGCTACAGCATCTTCCCACTCAGATCGGGAGAACAGATCACCGGCTTCCGATTGATCCATGGAGACGGCTCACAGGACATCTACACATTACTAAGTGGGATGTATACAAACGTGTACGGCATCACGCGTCGCTACGGTGCTGTTTATGAAAAGCCCGGTCATATCGAGGGTTCGCAAGGGGCTTGGCGTTTGAACCTAACCTGTGGAGCTAAGGCATCATGGCAAGCTGAAGATGATGCCTCGCAAGATCTTGGGTCTATGAATACAACGCTGGCCTCCGCTACTCACACACTCCAGGAATATGCTGGCCAGCCTCTCGAGTACATCTCGGGAGATGCACTATTAACGGCCCGTTTGGATCCCTATGGCAACGCCATTAACCTTCAATATACTAACAGGAACGAGCGGTTTTATCTTTCCGCCATCGTGGATTATGACGGGAATGCGACCACCTTGAGTTACAATTCAGCCGAATTACTTGAAGGCGTTAAGATGCCTTACGGTCGTTCAGCAAGGTTCTATTACAATTCCGATCGGCAGCTTGGCGTGATCGAGGACGCCGTGGGAATGGTCAGTTCTATTATATACGGAACCTCTCAAGACCCGGCTGTGGTTAGTCCTGTCATTGCGATCAATACCCCTTACGGTACCACGAGCTTTCAATACGAGGATGAGGCGCCATTTAAGGAGTTTAATTACCCGCCCTACAAGACTGTCACCTCAGGGTCCGGCGGCGCAGCTTCCGTCCAGATGGACTCTAGAACCACCTTCGTCTATGTCGGAGAAGCCAATGTCTACCACAAGATGCTGGTGACACATCCAGACAACAGCCATGAACTCTACCTCTACTGGCCAAGAGAAACTGAATCTCGATTCAGCGGAATTCTCTCTCCCTCGGCAAGCCTGATTACCGCCGGACAAGGGATATTGAACTACGGTCAGGCAGGTGGAGAGAGTGCGACTCACTACAGGAACTGCTTTCATTGGGGACGTTCCCAGACTCCGCACCTGAGTACACTGGTTGTAACGAACCTTACTGCGGCGGATTTCAAGCTGGCAGCCTGGCAGCATTATCCTGAGTACGCTAATGCAGAATTGCCGGGCAATGCCGAGTTGTCTCCGACTCCTGCATTCGAGAGGCAGGGGTCCCCGGACGGCGTTACTCCTGGCAGAATTACCTGGTTCACATATCCAGGAAGTCAATCCTCGGAAGGGCAGATCTCTGGTGACCCTGAGCAAATCACACAAATTGTGGAAGCGCCGGACGGCACCCCCATAGTCACCAGCATCAAGTATGATCCTTCGGGAAATCTTGCTTCTTTGACCAAGACATTCACTCAGGAAGACGGCACGGCAAGCACCCGGAGTTGGAATTGGAACTACCAAACGGTTACCGCCGACATGGGAAACAATGAAACCGTTGAAATTGTGGTTCCCCAAAGCGTCATCGAACCAAGTGGGCGTAGCATCACCCTTAATACTCCAGAAACGACCATGGTGGGCGGGTTTCCAATCCTGAGCTGGCCGGTCATGACGATTACCGATTCAGAAAACAGGGTTACTACCAACTACTTCAACTCGCGACACCAGTTAACCGGAATTGGATACGCCAATGAAACCACTTTAACGAATCTCTACTCGACTAATGGCTTCCTCAGACGTTCCATTCTTCTGGAGGCTCAAGCAACCAATGAGTTTACCTTTGAGAATGGTGAACTAGCCTGCCACATCACCCCGCTGGGTCTTACGGTTTACCACACCTACGATCTGCTAGGACGACGAACCAGCACATCTTTTCCGGACGAGACCACCGTTTCGAATAGATACGAACGGCTGAATCTCAAGGCGACGAAAGATCGGATGGGTGCCTGGACTCAGGCAACCTACGATAGCATGGGCCAACTGCTCTCTCTCTCTGCGCCAGATCGGGGAACCAGCATTTTTACTTATTGTCTCTGTGGTGGGCTCGAAAGCCAGATGGACCCCATGGGGGTAACAACCACCTACATCCGGGATTATAATGGGATGGTCTCATCAATCGTCTCACCTGAAGGAACGACTACCCTTCTCCGGGATTCTCTGGGGCGAGTTACGAATGCAACTGCACCATATGGCTTGAATCTGACCCTCGCCTACAACCTCCAAGGGCTTGTTACCAGCGCCAGCACTCCGGACGGAATGTTGTTCAGGGTCGTTTACGATTACGGAGATCGGCGGGTTATCGAAACCGATGCGCAGGGGCATAGTGTCACCAATTCATTCGATACTCTGAATCGTGTCCTTAACCGCTGGAATGCGTTCGGGCTTGCTGAACAGAATATTTACTCCGTCTTTGGCCTGGAACGCTCTTTTGATGCTCGGGGCAGATACACAGATTACGGCTATGACGCTGCTGGGCGATTGGACTCAATCACCAACGCAAATCTGGAAGTAACGAGCTTCGGCTATGATCCGGTCGGCAACCTGAACTGGCTGAAGGATGGCCGTGGCAAAACCAAACGGTGGTCGTACGACGTGTATGGCCGTGAGTTCCGGGAAACCAATGCAAACGGCGTCCTGGTCAGCCAGAACGGTTACGATGCCAACGGGCGTCTGACCACGAAGTGGACTGCCGCCAAGGGCACCACCAGCTTTGAATATGATTCGGCAGGCAACCTGCTTTTGAGCAGCCATCCCACTGGCAACAGCACCTACACCTACAATCTCTTGGGCCAGATGACCAGTGTGGCCGATTCAATCGGCACCACCGTGTTCACCTACGCAGGCCTCGCTGCTTTCCGCAGCGTTTTGGAATCAGAGGATGGTCCTTGGGCAAACGACACCGTCACTTACGGGTACACTGGCCCCCGCCTCGACTCCATCACACTCGGCTCCTGGGTTCAATCGTTCACCTACGACGCCGGGTTGCGTCCTGAGATCATGACATCTCCGGCAGGGACGTTCACTTATGTCTTCAACGGCGGGGGGACACAGCCTGCAAGCCTGTCAATGCCCGGCGGAACCACTTCCTGGGGTTATGACGAGGCAGCAGGCTCTTTGAGACCGCCTTCAAAACCGGTCAGACTCCACGCGACCGCTTTATCTACGACCGGGATATCAGCGGTCTCATCACAAATCTCCATCGGCTGAACGGAGTCACCGAGCAGTTTGGCTATGATGAAATCGGGCAGTTGACCTCTGCCCAGGCGTTTGAAGGGAACGGCACGCTGCGCGCGCTCGAAAACCTCGCCTATGGGTATGATGCCGCGGGCAATCTGGCATCCCGCACGAATAACACTCTGATTCAGACATTCGTCAGCGGTAATCGTAACGAGTTAACGAGCATTACTCGGAGCGGGACCCTGACTGTCGCTGGCAGCCTGGATGGCCAGGTTACCAGCCTTTATGTAGGCACGAACCAGGCCCAAATTTACAGCGACAGCTCATTTGCCACAGCCGAGGGGATTCCCCTGCGCGACGGTTACAACCAGTTCGTAACCGCCGGAACCAATGCCGGTGTGCTTGTCGTCTCCACGATCACCACGAACTGGTTACCGGTGACCTCTGCATTCAGCTATGACCTGAATGGAAACCTTCTCAGCGATTCGCACAGGACATTTGAATATGACCGGGCCAACCAGTTGAAGAGTGTGACCTTGCCCGGCACTTGGAAGACAGAATACGCCTATGACGGACTGGGGCGCCGCCGGATCACCCGGGAATACACATGGGGCAATGGCTGGGCATTGGCAAACGAGATTCGCTACGTGTATGACCGGATGCTCGTTTTGCAGGAACGCAGATCGGACAACATCACACTTGCCACCTACACCCGCGGCATGGACCTGAGCGGTTCAATGCAGGGCGCGGGCGGAATAGGCGGCCTGCTCGCCCGGTCAGACAGCACCAGTTCCGCGCACTACCACTCAGATGGCAATGGCAATATCAGCACACTGACGGATTCAAGCGGCACGGTGGTTGCCCGCTACTTGTATGATCCGTTTGGCCGGGTCCTCGGCAAGTGGGGTCCGATGGCCGATGTAAACCGGTATCAGTTCTCATCCAAAGAGACGGATAACCTCACAGGCCTTTCCTACTACGGCTACCGCTTCTACGACCCGAACCTCCAGCGCTGGTTGAACGAGGACCCAATTGGGGAAGAGGGAGGAATCAACCTGTATGGCTTTGTTGGGAATGACCCGGTTGGGCAAGTCGATCCGTACGGCTTACTCTTCAAGGACTTCTTTAGAGAAATTGGTCAGGGATTGTATGACACCGGAATGAAAGGCGGGGGTGGAGGCGATCCGAACAGCTTGGGCAAGCTCTGGGGTGAGATGGAGGGGGTTGACAAAGACAACAACGTGCTTCGCGATGCCTTTGGTGAAGCGTGTGGAATGATGGGTGATCAGGGAACTGATGCTGCTGCTGGTAAAGTTGCGGCTGGCGGGTTAGGCTACGTTGCCTGTAAATTAGGCAAGCCGGTAAAAGCGCTTCTAGGGAAGTGCGGAGAACTGCTGAAGCGCACGGATGATGCGTGCGCTTGTAGCCCTGCAGCAGAGGGAACCGCGATGCGGAACGTGGTCCAGTTCCAGGGGATGGAGGTCAGGGCGGTCAGAGACCTCGCTCATGTTGAACAAGGAACTCTTGAGGCAATGCAACAGTCGGGCTTTGCGGCAACCACCGTGAATGGTGATAGAATTGTTTTGCACCATCTTGGCCAGAACCCGGCAGGACCTCTCGTGGAAATGCCTAGACCTCTCCACAGTATTGGGAATAGCGTTCAACATTCATTCGGGAACACGGCAGGCGCTGGCTTAACAGAGGCCCAACGCGCGGCCCATGATGCTTGGCGAGTTCAGTATTGGCAGTGGCGCGCGACGCAAGAAATGAACGCCAGGCGAGCACTTGGCAACTAAACCTTATGAGACACGAAACATGGCAAGCTTTGGTCGACCTCTTTTCCAGAACTCCCATCCTGAAAGCCGAAGGGGTTGAATTAAACGAAATCTCCGCAGCCGAGCAAGAGGTCGGGGTCCCTCTGGATGTGGATTACAAGGAGTTCGTCCATCGCTATGGTGGTGCAATCGTTGGCCCGTTTCCCGTGTTTGGGTTGCGGAAGGCAATCCCAATGGGAAATGATGAGGGGTCGTTTGTGGAAGTCACAGAATCCTTTCGCCAGCAGCGATGGCCGGGCGTGGAGAAGTGGGCTGTTATCTCGATGGACCACGGCGGGAATCCCGTCGGGCTTGATGCGGAAGGCAAGGTTTGGATATACGACCACGATGCGCGTGCGGCGCAAATCATCGCAACAGATTTCGAGAATTATCTGCGGAAGCGATGCCTGAATCTGCCTGATTGACGACGTGCTGGTATGAAGTGGAATGGCGATGATTTCGCTCCCCCGGCTTTGGATGTTGCTGGTTGCTAGGGCTCTCGCTTCATTCGTCGGTGTTACGAGCTTATTTGCCGTCATAGCCTTGACCTAATCGGCGTCAGAGCGTGGTGGGGATGTTGGCCGCACTGGCGTCCGATTTTGTAGCCGAATAGCCGTTATGCCGTAAGCGTCATGTATAGCTTGCGATTACCCACAAGTTTTGAGTGAAGAATGAAGATTCTTTACGAATAAAATGTTCAAATTCGTACACTTGTGATGGATAATAGGGGTGCAGACCAAAAGAACGGTCAGAAAACCGGCCATCATCAAAACCTCGATTCCCAGCAGATGGAGTGACGAGGAAGTCTCTGGGTCCCGATTCAAGGATTTGCGGTTGGGTAAACGGTTGGGCAAACTGTTGGGGATGCTCACCGACGGAATCGGCCAAAGTCTGCCCTATGCATGCCAGGATTGGGTCAACACTAAAGCTGCTTATCGCTTTTTCTCCAATGCCAGCGTAACTGAGGAGCACATTTTGGCGGGTCACTTCCAGGCAACCGGTGCTCGGCTGGCCCAGTCGGACCAAAAGATCCTGATGCTTCATGACACCTGTGAATTCTCTTTTCAGCGCGATAAAGATTCCAAGATCGGACTGCTGGGCCGGCCTTCCTGCGGCAAAGGCAAGGATGGCAATATCAAATTCTTTACGGTGCGCGGCATTCTCATGCACAGCAGCCTGGCCCTCACATGTTACGAACTTATTTGCCATCATAGTCTTGGCCTAATTGGCGTCAGAGCGTGGTGGGGATGTTGGCCGCACTGGCGTCCGATTTTGTGGCCGAAGAACCATGCTTTGATAATAGCTCTGTGACCCTGTAATCCAATGGTTGATTACCAAACCAAGGCGATCAATACTGACACATAGGTTAATCGTTGGGACGTATGATGAAGAGCCGAGCCCAAACACCAAGCCAGATGACCAAAGCAGTATCTGTCACTCTCTCGGATTTCGGATTCGAACGCAGAGGGCTCTTCTGGCACCGGTCGACTCAAGATTTATTTCAGGTGGTTTCCCTTCAGAAATCGGCCTGGGGGCCACAATATTATGTAAACCTCGGAGTGACGATCCGGGAGGTCGATGATTCTTTACCCCGAGTCATCTCGAAATGTCATATTCTCGGTCGACTGGCTATGTTTCTGCCAGGTCGAGATCCAGCGGAGTTTGTGCTGGATCTCGATTGCCCAGTAACCGCAGAAAAGACGATTCAGATTCTGAGCGCCCTCCGGATGTTGTGCCGGACATTCTTTGATGAGTGCCGGTCAGTCGGACAGCTTCGAGCTTTCCTTCGTAAGCATCCGCACCTTCCTGTGGCGGCTGAGGCCAAGGAATTCCTTCGTGATTGACTGTTACGAACTTTTTTCCTGTCGTAGTTTTGGCCTTTTTATCATCGCAGGGTTTTCCAAAATGGCCGCGCTGACATCCGCCTCCGCCCGGCTTCGGTGCGACAAGTCGTGTTGCTTAGGGTGTCCGCGCTCCCATCACATGGGTGGAGGAGTCATTAATGAGCCAGTGGCGTCGGGTGCAATATCAGCACACTGACTGATTCCAGCGGTGCGGTGGTCGCCCGCTATTTGTATGATCCGTTTGCCCGGGTCCTTGGAAAGTGGGGGCCGATGGCTGATGTAAACCGGTATCAGTTCTCATCCAAAGAGACGGATAACCTCACCGGCCTTTCCTATTACGGCTACCGTTTCTACGACCCGAACCTCCAACGCTGGTTGAACGAGGATCTGTTGGGCAAGAGGGAGGGATCAACGTATACCGGTTTAATGAGAATAACGCGCTGAACTACGTTGATCCGCATGGTGAGACTCCGATCCTAATACCGATTATCCTTATGCTGCTTTCCACCGAAGCCATCGTCAATGCGCCGGGGCCTAGTGATGAGGCACTCCCACCATATAAGGATGCTTCAGACCCCGTGCAGACGGCTCGCATGTGTCTGAATCCTGCTGGAACTCTCATGGGAGAGTCTATAGATTTGGGAAAGGAAGAGTTGGGAATTCAGGATATACCAAGAGGCCCGAAAGGCGGGAGGAAGCACACTCCAGGGCGGGATCATCAGACAAAGTCAGGTAAAAAGAAGAAGGAGAGGTTTCAGAAGGAAGCGGAAAAAAAGCGCGACCAACAGAGCGCTGAATTGGAGCAAGCCTGGGATAAGTGGAACAGTCTGTCTGAAGAGCAGCGAAAATTGCTCCCCAAGCTCAAGCCGTGCAAACCAGATCCACGATGTAAATGAAAACCAAAACCTGCATTCGAAGACTTAGGAGACGAAAGTTCGAAGGAATCTGGGATAGGATTCTGTACTGCCACGCCAAGCTGATATACTGGTTGTATGGCCGCGACAATCGCTCTAGAGCCAAGTATTACTGCCGAATCCTCGAACCGCTGCTGTTGAAAGCCGCCAGCAAACACGAGGCAATCAAAGGCGAGGAATGCTGGTCTCTCCTGTTCGAAGCCCGAGGGGATTTTGACAGGGCAATACTCTATCGAAATAGTGAGATAAAGCTTATCAAGCGGTTGCTCAGGCTCAAGCCCAGGCTAGATGAGTATGGTCCGGGTGACTTGGCCGATCGCTTAGTGCTATTGGGGGTCTTGTATTTTGATTCAGGCCGGACACGTAGAGCGCTTACGGCTATCCGTGAAGCGAAACGGATCTGCCAAAGGAATCGAATCAGGTTTGACGATGACGATCTTCTAAAAGAATATGAGTCCCAACGTCGCGGTCAGGTGAAATGAACCTCGCTTGATGGGTTGTGGAGTGGGTGTTACGAACTTTTTTCCGGTCGTAGATTTGGCCTTTTTGTCGTCATAGGGTTTTTCCAAAATAGCCGCGCTGACATCCGCCTTCGCCCGGCTTCGGCGCGACAAGTCGTGTTGTGTAACCGAATAACCATGAACTGGTCGTAGTCCTAGGACACGGTTGGCCGGTTCGCGGTTTGCTTCTGTTCTCCAGGTCTTTTCTTGGCTTCTTTGTTGTGAGAATTGTTCTTTTCCGGTTCTTTTGGCCGTTTTTTTTGCGGATGACATAGCCGTTCCGTTGTTTATGCTGCTGCGAACCGATGATCCGTTTTCTGGCCATCCTGGCGCTGTTGTTCGTTACCTTCGGCAGCGAAGGTTCCTTGCAGCGTGGCTTGGACCTGAGCGGTTCAATGCAGGGCGCGGGCGGGATAGGCGGATTACTCGCGCGCACGGATCATTCAACGTTCAACCCTCAACCTTCAACTTCTTTCTACCACTCGGATGGTAACGGAAATATCAGCACACTGACGGATTCAAGCGGCACGGTGGTTGCCCGCTACTTGTATGATCCATTTGGCCGGGTTCTCGGAAAGTGGGGGCCGATGGCCGATGTAAACCGGTATCGATTCTCATCCAAAGAGACGGACAACCTCACAGGCCTTTCCTACTACGGCTACCGCTTCTACGATCCGAACCTCCAACGCTGGCTAAATGAAGATCCGATCCGAGAGAGCGGGGGGAATAATTTGTATTGCTTTGCTGCAAACTACGCCATCAACGGAATTGACCCTTTTGGTTTATCCCTGCCCGCCTATGACTCCGTTGATGCTAATCCCGAAATCGCGCTCGATCCAGATGTTTTTGGTGCTATGCCAAATGCGCCCAAGCCTCTCCCTGTTCCATTGCCCCTGCCGCCAACTGGAGCATCGAACTGTGAAATGAAATCAGATCCGCCGGACCTTGATTATTGCGTTAAGACCTGCAAGGAGTCACTTGATGCTAAGCGACTAGATCGTGTCGGTTACCGAGAGTGTGTGAGAAAATGCATGAGATCCTTCCCACCGAAAGACAAGAGGTACAAGGCCCCGAAGAAGGGTCCCAAAAAAACATCCAAGGGATGGGAGGATAAGTCAGGGGATGTATGGGAGCCCGCGACCCACGATGGAACACATAGGCCGCATTATGACGTCCAACACCGGAATGGGACGCACACTCCAATCTACCCTGAAGGATTGGACTAGACATGATAGCAGCACACAAATACCGTGGGTCCGTTATGCCCCGCCTAATCTCTCAAGTGAATGCGGCCAGAGTTCAGAAATCACTCCTGAGGCCCCTGAAAGGGATGCAGAAGTGGCTCTCAGGCGAGGAGTCTATGAGTGCTCACATCATCTGCACCTCCAACTGCTTAATACGAACGAGAAAGGCCTGGAACACACAGGGCAGAGAAATATTCGATCGGGAGCTTATCGCGGAGCATGCCTTCCATGTCATTACAGTGCTTCGCAAGATGAAGCTTAACGCAGCATTAGCCCAGATGCGCCAGCAACGGCAAGAATGGTTCGGAAAGGCGGCACCTAAGCGGCGAAACTGCGCTCGATTTGAATACTTGCGCTCAATTAATAGCCGACAAGCATTGCAGGGATTCCGGGGTGGAATTCTCTTTGAAAGCCTTCCAATCTGCTTCATCAATCATTTCATCGACTATGCATATGAAAACAGGTGCAGCGATATCGTGATTCTTTTTCGGCGAGAACCATTGGTCGTTTGCATGACCCACCATCTGACGGTTGACTTTATTACCCCAGATGCGCGGTTGTATTCTGGAGTGAAAGATTACTTCCTGAATTCAGGGCTGCGTTTAGTGCAAAACGCGCCTTTGGTATTCTCAAATCCGCACGTACGGGTCTGGTAGAACAGTTGGGTGAGGTGCTATGAACACCTAAATGGCGTCAGAGCGTGATGGGGCGTCTGATTTTGTCGCCGAATAACCGTGCAGATATCGTACGCATACGACCGTTTTGGCCGTGTCGGTTTTCGAGATTGAAATCGCAAGCAGGGCCGGCGTCATTGTTAGGTAAGTGTCACGCCGAGCATCAGTGGTTGATGGAGTCGTAGATGTCGTAGTATGACCGCCTATGACAGCTACGACCGGTTTAACCACGACCACGCAGCCTCCGGTTACCAATCTCATTAAAGCCGATGCCCTGGGCAGGGCGCGCCGTACCCGCGAGCACCGGGAGCGCATTCTCGACGAGTATGAGCACAGCGGCTTAAGCGGCGTGAAGTTTGCGGCACTCTGTGGCGTTTCGGAGGATGCTCCTGTGACAACGGCTATTTTTTGTATATGGACCGACGTGACGGGAAGGTCTATCGCTGTTCACGTAAGTCAATAGAACCTTTGCACCGATGGAACAGCTTTCCTGAGCTGGTTGTTGAGGAGTCCAGTCGCTTGGCAAGGCTATTCGATGAATCGGGACGGGAAATTGACCCCAATCAGCCGAAGGTGTTGCGAACTTTTTTCCTATCGTAGTTTTGGCCTTTTTGTCGTCGCAGGGTTTTTCCAAAATAGCTGCGCTGACATCCGCCTCCGCCCGGCTTCGGCGCGACACGTCGTGTTGTTTAAGACCAAACGGCAGGAAGGTAATCACGCAAAGACGCCGAGACGCAAAGGAAAAAGAAGAACCCTTTCGGTTTCATCGGTCTGCTCCTGTTCTCCAGGTCTTTTCTTTGCGTCTTGGTTGTGAACATTCTGTTCTGATGAGAACAGCAAGGCCACTGGGGAAAATTCTCCCGTGACTTTCCAGCGGGCTCTCGGTCTAATGGATGGTGAATACAGACGTGAGCGAACCGCCGACCCAAGATGCCCAGTCTTCCCCGCTTGAAACGGGGCATCCAGGTAACAGTTTAGCGCCTATCCCAAGGCGGGACTATTGAAATCTCAGCAGCGCAGGATCTCGCGATGCGCGGATGCGCCCAAAGGGTTGCGATAGAGAGCGGCTTGGGCTTCTGCGGTGGTCTTGGTGAACAGCTCGTATAAGAAGCGGTGAGCTTGTTTATCCTGCCGTTTGGCGGTCTCAAACAGGCTGCGCAGAACGCTGTGGTTTTCCAGTCCCTTTTCCGAGCGGGTGCCCTGGATGACTTTGCGCATGATGACTACGGGCCGCAAACTCCGTTGGGCCTGGTTATTGGTCGGAGGCACTCCCGGACGCCGGAAGCAGGTCAGCAGAAGCTTCTGTTCCGGTCCGTTCAAGCGTTGGCGCAGCTTCTCGGCTTTGGGGTAGGACAGCGGCTTGCGGCATAGCTGCCTGAGCCGATCTCTCAATTTACGTCCCTGGACTTTGGCAACGACAATCGCCTGGTTGCCCGGCATCAAGGAGCCTGAAACGCATACGCCAACCGGTCGGCATCGCTGATTGTCCAGAGATGATACGGCCACACGGAACTCGAATACTTTAGGTTGCGGACGCTCCCATCAACAAAGGCAAAATTGGAATTGCCGCCCCGGCCCGCCTTGCGACCCGTCGAATGACAGCCATGCTCGATCCGGTCGGCATCATTTCCGCCCATGCCTTCGGCCATATCCATGTAGTAATCGCGCGACACAGGGTCCTGTTCCCGCTGCAGGTTCTTCTTCTCTCCAAAAACAACCGTCTCAGTCGGCTTCAGCACCGCTGTTTCACGCATGCAGCCGCGGCTGCTGGTGCCCGCCATATATTCACCGCGAAACGCCTCTTCTCCCAGGAGATTGAGAAAATAATCGTTCCAGCCATTAATAAAATAACTGCGCGGAGCCAGGTCCACCCGCATTCCCGCCGTGCCGGTTAACGGCGTGCCGCGCGTCGCGTCGGTAGGGCAAACCAGCAGGTTCGTCGTGCGGTAATACTCATTCAGCATCGCCGGCCACCGCATGTCATTGGTTCGCGGCGGATAAAACCCATTGCTGTCATCTCCATATAACTTGAGCGCCACCTCGATCTGCTTGAGATTGTTCACGCATTTAATCCGGTAGGCGGATTCTTTGGCGCGGCCCACTGCGGGCAATAGCATGCTCGCAAGAATCGCAATGATGGCAATCACCACCAGCAACTCGATCAACGTGAACCCTCGCCGACTGTCCCCGTTGATCATCCTTCCCGGCTCACGGTCCATTAACTCGGTTTTCATCGAATAAATTCGTCTCACCAACGTCATCTCTCTATCTATGACGAGGAAACCCTGGTTTCTGGTTACATCTATCGTTTTGCTAGGCGCGTTGTCCCTTTACTTGAACAGAGACTGGTTTGAGACGGAGAATATTCAAATCTATCATCGGTCACGCCCAGCCCGGGCCACCCTGTTTGCTGGCAAGAACCCCTCTCGACCTGAAGCCACCAACCCTGTCACTTTTGGTTTTGACCGAAAATTGAAGCTCACCTCTCTCAAAGTCGTGCTCCTCGCCGAGTTCCAAACCAACCGCTTCGCACACCCGGTTTGGCAGTTGGTTTCCGACTCCAATTCCGTCCCCGTGAAGGAATTCCTCTACGGCATGCGCCTGAGAGGAATGCGTCCCGTCGTCAAAGAAGCCCGCCCCGATCCCCTAATGCCCAATGTCCCGTACCGTCTTCTGGTCGAGACCGCGGATTTCAAGGGTGTTCACGATTTCACACCAATTCCACGCACCCGTTAGCCGAGCAGTCTCGGCTCGTCTCGCTTCCAACCAATGGGACGCCCCCCATTCCAGATGGAGTTGATCGAGGCCGGGTGTGCAGAGTCGGCTCAGGCTCTTACTGGCTCATCCAGGGACCGGCGAATGGTCGCCGCCAGTTCATCGGGCTGAAACGGTTTCGGCACATGCAGAATGCCTCTGCCACAGTCCCCACCTTGATAAACGAGATCGGAACTGTAGCCACTCGCCAGAATAACCTTCAGGCTTGGCTTTAACTCCCGCAATCGTTGGGCAAGTTGCAGGCCATTCATCCCCTCCGGCATAACCATGCAAGTGTCAGGCCTAGAACTGACACTTGCATGGACTAGACGAATGGTTGAATTAGGCGCTGGGTGACAAATATTGTTTCCCCTGAAAACCATCGACCTGCTAAGGTCGCCACATGACTCTGAAAAGAATCACAGGGATCTTTTCCGCAACCTTGCTGGCTCTCTTGCTTTTTTGGGCACTGACTGACCTGAACTACTGGTTAATTGCCTATATATTGACCTTCGGGGTACTCGCTGGAATGATCTTGGTTCTTGTACATTTGTACCGTGCAGTCCGGCGTCCTCCGAGAGTAGAAAGCAGGCTGACTAATGTCATTACCGCATTCGTTTTAGCTGTCATCGTTTTCGGTTTGTGTCCGATCTCAATGGAATCACATAGCAGACATTTGAGGAATGCGTTTCTGACGCGATGGCATCATGAATACGAAGCCATGGCAGCAACTATCGTAAGCAACCGAGCTAGGTTAGATAGTGAATATCGTGATGTAGGTTCGTGGGTGGACCGATCAGGAGTGCGCGCCGGCACGAACAAGGAAGGAATACTCATCCTCTTTTACGGACGGGTGAATGGCACTTGGTTGGACTCAGGTCGAGTGGGATACCTCTATTATGAAGGAACCATGGTTCCTGCCCGGGATTCTGACCACTTCTCAAGAGCGGGAATGCGGGAGAGCTACTTCCGCTTAACGAACTCTTGGTATGAGTTTGGAGTTGGTTCACATCCTTGAGAATCAAAGGTAGAGAGTAGAGGGGGAGGTCATGAACTCGAATGTGAGCTATATCACGCCCTGCTGCTTTTTTGTCGTCGCAGGGTTTTTCCAAAATAGCCGCGCTGACATGGTGTTTTGTAACCGAATAGCCACGAACTGGTCGTAGTGAGGTGGAACAGGTTGAAAGTTACGTGTTGAAGGTTGAAGGATGGGGCAGGATTCCCGTGGTCGGTGGTTGGACAAGAGCCGTCTGGCTCTTGCAGGCCGCGTGACCTCCCGCGACGGGGGAACTGGCCTCCCGCGGAGCCGCGGAAGCAAAGGAAAAAGAAGAACCCTTTCGGTTTCATCGGTCTGCTCCTGTTCTCCAGGTCTTTTCTTTGCGTCTTGGTTGTGAACATTCTGTTTTGATGAGAACAGCAAGGCCACTGGGGAAAATTCTCCCGTGACTTTCCAGTAGGCTCTCGGTCTAATGGATGGTGAATACAGACGTGAGCGAACCGCCGACCCAAGATGCCCAGGCTTCCCCGCTTGAAGCGGGGCATCCAGATTTTGCGGAACTCTACAGGGAGCACAGCCAGCCGATTTATTACCTGGCCCTGCGGATGCTGGGCGACCCAGAGCGAGCCCAGGATGCTACCCATGACGTCTTTATTCGTGCATTCCGCAATTATGACCGCTTCCGCGGCGATTCCAGCCCGCGGACGTGGCTCTATCGTATCACCATTAATCACTGCAAGAATCTTCAGCAATCCTGGAGCCAGCGCCATCTGGTGACCAATGCAGATGAGGTGATTTGGGAGAACACCCCAGCAGCAGGGGACAGTCCGTTAAGGGCGTTGGAATCGAAAGAACTCGGAGAGCGGATTCAACGCACGCTGGATACGTTGCCAGACGAGTATCGTTTGCTGCTGCTGCTCATCGCGGATCAGGAACTGAGTTATCATCAGATCGCTGCGCTCACCGAGCAATCGGCTGATGCCGTCCGTGGCAAGCTGCATCGCGCCCGGAAAGCCTTTGCGATGCACTTCCAGCAAACCGCGCCCAGACCGGGGCAGGGTGGCAGCCGCGGAACACAGTCCAGTAAGCAGATAAACTCTTGAGGGGGAGCGAATGAAGAAACACGAGTTGAAGACCCAGCAGTCGCAGGAAACCGAAGAACAGACTGTTCAGGCCAGTCAGACGCAGCAGGAACGCGAGTTTGAAAGTGTCGAGGAGTTGCTTAGGCATGACGCCGGGCAAAACCCCGTGCCAGCCTCGGTGGTCCAACGTCTGGAGGATTCCCTTAAGGGAGCCGAGCCAGTGCGCCCGCCAACTCCGTGGTGGAAGAGAATCCTGGGTTCTTAGAAGCCTCGTACAAGATCGTGGACAGGTTTTTGCCATCGCGAGTCTTGTCATTGATGGAGAGTTGCGGCGGCTCATCGGTGGCACACGTGAAACCAGCGGCGAATATCGAAGGAATTCCGCGTGCTGTGTTAGCCGCCAGCCGGGTTCCGTTCGCCAAGGCCGGTCTTGCCTGCTGCCATCTTTGCGCGCATCACTGCGGAGTCAACCGAGTGGCCGGCCAAACAGGACCATGTCATGCGGCAGCGGAGGCAAGGTATTTCACCGCTCAGACAGAGGTATCGGATGAATCCGGTTTTGGCCCTGTCTTCTCTATCGCGTTAGGTGGTTGTGATTTGCGATGTATCTTCTGTATCACCAGGAAGCCCAGTTGGAGCACCACGGGTGGGGCGTTGTTCGTGCCCGAGAAAATGGCCAAAGTGGCAACCTCAGCTCTAGCGGTGGGTGCCCGGTCAGTGATGATTCTCGGGGGTGAGCCTACCATTCATCTGCCTGCGGTCCTGGAGTTCATCTCGCACCTGCCGGACAGTGCGGGTTTGATTTGGAAAACCAACGGGCACGGCTCTGAAACCGCGCGGCAGTTGCTCGACGGGATGTTCGACTGCTGGGTTGTGGATTACAAATTTGGCAACGAAGCCTGTGCCCTCGAATTGGCTGGGATTTCGAACTATCGCGATACCATCCACCAGAACCTGCTTTGGGCGGCTGAGCATTCCAAACTGATCGTTCGGCACCTGGTAATGCCTGGCCACGTCGAGTGTTGCTGGCGGCCGGTCGCAAACTGGCTTGCGACGCATCTTCCAGCGGTCAGAGTGAACCTGCGTACCGGGTTTTGGCCCATGCAGGGCAATGGAAGCACTGGCCAATTGTGCCGGGTGGTGAGTGCTCCTGAGGCGTCTGCCGCCACCGGGATTGCACGGGAACTTAATCTCAACCTGGTCAGTTGACGGCGACTTTGCTTGCGCCGGACGCCGGAATCTCATAAACAAGTAGCGTGCTGGGCGTTGGAAGCCGGGTGAAGAAAGCGCGATTCCCGTCTCCTCGCCAGCGCCCCATTGCAACGCACTGAACACTGAATATGCCAGCCGCCGAGAACACCCAAACCCCTACTCTACAAACCCTTCCCGGTGATGATGTTCGCCAGATAATGTGGCGCTTTGCTGAGCGCTATGATCTCGCCATGCTCGTCCAATCCTCGCGCACAGTCGCCCGCGGTCCCGTGGCGCGTTTGGTTGCCGAGGGCGCACGCAACTCTCACGAATGGACAGCGGAAAAGGCAAGCCTTCTGCAAGTGTATGATGAGAGCGGAATTACGGCGGCCTTTCTTGAGCCCGCCTATGGCGGTTTCGTGGAAGGTCCTAAGAACCTTGCACTTGCGCTAGTGGCTTTTGAGTTGGCTTGGGTCGATGCCGGAGCGGCAACATGCAGCCTGGCGGGCAATCTTGGGTTAGCCCCGATCCATGAGCGCGGCACACCCGAGCAGCGGGAAAAGTATATGTCGATGGCAGCCCCGCCCAAGCCTGGCGAAAATCGCCCACAAATTCGCGCTGCCTTTGCGTTGACCGAACCGATTCCTTTCGTGGGTGTCGAGACCGGCATGCTTTGTGGAAAGGTTCGTATCGCCGAATGGAACGACGGGGAAGAACCCGTACTGCACATCGATAAACGGGGCCGCTTTATCACCAACATGGGCTTCGCCAACGTGGTGACTGTTGCCGTCAACTCCGATGACCCCCGGATCAAAGGCTCATGCATGGTCATTTTGGAGGAGGGCGATCCCGGCACCTTCGATCGAGGTGTGCCTACCAAGAAACTCGTCCATCAACTCAGTTCCACTCGCGATCCGGTGTTCAACCAGCGCGTGCCTGCCAGCCGAATCATTGGCGGATACACCGTGAAAGACGGTGTGATCGTTCCCAAGTATTCTCATGGGGAAATCATTGAAGCCGTTTTCCGCCGCACGCGCGTGACGGTAGGGCTCATGACTTCAGCCAAGCTGCTTTCCTCGGTTGCCCCGGTGATCATGTACCAACGCCGCAGATTCCGTGGCGGTGAAGGCTCCCCCGGCACACCCCGGTTTGAACTCGGCTTGCAGCAAAAGGAAGATGTTCTCCACCGCCTTGCGGAGATCTGGGCTACCGGCGAAGCCAGTGCTTCCCTGGGTTTTGCCGCCGCGCGGCTCTTCGATGAGGTGGACCCACTGGAGCGAGCTAAGGACGAACAGTTTGAACAGCAGAACATAACCGGTCGCGCCGTTTACAGGGTAATGGCCACGGCACGGGAAGATGCGCTGGAACTCTTGCGCTGGCCCAAGAGTGGAGGTGATCCCGCCCGCAAAGCTGCGCTTGAGGACGATAGCCTGGTCCGTTTCGCTCTCCTGGATGCGCAGGCAAACGTGCTCTGTCCCGCGTGCAAACTGTGGAACACCGGCTACGGCGCGACGATGATGCGCGAAGCCGTCAGCCTTATGGGCGGCTACGGCGTAACCGAGGATTGCCCCGGCTTCCTGGGGCAAAAGTGGATGGATGCCCAGCTTGAGGCCACCTATGAAGGACCCGAGGCTGTGCAGCGCCTGCAACTCTCTCTGACCATGGCCAACGAGGTATTCCTGGAATACTTCCGTCAATGGACTGAGGACATGCGCCGGATTGCTTCCGAGCGTCCTGGAACCGGCGCTTGCACCCTGGCTACAGCCATGAAGCTTTGGCTCTGGACGCTGACTCATTTGCAATCCGCAACAGACGCGGATGGTGCGAAGCTTTATCACAAGGCGCGCCAGAGTGTAACCTTCCCGCTTACGGATGCCCTGTGCTGGCTCCTGGCTTCTCGTCAGTTCATCCTGGACACGATCGAGCTTGAGGAAAAAGGCGTTTCCAATTCCTCATTGGCAGAGGGGTTGGCGGGAACCGTCGCCTTCTTCACGGACCTGTGCCACGTGCAATCAGCCCGGGCTGCTGGTGAGGTCGGGCGAATCTGTGCTGAACTGGTTTATGGCTACAACCGGCATCCCGCCTGGACTCAGGCGAGCTGCCACGCATGCTACTGTTCCGAGGAACTGGAGTCTTTGGAAGGCATCATCCCCGGCATCGACAGCTCAGCCAGAGCCTACTCGGATATCAGCGTGGGCGGTCTCAATCCTGCCAAGGCTGGGCCGTGTGTCCAATGCAACGGGTTGGAGCCCTTTGCCAAAATGCGCGCCAAATTGGATACCTGTTTGACAGGTGCACGCCTGTCCAAAGACCGCGTGGCGGACGCGCTTACGAAGGTCATGATTCCTGAGGCCCTTGATTATCCTGTCTGATCGTGAGCACTGAAGTTACTCCTGACGAGGCTCCGCCGGCTATCGAACGCCAGCGGATGGATGTGGACATCGTGTGCGTTGGTTTCGGCCCGGCCACAGCGGGTTTTCTCACCACGCTCTCGCGCAACCTCGTCAAAGAGGACGGCACTCCCGCAGTGGAGAGTGCCGTTATGCCGGGCATGCCGCCGCAGGTAGTTTGCTACGAACGCGCGGATGACACCGGATTTGGTGTTTCCGGGGTGGTTACCAAAGGGCGCGCCATTAAGGAAACGATGCCGGATTTTGATCCGAAGCAGATTCCGATGGCCGCAGGGGTGCATCACGAGAAAGTGCTCTACTTGCTCGATCCGCATGGGGCGAGCCGGCGCTCGTGGCCGTTGCGAGCTGCCGACGCTGGTTTGCGTGCTTTCAAGGGCCTGCTGCCTGTTCGCGACCAGGCTCTCGAACTCCCATGGACGCCTGCCTTCCTGCACAAAGAGGGTGGAGTGATCCTCTCCATGGGGCAGTTCATGCAATGGGTTTCAGCTCAAGTCCAAGGCACTGGCCTGGTGCAAGTTTGGCCCGGCACACCAGTAAGTGAAGCGCTCTTTGAAGATAACCGGGTCGCTGGTGTGCGCTTGCTCGACCAAGGTGTTGATAAGCAAGGTCGGCCCGCTGAAGGGTTCATGCCAGGCATGGACATTCATGCAGCACTGACGGTAGTCGGCGACGGCCCTGTGGGAGCCATTGGCCAGCAATTGGACGCCCGTTTCGGTATGCCAGAGGGGCACCACACCCGCGAGTGGGCCGTAGGCATGAAGTTTGTCGTGGATCTGCCCGAGAGCTGCAAGCTCGAACCTGGCACGGTCTTTCACACATTCGGTTACCCTGAGCCTGAGATTTTTGGGTTCCTCTACGTTCATCCGGATCGGGTGGCGTCACTTGGCATTTTTGTGCCGTCCTGGTTCGATAGCCCCATGCGCACGAGCTACCGTTACCTGCAACACTGGATGCTTCATCCAGCGATTTGGCAGCACTTGAAGGGTGGCAAACTCCGGTCCTGGGGTGCAAAATCCCTCGGTGAATCTGGCCGCCGCGGCGAACCCCACCTCGTTGGTGACGGCTATGCCAGAATTGGCGAAGGCTCTGGGACCACCAACGTTCTGACGGGTTCCGGAGTGGACGAAGCGTGGGCCTCGGGGCAGCTCCTTGCCGAAGCGGTTCTGGAATTGATGAAATCCGGAAGGGCATTTACCCGTGAAAACCTGGAGTCTGCTTACGTTCAGCGCCGCCGATCCAGTTGGGTGGATCGCGAATCCCTCGTTGCAGAGCATGCTCGTGACGGTTTCCAGAAGGGCGTCGTGCGAGGAATGTTCGGCATGGCGTTGGCCGGTCTTACCAATGGACGGCTCTCGTTGAAGTCTGAAGCCGCCGTCCCGCACGCCCGGATTCCTTCGGTCGCTGATTATTATCGAGGAAAAATCCCGGCCTCCGAAATCGAGCAGATGCAGAAGGAATGCGCGATCAAAGGGGTAAGCCTTCACAATGCGCTGATGCAGCGTGCAGGTTGGCCCGCCATTCCCTTTGATGGTCAATTGTTGGTGTCGCATCAGGATGCGCTCCTGCTCGGGGGCAAGGTGCAGGCGCCTCCGGGCTACGCTGACCACGTCGTTTTTCTTTACCCTGAGATCTGCCGTAGCTGTGGCACCCGGGTTTGCATTGAACTCTGTTCAGGTCAGGCGATCGCTCCGGGACCGGAGGGCGTTCCCTCGTTCGACCGGGAGAAATGTGTCCACTGCGGGGCATGTTTGTGGACTTGTACGAAGGCGAATCCGCGCGATCCCGAAAAGGGCGTGCTCGCGTTCCGTGCGGGCACCGGTGGCCTCCATTCGGCCGAGAACTAGTTCGCGGCACTCTGTAGATCGACCGTGCAATCCTCGTAAATCCCCGGTTCCAAAAGGGCAGGGCGGGCTGTGCGGTTGAGCAGAGTGACTTTTCCACGGAAAACGTTCTGCGGATTGAACACGACGGGACCAGTCACGCTTAGCTCCGTGCATTCGCGTAGGGAGGGAGCCCCAGCGGCTAGCTTCTCCTCCAATTGATCCACGATTTGATAGTAGTCACCATCGAGTTCAACCCGGGGAGGTTTTCCCCCTCGATCGCTCGCCAGGACCACCCGCCAATCGGAGGTTATTTCATAGGCATCGGAACGCAATCCCAGCAGGTCTGCCGTGGTTTTCACAGGTGCAAACCGTGACCGTGGAACAACCAATGCGCCAGCACCTTCAAACTTCTCGATCGCCGCTCCCATCGCGTGTTCCAATTGGTAAACACGAGGGGAACTCTTGTCTCGCGGGTCCACCGTCTTCGTGTTTCGAATCAAGGGCAGGGGAATGTAACCTCCATGCTGCTCCAGGGCGTCTCGCAACGAGTCGAGCCGAATCCAGAGATTGTTCGTGTTGAAAAAACGGTACTTTTGGATGTCCTGGAATGCAGAGGCATCCGCTTCTGTGCACTGTGCAGATTCCCGCAGCAGGAACCGGCCGTTTCGCATGGCCAGGTGACCACCCTTCCTGTCACCTGGGGTGCGTTCTGCCACTTCCATTAAGAACGGCTTCCCGCTGGCTGCAAAATAGCTGAGGATTCCCGGATCAACACTCGCCCCCAAATTGTCCGCGTTCGATACGAATAAGAATTGCACGCCTTCCTTGAGAAGCCGGTCCAGCCAGCCAGAACCGAGCAGGGAAGGATAGATGTCCCCGTGTCCCGGAGGGCACCACTCCAATTGCGGATTCGATTTCCACGTCACCGGAAGGAATGTTTGAGCGTCCACTTTGGGGACCTGGTTTTGGAGCAGTTCCAACTCGTTGGCAGGTCCGAGCTCCGGGTAATTCGCCAGGAACCTGCGGGTGTCCGGTGCGGTGCTAAAGCTGTTCATGAATAACAGCCGAAGCGGCACTCGGTGGGATTTTCGCAGGTGTAGCACATGCCGAACGATGATGTCCAGAAAAGTCAACCCCGGCTTAACGGTCAGCAGGCTCTTGGCGGCATCCAGGCCCATGCTGGTTCCTAGTCCCCCATTCAGCTTGATCACCGCCGTCTGGCTTAAGAGCGAAGCATTACCCTTCCGGTCCTGATCCATCTCATCCGAATGAGGCAGCCTGGAGACTGGCTCGATCTCGGATTCCGGGATGGTGCCAGTGTTGCCTTGGAGAAGGCTGGAAAAACTGCCTTCAAAGGCTCGAATCGCCGCTTCGCTAACGCCTGCCTGCCGCATCTTGGAGGCGAACGCTGGGAATAGTTGCTCGGCACTTTTCATTGTGTGCTTCTCATTTAAACACGTTGGAAGCGTCTTGCAACCCGGCAAATTTCTGAAAAAGACCTTATCGGATGATGAGAATCACCCCAACTGATAGCTCCGCCGAATTTCCCAACCCGTTGTTACGTTTGCGCGCAACATTCTTGCCTTGTAGCCGCACCCCTTTATCCTCCCCACTCATGAATGCGCTGCTGCTCTCGGGTGGACGTGTGATCGATCCGGCCAACCAATTCGACGCTACTGCCGATCTGCTGATCGTGGATGGGAAGATTTCCGCGCTGGGTTCCGAGGCTTCATCGAAAGCCCCGGAGGACGCCCAGCGAGTCGATGTCTCCGGGAAGGTGGTTTGTCCGGGTCTGATCGACCTTCACGTGCATTTGCGGGAACCCGGCCAAACAGCCAAGGAGAACATCGCCAGCGGTACACAGGCTGCCGCGCAGGGCGGCTTCACCTCCGTGGTTTGTATGCCCAACACCTCGCCCGCCATCGATAACCCGGGCACAGTGGCCCTCATTCACGATGTCGCAGCCGCGCAGGGAGTCGTGAACGTGTTTGTCACGGGAGCAATTTCCCGCGGCCTCGCCGGAGAGGAACTTGCCCCGGTCGGGTCACTCAAGAAAGCCGGAATCGTTGCCATCACGGATGATGGCCATTGTGTTCAGAACAACGAGCTAATGCGCCGAGCCCTGGAGTATGCCCGCATGTTTAATCTCCCGGTGATGGACCATTGCCAGGATTATTCATTGGTCACTGATGGTGTCATGCATGAGGGATACTGGAGCACTGCGCTTGGGCTGAGGGGGTGGCCGTCTGCTGGCGAAGAAATGATCGTGGCTCGAAACATCCTTTTGGCGGAGGTTACGGGTGGGCATGTCCATTGCCAGCATCTCAGTGCAGCAGGCAGCGTCCGGTTGCTCCGCGAGGCCAAACAACGTGGTTTGCCAATCTCCGGTGAGGCTTGCCCCCATCACTTTATGCTGACCGACGCCGCAGTCGCCGGAAGTGAGAAGTTCTGGGCGGCTGACGGGCACGCTCTGGGCTTTCCTCTTGATAAGCCCCTTCCTCAGTGGCCAGCCTACGACACGAGTTTCAAGATGAATCCTCCCTTGCGTTCCCAAGCCGATCGCGAGGCGGTTTTGGAAGGATTGGTGGATGGAACCCTTGAGATCATTTCCAGCGACCATGCTCCGCACTGTGACTACGAGAAAGAGGTCGAGTTTGATTACGCACCATTTGGCATCACTGGGCTTGAAACAGAGCTGGCACTGAGTTTGATGCAGCTTTATCACTCAGGTCGAATGGGTCTGAGCCAGCTTCTCGCCAAACTTACCATTAATCCAGCCCGTATGCTCCATTTGGATAAAGGAACTCTGGAAGTAGGGAAAGACGCTGATGTGACTGTTCTGGATCCTGATTTGTCCTGGGTGTTTGAGAAGAACTCAAGTGGTAGCAAGTCCGTGAACAGTCCCTTCTACGGCTGGCCGCTGCGTGGTCGGGCGGTGCTGACCATCGTCGGAGGCAAGGTGGTTTGGCGCCTTTGATGTCCGAATCCCATGTAAACTGGCGGTTTTCGGTTCTTCTGGCTCCCTTTCGCTGATGCGATGTGGTAGCTTTCTACAGTGGAAAAACTTGACCGCGCGCCGCTCTGCACTAGCATCGCGCCCGGTCGCGATATTTAATGAACGCTATTCTGGCATTGGAAGACGGTTCGGTGTTCCGGGGAGCAGGTTTTGGCGCACGCGCCTCTGCCTGTGGCGAGGTTTGTTTCAACACCTCGATGACCGGTTATCAGGAGATCCTTACGGACCCCTCATACAAGGGGCAGATCGTAACGATGACGTACCCCCTCATCGGTAACTATGGCGTTAACGCACAAGACGTCGAATCATGGCGCCCGCACGTTTCGGGCTTTGTTATTCGTGAACTCTCGCCCATCGTAAGCAATTGGCGGGCGGACTACAGCCTGGCCGATTACCTCGAAAAGAACGGCATCCCCGGTATTCAGGGAGTGGACACACGGGCTTTAACCAAGAAACTGCGCGTCCGGGGGGCTATGAATGGCTTCATCTCTACAGAAGACCTCTCCGATGAGGAAGCTGTCAGCCGCGCCAAGGCTTGGCCGGGGTTGGTCGGGCGAGATTACGTCAAAGAAGTCACTCATGCTGAAAGCTTTGTTTGGGACGAAAAGGATGAGCAGAGCGCCCGATTTCGACTGATCCACGGCTCTGGCACTCAAGACGGCCGGTATGAGCGCGATGAGTTGCCACCGGCCGATATCCCGATCGTCGCTTATGATTTCGGGATGAAGTACAACATCCTGAGGCAGTTGCGTCAACGGGGTTTCCGAGTGCAGGTGCTTCCTGCGACGACCTCGGCGACCGAAGCCATGAAATATAAACCTGCGGGCATTTTCCTTTCCAACGGTCCTGGTGATCCCGCTGCCTTGGGTTATGCGGTTCAGGCCGTTTCTGATTTAATCAAAACCGGTGTGCCAATGTTCGGTATATGCCTTGGGCATCAGATTCTGGGACAGGCCCTTGGAGGGAAAACTTTCAAATTGAAGTTTGGACATCGCGGTGGAAACCAACCTGTGAAGGATCTGTCCAGCGGAAAGGTAGAAATCACGTCCCAGAATCACGGGTTCGCGGTTGATCCGAAATCGCTGCCTGCTGACGTCAAAGTGGATCGCATTAACCTGAATGATCAAACAGTCGAGGGTTTAAGGCATTCCACCAAACCTTTATTCTGTGTTCAATACCATCCAGAAGCATCGCCAGGGCCCCATGATTCCAGCCCGTTGTTCGGCGAGTTCCGGGAGATGATCGAAAAGCACTAGCTCCACCATTTAAGTTCCCGAAAATTTGATGTTTACGTTTGACTTGAAACGGTCCGGGTTCATAATCACCTTACCTAAGTGACTTATGGCGAAACTTGTTCTCCTTAGTAGTGGTATGACGGGCCGTACTCACGAGTTGAAGGTGGACAAAACCACCGTCGGCCGACTGGAGGACAATACCTTTCAGATTGCCGAACCCTCGGTCTCGAGCCATCACTGCGAAATATTGCGGCGTGGATCCGATATCGTGGTTAAAGACCTCAACTCGACGAATGGCACGTTCATCGGCGGAGAGAAGGTTTCTGAGAGCGTATTGAAACCAGGTCAGATTCTGCGTCTCGGACAGATCGAGATGCGTCTCGAAACTGACGAGGCCCCAGCTCCCTCACCCAACAAGAAGACTGATCAAACCATGGTCATGCAGCGGGGAGTAAACCTCAGCGAGTTCGATCAGGGAACCCGGACGGCCTTTGACACAAAGACCAGCGGGTTTTCGAAGAAGGAAAACAAAGTTAATAAGATTTTCCTTATCGCTGGTATCGCACTGGGCCTTGTCATTGCCGGCTTGTTGATTTGGGTGTTTGCGATGGCTTAATGGTTGGTCCGGAATGACTTATATCAGCAGAGCCAGCCCCGTCAAGGGTGACCTCCCTAGGCCTCTTTTAGCCACTGCGCCACCTCCCGGGCTGAGTAGGTGATCAGGATATCGGCTCCGGCTCGGCTCATCGCCAGCAGACTTTCGAGCGTTACCGCCTTCTCATCAATCCACCCGTTTGCCGCTGCCGCCTTTATCATGGAGTATTCCGCGCTAACTGCGTATGCAGCCGTAGGATACCCAAATTCCTGCTTCACCCGGTATATGATGTCCAAATAGGCCAGTGCAGGCTTCACCATTACAATGTCGGCACCTTCCTGGATGTCCATAGCCACCTCGCGTAGCGCTTCATCGCCGTTGGCTGCATCCATTTGATAACTGCGTCGGTCCCCAAACTTTGGTGTTGATTCAGCAGCCTCTCGGAAGGGGCCGTAATAGGCCGAGGCAAACTTCGCTGCATAGGACATGATCGGGATTTCAGAGAACCCGCCCTCGTCCAACCGCTGGCGGATTGCGCGCACCCGCCCATCCATCATGTCACTCGGGGCAATGATATCCGCACCGGCCTCCGCATGGCTTAAGGCTGTGCGAGCCAGCAGGTCGAGGCTTGGATCGTTCAGGACCGATGTTCCTGCTGAGGTTTGTGACACAATCCCGCAGTGGCCATGCGACATATACTCACATAGACAGACATCCGTCACGATGGCTAAGTCAGGTAACTCCTTTTTGAGAGCGCGCACGGCTTGTTGAACAATGCCATTCCGGGCGTAGGCCCCACTGGCCTTTTCATCCTTCGTTTCAGGCAAACCAAAGAGAATTACCGCCGTTACTCCGGACTCATAAGCCGCTTGGGCTTCGCGAAGCAACTCGTCTATTGAAAGCTGGTAAACCCCTGGCATCGCTCCTACCGGGTGACGAGTCTTTTTCCCTGATCGCACAAAATAGGGAAGAATCAGTTGAGCGGGATGCAGCCGGGTTTCCCTCACCATGTTTCGCAGCACGGGAGAGCGGCGCAGCCGCCGCGGACGCAAGAGAGGGAACTGGCCGACCAAAAACGAACTCATAGCCCTAACTTAGCGTCTTTATCCAGTACGGACAATCGCGGAAGTTCCAGCCGGTCCAAAGAGGAGAAGTTCGCAGTCCTGACGTTCCAGTCATGCAGCCGAGCCAGAGCCCGGATCAGAGTTTCCTATCCCTTTCTCCCTGCCACAAGAGATCACCATGGCTAGAAGGAAGCCCGCGAGCCGCCCAGCGGCCAAGAGTGCAGCAATGAGGATGATGGGCTCATAAAAACTATGGTCCTTCCCCGGGAGAACCACTGCCCACTCATGCACGAACCCCGGAGTTAACCCGGGCTGAAGCACCAGAATAAGCACCGCCAAAACTCCCCCGAGAACGGTGCCTAGATCGCGTAGAAAACTCTTTTCCATACTATACCCAATTCATCCCAGTGGAAGCAGGAGAGGACGACGACATGCTGCGCCACAGCGATGCGATCTGTCTTTGCTCCGCTAAACACTCACAACCGAAGCTCGCTTGCTGAAGACCCGTTTCGAGGGGAAAACGGCCTGTTCTTCATGGTGGCAGCCAAGGGCCAGTTTGCGTACGCCACATACAAGAATGCTTCTGACATGCACAAAACAAAATTGCGCCTCAAAAGTCAAGGAAGTTAATTCACCCCGTCGATTTACCTCCATTTTACCTGGCTAACCAGAGGCATCAGAATTCCACACTAAAGTCTCATCGGCGCTGACACATTGCGGGCGGCATGCCAGGCTTAGTCCTCGCTGGAGCTGAAAACCCAACCCACCAAGCCGACTGTGCCTGCTAGAACGCCCACAACCTGCACAAAGGCCCCGGTCTCTGTGTGCGCGATGAATGATCCGCCAAGCAGAAGAAGGGCACCAGACGCCGTGATAATGGCTGCACTAACGTGCTTCCCCCGGAACATCTCGCGAAACATGCCAATGCCAACCCCGGCAGCGTACCCGGCGGACTCTGTTGCAGTCTTTCTGTCTTCTGTATGCATAGAAGATTGATGGCTTTTAACCAAGTTCCAGGCTGTCCAGCACTCAGGACGTCAGGTCAAGAGTTTTGATCGGGGCTGGATGGTCATGGGCTAATTGTTATGCCTTTGTTTTCGACCTGTCAAAATTTATCCGACCAAAGGAATTGCCAGGAGGTTGAGTCAACGGCAATCTGGTGGCCCTTTGAATATGTTTAAGTCTGGCACGATTGGGACACCGAACACGGGCAGCGCAACACGCGTCCTTCTCCTGGGCTCGGGAGAGTTGGGCAAGGAAGTGGCCATTGAACTTCAACGCCTGGGTTGCGAGGTGGTCGCTTGCGACCGGTATGCCGGCGCGCCTGCCATGCAGGTGGCCCACCGGAATCATGTTTTCAAGATGCTCGATGGCGAGGCTCTCCGCAAAGTCGTTGATGTAGAGAAACCAGACCTGGTTGTCCCCGAGATTGAAGCTATTGCCACCGACGTGCTCGTGGAACTGGAGAAAGTTGGCCAGCGCGTGGTGCCCACAGCACGTGCCGCGCGGTTGACGATGAATCGCGAGGGGATTCGCCGCCTTGCGGGCGAACAACTGCAACTGCCTACTTCGCCATACCAATTTGTCGCTTCCGAGGCCGAGGCGCTTCAAGCCGGGCATGAACTGGGATTTCCTTGTGTCCTCAAGCCTCTGATGTCTTCCAGCGGACATGGCCAAAGTGTGGTTAAGACACCCGCAGATATGCCCAAAGCCTGGCGGTTCTCTCAGGAAGATGCCCGCTCCGGGGCCGGCCGGTGCATCGTCGAAGGATTCATCCGGTTTGATTATGAGATAACGATGCTCACCGTTTCTGCCAGCAATGGGATACAATGCTGTCCACCGGTCGGCCATATCCAGATCGACGGAGACTACCGCGAAAGTTGGCAACCGTGTGCCATGTCGGAGAAGGCATTGGCCGAGGCTGAACGTATAGCCAAGACGATCGTCGCCGAGTTGGGCGGTTGGGGCATTTTTGGCGTGGAATGTTTTGTGCGAGGGGACGAAGTCATTTTCAGCGAGGTGAGTCCTCGCCCACATGACACCGGCTTGGTTACCATAGGCAGCCAGCAATGGACGGAATTTGCTCTGCACGCCCGCGCGATCCTCGGCCTGCCGGTCCCCCCCATCCGACTCTTAAGGCCTGCCTGCAGCGTTGCGATTCTGGGGCAGGGGAATGGAGTGCCGGTGTTTTCGGGGCTGGATCAGGCGCTGGCCGTGCCCGAAAGCCATGTGCGTCTGTTTGGAAAGCCTGAATGCCGTGGCCACCGCCGCCTGGCCGTGGCAATTGCACGCGCCGATACCGTGGAAGAGGCCCGTGGACGGGCGCGCCAGGTTGCATCTCATGTCCGCGTGACGCTGCAATGACGAGCTTCAAGAAGATGGCCTCAGCCGCCAATTCTTCATTGAGTCGCACGCTGATCTACCGCTTGGCTGGTGTTGAATTCTGAGGTGTGGCCGATGGCGTAATGTTCGTAACTTTGAACTTCAACATCAACTTTCCAGCCTGGTCCGGAATCAATCTTACAGTGCCATCTTCGGACTGACGACATGAACTGCCCGCTGAACCAAGGTTCAAGCGGTAATCAATCCCTGTGTGGCGGTAACGAACGCCAGAGGCATCTGTCCCACGAACGACCGATCTGAATTGCGACCCTCCTATAATCTCGCACGCCCATTTCAGAGGCTTGCCGTGAGCATCGGTTCCTGTAAATGTGATTCCCTGCTCCCCGCATAAAATACTGAGATTACCACCGCCTCCGATGCGTTGCTCAATGCTTAGGTCAGTCGAGTTGAGTTCTTTCACGACGGGCAGTCCTTCCGGGCGCATTTGCGTGCTTCCCCCTCCGGATTCCAGGAGCAAGGGCCACATTCCGGCCCGGTCTTTGCCTGAGTTCGACCAAAAGGCCCAATCCACAATGGGCAGGGTCTCGTAGGTGAGGGAGGTCTCTTTGAGAGGGGTGACATGCGTGGGCGAAACGATACGCTCGTCAAAGCAATGGATGTCGCGAATGAAAAAGGTATCGTTTTCCCAAAGCAGGTTGATCCTATAAAAGCGGCTGTTATACCAGACCGTTTTGCGACCCTGGTTTTTCCAGTCATCGAGGGCCACCACGGATGTCGCGGGCGTCACTGGAAAATGCTCCTTGAACCATCTTCCTGATTGTTCCAGTGTCTCAACGCGGACGGTCCCGGCTTTTGCCATCGCAGTTAGCAATGCAATCTGATTGGTGAATCCGCCTTCCATGGCCTTCCACCCGAATGAGTTTTCCTGTCCAGCCTGGGTATAGGCGAAGGCGAGGCTTGGTTGCTGGACAAGGCTGTTCATAAACCACGTGACCCATTTGGGCGAACCGCCTCCACCGCCATGAATGTATACCGGTTCCAGCGAGATGAGGCCCGGCGTTGTGCCGTGCTGATAGATCGGATCACTGCCCAGCATCCGAAAGATGGGGACGTCGATCTGACCAGCCCTCGTCTGTGCTGGCATGTACGAGTTGACCCGGCTTGGGTAGTAAGCTTGGTTCCAATACCCGCCCCACAGGGTGTAAAAATCCGTGCCGATTTGATCCTTGCAGTTGCAGGAGGCCACGATGCCATATCGTTCAGCCATGTATAGAAGAGTGACTTCATCAATGAACCAGGACCCTGCGGTGCGTGGATAAAAACCGAACACTGCTTTGAACTCGGCCATGTACGCATCCACAAGCTTACGCCGTTCCTCAGGTGTGTAACCGGGAGAGAACCCAACATTTGCCACTGGGTCCCAATCGCGTTCGCCGCGCCATTTGAGACCAACCTTCTCGGCCAGTGGTCGTGGGATTTCCCACCAGGCCGCGATCTCATCCTTCGCTCCGACTCGTTCCTTGAGAAGCTTCTGATACCGGGGATTGATCAAGGCGTCGTATTGCAGCGCCCAGGTAGTCGGAAGCCCTGCTTTGTTGAGCCAGGAAATCTGTCGTTCGGTGGCATCGAAAAGGACGTCCTCAGAGTTTTCCAGCCGCCAGTCTGAATTGCGAATGAAGTTGTAGATGTTAACGATGCGCGGTGCAGTGCTTGTCGCAGGTTCTTTGACAGAATGGTGGGGTGTGTCGGCCGCAGAAAGAAGGCACTGGCCAAGGCAAAGGATCACAGTCGTCACCTGTATTAACCTCATAACGGATGGATGTTGTTTCAATTTAATGGGTTCTCGTGTGTCTTGGGCCGTGTTTGCCGTATTCCTACAGAACGTTGTCTCTCCTGTCGAGCTCGTTGATAGGAACGCAGGAATGTATGCACGGCTAACCGGGGCTCAGCCATCCTTTGTCGGACCAACAGTGACATCTGGATTGCGGGGTGGCTTTCGGAATCGGCATAATGCAGCCACCTTGATGCGAACCATCTATACGCGGCCCAGCCTTCACCTGGCGGCGATCCTCTGTCTTTACCTGAACCCGGCAGGTGCAGGCGAGTTGAAGAACGCTGAGCCAATCCGCATTCACATCAAACCGGCTATAACCTACCAGACCATCGACGGTTTTGGAGCATCCGACGCGTGGCAATGCGACATTGTCGGACGTCATTGGCCACTGGACAAACGCGAAAAAATCGCGGACCTGCTCTTCAGCCGCGGGGATGACAGTTCCGGGAAACCCAAAGGCATCGGCCTTTCAATCTGGCGATTTAACATTGGTGCAGGCACTGCTGAACAGGGGGAGGCCTCGGGCATACACAATCCGTGGAGGCGAACGGAGTGTTTTCAAAAAGCCGATGGCACCTGGGACTGGAGCAGACAGTCAGGCCAGCAATGGTTTCTCCGGGCGGCTCGCGAGCGGGGCGTCGAAAGGACATTGGCCTTTCTCAATTCGCCCCCGGTGCATTTGGCACTAAACGGAAAAGGCTACGCAGCGAAAGGAGCTCCGCACCTCAATATTGCTCCCGGCAAGATGGACGATTACGCATCGTTTATGGTGGACGTGATCGACCACTTTCATAAGGCAGGGATGCCGTTCGATTACCTGAGCCCTGTTAATGAGCCTCAATGGAACTGGGATGAGCCGAAGCAGGAAGGAACTCCCGCACTGAACGAGGAGATCTATGCACTTGTGCGCTATCTTTCGCATGATTTGTCTGCCCATGGGTTGAAAACCCGAATACTCATCGGAGAAGCCGCAACGATTGGCCATGCGGCAAAAGCCATGCACCTGGAGGGGCAGGGAAGTGGCGGTCGAGATGATCAAGCTCGTTTCTTCTTCAATGAGAAAGCGCCCTTCTATATTGGCGGGCTGCCGAATGTCGAGCTCACCATCTCTGCGCACAGCTACTTTTCAGTTTGGCCGGTCGCAAAACAGGTGGAGTACCGTCAGATGCTGCACGATGCGATCCGAACCGCTAACCCTCAGCTCGGTTATTGGCAGAGCGAGTATTGCATTCTGGAGGAGAATGCTGAGATCGGCGGAGGCGGCAAACGGGATCTGGGTATGGACACTGCATTATATGTGGCCCGAATCATTCATCACGACCTGACGACGGCTCATGCGAAGTCCTGGCAATGGTGGACCGCAGTATCCCAAGTCGATTTCAAGGATGGTTTGATCTACCTCGATGATGGATCGCAGGGTCACACCGGGCTGATGGGCCCGCGGACGCGCAGCCTGATGCAGGATGGGGCAGTGCGCGAGAGCAAGCTGCTTTGGGCCTTGGGTAACTATTCCCGGTTCATTCGCCCGGGAATGGTGCGGATTGAGTGTGAGACAGTGCCAAAACAGACTCCGGAAAATGGAGTGCTCGCCTCGGCTTATCGGCGGGGCGACGGTGAGATCATCGTGGTTCTGGTCAATCTTTCCAAGCAGGAGATCAGGTGCCACCTGGGTTTGGGAGAAGCAGTGGATGTGTACACGACATCAGCGACCTCCAACCTGGGCAGGACCCGGCAGGCGAGTTCGGATCTCAAGGTACCTTCACGGGCTGTAAGCACCTGTATCTTGCCACATCGCTAATCGACTGGGCAAACAAGTCCCTGAGGTTACTTTCTTCAAAACCTCCCGCAAATTTCGTTTCCAGGGATTGTGCAGTAAGCGCAGGAGAATCAAGGGTGAATGCTCCGGCGGAATCCGAGTTGTGGTTACAGCTCATAGCTCGCCAGCACAGCGGTTCCTGTCCGTAATCGTACGGCACTCAGAATGCTCATAATGGAGCGCCGAAAAGTGGGTGCAGCCGGCAATAAGTGAACATTTGCATTATTATATAACCGTCGGCTGCTACGTTCACACCGCTCCAAGGCAAGTGAAGTTCTATGAAAAAACACCGTAGAATCAACCAGGGTTTCACCCTGGTTGAAATCATGATCGTTGTAGCAATAATCGGGCTGCTAGCGGCCATTGCTATTCCTAACTTCGTGAAAGCCAGAAATAACTCACTCGCAAACGCTTGCATTGACAACCTCCGTCAGGTTGACAGTGCTGTTCAACAGTGGGCGCTCGAGTTCGGAAAGAGGGATTCAGAGGCCGCTGACCCTGCGCAAGTTGCTGAGTACATTCGCAGTCAGGAGATTCCGGATTGTCCCACTGGCGTGAAGTACACATGGGCGGTTAATGTATCGACCATCCCCAGCATCAACTGCCCAGTCGGTAGCACGGTTTCCCCCGCACATCAGCTTCCTTAAGTTACTGAAACTGAAGCAACCATCAGTAAACGGCGTCGCTTTAACCCCGGCGCCGTTTTTGTTTTTATCGTCAAGAACGGCTCACGCAGAAACCCAAAGCGAAACGGTGTCTCAATTTTTTACGAACGTCCTGTTTTGTGCCGTATCTGAGCGGACAGCCTCAAGCGGATTGACTACTGGCGCGGGCAAAATCAATGAGTTCGGTATCGAATAGGGGTCAGGAGGTGCGAGAAATGGGTTGGCATTTGAACTGCTTATTTGGCTGGCAAGGTCAGTATAGGCAGTAGTCAGAGACTCCGAACTAATAATAACTAAACTGCCGGAGCTGACCGAAAGAAAAACAAAACAGAAAGTTATTATGAAGATCCAATCCCGACGTAACGCTGGCTTCACCCTGGTTGAAATCATGATCGTTGTAGCGATCATCGGCCTGTTGGCTGCAATCGCAATTCCGAACTTCGTGAAAGCCCGTAACACCGCGCAGGCCAATGCCTGTATCAACAACCTTCGCCAGGTTGACAGCGCAGTCCAGCAATGGGCGCTTGAGGCCGGCAAGAAAGACGGAGACGCCCCTGATCCCGTCGAAGTCGTAAAGTACATCAAGGGCGGCGTGCTCCCGAAATGCCCCAATAAGACAGACTATACCTTCGGCGCCACTGTTGGTTCGGTGCCGGTTGTTCAATGCGTGCCTGGCGAAGCACTCCTTCCAGCCCATAAGCTGTAATTTTCTAATCAGCTAAATTTCAGAAAACGGCCCGATTCAAAATCGGGCCGTTTTTCTTGAATACCTGGGGCGGCTCGATCATGCCGATCACGGAACGCAAGAAAAGGGTGTCAAGAAAAGGATTGTCCAAAGGCAGAACCATTCAGATACTCCCCAAGACGACGTCATCAACCATGGAAAACATTGTTGAGTTAAACAAGTTAAGGGTCGAGTACCCGGCGCAAGCCGCCGGACAGCCCAGGAAGGTGGCTGTCAGGGACCTGGACCTGATCGTTCAGGCTGGCGAAGTTTTCGGTTTCCTCGGGCCGAACGGAGCTGGCAAGACGACCACTATGAACGTGCTGCTCGGTTTCGTTAATGCAACGAGTGGCCAGGCCCGTCTGTTCGGTGTCGATGTACGTCAGCCTATCGCTCGTCAGCGCATCGGCTACCTGCCCGAACTCACCTACTACTACAAATTCCTGACCGCTGAGGAATTGTTACGGTTTTACGGGAAGATCTTTGGGATCTCCCGAGGCGAAACTGAGAAGCGAACGGATTCCCTCTTGAAGCTGGTAGAGCTGGACGGGGCCCGGAAGAGACCGATCAAGACCTATTCCAAAGGAATGCAGCAGCGCATCGGCATTGCCCAGGCTTTAATTAACAACCCGGATCTCCTCATTTTAGATGAGCCGACCAGCGGACTGGACCCTCTAGGGCGAATGAAAGTCCGCGAAATCATTCAACGGTTGAAAAATGAGGGGAAGACAGTCTTCTTCTCGTCTCACGAGCTGGGCGAAGTGGAGACCGTGTGCGATAGGGTGGCAATCGTCAACCAAGGTGAACTGAAAGTGGCTGGCAGAGTGTCGGATTTGATCGCCCAGTATCAAACGAACCTCGAACAAATCTTTCTAAACATCGTTGGCTATCAGCCGCAGGCCGCCGTATGAGATTGAATATCATCACTGCACTAGCCGGTGTTGTCATCAAGGAGCTATACCGCCGAAAAGACTTCTATGTCTTGTTTGTTCTCACAGCCGTCATAACCCTCGTCATGGGGTCGATGAACTTCTTCAACGACGACAAAGTTGTCTTGTACTTGAAGGATGTTGCGCTCCTCTTGATCTGGATTTCATCCCTGGTCATCGCCATCGGGGCAAGCGCTCGGCAAATACCGTCCGAACGCGAGAATCGCACGATCTTTCCTTTGCTGGCAAAACCGGTTACCCGAGGGCAGCTCATTATCGGCAAGTTTCTCGGGTGCTGGGTGGCGTGTGGTATCGCGCTGGGGGTTTTCTATTTGTTCTTTGGAGTGGTCAGCCTCTCACGGGAACGCGAGTTTCAATTGGCGCAATACGCCCAGACGATCATCCTGCAATGGTCTATGCTGGCAATTGTGATCAGCATGGTGTTGCTGGGATCTGTGGTCTTTAGCGCACCCTCCGCCAATGCCACGATCTGTTTCGCGGCTATTTTTGGGATCTTGATTCTGGGTCGGCACCTGAACATGTTTGCGGTGCAACAGCCCGAGCCTCTCCGATCGATCGTGTACGGGATCTATTTTCTGATCCCTCACCTGGAGTGGTATCATCTGCGGGATTTCATCCTCTACGGTTTCGTAGCAAGTTGGGGTGCGTGTGCGATGGCGGTGCTGTATGCCGCAGTTTATAGCGCTCTTTTGCTGTTTGCTACGTGGTTGGTGTTCAGACGCAAAGCCCTCAACACGTGAAGCCCCCTCGCGCCAGTTTTGTTTTCGCCTTCCTGGTGGCTGCTGCATTCACGTTGGCCACGAGCCTGCAACCGCGCGCATTACTCTGGGGCCGCCAACAAGAGAAGGATAACGTTCTTAAAGCTTTGTTCGGTGATACGAGGCGGCTCTTCGCGAATCATTTTTTCATCAAAGCTGATGTCACGTTTCATAGCGGCTATTATCCCTCGATTTTCGATCAAGCGAAGGCTCCGAAGGATTCACGGCACATGATGAGCGAGCCGGAGGCTGGACATGAGCATGATGAACATGCGAATGAGACCGAGGCGGAACACGAGGCTGAGGATCAGCACGAACGAGAGATGGCGTTTCTGGGCCCTCCGAAGGACTGGATCGAGCGATTCGGTCGCAACTTCATGATCACCAGTCACACGCACCTTTCCGGCGGGAAAGAGCGGGAGTTGCTTCCGTGGCTCAAGCTTTCAGCGGAGTTAGATCCGCAGCGGATTGATACCTATACGGTGTCTGCCTACTGGCTGCGCAAGGAATTGGGCAAGCCCAATGAAGCTGAGGCCTTTCTTCGTGAGGGATTGCGCAACAACCCGTCCAGTTACGAAATCCTCTTCGAGCTCGGCCGACTTTTCGAAGAAGAGCATAAAGACGCTGATCGCGCTCGCAATCTCTGGAGAAGTGCCCTCGCCAAGTGGCGCCAAAGAGAGGCAAATGCGAAGGAGCCTAACCTTCTTGCCCTGGAGGAGATTTTTACTCAGCTTGCTGCGCTGGAGCAGCGCCTTGGCAACTACGGCCAGGCGGTGTCCTACTGGGAATTGGTGCGCAAACTTTCACCCGCTCCAGAGGAAGTGGAGAAGCGTATCCAGGAGTTACATCGACTCATGGGTGTTCCTACGCCTGCGGACCCTTCGAACGAGCCCGCGGTCCCCGGCCTTTCTTTCTAGCATCCACTTTGCCCACGCTTGACTGCAAGTGCTTCACGCGGCACAGTTTCAGGCCCGAATATTTGATTTATGAATAAAGCGCATAACTTGTTTGGCACCTTGCAGTCGTTTGAGCTTGGCAATGGCGGCAAAGGGGCTCTTTACTCCCTGCCAGAGCTCGAAAAGAGCGGCATTGGGCCTATCAGCAAGTTGCCGGTTTCCATCCGTTTGGTTTTGGAAGCGGTCCTGCGCAATTGTGATGGCAAGCGCGTCACCGAGGACAACGTTCGAGCCTTGGCCAACTGGCAGCCAAATGCGCCACGGACTGAGGAGATCCCATTCGTGGTGGCGCGCATCGTCTTGCAGGATTTCACCGGTGTTCCGCTGCTGGTGGACTTGGCTGCCATGCGTTCGGCGGTGGAACGATTGGGAAAGAACCCCAAGCTGATCGAGCCATTGGTACCCGTTGACCTGGTGGTCGATCACTCCGTGCAGGTGGATTATTTCGGGACTCCTACTGCGCTTGCGCAAAACCTCGAAATGGAGTTCCGACGCAACCGCGAGCGCTATCAGTTCCTCAAGTGGGGAATGCAGGCTTTTGAGACGTTCAAGGTGGTTCCGCCTGGCATCGGCATTGTGCATCAGGTCAATCTCGAGTACCTGGCTAAGGGTGTCCTCGCTCAGGTCGGACAAGCGAGTGCGCTGGGCCAGCTCTGTTATCCCGACACCCTGGTGGGAACAGATTCGCATACCACAATGATCAATGGCTTAGGAATCGTAGGTTGGGGAGTCGGCGGTATCGAGGCCGAGGCCGGCATGTTAGGGCAGCCGGTTTATTTTCTGACGCCCGATGTCATTGGCGTGCACCTAACCGGTTCCCTGAGGGAGGGAGTCACGGCAACGGATCTGGCTCTCACAATTACGCAGATGTTACGGAAGGCCAAGGTCGTTGGAAAATTCGTGGAATTTTTCGGGCCGGGCGCTGCCGCACTGCCCGTTGTAGATCGCGCGACGATCGCAAACATGGCTCCTGAATATGGTGCAACCATGGGTTTCTTCCCAATCGATGAGGAGACTATCAGCTACCTCCGCGCAACGGGTCGAAGCGAAGAGCAATGCAGGACCTGCGAGAATTACTATCGGGCGCAGAACCTGTTCGGAATTCCTAAGAAAGGTGAGGTGAATTACTCTGCTGTATTCGACCTGGATCTGAGCACGGTTTCGCCAAGCGTAGCCGGGCCAAAGCGTCCGCAGGACCGTATCGAGCTGCCTCAGCTAAAGAATGAATTCCGCAACGCATTCACCCGGCCGATCACCGAGAATGGCTTTGGCAAGAAGCCAGAGGAACTGAGCAACGTTTTTGCCGTAAGCGCTCATGAAGCGCCGACTTCTGGAGGCGGCAGTCAGGAGCCGGTGACCCTGCAATCCGCCCAGGTTCGAAATACCAACCCAACCACTGAGTTGGAGATGGTGAATAACCGCCCGACGCCTAACCAGGTTGATGAAGCGGCTGTTCAGACGGATGGTGTGTTACGGCACGGCAGCGTGCTGATTGCCGCAATTACAAGCTGCACCAACACCAGCAATCCGTCCGTCATGCTGGCTGCGGGGTTGCTTGCAAAGAAAGCCGTGGAACGGGGTCTGACCGTGAATCCGCTTGTGAAAGCTTCGCTAGCTCCAGGATCACGCGTCGTGAGCGATTACTTGGATAAGACCGGATTACAACCGTACCTGGATCAGCTTGGCTTCAATCTGGTTGGATACGGGTGCACGACTTGCATCGGCAACTCGGGCCCTCTTCCGGCGCCAATTGACGAGGCGGTGGTAAAGCACGATGTCGTCGCTGCCTCGGTGCTTTCGGGCAACCGCAATTTCGAGGCGCGTGTGCACCAGAACATCAAGGCCAATTTCCTGATGTCTCCGCCTCTGGTAGTTGCCTTTGCACTGGCGGGGCGAGTGGACATCGATCTAACGTCCGAGCCGCTGGGCAAGAATCGTGAAGGGCAACCGGTGTTTCTCCGCGATATCTGGCCCACGTTGCAGGAGGTGCGCGACATGATGAGCCATGCGTTGAAACCGGAAGTGTTCCAAAAGCTCTATCGAGATTTCGCCAGCCAGAATCCAAAATGGAACGAAATTCCTGCATCCACTGGAAACGCTTATCAATGGGACCAGGCCAGCACTTATATCCAGGAGCCGCCATTCTTTACGAATTTTCAACTCGCTGCCGGAGAGATCAAGCCAATCCGCGGTGCACGGGCATTGGGAATCTTTGGTGACAGTGTTACGACCGACCACATCTCACCTGCAGGCAGTATTAAAAAGAGCTCGCCGGCGGGCAGGTATCTGCAAGATCACGGGGTCGAGTTTGCCGACTTCAATAGCTACGGTTCGAGACGAGGCAACGACAGGGTGATGACTCGGGGAACCTTTGCCAACGTGCGGATCAAGAACCTCATGGTTCCCGGGGTCGAGGGCGGTGTAACACGCTATCAACCCACTGGTGAACAGATGAGCATCTATGACGCCGCGATGCGTTACGCTGAACATGGAACGCCACTAATCGTGGTCGCCGGGCAAGAATACGGCACGGGCAGCTCCCGCGATTGGGCGGCCAAAGGAACATCGTTACTGGGCGTGAAATGCGTGGTCGCCCAGAGCTACGAGCGCATTCACCGGTCAAACCTGATTGGAATGGGAGTCTTGCCGCTGCAATTCAAAGAGGGAGTCAGCGCGCGATCTCTGAACCTTGATGGTACAGAAACATTCGAAGTGCTCGGTCTGGACGGCTCAATCCGCCCGCAACAGGACCTGGTCCTGAAGGTCACCCGGACAAATGGCCTGACCGAAGATGTGCCGGTTCGCTGCCGTATCGATACGCCGATCGAAGTTGATTACTACCGTCACGGCGGGATACTGCCGTTCGTGCTTCGTCAACTCATCGCCCAGGCTTAGGAAAACTCAATGCCTATTCGACACGACCAGGTGCTGGCGGTTGCCCGAAGGGTAATCGACCGGGCGGACCACGAGCATCCTGCGGATCAAACCCTGCGGCTTGTGCTGCGTGAGGAACGCGGCTTGACACGCGGGGAATACGCTCGAACTAGTGAGGCTGTTTTTGCCTACTACAGGTGGTTCCAGTGGCTGAAGGAAACCGACCCGCTTCCAGATCGAATCAATGCCGCGCTGGAGTTGATGGAGGTCTTCCAGCATGAGCCAGGCAGCTTTCCAGAGGAGGAGTTGTGTGAACGAGCTGTTCCAGCCTGGGTGAAGGACGAAATTGAGATTACACCGGCGTGGGCACACGCGTTGCAGAGTCTGCCGCCTTTGTGGTTACGCGCAAAGAAAGGGCAGGGGCCCTCCCTCATGCGGAGCCTGGGGTTGGCAGAACCGGCAGGTCCTGAAGAACTGGCCGATGCACTTCGCTACTTTGGTCCTGAGGACCTTTTCCGCATCCCGGATTTTCGTGCGGGCAGTTTTGAGCTGCAGGATCTGAGCTCACAAATGGTTGGGCTCATTTGCGCACCCGTTCCAGGAGAGACTTGGTGGGATGCTTGCGCTGGAGAGGGCGGCAAAGCCCTGCACCTCTCCGATTTGATGGAGAACCGTGGATTGCTGTGGGTCTCGGATCGTGCAGAATGGCGGCTCCGAAAGCTCAAACAGCGGGCTGCCCGATCGAAGATGTTTAATTATCGGATGGCGCCTTGGAACGGCGGGTTAAAACTGCCAACCAAGACCAAGTTCGATGGCGTGCTGGTGGATGCTCCGTGCAGCGGGATTGGGACATGGCATCGGAACCCGCATGCCCGATGGACCACGAGCCCAGATGACGTGCGGGAACTGGGACAGGTGCAGCTCGATTTGTTGAATCATGCCGCATCGGCAGTCAAGCCAGGGGGAAAATTGATTTATTCAGTCTGTACTTTGACGCGTTCTGAAACCATTGACGTGGTCAACAAATTTGCGCCGGATCACCCGGAACTGCAACCCTTGGCGTTGACTGATCCGCTCCACGCAAAAGATCCCAATTCCTCGATCACCTATCGTACGGAAGAGTGTCGCGGGAACGGGATGTTCGTCGTCGGTTGGCGGCGCACCGGTTGATCAGCTATTTCTTTCCAACGGTTCGGTATAGATCATCGGTGGTCTCCACCGAGCTATCCTCGAAGGCCTTGTTCGGTCCTGCGGACCGGATCATGACTTCGTTGTGGGAGAAATAGAACTGGAGCGCAGTCCCCCAGGGATCCGTGATCTCGCCCTTGTCGTTCAGTTCACTTGTTCGGATTGATAGGATCACTACCTTCTTTTCGGAAGTGCCCTGTCCGAGCATGCTCTTGACCATCTGCCCGTTACTGCCTTCCGGGTAGATCCCAAAAAATTCCTTATATTGCTGAAGCCCCAGAATGAGGCTGTTGCAGTCTGAGTGGAATTTTGCAATTTTGACATCGCCCCGGCGGAGTGTCCAACCTTTAGCCACACTGAGGCAGCTAAGGAGCACGGTGATAATGAGGGTGGTTATTAGTAACTTCTTCATGCTGTTGCGCTTGAGCCATGTGGCTGCAAGCCCTTCAGCCTGGAAGAAGCAGGAGGAGTGCCGGTGGAGGCGCGTTCAGCAAGAATCGCGGCCAAACGCTGTGATTCGACATGCTGGCCCTTCAATAATGACTGCATCATTTCTACCGCGGCCACTCCAAGGCGAAACTTGGGCTGCCTGACTGTGGTGAGCGGAACGCGAAAATACTCGCCCACCAGCGTGTTCCCAAACCCCGCAACGGAAATGTCACCAGGAATGGAAAGCCCCTGCCGAAGCAATTCGTCCGCACAGCCTACCGCCACCAGGTCATTTACAGCTTGGACTGCCGTGGCATCGGTTCGCTCGTTAATGAGTTGCATGGCAGCCTTCGCGCCATCTTCAACAGTGCGACCCGCCTGGAAAATCAAAGTGTCGTCCACATCGAGGCCACTTTCACGCAGGGCGCGGCGATAGCCATCAAACCTTTCGGCCGACCATGGAGTGGCGAGTGGCCCTGATAGAAACGCGATACGACGATGACCCAGCCCAAGCAGGTGCTTGGTAACTCCATAACTGCCATTCACATCGTCAGAGGCGACATTGATGAATTGGTTGCAGAAAGGGGCGGCATGCCCCAGCACGATCGTTGGTATGCCGCGTGCCTGGATTTCTTTGTAAGCGGCTGATTCCGTGCCTATGCGATAGACCGGAGAAACAAAAATGCCATCGACCCGGCGGGCCAGAAAGCGCCGCAGACAGGCTTCCTCGCGCTCGGGTTGATTAAGCGTGTGGGCCAGCAGGATTTCGTAGCCAAGGGCTGACGATCGCTCCTCGATTGCTAACACGACGCGTGCGAACACCGGATTGACCATGGAGGAAATCGCCAGGCCGAACAACTTGCTGGTGCGGGTGCGCAATCCCTGCGCGGTGCTATCCGGGACATAGCCCAACTGCTGGGCGAGTTGGCGGATGCGCGCTTTCGTGGCAGGCGAGACATCCGGCGCGTCGCGGAGCGCCTTTGAAACGGTCATGATGGAGACGCCACTCTGTTCAGCTATGTCTTTAAGTCGGACCATAGGAAATAAGCCTTTTAACGGTAAGCGCCACGCCAGTGCAACTTGCGGCGCAAAGTATCGCAAAATGAACTTCCTGCCAGGTGCATGAGCCGCACGCTGTGTCTGCTGCGCCGGATCGTGATGGTGTCATTTGCGGAGCACTCGCTGATGATGTTTCCGTCCGCGCTGATCATTGTTGCCGGCTTGGGATCAACAATCTTGGCTTCGATCGTGGAAGTGAGCGGCAGGATCAAGGGACGATTGGTCAAGGTGTGAGGGCAGATCGGCGTAAGACTCATGACTTTCGCGGTGGGAAAGATCACCGCTCCGCCGGCCGCCAACGAATACGCGGTGGAGCCTGTCGGAGTGCTGACGATCAGGCCATCACACCGGTAAGTGGTCAGCGGCTCATTATCCACCCGAACCTCCACCTCTATAAGTCGCGAGGCGTGACCGCGGCTGATCACAATATCGTTCAGCGCATTGGCTTCGATCATTCCCCCGCCGCATCGACCGCACACTTGAAGCAGTTCGCGTTGCTCAAAACTGAATTCCCCTTTCCAAACGGCTTGCAGGGCTTGTGCCAGTTCACTCGAAGGTACGGCTGTGAGAAACCCCAATCCACCAATGTTGATTCCGAGGATCGGTGTGCGTGAACCGGCTGCTTCACGGGCAGCCCGCAGCATGGTGCCATCCCCGCCGAAAACCAGAAGCAGGTCAGCTACTCGGGCCAGAGCCGCTGTGTCAGGCAGAATCTCACAATCCAGATTTGCCATGGTGGCTGTCGGTTCATCACAGAATACCTTGCGGCCAGTACGCGTGATCAGGCGGACAGCTTGCTTCAACACCGGTGCGCAGGAACTCTTGCCAGAATTCCCGATAATCCCGATCTTGCGAATACTTTCAGCCAACTTTTTCAAGGAGAATAAGAAATTCCCGGTTGCCGGCCGGCCCCAAAATGGGAGACGCGGTCACTCCCTGCCAACTGAGGTTGCTCAACCCGGCAACGAAGCTCTGCATTTCTTCCAGAACACGCGCATGAACAGCGGGATCGCGAATGACCCCTGCGCCTTTGTCCGCTTCCGCCTTCCCAGCTTCGAACTGCGGTTTCACCAGTGCGATGATTCTACCCGAAGGACGCAACAAAGCAACGGCGGGCGGAAGGATTTTGCGCAGCGATATAAACGAACAATCCACCACTACCAGGTCGGCCAAAATTGAGCCTCCAGGAAAATGCATCGGAGTCAGCTCGCGAGCATTAGTCCGCTCCATCACGACGACGCGTGGATCCTGACGCAGCTTCCAGGCGAGTTGCCCGTGGCCGACATCAACTGAAAAAACCTGCTTCGCACCATGCTGAAGCAGACAGTCAGTAAAGCCCCCGGTCGAAGCTCCAAGGTCCACGGCAGTCCAACCGGCAGGCTGGACATGAAAGGTGGCCAGTGCATGCTCGAGTTTATAGCCGCCCCGGCTCACAAATTTTTCCGGTGCGATCAGCTCGACGTTGTCGTTTGGACGCACCGTATCGCTGGCTTTCGCCGCCACCCGATCATTGATTCTGACCTGTCCGGCTAGCACGGCGCGACGAGCCTTTTCACGGCTTTCGCACAACCCTTTCTCGACTAGCGCCTGATCCACCCGAAGCATGATGTACTATCAAAGAAAGCCGTGTCCGGCGCGAGCAGAAACAACAGCCCGATGGATGACTCAACCCAAACAGGCGGTATTCGCGCAGGGTGATCCCAGGCAGACTGTTCCGCGCCGGGGGCTTGCTAGGCGCTAGCCATTGCTGGTGACCTGTGCATAGACGCGCGCCTGCGCATCGAAATAGCTGTGCAGGAATAGGGTGTTATCAGCCACTGCCTTTTCAATCAACTGTTTGATCAGAAATAACTCGGAGGTATTGATTACGGCGTGCACGCTCTGCTGGAAGGCTTGAACAGGGGTAAAGGTTTGAAACGAATCCCCGAGCAGAATAACGGTCGCATGACGGCGCTGGTTCATGGGCATGTTTTGCAGCGCCTGGAGTGTTAGATTCTCATCGATGGAATTGGCTGCGAAAAGCTCCTCAACAATAACCACCTGATACCTGATTTGCGTGAAACGGTTTAGGAAGTCGCCGTGAGTGGCCGCCGTGTGCACTTTGTAACCCAGCTCGTTGAGAGCGGTGCGGGTGGCCTCCAGCCATTCGGGGGTGGAGAAGGCGACCAATGCCGGTTTATCGGTCGCGCTGATAAAATCAAACTGGGCAGACATAAAAAAATTTATTTAAGGCGCAGGGTGGCGGGTACCGGGGTTTGTCCGCTATTCTTCTCCTGGCCCGGTCTCATGCGCAGGGAATTGATGTCGTAAGTGCACTCGCCTCGACTTTTTTTCAGGTTGTCGATTCCGCGAGCCACTGTGCCGCGCTTGGTGCAATAAAGCAGAGCACTCTCTTCAGTGATCTTTCCCTGCTCAAAGGCTTCAAGGGCCGAGTGATCAAAGGTTTTCCACCCGAACGGATGGCTGGCCTCGATGATCTCGTAAAAGCTTTTACCCTCGGACTCGCCGAGACGGATCGTTTCCTGAGTGCGCAGGTTTGAACCCATGATCTCCAGGAGCGCGTGCCGGCCGCCTTCAACCCGTGGAACCAAGCGTTGGCTTAGAACCCAGCGCAGCGTATCGGCCAATCGCGCGCGAATCTGCTCCTGTTCCTCTGTCTCGAACATGCCGAGAATACGATTAATCGTCTGCCCGGCATCGATGGTGTGCAGGGTGCTGAGGACCAAATGGCCGGTTTCCGCGGCACTCAGTGCGATTTTGACAGTGTCGCGATCGCGCATTTCCCCGACCAGAATCACTTTGGGCGCCTGGCGCAATGCGGCGCGCAAACCACTTGAAAAACTATCAAAATCAGCTCCCAACTCGCGTTGGTTAAAGGTGGCCTGCCGATGCGGATGAACAAACTCAATCGGATCTTCCAAGGTGATTACATGGACAGCCTTGGAATTGTTGATTTCGTTCAGCACGGCCGCCAGGGTGGTCGATTTGCCAGATCCGGTGGCGCCGGTTACCAGGATGAGCCCGGTCTTTTCCTTCGGCAATTGACCTACGATTTCGGGAAACTTCAGGCTCTCAAGCGTGGGGACTACCGTGTTTAACTGGCGCAAAACGACCGAGTAATTGCCTCGCTGTGAAAAGATGTTGATACGGAAGCGTGCGCGATCTCCCAGCGTGTATGCGGCATCGCAGGAGCCACGACGCAGCAAGTCACTGATTTGCCACTGATTGTCCCCCATTAGATTGAGGGCAATCATTTCCGTTTGAAACGGGGTGAGCCGTTCGATGTTCGGCGTGTAAGCCACGGGCTTTAGCTCACCAAATGACTCCACTTGCAGGGGTTTGCCTACCGTAAACAGCAGATCTGAAACCTCCGGTTGGGAGTCCAGCATTGTGCCGAGAATAATATCGAGTTCCGGACGTCGCATAGATCAGGTTTCTTCTTCTTCCGGCGGTTGACTAAGGAACGACCGGAATTTCTTTTTGTCCAGGCATTTGTCGTAGGCTTCCTCGGGAGAAATCCGCCTGAGCCGCAGGTGCTCGAGAATAGCATCGTCGAGGGGTTGGTTGCCCAGTTTCTTACCCACCTGGATCATGCCCGGGATCTGGTGGGTTTTGCCTTCGCGCACGAGGTTCGCGATAGCTGTGGTGAACACCAGGATTTCGAGCGCGGCCACACGGCCTTTCTTATCAATCCGCTTGAACAAATTCTGCGCTACGACCCCCTTAAGAGCTTCAGACAATGTTGCGCGAATCTTATTTTGCTGATCTGCAGGAAAGACGTCGATTATACGATCGACGGTTTTTGCGGCGCTGGGGGTGTGCAGCGTTCCGAACACCAAGTGACCGGTGCTGGCGGCTACCAGGGCCAGTTCGATGGTCTCCAAGTCGCGCAACTCACCGACCAGGATGATGTCGGGATCCTCGCGCAGGGCCCCGCGCAGGGCAGATGCGAACGATTTGGTATGAACACCCACCTCCCGGTGGTTCACGAGAGAGTTTTTGCTCTCGTGCACAAACTCGATGGGATCTTCGACTGTAATGATATGATCGCGCCGGTTCTTGTTGGCGTAATCCACCATGGCGGCCAGGGTGGTCGATTTGCCGGAGCCAGTCGGGCCGGTTACCACGACCAATCCGCGGTGCAGCATGGAGAACTTTTTCAACACGGCCGGGAGCGGTGCATCGAATTTCTCAAAATCCTCAAAGGACAGCACTTTGCTTGGGATCTGGCGAAACACCGCGGCAATCCCGTACTTCTGGTTAAAGAAGTTGGCGCGGAAACGCGAGACATTCGGGATCTCATACCCGAAATCGATGTCGCCCGTTTCCTCAAAGACCTTGATCTTGTACTCGGGGGCGATTTCGTAGAGCATTTTCTTCAGCTCATCATTCTCAAGGGGAGGGTGATCAATCCGCTGCATCTCGCCATTGATGCGGAGCATCGGGTTGTTCCCGGAGGAAAGGTGCAGGTCCGAGGCCTTTTGCTCGAACATTAAGTTGAAGAATGCGTCTATCTTGGCCATAAATCTTTACGGTCTTTTGCTAGTATAGCTAAATCCGCACCAGACCGCGAGCTGTGAGCCAATTATTTGATATCATTGCGATGGAAATAGCTAGCGCCAAGGCAATTGCCTTCGAGCGTTTCATGCAGTTGGCTCTGTATTGTCCAGAATATGGATATTATGAAAGAGAAGAAGACAGGATAGGGCAGGGCGGTGACTTCCATACCAGCGTCTCGGTTGGGCGGCTTTTTGGGGAACTTTTAGCCGCCCGTTTCGGAGGATGGCTCAGCTCTCTGGACCCACCCGCGGGTGGCAAATCATTGGTCCTTTTGGAAGCCGGAGCGCATCGCGGTGATCTGGCGGCCGATATCCTCAGCTTCTATCAGAGAACCAATCCGAGCCTGTTTGAGAAAATCGAGTATTGGATCGTTGACCCGTCCGCGTCCCGCCGCGCATGGCAGGCCAGACGTCTGGAGTCGTTTGAAAATCGCGTTCGCTGGTTCGACCAGTGGCCGCCTGATCCGATCTGTGGCGTCGTTTTCTCCAACGAGCTTTTGGATGCCATGCCCGTTCGACGGGTGGGTTGGGACTCTTCACAACACCACTGGTTCGAGTTCGGTGTGGCACTGGATAACGGACGTTTCGTCTGGGCTCGGCTGCCAGGGATCGTGCCTGCCCCGCTGGAATTGCCCGATTCCCTCCTCGACCTTCTGCCGGATGGCTTTGTTACGGAGGTATCCCCAGCCGCACAGGAATGGTGGAGCCGAGCGGCTCGCGCGTTGGAACAAGGGTGGCTCATGACCTGCGATTATGGTTTGGACGCCCTCCAGTTCTTCACTCCTGAACGCAGGGAAGGAACCTTGCGTTCCTACTTCCAGCATCGAATGGTTGCAGATGTTTTAGCGCAACCAGGGAAACAGGACATTACGGCCCAAGTCAACTTCTCAGCGTTGCAACAGGCTGGTGAACTATCCGGGCTGAAAACCGGGTTTACTGGTTCTCAGGAGCAGTTCCTGGTTCAGATCCTTCGAGACACCGAGGCTGGTGCTTTGGCATTCGAGCCATGGACACCGCCGCGGATACGGGAATTCAAGACCCTCACTCACCCACAACACTTCGGCCGCTCATTTAGGGTGCTGGTGCAGCAACGTTGAACACTATTCCGGCAACAACTTTCGAAAAACATCCGGGTAAAGCCCGATTCGCGTTACGGGAGGCGGTGCGAACCCGAGGGGTGAGCGAGCGGTCCTTTTAAGGGTGAATGCCTGAGGTTCCGCCGTTTCGCCTAGTGGCCCAGTCAGATCCCGTAGCGCGAGGGCTTTGTTTTCTGACACCTCTACCATGTGGGTTTGAACGTAATGGTTAAGCTTCAGCCAGTTCCCGAAATACAGATTTTGAGAAACGATATTGCCCTCGGGGGGCACGCCCTTGAAAGCCATTCCTGTGATGGCTTGGCCTTGTGGCGGGCCGTAATAGGAATCGAGAGATCGCATCGAAGGATAACGTTCGCGATAAAGAGCGGACGGAACTTTCATCAACCGCTCGCGCATGATTTCGTCCACCATTTTGCGCCAGACTGGGAAGGTGTCGGCACCACGGCCATCGATTTCTACGGCGGGATCGCACTCTACGAAAAGGTTGTTCGAAATGAGATGATCGCGACCTCCGCCGATGAAGATCGCCCGATGCACACGATAGAATATGTTTCCAGCGATTTCGGTTCCACTGACGCAATCATCCATATACACACCCATTGACCCCATGCCTACGCCTCCAGTGTGGTGGATGTAGTTGTTGATGATCCGATTGCCCCGATAGGTGTAGTCGCGTCCTGTGTAAATCGCTCCCACATCACCCGTCTCCAGTGCGATGTGATGAATCTCATTGCCTTCAATGAGGTGGTCGTTGCCGTTAAACAGGATCGCGCAATGAGGGTGGTCGTGAATCAGGTTGCGCCTCGTACTAACGCCCACGCCTTGAATATAGATCGCGGGAACGTAACACTTCGACCAGCGCCCCTGGCCGCGAAAATGATTATTCTCAACCAAATGACCGGCCGGAGTCAGCGTATTACGGTCGCCTCCTGCTGCTTCAACCCCACCATCCCCAGTATCAAATACGTTGCAGCCAATTACGCGCATCCCGATTCCGCCTTGAATCCGCACGCCATAGTTGCCCAGGTTTTTTAGAGTGCATCCGCCGACCAGGTTGCTGGCACCGCCATTGATTTCAATGCCATTCCCACGAGAGGCCTCGAACGTAATCCCCTGTATCGCCACGTTGGTCGCTTGATTCATAAGCAGCAACGGTTCTCCCAGCAGCGAGACAATCGCTTCAGGCTGCGTGCGTTGCGGCTTCGAGGAATCGGGTTCAGGCGGCCAGAAGTAGAGCGTTGAGTTAGCCGCATTCAGATACCACTCTCCGGGTTGATCAAGTTCCTCAAGAACGTTGACAAAGTAAATACGCTGGCCTTTGCGGTATCCATAGTGGCCGTAAGGCGGGGCCGTGTTGATTCGTTTCCCCTTTTCATCAAGCTCCGCGATGCGCTCGTAAGAGTTTGCCCAATCCCATGCCCAATAGCCGTGCACCCAAACATTGGTTGGCTCCTGCCAACTCGAAGGACGATCCCCTGTATAAAAGAAGCCATCCTGAAGTTTTCCAATCTCCCCGTGATGTCCATCCGCAGTAGCGGCATCCTTTGGGAATCCGGAGATTTTGTCGAAGGCGCCCTCATTGGGCCAGCGCGCCATCACCATCGGTTTTCCACCGTAAAACAGCTCTGCATGGCTGGGGGTGATTGGGCGCGCGAAGCCCCGCGAGGATAGCGCAGGGAAGGAGCTTCCAAGAGGAATTACCTTGGATTGCCTTACTTTGTCTCGTGCGGTGGCCGGCAACCTGGCCCTGACGGAAGCCTCACCGACCGATTCAAAACTCCTTATGAACTGCCCACCGATCAGGCGGACTTTGCCGGGATGCAGAGCTCGCCAGGTAACAGGCCCGGTAGGAGTTCCGGAGTCTCTTGCATCGAGGGTCAGTCCATTTGTCCGAATGTAATCGCCATCCATGAGCCAGATCGTTGCGGACTCTGGTTTATTCAACCCCTGCTTCCACACGCGCACCGCATCTCTGGCCTGCTCCAAAGAGTTGAACGGCTTACGTTTTGTTCCGTCGCCCTCACGAGCCTGTGGAGAAACATGGAAATCCCGCGCGGTGAGATTCGCAGAAGCCAGGACAACCAGGCTGGCTGCCAGAATGGTGCATCGGGCCGAATGAAAGGAGTGTGTCACGCAGTCATCATGCATCAAGAAAGGGCATTTCAAAATGATTTTTGAGCGTTCATACGCGTCCAGTGCTTCCACCTCCATTCCAGCGTGACTTTTATGAAGACAGGTACAAAAATAGAGGCCGTGCCAAACGACAAGCATCCAATCAATACACACCCTCAGTTGATCATCACAAATGCTCGTGTCCGAACCCTGAGCGCCGCACAATCGGAAGCCGAAGCCGTAGCGATCCAGGGCAATCGAATTCTGGCAGTGGGTGACTCTGAAGGCGTGTTAGCCTTGGCCGGTGCTGCTACGAGGGTGATCGATGCTCAGGGCAGCCTGATTCTGCCCGGATTCAACGATGCCCACGTACATTTCCTCAGTGGAGGCTTCTCACTATCCTCCGTGAATCTACGAGGGGCAGGTTCCCCGACCGAGATGACGAGATCGTTGGCGGAGTTTGCGCAGAAGCTACCCAAAGGCACTTGGATCACTGGCGGGGATTGGGACCACGAGAATTGGCCTGGAGCCCCTTTGCCGACCCGGCAAATGATCGATGCCATGGTCTCTGAACATCCCGTTCTGGTGAGCCGGTTGGATGGACACATGTCGGTGGCCAATTCTTTGGCTCTCCGCCTCGCCAATGTAAGCAAGGCCACCATCGATCCCCCCGGTGGGTTAATTGTCAGAGATCCGCATACCGGCGAACCAACGGGTGTCCTCAAGGACGCTGCCGCCGACCTCGTCACGAAGGTGATTCCACCTCCTTCAATTGCTGAGAAACGCCAGGCGGCACTGGCTGCGACGAATTATGCCGCACAATTGGGTGTAACCAGCGTGACGGACGTATCTGGCGACGATAACGTGGGCCTCTACCAGGAATTGTATGCGCAGGGACTGATGAAGAACCGTATTTACGCCGCCCGCCCGATTGTATCCTGGGAGGTGCTCGGCAGAACAGGAATTCGAGCGCCATTCGGAACCGATCTGCTGCGTATCGGCGGCATTAAGGCTTTCTCGGACGGCAGTCTGGGATCTACGACGGCATTCTTTTTTGAGCCTTACGCCGATGAGCCTCACACCCGCGGGCTTCTCTTCGACCAAATGTTTCCTGAAGGCATCATGCTGGAGCGGGTCACTGCAGCAGACGGATGCGGGTTGCAGGTGATGATTCATGCGATTGGCGATGAGGCGAACTTTCAAATCCTGGAGATTTTTCGCCAGGCCGCCGAGAAGAATGGACCACGAGATCGGCGGTTTCGGATTGAACACGCACAGCACCTTAGACCCTCAGATATTCAACGGTTTGCAGAACAGAACGTGGTGGCTTCCATGCAGCCGTATCATGCTGCTGATGATGGGCGTTGGTGCGATAAACGGCTTGGACCCGAACGGTCGAAGAACGCCTACGCTTTTCGTACATTACTTGATGCGGGGGTTGTCCTTGCGTTCGGATCGGATTGGACGGTGGCGCCTTTGAACCCAATCCTGGGAATCAAGGCTGCTGTTACACGGCAGACATTGGATGGGCGTCATCCCGATGGCTGGGTGCCCGAGCAAAAGCTGACGGTCGATGAGGCGGTGCGCGCCTTTACCGTGGGTTCGGCTTACGCCGAGTTTGCTGAGCAACACAAAGGGCGGATCGAGCCGGGAATGCTTGCGGACATGATCATGCTGGATAGAGACATATACCGGATAGCGCCTGAGGAAATCGATCAGGCTGGGGTTATTCTGACTGTGATGGATGGGAGAATCGTGTTTGAGGCATAAGATTTACCTTCCGCCACTACGTTAGTTCTGCTTTATTCGCAAGTGGAATACGCAAACCTCCGGTTATATGAAGAACTCTTTCTCTCGCCGTGATTTTGTTAAGACGTCCCTTGCTGCCTCGGCCGTCCTGCCATTCGCTGCCTCGGTCGCTGGCAATCCAACAGCCTCTACCACAGCGGAAGGTTCCCAAGCGGCCACACAGCCGATGGGAAAGATAGCGGGGCAAGAGTTCAGCCGGCTGATGCTGGGCGGAAATCTCATTGGCGGCTATGCGCATTCGAGGGACCTTCCTTATGTGTCCACGCTCATGCGCCGGTATAACACCGATACAAAAATTCGTGAGACATTGGAGCTTGCAGAATCGCAGGGGATCAACGTCATCAATACCTGGGTGATGCAGGAGAACAAGGCGCTGTTCGAACACTGGAAGAATGGCGGCAAAATGAAATGGATCTCCCAGGTTCGGCTGGACCCTTCCGGTGGCTTCTCGCAAGCGCAACGGGCCGTTGATGAAGGCGCTGCTGGTGTCCATCTGACCGGAGACACCTGCGAAGGTTTGCTGGACCAGGGCAAATTCGAGAAGGTAGGGGAATCACTGCAATTCATTAAAGCACGGAAACGTATTGCCGGTGTGGCAGCGCATGATTTGCGAGTCATCGTCGAATGCGAGAAGCTCAAGCTGCCGGTCGATTTCTATCAGAAGACGCTGCATACGCATGATTATTACACCGCGCCCCGGGAGAATGAGAAAAGCGCCTGCGGCGATCATGATAACTCCTGGTGCAATGATCCACAGGCCGTGATCGACGTCATGGCCAAAGCGAAACAGCCGTGGATCGCTTTTAAGATCCTGGCCGCTGGCGCGATTCAGCCGCGCTCTGCATTTCCATACGCTTTCAACCGCGGGGCAGACTTTATCCTCGTCGGGATGTTCGATTGGCAAGTGGAGGAGAATGCACGCTTTGCAAACCGGGTATATAACATCGTGGCAGGTGCTGGTTCGAAACGAACCCGCCCCTGGTGTGCCTAGGAGGTTTAATGAATGCTCAATACAAGGTGGAATGGATCAGTCCGGCCGGGGCGTCGCTGCTCGTGTTGCTTTGGCTTGGCACTGTTGCGTTGAACAGCACGTCCAGCGCAACCCCGTTTGAGCTTTTTGTCACACAGAGCCCTCCCGGGCCTCAGAACCAAGACCCTGCGAGCTGGAGCGGCGTGTTGCAGTATCACGCCACCAACAATAGCGGGCCCCTGGTCGCGGGTGGAGGTATCGACAAGACGAACCTGGCCGATCCTGCTGGCTTGGCATTTCGCCAGAGCACACGTGAGTTGTTCGTAGGCAACCGGCATGGCAATAATAACCCATCCAGCATTTCTCGGTTCATCTTTGACGGAGCTTCCCGCAGGCTGACCCCTAACGGGAAGATTACGGGCCAATGGTCTTTATGGCGTGCACCAGATAGCGTTCAATCCCATAACGGGGGAGATGTTTGCCGCCAACGTGAACTCCGGGGTCTCTCGGTTCATGTTCGACACCACAGGAAACCCGACAGCCAATGGCACGATTAGTAGCGGCCCCGCCCGTGGGGTTGCAGTTTCATCGGACGGCACCCGGCTATACGTGGCTGGGGCCTCTGCGACCATCCGGCAGTTCGACCTGGCTTCGGGAACTGAGTTGTCGCCTGTCACCGTTCCGAGCAACATCGGTGGGCTGCACTACTTTGGGTTCCGAGCGGGACAACTCTACGTTGCGGGACTTTTCGACGATTTGGTGTACCGTTTCGGGGTCGATGCGAATAATAATCTGACGCTTGCAGGATCAATCGGCATGAATGATCCCGCGGCGATTGCCTTTAGTCCTGATGGATTGGAGATGTTCGTCAGCGGCCACCGAACCAGCGATGTGATCTACCGGTTCAAATACCAACAGGATGACACATGGCTTGAAGACGCTGTCTTCGATGCTCAGAGTTCGCTTGGGAGTATTCTGGTGATTCCAAGTGTCCCGGAACTCTCTATCACGCGAGATTCAGGAGGTCTTCTCATCTCCTGGCCGCTGCCGGACGATGGCTGCTTTCTCGAGGAATACACAACGCTGCCCAACACCGCGGTTTCCTGGACAAGAATTCAACCTCCTTACCAAACCAACTCGTCTCAGTCCTGGATACTGGCGTCACCAGTGCAAGGCAATCGGTTCTACCGGTTGATCAGGCCGTAGGCACATACTGTTTGAAAGCAACCCCTCATTTCCGCTAGGCACCTTGGTCGCCGTGGCAATAGTCGGCGTGGGATGGGCGCATTAGGAGCATGCGTTCAAGTCGTGCTTGCATGTTTTAAGTAAAAGCAGGCAGCGGTGAAGGCGCCACTGAAACGAATTCCGTACTGTTGGTAACAACCGCCTCGCCTTGATTCCACCCTGGTTCATCGTGTTGGCGCCAAGGAGCGCCAACACGATGAACCAGGGATCTTCTTGTTTTGATTGGAGCATTTCCAACCGTACCGAGCTAAAGAGTTACCCGACGCACGCAGCCGCTTGACTTTAGGTGCCGTTGGCGTTTACTGGTCTGATGACGGGTGTGAGCGAGCCTGTGAAAACCACCGTAATAAGTAAGATGCTCTTCGCCTATGACGGCTGGAGCCCGGTTAATGAACTCGCACCAGAATCCACTGTCCTTCGATCGTGCTTCTGGGGCTTGGGCCTTCCAGGCACGCGCCAGAGCGAAGTGACGGCGGGTTCCCTCCAAGGAGCGAGGATGCTGTCATGAAGGGCTATCTGGCTGCTTTCCATCTCGGTCTTGCGGTCATGTTGTTGCTTTCCGGATGCCTCCAATCACCATCTTCTCCGCATGTTAGCAGTTCGATGCTTTCCCACGATGGGAAGTACCTCGCCGAGGTTGTAGAGATTTGGGTTCCTGAACGGGACCGGCGATTTGAGGTGCGCATCACCCGCAAGGATGTGGGTTCTGCCCAGCCTGAAGTGGTTTATCAATCTCCCGATGAAGGACGGCCTGAGGAGAGGTTGCTTTGGTCGAGCGACAGTCGCCATGTGCTATTAGTTGGTAAGTATTTGGCGGCCGGTCCCGAGTTCGTAGCAGATACAGGCGAAACGATCTACTTGCTTTACAACGTGCAGACAGGAGAGGTTCGCTGCAACTCCTCTCAGCTTCAGCCCCGCCTGAAGGGCTTTGATTTCGATGATCTTGCCCGCATTGATTTCCCAGAGAAGTTTCGTTCAGCTCGCCGAAACGCTCCTGCGATTCAAATGTAGGATGCCTACCGAACCTAAATCCGTACTGTTGGTAACCACCGCGTCCCCTTGATTCCACCCTGGTTCATCGTGTTGGCGCTCCTTGGCGCCAACACGATGAACCAGGGATCTTCTTGTTTTGATTGGAGGCTACCAACAGTACCGAACTAAAGTGTGCCGCACCTCCTCTTGCAACTATGAATCGAATATCTTCGACTCTCTACCAAAAGTAAAGCAATCAATCTACCGCACGATTATGGAAAGATGTGATCACTCGATAGGTTTTTCCTTGGTGCCGTATGCCGTCGATTACGACATACACTTGATATGTTGCGCTAAGAGGCCGAACAATGTGCCTGCAACGTGTGTTGTCCAGGTTCGAACACGCTCGAAGGGCTTTGATTTCGATGATCTTGCCCGCATTGATTTCCCAGAGAAGTTTCGTTCAGCTCGCCCAAACGCTCCTGCGATTCAAATGTAGGATGCCAACCGAACCGAGATCCGTACTGTTGGTAACCACCGCACCCCCTTGATTCCACCCTGGTTCATCGTGTTGGCGCTCCTTGGCGCCAATACGATGAACCAGGGACTTTCTTGTTTTGATTGGGGGCTACCAAGAGTATCGAAATAAAGCGTGACGCACCCTCCTCCTTCAACTTTGAACCTGATATCTTCGACTCGTTACTCAAAGTAAAACAAGCAGTGTAACGCAAGAGACTGGAAGATGTGATCTCCGGGTAGGCTTCCTTCGCGCCATATGCCGCCTCGATCAGGGGGCACAATTGACATATTGCGCTGAGAGCCCGGACTTCAATCCACGCATCGTGTTGTCCACCTTCGAACACGCAACGCGTTGTGGAGTGCGGCGTGAAGCTTGCGAAGCGCCGCTTTCTCACCCAAAATGCCAGAAATTTAACGTCAAGCGGACTTACGCTGGGTTCAGCGAGTATCGACGATCCAAAATTGAGCACGGCTTGCTGCGATCCTTCATCTCGCACCAGCTCCCTGCACTTCACGCAGCCCCGCCTGAACAGGGCTTTCCTTGCCGTGACGAATTGGAGGCCAAAAGATCTCCCAATCGAACGGCCGGCTGAATTCGCCGTGGTGACATTTGAGGCAATCACCGGCACCCAACGGACGATAGCGAAAATCGATACTCTTATCTCCTTCGCGCTGCTTCACATGCAGGCTCCCTGGCCCGTGGCAGCTTTCGCAACCAACATCGATAAGCTGCTTTTTCCCGGCTGTGCGCAGATATCCCGTCGGATTGCCAAATCCCACCGTGTGACACCCGATGCAACTCGGGTCAGCATCGGCCTCACGTGCTATCAATGAGTTGAATGCCCTGGCGTGGCCGCTGTTCCGCCAAGCGGCACCTGCCTGTTTATGACATTCAATACAACGTTCACTTCCAGTGTATGAAGCGGCTCGCCGCACGCCGGGAATAGCATCTGCCTGGGTGTAAGCAGGATCATCCACTTTAAGACGGGTCTTCCTGATTTCGGCCCGCGCCGCCTTCGCCAGGGTGGTGATCGACTTATCCTGTGGGATTTTGTCATGGAGAAAGGCGATCCCATTGTCAAGCGGCTCCGGGCGCGCATTTGGACTGAGCCGTAGCCGAAGGCGTCCGACGGTGCGCGCTTCGTTGGTGACGTAATACACCAGGCTCTTGTTTACTCGCTTTAGCTCCTGGGCTGGCTGGCTGACGTTGCCTCCAAGAAAAATGTCTGGTTCAAAGAACTGGTCTGCGAGCTTGGTGAGGGTGGTTTCGTCAGTAAAAGCGAGCACGATCAACAAATCCGCTTTCTTCCGGAGTTCAGGGATGTAGCGGGCAAGGACAGATGTCATTTCCGCGATCTGCAACCCATCGCCAGTGGGATTCTTGAGGCTCGATGGGTCCAACACGCCAAGCACAGCTATCCGGCGGCCTTCTCTCTCAAGCAAGACGTACGGTTCGAACAACAACTCGCCCGTCGCTTTGTGCAACAGATTTGCGCTCACGATCGGGATCGAGGACCGCTGACGAATGCTCTTCAGTTGGTCCGACGAGAATTGCGCTTCGCGTGCGCCAATGTTGAGCACATCATAATCCATCAGGGCAAATGCCTGGAGCACATGACGGTATTGTATCTCATCGTAGTCCTGGTGTCCCGAGGTGGCGTCACCGACATCAAATCGAAGCTGGTTTCCTTTAGGCTCTGAGTCTAGAAGGGTCTTCAGCCTGGTGAGTCCGCCGAACTGGCCCACGAAGCAACCGCAGGGCTCGAGTTTACCCCGGGTATCACAGGTGAAAGCTATGCTGACATGAACGGGAATGGGCGGGGGCGAATCGCAGCCGCTGAGGAAAATCACTCCGCAGAACAGCAGTCGAAGGAAGAAACGTGAAGAAAACATGCTCAGTACAGCACGGCATAGGTGAACACGTTGACGTTCACCAGTTCCGGGTTTTTTACTTCATTTCCACCACAACAGCAGCACCCCGTTGCATGCCCAACGTCGTTCAGCCCTTCCTTGGAATAGACTACCGCCAGACGCCCGTTGATTTCCATTCCTTCGAGAGTCAGTTCCTTGCCGCCCTTATCAGTCAGCCGCTTAATCGGATGAACCAGGTTGAAAATCGGATGGGTCATGGGGATGGCTTTAAGTGGCGTGTCGGGAAAACACAATTTGATTTCACGTCGGAAGGCCTTGTCCCACGCGCTGTCAGAGCAACCCGGGCTTACGAGCAGGAACCCACCTTGCGTCAGGTAGCGATGCAGTTGAGTCCTTTCCTTCTCGTTTAACGTGAAATCTTCGTTTCCTGACATGACACAGAATGGGAAGTCGAACAGCGCATCTGTGTCGAGCCGCACCGGGCAAAACTTCTCGTTCACCTTCAGGTTGGTCTGACTGCGAACGAGTGACAGGAACCGATCTGCGAAACAAACCGAGCTCTTGGTTCCGTTGTAGATGAGGTTCCCGCTTTGCAGCAGGCTCAGGTCGGATGCTGCTACTATAGATTTCTTATTCGCCGCGGGGCCAGCCCCCGGTGCCGCGAGGCAGGTCACGGCCACTGCAACGGTTGCCAATTGCACAACGGCCATCAAAAATCTGTTAAGAATGAATGAGCGCTTCATTTTTTCTGGCTTGTAAGGGTTCGAAAGTAGCTTTCCACAAGGTCGCCATATTGCTGAAACGTAGCTTCGGAGCTGACTGCGCCGGACTTGCGGTCAACAGGCGTCATCCCTTTGATGCTATCCGATTTCTCCACGTCGGCCGAGCCGGAAGGACCGCCAATGCCCGCATTGGGTTTGGCCTCGCGCGCCTGCTGGCGCCCCATGGCTGCGCCATTCTGTGCAAAACGTTCATTGCCCATCATACTGGGACGATCACTGAACTGAGCACTGGCCATTCCGCTCATCCCAGAACCGTTCTGCCCCGAGCCCTGAGCGTTGCCCCAGCCGAAATTCTCTGAAAGCGACATCTGGCTGAAGGACCGTCCAGGATTGAGAGAGCGGCACAGCGCCAGAAACTGATCCAGTTCACCTGAGGAAGGACAGTTGCCGCTGCCATTGCATTCACGTATGAGCTTCTCCATTTCCTCACGCAACCGATCGGCTAGCCGAAAGGAGCGCTGGCCGTTGCCTGCCAGCATCTGGCCAGTGGCCTGGGCTCCCAGGTTGGCTAACCGCAGATCCTCCATCTGATCTGCCAGCTTGCGCCCACTGCTCGCTGCTTTGGGAAACTGTTCCTCAGCCGCCTTGGCGTCCTCTCGCAGCTTGGTCTCAAGCTCCCGCAAAAGGTCGGCAACCTGTTTCTCTGTAGCCCCAATGTCCTTAAGGGCGAGCTGGTCCTCACGACTCAGCGTTCCTTCTCGATTATACGCGGCGGTGTGAGCAGCTACCTCCTTCTGCACCCCGTAGAGCGCATAGATAAGGTTGAAATCCTTGAGCAGTTCCTGCATCGGGCCCATCCCCTTCAATGCCTCGACAATGTCTGTGCCAATCTTCTTCTCCGCGCCTGAGAGATTGGCAATTTGCTGCTCGGACGCCTTGGAAAAATCCTTGAGGACATCGAGGCCGAGCTGGCGCCCCCCGTTTGCCCCTACGGTCTTAGCCGCCAAGGCGGCCATTTCACGAGAATTCTCACTGGCGCTATTTCTGACCCGCTGGCCTTCCTGCTTCAGGAACGGTCGGAATTCCTCCTCAACATCGTATAAGGGATGATCCCGAACGAAGTTCTCGAGCCGCTCGGCCTGCTGCTTCAGTTTTTGGTTGAGTTCATTCTGTTTGGCCAACAGGGCGTCCGTCTGGCTGACAAGCTCCTCGGAGGCCTTGCCGTTCGCCTTTTCCAACTGCTTTTGCAACTGAGCCGCCTTTTCCCCCAATTTCTTTTGCTCCTCGATGAATGCTCTCAACTCTTCTTGCAGTTCAGCGTATTTCGCTTCAGTGGCTGCGATGTCGGTTTCGCGACGCAGCATGTTGTTGTAATCCTCCACGCTGATGACCGTGAGCCGAACGACCTTGCTTCGGGCAAGATGCGCCTGTGGAGCGGTGTCCAGCGTTTCGGCATGCAGGCTGATCTGGTTTCCCGGCTTAACGCCCAACGCAGCAAAATCCAATGTTCTCACTTCATGAACCGTGCGCGGGCTCGCATTGTAAGTCACCGTTTCGGGTTGTTCATAGTTCCCATCGATGCCGCGGTGAATACGCACCGTGGCGATGCCGTAATCATCGCTGGCTTCGATGTGCACCTGGGGTTTGAAGTCTATCGCCACAAACACATCCCTAACGGGCTCGGTGATGTCGATTGCGGGCGGCAAGTCGTGCGTGACAGTCAACGCCCCCTCCATCGTCTTCAGCGTGGGGTTGCCCGCTGTGTCAAACATGTCGAGCCTGATCCGGCCGGAACTGGCTGCCTGGATAGCGCCGCTGACTTCTTTGGGGCCGGAGTTGGTCAATCGCACGCTCCACGGTGGCTGCTGGCCATCTGAAAACTCGAGCACGCCGTCGCGCAAGGGGCGATTGCTTTGGAGCCTGAAACTAATGGTGGTGCCCTCCAACGCCTGCACCGGTAGAAACGCGTAAGCCTTCTCTTCGGACTTCAAACCGGTGTATGCCGGAGGGGTCATTCGCACAAAAGCCTTCTCAAGTTGTGGAGTGAGGATGACACCAATTCGGGCGTGGTGCGACATGCTGGCCCGGTCTTTCGTATGAGCGAAAACGGTCACTTCCTCGGAAATATTGTCGAGTAATTGATTATACTTTGCCCCTCCTTGTTCGAACATCGGGAGAGTAATGCGCTCGGCGGGTCGAGCACTCGGGTAGGCTGTCAGAAACAGATCTTTAGGACGGTGCCCACTCGCAAGCACTCGGACCACAAAACCTTTACTGAAGAGAACGTTTGTCCCGGACGGGCCGGGTTCAATGATCTCGAGGCGAGTCAGAGAGTAGGGGGGGTGATCTCCGAAAGGATCGGCGAAACGGGGAACTTCCACTCGCGTTACAGAGTGAAAGCAGGCCAGAAGGATACCAAAGATCAGGATAGCTGCCAGTGCCAGGCGAAGATCCCTCCGTATCATGTTGGTTCTGGCCAGTTTTTCGAGCGGGATATGCTGCAGGTTCCTCCCGTAATCCTCGACTGCTCGGGCCGCCAACTCTCGCGTAAGGGCCGGTCGGTTCGAGTCATCCGCCTGCTCGCGCAACTGTAGCAGGTTGATGAGCGCTGACCCGAGCTTCGTTTCGCGGTTTTCGAGCAGCCGGGCGATATGCTCAAGCCGGTTTCGCACACCGAAGGCTCGGTAAAGCGCTGCGGATATGAGAAACAGGGTTCCAACGAACAAAACCAGCGTAAAAGCCAATCGCCATCCCGACGCAAGATGCAGCAGAACGTCCAGGGTGAAGGCCCCCAGCACTAGAAGCCAAAGCAGCTTCAATCGCCTGAGAAATAGGCTGCCGCCAAGTTCCCTCTGGTGCGCCCTGTCGGCGGCGCGCAGCCGATCAATAATAGGTCGCTCGTTTAGCATAAACCCCAGCGCCTCCGGAAAAACCAATCCAAGCCGAATATTAACCCCGCCAGGTAGAACACCCAGGCGGAGTTCCAGACAGGGTCAATCCTGGTTTTCGGTGCTGATTCATCTCCTTCGGCTTTGAGTTCCTTGATCAATTTGCTTAACTCCTCCGGCTCAATCAGGCGTCCGCCACTACTCTCACACAGGCGGCGTAGTGCGACAAGATCGGTGGTGACTTCAGTCTCCTCCAGGTTCTCATCAAATACAACAAATCTCGATTCCTGACTTGAACCGTCTGGAAATTTGGCTGTCGCTGTATAACGCCCCTTAACCTGGGGCAGGAACTCGCCCGTGTACCGGCCTTGATCCGAACCCAGAGGCATCAGGTTGATTCGTCCGCATTCCTGTTTGCCCTGGTACAGCACGATTGGCACGGATTTCAGGTTTGGTTCAGGCTGGCGAAGCGTTGCACGGAAGACTGCCTTTTCGCCAAGCAAGACGTTGGCGGAATTCGGACGGAATGTAAACTGACGGGTAGGGGTGAAATCCCGTCCAGCCATTAGCCACAGAATGAGTTGATCCCAGAACCGGTCAAATGGCGTGTTTGGTGCCTCCGCTTTTTTGTTCAAGCCCCAGCGCCAAAGGCCATCGACTCCAACGCTAACCACCTGGCCGCGCCCATACCGGCGGTGGACGACTGCCGCCTTGGGAACTTGTGCTGAGGCTGAGGTGGAGACGGCCAGCGTCGCCATAAGCGGTTTCGCCTCCTCGGGCGCCCTGCTGGTGATGAGTTCCGGAAGTTCATCCAAACCGATTCCGTCCGGAGTCAAAGAGCGGAAAGCGGAAAGCTTGCGGCCATCGGGTCCGATACCGAGACGCACATGGTCTTTGGATGGTTGTCCCCAAATCACGGGTTCGAGTTCGCTGTTTGCCAGGGCTGTTGAGAAAGCTTTTCCGCGGCTGAAGATCACCGTTCCATTGCGTTGGGAGACAAACCCATCAAGCAGCGCTTCCTTGCCAGCCATAATCCTCTCGACGGACCGGCCTAGAATGACAACGTCATACTGGCAAAGGGCTTCAAGGTCCGCGGGGACGGCCAGGGGACGTTCGCTCTCCGTCTTGCGAATAGCCCGAACACGGCCATCTCCAAATCGGAGGATAGCGTGAACATCAAACTTTTCATTGCGCATGAGTGAGCGCTGTAGAAAGGTGCTGTCCCAATACGGATCGCCTTCGAGCAGCAAGATGCGTATCTGTTGGTCCACCACATTGAGGTAGGTGATCGCGCTGTTATTGCCGGAGTCCACCTCATTTTCAAGAGGGTGAGCACGAACCTCGTATTCGTATTGGCCTATCTCGGGTTCAAGAACCTCGAATTCCGCCGGAACTTCCTGGAGTTCCCCCGCATTGACTCGTTTCTTTTGAACCACTTGACCTTGCCGTGAAAGTTCAAGTTGCAGATCCTCATACTCACAGCCGATTACCCGCAGAGTTGCGGCAATGCGTGCCTTCTGCCGCACATAACAATAGGGCTGGTAACTTGTGATCCGGGTTGAAACATCGCGCACCTTCCCCTGGCGCCCCAGCGGAACAGCGTAGATCGGCGATTCACGTGTGCGCGCCGCAGTGCCGGTTTTAACCGGGCTCACCATTTCGAAATCGTGCCCATCGGTGAGCAGGATGATGGCCTTGGGTGCCTGGGCACCCGTGTTCATGAGCATTGTCTCAATGGACTGGTTGAACCGTGTCGTTTTGCCACTGGGCGCCAATTCGAGAACTGATTTCGTGATGGGCTGGGCTTCGGCCCCGAACTGGAACAGGTTCAGCAACGGGTTATCGGTCGTGCCGTTCTTGCCAACAGTTTCAGAATCGATCAGCAGGTGGACTGCCGCGTCCCACCTCGAAGCATGCTCAACATCCTGCTGTTTCATGCTGAGCGAACTATCCATGGCAACGACGATGGGGCGGTCCTTAGCTGGAGGAGGCAGTTGAACTTCCCGGGAAGGTTGCAGCAGGAGGAGGAGCAGCAGCGCCAGGCCGAGCAAACGAAAGATCAGCAACACCAGGCGGCGGTAGATGCTCAGGCCTGAACCGACGCGCCAATAGGCGAAGAGGGTGAGCGCCAGTAAAGCGAGGCTTGTGATTACTATTGCTGGAATAGGAATGATCGGGTCCCAGACCAGGTTTGGAGTACCTGGCACCGAGGCCAGGAAAAGGCCTGACGGCCCCTGGGATGCAGGCAGGCCAATCATAAAGCCCCCTTTCGCAATGCGTATTGGAAGGCGGTCTCTGTAACCAGAAACAGCATTCCAGCCAGAAGCATCCAATGGAACACGGGTTTGCCTTTTGAAATCTCGGCAAAATCTTCGTACCCGCTGACGAAATGAGTCTCCTGGTCTGGAACAAAATCCTTCGGCAACGCCGCTTTTTCGAGCGGCCGCAAATCGGATTCCTCGGGACTGGGGTTGATGCCGAAGGCATAGATCGGGCGAGGCGTCCCCAAGGTGTAAAAACCAGGCTGATCCGGGTTGAAAGTGACCGAACATCGGTCACCCTGCAAGGCGAGCTTGGCGGTAACCGCGGTTCCTGCTGGATTGCGGAATGCATCATTCCGAATCTCACTGCGCCAGACTTCCGTGGTCAGTGGCTCTCCAATGATGCCTGCTCCGGGAGCAGCCTCCGAAGCCGTGATTGCTTTGACCAGTTCCTGAATCCAGGCGGGGAAGAGCCGTTGCCGGGCCAGGTTGCTGGACATCTCGGCAGGAGAAAAATTCATCAAGAGCAGGGTGCCTAAGCCATGGTGAACCACCGCCATGGCTGGTGATTCGTCCGCATAAGTCAGCAGAACTCCGCCTGCCGCGGTCGCGCTGGCCTGGTAATAGTCATAGAAATCGAGCAACGCCAAATCCTGCCGCGCGGGTCCCTGGAAGAGTTTCAAGTAGGGAGATTTGAAATCGCCACGCACGACTTGTTGAGCCCCACTGACAACGTTGGTGGCAGATTGATATCGGGTGAGCTTCAGGGGCATAACTCCAGATCCAAGCGCCTCCTCTAACTTAACCAGATTCTGTGCGTCAGCCGGTCCATCCAGGAAATACACGACGCCTCCACCTTGGAACAGGTGCTGCGCCATGGATTTGCAGGCAGCTTCGTCCAACGCCTTCACATGGGTGAGGAAGACTTTCCGCGTTCCTGCAAGGCCGCCGGGGCTGAGTTGGCCGGAACCTGCTAATTGGGGCAGCAGCGAGCCCGCTTGATGCTCAAAAGGATTAAGAGCGATCCTGATGAACTCCGCCCCGCTGGTTCGCGGTTCGATCGCGTCGGAAATAATCAGTACAGGCTCCTTCTCCTGGACCTGGACGGAAAGGTGATATGAGTTGTCCGTGTTCAGTGAGTCTGAAGGAAGTTTGATCTGCACCAGGTGGACCCCGGAGCCTCCGACTGCTACCGGCACCGTCTGCTTGACTTCGGACCACGGAGGAATCACCGCTTCCTGAGAGGTGCTGGCCCTCCCATCTACAAGGACTGATACAACCCCCGAGAATTCTTCGGCGCTGTAGTTGGCGGCGGTGAATTCGACGGGCACGGTGTCGCCCGCAAGTAATTGGGCCTGGGAAACTCGTGCGTTTACCACCGCCCGGTTGCCGGAGCGTTTCGGTCCCACATCCACAAAAAAGAGCTTGGTCCTGGGTAATGTTTCGAAGTTCGCATTGGCCCAGGTTTTGCGCTGGAAATCCGAGATGATATAGAGCTCCGATTGGGATGCGGTCTTGCCTAGCAGGGTTGTGGCCATAGCCAGGGCGGTGTTAATCCGGCAAGCCGTCAGGCCCGGTTTAATCCGGCCCAGGAAGCGGAGAGCACCCTGGTGATCTGCCGAAAAATCCACAAAACAACTCGCCGGAACGGATTCCAGGAGGAGAATGTTCACTTTGTCAGTCGGCGCCAGCGAATCCACGAGCCGTTCGGCTTCGTGAATGCCTCGTTCGCGAGAGGTTGCTCCATCGCCTGTATGCTCCATGCTGGCGGTGTGATCCAACATGATCAGCACCTCGCGCTGGTGGACGTTGGCAGGATCGTTCCCATAGCGCTTTAGCACAGGCCGCATGAACGCGAGCAGTAGCATTAGCAGGAACAGGAAGCGCAAGGCCATGAGGATATAGTGGCGCCAGCGGTAAATGCGCGAGCTTCTGGCTACGGTTTCTTTCAACAAATCGATTGAAGGAAACTTGAGCACCTTCGGTAGCCCCCGGTTGAGGAGGTGTATGCCTAGGGGCACAGCCAGGGCCGGCAGCAGCACTCCAAATATAGCGAGGCTAAGAAAACTCATGCGCCGTGGCCTCCTGCCAATCGTGCGCTGCCTCGGAAACCGAGGTACGCTTCGATGGCTTCAAGATAGGGGCGCGATGTATTCGCCAGCGCATGTTGAATCTGGTGGGCCGCGGCCTGCTCAGCAAGATCCGCGACGCGTGACTCTATGTTCTTCTGATAATCCCGGCGGATGGATTCCACCTCGATGTCAATTCGCTCGCCAGACTCCAGATCCTGAAATTTCGCCATCGCAGTGCCGGGCAGCGTCAGTTCATCCGGGTCCAGCAATTGAAGAAGAAGTACTTCAAAGTTCCGGTGAATGAAAATGCCCAGGGCATCGAACAAAGCCGGAAGATCGGTCCAGAAATCCGAGATGACGACAATCCGTCCACGCTTGCGAAAAAGCGGGTCACATTCTTGAATCGTTTTGCCCAGCCCGGTTGTGGATGCGGGCTCAACTCGTTCCAACGACGTGATGATATTGTGCAAGTGCCGCCGCGTTCCTCCTGCCGGCAAGAAGTCCCGAATCCGGTCGGAAGCCAGCACCAGGGAGGTCTTATCGCCCTGATTGATCATCAGGTAAGCCAGTGTCGCTGCGATTTTTGCCGCGATCAGGTACTTGGATTGCCTGGCACCACCCGCATAACGCATCGAGGCGCTGGTATCCACCACCAGGTAAACGGTCATATCCGTCTCGGCCTCATATTGGCGGACGAAAAGCCTCCGAGTCCGTCCGTAGGCACGCCAATCGATCCGATTTACGTCATCGCCCGGCGTATATTCCTTATAATCAGTGAATTCCACCGAGGAACCACGGAAGGGACTCTTGTGTTTGCCCGAGTAGTAGCCTTCCACGGTGGATTTCGCAAAAACCAGGAGGTTCTTAAAGCGCTCCAGCTCTTCCGGGAGCAGCAGGGGAGGGCGCGCGAGCGGGACTTTTCTGAAAAGCCGCTTCATGGCACCCTGATGGGTCGAGCCTATAACGGGCGGAACCCCGTCATTGGACGGCCCAATCTTCGGCGGAGCTTCTCCACGGTATGGGTTCATCAGGCTCGGAGGGCGGTTCGTCCCGTTTCGTACATGGGTTCCTGGGTTTGTTGCACCAGCGTTTGCACAATGTCTTTGGCTCGTCTGCCTGCACTCGTTGCACGGTAATTAGTAATGACTCTGTGCTGCAAAACCGGCATCGCTGCTTCGCGGACTTCCGCCGTTTCCGGGCTGATCTTCCCTTTAAGCAACGCCAGAACTTTCGCGCCCAAAATCAGGTACTGGGACGCGCGTGGTCCGGCACCCCATTCCACAAATTCCTTTGTGACATCCGGAGTTTTTGCCAGACCCGGCCGAGTGGCTGCTGCCAACGAAACAGCGTATTCTACAACGTGGTCGGATACCGGGGCATTCAACACCAGCCGTTGAACCGCCAGCAATTCCTCCGCTGTTATGGACGCGGAAAGCGTCGGCAGATCCTGCAACGTGGTGCGCTTGACGATTTCGCATTCTTCTTCAGGAGAGGGATAGTCTAAATGCAGCGAAAACATGAACCGATCCAGTTGCGCCTCTGGAAGCGGATAGGTTCCTTCCTGTTCGATCGGGTTCTGGGTGGCAACGACCAGGAACGGTTCCGGGAGGTCGCGGGACGTTCCACCGACCGTCACTTTTCGCTCCTGCATCGCCTCAAGCAGAGCTGATTGGGTCTTTGGAGGGGTCCGATTGATCTCATCGGCCAGGATCAAGTTGGCAAAGACCGGCCCGGGTTTGTACTCATAATCGAGCCGTCCTTCTCTTTCTTGGAGCACTTCAGAGCCGATGATGTCACTCGGCATGAGGTCCGGGGTGAACTGGATGCGTTTAAACTGGAGATGAAGGATATCGGCCAAGGTGCGCACAATGAGGGTCTTAGCCAGCCCGGGAACCCCGATGAGCAGGCAATGGCCGCGTGCAAAGATGCTGGCCAGAAGGAATTCCAGGATGCGGTCCTGCCCGACGATGACGCGAGCGAGTTCCTGCTTAACCCGAGTATATAGCTCGCGTACTTCTTCCGGGGAGATGTCTTTCATATTGTCAAGATGTTAAAGGTAAGACACCTAACAATGCAAAATGTTTTCAACTTTCTTAACTTTTTCTCATGAGATTAAAAGACTCGCTTCCCAAACACCTCTCGCCTAGCCTATAACGCCTGTTTTTTGCACCCGGCAGCGGTCCGGGTGCCCTTATTAAACTATGATGACCAGTGCTCAAATTCGCCAGTCGTTCCTCGACTTCTTCCGGTCGAAGGAACATACCATCGTGCCTTCATCCAGTTTGATGCCGGATTCGCCGAACTTGTTGTTCACAAACGCCGGCATGAACCAGTTCGTTCCCATCTTCCTGGCACAAAGGTCCGCGGATGTCTCGAAATGGCCGGGGGCCGTTGCCGCACGCGATACCCGGGCTGCCGATACTCAGAAATGCATCCGCGCCGGCGGAAAGCACAACGACCTCGAGGACGTCGGCCTGGATACCTACCACCACACTCTCTTCGAGATGCTTGGGAACTGGTCTTTCGGGGATTATTTCAAGCGCGAGGCGATCGCCTGGGCATGGGAACTGATTACGGAGGTCTGGAAGTTCCCCAAGAACCGGCTCTACGCTACCGTGTATTGTCCCGACAAATCCAAGGGCGACCCAAGTGAGTTCGACCAGGAAGCCTGGGATTTCTGGGCGGAGAAGTTCCGCGCCGCAGGGCTCGACCCGGCAGTGCACATCGTTAACGGCAACAAGAAGGATAATTTCTGGATGATGGGCGACACAGGTCCATGCGGCCCGTGCAGCGAAATTCATGTGGATCTGACTCCTGCCGGCGATACCAAGGGCAGCCTCGTGAACCAAGGCTCGGCTAAATGTATCGAGATTTGGAACCTGGTCTTTATTCAGTTCAACGCAAACGCAGACGGTTCATTCTCACCCCTGCCAGCCAGGCACGTGGATACCGGAATGGGTTTTGAGCGCGTAACTGGAATCATGCAGAACACCAAAGGCTTTTCTGATTTTAGCCGCATGGTTTCAAACTATGAAACGGACATCTTCCGTCCGCTCTTCGATAAACTGGAGTCGTTGAGCGCTAAGCGTTACACCTCCACGCTCCCGAAAGACCCGGCCCACGCCACCGAGCAGGAGCAGGTGGATATCGCGTTCCGGGTCATTGCCGACCATATCCGCACGTTAAGTTTCGCCATTGCAGATGGCATCCAGCCTGGCAATACCGACCGGAATTACGTGCTTCGACGCATCCTGCGCCGCGCAGTCCGATACGGACGTTCCCTCGGTTTCCGTGAGCCGTTCTTCTATAAGCTGGTCCACGTGCTCTCGGATACCATGGGGCATGTTTTCCCGGAGATCCGCAGCCGCAAGGAGCATGTCGAAGAAGTCATCCAACGCGAAGAAGAGGCCTTCAACAAAACACTGGATCGGGGCATTGATTTGTTCCTCAAAGAAGCCGCCGATCTGAAGGGCAAGATGCTAAGTGGGGCATTTGCCTTTAAGCTGTATGACACCTACGGATTTCCTCTCGACTTGACCGAGCTAATGGCACGGGAGCGTGGACTCGCTGTGGACGTTGCAGGGTTCAATACCCTGATGGAAGAACAGAAGGCAATGGCTCGTGCTGCCCAGAAGAAAGAGATCATTGAAGTTTCCAAGCTGGATATTTCCACTCCTACGAAGTTCGTGGGTTATGACAACCTGGAAGTTCCTGCGCGTGTTGAACAGGTGGTTGCGGTTAAGGATAAAACTGCCGTGCTTTTGGATTGTTCCCCCATGTATGCCGAGATGGGCGGACAGGTGGGCGATACCGGCGAAATCTCCGGCGGTGGCCAGCTCTGGCGTGTGGTGAACACCCAGAAAGCAGGCGATGCCTGGTTGCACTTCCTGGCCGATGCTGATGCCCCTGCTGTCGGTACGCAGGTCAACGTGGCAGTCGCTCAGGATCGGCGCGCGGCGATTCAACGTCACCATACCGTCACTCATTTGCTCCATTGGGCGTTGCACGAAGTCGTCAGCCGCGATGCGTCTCAAAAAGGCTCCTATGTCGGCCCCGAGAAATTGACTTTCGACTTCAGTTGCGCGGCACTAACACCGCAGCAGATTGCGGATGTGGAGCGCCTGGTTAATCAACGAATCCTTGAGAACGCTCTGGTCACGTGGACGGAGGTAAAGCACAGCCATGTGAAGGATCGTGACGATGTGATGCAGTTCTTCGGTGATAAATACGGAGAATGGGTTCGCGTGGTTCAGGTCGGAGGGAAGGCTTCAAGTCTGGACGGTTATTCCATGGAGCTTTGTGGTGGGACCCATACTCGGGCTACGGGTGAAATCGGACTATTCCGAATTCTGGGTGAGTCCGCCATCGCGTCTGGTGTCCGGCGTATTGAAGCAGTAGCGGGGTTGGAAGCTTACCAGCACGCCACCCATCAGCTTCAGACGTTGCGTTCGATTTCCAGCCGGGTAAGCACACCTCTGGCGGAGTTGGAGAAAAAGATTGAGGCGATGCTTGTCCATCAGAAAGAGTTGGAAAAGCAACTCCAGACGATGCAGCAGAAGCAGGCATCTGCGACCGCTCGCGAGTTGATGGCAAATGCGAAAACCGCCGGCCCGGTCTCGGCCATAATCGAGAATCTGGGCGACGTTGACGGTGATTATCTGCAAGCCGTTGCCGATGCACTCAAGGCCCAGTTCCAGGGCGTTGTGGTGCTGGCAGGCTCCGCGAATAACGCGGTGGCCCTCGTGGCCACGGTTTCACCTGCATTTACCAAGCAAGTGCAGGCGGGAAAAATCATTCAAAGCATCGCTCCCATTGTTGGCGGCAAGGGCGGGGGACGTCCTGACAACGCCCGCGGCGGTGGCAAGGATGTCAGCAAGTTGAATGAAGCTTTGAACGCCGCGAAGGCGTTTCTGGCAGAGTAGAGCCAAAATCCACAGATTGCGCAGATTCACGCAGAGACGGAAGCGCGGCTCCCTTGTAGCGTAGTCGTCTCGACTGCGAGTACGGGCGGCGTCCCGCCGCCCCCCTTTTCCCCGGACTAAGTCACGCGCAGGCTCGAAATTCGCGGAGAGGGCAAAGGAGAGAATATTTTCACGCGAAGACGCAAAGACGCCAGGAAAAACGGAGGCCGGAGTTCTTCTACCAGGAAGAACGGTAACGAAGAGGGAGATCAGCAGCTTGTGATTTTGCCAGGCACATCTTCGGCACGACAACAATGCACCAGAGAAAGCCGGATAGTCGAAACAACCACCTTCAGCGCAACCAGAAGGGTTGCCAAAGAGTAGTCCCCTGAGCAGTCCCGTCAAATGGTTTCATGAGATTTTTCTGGTAAGACTTTTGCATATTGTGAACCGCGTTTGCGGAGCACTTCCATGTACTTTTTCTCGTCATACGGCGTCTGCGTCTTCCAGCATTGGAATAGGATTCGTATCCACTTGAAGGCCAGTGCTCGGATGATCGCGTGGAACTTCTTTCCTTTCTTTGTGTAGTATTCGACGTAGTTGCGCGCCCACTCTGATCTGGTTGCTGATAGTCGAGCAAATTCATGGAAGGTTTGTTTCATGAACTTCGGACAAGCCCTGCGCATGTAAACGGCTCTTGAGTTGCCACTGCTCCGGGTCACAGGCGCTATGCCGCAGAAGCTCTGCATGTTTTCAGCAGTCTCAAAGCGCGACCGATCCGTCCCAAAGGCCACCAGGAGCCGTGGAGCCAGACTTGCCCCAGCTCCGGGCAATCCGCCCACCCACTTGGACTCCGGATGATTGTGGAAGACTTTCTCGATGGCTCGCTCGTATTCTTCAATGCGCGCATTAAGCGTTTGGATGAGATCCGAATACATCCGGCTTACCTCGGTGCCACTTGTCACGATTGCTGCATCGGTGGTTAAGGCCTGAGACTTCTTGGCGATCTCAAGCACCTTCTTGATGGCTTTTGGGCTGCGTACATTATGCCCGTAAAAGAACCGCGTTATCGTGCTGGGCTTGGCCTGCTGAAACGCTGGGAAGTTCGGCCACTTCTTGAGGAAATCAGCCGCCAGGCACGAGCTGACGTTATGCTGGAGAATGTCTAGTGCCTGCGGGAAATACTCCTTTAATGAAGCCTGAAGCCCCTGAATAAAACCGGTGCGATGATCCACTGCGTTGCGGCGGTCTGCAACGAGCCGGCTCAGCAGCCTGGTCTCCTGAGTATCCGGTTTGAAGGGTTTGAGCAGATCGAGATGTTTGACGAGTATCTCCAGGATCTGGTCGGTATCGAGCGGATCGCTTTTGGCACCGCTGAACTTGAAGGCCTCCCGGAACTTGGCGACGGTCGTCGGGTGGATCGGATAGATCACCAGAAAATCGTAGTCCAGGAGGGCGTGGATGAGCGCGCCGCGCGATTGTTCAACAGCCACAGCAATGTTGTGTCCCCCGAAGCGCTCGCGCAGTTTAGCCACCCAAGCGCCGATGAGTTCGGGTTTTTGCTCCAAGACTCCGGTTTCCTTACGCTTCGCTCCGGAGGGCAGAAGGGAGAAGGCGTGTGTTTGGTCCGCCCAGTCGATACCGATAAACGCCGCGAACTCGGGAGCCGATGTGATATCATTTGGTTCGTTCATAGCACTTGGTTCATTTATAGGTTTAAAAAACACGCAGACTGGCCGCATCGAAGGGCTTATAGTGAGACCTGCCACTAGGGCGGTCTGTCACTGAGTATTCGTTAGGCGACCAGCGCATCGCCCGGCTCGAAGGACTACTCTTAGGCCTCGTGAGCCGAGCCGGAGAATTCGTAGCCGGGTGATGCGTGTTTTCCCTATGGGAAATCCTATTCGCGTTCATGACAAGGATGGTTGCCGCGGAGTTATTCACCGAAGCTGCGGGGACAGAAACCGACACGGTCTCCTCGCTTCGGTGAATAACTCCGGGATAGCTATAAGCCGGAGCGTCGGAGCGCAGCGAAGACCTCCGGTAAGGTTCGGAGATCAACACTTCAGCCTTTAGCCCTTAGACTTTAGCCTTTCCTCTTGACATTCCTACTCAAAACCGGAAGCTAACCATCATGCCACGATTTGATGCCTGGGTGAAGCCATGGCTCAATGCAGGTTTGGCTCTTCTTTATCCTGAGGTTTGCCAGATCTGCAATAAGGCCAGGGCTGCACCATCTGAAGGTTACATTTGTTCCCCGTGTCGAGAGGATATCCGGTATATCGAGCCTCCGTTCTGTGACCGGTGCGGTTTACCGTTCCCGGGGGAGATCACACAGACCTTTGAGTGCAGTAATTGCCAGGGATTGGAGTGGCATTTCTCCCGAGCCCGGTCAGCGGTCTTGGCCAAAGGTACGGTGTTGGAGGCGATCCATGGCTATAAGTACAACCATCGCATGTGGTTCGAACCGTTTCTATCCGGCTTGCTGGTAACCCGTGCCCTGATGGAACTGGTCCCGGGCGAATGGGATTGCGTGGTTCCGGTCCCGTTGCACCACGTTAAACATCGGGAGCGGCAGTTCAATCAGGCCCAGCGGCTGGCTGTTCCCCTCGCCGAGGCATTAGGAGTCTCTTTGCGAACGGACTTGCTAAAGCGAGTCGAACCTACCGCCACGCAGACCCGTCTATCGCGGGAGGAACGTCAAAAGAACGTTCGGCGCGCCTTCGGTCTGCGTCCTGGGGTTATCGTTTCCGGCCTGCGCGTTGTGCTGATTGATGATGTTTTTACCACCGGATCGACCACAAATGCGTGCGCGAGGCGCCTGGTGGAGGCGGGAGCGGCACAAGTTTGCGTCTGGACAGTTGCACGTGGAATCTGAATATTATCCGCGTGACAAGGGTCGCTAAAACGACGGTTCAACCTGATACTGGCCTCCGGTCCGCCTGTGCGGTCCGGTGAAGCCCATTTCCCCTTTCTGACATGGCAACCACGTCATTTACCAAAAAGAGCCTTGGTTTGGAGTCAACGGAGCCGGCGCTCAATCCTCCCCCAAGTGCAAGCAGCTCTACAACCTTTGTCAAAAAGCCAAGGCTCGCATCCAAACCCCGCAAGCGGGACATTCCTGAGGGGCTGTGGACGAAGTGCCCGAAATGCAGCACCATGGTTTTCGACAAGGAATTGGATGAGAACCTGAAGGTTTGCAGCATTTGCCAGCATCATTTCCGAATCGGTGCCCGGGAGCGCATTCACTCATTGGTAGAGACCTGCACCTTCGAGGAAATGGACGCTGAGATGACCAGTGAGGATATCTTAACCTTCACCGGGGTAGCATCTTACACCTCCAAGCTCGAAAGTTACCAACAATCCACGGGGCTGAAGGATGCTGTTATCACGGGAATCTGCCGGATCGGCGAACACCGGACCGGCCTGGGAGTCATGGATTTCAACTTCCTCGGCGGCTCAATGGGATCTGTGGTAGGCGAGAAACTGTGCCGCCTGATCGAGCGATCCACCGAGAAGGGCTTACCAGTCATCATAATCTCCACCAGCGGCGGAGCTCGAATGTATGAAGGCATGTTCAGCTTGATGCAAATGGCAAAGACCTGTGCCGCGCTGGCGTATCATGCGCAAGCTAAACTCCCTTATATCAGCGTTTTAACTGATCCGACCACCGCGGGTGTCATGGCAAGCTATGCCAGCGTGGGTGACCTGATTATTGCTGAGCCATGTGCAACGATCGGCTTCGCTGGGCCCCGAGTGATCAAGGATACCACTCAGGCAGAGCTTCCTCCTGGGTTTCAAAAGGCCGAGTTCCTCCTCGATCATGGGCTAATCGATGCCATTGTGTCTCGCAAAGACCTGAAGGCGCGGCTCATTACCTATCTCGACTATTTTAAGGGTAATTAGACCCTCCGGGAGCTCTGGAACCGAGAATCGGCCTCTGGCCCTGGCTGACAGTATGGCCATTCCCAATTCTTTCCTGCACCTACGCTAGTCGCTTTCAGAGGGCATCTGGCTGCCATCCGATCTCAAGCATACTGACCGAACAGAAATCAGTACTGTTGGTAACTGGACGCTCCATTTAGTGTTATTCCTGGTGGTTCTGGTTTGCACCGCAAAGGCGCAAACCAGAACCACCAGGAACTTTTCTATTGTAAGGCTGGAGATTACCAACAGTACGGAATTGCCACGCACATCGCCTGTTCTTCGGGAGTTTCTATCGCGAGCGAAGGCGTCAAAAGCAAACGTGTGACGCTTTCGAATGCTGGAACTACGGATTCCGCATCACGCTTTATCAGCGCACGTTTGAGGTCCTTTACCCATGGCAATGAGCGGGTTGTGGGAGTTAGTTCAAGGTGTTGGCCGGGTTCTGCCCGTCCTTGGCGTTAATCCCACAGAGAAACAGGAATACAATGAAGATGCTGCTTTTGACTCTCGCCTTGTGCAGTTGCATGGCGGGCTATGCCCAAACCCCGGGTGGCGGGACAGGAGCCGGTGGAGGCACGACTAGTGGAACTTCTGGGTCAAGTGGCGCTGGGCCCGCACCCAGTTCTGGCGATCCGTCGGTCAATACAGTCGGGAGCCCTCAGAACCAATATCAATCAGGAACAGGCGCTGGGGCGGGAACCCAGTCCGGAACGTCAGGAACGGCGGTGGGATCAGGAACGACCAGACAGGGGTTGCCGGGTTCTCCGGTGAATCCAGGATTGCCCGGATCTCCCGTTGCCTCGGGGCTTCCGGGTTTCACGAACTCGATGGGAGCAGCAGGGCAGGGAACGAATGCCGTTCGGAATTCCGCAACCAATTTCCTCGGCACCCAGAACGTTAGCTCAGGCGACGTTCAGCAGCGTCTGACATCGCTTCGCGGAGAAATTCAGCAGACGCTTGCAATCCTCGATAGCTACAACCGCAGTCTGTCGCCCGGAGGCACAACCGGAGTTGGTGGGGCCTCGACTGATACGGGCGTGGGGGCAGGTGCCTCGTCAGCTAGCGCTCCGTTAGGAAATGCCGAAACGCCTCGATCGGGGACGGGAGCCAACCTGGGCTCCGTTGCCGGTCGCGACTTCTCGCGAAACCTGGGGGCTAATGTTTCCACCCCGGTTGGTGGTTCTCCAAGCGCTGCATCGGGGGCGGCAACTGTCGCGAGCGGAGTTGGAACGGGGTCAGGTGCTGCCGCGCCCGGGGCGGGCGTCAGTCAAGCCAAACGAGGGGAAACACTGAGCTCGGCAGGCACCACGAGTGTCGCGGGTTACCCCCAGGACGCTGGTGAAGCTGACGCCCAGGTCCAACTGGACTCAGCGCGGTCCCTTCTCTTGCTGCAAGCAGATTTGGAGCGAACGCTTGACCTTCTCGGTTCAATCAACGTTCCTGAATTGACGGGCGCGGCAGGAGCAGCGCGATCCCCCCAAGGCACAATCACAGGGTCTGGAACCCGGGTGCAGCAGATTCTGGCACCACCGGGTAACTTGCGGATTCAAGGGGGGACAACGAGTGGTTCTTCCGGAGCCGGTTCGACACGTTGAAGCCAAGCCGTTTTCGTAATAGCTAAGCTGATTTGAGAGTCAAAAGATCCGTTGTCATTTTTCCGTCGGAAACTTCGGATGCGTGGTATGGTGCACCTTCGTATTTGACTATGAAGAAACCATTCTTGGCAGCTTGTTGTATTGCTCTGGCAGGTTGGGAAGTTTCCGGCGCGCTGGTTGACACGAATTTTAGTGAAACCTCGTATGCTTCAGTTGATGCGCAGGTCACTGGCATGGCATGGGCTCCAGACGGGAGCAATCGACTGTTTATCAGCCTAAAAGACGGAGCCATAATCATAATCAAGGATGGCAGCGTTCGAGAAGCCCCATTCGCCGTCATGAGCCCGATTGTAACAGGGGGCGAAAGCGGGCTTATCGGAATGTGTTTCGACCCGAATTTCCTTAGTAACGGCTATGTTTATGTGTTCGTCACCGTTTCAAACTCGGAGCAACAGATACTCCGGCTTATGGCCGTGGGGGATGTCGGGACGGATCGGACGGTGATCATTCCTGGCCTGCCAACACTCGGTGGAATTCATAATGGGGGTGCCGTGGGGATTGGTGCTGATGGCAAGCTTTACTGGGGCGTGGGCGACAATGGAAACGGACGCGGCGTTGATAGCGATCTGAGTTCGCTGGGTTCCAAGGTGAGCAGGGCCAACCTGGATGGCTCCGTGCCATGGGACAATCCATTCGCGGATGGGCCGGGGGGAAACAACGATTACATCTGGGCTCGTGGCTTCCGAAACCCGTTCACATTCGATTTCCAGCCGAGCACCGGCGACCTCTGGGTCAACTGCGTGGGCACGTCGTATGAACAGGTATTCCTGGTGCGTGCGAGGGATCATGCGGGTTGGAACGATTATGAGAACAACCAGCCGGCGGGTTATTTAACTCCCAAGATCAAGTATCGTACCAACGGGACTGACACTCGAAACCTGACTCCCAGCGGCGGCGCGGTTCGGTCCGGAAACGTTGTCACTTTCACGACGACAGGATTCCACGGGTTCCGGCAGGGTGAGAAAATAACAATCACGGGCACCGTAGACGCGAGTTTCAATGGAAGCTTCTATGTGGCAACGGTCCCGACGGCCACATCATTCACCGTATCTCAGACGGGGCCGGACGCCAGTTCTGGAGGCGGCACGGCCAGGACACTTGATCAAGGTGGTGCAGTTACCGGAGGTTGTTTTTGGAATAGCACCGCCGTACCTGAGGCCTATCGCGGCAATTATTTCTATGGTGATCTCAACTCGGGTCGGGTCATGCGTGCAGCTTTGAATGGCGCCAACGAGGTGACTTCAGTCGATTATTTTCTGACAAGCAATGGCCAGCTAATCGATACGAGCGTCGGGCCGGATGGCGCGCTTTACTACCTGGTTTACTCAGGAGCTGTAACTCGTGTTGCATGGACAAACGATACGGTGCAGCGTTTGGTGGCCACCCCTAACATTCTCAGAATGGTAGAAACCGGAACTGGATCATTGATGATCCGGTTGGCCAAGGCACCCGAACTGGCAGTGACGGTAGAAGTTGCACGTAGCAGCGGCGACCCGCGATTGCAGGTCCTTTCCGGCAACCAATTGGTCTTCACTCCCGAGAATTGGTCCGTGCCGCAACGAGTTTTAGTTACATGTCAGGATGACCCCAAGGTTCAGGGAAATGCCACAGCTCAGTTCTCGGTGAGCGGCAACGGTGTGGACACTGAGACGATCACGGTTCACGCTGTTGGCACTGTGTTTCGCCCGATGGTAGGTCCTATTTCCCGAGTTGGTACCGAACCGTTTCCTGTCCAGGTCGGGATCTCCGGCCAGCCAGGCATGACCTATGTGCTGGAATCCGCCGATATTCTAGGCGCCGGTTGGACGCCCATTAGCACGAACCAGCTTCAGTCGCCTTCGATGAACATCACGGACTCGGCGTCTGGAGACAGCCCCCAAAGGTTTTACCGAACGCGTCCTCTGATTAATCCATAGTTGCGTGTGGCGAAAAAAGGAAAACTCCAGCCTGCGGAGAAGGAAACGATTAAGCTTTGACAGGGAGCCAACTTGGCTTTCCAATTTGCGGGTAATGGGTGTTTCACCAGATAGTTCCAATTCGCCGTCCGGCAGCGGGGCCACATCAAAGCGGCGGAATCCGTGGGAATGGGTGGTCATCCTCCTTGGGTTCGGCACCGTCCTGTTCGTCATTTCGTTGATCTGGGTTTTATCTGACTTCAAGACCGGTGCGCAGCACCGTCCAGCAGGATCCATGGGCCCAACAAACGGACCTTCAGCCCAAGCTGTGCTTGCATTCCATGAGACCAATCAGGCCACCGTTCAGCGCGAGAACGCCCCCGTTGCTCCGAGGAAGATCGTTCAGCGGGTGCTTGCGTATGGCAGCGGTGCCGGGGAAGTTGGAATGAAGCGCGCGCCGGGAGAAACGCCCGTAGGTCCGGAATCGTATGCCATTGGCCCCGATGGCACTATCTTGATCGCGGATCTGGTGAATCAACGGATTGTCGTATGCGGCCCGGATGGCAGCCAGCTCCGAGATGTGGAAGTGCCGGGGGTAAACCTGAACGATCTGGCCATCGCGAAGAACGGAACCATCATCATCTACGATCAGCGAGAGCATCGGCTTTACGCAGGAGATACCGTGGCCGGATTCACGAACAGGCTTACGCTTGATCCTCGGGATATCGATACGCGAGGCTACTTCCATGTGGTTGGAGACGCGGTTTATTTTGCCGATGCCGCTGTGCGGGATGTGCTCGTGGCAAACTTAAACGGGCAGGAGCTTCTTCAGCCGGAGCCCACGAGCGACCGCCAGTTCACTGGTATTCACGGTCTGGACGGCGCCTTATATGAGGTTTCGATAAAGCGCGGGGAGTCGGTGCAGGTGCGGATAGCCGACCCTGCGCAGAGCACCAGCCGGGAGTTGGAATTGCTCTTAACGGATGTGGTTGCCGCGCGTTTCATCGGAAGTGATCGTTCAGGGCGATTCTTTCTGAGCACAGAACGGTTGGATTCGGGCCGGGTATCGTTGGAATTGATCGGGTTCGATCCGGCCGGCATTCCGTTTGAAAGAACTCGTCTGTTGGATAATGATTATGCCATTTGGACAGCGAAGCTGGTCGATAGTTCTTCGGACGGACAGGTCATACAGTTCGTGCCTGGGGAGGAGAACGCAAAGTTGAACTTGCTTTACGCCCCATAAGTACGAAACTTGGCCCATGAGGCCTGGGTTTCTGGTAGTTTTGCTGTTCGCATGGCTGATCCCAGTGTCGCTGCCAGGATGGTCAGGGGAAACGTGGGGGCCCATTTCGCGCGCGACCATCAAAGCCAATGCCGATCTGATGATCGACTCGACTTGGGTCGCTAGAAACGCATTCACCAACTTCCAGTACGGCAGCACTTATCAAAACTATAGCAAAGGCACGACTTATAAGGGCGTGGCTTACAGCCAGAATAATCCCCAGGAAAACTGGCCAGAGTTCTACCGGGCTGTGACCAATACAGCAGGGGGTTCTGTTGGCTACGGGAATGATTGTTCGGGGTTCGTCAGCATCTGCTGGAAACTTCCAGCTCGTTACACGACCTACTCCTTTGAAAGCCAGCTCGGTTCCTACTGGGTGAGCCTCGGTGACATTGGTGCCTCGGCTTCGGTTAACCTGCTGCCCGGAGATGGCATCAACCGGTCCTCCAGCCACATCATCCTGTTTCTGAATTATGAGGGTTCAGGAATCCGATCGATGGAGCAGACGCCAGATAATGCGCAGCGTCGGTCCTGGTCTTACAGTGCGTTGGCCAATTACCGTCCTATCCGTCGCCTCTCGATAACCGATGCGCCAATGATCTCCGGCGATGGGCTTTCTTATGCAGTGGATGCGGGAAAGTCACTGAGGTTAAGTGTCGCAGCCTCCGGCAGTGGAACGCTGAGATATCAGTGGCACTTTCAGGGCCAGAAGTTGGCGGGCGCAACGGCGAGCCAGTTCGTTTTGAACTCGGTCAAACAGGCAGACGCTGGGGAATACTTTTGCGTAGTCACCAACACCAGTGGCAGTGTCACCAGCCGTGTCACAAGTGTAACCGTTTATCCTGCTCACGTGGCGGCATTCCTGGATGATTTCGAAAGCGATACGGCGAGCTATTGGCAAATAAGTCGGAGTTCAACCGACACCCGTGCCACCTTCAAATACGATTACTCCCCAATGGGCATACCATTGGCGCCGCACTCCACCGGGAGCGCGCGGCATGGTTTGCGATTGGAAGCTAACCTAACCGGGGGATCGGTTGCGGCTTTATCCTTGTCACCTCGTAACCAGGCCTTCAGTGGGGATTTTCGCCTGCGCTTTGATATGTGGATCAACGTGAATGGGCCGCTGCCGGACGGGGGAAACGGTTCGACGGAGTTTTTGACGGCGGGCGTGGGAACGACAGGTGGCCATGTTCAATGGACAGGTTCCGGAAGCACCGCCGATGGGATCTGGTTCGCCACGGATGGCGAAGGCGGAGCCGGCGATACTTCCAGTACCATGGGTGACTTCTGTGCTTATTCCGGACCCAGTATTCAACAGCCTGCCAGCGGGGTTTACGCTGCGGGTGTGGACACTTCCGCCAAGGGAAATATCAACAGGTACTACACCACAGCCTTTCCTGGTGGCGTGAGCGCACCGGATTTTCAGCAAACCACCTATGCCCAGCAAACGGGCGGAACTGCTGCCGGCAGTCTTGGGTTTGGATGGCATGATGTGATCGTTGCACGGTCTGGCAGCAAGGTGGAGTGGATCATTGATGGCATCCGACTGGCGACCATTGCGCCAGTGAGCCTTGCAGGCAGTAATATCTTCGTCGGCTATTGGGATGGCTATACGTCCATTTCGGACAATTCGAGTCTGAGCTTCGGACTGGTGGATAACGTCCGGGTTGAAGTCCCAGCGGTTCCGCCGAGCATCGCATCGCCGCCGTCTGGCGGGGCGGTTTGGGAAGGAAGCAATTTCGTCTTCTCGGTCAGAGCTGGGGGAACTCCGCCGCTCGCCTATCAATGGCAAAGTCATGGCACGAACATCCCAGGGGCGACTGCGACAACCTGCGTTCTGAGCAACCTGCAATGCTGGCAATCGGGCGATTACTCCGTGATTGTGTCCAACATCGCCGGGATGGCTGGCAGCACCGGTGCATCATTGGTTGTTACGCGACCAAGGCCTCCGCGGTTGAACGCGGGCAGCCCTGAACCGGGGGCTGGGTTGCGGTTCGTCGCTGATTGCTCGCCTGGACGTTACGTGTTTGATGTGAGCACGAATCTGGTCCATTGGGATGCGCTCACAAACCTGGTGCTGGAAGGCTCAAAGTTCGAGTATTTTGATCCAGGAACAAACTCCGGTCGATTCTTCCGCTTGCGTCAGCTTCCATGAGAAGGCCCCCCGCGTTGCAAGAAATGTTTGCTGTCGTGCTCCGGCTATTATAAACCTAGGCCCATGAAATTCCTTATCCCCAGACGCGATTTTTGCATGACCGCCGCAACGGCCGCGCTTTCGGTTTGCTTGATTGGTTGTGACCAGGGTAAACCTGGAAAAGACTCCGACGAAGGGGGAAAAATGGCGGAAGGGGGGGGCGGTAACTACACGATCGGTTTTAGCCAGTGTAACCTGGGCGAACCGTGGCGGGTGGAAATGAACGCGCAGGTCAAAGCCGCGGCAGAGAAACACCCGAACGTCAAAGTCATCTTCAAGGACGCGCAAAACGATACGCTGAAACAGCGCTCGCACGTCGAGGAGTTTGTCAGTGCAGGAGCGGATCTGATCATCATCAGCCCCAAGGAAGCTCAACCCCTTACCGAGCCTGTCGGCAAGGCAATGGATGCAAAAATTCCGGTGATCGTGTTGGACCGGCGCTTGCTGGGAGACAAGTTCACCTGCTTCATCGGCGCTGATAATAAGAAGATCGGCAAGGCGGCTGGCGAATGGATCGTTAACAAACTTGGCGGCAAAGGTAATGTGGTAGAGCTGAAGGGGCTCATGACCTCCACCCCGGGACAGGACCGCAACAGCGGCTTCCGCGAAGGCATCAAGGATGCTGCCGATCTGAAACTCATTTTCGAGGCGGACATGAAATGGCTGGAACCGGAAGCCCGCAAAGAAATGGAATCGGCGCTGTCTCGGTTTCCGAAAATTGATTGCGTGTATGCGCACAACGACCCGGGCGCGCACGGAGCGTATTTGGCTGCCAAAGCCGCCGGGCGCGAAAGGGAGATGCTCTTTGTGGGAATCGACGCCCTGCCGCATGAAGGTGTTGCCTATGTGAAACAAGGCATTCTCAGCGCCAGCTTTCAATATCCGACTGGCGGGGCGGAGGCGATCGATACTGCTCTCAAGATCCTCAAGGGCGAAACCGTGCCAAAGGAGATCACATTAGGTTCGCGTGTCTATGACAAAGAGACCGTCGAACAAGGCGGGCGCGAACTTCCTTAAACCTCCTGGTTAAGGCTGACGCCTGAGGGAGGTTGGGGGCCCACGGATGAAGCACCTGGGCCGCGTGAGCGCTTTTTTACTCTTTGGCCCCGCCTGCCCGACGGGCTATAGTTCATTCTATGAACTCACGCAACTATTGCGGGGCGGGGCTTGCCGTCCTTGTAATCCTCGCCGCACCGAACTGGCATACGTCGGCAGACGTGGTTCAGACCACCGCCGGCGACCGTTATGTCGGCAGCATCGTTGCCTTTACCAACGGTTCTCTCGTGTTCAAAAACGACGTTGTCGGAGTGATTAAGATACCTCGTGCGCAGTTGGCTCAGGTTAGCTTCGGGAGCGTGGACGCGACCAATGCGCCGCCAGCACACATTGTGACGTCCAGCAAGAGCAACACGTTGGTGGTAGCGGACAACGATACGCAAAAGGCTTTGTCCCAACTGCCTTGGCATACCAATCTCATTAACGGCATTCAAGCGAAGTTCCTGGCCGAAGCAGGACCGGAGGCCAATGAGCAATTCACGAAAATGGTCAATGGCCTGTTGAGTGGCCAGCTCCGTGTGTCGGATATTCGAGAGCAAGCGGCAAAAGCAGCGACCGAGCTGCGGGAGGCACGCAAAGATCTGGGCGAGGATTCCACTATGATGGTGGACAGTTACCTGGCGATTTTGGATCGTTTTTTGGCGAATTCGGGCTCATCCACCAACAGGTGATTGTCGCTCAATCTTCGGGCACTTACCCCATGGAAGCCCCTGGCTGGCCAAGGCATTGTCCAGTGACCTTCAGCATGATGCTAGAGGGCCAATTCGAGTAAATATAAACAGGGACTAAGCATGAAACGATTCATCTACGGTTTGTTCGCCGCTCTGCTACTGGTGGCAGTGGGCACTGGGTGCCGCACCGCGCATGGCGCTGGAGAAGATCTGGAGAATGCCGGCGAAGCTGTGCAGGACGCCTTGGACTAAACGATCCGCCGACGGCTTGGCCGCCGGCATGCAGCGCGCTCCCGCTGGAGCGTTGAACGCAAAAGACCACGCTCTCCGGAGGGTGGTCGTTTTCTTTGAAAGAGGTGCAGTGACTTATCAGCGCGAAGAAATGGAAGCCGGTACGCTGTTGGTGTAAACAGAATAGACTTTGATTAAGCGATCCGCATTGGGTTGACCACGATGAACCCATAGACGGTACTGGCATTTAAAAGGCTTTCCTTTGGGGAAGGTGGTTGACTGCACTCCAGGCCACCCCAGGCAAAGCGCTCCGTAGTGTCGCGTGAGCCACATGGGAGGATAATCCGGGTGATTGGGTGGCACGAAGATCGCCGCGCCGCTGGGTTCATTCTGTCCTGTAAATTTGCCGGTGAAATCGGCCCAGGCGAGCCGGGTCATCGGGAGGTCCTTCGGTTCGCTCCCCAAGGGGGTGGTGATGACAGTGTTTGTGCGGGCCGCGTAGCGAATGGTTAGCCCACCATAGCTCTTCTCCTCAGCTCCCAGCAGAGTGATGTCCTCTCCTACGGGGGTCCAGGTGAACGCCAAGTCTATTGCCCGAGCCTCGCCCTGAACAGGGTGCACGGTAATCATCACCTCTTCATCCATGACTTTTCGATCTCCTGTCATCCAGGCATTTCGAAGATGGAGCACCGCCTGGGTCGTCTTTGCGTCACGGGCTATCCATTTCTCAAATTGATGGCGGATGCCCTTGAGCATCCAGAGGTCGTATTCCTTCTCGCCGACCTTCACATGCGGCCACGCCCAGAAAACACCGCGATGATGATAGTGATCTCTGGGGAAATCATCAGTGAGAACCTCGCCGTTCAATCCGTAGAGGGGATGAATGTAGGAACTCCGGGCCCGATCCGCGGGCACGCCTGGCGCCAGGAGCACGCCATGGTTGTAGACCAGCACCTGATTCTTGCCTTCCCATATTCCCGTTGAGTTGGTGTTTACGTCGTCAATCCTGAATGGTGCGCCGGACGCACTCACTAGCGTTAGAACCGCAATGAGGCCGGCAACCTGCGGCAAAGACTTGAGTCGTGAGGTCATATCTTGAGTGTTTGTTTACCCATGAATTATGCGGCAACGCTCGCGAACGAGGCAACACGAATTAAGCGCGCCCGTTCGCACTCTGGGAAGCCTAAGGAGGTGAACAACCCTCTGGTCTATTCGGTGAGGTGGAACCATGTTCCCAATGCCAGCGGCTATGGACGTGGTAAACCAGTTGCTCGGGATCAATATGGAACCCAGGGACCCGAATGTGCTCCAGGTTTCTCTGAGGGTCCGGGGGCAAATCACCCGAATAGAGGAAATCGGACTGGCCATGGTCGAGCGGGGTGGGCAGATCAGCATCATCCCACGAAAATAGCTGGTTCTCAGATACTGTAATCCGGGGTGTTTGAGGAGGATTCCAGTGACTCAGCACGGTTTGCCAGGTCCGCAAGGGTGAGCCGTCCCAGAATGCCTACAATCGCGTCCCTCACCTCCTTCATGACAGAGCGGATGGCGCATCGCGATTCATCGGGGCAGGAGCACTTCTCATAAAAACGCTCGCTCACACAATTAACGGGTGCCAGTGCTCCTTCTACGTGGCGAATGACTTCCGCCAGTGTGATCTGATCCGCGGGTTTGGCGAGGCGATATCCGCCCTGGATTCCACGGCGGCTCTGGACAAATCCTGCATTTCGAAGATCGTTGAGGATCTGCTCCAGGAAACGCTTAGGGATGTTTTGTGCGTCGGAAATGAACTGGATATGGACGATTTCGGAGGGGGGGCGGGAGGCGAGAACGAGAAGGGCGCGGAGAGCGTAATCGCCTTTTAGTGAAAGTTTCATATCTCTATTGACTTACTGTAGATTTATGTCATTTATCTGCAAGTCTTTTGTCACTTAAAAAGATGGGTTAAGTTCCGACAATGAACTCAAGTGCCATATTTGTTCAGAGCTCGTTTCGCCGTTATGCTGGCGCGATTCTGCTTTTATTGACCTCCCGGGAGCTCTCTCCAGGAGAAAGGGTTTGGTTGGTGCAACCTTCATTCTAGGAGCTTCGAATGCGACGCAACCTTCAGAACTTTCGCAGGGTAATGGTGATACTTTTGGTGCTGTGCGCTTGGACACTGCCTCCATTAGCTGGCGCGGTCACCCTTCTAAACGCCTCATACGATCCGACCCGTGAGCTTTATCAGGACGTGAACCAGGCGTTCCAAAAGGTCTGGCTGGCGAAGACCCAAGAGAAGTTGACGATTCAGCAGTCACATGGTGGTTCTGGCAAACAGGCCAGGTCGGTCATTGATGGGCTGCGAGCGGACGTCGTCACGCTGGCCCTGGCTTATGATATCGATGCGATTGTTAAACACAGCTCGTTGATTAAGCCGGACTGGCAAAAGCGTTTTCCGCATAACAGTTCACCGTACACATCCACTATCGTCTTTCTGGTTCGCAAGGGTAACCCCAAGAAAATCTCTGATTGGGACGATTTAGCTCGTCCGGGTGTCTCGGTGATTACTCCCAACCCCAAGACCTCCGGTGGAGCCCGCTGGAATTACCTGGCGGCCTACGGGTATGCGTTAAAGCACAACGGAGGTGACCATACCAAAGCAGCCGAGTTCCTGACCGGCATCTTCAAGAACGTGCCGGTGCTTGATACGGGAGCCAGGGGTGCGACCACAACGTTTGTTCAACGGGGAATCGGCGATGTGCTCATCGCCTGGGAGAACGAAGCTATGCTCTCGATCAAGGAAGCAGGGCAGGGGAAGGTCGAGATGGTGGTTCCTTCGGTAAGCATCTTAGCCGAGCCGCCTGTGGCAGTGGTCGATCGTAACGTGGATCGTGCAGGCACAAGGGCTGTAGCTGAGGCTTACCTGCAATTCCTTTATTCCGACGAAGGCCAGGAGATCGCAGCTCGACATTATTACCGGCCTCGCTCGGAAGCGGTGAAGGCCAAGTATAAAGAAGAATTCAAGCCGCTGGTTCTATTTACGATTGATGAAGTGTTTGGAGGATGGGAGAAGGCGCATGCCAGCCATTTTTCCGAAAACGGGTCTTTCGAAAGAATCCAGAGAACCTTAAGATAGCAGAGGCCACCACCTGAACCTTTGAGCAACTTGGCGCGAAAATTCAATCCACTACCTGGTTTTGGGCTTACGCTCGGCTTCACGCTGACGTACCTCAGCTTGATTGTCCTGGTGCCCCTGGGAGGATTACTGCTCAAAGCCGTAAAGATTTCCTGGCCCGAATTCTGGGCCCTGGCCACTGCGGACCGTGCATTAGCCGCTTACAAGCTCACTTTTGGCGCGTCGCTGGCGGCCGCGCTTACGAATGCGGTTTTCGGCACTTTGCTGGCCTGGGTCCTGGTCCGGTATGAGTTTCCCGGGCGCCGATTTGTGGACGCCATGATTGACTTTCCATTTGCGCTGCCGACGGCAGTGGCGGGATTAACCCTCGCGAACTTGTTCGCTGCGAACGGTTGGCTCGGGAAATTTTTGGTACCGCTCGGCATCAAAGGCGCATTCACGCCGCTGGGTGTGGTAATCGCGTTAACCTTTGTTGGATTACCGTTCGTAGTTCGGACGCTCCAGCCTGTGCTGGAGAATTTTGAGAGGGAAGTCGAGGAGGCTGCCGCTACTTTGGGGGCGGGGCGCCTGCGCACGTTCTGCCAGGTTATTGCACCCTCTCTAGTGCCCGCGGTGCTCACTGGCTTTGCTCTGGCATTTGCCCGAGCCCTGGGAGAATTCGGGTCGGTCGTCTTTATTTCGGGAAATCTGCCGTTCAAGACGGAGATTGCGCCTTACCTGATCATCATGCGCCTTGAGGAGTATGACTATGATGGTGCCATCGCCCTGGCGGTGGTTTTGTTAACTTTTTCGTTCCTGTTCCTGATCGTGATTAACCTGCTCGAGCAGTGGTCGAGCAAATTCCAGAGATAACGATGGCCGGCCGCATCAGCATGAGAAAGCAAGGGCGTACGCAATCGCAGCGTGGCGCCGAGGAATCGCCATTTGTGAAATGGCTGTTGATTTCCATCGCGCTGGGGTTCTGCATGGTTGCGTTGTTCCTGCCATTAGCCAACGTTTTCGCTCAGGCAATGGCCAAAGGGTTGAGGTTTTACTGGGATGCTCTTGCCCATCCTGATTCCCGAGCCGCCATTCGGCTCACTCTGCTGGTAAGCGCGGTTTGTGTGCCGTTGAACATGCTATTCGGATTAGCGGCTTCCTGGGCTATCGCCAAGTTCGAGTTCCGGGGTAAATCATTCCTGATTACACTAATCGATCTGCCATTCTCGGTTTCTCCGGTAGTGGCAGGGTTGATGTTTGTGGTGTTGTTCGGGCTGCAAGGTTTCTGGGGAGAGTGGCTCGACGCACGGAACATGAAGATTATTTTCGCCGTGCCTGGCATCGTGATGGCCACTGTGTTTGTGACATTTCCATTCGTCGCCCGTGAGTTGATTCCCATCATGCAGGCGACTGGGAGCGAGCAGGAGCAAGCGGCCATGACTTTGGGAGCAAATGGCTGGCAAACCTTTTGGTATGTAACCCTGCCATCGGTTAAATGGGGCTTGGTTTACGGCGTCATTCTGTGCAACGCCCGGGCCATGGGCGAGTTCGGTGCGGTATCCGTTGTCTCAGGTCATATCACCGGCCTCACCGATACTATGCCCCTGCGAGTGGAGAAACTCTACAACGAGTACAATGCAGCGGCTGCTTTCGCGATTGCTTCCCTTTTGGCTCTTCTGGCACTTGTCACATTAGCCATCAAAACAGGGCTCGAATGGAGACAGGCGCGTGCCTATTCCAAAGCGCAGCAGTTACAACCCTCAGATCCGGCATGAGTATTGAGCTTCACAATGTTTCAAAGAAATTCGGGGATGTAGCTGCTATCAGCGGCGTTTCCTTCACCGTCCAGGAAGGCGAATTGATCGCGCTTTTAGGGCCGAGCGGCGGGGGCAAGACTACCGTGCTGCGCATGATCGCCGGCTTGGAAATGCCCACCTCGGGCGATGTCCTGATCCGTGGCCAGCGCGTGAACAACGTATCGGTCCAGCACCGCAACATCGGCTTTGTTTTCCAAAATTATGCTCTGTTCAAGAGCATGACCGTGTACAAGAACATCGCCTTTGGGCTGAAGATCAAGAAATGGAAGCGGGCGGACATCCAGAACCGGATCGCGGAATTATTAAAGCTTTTTGATCTGGAAGGGTTGGAGAAGCGCTATCCGCACCAGCTTTCAGGTGGGCAACGCCAGCGTGTGGCTATTGCCCGGGCATTGGCGCCGAAGCCAAGTGTATTGCTGCTGGACGAACCGTTCGGGGCCGTGGACGCCAAGATCCGCCAGGAACTCCGTGAATGGCTGGTCACCATGCACAGTGAACTCAACGTCACGACGGTTTTTGTTACACACGACCAGGAGGAGGCGCTGGAAGTCGCCAACCGCATCGTTATCTTTTCTCGCGGGCACCTGGAGCAGGTAGGCACTCCTCGCGAAGTGTATGATCAGCCTGCCAACGAATTCGTCGCCCGCTTCATTGGCGTCATGAATGTGCTGGAACCTGAGGTGCGTGGAGGAATCGCTCGCATTGGCGAGCTCGAGTTTCCCGCTCACGACCAGCCCGATGGGCAACGATTGCGTATCGGTTTTCGCCCTTATGCGGTTCAGATTTCATCCGATCTCACCGCTTACCGTTATCACGCTGTGCTGCGCCGCACATTTTTCCTGGGAGTGCTGCTGCGGGTGGAGCTTGAACTGCCCAGCGGCCTGACGATTCGCGCACGAATGACCAAGGAAGATTACGCGAACCAGGCTTTGGAGGATGGACGGGAGGTTTCTTTCCAGATCCGACAATTCCGCGTTCTCGCCAGCGAAACGGCGGCGTTACAACCTGAAAGCGAGCTGAGTTACCAGCCTCCACCCGTGATGGGCGAGAACATTTGAGTCCGGCCACGGTTGCAGCGGCAACAGTTCGAGCTACTTTCGTCCATGTGCTCTCAAAGTAGCTCGGGTGCGAGCCCGGGAATTCAGAATCTGGCGGATGATCCTCGATATCACCGTTTCTTCGAGTTATTCAATCAAGGCAAGTACTTTGAGGCTCATGAGGTCCTTGAAGAATTGTGGCTTCCACTTCGGGGCACTCCAACCGCTGACTATTTCAAAGGGCTGATTCAACTCGCAGGGGCCTTTGTGCATGAACGAAAGGAACGGGTGCAGCCAGCTATCGCGCTGTTGCATCTGGCTGAGAAAAACCTGTCTCGGTACCGTCCCGAGATGCTGGGCATTGAACTTCGCCCGGTGTTGGAGCTGATTGCCCAATGGGAAGGGGCACTTTGTGGCCATCCGATGCCTGGGAATATCCCGCGGCCTTGTTTGAGACGTCCTGGAGGGGAAAAATAGCGCGGAAAGCGTGAAATTTACCGGGAAGAAGCTTCCGGACAAAAGAGGGAGGGAACGGAGAGCGGTTCGATGTTGGAAATGGAAAAGGCTGTACAACAACAATTTACACGTTGATTGTCTTTAAGCATTGTTACTTGGCACTGACTCTGCTCCCTCCTTATATCGGATCGTTTAACAATGTGCTAAAGGGAAAAAAGTTCCGGGGATGATAGAAACGACTCAGAGCTACGGAAGCACGGCGATCTCAATAAGAAAGGGAACCTAACGTTATGACAGTACCACGATTCACTGCTGCTCGGTTTGACGGCTCAACTCTAGCCATCCGCAGCAACATGGCCCGCGCGTTGATCGGGCGATCGGTGAGCCTTCGTTCCGTGCGCTCCAGATCTATCGTTCACGGTCGAGTGACTGATGTGCAGATGGATTTCGGCGTGCCGCGGTTGCTGGTTGCCGGTGTGCCTTATGACTTGGACCAGGTGCTCACTGCCACTCCAGCCACCATGCCTGCCTGATAGATCGATTTTCTGCCGGGGGGGATCAACTCCCCCGGCGCAACACCTGGCCGGCTTTGGCTCCGGTGTGTTTGCCTTCTTCCAAAACTATCACTCCGTTCACAACGACTGCCTTAATCCCTTCCGGATAGGCGTGAGGTTGCTTGAAGGTAGCGGTATCCTGCACGGTTTGGGGATCGAAAACCACCACGTCCGCCCAATTTCCTTCGCGCAGCAATCCGCGGTCCTTGAGCCGAAACGTGTTTGCGGGAAGGCTGGTCATCTTCCTAACCGCATCTTCGAGTCGCAGCACTTTTAACTCTCGCACATACCGGGCCAGCACCCGGGCATTGTTGCCATAACCTCGCGGGTGGGGAACTCCTTCGCCAAATTTCCGAAGCCCGCTGTCTGAAGCGGCCATTGTATTGGGATGGCGCATGAAGGTTTGCAGGTCTGTTTCATCAATTCCATGAAACACCGCACTTGCACCACCGTTTTTCTGCACGTCCAACACGAGCTCCGCCTGTTCCTCCAGAGCATCTGAGTTGCGAGTTTTCTTTGCTGCTTCCTGCACATTCAATCCATTCAACTCGGGATTGGGGTCATACGAGGCGATCACCGCGTACGCGAAAGAGTCCCGCCCGCGCTTGCGCAGATTCGCGACCATCCGGTGGACGGTGTTGGACCGAATCACAGGATCGGCGATCCGCTCTCGATACTTCTTTCGGCCACCTTCGAGAATGTCGTCGGGAATGAGCTGGCCCAGGCTCGTGCTTGAAGCGGTGTAAGTGTATTGGTCCTGGGTAATTTCAAGGCCCTCAGCGCGCGCCATTTCCAGGAGTTCGAGCACATGGCTGGCCTTGCCCCAGGCGTTCGGGCCGGAGAGCTTGATGTGCGATACTTCGGCCCGTATCCCTGTTTCACGTGCAATGCGAAACACCTCATTTAGCGCCTCATCAATTCTCTCATCTTCATGCCGCATGTGGCTGGTATAGATCCCTCCATAAGCTGCCCCCTCCCGAGCCAGTTCAATAATCTCTTCAGTGGTTGAGAACACCCCCGGTTGATAAATCAGGCCTGTCGAAAGCCCGACGGCTCCATCCTCCATGGCTTTGCGCACCAGTGCTCTCATTTGCGCCATTTCTTCGGGTGTGGGAGGGCGATCGAACCGGCCTCCCATGGCTTTGGCCCGGACGTCATTATGGCCGATCAGCGAGGCGAAATTGACGGCGGCATTGGTTGCTTCGATTGCTCGAAACAGCTTTCCGAGGTCGAGGGCCGATGATCCACAGTTCCCAGCTACGACCGTCGTTACGCCCATGCGAACAAAGTTTTCCGCAAGAGGCATCTCGTCCACCTCATCTGCATGGGTGTGCACATCGATGAAGCCTGGACACACCACCAGGTTAGTGGCCAGGATCTCCCGGGTGGCTTGCGACACCTTGCCAATTCGGGTGATGCGTCCGTCTTTGATGCCGATATCGGCAAAGATTGCGGGGTTGCCGGTTCCATCCACGACGCGACCACCGCGGATGACTAAATCGAAGGATTCGGTTGCCGCAGCGTGTGCTGGCAGTGCGAGGAGCACCGCGAGAACCCCGACCGCGCTCAGAATGATAGACGACATCCGTTACCTATAGCTTGACGGTGATCTATCTTCAACATCTTACTCTGGCCATGTCAGACGATAGAAGGCTTCGGACGCGGGGGTGCCGAGATCTTGAAAGTTGTCTGTATAATCCAGGATGCCGCTTGCGGGCGCCACATTTGTGTAGATGGTCTTCCAGGTGACGAGGTTGGTCGAGCGGTCCAGGAAATAAGTCCATCCGGGGGTAGCTGAGAAGCTAAGCTGAACCGATCCTGCACTCAGTTTTGGCAACCCAGCAAACTGCGCGGCCGGTACGGAACCGATATTAACGATTTCCACAACACCGGGGATTGTTCCACCTCGACCATCGCTCAGGACATAGGAGAACTGGTCAACAACACTCGCGCGGTTGGAGTACACGAGCCCGTTTGCATCTGCCAGCAGCGGGATGCCGTTGGTTGTGGCAGGGTCAAAACCAGCCACTTGCAGCGTATCCAGATCTGGGTCCGTCGCGTTGGTTGTCAGCAGGGCGAACGGGATCTGGAGAAGATTTGGAGCCGTGTTCGTGAACCGCAAGGGGGTAGGGGTAAGGGGCTGTCGATTAACGGCCAGGGTGCCGTTGTTTGTGAGTGAACCGGTGAACCAGTTCATCCCGGACGAGAGTGCCGGCAGGTTAAATGCGTCGAAGCTCCCGCTGTAAGTTGGAGCTGAAAAGAGCGTAAATACCTCGCCACCTGTCATTGCTGGCCCGACATTCTGCACTGCAAGAGTCCCCGCATAGTCCAGAGTGCCTGCGGAAACGGAGAGTTTGTCGGCCATGGGCGTTCCGCCGTTGCGGTCGATTTCCATCACGATCGTACCATTCAAGATAGGGCTGCTGCCAAGTCGTAGTGTGCCTATGGACAGGCCGGGTGCCAGTGTGCCTCCGCTATTCAGAGTCAGAACTCCACTAATGATTCCAGTGCCGCCCAGGATACCTCCATCCACTGTGATTGCTCCGCTGCCTGTACCTGAACCGGAAGCATTATTCACGAGCAATCGACCCGAAGAGAGCGTGGTGCCCGCCACATAGGTGTTTGGAGAGGTGAGGCGCAGTGTGCCAGGCCCGGTTTTTACGAGGCCGCCATTGATCACGGGCACATCGATAGAAAGATCCACATCACTGGTGCCATTGCCTACGGTTAGGGTTCGAGTGCCTCCTCCGAGATCGACCAGCCCGGAGTTTCCGCTGCCGGTGCCGCGCTTAATCACGGCGAGGGAGTTGGTCAGTGGATTAATAGCCGCGTTGCCGGCCATGACCAGTTTTGCCGGGGTGGTTGCAGGCATCAGGTTCAGCGTGTTGAAAGTGAACGTGCCCCCTGAGAGAGTAAGGATGCGACTGGCATCGACCTGCACCGTGTGGGCGCTCAAAGTGGCCGCTCCGCTGAGGGTGACGGGACCTGAGAATTGAGCGGAAACAGGACCGCCATGCAAGACGTAAGCCGAGGTGTCCGGTCGATAGGCAGGACTGTAGTTCACGGTGAGCGAGCCGCCGGTCAGGTTCAAAGTCTCTCGCATGTACAGCTTGCGAATCCTGTGCGTTCCGGCGCTGAGTGTCACTGTGATATTGGCCGAGGGCCGCTCCAGAATTACGGTGTCATACTGGCCCGAGGTGGGGCCTGTGCCCGCGGCGCCGGGCAGTCGTGCGGTGGGCAACCCGCCAGTGGCATAAGGGGTGGCCTGGCCGGCTCCAGGCACAGGTGCCACGGGAGTTTGGCCGCTGTTCCAATTGGCCAGGGTGCTCCAGTCGCCACTGGTATCAGTCCACCACACCGCCGGGACCAAAAAATTGCGCACGTACTCGATATCGCCGTGGGACACGTTGCTATCCGCAGTGGAATCCACCGCGTTGATGCCCGGGATGGACACAGTGCTGGCGTATTGCCAGAAGGACCAAGGTTCGGTGTTCCCGTAGTCATCCCAGGGACCATAGTACCCGCTTGAGGTCGTGTACGTTGTTTTAGGGCTGCCTGTCTGAATCGGGATATCGTTGGGGGCATCGTTATCCGAATATCGGGCGTTCCAGAGCATGGGGTAAGCGGGGCCTGTAACGCTCGGGGTATTGCTGACGGGCTTGGCAAGGGTGTCACGGAGAGTCTGGCTGGCACCTTGAAAAACGCTTGAGTAATTGCCGTTAATATAAATACACGGCCGGATTTTCATACTCGCGTAAATCTGATTGGAAAAATCCACCGCGAACTGAACCAGAAAATCACTTCCAGCCCCGGCTTCCTGATCAAACATGGGCATCATGTATCCCGGGCGCATCCAGGCTCCCGCCATCTGGATGAAATGTGTCGCCTCGTCGGTCCCTGTATTGCCATCAACGTCCGGGCGCGCAAAATGGTACGGGCCCAGGTACATTCCTGCCGCATTGGCACGGATCAGGTTCTGAACGTATCGAGGGTCATCATAGCGGCGACTTAGGGTGGATTGGCTTCCGCCTCCCGGCGTGCCCGCGCCCTGGTCTAGCCCGGTGGTCCCGCCGCGGCTCGAGCGCAAGTAGACGAACTGTCGATTCCCGCTGCTGTAAGCCAGGTTCCAGTTGTTTTGGGAGATCCCGGTTGATGAGCTTCCGCAATTCCAATAGGAGATATCAAGTCCGAGGACACGTTCTTGAGCGATGGCTGGAAAAACTGACCCGGCCAGGACAGCCGAGAGGGTTACGGCAGTTCTTAGGCTCATGGCGCACACAGTTGGGGATTTTTCCCGGCGACGACTGAGGACATTCACGATACCCTGTAGGCTATTCAAACAAAATCTGCAGGACAAGCTATGTCCTCAGGATTTCGGGTGAAAATAAATTCGCTCTGGGTAGATCCTATGAGTTTACCTGGCGATGACGTGCCGCAGATACAAATACATGAGGGGCGCGTTGAACAGGATGCTATCCAAAAGGTCAAGCATGCCTCCAATGCCTGGAAACAGGTTGCCCGAATCCTTGATTCCGGCTTCCCGCTTGAATATCGACTCTATCAGGTCCCCGACGACTGCCGAGATGCTGAGAATGACACCAAGAACGACCGCATGGACATAATTCATTCCAGCCATGTGGGAGCCGAAGAGTTTGACAAACGCGACGCTGGCCAGGGTCGAAACGACAATGGCTCCACCAAACCCTTCCCATGTTTTGCCGGGGCTGATCCGCGGAATCATTTTGTGGCGTCCGATGAGCGATCCAACCGAATAGGCTCCCATGTCACTGAACTTGGTTATCAGAATAAAATAGAGCAGGTAGAACGGACCTTCGACGCCCGGAAAGAAATTGATCTTCTGCACGAAGTTGAGGAGGTAGGGCACGTACATCAAGCCAAACAGGGTGCATGAAATTGCCAGGATACCCGCCGTGTTACTTTTCGAGAAAAACTGACGCAGGCACAAGCCGAGCACGAAAAGGATGATGAAGCTCGTCTCGAAATCGTTGACGCGCCCAGGGGAATCTGACGCCCAGATGCGGCCTGTTAGGTTCAGAAACGTGCCAATCATGAGCAGCGCTCCACCCAGGAGACCCCAGCCCTTGAAGCAGACCAGGTTTCGCCTCTCAACCACCCCGTAGAATTCGAACAGACCTGTGATAGCCAGGAACAGGATGATGACGGCAAATACCAACTCGGAAATAAGCCGATTAGTGGAGAAAAGAGCCATCAGCACGACAGTCCAGAGCAGCAGCGAGCTGAACAGGCGCCGTGCAAAAACCTTTAGTTTCGAAGGGGTTGCTCCCTTCGCTGGTGGGGTAGCCTCTGCTGGAGACATGCGGGTGGAGATTACCAATGGACGGGAGCTTCGACAAGCCGGTTCCAAAGCGGATGCACCACTGAGATTAATCCGCAGATGACACAGATGGGCGCAGATGAAAGACAAACCGCTTGTACTCGAGTTGGACCGAACCGAAATTGAGCAAGAGACCTTTTTGAAACCCCGACGCCCTGAGGTAGTTCAAGACCTGCGATTCCTCAATGCCGGACAATTGTTTCAGAGCCTTGAGCTCGATGATCACCGATCCAGAACACACGAAGTCGGCCTTGTAGCGGGCGTTCAACCGCTCACCGCGGTAGTAGATCGGCAGGTCCATTTCCCTTTGATAGGGAATGTGCCGGGCTTGAAACTCGCGCTCCAATGCTTCCTGATAGACCGCCTCCAAAAAACCGTGCCCAAGTTCTGAGTGAACGGCCATGGCTGCACCGATCACCGCATAGGTTTCCAGATCCCGTTTCTTATCATTATCTGCGTTCATCTGAGTAATCTGTGGACGCTCCTCCGTGATTCATCCGCAGATGACACAGATGGGCGCAGATGAAAGACAAACCGCTTGTACTCGAGTTGGACCGAACCGAAATTGAGCAAGAGACCTTTTTGAAACCCCGACGCCCTGAGGTAGTTCAAGACCTGCGATTCCTCAATGCCGGACAATTGTTTCAGAGCCTTGAGCTCGATGATCACCGATCCAGAACACACGAAGTCGGCCTTGTAGCGGGCGTTCAACCGCTCACCGCGGTAGTAGATCGGCAGGTCCATTTCCCTTTGATAGGGAATGTGCCGGGCTTGAAACTCGCGCTCCAATGCTTCCTGATAGACCGCCTCCAAAAAACCGTGCCCAAGTTCTGAGTGAACGGCCATGGCTGCACCGATCACCGCATAGGTTTCCAGATCCCGTTTCTTATCATTATCTGCGTTCATCTGAGTAATCTGTGGACGCTCCTCCGTGATTCATCCGCAGATGACACAGATGGGCGCAGATGAAAGACAAACCGCTTGTACTCGAGTTGGACCGAACCGAAATTGAGCAAGAGACCTTTTTGAAACCCCGACGCCCTGAGGTAGTTCAAGACCTGCGATTCCTCAATGCCGGACAATTGTTTCAGAGCCTTGAGCTCGATGATCACCGATCCAGAACACACGAAGTCGGCCTTGTAGCGGGCGTTCAACCGCTCACCGCGGTAGTAGATCGGCAGGTCCATTTCCCTTTGATAGGGAATGTGCCGGGCTTGAAACTCGCGCTCCAATGCTTCCTGATAGACCGCCTCCAAAAAACCGTGCCCAAGTTCTGAGTGAACGGCCATGGCTGCACCGATCACCGCATAGGTTTCCAGATCCCGTTTCTTATCATTATCTGCGTTCATCTGAGTAATCTGTGGACGCTCCTCCGTGATTCATCCGCAGATGACACAGATGGGCGCAGATGAAAGACAGGTGATCAAGAATCAAAGCGCGTGACTCCCTTTTCGGTCGCTAAAACCGGGTCATCTTTTCCAGTTCCTTGACCCGCTTCTGGATCTGGGCTTTGGTAACCTTGTCTGTTTTCTGAAGACCAAAGCCTTCGCAACAGAATGAAGCGACGACGCTGCCGTAAACCATTGCGCGGCGGATGTTCTGGTCGATGGTGCCCTTGGCGGAAGCGAGGTAGCCCATCAGGCCGCCAACGAAGGAATCTCCGGCACCGGTCGGATCGACCACCTTTTGAAGGGGATATGCGGGGCAGATGAAGAGACCCTTGGGACTCGAGAGAACTGAACCGTGGGAGCCCTTCTTGATGATGACATACTTGGGCCCCATCTTGTGGATCTTGCGCAAGGCATCGAACAGGTTGTCTTCCTGGGTAAGTTGATGTGCCTCGCTATCGTTGAGCACGAAGCCATCCAAACGCTTGATGAGCTTGAGCAAATCAGGCAAGGCGATGTTCAACCACAGGTCCATGGTATCGGCGACCACAAACTTGGGGCGGCGCATTTGGTTGAGCACGTGCTCCTGCAGGGAAGGGGCAATGTTCGCCAGCAGGACGAACGGAGTTTTTGCCTGGGACTTCGGAAGGGTCGGATTGAAAGTCTCGAAAACGCCCAACTCGGTCAGCAGGGTGCGCCGGTTGTTCATGTTCAGCTCATATTCTCCAGACCAATGGAAGGTTTTTCCCGGGAGAATCTGCAGGCCCTCCAGGCCGATGCGGTGGCGTTTATAAAGCTGTATATATTGCTTTGGAAAATCTTCCCCAACAACGCCGATCATATCGACCGGGCTGAAGAAGCTGGCCGCCACAGCCGCGTGGCTGGCTGATCCGCCGAGCAGTTTCGGGTTTTCCGCCTTCGGCGTTTTGATGGAATCCAGGGCCGTTGAGCCAACAATCAGAACACTCATAGTTTCAGGTAACTCGATCTTATATCCGGGGCCGGAAAGTAATCCAAACTTGATGGGTTCACCAGAAATTTGTATGATGAAGCCGCGAATAACCCCTGCTTTTAACCATAAGAACAAAACTTATGACTTCACCCATACTCTCTCGCTGTGCTGGATGTCCCATGAATCGCCGGAACTTCCTCGGGCGCGCCACCATGGCGACCGCCGGGTTGCTCGGCGTCTTGAGCGCGCCCGGCCTTCTGGCTGGGCAACCGCGCCGCAAGCCGCGCATCCGCATTGTGTATGCGCTGCACGCCGAAATCCAACCGCGGCCCGATTGGCCCAATCAGGGCTTCGATTTCAAGCCGCACATGGAAAGGATCACGAACGAGTTAACGCGGAAATGCAAAAACCTCGAGTTTTGCACCGCCCTTGCCGAAGGTCCCGAAAAAGCCAAGAACATCCTTGCCGAAGATCGGGCTGCCGGGAACGTGGACGGCTATGTCGTTTACCAGATGAACTGCTGGAATCGGGTGGTGCAGACCCTGGCTGAAGCGGGCAAACCGGTCCTCTATGCTGATTTCCAATATGGTGGGAGCGGCGGGTTCCTGGTCTATAATGCAGCCTTCCTGCGCCAAAAACAGAACAACGTTGGCTACGTGGCGTCTTCGCGTATGAAGGACCTCGTCGGAGCGGTTCGTTGCTTTGAGTCCGCCTGTGCGGGGAGCGGAGAGAGTTTTGCAGAACTGACCACAGCAGTGCGGGTCAAGTCCACCAAGCGCCCCGGGCAACTCCTGGTGAAGGAGGACAGGGCAGGGTGCCTTGAGCCGAGTGATTGCATTAAGAAAATGAAAGCCAGCAAAATCCTGGCGATTCGTGATCAACAAAGCGGTCCGGGCGGCGAGATGGCTGGCATCCCGATTCAGCGAGTGAGTTTTGCTGAGCTCAACGAAGCCTGGAAAAACGCTGATCCCGATCAGGCGAGAGCTGTTGCTGATGGTTGGGAGAAGCACGCACGCAAGATTGAAGGGGTTAACCGTGAGACCCTCGTGAACTCCGCTGCGATGTACTTGGCAGAAAAAGCGTTGCTCCAAAAACACGGGGCAATGGGCATCACTGTGAACTGTCTCGGTGGCTTCTATGGGGGCCACATCCACGCCTATCCCTGCCTCGGCTTTCACCAGTTGCTCAACGAAGGGCTCATTGGCGGGTGCGAATGCGATGTGGAATCGGCTGCAACGATGGTGCTGGGCACGATTCTTACCCAAGGACGTCCCGGTTATATTTCCGATCCTGTGATCGATACGGCGAAGAGGCAGATCATCTACGCACATTGTGTTGCTTCGAACAAAGCGTTTGGACCGCAGGGACAGAGCAACCCATTTGATATCATGACACACTCAGAGGATCGTCAGGGAGCCTCTGTCCGTTCTGTTCTACCCACCCGAATGATGACGACTACCCTGAAGCTGGATGCCGGACGGAAGGAGATCCTGTTTCATCAAGGAGTGGCCGTGGAGAACGATCCTGATGACCGTGCCTGCCGGACTAAGATTTGCGCCGAACCCGTTGGGGACATCGAAAAGCTGTTCACGATGTGGGACCAGTGGAAGTGGCATCGTGTTACGTTCTACGGTGATCTCAAGGAGCCGGTTGCTGCACTGGCTGAGGCGCTGGGATACAGAGTTTTAGAAGAGGCGTAGGGTTGGAAACAAGACTGGGGAGAGAGGCTTCACGGGCACCTCCCAACGAGGTGCCCGGAAATAGTCGAAGGGAGCATTACTTTTTCTGCTTTTCCTTCTTTTCCTTGGCTTGCTTTTTCAGCAGGTCAGCGTCTTCTTTGTTCGGGTTGCACTTCTTGCACGATTCATCGTTGCGATGAGCGACCAGGCAGCATTTGTTACGGCATTCTTTGCCTTGGGAGAAAGCCTGCTGGCAGCAGGTTTGTTTTCTAGCGGGCGCAGCCGGGGCGACGAGAGGGAAGGCAAGGCAGACGCAACACAGTAGCTTTAGGATAGCTTTCATCGAAGGTTATAGACGTTAGGTGACGGCGGTTTATTCGCCCGCCAAGGGTGGCTGGACACGGATTTACCCCGAAATCAAGGCCCTTTAACGCCTTACGGGATAAAAAATTCGCAAATTCGTCTTGCCTACCCCCTATAACGGTTTAGGTTTTTGCCCGTGCCTAACCAGGCCGGACACCCGATGAAACAAACTACTGAGATCGGCTACAACTCCAAGGTGGAGGGGGAAGTCGTCCATACCCGGCTGGACGCAGCAATCAATTGGTTTCGGAAGAACTCTCTTTGGCCGATGCCCATGGGGCTGGCCTGTTGTGCCATTGAACTGATGGCCACGGGCGCCAGCCGTTACGATATCTCCCGGTTTGGTGCCGAGGTTATGCGTTTTTCGCCACGCCAGTCTGACGTGATGATCGTTGCAGGAACTGTGACCTACAAGATGGCGCTGGCGACCAAGCGAATTTACGATCAGATGGCAGAGCCAAAATGGGTCATTGCGATGGGTGCCTGCGCTTCAACCGGCGGTATGTATCGAAGCTATTCCGTGCTGCAAGGCATCGACAAGCTGTTGCCAGTGGATGTTTACGTTTCAGGTTGTCCTCCGAGACCCGAGGCTTTACTTGACGCCCTTATTCGGTTGCAGCAAAAGGTTGCCCGCGAACCGGTCATTTCGATGCAGAAAAAGGTCGCCTGATGAGCAGCACCCAACCAACTCAGGTCAGCTCACAAACCTTGGCTGCCAAGCTCGTCGAGCAGTTCGGCGAATTGATCAGCGGCCCTGTTGAGTTCCGAGGAGAGTTTTCGCTGAAGGTGTCCGAACCGGAGCGCATTGCCGAGGTTTGCCAATTTGCGAAGGAGACGCTCGGGTTCGATTACCTGGTCGATATCACCAGCATCGATAATTATGGCGACGATCCCCGCTGGGAGGTCGTTTATCACCTTTACGGATATAGCCACCATTGCTACTTGCGGCTCAAGACTACCGTGAGCGAAGAAAAGAGCGAACTGCCGACGGTGACTTCGGTTTGGCGGACCGCCAACTGGCATGAGCGCGAGATTTACGACATGATGGGGATCCGGTTTCGTGGGCATCCTGATTTGCGCCGGATTTTGATGTGGGAGGGTTATCCTTATTATCCTTTGCGGAAGGATTTCCCCGTTGCAGGCAAACCAACTGATTTGCCTGAAGTGGCGTTCACCGAGGCCGCACCGCTCGCCGGAGGTCCTTTCGTAACGGTTGCCGGTGGCCGCGATGCCATGGCTCGCGAACCCCGTGTCCGTATTCCCGAAACCGATGCCCTGGGAACCAATGCGCGTATTGAGCGTCGAGATGATATGAGTGGGGCTCACGGTCGGCCGCAAGGACCTGGGCCAATTCCCCCGGCAACAAAGGAGCAATAATGGCGGAAACGCGCGAACTGGAATATCAGGACTCAGGGGCCAGGGCCACAGCGGCAGCCCGAGAAATGGGAGTGCCGGAGGCTTTTTCGGATGAGGGCGAGGAACTGCACGGTGAAAAGATGGTGCTCAATATGGGCCCATCGCATCCGGCTACTCACGGTGTGCTGAGGATCATCCTGGAGATGGACGGTGAGATGATCACCAAAGCCATGCCGGACGTGGGCTTCCTGCATCGGGGAGATGAAAAGATTGCGGAGAACATGACGTTCACGCAGTTCATTCCCTATACGGATCGCCTCGATTATCTGGCGCCTTTGGCTAACAATGTCGCCTACGCTCTGGCCGTCGAGAAGTTGCTCGGGATCGATAAACAACTCCCTCCGCGATGCCAATTTATCCGGGTCATTTGTGCTGAGCTGGCGCGCATTTCATCGCATCTGCTGGGACTAGGTTCCTACGCAATGGATGTGGGTGCAATGACGGTATTCCTGCATACCTTCACAGAACGCGAAAAGGTTTATAACCTGTGCGAATCTCTGACCGGCGCCCGGTTTACAACCTCCTACACTCGGATTGGTGGGCTATCCCGGGATTTGCCTCCTGGCTGGGTGGAGGACTGCCGAACTTTCCTCAAGGAAGTCGTGGTCAACATCGACGAGACGGAACAACTCCTAAGCCGTAACCGGATTTTTGTGGACCGGACACAGGGCGTGGGTGTGATCAGCCGTCAGGATGCTATCGATTACGGGCTGACAGGCCCCAACCTGAGGGGCAGCGGCGTTGATCATGACCTGCGGAAGGCACAGCCTTACCTCGTGTACGACCAATTGGAATTCGAGGTGCCGATTGGGTCAGCGGGTGATTGTTACGACCGTTATCTCGTGCGGATCGAAGAGATGCGCCAGAGCGTAAAGATTGTCCACCAATGCCTGGATAAATTGCCGGACGGCCCTTATCAAATCCAGGATGGCAAGATCGTGCTGCCGGAGAAGAAGCAGGTCCTAACGCGGATGGAGGAGTTGATCCATCATTTCCTGAACGTAACGCAAGGGATCAACGCGCCTGCTGGTGAGGTTTACTTTGGGCACGAGAATCCAAAGGGCGAGTTGGGCTTTTACATCTGCAGCAAGGGTGGGGGGACTCCCTACCGGTTGAAGATTCGGTCGCCATCTTTTGTTAGTTTGAGCATTCTGCCGCATTTATTTCCGGGACACATGATGAGTGATACCGTTGCCATCCTGGGATCGCTAGATTTCGTGATGGGAGAATCAGATCGATGAAGACCGAGCCAACGACCCAGGGCAGCGATCCGACCGTGCGCGGGACCAGCGCACCGGGCGGGGCGTTGCCGTTTCCAATAGCAACCCAGCACAATGCTCAACCCATTCCTAATCCACTGCGGGAGCAGCCTGATTTTGCTATCCCGGCGGATTTGGAAAAGATCATCGATGAGGTGATCACGCATTATCCGAAAAAGCGGAGTGCATCCCTGATGCTGCTGCACGCGGTGCAGGAGCGCTACGGATATGTTTCACGCCAGGCAGTTGAGTGGATAGCCGGAAAGCTGGAACTGGAACCGATCAACGTATTCGAGTTGGTGACTTTCTACCCGATGTTTCATCGGAACCCGACAGGGAAGTATCATCTCAAGATTTGCCGGACGTTGAGTTGCGCGCTGGGTGGGGCTTATAAACTGCACGAATTCTTTTGTCAGAAGACGGGTCTTGACCCTCATGGACACGGCCCCCAAACAACCGCAGATGGAAGATTCACCGTGGAGTTTGTGGAGTGCCTGGCCAGTTGTGGCACAGCGCCTGTGATGATGTGCAATGACTCATTTCACGAGGGGGTGACTCTGGATAAAGCCGGGGAAATACTGGGGCAATGCAAGTGATCAAACCAACCGCGCTCGTTATGAAATGGCTGCCCGACATGGATTTGAACCATGACAAACAGATCCAGAGTCTGCTGTGCTACCGTTACACCATCGGGCAAACGAGCATCACTAGCTTAAAGGGTTGGATTCTGGAGTCAAGGCTCCGATAACTAAAAACATCAATGCCGCAGGAATATCGACTCATCCTGAAACACGCTGATCAGCCGGGCTACACCCCGGACATCGAGTGCTACATGCGCCACGGGGGGTATGACGTGTTGCGAAAAGCACTGGCGCTGACGCCTAAGACCCTGCCTGATGGCAAGACTGTTTCCGGTCCTGAACAATTGCGGGACGAAGTGCGGATCTCTGGTTTGCGCGGGCGTGGCGGCGCAGGCTTTTCCTGCGGCTTAAAATGGTCCTTTGTGGACCGGCGCAGTGGCAAGCCGATTTACCTGATTTGCAATGCCGATGAATCGGAGCCCGGTACTTTTAAGGACAAGCAGATCATATATAAAGATCCGCACCAGTTGATCGAGGGAATGATCATCGCCTGCTATGCCAATGACGTTCACCTGGCATACATTTACATCAGGGGCGAGTTTGCTGAAGGCGCGCGTATTTTGAACCGCGCCTTAGACGAGGCGCGAGCCAAAGGCTTTCTGGGCAAGAACATAGCAGGAAGCGGGTATGAGCTCGAACTGCACGTGCATCGCGGTGCCGGCGCTTACATCTGCGGTGAGGAAACCGGGCTGATCGAGTCGTTGGAAGGCAAGCGCGCTTATCCGCGGATCAAGCCGCCCTTCTTCCCGGCAGTGCTGGGCCTTTACATGAGCCCGACCATCGTGAACAACGTTGAGACGTTATGCGCCGTGAAGCACATCGTCGCGATGGGTGGCAGTGAGTTCGCCAAACTAGGAACGCCAAACAATACGGGCACTCGAATCGTGAGCTTGAGCGGGCATGTGAAGCGTCCCGGCTATTACGAAGTGGAAGTTGGCAAGGTCACGATGCGTGAGCTGATCTTCGATCCTGTTTTCGGTGGCGGCCTGCGTGAGGGCAGACAACTCAAGGCGATTATCCCGGGCGGTTCTTCCGCCAAGGTGTTCAAGGCTGGTGAGAAGTTTAAGCTCAAACGCAAGGGGCCGGACGGCAAGGACAGCGAGCAAGAGGTTGATATGCTGGATTTGCCATACGATTTTGATTCGCTGATCGCAGCCGGCAGCATGTCAGGTTCAGGTGCGATTGTCGTCATGGACGACACGACTGATATCGTGGCTGCCCTGGCTAATTTGTCCGAATTTTACGCGCACGAAAGTTGCGGACAATGCACGCCTTGCCGCGAAGGTTCGCTTTGGATGTCCAAGGCGCTGCACCGTATGGCTCATGGCGAGGGGCGTGCCCAGGACGCGGACTACCTGTTGAAGATCGCCGACAATATTCCAGGCGGTCGTACGATTTGCGCGTTTGGCGAGGCCTGTTCATGGCCGGTGCAGAGCTTCGTTAATAAATTTAAGGACGAGTTCGTGGCCCGCGGCACGGCTGACGAGGAGCGCCGGAAAACATCAGCGGCATAATTTCGATGAGCAACCCTGCGCAAACACAGAATGCGGCACCGCCGCCCCCGATCGAGAAGATCAAGGTGAAGATCGACGGGCGTGAGGTAGAGGTGCCGAAAACGATGCCCGATCCGGTTACCGGCAAGCCGGTCCCGACCACGATGATTCAGGCATGCCACTCCATCAAAGTGGATGTGCCGCACTATTGCTATCATCCCAAGCTGCCTGTGGCGGGCAACTGCCGCATGTGCCTGGTGGAATTTGGCACTCCGGCAATGGGCCCGGATCGCAAACCCATTTTCAACGCCGATGGCACACCTAAAATCGCAAAATCTCCCAGACCTGCGATTGCTTGTGCTACGCCCATCTCTCCCGGGATGGAAATCTATACCAACACGCCCGCTGTACAACAGATGCGTGAAGGCGTCCTCGAATTTCTGCTGATTAATCATCCGCTGGACTGCCCGATTTGCGATCAAGCGGGCGAATGCAAACTGCAGGAGTATTCAGTCGATTACGGCAAGGCTTACAGCCGGTTTATCGAGCCCAAGGTGCACAAACCCAAACGCGTGGACCTGGGACCTCGGATCATTCTGGACGATGAACGTTGCATCCTTTGCACCCGCTGCATTCGTTTCACTCGCGACATTGTCGGAGACGATGCGTTGGGGATCGTCAATCGCGGCAGCTACAACACACTGACCGCCTATCCCGGCAAGGCCTTTGACAATAACTACACGCTGAATACCGTCGATATTTGCCCGGTAGGCGCGCTGACATCCAAGGATTTCCGTTTCCAGATGCGCGTCTGGTTTCTCAAAGAAACCAAGAGCTTGTGCACCAGTTGCGGGACGGGCTGCAACATCATCATCGGCTCGCGTGAAGAGAAGATCTTCCGATATGAGCCGCGCGAGAATGACGGAGTAAACGCGACGTGGATGTGCGATTACGGTCGTCTTAATTATCGTTGGATCAATCGGGATGACCGTTTGACCCGGGTGGAAGCGCCGTCCGGGGCCGGAGTTCGAGTTCCGGCGGATTGGCCGCAGGCATTGGATGCGCTGGCCGAGCGGCTCCAAAAAGTGGCGCAGGGAAGCGCAGCGATCATCGCCTCGGCTCGGCAGACGAACGAGGAGTTGTACTTGATTGGCAAGCTGGCGGCCAAGCTGGGCGCTGTGACGGATTCCATTCCACGCACCGGTGAGGGAGACAAACTCCTCCTCAACGCGGATCGAAATCCGAACAGCATCGGAGCCAAGGTCACTGGCATTTCGGCAGACCCAATGGGTTCGAGGCTCTCGTCAATTGCCGAGAGCATTCGCCAGGGCAAGATCAGGACTTTGATTGTTTACGGTGAAGATGTGACGCGCCACGGGATCAGCAAGGAATTGCTGGCGAAGCTGGATTTGCTGATTGTATCAGACATCCTGCCGAGCGAGACGGTCAGTGCTGCCCATTTTCTGCTTCCGGGTTGCGCCCACGCCGAGAAACGAGGGACCTTCACAAACGTCAAGGGCCGCGTTCAGAAGTTTCTCAAGGCAGTAGAACCGCGAGGCGAAGCGAAGCCCGAGGGTGAAATCTTGCACCAGTTGCTGATCAAATTGGGTGTGACCGATGCGGGCAGGTTCAATACCATTGAGGGGCTGTTCAACCAAATGGCCGCAGAGGTCGAGGCGTTTCAGGGTTTAAGCTGGGCAGGCCTCGGTGATACAGGACAGACAGCAAAGATTTAAACATGATGCAGGCAGTCACAGATTGGGCCAGAAGCGATGCAGGACAGTTCTTCCTGTTCAACGCGGTCAAGATCATCGGGGTCTTTTCCGTGCTGATGTTCATTGTGGCTTACGCGGTCTGGGTGGAACGGAAAGTCTCGGCTGCCATTCAGGACCGCATTGGGCCAAACCGGGTAGGGCCATTCGGCTTGTTACAGCCTGCGGCTGACGCCGTTAAGTCCTTTCTGAAAGAGGATTTTACACCCAACCACGTGCGCAAATCCTATTTTTGGCTGGCGCCAGCTATCGTGATGATTCCCAGTTTGCTGACGGTAGCGGTAATTCCGTTCGGGTCCCGTATTGGGGGCCAGTCGATGGTGATTGCAGATCTGAACGTGGGAATCCTTTATACATTCGGCATTGTATCCCTGGGCGTTTACGGAATCGTGCTGGCTGGCTATGCGGCGAATTCCAAGTATCCATTCCTGGGGGGGATACGTTCGAGCGCCCAGATGATTTCATACGAGATCGCGATGGGCTTGTCCGTGATCCCAGTTTTCCTGCTGGTCGGCAGTTTGCGGCTGAGCGATGTGATTGGCTACCAGGCCGGCGGGTTCCATCATTGGCTGATCTTCAAGCAGCCGCTGGCGTTCGCGATATTCCTGGCAGCGATGTTTGCTGAGACGAACCGATTGCCTTTCGATTTGCCCGAATCGGAGCAGGAACTGGCTGGAGGTTATAACGTGGAGTATAGCTCCATGAAGTTTGCCCTCTTTTTCATGGGTGAATACGCGGCGATTACCACGGGGGCAGCAATGTTGGTGACGCTTTTCCTGGGCGGTTGGACGCTGCCGATTCTTGGTCTGGATCAGCCCGCAGAGACTATCTTTGGGGGCATTCTCCATATCGGGATTTTCCTGGCCAAGATGTTGTTTGTGGTTTTCATGGTGATCTGGGTGCGTTGGATGTGGCCGCGGTTCCGCTATGATCAGCTTATGGATCTGGGCTGGCGCCGGTTCATCCCAGCCGCACTTGGGAATATCGTCCTGACGGCGGTGGTGGTTTGGATGATGATGAAATAACGATGATTGTTAATCGCAAGAAGCTAAGTCTCTGGGAGCGCCTGTATCTGCCGGCTGTGTTCGGCGGATTTGCGGTGACCATCCGTCACTTCTTCAAGAAGAAAGTGACGATGCAGTATCCCGAGCAGAAGTGGGTAGTGCCCCCTGGCTACCGTGGTGCGCCATACCTGGTCAAGGATCAGGAAGGTCGCACTAAGTGCGTGTCTTGCCAGCTTTGCGAATTTGTCTGTCCTCCCAAGGCCATCCGCATCATGCCACCCGGGCCATCCGGAGCGCCGGATGCTGGGAACGTGGAGAAAGCGCCACGGGAGTTTGAAATCAACATGCTTCGGTGCATATACTGCGGCTATTGCCAGGAGGTATGCCCTGAGGAAGCCATTTTCCTAATGAACGATTACTCGCTAACCGGCGAAAGCCGGGAGGAGCTGATCTATAACAAAGAGAAGCTGCTATCCCTTGGAGGGGTTCACAATGATCCCATCCAAAAATGGAAACAGAAGGCCAGGGAAGCCAAACAACAGGGCATGCAGCCCTAGCGAGGAACGGCGGGAACGGTCCACCGCCCACATCAGAAGGAATTTGGAATGCAGGAAGCCTTATTTTACATATTTGCCGGGTTGGCGCTGATATTCGGTTTTTTGGTGGTAGCCAACCCGCTAAGCCGGAATCCCGTCACCAGCGCGATGTTCCTCGTGCTTACGATTGTATCGCTGGCCGGCCTTTACGTGCTGTTGCACGCCTACTTCCTGGCCGCTGTGCAGATCCTGGTTTACGCTGGTGCGGTGATGGTGCTGTTCCTGTTCGTTATTATGCTCCTGGACGTCAAAGCCGAGGAGCGGCGGAAACTCAAGCTCTTCAACATCGTTGGCGGCATCATCGCCGTGGGCGCGGTTGTGTGGATGCTGTTGCAGACCCTGCTGAAATCTTCCCTGAACGCCGGACCTCCGATGGCTGATGGTTCCACAATCTCGTTGGGCAGACTTTTGTTTGAAAAGTATCTCCTCCCCTTTGAGGTAGTTTCGGTTTTGCTCCTGGTCGCGATCGTAGGGGTAATTCTGCTCAGCAAGAAGGATTTGAAATGAACGTGGGCCTGGAACATTACATCGTGGTGAGCATCCTCCTGTTCAGCGTGGGGATGCTGGGGGTGATTTTGCGCCGGAATCTGCTGATCATCTACATGTCCCTGGAACTGATGCTCAACGCCGCCAACCTGGCTCTTGTTGCCTTCTCAAGGTTCAGTGAGCGGTTGGACGGGCAGGTTTTCGTGTTTTTCGTGATTACCGTGGCAGCGGCCGAGGTGGCCGTGGGCCTGGCGCTCATTGTGGCGCTGTATCGGCGACGTCAGACCGTGCAGGTTGACGACCTTACTTTGATGAAGAACTGACATGAACCCGGAAATGCTCCTTTGGATTGTGCTGTTCCTGCCGCTGGGCGCGGCGGCGCTCATTGCGCTTTTCACGCGCCGGAGCCCGTCTTTGAGCGCCGTCCTTTCTATCGGTGCGGTTCTCTCTGGATTCATTCTTACGGTCATTTTCGTAGCCACTCAGGGTTGGACTCCTGAGGAAGCAGAGAGTTCATTTGTCTGGCTGACCGCCGGGGACCTAAGTTTCAGCCTCGGGCTGCGCATGGACGCGTTGAGTTTGCTAATGACCCTGGTAGTGACGGGAGTCGCCAGCGCCATCCATATCTATTCCTGGGGCTACATGAAAGGTGATCCCGGGTTCGCGCGGTTCTTTGGATGCTTAAGCCTGTTCACCTTCTCGATGCTGGGCATCGTCTTGGCCAACAACTTCCTTGAGATGTTTGTCTTCTGGGAACTCGTAGGTGTTTCGAGCTATCTGCTGATTGGTTTCTGGTACGAGAAACCGAGCGCAGCCGACGCCGGCAAGAAAGCGTTCATTACAAATCGATTAGGTGACTTTGGTTTCATCATCGGCATCCTGATGGTCTGGGCCACCATGGGCACGCTTAGCTTCGGGGAATTGGAGGATCTGAAACTTGCCAATCCGGACATTTTGGGCACCAGCGCCACGGTTATTGGATTGCTGATTTTTTGCGGGGCGATGGGTAAGAGCGCGCAGTTTCCGCTGCATGTGTGGTTGCCGGACGCGATGGAAGGTCCGACACCAGTAAGCGCGCTGATCCATGCCGCCACGATGGTCGCGGCGGGCGTTTACATGCTTTGCCGTGTCATATTCCTGCTGAACCCGGGATCGCTGACTGTAATCGCCTGGATAGGCGGCTTCACCGCTTTACTGGCAGCGCTGATCGCGGTGCAGCAGAACGATATCAAGCGCATTCTCGCCTACTCCACGTTGTCTCAATTGGGCTACATGGTCATGGCTGTGGGTCTGCAAGGCGCCACCCCGGCGATGTTCCATCTGACAACGCACGCGTTTTTCAAAGCCCTGTTGTTCCTCGGTGCTGGCTCAGTCATCCTGGCTGTTCATCATGAGCAGGACATCTGGAAGATGGGCGGCCTGAAGCGGAAAATGCCGGTCACATTCTGGACGTTCCTGGTCGGCACAGTGGCGCTGGCCGGGGTCTGGCCACTGAGCGGATTCTTCAGCAAAGACGCGATCCTGGCCCAGGCGCTGGCGCACCGGCAATACGGACTGTTTGCCATTGGGGTATTCGTCGCGATGCTGACCAGCTTCTACATGTTCCGGCTCTGGTTCGTGGTGTTTCTGGGTGGCGAACGTTCGCCTGCGGCGGGGCATGCGTATGAGAATGCCGGCGTTATTACATGGCCATTGCGCTTGCTGGCTGTCATGAGCGTTGTGGCAGGTGTGATTTCCATTGAGCCCATGCTTGAGCATTTCTTTGCCCGTGGCGAAAACGGGCACACCCTGAGTTTCATTGAGCAACTCATTTATCCATTCAAGCATTCCTGGGTTGCTGCCGTGCTGGGGTTGGCTGCGGCGGGCCTTGGTTTTGTCGCGGCCTACGCACTATACGGAAAAGCCACATCCGATCCGCTTCCCACCCGTTTGGGCGGGTTGGCCACGGCAATGCGCGACCGGTTCTATTGGGACGAGATCTATGCGGCCACGGTGATCCGCCTCCATGAGATGCTGGCGTGCATTGCGAGCTGGATGGATCGGTGGCTTGTTGCCGGTTTGCTGGTGCGGGGCACCCACGGAACCACTGAATTGGCTGCCCGGGCTTTGCGTCTGGTGCAGACTGGAAATTTGCAGACCTATGCGCTCTGGTTCACGCTCGGCGTGGCGCTGGTCCTTTACCTGGTGTTGGGAAGATAAAGCATGTCGATACTCACCTGCATTCTTGGAGTGCCATTGCTGGCGGCGGTGTTGCTGGCGATAGTGCCGCGCAATTTTCGGGTCATTCAGCGTGCCGGCGCTGTTTTTGCCACAGGCTTGTCCGCCGTCCTGGCTGTGGTCATGTACTGCCAGTTTGATCCTGCCGTTTCCGAATACCAATTCGTTCAGACGCTGACCTGGGTTGAGTCTCTCGGTATCTCATACTCCGTCGGCGTTGATGGGATCAATGTTGCCTTGGTTTTAATGGCAGCGATTGTTGCCTTTGCCGCTGCCTGTGTTTCCTGGGACATCCAGGACCGGGAAAAGGAATTCTACATTCTGCTGCTGGTAATGGCTGGAGGTGTGATTGGCGCGTTTGCCAGTCTTGATCTTTTCTTTCTCTACATTTTCCATGAGTTCGCACTCGTGCCGACCTTTATCATGATAGGGGTTTGGGGGAGGGGTGAGCAAAAGAACTACGCGACGTTCCAGATCACGCTGTACCTGGGCATCGGTTCCTTGTTAGCTCTGATTGGCCTTCTCGGGTTATGCATCTATTCAGGGGCGAATACGTTCAGCATTCCTGAGCTCACAGAGTACTTTTCCAGACCTGACCAGCAAATTGCGGCTGGGGTGCAGGCGTGGCTGTTCCCGCTGCTCTTATTTGGATTTGGAATTCTGGTATCGCTCTGGCCTTTCCACTCCTGGGCGCCCATGGGATATGCAAGCGCTCCCACGGCGACAGCCATGATGCATGCCGGCGTGCTCAAGAAATTCGGGCTCTACGCGCTCATCCGGGTGGCTGTGCCGATGCTCCCGGTCGGGGCGCAGGATTGGATGCCGATTCTGGCGTGGCTCTGCCTCGGCAACCTTCTTTACTGCGGTTGGGTGGCGATGCGGCAAAAGGATTTGAACTGGCTCGTTGGTTACTCCAGCGTTGCCCACATGGGCTTCGTCTTCCTCGGGATCGCCACATTGAATGTGATTGGCCTTACTGGGGCGGTTCTGGTGATGGTCGCTCACGGGTTCCTTGCGGCTCTGACCTTCGCCCTAAGCGGTTATGTATACCGTCAGACGGGCACGCTTGAAATGGCGCAACTGGGCGGGCTACTGCGGCGCATGCCTTTCATCGGCGTGCTTTTGTTGATGGCGGCTTTCGCTGGATGCGGTCTGCCGGGTTTTGCCAATTTCGCTGGTGAAGTGACCGTTTTCTTTGGCGCTTGGACCGTCTATCCGGCGGTTACCATCATCGCCTGTTGGGGAGCCCTGGTCGTTGGGGCTGTTTATTTCCTGCGCGCCGTGCGCAGCGTTTTACATGGGCCCGCCGAGCGTTGGACCCAGGTGGTGGATGCGGCCAGTCTGTGGCGCAAGATGCCTTTCGCGCTGCTGCTTGCCTGCTTGCTCCTGTTTGGCTTCTACCCGCGGCTCCTCACTCGTCATATTGAGGTGGGGGCAGCCAAGATCCTCGAGTCCGTACAGCCAGCGGTAGGGCAGGTAACACCGGGAGTCTCCAACTCGCAGATCACGTTTAAGAATTGATGAACACTCTTTTGTTAAGTCATGAGTTGCTGGTGCTGGGCCTGGGGCTGGCGCTCCTTATGGCGGAGTTGTGGACGCCTCCCAGCGCACGGCGCCTTCTGGCCTATATCGCCGTCCTCGGCGTTCTTGGCATTTTCGGCTTTAGTCTGGCTACGGCGGGTTCTCCAACCGAAGCTCAGTATGCCTTCAATGGAATGTTCGTTTTAGATGGGTTTGCTCTTTTCTTCAAACGATTCTTCCTGCTGGCTACCGCGCTTGTCCTGCTATTAGCTGCTGAATTCTCGGATCGGTTCAAGGCCGGGGCAGGGGAGTACTACTCCCTGATACTCTTTGCGCTGCTGGGCATGCTGCTCGCCGCGTCCGCAAATGATTTCGCGCTGCTCTTTGTCTCACTCGAACTCATTACGGTAACCCTCTACATCCTGGTCGGTTTCCAGCGCTCCCGTTTAAGCTCCCTGGAAGCCGGTGTGAAATATCTCATCATCGGCGCCTTATCGACATCCTTCACGGTATTCGGGATCGCGCTCGTCTGTGGTGTTGCCGGTTCCTTCAGCTTTCCCGACTTGGCCGTTGTAGTGACCGAGCACAAAGACAACAAGATCTTTCTGGCTGGCTTCGTAATGTTGCTCGCCGGTCTGGGCTTTAAGTTAGCCGCGTTCCCGTTTCAGATCTGGGCTCCGGATGTGTATCAAGGTGCCCCTTCGCCAACCGCTGCCTTCCTGGCGGTGGGCTCTAAAGCGGCGGGTATCGTACTTTTAATGCGAGTACTCTTTACTGCACTGCCTGCTGCGACGGTTGATATCGCCTGGCTGTTGATGGCTGCTTCCGCTGCAACAATCCTCTACGGCAATCTGGGAGCAGTTCCCCAGCGCAACCTCAAGCGCTTGCTCGGCTATTCCAGTATCGCCCACGCCGGGTATCTGCTTATGGGTATAGCTGCGCTGAGCAAGCCTGGCCAATCGGCTGTGCTTTACTACCTGAGTGGTTACCTATTCACGGTCATGGCGGCATTCATCGTTATTGGTGTCGTGTTGCGTCATCTGGAGACTGAAGACATCAGCGGATTAGCAGGTTTAAATGAGCGTTCGCCGTTGCTGGCCACTACCATGACTTTGGCAATGGTTTCTCTGGCTGGAATTCCGCCCCTGGCAGGATTTTTTGGCAAGTTTCTCCTGCTAAAAGCCATCATTCAATCAGGAGGTCTGTGGCTCGGTTTAGTAGCCATCGGCGGTGTCGTGGTTTCCTTCTATTACTACTTTGGCGTCATAAAAGCGATCTACTGGAGCAAGGATGCTCCGGACCTCTCACCCATCCGCGTGGGTTGGCCTACGCGCGCTGCGATCTATACCTGCATAGCAGGCATGTTTTACCTCGGCATGTTCCCGAGCGTAATGGTCCGATGGACCGATGAAGCCGTGAAGGTGTTGAAGTTCTGAGCGGCTCCCAGGCAAGCTCGCAAAGCGCCGCTTTCTCACCCGATGCTACTGGATCGGCGTATGGAACGGCCGGAATGTCACGCAAAGACGCAGAGACTGCAAAGAAAATACATTTCAATATCAGAACAATCCGACTCTTTGTTACCGTTGATTCCTTAGGAGCAGGTTCCGGTTCCGTTTTTCTTCAGAATCTTCGCGTCTTTGCGTGATTACTTTTAGGTTCAGTCCAAGACGACAAGCGGCATCGTATGAGGTGACGCGGTTCAAATCATGTCCGGAGCGCTTCGTCCCGAAGGCCTAGGATCATTTCGCCCGTTCTTTGTGATCAGGGGATTACGCCTGCGAAGCCGTTAAGCCTTTGGCGGCTGTTCTGGAACCTGCGCTGATTCAGCCTGGACCAGCTTTCGCTCAAGTTCAGCCACCCGGCGGATCAAATCCGGCAACTGCTGGCTGGCGATGATCTGACGCTTCATCTTCCGGTCAGGCATTGCCGGCGATCCGAACCATTTTTCCCCATCCGGAATGTTGTGCATCACTCCCGACTGCGCGGCCACAGAGACACCGTTGCCAATCTTAAGATGGCCTGCCAATCCGACCTGTCCTGCCAGGATCACGTAATTGCCTAAACGTGTGCTCCCTGCCAAACCGGTCTGGGAAACAATCAGGCAATGCTCGCCTAAAGTAACGTTGTGCGCGATTTGCACGAGGTTATCGATCTTAGTGCCCTTGCCAATAATCGTCGGCCCAAGGGCGCCGCGATCGATGGTCACGTTGGCTCCGATCTCCACGTCGTCACGAATAATGACATTCCCGATTTGGGGAACTTTGCGATGCGAGCCACCATCGAGCACATAGCCGAAACCGTCAGCCCCAATGACTGAGCCGGCGTGAATTCTGACGCGATTGCCCACCTCGGTGCTGGGATAGAGAACCACGTTTGGAAACAGGTGAACTTCATCGCCGAGCATGCAATTCGAGCCCAGGTGGTTGCCGCCGCGCAGCACGGAACGCGCACCCACTTTGACTTTGTCGCCGATCACACAATGGGGGCCGATGTGGGCGGTGGAGTCCACCTGGGCCGTCGGAGAAACGACCGCTGTGGCATGTATGCCGGGGGCGAAAATGGGTTCCGGAAAGAACAGCGGCAAAGTCTTGGCGAACGCGATTCGAGCGTTCGGAACCCGGATCAAGGTCTTGCGGGTGTTCGTATAAGGTCCATCGATGATGATGGCCGAAGCCGCACTCTGGTCCGCCCGGGCGAAGTAATTCTCGTTCTCGGCAAAGGTGAGATCGCCTGGTTGCGCCCGGTCAGCGGGGGCAAAGCGATGCAGCGTAAGGGTTGCATCTCCGAGGACTTCTCCTCCGAGTTGCGCGGCGATTTCAGCGGCGGTAAATGACATAGTTAGGATGCGTACCCGTAAGTGACCTCACTATAGTTGGGCGATGGGTTAATTCAATCTCAATCAGGGCCTATACGGCTTCGAAACTTCATTCCGTTCGATCGGGCGACCGCCGAGTCTGAGCTGCCAAGAAGTCAGCAGAACTCTTCGCCTACTGATCGGATTGGCTTCCGCTTCGCATGGGCCATTGCGCTTTCACCAGGCCCTTGTAGCCCCCGATTAATGAACGGACGTTCCGATAGCCCATCTTCTGAGCGGCTTCGGCGGTTAATGCCGAGCGGAACCCACCACCGCAGTACATAATCAACTCCTGGTCTTTGTCGGGATACTGCGTTTCTAAATCACGCTCGAGAATACCCTTCCCGAGATGCACAGCTTCAACCGCGTGTCCGGCCTGCCATTCGTGGTCCTCACGCACGTCGATTAGCACCGCGCGAGGGTTCTTGGCGAGGCGCTCTCTGGCCTCATCAATCGTGATCTCTTTGATATTGGCCCGCGCAGCTTCCACAAGTTTGAGAAATCCAGGTGAGTGTTGCATGAAAGGAGAATACTACGTTTCGTCTGAATTGGAAGCCATGGCGGTTCGATCTTTTATATATCGCCGCCTGCGCCTCCATCTCGTAGGCTGTCTCAACTAAACCTCCAATTACGAGACCTGATTTGATGTGATGGAATTATGAACGCCAGAATTGTTGTCCCGCTGTTGCTGCTCGCTTGCTCAAATCTGGTGTGGGGACAAACCAACGTGCCAAATTCGTCCGTGCTTCCTTCCAGAAGCTCCGCAGCCGAACCGACGGGTGGAAAGCTGGCTCTAGAAGATGGGTACCGCGGCATCTGGTATTTCAATCAGAAGATCAAAAGCGAATACAAGTATAAGTATTCAGGTGGTTTCGCCACTTACCCCTATCAGCATGTGCCGATTGCCATTTACCGGCCTGAAGTGGAAAAAACGTTCTTGGTGTACGGAGGCACAACGGCAAGACGTGCAGGCGATCCCCAGGAGCTCTTGCATATGGTCTCCTACTATGATCATCGGACGGGTCGTGTGCCGCGCCCGCGGGTTCTTTTGAATAAGCACACCGATGATGCGCATGACAATCCGACGCTACAGATGGACGGCGAGGGTTACCTCTGGATCTTCTCTTCGTCACATGGCACCGGTCGGCCGGCGTACATTCACCGGAGCGTGAAGCCGTATTTCATCGATGAATTCGAACGAGTGTTGGTTACCAATTTCTCTTACACCCAGCCTTGGTATGTGCCGGGCGAGGGATTCCTTTTCCTTCACACGCGTTATAGCGGAGGGAAGCAGTTCGGCATCAAAGCCGCTCGTTGCCTTTTCTGGATGACCAGCAAGGACGGACGAACATGGGATGAACCCCAGATGCTTGCCGGGATCGAACAGGGCGATTACCAAGTGAGCTGGCGCTCAGGCAAACGGGTTGCGACTGCATTTGATTTCCACCCTTCAGCAGGCGGGCTCAATGCGCGGGCGAATGTCTATTACCTCCAAACTGAGAACATGGGGCGCACGTGGAAAAACGCCCACGGTGACCCCGTGCAATTGCCGCTAACAAATTCCAGCAATGCTGCACTCGCATTCGATTCACGAAAACTGGGGCTGCTCTGCTATCTGAGGGACCTCAATTTCGACAAGCGAGGGAATCCGGTGATTCTGGTTGTTACCAGCAAGGGCTTTGAGCCTGGACCGGAGCATGGGCCACGAGAATGGCACACCCTCCGATGGACAGGTAAGGAATGGATACGACGTCCAATGACTACGTCGGGGAATAACTACGATCACGGATCTCTGTATGTTGAGGCCGATGGGACCTGGCGCGTGATTGCACCGACTGAGCCAGGGCCCCAGCCGTTCAACCCGGGTGGAGAGATCGTGATGTGGACCAGCAGCGATGAAGGCATAACCTGGAAGAGGGCGCGACAACTCACCCGGGACAGCCAGTTCAACCATACCTTCGCCCGCAGGCCCTTTGATGCACATCCGGATTTCTATGCGCTCTGGGCCGATGGCCATGGGCGGGAGCCGTCTCTTTCCTCGTTATATTTTACCGATCAAAAGGGAACGCAGGTCTGGCGTCTGCCAGAAAAGATGGATTCGGATTTTGCGGCGCCAGTGGCCATCTCGGATTTGGTTCCAAGATGAGCTCGAGCTACTGTTGTCAAATAAAGCGCCGTCAGTTTGTGTGGCCTTTAGCACTTTGCGGATTCTTTGCCAGCCATTCAGTGGGCGTGTAGGTCGCGATTTCAGGGAATCTCTTCAAAATGCCTTTGTCGAACGTAGCCACGCCGCAGCCTTCAAAATGGGGGTATGCACAAAGCAGCGCATCGCCAAAATCTGCATTCTTGGTGCGATAAAATTGCAGAGCCTCCACCAGCCAGCGGCTGTCGGGAGTTGCTACGTTGGGAATCGCCAATAGAGAAATGAGCTTGGGCGCGATTGCCGCAGCATCAAGGTTGTAGGATGTCTCCAAGACGTAAACCGTCTCTTGTATAACCGAGGTGGGAACAATCAGCGACAACTTGCCAGCCTGTGCAGCCCTGAAAAGCTCCGTTGCGGCGGGTGACTGGCTCTTGTCGTCGCCAGTGAGATAACGAACAATGATGTTGGCATCAATGGCTATGGCGTCAGGCATGTTATTCCTTCTCTAAACCCGCCACGCCTGCCTTGGCAATACCTTTTCGGGCGGCAGCATTCATATCCTCAATCGAGACAGCTTTGCCCTTCCTGCCTAACGATCCGGCCAACGCGTCAACATCCTCGACTGGTTCCAGGATGAGCCGATTGCCCTCCACAATCTGATTTACGAGTTGGCCAGGACGCAAACCCAGCATCCGAATCGCCTCGGCGGAGATCGTCGTTTGAAACGCCCTGGAAATCTTTGTTTGCGTCATATTATAATTATTATAATCGATAACATTGTATTGTCAAATGCTACCTTGGGTTTGTGGGTTGAACCTTTTATCGCACTTTTTTGTCAATTGACTCAGGCAGTGTGTGTTGGTTACCTCATGCCATGCAGCAACCACAACCCCCGGGCGCCCCCTTATGCAAACGACTGCCTCTCCGCTGACCTCTCCTGCAAACGGGTCGCGAACCCGAGGGCAATGGATGGTGCTGATCGCAGCGTTTCTGGGTTGGATGTTTGATGGGGTGGAGCAGGGAGTCTTTCCGCTCGTAGCGCGTCCGGCCCTGCAGGACCTGATCGGAACCAATTCGGATCAGTTGATTGGCCCATGGATGGGCTATATCACCGCGTTGTTCCTGCTTGGGGCGGCCTTGGGAGGATTGGTTTTCGGATGGTTGGGAGATCGCATCGGTCGGGTCAAATCGATGATGCTGAGCATCCTCGCTTACTCGCTGTTCACCGGGTTCTGTTACTTCGCTCAGGCTCCCTGGCAATTGGGCGCGTTGCGTTTTCTAGCCGCAGTTGGAATGGGGGGCGAATGGTCGCTAGGGGTGGCTCTGGTTATGGAAGCCTGGCCTGAAAAGAACCGTCCGTTATTGGCAGGGGCCATAGGCGCAGCCGCTAATGTCGGATTCGGTTTGCTCGGTTTGATGGGAACGCTGTTCCACGTGACACGAGATTCCTGGCGCTGGGTGATGCTCGCCGGAGCCGCTCCCGCACTTCTATGCCTGTTTATCGCCCGCTATGTGCCCGAATCGGAACGGTGGCAAAGTTCCGTAAGGAAGACGGGGACGAATACGAATCCATTCGCGGAGATATTTTCGAAGCGACTCCTAAAGACCACATGCCTGGGAATTCTTTTTGCATCGATCGTGTTGATCGGAACCTGGGGATCAGTGCAATGGCTGCCGGCCTGGGCGGATCAGTTGACCAAAGGCCAGGTGCATAATGCCAAAGGCGTCACCCAGATGTTGATCGCGACCGGAGCTGTGGTCGGGTGTTTCATTGGCCCTTGGATTGGCGGGCGCATGGGTCGGAGACCAGCGTACTTTATCCTCTGCCTGGGCTCGCTGCTGAGTTGCGGCTATCTCTTTCGCTCTGTGAGCGAGTATGGGCCCTTGTTTCAGTTGATGACCTTCCTGGTGGGGGCGTTCACCGCAGCTTTCTTCGGCTGGCTGCCTCTTTATCTACCGGAGTTGTTTCCCACGCGGGTGCGGGCAACGGGGCAGGGGCTTTGTTACAATTCCGGCCGAGTCTTTGCCGCTATTGGCGCTGTGCAAATGGGGCATCTGATGCAACTATACGGAGGCAGCTACGCTAAAGCTGGCGCGGCAATCACACTGATCTACGCTCTGGGATTGGTCGTTATCTGGATCGCGCCTGAAACCAAAGGCAAACCGCTACCCGAATAGTCCCTGGTGCCAATGAGTGCAACCCGTCTGAAAATCCTGGGGATCAAGCTCTGGTTCCTTCCTGTTGAGACCCGTATTCCATTAAAATTTGGAGCCGAGACTTTGACCGAAGTGACCTGCGCGCGCGTTTGTATGTGTGTGGCAGGTGAAAGGGGGCAACCCGTGTTTGGCTGGGGTGAGACTCCTCTTAGCGTTCAATGGGTTTGGCCCAGCGCCTTGCCCTATGCCACAAGGTACGAGTTGTTGAAAGCCTTGTGCCTTGAACTCGCTACAGACTGGCTTTCGTGGTCGGGCGAGGGACATGCCCTCGAGGTCGGCTGGGAGTTCATCCACCACCAGCTATCGAAGCGGTTGGATATCTTTAATCAAGAGCGGCGTGGCCAAGATACTAACGACACTCATGTTGAACCGATCCCTTGGCTGGCTGCGCTGGTGTGCAACTCGGCTTTCGATATCGCACTGCATGACGCCTTCGGGAAGTTGGTCCGAAAGCCGACCTACCAGACCTATGGGGGGGAATTTATGCGGCACGATCTGTCGAAGTTTCTGGAGCCCGCACACCCGGAGGTTAGTTTTAAAGGTCGGTTTCCGGTGGATTATTTAATGCCAGAGCCTGCTCAAGAGTTGCTGGCGTGGCACCTGGTGGGTGGGTTGGATGCAGTTGAGCCGGGGGAAGAGGGAACCAATCCGCCGCGGGACGGTCACCCGGTTCTGCTGCGCGATTGGATTGAGCGCGACGGATTGCGTTGCTTAAAGATAAAACTGCGCGGGACAGACGCCGGTTGGGATTTTCATCGATTATGCCAGGTGGGGCGGTTGGGGTTGTCGTGCGGGGTGCAATGGTTTTCGGCTGATTTCAACTGCACAGTGAAGCACCCGGAGTATGTGAATGAGGTATTGGACCGCCTGCAGGCGGACGAGCCGGAAATCTACCGGGCCATGCGCTACGTGGAGCAGCCGTTCGCCTACGAATTGGAGCGCGATCGTCTTGATGTCCACAGTATCTCGGCGCGTAAACCGCTCTTCCTGGATGAGAGTGCCCATGATTGGCAGATGATCCGATTGGGGCGTGAGCTCGGCTGGACCGGTGTGGCTTTAAAGACCTGTAAAACTCAGACGGGAGCAATCTTGAGCGCTTGCTGGGCCAAGGCGCATGGAATGGAACTGATGGTGCAGGACCTAACCAATCCCATGCTGGCGCAGATACCGCATGTGCTGTTGGCTTCACATGTCGGAACAATCATGGGGGTGGAGACAAACGCCATGCAGTTTTACCCGGAGGCCTCCGCACCGGAGGCGGTGATTCATCCGGGGCTTTACCAGCGACGTGACGGGAAGATTCTCCTGGGCACTATTCGGGGCGCCGGCTTTGGGTATCGTGAGGAGGAAATCCAACGGAACCTTCCGGAACCTGGCCTGGTTCTTGGAGAAATGCCCTAACGCCGTGCGCCAGAGCAGATTTGCATTGATCCTTGGCCCCAGGCTTTTGATCATCTGCTGGGCCACGTGGCCAAAGAATCGCCATCATGAATCGAACCGTGCTCGTTATCCTGTCGAACCGCTTGGATCGCCTGGTCAAACCGCTGTACTTGCAGATTGAATGCAACGACCTGGGAGACATCTTATCGGAGCGCAAGCTGCGCTCCGTGCCGAAGAAACCGATCTACGATGAGATTTGGGAAAACGACGAAGGCCGCAAGGATCTGGACTCCTGCCGCAACATCAAGCGCAAGTTCGGCCATAAGCTGCAGAAAAAGAAGGCGTAGGCCTAGCTATATAGGACGTTCGATTAATCGGTCATCTCTACGGCACGAAACAGCCTCCAGCAGGGGCCTGCGGGCGCGGTTACGATCATGGGTTAGAATTGCGTCGGCCCGGGCAGCAAAACCTCTACTCACGGAAGAGGTCTTTGAAGTTGATTTTCCAATGCACTCGCGGGGAATTCTCAAAACGGACGCGGATACGCAGGATGTGCTCCCCAGCTATCTTAACGGTGTAGCCCGGAAAATCGTGGAAGAAGAACTTGTCCGTTTGTTGCCACGGATGTTTTTCCGGGGTATAGACGAAAAGGTTGTATGCGGTTCCGAGCCCACCCGTGCATGACCCCTGAAAGATCTGGGTATCGAGGTCCCATCGCACGTCTTCCAATTCCACACCGCCCTGTGAAATATGCCGGTCGGTGGAGATGACAAAAGGCGCGTTGCGTTTCTCATGAATCGCCAGCAGCACAACCGATGACGGTTCCAGGTGCAGGGACAAAGCACCGGGCAACTCGCCCATGAACCGTTGATCCCAGAAATCAAACGCGATCCACTCCCTTGAAGGGCTTAAACCTAAACGCTCAAGCGGTATCTGCTTGTCTTTCGGGTGCTCGGGGTCGCCATTAAAGACACCAAGCACGAGCCATTCACCGAAAGGTCTTCGGACATTGAGCGCGAACACTTCGGGTTTATCGCTTTCGAAAAGATCGATTGGGCGCGCTGCGGTTCCTAATGAAGGGAAAGCCCTCATCAGGATGTCCAGGCGTACCGGGTCCAGGTCCGGCAAACGGTCCCCGGCAATCATGTTGCCACCCGAGAGAGAAACGATAGTGGCAGCGGCTTGAGCCTGGACGGGAGTGAGATTTGAGAGAAATACGTGGTCGTCGTCATTGACCCAGGTGCGCTGGTGAAAATAGTAGCGTTTGGCCGCTGCCGGCCCGCTGCTGGCCGGGTGCAGATAGTATTGCTGCCAAGTGACAGGAGGTTGGTCCAGTTCGATGCGCATGCTGTCGATCAGGCCCACGGAGACGTTGCCCGGACCACAATCGAGCAGGTGACACTGTGGCCCGATGGCCTCGCGCATGATCTCGGCTCCACGCCGGTAGATCGCGGCCTTGGTGTAGGTCGGATCGTAGTAGCGGTCAGCGGAGAGGAGAGTCCACTCGACAAAGTCAATTTTGACGAACTCATATCCCCAGTCGTTCGCTACCTTGTGGAAGAGCTGTCGCAACCACTCCGCGCCATCGGGGTGGGTGATGTCCAGCGCGTAAAGCTTCGGGTTCTGTTGCTCCGCTTCTTTGCTCCCCTCGATCAGACCCGGGCCGATTTGCTTGAGTCGTCCATCGGCGTGGTGAATGAGCCACTCGGGATGTTCGCGATGAATCGGGGTTCCTGCGGCGATGGCATAAGGCGCCAGCCATATGCCCGGGCGCAGCCCGAGCGACCGGATCTTATCCGCCAGCCACTTCATTCCATGAGGGAACTTTGCGTTGCCTTCCCAATCGCCAAAAGCCCGGTAAAAACCGTCGTCCACCTGGACGAAATCAAAACCGAATGGCTTGAGATGTTTCGCGGCGAATTCCGCGTTGCGCAGGACTTCGGCTTCGCTGACGGAACCAAAAACCGAAAACCAACTGCACCATCCATTGATCGGCGGATTCAGCTTAACCTTGTGCAAATCGCCTATCGCCTGCGCGTAAGTTTCCAGGGCTGCGAATGGATCGGGAGCGAAATTAAACACAAACCGGTCGGAGGAAACGCTCTTTCCGGGTTTCAACGCGAAATCCCGTTCGTAAACGGACTCCGCTGTAAGCTGAAAGCGGCCGGACTCGGCGGCTTGCAGTGGCTTGATCCGAACTCGCCCTTGGGACGTCCGGTTCTCCAGATAGCCAAGAGTTAGCCCTTCGTGCCGTTCACCGGCATAGAGTCCTACGTTCCACCAGCTTCGGATCTCATTACCGGCCTTAAAATCCAGGACACGGCCCGCGTCGTAATACATCTGGCCGTTGGTCAACACCTTCGTTGTGTCCGGCCAGAAACACCCATCCTCCTCGGACGTTTCCAAACTGATCTGCGGAATGACGATGGTGGCGTCAGACACATTGGTGCAGATGGTTTCCACAACCAGCGATTCGCGCGTCTCGTAAATCCAAAAGCGAATGTCGAAATTGAGCTGTTGGCGGGCGTCGGTGCAGCGGATGATGAGTTGCTCGCCGGACCCCAGAACGTCTGTGAACTTGCTGACCTCGACCGTGCGCTTGAAGTCAGGATCTGTGGTCTGACGCGAGCCTTTCGCCAGTAGCGCCTTTGAGTAGGCATTAACCACGAGCCGTGCGTCTTTACGCCAGACCTGCCATGTGCCCGACTCCAGGTCGAAGTGCAGGGCAAAGAATTTGTTTTTAAGCTGCCATTGGGTTGGCTTGGCTGGTGATGTTGCGGACCACGCATTAAAGCCGGTTGGTAGCGCGGCACCAGCTAACGCCACGGCCTTCAGGAAAGTTCGTCTTGGGGTCATAGAGTTTTCATGAACCGCCTCGAGCGGGCGCGGCAAAATGAACAGCCACATTGGTGCCGGGGAAGGGCACACAATGCAAGCCGATACTCAATAGGGACGGCTCAGCGCACAAAGGCCCAAGCGAACCGCCGCCGAGCTTTATGGCATAACTTTCTGCGGCATCTGCGGGATGAGATGCTGCTGAAACCCGTCAGTTAGGCTGGCTTGAGGAAGTGATCCAGCAACTCACTTTTATCAGTGCGGGTCAAATCCAACGGAAGACTGCGGTCGATGCGTTGTCGGGCACCTGCCGGAAGTTCATCGAGCAGGAGTTGAAGGACGTCTTTAGGCGCTGCTATGAAGCAGCGGGCGTCTTTCTCACGTGCGAGCAGTTGGTCAATGTTGGACGCCATCTTCTTGATTGAGCGGCGGCGTTTCTCCAAATGCATGTTGTGCTGTTCGCCGTCTGAGGCAGTGGCATTCGTTCGGGGGTTGCTGGGGCCCTTTGCGGAACGACCTTCCATAACCGTCAATGTGTTGCTGCGTTTGGCAAAGGCATCCGGAAAATCTTCCGTTGCGATGGGCTGGAGCCGTGGAGTGCGAGTGGCAGAATCTTCGTCGAGTGAGAAAGTTTTAAAGGTTCCGAGGTCTGCGACCACGATCATGGTTCTTTTCATGTCTTCCTTCAGCTAATGGTTTCGGGTGCAAAAGACACCCAAGCCAATCTAACACGGATTTGGCATCCGCAAGTGGAGAAGACACATGAGCCGGCTTTATCCCCAGGCCGGAAGAGGGAACCCAGTGGAAGTTGTTTAGCTTACTTTTTGCCGCCTTGCTGGCGAATGATGCGGAGCATGTTCTCGGCGTCGGGAGCCTGCTCCAGTTCCTGGCGGAACTCGGCTCGGTGAAGGAGTTTGGCGATGTTGGCCAACGTGTGGAGGTGCTTCTGAAACTGACCCTGCGGGACCAGGAACAACATAACCAGATTAACCGGCTGGTTATCCAGAGAATCGAAGTTCACGCCTTTTTTCGAGCGGCCCAGGGCGCCGACGACCTCGTAGATCAGATCTGTGGAGGCATGAGGGATGCCGATTCCGAAGCCAATGCCGGTGCTCATGGAGGATTCCCGCTTCTTCACCACGGCCGCTATGGCATCATGATGTTCGGGCTTAATCTTGCCTGTAGAGACAAGATTATTAATCAGCTCATCAATCGCTTCCCAGCGTGTAGTGGCTCGCAAATCGGTAATGATCTGTTCAGTGGTTAGAATATCGCCTAGGTCCATAACCTTGGTAGTCAAGTCCGCCTGCGCATTTCGCCTGAAGTTGGCCCCTAATTCAAGCTCCAATTTGCACAAGTGCACGCCACCCATGCAGGATTGATCAGAAAAGTGGGGTGCGGAATTCGGGAAACCCACCATTCTGACAGCGGCAGATGCCTCGTCGATGTGCGCCAATACATGGTCAAACTCGGCCCTTTCAGAAAACAGTATCGTGCCATTCCCAGGCGAAAGGAAGCGTTTTAAAGTAATTGCCGGCTTTCGTGCTGTCAGACTCAGCTAGATCAAGTTGGAAAGCTTCACCAGCACGCGTCCGGTGGCCTGCAACCACCAGCCCATTGCTGTTAGCGCGCTCACGCCAGGCATTACCATGGGTATCCCGATTAGCAACACGAGAATGTTGCCAAGGAAAATGACAACGCCCGAGAATAACCAGCCTTGGCTCGTAATGTCGGATTGATGGCTGCCAAGCACATGTGCTGTGAGTGTCAGGTGAAAGGCATAGGCCACGCCAAGCAACAAGTGAAACCAAACGGCATAGCGACTCCAGCCCCAGAGCAGATCGCCGCCGGTGAACAGGAGCACAACGATCACGGCGTAGAGCGGGAAAAAGTACGGAGCCAGCACGATCAGAAAATTCGTCTTGGTAACCACTACGTGGCCGCCATCCGAGCTGGTTTTGAACTTTTTCACGCGCCCACCCATCGCCCACGTCCAAAGCGCGTGTGTGAGCTCATGCCCGAACACATACATCCACATGGGCTTCGGGAGCATGAAGAAAATGGCCAGCCAGCATCCCACGCCAGATAGCATGGCAACCCAGACAGTATCCGCCTTTCCTGTGGCGCGAATGACCTGCCATAAAGCCATTCCTGCTCCTGCGCAAGCTGGCAGGAGCAGAATAGCTATGATGAGTTTAAGCCACTTGGGCATTACTCGAAACGGGCAGGTTGGCCGGTGCTCGCAAGGACGGCCTGCCAGAAGAGGCTTTCCGGATCGATCCGCTTCTTTTGTTTGGCCAGTCGCTCAATCGGAACGTGCACGAACAGGTCGTGAAGGTAGCCGATGACGAGGCCCGTCTTGCCAGCCATCGCCGCGTGAACGGCGTTGCGCGCAAACAAATCGCAGAGAATCGCATCCTCCGCATCGGCCGGCACACTGCGAATCATGTAGCTGGGATCAAAATAGCGGACAGTCGCCGGCAAACCTTCGGCTTTGAAGTAGGTCTCGATTCTCTGTTTGAGGAATAAGCCGATATCCTTGAATTTCGGGTTTCCGGAGGCATCGCGTTCGGCTTCGCCCGAATTGAGCAGATCCTGCCCCGCACCTTCGGCGACCACAACAACCGCATGTTTGCGGCGCACAACCCGGCGTTTCAGCGCTGCGAGGAAACCGCCTTCACCATCCAGCTTGAACGGAACCTCGGGCACTAACGTGAAATTCACATCCTGATTGGCAATGGTTGCGCCTGCTGCGATAAACCCGGCATCGCGTCCCATGAGTTTCACCACAGAAATCCCGTTCTCAACACTGTGCGCTTCAGCATGAGCGCCAGCCAGAACGCGAGCCGCTTCCTCGACTGCTGTTTGAAACCCGAATGTGCGGGCAACATAGGCCACATCATTATCGATTGTTTTGGGAATCCCGACGACGGACAGCGCGTGGCCGCGCCGCCGTGCCTCCTGGAAAAGGTCGTTGCCCCCGCGTTGTGTGCCATCTCCGCCGATCGTGAACAGGATGTCAACCCCCAGCGCAATGAGGTTGTCCACTGCTATATTAGTGTCCACCGGACCCCGGGAGGTATCCAATACAGTGCCACCCTCGCGGTGGATGTCGTCCACATAGTCGCAGTCGAGGACGGTGGGTTTTTGGCCGCGTTGCGGATCAAGCCCCTGGTATCCACCACGGAATCCAAGCACTTCTTTCACGCCGTACGCATGATGCAGTTCCAGGAACAGCGAGCGAATCACGTTGTTTAGCCCCGGGCAGAGGCCGCCACAAGTAACAATTCCCGCACGTGTCCTGGCAGGATCAAAAAAAAGCTTTGCTCGCGGGCCGGCCAGTTCGAACAGCTCAGGCTCGCCCACAGGAATGTTTGCATCCTGAATGATTGTTGCGGGCACCCGCGCTGTTTCACTTACATGGTGACCGCAAGGGGAGTCATACCGAGCCGGACCTAAAGTCGTAATCTGCATGCCGCATTATCTAAAGTAGAAGGCCGTCCGGATAAAGAACAAAGCCTGCTCCATAACTGATTCACATTCGCAGATGACACAGATGGCCGCAGATGAGAAAAGGGAGAGGAATTACGCAGAGAGAGCGCAGCAATGAGTCTCACCCAGCCTGCGAACTCGCTGCCTCCGCGCCTTCCAGGCAGCGAACTTTACAGTCGCTCGTCCTATGCGTAAGCTCGCTCATATTTCGATGGCGGAGGCAAGACCTCCAACGACTCGATATGCGTTTACTTGGATTACCACAGCCACTATGAACTGGGCGCACCTGCGGAACTTCCCTTGGCTGGACACGCGCGCCCGATTCGTGGCCGGCACGCCCAACGGAGGCACCCTGCTGGACATCGGTTCTTCTGACGGAGAAACGCTCGGACACATTCACGAATTGCGTCCGGATCTGCGTCTTTTTTCAGTGGATATTGCAGGGCACCCGGAGAAGTACCCCGCAGGCTGCGAGTATCGGCGCACCGATTTGGAACGGGATGCTTTACCGTGGCCGGACGGCTCCATGGATGCGGTGTCGTGCATGCATTTGGTTGAGCATTTACAGGATTTGGACCTCCTGCTGAGCGAAGTAAGCCGAGTGCTTAAACCCGGGGGGCGGGCTTACTTTGAAACGCCGCATCCCAAGACCGTAAGCTTGGCCAGCCCACCGGGGGAATCGGCAGGCACGTTTACTTTGAATTTTTACGATGACCCCACGCATGTTCGGCCGGTGGGCATCGGAGCGCTGGCGCAACAATTGCGCCGCACCGGGCTGTCGATTTCCGATAGCGGTACCTCGCGCAGTTGGCTCTTTGCTGCAGCCTGGCCGGCCCTGATGTTCGCCCCACCCAGCCGGAAAAAGTTCACCGCACGCGTGCATTGGTTGGGGTGGTCGGCGTACCTCATCGCGTATCGTCCGCAGTGACGCCGCGATTTCAAAGCCACTTCCACGAAGCGTGGATTCGTTCATCCATCCTACTCGCTCATCGTGCACGGCTGCCGTGCTCCAGATGCGCGGAAGAACTCACAGAATTTAACCTTTGCGCCTTGGCTTCTTGGCGTGACATGCAAAGTTTGTTTCGCATTACCGTATCCGTTTCAGGGCAGTCTCTGCGTGAATCCGTGTAATCTGTGGATTACTCCCGGGAATTCATCCACAGATGACACAGATGGCCGCAGATCAAGATGGATTAATCACCCAAAGAACGCGAAGGATCTTGCAGGATTGACTTAGAGCTGGCAGCAAGTAGCCTCAGAAAGTCGTCTGAGAGGTGTCAGCATGCTGGTGAGGCGCCGCAGATGTGGAGACTGTAATGCGCAACTATCATTTCGATTATCGTGGTTCCACGGTTGCATTGAGCGACCCGGCGGGCACGGTATTGGAGCGGGTGGAATATAGCACGTACGGGCGCATCGCCCGGCGCGTGGGCACCACAGTGGACACCCCCCTTCTGTTCAACGGCATGTATGGAGTGATGACCGATCCGAACAGCCTGTACCACATGCGGGCGCGTTACTATAACCCATACATCAGACGGTTTGTGAATGCAGACCCAATCGGCCTAGCCGCAGGAATCAATTTCTACGCCTACGCGGATGGTGATCCGATTAGCATGATAGATCCTTCCGGCTTGGTGATTGAAACCGCTTGGGATGTTGCGAATATCGCCATGGGTGTTTACTCACTGCAAGACAATATACGAAGTGGAAACTGGGGCTGGGCGGCGCTGGATGGGTTGGGGTTGGCATATGATGGTGTTGCCACTGCTATTCCTTTTTTGCCGGCAGGGGTCAGTGCGGGGTTCAAAGCAGCGCGCGCTGGAAACTCTGCAGTCCGGTCCGTGAACGCTGGTCTTGATGTCGCAATAATTTCAAAGCAGACTCACAAGACGGCAAAAACTTTCGATGCAGTTTCATCGGTTCCACGGCAAGCGGCCCTTGATGCTCAAAGATCCACCGAAAAGTTGCCTCTGGAGCCTCGGACTCTATGGGGTGCTTTGACATAACCTATATGGCTGGTGCCAATCGTGCCTCCGGGATTAAACCGGATATGATTGGTGTTGGGATATGGGCAGACATTACCACTTCCCGGCGGTGGCGACAACATGTCAAGGACTACTCGTCCGGGTTCGGGGAGGGCATCCCTATTTTTTATGAGCGAGGGATCGGGGTAGTGGGGACCACTCGGTTGCTTCCTGGAGCTGGCCTCGGTTTATCAATACTGAAGTAAAACTCACAAGAAGCATGAGCCAAATCGCATCCTTCACTTACATCAGAGAGTCCGACGTTCCCTTCCTAGGATTCTGGTCCAAACCACAACGTCGCCTCTTTGGCAAAGCGGAAGACAAGTTTGGAGAATATCTGACTCTGCACAAGACCGGGGAGGTAATCTTTAAAGATTGTGACGGTGTTTACGTTGCGCTGGTGTTGGCTTTTCTTCAGTTGAAAGAGCCGAGCATTGAAGACGGGGCAGATCCGGTAATTCAAACAGTTCGGAAGCAGGTCAGCGGCAGCCACTGGTTGCTGAATGCAAATGCGGCTATCAGAGTGGCGCCAATCAGTGAACCAATAACTCAGTCAAGTTGGGTCCCTTTCTTACAGAGCCTCGGATGCAATGCATCTGAGTTTTCACTAGACTTCTTCGATAGAGCCAGAGGTTTCGTGGTAGGTCGGATCCTGGACATTAAGCCAGGAGAAGCATTGCTGATCTCGGTCGGGTGATTAAGCTTCCGTTGAGCAGTAAGCGTAAGTGTCGCGCCGAGCATCACTGGTTGATGGAGTTATAGATGTCGTAGTATGACATCCTATGACATCTACGACCGGTTTAATCACGACCTGTTACGAACTTATTTGCCATCATAGTCTTGGCCTAATTGGCATCAGAGCTTCGTGGGGAGGTTGGCCGGACTGGCGTCTGATTTTGTGGCCGAATAGCCGCGCTTTGATCATAGCGATGTGACCTGATGGAGCATTTTGCACCCTTGTGGTTTTTCAGCCAACGTCGTCAGGCCGCTTTTGGACGGCGATTTACACCAATGGCGAGTTCAAGGGCCTTTCTGAGGAAACCTGAAAAAGGGAGGTGTTGAGGCGCAACCCGCGTTGGGGTTGGTGGTAACACGGAACTCGGAACCCAGGGTAGCGACCGGCGTCTCAGCCCCAATGGGCCCAATGGGGCTGCGCCCTATGGCCCAGCGGTTGGTCGGTTCCAGGCCGAAGCGTAGCGAAGGCGGAACGACCTACCCTGGGTTCGGTTTCCCTGGATACCCAACCCTGAATAGGGTTGTGCCTATGTTTGTGCCCGATGGCTCATCGTGACCAGGCCGGAACAGGAGGGCGGCGAGACGCCGCCCGAACTCGCAGGCGAGGACGTCTGACGCTACACCGGAGGGTGGCCCCGCGTGCCGTTTCTTAACCTTTGCGCCTTGGTTTATTGTAAGCGTCATTTATAGCACCACTGGACAACAGGAGTCCGGGGAGTCGTAGATGTCAGAGGCTATTTGCCTCTGACAGTTATGATGCTTTGCGAAGAGGCTGCTGAGTGGGTTTGCCCCAGGCGCCGGGAAGGATTTCTGGGACCTGCTGAATGGTCATCTGCGGCAAGCGTGTGAGAACGTCTTTGAGGTATGCGTAAGGATCAATGTTCCGCCTACGGCAGCTCTCGATCAAGGTGTAGATGATGGCACTGCGATCTCCGGCCTCTGCTTCGCCAACGAACAACCAGTTCTTTTTTCCAAGGGCAGTTGGCCTGATAGCATTCTCCACCAAATTATTGTCGATCTCTATCCTGCCGTCTTCCAAATACACCTGCAAACCCGGCATCTGACTCATGGCGTAGGCTATCGCTCGAGAGATCGCCTCTTGTGGGAGGAACCGTTTGTTGCGCACCAGCAGTTCGCACGCTTTCTTGATCCGTTCTACCACGGGCTTGCTCTGGCTGGCACGCACGGCTTGGCGCAATGCCGGACCTGCCTTTTGTTCCCGCAGTCTCGATTCAATCCGGTAGAGAAGCTGGATCTGCTTGATCAGCCATCCTGCTGTCCTGGGAGTGCCTTCCAGCGCGTCGTTGAACTTCCGGCGCACATGCGCCCAGCAGTAGGCCAGCTTGATCTCTTTGCCCGCACGTTGCGCCAGCCGATTATAGGCGTCATATCCATCGCATTGAATGGTGCCTTGAAAGTTCACCGGAACAACAGTGTCTAAACATGCACCCGCACGACTGGCATGCCAGTCAAAGAATACATCCCCTCCCGGACGGCTGCCCGTCCAAAGATAACCCTTCAAGGTCCGGCCAGCTCCCGGCTCCAAATAATCGATCGGAGTTTCGTCCACCTGCACATAGCCACCGGCCACGACTCCTGTCTTGATCAGTTGATGCACCGGTTTGAGCCAGTCCGAAGCCAGCTCCACCCACCGGGCCAGTGTTTGGCGCGGCAGATGGATGCCGTGGCGGCGGGCCAAAATCTGTTCCTGCCGATAAAGCGGCAAGTGATCGCAGTATTTGGCAACCAGGACATGAGCCAGCAGCGCCGGAGTGGCGATGCAACGTTCCTGCAATGTAGGCGGCAAAGGGGCCGTCACAGGAGCCAGCTCCGGCTCCGTTCTGGATACATAGGTGCGGCGCACCAGGCGGCGGCGAAAATAGCGAGCAGGCTCGTAATCCAGTTGCTCTCTGACTTCCTCCCCGATCTGACGAAACTGTTCCGGAGCTGCTTTGACGGGCTCAGGATCAATGATTTCCTCAACTACAGGAAGGTTCTCAGGCAGACGCGGAGCCTTGGGTTTGCGCACTGTCTGAACCTGTGGCTGGGGTTTAGGAGTTTCGACTTTCGCCTCAGTGGCGGGCTGCGCCGTTTCGGCACCTGAAAGCAGTAACTCAAGCTGCGCCACATCCATCTTCTCACTGCTGGCTCCAAAGACCCGGCGGAGCAGCAGATTGATCTTTTCACGCAGCAATTGGTTCTCTTTGCGGAGCGAATCGTTGTCCTGCCGCAGCGAAACATTGAGCTGGAGCGCCTGCTCCAGTTGCTCGGTTAATTGTGTTTCGCGCGGGGTCATCTGCGGTTAATAGATCAGACGCAAAGTCCCCGAAAATGTTCAAAATATATAATGACTTAATAAACTTTTTTCGCGATCTTTCCGTCAACTTTCCCGCTCATACCAGGGCCGCAGTTTGGCTCCCTTCAAATCCACTCCATCGGTCAGCATAGCCAGCGCTTCGGGACGGATCGCCAGCTTGCTCGTGCCCGGCTCAACGGATTTCGGCCAGGAGAAAGTGCCCTCCTCCAAACGCTTGGTCATCACCCACAAACCCGTTCCATCGAAATAGAGGATCTTGATGCGATTATGGCGCCGGTTGATAAACACAAAGAGAGCTCCCTGGCGTGGATCCTCTCCGAGCCGCTCGCTGGCTAGCGCATACAAACCCTGGAATCCCTTGCGCATATCGCAGGGTTCCACGGCAACGAAAATCTTGAGACTGCCGGAGAAGGTCAGCATGGCTTCTCCAAAGCGCGCACCAGGGCGGCGGCAAGAGGGATGTGTTGCTGGTTGAGGATCTCAGCGCGGGCTCCGCCAGGAAAGTGAAGCAGTAATCCGCTGCTAACTGCTGGAGAGGCTTGTTGCACCATCGCTTCAACCCAGGTGAGTTGTTGTTTTTTCGGGCCGGCCTCGGAACTTCCTGAGATGAGCTTTCGGCGCTGGAGCCAATACTGGAACGTTGAATAGTTAATCCCGGAAAGACGAGCGAACTGTTTACCGCAAAGACCACTGCGATCAAACTCAACTAGCAGCGCCTGCTGGCGCTCAACAGGCGTTCGCACATGCCCACGGCTGTTGGTTTTGAGAATGAGCGATTGGGAACTCGAATCAGAATCAATCGTAGATGCCATACCGAAACAGTACAACACTTACGGTACTATCGAACAGTGATGCCTGGCATGACGCTTACGGTTTATTGGCGTGACATTGAATCTGTTAGTGCCGTATCTGTTTTGGGCGGTCTCTGCGTGAATCTGTGTAATCTGTGGATTATTCCCGGGAATTCATCCACAGATGACACAGATGGCCGCAGATGAAAACGGGAAATGAACGCTCTCAAAGGCAACTAATTCAATGAATATGACAACTGAGTCTTTTATCCAGCAACTATTAAGACGTTCTCCTGAGCTGAAGAGCACCTATGACGCGCACGTTGCTGACAATGACGGTTTGCTGCCGCACGTGTTCATGGGTGACGTTACTAGGTTTACGATTCGTCAGACAACTCAACCGGAGTCGCAGGAGATACTGATGGGACTGCTTGAGCAGATTGAGTCCGGTCTGGTTGATGGAAGCGACGAGGTGAAGGAATTGATTGCGGTTTCCTTTGTGGAGAATCTGTGCGGCGAGGAGGAGGCGCTGGAATCTCTCTCTCCAATAATGGGGTTCAACTTGAGGGAGGAGGTTCGAAAGCTCTGCGGGTAAGCGTCCTTTTGTGCGACCGGATTCCGTGCCGTAAAGACGATAGATCGTAGATCGGGCTCGCTTTTATCCTCCTACTACAGGGTGACGTAAAAGGCGCAACCCGCGTTGGGGTTGGTGGCAAAACGGAACGCGGAATCCAGGGTAGCGACTGGCGTCGCTGGGCTTTGGGACGCAACACCGTTTGTGTTGGGGTTGGACGGATTGGCACGGAGCAGGTGCCGCGATCCGGATACATCGTCGATTGAACGACAATGGTGATATCGGCATCCGGTTCAGCCCCAACGGGCCCAACGGGGCTGCGCCCTATAGCCCAGCGGTTGATCGTTCCGAGCCGAAGCGTAGCGAAGGCGGAACGACCTACCCTGGGTTCGGTTTCCCTGGATACCCAACCCTGAACAGGGTTGTGCCTCAGGGCGGCGGGACGCCGCCCGAACTCGCAGGCAAGGACGTCTGACACGACACTGGAGGGTGCTCAGCGTGCCGTTTCCTTTTTAACCTTTGAGCCTTGGCTTCTGGGCGTGACATTCAGTTTGTTTCGCATTGCCGTATCCGTTTCAGAGCAGTCTCTGCGTGAATCCGTGTCATCTGTGGATTACTCCCGGGAATTCATCCACAGATGACACAGATGGCCGCAGATGAGGAAGCGAAGCTTCTGGCACCCCGTGTCCGGGGTGCTGTTCCTTCCCTATCCGACCCGGAGGTCTTCGCTTCGCTCCGACGCTCCGGCTACTATTTGGCAACCCTTCTGGTTGCGCTGACGCGGATACGATGCAGCTCAGATTAGCGTTGTATTAGCGAGGCTTAGGACGTTTACGTACCGGGTTCTATATAGCATACTCAGTAATCGCAAGGATCAATGTTCCGCCTCCTGCAACTCTCGATGAGTTTGACGCTTGAGGCGCAACCCGCGTTGGGGTTGGTGGGAAAACGGAACGTGGAACCCAGGGTAGCGACTGGCGTCGCAACCCAGGGCTTTGGGACGCAACACCGTTGGTGTTGGGGGATGGATTGGTGGAGAGCAGAAGCCGCGATCCGGATATATCGTCGATTGAACGACAATGGTATATCGGCATCCAGATCAGCCCCAACGGGCCCAATGGGGCTGCGCCCCATAGCCCAGCGGTTGGTCAGCTCCAGGCCGAAGCGTAGCGAAGGCGGAACGACCTACCCTGGGTCCGGGTTCCCTGGATACCCAACCCCGAACAGGGTTGGGCCTCAGGCCCACGCGTAACGCTCAGCCCATGTTTGTGCACCTAGCGCCAGCGAACGACTGTCGCAGGTTGCGCAGAGATATTGTCGGCTGCGAACTGATTGGCACCGTATTCGCGAATCCCAATCGTCCCGCTGGTGTAGGTGCTGTCGGTGAACTCATGGACGGGTTGGTCGGAGGAGCCGAGAAACACGGCGAAGTGATCGCCTTTAGCCACGACTTTCAGGTGGGTTGCTTGGCCCGGAGTCACTGTAATGGCTTCAGTGCCGAGGCTCTGGTATCCATGCCCGTCTGCCTTGCCAACTAACAGTTGTTTGGTTCCTGCTTTGATACCCACGTAATAACCGAGATAAGTGTCCGCGCCCGTAGAAATCTTTTGTGCGCGGAGAATAAGCCCCCCATCCCCACGATCACCAATAGTGATATCGGCTTCAACCGACAAATCGTTGAACGAGAGGCCAGGGACGACCGTAGTCATGTAGCCGTTGTCGGGTCCCAGGGTAAGGCGACCGTCGCGCACGGAGCAATTGCCGCCATAGAGAACCCAATCCTTCATTGTCCCATCGTCGAAGTCACATTTGAAGCTTGGCGGCGGGGGAACGGGTGTGCCGATCCAGGGGAAGCTTGTTATGCGAAGTTTGGTAGCGCCTATGGGGACAAGGGTGACAGTTTCCTCCGGCTCGCTTGAAGCCACTGGGCTGACCGGTGGATCAAAAGCGACCCGGCCGTTGTGGGCAAGGGTCCAGGATGGCAGCCGGCGGGCCTTTGCTGTGAGTTGCACTGGCACCGAACCCAGGAGGAATGGATTGGATGGCATGGCTTTTCGAACCAGGTTAAATGAGGCAGCCGGGTTCGAATGATTCAGCACCAGGCCGAAATTCCATGGGGTTGTGGGTTCGCATTTCAAATCAGGGAATCCGTTAGGTTCCTGGTTGAGTGGAGTGAATTTTTCCCCGATTTTCAGGGCATAAACCAGCGGACCACGCTCGATGGAAACCGTCTTCAAAACGCCCGTGTGTGTGGAAATCTCCATGGGAAACTCCAAACTTACCTGATCCCCGGTTTGCCAGGTGCGTTTGATGACAAAGAAGCTGCCGGGTTTCATCCCGGTTTGCGCGATGCCATTTACCTTAACGCTTGGACGTGAACACCAGCCGGGAATGCGGAAGTGCAGGGGGAATTCCGTTGAACCAGCGAGCTGCAATGCAAAATTGACCGTTTCTTCCAAAGGATAATTGCTCGTCGTAGTGATGGTAACATCGTTGCTGCCGACGCGAGTTTTGACTTCTGTCGGTCCATAGAGCAGGGCAGCCAGGCCACCATCAGCGGTGGCCATCCAGGCGTGTTGAACAAATTTTGGCCAGCCCATGTGCAGGTTGTAGCAGCAGCAGTGGCAACCGGAGTGCGGGCCTGGCGTTAGGGCGTCGTCATACTCCTGGTTGAAGGATTGAGGTCCCGGGATCGAGATCACCTCGTTTGGCAACGTGTAATACTGGTATTGCTTGAAGTCTTTCGTGATTCCAGCCGGCATTCCGTTGAACGCGATCTTCTCAGCACGGTCTGCCCAACTCGCCTCACCAAGGACACGGGTGGCCATGTAGAAGCTAAGCATCTGCTCGACGAACGAGCACATTTCAGTGCCCTGGCTGGGACTGTTGCCCGAGAGAAACTCCGTTCCGGAGGTCATCCCGAAGCTGAGCCCGTGATCGCGTTCCAAGTGTTCCCAGCCCAGTTTCAATGCATTCCGATCTGTAGCAGTTCCACTCAATTGAAAGCTCATGAGCGGGAACTTGAACGCCTGGGGGACATTAACGTTGTGATACGTATAAAACGTGCCGTTGTGCTGGAAGCGATTGTTGCTGTAAATATCCACCCAATTCCACGCCTGCTGTCGCAAAAGATTCGCGACGTCCAACAGGGAGCGGTCACCCGTTTTGTTGTACAACCAGCAGACAATCTCCAACTCGTCTCCCGCGCGAGTCTTGCCCCACTCGAAGAGTGGGCGCTTGGGCAGATTGGCTGCCATGTAGCGGTAGTAGTTGGCTAAATGCGTGAGCACACGTGGGTCGCCTGTAGCTTCGTAGTAGTCCCGCAAAACCCAATTTACAACCATTCGGGGCCACCAATCCACCTTGTCGCGCTCGCCCGGGCCGTAAAACCCATCCGGTTGCTGGCTGGTGAGAATGGCGTCAATCCAGCCCTGAGCACGCTTTTTCAACGTGTCATCATCGAGGGTGTATGCGAGGGGGACCAGGCCTTTGAGGTAGTAGGGCCCTTTCTCCCAGCCTTCGCCACTGCCACCGCGCCAGCCGTTATCCGGCCCGATTTCAGGTATCACAGTTTCGGCATGACCTGTCAGGCCGTCACGTTGGTTCTCGAGTTGGGTGAGGAGCCAGCCACGCGCCTTAACCGACCCAAGAGGGAGGTTGGCGAAAGGGACTGTAGTCAAAGGTGCTTTGCTGAAGACCGGGACGGGCGTTTCAGCACCCAGACGGGCTGCTGCGACCGCGAGCAGGACCACGGCCAACGCAGGACGTGCCAGATGGATAAGCAACTTCACGCAAGGAATTCTGACGTTCGATCAAAAGGACTGCAACAGGATAGCGGCTGGGGATGAAATTAACTTGATGCTAACTCGGAGAGTGGCGGGGTGTGAGCCATTGCAGGAGCCGTGCTGCAATGCAGGTCTTGACTTTCCAATACTTTGGGTGTTTGATGCCCATACCTCAGAGGATTGTTATGAAAGCTTTATTGATGAAATTCTGCGTATGGGCTTGGATGCTCTCAGCGATTCCGGTCACCGCCGGGAGCGCGGCAATCAAGATCGCAAATAATTCGATCAAGATGAACACCGGCGCATGCTCGTGCGGCTTTGGTGTCGTCTACAAGATACACTTTTCAACTTACAGCACGGACGACCCTCGCCAGGCTAACAGAGAGATTGCGCCGCGTCCGGCGGGAGCTTCGACCACGCATTGGTCCTTTCTGATTTTCGAGGATGCATCCATGTGGGCAGTGCCGAGCTATGTTGAAATTAATCTGCCCCTGGCTGAGGACGCGGACGGCAATGGCGTGAGCGACTTTTATGAAACGGAGCGGGAGATCTCGGCTGAATCCATCGGTTACTATGATTCTGATTTGCTGGGCGGGATCCTGAGCATGAAATGGACGCGCTCCGCAGGGTCGCTTCAAGGGAGCTGTGAGTTGTACATGATTGATAACATTTTGGGCAAAAACGGGCCCTTTACGCACACCTTCGAGCTTGTTGAGGGGGTAGGTACGCTGGATTACACTCGGGCAGGCGACGCTGTAGCTGGTTCCATTGACCTCCACATCAACGGAACGCGCCTGAAGGGACCAATCGAGCTGACACGAGACTCCGTCGATCCCTGCAATGTTCTGAGTCTAGGCAGCGGGATGTGGACTAACGCTGAGGTCAGTTTCATTTTTGATGCGACAACCCTGGTCAGAGCTACGGTGTCGCCGAAGGAGTATCGCGGGCAAGTGAGTAATCCCGGCGGTACTTTTGGAAGCTGGGCCTTGCGAATCATTGATGAGGCAGATTCGGATAAGAATGGGGTGCCCGACTTGAGTGACAACCTGGCCCCTCAGCCGCCGCCGCGTCCGGCCATTGGTCTGGGCTCGATCGGTGGGACCCTCCAGTTGACGATTTCAGGCGTCAACGGCCTTTATTACAAAGTGCAGGCGGCCAGCTCTCCGAACCCTGCCTCGTGGGAAACAGTTGGGACCTTTGTAATGACCAACAACCCAACGGCAATAGAACTGAGCCGTCCGACGGACGATCCGCGATTCTGGCGAGTGGAAGCAGGCACAGCTCCGTTTACTCCAGTCCCATAATGAAAAAGGCCTGGATGGGGAACCACCCAGGCCGGAGTGGACCTGCCATCCACTAGGGGACTTTTTGCCATTTCTGCTGCTTTGCGGAGCTTAGAACGGCATCGCAAACCTTCTGTGTGTCGAGCGCATCCCGGAAGGTGGGGTGGGCGGGTTCCTTGGAACTCAGCCCTGTGACAAAATCGGCAAATTGATGCACGAAACTGTGCTCATAGCCAATCTGGAGGCCTGGCACCCACCATTTATCCATATAGGGATGGTCACTATCACTGACGTGAATGTTGCGCCAGCCCCGCAGCCGGCTTTCATCCTTGTGATCAAAGAATTGGAGGCGATGCAAATCGTGCAGGTCCCAGAAGATGGAGGCGTGTTCCCCGTTGATTTCAAATGTGTAGAGCGCCTTGTGGCCCCGGGCATAGCGCGTGGATTCGAAGTTGCCCAGCGAACCGTTGCCAAACCGAGCCAGGAAGGAGCAGGCGTCGTCGATGCCAACCTTTTCCACCTTCCCGGATAGGTTGTGTTTGCGCTCTTTGATGAAGGTTTCGGTCATGGCACTGACCTTATCCATTTTGCCGTTAAGCCACAGCGCGGTGTCAATGCAATGTGCCAGAAGGTCCCCGGTTACGCCGCTGCCTGCCACCTTGGCGTCCAATCGCCAGAGCCCGGCGCCCCCTTGCGGCAAGTCCTTGGAGATTGTCCAATCCTGGAGGAATTTGGCGCGGTAATGGAAGATTCGGCCCAGTCGGCCTTCGTCAATGAGCTGCTTGGCGAGCGTCACTGCGGGGATGCGGCGGTAATTGTACCAAACCATGTTTGGGACTTTAGCCTTTTCGACGGCCTGCACCATGACCTTGCCTTCCCGGGTGTTCATCGAGAGAGGCTTCTCGCAAAGAATCATTTTCCCCGCACGGGCTGCGGCGATAGCAATCTCCCGGTGCATGTCGTTAGGGCATGCTATATCGACTAAGTCGATATCCTCGCGCGCGATGAGTTTTCGCCAATCCGTTTCACATGATTGGTATCCCCAACGCCGCGCAAACTCTGCGACTTTGCCGGAATCACGACCGCAGACCGCCTTGAGGACAGGTTCGAACTCGAGATCGAAAAAATTGGGAGCTTTTCGGAATGCGTTCGAGTGCGCACGCCCCATGAATCCATAGCCAACGAGGCCGATATTGAGCTTCTTCATAGTTAAGGGTTCTTGACGTCACCTAGCAAAGCGTGCCCGGGCCATTGAGGCAAGATGAAAACTTAAACGGCGAGAGTTTGAAATGACCCTCGCCGCCTTTAATTCTGACCTGGCTCCTACTTGGGCAAAGTAAAATAGAAGGTGGCGCCCTGGTTGAGTGCTCCTTCGGCCCAGGTGCGTCCGCCATGCCGATGAACGATGCGCCTGACATTGGCCAGGCCAATGCCTGTGCCTTCGAAATCGGCGGCGCGATGGAGCCGCTGGAAGACCCCAAAGAGCTTGTGAGCGTAACGCATGTCGAAACCTACTCCGTTATCAGCTACGTAGAGGACGTGCTCCTTTTCGTTTGCGCCGGTGCCTACCTCAATGCGCGCAGGATGTCGAGGTCTGGTGTATTTGAGCGCGTTGGAGAGCAGGTTGAGAAGAACCTGGCGGAGCAGCGCGGGATCGCCCCGGACTTCCGGGAGCGGTGCGATCACCCATTCGACTTCGCGGTCCTTAATCTCTGGTTGCAGGTCGCGCAAACAACCTTGAATGAGATCGGCCAAACGGACGCCAGTGAACCGCAATTCCGCTCGGGCCGTGCGCGAAAAAGCCAGCAGATCATCGATCAAATGGCCCATCTGCTTTGTCGACTCCGCGATTGTTTGGAGCAGTTTCTGGGTCTCGGCATCCAGGTCCGGCCCTTTTGTGGCAACGAGAATTTCCACGAAACCTTCGATATGACGCAACGGAGCACGGAGATCGTGCGAGACTGAATAGCTGAAAGCCTCCAGTTCCTTATTGGCTGCCTCCAATTCCGCTGTGCGCTCTGCGACGCGCCTCTCGAGATCTACGTTTAGACGCCGGATTTGCTCCTCTGAGCTCTTGCGATCGCTGATGTCATGCACAATGATCTGTGCCGCCTGCTTTCCACCATAAATCAACGGCGCGGCCGCCACCTCCACGTCCAACGGGCTTCCGCTCAGGCACAGCATCCGCTGCTCCCGGAAAGTGACCGACTTTCCAGATTCGATCATTTGCTGCACTTGCTCGCGCATGGCAGGAATTTGTTCGGGTGGCATAAGTTCAGTGAACCGCTTGCCGATGAGTTGAGAGGCGTCCTCTCCCCCAAAAAGCTTTAACCCTGAGGAGTTGACGAACACAATCTCCTCTTCACTCACGACGAACAGGGCATCCGGCGAAAGTTCGACCAACCCGCGGTAGTTCTCCTCGCTCGAGTGGAGTGCTTCCTCGGCTTTGCGGCGCTCGACCCGGAACTGTGCCTGGCGCAAAGCCCGGTGGATAGCCGGAGGCAACGTTGCTAGTTGATGTTTCAGCACAAAATCGGTGGCACCGCTCTTGAGCGCCTTTATAGTCATCTCCTCACCCAGTGAGCCGGTCACGAAAATAAACGGCACATCGGGAACCTTTTTCTGAGCGATTGAGAGGGCGGTAAAGCCGTCAAAAGTAGGCAGCCCATGATCCGATAGAATCACCGAGGGCCTGAATTTATCCAGTTGGCACAAATACTCTTCCTCCGATTCCACCCTTGTGGCTGTGAAGGCGAATCCACCGGTTCTGAGAGTATGCTCAACGAGGGCTGCGTCGCGCTCCTCGTCCTCGACCATTAGAATGCGAAGTCGTTTTTCGATAAGCCTGAGTTCCCGTTCGGATCAGAGGATATGCGTGCCGGCGCAGATGGAAACTGGGGTAAACTACTCAGATTCTCAAAGGACAGCGAAATCTGCTTGGCGAACGCGCCGAACCATGGTTGAGTCCGCTTGCATGGTGGGAACTATCATTAACGTGGCGGGAATCCTGGCGGGGGCGATTGCTGGGCTTATCCGGAAGAAAGGAATCTCAGCAGCCAACGAGGCGTTTCTGAAGCTGGCGATCGGTGCATTTACGATCTTCTACGGTCTGCGCCTGACGTGGATAAGCATCAACGGCTCTTTCTTGCAGGTCTTGCGCCAGGTGCTGATCATGATCGTTGCATTGATGCTTGGGAAGATCTGTGGACGGCTGATGCGCTTACAGAAAACCTCAAACCGGCTGGGGGCGAGTGCCAGGACATCGATCGAAGCGGTTGCAAAGGGACCCAAGCCTGGTCCAGGCGAAGGCTTCAAGGTCTGCGCTGTTCTTTTTTGCGCGGCACCGCTTGGGATTCTGGGAGCCCTCCAGGATGGTTTATCGGATTACTTCTACCCCTTGATAGTGAAAGGGGTTATAGACGGTCTCGCGGCCATGGGTTTCGTCATGATGTTTGGCTGGGGCATGGTCCTGTCGGTCATCTCAGTTCTCGCATTCCAAGGGACCATTTACCTTCTTGCGAGCCAGTTCCTGCGCCCATTTCTGGAGGCCCACAGCCTTATCGACCCTGTTAACGCCGTAGGTGGGATGCTTGTATTCTGCGTAGGGATGATCGTGTTGCAGCTTAAGAAGATCGAAGTAGCCGATTATCTTCCGAGCCTGGCATTCGCTCCGTTGCTTGCTTGGCTCTTCCGGTAGGAAAAAGGTGCTTTGCACAATTGGATAGGGAAATTACGCTGCTTGAGATGTTTCGTCCTTGCATAGACCTTCACGAGGGCAGAGTGAAGCAGATTGTGGGCGGCACCCTGGAAGCTGGACCGGGTGGGCCGCGCACGAATTTCATCTCGGAACGTCCTGCCGGGTACTATGCGGAGCTGTACAGGCGCGATGGCATCCAGGGCGGGCACATTATCAAGCTGGGAGCTGGAAATGACGAGGCGGCACGCGAAGCTTTGCAGGCCTACCCCATGGGCTTGCAGTTGGGCGGAGGGGTAACCGCTGACAATGCCAAAGAGTGGCTCGATGCGGGTGCTTCACATGTGATTGTGACATCCTGGGTGTTCCACAGCGGCGCCATCGATATGGAACGCCTGCGCCGCCTGCACCAGGTGGTGGGACGGGATCGATTGGTGCTAGACCTTAGCTGCAGGAAAAGGGATGGACAGTATTTTGTGGTCACAGATCGCTGGCAGAAGTTTACCGAGGTGACCGTCACGCGGGAGTCGTTGCAGGATCTGGCGCAGTGGTGTGCCGAGTTCCTGGTGCACGCTGTAGATGTAGAAGGGCTTTGCCAGGGTATAGACGAGGACTTAATCAAGTTTCTGGGCGAATGGGCGCCTATTCCCACAACCTATGCTGGTGGCGCAAGGTCTTTGGAAGATCTAAATACCGTCCAGACCCTGGGGCAGGGGAGGATCGATTTGACGATTGGCTCCGCCTTGGACATTTTTGGCGGCACAGGTGTAAAGTATTCGGAGGCTGTGGCGTTTAATAATCGAATGACCGGGCGTCCTGGTTGTCCAAAGCCCGGTTGATCTCGTTACGTTCCGTCCCTGCGGGGAGGGTCGTAATCGAGGGGAACAACAACGAATCAGATTATGGGCCAAACCGCATCAAAGACAGAGGGAACAAAAGGGAAGATGGCACCGCTGGCGCGCGGTAAGATCCATCCGATCATCATTTATCCCTTCAAACAGCCTGAGCATTACTCAGATCTGGAGGCCCTGTATCGGTTGATCGCAAAGCTGAATGGCGACAAGGCCAGGTACTGCCGACCGCTGACGATCATGGATCGGAAGACCCATTTCGCACAGCAGAAAGACGCGAAGTTCAAAGAGTTCCGCAAGAGCATCGTTGAGCAACATTCTGAAGTGCTGGACTGCTGGTGCGTAGATACCTGCCAGATGTGGTATGCGGGGTTGGGAACAGCCTCCGAGCGGGGTGAGCCTGGGGATGTTTATTGGCTGATTCCAGGCGATTTTAACTACGGCTCTACGATTGGACAGGAAGTGCTGGGCCGTTTGCACGATTTGCCCGAGATCATTCTGGAACTGGATCAGGACCTTTGCGTGGGGGAGATCGCCACCGACCATGGCCACTCCAAGCAACTCATCGATACCTACGGCACGTTCGCCTTGCTTTACACCTGGTTTCCCGATGAGGCCCATGAAATACGGCAGTTTACTGAAAGGCCGCGGTCAGAATTTTTCGCGCTGAAACATGAATTCTTGCGGCAGATTTTGGCGGACCGTTGGTATCCCTACGAACAGACTGTTGTGATGCTCCTGCAGGCTGTCCTTCGAGGGAAGAAAATCAGCCGCTTCTTTGTGGGTGATATCACAGATTTGCCGGAGGAAGGGGAATCTCTCTCTTCAGCCGTGCAACAGGTGGAGCGCACCGAGCGTGTGCTCAAGACCCTGTGGCGCGAACGCCACGAATCAACCTCCGGCTGGATTGACCGTTATCGTTGTCTGGAAGCTCAATCGGAGCAAACCCGCCGAACGGCACTGACAATTTTGCAGAACGCTTTGAAGTAACTATGCCTTCCTTTAATTATCACAAGCCACTCCGGGCTGTTAATTTTGCCTGCATTGCCCCGCAGGCAAAGGCGGTTAGCCTGGTTGGTGACTTTAATAACTGGGACCCGGCGGCCAATCCCATGAAACAAATGACAGACCGCTCATGGTTGATAACCATGGAACTCAAGCACGGTCATCACCGATACGCGTTTCTGGTTGACGGCGTTCTAACACTCGACCCCCGCGCCCAGGGAATCACCCGCAACGACAAAGGCGAGAGAGTGTCACTCGTCCCGGTTAGTTAACAGAGGGCTTTTGGCCGAAATCTTTGAACCAGGCATCTACCTGGTCCGGATTCGTTTCGCCCTTATGAAAGACAAACCGGTATCGGAAAGTGACTCGTTCGCCTTTCTTGAGGGAAAGGTTGCCTGCGGTTGGTTGATCCTTTAATCCTTCAAAATCGTGTTTTCCAAAGGGGTTGGCCGCGAATAGCCCGTAATCGCGGACATGCCACCATGTGGGATGGACCGGGTTCGTCGGATGGTCGAGAATGGTGATACCCATTATCTGACCATCTACAGGCCCGAAATAATCACACCAATTGGCGCGCTTTCCCCAGGTGGCGTCATCCCTGAGTCCTTCACTGTTTCGAATGTGCCCTTGATTTGAGCCGCCCTTGAGCCGCATCGATTCAGCGATGCGAATCGCCATTGTGCCCTCCTTCGTGTCACCTAACACCAAATTCGTCTGGCTCGCTATGAGGGTGATGGAGAAGTCGATCTGGCGAATCTCTTCCGCGCCCTTTCCTGAGGACGAAAACACCAATTCTCGGTTATCCTGACACAGCAAATCGCCGGACGAGGTTACCCAGTCATTCGCCGCCTTTAACACAGCGGCTGTGGGACCCGATTCAGTCTTCAAGAACATGCGATGCACTATGCGGCCAAACTTGCCCTGTTCGCTCCAGAAATCGTGACCATTGACACTGCCATGAGCGTACCAAAGCGAGCGATGGTGCGGGTGATCCTTTTGCTCACCTGGCACCTGTTTCATCGGAAAGTTGCGCGTAACTGCCACCTGGCCAGGCGCCAGAACCGGGTAGCAAAAAGGGCGTGGAACGTTTGTGTGGTGGTATTCGGTAAAGAGTTGCCCGTCGATTGAGACTTGCAGGCGGTCTCCTTCAGGTTTGATCGTAACCTCAGCCGAGGTGGAGATCACAGAAGCCAACAAGACTGGCGCCAGGCTCTTGATTAGTGACATACCAGACTTTCTATGCGTACGGTGCCGTAGGTCAAGAAGAACCACATTATCGAGTTCCAGTGGTCGCCCCTGTTCAGGGGCTTCGAAGCGGACGAACTCGGTTACCTGTCCGACACCGGACAGAACTCAGCATCCCCTCACCCACTTTTAACCACACCCCGCGCCATCACGGGTGGAAAAAGGGTGTTTACATTGAGCACACCATTGGGCTAGGGTGGTTTAAACGCGACCGGTCTTGGTGCCAGGACCTGCTGCAACAAAAAGAAGCTCCGGGGGCCGGCTCCGACTCGCATACCACTCCAGTTATGAGCGACAACTTTGAAACTCAATTCGAGTCCCGCCGGAAATGTGGCGAACCCTCGGGACATTTTTGTTTTTCTTCAGCAAAGTGAATCATGTCGTGACAGGCATCCTTTGTTTGCTGCTCGCTATCCTCGTGCTCGGAGCGATGTGGGGAGGACTGATCTACTGGGCAAGGAGGATACTGCGACTCTCTTTAGAATCGGTTACAGAACCGCGAAGGCCACTTTTGAAGGCTGGTCTCTGGCTTTTCGCCACGGCGCTTGTGGCCGGTGCCATTGTTCTCAACCTTCCCGCCGCGCCGATTCCTTTTACACCTTCGTCTGAGGTAAGATCCGCTGTTGAGGGGAACACTGCGTTCGCGCTGGATTTATATCAAAAGCTCAAGGAGCGTCCGGGCAATATCTTCTTCTCGCCGTTCAGCATTTCTGCCGGTCTGGCGATGACGAGCGCTGGAGCGCGCGGCGACACCGAAAGGGAGATGAGACAGGTGTTGCATCTCACCCTGCCTGAGAAAGATACGCATCTTGCTTTCCAAGCGTTGTTTGGTCGCATGGAGGACATTCAGCGCTGGAATCGCATCACGCTGCAAGCGGCCAATTCTGTCTGGTGCCAAAAGGATTATCCGCTTAAACCGGAATTCTCCCGGTTGATCAAGGAGAACTACTTTGCAGAGGCCAGGTCCGTCGATTTCAGGAATGGATCGGCAGACGCGGTCAAGGGCATCAACCGATGGGTTGAACAAAAGACCGGCGGGAGGATTGCATCACTGGCCGCAGAAGGCCAATTGGACCCATCAACGCGGCTGGCCTTGTGCGATGTGCTTTATTTTAAAGGCAAGTGGCAGCAGCAATTCGATGCGAGTGACACCAAACCGGGGCAGTTTCACATATCAGGCACTGAAAGTGTGACCGTTCCAATGATGAGTCAAAAGGGAGATTTCAAGACGGCACACAGCGAAGATGGTTCAGTAGCGCTGTTGGAAATGCCCTACTCGGGGAAGGACTTGTCGATGATCATCCTTCTTCCCGAGTCTTGGTATGGTGAGGATGGAGACGGGCCAGACTTGGAGGGCATGGAAAAACGACTTACCCCCGAAACCCTGAAGTTGTGGTTTGCGGAGCTTGATAAAGCCCGAGAGAGCAAGACCCGGGTTATGCTGCCAAGGTTCGATACGACGCAACGTCTGGACCTGGTGCCAGAGTTGACATCGATGGGCATGGCATCGCCATTCAGTGCGTCTGCGAACTTCAGCGGGATGGATGGCACAAGGAACTTGTTTATTTGTGAAGTCATGCACAAAGCCTTCCTGGAAGTGAACGAATCTGGGACCGAAGCGGCGGCGGTGACGGTAGCTGTCGTGAAGACAAAAAGCACGTCCGGTCGGTTCCTGGTGGATCATCCTTTCCTTTTCCTAATCCGCGAAAACGGCAGCGGTACCATTTTGTTTATTGGCCGAATTGTTGACCCGACGAGGTAAGCCTTAAGACTGAGAATGGCAGCCTCTGGGTGAGCGTCCCAGCCTGGAACATCCGTGTTTCTCACAAATGGATTGAACTCTGCCTGGCGTCCCGTCATGGTGGATACACGCGACATGAACGTTTACGGCTGCCAATTCAATATCGGTTGGGAGGATAAGACCTCTAACTTTAAGACCGTGGCTCGCATGATCCAGGAGTTGCACCCAGCTCCGGGGGCGATGGTAGTTTTGCCGGAGCTGTTTGCGACCGGATTCAGCATGAATTCCGATGGGATTGCCGAGGGCACCGACGGAGCGACAGCCAGTTTCCTGGCAAACACAGCCCGCGAGAACAATGTCTGGATCGTGGGGGGCGCCGCCATTCGACAAGGCGATCAGAAACCGGGGAACCAGGCGCTGGTGTTCAATCCCCAAGGCGAGCGCGTGATTGAGTATACCAAGATGCGGCCCTTTTCTCCAGGGGGCGAGCACAAGGCGTATCGGGCGGGGGAACGGCATGCCACGTTTAAATGGCAAGGCATTACGGTGGGCGTGCTGATCTGCTACGATCTGCGTTTTCCAGAGCTGTTCCGTGCAGCGTTATCGCATGGTGAAGCGCCGCCTGAGCTGTTCCTGGTGATCGCGAGTTGGCCCGAAACGCGGGCGGCCCAATGGGTACGCCTGTTACAGGCCAGGGCAATTGAGAATCAGGCGTATGTGCTCGGGGTGAACCGGGTTGGCACCGATCCCCTCTATCCGTATCCCGGGCGCTCCGTGTTGATCAACCCGCAGGGCGACATCCTCTCGGATGCCGGCGATCAAGCGGGCTGGGCTCAGGGAACGATCGACCTGAGCTCGCTGGTGCGTTACCGGGATAAACTCCCGTTCTTGCGCGATTACCAAAAAGTCTAGAGACGCGGTTTACGGGAACAGCCCGCGGGTCCGTTTAGCCTCCAAGACGCGTTTGATGCCCAGGCTAAGCGCCGCCATGCGCATGGGAATCTTCTGCTTCCGGCTCAGCGTCACAGCCTGCGTGTAGGCGGTTTCCATGATACGAAACAGCTTGTCCACAACTTCCGTCTCATTCCAGAAGAAGCTCTGCAGATCCTGCACCCATTCGAAATAGGAGACAATGACGCCACCGGCGTTGCAGAGCACATCGGGTATGACAAAAACCTCCGGACGCTGGTTCAGGATCACATCGGCTTCGGGAGTGGTCGGGCCATTGGCTGCTTCAGCCAGGATGCGGCACTTGATTTTTGCCGCGTTCTGCGCAGTGATTTGGCGTTCCAAAGCCGCGGGGACCAGGATATCGCACTGCATCTCCAGGAGTTCCTGATTGGCGATGGATTCAGCCTCCGGAAAGCCAGCAACCGTCCGGTTAGCGGCGACATGCTTCTCGAGTTCCCAAAGATTCAGGCCCTCGGAATTATACACCCCACCTTGTGCATCGGTGATGGCGATCACCTTTACGCCATAGCGAGCGAGCGACAGCGCTGTTATGGAACCGACATTGCCATAGCCCTGAATGGCTGCGGTGGCTTTTCCAATGTCGATGCCGAGGGTATCTGTGGCTCGATTGACAAGATAGCCGACCCCGCGGCCTGTGGCTTCGCGACGTCCAAGTGAGCCGCCCAATCCCAGGGGCTTGCCGGTTACGATGCCGGGCACGCTGTGGCCCATGTGAACGGAGTAGCTATCCATGATCCACGCCATAACTTGCGAGTTAGTGCCTAGATCGGGTGCCATGACATCGATCTGCGGCCCGATGAACGGGATCATTTCCTGCGTGTAGCGTCGGGTCAACCGCTCGAGTTCTTTGATACTGAGCTTATTCGGGTCGCATGTGATGCCGCCTTTGGCGCCGCCGTAGGGCAGGCCACATAGGGCGCATTTCCAGCTCATCCACATGGCCAGAGCTGCCACCTCACCCAGGGTGACATCCGGGTGAAACCGGAGGCCGCCTTTTGTGGGGCCGAGAGTCAGGTGATGCTGAACACGGTGTCCGGTGAAGACTCTGACCGATCCATCATCCATGCGAACCGGCAACGCCACGGTCATTGAGCGTTTCGGATATTTCAATCGGTCACGTTCGATTTCCGGGATTTCGAGCAGGTCGGCCACGAGGTCGAACTGGTCGCACGCCATTTGGAACGTGGGATGATTATAGATTTCCATGGGGAGAACTATAAAGGAGGTTGAGAAAAAGTGAATGTAAAATTAGTTGTCGCCTGTTCCATAAATTTGGAAGTTCAAAACCAGCCGCATTACGGTTAACCTCTTGGCGATGCGCCAAACGCTGTTGGTCAACGAGATCTATCTGAGCCTCCAAGGGGAAAGCACCTTTGCCGGGTTGCCCTGCGTTTTCATCCGGCTGACTGGATGCCCCTTGCGCTGCTCCTATTGTGATAGTGCCTATGCGTTTACGGGTGGGAAGACGATGGACCTGGCTGGTATTCATGCAGAAGTGGATCGACTTGCCAGCCCCTATGCAGGAGGGCAGGGAGGGGAAACCAGAGGCGTAGGAGCACGGTTGCCGCTTGTGGAATTAACAGGCGGCGAGCCGCTGGCTCAAAAGAACGCGCTACCGCTGATGCGCGAGCTTTGTGACCGCGGCTACACCGTTCTATTGGAGACGAGTGGCGCGTTGGATATCACTGGGGTGGATTCTCGTGTGAAGCGCATCGTCGATCTCAAATGTCCTTCGAGCGGTGAGGTGAACCGTAATCGATGGGCAAATCTGGAAGCCCTAAAACCAACCGATGAGATCAAGTTCGTGATCGGCACGCGGGAAGACTATGAGTGGGCGAGCCAGCAGGTGCGTGAGCATGGCCTGGAGCAGGTGTGCCCAGTGCTGTTCTCCTGGGTGCATCCTATTTCTCCGGAGCAGCGAGACCCCGCGTTGAAGGCGGTGCCCGAGGGTTCGCATCCAATATCCCGGTTGGAAATGGTGGAGCGCATTATAGCGGATGCGTTGCCCGTGCGCTTCCAATTGCAAATGCACAAAGTAATTTGGGCGCCGGACCAGAAAGGCGTGTGATTACACCAATGACAACGCGCCAAACCTTGAATCTTCTGCGGCGGTATGAATCGCAAAACATCACGTACATTGATAAGCGCGGAGGGTGGCCTATCGTGTGGGAACGGGCTCGCGGGGTGTGGGTTTGGGACGCGCAGGGACGCAAGTATCTGGATCTGACAGCCGCCTTCGGTGTCGCGGCAGCCGGTCATTCGAATCGCGCGGTTGTCAACGCTGGCAAAGCGCAGATGGACCGGTTGCTTCACGCGATGGGCGATGTGCATCCGCATGCGCTGAAAGCCAGGCTGGCCCAGGCACTGAGCCGATTGACTTTCGAACGATGGAATCGAGGTCTGCATGGCAAAACGATTTTCTGCAACTCAGGTTTTGAGGCAGTGGAAGCCGCGCTGAAAACCGCAGCCCTCGCTACCGGTCGTTCTGGAATCATAGGGTTTACCGGGGCTTACCACGGCGTCGGCTACGGTGCGCTGAATGTAACGCATCGGGAACATTTCTGGGGCCCGTTTAGATCGCAGTTGAAACGGTTCGCAAAGTTAGTGCCGTTTCCCGGAGAGCCAAACGAGTTGCCACGACTTGAGGAGCAGCTCAAGAAAGCGTTAAGGCTGGGCAAGACAGGAGCGATACTGGTTGAACCGGTTCAGGCTCGGGGAGGGGTCCGAATTCCACCTCCGGGTTTTCTGACGATGCTGCGCCGCGGCTGTGACGCCCATGGCGTGCTTCTGATCCTGGATGAGATCTATACCGGGTTTGGTCGAACAGGCAAATGGTTCGCGTGTGAGGATGAGAGTGTTGTTCCTGATCTGATTTGTCTGGGTAAAGCGCTGACGGGAGGATTTCCCCTATCTGCTTGTGTTGGGCGAGCAGATCTCATGGATAGAGCATGGCCGCCATCCGATGGCGAGGCGATCCATACGAGCACATTCCTGGGACATCCGGTGGGTTGCGCGATGGCTTTAGCTCAGATCACTGAGATCGAACGGCTCGGACTGATCGAACGCAGCGCCACGTCAGGCGCGCACTTGTTGAAACGACTGTCGAATATAGCAGCGTTGCATCCGGATACCATGGAAGCGCGTGGAGTGGGTTTGTTAGCCGGTTTGGAGTTTCGAACCCGTGAGAATGCGCCCGATACTAAAACCGTCCTGCGGCTTACCAAAGTGCTCCTCGAACGTGGCTTCATTCTGCTGCCAGAAGGCGAGTGCGCTGAGGTATTGAGCTTTACTCCACCATTAATTATAGGGCGTCGCGAACTAGATGGTGCCTGTGACGCACTCTTGCAGTTGATAGAAAAATTATGAAGCTTTCCGAAATGAAGGAAATCCTGGCTGGCGGGAAAATCCAGCTTACCAAGTCACTTGGTCAGAATTTTCTCCATGACCAGAACCAACTATCACGAATCGCTGAGGCGGCCGAGCTTCGTGAAAGTGACAAAGTCCTGGAGATTGGCCCCGGGCTTGGGCCGTTAACCGACTTTCTTTTAGTGAAATCTGAGCGAGTGCTGGCCCTTGAGAAGGATCTCCGGTTGGTGGATGTTTTGCGCAGGCGTTATCCGACAGAGATTCAGACAAGACGCCTGGATCTCCGACATGAAGACGCCCTGGATTATCTTCGCATGAAAGACCGGCAGTGGGGTGGCTGGAAGCTGGTTTCCAACCTTCCTTACTCTGTGGCATCTCCTATTCTTGTGGAGCTTGCGCTATCAAAGCCGGGACCAGACCGAATCGTTGTGACCCTGCAGTTCGAAGTTGCGAAGCGATTGATGGCGCCCGCAGGGAATTCTGATTACGGGGTCTTAACCTTGCTCGTGCAACTCGATTATGAACCGGTGCAATGGTTCAAGATCCCTTCAAGCTGCTTCTTTCCGGAACCCGATGTTGACTCTGCCTGCGTGGTGCTGCAGCGGCGTGCTGAATTGCTGCCAGTAGAACTCAAACCATTATTCGTGCGTATAGTAAAGACCAGCTTCTGCCAGCGCCGGAAGATGATGGCCAAACTGCTGAAAACAGGCTGGCCTGCCGAGGTGGTTAACCAGGCATTCGCGGATTTGGGTCTTTCTTTGCAGGCCCGCGCAGAGAGCATAGACCTGAAAGCCTTCGTTGCGTTGACGCGCTACCTGGCTGCGGTCAAGCAGGGCGACAGTTCAACACCTTGAACGGCACGTCACGATGAGTCCGCTCGCGATTCTCTCCCTGACGGCAGGTATGGCACTTGCCGCTGGCGGGGTCTGCCTGACGGGTTCTCCCTGGAGCTATGTTTCCTTGAGCGCCGGACTCTGCTTCTTGCTGATGGGCTGCGCTTATCTGTTTGGCTGGACTGGCATTCTGGGAAAGCGCCGTGATGGACGCTTGATTTTCTCAAGTTACCTGTTGTTTTGGCCATATCACCTAATGAACTGGCTTACATACGCGCTCTTTCGTTGTATTGTAAGGGAGCACCCGTTTGATTCAGTGGCCCCGGGGGTCTATTTAGGCGCACGGTTGCTTCCGAGTGATCAAACCGCCTTTGAAAAGGCGGGGATTCGTTCTGTGCTGGACCTGACCAGCGAATTCACGGAGACAGGATTTATCCGCAGAAACCCAGGTTACGCATGCCTCCCCATGTTGGATCGCACCGCGCCAACGCACCATGAGTTTGAGGTGGCAGTCGAGTTCATCACCCAGCGGTTGGAGAGCGGGCCTGTGTTTGTTCACTGTGCGGTGGGCCATGGCCGCAGCGCCGTTGTAGCGGCGGCGTGGATGGTGAAGAGTGGGCATGCTGAATCTGCGGCGGATGCCCTGGCGAAACTTAAAGCCTCCCGGCCTGGGGTCAGCCCGTCCACACGCCAGCGGCGAGCCTTGGAGAAATTTGTAAACGTATGAGTGAGGAAATCTTTGACGTCGTAAATGACGAAGACGAGGTGATTGACCGCATGGCCCGCAGTGAGGTTCATCGGTTGGGTTTGACGCATCGCGCAGTTCACATCCTCGTCTTTAATCGGCGGGGAGAAGTCTTCCTTCAGAAACGTTCCCTGCTCAAGGATCGTCAACCCGGACTGTGGGATTCTTCATCCTCAGGCCACGTGGATGCCGGGGAAGATTACGATGCCAGCGCTATCCGCGAACTGGGAGAGGAACTTGGGTTGGTCCCTGATAAGGCGCCAGAACGACTTTTCAAGCTCAAGGCATCGCCTGAGACCGACCAGGAACATCTTTGGATCTATCGGTGTGAGAGCGAAGGACCGTTTGTGCTGCAAGCCGAAGAGATTTCCGAAGGCCGCTGGCTCGCAGTCGAAGAGATCAACCGGTGGACCGCGGACCGGCCGCAGGATTTTGCGACCGGCTTTCTCACGCTTTGGAAGCGAGTGGCTAAAGATTTGGCTATCCGGTAATGGCACAGGAAAGCGCAACATGAGCAAACCCGAGAAACCGGCGAGGCTTCAGTCTCTATCCGGTTTTCTTCAGCTTTTCTTTGTGGCTTGCCTTGTTCATGTGATATTCTTCCTGGCATCTGGGGCTACCTGGACAAGTTGCCAACGTCCCAGTTCGTTACCCCTCGAAGACAGATAATTTTCACCGAGTTTGTTTTATCCATCGTAATCACAGCCACTCCAACAGTAGAAGCCGTAAATTGGCACGATCTTCGACCCCCAGGAGTTCGAGAGGGAATGCCCTGACCGCCGAACGCATCGAGAAGAACCCCCTCGAGTTTGTCATATGACAAGTCCCAGGCTACACATTGAAACCCATTAGTGTCTTTTTGAAGTGACCATCTGCATTGCAGAGAAGGCAGACCGTTTGTGACAGTTAGCCTTGCCCCGTAGGATTCAAGGTGAGCCATGAGGACCGGCGTCAGATCCTGTTGTTGCGAGCGGCACCCGAAGGCAACCAATCCGAGAACTACATAAATCGCGGCAAGAGTGGGTAGGTGCGATCTCATACGTATACGCGAACTACCAGCGCACATTGAGTTTGCGTCGCAGCAATCCGTTGGATGCTACCATGCGATAGTAATGGTCCTCGCCAACCCGTTCATGCCAGAACTCGCCTCCGGCGCATTGGAGGATCAGTCCACCGGCCGCGATATCCCACAGGCGCACCCCGCGCTCAACATAGGCATCGAAGCGGCCCGATGCGGTGTAGCTCAGCGCTAGAGCCGCTGCGCCCATGATCCGGATCTTGCGAACCTTGTGAGCCAGTTCTCCGAAGAAGGGGAGCATCGCCGACAGAACCTCATCCGTTTTCGAAAAGCCTACCGACACTACCGCTTCAGCAAGCTTTGCACGCTGGCTAACATGGATTATCCGTTTGTTTAAACGAGCGGGTTGTCCACGCACAGCCGTCCAGAGCTCGTCACAAAACGGGTCATAAATCACGCCTAACAGGGTGTTATAGCCATCTGGATAATCCGCCTTTTCCCGGCTTGATTCCACTCTCTGCTGCAAGGCAATCGAGACGCACGCATGCGGAATGGTATAGGCGAAGTTGACGGTTCCATCGATCGGATCAACCACCCAACGCAACGGGCTCTGCTGGTCGCCTGCAATCCCTTCCTCTCCAAGGATTGCAATATGGGGAAACGCCTTGAGCAGCATGCGTTCGATGAGTTTTTGGGAACGGACGTCCAGTTCCAGTTTGATATCATGCTGGGTGACTTCATTCGCTCGCTTAGGGCTATGAAGGTTGCGGCGCATGAGTGCGCCCACTGCGGTTGCAGCGCGGACGGCTTCCACGAGAGCTTTCTTTGAATTGATTTTTGTATCCATGTTAAGGCAAAACTTCGTTGCGATCCTCCAGGAGTTCGGCTTGGAACCTGCGTTTTTCTTCGAGCAGATTCTTGTCGGCAGCCTCGACCAGGCTGAGCAGTTCAGACGCCTCCAGCAAGCGCGGGGTGAGCACATAGTTCGCTCCGGCGGCATAGAGCTGTGGCACGTCGGCGAGCCGTTCGGCATTCACGACGATGCATGCTTGCGGGGCTACTTCACGGAGTTGCCGCAGCAACCGCAAATTGCTGGTGCCTTTGAGGATGATGTCTGGGAGGGAGCAAATGACAATTTTAGCCTCGCTCACCCCGCTGTGGAGTAATACGTCGCGCTGGCTGATGTCGCCATAAACGACCTGAACACCCCTGCGGTATAGCTTCTCGTGGACCTGCGGGTTGAAATCGATAATACGCAGCTCAGGAAGCAGCGTTGGCTTTCGCAAGGTGATCTGTTCCAGCAGCGAGCTGGCGGTCCATGAAAAGCCCAGGAGAAAGATGCTTGGAGTCTTATGCTCTTCACCGGCTGGCGCGGTGCTGGCTGGGAGGTCGGGCATGCCAAGGCGAGCAAGCCATGGGCTGGTTTTCCTGAGGATGGCTTCGCTCTTCAGGATTGCGTAGGTCGAATCCACCGCGAGGAAGGCAAAGGCAAACGCAGCGATACTGATCGTATTCGTTGAAACATCCCCCGCCAGCTTGCCCATCGTAAGCAGCACCAGGGAGAGTTCACTCATTTGGCACATGTTGATGGCAGGCAAAAGGCTGATCCGATGCCCCATCTTCATGCGATACAACGGGACGAAAACCGTCAGCAGCCGGGACCCAACGACGAAGAGGCTGAATATGAGAGCGCCCAGGGCCAGACTGAGTGTGGGCACGGGAATGCTCATGCCCAATCCGACGAAGAACAAGGTCACGAAAAAGTCTCTGATGCTGGTCACTTTCGCTACAACATCCAGCGTGTAAGGGAACGTTGAAACCATGATCCCGGCAATCAGAGCGCCCATCTCGCGGGAGAGCCCAAGTTCCTCAGCCAGCCCGCCGAGGGCGAAACACCAAGCCAGCGCCCCTACTAAAACGAGCTCGGGTTGACGCGCGACAAATCGGAAAATGGGAGGCAATAGAAAGCGGCTCACCGAGTAACCAACGCCGACCAGCAACAGGACTTTTCCAAACGCCAGCGCCAGTTGAGCCGCAGCCGGATTCTTTAGGTTCGGCTGGATGGCCAGGAACATAATCACAACCAAGTCCTGCAACACCAGCACTCCGAGCGTGATTCGCCCCGCCAGCGTTTCAAGTTCCCGCTTGTCGTAGAGAAGCTTGATGATAATGACGGTGCTGCTCATTGCCGCCGCAACCGCCAGATAAACGGTCTCCAGCCAATCCGAGGCGAAGCCCGTGAACTTGAAGAAAAGCAATCCGAGGAGAATACAGCCGAAGATCTGTGAAAGCGCAGTAATGGTCAGGGCCTTCCCCGCCGTGAACATTTTCTTCAGATCCATCTCCAGCCCGATCATGAACAGGAGCAGGACCAGCCCTATTTCTGAGATGGTGCGGATGGATTCCGGATTGGTGACCCACTTGAAGCCGCTCGGACCGATGGCAAAACCGGCAAGCAGGTAAGCCAGCAAGAGCGGTTGGCGGCCCACCTGGCAGGCAACTCCAATCACCCAGGCGGCAATAACACAAATGGCAATATCAATTATTAGGCCATGTTCCATTTTGGTTGGGAGGAAACTACGGGAGGACTGAGAAGTGGGCAAGCAAGATGACGAGAATGGGGATCCGCAGATGAGCCCCGCGGTCTTTTGTCATGGGCCGCGGCAAATGTGTTCGGCCTGCTTTAGGCACGGTGTCCTTTCGGGCCATTGCCTTCGCAACTATTACCGCCGCTGTGACAGGAAAATTGGCCGTGCGGAACGCTGGCCGAGGCCATAGAATAGATTGGAAACATTATGAGAATTGACCGCCTCGAACTGGAGAACTTCAAGAAGTATGAGAAGCTGGCCTTCGACCTCCACCCGAAGTTCACCTTGCTTGTAGGCGAGAATGGCGCAGGTAAGACCACCGTCCTGGACGCGCTCGCGGTGGCGTCCGGCATTTGGCTGGTGCGCCCCCCCGATAGTGAGGTGCAGAACAGCAAGCGGCACCTCCTCAAAACCGAAATTCGCCTCGTTCCAAGTCTGGCGGGCGATCGGGTTCAGTTCAAAGAGATGCCGCTGGCTTCAGTGACCGCTACCGGGAACCTGGCAGGGCAGGAGGGCGTAAAATGGACGCGACAAAATCGCGGTAGCAATACCACGAATGACAATCAGGCAACTCGGGCGCTGGAAATTGTCGAGGCGGTCTATAAACGCGACGGGGAGGGGGAAAAGCTTTTGTGTCCGGTAATGGCCTATTATGGTGCCGGGCGGGCATGGCTGCCTTCAAATAAACGAGTGTTGAAGTCGAAGACTAATGGGCGAGCGCGCCGGTGGGCTGCTTTCTATGATTGTTTCAGCGAGCGCATCCGCTTCCCTGAATTGCAAAAGTGGTTTCAGAGCGAGGCGATTGAGCGCGGAAACCGTGCCGGGCGATGGCGTCCGGGGTTTGAGGTAGTGCGGCGAGCAGTCCTTCGTTGCGTGCCCGAGGCGGACGAGGTCTGGTTCGATACTGATCGAGAACAAATCGTCCTGTCCATTGCAGGAAACGCTCAGCCTTTTGACAATCTCAGCGCCGGCCAGCGCATGATGCTGGCCCTGGTCGCGGATCTGGCCATCAAGGCGGTCACCCAGAACAACTACCTTGTGCCCCCCGACGAACTTGGGCCAGAAGACGAGCCGCTCCCCAAAGTCCTTCAACAGACGCCTGGTGTCGTGCTCATTGACGAACTGGATGTACACCTCCATCCGAAATGGCAACGGCGCGTCGCCACGGATTTGAAGGCCACCTTTCCGGGCATTCAGTTCGTTTGCACTTCCCACTCACCGCAGGTTATTGGTGAGGTGGCACGAGACGAAGTGCGGTTTCTGGATAATGATCAGGTGTCAACGCCTGCGCGAACCTTCGGGCTCAATTCCGATCGGGTGCTGGATGAATTGATGCGCGGCGGCTCTTCTCGCGAAGCCGGAACCAAACGCAAATTGGGCGAGCTTGCGGCCGCCATTGACCAGGAGGATTTCTCACGGTCCCAACTCATGCTGCAAGAGGTGGAGAGTATTCTTGGCGAGCAGGACCCTGAGGTAATCCATTACCGGACACTCATCAGCTTTTTGCAGGGAACTAAATGAGAGCGATAACCAAGTTGCCGGAACCACGCAGTCTGGTTCAACACCGCGCAACGGCTCATGCAGATTACGATAATTTCAGTGACAAAGATACCCTCCGCACCCAACTGGTAGAGGAGCAGCGCGGCCTTTGCTGTTTTTGTGGGGGCCGAATTCGTGCTTCTCAAGGTGGGATGAAGATCGCCCATTGGATGCCGCGGACTCCATTTCCGGAGCACCAACTGGATTACTGGAACCTGCTTGGTGCTTGCTTGGGGAACGAAGGCCAGCCGTTGGAAAGGCAGCACTGTGACACCCACCAGGGCAATAGCCGACTTTCACGCAATCCGGCGAATCCTGACCATAGAATAGAGGAGTCCCTTCAGTTCCTGCCCGACGGCACTATAGCTTCTCAAGACCCATTATTAGCGCGGGAACTCGGCCAAAGACGGCAAGATGGCGAGTTTAATGAGGGTGTGCTCAACTTAAATCTATCTTTTCTGCGAACAAATCGAGTGAGTGCATTGAAAGGCTTTACTGAGGGGTTAAGAAAGCGCGGGCATCTGTCGAGACCAATTCTTGAGAACTTGCTTCGTCAATGGCGCGGTGACAATCCGGGTCAACTTGAGGCATATGCGCCTGTAATTGTTTATTGGATACGCAAGCGACTTGCGCGAGCCTCATAATACCTGCTGCCGATTTCTATTTCCTCACCTCATCGACAGCTTTAAGCAGGGTGGTTCCGGGATCACTTGCCATCGATAGGTGTCGCTGTTGTTGAGGGGGGGGTGAATCCTGTAGGTAACTCCAGCAGCGAGTTTAACCCGGTCTTCAGAGGGGAACTGAGCGCTGACTGCGAGTGAACGGTCAAGCTCTCTTGCAACATATCTACGCATCCTGATAACTTGATTTTTTAATTTGAACATTAGCGGGTTACAGTTTACGTTCCATCCGTTCCGGGTCTGCGGCGGTTTGCCGCACCCTGCAAATTGTTGATCAAGTTATGGTATCCAAACGTGCTAATGAAATTCGTGCCTTGCTCCAGAAAAGGATTCTAATCCTGGATGGAGCCATGGGAACCATGGTGCAGACCAAAGGTCTGGATGAAGCCGGCTTCCGAGGAGAACGCTTCAAAGCGTGGCCTTCCGATCTCAAGGGAAACAACGATTTACTGAATCTCACCCAGCCTGAGATCATTCAAGGCATTCATCGACAATACCTCGAGGCAGGGGCGGATATCATTGAAACGAACACCTTCAATGCCACCCAAGTATCCCTCGCCGATTATGGTTTGCAGGCGTTCGTTACCGAAATCAACCTGGCTGGCGCGCGCAACGCACGTGTTGCCGCTGATGCCGTCATGACGGGGAATCCGGGACGCATTTGCATCGTGGCAGGAGCACTCGGACCGACCAGCAAAACCGCGTCCATCTCGCCCCATGTGCAGAATCCTGGGTATCGGGCCGTTACCTTCGATCAGTTGGCCGCTTGTTACTATGAGCAGGCCAAGGCGCTTCTGGAGGGCGGTGTGGATTTGCTCCTCGTCGAAACAGTGTTCGACTCGTTGAATTCAAAAGCGGCCTTATTCGCCATTGAACAATGTTTCCAGGATCAGGGAGTGCGGCTCCCGATCATGCTTTCCTTTACCATAACGGATAAGAGCGGACGAACCTTGTCCGGTCAAACGGTGGAGGCTTATTGGAATTCGATTTCCCATGTGGACCTGCTGAGCATTGGCATCAACTGCGCTTTGGGGCCGAATGAAATGAGGCCGTTTATCGAGGAGCTCTCGCGGATAGCCACGGTTTACGTCAGCGCTTATCCGAACGCAGGCCTGCCCAATCCGATGCTGCCGACCGGATTTCCTGAGACGCCCGAGACCCTTGCACCGCAACTGCGAGATTGGGCGGAAAACGGCTTTCTAAACATCGTAGGTGGCTGCTGTGGCACTACGCCGGATCACATTCGCTTGATCGCCCAAGCTGTAGCTGGTGTTGCCCCCCGGCCCATTCCGCAGGTGCCCGCGTGGACGCGCCTTAGTGGGCTGGAGCCGCTGAATATCCGCCCGGAGACCAACTTCGTTAACGTGGGAGAGCGTACCAATGTGACCGGATCGCCCAAGTTCGCGAAGCTGATTCTGTCAGGAGACCTGGAGGGAGCCGTCAAAGTGGCCAAGCAGCAGGTCGAGAACGGGGCCCAGATCATCGATATCAACATGGATGAGGGCATGCTCGATTCTGAGAAGACGATGACTACTTTCCTGAATCTGATCGCTGTTGAGCCCGATATTGCCCGGGTTCCGGTGATGCTCGACAGTTCGCGCTGGCCAGTGCTCGAAGCCGGGCTGAAATGTTTGCAGGGCAAAGGAGTGGTCAACTCCATCAGTTTGAAGGAAGGGGAGGAGAAGTTTCTTTGGCAGGCCGCACGCGTCCGGCGTTACGGCGCCGCCGTGGTGGTCATGGCTTTTGATGAGCGGGGCCAGGCGGACAGCTTTGAACGCAAGATCGAGGTTTGTGAGCGGTCCTATCGGCTGCTTACCGGAATGGGGTTCCCGGCAACCGACATCATTTTTGACCCCAACGTGCTGACGGTGGCCACAGGGATGGAGGAACACAACAACTATGCTGTAGATTTCATCAATGCGACGCGGTGGATCAAACAGAACCTCCCTGGTGCGAGAGTTAGCGGCGGATTGAGCAACATCTCCTTCAGCTTTCGCGGGAACAACGCCGTGCGAGAGGCCATGCACGCCGCCTTCCTGTATCACGCGATCCAGGCAGGGCTGGATATGGCGATTGTCAACGCTGGCATGCTTGGCGTTTACGAGGAAATTCCCAAGGACCTGCTGGAGTTGGTGGAAGATGTCCTGCTCAACCGACGTCAGGATGCGACGGAGCGTTTGGTGCGTTTTGCCGATACGATCAAGCAGAAGGGCGAAGTCGTTGAGGAGGAAAAAGCGTGGCGCAAGGGCACCGTTGAGGAGCGCCTGAAGCATGCTTTGGTGAAAGGTGATGCTGATTTCATCGAAACGGATGTCGAGGAGGCCCGTAAGGAACTGGGCCGACCCTTGAGCGTGATCGAAGGCCCTCTGATGGCCGGCATGAACGTCGTGGGCGACCTGTTCGGGGCAGGGAAGATGTTTTTGCCACAGGTGGTAAAGAGCGCTCGTGTGATGAAAAAGGCTGTCGCTGTTCTGTTGCCATACATGGAGGAGGAGAAGCGAAAGTCCGGCGAGGCGCGCGCTCAAGCCAAGGTGCTAATGGCCACCGTCAAGGGCGATGTGCATGACATTGGCAAAAATATCGTTGGCGTTGTGCTTGGGTGCAATAACTACGAAATCATCGATCTCGGAGTGATGGTTTCAGCAGAGAAGATTCTTGAAGCCGCGCGTGAGAAGCAGGTGGATTTGATTGGCCTCAGCGGACTGATTACACCTTCGCTGGACGAGATGGTGCATGTTGCGCGCGAAATGCAGCGGACGGGTGTAAAGCTGCCCCTATTAATTGGCGGCGCCACCACCAGCAAGGCGCATACTGCGGTAAAAATCGCGCCCTCGTACGAGCAACCGGTGATCCATGTCCTTGATGCTTCGCGAGCTGTAACGGTGGTCGGAAGCATCCTAAACCCGCAGACGCGCGATGGATTTCTCAGCCAGTTACGGGTTGATTATGAGAAGTTGCGTCAGCAGCAGGCTGCTCAGCAAACGCCGACTTTGTTGCAGCTTGAGGAAGCACGGAAGCGCCGCACACCGATTGATTGGAGTGCCACACTGCCGCCTGAACCTGAATTCACCGGGATTCGAGTGATTACCAGCGAGTCTGGGACGGGCGCTCCCGGCGTGGAACGCATTAGCCTGGCGGATTTGCTGCCTTTCATTGATTGGTCGCCGTTCTTCCATACCTGGGAGTTGCGAGGCCGTTATCCGGCGATCCTGGAGAACGCCGAGGCGAAGAAACTATTCCAGGATGCACAGGCGCTGCTTAACCGCATCGTTGAAGGAAATCTCCTCGTGGCCAAGGGCGTTTACGCGTTCTTCCCCGCGAACGCGGTGGGTGACGATGTGGAACTCTACGAAGATTCGTCGCGCAAATCCGTGCTGGCAAACTTCCATTTCCTGCGTCAGCAGATGGCCAAGCCGGACGATCAGTTTAACCATTGTCTGGCGGACTACATTGCGCCGAAGAAGGCTGATGGACAGGCATTGCCTGACTACATCGGCGCGTTCGCTGTGAGCGCCGGCTTCGGGACCGAAGCCTTGTGCCGAGCATTCGAAGCAGACCATGATGATTACAACTCCATCATGGCCAAGGCGCTGGCTGACCGTTTGGCTGAGGCATTTGCTGAGTATCTACACAAACGCGTGAGAGATGCCTGGGGCTTTGGCAAGAAAGAGAATCTTTCGGTGGAAGAGTTGATCAAGGAACGGTATCAGGGCATTCGTCCTGCCGCGGGTTATCCCGCTTGCCCGGATCATACCGAGAAGCGGTTGCTCTGGAGTTTGCTCGATGTCGAGAAGAACGCCGGGATCAAGCTGACAGACAGCTGCGCGATGTGGCCCGGAGCGAGTGTGAGCGGGCTGTACTTCAGCCATCCTGAGTCGAAATATTTCGGCGTTGGGAAGCTGGCGCGAGATCAGGTCCTTGACTATCATCAGCGCAAGGGTATGAGTCTAGCCGAAGCAGAGAAGTGGCTCGGACCGTATTTGAACTATGATCCGGATAAATTCAGAGGGCAGCCTGAAGCAGCATCAGCCACGGTTGGCTGTGGCTGTGGCCGCCCGCACTGACGACGGCCTATTAGTGAATGGATGATCTTTTGCCAGAATTGAAACCGGGGACGGTCCTGTGGGCATTCGGTTTGACGCTGCTTGCAGGGTTGGCGACGGGCATTGGAAGCATGATTGCTTTTTTTGCCAAGCGAACCAACTTCCGGTTTCTTGCTCTTTCCTTGGCCTTTTCTGCGGGAGTGATGCTTTATGTCTCGTTTACCGAGATCCTTCCCAAGGCCACTGAGAGTCTGACCCGTTATTATGGCGAGGCCCCTGCTGGCTGGCTATCGAATGCCGGCTTCTTTGCGGGAATCGTGTTCATGGCCATAATTGATGCCTTGGTTCCTAAAGCAGAGAACCCGCACGAAATGCGAGCCGATGCTGACTTGGAACGACTGCGCGACAAGTCCTTTCAACCGCATCCGGGTCTTTGGCGCATGGGACTCTTCACGGCGCTTGCGATCGGCATTCATAACTTTCCTGAGGGCATGGCCACGTTTATGGCAGCTTTGGAAAGCCCATCGACCGGCATTGCAATCGCTGTGGCCGTGGCGCTGCACAACATCCCTGAGGGAATTAGTGTCTCGGTGCCTGTCTTCTACGCCACGGGGAACCGTGGACGGGCGTTCCTTTGGTCGTTCTGCTCTGGATTGGCCGAGCCGCTGGGAGGCTTGGTGGCCGTGTTCGCTTTGGATACATTCCTGCCTGCCCATGCCATGGGCATAGTATTTGCCGCGGTGGCGGGGATCATGGTTTACGTGTGCATCGACGAGTTGCTGCCGGCTGCGCGGACCTATGGCAAGAGCCACGAGGTGCTGGCAGGGATCGTAATGGGCATGGCGGTTATGGCTGCCAGTCTGCTGTTGCTGAAAGCGTAAGTTGCTCGGGGCAGGGCAGGAAACGGTAATGTTACCTTGACGAGCTCCGCCCAATTCTGTTTAATCTCGCCCATGATGAATGCTTGGCGTTTCAGCGCCTGCCTTTTGGCATTGGCGAGTCTGCTGGCAGCACATCCATGCGCGGCGGACCCTGCGTCATTCGTTGTTGTTTCTCCACCTCACTTAACGAACGCTATAGGTGGTTACGAAGATGATGCTCCACTGGGAGGTACGCAGCAGCATTTTCAACAGATCCTCGCACCCAGTCTCATTCCCGGCATTCAGGTGGGCTCTTCTATCACGGCATTAGGGTTCCGGGTAGTGGCCGGCGGAACTACACTGCCGGCACAGGTAGTGCCAAGGTATGAGATTTCTCTCGGGCAAGCAGCCAGAATACCGGGCGAGATGAGTCTGACATTTGCTCAGAATCGAGGGTTGGATTTCACCCTGGTGCGTGGTGGCGCGCTCACAATAACCGAGAACATGTTTCCCAGCGGAGACGGGCTTAACGCTTTTGGTTTCATCCAATTCGACACCCCTTACATTTATCAGGGCGGCAGTTTGCTGGTGGAGATTTCCTACGATGCTTTCACGCTAGGAGGTCTGGCGGACTCGTCTTATCCCTTCGATCAGAACGTGGCGCGCACCGGGTTTACCGATGGGCCGAGCGGCACCGTGGCGGACGCGCTTTATGGGGAGGCCATTGTTATGGCTTTTGAAGTGGTTCCGGTTCCGGAGCCTTCCACTGCCTACTTCCTGGTCGGCGGCCTTTTCCTGCTGGTCCTGGCCGCCCGGGTGCGCCGCTAACCTCAGCATCGTTTAGGTTTCGCCGAACTCCTGAGTTTCATAGACGGAGATCGACACGTCCTTGCCTTTCCAGCCGTCGCGGCTTAACCCCGCTTTTAGGGAAAGCTGTTCGAGGAAAGCCACGGGTTCGGGGAGCTTTTCCCAAACCTTCGGCAGAAACGTAGAGGTCCGTGGTCCTGCACTCAGCACGAGTCCATCAATTCCACGACGGATTCTACCCAGCAGTTCCTCAGGGGTCGAATAGGCCAGAACAGCCGCCTCTCCCAAAACACTGATTTCAATCCTCAGCTCGCTCACCTCCTCAGTTCGGACCGCAGGAAAACGTGGATCTCGCAGCGCTGCTCCGGCAGTCGAATCGATGACCGCCTGCCAGAGTTCATCGGTGGCGTGCAACTGTCCGATACAGCCCCGCAGGGCTCCATGGCGTGTGAGGGTGGTGAAGCACGCCCGCATCGGTCTTGCCTCCTCGAGTATTTCAGACCTCTCAGGTGAGGGCAGGGCATGTCCTGCCGCGCAATTGATCAACGTGCGCCGGGCAAGTGCCAGCAGGAATTGTCGTGTCGCCTCTGAGAGATTCGGGTTCATAAAGGAAGCCCAGCAGCTTTCTATCTGCCTTCCCCGATTATTCGCACTAATAGATGTGTCCAACAAGCTTCAATCCCAAGGCCGGCGGAATGCTTGGATTGCGTTGGCTCAGTCCATGGCCTGTACTTTAGGCCCCTTAGCCTCCACCTCTCGAAAATTGGAACCCCAGGGGTGTTCCTCATTATCGATGATCAGCGCTCTGGGCATCAGCTCAATTGTGTGACCGAAGAGTTCGAATGCCGCTGTGCCTGGGAGGAAGGTCGTATCCAGAAAAATGCACCGACCGAACGGCACAGGAAACGGCACCGGCCGTGGCTGGTCGAAAACAAGCGTCTCGGGTCCCCCTTGTGACAGGGCGGTTGCGTCAGCCCCGGGAAACCTAATCATTCTTGGCTGGGGGGCTAATTGAGTCTGTGTGACGATCAGGACCGGGGTTCCATTGGTTTGTGAAAAGGTGATCTCCCAAGGGGTTCTTCGAACCCGGGCTCGCTCAATGAGGTTGTACAGCACCACATAGCCAAACACGGCGATAAGAAAGGCATAGCCGAAATGTTTAAGTTGGCCGAGTGGGCGCATCCACCAACTGATGCCCTATCCCGGTTTGATGTCAACCAAATGCATGCTATTCTGGTGATGGTAATCAGTAGCATGGCTTTAATGACCTTAACATATTTTGTTTTGATTTGAACAACACCTTGCTTGCCCAGTCTAATTTTGGTATAAAATCGACAGTGAAACGGTTTCCAATGGGTTCACCACACACCCGGTCCATCCTTGCGGGCTGCCTCGCAGCCTTGAGCGCCTTGTTTTTTGTAAGTGGTTGTGGGCGCGATACGATTACCTCTTACACCGTTCCAAAGGAAACCCCACCCGCTCGGGCCGAAGCACACTCCGAGCACGATGGACACAACCATGGACCTGCGGCACCACGTATTTCGTGGACTACTCCTGCGGGTTGGGAGGAGCAGCCCGCCGGGCAGATGCGAGCGGCCACATTTCGGGTGGCTGATGCCGGGAAAGTTGTCGATATCGGGATTGTTCCGCTTCCGGGACAGGCTGGCAAAGATCTGGATAACGTCAACAGGTGGCGTGCTCAGGTTGGACTTGAGGCAATTACCGAAGAGGAAATGGATCGGGTTGCCATTCCGGTCACAATCGCAGGCAGCCAGAGCCGCTTATTCGACCAGGCCGGAGAGAACGCCGCTTCGGGTGATAAATCGCGAATCCTCGCAGCTATCCTGCGGAAGGATGGCGTAGCGTGGTTTTTCAAAGCGACAGGTGACGACGAGTTGGTTGCGCAGAATCGCAAAGCTTTCATTGGATTCCTTGAGTCGATCCGGTTCGGTCAGAGCGCTGCCCTGCCTGCCGATCACCCGCCGGTTGGGAATAAGCCGGTTGAAAGCGCGGGAACGGTCGCTGCCGATGGCTCAGGACTTCCCCAGTGGGAGATTCCAAAGGGATGGGAAGCGGTCCCAGGTGGGCAATTCCTGGTAGCCAAATTTACGGTCGGGGGCAGTCAAGCTGCCGCAGTGAACGTGAGCACTTCGGCGGGTGATGGGGGAGGATTGGCTGGCAACGTGAATCGATGGCGCAAGCAAATCGGTTTGCAGGATTTATCCACGGCCGATCTCGAAAAATCTGTGACCTTAGTTGAGACCCCACAGGGAAAGGTTTCGATGGTGGACATGTCGGGTACTGATGTTCGAACAGGCCAGCCGACACGCACGATTGGTGCGATGCTCCGGGTTGGCGATCAGGCATGGTTCTACAAGCTAATGGGCCCGTCCGACATCGTGGAGCGGGAAAAACAAGCCTTCACCCAGTTTATTCAATCCGCCAGGTATCCTCATGCTCGATAAACTCATTGCATTCTGGTGCTCGTTGCGCCTGACCGTTGTGTGTCTGGTTTTCGGCATTGTGCTGGTTTTTGCAGGCACCCTGGCGCAAGTGGAAATGGGGTTGTGGCGAGCGCAGAACGAGTATTTCCGCAGTTTCTTCGTATTCTGGTCTCCAACCGGTTCCGGATTGAAAATACCGGTGCTGCCAGGAGGTTACCTGGTTGGCGGTGTCTTGTTGATCAACCTGATCGCTGCTCACATCCGGCGGTTTTCCCTGTCCCGAAAGAAAGCCGGGATACTGCTGGTGCACGCCGGACTCATCGTTCTGCTCGTGGGGCAGTTGCTTACCGATGCGTTGTCACGAGAAAGCGCGATGCAGTTGTTTGAAGGAGAGACTAAGAATTATTCAGAGGATTTCCGCGGTAACGAGCTCGTCATTCTCGATCAAACCGATCCTAAGACGGATACCGTTTATTCTGTCCCGGAACGGTTGCTGAGACATCCGGACAAGACCATCAAGAACTCACAGGTTCCTTTTGTTGTCCGGGTGAAAAAACATTGGGAAAACGCAGTCCTGGTTCAACCCGGGACGCAGGAGCCGGCTAACGCCATTCACTCAGGTGCCACAGCAGGCCTGCTCAAGGACGTGAAAATCGTGCCCCTTCCACCGGTGGCCGACACGGATCGCAGATCCACCCCAACGGCTGTGGTGGAACTCATCCGGGATGGCCAGTCACTGGGAGATTTTCTTGTATCCTCGTTCACGACCTCCGATCAGCCGTTCACAGCGGATGGACGTCAGTACAACATCATGATGCGTTTCACCCGGCATTATTATCCGTTCAGCATCACGCTGCTCAAGGCCACTCATGACAAGTATAAAGGCACGGAGATTCCCAAGAATTTCTCCAGCCGCGTCCAGGTGCGCAATCCAAACCAAAACGAACAGCGCGAGACGGTCATCTACATGAACAATCCGCTGCGCTACAGCGGCAACACATTTTACCAGTATCAGATGTCTGCCGGTGAAATGGCTGCCAGCGCTGGCGCCGCGGCTTCCTCCACATTTCAAGTCGTTCGCAACCCGGGCTGGCTGACACCCTACATCTCAACGGTGCTCATATCAGCCGGGCTGCTGTTGCAATTTGCCATTCACCTTTTTGGGTTCCTTAAGCGCAAGGCCGTATGAAGTTGATATACAGAATTCTTCCGTGGTGTTTCGTGGCCCTTTTCGCAGCCGAGATCATCGCGGTTTTTATGCCGAAGAAGGACGGAGAATTCCATACCCGGGCTTTTGGCCGCTTGCCAGTGCTAATGAACGGACGGATTCAGCCCTTTGATTCCGTGGGACGCAACGCACTACTGCAGATCAGGTCCACAGGGGATGTGCCGTTGGAGCAGGTGCCTTCATGGAAATTCTGGCATCATCCGAAGAAATTGCGCTCTTCCGAGTGGTTGTTGGAAGTGATGTACCGGCCTGAAGTCGCAGATACACGCCCCATTTTCCTGATCCATCATCCGGAACTGCTTTCCGAGTTAAACCTTACTGGCAAAGGCGTCGAGAAATCGGGACTGCACTATTTCACGTTCAAAGAGCTGGAGTCTGTCCTTGACGAGATTCAGGACCAGGGCGATCGCGCCCGGCAGATGGATGATAAACAGCGCACAGCCGTGCAGAAACAAGCTGTGAAGCTGCATCATGCGATTTTCACCTACCAAATGATGAAGGCTGCTGGGCGGCCACCGAGTTGGGGTGACTTTCAATCCCGTCTTGCTTCCTTTGAGAAGGAACTGCCCGCCGGGTTGGCTGCCATGCGCGCTCGCGAGTCCGGCCAATCGTTCGACGAAACCGTGCTGAACAGTTTTTGGGCGCCTGTCTCCGAGTTCTTTTCACTGTCCCGCGACAGGAATGCCGGGCAGGTTTATCCGCTGGTTGTTCCGCCGTGGCGTACAGATCAAAAGCACGAGGATTGGTCCAGCATGGGGCAAGCGCTGCTGGATTCGGTTCGGGAAGAAAGCATCAGCCCCCCTTTGAAGCATCTGGCCTCCATTGCATCTGGATTCGCTCAGTCGAATCCCCCTCAGTTTAACCAGGCGGTAGCAGGGTACGGTGAGTGGTTGAGCAAGGATTTTGGCAAGGAATTGCGCAAAGGACGGAAAGAGTTCTTCTTCAACGATACCAAAGCTTTCCTGCACGCGATGATCATTTATGTCTTTGCTTTCTTGCTCGCTGCCGGAAGCCTGCTCACTTTGGGAGCAATGCCGGCGCTCTCCGAATCGCTGCGACGATCGTCCTTTTATCTGATTCTGCTTGCGGGTGCCATTCACACATTCGGACTGGTGTTCCGAATGCACTTGGAGGGCCGCCCGCCTGTTACCAACCTGTATTCTTCCGCAATTTTCATTGGCTGGGGGACAATGGTGCTGGGCATCATTCTCGAGCGGATCTACAGACTGGGCCTGGGTTCATTGATGGCCTCGGTGATCGGCTTCGTAACCCTGATTATCGCTCACAACTTGAGCTTGGGCGGCGATACGATGGAAATGATGCGCGCGGTGCTCGACACGAACTTCTGGCTGGCGACCCACGTGGTAACGATCGCCATCGGCTACTCCGCGACCTTTGCAGCCGGGTTGCTTGCCATCGTCTATGTCTTTCTGGGGCTGTTTACTTCCCTGTTGAATCCGAAGTCAGCCGTCGCTACAGCACCTGGCAAAGATCTCAGCAAAGCCATGGCAAAAATGGTCTATGCAATTGTGTGTTTCGCGACCCTCTTTAGTTTTATCGGGACTGTCCTCGGAGGCATTTGGGCAGATCAATCCTGGGGACGCTTCTGGGGCTGGGACCCGAAGGAGAACGGCGCGTTACTCATCGTTCTTTGGAATGCTGTGATTCTGCACGCTCGCTGGGGTGGGATGATTCGGGAGCGCGGTTTGATGAATCTGGCCATCTTCGGTAACATCATCACGGCTTTCTCATGGTTTGGGGTGAACATGCTGGGTATCGGGCTGCACTCCTACGGATTCATGGACGCCGCTTTCAAATGGCTCGTTTTGTTCATGGGATCGCAGCTCATTGTGATCGTATTTGGTTTGATCCCGTTGAGATTCTGGCGCAGCTTTCGCTCCGGCCCGGGCGGAGCAGGGCAGGCGAGCGCGGGGGCGGCATAGCCCACGCGTCCCTTGCGGGGCATTCCCAGGTGAAAATCGGCCTGCTCAGGCGTAAACCCCATTGTCTTTCGCATTCTCTGCACTAAGCAGGAGGGTGGGTTTGGCGTTGGTCTTCGGACAAGCCTCCAGCCGCCGTCCTGGATGCCCCTGTTTGCCTGGCGGTTTTTTCAACTGGTATGCAAAGGATAAGGGTTGGGAGGAGCATTGTTTTGGCCTGGTTTCTGACCGCTGGTATCTCTAGCGCGGAGCTCGCCTGGAATACCCGGATTTCGCCTTCAACCAATGACCTTCGCGGCGTCACGTTTTCCTACGGCCAGTTCATTGCGGTGGGACGGCTTAACACGGTCGTGACATCAGCCGAGGGCCGTGATTGGACACTGCGGCTCGTGGGTACCCCCGATTTCCATTCTATAACGGCTGGCCGGGGCTGGTTTGTGGCAGGCGGCAGTGAGGGATGGCTCATCGGCGGTTCGCAAAATGGCATTCACTGGACCAATTTGACAAGCACCATAGGCCAGGACAGGCTCTTTGGTTTCGCGTATGGTGAAGGTCGCTTCGTGGGAGTTGGCTCTGGATTCTATGATAACGGTGGTTTCATCCTCTCAACATCCACTCCGCTCGATTTCGACCTCGCGAAGAGCGTGCGCCCCACGACCAATGCGCTGCTGGCCGTCGCGTACGCGAACGACTTGTTCGTCGCTGTCGGTGAGCGAGGCACCATCCTTACCTCGACCGACGGTGCCAACTGGACAGTCCGCGATTCAAAGACGCAGGAGGCTCTAGGGGCCGTCGCTTTCCATCAATCCCGATTCATTGCTGCGGGAACCCACGGCGTTGTGCTGACCTCAATGGACGGTGCGTCGTGGTCGTCCTCGGCGCCCGCGCCCTTCGATGTTCATGGCCTTGCGTCAAGCGTTGAACAAATTGTGGCCGTGGGAAACTACGGTTCTGCCGGGCGGCTTCATGTTTCTTCTGATGGTTTGTCATGGCCGGGGGTAAGCCTGGAATTCCCACAGCCGCTCCGTGCGGTGGCTCATGGGCCGGGCTCATTTCTCGCAGTGGGCGATGCAGGGCTGATTGTTCAATCAGATGACTTGGCTAATTACTGGGCCAAGCCTACCAGTGGGAATTGGGAAGAAATGCAATGGACTCTGGGCGAGTTACCACTGCTCCAGCAACCAGCGATCGTGATAGTGAACCCGGGTTGGAAAGCCCTGGCTGTGGGAACAGCAACCACGGCCAGCCATGCCACGAACCTTGCAATCCAGAACCTGTTCATCTCTGCGCCGGAAGGTTCCTTTAACCAGTTGCTACTAAACTACGCCGGACTCAATGTGCCATTGAATGTCGTCTCTGATCTGGTGCTCGGGCCTAATGCTTCCATGGCCAGTCATTTCTCACGCCTGATTGCTGGCCGACTGTTGCTCAACGGTTCTGCGGTTTTTTCCGCCGACAGTGTGGCCACCTTTGGGGCGGTTGTAGTGGGGGAAGCGGACTTAGGGGAGCTTAATATCGCAGACGCCTCCGTCCGATCCGGTGCGGTTACGGTGGGGGGCGGAGCGCCGGGAACCATAAACCAATCAGGCGGCAATCACCTGGTAGACACCAAACTAGCCATCAACGGCCAGAGCATTTACAACCTGACCAATGGTTCGCTGGAGGTGGGCGTTCTATTTCTTGGAGAGGAGCATCGCCCGGGTTGGACCGGGCGGCTTTACGCGTGGGGTGGCTCCACAACAGTGACTGGCAGCGTTCGGTTGGGCACCAGCCCGTTATTCGCGGCTGATGCCCGTGGGGAGTTTGCGTTGTTAGGGGGCTCGTTGCAGACACCTGTGATGGATTTTGGGAACGGCATTTTCACACAAGACGGAGGAACGAACCGGGTGCGAAATCTGAACCTTCCTGGCCCGGATGGTTTCAGTTGGGCCGACTACAGACTGGGGGGTGGGAGCCTCATCACGGAGCTGCTGGTGGTTGGGGCAAGCCCGCTTGGATACTTTGTTCAATCTGGCGGCGTCCACAGGAATAACCAGAGCACCACCATTTACGGTCAGGCTATTCCGGAGCATTACGCTTGGGGGAGCTATCGGCTGCTGAGGGGATGGCTTTCCTCTCCGAAGCTCCAGGTCCTTGGCGGTGAGTTCAGGCAGGAGAACGGTACCAACGAAGCTGCCGAGCTGATGCTCGACATGACGAGCACCTTCACTTTGGTCGGAGGAGCATTGACGAGTTCGAGTACTTCGATCCGCTCTACTACCGCGCTCAACCGCCAAATGCTTAGCTCCTTTGTGCATAGCAACGGCAACCACGCCATCCAGAATCGTTTATTCCTGGATGGCATCTACCGAATCGAAGCCGGTATGCTAAACGCCTCAGAGCTGTACATCGCACCAGATGGGGAATTGCATTTGAAAGGGGGCAGCGTAGATGTTTCCGGCAGGTTCAGCATGGATAACGGGACCTGCTTCGTCCAAGGCCAGAACTACCGGCTCGGCAAGCTGCTTGTCCTCCGCACTGGGGCGCTGTCGCGTTTCCACGACGGCTCCCACGTCTGCTCCTTTGATTTGCAGACCGGTCCTACGGTGCTTCGTTTCATCGACAGCCGTGACTTGGCTGGTGAGTGGAGCGGGTTTTTAACTCTAAACAATTGGAGCGGGTCCACCAATGGAGGGGGAACCGATCAGGTCTTCGTGGGAACGACCACCAATGGCCTGTCTCTTGATCAACTGGCTCGCATCGTTTTCATGAATCCCGATGGCCTGCCGCCTGCCACCTATCCGGCGCGGATTCTAATCACGGGTGAAATTGTGCCCGGACCACGGCCTTCCCTCCAGATTCTGGTTGCCCCAACGGAGTTGGTACTCTCCTGGACCGGCGATTACCGGTTGTTCAGCAGCTCAACTGCTGATGGCCCATTTGCTCTCGTGTCTGATGCCTCAAGTCCATTCACCGTTTCCTTCACAGCACCCCAGGCCTATTTTCAGCTCCGATCACCTTGAGCCCCCGGTGGGCCGCTTCTGCGCCTCCGCTGCGCTTCGGCTAAGCGCCGAACCCAGGCTAAGGGGGCCCGGTGTCGAATGAACTCAAGTCGAAGCCTGCGTGACCCCATGCGGCGGCACCTTGCGGTGCGGTTGGTAGTTCTTAAGAGGGCAAGACCGGGGTATCTTTTCTCTTTTGCTCCCGGCAGCCATCGGATAGAGTTTCCGCATGCCGGAAATAGTTGCGTTTGTAAATCGTGGGGCTGCGTCAATTACGCCTGCCATTGTGGAGAAAGTGCTGAAGCACTTGCCACAGTGGAAGCTGGAATTTACCCAGATTTACGAACCCCTTTTTCCTCATTTGGTGGACCAATTGGAGTTCCTGGCAGATGCCGTTGAAGATACGGCCGAAGGGGCTTACAAGGAACTGCCTTATACGGCGTTTGCACAGTCCGTTTTTGCTCTGATCTACGCCCATAAAAAGGTGGGGATCATACCGGATTCTTTCATGAACCTGGGGCGAGCGGACGACTCCAGCGTCGTGCGTGCGGTTTTGATCCAGAACGAGAAGACCTTCGCGGTCTTTGCGGCGTCTCAAGGCCAGGATTGGGCCAAGGTTACGAGCCAGCCCTGAGCCTATTGGCTGGCATCCCCACCACTCTTCCCCGTAAAGGTTGTTAGCAGCAGCGCAACGGTGTCCAATTCGCTTCGGGTACTAACGTTCGCGGCTGGATTGTAGTAGCGGTTCAGCATGATGGCGAAGGCCAGGCGCTCTCCCGCTGCGCTTGTGACGTAACCCGAGAGACTGTTCGCCCACCTTAAGGTGCCTGTTTTGGCTCTTAGTTTGCCTGCCGCGGGCGTGTTCTTCATCCGGCTCCGCAAGGTCCCATCCACACCGGCAAGGGGCAATGCGTCTTCGTAAATTTTGCCTGCGGGATGCCGGGCCATATAGGCCAGCAATGTGGCGGTGGCGTTCGCAGTGCAGACGTTGTTGCGGGAAAGCCCTGATCCTTCCTCGAAAGCGACCTCAGCCGGCTTGATCCCGACCCTCAACAGAAACCGGTTGAGCTCTGAGATGCCGAGATCTTCGGATGTTCCCGCTTGGTTGCCCCTCTGCTGTTCCCCCACATACCCGAGGAGAAGGTCTGTGTATAGATTCTGCGAGGGCTTTTGAATCTCTCGTGCGATAACCCCGAGAGACGGGCTTTCCACAAAACCCAGTTCCACCATGGTGCTCAACACGGGTGCGTTTCCTGTTTGAGCCGAAACCCAATCGCACACCTGGTTTGTTCCCTCAATTTTCACTCCGGCCCGGGAAAGTTCCTGTCGAAAAAATTCGAGGAAAACAGCCGCCGGTTCAGGAAAAGTCGCTTCAGCGGCAAAGGACGGTTCATCCAGGGGCATGCGTCCCGTGACATAAACAATATTTTGATCGATGGGGCGAAACACGCGCACGGTGCGCTGTTGGCCAGCGGCGACGGTTTCGGTCTTGTTGCTCAGTATGAGGCAACTGGTTGCGGGTTTCATTTTGATGTTCGCCGGTTCTCCCACCACAGAGCCCGGGGCGATCGTCATATCCGAATAGTTATCGCTGATTGTGAGAGAGGACAGTTCGGCGCCATAGTATTCCAGTGCATCATCCCAGGACCATCCCGCCCCGTACTCCGGTCCGCGCAGGAAGCTTTTATCGCCGACCAATGCTCCTCGAATCGTTTTGATTCCGGCGTTTGTGACAGCCTCTACCAAGGGCTGCAGCGCGGCAGAAAGGGACCCATGAAACCGAGCGTTGAATGTGGGATCACCCCGACCGTAAACAACGAGGTCGCCTTTCAAAACGCCATCGGAAGTCGGGCGTGACAAGGCATAAAGCGAGGTCCGGATGCGATGCTCGGGGCCGAGACAGTCGAGACCGAGGGCCACCGTATAGAGTTTTGCATTTGAGGCGGGACTTAGCAGCTTGCTTGGATTGTGCTCAAACAGAACCACTCCAGTGTCGAGCGAGAGTGCCTTAACACCCCACACAGCCCTTTCGAAGCGAGGTTGATTAAGGTGGTCAGTCAGCCTCTGTCGCAAATCAGCGAGATTGGTAGCCGCCGGCCAGTTGGTGGTCTGAGCGTTGGAGAGACCGGCAAGACCGGTCAGCCCCAGCAGAGCTAAGAGCAAAGACCTGGCCAGGGCGGAGCACATAGACGAGGGTTGATAAGTCATATACAGAATTTACTCTACACGGCTAAGGTTCAGGACAAGGCAACTTTGGGCAAGCTTAAAGCCATATACTACTACCAGTCACAGAGGCTTTCGATGTAACGGGCTGAGCCGTCTCTAAGCCAGCCATCCAGTTGAGCCTGATCTTTGAGCTGCTGCCCGCGGCGTCGCGGCACCAGGAGAAAGCGTGAAGCGATTTCCGGCAGGTTCGTCATGTCCACCCAGAGCTTCTCAAACTGTGTGACTGGAAAGACGTCTTCCTGTCCATGCCCCCAGCGTTTTTTCACTTCCTTGATCGTGATATAAGTAGGCATTCGAGCCGCCACGTTGCGAATCGCCCGGGTCACGCGGTTGGTATCATCGAGCTGATTGCGGTCCAGTTCGAATCCAGCGAGAAGCTTGTCCAGATCTATCCAGCATGTGTTGGAGTTGTAGTAGCTGAGCGAGAACTCCGCTTCCTCCCGCGGCATGGCTAATCCTTCGACCAGGCGGACCATTCCATTCACGCGTGCAAGCCCTCCGCCGCGATCCTCTAATCGGCGCGTAATAACTTCAAAAGAAAGACAGGCACCCGATTCGATATGAGTCCCAAGCAGCGCGGGGTTCAGGTCGGCACCGAGAGTGTCGACATTGTGAAGCATGAGATATTTCAACTGGGGCCGCTCCTCTAGAAGCTGGCTAAGTACGCCGTTGCGGAGGAGGTTGGGAATTTCGAACCAGTGCCCGACGGGATGCAGACATTGCAGAGGCAAGTTGTCAGTATAATCCGATGTTTCACCAGCCTGTCGTGCCCAGTTTTGCAGGGCATGACGCAGGCTGTCTCGGACTTTCTGTTGCTGTTCGTCCAAGACTTGCTGAGGCATCTCTTCCCAGGCGAAACGCAGATCGCGCACGGTGGGTATCATGCGTAGTCCAACAGATTTCCCGCGCGAGAGATGAAGCGGTCCTTTGTAGGCGTAATGGTTGTGCCGCGCCAGGAATTCCTCGGTTGGAGCATGGGTTAGATAACTGGTGGTGAACACATGGGGAATCGGCGTTCCTGTGAGACGAGAAATCCTGCGGCTCTTTGCGAGGTGCGTTTCTACGAACGTGCGGTGCTGCCCTCCCAGTTTGCAGAAGGGATGCAGTGCTTTGACCACACCGGCTCCTTGAGTCCAACGGCTGCCGGCTCCCGCGGCGAGCGTGACCACGGCAACCTGGCCGGCTTTCAGCGCTGCCATGCCGATGTCATGTGCACCGCCATCGGTTTCAAGCCCGGAGCAATCCAAAACGTCCGAAGGCCTTACATCCTCTATGATCGCTGAGGCGGGCAAACGGTTTTGGGCGAGACCGATTCGCCCGGCTTTCAGCTCCGCCCGGATTTGCTCGTGCTGCACGCGGTCAAAGCCATTGGCTTCCAGAAGAGCTTCCAGGTCCTGACTGGAAGCGGCGTGGGCTTTTCCACGCGGCAACATGAGTTCAAAAAGGGTTTGGACCATGCCGCGCAGGTCAGGCCGGGTGCGGCATGCAGCGCCGAACTTGTCCATTTCTGCCCGCTGGGTCAGTGGCAAGGCATTGCGCTCCTGACGGAGGAGGGATGGGAGCATTAGCACATAATAGCCCTGAGGCATCAAACCCTCATCTCCGCTCAAGAGGTCTGCAAAAGTCCCGCGGTCATTGATGGCGAAATCATACACCACCGGTTCCATGGCAAAGGGCAGGGCATGTTCCAGCTCGCGCTTGGTCTCCGAAAGAATCTGTTGAAGCCTTTCCTGAGCTCTGGCCTTGTGCTCGGGATCAAAGATGAAGCCCATGCCACCTCCGGACATGCCGCCGAGCATCCAAAATCCCCAGAATGCCTCCTTGAATTCTGTGCGCACCCGGTTGATCAATGACTCCGTATAATAGTTGGTGGCCCACGGAATGATTGTTTGGATTGGGCCGTCGAAATTACGGGTTGTGGCTGCGCCGATGCCCGCAACGTCGCCTGTGCGCAGACTGGTGAGAATTTCGTTGAGAATGCCCAGCATGCTCTGGCGTGCTTGCCATTCTGCACCAGAGCGCAACAGGTATTTCTCCGTGACCATCTCCAGGATCGGTCCCACGTTTTGAGCCATGCCGCCGTGTACCAGGATAAGGGAATCCTGCAACTTCTGCCGCGTGGCGGAAGAGGCATCCGCCTCGGTGAGTATCCTGTGCTGGGGCATGAGGCGTCCACGGCTGATGCCGTACTCGGGGTCGCCATCGGCTGCGGCGACGCCTTCGATGAGCTTCACCCCGGGCCATACCCCGCCTGAGTCCTGCCATCCACCACCCGATCCACCGAGCCATTCACCCAACAGGGCACGCGCCAGAACGAGTCGGCGTTCATGCTCCTGCAGTGGACCAGTGAGTGATGCGGCTTGTCCTGTGGCCCGCATGCAGAGTCCCACCAATGCCGCCAGCAAGTTGGTCGAGACAGCCAGTCGTGAGCCTTTGGGAATGTTGTTAACATTACTCACGATCTCCAGGCCTCGGCCTGGGCCGACGAGTTGTTTGAGCAGGTCAGCGAGGCTGTGGCCTGATCCCTCCAGGCCGGGTGGAACAATTCCCGAAGCAATAACGGCCGCTTTTAAGAGGCCGAGGTAATCTTTCGCGAAATCGAACACCTCAGCCAGGCTTGTAATATGGGCAATCGCGCCAAGATCAACGCTGACCAGGCGCAGCGCCGGTTCCTCGATGACGCGCAGGTAAGCTTCGACTGGAGGGCGTGGCTCAGTGTCACGTCCATGAACACCCAGGTCGATGGAAACATTGAGCACCTTGGCTCCCTCGGGGTAATCCATGCCCAGGAAGAATATGTCGCTCCACCCGCAATGAGTGAGGTCCATGCGCACGGGAGTGCGCTCTCGCAGGATCGGAAAGGTGCCATCGCCCGGATGGCGCTGGAGCAATTCGGGCCGCAAACGCAGCGGTTGGTCCGCCGGGTGCCCCATGCGGAACATCCACTGATTGCCGCGCACTGAACGCACGCTGCGACGCACCTGGTCGGCCAGAGTTTGAAACGCGAGTCGATGATAAGCTGCGGCAAGGGCGCTGCTAAGAGCGTCGCTGGGTCCTTCTGCTTGTTGCTGGCTCAGGAATCGGTCGATGGCTTCCTCGAAACGGCGCTGGAGGAGCTGCTCGTAACCATGGAAGGGAATGAGCGCCGGTTTCTCACCAGTGCTGTTTCTGAGGCTGAGTTTTTCTGGAAGGTGAAACCGATGGATCGCATAGAGAAAGAACAGGGCTCGCACACGTTCATACAGGTTATCGCTGGTACGCCTGAATTCTTCCAGCCGCGCGCATTGATCCAGCAGTTCGGGTGCGGACAAGGAAGCGCAAACCTCATCCAGGCTTTGGTTGCGCCGCGAGGGATCTGCTGCGGTGATGATTGAAATCAGGTCAGGCATGGTCTGCGCGGGTTTAGCGGGCAAGCAGCTCAATAATACTGGTTAGGACTTCATCACGGTCTTCACCGGCCAGGGCCAGCGCTAACTGTGCTGTGAGAAGGCCATACTGAACGCCGATGTCATAGCGTCTGCCCTTCAGTTCGCATGCAAGGTAACGCTCACGACGGGCTAGTTGAGCCAGAGCTGGTGTCAGTTGAACACGCTCCGAAGTGCTGGCCACCGCCGCGTTCAGTAACTCCATTACAGCAGGAGTCAGAACGTGCATGCCGAAGAAACACAGGTAATGGCCGGCCCGCAAGCCGGGCACAATCAGCCGTTGTTCGGCTTCGGTTGGGGTGGGCTTCTCCAAAACCTCCGACACCTCATAAAGCGAGGTGCGGCCCGTTGCGAGTCTTCCGCCCACGGTGCCATAGAATGGGAGCTTGCTCTCATGGGTAGCTTGAACTGCCGAAACCGCGCAGTTTTCTGCCATGGCGGTCGTGACAAGCTGTTGAGCGCAACGCATGGAGCCGGACGTCACGTACAGGTGGTCACCAACAAGGAGCAGGAATGGTTCATTGGCCACGAAGGACCGCGCGCACCACACGGCGTGACCATAGCCCTGTGGGGAGGCCTGTTCGACAAATCTCAGGCGACTGCCCAGTTTGCCTGCCGCAGTTCGGTAGGCTTCCTGATCTCCAGGGCTCACTACCACGCAGACATCTTCGATCCCTGCGGCCGCAATCTCTTCCAGGATGATCTGAAGTGCCGTCTTGGTGATCCCGTCGCGATCAACGAGGGTTTGGAGGGGGAGTGTTTGCTGGGCTTTGCCTGCAGCGGTAATGATTGCTTTCTTGATTTCCACAATGGCCTCAAAGATTGATACGCGGGCAGATTTGCAGAACCTGTGATGCCCGTCAACCCGCCAAGGTATTGAGGGGTGAGGGGTGCGGTTAAAAGTGGGTGGGTTTTTAGGGGCTGGGTGAAGGAATTACACCGACTGGAGCTTGGCCCGTGTACGACCGCGGACCGATGTACCGAATGTATAAAAAATGGCGGGCATTGGCCACCGTGATCCATTGTTTCGGCAGGTAAGGCCCCTATGCTTTTGGGGTAAGTGCCCTGATGCGTTACCCGTAGTAATACGCAACAGTGAAATGGAAAAGGGAGCAGGAGATAGCCTGCAAGGGGCTGTGAATAGGCTGTGAATAAGTCAGGAACGGATAAATGGCCTGAAACTGCACCTACCGCAATGGGCAGGGGATGAGAGGGGAGAATGCATCAAGGTGTGGTGGTTTTAAATGATCCGTGGGACAAAATTGGTGTGGTTTTAGGCAAAAAAAGTGTTGTGAGGAATGCAATCTTTCCGCAATTCTACGGACGTGGCACGACTCGCCAGCTTGGTTGACGCTCGCTCAGGGCAGCCTGGGTTGCTGGCCGTGCAGTCTGCTGGTACCAAATCCTGGATCACTCCCCTGCGTATGAAATGGAAGTCTCTCTTCAATCGTATCGTTCCGGTCGGGTATCAGGATGAGGGTGGATTCCATTATGGGAATCAACCAGCCCCCAGACGCCCCGATCTACAGGAATAGAATCGGGACCACGGCCAGAGCGTGAAAGCAGCCGCTTCTCAAAAAGCGGTTGGGGCGATTGTCTCCCTCTCAATTCGGTCTAGAACTGCTCCGCAGGTGGCGATCAGCAAAGTCCATGTAGCACTTCCAATCCTGCTTGGTGAGGTCATGTTTGCCAGTTCTCAAGTGGTAGCCGATAGCACCACCATGCAAAGGCGTATCAGCTTCTGGCATTTGCGTTGCTCCCAGCCCATTAAGCCTGAACAGTTGGTAAACAGGCTCGGCAAGCACCGCTGAGAGGAACTCGTGCCGAGGATCAGCCCAGGTATCTTCAGAGGCGCTGGCAATATAGAGCAGGCGGGGAGCAATCAAGGCCGCCAGCATATGCTGATCGACTGGCAACTCGTTCTCCCGTCCATTGAACCTCTTGTAGTTCTCATTAAACCAATGAGGAAATGCTTTGTTGATATTAGCGATGTGTTCGCCCGTCTTTCCCCTCGCCACGGCTGCCCCGGTGCTGCCTGAGTCGTTGCTGATCACGTAAGCGAACCGTTGATCTTCAGCTCCAGCCCACAGAGCGGTTTTGCCGCCACGCGAATGGCCAATAACGGCGACCTTGTCTGGATCAATCAAAGGATCGCTGACGAGATAGTCCATCACACGGCTTGCACCCCACGCCCATGCGGCAATCGTGCCCCAGGCATCGGGTTGGCGTCGTCCCGGCCCATCAAAAATGGCGTGAACACCGTTTGTGAACCCATCATGAAAATCAGGGTCAACATCGGAGACGAGGAACCCGATTGTTGCGTATCCCCGTTCAACAATCTCTTCGGCCGGCCAGAAAGGGGTCTTGCTGATCCGCTCCGGGTCGAGATTCTCCATGCTGCGGTTACAGATCATGAGGAAACAAGGCACGGGTTTGGACTCTTTGGGAATGAACATGACCGCGTGGATGGTTCCAGTGCCGCCTCCACCTGCAAACTCGATCTCCACAAGGCGCCGGATGGCTTTGCCGTTCATGGCATCCGAGGTGGTGGCTTTGAAGCGTTGATGCTGCGGTCGTTGAACGGGGGTGCGTCCGTACACATGCTCACGAAACAGTTCCAGGGTTTCGGGACGGCGCTGCTGAGTCCATTGTTTGGCGGTACTGACCAGCCTGCCTTGAGAGGTGACCAGAGGGTTGGGAAGCGAGAGTTGTTCGGCGAACGCGGGCAAAGCTAAGCAGAGCACGGCCAGGAAGCTTGTGAGCTTGTTCATAGTGCCAGTTGTAACGACCTAATCGAGCGGTTGCAAGCCTGTGCGGTCCTCTGCGGTCCTCGGCTTTGCGGATTCCGAAGATAGTCTGTCACATGTTCCGCCTTTCCGGGTACTTACACGGTGAATATGATGATTTCACAAAACGTGGCTTCAATCCAAAACGACGATGCCGAGCTTGTCTCTGCCTGCCGGGACGGGCACCTGGATTCCTATGGGCGCATCGTTGAACGCTACCAAAACCTGATTTGTTCCCTTGCTTACTCCGCGACAGGCAGTGTGACCCGGAGCGAGGATCTGGCGCAGGAGACTTTTGTCACTGCCTGGAAATCCCTGCCGTCACTCCGAGAACCGGACAAATTGCGGCCCTGGCTATGCGGCATAGCGCGCAACCTGATTGGCAAGGCCATCCGAGCCGATAAAAAGGAGCCAGTGCATGCGGCGGAATCACTCGATGCAGCAGTTGACTCGACAGCACCGGAGGCCCTACCCGCCGAACGTATCATCACGAAGGAAGAGGAGGCGATTCTTTGGCGGGCCATAGAACGTGTGCCGGAGATGTATCGTGAACCGTTGGTGTTGTATTACCGCGAACATCAGTCGGTTGAGAAGGTGGCCGAGGCGCTGGACCTGACGCAGGACACTGTTCGGCAGCGGCTTTCGCGAGGTCGGAAACTGCTGCATGAGCAGGTGATTTCCTTTGTGGAAGGGGCTCTGGAAGACAGCGCACCAGGGAAGTCTTTTACGGTGGGTGTGTTGGGCGCTTTGCCGCTGCTCGTAGCGAGCACCGCGGGAGCCAGTGCCGCCACCACAGCCAGTGCGGTGGTCGCGAAAAGTTCAGCTACCGCAAAAAGCGCAGGCGTCGCCAGCGCTCTGGGTGCGCTTTTGACGGGTGGCGCGATCGCCTATTTCTCAGTGCTGGCTTTTCTGGTGTTCCTCGGTGTGTGCGCCGGATACATCATGAATCGCGCGCTTCGCCGTTCCTCATGGCAGCTCAAGCATGCCACCAGCTTTTGGCGGAACGTGGCCATCAGCTTCGGCCTTTTCATCGTGGGACCGCCCCTGGTGATTTCCGCACTGAGGATGACGCCGTCAGACACTCCTGAGATTTACCAGAGAGCGTCGATCTGGATGGGCCTGATTTACCTGGCTGTTCCGGCACTCGTGTTTATATGGCTGTGGCGATGGAGCCAGGGCATGAGGAGAGCGAGCGAACCCGCGGCAAGTCTTAAACGCTTCTACACCTGGTTGGGTCTTGGGATGATCGTTCCGACCGTGTTCTTCGCAATGTCCATTTACGGATTCCTGTTTCAACAGAGCCTGGCAGTGGAACGTCTGACACCGGCGCAACTCCAGACCATTGTTTCTGAGCGCAAGGACGCAGAATTCAGGATTGAGCAGTATCGAAACGGTTCGCAAAGCCTGGTGGTAAAACTGCCGGAGAGCCACCGCAGAGTGGTCTATCATGCTCCCATAGAAAGGGAAACTGTCGCCATTCTGGCTCGGGGCCAGGTGGTGTGCAAAACCTACGTGCATGGAGTTGATTTCGATCAATTCGGTTCTGCACCACGATTGTTGGGATTACTGGCGTTTTTCCTCACTCCCATGGGCGCGATGATTCTGCTGAATCGTCCCCGGGTGATGCCTTTCGGGTTTGCGGCGAATGAGGCCTTTGAGGATATTCGCTCCCGGAATGTGTTTCGCGCGTTCGCTGTGTCCGTGGCGCTGGGTTTAATCGCCGTTGGCACTTTTGTCGGACTAATAACTCGATGGGACACCCGGGTCATTTCCGAATCGGATCTGTCCGGAATCATCTCCGAATACCCCGCGGCACGCTACACGCTGGTTACTTATGCCGATGGCAGCACTGAACTGAGCATCACGCCGCGCGAGAAAGAGGGCACGCGCATCGCAGCTCCTGCAACCGCCCTCACCCTGGCAACGTTGCGTGATCAGGGTATTCCTTTTCGAACAATTTCTCAGGGGCGCGACTTTGGGCATGCCGATTTGAAGCCGGTCGTGTCTCTTGTGTGCATCCTGATCTTGCTGTCGGGATCAGCACTCCTGCTGGCCTGGGCAGCTAAAGGCGTCAAACGGCCGTCTTGGGGTTTTTGGGTTGGCTTTGGTGTGATCTTCTTAGCCGTGTGCGTCCTGGGACTCTGGAAGCCTGCCGCGTTCAGGCAGGGGGTGTTCGTCAGCGTTGCCAGAGTGAGCATCAAGTCAGACGAAATCAGCCATGCTCTGCCTGACGCTGCGGGCGAGATCCAATCGGCTGCTTTTCAGGAGAAAGTTTTAGCCCGTCTTGGATCGGACTCAAAGCGCACACTGGGACTGCTCATGGTGGAAACCATGACTCAGAGCAAGGGCGAGGCCCTGGAAATCGTAGTCTATCATCAGAATGACGAGACGGCTGCGGCAGTCGCGAACACTGCGGCGGAGGAGTTCGTGAGCCAGAACAATGGAGAAACAAAACTGGCGGAGATTACTTCTAAGGCACAGGCCGGCACGGAACGGCTGTCGGGCTTTAAGCCGGCAGGGCTGATCCTGGTCGTCTTTGCCGGATGCCTGCTCGGTATCCTTGGCGGAGGCTTGGTGGCTTGGATGCTTGGTCGCCGTCGCGGGATGGCCCCGATCTCAGCCTGATCTGATTCTGAGCATCCTGCCTGGAAACAGCGCCTGGACTCTCACCGAGGGTTCAGGCCTTTTCCACGTAAAAATTCGTTGTACTTTCTGGCGTTGCCTCGTGCGAGATGGACCGGGTATTTAGCCGCGTTTTTGGACATCTTCTGGGTGAATGCCTGCCCCAAATCTACTTGGAGGACATCAGCGAGCCGTACCAGGTAAAAGAAAACATCCGCCAGTTCATCCTTCACAGCTTTGGCTTTTGCGGGTTCTTGCTTGATCGCTTTCGCTTCTTTCTGACTCAGCCACTGGAATATCTCCATCAACTCCGCAGCCTCAACCGCCAGCGCCATGCTCAGGTTCTTCGGTGTGTGAAATTTCTCCCACTTTCGTTCAGCCACGAATTGGCGTTGTTGTTTCACGATGGTGGCGATGTCGAGCGAATCCATGGACCAAGACTATGTTCCCGGGCAGTGTGAAGGCTAATAAAAAAAGCCGCCCGGGTTTCCGAGCGGCCTGAGATTCGAAGGTGTTGTGCAGTTAAGCCTTCGCAGCGCCAATGTCCGGTGCCTCGGGGTTGACCTCCGGTCCGAAGTAACGCAGGCAGACCAGCGGTTCTGTACTGCTTGTGTTTTCGAAAGTCACTCCGGCCTTGGCTGTTTGCTCAGGGCAGAAGAATTCATCCTCGGTCAGTTCAAGGAAGCGAATGAGTTTCGGGCTGTTCAGCGTCTGCCCGTTAATCGAACCGCGACCCTGGACGCAAATCAAGCCATAGGCACCGTTGTCTTTGATGGTGCACTTGGCGCCCGGATCAACTGTGAGCTCCTTGGCCGAAAAGAGCTGTTTACCCTCTACACGGCCATAGGTAATCCAGCGGTCGATGTAGCCCTGTTCAGCGGTGTCGGCTACCGGGATGGGCTCTAAATAATGGCTGGCTTTGAAGTTGGGGTTGACGTTGCCTTCCCAGTCGAGTTGTTCGACGAGGTAATCCAGATCTTTGTGATACTTGCGTGGCACGTCTTTGACGAGCAGCGACCAGGGGACCTCGCGGCCTTCGACCAGGGATTGATACATGCCGAAAACATCGCTGCCCCATTGCGGCTCGTAAGTGCAAAGAGAGCCCGGGGCGTGGAGTATGCAAGGTGGGACGAGCCATCCGGTGCCAGGTTTCAAGCGATAGGCGCGTGACAGGTCGAGAATCCCATTGTCACCTTTGTTCCAGTTCTCCAGGCATTTGCGAACCTGCTGCTTGGTTGTGCCTGGTTCAAAACCGAAGAATGTGTAAGGGAAATTGTTGCCAACATTGTTATGCTGAGGCGGGAAGTAATAGGCCTCAGGCTTTCCTTCCTGACCTACTAATTTGGCCTGCGCCGCATTCTGGTGCATGTGATGCGGGATGGGCCCCATGTTGTCGAAGAACTTCGAATACACAGGCCAGCGCTGATATTTCTTCCAGATGTTTTGGCCAACAAGAGCCGCGCCGCATTCAGCCACTGCCTGTTGAAGCGTGAACTTCTGCTTTTTCGAAACAACGAAGCTCAATCCCTCATCTGGGGTGCGGTTCTCGTTGGCTGCGGGGGTAGTGGAGGCGAACCAGCGTTCGTCGATGCCGCCGCGATTGAGTCCGTAAGCGTAAAGATCATCGGGGTGTAGCTTAAGCCTTTTGCCCGGCTGTAGAAACGAGCGGGGCACCCAGCAAGGGGCCAGACGCAGCAAGCCGCCGGTTTGTTCAAGGGTGGATTCGACAAGGCTCCGGAGATTTTTCTTAACCGCCTTCAGATCGGAAACTAGGGTTGTGCTCATAGGATGAGTCAGACCCTTGCAAATTTGTCCGCGGGTGGCAAGGATAGTGTCAACTTATCTCCGCCTGAAAGTGTCCCTAAAAATGGAACAAACTTGTTTGGCCCATGCTGACTCAGCAGAATAAACGGACATGAAGTGCAGGGGATCAATCCATGGATGGTGGAGCTGTGCCGGGCTGCTATGGCTGAGTTGCTTAATAGTGCATGCAACCACTCCCGCGACAAAGCCCGCTTTGGCGGGTTCCGTGAGCTGCCGCGAATGCCATGAGAAATTCTACCAGCTCTGGGCTCCCTCGCATCACGGTCTGGCAATGCAGCCCTACAGCATCGCGCGCACGAACCTGGTGCCTCACAAGGATTGGATAAGCGTGGGGAAAGTTAGGTACCAAGCTGATATTGAAAGCGGCGAGGTTCGAGCCGTGGGACCTGAAGGAAAAGAAACGCATCGCATTGAGCAGGTTCTTGGAGGTAAGAACGTGTTCTACTTTCTGACGCCTTTTCGCGGAGGCAGGCTCCAAGTTCTGCCTGTAGCTTACGATTTGAGGCGCAAGCAGTGGTTCGACACTGCGGCAAGCGCGGCAAGGCATTTCGAGAATTTGCCAGACGATCCGATCCATTGGACTGAACCGGCCTACACCTTTAACACCTCTTGTTTTAGCTGTCATGTCAGCCAGTTGACGAACAACTATGACTTCAAGGCAGACACGTATACGACGACCTGGGTAGAACCCGGCATCAATTGTGAAACGTGCCACGGGCCGGCAGGGGAGCATGCGCGTGCTGCGCGATCGCTCAACGGCAAGCCGATGACAGATCCAAAGTTGATCAGCTTTAAGAACTTCACCGCAGAGCAGGTGAATTCTGCTTGTGGGAGTTGCCACGCTAAAATGCATCCGCTTACGGCGGGTTTTGTTCCGGGGGACAAGTTCTACGATCACTATGGATTGACGGTTCTGGACCATGTTGATTTCCACCCGGATGGCCGCGACCTGGGGGAGAACTTTACTTACACAAGCTGGCGTTTGAGTCCCTGTGTGAAGTCATCGGAACTGAACTGTGTGACCTGCCACACTTCGAGCGGGCGTTACCGTTTCCCGGGAGATAAGGCGAACCAGGCGTGTGCGCCGTGCCACGCCGTCCAGGCGAAAAACGTTGAAGCACATTCCCATCACAAAACCGGGACCGAGGGAGCCAAGTGTGTTTCCTGTCACATGCCAATGACGGAATTTGCCCGGATGCTGCGTAGCGACCATTCCATGCGCCCGCCGATGCCTGCCGCGACAATAGCGTTCGGCTCCCCAAACGCCTGTAATCTCTGCCACACGAACAAGACACCGCAATGGGCCGACGAAAAAGTGCGCGAGTGGCACAAGAAGGATTACCAGTCCGAAGCGCTCCGAATTGGCGGATGGATTGCTGCGGCGCGCCGAGGCGATTGGTCGAAGCTTAAGGAGACTACCGGCTATTTGATGAACAAAAAGCGCGAAGAGGTTTTTGCTGCTTCCCTTGTCCACCTATTGCGGAATTGTCCTGATGACTCGAAGTGGGAGGGTGTGAAAGCTTGTTTAAAGGATGCCTCTCCGCTGGTGCGTGGAGCAGCAGTCGAGGCCATGGGAGACCAACTAAGGCTGGAATGGATTCCGCTGCTCACGCCCTTGCTTAAGGATGAGTATCGTTTGGTACGGTTGCGTGCGGCCGCGACGCTGGCCGGGGTTCCCGGCGAAGCGTTATCACCGGAGGAGCTCAAGACTCGCGAAGCCGCCACTGAAGAGCTCCTGATCTCTTACAAGGCGCGACCGGATGACACTGCGGCCTACCACAACCTGGGAAACCTGCGCATGGAGCAGAGAGACTTTTCACAAGCGATAGCGGCCTTTGAAGACGCACTAAAGCTGCAACCTCAGAATGTTTCCTCACTCGTCAACGCGGCCCTTGCGTACAACCTTGCCGGGACTAACGAAATGGCGGAATCGCGCCTCCGCTCAGCCGCGCGTTTGGAACCCACAAATGCCGCAGTCCAACTGAACCTGGGGATGTTGCTGGGGGAGATGGGGAAGGTGGAACCGGCCGAGCAAGCTTTTCGAGCTGCATTCAAGTCCGATACGAACTCGGCACAAGCGGCTTTCAACTTGGGGATCATGCTGGCTGAGAAGGCACCTAAGGAGAGCCTGGTGTGGTGTGAAAAAGCGGCGACGTTGCGTCCGGAGGAACCCAAGTACGCCTTCACGTTGGCGTTTTACCAACAGAAGCAAGGCAAGACCCAGAGCGCTGTGGAAACGCTGGAGAGATCGTTGAAGGCTCGTCCCCCCCATCCTGAGAGTTATGTGCTTCTGGTGCAGCTTTATGAGGGACTCGGGCGAAGGGCTGATGCGATGCGGATCTGTGAGTTGGGATCTGGCAATGAGAGTTTGCCATCTGAATTGAGAAGTCGGTTTGCGGCGCGGAGGAAGCAGAATGAGGATCAGGGAAAGTAAATAAGCCGGCTAATGGAAAGTCTTAGATATTCCGTTTAAGTACGGATGAATGTCCCTTAAAATCGAATAGACTTTTCCTAAGTATCTGCAATACTGTCGTTCACGCATGTGAAGTATCAGCGCAAGTATTGCGAGCGTGGAGGAATTGGCCCCCAGCCAAAAAGGCGGGGGCAATTTTTACTTCGAGATGTTAAGGGAATCTGACATTTCACATTAGACACTGGGTTGCGTGGATATACAGTATGCTCCCTCGGCAGGGTGTAAAGCCGATCAAAAGCTTATGCAAGATCACATGGTCCGCATTCGGTCTTTGGTAGTTCTGGGTTTCGTTCTAGGGGTAGTGGGTGTGCTTCACCCGGGGGCTGCGGGGGCGGCCTGTTATCCGACCCCACCTGGACTCATCGGTTGGTGGAAGGGAGAGGCCAATACCAACGATGTGCTCGGCATTCAACCTGGCACCAATGCCGGAACGGTTTTGTATGGGCCGGGCGCCGTGGGCCAAGCCATGATCTTCAATGGGTCAAACTCCTGGATGCAGGTGGCCGATGCTCCCGAACTCTCTCCACACGTCGGGTCTTCTGGTGAGATCACCCTCGAAGCATGGATCTTCATGGATCGTGTCCCAACATATGACATTGCGACGGGACAGGGGAACAGGGCGATCGTGGTTAAAGGCTCTCCCAGCAACTGGGAGTACGGGCTTTATATCACTACCAACATGAATCCTGTGTTCCAGCTTTGGACCACTTCAGGTTCGGGGTATGGCGGCGCATCCTGGACCAATAGCCTGAATACGAATCAATGGTATCACCTGGTCGGGGTGATGCGGAAGGGCCAGTTCACACAGCTCTATGTGAATGGGGCACTGGCAGGTGAGAGCACCGCTTTCAGCAGCGATACCGCAAACGCCGGATCTCCATTATATATCGGACGCCGTGGTGATGGACAATGGTTTGACGGAAAAGTTGACGAGATTAGCTTGTGGGGCCGTGCCCTTGCCAGCGGCGAGGTGGCTGGAGTGTACGCAGCCGGCGCTGATGGCAAATGCACCACTTCGATTGCGGCGGCAGGAATTCCTTACCGGACGGATTTTGAGAAAGGTATCGGCTCCGAATGGTCGCTGCCTATTGTTAACACTGCTCAGCCTTTTGGATTCAGCGCTTTCTCGGGACGTTTTAATAACACCCCGCAGACCCTGACACTCACGAATCTGGTTCCCGGTCAGAGCTACACCGTGGGGTTCGATTTCTACGCGTTGGATTCCTGGGATGGGAATGGGCAGAACGACACGTTCCTTGTGCGCATCAATGGTCAGAATGCGCTTTCGTATACCTTTAGTAACTACAATGGAGAACCGCCCAGTTCGGCACAATCCTTCCCGCAAGGGCCGGACGAAGGCCGCGCTCATTTTGGTTTCGGACCGTCCCATGTGGACGCGATCTACCGCAACATTGAAGTAACGTTTACTGCTTCGAATGCCACCACCCAGATCTCGTTTGTGGGAAGCGGAGTTGACGGCGATATCACGGACGAATCGTGGGGCATTGACAACGTTTCGGTGGTTACGGCTGCCAGCATCACCGGGACAGTCGTCCGTTCAACCACATTGCCAGAGCAGAATAGCACGAACAGCGTGATGCTGGATTCATTCCTCATTTCCGCCAACTGGCCATTGTTAACCTCCACGGCCACAAATGCTGCGAATTACACTCTCAAGGCTGCCGGTGTGGATGGCGTTTTGGGCAATGCAGACGACGTGAGCTTTGCCTTTGTGCCCTCTCTGCCTGGCGCAGGAGGCCGCTCCGTGCGGTTCAATTTGACTGCGGGTGCACTGACTCCTGGCAGGTACCGTTTCGCCACTTTGGCTGGGCTGCAGGGCACCAACGGTGTGAGTGTGCCAGTGTTCACACGAGATTTCGTAATCAGGCAGCCTGTGCTGGGTATCATTGAGACTCTTAACAACGATTCCCTGGCCACCGCTACGCAATTGCCCATAGGCGAATCTCCGATTCCAAGCGGCTTCTTCACCGGCTACGGACTCGGCAGTTTTAGCAGTACGAGTGATATAGACTATTGGCGGTTTGAAGCCGAGGCGGGGGACCGGATCACTGTCAGAGTTGAAGCCGAGTTGCTGGATAACTATCCGCAACTCTACATTCAGAACGCGTCCGGCAGCAATGTGGAGACGGTCGGAGGCAGCTACGAGGGGATCGCTCAAATCCAGAACCTGGTGATCAGCACCCCGGGAACATACTACTTGAGGATCTGGAGCACGCACAACAATTCGCGATACCAGGTGCGGCTCGATCAATCCCGCGGCATTCAACTGGAGCAGGAGGATAATGGAACGCAGGCCGCTGCGAACCAGATCAATCTTGCGTTTAGCTCAGGTTTATCGCAGGGCCGCATAGCGGGTTCGTTGCCAGCCGCCGATGCCACTGGCGATTACTTCAAGATTGGCACGCTCAACGTTGGAAACCTCATCAATGTGACTGCCCTCTATCCGACGGGTTCGACCTTTTCGGCCAGCCACCCGGTGCTCACGGTTTATGCAGCAGGGGCGACTCAGACTACGTCCTCCAACCTGACAGGCAACCTCAGCTATACGGTTACAGGTGACGGAGTGCACTATGTGAGGGTGCAAAGCAGCAATCGCGATTTGCGAGCCCAGTATCTGCTCAATTTCGTCATAAGCGATGGCGTGCTACCAACGGTCAGCGGCACAACTTTGCCGGCGGAAAACGGAGCTACAAGCGAGGTGCTTGATCGTTTCAACCTGAGCTTTTCGGAAGACCTGGCCGCCTTGAGCGTTAGCAACTCAGCCAACTACGAGCTTCGATCAGCAGGTTCCGATGATGCCTTTGGCACAGCGGACGATATTCCATATCGTGTTGTTACCACGGGCTACACGATCGGCCTGGCCGCTTCCTATTTGGTTGTCGATGGTCCGGTGCAACCCGGCAAAGCGCGCCTTACAGTACGCAACCTGCAGGATCGGGCCGGCAATACCATGTCCCCTGCGTTTACGCGCAATTTCCGCGTGGACAACGTGCCTGGCTATGTCGTTGAGTCACGCGACAACTACAGCGGGGGCACCGCCACGCGTCTCGGTACCAGTGCCAGTACCAACGGGACTGGTGCGCTTGGATGGATCAGTTCGACCCCCACGGGGAGCAATCCTCAGAACATCGCTGCAGGGCGTTTCAATTCTGATACCAATCTCGACGTGGTTGTCGCCAATTGGAGCAGCGATAGCATCAGCATTTACACCAACAACAGCCTAGGACAGTTCTCCAGCTTGACGAATTTCCCAACTGGCGACGCCCCGAGTGGCCTAGCTGTGAGGGATTTTAACGGCGATGGGCTTGACGACATCGCTGTTGCGCATTACTACGCCAACACGGTCGGTATTTACCTGCGGTCGGGTAACAGTTTCGTTTTGCAGACGAACATGACGGGCTTCTCGAATCCATACTACATTCGCTCTGCCGACTTGAACGGTGACGGCAAGGCGGATTTGGCGGTGCCGAACTATGGGGCAGGAAACATGAGCGTCCTTCTCGGCAACGGGGACGGAACGTTTCAAACCCGCAGCAACTACGCGGCGGGTTCGGGTCCGCACTGTGTCGCAGCAGGGGATTTCAACGGGGACAGCAAGATCGACTTGGCGGTGGCCAATTATAGCGGTGCCACCATCAGTGTGTTCACCAATCAGGGGAGTGGAACATTTGTTCTGGCAACAAACACTCCTTGCGGGCCCAATCCTCGGTTTGTCATCGCGCAGGACATGAACAAGGATAACAAGACGGATTTGGTTGTTGCCCAGTATGGTGACAATACCGTCTCGGTTCTGACTGGCAACGGGAATGCCACCTTTCAGTCGCGCAAGAGTTACTATACGGCTTGCACAGACATGTATGAATGCGCTGTGGTGGATTTGAACAACGACGGCGCCATGGATGTGGTCGTTCCAGGCTATGGCAACAACGACATCGGTGTGCTGATTAACGATGGCAGTGGGAACCTGGGGACTCTCTACGGCTATGATCGCAGTAGCAACCCAATTGGCATTGCAGCCGGAGATTTCAACAACGATGGGCGTCAGGATGTCGCGGTCACAATTCATAACGGAAATGCGTTTGAAGTCTGGGCTGGATTACCAGCGGCGCTAATTTCTGAGGAACCTCCCGGGAGCGGACTGCGCACTCTGCTGGCCCGAGGCCGCCGTGGTAATTCTGATGACACGGATTACTTCCGCTTTGATGCCACTGCTGGAGATCAGGTTGTCGTGGCAACAGAGAACCCGGGAGCGCCTGGTTCGAGTTCGCTGCGGTATCGCATCCTGGAACTGGATGGGAGTGTCTATGCAACATGGTATGGCGATGGATCGGGGTACGGTCAGAGCGGGATTGTGAACTTGCCTTTCACCGGCAGTTACCTGGTGGAGGTCAATGCGAATAACGACTATCAAGGCGAGTACCGCTTGCGCATTAGTCTGTCGCGACCTCCTTTGGCCTTTGAAAGCGAGGATAACAATAGCATTTCGGCCGCTGACCAGGTCGCTTTCAAGAGAACTGGCAATCAACTGCGTGGTACGCTGGCCGGAGCTATCACCGGAAACGATAGCGTCGATTACCATCTCCTGGGATATTTGCAGGGAGGCGATACGATACGTTTGACCAATCGCGAGCCTGCCAGCAGTGGTCTGGCGCAAATCCTGTCAATCTACAGATCCACGAACAAATCATCCGGCACCTGGATGACCAACAGCGCCGCTGGTGTTGGTAACTTTGCTTTTACAGTTCCATCTGGACAGGATGGTTTTTATTACGTCCAGGTTACGGCTGGCAGCGGCGGGTATCAGGGCGCGTCCGAGCCTGTGTTGAATCTTCGTGACGACAGTGACTCTGTTGATCTGGGTTCGTGGTTCAATTACCAGGTGTTTACGATATCGTTTTGGGTAAATCCCGCAGCATCCCAGTCGCAATACGCTGATATCATGGATAATCACCACCAGGGCGGCATCAACTGGGTGATCCAACAAAACAGTTCAACGGTCAATCAATACACCTGGGGCGACGCTGACGGGAGCCCGGACGTCCTGTTCAACCTGGTGCCAGAGACGTGGCAGCACGTGACGATCACGCGCGACTCCACCAACATCTCTCGCGTCTATATCAATGGGACACTGATAGGCACCGCGGCGGGGACAGGCCAGATCAACTATAACGGCGCACAGTTCTTGCGCATCGGCCGCTGGGGATCAGGCGGACGCAATTGGAACGGCATGCTTGACGATCTACGGATTTGGGGTCGTGCATTGAACCCACCCGAAGTCGTCGCGCAGATGACTGGGAGCCTGACAGGTGCGGAACCGGACTTGATAGGATACTGGGCCTTTGATGAGGGGTTTGGAACTGTGGCTGCGGATCTGAGCCCGGCGCATCGAACTGCAACTTTCGCCGGTGCAACCTGGACGCAGTTGGCGCCTTCCAACGCGATGCCCGCAAGCATCGCCGCACAGTACATCCTGGATGTGGAAATCAGCGACACGGTGGCGCCGCAAATTGTCTCAGTGAGCTTGCCGCAAAACGGGACCGTGTTTTCCAACATGGTCAACTCGTTCAGCATGACCTTTAACGACGAGATGGAGCCCGGGTTTCAAAAGCTTTCGCGCAATGTCCAGCGGCTGGGAAACAGCTCCTACGTCCTGACAGATAGCGCGCAGTATTGGTGGCTGGCCCAGGCGGCGGCGACAAATCTGGGTGGAAGTCTCGTGACAATCAGCAGTGCTGCGGAACAGAGCTTTGTCTATACCGCCTTTGCCAGTTCCGAGAGCTTGTGGATCGGATTAAACAGCCCGGGATACCGGGAGAATCTCCAGTGGGTAAACGGTGAACCGTTGGGCTATTACTCCTGGAGCGGGAGCCAACCGGACAACTCCAGCGGCAACCAATCAGCCGTGCGCCTGGTTAACAACGGCAACTCCGGATGGGACGACGTCTCACCTTGGAGCAATTATCGGGGTATCGTGGAAATCAGCTCCACAACGGACACGGACAATGATGGTCTGGTGAACCTTCTGGATCCGTACCCAACCGATGCCTATAACGCTTTTGATCTGCGTGCTGCGGGAACAGATAAGGTTTTTGATACGGCGGATGATATCAAGTATCGCATTCAGAATACGGATTATTCGATCGGTCTGACCGCGAATTTCCAGATCCTGGATGGGCCCTTGCAGGAAGGGGTCTATCGGTTCAAAGCAACCACCGCCCTGCGGGATCGTTTTGGGAACCCACTCGCGGCGGAGGCGAACTACTATTTCACAAATGCCCCCGTCTCTGGATTTGTTACAGAGAGCCGGGAACTGGCCGGAAACAGCTCAACAACACCACTGAGCGCCATACAGGGAGGGTTTGACGGGTCATTCTCCGGACAGGGCAGCATTACCACGGGAAGTAATCCACACCATATTATTCCCGCGAGCCTGAATGGAGATGCCCATCAGGACTTGATTGTCGCCAATATCAGTTCTGACACTGTGGGGATTTACTTGGGGAATGGCAGTGGAGGCTTTACCGTTCTTACGAACCTGGCTACAGGAGATGGGCCAATCAGCACGGTGCTGGCCGATTTTGACGCGGACACGGTTCCGGACCTTGCGGTCTCACATTATTATGGCGACAACGTGGCAATCTGGCGTGGGTTGGGCGGCGGAATGTTTGTCCCGGTGACCAATCTGACCGGTTTCTCCAGACCATTTAATCTGCTAGCTGCCGATCTGAACGGTGACAACAAGATCGATTTGGCGATTCCGAACTACAACGCCAGCACGTTTTTTGTGCTCCATGGGGCTGGGAATGGCACATTCAGCAACTCGGTGAGCTATACGGTTGGAAGCGCCCCTCAGACGGTGAACCAGGGCGACTTCAACAAGGATGGCCGCAAGGATCTGGTTGTTGCCAACTATTCCGGCAACAGCCTGAGTGTTTTGCTGGGGAACACCGACGGGACGTACCAGGCTGCTACGTCATACGCCATGGGTGGCAACACACGTTACGTGGCAGTGGGAGATGTAAACGGGGACACGCGGCTCGATCTGATTGCTACCACCGGGGCCAAACTGTGTGTGTTTTTTGGGAATGCCGATGGCACTTTCCAGACCCGACAGGATTACAGCATCGCGTGTGATGATGTGTATGACATCGATCTGGTTGACCTGACTGGTGACAACCGGTTGGATGCCGTGATTTCCAGCTATGGGAACGATCGGCTGATCGTCGCACAAAACAACGGGGATGGAACCTTCGGCCCTTACCTCAGGTACAATCCAGGAGGCAACCCGATTGGAGTGGCGCTCGGGGATTATAATTCGGATGGTCGTGTGGATATAGCTGCTATCGGCTACAACGGCAACAGGATCTATGTTTATCTCGGAAATGGTAGTGCAACGCTCCAAGCGGATCCAAATGGCACAGGCTTATTGATCGGAGGTGGCCGCGGGAATATCCATACCGATGGGGAAGTGGATTACTGGTCGTTCAGCGCTGAGGCGGGTGATCGTATCTTCATCAACACGGAGAGTCCGGGGTTCCCTGGAAGCGCCAGCTTGCGCTATGAATTGTACTATCCGAACTGGGATTACTGGACTCGAATGTACTCCGATGGCACTTGGAACATAGGAAACTTCAGTCTCACAGCCCCGGTGGACGGTACTTACTTTGTGCAGATACAGCACAACAATACATTCCGGGGTGAGTACAGGCTGCGGGTTACTTTAGCCAAGCCTCCAGTATTGCTTGAGAGTGAAGCGAACAATACCACCGCGGAGGCGGATACGATCACCTACACCCTGCAAAGCGGGGAGCGCAACGCCAAGGTATTAGGACAAATAGCATTGGATGACCCGGGTGACTACTTCCGTTTGGGGAATCTGGCGGCCAACACCCAGATCACACTCAGCAACCATCGCCCTAGTTCAAGTTTGTTGCTGCCGGTGTTCGAAATCTACGACGCCGCCAGCACATTGGTTGCTCGGTCCGCGCTTGGCTCCACGAACATGGTGTACACAGTGGGGTCCACTAACGCGGGCGCCTACTTTGCACGGGTGACATGGAATGCTCCCGCGCCTGTTGTTGGCATTACGAATGCGATCCAGTTTGATGGGGGTGACGACTACGTGAATCTTGGCGCCTGGGGGCCAGGGACGAACTGGGCCGTTCAGGCTTGGGTGATGCCCAGCTCCCTGCCTTCGGGCCGGCGGCAGATCGCCGGGGCGGCAGCGGACTATCGTGATTGGGGTTTGATCCTGCAGGATGGCCGTTTTGCAGTGCAGACCAGGACGAGCAGCAGTGCAGTGAGCGTCTATGCCGGACAGGTGCCCGCTGAGCGCTACAAGTGGTACCATGTCTTGGCCACCTGTGACGGCACCAACGTTTATCTATATGTTGATGGAGTTCTGGCGGCCTCGGGGCCTTCTGATGTGAATTTTACGGCCTATGCCAGTAGCACGCGAATCGGAGCGAACAGTTGCTGCGGTGATTACTTCCCCGGAATGATCCAGAAAGTTGCTATCTGGAACAAGGCACTGACTCCTGTGGAAGCTGCTCAAGCCATGGGCAAAGTGTTGACCGGGTCGGAAGCCGGGTTAGCTGGCTACTGGCCTCTCACACAGGTTGCTGGCACCACAGTCCCTGATCTTAGCACCAACAATCGTACGGGGACATTGGTTAATGGACCGGTTGTGCGCGAGGTCTCGCCCACAGGCACATACCCTGTCGGTTTGATGCAGCAGTATTTGCTGGGTATCAATCTTGTCAACACGGTGCCGCCGCAGATCCTGTCAGTCAGTCTTCCGTCTCAAGGGTCTGCGACAGGGGCATTCATTGACAGCTTCGGCATCGTCTTTTCCGAGGACATGGACCCTGCGACAATCACCAACGCTGCGAACTACGAATTGCGTGGGCACGGCTCGGATAGCGTATATGGGACGGCGGATGACACGTTCTATGCTGTCGCAAACTCCCCGGTTTACACGGTCGGAGTTGGCGCGTCGTACTCGATTTTGAACAGCCAGCTTCAGCCCGGGATTTACCGACTCACGGTTTCATCGAATCTGGCAAATCCAGTTGGCACTTTGCTGCCGACCAACTATGTGCGCAGCTTTACGGTAACCAATGTGGCTGGTTACGTGCTTGAAAATCGTTCGGGGGGCACTTCCTTGAGCACCGCGGCGTCCGGCCAGGGGAACGGTTCCTTCAGTACTGGTTCCACATTGTCAGGTTTTGGCACTGGAGTTGAACGAATTGCTGCCGGATACCTGAATAATGATACGAACCTGGATTTGGTCGTGACGTTGTGGAGTTCGGGCAAGATGGGAGTGCTGCTCGGAAACGGGGATGGAACATTCCAGTTTTACACTAACTACATCACCGGAAACCAGGCGTGGTCGGTTGCACTTGGGCACCTGAATGGAGATACCAATCTTGACGCAGTGGTGGGCAATTACGGCGCAGGCCACATCTCCATCTTGACCGGAAACGGCAATGGAACGTTCCAGGTTGTCTCCAATTATGTGACAGGCACGCGGCCTTACCATGTCGCTTTGGGCGATGTGAACAATGACGGAAAGATGGACATCGTGGTGCCTAATTCGTCCAGCGGAAATGTGAGCCTGCTGTTGGGCAATGGGAATGCAACGTTTGCACCGGCAACCAATTACGATTCTGGCACAACCCCTGTTTATGCCGCCTTGGGCGATGTGAACGCCGATGGCAAATCGGACCTTGTCGTCTGCAACTACGACGATAACAACCTGATGCTGCGCTTTGGCGGTGGGGATGGCACTTTCGGAAGCAAACTGGAACTGGCTGGCGGGATACATCCGCGCGCCGTTGTCATCAATGATTTAAACAAGGACAGCAAGCAGGACATTGCGTTCCTTAACGGCGGCGAGAAGACAGTCAGCGTGCTTCTTGGTAACGGAGACGGTTCGTTCAGAGCGCGCATTAACTATGGTGTCGATCTGACTGATGGGTATGAGTTGGCAGCTCGCGATTTGGATGGTGACGGATGGCTGGACCTGATTGCTAATGGCTACAACGAGCGGCTGAATATTCTCCTGAACCGTGGGGATGGTACATTCGGGAACCCAATGGTGCATACCGTCGGGAACGGTCCCGTGGGATTGGCTATCGGCGATTTCAACAATGACAGCAGACTCGATATTGCATATGGCAATGATTATGGGCAGAGCGTGGGAGTGTTGCTGGGCAACAACACGCAGGAACTGCCGCTGGATGCTTCGTCTGGCCTGCGGATTGCCCGGGGTCGCGGCATGCTTTACGGCGGTTCCCAGTCGGATACGTGGACCTTTGATGCTGAGCCCGGTGACATAATCTATGTCGGCGTGGAGAATCCCGCGAATGCCAGCGCCTCGAGTCTCCGCTACCGGGTTTACCGTCCGGATGGGTATGAAGTTCTGGACTTCTATTCGGATGGAAATGGCCGAGGGCAGGGGAGCTTGATAGCGCCTGTTGCGGGCCAGTATAGTCTCTTCGTTTCACCCAACGACGGCTTCCGAGGTGAATACCGGGTGCGAATCACCATAGCCAAGCCTCCGGTTCAAGTGGAATCTGAAGCCAACAATGACGCTGGCGCTGCCGATCCGCTGAGCTTCGCCCTGGCGGGATCGCATCGCACTGCTACGGTGTTGGGTTACATCTCCCTGCCTGATTCCGGCGATTGGTTCAACCTTGGAACCCTTTCGGAAGGCAGCCTGGTCAATCTGTCTTTGAACCAGCCGCAAGGCAGTGGCTTCCCGGACGTGCTGGACGTCATCAACTCCGGCAGCACGGTGGTCTATTCCTCCACGGTTGGAGCCAGCAACGCAAGTTACGTGATTGCCCCTGGTGGCGCGGGGAACTACTACGCGCGTGTGCGATCGGTGAACGCGCCCACCACATCGATCGGCCAGCATCCTACGGGAAGTCCGAAGACCCTTTACTATGGGGGAAGTGCTTATTCCGAGGTGTTGATCAATGTTCCTGAGGACGGGTTTACCGTTTCCTTCTGGTTCAGGACGAGCGATCCAAGCGCCGGGCTTTTCTCAGTCGTTGATGGAGGAGGCAGTCATGATCGCCATCTGTTTTTAAGCGGAGGGAACATCAGCAGCCGGATCTACTCCGGCCCCACGATCAGTTCCACAGGTCTCAACCTGGCCGACAATAACTGGCATCATGTGGTGTTCACCTATGGGACTGCCATCACTGGTAATCGCATTTACATTGATGGGACACTCGCCGCTTCAGGAACAAAGGCGACCTCGGATTTCACCTGGGACAACCGGATTCGATTTGGGTATTCCCAGGACGCTGGAAGCGTAAACCTGGTTGGCACGCTGGATGAAGCACGCGTGTGGAGCAGGACGTTTAGTGAGGTGGAGGCCCTACAGGCCATGACTACGAGCCTCACGGGAACCGAGGCCGGCTTGATTGGCTATTGGCGTTTCAATGAAGGTGTCGGCACGATCTCTACGGATCTCACAACCAACGCCCGCAATGCGTCCCTGGTGGGAGGTCCCTTGTGGCTCGATGCGACTTATCAGGGGTACGCACTGCTGCGTGGCTTGAATGCTCAGTATCTCCTGGGATTGGACATCCTGGACCAAGCGGCGCCTGTGGTGTCCTCAGTGTCCCTCCCGGCGGGCGGCACGACGAACAGCGGTCCCATTGATCGGTTCAGCGTGACGGTTAGCAAAGACTTGAACCGTGCCATTAATTTGATTAACCGCGATATCCGCACCCGGGGCGGACGAGGTTACACCATCACTGATTCGGGAATGTCCTGGTACAACGCGCAGGTGGCAGCTCAGGCGCTTGGCGGGAACCTGGCAAGTGTTAATGATGAAGGTGAGAACGCCTGGTTGAACCAGAGTTTCAGTTCCTACGGCAACTTGTGGATAGGTCTCACGGATGAGTCACAGAAAAACAGCTTTGCATGGGTATCTGGTGATTCATTGACTTACACTAACTGGGCCAGCGGACAGCCCAATACTGCCAATAACAAAGATTATGTGGCTTTGGGAGCCAGCGGGCAATGGACCACCTACGTGGTTAGCACTTCAATGCGCGGTGTGATTGAGGTCTCGGGTGCTGATACTGACAACGACGGAATCCCAGACAGCCTTGATCCGTTTCCTGGCGATCCCTATGACGGGATTGACCTCCGGGCCACCGGGCCGGATGGCTTATTCGACACCGCTGATGACCAGTCTTACCGGGTGCTGATCTCCACTTATACGAGTGGCACGTCGCTTTCCTTCTCGATCTCCGACGGACCGCTCCAGGCCGGCTATTATCGATTCATGCTGACGAGTGGCTTGTCCGATTTATTCGGCAACCCTCTGGCTGCTTCGGTGCGTTATTTCACGGTAACCCCGGTTGATGGTTACGTTTCGGAGGGCCGCACCAATGACGTTGTCGCGGGCGCTACAGCGCTGCCCCTGGTGGATGACCCGCCGGGCCTGCGCTCGGTGGCCGGCCGAGGCAACCTCTCCAGCGGTTCCGATCTCGATTACTGGACTTTCCCGGCTTCCGCGGGTGATGTTTTCAACCTGGCGACTTTGACTGTCGGCAGTCCAGGGGCATCGCAGTTGCGCTACCGTTTGTTCCGGCCGAATGGTTCCGAACTCCTGGATTGGTATCCTTCCTATTCCGGTGAAGGCCAGACGGCAGCGATCGCCCTCCCGGAAACCGGAGCCTACCAGTTGCTTGTCTCCCTTAATTACGATTACCAGGGAGAATATCGCTTCCGAGTAACCGTAGCGTCGCCACCGATGAAGTTTGAAGGTGAAGATAACGGAGCAATTGCCAGCGCCAACGTTATTACCTGGACCACGAATTTGGACGGGTTGTCTGGAAGCCTTGGTGGGCGAATCAGGGTGGCCTCTGACCTGGATTACATTAATCTCGGCACGATCACCAATGGTTCAAGCATCTTCCTGAATGTTCGTCTGCCGGGGAGCAGTTCGCTGGTGCCGATTGTCAGCGTGTATGATTCCGCTGGGGCCTATCAGCAGGAATCGGCCGGGGGCCGCGCCAATGACAGCGTTGCCAACGTGCCGGTAACAGTCACAGGCACCTATTACGCTCTCATCCGCCCCGGTGCGGGAACCGGCGGTTTGAACGCCCAGTACGTAATGGACGTTAATGTGGTGCCGACCGGCAGCATTAACTTTCCGAACCTGGTGGTAACGGGGGCCGCGCCTCCGTCAGGCAGTGGGATTATCAGCGGGCAGGAAGTTGTTTACTCCTTCACTGTTGCCAACGTGGGCAACGCGCCAACTGTAGCTGCCAACTGGGTGGACCGGGCGGTTATTTCACTCGACCAGGTTCTGGGCAATCAGGATGACATCCCATTGGGCTTCTTCCCGCACGCAGGAATTCTCGCGGTGAGCGCGGGTTACGATGTGACCAAGACGTTCAGACTGCCTGATGGGATCAGCGGTGACTACTATCTCATCATTCAGACTGACGCGGGCAATGCGGTTAATGAGTACCTGTTTAAGGGCGACAACACCACTGTATCCACGAACACATTCCATGTGGATGTTGCTCCTTACCCGGATGTGGTAGTTGAAGATCTCAAGATCACCGGGCCCGATGCGAGCCACAAGTACACGATCACGTGGAATACGGCCAATCGCGGTACTGCGACTGCCCCTGCCGGATTTACAGAGAGGGTTGTGGTGCGCAACCAATCGAGTGGCAGCTATCTGCTGAATACGCAATATGCCATTTCGAGCGCTTTGACGCCAAATCAGTTGGTCGCTGGCAGCCGTGAGTTGGTGACAACGAACGCGGGGGATTACCTGGTCCAGGTGATTACGGACACCGGGAACGCGCTCTTTGAGTTCAACACCAATGGCCACGCTGTGGCTGAGGCCAATAACAGCGCCTCTGCGGGTTTCCAGATCGTTGCGTATTACCAGGTCAGTGTTAGCAGCGTGCCCCCAGGCGCCGGTTCGCTCTCCGGGAGTGGAACTTTCGCTTCCGGCACAGCAGTCAGTGTCTCGGCCATCGCAGTTACGAATGTGCTTCCGTATTACTTTGTGAACTGGACGGAAGGCTCTGCGTTCCAAAGCGCCAGCAGCAACTATACATTTGTGCTCTCGCGTGATCGGACGCTTGTTGCGAATTTCGCATTGCCCACATTCCAAATTGCGGTTTCCAACAACCCGTCGGCTGGTGGGACCGTTGCCGGAGCTGGCAGCTATGCTTATGGCACTACGAATGTCCTGACCGCTAACGCCGGGTTTGGCTATCGGTTTACAAACTGGACCGAGGCCGGCAGCGTTATTGGCACCCAGGTTTTCTTCACCAACATCGTCACAAGTAATCGTTTCCTGGTGGCGAACTATTTGGAATCCAATGTTCGGCATGTTGTGACCACAGGGAGCAGCCCCACCAACGTGGCAGTCGTGGCTGGTGCGGGGACCTATACCAACGGCCAGACCGCTCAGATCACCGCTCCGGTATCTGTGACCAATCCGCCGAATATCTATAATTTCAAGCAGTTCACGCTTAACGGCGCGCCTGCGGGGAACAGCGCCTCATTCTCAAAGACTTTCAGCACGCTCGACCCGACCAACATGCAGTATGTGGCCATGTATGACACCGTTAGCATCCTGCCGTTGCTGACCAATGTCATCGTCAGTCAACAGAACCCTGTGCCTGCGACTACGAACTTCAACATCACGCTCCAGTTCAATCGGAGCATGAATACGAACTTCGCTCCGCTGGTGGTGCTCACCAACTCAGGAGCCTCCGTGCAAGCGGTGGTGCCTCCAGGAGGTATTTGGAGTTCCACGTCTGTCAGCAACGACACCTTTGCTGTGCGTCCGGTCACCTTCAGCACCGGCATGGATGGAAACCATGTGTTGTTTGTCAGCCAGGCCCGCGACATGGGTGGCGCAGAGCTGGCGCGAACAAATGCCCGGACAATCGTTGTCGATGTCACACCGCCTTCGCATCCGGCGCTTACGTTGACCTCGTCGAATAATTCATCGGCCACCGTCACTTGGTCAGCGTATGCCGCTCCAACTGATCTGGGCAGCTTCCGTGTCTATTTGGCCTCCAACAACTTTACGTCTGTTGCCGGGATGACGCCGGTATCCTCACTGGGCTCAGCAGCTCGGAGTTACGCCTATCATGGCCTGAGTCTGGATCGTCCCTATTACGCGGCTGTCGCTGCCGTGGACGTTGCGGGCAACAGCAGGTTGGCGGTTACACCGTTGGTCTTCACCTTGCCTAGTTCTGTGCCGCCGCCTGTAACCATTCAGGTCGCCGGGGTAGCCGCTTCATCGGCCAACATAAGCTGGAATTCCTACAATGCCTCAGGACTGCTGGGTTTTGCCGGGTTCCGGTTGTATTACGAAACAACCAACTACGTGTCAGTCGCGTCCCTCACACCGAAACAGGTGTTGGGTAGCAGCACCCGCAGTTTCCAGGCGGATGGGTTGGATCGGACGAAGACCTATTACTTTGCGGTCGTTGGCTACAACGTGAACGGCGCGGCCAATTCCAATGTGACCACGGCTGCGTGGTCTGATCCGTATGCTGGTGTTCTTACCGCTAACATTACAATCGGCGGGGCAGGGCAGGTTGTGGATATCCTGCAGAGCATGACTGTGAGCAACAACGCAGTGCTCACCGTTCCGGCTGGGACAACTCTCCGGTTCGCACCGGGAACAGGACTTAGAGTCTTGCAGGGGGCATTGGTAGCTAACGGGACTGCACTGGACCCGGTCGTCTTCACCTCGAGCCGCGACAGGGATGACCTGGCGGCTGCTGCTGGCGACTGGCGCGGGATTTCATTGGAGACTGGATCGGGCAACTCGTCTCTGCGCCACGTCTATGTGAAGTACGGAATGGGACTGAGCTTGAGCAACACCGCTCCGAAAGTGGATGCGTTCACTGCGCTGTATAATGCTCCAGCCGGCTTGAGCCTGACAAACGGGGCTGTGCTGAACACGACCAATACTCTGCTTGCCTATAACGCGATTGGTGCCCGCCAACTGGGAACCGCGCAACTCGGTATTCGTGGGTCAGTGCTCAAAAACAACGATACGAATGCGCTGGCTGCCGGTGGCTCTGCCCTGGCCGCACAAGGCAATTGGTGGGGAACGGCTGCATCCTCGGAGATCGATGCGACGTTGCGGGGTACGATCGACAAGACCGGGTTCCTCACCGGCGAGCCCTTGCTCACACCTGCGATCGGAATCGCCGGGAATGTGACCCAGGTGGGAATGCAGACTGTGAACCTTCGGCTGGCTTGTCGCACGGCAGATTCCATGCGGTTAAGCGAGAACTCCACTTTCTTTGCGGTATTCTTCGCTCAGTTCACGAATACGACGCCGTTCACGTTGAGTGATGGAGGCGGAGAGAAGACGATCTTTGCCCAGTTCCGCAGCACGACAGGCGAGACCAGCGCGCCAGTGTCGCTAACCATTAATTATATCACCGCAGGCCCAAGCATCAGCGGGTTCAACCTGAGCGAAGGCCAGTTGCTGAGCCGTCCATTGCGGGTAACGGCCACGGCCGCAGCACCGCTGGGGATGTCGGCAATCGAGTTCTATGTGGACGGAGTGGGGCAGGCGACAAACGCGGGAGGTTCATTCTCGCACTGGTTTGACATTCATCCATTCAGCAGCGCCGTGCACCGCGTGCGATTGGTGGCGCGCGATACCAGTGGCAACTTTGCTTCTCTGGAACGGAACGTGACGATCACGCCAGTGCCTCCGTCGGCACCGACGATTACGGAACCGGCCAACGATCTGGTGGTCAACACGAATGCCTACACGCTGGCTGGTAATTCCGAGCCGTTCGTCAATGTGCGCCTGGTTCAGAACGGTCAGCCGCTGCCGATTACCCCCGCCGATTTCCGCGGGAAATGGTATTACACCAATGTAGCATTGGTGGAAGGCTCGAATGCATTTACTGCAACAGCATTTGACTTGCTGGGCTCTGCGAACTCAGGGTCGCGGGTCATCGTGCGCGATTCCGGTCCGCCGGCCGCGCTGGTGATGGACAGTCCATCTTACAATCCGGCCAGCGGACTGAGCCTTACGTGGCGGTTTGCCAACACAGGTGAGCGGGCCACCCGGTTCCGTGTGTTATGGCACACGAACACCTTCAATAGCACCGCGCAGGCTTCGGGTCAGAGCCCGATCCTCACGGCGCATAGTTATACAGTGAGCGGCCTTAAAGCAGGGACTTATTATTTTGCAGTGGCCGGATTCGACGATGCCGGGAACGGCAGCCCGCTATCGAACCTGATCTCATACAATTACGATCCGGTGCCGCCGGCGTTCTCACTGAACTTTGACAAGGGTTCACCCGTCGGGGTGGGTGCGTTGCGCATCACGGTGACTTCGAGCAAGCCGCTGGCCAATACGCCTTCGTTCACCTTGCGGCCTTCAGGTGCTCAACCGGTAGCCTTGCTGATCAGCAATACCGCGTTTAACACCTACGAAGGGACCCTGAACGTCACACCGTCAACACCTTCAGGGTTGATTCATTTCACCGTTGCCGGCGAGGACCTGGTTGGCAACAAGTTCAACGGTTCACCTGTTGGCCCGGTGCTTGTGATCGATGTTACGCCGCCAACTGGAATCATCTCTACGATTCCTGGTGCGCCTATTCAGGCGACGAATTCCACCAATGTTGCGATTAGTTTGGCGCTCTCCGAGCCGGTAAAACCTGGGACCATTCCGACGCTAAGCTTCACCCCGCCGGTGGGTGCTGTTGTCGCTGTTCCACTCTCGGGTTCAGGCTCGAATTGGGCAGGGACGTTGAGCATCACGCCGATCATGGGGTCGGGCTACGGGAATTTCGCGATGACGGCTCGTGACGCCCTGGATAATGTGGGCCAGGTCATCACCGCCGGGTTGAGTTTGGAGATTTACAATACGGCAGTGCCTGCACCTCCCGCGCAGCCCGTGAACTTCCACTGGAGCAGCCTGGCCGGCGGCCAGGTGCGCCTGACATGGAACGCGGTCTCGAATGCTGAGACATATCGCGTTTACCGCGAGCCGGGCACGAATCTCTTCCAGACACCAACCGTGCTGGCAGCCGAGATGGTGAGTTCCAATTCCTATACGGACTTGCCTGCAGCAGACGGATCATATCGCTACGTGGTAAGCGCTGTGCGCCGCGGGTCTGAAGGCACGAACTCTATCGTGCGCGCTGCGGTTTCTGACAGAACGCCTCCGGGAGTTCCCGGAACTCCAACCGTGCAGTTGCTAGCCAATGGCGTGCGTGTTGTCTGGACTGCATCTGCGGGTGAGGTCCCCAATTATTACCGGGTCTATCGCAATGGCACCCAGATTTCGACAGTTGGTGCCACGACGACCAATATCACGGATTCCCCACCACGCGGTGTCATGAGTTATCGAATCGCGGCAGGCGATTCGCTCGGGAACGAAGCGCTGAGCGGAGCAGCAAGCATTGAGCTCCTTGTGGGCGCGGTTAGCACTCTGGCTGCGAATGTGACGCTCGGTCAGCCGCCGGTCCTGAGCTGGGTTTCCAGCGACAACACAGCGGTAGGCTTTAACTTATATCGCAACGGGGTGAAACAGAACACCGCTCCGTTGCCTACGCCTGCCTACACGGACAACCTGGGAATTCCGCCGATGGGTTCGGCTACCTACACCGTTCGGGCGGTCAATGCCACGAACGCAGAAAGCGCTCCGAGGACAATCACCGTGAGCGATGTGGGGCTGGGCTTGCGTGCAAACCTTATTGCAGGCTACGAAAATCCGCCGGTTACCTATTGGTTCGACAAGCTGAAGGTCTCCGTGACGAACCGCGCGAACGTTCAGATTCCGTTGGATGCGGTTAGCGTTGCGCGGAGCCTGTCAGGCAGCGGCTATACGGTCCGGGGCACTAACGCAGAAACCGTCATTGGAGCCGGCAATTGGTTCGACACTGAGATTGTCTTCCCTGCGGGCACGAACTCCGGACTGCAAAACGTTCGCGTGCAGGCTATTCAGAGCGAGTTGGACGGCAGCAGTGTCGTCTATCAGAGGTTCTTCAATTACGATTCGATTATCCCTCTGGGAGCAATGGTGGACGTGACTCCAACCCAGCAGCCTTTGGCCGGTGGCCTTGCTACTTTTGGTGTGACGTTCTTCAACCGCGGCTATGCGGACATGGATGTGCTGGTCTCTCAAAACAATGGGGCTGAGCCGGGTGAGGTTTATCTCTCGGTGATCGACCGCTTTGGACAGGAAGTCGGCCGGACGCAGTATAAAGGCACCCCGGCAGGCACGTTCTTCAGCACGGATGGCAGGGGTTTCCTGCGAATCCCGGCAGGAGGCAGCCGTTCGTTCAACATAGGCAATGTGCTGGTTCCGGATGCTCTTGGCACAAACTTGACACAGTTCAGGGTTGTGGCACCGCGCATCTATTATCGCCTGGGCTCGGTCGATGAAGCCGTGGCGGGGCCGCTGGTGGGATCTGCTGAATCTTCCCTTGCGCTGACGCCTTACTACGGCACGGCGCAGACGGACAATCCGTTGTATGCGAACGACGCCGTGGTGAAGATCAACGGACAGGCCATCGACCGGCAGACGGGTTTGCCCAAAGCAAATGCCCCGTTAAAGATCGGCTTCTTTACTCGCGGCTACCAATTCTATTACCAGACCAATACGGATGCGGGTGGAAACTACGTGTTTAACTGGACACCGATGCCTGGTCTGAGCGGCACATTCAACGTCTGGGCGGCGCATCCCGACGTGTTCGATGTGCTTAAGCAAGCCGAGTTCAAGCTGTACCGCTGCTATCTCTCTCCTACGGCGCCCGATATCCGGATGAGCAAGAACGATACAATCAACTTCTCGGTGACACTGGTGAACCCGGGTGATGAGAACCTTACGGATTTCGCCCTGGCCTCGCAGGCATACCAGATGGTGGGTACCAATCGTACCCCAATCAGCACCATTACAGCGACTTCGCTGAACGAAACCAACTTTGGGATCGGCCAGCGCCAATCCACCAAGGTGAGCTTCCAGATTCAAGCAGCTTTGGATGCTCCTGATCAGGCTCAGATTGACCTGGTGTTTACATCCGCTGAGGGCGCTTCGGCTTCATGCACGGCGACCTTGACGCTGCTCCCTGCAAATCCGTTGCTCTCCGTTCAGGAGCCGTCCATTGGCTATGCCGAAGTAAGCGTTAACCGGGGGAGCATTGCGAGCCGCACTATTACCGTGGTGAACCGAGGCTTGCGGGCTCTCCAGGGTGTTACAATCCAGCCGCCGACCAACATAAATTGGATGAGCATCAACCTGCCGCTGGACACCAATGGGCTGATCCGCGTCGCTGACCTGCCAATTGGCGGCTCTAATACGTTCACCGCAGTGTTTGCTCCGCCCACGAACGCACCGCTTGAGTATGTGAACGACTTCGTCGTGGTGCGCGGGACCAACTCACCGGCTGACTTCAAGGTCAACCTGTATGCCCTGGTGACATCCTCTCAGAAGGGCAAAGTGCGTTTCACGGTGGATGACATCCTTGTGCTGCCGGTTCCGAACGCAAACATCCGCATCAAGAACACGATCCTGGAACAGGAATATACCCTGCGGACGGACGCCAACGGAGTTGCCGAGATTGACAACTTGCAGGAAGGGGTCTGGGCGTGGCAGGTGTCAGCTCCAGGCCACAGCGCCAATGTTGGCACGGTGGAGGTCATTGCCAATCAGGTGGTGGCCGTCGATACACGCCTGTCGCGCAGTCTGGTAACGGTAAGCTTCACGGTAACACCTGTGCCGTTTACAGATCGCTACGAGATCACCATCGAGCAAACGTTTGAGACACACGTGCCGGCGCCCGTGATTGTCTTCAAACCAAGCCTGGTCGATTTCAAACGCGTCTCAGCCGGGTTCGATGCGACGTTCATGGCTACCTTGAAGAACGAGGGGCTGATTGATGCGCAGGACGTTCAGGTGGTTGGGAGCGTCATCCCGCAAGGACGGCTCACTCCGCTTATTAATTACTTCCCAAGGTTGAAGGCTCAGCAATCGGTGGAGATCCCGATGCACTTTGAGTACTTCGGCTACAACGTTGGGACCAATGGCACTGGTGCTGGCCTGAGCACGCCTTGTGGCCGTAAGAAATGTTTTGGTTACGACATTGATTCTGAAGGCAACATCACCCCTCAGCCCGGGCTGGGGATACTGCAGAATTACAATGACTTCAATAAGTATCCGTGCACCGGTGGGGCTTTTGACCTGGAACACTTCCTTGGTGCGCTCAATGCGATCGCTGATGCTTGTGCGCCCTGCGCGGACCTGAAGACCGCGATGCACCTGGTTACAGGTTTGGTGACGCATTTCGAAGATGACGTGATCGGAGACGTCACTGGTGGATTGCTGGATGCCCTGAGCATGATGGATACTCTGGCTCCGCTGTTCGGTTGCCCGGGTGGGGCCGGCGGAGGGAATACCGGTGGAAGTGGCAGTGGCAGCAGTTCCGCCTCCTCCGGGCCGCGCGGGTTCTCATCCTATAGCGGTGGTGGTGCCGGTTGCTTTGTGGCTGGAACACTGGTCACGATGGCAGATGGCAGTTCCAAGCCTATCGAGCAGGTGCGTGTCGAGGATGCGGTTCGCACAGGCGGCACCCCGGCCGAAGTTGCTCACGTGGCTGAGGTCATTACCCGCACCGTCGAGCGGACGGTCACCGTCGAGTTCAGTCCCGCCTATAACCTGGTGGCCGCGAAGGTGCAGAATGGCGCTTTAGTGACAACACCTGAACACGAGGTTTGGGTTGACGGGAAGGGCTGGACTCTGGTTGCCAGGCTCCAAGCCGGAGACTGGTTGATCGATTCAATCGGGCGACGGTTCGTCGTTAACCGTCTCATTGAAAAGAGCGGGCAACAGACCGTTTACACCCTGTCAAACCGAGAGGACCACGCGTTCTACGCGAACGGCCTGCTGGTTCGGGATAGTTGCGGTGAGCGCCGACCTGCGGGGGGCGCGCCTCGCAATGTTTCAGCGACTGTTCGCGGAACGGAGGTGGCCTTATGAGAACCTCCAGTTTGAACCGTGCCATGCACATGTTTAACCACACTTTTATGAAACGGGTTTTTTGCACGATGTTGGCCTTGCTGGTAACGGGCAGCGGTTACGCCCAGCAGCAGTTCCAGGGACTTTGCTCGCGCGTGCGCATCGTGATCGAGCAGGAACTCACTCTGGAGCGGATCGGGTTCGAGGCTCGGTTGGAAGTGACCAATAACGACGGTCAGGATCCCATCACTGATTTCTTTGCGAGCCTCACATTCCAAACGACCGCCAATGGCACCAACGCGGGTGGCGCCGATGCCTCCTCCATGTTCTTCGTCCAGGCGCCGACCTTTGAGAGCATCAACGGAGTCGATGGGAATGGTGTGATCGGACCGACGACCAAGGCGGTGGTGCGCTGGTTTATCATTCCCAAAGTTGCGGCTGGCGGTATGAGCCCTGAAGGCCTGCGCTATGCCGTCGGTTGCACACTCTCGGGCAAGATTCGCGGTTCGATGATACCCTCGGACATTTTGTTCGCGATTCCTTCGACGATTACGGTGAAGCCTGATCCGCAGTTGGATATCACCTACTTTCAGCCGCGCGATGTGCAAGGTGACGATCCTTTCACTCCCGAGGTGGAGAGTCCGGTCCCGTTCACGCTCGGTGTCCTCGTGAAGAACAGCGGCTACGGCCCGGCTCGCAAGCTTAAGATCGATTCGAAGCAACCCAAGATTGTTGAGAACCTGCAAGGATTGATCCTGGTTGCACAGTTGCTTGGAGCACGCGTCAATGATCAGCTTGTGGAGCCCACCAGCCTTATTGTGAATCTAGGTGACATCATGCCCAGTACCGCGAAGAAAGGATCATGGGACATGATAACATCGCTTTCGGGCGAGTTTGTAGAGTTCAAAGCCTCGTATACGCACGCATCTGAGCTGGGTGGAGAGGAAACGTCCGTGATCAAATCGATGAACGCCTACTTCATCGCACACGAAGTCATGAACGACCAGCCGGGGCGGGATTCTCAGCGGGATTTCCTGGCGGATGTAACGGACGACCCAGATCACATTCCAGACACGCTCTACGAAAGCCAGGGCAACCTGCTCCCAGTGAATTACCTCACGAATGCCGTTGTTGAGGGCTCGGCAGGCCCGGGAGGAAGTTTCCAGGTGAATCTGGTGGCCGACATCGCCGGGTGGGGTTATCTGCGGCTCACAGATCCCGGACAGGCCAAGCTCAAGATTCAGAGCGTAGTCCGTTCGGATGGAAAGACACTGAACACGAACAATTTTTGGGTGAACCATCGCTACACCAAGATCGGCAATATTCGCCAAAATTGGCTCAACATTATGGATTTGGTGGAGTTAAAGAACTACACCTACACCGTCACATATGCGCCTTCAGCGGTTGACGTTATTGCACCGGTCACGACCATGCGCTTTGCCGGTTCGGTGGATGCCACTGGTGGGAAGTTCTACATCACCCCGGAAACGCAGATCTATTTCACTTCTGAAGATCTCAACCCGGTGAGCATCCTATACAACCTGAATGGCGCGGAGTTTAACCCCGCGATTCCGTTCCGTCTGGACGTGCCCGGCGAGTATCGGATTGGTTATTATGCAAAGGACAGCTTCAACAACCAGGAGGCCATTCGGACAAATACAGTGGTGGTAGCAGGTGCGGCAGGACTGGACTTCGCCAGCATTTCCGCCCCAGAGGTGCCGGTGTTTGCCTCAGGCGAGACGTTGTCGATCAGGCCTACGGATGCGCCGATTATCTTCCAGGCGCTCAACAATCCCAGCAAGGTCAATGCTCGCGTGGAGATTTTCCAAGGTGCGGCCGCCTCAGCGAGCGTTGCGGGGACGCCTTCTTCTCCCACATCCGCCACGAGTGCGACGTTGACAGTTGGCGGGCCAAACGTGACTCATTATAAATATCGTTTGAACAGTGGGATGTGGAGCTCCGAAGCCCCGATCGCAACCCCGATCCAGTTGAACGCACTGGCAAATGGTGCGCAGACGGTGCAGGTTCTCGGACGTTCTCAGCATGGCAGCTACCCGGATGTTACAAATGCCGTGCAGGTGGCCTGGACAGTGAATTCCACGGCTCCTGCCACTCGCATAACCGGGGCGCCTGCCACTCCGACCCGGCTGGATACGGCGATCTTAAGCATTGCTGGAACCGGAGTGACAGCATTCCGCTGGAACCTGAACGATAGCTATTACCGAGCCGAGGCCGTTGCCCCTGGAACAGCCACTGTAGCCTACACGGGCCCAGCAGCTCAGAGCATCAAGTTTGCGGTAATCGGAAAGGTCGGCGGCACCTACCAGCCTACGGCCAACGCAACCACCTTGAACTGGAGTTACGACCCCTTGTTTGGGTATGCCACATACAGCATGCCTCTCGTGCGCACGTATGCGGTGACCAATATTGGCACCGCTCAACAAATGTTTATCTGGGACGGACGCAATGATCAGGGCGCAACTCTGCCCGCAGGCTGGTACACAGTGCGCGTAACGCTTTCCGATGAATTGGGGCGAACCAATTTCGCCATGCGTCTGGTGCAGATAGGTGAACCTTCCGGCGCGGCTTCCACGATCGCGGACGTGAGCCGTGGCGCACGCAACCCGCACGCGCGGGGTGGCTGGGCAGTCTGGCAGGATCAAAGCGCCACCAAATGGGATATTTACGCTCAAAACCTTGCCTCCAATTCAAGTGTCTTGAAACTGACATCCACTCCGCTCAACCAGGAGAATCCCTACACAGACGGTCGTTACGTCGTGTGGCAGGGACGGCAAACCAACGGGAATTGGGATGTGTTTATCAAAGACCTGGCGAGCAGCGCGCCCGTCAGTACGGTAAGCGGGAGCCTGGAGGCCGATGAGATTAATCCTGCCATCGATTGGCCGTGGGTGGTCTATCAAAGGCGTTCGGCGGCCAACCCGGGAGCCCCCTGGCAGTTAGTGGCTACGAACCTCTCAAGCCGTCAGCGCTTTGTGGTGTGGGCATCCACCCAGGATCAGCTTGATCCAGATATTCAGGGAAGCAAAGTCGTCTGGCAGGATTGGCGGGATGTTGGTCCCGGTGAGATTTATTTCAAGGACCTGGAATCAGGCGAGCAGCGCCGCATCACTACCAACACATTTGGACAGTATAACCCTGCTGTCTATGGGAACTGGATCGTCTGGCAGGACAACCGTAACAACCAGGTGGACCTCTATGGCTATGACCTGCTTCGGAACCTCGAAGTGCGGCTCACCACCACTCCCGAGAATGAGACCCGTCCTTACCTGGATGGGCCATGGGCGATCTGCCAGGAGGACTCGTTGAGCTCACTTTCCGCGAACCTCCGCCTGTTGCATTTGCCGACTGGCCGGACCATTCCGGTCACACGCACCAGCACGATGAAGGATCGTCCTGCCATCGCTGGCGGCAAAGCGGTATGGCTGGAAACCACCGCCGGGTTGTCCAGTGTGGCTGCGGTGACAATTCCATCGCTCCAGGCAGTTTTTCCGAATCGCAACGCTGTGGCAGTGACCGAAGCCATGGCCACGTATCAGCAGAATGCGCACAAATTGCTCAAGCTGTGGAACGGACAGGCTGGCGTGCAATCGATCACCCACTACACGGCTCTGGCTCCACAAGTGGTTACGGAAACTGCGACATGGAACGGGAGCGCGGCACAGGGACCCAACTTCAACTTGCGACCGGGAGACTTCCTGTGGATCAAGTTTGCGGACAATCAGGTTCTTGATCTGGGAGTGAATAACGCGGCTGCTCTGAACCTCTCGGCTGGGGCAAATGCGTTTAGTTACGGCGCTTTCCCGAGCGGCTACAGCGCCTTCAAACTCTTAAACCAGCTCGGCACGGCCAAAGTCAGAGCGGTGCGCATGCTCGATGCTGAAACCGGGCGTTGGGTTGTCGCTCTAGTACAGAATGGAGCTCCGTTTGGCGCCGATTTTGCAATTCCAAGGGTGGCGGTGCTCATGGTGGATATGGTCACCCCGGTAACAAACTTTATTCCCCAATAATAACATGAAGACTGCCAAATTCTTTAGCCTCTCGGCTGGGTGCCTGATCCTTTCCGGGGTCGGCGCGATGGCCGTGGCACCCGCCGATTTACAGCAGCGACTCGCAGCGGGTGAGAACATCACTCTGATAGATGTCCGATCAAACCCGTTCTTTCAACGTGGTCATATACCTGGCGCCATCAACGTGTCGGCGGATATTATCGCTCAAAAGCCTCTGCCGAAGATCGGCCAGGTTGTCGTCTATGACGGTGGGTTGGGTGAGACGAACGCTGCGCGCGCGCTCCTCGCGTTACAGGCGAAGCCAGGGATCACCGCTGAACTTCTGGAAGGTGGTCTGGCAGCTTGGGAATCAGCCAAAGGCGCTACCACCTCCGAACCAGGGATGGTCAGCGGCGATCTCCCTCGGATTACGTATGACAATCTTAAGGCAGTGGCCGGCGAGGCGGACACGGTGATAGTCGATCTGCGTTCAAGCAAAGGGATCTCCAAGGCAGTCAACGGCCCACGGCCCACGGATCTCACGGCGGAGTTTCCCGGTGCGCGAGTGGCGAAGTCCGCTTTTGGGATTGTCCCTCAGAAAACGGCGTCGGGGAAGCCGGGACCAGCCCCTTTGCTGGTGCTCATCGACAACGGGGATGGATCAGCGGACGAGATCGGCCGTGCATTGAAAGCGAATGGCAATAAGCGTTTCGTCATCCTGGCAGGGGGCGAGGAGATGCTTGCCAGGAAAGGGAAGGCCGGCCTTCAACGCTCGGGTTCGGTAGTGACGATTAGTGAGTCCCAGGCAGGGGCGATCAATACCAATAGGTGATTGTTATGTGGCCAACGATGTCTTTTAGAATGAGAACGGTTTGGTTCGCGACGATTGTGGCAGGTGCACTGGCGGGCAACCTGCCCGATGCGCAGGCCGCAGCCATCACCAATCTGTCGATTGTGAACGTAACCCCAACCAGTTTCTCCGTACTCTGGCGAATGGGAAACTCGGCGCCGAGCGTGCAGCTCTTTGCCGACCCGAACGGGGCAACCAACCTGAGTGGCAAGTTCTCCCAGGAGGTGCTTCCAGTACACACCGGGAACCCCACCGCGCCGAATGCTTATGAACGCCGGAAGAGCCAGGCGCTTATCCGGGACAAGGCGCGTGAGTTGGGCTTCAACGTGGTGCGTGTCGCAGGCCTGAAGGCCGGAGCTACTTACTACTATCGCGCGATTTCCACGTTTGCAGCCTCTACAGCCACCTATCCGGAGAGCGGGCCTCTGCCAGCCATATCGACTCCGGCCGAGAATACCTTCGTCCTGGACGATCAACAACTCGTGGTTGAAGTGCCCGGGCTCGATACCATGGGACAGGTCGTGACTCTCACACATACAAATGCCGCCCATCCAATCGCCGCATTCGTGGGGGACGGAGTGGGCACCAACCAGGTCTTTTTCAATGTGAATGACCTGTTTGCCCTGGCAGGTGGTGGCGGGAATCTGGCGCCACTTGGCATGCAGTATTTCACGACCAAAGTGTATGGTCCGGGCCAGTCCGAGACTGTCGCGCAATTCACCCTGACGTTTACCACGAATTTCTCGGTCGGCGCTGCCACCCAGCAATCCCTCGGAACGGAATTCCTCGCCATCACCCTGGGCTCTACCGTCATGTTGATGGGGCAAACCAGCAGCGTGCCGGTGGCGCTGAATTCCAGCGTCGGAGTAAATGACCTCTCTGTCGTCCTGGCACTGAAGTCTGGCTACCTGACCAATTTCGCCCTGATCACCCCCGCAGCGGAGGTTGATCCGAGTACTGTAACATTTACTGTTCAGCCCGATGGCTTGACAACGATGCGATTGAAGACACGCGCGGGAATGTTCCTGCAGGGGGCGCGACCGGTCGGTGATTTGCGGTTCTATGCGTCCACCGGAATGCTCTCGGCATTCGTCCCACTGAAGATTCAGCAGATTACCGGCAAAAAGAGTGACGCCAGCAACGTGGGTAACCTAATCGCACAATCCGGGCGGGCGGTGATTATCGGACAGCAATCATTGTTGGAAGCGGGCCAGCCTCAAGGGGCCGTTCGGCCGATTACCCTGTATGCCCGCCCAGTCTCGGCATACGCTTTGGAGTATTCCACCGCAGTTGGCAGCACTGCCAACTGGCGTCGGATGACGCCCGTTGTGGTGAACAGCATGGTGACTCCGATGGTGGGACCATCTGGTGATTTCTCCAACGTCTTCTACCGGGCGGTGGAGGTTTACTCAGATCCGCCGGTTCTGGCTGCGACGCTAAATCCCGATAAAACCCGCTCGCTAACTGTCTTTGGACGTCCCGGGGGTACGTATGAAGTTCAGTATCGGACGAACATATCCAACGTGACCTCCTGGGCACCGCTCGCGACGGTTTCGCTCACGAACTCATTTGGGTCGTTTGCGCTTGGCAACACGAACAATGTAATCTTCTATCGGCTGAAGAAGACCAATTGATCAGAGAACGAGGAGGGATCGCCTGTAACCAAGCAATCCCTGATCTGAAGCTTAATATGCCCCGGTGCCGAGGGTTGCATTACCGCTTTTTTGATCGAGCCGGCCTTCCCGCTCGCGTTTGCGATATTCTTCAAGCATGGCTGCCGTAGCCGAGGCTCCGCAGCGGGTGGCTCCCAGGTCCCTAACCAGGATCAGCGTATCAAGGTCACGAACCCCGCCGGCGGCTTTCACCTGCACTTTTGGAGAGACATTGGCAACCATGAGTTTAAGGTCGGCTGCGGTTGCTCCCTTGCAGTTAAATGAGCCATCGGGTTGTTTCACGTAACCATAGCCAGTGGATGTTTTGATCCAATCCGCGCCGGCTCTTTCGCAAATTTGGCAGAGCTTCTTTTTGAAGTCTTCGCTGCTCAACCCGGCGCCACCCTTCTCGAGATAATCATTCTCGAAGATGACCTTCACCTTCGCCCCACGTTTGTGGACTTCGTCACAAACAGTGCGCACGTCCTGTTCCACGTAGGCCCATTCGCCACTCATGGCTTTGCCGATGTTGATCACCATATCGATCTCAACGGCGCCATCCTGGCACGCGAGCTGGGCCTCATAGCGCTTGCTTTCGGTCGTGCCGTTCCCGTGAGGGAAGCCAATAACGCAGCCGACCCGTACCGGAGTTCCCTTGAGAAGCTCGACCGCACGGCGAACGTGATAGGGCTTAATGCACACAGAGGCTACTTTGTACTTGGCTGCCAGGTGGCACCCGTCCTCCAGTTCGCGGTCGGTCACCGTGGGGTGGAGCAGGGAATGATCGATCATTCCTGCGAGTTCTTCGAAAGTGTAATTCATATAGAGATCGGCTCAGAAATGAGGTGCCAGCACATTGCGGGCGACCAGCAGGGCTTTTTGACGCCCCTCAAGCTCGTTGCCGAAGGACCCGTCCTCGACTTCGATGCACAGATCTCCAGCGTAGCCGATTTCGCGCAGCTTTGCCATGTACTTCGCCCAGTCGATTTCGCCATAGCCGGGAATGCGCGGAGTGTGCCAGTGCTTGGGCAGATCGAAAATCCCAACCTCGTTCAGTTTCTCAGCATGCACCTGCATATCCTTGGCGTGCATGTGGAAGAACTTGTTTTTGAACTCCGCAAGGCAGCTCAACGGATCCATGCGCTGGAGGACGAAATGGGATGGGTCATAATTGAGCCCAAAATGGCTTGAAGGGATATCATTGAACATCCGGCGCCAGACAACAGGGGAGACCGCCAGATTCTTTCCTCCCGGCCATTCGTCGCGCGTGAAGGACATCGGGCAATTCTCGATGCCAACCCTGATATCGTGGTCCTCCGCAAACTTGATGATAGGCTTCCAGACTTTCAAGAAACGCGGCCAGTTTTCATCAATGGTTTTTGTCCAGTCCCGGCCAATGAACGTGTTGGCGTTCTTGAGTCCCAGCTTTTCCGCAGCCAGGATCACTTTTTTGAAATGATCCACAGCATTGCGCGAGACTGCTGGATCGGGATCAAGTGGGTTGGGATAGAATCCGAGTGCTGAAATGGCGACGCCATGTTGGATGGCAAGCCCTTTGATGTCTTCGGCTTCAGATTTGCCGAGATTGGTGACGTCGATGTGGGTGACGCCCGCGAATTTGCGTTCAGCTTTGCCGGAAGGCCAGCAGGCGACCTCGACGCAGCCAAACTGGTTTTGTGCCGCAAACTCCAGCACTTCGTTAAAGGATAGGTCGGGAAGAATAGCGCTAAAGAATCCAAGTCTCATGCCCCTAGTTGAACAAATTTGGCCGGGTCTGCAATCACTTTATGCCCGCGGTTGAGTACCTGTTTTTGAGTAAACAAAGATTTTTCTTGCATTAGACTACAAGTGTAGACATAATGTCTAGCAATGAAGCCCAGTAATCCAATCGCCACCGCAATCTCTCCGGCAGAATGGAAGATCATGCGGCTTCTCTGGCAGGAAGCCCCCTTGCCCGCGTACGACATCATTCAGCGCAGCTCACACCGGGAAGGCTGGAGTCCCAGCACGGTTAAAACCTTGCTCGCACGGCTGCAGCGCAAGAAAGCGCTGGGCACCCGGCGCTACAAGAACCTGTTTCTATACTACCCCCTCCTTTCGCAGCAAGATTGTTTGCGAGCCGAAAGCGAGTCCTTCCTGGACCGCTTCTTCGGAGGGTCGGCGAAGGAATTGCTGCTTCATTTCGCTCGCGGAGAGAAGATCAATGCGCGAGACCTGGAGGAGCTTAAACGGGTTTTGGAAAAGGGAGAGAACGCATGAACGTGCTCTGGGCCTCGCAGCTAACTGTTGAGTGGCTCTGGACCACTACCTGGCAAGCGTCGCTTCTGGCGCTTTTCGTCCTGGGAATCCAAAGACTGTTCGCGGACCGTCTGGCACCGGAGTGGCGCTATTTTCTGTGGTGGTTCGTCGCGCTGCGATTGGTGCTCCCGGCGCCTATTCCGGCCGCATGGAGCGCCTTCAACTTATTGCCCACTCCTTCGTTAAAATCGCCCTCAGCCGAAGCTCGGTTATCCGCCGTTCGGGAGCAGTCTGCGCCTGCCCAGCTCCCGAGTTTGCCTCCGCCAAGCTTCACGCTTGAGCCACAGTTCCATTCCGTCGCTCCTCCAGCACGCCGCTGGGGAGTTCTTGAGTTCGTTGCGGTGCTTTGGCTGGGCGGGGCTTTCATAGCTGGGGTGCGGTTGTGGCGAGCGCATCGGCGGCTCGCGGGCATCGTCCGGCGAGGGAGCCGCAATACTTGTCCCAGGGTCGTGGAAGTGTTGCGGGAGTGCGTATCGCTGATGCGGCTCCACCGCGCTCCTCCCGTGGTGGTCGTGAGCGGTTTCGAAGGTCCGGCGTTGGTGGGGTGCCTTCGACCGGCACTGGTCCTTCCCGCAGAGCTTCCAGCCGTGCTGTCGAATGCGGAATTGCGCCACGTGTTCCTGCACGAGTTGGCGCATCTCCGCCGCCGCGACCACGTGCTGAACTATGTGGTCTGCTTGCTGGAGGTCGTGCATTGGGTGAACCCTCTGCTCCGTCAGAAATTCCACAGACTCCGTGCGGACAGGGAACTCGCGTGCGATGCTTTGGCTTTGTCGCGCTTGCCCGCCGCGCAGCGTTGCAGCTATGGAGCGACCCTCCTGAAGCTCCTTCAAACCGCCTCACCCAATACAAATTTGCCTCACCTCGTCGGTATCTTGGAAGATAAACAATTAATCCAAAGGAGAATTCGTATGATCGCACGTCCCTCGACACATTCCAACAGAACGCTCGCGTGGTTGACCACCGGCGTGCTTGGTTTCCTTACACTCACAGGAGCGCAGACCTCCTTGCAGGGCGGCCCGGATGGTTCCTCGCCAATCACCGCTCTTGCTAATCCGGCTGCCGAGCAAGGCAGCGGCTCAAGCACATCAATCGAGCAGGAACGCGCGATCGATAAACGCAACCTCCAAACAATTTACCAGGCCATCACGGCCTATTACCGTGACAACAAAGATCTGCCCAATTGGCTTTCCGACCTGGTTCCCAAGTACCTGCCAGACGCAGAAGTGCTGGTATCTCCCGTAGAAAAGCGCACCGGCAATGCTGTGCTCTTCGGCCGTGAAGACCCAAAGATCCACACCTCCTACATCTACGAATTCAACGCGGCCCCAGCCCCGGAGGAATTCAACATTGGACGCGATGTGCCGTTGACCTGCAAGCAATGGAAGCTGATGCAGATGGGCAAATTCGGCATGGTGACTCCCATCCTGCGCGCCCATGGCTCGCAAACTGTCCTGAATGTGGCCTATTCGGGTGACATCTATGAGACCGGGCTGCTTTGGGAGAACGATCCAAACACACGCCGCCTCGTGAGGAACAAACCAGAACTGGGGCCTCAATCGTCTCAGAACGCACAAGGACCGAGTGTCTCCATTCTCGTGGTCGACACCAACGACAAGCCAATTTCTGGTGCGCTGATCCGGCATGGATTGGGCACGGAATTTGGCCTGCTTCCGCCAGGTGAACTGAAATCGGATGCCAACGGTAAAGCGGTGCTGTCGTTGGGCGAGTGGAAGTCGAATTTCTTATTCCTCACGGCGAGCCACCCTTCCTTCTTCGCCAAGGGCATGGAGTGGAATGGCAAGACCAGCGGGGAACAAGCCCCGCCTTCTGAACTAAAGCTGCAGCTTGCCACGAAACAGTAGCGTGCCGAAACATGGCTGGAACTGCTGATTTGTCCCGGCTGTGGAGGCAGCTTAAAGGAACCCCGGCGAGATCGATCTCGCCGGGCAACCGTTCCAGAATCCTGACCTCAACTAATGTTGGTCTGCGCCTGGTTTGCTGCGTTCGAGGAGCCATTCCCAGGCGGGCCTGACGATTACTCCGGTGGCCAAATTCTTCTGAGCTATTGAAGCATCGGTGCTTGTGCTGGTCAACAGGAGACACTGAGCTTTCGGTTGGGAGGCGAGTATTTCGCGAAGGGGAGCAAACTCGCGTTCGCGGACCTCCTCAGCCGTTAAATCAGCGCATACTTGGATGTAAGTGGCCGTTCCATCGTGGGCTCGTGCCGCGAAGTCCACTTCTTTGCCGCTTGGGGTTCTCGCATAAGTAACCTTGTAACGACGGCGCTCCAATTCAATCAGCACTGCCGTTTCAAGAGCATGCCCCATGTTCATTTTTCCACTACGGTCGAAGACGGGGATCAGTCCTGGTTCAATAGGGTAGATCTTCCTGGGGTTAACTTGCCGCTGCCGCTCGGAGTTAGAGTCAATTGGCACCAGACGCACCAGGAAGGCATCCTCTAGCCATGAAAGCATGGCGTGGAGCGCGTCTTTGCCTACGGCCACACCTTGCGAACGCAGGTTGTTGAAGAACTTGTGCACGCTAAACGCACTACCCGGAGAGCCGAGCAACTGCCTCACCAGGCGCCGGAGCGCTTCTATATTCCTGGCATTGTGACGCTCGACTACATCGCGGAAAATCACAGTATCCACATAACCCTGAAGCAGTTCAACACGATCGCGTAGCTCCAGTAGCCAGGATATTGTCCTTACAGCAAGGACAAATAGGAACGGTTTGAGTCTTTCTGCGAGGACGTTGCGACACTGGGATGACCCTAATAACGGGTCCTTTTTCGCCAAGGGCATGGAGTGGAATCGCAAGACCAGCGGGGAAGAAGCCCCGCCTTCTGAACTAAAGCTGCAGCTCGCTCCCCGTTCTTCTGATTGACTCGCGCATGTGAAACAATTATGTTTCACGCGTGAGCGATAACATAGCGACGATCCGGGAATTGAGGACCGACTTTCGTGCGGTAAAGCGAAGAATTGAAGAGCATGGCGAGGTAATCATCACCGATCGGGGCGAACCCGCATATGTTATTAAGGTTCTGCCAAAATCCGTGCAGAAGCGCGAGGCTTTGCCTGATTATCACGCGCGCCTGCTGCGGCGCCAGCCGTCGCCACTCTCGGCCGAAGAGACGAACCGATTCTGGGAGGAGGAGCGCAGGTGATCGCCGAGGAGGTCTATGTCGATCCCAGCGCGTTGGCGCGGCTTTACATCCATCAGGAGGGCTCCCGGGAAATGGCGGCCTGGCGCGCAAAAATCCGAGGCGCTTTGACGGTGACCCATCACGGTCGCACGGAGATCGTCAATGCCATTTGCCGGGCGGCTTTTCTCGGCCAGCTTAGCCCGGCTGCGCTGGCTGAAACCCTCGCGGATTTCCGTGCCGATTTTGCTGCTGGCCATCTGCATCAAGCGGATATCTTGTGGCGGGCCGCGTTGAATCGCGCCACCGATTTAAGCCAACAATACACACCCAGACTAGGCACGCGCTCGCTGGATGTGTTGCATGTGGCCTGCGCACTGGAACTGAACCTGCGCTACTTTCTGACTTTCGATCTTCGGCAGCAACAATTAGCTGCGGCAGCCACTTTGAAATTGGTGCGGCTGTGACCTGGGGATAGGGTCGCCATCGCCCGTAGGCTTCGAAAGGAATCCACGATGTGTCAGGGTGGGTCATTTTGAAGCACTTTATTTCGACGACAGGCGGGTCAGTTTGACCGACCGCTAACAATGCGTTGCTTTACTGTGCGTCTTGGCTTCTTGGCGTGACATTAATTGTTTCTGTCGAAACCCAGAGGACGCGCGGAGAACGGTAGCCGTGATGGGCCGCTCACAGCAGGAGTATGAAGAGAGGATGCGTCGATGATCTGACCGGAAAGGGTAAGGGCACCACCGCCCGGTGATGCCCTTAAGCTTAGAACGGATGATAAAGCAGCTCAGAATGTGAGCATGATTTCGCCCCGCAGGAATGTCATCGCATTCTGTTGCGCATAGAAATCCTCCTCCCAGACTGTTTCCCACCACAAGTGCGCTTGCAGATGCTTGCTGAACTGATGCTTCACGAACACTTGCAAATAATGGCCGCGAAAGTGGCTGTCATTGCTGAAGAGAGTATTGCTGATTGTCCGCGTCGGGGTCTCCTGGGGCGCGAAGAGAGCATTGTAGGTCATCCCTACATTCATCCGTTTGGTGGGGACCATACTCCAGGTCGGACCGAACCGCAGCAAGTTGTTCATCTGTGCGATACGTCCGCCTGTTTCGTTCACATAGGAGTAGATGTAGAGTTCGCTCCAGCGCGGCCAGCGGCCCCAGAGCAGATCGAACATCTCATCCTCCGGCGTATTCGGGTTATCACCCGAGAGCAACTCACCACCGAGGCTGATCTGATTCTTTAGGGCGTCGTCAAATGAGTATGCCAGTTTCGCCTTCGCTCCGTATGCATCGAGATCACGGTTGGCGAGTACGCCGCCAATCCGGTCTTCTTTCCAGCCGAACTGGTAGGCGCCTTCGAGTGAGTAGCTCCAGTTTGGAATCGGGGTGCCGGTCAGCTTGCCGCCCACTGTGTAGATATCCGCGTTATCACCGTTGGCAAACTCGCGCTCATCATGCTTGTAGATGAAGTAACCATCCGCTTGAAGGTTCTGAATGGACTTGTTGGAAACGTAGGCAACAAGGCCGCGCTCATTTTGCTCGGTCAATTGGTAGCCATCCGGGTGAGCTTGCAGGGTGGGCAGAAACTCATCGGGACGGGCATTCTGCTGGATGAATATCAGATCGAGTTTGGTCTTAACCTCGGGCAACTCATAGGTCAATCGCGCACTGTCGAAAGACAGCGTCCATGAGCCGTCGCTTGGCGTGCCATCAGCCACGAGCCACCAGTCATAGTAGTCGCCGAGGAGAATTTCCTGGCGGCCGGCGGAAACAGTGAGAGGCTGGTCGAGGACGTTGCTCCACTTGACATTGAGCAGGTCCAGAATGCCATAGCGCCATTCCATGCCTGTGCGCCCGCGATAGGTTCCAGCAAAGGCATCGTTGATCCATAAGCGTGGTTCGGCTGCCAGGCGGGCATTGAACACAAGGTTGGTGCTCGGAGCGATGGTAGTCCAAAGCCGGGCACGGAAACGGACGACATCCTGCTGGTGGAGAGCGTTGTTTTCGGTCAATGTTATGGCCCGGTGCAGATACTCATTGCGGGTGCGCAGATCTGCTCCCCAGGTCAGCCATGGAAGCGGTTTCTTGATATCGTTTAAGAACTCCTCAAACGTGCGGGTGTCGGTTGGTTCGGTGGTGGAGCCAGCCAGAGAGACTTGAGCCAGGGCGGGTAACCCGGTGGCAGCAAGTGCCAGCGCGGCCAGATGCAGCGATTTCTGGTTCATGAGACAGTGGTTAATCGGGTTTAGGGTTCATGCCGCAGAGGGCTACCCTGTGGCAATGCGCCATACTTTGCGTCTCCCGGCGTAAAGTCGAGCTTTTTCAATCGCACCCCTGCGTTGCCGGTGGTTGCCGGTGTTATGTTTTTTCTGGCAGGTTGCAGGCCACGGCTTACACTCGACCTATGCTTAGCTCCCGTTGGCGTCCAGTGCTCTGGATAGGCGCCGCGATCATAGTCGTATGGATCGCTGCGGTCGTTGGCTGGCGCATTTCGGAAAACAGCCGGGTAACCGCAGAAAAGGTGGCGGCTTTCGTCTCTTCGACAGATCTCAGCAAACTGAGTCCGGAGGCTCGGGCACGAGCCATCAGGGAACTTGCCGAGAAGCTCAACGCACTTTCATTCGAAGAACGAAGGCGGGCGAGGTTCAACCAGGCAATGATGAAATGGTTTGAGCAGATGACTGAAGAAGAAAAATCCGCATTCCTGGAAGCCACCATGCCTGCGGGATTCAAACAAATGATCACTGCTTTCGAGCAGTTGCCCGATGAAAAGAGGCAGCGTGCAATTGACGATGCCTTGAAGCGTTTGAGAGAAGCCCGGAATCGGAATCCTGAAGAAGCCCTGGCTCCGGGAGGGCAGGGGACGAATGCCCCGGCGCTAAGCCCGGAATTACAGGCAAAGATCCGAACGATGGGTTTGAAGACATTTTACAGCCAAAGTTCCGCGGAAACAAAAGCGGAGATGGCGCCGGTGCTTGAGGAATTGCAGCGGGTCATGGAGAGCGGTCGCATGCTACGGCGATGACACCTTTTGGCACATCGGCAGGAGCCCGGTTTCGTCGAGCGTTCACTCTGGTTGAACTTCTCGTAGTGATCGCGATCATCTCGGTCCTGGCTGCCTTGTTGATGCCCGCCGTCAATCGTGCAAGGGAATCAGGGCGCGCCACAGCCTGCTTGAGCAACCTTCGGCAAATCGGCATCGCCATCCAGATTTATGTGGAGGAGAACAGCAACCGCCTGCCCATCATGAGGGATCAGTCCACCACGACTACAAATGAACTGCCGGGGCCGGACAAGGTGCTGGCTCAACAACTGGGGAACATCCGGGTTCTCAAGTGCCCCTCTGATCTCGACGGACTTTATGAACGCACGCGCTCAAGCTACTCTTGGAATAGCCTCCTAAACGGTCAAAACGCCGACCGGTTCAAAGTGATGCAGATGGAGTTCAGCACTCACCAGATTCCCTTGATGTTCGACAAGGAAAACTTTCATAAGGCACGCGGAGCGAAGAAAGGCCAGAACTTCCTCTACGCAGATGGGCACATCAAAAACCTGCTGGCGATCGAAGGCACGATTAAACAGTAGCCATGATTGAACTAAAGAAGATCACCAAGGAGTTTGGTTCGAACAAGGCTCTCGATGCGCTTGATCTAGCCGTCCCCGAAGGGGAGATCTTCGGATTGCTGGGCAGAAATGGCGCAGGGAAAAGCACGGCAATAGGCATCATGTTGGGACAGGTTTGGCCAGGAACAGGAACGGCGCGCATCTGTGGACATGACGTGTTTGCTCACCGTCAGGAGGCTTTACACAAGGTTGGCGCTATTTTCGAAAGCCCGGCTTTCTATGATTACCTGTCCGGCTACCGGAACCTGGAGGTGCTGAGTTCTTACACGGCGGCCACTCCGAGGTCTCGGATTCTAGAAGTGGTCGAATGGGTCGGGTTATCCGGGAAGGAGAATGCAAAAGTGCGAACCTACTCGCACGGCATGAGGGCGCGGCTGGCGCTGGCGCAAGCCCTGTTGCCTAACCCGCGGCTCCTGATTTTGGATGAACCCAGCGATGGTCTTGATCCCGAGGGCATCTACGAGATGCGGCTGACGATCCAGCGGCTTCGGCGGGAGCTGGGCCTGACGATTCTGCTTTCTTCGCATCTGCTCAACGAGGTTGAGCAGTTGTGCACTCGCATTGCGGTGCTCAACAAGGGCAAAAAAGTCTTTGAAGGAACCATGGACCAGGCGCGCGGAGGAAGCGAGTGGGTGCGATTGAAGACCAATTCATTTGAAGGTGCCGCCCAGGCGCTCATCAAGGCGGGCCTCATCTTGTCCACGCGGGCAGGCGATCTGGTTTCGCTCGTCCCGGGAAAAGAGACCCACGAGGTCGTGTGCTGCCTCGTGCAGCAGGGTTTCCAGGTTCACGAGATATTGCGCGAGCAGGATTCCGTTGAATCATTTTATCTCTCGCTTTTGGGCCAGGCCTCCGACGATTCACAAAAATAGGGCACGCATGTTTCTCCTCCAATTACGCAACGAGCTCTGGAAACTTTTCGGCAAGAAACGAACCTACATAGGTTTCGGGGCGTTCCTGCTGGCTCAAAACGCCATGCTGCTGGTCTTTCGCTTCACCCGCTGGAGAACCGATATGGAGCGTCTGTTGCAGGGCAACGGGTATATTGCGGAGGAGTTTATCTCTGCATTGACGGTTGCAGTCATCATGTTGATCCCGCAGATCATTCTCCTGTTACCGCTCTACACCGCCCTTGTGGGTGGGGATTTGGTAGCCAAGGAGACGGAGGATGGGACGCTCCGGATGATTCTCTCGCGCCCGGTCTCGCGTTTCAGGCTGCTGCTGCTGAAATGGGTTGCCGGCATCATCTTCTGTGCGGCATTAGTGCTTACACTTGGAGGAACTGCCCTCGGCTTCGCCATGATCTGGTTTCCCTGGAAAGGGATGTTTGTCTTTTCTCCGGGGTTCGCTCCCGACTCGGTATTTAACGTTCTGAGTGCCAGCGACGGGCTGTGGCACTATGCGTGGTCTCAGCTTTTGATCACGCTGAACGCATGTTCCATCATGGCGCTGGCATTCATGTTTTCCTGCCTGAACATGAAACCCGCGGCGGCGAGCATCCTGGCGCTCTCCTATCTTTTCCTGAATCTGGTCCTTGAGGGAATCCCGTTTTTTGACCGGTTTGATCGTTTCTCTTTGACGCACCACTTCCGCTCATGGCTGGTGATCTATGCTGATCCCACGCCCTGGTGGCGGATTGGGGAATCGGTATGTGTGCTTTCGGCGTTCAGCATCACGGCATTCCTGATAGGAGCTGCGTGTTTCCACGCGCGAGATATCAAGAGTTAAGAAAGCTACAAAGGAGTACAGCAACTCAGGACAACAAGCTACCGCCTCGGCAAAAGGTTTGGCCGGGGGGCTCCGGGGTCAGCGGGGAAGTTGATCGTCTCGGTGTGGATTGTTTTTGATTCCCAGCTCCCGCCGTATCGACTCGATATCGAGCTTCGAGATCCATGGTGGAAGGTTTTTCCAAATGGCATGATATCCGAAACCTCCGTCCTGCATCTCTCGTAATGCTTCCTCTTTTGTCCAGCCCTGAACAACCATTCGGTAAACAGCGCACATTGTCCCCGTGCGATCCGCTCCATGCTGGCAATGGACCAGAACAGGCGTGCGATTGGTATCAGTCGCGAGGTGGAGGAATTCGAGTATCTCCTTGTGCTCCGGGTGCCACGCTTTCATGTAAATGTGAGCCCGTTGCAGTTTCGTGCCTTTGAGTTCAGACCGATCGGAATTGAAGGAGCGCAGGTTGATGACGGTTTTAACTCCCAAGGCCTCCAGGTGTTGCATCCCTTTCCTGGTCGGCTGCGCGCTCCGGTAGAGGTTCGTGCTGAGGATATGAAGATTGGGAACTCCCTCGACCCGCAGAGGTTGCGCCCAGCCAGCAGGACGATTGGTGCTGACATCCGGTTCACCCAAGGCGGTGCATGCAAGCAGAACACAAAAGCTGATTATTAGGCGGGTCATGGTTTGCCGGTCCGAACGCTAGGTTAATCTCTTCAAAGCGTCAAGACCCACCAAAAAGCGGGGAAAACCGTGATTTCCGGGTCAACAGTCAAACTCGTCCGTTGACAGGCTGTGCGGCTTTGTTAGAGTCGGCACCGCTGTTTCTGTGAAATTTTTTCCGTCGAAAACTTTTTTCACTAGCACACAACTATGGCAACCAAGACGAAATCCGCGAAATACGTTTACACATTTGGCAATAAGAAAGCCGATGGCAATGGGCAGATGAAGCCCTTGCTCGGCGGCAAAGGTGCGAACCTTGCCGAGATGAGCCGCATCGGCCTGCCGGTGCCTCCAGGCTTTACCATCACCACAGAGGTCTGCACCTACTACTACGCCAACAAGCGGACCTACCCCAAGGTCCTGGATGCGCAGGCAAAGGCAGGCATCGCCTTCATCGAAAAAGTCATGGGCACGAAGTTCGGAGATAAAGCGGCCATGCCGCTGCTGGTCTCCGTGCGTTCCGGTGCGCGGGATTCGATGCCCGGCATGATGGACACCATCCTCAACCTCGGCTTGAATGATGTGACAGTGCTCGCCCTCGTGAAGGCGACCAAAAACGAGCGTTTCGCCTGGGATTGCTATCGCCGATTCGTCCAGATGTATGGCGACGTTGTGATGGGCGTGCAGAAGCGCGCTGGTGAAGATCATGAGCCGTTCGAAGTCCTAATCGAAGAGCTCAAGCACGAAAAGCACAGCGAGAACATTGAGGACACCAAGCTCACGGTTGACGACCTGAAAGACATGGTGAATCGGTTCAAGGCTCTGATCAAAGAGCGCACGGGCAAAGAATTTCCGCAGGACCCCTGGAAGCAGCTCTGGGGCGCGGTGGGCGCCGTGTTCGGTTCCTGGATGAACGATCGCGCAAATGTTTACCGCCGCAAGTACAACATCCCGACTGAATGGGGAACGGCTGTCAACGTGCAGGCGATGGTTTACGGCAACACGGGCGAGAACTCGGGCTCCGGTGTGGCCTTCACCCGTAATCCGGCCAACGGTGTTAAGGAATTCTACGGCGAATTCCTGATCAACGCCCAGGGCGAAGACGTGGTGGCTGGTATCCGCACCCCGGAACCGGTGGCTGAGCTCAAGAAGCAGATGCCCAAGGCCTATGACGACCTGGAAGTCATTCGCAAGAATCTGGAGAAGCACTTCAAGGATGTGCAGGACTTCGAGTTCACCATCCAGGAAGGGAAAGTATTCATGCTCCAGACCCGTAACGGCAAGCGTACGGCGATGGCTGCATTGAAGTTCTCCATGGATATGACCAAGGAGAAGCTGATTGACTGGAAGACAGCCATCAGGCGCAACCCGGCTGACCAATTGGATCAGCTCCTGGCTCCTATTTTCGACCTTAAAGCCGAAAAGGCCGCAAAGGTTGTTGCCAAAGGCCTCCCCGCGGGCCCTGGCGCTGGCTCAGGCAAAATCTACCTAAGCTGGGAACGTGCCGTTGCCGCCGCTGAAAAGGGCGAACGCGTCCTCCTGGTCCGCAATGAAACCACACCGGAAGATCTCCGCGGTATGATCGCCGCCGAAGGCATTCTTACGGCCAAAGGTGGCGTCAGCTCGCACGCAGCACTCGTTGCCCGTCAAATGGGCAAGGTATGCGTCTGCGGTGCCGGCAGCCTGCAAATCGATTACGACACCCGCACTCTGAGCGCCGATGGCCAGACGTGGAAAGAAGGCGACTATATCTCCATTAACGGTACCCTTGGCACCGTTTACTCCGGCGAGATCAAGACTGCCGCCTCTGAAATCGTCCAGGTGCTCGTTGAAAAGTCTCTGGATGGCAAGAAGAGCGAAACCTACACCCTGTTCAAGACCCTGATGGACTGGTGCTCCAAGGTTACCCGGCTGCAAGTGCGCACAAACTCCGATACTCCGGAACAAACAGCTAACGCTGTCGCGTTCGGCGCTACGGGCATCGGTCTCTGCCGCACGGAACACATGTTCTTCGAAGGAAACCGCATTGATGCAATGCGCGAGATGATCCTGGCTGACAACAAAGAAGACCGTCAGAAGGCCCTCGGCAAACTGCTTCCTTACCAAAAGAGCGACTTCGCCGGTATCTTCAAAGAGCTCAAGGGCTTGCCCGCGACCATCCGCTTCCTCGACCCACCGTTGCACGAATTCCTGCCGCATGACCATGCGTCGCAGAACCTGCTGGCCGAGAAGATGGGCATCCCCGTGGAGAAGATCACCCAACGCGTGAAGGATCTTCATGAATTCAACCCGATGCTCGGTTTCCGTGGTTGCCGCCTCGGATTGGTTTACAACGAGATCTCCGAGATGCAGGCCCGTGCCGTGTTCGAAGCGGCTGCTGAAGTCCAGAAGTCCGGCATCAAAGTGAAGCCCGAGATCATGATCCCGCTCGTCGGTTTCAAGAAGGAGCTCGATTTGCAGGTTGAGATCGTTCACCGCGTTGCCAAGGAAGTCATGGCCGAGAAGAAGGTGAAGTTCACCTACATGGTCGGCACGATGATCGAAGTGCCTCGTGGTGCCCTCACGGCCGACGAGATTGCTCAGACCGCTGAGTTCTTCAGCTTCGGCACGAACGACCTCACCCAGACGACTCTGGGCATGAGCCGCGACGACTCCGGTTCCTTCCTCTCGGCCTACACCGAGCTGGAAATCGTGAAGAAGAATCCGTTCGCTTCAATCGATCAGACTGGCGTGGGTCAGTTGATCCAGATGGCCGTCGATAAGGGCAACAAGACCCGTCCTGGCATCAAGCTGGGTATCTGCGGCGAACACGGTGGCGACCCGGAAAGCGTGAAGTTCTGTCACCGCGCCGGCCTGACCTATGTCAGTTGCTCGCCGTTCCGCGTGCCGGTCGCTCGTTTGGCCGCTGCTCAAGCTGCGCTCGAGGGTGAGGCTTCAGCCGCTGCGCCAAAAGCGAAGAAAAAGAAGTAACCTCAAATCTTAGCTATCATCGAGGGGCCGTCCTGCGCGAGTAGGGCGGCCCTTCGCATTTGCCAGGCAAGGGAATTGTCAGGCTGTCTGCAGAATCTCCAGGGAACGGCCCAGGACTTCCTCAGGGGAGCCGTCAGCCGGGATGCGAACCAGCAGGCCACGGCGATTATACAACTCCGCCAGCGGAGCGGTGTTGTCCTCGTAAGCTGCCAGCCGCACCCGAATTGACTGCGGTCGGTCGTCCTCACGCTGGATCAACCGCGAGCCGCAATGATCACAAATGCCGCGTTTCTCCGGTGGACGCGCCGTAACGTGAAACACGGATTTGCAGGTCGGACAGGTTCGACGTCCACTTAAACGCTCAACGATTTGGTCCACCGGCAAATCATAGCTCAGTACCGCATCCAGCCTGAGTTCCCGCCTGTTGAGCATGCGATCCAGCGCCAAGGCCTGGTTCACAGTTCGGGGAAAGCCATCCAGCAAAAAACTTTGTTGATCCGACAGGTAATCCAAGTGCTCCTCGACCAGCGCTAGAATCGTGGAGTCCGGCACCAAGTCACCCCGCCGCATAAACTCCAGCGCCGCTGTGATGGCAGGGGAACGTTCGTTTGGGTCCAAGTTATTGGCGGAGCGTAAGATATCGCCGGTGGAGAGGTGGTGAGCTCCGAGGTCCTGGCAGAGCATGTCTGCCTGGGTGCCTTTTCCCACGCCAGGCGGTCCGAGCAGCACCAAGTGGATAGGAGCCTGCATTTCGACCTCGGTTGAAACGATCTCAGACCGTTCAGTCAGGTCCGCCAATGCCATCGCCAGGCCTTTGTTTCTTTGCATGTCGTTCGCGCTCCGGATGCGGGGTTTGGATTGTGGAAGTACAATCATCCACCTAATGGGAAACACAAGGAAAAGTTGTAGAGAGACCCTCAGGTTTTCACCTCCTCTTCCCGGTTAATCGACGGATCGAAATAGCACGCTGGAAACGGGGACGCAGACCAACTCAGAGACTGGGGCTGGCTAGAGATAGGCAGCAGCGTCGACATCAGGCTGCCGCCTTACCCCCTTATCAGGGAAAACCTGAATCCATTTAAGTTTAACACTTACTGGCCGATATACTAAACGCGAGCCTTTCACCGAGAGGTTGGTGCCAAAGAAGCGGCCAGGTGGTCGCATGGCTTTGGCGGCTTATACGTGCAGGATTACGGCCTGCAAGTAAAGGCACAGACGCAAACCGCTGAGAATGCGGGATGTCTGTGCCTTGATGTGTTTAGAAAGCTCGATCCATATGAAAACGAACCTCAAACTTTCCACTCGAATCACCCTGATCGGCGTCGCCATCATTCTGTGCTATTCCATCGCGTTTGGTTGGTACGCCTTTCGGACGCGCAGCATCATGCATGAGGAGAAGGGACTAGCGACCCAGCATGTCGTGGAAGCGGCTTGGGGAGCGATAGATTACTACGTGCGACAAGCCCGATCCAACGCCCTGCCTGTCGATGTTGCTCAAGCGAAGGCCAAAGAAGCAGTAAAGGTCTTGAGATACGGCAAGGATGGCTACTTTTGGATCAATGACTTGCAGCCCAGGATGATCATGCACCCCATGAAGCCGGAGTTGGATGGCCAGGACCTGTCTGATGACACCGATCCCACTGGAAAGAAGTTTTTTGTCGAGATGGCGGAAGTCTGCCGGAAAAGCGGTGGTGGCTGGGTGGAATACTCATTTGCCAAAGCTGGCCACTCCGGGGCAGTGCCTAAAGTTTCCTATGTGAAGTTGGTGCCTGAATGGGGGTGGATTATCGGTTCCGGGATTTACCTTGATGATGTGCAGGCTGAAGTGCGAGCCATGCTTGTGAGGATAATCCTTGCTTCGGTCGGCATTGGATTGGCAGGTCTGGGCCTCTGCTTCTTTATGGCGCGCTCGATAACGAAGCCCATTATGGCTACGATCCAATCCCTTTCAACCAGTGCACACGAGAGCGCTTCGGCATCGGACAACATTGCGGCGGCAAGCCAGTCCATGGCTGAGGGCGCGAGCGAACAGGCGGCTTCGCTAGAGGAGACCAGCGCTTCTCTTGAGGAAATCTCCAGTATGACCCAACGCAACGCGAGTAATGCCGAGAACGCCAAGGCATTCGCCACTGAAGCGCGTACGGCTGCCGAAGCAGGGGCCTTAGACATGAACGAGATGACCCGCGCTACCGCCGAGATAAAGGCTGCCAGCAACAACATCTCCAAAATTCTGAAGACTATTGACGAAATAGCATTCCAGACGAATCTCCTGGCCCTCAATGCCGCTGTGGAAGCGGCGCGAGCCGGGGAAGCCGGTCTTGGCTTTGCAGTTGTGGCCGACGAGGTGCGAAATCTGGCGCAGCGGGCTGCGTCCGCAGCCAAAGAAACCGCCGACAAGATTGCGGATTCCATGGCGAAAAGTGAGCATGGCGCCGTTATTAGTGGAAAGGTGGCCAACAGCCTGCTGACCATTGTGGATAAAGTCCGGCGTGCGGATGAACTGGTTGGCGAAATCGCTAATGCCTCCAAGGAACAGAGTCAGGGCATCGGCCAGGTAAATACGGCAGTTAGCCAAATGGATAAGGTGACCCAAAGCAACGCGGCCAACGCAGAGGAAAACGCCAGCGCAGCGGAAGAACTGAATGCGCAGGCCGGGTCCCTCCGCGCCGCCATCCAGGATTTGGAGCGGTTGGTCCTGGGAACCGGATCAGCCCGCGCACCGCAATCCAAGGCTGCCGTGTCTGTGAGGGCCTCAGTGTCCTCGCATGACGGCCACAGAAATGGTCACAATCAGAGCAAGCCGGTATTTGTTTCCACCATAACAAACGGGGCGCAACGCAAGAATCCACAGAGCGCCGGTCCTAAACTCGAAGACGACTTCAAGGACTTTTAGTCGTTGATCTCGACTGCATTGCAGGCCTGCCTGTCCGTGGACGAACTTCTGAATTCATCCACAGATGGCTCAGATGATCGCAGATGAAAGATAGGATGAACAATTGCCGGATCAACGGCCTGGTGGCGGGCTAGCCGAGTGGTTTCAATCGTCCTGCTACCAATTCGGCTCTCCAGATTTCCAATTGGCTTACCTCCGGAAACGTAAGACAGTAGGATATGGTGACGTTATCCAGCAAAGGCCAGGTGGTGCTGCCGAAGCAAGTGCGGATGCGACTCCGACTGAAACCCGGTGCAAAGTTCACCTGCAAGGTGCAAGACCAGTCCATTGTTCTCACCCCGGAGCAAAGCAATCGGGAGCGTTCTAAGCTGGTCACTGATCCGGCGACTGGATTGCGGATTACGCAGTCCCCGGCAGGAGTCAGAGTAACGAGCGCAGATGTGCAGGCTGCCATGGCCGGTTTCCCTTGAGGTGCTTTCTCGACGCCAACATGCTGATTGCTCTGGCGCACACAGGGCAGGTGCGACGGCAATACCAGGACGTTCGGCTAATCGATGGTAATTGGTCACTGTCACGGAGTGCTAGCTAGGTCCTTGGATTGTGATAGTAACCTTGGGTGTCGCTGTCTGGGGCAGAACGGTAGGACCGGGCTCAGGATGCTCGGGAACTTCAGGATCTACAATTCTTTTCGCGAGCCTCCATATTCTGGCCCGGCGCTCTTTCCTGAAACGAGCGAAGGTGTTTTCATCAAATCGCAACTTTTCAGGAGACTCCGCAAACTCTGAGATCAGAAGGTGCCTCTCGATCTGAATGCCAGCAGCTTTCAGGCGAGAGAAGTAGGAATCCGGGAGTTCGGCACGCTTGCGACAATTGTCCGTCGCGCCCAGGAATCTGAGGTTGCCAATGTCGTTTATAGTAGCAGAGGTTTGACCCAAACGGGAGCGAAGCATGCTTTGAGGAAAGATGTGGTCAATGTGGGGTTCGTTTCCTTTGTAGAGAACTTTGAATGGCGAAGCCCCCCACATCTCGATGTAAACCATGGAAAGAATGGTAGCTCGAAGCCTTTTTTGTTCTAGAGTGACGACGTCCATTTCAACCTGGCCGTAACGGTTTTTAAAGAAATCTTTCACGGCTGACAAGGGGAAGTCTGGGGATCTATTACCTAGTATTCCGTGAAGCGCATTAAGAACTGTATCAGTCGATCCCGAAAACCAGCCAAAAAGCTGGGCCTTGTAGAAGAAGGCTCGCATTAGGATTCGGTCTGCCTCGCTCGGCTTCGGGTGGTGAAAGATGTAATCGAAGAGAGGAATGAACGCATTGTATGAAGATACAGTCTTATCAGAAAAAAGGCGGAGATCCTGTTCGATGAAATCCCGCAGTTGCTGGAAGGCTTCTTCTGACTGTTTCCAGTGCGCCTTGAGTCTTCCTAAGAGGGCCTCGCCCCTCGCACCGGTGAATTTCTCTGCAGTTCGCTCCGCCCCTTCGCCAAGAGCCGTAATCATAGCTTTAAGCGCCATATCGGAGTCAAACGAGAGCCTGCCGTCGTTCAGCATTTCTACAGTGTGGTCGAGGTGCTCCTCGATATCTTCCCAGCCTTCCTTCATCGCCGCAAACATGAGATCAGCGGCCGTGAGTTTTGTTCCGCCGGAGTTGACTCGAACAAAGATGTCTAGGATTTTGCGGTAAGCAAAGTCACTTGCGACCCCATCCAACTCCTCTATCCAGAAATGTTTGTCCTCTCGGAGCAGCGACGTGAGTTGCCCGATGTTCTTGCGGACTAGCTTTTCTCTGGTTTTCCGGGTTTCCGATGTCTCTGTAAGAATGCCGTCCAGTTTATCATTAATTTCGTCGCTAATTGAATTTGCATCCCTTTGTGCATCGACTTCCCCAAGGTTTCGAATGCGGTATAAAGGGAGAGACTGGGGGGGTGGGAAAAAAACGAGGGAATGGAGCAGTTCACCACCATCGATTTCGGTGGCCCCGGAAGTGACATCAAAGTAAGCCTCGGCAATGCTTCCGTCGGGCATGGAAACACCACCACAAAAGAGCGCGTGAAGGGTCTGAATGCGTTGTTGCCCGTCGAGCACGAAAGTTTTTTCGATGCCTGCCGGCGTCTTGCGATCCTCATAAAGGGTCGACAATTCGACGTCGCGGTCAATTACCATCATAAACCTCCGAGCTTTTATGTGCTCCCTGGTACGCCAAAACAGTAGTGTTTGAACCGGGTAATTCCGCATGAGGCTGTCAAAAAGCCTAATCATCTGCTCGTCTTCCCACACGAATGCACGCTGGATGTGCGGGAGAAGGAGTTCATTACGCTGAATATCTTCGAGTATCCTAAATAAGCTGCGAGGTTTATAGCTCATAGGGGTCATGATCAACGGAAGTGCGCTGAGAGTCTAGAAGCGAGGGCTTCGGCTTGTTGGACTGCTTTAGTGCCGACGTCATGGATTACGGTTGGTTGTTGTAAGCTAGGAGCGAAGAGTGACTGCGGGATTAATGGAGCCGCAGGGTTTGTATGAATTGCCTGGGGCCTTAACATGCTTGGTCACTCGTTGCATCGGACTCGTGGGTTTCCACGTATACGGAGCGGGAATCCTTTCTCACCGCCGCCAGGTCCGCTTGAACACGCACTCGTCAGAGGACTTTCCTAGCATTACCCTAATGCACATTAGATAGCGAGGATCCGCAAATCTGTAATTGCCTTTGCTGGCGCGTCTAAGCAGAGGCGAGTCGCCTGATGCCAATTCAGCCATCATTTGGCTGATGGCCAAGGACGTTTCGTTTGTAGATTCTGGGAACTCTTGCCTTACTAGCTCTTCCACCATGTAGACATCAAACTCAGAAAGGCTGATCTTTCCAAGGGCAAAAAGCACTTGGTTACGTCGTCCGTTTTTTGTTTTCCGTTCATTCATGAAGCTATCCACAACAGCATAGGACTTCTTAAGGCAACTCTTCAGGAACTTTTCGTCGGCATTGTCCAGCAAGCCACGGTCGTACTGCCATGCGCTGTCGTGGATATTGTACGCTAGTATCTCGGAATACTCATGGAGGCGCTGTGCTATCCCGAGCGTGACCAGTTCAACATGCTTTGCTATCTCGTGCACCTGTTCTGCTGTGAGCCCCACTTTCAGCTGAGCCACGAAGCCTCTGCGTATAAAGTCCTCTATTTGCCCCCAATTCATTCCCGTTACCAGGGGAGTCTCGACGATACGATTTGCCACCGTTTCAAGATTCGGGATTCTCTGGTAATACTCCACAATCTCTGCAGGCACACCAATCATTAAAATCTTGACTCGATATCGAGCGTAATCTGGGTCGTCCAGAAGGAGAATAATATTCCCAAGCTCCTCCATCAGGTTGGGTTTTTGGAAGATGGCTTCTAGGTTGTCGATAACTACAACTGCGGCTGCGTCCTCCGCCTTCTCGCGTGCGATCTTGAACGCATCGAGAAGAACCTCCTTTGGTCGAACGGCATACGTCCGCGTTGCCTCAATTGCTCCCCCAAATCCGAGCGCTCCGACTTCGCCTCCGAGCGTCTGCGTGTACTCGGTCAATTCTTTGTCGCCGTCGCCCGAGATTGCAGCCTGAATAGTGGCCGTGATGCTATTATACCGCGCAGCGTTTCCGGCGTTTGCGTAGAAGGTTTTCCAGCCTTCAGACCCGGAAACGTAACGGTATAGCCAGGACTTTCCCCCTCCACTTTCACCTGAGAGGACTGCGTGCATGCTGCCCTCGACAGCTCGTTTCAGCTCTTTCTGGTGCATGGGGCGGTCGATATACATTTTGGGATTCACCTCCGCGTTACGAGGGGTGAACACCGAGGTGATTCTAGGTCTCGTCTCCATCATAGATTTCAAGAGCGGTGCTTGTGAGGGTGTTTCATTCGTATTTCGCAGAGGGGCAGTCCAGTTGTGATTTGCAGATGGCGTTCTTGATGCCCATATAGGTGTGCTTGAATGAACTGTACACACCGGGAAATGGGAAGCAAGCAATTTAGAGACTACAAACGATGAGCGAGAGCGTCTATGTGCGCTGGCCCCTCTCCTGCAGGCGGCAGGTGGGCCGATAGAATAGATCGGTAACAGACTAGAGGGTCCTGACTGAAAATTCGAGTTTCAAGCTTTCTGATCACCCTCCATCAAACTATTCGGAAGCCCTGCATAAAGGTTGAACGTCTTTTCGCCTGCACGTGACGGGAGGTCATCGCTGCACTCGACTTGCAGCCGTCTTTGTCGTTCATCCGGCTTCAACCATTATGCACGCAAAAAGCAGGAGCAGGATTACTCCTGCTCCTGAGTAAAAGTATATAAAAGTTCCTAGCTGCAACCCAGGCTTTCGCCGCAGTTGAGGCATTTGTAGCAGGCGCCGTTGCGGACGGCTACATGGCCGCAGTTAGGGCAGGTGGGGGCATCGAGTTGAAAATGCGCCACCGAGTCGCTCAAGGTCTTGATCGTTCGCTCGCCGGGTCTGTGGCCATGGGATTTACCGTTCCCATTGCCCGGGGTCGCCGGCTTGATATCCACCACGTCGTGATCTTCGGCGATCGGGAGCAGCTCAGGCACCGGCCTGTTTACCTTTTTTTTTACCTCTTCAAGCAGCCCGGGGATGGCCAGTTCCGGCTGATTACGATTCGGTGAATTGGCTTCCCGATAACCGGGCACGAACTGGATGGCCAGCCAGCGGAATACATAGTCGGTGATGGAGGATGCATTCCGGATTTCCGGGTTCTTGGTGAAGCCAGACGGCTCGAACCGTTGATGTGCAAATTTGCGAACCAAGGCTTCCATCGGCACGCCGTACTGAAGCGCCAGGCTCGTGAGGGTGCCGATGCTGTCCATCAAGCCGCCAATAGTAGAACCTTCCTTGGCCATTGTGATGAACAGTTCACCGGGTTGGCCGTTCTCGAACAAACCGACTGTGAGGTAACCCTCGTGTCCGGCGATATCAAATTTATGCGTGATCGCCGTGCGTGTGTCGGACAAACGGCGGCGCAACGGTTTTCCGGCGTCTTCACGGAGCTTCTCAACTTCCGTTTCCAACTCGCTGATGCGCTGGCCGAGATCCGCATCCTTGCCGGCCTCGGGCTTATTCGCATTCCGGCGTGTGTTCAACGGCTGGGAACGCTTCGAGCCATCGCGATAGATCGCAACGCATTTGAGTCCCATTTTCCATGCCTGCACGTAAGCATCGCGGATCTGTTCCACGGTGCTCTCGTTAGGCATGTTGACGGTTTTCGAAATGGCGCCGCTGATGAACGGTTGGGCCGCTCCCATCATTTGCAGATGCGCGAGATAACCGATGCTTCGCTTGCCTTTGAACGGTTTAAACGCACAGTCGAACACCGGCAGATGTTCCGGCTTCAACCCGCTGGCGACCTTCTTGCCGTCTTCTTCGACGTCTTCGATGGTGTCGAACTTCTCGACGTGGGCCACAATCTTTTGGATCTCCTGCTGGGTGTAGCCCAAGCGGCGCAGACCTTCAGGGACAGTGCGGTTCACGATCTTGAGCATGCCGCCGCCCGCGAGCAGTTTGTATTTGATCAGCGCGATGTCAGGCTCAATGCCGGTGGTATCGCAGTCCATCAGGAACGCGATGGTTCCCGTAGGCGCGAGCACAGTGACCTGGGCGTTGCGATAGCCATATTGGAGGCCGCGCTCCAGAGCGCCATCCCAAACGCGACGGGCTTCTTGCTTAAGGTAATTAAAATCTTCGCTGGGCTGAATCTGTTCGACCGCACTGCGGTGCGCGCGAATGACGGCCAGCATCGAGTCCACGTTATCTTTGGCGAGCGGCTTGGAGACGTGTGCGCAACGGGCGTCTTTGTATCCGGCGAACGGACCCATCACGCGGGCCAATTCAGCCGATTGCTCGTACGATTCGCCGGTGAGCAAAGCCGTGAGAGCGCCAGCCAAAGCCCGGCCTTCGTTGGAATCGTAGGGCAAACCGTAGCTCATGATCAGCGACCCGAGATTGGCAAAGCCCAAGCCGAGTGTGCGGAACAAATGGGAGTTTTCAGCGATTTCCTTGGTGGGATAGCTGGCGTTGTCCACCAGGATTTCCTGGGCTGTGATGAAGATCCGCACTGCGGCTTTGAAGCGGTCCACGTTGAACGTGCCATCTTCATTCTTGAACTTCATGAGGTTCAAGGAGGCAAGGTTGCAGGCCGTGTTATTCAAGAACACGTATTCAGAGCAGGGATTGGTGGAGTGAATGGGTTCGGTGCCTTTGCACGTGTGCCATTTCTGAACAGCACCATCATATTGCAGGCCCGGGTCACCGCAGGTCCACGTGCCTTCGGCGATTTTGCGCAGGAGGGTCGAAGCGTCTTTCTTTTCAAGCGGCTTGCCGGTGAGAACCGTCTTGGTCCACCATTCACGGCCATCGACCGCCGCCTGCATGAACTCATCGCTAACGCGGACGGACAGGTTTTCGTTCTGATACATGACGCTGCCGTAAGCATCGCCGTTGTAAGAACCATCGTAACCTTGCTCGATCAGCGCCCATGCTTTGCGTTCTTCCTTCTGCTTGGCATCGATGAATTCTTCGATATCGCCATGCCAATCGCGCAGGGTGTTCATTTTGGCCGCACGGCGGGTCTTGCCACCGCTCTTGACCACATTCGCCACCTGGTCATAGACCTTCAGGAAGGAAAGGGGACCGCTCGGGCGTCCACCGCCGCTGAGCTTTTCTTTGCTGGACCGGATTGGGCTTAGGTCCGTGCCGGTGCCGGAGCCGAACTTGAACAGCATGGCCTCGCTGTAGGCCAATTGCATGATGGACTCCATGTTGTCATCGACCGATTGGATGAAGCAGGCGCTGCATTGGGGATACTCGTACTGAGTGCGGGCGCGCTCGGCTTGGCCTGTCTTCGGATTGGGGAACCAGTTGCCCCGGCTCGAAGTGTTCCCGACATGATACTCGTGGTAGAGACCCACGTTGAACCACACAGGAGAATTGAACGCGCCATACTGGTTCAGGCAGAGCCAAACCAATTCGTTGTAGAAGACCTCACCCTGGGCTTTGTCAAAATAGCCATCTTTGACACCCCAGTTGGCAATGGTCCGACAAATCCGATGGATCAACTGCCGAACCGAAACTTCGCGCTCAGGGGTGTGCTGTTCGCCGTAGAAATATTTCGAAACGACTACCTTTGTGGCAAGTTGCGACCAGGATTTCGGAACTTCGACGTTTTCCTGCTTAAAGATCACCTTGCCCGAGTCGTCCGCGATTTCAGCCGTCCGTTTGTCCCACTCAACCTGTGAAAAAGGATCGACTCCTTCAGTGCTGAAAACCCGCTCCAACTCTAACCGGCGGGCGCGTGACGGCGCGGCGCTCCGTTGGCTGCGACGAGCAGTCTTAACTTCCTTGCGTGTGGTGGTGGTTCTGGGACCGGCAGATAGCACTTCTGAATTCGAGTCGATCATGGCTTTCCTCTGGGCTAAAACGAACTTAGGTTCGACCTTGTTGTAACAAATTTATCAGCCGTTAAAACATCAATTTTGTCGTAATAACGAATAAACCAGCCGGGCTGTTGGGCTGGTCACAACCCCATTAGTAGGGGAACGAGCGCACTCTAGACCCTACATATAGGGGGCACAAGGAAATTTTCAAAAAAATTACGCAAACGTTATTCCTTGCCGTTTTTGAGGGCTTTTAAGGAGCCGGTCAGGTGTTCGAAATCCAGATTTGGGGAGAACACCTGACCTTGGAAAACTTCCAATTATTTGCCCCTGAAAGGTTTATTGCCGGAACGCCGTTTCGCACCGGAACTCTTTCCGGGGGCACGCCGATCGAATGAACGGTTGCGGGGATCTTTTACCTGTTTTGGACGGTCTTTTCGGACGGATTCAATGGTCTTCGGACGTGGCTTCGGCACCATGATAATTGGGCAGCCTTCGTATCCAAAAGCCGTGCGCATCTCATCTGCCAAATACTTCTTGTATTGATCAGAAAAGAGCTCATCCCGGTTCACGAAGAGCAAGAAGGTAGGTGGAGCCTGCCTCACCTGGGTTGCGTAATAGAAATGGAGACGATGCCCCCGGTCGCTGACCGGTTGACGCCGTTCGACAGCATCCCGAAGGGTGCGATTGAGGATCGCGGTTGGGACCTTCTGCCGCAATTGAGCCGCCACGTAGCGCACCGCTTCCAGCAGGCGATCCAGGTGGAATCCGCTCTTTGCCGAGGTAAAGATGACCGGCGCGTAGTCCAGGAAAAACAGATGTTTTTGAACCCATTGGCCGAAGTCAGAGAGGGTTGTCATGAGTTCCGGAGTGTTGCGATCCTTCCGGTCACGGCGCTTGATTTCCGATTCCCGGGCCTTGCGCACGACGTCGTCCACCAAATCCCACTTATTGACCACTACGATGCAGGCTTTGCGTTCCTCCGTGATCTTGTCGGCCACCTTCTTGTCTTGTTCTGTGATTCCGTCGTCCGCATCGAGCACCAGGACGGCGATATCACACCTGGCAATGGATTCTTCGGTGCGTTTAACGCTGAAGAATTCGATGGTGTCATCCACCCGGCGCGTCTTGCGCAGGCCTGCGGTGTCAATCAGCACATACTTCTCCACCGCACCATCCGTCGTGACTTCGAAGGGGACATCGACCGCATCGCGAGTGGTGCCTGGGATGGGGCTGACGACCACGCGAGCTGATTGCGTGAGTGCATTGATAATGGATGATTTGCCAACATTAGGCCGACCTACGATGGCAAGTTTCAAGGGCCCCTGTTTTTTGACCAGAACAGGAGTTTCAGAGCCCTCGGCTCCCTCCGGCGCAGGTTCCGGCGTTTCGATTGGAGGGAGCGCGGGCAGGAGGGCGACAGCAGCATCCATCAAAGCCACGATGCCCTCTCCATGTATGGCACTTACGGGGAATACGCGGGGGAAGCCGAGTTCGGCAAACTCGACTGTCGCGGCTTCTAACCGACTCGTATCCACCTTGTTGACAGCTACAAGCACGGGTTTGCCGCTGTGACGAAGACGCGCTGCTGCTTCACGGTCCAGAGGCACAATCCCTTCCTGAACATTCACCACAAGCACGATCAGGTTCGCGGCCTCAATCGCCAGTTCCACCTGTTCCAGGGCCGCTTTGGCGATGACATCCTCAGCCTTCTCCCTGCGCAAAAGCCCGATTCCCCCCGTATCCACCAGGGTGAATGAGTGGCCTTGCCATTCTGCCTCGGCACTGACACGGTCCCGGGTCACCCCAGGCTGGTCATGCACGATGGCGATACGTTTGCCGACAATCCGGTTGAACAACGCTGATTTGCCGACATTCGGGCGGCCTACAATTGCTATTAATCCTGCCATCCCTGCAACATGTCCCAGAATGGCCTGTGGTGAAAGGCAAAACCGATGGTCCGGACGACCCCGAGGGCCAGGTTTCTGACCTGTTGTAAATTACCCTGGTTTATAGTAAACCTTTGCCCATGCGAGAATCAGTAGTCAGTTTGGGCAAACGAACTACCCCGGCTTTAGCCGTCCTGATTGTTTCGGTAACAATGGCTTTCGGGGCTGATGAATGGGAAAAGAAGGCTCAAGTCCTCTGTTCCCGGATGACCCTTGAAGAGAAGATCGGCCAGATGACCCAGGTCGACTTGGGAGCATTGACTGACCGCAAGGATGTTCAGAAATACTTTATCGGATCAGTGCTCAGTGGAGGCGGTTCAGATCCCGGCAATAACCTGCCTGAGACATGGCGTTCAACGGTCGATGAGTTGCAGGCCCACGCTCTCAAGACGCGGCTTCAGATTCCGATTATCTACGGTGTCGATGCTGTGCATGGACATAACAACATCAACGGTGCTGTCATTTTTCCGCACAACATTGGCCTGGGTGCCTCCCGGAACCCGCGCCTTGTGGAGCGCGCTGCTCAAGTGACCGCCGCTGAGGTTGCGGCCACCGGAATTCACTGGGCTTTTGCTCCGTGCGTGGCCGTCGCTCGTGACATTCGGTGGGGACGCACCTATGAGAGTTTTGGCGAGTCTCCCGACCTCGCCGCGAGCCTTGGTGCCGCTGCGGTGCGCGGGTTTCAAACACCAATGCCGGGTGGCTTTCAGGTGATGGCCTCGGCCAAACATTTTGCCGGGGACGGCGGAACCCAGAACGGTGTAGATCAAGGTAACACCGTCGCGGATGAAGAGACGTTTCGTAAGATCCATCTTGCGCCGTATTTGCCGGCGATCCGGGCAGGAGCGGCAACCATCATGGTTTCTTACAACAGTTGGAACGGTGAAAAGCTTCATGGCCACAAGTACCTGCTCACCGATGTGTTGAAAGGAGAACTCGGCTACAAGGGTTTCCTGATCAGCGATTGGGCAGCCATCGACCAGTTGCCAGGTGATTACAAGTCCGATATCGAGCAGTCCATCAATGCGGGGCTTGATATGGTTATGATCCCGAATGGCTCAGGGAAAGCGAACAATTACGTTGAGTTCATTACTTTGCTGGCCCAACTCGTCAAAGAAGGACGCGTCCCACAGCAACGGGTGGATGATGCCGTGATCAGAATTCTCCGAGCAAAATACAAGTTTGGCGTGTTTGCCCATCCTTATGCTGCCCCGGCTGAAAACCTGGATCGGATCGGATCGCCTGCACACCGGAAAGTGGCTCGCGATTGCGTCCGTGAATCCCTTGTGCTCTTGAAGAACGAAAGCAATGCATTGCCTCTTTCCCGCAAGCTGCCTTCGCTCGCCGTAATCGGTCGCGCGGCGGACGACCTCGGCATCCAATGTGGTGGATGGACGATCGATTGGCAGGGAAAGATGGGTCCGCTTACTCGCGGAGGCACCACGATCTTAACGGGTTTGCGGCGCGAGATTGGACAGAAGGTGCCGATTACTTTCTCAGCGGATGGCAGCAATCTGGCCGGTGCTCACACCGTCCTTGTGGTTCTAGGCGAGCAGCCTTACGCCGAAATGAAGGGAGATCGAACCGATCTCTCTATTGCCTCTGAAGACGCGGCTCTCGTTGCTAAAGCCAAGGCTTCCGGTGCGCGCGTGGTCACATTGATTATCTCCGGGCGTCCGTTGATCCTGGGCTCTGTTCTGGATAACTCGGATGCGATCGTGGCTGCCTGGCTCCCGGGAACCGAAGGGCAGGGCGTCGCAGACGTCCTGACCGGCACGTTCAAACCCCGCGGCAAACTTCCTCATTACTGGCCGCGCAACGCAGCTCAACTGGGGCAGCATGATCTCCCTGATCCCCAGTTCCCGCTGGGCTTCGGCTTGACATACTGAGCCGCGCTCCAACTGAGCATTTGGGAAATTTAGCCGCCGAGAGATATAGCCTCGGCGGCTTTTTTTTAATGAGAGTTCTGAGCGGACGGCAGGTGCTGTTTCAGCCAGGCTTTGTCGGATAGCTTCAGAAGCCGTTCGCCGGCTGCTTTGAGCGTTTCTGCTTTCTTGGCGAAATGGAAACGGATGAACCGATGCTCTGGCTCTCTAAAGAAGCTTGAGCCGGGAACCCCTGCGACTCCGACCTCTCGAACGAACCATTCGGCCGCCGCATGATCATGAGCAAAACCGAGTGAGGAGATGTTCACCATCACGTAGTAGGCGCCCTGGGGTTCCGTGAATGGAAGCCCCGTCTGGCGCAGCAAGCCCAGGAAGAGTTCCCGTTTCCGAGTATAAAGCTGCCGCAGTTCAGAATAATAACTGTCTGGCATTTCCAAGCCAGCGACCGCGGCTTCCTGGAGCGGTGCGGCCGCGCCAACCGTAAGAAAATCATGAACCTTGCGGGCCTGGGCAATGACCTCCGGTGCGGCATGGACATAACCGAGCCTCCATCCAGTGATGGAATAGGTCTTTGAAAGCGAGTTGCATGTAATCACCCTTGAGGCAGCACCCGGCAGGGCAGCACAGTAAACATGCTGGTACGGTTCGAAAACGACGTGCTCATAGGGCTCATCCATGATAACGAACACATCATGGATCTCGGCTAGCTTTAGGATCTGCTCCAATTCATCCCTTGTGAACACTTTGCCAGTGGGATTGGAGGGATTGCACACGATGATGGCTTTGGGTTTCTGCTCAAAAGCAGCCCTGAGTTCTTCGTAGTCAAACCGGAATTCCGGAGCGTGTAACGGGACGTAGATTGGGTGAGCGCCAGAGAGTATCGCGTCGGCTGCGTAATTCTCGTAAAAAGGAGAGAACACGATCACCCGATCGCCGGGTTCGCAAGCGGTCATCATAGCGACCATCATGGCCTCCGTGCTGCCGCAGGTAACAACGAGGTGAAGGTCTGGGTCAACCGTTAGCCCGGTGAAATGCGAGATCTTCTTAGCCAGCGCAGCGCGAAATCGCGGGGCGCCCCATGTAACCGCATACTGATGATGAGGCCCGCGCGTGGCGCGCTCCAATGCAACCAGCAGTTCCTCCGGCGGATCAAAATCCGGAAATCCCTGGGCGAGGTTGACTGCGCCATAGCGATTCGCCAGCCGGGTCATTCCCCGTATCACCGATTCCGAAAAACCTGCCAGACGTTTTGACGTAGCGGGCATATCTATTGAACAAGGATCTCAACCGAGTTCTGCTCACAAATAGCCACGTCTTTACGATGGCGATTCGTTACCCGGTTCCGCCGGCTCAGATGGAGCGGTTTCAGTGGTGTTCGTGGTTTCGGTGGTCGTACCGGCCTGAACCTTCACAATAGCGGGACGAAGCAGCTTCCCTTGGTAGGTGTAGCCGCACGCGAGGTTATCGGTGATCGGCTGGCCTGCGGCCTTTGCCGAGTCGCCTTCGGGTAGCTCATGCTTATGGGGATCAAATGGCTCCGAAGGTTTGGCACCGAAAGCGACCAACCCGACGCGCCGCACGATTTCGCGGCATGCGTTCTGGAAATGGGAAAGGTTCTCGATCAGCTTGGGTTGGCCCGAACGAACTGCGCCTTGATTCAAGGCGTAAATATGATCAAGGATGTGCACGGAGGCCTGCAGCCACTCTCCTTCTACCCGGCGCAACTTGTCCACTTCGAGGCGGAGCGTTGATTTCTCGGCATCATTCGCGTTCTGCATGAAAGAAGCGAATGCTTTCGCTTCGGCTGTCATACGTTGGGCGATTTGATCGGCTTTAACAGCCGTTTTGTCAGCCGTCTCTTGCACAGCTTGCCAGCGGGAAGTTGCACCTTGAATTTGGCTGGCCAATTTCTCCAGGTTGCCCATCTGCGCCGTGACGCTGGTCAGGGAAGCAGCTTCCGCCAACTTGGTCGCCACTTTGAAATCATGAATGAACGGGTAAACGGTGAAACCCGCGCCCAGAGCTACCGCTGCTACCAACAGGCACAACCGGCCGAAATCGAGTGGGGCCGCTCCATAATGAATCGTCGCATATGCGGCTCCCAGCAGGAGCAAGTCTCCCAGGAGAAAGGGCCACTTCGGCATTCGTGGATAGTCAGATTCTGTCATCGCTTTCATGGTGCAGATAAATCGGGGGGAGAATCAAGGTTTTCGGATGTGCCCGGGAGCGCAGCGTTTTCTGTGTAATCCCGCTAGAGCGGCGAATTTGATTTTGCCGAAGGATGCTATTCCAGGACCTGGCGGCGTTCTTCCAGGGTCAGTTCCTTCCATTCGCCGGCTTTGAGGGACAGATGAAAATGTCCAATTCGCACCCGCATCAGCCTCAAGGTGGGATGCCCGATGGTGGCTGTCATCCGGCGCACTTGCCGGTTCTTCCCTTCGATCAATTCCATGGTGATCCAGCAAGTCGGCACATTTTTCCGAAAGCGGATCGGTGGCTTTCGTTCAGGAATCTCTGGCTGGGGTTCAATGATTTTGACGGTGCAGGGCAGGGTGCGGCGGCCTTGCACCATGACACCTTTAGCCAATTGCCCGAGTGCTTCCGGAGCAGGTATCCGTTCCACCTGGGCCCAATACTCACGCTCGTGTGCGTTGCGGGGATGCAACAGCCGGGTGTTCAGGCCGGGCTCATCGGTCAACAATAACAGGCCTTCAGAATCGGCATCCAACCGGCCGATCGGGTACACGCGTGACGGAAACCCAAATTCGCTCAGCGTGCGGTTCGGTGAACCGTCGCTCGTAAACTGGGAGATGACGCCCCATGGTTTATTGAAGGCCAACAGCACAGGACGATTATGGGGCAGCGCGTACCCGGAAGAAAGCCGGACTGTTGGCGGGAGACGGCAAGTCAAAGGTCATTCGTGGACCTGTGGCGATCATCCAGTTGGAAATCGCCGCCCATGCGCCTCCTCCGTTAGGGAGAGTCTCAATCAGATAGCCGTGTCCGCGCGCGCTTTGCCAGGTGAGCCTGACCAGATTGCTGGACGTGGTGGATACGCTGAGCACGAGGCTTGATGGTAGCTGGGTTGGAGCGTTGGTGGCCGATCCACATTCCACTCTCAGAAAAATCTTGTCCCCCGATAGGACGGGTGGCGTCGCTGGATTGGGCGGAATAGGCACCTGTGTGCTTAAGAGGGTATTACTGGCACCGATCCAAAGAGTAAGCGGCACCCATTGCACGAGATTTGAACTGCCTGCGACCCGGTAGTCCTGGCCGGGCACGACCGGCCATTCCAGGTGGTACCAATCATTCGAACGAACTGCCAGCATACGAAATGCATGCGGAGGACTAGTGGGATTGGTCCCCGCCATGAACTCAGCCAGATCGGACATGCCATCTCCATCCGAGTCGGTGGCAGCCGTTCGGTACTGAGAATGGTTGCCAAAGAACGCATCCTCCCACAGGTCCGACATCCCATTGAGATTTGCGTCTGGGAAGGTGTAGTTTCCTGTGAAGGTTATGGTCTGGCCGGATTCAACCTGGTTCGTCTGCGGCGCGGGAGTTATGTAGTAGGCGATTTCCGGATAGCGCACCTCGTATTGACCAGGGGGGGCGTTCGAAATGACGCCCGATTGTCCGGCGATCTTGCGGGATATGGGGCTGCGCAGCAGCGCAGTGGCCTGCCATAGATTGTTGGTAAACAATACCGTCCCGGGCGCTACGTTGGCGACTGTTACAGAGACGTCGTCGATGAGCCAGCCTGGACGAGGTGAATTCTCGACAGCGAAAAGAATATAATACCAGGCCAGGTAAACAATCTGGCCGGAGAAAGCGGTGAGGTCATACTCAACTTCCTCCCATCCGAACGAGGAGTCGGAGAACTCACCGATTGGAACTGCCGCGCCGGTGCTTGGGATGACGTAAAGCTGGCCCATCTCGAAGTCGTAGCCGGAGATATCCGGGAAATCATAGTTCTGCCAGAACCGCAGGGTGGCGGTGTTTCCGTTGGTCAGGTAGATCGCAGGACTGATCAGGAAACATTCGGCGTAGTCGGCAGCCGTCCCGTTCAGGCTTGTTCCCCAGGCATTCGGCTCGGAGTGAGCCGCCACATCCAGGTCGTTGTTCGGAGTGCCGAGTTGCCATTCGGGTGTAACTCCTGGAACGTAGGAGGCGGGATCAGAATAGGTGCTCCAGTTTGTGGCGCCGGAATCCAAATTGTCAAACCAGGGAGCGATCACTGGCAGCAGAGTGCGGAACGTGTAAAGCTCTCCTCCATTGTCGTCGGTGACCGTATTGCCTGCGGCGTCACGACTGACGACACGGTAATAATAAACGCGATCCGGGGAGAGAAACGGAAGCGAGATCTCATGCTCGGTGGATAGTTCTGATTGATACGCTGTACGACCCAGAAACGGTGATTCTCCGAATTGCACGAGTCCGTCCGCCCACTCGCTCGTCTCCCAGTAAATGAGTGCCGTAGTATAGTCTGGATCTGCCTCCACCAGCGAAATCCCCGGCGGCATCGTATCCACGTGGGCGGTTGTCGAAAGGGTCTCACCAGACGAGGGAGCGAGATAAGTGGCGGTTAGGCTATCGCCATTAGTGGCCTGAATTGAGCCCGGAACCGATTGATTGGTGAGGGCGTTCAGAAGAAATGTGCCTTCAAACAACCCGGGCGTGACGGTTGCGTTCAGACTTAAAAACAAAGGAGAAGGGCTGCGCGACGTGCTAACGGATGCCTGCAAAGAAGCCAGTCCCGACTGAGAGACATCTGATACCCGAACAGTCGCGAGGGATGGCAGGTTGTATGAAGCAGCATCAAACCGGATGCTTGGAACGCTCGACACGCCAGGGGCCAGGAAATCGAGGATTCGACGAAGCAATTCGGCACGGTCCGCACCTGGAATACCCGTTGGCACGGCATCCAAAGGGAATGAAAGAAACACCAGGCGTCCTTCCCCCGGCTTCGGATTGCGTGGCCAGCGGAGCCCTACAGTATGTTGGGCATCATTCCGAAAGATCCCAATTGCATCAGCCGAGGGAATGATCGTGTCGGAAATATCCGGGCCGATAAAGCCCCCCCAGAGCTCCGCATATACAGTGAAATCCATCTCGAAATCGAGACCGGAGGTAATAGGATCCAAAGCCACTCCTGAAACGTATGCAGCGCCAGTGCTTTCTGGATCAATGGTGTAAGATTGCACGTGCATTACATTGCGAATGAAATTCGACCCAGCCGGTCCCTCAAGACGTGATAGCACTTCCATTGAAGCGACCATCAAAGCCCCTCCGCTAGCCAGGTAGTTCGAAATGGAAACCTGCTCCGTGGCGCTCCAGCCACCAGATAGCTCTGGCACCCGCCAAATCACCGCACGGTAGGCGGAAAGGGCAGCCGCCGTTGGCGGCGGATTGCTTACGGCATTCCAAACCTGGTAGGGAATGCCTAATTGATCCAGGGCCTCAGTGTAGCCTGAGAGCGGTGGTGCTCCCAGCGTGAGGACTTCATCGGCAAAAGAGTCAACCAGCAATAAAGGCGGGCCACCCGGCAGTACGAAAGAAAACAACTGCCCGGCATTGTTGTTGGTGGCGCGGTTTCCGGCCTCGTCCGTGCAGATGAGTTCGAACCACCATGTCACCTCGGTCGCCAATCCAGCCAGGGTGAAGCTCTGCTCGGTTTCGGCAAATGCATTTGTGAGGCTGCGATCCAACGCGGTCCGGTTGGTTCCAAACCGAATGAACGCTGTTGCTGGCTCGGTCGTGTTCCAGGTGATTACCGCCTGACTGTATAGGTTCGTCACTTGGACGTTAGAAAAACCGGGTGGCGAAAAATCAGCACGAGCATTGGCAGTCCGTGTTGCATTGGCTGAGGCATCAATATAGGTGGCTGTAATCAGGCTGCCATCGGCAACCTGGAGTTTTCCATCCGAAATGGCTGGTCCCGTGGCGATGGCGATGGTGCCCGTAAACAAGCCGTAATTGCCGGCGGCGTGCAATACCACGCTCTCTGCGATCACTTCGACCGTACTCTTGATGGTTACAGCAGCGGTGGGCTGTCCGGCCAGGTCCTCGTCCATGAGTTGCACATGAATGACGTCTCCGGTGCGATAGGCCTCCCTGTTGAGCGACACGATCCCTGTCCCCGGGGCTGCGGGCTGGGTGGCAATGATGAGGGCGAAGTCCTGGTCCACGCCGAGGGTGTCGATCCGTGCATCGGCAGCGACTTTTACAGCGCGCACCCGAATTGTGTAAAGCCCTGGCTGTGGCTCCCACAGGAGGAATCCCTCCACATTGTTCAGGCGATCGCCATCGACGGCGCCGGGCACAGACTCTCCATCGTGAAATTGATTACCCCTAAACACAGCTCCACTTGGGCCGATGACCTCGAGATCCAGATCGTTAACCAGGGCAGGAACTGCACCAGGAAATGCAGGCACATCAGTGTAAGTAAGCGTGATTTTAAGCGGCTGGGTGGAATCACTCAAAATAACGCGTTTTTCAAGGAAATTACCTTCTGTCAGTAGAACCGTTTGATCTGTGTAGTCGAAGACAATCGCGGAATCAAAGAAAGACACTAGATCGATTCGTCCCCATCCTTCATCGTTGTTTGGAACGGGCGCCGTTCCAAACTCATCCAGTAGATCAACGGCTGTGTTAATCAGTGCCGCTTTGACCAGGGCCGGGGAAGGGGTCTGACCACCGTGTGTTTCCCGGTAAAGCTGCACAAAGACTGCCGCTGCTCCCGATGCGTGCGGTCCAGCCTGGCTTGTCCCTCCTTGATATTGGTAATTGGGTGAAATAGGAGCCCAGGCATACTGGTCCGTTGCCGAGGAGGATTGCAGAGAAGCTATGTAGGTCCCAGGGGCCACAATATCCGGCTTGATCCGCCCATCTTCACACGGACCTCGGCTTGAGAAGTCTGCCATCACCTCCGGGCCGTCTCCATAGATCAGGAATTCAGTGCGGTCATTTTCGGAAGCACCCGTGGCGATTACGTTCTTGGCGACAGCCGGGCTGCCAATGGTCTGTGGCGCAGGTCCCGCATTTCCGGCCGAGAATTCCAGGATGTAAGGCTGATCTCCCAGGCGGATCAAATCAGCGTCGCGCACCAACTCGTCGAATTCCATTGCGCTAATGTCGTAGCGGCCCTGAGTGTCATCACCCCAACTGTTGCTGCCGATGTCGGCGCCCGCATCCAGTGCGTCCGATGTCATTCCATCAAACCCTGGCGGAGGAAAATAATTGCCAACGCCGTCAAATATGCGCTGGGCTACGATCTGGGCTCCAGGAGCCACTCCCAAGCCGAAAAGTGCGCCATTTTCATCCGCTTCACCTGTGGCGCCGTTGCCTGCGATGATGCCGGCGACATGTGTGCCATGGCTATGCTCGTCCGACGCGTCTTCAAGGCCCCCGTAAGCAAAGAAGGCGGGCGTGCGACCGAACAAATCAGGGTGCATCGTCTCTGCCTCGCCATTATTGAGTCCACTGTCCGCGACAGCCACCGTTACTCCGGAGCCGTCGTAGCCAAAATCCTGTGTCAGAAGCCGTCCGGGGCCGGCATCTCCGGCTACCAACTTCGAGGCGACCTCATCATTCAGCCGCATCTGAGGTTCGGGCTCTATCCAGAGTACCGCGTCAGATTGAGCTAACCCCTGAAGTTGCTGACCTGATAACTGGCCCCGAACGACGCGTCCGGAACGCAAAGCTGTGTCTTGCCGAATCGTTGTGAAGGCGTTTGTGACCTGATGTAACTGCTCCAGCGTCGCCCCCGGGACCAAGAGAACGCTGGCGTGGACGGAGGGGTTTGCAGCCGACCTGGTGTGCGCCTGCAAAGATCGATGAAGTTTGTGCGCAGGCAGGTAAGGGCCCACCCAGGTGATGAAAGGCAGGCTGCAGATGTGCTCAAGGTTAGGACTTTGGCCGCGTGCAAGAAAAGCGTCCTCGGGCACGTAGTTGAGCAATACCAAGCCAGCTTTCTGCACAGCCATTCGTTGCTCGTGGGTTGGGGTGCCTGTAAACTGGATGAGGAAGAGACCTGACTTGGCTTGATTGGTCTGGGATAGCGCCGAACGTGAGCGCTCGTCAACGGTAATGGTTTCGTTTCTCAAACGAATGGGCTTGCCCAATGCGGAAACCGTCAGGATGCAGAGGATTGCTGCGGTAACCGCCGCAGCTTGGCTTCGGTAACGAGCAAGCTTCACATCCTGAAGGTAAGTGACTTACATCCTAAAAACAAGCGAGGTAGGCATTCAAGCGTTGGGAAGCAGCTCAAGGCACTCAGACAGCTTGCAGGTTTATGGGGGACTCACGCGGGGCTGCTGATGGAGCAATTCGCGGCATCAGGGGCGTAGAACTACTTCCAATAACCGGCTGCATTGGGGACAAAGCTCGCGTTTTGGCTGTCCGACAAGTCCCACTCGTTTGACCGTGTGCTCTGGAATGAACCGGCGGCAATTAGGGCAGTAATGCGTGCAATTCTCAGCACTCGGCGACTCATCGCTTACGGGTTCGCTCCGATGCAATTCAACGCTGCGTGAAGAACGTTCCAACAGGAACTCCAGCTCGCCTATCTGCAACCGATCTCCAGCCCGAAACTCGGGTCCAGTGAGACTTTCAAAGTCGGTCTCAGACAAGTCATCCGGCTGAGGTGGCACCCAGACTATCTTCTCACTTCGAAACAAAAGCACACAATGAAACGGAGAGACCGAGTGGTGACCTAATACCAGATCATTGGCCGGATCGCTGCCAACGCGAAGGACGGGCCGGTCATACTCGAAGTCGATCGACCCAAAGACGTTAGTCTGGTAAGTCAGCTTAAGCACCGGAAGCTCTGTTAGCTCTTAGTTCGGTTAAAAGGTCCCGCGCGTCGGAAAAGCCAGCCAGCGCGCATTTTTTAAGCAACGAGTCGGCATGGTCCTCATGATAGTAGCCGCTATCCGGATCGAGGTGGAGCAAAGCCAGGTTAAACATTGCAGTAAGGTTCTCCGTCTCAGCCGCCCGAAGGAAGAATCTGTATGCCTGCTTTGGATCTGGAGCTACACCCACACCGCTGTAATACAAGTACCCGAGGTTGCACTGTGCGCTCGCATAACCTAGCTCGGCTGAGCGCGTGTAATACTCGATCGCTTTCTGAATGTCGCACGGCACTCCATAACCGTGTTGGGATAACCATCCCAGGTTGTTCATTGCAGCCGGATTGCCCAACCGCTCGGCCTCCAGGAAGAAGCTGCGGGCTTTCTCGTAATCGCGCTCGGTCTTGTATCCTTTATAGGCGATACATCCCAAAAGGTTATGGGCATCTGATGATCCGATTTTGGCGGCGTTCTGAAGAGCCTCGTACCCCAGGGAAAAATCGTTGAAAACCGTCGTTGTAAACAGGTAAAGGCGCCCGAGGTTATAGGCGGCCTCAACGCATCCGCGGCTGGCAGCATTGCGATAGTGTCGAAGCGCCTCCTCCTCATCCAAGTCGGTTCCCAGGCCCAACTCTTTCATGTAACCACAATTGGACATGGCGACTGCATACCCGCGCTTCGCGGCTTCCTTGAACTTCTCAAACGCGAGTTCCAGGCTCCTGACACAGCCAAAACCCCGTTGATTACAGACGCCGAGATTATTTAGGGCATCCAAGCTGCCGCGTTCTGCCGCCCGGGTGTAGCATTTGAATGCCAGCTCAGGATCGCTCTCCACGCCATAGCCATTGGCATACATAACGCCCAGGTTATATAGCGCAGAGCCATGGTTCTGGGCGGCAGCCTGCTGCAAGAGTTCGAAAGCTGTGGCGTAATTTCTGGCGACACCATCTCCGCAGGCATACATGGCACCTAGTTTAGCCTGGGAATCGGCGTTGCCGGCTTCAGCGGACTGGCGGAGCAGTGAGAGCACCAGTTCACTGTATTCCGGAGAACTGGCGTAATGGGTGGCTGTAACCTGGCCCGCTACCGTGCTAATGACTACATCCGTTGAGGGTTCGTGCTGGATGGCTTCATTCATAATGGGCTCACCGGCAACAGTCTGCTTGAACTCCTCGAATATGTCCACTGTCAAGTGCGCGATAGGCGCGAATGGATTCTTCACGAGGTGTGCGTATCCAGCTTGCCACAAGCCGCTGGCCAAGGTAAATCCTTGTTAAACCTGTAACCGCTCTGATGATTCAAATATATGCTGCGCCAGAAGACATCAATCTTGGAGGTATCCCGGTTCCTGACTCTTGGTTTAACCTTCATTCTCGGTTTTTGTGCGTCTCATGCGGAAACCGCTCGGCCCATACCCCCGCCAAAAGCAGTCCCTTTTAGGCTGGACCAGGTGCGGCTCTTGGATGGCACCTTTAAGGAAGCTCAAGACATCGCAGTCCAGTACCTTCTTAGCCTCGAACCGGACAGGTTCCTGGCAAATTTCCGAAAGGAAGCGGGTCTGGAACCGAAGGCAAAGCATTATGGCGGGTGGGAATCCCAAGGCGTATCTGGACATAATGGCGGGCATTACCTAAGCGCTTGCGCACAGGCCTATGCAGCGACCGGTGATAAGCGTTTCCTGGAGCGGGTTACTTACATGGTTTCGGAATTGGCCGAGTGCCAGAAGGCTAATGGCGATGGCTACCTGGCAGCTATTCCTAACGATAAGAAAATCTACGCGGAGGTTGCCGCCGGCGATATCCGCTCCGCAGGTTTCGATCTGAATGGCGGTTGGGTTCCCAATTACACGATGCATAAGGTCTTCGCGGGGTTGAGAGATGCTTACCGTCTGTGCGGCCATGAGCCGGCGCTTCTGGTGGAACGTCAGTTAGCAGACTGGTTCGAACGCACTCACGCGAAACTGACTGACGAACAAATGCAGCAAATCATGGCGGCGGAGTTCGGCGGTCTGAACGAGACTTTCGCGGATCTATATGCCGACACGGGCGATGCCCGCTATTTGAATCTTGCACGCCGGTTTCACCACAAAACCATCATTGATCCGCTGGCCAGGGGGGAAGACATTCTGCCGGGGAAACACGCCAACACGCAGATTCCAAAACTGATCGGCCATGCCCGTTTATACGAGTTGACGGGCAAGGCCGAGGACCGCGCCGCCGCAGACTTTTTCTGGGAACGCGTGGTCAATCATCACAGCTACATCACGGGTGGACATTGTGACCATGAGCATTTCGGCGAACCGGGCAAATTGAATGATCGGCTCACGGACGACACGACTGAGACCTGCAATGTTTACAATATGCTCAAGCTCACCACGCATGTGTTCGGTTGGAGCCCGAGCGAGGCCAAAGCCGCTTTTTATGAGAGAGCACTCCTCAATCATATCCGGGGAACGCAACATCCCGATGGACGTGTCATTTATAACCTCACGTTGCGTCCGGGCGGGACAAAGAGTTACCAAACACTCTACGACAGCTTTACCTGCTGCGTCGGCACGGGCATGGAAAATCACGTCCGCTATGGTGAAGGTATCTATTTTCACGACGACAAGGGCGTCTGGATCAACCTGTTTATTGCCTCTGAGCTCAACTGGACCGAACAAGGTTTAAAACTTCGCCAGGAAACAGGTTGGCCATTCGAGCAAAAAACAACGATCAGCGTGGTGGAGGGGAAAAAACAACGTTTGGCGCTCCATTTGCGCTACCCTCAGTGGGCGCATCAGGGGTTTAGAATCCGGTTGAACGGGAAAGCGCTGAGTAATTCAGAGAAGCCTGGCTCCTACGTTACGCTCGATCGTGACTGGAAGGCCGGGGACAAGCTGGAGGTCGAGTTCCCAATGTCGTTGCGGACTGAATCGATGCCGGACAATCCCAAGCGTTTAGGTGTATTCTACGGGCCCGTTTTGCTGGCTGGGAATCTTGGACCAACAGATGATCCCGGAGCGAAAGCACCCGATTTTGTGCCGGTGCTCGTGACTGAGGGGAAAGACCCTGTGGATTGGCTGCAGCCAGCCAAGGCGTCCAGGTTGAGTTTTAAAACGCACGGTGTCGGAAAGCCTCGTGAGGTTGCGCTGGAACCCTTCTTCATGATCCACGACCGACGTCACACTGTTTATTTTGACACCTTTACGGCACTCGAGTGGGAACAGCGGCAGGCGCTGCTGCTGGCCGAGCGTGAACGGGAGGCGAAACTGGCCGCTCGCACCATTGATGAGTTGCGTATTGGCGAGCAGCAACCTGAGAAAGACCACGACCTCAAAGGAGAGAATACGAGCGCAGGGAATTTCAATGGACGCAAGTGGCGGCACGCTGTCGATGGCGGTTGGTTCGCGTTTGATCTCAAGATAGAGCCAGGCAGGACCAATGAACTGGTGCTGACCTACTGGGGAGGCGAAAACGGCAACCGCGTTTTTGATGTCCTCTTGGATACAACCAAGCTTGGCACGCAGAAACTGCTTATGAACGAGCCCGGCAAATTCTTCGAGGTGACCTACACGATCCCGCCAACAACGGTGGCAGGAAAGTCCCGGGTGAACATCCGTTTGCAGGCCCATCCGGGCGCCTGGGCCGGGGGGCTCTACGGTGTGCGCATGCTGCGCGCTGAGTAAGCTCCGCCAGTTCGTTTGATAACTGCCGGGTAATCAGAATGCGGACCAAAGTGTTCCTTGACGCTAGGCTGCTGCCAGTAGAATGTCGTCCCGGATGACGACCGATTTCACGTCCATCGTCCAGCGACAACGTGCGTTTTTTCAATCAGGCGCCACGCGCCCGGTTGAGTTTCGTCGTGCTCAACTTGAGCGTTTGCTCAAGGCGCTAGAGGCAAATGAATCCGCATTCCTGGCCGCCCTTGAAGCTGATCTTGGCAAGACATCCTATCATGGGTTCACCACCGAAATCGGCCTGGTTCTGAGCGAACTTCACCACGCCCTCCGAAAGATCGGAGCCTGGACGACTCCTGCGAAGGCGCGGGTTCCATGGATAGCATGGCCGGGGGAGGGGACAAGACACCCGGAACCCTACGGCCTCGCATTAATCATCGGTACCTGGAATTATCCATTTCAACTTTTGCTATCGCCTTTGGTCGGGGCTTTGGCGGCGGGGAATTGCGTGATACTTAAGCCGTCTGAATTTGCTCCACGCACGGATGCAGTGGTTGGAAAAGTCATTAGGGAGGCGTTCCCAACGGACTACGTAGCGGTGGCATCCGGGGGACCGGAGGTCGCGGAAGCCCTGCTGCGGGAACACTTTGATAAGATCTTTTTCACCGGAAGTTCAAGGGTCGGAAAATTGGTCATGGCTGCTGCGGCCAGGCACCTGACACCGGTCACGCTTGAGTTGGGTGGAAAATCACCCTGTATCGTATGCGCTGATGCTTCGGTTGAGGTGACGGCCAGACGCATCGCCTGGGGGAAGTTCATGAATGCTGGGCAGACCTGCATCGCACCGGACTTTCTTTTCGTAGATCGTCGCATTCGCGAACCTCTGCTTAAAGCCTTGAAAACGGCACTTGGCGAGTTCTATGGCAGCGACCCGCACCAGAGCCCGGATTATGGACGCGTCATCAACCGGCAGCATTGGGATCGGCTAACGAGCTATCTGAGCAGTGGAAGGGTCATCCACGGCGGACAGTGCAACGCACAGGACCTGTATCTGGCACCTACCCTGATAGCTGATTTAAGGGCTGATTCACCTCTGAAGCAGGAGGAGATCTTTGGTCCAATCTTGCCGATCATCGACTTCGAGGATTTGGACCAGGCGCTGGCATTTCTGCGAGAGAGACCTGCACCCTTGGCGCTCTATCTGTTTACAGAGAGCAGATCCATCCAGGAGCGCGTGCTGGCTGAAACTCGATCCGGCGGCGTGTGCGTGAATGACACCATCCTCCACATGATCGCCAAGGAGCTGCCCTTTGGAGGCTTGGGGGAGAGTGGCATGGGTGCGTACCATGGCAGGGCGGGGTTTGATTGTTTCACCCATTATCGCTCGGTTCTGCGCCGCTCGACTTTCATTGACCCGCCCTTGAGATATCCACCACCGCGGGTCTCTTTAGGCACAATCAAGCGGGCGTTTAAGTATTTATTGGGTGATTGATCGGTGATTCCCATACCGAATCACCGACAAAGCCAGTGCCGCCTGTGCACTGAAGTAGCAGACAAGGAGCACGGTGCCTCCATGCTCAAATGAATGACTGAAGCGTCCGACCGCCAGCACGGAATCGGATGCTACGAAAAGGCTGGCTCCTACGGCAGCCAGAATGCTGCCCTGTGTGCGGTTGACGAGACCTCGGCTGGCTGCTTGGGCGGCCATCACAGAAATCGCTCCCGTATAGAGAGTCACTGGAAGCCTGAGCGCCGATGGGATATTTGGCCAAAGCCACGCAACCAGCGTTATGCCTGTCGCAGCATAGACAAGGAAAGGAGCCCATCTCCGGGCAAATCGACTATCAGCCATGAATGCCCAGAGATAACAGAAGTGGGCGATCAGGAAACTGCTGAGGCCTGGCACAAAGAAATCGCTTTTCTGCATGAGAAACGCGTCCCCGATCGCGGAAAAACCTAATCCGGCAAGCATGCCCCAATAGTAACGCTGCGGCACTCCGGCATGGGCAACCGCTGCCGCTGCCAGAAAACACAAAGTGGTGACTGCAGTATTAGGAAAGCCGGGTAGAATTGGCAACCAGCGCTTGAGACCTAGAAGCCAAATCGCGCTGAATAGTCCCAGGGAGAAGAACACGTACACGAACCGGCCGGACTTCCACTGGTCCGACATACCGCCTAGGATTGGTTGCATTCTCGTGAGGCCCACGCCAAGGCCGATACTCAATGATTTCGCCCGGGAAGTCCACCGCTTCGTAGCGAGTTATCGAGTCAGGGAAAGCCAGAAAGCCAGGAATGCTCACTGCGACCAGAAAAGTAAAAATAATGGGTTCTGACCCCGCAGGTGAGATTTCTGCAACAAAAACCCGTTTCCATGGGTTCTTAGGGCAGAGTGAGTTATGAAAACAGGTAGTTCACAATTGGGAATTTCGGCTTCAGATTGCGTTTGTCCGCCCGCATAATGCGGTGGAAGACCTCTTGGAATGACCGAGGCGCGACAATTTGAGCAGCTCATGCGGAACTACCAGGACATGGTATTTAGCACGGCTATGCGTCTGGTTGCCAATCAAGCGGAGGCGGAGGACATCGCACAGGAGGTCTTTCTGAGAGCCTTCGAGAGATTCTCCGAGTTGAAGGACAGTCCTACAATCGGTGGCTGGCTGAAGAAGGTGGCCACTAATTTAAGCCTGAATCACCTTTCCAGATATCGCTCGCGCTGGAGCTTTTTTTCGGAATTGTTCCCCGCTAGTGACGGCGGTGCGGAAGAAACCACCGGCGACCTGGCCGCGCCGACAGATGTGCACGAGCAATTAGAGGAGCATGATCGGCATGCGATGATAGAACGAGCGCTTCAATCACTGCCTACGACGCAGCGTGTGCCTTTGGTCCTGTTCCACCTGGAGGGCATGAGCTATGAGGAGATCGCGACGCAGCTCAAGATTTCACTGGCCAAGGTCAAAACGGACATTTTCCGAGCGCGTGAAGCCATGCGGAAGAAACTGCGACACCATTTTGCTGAGGAATTCGAGATGTATGAACCCAAATCCTAGAGATCCAGACAAGCTGGCTGAGGTTGTGGACAGGGAACTAAAGGCTCTGCCCGATATGCAGGCCCCCTCCACCTTGTTACCGAGGGTAATGGCCCTGATCGCGACCCAGACGCCATCGCCATGGTACCGCAAATCATGGCAAGCCTGGCCGGTGCCTCTGCAGATCATCCTTCTGCTCGGGTTGACCCTCAGTTTCGGAGGTTTGTACGTGGTGGCGGCCCGGATCCCTCAATCGGACTTGGTGATGCGATTGACAAACGAGATCCAGGCTGGCTTGGCGCTCGCCTCCATCATTTGGAATGCCTTGGTGGCTCTGGCTGGAGTTGCTGAAAGGCTCTTCAAGGGCATGAACATTAGCCCCGCCATCATTGCTGGCTGCTGCGGCGCGCTGATCCTGGCCTATGCAGCCTGCCTCAGCCTTGGAGCCGTCTATTTAAAACTCGCTTTGACCCGTAAGAAAGAAGACAACCTATGAAAGACAACAAAATTCGAAGCCGTATCGGGCTCCTTACCGCCTTGCTCCTAGCCGGAATATGGCTGTCTGCGACCGCCCAAGAAACTCCTTCGGAGAGCGAAGCCTCCCCAACCAATGAAATATCTGCTCCTGTGGCTGCTCCGAGCACGCCTTCGCCTGAAGAAGGCCCTGTGCTGCATCGAGAGACCATGGTGCTGTTCGGCCAATCGGCGGAACTGAAAACGAACGAGACTACCGAGGTTCTCGTGGTCATAGGTGGCAACGCAAAGGTCCACGGACAGGTAAGGGGTCCTGCAGTAACCATCTTCGGCAATCTTGATATTGACGGTTCAGTACAAGAGGAGGCTGTGGCGGTGCTCGGTAATATTCACCTGGGCCCGAACGCAAAGCTTGATGGCGATGCAGTCTCAGTAGGTGGACGGATCGATGCGGAAAAAGGTGCGCGGATCAATGGGTCCGTCCAGGAAATCGGCGGGGGCGGTTTTGCGAACATCATCGGCAGCTTTGGCGAATGGTTCGTCCAGTGCGTGCTCAAGATGCGGCCCATGGCTCCGAGCATAGGATGGCTGTGGGTCGTAACCGGTGTGTGTTTCCTGGTCTATCTTCTCATCTCCGCTGTCTTTAGACGTCCTGTGGAGGTGTGTCTTGACGAGGTGAAGGAACGTCCCGCCACCTGTTTCCTGATCGGAATGCTCAGCCTGATCCTATTTCCACTTATTCTGGCCTTGCTCGGATTCACCCTGATTGGGCTGGTCGTGGTTCCGTTCCTCCTTGCCGCAATGATCATTGCTGTCCTGGTGGGCAAGGTGGCCATCTTTGAATGGATTGGACAAAGCCTTGGCACCCGGGTTCGTGGCGGACGCCAGATTCCATGGTTGCTCGCTTTCGTGCTGGGGTTCCTCATTGTGCTCGCGCTTTATTGCGTTCCGTTTCTTGGCATGGTTGTTTACACGGTCTTAGCAGTTTGGGCCCTTGGGGTGGCTACTATCGCATTGTTCTCCGGTTTTCGTCGCGAGCTGCCGGAGAAAGCTCCGCCTATCCCAGTGCCCGCCTATCAAGCCGTGCCTGTTCCAATGATGGCTGGCGCAGCCTTTGGGCACTCTTCGGATGCCTTTTCAGGTCCGCCGCCTTTTCCCGGCAATCCACCCGGCACAGCGGTGCCTCCCGCGATTCCATTAGCGCCGGCGTCTCACCTGGGTCGCGCAAGCTTTTGGGAGCGCATCGGCGCGGCATTCCTGGATATTATTCTTATTGGAATCGTCGCTCATCTGGTTCACGGAGGGACGTTCGCATTGCTGGTCGCTTTAGCTTATTTCGCCGGCATGTGGGCCTGGAAAGGCACCACGATAGGCGGAATTGTGTTGGGGACTAAAGTCGTTCGTCTCGATGGACGTCCAGTGAACTTGCTGGTGGCTTTGGTTCGTGGATTAGCCGCAGCTTTTTCCGCAATCGTCCTGTTTCTGGGGTTTTTGTGGATTATCTGGGATGCCGACAAGCAAGCGTGGCACGACAAGATCGCGGGCACCGTTGTCGTACGCACGCCCCGGGGAACCTCGCTGGTTTGCTTCTAATCAGAAGCTTAGGAGCAACTGCCAGATGAACATGTTCGACAACCCATCGGTCTGCTCCCAGACCCGGCGCATCATCGCGGTGTCACCGGTCACCGGTGGCAGTTCCTCTAACTTGCGATCCCAAGGGAGGCATGTGCCCGGCGGGACAGCGCTCGGCTTGGTAACAAGTCCCTTTAAAGATGCCCGATCCTGAACCGATTCGGGAACCTCGGAGGGCGGGGTCGCTGTCATTGGCGATCCCGATGACCCGTAGATCCCGTATTCACGAGTTGTCTCGGTCAAGACCCGCAAGTTATCGATGCTGGTGTCATCCTGCATGATGGCTCCGGCATCCATGATGTAGCCACCACCGACGGCGACTTCATCGATGACCCGCTTGCAGAAGTCCCGGACCTCGTCCGGTTTCCCGTAACTCAGCAATGCATTGGGTATGCCCCCGCTGATGGCGAACTTGTGTCCAAGTTTTCGTTTAACCTGGAAAATGTCGTCCCGATCCGAATGGAACAGAATACTTCGCGCAGGGAGTTCGGTGAAAGCATCGAGGTGGGCGCCCCATTTGCCCTCGGCGTAGAACATGGTTTGGTGCCCATGCTTCCAGAATTCCTCAATGATCGGGCGCAACGTTGGCCAGTAATGACTCTCGAATTGCCTGGGGTTGATGAACGGGACACAACCGCGGTGCATCCAGAAACCGATCGGCACCTGCCGATTAGGGTCCGCGGTGTTTAATCCAACCTGACACAGATGAGGCATCAGAGCTTTGCAAGCTGCCAGCACTTTCTCTGGCTGTTCATGCATGTCAGTGACCAGTCCCACATAGCCGCGCAATTTATCGGCCAGAATGTCGAACGGGGCTTTGAAAATGCCGGCGATGCTGGAAACGGTGCCGCACTCGGCGCGCATACGCTGGACTTGCGGTCCGAAGGCATAGAAATACTGGAGCATCGCCATCCCGCCTTTGACCAGGGCGATGTTGTTGCGGTATGTGGCAGGGGCGCCCATGGCAGCGACCTCGGTCGAGACACGGGGCAGCCACTTGCGGTAAAGAAAGCCGGTAGGATCGGCGATCAACTCGTCATACTCGTCGGGTTGCATGAAGGCCTCACCTTCGGAAGGCTCGATGTAGTTGAACCCGGAAGTGTGGGGAATGCCGACTCCTGGCACTCCGTAATAACGCAGGCCAATCGCCTGGGCCAGGCCGGTCCACACATAAACCATGTTCGGTACCAGCGCATCCCAATCAAAATCGTGCCCGCATTTGAGGACCGCCTGAAACGCGCGTTCGTAATCGTGGGACACGTCCTGGCAGGTCATGCCTGCATACTTCGCAGTGAACTCGGCTACAAAGGGACGAATAGGGACCCGGTCAGGCCTTTCGTTGCGCAGAGCGGTCACATAGCGCTTAAGCCGTTGCTGGTAGAGTTCTTCCATGTTCATAGGCGTGCGTAGAGCTGATGGTAGAGTTTAAGAAAGCCTGGTGTGTCTGGCCATAAAATTCCTTTTCATCGACCCAAATAGCAGTATCCTTTGCGACTCATATTGGCGGCAGCTAGCGCAAGAATGGCCAATCCGGGCTTGAGGGTGTATTTTCTCGCACGGATGCCGGGCGCCGGCGCCCCAGCTTTGCAGAATGGACGCAGCACATATCAGAAATTTCAGCATTATTGCCCACATTGACCATGGGAAAACGACGCTTTCCGATCGTTTGCTCCATCGCACGGGCACAATTGCCACTCGAGAGATGGAGGATCAACTCCTTGACTCCATGGACTTGGAGCGCGAGCGGGGGATCACCATCAAGGCTCACCCGGTGACCATGCTTTACAAAGCAAAGAACGGGGAAACCTACGAACTGAACCTGATCGATACTCCAGGACACGTGGACTTTGCCTACGAAGTCTCTCGAAGTCTGAGTGCATGCGAAGGGGCGTTGCTGATTGTCGACGCCGCGCAAGGCGTGGAAGCTCAGACTGTGGCCAATGTTCACCTGGCCATGAAGCAGAATCTCACGATCATCCCGGTCATCAACAAAATCGATCTGCCTCATGCGGACATCCCCCAGGCCAAGCGCCAACTGGAAGACATCCTGGCTATACCTGCTGAATCCGCGATCCAGGCAAGCGCCAAGGAAGGCATCGGCATCGAGGAGATTCTGGAGGCAATCGTAGAACGGATTCCAGCCCCGAAGCCCACCGGTGCTGCCTCCCTTCAAGCCCTGGTTTTTGACTGCTACTTTGATACCTACAAAGGCGTGGTTTCCCATGTGCGCGTTGTCACCGGAGAGCTCAAACCCGGCATGCACGTTAAGCTCCTGCACTCGGGCAAGACGGTGGAAGTCAAAGAGGTTGGGAGCTTCAATCCGAAGCCTTATACCCGGGACAGGCTGGAAATGGGCGAGACTGGCTACATGACGGCCAACATCAAGACTCCGCAGGAGGTGAAGATGGGGGATACCATCACGGACCCTCGGAATCCCAGCCCGCCGCTGCCCGGCTTTAAAGAGATTCACCCAATGGTGTTCAGCGGTATTTATCCGATCAATACGAGTGATTATGAGCATCTGAAGGCGAATCTGGCCAAACTTCAGCTCAACGATTCCGCTTTCGTTTTCCAGGCTGAGACTTCCATCGCCCTCGGCTTCGGGTTCCGTTGTGGTTTCCTTGGTTTGCTGCACCTGGAGATTGTTCAGGAACGTCTGCGTCGCGAATACAACATGGACATCATCGCGACGTATCCGAGCGTTATTTACAAGGTCCAGTTGACCGATGGCACCCTGAAGGAAGTGGATAATCCGGCTTTCCTGCCCGAGGTGACTTACATAGACAAAATCGAAGAGCCGATGGTGAAGGCGTTCGTCATCTGTCCAAACGAGTACATCGGGGATATGATGGCACTGATCTCAGAAAAACGGGGCGTGGTCGATCACACCGAAACGCTCGATGCGCGCCGGGTCATGCTCACCAGTCTGATCCCGCTCAACGAGATCCTGATCGATTTCCATGATCGCATCAAGAGCATCACCCGAGGGTATGGCTCGATGGATTATGAGCATTCCGGCTACCGCGAGTCGGACATGGTGAAGCTCGACATGCTGGTCAACACGGAGCCCGTGGATGCTTTCTCGTGCATTGTCCATCGTGATAAGGCCGAAGGCCGCGGACGCGCTCTGGCTGCCAAGCTGAAGGAAGTGATTCCACGTCAGCAGTACACCGTGGCGATTCAGGCCGCAATCGGCGGCAAGGTAGTTGCCCGCGAAACGGTGGGCGCTCTCCGCAAGGATGTGACTGCGAAATGTTATGGCGGTGATATCAGCCGTAAGCGCAAGCTCCTTGAAAAGCAGAAGGAAGGTAAAAAGCGGATGAAGTCATTTGGCAGTGTCAACATCCCTCAGGAAGCATTCATTGAAGTGCTCAAGGCCTGAGAACCGGCCCTCAGATGGCCGGTTCCAATAAACAACTATGACTCTGAATTGGTTCCTTTCGCGCACCGTGCGTGATGCTACGTCCATGCGTCGGCATGTTCACAAGCTGCTGTGCCATCAGCGGGACATTCTCACCCCGCCTGCCATTGAGGCTTTACAAGCCGCGATGGCCACCGTGGATGGCGCCGTTCGGAGCCGGGTGCCGACCGAGGAGTTGAAACAGAAGATGCAGGAGTTGGAGAAGGCCGCCAATAAATGGCTCAAGCCTTATCCCTTTGCCTCCTGGCGGGAGAACTTCGAAGTGCTCCTGGTTGCATTAGCCGTTGCGATGGGAATTCGCACCTTCTTTCTGCAACCGTTTAAAATTCCCACCGGATCCATGCAGCCCACGCTTTACGGCGTGACTTCGGAAAATCTGCTCGCGGGTGACCAGAAGTACCTCATTCCGACAGGAATGGAACGGGTGAAAGAATGGTTTAAAGGCGTTTCATACGTGCATGTCGTAGCCAAGGAAGACTGCCGTGTGAGTCGGGTGGACAGCCCTTTCCGTATTCTGATTTTCAACATCAAGCAGACCATTTGGCTCAATCAACGGCCTCATACGCTTTGGTTTCCGCCAGATCTTGGCGCCCAGTCTTTGGAATCCCGTGCGGCACTTGAGCCGGATAAGACGTATAAGAAGGGTGAGGACATTATCAAGGTTCGCGTCATCGCGGGTGATCATCTGTTTGTTGATCGCTTGACCTATAACTTCCGCGCTCCCAAACGGGGCGAGATCATCGTGTTCGAAACCAAAGGCATCGAACGTCTGGCTCAGGACCAGTTCTACATCAAGCGTCTTGTGGCATTGGGAGGTGAGAAAGTCCAAATCGGCAATGATCGGCACCTCATCATCAACGGGCAGCGGTTGGCAGCGAACGACCCGCACTTCGAAAAAGTGTATTCCTTTAAACCGACTCAGGTTCCGGCTGACAGCCAATACTCTGGTCACGTCAATGACCGGGTCGTGACGCAATTCTATCCTGGATGGAGCGGTTCACTTGCACCCTATTTCCCGGATGAGGATACTGTCTTCAATGTTGACCCGGGCAATTACCTCGTCATGGGGGATAATACCATGAACAGTTTTGATTCCCGCGGCTGGGGGCCGTTTCCTTCCACGAATGTGATTGGCAAATCCTGGTTTGTCTATTGGCCGCTCAGCGAGCGCTTCGGCTGGGGATATCATCGCTGAGCCTTGCTCACAACGGGCTTTTGATTCTTCGACATCCACCCGACTACCACTTCCTGGCGGTCGGTGGGTGTCTCTGATCGGACGGCTTTATCGAGCGGGCCGCTGTGTTCCAGACTCCATCCCTGCCATTCACGATATGCGTGGTAGGACCAATCACAGCCGTGCTTCTCGAGTAAATCAATCACATCCGCCAGGTATTTCGCCGCAGAATCACCCGGGGCGTTCCGAATGGCGGAAAACTCACCCGTGTAAAGATGAACGCGGTATTTCCGGGCGAACTCGAAAGCCGGACGCATGGCTTCCTCCAGCGCAGCGCGATCCCAAAGCTGGCCTTTGATCGTGCCCGGGTATGATAGACCTGCCGGGTTGTTCTGAATGCCCTGGTGAGTGAACGCGTGGGGCATGTAGAAGTGGAAACTATAGACCACACCCGGAAGATCAAGAGGACGAAAATTCTCAAAAGCCTTTGGACCGCCCCATTGGTTGGGCTCGATGATCAGGGTTCGATCTGGATCAATCTTTCGCACCGCTCTCGCGGCTTTCTCAGCCAGATCATTCCACTCCAGGCAATCTTCGGAAACCATGGTATCGTCAGGCTCATTCACCAGGTCGAAGCCCCAGATGATCTGACGTCCCTTGTACCGTTTTGCGATTCGTTCCCATACTCCAACGAACTTGGTTTGCGCCGCCGGGTCAGTGAAAATGCGGCCGCGTGCGGTGATGTAACCGGCGCTGAAAGCCTGGCCACCGGGGGGAGAATGAAGATCGACGACGGCCATGACGCTGTATTTCTCGCACCATGAGAGGACTTGGTCGATCTGCTGCAACTGGCGCTCCAACCAGGTGTCGTAGTCAGCCAGGTGGCGGTCTTTGCGGGCGGATTCAAAGAGTTGCAGGCGCAACAGGTTTCCATTCCAGACAGTGGAAAAATATTCTACATCGTCTTCGGTGAGCGCGAGTCCGGCCATAGCGCCGCGAAGCCGGGGCAGGTTGTGGCCGCGGAAAATCGGTTCTGCTGGATCTGCTGGCGGAGGGAACGGCTTGGTTTCAACAGCGGTCACCCGCACGTTATCGAACCAGGCTTCTCCGGTTACCTGTTCCAGGCCGAGCACGAGTGTGGCTTCGGTTGCTTTTTGCGGGATGAATACTGCCGTGGAATAGCGCTGCCACTCGGTGCTACCAACGGGGATTTCCGGTTGGGGGTATTCCTTCCCGGCAGGCGTGTCGATGACCAGCATTACTTTCACGCCGTTCCACGGGTTCGGCCGTTCCGAGATGCCTGCAGTTTTAACCTCCGCTCCAAAATACACTCGTTTGCCCCGAAGTTTATCAATCGGCAGCGGAAAACCGGCAATGCGTCCCGGGTTCGCACTCCCTTCCGGCACCTGGATATGAAGAACCTTGCCGCGTCCGTCCGCCTCGTTCAGTGAGCCGGCTGTGACGTTTACGCCTGGACCGTCGAATGATTCAGTGAACACCGGCTCAGCGGCTGGCAAGGCAAGGGCTGCAAGCAATAGGGGCAAAAGGAATCGAACCATGCCGCATTTACATCCGAGGCGCGGGGCAAATGCAAGCCTGACGTACTGGTGCCTTCGCCGGGTGCGCATCTCAGACTGTTCGGCAATGACCGAGTGGTGGCGCAATTCGATCGCGGCCGCTTGGCGAGCGCTTCGGCTGGGGATATCACCGTTAAGCCCGGTCAACGCTAGTTTCGTCTGGGCTTTGCAGGATGCCGGACTAAAATCAGCCCATGCAAAACCTGCGGATTGCCGTCATTGGATTAGGCAACATCGGGCAGCATCACGCCACGTGCCTGACGGAAGGCAAAATATCGGGGGCGCACTTGTCAGCAGTTTGCACCTCCAATCCCAGGAAAGCGGAAAAATACCCCGGCGCCTTGGTGTTCTCAGAGCCCGCGGAGTTGTTCAAGTCTGGGTCATCCGATGCGGTTATCATCGCAAGTCCACATTTTCAGCATACCTCCCAGGGAATCATGGCGCTCAACCAGGGCCTTCACGTCCTGGTTGAAAAACCGATTTCGGCCCACAAAGCTGATGCGGAACGATTGGTCGCAGCACACCGGGCTCATCCTGATTCTGTTTTCGCCGCCATGTTCCAGATGAGAACAGAACCACGCTACCTCAAGATGAGAGAGATCATCCAGACCGGAGAGTTGGGACGCGTCATCCGTGTCAACTGGATCATGACCGACTGGTTCCGTACGGAGGCCTATTACGCGAGCGGAGGCTGGCGAGCCACGTGGAAGGGTGAGGGCGGAGGCGTGCTGCTGAACCAGTGTCTGCATAATCTGGATGTGCTTCAATGGTTGCTCGGGATGCCGGCACGGGTGCGGGGTTTCTGTCAGTTGGGCGCCTATCACGACATTGAAGTGGAAGACAATGTCACCGCTTACTTCGAATATGCAGACGGGGCCGCAGGCACCTTCGTTTCATCTACCGGCGAGGCCCCGGGCACCAACCGGCTGGAGATCGCGGGAACCCGAGGCAAGCTTGTGCTGGAGAATGAACAGCTTCACATGTTTCAGAATGATTGTGACGCGGTTGAATTCAGCAAAACGGCGGAGCTCGGCTTTGGAAAACCAAATGTTGCTCAGAAGCGAATTCCTTTCGAGAACGCTCTGAACCCGCATGCGCTGATTATTCAGAACTTTGTAAATGCCATCGTGGGTGGAGAGCGCCTCATGGCTCCAGGTTCCGAGGGAATGCACTCCGTCGAATTGGCGAATGCGATTCTGTTTTCCTCGCTGATCGGCCAAACGATAGCATTACCCATGGACGCATTGGCGTATGAATCCAAGCTCAACGAGCTCATTGCCGGCTCCCGGGCCAGGCGAAAGGTGGTTCAGATATCAAATGAGGATTTTGCGCGCTCGTTCAAACGTTAAGACTATGTTATATACGGGAATAGGAGATGAAGCAGGCTGTTCATTGAGCAGCCAGATCGGTGCCGCTCGTGAGTTGGGCTGGAGCCACCTTGAAATGCGGGCTGTCTCGGTGAACGGCGGGAGGAAGGAGAATTTCCACGACATCCCAGATCCGGATTTCGATCAGGCCCTGCGCGAGATGGATAGCTCCGGCGTGCGGGTCTATTGCTTTGGTTCCACTATTATGAACTGGGCGAAGCGGATCGATGATCCCTTCGACATTACGTTGCAGGAGGTGAAGCGAACCATTCCCCGGATGCAACGAGCCCAAACCAAGCTGGTCCGCATCATGAGCTTTAAACCCGGGGACGAGGAGTTTCGGATTCCAACCGAGGTGGTTCGCCGGGTAAGGGAGGTAACAAATAGGTTTTTGGACGCTGGGTTGCAGCCGGTGCATGAGAATTGCATGAACTACGGCGGGATGAGCTGGCAGCATGCGCTTGAGCTATTGGACAAGTGTCCCGGGTTGAAGTGGGCGTTCGACACGGCCAACCCGATTTTCAATCCTGACCGGTCGAAAGCCAAACCATGGACGTGGCAAGATCCCTGGGAGTTTTGGGAGCATCTGCGCGACCACACGATCCATATCCACGTGAAGGACGCAGTTCGTGAAGTGGGAAAGGCAGACCCGGAATACACCTGGCCCGGAGAAGGGCAGGGGGCGGTGCGGCAAATCATCAAGGACGCCCTTTCACGTGGTTACTCGGGCGCCCTATCTATCGAGCCTCACATGGTCACTGTGTTCCATGAGCCGGACAAGGTGGCTGATGAAACCAAGTCGCGAAAGAACTTCATCGATTACGGGAAAGTCCTCCAGGAAATAGTCAAAGCCGAGAGTTAGGGCGCAAGGGGGCTCACAGTTGACAAAGGCGACTTTGATGAGGACTTAGAATGCAAATAAAGAATGCTCTGGTTCTGACTATCATCCCTGTTATAGGGCTGCTGCTGTTGGGATGTCAGTCCTGTCCCGAGAGGCCGATTACGGATTCTCGAACCGTCCATGTGATTGTTTCTGGCGAGGTGAGGAACTGCGGCGAACGGGAAATCGGAACCGACTTTTCTCTGGAGTGCTTTTTGAGTGCAGTTGGCGGATTCACTTTCGGCTCGGATTTGGGCGCAACCCCAACTCGTTTTAATCTGGAGCGGGTCGAGGGAGGGCGGAAGAAAGAGTGGAGGATTAGGTTCGACGAAATGCCCCGCTATAAGGCTAAGGGCTTCACCTTCCAGGATGGCGATATAATCGTTGTTCCAAAATTGGTGTTTTGAAGTGTATGCCGTTGTCCTTGGTGAAGGGGTAGCCCCCCGGCTTCCCCGGACAGGGTTCTCGAAAGGTTTGCGGGCGTTCTGCCAGTAAGGTAAGATTTCCGTCTTTAATGAATAAGTTGTCGGAAAAGAATAAGGGCCAGGAAAGCCTGAAGGTTGGCATGATCAGCCTCGGCTGCGCAAAAAACCTGGTGGACGCCGAGATTATGCTTGGCGCCTTGCTTCGGGATGGTGTGGAAATCACCAATGACCCGCAGGCTGCCGACGTGGTCATCGTCAACACGTGTTCCTTCATTGATTCGGCTCAGGAGGAAAGCGTTGAAACGATCCTCGAATCCGATCAGGTCCGGCAGGCAGCACACCGAGGGCAGGGGTTGGTGGTGTCGGGTTGCTTGCCACAACGTTTTCGCGATGAACTTCCCAAGCTGCTGCCCGAAGTGGATGCCTTTATGGGCATCGATCAGGTTGCCCAGGCAGGGCAAATTGTTCGACAAGCCCTGGCTCGGCGTGCGCAGAAGCTGGCTGATGGTTCCCAAAACCGAACCCGATCTTCCACTCGTCTCCGCAAGGATATCGCACAACTTGAGCAAACGGTCGGTATCGAAACCGGAAGCGCTAGTTTGAGGGGTACAGAAAAGTTTGGCCGCACCCGGCGCGTGGTTTCGCCCGCCCTGGCTCCTTTGGTGGATGTTAACTTGCGCCCGACCTACATCCAGGATTTCGCGACGCCCAGGTTTAGGCTGACTCCGAGGCATTTCGCTTACCTGAAAATCGCCGAAGGATGCAATCACCCTTGCAGCTTCTGCATCATCCCCCGCATGCGAGGCAGCCACCGGAGCCGTTCCCAGGCGGATGTTGTGCAGGAAGCCCGGGCGCTGCTGGCCGATGGGGTAAAGGAACTCAACCTGATTTCCCAGGATTCAACCTATTACGGTTTGGACCTGCGTCCCAACCATAGCCGCGCGATAGCTAATCCAGAGCGCTTTGGCCGGGCGGTGGCCGAATTGGGCCCGAATAGCACGACTATTTGCACATTGCTCCGTGAGTTGAACAGTTTGGAAGGCGACTTCTGGATACGTCTGCTTTACACCCACCCCGCGCATTGGACCGACGAGTTAATCCAGACGATTGCCGAGTGTCGCAAAGTGGTTCGTTACATCGACATTCCCTTGCAGCATATCCACGAGAACATGCTGGAACGCATGCGGCGCGAAACCTCCCGGCAATACATCGAAGACTTGCTGGTCCGGATTCGCCGGGGCGTACCGGGAATTGCGATTCGCACGACTTTCATCGTGGGTTTCCCCGGTGAGACGGAACCATATTTTGAATCCCTGCTCGATTTCATGCGGAGCGTTCGGTTTGAGCGCTTGGGTGTGTTCACGTACAGCAAGGAAGATGGCACCCGGGCTCGTTCCATGGCTGGGCAGGTGCCCGATCCTGTGAAACAAGAACGTCGCGAGCGTGCCATGGCGGTCCAGCATGAGATCGCCACCAGCGTTTCCCAAGCCCAGGTCGGACGAAAAATGCGGGTGTTAATCGAAGGAGAGGCTTCCGCTACGGATCTGCGTTCTGCACGCATTGATTCCTGGGAACATGGGTTGATTCGATCCACCCCACGCACAGGGCCTGGTCGAGGCAAGTTCCTCGTGGCCCGTGGTGAAAGTGATGCTCCCGATATCGATGGCCGCGTTTACGTGCGAGGCCGCCTGCCGGTTTCTGAGTTCGCTTCGGTCAAAATCGTGGGCCACACGGACTATGATCTGATTGCCGAGCCCACAAAGTAGAGATCCTTGATCCCTACAACTCGACGGACGGGTGCGATGGACCAGATGGCCCGTCTAATCGGCAGAATGTTGTTGCGAGTCCCGGGCACGCATCGTTAAATGCGGGGCGTGAGCGAGCCAGTTTCAGATATGTCCACATCAGATTCCGAAAAGCAGCCCGATGAAGGCCTGCATGGGGAGCATGGGCATTATCACCGGCGGCGACGGCGACGGCGGAAGAAGCGCATGTCGCGCCGGAAACTTCGCTACGCGTTAGCCCTGGCGATTGCCGCCTGTATTGGCATCGCTTACCTGCTTATCGAGATAAATGATCCGAGCCCAAAGAAGCACAAGCTTGACCCCGAGGAATACCGTAAGGACATTGGAGACATAATTAAAAAGAAATAACGTCACTCTTCACTATCTCCCGCGTCGGGCTTCCTTTCCCAACGCCGGGCAATCCGTTCCGGCAGGGTGTTGTCAACTTTAACGTAGTAGGTGTCTGGGCCAAACAGTTCATCCACCTCCTTCTGCAAATCGCGGGAAGGCGCGACGAAGTAACGCTCGTTGACCTCGATGTAAACCCATTCACCTGTTGGTTGGCGAAATGCCAGGAGCAACTGGCATTTGCCGGGATGCCGCTGAACCAGATTGCTTACCTCTTCGACGCTCTCCGGTTTGAGATGGGCGGAGTTCAGACGTAGATGCACCTGCTTTGTGAAACGCCGTGGCGCATCGTCCAGTTTTATTATTTCCTGCGGAAAGATCTTGGGCTTTTCATCACCGGTGGTGACTTCACCGATAACCATCAGAGCCTGGCCGGGGACTAATAGTTCGCGGTAATTGTCGAAATTCTCATTCAGACATAGAACCTGAACGGTGCCTTCCAGATCCTCCAGGGTTACCATGGCGTAAGGTTTCCCGGATTTCTTGGAAACCCCACTCTGCACTCCAGCCACCAACCCGCCTATCCGGGTCATGGCCCGGTTTGGAAGTGTGGCCAGTATTTTTGTATCTGCGAGAGTGTATTTCGATAAAATGGCTGCGAAGGGTGTCAGCGGATGTCCGGTGACATAGAAGCCCAACAGTTCCTTCTCATGAGCCAACAGGTCGTGCTGTGGCCATTCTTCCAGCAGAGGCTCCGGTTCAGGGGCTGCGCTCTTCGCGTTTTCCTCAAACGCTCCGAAAAGAGAGCTCTGCCCCTTTTGGCGGTCCGCGATAACCCCGGCAGCACGGGTAAGTGTGTGCTCGATCTGCGAGAACAAAGTGGCCCGGTTCATTCCCAGGCAATCGCAAGCACCAGATTTGATCAAACCTTCCAATGTCTTGCGATTAACGGACCGGGAGTCTACCCGCTCACACATGTCCGCCAATGTTTTGAAACTTCCGCCTTCAGATCTGGCCTTTAAGATGGCCTGCACGGCCACTTCGCCAACGCCTTTGATGGCTGCCAACCCGAAGCGAATAGACATGGAGCTCGATTCTCCGTTCTTCCCGGGGGCCGGGGCGAAGTACACCCGGCTCTCATTGATATCAGGCGGCAGCACCTCAATCCCCATGGTCCTGGCTTCCGCAATGTACTCGCTCAACTTCGCCGTATCGGCGACGTCGTTGGTCATCATCGCGCACAGGAATTCGACAGGATAATTGGCCTTCAGATAAGCCGTCTGGTAGGCCACGATCGCGTAAGCGGCCGCATGGGACTTGTTGAAGCCGTATCCAGCGAACTTCTCGAGCAAATCGAATACCTGGTTTGCTTTGGCTGCCGGGATGCCATTCACGCGCGCGCAGCCCTTCACAAACACCTCGCGTTGCTTGGCCATTTCCTCGAGCTTCTTCTTGCCCATGGCGCGGCGGAGCAAATCCGCGCCGCCCAGGCTGTAGCCTGCCAGCACCTGGGTGGCCTGCATCACCTGTTCCTGATAGACCATGATCCCGTAGGTCTCCTTTGAGATCGGCTCCAGCAACGGATGTGCGTATTCGATTTTCACCTCACCATGGCGGCGAGCGATGAACTCCGGAATCAGTTCCATCGGGCCGGGACGATAGAGGGCGATCAAGGCGGTGATGTGCTCAACCGAACTGATTTGAAACTTGCGGCAGAGATCGCGCATGCCCCCTGATTCCAATTGGAAAACACCCAGGGTATTGGCCTTGTTCAGCAGGTCGTAAGTCTTGGCATCATCCAGGGGAAGATGCTCAATGGGAAGGTCAATCCCATGCGTTTGTTTCACCATTTCGCAGGTGTTGCGAATGACGGTCAGAGTTTTGAGCCCCAGGAAGTCCATCTTCAGCAGGCCCAGGTCGCCCACAGGTCCCATCGCGTACTGGGTAACGATCGTACCCTCTTCGTCCTGCTTCAGGGGCAGCAGGTTCACCAGTGGCTGATCACCGATCACCACGCCCGCCGCGTGCACGGACGAGTTCCGAGTCAGGTCCTCCAGGATGAACGCCGTGTCAATAAGCTCCCGCGTGACCTCTTCCGTATCATAGGCCTGCTTCAGATCAGGGGATTCCTTGAGCGCTTTCTCCAGGTTCATCTTCAGATCCGTTGGCACCATCTTAGCCAGCCGATCACACTCACCAAAGCTCAAGCCCATCACCCGCCCCACATCCCGCACCACGCTCTTGGCACCCATGGTGCCGAAAGTGATGATCTGAGCGACAGCCTCACGGCCGTACTTGGTCCGCACATACTCGATCACGTCGGCGCGCCGATCGTCTGCAAAATCAATGTCGATATCGGGTGGGTTAACGCGTTCTGGATTGAGAAACCGCTCGAAAAGCAGGTTGTAGCGAATCGGATCAACGTTTGAAATACCTAGAAGGTAAGTGACGATTGATCCTGCCGCAGAACCACGAGCCACGCAGGCAACTCCGCGCTCACGTCCGTACCGGACGAAGTCGCCTACGATGAGGAAGTAGCTGATGAAGCCGGTCTTTTCGATCACCTTAAGCTCGAGTTGAACCCGATCAATGATCGCCTGCACTGCCTCCAACACTCCGGGCTGCTTCAGATCGCCGACCGCTTCTTTGCTAACCGAACCCTCCTGTTTATAGGTCGGCAGTCTTCTGGCGTCCTGCACGCCGTCAATCACGAACTCCGGACCTTCGGCCCGGGCAGCGATGCCGTAGCGTGTGTGCAACCCTTCCGCGATTTCCTGGCGCAAGGCACCCTCCCGCGTGATGTGCTCGGGGGGGTTAAAGACCGGGTAGTGCAGCTTGCCGAACTCGATTTCGACATTGCACTTCTCGGCGACTTCCAATGTGTTGGTAACCGCCTCTGGGATCTCGGCGAAGCGCGCCTTCATCTCCTCCGCCGAGCGCAGGTAAAACTGCTCGGGGACGTATTTCATCCGACGGGTGTCTGAAAGATGGGTCTGGGTGCCCAAGCATATCAGGCAATCATGCGCGTGGGAATGCTCCTTCTTGATGTAATGGACATCGTTGGTCGCGACCAACTTCAATCCAAATTCCTTCGCCCATGGAATCAAGGTGCGATTTACTTTTAACTGCTCAGGGATGCCGTGATTCTGTAACTCGAGGTAGAAATTATCCGGCCCAAGCACCTGTTTAAACCAGTCAATCGCCTCACGTGCTTTGGGCAGTTGCTCACGGTTGATTGCTTCACAGATCTCACTCGCCAGGCATCCGGAAAGCGCCAGTAAACCGTCTTTATGCGCCGCCAATAGCTCCTTATCAATTCGCGGTTTGTAATAATACCCTTCGAGATGCGCCGCAGTTACCAGCCTAACGAGGTTTCTGTACCCAACCTCGTCCTTGGCCAGCAGGACCAAGTGGTTGTAAACATCACGGCCGCCGCTTGAGCTCTTCTTTTCCAACCGGCTCCCCGGGGCAACATAAACCTCGCATCCAATGATCGGCTTGAGCCCCTTATCTCGTGCCGCCCGGTAGAAATCCACCGCTCCGTACATGACGCCATGATCGGTAATCGCCATTGATGGGAACTTTAGAGCGTGCGCATGCTCCATTAAACGGTCCAAGCGACACGCGCCGTCCAGCAGCGAGTATTCCGTGTGAAGGTGAAGATGAACAAAATCTGCGTGCGCCATGCGCGTATCATTATGGGAGGGAACCGGCGCGGAGCAAGCCGGGGTTATTCACCAGGACCAGAACTCACGGAACTAAATACGAGCGGATCGACCACGTGCGCCGATCGTCGGCGTTTCCGGTGGATTCCGGGCCGTTTCGGAGGCTAAGGAACCTGGATCAGAGGGGCATCGGCAGGAAGCGGCGCGGTGGCCGGGCACGCAACGGTTGCCAATTGATGCAGCACGAGGAGGGTTTGGTCGTCCGTAGGCAGGCTTGGGCCCTGAAACTGCTGCAAACCCGTGAGAAACCTATCCTTTATTTCCTGGGCGTTGAGCCCCAAACCAATTGCTTCGCGAAGCCACTCCATGAGTTTGGCCTGGCCGAGAAACTCCCCTTTCGGATTACGGGTTTCGATCAGACCATCCGTGTAGAAAACGACCCTGGCTCCGGAATGAAGAGCGACCGTCTCCTCTTTGTAGATGGCCTCCCGCAGAATGCCTAGCGGCATACCCTCCGGTGAGATGGTTCGGTTATCTCCTTGCTCGTTAGCGAACAGAACCGGGCAGTGGCCCGCGCTGGCAATGATCAATCGTGGTTCATGCGTTTGCACCAGGGCCAACTGCGCAGTGATAAACATATCGACCCCTGAAAGCTCGTTGAACATCAATCGATTGATCCGGCTTAGCAGCTCTGCCGGCCGATTCGCCAACTCCGACATCGTCCGCACCAAGGTTCGAAAAGTCGCTGCAAACAGCGCAGCCGGCACGCCCTTGCCCATGACATCTGCGACGACCAGTAAGACATTATCGTTGGTGAGAGGCAGGATGTCGTAGAAATCGCCTCCCACTTCGCGGGCACTAAGGCAATAGCCCGACAGCCCGAAACCTTGTAGAAGTGGGAGGACCTGGGGCAGCAAGGACTGCTGGATGTTCCGCGCGATCTGCAATTCGTGAGCGAGCAGGTATCTCTCCAAGTTGACCTGTGAACTGATGCGGTTCCGTTCATTGGGATGTGTCGAAGGCGCAAGGCCGTTCTCCAGATCAGAGGCGAGTGCCCCTTCTGGTGTGGCATGCCTTGGAATGCGTTTACGCAGGCGCAAGCAGTTTTCAGTGGCACCCTTGAAATAGGCTACCTCATCCATCAATTCGTGAATGATGTACAGTCCACGACCGTGCTCAGCGGAAGCATCGGGCAAGGTAATCTCTGATGGCCATTCGAAGCTGAGCGCGTGATCGGTGATTTGCATCTCCAGAACATCCTCAAGCCAGGTTACGACCAGCGAGATTGGCTCTTCGCGCACCTCAGTCGAGGCGTAATCGACCGCGTTGTTACAGGCTTCAGCCAGCGCCAATTCGCATCCGATGATTGTCTCAGCGTCCATTCCGTGCTGATCCAGGAACTGACGGCATTGTTCGATGGCAGGACGCACCGCCTGCATGTCACAAGGCAGTTCCAGCCGAAGGGCCGGGCCATGCGAACTCTTGGAGGACTCTGGCATGTAAGCAGTGGTTGTGCGCGTTAGGATACCGTGCAGGCTGGGGAGAATTCCCCCTCGAGTTTTGTAACTTGCAGGAGGCGTCTGATGGGCGCGGCCGGATCAATCAGGTGCACGGTTGCATTCCCATTCTGTGCACGAGCGAGGTTGCGTAATGCAATGAGCGTACCCAACCCGCCACAATCCATGTATTCCGTCTGTGACAAATCGAATTCTATGATTTGTGGCCCTGAGGCAAGCTCAGGCCACAGGGCCGAGCGGACGGCTCCGCAATCGTGAGAAGCTAGCTGGCGCAAGCCGCTCACGAACATCGTACCGCCATCATGCCTGACAACCATTTAGCCTTCCCGGTTGGTGAGCAGATGCTTCCAAAGCATTTGCGCATCCACCTTATTGCGGGCATACGCCTCATTCAACCTGCCTAGAAGTCCTATGCTTGAACTTCGCTGCCGACGCAAGCCACACAACATAAACGGATCTGGAACTCTTACGAGTGATCCGGATCTCCAGTTTAAGAGTGTATCCTCCCAGGCGAAAGACTCATGTAGATCGGCAAACTTGCCAACGTAGGTTCGGGGTCCGACGTGGCTGGCGCGAATTTCGGCCGCCTGATCGACGACTGCGCCGTTCTCAATGATGGACCCCCCGGCGATTACCGCGTGAGCCTCAATACGGCAGTGCTGCCCTATCCAGCAAGGAGCCTGCAAGACTGCTGTGGGGGATATCCTGGTGTGGTGCCCAGTCCACACTCCAGGGCTGATCTCACGCACCCCAACCCGATCCAGAGTGTTGGCGCAAGGAATCCAGGCCTGCAAGGCTGCGAAGAAACCCTCGTGCGTGTTGAACAACGGCTTTTCAGGGTGACCCGGAAAGTGGTTCAACAGAACGACGGCATCGTCTGCCGCGGGATCGTGTCCGCCATATTTCAGGCTGGCCAGCGCTACGGTCAGTTCTCGGGACTCCGGTTGCACCAGAGCCTTTATTCCCCATCTTTCCCCACCACCAACGATCTTGCGGATATCTTCAATAGCTGTATCTGCCAGAATGGTAACCTCACGGGTATTCGTCGCAGCCAGGTGAGAAAGCCAGTACTCAACGAGGGTTTGGCCAAGCATCGGCACCAACGGCAACGCCGGATCACCCGGCAATTGAAACCGTTCTCTCGAGCCTGGACAAATCAACAAATACTTCATCAGCACGCGCCCCTTCCCGACAAAACTGCCGGCACTGTTTGCACGATTATCTTCATATCCATTAATAAATTCCGGTTCTCGATGTACATCACGTCGAGTTTCACCTGGCCAGAAAAGTCGATATTGCTGCGCCCGCTGATTTGCCAGGTGCAAGTGATGCCCGGTTTGATCGCAAGGCGTCGGCGTTGCGCTGGAGAATAAAGCTCCACCTCACGCGGAACAGGCGGGCGGGGTCCAACCAGAGACATATCTCCAATCAGCACGTTGTAAAACTGCGGCAGCTCATCCAATGAGAACTTTCTCAACCAGCGTCCCACCCTCGTTATTCGTGGATCGTCTTTCAGCTTGAAGGTGACGCCTTCCTTATGTTCATTGAGCGCCAACAACTCCTGCAAGCGCTTCTCCGCATTCATGCACATGGAGCGGAATTTGAACATCTTGAACTCACGTCCGAACTCACCGACACGCGTTTGAGAAAAAAGCACCGGCCCACCATCTTCGAGCTTGATGAGCAGCATGATCATGAGCAGCATGGGGCTCAGGGTCAGCAGCACCACCAGCGAGAAGGTCATGTCGAAGCAGCGTTTTAACGTGTCTGCTCCTTGATCTTCCCACGCTGCTCGCAGGCACTCCTGTTTCACTTGCAGATTAAGCCAGGAGCGACCCCAGACGGTTTCTGCCATAGCGTAGTGCCGCATCAGGAGGTTTGGTAATGCTTCGTTGATCATAGGCCGATAGCGGGGAAGATTTCCTTCGTTTCTGAGTTGTTGGCGAGCAGGCTATTGAACAATCCCTCCAGCACATTGACCTGGTGGCGTGAACTGTACACGCGGTTTACTCGGTCTCGACCGTTCCGCCCTAATTCCCTTGCCAAGTCCTTGTTCATTAGCAGTTGTTCGATGCGCGCCGCAAACTCGCCTGTCTCTGCCCATCGCACGAGGTAGCCATTCTCCCCATTTGTCAGCCATTCATTGATCCCTCCGGCGTCAAAAGCTACCACCGGCAGCCCGTAACGCATGGCTTCGGGACCTACCATTCCAAATGGCTCGGGCCAGAGGGAGCTCACGGCTAGGACGCTCGCCCCCAGGTAATGGTCGCGGCTTTGAGCCGGTGGAAGGTAACCTGTGAAACGCACTCGGTCCTTCAACCCGAGCCGGACGGAAAGCTTTTCACAAGCACCCCGATGGTTCCCGTCTCCCATAATCACTGCTTGAAAGGGAACACGTACCTGAGAGAGGGCTCTGAGCAGCATGTCCACTCCTTTTCCCCGAATGATTTGCCCGGCGAACAGCACCAGATTCCCCGGGCCGAAACGACTCCATGGCGCGGAGTCCCCCTCGCAACGGATCGGCACGTGGACGTGAATACGGGCTGGATCGAAACCATTGCGAACCAGCTCCTGTCGTGAGTATTCCGAATAAACCACAAGGCTGTTACATAGCCGATTCAAAGCGATTTCCCGTTTCTTAGCGCGTAAACTTGAAAGCTTCAGTGGGAATGGGCCCTTGGGATTTCTGACGATCGATGCGAGGCAGGGGAAGACGCATCGAAACGAAGCAGGATGGTTGCAGATGTGCCTCGTGAAATAGTTGTACTTGTAGCCGCGCATGCAGTACATCGAGTGATCGTGCACCATGCGTACCACCGGCCGGCCGCTTTGCACCAAAGATTCCAGGACGCGCAGGTCCCCCGGATTGTGCAAATAGATGAGGTCAGGCGAGTAACCGGCGAGCGCCTCCTCCGGGGAGGTTGTCGCCATGGGATATATCGGAGAGAAAAGAGCCTCCCAGGTGGATTCGTCTTTTCCGGTACCACGCTCGTATAGGAGCCCGATCTGGTAGCCACGAGCCTTGAGTTCCTCTGCGGTCAGAATGATATTAACTTCAGCGCCTCCGAAAGCCCCGAGATGTTCGTGCACAAACAGTATCCGCGGAGCGTTGATCGGGCACACGGGCATTCGTTTCCTCATTCTGGTCTTGGGAGCAGCCCCTCCCATGGGCCGGCCACGGCACCCGCAGGTTTAGGGCAGATTCTCTCCAAGATGTTACAAAGTAATCTTTTCCAGCGAGAGATTAGTGCCCGAAGCCCAACGTATCCAAGTGGGTCTAAACCGCAACAGAGGTCAAACGGGAACCCTACGATTCTTGGGGGCTGGCCCCCCATCCAGCAGGATCATTGGCTTCCACGAGCATGGAGGCGCCTCCCATCAGGGAGCATCGCTTCGGCTTCAATCCAAGCCCCCGGCTCAGATTCTATCACGTGCAGGGTTTGCCCCCCCAACCAGGGTTCCGACCTGGGACGTTCCCAGACTACTTTTGCATCCTTCAAATTGACTCCTTCTGACTTCAGTTCATACACCCATCCCTTGCTGCTGGCAGCCCGGGTGCCTTGGATTCGGGCCTGGGAGCCTGTCCATGACTGAGTCTTCAGAGGAGTCTGAGCCATGAGCCAAGCCAGGTAGCCGAGGGACTTTGCCTGATTCAATATCACAAACTCCTGGCTTAGGTTGAAGGCATCGCCCCAGCGGTCATAAATGGGGTAGGGAGCCACACCCTCGCCATCTGAAGGAAAACTCAACTGATCCAGTTCCTCCTTGTAGGTGTAAAGCCATCCAAAACCACCCTGCACGTTGCCCAACGGAATGCCTGTGGGCGGCAACACTCTATCATCATTCTGAGCGAACTGATGCACGATCTCCCGTTGCCTCTTTGAGCCTAGCCCTGTCAGATAGACAACGTTGACAGGATTGCAGCCTTGCTCATAACTCAGGTTCGCCATGATTGCCGACACAAATCGCCTTCGAGGGTCCTTTCGCTCTGGATAGTCCAACTGTGCCGCCACAGCGAGATCGAACGCGGCGTCCCCTGAAAAGTACCAGCCTGCGGTGCGTGCCTTCTTGGTCTCCTCAGGAAAGCTGGTGCCGTAGGCGCTTCGCTCTGAGCGCCTCAACTGGTCCTCGCCGGCAGCCGCAATCTCGCTCTCACATTGCTCCAGGATGAGTGGCCGCAGTTGCCGGGCTTCAACCCGGCCGGTTCGCACGCCGAAAGCATAGGACCGGATCGCCGCTCCATACGCGTCGAAAAGACGCCACCATCCCCATTTCCGTGTATTGGGATCTGAGGGGCTAAGCCATTCCTGAACCTTGGCATGGATCTTCTCGTCCTGGGTTGCCAGATACATCTCACAGGCGGCCCATGCCAACTCGTCATCGTGCATCTGATCATCGCCATAGTGAGTGATTTTCTGGTAAGCCCCATCCCGGCCATGCTCTTCGATCGCTTTCACAAGAAACTCCCACCCTCGTTTCGCTTTCTCCAGATACATCGCCGCAGCATCGGGAAATTGCTGCTTAAACCTGGGCGAGGAGGCGCATTGCGCTAAGGCCGCCACAGCCGCAGCCGTGGCGGAGGTCGTTTTCGGAAACACCACCTGCGGATCACCTCTATCCGGTAGAACGTTGTCCTCGTACTCTCGTTCCCTTGGATAGACCAGAAAGAAGAAACCACCATCCTCATCCTGCATGCGTGCAAGAAAGTCGGCTTCCCATTTCACCTCCTGTAACAGGTCGCTCTTGCCATCCCCACTTTCTGGAATTCCAAGATTGTCCAGTTCACCGGCGCCGGGAAATGCATCCGCGGCAAACAAGAGATGATGAATGAAACTGGCGCTATTAATCGTGTATTTGCTGTAATCACCCGCATCATGGTGCCCTCCTGAAACATCCACAGGCCCCTTCGATCGAAATGGATACAATGAGGCGGACACATTCTTGAGTCGTGGCGCCTGGTGCCGCGGGTTTTCCTTGGAGTTCTCAGTCTCTTTGCCCAGCGAGTCGTTTGCCGCTTCATAGCGCGGGTCCATCGTTGGAACTTCTGCGGGGGCCTTGTGGCAGACTCCGTGAGTGAACCTCGTATAAGGCAGTTCGTTTGCAGTTCCACATCGCTGATGATACAACCCCAAAGCGTAGGTGCGGGCGAACGCCGCGAGTACCGAGTCGTTTATGACGAAAGGGTAGGAAGCGCCTAATCCAGGAACGACAATTCGATACTCCCCTGGTGCCTTGATCTCACTCAGGTCGGCTTCATACACATGCTGGTAACAAATGAACGGAAAGCCTGTATCCACCCGCCTCTTCAGTGCGCCTCGGAAAACCTCCTCCCCTGAGTTTACGTTCTGAACTGAGAAACTCGATGTTTCCCGAGGCAACTGGAGTTCCCCTAGAGATCCCATGTAGTATCCTATGAAACCTTTCTTTGGTTGGTTCTCTGGATAGCCGGTCTGGTTCACGTGAATGACCGGGCTCCATCTGAACAGATCATTTGTCACCCCCAGCTTCGTGTTGCTGTTCCACCACTTGCCGTTCGGGTTTTCCACCTTAACGACCTCATTGCCCTTTACTGGGTCCTTAAGGCTGATGTACAAACTATTCAGAATGCGCAAGTCTCGCGTCTTGAAGGGCGCATACAATACCCGGCGTTTAAAGCCCAGCGCCTGGAGTTCTACTGACTTTCCCGCAACATTGACTTTGAAATCCCCTACCGGCGGCAACTTCAATTTCCCTCCACTGCCCACGAAATCCCATTCCTTAAGTTTGCTTTCCCGTTGGTCTTTGCTGGTCACCAGGGCTACCTCCAGAACTGTGGGGCTCAACAAGCGCACTTCGAATTCTCCAGGTCTCGGGAAGTGCAACACCCCATCAGGTTCTGCGATCGCAGGCTCTTGAATGCATCCGGTAAGCCACAGAAGCATTAAAAGCCAGCTTGTCCTAATTCGTCTCAGCATGCGTTGCGAACATCGTGGCCGCACCATCACTTTGCAACTGGGTTGATAGCTGCCTCGGTCAAATTTCCTTCGGGTTGCCAGTGGCATAAAGCCAGAAGCGGTATAGTGTGAAGTTCAGTTCACGTTTTCAGGCACGTTTTTTCGTTAGGAGGTTATGGATACGATAACAGTTGTTTTGGCTGATGATCATACAGTTGTAAGACAAGGACTTCGCGTTTTGCTCGGCTCGGAACCCGACATCATAATTGTCGGTGAGGCTGAGAATGGCCGCCAGGCAGTTGAGTTGACAAAAAAACTTCTGCCGGATGTCGTGGTGATGGATATAGCAATGCCAGTCCTGAACGGTTTGGAGGCAACCCGCCAAATCACCCGCTCAGTCCCTTCCGCTAAGGTTCTGATTTTGTCCTCTTACAGTGACGATACTTACGTTCAACAACTCACGGAAGCGGGTGCTGCGGGTTACCTGCTTAAACAAACCGCCGCTGTCGATCTTCTAAAAGCAATCCGGGAGGCTCAGAAAGGTAACGCCTACTTTAGTCCCGTGGTGGCCAAAAGACTTCGAGATCAATGCCGTGAGGTCCTTGGTGGCGGCCATGCTGCCAGGCGCCGTGAGGATTATCTTACCACCAGGGAGGCGGAGGTTCTCCAACTCATCGCAGAGGGTCGGGCCAACAAGCAAATCGCTTCGGAACTATGCATTTCAATCAAGACCGTTGAAAAACATCGACAGCAAGTCATGAATAAACTCGGCATCCACGATGTCGCAGGACTGACTCGCCACGCGATCAGCAAGGGGATTATTGAAAGCGATTCAGGGCTTACAGCAGTTTGACTCAAATGGTCACCTCGGCTGTGCCCGGTGTTGATGACTGCGACTTACTCATTATCGGTACTGCGGACTATCTGACTTTAGTGAGGCAAGCACCCGGAGCAGGCTCTGGTCGAAATCAGACGGATCCTGGTAGAAGTGTGCTTCGCGAGTTCCAACGTCCCAACTGTGGAAGAAATGCATGGTATTGTAGCGACGCCAACGAGCTGAGCCATCGATATTGACCTGATTCCCTCCCTCAGGGCCTTTGCTGCCCGGCGCGCGATGCTGAGGCACGTTTGCATACACAAACTCGCGCCCCGCGACTTGCCCACCCCACACATCATTGACTTTCATGACAGCATCAGTTGCGAGGGTCCAGTGGGGTTTGGCGAGCGATGTTTTCACCGGACTATAGCTTTTGAATTTTCCGACGGGATTATTCCAGTTGGTCACTCCGCCGTAGTAATGGAAGCCTATGACCCATTGTGGGAATTGAGCTTCATAGCGCGGCAACCCCGGACGGTTGGCACACGTCCAAACGGAGTTCATATTGGATTGGACGACTAAGCCGACCGTCTTGGCGGCATCCGCCTCTGGTGGATTTAGGCAGTTCTGAACATAAGTATCAGCACTCCACCTGGCCTGAAGGACGCGGTCCTGGAAATCATTGGCGTACATGGTCGCGCCGATGGCAAGCTGACGCATGTTGTTCAGGCAGAGCGCGCGTTTTCCCTTCTCCTTTGCACGGCTTAAAGCGGGTAGCAGCATTGCGGCTAAAATGGCAATGATGGCGATCACGACAAGAAGCTCGATAAGGGTAAACGCCCGGGGCATGCTCTTCACGCCAGGCAAGGCTCTGATACAGCGGGGCATGACCCGATTGTTGCCTTAATCACTCGACAGAATCAAGTGCCCTTTTGTCAGTAGAATACATCACTTGACGCGCCTTCGTTTAGGGAATCCGCTGTGGGTGGTCAGAGACGTAATTGCTTTTCCGCAACCGGCGGGTTTGCGATTATGGCACATATGCACCGGTTCGTTTGCTTTCTATTCGTGGCGCTTTGCAGCTTGGCGTTGGCACAAGAGGACCTCGCTAAATACTCCGAGTTCGGTACGCTCATCGTCACCAATTTCACCAGTGCTCCTTTTCCTCATGCTGCCCGCAATGAAGGGCACACCTATCGGGGGAAGCAGTTCCCCTTGAAGGAGCACTATTCAGACAGCACAGTTATGATCTTCGTTCCTCAACAGTTGACTGTTGTGAAAGGGCAGGTGGACGTGCTGATCCATTTTCATGGGTGGTACTCTCAATTGGATCGAATGGAGAATCGGTTCAAACTCATCGATCAGTTCGTCCAAAGCGGCAAGAACGCGATACTGGTGCTCCCCCAAGGCCCGAAGAACGCACCGGACTCCTTCGGTGGGAAACTTGAGGACGTGGATGGGTTCAAAGCTTTTACCAGTGAGTTAATCAGTGTCCTAAAGGGATCATCCAAATTTGCTGAAAAGGAATTCGCCTTAGGCCGGGTTGTGCTTTCCGGTCACAGCGGTGGATACCAGGTGATCTCCGCCATCGTAGATCACGGTGGGTTGCCTGAGAGGATTGCCGAGGTTTGGCTTTTCGATGCTTTGTATGCGCAATCGGATCGTTTCCTTAAATGGCAGGAGAAGACACACGGGCGATTACTGAACATTCACACCGCTGGCGGGGGCACACGGCAACGTACACTGGAGATGATGGATGAGTTGTCCAAGCGCCAAACCCGATTTGTGAGCGGCCTCGACGCTGAGTTAAGCGACGAACAATTGCGTACAAACAAGGTTGTCTTTCTTGAAACCGATCTGGGTCACAACGACGTGTTGGAGAAGCGACGAACATTCCTGCGATTTCTGAAAACGAGCGAGATTCTGGCAACATCAGATCGAGCCGGGACAACGCGCTGAGGGGATCACGAAACAACACGGCAGCATGATGGAAAAGCAACTGTTAAGGCAACCTATTGATTCAGGGCTTTTTGCACCTCCCATTCGGAGCTTGACGGAACTAGCGGATGTGATTGGATATTAAGACAATGAAAACAACGATTTTGGTGGCTTTGCTCGGGGTGTCCCTGCTGACGGTCGGCTGCGTGCGGACCGTTACCGGACGATCGACGGCGGCGGTGCCGTTCGCGAAGGACAAGGTGACCGGCTATTACGAACGTCCTGTGGACGCAGTTTACAACGCGGCCAAGGAGGTCGTGAAGTTCAATGGCACGCTTCTCAACGAAAGCATTCTCCACGGCCAAACGAACGAAGTGCGCACGGTTGAAGCCAAAGTAAACCTGCGTAACGTCTGGATCAGGGTCGAAGCGACTGATCCCAAGACAACGGCTGTGACAGTGCAGGCGCGCACGACCGGCGGAGGCACGGACCTCGATGTCGCTCATGAAATCGAGAAGCAAATCGCGCTGAAGCTCGTTCGCTAAGAGGCGGTCTCTTTCTTAACCGGAGCCCGGGAGAAAACCCAGCTCCGGTTTTTTCATCACGCGGGGCTGCGCTTTGTCTCCGATCCCTGCCGGAGAATTCTGTCCGGATGACGCGCTCGGCTGATGGCGGTATCGTAGGTGATCATGCACTTGCAATACAGGTCGTAGAGGCAGTTATCCATTAACATCATCCCATCCTTCTTGCCGGTTTGGAGGGTGTTCTCCAACTGGTGCAGGCTCAGCTCGCGAATATGGTTGCGCACGGCGCCGTTGGCGATCAACAGCTCACAAGCCAGGACGCGCCGAGTCCGGTCAGCCGCGGGCAGAAGCTCTTGAACCAGGATGCCCTGAAGTGAGTTGGCGAGCTGCATCACGATTTGGCGCTGCGCATTTCCATCGAAAACGCCGATGATTCGTTCGAGTGCATGGGTGACATTCGGGGAGTGCATGGTAGCCAGCACGAGGTGCCCTGTTTCTGCTGCCGTCAACGCGGTGGAGATCGCCTCATGATCCCGCATCTCACCCACAACAATTACATCAGGGTCCTGGCGCAGCACGTGGATGAGGGCCCGGTTAAAGGAGTGCACATCGGTCAGTACTTCCTGCTGAACCACGATCGCTTTCTTGTTCTCGTGAACAAATTCTATCGGATCCTCGATCGTCACAATCTTGCAACGACGCTCGGTGTTGATCAGATCCACCATGTAATTCAAGGTGGTGGTTTTACCAGCCCCGGTTGGCCCCGTAATAATAACCAGGCCGTTTGGGAGCCTTGCCAGCTCATCGACTCGCTCAGGCAAGCCCAGCGCTTCGCGCGTGAGCGTCGTCGTCCCACAGAACCGAAAACTCAGTTCAGGATGGCCGTTGCGCCGGTAAAAAGTGGCCCGGACTCGCCCCCCCCCGCTGTGAAGCATCGAAATGCACAGCTCCCATTCCTTGTCTAATTGTTCCTTCTGCTGCGGATTCAGAAGCTCGGTCACGGCTTCCTCAAGCATCTCCTGAGTCAGGACGTCCTCATCCGCAATGATGATTTCGCCGTTCACACGATAGGCAGGCGGCACGCCCGCAATGAGATGCAGGTCCGAGGCGTCGAACTCCGCCGCGCCGGTCAAAAGACGGTCAAGATTGAGCGCGCTCATTTTATAAAACGTTTAGGAAGTGCTTTGATCCACCGCCATATTCCCAGGTCATCCAGCCGTGCGAGGCCGACTCTGGCATCCTGGCATCCGGGATTAATCTCAAGCGCTCGAGCATAGGAAAGCCGCGCTTGACCGGACATCCCCATGGCATACTGGCAGTGTCCTAACTCGAGCCAGAGGAGAAAGTTCCCACAATTGATTTCGACGGCCTGCAGAAGGAGGCGGGCGCCCGCCGCAAACTGCTCGTAGAAACGTCGGATACGCCCGGCCAGCCACAGGACAAACCAGTCCCTTGGAGCCAGCATGATGGCCTTATCAAAGCAATAGTCGGCACGACTTTCCTGCCGGGCCAAAAGCACATCTCCGCGTGCCAGCCAGATGTAAGGGGTATCCCCACGCTCCTCAATCGAGGCGTCAGAGAAGGCCAAAGCTTCATCCAGATCCCCCATACGCCCGAGTGCCACGGCCTTGGCTGCCAGCAGTTCCGGAGCCGTGGGAAAGCGTTCCAGGGCTTTGTCTGCCCATAGGCGAGCCTCTTTGTATTCGCGGAGTTCGGTCAGCATACGAACCTGTCCGGTCCAGGCACCGACATTCTGGGGATTGAATTCCAGAACCTTTGAATAATAGCGCAACGCCGGTTCATAGGCACCGCGCTCGTAGGCTTGCTGAGCCTGCTGACTGTAGAAGGATTCATCTTTGACTTGAGACGCAGAAAATGAATCTTCTGACTCATCGCCAAATTCAAGATTAACAAAACGGCTCATTGCGGGATCTGTTTGCGCCAGAACCAGCGCTTGAATGGTTTTCCGATAAAGTCACTATGCATCACCAACGCGCGACTCATAATCAACTCTGTGATCTGGGAATTTTCCGGACGCGCACCATAATGTACGACAACCTGTGGCCACACAAACCACATTTGACGGGGAACATGCAATTCGCCCGATATGGGCATGTATTGACGTCGTGGCTGGGGGACTCCGTTCACAACGCAGGATGCCGGAGTGAATCGCACGTGGTCCCCGGGTAATCCATATACCGGCAGCGCTTCAGTCTGTGAGCCGGTAACCCCAGTCTCCATTTGGGAGCCCGCTCGGGATAATAAGATGAATACGGCTCGCGCATTTCCCGGTTTTCGGAGCTAATGCTTTTGGTCGATCTGGTATCGGACTACTTCATCAGGTTCATAGAATTCGCTGGTCTTTTGCTCCTCGCGAAGCTCGCCGACGATCTTTTCAAACATCTTCACCGCCTCAAGGCAGCCTTTGCCTTTGTACCCTTTTACCGTTACCTCCACGGTCCCATTCGGGCCGATACTCACGTCAAATTCACGTTGCGGCATACTCAGTTCTCCCAATGACGGACCTTGAGACGGATTGTGCGATCCTCTGTAGCAGTTTCCTCCACTACCGCAAAACCGCGAGATCGCATCTCATCCATGATTTTTTGATACACATACTGTTGAACAACGGCCTGGCTGAGTTCTTCGCCCAGAGTCCGCAGAGTGTCCTTGTCGTAGCCGTCGCCTGTGACGCATAAGGATGCCCGCCCACGGGCGTCACGAGAGAAGGTAATTCTCACTCCATCCCGAGCAACTATGATGCGCTGGTCGCGCCCAAGCTGGTTGGTTACCACTTCGCTGTTCTCGATTTCGAGCTGTACGCTTTCAACGGTGGGTTCAGCTCGTGTCTCACGCTGGCCCGCTTTCTCGGCGGCCACCTCATAGCCCAGTGATGTAGCCGCTGCCACCACCGCGGCGCTGAATGCAGGCCAGGCGACAATCACTACGGGTGCTAGTATACAGACGGCGCTCATATACCCTTCGACAGGGGTGGCGGGCAGATGTCACGCCGGAGAGCGAGTATTCTAACGCTGGGCAGGGCGATGCTTTGTCAGGCTGACGGAGACGTATCGCGCTTCGGGTATCGGGAACTTCTTCACCTCGACGAAGACGGATTGGGCCGCGTAATCAGAAAGAACCCGGTCGGCAAGGTTTGTGACGAGTTTCTCCAGCAGCTTCCAACTACGACCTTCTCCAAACTTGAGCAGGTCCTGAGCAACTTCGAAGTAGTTAATCGTCTTCTCGATGCGATCACTCAATCCGGCGGAACTGAAGTCATACTGCATGTCCACGGTGATTAGCAGACGTTGTGGCTTCGCACGTTCCGCCTCGGTGACGCCTACGCTGTAGAAGACTTCAAGGTCAACAATAGCTATTCTGGACATGGAAATCATTTGGAGTTCGCGAAGAGGGTGTTTTTCTGAGCCGCAACAGCCGTGATTAAAGTGCGAGTGGGCTGATTTAAAGGTAATTTTTCGATCTCCGGCAAGGTCAGCCAGCGGTATTCACGTGCTTCATCGTTCAGTTGAACCTGGATTGGAGGGCGCACCTTGCAGGTGTAATTCAGCAGAACAAAGTGGGCATCTCTATAAAACTCCCGGGAATGAATGCAGTCCTGCACCAGGATAAACCGGATATCCTCTACCTCGAGATTCGTCTCCTCCCTTAGCTCGCGTCGCAACGCATCTTCTGCCGGTTCGCCCCATTTGATCTTTCCGCCCGGAATTCCCCAAAGATTAGACCACTTATGGGTTCTGACCAGGAGGGCCTTGCCGAAGTCATCCAGGATTAAAGCACCCACGGTAACAATCGGGGGGTGAGCCTCTTCGAACGCCTTTGGTACGGGCTTGAGGTGCATATCCTGCATTTCCAGAAGCTCGCGCAATTCTCCCAGGTGCTCGACAACCAGGTCCGGTTGGGCCGCACGCAGTTGGTCCAGCGTGTTATACCCCGTCAACACCGCGCAGGAATGGACTCCGCCGTGCCGCGCGGTTTCGATATCGTGCTGCATGTCGCCGATGAACAAGGTTTCGTCAGGGGCCAACTTGTTGTCCGCCAAGATGTCGTGAATCTTCTGTCGCTTATCCCAGACATTGACGTAAGGCCGTTCAAGAAACTCAGCAAAACCGGTTACCTCGGCCTGGACCGCAAAGTGATCGGTGTGAACGGTGCTCAGCAGGAAAGTGCGAACGCCACGCTCACGGCAAAACTCAAGAAAATTGCGAGCGTAAGGGAGTTCACATACTGACGATTGCACCTGGCGGAAGCGGCTATGGAACCATTCCTCAAGCTGCTCCATGGCCACATGTGGCACATGCCTTTCATAGAAAAGGGTGAACGGCAGGCAAAACTCGGCTCGAAACTGGTCAAGAGTCAGTTCCGGACGCTTGGATTGAGTCAGAACATAATTGGTTGCCTCCCACACGGCGGGCAGATCGTCCACCAGGGTTCCAGACCAATCAAAAATGATGTTCCGAATCATTATTGGATTGTAACGGCGATCTTGCACACAAGACAAGGAAAGGACGGATTAAACCTTCGCGGAGACCAGAAAGGTTGTTACTACAATAGATTGGAAGGAGGGTGAATCCACCCCACAACTAATTGTGGATTCCAGTATCAAAAGTAGTCAAATTGGATGTTGTGTTGCCCCTCATTTTTTCCTATTATTCCAAGTCTTTACGGTGGTCCTGAAAGCACCCGTTCCAGGCAAGTTTCTATGGCTGAAAATAACGTGTTGGAAGCGACGAGTAACATGAATGCAACCCCTGGTGATGAGTCGAAATACGACGCATCCAAAATCGATAAACTGGAGGGGTTGGAAGCAGTCCGCAAACGCCCCGGCATGTATATCGGCGATCCAGATGAGCGCGGGTTGCACCACTGTGTCTTCGAAGTGCTCGACAACTCGATCGATGAGCATCTGGCCGGTTGCTGTTCCCGGATCGAGGTAACCGTCCATGTCGATTCCTCCGTGAGTATCCGGGATAACGGGCGAGGCATCCCGGTGGACATGCACCCAAAATGGAACATGCCGGCGGTGGAACTGGTTCTGACTAATCTTCACGCAGGTGGTAAGTTCGGGCAGGGTGCCTATAAATACTCAGGCGGTTTGCACGGCGTAGGCGCCAAATGCGTCAATGCCCTCTCGGATTGGTTCAAGGTCGAAGTCTCCCGGGACGGCAAGATCTACGCCATGCAGTTTGTGCGCGGGGTAACCACTGAGAAGCTGCGAGTCATAGGCAAAGCCAAAGGCACCGGCACCGGCACACTCATCACTTTCAAGCCTGATCCGACCATCTTTACGATCACCACGGAGTTCAAGTTTGACATCCTGGCCAACCGACTGCGGGAATTGGCGTTTCTAAACCCTGGAGTGGAAATTATTCTGGGTGACGAGCGAATCGAGAAGACCGAGACCTTCGTTTACTCTGAGGGTATCGAACAATTCGTTAAGCAGTTGGGACGCAATAAGCAGGTTCTTCATCCCGCGCCGATCGCCATAAGCCGTCAGAAGGAGGAAGTTTTCGTGGACTGCGTGATGCAGTACAACGATAGCTATAACGACCAAATCCTCTGCTTTGCCAACTCAATTCCAAACCCGGACGGTGGAACGCATCTGACCGGGTTCCGCTCAGCGTTGACTCGGGCTATCAATCAATACGCCCGGCAGAATACGCTATTGAAGGAGAAAGACCCGGCCATTTCGGGCGATGACGTTCGAGAAGGCCTTGTTTGTGTGTTGAGCGTTAAACTGCCCAATCCACGATTCGAATCGCAGACCAAAGTCAAGCTCGTTAATACGGAGATCGACGGGATCGTTGCCTCGGCTGTGTACGATGGTTTGATGACCTATTTCGATGCCAACCCGGCGGTTGCAAAGAAGGTCATCGAAAAAAGCTTGTTAGCGGCTCGGGCCCGCGATGCAGCTCGCAAAGCGCGTGAAACCGTGCGCAAGGGTGCTCTGACAGGTGGTGGTTTGCCGGGCAAGCTCGCGGATTGCTCGGATCGCGACCCTAAAAACTCGGAGCTGTATATCGTCGAGGGTGACTCTGCAGGTGGCTCGGCCAAACAGGGCCGGGACCGGAGGTTTCAAGCGATCCTCCCGATCCGCGGAAAACTGCTGAACGTGGAAAAAGCTCGGCTGGACCGAGTGCTGCAGAACCAGGAAATCCGTACGATGATCACTGCGGTAGGCACTGGGATTGGCGATGGCGATGGTGAGGGTGCATTCGATCTGGAAAAGCTCCGCTACCACAAGGTCATTATCATGACCGATGCCGATGTTGACGGGGCGCATATTCGGACTTTGTTGCTGACATTCTTCTACCGTCAGATGCCCGAGTTGGTGCGGCGCGGTTTCATCTACATTGCGCAGCCGCCTCTGTATCAAATCTCTCGCAAGAAGCGGGTGGAGTACGTCGAGGATGATGCGAAACTCAACCGCATTCTGATTCAGTTGGGAACCGAGGAAGTAAGGCTAAGGAACCTCGTTGATGGCTCAGAGCTGCTACATGCTCAGCTTAGCGAAATTCTCGAGTTGCTCGAAGCGTTGGACAAATACGCGAACGGAATCCGCCGCAAAGGTGGCGATTTCGCTGTTTACCTGGAACAACGTGATCCTCAGACGCATGAGCTCCCGCAGCACATTGTCAAAATTCGCCAGGGAAATGATGAAACGGTGCATTACTTCAGAGGTCCGGAAGATCTGGCCCTGTTCGCTGCCGAAAACCCGGACCTGAACCTGGGACTCTCAGGCGAGGAGGAGTCCGATACCGCGATCATTGAGAAAACCCGCAACGGTGTAACCCGGCGGGCTCGCCATGAGGCTCTCTATGAAAGTCAGGCTGTTAAGGAGTTGCTTGAGAACCTGTCTCGAAAGGGGTTTAGCATCGATCATTATTCGGCCCAGGACAAACCTCTGTTCGAGGTGATCGAAGGGGAAGGGGACCGCGAGCAGATCAAACCACTGTTCTCGATTCCCGAGATTCTCTCAGCTATCAAGGAAGTGGGACGCCGCGGGTTGTCAGTTAAGCGCTTCAAAGGCTTGGGTGAAATGAATCCCAAGGAGCTCTTTGAAACGACGATGGCCCCCGCACGACGAAAGCTTTTGCGGGTGGATTTGACTGATGCGATTGAAGCGGAAGAGATGTTCACCAAGCTCATGGGTGAAGAAGTCGAACCTCGCCGTCAGTTCATCGAAGACAACGCCCTGAACGTCCGAAATCTGGACGTGTAATTTTTCCGATTTCCTGATTATGTCTGACGAAACGCCCTCCAACGAACTACCGCCTCAAACGGGAAGCGCTTTTGCTCCCAATGAGAAGATTGCCAAGATCAATGTGGCAGAGGAGATCAAGAACTCCTTCCTGGATTATTCCATGTCCGTGATCATCTCGCGCGCGTTGCCTGACGTGCGGGACGGCTTGAAACCTTCGCAGAGGCGCATCCTTTTTGCGATGCACGGTTTGGGCGTAATGCCCAACCGCAAACACCTCAAGTGTGCCAAGATCGTTGGCGAAACCATGGGTAATTACCACCCGCATGGTGACCAGGCGATCTATCCGACACTTGTGCACATGGCACAGCCATGGGCTATGCGGGAGCGATTGGTTGAAGGGCAAGGCAACTTCGGCTCTGTAGAAGGTGATCCGCCCGCATCAATGCGATATACCGAAGCCAGGCTCGCGCCCCTGGGCGCTGTGCTGATGGAGGACATGGAGAAGGAGACAGTGGATTTCGTGCCGAATTACGACGAGACCCGCGAGGAACCCACGGTGTTTCCATCCGCTTTTCCCAACCTTCTGGTCAACGGCGGAACCGGTATTGCCGTGGGCATGGCTACCAATATCCCTCCGCACAATTTAGGCGAGGTGGTTGATGGCGTTTGTGCTCAAATCGATAACCCGAACATCACTCTCAAAGAGTTGATGCACCATATCAAAGGCCCCGATTTTCCGACCGGCTGCACACTTTGCGGGTTGGAAGGAATTCGGGATTATTTTACCACAGGCCGCGGTAGTTTGAAAGTGCGTGGCACCGTGGAGTTGGAGGAGACGAAGAATGGTCGTGAGCAGATCGTTATCCGCGAGATCCCGTACAATGTGAACCGGGCAGTCCTGGTGGAACGAATCGCGGAATTGGTGAACGAAAAGATCCTGACCGATATCACGGCGCTGCGCGATGAGTCTGATGAGAACACGCGCGTCGTCATTGAGATCAAGCGGGACGCTGTCCCGAAGGTGGTGATCAACAACCTCTACAAGCACACCTCTCTGGAGAGTAGTTTCGCGGTTAATGCCTTAGCCATCGACCATGGCCGACCGAAAACGCTCGGCCTGAAGGAAATGCTTGCCTGCTACATTGAGCATCGGCGCGAGGTCATTATCCGGCGGACCCGTTACGAACTGCGCAAAGCCGAAGAACGTGCGGAAATGTTGGAGGGATATCTCATCGCCCTTTCGAACCTGGATGAATTCATCAGAATCATTCGGAGTTCAGCCAACCGCGAGGAGGCAAAGGTAAAGCTGCTGGCTTTTGACTTCACCCGTGAGCAGGTAGGGAAGCTCGGCATCCTGATCCGAAGCGAAGCCCGAATGATCAACGGTCGTTACGCATTTAGCGAGGCCCAGGCGAACGCCATCCTCGACCTCAGGCTGTATCAACTCACCGGGATGGAGTTCGATAAGGTCCGGACCGAGTACACACAACTACTGGAAGTCATCAAGGATCTGATGGATATCCTGGCCCGTGAAGCCCGCGTGCTGGACATCATCAAGAGTGAGCTGATCGCCATCAAGGAAAAGTACGCGACTCCACGCATGACTCGTCTCGAACCGGACGAAGGCGAAATCCGCATTGAAGACCTGATCCCCAATGAAGGGGTGATTATCACCCTTACCCACAACGGTCTGCTCAAGCGCACTAACACCAGCGAGTATCGCGCTCAGCGTCGCGGTGGAAAGGGTGTAATCGGCATGGCTACCCGGGAAGGGGATACGGCCGAGGACCACGATTTCGTTGAGCATTTGTTCACCGCCAGCACGCATGACTACCTGATGTTCTTCACAAACACAGGCCGTGTTTACGTGGAGCGTGTGCATGAAATTCCGGACATGGCCAGGACTGCAAAAGGCCGGAGCATCGCCAATCTCCTCGAACTCAAGGAAGGGGAGACCGTTGCAGCGTTCATTCGGATTGAGGCCGTTTACAATGCTGAGGATGAAGACCGCACCTGGCAGCAACCGGGGTTCCTGTTCTTTGCTACAAAAAATGGAACAGTGAAGAAGACGCCGCTCGAAGACTTCAGAAATGTTCGCAAGGACGGGATTATCGCGATTGGCATCGAAGACGGTGATTCCCTTATTCAAGTAAAGCTGGCTTCCGGCGAGAATGAGGTCGTGCTCATTACCCGGCAGGGTATGAGCATCCGTTTCTCGGAGACGGATGTGCGTTCAATGGGCCGTCAAGCTATCGGGGTCCGCGGCATCAGTCTCGAAGCAGGCGATGCGGTGGTTGCTCTGGCCCTGGTCGGTCGCGACGCCACCCTGCTCGTAGCGAGCGAGAATGGCATGGGCAAACGAACGCCATTTGACACCGTCCAGGAAGACGGCACCCTCGAATCGGTGTATCGTGTGCAAACCCGCGGAGGCAAGGGTATCATCACGATGAAGGCGAATGAACGGACAGGCGCCGTAATAGGGGCACTGACCGTGCAGGACAAGGACGAGATCATGTTGATCACGTCAAAAGCCCAAATGGTTCGCATCTGCGTCAAAGATATCCGCGAGACGGGACGAAACGCCCAGGGTGTCACGCTGATGGACCTCGATGAAGGCGACAAACTACAAGCTTTGGCACCCGTGATCAGCGACGAGGAGGAAGACTCAGACAGCGCTTGCAACGGCGAGTCCGGGGATAGTGGTCAACCACCCGAACCGCCTGCGGCACCGACCGCCCCGCAAAGCTAACGCCGGGATTTGAGCGCTGGTTTTGACCAGCGCTCTACGAAGGCCTTTAGCACATTACATAGACCGTTGATCTGCCGGTCTGTGTGTTCGCTTGACATCACGAATCGGAAGTAACCGCTCGCAGGCCCTCCCGGGTAATGAATGAAGGGGGGGTAGATCCGGGCAGCCTTTAGCCGCTGATTGAGATCATCCCTTTCGACCGAGTTTCGTGGCAACACGGGTATGATTGGTCCCGGTCCGGATGGGGTCTCCCATGGCGTTTCGAAGAGCTGCTTTCTTACCTCCTCTGCGTGCGCCGCCAGGCGCTTGCGCAAATTGGCCCCCCGGCTCAGAATCCGAATAGACTGAAGAGCCCCCGCGGCAATGGGCAGCGGAACTGGCGTGCATCCCACGAACATCCCGCTGCGCTCCATTATGCGCTCGCGCAACTTTCTTGTGCCAAGAACAAACCCGCCTCCCGTCCCGAAAGCCTTGCTCAGTGTGCCCGTCTGTATGATCCGTTCACGACCCACTTCGCAAGCGTGCAAAGTCCCACGCCCAGTGGCACCGACGACGCCGGCACCATGGGCGTCATCGACAAGGATGACCGCCGAGGACGGCAAAATCTTCAGATACTCGGAAAGAGGCGCAATCGTTCCGTTGTGAGAGAACATGCCATCGGTCAGCAGAATGAGCCGATGATTCTTCGGAATCCCTTTTAGGGCCGATCTCAGGGAGTTCGGATCTCGATGCGCGAAGGAGCTAATCCGACATCCAAGCAAACGCGCGGCATCGGACAGAGCAGGGTGGGAGCGCTGGTCCATGAGAGCATGGTCGAACTCTCCTGCCAAGGCTTGCGTAACCAGTGAATTGCCAAAATAACCCGCGGTCACGAGCAACGCTGCTTCCGCACCAAAGAAAGCTTCGAGCGCTGTCTCCACCTGCTGCAACAATGGATGATTCCCCGTGGTCAACCTGGAGGCTGACACGGTTATTCCCTCGCGCTCTGCTGCTCGCTGAGCGGCCACAATCACGCGAGGGTCACTGGACAGACGATAATAATCGCACCCAGAAAAGTAGGATAAGGTTTGCCCGCCGGAACGCACGTAAGTGCGCCCGGTTTGCCTGAGGATAGCCGGTTCGGTCACGTCAAGAGACTACCGGCAGACCCCTGGTCGGGCGCAACACTAAAAGCAGTGCTCAGAACTTTGATCCTTGCCGGGCGTCAAGTGGTGCAACTGATCAGCGTCGGACGCACCAGTCGTTCAAAGTCCGCGCTGTGCATGCGGATCACTTCGGAATGCGTGCCAGCGTTAAAGGCGATCTCTTCATCCGCCATCAACCCTGGCGAAACCATTACATCTATTCCGTAGAGATTCCCAAACGGTGGCATGGCACCTACCTCACAATCCGGGAATAGGCTTTTGAACTCTTCCTCGGTGGCGAAGCGGACGTCTTTGGCGCCCGTTAGCTCACGCAGTTCCTGAAGAATGACCTTTCGATTGGCTGGCACCACCATCATGGTCATCTTCCCATCCAGTTCAACCATCACAGTTTTCGCCAGTTCATAACCCGGCACATGAGCGGCTTGAGCCGTTTCTTGTGCGGTGTAGGTCACTTTGTGTGGGATGCACTCGAAACTAACATGCTCATTCTCGAGGAATTCGGTCAGTATCCTGGCAGGCATAACGTTTCCTTTCGCTTGGTGTCTAACCTCTACGCTAAGCCCATTTCGCCAGGATGCAAATGTGCCTTCAGAGCCTGGGACACAATCCTTCCTTTGTGCTAGGTTAAGTAGAAGGAGATGTGTGCCTCGGAATGAAATCATGAAACCATACCACTCGACGATTATGGTCGTTGACGACGACCCGAACGACCTAATGTTGATCGAGTTATCCTTCCGGGCCATAGGTGTGAAGGAGCCGATTCACACCATCAACGGCGGTCTGGAAGCAATCGCTTACATGATGGGCGAGGGCAAATATGCAGATCGCTCTGTCTATGCCTATCCCACCTTCATTACGACGGACTTGAAAATGCCAGGTGCCGACGGATTCTCCGTGCTCGAGCACCTTAAAAACAACCCCGAGTGGGCAGTCATTCCAACCGTCGTTTTAACGGGCTCCGCCGACTTGGACGACATCAAAAAGGCTTACATGCTGGGAGCCAGCTCTTATCACGTCAAACCCAGTACTCCCGAAGGACTCCGCAACCTCTTGCGAGCGCTGAACAATTATTGGCTCACTTGCGAAGTCCCGGAGGTGGATATTACCGGGCGCCAACTCCGAACGGAAAGCTCGGGCAAGCTCGGAGAGAGGTTTGCTCAGGTGCCATCACCGGACGTGCTCCCCCATCCTCCCGTGGCCAAGGCTGATGAAACCCCGCTCGTGGACCCACACCAGAATCGGCTCAGCGTCCCAGGGGCCGATGTGCCTGCCTCCGAGTTTAGATATCGCCGCCTATTCGAGACAGCACAGGACGGCATCCTGATCCTGGAGGCCGACACCGGACGGGTGAGCGACGTCAATCCATTCCTGGTCAAGCTGTTGGGCTTTTCCCGGGAAGAAATGGTCGGCAAGACCGTGGGCGAGCTCAGTCCCTTTCGAGACGGCCTGTCCAACAAAGCCATGCTGGAGCGTTTGCAGAAGGATGGTTATGTTCGCTACGAAGATTTGCCCTTGGACACCAGCGAGGGCCGCCACATCGCGGTCGAGTTCGTGAGCAACGTTTACCAATCTGGCGATGGAAGATTTATCCAATGCAACATCCGTGACATCACCCGGCGCAAACACGATGAGGCTGAGATACGTCAACTGAACCAAACGCTGGAGCAACGCGTTCTGGAGCGCACCACGCAGCTCAAATCGTCCAACGACGAGCTGCAAACCTTCAATTATTCAGTTTCGCACGATTTGCGTGCGCCGCTGCGCGGAATCCTGGCATTCGCCGAGTTGATGAGGGAAGACCCCAGCCTGGCCCTTTCAAAATCAGGTGCCGATGCGCTGAGCACGATCAACAAATCGGCGCTTCGCATGAGTGAACTCATCGATGATCTCCTCGCGTTCTCTAGCCTCGGTGTTGCTGATTTGACAAAGAGCACCGTCGATCTCAATGCCGCCATTAGCGATGTTTTGGCCGACCTTCAACCGGACATCAAAACTCGAAAGATCACTTGGAATATTCCCACACTCGAACCGGTTCAGGCTGACCCCGGCTTGCTGCGGGTCGTGCTGAGCAACCTTCTTTCAAATGCCGTGAAATTCACTGGTGCTCGCGAGGTAGCAGAGATCGAGATCGGTAATGTTCCCAGTCAAAACGGCGAAAGAATAACTTTCATTCGCGACAACGGCATCGGTTTCGATCCGGCACATGCCGGCAAGCTATTCGGCGTGTTCCAACGCATGGACACCCCTATCAAGTTTGAGGGCCTTGGGATCGGGTTAGCCAATGTCCGGCGCATCATAGAGCGACATGGAGGCCGAACCTGGGCCGAGGGCGTTCCGGGCGTTGGCGCGACCTTTTACTTTTCTCTGCCCATCTAGCGCTCGGTTGAGGGTAGTTTTGGAAAATCAACGTAGGGAATGGAGGTAGATTCCAATGGCTTCATGAACTGTTCGCTCGTTGCTGCCCCAATTCATAAGCACGCTAACCCGCTTGAAAGAAGGGACGTGGTCGCAACGGCGGTGTCGCACATTAGGGCGTTTTCGCGGACTCCCACCAAACCTTCAGTGGGTGGGACCTCGAAGGGAAATAGCGCGCTCGCGCTTCAATTAATCGAATAACCTCGCACAGTTTGACTGGCGGCACCGGGGCGGTCTCGACCCAGTGTTTCAGAATTTCCGGCGTGGTCCAAAGTTTCAGTTTCGGAAACGCTCGATGCGTGTAGTTGCTCGCTTGTTTGTCGTCGATCGCTAGTTCGAGATCCCGGTTGGCCGCAATGGCGATGGACATGGCTTCACCATCATCCACCCAAATTGAATGCTCTACGTAAAGGGCTTGTTCCGCTTCGTCGCCCAGTTCCAGAACTTGTACCAGACCGGAGGCAATCAACGGTGTGATGTCCAATGGGACCATATCCCCAGTCGCAGGATCTCGAAGTTTTTTAGCTTCATCGCGCACGGCAGGACAGATGGCGAGTTGCCAACCGGTATCTGCAACCAATGACAAGAGGCAATCGCCGGCAATCAGGTTAAGCAGGACTGACGAGTCGTTGAGGAGCAACTTCATCTGCGTGAATTGCTAGGGACCAAATCTGACGCGTTCAATTCCACCGGTGCGAATCCCTCTTCATCCGAATCGCCTGAATCATCGGCGAGCATCCTAAGCGACTCCAATTCGATTCTCGTTGAGACTCGGTCCAGTCTCAGCTTCCGCGAAAGCTGGCCTTCAGTAAGGAGTTCCTTCTGCTCGTACGCACTTCTGGCTAGCAACCGATAGCGCAGCGGCAGAACTGGCTGGCGGCATTCGCTGCCCAAACCGAGAGCAGAGCGGGCCTGTTCGGGTCGGAAGCCGCGCTTTTCGCGCAGAGTATCCCAAGTGCCGAAAGGAATTCGTTTGAGTTCCTCAAGTCGGCGAAACATTGCCTCTGCCGATACTCGGTAAAGGTGCGCCAACGACATTACATCTCCAATGGTCACGCCCTTCCCGTGAGATTTTAGGGCGTCTGACAAACGTCGCGAGATGCCGGTTCTCGGCATAAGGAAATGCTTGGCGAAAGAGTCGGCAAACCTTTCCGCAGCAAGTTTGCCCCAGTGATCGTGCGTGAAGCTCACATCAGCCTGATAGCGGGTGGTAAGGAAGTGGCCATACTCATGCGCCAGCGACCAGTTGCCGCGAGTTGGCGGGTGCTTGCGATTAATTGCTATACACGCGCCCAGTTCATCGTTGCACGCGAAAAGGCCGCCGACCTTCGACGGCAAATCGAGATAGAATACCCGAAGTCCGACTGCCTCCTCAAGCAATGACCGCAAGTCTGTAACCGGCCCATCTCCGAGACCGAGTCGAGTGCGTTCCTCAGCAGCGATTTCTTCCCCCCGCTGGTCCGCAGTGACCCCCGGTAGTTCAAGCGCGGTGAGTGGCGGAAAAGTCGGGCGCATTACCGTTTGGTTCATCTCCTCCAACTCGACATAATCACGCGCCAAGGTCTCAAGCTCCATTGCGGCCCCTATCAGCTCGCTCTCGCTTATATTCTGCTGTCCTGGGGGCAAGCGGAATTGCGGCACAAACGGTTCCTTGTTGATTCGCTTGGAAACGAATTCGCCTACAGGCCTACCATACATCTTTGCCATCTTAATGAGTTCGCCTGGAGTAACGCGCCGTTCACCTTTCTCAATTGCCACAAGAGTCGTGCGTAGTATCTCGAGTTCCTTCGCTACGGCCTCTTGAGTCAATCCGCAGGCCTTACGGGAATCCTTTAAGCGTTCGCCGACTTGGCGCTGGTCGATGCTATTGATAACTTTCGAATCCATAAAATCGTTTGATTCCGAGTCACGCTGCCAGAGAAATCGCCGCCGGGTGGACGGCTTTCGAAAATACTTCCCCGCCCATTCGAGCTGCGGTGTAAGCTTTGCCATAGCAAGCTTTACTACGACCGAAATCTGCACCATCGGTTGGCATGGGTTTAGGATCTGACATTTTCGCTATTCTGTCAACATAAGACATGACAATGTCATTAGTAATATTGGCCCCATACCTATCGTATTGGAAACAAACCGCTTGAGTATAATAACGGTACTGCGTCGTAGTTTAGTTCGTGAGGAAAGGGCGATGAACGAACGTCACAACCGTTTTTTCGCGAATGCGCGGCCTCGGGGCGTCAGTTAGAAATACTTAATTTTCGAATACAGGTGGTTAGTTTGACCGAACTGCTAGAAGGATTATCCGTGAAACCGGTGTAAAAGTGTTCCGGCTCTGACTGACTTTGCAGCAGGTAAACGTAGAAGTGCTGCGAGTGAAGGATGGTGGAGCCGACAAGGATCGAACTTGCGACCTCCTGAATGCCATTCAGGCGCTCTACCAACTGAGCTACGACCCCATCCAGAACGGAGCCCAATCTAGTGATCCGAAAGAAATTGTCAAAACGATTCTGAAAAAAATGTCGTAATTTTGCCAATGAAAAGGGCCAAGCAACATTGCTCCTGTCACTTGGCCCTTCTCCTAAAAAAACAAGCTCTCTTGCTATCCCATTTTCGGAAGGACTGTGTCGTAGGTCAGCGCAGGGATCACCCGGCCATCACCAGTGGAAATCTGGCGCTTCTGTCCATCGAACAACAAGGCCAATCCCATTCGCTCGGACATTTCCGCCAAGCTCAGGCAGGTTTGTGCACGGATCGCCAGTTCAATATTGGCGACGGGTTGCTGGCCAGAGCGAACACAATCAAAGAAGTTCTTCTCCAGGACTTCGATCCGTTCAGTAGGCCGGCCTTCTGTGTAGGTCTCGGGCTCCAAGTCGTCGGCAAAAATCGATTCAGGGCGAAACTCAACTTTGTTTTGGCTCGAAGCAAAATGCAGAGTGCCTTTGCGTCCGCGTATGATCTCCGGCAACCCTTGTTCATTGACCGTGCTTCCGGCTACTACCAGCGTAAGTCCGTTTGGAAATTCAGCGAGCAAATGGGTCGTATCGGTTATCTCGCGATCTGTGGACACCTGCCTGGTGCCAGTGCAAACTACGCGGCGCGGAAACTCGGGATTGCCTGTAGCCAGCATCAAGGGCAGGAATCGATGGGGCAGGAGGTTGCCAATAATCCCCGAATTGTAGGCGTAGTACTTGTGCCAGCTAAAGAAATGCTCAGGAGTGAATGGAATCTTCGGCGCGCGCCCCAGCCACCGGTTCCAATCCAGATTCTGTTCGTTCGCGGAAGGATCAACAGGAAAAGTCCACTCGCTGTTCTTTGGGTTGTTGCGGCAATAAGAGCCCTGACCCCAAACCAGCGGGCCCAGTTTTCCAGCGCGAATCCACTCAGCGGCTTTGTGCCACTTGGGATCCATGCAGCCTTGTGAACCGATAGCGAAAATCTTGTTCGTCTTCTTTACCGCATCGTACACTTGAAAAGCCTCGTCCAGATAGCGGGACATTGGTTTCTCGCAGAAGACGTGCTTGCCGGCTTCCATGGCGTCGATGCTGATGGGTGCATGCCAATTATCCACCGTGGAAATAACGACAGCATCGATATCTTTACGCTCGAGAACTTTTCGATGATCACGATAGGCGGAATCAGCGGGGCAGCCGGTCAATTGCTGGGCCTGATCCAAATGGCGCTGATACACGTCACAGACGGCCGCCTGCACGATGTTGTTCGCGGCGGCATTGGCCTTTTGCAGCTTGATGTGGGCAACACCCTGTTTTCCCGTGCCGATGTAGGCGACCACCAGGCGATTGTTCGCGCCCTGAACGTTCGCTGAAGGGGCTTGATTCTGGCCGTAAACCGGTGTTCTAAGAAGATTTAACGTCCCAGCGGCGGCAGCAGCTACTGCGGCCTTCTGAATGAAATTTCGCCGTGTGTGTGTGGGTTTGCCGGAGGGAGACGACTGGTTAGGTTGATTCATGGCACGTGTTAACTATTGAGACCTGATTACATTTACCCAAAAGCAGACGATCCTGCAATCATTCGCATTCAACCCATTCCGCCTCAGCCCCCTGGGTTTCTCTACACTGAATAGTGCGTCGATTCGTATAAAAAGCGGAAAGCTAACGGATGTTCTGGATATCGATTCTCTTTGGATCGCAAATTCCCAGTTCCAGCAAAGCCGCATTTTCGTAGAGCTCCTGCCTGCCTTTGGCCTCCGGCGAGTCACTCAGCTTCCGTTGACGGGTCAGTTCCTGCAGCGACAGGACGTCAAGGGCAACCGGGTCAAAGCTGAAACGAAGTTCATTTAGCACGCTTGAGTAGTGCAGCAAAGCACGTTCGTTGCCCTCATATTGGCAAACCAATGCGTCAGTAACGCTAAGAACTACTTTGTCTCCAAGCGAGGGCATGGCGAAGATCTCCGGGACCGCTGTGGCGAGTCGCTCGGAATCCGACTCAAAACGTACCACGTTGTCCGTGCTGCCTGCGGCGAGACTGAACAGATGCCCCGCCACTCCTGCGAGGTTATTGTTCAGCATGGGACTCACGGTGATTATCTTGGTAACTTCCTGGGAAACCAGTTTGGATACGTAGGATTTGCGCCCCAAAGCCTCTCCTTTTTGGCCGAATTCACTATCGCCCCAGACCAGGTTTCCCAACAAAGAAGACTCGTAGAAATCCTTCTCGCTATACCCCGACTGGGCGCTCCCGGCTACCCGGATGCCATACCGATCGGCGAGTTCAAAGAAGCCAGCCAATCGCAAATCTACGGTCTGGCGATCCCAGACAACGATATTGGTGCCAGGCAAACCGCTCCCCAATAATCCTATAACAATCGCCTCCACTACGGCTGGACGTGTGCCGCTATTGGGTCCGGGCGCCGAGTAGACTTTGATGCCAACGACGTCCTGTGTGGAGATGAGGCTCCTCCAGGCTTCCCTGGAGGTGAGTTTGCCAGTTAAGCCGCCAATGCCGCGTTCGACCATGGATTGCACGTGCGGCAATCGCGGTCTGAAGGCATCCGTCGCCTCGGGATCTTGCACGATGACGACTCGGGCGCGATTGGTTTCGGTATTGGGAACCGGCAGAGTGGATCCCTTGGCAGGCGTGCCGGGTGCATCGACGGCGAGCAGCGTCACGCAGCCCAGAACGGCAGCGGCTGCCTGAATCCAAAACAAACTTAAACTTCGTAGTGCGTTTCTTGACACAACAAGGTGCGAATGATAACACCAGCTCAGATGTTGATCATCAAAATTCCAGCCGAGATGATCCGGTGCGCCAGAATGGTTAGAATCCGGGTTCTTTTGTTTGGCTGTCTAATTGCGATCTTCCTTGCTGGTTGCATGCAACCGCCCGGGGTGCGCGCTCTAGTCAAGGGTGAGCGTTTCCTGAACCAAGGGCGTTACAAGGAGGCTATCGAGCAATTGCGCACTGCCACGGGCATTCTAAGCACGAACGCCAGCGCTTGGAATTACCTTGGACTCGCCTACCACCATTCCGGCAGGGCCGAGGAGGCACGGAACGCCTACTCGAAAGCCGTGATGTTGAATCGCGACCTGGCAGAGGTCCGCTACAACCTCGGCGAGCTCTATTTCGCCCAGGGACGTCTCGATGCCGCCCGAACCGAATTCACGGCCTTCACTTTTCTGCGTCCCAATTCAATCCCGGGGTTGCTTCGCCTTTCGGCCGTGCAACTGAGGTTGAGGGACTTTGCTGGCGCAGAGAAGAGCGCCAACGATGCGCTGCGCCACAATCCGCAAAGTGCCGAGGCATTGACAGCGATTGGACTGGTTCAAGTTTATCGCGGGCGTCCTGCGGATGCGGTTCGTTCTTTTGATCGTGCGTTGCAAGTGCGGCCCAACTACCCGCCTGCGTTGCTGAACTCGGCAATCGTGCTTCAACAACAGCTTCAGGATCGCACCGCTGCACTGCGACGCTACAAGCAGTACATCCTGGTAAAGCCCAGTCCGGACAACACGGCTGCAGTTCAGGCCATCATTCGCGAGTTGGAGAGAGAACCCCTCCGGACGCAGTCCCAGCCAGCCACTTCGGCAACAGGCCCATCGCCGCCCGTTGCGATAACATCAAATCCTCCTCCGTCACGGGTTGCAGCGAACACCAACAGCCTTATCGTCTCAGCGCCGCCAACTCAGCCACCGAGACCGCGACCTGAAACCAACCAGTCCTCAGCACCGTCCCTCCCAAAGAAAACAATTACCCCCTCACCCCAGCCGGCCGCCGCGATTGAAGTCGTTCGCCTAAAAGATGAGCCGGAAATCAGGACCGCGATAGACCAGACAGCCCCGCGTGCGGCTCCTTCAGGTTCCGCAACTGTGAACAACGCCAAGCCTTCTGAAACCACTTTATCCCCACCACTGCTTGCCAAGCGTCCCGAGCCCGCCCCTAAACGCACTTTATTGAGCCGTATCAACCCACTTAATCTGCTCGGACGCGATGCCGGGAAGAAACAACCAGCACCAAAGATGATCGCTACTGTGGATGAGGGGGCGGTGCAGAGCTCGGTAACACCAACCAATCAGGCGTCGATTTCTCCGCGAAAATATCCCCGTTATAAGTATCTTTCCGTTCGCAAACCAGCTCCCGGCAACCGTGCCGAGGCTCAGCCATTTTTTGTTTCGGCGCATCAGGCACAACAGGATGGTCAATTAACTGAGGCGATTGCTGGTTATCGAGAGGCAGCGAAGCGTGATCCTGCCTTGTTCGAGGCGGAGTACAACCTGGGAATTGCGCTCGGAGAAACCGGCGATGTTTTGGGTGCCGCGGCCGCCTATCAGAGAGCTTTGGCGTTGAAGCCTGACTCGGCAGATGCCCGATACAACCTGGCGCTTTCGCTTAAGCAAGCCGGTTACCCAATTGATGCTGCGAAGGAATTGGAGAAGCTGCTTAAGGCGAGCCCACAAGAAACCCGTGCTCATCTTGCACTGGCCAACCTGTATGCGCAGGAGCTTGGAAACAAACGGGACGCACGGGAGCATTATCTGCGCGTGCTCGACCTGGACCCGCATCACCCCCAGGCAGGGGTGATTCAATACTGGCTTGCGGACAACTCGCGCTGAGCGCGGTGTTTCCTCACTTGAAACTTGCGAGCAGCTCGTCTTTGCTGATCGTCGCAGTGCCTACTTTGCCCACCACAATCCCTGCGGCATGATTCGAGATTATGGCCGCTTCAACAGGCGATGCGCCTGCGGCCACCGCCATTGTAAAGCAAGCAATCACTGTGTCTCCCGCGCCGGATACGTCAAAAACCTCCTGGGCCACCGTTGGAATGTGAAATGGTTTCTTGCCTCTCTGGCAGAGCAGCATTCCGAACTCACCCAGGGTGATCAGAAGCAAGGCTGGAGTAAGCTCCTGCAAGAGTCTCTCAGCCACGAGCATGAGATTCCCATCTGCCAGCGGGTTTGAATCCTTGGTTTCATCAGGAACCCGAGCCAGTTCAAAAGCCTCTTTTCGATTGGGTGTGATCAGGGAGAGCCCTGCCAGACTTAGCTCGTGGACGGGTTTGGGATCGACACTGAGCCATACGCCTCGCTGGCGGCAGGCACCACGTAACTCATTCAGTAAAGCCTGCGTAACGACGCCTTTGCCGTAATCACCTACAATCACGGCAGAACACCGTGGCAGAGCCGCTTTCACACACGCAATCAATTGCCTCGTAAGCCTCTCATCCAGTTGGTCGCGGGTTTCCCGATCGATTCGCACCACCTGTTGCTTATGGGCTACGATCCGTGTCTTCAGACTGGTGCACCTGTCTTTGCTTCGGATGACTCCATCGCAGCCAATTGAATGCTCCCGGAGGAGGTCGAGAAGTTGTCCGCCCGCGACATCCTTTCCGGCGATTCCGAAGAGTTCAGTTGGAACTCCAAGCGAGGTCAAATTGCGAGCCACGTTTGCCGCACCGCCGGGCATACAGCTCTCACGTTCAAATTCAACCACAGGGACGGGCGCTTCCGGCGAAATCCGCCCCACGCTTCCCCACACAAAACTGTCGAGCATAACATCCCCGACAACGAGAATGGGCTGGTCAGCCTGTTGGAGCACCTGTCGGACCCGGGAGCGAGACATCTTTGGCTTCATAAATTATTGCAGGAACCCTGTTAACGGACTGGTAGCGCTGGCCGTGGCCATGCGGGGAGCGAGACCTGCCTCAAAGGCGGCCCGGCCGGCTTCCACAGCCATTCGAAAAGCAACCGCCACTCGATTCGGATCAGACGTCACCGCGATGGCTGTATTTACCAGGACGGCATCCGCTCCCATCTCCATGGCTTCGGCGGCGTGGCTGGGAGCTCCCAATCCTGCATCAACGACTACTGGCACAGTTGCTTGCTCGATGATGATCGCAATCTGTTCTCGTGTTTGAACTCCGGCATTGGAGCCGATAGGAGAACCCAGAGGCATGACAGTTGCCACACCTACATCTTGCAGACGCTTGGCCAGGACGGGATCGGCATTGATGTAAGGCAGCACGGTGAAACCTTCTTTGACCAGAATTTTTGCCGCTTCAAAAGTTTCAATGGGATCCGGCAGCAAATAGCGGGGATCGGGATGGATCTCCAGCTTCACCCATTTGGGCAAACCTGCGGCGGCTGCCAGACGCGCCAGACGCACCGCCTCCTCGGCGTTCATAGCACCGCTCGTGTTGGGCAGCAGCAGGTATTTCTTGGGATCAATGAAATCGAGGATGTTGGCGAAAGGATCTTTGCCACTCAGATCGGCGCGCCGGAGCGCCACCGTAACCAGTTCTGTTCCGCTGGCGGCCAATGCATCCCGCATTGCCTCAGGCGAAGAAAACTTGCCAGTCCCCAGGATCAGGCGTGACCCGAAGGTGCGACCGGCAATTGTTAATGGTTTGTTAGTCAACAACATTGCCCGACAGTGTAACTGTCCGGGGCGCTTTGTCGAAAAAAACCGTTGAATGAAAGCCTAACGCCGTTCGGCCTCGTAGGGCAGGGGAGGAAGGGATGTGGGTGGGATCACCAATTGTATGCCTGGGTTGAGCCGGTTCAAATCCAGATTTGGATTGGCAGCGCGCAGCGCGCCGAGCGAGACGCCATAGATCAGAGAAACCACGCTCGCCGTGTCCCCCTGGCGTACCACATACGTTCTGCGTGGAGGCGTTTGGGGCTGTGCGGGAGGCTCCGGCGGCAACTCGTGCGTAGCGGCAAGCGCATTGGCCCTCAGTTGAGCGAGTTCTGCCGCTTTTAACTCGATCTCCCTCTGCGTGGTGGTCAGATTCGTATTTGACCGAATCCGTGCGAATTCCAGTTGCGCCTCCTGGCTGAGTTCATAGATGGTTTGCGCTGTTTCTGGAGCGCCTGCCTCCACAGCCTCGGCATAGGCGTCGCGGTAAATCGGATCCTGCAGCAACCGGTACTCCTGGTAGCGCTCCATACCCAAAGTGATCCGGATTGCATTCTCTCTTTGGGCAATCAGCGCATTGCGGGCCTGAACAGAACTCGGATCCGTGCCGGTAATCGCCGCGATCCGCTGATCCAATGGATCCGTCGATCGGAAGATCGCGCGGAATTCGTCCGGGGTCGGATTGAAGAACTTCATTTCCGAAAGCTGGGCACGCAGAGAGGCAGCTTGCGGGGAATAGCGCAAAAGGAACTCCTCCATCTGCGGGGGAGAAAGCAGCTTGGCGATTTCATCACGTCCTTGCTGACGTATTCTGGCGATGTCGGCGGGATCGGGCTCTTTTCCCTGGCTGCGGCGCTCCTCGAGGTACTGCTGGATGCGCTCCTCCGACTGGAGGTTGATCAACTGCAAGCTCTGCTTGGTCTCATTTGGCAGTGCGCCAAGGAGCGGCCCATCGAGCAACAAAGACGGACGCGACGGACGGGGCAGGTTTATGAGATCGCCCGATTCCCAGTTCGGCCCCAACAGACCGGCCAATAAAGCGCGCCGTTCGGATTCCAGTTCTCCTATTTTCATCATCGCCGCGTTGACGACGTTGCTGTCCGGTTCCGTACGCCACCACTGCTGGTCTGGGGAAATCACCTCGCTGGCGCGCCGCTTGGCAAAGAGCGTATTCACATCCGCGATAATGATGTCGCGAATGGTTTGCTCGGGACACCCAATATCCCTCAGATTCCTGATATAAGTGGGATAATCCGGCGACTCCAGCTCATGCCAGGAAAAGAGCTGCTTTCGGAGCACCAGGTTGGTTTTTGAGATGGAGTTTGAAGCGCTATCAGTGCGAGCCTCGGCTTGCCCGCCCATGTTGGAATTGCGCTGAGCAATGAACCAGCCACCCGCCAATAGGATATTGACGCCGACTGAAGTCAGGGCGATCACACGCCAGCGCATAAAGCTATTTATCCCGAAACTGCTTGCACAGCAAATCTAAAACCGGAAAAAGGACAAAGTTTCGGGGGACACGCCAGAGTTCAGACCCCATTCGAAGGCACGTCTGGAGTGCTTTTAAGCTTGGCGTTGAGCCTTTCTTACCCATAAATGGCGCCCGGCAATGAAAACCAAAGCTTACGCGCGCGCCGGGGTGGATATTGATCTCGGCAATAAAGTGAAATCGACGCTTCCGGCTCTGCTGGCAGCTACACATCGTCCTGAGGTATTGGGCAAGGTCGGCGGGTTCGGTGGCCTCTTTGCTTTAGACACCCGCAAATACCGCCAACCCGTGCTCGTATCGAGCGTGGACGGCGTGGGTACCAAGCTCAAGATTGCGTTTGCCATGGATCGGCATGAGACTATCGGCGCGGACCTTGTAAATCATTGCGTTAACGACATCGCCGTCCTGGGCGCCGAACCCTTGTTCTTCCTGGATTACCTCGGCACGGGAAAACTGGAGCCCAAGGTTTTCACAGAGATTATCCGTGGTTTTGCCTTGGCCTGTTCTGAAAACCGCTGTGCGCTAATCGGTGGCGAAACGGCACAGATGCCCGGTTTCTACCAACCCGGGGAGTATGACGTCAGTGGCACAATCGTTGGCGTTGTCGAGAAGACACGGATGCTGGATGGAAAGACAATCCGTCCGGGTGATGTTGTGATCGGTTTAGCCTCCAGCGGCCTTCATACGAACGGATATTCTTTGGCGCGCAAGATTTTCTTCGAGCATCTCAAGCTCAAGCCCAAATCTCGAGTCGCGGAGCTTGGAAATACGATCGGTGACGAACTGCTGAAGGTTCATGTGAGCTATGGACCGCTCATTCAAAAGCTCGTAAAGAAGTTCAACTCTGGCTCACGAGCACAATGGGGGTTGAAAGGCGTAGCCCACATCACGGGTGGCGGTTTCGTGGATAACATTCCTCGCGTATTGCCGAAGAACTGCGATGTGCTCATCCACAAATCCACCTGGGACATGCTCCCGATCTTCAAGATGATCGAGGAGAAGGGCGGGGTGCCGCAAAACGAGCTGTATCAGGTCTTCAACATGGGCATCGGGATGACTCTGATCGTTAAGGCGAACCAGGTTGACAGCATGATGCGCTTCATCAAGAAGGCAGGCACTCCGGCATGGATCATAGGCGAAACTGTGAAAGGCACCGGCCTTTCCAAAGTCGTCTGATTCCCAGACGAAATCTTTGGACATACTGGACGCAGAGACGAATCGAGCCCGTCTCTGCGTCCGTTTGCTTTAGATCACTTCAAACGAACCAGGACGCGCAGCCGCTTGGTCTGCCATGAGCCCGCGTTCGCAGCGAAAGTCCAATCCGAGTTCCCTTTGGACCGATTTCCAATTCCCAAGTCTCCTCCAGATCCAGCTTTCCAGTTGTTGACCGCAAATAGGGTCTGGCGCGCTTTCGGATTGTGGATCTGCATGCAGCCGTAGCCGTCCAGCGGTTCACCACGAGAATCGCCAAAATCGTATGACTGGCCTGAAGCATTGGGAACTTCTGCCTTATTATCTGTGCCGTAGTTATTCGGCCAGAACTCCAGATTCCCCACAAGGTTAGTACCTTGAGTGACACCGCGAACGTTGGAAACAACAGTCATGCCTTTGGCTGGTTCTTGCCAACCTGCCCCGATCTTTGCCGTGGGGACTCCGATTTTCCCCAAGTCACTGGTAAAAGCATCAACGGAGACAAACACGAACTGGGTGTCACCGTTGTCTCCTTGCAGTTCGAGGAAGTAGGCAATCCGGTCGAATGGTTTGGTAATACTTTGATGCTTATCAACGTCATACTTGAATTCGGCTCCCAGCTTTGCCAAGTCCAAGTCGTAAACCAACTCGTATTGCGATGCCTCCGGAACATTCATGACAAGCGAGTCACGTGTGGGCACAGTGCCAGCACGGAACGCGGAAGCAGGCAGACCTGCGGAGTTGGCCAGGTTAGGTTCAGCGGACATGCTCCATGCAAAGCGGACGGCCACAGGCTTCTTCACCAACGGCGAAGAAAGCACGATCGAGGCGCCTTCAATCCTGGCGGTGGCTTCAACGAAACCACCGGTATCCGCATCGATGATTTCGAACCAATTCAGCGGTTGGCTATCACGTGAAACAAGGCCAGAACCGGTTTCAGTGAATTTCACGCGCAGTTTGTCTCCCTCCACCTGCATGGACTGAAACACCGGTCCGGAGCAAAGGACGTCGTGTCTCCCGTAGGTTTTTGCCAGCGCCCAAAGTGCGAGGCGGCGGCCCACTTCCTGTTTATTCTGCGGATGGATGTCCTTGAGGTCACCGATATCACTGATGACAGCCATTCCGGTATTGGGGATCTCCAGCGCAGCAGCCTGTGCTTCCCAGAATTCGCCTATAACATGAGGCATCATGCCGCCATAATTGAAGGGCGCAATTTGCACGTAAAGGAAAGGAAACTCGCCTTGATTCCAGATTGTGCGCCAGCCCTGAATCAGGGCCTTCATGCGTTCTGTATAGAGTTTGCCTTCACTGGCGTTGGACTCACCTTGATACCAGATCGCCCCCCTGATGCCAAAAGGACAAAGCGGATGGATCATTCCGTTAAACAGTGCGGTTGCATTCTGCAGCTCCTTCGGAGGCAGCAACTCTGCCGGAAACGTGGGCATATTGGGCGCGATCTCCCGCTTCTGTGCCGCCTCTCGGGCCTTGGCCAGCCACTGTTCCGTTTGTGAGAGAAACTCGGTGAGCTTTTCAACGTGGATATCGGTGCGGGGATCGCCCAGTCGAACTTTCTGGTACTCTTTCTCCAACGCAGGCACTTGGGCAAAACCTTCAGGCGGGGTCCAGGATTCAATCCGTGTGCCGCCCCACGTCGCATCAATCAGACCGACGGGCACCTTCAACGTGCTCTGCAACTCCCGGCCGAAATAATAACCTGCGGCGGAAAAACCACCCCAGCCTCCTTCGGCGACGGTTTTAGGGGAACACACCTTCCACTCGCCTTCCATATCCTTTTGTGGTTCCGGGGTCCATCGGTTCTGCACCTGGAGCAGGCGGATTTCCGGATGATTTGCATTGGCCACTTCCTGCTTGGCATCTTTCGATGCACTGATCCCCATCTCCATGTTGCTTTGGCCGGAGCAGAGCCAGACCTCGCCGATCAGAACATCGTCAAACTCGACTTTATTCGAGCCGGACACGGTGACCTTGATGGGTGCTCCGCCGGCCTTTCGCGCAGGCAGGACGACCTTCCATTCACCTTTGTCATTGGCCTTGGTTTGCCCTTTGGTATCGCCCGCTTGGATTTGGACGGTCTCACCAGCGTCAGCCCAACCCCAGAAGACAAGCGGTTGCTCTTGTTGGAGCACCATGTGGCTGCCAAAGACTTTCGGAAGACGCACCTCAGCCGAGGCGGAGAGCAGGCCGAGACAGGTGACCAGCGCTGTTGCTGGCAACAAAAACGGATTTTGCATGACGCCTGATTACCATGAGCGTTTCAAAATGGAAATCGAAAAGCTGAACTACCAACCCAGGGCGCTCCCGCCAACTCGCGGATCGGCTCCGCCCTGAAAGCCTTTCCGATCCTTCGTGCGACCGATAATTTGAGAAGTCGAAATTGCTTTCTGTACATCGACCCGGTGTCCACGCCGGGCGAGATCGCTCTGCAAAGACTGGGGCAGGGTGTCCTCAACCACCAGGGTGTCAGGAGACCATTGATGGTGTATGCGAGGGCTGCTCACCGCCTGCTCGGGTGTCAGTCCAAGATCCAGCATGAGCACCAACTCGGTAAGGACTGTGCTGATGATTTTCGGCCCACCCGCAGCGCCCAAAGCCAGGATGGGATGTGTTCCCTTGAAGACAAGAGTCGGGCTCATGCTTGAGAGCGGCCGCTTCCCTGGTTCAACCGCGTTGGCCTCCGCCCCTACCAGACCGAACGCATTGGCCACTCCTGGCTGAACAGAAAAATCGTCCATCTGGTTGTTCATGACCACCCCGGTACCCGGTATCACCACCTTTGAACCGAAACTCGTGTTAATCGTCGCCGTGCAAGCAACCCAATTACCCTCGGCGTCAGCCACTGAAAAATGGGTGGTATGCTTCTCAAAAACCGAGTTCTCCCAATCAGGAGGCGTGCCGTGCCCTGACACGATACTGGAGCGATCCAGTTGGATCGTACGGGCGAGAGTGCGGGCGTATTCCTTTGCCACTAATCCTTTCGGCACAGGTGCAAAGTCCGGATCACCCAGCCAATATGCGCGGTCCGCGAAAGCCAGTTTCATAGTTTCCGCCATCACATGCCAGCGGGTGCCTTCATCCATGCGCTTGATGGAAAACCCCTCCAGCATGTTCAACATTTGAATCACATGCACACCGCCGGAACTAGGCGGGGGAAAGGACACCACTCGATATCCACGGTATTTTGTTTCGACAGGCTCACGTAGTAATACTTGGTATGCTGCGAAATCAGGGAGTGCCAGGAGACCACCGTTTTCGCGCATCCATTTGTCCGCAGCCTGTGCGAAGCCACCTCGATAAAACCAGCTTGCCCCGTCAGTCGCGAGATGGCGATAGGTCCTCGCCAGATCAGGCTGCTTAAAAAGATCACCAGCCTGGAGCGGTTTATTTTTCCTGAAGAACACCTGCCGTGAGGCTTCAAATCGGCTCATCGCATTTGATACGGCCTCCAACCGCCGTGCCTGAATTGCCGGCAGTCTGTATCCTGATTCCGCTACCACGACAGAAGGCTCGACCAGGGATTTCCAGGGCAATCTGCCAAAATGCCGTGAGGCGTAATCAAAGGCCGCCACTTCGCCTGGAACTCCACTCGCAAGCGCCCCGGCTTGGCTCAACGCAGTGTCTGCTTTGCCATCCCGCAAAAACATGTTCCGATGCGCTTTAGCGGGGGCTGTCTCGCGACCATCAACGGCAACAATCTTTCCATTCGCCAGACGGATCAGTATGAAACAACCCCCTCCGATCCCGGAGTTATGGCCATCGACAACCCCCAGTGCAAAGCCTGTTGCCACTGCGGCATCAATTGCATTTCCGCCGGATTTCAGAACCCCCAGGCCGATCTCTGAAGCGATGGGATGCCCGGAGGCAACCATTCCCCGCATCGCTTGAGCCAGCAGAGTCGTGCCTGCCGTCAAAAGCAGGAGAAGGGTAAGAGAAGTATAGGAAATGATTCGAACGCGGTTATTCATGGTTTCAGCAGGTTAAGAAAAAAAGTGATATTCAGGGCGTTAACAAAGTCAGCAAGGAAAGCCCCAACGATGGGAACCACCAGGAATGCCTTGGGTGACGGACCAAACGCCTCCGTCAGTGCTTTCATGTTTGCGATGGCGTTGGGAGTCGCTCCCAATCCAAAGCCACAATGCCCGCCGGATATGACGGCGGCGTCAAAATCGCGTCCCATGAAGCGGTAAGTTACATAGCGGGCAAACAAGGCCATCAGGATCACCTGGCAGCTCAATATCATGAGCATCGGCAGAGCCGCATTGGCTAATTCGACCAGGTTTAGGCTCATCATGGCGATGGCCAGGAAGATGCCCAGCAGGACGGATGCAAATGTATCAATCGTCTCGGTTTGGAGCAATCGCAGGCCGGAGTAATCACACGTGTTACGGACAACGACGGCAACAACCATCGCACCCATATAGACTGGAAAGGTAATGCCTGTCTGTTGGATGCCGAAGCTCACCCATGCGCCGAGTTTCACACAAACGAGCAAAATCAAGAGATGGCGCAACGCGGGCTGGCCAAGAATCCATAGAGCTCGAATATCGGCAAGTATTCCGCTGGGAGCGGCGTCGCCTGCTTCCAGATGAGTCGCCGGTGGGACGCTGGGCTTGAGTTGGTTTCGGCGAATAAGTGAGCCCCCTACTGGTCCACCCAGCAATCCGCCGGCGATCAGGCCGAAGGTCGCTGCCGCCATTCCCATTGCTGCGGCCCCATGCAGCCCGGCCTTCTCGAATTCTCCTGCAAACCCCATTGCTGTGCCGTGGCCGCCGGTCATGGTCGTACTCCCGCACACCAATCCCAACAGGGGAGGAATGCCAATAGCTTTGGCTAGCAAGACCCCAAGAGTATTTTGCAGGACTGCAAGGAGACTGGCCAACCCCAGGAAGATGGCAACGTAAACACTGCCCTTTCGCGCGAGAGCCCAGCTCGCGTTGAGTCCTATGCAGGTAAAGAAACCCACCAGGAAGGGCAGATTGATGCTTTTAACCGGCGCATTTATCCACTCCGGCTCAATGGTAACCAGCCACGTCCACCAGCGGGCTGCAACCTTCGTTTCAAATTGCACCGGAGTTCCCAGGAGGTTCCAAAGCAGCAGCACAACTGACACAATCAAGCCGCCCGCTACCGGCGCAGGTATATTAAATCGATTTAGAAGGTGTATCCGACGCACAAGCATCTGCCCAAGGCACAGCACCGGCACAGCCAGCAAAACGGTGGCCCACGCCGAAATCATGCGAGATCCTTGTTAAGGTGAGAAGCAGCGCTGTGCTCAACGGCTTGATGCCCCATTGATGAAATGGAGCCACGATCCGATCGAGCCAGCACACAGGCAATCCTCATGATGCCAGAATTATGAGGCAGCCAGATGGAAAATCAAACTTGCGAATAGCCTTCCTGAATATTCGGATACTGCCTCATGCCGACTCTGCCGATTTCCCTTTGCCTTGATTGCAAACTCCATTGGTGTAGCATGCCACGCGAGTTCGAAAAACAATATGCGGACGTTCCAGATCATCTTTAACCCGACCAGTGCGGCCGAATTGGCGCGCATGCCGAAAGAACTGCAACTCCAAATCCTGGGTGAATTCCGGGGCTTGCCGCATCAACTGATGAAAACCGAGGCCGATGACTTCGGTAAACTCGAGCGTGCCGGTCGCATCCTCCATCGTTTCCGGGTCGGGGATTACCGCGTTTACTTCGAGAAACACGATCTGGGTTGCGTCGTTCATCGAATTCTAAACCGTCACACTCTCAAGGATTTCCTGTTCCGTTCCGGCCTTAAGATGGAGGAAGACGAGGCGCTCCAGCAGAATCCAAAATTCTGGGAGCTCATCGAAGCAGCCAAGACGGCGGCCAACGGTTAGGAACAGCAATTACAGTTTCCAACCTTGCCTGAAATGCGGCTTCAGGTAGGTGTTGGCTTCTGCCGAGTTCTCGAATCGTCCTTTGGAGCCGTTCCATACAAGTTTCTGACCAGCGAGGCGAATCCCAATCACACCGAGCAAAGCCAGTTCGGTAAGCGGCCCGCCATAGCTGAAATCCGACCCGGATTTCCTGCCTTCCCGAATGGCATCCAGGAAGTCTTTGTGGTGACTCTTTACCCGTGGGATGGTTTTGGCTGGATGCTTATAGTCCAGGTTTTTGGCCTCAGGAATCAGCCGAGGCTGGCTCGCGCCATGGGAGCCATAAACGATACTGCCTCGCTCACCAACTACAACAGCGCCGATATCGATGTCCTTTTCGTCTGCTTCAAACTCCGGGGGACGTGGTATGCGCACTGAGCCACTATGCCAGTGCAGAGTAACCGACTTACGGTTCTTCTTCTCAGGGAACTCGTAGGTGATCAACTCGCCACGTGGGAAAGTGGCGCCATGCACCGTTGGATCATAATCCTTAACCTCTGCAGTGATTGTGGATGGGGCTCCCAGGTCCAAAGCCCAAAACACAGGATCAACAACGTGACATGCCCAATCGCCCACTGTTCCTGTCCCGTAGGCCGTCCAGCCGCGCCATTTCGCCGGTAAAAAAGCTGGATTGTAATCCCGCTCTTCGGCGGGACCTTGCCAGATGTCCCAATCGAGCTCGCTCGGGATCTCGAATCGGTTCTTGAGGCTGGGCAAGTCGTCCAAGGCCGAGTTGAAAGCCTTGGCCCCGGCATAAATCGTGTGCACCGGCCCGATGGCGTCATCCCAGATCATCTCGCAAAATGTCCGGATGGAATCGAAGGAATGTCCCTGGTTGCCCAGTTGAGTAACCACTTTATATTTCCGCGCGGCCTTCATCAACTCTCGCACCTCCCAGACACTGTGCGCGAGAGGCTTTTCACAATAGACATGCTTCTTTCGGCGAATGGCCGCCATGGCAGCAACGGCGTGGAAATGATCGGGAGTGGCAACCAGCACAGCATCAATCTCCTTCTCCATGGAGTCGAACATCCGCCTGTAATCTTTGAACCGGCGGGCGTTGGGATACTTCTTGAATGTTTCTGCCCCGCGCGCCCAGTCGGCATCGCACAGCGCTACGAGATTGTTGCCGGGAGCAAGGGCTGCAACATCGGCCTGTCCCATGCCTCCGATGCCGATCGCAGCAATGTTCAGCTTATTATGCGGGGAGGCTGCACCAAACAGTGTGCCGGGAAGAAAGTTGCATCCCAGTGCGGCGGCGGTGCCGAGCTTCAGAAATGACCTGCGCGATTGTTGTTTCATAAGCTGGGTGGGCCAGCCACATGCGATTATGGAGGGTTGGCCTTATTGTTCGTTTCGCTACGGATACCTAGGGTTATCCCATGGAGACACAAGTTCGACCAAGCTATAGCCTGCCGTCCATCATCGCCATCGTTGCTGCGATCATCAGCCTGTTCACCGGCGCCTTTCTGGGCTTTGCGCTGGCTGTCGTGGCGATCATCAGCGGCATCATAGGAGTTGTGCTGTCACTTTCTCCAAACGTTCGCGGCGGTTTCGCCAGCATTCTCGGGTTAGTGGCCGGTAGTATTGGCATTGTTGTGGCACTGTTCAAAGCGATTGCATGGGTTTTGTGACGGCGCTCAGAGTTTCCAGGGCGAACGATAAGGCCGGGTAAGGAGTTTAGACGCCTCCCGGTCTCCCAAGATCTTTTCTCGTTTCGCATCCCATCGGATACGGCGCCCGACTAGCATTGAAATCAGCGATAAATGACCAGGAATGGCCGAATGATGCGCCGTCTCCACGGGTGTAATGGTGGGCTTACGGCTTTTGACACAATCCAGGAAATCGCGATGGTGGCTATTGGACTTGTAAAGCTTCACCTTGTATTTGTCATCGGGAATGCCTGCAAACCAGTCCGGATTTGAAGCATCGAATCCCTCGCGGTCCACCCAAACCCAACCATCCGTGCCAATCCATTTGGTCCCGCTCCGGATGTCGGAGTGGCCCCCTGCGATCACCATGTTAACGCCGCCGGGATAGGCGAGATCAACACGGTATTTGGTAGCCGTGTTCCAGATAGCCGTCCTGGGCGGAAACTCTCCATGCCCTTCAATCTCCATTGGGCCCGAGGCATCCGCATCCATTCCCCAATGGGCGATATCGCAGTGGTGGCCGATCCAGTCCAGCAACTGGCCGCCGCCAATGTTATAATTCCAGCGCCAGTTCATGTGAATCCGGCCTTCAATGTAGGGCTCCATCTCGGCAGGGCCGATCCACATTTCATAGTCCAGGTGTGCAGGAGGAGGAGTGATCGACATCTTGTCCTTCGTTCCGGCAAAATCGTGGTGTCCGGCGGGCAACCCGACTTCCACACGGGTCAGCTTGCCGATCATGCCGTTCCGGACGATCTCAGCGGCTTTCCGGAATGACCCTTGAGACCGCTGCCAGGAGCCCGTTTGCCAGATGCACTTGTTCTTTTGAACGGCTTTTACAATGGCTTGTTGTTCTGAAATCGTGCGAGCCAGGGGCTTTTCGCCGTAGATATCCTTCTTGTGCCGGGCCGCATAGACGGCGGTAAGGGCGTGCCAATTGTCGGGCACGGCAAGCATCACCGTGTCGATATCCTTGCGGTCCATCAGCTCGCGAAAATCGGTATATGATTTGCAGTCCTGGTTTCCGTAGTGACCATTGATCTTGCTTAGCGCGCTCTTGAGATGCCTCTGGTCAATGTCGCAAGCGGCAACGACCTGACAATCCTTCTGCTTCAGGAATTCATCAGTGTTGCCCGGTCCCATCATTCCCCAGCCTAAAACTCCCATGGTTATCCGACTGGAGGGGGCAGGGCGCCCACCACGTCCTAACGCACTTGCGGGCACCAGGGTCGGCATGGCCAGCAGCACACCAGCAGTGGCGAGAAAATGACGGCGGCTCATCGATGTGGTACCTGGAGATTTCTTCATGGGCATTATGAGGCCAGAAGCGCTTTCAGATTTCGAGCACAAAAAAACATGACTGGTAATCGCAGCAGGTGAGTAGGATATTTTCGGGTCCTTCCTCCTTGTGCCGCAGCACTCTGCACTTATAATGCGCCGATGCTGGATATCAAACAGGTTCGGGACAGGTCGGATTTCGTTCGGCAGCGCCTGGCTTTACGCGGCGCGGGGGATGAGGCGCATATCGATGAATTGCTGCGTCTGGATGAGGCTCGCAGGAAGGCTCTCAGTGAAGTGGAATCCCTCAAATCCTTGCGCAACCGGGTTTCAAAGGAAATCGGCGCGTTGATGGGACAGAAAAAGACCGCGGAAGCCGAAGCCAAGAAAGCCGAAACCCGGGACCTGGGTGACCGCATTGCACAGTTGGACAAGCAAGCCGCGGAAGCCGAAGCGGCGCGTGATCAGCTCCTGCTGGCCATTCCGAACCTGCCCCACGAGAGTGTGCCGCCGGGCAAATCCGCTGAGGACAATCCGGTCATCCGGATGTTTGGCGAAAAACCATCCTTTTCGTTTCAGCCGAAATCGCATGTGCAGATTTGCGAAGAACTGCGGCTGATCGATTTCGCGCGAGCAACCAAGCTTTCGGGCAGCGGTTTCCTGCTTTACACCAACTGGGGTGCCCGCCTGGAACGCGCATTGATTCAGTATATGCTGGATCTTCACACTAACGAGCATGGTTACACTGAGGTCGCCCCTCCGCTGATGGTTGGTCCTCAGTGTCTCCAGGGAGTGGGACAGTTCCCCAAATTCGCTGACCAATATTATGCGGTTCGCGAAGGGCTCGATGATTCCACCCTCGGAAAACTTTACCTCATTCCGACTGCCGAGACGCCCGTCGCCAACATTCATCGCGAGGAAATCCTGGCGGAGAAACAGCTTCCAATCCGCTATTGCGCCTACACGCCATGTTTCCGTGGGGAAGCCGGTGCCGCCGCGGCGTAGGCACGCGTGGCATGATCCGGGTGCACCAGTTCGATAAGGTTGAGCTGATTAAGATAGTTAAGCCAGAGGATGGTTATGCCGAGCAGGAAGTCATGCTCGCGAATGCGGAACGGATTCTTCAAACCCTGGGGTTGCACTACCGCGTGGTGCTTCTGTGCACGGGTGATATGGGATTTGCCAGCGCGAAGACGTTCGATATTGAGGTTTGGGCGCCAGGGCAGGGGGCTTACCTGGAGGTTTCCAGCGTTTCAAACTGCGAGGACTTCCAGGCTCGCCGGATGAATCTTCGCTACAAAACCGAAAAGGGAGAGAACGTCTTTCCTCATATCCTGAACGGCAGCGGCACGGCCCTGGCCCGGCTTTTCGTGGCATTGGTTGAGACGCATCAGCAGCCAGACGGCTCCGTTCTGATTCCGAAAGCCTTGCAGCCTTATATCCGCACTGAAGCCATCAAGCGGCCCAGCTGACGACTTAATCTCATGAGAATTCTCCTGGCCAGCGGCGAAGTTCATCCTTACTCGAAAACGGGTGGACTCGCCGACATGGTTGGAGCTCTTGGCAAGGCGTTGGGGAGGGCAGGGCACGAGGTTTCGCTCCTCACCCCGCTCTATGCCGGCATCCGCGAGCGTTATCCCAGTCTGCAACGCTGCCCATTGCCCATCGACGTCCCGTTGGGTGTGCGTCGTGTTTCTGGCGAACTTTGGACCCTCAATCCGCATCCTGGGCTCACGATCTACTTCCTGGAACAACCCGAATTTTACCAACGCTCCGGCCTATACCAGAAAGACGGCGTGGATTATGCCGACAATGCGGAACGGTTTCTATTCCTGTCCAAGGTGACTGCGCATTTGGCGCTGCACCTTTCTAAAGCCCCAGAAGTGGTTCATTTGCACGATTGGCAAGTTGGAATGGCTGGTCTGCTGCTTGCCCACCAACGCCGCCAGCCTGGCTGGGAAGCCGTTCCGCCCGTCTGCCTGACCATTCACAACCTGGCTTATCAAGGACTGTTCCCGTCCTGGTGCTTTCCACTAACGAACCTTCCCTGGGAATACTTCAGTCCCCAAATGGCCGAGTTTTATGGCCAGCTCAGTTGTCTGAAGGCAGGGATTGCCTCTGTGGATGCCATCACCACCGTTAGCCCGAGGTACGCTCGCGAAATCACTACCGAGGAATACGGATGTGGTCTGGATGGCCTTTTGAGGCAGCGACAACCCGTTCTGACAGGAATTATTAATGGAGTTGATTACGACGAGTGGAATACAGCGGAGAATCCGTACCTGGTCAAACCTTTCTCCCTGGAAGATCCCACAGGCAAAGCCAGCAATAAGGGCGAGCTCCAGGCCGAACTCGGGTTGCCGAGGAATCCCAACGTGGCTTTATTCGGCAACATTGGAAGAATGGTCGAGCAAAAGGGCGTGGATATTTGCCTCATCGCGCTGCAAACCACTTTGGCACAATCCGACATGCAGGTGGCCGTACTGGGATCGGGCTCTCCGACATATCAGCGCGCCTTCGAGGCACTTGCGCGCCAGTATCCCCAGAAGATGTCGGTAAAGGTCGGATTCGATCTCGCGTTGTCTCATCGGATCGAGGCTGGGTCAGACTTCTTTCTGATGCCGTCCCGGTTCGAGCCGTGCGGGCTCAACCAGATGTACAGCCTGCGGTATGGGACAATTCCAATCGTCCGAACGACTGGCGGCTTGGACGATACGGTTATCGACTTGCGTGAGAATCCTGGATTGGCGAACGGAATTAAGTTCAGCGAATACAGCGGCGCGGCATTGGCAAAGGCAATCCAAAAGGCTCTGGCGTTGTATCAGGAGCCTGAGCTTTTTGCCGCGTATCGGAAGAATGCAATGACAGCCGATTTCTCCTGGGGCCGGACGGCGGAGGACTACGTGAAGGTGTACGATCAGGTGATCAAGAACAGCCGGGTAGGGGGAGGCCAAAAGTAAGAAGCAGGGGAGTGACGCCACGATCGAAAGAGGCGGTGAGTCTCGCACGGGCTTCGAGCCTGTATGGGTACGGAACTTTGCTGCTCCTGTTTCATTAAGCTCAAACGCTATAGATCGAAGAGCGCCAATGCTGCCTTTAGAGCGCGGTGCTTTTCCAACTGTTTCCCCGAAAGATAAGGGATTTTGTGGATCATCTTCTGAGCAACCGTTCTCAGCATAATGGCCGCCTCTGGCAATGCCCAGTCGGTTGTCTCTTTAAGGCTGATCGGACTTGAATCAAGCTTCTCCCAGAATTTAGCGCGGTCAGCACGCTCCTTGACGAGATGATCAGCGTTTAAGTCACAGCACCGGACGTGGAACTTGCCTGCAGGAGTGATCCCTACCACCTCATGAGTGTCTGGGTCTTCGAAGATATGTGTTCCGTAGTCATTCTCCTCGCAACAATTCAAAAAACGGATGTCCATCCTTCTGTCCTTGTTAGTCGGCCAAAGATCGCGCTTGGCGCGATTGCAGTGGCTGCTTGACAGAAAGAGATTTGAGTATTGTTGAATCGATTCCGACTTCTTATTCGGATTAAAATGATCAACCTCCATATTCGTTCGGCCGCCAGCTCTTGAGATGTGCTGCATCGAATAGGCACAGCGCTCCTCAAAATCTATCATCAAATCGGGCCACGCATGTCGATACGTGGATTTTAGGAGCACTTTTTTTGGAACCCGTTTACGTAATACGCGCGGTGGAGCTGTGGAAATCGACATACTCTTCCAATGACTGCAGTAGTTGTTGTGTTAGCTTCTGCTGCTGCCTCTGCCAAAGTATCTCGTCAGCCGATCGGGGGTACTTTTCAAACCTCCTCAAACGGGTGAGCTTCTCAAGTTCTGCTATTTCTTCAATGCCTATCTTGCCTAAAGCTTCAGCCCGCACGAGCTCCTTAAACCGTAGGTTCTTCTTTGCTGACCATGTCTCATTGTGGTTAGCCTTGACGCTGGTAGCCATGGCGCTGGTGCTGATGGGCGCCTTTACGCTACTTTCACACTGAGAGATGCTTTCAACTGGAACCAAGGAGTCAGTCGTAACACTATCAGTAACTGAAATGGCAAGCAAAGAACTGGCGAAAGCTCTCGCTGTTAGGACCTGGATGCTCATAAGTCAAATGAATCATAAAGGCCCACAAGAAAGGAGCGCTGCAGATTGACATCGCAACGGAGCATCGCCACTCCCCAGGTTGAATAACCTTCCTTTGCTCCTGCACGAAGGAAGTCGCCCATTCGCCCCCTCGAATAATTCCAAAAACAGATCTCTGCATGCACATCCTCCCAGTGCGTTACATGAATGAAATCAACCACCGGAAAAGAGGACAATAAGTTTACGTTCAGACCCCCTTTCTCAACTCTCTGAATCACGGGAGTCCACTCTGGAGGCGAAATATTCGAATGGGTGAGCCGGTCTGAGTACGGGACCAGATTCTCACTTTGCGAGCGGATCGTGTAATTGGGAATCACAAAACAGGCTTGGTCAATCAACAGATTTGACGCAACCAAGCCAAAGCTGGCGATCACAAACCCCTCTTCACGTTGCAGGTGCAAACGGTTCACCATGCTGGAAGTAACATACTGGGCCGGGTACGTCAGGTTTATCGAAGTAGTCTGTGACTTCTTTGGCATTTGAGTGTCCCTATCCGGAGGCCCGAAGGTATCAGTTGTCACGTTTATAGCAATTCCAAAAACGCAAAAAACCGGGCTGGGGGGCTGGGGCCTGAATCCAAATGCCAATTTCGAATCGTTGGATCGATTGGCGTGACGCTGGAGCCAGGGCACCTCGACTGGGACCCATTCGTGGTGCACCGAAGCAAAGGCGCTATTGATTTCTAGTAAATATAACATATATTGTGCGCACTATTATATCCCGTGCGCTTCCTCCGCCAACTCCACCAGTCAATCCCATCGCAATGGCTCCTTGACTCCTGGCTCGCCTTCTCTTAGCTCTAACTCCACCAAATCACATCACCCCTATGTCATTCATTCTCGCATTGGATCAAGGGACCACCAGTTCTCGCGCAATCATCTTTGCCCATGACGGTTCTATCCGCGCCATGGCCCAAAAAGAATTCAAACAGATCTATCCACAACCCGGTTGGGTCGAACATGATCCTGAGGAGATCTGGTCCAGCCAACTCACCGTCGCCCGCGAAGCTATTTCTCGCGCAGGATTGTCCAGCACCGACATTGCAGCCATCGGGATAACGAATCAACGAGAGACGACGCTTCTTTGGGATCGTAAGACCGGTAACCCCGTGTACAACGCCATCGTTTGGCAGGACCGTCGGACTGCGGAGTTTTGTGACGAGCTCAGGGCTCAGGGAAAGTCAGAGCTCATACGGGATCGGACCGGACTGGTTATCGATGCCTACTTCTCGGGTAGCAAGCTCAACTGGCTTTTAAACCGCGTTCCCGGGGCACGACAACGCGCCCAGCGTGGTGAACTGGCATTCGGCACTGTCGATTCCTGGCTTATTTGGAAGTTAACATCTGGTACAGAGCATCTTACGGATGTTACGAATGCGTCCCGCACCATGCTTTTCAATATTTCATCCGGGACGTGGGATGATGAGCTCTTGAAGCTAATGGATATCCCGCGAGAGTTATTGCCACGTGTGTGCAGCTCAAGTGAAGTATTCGGACGGACCAGTGCGAGTCATTTTGGCACACCAGTTCCGATCTCCGGTATAGCAGGGGACCAACAGGCAGCGCTCTTTGGGCAAAACTGCCTGGAACGCGGCCTAGCGAAAAATACCTATGGAACCGGCTGTTTCATGCTGATGAACATAGGGACCTCCCCTGCCCCTTCAAAGCACAACTTGCTGACCACTGTCGCATGGAAGCGTGACGGTCGGACGGATTATGCTCTGGAGGGAAGCGTTTTTATTGCTGGCGCTGTAGTGCAATGGCTTCGAGACGGCTTGGGCCTAATAAAATCCTCATCCGAAGTGGAAGCCCTCGCGCGCACGGTTCCGGATTCGGGAGGCGTTTACTTCGTGCCCGCCTTCGCAGGGTTGGGAGCGCCGCACTGGGATCAGTATGCGCGTGGAACGATCGCCGGTTTGACCCGCGGAACGACTTCCGGTCACCTCGCCCGAGCGGCCCTTGAGGGCATCGCTTTCCAAGTGGCAGATGTCCTGGATGCGATGCGGCAGGATTCCGGTCTGCCGCTGAATGAGCTTCGAGTGGATGGTGGAGCGTGCTCCAACGACCTGCTCATGCAATTCCAGGCAGATATACTTGGAGTGCCGGTCGTGCGGCCCCGCATTGTAGAAACGACGGCTTTAGGGGCGGCGTATCTGGCAGGCCTGGGCGTCGGCTATTGGCCGGATGTGAACGCGCTTAAATCAGTCTGGCAGGTGGATCGTCAATTCGACCCGTCTATGTCTGCGGATGAACGAGCCCAGCGGCGCTCCTGTTGGACGCAAGCGCTCGACCGCGCTCGCAACTGGGATTCCAGATCCTAAGCTTTCGCTATTAAAATGCATACCATGAATCCTTATCTCGCAGAGTTTATTGGCACAGCCATCCTGGTGATTTTCGGCAATGGCGTAGTGGCAAACGTAGTGCTATCCCGCACGAAGGGAAATCAGTCAGGCTGGATCGTGATTGCTACAGGCTGGGCCTTGGCGGTCTTCATTGGTGTTTTTGCGTCACAGGCAGCAAGCGGCGCGCACCTGAACCCAGCCGTTACGCTGGCGATGGCCGTTGCAGGCAAGTTCGCAGGAACTAAAGTGGCAGGCTACATTCTCGCACAATTGTTAGGTGGCATAGTTGGTGGTGCGCTGGTGTACTTTTTCTACAGGGCACACTTCCAGGCCACTGAGGACGCAAATCTGAAGCTCGCCTGTTTCTCCACCGCACCGAACATCCGCCAACAGGGACAGGCCTTTTTCTGCGAGGTGATGGGAACGTTCCTCCTCGTGCTCCCGGTGTTTCTGATGACCGATGCGAAGTTCAAATTGCCTGCCGAGTCTGGTGTAGAAGTAACGATTGGTTTAGGCACGTTGGGCGCGCTGCCAGTGGCGTTGTTGGTATTCGCGATTGGGCTCTCATTGGGTGGAACCACGGGTTACGCGATTAATCCAGCGCGTGATCTGGGTCCGCGGGTAGCGCACGCGCTGCTCCCGATTCCGGGAAAGCGGGATAGCGATTGGGGCTACGCATGGGTGCCTATAGCTGCACCTTTGTTAGGAGGGGCGCTCGCGGCGTTGGTCCATCGGATGCTTTAGAAATTCGCAGGTTTGCCTTGCGTGCCGAGCCCTGGCGGGTTATGAGCAGACCGTATATGAAACGTTGTCTGATAGTTTTGGCGCTGATCGCTTCTGCTTTGGGAACGATGGTGTTCGCCCAGGAGACCAAGGAGCCGATCCGCACGGTGGCGGCGAGCAAGGCGGAGGATTTTATCGGATCAACATGTGTGGTCACCGGCCGAGTTGCTGAGGTTTATGCCAATGACAAATTGGTGCGCTTGAACTTCGACGACAGATTTCCTAAACAAACCTTCACAGCGGTGGTGTTCGCGGCCAAGACTAATCTCTTCTCCGATCTCAAAAAATTCGAGGGAAAGAATTTGGCTGTCACCGGCAAGATCACCGAGTATCGGGAGAAGCCTCAGATCGTTTTGAACACAACGAATCAGGTATCGATCATCGAGAGCAAATAGCGCACTCCCCTGCCCTTGCCAGCGAGCTCGCAGCGCAGTCTCCGGCTGCCTAGTCAGGCCGACCGCCTTCGAACAGCTTCCATCGTCCCCTGATGAAGTAGTAAACGGCTGCCTCGGGTTGTGGAGGCCCGCCAAAGGCATTGTCCTGCCACTGGTTCAAGGCCTCCCGTGCAGGATTGATGTGCTCGTGTTGGGAAATAATGCCCAGGACTGGTGAGTAAAGCACAAAGTGCTTGAGCTTGGGCGGACGATTAATTGGAAAATCTATCTGCTCAACAAAGATGAGCTGGTGACGCTCATCGCATCTCTCAAGCACCATATCGAAGACGTCCGGTTCAACGAATTGAGTAAGCAGAAAGAAATCTGATTGCGTAAGATTCCTGGGCTGGCATTGGTCCGGCAAGCCGAAGCATTGGCAAAACAAACGAACCTGTTCCGGATCTTTTGGGAGAAGCAGCAGGAAATTAGTCCCACTCTCAATGTGCTCATGAACGTGATCGGTCCAACCCTCTTGCGAGGCGTTAACCAGTCCCAATTTCTTCGGTGCCTGAATTAACATATAAGAAGATATCACATATAGCATTAAAAGGAATCGGGTGCTTAACCCAAGCTTTCTCTGTTTGTGGTTCTGAGTTATGAGTTTTATCCACTTTTAGCCGCACCCTTTTTAACAAGTCAGTCTGTTGCTATTTCGTCCCTGGAGGTTAGGTTCTTGGCGAGGAGACCCGCGCAGAAATCACAACGAAGCAGATGAGACAAGTATCAAACCGGTGATCGGCCTCCGGTGGCGCTAAAAACCTCACCGGTGACATAGGTCGATTCAGTCGAGGCTAGGAACACATATAACGGCGCTAGTTCAGCCGGCTGGGCTGTGCGCTCCAGCGGGGTGTTGTTGCCAAAGTTCTGAATCTTCTTTTGCGGCATCGAATAAGGAATCAGAGGTGTCCACACGGGACCAGGTGCTACCGCATTAGCACGAATCCCTTGCTTGATCACCATTTTGGCCAGTGCTTTCGTGAAGGTGACGATCGCGCCTTTGGTCATTGCATAGGGAAGCAAGTTAGGGCTTGGATCGAACGCTTGAATCGACGCTGTGTTAATAATGACACCGCCCTTCTTCATTTTCGGAACGGCTGCCCGGCAAAGGTAAAACATGGCGTACAGATTCGTGCGCACCGTGCGGTCGAATTCCTTATCAGTAAAGCCTTGAATCTCATCATGGGTCATTTGAAAAGCGGCGTTGTTAACCAGGATGTCGATATGCCCAAGTTTGCCGATGACTTTCTCGATTAGTTTCGTGCAAAGAGCGGGTTTTTGGATATCACCCGGCAAATACAAAGCCTTTCTTCCAGCACGTTCCACCCAGCGGATTGTTTCACGCGCGTCCTGCTCCTCTTCGGGCAGACACGACACGGCAACGTCGGCCCCTTCCCGTGCAAAAGCGATGGCAACGGCTCGTCCGATTCCGCTATCACCGCCGGTAATCAGAGCGGCCTTGCCTTCAAGGCGGCCGTGTCCTTTATAGCTTTCCTCCCCATGATCGGCGGGAGGCTCCAATTGTCGCTCATACCCTGGGAAAGGTTGCCTTTGAGCGGGGAACGGAGCTTTTGTATAAGCCTTTCGTGGATCTCTTCGAGTCAGGTTCTTCTGTGCAGAACGAGTGTGTGCCATAGGCAATCTCCTTTGGTTTGTGACGAGTGCGCCTCTGCCGGGCCAGGGGTAAAAAAATGGGTGAGACGCCTGCCGCCTCACCCGGCCGCCCGAAGCTTCGGGTTGAGTCAAATGCTCGGATTAGGGCTGCTGAGTGCCATCGGAGCTGCTGCTGCCCGTCGCCGAGTTTGTATCAATTCCAGGGGTAACGCCGGTGGTATCCGACTGTATGCCATTCGTTCCCGTGCTGCTCCCGGTGAGTGTATCGCTGGCGCCCTGAGAGTTGGTGCTGGTGCCAAGTGAGCTGTCCAGGCCGGAGCCAATGGCCGAGTTCGTACTGGACAACCCAGTAGAGCCGGAGCTGCTGTCATAAGCGCTTTGTGAACTGGAGCTGGTATCGCTACCGGTTCCGCTTTCGCCGCCGCCAGTGCCGGAGTTTTCGCTACAGGCTGCCAGCAGGGTCGCCGATGCTAATAAGACAAAGAATTTCTTCATACGTGAGTCTACACTCAGGTCTGGAGCACCCGGTCTCAACGGGGTCAGACCCTTGATTCTTATCGTGAGAACAACCCAGAGAAGCACAGCACAGCAGCATAGTTTAGACGCCAGGCCTGCTCGGCGTATTCATCGCAAAGTGCGAATTCAGGCGAAAAAGCCTGAATAACCTCCCTTTTCCGCACATTCGCAAGCTGCTCGGGCGACTTCGAATGCAACGCTTAACCCCAGATGTCAGACGAACCCCGACAAAACTGTTCTGGGGTGTCCGACAGGTTTAAGCGAATCCCGCCGATTCTGCCGAGAAGGGCTTTTCTCCAAAGTGACAGCAGTATGCGAAAAGCAATTAGTGTCGTTTCGACTTTGCTGTTTCTACTGGGTCTGACCTTCAAGGTCGGCGCCGTGGAGAGCACATGGGAGTTCTCGGTTCAAGTGAGTGCGACTGTGCAGGAATCACCTGCACGGGTCACGCTGGCGTGGCCGCAAGACAGCTACATGATGCCTAACAGCTATACCATTTATCGCAAAGCCCCGGGTGCGACTTCCTGGGGCACCGGAACAACCTTGCCGGGCACAACCACAACTTACACCGATAGCAGCGTTAGTGTAGGCACCGCTTATGAGTATCAAGTGGTCAAAAGCACCTCGCTTTATTCGGGGTATGGTTATCTCTATGGGGGCATCAAGGTGGCTCCCAGTGAGAACCGAGGCAAACTATTGCTGGTAGTGGACAAGACCTACGCTGGTCAGTTGGCTAGCGAACTAGGACGCCTGCATCAGGATCTAACCGGTGACGGCTGGACGGTGATTCGTCTGGATGTGAACCGGAATGATTCTGTAACGACTGTGAAGGAGCTGATCAAGGCCCAGTACAACGCGGACCCGCAAAACGTTAAGAGCGTTTTCCTGTTTGGCCGTGTGCCGGTCCCCTACTCTGGCAACATGGTGCCGGACGGGCACGCTCCTGAGCATTATGGTGCCTGGCCCTGCGATGCGTTCTACGGGGATATGGATGGGACCTGGACCGACAACTCGGTCAACAATAGTGGTGGAAGCGATGCCCGAACACGCAACGTGCCGGGCGATGGCAAGTTCGATCAGGCTGTGCTGCCCAGCGCGCTCGAATTGATGGTTGGCCGGGTGGATCTGGCGAATATGCCGGGCCGCACCTCCTGGGGCGGGCCAGCCACATTCCCGAGCGAGCTTGAACTGCTCCGCAACTATCTCGCAAAGGATCACAAGTTCCGCCACAAGGAATTGGATTTGCCTCGCCGCGCGCTCGTGGGCGACTTCTTCGGGACCCGTGATGGAGAAGCGTTCGCTGCCAGCGGTTGGCGCAACTTCGCACCATTCTTCGGAGCGAACAACATTAGCTTCACTCCCGACAAAGGCACCTGGATTTCACAACTCGCGGCGAACAGCTACCTGTGGGCTTACGGCTGCGGCGCCGGCACCTACACCAGCATGGGCGGACTCGGGACCGCTGGACCTTACAACGACGTCACGACGACCGAGCTGTATCAGAACAACATCAAGGCAGCCTTCACCCTTTTCTTTGGAAGCTGGTTGGGCGACTGGGATTCGGAAGACAACATCATGCGATCAGTCCTGGCCCTTCCGACCTACGGCCTTGTCAGTGCCTGGGCTGGACGTCCCCATTGGTACTTGCACCACATGGCTCTGGGAGAACCGATCGGATTCGGTTCGCGCCTGACGCAGAATAACGGGGCTAATGGGCTCTATCGGAACCAAATCAATAGCGTGGCCGGCCACACGCACGTGGCCCTGATGGGCGACCCGGCGCTGCGCATGCACCCGGTCGGACCCGCAAGCAGCGCGGCGGCTTCAACGGCAAGCGGCGGAGTTCAGGTTACCTGGGCAGCGTCCAAGGACACAGTGCTTGGTTATTACATTTATCGTGCCCCAACAGCCAATGGCCCATTCACTCGGCTGACCTCCACGCCTGTTGTCGGAACATCCTGGCTGGATACGTCTGCATCCGGCACGCAGGCTTACATGGTTCGCGCTTTGAAACTGGAGACCTCCGCAAGCGGCAGCTATTACAACCTGAGCCAGGGTGCCTTTACAACCGGCACAGGCACCGGTTCTGTAACGAACCCGCCTGTCAATACCAACACGAACAACACCGGCTCGGGCGCAACGAACTCGCCTTCCAACAACAATCCGTCCACTAATGTAGGGACGCAGGTCGCCTGGATAGATGATGCTCTGCCTGCTGGCGCTCAGGCGGGCGCCGATGGCGGCGACGGTTGGGTTTGGACGAGTTCCAATCCGACTCCTGTGGCCGGCAGCAAAGCTCATCCCTCGACCATCGCATCGGGGCTGCACCAACATTACTTTTCCGGTGCATCAGCAACCCTCCCGGTAGGCACCGGCGACAAACTGTTCGCCTACGTTTACCTTGATCCGGCAAATCCACCCCGGCAGATCATGCTGCAATGGAACGATGGCACATGGGACCACCGGGCCTATTGGGGTGAGAACTACATCTCCTATGGGATTTATGGCACTGCCGGACGCCGGTACATGGGGCCGCTGCCGGCCACGGGTCAGTGGGTGCGCCTGGAAGTGCCAGCCAGCCAGGTCGGATTGGAAGGCCGGACGCTGAACGGAATGGCGTTTTCGACCTATGATGGCCGAGTCATCTGGGATCTCGCCGGGAAAAGCTCCGGCACAGTAACCAACCCGCCTGTTCAGAACCCCGTTACCAACACACCACCTGTCCTCACAAATAGTGTGGTCTGGATGGAAGATACCCTCCCCGCTGGGGCGATCTCAGGCACTGAAGGTGGCGACACATGGAATTGGATCGACGCTGCTCCAGCACCACTGTCCGGCAACAAAGCAGTGAAGTCCTCCGCAGCAGGCGGGCTGCACCAGATCTTTTTCAGTGGCGCGACGGCTGGATTGAACGTGGGGGCAGGCGAAACTCTCTTTGCTTATGTTTACCTGGATCCCGCAAACCTTCCGAGTCAGGTGATGCTTCAATGGAATGATGGATCATGGGATCACAGGGCTTATTGGGGCGAGAATCGCATTGGCTACGGCACAACCGATACCGCAGGCCGTCGCTACATGGGCTCCTTGCCTGCAAGTGGCAAGTGGGTGCGTCTTGAAGTTCCTGCCAGCCAGGTCAATTTGGAAGGCCGTACGGTCAAGGGCATGGCCCTTAGCCTCTACGGCGGACAGGCTTCCTGGGACTGTGCCGGGAAAGCAACAATGTCTGCGCCTTCTGGGGGCGGAAGCACCAACACCCCTACCCCAGCTCCCACGAACTCCGTGGCAGTATGGGTGGATGACAATCTCCCCTCGGGCGCCAAGTCGGGTGCGGACGGCGGGGATTCCTGGAACTGGGTTCAAGCCTCCCCTGCCCCGCTCGCTGGCACGCGCTCACATCAATCGAGCGTGAGCTCCGGATTGCACCAGCATTATTTCTACGATGCCAGCCAGAAGCTAACGGTCGGATCTGGCGAGAGCCTATTTGCATACGCCTATCTTGATCCCTCGAATCCTCCATCTCAGATCATGCTGCAGTGGAATGACGGCACATGGGAGCACCGGGCGTACTGGGGAGCAAACCGGATTCAGTATGGAGCCGACGGTTCATCGACCAGGCGCTACGTGGGGCCTCTTCCAGCCACGGGCAAATGGGTGTTGCTTCAGGTGCCCGCCAGCCAGGTCGGCCTGGAAGGTAAGACTTTGAATGGGATGGCCTTTAGCCAATACGATGGCCGAGTAACCTGGGATTATGCAGGCAAAACGACCGGACAGCTCACAAACACGCCTCCGGTGACAACCAACAATCCGCCGGTGGTCACCAATACCCCGCCGCCTGTAGTAACAAACAATCCCCCGGTTGTGACCAATACAACCCCGACCGTGACTAACACGGTTCCGAGCACCAACGTCCTTGATGTGAGCGCGATTGATTATATCACGCCAGAATTGCCAAAGGTTGGAGATCACACACTCCATGTGCTCTCACCCAATCTGCTCGAGTTGAAACTCATCAATACCAAACAACCTGATCCGGCACGCGTAACGGCGTGGGACCTGGTTGATGCCAATGGCCAGTTCCAGACACCGGCAAGCGGCGCGTTCGCTGTGACTGCCGACGGCAAATCCGTGGGCGTGGCGTCCGTTGGTTTCAAGCGCCGCCCTCTCTACGCTTCGCTCGCAGGTTACGATCTGCGAATCGAGAACTCAATGTATCTGCAGCTCTCCTCACCTGTCTCGGATAACCAGGTGATCGAAGTGAAGAACCCAAGCGGCACTCTGTGGAACTCGACCATGAAGTTCACGGCGAAAACCGATCCACTTCGCTACAGCCCGGCCATTCACGTGAATCAGGAGGGCTACATGCCCAACCACGTGAAAAAGGCCATGGTCGGTTATTACTCGGGCAGCATGGGAGAGATGAATATCCCGTCCGGCGCCGGATTCAAGCTGGTGGATGCAGCAACAGGGGCACAGGTGTTCCAAGGCACTCTGACCTCGCGTCTGGATAGCGGTTACACCTATTCCCCCACGCCTTACCAAAAGGTTTACGAAGCGAACTTCACCTCATTTAACACGCCGGGAGAATACCGGTTGGTCGTGCCGGGATTGGGCGGTTCACTTCCGTTCCTGATCAACGAAGGGATCGCGATGGCCTTTGCTCGCACCTATGCGCTCGGACTATACCATCAGCGGTGCGGGACCGGCATAGGCCTCCCTCACACGCGGTTCAGCCATGATAAGTGCCACGTTGCACACGCATCCGTTCCGGCCACAGCCGATCAATTCGCGTTCACGTGGACGGCTATCGCTGAAAACGCCAAAATCATCAACAATAACAATCCGCCGCAAATCGCACCCGCGCTAACGAGCCCCTCAGCCCAACTGTTCCCATACGTAAACCAGGGAACGGTAAACGTGGCCGGAGGCCATCATGATGCTGGGGATTACAGTAAATACACTGCAAACAGCGCCAGCCTGATTCACTATCTGATGTTCGCTGTCGATTCCCTTCCTGGAGTCGCCGGACTGGACAATCTGGGTATCGCCGAAAGTGGCGATGGCATCAGCGATATGCTCCAGGAAGCCAAATGGGAGTCCGATTACCTCGCACGAATGCAGGATGCGGATGGCGGTTTCTACTTCCTGGTCTATCCCCGGGAACGCAAATACGAGATCGATGCGACTCCTGACAAAGGTGACGCACAGGTGGTTTGGCCAAAGACCATGTCGGCCACCGCAGCCTCGGTCGCGGCGCTTGCACAGTGCGCCAGTTCACCGGCGTTCAAAAGAGCCTACCCCGCTGAAGCGGCCCAGTATCTGCAAAAGGCCCAGTTGGGATGGCAGTTCCTGATCAATGCGATCAACAAGTATGGCAAGACAGGTGCCTATCAAAAATTGACTCATTACGGCGATGACTTCGCCGATAGCGACGAACTAGCGTGGGCAGCCGCAGAGATGTTTCTTGCGACAGGAGACGCTTCCATTCACCAGACGCTGAAGGGCTGGTTCAATCCCGCTGATCCTGCAACCACACGCTGGGGCTGGTGGCACATGTCCCAATGCTATGGCCACGCCATCCGAAGCTATGCGTTTGCGGCACGATCCGGGCGAGTCGCCGCCAGCCAGCTTGATGCTGCCTATCTCGCGAAATGCGAAACGGAAATCAAGAAAGCCGGAGACGACGTTGTGAACTGGGCTGCGATTAACGCCTATGGGAGCAGCTTCCCGGATGCCACCAAGCGAGTGCTCTCCGCAGGTTGGTATTTTTCCACAGACCAGGCATTTGATCTGGCAGTGGCTTATCAGATCAACCCACAGGCGAGTTACATCGACGCCATCATCTCAAACATGAATTTCGAAGGTGGCTGTAACCCGGTTAACGTGACATTCATCACCGGCCTGGGATGGAAACGCCAGCGCGATGTGGTCAATCAGTGGGCGCTGAACGACACACGAGTGTTGCCTCCCTCGGGGCAACCGCTCGGCAATATCACGGGAACCTTCGGTTATCTCTGGAATTATGGGAGCATGTTGCACGCTCTCGGTTTCCCGAGCGACTCATCCACCACAGCTCCTTATCCTTTTTACGACCGATGGGGTGATAGCTGGAACGTGAATGCGGAGTTCGTCGTCATCAACCAGGCCCGCAGTTTGGCTGCCCTGGGCTTCCTGGCCGGACGCACTGCACTCAAGAGCCAGACATGGAAGGCCCCCGCAGCCTCGTTGCAGGTGCCCACAAAGACGGTGGAGGTTGGTCAACGCGTGACCATTGCCATGCAAGTTCCCGGCTTGGACACCAGCGAAGCGCGAATCACCTGGGAAGCGCGCGATGAGGAGCCGGCCTATGGCCATTCCTTCACCTACTCACCGAAGAATAACGGCCAGCAATGGGTGGAAGCCGAAGCTCAATGGCCCGATGGTCGGCGTGCTTTTGCACGCGCCACGTTCAACGCCAACGCGGCGGATATCGTTTGGGTGGACGATACCATACCCACCGGGGCGACCTCCGGGGCAGATGGTGGCGATTCCTGGAATTGGGTGACCAGCAGCCCGACTCCTCAGAAGGGAACGGCCTCCCATCAATCCGCGGTGTCCAGCGGTTCCCATCAACACTACTTCGATGGTGCCACAGCGACGCTCTCAATCAGCACAGGAGACGTGCTCTATGCCTGGGTCTATCTCGACCCGGCCAATCCGCCCAAGGAAATCATGCTGCAATGGAACGATGGTTCGTGGGATCACCGGGCCTATTGGGGCGCGGACCTTCTCGGCTACGGGCTGAGTGGCACCCCCGGCCGCAGATCCATGGGCGCTTTGCCTGCAACAGGCACCTGGATTCAGCTTAAGGTCCCCGCAAGCCAGGTGAACCTGGAAGGCAAGACGATCCGAGGAATGGCCTTCACCGCGTTCGACGGAAGGGTTACCTGGGATGCCGCAGGCCGATTGAGCACAGACACCGGCACGCTTGCTTCCACTGTGACCATCTCCGCGCCGTCCCCAACTCTGTCACGTCTGGAGCCTAAGGCTGCTGAGTTCAAGCTCATCAGAACAGGCGATACCAACTCCGCTCTTTCGGTGATCTACACACTGAGTGGTTCGGCACAGGCCGGGACGGACTATGAGTGCGGAAACGTCATAGGCCCTGTGGTCATCCCCCCAGGGCAAACGGTTGCCACCATTCCGATCACTCCTAAGAACTCGTCATCGCCGACTGGTGCGGAGTCGATCGTCCTGGCGCTGAGTTCCGGTTCTGACTACCTGGTTGGAACTCCGGCGTCAGCTACTCTTGTGTTGGAAGGGAATACCGTTCCGGTGAAATCCCTGGCCATGAAGGGTGGACGTGCAACGCTCAGTTGGGCGAGCGTAGCCAACCGCAAGTACCGAGTCGCCTACAAGGATAGTCTGAGCGCGCCCGAATGGAAGAGCGTGGACACTGCTATCACCGCACAGAGCGCGCTGAGCACCTGGACGGATGATGGCGCGGGTCAGTCCTCCAGCCGCTTTTACATGATTGCGCAGATCGATTAAATCATCACACAACCTATAAACAAGCGAGCGCCGGAACGGTTTACCGGCGCTCGCTTTTTTTTGAGGAACTGAACGGTTATGCAAGATTACAAAACCAACCTAAAGCCCGCACGGAACTGCAGTCGATCGTTGGTTTCATCCGCCCAGATATATCGGGCATCTCCAAAAATCGCAGTGCCCGGGTTAAGCCGCAACTCCACACCTACACCTGCGTGTGCGAGCCATTCCCAATCCGGTTCACTGCCACCGCCGATTCCGCCCATGAGATACGGTGCCACTCCGATGCTCTCAATAGGGAGTCGCAGAATTGCGCTGGCCATCGCCTGGTCGATAAACTTTCCGCCGCCTTCAAACGCGTTGGCATCCACGCCCAACCCGAACTCCCGGGTCATGAAATAGGTCACCCCCACGCCGCCGCCCCAAAGACCATCCGAAATGTCAGTATCGAATACATCTTCAATGTCATCCTGGCCGGCTATGTAAGAACCGAACAGATCCAGGCTAACTTCCTGAGCGGAGAACAGCGGTTTTGCATCCTGGTCAAAACGGAAATGACCGGTGCTCCAGCCCGCCGGATCTTCCCATACATGAACCGCATGGGCCGCCGAAGCCGTGAGCACGAGTGCCGAGGCACAAGCAATGAGTGTTTTCAGTTTCATATTTTTAGCTAACAGTAGAATCAAGGACTAGGTTTTTGTGTCTTTATTGTTGCCTTTCACTTCTACTGGGCCGCGTAGGCTGTTACCGGTTCGGCCCTTCCAAAAGGCAATCGTAAACTACCATTTATCCAGAGTGGCGCAGCCTCCATAGGGTGATGGCCTGAAGTTCTTAGGCCAAGTCACCCACGTTTACACAGGCTGTTCATGGATCGAGCTGGAAACGTCAGCGGCAGGCTGCGCGACCGGCGGGCTTTGGAAGGAAGCCACTAATTGCGCTAACCACGGCTGCAAAACAGGTCCAAACCGGCGATACAAGCGATACAAGAGGAGCGCCTTCCCAAGCATTCCTCGCTTTCGCGGTGGTCCTTTGCTCGGTGCCCCCCCATCGCGCCACATGCCAATCAAGGCTCCTAAAGGGGCGAGAACGACGAGCCACGGGCGCAGCGTGCTTCCCAATTGGCGTCTGGTTTCCGCACCAGCCAACCGCAGGTTCATAACCTCAAGCAAAAGGGTCTGCCTGTAGACTTCGCTCTCCCCCACGAGGGCTTGGCGTCGTGCTTCAAGTTCTCTTATAGGGATGAATCCAGCCATACTCGGTCTTTCCTGACTTGGTGGAGACTCTCAGCGAATGGTTCCTTCCTGAGCAGGTTCTTGAGCCAAATCCAGGCACCAAAAGCACCCAGGCAATAGATCAGGGTGAAACCACCCGCTGCATACAGCCGAAACCGTTCAGGCATCAGGAGCATGATGGTGATGGTGAGCATGACTAGCCCCATCATGGCCAGGAACAGCACGCCGATGGTGCAGATCAGCAGTTCCATGAGGCGCGCTTTTTCCAACTGCCACTCGACGGCAAGCAACTCCCCCCGATTCTGTAGTGCCCCCAGCAGGGTAGAAACCAGCTTGCGCCCGAGCGTAAGCAGTCCCGGGGAATCCGCAGCTTCGACGCTCATGAACTACTTGCGGTTAGCCAGGAATCCAAATAGCAAACCCACTCCAAATGCAATGCCAACGGCCTGATAGGGATTTGCGCGCACCATGCGATCCGCGGCTTTAGCGCCTGCCACTGTGCGCTCTTCCAGCTTTCGCTTGGTTTCCTTGGCTACTTCAAGCGCGGCCATCAAGCGTTCACGCGCTTCTTTGCCTTTATTTGAAAGATCTGCTGCCCCGGCTTTAAGCAATTCCTCACCGTCTTGCACGACTGTCTTGAGATCTTCCATCAACTGTTCCGCCGAGCTTTCTATTTCTGACGCTGACCTGGTTTCCATGGGTTTCCTTTGTTTGGATTGATGTGATGAAATCGAATGTTGGGATGCTAAGCCTCAGGCTATATTGCGAGAATAGGGTCTATTCCTACTTCCATTGGACCTCTGCTTCCGCATCCTGTGTCAGTGGCGGCGCAGGAGCAGGCTGTGCGCTTTTCATCCAGACTGAGAGGTTCGTTCCAGAATGCTCGTTCATTCGCGCCCCCGTAACACAGCTTGTGCCAGGGCCTCAGGGGACTTGGTCTGGCCTTTTTGATTCAACACGCTATCGAAATCGCCGCGTAATACTTTAAGAGCACACCGTTCCTGTTCAATTTCCGAACGGGTACGCACGCCGCGTCGGCGAAAAATGGGCAATGGAGGACACCAGCCTTGGACAGCATGCTGAAGCAGAAAACCTGAGACGACCACTGGCAAGAGCAGCCACTTTCGACTAACCGCGGCTCCTAGAACAACGCTCCCAAGGATTATCGAGGAGGCATTGACCTCAAGGGTACGTTCAATATCCCACTCGCGATCAAGCTCGGCTATCCGCTCGGAAATCGTCTCTTTGGTTTGCGTCGCGAAAAACCTGATTCGTTGTTCAAGCGCCCGATCGATCCCCTGATTGATTTCAGGCTTGGTATGAGCCCTGACGCGATCGGCGGGCTCGGACGATTGGGGTTCACTCGGGGCAAGGTCATGACCGCGGCGATCTTTGAGAACTGCTCTGGATCTAGGTGATTCCATTATGAAACTCCTTTCATACTGCGGGGCAGAATCGCCTCCGCGCATTGGACTCCAATCGCTGCAAAACTATGCCCATCAGGGACGAGGGACTATGGGTTCTTACCCGGCAAATGCACGCGGATGAGGCTTCGCTTCCCGTCGAAATGATGAAGAACGCCCAAGGAAAAAGGAGCATCAGCCGGTCAGAACTCACCTAAGGTGGTGTTGTTTTTCGCAATCCGGGCTGGACATCGCTTGTCAAGGCGTATAAAACCGCATCACCAATGTTCTGGGATAAAGAATCTGAAACCATGGCACGCCCGGCTCTCCAGGCGCTTCAACTCAAACAACTGCAGGACACTGTCCGCAGGGTAGCAACGCGGGTTCCCCTCTATAAGGAGCGTTTTGCCGAGTTGGGGGTAACGCCGGAGCAAATCCGCACTTTGGACGATATCCGCCGTCTGCCGTTTACAACAGGAATGGATTTACGCGCGATCTACCCCAACGGCCTGTTGGCCGTCGATCCCGAAGAACCGGTGCGTCTGCACACCTCCAGCGGCACCACGGGGAAGCCAAAGGCCATTTTCTTCTCGCGCAATGATATTAACAATTCAGCAGAACTCATCGCTCGCTCATTGGTTGCAACGGGCATCACACGCCGCGATGTCTTCCAAAACATGATGAGCTACGGCCTGTTCACAGGCGGGTTGGTCATGCATTACGGCGCGGAAAAGGTCGGTTGCCTGGTCATCCCTGCCGGCCCGGGCACTTCGGAACGCCAACTGATGCTGCTCCAGGACTTCAAATCCACAGCAGTCCATATTTTGCCAAGCTATGCTCTGTACTTCGCGGGGTTCCTGGAGCAACGCAATATCAACCCGCGCAAAGACCTGTTCCTGCGCAAAGCCTTTGTGGGTGCCGAACCCCACACCGAAGAAACTCGTCAAAGGATCGAGGAGATCTACGGGATCGATGTTTACAACTCCTATGGCCTGACAGAAATGAACGGACCCGGTGTTGCCTTTGAGTGCGAGCATAAGGCTGGTCTGCATCTCTGGGAGGATCATTTCATCCTTGAGGTCATTGATCCCGCTACCGGTGAACCCGTCCCCGATGGGACACCTGGTGAGGTCGTGCTTACCTCCCTCAAGCGCGAGGCCATGCCCATCCTGCGTTACCGAACACGCGACATCACCCACGTCATCGCCGAACCGTGCGCCTGCGGAAGAACACACCGCCGGCTCGCCCGCTTCACCGGACGTTCCGATGACATGCTCATTGTCCGTGGCGTGAACATCTTCCCGACACAAATTGAACGTGTGCTGATGTCCCAGCCCCAGGTAGGACGCAACTACGTGATTGTGCTCGAAGGTCTCGATGATATGACGGTAAAGGTAGAACTAGCCGCGGCTGCCTTTGACGGCGATGTTGATAAACTACAGCTTTTGCAGGACAAACTTCAGGAGAAACTCAAGGCTGAGCTTTGGGTAAGGCCGAAGGTTGACCTGGTGCCTCCCGGTTCCCTGCCCGTAGCCGAGGGCAAGGCCAAGCGGGTCATTGACAAGCGGTCACTTTGATAAGGAATACCCCTATGAAACTCCTAGCTGTCTTTGCCGAGAATAAACCCGGACAAACCGCGCTTATCACCAGCATCCTGGCCGATTCCGGAATCAATATCTGCTGGGTAACGATCGCCAATAGCGGAAGCTTCGGCGTTATGAAGTTCCTGGTGGATAATTTTGATCTGGCGCTCGGACGTTTCCGCGCCAAAGGGATCATGGCCGCTCCGCTGGAGGCCCTGGCCGTCGAGGTGACGAACAAGCCTGGCGCACTCCATGGCATTGCTGAGTTACTGGGACGAAATAATATCAACCTCGCCAACTGCTCCGGATTCGTCGCCAACAACCGGGCGATCCTCATTGTCGAAACACCCGAATGCGCGAAGGCGGGAGACATTCTGCGTCAAGGCGGCTACCACCTGCTCGACGAGGCTGAATTGCAGAAGGCCTAGTTACGACCTTTCTGGTGGTTTGCCGCGGTCCCTTCAGGGCCGCGGCAAACTCTTAAAGACGTCCGGAGGCTTCCCCCACCTCTCGGAAGACGCGTAGAAAGTTGCGTCCGGCGATTTTGCCCATTTCCTCTTCCGTATAGCCTCGGCGTTTGAGTTCCGCGAACAGGTTCGGGTATTTGGAGACATCCTCCAACCCGGTTACTGTCCCAACAAACCCCTCAAAGTCTGACCCCATTCCGATGTGATCAATTCCGATTAGCTTCCTCAGGTAATCGATGTGATCTGCCACGTCCAGAAGGGTTGCCGGAGGTGCGGGGTGGGCCTGGCGCCAGCCTGCCATTTCCGCCAGTGCTCTATCCGGATCTGCAGCATAAAGCTCGGACAGGCGTTCCCGTTCCTTGGTCGCCAGGTTAAAGTGGGCGGCATTCGCGTTGTTCAAATAACCCGGCAGGAAACAAACCATCACGATACCGCGATTGGCCGGGATTAGTCTAAGCACATCATCCGGCACATTGCGCAGATGATCACAAACAACCCGCGCTGAAGAATGCGAGAAGATCACAGGAGCACTGCTGATCCGGAGCGCTTGGCGCATCACATCATCGCTGACATGTGACAGATCGACCATCATTCCAAGCCGATTCAGCTCTCGAATCACCTCTTCGCCGAAAGCAGCAAGTCCCCCATGCCGGGCCTGATCCCCAGCCGCATCAGCCCAGTCCGTAGTCTTGACGTGTGTGAGCGTGAGATAGCGGACACCCAATGCATGAGCCATCCTCAAAGTAGCCAGGGAGTTGTTGATGCAATGGCCCCCTTCGAGACCAAGCAGACATGCCACCTTCCCTGCCCTATGTGCTTGCTCAATATCAGCCGCCGAATGAGCCATCTGCAGGTCCTTCGGATACGCATGAGCGAGGCGGCGCACGAAATCGATCTGGTGCAGCATTTCCTCGACAGCGATTGGACCGCCCGGGTGTGGAGGCACATACACAGCCCAGAACTGGGCACCCACACCACCGGCATGCAGCCGTGGAATGTCAGTAATGAGCCTAGCCTCGCTCTGGCTTGTATCCTTCGAGAAATCAATCCGTGAAAGGTCAAATTTCACCTTGCGGTACTGCCAGGGAAGATCGTTATGCCCGTCAATCAGCGGGTGCCTCTTCAGAAGCTCTCTTGCGGCATCCATTTCAACAGTCGAGTAGTTCATAGTGTTCAGCGAAGTGGCATAAGATGGTTGAATTCCAGGGTTGATTAGCATGGCAACCAATTTTCATGCTGAATTAACCTTAGAATCAAGCCTCAGAACGACGGGTCATCGAAGCTTTGCCTCCTGGCGAGGTGAGCCGAGCCAGCCAGCGCGCCAGCAGTCCGTAACGCGGGCCGAGCAAACAGGCCAACCCGAGCAGCAAACCGGAGACTAGCGCCATCATGCCTGCAGTATTGGTGCTCTCGTACCCAAAGGCCGCAGGCACCGCGATCGCGCCCAAATGCCCAAGCACGGCTGAGAGTGCCCCAAACAATACTGCCAGGGCAATCATCACTGAAAGTCGATCCGTGAGCAGGTAAGCCGTCGCTGCCGGAACAATCAGCATGGCGACGACCAGGATGTTGCCAACACTTTCGAAAGAGGCCACGGCGGTGATGGCTACAAGCGTCATGAGCACATAGTGCATTACCTGGGCGTTGATTCCGAGGGTGGTGGCTAAAGAGGGATCGAACGAGCTGATCTGGAATTCCTTGTAAAGGGCTACAACACAGGTGAGGTTCAGCAGAAAGACCGATCCTAAAGTCAGAACCACACGAGGGATTGCATAGCCCGAAATAGTCACAGTATCGAGTGGTGTTAGTTCGATCGCGCCATAGAGGACGCAGCCCGGGTCCAGATCGACATGGTCGGCAGCCTGAACCACCAGCAGCAGGCCGAAAGCAAACAAGGCCGTGAACACCACTCCCATGCTTGCCCCCTCATCCACTTTCCCAACGCCACGGACCCACTCAGTGATCAGCGCCGTCAAGATGCCTGCCGCTGCTGCTCCAAGAAACATCGGCAGGCTCGAACGGCTGCCAGTAACCAGGAACGCTATTGCCAGTCCCGGCAGCACCGCGTGGCTAATGGCATCCCCCATCATGCTCATCTTGCGCAGCACGAGAAATGATCCGAGCAGCGCGCTGGCCCCGGCGCAAAGAACCCCGGCCAGGATAATCCAACCATCCAGCGACCAGTCCCATTGCGCTAAACTATGTGCCATTCTATTCCACATGGTCATTTGTGCCTTCCAGGTCAATCCATTCTATGCGGACTGGCCGGAACCGCGTCTCTGGACGCCTGCTCCATTAACAACAACTCGAGTTTTTGCACCGTCTCGGGACCCAGCACGTGCTCCAGAGCATCCGCATCCCGATCAACATGTGATGGGGCAATATCTGCGTGAGTGATAAGAAAAAGCTCCCAGAGGCGGTGGTTGCGTACAATCCTTGTGGCCTCCTTAAGCCCAAACTCAGTCAGAAGTATGGTTCGTCCAGTCTCTGAGCGTACTAAGCCCATTCGAGTGGCGCGCGCCACTTCGCGGCGCACCTCGCGTGGAGACCAGGACCGCAATGCCAGCAGCTTCACCCAGCTTACGGGGTGAGGCAAAATGCTTGCCCTCCTTGCCAGTCCATCCGCTTCCATCAACTCATACAGACCACGAAGTAAATGCTGGCGTCGGACTTTTGTCGCCAGGTCATGGTGTCTCAGCCATCGGATCAAAACGCCCCGTTTGAGGCCAAAAAACACGCTCACCGCAAAGAGTATTGCCCCTGCCAATACGATCATGGCTCCGGATGGCAAGTTGGGCCAGAGCGCGCTGGCTGCCGAACCGATGGCGGCGGAAGCCGCGCCGATAACAGCGGAAACGAGGATCATAGTCGGGAGGCGTTCGGTCCAAAATCGCGCCGCGGTTGCGGGGATGATCAGCAAAGCAATGACAAGGATTAATCCCACAGCTTGAAGGCCGATCACTGTGACCATCACCACCAGCGCCATCAGCACCACGTCCAGCACCAGTGTAGGCCAGCCCAGCGTGGCCGCATAGTCCGCATCGAAACACAGCAACTTGAACTCCTTAAAAAAGAGCGTGCAGACCCCAATCACCAGTGCCGCCGCTGCCCCGATCATCATAGCGTCTGAAGAAAGCATGGACGCGGTTTTGCCGTAAATGAAAGATTCCAGCCCCGCTGCGTGGCCCGAGCCCATTCTCTGCACGACACCCAGCACCGCTACGCCTGCACCAAAGAAAACGCTCAAAACGATCCCTAGTGCCGTATCCTCTTTAAGCCGGGTGTAGTTGCGAAGTAACAGGATCGTTCCTAACCCGAGAAGTCCGCTGAGAGTCGCTCCAATCAAGAGTACCGGCAAGGCCTTGCCATTGTATCCTGCCGAAACGGCCACCATGAATGCCAGGCCAATGCCTGGCAGCATGGAATGACTGAGTGCATCTCCCATCAGGGCACGCTTTCGCAGAAGCGTGAAGCTCCCAATCACGCCGGCAGCGATGCCTAGCATCGCAGTGCCAGCTAGGACTACCCGCGTGTTGTGGTCTTGAAGAAATACCACTCGGCGCCACTGAGCCGCGGCAGGCCAGTCCATCGAACGATCGGTAATGGTCCTGGCTGAGTCCCGCGTGGGCTGCCCCGCGGCAGGGTCCTGCACGGAGGCCCCGAGCGGCAGGGTCCCCAGCAGGGCAAAGCAAAGTAAAAGAACTCTAGTCATGCGCACGGTGCCCGCGGGCTTTCAACCACCCCCTGGCGCAACGACTCCCCCGCTTCAGCAAGCAACGTCAGCTTGCCACCGTAAGTTTTGTGCAGATTCTCAGGGGTGAAAACCTCCGCAGTCGGGCCATGCGCCACAACTCGCAAGTTTAGAAGGATCAGGTGATCGAAATAGTTGGCTACCGTCTGCAAATCATGGTGGACCACAAGGCAAGTCTTGTTCACCGACCTAAGATCCTGCAGAATCCGCACAATTGCTTGTTCGGTTGCGGCGTCCACTGCGGCGAATGGCTCGTCCATCAAGTAGAGATCCGCGTCCTGAACGAGGGCTCGTGCCAGAAAGGTCCGCTGTTGTTGTCCTCCCGAAAGATGACTGATCTGCCTATGGGCCAAATCTGCGATCCCCACACGGTCCAATGCCTCCATCGCGGCTACCCGATGCTTACGTGTGACCGGCCAGAACCATCCAATTTTGCCATAGCGACCCATCGTCACTACGTCCAGCGCACTGACAGGAAAGTCCCAGTCCACGCTCTCTCGTTGCGGAACATAGCCAACCCGGTGCCGATGCCGTCGATATGATTTGCCGAAAACCAACACGCGCCCTGAAGCACGAGGGATCAAATCCATGACAGCTTTGATCAAAGTGCTTTTCCCGGCTCCGTTGGGGCCGACCAATCCGACAAGCTTGCCGGGCGGAATATCCAAATCGACATCCCATAACACCGGTTTGCGGTGATAGGCTACGGTCATGTCGTGAATAGTGAGAGCCGCCTTGGGCGAGTGCTCGCCGCCCACAGTTTGGCTATTCATGTGCGCCAAGTCGGGCCCTTGCGTTACAGTCCCCGCGTGGCGTGGCAACTCGGCGTGGTTCTCCGCTTTATCCATGGCCATCACCTTCACTTTGTCCTGGCCAGCGCCAGTTTGCCGTTCATGCCACGCTCGGAGACCTCGCCTCCCAATGCCCGGGTCACAAGCGTAATGTTATGGTCCAGCATCCCTAGGTAGGTTCCCTCGTAAGTCCCTTCCTGGCCCATGGCATCCGAAAACAACTCGCCCCCGATGTCCAGGTCCTTGCCCCGTGCGCCGAGCCCTTGCACCAGCGCCTGGATATTCTTGCGCGGCACACTCGATTCCACGAACACAGCTTTGACGTCATTCTGGAGAATGAAATCCGCCAGTTGATTGATCCGCTGAAGGCCCGCCTCGCTCTCGGTGCTGATGCCTTGCACTCCTACAACCTTCAGTCCAAATGCCCTCCCGAAGTAATTGAACGCATCGTGTGAAGTGATCAATACTCGGTGCTTTTCCGGAATGGTCGAGAGGGCCTTTTGACCATAGGCGTGCAGTTGCATGCACTGCTGCACGAATGCCGCAGCATTTTTGCGATAATAATCGGCATTGGCCTGGTCATATTCCGCTAACGCTTTGCCAACCGATTCCACCGCTTTGGCCCAGGCCGAAGGATCCATCCAGACGTGCGGGTCGTAATGCCCCTTCATTTCTTCCGGTTCGAGCAAATACTTCTGGTCAATCAGTTCCGTAACCGAATGCACTGGCTTGGTTCGGGCAATTTTCACCAGCGTGTCTGTCATTTTGCCTTCCAGCATCAAGCCGGAGTAAAACACCATGTCCGAACGCATCAAGGCAGCCACATCGTCGCGCGTGGGTCGGTATAGATGCGGATCAACCCCCGGGCCCAGGATGCCCTTTACCGTTGCTTTCTCGCCCGCAACCTGACGAACAATATCTGTGACCATGCCTACGGTTGTCGTGATTCGGTAAGGATAAGACTTGGGCCCGGGCGCACCCCGGGAACTCAGGTTAGCCATCACGGCGGCCAGAAGGACAAGGGACAGCGCGGCGCGGCGCAGAACCCTGAGACTTGTATTTTGAATAGACATATGATCGACTTTGAGTCGTCAAAATACAGTTAATCGATTTATCAAACTTGTCAATGTGCCTCGCCCTGCTCTACTTTACCCCCACTCTTATCCCGTATGCCAACACCCACGGTCGAAGACTACGTCAAGCGAATCTACCTGGAACAACAACAGGCTGGCGGCAGACTTGTTTCCTTCGGCAAGCTGGCCTCGGCCATGAGCGTTGTCCCAGGCACGGTGACAACCATGGTCAAGGCGTTGGCGGATTCGAGCCTGGTGGCCTATGAACCTCGCCAGGGAGTCCGCCTTACGCCCTCAGGCGAAAAACTCGCTCTTCATGTTCTTCGCCGCCACCGCCTCCTGGAACTGTTTCTGGTCAAAGTCCTTGAACTTGACTGGTCGGAAGTCCATGCGGAGGCCGAACAAATGGAACATGCCCTTTCGGATCGTGTCCTTGAACGCATCGATGAGATCCTGGGCCGGCCAAGTTTTGATCCGCATGGGGACCCCATCCCAAGTGCGGCCGGAAAGGTGGTCCAACCGAAGGTCCAGGCGCTGAGTTGTGCCCAACCAGGCGAGCATGGTGTGATCGCCCGTATCACCGACCAGGATGCGCGATTTCTCCGCTATGCCTCGATTCAAGGATTGGTGCCTGGTGCCGGAATAGCCGTTCAGAGCAACGACCCGGTTGGAGAGTCAATCACCGTCCTCCTCGGCAAAAAGACGCTCACATTCGGTCAGTCCGCTGCTGCAAAAATTCTCGTCAACTGGGAGAAGTAGCGATCTGGCGGATCTGTATTCGCTATGAACGGGCCTCTTTCGATCCCCCTCCGCTAATCGACGTTCCTCGCATCGCAGCCTCGGCGCGGGACGCCGCGTCTAGAAGCAGCTTGGCAGCCCCAGGCAACCGCTCCCGGGGCAGTTCGTGCGGGAATCCTATCATGGTCATGGAAGCGATAACGTCGCCCTGCGCGTCGTGCAAGGGCGCGGAGACGGCATGGACTCCCGGATGGTAAGTCCCCAGGTCCGCGCACCAACCTTTGGCGCGAAGCGTCTTCAGACGCTCGTGAACTTCCGTAGGCTGCTGGTGTTCCCAGCAAGCTTTAGGCGCACGCCTGACAATCAATTGTACTTCCGCGGACTCCAAGGCACTCAGTAGGACGGCGCCCGAGGAGCCCATCACCAGGTGAAAGGAGGCTCCCAACCGCATAGCGACGGAGGTCTGCTGCGGTGATTCACAGCGTGCGATTGTAACAGCGTAGTCCCCCTCGCGCATCGATACTTTGGCAGTCATTCGCGCTTGATTGGCCAGTTGTTCCAAGGCCGGTGCCACGGTCCTGGCGACCTGCTCCACCCGCTGCAAAGGACGCAGCAGCGGCAGGAGCCCAAAGGAAAGCGCATGGCGTCCGTCCTTGAGTGGGCGCACCCAATCCCTGGCCACGAGTGAGCGCAGGATGCGATAGCAAGTGGTGCGCGGTACTTGCAGACGGATGGCCAGGGCCTTGGTGGTGGTTTCTTCCTGGCCCTCGCCCAGCACCTGAACTAGCTCCAATGCCTTCCTGACTGCCGGGATGGTGTGCTTTTCGTTGCTCGTGGTCGCTTTGCGTTTCACGTCGATTACAGTAGCCGGACCCGGTCGCGACTCAAATCAATTGAGAACTGTCCGACGATGGCTCAGGGCAGCCCTAAGCCACCATCGACGAACAGATCCTGTCCAGTGATATACCGGCCGGCATCGGAGCAAAGCAGCAAGGCCATCCCGGCGCAATCGACCGGATCACCGATAAACCCCGCCGGAATCTTTGCCAGCACCTTTTGCCTGTATGTCTCGTCCGAGAGTGCGGGGATGTTTCGCGCGGTGGCGATCGCCCCGGGTGCCAGGTTGTTGATTGTCACCCCGCGAGGAGCCCACTGCGGAGCCAGGCTGCGCACCATATTACTCAACGCTGCTTTCGTGGCCGAGTAAACCAGCATCTCCGGGTGGGGCCGCACCTGCTGCACGCTTCCGACAGTGAGCACCCTCCCCCAGCGTCTTGCGCCCATGGGAGGCAGTAACCGCTGCAGAAGCCACAAGCAGGACCCGAAGTTGACGTCCACCTGGCGGCGATAATCGTCCATCCGGATTTCCTGCCATGGCTTTCGGAATTGCACCGAGGCGTTGAGGACGAGGATGTCCACTCCGCCGAGAGACTCCTCGGCGGCGGCCGCGATCTTGTCCACCGCTTCCGCCTCGGCCAGGTCGGCCACAATAGTGCCGCTGCGCACGCCGAATTGTTCGATCTCACGCCGCACCACCTCAGCCTTGTCGGCCTGGCTGGCGCAATGCACCAGGACATCCGCTCCAAACTCCGCCAACCCGAGTGCAATGGCGCGTCCGATGCCTTGACTGCTGCCGGTGATCACCGCGCGTTTGCCACGCAGCGACAAGCTATTCTTTAGAGGTGATGCGTTCATGAGTCAGCTTCTGTATGGAGAATTAAGCACCCCCGACGATTGGAAACCAGTCGGGCCGCCTCGGATCAGCATGGAACCGTGCGTAGTAATCGCCCTTCTCCTTGTAGAGCCGCCCGTATTTTTCCATCTTTTCCTCATCGAGTGCCACTCCCAGGCCCGGTCCTTTGGGGACCCGGATGCAGCCGTCTTCATACTTCATCAATCCGCCCTGGATGATGTCATCTGTCAGGTAATGATAATGCGCATCACCGGCAAAGGTCATTGCAGGAATGGTAGCAGCGGTGTGAATCATAGCTGCCAGTTCGATGCCGAACTCGGCGCCGCTATGCATTGCGACTCCCATGTTGAACGTGCGGCAGATCGCCTCCAGTTCCTTTACCCCGCGAGGGCCTTCCCAATAATGCAAATCCGTTAGCACTATATCGACGGCTCCCATGCGAATCGCAGGCCCGAGGTCATCGAAACGAGCCGGATACATGTTCGTCGCCACCGGAATCCGGATTTGCTTGCGCACTGCCGCGTTGCCTTCCAGGCCCCATGCCGGATCTTCAAAGTATTCCAGGTTGAGAGGCTCCAATCGGCGGCCGATCCGCACTGCAGTGGTGACAGACCACACTCCGTTCGGATCTATGCGCAGCCCAAACGATTCGCCAAGCTTCTCCCGGCAGAGCTCCAGCACCCGCGCCTCTTCAGAGGGATCCATGACTCCCGCTTTGAGCTTCATGGCTTTTACGCCCAATTCCTCGTGCAATTGAACGCAGTAGTTCGCCATGTCTTCCGCCGTCTGATCGTCCCCGCCCTCAGGCCGGTCGTAGCGCCAGAACAGGTACGCGATGAACGGGACTCGGTCGCGCAAAGCGCCACCCAGCAGATCGCACAACGGACGGTTGAGTATCTTGCCTTGAATATCCAGGCAGGCCATTTCGATGGCTGCATACAGGCGCGCGTTAGATAGGTAATAGATGCTGCGAAGGACCTTCTGTTTGATAATTCCCAGGTGGAAGGGGTCACAACCCAGGATGCGAGGTTTCAGTTTCTGCAATGCTGCGCACTGGTCGCCACCGCCGACTTCCCCCAGGCCCACGATACCCTCGTCGGTGATTACTTCCAGGATGGTCCGCAGGAAATAGCCGGGATGAACTCCTGTATTGTGACGGAGTTGAGCGTTGAGGGGAATTGCGACAGTGCGTGTTTTTAGATCAATGATTTTCATGTACTAAGGCGCCGGATCTCACATTCATGTGATCGCGGCGAAAGGATATCTTCAGCGCTGCCAGTATGCATAGCGCGCCGAATACGTAAAAGATCGAAAGGGCCGACAAGCCAACACCCAGCCCAACCTCAGTCTTCATCCAGCCGAGCAGCGTGGGCGCGGATGAGCCGGCCACGAAGGCGAAGGCCATCATCAATCCCGTGGCGGAGGCGCGCAAGCGCGGATTGATCACCTCGTAAAGTGAGGCAAAGAGATTGGAGTCATAAAAACCTCGAAAGAGGCCAAACAGCCCTAGAACAAGGTAGCAACCCTGCGCTGTTTCTGATCGTCCCAACAAATAAAGAAAAGGCGCTCCGAGCAGCAACCCAAAGAAGTTCATCCAAAGGCGAACAGCCGGGTAGTGTGTCGCCACCCGGTCGGCAACCCGGCTGCCCACCAGCACGCCGATGAATGCGCCGGCGAAGTGGTACACCAACGCGTGCAAGCCGGCCTGCGCCAAGGTCATCTTAAACCGTTCGTGCAGGAAAGCGGGCGTCCATGTCAGGTAACCGACATTCACAAAAACCATCGCACCAAACGCCAGGCTGAGGAACCATACCGTGGGGCAGCGGCCAACGGTTGACAACACCTGCCCCAGGGGCACCCGGCCCGAGCCCGTTTCTTGCGCCTTGGGAAAGGGCGTGTTGCGCAGCCGCCACGCCACGACCAGCGTCCAGAAGAGGCCAAATCCGCCGAACACGAGGAACGCGCTTCGCCATCCATGCTGCTGGCCGATCCATCCTGCCAGCCAACTGCTCAACGTCAGCCCGAAGTACAGACCTGTTTGCAGGATGCCTAGCGCCAGCGCACGCGTTCGCTCGTGCCACTGCGCCAGCAAGGACGTTGCCGCAGGGTAAAAGAATGCCTCACCCCCTCCTGTGGTGACACTGATGAAGACCACCAGCATAGGCAAGCTGGTGCTGAAGCCGGTTAGCAAAGTCCCACTACTGAACACAAGGAGACTCAATACGACAAGCCACTTCCTGGCGAAGCGGTCTCCTACCAGTCCGGCAACCGGGACCAGCAGCCCGTATATCAGCGTAAAGATCGAACTCACCAAGCCGGCTTGAACGTTGGTTAGTCCGAGGTCATCCCGGATCAGCGGAATGACCGAATTATAAATCTGGCGGCATCCCTGGTGGAGGAAGAAGGCAATCCACAGAATCACCAGGAGTTCCCAACGGTAGGATCTTCCATTTGTCTTAGTGTGCGAGACGGCAGGAGGGCTGGTTTCGGATGAATTAGTCACCGTCATAGGCGGTCCTCTTTATAGACGGCGACGTAATACATATAGGTTGCAGTTTAGGGAGCCAGACCCGGGAATCAACCGGCTTATGAAACTAAAGTGTCCAAATATGAACTTCCTGGAGGAGTTCATATATGAACAATTGCGTTTCACTACCGGGTTGCCCCAGAAAGCCGCCGCCTTTAGAGTTTGTCTCGTAAAGACAGCCTTAATGTCACACTGCATTTTATGTCAAAACAGGAAACTCCTCTCCAAACCGAAGCAAAGATGATGAAATTGGAAGCGCTCATTGCGGCACGCGAAAGCGTCTCCGTAAAGCCGTTTCCCGTGCCGGACAAAGACCTCCTGGCCCGTTACGAAAAACTATACACCGGTGCGATCAATGATGTGCTGCGAGAAAATTGCCTGCTCGATCAAGCACTGCCATACAACATCCTTCCCCTACGTAACCGTGACACCGTTGCCGGCATTGCTTTTACAGTTAAGAGCGCACCTACCTGTGTGATCACCGGCGAAATGACCCTCCGTGTTAAGATGCTGGATGAGATGCCCGAAGACGCCTTTGTTGTTTGGGATACCAGCCACGACGAGCAGGCCACTCTCTGGGGTGGAGTTATGACCGCCACCGCTAAAGGGAAGAAAGTCCGTGCGGCGTGCATTGACGGTGGAATTCGGGACACCCACCAGATTCTAGAGCACGATTTCCCGGTTTACTACCGCTATCGCACTTCCAATGGGAGCCTCGGACGCTGCCGGATCACTAATTATCAGGTGCCGATCATGATCGGCCGGGTATTCATCAAACCCGGTGATGTTATTTTTGCCGACATCGATGGCGTGGTTTGCGTGCCTCGGGACCTCGCCTACCCAGTCCTTGTGCGGGCTGAAGAAATTCAGAGCAACGAGAAAAAGATCTTCGGCTGGATTTCCAAGGGCGAATCACTGGACACAATCACCGAAAACGGAGGCTACTTCTAGGAGTCACGAACTGGACCTGCGCCGCTGTTCTTCGAGAACCTGCTGCTGCATCGCAGCTACGTCAGGGGCCGAACCAATCCCGGGACAGCACAAAGTCGCCAGTCCATAGCCATAACCCCTGAGGTTGTTCGACCAGAGGAGCTGTCCATTGGCGAGATCGAGACAATGCAGCTCCCCTTCTGCGTGCACGAATACCAGTTTCCCGTCACTGATCAGAGTTACGAATTCATGGCCGTTAAGGTTCGTGGGCAGGTCGGTTTTCCACAGAACGGTGCCGTCCGTTTTAGAAATGGCCGTCACCGAGTGATGGAGCCCAAGCAATAGGATATTATCTGAGTTCATAGCCGTGCCTGACGAATGGTTCTGTGGGTCAAACTGTAGCTAACGGTAGAAAACCCGGCGATTACAATTTGCATCCACAGTTGGAAGAGGCTTTCTACCTATTCAGGCCAATTGGCACGCACCTTGCCCGCGACATGCACACGCATGGGGGGAGCCTCGTACTGGATCTTCCTGGCGCTAACGAACGCCGCGCCTTTGCGGCTTGATTTCAAAAACGAGGCCGAACTGGAAAGAGAAGCCTTTGCCCCATCGCCATCCGCTCTCATGTTCAGCCCAGCTTCTGCCTTCGATTTTCCTTGGTCAATCAGGCCTTTTAGCCCTGCTCGTGTGATTCGCATTTCAGAAATTCTATCAGTTCCAAGGTCGTCCAAAGAGGCTGATTTCCTTACAAACTGGAGCGGGATGCGTTGCACGTTCTCGTCCTTCTCCTCGACTTCCTTGCCGTCCTTCTGCTTCTTACGAATCAGCTTCGTTTCGATCACGAGCGTCACTTCGTCCCCAAAGGTCTCCAACTTTGCACGTTTGTAGCCAGTCACCCCCTCGGTGACCCCGGGAATTTCGCTAACTTTCGTCCGGCCCTTCGTCTCCTGTTTCTTCTGGCCAGTCATATCGAGATGCATCTCGAATTCCACATCATCGTAAGCCTGGGTCAGGTAAAGCCAGTCCTCTCCCGGATGCTCTTTGGAAGGCTCGAAGGTCGCACGAGATTCGTGCGTCTTAAGGTCGAACATCGCGGAAATCCGCATTGATCCTGCCATGGCAGTGGCGCATGTGATCATTACGCAACAACCAACCGCAGCGGCCCATGCCAACGCTCCTGGAAATCTCTTCATCTCTTCACTGTGTTTCAGACACTTGGTAATTCAGAAGTTTTGATCGGGAGTGTGTACAAAGTAAAGGTTTATCAAAAGGGACCGTTGGTTGCGGGAATACTGACCGAGCCGGAATCCGTACTGTTGGTAACCTCTCGTTTCCTTTTGTGTCAACCCTGGTTTGGCGGGTTTGCGCCTTTGCAGCGCAAACCCGCCAAACCAGGCATTTATATGTTAGGACTTTTTGCTACAGACAGTACAGAACTAGAGTGTCACCGGACGATTCAGGTATTGCGTAATCACCAGGCTGGAGTTCCTTCTCTCGTCCTTCCTTTCCGCGTGACTAGAACCTTCTGCTTTACTTCTGCTCGGCCTGGTGGCCCCAACGCACGGTGCTTTCAACGCCCTCGACCTTCAGCCATTTCGAGTTGGGGATGCTTTGAGTTGACGGAGAGTAAATAGGAGAATCCTGTATCATGAAAAGCATTAGAAATAATCCTGTGAAAATCCGTCCTAAATTCGATCAGGCGTTCAAACGTGAAGCTGTGCAGAACTGGCTTAGTAGCGGCGAGTCGGCTGAAGTTGTTGACCAGGAGCTTGGGCTCCTAGCCAATCGCCTCTATGCCTGGAAGAAGCTCTTTGCCCCGCCTGACGCTGGGGGGAGAGCGGCTGGCGGCATTAGCTAAATATCGCCAGGCTGGACTGCGGCCGGTATCTTCCAGTTCGTGAACTGTTCCCAACCTGGAACTTTGTTTGTGCGGTTTTGGTTCGGGCGGTTGTTATTTGGGTAACATGAGAGCGAATGACAACGAATTGCTCCGGCGTTACCTGCGCGACCAGTCCGAGACCGCCTTCACAGAGTTGGTGGAACGCTACATCGGTCTGGTCTATTCTGCCGCCCTCCGGCAAGTGGCGGGGGACCCCCAGGCTGCTGAGGATATCACACAAGCGGTATTCGTAGATCTGTCCCGGAAGGCTGGCCGTCTGTTGCGGCATCCGACCTTGACGGGCTGGCTCTACACAAGCACCCGCTACCTGGCCGCCAACCATCGCCGAGTCGTGCTGCGTCGTCGCCTTCAAGAGCAAACTGCCCAGGTTATGAACGACTTACTGCGTGACGACGTGCCCGAGCAGGACTGGAGCGCCCTGCGGCCGGTTCTGGACGAGGCGATGCACGACTTACCCCCTGCCGACCGGGAGGCTGTCTTGTGGCGCTATTTTGAGAAGCATCCCTTTGCCGAGATCGGCCTCCGCCTGGGGCTGAGCGAGAACTCGGCTAGAATGCGCGTTGAACGTGCTCTGGATAAGTTGCGCCTGGCCTTAGCCAAGCGAGGTGTGGCTTCCTCTTTGACGGCCTTAGCGTTCCTGGTTAGCAACCGTGCGATTGGTTCGGTGCCTCCGGGCTTGGCGGCCCGTGTCAGTCGCACTGCGATAGCTGCTGGTGCTGCCGGAGGCTCCGTCGCCCTCGTGGCTCTTTGGCTAGCTGCTTTGAAGAGTAAGGTGGCGCTTGGTCTGCTGGCAGTCGTGGCTGTAATGGTTCTGCTTTCAGGCCACTGGTTCTCAGCAGCAAGGCAGGCGCCGGAGAATGAGCCTGCCGCCGCAACTCCCGGCGAGCAGGGTGCCCAGTCTAGCGAAAATGAGCTGACGAACGCCCTTGTCGGCGCCCCAGAGCTCGTTCCGATGGATGTGGCTGACACCCAGCCCAAGTTCGAACTCCGGCTCGTGGCGGCTGATACCGGTGAGCCCGTCACTGACGCCAAAGTGCGATACTTCTGGGACACCGGTTCCCATTCGGAATTCGAGTACTACCGTTCCGATTCGAGTGGGCGGGTTGAGGTAGCTTGTTCGCCGAAGCTGACCACCGTCGAGTTTCTTACCGGGGTAGAGGGTTTTGCCGATACCATGCTCTGCTGGCGTCCCGCGCGTGGCGAAGCTATTCCCTCCCAGTATGTGCTTCGGCTGGCGAGGGCTGCGTCTTTGGGCGGCTGGGTTATGGATCCTGACGGGCAGCCGGTTGCCGAGGCAACGGTGGAAGGATCCTATCCCACAGATAGCCTCTGGGAGTCCCAGCGGGAGACGCAGATCGCCGAGTTTAAGGCCAAGACCGACGCTCAGGGTCACTGGGCAAGCTCACGAGTGCCTTCTGAGCTGGTCCGGCCTCTGCGCCTTCACGCCAGTCATCCCGAGTACGGTCCTTCGGAATCGGTGGATGTCAGTTCCGATCCTGATATTGAGCGCCAGTTACGAGAGGGCACATTCACAATGCGTCTAAAAGCAGCCATGTGGCTGCGGGGCGTCGTCGTTGATCCTGAGGACCACCCCGTCGCTGGCGCGAAGGTGATGCTGGGAAGACTCTACACCAGGGAGGCCAAGCACGCCCGAACTTCGGCCGATGGCAGCTTCCAGTTTGCCGGGGTTCCATTTGGAAAGCACCTTCTTACCGCCAACGCAGAGGGCTTCGCGACTACCACGATCCAGACCGAGATGCGTTCTGAGTCGGAGCCTATCCGACTTGTGATAACCCGCGGCAAACCTCTTAATATCAGACTGCTGAACTTCGCTGGCAATCCCGTCTCTGACGCTAGCGTGTGGGTCAGCGCGTGGCACCGAGGCACAAGGTTTGAGAGTGATGTCATTCCTGAGCTGCGGTTGGACGGCAAGACCGATAGCGATGGGCGCGTCTTCTTTGCCCATGTGACTGACACGACTGTAGAAGTCGGCGCCAACGCGCAAGGTTACATGGAATTGTGCGGCTTCCCAGCCCAGCCCGGCGGGCCCGAGTGCACCCTTAGCTTGGAGCCGGAGCTGGTTGTGACTGGCACAGTTCGCGACGCTGTCACCGGCCAACCGGTTCCCAGGTTCAAGCTCATTACCGGCCATCCTGAACCACAGGGACCATACTGGAGCACCATCGGTCGCTTTCAAATGAGCTTTGAAGGCGGCACTTTCCAGCACACCTGCCGCGAATCCGTTGCCTGCGAAGTCACCAACTCGGGCTATTTGTTCAAGTTTGAGGCCGAAGGTTATGCCCCCTTTATCTCCCGTTTCATTGCGGCCGATGAGCGTTTGGTTCAGCTCGATGTAACGCTGCAGCCTTCCAGGCCTCTGCAGCTTACCGTACTTAATCCCGACGGCACTCCGGCCTCGTTCGCTGACGTTGGTCTTCCCGATCTCGCTCGCGACAACGCTCTGTCGCTGGTGCCTGGTGGTTTTCGCCGGCGGGTTCGCTCCGACAATGCCCTGCTGCGCACCGACGAGCGGGGCCTGGTGAAATGCCCGGAGGACGCCGGACGACGCTTGGTAGCTGCCAACCCGGCCGGGTATGCTGAGGTCGATATTTCGAAGCTGGCCGACGCCGTCGTACGGCTTCAACCTTGGGGCCGAGTGGAAGGGATCCTGCCTATGGCCGAGGACCAGCCGGGCTCCTATGAAGCGCTCTTTCGTTACCAGGGCGATAGGGATAGAACCGGGATCATGGCCGACTTCTTTTCGACCTTTCGCATCAAGCCCGACCGGAACGGGCAATTTGTTTTTCCGCTGGTGCCTCCTGGGTGCCACGACATTGTCGAGCTTGTCCCCGAGTCCGTGCCGGAGCCGCGCAGTTTTCACCATGCCCGCACCGCGAAGGTTGAAGTTCGCGCCGGTGAGTCAGTCCGCGTGATCCTTCAATCTACGCCAAAGCCAAATTGAGGACTGGAGTCAGTATACAGTGGGTAGCTGCTCCAGCGGAAGGTCTCCAGCCGTTCCTCGGGCTTGAGCTGGTGAGCCGGGAAGGATTGAGGTGAACGTAGTCGCAGACGGTAGGCGGGCAGTCATTTCCGCTGTCTCAACGTCTCAACGGGCAAAGCCTTGCATCGAGGTCGCGTTGGCCGCCACGGTTGAGCACCTGATAAGGCGCACCAAGTGTCAATAGTGAGAACCGACACCTGCCGACACCTGCCCCGAATGTGGAAGCAAAACTTTGCTTTGGGTGGGGTTACGAAGGGCGCACGCACGAAATGGCTCATGTCGCACAAAACTACACCAAGCTAAAAATCTTCCTCACGCAATAGCAGAAACTCACTCGTAGGAAACATGACTGGGGGCAGTTCACCCTGTTTACTGTTAGCCTTAACCAGAGCTTCAGCATCCTTCTTGTCGTCGAATTGGTAGAGCGAACCGTCTTGAAGGAAAACTATGAAGCGACCGGAGATCTTATACCGCTGGGAGACTTTCACCTGCGGAGCGCGAACGGGAAGGGAAGATCCCCCGACCTTAATCACAGCGTCCATGATGCGGATGAACTCCCCCTCAAACCATTTCCAAAGCTCGCCAATCAACTGTGTTTCCTCATCAGTAATTGTTAAATCTGCAAGCCGTTTGGGGTGCGTGATGCGATTGCGGAGCTTTTCACAGGTGGGGAGCGGAGAGTTCGACATAGAGAGTTCGAACTGTAGGCCAACGGATTTGGCAAAACTCCTGAAAGCAAAGCGGAGGTTAGGAACCATCTTCTGGTAATTGTCTTTTGCCCTTATCGCCTCCCCCTTATCGTCCAGGTAGAATTTCTCTTCAGCAAGCATCGCTAGTTCTGCTGGAGAAAAGTCGATTACAAAATGCCGATGGCGATGCAATGCTGCTCGTTTAAAGCCATAAGCGCACCCTTCGATGAGCGCGAAAAGATTTCTAACCAGTGTTCTACGCCAAAACTGATTATTACCATCCTCTTGTAGTGGCGTGTTGCACGCCTGGATGTCCCCAGATAGCACCTGTGAGCGCTGGGCAAAATCCTCAATTTCATCCTGCATTTCCCGAATTGGCTTGTAAACGCCTTTCACCATCTCGGGACAATGGGCAACAAAGGCATCGGAAAAGTTCATTTCAGTAGCTTAACGGACCAAAGATACCCCTGCCATATTAATAAAAAATCGCCGTTCTTTGGCACTTCAAGCCCCTTAGCTTCCCATTTGGAATCCTCCGCTTCAACTTCAGCTTTGGGAATCTGCCCCCCGCCGTGAGCAATCCCAAGGAGCTTGGAAAGCCAGACGCTTTGAAGGTTGCTGTTGTTACGCTTTCCCTTTTGAGAAAAACGGTGTGTTCTAACCAGCGGAGCTTTAGCCCCCCCTAGGATCCGCCGCGTGAGGTCACGCGGCCTGGGGCGCCGGGCAGGGCACCAAACTAATCATCTGAAAAGTGATGATCGAAGCTAACAGTGGCAATCGTAGTCAACGGCAAGGTGGACCTCGTGAGGGGGCCGCTGGCAGGAAGCCTGAGACAAACCGACGACCTTACGAACAGAAACGGACAGTGAGGCCGGACATGGGAGATAAGAGGGCTAGGAGCGTCGAAATCCAACAACTGTGCAAGCCATGTCAGGTAGAGTCCGAAGGCACGGCGGGAAAGTTTGGTGTCTTACCCCGGGAGACCTCCTCCGAGGCAGGTGCTTCAGGGGAGGAGTCAGCAGAGGTCGTAGTAGGCGGATGGAAGTTCCTAGGCAAAGACCTTCAAGAAATGGAACAAATCCGAGCCGCCGAAGGACTAAAGAGCAAAGGCGATGACCTTAATCCCAACTCCCTATCCAGTGCGCAAGAAGGAACACGCGCCGGGGGGCCAGGCAAACAGAAGTGGCTCTCCGGGATGTGGCTGCCCCACGGTGCAACCGGTCAAGCAGTCGCAGCGGATTCCGAGTCTGGAGAGGGGCGGAAGGAGGAAAGAAAGGAACAAGCGCCAGATCTGATAGAGAAGATCGTCAGCGATGAGAATGCCGCGCTGGCCTTACTGGCTGTAGAGAAGAACAGAGGGGCAGCAGGCATCGACGGGATGGGAACGGAGCAGTTACGGCCCCACCTGGAAAAGCATTGGCCGACGATACGAAGGAAATTGCTGGAAGGAACCTATGTGCCCAGCCCCGTCAAACGGGTCTGGCTGCCTAAACCAAACGGAGGGAAGCGCCCGCTGGGAATACCCACGGTGCTCGACCGGTTCATTCAGCAATTGATCCTTGGAGAACTGCAGCCCCTGTTCGAGCCGATCTTCAGCGAGCATAGCTGGGGGTTCCGGCCTGGAAGGGGAGCCCATGACGCGGTCCGGTCCGCACAGCGGATCATGACCGAAGAAGGCAAGAGTTGGGTAGTGGACATGGACATCAAAGGTTTCTTTGACAACGTGGACCACGACATACTGATGCGGCTCATTGGCCTGCAAATCCGGGACAAACAGGTGCTCAAGGTAATTGGGCGCATTTTGCGAGCCGGAGTGTGGGAAGAGGGACGCATCACAAAGCCGGAAGGCAAGGGCACGCCACAGGGCGGCCCGCTTTCACCCTTGCTGGCCAACATCTATTTGGATGTGCTGGACAAGGAGCTGGAACAGCGCGGGTTGAGCTTCAGCCGCTATGCGGATGACTGCAATATCTACGTCAGCAGCGAGAAAGCCGCCCAACGGGTTCTGGAGAAGGTAACCAAGTTTGTTGCCCAGAAACTCAAGCTGGAAGTCAGTGCCAGCAAGAGTGGGGTGGACCGGCCCTGGAAGCGCAAGTTTCTAGGATTCCGACTCAGCCCCCAGGGAGTCATCGAAGCGAGCGATAAAGCCATCGAGCGACTCCGGGACAAGGTGCGCGAACTGTGGCGAAGCTGCCAGAGTCAAACCAGCACCCAAATGCGCGATCAGTGGAAGCGGTACCTGCGGGGATGGTGGGAATACTACCGTCTGAGCGGCAACACCAGGCAGTTCACAGCGCAGGACGGGTGGATACGCCGGCACGTCAGGAAGTATTTCTGGCTGCGCTGGCACAACTCAACAGGACGGATCAACGCCCTGCGCAAACTCGGGGTCACCTACCCGCTGCTGCGGTCCGCCAAAAGTGGACGCGGCGCGTGGAGGATGGCTAAACACCCCGTGATGCAGACAGGCTTGAATAACCGGCGTCTTCGCCGCCACGGATTCCTAAGCTTTGCAGATCTGATCAGCCAAACCTGAATGAGCTCAACCGCCGGATGCGTGAAAACCGCTTGTCCGGTGGTGTGGGAGGGATGACGGGTAACTCCCGTCATCCCGACCCGATCAACCGGAAGTCATCCGCCGAATTGGCCGGGCAACCAACGCTTTCAACCATTTTAAGATTGCGCTTTTCATGTGACATATTCATAAAAGGTCATGCTCTCCAAAGTCTGCTCCGCTGCCGTCAATGGCATTGAGGCCTATCCGGTTGAAGTTGAGGTCAATGCTGGCTTCGGTGATACGCTGCTGATTGTCGTCGGTTTGCCCGATGCGGCAGTGAAGGAATCCAAAGACAGGGTTACGACCGCCATCCTAAACTCGGGCTATATGTTCAACTTCGGACGCACCACGATCAATCTGGCCCCGGCAGATGTGAAGAAGGAAGGACCCAGCTTCGATCTGCCCATCGCGATCGGCATGCTGGCCGCCAGCGATCAACTTGAGACGGATCAACTGGAACAGTTTATCATTGTCGGTGAACTGGCGCTGACTGGCGCGGTACGCCCGGTAAAAGGTGTCCTGCCCATCGCGCTCCGTGCCCGAGCCGAGCATAAGGTCGGTTTGCTGGTACCGGCAGATAATGCAGCAGAAGCCGCCGTGGTTGAAGGGCTCCAGGTCATACCGGTCCATAACCTGCGAGAGGCCGCGAGTTTCCTGGAAGGCGAAATCAAGCTCTCTCCTACCCGCGTGGATATCCGCGAACTGTTCAATCAGCCGGTCGATGACGAGCTCGATTTTTCCGAGGTCAAAGGTCAGGAATCAGTTAAACGCGCCTTGGAGATCGCAGCGGCGGGCGGCCATAACGCACTCATATTATGGTTGCATAATCCGGTATTGTGTAAGGTTTCTATGCTCAAAGATTTGCGAGGCAATGCCAAACGGCGCGCCACTGTCGCCGGGACTAACAGTTGGGCAAACCGAGACGTTCGGATAATTCGTAACCAGCTGCCGAGGTGGGCCAGGGGGTTAAAACGTTGCCGAGGAGTCACCAACCCGCTGGCACCTGAACAGGACCGCAATCGAGCAGATTGCGCTTGTATTCCCTCAGCCAAAACCCAAAATGCTCCCTGCCGTGGATTAGCCGCAGGTGGCGGTTTCACCTTCGGATTCTCCAATGTGACCAGCACTCGTTATGTAATAAAACCCATTTCTAAAGGGAATGCTGAGCTAGGTCGGGCACGATGCAATTCCCCCACTGCGTCCGGGAGCGAAGCTGGAGGTCGGGTGGACACGTGAGGCAAGGCCAAAGTAATTATCAGAAACCGAGAATCCTTTACTGAACTCAACGATGAAAACAATCCCGAAGGTGCCAGGCGTCGGCCGCAACAGGTTAGTATGCATGAGGTTCTTAGAAGGCGGCAACGCCGACCCCACCTTCAACAACGGACAAGGAGTCTCGCTGGCCTACGGCTTAGGAGAGTCGCAAGGTCAGGAAGTGTCTCTAATGAGAACTAGCGACACTTGGACAAAGGACGACATACTCATCGGAGGGCTGACAAAAGACAATCAATTGTATATTGCGCGACTAAACTTCGCTGGAGAACCTCAAGGCCCGTTCGGCAACGGTGGTATCGCGGTTGTTCCGTTCCATAATCCACATTATTCGCCCATGTGCGTTACCGGATTATACTCAGATGACCGTGGGGCAGTCTACGTCTGCGGAGCCGGCAATTTGGGAGGGTCGGGAGACTTTATTGATGGATTTGTCGTAAAACTCACGAACAATGGGGCTTATGACCATACGTTTGGAGAGGAAGGGTGCTATTACATTACTCGGCTCAATGCTTCGAGCATTTCCGCAAGAAGCAACGGAGACGTTCTCGTTGGATTACAAAATAGCGCTACTCACAACGAGTTATTTTACTGCATTGCAAACAAGGCGTTTAAAGTGGTGCGGGTGCAAACAACAATTCATGGTTCATATTGCCCTGATTCCTCCAGTGTTGGGCCGGCGGACTGCTTTATACTCGGCGGGGATGTAGTAACTGAAAATGGACCAAAACCTTTCGCGGCTAAGTTTGATGCTAAGGACAATCTCGTTGACGGCTTTGGCACAAAAGGTGTTGCTATCCTTGATTATCAAGACGGAATATCTTCCACGAACGGCCTAGCAGTCTCCAACTCTGGGAAAACCGCGATTATCGGCAACATTCAAGATGTTGGTTTCACCGTGGCAGTATTAAAGCCGAATGGCCAGCTAGATTCCGCTTTCAGCGGGGACGGCAAAAGGGTTATTCGGTTACCTGGAATTCGACTTCGAATTGCAGCGGTAGCATTTGATAAGAAAGAGAGAATCGTTGTTTGCGGAGAGACGGGGGACTCTTCGGACATTTTTCTCATGCGATTCACTCCAGATGGGGAAATCGATGCTCAGTTTGGTGGTGATGATCTGCAGGCGTATCCCGGATTGGTTGTGTTTCGGAATTTTCAGATTCCCCAGGGGGCTCCTTCAACGCGCAAAGCTTATCACGCGACCTCACTTGTGATTACTGCCGAGCAAAAACTGGTCGTTGGTGGGACGTGCTACGAGTAGGAGAAGGGGGCCGCCGAGCCCAACAACATTATGCTCATATTATGGTCGCATACTCCTGTTGTGCAGCTTCTTGATGCCCGATACGTTATCACCGTTTCCAACGTGGAGACCTCCATTTTTGCTCGAAGCCAGACCGATTTTCGATTCAGGATTCACGCGGCCGAAGTGAGCTGTTTAAGCCAGTCAGCTTGTCCTTTGATACAAAGACGGCCGAGAAGAAGTCATGCACATTCTGTAGCCATTTTCGCCCTCCGGTGGAAAGGGCAATTGCAGTAGAACGGCCTAACTACCCCTAATCGCAGGTTGCCCATTTCCGCCTCGAACACGCCCGTCGTCCTGGGGTAAACCCTGGACAAATCCTCGCGCCTGGAGATCAAGGTAAACCTGTGCCCTGGTCAAATCAGCCTTGATATCTGCCATGATCTCGTTCCGGACGCTGGTCCTAATGTGGTCATAGTTTGCCTCAACCTTGGCAAGTCGGTTGATGAAATCATCAAGCTTTGCCTCGATGCGGTCTTGGTTTCGCAGCACGTCACTTATCCGGGCCTCAAGACCAGACAATCGCTGAATGGTCGACACCAGATCGCGTCCGAAGTCACTCATACTCATTTGGCGGCTTCTCCTAGCTTGACCTGCATTCGGTCCAACGAATTCGCGATCTTTGTCACATTGTCTTCTATTCGCAAAATCTGCTTGGTGATGAGGTCTATGTAATATTCTGCCTCTGAAAAGGAAAAGGAGCCGGCAACACGCTGCGCGCTGGAATTGCGCAAATTGACCGGTGGGCGTTCTCGCTCTCCAGCTGCGGCTCGTTTTGGAGGAACTCCTGGCTTTTGATGCATGGCCTCAAGACCGCCTTCCTCGTCAGCTCTAGAGCTACTCGCAACTCCGGAAACCGGAGTGCTGCTTTCGACACAGACATTGAGGCTCGAGGTCACATCCGGATGCAGACGCAATTCGATCTCGTGCTCGCCCAGCGCGCGGATCGGCCGCTCCAGGTGAATCTTCCTCTTGTCGATCGAGATGTCGAATTTGGTCTTGAGCTGGTCGGCAATCATGCCCGAGGTGACAGTGCCCAACACTTTGCCGTCCTCGCCCGTTTTGACAGTAATGACACACAGAAGCTTGGAGATGCTCTTGCCCAGCTCAGTCATCGTGTTGAGTTCGTGAGCTTCTCGTTCGGCGCGGCGCCGCTTCAGCGCTTCCAGCCGGCGCTTGTTGGCGGTGGTCAGCGGAATCGCTAGCCCCTGGGGCAGCAGGTAATTGCGGGCGTAGCCGACGGCGACTTTGATCTGGTCGGACTCGGCTTCGGTCCCCGACTCGGCCTCCGGCGGCTGTAACTTCTTTATCGTTCTCACCCTGCTCATGCTACACCTTTGGAAATCCCAAGTAGGGTAACGCTTTTGGAAAGCCCGTCAATCCAGTTTTTGAGCTCTGGCAATGCAAGCCTTGGTTTCGCTCCGCCGAATCCAGTGGCAGCGCCGGCTGCAGCGCTGGCCGCGACGGAGATACTTTTGGCTTGGGAACGAGAGTTGTCATCGTTCCCAGTTGGCGATCTCCCAGCCACCGAATCAAGCAACTGCGCAAGCCTCAGGAGTGCGCCACAATCGGTTACTGGCTGCTCGGCGTCTCGGACAGTGGAGCAAATGACTTCGTCGAACATCCAGGCCGGCACACCCCGAGTGGTGCTGTTGGGAAGCTTCACATAAAGGAGGTCGCGCTGACCGCCCGCGCCCCCGAAGACCTCCAACTCCCCACCGAATAGCGGATGATGAGGATAGAGGACTTTTGCGCTTCTTGATAACCGCGCATTGTGGAGCGTGTGCAAGTGTCGGTTCTCACTATTTACACAAATCCCGTTGTGCAGGCGGTACTAACGGGGTCCGTAGCAGGTTTAACACTTAGGTCCAGATTGCTATGTAGAGCCCCTGAGCAAATCCATTTTAGACTCAATGGTGGATTCGCGTCGATCCGTTCGTAATCATCCGTGTTTTCTGCGCCCCGGCGACCTTCGCTGTTCTCCGCTGTCTCAACGGGCTAAGCTTTCTATCGAGGGTCGCGTTGGCCGCTGCGGCTGAGCACGTGATAAGTGGCACCAAGTATCAATAGTGAGAACCGGCACTTGCCCGACACCTGCCCCAAGCCGAGGCGCACCAGGGCCAGCGGCAGGCGGCCTAGAACCGCGCGAAGAATTTCTGAAATCACAAACCGGGGAAGGGGTGTGTACCGACTTGACCCATTTAGCCAGCAAAAGCCAAGCAGCCAAGCCGGAAACCTCTCGATACTAATAGCGCATTCCCTGTGTATTATGTACCTTTATGCCACTACCAAAACTCGCCCATTTGGGACAGGCTCTACCTAGGTACCACTAAATCTGAACGCACCACATACTCTCTATTGCAAACCGGGCACTGCATCTCAGTGCCCAGGTCTCGTTCATTCATCGAGCACACCTCAGCGCACGCCGGGCATTTTACCAGCACCTTAGTTGGAGTCTCGCACCCGCAATGCCGACACCTCTTCGCAAGTTGGTCGATTACCCCACGGCACTCCTGACATTTCCGTCGATCATCCCTCCCCGCCAAAATCACCAGCCAGCCCAGAGGCCCCAGTAACATCCCAAGCAGCGCGCCCGCGCCTTCGCGCCCACGCGCCCGCCCGCAGATCACGCCCACCAGCCCGCCAATCACAAACCAGATCACGATTTCCATATTGTTCCTTCTCTGATGGCCCCGAACACGATCAGGCCGCGCATGCGATAATCATCACTACGCATAGCAGCATTTGGTTGACCCATTTAGACCCAAACCGTCCCCAATGTCAACCCGCTCAAAGAGGGATGGATAAAGCCTTCCGGCTATAAACCACTTCCTCGGCCTCTTTTCGCGTTGCGGGTTCCGCGGCCGTGCAAGTGTCGAGCAAGTGTCGGTCCTCACTATTTACACAACAGGGGTATCCTATTGACTCCACTGACCCCGATCTGTAGTAGAAAGAGGTGACTGAGACTTTCGCGAAGACGGTTTTGGAACTGGAGCGGCGCTTCGCCAGTGAGGAGCAGTGCCGAGAATACATGGCCGCACTGCGTTGGCCTGAAGGATTTCGGTGTCCGATTTGCGGAGAGAAAAGGGCTTGGACAGCCAAACGATACCGACGGGTCTGTGCGTCCTGCCATCATCAAGCAACCGTCACCGCCGGCACTATTTTCCAAGACACCCGTTTGCCACTGCGACTTTGGTGCCGGGCCATCTGGCACGTGACAAGTCAGAAGAACGGTGCCAGCGCATTGGGATTGCAGCGCGTGCTGGGCTTGGGCAGCTACCAAACCGCCTGGACGGTGCTTCACAAATTGCGTCGAGCCATGGTCCGGCCTGGCCGGGACAAGCTCTCTGGACGCATCGAAGTGGACGAAACTCAGGTGGGTGGGGTCACACCCGGTCAAAAAGGACGAGGCATTCCCAGCAAAGCCTTGGTGATAATCGCAGCTCAGGAAGATGGAGGCGGCATTGGGCGCATACGTATGGCACGGGTTCCCGACGGTTCTACCGAGCATCTGCACCACTTCATCCAGGAAACCATCGCCAAGGAGAGTTGCATCCACACCGATGGTTGGAAACCCTATCAGGGGATCGTTCAGTTGGGCTATCAGCACGAGGTGAGCAAACTCAAAGGTAAACCTAAGAGCGCGGCAACGGAACTGTTGCCCAGGGTGCATCGGGTGGCCGCTTTGCTCAAGCGCTGGCTCTTGGGAACACATCAAGGAGCCATTTCGTCGGACCACTTGGACTACTACCTGGATGAGTTTACATTTCGGTTCAATCGCCGCAGGTCGGCTTCCCGCGGCAAGCTCTTCTACCGGTTGATGCAACAGGCTCTGCAAGTATCTCCGGCTCCCTACGCAAAACTGGTTGGCGGAGCGAATAATCCCGCAAACCACAAGCAGTAGTGGGTAGTGGAGTCATTAGGATACCCCTGTTACACAAATCCCGTTGTGCAGGCGGTACTAACGGGGTCCGTAGCAGGTTTAACACTTAGGTCCAGCTTGCTATGTAGAGCCCCTGAGCAAATCCATTTTAGACTCAATGGTGGATTCGCGTCGATCTGTTCGTAATCATCCGTGTTTTCTGCGGTCGGGCGGCCTTCGCCGTTCTCCGCTGTCTCAACGGGCAAAGTCTTGTATCGAGCTCGCGTTCGCCGCTGCGGCTGAGCACGTGATAAATGGCACCAAGTGTCAATAGTGAGAAGCGACACTTGCCGGAGGAACTTTGATTCAGTGGTGTTCTGCGAAAAAGCGGCGCTTCGCAAAGCCTCGCGCCGCACTCCACGACGCGTAGCGCGTTCCGAGGGGCTGATCCTTAGCAGGAGGATCGGGGTGTGCCGGGCGCAGTCTTTGATCGTTGAAACTCGCCCAACCCACCGTAGGATCAGCACCGTGAGGTCACGAGGCCTTCAACCGGAGCTCATCCGCCGAAATGGCGAGCAACCAACCCCTTTCCCCCATTTTAGGATTGCTCTTTTCATGTGACATATTCATAAAAGGTCATGCTCTCCAAAGTCTGCTCCGCTGCCGTCAATGGCATAGAGGCCTTCCCGGTGGAAGTTGAGGTCAATGCCGGCTTCGGTGATACGCTGCTGATTGTCGTCGGTTTGCCCGATGCGGCAGTGAAGGAATCCAAAGACAGGGTTACGACTGCCATCCTGAACTCGGGCTATATGTTCAACTTCGGACGCACCACGATCAATCTGGCTCCGGCAGATGTGAAAAAGGAAGGTCCGAGCTTCGATCTGCCGATCGCCATCGGCATGCTGGCCGCCAGCGATCAGCTTGAGACGGATCAACTGGAGCAGTTTATCATTGTCGGTGAACTGGCGCTGACTGGCGCGGTACGCCCGGTCAAAGGTGTCCTGCCCATCGCGCTCCGCGCCCGGGCTGAGCATAAGGTGGGAGTGCTCGTTCCCGCCGATAACGCAGCAGAGGCCGCCGTGGTGGAAGGGCTCCAGGTCATCCCGGTCCATAACCTGCGCGAAGCCGCGAGTTTCCTGGAAGGCGAGATCAAGCTCTCCCCTACCCGTGTGGATATCCGCGAGCTGTTCAATCAACCGGTCGATGACGAGCTCGATTTCTCTGAGGTTAAAGGTCAGGAATCAGTTAAACGCGCCCTGGAGATCGCCGCCGCCGGAGGCCATAACGCACTTTTGATAGGGCCACCTGGAACCGGAAAATCGATGCTCGCCAAGCGTCTGCCGGGGATCCTTCCACCACTGACGTTGAATGAGGCATTAGAGACTACGAAGATCCACAGCATCGTCGGATTGCTCACTCCGGGTCAGGCGCTCGTCACTCGCCGGCCTTTCCGGAGTCCGCATCATACGGCGAGTGATGCCGGGCTGCTCGGCGGTAATATCAATCCCACCCCGGGCGAGATTTCACTCGCGCATAACGGCGTGCTCTTTTTGGATGAACTGCCGGAATTCAAGCGCAGCGTTCTGGAAACGATGCGCCAGCCGCTGGAAGAGGGACACGTCACCATCTCTCGCGCGGCAGGCACGATGACTTTCCCGTCCCAATTCATGTTGATAGCCGCGATGAATCCGACGCCAGATGGAAAAATGCCGGTAGAGAGCAGGTCCAGCCCGCGAGAGATCCAGAATTATCTCAGCCGGATTTCAGGTCCCCTGCTCGACCGGATAGACCTTCATGTGGAGGTGCCCCAGGTGAAGTTCCGGGAAATATCATCCGAAGGGCAAGGGGAACCATCGGCGGCCATTCGTGAGCGGGTCAATGCGGCCCGGCAGATCCAGCATCAGCGGTTTGCGGATCGCCCCAAGATCACCTGCAACGCCCGCATGGGGCCGCGTGAGCTGAAGCAATATTGCGCGCTGGATAATGCCTCCATGGAAATGCTAAAGTTTGCCATGGCTGACCTGAACCTCAGCGCGCGCGCCTATGATCGGGTGCTAAAAGTCGCCAGGACTATTGCCGACCTGGCGAACTCCGAACGTATTTTAACAGACCACCTGGGCGAAGCGGTGCAACTCCGTTCACTGGATCGGCAGCTCTGGACCTAATTCCCCATGCCCGCACCAACTACGTCACACACGGATACTGCCGCCACACCCGCCGCATCGGCTGCGGCTTCCAGCGCCCGTTCCAATCGGATCACATCGATCGATGCGTTGCGCGGGTTGATCGTGCTCAGCATGATTTTCGTGAACGACATCGCCGGAGCCTCGCGCAGCATCGTTCCGGATTGGATGCGCCATTTCGAAGGCAAGAATGGCATGACGTTTGTGGACCTGGTGTTCCCGGCGTTCCTCTTCATCGTGGGCATGTCGATACCGTTTGCACTGGGTGGGCGTCTTGAACGTGGGGAGCCTGTTTGGAAATCGGGATTGCACGTGGTGACGCGTTCACTCTCGCTGCTGGCAATCGGCATCATGATGGTTAATGGACGACCCTCAACTGAAGTCATGGGATGGTCTGGAACACTGTGGGCGATCCTGATGTATACCTCCGCACTCCTGGCTTTCAGCGACTTCTCCTTCGCACGACGTGCGGCAAAATCTGGCAAGCGCTCTCCCCTGGTAGTGCTTTCGATGATCATAAAGGTCCTTGGGTTGGCTGGGTTGTTGGCCCTTGCCCTCTGTTACCGGGGGAAGAACGGCGAGCGCATTCTTCAGTTCGCTCCCTTTGCACTATCCACAAGCTGGTATGGGATTCTGGGCTTGATCGGCTGGTCTTACGCGATCGGCGGGGCCGTGTTCCTTGCCTTCCGCCAAAACCGCATGGCACTGCTGGCTTGCATGGCATTGCTGCTGTGTTTGTTTCCGGCATCGCGAACTGGGGCATTCGAAGGGTTCTTCCTGGCCAACATTGTAGGAATAGGTGATACCCTGGGATCTCTGCCCTCCATCACCGTAGCAGGAGTCATCCTCGCAACCATTCTACGCACACCGGACACCCAGGGCACATTCGCCCGGCTCCGGTTCGCCGTCCTCTTCATCGTGGGTTGCTCCGCAGCGGCACTGCTTTTGCATGGGCTTTACGGCATCAACAAGAACAGTGCCACCCCTTCGTGGTGTCTATGGTCCTGCGCCATCACAGCCACACTTTGGGTAGGGTTCTATATGATCTCGGACTTGTTGCCGCTCCGGGCGCTTTCAAAACCCTTTGCCATCGCGGGCGAAAACGTGCTTCTGGCTTACCTGCTCTCCTGTGTCCTGCCTTCAATCCTGGTGTTCACCGGCCTGATCGAATGGTATGGTCGGCTGGCACAACCCCATTTGGCAAACGCCATCGGGCGGTCAGTGGGCCTGGCGATTTTCCTCATAGCCATCACCGCGATACTGAATCGAATCGGTTTTCGACTAAAGCTTTGACCCACATGAAACGTACGCCTGCGACGCTCCTTTTCACGATCCTTCTTGCCTCGGCTCTCATGGCAATTGCTGCCGATCCTGAGCCTCAAAAAGCGTCTCAAAAGCCAGCCCAAGGGGAGTCGTTACCGGTTCGGGGTTTATGCATCGCTGCACCTTCACCACGTGAGCTCACCGGGTTTATCAAGCTGATCGCAGACGAGTTCGCCCCACGAAAGCTCAATACCCTCATCCTTCGTGTGGATTACAATTATCAATTCACGAGCCGTCCGGAACTGGCGAGTTCTTCGGGTCTGTCTCAGACCGATGTGAAGCAACTCGTCACGGTGTGCCGGACGAATGGCATACACCTGATCCCACAGATCAATTTGCTTGGCCATCAATCGTGGCATGGCTCGGTTGGTAGACTGCTCCAGGTGTATCCTGAGTTCGATGAGACACCCTGGGTGAAGAATCCGGAAAAGCATACCTGGCCAAATCCTGACGGCCTGTATTGTCGCAGCTATTGCACGCTCCACCCCAAGGTGCACGAGGTCGTGCTGCCCCTGGTAGATGAGATCTGCGACGTTTTTGAGGCCGACGCATTTCATGCGGGCATGGATGAGGTGTTTTATATTGGCGAACCGAAGTGTCCGCGGTGCGGGGGCAAAGACAAAGCGGAGTTGTTTGCCCGCGAGTTGAATCGGATTCGGGACCATCTGGGCAAGAAGGACCGCAAACTTTGGATCTGGGGCGACCGGTTGTTGGACGGCAAGACTACGGGACTTGGCGAGTGGGAAGGCAGCATCAATGACACGCATCGCGCTGTAGATTTGATTCCCAAGGATGTGTTCATTTGCGACTGGCACTACGACCGGCCTGATCCAACAGCGGTCTATTTCGCGATGAAAGGCTTCAACGTGGTTTCCTGTCCATGGAATGTTTCAGAGGTGGGCGTTAGGCAAGTTCAGGATATGCTCGCATTCCGAAAACAGAGCACAAAAGAAATGCGGTCCAGGTTTCAGGGAGTGGTTCAGACCGTCTGGTCGGATGCGGGATCTTTCATGCGCGAATTGGAAAAGGAGGGGCGAAATCCCGGCGAGAAGACCTCCGAAAAATCCGCCGCTCGCTGCTTTATCCGTGTTTTCGGGGAGATGGGGGCGACGGCACAACCATGAAGCCCGGTTCGTAGGCCGGCATGTTCCAGGCCGGGTCACCCGACCCGGCGATGGCAACGCCTCAGTCAAGTCATTTGACATCCATCTTGCTGAGCATGTCTTTGACAAGCTTAGCTTGAATCTCCTGCTGACGACGGAACTTCTCCAACTGTGAGGCTGTCAACAAGGGCTCCAGGGCCTTTGCTTTTTGATCCAACGTCCATTGCATCATGGCTGCCTGGTCTTTTCCCTCGGGTTTTGAGTTTCCACTCAGTTGATCCAGACTGCTTTGATAGAGTGCTGCGAAAACGGGGTCGAGCTGGTCTGGGGAAAGGTCCAGCGTAGTCTGCAGTTGCACCAATTCGCTATTGGCAGCCTTGCTGGCCGTGTGGACTGCTTCCTCCTTTTGATAAGCCGGGTAGTTCGCCTTCTGATCCGCAGTCAGCAGCTCCTGGATCTGGGTTTCCGGGTTCCCAGCCTCCTTGGACATCCGGGCAATCTCCTCCTTGTTGAGTTTTCCACTCATTCCCTGCTGCATGCTCTTGGCCATGACTTTTGCCTGGCGCATCAGGATCTCTTTAGCCGCGGTGACTTGCTCTGGAGTTAGGTGCAGGCTTGCGGCCATGCGCGACAGCCTGCCCTCGGCTTGGGTCTTCATAGCATCTTCCATTGCCGCCCCCATGGCGTCAGTCATTGCGGTGCCCAGGGGGTTAGAGGACTCCTTTTCTTTTTGGGCGAGCTTCTGTCGCAATTCCTCGTTCTCCGCGTTAGCGCGCCGAGCCAACCCCGCCATTCCTCGCAATTGCAGGAGTTCGGGCTCGGCCTTGGCCTTCCATTCACGCAGTTGCTGAAGTTCTGAATCACTCGGGGCGGCATTGGCTACTTTAGGCGTTGCTGCTTCAAGAGCGTCAGCAAACCGCTCTTGTAACACCTTGGTTTCGGACCTTGCGTCTTCGAGGCGCGCCTGTTGCCACACGGGAACGGATACGCCGACTACAACGAGCCCGGCGATTGCGAGTTTAGTTTTAATAAATGTCATAAGCTTAATAAAGAGTAGGGTATTTGACGAAAGCGCTACGCTGCTGGCAAAGGCTGCGGTGGTGATGGACGCTCCGAGCGCTGTTGGGGCTTGAGTGCAAACCCCGACCATCAGAGCGGCAGCAAGTCCAGACGCGGTGGAGGTGACCCCTCGCCGAGCGAGTTGCCCGCGCAGCTTCTCCAATGCACGATCCACGCGCATGCGGGCTGCGTTCTCTGTGAGCCCTATTTCAGCGCCGACGTCCCGCAACGATCTGTCCTCCATGAACCGGAGCACGATCGCCGTGCGGTCACTTTCCTTGAGGTCATGCAACGCAGCATCGAGTACAGGCCTGAGCCGCTGCCAACTCTCAGCAGGCGAGTCATCCGAGAGCAACTCATTCATAGTATGAGCCTCCTCTTCCCGCTTGCGACGCTGTTGCTCGGCGCGACGCTGATTGGCCGCAGTATGCCGGACGGCGGTATAGAGCCACCCCGCCAGGGAAGGATGGTTGAGCAAGCGCGGAGCTTTGCGAGCCAGTTCGGTAAAGACCGCCTGGGACAAATCCTCGGCGAGTGCGGTATCGCCCCCGGTCTCCCGCAAACCGGCGGAATAAACCAGGTTGAGGTGGCGGTGCACCAGTTCGCTGAAGGCGCTCTCTGAATGGCCTTCGAGGTACTGGCGTAACAGTTCGGTGTCATTACTCATCTGACTTCACTAAGGTTATGTGTGCGGGAGAGTAGAACCGCACAAAAAAAGCGCAAGAAGCGGGAGAAGACCGAGAGCGGCGGATTAAGAAGGGCAGAGGTCGGCTGCCGCCTGCTCCGAAATGGGCACCCGAATCCACGGCGTTCGCGGAAGCACATGAGGCCACTTCAGCCCGAAGGGCCGCCACTCGCAAACCAAGGGAGACGCCCTGGGGAAAGGCAATAAGAACAGTCCCTCTTCTGTTCATTCGGCGCGGTTTGGCGCGCCTGCGACGTGCCAAACCGAATCAATAGAGAAGGGGAGATCAATGAGGTCTTTAAGGTGACAATTTAAAGTTCTCAAGCTCAAACGGCGTGAACAAAACCGGAGTTCCTCCGTTGGATTCCTGTTCAAGTTCTTTATTCAGGGGAATGCACAGGCCCCTTTTTTACGATGTAAAGAGGCCCGACTGCCCCAAACTGTTGAAGCGAGCTTTTGCGTTGGTCGTTTCGGTCGGGGTTGAACACGAGAGAGAGCTTCCCATCGTCCGCAATCTCACATACAACGCTATGCCATATACTGTTTCGATGGTTTGGGTCGTTGTGTTGGGGCGGGAACAAAAGGAGACACCTGCGAGTTCAAAAGGAGACAGGGATTTGGCCCATGGTCTTTATCTCTCTTGGTCGAGGGTTTGAGAAGGCCTGAGCGTAGCGAAGGCCGACGAAAACCCTCGACCAAGAGAGACCGGTGGTATTGACTTATCATATCAAAAGAAGCAAATCGCTAAACGCCTGACCAATCCGTTTGTCCGGCAAATCCTTCAGCAGTTCAATCGGGGGCGTATTGACGCCACAGAGGCCTCCCATTACCTCCTGATCAGCCGCGCCCACCTTTACCGGCTCCGCACCCGCTTCCTTAAAGCACGCTCCCAATTCGCCGCCCAGCTCTCGGGCGGCGACCATTGGCCAGCCTGGCCACCAGCCGCCATAACCTTCCTCAAGGAATTCATTCCCCTTCAAAAGCCGCCCAACTTCCAACTGGTGGCCGACGAACTGGAAAGCCGCCTGGGTTTCAAGCGCCATCGAGAATCGGTGGCCGCCTTTGCCAGAACTCACTTTCCACACCTTATTTGTCAGCCTGAACCTCGTCCCAAAGCCCGACGCCGCTGGGAACGCTCACGCATTGATGAACTCTGGCAGCACGATTCCTCCATCCACCAGTGGTGGCCCGCTAACGAAAAGCAAACTCTGCTTCTGACCGTCGATGATCATTCCCGCAAACTGCTGGGCGCGGTCTTTGTTCCCACCGACACCACTTGGAATCATTTCGAGCATTTTCGCCGCCTCTTTCTCCGGCACTCTCTGCCGATGGTTGTGTACACCGACGGCCTGAGCCTCTTTGGCCATGACTCCATGGCCGATGACCGTGATCCCTGTTCGGAGTTTCAACGGGCCTTCTCCGCTCTGGGAGTGACCCATCTGGTCGCTCCCAGCCCACAGGCCAAAGGCAAAATCGAACGTCGCTTTGGCACTCTGCAAAAACGCCTGGTGGCCATCCTGGCCTATGAAAAAGTCAGCAGCTACGTCACCGCACAGATCGTGCTCGACCGAGAGGTTCAACGCCAGAACGCCACCGTTTGCCGCACCACCGCTCTCAGCCCGAATGCGGCCTGGGAAAAGGCCCGAGCAGAAAAGCGCACCGTCACACGTCCCTGTCCGCCTGCAACCCTCCTGGACCTTCATCTGGCGCTCCATCTGAAACGACGAGTCAACTCTGACAACCAGATCGACTTTCTTGGCCAAAGCTGGCACATCGCTCCCACTAAACGATCCTCAATCTCCCTCATCTATCATCCGCTCAGACAGTTCTGGGCGGTCACAGAACCCCCAAAACCACCCCTCAATACCTGGCCGGAAATCCTCGGAAACTACTCGCTTTGAAACTGTCTCCTTTTGAACCCGCGCAAAAGTCTCCTTTTGAACTCGCGCCGACAATGGTTTGGGTCGTTGTTGAAAACTGAGGCGCAAACACCCACAATGCAGAAGCGCTCCGTAGATTTCACCACCCGATCAACAATCGCCTCATGCGGGAACCCGTATATCTTGCACTTGGCCTTCTCCTCAATTTTGTCGAGCAGCTGCTTCATCGAGCTTCCACAGCTTGCCACGTCAACGTCAATCTCCTCCAATGGCCTATCCAAGATTGTTGCGCAACAGGCTGCCATACAGTTTCCATCCGGGAAACCGCGTCTAGTTTGGTGAACTGGTGTCATAATTTATCATGTAGTATTGAACGGCACTCCGTAATCGACCATTACTGACTCATCGGTGCCGAGGCGGAGCAGGCTACACATACTCCCGGTCATCGGCGAAAGCTACTGGTACCGTGCACTACCCGAGAAGTTGTCGGACATTCTTCGAAATAGAAAGCCCCCGGGCTTCCTACAACGGCCTGATCGGAAATCTGACACCGCAACGGTTGGCCATATATCGAACACCATTGTCGTTGCTAAGGATCTGAGCATTCCAAAAAAGAGCGTTCTGAATTAACTCGCAGTCGCCAAAAACATTTGGGTTGTGGTTAGCACCAAATAGATTACGAGCATTTTTTCTGTTAAGCAGTAGGTCAGCATAGGCGTAGCGTGCTACTTCAATGCTCTTTATGAAGTCTTTGAAGCATTTGGGTTGTTCGCAACGGATTCGATCTAGAAAAGCCGTGTGCTTCGAAGAGCGGGTCTGATGGGTCTCGCGCTCCAGATGCGAAATGTCTTCTACGCCCAAGATGCGAAGCAGTTTCTTCTTTTCCTCATTGATGCTCCAGGAATAGTCGAAGCGGACACCACAGTTATCGCCTTTCAGAATCTTGTCACGGTCTCTTACCGTTAGGCAATATTTGTCCAACCGCTCGATCCAAAGCGCTGGGGCGAGACCACCTATAGGAATATCTTGCCGTGCCTGACTTCTCATCCCGAAGAAGAAAACGTTGTGCCTAACCTTTGGTCCTTCCTGGTTCTCAAACAAGCTCAGCCGGTGGGAACGCTCTTTATCAAGTGTTGTCCCAATGATGAACGCCTTGTTAGCATGCTCTTCTTTTGCCGATAGTCCTTCCCAGTCAATGTGCGTATCAACAACAAAAGCCTCTCCCATTGCCTTGATCATCTCAAAGAGATTCCCCTGCGTGCTTAGGATCTGCTTTCCAAAGAGACTGATAACAGTCACTCCGTGCTCCAGGAACTCCGGCCTCATCTTCGCTCTAGTGTCGTCCCTTGTGTTTGTCATCCTTAGTGCAATCTGCTGTTCCGACATCGGATGGGGGAGCAGCGAGGAAACTCGTCAATGTGTGGTATTCATCGGCCTTACGCGGATCGGTGACCAGTTCCAGCTAGGCTCAATACTTCTCCAGCAGTTTCTTTTTCTGCTCCTCGTACTCACTATCGGTTAGGGTCCCATTTGATTTAAGCTCCTTGAGTTTTGTCAACTCGGTGTAAAGGTCTTCAGAATCATTGGTGCGAATGTCCTGTTGAATCCGTTGATCGGATTCCACTCGAATGCTGGGTGTCTTGGTGCTGTCGAAGTCACCCAACCGCCCATAAGATTCCACGCGCCCATCGATGAGTCTGACATAGTAAGGAGTCGTGATACCGTACAACGCGTGATCACCTGTTTCCGAAAGCGAATAATTCAAATACTCCATTTTGCCTTTGGCGCTAACACTGGCAGGTTTACCAATGTTGGAAATCACCTCCGCTCGAGTCATGCCAATTTTGACTTTGGAGATCTTGTTGGCAGTGGCGCATCCAGCGGCGACAATCACTATCACCGACCATGCCAGTATGCTTCTGATCCTTCTCATATAAGATTCCTTGTTTTCGCTTCAGTTTTGGGTGGAGTATTTGCTGATCCCAATTCTCGCAGAGTGTGGTTACTTAGCAATACTTAACCTTCGCCCTGACATGGCTGTAGCTGGCCACCAAACAAAGAGCACCTCGCGAGACCCGAGACCGTCTAGTCGATTCACTTCCTCTGAACATTACTCCTCAGCCCCGCGGTCTACTCCGACCGGGGTGAGCACTGAAGTATGGAGGCCGAGCATGACTTCAACATGTCCTAACCGCCCTATTGAACCGATTTCCGAGCGAAGTTGGGCAGCACATTTGACTGGACGAACAGCGCCGGAAGTCGCCAATTCACCGGCAATACAAACTTCTCCAGTTAAGCCGACTCAAGACAGGGATTCCTAAAATAGGTGGAGGCTAACGTTCAGCCTTTCTGGCAGGAACTTCCTGTGGTAACTTGAAGGCGTGGACAATCTCAAGCCCACGACCACCAATCCAACACTCGCACTGGCGCCTATGCAGGACGTCACGGATCTGGCTTTCTGGAACGTGATCAAAGAGTATGGCGGCGCGGATGTCTATTTCACCGAGTACTTCCGGGTTTACCCGGGATCGCATCTCAACAAATACATACTGCAATCCGTCACGCAGAACACAACCGGCCGGCCGGTCATCGCGCAGTTAATCGGAAATGACATTCCGGCACTCGTGCGCAGCGCGAAAGAATTGCAGCAACACCCGGTGGCTGGCATCGATCTGAACCTGGGGTGCCCTGCCCCGATCGTTTACCGGAAGTGCGCCGGCGGCGGATTGCTGCGCGACCTGCCACTCGTTGACAGGATTGTCGGCACGTTGCGCGAAGCCATCACTGTCCCCTTCAGCGTGAAAACCCGGATCGGGTTTGAGGATGAAAAACCGTTCCCTGAGCTTCTGCGCATTCTGGGGCGCCACTCGCTCGATCTGGTGACCGTACACGGTCGCACGGTGCAGGAGAAGTATCATGCTCCTGTCCATTACGACCGGATTGCGGACGCGGTGCGTGCCCTGCCCTGCCCTGTGCTTGCCAACGGGGAGATCTCATCGGCGGAAAAGGGCGAGCAGGTGCTGAACCAAACGGGTGCCGCAGGCTTGATGATTGGCCGCGCTGCGATACGAAATCCGTGGATCTTTCAGCAGTTCCGGCAGTTTCATTCCGGGCAGACGGTTCGATATCCGACAGGCCGCGAAGTTTCCCAGTACATTCTGAAGCTATTTGAAGCCTTGTGGTGCCCCGAATTCACCGAGAAAACCCACATACAACGGGTGAAGAAGCACCTGAACTTCCTCGGCGCGGGTGTGGATGACGGTGCGTTCCTTTTTAATGTCAGGCGAATGAGCACCAAGGCAGAGCTGGAATCCATCTGCCGAACAATGCTCGAACATGACCGTCCACTGAAGCTTGAGCCCAATCACGAGGTTGCTGCTTTGGCTCACGGCGATGTTGAGACGTAACCGGACGGCCCTTTCTGAAGCCTCCTCGTAACGTTTTCCCTAGTTTCAATCCTGGCCGGTTCAGGTTAACGTATGAGTATGGCATTGGTCCGCATCCTGGTAGATGGTTACAGCCTGCTGCATGATTGGGCAGAATTGGCTCCGGGTGCCCCGCGCCACTCCGAGGCTGCCCGCGAAGCGTTGATCCAGTGCCTGAACCATTACCAGGATTCGTCTGGGACGCCGATCACCATTTTTTTTGACGGCCAGGGTTCACGCCGGACGGTTCTGCCAGGAACACCCAAACCCAAATCGCAAGTTGAAGTAATCTATTCGATGGACGGCAAAACCGCCGACGACCTGATCGAACGGACAGCACATCTGTACCAGCCTTACGGGGATGTGCTCATAGTCACCAACGATGTCGCGGAACGAGAGACCGTTTACTCTGTTGGAGGCATGGCTGCCAATTGCCGAAACTTCATCATCATGGTCGAAAACACCATGGCCGAGTTGCAGGATGATTTGAAGCAGCACAACCGGAGGGAACAGCATCGATTCACGCGCAGACGTGACTAACCCAGACGTGAGCATTACACCATCCAATTTTCAATTCTTTGCCGCCCGGATCACTGCCATTTATCTGGCGCTCGGGTTTCTCATGGCACTGGCGCTTCAATGCGCTCATGCCCAAACGCCAGCACCGCAGAGCCTGTCGAGCAATCGTTACCTGCTTATTCTGGACACCTCACGGACCATGAAGCCGAGGCTCCCTGGCACAGTCTCTACCCTCTCCAACCTGTTCGAGGGTAGTCTCGGCCAGCAGATGCGGAACGGAGACAGCTTGGGGGTATGGACGTTTAACTCGGCTCTAGTGACTGGTGAGTTCCCCTTGCAGAAATGGACAACCAACCAACAGGCGACCGTTCGCAATCAGATTTTGCGTTTTGCCGCCAGCCGCTCATATGAACGGAAAGCCGATTTCGGCCAAGTACAACTGGCCTTGGATCGCGTCCTGCAAAACGCTGAATTACTCACCGTGGTGCTCATCACAAGCGGGGAGACGCCGGTCCAAGGAACCCCCTTTAACGAATCCATCAATGCGATCCTTGAGCAATGGCAAGGCGAGTTGAGAGAGCAGCAAAAGCCAATTGTGGTGGTGCTGCGTGGGAAGTCAGGCATATGGAGCCACTACTCTGCGTCCCCTGCCCCGTTCCCGGTGGAACTGCCGCCCCTTCCCAAGGTGGCTGCTGCTCCCAAGCCACAAGAACCAGCAATCGCAGCCCCTCCTACAAATCCGCCACCCCAGCGGGTGCTGCCTTCGCTTATCCTCTCGGGTAAAACGGTGAAACAACCGCCCTCCGCGCCAAAGGAGGTGCCGAGCACCAACTCAGACGCATCGGTTTCTTCGCCAGCATCCCCGGAGCCGAAGAACGCTCCGTCGCCCCCGCCAACTGTCACTTTGCCTAATGTCTCTTCGAATGCAGCGCAGGCTACAACCCCTTCACCGGCTCGTGCTCCTGCCATTCCCACGAACGGACCCGGTGTTACAGGCGCCATTCCGGTTCCAGAGCCAAAACTGGAGACCACCGATGGTGCGGTTACTCAACAAGACGGAGCTATCATCGGCACCCCATCAGGAAGCGTCGTCGTCGCCGCTGTGCCTGAACCCAAACCGACCGGGAGCAAGCGCGTGTTGTTTCTAGGCCTGCTTGTGGCGGGGTTGCTCTTGTTGTTGACCGTTCTCGTGATATGGCGCTGGCAGCGCCCGCAACAACCCAGCCTTATTACCCGCAGTCTGGAGAAGAAACCATGAGTGATGCCCCTGTTTTTCAGCGGGCAGGAATGATTCTGCAATGAAACCACTTCGCATCTTTGTTGATTTTCAGGCCGCACCGAATGTTTTGGAGATGTTGGGTGAAGGCACTCACCCGCACGAACTGGTGTTTCCGCGCAAACCCGCACAATCCGTGATGCACCAGGCGGAGCCTGACCCGGAGATTCAGAAAGCGGACATAGCATTCGGACAACCTGACCCAGATGCGATAGAGTCCGCTTCACAACTGAGATGGATTCACGTGAGCACGTCGGGGATCACCCGCTATGACAACCCACGTTTTCGCGCAGCCATGGGCCAGCGCGGCATCATGGTTTCAAACAGCGCCAGCGTTTATAGCGAAGCGTGCGCTACGCATGCGCTGAGTTTCATCCTCGCTAACGCCCGGTGCCTGCCGCAGGCGCTGCAGACCAGCCCGGGAAATGGCACCGCAGATTGGCAGAAACTCCGAAGCGCCTGTGTTCCGCTAGGGGGACAGACTGTTCTGATCGTTGGCCACGGGGCGATTGGCAGACGCTTGGCCGAAATGCTTGAACCTTTTCAGATGCGCATCCTGGGCTATCGCCGGAGCATCCGCGCAGAAGAAAAGATCCCATTAATAACCTTGGAAAAGGCGGAGCGGGTGATGGCACTTGAAGCGGATCACGTCGTTAACATCCTGCCGGACAGCACCGAGACGCGCCATTTTTTCAACGAGAAACGCCTCGGCGCAATGAAGCAAGGCTCCGTCTTTTACAACATCGGTCGTGGCACAACGGTCGATCAGGAAGCTCTCTTGAAGCAACTGCAATCTGGACGCATCGCATCGGCGTGGCTGGACGTCACAGATCCGGAACCGCTTCCAAAGGATCATCCGTTGAGGCTTCAGCCCAACTGCCACATCACGCCGCATACAGCGGGTGGGCATCAGGACGAAGCGAAGACGCTTGTCCGGCATTTCCTCCGGAATTTCCAGAGCTATGTCCGCGGCGAGCCTTTGGCCGACCGAGTGATGTAGCCCAGCGGGGTTAATCCTCTGAGAAGAGGTATTCCAGATCTGCCTTGGACAGGCTGCGAGCGAAGCCTTCTTCACCCAAAACATCTGCGATGGTTTGGGCTTTGCTCTGTTGCAGCTCCCAGATTTTCTCTTCGACTGTTCCCGGAGAAATAAGCCGATAAGCGTTCACCGTTTGGGTTTGGCCAATACGGTGCGAACGGTCGATAGCCTGCGCCTCCACAGCGGGGTTCCACCACGGATCGTACAGCACGACGTAACTCGCATTCGTGAGGTTCAAGCCAGTACCAGCCGCTCGCAGGCTTAATAGGAACACAGCCGGGTTCGGATCGTTCTGGAACGCGGCCACGACCTCCTGGCGGTCCTTGGTTTGACCGGTGAGAATGTGCGTGCTGATCTGATGCTGGTGGCATTCCTGTTCCAGAAGGTGCAGCATCTGGACAAATTGGCTGAATACGAGGACCTTTTGCCCCTCAGCGACCAACAAATCGAGCAGTTCGAACAGCGTCTCGGTCTTGCCGGAAATGGAGTCGTTTCCGACGAGGCGTGGATGACAGCAAATCTGGCGCAGACGTGTGAGCGCGGCCAACACGTGCATTTTGCTCTTGTTAAGCCCCTTCTCCTCTACGGTCTTCATCACCTGTTCCCGGCTGCGCCGCAGCTCCGCCAGATACAGTTTCCGTTGTTCATCGCCGAGTTGGCAATCCCGACGTTGCTCGATACGGTCAGGCAGGTCCTTGGCCACATGACGCTTCAGCCGGCGCAAGAGCAAAGGACGCAGCTTGGCTGCAAGACGGCGGCGCGCGATGCGCTGCGCCGACTCGGCGTTTTCACCGTGTGGCTCGTAAACCTCCAGAAATTGTTCCTGGGTTCCCAGGTAACCGGGCTGGACGAAATCCACGATGCTCCACAAATCGAGCAGCCTGTTTTCCAAAGGCGTTCCCGTTAAGGCCAGACGGTGTTCGGATTTCAACTGCTTCACCGATTGCGTCACCTGAGCACCGGGATTCTTAATGAACTGGGCCTCGTCGAGAATGACCGTTCGGAACGGGAACTTCTGGAACTCTTCCAAATCTCGCCGCAAGAGCGCGTAATTCGTGACAATGATATCGTGCTGCGGAATTTGTTTTCGAAGGTTATGTCGCGCGGCGCCGCTTTCAAGCACCAGCACCTTGAGATGAGGTGTGAACCGATTGGCCTCTCTACGCCAATTGTGCAGCACCGATGCGGGACAGATCACCAGGGAAGGCTTCGGATCTTTGGGATTCCAATCCTTAAGCCAGGCCAGCCACGTCAATGTTTGCAGTGTTTTACCCAGCCCCATGTCGTCGGCCAAAATGCCGCCCAAGTGGACTTGAGCCAGGTGACAGAGAAAATCGAAGCCCTCTTTTTGATAAGGCCGGAGCTCGGCCTGAACCGAGGCCGGCAGTTCGGTGGAAGGCACGCCCCGGAAATCTTTAAGCCGTTGGCGCAACGCCTTGGCGTGAGGTGAGTCCACGAACCGTTTGAGGCCTTCCTCATCCAGGTGGGCTACCTGCTCCATGCCGATTTTTTGTGCAACAGGGACCAGGCCTTCGACGCCAAGATCAGCCATCGCTTCGTGGGCGGACTGGACCGCGCGGGCATCCAATTCGACCCACCCGGAATCCGGCAGCTTCACGAATCTACCCGTAGCCGTCTGTAAACGTTGCAGATCGGCCGCGCTCAGCTTCATTCCTTCCTGCTCCCATTCAGCGGAGACAGACAACCAATCGATGCCGGTACCTTTTACAACCAGGCGTGGGCGCATTTGGCGAGGAGCGAGGAACAGACGTTGGAATGCCGGGTTACCCAGGTATTCGGCCTCCTCGGGACGCTCTGCCCAGGCTTCGGCCAGCGTGCTCAGGAAGTACTCGGTCGCATCACCCACCCACAAGCCGGGTTCGGGGGTAAACCAGTCGAGCTTTCGCAGCCAATGCGTGGCGGGATCAAGACGCGGATCGTCTAAAATTTGCGGCTTATCAGTGGATGGCCCTTTATGGTCTTGCTGAATCCATTCGTGGCCATTCCAGAGCCAAATGCTTTGATCGCGACCGCTCCGCGCCAGTAGCCGAAGACGCACCGTGTCTTCCAGCAACTCAAAAATGAACTGGGGCGCTGCGGGATGCGTAACGCAAAGCTGTTCCCAGTCCACACCCTGACCCGACTGGCTCCTGCGCAGATGCATGAGGAGCCGATGGCTTAGCTTTTGAACGGGGACAACCGTTTGCGAGGCCCAGTGTCCGATTAAATCCTCAGGTGGAGCATTGCGAACCAGGAAGATCTCGTTTGCAGCGAGCAGGAACGGAGGGCGATGAGTCAGAAAACAAACCTGGTCAAGGTTCATGGTCTGCCCCCCCGGCAGCACACATTGATGTGTGAAGCACAGGTCGCCATCCATTCGCTCCAGATGCGGGCGCAATTCTGCGATTTGTCCACCGAACACCAGGGGCTTGGCGCCTTGCTCCGTGACCAGTTCAAGGCGGGATGTGTGGCCCCAGCGTGCCAGCCAATTCAAGAACTCCTCATCGCTCAGCAGCATCATGCCAGCGGTCTCCTCAGAACTGCCGTAGATGCTCCCTATCCATTGGATGAAGTCCCAGTCGGATGGTGGGAACTGTTCCTGTTCATGCGCAGCCCGCGTAATGAGATCCAGGATGTCCGGCAGGTTTTTGAGCTTTTCCCCAGTCCGCGGGCGGGAGACCTGGAACTGAATAGCCATACGATACCGGCCCAACCGGTCGAGATCCGGTTCCGGATGGCATAGAACCCTGAGAGATGCCCGGGGTGCCTCCAAATGGGTCAGGCGTGGCGGAAAAAGCCAGTTCTCTAAATGGCGTACGATCTGTTGTTCCTTGGCGGCTTGTTCGACCTCGGCAAAGCGGTCCAGATTCGCGTAGTCGGCGAGTTCGGTCGGGAGAGAGCGTTTAGCGCGGAGAAAGAGGAAGGCCACTTCTTCGAGACGAGACCGTCCCTGGGCGTTCAGCATTCTTGGCCACCATTCTGTGGCAGGAAAGTCCTTTCGAGACAGGGATAGCTTCTCGAAATAATCCTCCAGCAGGAGCCAGGCACGCTGGGAGTCGATGCAAACGGCGAACGTCTTGAGCAGCTCTTCCCGCTCGCTTACGGCACTCTGTGTGTCTGCCAGTTCACGGCGCAAATCCGCCAATGCCCCATAAGTCTTGGAGAGCACTGTGTGATGCGCATCATACTTGGACGCCTGACCACCCCGGGGACCGTTGCCATTTCGTAACAAAGCTTTTGCCATCTGAAAACCACCCCAGCTATAGGGGTTCTACCATTCTCCACATATTTACCCCTGCCCGGTCAATAATAATTGTAAAGATTTTTGAACGTTCTCAGGGGTTTACTACTCGAAAAAGTTTGCTTTTTGCTCCGGGGGCCCCGTATGGGAGTCTGTTTAGACTTCTGCAAATCAATGATTTCCAGCGGAAAATTGGCACCTGGAGAAACCTGAGGCTACCACATAGACGCGCCGCGTGAAGTCAGGCGGACTACTGGGCCGAGGTCACGCCACAACTCCGCGTGCCTCCCGTCTTTACAGATCAAAGCTGTTTACTTGCTTCGTTTTTCCGGGTAAGCCAGAGCCGTGCAACCATTTAAACGTCGCGCTTTCCTTCGGCAGATGGCTCTGGCAGTAGCACTTCCGTCGCTGAGCCACCTCGGGTTCGGTCAAAACCAGCCTTCTGAAGCGCTCCAAACACACCGGGTGCTTTCCTGTAATATTCGAGTGGCACTTCCCGAAGACGAAGCCTCGGGCAACGGCTGGAGCACGCGGCGTGACGTCTGCATCGAGGTGATCAAGGCCCAAAAGCCAGACATTTTCTGTCTCCAGGAAGTAATCGGGATTCAGATGGAAGATTTGGACAAGGCTTTTCCAAAATTTGGCGGTTTCGGCTTCGCAGGACCGGAAATGGATGCGCGATCGGAGGGCTATCAAGGCATTGCCAAGAATCCGATCTTCTATTCCCGCGAGCGTTACGATCTCATAACGGGTGGTGGCTTCTGGTTATCGGAGACCCCACACCTGCCGGGCAGCCTATCCTGGGGATCTGCCCGAGCGCGGCATGTCAATTGGGTGCGCCTGCGCGAGCGCGCCACCAAACGTTCCTTCCGGGTGTTAAGCCTGCATTTGGACCATGAAAGCCAAGCCGCCCGGGAACAGCAGTTTAACATGGTCCTGGCCGAGGCGGCGTTATACCCAAAGGATTTCCCTCAGATCTTGGCCGGAGATTTCAATGCGGGTGTGGCCAATCCTGTCCTAAAGCTGGCCAAAGAAGCCGGGTGGGTGAATACGCAGGAATCACTCCTTGGCAAACCTGAAACAGCGCTCACCGTCCATAGCTTTCAGGGCACGAATTACGTCGCAAAAACCGAGGCGGGCCGCAAAAAAGGTCCTATCGATTTCATTCTCACCCTGGGAAAGGTAACAACTAAAGACTGGCGTATTATTCGCGACCAGCGAAATGGCCGCTATCCCAGCGACCACTTCTTTCTCTCGGCGGGTTTGGAGATATAGGCCAGGGCACCCGTTTTCTACAGACCGGTAGTGAGCGATTCCAGGCGCTTCTCCAAGTCTTTCTTGGATACCAGGCCTACGACACGGTCGCTCAATTTCCCATCGCGGAAGAACAGTAGGGTCGGAATGCCCTCGATCTCGTACTTCTTAGATAGGTCCTTGGCGTTATCCACGTTCACCTTCACAAATTTGACCCTTTCGCCCTGCTGCCCGGCGAGGTCTTCAACAATGGGGCTGAGCACCTTGCAAGGTCCACACCAGTCTGCATAGAAATCGACCACCACAGGGGTCTTGGCCTGGAGAACTTCGGCATCGAAAGAGTTCTCGCCGATGATCTGAACCTTGCCCGCCTCAGCCTGATCTGATCCACCCTGAGAATCCGGGCTGGTCTGATCTTTCGGGCTGCAAGCTCCAAGGACAACTGCCGATAGACCTAAGCCCAGCATGGCCACACCAAGCTTGGCCCATTTTCCAACGTTCCCTCTATTATTCGCGTTCATTGCTTCTTTGAATCTGTTGGGGACGAGTTGGTGGTTTGTCTTTCGGCCCACTTATCTCTTACGGCTGAATGCAGCCGGGCTTTGAATCGAATGGGCAGTTCCACTACCTGAGTCCCCTTATAGAGAGTAATCGTATTTCTTATATTGTCCACCACCACCTGGCACGGGTTGCAGTCCGCCATATGCCGCTCGAATTCGTCGCAAATAGCCGGGTCAACCGTGCCATCCACGTAATCGTTCAGCAGTGCCAGCAGCTCAGTGCATTTCATACAAGTTACAAGTAGCCTATCCAGGAGGTATTGATCCAGCGTTTGAAGAAAGGTTACAGAAAAACGTTCGATCGGAGTTGGCTTGACGCCTGGCAGCGGTCATGATGAGGAGATGAAACCAAAGGCTTTGAGGCGATTCATCGGCGCGGTTCTCTTCGCGTGCGCGGCAGCCGGTTCTTCAGAATCCATAGCCGCCGAGGCAGGTGGCCTTACGGCTGGTGCGGCGCGGGAGGAAATCACGCCGGATCTCCGGCTGAGCAACTGGATCACACACAAACCTTACGGCGAGAAACTCGAACCGATTTTCGCGCGGGCAATTGTGCTTGGCCAAGGTTCAAACCGGGTTGTCTGCGTGTCCTGGGAGTTGCTTTACCCGATGGAAGGAGCGGTCAGGGAGGTACGCAACCGTATCCAAAAGCGGACAGGAATCGATGCTGGCAAAATCCTGATCAGCGCTACGCATAACCATTCAGCACCATGGTCCCCTGTCATCGATGATCCGCTTACCAAGGCCGAGCAAAAGGTCCTGGAATCCTTTTTGACTGATCCGCTCTATCCGGCGTGGAAGGAGTCGATGCTTGAGCAAACGGTCAAAGCGGTTCAAGCAGCAGATGCGGTGCGTGTGCCCGTGAGCCTTTCCGTAAGCCGCGCCTACGCCGGAGATGTTATTTTCAACCGACGTCCGCGGAAACCGGACGGCAAAGTCCTCAGCATGTCGACGCCTGCCAATCCATTCGTGCTACCACAGGGGCTGCGCTTCGGCCCCGTGGATCCTACTCTGACGATTATTTCGTTACGCGCTGACGACCGGCCTGTAGCTACGGTATTCCACATGCCGTGCCATGCCGTTGGAGTTTATCCCAGTTACAACGGCCTATCTGGGGACTGGCCCGGGCTGCTGTCTGCAACCCTGGAAAAACAAACCGGGAGTGAGGCTCTGTTCCTTCAGGGCTGTGCCGGGGATATGGTCCCTGCTCACCGGGGACTCGAGGCGCGCACGAACATGATCTCAAGGCTCGCACCGCGAGTAGTGGAGGCAATCAAGGTGTCTTACAAGATGGCGGGAACAAATGTTCTGAAAACCGCACGTCAAACGGTGAAGCTTCCTCTTGAGGAGGTTCCCAGCCGCGACATGGGCAGGGAATATCTCGAACCGGAGGTTCAGATTGTAACCCTGGGCGATCTGGCAATTGTCGCGTTGCCTGGAGAGCCCTTTACCGGACTCGCGATGGCAATCCAGGCGAGATCACCTTTCCCACATACCATCGTGGCGGGCTACTGCAATGGTTATGGAACTCAGTATGTCGGAATGCCCGGTGAAAAGGCACTGGGAGGTTATGAAGTGGAGGGTAGGAATCTCGGCAAGGACTCCTGCGGGCAGTTGATTGTGGATACGGCTGTCCGCCTGCTGGAGAAAAACCGGGCTCGGTAGAAACTCATCGACAAGCGCTTCCGAGCATGTCATGAATTTGGCGCAGCTATTTTCCGTCCATAACCAAATGAAACCGTCAGCACGTTTTCTCTCTTCGAATTTGCCAGGTGCGAATTCGGTCACTCGTCGCAGCTTTCTTGCATCCACATTGAAGACAGGAGCACTGCTCCTGGCCCCCACAATCGTCCCTGCCAGTGTGCTGGGCCGGAATGGGACCGCGCCACCAAGCGAACGCATTCGCCTGGGAGCGATCGGAATCGGTAACCGCGGCAGTTACGTGCTGGGATGTTTCCTGGAGGAAAAGGATGTTCAGTTTGTAGCCATTTGCGATGTGAAACAAAGCCGGCGTCTCGCGGTGAAGAAGAAAGCCGATGAACGCTATGGCAACCAGGATTGTGCGATGTACCGCGATCTCCGTGTCATGCTGGAACGCGATGACATCGATGCCGTGCTCATCGCCACTGGACCAAATTGGCATGGACTGGCGGCGATTCTTTCCGCAAATGCGGGCAAGGATGTTTACTGCGAAAAGCCTTGCACGAAGAACATCATGGAGAGCCTGGCGCTGGCGGAAACGTTCCGCCGCACGGGCCGCGTGTTCCAGGCAGGCACACAAAGGCGCAGCCTCCCCAATTTCATGTATGCGGTGGACCTGGCACAACGTGGACAGCTTGGCAAACTTCATACCATGCACGCCCATCCTATGGGCTTGGGCACCACCACCAGCGGGTGGGCTGAAGCAGAAACCCCGCCCGATAGAGAAGATGTGGATTGGGATTTGTATCTGGGGCCAGCCGCTTGGCGCCCCTTCAACAAGAAGCTGCTCGATGGTTTTAATTTTGAGAAAGGCGGCGGCCTGGTCGGCGGTGGCTGCCTCGAATGGGGCTCCCATTGCGTCGATCTTTGCCAATGGGCCAACAACGCTGACAACACCGCGCCAGTCGAGTACGAACCAACTGGCAAGGAATTGCATGCCCGCTATGGCAACGGCGTTAAGCTGGTCTTGCGCAACGATGGATGGCTGCCATTAGGCTCATGCCCGGTGCGGTTTGAGGGCTCTACCGGATGGGTCGAAACCGGCGATGATGGCGATATGGAGGCCAGTTCCCCCGCCCTTCTGGCTGGGAAACGTGCCAAAGTCTCGGGATACCCGGCTAACTTTCATGTTCGCAACTTCCTGGATTGCGTAAGATCACGAGGAAAAACGCGAGCGGATGCGGATGCTGCCTGCCAGGCGCATATCGCCTGCCATGCGGCCAACATCGCACTCCATCTTGGCCGAAAACTTGTGTATGACCCGGTCAAAAACGAGTTCCCTGGCGACGTCGAAGCTAATCGTTTGCGAGCTGAAGCCTTGCGTGAACCTTGGCGTCTATGAACCGTTTTTCACGACCCAATATGAAAACTTTCCCTTCCCAGATGAAGCCTTTCTCACGTTCAATTCGAGTTCTGCCCTGTGGATTATGTGTCGCAGTCGCAGCCCTGATCGCAAGCTCTCAAATATTGTGCGCGGCACCCAGTGCGAAAGAACAGCAGTATCTGCAAATCGTGCAGTCATCAGCCGCCCCGGGCGAAAAGGCTGTGGCCTGCAAGAATCTGGCGATCTACGGATCAGCCGAGGCTGTGCCGGTGCTCAAGCCACTGCTGGCCGATACTAACCTATCGTCCTGGGCGCGCATCGCGCTGCAGGCAATCCCCGGCGAGGCCGCAGACCGCGCCCTCCGTGACGCAGCCGAGAAGCTTGATGGCCGTTTGCTCGTGGGTGTGATCAACTCTGTCGGCGTGCGCCGAGACGCAAAGGCCACAGACATTCTGGCCAGGCATCTCAAGAGCACGGACCTGGAGGTTGTCGCGGCCGCTTCTGAAGCTCTCGGTCGAGTCGGTGGGAGCCAGCCTGCGAAGATCTTGAGCCGTGCATTGGCCAAGTCTGACGCTCAACATCGAACATTGCTGGCGCAAGGTGCGATTCTCTGCGCCGAAGGTTTGCTGAGGGATGGCAAGGCAAGCACCGCCGCCAACTTGTATGATGAGGTCAGGGCGTCCGGCGCAGCCCAGCAAAAGGTGCTCGAAGCCACGCGCGGAGCCATCCTGGCCCGGGGCGACGCTGGAATCCCGCTGCTCCTGGAGCAATTGCGTTCGGATAAAAGACCGTTTGTTCACATCGGCCTTCGCACGGCTCGCGAGTTGCCCGGCCCAAAGGCCACGGCTGCTCTTGCCGCTGAGATGGATAAAGCCCCCAGCGAACTGCGCCCTCTGATCCTCCTGGCCCTGGGAGATCGCAATGACCCAGCCGCATTGCCTGCCATCACCAAAGCCGCCCGCGATTCCGATAAGAAACTTTGCCTGGCCGCAATTGAAATTCTGGATCGACGAGGTGAGGCCGCCTCTGCTCCCGTCTTGCTGCAAATCGCAGCCGAAGCCTCCCCAGACATCGCGACACCGGCTTCCGCAGCCGTTGGACGCATGGCAGGACAGGAGGTTGATCGATTCCTGGCAGAGACAATTTCAAAGGCTGCGCCCAAGCTGAAAGCCGCTGCCATACTGCTGGCGGCACAACGCCGGATTGAGAGCGTGATGCCACAGGTTGTACCCTGTGCAGCAGCCCAGGAACCCGAAGTGCGAAACGCCGCCCTGCAGTATCTGGGCAGCCTTGGCAACGCCTCGGAACTGCCTGTTTTAACACGCCTCCTGGCAAAGGCTCAGTCCCCTGCCGATCTGACCCGCGTAGAAACCGCGCTGGTAGCCGTCAGCGGTCGTGTCGGTTCGCCAGCTTCCGGGGTCCTCATTCCGCTGATGGAAACCTCGCCTGTGAACGTCCGTGTGAGCGTCCTCCAGGCGCTGGCTGCGTGTGGTGGGGCCGACGCGCTCAAAGCCGTCGCAAGCGCGGCATCAGCTTCAGACGAGAGCCTGCAGGACGAGGCTGTTCGCACTCTGGCTACATGGCCCAACAATTGGCCTGAGGATGCGGCCGTTACCGAACCACTCATGCATGTAGCCCAGTCTGGATCGAAAGATTCGCACAAGATTCTGGCCACCCGGGGCTATTTGGAATTCCTTCAAAATACTCATAAGCTCGCTTCCGATCGGAAGGCCGAACAACTCAAGGCGATTCTCCCCCTGATCACCAGGACGGAGGAAAAGCGTCTGGCTCTGGGGGTGGCCAAGGACCTCTCGGGACCCGCAGCACTCGGTTTTCTTGTTCCTTGCATGAGCGAACCCGCCCTGGTGGAAGACGCTTCGGCAGCGTTGATCAAAGTAGCAATTGGCCAGAAGGATAAGCTTTCCGCTGAAGAACGTGGCAAGGCGCTGCGCCTGGTCGTCGAGAAGTCCGGCGACGCCAAGACCCGAGCCGAAGCGCAGAAATTGATCCAATAATCGCAAGGTTTGAAAGAGTACGAACTCTATTTCCCGCTCCGGCATAATGACGGGAGCCCGGTTGAAGAGGAAAAGCTCGCGGCTTGCAAACGACTCCTGGTGGCAGAGTTTGGTGGATTAACACTCTTCCCCCAGGAGACCGAGGGGCTCTGGCGGGTTGGACGCTACACCTATCGCGATCAGATCGTTATCGTTCGGGTGCTGGCCGAAGACGAAAAGAAGGCGAGAAGCTTCTTTGCTGGTTTTCGATGGCAACTGAAGAAGGAATTGGATCAGGCTGAAATTCTGATAGTCGAACGCGACGTGCTGACTCTGGGCGAATTGGAGAACCAGCCCGGGTCAGCTTAATCCATCAACTCTGGGTTGTCTCCAGGAACCCTTCAAGTTTAACCCGGCGGGTCGGGTGCCTGAGCTTGCGAAGCGCTTTGGACTCGATCTGCCGGATTCGCTCACGGGTGACGCTGTAATGCTTGCCGACCTCCTCAAGGGTGCGCGGATAACCGTCCGCTAAGCCGTAACGCAGTTCCAATATCCGCCGTTCGCGCTCTGTCAGCCCCGTGAGCACCTCCCCTAGCCGTCCCTTGAGCAGGTTGAAGCTGGTCACATCAATCGGGCTCTCGGCACTTTTATCCTCAATCAGATCTCCAACGTGGGTCTCTTCGGTTTCACCCACGGGAGTCTGAAGCGATATCGGTTGTTGTGCCATTCGCAGTATCGCCCGGACACGTTCCACGGGCAGATCCATGCCCTCCCCAATTTCCTCTGCGGTGGCTTCCCGGCCCAATTCCTGCATCAACTGCTTTTGCGTGCGCCAGAGACGGTTGATGACTTCCATCATGTGCACCGGAATACGGATGGTTCTCGCCTGATCAGCCAGGCATCGCGTGATGGATTGCCGTATCCACCAGGTCGCATATGTGGAGAATTTATACCCTCGACGATACTCGAACTTTTCCACCGCCTTCATCAGGCCCATATTCCCCTCCTGAATAAGATCCAGAAAGGACTGCCCTCGATTGACGTATTTCTTCGCGATCGATATGACGAGGCGGAGGTTGGCCTCAACCATGTGAGACTTGGCTTCATTTCCCTGCATCGCACGGAGATTTAACTCGCGGCACAAGGCGAGATAGTCCGCCGACGGCATTCGCACCAGTTGCTCAAGTGCCCGCAGGCGGTCCGCATGCTGTGCAGGCGCGCCTTCCGTGCCGCCATTCCTGCGCAGGCCAGTCAGTTTTTCAAACTGATCGCGGATGTTCTCCAGGACCAGGCTGATCTCGTCGAGGAACTTCTGTTTAAATCGGAACTTGGGCAGCATGGCCTGTAGCTGTCTATCCGTGTTCTGGAAAAGACGCCACGCTCTTTGTTTCTGATTTGCCGGTGCGGCGATCCAGGCAGCGAAGCGTTGATCAACGCGCTTATCAAGCCGCCGGACCTCTGGCACTAGCCTGCGCAAATAGGAAAGATGATGATCCCGACTCTCGCTGAGATGGTCCATCACTATGCGGTCGAAACGCTCCTTGGGGGGAGCGGAGATCAGTTTCTCGGCCATGGCCAGATGCTCTTTGGAGCAAAAACCGACCCTATAGATGAGTTCACAGGCCCTCGCTTCCGCCTCTTCAATGCAGCGGCAGATCTCCACCTCCTCATCCCTGGTAAGCAACGGCACTCGCCCCATCTGGCGCAGGTAAACCCTTACTGGATCATCGAGGCTCTTAAAGCGGTCGGCATCATCTTCCGGCTCTTCTTCCGGCGCTGAATCGTGATCCAGTTCCGTTGTATCCACGATTTCAACTTCAAGGCTGCGCAACTTGGTGAGGACCTGGTCGAGATCGTCTGGAGTAGCAATGTCACTTGGCAATGCCTCGGCGACATCGTCAAAGGTCAGGCTCCCTTGCTCTCGCGCCAGACGGAGCAGTTCGCGGACTTTATCTTCGACGATGAGACTGGCAGGAACAACAACCTGTTCGGGCTTGGCCAAGTCATGCACCCCATTCGGAGCGTGCTTGCCGTTCCGCGGGCGGACCAGTTCAACGGGCTTGCGAACCACCAACTTAGGTTTTGCACGCGGCTTGGCTTTGCGTTTGGGCCGGACTTGGCGCGCCGGCTTGGCCTTATGCGAGGTCCGTGCGGCGAGGCTGCGCTTGCGTTTTCCTTTCGACATATGCTGATCCGAAATCCTGCCATCGGCTGCCAATGGCATCGGTCTGCTCGAACGGGCTTTACTGATCCTAAAGATACATTTTCCACAGGAATGGCAAGGCAGAAATCATGTTATTTTCTTCCGCGACACTCGCTGCGGGTGTGACGGTAAGCGAGTAAGGCTTCAGAGTGAATCGGAAGGGCTCTGCCCTGCCACGGATGGCATCCATCCCTGAACTCCACTGGAACCAATGGCACGGGGTCACTTTGAGATTTTCCGCCGACGGTGAACCGCTATACTGTCTGCGTGTCGAGAAAGGTGTGAACAATCCGCACCATTCTCGCTCCAAAGGAAAGTATGAGCGATTTGAGTAATCCGTTCGCAGCCACGGAACGACGGGAAGCATCAGCCTCGCGCAAGTTGATAGCTGCCTGGGTGGTGGCAGGACTCGGGGTGATCACGGCCGTTGTTTTTGCGGTGATGTGGTCGCATCTTAGAACCACCCACCAGCATGCCGCCAAGTCCACGCGTGCTGAGTTGAATGATCTTGCCGCCGATCTTTCACGCGTGTCCGGGATTAACCAGACGAATCAGGACTATATCGCCCGATTGACCAACCAGATCGCTGATCTTGAGCGGGAGAAGGCTTTGGTTGGCCAAGTCGCACGATCGCTTGAAGACGAGATGCGCCAGCAACTCGAGTCCAAGGATGTAACGATTTCCAAGCTGCAAGGGAAGCTCACGGTGAGCATCGTAGATCGCATCATGTTCGACTCGGGCGAGGCGATTCTGAAGCCGGATGGGGCTGCAGTCATGCAAAAGATCGCAGATCTTTTAACTTCACATCCAGAGTTGAAAATCCACGTGATCGGACACACAGACAATGTTCCCATCCGCCCGACCGCCCAAAGCCGTTTCGCCAGCAACTGGGAGTTGTCCGCAGCCCGTGCACTCGCAGCCGTGCACTTCTTAATTGAACGCGCCGGTGTAGATCCCCATCGTCTGGGCGCTGTAGGTTATGGTGAGTTCCGTCCCATTGCAGAGAACTCCACCGCCGAGGGACGCGCCAAAAACAGGCGAATCGCGATCACGATTCTACCCGATGAACTGGCGGTGGCCGATGCAATTCCTTTAGCCAACTCCACCGTGACAACGAACGCTCCGCCCGTGATCGAGCCGGGGTTGCCGGCCAATTGATTCCGTTTTCACCAGACACCGGCTGGTGGGCCTGCGTTTACTTGGCCTCGACCGCGACGAGTTGCTTCAATAGTTCCTGCCCGGCCGGTAGCAGAACGATTTCCGTCTCTCCTTCGATCAGTTTCTGGGCTTCAAGAATGTCAAACATCGCTTTGGAGATAGCCGGATCGGCTGTAATTTCCTTCAACCCGGCCCCAACCACTTTGGGACGCATGGCGGCAGCCTTGGCAAACTCGATCGCCGCCTGACGTTCCGCTGTGCTCGTTATAATACTTACCTGGTTGGCGCCATCCTGCTTGATGGCCGAGGTCACCTGCCGCAAGCGATTGACGACCTTCTCCTCAATCTGCTTGATCATGTTCGCATCACGGAAGTGGACCTTACGGATGTAAACAGAACCGAGTTGGTAGCCCCATTCATGGGACTTGGGTGAAACCTCAGCGCGGACGGTCTGGCTCATCACGTGCCGGTTCTCAAGCATCTCTCCCAGTTTCAAGTTGCTCAGGCAACGCACCGTCGAATTGCTGACATTCGCTGCCAGAGACCCGCGTGGATCGGCATTCTTAAACAGGTAGCTGGCCGGGTTGCTGATGAACATCTCATACCAGATCCCGATGCCCATTGGTGCGCCTTCTTCAGAGTTCACGGCCTGGCTGCGGAGATACTCCTGATCCAACCGCATGTCGAGCACATGGCATCGACCGAGCCAATTCACCAATGGCGCCTTGAACCCAAGCTTGAACCACAGCAGGTGCAATCCCGGTTCATCCAGGATCAGTTCAACTTTGCCGAACAGGACGTAAACCTTGCATTGCCGTTCCTGGACAATCGTGTAAACCCCGGTCAGGCGTGCCAAACCCGAGATGATCGGTCCCAGGATAAACAGTCCGATAAATGTGCCGACTGCGGCAAAGAGAAAGCTAATCATGAGGCACCTCCACGACCGCCTTGCGGGCTTCGCTGAACAGTCTCAAACGCACGTTGCGTACATAGGCAGCCAGGGCGTCATTTCCCGCTTTCTTTAATTCCTTAAGCTGGTCTGCCAGCGCCTTAAGCGGCTCCACTTCGGCTTGAGCCTTTAGAGTCTCAATCTCCACAGCACGCTTGGATTGCACCAGTTTCTGATCCGCTGACGCCTGGGCCAGGCTGATATCTGAGGACACCTGGTTATAGGCGGTGTTGATCGCAGCCAGTGCGGACTCGACGTCTCCCGGAGGATCAATGCCAGTGATCAACGAGGCATCCAGCATGATGCCGTAGCGGGCCTCTGATGATCGGCACTCCCGGTCCATGTGCTCATTAATATCCCGGAGATTTTTCCGAAGATCGTTGATGGAGATTCCTACCGCTGCAGCAGCTAATTCGGGTGTGGGGATTGCATGATCGACGACTGCGGGTGGCAGGGAGGGAGCTTCGAAATTGGCGATGCGTTCGCGCAACACCGATGTGAAGTAACCCATCACATGAACAATCGGCCGCTTCACGCCAAAGATATAGGCGTAAAGGTTCCTCTCAGATACCCGGTATCTTATCTGCCCTGTTAAGCCTGTGTTCAATTGATCCTTGGTAACAGCTTCCAAAACCGTTCCCGATTGGTTGGCGTGGGGCGTCTCCGGATCGACAGCCATGTTGATTGTCTGGGTGGCAACCGATACCTTGTAGATGCGTTCCCACGGCCACTTGAAGTAAGGCCCCCCAGGGGGAATGACACGCACCTGCGGGTAATCGTAACGATCCCTATCTTCTGCCCCCAGGCTCTCGCTAATGGGATCGCTCAAGATTGTGGCATTCCCAACACGTTCCGCCCGGCCGAAGGACGTTTTGATCGCGCGCTCATTTTGATTCACCGTGTAAAAACCCGCCGCTAGGTAGCGGATCAGAAACCAGCTTACAAAACCGACCACTATACCGAATAGGATGCTCATAAGGGTTCAGTTGGTTAAGACGGCCACAGTGTATAGGGCAAATCCGCGAGGACAAACTCTTTCCGTGCCGCTGTTCGCCAAAGACGCCATTGTTCCGCATTCTGTCCAAAGGCAAATCGACGGATCAAGCCCTAATCGACTTTCCAAATCAGTGATCTACGTTCATCTCTCAGCCGTAGCCCCTTTGAGGTAATAAACCATTCTGCCCTCAGAATCGAATACGATATTGTACTTCCACGACACGAAATCGTCGATATCACCGCCGACGATTACATTGGCTCCACCATTCATCGCACCGGAAATCCCGGTCGGAATGACTTTGATGTCCGCTTCTCTCCACACAAGACCAGAATCTGCCTTAATCATTCGGTGAAGGGCCTCGCGGCTTACTGGGCTGTCCAGTTTGGGTGGCACTGAATTACTAGGGATAGCGGTCATTTGAGCAGTTACTTCAGCGACGTTCAAATACCTGACTTGGACTTTCCCATTTGCATCCCCAACCCCTAGAGTGATCCCATCCAAGACAAACACGTATTCGTAATAGGAGGAGTTGAGTCCAACGCGTTCTACGAACCTTTCAGGGACGACCGCATCAGCAGGGAACGGCACACGCCCTTCGTAAGCTTGAATCCAGCGCAGAATCGCTGGCTTATACTTACTGACGAAGTTTGTACGGAACTCCATCATCTCCCCCTCGGGTAGTTGAGAAGCGCGTTTCTTAATCTTGCTGAGCGGGGATGACACAGACTCTGTCAGCTTATCATTCGCGGCAGTGATAGCTACAGTAAGCTCTTGCGGCAAAACAGGACCGCTTTGTGTGTCATCATCATTTGGGTATTCAGTTCCATACTCGTCAGTCATTTTTCCCTTATGCGTAGCAGGAACTTTCCATAGCAAGAGAAGCAGCACCATTGCAAGGGGTAGACCAAAAAGAAGTATTCGAGTGGCTCGGCTCATAATCAAAGGTGGCGGAACGGTCAGTCCCGTTCCGCCAGACGCTGCTGTTAACCTATTGCTTGCCTTGAATATTAGAGAAGTTGTTCATCAGCATGTTCTGATCATTCGGACCTGTTACCCATATGCGGTCGAATACGGCGGCGACTTGCGCTGAGGTAGTCGAGAGATTGCCTCCAAATCCTACGAGCGGCAGTTCACCTTTGAAAAACAGACCGACATGCCGGCCATATTTGCCTCAGACCGCGTGATTGCCAAGCATGTTCTGAGACATAGGCAAGAATAGGCGGAACAAGAAACGGACAGGAAGCGGAACTTCCTAATTTCAGTGCCCAGCTTTTGTCACAATGCTCAAACGGAAAACTGAAGTGCCCCCCGTTTACCCACCCGTTAACACCAAACCCAGGCGGTATGTGGAAAAAGCGAAGACCCAGGCAAGCGCGCCCATGTAGGCCCACTGAAACAATGGCCACTTCCAGCTATTGGTTTCTCTACGGACGATCGCAACTGTCGAAACGCATTGGAGTGCGAAAACGTAGAACACCATCAGGGTGAGAGCGGTGACCGTAGTATAAATGGGGGTGCCGTCCGGTCGCTTCTGAGAACGTAAAGCCTCCACCAGGTTTTTGTGGCCGCTGGCCCCAGTGCCGTCCTCCGCCACGTTATAAACAATCGCCATGGTACTGACAAAGACCTCACGAGCTGCAAACGAGGTAACCAGGCCAATTCCCATTTTCCAGTCAAAACCTAACGGGGCTATTACCGGTTCAACTAACCTCCCGAGGCGCCCGGCAAAACTCTGGTGCAACTGCTCGGTGGAGTGTTGCAGGTCAAGAGCGGCGACTGCCTTTTCCGCACTGGCGATACTCTCGGGGGTATCCGCAGCTTGTCCCTGTTCGATGATTGCCAACTTACGAGCGGAGTACTCACGCTCCAGATTTCCCTGGGGGTAAGCCGCCAGAAACCACAGCACGATGTTAAGCCCAAGAATGACGGTGCCGGCCTGCCGAAGGAACACTTTTACCCGGTCCCACATGTGGCGGACCACCACACGAAACAGCGGCCGTTTGTAAGGAGGCAACTCCATGATCAAGAGTGGCGGTTCACCCTTGAGTATCGTCTTTTTGAAGATCCAGGCCATGAGCAATGCCACGGTCACCCCCAGCAGATACATGCCGAGCAGGGTCAACCCGGGAAGCTTCAAGAACCCCAAGACGCGGATGTCCGGGATGCAGGCTGCGATCAGAATGGTGTAAACCGGCAATCGGGCTGAGCAGCTCATCAATGGCGAGATCAGAATAGTCACCAGCCGGTCCTTTGGACTTTCAATCGTCCGGGTAGCCATAATCCCCGGAATAGCGCACGCAAAGGAACTGAGCATTGGAATGAAGCTCTTGCCGTGCAGCCCCACCTTGCTCATGAGCCGGTCCATCAGGAACGCAGCCCGTGCCATATAACCGGTATCCTCCAGAAATCCGATAAAGAGAAAGAGCAACAGAATCTGTGGAAGGAACACCACAACAGCTCCTACGCCTGCAACCACGCCGTTCACTAAAAGACTGTTAAGGTCACCCGGCGGCACCAACCTCCCTGTGGTGTCCCCCAGCCAGTCCACCCCGATTTGAAGCAAGTCCATCGGGATATGCGCAAACGTAAAAATGCTTTGGAACATGAGGGCCATCAGCCCCAGGAAGATGGCCGTGCCCCAAACCTTGTGTGTCACGACACGATCGATTCGGTCGCTGATGGTTTCACCGGCTGGCAAGAGCTCCGTTGTGGCCTGTTGCTGGATGGCGGATATACGGGAATAACGGCCTTCAATGACCGCACTCCGCCAGTCAATGCCCGCCTTATCCAGTTTCAGCCGGGCTTGCTCCACGGCCGTCACCACGCGCGTTGGATAGTACTCCGCGCCGGTTGAGAGGGTTTTCTCATTGCTGAGCATCAGGAGCGCCTCGGCATTGGCTTGAGGTGCCCGTTGTTGAGACACCTCTGTGAGCATCCGTGCTATTTCACCGGCCTCCCGTTCCAGCTCTTGGGGAAGATCGCAGAACAACTGCCACGGAGGAATGTTGGGCAGATGCAAAGATTCCACAATCCTTTTGCGAAGCTCGGGGATGCCCTGCCCCGAGCTGGCCACCAGGGGTTGAACCGGCACGCCAAGCGCCTGTGAAAGCACTTCAGGATCAATTTGATGCCCATTGGCCTCAGCTACGTCCATCATGTTCAGAGCAATGATGGTGGGATAGCCCAGCTCAATGACCTGCGTGGCGTAGTAGAGGTTGCGTTGCAGATTCGAACCGTCCACCACCAAAAGCACCAGTGCTGGCGGGGGAAGTTCCGGGAGCCGATTCAGCAAAACATCACGCGAGATTTGCTCGTCCAGCGATTGCGGACTGAGGCTGTATGTTCCAGGCAAATCCAGGATGATTACTGGATGTCCGGATGGAGTTCCAACAAGCTTGCCTTCCTTGCGCTCCACCGTGACACCTGCATAGTTGCCTACTCGTGCCCGCAGACCTGTCAGCGAGTTGAACACGGTGGTCTTTCCACAGTTCGGGTTCCCAGTCAGGACAACGTAGGGGGGCTGCTTCTTCTGCGACTCCGGCTCAACCACCGTGCCAGCATCTCGCGATACCATTGGAGAAATGGCATCGTTTGACGAATTACTGGAAGTGGACCTCGGCATGAGAGAAAACTGGATACGACCGGGTGGCTCCGAGCTCATCCTTGCGGACGCACAAAAATCTGCTCAGCTTCGTGACGCCTCAGGGTGAGATTATAGCCGCGAACCTTGATTTCCACCGGGTCTCCCAGTGGCGCAAACCTCACGAGTTCCACTTGCGTTCCTGCCAACAGCCCCATTTCCATCAACCGGGGGCGAGCGGTAGGTGGTAGTTTGATTTCCACCACGGTAGCGGCTGTCCCCACGGATAGGGCTGTCAACGGTTGAAGCGTCGTCGCTGTCATATTCAGAAAACAACCAGCTCGGGCGGAGACGGTTCTTGTTTCACGGATGCCAAAATAGGGTAAACCCCTACCCCCTGCAAGCGGGTTTCAGCCTATCCATCAGTTTGTTAGACACAACTTTACTCGTTCTTAACCCCGCTGGGGGCCATCCCTACTGGCATTTCCCGTTGCCATGAAGAAGCTTAGCCAAAAGGGAGTCGCATGAAAACAATGATTGGCGTATTGGCGGTGGTGTCCACGGTTTTGGCAGGTTGCAACAATCCGGATCCGTACCCGCGCTACGGGGCTGGTTACACTGGTCCCGCAGCCACTTTCTATCAAACGTCCGCGGAAACACCCCGGAACAGCTACGCCAATTTTAACGAGTTCGATCGATCCCTGGTCAACCGGGTTCGCGAAGCGATCCGTGAGAATCCAGAGTTGAAGGGCGTAGAGCCGAGCCTGGTCATTGCCTCAGAGAACGGGACGGTCACCCTCAATGGAATTGTCGCGAGCAAAGCAGAAAGCGACTCCGTTGAGGCGCGCGCGCGATCTGCTGCCGGTGTTGCCAATGTCGTGAATTATTTGGAAACGACCCCGGTAACCGCCGTGCAGATCTCACCCACTGCCACCGGGAGCTCGGAGAACCCGTAGTCCTTTTCAGGCGCACCCTGTTTCGAAAGGACTTAACCAAGGAGCAATTTATGAAAGCGAAAATACTAATAACACTAGGAACGATGGCCGCAGCGACGTGCCTGCAAACCTCGGCTGCCGACCGGTTTCCGTCGAATCGGTCTGGAAACGATCAGGAGCGTTCACGCGACCGGATAAGTCAGTCAACCAACTCCCCCTCCCATTCATCCTCAGCTCGATCCGAGTCGGATCTAAGATCACTTGAACGATCCAGCCGGCTGATCGGCAGCACCGTTCAAACATCGGATAAGGAACGCGCAGGTCAGATCAAGGACATCGTGGCGGATCTGGAATCCGGCCGGGTGCTTTATGCAGTGGTTTCCACATCCCGAATTCCTGGCTTGGGCGATGATCTAGCGTTGCCTCCGGGGGTGTTCAGCGAAATCCGCGGAGACGTCGCCCACCTGAGCCTGTCACACTCTGCCCTGAAGGAAGCACCGAAGTTTACGTCCGATATGGATCGCCCGGAACAACTTGGACAGGCAAGCTTCGTTCATCAGGTCCATCAGAAATTCAACCAGAGTGCCTGGTGGCAAGGTGCCAACGCTCCGGACACGGGCAAATTCAACAATGTACACAAGCTGAGCAATATCGCTGGCATGAACGTAAAGAATGTCAGTGACAAGCCAGTTGGGGAGATCAACAACGTCATGGTGGATCTGCCGGCGGGCCGGGTTGGTTTCGTCGTGCTGACGCCTGACAAGGACCTCGATCTCGGGGCCAAGTACTTCGCGCTTCCGCCAAATGCGCTGACCCTGAGCTCCGACCAAAAGACATTGGTCTCTAACGTGGACCGGGAGAAGCTCTCGAACTCGCCTAGTTTCAACCGTGACGAGTGGAGCAAGCTGAGTGATCGCTCATTTGCATCGAGGGTATACCAACATTACGGCAAACAAGCCTATTTTGACTCAGGCACCACCCTTACGCCAACAGGCCGGGACAGTCAGCGATCCTATGAAAAGGAGGACTCTCTGGACAAATCATCAGACAAGCCCCGGAGCAGTTGGGATAAGAGCTATCGGAGTAGCGATACAGAGACTGATCGTTATCACCGTGAGACAGACCGCGACAGGGAATAAGCAACTTCCAGTAGTTTAAGAGCAAAACGGCGGGCACAACCCGCCGTTTTTTCTATTCTCATCTGCGGTGTTGTGGCAGCCTTCGCCGAAGAAAAAGAGAGCCGGAGAATTGCCGATGGATTTGTCTGAGCTGCCAGAGAATCGAGTCCCAAAAGCCGGGTCTATGTTCGTCTCGACGGGAACACGTGAATTGCCGCTGCAATTTCACCAGAATCATCGTGCCCGGCGCTACGTCCTCCGATTAAACCCCGATGGCAGCGCACGTGTCACTGTGCCACGCGGCGGGAGTATGAAAGGTGCGCTTGAGTTCGCGCAAAAGTGTGGGGCCTGGCTGGAAAAGCAACTATTTCGCCGTGCACACTCACAGAGTCCCTGGAGTTCGGGGCACCCCGTTCCCTGGAAGGGGAAGCTAGAGCCGCTTGCGATATCACCCGCAGACTCCCCTGCTCTCCCGGCCAGCGACCGGCCTGCCCTGTGGCATGTTAGATTCGGGGACACCGGTTTCTCGATGCGAACTGAAGTGGGCGACTTGCGCCCCGCGGTAGAACGGCACATCCGAAAGGCCGCCGAACAGGACCTGCCACTTCGATTATGGGCCCTGGCAGCGACCCATAACGCGCAGGTAGAACGTGTAACCGTTCGCAACCAGCGATCAAGGTGGGGTTCCTGCTCCCGAAAAGGGACCATTTCGCTCAATTGGCGTCTGATTCAATGTCCACCCGAGGTTTGCGATTACATCATCCTTCATGAACTGGCTCATCTCAAACACATGAACCATTCAGCATCCTTTTGGATGGAGGTTCGTCGGCTTTGCCCGAATTACCAGGCGGCCGAGGCATGGCTCAAGACTACGGGGCGGAAATGGTTTCACCTGGGTTGATGGCCGAAAGCGCAGAAAGAGGTCGGCCTGCGCTTTTCGATTGCGCCGGAGAGGACAACTGTTGACGATAGCGCCCGGCGTAAGTTGAAGACATTGCACATCTATTTGACGCGGCAGATTCTGGCATCATTGCTGATGACAGTGGCCGTGTTTACCTTTGTTTTGCTGCTTGGAAACGCGCTGAAAGGCATTCTGCCGTTCCTGATTGCGGGGCAAATCAGCCTTGGGTCCCTGGGGCAATCTCTGGCCTATTTGATGCCTGTGGTGCTGGTCTTCGCCCTGCCAATGGGATTGCTTACTGCCACCTTGTTGGTTTTTGGACGGCTTAGTGCGGAGCAGGAGCTTATTGCTATGAGGGCCTCCGGAGTGGGCCTGCTTCCACTGGTATTGCCGCTGTTGCTGCTTAGCCTTGGGTTTTCCGTCCTCACAGCTTACATAAACTTTGAGCTCGGCCCTCGCTGCCGGATGGCCTACCGCGAAATGCTGTTTAACCTGAGGATGGACCTTGCCCGGGTGCCGCTGCCTGAAGGCCGGTTCATCAAAGAGTTCAAGGACTATATTTTCTACGTCGGCAAAAACAGCCCGGACGGTGAACTCAAAGACGTGGTGGTCTTCTTTCTAAAGAACGAGACAAACGTCGAAATGACGGTGAGTGCACCGAGGGGCAGGCTGCAGATTGACGAAACCAACAACCAGATCCGGCTCAGCTTGTATAACGGCAAGTTTGTGTCGTTTGGCGAAGCTCAAGGCCCTCTAGGGGCATTCGAAGAGTATCCGCTGGAGCTCGATCTGCCCAAGCTCTCCCGAACGCCGAAAGTGACCGATATGACGTTCTCCCAGTTGCGCGACGAGCTCCGCGGACTCGAGAAGCTATCGGCTCAACCGATCGTCGTGCGCGGACTTACCCCCGAGCAGTATAAGGCGAGGAAGAAGGAAATTACCCGCCAGCTAAAGGATGCCGCTTCGCCCGTCCGTTTCCAACTGCACCGGCAGGCCTCCTTCTCCGTGGCCTGTTTTGGCTTTACTCTGATCGCGATTCCTCTCGGGATACGGATGCACCGGAGAGAAACAAACGTTGGTATTGCTGTGGCGCTTGTCCTTGTGGCCGTTTACTACAGCTTTATTCTCACCGGAGAGGCTTTGAGTGCGCGGCCTGAATTGGCGCCCCACCTGATCGTTTGGATTCCTAATTTTCTTTTCCAGGCAGTGGGAGTCGTATTGCTCTGGCGTGCCAACCGTGGGGTGTAAACCCGAGCGTGCCACGCAATTCTCAGTATTTTCCACGATTTAGCATCCCCCTAATTTGACTTGTCGCACTCACCCGCTACTTTACACAGATAGCGTGAAGACATTGTTTGTACTTATTATTGGGGTGCTGCTGGGTGCGGGTGCCATCTGGTTTTACACCGACCACCAGGCCAAAACCAAGGTTCAATCGGCCCGCGGCCAGATCCAATCGGCCACGCGCGAAGCCGGCGCTGCTGTGCAGGAGAAACTGCGTTCCCTCAACCTGGGCACCAACGACATCAAGCAGGAACTTGAAAGGAGCGGGCAAATCGTTCGCACAAAGGCCAGCCAGGCACGTGAGGTGATTTCAGATGCCACTTCTGATGCCCGGATTACGGCCACCATCAAGACGCGCATGGTTGGACACGAGCATCTGTCCGCACTGGACATTTCAGTCAATACAACCGATGGAGTAGTGACCCTGGCGGGCGCCGTGGACCGGGAGGAGGATATCAGCCAAGCGATGTTGCTGGCCATGGAAGTCGATGGTGTTAAGAAGGCGATCTCCACGCTGCAGGTGCGGAAAGCATCAACTGAAAAGAAGTAGGGAGTTGGCTCGCGCAGGAGTCCCGCTAAAAAACTCGAGAGAACAATGTCCACGATAACTGAAAGCCGGATTGAGCACGTGCCCGGCCCCATCAACCTGGCATTTGCCGAAGGGATGTACGAACAGTATTTGCGCGATCCTTCCTCAGTAGCACCTGACTGGCAACAGTACTTTGGCCAATGGGCCGATTCGGAGTTGCGATTTCCTAATCCTTCATTCGGACCATCATTCCGGCCCGCCAGCATTTTCAATCCCCCGGCGCCGGTGGTCACCAGTGAAGGATTTTCTGAAAGAGAGACTGCCGCGTTGGCTGACCGCGTATATTTGCTTACGCGTTTGTACCGGGTCAGGGGACATCGTATTGCGCAGGTTGATCCGCTAGGCTTGCCGCTGCAAACCCCTCCTGAACTCACGCCTGAGTTCTTTGGACTCACAGAGGCGGATATGGACCGCCCGGTCTATAGCGAGACCTTTCAGTATGAAGGCACGCTGACCCTTGGGAAGCTCCTCGAACGGCTTCGGAACACCTACTGCAGGTCCATTGGCGTGCAATACATGCACATTGATGACCTCATCGTCCGCCGCTGGCTTCAGCGCCGCATGGAGGCTACGCAAAACCGCCTCCAACTTACCAGGGACGAACAGATCCGGATTCTTACAAGGTTGACCGATGCCGTGACCTTTGAGGAGTTTATCCGCCGAAAGTTTGTAGGCGCGAAAACCTTTTCCCTGGATGGTTCTGAGAGCCTGATTCCTCTATTGGACCTCGCGATTGAAAAGGCAGGCGATCAAGGGATTCGGGAGATCGTCTTTGGCATGGCGCATCGGGGCCGTCTTAACGTGCTGGCCAACATCATGGGCAAGAGCCCCCGAAGGATCTTCCGTGAGTACGCTGATCAAGATTGGAAGTCCTCTTCCGGACGAGGCGATGTGAAGTATCACTTGGGGCACAGCTCGGAATGGACCACCGCCCACGGAGAGAAGCTTCAGCTTTCGCTCTGTTTCAATCCCAGCCATCTGGAATTCGTAAACCCGGTAGCCTTGGGGCGGACTCGCTCCAAGCAGGATCAATCGGGTGACACCAACCGGGAGCAAGGCCTCACTGTGCTCATTCATGGAGACGCCGCATTTGCCGGAGAGGGTGTGGTGCAAGAAACCCTCAACCTGAGCCAGCTCGCGGCCTACAACGTGGGGGGAGCACTTCACGTGATAGTCAACAATCAGCTTGGGTTCACCACCGGCCCGTCTGAGCTTCGTTCCACGCCCTATGCAACGGATATTGCCCGGATGTTGCAGGTCCCAATTTTCCATGTGAACGGGGAAGACCCCGAGGCCGTTGCCCAGGTGGTTCGGCTCGCAATGGATTTTCGCCGGGAATTCAAGCGGGATGTTGTCATCAGCATGTACGGGTACCGCCGCCTCGGCCACAATGAGAGCGATGAACCCACCTTCACGCAACCGCTGCTTTACAGCGCAATCGCCAAACGGAAATCCGTGCGCGAAGGCTACCTGGAGCATTTATTGAAACTGGGTGGAGTCACCCGCGAGGAGGCCGATGCGATTGCCGCTTCACGCCGCGAGGTTCTAGAGAAGGAACTCTCGGAATCACAGGCTGGGAAAGGCACCACGCAGTCGGATCAGCTCCGCGGCCTGTGGCTCAATTACCGTGGCGGACCTGAACCCGAGGACGAGCCAGATCCACCCCGCCCTACCCAGGAACAATTGGGCTCCTGGCTCCTGGCTCAGAGCCAGCTTCCGCAGAGTTTCCATCCGCACCCGAAGATCAAGAAACTTCTTCAGACCCGCCAGGATATGGCTGCCGGCAAAGAGCCCTTGGATTGGGCGGCAGCGGAGTCGCTGGCTTTCGCCAGCCTGGTTTGTGAAGGCACACGTGTGCGGTTGACCGGCCAGGATAGCGAACGCGGCACTTTCAGCCATCGGCATTCGGTGCTGCACGATGTTCAAACAGGGGACAAGTATATGCCCTTGCAGCATCTGCTCGCTGGGCAAGCTCCGATCGAAATCTGCAACAGTCCGTTGTCCGAGACCGGGGTTCTGGGTTTTGAATACGGTTACAGCCTTGAGGCTCCAAACGCGTTAGTCGTCTGGGAAGCACAATTCGGGGATTTCTGGAATGTAGCACAGCCCATCGTGGATCAATTCATCGCCAGTGCCGAAGACAAATGGCAATGGCTGAGCGGCCTGGCTCTGCTTTTGCCTCATGGGTTTGAAGGACAGGGACCGGAGCATTCCAGCGCCAGGATTGAGCGCTTCCTCATGCTGGCAGCGGATGACAACATTCAAGTAGTGTATCCCACAACACCAAGTCAGTTCTACCATGTTCTCCGGCGCCAGGTGCAACGCCCGTGGCGCAAACCGCTTGTGGTGATTACCCCCAAGAGCCTGCTGCGGCACGCGAAGGTAGTTTCTCCTCTGGAGGAGCTTGCCACGGGCCGTTTTCATCGCATTTTGCCCGACACGTCTCAGGCTCCTCCTGCTGAAGTTCGGCGCATCGTCCTTTGCACGGGGAAGATTTACTACGATCTGGAGGAATTCAGGGAGGCAGAGAAGCGCACTGATGCCGCGCTGATCCGGCTCGAACAGCTCTATCCGTTGCGCACGGAACACCTGCAGGCAGCCATGAGCTCTTATCGCGCTGATGTGCCCGTTTACTGGGTACAAGAAGAGCCTGCTAACATGGGCGCATGGAGCTACCTGCGAGTTCGCTTCGGAGAACGCATTGCCGGACGCCCCTTTGCAGGAATTTCACGCGCGGCCTCGGCCTCTCCCGCGACCGGATCACACCGACGGCACAAGCAGGAGCAGTCCGAGATCATTAGCCGCGCATTTAACGAAGCTTAGAAGGGCTCCTCAACCATATGTCAATTGAACTCAAAGTTCCGGAAGTCGGCGAATCGGTCAGCGAGGTCGAAATCGGCCCTTGGCTGAAAGCAGCGGGGGATGCGGTGACCAAGGACGAACCCTTGGTGACGCTGGAGAGCGAGAAGGCAACAGTAGAACTCCCCTCCCCCGTTTCAGGAGTGATGGGCAAACAACTTAAGAACCAGGGAGACGTTGCAAAGGTGGGTGAGTTGATTGGTTATGTGGAGGCTGCTACCGAGAGCACGCCTCAGGCGAAGATCGAGCCAGACTCGAAATCCGCGCGGCAGCCAGTACCTGCTCCATCACAATCGGAGGCACGAGTCATGCCCGCGGCCCAACGCGCTTTGGAGGAACGCGGTCTGGCGGTTGCCGATGTAAGCCCCACTGGCCCGGGAGGCCGGGTCCTCAAGGAGGACGTTCTACGTGCCAGCGAGGCGCAGGAACGTCCGAAAGCTCCAGTAAAAGCTGCCAGTCAAGCCCCCGAAGCTGTGTCCGGCATGGCACCCGAGTTGAGAGGGCCTGTAAGCACGTTACCAGGAGTGGAACCACATGGAGCCTTCCGGCAAGAGGAAGTGGTTCCCATGAGCCGCTTGCGGCGCACGATAGCGCAGAGATTGGTGGACGCCCAGCAGACCGCGGCGCTGCTGACCACATTCAACGAGATCGACATGGGCAGTGTAATGACATTGCGCAAGGATTACGGCGAGCTTTTCCTGAAGAAATACTCCGTGAAGCTCGGATTCATGTCTTTCTTTGTCAAAGCCGTTGTGGACGCCCTTAAGCAATTCCCTGCTGTTAATGCAGAGGTTCGAGGCAACGCAGTTGCCTATCGAAACTACTACGACATTGGGGTGGCTGTAGGCAGCGGCAAAGGGCTAGTTGTGCCAATCCTGCGAAATGCTGAACGGATGAGTCTGGCTGAGATTGAGCTAGCAATTGGTGATTTCGGCCACCGGGCGCGGGAGAACAAACTCAAACTGGACGAACTCCAAGGGGGGACGTTTACGATCAGCAACGGCGGAGTTTACGGCTCGCTCTTGTCCACTCCCATTGTTAACCCGCCTCAGAGCGGCGTGCTGGGAATGCATGCGATCCAGGAACGCCCTGTCGCCCGCGAAGGCGCGGTGGTCATCCGGCCGATGATGTATGTCGCACTGACCTATGATCACCGGGTGGTGGATGGCCGTGAGGCAGTGACCTTCCTCAAAAGAATCAAAGAAGTGGTCGAAGCCCCGGCGAGGATGTTGATGGAGGTTTGATCCGGGCCGCCTGAGCGGTTCCCGGAAATAACCTCAGCGAAGCGGCGTGGCGACGCTCGTCGGATCGAACCGATTGTAGCGTTCATCCAACCAGCATTTCCGCACATCGTCCATGACCCGAACCAAATCCTCAAACGCATGCGGTTTGACCCGGTAATCGAATACTCCAAACTCACGAGAGCGATCCACGTCCATCTGTAATTTGGACGAAGTAAGGACCACCACCGGCAACATGTCGTACTGTTTCTCAGCTCGGAGCCATTTGAGCACATCGAAGCCGTCCAGCAGCGGCATTTTCAGATCCATTAATAGCAGCCGCGGGAGTGGAAATTTTTTGCGATCCGAGTAGATACCCATCCCTGAGAGGTAATCCACCGCTTCCTGTCCGTTGTGGACGACAAAAAGCGGATTCCGTATGCCGGCGGTGTCAAAGGCGCGCCGCATCAGGAAAATGTCATTCTTGTCATCTTCAGCCAGTAAAATAGGGACTGCATCAAGCATGGGTGTATTCCTTCAGCATTCGTTGCTCGCCACTCACTATTGCACGCAAGTCGGACCGGCTCAACTAAAGGAAAGCAAAAATGCCGCATTCGGTCCGTAAATCGGAGGGTTCGCCCCAAACCGGTCCTGCTGGACAACCCAAAACGGCTCTTTTGACTTTCATCGCGGGTCTTACTACGTTGGAGTAATGCAAGTCCTGCACGCCCCATGGCGGATCGAGTACATCCTGGCGCCCAAATCGGTCCGGGAGCACAGCCTCTTTTTCGAGATCGGCCAATCGAATGAAGACGAGCAGAATCATGTGATCGCACGTGAGCGCACCTGCTATGCGCTGCTCAACACCTATCCCTACACGGGCGGACACCTCATGGTGGTGCCCTATCGCCAGGTTTGTGACTTGAATGAGCTCACAGAGGGTGAATTGACTGACCTGATGAACCTGACGCGCCGCTGTAAGAACGCCCTTACCACCGTCATGCGTCCCGAAGGATTCAACATCGGTATGAACCTGGGCAAGGTAGCCGGAGCTGGCATCCTGGACCACCTGCATATGCATATCGTGCCGCGCTGGAATGGGGACACGAATTTCATGCCAGTAATTGGTGGTACCACGGTTGTTCCCCAGGCCCTGAAAGACCTCGCGGCTCAACTCCGCACGGCGCTGGCTGCCCAAATCAACTCCTAACGACTTTCCAACTTCTCACTCATGGCCTCCGAGACTCTCCACTTCGAAAACCCCAGAATCGCCCAACAACTCTTTAACAACGACCCTCGCAACCTGCAGGCCCTCGATGAAGAACTCGGGGTTAAAGCAACCTCTCGCGAAGGTTGGATTAAGCTGGAAGGCTCAACAGATGCCCTGGAACAAGCCAAACACCTGTTTCTTCTTTTGGAAAATTCTGTGAAAGCGGGCACACCCGTCCGGAATCGCGAGTTCTCTCACGCGTTAAGCGTGGTTAAAGATCAAGGCGTCTCTACGTTGAAAGATCTCATGTCTGATCGGATTCAAACCTCTGAGAAAAAGCCGGGTGTCACTGCGAAGACGGTCGGTCAAAAGAAGTATCTGGACGCGATACGCACGCATGACGTGACGTTTGGCATTGGGCCGGCTGGAACAGGAAAGACTTACCTGGCCGTTGCGACTGCTCTTGCGGCGCTGCGCGAAGGCAAGGTCTCACGCATCATTCTCACGCGCCCGGCGGTCGAGGCTGGCGAGGCGCTAGGGTTCTTACCTGGTGATCTCTATGAGAAAATCCTGCCTTACCTGCGGCCACTGCACGATGCCCTCCATGACATGATGCCTGCCGAGGAAGTGCAGAAATATACGGAACGCGGTGTCATCGAAATCGCACCTTTGGCCTATATGCGGGGACGCACCCTCAACCATGCGTTCATCATTCTGGATGAGGCCCAAAACTCGACTGCCGAACAGATGTTCATGTTCCTGACACGCCTGGGGACCAGTTCAAAGGCGGTGATCACCGGCGATGAGACCCAGGTGGACCTTCCCAACCACAAGCAGTCGGGGCTTGTGGAAGCGCACCGCGCGCTTCGGCAAGTGGATGGCATTGCGATCGTCGAATTCTCCAAGAAGGACGTCGTCCGGCATCCGCTGGTCCAACGCATCATCTCGGCATATGAAGAGCATAGAGGCCGCCGCACCGCCGCCGAAAAGAAAGCCGCTGATTGATGGTCCTGATAAAGAATCATCAGAGAAAGCGGAAGATTAACACCCGCCTGTTGCGCTGGATGACTCGCACCCTGATGCAGGACCACCTGCACATTGAGGAACTCGAGATTTCCGTCCATGTCATCAACGAGCGTGAGATGACGCGCATGAACGAGCAGTTCCTGGGACATGAAGGTTCAACCGACGTCATAACCTTCGATTACGGCACCTTGGGACCAGAGGGACCGCTGGTGGGAGACCTCTTCGTATGCATCGATGAGGCCGAGATCCAGGCGAAGCGCTTCGGAACGACCTGGGAGAGCGAACTCACTCGCTATGTTGTCCATGGGGCTCTGCATTTACTGGGGCACGATGACCATGATTCTGCTCGTCGGAAGGTTATGAAGCGTAATGAGAACCGCATCCTGAAATTGCTGGACGCCGAATTTAAGGTGGCAAAGCTGTCCGGAACTTGAGTTGAAAAATTGCCCCGGATGGCAGATCAGCTATAGTGCACGCGTGAAAACCGGGTTCTTCGCGCGCTGGCAGGCGAATTTTCTAGCAGGATTAGCCATCATCCTGCCGGGGTTGATTTCCATTGCCGCCCTTGTCTGGCTTTTCGGGACGATCGCCAACTTCACAGATTGGCTACTGGTTTTCCTGCCCAAAGAACTCACGCACCAGGACGGTGGGTATGGCCCGTTATTCTGGCCGTGGAAGATCGTGGCGCTCCTGTTGGCTGTCATGCTCATAGGCCTTGTGGGCCTGGCGGCGCGCCATTACTTCGGACGGCGCCTGATCGAATGGGCCGAGTCGCTGCTGCTGCGTGTTCCCTTGCTCAACAAGGTATACAGCGCAATAAAACAGGTTAGCGATGCGTTTTCCTCCACCAAGAAGACAGCATTTCGAACAGTGGTGCTGGTTGAATTCCCCCGGAAAGGACTCTACTCAATCGCCTTCATCACCAGCGATCAACACGATGAGGTGTGTGCTCGCACTGGTCAGAAAGTGGTGTGCGTATTTGTACCCACCACTCCCAATCCGACCTCTGGGTTCTTGGTCCTGACACCGGAAGCGGATGTTACCAAGCTCGACATGTCCGTTGCGGAGGGCATCAAGTATATCATCAGCCTCGGATCAATCGTTCCGGATTACGTCCCGGGAAAACCGCTGCCCGACTCAGCTACGATCAACAACGCACCCGGCTTATGATCGAGAATGCCAGTGGCTTGGTGCTTCGGGTGCGAAGGCTCACGGAGACCAGCCTCATTGTCCATTGGCTGACAAAGGAGCAAGGCAGGATCGCGACGGTCGCCAAGGGGGCGCTTCGCACGAAATCACCTTACAGAGGCAAGTTGGACCTGTTTTACACCGCAGTCTTCACCTTCACTCGCAGCCGGCGATCCGAACTGCATACGTTAGGTGAAGTAAACCTGCAAGAGACTCATCCTAAACTGCGGACCAGCATCGAAGCACTTCAGCAGGCCTCGTATTGCGCAGGCTTGATCGAAATCGCCACCGAAGCCGATACTCCTTTGGATTCAGTTTTCGAGCTGATGATGGACTTCTTAAGCCGGTTGGAAGCATCCACGCGTCCGGAATCCATCCTGTCGTTTGAAGTTCGCCTTCTGCATGAACTTGGACTGACTCCCGAATGGACGGAGCACCGGTTGACTCCTGGAACAGCGAGCCTGGCACAAAGCTTAATGACAGCTCCGAGTGCCTTATTGGACCGCGTTCAGGGCACAGATGCCCAATTGAAGGAGCTATCACGTTTTCTGCACGGTTTCCTTGTCTTCAATTTGGAGCGGGTGCCCAAGGGTCGCGACGCCGCTCTGGGCCTCCACTAGAACACCAGATCAAAGAGCCCCTGCTCCGGCCTCAGTCGATTTCTGTAGTTCTTCAAAACCTTCCTCGATGAAAGTGGAACCTTGAATACTGGCGAGCCTGGCATAGAGTCCATTCAAGGCTAACAACTCTGAGTGGCTCCCCTGCTCTACGATTCGCCCATTCTGCATGACGAGTATTCTATGAGCCTTGCGAATCGTGCTCAACCGGTGGGCGATAACAAAGCTGGTTCGATTTGCCATCAGTCGTTCCAATGCTTCCTGAATGAGGCGCTCCGTGGCTGTATCGACGCTGGCTGTCGCCTCGTCCAGGATGAGGATCGGGGCGTTCTTTAGCAGGGCTCGGGCGATGCTCACTCGTTGTTTTTCCCCGACGCTTAGTTTTACCCCGCGTTCCCCTACTTCGGTATCATAACCCAAAGGCAAGCGGGAGATAAACTCGTGGCAGTTTGCCGCGCAGGCGGCTTCGACCATTTGCTCTACGCTGCAATCGAGGCGACCAAACCGAATGTTCTCCCCAATCGTTCCATTAAAAAGGAATGGCTCCTGAGCAACCACACTGATCTGATCACGCAACGAAGAAAGAGAAAGCGCGGCGATGTCCTGGCCATCGATCATGATTTTTCCTCCGGTTAATTCGTAAAACGCGGGTAATAGGTTGACCAAAGTCGACTTGCCAGCGCCAGTTGGACCCACCAGGGCCAGAACCTGGCCAGGCAAGACGGAGAGTGAAACATCGTGCAGCACGGTTTTGTCAGGCGCATAACCGAAGCAAACCTGGTGATAGAGAACCTCGCCGCGCACAGGTGGCCGCAACTCTTCCCCCTTGGCGCCTCCCCGCTCAAGGGGATAATCGAGAATGTCAAAAACCCGCTCGCCCGCTGCACGGGCCGCTTGCAGCATCTGATTCAACGCATGCAACCGGCCTATCGGCTCATAAAAAAGGGCCAGATAGAACAGGAAGCCTACCAATTGACCCGTCGTCATCTGATCGTTAATGACCAATTTTCCGCCAAAATACAGTACGCAGACGGTGCCGCAGGCTGCTGCAAATGCCATCCCAGGGGCGTAAAGTGCCCAGGCTCGCATGATCCCGAGGGACCCAGCCCGCAGCCAGGCGGCACGTTCCGCAAAACGTTTGTCTTCGTGCTCCTCCTGTCCGAACGCTTTGATCTGCCGGACTCCTTGCAGATCGTCCATGAGTAATGCGTTCATTGCGCTCGCGGCCTCGCGTTGAACCCGATAGCGCCGATGCGCGGTCAATGTGTACCACAAAGCGCCCGCAGCCAGGATCGGGATGGGAACCAGCGCTACGGCCGCCAGGAACGGGTTTGTTGCAAACATGATTGCCGCCACCCCAAGCAGGCTAAGCACGGCCACGGTGCCCTGCTCCGTCCCATCAATCAGCACGCGTTCGACCGAATTCACATCCTCAATCACGCGAGTCATCAAATCCCCGGACGCTCGTTGATCGAAATAGTTGACAGGAAGACGCTGCAACCGGGCGAAAACAGCCCGGCGCATGTCATAGATAACGTTCTGTTCGAAGGTGTTGTTGATCAGGATGCGAAGACTGTTGAACACGTCGCGGAACAGGAAAGCGCCAAAGATCGCCAGTGTCATCGGCCCCAGCAGGCCAACCTGGCGGCGCCCTATCACATCATCTATGACGAATTGCGTTAGCTTGGGAAACAACAGCGAGAACCCCATTGAAATCAGGGCGCAGCCGATTGTGGCGGAAGCCAGGAGCCTGTAAGGACGAAGGAAAACAGTAATGCGGGCAATGATTTCCCAGGTGCTGCGGGAACGCGCTGGGAAGGCCCCCGGCCGGAGACTTGTGCTGATTGAATGATGATGTTTCACCGACATGAACCCTAAGGATTATACCCAAAGCTCTGGACTACAAGTTTTGGTATGCAAATTTGACATTCTAGGGTATAATCCCGCCAGATGTTTTCATCCGTTGACACGAAGAATCCTGCGGCGGTTTGCACGCACATTGCTTCGGTTTACCGGGGGCTCTTTCCTTCCGGCGATGAGTCCTTTGTGCCACAGGCCATCAACTGGATTGTACATTGTTTCCACGGCGGGGTAGCTGGTTATCAAGCCTTGGACGCCCATTACCACGATTTGGAGCATACGCTGCAAGGTACGGTCTGCATGACCGAACTGCTCCAGAACCGGCACCTTTCCGGGGCGGTCCCTCAACTCTCCCAGCGCGATTTTGAACTCGGTCTGATCGCCATCCTTTTTCACGATACCGGATACTTGAAGGAACAGGGAGACGATGAAGGGACTGGCGCCAAATATACCAGCATTCACGTGAACCGCAGCTCGGAATTTGCCGCCCGTTTCCTGACCAAAAAGAACTTTCCCCACTCCGAGATCCTTGCGGTGCAAAACATGATCCATTGCACCGGGGTGAATACCGTGCTCAGTTCCATCCCATTTCAAAGCGAAGCGGAGCGAATCGTAGGCTTCGCGTTGGCCACGGCCGATCTCCTGGGTCAGATGGCAGCACCTGACTACGTTGAGAAGCTGCCGGTGCTCTACGAGGAATTTGCCGAGGCTTCTCATTACGATCATGACTCTGGCAGCTTTGTCGCCCGATTCACCAGTCCAGAGGATCTCGTAGCTAAGACGCCGGGTTTTTGGAGAAACTTTGTTAAGCCCAAGTTGGAGAAAGATTTTCTCGGATTGTTCCGCTTCCTGAACCGGCCCTACCCGTCCGGTCGCAATATCTACATCGAGAAGATCGAAGAGAACATTGAGCGTTTGCAGCGGCAGTTGGATGCTTGCCAGCGCCCTGGGTGAAGACAGCAGGAATTTGACTTGTTCCCAGCGCTGCGCGCGGGGATTCTACGGCATGCGCAGATTCACCCAACTTTCCATTTGTTTGCTGGTCGTGGGCCTTTTATTGGCCGGACAAACTCCTCGTTGCCGCGCAGCAGAGTCCGTCTCCCAGCGCGATGCGCGCATGGCCTGGTGGCGTGACGCGCGTTTTGGCATGTTCGTGCACTGGGGCCTCTACTCCGGACTTGCAGGGACATGGGAAGGCAAACCTGTGAGTGATCACGGTGGAATGGAGTGGATTCAACAGCGCGTACAGGCCGATACGGATGCCTATGCAAAGACCGCCGTTCCCCTCTTCCAGCCCAAACCCGGTTTCGCCAAGGCATGGGCGCGCATGGCCAAGCAGGCCGGTTGCCGCTACGTCGTGTTTACAACCAAGCACCATGAGGGATTCGCCTTGCACAACTCGCAGTTAACCGATTTTGATGCGGGGAGCACATTGAATCGCGATCTGGTAAAAGAGATCGTCTCAGCTATACGTGCGGAAGGCTTGCGCGTTGGGTTTTATCATTCCGTGATCGATTGGCATCATGACCAGTATGAATACGCAAGGTCAGCGCAGTTGCCCCACCCCTTGCATGGCAAGCCATACCCAAATGGAACCAGGGATCACGCGCTGTATGTTAAATTTCTTCATGCGCAAGTCCGCGAGTTGGTCAAGAACTACCCTGTGGACATCCTCTGGTGGGACTACAGCTCTCAGGATTTTCAGGGTGACGCAGCATGGCGGGCAACTGACCTAATGAGCATGGTCCGCGAGTATCGACCTCGGATCATCATGAACAACCGGCTTTATCGGACTCCCGAGGCCGGTTGGTCCGGAATGGGCACCGCCGGGTTCCTGCCGAGGTTAGACCCTGCCTATGGAGATTTTATTACACCCGAGCAACACATCCCGGACACCGGGATGCCAGATGTGGACTGGGAGACCTGTATGACCATGAACACGACATGGGGTTATAGTGAGCATGATCATGCATGGAAGAGCTCGGAGGTCCTCATCAGAAACCTTGTGGATATTGCAAGCAAAGGTGGCAATTACCTGCTCAATATCGGACCAAAAGCAGACGGAACGGTTCCTGTGCAAAGCGTAAATGCCCTGGAAGAAATGGGACGCTGGATGCGGGTGAACGGGCAGTCCATCTATGGGACCTCGGCCAGTCCGTTTGATAAACCTGCCTGGGGCCGCTGCACCCAGAAATCACTGATGCACGGCAGAACCCGCCTCTATTTGCATGTCTTCGAGTGGCCGTCGGATGGGCAGTTGAGGCTGCACAAAGTTCCAGGTGAACCGATTACGGCGCGGCTTCTGGATGGGAAACAAAAACTGAAAATGCTCCGAAATGGGCCTGAGTTGATTCTCCTCCTGCCACAACGTGCGCCAGATCCAGCCGTGTCAGTAATCGCCTTGGACCTGAAGCGATGATCTGGATCATACCCGCAGGTTATACGGGTTAGCAGGCGGGTATGGATGGGGGCAGAGGACAATCCAAGGTGTCAGCGATAGCCCTCAACAGTTCTGCTTCGAGCTCGTGAAGCAGGCCATCGGCTGCGACGGTGTGGGCACATGCCAGCAGCACGTTCTTCTTGATTTGCGGGGCGGCCTGGCTCAGGCGGTTCAGAGCCTCATCGATCTGGGCCAATCCGCGCTGGTTCACATCTTTGGGAAAAGGCACTTCAACCTGTGCATATTGCATTATCGCTTGCGCACCGCGGTAGAATGCTCCGCAGGCGGCGCTCTCCTCTCCGACCCCGCAATGAGCCAACGCTGAAAGCAGCACACCGCAATCCGGAACGAGCGGCTTAATGGAATAGTACTGAATGACCGGCCGCCTGGCTCCGCGGAACTTGGGAGCTACATGCCGCTCCACCACTTTGCGGAGCACGTACTCCAGCATGTCCACTTGCTCATCGCATTCCACCAAACGATCCAGTGAAGCGCTGAACAGATCGAACTGTCCCTCAGACATGAGCTTGAGAGTGGGGACCACAAGATCGAGCAACGGCAACCGGGCGCCGACGCATACCTCTTTCACAAGGGGGAGAACCCGCAGGGTCTCCTCGACTACCCCTTTGTCCTGAATCGCCCCTAACTCACGGAGTTGGAGAGCCTGATGCCCGGTATCGGAACTGAACAACAAGGCGTACACCATGCACGAAGCCGTTAGCGGGTCACGTGCAGCGATCTGGAGCGCGTCTGGAATTGCGGAACGAAGCTCATTGGCATAGCGGACTTGCGCCAGATTCAGATTGCCGGCAGAGCCCACCAGATTTGCTGGGCTTGAGGCTCGGCCGGTGAATAGAGCGGTCAGGGGGCCTTTCCTGTTTTGGGCAGGAGAGTTAGGGGCATGTGCAAGTTCGCTCTCAAGTTCAGCCAGATCGGGGACGTAGGTGGCACTCGCGCGCGGGAACTTGCCATCAAACTGCGGATCAAGAGCGCGAATCCGCTCATCAAGTGGCGGATGCGTGCTGAAGAGCTGGCTTTCGAACGAGCTACTGAAGAAGAGGTGTGCGGTCTCCGAAGCATGTGCAGCCTGGATTCGTGATCTGTATGAAAAAGCACCAATTTTTTTCAGAGCGCCCGCGAGCCCTCCGGGGTTGCGCGTGAACTGCACCGCGGCTGCATCCGCGAGAATCTCGCGCTGACGGCTCACAGCACACTGTACGAGGCGTCCGAAAAGCCCGCCTATCCATCCGATGATGAGCAGAGCCAGTCCGAATAAAGGCAGGAAGCCTTTTTCGCGCCTGCTGTTTCCACGAGTCCCCAGCAGAATTCGGCCGATCACCGCCAGGCTCATGATCCCAAAAACCAGGCTGATAAGCCGGATATTGAGTCGCATGTCACCGTTTAGGACGTGGCTAAACTCATGTGCGATGACTCCCTGCAACTCGTCACGAGTCAGTCGTTTGAGGGCTCCCCCTGTAACAGCAACGGCGGCATCGCTCGTTGAGTGCCCTGCAGCAAAGGCATTGATGCCCCGCTCGGAAGGCAGAACATAGACCTGTGGCACTGGCACGCCGGAGGCGATCGACATTTCTTCAACAACGTTTAGAAGACGCCTTTCGTCAGGGTCACTTGTGCCGGGCAGAACGAGACGACCGCCCAACATTTCAGCTACGGCAGAACCTCCGCTGGAAAGCTCCTGAATCTTCATCAAGGTTCCCCCGCCAACTACAACCAGGGTGCCGCAGAATGACCATAACAGCACCTGAGGATGCCATAGGGTAAATTGGCGAGTTGAATGTTCTTCCCAACGAGATTTCCGGTGAGTCGTCGAGAAAAACACCAGCACTGTGGCCAGGTATACGGCCAGCGTGAGCATGCTCAACCCGGCAGCAAAAAACAGAATCAGACGGCGCGTATTCCGCCGTGACTGATCCTGTCTCTCGAAAAAATCCATGGCGGCTAAGCTCCTTGGCTTCTCGCTTAACGAGGATTCAGAACGTGACCCGTGGCGCTTGTTTTTCCTCTGGCTTATCGATCACAAACAACTCAGCCGCAGAAAACCCGAAAGGTCCGGCCAGCAGATTGGTCGGGAACGTCTCGCGCGAGGTGTTATAGCCCATGACCGCATCGTTGTAGGCCTGGCGTGCGAAGGCCACTTTGTTCTCGGTGGAAGTCAGTTCCTCCATCAAGCTCATCATGGTCGTGTTCGCTTTGAGATCAGGATAGGCTTCAGCCAATGCGAAGAACTTGCCAAGGCTTCCAGCCAGGACCGTTTCCGCTCCAGAAAGCTCCCTCATGGCACCCGCCTCGCCCGGTGCCTGCGCAGCCCGAGCCTGAGCCGATGAAGCAGCGTTTCGGGCGGTAATCACGGCCTCGAGAGTGCCTCGCTCATGCTTGATGTATCCCTTGGCGGTTTCGACCAGGTTTGGGATCAGGTCATATCGGCGTTTGAGTTGAACGTCGATCTGAGCGAACGCATTCTGAAACCGGTTTCTCAAAGAAACCAAGCGGTTGTAGGCGCCCATGGCCCACAACGCGACTGCAATGACTGGAACAAGGACCAGTAACGCTACGATCAGTAGAAGCTTCATATTTGCCTTTCTGGGGATACAGCTAGGTGAAAGACTCCTTCCGAGCAATTATAAAGTCCGGGTATTTGTGTACCTGTTGGTTTCTTAGCTTCGGAAGGTTCCCGAGATTTTGGGAAAAGGTGGTCGGAGCGACAGGATTTGAACCTGCGACGTCTTGGTCCCAAACCAAGTGCTCTAGCCAGGCTGAGCTACGCTCCGAACCAGTCATTGCGGTGTTAAGGCAGGCCCTTCTCTAAAGCACCGGATGCTCCCCGAGTTGGTCCACCGAACCGCAGGACGTCGGTAGAAAAAGATCCGAATTGGCATAAAACCAAAGCGAAACTCATTCGCTACCGCACATCACACGGTTACTTTGCCCGATTCCGCTCAAAGGGCAAGCTCATTCGACGCAGTTCTTGGCGATCCCCCGATCCAGTAGTGCGTCTCGCACAATTAAGCCGGCCTCAAGGTGGCCGGATTCACGACCATGCCCAAGGATGCGACCAGATTAACGCTTGCTGGTGAATCAATCGAAACGCGGACCTCGCGCAGGCGCCCCAAAATGCCAAAGACATTCAAGAGCCAGAGCACGACCACGACGACCACGACGATGTTGAGAATTTTCTTAATCTTCCCGTCCATCGGGATGTAAGTGTTAATGAGCCACAGCAAAACCCCGACGACAATGAGAGTGACGATAATTGTAACGAGTGACATATGTCTGATGGTAAGTTAACCGCGCGCGAATTCTTGACCATGGGTTAAAGTCCTGGCCTTGATGTGCATGAACCACTTCCCCCGGGCGTAGACCATTTAGGGTCCCCAATTCCAACAATCCGATCAGCTCAACAGATGGAGCGTTCAATGCCCAAACCCGTTGGACAATCAAAACATGGAACTTTAGTGTGGTCCGAATGACCAAAATCGCGCGATGCATCTGGGCTGATAGCGACCCCCTCATGAGAGCCTACCATGACGAAGAGTGGGGTGTGCCGATCCACGACGATCAGCGATTGTTTGAGTTCCTGGTGCTCGAAGGTGCGCAAGCCGGGTTGAGCTGGTCAACTATCCTCAAGAAACGCGCGGCTTACCGGGAGGCATTCGATAGTTTTGAAATCAGCAAAGTGGCCACCTATGATGCACAACGCATCGCTGAACTGCTCGAGAACCCGGGAATTGTCCGAAATGTTCTGAAAGTGAACTCAGCCGTCATCAACGCGCGAGCGGTGCTCGCCGCGCAAAAGGAGTTCGGTTCGTTCTCAGATTACCTTTGGCGTTTTGTCGATGGTCGCACGATCCAGAACCGCTGCCAGAAATCGAAGGATTTGCCGTGCGAAAGTCCTGAATCCGAAGCTATGAGCAAGGACCTTCTCCGACAGGGATTCAAGTTTGTCGGCCCTACTATTTGCTACGCGTTCATGCAAGCCGTCGGCATGGTCAATGATCATCTCACTGGCTGCTTCCGCTTCCGGGAGCTTGCAGGACCTGCCCGGAAGCCCGGACGGCGCGGCTCGGCGTGAACCTCCTCCCCGCCGCGTGAGGTCAGCTCGAGATTCGGCGATTTTGCTATTTACACAAACCGGTTGGCGGCGCAAACTGGATTCGTGAACGCCTCTCATTCTGATGCCCTGAATTCAACGGGTGCCCAGCAACTCGCCACGCTCCAGGCTCAGATGCAGCGTGCGGCAAAGGTAACCAACGTCGAGGGAAGCTTCGAATTGGGCTGGGGAAGTGCCTACCTCTTGTTCGCCAGTGTTCCTTACTTTAATGCCATCCTGCCAAAGCAGATGTTTGCCTCCGCCTGGACTTCCTGGGTGGCATACGTCCCGCTGATCTGCGCGGCCTTTGCCCCCTATGCCGTTCCACGGCTGATAAAAAGGTTCATCACCTGGCCGCGCACCGGATATGTCTCAAATCCCTACGACCCCAAGCTGCGGCAACTGGTGTTGCTCATGATCTTTGCGGGAGCTCTGGGCTTTGCTCTCAGTTTGCCGTTCGTGCTCGCGTTTGAATTGACCGGCCCTGCCGCGAACCGTGATACGCATCGAATCATTCTTCACGTCATCAAGCTGATAATCTGCATAGGTGTGGTGGTTTGGCTGTGGCCCAAAGTCATCCGCAAACGCGCGCCTTTACCAACCGCCTACGATGCCGGTGCAATCAATGTCGCGCTCAGTCAAACCGCAAGTGGACAGGTGATCCTGCGCGGAGTGAGATTTTCACTGGCTCTTCTGTTCATCGGCGTTCCGCTGCTGGTTTGCGGAGTCACTCTGGGAATCGTCTATCTATCGCATTGGGCAGTTCCCCGGGCCATGAGTTGGAGGGAGTTCAGCGTCTTAAGCTTCCTGACGGGAACCAATGCGATTCTTTACCTGATGAGCAATGCTGTTGCTCTGAAGCAACACCGCTGGAAGTGGATTGCCGTTGTGATGATGGTCCTCCTGCCGATCCTGATCGCTCCTGCAATCCCCTATCCTCATAGCGACACAGACATGCCGGGAATTTTGAAGCAGTTCCCATCGGTTGCCCTGTCCATCAGCCTGGTCTGGCTGCTTTCCGGTGCGCTCACACTGGCCTTGTTCATTCGACATAACCCCGTGCCTGCACCGGAGGCTCAGTGAAGGAGCAACTCCGGGCCATCGCGGAATTGGACCGTGTGATCCATGAGCCAGGCAGGATGATGATTGTCGCCTTGCTCGCTGCGGTCGAAGAGTGCGACTTCCTCTTTCTGCTGCGTGAGACGGAACTGAACAAAGGCAATCTCTCCAGCCACCTCGCCAAGTTGGAAGAGGCCGGATACGTGGAAATTGAAAAGAAATTCCGCGGCAAAGTGCCCCAGACATTGCTGCGACTTTCTCCTCCCGGCCGCGCGGCTTTCGACTTGTATCGTAAGCAACTGAATGCCGCCCTGACGGACCAGTTGAAACAGACCAAGTAAACGCACAAACTTTGGAAGTGTTTCCTGGCCGTGACAATTCTCTTACCCGCGAGGATGTGGGATCTGGAATTTGCGTGTCGCCCAAACTTCTAGTAGTGTCAGGGATGGGCGGCGCTCACGGGCGCCGCCTCGTTATGATTAAGCATGATTTTCTTCGGGCATTAACGGGCATAGGGGTTGTGGCTGGCTTGATGCTCAGCCTGAGTGCAACAGCTATTGAGCATCGCGGAGCACAGTTCATCGCCCTGGACGATTTCTCCAGTTTCTATCGCTCCACTACTAACGGGGTCACTACTCTGATTTCTCCCGAGATACGCTCGGCCATGGCCTGGAAGGAGCTTGTCCTTTCCTGGAATGCGGACGCGCCATCCAACTCGTGGATCAACTTTGAGGTGCGTGGGTTTTATAAACCCAGGGTCACCCGCTATTTCACAATGGCCAAATGGTCGCCCACACGAGAGCGGTTGCCTCGCACGAGTATCAAAGACCAACGAGACGAAGATGGTTACGTCGATACGGACACCCTCATCTTTCGTTATCCCTGTGACGCCTTTCAGCTTCGTATAACAATGGGAGGTGACCCCGGAGCCAAGCCTCGCCTGAATTTCCTGGGAATTTCATTGAAAGATCCGGCTTTCTCCAGCCTGCCGTTGAAGCCCAATCGCCTGGCGTGGGGCAAGGTTTTGCCGGTCCTCGAACGAAGCCAGATGAGTTATGAGAACGGCGGTGTGATATGCAGCCCGACAACCGTCTCAATGATGATGGATTTCTGGTCACACAAGCTCAACAGGCCAGAACTAGCGAAGGATGTGCCCGAGATTGTTCGTGCTGTTTACGATACGGCGTGGGGCGGGACTGGAAATTGGGCCTTCAACATGGCTTGGGCGGGCAGCCATCCGGGAATGCGCGCGTATGTCACCCGCATGAGCGACATTTCGGAATTGGAGGACTGGATCGAAGGAGGGATGCCGGTGGGTCTATCTGTTTGTTACGACTTGCTGAGAGGACGCCGTTCACAAGCGAGCGGACACCTGGTTGTGTGCGTGGGATTCACTCCGGAGGGTGATGTGATCATCAATGACCCCGGCACGAGCCGCAATGTCCGCAAGGTTTTTAAGCGTAAGAATGTGGAACGCGCCTGGGCCTATTCCAAGAACGCAGCGTATGTGATTCACCCGGAGCATGCTGTTGTCCCCCGGGATCGATTCGGGCATTGGGACTCCTGGAGTTCCCATCTTGAATTCGAAATGATCGATGGGTTGCGTCCGGAAAAGCGATAAAAAAGAGGCGGGAAAACCCGCCCCTTATGACTTCGAAACTCAGCCTAAGATCAGATCAACTTGGTCTGGCCGGGAATAGCTACCGGCATCACGGTCGGAGCCGCATTCCAATCCGGGGTTGCCGGGACAATGCTCTCCTGTGAGTTCAACGCCTGCTCCCAGGTCACTTCCTGGCCGGTGTAGCCCGCCATACGGCCCATGATGCCTAGCAGAGTGCTCTGAGCCATCCATGTGCCATCGTTGATCGGTTCACCCTTTCGGATGCTGCGGAACAACTCATCATGCTCGTTCTGGTACATATCCGTGGGTTTCTCTTCCCGGAAGCGCCAGTTGACCTTGCCTTTGGTAATGAAGGGCCCACTGAAAGCACGCACCGCCTGGGCGATACCCTCCGAACCTGTGATGTAGTCTGAGTTATCCGCAGCACACCCATTTTGCTGACGGCAGAAGTGATATCCCTTCGCGCCGTTCGGATAGTGATAAACCGCTGAGAAATGATCAAAAATGTTTCCAAACTCAGGACCGGTACGGACCTGGCGCCCACCGTGAGCCACACATTTGAGTGGAGTCACGTCTTTCATCGCCCATGCCATCTTGTCGAGGCTATGAACAGCCTGTTCCACAATGAAATCGCCTGAAAGCCAGGTGTAATAGTACCAGTTTTTTACCTGGTACTGCAGGTCTGTCCAATCTGCCTGGCGAGGGAATGGGGACCAGACATAGCTGGTGTTATAGACGGTTTCCAGGGAACGGATTTCACCAATCGCCCCATCGTGAATCTGTTTCATCAGCGCACGGACGCCATTATTGTATCGGTAGCAGAAGCCAGCCACGATCGAGAGTTTCTTTTGTTTAGCTTCCTCAGCAGCAGCCATCACAGCACGCACACCGGGGGCATCTGTGGCCATCGGTTTCTCGCAGAAAACATGCTTGCCAGCCGCAATCGCAGCTTTCAGGTGTGTGGGACGAAATCCAGGAGGCGAGGCCAGGAGCACAACGTCCACTCCGCTGTCGATCACCTTTTGGTAGGCGTCCAACCCCGAGAAGCACTTATCAGGTGTGACCTTGACCTTATCGCCATGCTTGGCTTGGAGGTTTTTTAGGCTGCCTTGAATACGATCGTCGAAGGCATCCCCCATCGCTGTCAGGACGACGTTATTGTCCGCTGAGAGTGCCTGGCTGGCAGCGCCCGACCCACGGCCGCCACAACCGACTAAACCTACGCGCAATGTTTCGCCGTTTTCAGCAGCCGAGAGGCGGCCGCTGAGAATCGCGGGTGCTGCGAGGGCGCTCGCTACGATGGCGGAGGTTTTGAGAAAATCCCGCCGGGAACTTAGAGTCAGATCGTTCATATTGAGAGTTATAGAATGCGTTGCGCGCCAGGCAAATGTCGTGCTCTTTGCCCAACGACAGGGTCTATGCTAGCCGGGTGACAGGATTTGCAAAGGATTTTGTGTCACTTGACGGTTTCTCTTGTCAATTAGCCTTTATTTAAACGCGTTTTGAGGCATTGTAACGATAATGCGAAGGCTAACGATCGCTCTGTTCTACGCTCTTGTCCCTGCTCTCTGCGCCATGGCGGCTGACGCCCACACGCAGGCCAGGCTCCTGCTGGACCTCGCCACCGCACGCCCCGGCGACACGGTGTTGGCAGGAGTGCATCTGCGGATGGACCCGAATTGGCATACTTATTGGCGCAATCCCGGTGCCTCAGGCATGGCTACAACAATCAATTGGGATCTCCCGACTGGCGTTACCGCCGGCGCTATCAAATGGCCATTGCCGGACAAACTTCCAGAGCAGGACCTTACCACTTATGTATATCACGATGAGACGGTGTTGCTCGTGCCTCTGACCATCTCAGCCGATGCGAAGGGTGAATTGAAGATCTCTGCAAAGGTGGCATGGCTCGAATGCGAAGTGCAATGCCTTCCGGGGAGCGATGAAGTCTCCGCTGACCTCAAGGTATCTGAAACTAACCAGGTTTCGCCTAATGCCGTTTTCCTCCAGTCGTGGCTTAAGAGGGTCCCCCAACAGGATCTTTCCCTGGTCCCTGCTTCCTGGTGGGACGGCCCAGCCCAAGGCAGCAAGCGAAAGCTCATTCTGCAATGGAAAACCGTTGCTGGCTCTGAGGAACCAGACTTCTACCCGGATGCTGCAAAAGTTTTCGAGATCGCAGGTGAAACTGAGGTGCTCACAGCCCCGCCCGGACACGTCCGCCTCCGAAAGACGGTGCAAAAGCTTAGCGATTGGCCAACGGAGATAAGCGGAGTAGTCGCGACCGGTAACCGCAGCGAGCGGACAGGCTACGAGGTTCGCGTGCCGATTGCAGATTTCGAAGGCGCGGCGGTGCAAAAGACTAACGCGGCTAATCCATCAAACTCACCCGCCAACCAGCTCTGGAAGATGCTGCTATCGGCCTTCATCGGCGGACTCATTCTGAACATCATGCCCTGCGTGCTGCCAGTCATCGCCCTGAAGGTCCTGGGCTTCGTTAGCCAAGCCAATGACAATCCAGCACGAGTTCGGAAGATGGGACTCATATACGCGCTGGGGGTCTGGACAAGCTTCGCGCTAATGGCTGGGTTGGTGATCGGGGTAAAGGCAGCAGGCCATCAGGCTGGGTGGGGTATGCAATTTGCCAACCCTCAGTTCCTGGTGATTCTGACCATCCTGATTACACTGGTCGCACTGAACCTCTTTGGGCTTTTTGAAATAACCCCTGGTGGCGCCGTGATGGATAAAGCGGGCGGGCTTGCCTCGCGTGGCGGTGCGAGCGGTGCCTTCTTCAACGGAGTGCTAGCCACCATCCTGGCAACCCCTTGCACAGCTCCCTTCCTGGGTGCGGCCTTAGGCTTTGCATTTGCGGCGAATGCAGGAACGATCCTGCTCGTATTCACTTTTGTCGCCGCTGGCCTGGCTGCACCGTATGTCCTTCTGAGTTGGAATCCGAGCTGGCTCAAGTTCCTTCCCAAGCCTGGTGTGTGGATGGACCGCTTCAAGGTGGCGATGGGCTTTCCAATGCTCGCCACCGCTGCCTGGTTATTCAGCCTCACCCAGGGACATTACGGTGGTAAGACTCTCTGGTTCATGCTGTTCTTGATCTTGCTCGGGATGGCCGTGTGGATTTACGGACAGTTCGTGCAGCGTTCCACTTCGCGGCGCTTCCCTGCCCTGGTTGTGGTGCTATTTCTCGTGGCCGGCGGTTACCTGTTTGCACTCGAAAAGCAAATGCAATGGCGTTCTGCCGAGGCCCCTGCGTCTGCGACCGCTCCACTTTCCAAGAATGGCATTCCGTGGGAGCCGTGGTCGGAGCAGGCTGTTGCGCAGGCCCGGGCGCAGGGGCGCCCCGTGCTGGTGGATTTCACTGCTGATTGGTGCTTGACCTGCCAGGCTAACAAGAAATTCGCGATTGAAATCCCTTCCGTTCGGAGCCGCCTTAAGGAGATTGACGCCGTAGCCCTCCTGGGAGACTACACGCGTTTACCGGCAGAGATCACACGGGAGTTGCAGCGCTTTGGCCGGGCCGGAGTGCCGCTTGTGCTGGTTTACCCGAGAAATCAGGAGCAACCGCCTATCGTTTTGCCGGAAGCGCTTACGCCGGGGATGGTCCTTGATGCGCTTCATGGTGCTGCCCGGTAAACTTGCACAAGCGCCGGACCGGTACATATTACACGGGTAAAACATTAACAAATCCAATGGAGAAGATTATGAAACGTGTAATCAGCACCCTCGCTCTCATCAGCTTCACCGCCCTGGGCTTTGCCGCCGTAGAGGCCGGCAAACCGGCCCCCGATTTCTCGGGAGTCGATATTGAAGGCAAAACCCACAAGCTCTCAGACTACAAAGGAAAGGTCGTGGTTCTTGAAGCGCAGAATCTCGATTGCCCCTACGTGGCCAACCATTACAAATCCGGCGCGATACAAGAGCTTCAAGGCGAAATGAAAGGCAAAGGAGCCGTCTGGTTGATTGTCAATTCAACGGCCAAGACACAATCCAACTACCGGGCGGCAGATGAAGCCAAGAAGGCATGGGAGAAACACAAGATCCAGGCCTCGGCATGGATCGATGACAGCTCGGGCACAATTGGCAAAGCCTACGGGATGCGCACGACGCCCCACATTTTCATCATCGATAAGGAAGGCAACCTGGCTTATCAGGGCGCGATCGATGACAAAGCTGAAACCAGCGGTGACCCCCGCAAGGCCCGCAACTATGTCCGCGAGGTGGTGCAAAACCTCGAAGCCGGCAAGCCGGTGGAGCTGGCTCAAACAAAGCCTTACGGGTGCGGAGTGAAGTACGCGAAGAACTAGGCTTTTTAGGATTCTAGATAAAAGGAGCACATGTGCAAACCGTGTGCTCCTTTTTTGATGAAATCGCTAACTACAGCGTGCCTCGTATCAGGCACCCGAACCGGTCTTGCTCAGTGCTTTCTCCACGGCCTTCTCCAAGTCCTCGCCACGGAGACCCTTGGCGAGGATCTTGCCATTTCCATCGAGCAAGAATGTCGCAGGGATGCCGAGAATTCCATACTTCTTAACCAGCTTGCTCTTCCAGGCCTCTCCATCGTAGTGCTGTCTCCAAGGCATCTCGTTCTCTTTCAGAAAGGTCTTTAGTTCCTCCTCGCTGTTGTCCAGGCTGATTCCCAGAACGTCGAAGCCTTTCGTTTTGTAGGCGTCGTATACCTTCTTAACGTTTGGCAATTCCTGACGGCAAGGCGGGCACCAGGTCGCCCAAAAATCCACGAGCAGCACCTTACCCTTGTAATCGGCGATTGACAGTGTTTTGCCTTCCAGATCTTTGCCTTCGAAATCGGGAAAAGTCACACCCGCCACCAGACTATCAAAGACTTTCTTGCTTTCAGCCTGGTCACGTAGAGCCTCCAGCGTTCTGGCTGCTCTCTCACTGCTCTCTGTTCCAGGGTAATTATTCTTGATTTGCTCAAGGATCTCCTTGCCCTTGGCCTCATCTCTGAACGCACTTAGAGCAAGCATCGCCTTGTAGCTGAGCACTGCCGCGACTTCTTCAGTCTTTTGGTTCTCGTTCTTCTCGATGAGGGCGTCCAAGGCTTGTAGCTCCTCTTTGAGTTCGGCTTCTGTCCTCTTCCCTTCCCTGGCTTTAGTCCTCACCTTCTCCGTGATGGACTGCAATTCGGTTGAAATCGAGCTAGTGGCAGCGGTATTCGTTTCAACCGCGGCCGAAGCGGAACCCACCGCAAGGAAAGCCGACAAACACAACAGGGCTAATGATTTCTTCATAAATGATGTCTTTCGGAGGACACCATGAGGCATGACTTTGATTAAGTCAAATGGCAGTTCCTTGATGGTCAGAAAGGACGTTTTGATGGTTGTAACCTGCATTGGTCCCCCAAAATTCATGCGCTCAATACAATTTTCAGGTTCTGCTTAGCGCTAATATGAAACTATGCTATTATTGACCCCGCTATTAAATATGAGACCGCCTATTAAGGACGAATTCCAACACCTGCCGGTGTCCCGGCAGCGTAAATACCAGTTGCGCAAGCAGCGGGATGGCTTATGCACAGAATGTGGCGCGCCAGCCCAAGGCTCACGTTGCGCCAAACACCTTGTATTGGCCAGGGAACGCCAGCGGGTACGCAAGGGCACCCAGCGCCGCTACAAAGGCAGCATGAGCTATCGCCTCCAGACCGCTAAGAAGATATCTGTTGGCAAGCTGCTCAAGAAGGGCAAACCCGAGAAGGCCAAAGCAAAACCGGCGCGCAAATCCACGAATCCTAAATCCAGGAGAGCTAAGAAGTCCGTGGCATAAAACAGTCGGGATCCCTCTCCCGCAAAGGATCACCTCCTCGACCGTAAGTCACCGCCAGACAGCCGCCGCAACTTCGGCGCAGTCGGCATTTCCGACAGGCCAGTGATCCGCCACGGTAACTGCGGGCTTCAGCGGAATGATAGATCGCCGCAAGCTTGTTCTCTCGTGCATTTCCGATGCGAGAGGGGAACTTGCGGCAGGCATGCACCTCCCCATCTGGCAGCAGGGCAACGAAGTTAAACGCTGCTCCACATCCAAATCCAGTGCAACCCGGAAGCGGGAGCTGATTGTGGGTGTGTCTCAGGATGTTAAACAGATTATCCTTAAAGCCAAAAACGGGATTATTCCTTCGTGCGTTAATGTATTCCTCCAATAAAGCCTTATACTCCGCCTGGCTGGGAGGTTCAAGATCCACCGCCTGCCCCACCTGGGCGAGACGATTGAAGGTAAACCGGCCCGTCAAACCACGCAGTAGGGTCCCCAGCGGAATGACCTGATCCAGGTTAGCACGGGTCAACGTCAACATCACATGCGTTTCCAGACCCAGCCCCCTGGCTTGCGCTAGAAAGGCCATGGTCCGCTCGAAATGGCCGCTACCGCGAACCTCATCGTTGTGGGCCGACAAGCCTTCCAGGCTTACTTGATAGTAAATAGGGGTTTGGACCTCCATCAGCCTTTGAATTTCCGGAGCGGGAATCGGATTTCCCAGGATGGACACAGGCACCTTTACCTTGGCAATGTCGCCATAGAGATCCCAAAAATGAGGATAGAATAAGGGATCGCCACCCGAGAGGCTGAATTGCAGCCTGACCCTCTTCTTTCGGCAGAAATCAAGCGTATCGGCCAAAACCTGCCGCACCTCAATCAGGTTAAGATCATCCCGGGCAGATCGGTCGTAGCAATGGCGGCAATGGAATGGGCATCTATTAGTCAGATGCCATTGGACAGTAAAAACACGGGTCTTTCTTCCAAAAAGCCATCGGTCACGAAGCATAGATCAGGTTCATTCAACTGCCACAACCGCCGCAACCTCCACCCCCACAGCCCCCTCCCCCGCCGCAACTGCTGCCGCTACCGCAACTGCTCCAACTGCCCGAACTGGAGGATCCACTGCTATTCCACGAGAACCATGGGGAATCGAGGTCAATGATACTCTCTGAGAGCCGGGCAGTTTTTGGCACTTGCAGGTCCAGGGCCCGCATCATATCCCGCATGCCGTCAGGCAGGGCTGAAATCCCGAAAACAGCCGCCAGGAAAGTCAACTCGCTACTGGTTCGATTCAGTTCAAACGAACGACGTCGCTGCCAGAGATTCTCAAAGAAACTCTGGATCCAGCCAAAAGTCTGATCACCTAACCTTGTACGGAGTGCCCGGGATACAACCTTCATTAAAAAAGGCACAAGAACAGCCAATAACAGCAGGAACCCGACATTGGTCCGGCCCCTGGACAATGCGACACCTATCTTTATGGCTGCTAAAGTCCAGAGCAATGCCACCGGGATAATCACCAACCATCTTCGTATCTGCCTCACTCGATTGTCTGGCAAAAGCCCGCGCTGCTCCAACTCCTCGCCAATCAGGTCAGCCTCGGCCAGGGCCACTGGGTCACGGTAAATGGAATCAGCTCTTCTAAGGCCTGTGCCCATACTTAGAAGAGCGAACCTGGAAAGTATGGCTTTGTCCAGAGGTCGACTGACTTTTTCCAAAGCGTCCTTCCCCTCCGTTCTAACGAACTCTCCATGAGGCTTGAGCAACCCCTTCTCGATAAGGGCCACGAGAGCCACACTCAGCACCTCGTAACGGCCACCCCGCAAAAAAGCCACACAATAGGGGTCTTCCGCCAGATCGCGGGCATTTCCGATGGCCTTCATCTTATCGCCGGTTTCCATAGCGCGGCGCAAAAACCAAACAGCCACCATGCCAAGCGCGATCATTGCCAGGAAGAACAGCAGGAATTGCGGATCGGGAAGATCGAAGGGGTTGAGATTCATATCAGGGAAGTTCTTCGGTTCGAATCCGCATCGCCTCGCAAAGTCCCAAGATCTGGAAAACAACCTCCGGGGCGCGGCCTGCGGGCAGTGAACCCGATTGACGCGCCAGAGGAATCATCTCGAGGATTTCCTCCCACGGCCCTCCTGGGACCGTCGCAGCAACGCTCTCAAGTGCTTCTCGTGGTGACCGGATAGAACGCCCCTCCAATTGACATAAAGCAGCCGCAGCCGCTCGCAGAGGACCTGCTGCTTCTGCGATCACAATCGTCAACTGTTCCTCCCGGAGGCTTGTAATGGCATAGCGCTCACGCAGGCGCAGAGCCAGGTTCATTAACACCTGGCTAAGGTGCTGTTTCATGACAGCCCGCGGCACCACCAACTTCTCGAATACATCGTCCCCGAAAAGAACAATGTGGCGCCGGATGATATTGTCAAATTTGACTGCGAATGCCTCGGTTGCGGCAGACAGTTCACCTTCCAGCAGGAACATGATCGATGCGCGGGCTGCGACATGAGCCACGCGCAAGGGCTCCCGAAATGCATCCACTCGGCTGCGTTCAAAACGGCGGAGCACGAAAACAAGGTTTAGGTCAGAAACAGGACGTAGCCGGCCTTCGGCACCACTGCCGAACAGCACGATGCTTTTGAGATCTGCCTGAAAGGTGTTGCGGGCTGCATCCACCAAGTCGCTTAACAACAGTCGTGTGGATTCTGGAAGCTGGTCTGCTCCAGGTAGGGTGAGCGAGTTCATAGTTTGCGTGGGAGGTATGGGAGGTAGGTCAATGTGAAAAGGGGCTTGCAAACAGAACATGGTTGCAGGTGGTTCTGCTGGCCGCGCTGGCTATTGCAGGTTTATGTGGCATAGCACGCGGCAACATTGTAATGGTATCCGGAGCGAAAGCTATGACAAACAAATACCCACCTCCTGTTCTTTCTGCGACTCCTCAGTTCCCTTCTGAAGCCAAAGCGTAGCCGAAAATTCTCAAATCCGGATTTCCCGCTTTACCATGCATGGCGCCTGGTCTAATCCTGCGGCGTGTTAATTGATTCCTGCTCGCCCGGCATGTTTGGTGCCGTCGATTTGGCTGGTGCTGCCGCCTGGTTCGCCAGCTTCGTTTGGGGGCTGCCGCTCATTATCCTGCTTTTCGGGACCCACCTGTTCCTGACGGTGCGTTTCGGATTCGTGCAGCGCTATATCCTGAAGGGCATCCGGCTTTCCTTTACACGTAAGCCTGAAGGAGAAGGTGACGTAAGCCAGTTCGCTGCACTGATGACGGCGCTCGCTGCCACGATCGGAACTGGAAACATCATCGGCGTCGCCGGTGCGGTGGCGGCGGGAGGTCCCGGGGCCGTCTTTTGGATGTGGCTCACGGGCGTTTTCGGTATGGCAACCAAATACGGCGAAGCCGTTCTAGCGGTCAAATACCGGGTGCGGCAGCCGGATGGCACCTATGCGGGCGGCCCCATGTATGCCCTGGAGCGTGGTCTCGGCCAGCGCTGGCTTGGAATAGCGTTCGCAGTTTTAACCTGCATCGCGGCCTTCGGGATCGGATGCATGACCCAAGCCAACAGCATCGTGGGCAATATCCAGGTGTTCTTTCCTCCGCAACATGCGAGCACGGTCGCATGGGTTCTTGGGCTCAGTATGGCGGTGATGACGGCAGCAACGATCCTGGGAGGCATTAAGTCGATCGCACGTGTTTGCGAGTTCCTGGTGCCTTTTATGGCTATTTTCTACGTGCTCGGATGCCTCCTTATTCTGATCAAGAATGCGTCCGTCATGCCCGAGACCATTCGGCTCATTGTGAGTTCGGCTTTCACGGGGCAAGCCGCTGTTGGCGGCTTCATAGGTGCTGGCCTCAAGGAAGCCATGCGTTTTGGCATAGCCCGTGGGCTGTTTTCCAACGAGTCAGGCTTGGGGAGCGCCCCAATTGTGGCTGCGGCCGCCCAAACCAGCACACCCGCACGCCAGGGCCTTGTATCTGCCTCAGGCACGTTCTGGGATACAGTGGTGATCTGTGCGCTGACAGGGTTGGTGGTCGTCAGCAGCGGCCATTGGAAGGAAGGGTTGGGAAAGGTGCAGCTCACGCAGGCAGCCTTCGCTGAGCTTCACAGTGTCGGGCCACTGATCCTAACGATTAGTCTTTTCACCTTTGTCTTCTCCACCATCCTTGGCTGGAGTTATTACGGTGAACGTGCAGCGGAGTATCTCTTTGGCCAGCGCGCCGTTCGGCCCTACCGCTTTTTGTGGGTCATAGCCGTGGTGGTCGGCTCGGTGCTGCCGCTCGCGGTTGTCTGGGATTTCGCAGATGCCGCCAACGGGCTGATGGCGATACCCAATCTTATCGCTTTGCTGGCACTAAGCGGCGTAGTGGCTCGTGAAAAGATTAACCCGGCTTGAGGAATTGAGAATTTTGAATGGCGAATAGTGAATTCTTCAGCCGCCCGCCGCCCGCGCCTCCTTGGTGGCTCGCTATTCACTATTCATAATTCACTATTCTGAGACGCGGACGCAGGCTCCAAAGGTGTCCACGCCCTGTGATGAGCAGGGCCGAGAAAAGAATCAGGACGGCGTTCTCAGCCAGTTTTCGGCAGATAAAAACCTCCCCACTCCCACAACCGCAATCGAAGCTGATCGCGCAAAAGGGCACGTGTTTAAGCGCCGCAAGCTCAAGTGCCCGGTTCAGCACCAAAGCCGTGAAAGGCAGCAGCATGCCCAGCAAAAGAAGCGCTGTCCCGCGCTGAGCAATTCCCAATAGCAAAAGCAGACCGCAACAGATCTCAAACCACGGGAGCGCAGCGGCCACTGTGTTGAGCAAGTAAGGGTTGTCGATCATTCCATACTGCCGAACCAGTTTAAGGAATGAGACTGGGTCCATAGCCTTTACCCAGCCCATCCAGATGAAATGGGCTCCTAAAAGCAGGCGAATCAGGGTGAACAGGAGATCCGGGAAGCGGGCTCGTTTGGCGGGTTGCTCGGTCATGGCTTGCCTTTCAGCAGCCCGCTGTGGCGTGCTTGTAACTCAACTGGCAAGCCAGCCGACGCCCATTCAGTGTAGCCGCCGGCATACACAAAGATTCGAGCGGGTGGAATTCCTGCCTGCTGCAGAAGCGCAGCCGTTAGTTCACTGTCTTCGCAATCACCGCCATTACAATAAACCAGGATGGTCTCCGCGGTCATGATGACCGGCAAAACTGTCGGCAGGTACTTTTCCTTGTAGTAATAATCGAGCTGATATGCCCCGGGAATGTGGCCCTCCGTGTAGGACTGATCGTTCCGTGCATCTACGAAAACAATCCCTCCGGCGGCATAGCCGGGGTCTTGATAAAACTTGAGGACCAGGTTTGTATCAGCAACTTGCAAACCCTTGGCGGCGAGTCTGGACGCAAGTGCGTTCGTGGTCTGAGTACCAGACGCGGAAATGCCCTGTAAGTTGGTGGCCGATAAGGAAGGCTCCGCAGCCTTGGTGGACGGAAAGTAATCGCGCGTCAACCGGATGCCGCGAGGGGATAATCCATTCAGCAAAAGCGCCAGGAGAAACCCTCCAAGCGCTACGACGAACGCTTCCAATGCGACACTCTTCACTGGCCTGAGCCCGGAACGGGCGGGACGCTTATAGCGGGCTGAATCTGAGCGATCGGGATCTTGATTCTGGGCATCTGAGTGCTCGTGGTCTTGGCGGTCAAGGTCCCCCGCTGGCCCTGCGACAACACGAACTCTTGGGGAAAGCTGAGCCTGAGAATGAAGGTTCGCCCGGGGATTTTTTCCTCCAGTTCCACACCCACACCCGGCAGGTCCACAGCCAAGTCGGAAATCTGAATGAGCGATGCTGCGTTATTCTGAACCGTGATTTGGGGGATCGTAGGAGTCTTTAACGGACCAGCCGGCAAAACCACTTGAGGAGGCGCAATATTCAGCGCCGGTTGCACATTGGCCCAGGCGGTCACGGCTACAACAGGCACGGAAGCCGAGGACGTTTTCATAGTAATCTGGCCCTGAGCCATGTTGTTGGTCATCTCACCAGGACGTGCCGAAATGATCAACTGAAACTCCTTGCCAGGCCGGTTGGTTAACAGGTTGGCGTGAAAGAGCGGATTATTGCTTTCAGGATTTGAGAGAACGAGATAGTCCTCACCATTGTTGATGATCTGCACGACATTTGAAGCCGCCAAAGAATCGGGCATCACGTTGATCATGACGAACTGGGGAACGACCTCGATGGCCTTCCAGAGGGTGCCCTTGATCTGCAGGATGGTGTTAGGTTGCTTCTTGTCGTTTGAGTGTACCACCACGTTCTTCAGCACGGGGCCTTGGAAGTTGGCGCTGTTGAACTGCATGGGGATGCTTCCCGTTTGCCCGGGCTCAAGACGTCGTGTCCATTCACCAGCCGTCGTACAGCCACATCCGGGCTGCACCTGGGTCAGTTCCAACACAGATGATCCAACGTTGGTGAAGAAGAAGGTGTGCTTAAAAACCTCACCCGCGGGCAGTCTGCCGAAATCCCAGACCGTGTTCTCGAACTGAATACGCGGTTGCGGGGCATTTGTCTCAACGATAACGGGAGCGGAGGCAGGCGTCGGTGCATTTGGAAGGGGCTGTGCCAAGACACTGCTTCCAAAACCGCCGAGCAGCAAACCGGTGAAGCCGGCTGCAAAACCAAGGATCATTTTCATACGATGGGACCTATTATATCAAATCGCCCTCTGAGGGGAAGTGTTGAACGACGCTTCCGTCTAGGCCAGAAACTGGTCAGACGAGCTCCAGATTCAGATCGGCAGCCAGTGAGACCAGAGCCTTTTCTGTTCCTGGCAGGCACGATAGCAACCGTGGCGCCCGGTTCTTGACCCAGGCAGAGGCGGCGGTCCTCGGTTTCAGACCACCCGTTAGCCCGATCAGTTGGCGCCATCGGGCTTGTTGTTCCTTGTGCCAGACGTCCAAAACTGAAAGCGAGCCCCTCTCGCGGACGATCTTATGCAGGGCGCCAGCCATTGCTTGGCCTTCGAGAAAACCAGCGTTCATGCTGTGTACCCCCACAGGCCCAGCCTGATGAGCGGCGTCGCCAAGCAGCCATGTGCGGTTACGGCCAAACTCGCGAGCCATGCGGGGCTCAAAAACCACCTCCGTGCACCAGGTAATCTCTTTAACCCCAAGATTAAACCAAGGAGCCCGTTTGTGGGCTACCGCCTCCACGTAATCGCGGATCTTCTCGTCCACAGCGGTTTCGGCCACACGAAAGGCTCGCCGCTCTTTTTCAGGCATCTCAGCAACTTCAGAACGGATGAGCTGAAAAGTCCACCTGCATTTGTTTCCCGGTAAAGGCCACAATACGTTAGTCGTCTGCTCATCGAGCACAACTCGGACCTCATCGTAACCGGCCTGATCTGTTTCAAACTCGTAGGCCGCGAAGAACTGCCGCTCGCCTACTCGCTCCAAATCGGTGCCAAGCCGCTGACGGACCAGTGAATTGTGGCCATCTGCCCCAAGCAGGAACTGGGCACGTACCTCGGCACGACGACGCACGACAGTCTCCCAATGAGGCACGATGTATCCGGTGGAAGTGCCCTCTAACTCTTCAATCTCAGTCTGCAATGAGTCACCAACAGTGTTGAATGCGTTCAGACGATGATGCCAACTGACTGGGTGCCCGGTGCGCTGCGTCAAAGCGTCCTCCAAAGCACGCTCAAAGCTTGCCTGGGGGAGGATGAGCAGAAACGGGAAGTCGCCTCCTGCTTTGGCAAGGTTGATCTCAGCCTGCCGCGTGGTTCCCTCGTAAAACGCGATCTTCTCCACCTTTCGCCCTTGCGCGATCAAGGTGTCCGCCAGGCCTAACCGGGCCAATGCGCTTAAGGACTGAGGGTGCAACGCGCAGGCATAGCTGCGGGCAGCCGTCCGCTCCTCACGATCAATCACCCGCGCCTCGATTCCGGCCTCGCTCAGGCACAAGGCGGTAAAAAGGCCCACGGGACCAGCCCCCACAACAAGAACTTCAGTCTGTGCTTCACGCATAAATGCTTTTGGTTTCGCGGGAGACAATAGAATGAAAACGCTGGGTTGTCATCTGCGGAACACAAATTTTTCGGTGACACTCAAATGGCCAGCCCAAGGAGTTTATCGGTATTGTCGGATGACCTCAAACATGGCCAACATGTTCTCGATTGGGGTGTTAGCCTGGATGTTATGAATGGAGCTGAAGACAAATCCCCCGCCCTCTCCCAGAATATCGATCCGCTCCCGTGCCTCCTCCTGAACCTGTTGCGGAGTGCCGAACGGAAACGTCTTCTGAGTATCTACACCGCCGCCCCAAAACACGAAGTCTCGGCCGTAGCGCCTTTTTAAACCACGAGGGTCCATCCCCTTAGCCGAGCATTGCACGGGGTTCAAGATATCGAACTCTGCTTCGATGATAGAGTCCAGCAGTGGCTCAATTCCACCGCAACAATGCATGAACGTCTTCCATTTGGTATTCCGATGTATCCAGCCATTAACCCGTTTCTGGTAAGGCAAATAGAGTCTTCGGAACGCCGCTACGCTGCAAAACGGGCCGTTCTGCGTTCCGAAATCCGTGCCATTCGTTTGAATGATCAGCGGCCGCTCACCAACCACGGCATGAAGGCGCCGCAAGTTCTCCAACGCCACCTCGGTTTGTCGTTCAAATACAGCCTCTGTGTATTCCGGGCGTGAGGCAGTGCTCATGTACCATTCCGCGATGTCACGAATGCCGCGCGGCCTTTTCATGAACGTTCCCGGGACCAAGGCGATATCCCCGAACGACAAGCCGCCAAACGTGCAAAAGATCGCCTGATCTGTATTACCATGCAGCCATTCCGCAGAGCGCTTGTAATGGTCCAATTCCTGGTCGGATACTAGTTGGAACTCTTCCGTGTTTAGCGCTGGATCGAGAGCGGCGTCATCCATCGGCTCTTGCCGGATGATTGCATCAAAGAAATGCCCGCCGTCTGGCATCCGTCCGCTTGGCGGGATACTCCGGTCCCCCTCCGGGTACTGAAGAAGATCACCGTTGGATTCGAAACAGGTATTGAAGTCGTTCGGAACAAGCACTGGTGTGCCGTCTGGCAGTTCCCACTCTTTGAAGTTAGTTTGAGGAAAACCAAACATGGTGCCGGTGCCGGCCAGGCTTACGGTATCGATACCAAGCGCCTGGCGGAGGTCCGCGCCAATCTCTCCAAGCATCTGGTATATCTCGACGACTTTGATCGGCGTTCCGGGTGCGTCCAGACCGAGCGTTTGTCGCAGCTTGTAAACCATACTGACATGGATGCCAGTCTGGAATCCGCCCCCGAAATCCACTGGCAACTTATCAGGTTCTCGATGGGCGCAGGCAATCGCGATCCGTTCTCGTGAAGTCATCGGTCCAGCGGCGGGCGCGTTCTGAGACTCGGGAGTCGCGTCTCGTTGACTGACTGTACGATTCGCCTCTGGTTGTGAGGAGAGTTGCATACCAGCGAATGTAAGTCCGCCCTCCCTTCCCACGCCACTCTTTTCCAACCCAGCCCGGCCTTGACTCATGAACCGGAAGGTGGTCGAGCCTGGTGTCACGTCCTGTATTGCTGTGAGAGTGTCCCGCTAAGCATCGTCTCAACTTCTATGTCGCCGTATCTTTGCACGATTGGCGGACTGACCATTCAGGTTCGTTTTTCAGGATTCCAAGCACCTTGATGGCTTCCTTCGAAAGCAACTCCAGACCACCTGCCTTGGGGCGGAACCCGCCATAAAAGAAGTAGGCTACTTCCACTTCATAACCGCCTTCAAGGTATGCTGTGCTTGTGGGTAAATAACCCAAGTCACCGTTCGCGTATCCAATCACACACACAGGCCCGATGCTGGCTGCTCGCAGCCAGTCAGTAAACTCGGAGAATACCTCTGCGTTCATCCCCACCATGGTGAGATGTCCCAGGCCCACTGCGAACAGTTCCGCTTCACGATGCGTCGCGGCCGTTCCGGCGTGAATTTCAGTCAACACGCTGTCACGCCAATGCTCCACCACTCGCTTGTACTTGTCCCCCCACTGGGCCAATGGCATTGGGCTTCGCAATGCTTGTTCAACAACTGTTTGAACCCGATCGGCATCAAAAACATCCAAGGGGAGAGGCACGACATGCCGCAAGACCCGCAACTCGGGGTCTGCCAACGGTTCAGCTCTTCCCAAAAGGCCCGCTACGGAATCGGCAATCGACTTTCCCCATTCCTGCGCCTTCAAGGGAGGCACGTTCTCTGCCGGCGGGTTCAGATTCGCCGACGCACCATTGGTCATCAGCACCACAGGATTCCCTTCCAACCGCTGCGAGAGGCTCGATGAGGCCGCGCCCGACAGGTCGCCACTTATCAAACGATTGGTCGGGCCGAGTGAGACCGGGTGCACGCCATAATTTATGAGTGCCGCCGCGAAGCTTCCATCAAGCCGCCGGAAGCCGGCTGCCGTAACGCGCGGATCGGTATGTGCCGATGCCGAGGCGCGCCGATCGACGGCGAGATCAAGCCGGCCTTCAACGGAGACGACCTCAACTTCCTCCGGGCAGGCCATCGCCTGCCCGGAGACGGCTTGTAATTTCTTCAAGAGAAACTCGACGTAAACCGGATCGTATCTCCCCGCTTCCTGAAGATGGATCGTGCAAGGGCCTGAATGGGTGTGCGTCGCCGAAAGCATGATCTGGTCTTCGGCCAGTCCGAGATTGGCCGCAGCCCACCTCCGGAAAGCCTTCACAATTTCACTGTCAAATCCGATCAGATCGGCATGCAGCCAGAGGAGTCGCACTCCTTGATTCTGCAAGTACAATGCTTTGGCGAACAGGTGATCCAGCACACCGACTGAGGGCTGCACCCGCGCCGCGAAACCGGATAGTTCCTCCCCGGGTTCGGGGGTGATATCGATTTGCGAGACACCTATTATCATGAATCGGCCTTTCCCAATATCGCACGGTTCGCATATACCTTCTCAAATGCCTGCACGATATCATCCATATCTTGTGAAGTGCCAAGGAGCAGACTCTGCTCCAGCCAGGAGCCTTCTTTGTAACAGATCAGCTCCGTGTTCGGACAACACACCCGGCTGTAATCCAGCGAGTCTCGAATGCCGGCCAGGTAAGGGCCAAATGCCTTTTTCAGAAAAAGCGGCTGGCGATACAATGGCAGCGCATACCCGCTGCTAATGGGGATGCCCTCAGCTTGTAGCGCCTTGATAATCGCCTCACGAGGGGCACCAAACTCTGCTTCGACGAGACGCATCAAGAACAGATGGCGGCTGTGTCGCGTGCAGTCAGCAGAACTGAGTTGCGGGTGCACTCCATGGATCTTTTGCAATCGGGAGGCAAGATAGCGTCCGTTCGCATCCCGGCGTTTCGTTTGTTCCTCAAGCCGATCAAGCTGGGCGTTGAGAACAGCACCCTGAAACTCACCTAAACGATAGTTTCCGGAAATCACATGGTGCTCATACCAAACGCCGCCCGCGATCCGCCCACAGTTGTGAATCGAACGGCACTTTTCAGCAAAAGGGGAGTCGTTTGTGATGAGGATCCCCCCTTCCCCGCAAGTAAGGTTCTTGCTGGACTGAAAGGAAAAGGATCCGCATAAACCGATAGAACCAGCAGGTTGATCACGCCAAATAGCGCCATGGGCATGAGCCGCATCCTCAATGATGACGAGGTTATGCTTGCGAGCGATGCCGAGAAGGGCCTCCATATCGGCGGGCTGTCCCCCCATGTGTACAGGGATGATGGCCCGTGTGCGAGGTGTGATTGCCGCTTCAACAGCTTTGGGGTCGAGGTTGAAAGAATCCAGTTCGATGTCCGCAAAGACAGGCACGGCATTGGCCTCGACAACGGCGGTTGCAGTGGCGAGAAAGGTGTAGGGAGGGACGATTACTTCATCCCCAGCCTCAATCCCAGCAGCCATCAGCGCGATTCGCAGCGAGACAGTGCCGTTCACCACGGCGATTCCCTGACTGCAACCGTGCATAGAGGCAAAACGGCTCTCGAATTCCGCCACTTCATTTCCATGCAGCTTTCCCCATTTGCCGCTTCGAAGCGCGTTGAGCAAGCGCTGCTCTTCGGTGCCATCAAATACCGGCCAAGGATGAAAGGTTCGCGTGCGTGTCTTTTGGCCTCCGAACAGTGCAAGGCTCAAGTTTGGTTGTGCTACCGTGGAACTCATAAATCAGTGGAATTTCTGCTTTAGCTTTTGTTTCAACAGATCAAGATCGTGTTGCAGCGTTTCGCGCTCGGCACCAAAGCTTGTTGGGAACGCTTTCTGCATGCGGTGGGCCAGTTCCTCCAGGTGCTCTACGTAGGCCACAGCGGCCTGGCGCGAGTGAGGCAGCGCAATGATCCGATCAAACTGTTCCCTAACTGCATTAAAGCCTGTGCCGCGTTGAGGCGGTGACCAAATCAGCATGCCCGGGTAAGCCTCCACCAGGTCACGTAGCACCTCGCGCTGCTCCGGTTCCTCGGCAACGCGGAGGACGGCCTGGCCTATCGAGCGGGCGGGATCGTAATCGGCAGGGTTGTAGGCGTAATCGGCGCAAGTGGCCAGAGGAATTCGATTGCCCTGATTCTGTTTGCGATGCGGGTTACCCATGTAGCCATCCACGATCTGACAAAGATCGGAGTCGCGATCGATCACCGGTCCCAGGTGCATGGTTGGAGCATCATCGTTTACAGGGTAGTTGTCCCAAAGGAAGAGGCGATGCCCGGATATCCGCCGAAAAGTCTCCGCACCCTGCCTTGTAATGCGACCGACAACCGCATCCCCCGTCCAAAACAGGTAAACCTTTTGATCCAGCTCGCGGGCAAGGACCTCAAGATAGGCCTGCTGTTTCTTTTCGGTGCCATCCCCCCAATAAAACGTGGGGCAGAATATCATCTGCACTTCTGGATCTTTTTGCCGCAAACGATTCAGGATGGTATTCACAACCTTTGCATGGCTTGAGGCATCGATCCCCTGGCTGATGTCATCGAGCGAGATATTGAACCAGCGAACCCCAAGGCTTTGCATCCAGGCGTAGTGCTTGAATAGCGCGTCCAACTCCTCCGGCGCATCCGCCTTGATGAAGCGCTTGCTCGCCAGGTTGGGATTCATTCCAAAGCAGAAGTCGATTCCTTGCTGCTGGCAGGCTTGCACAACTTTTGCGTAAGCCGCCTTCTTCGGTGCTGAGATTTCCTCCCACCAGCGGTTGGCATCGCCATCAGCCCAGTTGGCGTGGTTCTCAATGTCGAACATCGAGAGGTAGCAGTTCATCAGGAAATTCATTTTGAACTTCACCAGCCATGGGATCTCCTCCAGGTACTGCTCGGGGGTCCATGCCCAGCCTTTAGTACCACGCAATTTGAACCCAGGCTGTACCCCGGCTGGCAACGGCTCTGGAAACGGTTTCATCTCGCCCGGAATCTCGACACTGAACTGCTTGCGAATATCCTGGACCACTACATAGGTCTCAGTTGCAATGGCACAGGAAGCAACCTGGAACCATGGAGGCACCCCTGCTGCACCTTTCTCTTCGCGACAGTCGATGGTGAGGGTGTTTTCACCCTGCACGAGCGTGTTTGCGGGAACGGCCAGCTTCCTGGTTTCGAATCGCGCGCCGCTAAACTGATTAGGCCCTTCGAACACCGTTTTGCCGTTCAGTCGCACCAGTATAGAGCACGCCTTCGGTGCATCATCATCCCGGGCCTTAAGGTGGACGAACAAAGGTCCTGTGGGCATGGTCTGCACTGTAAACTTCGCGCGCATACCGGACCTGGGCCCGGTCTGGAGCGAGTAGATCGTGTTCACTTCCTGTCCGTCGAACGACGTGCCCACCAGGTCCTTGGCACCACCTTCAAATTCGGGTCCGGCAAACGATGCCACTGCGGCCCGCGGCCTCTCTGCCGCCGAAAGCATCGATATCCCGATAGTGAGCGCAAGAACTGCGAGCGGCCGGAAGCACATGAACTTAAGAGCTGGAGTTTTCATTTCGCAATTACCTCGGGGTTCATTGATGGAACGCTCTTAGATGATTTTGACGCCTTCCACATTCTATGGAGGAGCCACGCGCCTGCTCCTGAGCCTCCCACGATGGTCAGGCCGAAGCGCAGCCAGTCGCCGACAAAGATAGCGTTGGTTGCAAGCACCAGGCACAGGGACGCGAAAATTCCGAGCCCTGAGTCGATGAACATACTTGCCGGAGATGGTTCGCCGTTATCCGGCAACTGCACCTGGCGGCTGATTGGTCCCCAGAACCCTGGCGGTCTGCATCGGGCATAGAACCTCTTAAGGGTCTCCTCGGATTCGGGCGGCGTGAGCAACGTCACGAGCACGAGCACCACAAAGCTAAGAGCGAACAGAAGTCCAAGCCCCTGCCACATTGGTTTGCTTTGAAAATCCAAAACGAACCAAACCAGGATGGACAGCGGCAAACCCAGAACAATTGCTGCCAGCTCACCCCAAACGTTGAATCGCCACCAAAAGAAGCGGAACCATGCAAGAGGCAGCAGAAAAATCACCATGGCAGAATTGATGAACATGAACCAACTCACCATGTTATCGACAAAAAGGATGGTGACCACCGCCGCAACGACAAAGACTGCCAGTGAAACGGCGCGGCTAACCCAGACCTTTTCTCCACCTTTGCTGAGCTTCGCGGGCACAAGGTCGTTTACTACAAAGCTGCTGCCCCAATTAATCAGCGAACTGAGTGCCCCCATGAAGGCCGCCACTTCGGCCGCAACGAGCAATCCGATAAGGCCGTGTGGCAAGCCCGATGCTCTGATCAGTTCGCCCCACGCGTGTGCCGGGTCCTTGAGCATCGTCGTTCCTGCTGGAGCCGGCCCAAGTTGCGTTTGCAAATCGCTCGTCCAGAAGAGGGTCATTGCAATGATGCCGAGGCCGATGAGTGGAAGAGTGCGAAACGAGAGCGCAAGGAAAGCGTTAAAGAGCTGTCCGCCGACGGCATGTTGCTCATTGCGGGCAGCCATGAACCTTTGCGCTGTCATTCCTTCCCCGGCTGTCGGTGAACCCGCAAAGAACCAGCCTTGAAGAAAAAGCACCAGCAGAGTTAAAGCTTCGATCCCAGGTGTCGGAGGGGTCTGCACCAAACCGCCCGGGCGAATTTCCTGCACCCGGCTGATAATTTCAGACCACCCGCCGTGGTGCACAATTGCTGTGCATAGGAACACAACTGAACCAATAATCATAATGCCAAACTGCACAACGTCGGCATAGACGACACCGAGCAATCCACCAAACATTGTATAGACTACTGTGATTCCGCCAAAGATAAGGAGCACCTGTGTAGTCGATAACGGACTGAGTGGTGCGATTGTTTTTGCGAAGAACCCCGTAATGTAGGCGATGATCAGCACCGCAAACCCAAAGCAACAGACGAACGCGTAAACCTTCCGTGCGACGGCGGCGGGCTTGCCGCCATAGCGAAGGGAAATCAGTTCGGCCGTTGTGACAATCTTCATGCGGCGCCACATGCGTGCCCAGACGATCGCCACCAGAGGCATCCAAACGATCCAACTGGCCCACCAGAGCCAGTTGCCAGCGATGCCGAAGACCAGCACCAGCATGACAAAACCGCCCGTTCCAGAGCTGTAGGTGGCCGTATTGGAAAGCCCGATCGCCCACCATGGGACATCCCGGCCTCCTGCGAAATAACCAGCGGAACCCTTTTTTGATGAACGGCGGGCGAAAGTCATTCCAACCGCGAACACCAGCGCGCAGCAGACTGCGACTACGATCCAATCAATCAAATGCATTTACGACTAGAGTTGTTGGTTCAAATGTGATGCAGTTCGCAAGTTAGCCTTCCGGCTTCGCCTTTGGCCAGCCTTTTGGCTGGGCGGCAGAACTCCGCGCCAGCCCTCAACACGCTTGCAGGTTTCTTGTGCATTCCGCGTCCTTACTTTACCTGACACCGCACAGTGACTTCATGATCCGTCACCCCTAGATCCACTTGATCCGGTCCGAACCGCTGCCACGGTTTGCCATCCACGGTGACTGAGCGGATCTGCCCGTGCTTCGTCGGGGGACGGACGTGCAGAATCAAATGCGCGCGATCGCGCTGGGGTGGTTTGATCTGGACCTTGATCTCCCCATCGCTCGCACGGGAGTCAACGGTGTAATTCAGTTCACCGAAAGAGGTCGGCGCTTTTCGCACCTCCACCCGCTTGCCGTCAGCAAGCCATCCACGCGGCGCGCCCATCATCAGGTGCAGCTTGTCTTCGTCCTCAAGCACCAGGGCAATCCGCAACATCGCCAGCACGCGGCTGTTTGAGTGCATGTGAGGCTGACGGCACGCATCCCAGTGGTCCCCAAGACCCCCAGTCCTGTATTTCACGACTTCGATCGTCGCGAAAGTATTCCGGGATTGGCCAAAGGCGAACAAACTGTAAAGGTTCCAGATAAACTTGTCGGTCTCGCCTCGCAAGAGCTGGGTGAGCGACTGGTTATACACATAGTGTGGGTCGATTTCGTCGGGGGCGAATCGTGGCAGACCACTCACCAGGACCTTGCTTTCAAGGGTCTCGAGAATCCATGAAGCCCTTTTGTCATTGGGTCCGAACACGCCGGCCTCAACCATGTAGATTGGAGAAACGATCGAATACCAGAAGCGATACAGGTTTTCGCGTGTCGGCATCTCGCTCTTGTATGGAGTCAGCGGGATAAACGGGGGTTCGCTCTTGTGGTTTACGGATTTATCGACTGCTTCAAGAATACACTCGCGATACTCGTCAGCAACCAGTCGAATCCTCTCGGCATCCACACCAAAACCCGCCTTTGGCAGAACCGTAGCGGCACTTCGTAGTCCGAGGTAGCTGTAAGCGTCGTTGAAGAACCAGTAGTCCCAATCTCCAAGGTCTGTGGCCCGCCCACGTGGCAGGAGTCCGTAATGGGGAGGTTTGGCTCCGTTCACCAACTGCTTGTTGTGTTCCCGCTCGCGAATAATCCAATCCGCGGCTGCAATTATCCGGGGCGCGACCATTTTGAGCCATCCAATGTCGCCGGATAGCTTGTAATGTTCCGCCAGAGCCCATATAAGAAAACCATCTTCGCTCAACCAACGTTCGCGGGCGTCCCCATGCAAAAAACCCTGCTCGGACTGAATATCGCCTTCAGGCCGGCGCATGCCCTGGCGCCCGAGGAAAATTCGGGTGTAGGCTTCGGTTTCTGCGAAATAACCCAACCGATCCATGCTCTGCAGAATCACGCCGCTATCTCCGCCCCAAATCCGCTCGTAATCTGTGGCGTCAGGATGGGGCAGCAGCAAACGACTGGCTGGATCGCGATCTACCAGGAGCATGTTGTAGGCAAGGCACGCACGATACGAATTGCGCAACTGTTCATCCGGGAAAATAAACTCCGCGTTCTTGTTCAATTCCCGTTCCCAGAAACTTTGGAAGCTTTTCAACCTGCCGTCCACATCCAGCTTCGCGAGTTTTGCCGCTTCCGGCTTCTCCAACGGGAAGTATGGCACCGCGAAGTCCACGCTCCGCTCCTGACCCGGTTTGAGTTCAAAAGCGATTTGTAGAAGGTTATCGCTGGGGCTAACAACCTTCATCGAGTCAGGAACTTTCCCGGCAGGAACCACGTGCACACGCGGCTCCCAGGAATTGGCTTTTAATTGGGACGCTCCATTTGGGCAGAAGGGGCGCAGAACAATTCGGCCCTGGCCTTCCGGCAACAAACCCTTGAGCGTGTCCCAATCCAACGCCCCTGAGAACTCGCCCGCTGAGAGAAAATCCAGTGCGCTAACGCTCTTCCCGGCAATAAACCCTCTCTTGCCGAGCCAACCCGCCACACGGGCATTGCTGCCGGCGAGTTCGACTTCGGCAGCCACCGGGCTGGAATGCGCAGGAGACATCTCTAAATACACATCGGCTCCCGCAGGCCAAATCCGCCCGCCAATGGTTACCGAATCCTGTTTGCGCTCGTAATCGATCTCAAACTCGGGTTTGCGTATCGAGTTCAGCTTTTCGTTCAGGACAACACCAACACGATTCACCTTCGCAGGAGCAGCGGCGGCGAATGAGATCTGCCCAAGCGAGTTTTCTAAAACTCGCACAGCCAATTCTCCGTTCTCTTCGAATACTCCGTCGTCAGTGAACGTTAACCGCCCCGGGTAAACGGGGTGAAACTTGTTCATCGACTGATGGCGGGCGCCCTCACCCAGTCTTATGCAGAAGGTGCCACTGATACGTGCATCTGAGGTATTCTTAAGGCTAAACCGTGACATGCCGACGAGTGTCTCGCGACCGGTCACCACCTCCTCGCCCTCCAGGAGCGTTCCAAAAGCAAGGTGCTTTACTGTGATGCCACTTTCTTTCCACTCACTCATCACACCTGGCTTGTAACCGTCAACAAGCTTCTGAGTGACCTTCTCAGGATTAAGTAATCCTGGCTCTTTGTTTGTGCCAATCATCAACGCAGCCTGGAGGCTTAGTGCGTGCCTGCGCGGAGCAGGCAGCACCAACCCGCCCGCAGGAGTAACGTGAATCTCCTCGGGGTGATGTTTCCATCCAATGACTGGAACCGCATTGCCAAAGGCAGGGTAGCCTTCGGTCTGTAGCACGGTTTGGAAATCGACGTCCTTCGGCATCGGGTTCGGATACGCGTGAGGCTCACTATTGTCTCCGGCGTATGCAACACCGGCTAAACAAATGCTTGCGAAAACACTTAATGCGATACTGGGTTTCATTGCTGCGTTCTGCAGGATTATTCCTTGTAGTTATACTCTAAGTTAACTCAGGGGCTTCTCCCGTCGGAGAAGCCCCATTATACAAACTTACCGAACCAGCCGATAGAACCAGGTGCCCGTGCTCGCAGCCACATTGACCACGTTATTGAGACCTTCCACCGCAACCGGTTCGCTTGCCGTTGACCAACTCGCGGCCGCGCCCAACTGCGCGGACTTCTCCAGACGGAATCCGGTGGAATCGACTGGCCACGTTAACACAATGCCTGTGGCGCTCGAAGAGATCTGGATTTGTGGCCGAATGACCACTGTTCCGAAGCTGCTGAACTCAGTTTGCAGCGGAGGCTGCCCGGCATCCGTTACAGCGCTGGCCATTGCCACAAAGGTGCTGGCGTAAGGTGTGGCGGGCGTGTAAGAACTCCCCACCTGAACCCAATCGAGGCCGTTCGTGCCTCCATAAGCGGTGAAGGTGTTCCCAAGCTTCTTCACGCGAAGCCACACATTCGGGAAGTCCACTCCTTGCGGCCAGGCAACCGACCACAAACCAGCGGCAACGCCGCTTGCCCCGTCTGTCGTGCCGCGTAAGAAGGAAACCCACAGCCGCTGCGTAGGATAAACCGTGAGGGCAAAGTGCCGGCTGCCCGGTTCGAGGGATTCGCGGAGATCCAGGAGCATATTGGAGTTATAATCACCGCCAGTCGTTCTGCGGACTTGCGTGCAAACATCAAAGTCGCCCGTCATCATACGCCCGATGAAATTGCCGGAGTCCGCCACCCCCCAGATTTTCCCGCCATCAACGATGGATTCAACACTGTCGGGTGAGAACGAATAGACGAGGGATGGAGTATTCAGACCGCCAATATCTGTAACCTGGAAATCCTGCACTAACCCGTTCACCGTTCCGCTGAAGGAGTTCCCGGTGGCATCTTTGACACCAGTTACCTGGACAGCAAAGGAGGGGCCGACCAGATCTGGTGTGGTGAGTACCACCGAACGGCCGTCGGCCAATACGGTTGCAGAAACCACGTTGGCCCCCGTTATCGTGTATTTACCTGGATCGGCGGCGGTTGTGGGATCAAGCATTTCATTGAACCGAATGCCGACCGAGGCGTTCTTGATAGCACCGGAAGCTTCAATGGCAGGCGCGGTTGTGTCAGCAGTTATGTTCAGTGTCGCTGCGCTGCTAAATACAGGGTCCAGCCCAGGAGCAGAGATCCGCACCCGGACTTGATCGCCTTGGTTGGCGAACGTAGGGTCAACCATCGTATAGCTTGCTTGGGTGGCATCCGGAATATCCGCGCCGTTACGTTGCCATTGGTAAACCAAGGCACTGGAAGGTCCGTTCAGTAGTTCCGCCTGAACGGCGAACGTCGCGGGATGATATTCCTCCACGGAGGCGCTGGCTGGCTGCCCGTTAATCTGAATCGAGGCGCCTGTGATTGAGAATCCGCCGAAGTTGCTGAACTCGAATAGCTGCGGCGGCACACCTGAATCTGTGGTGGCAGCAGCAATGCCTACCAGCGAGGTTGCAGCGAATGGAGCGCTTGGAGTGTAACTGTTTCCGATCTGAATCCAGTCCAGCCCGTTGGTGCTGCCATAGGTGCTGAACGTGTTCGCCGTCCTCTTGATCCGGAGCCAGATGTTTGGATAACCGGCACCAGCGGGCCACCCTATCCTCCAGTTACCCTGCAGAACCGAGGTCGCGCCTTCTGCCACGTCACGGGCAAAGGCCGTCCAGTTGCCCATGGTGGGATAAACCGTGATCGCAACATGCCGGCTGCCCTGGTCTGCGCTTTCACGAACGTCCAAAGCAACGTTTCCGTTAAACGATCCCTGCACCTTGTCGATGCGGACCTTTACATCGAAGTCGTTGGTTCGGGTTTGATACAAGTAGCTGGCGGTGTCGTATCCAAACCAAATGCCGCCGCCGTCAACTTTTGACACAACATGCGTGGGTGAATCTGCATAGGCGAATGAAGGCGTGAGAAGTGGACCGATGTCCTGGGATGTAAAATTGAGCACTGGCCCGTTCACAGTAGTGGTAAGCGCGTTGCCCGCCAGATCATTTACGCCGGTTACCTGAAGCGCAAAGCCAGTGCCGCTAAGTGTTGAGACTCCGAGCACCACGGTTTGTTGGTCATCCATCAAAGTGGCTGATTCGACCATCATGGCAGCCCCAAGGGTGTACCGGCTGGCATCGTTCGCAGTCACCGGATCCATGAGCTCGTTAAATCGCACTGCAACACTTTGTCCAGGAAGTCCTCCCGAAGAAAGCGCATAAGGCGCGACGGTATCCGCCTGAACGGTCAAAACGGCTACAGCGCTTGTGACACTCAAAACACCCGGCGCGCTGACAATCACCCGATACTCATCGCCGGAGTTCACGAGCTTTGGCAGTGCAACAGTGTAGCTCGTTCCGGATGCCTGAGGAACAGGCAAACCATTGCTGAGCCATTGATAGCTGAGCAGGCCGGCAGGACCATTGATCAGCTCTGCCGCTGTGGTAAACGTCGCGCTATGATTTTCCGTGGTCGTTACTGCCTGAGGCTGTTCGTTAATGACTATGGACGCATTGCCCAGGGCAAACTCTTCGAATTCACTGAACTCAGCTTCAACGGGCGGAATGCCCGCATCCGTTGCCACGGCTGTCATGCCAATGTACTTAGCTGCATAGGGAGTTTCCGGCGTGTACGCATTGCCGATCTGGTTCCAGTTCAGCCCGTTCGTGCTGCCATAGGTTGTGAAAGTATTGTTGTGATACTTAATGCGCAACCAGATGTCTGGATGCATAGCTCCGACCGGCCAGCCTATGCGCCAGTTGCCGTCCAAAACCCCACTAGGTCCGTCGGCTACATCTCGTCTGAAGGCCGTCCAGTTGCCCATCCCTGGATATACGGTAATTGCGACGTGCCGGCTGCCCGGCTCCAGGGACTCGCGCGCATCCAGCGCCACATTGGATGCGCCATTTCCAGCAGCCGCCTTGTTTACCTTCACTCTTACGTCGAAATCACCGGGTCGTGTTTGATAAATGTACTTAGAGGAATCCGCTGCTCCCCAAAGAACCCCGCCATCAACCTTCATCGCAAAGGAGGATGTCGAGTACGCGTAACCAAATGATGGACCTGCCAGGGTTCCAATCTCCTGGACAGCAAAATTCAGGATCGGGCCACTGCCGCTGATGTTCCCCTCCACGCCAAGAGCATCCTTGATCCCCGTGCCACTGACGGTGTAACCGGTTCCAGCAAGTCCTGTAACTGACAGGATCACCGTCTTGTCATCAGGCATTGCCACGTTTTGAATCGTCGCGCCTGCAATGGCGTAACGCGCCGAATCGCTTGCAGTCGCAGCATCAACGGCCGCTGCGAAGCGAAGGGCCACTGATTGTCCGTCAAGACTGGCCGTCCCGACAAGGGTTGGTGCAGCCATCAGGGCACTGGCCCCTAACAGCAGCAGTGATAAACATGTGCCGGCCTTCCTGCCCGGATTCCGAGAGTGCGCTAAAGGATGAGCGGAGTTCATATTGTTGCGGTCAGCGTAGAGATTCGCTCAGGTTGTGTCTTGGCAGAATGGGCGATAGCGATTGGTAATTTGGGCGGTTGTACCGCTCAAAATACCAGATCGAACCGCCTGCATTACCAAGACGCTTCCGCCAAGTTCGTTTAATCTCGGCCATACTTTGAGCCACTAGTTATGAAGAATTACTCTCGCGCATCCGAAGGGTTTGATCCGAGCAAAGCAGGCAGCGCGGCTCGTCATATCCAGCGCGGCAGCCTCCATTCCATGCGGGGTTTTACATTGATCGAGTTGCTTGTCGTTATCGCGATCATTGCGATCCTCGCGGCGATGTTGTTGCCGGCTCTCTCACGAGCAAAGAAGAAAGCCCACCAAACGGCGTGCGCCAGCAACCAAAGGCAAATTGGTTTGGGCTGGATCATGTACGTTCAGGACAATAACGACACCTTCCCACTGATTCGCGGCTGGGCCGCCTCCGGGGGCATCAAGGGCAACTACCCCGGTGGCGGAGATATAGCCGACAGCTTTGGGGCATTCGTCGATTATACGAATCGTCCGTTGAATCAGTATGTGCCCGCACGCGACACCTGGCGTTGTCCTGCGGACAAGGGGGACGCCAATTACGGGGCCAAGAGTTGCTACCTGGAGTATGGCAACAGCTATGTCACACAGCACAATGTCGATTCCTGGCGCACTGCCCACGTGACGGCTGAGAAAGATCCCGCCCGTGCCGGCGCGGCCAAGCCGCTCAAGGCAGGCGAGCTTGCCAGAAGCCCTGTAAAGAAGATCATTCAGGGCGACTGGGAGTGGGAGAACAACCTCTATAGCCTCAACGATCCCAAATCATGGTGGCATAATGATCGCGGCCAGCGCAGGCAAAACATGCTCTTCGGCGATGGCCATGTTGTTTACTTCAGATTCCCGGAGGAGATGAAAGATTGGATGTTTTCACCTCCACCCGATCCGAGTTTTCTTTGGTGGTAGGACAGAGGTGTCGAGCAGTAACTGGGGTTGGCTTGGGGAGCGGGGATTGCATTTCCTCGCTCCCCAAGTATCAATGACGAGTCTTCCGCTACCTTCTCGCGAGCTGGCCTTTAATCCACTTGATGTCTTCCAGGACTGTCTTCCTCGTGTTGGGAAACGAAGCCGGAAATGCCTTGCCGAGCCTGGATGCGACATCCTCCACCTTGTGCAGAAACTCCTGAGCCGCACCGACCGAGCCGTGCTCTATAAGGCTTCCAGATCTCAGCCGCACAGGATTGGTTCCCGTGCCGCCGCCTGCCACGATGAAGCCCGGGTATATCTCGACGAGATCTTTAAGCACTTGTTGTTGCGCCGTGGTGGTGCCAAGCCTGAGGATCGCTTGCCCGATGGATCGAGCAGCATTGTATGCCCTCGGATTGTAGGCGTAATCAGCACACGTGGATAACGGTATCCGGTTGATCTGGTTCTGCGCGCACATCGGATTGCTCAGGTAACCGTCGATAACATCGCACAGGTCCGGATCGCGTCCGCCCACCGGGCCAAGATGCAGAGTGGGACTGGCATCATTTACCGGGTAGTTATCCCAAAGGAACAGCCTGTGATCGACTATTCTCCTGTAACTCTCGGCAGCCACACGCGTGATCCTCGGCGTCACAATCGCGTCTCCGTTCCAAAACACGTACGCGTCCGAGTGCAACTTGCGACCGATCGCTGTGAGATACGCGTTGTGCTCGGGATTGGTGCCGTCTCCCCAGAAGGATGCAGGGCAGAAGATCATCTGCGCATTGCTGTCGGTGCTGTGCAAACGGTCAAACACAACGTTGACCAGTGCAGCATGGCCCTCACCGCAGGGGCCCGGACCCGCTGCACCCCAGCGTGTGTCATCGAGGCAGATGCTGAACCATTTTACCCCCAGGCTTTGCATCCATGAGTAGTGTTGAAAGAACAGATCCAGCTCCTCGGAGATTTCAGGATTCAAAGGCCTTGGCGAAGCCATCTGGGGATGCATGGCAAAGCAGAACTCGATCCCTGTTTTTGCGCAGGTGCTTACGATCTGCGAAAAGGCCTCCTTTCTTTCATTACTCAGAGGCTTCCACCACTCATTGCACCATGCCTCCCCTGGAGCGGACACCGTCATCGAACGGTAGCAGTTCATCAGGAAGTTCATCTTCAGCCCTGCCAGAGTAGGAATCTCCTCAAGGTACTGCTGTGGCGTCCAGGACCATCCCTTGATGCCGCGGAAGCGGAATCCTGTTGAGGGTTGTGTGCTTTGGGGCTGGGCGTTCGTGCCGGTTGAACCCACAGGCAGCTTCACCCGTCTTTGCTCCCGGTACGCCAGTGGTGAACACCCATTTGCCGTCTTGAAGCAATGATGAAAATTCGACAAATCATCAAACCCGGACTCGAAAGCGACCGCACTCACGGATCGATCAGTCTCGCTGAGCAGGTTGGCTGCATGTTTCAGCCGTAGGTTTTGCACGTATTGACGCCACGGCTGGGCTGTGACTTTCCGGAACAGCTCCGTAAACTGCCGCCGGCTCAAGCCCACCGAGCGCGCGGCTTCCACTATGCTTTCCTGCCGAAAAAACTGCGACTTGAGCCGCTGAACGTACATCGCGACCCGCTCGATGCTCTCGTTGCCAAGTTCAAAGGCAGGCATCTCCTGCCTCGCCTGCCGTCCTGCCAGTCTCAAAACACGGACAACCAGGTCCAGAAGCCTGGAGTGCAACATAATCTCCCAACCCTGCCTGGCCGCGCCCTGCTCGAAAAGCACTTCTTGAAAGATCGATCGCACCACCTTCCCCTGTTGGGACGACGTGCTCATGAGATCCACCGTCACCATTCCCAGAGCGTCCAGTTGCTTCTTGAGCGCCGAATCCAACAGGTCAGCCCGATAGTGGAGGACGTAAGCGACGAATGGCTCCTGCGAAAATGCCTCCTGCCCATGCGCCAGCCCCGACGGTATGTGGCACAACATGTCCGGCCCCGGCACGCAACGTTTCCCGGAGCACTCCCATCGAGCCCGGCCCGAGATTACCAGACAGAGCCGGCCCGTGGATTCCTTGGAGCGCTGAACTGATCCGGGCGCTTTGTGGATTTCTTTGATGAGCATGCCGCACGCAGGCACATCGGCCGCGGGCTCGCTGGCCGATGCTTCTTTAGAGCGGATGTTGCGAAGCTCGGATGCCATGGGGAACGAAGACTATCCGAGCCTCTATCAGATGGCAATGCGCCGACATTGAAATCACTTGCAGGGCCGGGGCGCAGGATTTCTGGCGCAAACGACCGTCAATAAAAGGCAAGCTGCCGCCAGCAAAGTTGCAAAACTCAGGTATATTACCCACGTGAGGCTGCCGCTCGACACTCAGGCAGCCTCCGTTTTCTAATGTACCGAGATGGCCATTTTGAAGAGCTTCGCCGCCCCTCGTCAGTGACGAGGTTTGGCGAAGCGCCCGCTTGGCGAGAAATCGGCCCGGGTTGGTCACCCATATTTGGAAACCTGAGAGAACTCGGCTTCAGCTTTGAATGGCATAAGTTTACGATTCAACGTTCATTCAACTGGGCGCGCAGCTTCCATCCCGGGAGCGTTGAAGTTTGCCTGAACATTAGCGGCCACGGCCAGTTGGAAGAACAACAGGTTAAAGGTCCTGTAAAGGTTTCTCCCGAAACAGCGGTCTTCTACGTGCAAGGTGATCCTCCTCTGGAGGCTTATCGCCTTCCCGGGCACGAGCATCGTTTCATGACATTGGAGCTTTCAAGCGCCTTTCTGGCTCATTATTTTCGTTCCGAACAGGCTCTGGTCCATCCCCTCATTACGAGCATAATCAACGGCAAATCCATGGACTCGGCGGTTTCCCCAGTTCAACGGCTTTCTCATAGCTTGCAGCAACTCGTGGATGGGCTGCGGCATTGTCCGGTGTTCACATCGGCACGGGAAACGTGGTTTCGTTCGAAAGCACTCGAGATTGCAGCGCACCTCTTTTTCCAGCCAAGTGAGGTCGAGCTCAACTGCTCTCGCACGCAACGAATCGCTCGTGAGCGTGTGGAAAAGGCGAAGCGCATTCTCAACGACCAGCTTCACGATCCCCCTGCGCTGGATGAACTCGCTCCGATGGTCGGTTGCAGTTCGTTTTACCTGAGCCGCCAATTCACCCAGATCAGCGGCATGACGATGCAGCAGTATCTCCGCAAGGCCAGGATGGATCGCGCAGCAGCACTCCTCAGTTCGGGCAAGTGCAACGTGACTGAAGCGGCGTTGGAGGTCGGTTATAACAGCCTGAGCCATTTCAGTGCCGCTTTTCATGCGGCTTTCGGCTGCTGCCCGGGTCTCTACCCTCTGCGGACGCAGGCTCAAAAAGCCATTCCCGGAGAGCAACAACCTGATAAAGCGGGAAAGTAAGTCCTGGTTCCATCGCCGCGCATCGTCTCGGCTGCGGCTCCTGTACGTCAAAGACGGCCCGGCGTTCTCCGCTCAGGCCGTCGCAATTCAAACCTGTTGGATTAGCTTTAGCTCAGTAGCTCCGGCTTCTCATTGAATGTCTTGAGAACCAACTCCCCAAAGATGGTGTTGGCCCATGCAAACCATGAACGGGTGAACCTCTTTGGATCATCCTTATGAAATGCTTCGTGCATGAACCCAGTACCAGCATGGGTTTGCTGAAGCGTGGTCAGGCATTGCTTGATCTCGGAATCCTTGAGACTGGTCAATCCCTGCATAACCACACCCAGAGGCCAGATCATGTCAATACCCACGTGCGGCCCGCCCAGCCCGCTGCCGGCTTTCCCCACACAGTAATACGGATTGTCCTTCGAAAGCAGATACCGCCGGGTTGCCTGGTAGGTCTTGTCTTTCGTCTTCACCGCTCCCAGATAAGGCAGTGATAGCAGGCTGGGAATGTTACCGTCATCCGTGCAGTAGTAGTTTCCATACGCGTCAACTTCGAAGGCGAAGATGCGCCCGGCCTTGGGATGATCCACCACTGCGTATTCCCTCAATGCCTGGTCCACTTCCTGAGCCAACTCCCGACAACGACCCGCTGCGGCCTTGTCCTGATGAATGGCTTCGAGCATTTCAGCCGCCTGGCGCAAGCTTACCACGGCGAAATAATTCGACGGAATCAGGAATGGGAAGACTGTCGCATCGTCGCTCGGACGGAAGATCGAATAGATCAGCCCAACCGGTCGGGCTGGGTTACCATAACCACGGCCAGGGACCGTGTCAGTCGCGATTTCGGTCCGGCGCATAAACCGATAAGGCCCGTTACCGGTCTTCCGCTGCTGTTCGCGGAATGTTTGCACGGTCAGAGCGATAGCCTGCCGCCAGGCAGAATCGAACGGAGCTGTATCCCCGGTGTGTTTCCAGTAGGAATAAGCCAAGCGGATCGGATAGCAGAGGGAATCGATTTCCCATTTCCGCTCGTGCACTCCCGGTTTCATTTCCGTGTTATCGCTCTTCCACTCGCTGACTTTGCTCTCGTCCTTATAGAACGCGTTCGCGTAGGGATCTTTGATAACGCACCGGGTCTGGCGATTGATCACGCCCGCAATCAACTGCTGAAGGGGCCTGTCCTCCTTCATCAAGGACAAATATGGATATACCTGCGCTGAGCTATCGCGCAGCCACATGGCATCGATGTCGCCCGTAATTACGTAGGTATCAGGGCGTCCGTCGATCATCTCGAATTCAACCGTCGTATCGAGAGTGTTTGGGAAACAGTTCTCGAACATCCACGCCAGTTCTTTGTTTCCAATCGAGGATTTGACTTTTTCGATCGTGCGCTCAACCGCGGCGCTCTTGAAGTGGCGTTTGCTCTCCGGCACACGTACGGTAGGCAACGTGGAGCCTCCCTGCCCGGCTGCCCGGGAGACATGGGCCGCCCCCAGGACAATTCCCGAGGCGAGAATTGAAGTGTTCGCGATAAAATCTCTGCGGTTCATATCGTAGTTTTGTTGAGTTTATGGTTGGAGATCCCGCCGGCCAATCCGGTGCCCTTTCGCGCCGTAAAACGCAACATACGCATAAGCAATCAACGGGACGATGAAGGAAATCTGCAGGTTCTTGGTCAAGTCGGCCACTAAACCCTGTAGCGGAGGCAGCAACGCACCACCCAGGATTGCCATGACGAGCAGTGAGGAGGCCTGGCTCTTGTATGGGCCTACTCCTTCGATGGCCAGCGAAAAGCTGTTAGACCAACCGATTGAGGAGAACAAACCGACTGCGACGACGCACCACATGGCGACCTTCCCGCCCACCAGAATCGCTGTGATCAGCAACACCACCACTGTGGAGGAAAAGATCATCAAGGTGCGGCCTGCGAGAGATTTGCCGAATTGGAACAGAACCCAGCAAAGGGCAACGAAGGGCAAATAGATCTTGAACATGGCCCAGTTTTCCACGAAACGATCCTTCCATAACGCGAACACGGGAGAATCCGACCCGCCGCGCATGGCGTCCAGCGGGGCGCTCTGTGCCACCCACAACAGGAGGTAAGCGAGCACAGGAATAACCACCAGGGCGATCTGCTTGTTGGCCTTCTTCATTTCGCTGAGTTCCACGGCACCCATGAAGCGGCCAATCAAGAGCCCTCCCCAATAGAGCGAGACGTACTTGCTCGCCTGGATTTCGGTCAGGCCTGCCACGCCGGGTTGGCCCAGGTAATTAATGATGGCGCTACCAACCGAAACCTCACCGCCGACATACATGAAAATGCAAATAATGCCCAATACCACGTGCGGGAATTTCAACGCACCTGCGCCAGCTTCAATCTTCCCTTCTCCAATGTGGGGCAGGCGTATGAAAAAGAACACGACCGCCAGGAGCACGAAAATCACGCAGAAAGCGAGATAGGGCATTTTGACAGACTCGGCTCCGTGCGCCCCGGACCTAGCAAAATACTGAAAAATCAGCCAGCCTCCGATTAACGGCCCGATGGTGGTCCCGATAGAGTTAAACCCTTGGGCCAGGTTGAGCCGGCTCGAGGCGGTTTTCTCAGGGCCCAAGATTGTCACGTAGGGATTAGCAGCGATTTGAAGCATCGCGAAGCCCAATCCGACCACAAACAGGGCCATGAGAAACATCGGGTAAGAGGCGGCTCCCGCAGCGGGCCAAAACATGGCGCTCCCCGTCGCTGAAATCAGCAAACCGATTACCACGCCGTTCTTGTAGCCGATTTTGGCGATAGGATCACCAAATATGCAGGAGACCACGAAGTAAATGACGGAACCGATAAAGTAGGCACCGAAGAACGCCAACTGCACCAGCATCGCCTGGGTGTAGTTCAGTGCAAAGGCCTCTTTAAAACGGGGAATGAGAATATCGTTGAAGACGGTCATGAATCCCCAGAGGAAGAAGAGGGATGTCATGATCGCAAACGGGCCGCGATAAGTCTGGCCGTTACTGGAGTCGGCAGAACTGGAGCCGCTGCCGGGGGTAATTATAGCTGCCATAGGGTTAGTCTGATTGGTTTGTTTATAATCAAGAAAGCGTAAAAATGTAGCTTTTCTTCTACTTTTGTATCACAGAGATCCGCCGGGGGATAGAACCATGTTCACTCCCCGGCAGATGCATTACTTGCTCGCGCCGACTTCCGCGGCTAGCCGTGTCATCGGCGAAGTCCAGCGTGCCTCAGGAGCAGTGGCCCATTCATAATTTGGAGCCGAGGTCAGATCAAAGGAGACCTCCCCGCCGTTCACGAGGTCCTCGTGTGTCAGGTAAGTTCGGTTGAACGCTTTGCCATTCAACGAAGCCCCACGAATGTACGGACGCTGTGGCCCGTTTCTCTCAGCAGACACTACGAAAGATTTGCCCTGGCCGACCTTCAAGGTAGCGCGCTTGAACAATGGCGCGCCAATCTCGTAAGCGGTGTCCCCGGGGCATACTGGATAAAACCCGAGAGCGCTGAACACGTACCATGCGGACATCTGGCCCGTATCTTCATCACCGCACAAGCCGTCAGGCGCAGCCTGGTAAAGCTTGTTCATCACCATTCGCACTCGAGCCTGGGTTTTCCAGGGCTGGCCCACACTGTTATAGAGATAAATCATGTGATGGATCGGCTCGTTTCCATGAGCGTATTGGCCGAGATCCAAAGCCGCCATTTCGGTCATTTCATGAATCACCCCGCCGTAGGAACCGACCTTGAACGTGTTAGCTGATGTGAAGACCGAATCCAGCTTCGCCGCAAACGCTTCTTCGCCGCCCATCAGCGCGATCAGCCCGGGCACATCGTGAAACACACTCCACGTCCAATGCCAGGAACTGCCCTCGGTAAATGGCCCGCCCCACTCAGTGGGATCAAACGGCTCACACCATGAACCATCGGCTTTGCGGCCGCGGACGAATCCGATCTTCGCGTCAAATACGTTCGTATAGTTCATGGCTTTGCGGAGAAACTGTTCCGCTTCAGCCTTCCGGCCAACTGCAAGGGCCAGCTTCGCAGCGCAATAATCGTCGTATGCAAATTCGAGTGTCTTGGCGGTAGCCTCACGAATGCTGGGTTCACCCTTTACCGGGGAGTAAGGCACATATCCGAGCTGGTTGTAGAACGTCGCGCCATCGCGACCGATGGACCGGCAATTATCAGGGCCCTGATGATTGGCATCATGCGCCATTGCATCGACAGCTTTCTGCGGGTCGAAGGAGCGGATACCTTTGAACCAGGCATCGGCAAAAAGCGAAAAGGCGTGGTTGCCAATCATGCAATCGCGATGGCCCGGGCTCGACCAGGAGGGCAGCCAGCCGCTCTCGTTGTAAGCATTGACCATTGACTGCACAATTTCCGCACTGATCTCCGGGAAAAGCAGGTTATAAAGCGGATGGGCCGCTCGAAAGGTGTCCCAATATCCAGTGTCCGTGTAGAAAACGCCGTGGTGGATACGGTCATCGTAGGGACTGAAATAGACGGGTTGCCCCTGCTCGTTGTATTCATGCAGACGATGAGGATAAACCAGACTGCGATAAAAGGCGCTGTAGAACGTGCGCTTCTGATCGTCCGTTCCGCCCTGTACCTCGGCACGGGCAAAGGCCTCGTTCCAGGTCTTCTCGGCGCGCTGCCGCACAGCATCAAAGTTGTCCTTCCCGATTTCCCGGGCGAGATTCCGCATGGCCTGCTCGTGGCTGATGAACGAGGAAGCCACCCTGCATTCAACCACTCCTCCCGCGGCTGCATCGAACTTCACATAGGCTCCGGCGTGCTTGGCTTCCAAGCGGGTTTTGCCGGCCTGTGCCCCCTCGGGTGTCCAGGTACCTTGCGCGGCGAACGGACGGTCGAAAACGACCACGAAGTAATTGGCGAAGTTCGCTGAAACGCCGCCGTGGTTGAAGCGGCTAATCCCAATGATTTTGTTCTCCGCGGGAATGATCTCCACGACCGAGTTCCCGGGGAAGGCGTCCAGCACCACGTAGGCGTCTCCATTTCCTTGATAGGTAAACCGGAACCGCGCGCAACGCTCGGTGGGGGTCACTTCAGCCACGGTCTTCCACGTGTCCAATTCCACTCTGTAATAGGAAGGCTGGGCGGTTTCACGCTCATGACTGAATTCCGAGGCGCGGTCCTGCTCATTGAGCGCCAGCTTGCCTGAGACCGGCATGAGGGAGAATGCCGCGTAGTCGCCGATCCAGGGGCTGGGTTGATGGGTCTGCCTGATACCGCGGATCTTGTTATGAGGGTATTGATAGTAGAAGGAATCGTTCGCCGGCTCCGTATATGGAGCCCAGGTATTCATAGGAAATGGCAAGGCGATCGCGGGGTATTCGTTTCCGTGCGAATAGCCACGATGCGAATCGGTGCCTTGCAACGGATTCGCCAGTTGAACCGGCGTTAGTTCCGCGCCAACGGCCGAGACCACGGCGCACATGAGAAGGGTGCCAAGAATTTTCAAGCGCCTTCATCTTGCGAAAGTGGGAATAAGTGGCAAATAAAAAAACGGGGGTAATCGGGTCGGTTTGGGCTTTTTAGCGGGTTTCGCGACAAACTAATTTGCTTTCCAACCGTTCCAGGGAGAAGCCAGGTTGCTTAATCTTTCTCAACAACACCCACGACAATGCCCCTTCCGCATCCGTCACAATCCCACCCGTTAGGCTTGTCTCCCCGGGAATAAGATGGCATTCTACAAGCCTTCGTATTGATATTGGAGTTTGATTTTATGGCTAAAACTGAAAAGAAACACGTCCGTACACGAGAAGATCTCTCCGAAATGCCGGAGTGGATGAAGGATAAGCAATGCCCCCACAAAAAGAAGTACATGGCGGGCAAGCGGATCATGCCCAAGAACATCACCGGTAAAGAGAAGCTCTCTTACCTCATCGATGAGACCTTCCTGGCGTATAACTCCGCCCGTTTGAAAGAAGCCTGCCAGCTCTTCGCGGGCCGCATGCTGGACCCGGATGTGACCATCGGCATGAGTCTCTCAGGCGCTCTGACCCCGGCCGGAATGGGTTGCTCAAGCATTATTCCTCTCATCAAGGCGGGCTTTGTGGACTGGATCGTGGCAACGGGTGCCAACCTGTACCACGACATGCATTTCGCCCTGAACTACCCGGTGCACACGGGCAGCTTCAAGTTCGATGACACCGATCTGCGCGACAACGATCTCGTCCGCATTTATGACGTTGTCATCCCCTACTCGGACGGCTTGATGGCCACCGACGACATCCTGCGTGAAATCCTGATTCAGCCGGAGTTTCAAAAAGAAATGGGCACTGCGGAATTGCATTACATGCTCGGCAAGTACTGCGCTGAATGGGAACGCAAGAACAAGCTCAAGGACGTGTCTGTCCTCGCCGCTGCTTATCGCGCGGGCGTGCCTTGCTATACCTCATCCCCTGGCGATTCCACGATCGGTATGAACGTGGCCGGTGTGGAACTGCGCGGTTGCAAGCTGCGCATGAATCCTTCCGTTGACGTCAATGAAACGACAGCCATCGTCCTCGCTGCCAAGCGCAGTGGTGGCCGCAGCGCGGTTGTTCTCTGGGGCGGTGGCAGTCCGAAGAATTTCATGCTCCAAACCGAACCCCAGATTCAGGAAGTGCTTCGCATCAAGGAATTCGGCCAGGACTTCTTCATCCAGGTCACCGATGCCCGGCCCGACACGGGTGGTTTGTCCGGCGCAACGCCGAGCGAAGCCGTAAGCTGGGGCAAGGTTGATCCCACGAAGCTGCCCGATGCAGTGGTCTGCTACACGGACACCACAATCGCCATGCCGCTGTTCACTCATTACGCGCTGGCGAAACACAAGCCCCGCAAGCTCCGTCGCCTCTATGATCAGCGCGGGAAGATGGTGAAAGCCCTGACCAAAGAATATTTCGTCCATAACAAGGTGAAAATGATCGATGGCAGCGAACCTGTTCTCGACTAATTCGAAGTAAACTACTTCAAGGGCCGGGCAGACTTTAGCCCGGCCCTTTCTGCTTTCGCTTACTATCTCTCTTAGGCTGCCATGTCCACCGAGGCTTACCGGATTGTTAAACTTCCGAACGGTTCACACAGCGTTCATTCGCTGGCGCATCATGAAACCTTTCACCCGGTGGTCGGCCCGGTTGCCGAAGCGGAAGCCTTGTACGTGCAGCAACTCAAGATCCGCGAACGCTTCGACCAGAGCGCAAAAGCCGGTGAGGAGTTCGTCGTTTGGGATGTTGGTCTTGGTGCAGCCGCTAACGTGGTCACACTCTTTCGCGCCCTATCGGAGTCTCACGGAAAACTGCGCGTGCTCAGTTTTGACAACACGCCAGATCCTCTTGCCTTTGCGTTGGCTAATTCCTGTACCCTCGGATACCTGCAAGGCTTCGAGGGGTTCGCTCAAGGGTTGCTCGATCAATCGCGGACCGAGTTCTGTCACGGCGGCACGAGCATCCATTGGGAGTTTCACTTGGCTGACTTCCCTGCCCTGATCCGGTCGCCTCAGGCAAGAGCATTCCCCAAGCCGCATGCGATCATGTTTGATGCATTTTCCCCGGCTCGGAACCCAACGATGTGGAGCCAGCCGGTGTTCGCCGATGTCTTCGGCCTTCTCGATCCGCGGCGTCCCTGCGCGTTGCCAACGTATTCACGGAGCACACTCCTGCGCACCACCCTGCTCCTGGCAGGTTTCTATGTCGGAGTCGGACACCCCACCGGTCAAAAAGAAGAAACGACCATCGCGGCAAATTGCCTAAGTTTACTCACCGAACCGCTGGACCAGCGCTGGCTCTTACGGGCGAAGCGGTCCCACAGTGCGGAACCGTTATGGGAACCGGTCTATCGTCAGGCGCCTTTGCAGCCCGAAACGTGGGAGCGCCTGCAAGCACATCCTCAGTTCTCCTGATTGCCGGGGCTGGCGAGTTGAGTCACGATATCGCCTTTCGGAAGCCGCCGGCTTGTAAGTGCGAATAGAGCTGGTTTCCAGGGATCGAGCAGAAACTCGAGTCGATCCAAATGCCCAAGATAGCGCCCCGTTTCAATATCATAAACGTGATGCTTCTTGTCCAGGCGCGCCACAACTGTCGTTCCCTTTTCAAGAGCTTCGTTGCCTCCACGTTGTGCGAGGCTCTCGTCCATCTGGTAATCGATGTTGCGCTCGAATGCGACCAATCGGCTGCTGTTTAAACGATACCGATGAACTCGCACACAAGCGTTGGCGGAAACACTCACCTCCTGTTTAACTTCCCCCATTTGCTCGGCTATCCAATTCGCCAGATCATTCCTCTTCCCTGTGCTGCGTTGCGCTTCGACCGCTCCCAGATCGAGATTGAAGCTACTGGTCCTTTGACCTCCAACAGCCACGCATTTGTTCAGGCTGGTGGGGAGAGCGGACACGCTGAGCTCGAGCTGGCCGCCGGAACGTAGTCGCCCATGCGAGTCGAAAACTCCAGGCGGGCCTTCCACGAACAAGCGCTTCAGGCCATTCGTTTGTTGGAGCGCCTTTTGAACCTCTGCTTGTTCCGTATCGCTCATGGCCCAGGACCGTGGTAATACCAGGACTGCAGCAGGGTTGGTGCGCAAAATCCCGCTCTCGATTTGCTCGCTCGAAATGAACTGCGGTGCCCATCCCAGGTCTTGAAATGCCTTCAACCACGCCGTCCGTGCTTTGGCTTGTTCATTGTGGGCCGCTTCGTAACTCGAGAAGCGTCTTAACCAGGTGGAACCATCCACAGTCGATTCGAGAAGCCAGTTGACCTGAATGCTGGCTTGCGAATAGTGGATAAAAATCCGATCGCGAATCCTTTCCGCGTTCATGAACAATTGTGCGACAGACCCACGCAGTTCTTTTAAGACCGGCTGTAGCGCCCGCGCTTTTGCAGTCAAGTCATACTTGGGTTCTCCCCATTGGAAACAATCTTCACTCCACCAAATGATACAGCCCCTGTCGCCCTCCAACAGCAAGTGCCACAGGCGGCGACGTGCTTTGCGGGTGTCGTCCTCAAACACGGTGGTCACGAACAGTTTTCCCGGCATAAACGAGCCAAGAATCTCCCGGGCACTCGCAATGTCGTATGGCTCAATCCAATCAACCACTTGAGATAAGCGCCAAAGGTCATACCCGCCAAAGGCGTGCGGCATCTGAGTCCCTTCGATCCCGACCGGTGTCCGAGGATCAACTTTCCGACTGGCCTCACGCAAAGCACCCAATGTTCGGGCGAGGGACAGGTCCATGTAGGATCGAAAATCAGCCCACGGTGAGAAATTCCAGCGGGTCGGTTCCTTTCGCGCTTCAAGGAGATCGAACTTCAGGCGAGCTAAAGCTTGCCAATCAGGCGCGCCCTCCGGCACCGCCTTTCCTCTGCTCATCCGTCCTTTAATCTGATCGGTGGTGAAAGGAACTACGGCGTTCCAATCCGAGAACTCTGTTTGCCATTGTTCATTCAAAGCCCGCAAATCCGGGTAATGCAATCGGAGCCAGGTCCTGAACGCCTCAAGCGCCAAAGGATTAAAGTCATAATCGAAAGGATTGGCTGAGACCGTCACAGAGAGCTCATCTCGGATATTGTAAGCCAGCGGATGATGTTCCTCATGACGAGCGGCCAATTTCTCCATCTGACGTAACGCCCCATGCAGCCAAGCCGGGTCATCCAGGCAGTAATCACGGACCAGCTTTGCATCAGGCCGACCTTCCTTAGACCAGTCTGTAACGAACTTCTCCCAGTTGGTTACGCTTGAGTTCCACTTTAAACACAGTCCTCGATTAACCATGTTTTCCACGTAATACGGGAATCGCTCCTTCAGGAACGGTTCGGGTGAAGCTTCGCCGTGAACCATGCCTGCCGTGATTCCCATCTCACGCAGACGATCAAAGAAGACGGGCAGCTTTTCGGGTGCTCGGAGCGCGCTATCCCCAACCCACATGATCGCCTGGTAATGGTCCCATTGTGACCCGGCGCCGAGGGAAGGTTCTCCTGCCGGGGCACACAAGATCGTCAGCAGGAGCACGATCAGCGCAGGAATCTTTTGATGCATAGCGTGAGCTTACCGGGTCAGAGAATTCCTGCAATACCCTGGTGAGTAGTTGGAATCGTCGGAAGTCCTCCGGAATGTGCCCTCCGTCTATCGTCTATCACAAAGGGACAAGAATGACGCACTTCGCGAAATCCGTACTGTTGGTAATCACGAGCCGAAGAAGAAATCTTCCCTGGTTTTTCAGGTTTGCGCTCAAGGGCGCAAACCTGAAAAACCAGGGTTGAAGCGAGAGGGACCGCGTGTTACCAACAGTACAGAAAGCGATCGGCAGATGGGTGGTCGAGAGCAATATTCGCCATGGGAGCGCCGCTTGCGGTCTTAGACTGCTGTAGTCCTCCATAGCTTTTTCGAAAGGCGTTTCTGCTATAAACACGGAGATCCGCCACAGGAGGCGTAGCGCATTCGTATGGTTGACAACCAAACCCCGGTGCCTATTCACGTTTCTCAACTACCGCCTCGGGCTGCAACGCCTGGCTCAAGTAACCCTCAAGCTGCGAGAACACCGTTTCGGCCATCCTCTGCTCGCCTTCGGGCGAGAAGTGAGCCAAATCAATAAAGAAATCGGTCTTCCCATCGAGGTAAGGCCGGGTCTCAACAAGCTGCACATCAGGGTTCTCCTGACATAACCGTCTGACAATTGTCGAGTGTACATCGTTGGCCTTGATCCTACGCGCCGTATGACGATAGCCCACTTCATAAAAGCGGATCACCTCCTCGGGACTCTGTTCGTTGGCTGCCATGGAGAAAGTCGCCAAAGCGAGAGGTATTCCGTTGGTTCGAGCGATTCCGATTAGGTCCCGGTACGCGTTAGCGTACTCCGTTTGCATGGGGTCAAGCACCTGTGCACGCTGCGTTGGAAGCCTCTGCTGCGTCTGCTCAAACTTCTTCATCTTGTAACGAAACTCCAGATCCGCGAACAGCCTCAAAGGACGTGGTTGAAATGAAGGTGGGGGTTTGCTCATCGTCGAAGGAATGCTCGGGTCTAGCTGGCCAAAGCCATTGATTCCATGGTAGCAAATGATGAGATCTGGTTTCAGCGGTAGGATGTCTGAAGCGAGGCGATGAACATTGAACTCCAGTCTGTAGCCGGGCACCCCCGCGTTGACGACCTCCACCTTTCGAGCGGGTTTCAGCCGCTCAGTAATCACTTTCTGCAGCAGTTCAGGCCAGGGACGGTCCCCTGAGTTGAGCGTGATGCCAAAGGTGGTTGAGGCGCCCAGCGCCACGATGCGGTACACATCTCCTTTGGGTTCAGCCAACTCGGCCCCCCGGAAACCGAGCCGGTTAATCCGGATAGGGCATTGCATGAGCATACCCTCACTGCTGGGCTTCAGGCGATAAGGCAACGTGCCGTCGCCAGGCGGCATGAGAATCTGGCGTTCTGTATTCTTCCAAGCATCAAGGTAGTAATTCCAATAGTGCGCGAACTCTCTCGGATGCTTCGAGGCGTTCTGAAATGAATACATCCGTTTCCGCAGGTCCGGTTGGATCCCAATCCGATACCCCGGATGGAACAGCACATCAGCGATTGGCAGCCCAACCAGCATCAGGATCAGAGTGTTGACCAGTTGAACGGAGATAAACGATAGTTTGAACCAGAAATGGCAAAGGACCAGCAAAGCCAGCATGATCACTAGTCCTATGTAAAAAGCCGGCACCTGGTTTCGCCAATAGGCGGCAATCAGCCAGATGACAGCACCGCCAAAAGCCCAAGCCATGACAGGCACCCTCCATCGATCCACCCTTTTTGGATCAAACGCACGGCTGGTTGCCGGGAGGATTGCGGCAGCAATAAGCCACGCAAGCGTTGCGAAATATTTGTCCAGGTAAGCCTCAAGACTAAATCCCTGGTCCCGCATGAACACCAGGCTGCCCGGCACAGTAAGGGTGCAGATCCAGGCCGCAATGAACGTCTTTTTGCGCCATCCCTCCCAAGCGGGGGCTAATGTCCTGGCGCAAATCGCGCTGAGCCCCAGCAACGCCAATGCCCCCACGGTAGTCCAGGGCAAATCAGCCCAAATGCTCAACAGCACGACCGTTACGCTCAATAGGACTTGAAACGCGACCAGGAAAAGGGCTGAGCATTTTTCTTTGAACTTCCCAAGCATTCTTCAGCCTAGGGTGAAGAATCGAAATGTTAAAGTAAAACCACAAGCCCGGCCACCCGGACCGCTAACCGGCGCACGCAATCAGCGGGGAGGCAGATGTGACATAAAGTTCGCGATCTCATCTGCGGCCAACTGGTTTGCCAATTCATTGGGATGTGCGTCGAATGGGTTAACTGTCACACTCCTGGCAGGCATATCACGATAGACTGGCAGCAAATCCAGATAGGGCATGTTCAATTCCTGGCACAATCCGGCGACTTTGTCGTGGGCCACCTGGTACTCATAGTTTTTACCCAACACATGCAGGAACGGAAATATGGCAACCGAAAGGCGTCCTCCGTGTCCTTCAACCAGGTCTCGAAGTTGCCGGAGCTCATCAGCTTGCCTTTCCCAAGCTGTCCCTTCATAGGACTTTATCAATCCAGGAAAATAATCTTTGAGCTGCGGGTTGATAGCCGCTCGATAGCGATAGTAAGCGAAGTTGATGAAATAGCTGTTCCTTAACAACCATCCGCGGTTCTCCACTGCGAGCCCCTGCCCTCCCACATCCAATTTGGCTGGTTCTCCACCAGACACAACCGCAAGATCGTTCAGGCAGTAAACCAGGAGAACCTCGTCCATCTTATAACCCTGTTTTAAGGCCCGGGTGAGTAACACTCGTTCGCTAGCGGTATCCAACCCAACATTCGCGAGCGCATGCACATCCCATCCGACTTTCATCTGGCGCAAGCGATTGGGAAATCGGTCTTCCACGTTCTTTATACCGTGCCCTGCGGTAAACGAATCCCCTAAAAAAGTTAGCCGTCGTTGCCCTTCACTGATCCTGGGATGGTATTCCACGTTATCGCGACAGCCCGCACCGTTGACACGCCAATGCCGTTGCACCCAGCGTTCGCAGACCAACGTGTAGCCCAGAGAATCCGTCGTGTCATAACAGAATCGAAAATAGATCTCGCCTGTCAGCAGAATTAGAGAGCCAAGACACCCCAACACCAGGAGGTTGCCCAGGACCAAATCGCCCCACCCAGCACCAGTCCTCGCCTGCCTTCGTTGTTTAAAGAAGACCACGAGGGCCAGGCCCATCAGCAAGGGCAGCGTCACTAGAAACAGAAAAGTCAGATTCTCCTCCGGATTCCCGGGCAATGGCTGGCTCGCACGCCAGCGTGAACTGCGGAATAGCACAAAAGGGCTGTCCTCAACCTGGCTGCCGAACTTCTCTCGGGTCAGGTTCCAAGGGTTTTCTTCGTGTTCTTGAAAATTCTGGATAAAATGTCGTGCATCAACGGAGATCGAATCGGCTAGTGTGTTGGTGATCTGGTAAACCCGATATGCTATTTCCTTGTGCCAGTAAGGTGCATCGCCTGGGTCCAATTCTATTGAATAACCGGCAGTGGATCTTCGCTCGGCCATCCCGTACCCATAAGCAGCAAACACATCTTCTGTACGCAGCAACAGTGGTTTGCCTACAAACCCGGCGCTAAGCATGTTCGCGGGAGCACGACGTCTCATCAGGATCTTTTTGCCCTCCGCATCCCATACTGAGATTCGTACTGTGGGAGGACGAAGCAGCATCTCGCGGAATCTGCCTAACAAAGTCGGCTTTAAATCAATCTCAAGCCAAATCAGGTCGGACCCGAGCCCGTGCAAATTGATCAATTCCCGTGCCTGTACGCTGCCCTTACGGCTGAGCATCAGCCCGGCAGGTTCATTTCTCTTCTTTCTTAGTGCCAGGAAGGGATGTTCTGCAGCTACAGGCTCGTAATTGATTAGCAGGTGGCGTAAAGCCCATGCATCTTCCATAGCCGGCAGTTTGCGATCGAATGATTCTAGCTCAAACAGCACGAAATCGGGTGCCAAGGGGCTCTTAAAGTGGTCAGCATTTAGACTCATGAGCTGACGGTTGCAGGCGGCATAGCTTTGCGGCACAGGACGGGGTTGAAAATTCAGACTGTTATAGAAAGCGTATGCCTGCTTTCTTCCAAAAACATCGACGCTGCCTTGTCCAATCTCAGCCCGTATCTGAGGCAACTGGGCTTGTTGGCGGTTGCCTTCGAGCGCCGTCTCCATATCCCTCTCATAGTAAGCCGGGCTGAGAAGATAAACCAGGTGGGCCCTGGCGGAGTGAGCAGGCTCCAGGAGCGACCGGTCGATTGATGGAAAAAAGAACCATTGCAGGCAGAGGACACCTCCCAGCCAACTGGCGAGCGCAGTCCTGGAGATCCACTCTTGCAGTTTGCTGTTTCGAGTCTCCAGTGTCCCCAATGAAAGAGTCAACACAGCGCCGAAGCCAATAAACATCTCGAGATTCATCGGGTGCGCGCGTACATAGCCGTGTTTCCAAGCGGCAAAGAACAACCCTCCCAGCCATGCGAGCAACAGCCATTGCAGCCTGAGACCACCACTGCCACGTGCTGATAAACACTGTGCGACAAGAACTGCGGTCCAGACAAACGCCAGAGCCACTCCTACCCCACCGCCGGGCGTGTTGGCTTCCCAACCGAGAGCGCCGCTGTAACCGCGAATCATCGCAACAGCGTTTTGCAGAAAGTCCCTTAACCCATTAAAGCCCTGACCGGCAATCCACCACCCCAGCGCAAAAAGGAGAAGAAAAGCCGTAACAAAACTGAAGCCGCCCCATCTTTTCCCGCGCAGAATGAGACCAGCGGCAATCAGGAGGACGCTTCCACCGCCCACGACCAGAAATGAGTTCTTCGCCAGGGCACTGAACGCTGCCAGGAACACAAACGCTGCCGCTGCCAGCACCAGGCGTCTCCCATTTTCCTTGAAACAGAGCAAACCCCAGCAGAGCAAACCTGTGTTTAAAACGAAATCCATTCGCGGATGAAGGTTCGATGCCGCCCAGGCGAAGGTTACAAGGAGCATCCCTCCCCGGAGCCATCCCAGGCGTTGCGCTACAAGGCAAAGCCCGGCTGCCACCGTGATGCCCAGGATGCTATGCGCGAATATCTGAATCCGCGCCGTTCCTGAGGGATAATGCAGAAAACTCAAAAAACCCAAGGGGCCATAAGTATAGGCATGCTGCTTCCCAAACTGGAGGTCCTGTTGATGGGCGTGACTTAAAATAAAGGCCAGAGAAGGGTCTGCTTCGCACGCCTCCGTTACATCGCCTTTGTAGCAGGGTGGAAATGTGGCGAATGTAAGAAAAAGGCAGAACCCGGTAACGATCCAGAGCACATTGATCCAGCGGGATGGCTTTTTGTAAAACCCAGGGCTCGTCAGGCCACGGCCATCCGAGTTGGCTTCGTTTGAAACGCTAGTCATCCAGGTAGCTGTAGTTGCGATGCATTGATTGAAAAGCGAACCGTCCCATAAACCTGGGAAAGATAATGATCAGCACTTGAAGAGGTCAAGCGACCCTGAACATTCCGTTCGTCCGGGGCCGTCTCTCGCCCGACGCACCCGGACCTCAGATTTTCCAGATTCTCGTTAAGAGCAGCTTTTTGCTTTGCTGTGCTATGCTGGTGGAGCAAGCTACGGCCTTTGTTTACGAAATGAATGTTACCGGACCCGCACTCTTAACTGCAAACGATCTCGCCCTGGCCTATGGCCACCAGCGACTGCTCGACTGTGTCACACTGTCGGTTAGCCCGGGGGAAAAAGTGGGGTTGCTCGGCCGGAACGGCTGTGGAAAGACCAGTTTGCTCCGGATTTTGGCTGACCACCAGAGCGCGGATGCAGGCGAAGTAGCCAGGCGCCGCGGGTTGCGAATTGGCTATCTGCCTCAGGAATTCGAGCTGGATGGCTCGCGCACCGTGCGTGAGAACATTGAAGCTGGTGCGGCAGATCTAATGGATTGGCTGGGACGCTATGAAACAGGCCGAGGCACCGAGGCCGAGATGGCGGTACTCCTGAACCAGATAGAGAGCGCCGATGGTTGGAAGCTGCAATCCCGGATCAACGCGACCGCTTCGGCTTTGAGCACTCCCCCTCTGGATGCGCTCGTAGGCCCTCTCTCCGGAGGGGAAAAACGGAGGGTAGCCTTGTGCCGTGCGCTGGCCGCTCAACCCGACCTCCTGCTGCTGGATGAACCAACCAATCATTTGGATGCCGAATCCATTACCTGGCTGGAAGAGTTCCTCCGGGAATTTCCGGGAGCGGTCATTTTCGTGACGCATGATCGCTATTTCCTCGATGTCATCGCCACTCGGATTCTGGAGTTGGCGAACGGCCGCTGCTACTCACATCCCGGGAACTACACTGCCTATCTCGAATCCAAGGCGATCCGACAGCAGATCGCAGAGCAATCCGAACGGCGGCGTCAGCGTTTCTTGCGCGAGGAGCTTGAATGGGTCCGCGCCGGCGTTCGGGCTCAGCGGTCCAAGCCGCGGCACCGCCTGGAGTCTTTCTACCAGGTCACAGGCTTGGAAGCGCCACCCGAAGAACGGGAGATGGACCTTCTCATTCCCCCTCCGCCGCCGTTAGGGGACCACGCGATCCAACTGCTTGGAGCTGGTGCCAAGGTTGGGCAGGATGAGCGGGAACGGTGGCTCTTTCGAGGACTTAACCTCGCGTTGAAGCCCGGCCAATGCACCGGCATTGTAGGCCGCAATGGTGTCGGAAAAACCACCATGCTGCGCATTTGCCTGGGGGAACGAGCCCTCGAGGAGGGAGAGGTGAAGATCGGGCAGCGGGTCGTTTTCAATTATATCGACCAGGCCCGCATGCAGCTCAAGGGCACCGGGACTGTTCTGGAGGAAATATCGGAAGGCAGCGAAACGGTTCTCTTTGGCGAACAGCGCCTGAGCGCACGCTCTTACCTGAGGCGTTTTCTTTTTTCAGATGAGCGGGTAAATGAAAAAGTCTCACGACTCTCTGGGGGAGAGCGCGCGCGACTGATGCTCGCCAAAGTCTTGCGACGCGGTGGAAACGTTCTCGTGCTGGACGAACCAACCAACGACCTGGATCTGCCCAGCTTGCGCATGTTGGAAGAAGCATTGGCTGACTTCGATGGAACAGTGCTCGTTGTGAGCCATGATCGCTACTTCCTGGATCGTATCTGTGACCAGGTTGCGGTCTTTGAGGAATCCGGGGTGTGGGTCCAAACCGGCAACTACTCTTACTACCTTGAAAAGAAGAAAGAGCGGGATGCACGCGCTCAATCGTGGGCAGTCGTAAACAAGCAGGCCTCCGTTGAACCCCCAGTTCCCAGGAAGAACAACCGCCCCAGGAAACTGTCCTTCAAAGAACAACGCGAGCTGGAGTCGATCGAAGCGACAATCCTTGCTGCGGAGACCCGGGTGCATGAATTGGAGACAACCTTGAATGACCCCGAGTTCCATGCGACGCGCGCGAGAGAGGGGCACGCTTTGGTGGCGGACCTGGAAGCCGCCCGGACCGAGGTGACCCGGTTATATGAGCGCTGGCAGGAATTGTCGGCGATTGGCACCGGGCAATAGCCTCAAGCACTTATTCACAAATTCACATTTCTGGTTGCTCCCTGCGTGCAGTTTAGGATGATTACCGCCCGGTCGCATCAATGACCGGTTTGAATGAACGAGACTCACGTTGCTAAGATTGCCTCGGAACTGAAGGTGCAGCTCCGCCAGGTCGCGGCCACAGCCCGCCTGCTCGCAGAGGGCGCCACTGTGCCCTTTATCGCTCGCTATCGTAAGGAGGCCACCGGCTTGCTGGACGAAGTTGCGATCATGGCCATTCGCGAACGCCTCCTGACCATGGCCGAGGTGGATGATCGCCGCGCGGCGATTCTGAAGTCTTTAGAAGAACGCAGCTTGTTGACAGACGTCCTCAAGACAGCGCTGGCGACTGCCGAAACCCTCACAGCATTGGAAGACATTTACCAGCCGTACCGCCCGAAACGCCGCACGCGCGCGATGATGGCGAAGGAAAAAGGCCTCGAACCTCTCGCAACCCTGCTTTTCGAAGCCCAAGCCACAGCGGTTCCTGACGTGGAGGCAAAGGCGTATCTCAGTAGCGAAAAAGGGGTCGCTTCTATTGAAGAAGCCCTCGCTGGCGCGCGCGACATCATAGCTGAGATTATTAGCGACGACGCCCAGGCGCGTGAGCGAATCCGTGGCTTCTTCCAGACCAAAGCGGTCGTCCGGTCCAAGGTCATGACCGGCAAAGAAGAGGCAGCCGCCAAGTTCAAGGATTACTTCGAGTGGAGTGAACCGCTGGCGCAAGTCCCCAGTCACCGCCTGTTGGCCATGCGCCGGGGTGAGGAGGAAGGATTCCTGATGATGCGCATTACCCCTCCTGAGGAGGAGGCCTTGCTTATTCTAGAACCGTTGTTCGTGAAAGCCCCGGGCCGTCCCGCAGGCGAGCAGGTTCGATTGGCCGCGCAGGACAGCTACAAACGCTTGCTCGGGCCAGCCATCGAAGTTGAGATGCGGATCGAATCGAAAAAGAAAGCGGACCTGGAAGCGATCCGGGTATTTGCAGAGAATTTGCGTGAACTGCTGCTGGCCCCACCACTGGGCCGCAAGAACATGCTCGCGATCGACCCCGGCTTCCGCACGGGCTGCAAGACGGTATGCCTCGATCGTCAGGGAAAGCTTCTGCACCATGATGTCATTTTTCCGACGATGTCAGACTCCCGCATCAGTGAAGCGGCGGAAGCTGTGCGTTCCCTCATCCGGAAGTACCAGATCGAAGCTATTGCGATTGGCAACGGTACAGCCAGCCGGGAGACAGAGACTTTTGTCCGGGCACTAAAACCAGGCGTCCCAGTTGTCATGGTCAATGAAAGCGGCGCCTCCATCTATTCGGCCTCGGATGTGGCCCGAGAGGAGTTCCCAGACCAGGATGTGACCGTTCGAGGCGCGGTATCCATCGGACGCCGCCTCATGGATCCGCTGGCTGAACTTGTCAAACTCGATCCCAAGTCCATCGGGGTCGGTCAGTATCAGCATGACGTGGACCAAAGAGCTTTGAAGAAGAGCCTGGATGACGTGGTCATGAGCTGCGTAAACGGCGTTGGAGTGGAACTGAACACAGCGAGCAAGCAACTCCTCAGCTATGTATCAGGCCTGGGGCCGTCCCTAGCCTCGAATATTGTCGCTTTTCGCGATCAGCAAGGCCCATTCAAATCCCGGGCGGAACTTAAAAAGGTTCCACGCTTGGGCGAGAAAGCCTTCGAGCAGGCAGCCGGTTTCCTTCGTATTCGCGAGGCCGAAAACCCGTTGGATGCCAGTGCGGTCCACCCGGAAAGCTATAGTATCGTGGATACCATGGCGCGGGAACTGGGCTGCACAGTCAAAGAACTGATGTTGAATCCGGCCCTCCGACAGAAGATCCAGCTTCAGAAATACGTTACGGAGTCTGTTGGACTACCCACCTTGAACGATATCATGGGAGAGTTGGCCAAACCGGGTCGCGACCCGCGTGAGCAGTTCGAGATCTTCGCATTTAAAGAAGGCGTGGATAAAGTGGAGGACTTGCGTCCGGGCATGAAACTGCCTGGAATCGTCACAAACGTGACTGCGTTCGGGGCTTTCGTGGATATCGGCGTGCACCAGGATGGCTTGGTGCATGTCAGTCAGCTCGCTGATCGTTTCGTAAAAAACCCTGCTGAGGTCGTCAAGGTTCAGCAGAAGGTGATGGTGACCGTGGTCGAGGTGGACCTGCCTCGCAAACGGATCGCCCTCTCGATGAAGGCCAAACCAGAGCTCGGCGGTTCAACCGGAGCCAAAACGTCTCCAGGGCCGCAAAGGGGAAGCCGTCCACCAGCGCCAGCTCAGCCCAAGCCAGTTGACTGGTTTACCGAGGCTCTGAAAAAGGGGCAACGGTAGCCCTCGTGCAGAATCAATCCTTAACGGGCCGCCGATTTACTTTGTAGATGGAGGCCTGGTCGGTAGGCTTGACCAGCAACTCATCGATGTTCACGTGGGAAGGTCGGCTGGCAACCCAGACCATAATCTCCGCAACATCCTCTGCGGTTAGTGGCTTCACACCTGCATACACTTGTGACGCACGGGAAGTATCTCCTTTAAACCGGACAACAGAGAACTCCGTTTCGGCCATGCCTGGGTCTATGGTGCTCACCCGGATGCCGGTGCCGCACAACTCCAATCGCAGCGCCCTGGTAATCTGCAATTCGCCAGCTTTCGCCGCGCAGTAGGCTGCTCCCCCTTCATAGGCGAGGTGTCCAGCGTATGACCCAATGTTGATGATAGAACTGCCGGGATTTCCGCCCATGAGCGGCAGCGCGGCCCTGGTTACCCGCAGCACTCCCAGCACATTGGTCTGCAGCATCTGCTCCCAATCAGAATCTTTCCCCGTTGCAACCGAGTCGAGGCCGTGCGCTCCGCCTGCATTGTTGATCAAGACATCAAGTCCTGACGCCTGGGATTCCAGCCATGCAAAGAATTCCCTTACACTCGCCGTGCTCGTGACATCCAACTGGTGATAGATGGCAGTTGGCGCACCCTCCGCTAATGCCAGACGGGAAACTTCCGCCAGTTTCTCAACCCGCCGCGCGCCCAGGACCACGCATGCTCCTTCGCGTGCGAACAAGCGGGCTGCTGCTGCTCCAAAACCGCTCGATGCGCCAGTGATCAATACCCGTTTGTTCCTCAGATAATTCATAGCTCGTGTCTGAGCATTCCCTGTTCACGAGCCATCTGGCAAGCCATTGATTAGGAGCCTTCAGGTCTTTTTTCGTGGCAACGTCTTGCGCTTGGTCTTCGCCAGCTCTCTCAACTCACCTTCTGTCATATTGGAAACCATCTGACGGGAGGCTCCTTTCAACGAGGACTTAGGCCTTTTACCGCGTTTAGCTGACAATGCGGCCCCCGCCGCCATCTGCTGTTTTTTTGATTTTGCTGGCATACCCCACTCAAACACCGGGGCAAGATGGGGCGCAACTGGGTGAAATACGCCTCAACGGCACCGCCCAAGCCTCATTTTTATGTCCTCTCAAAGTTGAAAGCTGTTGCATCCGGGCAGGTTTTGCCTTAAAAAGCCGCCTATGCGGATTTCTAAATCAACGTTGGTTCTCTGCGCAGCCATTTCTGGCCTGATCGTCTGCACGGCGGTTTCCTCGGACAATGAAGCACAAGCGAAGGCCCGCAAAGCCTTACGCGGTAACCTGAACGAAGGCACCCCTCCGAGCGGCAAGACCGTTATTTCGGCGCGAGGAGACGCTCAGGCCCAAGCCAAGGCACAGGAAGCTTTGCGCGCTAAGATGAGGGAATTGGACGGTCAGGGTCCTGCCCCCTCAACCCCGGAAAAACAGCCCGCTACCGCAGTGGCGCCCAAAGCAACGCCGGCACCCGCCGTTGCTGCTCAACCGGCAGCCCCCATCAAGATCTCCAAGGAAACTGAAGCCCAGGCTAAAGCAAAAGCCGCCTTGCGCAACGTTTCGGCGGTTCAGCCCCAACCCCAGGCCACACCCAAGGTGGATACCGCGGCCCAGGCTAAAGCGAAAGCGGCATTACGCAACATTCCAGCAGTTCAAGCCCAAGCCAAACAGGATACCGCAGCTCAGGTCAAAGCTAAAGCTGCACTGCGAAACCTTCCCGCTGAAGCGCCTTTGAAGATCAGCCCACGGGTGGACGTTGCAGCGCAGCAAAAGGCCAAGGAAGCCCTCCGCGCCGCCTATGCTCAGTCGGCCAAGCCCACTCCCAAGGTGGACACCGCTGCTCAATTGAAATCTCAGGCGGCGCTGCGAAAGGAATTTGAAGCCCTCAAGGCTCAGGAAGCGAAGGCCGAACAGGCTCGCAAGGCAGCCGAGATGGCCGCTAAGCAGCGTGCAGAGGAAGAGCGCAAGTCGGCTCAAGCCGCTAAACCGGCCCCGGCGAGCAAGCCCACGACGGCTACTGCTGGAATAGCACCTGCGCAAACCCAGCCGAAAGCTACCGTCACTGCGACACAGCCGGTCGCGAAGTCTCCTGCCAAATCCACTGGCAAGCGCGAAAAGCAAGTCGCCAAGACTGGTATCGAAACGCTGGCTCCCCTGCCCTCCCCGGGATCACCTCTGCCCGCGGCCAAACAGCAGGAACTGCAACAGCTTCTTCAACGCTACCAGGCAGACCAGATCACTCCTGAGGAATACCACAAGGAGCGGGCTCGCATCTTGGGTAATTAGTAAGGCTTTGTTAACATTTAGGCCGGACACACCGTCGTGTCCGGCTTTTTTGTCTTTTCACCCGGGTCTATTGGACCTAACACTATCTCGCGATGCATTATTTTAGATATTCAGGCCAGCAACTGTTCTGTGAAAATGTCAGTATAGATTCGCTGGTGAGGAAGTTTGGGACCCCGCTGTTCGTGTATTCCTCCCGAACATTGGAAGAGCGTTACGGCGCGCTGGATGTCGCACTGGCACCTGTGGACCACCAGGTTTGCTTTGCAATGAAGTCCAACTCCAGTCTCTCGGTGCTGCGCACGCTTGCGAAGCTGGGCAGCGGGTTTGACCTGGTAAGTGGAGGTGAGCTGCAGCGGGCAATTGCCGCGGGTGGTGATCCCGGAAAGTGCGCTTTTGCAGGTGTGGGAAAAACGGATGCGGAAATCACATACGCCCTGAAGCAAGGCGTCTATACTTTTAATGTCGAGAGTGAACCGGAGATGCTCCGCATCAATAGAATCGCCGCGAAACTCAAGAAACGGGCGCCGGTTGCCGTCCGCGTTAACCCGAATGTTGAAGCTGGTACGCACAAGAAGATCACGACCGGCACCTACGAGAACAAGTTCGGCATTGCCTTCGAAGAAATCGAAGCGCTTTACGCTCGCGCGGCAAAGTTAAAGAATCTCCATCTGCGCGGAGTTCAGATGCATATCGGTTCCCAGATTACGGACGTTCATCCATTTGAACTTGCCGTTCGCAAGGTCGCGCCTCTGGCCGCACGCCTCAAAGCCGCCCATGGGATAGAGTTCTTCAGCATCGGCGGTGGGCTTGGGATCGTCTATGACCCGGCACTCGCCAGTGGCGACCCAAAATGGTGGAAGTCCGGTCCAGGCGCAAAGATCCTGACTCCGCAGAAGTATGCGGCCCGTCTTCTGCCCGAGTTGCAGGCCCTCGGCCTGAAGATCCTGATCGAACCCGGCCGCTTCATTTCTGGGAACTCCGGAATTCTGATTACGCGGGTCGAATACGTGAAACGAACGGGAAAGAAGAACTTCCTGATCGTGGATGCCGCCATGAACGATCTGATCCGGCCCGCCTTTTATGACGCTTACCATGAAATCGTTCCGCTTAAGCGCAAGACTGGCACCCTGATCTCCAGCGACGTCGTGGGACCTATCTGCGAGTCCGGGGACTACTTCTGTCATGATCGTCCACTGCCCAAGCTCGGCGAAGGCGATTACCTGGCCCTGTTGAGCGCCGGTGCTTACGGGTCGGTGATGGGTTCCAATTACAACACCCGCAGCCTCCCGGCAGAAGTGCTTGTCAAAGGAAACAAGGCCGCGTTGGTCCGTCGGCGCCAGCCCGTCGAAGAAATCTGGGCGAATGAAACGATCGCTCCCTGGCTGAAGTAAAACTGCCGCTCTAGCCCGGCTCTGAATCTTGAGCAAAAGAATGGCGCCCTTGGGCGCCATTCTTGTTTTCTACGAACAAGTCGTTCTAGTCGAAAGCGTGTCCTGCGCAGCAAAGCACATCACGGACCTTGTGCCGGACTAACTCCTTCACCCGCATACGAGCGGGCCCCATGTACTTGCGAGGATCGAATTCCTTTGGATTTTCGGCGAACGCTTTGCGAATAGCCGCCGTGAGGGCCAGTCGCAGGTCGGTGTCGATATTCACCTTCGCGCAACCGCTGCGGCGAGCTACCTCGATATCGGCTTCAGGAACGCCTGCCGCGTCCGTTCCAAGCTTCCCCCCATACCGGTTAATCTCTTCTACAAGGTCTTTAGGGACACTCGAAGCGCCGTGCAGGACCAGTGGATAATCCCCAAGGCCCTCGGCCATTAGAGCGGCCTTGATAGCCTTTAGCCGTTCCAGATCCAGGTGTTGTTCTCCTTTGAATTTATATGCGCCATGCGAGTTACCAATCGCGATAGCCAGCGAATCGACACCCGAGAGCTTTACGAATTTTACGGCTTCCTCAGGGTGAGTGTAGTGTCCCTCTTTCGAATAACTCCCGCCTTCCTCCCCTTCGTCGAACTGAGCGCCGACCAGGTGGCCCAACTCTCCTTCAACCACGCAATTATGCTTGTGGGCATACTCAACGACCTTGCGGCTGACTTCGACGTTCTTCTCGAAAGGCTCGTGGCTGGCGTCGATCATCACGCTGGTGAAGCCTTCATCAATGCAATCCTTGCACAATTCGAAAGTATCGCCATGGTCCAAGTGAACGGCTATTGGTATGTTCGAAAGGTTTACGGCGGCCTCAATCAGTTTCTTGAGATACACCGGATTGGCATATTGCCGGGCTCCTTTGGAGATTTGCAGCATCACCGGAGCCTTCTCCTCTTCGCATGCCTCAATGATCCCTTGGAGGAGTTCCATGTTGTTAACGTTGAACGCTCCCAGGGCGTATTTGCCTTTTAGTGCCTTTGCGAAAAGGTCTTTTGTATGTGTTAGTGGCATATGAATTTTCAGGTTCGAAACTGATGAGCCTGTCTGCAACAGGTCCGGTAATATACCCCCACCTTTTACCTCCACGGAAGGAAAAAATCGCTATCCCGCCAGCTCACGCCCCCCCCGAAACACAACCTTATTGGAAAAGTGAACGTTGTGGGTGAATAAAGCCCTGCAGCAATGTGAATCGGAACGGCTAAAGCGTCTTTAATAACTATGCGCTCGGAAGAACCCAGACTCAGCCCGGTTGGTATACACGAAGCTGAAGGGAGCTGCGTTGGTGACTAGCGGAGTCCACGGCAAGCCCAGGCTGCTGCTCCTCTCCAGAACGTAGGATGCGCCGGGTGATCCAGTAACTTCCAGCCGCACGTCTCGCTCCGGAAGGAGAGTCGTGGCAAGGACCGCGTTGGTGGCAGGCGGCGGCAGGGGTTCCCCTGAGACGACGACGAAATCAAAGCGCAAGGTGCCAGCCGATCCATATGTCCCGGATGAGCCAACATAATTGGAAGGTGTGCCCTGCCCTATGGCTGTCGATTCAAACTCGGCTAGCACACGGAATGCGAAGTTCGGGTTGTTGTCCACATTAGGCAGTCCCGTAAGACGGTTGGTCCGAGATTCAAATGCGGTGGAATTGGTCGCAGCAGATGGCCATTCGACAAAGGTGGTGCCATTGGTGGAGTACAAGAACCGGGCATACTTGGTGCCGGTGGAACTGGCGCGATTATCCCAGCGCACTTCGATGTTACGGCGTCCAACCGTGCTTACATTGAATTGAACTCCGGCAGTTTTGTTTCCAGAGCTGGCAGCCGGATAAGTTGTGGTATTCCAGGCTTGGTTGGTCCCGTTTGTGTCTGCCGCACTGCCGCCCGCATAGGCTGCGGTTGTGCCGCCGACCAGGGACGCGGTGCCGGCTCCGATATCGGGAGGCGGGCTGGAGAGAGGGGCGTTGGTATTGTTAAACGACCATCGGCTGATCACTGCGCGCTGCGCGGGTTGTGTTGTCAGGACTGTCAGGGTGGCGACCTCACTCGTTGCGAATCCTGCGGGATTGGATGCAACTGCGAAATACGGACCAGCAACAGCACTGGTCGTCTGCAACCTCGTGAGAGTGGCATTTGTCCCATCCGCCAAAGGCAAATCCTTAAAGAACCATTGGTAAGTCATCGGTTCGCCTCCTGAGGCGCTGACCTTGAAGACAGCCGGGTAGCCAGCCTCCGCGCTGACATTTGAAGGCTGCGTCGTAATCACCGGGGCCGACAGGAAGCTCAGGTAAGCCGGCGCGCTGGTGACCGAGCCGGAGAGATTCGTGATGACGACCTGATAGGCACCCAGATGAACCGTCTGGACATTCGGCAGAACAAACTCTGACCGGGTCGCATCCGCGATTGTGCCTCCCGCGTGGTACCATTGATAAGCCAAGGGTAAGTTCCCAGATGCACCCACGGAGAACGTAGCCGGTTGACCTGCGATTATGGAGACGCTGACAGGCTGGTTCGTGATTACAGGTGCTCCCACGATGACGGGAATCTCCGCTGGAACCAGGAAGTCTTTGATCACGCCCATGTGCTGGCCCGTTCCGGAATCAGCACTTTGGACTGGGTAAACGTCCGAGAGGGGTTGATACACACGTGAATCGAAAACGAGCCCGCTCGGGAAAGTGACGGAAGGCAGGACGGTGTTGGTTTGGAAATCCGCGAGCGAGAAGCTCGGCAGCACATAGTCGTAGGGCTTTTCCCGGTTATTATTAGTGCCCGGCTTGCCACCGGAAACCGCGTCGGTGGGCACCGGCGAGTCGCTTAAGAAGGTTTTGAATGTGGAGATTGCAGATTCGGAGCGGGAATCCGTGTTCATATCCCCGGCCAGCACAATCCAGGAATTGGCAGGAAACTGAGCCTGGATCAGAGATTTGAGCGCCGTTGCTTCGCGGTTGCGGACCGAGGAACTGCTCGTGAGCAAATGGACACTGACCACGTAGAGATCGTTAGTCCCCGGCAGATCTACCTGGGCCCAGGCGAAGGCTCGGTTGGAGACCTCGGCATCTGTCCAGGAACCGGCATTGAGAATGGGGTATCGACTGATAATCCCATTGGGGATTTGATAACCGGTTTCCCTGTAGTAAGAAAAGTTCGTCCCGAAAGCCGTGTTCACGAAGGCTCGAATCTCGGCGGCTGAATTGCCGAGATAATTGAACTCCTGTATTGCCACAACATCGGGCTTGAGCCCCTGAAAGATGCGGACCTGCGATGGCCCAATGGTCTGGGAGTCACCGTTCAGATTCGCAGCCATGACGCGCACGAGAACGCTCGACGCACCGTGGACCCAGGCGGGTGCCAGTAAGATCGAAAGAAACAGCGGCCCAAGAGCAGCCCGAATAAGAAACTTCACACAAGCAAACATGAACAACGGGCTTTCAAATATCAGAATCCGATCTTTTTTCAAACTAAATGCAGTCAGCGGAGGCTGGCTTTATCAGGCAGCCGCGTCCCGGAGACGCTGGATAATGCCCGGAAGGATGCTCAACAGGAAATCCACATCCTCTTTTGAAGAATGCCGCCCGAGGCTGAAACGAATGCTGCTGCGCGCCCGTGCGGGAGTGAATCCCATCGCTGTCAGTACATGAGAGGGTTCAAGTGAGCCAGTCGTGCAGGCAGAACCGCTTGATGCGCACACCCCTGCCTGATCGAGCAGCATGAGAATAGCTTCCGCTTCCGTTCCCTCGAAGGCGAGATTCGTCGTGTTCGGCAGTCTGGCATCGATCGTGCCATTGATGGCCACCCGGGGAATTCGTTCCAGAATTCCTGCTTCGAGCCTGTCTCGCAGCGCGCGAATCGAAGGCATCTGGTCAAGCGCGGCACTGGCCAGTTGGGCGGCGCACCCAAGCCCCACAATGTAGGGGACATTCTCCGTGCCTCCGCGGCGCCCCCGCTCCTGGCCGCCTCCGATTACATAGGGTTCATAATGGACGCCTTGCCGGATGTAGAGTGCTCCAACCCCTTTCGGTGCGTTAAGCTTGTGACCTGATAAGGAGAGCAAGTCCACACCGGCAGACTTCATATCCACCTTGAGTTTACCGACGGCCTGCACGGCATCTGTATGGAGCAGGACACCCTTCGAATGGCAGATCTCCGAGGCTTCAGCAATCGGGAAAATGACACCGGTTTCGTTATTGGCCCAGATTAGAGAAACAAGGGCAGTATCAGGGCGAATCGCATCCTCAAGGTGTTTCAATTCAAATGTGCCATCTGAACGCACTGGCAACTGGGTAACCGCAATTCCCGACTTCTCCAGGTGCCGGCAGAACTTCATCGTTGCTGAATGCTCAACGGCAGAAATGATAATGTGCTTTTTATCCGGATGAACGCGCGCGCCAAAGCTCAGGGCGGAGTTGATGCTCTCTGTGCCGCAACTCGTGAAAATGACCTCCCGCGGTTCGGCACCAATCAGAGACGCAACCCGGGAGCGTGCGATGTCCAAATGCCGAGTTAATTGATGACCGAAATGGTAAGCACTGGAAGGGTTCCCCCACTGTTCGGTGAAAAACGGGAGCATGGCATCCAACACTTCCGGCAGCACACGGGTTGTGGCGTTGTTATCGAAATACGAAAATCGAGAGGCATTCATTGTTTCAAACCGTGGCGAGACGAAGGCATCCCTGGTTATCCATACGGACTGGGTGATGGAATAAGTCGATCTGGGAACAGAAATCCAAGTCATCACGCAACTCCGGAATCTGGTTCAGGCGTTGACCATTGACAGAGGAAGCGAACGCCCGGCGAACCTCTCCTTTGATCTGCGAAAAGAGGGCCTGGGCCATTCGCCCCGAATCTGCCATCTGCCAGGAATGGGTGCTCAGCCGTTCACAGAGTGCCCCGGCTCCCAGTGCATCCTCATAAGAAGCTTCTTGATGTGTTCCTGCACAAACGATCACCAGTTCGGGATTATTGAAATGCAAAACAGCGTTGGCTGTGGCCTTCAGATTCAGGAAAGAGGCCGCGAGCACCACACGCGAATGGGCACATGCTCGCAATGCACGTGTGCCGTTGGTGGTTGTCATCGCGATTGTCCGGTTCGCCACTCTTTCCCGAGTGAATTCACGTGGAGAGTTTCCCAAATCAAATTCGATGCCTCCGGAGATTGCGGCTGAGATCCGTAAACCGTCACGCTCGCCCGCAAGCAGTATCCCAGTATCCTGCTGCCGCAAACCCACAGCTTCGGCGATGGATTCCACCGGGATAACTCCGGCAGCACCCTGGCTCAGGGCTGTGACCATGGTGCTTGTCGCACGAAGCACGTCAAAAACGACGCATGTGGCTCTCTCCAGATTGCGCGTCCGCAGCGCCTCGAATTCGGCGGGCGCAAAGGTGACTTCCAATTGCCTCAACATAGTCATGAGTTATTCTCGGCGCGAGCGGCACCAGGCCGGGTGCGCATATAATGGAATAAATACTGTTGCGCGTAGCCGGCATTCGGCCCGAAATAATTCTCAGCGAAAAGCCTAACCTTGCCCAGATTAACTTTGCGCCGAGCGCGAGGGGAAAAGTAGAGCTCTTTGATTGCCTTAAACACCCACACATCGATGGGGAAGGCCTTGGGAAATCCGTAGGCAAAAAGCAAAACACAGTCAGCAATTTTGGCTCCGACACCCGGCAGTTCCATCAAGCGTTCACGTGCCTCAGTCAGCGATAAGAAGCGAACACCCTCCAAATCAAGTTCTCCACGGGAAACGCAACGGGCTGCCGCTGCCAAATAGGGAGCGCGGAATCCCATTTTGCACTCGCGCAGAGTGCTGTCCGACAGCTCCGCGATCACGCGGGCGGGCGGGAAGGACCAGGCAGGAGCAAAGCCTGGCGGAACCGGTACAGGCTCTCCGAAGCGCCGGCACAATTCCTGAATGATTTGCCGGATCTGAACGATCTGCTTGGTAGATGAGAGAATGAACGAAGCCAGGCACTCCCACGGATCCTGCCGAAGCAAACGCAACCCGTCACAGGTCGCCAACGCAGCCTTCATAGCTTCGTCCTTCGGGAACGTTTCCAGGATTTGATCCAGGGGCTCTTGGATCTGCAGATACTCCACCAACCAATCCCACCCTGCTACCGGGCTTGCAACACGCGCCAGCACGGCATCAGGTTCAGACGTCAACTGTACCCATCGACGGCCGACTACCCCTGTCCATGATCCTTGCTCGTGCGTCCAACGGAACGCCTGCCCGGAATTGAGCGTTTGCTCCAGGTTATACTTCCCGTGAGGAAATGAGATCGTCCAATGTCCCAAAGTAGAACAAAATGGCACTTCAATCTCAGCTCGTCCAGAAAGCTAATAAACAACGAGCGACCGCACCGGGCAGCCCTGTAGCTTCTGACGTCCTTTCAAAGCCTCGAGCTCAATCAGAAAGGATATTTCAATAATGTGAGCTCCGAGATTCTGCATCAGCGCAGCCGCCGCGGCTGCGGTTCCACCTGTGGCAAGGAGATCATCGATGAGCAGGACACGGCTTCCGGGCTTCAGAGCGTCCGTGTGGACCGCCACCGTCGCAGTGCCGTACTCCAAGTCGTAGGCCTGCTCGTAAGTCTGATACGGCAGCTTGCCCTTCTTGCGGATCGGCACAAACCCGGCGTTTAGCTTCATGGCCGCAGCAGCGGCAAAGATGAAGCCTCGCGCATCAATGCCGACTACGGCATCAACCGTTCCAGGTTGCACGTGCCCTATCATCAAGTCGATGCAGCCCGAAAAAAGGCGGGCATCGGCCAGTACAGGAGTTATGTCTTTGAACTGAATGCCCGGTTTGGGGAAATCAGGTATGTTTCGTATCGCCCCGGCGATTTCCGCCGGGGTCGGACGAGATTCTGTCATATTGGTGGTTGCAGGTTCGGTTACGGAAACCATCAGGCTCGGGTGGTTTCCATTTTCTCAATCATCTTCCTGAGTTTTTTGAGAGCGATATTCTGAATCTGGCGCACGCGTTCCCGCGTGACGCCAAACTTTTGGCCCACCTCTTCCAAGGTCTTCTGTGGCCCGCCGTCCAATCCGAAGCGCGCACGCAAGATAGTTGCTTCACGAGGGTCGAGAGTCTTGACCATCTCCTGCAGCATGCGAGTCACAGTCTTCTCCTCTAGCTGTTCGTAAGGAGTGTCGGCACTCTCGTCCTGAACCACTTCGGCGAAGTTGTTCGAATCCTCGTCTCCAATGGGAGCATCCAGGGACGCCGGGCGAATGGCCGCCATGCGCATCTGGGCTACCCGTGAGGCGGTGGTCCCCAGATCGTCAGCCAACTCGTCATCGGTTGGTTCACGACCCAGTTCCTCCTGCAAACGCATCGAGGTACGCCGCATCTTGGAGATCTTATCAACCAAATGCACTGGCAAACGGATGGTCTTGGATTGGTTAGCCAAGGCTCGCTTGATGGATTGCTTGATCCACCAGGAACCGTATGTGGAGAGCTTTCCGCCCTTGGCTGGGTCAAACCGTTCCACGGCCTTCATCAGACCGATATTTCCCTCGCTAATAAGATCCAGAAGGGGCAACCCGATTCCTTCGTAATCGCGCGCGATCTTCACCACCAACCTCAGATTGGCTTTGATCATTTGCTCACGAGCTCGCTTGTCGCCTTTCTTAATTCGGGCGGCCAACTCGATTTCCTCCTGGGGTGTCAAAAGCTTAACCTGGCCAATCTCTCTTAGGTAAAGTTTGATCGCTGTATCCCCGTCGTAAGCCCCACGTTCACGTCCGCGCCTGGCTACCGTCTCCTCGGCTTCGACTTCCGCAACTACCGCAACAGGATCAACTTCTATCCCGGATTTCTTCAGTTCTTCTTCTTCCTTAACCAGGTCTTCGGGACGTGGTTCTTCGTCCTCATTAGCTTCTGGTTCCGGCGGAGGAATCGGACGGCTGGGCGGGAGGGTAGCTACCGGCGCTGCCTTGGGGCGTAGCGCGACGAGTGTACCGCGCGTTCCGCGAGCTTTTTTCTGCCGGGCAGGTTTGTGATTTTTGTTATGAGCAACCATAGGTTTGGGTCAAAGAGTTGTGTGCCACGCCACATCGTTCGGCGAGGTGCGTGACAGGAACACCTTCTGCATGACGTGAGCAATTAGCAGATTGGTTCCTGATCGGGTATGGGTATCTTTGCCCATTCGATAATTCGGTTTGCACGGCACGGTTTTACTTCTTGTTTTTAACGTCCAGCTTCCGACACCGCTAGTGTCACATCCGTTCAATACAGCCGTTCCTGTGCCAAGTCTCGACTATTGATGTACAACATATTACCGGGGATTTCCAAAACTGAAAAGAATTAAACGCGCCATCTTGGCACTTCCTAACCAGTCACCAAGCCAGTTTGGCGCATCTATTTAGTGCCCAAATACCATCGCGGAGGTCTATACCCCGAACAGGCGATCACCCGCATCTCCTAATCCTGGAAGGATGTAGCCTTTTTCATTGAGCTTGCGATCAACTGCCGCAGTGTAGATAGGCAGTTTCGGGTATGACTTGCGCACGCGGCGAATGCCCTCAGGAGCGGCCACCAGGTTGACCATGCATACCCGGCGAACGTTCAACTCGCTTAGCAGGTCCATGGCCGCCACGGCACTTCCGCCCGTTGCCAGCATGGGATCAATCAGGATGACTTCGAAGTCCGTCAAATCAGGAGGCAAACTTTTGTGATAGAAATTCGCTTTGAGAGTGGTTTCCTCGCGCTTCAGACCAATGAAACCCACCCTTGCATGTGGTATTAATTGCAGAATGGGGTCCAGCATGCCCAGGCCGGCGCGCAGCACTGGCACCAGGACCACCTCCCTCTGCAACTGGAAGCCACGTGCCGGGGCCAAAGGCGTCTGGATCTTCACCGGGCGCAGAGCGAACGATCGGGTCGCCTCATAGAGCATCAATGCGGCAACTTCGCCCAGAACTCGCCGGAACTCCTGTGGTCCCGTGCTGGCGTCTCGCAACCGAGTGAGGTTGTGCTGAACCAAAGGGTGGTTGATAATCGTTACGTCTTTCACGGGCTTGTGAGGCGCACCAAAGAATTAAGGGCTCTATCGCTTCTCATTCAACAATCACCGAACCAGGGTGGGCGCGATGAAGTAAAGCTTTCCAGCCTGAAGCTTCGGCATCTCAAGCCCGATTTCCACTTTGACACTCTTAGCATCCGTGGAACCGAACAGGCGGAAGAGATCGGAAAAGTCGTGGCGCATCTTGTACTGAATCAAGTTGGCGCGTCCTGCTTTACCCAACTCACGAGCACGAGAGACCGCGCTTTCCAAATTACCAAGTTCATCCACAAGACCGATGCGGTGAGCTTCGTTGCCGGACAGAATGCGTCCATCTGCATAGTCCGACCACTCACTGATCAGGCTGCGGTTTTTGGCCTTGTCCTTGTTCATCTTAGCGGCTCCGGAGCGGCCTTCGGCAACAACGGATTTAAATCTGCCGTAGGTCTCGTCAATTAATGCCTGAATCATCTCCTTTTCCTTGGCAGTGATCTCCTCCGGTGGTTTCTGTCCACTCAGCATGTCCTTGAATTGACCACTCTTGAAGGTGAACGGCACCACGCCGACCTTGTCCATGAGATGACGGTAGTTCCATGTATTCATGATGACCCCGATGCTGCCGGTAATTGTGAGCTCATTTGCCACAATCCAACGGCAGGGCGCGGCGACATAGTAACCACCTGAGGCGGCAACGCTTCCCATCGAAGCGATCACCGGCTTGCCACTCTTCTCCTGGAAAGCCTGGATCGCGCGATAGATTTCGTCCGAAGCGAGGACCTCGCCTCCGGGAGAATCAATGCGCAGAATCACCGCTTTGACATAGCTATCGTCGGCAGCCTGCCTGAGCTGGGAGCGGAGTACATCCACCATCGAATATGCGCCGTCTCCGGCGCCGCTGTAGATGATTCCTTCGACATCCAGTATGGCGATCTTGTTTCGAGTGCCATTATCCTCACGAATGACCTCATCGAAGCGGGGTCCTGCCACGTGGGATGCGACCGTGCGCGTAGGTGGCATAAAGCCCGAGGCAATGTTGCCCAGGTTCATCATGACACTGATCGCCAACAAAACCAGAAGGACCAAGGCCAGGATCATCCAGCCGCGCCCACGCTTCGGAGTTGCGGCAACCGGAGCCGTAATCAGCGGTGGTGGTGGCGGCGGTGTTGGGGGCACAGACGGATTCGTCGGCGTCGGTTCGTTGTCCATATAGGCGCAAGCTAGCGCAAACCGGGCGCAGGGGCAACTGTAACACGAACCTCAGTGGATCCCCTCAGAGTCATCCGCCGATCGGCCTTATCGGCGAAGACTCACGATCCGTTGACTTGACCACCACTCACAAAGCCAAACTTTTTTGCTGCAATTTATTCCCTCTGATCCCATTCTTTGATTCATGGGCGGAATGATTGGCCGGCTCAAACGTGTGGTACGGCAGTGGCTGGACGGGGGGTATTTCCACTGCGCGGGTTCTACCTTCATGATTACTGTGCCCCACAAATACCTGCCCGATTTCATTGTTCAGGTGGACGACGGCCACGGCACCGATGACCCGCTCAGCCTGATCATCGAAATCAAAGGATTCCGTGGCGAGGCTGCGAAAGAAAAAGCCAACACCATGAGTTCCTACTGGGTTCCCGGGGTTAATAACCTCGGCAAGTTCGGCCGGTGGGATTTCGCAGAATTCACAAGCGTCTTCGAGATAGACTCTGACTTTAACTCACTTTTGACATCCCTCGTACATCAGGGCGAGATCCTTCAGGCGAAATGAGCGACTCGGAATACATCATTTTTTGCGATGAATCCGATATTCACGGAAAATTCTTTTCTCATTTCTACGGAGGCGTGCTGGTCGGTTCCTCTCAGTACGACCGCATTACTTCACGGCTCAATGCCGAGAAACAACGGCTTAATCTCCACGGCGAGGTGAAATGGTCCAAGGTCACTGCCGCTTACCTGTCGAAATATGAAGAATTGATGCACACGTTTTTTGAGGAAGTTCGCTCAAACCACCTGCGCGTGCGCATCATGTTCCGCCACAATGCTCAGGTCCCCATTGGCCTAACACAGGACCAAATCGACGGCACTTATTTCCGTCTTTACTATCAATTTATAAAACACGCTTTCGGTCTTGTACGCCGCCCCGCTGGCTCACCCGGTGCCGAACTGCGGCTCTACTTCGACGAGTTTCCCCAAACCAAAGAAGCTATCACTCAGTTCAAAGGCTTCATCATGGGTCTCAATGCCAGGATCCAACAAGGCGGGCTCTCCATACAGCCCCAGAACGTCGCCGAAATCCGTTCACATGACCACGTGCTCGCGCAATGCATCGATATCGTCCTGGGCGCAATTTGCTTCCGCCTGAATGATAAGCACCTGGAAAAGCCTCCCGGCTCCCGCCGCCGTGGCAAACGCACAATCGCCAAGGATCGGCTTTACAAGACAATCCTCGCCGAAATCCGTCGAATCAAACCAAACTTCAATGTTGGTATTTCAACCGGCTTGCCGGGTGGCTTGGTGGAGCGCTGGAGCGCCCCTTACCTCCACTGGAGTTTCGTGCCCTCTGAAATGGAATACCACAAAGAATTAACCAAACCTAAAAAGAAAAATGGCCCCACCCAACCTACATAAGCCTCTGACGCATGACGTCAGGATTCGGTTGTTGCAGAGCCAAGCGAAATATTCACCGAAGTATTCCAGTCAGCAAGAGAAAAATGGCAATAATTGATATTTATTGATAACAATGCACCTGGAACTCCGCCCTTCATAATTCATTCTTGCTCCCCCATGCCTCCTAAATCCGTGCCCACTCCACAGCGCCAGCGGCCGCCCCTTCCCCAAACCCGCCAGCGGCCGCATCGCCGTCAAAGTCATCAACCACCTCCGCGACGAAGTCATGAAAGTCTTCCGGACGTGATGCCTTGACCGCTCTATCGAATTGGTGGTGGTGCCACCGGAGGTATGACCTGGATCCCGCTGCCGACAGGGATGAATATCCCGGCCCCGCCTGACGCTGAGCCCTTGGAAGCAGCCGCCGAGCCCGCATTGATGGCGGCCGAACTCACGAAGGTGTTAACCACCAGTTCCGCGTATCTCTGAATATAGCGATAGGGTGCCAAAGGCACATAGACGATATCCCCTGGTTCGAGGGCTACGTCCTGCGCCTCGCCACGGATCACCCGCTTATAGTCAATAACCGCGATCTGCGGCTGAGTCAGAGATCCGCGCACAACTGCGACCTGATAGAGGTAGGCTCCGTTCAAAGTGCCATACGCACTGGCGACTGCCGAGGCGACCGTCATGCCTTCCATGTAAGGGATGGGGCGAGGTTGAGCGACAGCGCCCAAGACATAGACCTCGCGAGCGGTGGCAGCAGGCATGTAGATGAAGTCATCCGGCTGCAGATAGATGTTCTGGGAAAGGTCTCCTTGCTTGATGAGCCGTTGAAAATCTATCGGCAGCAGTTTTCCCTGACGCAGGATGAAGCTGCGTCGGAAATCCGCCAACTCTTCACTAATACCCGCGACCTCCTGGTCCCGGTAATTTGCCATAGTCATCGAACCACCGGCGGTGGCCAATGCTTCGAGCAATGTGGTTGCGTTAGTCATCGAGTACACACCAGGTGCCTGCACACGACCCAGGACCCAAACGCGCTTGCTTTCCACTCCTCTCAGCACCATGGATATCTGCGGTTGATCCCGCACATATTCTTTGAGCGCATCTTCCATGCGGGCTTTGGCCTGAGCCATTGTCAGTCCCCACACGTCCACACCTGGCAGCAGGTGGAAGTAGAGCTTCCCATCAGGTCCGACAACGGTTATCACCTTCGAAGCGGGTTCCCCGAGGAGCTCGATCTCCAGCCTGTCCCCGGGCCCGAGCGTAAACAGGTCGGTCGGAGGCTGGAGCCAGGCGGGGTCAATCTGGTTGGTGAACGAGACAGCTTCCATGGTCGAGGGCGCCAGCGGAGGTGCTTTAATGTAAGTGCCGGGCGGAACTGTTAACTTGCAGCCAGTCACTGCCAGGAGAACAATCAGAGTCCACAGTCCCGCACCCATCCTCTGCCCAGATAGAAAAGTTTTCATAGTAAGAACCAGCTTCTGAATGATTATTGAATTGGTTTCACGACATCCACCCCTACCCAAGTGGTCACGAGAGATTGCAGGAATGCTGTCGCAGCCAGATCAGCCAGTTCCTCAACCCGAATGAACGGGCGGGAGTTAACATAGATGATGTCCTTGGGCTGGAGCTTAAAATTGGCCTCCTTGCCCTGCAGGATAGCCTTGGTGTCCACGATGATCCGCTCCGGGCGATTCAAGGAACCACGCACCACGAGCACCCTGGATTTAAACGCACGATCCGTGAAGCCACCGCGGGCTGTGATTGCCGACAGGATACTCACACTGGAGTTGTGCGTAACCGGGCCGGGCAAACGGACTTCCCCGACGACATAAACCTCTCTGACATTAGTTGAGGGGAAAAAGATGTAATCGTTCGGCTCGACAGCAATGTTTTGCGAAAGATCCCCTTCCTGAAAGAGACGCTCGAAGTCCAAGGGATAGCGCTTGCCCCCCCGCATTAGGAAGGCACGCTGGAAATCGGCAAGGTCGATTACATTCCGATCGACAAGGCCGTTCTCAAATCCATTGGCGCGAGCCACGGCCTCGAGCACTGTGATTGGTCGATCTAGCGTATATACTCCTTTTGTCATCACCTTGCCCATCATAACGTATTTCTTGCTTCGAAAAGTCACCGGTGTAATCAGGACCCTTGCCGCCCGGCGGAACTTGCCGAGTTCCTCGTCAACACGGGCGCGCAGTTCATCGATAGTCGCACCACTTGCCATGATGTCCTGGGCCTCCAGGTAACTTACCCGGCCATCCAATCCAACCGCGACATCGGCCCGAGCCAGTTCCGGCTGCCCATAGAGCCCGAAGTTTAGGATGTCCCCTGGTCCAAGCGTGAGTCGCTTTTGCCACTCCGCCCTTTGCGAAGGATGGGTGATGGAAAAGAAGCGATTCGTAGATTCAACTGCGGTTTGCGCCTGGGAAGAGGCAACCATGGCGCCGGCTAGCATCAAGCAGCTCAGCCATCGTGGAAAGCGGCTCTTGAGCGTTTTGGAGCTCTGGCGGTTCAACACGGCTCCGACCAGATTGCACCGCGCGTGACGCAGTGTCTCAAGCTGCGCCCGCGTCTCTCCGGCCTTGGCTTTTCCGCTATCCGCCAGCCAAACCATATTTGGCAAATTGGATCCCAGCAGAACCGCCTCCGGCACATTCGATGGAGGCAATTCCACCAGAATGACGAGATTTTCGATCTGGCGCCATTCTCCCAGCGCCTCTCCCCACTGTTTCCTGCGTTCCAGGTTCCATACCCATCCAGGCAGAGGGATGTGAACCATGGGTTGGGAGTCCGGTCCGGTAAACTTCTCGGTTACTTGTCCCGGCGAGTTTAGCACGCTCGTGGTCAGCGCGTTTGAACCATTATGCTGTGAGGTTTTCATCTTTTCATCTTCGGTTGGCTTAGGAGAACCATTTCTGTGAGCCGAAGCCTCCGGTGTGTCCCCGTCCCCGTTGACATGCGAAGGCGATGGCTTTGTCGCAATCGTCAGCACTCGAAACCCTGTCATGCTGGCAGCCTCGGCGAGGAGATTGATCCACGTGGACCTTCCTTCCCCTGGACTGGAAGATGTTATCCCGCACACCAGCCCATGGTTGGCTGACGGGCTTAGCCTGCCCTGAAGCATGGTCCAGGTGCGGAAAGCCCACTGGGCGCGATCCGCCTCCTTCATTGACTTGAGATCCCCCAGGCTGGTAAGCACCGGCAGCCGGGCCACCCGGCGAAGGTCATCCGCAGTCTTCAGCCGGTTGTCCACAAATTCCGTCACAACGATCAATCCGAGCATGCCAATCAATCCGAGCATGCTGCCGAACAGCGTAACAATTCCCACTTTGACCGGACGCAGATTGCTTTCAACCGTGCTCAAGGTTGCCGGCGCGAAAACTCTGACGATGCCAGGCGGGTTCTCCGCATAAAGAGCCGCCTCTCTCAGCCTCGTGGCCAGTTGCACCCTTCCATCTTCCAGCGACAGCAACTTGGCCCGGATAATGTCCAGTTCGGGGTCAAACGAGTCAGGTCCGCGGGCTGAACGCGGCATCAAGGGGGCAACCGCTGACAAGTTCTTGTTCGTTGAAGCTTGCGCCAACTGCGTTTGAAGTGCCGCGACTTGCTGTTTCTTGGCTTGAACGGAGGGGTGCAAATCTGTAAAGCGCAGCATCAAATCGTCCAGTTCGCCAAGGGCGACCTGAAGCCGCTCGGCCTGGCGGGCGATCAGTGCATTCGGGACAGCCGGGGACGAAAGGCTCTGGTTGAGCTCAGCCAGATTTCCACCAATCTCCGACAGCTTGTTGCTGACGACCGAGGCGACCGGGACCCCCCGAAACTTCCCGTGCAGCTCGGTAAGATCCTGGTCAAGCTGAGATACCTGCTGCTTCAGGTAATCGTTGCCTAGTTTTGCAGCCTCGCGCGACTGCAACTCACGGGTGAACTTGACCACCTCATCCATGTAAAAATTGAGCAAATGTACTGCCTGGGTGGGACTCTGGGCCGCCACTTGGACGGTCACTATTTCCGAATCAGGTTCGGGCTCCACCTTGATCTGCTTAACCATCTTCTCTGGAGGAATTGTCGGTGTGGCTTGTTCTCCGACCCGGCGGAGCAGGTCCGGCGACTTACCTAATCCGACGAACGTTTCCGCTGAGACCAGGTTCAGTTTGAGATGCTCGCTGGCGACTTCGTAACGCAGCATCTTCCCGGTGGCTGTGTACTTAGGTTTAATCAACTTGTTGCCTACCCAGTAAAAACCAGCGCCTCCCAGCAAGAGTCCGATCACCAGCCACAACCAGCGGCGCGCAACGATATCCAGGACGGTCCAGACATCAATACCTGGGGCGGGCTTTGGACGGGGTGCGCTGTGACTGGAGTCCGAACGGGAGCCCTGGGCGTCGATAAAGTCGTGGGGCTGTTCACCTTTCGGGCTGCGTTTTTGCAGCGGGCCTGCATTCGAGTCAAATTCCTGGTTCATCATCAGATGCGCACGGAGTTCAGCGTCAAGCGTTAGTCTCCATTATGCGCGGCTAGAGTACAAGCCAGCGCGCCAAAGTGGTTAGTGGGTTTAAACCTCAGAGGAAGGGAGGGCAAACCCCACAAATGCGTGAGCCCTTTAAGAAAGGCTATTCGACCAAATGATGATGGATGGCGTAATGCATCAATTCCGCATTATTGCGCAGCCCCATCTTCTCAAGAATCCGTGTGCGGTACGTGCTGATAGTCTTTACGCTCAGCGATAAGTCTATGGCGATTTCACTGACAATCTTGCCGGAAGCAATCAGACGAAGCACTTGGAATTCACGGTCGGACAGCAATTCCTGTGGCGGCTTTTGCGAATCCGTTGAAACATAGGAAGCCAGTTTTTCCGCTAGCGACGTGCTTACATAACGCCCCCCTGCCAAAACCTTCTTGATCGCGCCAACCAGTTCGTTAGGAGCGCTTTCCTTGGTCATATAGCCGGAAGCACCACGTTTAAGCACCCGCACCGCAAATTGATTCTCAGGGTGCATGCTCAAAACCAGCACAGGCAGCCTGGGTTTGGATTTCTTGATCTCACGCAATACCTCCAGGCCGCTTCGGCCCGGCATGGTGATGTCCAGGATGACGACGTCCCAGTTCTCCTTCCATACGAGGTCCAGCGCTTCCTGCGCGTTCTTGGCTTCGGCAAAGGTGGCTCGCTTGAACTCATCGGCCAGGATTTGCTTCAACCCGTGACGAACCACCGCGTGATCGTCGGCCAGTAGAATCTTCATAAGACAAATCAGAACCCTGAGGCTGTGCAGGCAAAGGAATGGAGACGCTCACGGCCGTGCCTTTGCCTTGATAAGACCGGCCGATTCGAAAAGTCCCACCGAGAAGCATGGCCCGCTCGCGCATGCCCAAAATACCCATGGATGTTGTGTTGTTGATATCCTCCCGCGTAATGCCCCGGCCGTTATCCCGGACGTCCATGCGCACCGTGCGGTCCACCTGGCGCAGGTTGACCTCCACTTGGGTAGCGCCCGCGTGGCGAATGATGTTGGTCAGCGTTTCTTGAAAAATCCGAAAAAGTGTCGTGCTCAGGTTTTGATCCAACAACACCTCGCGCAGGTTGCTCTGCACATCACACCGAACCCCTGTGCGATTTTGAAAGTCATTGGCCTGCCATTCCAGGGCGGCAACGAGGCCCAAATGGTCAAGCACTCCAGGCCGCAATTCCGTTGAGATACGACGAACAGTTTGGATCGTCGCATCAATATGCTCGGTTAGAGCCCGCGCTTTCTCTTGGAGCGGCTTGAGGTCCCGCGGCAGCTTGCTGGCAATCCAGGCTAGATCCAGTTTGCAGCTAGTCAATGCCTGGCCCAGTTCATCGTGCACCTCACGAGCAATTCGGGTCCGCTCCTCTTCGCGAACGCGCTGCAAGTAGGTAGATAAGGCCCGCAATTGCTCATGTGATTGGCGCAACTGCTCGGCGGCCCGCTTGTGTTCCACGCGCTGCGCGGCCTCTGCCAGGGCGCGGTTTACCGCTGGAGTCAGCCGGGACAACCGGGTCTTGAGCACGTAATCCGTAGCTCCGCTCTTCAGAGTCTCGATGGCTACCTCTTCCCCCATGGTTCCAGTAACGAAGATAAACGGGATCTCCGGGCACTTCTGCCGCGCAATTTCCAACGCGTCATTACCATTGAAACCTGGAAGAGAATAGTCCGAGAGGATCAGGTGGGGCGGATTCTCCTCCAGTTCGCGCACATACTCATCCTGAGTCTCCACTCGGTCCATGTGAAATGCCAACCCGCCTTTCTTCAGGGCAAACCGGGTGATCTCAGCATCCGCCGAATCGTCTTCGACCATTAAGATACGTATCTCTTTTTTCACGCCAAAGTGTTCCGCATTCAGACTATCACTCTATTTCCCCGATTTGCATAGGGTGAACCCTTCCACACTCGTTGAGTATCGGAATTCCGACAGTCCAAAGAATTAGGCTTTCCTGAGCAACAGGGCCGCGTCTAATATCCACCACCAGCCCTATGAGAACGCTTTTAATCGGCATAGACAGCGGAACGCAATCGACCAAAGCCCTGGTCGTGAACGCTAAAGACGGGAAGGTTGTGGCCACTGCCTCAGAGAGCTACGGCCTCATCCCAGGCCTACCTGCCGGTGCTAAGGAACAGCATCCGCACACGTGGCGCGAGGCCACTGCCAAGGCGATTCGCAGGGCGTTGCGACAGGCCAAAGCAACTCCAGGAGAAGTGAAGGCAATCGGCGTTAGCGGCCAGCAACACGGCTTTGTCCCCCTCGATAACCAGGGAGAGGTGATTCGTCCAGCCAAACTCTGGTGTGACACATCAACTACGGAAGAGTGCGCCGAGATCACCGAAGCTCTTGGCGGGCCAAAGAAGACGCTGCGAATACTGGGTAATGCCGTTCTGCCGGGGTTCACAGCACCCAAGATCCTTTGGCTGAAGAAACACGAACCCAAAAACTATGCACGGCTTGCCACCGTGCTTTTGCCTCACGATTACCTCAATTTCTGGCTGACGGGCGAGTGCTCGATGGAATATGGCGATGCGAGTGGCACGGCATTGCTGGACGTGCGCGAGCGGCGCTGGTGCACCGCGGCCATCAAGGCTATCGATCCTGAATTAGCCGGCAAACTCCCCCGACTAATTGCCAGCGATGGACCCTTAGGCATGTTGCACCAGGGTGTCGCAAAATCTCTGGGACTGGAGCCTGGCATCCTCGTGAGTGCTGGGGGTGGCGATAACATGATGGGAGCCATTGGAACCGGAAATACCCGTGCTGGAGTCATTACCGCAAGCTTTGGCACAAGCGGCACCATCTACGCCTGTGCGGAAGAGCCAGTGATCGATCCGCAAGGCGAAATTGCGGCGTTCTGCGACTCCACCAATCGATGGCTGCCACTGTTATGTACGATGAATGTGACGGTGGCCACCGAGATGGTGAGGGAAGACTTCGGTTGGGCTCATGAGCGATTCGCCTCCGAGGCAGGGCGCGTTCCTGCGGGCTCAAACGGCCTGGTTCTGCTCCCCTATTTCGAAGGAGAACGCACGCCGAACGTGCCGGAAGGAACCGGAGTCTGGCTGGGTGTGAACCACAAAACGTTCGAGGCGAGCCATTTCGCCCGGGCATCCATGGAAGGGGTCACGCTCGGGATGAATTACGGGTTGCGCCGTCTGGTGGCCTTGGGAGTTAAGCCCACGCAGATCCGAGTGACGGGTGGCGGCGCTAGATCGAAGGTCTGGCGCCAAATCATGGCAGACATCTTTAATACGGAAGTAGTGACACTCCGTGAAAGCGAAGGGGCCGCTTACGGTGCGGCTTTGCAGGCACTCTGGTGCTGGCGTCGTGCCAAAGGCGAGAAAGTTGATATCACGGATATTACTGATGCGTTCGTCACGTTGAACGCAAACGAAACTTCCCAGCCCGACCAAACCCGATCCGCTGTCTATCAGGAGCTGCAACTTTTGCAGGACGAAATGTCCGCATCGCTTCGGGATGTGTTCAAGCGACATCGGCAGTTTGTGATCAAGTAGCAGTTCACCCTTTCACGATTGAACTCTGCAGGAATTGCGGAGTCACGGGCTTCTGTTAAAGTGCAGGACTCGTGGCAACGGCAAATCAGCAGGAAAGCAGGAAAGCGGAACCAGATGGCTCCCGCTTAGGACTGGTGTATGGCCTCACGGCGTACACCATGTGGGGCGTCTTTCCCCTTTACTTTCGTGCGTTGAATCACGTTCCGCCGCTGATCATTCTTTGTCACCGAATACTATGGTCGAGCTTGTTCCTGGCTGTCATTGTGACGTTTCGGCGCGAATGGAGGGCTCTCGGGCCGGTCTTGAGGAACCGGAAACACGTCTTGCTTCTCAGTGCTGGAGCTGTGCTGATCGCCTTAAACTGGCTGATCTTCATTTATGCGGTTAGCACAAACCAGGTGCTCCAGTCCAGCCTGGGCTACTTCATTAACCCGCTGCTTTCAATAGCTCTAGGAATGATCTTTCTCGGCGAGCGATTACGCCGATTGCAGTGGGCCGCGGTCGCAGTCGCAACGCTGGCAGTCATCAACCTGGCCTGGCGTAGCTCAGTGCTGCCCTGGATTGCCATTTCCCTGGCATTCTCATTTGGTTTCTATGGACTGGTCCGGAAGAAAGTAAACATCAACTCCCTCCATGGGTTGTTAGTGGAAACCGTCATTCTACTGCCTGTCGCCATTGTCCTATTAGCTTGGTTACCGTCCGCCACAGTCTCAGGTCCGACCTTGGGAGCACTTTCGCTGTCCGGTTTCATTACGGCGACTCCCCTGCTCTTTTTCGGAGCCGCCCTTCGCCGCTTGAAACTCTCCACGATTGGATTTCTTCAATACGTTGGCCCAAGCCTCCAATTCCTGGTGGCGATTCTCGTTTTTGGCGAACAACTCGACCCTGCGAAATCCACCAGCTTTATCTTATGCTGGGCGGCTATCGCGATATACGTCGTCGATTCTCTCATCGCCAGGCAACCGCAGACCGTGGCCGACGAACCGGACTAGCATTGGTCATGGAGTCAGGTGCCGGAATGACGCAAAAGCGGACTGAAGAAGTGACCTTGTCAAAAGAATGTGTAGCGTCTCCTTCCTGAGGCCTGCCGGAGAATGAGAAGCGCCAGTTCGCGTGCGTGGTAATCCCCCCAGAGCGAACTCTCACCATTAGGCACTTTTTGACCTGGCGCGACATAATCCCAGCCGTTTGGCCGATGATACACCGAGTGAAGCACGAGCCCTTGATGCTCGGAATCCTCACAAAGATAGGGTGCTTGAAATAAGGTGCGGGCGATCGTCAATCCTGCCTGACGGTAACGCCTCCCATTCGTGTCTCCCGGACGAGCCTGCAGATACTCACCAAGGCGGATCAGACCTTGGGCAGCGATAACCGCCGCAGAGCTGTCAACCGGCTCCCAAAGGTTGTAAGGGTCAGAGGTTTGGTTCAAATAGTCCCCGAGACGCCACAGGTTCGGGGCGCCAGTATCCCACATCGGAATGCCATCGGTACAACTGTTGGCTAAATAGAACTCGGCTGTCACACTCGCTGCCTGCAAGAACAACTCCAGCCAGGCGGTGCGTCCCCCGGACCGATCGCGGTCCACGCTGGAAGGCAGGTTGAAAGCCGGATCATCTTCCGGGATAGTCGTCAGAAACTCCAGTTCCTCAGCGAAACCCAATATCGCCCACCCCAGCCCTCGCGTCCACGTGCTGAAGGGCGAATATCCCTGTTGTGAATTCGGACATCGATAACAGCCATCGTTCAAGTTGAAGATGACTTCATGCGCCGTGCGCCCCGGAATGTCATACGAATCGCGGCCCTCGCCATAGTAGAGGTTGTATTTTGCCGTCGTTCGGGCATGGATCAGAAGCCTTTCCAATAACGAAATTCGCTGGTCGCGCTCGCCCATCAGCACATGACCCAACTTGTGAGCCAGCGCAAGAGATCGTAGAGAACGGACCGTATCGATGAACAGTGAGTGCGGTCCGTTGAACGAATACACAAAGCCCTCACCTTTGGAAGCAGTGGTCCACCGCGCGGCTTGCACAGCTCCGGAAACCTTCAATGCCAGTTCAAGAAAGTTGCGATCAATGTAATCGTTAGGAAGACGGCCCTCATTCCCCAGCCTCCAGAGATTGCCGTAGGTGGAAACATTATTGAATCCGTGATCATGCACCCCCGTGTGGGAGACATGGCTGGCCATGGTTTTAACCGTGCCTTGCCAGCCCAAATCCAGAAACCCCCTCTCGTCCGTTGCATCATACTGAAGCAGCGCTGACCCGTGTTGGAACCCTTGCGTCCATTCAGTCCATCCCCGGGTCGTGTAAGTTCCGGCGACAGTAAAAACGGGAGTCCCCTTGCCAGCATCCCATGCGGCTGCGAGTGAGTGAAGTTTTTGAGCTGAGAGTTCGAACACTTTCCTGCATGCAGGCTCAAGCTGTTCATGAGTCAGCGTTTGATCAATGCTGATGGGCATACGTAACTCCTTGGAATGCGGAAACTAGAGATGGCGCAGGTGAAATCCTCCGTCCACGTTTATGACCTCGCCGGTGCTGAATGGCAACAGCCCTTGGACTATGGCCGAAACCGCTTTGCCCACATCCTCAGGAGTGCCCCACCGCGCGAGCGGAGTCAGTCCGTCGGCAATCAGTGCGTCATACTTCGCTTTCACCGGCCCTGTCATGTCGGTGGCGATGATCCCAGGGCGTATCTCATACACACGTATTCCGTGCTCCGCCAGGCGCACGGCAAATAAGGGGGTCAGCATGGATAACGCCGCTTTGGACATACAGTAATCTCCACGATTGCTGGAGGCCGTATAGGCGCTAATCGAGGAAATCGTTACAATGCAGGGAACGGCCCCTTGATGGCAGACTGGGCTCTTTATCTGCCGAATCATCCAATTTGCCGCAGCCTGGGTTAGAAAATATGGTCCTTTGGCGTTGATGGCCAGCAACCGGTCAAAACTCTCCTCCGTCTCGGAAAGGAGGTCTGTGCGGACCGCTGGGGCAACCCCCGCATTGTTTACCAGCACATCAAGTCGCCCAAAAGTCTCCTCAGCGAATTGAAGAAGGTTCTTTCTATCCTCCGCGCGGGAAATATCCGCTTGAAAAGCTTCAGCCCGAATCGAACGCCCCGCCTGCTGAGCTCGGGCTTGGCACAAGGAGATGGTCTCCTCGGCTTCAGCTTTCCGAGAAGCATAGTTGATTACCAGATCATAGCCCAGGCCGGCCAGTTCAAGCGCGATCCCTCGTCCAATGCCTCGGGAAGCCCCGGTGATTAAGCAAACTGGAGTCATCGCCGGCAATCATTGGCGATCCGGCTTCAAATGAAAAGACCAAGCTGCTGGGCTGCTCAGACTACTAAGAATTAAATGGCTCCTAACGTTCAGCCCTCCTTGACAATGTCGGGCGTTTTGTCAATCTGAAGTCATGCAATGCTCTTCGAATCTTCCTCGAAGCGTTCCAAGACTCGGGTTGCTATACCAACCCGAGTGGCGCCGCCTCACAGCGGATAACTCCTTCTCCCCTTATGGCTGCTAAAACATTGAAGCTGAGCGTTGGTGGTGAGGAGATCGCTGCTGCACTTGAATCCAAGATCAGCAAGGACGATCTGTATGGCCGCATTGTGCATATCGTGGAGCAAGGAGGCCAGCGCCTGGAGAAGGGATGGCTTCTGCCCGACGGCACGACGTTGCGCAAGAGCCAGGTCGCGTCAACCTCCGTAGATCCAGAGGGTTCCCCGGCTGATCCGACAGAGATTCAATGCGCGGGACAAAAACTGGAGCTTCGTCCAAGTTCCTTCGAAGGCGCCGAGCGCCTGGAGCCAGTTCCGCAGGAAACTTTGGCACGATTCGTTACCACAGACGTCTATCCGCTCGAAGTTGCCGGCCTTTCTCCGGGGCTCTTTAAGGGCACTTTCAATTACCGCAAGTCTGCAAGACCGCGCGACGCGCTTTTGCTGGTAAGAGACGATGGAGCATTCCTGCTGGTAGGACAACTCAAGGCCTGTCCTCTTGTGGGCCGCACCGTGGCCTACGAGTTCTTTGACGCATCAGCGGAAAATGCGGAGGAGGGCACCGATCCCTTGGATTTCAGTATGATGTAATTGCAGCCTATGTTCACTATTCACCTGGAAAACGAAGGACGCAACGCACGGGTAGGCCTGAGCGCGCCCGCCTCCGAGAAAGCCTTGGCTCCTCTTGAGCAAGTCACCAGTGCGGGAAGGATCAAACGCGTCCAGGCACTGAACGGGCAGACTTCTATGCCCGTCCCGACCTCGGCGCAGCTCATTGATGGGAACCCGGAGCTGGACCTGGGGATTGCAGGTCGAATGATACGTGACGCCACGGCGGTTTATCTCGACCCCACTGCTCCCGAAACAGCTATAGCTACGGATTTCAAAGAGGTTGAGGTCGTTTACTCAGTCGACGGCCAGGAAAAAGAGCGCCGCCCCCGGGTCTTTCGCACTGCTAATGTGGATACCACCGTGCCACTCAAAATCGTGCGCCGGATGCCGACCACAGACTGCCTGACCCGTTTTGTGTTTCGCAGCATGCAACAACTCGTCCACACGGATGGGCTGACCTTCGACTTCTTATATGGGCTGGCCAAATCGCTCCAGGAATCGCAAAGCATGGCGTTAGTTGGTGCCGGTCCAAAGGGTGCGGGCCCATTGGTGCTGCGGGACGGCGGCATGCCGTTTCGCGGGTTTCTTTACGGAGAGATCGAAGGAAGTGGTGAGGCAGCGCGTTACCGCCTGCTGCTATTGCTTTCAGATCAAGAACTTAAACGGCCGGCACCGCCGGCACCTGTCGCATGATTGACCTGGCTCGTCTAACTAAAAAGTGTGGGGACTACGCATTCGCTCCGCGCGGAGGCGTAACCGATCGCGTGCTCATGGAAGTTGCGGAGAGGTATGAAACGGAGGTAGCCAATCGTTTCATTGCCATAACTCCGGCCGAGATCTCCTCACGTTACGGCGCTGAGTGCAAGGTTCTCGAAAACACCAAGTACGATGGCGAAGGCGTCTTCGTCTATTTCGAGGCAGGCAGAACTCCGGATATCTTCACTTTTAATGCACCATCGGGGCGCACCCGGGTGGGGCTGCCCTGCTTGCAAGAACTGGGAAAACGGCTCAAAACTCGCGGCACCAAGAAGGCTCTGCTCCGTGCGGAGCTATACATGCGCGAGACCATCGATGGACGGCGTTGTGCCAGTGTGGACGTAACACGCGCCAGCTATTCGAACGAACCAGCAGATGCCGCACGGCTGCGCCTGGCGGTGTTCGATGTGATCATGCTGGATGGCAGAGACTACCGAGTTCATCAATCGGATTTCCTGACTATATGGAATTTGCTCGAAGAACTGGCCGGGAACGATCCCAGCAAACTGGGGCATCGCGCGGAGGGCAGCGTAGTCGCTGGCTCAGCCTTGCCCGGCCTATTTGAAAGCAAGACTCAAGGTGGACTGGAAGGCCTTGTTATTCGCAGGCTTGATCGTCCGGAGGTATGCAAATTGAAACCTCGCCGAACGATTGATGCTGCGGTTGTTGGATTTGTTGAAGGCGAGATTGAAGGAACAGCAGGCATGATGTCGTTGCTGACCGCGCTGGCCTATCCGAAGGAAGATAACGGAATCAAACTCCAATCCATCGCCCGTGTCGGCTCAGGCTTCAACGACCAGGATCGTGCAGACTGGCTTAGAAGACTATCCGGGCTGCGGGTGGATGCGCCGCTGGCCATGAGCGATAGCGATGGACGCCCCATCCGCTTCGTGAAACCCGGCTTCGTGGTTGAACTTGAGGCCGAGGACATACTGCCGGCTGATGAGGAGGCCAGTGGCCAGCAGGTGTTCGGATGGAATAGTTCACGCTGGAGCTTCGATGGTCTGGCAGCGTGTCCAAGGCTGCTTCTCCCCACTTTTCATCGTCTGCGTCCTGATAAGGAGTTTTCTACGCAATCAGTCAGAATTGCCCAAATCAGTGGGCGCGAAATGACTGCCCCCGAACTGATCAACCGTAACCTTCCTGCCTTGGAGATCGTCAGGCGCGAAGTGTATGCCAAGGAAATCAAGGGGGCGCTGGCGGTCAGAAAGCTTGTAGTTAGCCGACGTCCCCCCACAGCGGGTGCATTTCCGTTTGTGATTTTTTGGACCGATTTCTCAGCAGGCAGAAAGACTCCTTTGGAAGTAACCACGCTGTTTGCCCACACCGAAGGTCGTGCGGAGGCATTGGTTCAGAAATTGTTGGCCGAGAATATTACCAAAGGCTTCGAAAGAACCGACCTGCCCAAGACCGCGTCGGCCTCTTCATCGGAAGCTTCCCCTGCTTCTGAACCCGCGGCGCCCAAAAAACGAGCTGCCAAAAAGAAGACAGTGCCCCAGGATTCCTAGCCATTGGCTTATTCCTGTCCACAAGGTTGTTGCCAGCAGCAGGTGGGGCTTTTAGGATCTGTACATGGCTGAGGAGCAGATGCCAGACATACCATCAGAAGAACTCGACCTGGCGGTCCAGGAAACTCTGGGCCATTCCACTCCGGGGCCGACGGCTGAGCGTATCCTCGTGCTGTGCGCGCGGCTCCGCTATCTCAAGAATCTCATCAAGCAGCCTCCCGCAGAGGTAAACCCAGAGATAGATCGTTCGGAAGTGATTGGCGAAATTTCCAAATCCTGGCGCGAATTGAAACGGTTACGTGCCCAGTTCCGCGCCCGGAATTGAAAACCATCCCGCGTAAGTCGCGCATCCACAGAATGCTTTGAACAGCCAGAAGGATTGAACGGATCAGCCCCAGCGCAACCAGTAGGGTTGCCAAAAAGTAGCCGAGGCGTCGTAGCGAAGCCCTCCAGTCAGGTTCGGATGGAAACAGCGCCCCGACCAGGGGTGCTGACCTCTGACCTTGCGCGGATCTCAGCGGATTTTGCTTTTCTCCTCCGCACGCCGATGTCAGTTTGAAGGCGCGTCACACTATGAAAATCCAGAAACTTTTCAGATTCCTCACTCTGCTCCTGGTCCTCTTGACGACTTCGGATGCCTTCGCTGAAACGGCGGCACAACGAGATAAGCGGATGGCTTGGTTTCGCGAAGCGCGCTTTGGGATGTTCATCCATTGGGGCGTCTACTCCGTCCCGGCTGGTGAGTGGAATGGTCAGACAAACTACGGCGAATGGTTCTTGGAGGAAACCAAGATGCCCGTCTCCCAGTACGAGAAGTTCGCCGATCAGTTCAACCCGGTCCTATTCGACGCCGATCAGTGGGTACGGATGGCCAAAGACGCAGGAATGAAGTATCTCGTCATCACCTCCAAACACCACGATGGATTCGGATTGTGGCCCTCTGCACAGACTGATTGGTGCATCAAGAACACGCCTTTCAAACGTGACCCCTTGCGGGAACTGGCGCAGGCCTGCAAGAAATACAAAGTCCGTTTGTGCTTTTATCATTCGATCATGGACTGGTATCACCCGGATTGGGGCACTCGCAGAGCTTGGAATGACAAGGCCTCAGGAACTCCTGATATGGATCGCTACGTGCCGTACATGAAGGCTCAGCTTAAGGAGCTAATCACCGGATACGGGCCGTTGGGAATCCTCTGGTTCGATGGCGAATGGGAATCAGCATGGACCCATGAGCGCGGCGTGGATCTGTATCATTACGTTCGCAGTCTGCAACCGAATATCATCATAAACAACCGCGTCGGCAAAGGCCGCGCCGGCATGTCAGGGATGGACACCGGAGCTGAACGAGTGGGCGATTACGGAACCCCGGAGCAGGAAATCCCTCCGACGGGTTTTGGACCTGGAGTGGACTGGGAGTCCTGCATGACGATGAATAATCACTGGGGATTCAATCGGCACGATCAGAACTGGAAATCCTCCGCTACCTTGATTCGAAACCTGATCGATTGCGCCAGCAAAGGCGGCAATTACCTTTTGAATGTGGGCCCCACAGCCGAAGGCACCTTCCCGGGACCCAGCATCGAGCGTCTCGCCGAGATCGGAAAATGGATGAAGGTAAATGGGGAGGCGATTTACGACACCAAGGCCAGCCCTTTCAAACGACTGCCCTTCGGCCGATGCACGACCAAAGTTTCAGGGAAAACGACCACGCTCTATTTGCATGTTTTTGACTGGCCCACTGATGGCCAGCTCACCATCCCGGGTCTAAAGAACCACGTGAAGAAGGCTTACCTGCTGGCTGACCGCAAGCAGAGGCCGCTCAAAACCCAACTACAGGAAGACTCGGTTGTCGTTACCCTGCCCTCCAGAGCTCCTGATGCTTCGGCCTCAGTCATTGTGCTCAAAATTCGTGAACCGCTTAACATCGAACCTCGCGGACTCACCCAGAACCGTGATGGATCAGTAGGTCTCTCCGCGATCGAAGCCACGACACATGGTCACAATGTCCGTTATGAAGCGGGGAAAGAGCGTGACAGCCTCGGATTTTGGACAGATGCCTCGGATTGGGTTGAGTGGGAGTTTCAAGTGAACCGTCCGGGCAAGTTCCGAGTTTTCGCCGATATTGCCACTCTTGGTGCGAGCTCCTTTGTTATAAGTTGCATGGGCCAGGAGGTGACAGCGCAAGCTGCGTCCACCGGCGATTACGGAACCTTCAAAACGCTTGAAGCTGGAACCCTGGAATTACGTGCCTCCGGAAAAGCCAGCCTCAAGGTTACACCGGTAAACGGGCACTGGGAACCGATCAACTTGCGCTCGATACGGCTGGTGCCTGTCGGCCAGCAATAATTTCTGTTTCGTGCAGAGAAGCGGCGCTTGGCTTGGCCGCTTGCGTCAACAAATTAGTCCTTCCCTATTCCTATATTCGGTATTAGAGTCGCCTCATAGCCCATAAGTTTACTCTGACGAGTGTCGTGCAGATTGCCGTTAAGTGGTCACAAACCGTTTAAGCCTGTATGAACAGATTGCCTGCTATGAGAACCCCCACCCCAACTCCTCTGTACTGTAATTCGAAACCGCTCCGTCTAGCCCTGCGCTGCGCCGCGCTGCTCCTCATTGGATCGGTGCTGCCACAATTGATGGCCCAAACCGACAACTTCAATGACGGGAACGATTCCTCACCCGTGTTTTGGCAGCGTTACTCCCTTCCGGCTGAGTATTACGGCGCCACGACCTATACCTTCCCGGACGATGAAAAAGGAGGCAAGGCCTACAGCCTCACAGCGGCACCGACTGGGGCCGATCCTTACGGGCTTAAGAACGCGCGTGGGGCGAGTTTCCCTCCGCTTTCCGGTTACACGAATCGCTTTTACATGGCCACGGACCTATTGGCATGGTCAACCGTTGGCCGCCCCAATGTCGGTTTCATGTGGTATGTCCATGATGTGGGACTCGGCAAGACAGATGGCTACGTGGCCACGTACTCGCACGCGTATGGGAACTTGTATATTAGCATCGCCACCAACGAGGCACAGGAGGCTTACTTCTGCCGTTTGGAGGACGGAACGACCAAGTTCGATCCGACTAATCGAATTCGCCTCACGGCAAGCAGCCATGATGGATACACTTTTGTGTTTACCGCATACAACCTATTGGAACCTCAAACTCCCTGGGCATCGACCATCGGGGTGGATACAACATGGCTCTCGGTTGGCGGTTACAGCGGTTACATCATCATGAACGAAGACTACCCCGCCGACTACGGGGTCAGCGCGACCTTCGATAACTACGTTGCCAGCGAGCCTGCCGCCGGCGCCATGCCCGCGATGGTAACAGACGTTTACCCTCCGCCGGCAGGCAGAACCAGGGATACATCCATCAGGATCACGAACAACGTTGTAATCTTGAATCGCGACACATTTGTCGATAGCTCGTCGATCCTCCTGAACCTGGATGGCACATGGATTCAGAACTCCGAGTTACTCATCGATCCGTCCGTTTACAAACAATCCAATCCGGGCAGCCGCCAGCAGTATTTCGATGGTGCAACCATTAACTATGCGATTCCTGGCATCTTACCTCCGGGCAGCAAACACACCAACACAGTGGTGTTCAGAGACTCTGCAACCTGGTATACCAACACATGGACCTGGACCGCCGCTTATCGCACCCTTTATGCGAGCAATAGCCTCCCGCTGGGAACCTTGAGCGTGCCTGGTTTTGATGTGCGCGTCGCACAAAGCACCAATGGCGGCAGCAATCTGCCGAATACGCTGGAACGGGCCCGCCAGCAGCTCGCCGGCCAGATTCCAGTGGATCAACGAGCTACCAGCATCGTCCAGGTGCTGAACTGGAATGAGACGGCCGCCTATCCTGATAATGTTCCCGGGCTTTGCTCCGCCGACCTCGCTAACATCGCGGCGGAATCATACGCTTACTTGGAACTCTCAGCGGGGGCCCATCGGTTCCACATCATCACGGATGACCGGGCCGGTTTGTACACTGGCTCGGGCTTTGGGAGCCTCAATGCCTCAACGATCTGGGAAGCACCAAATGCCACTGCGAACACGATGCTGGATTTCTGGGCGGAAAGCTCCGGTCTATACCCGGTGCGTTGTCTATGGGAGGAAACCGGTGGCGGCGCAAGGCTTAGCCTGTACTCGGTGGATCTGAATGATTCGACAGAAACATTGGTCAATGATCCCGCCAACCCCGCAGGTGTTGTGAAAGCATACTATCCTGTAGCGTGCAGGTCAGCAGCTTCCGTAGCTGGGCCATTCACCGTTGCTGCAAATGCGGCCAACGCTCTCAACTTCTCAGACCAATTCAATACAGAATGCCAGACCGTGGTTGGCCGAACGGTGACCGGCGGGACCCTGACCATTCCGGTTTCCAGCGAGGCCCAGTTCTACCGCCTGGAAACTGCACGCCCGGCAACAATCACTCATATCGGGCGAAGTGGCGCAAATGTCGTGATCAATTACGAATTCAATTAGGCAGGACCACCGGGGTCCGAGCTGGATTCAAGAATTGCGTTGCCCACAACCGTTGGCTGTCAGAAAATGCATCGGTGCGATCTGACGGTTCTGGCGAACGATGTGAACAATGGAGCACGGCCTCTGGCCTGCAAGCCGTGTGTCATGGTTCGTCCGTTCACCTCGGACGCCTCTCCAATGTAATGAACCTGTTTTCATCTGAATATTCTCTGCGGCCCCTGGCGTGCCTTGCGGCTTCACTTCTCATTAGCGCCCAAGCGGGCCTGGCGGACGACGCCCCCGAATGCACAGCTCTTTCGACCTATGTTCGTCCCATGGTGGGAACCCATGGCGAGGGCAATGTGTTTCCCGGGCCTTCCGCTCCTTTTGGCATGGTTCAGTTTAGCCCGGACACGGACAAAATGCTCTGGGAGACTGCCTCTGGATACGAGTATTCCGATCCGACCATCATGGGCTTCAGTGTCACTCACTTATCGGGCACTGGGATACCTGATCTGGGCGATTTCCTTTTCATGCCCCAAGTCGGCACTCCCGAGTTTGTGGCGGGCAGCAAGAGCAGTCCGCTTTCCGGTTATCAATCGGCTTTTTCTCACGAGGATGAAGTCGCAAGGGCCGGCTACTATAAGATCAAGCTGACGAAGTCCGGGGTTATCGCCGAGCTAACCGCTGCCGAACGATCCGGCATGATGCGCTTCACTTTTCCTGAAACCAATCAGGCCTCGATTCTAACCGATTTAAGTCATGTGCTCAGCGGTGGCAAATGGAACATCGCCTGGTCCCGCGTGCGCGTGGAAGATCCCTCCACCATCACCGGTTTTCATCTCGTCAACGGCTGGGCAAAAGATCGTCACTTGTTCTTTGCAGCTCGCTATTCACGCCCATTCGATCGCTGCCAGATCATGTCGAACGGAAAACCGGTGGTGTATAACACCTATCGATTTCGCAGCCGTTTTGAGGCCGCCGGGACTAACCTCCAGTTCCTGGCCGAGTACAAAACCCGGGCGAAGGAACCTATCACGGTCAAGATCGGCATCTCCGCTGTCAGCGCCGCTAACGCCCTTCAAAACCTGGATGTCGAGATTCCCCATTGGGATTTTCACCGCGTTCGCGCCGAAACGTGCACCAAGTGGGACAAGGAACTCGCCCGTATTCAAATCGAAGGCACCCAGGCCGAGAAGGAGACTTTCTACACAGCGCTTTATCACGCATTTCTGACCCCGAACATTTATCAGGACGTCAACGGCCAATACCGCGGGTTCGATCAGAACATCTACCAGGCGAAAGGCTTCACAAATTACACAGTTTTTTCGCTCTGGGATACGTACCGAGCCACCCATCCGCTGTTTGCCCTGGTTCAAAGCGAGCGAAACGCCGACATGATCAACTCGTTGCTGGCGCATTATGACCAAAGCGTGGACCACCTGCTGCCTGTGTGGTCCTTTCACGGAAATGAGACATGGTGCATGATCGGCTATCATGCAGTGCCGGTGATTGCGGATGCCTACCTGAAGGGCAACAAAGGCTTCGATCCGGAACGCGCCTACCAGGCGATCAAAACCACGGCCATGAACTCGGATTACGACAGCGTCGCGGATTTCGCCCGGCTTGGTTGGGTCCCTTGCGACAAGGAAAATGAGTCCCTCTCGAAAACGTTGGAATACGCCTATGATGATTACACCATTGCGCAGATGGCGAAGGCTTTAGGGAAAGAGGCCGATCACGCCTACTTCATGAAACGGGCCGCAGGCTATACGAATCTGTTTGATCCAGGCATCGGGCTGATGCGCCCGAAAGATTCTGAAGGCCGCTGGCGGACTCCTTTCGACCCTCATGAGTTTGTTCAAGGTGGCGATCTCACTGAAGGCACAAGCTGGCAATACTCATGGTATGTGCCGCACGATGTTCCGGGACTCATCCATCTCATGGGCGGCAAGGAGAAGTTCATCGAGAAACTCGATACCCTCTTCACCTTTGGAACTAATGACAGCGCAGGCCTGGACGACATCCAGGGCCGGATCGGCGAGTATTGGCACGGAAATGAACCCAGCCACCACATCGTCTATCTCTACTGCTATGCCGGTCAGCCTTGGAAAGCCCAGAAGTGGCTGCACGAGGTCGTGCGAACCCAATATGGCAATAAGCCTAGTTCATTGACGGGAAATGACGATTGCGGACAGATGTCCGCCTGGTACATGTTCACAGTGCTCGGGTTCTACCCCGTATGTCCGGCCAGCGATTATTACGTCATTGGCAGCCCGGGTCTCAAACACGCCAAGGTGAACCTCTCGAACGGAAAGACGCTCACCATGACTGCTCAGAATCTTTCCGAACAGAACATTTACGTGCAATCCTTGAAACTGAACGGAAAGAACTGGGATAGCCCCTTCCTGCCCTTTGACGAACTCGAGAACGGCGGAACATTGGAGTTCACCATGGGTGCCCAGCCAAATAAGGAGTGGGGGACCAAGGCTGCACTGCCGAAGTGAAGCTGCCTCTCCGGTTCTTCTGATTCAAAGTAAATGAACGCTAACCGCCGCGTGCCTCGCATGCGGTCGTTCTGCATTGGGGGCCTTCCGGTCTGATTTCAGTCCCCCTTTCTATCTGTGACCATCTGCGCCATCTGCGGACGAACCATAGATTTCCGGTGGCCTGCGCTTGACGGCTGAAGGAAACGTGTAATCTTCGTTCGGCCCCACTCTCTACACGAACCAGGGGCATGCATATTTCGATGAAAAACAACCATTGGCTTTCCGGGAGCAGACGGTGTTTTGTTGACGTAGTTAAAGGCGTGCTACTCTGTGCTATTATCTGGCCTGCTCTCTCCGTGCGTCTCCTTGCCGAACCACTTGCAGTCCACACGGGAGAGACGCCCCAAACATTCTATACGAACTGGATGCGCTGGGTGCCCGACTCGGTTCCCCTCACCTTGCTCTCCTTTCCCGGCACACACGACACGATGGCATTCTATGGCGGTCCCATTGCCAAGACCCAGTCGATGCCACTCTATGACCAATTGCGGGCAGGGATTCGCACGCTGGATATCAGGGCGCGCCACGATAAGGATCGATTTGAGATCTACCATGGCATTGCCTATCAAAACGCCTCCTTCGGGGACGTGCTGGCCTCCTGCAATGCATTTCTGGCGCAGAACCCGACCGAGACCATTCTGCTCGAGTTGAGCGATGCGGGTGTTCCAGCCGAAAAGGATTGCACCCGAAGCTATCGTGAAACCTTCGAGTGGTACCGGGATATCAGCCTGTTCGGCGGAAGGATCTTTAAAACAAACGATTTTGGAAGTTTTACTATTCCGTTGGGACAGGTTCGCGGCAAGATTGTTATTATCGAGAACTTTCCCCAGGGAAGCGACTGCAATACGTGCGGCCTGGAATCAAAGGCGATATATCAAAATTTATCAGGCGAGGTTAACACGACTTTCGAGATTCCTGCCAAATGGGCTGCGATTCTTGAACAGTGCCTGAGCATTGCCAATGGCCTCACCGAGCGAATGTATGAGAACTCCACCAGCGGCGGGGGCGGAGGTGTTTGGCCCATCGACCTCGCCAACGGCGTGGGCGGCTATGAAGGGCTGAATTACCGCTATCTGAAATACCTTTTCTATGGAAATCAGAACCGCACAACAGGCCTGATGTACATGGACTTTCCCGGCTCGGGCGCAATTGCCGCAATCATCGCTCACAACATGAGGTTTGCCACAAATCTCTCTGCCATGGGTTCTGATTTTGCCAGGGTGCTGGCGGATCTTTCGCCCAGCGCAGTCCATGAGGGAGAAGATGGCTCTGCCGATCACGCAGTCCAGCTCAAGGCTTTCCTGAACCATATCCTCCCGGACCAGCACTGGAGCGTGCTGGTATCAGCGAATTTTGGGTTCGATACCGGCTTTTCCCTCGAACCCGAGGGCATGTTCGCACAAGCAGTGACTGGCGAAGGGTATAGTCACGTTGCGGTCAGCAGCCGTAACCTGGACGCCGCGATTACACCAAGCCAAATCACCGATTTTCTTACCCCTGGAAAGCTCGAGTCTCTCACCGGCCTGCCCCTTGTTCGAGCGCAGGGCGCGCGCAACCTCCTTAAGGCACAATTTCCTCAAGCCAGGTGGAACGTGGCAGTCAGGCGCGCTCCCTTCGATGCCGGCAACTGGTCCGCCCAAATAACTGCAGCCGCGAGCGCCACTGTCTCGGTGTTGGATGACGGCTCCTTCTATCTTTATACTGCTTGGGCTACTTCAGCATCAAACCGCGCCCCCATTATCGTCGCGGACAGCCAGATCGAAGTGAACGAAGGCGAACCATTCACCCTGGACGTTTCCCAGAGCAATGACCCTGATGGAGATACGCTTCAGTATCGCTGGGATCTCAATGGTGACCAAACCTGGGATACAGATTACCTGTATGAACCTTCGATCACTCACGTTTTCCCAGATAACGGCATCAAAGCCGTCTTTGTGGAGGCATTCGATGGAGCTTCCGCCATTTCAACCAAGATCAGTGTGTCCGTTCTGAACGTCACCCCATCTCTTCAGACCTCAGGGCCTCTTTCGACGGGAGAGGGTCTCAAGCTAAAGCAGGAGTTCACCATAAAAGATACCAGCGCCGATACCTGGCGTGTTGAAGTGGCTTTTGGGGATGGTTCTCCCATGTTCCTGACAAATGTAACCACGGCCACGTTCTCTCTTGAGCACCAATTCCCGACGCCCGGCTATTTCCCCCTCCAGATCACCGTTCGAGACGATGATGGTGCGACGGGAACAGTCACCCTGCATACAGTCGTCGGCATGCCAAAGCTTACTATCCAACCAGCGGGTGAAACCATGCTGCAGCTAGCCTGGACGAACCACCCTGCCCCGTTCCGGTTGGAGACTTCCAGCTATCTCACGACCTCGGAATGGCACGAGGTCACCGAACCGCCTCTGTTATTGGATGGCTTCAAAACTCTTAATCTGACTGCAACCAATTCACAGCAATCCTTCCGGCTGGTTTTACCATAACGCCCTCGACGGGGATCGCGAACCAACCGCTGGCTCGGACCAAGCCTTGATAGAGGATAGTCTCTTTTGCTGAGCCCCCCCGGTGAGTCCCAGGGGCCTAAGGGCATCCTGCTGCAGCGCATATCCGGAAACTCAATTCGGGACAGCCTCGTTTCGGGTTTTCGGGTTTCAGGCAGTTGTCATCCGGTTTACTTTAAAAGGAATTCTCCTGGGGGGAGGTCTTATGCCGTTTGGTGACAGGAGACCATCGAGATTGGCTGGTCGTGGCTTACCATCGAGAGGTCGGCATGCCCAGACAGAAGAGGCCGTACTGTTGCGCCTCTTTGCTCATGAAGGTTTGCCTGATGATGCGCATTAAGTTTGCGGTTCGAGTGGAATTTCGTCTCCACGGTTGCGTTCCGCGAACTTACAGGTACATCGACAAAACAGATACCCATTGCATCTTTTTTTGATTCACGAGTTTGAGGCCTTACATGGTAAGATGACCCTGCAAATCAGATTCTCAGGCCCAGTTTAGCTTTTGATTACCGAAGCTATCGTCTGGTTGCGAATCGATGGAATCTTTATGAGCAAAGAAATCCACTGGTTGTGGAAGGAATCCAAGCGGTGGGAGCAGGAAGGCCTGATCACAGGCCAGCAGGCGGAGCAGATCCGCCATCTCTATCCAGAACCGAGTGCTCCCCTGCCCTGGAGTATGATCATCTTTTCCGGACTTGGCGCTGTAATCGGCGGTCTGGGGGTGATCTTGCTCATAGCCTATAACTGGCAGAGCCTTCACAAGTTCGCCAAGCTGGGCATTATTCTGGCCGGTGTTGCAGGCCTGCATACGGGAGGGTTGCGTCTGTACCTCGGCAGTGAGCGATGGCGTCAACTGGGCGAAGCTCTTTGTCTGCTAGGCACCATGCTCTTTGGCGCAGGAATATGGCTGGTGGCACAGATCTATCATATCGAAGAGCATTTCCCCAACGGTTTCCTGATTTGGGGGCTGGGCGCCCTGGCTCTGGCATGGGCAATGCCGTCCCTTGCGCAGGCCCTGCTCGCGGTGTTTGTGTTGTGTATATGGGGCTGCAGTGAAGCATGGGGATTTGACCGCGCGATTCACTGGGGGCCGGTCATGCTTCTGGTGGCGACCGTCCTGCTCGCGTGGCGCCTGCGGTCTCGGGTATTACTCATCGCAACCCTAAGTGCATTCGCCTTCTTGATCTGCGCAACAGTGAGTGCGGTTGATGGCGACCTTATCCTCCGAGTAGCACTGAATTGCTCGCTGGCGTTTGTGGCAATTGCCTTCCTGGCGCGCAGAAAGGCCTGGTTTCCTGAAGCCGCGGGCACTTGGGCATTTTTTGGATGGTTCGGTTTTCTATTCTGCGTTTACCTGCTGACGTTTCCGGAGATTGCGGGAGACCTCCTGGGATGGGATTACCACCAAAACGTCGAACGAACGATGACTACAAGTCTCTACGAGTGGGTCCCGCCAGTGGTGTGTGTGGTGCTCTGGGCGGCTGTGCTTTGGCCAACACCTTCCGGCGTAGCGTCTGGAGAAAATCGACAGCAATTGCCATTGGAAACCTGGTTGCTCCCACTGACCTCAATCGTTTGCCAGGTCTTTGCTCTTGCGAGTTTTGTGGAGAGTAAGTGGGCCATCGCAGGCGTGTTCAACCTGGTATTCCTGGCCGTGGCGGGAGCCTGGATGGCCCGGGGCTGCCGGGAGGGGGCTTTGCGCTCGCTGCTGTTAGGGGCAGGACTTCTGGTGTGTCTAACAGTCGCGAGATACTTCGATCTCTTCGAAAGTCTTGCGGTGCGTGGCCTTGTGTTCTTGTTGGTGGGTGCCTTGTTCTTTGTAGAAGGCGCCCTGTTCCGTCGCACGGCACGCCGTTTAACCCGGGGGAACGTATGAGGATTAAAATCATCATTGCTGTTGTCGCGCTGCAGATAGCCGTGCTGGGCTGGATGGCCGGCGAGCGTGAATGGATACTTCGCAACGGAGAGACGATCTATTTTCGAACGGCGCCAATTGATCCGCGTGATCCTTTCCGCGGTGACTACGTGCGGCTGCGTTACGATATGTCCGTTGTACCAAAGTCGCTGCTGCGAGGGAAACTGGCGGACATGGATCTTGGAAAGCTGCCGGCCGATACCATTATCTTTGCCTCCCTTGAACTGGATCAGGACAAGGTCGCGAAGCTGGTCTCGGTAACATTAGAACGGCCTGAAAGTGGCCTGTTTATGCGGGGACGCACTGAAAAGGCAGGCAATCGGCTCCGCGTGCGTTATGGGTTGGAGGCGTTCTTTACCGAACAGGGCAAGGGCTTGGACCTGGAGCGGGGGCGCAGCCAGCAAGGAATCCAAGTGCCGTTGGAAATGAAGGCGTCCGTCAGTGCCAGTGGCATTGCCGTGCTAAAAGATCACCGGTGGTGCGCGTTGGGGATGGGCTTTGTCCCGTTAACAAACGAAGTGACTCGTCCTGATGGTCCGCGGAGAATTGTTGGAGCCAAGGTGCGTTTGCTCAATGCAAGTTCGAATGCACTTGCCATCGTGGATTTGCCTGAAGGCCGATCGCTTGCGCTCCTGCCTGAACATTCATGGACCGAGAATCCCTGGAACTGGGCACCCTCCGCTGCGGCGCCAATGAAGCCCGAGGCTGCCCACGTCGTGCTGCTTCAGCCTGGGCAGGTGCACGAAATACACGTCTCCCTCAAGGACCCTTACTGGACGGTGAGTAAAGCAGGTAACCAGAGTGGGCAACCGGTGGCCGTGGCGGATTTCACCCAGGATTGGTCGCGCTTTCGTTTCGAGTATCGCCCGCCTTCGGCAGAAGCATGCGCACACTTGCCCCACGCCAATCTCATCTGGCATGGAACGCTGCTATCCCCAGCCTTCACCCCAACCGGGAGCGTGGACTAATGCGGGCTTAAAGAAGTCCTTTTGGCGAAAGCGCTTTGGCTAAAGGGCAGCAAAGTCAGAAAAGGTCTGGCTCACAACCGCTCAGGTTTAGCTCAGTCCTCAACGGATTTGCTTCGCCAGGCCTCAACTTCTTCGGCGGTTGCGGGGGCGGGCCAAACTACGTCCTTGCGGTTCCAGAGTCCGTACCGAGTGCGATCGGGGGCCCGGCTCGCATCGCCACCATCGTCGTTTCCATCTTCCCCCACAGAATACAGCTTGAATCCTCCCGCTGATTCCAGGTGAAACTTGAGAGGCTTGCCGTCCATGTAGTCCACGGGGACGGCAGTAAGAAACTCCGGAACGAGCGCATTTAGCGATTCAGGGAGAGTGCCGTGGCCAATCTTATACCGCTTGATGGCGATGGCAGCGATAACCATCGAACGTTCCGTCTCAGCCCTCATCGCCCGGTGGAGAATTCGAGAAAGCGAGGAAACGGATACTTCACTGTGATACCTTGCCCTGTCATACACCCCCTTGTTGCTGAATTCGAGGACCAAATTCTCATTGAGTGGTTGCAGGGTCTGTAAAGATTTGTGCCGGGTGGCATCTCGGCCTAACGCAATCAATCCCTGTAGAAATCGAAGGTAATGTAAATGGTCCTGGTCCAACCAGGCGAAACGCCACAAACGGCAGAAGACCTGTTCCTTTAGAAAATCGGCGGTCGCGTCCCCGGCTGGCATCTCCCGGAGAGTCCGTTCCCACCAACTTGTTGCGTCCTGCGAAAGAAACTCGCTGGTCCAGGAAAGGAGTTTATAGGTTTCCTTGTTGGACTGGCGCATCCTTTCATAGGTACTCCAAGCAAAAATCCGCTCTCCTTCAAGAGCTCGAACCATGGCCTCGGCAAAATCCAACCCCTCCCAGGCCCGCTGGAGTTGCGCGAGATCTCCATCCGTCCAACCCTCCGCCTGCAGGGCCTCCCAAGTATCCCCGCGTGCAATGGAAGCTATCGTGTTACGCACCAACTCGCTGATCGCGATGCGATCGGCCGCCAACAACCGCGGCAGCTCCGTCTCGGTCAGGAGATCTTCGAGGGTTTCACGGGTCCGCCCTTCGTGCAACGCGAGCGCGACACGGGGACCAAACCATTGCGCTAATTTTTTGCCAGCAGTCAAATGGGCAAGAGAATCCGATGACCAGAGATCGAGATCAGGCCCGCCGTTGAGCACAGGCTTCTTCATGGCTGACTGGACCCGTTGAAGCAGAGCGGCGTTTGTCTTGAGTTCGGCGGCCAGCGAATCCCAATGGTTGGTGAGCTTATCCTCAACCCAAGACTCTTCTCGAAAGCCAACAATAGCACGGCCTGAAGGTGTCAGAGTCATCCGTGGCGGATACGAATTTGAAAGCAGCTTGCCCGGTTTCAATTCCTTGGCCGCGGCCAGGACTTCCGGAAAGCCGTTTTCACCTGGCTGCACCGGTTGCATGAACTCCTTTCTGGTTACCTGCTCGCCCTGTTCCTGAAGGCCGCGGATATATCGACTCAGCGCGAAGTGCCCACGAACATGCTCAATCAGCAGGAATCCGAAAAAAGCGAGCCCCAGCGATGCCAGAACAATGAGGATGTTCCTAATCCACCGCGTACACCTCTGCGTTTTAACGATTTTGGATTCCATAGTCTAAGTAAGCTCGCCAGTGGGTTCTCAATCCTTCCCAGGCACGTGGTGACCACGCTGGTTTGCAAGTCAGACTATTCGGCAGCCAAATTAAGTCAAGTCGATCGGCTCGTGGAATATTGTCGACTCTTTGAAAAGAGCACAACCCTACCGACATTAGGGACACGCTGCCCCGGCCAACTTCTATCCATGCTTGACCGTTTTGAGGTGCAAGCCATCATGGACAGATGCCAAACACCTGAACTTAATCGTTCAACGTGCGCGGACAAACACGATCCGCTATATCATAGGCGATCTGCGCAAGAAGACCGGGAAGGATTTTGGGGAAGATCCCGAAGCATGGATTAGTAGGTACCAGCGAAAGTGACCCCGTTCCAGGAGAGAGGCTGTGACGTAACCGGGCGTGCCGTCGGCATCTTGAGAAACCGCCAGACCGGACCAGGAAGGTGCCTGGTGTGCTCGTCACAATCCGAATGCGCTACGCGTTGTGGAGTGCGCGCGCGAAGCTTGTAAAGCGCCGCTTTGTCGCTGGGTGCAGGTGCAATTACGAGCGTCTGCGATTGAGCGTTTGCTAGTCCACTCTTCTGAAAGCTGCAGAGGACTAGAGGACTACAGCACTCCAAGACCGCAAGCGCCATAGTCGTTTTGGGCTGTACTCCCTGTTCTCCGTGACCTCGGTTGGCTCATGATTGATCCGGGCTTTTGCAGTCTTTGGAGCGCATTCGTCAGTTCTGCTCAGTGCATTGCCCTTGCTCAATTGTACCTTGGTTTGCGCCACCCGCCGTTTGTGGGCGCAGTCACGGCGCCGGGTAGTTGCTTGCTGTATGGAATTCAGCCACAATTCCTGCAGCACGCCGGTGTTGTTGTGTGATTGCTCGGAATGGAAATGCTGCCACGCGATCAGATAGAGACTGCAGTTGAGATTCAGCACAAGAGTTACGATCTCCTCTTGTGGCTGGGAAGTGCCATTGACAGCGGCCTCATTACATTTGCGCGGTCGCACCGTTACGCGAATCCCGCCGATACGACCTACGAGTGGTTCAATGAGCATTACGATTATCTCCCAGAGGCATTCCGCCCCGAGCGAGAGCGCCTGCGACCATTCTGCAACTACTTCGGATCCTACGTGACCACGTCCTTTGATTTGGTGGATAAACCTGGCAGCAGGCTTGAGAGCAGTTGCGGATGTTTTTGCGAGTTATGCGCCCGTCTCGTGAATGCATCCCATCTTCGCCCCAAAAAACTGCGGCAACGTGACAAAGACGCCGCCAAGGAGAAACGAATCTCCCGTGTAATCAGGTTGGCTCAGGAGGCGGGCTTACCTGTTTCCAATGATCTTGCGGCTAGGATTGCTGCGGGACCATTCCTCCGCGATGCCGCCTATTCAGCCTACGGGGAGGCGCTGCTCGAACGGATTGCTGGCTCCGAAGGCGGCCCTTACCTTCTGGCGCTCTGGCGACAGATTGCATGGAAACCAGAAGGATCACCGATCAAAGGTTTCAGATTGGCAGCCACGGACATTTTCCAGGCCGAACTTCAGCTTGTTGCAGAACTTGAAAGGCTGTCGCAAAGCCATAGGTCGAGCCGATGAAGAGAGGTGCAGGCATGACCACTGATACCAACTCAGCAACTTGGGAGGCAACGGGGGTGACCTCTGCTGAAGCTGGGAGGCTGATCGTGCCACACATGGCTCCGTTCACAGGAACAGAGTTGGTCATAGTCACCCCCGAGAAGCTCACGACTTTTCTACGGGAAACACAGGCGATTGCCATTACCCCTGCCCGAAAGTTGCGTGCACTGGCGATTGGTTTGGAGCATGAAACCTTTGAAGATGGCTGGCGTGGGCTGTCAGCGATTTACGAAGCAGCCGCTTCCATTGATCAGAAAGACGTTTTGATTTTTCAATCCTGGGGAATCGCAGCAATCAGTTGGATGCAGGAATGGATGACTCCCGACCTGAATGCCAGGCATGCCATTGCCCGGGATGCCGAGAGCGCTCTGCAGACTGCGCTCGAATTTTCACCTGCGGACAATGCAACGGCTCACGCCCTGGGCATGCTTTATTACAGCCACCCATCCCGGACCATTGATCCAGAGAGCTACCTCAAACGGGCCGTCGACTGGTTTAGTCGCGCGGTCAAATGGGATCCGACCAATGTCATGGCGCAGCTTTACCTGGCCCATTGTTACCATGATCGTAAGGATTACGCTCGGGCCATAAGTGAATACGAGAAAGTTGATCTGGTCGAACTCGCGCGAAATTGGCCCCCTTGGCGCAGAATCAAGTGCATCGAACAACTTGCCCACTGCTACGCTCGCTCAGGTGAAACAGCGGAAGCGATCCGGCGCTTTACCGCTCTTCTGATTGAGCTCGAATCGCTGGACGATGCATCCCTGCAGGAGAAAGTGGTCAACCTAAATGAAATGAACGACGCAGTGGTGAACCACCTCAATGATGAGAGACTTCGTCAGAGAACCGCGATGTTGATAAATCGGCTTGCGAATCATTGAGTGCGTCGTGCTTCCCCTTCATAGAGTTGGCGCACGCTGTCGCGCGATAGCACCAGGATGGTAAACACTCCCAGGACGGTCCCTAAAGGCACTTGCAGGCAGTTCAATCCCCCAACGATTTGCGAAAAAAGCCGGTTCCGTTTGTGCAGAAGAAAGAAGCCAGAGAGCACGTTGAGGACGAGCCCGGCCAGCAAGAGAAATCCCACTAAGAGGTAAGACCAAACAAGGATATTCAGAAACGCTTTCGGCGGCATCACCTGATGCGGCGCCCTCCAAATCTCCGGGCGCGAGAACATAGTTTGCATGAGGGCGAAATGCACGCAGAGGAAACCAACCCCTACCAGAGCCAATCCGGCGAAGACGAAGTGGAAAATGGCCAGGAGTCTGATGTGCTCTTGATCCTTGCAACTCGGCTTCTGAGCGGTGATCTCGGGCGGTTGGGTGGACGGTCTTCGTACGGGCCGGTTAGCGGCCGAACGAACTATCATAAAAACCAGGCCCAGCACACCAATCACCACAAGCGTGAGGACAAATACAATGCCGAGGATCAGTAGAATTCCTCCACCACCGAGGTGGAAGCTAGGGAAGGAGTTCATGAATAATTTTTATGAGAAATTGTGTAGCCATGTTCACGGGGCGCAGTTCAAAGTTAATAGACTCGAATCCCACACGCAATTAGTAACGCAACAATTATTTGGGCTAGCGACAGACGGATTCCAGTTCCGGTGGAATTGCTGCAATCGAATGGCACGACAATCTGAAAGCGATATGTTCAAGGACGGACTTGACCAAAGAGAAAGCGGCGACCAGGTCTGCCGTCAGCATCTTGAGAAATCGCTAGACCTAACCAGGAAGATGCATGGTGCGCTCACATTATCCGAAGGCGCTACGCGTTGTGGTGCGGCGTGAACGCATGTGAAGCGCCGGTTTGTCGCTTGGTGCAGGTGGAATTACGAGCGTTTGCTGGTCCACCCTTCTGAAAGCTGTAGAGGACTACATCAGTCCAAGACGCAAGCGACGTAGTGAAGGGCTCTGTTTCATAGCAGGGTTCTGCAACTCGGATGCAGGAATGCCAACCGAAGCGAAATCCGTACTGTTGGTAACCACCGCCCCCCTAGATTCAACCCTCGTTCATCGTGTTGGCGCCAGGGAGCGCCAACACGATGAACGAGGCCGGTCTTTTCTTTTGGATTCTTTCTTCTTCACACTTGACAAAAAACCATTGGCAAAGAAAATGGATTCTCAAGAATGATCCACGGCCTCAACAACAGACCCCAGACAGGTTGATCACTATCTATCTATGAGCGTTGTAGGCGCGAATGATCGAATAGTTTTAGGGTTTGTGGGAATTGGTTTCGGCTGTGGGCAAAACCACCTGATGGGCATCCATCAACACTCGAAGGAGAACAACGTCACTATCGGCGCAGCATGCGATGTGTTCGAAATGCGCCGGAATCGGGCACGGAAATCAGCCAACCTCAAGGAAGCGGACGTTTATACCGACTACAGACGTTTGCTCGAGCGGAAGGATATCGACGCTGTTCTGGTGGCCACTCACGATCCGCTCCACGCACAGATTTCTGTCGATGCCCTGGACGCGGGCAAACACGTCTTTTGCGAGACGCCCCTGTCACGTTATTTGGGGGAGGCATTTGAGGTTTTTGATAAGGTCAAAGCCAGCCGAAAGGTCTTTCAGCTCGGAGAGCAGAGTTGTTCGGCCGGGGGATGGCGCAAATGTGCCGATCTGATCGAGGCTGGTAGAATTGGCACCCTTGTTTGGGGACAGGCTGATTATTGCCGAAACGGTGGCCCAGGCTGCGACGGTTGTGGACTGGTCACAAAAGAGGCGACCCCAGCCACAGTAGATTGGAAGAAATGGCTTGGCCCCATGCAGGAGCGGCCCTTCGATCCGATTCATTTCCACCAATGGCGGCTTTATCAGGAATATTCAGCCGGGCTGCTCGCCACCGCGGCGGCCCATCGATTGCATCCCCTTATGCTGGCGACCGGAAGACCGGAATTCCCCAAACGCGTTACGTGTGTTTCATCTCATCATCTCCCAGAGAATCCTTACAGGCCAAAATCGACGGGCCAACAGGTGCCTGCCCATGTGCAACTGCTGGCGGAGTTCCCTGCAGGCTATCTTCTCACCGTTACGTGTAGTTGGTTGAACGCAAAGAGCCCCGGCCCAGCCCTCTATGGGCATAAGGCTACTCTGTCTATCGACAGCAGTGGCGATCGGGTTGATCTCTTGCCTGAGAAGGAGTTCGCGGACACGGTGGATCCAGAGAGCGTCATGAGGCTTCCTGCGCAAGACGTTCGTGAGCACGAAAAGAACTGGTTTGATTGCATTCGGTCGGGAAAACGGCCAAACGCTGACATTGAACTCGCCATTCGTGCCCAGGTGGTGCTGTCATTGGCTGAAATCTCCGATCAGCGCAAGACCACTTGCCATTATGATGAGGCGACACGCAAAGTGACCGATCACTCGGGCCGAGAGATCACGCCTCTGAACAACGCTAGAGCGATATGAACCAATCAAGAGGACTGAACAGGAGGGGGAACCGAGGAAACAGAGGAGAAAGCCTCAAAAGGAACAGCAAGTCATTTCGAACAGAAGGGGGGCCAAGGCAACGAAGGCCATGAAACTCAAAACCGACAGGGACTGTCAGCCGACCAGGTCTGTCGTCGGCATCTTGAGAAATCGCTAGACCGAACCAGGAAGATGCATGGTGCGCTCATTGTTATCCGAATGCGCTCCGCGTTTTTGGTGCGGCGTGAAGCGCCGCTTTGTCCCTGGGTGCAGGTGGAATTACAAGAGTTTGTGAATTGAGCGTTTGCTGTCCACCCTCTGAAAGCTGTAGAGGACTACGGCAGTCCAAGACGCAGGCGACACAATCGGTTTGGGCTCTGCTCCCTGTTCCCCGTTACCTCGGTTGGCTCATATTGGTCTGGGCTTCTCCCGAATTGAGACCCCTTCAGGCCCGCGTGAGTCGTTGATTGGATGCTCTTGCATAACGTCAAAATGACGTTAAAATAGCTTTAGTGAAGACGTTGCCCAAAATGGAGATCAGCGACGACCTGGACACTCAGATCGCTGAAGGCATGCAGGTCGCGGAGTTGTGCAAGGCTGATGTGATTCGACAGGCATTGCGCATCGGTTTGCCGCAGTTTGCGGCCCGTTTTCGACCTCCCCCGCTCTGGCTCGAGGAGCGTATCCGGGAAGCGCTGGCCGAACCAGCGGAAGTGACAACCCGCAAGCAGTTCGGCAAATCTATGGCTGCTATTGCCAATGGGCGTTAATAAGCTTCAGGTTCACCCCGCGTTCTACCGGAGAATCCGCCACTACCGGGACAGGATAGGGATCAAGGACGGACGCCCTCAAGTGGCTGTCAAATTTGTACGGGCATCCCAGAAGTTAGTCGCTGAGTTGTTGGAGAACCCTCAGCGTGGCCATCTTGCCGGATTTGAGGCCCCCGAACTGGCGGATATCCTCCGCGCACCCGTGCCAGGCTTTTCGGTCTTTGCTGTTTTTTATCGATGGACTAACCAGACGCTCACGATTATCACGCTGGAGCATACAGCTCAAGATCTGCCAGCTCGATTGGCCAGCATCGTCTCGAACCCAAGTCAACAAACCTGAATAGATTCAGGAACAGCGGAAGAAGATTGAACAGGAGGGGAACCGAGGGAACACAGGAGAAGGCCTCAAAAGAAACATCTAGACATTACGAACACGAAGGGGGGCCAAGGCAGCGAAGCAAGAAAACTCGGAACTGACAATGACTGCGAGACGACCAGGTCTGTCAGATGAGCTCACATCCCTGGCATTCCACGAAACACTCCGGACTTGTCCACACATCCCGCAAACTCCTCAAAACCCATGTTGCCAATCGAGAGATTATTCTCTATCGAAGCAATCTGCGTGGCAACAGCACGGAACGGGCGGTTACGATCCTCCGACAAATCGACAACGAGTAATGGATAGTCTGGTTGTGAAACCGCTGCACTGTCCGCAATCACGATAAAAGTGTGAGGATTCATAAATTAGAATCGCAAACGAAAGCTGAGGTCTCCGATCAGATCCTCTGGGACCCTGACTTCGTAAAACCGCCCGAATCGGAAAATATCAGCAGGTGGGTGGCCGGCCTGCACGGCGGTCAACAACTGACCGACAAACTCAGAAGGCTCTTCAATTTGGAGGACCCACCCAACGGAATCCCAACCCGGTGAAGAACTTGAAAGCCTAAATGACGAGGGAACAGAACAAACCAGGTTCGTGCCCAAGTTCTCAGCCACAACTAATCTGAGAGCTCTCAAGTCGGTCCCTGGTGAGGCAGCAACGACAAAACGAAGCTGGCATGTCAGGGCCAACAAGTTCGTTCCTCGGGGCCTCGTCGCCATGGCAGTATCGGATATTCGCCAACCTCCTCCTGTGCGCCTAAGAACTTCCAACCGTGTAGCGCCGGGCGCCGATGGGGCTTTCAGATTATAAAAGAGAACCGCCAGGTTGGCATTCCGATCGAATCCCACACGGGATGCGACCACGAACCCGCCGCAGTTCGGGAACTCCTCATAGAAGCGCAACCAGGTATCGACACTCGCGTCGTTATCCGAAAACAGGTCTTCGAATTGACTCTCTGGAACTACGTGCACTTGTCGTGTGGCGTTTGTAAAGGCCGCCACCCGGGCTGCTGTCTGGCTCTTGTTTAGGGCGTCCTCTACCGCCTCGCGAAAGCTTGGCCCCCGGTCCATGCCCGCCAGAAGCAACCCTTTGAGTGCGCGTTCGTAGGAGGCCTTCAAGTCCAGATTGCTCGCGGAAGCAACACCGAAAATAGCCACGCCGGAGGCGCCATGAATAGTGTTCTCGTCCCCAAGAAACGCTTTGATGACCTCCTGCTCGGTCCCAGGCAATAGTGGTGTTGCAGCCCCGCACGTCGCTAAAAAGGCCAACCAGACTGCACTCGCGATGATGATGATCTGCATGTGGCTGGTGAGTTATTGCAGTGGGTTAAAGACCGAGTTTAGCCACACCCAATCCTAACTCGGAAAAGCGCGCAAAGTGGCGCCGGCAACACCCAAGCACCCAAGCTCTCTTTATGCTATTCACGATTGATAAAAACCGCTCAGTTTGTAATCCTGCGGCTCACCATAGAGGGCCGGAAATACCCGGTCAATGAACTCCGCAGTCCGATCAATGTCGCGGATACCCGTCGTCAGGAGCATCGTGCCGGTTCCAAGCCACCCCTTCTTCCTGAACTTGCTTACTCGCCAACCCTCGGGAATCGCTACGCCCTGACGTGCAAACAAGGTCTGGTAATCCTCCAAAAACCCATAGGCCAGGAAGTGGGCGTCCGCAGGTAGCTCAGCACGGCAGTGCTGGGAATAACGGTCGAAATGAGTCGTAGAAGCCCCGCAGGGCCCGCAGGGGCGGCCGACTATGCACCACTCAGAAGATAACGGTCGTCAAACGGGATGTTGTGTTTCTGCAAAGACACACCAGAGAGCCAACAAAGGCCTTTAGCCCTGACTAAGGTAAAAACCTCCGAATCGGTCGGCCCTGCCGGGACTTGATGGATCTAAATGGCGCGCGAATCCCAGCACTCCCGTGCCGGGCTATTCGCGGTCGCCCCTTTTCATGGGCTTCGAAGAACACGAGCTCGGTTACCTGTCCGACACCGGACAGAACTCAGCATTCCCTCACCTACTTTTAACCATACCCCCTTCTCGCTGTTCGCTTTCTTTATCTTATTATTAGTAGTTCTGATCATTAGAATTTCGAACCCAACGCGTTTACTGTGGGATTACGGCACTCCTCACTCAAGACTGAACGCACTTATGTTTTCGCACGATCGGGGTACGACTCGGAACGGTTTAGCCGAGCTTGATAGGAAGGCATATACGCAGGGAAAAGTGGTGCACCCATCAGGAGTTGAACCTGAAACCTTCTGATCCGTAGTCAGACGCTCTATCCAATTGAGCTATGGATGCACTAAAGCCTGTTTTGAAAGGCGAGCCAAGCTACAAGTGGACAAGATTCAAAGCAAGCGGAATTTTGGTTTTGTCTGCATCCAATTCTGGCATACTAGGCTTCCGTGCTGCGACCGGCCCAAATGGCGGCGCCACGGTTCAGGTTTATTCATGACGAATCAAGAGCATCAGGGTCAGGCCGACGGTCAGTTGCAGCCCATTCAGCCTAATGGACACCAGTCCGTGGCAGACCAGGTTAAACACGCAACTGCATTGCTGGAAAAGCTGGTCAACGATCGCACACTACTTGCCAATGTGCCGGTAGAGGAACGCATGCGCCTGCTCCAGGCCGCCGGTAACATCTATTGCCCCGATCCCGCCCAGCGCCGGCGTCTCGTCAAAGCGAGATCACGTCAGCGGCGCGAGGAGAAGGTGCAGAAAGACCAAACCGTTCTGCAGCAGACGGGGATTCGTGCTCTCCGCCGTCAGCCGGTTTTCACTACTCCCAACTATCTCCTGCCGATCAAGGATGCCGGGGATGCCTCTAAACCAGGCCCCGTTCTTGGAGAGGTCCAGGAGGCTCAGAATTGTTACATTTGCAAAAAGGATTATTCCCAGATCCATCACTTTTACGATCAGCTCTGCCCTGCTTGCGCGGAATTGAACTATCGCAAGCGCACCGAGTTGGCCGATCTGCGCGGACGTGTTGCACTCTTAACCGGTGGACGCGTGAAGATCGGCTACCAGGCCGGGATCAAGCTGCTCCGGGCCGGTGCTCACCTGATCGTGACGACCAGGTTTCCACGGGATTCTGCCCTGCGTTATTCGAAGGAGCCTGATTTTGCACAATGGGCGGATCGGCTCGAAATCTTTGGTCTGGACCTGCGCCACACACCAAGTGTTGAAGCGTTTTGCCAGCATCTGTTCAAGACCCGGACGCGCCTGGATTTCATCATCAATAACGCCTGTCAGACGGTACGTCGTCCTCCAGACTTCTACAGTCATATGATGGAGCAGGAAACCGGCTCTCTAAAGTCGCTGCCGAAAGAGGCCCAGAGTTTGCTCGGCGATTACGAAGGATTACGCGGGTACCACATGTTGCCGGAAGCATCGGCATCGACGGCACTGCAGGGGCAGAATCATAAACTTTCAAGTGCGGGAATCACACACGCCGCAGCGCTTTCACAGGTGCCATTGCTGCCTGAAGAATTGCTCGCACAAAAAGACCTTTTTCCCGAGGGCAAGCTCGATCAAGACCTGCAACAGGTGGACCTGCGTGACCGCAACTCCTGGCGCATGATGCTGGCCGAGGTGCCTTCAGTCGAATTGCTCGAAGTCCATTTGATCAACGCAGTAGCCCCGTTTGTCCTGAACGCCAGACTCAAGCCGCTCATGCTTCAGACACCTGACCACGACAAACACATTGTGAATGTCTCGGCAGTCGAGGGGCAATTTTATCGAAAGTTCAAAACCACGCGACATCCGCACACCAACATGGCGAAGGCGGCGTTGAACATGATGACGCGCACCTCGGCCGCGGATTACCATGCCGATGGCATCCACATGAACAGCGTGGACACTGGCTGGGTGACGGATGAGGACCCGTTGCATGTGGCTGCCAGAAAAGTTCGCGACCATCATTTTCATCCTCCCCTGGACATCGTGGACGGTGCTGCGCGAATTGTGGACCCGATCATTGCGGGCATTAACACTGGCGAACACATCTGGGGGAAGTTCCTTAAAGATTATCAAGTCACAGATTGGTAGAAACAAATGGGGCGGCGGTTTGCACCGCCGCCCCATGTTCCCCATTCCTTGGCTTCGATTTATTCTTTGTCTCTCAATCGCTGGCTGCGTGGCTGATCTGCCGTCTCCCGGATATCAGCCGCTGCCCTGCCCTGGCGAGGATCGCGTGTTCTTGCGCCTCCCTGCCCTTCTATTTCGACATCTTCCGTGCGGATCTGTTCGCGAATTTCCTGCTTTTCAGTTTCAGTCGATTTTCGCGCACGAACCTCTTCCTTGAGCACGGTTTCTTTCTGCACCACGGCCTCCTCGCGACGAAGCGGGATATAAACTTCCTGCTCGTTGAAAGCCTGCTGCCGGCCTGTATGGGCTTCATCAGCCGGGACTCGCTCGATGATCAGTTCTTCCTTTTGGAGTTCAACAGGCTGATTGACTATCTCAGAGCGAACTACTTTGCGCAGCCTGACTCCACCAGCTTCCACCTCCCGTTTTCCGATCCTGAGTTCCTCCTCCGAAAGCTGAATAGTGGCCTGCTCAGGAGTCGCTCCGCGTTCTTTCGTTGTCGCTTGCTGGGTTCGCGAAGCGCCGGTTTGTCCCGTGCTGACTCCCATGCCGTAGAAGCGGTTCACTTCGTCCTGGATCTGCGGCGTTAGTTCGGCATTGGCCTCGTAGCTTGGGGCATCTTTCACCCGCTGTTCCTCGTACGGCAGGCGGATGCGTTTTTCTCGCTGGCTCACATGGGCAGCATGCGCGGGAACTACGTGTGTTTTCCCAAACAGCCAACCTGTCTTAACTCCTATGTAAGTAGGATCTCCCGTCTGATCCGACCAAAGGCATTCAAGAGTCCCTATCTTGCTATCGGCGCGATCAACCACATCATAGCCGATATAGCCCTCCAACCGCGTTTGATCGAGTCGATCCCAGGCCGCACGAGCGGCCGCGCGCGCCTGTGTCCAATCCAGGCGCGATTGCCCGCGATTCAGATCGTAGTCACTCTTAAATTCCGTCTCCAGATCTTCGAAACGCCTGCCAGAGTTCCCGTAGCGAGTCCATCCTTTATAACCCGTCTGATAGCCACCTTGATAATCCTCGAAGGCGCAATCCTGACGCGCATAAGGCTGTTTGCTGTGGTTCTCACGCCAATACGCATCCTCGATCGTCGGGTCAATCTGCTCGGCAACCGCTTTGCCGGCCAACCCACCAATTATCGCGCCGATCGCACCGCCAGCAATCGTGCCTGCTGGTCCGACGACTGTTCCGGCTGCTGCGCCCGCTGCGGCTGTTGCTGCTGCGCCCGCAGCCGCACCTCCAACCGCACCAATTCCCGTTCCGATCGGGTGCGAGCCCGGGGTTCCTGTGATGGGGTCCTTGTTGCCTTGATCCTTATCCGGTTCGCGACGATTCTTGTTCAATTTCATATTAGATCCTCAAACCATCGACCAACCGGGCAAGTCCAACCAATAGGGGCACGACCCCAAATGACAGGAGGCGCAGGGGTAAAAGCTGCTGAGGATAGACGCTACTGTGACCGGCATGCGCGGAGCGCATGCGGCGGGAAAAAACTAAAGTCCTACTCGGGGTTCATTCAGATCCGGAAAAAGCTTCTCAATGCACACGGGACACAGGCCATGTGTGAACTTCACATCCTGCGTCTCGTGCATGTACTGTTCAAGCGCGCTCCAGTAACCCTGATCATCTCTGACTTTGCGGCAGTTGGAGCAAATGGGGAGCAATTGACGCAACCGGTCGGTTTCTCGCTGCTGCGCCGCTCGCAGCGCTTCTCGCGCGTCACGGCGCTCTTGAACATCAATACAACTTCCAATGAAACCGGCAAACGCCCCAGTATCATTGCTGAAGGGCACGCCCCGGTCGAACAGCCAGCGGTAAATACCGTCGAAACGGCGCAACCGGTATTCCATTTCAAAGACCTCACGTTTGGCAAAAGCGCTTTGGTAAGTCTGCACACAGCTATCGAAATCATCCGGATGGACCCCTTCCGTCCAGCCGTTCCCCAGCTCCTGTTCCCGGGTGCGCCCTGTGAATGCAAGCCAGCGCTCGTTAAAGTAATCGCAACCCATCGATAGATTGGACCGCCAGATCAGGATGGGCGCCTGCTCTGTGAGGGTTCGATACTCACTTAGACTTAGTATTGATTCGTCCATTTTAAGCTCCCCTGGATGCCCCCGCTTCTGAAAGGACACTACGAGCCTTCGGCCCGGCTCATGGTCTTATTGGAATCCCGACGTTCTCCGCGTGATACGAGCTGCGAACCATAGGCGCACTCGCTACATGCATGAAACCCATCTGTCGTGCACGCTCCCCGTATTCCGTAAACCTTTCAGGTGTTACGTACTCGACCACCGGAAGATGTTTTAAGCTTGGCTGGAGATACTGGCCGAGTGTCAGGATATCACATCCAGCCTGTCGCAGATCCGCCAAGGCCTGAAACAACTCGTCCTCAGACTCGCCAAGCCCCAGCATCAGGCCGGACTTCGTGTAGGTCTGGCCATTGGCCCTTTGTTTCACTTTAGACAGGACGGAAAGCGAGCGCTCGTAGGTCGCTTTTGACCGCACCCGCGGTGTCAGACGCTGGATCGTCTCCAAATTGTGATTGAAGATATGAGGCCGGGCGTCAACCACGTCCTGGATTGCAGGATCACTGTCGTTGAAATCGGGCGTGAGAACTTCAATGATCGTCTGCGGATTCAGAGCGCGAACCCGCTCAATGGTTCTTCGAAAATGATTGGCACCACCATCCGACAGGTCATCACGCGCTACGCCCGTGATAACCACATGACGCAGTTTCATGCGCTGCGTGGCCTCTGCGACACGATCCGGCTCATCGGCTTCAAGCGCCAGCGGTTTCGCTGTGGTAACCGCGCAGAAAGCACAAGCACGGGTACAGCGGTCTCCGCCAATCATGAAGGTGGCTGTGCCTTTGGTCCAACACTCCCAATGATTGGGGCACTGTGCGCTCTGGCAAACAGTATGCAGTTTGAGTTCATCGAGCAGAGCCCGGGTTTGCCCAAACTGATCAGACGTCGGCAATTTGATTCGCAGCCACTGCGGCAGGCGCGGACGCGGCTTATTGGCCAGATCGGCTGCGGGCGGATGCAACGGTCCCAGAGACCGTGGGGTACTAAACGCGGGCATTTCGTTTCTCCAGCTTATTCCAGAATTCTTCCAACTGATCGGGACCAAAATCGGCCAGCATCTCACCATCGACATCAATGACCGGGGCCAGATCCTGGCCGGAAAGCCTAATCATTTCATCGAACGCAGCCTCATCAGCGATAACATCAACCTTTTCGTAGCTGACGTCGCGGTCATCCAGCCAGCGGATGGCTTTTTGGCACCAGCCACAGTAGGGCTTGATGAACAATCGAATCCTTTTCGGTTTCACACCCATACAGTGGTCGAGGTTGCCCCTATTTTCAAATTCCTATTCGAAAAGCCGGGGCCGCCGCGGATCTAACCTTCGCTTGTCTGAGCCTTGTAAGCCTCCGGCGTAAGCAGAGAACTCGTCTCTGCCGGGGCCGAGAGGCGCAGCTTGAAAAGCCAGCCTCCTGCATACGGTTCCGTGTTTACCAACGCGGGGTTATCCACAACCGCCTTGTTCACTTCCACGACTTCACCGCTCAAAGGAGAGTAAATGTCGCTCGCGGTTTTTACCGATTCGACAACAGCGCAAGCTTCGCCCGCTTTGACTGTGCGTCCGACTTCGGGGAGTTCGACGAAAACGACATCCGTCAACTCATGCTGAGCATGGTCAGTGATGCCCACAGTGGAGGACTCGGCCGCCACGCGCGCCCATTCGTGAGATTTCGCGTATTTCAGATCCGCAGGAACGTTTGCCATAAAGTTCAGCTAGCTTGGTATTGGAAATGATCGGGGTCAATTCGCTTTTCGATAAATTGGTTTAGGAACAACGAGGGCGCGCGCTCGCTTGCCACGCGCCTCGATTTCGATGGGAGTCTCCGGCTTGGCAAGTGCAGCGGGGACATAGCCCAGGCCGATCCCGACTGATAAGGATGGGCTTTGTGTGCCACTGCAAACCTCTCCAACCTTTTGGTTTTCACTCCAGATGCCGTAGTGCGGGCGGGGCGGAGCTGACTTCTCAATCATCTTGAATGCGACAAGCTTGCGCGCTGGGCCTTCAGCCTTCTGACGCGCCAATGTTGAGCGCCCGAGAAACTCTCCTTTTTCAAGAGCCACAAAGAACCCCAAACCAGCTTCAATCGGAGTGGTTTGTTCGTCGAGCTCGTGTCCGTAAAGCGGATAGCAGACCTCGGTGCGAAGTGTGTCACGGGCGCCTAAGCCAGCCGGTTTAATTCCAAAGGGCTCTCCCGCTTTGAGCGCAGCATTCCACACAGCCTCAATCTGGCTTGCCGGACTCACGATTTCCACTCCGTCCTCGCCGGTATAACCGGTCCGGGAGATCCACACACGGCCCTCAGTGAAGCGGAACGCAGCAATTTGGTTCTTTTTCAGATCACTTGGACGAGTCACGCTGGCACCTCCACCGGCGGTCCCTATCACCAACTGGTCAATAAAAGAGGCTACCGCGGGGCCTTGGACTGCAACGGCGCCAGTTTGCTCGGATATATTCTGAAGTTCGACCTGCGCTTTGTCCGGGAATCGCTCCCACAAGCCTTGGAGATGGGCGAAATCAACCGGGATGCGCGAAGCGTTCACGATCAGCAGGTAGTCGTCAGGGGCAAGGCAGTAGATGTAGAGATCGTCGATCACCCCGCCCTGTTCGTTGCACATGAGCGTGTATTGGCCCAGACCCGGAATGAGCCGCGTGACGTCATTGGTCAGCGCCTGGTTGAGAAATGTCTTGGCTGCCGGACCGCGCGCGGTGATTTCCCCCATGTGTGAGATATCAAAAACCCCGGCGGCCTGACGAACAGCTTGGTGCTCATCCATTATGCTTGTGTACTGCACCGGCATTTCCCACCCACCAAATTCGATCAACTTCCCCCCCGCGCGCTGGTGGGCCGAAAACAAAGGCGTATGCATCATCATTTGGCATTGAGTATCACGCCGGGAAATTTTGCGCAACTCGGAGAAAAGGGCGTTTTGTCAGCTCAGTTCCAGCGAAGAGGTGGATCTGAGAAGGTTTTTGCCCGAGTAAGCAGGTAAAGTATTCGCAACATTAGCCGATCAATGATGAAACGATCATCGTGCGCGGTACAAAAGGTGCTCGAACACGGCTTGATCTGCGAGAGTTACGGGTTGGCTGTCATTTTCACAACTCTCGACGGTGGGTTCAGTCCCGAATTGCAACAAAACTATCTAGAAATGAGACGCCTTTTATTGGCTTGCGTGGCCTTTGCCTGGATGACGACGGGGTATGCTCAGACTTTCGTCGGCACGAATGCACCGGGTGGTGTGGCAGATTATTCCATCCAAGTAGGAGTGGGAGTCACGAACGTCGCGATCACACTCAACGGCGATAGCACCGCTTACTCTTCCCTGCTGCTGCGCAGAGGTGTTACACCCACCGAGACTTCCTATGACTTTGCGTCTCTGGATGCACGCCGGGGAAATGCCTTGTTCCTGGAGAATCCTGAGCTGAGCACAGGTACATGGCACATCCGGATCAAAACCCCGGCAACCTCCGCCAGCCATCGTTACCAACTGGTTGTGCAGACCAACCGGACAGATCTCCGCAGTCCTAGCACGCCGGTAACCAAACCCCTGAACACCCAGTTCAGCAGCCTGATCCAAGGCGGCAGCAACCAGTTTTTCCGAGTCCAGTTTCCGACCAATACAATGTGGCGCATTAGCCTGGACTCAACCAACGCCAGCGGCCCTGACCTTTATGTACAGCGCGACCAGACCCCTACCCCTTCATCCTACCTGAAAAAAGCCTCCGGGGGGACCAATGATAGTATTGCGTTTAACTCCGTTGAGGGGTTGGCAGGCGTCTATTATATAGGCGTGTTCGGGGCCAGTGCTCCAACCGACGGGACGGAATATACTTTGCGGGTCGCCCCCGTGATCCCGATCATTCTGAGCTGGGATCCAGGCACAGAAGACACTGGCACGCTGGGTTACACCAACTTAAGTGGGATCGCAGGGGATTATTACTTCAAGATTGTTACTGCAAACCCGTCCGCAGGGGCATGGCGCACCGCGCTTCGACTCCTTGGCACCAACGATGCGAATGTTTACTTGAGCAAAGGCACCTTGCCGACCCCAGCTTTAGCCGATTTCAAATCCGAACGCCAGGGAGCAGACGGTATGGTCTTAGGATTGACCACTCAGTTTCTGCCGAGCGAAGACTGGTATATTCTTGTTCGGGCAAAGGCCAACGCGCCTTTCGCATTGGTTTCGGGTGCACCATTTGTGACTGATTTGGGAACTGTCGCCGCAGATGGCTCAAGTGGGAGTGGTCCCATGCAAATCGGTCCCGAGGGCATACGGTTCTTTCGCACGAGCACAACAGCCGATATGCTGGCGTGGCGCCTGTATTTGGACGGGGGAACCAATCCGATCCTGGTCCGCAGATCCACAGTGCCGCTGGAGAACGCAAAAGAGCAGAGTCAGTTCGGACAAATGCTCATGGTTCCTCCGGCTCTGACCGTGGGCCAATATTACCTGGGGATTCCGGGAGCTCCGGGGAGCATCGTCAATTTGGACTCGCGCCCTCAACACGTCCAAACCCTTAATTTCGGCGAGACAATCACCTCCAACAACCTTGGGTATGGCTATTCCACATATCGTGTGGTCGTTCCCTCAGCACAATTGGCTTGGCAAATGTACCTGCCGTCCACCAACGGCAATCCCAACTTTGCCGTTCGTCGTAATTTTGTTCCTAACGAAGGATACAACGACGCCTACTCGGACCTGATGGGCACGAACACGGTGGACAACATTACCCTTGTTCCCCCTGTCTTAAGCGACGGCACCTTCTATATCACCGTTTACTGCACAAACACGATCACAACGAACAGCCATCATTTCGTTCTTCAGAATGGTCCGGCAGTGGTAACGGACATCGATTACCTAACGACGATCACCAACGATGATCCAGAGCGGGTGGGGTGGAGATATTACCGTGTTGCAGATATCCGGCAGCAGACCAACAGCCTCTGCTGGACCATGCTGCTATCCAACTCGGTGCCTGGAACCCGGATTGCCCTGCGGCGCAACGCTGCGCCAAGTATTTGGAACTTCCGTGATCCAAACCCTTTAGTCAAGACGTATTACGACCGCTTGAGCCTCGGCTCCTTCCTGCAAGACCCAGACCACCAATCCGACATCTACTACATTGGCATCTACAGCCCGAGCAACCGCATGGGACGCTTTGTGCTGACAACCCAAAGCACCCAGCCGCAGCCCTTGGTTGACAACGTGGCCCAGACTCGCACAAATATCGAAAACGGGCGGTGGGAATTCTTTTCGGTAGAGCTGACGGAGGCCGATGTTCGCGGTGACAACGCGCCCGGACCGATTCTCGGACTGGAGATTCGCCTGCAGAATGTAACCTCCGGCATGCCTCGTCTCGTGATGCGCCGTGAGTTGCTGCCGACGAGTTTTAACTCAACCGTCCAACAGATCGCAACCACGTGGACTTCCGGGCAGCAGTTGGCCGCCGGGGCCGATTGGACCAAACGCTCCTGGAATGTTGATGGAACAATCAACGAAGATGGCCGCATTCTCTCGTTGGGTGTGGGACGCCCATTGCAACCCGGCAAATACTATATTGGTGTGGTTAACCAGGCCACCACCACCAATGAGATGAGCTACCAGATTCTGAGCCGATGGATTGGTCCTGGGCGCAGTATTCCAGTGACGCCACTGGTTTGGAACGGTGGCAAGGCCACAAACTCTGTTGGGCCTCGTGAGGCGAAGTACTACCAGGTCGTAATCCCAGCTAATACGCCAAGCTGGAAAGTGCAACTCACACCCAAAAATGGCGAGGCAATGTTAGTGGCGGCCACAAACCGGGTTCCCTCCTGCGAAATGGACAAGCGCGTGCAAAAGCCCGCCAAAGAGCACTACGTGCAGCTCCCGCCCTCTTCAATGGCAACGTTGATTGCAGGAACGAATTATCTGGTCGTCGTAGGTGAAGGCCAGTCTCCGACCGCAGACAATCGAATCGGCGACCGACCGACCGATTTCGTTCTGGAGAGTGTCGGCACCATGCCGGAGATCGACCTGGGCTTTCTGTTGGGACCCGAGTTGAGCACCAATGGCTATGTCGAAGCTGGTGAATCAATAGCCTTCCATTTCACCACTTTGCCCACGACGATGGGATTCTATCTTCGCCTTGAAGACACGATCGGCAACCCTGTCATGGTATCGCACGCCGGAGCGGACCTTCCCGATCCCGGTTACGGGGGTGACTATTATGGTAATGACGGCGGAGCAACCGCCAATTCAGTGGCCAGCAATTACAGGATCATTTGGGACGGCGCGGCCCGTGATCAGACCGTAATAGTGAAGTCGCGCCAGTTGGGCACCAATTGGTACAATTCATCATTCACCCTTAAGGTTGTTCAAATCCTCCCAGGGTCACTTGCGTTCGACGGCGGCACCGCCACCATTCAAACCGACGCATCGGAGTACGGCAGTTTCTACAAGGTTGAGGTCCCGGAAGACGCGATGGGCTGGGATTTGCGGCTAACAAATGTGCTTTCCGGCAACCCCAGAATTGTCGTCCGGCTAGAGGCACTGCCCATCAAGCTCCAAACAGCCGATTTCAATTCAGACCCCTCCACCATGTCCTTCTGGCCGGTAGGTGCGCAATGGTTTCCGGGCACAGATTGGACCGGTCGTCCCGAATCAGCCGTCGGCACAAATGAGACGGGACGCTTGCTCGCTATGGGCCGCGGCCGTCCCCTACAACCCGGCTTATACACGATAGCTGTCATCGGCAACGGTTATGAGCCCGTATCAGCAACGCTGGTGAGCCGTGGCATCGGCGAAACCCGCTCGATCCCCGTCAAAGACCTGAACTTTACCAACGGGACCGATACCGTTACAGGCCTGCCGCCCAGAGAAGCCAAATACTACCGAGTGTTAGTACCAACAAACACACCTTCATGGAAGGTCCACCTTCAGAACCTTACCGGCGAAAATATGATGGCCGTGCTTTTCGATACCCTGCCGAACATCGGAACTCTGCAAGATCGCAGCGCCATCAATTCGGCAGGCCGCCGAATGAACCGTATAGGCAATGAGAACTTCGTCATGCTGCCACCTGAAGGTGGCACGCAACTCCTCGCCGGCTACTATTACATCGCGGTCGTGGGCGAAGGTGAAGCCTCCACCAATCTACTGAGCAGGGTTGGCCCAAACACCAGCAGTTACACCATCAGGAGTGTCGGGATAGCACCGGTCGTGCAGCTTGGCACAGTCAGCAGCACTGAACTGGTGCGCGCCGGGAGCCTGGAAGGTGGGGAAACCCAGATTTATGAGTTTACGGTGCCAGCAGGAGTGCAATCGATGGAACTCCGCTTGGAAGATCGGACCGGCAATCCGGTAATGACGCTCCGCCCGGGACCCAATGTGCCTTCCCCTGGCGCCAGCTCTTCCAGCGGAGTCCAGCTAGATTACTATGGCAACGAGGGTGGTGAGAAAGCTCTGGATGCCAACAGCAGCTTCATTTCTCTGGCAAATCCGACGAATGGAACCTATCGCCTCACTGTCAAAGCGCGGAGCCTCGGCTCCTCGGTGTTCTTTTCCAACGCCACTTATACCCTGCGCATCGCCGCCACGGACTATGTGGCTCTTGACTTTGACCAAGGCGTTTCTGTGGTTGAGAACCAGGTTCCAACCACCTGGCGCTATTTTCGCGTGAACATCCCAGCGAACGCGGCCGGTTGGGACCTGCGTCTGACGGATGTGAAGGGCGGGATTCCACGTATGGTGGTGCGCCGGGAAACACTTCCCGACGCCCTAACCACAACAAGCGGCTGGAATTCTCCCGGAACGACATATAGCTGGCCCACTAATAGCCAGTACGCCCCAGCCCAGGACTGGACAAAACGAACCTACACAACCGACGGGCTTGCCTCTGAGGACGGTCGAATTCTGGCTTTTGGATTAAACCGGCCGCTGCAGCCAGGCACTTATTACGTTGGCGTGCGCGGTTACTCCTCCAGCACGAACATGAGCTATACCCTTCGGAGCCGGGGAATAGGGAGCCCTTACTCTATTCCCGTATATGAACTGCCATTCGTGGGCAGCCACACCAACCTGGGGCTCATGCCCCGCCAAGCCGCTTACTACCGCGTGGTCATACCCACCAATGCTCCATCATGGCGGGTTAAGCTGACCAACCTCGCGGGTGAATCGATGCTGGCTGTGTTGAGAAATGCGCTTCCGAACGCCGATACTGTAAACGCTACCGGAGATTCCACCAGCGGCAAAGGCCTTCAAAAACCAGGCAATGAGCACTTCGTTGTTCTACCGAAGAACGGAACTACTAACATCCAGTCTGCCACAAATTTCCTGGCAGTCATTTCAGAAGGCAAGAATCCGCCGACCGGCCGCATAGGGTCGGGAAGCAGCGATTACACACTTTCGAGTTTCGGCCCATTGCCGATTACCGACATGGGACTGCTCACCTCCGAAGATCTGGCAAAACCCGAGACGTTGGAGGACGGCGAGGTGAAAGCCTACCAGTTCGAAGTGCCGTATGGAACCTACGGATTCCAAGTGATGCTGGAAGGCCGCAGCGGCAATCCAGTAGCGGCCGTCATCGCAGGCACCCAGTTGCCCGATCCAGGCTCTTCAGGCTCGGGGCAGGCTCAGGATTACTACGGCAATGAAGGCGGTTACCAGGCCGGATACCAGAACACTCCCCCTTATGTGGATGTGCACTCCAACATCGTGACGGTCGCCAATCCCACTCCCGGGATGTTCAGTCTCGTCGTTAAGGGCCGAGTTCAGGGGGGCAGTTACCAGAATGCCGCCTTCACGTTGCGCGTCAAAGAGGTCCTTGTGCCAGAACTCAACTTCGCAGGTGATCAAAACACCAATGGATTGAGCAACGAAGTCACCGGCTTGCTGCAAAATAACGAACGGGCGTTCTTCAAATTCATCGTTCCAGCGACCAATAACGGACAGCCCGTGATAGGCTGGAAACTTGATCTCATAGCCTCCTCCGGCAATCCAAGCATGCGGGTCTGCCGCAACGTCCTGCCATCGGACAAGGATTCCAGCACATTGATGGATTTCGCCACTGGAACAGCGATCATCGCACCGCCATACCTAACAAATGGCGTCTGGTTTGTGGAGGTGAAAGGCGCAGGATCCAGTGCCTTTACGTTGCGTAGCAACCCGCTTGAGCTACAGCGGCCACCCTGGGTTATGCCTGGGCCTTTAGATCCAGTGCAGACACCCGGCGTGCAACCGCCTGATTTCGCCGACTCCAGCGTGGCCACGAACGGTGCACCCCTGCCTCCTGGTGGGATTCTTTTGGAACAAGGCTCGCTCCACTATTACGCCATAGAGGTGCCGGCCACGAATGCAGGACTGCTCCAAATGACTCTGGAAGCGCTTGATGGCAATCCCGATCTATACCTGCGCGGCGGATCTGTGCCCACATTATCTCACCGGGACAACGGAGCATCCGGCTCCATTTATGAGCGATCCATGACTTCGGTTACCAACACTGAATACGCCAACTGGGTCCCGTTGGATGGCAAGTTGGAGGCGCTCTTGAAACCTGGGCTTTGGTATCTCGCAGTTAAGGCCGCCGGAAACACTCAGGCGAAGTACCGGTTGACAGCTTCCAATGGCGACATAACAGACTTGCCTATCCATGGCTCAGCCTTGGTAAGCCAGGAAGTGCGCCCGGGCAACTGGAAGTATTACAGGGTCATGATGCCCTCCTCTCTGCCGCTGGCTTTCAACGTAACTTTCAGCCAGCAATCCGGTGACGTGGTCCTGCACATCAGAGACACCGTGCCTCCGGGGAACGGCGTTTCAACTTTGGCAACTCCGAGGGATTGGTACAGCGACAATAAGAACTATCCGCCTTACAGCTCGTATGACGCACCGAATACCTACACCTTTACCACCCCACAGGTCCGTCCCGGGCAGCCAATCTATCTCGGCTTCCGCGCACCCGTACAAGCCACGTTCAATGTGCAGGTAACTACGAACGGAGCGCCTACACAGGAACCAGTCGTAGTATCTTTCTATGGAGGATCTGGAAACACCGTGCTGGCACCGTACGGGACTGCCGTGTTCCGCGTCGATGTCCCTCCCGAGGCGACTCGTTGGAAGCACATAGCTGCGCATGTGGCAAATGTGACGGCGATGCTCGACCAGGGATCAGTTCCCAATCGCAACCAGCGGGTTTGGATGAGTTCTTCCGCAAACAGCGCCCACAATGCCCTGCTCGTAGGCAGTTGGGATCCCGCAACAAAACAATACAATGCCGGGACGTGGCCTTGGGTTCCCGGTCAGCCCTATTTCATGGTGGTTACGAACGGAACCGCCACAGCTCAAGAATTCACTCTGACTATGGACGGTCGAAATGCGGAAACGGACGATAACGACAATGACGGCCTTCCCGATCATTGGGAATATGTCTGCTTTGGGCATATGAGCTATAATGCCGAGGCCGATTCCGACGGAGACACCAGGAGCAACCTGGAGGAGTACCAACAATCCACCAACCCGGGGGACGCATCTTCCTACCACGCCCGCGTGCTCACCTCTGCGGCGCGAGGCACGATCATGCGCACACCCGACCTGCCCAGCTACGAACTGGGTTCAACTGTAACGCTGACTCCAGTTCCGTCACCTGGTTACTCGTTCATTGGTTGGTCGGGTTCGGTCACCAGCAGCGCCAATCCACTCGTGCTGACCATTGATGGCCACAAGAACCTCGTCGCCACATTCAAGCTGGCCGGGGATGACTTTGTAACCGCTCTGCCTCTTGCAGGTGGTTCTGCAAGCGTTGTCAGGACCAACCTGGGATTCACCAAAGAGTCCGGGGAACCGTTCCACGCCGGCAATCCGGGCGGAAAATCGATATGGTGGCGCTGGGTCGCTCCTGCTTCGGGTGATTTCACCTTAAGTACCGCAGGCACCCCATTCAACACCCTGATGGCGGTATATACAGGAACAACTGTCTCCAGTCTGACCCACATCGCCAGCGACAACAATTCACTTGGCGACACCAATCGAAGCAACGTCAAACTGAAAGCCTCTCAGGGCACGACCTACTACATCGCAGTCGATGGGTATAACGGAGCCTCCGGCAGAATCCAGCTCAGCCTGGCAGGATCTGTTTCTATTCCAGACACTATTCTCGGGCCGCCTCAAGTACTACCCAACGGTTTGGTGCGCTTTAACCTCTCCGCCATACCGAACCGGAACTACCAGGTTCAGTACTCAACCAATTTGGCCACCTGGTATAATCTGGGCACAGTCACGGCCTCCGGTTCCGGCAACGTCACCGTGGAGGACCAGTCAGCGCCTGGACAGAAACTGCGCTTTTACAGAGCTATGGGGCAATAAGCATTCAAAATGAACCTCTACGGGGTTCACCCCAGCCCCTTTTACGGTGCATGCCCGAGGCGGTGACGTGAATTTTGTTCACGGCGCTACGTCGAACCCTTTATGAATTTTAGGGCAAGTAGCGATAGACTCCGCCGGCACCGCATAACACCGAGTTCCAAACTCGCCGCGTCGGATGCGCATTTCTCCTTTGGTGCGCCCCGCTACCTCTCTAAAGGGCCACGCCGGCTGTTCGTGATGAGCAGATGTTCCGTACCGCCGGCGTTTGAGCCCACTCAAGTCTTACCAAGCAGTTTACTCCGATTACTCGCCAAGGCTGCCAGTCCGGGCTAGCCCCTGACACGACGCCAGTTTGTCGCTTGTCAAAATCGCGTTGCCAACCGGGCCAAGGTTCCGTAAGTTCTACTCGTGGGTTCAAAACTGAACACGACAACTACGATTTAGCATTCATTCCCAATGGAATGGATGCTTACGCCTCGATTGACCCTCGAGGCGTTTTTGTTTGCCGAGTTCCCGGGACCATCAAATTTATGGAAACAGAGAATATTCCTCAGGCGGATCGCAAGACACTGGACGATCGTAATAAAATGTCGGAGTTGGAGCGTATCAGGCATTCCTGCGCTCACGTCCTGGCTACCGCGATTTTGCGCTTGTGGCCCGAGGCACAGTTCGCAGCCGGCCCGCCGGTCGAGAACGGCTTTTACTACGACGTAGAACTCTCCCACAGAATCTCGCCTGACGATTTCCTCAAAATCGAGGAGGAAATGAAGAAGGAGATTAAGGCCAACCACGTTTTTGAAAAGGTGGTGGTAACACGTGGTCAGGCGATCAAGGATGCAGAAAGCGGCCGGTTGGGTGGCCTCACCGACCGCCCGGGCAATGCCAGCAAATTCAAGCTCGGGAACCTTCAGGACATTCCAGAGAGCGAACCTATTTCGTATTTCAAGAATGGCGACTTCGTTGATTTGTGTGCCGGCCCTCACGTAATGCGGACGGGCAACATCGGCGCCTTCAAACTCACGTCAGTAGCCAGCGCCTATTACAAGGGTGACGAGCGCAATCCGCAACTCCAGCGCATCTACGGAACAGCCTTCAAGAACAAGACCGAAATGGAGGCCTATTTCAAAATGTTGGATGAGGCCAAGCGGCGCGACCACCGCAAGATCGGAGCGGAGATGGGGCTCTATGCGTTGGATGCCGAGTATGTCGGCCCTGGCATGCCTCTCTGGCTGCCCAAAGGCGGCGCAATCGTCGAAGCTCTGGAGCAACTCGCCAAGGACACTGAATTTCAGGCCGGTTATGAACGTGTGCGCACACCGCATCTTGCCCGCGAAAAGATGTACACCACCAGCGGCCATCTGCCGTATTACGCCGAAAGCATGTTTCCTCCAATGGAACTGAAGGAATCGGCTAATGCTGCTGAGTCAGATCGCTATTACTTGAAAGCGATGAACTGCCCCCATCACCATCGCATTTTTGCGGCCCAGCCCCGCAGCTACAGGGATTTGCCGTTGCGCCTTGCCGAGTATGGCTGCTGCTACCGCTATGAGCAATCGGGAGAGCTCTTCGGGCTTATGCGCGTGCGCTCGCTCAACATGAACGATGCGCATATTTACTGCACTCCGGAGCAGTTCGCCTCCGAGTTTAACGCAGTCAATGAAATGTATCTGAAGTACTTCAAGATCTTCGGTATCGAGAAGTATGTCATGCGGTTCAGCACCCATGATCCTGCCAAGCTTGGCCAGAAGTTCGTCGATGAACCGGTCCTTTGGAAACAGACTGAGGACATGGTCCGCCGGGTTCTTCAGGAATCCAAGATCAACTATATCGAAGTGCCAAATGAAGCGGCGTTCTATGGGCCAAAAATCGACGTCCAGGTTTGGAGCGTTATCGGTCGCGAGTTTACGCTAGCGACCAACCAGGTCGATTTTGCTGTCCCCGCTCGGTTCGGTTTAACCTACCGCGACCGTGACAACACCGAAAAGACGCCGTTGTGCATCCATCGCGCTCCTCTGGGAACGCACGAGCGATTCATCGGGTTCCTGATCGAGCATTACGCGGGGAACTTCCCCCTGTGGCTTGCTCCAGAGCAGGTGCGTGTGCTGACCATCGGCGATGATCCCAGGCTGTGTGAGTACGCTGCTGGAATAGTCCAGGAACTGCGTCAGAACTTTGTTCGCGCCGAAGGAGACTATTCGGCCGACAAGATCAACGGCAAGGTTCAGCAAGCCGAGCAAAGCAAGGTGCACACCATGCTGGTCGTTGGTCCCCGCGATATGGATGCGGGCGCCATCAGCGTCCGCGTGCATGGCAAAGGCAACCAGGGCGTCAAACCGCGTGGTGAGGTCATTGCCGATCTCCTGCTGTCGATTCGCGATCGGCGGGCCTAGACTGCTACATTGACAATCCGCTGCAGCAGTGCGAAAGACCGGAATGGCGCCACTTGTCCCGGCACGCACTGCTCTTCTTATCATCGACGTCCAGACTGGACTCTTCCAGTCTGCGACTCCTCCTTTTGCTGCGGAGGAAGTCCTCACTAACATTAATCAGCTCACCTCTCGGGCGCGCGAGGCGGGCGGCCTGATAGTTTTCTTCCAGCATGATGGGAGCACGGATGATGGCATCGAGCCAGGGAGTGCTGGGTGGCACCTCGATCCACGACTTGCAGTCAGCCCCACGGACCGAGCGCTGCGCAAGACGGCCTGCGATGCCTTCTACCAGACCGAGTTGGAGAATCTACTACGAGCCAATGCGATTGAGACGACCGTGGTTGCTGGCTACGCCACAGATTTCTGCATTGACGCCACAGTGCGAAATGCAACCAGCCGGGATTTTAATGTCATCGTGGTTGCCGATGCGCACACCACAAACGATGGACCGGTGATCAGGGCCGAACAGGCGCGCCAACACTTCAACTGGGCATGGGAGAATTGCACGGCGCGAAAACCCGTGCGTGTCGCTCCGAGCCGCGAGATTCGATTCTGATCGCCGCCAGCAGCCAGCAACCCTCCAAGGCTGAGTAGCGCACAGGAGCCTGTGCGCTACCATATTGCCCCTGCTAGAAATCCGCACTGCCCGGCGTCCGGGAAAAGGGAATAACGTCGCGGATGTTTGAAACGCCCGTCAGGAACATAAGCAACCGCTCAAACCCTAGTCCAAAACCGGCGTGCGGCACCGATCCATAACGGCGGAGATCCACGTACCACCAGTAGTCCTTGGGATCGAGTTTGTGATACTTCATGTTCTCCAACAGATAATCCAAACGCTCCTCACGCTGAGCTCCGCCGATCACCTCTCCGATGCCCGGCACCAGAACATCCATCGCCGTGACGGTTTTGCCGTCCTCATTCTGCCTCATGTAGAACGGTTTAATTTCGCGTGGATAATTGAAAACCGTCGTTGGCGACTTAAAATGCTCCTCTGTGAGAAACCTTTCATGCTCGGACTGCAGGTTCTGACCATATTCAACGGGATACTCGAATGTCTTCCCGGACTTTTTCAAGATCTCAACAGCCTCGGTGTATGGCACACGCACAAAGGGACGGTCCACCACAAACTGGAGACGTTCGAGAAGCGTTTTATCCACGAATTTACCGAAGAGCGCCAAGTCCTCGGGACAGTTTTCCAGGGCATAACGAGCCATGGCTTTTATGAACTGCTCGCCCAAATCCATGTCTCCCTGCAGATCGCAGAACGCCATTTCTGGTTCGATCATCCAGAATTCGGCAGCGTGCCGGGTCGTATTCGAATTCTCTGCGCGGAACGTCGGACCAAAGGTGTAGATGTTGGACAAAGCGCACGCGAAGGTCTCACCCTCGAGTTGACCACTCACGGTGAGATAAGCGCGTTTGCCGAAGAAATCAGTCTCGGGCTTCTCATCGATGTTGCCCTTGAGGGTAGTGACCCGAAACATCTCCCCTGCTCCTTCACAGTCGCTGGCAGTAACGATCGGAGTGTGTACGTAAACAAAGTCGCGCTCCTGGAAAAACTGGTGAACGGCAAAAGCCAGGCGGCTCCGGACGCGGAATATCGCTCCATAAAGGTTCGATCGGGGACGGAGATGCGCGATGGTGCGCAGGAATTCAGCAGTATGCCCCTTTTTCTGAAGCGGGTAAGTGTTATCGGCCTGCCCATAGAGCTGAATGCGGCTTGCGCGCATTTCCCATTTTTGTCCTTTCGCTGGTGAAGGCACGAGGTCGCCTTCGATCTCAGCGGAAGCACCAGTGGCAAAATGAGCGATCTCTTCATAACCAGGAACACTGGCATCGACAACCACCTGCAAGTTGGCCAGGCAGGTGCCATCGTTGAGCTCCAGGAATGAAAATCCTTTGGAGTCGCGGCGGGTTCGCACCCATCCCTTGACTGTGATTTTCTCCCGCGCGTCCGCGGAAGCCAGAACGTGTTTAATCAATGTACGCATGGGGTAATCAGACTTTTACCTGGCAATCAGATTGCCGGGCTTCTGCTCAATCTATCCGTTGAAATGTGGGGTAATCCGCAGCCTTGTAGCAAGTTGAATAACGCTCAGAGATTCATTTGGTATCATTTGATGTGTGCGGCAACTGAAGCGCGGATTGACACTCTACCTCCGTAAGCCACAATGCTGCGGTGCGGAGCATTCCACCACGTGCATGAATTGCTCCTAAGCTGTTGCTATGCTTAATGAAATGACAATTTCAGATCTCACGCTGCGCTTAGCTAAGCGCGAGGTCACCTCACGCGAAGTCATGAGTGCCTGTCTGGATCGTATCACCAGGACTGATGGGACTCTGCATGCGTTTGTGAGCTACGATTCGGCAGACGCTCTGCGGCAGGCGGAAGCCGCTGATCGTGAACTTGCATCCGGGATTAGTCACACTCAGAAGCCTCTCCTGGGCGTGCCAATCGCAATCAAAGACGTCCTGGCCGTTAAAGGCCACCCTCTCAACTGTGGGTCAAAAATCCTGGGCGATTTTATTTCGCCTTACGATGCCACTGTTATACAGAAGTTGAGAAGCGCTGGGGCTATTGTTTTTGGCCGGGCAAACATGGATGAGTTCGCCATGGGCAGTTCAACAGAGAATTCAGCCTTCGGATTGACGCGCAATCCATGGGACCCGGCTCGCACACCTGGTGGTTCCTCTGGAGGATCAGCAGCCGCAGTTGCTGCCGATCAATGTATCGCATCACTGGGCTCTGATACCGGTGGTTCCGTGCGCCAACCCGCAGCCTTTTGCGGCTGCGTGGGACTGAAGCCCAGCTATGGGCGCGTCTCACGCTACGGATTGGTTGCCTATGCATCTTCTCTCGACCAAGTGGGGTGCCTGACGAAGAATGTGGAAGACTCAGCTACTCTGCTGGAAGTTATCAGCGGTCCGGACTCCAGGGATTCAACGAGCGTTCCACAACCGGTGCCAGGCTACCGCGCAGGCCTTGTTCAGGACATCCGTGGCCTGCGGATCGGACTGCCTCGCGAATACATGGTGGGCGGTTTAGACCCACAAGTCCGCTCTGCCACGGAAAAGGCTGTTCAACGGCTTCAGGAAATGGGAGCTGAGATTCGAGAAATTTCTCTACCGCACACCGATTACGCGATCGCGGCGTATTACATCATCGCAACAGCCGAGGCCAGTGCCAACCTGGCCAGGTTTGACGGCATCCGTTACTGCAAGCGCGGCGAAGGCACCGATGTGATCGACCTGTACCGCAAAACGCGAGGCTCGGGTTTCGGGGAGGAAGTGAAGCGAAGGATTATCCTGGGCACCTACGTTCTAAGCAGCGGCTATTACGATGCCTATTATCTTCGTGCACAAAAGGTGCGCACATTGATCCGGACGGATTTTCTGCAGGCGTTCGAGCAGGTCGACGCCGTTCTCACACCAACCTCGCCTACCCCGGCTTTCAAAATCGGAGAAAAAACCGCAGATCCACTTCAGATGTACTTGATGGATATCTTCACCATTTCGGCAAACCTGGCGGGAATCTGTGGCATTAGTGTGCCCTGCGGGTTTGCAGAAGTGGCCGGAAGCGACGTTAGGCTCCCCCTCGGCCTGCAACTCCTGGGACGACCCTTCGGTGAAGAAACCATCTTGAGGATCGCAAATGCTTATGAGTCAGCGACCGAGTGGCACCGCCATAAACCAAAACTCGCCTGAGAACAGGCAATTGGCACGACGGCGCCATCACGGGACCAAGACCCTAATCAAACCGCAGAACGGCTGACTAAAACCTGACTGTTTTTCACCTGAGGCCGCGTCCGAGCTACAGTGCTCGTGCTGGTGGTAGCGGTGAGTTGGGCTTCAGCTTCAAGCCAGTTCTCCAGGTCGCGTCCGGGAATCCGACCGCTGGCTTCGTAGATTTGCCTCGCACGTTCAGCGATTTGCTGTTCCGTGGGTTTGTGTCCGTTGGATTTTGAAATCTTAGCCATAATTCGATTCGATATTATGAAAATGAGACACCGAGATTAATAGGGTATGAACCCTCCGGTTTTACGCTATACCCTGCCCTGTAGCTTGATTCCGCTGTAGACGTAGTTACCTTGTTGCCCACATATATGGCGAGAAAAACTATTATCAAACCGGCGAAGTCAGCCCCCGCTGTTGGACCTTATAACCATGCTGTTCGGATTGGTGAGTTGCTCTTTTGCGCCGGGCAAATCCCGATTGATCCTGCCAATGGCAATCTGGTAGCCGGCGACATCAAGGCTCAGACTCAAAGGGTATTGGAAAATGTGAAGGCTATACTTGATGACCAGGGACTCACGTTCGAAAACGTCGTGAAGAGCACCGTGTTTCTAACAAATTTGGCTGACTTCGCCGGTATGAACGAAGTCTATGCCAAATATTTCACGACGGAATTCCCTGCGCGCTCCACGATCCAGGTTGCTGCTTTGCCTAAGGGCGCCACTGTCGAGATCGAAGTGATCGCCCACTTCTAAGCAAAGCCGATCAGAGTTTATCCACGTACTTCTGCATCGCCTCCTCGTTGCGTTCGATCGATTCCACTAGTTTGAATTGAGTTCGGCAACGTTCCAGGTTATGCCCGGGGCGGTGAATACGAAAATATGTATCACCGCTCAGAAAATCGGTAAGAAACCGCAGACCTATCTCAAAGGTAATTAGCTTCCCTGAGAAGGCGATATGCGCTTTCTCGTTCTTGGTCAGGAATGACCCGGCGGCTGACAGGTAACCCTCTGCCAGCTTCTTAAACATTGGCATTTGCAGACGCACCTTTGAAAGATCGGGCTCATCCTCCAGGGTCGGGCTGGTGGTCGTCCGGACCATATCGCCAAAGTCATACAACGCGCAGCCAGGCATGACAGTGTCGAGGTCCACAATGCACATTGCCTCCCCTGTGAGCACATCCATCATGACGTTATTGAACTTCGTGTCATTGTGAGTGACGCGCTCGGGTATCTTGCCTTTCCGCATTGCCGTAAGAATCACATCGACGATGGACTCGTGCTTCATCGCGAATTCGATCTCAGCATGAGCCTCCCGCGCCCGATTGAACCGGTCAGTCTCGATGGCCCGCTGCAGTGCGGTGAACCGGTTGCGCGTGTGATGGAAATCTGGAATCGTTTCAAAGAGACGCCCTCCAGGCAGGTCCACCAGCAAACTCTGGAACTGACCAAAGGCCCGCCCGGCTTGAAAAGCCTGCAAGGGTGACTGTACCGATTCATAGGTCTCAACACCCTCGACGAAAACAAACGTTCTCCAGACCTCATCGGAGCCATTCTGATAATAGGATTTCCCGTCACGCGTCGGAATCACTATCAGGGAACGCCGGGTCACATCGCGCACATTGCGACTCTCAAGTTTCTTCCGGATATGCGTGGTGACACGCATCACATTGCGCATCACGTCCACGGGATTCTTGAAGACGTTCCGATTGATCTTCTGATGAATGTAGCGCACGCGTGTTCCACCCTGATCATAGGTCGCAGTGTAGGTCTCGTTGATGTGGCCAATCTTCAGGGTCTCGGCGTGCAGTATCTCACCGTAAATCTGGAACTGCTTCGAGATGTCCTGCAACTGTTTTTCTTGATAGGGCATAATTGTTTGCGCTTGCCGGGATTGTGCGAAAACCCGGCAATGACTGGCAATCAGAATTCAGGAGCCAATGCGACCGCCGATAGCGAAGTGACCAATGACCCCAATGGCTAATCGACGACCATGCTGTCCAAGGCGACGGGCTCATCCAGACAACGACGCACCGTCAAGGCTAATTCGTCCGGCTGGAATGGCTTGGGCACAAGCAGTACCCCTCGCGCCCGGTCTCCCGCCTGATACACCAAATCCGAACTATATCCACTGGCAACAATCACCCTCAGTCCGGGCTTTGTCTGCCGCAGACGTTGCGCCAAATCAAGCCCATTGATCCCCTCAGGCATCACCATATCAGTGAAAAGCAGATCGACTTTGTCCCGCGCACTCTCCCACATACGAAGCGCCTCCGGACCATCGCCCGCTTCAAGCACCTGGTAACCCCAGCGTGAGAGGAACATGGCCACCGTTTGCCGCACTGCTGATTCGTCTTCTACCAAAAGAATAGTCTCGCTTCCCCCTCGGACAGCGGGTTTGGGAGGCTCCTCCCTGATAATCGTTACCGGGCAATGGACGGCTTCCAAGTACACTGCGAAAGCGCTGCCCAGACCAAGTTGGCTCGATACTGTGAGCCAGCCACGGTGCTGATTCACGATGCCATACACTGTGGCCAGGCCCAGCCCGGTGCCCTTTCCAACCGCTTTGGTTGTGAAGAATGGCTCAAAGATGTGGTTCATGACTTGATCCGTCATCCCCGTTCCGGTGTCGGATACCGTGAGCCTGACAAACCGCCCTGCCCTGGCCCCGGGCATCTGAGATGCCTGGGCGTCGGTCAGGACCACATTATCTGTGGATAAGGTCAGCCGCCCCCCCTGTGGCATCGCGTCCCGTGCATTTACCGCTAGATTCACAATCACCTGTTCCAGGGTGCAAGTGTCCGCCATAACCATGGGCATCTGCGACTCACCCCGCCATTCAAGCCTCACGTTCTCGCCGATGAGTCGTCGCAGCATCTTGAGCAGGTTTTCCACCAACTCATTAAGATCCAGTTCCTTGATTTCCAATACCGAACGCCGACCGAACAGCAGCAATTGTCTTGTGAGGTTGGCGGCCCGTTGCATGTGTGCCCCCAGATCCTTTAAATTCTGACGCCACTCCGCACCCGGTTGGGAACGAAGTTGCATAAGTTCCAACTGCATCATAGCTGCTGCCAGGATGTTATTAAAATCATGGGCCACTCCGCCTGCCAATTGGCCCACCGCCTCCATCTTTTGCGCCTGCCGGAATTGCTCTTCCAAACGCTTTCGATCAGAGATATCCCGAAAGAAAACAAGGGCTCCGTCCTTTCCTCGAAACGGAAAGGGAACGGCCGTGACCTCGGCTGAGAACTCAGACTCGTCCATTCGCAGACAGCGCTCCTCTACCAGCGGCAGGGCAATCTTCTCCTCTGTAAGGCGTCTCAAGCTTTTGGCAACCTGATCGCGCGCGTCCTCATGGAAACGCTCTAGAACCGAAGTCCCGGTGAGTTCGCCCGGCGATCCCGATTGGAACATTCGAGCAGCCGCAGCGTTGATGTAGGTAAAGCGATAATCCGACTGCACGAAAATGCCGTCCGGGGCATTCTCGACAAGCGCCCGAAAACGCTCCTCGCTTTCCTTCAGAGCGGCTTCAGATGCACGCTGCTCGGTAATGTCTTCCCCCACGCTCGCAACACCGACAATCTTCCCGGCCCCATCCTTCAGAGCAGTAAAGCTCCAGCGCACGAGCCGTCGCTGCCCATCGCGCGTTAATAACTGTGCCTCGGAGTGCCCCAGAGATTCCCCCATAAGCAAACACTGGATCTTGCTCCGTGTTGCCTCGGCATCTTCAGGGGGGATGCACAGATCCACCCAATCCCGACCGATCACCTCTTCCAAATGCCAATCGAGGATGTGTAGCAAAAACTCGTTGATAAAAACTACCCGGCTTTGCGAATCCAGCATCACGGTCGCGAGATGAACGTTCTCCATCATGTTCCGGAATCGGCGCTCCGATTCACGCAATGCCGCCTCTGACGCCTTGCGCTCCGTTAAGTCCCGAACCACGGAGAGCGCAAGCAAATCGCCGTCCAACTCAAACGCATGAGCGCTGATTTCGACCGGCAATCGCCGTCCGTCTTTGCCCTTTAAAACCGTCTCGTAAACTATCCCGCTGGGACGTTGGAGATGACGCGCCAAACCCAGGTAATCGTTGGCCGTCATCTGGGCGTCAATGTCCACTAGCGTGCGCGTCAGCAAGTCATCTCGCGAACAGCCCAGCAGTTTGCAGGCGATCTCGTTGACATCGATGATGGTCCCGATAGAGGCGGGACCCGGCACACGCGAAAGGAACACTGCATCTGTAACGCAGTCAAAAAGGCGCCGATATCGTTCCTCGCTGGCCATCCGCGACATGTCCGACTTGTGTTTGTACAGGGCGATTTCGATCGCGGTATGGAGTTCCCGATCTTCAAAGGGCTTGATAATGAAACCGTAAGGTTCAACACCCTTGGCCCTGGTCAAGGTCGCCTGCTCAGCATAGGCGGTGAGAAAGATCACCGGGATCCTCAACTGCTGGCGGATAAGCCCGGCGGCATCGACCCCGTCCATCTCACCACGCAGACAGATGTCCATCAGCACCAGGTCGGGACGCAACTCTCGCGCCCGTTCCACGGCCATGGCACCCTCAGGCACGTCATCAACAGCCTCATAACCAAGTGCGGCCAGACGGTTCTTAATATCACGCGCCACAATGACCTGGTCTTCAACAACGAGAATGCGCACTGGTAAGGTTCTGGTTACCGGTTGCTCTGGCGCTTGATTCAGGATGTCCGGATGTGGGTTCTGGATCATGGTTTCGCTTTCGCAGAAAAAGAAATTGAGAATCCGGCGCCTGGCCCGGAAAGCATTGTTAAGGTGCCTCCGATCTGCCGGATCAAGTCGTGCACAAGCTGGAGCCCTAGCGTCTGCGATGTGCCAAGCTCAAAACCGACCGGCAAACCCCGCCCATTGTCCCGCACCTGCAGCCGGAATTGTTGATCGCCGCAGCCGGCCAATTCGACGTGAATTGCGCCGATCTCTCCTTCTTGAAAAGCGTGTTTCAGGCTGTTGGTAACTAGTTCGCTCACAATTAAGCCACAGGGCACCGCCAGGTTTAGGTCTAAAGAGGCACCTTCGAACTGCAATTGAAATTCCACTCGATCCGCTTCTGGAATCGTGCCCCGCAAAGATACGATCAAGGTTTGCATGTAGCGACCAAAATCGACCTGAGCAAAGCTTTCCGAGCGGTAAAGCGCCTCATGCAGCAGGCTCATGGAACGAATACGCGCCAGGGTATCCTGCAGGATCGGGCGTGCACAGACATTGTCGTGGTGGGAGGCTTGCAAGTGCAATAGGCTGGAAATGAGCTGCAAGTTGTTTTTAACCCGATGATGCACTTCCTTGAGCAGAACTTCCTTTTCTCGCAGCGAGGCACGGATCCGGGCCTCGGTTTTGCGCCTCTCGCTGATATCACGGATAATACCAAGTCGATAACTGGAACCGTTCAGATTGATTACACGGCTGTGGATCTCCACGGGGAAAATCGAACCGTCTTTGCGCTGGTGCAGGGTCTCAAAGAAAAGCCTGCCGTTCCGAACTACCTGCCGGCTTTGTTCATGATACTCGTTGCGCAATTCGGGCGCTCGCAATGCCGGAAGCTTGAGCTGCTTTAGTTCTTCCCAAGTATAACCGTAGTCTTTCAGGACCTGCTCATTCACCTCAACAATGCGGTCCTCCTGGTCCGCCAGGAGAATCGAATCGGTCGCCATCTTCATCAAGGTCTCCACCCGTTCGCTTAAGGCAGCCCTCTGGCGCTCAAGGAGCAGTTCCGACTCCATGTAGAGCCTTTCACGCCGATCCAGAATCAAGCGGGCAAGCAATCCTGCGGAGGTCGCAACAATAAGGGTCAACGCTATCAACAGCCAGGCTCGTTCGTGAACCGTCTCATGAACCTCCCCCCAGTCCACCTTTGCGACAACCACCCACGGGGTGCCGGGCACAGCGCTCGCGCCTGCCAGCACCGTGCGTCCACGGTAATCCCGGCTCAGCTTCTCAGTATCTGGCGCCAGAACGGCCTCGCTTAACTCGGTGCCCACTTCAGAAAACAGCAGGCTCCCGTCTCCCTGTGGTGCACTCAGGAATGTGAGCCCCTGAGCCTCCCTTCTCAGCAGAATTACCTCGCAAGACTTCCCGAGAACGGCGGGTGCCTGCAGCACCGGAAACAAAAAATCATGAGGATCCAGGCGCAAGATGATCCAGCCCAGGAAATCCGCGCCGGGTTCGGAGAGGGTAGCCAGCAGGGATTCCTTACTTTCGATCGCTGGTGTAAACAGAGGGAGTACGATGTCCTGATGGACCTCGCCGCATTCCCCGCAGAGGTATAATTCAGAAATGCGAGGCGATTCCTCCTGCTGGCCCTTCCGCATGGCCTGTTGCAGGACCGCGTTCGCTATGGACACAGGCTCTTGCGAAAATGCGACCACCGGCTGGCCGTTGGCGTCATAGAAGTCTGCCGACGTATATCTGCCGCTGGTCTTCAGGATGCCAAGCAAGTTCACAACGTCAGCCTGAGCCGAATCGTTGAACGGCTCATCAATGAAATGTGCCAAGCTGCGTGCGACCATGCTGGACCGTGCGAGCAGATCCGCATCGGCCAGACGGTCGCTGCGCCACTCGGCAATTTGTCCTGCTTTCGAGCGTGCCAGGGCATGCAATCGGGCTGTGTGTTCCGCACGAAGCTCAAACTGCTCATGGCGCAGGTAAAGTATTCCCACGAAGCTCATCCCGAGTGCTACTCCCGAGGCGATGAGCCAGGCACTGCGCAAACGAAATCGCCCAGCCGACGGTTCACTCGCCAATTGCTTACGACCATTATGATGCAGAACGATGAGAATGGCACCGCTCTGCAACGTGAGCACGATTGCTGACCACAATGCAACTGGCGAAAAAAGTCCCCGCCAGGGCCAATTACCTCCTGCCAGATAGAAAGCAAGGACTGAGATCTCCAGGATGATGGTCCCTGTGGAAATCACCAAGGGCACGATCCAGTACCAGACACCTCGGCCACGGACGGCCAGCATAGCCAGGCTGATCCCCACCCCCATGGTGGCAGCCCCGGTCGCAGCAGACATCTCCCCTACCCTGAGATCCTCCCGGCCATGTGCAGGAGTGGAAAGCCACTCTTCAATCGGAGAGTCCCAGCCCATGGCATGCCTAAGGCATATGTAGGCGCCACTCAATACTAGCAGCGGCGCGGCGCTCGCCACCAACCTTCGGGTTATCGGATGGTCTCGTCTCCTGGCCAGCCACCAGAGGCAGATGCTCGCATAACCGAGCAGAAGCCCGGTACTCGGGGCCATAGGAACTTTTAGATGAGGAGCAGCCGTAAGATCACTCACTCCGGCCGCCCATGTCCACAACGACAAAGCACACATCAGGCCAGCAGCCAGAGAACAATATTCCCCGGCCCAGCCCATGCCATGCACCCGATTCGCTGTGTTCCGCATTCTTGACCGCTAGCCCGGTACAGGGCTTAACGATCCATTATCGGCAGTAAACGCCTCGACTTTAGCTCTTTTCGGGGCAAGGACTAAGCAGGAGACCATTCAACTACTTTACGATTTTGCTTCAGAATTGTATTCATACCGGCCATAATTGCCATAGCAACCCAGCACGGTTGAACGCACAGGCCATGCAACCACTAGACAGACCAAACCAAGCTGACTCGCCGGTCAGCACGTCATCAGCGGCATCCCCTCTGCCCTCCGCAGCCAACGCTCAGCCAGGGCAACCCGCAGATATCAACCTTCCTCGCGTTTTGATCATTGATGATGATGCTGATTTTTGCCGCACCGTGGTGTCCTTCCTGACCAGGAATAACTTTCAGGTTTTTGCCGCACATGATGGATTTCAGGGGCTCCAGGCTGCCAATCGTCAGCCCATCGATTTGATCCTCTGCGATCTGGATATGCCTGGCATGGACGGCTTCGAGGTGTTTGAAGCGCTCCGCCAGGACCCACGATTGGCTGATGTGCCCATTCTCTTTCTCACCGGCCGGGCCGAGCCCGGTCAAGTGCGCCAGGGGATGAATCTGGGAGCAGATGACTACCTCACAAAACCGTTCGATGCTGCCGACCTGCTCAAAGCCGTGCGTGTGCGCATGGAAAGAAGTCGGCTAGGTAAATCGCGGGTTGCCCAGCAAATCGAACGTGCCATGCAACTTTTCATGGGCATAGCTCATGATTTGCGGGATCCCCTGTCCGTCGCTTTAGCCTATTCCGAACTGCTCAAACAGCCGGCTGGAGACCAATCCGTTGATCCGCAAGCCATGCTGGATCGCATGCAAAAGGCCATGCTCCAAATGCAGGCGATGCTTTCGGAGACCATCTTTCTCGCGCGCTCCCGCATGCAGCGGATTCCCTTCGAACCTGCCACCCTTGATCTGGTCCACTTCCTGGCCATGCTGGCCGCAGAGCATTCGCAATCTTCGAGGCTTCAATTCATTGCCGCCAGTGAACAATGCGTAATCCATGCGGATCCGATCCGCTTGCGCCAGGTCTTTGAGCATTTGCTTTCGAACGCCCTCAAATACTCGGATGCCGCAGTCACTCTACGAGCTCAGCCCACCCCTCACGGCGCGTTAATCGAGGTGACAGATCAAGGGATTGGTATCCTCGATTCCGACCAGGCGCGTGTCTTCGATCCTTTCTTCCGAGGCTCCAATGTGGAAAACCGCTCCGGCCACGGCCTGGGGCTATGCATCGTTAAGAGCTGCGTGGAATTGCACGGTGGTTCTCTGGAGTTCTCCAGCTTTCCAAACCAACGCACAACGTTCCGTGTGCACCTTCCCAGCCAGCCACCCGTCCCCCAGGAAATGCGGGGCGGGACTGCCGTTACCCATGCGCTGGCAACAGCCACACCGATCCCTTCTGAACGCGCCTCATCCGCGGCGGCCCAGGCTGGTGAAGGCCTGAAAATCTGCATTCTCGACGATGATCCGCTGATCCGCTCTATGTTGGTGGATATGCTCCAGTCCAGAGCAACCGGACATTCCATTCATGAAGCCAGCTCGGTGACCGAGGCCCGTACCATAGCACGCGAGAACGAGTTCGACGTCGCATTCGTTGACGTTAATCTTCCCGATGCTTCCGGCTTTGAGTTGCTCAAGGATTTGCCGTCCAAGACGGCCGTGATCTTCATGAGTAACGCAGATGAGCACGCCGTCCAGGCTTTTGATTGCGACGCGGTTGATTATCTTCTAAAGCCTATTTCACCCGACCGGCTGCACAAGGCACTAGAGAGAGCCTGCAACCGCTTGCCATGCCGTCCAGCGGCTGAACCCAGGGTGCAGTCGCGCCTGGAAGACTCATTCGTTGTTAAAACGATGGCCGAGAAGCGGCTCGTCAAAATTCGCGAGATACGGAACATTGCGGCTTACGGCGAGTACTCCTGGGTTTACTGGGAAGAAGGAAAGGGCGCGATGCTCCGAAAATCTCTGAAACAATGGCAGGCGGAACTTCCATCCGAACAGTTCGTTCGCGTTCATCGACGGGCCATCATCAACTTGGCCTTCCTGGATCGGATTCAGCATCAGGAAGGACACACCCAGGTTTATCTGAAGAATAGCCAGGAACCGATCGAGGTAAGCTCGCGGCTTGCTCCCCAGCTAAACCGCCGGCTCAAGAGCCTGGGTAAATCGCCTCCCCAGGCATAGACAGCGATTTCGTTACCGAAAGCCCGCATTGTTTACGCGGGCTTCTTTATGCCTGCCATAGATCGAATCTAAGGCAGGAGAGCCTGTCTAATTCTTTTACACCATCAGAAGTTTCCCCCTGGCGCCGCGCGCCATCAACTCTTGTAACTCGCGCCAACTGCAACATTTGCCGCGCTGCCTACCATCCGTGCTGTTTCTTGACTCGCGCGCACCGGACTTGCTTTTCCCCGAACAGTGAGCGCACGACCACTCGCTACACGCATAACCGTGGTCACGAAGGTTGATTTATGTGTACCAATGCAGGCGGGGCTAAGGATGCCCCTAAAATGTGGCTTGTACCGGTGTGAAACCTAAGATTCTGGTCATAAGCAATTGTCCAAGGCTTCTGGAGAGTTTGTCTCAAGCCTTGGAACGCAATCACTTTGCAATCCTGGCGGCTGTCAGCGCTCACGAAGCATGGTTCATCGCGCGCCAAAACCTTCCTCAGTTGGTGCTGGTTCGTTTTGCTTTTCCTGAACCGGAACGCACCACGCTGATCCGCAGATTCCGCGGCGACCCGCGCACCGCCATTCTGAAGCTCATTGCCCTGCTCGATGGGCCCGATCAGGATCGTGCGGCCGCTGCCCGCCTGGGTTTTGATGACTGCCTCACACTCAGTGTGCGCCACCCGGCTTTTATTTCCTCCCTGGTCCGGCTCATCGCACGCTCCGATCGTAAATGGCAAACCATCTCACAGCATAATCGCGAGCTTTGCGATCAGGTCTATTAACTCTTTGAACTCTCAACGACTTCCGGTTTCCCGTTAGCCAACTGCCAGAATTAAGCAAAAAAAACCCGGCCTTGAGGCCGGGTTTTCTTTTTAAAGTCAAAACTACTTCTTCTTTTGCGCCGGCGGAGCAACCACATTAGCACCGGCTGGAGCGGTCTTATTCAGTTGGTACTTGTTCATGATCGGAGCGAAATCCGCATGAGTCTTTCCATACTCCGTGATCTTTCGTATGAACTCATCCATAGCAGGCCCAGTGGTTTTCTCATACTCCGCGACCATGGCGCTGGCTTGCGGCCGGATGGCTGACAAGTCAGCTTTCGCATTGCGATATTGGCGCAGGAAATAGATGTTCAGCGTTCCGCTGATCACCAGAGCGAGCACCAACAGTGTGTTGACGAGGCTGCGCAGCGAATCGACCTGGCTCTGCAAATCACTATTGCTCGATGCCGGTGCGACGTTGCTTGAGGTTAGGTTGTCCTGGTCCATAATCTTACTTGGTTGTGCCCGGACGAACCGGAGTTTGTCCTGCTTTAGGTTTGGCTCCCACTGATTCAAGGATTGGATCAATGGCCGGATTGCGCTTGCTATACTCCATCGAATCATTTGCCAACGAAGTAATGGCCGCCGTCCGCTGGTTGATGAACATAACCTGCGTGTTAAGCTTCCGGAATTCCCGGGCGTTAGCTATGTAAACCGCAGACAGCAAGGCGGAGGCGATCGCGCTGACCGCCAGCAATCCCAATAGCACTGTCGTAATCGGGCTGTTTTTCATATCGATGGGGTGGAATGTACCGCGCTTTCCCCGGCCTTGTCCACCGAATTTCCGCCTCTTGTCAGATGGCTGAAGTTTTGCCAGTATTGTCCCAGCCAGCACAATACAGGCAATTAAACGCGTTGAATCCCAGTGACCAAAGAAGAACCAATTGAACTGACTGGCTCGGTAACTCAGGTTTTACCGGGCACTATGTTTCGCGTGGCTCTACCTAATGGCCACGAGGTCCTCGCCCATATCTCCGGCAAAATGCGGAAGAATTTCATCCGCATCAGCGTCGGTGACAAGGTGAACGTCCAGATGTCGCCATACGACCTCGGCAAGGCCCGGATCACCTTCCGCCACAGCTAGGCTCTCTAAAAGGCTGACCAGCTATTTCTCGTGTGAGCTAGCCGCCGCCTCCAGACGATAACTAAGGGTCCCCAAATACCGGCGGGAGGGCTGCTTCCGCGCCCGCTGGCGCTCGCGAGCCAGAACAAGATGTTTCAAACAGCGGGACGCATTGGTTGCGGGAGCCCCGCACTCCGTGCACCGATTGTCGCGCTGCTTGCGAAGCTGGTATTTCCGCTGCCGGGACACCGGCAGTTTCGTGAACTCGTCCTGAATTGGTCTTCTCATGTTTCACCCCGCGGCTTCTTAATCCCTGATAAAGTGGTAACGCAGCCCCTCAGCCTACGACCACGAAGACTTTACCCGGATTGTTTTTTTGATTTTTCCGGAGCACTCAGGTGGATAACCACTGACGCGCCCATGACCATCCCCGATTGGTTATCATTTAATTGGCTGATGGAATAAAGTAGATCAAATTCGGTGACTATGCAAGTGGTGACTTTCTGAAACAGCCGCCCCGACGTAACCTTCCACCTATCAACAACATGAGCTGCGATGGCTCGCCCTATCCAACAACATCACCTGTCTATCCTGCAAACTTCCTGCGGTTCACACCCCTCAGCCGCCCAGTTGTTGGCCAGACTTCAGATCGCGCAACTTTCCCGCCTCAGGTGTCTGCTTGTAGAAGTCATCCAAGGGATAACACCCGCTGATCAGGCCGTTCCGTGGTGCGCTTGTACAATCACTCAATGTGCGACAGAGACGCCGCCCATCCAAACTGCCTCGATCCATCGCTTCTGTGAAAATCTCTGGGTAAGATAACACCATCCGGCCGATCCCAACCATGTCCACCCAACCTTGCCGAACCACTTCCTGCGCCACATGTGGGAGATACTCCTGGAGATAGCTATAGCCAGTTCCGACCGTCACCATGCCGTCGCCTATCGCCTTCTTAAGATCACGCGCCACTATGATCTGGCGGGCTACACCACAAAGCGGATCTTCCGGAGGTTGATATCCATCTGAAGGCGGATAAGCCGCGGGACGTTGGATATGCGGATTATAGTAAGGCGATCCGGCCGTAAGATTGACGATCTTTACCCCAAGCTCACGACAGAGCTCAAGGAATCGAATAGTCTCCGTCAGATCGTATTCCAACGGATTCGCCTGGCTAACCCCAAAACCATAGACATAAGGCAGGCACTGGCTGAAATCCTCCGGAACACCTCTTCCCGGTTTTCCAGCGCGTGATTGCTCGGGGTCCGGCTTGAAAGGCACCAGGTCAAAGGCGCTCACGCGCACAGCAAAATCGATCGGGTTGGCATCAGCTCGAATTCCCCCAACAATCTCGCGCAACATTCGTGTTCGATTCTCGAAACTGCCTCCATTGCGCCCGCCACGGGTATGAGCGCCCAGTAATTCATGCAATAGGTAGCCATGGCAATGCTTGATGTCCACAAAGTCAGCACCGGCGTTCCAAGCAACCCTCGCGGCTCGAACAAAGTCGCCAATCAGATCATCGAGCTCAGTATCCGTGAGCACCTGAGAGTCAGAGGTGACTCCAAACCTGGGGTCCAGAATCGGGTGACGAAAAGCCACGCGGGGCTCCAATCGTGAGTTATCGTATGGCTTGCAGAACCGCCCGGAATGGGTGAGCTGGAAGCCACAAACCAAATCGGTTATTTGATCATGGTGCTCCTGATGAGTGGTTCTCAAGTCCTGCAGCAACAGCGAAAGATCACCTTCGGTCCTTCTATCAATGACGAGCTGTCGGGGGTTCGCTCGTGCATCCATGCGCACCGCCATCGCTTCGCCTCCGCAGATGAGTTTGGCACCACTCAGGCCGAACCGGCACCAGCGACGGCGCACTTGTTCAGTCGTACCTCCTTGCAGGCTCGCGTCCCAGCCCTCCATGGGGTGAATGGCACATCGGTTGCCAATGATTTTGCCATTGATTCGAACACCCGGCATCGCGTGATTGAGTGGGGATCTCTCGCGTTTTTCGATCAGATCCGAGCATGGCAGGTCGAGGCGAAGCCCGCCGATCAGTTCACGAAACTGTTCCACGGTTTTCAGGGAAGCGATTCTGACAAACGCGGGTGCATGGCTCATGAGGAGCAGTGTGAGTGTTGGAGAATTGGCAGGCCAGCAAAATTAGGGCAGCAGCTTGACTGCTCGCCGTTCCCCGCCATATTCCCTAAGAACCTTTTTGGTGACCACGGGATCAAGTTGTAATATGCCCAGTTTCAAGGAAGACCAGCCCGCATCCGCCCGATCACGAACGCCTTCCTCCACGGGCGCGGCTGAAGGGAAGGAACGTGCCGCTGAGCCTCCTCCAAGAACACCCCCTCTTCGTGGAGTGCCGGATCATAGCAACGAACTTCGAGAACTGATAAGCATGGCGCGCGAGCAGGGATACCTGACCTACCAGGATATAAACGCCATCTTTGGGGATGCATCCCCTGCTCCAGCGGAAGTCGATGCAATCTGCTCCCAACTCCGGGCATTGGAGATCGAGATCGTCGAGCAGGCGGACGAGGATAGAGGAGTTCGCCGTGACGATGACCCCTCTTCTGAACGGCCCGGTTTCGACACACTGGACGATCCGGTCAAAATGTACCTGCGGCAGATGGGCCAGGTCCCGCTCCTGACAGCCAAGCAAGAAGTCGAAATTTCGAAGCGGATCGAGGAAGCCGAACTGGAAGCACGCGAGATCATCTACAAGCTTGGATTTTGTGCAAAAGAACACCTGACCCTGGCCGAGAAACTCCTCAGTGACCCGCCCAAGGAACGATTTGATCGAGTGGTGCTTGATCACCAAGCCAGCCGCCGGAAGGATTACCTGGGCGACCTCCGCCGTTTAGCTCAACGGGCGCGCGAACTGGACGATGAGGCCGATCGCCTCTACCACGAGTGGCAGCACAACAACACCTCTTCCAATTCGGCGCCTCAACTGTTGGCCCAAACCCGCAAAGTCGAAGCCAAACTTCGGACCCTCTATCCCAAGTTCCATTACAAACCGCAGATGCTGGAGGAAATGGCATTGGTCGGTGATAACATACGGGACAGGCTCCAGTCCTCGATCCGAAACCTGGCGATGTCCCCGGTAAACTCTTCAACCCCGGCCAGAACAATCGAAACTCTGAAGATCGCCGCATTGGAAAGCTTTGTCCGGCTCCCCGGACATCAATACCTGAAATTGCATCATTCTCTGAGACATGCGTTCGCCAGGGCGGTACAGGCAAGAACCGAAATGGTTGAAGCCAACCTCCGCCTGGTCATTTCCATCGCAAAAAAATATACCAATCGCGGCCTCTCCTTTCTCGATCTCATTCAAGAAGGAAATATGGGGCTCATGAAGGCTGTGGAGAAGTTCGAGTACCGGAGAGGTTATAAGTTTTCGACATACGCGACTTGGTGGATTCGGCAGGCGGTGGCCCGTGCGATTGCGGACCAGGCACGGACGATTCGGATACCGGTCCACATGATTGACGTGATAAACAAACTGCTCCGGGCTCAGAAGCTGTTGTTCCAGATGTATGGCCGAGAAGCTTCGACGGAAGAACTTGCTGAGGAGCTACACCTTCCAACCGAGCGTGTTCGTGCCCTTTTGCGGATGGCCCAGCATCCTATTTCTCTCCAAACCCCGGTGGGTGAGGACGAAGGGGCTCAGTTTGGGGATTTGATTGAGGACAAATCCTCGGAGGACCCAGCGGATACGACCGGCTATGGCATGCTGAAAGATCGCCTTAGTGATGTGCTAGGTGAACTGAATCTGCGTGAGCGCCAGGTGCTCGAAATGCGCTTCGGCCTAAGTGGCAGCGCCGCTCGCACCCTGGAGGAAGTCGGACGCCAGTTCCGTGTCACGCGGGAACGGATACGCCAGATTGAAGCCAAGGCCCTGCGCAAGATGCGGCACCCCACCCGGCTCCGTTTATTGCACGGCTTCCTGGCGATTGACAAGCCGCGTACCTAAGTCCATCGGTCGGCGGGTCCGGCATTAAGCTCGAATCCAAGCCGAGAATCGCGCTTGCTTTGCCTGCGGCTAACCTTAATTTCAACGCGATGAGCGTTTCAGCTTCGAGCAGCAATTCCATCGAACCACAGTCTGGAGCTCCGGAAGTCCTTTCCGGAGATGTTCATAGCTTTGTCAGGCGGCATATTGGGCCTCGTCCGCGCGATGCCCGTCAGATGCTGGATTTTCTAGGGTACCACAGCCTGGACGACATGGTCGAAGCGGTTGTGCCGCGGGCGATCCGACTGAATCGTCCGCTGAACCTTCCCGCCCCGCTCTCGGAGCATCAGGCTCTCTCAAAGCTGCGGCAGGTGGCCGCTGGAAATCAGATCTGGCGATCCTATATTGGCATGGGCTACCACGATTGTGTGACTCCCCCCGTGCTGGTGCGCAACGTTCTCGAAAATCCGGGTTGGTACACTCAATACACCCCTTACCAGGCAGAGATCGCCCAAGGCCGCCTGGAGGCGCTGCTGAACTTCCAGACCATGATCATTGACCTGACTGGCATGGAGGTCGCAAACGCCTCTCTACTCGATGAGGCCACCGCCGCCGCTGAAGCAATGTCCATGTGTCATGGCATTAAAGGCTCCCGCACCCAGTTCTTCGTTTCTGAGCTTTGTCACCCGCAGACGATTAACGTCATACAGACTCGCGCAAAGGCTCTGGGGTTTGAAGTGCTGGTTGGCAACCATCAGACGTTTGAATTCTCCGACCAGGTTTTCGGCGCACTCGTGCAGTATCCTGACACTTTCGGCGAAATTCACGACTACGCCTCTTTCATCGATGCCGCTCATTCGGCTGGCGCCCTCGTGGCCGTCTCCGCTGATTTGCTTAGCCTCACTCTGCTAAAACCGCCGGGCGAATTCGGAGCCGATATCGCACTCGGCAGCGCCCAGCGCTTCGGCGTCCCCCCAGGTTACGGAGGACCGCATGCGGCTTACTTTGCGACTTGTGATGCCTATAAAAGACAAATGCCGGGCCGCATCGTGGGTGTCTCGAAGGATTCACGCGGGCAACCCGCCCTGCGCCTCGCTCTGCAGACACGCGAGCAACATATTCGACGCGAGAAGGCCACAAGCAACATTTGCACCGCCCAGGCGTTGCTGGCGAACATGGCATCACTTTACGCCTGTTATCATGGCCCCTCAGGCCTAAAGGAGATCGCCCATCAGGTCCACCGTCACACTCAGGCTCTTGCCCAAGGCTTGCAAACATTGGGCGTGAAGGTCCGAACCAGGTCTTTCTTTGACACTCTAACAATCGAGCTGCCACCGGGAACGCAAGCCGCCCAGGTCCAGGCCCGGTGCGCCACCAAGGAAATCAATCTCCGCTGGATCTCTGAGACGCGCGTGGGCATTTCCCTGGATGAAACAACATCGCTGGAGGACGTGCGCGATTTACTATGGATCTTCGATCCAGAGAAATCTGCGACGGTGAACACGACTGTCGCGAGCGATAAATCCTTCGAGTTGTCTCGAAGTCACTTGCGGCAGAGCAGCTTCATGCAGGCACCGGTTTTCAACACGCATCACTCGGAAACGGAGATGATGCGTTATCTCAAGAGGCTGGAATCACGAGATCTTTCTCTCACGACCTCCATGATTCCGCTGGGCTCCTGCACCATGAAGCTGAACGCCGCCGCTGAAATGCTCCCGATCACATGGCCGGAGTTCAGCAGCCTTCACCCATTCGTGCCTGCGGACCAGGCTGCCGGGTACGCGCGCATGATTGGCGACCTGGAAACATGGCTCGCCGAGATTACAGGGTTCGCCGCCATTTCGCTGCAGCCAAACGCCGGCTCTCAAGGCGAGTATGCTGGCTTGCTGGTGATTCGTTCCTTCCTCCAGTCACGTGGTGAGTCGAACCGCAATGTCTGCCTGATTCCTGCGTCGGCACACGGCACTAACCCGGCAAGCGCGGTCATGGCCGGGTTCACAGTGGTCGCTGTTGCTTGCGACAAGAACGGCAACATCGATCTCGCCGATTTACGTGCGAAAGCCGCTGCGAACCGTGACAAACTTGCCGCTCTGATGGTGACCTATCCTTCCACGCATGGTGTCTTCGAAGAGGGCATCAAGGACATTTGCACCATTGTCCATGAACATGGCGGGCAGGTTTACATGGACGGCGCAAACCTGAACGCTCAGGTCGGGCTCTGCCGTCCGGCGGACATCGGAGCTGATGTGTGCCACATGAACCTGCATAAGACGTTCTGCATCCCGCACGGCGGCGGTGGTCCGGGAATGGGACCCATCGGTGTGGCAAAGCACCTCGCGCCCTTCTTGCCCGGCCATCCAGTTGTCGTCCAGGCCGGCAGGCCGAACGGAGCCGTTTCAGCCGCCCCTTGGGGCAGTGCCAGTATTTTGCCTATTTCCTGGGTTTACATCGCCATGATGGGCCCCAGCGGTCTGGCCGAGGCAACCAAGTACGCAATACTGAATGCTAATTACATTGCCCGGAAAATCTCTGACTGTTTTCCCGTTCTTTATAAAGGGCACAATGGCCTCGTTGCTCACGAATGCATTCTCGACCTCCGCCAGTTCAAGAGCGTCACCGTCGAGGATGTTGCCAAGCGCCTTATGGATTATGGCTTCCACGCACCAACCATTTCATGGCCCGTAGGGGGCACCATGATGGTGGAACCCACTGAGAGTGAACCCAAGGAAGAGCTGGATCGTTTTTGTGACGCGCTTCGCAGCATCCATGCCGAGATGGTTGCGGTCGAAACTGGTCGTGCGGACAAGCAGAACAACCTGCTCAAACGCGCCCCACACACGGCTGACATGATTGCATGTGACGCCTGGGATCGTCCGTATTCACGCGAGCAAGCCTGTTTCCCGGCCTCCTGGCAGAAGCAACACAAGTTCTGGCCGGCGTGCGGACGTATCGACAACGTTTTTGGCGATCGCAACCTGATCTGTTCCTGTACGGGGATGGACGCCTATCAAGCCTGAGAAATAGTTAGTCGAGTGAGCGACATTTTGCTACAAGTCTCCGGACCAACTTAAATGCGGCCATGAAAATCACGGAAGCTCTGATGGCGGAACACCAGGTGTTTCACGCCCTGTTCGATCAAATCGAGTCCCGGGCTTCCACCTCCGCCAGCCTGGGCGAACTCAAGCTGATGGCCTCACTCATGGAGGGCATGCTCAAGTCCCACTCGGATACCGAGGATGACCTTTTCCTCGGCCCGTTGGAACACTGCTTTGAGCAAATCGGCCAGAGGGACCATCTTCTCCAGGAACACCAGGAAATGGATGGCAACCTCCGCCGGGTGCAGGAAGCAAAACGCTTGGATCGGGCGCGTGACCTCTTGCTGGCCGCCGTGGCACATTCCCGCAGACACTTCGACAAGGAAGAGCGTATCGTTTTCCCGCTCGCCGAGCGGGTGCTCAACAGCAATACGCTCTCTTCCCTGGGGGCAGCATGGTTCGAACAACGGAATCCCGGGTCAGCTTCCCAAAAGCGACCGTAATCCACGGTTCACCGCGGTGACCAGCCCGTCCACCCGGGTGCTCAAGGGATAATCAGAAGGCGCCTCAAGTGTGTACGAAAGCCTCGTTTTATTTCGAATCAGGTAATAGGCTTCCGGCCAGTCAGGACGTTCCTGGATGCTGATCTGGGGACGGATGACTCCGTTCTCGGCTGGCCTCCCTTCAATCAACGAAGAGCGGTCGATCGGACAAGACCGCCCTGTTTCCTCAATCATGCTCTCGGCCAGGGATGGCAATCCATCCGGGTTCAACTCGTACAGGTAAAAACCGTGGGACTCCCAGTCTTCATGCAGGCAGAGACATAAATCAAACCGGGGCTGGCGATCCAGCCACGAGACGTGCGCACGCACCTCCGCAGTCCTGGGGTCACGATAATCACGATTCAGATCCACACCTGCCGGATTCCCACGGCAATTGAGCACAAATGCACGTGGGTTTAGACAGGGACAGAAGTAAAGATCGAGTTCCTGCGGCCATGTATCTTCCTCAAGGAGCCTGAGCGCTGCCAAAGGACTGGCTGGTTCATCCCCATGGATACCCGCCGATAGGTAGATGCTGGCTTTGGCTGAAGGAACTCTGCGGCTCAGCGCAACCAACCGCTGCCCCTCGGCATCAAGAAGCACCTCAGCACTCCAACCATGTTCCAAGGCAGCGCCTTCAATCTGGCGAAGCACTCGTTCAATGTCGATGCACTCGCCTAAATAGCGCCCCTGATTTAGCCCGTTCCTAAGCCACTCTGCCATTCGGAATACTCGCCAACTCAGGCCTTTGAGGCAAGTGCCTCCTGGTTCTGTGGCTCTGCTGCGGCTTCCTCATGCTTCCAGCGTGGGTCCAGCCCAAGATCACGAATCATCTGCAAATCTTTCTCTACAGGCTGGTTCACGGTGGTCAAATAATTCCCGACCATCATCGCGCTGGCACCGGCCATGAAGATCATGCTCTGCAAATCGCGCAAATTAACAACCCGGCCGCCGGCAATCATGATCTCGGCCTCGGGCAGCACGAAACGGAAACAAGCGATCATCTGCAGCACCTCGATCGGCGGCAGTGGTTTCAAATGAGAGAATGGCGTGCCCTCGATCGGGTTCAGTATATTGATCGGGACGAATTGTGCCTCAATCTCGCGCAACGAAAACGCCAGGTCGCAACGGTCTTCCCGCGTTTCACCCATGCCCAAAATACCCCCGGAACAAATCTTGATCCCTGCTTCCCTCAGGTAGCGGATTGTCTGGACTCGCTCCTCATACGAGTGCGTGGTGCAGATTTCAGGAAAGAAACGGCGGGAAGTCTCCAGATTATGGTTGTAGCACTCTACCCCGGAATCAGCCAGACGCTGGGCAACGCTCTTTTTTCGGATGATTCCGAGCGAAGCATCCGGGCGGGTTTTGCCGCTGGCTTTCATTTCGCTGAATCGCGCGCACAAGTCATCCAGAATCGGCCCCTCATCCAAACCTCTCCAGGCGGCCACCAAACCCAGCCCGGTTACATTGTTGGCGACTGCTTCATCCTCGGCCTTGCGGATCGGCTCGGGATCGATCAATCCGTAGCGGGGAGAACTGGTGTCGTAGGAAGCTGACTGGGCGCAGAACTTGCAGTTCTCCGAACAACCGCCCGCCTTGATATTCACGATTGAACACAGGTGAATGCGGTTTCCTTTGAAATGCTCCCGGATGCGGTTGGCAGCGGCAAGCAGTTCAAAAACATCGGCGCTTTTCTCCAGGTGAAACAGGAAATGCGCGTCAGCCCGGGAGATCACATTGCCATCGATTACGCTCCGGGCGAGGGCAGCGATGCGGCTGGAAACATTTGCGTCAACTGAACGGTCGGTCATGGTTGACACCATATTCGAACCGACCGCCAAGCACAAGCGCGGAGCGCTACTTTCAATGCACCAGCAGACCGAGGATCTCGCTGCGAGGAACAGGACCGTAAATTCGACTATCGGCCGAGTTCATCCGGTTATCGCCCAAAACAAAGAACTGGCCAGGAGCGCACGTGAAAGTCTGCTCGTTAACGTAAGGTCCAGGATAGGTCACCGTGTCTTCGGGAAGGTAGGGTTCATGGAGTTTCACTCCATTAACAAGCAGGGCGCCTTTGCGAAGAATCACTGTATCGCCAGGGCGGGCCACGATCCGTTTAACAGACAGCCCATGATCACCGGGATCGCGCAGCACGACGATGTCGCTCGGCTGGGGGGAGCGAATCAGGAAGGTAAATCGGTTAAGCAAGTATAGCTGGGAATGCTGCAACGTGGGCGCCATGCTGGAGCCCACAACTTTCACCGTCTGAACCAGGAAATGGGTGATCAGCAAATAGGCTGCGAAGGTAATGGCAAAAATGGCAGAAATACGCGCGGCCTGGGCGAGGAGTTCCCGAGAGTCGAAGCTGCCTTCACTTGAACTTACCTCGATCGCTGGTGCACCAGAATAGGTGCTGGATGTAAATGGCATCTGAGCGTTCATTGCCCTCACATTTTCCCCCGTCGCGCCCCAGACAACAAGTAGAGAGAATACTGATGAGGCCCCGCAAAAATACGGGCGTCGAATTAGGAAAGATCCCCGCCGGTTGAAGAGCTCAGCTTGGGTTCACCGGAAGCGGCAGCAATCGCCTGGCGCAGGTTCTCCAAGAGAAAGGGTTTGGGAACCAGATAGTCAACGTGAGGCAACGGCTTGCGGGAGGACTGGAGTACTTCCGCGTAGGCTGTGATCATCACGACAGGCTGCCCCGGGACTGCCTCCTTGATCTTGCGTGCCAGTTCGTCACCCCTCATTCCGGGCATCAGATAATCGATGAACACGACATCGAAAGTCCCCGCCGCAAGCAGCTCCAGCGCATGCGCTCCATTGCTTGTTGTTACTACTTGGTGCTTGTCAAACTCCAAAAGCATCCGAATGGCGTCGCAGACGTGTTTCTCGTCATCGACAACCAGGATGCGCCTGGGTGCAACATTGGTTGCTGGTTTGGAAAAGCTCACTTCGCAGGAGGCTAGGCTATTTTTTAAGGGTTTTACAAGCACGTTCCTTGCTAAACCGGCAGCCATGGCCTCTATCGAGGTGAGTGTTAGACACTCGCCGGGACGTTCCGCTCAACCATACCTTTGGAAATGGCATAGCGAGTTAAGCCGGCGACATCGTGAATATTCAGTTTGTTCATCACCTGCTGGCGGTGTTTCTCGACAGTTTTGATGCTGATACACAACTCCGCCGCAATTTGCTTATTGGAGAACCCCTCGGCGATCAATTGCAGGACTTCTGCCTCGCGTGAAGTAAGCTCACCGGCTTTTCGGTTGGATTGCCCACTGGTGAATGCCTCGCGGCATTGATCACGCAGGCGCTTGGCAACGGTCGGGCTGAAGTAAGCGTTGCCGCGTTGAACCTCTCGAATTGCCTTCAACAGATCGTTGGCTGCTGTTTGCTTGATCAGGTAACCAACCGCGCCTGCCTGCATGAGTTGCTGAACACATTCATCGTCCCCGTACGATGTAAGCACCAGCACCTTGGTAGTCGGCACGAGTTTCAAGATCTGTTTCGTGGCTTCCAGCCCATTCATCAGCGGCATAGCCACATCCATCACCACAACGTCAGGCGTTACCTTGCGCGCCAGCACTACCGCTTGTCTCCCATTCTCCGCCTCCCCAACTACCTCAATATCCTCCTCAGACGCCAGCAGGGCCCGCAAACCTTGTCGCACAACAGTATGGTCATCGACCAGCAACACGGAGATTTTTTTCATAAGCATCGGTGGAGGAATATGACGCAAAAGGCTTTCATTAGAATAGGGTAATCGCCCTATCGTGAGTCAAGTTATTACTGCCAACCCACTCAACCTACCTGAATATCCACCACCGCACCAACTGTTGGCCCCCAAAAAGCCAGATCGCCGCCGCCATCGCAATATACGGCCCATACGGCAGCCGGGACGACATCTCCCGACGTCGCATAATGATGAGGCCCACCCCCACAAGCGAACCGATTAAAGAGCTCACTAACAGCGAGAAGAGCACAGCCGGCCATCCCAGGAACGCCCCAATCGCCGCCATAAACTTCACGTCGCCAAAACCCATGGCCTCGCGCGGCAGGACTATCTCCTGGCTCAGCGTCTGCATATAGGGAACCTCCGATGGAACGAACTTCTCCTCCCCAATTTGCAGCAACTCCGGATTCAGCCGAACCAAAGTATCAAAGTAACAGCGATCTACCAACTCGACACGTTGGGCTTTGATGAAAATGGTATCGGATGCTCGATAAAAGATCTCCTCGTAAGGCACCTGCTTGTCCGGCAGGCAGATCGCCGTCTCAGTGAAAACGATGCTCGCACCCGCTGGCAAGGCGACGCGCTGCCGTCCGAAGAGCAGCTTTCCAAGGCGCAGTATCGTGTAAACCACTCCCGCTCCAACAGCCGCCCCGATAAGACTGCCACGCACGGCGTCTGAAACGGAAACCCGGCCATGCAGGGTTGGATATAGGAACGCGATGACAAAACCTGCCAGCATCCCGCCCACCGTGATCGAATCGGGTATGATAAAGTGTTCAAAATCGATGAACGTAGCTACCATCAGCCCTGCACAAAAGAACGCGTAAATGAGCGCCAGCCCTGGTTCTGTGTTTCCAAAAAAGAGCCAGCACGTCAGGAAGAGCATCCCCGTGAGCAGTTCCACCAGGAAGTAACGAATGCTGATTGGCGCCCCGCAATTCCGACATTTCCCCCTCAACCATAACCAGGTCACCAGCGGCATGTTTAAATACCATGGAATGGAATACTTGCAGTGGGGACAGTGCGAAGGTGGGCTCACCACACTAAGGCCCAAAGGCATTCGGTAGATGCAGACATTCAGGAAGCTCCCGACCATGCAGCCGAATACGAAGATCACCGCCGACCAGAAATGAAAAGGCACGGCGGTCCAATTGGCCCGAGTAAATACAGCTTCAACCATAAACCGCTTTTCGAAGCGCTTCGCGCATTACCGTCAAAGGAGCCGGTTGACCGGTCCATATTTCAAGCGCTTTTGCGCCTTGATAAAGGAGCATTCCTAATCCGTTCGCGTGTGGAATTCCAAGAGCCCCAGCCGCACGCAAAAGGGGTGTCTCGGCTGGACGATAAACCATGTCATAAACAGCCTTGGTTTGAGAGAGTTTAAACTGGGTAGATTCGAAGGGCAATGGATCGCCTATCTTCAACCCTAACGATGTGGCGTTCAACAGCAGGTCCACAGCATCTGGGGGATAACCCACCCGCGTTTCGACGCCCGGCCAGGTTCTCCTGATTTCTGAGGCTACGTCCTGAGCCTTCTCCAACGTGCGATTTACAAGATACAGGGTCTTCACTCCTTCAGCGGCTAATCGCAATGCCGCTGCGCGGCCTGCGCCTCCCGCCCCGGTTAACAACACGGACGAACCCGCTAAGCCAACCGACAAATCCTCCTGAATGGCTCGAATAATCGCATCAGCATCCGTGTTAAAACCCTTGGACCTGACTTGAACCGGCGTGTCGGTTAGCCCAGCCAGCGGCAGCCACTTCCCATTTGAATCTATTCCCTCGAAACAGATCGTGTTGACCGCGCCCCACTTTCTCGCTGAGTCGTCTAACTCATCCACGAGGTCCAGGGCGAGGATCTTGTGCGGCACGGTGAGGTTCAAGCCCACGAAGCGCATTGCCTGGGCGCCACCAATAGCCTCACGAAGATTTCCCGGGGGCACCTCAAAAGCCATGTAGCGCCAGTTCAATCCCAGGGCGGCAAAGCCGGCGTTCTGCATCGCTGGGGATGCCGAATGCCGTATCGGATGACCATACACGGCACAAAGCCGCGTGGAGGCATCAATGAATTGTGCGACGCACACGCGTGTTTTATAGGCAAGCCGGAGCCGAAGATCAAAGGATATTCTGTATGCTACTCGTGCCGCAGCGCTTCTACGGGATCCATGCTCGCTGCGCGAAACGCCGGGTACAGACCGAACACGACCCCAACCAACGCTGAAATGGAGAACGCCAGCAAAGGCGCCCAGAGCGTTACAATGGTCTTCATCCCCGCTGCGTATGTGACCACAAAGGGTATGGTGATCCCGAGCAAAACACCAAGCAGCCCCCCTGCCCCGGACAACAGAACCGTTTCGACCAGGAACTGCGAAATAATGTCGTGGCGGCGGGCTCCCAGGGCGCGTCGAATGCCTATCTCACGCGTCCGTTCCGTCACGCTCGCAAGCATGATGTTCATGATGCCGATGCCGCCGACGAGCAAAGAAATGGCGGCTATCGAGCCCAGCACGATGTTGAAAATCTGTTTGGTTCGCTCCGCCCTCTTGAGCAATTCCAACGGCACCACAATCTCGTAATCCTTCTTCTTATGGTTCCGTTCCATCAGCGTGGTCACGGCCTCGGCGACGCCAGTTACATCCTCAAGCGTTGCCACTTTAATGGTTACCTCGTGCAACTGCACACGCTCAGCCTCGAAACTGCCACTGCGCCTGCGCATCAGGATCTCCCCGTAACGAAGCTTCGCTGTCTCGATCGGAATGAACATTCGATTCAAGGCCGACTGCCCTTTATCCACAGCATCCTCCTTGTTCACGCGCACAGTTGGTTGCATGATCCCGATCACCTCATAATAGTTCCCCCCCACGCGCACATGTTTTTGCAGCGGCGTTTCCATCGGAAACAGGGCCGGGACAACCTCAGCGCCAAGAACGCAGACGCTTCGACGCTCCAGCATGTCGGCTTCTGTGAAGAATCGTCCCTGTGCCACCTGGTGGTTGCGCATCTCGGGATACCAGGGCACGGTTCCTACCACCTCGCAATCCACCCGTCGGCTGATGTTCCAAACGTAATCCCGGATGTTGCGCGCCGGCAGCACGACAGTGACCCGGGGAATGGTTGCGCGGATCCGTTTAACATCCGCGTAGGTGATTCCATACTGCAAAATGTAGCTTTGACTGCCCTTATCGGTGACCTTCTGATCTTCTGGCGGCTTGATGCTTCGCAGAATGATGTTCTGGCTGCCCAGGTTCTTGATCTGCTCCTGGGCTTCGTAACTCGCTCCCTCTCCGATCGCCAGCATCGCAATCACCGAGCATACGCCGAAAACGATGCCCAACACGGTAAGCAACGAGCGCAACCGATGCAGCCAGAGACTGCGCCAGCCCAGGCGCAGCGTTCGCCGGAGCCGGGCCGGGGATAGCCCTTCACGCCATTTCTGCAACGTGGTTGATCTATTGTCTGACATCGCTTTCAATCATCCCGTCACGTAAACGAATGCCGCGCCCTGCCCGTTTAGAAACGGTGGTGTCGTGTGTGACCATGATCAGGGTTTTACCTTGCCTGTTCAAATCATCGAACAGGCGCAAAATCTCCACACCGGAAATCGAATCCAAATTGCCAGTAGGCTCATCCGCCAGAATCAACAGCGGATCATTCACCAACGCGCGGGCAATCGCTACCCGTTGTTGCTGGCCTCCGGACAATTCGAATGGCTTGTGTTCCACACGATTCTCCAGCCCAACCAGGGCTGCGAGCTTGCGGGCCCGTTCTTCACTCTCTGCCTCAGACCTGCCCTGGTAGTAGAGAGGCACTTGAATGTTTTCTAAAACCGTCAATTGCTGAATCAGGTTGTAGGATTGAAACACAAAACCCAGCCTCGACCCACGCACCGCCGACAGCGCGTCATCTTCCATCGCGGACACATCCTCCCCACCAAGATAATACTTCCCATCGCTAGGCCGATCCAGGCAGCCCAGCAAGTTCAGGAGTGTCGATTTGCCACAGCCCGATGGACCCATGATGCTGATGTAATCACCAGGAGCTACATCGAAACTCACGCCACGCAACGCATCCACCCGGACCTCACCCATCTGATAGGTCTTCCGGACATTGTCGAATTTGACGATCGGATGCGACATAAGCATGCGGAAACGCTCAGCTCTTCTGGGGCTTGGCTGCCACGGTGGTCGCCGGCGGCGTCGCCCCAGCAGGCGCTTTTGCAGGTTCAGTCTTCGGGGATTTCTCAGGCGCCGCCCCTTCCGCTCCACCTTTTTGACTTTCCGCAGTGGAAGGCAGGCGAAGCAGCACGCGGTCACCTTCTTTTACTCCGTCCTTAATCTGTATGAACTCGTCGTTGTAATCCCCGATTGTTACCTGGCGGCGATCGGATTTCAGGCCATTGGCCAGGTAGCAGTATTGCTTTTGCGAGTCGAACTCTACCGATTGCACCGGCACATAAACGCAGTCGTCAATGCGGCTGACCAGAACCTCCACCTTGGCACTCATTCCAGGCTTCACCCAGTCGTGGCTTCCTTCAATCGCAATCATTGTCTGGTAAACCTTCAAATCCGGATTCATCCAGCGGTTCTGAGAGTCGGGCAGCACCCCAACCTTGGTGACCTCTCCGATCAGTGTCTTGTCCGGGAACGCATCCACAGTGATTCGGGCTTTTTGCCCCTTAACAACCTTCTTAATGTAGCTCTCGTGAATCTTCACGTTCACAGCCATGCGTGACATGTCAGGGATCGTAATGATCGCCTGCCGCTCACGCACCGTGGCCCCTTCCCTGATCCGTTCTTCCCCACCGAAGTAATCATCCCGCCCGCCTCCATAAACCACGAGTCCTGTTTTAGATGCCTGCAATATGCACTTACTCGATTGTTCCTTAAGCTCTGTCCGCTGGCGCAACTGCACCTCATGCTGCCCCTGGGCGGACTTAAGTCTTGCCTTTGCCTGAGCGGCTTTCGAAATGGCTACTCGACGGGCCTTGTCCAGTTCCCTTACAGATTCCGCATATTTCGAAAGCGATTCCTCGGCTGATTTAAGGAAGTCATACTTCAAAAAGAGATCCCGCGCGCTCTCCGCCGTCTGCACTTTCAATCGGCTGTTCTCAGCCGTAATTTCATCACGCTGAAGATCCAACCGGGTCACGAAGCCTTTCTCGAAAAGCCTCTTGGTCCCTTCCAGCGTGGAATTGGCCTGCCCCATCTCCTTTTGAGCTACCTGCAAATCATCATCGAACTTGCGCACCTTTTGCTTCGCTTCTCCATCCCCGAGCACATCGAGCCGGGCGTACTTCGAAAAATCAACCAGCACAACATTCGTCAACGCAGCAGCCAATCCGCTTTCAGCGTCCTCCTCTTCCTCCTGGCCGCCTGCACCAGCCCGTGCAGGAGCGCGTACGATGCCCTCAGGCTTCGCCTTCACGTCGGCTTGTGCCATTGTTGGCCCTGCCGCTCCCGCAGCCCGTGTCAGGACCGCCGGCTGAATTCCCTGGATCGCGGGCAAGTTCGTGCCCGGCACGGGAACCTGGGGCCGCACATTTGGTGTCTTTTGCTTTGGCTGGCCCTGCTCGAAGGCTTCCTCAGCGCGCAACGTTTGCTCAACATTATTAGTGCTGGCAGATGCCAGCAGCTTGTCCAAACCAGTCTCCTGAACGATCTTCACTGTCACGGAGTCACCAAGAAACTTGTCGAAATCCATCCGGGCGAACCGAGTCTTCTGCTCCGCTGCTTTGATGTCACTTTGGTTCTGATTGAGCTGAATCTCGTAGTTCTGCTGTGCGTCGATCAAACTGGCGTAAGCCGACTGATACTGTATCTCTTGCTGAACAATCTGCTTCTCCAGATCGGATGAATCGAGTTCCACCAGGACCTTGTTGGTGCGGACATCATCCTCGGTCACCAAGTAACCTTCTTCTACGATTCGGAGGATTTTCGCGCCTTGATACCCCACGCGCACCTCGCATTTGATCTCCTGGGACTCCAGGGCCTGCAGACTGCCACCCTCCAGTATGCTTATCTCGAGTGGCCCACGCCGGGCGGTGAACGTTGGAGCCGCATTTTGGCCCTTTGCACTTCCGCCCCAGATTGCCCAACCGAGCAGTCCTAGAACCACAAGCGCCGCAGCCCAGCGCCACTTAGGCATCTCGCGTACCCATTTCCAAAAATTAGTTGCCTTGAGCATTTTTCATTTCCTCCCATTGCCCGTTCTCTTTGATGTAAAGTATCCCCATGTTGTTCCAGAACTGCAACCGGGCGATCGTGTGCGTCACAAGCGCCTGTGTCCGTTGGTTCTTGGAATCAATCAGGGCGTTCTGGGCATCCACCTGGTCCAGCGCCTTGGCACGGCCTAGTTCAGCCAGCAAATTCTGCTCTTCAACCCGGCGTTCCGCCAATCGCACACCTATTTCACTAATTTCGTAACTACGCTTGGCTTGATCCAACGTTCGCCAACTGTCTCGAATCTGGAGCCGAATCTCGTCCTCCTGCTGCACAACCTCGCGCGCTGCCTGATTCCGAGTGATTATGCTGATGCGATAGGCGTTGCGTTCTGCTTTCTTATCGATGCCGGGATCAATGTTTAATCCTGCGCTCCAATCGTAACGTTCCGGGTCAGGCAGAGGAAATCCGTTATTATCGTTGGGATCCTTGTGTACGTTCACGGAAGCGACCAGATCCACCCTGGGTTTTAACATGTTCTTGGCCAGATCGACCTGCCGCTCGGCATCTTCAAACTGCTCCCGCTGGTTGAGCAGATCCAACCGAGCCGCAAGCGCCACTTGAACCGAGTCCTCTACGCTCAATGTGGGGTGATCAATCGTAAGCACCTCCAGATCGTGATCGTCGAGTATGATGTTATCATCAATCCTGAGTCCGAGCCGGATCTTAAAATTATCCAGTGCCTGCCTGTAATCCCTCACTGCATTGATCCAGGCACCCTCTGTTTGAAGCTCCTGCTGTTCCAAGCGTCCGAGATCCGATTGCGTAATCCGCCCTTCTTGAGCAAGCGCCCGGCTTCGTTCAGCGTTCTTCCCGGAACTCTGGAGGTTCAGGTAACTGTTCCGCACGGAATCCCGGTTGCCGAGGACCCGATAGTAGTCAGTAGCAATCTGAACGCTGAACTCTTTGCGATATTGCGTAAAACCCCGCAAGTCATAGAGCATCGTGCGTTCCGCCTGGATTAACGCCTCTTTTTCGCTTTTAAACCCCGCGTTCTGAAGTAGTGGGCGAGCGAAAGTGGCCCCCAATTGCGCGGAGGTGCTCAGTCCTGAGTCACCGCTTACATATCTGAGGAAGCCAGCCGTCAGCGAGGTAGTGATCTTTCCGACATCGCGGATCAGCCAGTCTGCACTAATTTTCCCGTTCGCACCAACTCCCTGCCGCTCAACCAAATTATCGCTGGTGACGTTTGGGTCGTCAGTGAGTTCATCCACCCGAACCTTTTCCCCTTGGTAGTCTATGCTCCCCGAACTGGAGAAAAGAGGTGCGAATACATGTCGTGCCAGGCTCAACCTCAAAGCAGAGCCGTAAAGCCGCTCTTTTTCGCTTTGGTAGGCGCGACTGCTCTGAACCGCGATCCCCAAAGCCCCCTCCAAAGTCAGCCTCCGCGCTCCCCGTTCCTTTTCGCCCTCTGCCCCCATGAAATCAAACACGTTAGTGCTGGCGGGGAACTTCTCAAGAAGCACGGTATTGGTCTGCTCAATCGTAAAATTCGGGTCCATATTCCGGACCTTGCCCGACTTCGATTTGATGATGCCGTAGGCCTCACGATCCGCCGATTTATGATAGTGTTTAGCCGTGCAGCCGGCCCCTATCGCCAGCAACACTGCCACTGCAAAAACAGATCTGGAAATCGCATTCATTGAGCCTGCCCAAACGGGCGATCACCTAACCAACAGAATCCAACCCCAATACTTGACGTTCGGCGCGTTCAATCCATTCATACACCAATCCATCAGAAAAGTTGCAGGACATTTATCTCAGGCTATTGACAACCCAACTCTCTCTAACTCACGAAAAAAAGGAAAGTATAATGCCATTACAGTTTTGTAATGGTGCATCTACGTGGTAACGGAGCTCGCGGTAGAGCGCCGTGAAGCAAGGCTAAAGAAGGCTGCCTCGACGAGGCCAGACCCGCCCCTCAATCCCCTGCTTTTCTTCGTGGTCTTGTGGTGCTCAGCGGGCGAGGCCAGCCTTACCTTTCCGTGCTAGGGAGCTTCCCGGCGAGCATTTCCTTAACCAAATCCCCCGCATCATAAACACTCTGCAGCGCCTCGATGATGCCCGCCGAGTGAACAGCCACAGCCCTGGATTGCTCCTCATCGTGGGCCAACCCGGCACTGAGAGAGTAAATATTCCCATCAAAGATGATCCCCACGAACTCCCCTGCCCGGTTCACAACCGGGCTTCCGGAGTTGCCGCCAATGATGTCTGCTGTAGAAACGAAATTGAATGGCACAGATGCCTTAATTCGTTCACGCCCGGCCTGCCACCGCTCCGGCAAGTCAAACGGGGGCTGAGCACGATGCTCCCCGAAACGTTGGTAAAGGCCTTGGTACGTTGTTTGAAACGGGATCGTCTTGCCGTCTTCCTGATAGCCCTTGGCTATGCCAGAAGCCAGACGCAGGGTCCCGGTAGCATCCGGATACTGTCGAGGTCCCTCCAACGCGTAACGTGCCTTCCCAATAGCCGCATGCCCCTGCCGGATGGCTTCTCGCTGCACTTCAACTGCTTTCCGCACCGCACGCGCTTCCGCATCGATGCTGCGAGCCAAATCAATCAGCGGTTCCTTGCACTCCAGGACCGCGTTCGTTCCTCCAGTAAACAATGCACGCCGAAACGCCACGGTCCCAAGCTTGCTCCCGCGAACGAGTTCTGAAGCACGGTCTCGTGGTGATTTGCCGCCAAGCACGCGTTTGACGACCGCATGCTCCGCTCCCATCTTCTCCGCTAAGTAGGTCAGTGAATCTGTTAACTTCAGCATCTCCAAGTCCTCGTAAATGGGCGTTTCTGCCGAGATCGCCAGTTCCACTGAATCCATCGCTGCACTTCGAAACTCCTCCAGGCGTTCTCCATCGGGTTTCCCACGCTCATCCGCAGCTCTCATCAACTGGCGTGCATACGTAAAAAGGTGCGTGCCGAAAGCCGTCCCTAACTCCAGCAACTCAAGATCCGAAGCGCGCGCCGCTATGGCCATCTGTGCTGCCGCGATGCGCTCCCAGGCGTCGGCTAGTTTCGCCAGGTCGGGACGCTGCTTCACCGCATCGATGAGACTCTGCTCATTTGTCCTCTTCTGCTCCATCAACCGAGGATCAAGCAACCCGGCCAGCGTGCCGTCCCGGACCTTTCGACCGTTCTCGACACTCCGCAAGTCTCTCTGCGCGCGGCGGGTGTTCTCCGCACTTCTTTGGCTATAAGCATTAAGCAACACCTCCAGGCGTTTGAGACGGCCCAGCATCCGAGGGTATTCGTAATCCCTCAGGTATTCGACCTCCGCCACGGTTCGCAAGCGATCCGTTCGACCCGGATGGCCGGAGACAAATAGCAATTCGTTCTCGCGCGGGCCAGAGGCGCTCCACTTCAGAAAATGCTCAGTGCGCGCGGGTTGCCCGTTCTCATAAGCACGGAACAGGCAGATATCCAGATTGTAACGGGGGAACTCGAAATTATCCGGATCTCCTCCGAAAAAGGCGATTTGCTCCTCGGGCGCAAACACCAGCCGCACGTCCGTATAGCGCCTGTACTTATACAGATGGTATTCCGCTCCTTGGAAAAGCGTCACGACATCGCATCGCAGGTTCCCGCTTTCCGAGCAACTCTTCTCCAGGTCAGCAATCGCTGCACGACGAGCTTCGAACGCAGCTTCATCGGGCATCCCCGGAGTCACTGCCTGGTTTATACGCGCGGTGACGTCTTCAATGGCGTTCAAGACCCAAAGCTCAACACCGGGACACGGCTTTTCCTCGGCGAGCGTGCGTGCGCAGAACCCATCATGGATTAGATTGTTCTCCTTGCTGCTCAACCGCTGCAGCGTGCCGGCGCCGACATGATGGTTGGAAATCAATAAACCATCTTTCGAAATGAACGAAGCCGACCCGCCTCGCCCAAACCGAACGGAAGCTTTCTGGACGCGTTCAACCCATCCCTCATCCGGAACGAAGTTGTAACGTTCCGACAGCACCTCACGTGGCAACCGGTTGAACAACCACATGCCCTCATCAGCTAAAACGGCAGGTGCAAGCCCGGCGCCAAGCATGAGGCATCCCGCCACGGCACGCACAAGGTTCGGTACCCGGCCATATCTCCAGCCATTAGGCCACTTGGATAGATTTGAAAACGTGTATCTCATTTGCGGATTGCTCTGATTGTGGGGAGCCTTTCCCGAAAATCGAGTGAAAAGGGCTGGGCGCTTATATCCTTTAAACCGCTTAACCGCTCATCGAACGCCAATACACTGCAAACAAATGCACGAAATCCGTACTGTGGGTAGCTCGCAGCCCCTTATAGAGCAACCCTGGTTCATCGGATTGGCGCCAAGGAGCGCCAATCCGATGAACCAGGAATGATTTCTTTTTTGGATCCGCTCTACAAACAGTACAGAACTAAAGTGTCACCGGACTGAGGACCACCAATATCATTCCCCCTTCCCAAAGATCTCTCCGAAGAACTGCTTCATCCCGGCCCAGGAACGGCGATCCGCCTTTTCATTATATGCAGCTCCTTTCGAATTCGAATCACCCGCATGTTTCTCCGTGAAACTGTGAACGGCTCCCCCATACTTCACCATCTGCCAATCCACTCCTCCATCACGCATCTCAGTCTCAAACGCCTCTACATCCTTTGCCGGCACATAAGGATCATCCGCCCCGTGCAGCACAAGGACCTTGCACCGGATGTTCTTTCCATCTGACGGCGTCGGCGAATCGAGCCCACCGTGGAAACTAACCACCCCGGCAACCTCAGCTCCGCTGCGCGCCAGCTCCAAGGCCGTGGTGCCACCAAAGCAATAGCCAATTGCTGCCACACGACCGGAATCTACCAGCGATTCCTTCGTCAGTGCCGCCAAACCTGCGCGAACACGCGACCGCAGGACTTTCCGATCCTGCTTGTATTTGCCAGCCTCAGCGCCTGCCTCCTTGGCATCCTTAGGCCGTATGCCTTTCCCGTAAATATCCACCGCGAGCGCCACATAGCCCATCTCAGCCAGCATGCGTGCGCGCTCCTTCTCATAATCCGTCAGTCCCTTCCATTGATGCACGACAAGCACTCCTGGCCTTGGCGTTTTTGAACTCGCATCGTATGCCAAATAACCCTCCAGCACCGTTTCACCATCGCGATACTCCACAGCTCGGGTCTGGATCTCGGCTGAAGCTAATTGTGCAGAGCAGCAAGTCAGTAGCATAGATAACAGTAATTTCATCCAAGACTAATACACCGAGTGCGTCAAAACGCCAGGGTTCGGCCACTTAAGCTGCTGAGTCGTCGCGCTAGGCCTGCGGCTTCGGCGCGTCCTCAGCACCGGGTGTGCGGCGCAACCCGCTGGACTGGCCATGGTAAGCGAAGGTGAAGTAAATCAGCACGAGCATCACGGTAAAAGAGATTCCCCCCCAATAAACAGACCACTGCATGCCTTGGGGTTGCTGGCAGGCGCGAAGCCAGAAACCAGAGCCCAGGTATCCGAGCAGGTTTCCGACCCCGCTGATCATCAGTGACATCAAGGCTTGTGCCCGGGCGCGCCAGGCCGGGTCGACCCGCTCGTTCAAGTAAATCTGCGCGGTAATGAAAAACAGTGTGAACGAAAGCCCATGCATGGTGATGCCCGTCAGCAATGCAGCTTTAGTATTCCAGGCGCAGAAAAGAAACCGAATGACACCAAACGCCAAACCTGCGCTGAAGATCCACTTCAACCGCCAACTGGCAAACAATCCCGCCAGGGCAAACATGGCAATGATCTCTGTGATCTGTCCCATCGACATCCATGCAGAAGTGCGCTCGAAACCCAGATCCTTGAGGTGCGGGGGCGTGAACGGGTAGAACGCTGCGAGCGGGATGCTAAACAAAGCAGCGGTTACGAAAACGACCCGATGATCGTGGTGCTTGAGCAAGACCAATGCATCCCAGCCCATCCGTTCCTTGAAGGTAACCCGGTGAGTCGGTTTCGGTGGTGCCACACTAGGCAGAAAGAACGTGAACCCCGCCAAAACCAGCCAAAAAACGGCTCCGGAGTATCCCGCTACTGTAGAAGCATCAGCCCCAAGCACACTGATCACCCAGCACCCGCACATCCAACCAAATGTTGCCGAGGCGCGAATGGGTCCAAATTCCTTCTGCGAATTCCGCAGGCGGGAGAACACAATCGTGGTGGCGATGCTTCCCGAGGGCACAGCGCAGATGGAAAAAAGCTGAATGAGCGCCAATACAACGAGACTGGGCCAGCCCTGCTGGATGCTCCACGTCACCAACGTCACCGTGGCAGCGCAGGCCACAGCCAGTCCGCGTAAAACGGAAACAGGCGAAGCGTGACGGTCAGCCATAGCACCAAACACCAGAGGCGACACGAAAGCCGCCACCGCCGAGGTGGCGAATGCAAACGGTCGCAGATGCTGCAGGTGGTGTGCTTCCAGAACCGTGCTTAGCGGCACCACCCACATTCCCCAAGCCATCGCTTGGAGAAAGAATAGCGCCGCCATCTCCACATACTCCGCCAGCGGTGTAAGGGTCTTATGCACCGGTAAAGCACATACCAAAGTGGGAAAAATTCAAGCTCATGGCGAAAACCTTTGTCTGAATTAGCAATAGTCCCGGACAGATAGCCTGCCCGGGACCGACGATTTACAGCTTTGAAACTACTTCTTCTTGAGGATGGCTTTGCATGCGGACACCAAAACGTCTGCTTCGGCAGCGGTTCCGATGGTGATGCGAAGGAAATTCTGAATGCCAGGGGAGTCAAACCAGCGGACGAGGATAGCTCTCTCTCGCAACTCTTGCAGCCATTCCTTTGCTGGAAATTGCGGCGGTTGAACGAGAATGAAGTTGGTCTCGCTGGAGTTCACGATAAAACCCAGCTCTCGCAACCGGTCGCTCAGGCTCTCTCTTGTCTCGATGATGGCAGCAAACTTCTTCCGGTAGTAAGGCAGTTCCGCCAACGTCGCAGTGGCAGCAACCTGCCCCAAACCATTCACGTTGTAGCTGTCCCGAATCTTGTGCAGCGCCGTGATGAGCGGTTCAGGACCTACGAGGTAACCGATCCGTTGAAAACACAAGGAGTAGGCTTTTGAAAAGGTGCGGGCAATCAGCACGTTGGGCATTTCCAGCCCCAGTCGCATGGCGTTGTCGGCAGCGAAATCCACATACGCTTCGTCCAGCAGCACCACACCGCGCTGCGCCTGGCAAAGGGTGCGCAGTTGCGCCGGAGAATAACCTCGTCCGCTTGGAGCATTCGGCGTCGTAATCAACGACAAGGCTGCTTGAAAATCCCAGGACCGCGCACGCTTTAAGCTTCGCAGGTTCGGCAGATCAAAGTCAGCTTCCAACTCAACCCCGTTGCACACGCCCCCATGGATGTCGGCCAAAACCGGATAGAGTGAGTAGCTTGGGGTGAAATATTGAACCGTGCTCCGACTGCGAATTTTCCCCACCGCCTGGCTGCGAATCGTGGGCTCCACAAAACAGCGGACTGCCAGCGCCAATAACTCATCGGAGCCATTTCCAACCACTATGTTCTCCGGACGGCATTTGTGCATCTGTGCGAGCTTCTCCCGCAGTTCGTCCGCGCCGGGATTCGGATAAAGGCGCAGCCGCTCATCCACCGCATCACGTACTGCTTTGAGCACGCTCGGTGCAGGTGGATAGGGATTCTCGTTTGTATTGAGTTTGATCAGGTTTTTAATCTTTGGCTGCTCGCCAGGAGTGTATGGCTGCAACCGGCTCACCAAGGGACGAACCAGGGTGTTCTTAGGGACTTGCTTCATAAAAGTGGTTAGTACTCAGGCACGGTTGGGTCGATTTCCCGGCTCCATGCAAGGATGCCGCCTCGCACATTCTTCAGGTGCTTGAACCCGTGTTCCTGGAGAAACTGCTGCGCCTGCCGCGAGCGAACCCCGGCTTTGCAGTGGATATAATACTCACAGTTCGGGTCCAATTCTGTGAAGCGCTGGCGCAATTGGCTTAGTGGGAGCAACACCGTCCCGGGCAAATGTGCAATCTCATATTCATGCGGCTCACGCACATCCAGCACCTTGATCGATGACCTCGAATCATCGAGGACTTTCTTCATCTCATGCACAGTCACTTCACCGGTTGAACTGTCGTCAGTCCGCGTAGCACCGCAAACCGGCTCATAGTCAACAAGCGCCTTGATCGTTGGACTCTTTCCACACACCGCACAGCCGGGGTCACGGCGGACCTTCACTTCTTGAAAGCGCATCTCAAGCGCATTCACCAGCAACAACCGGTTCAAAAGAGAAGTCCCCTGCCCTAGAATCAACTTGAGCGTCTCAGTTGCCTGGATGGTTCCAATCAGACCGGGCAGAACCCCCAGGACGCCCCCTTCCGCACAACTTGGCACAGTTCCGGGCGGAGGCGGTTCGGGATACAGGCATCGGTAACAAGGCCCTCCCAGGTGTGGCGCAAACAAGCTGGCCTGCCCTTCAAACCGAAAAATAGAGCCGTAAACGTTCGGCTTTCCCAAAAACACGCACGCATCATTCGCCAGGTAACGGGCCGGGAAATTATCCGTCCCATCCAGGACGATGTCATACGGACGAATCAACTCCAGCGCGTTCGAACTGGCAAGGCGGGTTCGATGAGTCACCACGTTGACTTCCGGATTAATCTCGCGCAGTGTCTTCTCAGCAGAAGCCGTTTTCGGGGTTCCCACGGCCCACGTGGGATGCAGGATCTGCCGCTGCAAATTGGAGATTTCTACTACGTCGAAATCCACAATACCCAGCGTGCCCACCCCGGCAGCGGCAAGGTATAACGCTGCGGGCGAACCCAAACCGCCAGCTCCAATGCAGAGCACTTTTGCATCCCGAATTTTTCTTTGGCCGGTTTGACCAACTTCGGGCAAAATAATCTGCCTGGAGTAACGTCTGATTTGGTCGTTGCTTAATTCCATAGAACCCAGTGGGTCAGGCTAGTGCAGCAAATGAATAAATCAAGAGTCTCAACACGCCCCTCCGCAGCAAGCGGCCCCGAGCGCGCCGCCGCTAGATTACGCAAGGTCACCGTGCTTCGTCCATCCCTGGCTGTAGTACTCGGCAGCGGATTTGATCATCTGCTCGGCAACCTCTCTGTGGACGCTCGGCTGGCCTACGCCGACATCCCCGGTTTTCCTTGCTCTGGAGTGCCCGGCCACGCGGGTGAGCTCATCGCTGCCAGAGCCGGAGATGTTCCCCTGCTCGTCTTAAGCGGACGAGTCCATTTTTACGAAGGTTATGATCTGGAGCGCGTCACCTTCGCCGTCCGATCACTTGCGGCTTTCGGAATACGCGATCTGGTTTTGACCAACGCTGCCGGCGGGTTGAACCGCAAATACCGCCCGGGACATTTCATGGTGCTCACCGATCACATCAATTTCATGGGGGCAAATCCGCTGCGCGGCCAGACTCCGGCGGGGCTTCCGCGGTTTGTGGATCTCACTCAAGCCTACGATAAAAAGCTTTCCACTCTGTTGCGCGGTGCAGCCAGGAAAGCAGGCCTGCCCACTCACCAAGGGGTTTATCTCGCAGTCAGCGGCCCCAGCTATGAAACCCCGGCTGAGATTCGCGCATTTCGTCGCCTCGGCGCTGACGCTGTGGGCATGAGCACCGTGCCCGAAGTAATCGTTGCCCGGCAACTCGGGATGCGAGTAGCCGCAATCTCCTGCATCACCAATCTGGCAGCGGGCACAACACCTCAGCCGCTCTCCCATCAGGAAGTTCTGGATACCGCACGCCGGGTTCGCAAACCGGCCGCGCTGCTGCTCAAACACTTTATCGCTGATTATGCTCGCCCAGAATAAAACACGCTTACTTTCGGCTGCTCTCGAAGCACGCGCCGGTGCGGTTGCGCCCTACTCACATTTCAAAGTCGGAGCTGCCCTCCTGACGCGCGCAGGCGAGATCATCACCGGTGCGAACGTGGAAAGCGCCAGTTACGGTTTGACTTGTTGCGCCGAGCGAGTTGCCATTTTCCATGCTCTGACCAGCGGCCACCGGGATTTCATAGCAGTTGCCGTTGTCGCCAACAGCCCGGGAGGGCCGACCCCTTGTGGCGCCTGCCGCCAAATCCTTGCAGAGTTCGCTCCCGAAGCACTCATTTGGACAGCAGAGGCCGATAACCTCTCAGCCTCGCGCGAGTTCTCTATCCGGGGATTGCTCCCTGAGGCCTTTGTCGGTTTTGTCCCAGATAAGCGTTGAGAAACAGTCGCAATGTCCTAAGCTGTTTGATGCGAGACTTTCTTAATGAGTTCGGCAGGTAATTATCCATGGGATGCAGCGGGGTGGCCAGTGCTGGCAGCAGATCACCAAGGGGTGATTTCCCACGCAAATCCTGCCGCGCTTGCCTTCTTTAGCTTGCAGCAGAAAGCCAGTCCCACGCACCTGTCTGACCTCTGGCCAGCCGAAGCCCCGGTTTCCTGGCAAACGTTGATCGAGCAGGCTGGCACTGCTCTCAAAGCCTTCCCCGTGATCCGTCTCGCCGGCCCGGCCGGATCTGAAGAACGCTTGGTATGTTGTTTCCGGCAGTCCGACAAGCTTTTCTTCATTCAGCTTTTGCCAGTCCCTGTTGCCTCTGAGGGAACGGCTGCATCGCAAAAGCAAAAGCTCGACTGCGCTCTTCAGCTCTCACGCACAGTCGCCTTGGATTTCAATAACGTCCTGACCAGCATTCTAGGACACACGTCACTCATTCTGACAAAGCTTGAGCCCGGTCATCCATGGAGGGCTTCCCTTCAGGAAATCGAGAAGTCCGCCGCTAAAGCCGCAGAAATCGCTAATGACCTGGGCACGTTCAGCAGCACGGAGCGCGAACCAAGGGCTCCGTCGGATTGCAACCTGAATAGCATCCTGCGCCGTGGCGTGGACCGCCTGCGAGAAAACCAGGACCGTCCTGATGTCCAATACAGTCTTCAACTCGAAAAGAGCCTTTACGTTTGCAAGCTCGACGAATCCAAACTGCAGCAGGCATTCTCCAAGATCCTCGAAAACGCTTTGGACTCTTTGCCGGCCGATGGCCGAATTACAATCTCGACGCGCAACCTGGATCTCGCCGAGCCTACACAGGACCGAACTGTTCGCCTGTCCCCCGGTGCCTATGTTTGCGTTGAATTTAAAGATACCGGCTCAGGCATCCCGGCGGATATCCTCCCCCGGGTCTTCGAGCCTTTCTTTACAACCAAAGGCTCCAATCACCGCGGCCTAGGCTTGGCCTGGGTCTACGGTATCGTCACCAACCACGCCGGAGGCGTAGCCATCTCCAGCACACCTGGCGAGGGCACCTCCGTCCGAGTTTACCTCCCGGCCGAAAAACGCCAACTCTGCGATTCCGGCACCAGTTCACCTACTGATCTTGTAGGCGACCAGACTATCCTCCTGGTTGACGACGAGGAACTCCTGCTCACCATGGGACAAACCGTGCTGAGCGCATTTGGATACCGCGTTCTCGTGGCCAACAACGCCGTTAAAGCTCTGGAGTTGCTCCAAAATCCATTTCCCAGGATTGATCTCATGATCACCGACCTGGTCATGCCCGGGCTGGGCGGCAACGAGTTGGCCGAAAAAGCCCGCGTCATTTCCCCATCCACCCGAGTGCTCCGCACCAGCGGGTATGTTTGGAATTCCAGCAAAGACGGCCAGGCCAATTACTTGCAGAAACCCTTCACTTCTCAGGAGCTCCTCCGGAAGATTAAAGAAACCTTGGGCTGACGCCTGATCCTTCCCTCAGGGTATCGGAGTCTAACCCATTACCTTTATTTCTCTTTTCCATTAGTTGACATGGTTCTTTGGATGTCGTATTTCCATGACTTATGCAAATCGAAAGCCTTAAAGTTTTTTGCGACCTCGCTGAGACCGAGAGCTTCACTCAGGCTGCCCAGATCAATAAAGTCACTCAATCCGCGGTTAGCCAGCAGATCAGCGGGCTGGAGCGCTACTTCAAATCCGTCCTGGTCGAGCGCAGCAAGAAATTCTTCCGCCTCACCCAGGAAGGCCAGGTCCTTTACGATTATAGCAAACAAATGGTCCGGACGTATGACTCACTCCAAAACCGCTTGCAGGAGGTTAAGGAACTCGTTTCAGGAAACATCCGGGTGGCGACGATTTACAGTATTGGCCTCCATGATCTCCCGGCCTACCTGAAGCTCTTTCTAAAGGCCTTTCCGACGGTGAATGTCCATGTGGAGTATCGGCGTGCCAACCAGGTTTACGAAGATGTGGTCGGCAATGTCGTGGACCTTGGTCTTGTGGCCTACCCAACCCGCGACCCGAAGATTGAGATCCATTCCTTGCGAAAGGATCCCCTGGTGCTCATTACCCATCCGGATCATCCGCTTGCCTCGCATTCGATCATCAAACTCAAAGCCCTCTCAGGCCAGAAGTTCATTGGGTTTGAACCGGATATCCCCACACGGCGGGCGATTGACCGGATCTTGCGCGATCATTCGGTGGAAATCCGCCACGTGATGGAGTTCGACAATATCGAGACCGTTAAACGAGCGGTGGAAATTGACGCTGGCGTGGCCATTGTCCCGCAAAGCACCATCGTCCAGGAAATCGCCAAAAAGACGCTTGCCGAGGTAAAAATCGAAGGCGATTTCAATCGCCCTCTCGCGGCCATCTCCAAAAAAACCAAGGTCCTCTCGCCAGCGATGAAGGAGTTCTTAAGCGTTCTCAAAAACGGAGCGGCGAACCCCGTCTCAGCATAGCGCAGGGCTCACTCCTCTACTCTTTGCATCTTCGTTTACAATGTCCGCACTAACGCCGCTAGAAGCTTAGGACTGCCCCTTCTTTACTGCAACCGCACGCCCGGCGCTGGCTTCGGCATCGGTGGTGTGCTCGCTGTATTGGAAAAGTCTGATTCTGCCTGCGTATTGGATGCCGTGAGCGCGAAAACGTGAGTTCCAGGAGCAAGCGAAATCGTCAATGACCGCGCGCTGCCTGGCACGTTGGTAATGAGCTGCCATGTATCCATTGGAGCCGTTGGGTCCCCGGAGTGATACAGGTTGAAAGCCAATCCCGGCTCATCCGCTTCGTGGTAATCCCACGCGAGTGTTATGTCTCTTTTAGCCGGAGCCGGATTTGAGCCTCCGATGAGCCGGCTCTCTCCCCAGAAATTTGAAACCCCCACAATGAAGAAACCCGATTGAGCAGTGCTGGCCAGTGATAAGGAGGTTGACGGCCACGGAACATTTGCAAACTTCTGCCACCGAGAGACGGGAATCGTCAAATCGGGCGCATAGTAAATGTTGAAACTAAGGTTGGTGTCGCCCTTGTATGGAGCGGACCATGTGAGAGTGATCTGGTTGGTTGCGGTCGCCTGCGGTATCATCGCCTGCGTCCGCTGAGTTGTTCCGAAGACCCCGGCCGCCGCTGCGGCTGCCAGGATTGTTCCCTGAAATCGGATTCGGCCCCTTTTAGGACTGGTTAACACGGTCATTGGTACGTCCCTCCCGTGAGGAGATGATCTGGTGGTTTGCTGGTTCAGGTTGAGCAGCACGATACCGGCGTCCGCTCACCAGCGTGAGCTTTGCAGCATCGGCTGAACGAAACTTTACAGGAATGCTCTCGCGTGTGCGGCCATCCCGAGTCTTAAAGATACACAAGTGCAGATGGGGGCCGCTGGAGAACCCGGTATTGCCCGAGTGCGCGATGAGTTCGCCCGTCTGAACAACCTGCCCCACCTTCACAGCCACCCCGTTCTGCTGCAGATGGCAGTAATGCGCCAGTGTGCCATCATCGTGACGAATCAGGACGTAATTATTGTAAGGATCATATCTCATGCTCGCTCCGCCCAGGTTGGAATCATCCTTGAGTTTCACGACCACTCCGCCCCGGGCTGCATGAATCGCCGTGCCTTCCGGCATCTGCCAATCGATCGCGTATTTATTGGACCCTTTGTGGCTAAATGATCCGTTGAAAGCCTGAGTCACTTTGAACTCCCGGCCTGCCGCATAGGGCAGTTGATACAGGAACGTATCGTCGTGCCTTGCCATGTGGCTTCCCAGTTTGAAATAATTTGTAAAGCTGTACGCCCACTTCGCATCAGGGCTTTCGGGCCAGAGCGAGAAAGCCTCAGTCACTTGCCCGGCAGGAAACGTTGCCGTAAACGGAAACTGTGCGCTGCCCTGCATTTCCCTGGCGTTTAGGTCGAAGGTCATCGTGATCTCGCAGTTCTCCTTGTTCTCAACCAGAAAATGGGTCTTATCGCCCTCGCGTTGCGTGATCACCTTCACAGCTTTGAGAGTCTGCGCTCCCTCTTTTCCAGCGGTGCCACAAGCATGGCCCTCTTCATCCCGGCCGTACGTTGGCAATATCATCGCCGACAGACTGGCCATAACCAACAGCGCGGCTCCCCACGCCATAACTCGTGAAACGTTCGATTGCAGTGTCTTGTTCTTGTAAGAAATCATTTAATAATCCGGTAAAAGGTGGTTCTGGTTAGGCCGCTGCTCCGATGGCCGCAGACTGGGCCAATGTTTTGGCTGAACGCGCATTGCGTGGCATCGGGCTGCCGAATTCTGGAAAGCCTTCGCTCGTCCATTCGAAGCGTTTGGCATGCACATCCCTGTCTTCCCAGCCGGGTTGCCGGCTGGATTTGGAGTGATAAATCATCCAGTCTTCCTGCAGGCAGGAGGACTTCACGAACGAGCAATGGCCCACGCCCCACACGTCTTCACTCTTCTCGAAGACAGGACCGTGCTTGCGCCATGTGGCCGGGTTCAACACATCGCCACCCCGGTTGTGAAGCAGTCCCATGCAGTAATCGGGGGTCCAGCTTCCACTGGCTGAATAGACGATGAAGAGGTCCCCATTGCGCCGGAGGACCTGCGGCCCTTCACAAATCGGCATGGCCACCCTTTCCCAGGATTGATCGGGAGACGCCAGCAGCACACGCGGACCCGAGATCGTCAGCGGATTGCGCATCGGCGCAATGTAAAGATTCTGTTGTCCGTTCCGCCGCCCGGGCCAACCGGACCAGACGAAGTACCGCCGCCCGTCCTCAAGTGAAAGCACCGTGCCGTCGATTGCCCAACCGTCGGTCTCCAACTCACCGGCGCAGTAATACGGCCCCAGAGGATCTGCCGTTTCACACGCCAACACCCACATCCGATGGTTTTCGTTCCGGCCATCGTCTGCGGCGTAGTAGATGAACCACCGACCGTCGATGAGATGCAATTCAGGCGCCCAGAGGTTCCGTGAGTTCATCCCACGAGACGCCGGGGTCCACACCACATACCCGGGATCTTGTGCAATGCCGGCTATGGTGCGGGAACGTCGAATGACTATTTGCCGGCAGTTCCGGCTCTCACAGTAGTAATAAAAACCGCCGTGGAAGATCATCCAGGGATCCGCCGAATGTGGCGGGAGGATCGGATTCAAAAAGTCGTTCGTTTGCTCGTTCACGTTTTTTGCTGCAGGGCCGGGCTTCATCCGGGTCCCGCGACGTGAGAACATCTTGGCGAAATACCATTTTTAGGCATATCGGCCCGTATCCGATTGTCGTGTCGTGGTTTGTCTGACAAGGAGAGCACGAACGCGCGCGCCCGGAAGATGAGTGCGCGATTTAGGAGGGGGGAATTCGGCTGGATGGCTGGGCCATCAGCCATGCAAAACCAGCCAGAACTCGAAGAAAAGCCTTACCAGATCTTCTTGAGCTGATCGGCCAGGCGTTGCCCAGCCAGCACCAATCGAACGTGGGCCAACTCTCGAGCCTCACGGGCATACTCCTCGGACATTTTTGGCAAACCATCCTCTGAGATCGTGCCAGACTTTAAATCCGCACTGTGCGCCAACTGCACACGATCCTCGGCATAGCCAAAGTGGACCGCCGTTTCGTAACTTTCTTGGGCCCACTGCGTTACGCGCTTGTGCTTCCGGTAATCCCGCATGGTGGATGGCTGGAGGTCAGGGGCCGCTGACAGCTCGTTCGCAAAACGGATCACCGAAGGATAACTCAGGTCAGTTCCCGGGAGGGAATCCCAAAATGTGTGAATGCTCACTCGGTTTCCAGCAGGATCAAGAAGCACGAAGACACCCCCGGCGCCGTTCTGCTTGGGATGATCAACTGTCAGCAGCGTAGCCGCATGCAGTGGTTGATGAAGGTCCCCGCATAGATGCAGTACCCACGCCAGGCTCACTGCCCGGTCATGCACCGAAGCTTTTTTGTTCCGGAGCGTCGCCAGAGAATCGATCAAAGCCGTTTGAGCGTTCGGTTTAGGCACTCTGAAACCCTTTGTGGAGAGTTGCTGTTTCTCGCTTTCCCTCACCATGGGCAACTCGATCGCGTGCGGAAACACGTTGTATCGGGTCACCGATTCGGGCTTCTCCGGTTCCCCCTTCTTGGCAGGCCTCACCATGTCAGGCCAGATTGCGGCCGTAAGGAATACCCATTCATTGGTATCCACTCCCTCTGGGACCTTGGCGCTAAGAAGAACATCATAATGCGGATGATGCTTGAGCAATGCGGATGCCTCGGCTCTCTCCTTGGCGTCCATCTGGCGCCAGGCCATCTCAGCTATGGTGCGATGCCCAAGGGCGTTCCAAGCTTCCGCCGTATAACTCCCTAACACCACCATCATCAGGCTTAACCACAGTAGTTTCATACCATTTGCTCCCACTCAAAAGTCGCCTCGGATTCGTTCCGCCACGGAACTTCCGGGCGGATCTTGCGAAGAATCCGGCGGCGACGTCTTGAATGGTTCACCCCTTATGTAAAGGGCTTTCGCTTATATGGGTTATTCAGCCTATTTGCCTGACGAAGCAATCACGGCACTATGCCCCCTTAATTTGTGGCTGTCGCCATCAGAAGGCCTTTTGAAGGATGAGTCCACGCACGGAATAGAGCGCTCCCAACGATTGGCTTGGGGTTTTCCGGGTGCTGCCTTCCAGATTGCCCCCTTGAAGCGACAGCCCAGTTCCGTATCAGCCAAGTAATAAATATGCAAACAGCCAAGTTACGCGTACCCGAGTTGGTCAAGAAAAACGAGCCGGAGATACTCGCAGAGTGGATCGCGGATCAGGCCAGGACGGCCCCACACACGAAAATGCTCATGAAAGATGATGCGTTGCGGGAGCAATGTCGCGAGTTCCTCCAACTCTTCACCTCAGGACTCCAGCAGGAAAACGGAACGGACCCCTCCTCCAGCCATTGGACTCCGATGCGGGAGTTCCTGGCTAACGTGTCTCGCTCCAGGGGCCAGAAGGGTTTCGCTCCTTCAGAAACTGCTACCTTCGTTTTGTCCCTCAAAAGGCCACTTTTTGCCCTGCTTCGCCGACAGATTAAGTCCGCGGATGAGCTGGGTAACGAGGTCTGGATCGTCACTGAACTGTTGGACAGCTTGGCGCTTCACACGACGGATATCCATCTCAAGACACGGGAGGAGGTCATCAACCGCCAGCAGCATGAGATGATGGAACTCTCCACCCCTGTGGTTAAGCTTTGGGATGGCATCCTTGCTCTGCCAATCATCGGAACCCTGGACAGCGCCCGCACACAGATCGTCATGGAATCTCTCTTGCAGAAAATCGTCGAGACGGGCTCCAACGTGGCAATCATCGACATCACGGGTGTTCCGACCGTCGACACCTTGGTGGCCCAGCACCTTCTTAAGACCGTTACCGCCGCCCGCTTAATGGGTGCTGATTGCATCATCAGCGGCATCCGCCCGCAGATTGCCCAGACCATTGTTCACCTTGGCGTGACCTTGAACAACGTCACCACCAAAGCGAATCTGGCAGATGCCTTTCTCGTGGCTCTCCAGCGTTCCGGGATGCACGTCACGAAAACAACCGCAAAATCCTAACTCCACTACGCGTCATGGAGCGCATCCCTATTTTGCAGATGGGCCGGGTTCTGTTAGTGACCATCCAGGTCGATATGCACGACCGGTTGGCCATGGCTCTTCAGGACGATCTGCTAAACAGAATCACCCAGACAGGCGCACGCGGTGTGCTGATCGATATCTCGTCTCTCAGCATGGTTGACTCGTTTATTGGACGCATGCTCGCCAACATCTCCTCCATGTCCAGGATTCTGGACGCCGAAACGGTTGTCGTCGGGATGCAGCCCGCCGTGGCCATCACCCTGGTCGAACTAGGCCTGGAGATGAAGGGCGTCAAAACGGCCCTCAACGTAGATAAAGGCATGGAGTTCCTGACGGCCTCGCTGAATCAGGAGTCCCGACTGTAATGGTAGCTATCAAATCCCAGGTAGTGCCGATCACGGCGGAGGACGACGTGGTCCGGGCTCGACAGGCGGTTCGCCGGCTCGCCGAGGAACTCAAGTTCAGCCTGGTCGATCAGACCAAACTGGTCACAGCAGCCAGCGAGTTGGCCCGCAATACCGTCATCTACGGCGGTGGAGGAAATCTAACAGTCGAGGCGGTGGAGGAAAACAAGCGTATGGGACTTCGGTTGATCTTCGAGGACCAGGGTCCGGGGATTCCCGACATCTCCCTCGCTCTCAAGGATGGCTATACAACCGGAAACGGGCTCGGCCTTGGCTTGGGTGGTGCCAAACGTCTGGTTAACGAATTCGACATCCGATCCCAGCTCGGAACCGGTACCCGGATTACTGCCCTGAGGTGGAAAACGTGAGCCCTTCCCTTCTGATTAGCATATCCGATTCCTCTCGCTCCGGATTGGCACGTCGCGAGGCCTCAGCCTTGTCCCGCAGTCTTGGTTTCAGCGAGGAGCTATCCGGCATTGTCAGCCTCGTCGCCACTGAAATGGCGACCAACCTTTTCAAGCATGCCACCGGGGGGCGCATCATCCTCCGCGCTCTGGAGGAGAAAGGACAATCCGGCGTAGAAATGCTGGCCGTGGATCAGGGGCCGGGTATGCAGGACCTGAGCCGTTGCATGACTGATGGCTTTTCTACTGCGGGCAGCCCGGGCACAGGACTAGGTGCCATCCAAAGAATGTCTTCGGTTTTTGACATCTATTCCCTGGTCGGATCCGGCACGGTAATCCTCTCTCAAGTCTGGGCGAAACGCACTCCTCCCGCCTCATCAGTGGTGATGGGGGCTATCTGCCTGCCCACGGCCGAGGAGGATGCGTGCGGCGATGCCTGGTCCCACCTCAGCGGCCAGGAAACCGAGCGCATCCTGGTGGCTGACGGCCTTGGCCACGGGCCCCTGGCCGCCGACGCTGCCAATGAGGCTGTGCGGGTGTTCCAATCCAGCCCCGGCACCGGCCTGCAGGAGTTGTTGAAGGATTTTCACGCGGCCCTCCGCCCCACGCGCGGTGCCAGCCTCGCTGTCTGCGAACTCAACCCCGCCTCTCGGCAGGTTAAGTTTGCAGGGGTCGGCAACATCAGTGGCGTCCTGCTCAATCACCAGGGCACCAGGAGCATGATCTCGCACAACGGCACCGTCGGTCACGAAGTCCACAAAATCCAGGAATACGCCTATCCATGGGACACGGAAGCGGCTCTCGTGCTCCACAGCGACGGAATGCTCACTCGCTGGCGCGTGGACTCCTACCCCGGTTTGCTGAGCAGGCATCCCGCCCTGATCGCCGGAGTGCTTTACCGGGATTTTCGCCGCGACCGCGATGATTTCAGCGTCGTAGTTGTTAAACGATCCACCTGATATGTTCCGCTTGCTGCTTTGTTGTGAATGAACCATTGACCATCCTGCCGTTATCAGGGCCGGTCCTTACGACGGTTGCCATCCGCTTTGAGCATGACGTTGTGCTGGCACGCCAACGAGCGCGTCAAATCGCCGGCCTGCTGGGCTTCGACACTCATGATCAGGTTCGTATCGCTACCGCCATTTCGGAGATCGCCCGCAACACGTTCCGCTACGTGGGGAGTGGCAAAGCCGAGTTCGCCGTCCAGACCTCACCCACCCTCTCGCTGCTCATCCGCGTCAGCGACACAGGTCGCGGGATTCCTGCCCTGAACGACGTGCTATCCGGAAAGTACGTTTCCCGAACCGGCATGGGCATGGGCATTCTCGGCGCGCGGCGCCTAATGGACGATTTTCAAATCCATTCAGACCAGCATGGGACAGTGGTGCTGCTTACAAAACAACTGCCTGCCCGTATCAAGGTTCTGCCACCCGAGACCCTCCAAAACATCACTTCCCAACTCGCGGCCTCCCCACCCCAGGATCCCTTCGAAGAGATACAGCGCCAGAACCAGGAGCTTCTCCGAACCTTGGAGGAACTCCAGAAACGCCAGACGGAATTGGCTCAACTAAATAAGGAGCTCGAAGATACCAATCGTGGCGTGGTCGCACTCTATTCAGAGCTTGACGAACGCGCCGACTACCTTCGCAAGGCCTCTGAACTCAAAACTCAATTCCTCTCGAACATGAGCCATGAGTTCCGCACTCCTCTCAACTCCATCATCAGCCTTTCACGCATGCTGCTGGATCGCATTGATGGGGACCTGACTGTTGAGCAGGAAAAACAAGTCTGCTTCATCCAGCGCGCCAGCCATGATCTCTCGGATCTGGTCAACGACCTGCTCGACCTCGCCAAAGTAGAGGCCGGAAAGGTGACCGTCCGCCCAGCCGAATTCTTCATCGAAGACCTCTTCGGCGCTCTGCGAGGCATGCTCAAACCTCTATTGGCGGATAATTCGGTCGTCTCCCTCATTTTTGAAGAAACGCGCCAGCTACCGCCACTCCTCTCTGATGAGACCAAGGTTTCCCAGATCCTGCGCAACCTCATCTCGAACGCCCTCAAATTCACTGATAAGGGTGAAGTCAGGATTCGCGCCGAATTGGTGGGCGATGACCAGGTAGTCTTCCGCGTCTGCGACACCGGCGTGGGAATCGAAGCCAAGGATCAGGAGCGTATCTTCGAGGAATTCACCCAAGTCGAGGGCCCACACCAACAAGGCAAAAAGGGCACGGGCTTGGGCCTGCCGCTGTCCCGTAAGCTTGCTCAGCTTCTTGGCGGCACACTTACAGTTTCCAGCCAGTCCAACCGAGGCTCCATTTTTAGCCTCACGCTTCCTCGGTCCTACCAAGGCCTCGAAACCCCTGTGGTCGTGCCGAGTGTTTCTGAGGATGTCGATCCCATTCGAATTCCCATCCTCGTCATTGAAGATAACGAAGAAACCTTGTTCATGTACGACAAGTTCTTAAAGGGTACCGGCTTCCAGCCCATCCCCGCGCTGAGCATTCTCCAGGCGCGCCAAGCCTTGGCACGCTTCCGCCCTGCGGCAATCATTCTGGATGTTATTCTTAACCGGGAATGTAGTTGGGGTTACCTTACGGAACTGACGCATCAAGCCACTACACGCGACATCCCGGTTCTTGTCATAACAGTGATTGAAAACGAGGAGCAAGCGCTGACCCTCGGGGCTCGTGCTTTCCTCAGCAAACCCGTTGATCGCAACAGCCTCCTAGAGCAGTTGCACAAGGCCGTGCCAAGATCGCCAGAGACCATCCTGATCGTGGACGACGATGAGGCGAGCCGGTATCTGTTGAAAACCGCACTGGCTGACACAAGGTTCTCCGTCGCGGAAGCCTCTGGAGGCGGGGAGGCGCTAAGGTTGATCGATAAGAACACTCCGGCACTGTTGCTCCTCGACCTTGTTATGCCTGATATCAATGGGTTCGAGGTCCTCCGCAGAATTCGAATGAACCCTGCCACCGCTTCGCTGCCGGTTGTAGTTCACACCTCAAAGCGGCTTTCTTCCGCTGAGACAAAGCTGCTAACCGAACAAGCCGTTATTTCCATCCCCAAAGACCATGCCAACGAAGCAGCCTCCAGCCGCAGGATACACGATGCCTTGTCGAAGGCCCTCTACCAACCATCCACCCTCTCAAACCACTATGTCCATTGAACGCCGAGATGCCCGGGTTCTCCTGGTTGACGATGATGAAGCCAATCGTTACACGATCTCCCGCCTCCTGGAGCGCGCAGGTTATTCCGTCGTGCAGGCCGCTACCGGCGCAGATGCCCTTCAGGTCGCCCGCCAACAGCCAGATCTCGTCCTGCTCGATGTCCAACTCCCGGACATCAGCGGCTTGGAAATCTGTCGTAGGCTGCGCTCTGATCCGGAGACTCAGCGCATCCCCGTCCTGCAGATCTCAGCCAATTTCACGCTGACCACTGACCGCATTCGGGGGTTGGATGCCGGTGCCGATGGCTACCTCGCCAGCCCGGTGGAACCGGAAGAACTCCTGGCACATGTCCGCATGCTGCTTCGATTGAAACAGGCTCAGGACGCTCTTCACGAGCATGTCACCCGGCTCGAGGCCACAAAAAAGGAACTGGCCGATGCCAGGGATCTGCTGAGCCACCAGAACGAAATCCTGGAAGCCCGCGTCCACGAACGCACCGCGAAATTGATGGATACCATCCAGGATTTGGAGACTTTTTCCTATAGCATCACTCATGACATGCGCGCCCCCCTTCGCGCAATGCAGGGCTTCTCCAGGCTGCTATTGGAGAACTATGAGGAGAAGCTCGATGCGGAAGGCGTGCAGTTTCTCGAGCGAATCTGCAGCTCGGCTAACCGCCTGGACCTGCTGATCCGCGATGTTCTGAGCTATAGCAACATCGTTCGCACCAAGCTCCGCCTGGTGCCGATCAACCTGCAATTCCTCGTGACCGAAATCTTGAAGGACTACCCGGGATTTCAACCTCCCGCAGCGCACGTGGAAATAAAAGGCACCCTGCCTCATGTCATGGGCAACGAGGCATTTCTAACCCAAGTCTTTTCCAACCTCATCGGCAACGCCGTAAAGTTCGTCGCCAAAGGAGTCACCCCGCACGTGGTGATTTCCTCCGAAACCATTGAAAAGATGGCTCGATTAACTATTACCGATAACGGGATCGGCATCCCGCCACATCATCAAACGAGACTTTTCGGATTATTCCAACGAGCCCAGACCAAGTATCCAGGAACCGGCATCGGTCTCGCGGTGGTCAAGAAAGCCATGGAACGCTTGGGCGGGCGCGTAGGTGTCATTTCAAAAGCCGGCCACGGCAGCACCTTCTGGTTCGAACTCCCACTCGCAATGGCACCTTAGCTCGTAGCTTTTCCCATCCCTGGTCCGTGGACGCCCGCGCCTTCAGTCCGTGCTCGTCCGCGGGCCCTTCCTTTAGCTTCCACTCCCGTTCCAAGTGTCAGTGGCGATCACATTGCCGTTATGAGACGTCACTTCAATGCTCTGATACGTGAGGCTCAATTCCTCTGCCGGGGGGTAGTTTGTGGTCTGCGGATCGTTCTTATTGGGCATCCAAGGGCGAATCGATGCTATCCCTGCGTTCACCAACTTATATGTAACCACACGCTCCTCCGTTCCTATGTTAGTGGGAGTCCAAATGGAGACCTCGACAGTTGGCAACTGCTGATTCTTTCCAAGAGCTGAAAGCAACAATGGCGAGCTCTTGTTGATAAGCTTGATAACTCGAAATGGTGTATGCTGCCTTTTGCCGGTCGGCAGCCCGCTCGCTGCATCCCTGGGAGAAATTATCTCGTGGGAGAAGCCCTGCACCCGATGCCACCCTTCACGGCCCTTTGAAACCACCTCTCCTTCCATGGCCCCATCTGGGCCGACTAACCTCATAAAAACTGTGCTGTTCGCAGCGGAGGATTGAGCAAGAACAGACAGAGTGGTTGTCAGGCAAGCCGCCAATACCAGCAACGTACGGATGTGTGTGAACATAATCTTAAATTAATAACCGACTTCCTTGATTCGATAGTAGCTCTCTCCGCCCACCGGTGCGGGCAAACTCACAGAGACGTTCCCCTGCTCCACCGCTCCATAAACCTGCATCGTTTGGAATGGCTTGGATAACGAATCAGTTGTCTCTAAAACGTAAAGCCTGCCAGGAACTCCCGGCCAATTGAGACTGAGTCCATTCGCGTGGCGTTCCAGTTGAACGGCACCGAACACCGGCACGCTTCTGGCCAGACTCTCGGAACGTCGCCGCCCTTGATCAAATGCGTATGCCCGACGGTCCGAAGCCTGACGCCCCGCCCAGTCATCCGGCTCCACATCCCGCTCTGTTCCAGCGTAGGCCGAAGGCCCCCGCTGAAACGAGTTCCACACCGCAGGCTGCGCCCAGAATTCTGGCAGACGATCATGCACTGTGACTACAGAAAGCCCCTGCGGTGCCTGATGCTCCGTAGCCTGGATTACGCCCGGCAAGGAGCCTGCTATGATTTGCTTGGGATCTTTGGCCAAAGCTACAGGCTGAAGTGTCATGCTGTCACGGAGCAGCCAGTCGGCTCCACTTATATGTTCCCATTGAACAGAAGCAGCCCAAGGCTCTCCGGGCGCCAGAAGCGGCACGAGCAGCGCACCACTCATTGCCAGGGCAGCAACGCGTCTGGCGATCTCAGTTCTCTTAATAGCAAGCAGTAGGGACACAAATGATACGCGCAAATATACGCCCCTCTTCAACTCTCGCAAGTCAGTGGTAGCGCGCTCTCGCCGCAGAGCGCTTCACAATCAAGGCTAAGGGCTGATCGGCGGCCTTGGCAATGCCGCCCTACCCTCTCCGCGGCTCCGCGTCCCAGTCCAGTGGTAGCGCGCTACCCTCGCACCTGTCCGGTGCCGAAGCCCAGCCACTTGTATGTGGTTAACTCCTCCAGGCCCATCGGCCCGCGAGCGCCGATCTTGTCCGTGCTAATGCCAATCTCGGCCCCCATGCCGAACTCCCCTCCATCGGTGAACCTCGTCGAAGCATTCCAATACACTGCGGCTGAATCGACCTCCTGCAAAAACTGCCGGGCGACAGTCTCATCTTTCGTTACGATACTATCTGAATGTGCTGATCCGTAGTGATTGATGTGGTCGATGGCACCCTTCACAGAATCTACTACCCGCACATTCATGACGTAATCGTTGTACTCCGTGAAATAATCCTGATCAGTGGCAGGTTTGAGACGGAGCCCGCCGACTTTTGCGTCGCGCAATACGGAAGCGCTGAGGGTATCCACATGGAATTCCACTTTTCGCTCTGCCAGGCTCGCGGCCATTCGTGGGAGAAAATCTTTGGCAACCGTTTTATCTACCAGCAAAGTTTCCATGGCATTGCACACCGCCGGACGCTGCACCTTGGCGTTCATCACGATCTCCTCAGCCATCCGTAAATCCGCCTTTGCATGCACATAAACATGGCACACGCCTTTGTAGTGTTTGATCACGGGCACCTTCGAGCATTCCGCAACCGCGCGGATCAACCCTTCCCCTCCCCGTGGCATGCAAAGATCCACGTATTGAGTAAGTGACAGCAATTCGCGTATCGCCTCACGATCTGTCGTAGGCACCACCTGGATCGCATGCTCAGGAAAACTCGGCAATGCTTTACGCCCCGCCTCCAGCATAGCTCGCGCGATCGCTTGGTTTGAGTGAATCGCCTCTTTTCCACCACGCAGAATCGTCGCGTTGCCTGATTTGAAGCAGAGACTCGCCGCGTCAGCCGTCACGTTCGGACGCGACTCATAGATGATAACAATGACTCCAATGGGAGTGCTGAGCTTCTGTAAACGCAGCCCATTTGGCCGGGTGCGCTCATCCAGAACTCGCCCGACGGGATCAGGCAGGTTCGCAACTTCTCGAAGACCGGAAGCCATTCCTTTAATCCGCTTGTCGTCGAGTTTGAGCCGATCGAGCATCGCGCTGGAGAGCCCCGCTTCGGCGCCAGCGCGCATGTCTTCGGCATTCGCCGTCTTGATTGCCTCGGCATTCGCCTCCAAAGCATCCGCCATCGCCCGCAGACACGAGTTCTTCTCGTCGGTCGTGAGCTGGGCCAACGCCCTTGAGGCGGCCTTCGCTTGTTGCCCTAGTTCAACCATTTGCTCCGTCAAAGTCATGGCGACAGCTTAAACTACTGCGACGCAGATGCGCAAACCGTTCTACAGGAGCATCGGCTGGGGTTTGCGTGGCCATCCCATCGCTCTCATCCCGGGGTAAAGTCGATCTTTGATGGGGTGGCAAACCCTATGGCACCAAATTCCCCGTAATTTACGTTGACTCAAAAGGAGATAACATGAGTCTTGGAACAATACTGGTTGTCCTTCTAGTTCTGGCCTTGGTGGGCGTGTTGCCGACCTGGGGCTATAGTTCTTCCTGGGGCTATGCACCCGGCGGAATCGTCGGCCTCTTGCTAGTCGTAATCATCCTCCTGGCGTTGCTGGGCAGAATATAACGTATGAAAATCGTATTCTGGAAACGAACGGAAACGGCCAAAGTCGGTTGGGTCCTGCTTTGGATGCTCGGCGTGCCAATCCCTGTCCTGCTGATCCTATTCCTGCTGAGGGGTTGCACGTAACAACGCCTGTTCACCGGAATAAACGGACTGCACTTGTCTAAACCCTGTTCAGCACAAGTCATCATCATCGGCGGCGGCCTCGCGGGGCTGTCCGCCGCTATTTACCTGGGCCGCGCCCAGCGCCAGACCCTGGTGATTGATGATGGCCATTCCATGGCTCGTTGGGAACCCGTCGTTCAGAATTACCTTGGGTTCCCTGACGGCATTGGCGGGCCTGAACTCTTGAAACGCGGCCGGGCACAAGCCCGCGCGTGCGGTGTCAAGTTTGCACGCGACCATATACTCACTGCGCGCACCAACCGCAATCGCTTCAGGCTGCGGGGACAGAACTCCTTATACACCTGCGAGCGACTCCTCATTGCGACAGGAATTTTTCACATCCCTCCCGATATTCCCGGCGTCAAACCGTGTCTCGGGCACAGCATGTTCTTCTGTAAAGATTGCGATGGCGTGCGGGTCCGCGGTAAGACCGTCGCCATTTACGGCTATACCAACGAGGCCGTTGAATACGCTCTCGGACTCCTCCTCTACACGCACCGCGTTGTCCTGGTGACCGATGGACACAAAGTCCGTTGGGACGATCAACACGCCCAATGGCTTACGGAATACGAAGTGCCGATTTGCCATGAACCCATCGTAAATGTTGATCAAAAGAAGAGTCTCCTCACCGCGTTGATAATGCGTGACGGCTCGCGCGTCCATGCCGACGCCCTTTTCACCACGCGCGGTGACATCTACTACAACAAACTCGCCAAAGGGCTGGGGGCGGAGATACTCCAGGAAGGCGAAATCAAGGTCGATGAGGACATGCGGACCTCAGTCCCTGGGCTCTACGCTGCCGGATGTGTCACACCAGCTAACTGTCAGATGATCATTGCGGCTGGCGAAGGAGCGACAGCCGCGCAAGCCATCAATCGGGATCTGTTTGAAGCGAGCCTCGCCACCCACACACTGCGGCGCTACCGCCAGAAGCAACTGCGCTCTGGAGGCACCAGGGCGAAAGTCAGCGGACACCGCCAAGGCATCACCCGAGTCCAACCAGCCAAAACCATAGCGGACACCCGAAATCCACGACGCTCGAAACTCGTGCCACCTTCTTGATGGCACGCCTTTCACCTCCGTGGCGCCACCCGCTGCTCAGCTCAGCTTGCTTTGACCAGCGCCCGCCGCCTCACCTCCGGGGCTCATATAAAAACCTCCAAAAACCCGCTAGCCACAGACAATTAAGACTTGCTTGAAATTGAAACTGATTTACCTTCCGCATCTCGACAGCGGCGGGGTAGCCAAGTGGTAAGGCAGGGCTCTGCAAAAGCCTTATGCGTCGGTTCGATTCCGACCCTCGCCTCCACCTTGGGTTTCCTGAGGAAACCTGCGGGAAAGCTTCAAAAGCCGGCGGCAAGGGGGGCCAAAAAGGCCCAACGCACACCCAAACGCATACCTGAAATGCTAGTCAGGGCGTAGGCAGAACCTTTGGGCGCGTAAGCGTCCACTGCTCGTTAAGTCCTTCGGAACAGGGCTGCTATGTTGAAAGGCATGGCAGTGAATAATAGATATCGTTCGGTCAAGATCGGCAGCCGCGGCGGCACGTTTTATTGCGAGGATACCACGACCGGCAAGCGTACGAGCTTGTTTACCAAGGACGAGGATGAGGCAGAACGTTTGGTCCACGCCAAGAACGAGTCCGAGCGCAACCCCCAGCTGAACCGGGCCATCGGCATGGCGTACCTTTCCGGGACCGATCCGGACTCGGTCACACGCACGTGGCAGGATGTCATGGACGACATCATCAAGGACAAGCAGGGTCCGACGCTCAAACGCTATGTTACCGCTCTCAAGGACCCTGCCTTTGAGCTGATCACTGATCGAATCCTGGTCGAAACGCAGCCGGTCGAATTTCTGAAGGTCATCCGGGTGGGCACTGTCAGCACCAACGTTTACCTGCGCCGGCTCCAGAACCATGCCGTGGACATGGACTGGCTGCCCAAGCGGGTCCTGCCGAAAAAGCTCTTCCCCAAAATCAAGCACAAGGATCAGCGCGGGATTACGTGGGATGAGCACTCGCGGATCGTTGCCCGCGAAGGGAACGTGGAACGTCGTGATTTTTACGACCTGTGCTGGTATTTGGGCGGGTCACAATCCGACATCGCGTCATTACAGGGAGAGGACATTGACTACAAGCGTCGTGCGTTTGCCTACGGACGGAAGAAGACCTCTGCATTGGGCGGCATGCGCATCGGCCCCAAAGCTTGGGAAGTAATCGAGCGTCGGCCGAGGACTGGGCCGCTCTTTCCCTATTTGATCACAGTCCGTGAGGCGGATCGGGCAACCGAGTTCAAACAGCGTTGCGAGGGGCTCGGCATCCACGGTGTCACCCTGCACAATTACCGCTATGGCTGGGCCGAACGCTCTGCCGACGCAGGATATCCCGAGCGTTACGCTCAGCGCGCGTTGGGTCAGAACTCCAAAATCGTGCACCGCGCGTACGCCAAGAAAGCCCAAAAGGAACTGCCCTCGCTTGAAGAATACGAGGAGGTGCAGCGCAAAGCAGAGGAGAGTGGCAAGGTGGTCGTGCTCCAGCACGAAACGGCAGTGCCCCAAGTGGCGTAAGTCGACCCAAGCAGCTCTCAGAGTCTGGGCACTCCAATCCCCAGAGAATGGTGACTGGAGCGCGTGCATGGCTGACTTGGGCTCGCTGCGTCCTGAATTTCTCCTTTACGCTACCGACAAGATGCGTCTTCCAGGCACCGTTCCAGGTCCTCACCGACTAGTCGCTATCAAAGCGCAACGTTTGACCTCGTAGGCACTCACTGCTCACTAACACCTCGGGAGTCAGCACCGTTAGAATTAAGGTATGAAAATGCAATCGATGAACAGTATTCTGGAAGCGGCAAAAACGGGCGCTTGGAAACAGATTTCCTCTCACGCAATAGAGGCAGCAAAGTTCTGGCTGGACAGCAAGACGGGTGACAACATTCTGCATCTTGCCGTCAGGCACGGAAAATACTATGGCGTGCCTGAGCAACTGCGTTGCCCTTTCCTCTCCATGCAGCACAACGGGCAAGGATTGACCCCTTCCCAGCTGAATCGAGAGTTGGCAAGAGAGAAGTACATGCGACCCGTCATTGCAAGGCTGATGGCGGAGGAACTTGTGATTGCGGCGCAACGACCATCAGCCCGGCAGTTTTCGGACAAGGAGCGGGATCTCGTCGTTGAAGCGGCGAAAACGGGGGATTGGTCTACATTGAGCCCGCAGCTACTGGAGGACACGTTTGAGTGGGAGGTTTATTGGTCAGACGAGAACGGGAATAACCTGCTGCACATAGCCGAGCAAGCCGGCCGTGCGCAGGAGGTTCCCGCCCTCCTCGTCCGCGTTTTGCTCCTGAACCAAAAGAATAAGAATGGAGAGAGCCCGACGTTCAGTGTGTATCATGCGAAACTTGAAGAAAATGTCGCCGCGGGACGCGCGCGTATGGCCGTCGTCCATGCACCTGACTTCCCCGACGAGGTGCTTCCTGGGATGAACTGATCCTTGTCAACGCCAGCGCTGCGCCGAAACCCAGTAATGGCAAGAGCCCAGTCCTCATAAGCGGCCGAGCGCTTAGCGTGTGCGGGGTGAGTTGGACCAACATCGGTGTTGGCTGATGGCTTTAAACCGCCATCATGAATGCTGTGGGAGATTTGAACTTAGAATGGGCTGATGATCACCCGTCACTTTAGGTCGGCTCTCCGGATTCCAACTCATAAAGCATTCGCTGGATTTGCTCGTCAGTTCTGGAATCGATCAGCCGTTCAATTGCATCTGTGATACTCTCCCCGCGCTTCCACTTGTTCCCCTTCAAATCGATTAACCTGGCAACCCGTCGCTTTATACTCTCCCACCTCAACCGCTCGGCGGCCAGCGCCTTTTCTTCTATCAACTTCGCCTTGCCGGGAATGTGGTTCAGGATTTTGAGTCCATCCGAGATTTTCGGTTTGGGCGTGGCCTTCCGGGCTCCTCTCCGCGATTTGGCGACGCCGACTCCAGATGCACAAGTCAGGATCAACAGATTCCTGAGGTTCGTTTGAGCCTCGGCTTTGGTCTGCCCAAATCCAACAGCTTGAAAACCGAAGGCCTTGCAGCGCCATCCGTTCCGAGCTCTGTGGAATGTTGCCCGGCTGACGGCGGCACGGATCTCATTTGAACAGTGGGCTCTTTCGTTCATGCGAGCATTTGCCAGCTATTTCCCCGGGGCGGCTGATAGCCGTATCACAGCATGATGTTTTCCACCTCTCCTCCGAAAGCGATCCCATTCAATTCCCCTCCGAGGACGCGAACCGCTTGGCCTCCGATCCGGCGGTTTAGCTCGCCGAGTCATGCGCAGCATCGGTCCGGCGCGGAGGGCTGTGGCTAATGCGCTTTCCTGCATTTACTGAGTCCCGTTATCTAATCAGGCCCATGTTCGCAGGGACGTGAACCCGCAGTGTTTGCGCATGGCGGCAAGCGTGAGCTGAGGCCCTTTGGGGCGTGGCTTTGTCTTCGGCTTCGCGTCTGAGTAACTGATCCGCCACTTTGGATGAATGACAAGGTACGCAGACATGATCGGTTTATTTATGAATGCGAGGGAGGACAGCGCATAGGCTTCGAAGTTGTGATAATACGAATCTTCAAACACGACGCCCCAGGTCCCCTCACCAGGACGAAACCACTGGGAAATCAGCAGGACATGGTCTGATCCAATTTTGTTCCTGGCTGCAATCACAATACGCGGCGTCAGCCGAAGCGTGCGGAAGTGTCGAGCGCGCAAGAACTGCGTCATGAACCGATCCGAATAATGTGCCGCGCCGTTCTGCGAGGAAACAACTTCTGGCGGGACGCCGGTGATTAGCGCTATCGCAGATGCGCCGCAGCCCAATTGGGACCGCACGGAGCCGGAGAACAGATGGGGGGCAAAGAAGGACGCCGCGAATGGTGTGAAATCCACGCGACGCCCTCGATGTTGGTGCTTATCCACGATCGCTTACCAAGAGCGGCCCGGGAATTTCGTCGTGGAGGTCTTTTTCGGACGCTCCGCAGGTTCCGGGGACTTGGCTGCTTTGGACTTGGTCGTTGCTTTTGTCTTCTTGGTTTGTTTTGGCATAGAGCATTCGGAGTGTTTTCGTGTGGATGTGTTTGATCGGCACATGGCCCCGCTAATCTGTTACGGTGTCTCGCTTTGGCGTGATTGGCAGGCCGATCAACTCGTCGCGGTGCTCCTTGAACAGCCGCTCCGACATTTTCTGGGCGATAGCGTCAGTTTCAGCGTCAATTCCGAAAACCTGCCCGGCAATGGCCCAGCCACCTGGTTCATCGGTAGCAATGGCAAACCGCAGCTTCTTCTTGCGATGGCTGACGACCACAAACAACGGATTCCGCTTTTTATCGCCGACAATGTCCCAGCGGAACTCCTGATGTTCCTTGTCTGGAAATTCCTCAGCCTGGGCACCGGCCTGTTTAATTTCCCGCGCGGTCTGTCCAGTTTGTCGGGGAGGCAGAGAATCCGGGGTCTGTGGCACGCTCGATACGGGCATCGACGGGCGTGTCGAACGCTGCTTGGGCTGCTCCTTGCGTCGAACATTTGATTTTGAATTCACTTTTCTTGTGTCCCCTTCTTCTTCGGATCGCGGCGAACTGCCCAATCCAAGGCGGACGCATTGATGGCGATGTTAAAGGCCTTCGCGACGATGTTCGGACTCTGCTCGAAGTAGCCCTGGTAGGTACGATAAAATGGGAGATGATCAAAATCTTGGACCAATACTTCACCTTCGAGCCGGGCTTCGTTCAGCCGACGAATTACGAACGTTTCGCTCGCGGAGATGTCGCAGATTCTGGTCAGTTCTTCTTCCGAAACAGTTATGCCTGCATCTCGGAGTCCCCTGGCGACAGGTTCGCGCAAGCGCAGCGCCAACTCGGCAATGTAATTGTCCCTTGCAACCTCAGAGGCCCACGGGCCGGTTACGTCCTCAAGTAAGGCAAGCTCCAGGATTGGTTTGGGTAAAAGTCGTGAGATTTCCGGCGGGAAGGGATCTTTGCCCTCCATTTTCATTTCGTATCGTTTGGGCTTTCGGTGCGACATTCAGCCACGATTTCACACGGAGCGGACCAGCCCTGGAAGGGAAATCCGGCCGAATGCCGGTTTCTCCGAATGGCTGCCCATTTTTCTGTTTGAACAGGAGAATTTGTGAGGGCAATTTCGACTTAACCGTCCTGAACGGTGACCCGGATCCATTCCAGTTGTTCGCGTGCCGGGGCGATGGTAATTATTTTTACTGGTCCAGGAACCCGGCGCACAAGGTCTTCAGGCTTGAGGAACTCATCCGCCACGATCACATGACAACGCGTTGAAAGGCTCCGAATTTCGGAATGCACCTCAGGGATTCTGCTCCACACGCCGCCCAGTAAAATCATGCTGCCATCCACCGACTGCTTTATCTTCGAGTATGCTCGCTGCAACTGCTGACGCATCTCGGTGTGGGGCGAAATGTGGAGGATACCCAGCGCAGGTGCCCAAGAAGCCACTCGGTGGATTTCTATCCCCACCACGGGTTGTTGCCCGAAGTTGACTTCACGAGTGGAGTTGCCGAGCGCATTGAGCAGAAAGGCTCGTGCATGCTCCGGTGCGCCATGAATGACGGACAAGCCAGTGCGTCGCTCGAGCAGGTCTTCCAACCTGCTCACCGCGATCGGATCATGAGCCAACCTCGGATGCTGCAACGTGGGATGTGTGCGACAGGCAGCATCAAGCAGGTCGTGACGCAATCTCGGAGGCACCCTCTCCAGCAATGCGAAAAGGAATTCGAGTTGCTGCATCCGTGTCCCTTCCATCCAACTGGCGATGGTGCCTGCGGAGCGACCGCTGAGTTGTTCGAGATCCTCAAAGCTTACAGCCCTTGACTCCACCATGCCGATGGCAGATTTGATTCCCACCAGCAACCGGATGGTCCGCTCCGGAGGAAAGTGCGGCTGATCGTGATCGGTATCGCTGAATTTAACCCGTTTTCGTGCCATAATGCTTTTTGGTTTGGCACGGTTTTGTTGCAAGGATGGTGTGGATGAATCCCGGCATTCACGAGTGCGGTGTTCAATGGTGGCAATACTCCCGTTGGAATTAGGAAACGTGCAGACAAGGAGGTTGGCTACTCACACCACAGGAGGTGCGGGGTGAAGGCCCCGACTGAAGAGCGGGCTTTCGCTTTTGTCGTTTGTCTGCACGTCTGTCCATGTGTTTTGGACGTGAGTCTGTTATTCCTGGGAAGAAAGGACGGCGATCGTCTTGGCGTGGTCCGTCGAGTACGGATTGGCCAAGATAGCTCGTGTGAGAGATTCGGAACCGAATTCCGGAATCCGCTCTGCTATTGAGTCCAGTACGGCCGGGTCCATTGCGTTTGCCGCCACCTCAGCCACAATCGACTGATCTGTGTCTGTGAGGCCCATTCTCGCAAGCACATCCGGTGGTGTTGAAGGATTACTTGTGACCAATAACCTGACCACCCGTCTGGCGTCCGTCGACAGTTTTGCAAGAGCCTCGGGATCGTTCGTATTTTGTGCGATCACCTCACGTGCTGGGTCGTGGCTGCAATTTGCGAGCCTGACGATCATTTCTTTCGGAAAGCTCGGGTGTGCTATTGCCCTTTCCACCACGTTGCTATCTCCTACCCTCGCGAGCCGTAGCAGTGTCATCCTATTCGCCTTGGGGTGCTCGGCGATTTGTAACAGACTAGTCGAGAAAGTACTCCTGCTGCACTGAGCCAACAAGTGCGCGGGAGTGTCAGGTCTGCTGCAGATAGCCATGGTGTAATCGCCGAAGTCCCAGACCCATCGCGCAAGCTTGCAGAACTTGTCGAGGGGCAGGTGGTGGTTGCGAAGCAACGTGTCGGGAAGGAGGTCAGTGGTGAGCTTCACCTTTCCATCCATGAGGTCCTCTGCCAGTTGGCTCAGTTTTGCAGGGTCAGAGAGCTTGCTTACCGCCCGCGGCCCCTTTTGAACGCATAAACGCCTCATAATGTTAGTATATTTTGCTGCTGTTGTTTTTGGTCAGTTTAGAATGAACGTTAAGCCCCAAGCCATGACTCGCGAGTCATTCGCCTGAATGCGCTGAAGATCCCGGTCCGTAAGGTGTGTTGGATAAAGCAGGAATCTGAACTTCTCTAGCAGGCCGTGTTGCGGCGTAACGTGCTGAACTGTGGAAAGCAAGTCGGCGCAATACGGTGACCAATCGTCCCAAGTGCGTATCTTCTCGATTGCGGCAGGCTCACTTTTGAAACCACCAGCGACAAGCGCTTCATCGGTCAACCTCAAGGCAGGACTGCGGGCATTAATCGGCTCAACAAAGATTTCTTCTGCGCCGAATCGGTTGCTGGCAACAATCAAATCAGAAAATGCCCGGTGGCTGTCGGAGATGCCGGGCAGAATCGGACACAACATGCCATAAACTTGTAAACCTCGCCGATGCGCTTCTTCCAGTGCCGCGAACCGCTCTGAAAGCCTGGATACGTTTGGCTCAATCACAAGTTTTGCGGTTCCTTGTCTGGCGTGGCGATGAGACTCAAGCCGACCGACACGCGGTCGCGGTGTGCTTCGATCAGGTCATAGTCCCGCTGAACGGTAGCATTCTTCGTAAGTATGCATACGATCCAACCCAGTTGCGGGAGGATGGCATTCAGACACTGCCGCCCTAAATCGTGTTCTTGACCTTCTGGCGCCCAGGCGTCGACCGTCGTACAGAGTTGCACAACGCCACGATTACGGAGTCTTTCGGTGTCTCGAGTCACACGTTTTGGAAAATCAGGGTCGAACATGGAATACCCGAAGCCGAATGGCGACTGTCCGGCGGCCACAAATGACGGGTGCATTCCCAGAAGCACGCTGGAGCAATACGTGCAGCCATGGCTGCACTTGGCCGTGAAGAAGTGAGCCTGGGCCAAATCGTCTCGGACAATATCCATCGTGAGGTGGTGGGCATCGTTCGTGTCCGCCACGACTTCGACTCTCACGACGTCCGGTCCCAGACAAACATTGAACCGCAACGCGCGCGCGATAAAGCCTGTCTGCCTGTTCCAGAGGACCCGCTGGTACATTACCAAATTAAAGGTTTGCACCAGGTTGTCGATTCTTTTGACGAACTCAGGGTGCGAATAGCCATGCCAAAGCAGGCCGTCAGTTCCTCAGGAATCCCGACGCGAAAACCGAGCCGCACGGGTTCCCGTTCCGTTACGCTTCAGAGCCTTCCCGCACTCCTGCAATCCGAAATAGGCCGTGCCCTGTCGCACCATGGGTACCAAAACTTTTCGTTTGATAAGCTGTTTCAGATTTACGGGTCCAATACCGAGACGTTTGGCCAATTGCGCCTCTGTTAACCAGATCTCCTCGACCGAGCTTGGCGTGGATTTCTCGATCAGTTCCTCGCAAGCTCTTAAACCCCACCGGATGCAGTAAGGCAGACTGGAAATGGGATTCTGAATTTCGTGGACCCGGCGCTGGACATCCCTATCAAGCGATTCAAACAGGCTATTGGCGCGGTTCATTGTCGCGTGCAATTGATTCAGTAGGATTCGGTCACCTCTCGATAGAGCTAATTGTGCTGGTTGCATTATGGTTTTCCGTTCGTTAACCCCGAAGGCCCAATGGGCGATTCGAGGCGAGACGCAGGCGCAGCCCCGCAGGTGGTTTCCCATCGAGGCTCGGCCCTGCCCTGATACTTAGCGCATAAGAGCATTTAACATTCCAATCCCATATCCATCAGGAGTTTGGACTATTCTGCAGAAAATCTGGCCTTTTTGCATCGCGCCACTCGGAGGAAATGAACGTTGGGAGTCTTTGATCATCGACTGCGTCCTTTTTTGGGACATTACCGTTCATTCGCGGCTTTTTCTTCGACGTCAGATACAGCTGCTCCTGGTCTGGAGCATCTGCCATGTGAAGTAGATCGTCGCAATCTGCTTCGAGAAACCTGCCTCTGCGGATAAGGAAAATTGCCTGAGATCGAACGTGAGTCTCAGGGAGGCTGGATTTGATACCGCCGACCACGTACGCTTGCTGCAAATGAAAACTCCGCTCGATCGGCCCTGCTCTTCCCGCAGAACACGGGCTGCAGCGCTGTGGCTTGCGATTTGTCTGCCGCTCTACATTTTCAGCAGCGGTCCGATCGCATGGGCTACCAATGACGCCTTTCATCCGGCTTATATACCTGCGGAGATCAACCTGCTTTACCTTCCACTCACGCCATTAGCGAAGATCAACGCCATTAACCAACTGCTTTACTGGCCCTCCCCAGCATCATTTTAATAATCCCATGAGACCAAACCCTTTTGAACTGATTATTGACGTAAACTGCAGCAAGGGGCCGGATCCAGATCATCCTGAATGGCGACTCACATACGTTGGTAAGCCTCTGGTTCCTAGCGCGTGGCCGACCGGTAAAGCCGAAACTCTGTACTTTTATTTCTGGTTAGGCAAAGAATGCCCTGAAAGGCCAGCCGTGTTCAGCCCCAACGACCTTTTCTATTTCGGGGAGAGAGCTTCCGTGTCGTATTTCAAGCGTGGCTGGGTGCCAGGGCGTAAAGAATACCGCTACCATTGGCTACCACGAGCACAAAATCGACGTGTGTTCGCGGTAGGGTATAGGTTGCCGTCAGAGCCAGGATATTCACGCCAAGATAAGAGAAGGTCCCTTGAATACTTCATCGCTAGAGACCTGGTTGAACGGTATGGAGATCGTCACAAAAGGTTTCTTCAGTTTACAGGTCGGTTCGATTTTCGTGTTGCGTGGCTACGAGCAAATGACGTGAAGCGAGATGCCCGACGAATTTTGGCAGACCTTAAGCTCAGGTACGGGATCTGAGCACTTATTGCCCAGTGAAATCCAGCCTGTCGCAGGGAAGCACAGAATCAAAGGAGCGCCCGACCAAGAGTTCGCACCGTGCCCAAAAACTGCCGGACACTGAAATCCAAGAGCCAGGCCTTCAAAAACGATTAATCCTCTTAGAGAGCGGCTGCCAATTTCCTAACGATTTGATCTGCTGCACCTGCAAGTTGAGGCGAGATTGCTGGCTTACCGGTCTGCCACTCCTCAGAGGCAGCACGGTAATAGCAGGCGAATACCAGCCATCTGTCCGATTCAACTTGCCAGCCCCGCGCCTTACAACGCCGGTATTCTAGTGCACAGGTCCGCATTGATTTGCGGGTTGCAGCAGCGAACTCGAGAACGCACGCCATTGGTTGTCGATTTTTACTTAATCATAACCAAGTTTTTGTTCCGCCAGTTTCTTGAGGAGGAGGATAATAACCGTTGTGCTCATCAGTCAGGAGGGCGACGGGAAGAAATCGGCACTGCAACGCTTCATAGGAATTCCAACGATTAACTACTCATGCCATAGGCTGAAGGTTTGTGCTTGTAGTCAGCTACTACTCGTTAAGCCCAACGATCGAAATGCCTTATACTCATAATATGAAGAAGACAGCTATTCAGTGGTGCCACTCGACCATCAACCCGGTGATGGGATGTCACGGTTGCGAACTCTGGAAGCCAGCCTCTGCCTTGATTCCGGAACTGGCGTCATTTGTTTCAACCTTGTGCCAGGGAGGACCAGCGGTTCGGAGCGCGGTTGACCGAGCCGTTGGTAACCGCACCACATCTGAATTGTACCGTGATCGGAAAGCTGTGGCCGCCGCGTTGGCGCTCATACCTGGAGTCGATCCGTTCGTACAGGATGGAGCCCTTGATATAATCAGGCGGGGTTGCAAATGCTACGCAGGATTGCTTGGGACAATGAGGGCGGGTCATAAGGGTTACGCCGATACCTTTGAAATTCCTGAATTGTTTCCTGGACGAATGGCAAAAGCAGCGAGTTGGGGACTACCTACGGCGGCGGAGATTGCGAATAAGCCCTGGCTTGAAGGGATGCCAAGGCTCATATTTATCTCGGATATGGGCGACGCGTTGTCTGCCGACGTGTCGTTCGATTACCTGGACCGGGAAATAATCGGCAACGTGACTTCGACCGCCGGCAAACGTCACATCTGGCTGTGGCTGAGCAAGCGTCCGCGGCGAATGGCGGAATTCGGAGAGTGGCTGCTAACGCGGGGCGGCTACTGGCCTGCCAACCTGGTCGCGATGACCACGGTTACTTCCCAGTGTGTTATTGGGCGGGTGGATCATTTGCGCCGAGTGCCGGCTCATTTTAAGGCACTGTCGTTGGAACCGCTTTCAGAGTCCGTCACCCTTAGCCTGCAAGACATTGACTGGGTGATCGTGGGCGGTGGCAGCGACGTGCTGGCGGATAGGTTTTGCGTCGAATGGGCGCTGGAGATGGAAGCCGCTTGTAACGGTCAGGTGTCATTCTTCTTCAAGCAGGTAGGCAGGCTGCCGTTTTTTGGTAACAGAGTGCTAAGCCTTGAAGATCCACACGGTGGAGATTGGAGTGAGTGGCCTAAGGCGTGGCGGGTGCGGCAATTACCGCTAGGTTTTCGGGAGCACGCTGCCCACCATGCTCATACGGAGCTGCCTTGAGCTTGGTCCGCAGCGCCGTTTCTGCCCTGATGACCTATATCAGAGTTCCCTATGGGTTGTTGGGCAGGATGCGCGCCCCTGGTCGCCCGCTAATACTTTCCACTTGCCTCCGATTTAGGGTGAGGCAACGACATGCTTTCCACCCATCCTAAACCCCACCCCCGGCAACATTTAATTGATGCAATTCGCAGATATCGCCTATTCGATATTTTAGGTGATTCCTGCAGTGATTTTTGATATCTTGAATCCGGCACGAGTGCAGTAGCCAGCACCACCTTGGGGTCTAGGTGCCTGGCTCCGAGAAGATTAGTATAATGAACAGACGGAAAATGCGACAATTGGCCCAGGCAGACCCTGAGGCGTTCAGGCGAAAAATCCGGGGCGCCCGTGCCAGGGAACTGACTGCCAGACACCTATTGCTGCATCAAGATCTGATTGCGAACGCTTCAGACCGTGATTTGGATGCTCTGCGGGAATATGTGGAGGACGGCGTTTGGAGAAGTCTATACGGACATGACAGAGGCATGTATCGCCTTCTAAGTGTCGCTGTGGAACGATTGTCGGTTAATGGAGCCGATCGGGTCGCCGTGACACTGCGACCTAGGCAGTTGGCCAAGGCTAGCTAACGCAAATCGAAAATTTGAAGACTGCTAAGGCAAAAGGAAAGAAGAACGCAGAATTTGGAAAGTATTCCAAGTGCGGTCAAGGAAGGCGTGATGGTTCCAAGCGAGCGGCTTTGAACAACGCGATGGAAAAGATGCCGCGTGAGGTTGCAGAAACCCTCAACTTCATTCAGGAAAGCCAGCGTCTCTCTGGTTTCTCGGGTAAGATCACTCAGAAGACCATCGATTACGCGATGGTGTTGTATCGCTCTGGTAAACTTCGCAGCAACGCGCCCCGCATGCAGCGCTAGTCTCCGAGGCATGTGGTTGAGAACGAATCTTGTGGCACCTGCATATTCCGCCGGTGTCGCACGGGATGCCAAGTGCTAAACCGTTGGGCAATTTCGCTTCCTGACGGCGAGCGGAAACTGGAGACCCCCTTGCTCTTTCTGAGACCCCCGTCTGAACTGCTTAGTTAAGCTTTTCTCTAGCTCAATCGGACAAACTTCTTACAATCCTGCCCACAGGCTCTGCTGCATTGGGAATGATTCTAATGTGAACAGCGGGGAAAAACTTATGCAAGAGCGTTGGCTATCCGTGCACGAAATCGCCGCTCACCTGGGCGTCAACCGCGACACTATATACAAATGGGTCGATCGCAAGAAGATGCCGGGGCACAAAGTCGGACGCTTGAGAAAGTTTTTGGTTTCAGAGGTTGATGCATGGGTGAAAACAGGGACGGCTGGAAAAGAAGATAAGCCGACGCGCCGCAGCTCAGGAAGAAAAGGGACATGAGCGCGAAAAACATGGATGTCTTTTCACTGCGCGATGCGGTTGTCGGTGAATACCGGAAGTTTGCCACATCGTTCACGACAATCCACGCCGAGGATATTCGTAAGCAGGTGGAAGGCATCTATGCCGAAGGACGCTTCTGGCCTGACCCGCTGATCCAGATCAACCCCAGCTACAAACCCGGCGCCAGTTTTAAATCGCTTACCGCTGGCGGGGCGTTGCATCCCCGGATCGCTGAAATCTTCCAGTTCCGGGGAGCTCCCCTGCGCTTGCACAAGCACCAGGAGCAAGCGATCGCGCTGGCGGCTCAGGGTGAAAGTTTCGTCGTGACCACTGGAACGGGCTCAGGGAAGTCGCTCTGCTTCTTTATCCCGATCGTCAGTGCAATCCTAACCGAAAAGGAGCGCAACCCGGTGCACCGGACGCGCGCAATTATCATTTATCCGATGAATGCGCTGGCGAACAGTCAGCTTGAAGAGCTTGATAAGTTCGTGGCCAACGCGGCGGGAGAAAAGCCTGTCAGCTTCGCTCGATATACTGGGCAGGAGGATGCAGATGAACGCCGGTCAATTGCGGATAATCCGCCCGACATTCTACTGACGAATTTCATGATGCTCGAACTGCTGATGACGCGGCAGGACGAGCTGGACCGCAAAGTTATCGGGAACTGCGCCGGGTTGCGCTTTTTGGTGTTGGACGAACTGCACACCTATCGCGGGCGACAGGGAGCGGACGTTGCCCTGCTGGTCCGGCGCGTGCGCGAGCGGCTCTCTCCGGAAAACCTGCTGTGCATCGGCACCTCGGCCACCATGGCCAGCGAAGGTTCACTTGAAGACAAAGGACGGGTGGTCAGCGGGGTCGCCTCGCGCCTTTTCGCTACGCATATCCCGGAGAGTAATGTCATCGTCGAGACCCTGGAGCGCGTCACGGACCCGGCAGAAACTGCTGACTCCGTTAAGAATCGTCTCGGCGCAGCCATCGATTCCGGCATCCCCGCCGGTATATCGGATGTCGATTTGCGCCGGCATCCGCTCGCAATCTGGGTGGAAACGCGCCTGGGTGTGTCCTGGTCAGATGCGGATCAACGCTGGATTCGGGCGCGTCCACTGACCCTAAACGAAGCAGCGGAAGCTCTGAGCCAGGACTCTGGGCGAGCCGAACCGGCCTGTCGCGAAGCGCTCAGAACCCTGCTCCTGCAATCGAGCCTTACGGAACAGGATCGCACTGGGCGTGAAGACGCCTCCGAGAAAAGTTTCTTCGCTTTCAAGCTGCACCAGTTCATTTCAGGTGCCGGGCACGCCTACGCGACGCTGGAAGCGGCTGGCAAAAGAAGGGTCACCGTCGAGGGTCAGCAGTTCTTGCCCGGTGAACCTGACAAGCGGCTTTACCCCCTGCACTTCTGCCGCGAATGCGGTCATGAATACCATCCTGTGCGTCTGGCTTTGGATGGCGAAACCCGCGCTTTCTTGCCTCGAGACATCGAGGACACTGCGCCTGTGCAGGAAGAGGACGAAACGGAAGAAAGCGAGGTCGAGGCGCCTCAGAAGGAAGTCTTCGGCTTTCTCACGCCTCACGCGCAAGATGAAGATTTCAAGTTTGCAGACCGCGAGGAAGATTACCCCGAGATTTGGCTGGAGTTTGATGCGAACGGCATGCCCCGCCTGAAGAGGCACTACAGTTCCTCCCGACCGCTGGAGTTCCGGGTCACTGCCAATGGCCGGATCGCCGATGGACTCAAGGTGTGGTTCATCCCAGGACGGTTCCGGTTTTGTCTCCGCTGCGGCATGACACACAGCACCTCCGCCCGGGATCGCACGCGGTTGGCATCGCTCTCGGCTGAGGGACGTAGTTCCGCAACCACAGTACTAGTGGCCAGCGCGCTTCGCTGGATGCACGGCTCGGAATCCGGTCTCAGCCCTCATACCCGGAAACTACTTGGATTCACGGATAACCGTCAGGATGCCGCCCTGCAATCCGGCCACTTCAACGATTTCCTATTCGTCAGCCTGATTCGGGCTGCTTTCCTGGGAGCATTGGATGCTGCCGGTTCAAAAGGCCTGCGCGCCGATGAACTCGGAGTGGCCCAGCAGAAAGCTCTCGGATTCGATCGCAACGCGCCGGAACTCCGCGCTGAATGGCTGCAGGAGCCCGGTTTGAAAGGTTTCAATCTGCAGGAGGCTGAAACAACTCTCCGGCAGGTGCTCTCTTACAGGGTCTGGTTCGATCAACGCCGTGGATGGCGCTACACGAACCCCAACCTGGAACAGCTCAAGCTGGTCAGTGTCGAATACCTCGGCATCGACGACCTTGTGGCCGATGATTCCGCTTTCGCCACTGCGCCTGAGGTGCTGCGTCTTGCTACTCCCGCGGAGCGCAAGGCCGTGTATCGGCAGGTTTTCGATCACCTGCGCAAATGGATGGCGATCCGGAGCCAGATACTGGAGGCAACTTTCATTGAGCAATTGCTTCAGAAGTCGCATAGCCGATTACGGTCGCCATGGGGTTTTGGTATCGATGAAAAACCGCGCCGTGCCCGATGGCTGCTGATTTCGCCGCCTGCGCGAAAAGATACCAGCCTACGCGACGAAGACTTGATCGTTCGTGGCGGTGCTCGCAGTTCACTCGGAAAAATCCTCCGCTCGTCTCAGACCCCGGAAGGCGAACCCCTCTGGGCCAACCCAGCGGCGGTGCGGGACTTAAAGCCCAAGCAGTTCGACGCCCTGATGGAGGCACTGCTCCGGGCTGCCTGTGTTCATGGCTTGGTTTCAGAAGAGAATACGCCCTTTGACGAGCAGCCGGGCTTCCGGTTAAATGACGCGTGCGTGCTTTTCAAACGGGGCGAAACCGTTGCCGCGGCATCTGAGGAAAACGCCTTCTTCACCGCTTTCTACGAAAACCTGGCTGCGACGTTGAGCACCCCGATTCATCCCCTCTTCGGGTTTGAGGCCAGGGAGCATACGGCGCAGGTGGATGGTGAAAAGCGCGCGGTTCGTGAGAAGCGCTTCCGTTTCGGCGAGAAGGAGCGGGGCGAGCTGTCCTCGGATGAAAAGCATCTGCGGGAAATCGGGGAAGTGAACCGCTTCCTGCCGGTATTGTTCTGCTCCCCCACGATGGAGCTGGGTGTCGATATTTCTGCATTAAACGCCGTCTACCTGCGGAATGTTCCTCCCACTCCCGCAAATTACGCACAGCGCAGTGGACGTGCCGGACGCAGTGGCCAGGCTGCCCTGGTGCTGACCTACAGTTCCGCACAAAGCCCGCACGATCAGTATTTTTTCCGCAATCCCAAAGCTATGGTTCACGGCGAGGTGCGACCTCCTCTGCTGGACCTGGCCAATCGTGATCTTGTGGAAAGCCATCTATTCGCCGTTTGGCTTTCCTGCACGGAGCTTCCGTTGGATCCATCGATTGCCGAATTGCTGGTGCTCACAGATCCCGCCCGCCCGATTCGCAAGGAAGTCACAGAACCTATGGCGTTGCCGCGCGTTGCCAAAGAGGCCACAGGGCGCATCCGGCGGGTTCTGGACCTGCTCAAAGACGATCTTACGTCGGCGTTGGCTCCCTGGTATTCCGGTCGTGAAAATTTTGCAGAAGAAATCGTTCAGATTGCTCCGAAGCGGTTCGACCAGGCCTTTAACCGTTGGCGCGATCTTTTCGTTGCCGCCGAGATTCAGCGCGATACTGCTCGCCGAACCATGGACAACTATTCCGCACCGCAACAGGAAAAGCGCGCAGCCCAGGTGCGCCATGCCCAAGCCATGGATCAGCTCAGCCTGCTTCAAAAAGGCACGAGCACCCTTTCCAGCGATTTCTATACGTATCGTTACCTGGCAACCGAAGGCTTTCTGCCCGGCTACAATTTCCCACGGCTGCCCCTTATGGCCTATATACCGGCGACGAGCGATGGACGTGGACGACAAACCTACCTGCAACGTCCTCGGTTTCTCGCGCTGTCAGAATTCGGCCCTCGCAGCCTGGTTTATCACGAAGGCCGCTCATACCGGGTGGTTCGCGCAATGCTCTCCTTAAATCAGCAGGCTGTCGCTACGGCTGATGTGCGTCTGCCGACCAAGCGAGTCCGCATTTGCAGAATCTGTGGCGCGGGGCACTGGAACGATAGCGATTCCATGTGCCATGCCTGCGGGGTGTCTCTGGGAGATGCCGAAATCGTCAACCACACCTACCGCATCGAGAATGTGGCGACTCAGCCCACGGAACGCATTACCGCCAATGACGAGGAACGCCAGCGTCAGGGCTTTGAACTTCAGACCACCTTTGAGTGGGCCGTGCGCGATCATGTGCTGGATGTCCGCAGGGGCGCGGTGGTCGATGTCGAGGGCGAGATAGCCCGGTTGGCCTACGGTCCCGGTGCAACCATCACCCGCATCAACAAAGGCCTGCGCCGAAGGAAGAATCGGACCCAGCTCGGGTTCAAGATGGATCCCGTGACCGGCTATTGGGCGAAGAATGAGGATGATAGCGAGGAGGAAAACGCCGATCCCACCGCATCCCCACGCCAATGGATTGTGCCCACGGTTCAGGACCGGAAGAATGCACTGCTGATCCAACCCGCCGGCGAAGAGTTATCACAAACCACGCTGGCAACCGTGCAACACGCGTTGCTTAGAGGGATCGAGGCCGTGTTCCAACTGGAGGAAGGCGAAATCCTGGCTGAGCCGATGCCCACCCGGGATGAACGCGCCGGCTTCCTGCTGTATGAGGCCACCGAAGGCGGCGCTGGCGTTCTCACACGCCTTGCAGTCGAACCGGACCTGCTTGCCGTGGTTGCCAAAGAGGCGCTGTCGATTATGCACTTTGACCTGGAGAACGGACTGCCTGCCGCAGCCACCGCGCTCACTGATGTGCAGGGGATTTCCTGTGTGGCGGCCTGCTACCGCTGCCTCATGTCTTACTACAATCAACCGGACCACGAATTGCTGGACCGTCGGGATGAAAATGCCCGGATGCTCCTCTGGCGCCTTGCCCATGCGAAGCTAAACAACCTCGATCAACAACCTGCTGCTCCGACCCAGGAGGCGGGCACGTCCTCAACGTCAGTTGATCCTTTGGCGGCATTCATGAAGAAAGCGCAGGATTTTGACCTGCCTGCTCCCGATCCGGAACCGCTGCGTGCTGATGGACAATTATTGCCCTTGGTGTGGCGTGGGTCCTACGTCGCCGCTTCCCTCGCGGAACTAAACTCGGAGGCGCTGGCAGAGTTGAGGCAAAAAGGCTTTGAAGTAGTCGTGCTCGGCAATGATTCCGGAGCATGGTCCAAGCCCCTGGCCGATCTCGCGAAACTGCTTGGAAGAGCCTCATGAGCACCGCCGCGGCACCATCGTCCTTTGCGCCACCTGCCTCACGCTGGACACCAGGCAGTCTCGTGCGGGCCCGTGGTCGTGAATGGATCGTGCTGACTGGTAGCGATGGCGACGTTTTGCGCGTTCGACCCGTCTCAGGCACCGAGGAAGATCAGACCCTCATTCACCTCGGTCTGGAGGCCGAGCCAGTGACTGACGCGTCCTTTCCTCCTCCGGAACCGCATCAGAAAGCTGGGCACGACGCCGCGCTGTTGCTTCGCGATGCCCTGGTGCTCTCGTTGCGCCGTGGAGCAGGCCCGTTCCGCAGCTTTGGGCAGATCGCCATTGAACCGCGCGCGTATCAGCTCGTCCCTCTCTTGATGGCTCTAAAGTTGGAGACCGTCCGCCTTCTCATTGCCGATGACGTAGGCATTGGTAAAACCATAGAGGCGGCACTGATCGCCCGGGAAATGCTGGACCGCGGTGAAGTTGAGCGTTTCGCGGTCCTCTGCCCGCCACACCTGGTGGACCAGTGGGTCACAGAATTGGAGACCCGCTTCCATTTACGTCCGGTAGCCGTGACCGCCGCAAGTGCTGCCCGGCTAGAACGTAATCTCCCGCCCAGCGAAAGCATTTTCACCACTCATTACCATACCGTCGTCAGCCTGGATTACATCAAGAGCGACCGCCGAAGGGCGGAGTTTTTGCGGGCCTGCCCCGAATTAGTGATCGTGGATGAAGCGCATACTTGTGCGGCTACCGGCCAGGGGCGTCACCAGCGCTACGAACTCCTGAAAGGCCTGGTCGAAAACACCTCGCGGCACCTGGTGATGCTGACGGCCACCCCGCACAGCGGCGATGAAAACGCATTCTACCGCCTGCTGGGCCTGCTCCAGCCTGAGTTTGAGCAACTCCTCTCGGCTGAAGGCACAGCGCGAGCCGACCTGCGGGACCGCCTTTCCCGGTATTTCGTCCAGCGCCGGCGCCCGGATATAGCGGAATGGAAGGACGGCAGCATTTTCCCGCGTCGGGAGACAAAGGAACTCACATACCGGCTCACGGGTGCATGGGAGAAGTTCTTCAATGACGTGCTGGATTACTGCGCAACCGTGGTCCAGTCAGCCGGGACAGACGAACGGAAGCAGCGCCTCAGTTTCTGGGGAACGCTGGCCCTGATGCGGTGCGTGGCTTCGAGTCCCGCGGCCGCCGCCCAGGCTCTGCGAACCCGTTCCGGTTTAGAGGACGACGCGGCTGTTGAGGAACTTGAAGACCGGATCTTCGACGGGGCTGCGGATGCCCTTTCGGAGGACGACGTTGAGCCTCCCACAGCCACTGAGGAAGCCGTGCTGGACCGCCTCATCAAACAGGCGGAACAACTCGCAGGCCAGGCTGGCGACCCCAAGCTCCGGTTGCTCACCGATCACCTGCTGGAGCAGGTTCGGGAAGGGTTTAGCCCGGTCGTATTCTGCCGCTATATCGCCACTGCCCATTACCTGGCGCGGCATCTTCAGTCGAAGCTCAAGGATGTCACCATCGAGGTGGTCACAGGAGAGTTAACCTCCGAAGAACGCAGGGAAAAGATCGCACTGCTGGGTGATGCGGAGCGACGGCTACTCGTTGCCACGGATTGCCTTTCGGAGGGGGTGAACCTTCAGGAGCATTTCGATGCTGTGGTTCATTACGATCTCTCCTGGAATCCCACGCGCCACGAGCAACGCGAAGGCCGGGTGGATCGGTTCGGTCAAAAGCGGTCGGTGGTCCGCGCGACACTCATTTACGGCGAAAACAACCCTGTCGATGGCGCGGTTCTCGAGGTGATCCTTCGCAAGGCCGAGAAGATTCGGGAAGAACTCGGGGTTCCTGTGCCGTTGCCGGATGACGGTCACACGTTGAGCAAAGCACTAATGAAAGCCGTGATGCTCCGTCAAAGCGAAACAGGTCGTCGCCAGCAATCGTTCGCTTTCGTAGAAATGGAAGAGGCCAAGGCCATCGAAGCACGCTGGCGGGATGCGGCGGAAAGAGCCAAACGCAACCGCACGGTGTTTGCCCAGCGCCGGCTCAAGCCGGAGGAAGTCTTGCCCGAGTGGCACAAATCTCTGGCCGCCCTCGGAGGCAAGGAAGATGTGGAACGGTTCGCCGGACGCGCGCTGGCCCGGCTGGGGGGTGCTTTAGAAACAATGAAACGGGGCTTTAAGACTCCGCTGACGGCCCTGCCTTCCGATGTGAAAGAGCGATTGGAGGCGGAGGGATTGCTCGGCACGATGTTCCTGGATTTCGACTACCCTCCCGCACCCCGCTGCCGTCCTGTGCAACGCAGTCACCCCCTGGTATCTATCCTGGCCGAAACGCTGCTCGAACGCACGCTCGGCGCTGACGGTAACGGTGATGAAACCGATCCCGGGGTGCTGGGCCGCATCGGCTGCTGGGTCTCCAGCGATGTTCATTCGCTCACAATGGTCGCCCTGGTTCGGTTGCGACACCAACTCATTACCCAACGCGGCACTCGCCAGAATACGATGCTGGTTGAGGAAGCCACGGCTATCGCCTGGACTGGTGCCGGTGGTCCGCTCGAAGGCCCTGATGCCTTAAAACTGCTACAACCACTACCGCTTTCCGATCCGCCCGCTCATGTTCGGGAACGTTTCGTCTCACAAGCTCTGAAACAATTGGCGGAAAGAGCGCCAGAGCTGGATGCATTCGCCGAGCGCCGTGCCCAGGCGCTCCTCGCGGATCATCGTCGCGTGCGCGAGGCTTCCGATGCCCGCGGTAGTTACACGGTCAAAGCCCTTCATCCCGTCGATGTGATCGGGCTGTTCGTTTTGCTTCCTCAAGTGAACTGACCATGGCATCGCGACGCACCATTCGAGCAAAGGAAGCGCAACTGGCGTTTGAGGCCCTATCGATTGAAGGCGGCCTGCTCTCACCGGAATGGTTGTCCAAGGTGGCTCAACTGTCGGCCGGCTCGCAAACTGAAGCGGATTACCGCATTCCCAAGGGGCTCAACCTCCGTGATGAAATCGGCCGCTACTGGCGCATTGCCCAGGCGCATTGGAAGGATTTCGCCGCAGGCTCAGCCGCAAAGGCGGATCCTGCGGTTGTGGCGGAGCGGTTTTTAACCGCCGTCCTGAAAGAGAGCTTTGGATTCGAATCTTTGGTCAAAGTCGAGCCGGTGGTGCTATCCGAGAGGCATTACCCGATCGGCCATTCCGCCCTGGGACAGCGTGTTCCCGTAGTTGTCGCTCCCGCCGGTTCCGGCATCGACACACTCTCTCCCACATACGGGGACCATGGACGTCGGCGCAGTCCTTTTGGCCTAGCACAGGAATATTTGAACGGCTTTGAAGGCGCTTTGTGGGGAATCGTTACGGATGGGTGCACCCTCCGGATTCTCCGCGATAACGCCAGCCTCACGCGTCCAGCCTGGATTGAGGCTGACCTCGCGCGAATCTTCACCGAGGAACGTTACGCCGACTTCGCTGCACTCTGGCTGCTGCTCCACGAGACCCGTTTCGGGCGAGATGGACAAGCCGTCACCGAATGTGCACTCGAAACCTGGCGCAATGCCGGAAAGGAGGAAGGGACCCGTGCTCGTGAACACCTCCGCAACGGTGTTGAAGAGGCGCTGGTTGCTCTCGGACAGGGTTTTCTGGCGCATCCGGAAAATAAGGCATTGCGAACGGCCCTCCAGGATGGGTCACTTTCGACACGTGACTACTTCAATCAGCTTTTGCGGTTGGTCTATCGCCTGATCTTTCTCCTTACGGTGGAAGAGCGCAACCTGCTCCACCCCGAAGGCACTCCCGATGCCGCCCGGTCGCTGTATGCTGACGGTTACAGCCTGCGGCGCTTGCGTGAGAAGGCCTTGAAGCGCAGTGCGCACGATCGTTTTGCCGATCTCTGGCAATCCACCAAGGTTGCGTTCCGCGGTCTGGCCGCAGGCGAAACGAGACTCGGCCTGCCTGCTTTAGCCGGAATTTTTGCCACCAGCCAGTGTCCCGCTTTAGATGCCGCGAAGCTGGAAAACCGCGCGCTCCTGCTGGCCGTCTTCAAGCTCGCATGGCTGCGCGACGCCGGCGCCCTGGCACGCGTCAACTGGCGCGACATGGGTCCCGAAGAACTCGGCAGTGTTTACGAGAGCCTCTTGGAGTTGGTGCCGCAAATCAGCAAAGAAGGACGGCAGTTCGGGTTCGCCAGCGGGGATGAGACCAAAGGCAATGCCCGAAAAACCACCGGCAGCTACTATACGCCGGATAGCCTTGTACAGGTGCTGCTGGACAGCGCACTGGAGCCGGTGATTGCGGATACCATTAGGGGAGTCGAGCGAGTCGCGAGCGGTGAATGGCGAGTGGTGCCGGAACACCTGCGGGCCGCATTCATTTCTTATGCAAATCAACAGTTATCAGGATCTAGAGGTTTGGCAGAGGGGGCGAGCGTTGGCAAAGTCAGCCTATCTTCTCACTCGGATTTTTCCCAAGGAGGAGCTTTACGGAATGACCTCTCAGATTCGGCGGGCCTCGACCTCGATCCCGGCCAACATAGCGGAAGGATGGGGCCGTCATTATCCGGCGGAGTTCATTCAGTTTCTGCGGACCGCGAACGGGAGCCGGACCGAACTGGAAACCCACCTGATCCTCAGCGCGGACGTGGGCATCTGCCCACAGGAAGCGGTTCAGCCACTGCTCCAGGAAACGGAAATACTGGGCAAGCAGCTTCTGGCACTGGAGCGAAGCCTGCAACGGAAGCAGAGTTAGAATCCTTCTGGCGAACTCTTCCATTCGCCATTCGCCATTCACTACTCGCCCAGCAAGCCCTGCTCTCCCTCTCCATCGTCGATCCGGCTTGCGGCTCTGGCCATTTCCTGCTGGCTGCGGCTCGACGCCTTGCCTCTCATGTCGCACGGCTTCAGGCAAACGGAACACCTTCCGGTGCCCAGTATCGCCACGCCCTTCGTCAGGTCGTGGGACACTGCATCTACGGCGTGGATCTGAACCCGATGGCGGTTGAACTGTGCAAGGTCAGTCTCTGGATGGAAGCTGTTGAACCTGGCTTGCCGCTGACGTTTCTGAATTCCCATATTCAGCATGGCAATGCACTCCTGGGCACGACGCCGGAGCTGATGGCCAAAGGCATTCCAGATGCCGCGTGGGAGCCGATCGAAGGCGACGACCGGAAAGTGGCGAGTGCGCTCAAGAAGCGGAATAAGCAGGGCGCTACCGGCCAACGCTCTTTGGATACACTCTGGTCTCAACCGGGGGACACCGGTGCTCAGGCCATTGTAAACGCTGTCACCGAACTGGAGGCTACCTCCGATGCCGATGCCGCTCAACTGGCTAAGAAGGAAGGGAGGTGGGGAAACATTCTTAAGTCAGACGAGTATCGAAAGCAGAAGTTCATTGCCGATGCATGGTGCGCTGCATTTGTGTGGCCGAAGAATCCCGGTCCGCTCGCCGAGATCGCGCCGACGAATGAGCTCTGGCGTCAGATTCGGGACGGTCGGGGCAAAGCGCCGGCCTTTACGATCACTACTGTTGAGGAGCTCGCAAACCGATACTGTTTTTTCCAGTGGCACCTTCAATTTCCCCACGTTTTTGCAAAGGGTGGTTTCGATCTGGTGGTGGGGAATCCCCCCTGGGAACGCGTAAAGGTGCAGACCGAAGAATGGATGACGAACGCTGGCGTCGACCTCTCGGCGACGCCCAATGCGGCAGCACGAAATGCCCTGCTAGAAGAGCTAATGATCAGCGATCAATCGCTTAGGGAACGCTGGAACCGTGCTCGACGCCAGGCGGAAACCCTCGATCAGTTCGTCCGACATAGCGGTAAGTACTTACGAACGGCCGCGGGCGACGTGAACTCCTACGCTCTCTTTGCCGAGCTCGCGGTCGGTCTACTGGGAGGGTTCGGGTTCGCGGCATTGGTACTCCCGATTGGGATTATCACGGACAAGACCTACGCTGGTCTGTGTGGGCAACTAATGAACGACCAAAGGCTGCGATCTGTAATCGGTTTCGTGAATGAGGAACAGCTTTTCGCAGACGTCATGCACAATTTTAAGTTCGTTGTTTTCTTGGTGGGACCACCCCGGGAAGCGCTGAGTGCCTCGTTTGTGTTCGGTCTTCTGCATCCTGCGGAATTACCAAAAGCAAGGACTCAGCGTGGTTACGAGATTACGGCCGAGGACGTTGCCGCACTTAACCCGAACACTTTGACTTGTCCGGTTTTCCTGAACGGCAACATGGCCAAAGCCCTCGTTTCTCTCCATCGCCGCCTCCGTTCTTTTGCTGGATCTGGATGGAACGTGAAGCCCCACGCCATGCTTCACATGGGCTCGGCCAGTAAACATTTTCTCACTGCTCCCACGAATGCTGGCACGGTGCCCCTGTACGAGTCAAAAATGGTAAACCGGTACAACCATAGGTTCGCGACTTTCGAGAGTCTTGCTGTGGGCGAACGTGCACACATGTTACCGCGCAGCAGTCCTGAACAATTGACTGCACCTGAATACGAAGCCAAGCCTGGCTACTTCTACCCAGTTGTTGCCTTGCCGGACATTGGGGGACCTAAAGTTAGCTGGCTCCTGGTGTTTCGACGCATTGCTAATCCAGCCCTAGCGAGAACGAGTGCCTTCTGTGTTCTTCCTAGAATTGCCGTCGGTGACTCACTCAATGTGGTGGTACCGCAAGTAGAAACGACAAACGGGAAGTGGGCGTGCGACGCCGCGCTTCTGTGCTGGCTAGGAAATTCGGTGGTCTTTGACGCCATCCTGAAGCAGAAGATGGGAGGGAACAACTTTAGCGAATATGTATGGAATCAGTTGCCAGTGCCTAGGCGACTTGAACTCGAGACACCTGTTCGCTGGCTGGGGGGAGTAACTCCCATTGAATTCGTCGTTCCGCGTGTCTGTGAGCTGAGTGTTACCTCCTACTCGGTGGTATCCTATGCGATCGATCTTGGTTTCGCGCCGCATCCATTCCGATGGGACAACTCTCGTAGACGCTTAGCGGAGGCGGAACTTGATGCATCCGCAGCAATGGCTTTCGGACTTTCCCGCCAGGATTTCGAAACGCTCTTCGATGCATTCCCCGTTTTGATGGAACGAGAGGTCGAATGCGAAGGTGAATTCGTAACTCGCGCTTTGGCTTTAAGCATCTACGACGCGATGGCCGACGCCTTTCACAGCGGCCAACTCTACCAAACCCGCATGGATCCGCCACCGGCAGATCCCAGTTGCTGTCACCCGCCGAGAACATCGAAATAGATATGTCGGCAGCTCTCTCAGCCATCATTGCCTCCCGCCTCGAAAAGGCGGCAGTCGACAATGGTTTTGACCTGGCACAGCCGACCTGGGGCAATTGGCTCGGATTCTCCAGTTCGCAATGTTCGTTGCGCCTCTGGTTGGGCCAGAATGAGTCGGGCACGCTGATGGCTGGTTTCTCTCGCCCGAACGTGGTCCCGGCACTGGAGAACATCGGCAAACCCGTCACCGCCGGTCTGCCGCCGGGGTGTGTCGGAGCGAGAGAGGTGGCGGGCATTTCCGCTTTGCACCGTCTCCTTCGCCGTGCCTTTCAACTCGGCAAAAGCCTGCCTGACGAGCTTCTGCACGTTTTCCAATCCAAGACAGCGCACCTGCCGAAGACCACGGAAGCTGAGCGCCTGGTGATCCAGCGCGTCGGGCAGGACATCTTCCGCCAGGGTCTGATGGAATACTGGGAAGGCCGCTGCGCCATCACCGGCCTGACCATCCCCGAACTCCTCCGCGCCAGCCACATCAAACCCTGGGCCGACTGCGAATCGGATGCCGAACGCCTAGACGTCTACAACGGCCTCCTCCTAGCCCCCCACCTCGACGCCCTCTTCGACCGGGGCTTCATCACCGTGGGTGATGACGGTGCAGTGATCATTTCCCAAGCCCTGGACGCACCATCGCAGAAGCTGCTGGGAATCGCTAACCAGAACTTGTGGCGCGTCCCGGTCTGCGGGCACCTTGCTTATCTTCAATGGCACAGAGAAAGAGTGTTCAAGAATGTAGAATGTCGAGGAACAGTCGCGGCCAGCTCTGGAGGAAAACCGAACGATCCACTGGGCGATAGTAATCATATACATTAACCCCCCCCATGCAGAACTCTCTATGAATACCACGGCAGATATCGCTGAGGTCGTCGAACTCACAAGCATTTGTTCAACTTTCCCGGAAAGATTGGAAAATGAGTTCCCACGGGACAACATGATATCCACTTTGCTTGCAATGCTGAAAAGCAACAATGAAATCGTCGTGGTGGAAGGAGAAGAAGGAGGAGGAAAAACGACGCTTCTGGCACAGTTCGCTCGAGCCCACAGCATGCAAACGTTCAGTGCATTCGTCAAAGACTCGAGCCAGTACGCCTGGGATCCAATAATGGTGGCGCAAAACCTGCATGAACAGATACAATTCGCGCTCGGAAATATTCAGTTCCGAAAACATGCGGAAACCGAGGTCCAGGGCCAACTCCGCCAGAGCATTACTGAGCTGCAAAGGAGATCAAACCGGGAACGGAAAATTTACTATTTCATCGTTGACGGACTCGACGAACTGCCGCCGGAGGCGAATGCTGCGATAGAACACATAATGGAATGCTTACCAATCGGATTGTCCACCTTCCGATTTCTACTATCGGGCTCTGTGGAAAGGCTGATGGCTTATCGACGTGGGCGAGTGACACTGAAGCCGTGGACTCTACCTTGGTTTTCATTAGACGAAACGGCCAAATACTTTAAAGACGTACCGGGGACAGAGGAGCACATCCAAACGATTTACAAACTCAGCAATAAGGGAATTCCAGGAAAGTTAGCTTTGATACGGCGCCTATGTGGAGCAAGTCAGATTCCGGTCGATCAAATGCTGACGAACTTGGGAGACCACGCACCCGACCTTCTTGAGACGGAATGGAAGAATGTGCTGAACGGCTCTGAGGACATGCAAATAGCGCTCGCTGCGCTCTGCTTTGATCGACGGCGGCATAACGTAGAAACTCTGGCGGCGCTGTGTGGAGTCGAGCAAGGGAAGCTAGAAGCTTTCATAGATCGGTGCACTTTCCTCCAAACAAGCAGTGCAGCTTCTCGGGAGATTACATTCGCCCCCTACTTCAAACGCTTTGCTACAAAGAACCTAGAGGGAAGAAGAAAAGACATAATCGGACTTGCAATAGCGCAACTAACTCGCCAACCGGATAGCAAGGATGCCTTGACGCACTTACCTATCTACCTAAACGAGTCCGGCAAACATGAGGAACTCCTACAATATCTTTCTCCGGAACACATCGGCAAAATGATTGAGTGTAGCGAGTCATGGCTCCCGCTTCACCAGAAAGCAGATCTGGGAGTCGCGACTTCAAAGGAGCTCAAAAGGGATGGGGACTTGTTACGTTTTGGAATGCAGCGGTCAGCCGTCACGAGCTTGGAGTCGTGCGAAAGACGTCGATCGGAAATAGAGGCTTATATCGCTTTAGGAGATTTCAAATCAGCTTACGCTGTGGCGCAAGCCGCCATCGCTAAAGAAGACCGGTTACACATACTCGCGATAATCGGCTCTGCCAAACGCAAACGCAAGCTGCCCATCGAGCCAGAACTCAAAGAGCAGATTCGCCAATTATACAACCAAATAGAGAAGGTCGGGCTCGGAAACAGGGTTGTGGAAATAGCGATTGACCTGTTCTCATGCGATCCAGAATTGGCCATAGACCTGATACACACCAGTCAGCCGAATGCGGCTTCCCAAATGAGTTTGGATATTGCGTTCGCTAACTTGTCGTTGAACACCTTGCTGCAAAGGACCCAGGAGGCAGACTCCGCCGAGACCGGGGCTAAAATGCGAGCGCAACTAAAAAGTCCTGAAATACAGAAATTCGTGGATACGATTTCCGTTCTCTGGGGGGGCTATACAGGCGCCGAGGTTATCGAATTAATTAACAAATGGGAGAACGCCGCGGATCGCATTTATGTGATGCGCATTTGGACTGCAACAAATCGTCAAAAGAAGGATGCGGCAGCCGTCGTAGAGCACGCCTTTGATACAATAATCAAAGCAACCAATTTCGCCGCGAACGCAAAAATCTATCGAGAATTGGCGATGCCGCTGCCATATGTCCCGTCTGCTGAAATTGCAAGAAAGTTAATTGCGAGGTTCGATGGAATTAAGGCCATTATTGAACCAGTCGGACCGACTGAAGAATACGTATGGTTGCAACTGCTCCTAGCAACAGCAGAAGCAGAATACGATAAAGCTGCAGCATTGAACCGATTCACAGACGTTTATCTCTACATTGGCTATTTAAAGGACCTGGCCACAAAAGCAACCTGCATCGCTCGCTTGACAAGCGCCTTACAAAGGGCGGATCCCAAGCGAGAGGTGGATTCCAAAGGTGACCTACACAAGGCTGCGACAGACGACCTTGAGAAATTCCTGCTACAGTTATTGACCGAAACGGCAGATCATTACCGTGCTGTCGAGCCGGCTATCCATGCATTAACCGGAAGCGCGCCAGAACGAGCATTGGCCTTAGCGAATGCCTTGAATACTGAACCCCGACGCGATGCGGCCTTGGTAAAAATTGTTGAGTCATTGGGAGCTCGGGACCCGCAAAGGCTAGACTCGGGGTTTCTCGAGAGAGTCCTCGGGCAAATAAAGTATACTTCGAACAAGAACAGAGCACTTTTGACGTTACTCAGGGGTCTGGAGTTGAACAAAAAGAAAGCAGGGCCACTCATGGGAATGCTGCAAGGCTTAGCCCAGAAGAGCAAGAACATGACCTCTCCTGAAGCACGCTGCCAATTACTGCTTCTGTTGCATTCCATATGTGCCGAACACAAGGAAAAGATTGCACCAACTCACTTAGAATTCATCCGCGGAGAAATCGAGACCTCCTGGGGGGAGATTGACGTTGGTTACGAGCGCATCGACTTGGGCTTTCAGATCGTCGCGGAAATGGCCGCAGGAGAACAGCAGTTTGCCCAGTCGTTTCTGACGAAGGTCCAAGCAGATCGCAAGGCCGCGGTTTTGGACTGCGAAGACTGCAGCCATACGCATCTGATGTGTTGTCGGCTTGCCATCCGCTCGTTCTCGGGATTAATTCCTCAGAGTTTGTACGGGAAAGAAGATATTACAGACCTTGGGATGTTGATCAATGAGGTGCCGGGCGCGAGCATACGAGCACTGGCTTGGAGCGACATCGCGATACGACTTTACGTGGACAAAGCCGAGGTCGATTGCAGAGAAATTGTCAACGAGCAAGTAAAACGAGCAATCATTGCCATCCCAGAGGGAGCCAAGGAGCAACGTGCTACTACGATTATCGGAGCCGCCCCAGCACTATTTTGTGCGCACCCTGGAACCGCGGAGGAAATGATCGAAACATTGGCGCCGCACGAAAGGGACGAAGCATACGCACGGATTTGCGAGTTTTTGCTGACAAAAGAACTGCCGTTTGAGCCATACGATGGCGACCGTAGTGCTGAAAACCACCTAGAGGTAGTGGAATTATGGGATATATGTAAGCTCTTGGCAAAAATGCGCACCGACCACATAGTGTACGCCTTCTTCGAAAGATTAGTAAGAAACGTGGAGGAAAAGCGCAATTGGAACCGCTACAAGCGAGAGCAGCGCGCCGACATCATATCGAAGTTGCAGGGTTTGTTATGCAAGTTCCCCAGTCCTAATTTCATCCAGCACGAAGGCTATAGGATCTTGGCAGAGGGACAAATGGCAAGGTTCGAAAAAAAGGGACCGGGTATTTGGGATGGGCTCATCACGAGAGCGAGGAACCTGCCAAACCAGTCTGACCAAGCATATGTGATGGCCGAGTTGGCGGGAGCGATGCCGGATATCCCATCACTGACCGGCAGAAAGAGGAACCTATACGCAGAGGCGACCCAGAAGACCGCTACGTTGTCATCATTGCAGGATCGAATCCAGCGATATATTTCTATTTACGATGCCGCACTGGACTTTGATAGGTCAATCTGCCGCAAGGCGCTAGAAGCCGCGACTGCGGACTCAATGGTGCTCGACACGGAGGACGTTGGGTCCGTGCGACAGCGACTCGTTGACATGGCCTACCGTATCAATGCGGACTTCGCGGCTACACTAGCATCTGGGCTGGACAAGGACCACGCGCGTAAAGCTAAACAACTAGAAATGGAGCAACGACTGCAGACGTTGAAACTGCGAGACTCGCTACAAAACGGAGACGGTGGTTTACCGGAAAAGAACGCACAAGATGAACATGGAGAGCGGGCGGCGGAGGCGGCATGGATGGCTCTAAGGAGCCTGCATTCAGGCAAAACGTTGGGAATCGATATCGCTAAGGCAAGGAATTATGTGCAGAGTGCGAGCGCCTTCCCGTTAAAACAGGCGTATCCAGTGCTGGCCTTCGTGATCGAGAATGCCGTGCGAGCCCACAAAAAAGACAAGGAAGCAGCCACATACCTAAAGCCACTTTTTAAAGCGACCCTTCTAGGTGCTGAACTGACGTATCGGATTGCTGCAAAATGCCGCAACATGGCGGACGCTCAATTGCTCAATGCATCAGCGCAAGACCGCGACCAAAGTCTTATTCAAAGCGGGGAGCGGGAGAAAGCCCTCGAGAAGATCAAAAATTGGGTTAAGGCTAACGCCAAGGGTTATGTAATAATATGCGATTACTATTTTGCTCCTGAAAACCTGGACATCGTTCAATTGATTAGAGCCGAGAACAGAGAGATCCCGATTGCGATCCTCACGAGCCGTCAGCATCAGATTAAAGAAAACGTCCAACAGCCTTGGGAGGAAGCTTACCAAGCATATTGGCGTCTTCACATATCTGAGGCGGATCCCGGGGAAGTAAGAATCGTGATCCTCGGAACGAAAGAAACAGGCGCGATGCCAATTCATGACCGCTGGTGCTTATCCGAGGGGAGTGGGTTGCGTTTAGGAAGTTCGCTCAATTCGATTGGTGCGTGGAAAGCCTCTGAAGTGACCGAAATCGCTGCGAAGGATCTGCCAGGTATCACCGATCTCGTCAACAGGCACCTGGGGGGAATTGTAACGACAAGCACAGGTGAGAGACTACTGCCAGTCGCATTCTACCTCGCATAATTCTGTGTTTACCCAGAACTCGAACCAGAGTTGCCGCCATACAGCGAGAACCTCGAAATGAATATGTCGGCAGCTCTCGCAGCCATCATTGCCTCTCGTCTTGAAAAGGCCGCGGTCGATAATGGTTTCGACTTGGCACAACCTGCATCGGGGAACTGGCTGGCGTTCGCCAGTTCGCAATGTTTGTTGCGCGTTTGGTTGGGAGTGAATGAGTCGGGCACGCTGGTGGCCGGGTTCTCTCGCCCGAACGCGGTTCCTGCATTAGAGAACATCGGCAAACCAGCCATTACCAATCTGCCGCCGGGCTGTGCCGGGGCATGTGGCACGCACGACATTCCCGCCCTGCATCGATTGCTCCGCCGCGCATTCCAGTTGGGCAAAAGCCTGCCGGACGAACTCCTGCGCGTTTTCCAATCCAAAACAGCGCACCTGCCGAAGACCACAGAAGCGGAGCGACTGGTCATCCATCGCGTCGGCCAGGACATCTTCCGGCAGGGTCTCATGGAATACTGGGAGGGGCGCTGCGCCATTACCGGCCTGGCTATCCCCGAACTCCTCCGCGCCAGCCACATCAAACCCTGGGCCGACTGCGAATCGGATGCCGAACGCCTCGACGTCTACAACGGCCTCCTCCTCGCCCCCCACCTCGACGCCCTCTTTGACCAGGGCTTCATCACCGTGGGTGATAAAGGTGAGGTGATCATCTCCCCAGCCCTCGGCTCAGTGGAGTCCAAACTGTTGGGATTAGACCAAGCGGCCACCTGGCGAATACCAATCACCGGGCATCGCGCTTATCTGCAATGGCACAGGGAGCAAGTCTTCAAGAGTGCAGCACAGCTTAACAAAGTCGTGGAACGATAAGGCGATTCAGAAACTTCTAACCATGAATATAGCGCGACTTCAAATCGAAGGTTTCCGAGGCATCAAGAGCGCCAACATTAGATTCTCTGGGCACACGCTATTAATTGGACCTAACGGCTGTGGCAAAAGCACCATAATTGACGCGCTTTCGCTCGTGCTTGGGCGAACTCGAATGGTAAGACCGCTGACCGAACACGATTTCACCGACAGCGATCCTGGACCGGCGTCCCGAATTCGCATTGTCGCCACACTCTCAGGTTTTTCGAGCGATGACCCTGCTGATCATGAAGATTGGTTTCAGTCCGGCAGAGGGATTCCGAAGTGGATTAACGAGAACGGTCAACAGCACCCACAGGCTGTTGGGAGCAGCCGCCTTTCGGTTGATCTAGGCTTTTGCGCTCGATTTGATCGTGATGACTTGGAGATCGTCACGGTGAGATATTTCCATGACGATGACGATGCTAAAGATCCCTTTGACGATGAGGGCGTATTAGCGCCACTCCCTTCACGTATCACGACAGAAATAGGGCTGTTTGTTCTGCCAGCCAAACGAGATTGGGACGCCATTGCTTCCTTTAATTCCGAGCTGTTTAGACGCACCGTGTCGAATGCGGCAGGTATACCAGCGGACGAAATCATCGGTCAGCGTGACTCGCTGAGAAATCCATCGGCAAAGGTGGAGAATTCCCCGAAACTCAGCGCCCTTGTCGATGGTCTGAATACCCGACTAGCTCGACTCGCTCCGGATGCTCCGAAGTTTCAACTCAGAGTTACAGCAGGTGATTGCGAATCCGTGCTGCAAGCGCTCTTGCCACACTACTCTACGCCTGCCGGCCAATCACTACCAGCTGCCCGTCATGGAAGCGGAATGGTTTCCCTGCAAAGCTTGCTTCTCCTGCTCGAGGTCGGGCGCGCGAGGCTACAGAAAGGCTTACCATTTATTCTGGCACTGGAGGAGCCGGAGTTGCATCTGGCGCCTGGAGTCCAAGGGAGGCTTGTTTCAGAAGCGCTGAATAATGCCGACCAAGTCATTTGCACGACGCACTCCCCGGAGGTGGCTAGGGTGTTTGAATCAACGAGTGTCCAGATCGTCAGCAATCAAAAGGGGCAGTTGACAGCAAAACCGTTTCTCGCCCGCCCGCTTGATACCAATGCCACGAACAATGAGCGGAAGCTATTTATTCAAAATCGTGGCAGAGTGGTCAGCTCATTGATGCTTCCTTTCGTATTAGTGCCAGAAGGGAGATTCGACGCGGAATGGCTTTCTCGATTTGCTGAAATTGCAGATCCACGAATGACGAATACAACCCCGTTCAGCGCGGTCTTTGGAATAGTGCCGACTGAGAACGCCTCGGTTGTTTTTACCGCTGGCAAGCTTGTACCGCTACGTTCAAGGTTGATGGCCATGGTGGATGGCGACGGTGCCGGTGATGGGTATGTATCCGAGTTGCTGAAAAGTACGCCGTCACCACAAACGGTTTTTCAGCTGCCGCCAGGTTGGACCATCGAAGACGTGGTCCGCTGGATTCTCGAGCCAGAGGGAGCCTCGGTGCTCGGGAAACTGGCAAGCGAGCTCCCATCGTTTTCGTTCTCCGGTCTCGACGAACTGAGGGACCTGCTAAGGACAACAAATGACCAGAAGCAGAAGATCGTTGGGCTTAAAGAGGATGTGCTGGCCCACGAAATCATCGTGAGTATTGTAGACTCGTTTCCCAGCTGCCGCGCGCGTGTCGTTGAATTTTGCGAAGCACTTGTCTGCGCGGCAACCGATGTCCTGCATGCCCGCGCGTCGAAACAAAAGAGTTCCGCTAATTCGATCTCCTTGTATCGCTTTCAGCCATGACGACGAAAGCTTTTTCCGGCGCTGCTGGGACTGGCAAGACGACTAGGTTATTGCATGAGGTGGAATCCCACCTGACGGCGGAACCATTGTCGGAAGGGCAACGCGTGCTGGCGTTAACCTTCATGCATGGCTCTCGATTTCGCCTAATAGACAGGCTCTCGGCGTCATCCGTTCGCCGTCGGTTCGACTGTTTAACTTTTGATCGGTTCGCTTGGGAACTCTGTCGTCGTTGGAGATCGCGGCTTAGGACTATGGGCCTTTGCCCGCCAGTTGACACAATCTCTTACGACGCGACCTGCGATGCAGCGGGTAAATTATTGAGGTCCAAGGATGTTGTGAGGTGGACTACCAGTCGATATCCGGTGCTCCTCATGGATGAATTCCAGGATTGCGCCTCCGTTCGCCTAGCAATCGCCAAGCGGCTACATGGCAATTGTTCAATGTTTCTGGCCGCCGACGATTTTCAGAACCTCAACATTACAACCGAAAGCCCAGCCGTTGGGTGGCTGAGGGAGCTAGGAATAGTCGAGGAGCTCACTATCAACCATCGAACCAAAGTGCCAGAACTCCTGTCTGCGGCTCACGCGTTGCGAAACGGAGGGGCGATCTCGGACGGAAGGGCTTTCAGACTCGTTGGTTTGCCTACAGCCCCACCGGCGGCCTCCTTCGTTTCTAAAACCTTTGCAGGATCGCCTCCCGGGGAAATTGCCCTGCTCTCTGCATCGCGCCCTGATTCCTCGCCTTGGGTCCGGGAGGTGTTCGATTTGGTGGCAAGGAAACAGTACGGAGGGGTTGGGCCATTTGTGATTAGCAGGGAGAGAACTACTGACGAAATGCAATCCGAAGTCCTGAACGATCTGGGGTTAGCTGAGCTACAAACCAAACCCGTAGAAGCATCTCTAGTCAATAAACTTGGACGGAATCGTCTTGGCAAACAGTTGGTGCGCTGGGTCGAGCACCAGCGACGAGTGTGCGGGCGAACGAGCTTTGGCCAAACCGAGTTCCGCATGGAAGTTCAAAGAGCAGTCCAGCATGTCCGCTCTATACCCCCCGTGCAGAACGGGAGGCTGGGAATGACTATTCACCAGGCAAAAAACCGAGAGTTCCCGATCGTCATTGTGCTTTGGCCATTTGCGACTCCCACTGACCCTGAGCAAGCCCGACGCTGGCTTTACAATGCGGTTACGAGAGCGAAAAAGCGCGCCATCATCCTCGTGCAGGATCCCAAAAAGAATAGGCTACATCAGCCGCCCTTTGCGTAGCAGTGGTCAGCGAAATCATAAACTCAATGGTAACCACCAAGGATCGATTTCCTTTACTAAGCGAACTCCTCAAAACGATCGGCCTTCCAGACGAGGCAATCGATGACATCATCGAACGCATACTGGATTGCCTTTCGACGAAGGATCAACCATCGGGTACGCCCGCGGAACGTACATTACGCACCGGTGCGCCCTCTGACGCAATTCCCGCGTGTTCGAAGATGATTCTCCGCACCGCGAAATCTGGCGCAAACGCCGGCGGCCAATTTTGGGGGCTGCTCCAATTTCCCCCTGCTCCTCGCAAGAGATTGCCACTAGTGACGCGGTCATTACCATTACCACCAACCGATTAATAGAAGTCTTTTGATTATGGCATCACGTTCTCGCAGTGACTCAACTGAGCTGCAGACATACATTCAAGCCGCGCAGACCGAACTTGTTGTTCTGACGGAACAGAGTTCCAAGGAATTCATTACTGCAACAATGGAAATCGAGATGCAGCGACTCAAGCGGTTCGTCATAAACAATGCAACCGCCGCAGACGCGATCCTGGATGCCGGCATCGTGCCTCAACTCATGGTGGAGGCTTCTTATTTCCCGCCCCCTCTGGCGCGTCCAAAGATTAAACTTAGGCCGACCGAAGAGTTCTTCATACGAAACGCACCCAAGAGCCTAGTCAACCACCCGCAGTTCTCTCGCGAATTGGTTGTCCCGGGCTTTGGTTTTTGCGCAGGACTGGAGATAGGTGCCTCGTTCATTTTGCCGTACGCACCGAATATTCAAAGCGCGATTGATCTTGAGTTCGAAGTGAATTACGAACAGACGATTCAGGCGTTCAGGTGGCTCTTCCAGCAATGGCGACGGCCCTTGTGCCAGCTTTTACGAGGGCTCCCAGATCTGGAACTTTGGGGAAACGGCATTAGCCTCGACCCTCCGAAAGGTTCGCACACTAAGGATCCTGGTGTCTTGCTTGAAAGGCATCTCAACACGCGACACGAGCGCCCCGAAGACAATCTGGTTTCATTACGGAGTTCGTTCACAGCCGACGACGTTGACTCGGAAGTGACCAATGCTTTCGCGGTCTTCTTGGCACTGTTCGATTCGATCTATCACCTGAATGCTGACCGCGCTAACCCGGACCGTTTGCTCCGGCATTACGAAAGCCTGATCTCACGATTACCAAAGCCGCCCTTTCGAAAAACCTCGATTTTTTCGGTTCAGACAAGGACCACTTTTTGAGCCTCAAGTGAGTATGCCTGTCCCATTGACTAAAATCCCCATTCAATTGTTCACGCAACTGCCAGAATACAGGTCGCCCTCTTGGGTCGGAACCGTTCCACGCGAACTGGTGAAAGACAGGGCTGTTAAGACCTGGGAGTTGTTCCACCCGATCCCGGTATCCCGCGTGAGGGGGTGGGAAAACATAGCGACTCGTCTTTGGGCCAACATTCTCGCCGTGGAAGCCAACTACGATGAGGAGCTCGCCCTGCTGATCCTCAAACATGGATCAATTCCGACCAGCCCCGACATGCTGGCATTTTTCGGCGAGAAGTTTTACGAAGCTTACCGTGGGCTGGCCTTTTTTGCGGGCTATCAGGACGACCGCAATTTCTTTCGGGCCTGTTGGTTGAATTGCCTGCATGCGATTCTCATCGAAGAAGTCGGGGCTAAAACCGCGGGCGTCAATGGTGGTTGGGGGCTCACACCGGTGCTTGTCACCAAACTGAGGGAATACGCACGCCAGCAGGAAAAGGCGATTCATGTATCTGCCGTTTCAAAGCAATCTGAGGCACTGTTCCTGCGCCTTGGATTCAAGAAAATCGAAACGCGGCTTAAGCTCGCTCCGGCAACTTACCGCGCAGACCTGGTGCTGATGCCCGCAGGCTAATTTCCTTCCGCAGGTTGGGGAAACGAGCGCCGGATCGAAAAGCACCCACAACATCTCGGCGCACTTGCCAACTTGACCAATGCCAGGGGTGGTTTTACGTGCGGTTGGCGATGTCGGATTGATACCGGCCCAAACACCAACAGCGTTCATAAAACGCGCTATGCTCCGAGCAGGTGAGCCGAAGACCATGCGGCCAGTTCTCGCCATCGAGTTGGATGACAAAAGCCACGACAAGGCAGACCGCCAGGCTCAGGATCAATTGGTCGAGGCTGTATTTAAGCCTGCCGGACTGCCCTTGGTGCGTTTCGCGGTGAAATCCGGCTACTCCCCGACGGACATCCAATCCCAGATCATGCCACATTTCAGAGAGCAGGCACCGGTCGTAAGCTCGGCTAGCGACCTTGTGGCTGCCACCAGTGGTCCTTCCGACTCAGATCCCGCTTGCCCGAAATGCGGTTCAAAGATGATTCTCCGGACTGCCAAATCCGGCGCAAACGCCGGCGGTCAGTTCTGGGGCTGTCCAAACTTTCCGCGGTGCCGATTCGTTGTGGCGGTTAAAGCAGATCAACCGTCGGAGATCCCCGCCGCGAGTTCCTTGACAATCTGGTCTGCGGCATGAGCAAGTTGAGGCGGTATCGTCGATTCGCACGTTAGCCACTCAAGTGAGGCAGCGCGGTGGTAGCGAGCGAAAACCAGCCATCTCTGCGATTCAGCTCCCCTGCCCCGTGCTCGGCAGCGTCGGTATTCCAGCGCGCAGGCACGCATTGATCTGCGACTTGCAGCAGACAGCTCCCGCGCCCAGTGCGACAGCGATTTTCGATTGTTCTCATTCATAAGTAAGTTTTAGTTACGCCCATTTTCGCGAGAAGAATCGACCCATGGATTGGGCTCATCGAAACCAAGATTTCGGAAGACACTGGATTGTGAACCCTTCAAAGAATCCCTCTCCGGGCGATCGCTGGGCTACTCCCATCCTAGGCTGAACGTTTGTGCCCGTAGGCAGCTACGACTCGTTAAGGGTAATTAGCTGAAAGCTTTATACTGATATTATGAAAAAGACAGCGATTCAGTGGTGTCATTCGAGCGTCAACCCGGTCATGGGTTGCTTCGGTTGCGAATTGTGGAAGCCTGCCGCCGCAATCATTCCGGAACTGGCAGCCTTCGTTTCAAGCCTGAGCCAGGGAGGACCGGCGGTTCGGGAGGCCGTCGAACGAGTGGTTGGTGACCGCACCACTTCGGAACTATATCGTGACCGCAAAACCGTAGCGGCGAACTTGTCGCTTATACCCGGGGTCGATCCATTTGTGCGCGATGGAGCTGTGGATGTCATTCGCCGGTGCTGCAAATGTTACGCAGGTATGCTTGGGACGATGAGGGCGGGTCATAAGGGATACGCTGACACTTTCGAAACCCCAAAATTGTTTCCCGGCCGCATGGAGAAAGCCGCGAGCTGGGGACCGCCGACGGCGGCGGAAACCGCGGACAAACCCTGGCTGGAGGGAATGCCGCGGCTAATCTTCATCTCGGATATGGGGGACGCGCTGTCTGCGAACGTGCCGTTCATTTATTTGGACCGTGAAATCATCGGCAACGTGACTTCGACCGCTGGTAAGAGGCACATCTGGCTGTGGCTCAGCAAACGGCCGGATCGCATGGCGGAGTTTGGAGCATGGCTACTCGATCGTGGCGGCTACTGGCCGGTGAACTTGATAGCGATGACGACGGTGACTTCGCATCGTTTCACCGGACGGGTGGACCAATTGCGCCGCGTGCCGGCACCTTGTAAGGCTCTGTCGTTGGAACCGCTTTCAGGGCCGGTGCAGCTTAACCTTAAACGGATTAATTGGGTGATTGTTGGCGGCGGGAGCGATGCGCTGGCCGACATGTTCTTCGTCGAATGGGCGCTCAAACTCAAAGACGACTGCAGTCATCAAGGCGTTCCGTTCTTCTTAAAACAGTTAGGGCGCGTTCCGTTCGCAGGCGGAAAGGTGCTGGACCTTGTGGATGCACACGGCGGAGATTGGAATGAGTGGGCCGATGCGTGGCGGGTGCGGCAAATGCCGCACGAGTTTCGGGAATGGCGCCCGTGGCTTGCCGCGGACCACCTTTCATAGGCTCCGTGGAACAATCATCGATCCCAATAGCGTGCCTTTTAGGGCTGCCGGGAATTCTCGTCCTGAATCGTTCCGCGCTGTTGTCCCGAGCCCTGCTGTTTCGCGCACCAGTCCAAGTAGCGAAAGAAATCACCCACGTGGAATAGCGTCTTACCCTTACTTGCGCCGGGTTCGCGCAGGTTCACTACACGAACGTAAGGCCGGGCGGCGCCTCCTGCCGAGAGCATGTTGTACAGGTGCGTGTGACGCAAACCTGTGTGACTGCACACCGCCCCATTCGGCGGGATCGGTGCGTAGCAGTTCGGAAACCCGGGCTTATCGTTTTTTTACGACCAGTTGTCTCGCGCAAGCGTCAGCCGCAATGTCATCCGGGGCGGCGCTTGGACACATGTCCTCGACATCAGTCCTTTTGTCGCATTTCACGCAGGACTCGGGTCAATTTGAGCTGCCTTCCTGACTTTCGCTCCGTTTCAGCACCGCAACTTGGATGCGCCGTCGGATCTGAATTGTGACATTTGAAGGGACCTTTCGGACCGGAAAGGGTCCATTGGTTGTCGGTCGACCCATAACTTCACTACCTGTCGGACCTTGTGACCAGAAAACGAAAAGCGTTGGCCGCACTGCAAAGCAGAAATGCGTGCGGAACTTCATGGTCTTCAGGGCCAGCAAGTGCACCAGGGCACTTAAGCGTAGCGCAGTATCGATGCTTTGCGTTTTCATGTGATTTTTAGTTGCGCTGTACTTCGTCGGTGCAAACGTGCCGGATAGCACTTGTTAGGTCCTCGGGATCTGGTTGGAGGCATAAGATCCGGTTCAAACATCCACCGAGTATCGGACCCACTAGTCGGTCCACCGGTCAATCCCTGTAAGAGGCAATTCGGCTACAGGCGAGGGCGTCATTTTGACGTAAGCGGCCGGGACTCAACCTTGATGCCAGCATTCCATGCTCGGGCATATTGACTGCATTCGGAGCTCCGCCGAAACAGGCTACCGCCTTCTGACGGTCCACTTTTCCTTCAGGTAGCGTTTGACCTCGCTCGGCAGGAACCAGACTCGTGCCCCCATTTTGACGTATGGAATTGTTCGCCGGGCTTGCTGCTCCCGCAGCCATCGCAGTGAAGGCCGTGAGGATTGATCCCAAAGAAGAGCAAGCAACGTGGTAGCATCAACCAGCTGTTCCTGATCACGTTGGCTCTGTGCGACGTTCTCGTTATTTGATTCCTGTTCCGACCTTAATGTTTCATTTGCCATGAACTCTGTTTGACCTGTTTCTCCTTTCAGGTGTAACAGCGGCAGAGCGTCGGTTTCTGTTCAAAAATCGTCATGGTCCGATTAGCGGACGGAAACGAACTTCACATCCTACGGATCGACTCGCCTCGGTAAGGCGAGTCAGAAACTGCCAAGGCACTCTTTTCGTTGGGTATGGTTCCGAGGATCGGCGTGGTTCTATGCTTTAGTCGCGAAGATCTTGAGGATCAAAGCCGCCTGGAGGAATCGCCGCCTGAAGAGCTTCGGAGTCCAACACGAGCAGGCCCTTGATTTTCGCCGGTATGTATCGTTGCTCGGGCCGCGCCAGCCAGTATAGAGCGTCCGGTCGCGGAAGCTTGAGGAAGCGGATGCGGCGTTCAACCGAGCTCTTCGAACACTTAAGTTCGATCGCAATCTCAGCGGCTGGCTTCTCCCATAACATCCTGAAAAACTTCGCCAGCGACGGCCACTCGAGAGAAATCTGACGGCCTACAGGCGCAGTCATCGGGGGCAGGCCGTTCGGAAACACCTTCTGCACCTCTTCCGGCAGTAGAACGCTCTTGCCAGCGGCTCGTATTTGCCAAAAGCCTTTCGGCGGATACAGCTCAGGCGGAAGGTTAAACTCCTCAAGCGCTAAGGCGATGGTGGAGCGCGCCACGTCGTGTTTTCGGGACAGCTCTTCTATTGTGGTTGTCCAGAGGAGCCGTATTTGCTCGGTCCGTTCTTTCGGAAGATCAAGCATACGGCGCTTGGTCCACATCCCCTTACCACGACGGGGGCCGTTTGCCTCGGGAATGGCCGCCTCGGGACAGCGAGCGATGTAAGCTTTGCGCGCCTTGTCAAACTGCTTCTGGTCCATGAAGAACGTGTTGGGCTCGTCTACAGGGCACTTCAGCCGCTTGAGTTCGGATTCCGAGGCGCCTTCGGGCACACCTGCCGCCTTGAGTTCTTCCACCGTCGGCAGTTTGAGCCGCTTAGCGATTTTGTAAAACTGCCGGGTCTGCTTCCGGGTTGATTTGCCTTTGTAATGAAAAAAAATGATTGCTGGGCTGTCCCCTGCCCATAACGCTGTTGCCTTTTCATCCTGCGTCCGGTTCAAATGATGGGTGATGCCGACGTGGCGCAGGACGTCTTTCGTCCACTCTTCGAGGTCCTCGGAGAACAGATGGCGTGGCAGGAGATCTCGGCGCCCAAGGAACCCGGCCATCGCACGCAGCAAGGTCCAGTTAAGGGCGAAGTTCCTCGGAATAACCGGATAGCCGGCGTCGACGTAGACCTTGATCAAGTCCACGAACTCGGGCGGTATGACCGCATTCCGCAACTGCCGAGTCTTGCCGATCACGTGAATGTCTTTCTCATCCGGCTCCTCGCCAAAACGGAACGACTCGATCCCCAGCACCTTTCTCAGTGCCTGTATGCGCGCCAGTTCAGAGGGGCGCAGCGCGACGACGATTGCAATGACACAGAAGAGAAAAAGGCAACCTCCCTTGAAACTCTGCGCTTTGGTCAAAATGTCCAGCACCTGATCGTTGTTGAGAATGACCGGCGGTTTGTAGTCGTCCTTCTTCTTCGCCAGCGAAATGGATTTCACGGGATTACATGGGCAGTAGCCGCGTTCCTCGTCGGCTGCCCACTCAAAGAACGTGTTGAAATTGCTCTTGTTCTTCTTCCATGTCTTCTTCTTCTTGCCGCTGTGAATCAAAGCCTTGAGGACCTCGACGGGCACTTCATGAACCAAGATGCCCGACGGGCACTTTCTGATTAGCCGGTTGAGGTGCGAGCTCTTGCCGTCCCGTGTCGCATATTTCAAGTTGGAAGCCTTTTCCGCCTGGTTGAATTCCTTGATCGCTTCGGCGAGCGACTTCGGGTTTCTGCAGGGCACATACTTCTCAGCGACAAACTTGACGAGTTGCTTGTATGTCCATTTGCCATTGGTCCAATCAGGAGGCGGCAGGTCCGACATCATGATTTTGGCCGCTTCGGCATCCCGGACCTCCTCTTCCAGGAGCGTAGTTTGAATTAGGTGAAAGCGCTTTTCAGTATTCTCGTCCTCTAGAATCAGCCTGTCGCGCTCGGCGTCAGCCTCCTTTAGCGTGTCAAAGTCGTTCTTCCGAATCCGCGCTCCGTTCTTTGGAGCTTTTCCGTCGCCGGGCAACTGCGAATCTCGGGGCCCGGGGCTGGGACGGTATCCGCTCAGCCGGGGGACTAACTCGCCGGAAGGATTCTTGAACGGTCGAATGCTATAGCGGCCGTTGGTGACCGGACAGCGGTAGCTTCCGTCCGTGACGAATTCGATGTCGCCCACCATTAAAGTCCAAAGGCAGGGCGGCTTGGTAGCGGGCTGCGATTTGGACTCTGTTTGCGGGAGCACAACCAAGTTCGGGATGCCTCCCTCCATTGCGGTCGATATTACTTCAGGGTTATTCATACTGAAAATCTGTTTTGCTAGGAACTGGGCAAATCGTGGGCAAATCCGTCGTGACGGCCAAATTGATCAACAAACACGGGGTAAGCCCAGGAACCGGACCGGTATCATCATTACCGGTCCTAGCCGGCGTCATTCCGCTCTTATAACTGATTGTCAGTTCGAGACTTGGTACGTAAACAACGCTCAATGAAGGGCTTATGCAACAACTGCGGCGTGCAAGCAGATGCACCCGCTGGCAGGTGGGTGCGGGGGGGTGAAGCAACCTGGGCAAATCGGTGGTCAAATCCTGGCAAAGCGGTCGATGCCAGGGTGCCCTCAGGCGAAAGCCGCTTGGGGAATTGAGATCTGGACCCGCTAACTCCACAGTGACATCGGCGCTGCCGGGCCACTTCGCGGATTCGCTGGTTTGAGAGCTTTCGAGATGCCACCTAAGCAGAGCTTCATTCGAGAGTGGAGCCAAGAGCCCTCTGAACCCCAACCGCCAGCTGCTTAGTACGCGCTGGAGGAGTAACTCGCCAGTGGCGGAACAGAGAGTCTGATCATGCATTGTTGCCTCCGTTTTTCGCTTGGAACTTCTTGCGGACAACAGAGACTGCGCGGTCGGCCCATTGGGGTCCTGCGCCAACCGAATCAACGTCGCGGTAGAAAAGAAATACTGACAATTTCTCCGGTGACCACCTGCCAACTGCAGCGCTCCGCCTTCGACGAGGATGCGTATCCAATGTTCGTGAAAGTCCCCTTTCACATCAGCCCTTCCTTCAGCATGTATGGCAAATCCGACGCTTTCGCGTTGTCGCTCCCCCGCAATATTCCCCGCAGACGCCCTGGCCAGCCGCCATGGTCCGCTGGACTTCAAATGGTTTGCTACCATCAGAAGCGCATGCCGGGTTTCGGCACAGGCGAGGGCAGATGTGGCCGCAGCGAGACCACCGGCGGCCAGGAACGTGGAGCAGGATTGGCAATCCCTTTTGGGGAACGAAGAGTGGCTCACCGCATTGGGCTGCGAAGATGGGTGCGATGTCATGCGAAATTCCCCAAGTGAATTGGTGGCTACGAACGACATTGAAGGCTCGGCGTTCATTTGACCACCTCCTTGGAAACAACCATTTTATCGCTCCCATCTTCCCGCCAGAGCCGGGAAGGAAGTCGGGTGCTAGCCATGCAGCCCATCCACCCCCGACGCAGCCAAGTCGCCCCGAGGCTTAGGCCGAATTGAGGCCAAGGCGGTGGAGGTACTGGAACATGGCAAACTTCAACTATGCCAAAGCCGGCTTCCCTGATCGCGCGTTCCCGCGCCCTTTGAAACCAGGAGTTTATCGGGCACAAGAACACGATGTTGTCCGCGAGCTCCAACGATTTGCGCAGGAACTTTGTGAAAAGCGAGTACGGCGGATTAGTCACAATCCAGTCGTAGTGCTGCTGGCACTCGAAGAAATCCACCTTCTTGTCTATCTCGCACCAGTCGCAACCCGGGAGTGCCCTGAGGAAGGCCCCACCACCGGCCGCAGGTTCGAGTATTTTGCCGCTTGGGCGAAAGTGGATGACAATATCGCGGGCCAGCAAATCCGGTGTGTATATCCGATCGTTGCCTCCGTGGGGGAGCAAGGAGCGACCCTTTCGTTGAGACTCCGAGGGGACGACACGATGATTTCCGGCAGGACCGAGGTTCCTGCTGGTGGTCATCTTGTGCTTTTGGAGAAGTCTCAACATATCTATGGCTTCTGCTTGCTGCCATTCCGTTTTGCCCAATGAGCCACCAAGGCGTCCGACGCTCGGGCCAGCCATTTTTCATCAGCTGCGAGTTGCAGGACGTAATCACGAGCAAAAAACTTTGGCGCGGTTCTAGGGGGAGAGCCGAGCGGCTTCAGAAGCCGGGCAGCAACGAGCACCGGAATGTGCTGAGGTTCCATGCCAAGCGCCGCTGCCGTCTGCCAGGCGCAGAATCGACCCGGCAAATACCGCAGGGTCAAGAATTCCAGGATGGACAAGTACGCAACTGAGGTGGCGTTGCGAATTGGCGTGTTCATATCCGGCACATCCCCTCCTCGACTAACCCGGTCGCGGCTGACTGCTCACAGAGCGCGTCAACCTGCAGAATCACACAAGCCGGATTAGACGTAATTTTAACCATGATTTAGTCCTAAATAGCGGAGAGTGTAGATGCGCAAAAAATTTTTCCTTTTTTACCATCAACTAATAACCTGCTTATTTTCAAGCACTTCTCGATGCAAATACGACAGCTCTGGACAAGCAGATTTGTGATGAATGACGCGGGAATTCTTGCTTTAACCTTCTAGTTAGCTCACCATGGAGGAAAATATGTCGGTTGAGCGGTATACGCCCCGAAACCTGGAAGAGTTCCGAGCTAAGTTCTCAGGCCCTGGGGACTGTTATGAATACCTATTTACCCTCCGGCGCCGAACGCCTTTCCATTGCCGGCGTACAGGATGTTCGGGCACAGCCTGGAGACTGACAGAACGCAACACGCCCTGGGGCAAGAGGAAGCTCCGGGTATGCAAAGGATGCGGATTCCAGGAAAGCGCTACAACAGGCACCCTCCTCAACAATTCGAGACTGCCGCTTAAGGACTGGGTCAATTTGCTGTGGTGGGCTGCGGCAACGCAAGATGGGATCAGCGTGGCTCGGCTCGGTAATGAAGTCGGCAGATCGCTCTGCATCGGTTTTGGTAGTGCGGCGACGCCTTACCGCTGCGTGGAGACAATTAAGCGAGCGATGGCGAATGTGCCAAAACTCACGGGTTTCATTCATTTGGGAATAACACGCGTGGGACACAATAGGTTGAGAGTCATTCACAACCCGAAGTTGCTCGGGATCGCTGTGAGCAGTCGCGACAAAGACGTGCGGATGGCCGTGCTACCGAACCTCAGTCCAGAGAGCATCGTCACATTTGCCCAGGCGAACGTAGGGAGCGAAAGCACGATCCTGACGAGCGGGTGGAGCGGGTACAACCGGTTGACCGACGCGGGATTTCACCACGAGGTAACCTTTCCGGCTGCCGAAACCAAGGAATCGGCATTCATCGTTGATTACAGATTGGAAGGCATGATAGCCAGGTTGAATGAATGGCTTGCAGGCGTGGGGTGGGAGGCGATCGATAAACGCAACCTTCCTGGCTATCTAGCCGAATTCGCTTTTCGGTATTCCTGTGCTCATCGCGGCGGGAATACGGGCCTACGGTTTACAAGATTGACTCGAATGCTGCTCGGCACTCCGGGACTGGATCGCTGGACCTGATTTGACGTATCCAGAAGCGTGGTGTTAACCCGCCAAGGCAACCCCGCGTGGCGAGACACCGAGGAGAATTAACTGCCGGCTATCAGCCCGCCGACACCTTCTTCCGCACTAACAGGATGATGTGGACCTCGCCCGAACGCATGCGCATCCCGCAAGCTGATGAAATGCAACGTCTGCTCGCGAACCTCATTGCACCTCTCACCGATTCCGCTGCCCCGCCCTCAAATTGGCCTGCCGCTAGTGCTGGCAACCGACGAAAGCTCCATGGACGGCGTAATGCGAGGCGGCCGGCTCGTGGACTTAGCAGTTTTGGGAATGGTGGTGGATGCGGCGGGGCAGCGAAACTCGCGCAACCGCAAGCGGACGTATTGTGGCTCGACCTTGTTAGCCTGGCGGCTTCACCGAGTGTGCGCGACACTGGGCCAGTTCGATCCGTGCACGATGATTAGCCGCGCAGTCAGGCACCTCATCCGCCCCACCTTCGCGGCCAAAATGTCCGAAAGATTAGACGTGCCTCAAGGAATTGCGCGTTCTCCAGCGCCGTTTGTAGATATCGGCTTCCCAAAATTCTCTTTCTCATGGGCCGCTCGCTCAGCTTCCAGCATCGGATTCTTCTGCAGCACAGCTTTGGCATCCGAGTTCCCTTGGGCAGCGGCGGCTTGCAGCCAATACGCAGCAAGAGCGTGGTTCGTTTGAAATCCGTCTGTCCCATTGAGATAACTCATTCCTACGGTGTATTGGGAGCTGGGCAGTCCGTTGGTGGCACTTTCCAAGCGAAAGTTCATTGTGGCAATTCGGCTCTTCTCCACATCCGCTTCTGTTTTCGGTTTTATCACCCTTTTTGTCGCGATCGATTTGTAATGGACGTTTTCAGCGTTGAATTTGGCGGCAGCATCAGCCGGGCTTGGACCTTGAGACATGTTGTGTCCGCTATGGGCCGATCCGGCGTCACCAGATTGGGCGAGTAGCTGTACGGATCGCGTGACGACCACCAAGGCCGAAATAAGGAGCAGGTTTTTGATAATGAGTAACATATTACGAGGGTGCGTAAGGGCAAGGTTTCTAGTAGGGGGGAAGTGAGGTGTGGCTGTGTTCCCCGCAGGAACAACAAGCGGGTGGGGCTGGTACACTCTTCATCAAACCTAATTACGCCACCGGCACTGAAATCCCTTGAATTTTCTTCTTGCACAGCGTGCGTGCGACGTCAATGACGACCATTCTGGCCGATTTTCCGCACTGCTGGGACCACCGGGCCAATAGACATTCAGCCTTAGCCCCAGACTCGCTTGGCTCCGATCGAACTGAAGGTGAGCACCCCATTTGCAGAGATTAAATTGCAGGGGAAATTTCTGTCCCTCAGGTGCAGCAATGCGGGGACGCATGGTCTGTGGACAGGATGTCGGGCTGGTTGCCTCCTGAGGGGAAAAACATCAGAAAAGGAAAATATAATGAGACGAAACGTTTTGCGGTGCGGAGCCGGACTGATGATTGCGGCCTTCGTCGCGTTTGCAGCGCCCTTAAATTCGCGAGCCGATGCTCCGGCACCAAACAAGGCCCAGGCCAAGTTCGAGGTTGAGTGGATGAAGGGAATGATTGATCACCATCACATGGCTGTGATGATGGCAGAATTATGCGAGGGCCGTGCGGTTCACCCAGAGCTCACTGCAACCTGCGAGGAAATCATCACCACGCAAATGGCCGAAATCGAGGAACTTCAATCCTGGTTGCTGGACTGGTACGGAATTACTTACGAACCCCAAATGAAGCCTGGTGATGAGCGCATGATGGAACGCCTTGCACAACTTGAGGGGGCGGAGTTTGAAATTGCATTTATGGAGATGATGGTCAGGCACCACTTGAAAGCCATTCGGGAATCCCTGCTGGCGGTCCGTCGTGCTTACCATCCGGAACTCAAAGCGATGGCTGAGAATATCATCGTAACGCAAGCAGCTGAAATCGAGGAATTCCAGGAATGGCTTTGCGAATGGTATGACCGCTGCGGAGGACCTCGGCCCAACGGCGTTTTGAAAAAGCAAATTTCCGGTATGCGGCGCGGTTAGCCCTGCATATCGCCCTTTCTCGCGCGGGAAAAACTTACCCGCGCTTTTTTTGTGCGGCGAGCTGGTGATTTGCTGGGCCTGGTGAGGGATCTCGCGTTCGATGTCGTATTAATGCATAGAACGGCGGGATGATCTCGCCATCACAACGAACTTTAATATGAACAAATTGAATCAAATCTTAGCCACCGCGGTGTTCGCCACCACCCTCAGCCTGGGTTTCAGTGCCGAGGCGCAATACAAAGTGATCCAAGACGATGGGATCGCCGCTTCACCCAAATTGCGACAAATGTTGAACGAGCGAAAGCTTGCGAAGGCGGTGACCGTCCGAAATGCAGACTTTGCCGTCAGCCAGCAGCGTGCTGTGAAAGACGGAATCGCAGCTTCACCTAAGGTGCGACAGTCCCTGAATGAACAGAAGGCAAGATCTCGCGACAATTCGCAGGTTTCCGCCGTTGCCTCTGTTGGCTACAAGCCGACCGGGTCCGACGGCATTACTGCTTCTCCAAGAACGAGACAGCAAATCAACGAAAGAACGCCCAGCGTGCTCGTCGCTCCTGTTAAATAGTTCCCGCGGCAAAGGCTGATGGTCGGCCGCGTCCGGAATCAAGGTGACTTGAGCCCGGGCGTCCTTTCCTCCTGTGGAGATAGCAGAAGCACCCGTTTGTTCTCGTAATCGATTGTGACCGTGCGAAAGCGGGACAACAGGCCGTTTCCCAGGAGCCCTTTCTCCCCCGGGAAGATGTGGTTCTGATGAATTTCAATCGGCACGTTGGCAAACCTGATGGACCCGAGCGTCACCTCGGCGGAGTCGACATAAGCTTCGGAAGTGCTCAGTGCGACCACGATGCGTTTTTTAACCAAGCTTGGTTGAGCTAGTGGCGAGACCCAATGCAGGGCCGTAGCACATCCCGTATCTAACCGCACCCACTCAGGTCTGGAGCCATTTACGCCGATTTTAACAAGCATGCCGGAGCGGCCGATTTTGAGGGGAAGGCTTTCCGCCTGGGGCGGGGTTTGTGGGCGGTTAAGTATGCCCAGAGATCGGGTTTCAAAATCGATCTCGACAAGACGCTTTTGAAAAAAGTCAGCTCCGATGATTCCGTCAATTGGACCGTTGGTGCAAGCGGCACTGAGTTCGCATAGGTTTAGCACCATGTAGTTGCGAGAAAGGGGAACGGAACCCGCGGTCAAACCTTCGACTCGGGTCAAAAACGCATCCGTTGAACTTCCCACCCCAACGGCTGTGACGGCACGTCCTCTAGCCGCCCCCAGCTTTTTGAAAGTGGCCGTGTTGAGGACACTCATCTGGGCGCCCGTATCCAAGAGAAATCTGAGCCTGTCTTGCGCTTCCGGCGCCCTAACCTCAACCCAAAGAAAACCATCCCGAAATTCAAACGTTATTTGGGGCCATCGCAACGAGGGGCTCGCGGCTGCTGAGAACGTTAATCCCAAGAAACAGAGCATTATTTTAAACCGCATGACTGACTTGAGGCATAATTGATGCCGCATGGGCCTTGCCGGCGCAAACAGCTAATAAGCAATCGCTTGAGAAACATCACAAGGCGGGCCAAGCAAAGCGTCACTGGCGTTTTCTGCCCACGAGGACCAAAAAAGATCGGCTGGAAGGTTGTGCGCCTCTCCGAACAAAGAAATCGTGAGGGATATGGATTTCTACGGCGTAATGATAGATATCCGCGCTTTGCGGTCTGAAACATTTATTAAGAATGAAAACGATCAAAACTCTTGTGGCCGCGGTTCTTACCGGAGGCCTCCTCACCATAGGTGTAACTCTTAACGCGGCTGATCATCAGGGCCATGCTGGTGCCAAGGCTGCAGAAAAGGCCAAGCCCTACCCTCTGAAAACGTGCGTTGTGTCAGGGGAGAAGTTTGGCGGCGATATGGGTGACCCGTATGTGTTCAATTACCAGGGCCGTGAAATAAAGCTTTGCTGCAAGAGCTGCCTTAAGGACTTCAACAAGGAGCCGGCAAAGTATGTGAAGAAGCTCGAACAAGCGGAAAAGGGTGGCAAGCCGGCGACTGCAGCACCTGCAACCCCGAAAGCTCCCGCTCAGAACCACAGTGGACATCAACACTAATAGCTTCACTATGAAAATATTGCCCCTTTTCCTGGCGGTTTTCGGTTTATCTGGAGTTCCCGCGGCCTTTGCTCAAGGCTGTTGCGGCACCGCACCCGCTCCGGCCAAACAGGCCGGCGGTGGTTGCCCTCATGGTGCTATGGCCGCAGGCTGTACTCATGAAGGTCATGCGGCAGGTCAGCAACAGGGACAGGCCCAGGTCGCTGACCCGAAGGCGGTTGCGGCGGCAAAAGCCGCGCTGCCAAAGCCCGTGCAACTGGTCTTTGAGGCTTACATCAAGGTCCAGAACGGGCTGGCGGAGGACTCGATTCAAAAAGCGAAGGCTGCGGCAACAAGCTTGGTACAGGCTGTCCGAAGCGACACCGACGATGTGTTGCCTTCGCAGATTTCTCAGCAAGCCACTGCTCTGGCTGACGCCCGCGATCTTGCCGCGGCGCGAGCTGCGTTCAAGCCGCTAAGCGAGTCCTTGATCAAATACGCAAAATCCAGCGGAATCACCCCAGGCGCATACGTTGAGGTTTATTGTTCGATGGCCAAAGCCGGATGGCTCCAAAGCGATAAGGCGGTCAAGAACCCGTATTATGGCAGTTCAATGCTAACCTGCGGCCAGGTAAAGAGTTGACCAAGGTTGGAGGTAGATAGTATTCATAGTTCCCCGGCTCGACGCCCCTTGGGCATTTCCAATGGGCCGTCGGCCGGGGTTTTTTATCGTTCCCTTTTGTCATTGCCCCATATGCCCGATCTAAAATTTGCCGTTAGCGGCTCCTCAAATTCGGCCGCACGCGTAACAGTTAAGGCCCGCAAGTTCACCATGATCGTCGACGAGCCCCCTGATTTGGGAGGAAACGACCACGGTGCTAACCCTGTGGAATACATTCTGGCGGGATTGGTGGGATGCGTTAACGTGATGGCCCATGTTATTGCTGCGGAGATGGGTTTTACCATCACCAAGCTGCAAATCGACGCCTCAGGCACTCTGAACCCCGACCGGCTGTTTGGGAAACCAACAGCTGATCGGGCCGGGTACAAACAGATTAACTTGAAGCTGAGATTGGCGACAGACGCCGATGAGCCAACGCTCCACCAATGGCTGGGCACCCTTCGATCCCGATGTCCCGTTTCGGATAACCTGGTGCATCCGACCCCGGTTTTAATGGAATTTGTGAATTCCTCGGTTGAGGCCGTATCGGCGTAACGCAATCCCGTGGTTGCTGGAGTTTACGGGCAAGGAGCAGGCACCTCCCTCTGGCCGGGGGAGCCCGTCCGGTAAGAAGCTTGTTTCCCACCCGGATTTGCTGACGGAGCGGCCACAGGTGGGGAAGAATTGTGGCAGGGATACAGGAAACTTCAAGGGATCGTCTCAGCCTCGGCGTATTAAGGTTATTGGCGAGAGGGACTCGCCGAGTTAATTAAAAAAATAGGAACTTAATATGAAAAACTTTACACCGGTCAGCAGGATAATCAGGACTACCGCCTTAGCGCTGGCTTTGCTCGGTGGCGTCCTCATCGTGAGCCCTGCATATGCCCAGTACAAGCCCACCGGCGACGACGGCATCACGGCGTCCCCGCGCTTACGGCAACAATTAAATGAGCGTAAAGCCCCAGCGATCAAAATTGCCGCGACAGCAACTATGGCTTGCGCCAAATGCAAGGACACCTGGGTCTCACGACCCATCACGGACACGAAAGGAGTTGGTTCCCGAGCCATGACCGGCAATACCACCAAGCTGGTGCCGAAACACCTCTGCGATGGATGTGGCACGGAGTGGAAAGTCGCTGGAACCGGCAAGGCTAAGGAAATGGTTGCTACACACACCTGCACCGAGTGTGGCTCGGACAATATGGCCTGCTGCACTGGTGCAAAACCGACTAAGGGAATGCAGAAAGTGAACGTGGCGCCGGTGAAGTAACCCTGAGATATCCGGGGTCCTTCTCGGCCCACATGGCTGGAAGCGTGGATTATTTTGCCGTAGCAACTCTTTTGGTGGGCATAGCGTTGGGGTTGCTGTTTGGTTTGACCGGCAGTGGAGGATCTACCTTTGCAGTGCCGCTGCTGGTTTACGTCCTTGGGATGGATGCTCACCGGGCCATCTGTGTCTCGATGATCGCCATTGGAGCAATGGCAGCGGTGCACCTGCTGCAAAACTTGCGCCACAAAGAGATTGACGCACCCAAAGCAATAGCACTGGCGCTGCCCGGGTTCTTTGCGGCACCTTTCGGCGCCTGGGTGGGGAGCCGTGTTGATGAGGCCGCTCTGTTGCTCGTGTTTTCAGGCGTGGTGTTGATCGCGGCCTTTCGTTTGTGGACAACCACAACATCGGTTGAATTGCCGATGCAGCAACTGGAACGTGATATTGAGCCGGGCAAGCGGGTTGCGGGCAAAGGCGCAGCGACCGTCCTCGTCGGAGTTGCCGCGGGCTTCTTAGCGGGATTATTAGGAATTGGTGGCGGATTCATCATCGTTCCGGCAATGGTAGTTCTCCACCAAATGCCAATCCGCAGGACGATCCCGACCTCAATGCTCTGCATCTTCTTGCTCAGTCTAGCCGCGATGGCGGGCCACTGGTTTGCAGGCCAGCGGCCGCCCTTGGGAACGGTGGCAATTTTCTCGCTTGGCGCTATAGTCGGCCTTGCACCGGGCATGTGTTTAGGCAGGCACCTCACAGGTGCACGACTCCAAAAAAACTTCGCGGTGGTGCTCCTGGTGGCCGGCGGCCTTATGGCTTTGCGCAGCCTCAGGTTGCTGTAAAAACAGTCCCCCATCAGAAAAGTTCAAGGGAAAGGCCAGCGCGCGGCGTATGTAGAATTGTGGTGGATAAGCGCAAACAGGCAAACAGGTCTGGTCCAAAGCGGATCGCGATTCAATGGACCGATGCCGCGTGGACTCCACATGTGAGCATTTCGAGAGCAACCGCCTTTTGGTCCACTCACAAATTTCACTCCAGTCCGTTGAGAAGGATCACGGCAGAAGAGGCGGACAAACAAGCCATGATCCGCCTGCAAAGAGGTGAGGAGCACGTGCTTTATGAATTGTGGCAACGATACCGCAAGGGCCTGGTTCAGCACCTCTCCCGGGTTTTGAAGGATCGCGCCGATGCACAAGATGTGATGCAGGAAGCATTCGTGCGGGTGTTTCAGCACCGAGGGAACTTTGACATCTCGCGTCGGTTCTCCACCTGGCTTTATACAATTGCCCTTAATTTAGCCCGAAGCCGACTGCGCAGCAGGAAGCGTCAACCTGAGTTTGTCTCCTTCGAGGAACTGTCTCAGGAAGAAATTTCGTCATCCATAGCTCAACCCAGTCTCTTTGCCAGAGATGACCCGCCTGACGAGGTTCTGGCGCACCGTGAATTATCCGATGCCCTGGCCAGGGCAGTGGTCAACCTTCCCGAAAAGCTCCGGGGCCCGTTCCATCTGTTCAGTGAGGAAGAGAAATCCCAGGCCGAGATAGCCTCGGCCATAGGTTGCACGGTGAAAACAATTGAGATGCGTCTCTATCATGCACGAAAGCGATTGGGAGCACGCCTGGCATGTCGAGGATTTAGAAGTCTCTCTGAGGGATTTGTTGTGCCGCGACGTAGTGACACTTTGAAGAAATGAGAAATCACTTTTTTGCGCGTACGACGGGGCAGATTCCCACCCGGTCAACCCCCGCCGGGCCCCTTGCCACCCCGTCGGCGCGCTACCGCGACTGAAGGTATGTCACAAAACGAAGTCACTGGTTCACACCAACAAAGCTCAGCTCCAAATCGTCCGGTTCGGCGAACCAGGCGGTCGATACTGGTCGCAGGCGGTCTCATCGGGCTGTTGGCCCTGGTTGTCTGGCGCCCCCTGAATCAATCGCTAGCCGTCCGCCTGCTGGAGCGGGCTGATGCACCGTCTGAGGAAGTGCTTGTCGACACTGTAGAACAGGCCAGAGACCCGGCCGCGGTGCTGCAGCGCATGTGGGATACTGAAAAGATCCCCCACAGGCACTTCGTGCTGAACTATTTGAGCAGGAAATTGTCCGACGCCGATCTAGTCCGGACCATGGAACCCTTAATCCTTAGCGCCACGCATGACCCGAACGTTGATGCAAGGCAAACCGCCATGGCCATCCTGCGCCAGCTTAAGCATCCAGCCCTTCGTTCATTGTCGCTGCAACAAATGGCCGATGTTGATCCTGCTATCCGCATAGCCGGCCTGCAAAGTCTCCGGAATATAGCTGTGTCGAATGATGTTGGGACCGTTTATAGGTTTCTCAGCGACCCGGAGCCACGCGTTGTAGTGGCCGCCGCCCAGGTGCTGCGCCAGGTCACGGGCCAGGATTTCGGATTAAAAGGTTCATTGGCCTTACCTCAATTCACCTGCGTGGGTACGAACCCTCCTGCACCACCGAATGAGGAAGCAATTCGAGCGGGGGTTCAACTATGGGAAAGCTGGTGGGCTACTAACCAGCGGAATTATCCCCCCCCAACCCCAAGCCCTGCAGCCCCGATCGATATAAAAGCCTTGGCTGTTCCGGACATTGCCTTGAGGGACTTGGAGGGCAAAATGGTCCGACTCAGCCAATTTCAAGGAAGGGCGGTGTTGCTTCTATTTTGGAGCCCCGGGGCACCTGCTAGTCTGAATGATGCGCCGGCACTTAATGGACTCCAGAAGGAGGGTGTCGCCGTCATCGGAATCTGCAGTCCAACCGCACCCGATTGCTGCTCCGGGGAAGGCCACGGTGAGGGAGACAGCAGCGGGCACAACCACGATCATGAGGGTCAAAAGGCTGAACAGGCTGGAACCCCTGAGCTTCGTGGCCTGGCCCGGAAAGCTGTTGAAAGCGGGAAAGCGAGCTTTCCAGTTCTAATCGACGAGAACGGGGATATTCGGTCGCGTTTTTGTGCAGACGACCTGCCCACGTATGTCATTCTCGATCGAGACGGTAAACTCCGGCGGCGTTTCGCCGGCTTCAGGCAAGGAACAGTTTTAGCCCAGATGCTGAAGGAACTTTAGGGCTATCCTTACCCACAACGAACGCACAAAAGACGATTTGCTGGATCACTAATGGTTCAGCGCAGTGAATGTGGAAATCGGCTGCTTCGGGTGGCACCGGAACACACGGTAAACAAACAGAGAACAGAGTATAACGACAAATGAAAACAAAAAATCAACCTGTCCGGATTGCAGTTGCGATGGCTGTAGTGCTGCTTGCTGGCATCTTTTTGACCGGCTGTGGAACCGGTGGTGACCAAAGCACCAAGCCGGACACAGAGCAGCACGACCACTCTCAACATCAACATTAAGCGCAGCTTAATTTCGCCAGGAGATGGGCGGGGTGTTGCCAGGTTTGGCGGCACCCTGAGCCCCTCTTTGCCATCTCATGAAGACAACGTTTATCTTAACGGTTCTAGCGGTCGCAGCCGTGCTCAGCCTAAGCGGATGCCATACCCACTCTGGATATGTGGCGCATGATCCCGTTTACTACTGGCAGGGTTCCGGCTGTCACTAGGCTAGCGGATTCAGGACACTTGTCCCGGCACTTATGCTTGTAGACGAGATTCCCTCGCCTTGATTGTTTTGTTCGCCTACAACACATGGGCACATGGACAAGCTTCGAACGCTCATACAGCGCTGGCGTGAGGACGCGGGCGGCACATACAGGACATGGTTTCTTTGGAAGGAGAGGGTTAAGAATTTCCGATCGATACGCCGAGGATTGGCCGGCGTTATAGCAGAAATCGAAGCCGGCAGCTTCGGCACTGCTTACCGTAGATCGTCTCTTGAGACGGTGGTGAATTCAATCGCAGAGCAACGACAGATCTTCAAGGGAGCTGATCACGCCTTTCTTTGGAAGCCTAAGCTTCGCATCCCGGACATTTACGAGAACAGGGAAAACCAGCTTGCCTTCGCTCGCTTTCTTCACCGCTGTGACTGCTGCACTGACGAAGCCGAGATCGTTGATGCTATTCACGATTTAGACCGAAGACAAATTAAAGGGCTCGGGCCAGCCGCTGCCAATTTGCTGTATTTTGTCCATCCCACGCTGGTGCCGCCTTCCAATACGGCTATTGTGAAAGGGTACAACAGTTTAACTGGAGCAAAGGTAAAACTCGGCAGATGGAGCGAGTATCTGGCAATGCGCTCAGGGATCCTGCGGATCAACTCCGAACACCGCGACCTCCTCTCAAACGATCTTGGAGCCATCGCTGGTTTTCTTTTCGATTTAGGCACTGGCCGCTACGTGATGCCACCCTCGAGCGATGACTCAGCCGCGATATCGGCCTGGGAAGCCGATCTAAAGAAAGTCAGAGAGGAAAGCGCGGCGGCATCGAAAGCAGCGCAAACAAATGAAGAAAACGAATTGAAGCACAGTCAGATTCAGGGATGGCTTCGTGATTTGGGTCATGCATTGGATTATGATGTGTGGATTGCGGCGAACGACCGTCGCCGCGACTACAATGGAGGCGAACTTGGAAAAGGTTGCCTCGAGTCTCTGCCGCCCAGCATTGCCTCAGCGCCCGGGATCGACGCAGTTCGGCTCATCGATGTGCTTTGGATCCATCGCGAAACCCACCAGGTGACTGCGGCGTTTGAGGTCGAGCACACCACGTCCATCTACTCAGGAATTGTGCGACTTCTAGACCTGGCGCTCGGCTCCACCGATCAAGCGGCCAAGGGCCTGTTCCTTGTGGCTCCCGACGACCGCGAGGAGGATGTTCGCCTCCAACTCAGGCGACCGGCTTTCCGGAGCGTTTCCAACCTGCAAGTTCGATTCCTGCCCTACGGTGAACTGCAAAAGCATCGTGAGCCGATCATGAGGTTTGGCGCAGGCTTAAAAGGAATCAACGCGATTGCGAGGCAGTTAGACTAGGATCCAAGACGCATCCCTCTTCCTGAGAGGAGTAACGTTCGCTTGCAATCTCCTCACTTTCTCTGTGAGCCTTCCGACCTCCGCCGATGGCATGCACGGACCATCGCCCTGAGGCGATTCGCCGCAAAAAGTTGCCCCTAAATGAGCTGGCGAGCTCGGACACCGGGCACTGTCCCAATGAGGACGGGCTGCTCCGCGACTTCGCACTGCTGCAGACAAGGGTTTAAAATTCGCGAAGTAGTTTAAGGGATGATGCTGGGAGTGGCGTATCAAAGTTCAAGTGATGAACACGACCTTTCAGCTGCAACGGGTCCTCGTGGTTGACGACGACTGTGTCATTCGACGGTCTGCGGCGCGTCAGTTGGCGCAGGCCGGTTATCTGGTCTCAACAGCCGCCAACGGGAATGAGGCTCTGACGCTTTTGGGCCTGGAAGCCTATGATGCAGTTCTGTCGGATGTGCGAATGCCGGTGATGAATGGGATTGACCTTTTAAAAATCGCACGTGGGCGATTTCCAGCACTACCTTTCATCATCATGACCGGGTGGGTTGAGGATTACATCACCAAAGCGGCTTCCACCTGGGGCGCAGCAGCCGTGCTTGAAAAACCAGTTCTTAAGAACGAACTCCTGGCGACTTTGAAGATGGCTGTCAATACAAGGATTCAGCAGGCACCCCCCTGGGATCCGGCTTTAGCGGAGAACCCGACTGCTGGCTCAACTGGCAGGGATTCTCGGGTGATGCAGGAGGTGAGAACTCCCCGGTAACCGAGTTTTAACACGGATAGTGCACTCGTAAAGACCTCGTATGAAACCAAGAATCGCCGGCACTAACTTCTCCGTCAGGAATGTAGAAGGATCGTTAGTGACAAGAGCTGAGCCAGCTTCACCTGTTCGAGTGGTGCTTGCTTATGCGGAGCAGGTCGCATTTCCAACGGTTTTCGCGATTTACTTTTCTACACGAAATCGTCTGGCCCGGCATTTTCAGGTTATCGACGCATGTTGGAGCTTTGCTTCATTGGCGGATCGGGCCGTTCTAAAAGAGGCGGCGCGGAAAACGGCTATGGCGGATCTTGTTTTCTGTTGTCCGCATGGCCAGGACAAGATCCCGGTTGCAGTGCGAGATTGGATTGACCACTGGGCTGACCATCGCCAAGTCAGTGGAGGCGCTCTTGCGGTATTGCTCCCTGAGGTGTCGCTTCCGGAGCGATGTTCCAGCCCTGTCAGGACTTACCTTGAACGGGTTGCGACCAGAGCCGGGCTGGCGTTCTTCTCGAAAGCTTACGCTCCTGAGGGTTCGCCCCCTTCAATGATCGAGCGGCGAATGCATCCTTCTGGCGAAGTTGGCGCATCCCGCAGGGAGAACAGCACGACAGGGCAGCGCCACTGGGGGATTAACGAGTGAGACCTGAATGAACAAATGAAATTAGCGAAAGACAAGTTCTATGAGAAACCCGTTTAAATTGATGATGGTGCGATTCTTTGGGCCGGTGAGCGATACAGAGGACAAGGGATCAGCGCATGGTGAAAACCGGCATGCCTGCTGCGGGCATGAATCTGATGAGGACTCAGACGAGGAAGGAAGCAAGCATCCGCCTATCAACCGGCCGTCGGGATGTTGTCGCAGCTGTTCTGAAACCCAGAAGCTGCCAACGGCGGGTTGATCGCTAATAGGACAAAACAGACATTTTGCATCACGAATGACCCTATGGGAAAAGTCTATTCAAACATTATCGACACTGTCGGCAACACCCCTCTTGTGAAACTCAACCGGGTAACAGGCGATCTCCAGGCCAACGTTCTCCTCAAATGTGAGTTCTTCAATCCCCTGGGTAGTGTTAAAGACCGGATTGGCGTATCCATGATCAGGGACGCCGAGGAGCGCGGGCTCATCACCCGAAACACCACGATCATCGAGCCAACAAGCGGTAATACTGGCATCGCCCTGGCTTTTGTTTGTGCGGCCAAGGGCTACAAGCTGATCCTCACCATGCCTGAAACAATGTCGCTGGAGCGTCGCACCTTGCTGGCGATGCTGGGGGCCAAGCTGGTGCTAACGCCAGGCAGCGAAGGCATGAAGGGTGCCATACATCGCGCGGAAAAACTGGCCGGGGAAACACCGGATTCGTGGATCCCGCAGCAATTCGAAAATCCAGCCAACCCAGAAATTCACCGGCGCACTACCGCCGAAGAGATCTGGAGCGACACCAACGGAGCGGTGGACATCCTCGTGGCGGCGGTGGGAACAGGAGGAACCATCACAGGTTGTTGCGAGGTTATCAAGCAACGCAAACCCTCGTTCCAGGCAATCGCGGTGGAACCGAAAGATTCGCCGGTCATATCGCAAACCTTGGCCGGTCTGCCGCCAAAACCAGGCCCTCATAAGATCCAGGGCACAGGTGCCGGTTTCGTGCCCAAAAACCTCCATTTAAAAGACGCTTCGGGCAACCCACTCATTACGGAGTGCATTCAGGTGAGCAACGAGGATGCTTTTCACATGGCGCGCCGCCTGGCCAAGGAGGAAGGCATTTTGGCGGGAATTTCGACCGGCGCCAACGTCTGGGCTGCCGTCCAAGTGGCCCAACGGAGCGAGAATGCAGGCAAGATAATCGTGACGATTGCCGCATCAACCGGGGAGCGCTATTTGAGCACAGCCTTGGCCGCAGAAGCCCGAGGAGAAGTCGGCGGCTGAATTACCTGGACGCATGAAACACATAGTCGCCTACTTCAGGAAGAATCGAGTGAGTGCCGTTCGGTCGGCGCTGCTTCGACTTGGCAGAGCGCAAAGCGGATCTTTTTCCCAAATCCGCAGGGCAGGACAAAGGCTGAGAATTCAGAGACGTCCCCCAACCATTTACGATCTGCTAAAGGGTGTTCCTTTTGGTTATAGAAAGAGGGAGATCATCACCCAAGATCAGTCGGTTTCAATGATCGTCTCAGTGATCGAAGCGGCAGCAGGAATCGGGGGACCTGGCAATGGCCGGATCTATGTGCTCGATGCCCTCTGAGAATACCTGCCTTTCGAGAATGGCGATCCATCAATGCTCTTTAGGTCTATGAGGAATCTCCCCGCTCCTCCGGATCACCGTGTTGATCTGCGACTCGGCCAGCCATTCCCGGCTTCAGCGCACGCCGTCTCGGTCTCCCTGCCGAGTTGGCAGGATGTTGTCAGGTTCGAGGAAGAGGATGCCACTCTTCTAGCGCACATCAAAAACGGGTATCCGCGGTGCTTTATCCATCCTTACATCGAGGACCTCGCCCGAGAGGTCGGCGGCAGCGAGTTTTGTCTTCCATTCCCGTCGCCGCGCGTCGCAGGGCTGGCACACAGCTATGTTCGACACGCCAGCGGCCAAGCAGCCGAGATTGAGTTTCGGGCCGGAATTTTCGCGGTAAGAACGACTCCTATCGGCCATCAGGCTCTGCGCGCATTCTGGCAGCATACGGGCCTCATCTTCTCAAGTCGAAGAGCTCAAGCCGTGCTTTCTGGCCCTGCTCCACGTCCCGAAGATCCCGAAATCCGTATGTCCCTGCGCCGGCAGATTGCCGGCCTTTATGATTGTTCAGAACGCGATGTGTTTCTTGCCCCCACCGGCATGGCGTCCCACTACATGGCCCTTCAGGCAGTGAGGTCCATGACACCATCGGTCCCGACCGTGCAGCTGGGGTTCTGCAACGTCGATACCTTACGCCTTCAGGAGAGGTTCGGAGACGGTTGCATCATGCTTCCGCTCCTGGATCTTGCGGCGCGTGACTTGCTTCGGGTATTGAATCAGCGCAAGGTCGCCGGGTGCTTTTGTGAAGTTCCGGGTAATCCTTTGCCGGGCACTCCAAACCTCCCAAGAATCAGTCCGCTGTTGCGGCAACACCGGATACCATTGGTAGCCGACGATGTGATTAGCACGGCGTTCAATGTGGATCTCGGGTCCCATGCGGACCTCATCGCCACCAGCCTGACCAAGTTCATGTCGGGGAGCGGGGATGTCATGGGAGGCGCTTTGATCTGCAATCCGAGGTCGCCATTTTATGACCAACTCAAGGCTCTGATTGCCACTGAATACGAAGATCTGTTGTGGACCGCCGACGCTGCCATACTTGAGCGGCAAATTCGGCAGTTTACCGAGCGTATGAAGCAGCACAACCGTAATGGTTTGCTTATCGCTGAACGGCTGAAGGACCATCCTTCCGTCGAGCGTGTCTGGTATCCCAAGTGGGAATCCCAGGAAGCTTACGAGGCCGTCCGCCGGCGCACGGCCGGATGGGGTGCGGTGGTCAGCTTTATACCCTGGAACGCTGATGTCGCGGCTCCTGAAATTTATAATCGTCTTGAGCTGTGCAAAGGACCAAGCCTCGGGACTGTTTTCACGCTTGCATGCCCTTTTGCTCTTTTGGCCTGCTACCGGGAACTTGACTGGGCGGAATCGTGTGGCATTCCGCGTAACCTGATTCGCGTTTCGATCGGACTGGAAGATCCGGAGCATATATGGAGCAGGTTAAACACGGCCCTCTTTAGCTCACCGACTTTAGGGAAACTCGTTCATTGATCTCGTTCCGGGCAACACCACATGCGTTAGGATCGAGCGTGGGTTGCCCATCAACCAGGAAAAGATACTGGTGGTGGCCATGGGACAAATCGACTCGCGCCGACCATGATCCATCCAGTTGACGCTTCATCGGGGTCGCCAGAGGATTCCAGCTATTGAAGCCGCCCACCAATGAGACCGCTTTGGCTTCCGGAGCTTGGCAGTAGAAATTGACCGGCTTAAGCATGTTCTTTGCGGAATAGCAATTCAGCGGGCGAGTTAAGAAAGGAAATTCGTTTAGTACTTCGTTCATTTGCGTGATCTCAATTGTCGTTTCAGCCGGCGGGTGCCCAGAATCGCCACTCAAGAACTACTACGCCCGAGAAGTGGTCTTCCCTCGTTTGCCTGACGCAATGAGGGATTGCACATAGTGGCGGCGTATCATCTAACATGAGACACAATGGCGTTTATTCCTCCCCTGGAGGATGCTCCGAACATTTCAAGCGGAGAGATTCTTGGAGCAAGAATGTACGGAGAGAAGGGGAGGAGATGAATGAATGCCAAGGCAACACGTCTGGCTTGAGCAAGAATTTCCTGCGAGCTCCTGGAGGTCGCATTAAGATTCCTACAACCGACGGTGTCTTAAACTATCGACCAGTGCGTTTCGCATTTCATCATTCGACCGCGAAACGGGTATTCCTCGCAGGATCATTCAACGACTGGAATCCCTCGGTCACTCCGCTGGTCAGCCTCGGTCACGGACAGTGGCTAAGATTATTGTGGCTGCCGGCGGGGCCGCACGAGTATCTCTTCGTCGCCGACAACATCTGGCTCCTTGATCCTGAGGCAGACGATTACGTGCCCAACGTTTATGGCACAATGAATGCCGTGGCCAATGTTGCAGCTACGGCTGGAATGCCGCACGACAAACGACCAGGGCACCACCGCAAAGCCTGCTACGCGTCACGTAAACGATGGGAATCACAATCCCCAGGGCCGTCTTTCGAGAACCAATTATGATCAATCTGACCTACAAAAAGCAAACCGTTGTGCAGACGGCCAGGCACGGCTTTCCACAGGCGGAGAATCAACCTACCAAGGCGAGGGAACATCGATATGAACGCCGAAGGGTTAAAGAACACCTTCGGGTCTCGGCATGGGACACTCCAGAGGAGGAGTAACAACAGCTGCCTTCCCTTAACAGCAGCTCGTTAGGGTTGCGCCTGCGGCAGGCCCGCAGGGGGCGCGGAGTCGAACAGATAAAGAAAGTGTGAGGGATCCTAAGCCCTGCGGCGTAGTTGAAAGAGAACTGAACAAGCGTTATCCAGAAAAAGCGTTTGATAACGGCATCAAGCGCAAAGCAGACGCGGAGTCATGGCAAAGCCTTGGCTTTCGTGGAATGTTGCTTCTACGGATTCCTCGCTCGTACACAATCTTTCCTTCCATTCCGCAACATCAATGGCACAGCACACAAAACCAAAACATGAAACTAAAACACCTGGTAGCTCTCACTGTCGCCGCCCTGGCGGCTGTTATCCTGACGGGTTGCACCTCTTTGGATGAGGATTACGACACGTCAGCCTCGCCTGCCCCGACGCAACATCATCACTGAGGCAATCGGTCTCACAGCGGCGCTAGCAACTACGGTTGCTAGCGCTGCCGATCCCAACTTCCCGACACTACTGTGACACACCAGACTACTTACATTTTCTGGCTGGCTGCCTTACTGGCATCGGTTCCAGGCTCGGCCTCAGCGCATGAAGAGGGAGCTCCGTTTTCCGGGGCTATTCTGGATCCGGTTCTTCTCCACCACGCTCACATCGAAAATGAGCAACGGCTGAATTTCTTTGTTCTCAAAGGCATGCGCGATGAAACCGGCGCAAAGCACACCGGCTATGAATCCGAGTTGGAGCTGGCCTATGGGAGTGGCAATTACAGGTATGGTTTCGAGGTTTTTGTTCCCTTCCTGAATATGGCCGATCCTAAAGGAGCGGGGCGTGTCACAGGGGTGGGAGATATGGAAGTCCGGCCTTTAAAGTACGCGCTGCTGATGGAACCGGATTTCGTGATTTCCACCGCCAGCGGCTTTGGCTTGCCGACCGGTCGTGAGTCGGACGGCCTTGGAGGGGGCAACGTATCTTTCACACAATATCTATTCGGGGACAAGGCGTTTGGCAACTGGTCGATTGCGGCCAATTTAGGGATTGGCGGCAATCTCAACGGCGAGGAGGACGTGTGGGCGGATTACGGAGTGGGATTGGCTTATTCGTTCATCCGAGGCGTCAGTTTCCTGGAGGTTGCGCCAGTTCGCCCTGAACAGACCTGGGTCTTCGCGCCTTCATTGGAGTTAGTGGGCGAACACAGCTTTCGTTCGATCGATTTGGCGCACGCGACATCCATCGCTCCGGCGGTCTCCTTTTGGCACGTGGCAAGTGGCTGGCAATTGCGCGCGGGAGTTCTGCTACCGATTGCTGGCCAGGGTGAGGCCGACGCCATTTTTACCCTCCAGATTGGCAATCACCTTAATTGGAGGTCGCTGCTGAGTGGACGCGGCGAAGCTGAATAGCAACTCCGTTTTTGTCCTACAAGCAAACCGCCTGGGATCCTACAAGAGAAGAAGACGTCGTCTGATTCGTGAGTGCGCAGGCCTGTGCATCCTGATAGGATGACGAAAACCACGATCATAAGTGCGTTAACATTCGTTTGGCTCGCTGCCGCTCCGCATGTTTTTGCAGTTTCTACTATGGTTCCGGATGTCAGCGACGTTTGCTATAACGCACTGCGATTGCCAGCCGTCGGGTCCAACACGCTTCACATTATTACGCCGACCCTTTTAGAGTTGAAGCTGATCGACACCAAGGCGGCCGATCCAGCGCGGGTGACTCAGTGGGATTTGGTTAATAGCTCGGGCCAATTTATGGCACCTCCGCTAAGTTCCTTTACCACGACCGTGAACGGCCAACCCGTAACCGTGACCGCCGTGGGATTCAAGCGGCGACCGCTATATGCCCCGTTCGCCTCAAACGACCTGCGGATAGATAATTCGCTTTATCTTCTATTGGCAAACCCTGTGCCGGAAGGTCAGCCGGTTGAGGTTACCAACCCAAGCGGTTCTCTGTGGAACAGCGCAATGAAGTTCATAGCCGTTGCCAATCCTATGCGTCACAGTCCGGCCATCCACGTTAACCAGGAGGGTTACATGCCTGGATATTCCAAGAAGGCTATGATTGGCTACTACGCCGGCAGCCTGGGAGAGGTGCCGATTCCGATCAGCGGAGGGTTCAAGCTGATTGAGGCAAAGTCAGGTGCGCAGGTGTTTCAAGGAGCGCTCGTGCAGCGCCCTGATGTTGGGTACACTTACGTTCCCACACCTTATCAGAAAGTATATGAAGCCGATTTCACAGGCTTTAATGTTCCCGGAGAGTATCGGCTGATGGTGCCAGGATTGGGGGCATCGATGCCTTTCCGCATTGATGAGGGGATCTCCATGGCTTTTGCCCGAGCGTATGCCCTGGGTCTCTATCATCAGCGTTGCGGGACCAACACAGCCATGCCCCATACCCGTTTTATTCACGATATCTGCCATGCCGCACCCGCCGCAGTGCCGAGCCCGGCCACCAGTTTTCCGTTCACATGGAACACCGTTGCGGGATATGCCAACACAATCAACGCGAATAATCCTGCTCAAACCGCCCCTCGCCTGACCAGTCCCTCCGCGCAACTCTTCCCGTTCATCCGGTCAGGTGCGGTGGATGTTTCAGGTGGGCATCACGATGCTGGCGACTACAGCAAATACACAATCAACAGCGCAAGCCTCATTCACTATCTTATGTTCGCCGTTGACTCCCTAGCAGGTGTCGGGGCGCTGGACAATCTGGGCATTCCCGAAAGCGGCGACGGAATTAGTGACATCCTGCAAGAGGCCAAGTGGGAAGCGGATTTTCTAGCCAAAATGCAGGACACCGATGGCGGATTTTACTTCCTGGTCTACCCAAAGGATCGTGAGTACGAGAACAATGTTGCGCCGGACCGAGGGGATGCGCAAGTCGTCTGGCCTAAGACCACATCCGTGACTGCGGCGGCTGTTGCGGCGCTCGCACAATGCGCGTCGTCACCCAGGTTCAAGCAGGCCTATCCAGAGATCGCAGCGCGGTATCTGGAGAAAGCCAAACTGGGATGGCGATTCCTTCTTGACGCCGTCCAGAGGTACGGCAAAGACGGGGGATACCAGAAGATTACCCATTATGGGGACGATTTCACCGACAGGGATGAACTGGCCTGGGCCGCCGCCGAGATTTATCTGGCTACAGGGGATTTGGAGGCGCACCAGAAACTGCTCTCCTGGTTCAACCCGGCCGATCCGGCCACCTGGCGCTGGGGCTGGTGGCACATGTCTCAGTGCTGGGGCAACGCCATCCGAAGCTATGCTTTTGCGGTGAGAAGTGGCCGCCTAGGCTCTAACACACAGCTGGACGCAAACTTTCTCGCCAAATCCGAGTCTGAAATCGTCGCAGCCGGGGATGACACGCTGAAGTGGGCAAAACAAAGCGCTTACGGCACCAGCTTTCCTGAGGCAACCAAACGGGTGAAGGCGGCCGGCTGGTATTTTTCAACCGACCAAGCTTTTGATGTGGCCGTGGCCTATCAAATCAACCCAAAGGTGGACTACGTTGACGCCCTAATTTCGAACATGAACTACGAAGGCGGTTGCAACCCGGTTGATGTCTCCTACGTCACCGGGTTGGGCTGGAAGCGCCAGCGCGACGTAGTTAATCAGTGGGCGGTCAATGATCGCCAAACTCTGCCACCTTCCGGTCAGCCTGTCGGTAACGTGACCGCGAACTTTGGTTACCTTTGGTATTACGGCGGGATGTTGAACAGCCTGCCCTTTCCTTCTGATGGGGCTGCCACAGCGCCATACCCGTTCTATGATCGGTGGGGAGACAGTTGGAATGTGAACGCCGAATTTGTCGTGCTGAATTCTGCCCGCAGTCTTGCGGCTCTGAGCTTCCTCGCAGCCCGAACGCAATTGAAGAACCAGACATGGAACTCGGCGGTCGCAACGATACCAGTCCCATCGAACGTTGTTCCTGTTGGTCAGCCGTTAACGCTTGAGTTGCAGGTCGTCGGGATGGACCTCGGTGCGGCGCGCGTCGTTTGGGAAGCCCGGGACCAGGAACCCTCCTTCGGTCAAAGTTTCACCATCTTACCCAAGAACAACGGACTTCAGTGGGTGGAAGCCGAAGCGCAATGGCCGGACGGCCGCCGTGCCTTTGCTCGAGCTGTTTTCGAAGCCAACTCTCCCGATACTGTTTGGTTGTATGAATCAGTTCCGACTGGCGCGACGGCAAGCAGCGAGGGTGGCGACTCTTGGAATTGGACCCTGAATACCCCTCCTCCAGACGCCACCAAGGCACACGCTTCGAGTTCGGCCATAACCCTGCAACAACACTTTTTCGACAACGCCACCGCAACGATGGCGGTCGGACCCGGCGATGTTCTCTACGCCTGGGTTTACCTGCCTTCGACCAACATGCCGCGCGAGGTGATGCTCCAGTGGACGGATGGTTCGTGGGAGCACAGGGCTTATTGGGGCGAAAACCTGATCGGCTACGGCCAAAATGGCACCTCAAGCCGCCGTAACATGGGCGCGCTGCCAGCACCGGGACAATGGGTGCAGCTCAAAGTTCCGGCTGGCCTGGTCGATCTTGAAAATAAAACCGTCAAAGGCATGGCATTTAGCCTCTATGGAGGCACTGCCATTTGGGGCCGAGCAGGACGGTTAAGCCCGGCGTTAATTCCAACGATCCCGGTCACCACCAAGATCCGCTTAACTTCCGAGGGAGCAGTTCTTTCATGGGACAGCACACCAAACACCCGATACAGGATATATTCAAGCGGCTTGCCTACAGATCAAAGCTGGTCCTTGGCCGCAGAGATAACCGCCTACGGATCCAGCAGCTCGTGGCTGGACAGAAGTGCCCTCACTGACCGACAGGGCTTCTATAAAATAATCCCAGCGAATTAACGCAATATTTAGAGGGGAAACGACCCCATTGTGTTATTCGGTTGAACCCCTGAGAATGTCTGAAATCCTGAGGGGCTTCGTTGCTCGGCCTGATTTGGTGAACAAGAGTGGGGCGTTAAAACGCTCACTGCGTTGTAAACTGCTTGGTACTTGGTCACGGCAGCCGGCACCGTTACGTTTCGGCTTCAATTAGAAGCCAGGCATCGTGAACCCCTGGCACAACCTTCTGGTCGATCAGTTCGAGATGAAGAATGGCAAACTATCGAGACGGGAAATGCTGAGACGCACAGGGGCCTTGGGAATTCTCACGGCCTTGGAACCTCTTCTCCCCTCATACATTTGGGCTGGTGAGGCGAACTCACTCAACGGATCTTCGCAGGTCTTGACTGGCAGCACAATTGACCTGACGATTCAAGAGGCAAAGTTTGAAGTCAACGGGCAGAGTGGCACTGCATATACCATTAATGGCACGCTTCCCGGCCCTTTGATCCGCTTGCGCGAGGGGCAAGAGGTCACCTTGCGGGTCACTAATCGTTTGAAAAGCACCTCCTCGATTCACTGGCACGGAATTCTCGTGCCGCCCGATATGGACGGAGTGCCAGGGGTGAGCTTCGGCGGTATCGAGCCTGGCGAGACATTTGTATATCGTTTTCCTGTAAAGCAGTATGGAACGTATTGGTATCACAGCCACTCGCCAGGCCAGGAGCAACGAGGAGTTTATGCGCCCTTAATCATCGACCCGAAAAAGTCCGATCCCGTTGCGTACGATCGTGAGCACGTGATTATCCTCTCCGACTGGACATTTCTCTCGGAACACACTTTGCTATCAAAACTGAAGAAGCAGCCGGGCCACTTTAATTTCCAGCGTCGGGATCTCCTTGAGTTCATGGAAGATATTCAGAGTTGTGGTATGGGGCCAGCGGTCGCCAACTATAGCATGTGGGCGAAGATGCGCATGGATCCGACCGACTTCGCAGATGTCACTGGCTCCACCTACACGTATCTCATGAACGGGCTGCCCTCGGAACGGAACTGGACAGGGCTGTTCCTGCCAGGTGAGCGGGTCCGGCTGCGATTCATCAATGTCGGAGCCATGACGTTTCATGACATCCGCATTCCAGGCTTAAAAATGACAATCGTGCAGGCTGACGGACAAAACGTGCAACCGGTTGAAATCGACGAGTTTCGCATTGGTCCCGCCGAAACGTATGATGCGATTGTCCAACCTGAGGACCGTGCTTACACGATTTTCTCTGAGGTGCTTGATCGTAGCGGCTACGTCCGCGGCGCTTTGGCCCCCCGTGCAGGAATGGCCGCTCCCGTTCCAGAGCGCAGGCCCCGCGGCCTACGCACTATGGAAGAGATGGGCATGAGCATGGAGCACGGTGGAGACATGAGTGCCATGAAGGTCGAGAGGAAGAGAAACGCCCGCGCCGGGGGCATGAGCATGGACCACAATGGCATGCCGGACCAGACGGGGCATGCCGCACCTATGTCAAAGGCAGAAACTGTCCAGCACAGTGAGAGCCATGCTGCGCCAAAGTCCCCTCCCCAGAACCAACACGATGGACATGGTCCACAGACCATGACGGACATGAGTTCCTCCGGAAACCCCGTCGGCAAATCAGTCAAGCACGGGCCGGATAGCCACGGCACCGGCAATCAGGCCATCCCTGAGGCAACCCGTACGCGCTTTGATGAGCCGGGCACTGGGCTGGGCGGCGAGGGAAGGCGCGTGCTGGTTTACAACGATCTCAAGGCATTGGAGAAGTTCTACGACACACGACCCCCGGAGCGCGACCTGGAACTTCACGCCACTGGTCACATGGAACGATTCATCTGGTCCTTCGATGGGAAGAAGTTCTCACAGGCTCAGGAGCCTATCCACTTTCGATTCGGAGAGCGGCTGCGCTGGATCTTTGTCAATGACACCATGATGGAGCATACGTTTCATCTGCATGGCATGTGGATGCATCTGGACAATGGCGCGGGTGATTACCTCCCCCGCAAGCACACGGTAGTCGTAAAGCCTGCCGAGCGGGTCCCAGTGATAATCACAGCAGACGAACGCGGGCCCTGGGCTTTCCATTGCCATCTGCTTCTCCATATGGAAGCCGGGATGTTCCGGGTCGTCAGGGTTTCGGATGAACCATTAAAGAAGGACGCGTGATGGGCTATTTACCAAAAGCAGTCCTTTGTTTTGTCGCCTGCTGTGGCCTCGCAGGTTACCAGGGCGTGGCGCAACATTCAGGGAACCACGGAGATTCCGCAGCCTCGGACGCCCACCAAGATCATAAACCAGTCCTCTCCACAACATCTTTGGATCAAAGGATAAATCCGCACGGACCGGAAACACAATCGGTATCGGAAGTTCTGGCGGGCCGTCCAGCGGAACCAGTCGGCCTTTATCCTCAAAAGGACTGGCCTCCTCCGGTCGAAGATGAGATGAACCGTTTCTTCTTTCTTGCGGACGTTTTGGAATACAGAGTGGGCGAAGGCAACGATGATGTCCGTTGGGATATTGAAAGCTGGTATGGCGGGGATTTTAATCGCCTATGGTTCAAGACCGAGGGCGAGCATAGCGCGACCGACGAGGATTACGATTTCGATCTCCAATTGTTGTATGGACGGTTCATACGCAAGTATTACGACTTCCAAATTGGCGCGCGTGCCGAAACGCGGATTTTTGAAGGCCATAACAAGACTCGCTCCCATGCGGTGATCGGCTTGGAAGGCCTGGTCCCGTATCGATTCGAAATCGAACCTTTGCTGTTCATAAGCCAGGACGGTGACGTGTCTGGGCGGTTTACCGCCACCCGCGACTTGTTGCTGACTCAAAGACTTATCCTGCAGGCTCGCTTTGAAACGAGTTTCGCAATTCAAGAGGTCAGGGAGTTTACGACCGGCTCAGGGATAAACGATATCGAGATCGGGCTGCGCTTGCGGTATGAGATTCGCCGCGAAGTGGCTCCTTACATTGGCTTTTCTTACGAGCGAAGCCTCTTTGAAACGGAAGACCTGGTTCGTGCTGAGGGAGAGGACCCGAGCCGACTCCATTTCGTGGCCGGTGTGAGGTTCTGGTTCTAGCTATTAGCTAGCTTCCGATGATGGGCGGCTGCGCAGCCGCATTTTTCAGCAGATTCTTTCAGGGGTTTTCCGGGTTGCGGCGTAGTAAAGACGAAGCAGGTCCCTGCTGCGCGTAAATCACTCCGCCAGCAGAAGGCTGCTCCCGAACCATGAAATTGACCATAGCAGGCAGAGCGTGCGGAACACGGTCGTGCATGTGGCTGCCCTCATCAGCGCTTGTTTTCGAAGAGGCTGGACCGACACTCAGCACCCCGCTCATAGCTCGTATCACACAGACCCCTGGGTGACATGATCTCGCTTCAAAACAAGTTTCTAATCCTTTCTTCAGTTTTGCTCCTGTCTATCATATCCTCCATCGCCGCTCCGCAGAGCCATTCAGATATGGGCTCAGCGCTTGTAATGTTTCGGTCCGGAGTGCCGTTTGAAACATGCGAGCAGATTCTGAGGAAAAACGGTGCGATCTTTCAACGGTACTACGATCTGCTTTCCAAGGATCACGGAACCGAGATAGGCCTCGTGCGGGCTACCGAAAAAACCTCGGCCGCACTCCTGGATTGCTTGCGCAAGGAGCCACTCATCGCTGTTGCGGAGCCGGACTCCATGAAGTTTCCTTTCGGGGCCAATGATCCGCGGATCGGTGAACTTTGGGGCTTGAAAAAAATAATGGCTCCTGAAGCATGGGCATTGCGCAGGCCCCAGGGCGAAGTCGCGGTCGTGGCGGTGATCGACACCGGCGTATCAATTCATCATCCCGACTTGGCCCCGGTGCTCTGGAGCAACCCGAGGGAAGTTCCTGGTAACGGCATTGATGACGACCGAAACGGTTATACCGATGATTACCACGGGTATGACTTTGTTTATGGACAAGGGGACCCGGATCCAGCTGGGGACCACGGTACTCATGTGGCAGGAATCGCCGCCGGCGCGGTAAATAACGCAATTGGTATCGCAGGCGTCGCCCACGGCGCCAGGATCATGGGGCTTAAGGTCGCTGAAGCAGACGAAGGAATCCCGGCGAGCGCCGTTATTGAGGCCATACAATATGTCGTGGCTATGAAGAAGCGAGGTGTAAATGTTCGTGTGATCAATTCATCTTATGGAGGCAACACTTACAGCGCGGTCGAGCGGCAAGCCATTCTGAGCGCTGGCAACGCTGGAATCATCCTGTGTGCCGCCGCCGGGAACTCAACTGAAGACCTGGACGTCGTTCCGACATACCCCGCCAGCTACCGCTTGAGCAACATGTTGGTTGTCGCCGCCACTGATCAGAATGACAGCATCGCGAATTTTTCTAGTTACGGGTTGACGACGGTGGATCTTGCAGCGCCCGGCCAGCAGATCCTGTCTACTGTGGTGGGGCTAACCGGGTGGGTGGCGCAAGCTCAGTCAACCGTCGAAGCCGTGCCTTTAGAGTACAGCAGTAAAATCTCTGGTCTCTCAGGGACTCTGTACGATTGCCGTTTCGGAGGCGAAACCGAATTCCCGCCAGGCGTTCGGAACAACATTGCGCTAATCAGCCGGGGGACACTGACGTTCAGCGAAAAGGTGGCTAACGCGATGGCGGCCGGCGCCCGCGCTGCCATTATTTATAATAACACAATCGGCCCTCTCAACGGCACGCTTGGTGAACCTCAAGCGTGGATTCCCACTTTGGGAATTGCACAAAGTGCTGGCCTGGCACTAAAGCAGACAATGTTGCCGACCGTGAAAGTAGCTGTTGTTTCCGATCACGAAGAGTATGGAGTTTTAAGCGGAACCTCAATGGCGACGCCTCATGTGGCCGGAGCTATTGCGTTTGCCGCGACGCATTACCCGCAAGATACAGCTAATCAGCTGGTCCGCAGGATTTTGGATAGTGTGGACGAAGTTCCGGGGCTGACTGGTAAGACTATCACTGGTGGCCGGCTCAATCTAAAGCGTCTGATTGATCCCGATCAGGACAACATGCCGGACTGGTGGGAAGTTGAATTCCTGGGTTCCACCCTTGCAACGGCTCAAGCAGACCCCGACCAGGATGGTGTTTCTAATGCGGAGGAATTCATTGCCGACACTTTGCCTCTCAGCCTAGAATCATCCCTACAGATCACCAGCCTTCAGTTTCTGAATGCAACCGTGGGGATCCAGTGGCAAGGTGGGGCAGCAGCGCGACAGATCCTTGAGCGCTCAGCATTTCCTTCGGGGCCTTGGGTTGGTATTTTGACAAACGAGCCACCAACGACAAGCCGGGTTACGGCCTTCGATCCGATCGCAAAACAGAGTTTTTACCGTTTGAAAGCCGAAAGACAGTGAAAGGCTAAAGTGCGGTTTCTCGAGGGACTAAAGTTCCAAAAACTTCGAGGGATTCTTCAGGACAAGGCGTATTAATTGGAGTCGGTGTCGCCTATGGGCCAGCAGAACCCTCGCACAGCGGCAAACAATTTAGTTTAGAGAGATTTGGAAAATAAACATGCATTCAAGAACACCGACCGGAACACGGAGACCTTCGTTAATGGTATGCGCAGGTTTCGCCTTAGCTGGGACGGCCCTGTTACTGTCCGGGTGTAAGGGAATCCCCACCAAAAGTGAGCGACAGGCTCGCAAGGATCTGGAGCGTGTGGAAACCGTTTACCGGCCGCAGGATCGAAAGCCGCAATTGCCTGATTTGGGGACCAACGCCACGCTGCAAACTCTCCTGACCTACGCGATGTTAAACCAGCCTCGGGTAGAAGCTGCGTACTACGACTACGTCGCGGCCGTTCAGAGGATTACGACCGAACGTTCCCTGCCGGATCCACGGCTCACCTTGGAATTGGACATCCAGGATGTCGTCATGGTGGTGATGCCTGGCCTAATGGCGGATGTGCCATGGGTAAAAAGGCTCCGAATTCAGGCCGACCAGGCTTCCGAGGAAAGCCAGGCCAAGTACTTTGCCTTTGAATCGGCTGTCCTTCAGGCAGCTTACGAGGTGAAACAGCCTTACTACCAGCTGTTTTTCCTTAATGACCGTATCCGCATCAACAAAGAAACGCTCCGTCTTTTGGGAGAGTTGGAGCAAAACGCTCGTGCTCAGACCGAGGCGGGCCGTGTGACACTCCAAGACGTCTTGCGGGCACAGATCGAGCAAGAACGGCTGCGCACTGAGATCGAAAATCTCGAGGATTCGCAGCATCCTTTGATGGCTCAGCTCAAAGCTGCGTTGGGTTTGCGTGCTGATCAACCTGATCCGCCGGTGCCGCAAAGCTTTGACTCCACTCCCCTGGATCTCACATCGGAGCGGTTGTTCGCAATCGCGCTCGAAAGCAATCCGAAGCTTAAGCAAATGGAAGCTGAAGTCCGCATGGCGCAATCAGGCATTCGACTGGCGCATCAAAGTAAGCTTCCCGACTTCAGTCTTGGCGCCGAGGCTGACGTGAAAGCGAATCCGACCATGTGGCGTCCGTCGATCGGGGTGACCTTGCCGATCTGGCGGGACAAAATCGCGGCTGAGATCGGCGCGGCGCAAGCTCGCAAGAAGGCGGCTGAAGCTCGGCTAAACGCCGAGCAGATCCAACTGGCCGTTGAATTCGCCGACACCTCCTTTATGTATCGGGAGGCGACACGGAATTTGAGGCTGCTTACGGACTCGTTACTCACCAAGGCCCAACAGTCGCTCGATATTGCGCGCGTCGGTTACTCGTCGGGAAAAAGCAACTTCATTGATTTGCTGGACGCCGAGCGATCGCTGCTCGAATTCCAATTGGCTGAGGTGGAAGCGCGGACCAGCCGCGAGCAAGCGCTAGCGCAGCTGTCGCTGGTTATCATTGGACTCCATCCCCCGGAAGCTCCGATTCTGGGCCAACGCCCCTGACAGCCCAGCCAAATGAAACAAATTCAAAGCTTTTTCAAACTTTTAGCAAACCACCAGAATTCTATGCGTGTAAAACTCGTTACTATCGTGCTGTTGATGATTGCCGTGGCTGTTGGGGTGACGGTTACCGGCTGCTCTAAATCGGATTCTTCTGCCGGACAGAGCGGGAAGCAAAAATACCACTGCCCAATGCATCCCACTTACGTGAGCGACCGTCCTGGCGACTGCCCGATTTGCAACATGAAACTGGTGCCCATGAAGGATGACAAGCAGGCTTCCAAGAAACCGGCAGCGACAAAAGAAGATGCCAAGATCGCCCAGGTGAAACCTGGTCAGTTCTACTGCCCTATGGGGGCCGAGCACGTCCAAGACGCGCCAGGAGACTGCCCGATTTGCGGCATGAAGCTGGTTGAGAAAAAGGAAGCTCCGGCCGGCGACCACGCCGGGCATGATCAAAGCGCCACATCGCCTGCTGTTCCAGGCCGAATCAGCGTTGCCTTAAATCCGGAAAAGCGCCAGTTAATCGGATTGACCCTCTCCAAGGTGGAAAAGCGGTCCCTTAGCCGCAACGTTCGTACGTCGGCCCTGGTTGAGCATGATGAAACAAAATATGCCAAAATAGCGCCTCGGTTTGCCGGCTGGGTCCGCCAGCTTCATGTCAACTACACTGGGGCACCCGTTGAAAAGGGCCAGCCTTTGTTCACCGTCTATAGCCCCGAATTGTTCTCGACGGAAAACGAGTACCTTGTGGCTTGGCGAGCTGCGGCGCAGGTGAGAACGAATTCGCCTGCGCAGAAAGAGTCTGCGGATTCCCTGCTGGAATCCGCCAAACTGCGGCTGTCCTTGTTCCAAATTGGGGATGAAGAAATCCGCGAATTGGAGAAGCGCGGTAAGCCCAGTGCTGAGCTGCTCTTCCGGGCACCGTTTTCGGGCCATGTAATCGTGAAGAATGCCGTTGAAGGGGGAGCTTTCGAAGCCGGTATGTCCTTATACGAAATTGCGGACCTTTCGCATGTCTGGCTGCGGTCCTATGTGTATGAATATGAAATGCCGCTCGTCTCGGTGGGCCAGGAAGCCGAGATCAATTTCCCTTACCTGAACAACAAGACGTTCAAAGGGAAGGTCACCTTCATTTACCCCCACATCGAACCTCAAACTCGACGCGGCCAGGTTCGTCTGGAGTTGGACAACGCCGAGCACCTGATACGCCCCGACATGTGGGCGAATGTGGAAATCAAGGCGGATACGGGCGAACGCTTAACGGTGCCGACGAGTGCCGTTATCAACACAGGACAACGTTTTGTGGCGTTCGTTAGCGGGGAAGACGAGCACCTCGAACCAAGGGAGGTCAAGATTGGCATGAAAACTGACGACTACTACGAAGTTGTTTCGGGCCTAAAAGAAGGCGAACAAGTGGTCTCCCGCGCACTGTTCCTCGTGGATTCCGAAAGCCAACTCAAAGCCGCCATCGCTGGTATGGGTGCTGCAGGCGGTCACCAGCACTAAAAAGCATTTTCACGATAGAAGCATATGTCAGAACCAATACAGCCTAATGCTCCCATTCCCCACAAAGACTCGCTAATTGAGCGCATTATCGAGTGGAGCGCACGCAACAAGTTCATGGTGTTCATGCTGGTCGGCGCCCTTTTCCTCGGCGGCCTCTACGCCATGCGAAACACGCCATTGGATGCCCTGCCCGATTTGTCAGACGCTCAGGTCATCGTTTTTACTGAATGGGAGGGGCGCAGCCCCAACCTCCTCGAAGACCAGGTCACCTATCCCATTGTCACTAAACTCATCAGCGCTCCGAATGTGCGGGTGGTACGTGGCTATTCGTTTTTTGGTTACTCTTTTGTTTACGTGGTGTTTGAGGACGGCACGGATATCTACTGGGCGCGCTCCCGTGTTCTGGAATACATGCAGGGCCTCGCTGGGTCACTCCCTTCGGGGGTTACGCCGACGCTGGGTCCCGACGCCACGGGTGTGGGATGGGGTTTCCAATATGCTTTGGTCGATAAATCCGGTAAAAACGACCTCGCTGATTTGCGCTCCTTCCAGGATTGGCATTTGCGGTATTGGATTCAGAGTGTCGAAGGAGTTGCCGAGGTGGCCACGTTTGGCGGATTCCAGAAACAATACCAGGTCGAAATCGATCCCAACAAACTGGTGGCTTATAACATTCCGCTTACCAAGATCGTGTCGTCTATCCGCAGTGCCAACAACGACGTGGGCGGACGTGAGTTGGAGAGATTCGGCACGACCTACCTGGTACGTGGCAAAGGTTACATCCAGGATGTGGAAGCCTTGCGGCTCGTGGTTGTCGGCGCCGATGCGAAGGGAAACCCCGTTCTCCTCCGCGACGTGGCGAACAACATTGCTTTGGGTCCCGAGATGCGACGAGGCGCAGGCGATTTTAACGGTGAAGGGGAGACGGTCGGGGGAGTCGTGGTGGTTCGCTATGGTCAGAACGTTCTCCAGGTAATTGACCGGATAAAGACCAAGCTGGCCGAGGTCAAAAGCTCCCTTCCGCCCGGGGTCGAGATTGTGACCACATACGATCGCTCTGATTTGATCAACCGCTCAATCCACACACTTACGCGCACCATCGTGGAAGAATCCATCATCGTCGCGCTGGTTATCATAATATTCCTGCTGGATTTTGGCGGGGCCGCCCGAGCGATTGTGACGCTGCCCATTGCGGTGGCGCTTGCATTTATACCCATGTACATGATGGGGCTAACCGCCAACATCATGTCATTGGCAGGTATTGCGATTTCCATTGGCGTGATCACAGACGAAGCCGTGGTCATGGTTGAGAACGTGCATAAGAAGCTCGAGCACGCTCCACCCGGTCTCAACCGCCGGCAACGGCAAGAGATTATCATCATGGCTTGCAAGCAACTGGGCAAACCGTTGTTCTTCGCCTTGTTGGTGATTACCGTCAGCTTCCTGCCGGTGTTCACGCTGGAGGCGCAGGAAGGCCGGTTGTTCAAACCGTTGGCGTTCACGAAGACGTTCACCATGGCCTGGGCGGCCTTCCTCTCGATCACGATCGGCCCAGCCCTAATCGTGCTGATGACCGGAGCCAAGGTGATCCCGGAGCACAAGCATCCGATCAGCCGGTTCATCCACCGCCTCTATTACCCATGGGTCAGCGCGCTAATGCGCAGAAGGATCCTTTCCATCATAATCGCTTTGGTGGCGGTGGGATCCTCAGTCCCGGTGTTCATGAAACTTGGATCGGAATTCATGCCGCCCATAAATGAAGGCACCATACTTTACATGCCTACAACTCTGCCCACCGTTTCTATTACCGAGGCGACACGTCTGATGCAGATTCAAGACCGCATCATCAAACAGTTTCCCGAAGTGATCAGCGTCCATGGGAAGGCTGGGAGGTCGGAAACGGCAACGGACCCGGCACCCCTGGAGATGTTCGAAAGCGTGGTGCAACTCAAACCGGAAAAGGATTGGCGCAAGGTTCCACAGAAGCGCTGGTATTCGAGCTGGGCTCCGGAGTGGACGCAGAAAGGCCTGCGCAAGATTTGGCCCGATATCCGCCCGCTAAGCTGGGATGAACTGGTCCAGGAGATGGACGATGCCCTTCAGATCCCTGGCCAGGTCAATGCCTGGACCATGCCGATCAAAGGACGCATCGACATGCTCTCAACGGGCGTTCGCACACCGATTGGCATTAAAATCTTCGGTTCGGACTTATCAGTTATCAGCAAAATCGGAGAGCACATGGAATCAGTCATGCGAGGGGTTCCTGGCACCCGGAGTGTGTTTTCTGAAAGAACCACAGGCGGCCTGTATCTGGATATTATTCCAAACCGAGCCGAGATCGCCCGATACGGTTTGAACGTGGAGGACGTGTTGTCGGTAGTGGAGACCGCCATTGGCGGCATGGCAGTGGACCGGACGATCGAGGGCCGCGAGCGTTACAGCATCAACGTGCGCTATAGCCGCGAGCTACGGGACGACCCGGAAAAACTCGAGAGCGTCCTGGTTCCGGTGGGACAGCCTGCGATGGGCGAAGCAGGTGCCGGTGACGAGGGCATGTCCACGGAAAACCAGGCATCCAGCGCAACAAAGCAGATCGTTCAGGTGCCGTTGGGACAGCTGGTGAAAATTCAGACCACGAGCGGTCCACCGTTGATTAAGAACGAAGATGGAGCCCTCACTGGCTGGGTTTATGTGGACATGACCGGGCGCGATATTGGGGGCTACGTCGCTGATGCCAAAAAGGCCGTCCACGAGAAGATTGAAAAGGCAGGTTTGCTCCCCGCGGGTTACCGCCTGGAGTGGACCGGCCAATATGAATACATGCTTCGAGTGAAAGAGCGCCTTAAGGTCGTTGTGCCGATCACACTCATGTTGATCTTTGTGCTTCTCTACATGAATTTCAAGAGCATCCAGGAAACGTTCATCATTTTGCTCTCAATACCCTTCGCGATGACGGGCAGCATTTGGTTCCTTTGGATAATGGACTACAACCTAAGCATCGCCGTGTGGGTCGGCATTATCGCGTTATCCGGATTGGCAGCCCAGACCGGGACGGTGATGATCATCTACCTGGATGAAGCCTTCCACGCTTACCAAAAGGCCGGGAAGATGAGGACCCAGCACGATCTGTTCGAGGCGATCACTTATGGTGCTGTGCAACGAGTCAGGCCGAAGCTGATGACGGTGTGCATGATCACATTCGGCCTCGTCCCGGCGTTGTGGGCCCACGGCGCAGGGGCCGAAGCGATCCAGCGCATCGCAGCGCCAATGATTGGCGGACTAATCACGTCCACGATTCTCACACTGGAGATTGTTCCTGCCATCTATTCACTCTGGCGCGGTCGCCACGTCGAATGGGTCAAGGGCCCCAAGCCGAAGAAGAAGACGTGGTCCGAACTGAGCGAGATATTTGTCGAGATTGAAAAGAAAGAACACGAAGCCGAACTTGCTCGGCATGGCGCGCTCGTGCCCAGTGGAAGCAAATAGGTCTGGAACAAATATGAGCCCACAAAACATTCCGAGAACTCTCGATCAACAGTATGAACATGAACATTGATCCTAATGTGAGGGTGTCAGAGGACGGCGAAACCTGCGTGGTTTGCGGCAAGGCGCTCAGGACCGGCGAGGTACTGGCAAAGATACATTCCGGCGGCAGCAAACTACCCATTTGCTGTCCCTTGTGCCTGGAGGCGTATGAACGCGATCCGAAACCCTACCTGGAGCGCCTGGCCAGGCAGGTTTTCCTGCGCGAATTGCAGCATCCGGAACCGTCCGATGGTCAGCCGCAGTGAATTGAGAACAGCCGGCCTTAAGCAGCCCTGCTACGAGAGGATCTCCGGGTCAGTAGAATACTACGAAGTCCCCGCTCGGTGTTGCACATGCAGTCGCCAGGCTCCAGGCGGCTAAGCCTTCTCCACGGCCCTTGTCTGAGGTGGGTTTCCCGTCAGAGCTGTAAACCTGCCAGGCAACAGCTCCGCCCTTGGCCCAAGCGGTACCTTCTGTCCAGGCCAGGAGTGTCTCGTCTTTGCTGTTGGAAACCGCTACTGGATGCTTGCGGGCTGTTTCTCCGGGCGGTCGGATGGGTTTCGAAACCTCGAGAGTGCGGGCGTTTATCGTCGCATAGTACACCTGCCCGGCTGTCTCCCATGCCGCAATCGCGTCATCCTTTGCCTGAGTCAACGTCGCACTACTCATCGGACAGGTGGTCACCTTCCATTGGTCCCTATGCGCTATTCTGAAATCTGCCTCAGGCCGATTTGAGACGAGAAGCAGAGCATCACGGTTCAAGCCGCCCATGGCGGAACGGAACAGAATGTAAACCGCACCGGAACTGTTCGCAAAAGCGCGCATGCCACAGCAAGCGCAGGCGCCGGTGCGTTCTGAAAGTGCCGTTTTCTCTGTTTCGAATGTCTTGCCATCATCGCGCGAGCGCGCAATGAACACGGCGCGATCTTCCTCATCCTCATGAGATTTTCCCGGCTGGGGAGCGTGCCACGTGACATAGACAGTGCCTTCGCTATCGGCAGCAACGGAACTCCCCCCATCCAGACCAGGAGCGAGGGTGATAATGTTGCGGTCAGGTTCGAACGCGGTTTGTTCGTCGTTCAAGCGGGTATAAAGCAAGGGTGCTACTTGCTTGCGGCCTATAGAAACGCGGGCGGCTCCCTTTCCCATACCATCCCAAACCACATGCACTCGTCCATTCTTCCCAAGTGCCATTTGTGCTTCCCGAATAGTGCCCATTGCGATAACACTGCCCGATTGGCTATTCACCCGCAATGGCTGCGAAAACTCAGTTTGCCCCAGCGCCCGTTTCACGTAAAAAACGTCGCCACCCTCTGGCCTGCCCGTGTAGTAGATGAGGTGAATCGTCCCTTTGCTATCCACCGCCGTCTGTGGCTGAATGCCCGAATTGGGAGTTCGCACCAGGATGACGCCGCCATGGGTCAGGCAGGAGAAAGCCTGTACCAGCACCAGGATCGCGGTAAGAACAAGGAATCGTGATCTCATTTTATGATTATCGAATTGCGCACTGGTTTTGGCAACTAGAGCATGCCTGTCCATCATCTGGAGCTAAAGTGCGCATAGGTTTTTATTCGAACTTGGCTCTGAAAAACACCTGGGCTGCGCGGGCGGGGTGCGCGTTTGCAGAATGCACAACAAATAGGTGGCGTCCGTGCGATTTGCAGGGACTTTGCACCCCTTTGCGCTCCCACAAGCTGACCACTTAAAACGGCTTAATGAATTTGAATTGAGCACCTTGGTTAGTGGCCCTCGCTATGCTCCAAGAAGAAACGAAGGACTTACGCCACGGTGAGGTCGCACCGAGGAAGTCGAGCAAAGGTGGTGCATGACAGTGCGGCAGTACGGATGCCTTCTGCTGCGTTTTGAAGAAGGAGGGCGAGCCAACCAAGGGCATTGAAACTAATATCCACCGGGGGGTGTATGCCCAATAGGAAAGCCCCCTCCGCCGCCGTAATCTGAGGCTCGGCCCCTATGCAGATCGCGGTGAAACCGATTTCTGAAAACGCCCTGTCAGCCGGACGCTAAGGGCGAACTAAATGACGGAGCGTCAAGTTTGCCAACGATTAAAGATGAGAGTTTCTCATGAACCGAGAATCAGTGCCTTGCTCCGCATTTTCGCGGGGACATTCGCGTTGCTGTGGCTCGTGGGCCCTGTTTTCAGCATAGGGTGCGCTTGCAATTGCGCGGGTCACGGGGAAGCCTGCGCAGCCGATGCCAGTCCGATTCACGAGCACGAGGCCGTATCCGCGCAGAAACCGGGGCACACGAACACCGCCGAGGCACACGAACACGCCACGGCTTCCCACCACGACGACGGAGAAGCGCCGCAAGGTCACTGCGACAAAAACGGCTGTGAAGACAAGTGTTGTTGTCCGACCATCCAGGCGTTCGTGCAAACGCCCTCTGCCGTGGTCATCTCCAAAACGGTTTCACAGCCGGTGCTTATCATTTCCCTCCTGTGCAAGGCGCGTGAACACGTGCTCGCCGCTCCCCCAAGCGAGACTTTGCGCCGAGGCAAACCACGCGATTGGGTCTTCACGCCTGTGGTGTGTCTAGGCCCGGGGTTCCGCAGCCTGGCCCCGCCCGCCTTCGTCTGATTTGAACGGCGCTTGAGCCAATGTGCTGGCTCGCGCCTTCTTCGAATCACCCTCCTGCTTCCGTGCCATTGCCTGACACGGCGCGAAGCCCTGCCGTTCCGTCGAGCTGCATGGTCCGAAAACAAAACCGAGTATGACACCATTAGAAACTCAACAAGTAGAAAAGACAGACACAGTTATGAAAACGAAAAACACAATTATCAGCCTAATCATCGCGGTGACACAATCAACATGGATACGGCCGGCGCTGATGACGCTGGCGATCCTCTCCACCCTCTTGCTCGTGACCGGCTGTCCTGGCCCCCACCACTGAGTCATCCTTCAACAGCAAAACAAACAAAGCACAACAAAACACAACATCAACAAAATGAAAAACACAGTTATGAAAACAAAGCACGACATCCTCAATAAAACCAGCCTCAGTTCGGGGATCGCCCTCGCCTTGGCGTTCGCGGTGTGGTTGCCCGGCGCGGCCCGCGCTGCGGAGCAAATGAAAGGGGCGGAGCATCTAGTGCATTTGCAACACATCACGACCCAGGCGCAGGCAGAAGCATTGAAGCCTGGCGATTCAATGGCCATGACCTGCACCAAGTGCAAGGACGTTATGGTTCAGAAAGTCACCACCGACAAGGCGCACGTTAAAATGATGACCGTCGGTGAAAAGCTTAAGTGCAGTTGCGGCGGCAACGTCGAAGTCGTCGCCACCGGCAAAGGCAATGGCAAGGACGCCGAAGTGAAGCATGTCTGCTCGAAGTGCGGTGATGACGCAATGTTTTGCACCGCGACGAAACCCGGCAGCGGCGCCATGAAAGACATGGACCACGAGAAGAAGTAACCAGACCGCGCCAAATCCGAGCTGTGCCGGGCTGGTATGAGCGACGCCGCATTCGGCTGCCACACTAGTCCGGCTCCCAGGCTCAAGGCGTCACCAAAAGACAGGACCCAAAGTGAATATGAAAAATCGCATTCCAATCATCACAATCAGTCTCATCAGTGCCGGCTTGCTGGCAATGACAACCGACGTGAGCGTGGGACAGAATAACCTCGCGGATCAGTCGCCATCCGCCGACCCAAGACATGCGGCTCACGTCGCCACTGCTACCAATCAGGCGGGCGGGAAGAACGTCGAGGCTCAGTTGGCGGAAATCCTCGTCAGACTTCAGCGACTGGAGGCCATCATCCAGCAGCAGCCGGGACAGGGGCAACTCACACAGCAGCAGCCTGCCCAGCATCAGTTCGTCCAGCAGCAGCCCGGACAATCCCCTGCTTCCGGCACGATGCCGATGGGCGCAGGAAATCCATCTCGCATGAAGCCAATGCAAGAAAGAATGGCCGGCATGGGGCGTGGCCCAGCCGTTGCCGACCAGATGGCGGAACTGCGCGCCAAAATGCAGCGACTCGAAACCACCCTGCAACAGCAATCCGAGTCATCGTCCGGCGCGCTGCCCATGAGCGGCCAGCCCGGCATGGGTTCGGGCAGGAAGCCGATGCTGGGAAAAATGCCCGGCATGAGTGGCATGGGCACGGGGAATCCGCCTTCTGGCGGCGCACCGGGAGCAACGCAACCGGGCGGTGGCATGGGTGGAATGGGCGGTGGCGCATCACCTTCGGGCGGGGAGATGGGGATGATGGATAAGATGATGGGCGGGATGGGCGGCGGCGCGATGCCGGCTGGCGCACCGATGGCCGGGGGTGCATCGGGAGGAATGGGCGGCGGTGGCATGGGCATGGGGATGATGCAGAGCGAAATGGGCGGCATGGGTGCCGGCTCATCCGGTGGCGGGGGCATGGGGATGATGGACATGGATAAAATGGAGATGGCCGGGATGATGGGCATGATGGGCGGCATGACTACTAAAGGCGGTTCGGCTATGGCGATGCCCTCGGCGCTACCGGGCTTTCCCGGCGCATCGCATCTTTATCACATCGGCGCGACAGGCTTTTATCTCGACCACCCGCAGCACATCGCGTTGAGCACCGAACAACAGATGAGGCTCAATCAAATCAAGGAACAGGCGGCGCTGGACAAAGCGAGTGTCAGTCGAAGCGTGCAGGAAGCCGAGCAAGATCTTTGGACGCTGACCGCCACCGATCAACCGGACAACACCCAGATCGAAGCTAAGGTTGCAGAGATCGAGAAAATCAAAGGCGATGCTCGCATGCGGTTTATCGGTGCCATCGGCAAGGCCGCACAAATCCTAAACGACGAGCAGCGCAAGGCTCTCACGGGTTTCGCGCCGCCCGCTTCTGCCGCTCCCGCTGCGGCTCCAATGGCCGGCATGAAAGGCATGTGAGCCAACAACACACCCGGAGGCAAAGCATGAAAAGAAAACCGATCAAATTCTCCTGTCGTTCGCCCGATACCGTTTCAGTCACGACGGAGCGAGAGGAATCTACGAAAACATGGCTCACCATCGTGGCGACAGCCGCATTGGTGGTGGGAATGTTCTTGGTCCAATCCTGCTCCAACAGTGCCAAGGCTGGCCCCAATGGAGGCGATGTAGTGGCATTGAACGATGGCAAGACCAGCGCGGAAGTGCTGGCAAATGCCGATTCCGGCGAAGTCATAGTTCATACCTGGGACAATGACCTGAAGTCAGCCCGCCCCGTCGAAGCCAGATCAATGACGTTGGGAGCCGACGAGAAGCAAATTCAATTGGCGCCCCACCCATTGGCCAGCGATCCGCCCGGTTATTGCAGCCGGTTTTACGGACGCGCAGATTGGCTGCGGGGCGGCAACGTTCATCACGGATGGCTAAGCCACTCGGGCGCTGCAACCGGGCGCCAGAATTTTGATATGGATCGTGGCTGGAGAGCCGGAGGCATGCACGGGCGCATGTGGTCCGAAATGGGTGGCCCTGGCCCTGGAACGGGTGAGGCCGGCCACGGAGGAATGCACCATTAAACGAGCATCGAACAACAGCAATTGAGGAAAGGAAAATCATGATTGCAACAAAGCACCTGAAAGCAAAGGCGGCAAAGATCCAGTCTGTGGAGTTCAAGTGTCACGCGCCTGAAGCGCAACACGTCTTTGTGGCGGGTACGTTTAACGAATGGAAGCCCGACGCCATGTCTCTTGTGCGGGATGAGGCGGGAAACTGGCGAGGTTCGCTGAAACTTCCGCCCGGCCATCATGAATTCAAGTTCATCGTGGATGGGCAATGGTGCTGCGAGCCAGGCTGCGAGCACGAATACCACGGCTGCTCGAAGTGCTGCGCCAACGAGTTCGGCACGATGAACCGCGTGCTGGAAGTGAGTTGAGCATGGACGCCGCCGAAACGAAACCTCTGTGCCGGCACGTCAGCACCGCACTACGACCCCGGCTTATTCTCGCGCGGTATCTCGCGCTCGCATTGGAGTTCGAACTCGGCGCCGACGTTCTTGGCACGGCGGTTTTGCCGAGTCTGGATCAGATCGGCAAGCTCGAGATAAAGGGGAAAGGACGGCTGCATTGGCAGCCACACCCGAACAACTTCGGAAACGCCGGGTTCATGAGTGCTGTCCGCAAACTTTGGAGAACTGAAAATGCCCAACGATTTCATAGCCTATTTCTCGATGGAAATTGCCCTGGAGCCCGGAATGCCGACCTACAGCGGCGGCTTGGGCGTGCTCGCGGGGGACACGATTCGTTCCGCCGCCGACCTCAAGCTGCCAATGGTCGGGGTGACGCTGCTGTATCGACGTGGGTATTTCACTCAAAGGCTCGATGCTAATGGGTGGCAGAGCGAGCTACATGCGGACTGGGATGTGCGGCAGCACTGTCGCGAGCTCCCGCCGCGGGTTCAGGTTAAAATCGAAAACCGGACTATTCACCTACGGTCATGGCAGCACATGATCAAGGGCATCACCGGGCACGAGGTGCCAGTGCTCCTCCTTGACGCTGAGCTGCCGGAAAATTCCGAGTGGGACCGCGCGCTCACCGATCAACTATATGGCGGCGATTCTCACTACCGACTCTGTCAGGAAGTCATCCTCGGCATCGGCGGAGTGCGGATGCTCCGTGCGCTTGGCTACCACGACGTGAATCGCTTCCACATGAACGAGGGCCACGCCGCCCTGCTCGGATTGGAGTTGCTGGACGAACGCGCCCGTTGGTTCCACCGTGACCGGTTTAACCACGAAGACGTGCAAGCGATCCAGCGTCAGTGCGTTTTCACCACGCATACTCCCGTGCCGGCCGGACATGACAGATTTCCACTCGACCATGTGCGGCGCGTCCTTGGGCGCGACGACATCTTCGACATGCACGAAGTCTTCTGTTGCGCGGGCGAATTGAACATGACCTACCTCGCGCTTAACCTGAGCCACTACGTCAACGGCGTCGCCAAGAAGCACGGCGAGGTATCGCAACTTTTGCTTCTACCAAAGGATGCTTTCCACCATTACCAAATTGATCACATCACCAACGGCGTGCATCTGGGCTCATGGGCATCACCGTCGTTCGCAGGGCTGTTCGACCGCCATGTCCCCGGCTGGCGGGAGGACAACGCCAGCCTGCGGGCCGTCCTCAGCATACCAAAACAAGAGGTGTGGCAGGCGCATCAGGCCGCCAAGAAGCGAGCCATCGAGGAAGTCAATTGCAGGGCAAACGCGGACTTTGACCTTGAGACATTCACTATCGGCTTTGCCCGTCGAGCCGCTACTTACAAACGTGCCGAGCTTCTCCTCACCGAGCCGTCAAGACTGAGAGAGATCGCGGCGGGCGCGGGCCGCTTGCAGATCATCTACGGCGGCAAAGCTCATCCAAAGGACGAGGAGGGAAAGAGAGCCATCCAGCAAATCCTTAACGCGCGCGACTCGCTCGGCCCGGACGTGCGCCTCGTTTACCTGGAAAACTACGATTGGGAACTGGGATGCCTCCTCACCTCCGGCGTGGACGTGTGGCTCAACACCCCGCTGCCGCCGATGGAGGCCAGTGGCACCAGCGGAATGAAAGCCGCGTTGAACGGCGTGCCCAGCCTCAGCGTGCTCGACGGTTGGTGGATTGAGGGCTGCATCGAAGGCGTCACCGGCTGGGCCATCGACGGCGTAACGCAAAGCAACGATGTAAAAAACCGCACACTCCAGGATGCTCAGTCCCTTTACCAAAAGCTCGGGCAAGTTGTCATGCCGGCGTTCTACCAGCAACGGAACGATTGGCTCGGCATCATGCGCCAAGCCATCGCGTTGAACGCCTCGCACTTTAATACGCAGCGCATGGTGCAGGAGTATGTCACGAAAGCCTATTTCGAATGAAATCCGCGCAAACAAGCCTGGACGACCGAAGCAGGAAATGGTGCCGCTCGGGGCAAACTCGCATGAAAAACAAAACAACAAGGCAACTCGGGATGGTTGGACTGGGCCGGATGGGCTCCAACATGGTGCGACGTCTGATCAAGGGCGGCGTTCAGTGCGTCGTCCTCAACCGGTCGCCGCAGAAGGTGAAGGACCTAGTTAAGGAGAAGGCCGTCGGTGCGCCCCCGCTATGGGTTCGGCTGCCATCTCGAGAAACCCGGGAAATGAGGAACCACGTATGAACCTTCCCGCCACCTCCGCTGCCGCTGACAACAAACTTGCCGCGGCTAACAAATCCGCTGCTCCTCACTGCGACGCCCTCGTCTTCTTCGGGGCCACTGGCGACCTCATCTATAAGAAGGTTTTCCCCGCTCTCTATGCGATGGAACGGCGGGGGCATCTCCAGGTGCACGTCATCGGAGTCGCTAGGTCGGACTGGACGATTGAGAAATTCCGAGCACGCGCACGCGCGAGCGTCGAGAAACAGGACGGCTTCGATGAGGCGGTCTTCGCGAACTTTGCGGATCGGCTCCGCTACATCAGCGGCGACTACGGCGCTCCGGCCACCCACGCCGCGCTCCGCAAGGAACTTGGCGATTCTGCCCACCCGCTGCACTTTCTCGCAATTCCCCCGAGCGTTTTCGGGAAGGTCGTCGAGGGACTCGGCGAGTCGGGTTGCGCCCGTGGCGCGCGTGTGATCGTCGAGAAACCGTTTGGCCGTGACCTACCGTCCGCGCAAGCGCTCAGCGCGACGCTCCACACGGTCTTCGACGAGACCTGCGTCTACCGCATTGACCATTACCTCGGCAAGGAATCCGTGCAGAACCTTCTGGTTTTCCGCTTCGCGAACACCTTCCTCGAACCGTTCTGGAACCGCAACTTTGTCGAGAGCGTACAGATCACGATGGCCGAGAGGTTCGGTGTCGAGGGTCGTGGCAGTTTCTACGAGGAGTCGGGCGCCATTCGTGACGTGATTCAGAACCACATGCTCCAGGTCGTGGGATTCCTCGCGATGGAGTCGCCGACCAAAACGAACCATGAGGCGATTCGCGACGAACTGGTAAAAGTGTTCAAGACGATCCGCGCGCTCAAGCCCGAGGACATCGTGCGCGGGCAGTTCCGCGGCTACCGCGAGGAGGACGGCGTTGCTCGCGACTCGATGGTTGAAACATTCGTTGCCGCGCGGCTTCGCATTGATTCTCCGCGCTGGGATGGCGTGCCTTTCTTCATCCGGGCAGGCAAGTGCCTCGCTACGACGATGACGGAGGTGCTGGTCATGCTCAAACCGCCCGCACTGGGCGAACTATGCCCGGGCCAGGCGAACTATGTGCGCTTCCGGCTGAGCCCCGATGTGACGATTGCCATCGGTGCCCGTGTGAAGCGCCCGGGCAAGGAATTGATTGGCGATCCGACCGAACTCCAAGTGGTCAGCCACCCGCGCGGAGATGAGATGGACGCCTACGAGCGTCTATTGAGCGACGCCATGGTGGGCGACGTCACCCTCTTCGCGAGTCAAGACGGCGTGGAGGCCGAGTGGGCGGTGGTTCAACCCATCTTGGGGTTGGTGACACCCGTGCATGAATACGAACCTGGCACTTGGGGACCATCCGAGGCCGAGAAACTCATGGCAGATATCTGTGGCTGTCACAGCCCGGTGTGGCTATTACCCCACCGCAAAGAGGGAGAATCAAAATGATAAGTGCTCAAACTGTTCTTGAGTCGTCCGGCAGGGTCGGACATTTCCAAAGGCAATTATGAAATCAACATGTCAGCTACTCAACTGGCGGCGATACATCCGCTTCTCCGCCGTTCTTTGCCTGCTGGCTGGGTTGCTCTGGGCGTCCGGTTTGCGCGCCCAGTCGCCCGATGAGCACGCGAGCCATCATCCCGGTCAGACGGGCGGCGCGATGCCTGCCGCCACGCCCGGCAGCGCAGGTGGAATGGGCGCAATGCCCGCCTCCGGCGGTAGCTCTGCGCCCGGCGTCATGGGGCCGCCAGCAGGTGGGGGGCTGCCCGGCGGCGCGGGCGGAATGGGCGGCATGGGTGACATGGGAGCGATGATGAAGAACATGGGCGCGCCCAAACCGAAAGACTTCTATCCAACGCTCATGGACCTGCCGGATTTGCCTCTGGCCAAGCGCCTCGAAGTCGAGCAACAGGCGGGCGAACGCATGCAGTCGGGCGTGGCCATGATGAACGAAAGTCTCGATTACCTTCTCCAGGCCACGGAGCAACAGAATTACACAGCCATGCAAACGGCCACTACGAATCTGCGCGAAGGTCTCGCGCGTTTCGAGAGTGGGCTGTCGGCGCAACGCGCGCTGGTCGAAGGCAAAGCCCCGCGCAACGTGGCGCTCACCTGGTTCAAGCGAGAGATGGATCTCCTGCCGCTCCCGGGTGCCGAGCCCCGCACTCTCCTCGGCGTCACGCCATTTCACCTTTTCACGATGGTGCTGCTCGTCTCATTCGCGTTGGTGATGATCGCCATGTATTTCTTCAAGATGCGCCGCGCAGGGGCACTCTTTGGACGTATCGAAGCCGACAAGAAATCGCCGCCACCGGGATCGGCGCTGCCACTGGCCGGAGGGAAACCGCAAGACTGAACAAGCGCAACCGAGCGGCAAGCCTGCTGCCGCTGCTGACCAACCCGCTGCTACATGATGGAGGGAATATCAATATGAGCAATCTCACTTCCCAAAAAGTCGAGCCGCCTGCTGCAGAGGCCAAAACCACACCGCCAACCGGTTCGCATGCGACCTCGACCTCGCCTGTAACTGAGAATTGGCGAGGGTGGCTCCGCGTTGAAAGCATCGTCACGGAAACGCAGGGCGTGAAAACGTTTCGCCTCCTGCCTTCGTCCAGCGAGGGCCCAATGCCTTTCACCTTCGTGCCCGGCCAGTTCCTCAACGTCGCGTTCTCGATTGGCGGTGCACGAATGAATCGCTCCTACTCCATCTCTTCCTCGCCGACCCAGCGCGAATACGTCGAGCTTACCGTCAAGCGCGAGCCGCGCGGCGCGGTCTCCCGTCACGTCGTGGATCTGCTCAAGGTCGGAGACCTGATCGAAGCGGGAGGGCCAGTGGGGAAATTCACGTTTGATGGAACCGATGCGGAGAGCATCGTCCTCATTTCCGCCGGCGTGGGAATCACGCCGATGGTGAGTATCATCCGCTATCTCACGGAGCGCTCCTGGCCTGGAGACATCTTTTTTGTTTATACCTGCCGCACTCCGGCTGATTTCATTTTCGCGGACGAAGTCGCCGCGCTTCAGCAACGCAATCCGAAGCTGCACGTCGTCGTCACGATGACGAAGGCGGAAGGGACACACTGGAAAGGCCCGCACGGACGCATCACCAAGGAACTGCTCGCGCAGACGGTTCCCGATCTTGTTTCGCGAAGAATCCATATCTGCGGGCCGGCGGCGATGATGGACGCGACCAAGGCGCTGCTCATTGAACTGGGAGTGCCATCAGACCAGGTGAAGATGGAGCTTTTCGGTGCGACCAAGCCGGCCATCACGCCTGCCGGGACCACAGCCAAAGCAACTGCCGCTGCCACTGGACCGCAGGTCACCTTTTCCAAAAACAACAAGTCGTCGAAAATCCGCGAAGGTCAGACCGTCCTCGAACTCTCCGAAGAACTGGGCATTGGAATCGAGAACTCCTGTCGCGTGGGCACCTGCGGCGTGTGCAAGGTGAAAATGACTTCCGGTGAGGTGGATCAGGATGTGCAGGACGCGCTCGATGCGGACGACGAAACCAATGGCATCATTCTCGCCTGCCAGGCCAAGCCGAAGGGCGACATCACAGTGGAGGCATAATTATGAAAGAACGTGAAGGCGTTGTCCTCACCGGCGTTCTCAGCGTCTTGCTGCTGGGCTGGCTCGGTTTCCTCGTCCACCGCTCGCCCAGCTTTGCGGGGAGCGGAATCGGCGCGGTGTTCGGGATCGCGGGCGCCGGGCTCATGCTCATTCCCCTCGCGTATCCAATCGTAAAGCGCATCCCCTCGATCAACGCACGGGTCACAAAGCACGTTTCGATGCAGACATCGCTGACCATTCACGTCTATGCGGGCATCTTCGGCCCTGTATTAGCGATCATTCACACCGGTCACAAGTTCGAGAGCTGGCTGGGAATCACGCTGACCGCTGTGATGCTGCTCGTCGTCGTGAGCGGGTTCGCGGTTCGCTATCTGCTCACCTACGTCAACCAGGAGATTAAAGACAAATTACTCCTGCTCCAGACGGCCCGTGGCGATCTCGACAGTGCATGGGGAGTGATCGAGAACTCCCCGGCCGAAGCGAAAGCTCTTCCAAAGTCACGCCTACTTGCGGCCGGGTTGGCGTCGCTGGGTATCGGCCTCTCAAGGGCCGGAGGCCCCGCCGGTGAGGTTATCCGCATCGCCGACTCCGTGGCGGACCTGGAGTATGCGGTCCGCACGCACGAGTTATTCAAGCGCTGGTTCAGCCGGGCTCTGAAGGTGCATATCGTTCTCTCCGTGCTCCTCTACGTGCTGCTCGGGCTGCACGTCTGGGCCGGGATCCATTTCGGATTGAGGTGGTCATTATGAAACTGTGGCGAGCTTCATTTATCGCGCTGGCGCTGTTCGGGGCGTTGTTTGCAGCGTTTTACTTTCTGCAATCTCATCCCGGAGGCGAGCGCGCCGGGGTACTTAACAAAACGGCCTGGCAACGGATGGCCAGCCCCGGTGCGCTCTCCCAAGGCCACAAGTTTCTGGAACACAACTGCGCGGCCTGCCACACGTCCGTCAAAGGAGTCGAGGCGGCCAACTGCATCGTCTGCCACGCGAACAATGCGGCGCTCTTGCAACGCCAGCCGACGGCCTTTCACGCCAACGTGAGCAGTTGCCGCGAGTGCCACCGCGAACATCGCGGTCTTCACGAGAAACCCACTTTGATGGATCATGCGGCGTTAGCGCGTGTCGGCCTGCGACAACTCAACAGCAATCCTGATCCTGAGACAGAAGACCGCTTGGCCTCCTCACACTTCTTGCGCTGGATCAGTCAGCAAGACGGCAATGCACCGTCCGGGCGGGGGCGCGCCGACCTTACGCCCCAGGAGATGGTTCTGAATTGCGTCGCCTGCCACGGAAGCAAGGACCGGCACCTCGGATTGTTCGGCCAGGATTGCGCGGAATGTCACGGCTCCGTTTCGTGGACCATCCCGCAATTCAGCCATCCCTCGCCCACTTCTCTGGATTGCGCCCAATGCCACCAAGCCCCGCCGAGCCATTACATGATGCACTTCCAAATGATTTCAATGACGACCGCCGGAGTCGAACAGGCCGAGGTGAATCAATGCTTCCTCTGCCATCAAACAACCTCATGGAACGACATCAAAGGCGTTGGTTTTTACAAGCATCATTGATGGAAACTAATCCCGCGCACGTGTTCTCAAAAAGTCAGCACACCGTAGATTTTTTAAAAATGAATTCGCGGGGTTCGGGTACTAGTCCGGGTTCACTGAATCCTATGGTGGGAGAGCGGAATGGTGGCCGACCTTCCCTTGGGTGCGCGGCCTGCCTCCATCCCGCAGAGCACAAGCTGAGGGAAGTCGTTGGCCCTGACGTAATAAGGATTAGGATGAATGCGATTAAGCGTCTGAACATTCCTGAAAGCTCCTGGTGGGCTTCCTTGTTTACCGTGCCAATCTGCCACATTGGACGGCACAGCAAAGTGAGCGGAATAGGCCAAGAAATCGCCGCGCTGCGGACCATCGTCCGGCTGCAGTTTAGGAACTCCACGGCCCGGGAGGTGCGAATCACTGGTCATCCTTCCTCCCCGGAAGTACCGATTCTGCTTTGCTCTTCGAAAATCGAGGAATTCAGGACGTCAATGACCCGTCCTAACCAAATTTCTGAATCGATCTGCTCAGGTTTCAGGCATGGAGAAGTGGTGGGAGCCCGCTTGGCCGCCAACTTCGCGTCCGAATCCAAATCGAACAGGAGAATGCGATATGAGTGTTGAAGAAATGATAGACAACCGGTGTGAGGGTGAGGTGTGCGTTGTATGCGGGAAATCCATCCGACCTGGCGAGGTTTTGGCAACTTTGCACCAAAAGGGATGCAAACTGCCAATCTGCTGTCCGCTCTGTTTGGAAGCCTACCAGACGGACTCGAAAACTTACCTCGAGCGACTTGCGAGGAAGACCTTTCTTAAAGAGCTGCACGCGATTAGCAAACCCGGGGACCAAACATGAGACTTCGACCGGCTTGAAACGCGAAAAAGCCTGGCATGAAGTGGACTAACGGCTGGAAAGGTGCCATTTTGCTTATCGACCACGATGAACACGATGCTTCAACGCCCCGAGTACCTGCACGTGATCCTCAATCATCTGCCAGTGGTGGGGTTAGGTGTTTCCACCGTTGCCTTACTAATAGCGGTGCTCGTTAAAAGCCGTGGAGCGACGGTTGGTTGCCTGGTGCTTGTAGCCGTAATGGCAGCTTCTGTTTGGGCTGTCATAGAAACGGGCGAATCGGCCTACAACCGCATAAGAGCGGTAGCGGACCCGGCTGGAGTCACACTATTAAAGCGACACATGACTCTGGCCGGAAACTGGGCCTGGGTGTTTTATGCAACCAGTCTCTCAGCGGCTGGCGCCCTGCTCATCTTTTGGAAGCGCCCGAGACTCACAAACATTTCGGCCGTCGTTGTTATTGGGTTGAGCCTCCTCAGCGTTACTGCGGGGGTTGCGATAGCTCAGATCGGGGGAGAAGTGCGCCACCCGGAATTCAGGCCAGCGCCTAACATTATTCCGGCTGATATTCCCACAGAGCACGAACACGAGAATGGACATGAGCATTGACGCAGAGTCATGCAAGTCGAAACCTGAACCCGTCGGTTAGCGTTGCGGGATGGAACACCACTTAGCCCAGGAGTATAAGGCCGTGGAAGGCGAGTTCTGGGTTCATAATCTCAGCCCGTTCCTGGCAAGGTTTTCTGAATCGTTTGGCATCCGTTACTACGGTCTGGCATATATCCTTGCCTTCGTAATGGCGTGGCTGCTACTGAAGGCTTATCATGCGTCCGGCCGCTCCAATCTCCGCCCTGAGATCCAGACATCCCTCTTAATATCGGTAATCGTGGGAGTGCTCGTCGGCGGCAGGATAGGCTATTTTTTATTGTATGCTCCAAACTCGCTGGTGACCGACCCGGTCGCCATCTTCCGTCTTTGGGAGGGCGGGATGGCGAGCCACGGTGGGTTTATTGGGGTACTGCTGGCACTGGTTTGGATGGTTCGCAAGCATCGCCTGCCGTCGTGGCCGACAGCAGACGTGTTGGTCACACTGGCCCCTCAGGTCTGTTATTCGGCAGGATTGCCAACTTTATCAATGGCGAGCTCTGGGGCAAGGTGAGCTACGTGCCCTGGGCCGTTATATTTCCTGGAAGTGCTCCGGAGGGCACTCCTGTTTCTGAAATTCCTCCTCGGCATCCGTCGCAACTATACGAAGCAATGCTCGAAGGAGCTCTTCTTATGGCCTACACACAGTTGAGGTTCTGGAAGAGCGGGGTTTGCCGGAATAAGCCTGGCCAGTTAACAGGTGAGTTTTTGGTCCTTTACGCCTTACTCCGATCGATCGGGGAAGTTTTTCGCGAACCTGACGCCCCACTCATCATGGGCTTAAGTCGAGGAACCTTGTATTCAGCTTTCGTGGGTTTGGCGGGTCTGTTCATCTTGCTTAGAAGCCAGATCAAAAACGCAATCTGCCAACCCAAGGCAAGGTGATTAGCAGGGGTGGTTTACAAGATTACAAGGTGAAAGTCCGCATCGCACGCCCCAGGATCTGACGCCCATCAAACGGGCACTCAGATGCGATCACATCCCGGGAAATGCCCCCACCGAACGGGGCGGAACTCCCTATGGAATGAGATAACAATTCATGCGAGCTGTCCCGTTACGAGGAATTACCCTCGGACAAAAGGAGGAAGGACAGATGGCACACCAGGAATATGAAAGCTGTATCCAGGCCTGCAACGACTGCGCTGCGGAGTGCGAACACTGCGCGACGGAATGTCTACACGAGCAGGATGTCAAAATGATGGCGCGCTGCATCGAGTTGGATCGGGCCTGCGCTAAAATCTGCTACACGGCCTCGGCTTTCATGGCGAGTGACTCCGAATTCGTACATGAAATCTGCAAGCTCTGCGCCGATATTTGCAGAGCATGCGGCGAAGAATGCAGGCAGCATGAAAAGATGGAGCATTGTCGCCGTTGCGCTGAGGCTTGCGAGCGGTGCGCACAAGAATGCGAGCGCATGGGGTCGATGGGCAAACGGAACGTCTCGAAGATGACTAGGGCCGCAGCTTAGCATTCTTCCTCGGGGGATTGGGGTTCAACGTCTGCGTTTCATCACACGTGCAGTCCATGCAACCATGCTTGCTGCACGCTTTACAGTTTTTTTCCAGCGCCTTCCTGAGGTACATGCGAGCACGATGCAAGCGAACGGTGAGGTTGGTCTTTGTGATGCCCGATTGACTGGCAACCTGTGCAAGGTCATTTCCTTCGAGATCCACCTTCGTGATGACCTCCTGATATTGAGCGGGAATCGCGGGCAGCAGACGCTTGAAGCACTGGCACAGCAGGCGTTCGTCCTCTGCATTCGGCGCTTCAGGTAGTTCCCGGGAGAGGCGCTCCAGACTACGGCCTCGGGCGTCGTTACGCCTATAAAGGTCGATGATGGACCGGCGCAGAATGCGGTAGAACCAGGGCACGACACTTTCGTTGTTGGTGGGTTTGTGCTCCGCGGCCAAGGCTTTGACCAGACTCTCCTGCACAAGGTCTTCTGCCATGTGAGGATCTGCGACTCTTTTACGGGCAAAACTGACAAACGTCCGTAGATTCTCGACTATGGGTTCTTCGATTCCTGCCATCCTCGTAACCTACTCGCCGGTAGCAACCTGGGCAAGGTTGGGGGGCGGTCTGGCACCTTCAAGGGCGAAAAGCGCTCAAGCAGTGTAATTTCTATCGGGGATCTGCGTTAGCCTTAGTGAAGAAGCGCAGAACTTCTCGATGTAAGGCGATTGAACTATGAAAACAGATCCGATTTGTGGAATGCAAGTAGACGAGAGGACGGCCCTGAGAGGCGAAAGCGATGGCCAAACCCAATTCTTTTGTTCTGAACACTGCCGCCAGGAATTCCTGGAACAAACCCCGGAGGCGCCCCATCGTGCATCCCTCCCGGATGAGGCTTGTCATGGGCATGCTCACCGCAGCTCTGCCCACGATCACCGGCATCACTCGCACCAGCACAGGGGCAGCGATCATCTGCACCGAGAGCCACACACCCCGGCAAAAGCGAGATACTTCTGTCCCATGTGCCCCGGCGTGGAGAGCGATGCTCCTGGCGACTGCCCGAAATGCGGTATGGCTTTGGAGCGCAACCCGTCATACCAATCTGCCTCCAAAACCATCTACACATGCCCAATGCATCCGGAAATTCGGCAGGATCAGCCGGGTTCCTGCCCCATTTGTGGAATGGCACTAGAGCCGACCTCACGCCCGGGAGAAGTGGAGGAGGAAAGTGCCGAAGCCAAGGATATGTCACGGCGATTCTGGATCGGCGCGGTGCTCTCTTTGCCCGTCGTCCTTCTCGCGATGGCACACCTTATCCCCGGGTTCCATATTGATCACTTCGTGCCGCCAAGAGTGAACCAGTGGATTCAGTTCCTGTTTGCCTCTCCGGTTGTGCTTTGGGCGGGGTGGCCCTTCTTCGTTCGAGGCTGGAACTCGGTACGAACTCGGCACCTGAACATGTTCACGTTGATTGCCCTTGGGGTCAGCGCCGCTTATCTCTTCAGCATCGTTGCGTTCTTTCTTCCGCAGATCTTCCCACCGACAATGCAAGTTAAGGGGTTGGTGCCGCTTTATTTCGAAGCAGCGGCCGTCATTACTGTTTTGGTTCTCCTGGGCCAAATGCTTGAAGCGAAAGCTCGCAGCCGCACTGGCGGAGCGATCAAGGCACTCCTGGGTCAGGCGCCCAAAACAGCGCGCATCGTTCGCGACGGCGCCGAAAGAGAAATCTCAATAGCGGACGTTCAAAAAGGGGATATTCTTCGGGTCCGACCCGGAGAGAAGATCCCGGTGGATGGAATAGTCCTCGAAGGACAGAGCAGTGTGGATGAAGCGATGCTCACGGGGGAACCAATCCCCGTCCAGAAGAATGCAGGAGACGAGGTCACGGGTGCGACAATTAACCAAACCGGGTCTTTTCTGATGCGGGCAGAGCGCGTGGGCAGCGAAACGATGCTATCACAAATCGTGAGCCTGGTGGCTGAAGCCCAGCGCAGCCGCGCGCCCATCCAGCGCCTGGCCGACAAGGTCGCTGGCTACTTCGTGCCGGCTGTTTTAGTCATTGCCGTCATCGCGGCTGCCTTGTGGTGGATGGTGGGACCGGAGCCGAGATTGACCAATGCTCTCATTAATGCCGTGGCCGTGCTGATTATTGCGTGCCCCTGCGCGCTCGGGTTAGCAACTCCCATGTCTGTTATGGTGGGAGTGGGACGCGGAGCTCAGGAAGGGGTTTTGATCCGAGACGCCGCTGCGGCAGAGACCTTGGAAAAGGTCGATACTGTTGTGCTGGACAAGACTGGCACGTTAACCGCTGGCAAACCAAAGCTCACGCGCGTGATCTCAGCGGACGGGTTCTCAGAAGAGGAACTGCTTGGACTCGCGGCGTCCCTTGAACGCAGCAGTGAGCATCCTTTGGCGGCTGCGATCGTTCATGGCGCTGAAGAGCGTAAAATCAAACTCGAATTGACGACGAATTTTGAATCTGTCACCGGTGGGGGAGTCATGGGCCGGGTGGGGAATCGGCAGGTGCTTATCGGTAACCCAAGGTTTCTCGAAGAAAAGGGCATCCAGAACCACGATAGATTAAGACAGAAGTCGGAAGCCCTCCAAGCAGACGGAAATACCGTGATGTTTGTGGGAGTGGACGGCAGAGCTGCAGGCCTGGTGGCTGTGGCGGATCCGATCAAGGAAAGCACTCCGTCGGCAATCGCCGAACTCCAAAAGCTTGGGCTGCGGGTCATGATGCTGACAGGCGACAGCGAAAAGACCGCGATGTCTGTCGCCAAGAAGCTGGACATCACCGAGGTGCGGGCTGGGGTTTCACCCAAACAGAAGCACGAGGAGATCCAACGCCTTCACGCTGCAGGCAAACGCGTTGCAGTGGTCGGGGACGGGATCAACGATGCGCCGGCTCTTGCGGCGGCAGATGTGGGTATCGCGATGGGCACCGGAACGGACGTGGCGATGGCAAGCGCGGGCATCACTCTGGTCAAAGGAGATCTGCGCGGCGTGGTCAAGGCACTGCATCTGAGCCGTGCGATGATGCGTAACATCCGGCAAAATCTTTTCTTTGCATTTATCTACAACGTGCTGGGAGTGCCCATTGCGGCAGGGCTGCTGTATCCATTCTTCGGAATCTTGCTCAGTCCGATCATCGCCAGTGCTGCCATGAGCTTTAGTTCTGTGTCGGTAATCGGCAATGCGTTGCGCCTGCGGAGGGTGAAGCTGTGACCATGATCACCAGACAAGGGCCACAGTTACAAGTTCTTGCCGATCCCCCTGAAATAGAAGGCGTCGGTCCGGTTTTTTCGTATCTGCCCTGGAGCTCAGGTTCAGCCCCCAGGTGCGCACCCTAGGACGACGAAAGCGTCCAAATCGCAGCTTTGGGCAGCCTGGAGTCAAGTTTGTGCCGGGTTTCCGCCTATTCTCCCCATTCTTGCTCCAAGGTGTGAGGGATCTTACTCTGGCTGGCGTAGTAAAAGATAGGTTCCGCACCTCGTGGGACCGACAAAAGTGCGTTTTTGAAACTTATGAAGACAAATCTAAACTCTGGGGATGAAGATCGGCTCTCCGCAACACTCCGTGAGTGGGTCGTCGATGCCCCACTGCCCCCTCGGTTCCAGGAGCAGGTTTGGAATCGAATCGCTCGTGCTGAAGCAAGTCCGGAAGGGTCGTTTTGGAGGGGCTTAGCAAGACTGGTGGTTAAGTCCCTGGAGCGACCCAAAATGGCCTATTCTTATGCCGCCGTGCTGCTGGCGTTTGGGATCGCCGCCGGGAGCCTCACAGCTCAGATGAAGAGCAATCGGCTCGAGTCGGACTTGGGCCATAAGTATTTGCTCTCAATTGATCCTTACCAGCAAGCAGTCGCCAGCCGATGAAAAAGACCACTTTGATTTTGTTATTGGGTCTCCTCGGGAGCATCGCGGCGTTTGCGGTATGCTATTTCGCAGGAACCGCTGGGTCCCGCGCGCTGATGAAAGAGCCACAGCCGGAATTGGCTTGGCTCAAGAAGGAGTTCAAGCTCGGCGACGCCGAATACGACCGGGTTGTGGCGTTGCATCAGGCCTACCTGCCGGGCTGTGCTGTACGTTGTCGCCTCATTGAGGAGCAAAACGTCCGGCTAAAGCAACACATGGCGCAAAGCTCCGCGTTGACCCCCCAAATCCAGGAACTGATGGCTAAGCGCGCGCAAATGCGAGCCGACTGCGAAGCCGAGATGTATAAGCACTTTCTCGAGGTGAGCCGCACCATGCCGGCTGAGCAGGGCCGTCGGTATCTGGCTTGGGTTGAGCAGCAGACCTTCCTGAAAGGGGAAGCGATGGAGCAGCAGCACCATCGGGCAGACGAGTCCCATAATCATCAGCACTAAAGGTAAACCGATGCCCGAGGTTACCAGCGATGAACAGGATTTGCAGGATATGGCCCGCCTAGCTGGTGGTCATGACGCTGCCCTCAATGCTTTGATGGAGCGGCATTCCCCAAAGGTTTTCCATTACCTGCTGCGCTCGCTGCAAAATGAGGACGATGCGGCCGATTTGGCCCAAGAGACGTTCGTTCGCGTATACCAGAATCGCTCAAAATTCGATCCAACGCAAAAGTTCAGCACCTGGCTTTATGCCATTGCGAGCAATCTCGTTCGCGATCGCTACCGCTGGCGCAGACGGCACCCGCAGGTTTCCATGGACGCTGAGAATCACGAGGATGGAACCGCTCTGGGAGAGACGTTTGTGGATGCATCTCCGAGTCCCGGTGAATCACTTCAGAAATCCGAACGAAGCGAAGCTGTTAAAGCGGCTATCGGGACTTTGCCCGATGAGCTCCGGCAGCCGCTCCTCCTGGCGGTCTACGAAGGGCTTTCTCAAATTGAAATTGGAAGGATACTCAACTGCTCCGCGAAGGCGGTGGAGACCAGGATTTATCGCGCGCGCAATCATCTTCGGGAGAGCCTCCGTGAGGGTGCGACTGCTTGGTTGACCTGAGCGGCCCTAAATCCCAAGAAGGAGAGATCGACAAAACGTTCACCATTGTCATGTCCTGCCCGAAGTGCAAGGACACCTGGGTGAAAGTCTTCAGCCGATCGGCAAGGGCGGGCGGCAGGAGTCGGCGAACATCCAGCGCCACGAATGCCCTGGCTGCGACACTAAGATCGTGACAAGGCGTGGGCAAGCAGGCCAAGAGCGTGGTAAAGCACACCTGCAAGGAGCAGCGAGGATATCCCGCTGCGTGATGAAGAAAGGTGCTGGCCCGACCCCTGGCATGGACGAGCACAAAGGGCATCAACATTGACAGCGTGATCTCCCCAGCGTTTTGGACATCAAACCGATCCATGATAGTGTACACGCATTCTTATGCACATACAGCAATCTCGGTCCAGTATGAGTGCAGGCACAAATCACTTCCGGCCAGCGATGGCGTCGCTGTTGCTCGCTCTGGCCTTCACGATATCGGCGCACGGGCAGAACTGGATGACGAATGGTCTGGTCGCCCACTACCCCATGCATGGCGATGCCACTGATGTGAGCGGCCATGGGATGCACGGGAGGATCATGGGGACGCCGATGATGGTCACCAACCGGTTTGGAGAGCCAGGCCACGGCATCGCTTTCGCCGGGGGCATGGACGCGATCATGCTCACCAACCTGAACGTGAACATGGTCACGAACAGTCAGAACACCGTCTGTCTCTGGATGCGCTGGGACGGTGGGGTCAACGGAAGCACGAATCCTGTTGCCATGCCGTTTGGCTGGGGGAACACAAATCAGAATTATTGTTTGCTCTTCCAGCAGGAAGGCAACGGCCGATTTGGATTCAGCGGGGGCATGGCCGATGTCTATGGCACGGATTACGGCCCGATGCTCTCGAACCACTGGGTTCAGGTGGCGGCAGTTTTCAACAACGGGAATATGATGAACTCCGGGCTTTACATCAATGGGCAGCGGATGACGGGTTCGATGACGGTCGGCGGGATGCCGATGGGCATGGGGATGATGGTGCAGCGGAGCGCACATCCGATGGCGTTCCTCGGGGGATTCGGCGGGCAGGGATCTGTCCCGTATCAGTTCTTCGGGGCAATGAGCGACGTTCGCATCTACAACCGGGCGCTTACCGCCGAAGAAATCACGGCGCTATTTGGGATGGAAGCCGCTCCCTCCCTCCGGATGATGGCAGGAAGCACGGCCGGCACTGCAAATCTGGAGTTCCGTTCGATGATGATGGGTTGGCAATTCCAGATGCAGTCATCCAGCGATCTGACCTACTGGACGAACTATTCCGATATGTTCATGCCCACTCCAGGCACGATGGTTCGCACGGTCAATTCAGGAGGGCCACACATGTTCTGGCGGTTGCAGGCCAGCCCATAAACCAGAGCTGATCGGCCCGTTCTGTTGAATCTACCCTGACGATCCGAGCATCGCTTCGCACCGAGATGAAGACAAACCGCAGACAATTCATTGGGCGCACAGCGCAAGGCGCGGCGATGGTCGCGGCGGGAATGCAGTTCCTGCCGCTTACCCGGTTGCGGGCGCAGTCCGCGCGCCCCGGCAATCCTTTGCGACTTCCCGCTGACTGGTCTGGGGACTCGTTGACCGTGGCACGCGCCAATCTCGCCATCTGGCCCGGCTATTCCACAGCCGTCTCTGCCATCAACGGGGGAGTGCCCGGCCCGACGATTCGCGTCCGAAGCGGCGAGGAGTTCGCGGCACGCGTCCAAAACAACCTGGGCGAACCCTTGGTGCTCCATTGGCACGGAGTGTTAGCCCCGGAACGGATGGACGGTCACCCGCGCGACCAAGTCGCCGCTGGGCAAAGCTACGAAGTCCGATTTCCCGTCCGCCAGCGCGCCAGCACTTGCTGGTATCACGCGCACACGGACCAACTGACGGCAGAGCAGGCTTACACGGGTGTGGCCGGTTTCTTCATCGTCGAAGACCCGACGGAAGTGGCCTTTGGTTTACCTTCCGGCAGCCATGATGTGCCGCTCGTGTTCATGGACAAGCGGGTCAGCGCCTCTCGTCAACTGGTCTATGCACCATCCATGATGGACGTGATGTCCGGTTACCTCGGCGATGTGATGCTGGTGAACGGGACGCCGGATGCCTGGCTGTCGGTAGACCGCGGACTTTACCGCTTGCGACTGTTGAACGGATCGAACGCTCGCATCTACAAGGTCGCGCTCAGCGATGGACGACCGTTCCACTTGATTGGCAGACGGCGGCCTGCTGGCCGCTCGCGTGTCCGTGACTTCGGTAATGCTCGCGCCTGGACAGCGTTTGGAAGCCCTGGTGGACTTCTCAGCCTACGCGACTGGCGCTTCGGTCGTGTTGAAGAGCCTCAGCTTCCCTGGCGGCGGAGGCATGATGGGCGGCCCGCAACAGGGAACGGAAATGGATTTGTTGCGGTTTTACGTGGACAGCGCCGCGACAGGAAATGCAACTGTTCCCGCGACACTGCAACCGTTCACGCCCCTCAACCCCGCACAAGCCAAGCGCACGCGTGTCTTCACGTTGGCGATGTCCGGCATGGTTCACACCATCAACGGGCAGCTTTTCAACATGCAGCGGACGGACTTCAGCGTTCCGTTCGGGGATGTGGAGATTTGGGAATACCGGAACACCGGCACTGAGCCCCACCCGATGCACACGCACGCGGCGCTTTGCCAGGTATTGAGCCGCAGCAGCGCCGCATCGCTGCCCCCCGAAGATGGCGGCTGGAAAGACACCGTGCTGGTGAATCCGGGCGAGACGGTGCGCGTCCTCACGCGCTTCGACACCCATTCCGGCGTGTTCGTCCATCATTGCCACAACCTCGAACACGAGGATTCGGGGATGATGCAGAACTTTGAAGTGCTCCCTCCGCCAACGCTCACCGTCCGCCGTGATGGCACAAGCGTGAACCTTTCCTGGCCGGAAGCGGAACAGGATTGGCGATTGGAATCGTCCGCTGAGACGAGTGGCGCAGCGTGGGATTTGGTGGCCCAGAACCCCACCCTGGTCGGCGGTCGCTGGACGGTAACAGTCAGCGAGGCAACGGGCCGGCGTTTCTATCGGCTGGTCAAGCCATGAAGTCGGCGGGACTTGTAGAGCGTTGATTCAAACCTGTTTGGAGTCGAGAAAACCGATCAGAACCTTGGATTTGTGAATAAAGTTTGAACGATTCCTGCCGTGGTGTAGTCTATCCGCCGTGAGCAAGCTCACCAAAATTGCCGCGATGTTGGCGCTGGTTCTCTATGGGCTGGCGTCAATGCACTGCATTTTCGAGGGCGTTCCCGGTTTCGATTTCCTCAAGACCTGTTGCTTCGTGGATACAGGGGCTTCCAGCCCGAAGGATTGCGAAAGCGACGGTTGCGTTGTCGAGAGCGGAGATTACCGGGCTGAAGAACAGTCTGTCTCCGCGCCCCAACCACTACTCCTCCTCGCCCTGCTTTCCTCGGTGATTGAAGTTCCGCTGATCGAGCCTCAAGTCACATCGTTGCCCGCTTCGGAATCTCCGCCGGAACTTCCCAAAGGCTGGCAGTTCTCCCATCGCACGGCCCTGCCTCCCCGTGCGCCTTCCATTGCTTCCTAAGTAGTCCCGTTCGGGACTCTATCTTCGTCGTGGTGTGATCTGACGCCGCGCACTCTCATTTGCCGTTCTCCAGTCGTTTTGTGTTGGTTGTTTGTGTCCGTGTCTTGTTTTGAACTTTATGAAGCAAAGAATTGATTCAACGGTTTTGCGTGCCTTGGCCTGCTCGCTGGCCTTCAGCAGCGGCTGCTTCTTGGGATTCGCTGCCCAAGCGGCTGGTTCGCCCGCGCCACCGCCGCCGGTGAGTTCCGCGACCAATGTCCTGACGCTGGACGGAGCGGTCCGCCTTGCGCTGGAGAACAATCCTGAACTGCGCGCTTCCAGCGGGCGCATAGATGCGGCCATCGGTCGCGCTTATCAGGCCAAGCTTTGGACGAACCCGGAATTGACGCTGGAAGCGGAGGACTGGCCCGTGAGCGGGGGAGGGAACTTTTCGGACTCCAAACAGACTATTGGCGTGGCGCAGACGATTCCTTTTCCAGGAAAGAAGAAGCTCGACCGCCAGATCGGCGCTTCCGGCGTCCGGCTCTCGGAAGCGGAACTGGCCCTGCGCCACGTGGAGCTGGTTCGCGACGTGAAATTCGCTTTTTACCAAGTGCTCGCCGCCGAACGCTTGGTTGATGTAGCCGGTGAGTTGGTGAAAGTGGCGGAGTCTTCCGCGTCCACCGCGCGGAAGCGAGTGGCTGCAGGGGCAGCGGCTGATCAGGAGCAATTGCGCGCGGAGATCCCGCTCGAACAGGCCCGGACGGAACTCTCGGGTTTCCAGCGCGAGTTGACAACTGCCCGGCAAACCCTCGCCATGTTGCTGGGTCGCCCGGATTTAACCGAAGCACCTGTGTCGGGGGCCTTGGCGGAAACTGCCAGCCTCACACTGCTTGAACAAGGACCGGAACAATGGCTGCCAAACCACCCGAGTGTGCTGGCGGTCAAGACCAGTCGAGGCCGGGCGGAGTTGGAGTTGAGGCGGGCACGGCTTGAGCCCTACCCGGATGTGAGGATGGGCGTTTCGGGTGGACGCCTCGGCGAGACCGGCCAGTCCATTATTCAATTGGGGATTTCTGTGCCGCTCCCGATCATTGACCGCTCGAAAGGCAAAAAGCAGGAAGCGCAAGCCAACGTCCGCATTGCGGAGGCCGACCAGGCGGCGGTCGAGCAGCGTCTGTTGCGGGCCTGGGGCACGGCGAGCACGCGGTTTCGCACCGCCGTGGAACAGGTGACCAACTACCGCGAGCGGATTCTGCCGAAAGCCAACGAAGCCTTGCGGTTGGTGCAAAGCGGTTTTGAGCAAGGCAAGTTCGGTTTCATTGACCTGTTGGATACGCAACGCACCACCGCTGAAGCTCGGCTCGCTTATCAGCAAAAACTGCTCGAACTGAACGTCGCCCAAGCTGAACTGGAGTCCCTTGCAGCAGGAGGGATTCAACCACAACCAAACAAATCTCAACCCTGACCCTTTTGTCGAAACATGAAATCGAATTATAGCATGAAAACGAAAATGACTCTGAAACTCGCCGCGCTGGCGAGTGTTGCCGCCGTGGCACTGCTGACTGCCTGCTCTAAGCAGAGCGAACCCGCCGGGCACAGCGAAAAGGACGGCCACGATCACGGGAAAGCCACCGTTGAAGACCACTCAGGTCACGACCACGCCAAGACCAACTCGCCCGCAGTAGATGACCATCAGGGGCACAACCACGCCCCAGGCGATCACGCTCCTGCACCCGCCAAGTAAACGAGTGAACGATACACTGAAAACTATGAAACCAATGACGATTTGCAAGATGACCGTTCTGCCGCTGGTGGCTGCGGTTGCCCTCTTGTCCGCCTGCTCGAAACAGAGCGAGTCCGCCGCGCATGGCGAGGATGACGGGCACGGGCATGGCGCAGGCGGACACGGCGAGGCGCATACCGAAACCAAAGATGGCGTGGTGATGTGCACCGAGCACGGAGTGCCGGAAGCGCAGTGCGCGGTGTGCAAGCCCGACCTGGCCGCCAAGCTCAAGCCGGGCGAGAGCATGAAGGTCCGGCTGCCTTCGACGAACTCGATGGCGATTGTCGGCGTCCAGACGGCTACGCCTGAAACCGGCGCTATCGCAGATGCGGTCGAGTGCGTGGCGGAAGTAAGCTTCAACCAGAACAAGCTGGCCCAAATCGCCGCGCCGGTGAGCGGCATTGTTCAGACGGTGGACGTGGACTTGGGGACCAAGGTGGAGGAGAAGCAAGCGGTGGCCAAGATTTGGTCGGCCTCGATTGCGGAGGCGGTGGCCAAGGCAGTGTTGTCGCACCAGACCCTGGACCGGGAACGAAAGCTGCGCGCCGACCGGGTGACTTCGCAGGCTGGGCTGGAGGAAGCGGAAGCCGCGCACCGGTCGGCGTGCCAGCAACTCCGCACGCAGGGCTTCACTGAAGAGCAGATTGACGAGATGGGACGGAAGCCACAGGAGCAAGTGCTGATGGAAGTCCGCGCGCCATTCGCGGGCGAAATTGTCGAACGGACAGCCGTTCGCGGAGCCCTGGTGGACGTGGGCAAGCCGCTGTTCACGCTGGTGGACCATTCGACCGTTTGGGCGATGCTTCAAGTGCCGGAAAGAACCCTGGCGCGGGTTAAAGTGGGACAGACCGTGGAACTGCGGGTGGATTCCCTGCCCGGCAAAGTCTTCACCGGGAAGCTGACCTGGGTCGGTCCGGGGGTGGATGAACGTACACGGATGGCCCGCGCCCGCGCGGAGTTCGTTAATCCGGACTGTCTCCTCAAGGACAAGATGTTCGCCGCCGCGCGGATTCTGACGCGCCAGGCCGAGGGAGCGATGCTGGTGCCGCCGTCGGCCATCCAACACGTCGAGAGCAAGCCGTTCGTGTTTGTAAAGCTGGCGAACGATCTATTCGACGCGCGAGCGGTGCAACTCGGAGCCAAGTATGACGGACGGCTGGAAGTCCTGGCGGGCTTGAAACCCGAGGAACAAATCGCCGTGAGTCACGCCTTCGCGGTCAAGTCAGCCATGCTGATGTCGCGCCTGGGCGCAGGCTGCGCGGATGACTAGCCACAACCCTTTTGAAGAACCACCCCAATGCTAAACTGGATTATTACTTTTTCGCTCAGGAACCGCCTGCTGGTCTGTGTGCTGGCAGCGGCGCTCGTCGTCATCGGCGGGCGGTCCTTGAGCATCCTCCCCATTGACGCCTTCCCGGACACCACGCCGGTGCAGGTGCAAATCAACACCACGGCGGCGGCGCTGAATCCGCAGGAGACTGAGGCGCAAATCACCATTCCCGTTGAACTAGCCGTCAGCGGATTGCCGGGCCTCCAAAACGTGCGTTCCATCTCGAAGTTCGGCCTGTCTCAAGTGGTGGCGACCTTCGACGACACCATCGACATTTACCGGGCGCGGCAACTGATCATGGAGCGGCTCCAGACGGTCGAACTGCCAGAGGGATTGGAGCGACCGCAGCTTGGCCCCATTGCCACCGGGTTGGGTGAGGTATTCCACTACGTCGTGAGGTCCACCGACACGAATCGCACTCCGACCGAACTACGCGTGTTACAGGATTGGGTGGTGAAGCCGGAATTACGCAAGGTTGCCGGTGTCGCCGAGGTGAACACCTGGGGTGGGTTCGAGAAGCAATATCATGTGGTGGTGGAGACCGACCGGCTCATCAAATACCGGCTGACGTTCGAGGAACTGGTCGAGGCGTTGCAGGCAAACAACCAGAACGTGGGCGGCGGCCAGATTGTCCGGGGCGGCGAGTCGTTGCTGGTGCACGGCGTGGGTCTGACCACGAACGTCCAGGAGATCGCCAATATCGTCATCACCAGTCACGACGGAACACCGGTGCGTGTGAGCGACGTGGCTAATGTGAGGGAGGACCACGAAATTCGGCGCGGTGCCGTCACGGCGGACGGTCGTGGCGAAGCGGTGCTGGGGCTAGGCTTCATGCTGATGGGTGAGAACAGCGCGGTGGTAACCCATGCGCTCAAAGCCAAGCTGGCAGAAGTGCAGAAGTTTCTGCCGCCGGACATCAAATTAGAAGTGCTCTACGACCGGACGGAACTCGTGGACAATGTGATTCGCACCGTCCAACACAATCTGCTGGCCGGGGCATTGCTCGTCATTGCCATCCTGTTTGCCTTCCTCGGCAACCTGCGAGCCGGGTTGATTGTGGCGGTGGCCATTCCACTTTCGATGCTGTTTGCCGGCAATCTCATGTTGCAGACGGGCATCTCCGCCAGTCTGTTGAGCCTCGGCGCGGTGGACTTTGGTCTGATTGTGGATGGTGCTGTCGTGATGGTGGAAAACGCGATGCGCCGGCTGGTGGACCGCCAACACGAACTGGGCCGGGTGCTAACGAAAGCGGAGCGTGAGGAGGTGCTTCGCAATGCTCCGCTCGAAGTGGCGCGACCGGTGGCGTTTGGCGTGGGCATCATCATGATTGTGTTCCTCCCCATCCTCACGCTGGAAGGCATCGAGGGGAAGCTCTTCAAGCCCATGGCGCTGACGCTGATTTTTGCGCTGCTCGGATCATTGATTCTCGCTCTCACGCTGACGCCCGTGCTGGCCGCAATGTTCCTCCCCAAGCAGGTGAAAGAGAAGGAACCCTGGCTGGTCCGGTTGGCGCACCGCCTTTACGAGCCAGCGCTGGACCTGGCGTTGCGCTTTCGCAAACTCACGTTGCTGGGGGCCGCCGTGCTGTTCATTGGCGCCGTTTTCATTGCGTCGCGCATGGGCGGCGAGTTTCTGCCCAAGCTCGGCGAAGGGGCAATTGTGGGAACCACGGTGCGCCTTGCGGGGATTTCCGTGGATGAAGCCGTGGCGCAGAACGACCGTATTGAGCAAGTGCTGATGAAGGAATTTCCAGACGAGATCGAGCACATCTGGACACGCCTGGGCACGGCGGAAGTGGCAACCGACCCGATGGGCGTGGAGCTCGCCGATTTCTTCCTGGCACTCAAGCCCAGGGGAGAGTGGAAGAAGGCGCGCACGCAGGGGGAGTTGACCGAGAAAATGCGCGACGTGCTGAACCAGGTGCCGGGTTTGAAGCCCTCATTCAGCCAGCCGATTGAAATGCGGCTCAATGAAATGATCGCTGGGGCGCGTGGCGATATCGCCATCAAGGTATATGGCGACGATCTGGAGGAACTGCGGCGGTTGGGCGCTGAAGTCCAAGCCGTGCTCGCCGGGATGCGCGGCGCGAGCGAGGCATCGGTCGAGCAATTGACCGGGCAGACCTTCCTGCAAGTGCGCGTGGATTCACAGGCCATCGCCCGTTACGGCGTGCCCACCCGCAACGTGCTGAACGTCGTCGAAGCGGTCGGCTCACGCCGCGTGGGCGACGTGCGTGAAGGGCAGCGGCGGTTCCCGCTGGTCGTGCGGTTGCCGGACAAGCAGCGCACCGATCCAGACGCACTGGCCGCGACGCTCATTCCCACAGCCGCGGGTCCAGTGGTGCCTTTGAACCAGGTGGCAAAGATCACGGAGATGGAAGGCCCGTCGACCATCAACCGCGAATGGGGCAAACGGCGTATCACGGTTCAATGCAATGTTCGCGGGCGGGACGTGAAAAGCTTCGTCGCCGAAGGCCGGGAGAAGATCATGGCGCAAGTCAAACTGCCCGAAGGCTACACCATCGAATGGGGCGGGCAGTTCGAGAACATGGAGCGTGCAAATCAGCGACTCTTGTTTGTCGTGCCAATGGCTTTGGCCCTCATCTTCGTGCTGCTGTTTTTTAGTCTGAAGACCCTGCGGGAAGTGTTCATTGTGGCGTCGGGCATTCCGCTCGGCCTGGTGGGTGGCGTGCTGGCCCTGTGGTTGCGCGGTCTGCCATTCACGGTGAGTTCAGCCATTGGATTCGTCGCGTTGAGCGGCGTGGCCATTCTCAACGGCTTGGTGCTGGTGACGTTCATCAAGCAGAAGCTTGAAGCCGGGACGCCATTGGAGAAGGCGGTTCGCGAGGGCTGCCTGGTTCGGTTGCGTCCGGTGCTGATGACGGCGCTGGTGGCGGCGGTCGGATTCATTCCGATGGCGGTGAACGTGGGTGTGGGCGGCGAAGTGCAACGCCCGCTGGCCACGGTGGTCATTGGGGGCATCTTCACCAACACACTGCTGACACTGCTGGTTTTGCCGGCGCTTTACACCCTGTTTAAAGGCAAGAAGGCCGCCGAAGTCGAGGTCTAACACGAGGAGAACACTCAACGAAAGCAAACCATGAAAGAAATCAAAGCCATCATCAAGCCCTCACGCTTGGAAGAAGTGATCCACGCCCTGCGCCAAATCAAGGATCTGCCGGCCATGACCGTTTCGGCGGCGAACGGGTTGTCCGCCGAGCAGGGCACGTTCGATCAGGTCGTGAAGACTAAACTGGAAATCATGGTGCCCGATGCTCTAGTGGAATCAGTGGTGCAGGCCATCCAGACTTCGGCCCACACCGGGCTTGCGGGAGACGGACGCATCTTTGTGATTCCCATTGAGCAGACCGTGAAAATCCGCACCGGAGAACGCGATACCCACCAGTAGTGCAACCAACAAGATGATTAAGATGTTATGTTGTCGTACAAGAAGCGCCGACGGCTCCTGCGCTAAGCACGTTGCCGCCTATCAACCGCCGACCTCTTCATGAGCCGATGGCTGTCACCCGAAAAAGCCGCGCGTCTTGCCGAGCGGTCAACAAAGCAAGTCGAGCAACGCCGCAGAGAACTACGCCGAATGTGGCTAATGATCGGCGGTGTTGTGCTCGTGTCCATCGGGCTAATGGTCGCCGATTTCTTTTGGCTGCGGTATTGGGCGAAACAGCGGCACGAGCAGCATTATCATCGTACCGGGAAGACCAACGCTCCGGCTTCCGCCGTGCCGCTGGACGGATCACACCAGGCGACCAACAATGAGTGAATATTGCAACAGTTGCGGGAACGGTGCGCAAGATAATCGCGACAAGAGTAAAGCCTCCTCTCCCGCGACGGATGGCAAAGCAGGGACGACCCTGCATGTCTCCGGGATGGATTGTCCGGATGAAATCGCCGCGCTTGAGCGGGTGCTGAAACCGCTCGCCGGGGTTGGTGAAATCAAAGTAAATCTCATGGCGGGGACGGCGACAATTCTTCACGACCAGCGCGTCACACCGGAACAATTGATTCAAGCCATCGGCACAGCGGGGTTGAAGGCTTCAACGACGGATGGAAACCACACCGAAGATGAACACGGCGGTGATGCGAGCCGCATTCATCTGATTTTGGTTATTGTCTCCGGCATCTTCACGGGCGCGTCGCTCCTATTGCAGTGGCAGAATCTTTTTGCGCCTTACGGAAAAGCCGCCGCCGTCATCGCCATACTTGCTGGAGGCTGGTTCATTTTTCCGAAGGCGATTCGAGCACTGCGCCACGTTTCGCTCGATATGAACGTGCTGATGAGCGTTGCCGTCGTCGGCGCGGCGTGCATCGGGGAATGGACGGAAGCGGCGGCAGTCGTGTTTCTGTTCGCTTTGTCGGAATTGCTCGAGGGGTTCAGCGTCGGCCGCGCGCGTCGGGCCATTGCATCGCTGCTTGAACTAACGCCTGAGACCGCGCTGGTGCAACGAAGCGGTCAGATTCAGGAAGTGGCGGTAGAGGAAGTGGGCATTGACGAGACAATTATCATCAAGTCGGGAGCGCGTGTGCCGCTGGATGGCGTTGTCATCACCGGCCAATCCGACATCAATCAAGCACCCATCACGGGCGAGTCCATGCCGGTGGAGAAGCAATCCGGCGACACCGTGTTCGCGGGCACAATCAACGGCGAAGGCTCGCTTGAAGTGAAAGTCACCAAAGCTTCGACCGACACCACGCTGGCAAGAATCATCAAGCTCGTCGGCGAAGCCCAGAGTCAGAAAGCGCCCTCGCAACGGTTCGTTGACCGTTTCGCGAAGATTTACACCCCTGCGGTTTTCGTCGTTGCCATTCTGGTCCTGCTATCCGGGCCGTTGCTGTTCAATGGAACATGGCTGGAATGGACGTATCGCGCGCTCGTGCTGCTTGTCATTGCCTGTCCATGTGCGCTGGTTATTTCAACTCCGGTTTCGATTGTTTCCGGCCTGACCGCGATGGCGCGACGCGGCGTGCTCATCAAGGGCGGCGTGTTCATGGAAGAAATCGGGAAACTCAAAGCCCTCGCAGTGGACAAGACCGGCACAATCACCGAAGGCAAACCTCGCGTTCAACAAGTGATTCCGTGGAACGGGAAATCCGAGGAGGAAATCCTACGCATCGCCGCTGCGGTTGACACGCACTCGGAACATCCGCTGGCCCAAGCCGTCGTGAAGTATGCGGAGGAAAAGAAGATCCAATTCCCGCGCAGCGAGAATTATCAGTCCAAAACCGGACGCGGAGCGGAAGCGCAACTGGACGGACACCTGTATTTCGTCGGAAACCATCGCTTCGCCCACGAGTCCGCAGTCTGTTCCGAGGAACTGGAAAGGAAGCTGGGTGAACTGGAAGTCCGGGCTATGTCAGTCGTCATCGTCGGCCATAAACCCCACGAAGGCTGCACCGGCGAAGTGCTGGGTATTCTTGCGGTCGCCGACACAGTCCGCCCCAATGCCGCCGAAGCGATCAAGGCCCTACACGTCGCCGGTGTCGAAAAGGTCGTTATGTTGAGCGGCGACAATCAACGAACCGTGGACGCGATTTCCAAACAAGTCGGCATTGATGAGGCCATAGGCGATTTGCTGCCAGACCAGAAGATCGATCGACTCCGCGAACTGTTGGCGCAACATAAACACGTCGGCATGATTGGCGACGGTGTTAACGACGCTCCCGCGATGGCCGCGGCAAGCGTGGGCATTGCGATGGGCAGCGCGGGAACGGACACGGCGATTGAAACAGCGGACATTGCGCTGATGCAGGATGACTTGAGCAAAGTGGCCGAAGCCATTCAGCTTGGCCGACGCACCGTCCGCATCATCCAGGCGAACATCGCCTTCGCGCTCGGCGTTAAGGCCGTATTCCTCCTGCTCGCCTTGTCTGGCCACACCAGCCTCTGGCTGGCGATTCTGGCTGATACCGGAGCGACGTTGGTGGTCATTGCCAATGCGCTTCGACTCCTGAAACGAAAGTGAAGACCAATAATATGATTTACGTATTGCTACTCAGAAATCGCGCCGCACGGGCTGGTGTCGCAATGGGTTTGATTGGATTGCTTCTTGTCGTCGGCGGATGCGCCTCTTGGAAGATGGAACGGGTGAGCGTGCCGACAGAAGCAAAGTCCAGCGGCGGCATTGAAGTGACCCCGCCGCGCGTCTATCGCGACGGGGAAGGGTTTTTCGTGGCGGGAAATCTTCGCGGCCGGGGCCTTGGCGCGCATTATCCCGGTCCGGGTCATTTGCACGCGCAAACGACGGACGCAGAAGGGCGCGTCATCAGCGACACCAAGACCGCAGCACCTTACATCCGCCATAACCGCCATAGTGCCTGTGAATCGGCGACCTACACGTTTCATTTGGAAACGCTTCCGCCCGCGGGCGGGCGGCTGCGAATCGTGCTGCACCGCGTTCCTCTCAAGAAATGCACGGGATTGGATATTTTGTGAAACCCTTCCCCGCGAGAGAATGGCTGATCCGGAGCGGCCGACAGGCCAGGGTCTTTGGTTTTTGAAGAGTTCAAGCACCCAAAATTCGCAAACTTTGGCTGTGATTGCGACTCAGTTGTGAAAACCAGAAAAGAAGTGGGAATTCTCAGGAGAACAGGCGAGAATCACCTAACATGGATAGCACCGCCAATCTCAAGTCCTCTGGAGAATGCGACGCTCAGCGGCAACTATTTCTGTTCCGTTTCCTCCTCCTGGTCAGCTTCTGCGTTCTTCGCACAGAAACTGCTGCTGTGGCACAAGTTCAAACCAATTTGGTCACCCATTGGAAATTGGATGAAGGCACCGGCAGCATGGCACTAGACTCCTCAGGCAACGATCACGCGCTCGCAATTGAAAGCGCGGCCTTTGTCCCCGGAATCTCGAATTATGCACTGGCTTTCAGCGGGTCGAACTCTTACGCATTCGCCTCGGACGCCATGGTCGGTGGCACATCGGGAACTGGGCTGGATCTTGGACTTCGCGATTGGACTGTTGCCGCTTGGGTCAAAACAACGGCTTCCGGGATGGTCGTGACGAAAATGGGATGGATTGGGGGCAGCCATCCGGACGGGTGGGGAGTGAGCATCTCCGGCAATGGAACCCTCGGCGCGGTAATCCACAAATCAAACGGCGGCACGGTCAATATTTTCGCCGGCGACGGGAAAACGGTGAATGACGGGAAATGGCACCATGTCGCGGTGGTCTTCAATCGGGCTGGCAGCATGATCCGCTACGTTGACGGCCTGCCCACAGGCACCCAGTACAGCCTCGCAGCACTCGCCGGCCAATCAGTCGATAACACACTGCAGCTAAGGATTGGCGCTCGTCATCAGTCGACCGACGAACTCTTCTTCAAAGGTTTAATCGATGACGTGCGAATCTACACAGCAGCCCTCAGTTCTGACGAAATCGCCGCACTCGCTGGTGTGGAACCACCCCTGACACCGTTGTGGTCATCGCCTCTGCCGCTGGTCTCAGCGTATGGGCGGCTGGCTCTTGGAAACCGGGTTCATGTGGTCGGGCACAGCAATGGCAATCTTGTTCACCGTTCATCCTCCGATAACGGAGCAACCTGGAGTCCGCCTTCGTTGGTCGCTCTTAGCTCCGGAAACTACCCAATGCAATATGGCGGACTGTTCGCTTCCGGGGACACGGTATTTCTGTTAACGGCAGCGGGCGACATGGGCGCTTACAGCCAACCATTGGATTTTCGCAAATCAACAAACAACGGAACGTCCTGGAGCGCTCCAATCCGCATCACTCGTCCCGGACAAGAAATCCGGCGGGCGAATATTATCGCCAGGGGAAGCACAGTCCATGTTTTCGGCGGGCAGTCCGGGCCCAACGACAACGGCTACGGCGTGGGCGTATTCTACTTCCGTTCGCTGAACGAAGGCCTTAATTGGGATCCGGGTGTTCTCCTCTACGCGCAGGCAGACGCTAGCGCCAGAATGGCGGTGGAGGACAGCCTCGTTCACGTGTGCTTTGGCGCAAAAGTGAGCACGAACTCATACGGTGGAAGGAGCACTTATATGCGCTCCACGGACAACGGCGCGACGTGGGGTCAGCCAATCATCATTGGCGAAATCTCAGCTGAAAGTGATGTACAAGCACGCCAACAGATTGCCGCCGCCGACGGGCGCGTCATCGCTGTCTGGCAACGCGAGCGGCCATCCACCGGTGGCGCACTTCCCACAGCACGACTGGGCTTCAACCGGTCGACTGATGCAGGCAACTCCTGGCAAGGCCTGGCCTTGCTTCCGGGCGACCAGGTCCTTTCCACGGACACGAACATTATCAGGGACCACCACCAGGTATGGATGACGCCTGGTGGCCGTGTCCATATCGCCTGGGCTCATGGGCCGCCTGGGAATCCCTCCACTCCCCTGGGCTACATCTCCTCACCGAACTATGGCGCCACCTGGTTAGCGCCGGAAATTGCGATTAGCCCCCCTGGTGGCAGCCTCCCGTACGGGATCGTCGCGGATGACAATTGGGTTCATATCCTCGCCGAGCCCGGCATCTACGTGCGACGTCGTCTCGCGCCGGTCTTCCGTTCCATTCGGCGCGACGGGCAATCCATGCTGCTGGAGTGGGGTGGGCAGGGAACGCTGCAAACATCCGAATCTGTCACTGGCCCCTGGAGTCCGCTCTCGGGGGCAAGCCCTCAAACCATTGCTATCGATTCAGACCGACGTTTCTTTCGATTACTCGCGCAATAAGGCGACCGCATCGTGGGTCCGTCGCGCGGCACCTGCGCGGTCTCGAGAATTTCAAATCGTGTAATCAGGAACGCCGGTCCGTATCTGCACAGCCCGGGATCTCTCGCAAAGATCGGCAACCGTGACCTGGCTGAGTAACTTCACGATGGTATCCCTGACATCCCTCATCACCCCGCGAATCGCCATCTGAGCCCCCGCAGCTTGCGAATTGGGCTTCGGCTTCTTTCCCCCTGCAGGCATCGGTCTCAAGGTGCCGTCAATGTGTCGGATCACTTCGGCCACCGTGATTTCGTGGGCAGGCCTCGCTAAACGGTAGCCCCCGGCAATTCCGCGTTTGCTCTCGACGAAGCCCCCGGATCTAAGGTCGTTGAAGATCTGTTCAAGGAAGCGTTTGGGCATTTCCTGTTGCTCTGAAACCATCTGCATTGACACCACATCGCCATCGTAGCTTTCACCCAGTGCGACCAAGGCTCGCAGTGCGCACTCCCCTCTAAGCGATAGTTTCATAGGGCGATATTAAAATGTACGTCAAGATGCGCAAGATTTGGTGATTAAAAGACAATATCGGCTAAGAAACCCGCTGCAATTGCGGCCATCCTAACATACGTAATCTACAACAAGATTGTGTAGTTTAACACAAATGGCTCTCAAATCAGACATATTAGCGACCGTTGGCCGCACCCCTCTGATAAGGCTTAATCGGCTGATCGATGTCGCACAGGCAACGATTGCGTTGAAAGGCGAATTCTTCAATCCACTTGGCAGCGTTAAGGATCGGATTGGCCATGCAATGGTGGCTGCAGCGGAAAAAGAAGGGATTCTGACGCCGCACACCACCATTATAGAACCCACATCCGGGAACACAGGGATAGCCCTTGCGTTTGTCGCTGCGGCGCGCGGGTACAAGCTGATTCTGACCATGCCCGAAACGATGAGCCTGGAGCGACGCACACTGCTGGCGCTACTCGGGGCCAGGGTGGTGCTTACGCCGGGCCACGAGGCGATGGCGGGCGCAATCAGGAAAGCCGAGGAACTCAGGAAGGATATACCGGATTCATGGATTCCTCAGCAGTTTACGAATGCCGCCAACCCTGAAGCTCACCGGCAAACAACAGCCCAGGAAATCTGGAGCGACACAGATGGCAGGGCAGATATTCTCGTCGCTGCTGTTGGAACAGGCGGAACGATTACCGGGATCAGCGAAGTCATCAAGTCACGGAAGAAAGAATTTCAGTCCATCGCGGTAGAGCCAAAAGATTCTCCTGTCATTACCCAGACTCGAAATGGCCAACAGGTTAAAGCCGGGCCTCACAAGATCCAGGGTACGGGCGCGGGGTTCGTCCCGAAGAATCTGAATCTCCAAATTCTCGATGAAGTGCTCACCGTCAGCAACGATGACGCCATCAACACCGCTCGAAGGCTTGCGACCGAAGAAGGTATTCTCGCCGGCATCTCCACCGGAGCCAATGTGTGGGCGGCGCTCCAAGTCGCCAAACGTCCGGAAAACAAAGGCAAGCTGATCGTTACAATTGGATGCAGCACCGGGGAGCGCTACCTGAGCACCATCCTCGCTGACCATGCTCGCAAAACCGTGTCTGAGCTGACCACCACTTCCTCTTAAAGTATGAATTCTGAACAGATCGCGCAGTGGAATGCTGCACTCCGGTCCACTCCTCCCATCGAGATTGTCCGCTGGGCCATCGCCAAGGCGGAAGGTCGGGCGGTGGTTTCCACGAATTTTCGGCCCTACGAGGCAGTCTTGCTGCACCTCTGCACCCAGGTTCAAGCGAACATTCCCGTGCTATGGGTAGACCACGGTTACAATCGGCCCGCTACTTATCAGCATGCCGAGGAACTCAAGAGGTTGCTCAAGCTTAACATAAAGGCTTTTGTTCCAAAAATGACGTCGGCCCACCGAGATGCTGTCTATGGACCCATACCCGGCCCTGAAAACGAAGCTTCTTTGAAGGAATTCAGCGCGGTTATGAAGTTGGAGCCTTTCCAACGCGGAATGCGGGAATTGGCGCCTAAAGTCTGGATAACGGCATTGCGCAAAATCCAGAACCCTAACCGCGCAGGTCTGGACATCGTCAGTCACGATGCAAACTTCGGCACTCTCAAAGTCAGCCCGCTCTTCTATTCGTCAGACACCGACCTGGAGTCGTATTTGGCCCAGCATAAACTGCCAAATGAATGGGATTACTTCGATCCCGCCAAGGCCGATGACAAACGTGAGTGCGGCCTCCATGCCACGTGGGGAGGTAAAGCCGTTATGGAAGTCGCAGGATCTGGCATATGAAGTCCAGTTATCACCTGGATCATCTCCAGCATCTCGAGACCGAGGCCATTCACATCATGCGCGAGGTGGCCGCCGAATTTGAGCGGCCATGCATCATGTTTTCCGGAGGCAAGGACTCCATCTGCTTGCTGCGTTTAGCGGAGAAGGCCTTCCGGCCTTCGGAGATTCCGATGCCATTGTTGAACGTGGATACCGGGCATCATTTTCCGGAGCTTAATCATTTTCGTGACCGGCGTGCCAAACAATTAGGAGCGCGGCTCATCGTTCGAAAAGTCGAGGACGCCATCGCAGCGGGAATCGCCGTCCCTTCCCCAGGCGAGGTCAGTCGTAACCGTTTGCAAATCCCGACCCTTCTGGCTGCCGTCGAGGAATTCCGTTTCGACTGCTGCATTGGCGGTGCTCGGCGGGATGAGGAAAAATCCCGCGCCAAAGAGCGGTTCTTCAGTTTCCGTGATGCTTTCGGTCAATGGGATCCTAAGAACCAGCGTCCGGAGATCTGGAATGTTTACAATGCCCGGGTGAACACGGGCGAGCACATGCGGGTATTCCCGCTGAGCAACTGGACAGAAATGGACGTTTGGGAATACATCCTTCGCGAGCGCCTGGAGGTTCCAACAATCTATTTCAGCCATCCTCGCAAGTGCGTTCGCAGGCACGGCCAATGGCTGCCAGTCAGTTCTTTGCTGACACTCAAACCCAAGGAGGAGGTCAAAGACCTCATCGTCCGGGTCCGAACCATTGGCGACATCATCAGCACCGGCATGGTGGAGTCGCCTGCCGATTCCGTAGACGACATCATCGCCGAAATTGCGGCCGCCCGCGTGACAGAGCGCGGCAGTCGCGCCGATGACAAGGCCTCTGAGGCTGCCATGGAAGATCGAAAAAAGCAGGGTTACTTCTGACCCGCACGAATTTTTATATATGAGTTTGCTAGCTCCATCAATTTCAGAAAGCAGTACCCGGGTCTCACTGGAATCGGTTAGAAATCCATTTGCCCCAACCGTCCCTACCGGTCACCCCGTTGATATTCTCCGTTTTAACACCTGCGGCTCCGTGGATGATGGAAAATCGACTCTCATCGGGCGATTACTTTTCGACTCGAAGTCGCTGATGGAAGACCAGATTGAGGCGCTGGAGCGCTCCGCCGATATCACGGGAGGTGGCCAGATCAATCTTGCCAACCTCACCGACGGCCTTCGGGCTGAGCGCGAGCAAGGGATCACGATCGACGTTGCCTATAGGTATTTTGCCACACCAAGGCGCAAATTCATCATCGCCGACACGCCAGGCCACGTTCAGTACACGCGGAACATGGTTACAGGGGCTTCGAATGCTAATCTTTCGATCGTTCTGGTGGATGCGCGCTCTGGAGTAATCGAGCAGAGCCGCCGGCATACTTATATTGCCTCTTTGCTGCGCATTCCGCACCTGGTGGTCGCAGTGAACAAGATGGACTTGGTCAATTGGAGTGAAGAACGATTTCGTGAGATTCGCGACGAGTTTGAAAGCTTCCTGCCCCGGTTGGATATCAAGGACGTAAAGTTCATCCCAATCAGTGCACTCAATGGAGACAACGTCGTCAGCGCCTCGTTAAAGACCCCCTGGTACCAAGGCCCGACATTGCTAGGGCATCTGGAAACCGTTCACATCGCCAGCGATTGGAATCTAAACGGGTTCCGACTGCCGGTCCAATGGGTGAATCGCCCAAACAACCCCACTGATCCTAAACTGCACGATTTTCGGGGCTTCAGCGGCCAGATAGCAGGTGGGATCGTGCGGGTCGGCCAAAAAGTTATGGTGCTGCCCAGCGGCTCGGTCAGCACGGTTAAAGAGATCTTCACCTATGACGGCTCATTGCAGGAAGCCTTTTGTCCGCTATCCGTCACGCTTGTGTTGGAGCACGATATTGACGTGAGCCGCGGAGACATGGTCATCGGCCCTGACCAGTTGCCGGGTGCCAGCACTGATCTGCACGCCAGGATCTGCTGGATGCATCCAAAACCAGTCCAACGTGGTAAGAAGTATTTTCTTAAGCATACCACTCGAACTGTCCAAGCAGTGGTCACCAAGCTGGATAACAGGATCAACATCTCCAAATTGGAACCGGAACTGGATCCTGCCGAACTTGGGCTAAACGACATCGGCGAGATTCGACTGCAGACCTCCCAACCCCTGGTCTTCGATGGTTTCTCGACGAACCGGCTGACCGGCTCATTTATCCTCATTGAGCAGGGCACTAACGCAACCGTCGCGGCCGGTCTGCTTCTACCTCCGGCCGAAGCGGCCAAACCCGACTACAACGATTTTGCGATCTAATTATGAACCTTAAAGTAAACGGCGAATCCCAGGCAGTTGATAGAGCTTCCCTCACAGTGGCGGATCTGCTCGCTCTGAACAACGTGGAGCACCCGGAGACCGTGAGCGTCCAGCTCAACGGGAGCTTCGTGGACAGCAAACAGTATGCTTCGACGGCACTTCAGAACAACGACGAGATAGACTTCCTCTATTTTCTGGGCGGAGGAAGCGGCTGGTGAAAGGTTTTGCCACCAAAGCCATCCACGGCAGCATGCGGCAAAAGGACCCGCACGGGACGTTGCGCCCGGCAGTTTATGACAGCGTGGCCTTTGAATTCCAAACGGCCCTGGAGATGCAGCAAGCCTTCGAGGGCCGTCGTCTGGCCCACTCCTATTCGCGTATCTCAAATCCTACCGTGGCTGAATTTGAGGACCGCGTTCGTCTACTAGCAGACGCAAAGGGGGCGTTGGCGGTCTCCTCCGGAATGGCCGCCATTGCGAACGTGATCATGGCATTAGCAGAAGCGGGCACAAACGTTGTCACCTCGAAGTTTCTGTTCGGCAACACCTATTCGCTTTTTGAGCAAACCCTCAAACCCTGGGGCTTGCAGGTCTCCTACGTCGACATGACCAACGCGGCAGAGTTGGAAGCCGCGTTGAACGAAAACACCCGGGCGGTTTTCCTAGAGACCATAACGAATCCTCAGCTGCAGGTGGCCGACATGGCAATGGTCACACGCATTGCGGACGCCCGCGGAGTGCCAGTAATAGTCGATGGCACGGTCACGACTCCGTTTCTTTTTAGGTCGAAGGACTTCGGGGTAGCCGTGGAAGTAATCTCCAGCACCAAGAGCATTTCTGGCGGCGCGACTTCCGTGGGAGGCATCATCATCGATAACGGTATCTTTGATTGGGGCAAGAATCCCAAAGTGCGTCCCTGGGCCGAAAAGTGTGGTCCGATGGCACTACTCGTTTTCCTGCGCCGGGAGATTTATCGCAACCTCGGCGCGTGCCTCTCTCCCCAAAACGCTTACCTCCAGACTTTAGGTCTGGAGACCTTGGATCTTCGATTGCACAAAAGCTGCTCCAATGCATTACGTGTCGCACACGCATTATCGAAGTCACCAAGGGTGAAAGACGTCATCTATCCGGGGCTGGAGAGCTCGCGCTACCACACAGTGGCTCGTTCGCAGTTTCAAAATGGATTTGGCAGCCTGCTCGGGTTTTCCCTGGAAAACCGCGAGACCTGCTTTGCCCTGATGAACAAATGCAAAGTCGTGCGCAGGGCGACCAACATTCACGATAATAAAACCCTAATCATTCACCCGGCCTCGACAATTTTCTGCGAATACTCGCCCGATGAAAAAGCCCGGATGGAGGTAACTGAAAACCTGCTCCGGCTTTCGGTCGGCATTGAGGATGCCGATGATATCATTGAAGACCTGACCGCCGCTATCTAGTTTATGGACTTTTTCACCGAAGAACGGCTCGAACGCTATAGCCGTCACATTATTCTCAAAGAGATCGGAATTAAAGGCCAAGAACGGCTTTACAAATCTAAAGTGCTGATCATCGGCGCAGGAGGCCTGGGGGCACCCGTCGGGCTCTACCTCGCTGCCGCCGGCGTTGGGACTCTGGGGGTTGCCGATGCCGATAAAGTCGACCTGTCAAATCTCCAACGTCAGGTCATTCACCACACCACGGATGTGGGAACCCTGAAGGTCGAATCTGCCGCTTCTAAGATGCGCGCCATCAATCCTGACATTGCCGTGCAAACGCACCATGTGTTCGTCAGTGCGGAGAATATTGGTCACCTTATCGAAGGTTATGATTTCGTCATCGACGGCACGGACAATTTTGCAGCCAAGTTTCTCATCAACGACGCTTGCGTCCTTGCCGGAATCCCCTACTCACATGGAGGCATCCTTCGCTTTAACGGCCAGACGATGACGGTCCTGCCACGGAAGAGTGCCTGCTATCGCTGCGTTTTTGTTAAACCACCCCCCACCGGTGTGGTGCCAACATGTTCTCAAGCGGGCGTGTTAGGCGCTATTGCCGGCATGCTAGGAACTATCCAAGCCGCCGAAGCGCTGAAGCACGTTACGGGTGCTGGCAAACTGCTGACTGACGCTCTGCTCACCTTCGAAGCGCTCGAAATGAACTTCCGGAAGGTAAAAGTGAAGCGCAATCCTCAGTGCCCGATTTGTGGCGATAATCCGACAATCACCGCGTTGTTCGATGAACAGCCCGCAGCGGCTTGCGACCTGAAAAACCACTAATATGAACATTAGAGCTTCCGTCATCACCGAACTGATCAGCCATGCCCGTGTCGAGACTCCCATTGAGGCCTGCGGGTATCTGGCCGGCAATGATGACCTGATCACGACTTCGTTTCGCTTAAAGAATGTTGATGCCTCATCGGAACATTTCAGCTTCGAACCGGCCGAACAGTTTGCTGTCGTCCGCCGGATGCGTGCTGAGGGCGTCCGCCTCAAGGCGGTGTATCACAGCCATCCGGCAACCCCGGCTCGGCCTTCCCAGGAAGACATTCGTCTGGCCAACGATCCTTCGCTGAGTTACGTGATCGTCTCACTCGCTGGGGCCGTGCCCGATGTGAAATCCTTCCGCATCCGCGACGGTCAGGTTGAACCAGAAACTCTCCACATCATTGAGGACTGATTAGTTATGTTCTACACCATTCCTGCCTCCCTGAGCCTCGAAATCGATGAACTCGAAAAGAAGATCCAGGATTTTCAAAACGGACGGCTCGAAGCTGCTGCATTGAAAGTTCACCGGGTTCCGTTCGGCGTTTACGAGCAACGCAAGGATAACACCTTCATGGTTCGCATCCGCTGTGCGGCTGGGGGGATTACTCCTTCACAACTAAAGTTGGTGGCTCAACTGTCGAAGAAATATGGAGCGGACACGCTCCACATTACCACCCGGCAGGAACTGCAGATCCATGACGTTCAACTTGAGAACGTCGTGCCGATCATGCGCGCACTCCTGCCTGGTGGGCTGTCCACCCGTGGTGGGGGCGGTAACACAGTTCGGAACATAACAGCTTCGGTGGATTCCGGTGTGAGGCCCGACGAGGTCTTCGATGTCTCCCCTTACGCTTTCGCCCTGACGACCCGCCTTATCAGCGAACCCGACTCATGGCTCTTACCTCGCAAATATAAAATTGCGTTTTCCAATACGACTAAGGACACAGCACGCGCAACTTTCAACGATCTTGGCTTCATTGCCCGCATGCAGGACGGGATAAAAGGTTTTCAGGTCTACGTCGCCGGAGGCATGGGCACGAAACCCCAAGTCGGCCACCTGCTGCACGACTTCGTCGTTACCGACGAAGTCTACTTCATCGCCGAGGCGGTCAAACGCATCTTCAATAAGCACGGCAACCGCAAAAATCGGCATGCCGCCCGCCTGCGGTTCTTGTGGAATAGTCTCGGAGAAATTGGTTTTCGGGACCTCTACCAGCAAGAGATCGCTGCACTGCGTGCCGAAAAAGCCATCCCTCTAGCTCCAAAGGAGCCATTGTTCTCGCAGGCCTGCCCCACGATCACTCCTATCGCAGACTCAACAAGCGGATTCGAGCTGTGGCGCAAGCGCTACGTGTCCACTCAGAAGCAGCCTGGATTATACTCTGTGCTAGTTCCTGTGTTTCTGGGCAATCTGAAGAACTCCAGCACACTTGTGTTCGCCGATTTTCTAAACTCCTTTGGTCCTGACGTTCTGCGGGCCACCATCGACCAGAACTTCTTCTTGAGGAACATTCCTGAGGTTTTGCTGGGAAATGTATTTTCCATCTGTAAGGAGCTTACACCACTGGCATCGGAACCGCGTTTTCTGGCGTCTTCCGTGGCCTGCACAGGTGCATCCACCTGCAAACTGGGTATCTGTCTTCCGCGCGGCGCGCTGACTGCCGTCGTAAAGAAACTGAAATCCTCTTCCGATCTGGATTTGGACGGTATAGCCGACTTACGGATGAACCTGTCCGGGTGTCCGAACACTTGCGGCGCTCACATGGCGGCGGATCTGGGTTTCTTCGGCAAGGTGCTTAGAAAAGGCCAAACCCCATATCCAGCATACGGAATCGTAGCCGGAGGCCGGATAGATAACGAAGGTGCGCGGCTAGCCGAGGCCGTTGGGGACGTTAGTGCGCGGGACTTGCCGGATTTTGTCGCCGCCTTTCTGCGCCACTATCAAAAGGCTCAGCCTTGCTCCAATTCCTTTGCCGACTACCTCGATCGCGAAGGTAAACCATTCATCCGCTCCTGGTGCGCCGAGCATAGAGAGATTCCGGATTTCGAGGACGACAAGAACTATTACTATGACTGGACCGCTGCCGAAGTATTCTCCCTGGCCGACCGGGGAGTGGGCGAATGCTCGGCGGGGCTGTTCGACCTGATCGAATTCGATTTGAAGCGGTTCAAAGAGATCCGAAGTGAGCTGCCTCAGCTACGTAACGGCCAACGGACCGAAGCGCTCTATCAAATTGCTCTTTCTGCCGCGCGAATGTTGCTCATCACTCGAGCGGTCGAGCCCCGATCGGACTCGGACGTGTTCGTAGCGTTCCGACGCCACTTTCTGCAGACAGGTCTCGTCGACGGCAAGTACGATTTGCTGATTCACGCTGCTGAGAATAGAGACGTTGACGCGATTCAAGCAAAGGCTGAGGAGGTCCTGTCTTTAGCCTGCACGATGGAAGATCTGTACGGAAAAATGGACAACTCCTTGCGTTTTCCGCACGAAGCTACCAAAGCCAGCACAAAGACTACGGTGGAGCAAAAGCCAGCCTCGGAAGCAGTGCCTCTGAAGGATCTGCGCGGCGTGGCATGTCCTATGAATTTCGTAAAAACGAAGCTCGCTTTGGAATCGATGACCTCCGGCCAAAGACTCAAAGTTTTGTTGGACGACGGCGCTCCAATTCAGAACGTCCCTCGTTCGGCAGCAGGGGAAGGTCACAAAATCATCGAACAAACAAGGCAGGGCAATCACTGGTCGGTCACAATTCAGAAAGCCTAGGTTTCGCCATGCCTTCCAATGAAGAGAGTCTGGCTATTGAGGTGCCCGCGACGTCCGAGTGGGTTAAACCAGCGGAAAGGGCTTCAGTCACGATCCAACCTACTGAAGCGGTCCCCACGGACATGAAGCGGTTTACCTCGGTCGAGGACAAGCACTACAGAAGCTTACTAAAAGCCATCTCCTGGCGCGCCACTGGAACGCTCGACACGATCCTCATTTCTTTTGTCATTACAGGTCAAATCAAGCTAGCGGTCTCGATTGGCTTTGTAGAAGTGTTTACGAAAATTGGCCTCTTCTATGTTCATGAGCGCCTCTGGGCCAAGATCCAACTCGGCCGCGCTAAGGTCCCGGAAGACTACACGATCTAGCAGGTCGCCTCGAGGGCGTGCTCGTCTTCAGCGCCTCCCTGGCGAGGATTTGATGCTGGTTCAAATCGATCGCTCCAGTGGTGCGGTTGCGGGACGAAAACCATCAGACTCAGCACACGGGCGTCACACTCCCTCTGGTTACAACGCCGGTTCAATGTGAACGACACCTGCGGTCACCATCTCAACCGCTCATGGCCTCTTCTTGCATCGCGGCACCTTTGACCAGGTGGCGAACGCCCACGGCCTGCACTACACTGGGATTCGGCCTGAGGTGCTTCGGTTCGCACGGTCGGGCCTTGAGCTGCTGGGAGGTTACATTCAGAAATGCTCGGTATTGCATTCGCAAACCTCAACGCACACCTGAACGCATACTTAGCGAGTAGTAAAGGCCTAGGCTCGGGTTACCTCAGGTTAAGTTGACTAGCCTGTAAAATCAGAGATAATGACTTAGGTTTGCGGTTCGTAGCAGCCCGATTCCGACCCTCGCCTCCATCTCAATTTCCTAGGAAATTCGCAGGTTTCCGCTTAAAAAACCTTCCAAAACCCTGTTTGTGCACCAATTTGTGCACCAAAATCGGTAACCTCGCCGAATTCAACTTAACCCTGGCTTAACCCTGGCCGTATCCATTTTTGGGGGACCCCCTCCCCGCGCATACTGGGAGGTATGAGAAAAGAACGCTATAGAGTAGTGCGGCTGGGAAACCGGAACGGCGGGTTCTATTGCAAGGACAAGCGAACCGGGTCACGCACGAGCTTGGAAACGACCGACCGTGAAGAGGCTGAGCTCATCGTCCACCATAAAAACGAGGCGACTAAGATTCCCCATATTAACCGGAAGATCGGTATGGCCTATTTGTCCGGTTCCGATCCGAAACTGACCCAGCGGGTTTGGCAGGATGTGATGGACGACGTCCTCCAGGACAAGCACGGACCAACCTTGCGCCGCTGGAACTCGGCCGTCAAGGACAGCGCCTTTGACCCGATACGAAATCAGGCCTTAGTCACTACGACGGCCGATGATTTCATGGAAGTGCTCCGGAAAGGCACAATCAGCACCAACGTCTACCTCCGCCGGCTGCACAACCACTGTATCGACATGGGCTGGCTGCCGGTAACGATTCTGCCGAAGAAGAAGTTTCCTAAGATCCAGCACAAGGACCAGCGGGCCATCACGCCAGAGGAACACACGCGGATCATTGCCCGGGAAAGCAACCCTGAACGGCGGGATTTCTACGAACTTTGCTGGCAATTTGGCGGTTCACAATCGGATATCGCCTCCCTGCGCGCCGAGGACTTCGATTACGAACGGCACGCCTTTACCTACAACCGTTTGAAAAACTCCAATTTGAGTGGCAGTCGTATTGGCCCCAAGGCCTGGCAGGTCATCTTACGGCGTCCGCGTTCCGGCCCCCTGTTTCCCTACCTCATCACCGTGCGTGAAGCCGATCGCGCGACGGAATTCAAACAACGCTGCGATGGCCTCAAAATCACAGGCGTGACGCTACATTCCTACCGTTATGCCTGGGCCGAGCGGGCGGCGGACGCGGGCTACCCCGAGCGCTATGCCCAGCGCGTGCTCGGCCAAAACTCGAAGATTGTCCATCGCGTTTATGCAAAGAAAGCCCAAAAGCAGTTGCCATCGCTGGAGGAATACGAGGAGGCAATGCAGGAGGCGAAGAAACGGGGCAAGGTCGTCGTCCTGGACCATGAAGCCGAAGTGCCCAGAGTAACGTAAGCGAAAAGACGGTGAAGCTCGCTTGGATATCCATGTGCATTCATGGGCATACTGCCTCGGTGTGCTATTCGTCAATTATTCGGTAGAGGCGACATTCCTTACCCGGCGTGACAAGCCGGTAGATACCGCCCGAAAGCTCCACAACAATGCGCTGAGACTTGCGGGTAGTCGTGGTTGCCGCACGTCGTGTACGCCGCACCGGAATGGGGGCATCAACAGCGAGAAAGAACTCAATCCGACGGTCATGAAAATCCTTGCCTCGCAATCGCGGCACCTGGAACACCATTGAGGCAGAGGCTCCTAAATCCAGAAGGAATTTTCGCATCTTCCCGGCAATGAGTTCTCTAGCTCTCGTTTCCTGAATTTCCAGCGCCTGGCCATACTGCACAGTTACCGCTTTTGGCACTGCTTTCCAAAGGTTCCCCCAAATGCCGATTAACTCCTTAAAAGCTGCCAAAGCCGCTTCATTGGCCGTAATGTATGGGTCGCTAATCAACACCTTTTCCACGCTGGCGTCCTTCAGGAATGCGAAGTCCTCTTGTAGTTGCCGTGCCGAATCTGCAGAATATTGCTTGCGATAAAGCTTTTGCGGCGGTTGCACTTTCTCTGCGGGCAACATTTCGCACGCCTTCTCGATCAGGGTTTGCTCCTTTGGGGACAAAGCCTTTCCCAGGAATACGTGCTCGCTGACGATGCGCTCCAGCGTAGCTGCTTGTCCGCCCACATCGTAGATGGTGAAAGCGCCGTCCTTGTGCTCGCCGATAATTCTGAGTTTAGACGGCAATGCCTTAGCGTCATTTATTCGATAAAGGGTGAGACGATTCTGGTTGATAAATGGGAGCAACCAGTCCGCCATGAAGGCGGCTTTCGGCAGCCGATAATCACTAAAGTCAGGAAGTGACTGACAATACAACCGCACAGCCTTCTTGGTCTTTCCCGCAAGCCAATGCCGAAGCGTCAGCCATTCGGGAAAGAAGCACTCCAGACTGCCACCCGATTCACCATCCTTGCTCAAAGCTCCCACAAAGTCGCCAAGGCTGGGGGCAAAAATGGAAAGCGCCGTAGCCCCTTCAAGCTTTTGCATGACGGCCGCTTTGTTCGTTCGCTGCAAATCAACGCCGGGGCTCCATTCCTTCGTGGCGTAACTTAGCAGGGTTTTTACCCAACTAAGGCATTCATTTCGCCGGAACTGGTCCCAGTAAATCTGGTTCGAATACGTGCAAACACAGTGACTGCATCCGTTGGTGCAGTTCTTCGAACATTCGAGGACCCGCGCGGCGCCTTTAAGCAGGTCCTTGGCCGTGAACTTCTGGAAAAACATTCCTACGTACCCCGCTCCGCCAGGCACGGAGTCAAAAATGATAATCTCCGGCCCTGCACTGAGCCGCCAGCGAAAGGTTCCAGTGACCTCCCCGTCCTGAATCTCCAAGGCCTCGGCCAGGGCGATGCGCACCGCCTCGGCAAGGGTGCGGGCGACTTCCAGTCGGAATGTATCCTGTTCATTCGCAGACAAATCCGGCGGCAGCGGAATTCGATGATCAATCCTGAACTGCAGAACGTCCGTGCGAAATTGATGGGCCAGATCTTGAGCTTTGTAGCGTTCTGGCCGCACACATTCCGTACCTGTATAGGGCTCCTTGTGGGTCGGAAGGTTGAAGGTAGCAATACCGCCACGCGGGATGGCCTCGGTATATCCACACCCGCACCGTTTGAATCCATCCCCCTTACCACGGTTGACCACGAGCATGGTGCCAGCTTTTGCATCCTGCATCGCCCAAGTAATTCCTTGCAGTGGCGAATCCAAAAAGTCTTCGTCGCGGGCAGAAGTGACGAGCTGGGTTTCCATCGCCACTGGAGGACGCACGCGCGTCATCCCCGGTTCCTTCCCTCGGCTTTCATGAACGGAGGTCACGAAACTCCTTGGCTCGATAAACGCCCTGGGAAAGCCACCCATAACCTCCTGACATTTGGGGCAGGTCATCGGCACCAGCTCCGGTGATTCGCCAATCTCCACGTTTCGGCAGGAAGGACACACCTTGTAATAGCGTTCCGGCATGAAATGCTTCGGATAGAACCCGATCCCGCGTGAAGTCCAGACCCGCCCCCGCGCCACCACTTGCGCCCCGGGCGCATATTCCACAATCCCAATTCGTGCATCGCGGTCCAGGTTCAAGTCCTGTTCCCAAGGTCGGCCGCCTGATTGTTTCCGGCTCGTTAAAATTTCAAGCGTGATGTTATTGACGGGGAAGCTGTAAGTCGGAATCACCCCAAACCGGCTCAGGAAGTTGATCAGCGGTTGCATGGCCCATTTGTAGGCCATCTTCAAGAACCGCTGCGCTTTCTGCATTTGCTGCAAGTTGTCACCAGCGACTTGTTTAATTTCGTCATATTGGCGGATGTAAAAGTCATGCCGCTGTCCAAATTCGGAAGCGATATCAGCAATTTCCGCGCGAAATTCGGCGCCGAGGACTGCTGGCTCGCAGTGCAGGTCCTTGAACTGTTCGGGGGTAAGGTTTGGTTTTACCAAGTCCTCCAATTCAAGCGTGAGTTGTAGACAGGGCTCCGCTGCCTCGCTGCCAATCCAGTCGTCCAACCGCTCCAGGAACAAGCGCTGATCCTCCTCTGAGAAGCGCACTCGTGCGGGATCTTCGGGGTCCGGATTCTCCTCATTTCCCTTGATGCGACTCAACCCGAATAGCTGTCCAATCTGAATAGATCCCTCATCCGAAAGCACGCGTTTCAGAAAACCAGCCAAGAGAACGGAGTATTGGTGCCTCCGAAACAGCCGTCGATTGTTGAGATGGACGAATGGCGTGCGCGGCTCTTTGGCCAGAAACTGGTCGGCCGAGCCGTAAACCACCTGGTCGAATCGCCGATTCCTGGCATATGTCACGCTGGCTGGCGCTGCTTGCGCCCTGCGTCCAGCTCGGCCTGCGCGTTGTTGGTAATTCCCGATATCCGGCGGCACGTTCCGGAGCAGAACGCCTTCGAGGTCTCCCAAATCAATGCCCATTTCCATGGTCGTGGAGCAACTGAGAAGATTGACACGCCCTTCCTTAAATTCTTTTTCCGTCTCCTCACGAAGCCCGCTGGACAATGCCGCCGTGTGTTCTCTGGCAACAGCGCTCTCCAATTCCTTAAGATTCCAATAAAGAAACTTGTAGTGATTTCGAGCCAGATCCTGCTTCAGAGCTTCAGTCGGCTGAGCTCGCATTCCTCCATCACAGCCAAACTGCGGGCAGCAATTGCCGAGGTCACGCGTGTGGACAAAGCCGCATTCCTTGCAGCGGAAAACAGATTCGTTGTCCGCGAGTGAAAATTGCAGCCGTCGCGAATCCAGGACTGTGCCGGGATGCCCCGCTTGAAAGGGCACCAGCAACTCGGTATCAGGGTCGTGGAGCAATTCCCAATATCGAGACAAGAATCCCTGCCAGTTATCGAGGCCGAGTTTTTGGCCGAAGAACTCCCGCCAACGATTCGGATACAATTCCCCATTCGCTCTTGTTTGCGGTATCAGCCTAAATCGGATTCCTTCCACCGGGGCCAATGAATAAACACGATCGTCCTGCGCGTAAGCCCCCCAGATGAATTCGTCGTCTGGTCCAATGCCCATCGGCAATCTGATGGCCCGGTTTCGACGAATGCCGTCCAGAACGAGCGCAAGCAGGGCCCGGGATTTGGCCTTGTGAGGGCCAAGAAGGTCGGCAACCCCTGATTCGGCGTCAATCACGTCGAGGTCCGCCCCATAGCTCACGGTTACCAGGCCCAGATCCTCCAAGGAATTCCTCGCTCCCCCGGGCGAACAGAATTCTGCCATTACTTTTGCTCGGATGAGCGCGCCGAGGTCGTCCGCTCGTGGCTGCTCTCCATCTCGATCAAGAATCCCACGCCGCACCTCCGGGCGTTTCACCAGTTCACCCACGAGGTTCTCTAGAGACACCCGAGCTTCCGGATTGGCCCTGAGCACCTGGATGATCGCCCACCGAAGGACAATTTCTTCGTGACGCCGCTGGAAGCTGGGAGCAAAGAAAGCGGCGTCCTGGCGGTTGTCGCTGAAGACCAGGAGACTTTTCCCACGACCAGGCAGTTTATACGCATCGGGCTTATTGGCTGGAAGGTGGGAATAGAGCACCTCGCCCACGACCTCGGACATGGCTTGGTCTCCGGGGTGAAACGGCGTGACAATTTCGAACCGGTCACGCGAGCCACAGGACGGGCAGGAGCTCATCCACGCATCTCGCTCTTCCTTTTCCACGGGCTCCTTGAGCTCGGCGCGGCAAGTTTCTAACCAATCTTGAGGATTGTCCTCAGGCAACAGTCGATCCTTGACCTGGCCGGATTGAAAGCCCACGAAGCACTTGTGCAAGGCGGCTTCTTCCTCTGCCTCGTCGTCCGCATTGACACAGTGGGCCTTAGGTTTCAGCCAGAAAACGGCGCGCGTCCAGGCGCCTTGGCTTGGCCTGCGCCCCTTCAGGAGTCCCTGGACGGCGGACTCAAACCCTTCGAAATAGATTTCTCCGCACTTGCGGCAGGTCAGAAGTCGGTATCGCTCTCGTTTCTGCTGCTCGTCGTAAAACGTCCGGGTAAACTTGAGATCCGAGAAGCAGTCGGCTGAAACCCTTGGAGTTTCCAGCAAGATGGTAGCTTCCTCAATACCGGTGGAGAAGAAATGGTAGCGCGCCGGCAGGAGCGGAAAGGAATCGGAGTTTTCCCGGGCAAATGAACCCACCGCGACCAACCCCTTGAGCGCCGCGCTGGCTTCTTCAACCGATACGCCCGGAAACAGCGCGGTCGCGAGCTTCCGAAACTCAAGGAACTTATTGGCTGACAGAAGCTGCGAAGCCTTCTGAACGCTGGGCTCTCCCCCCAACAGCCCACACAGGCAAGCCGCCAATGAGTTGCCGGCCTCGACGCGACATTTCAGTCCGGCTTTCTCGATCTCCTCGTTCCAGCGTTGCTTCTCGTTTCCGTCTGCTCTCGCTCGGACTATCGTCAGGACCTGGTGCAAGGCCTCCCATTCCGCCGGTTTGAACGCCGTGGCCCGGGTCTCCCCCGACAGCAAATGATGGGCTTTGCGTTTTGCGCTGATGGGAGGCTCAAAATGAGCACCGAACAAGTCACCCGCGAATTTCTGGATCCGCCCTTTGCTCTCCGCATTCTGGGAAAGACTGGCGCTGGTGCCGATGCAATTGACTTTGATTCCTTTGCAATAGCGGCTCTGCAGTTTCCGCAGCAACAAGGCGACCTCGGTTGCCTGTGCGCCGCTGTAGCTGTGGATTTCGTCCAGCACGATGAATTTTAGATCGCTCCCCTGAAAGAGGGCGGCATTATTTGGGAGCAGCAGCAGATGCTCCAGCATGGCATAATTGGTCACGAGCACATGGGGCGGCGCGTCGAGCATTTCGGCCCGGCTGAGCAACCAGTTCGAGGGAATGTCGGCAGCGCCAAACAACCCTTTGAAGTAGGGATCCTGCAAATAGGTCTCAACGAACTTGCCCCGCGTCCAGCCAGGGTTCGTTTGCCCGGTATAACGCCCTACCGTGATTCTATATTCCTGCAACTGGCAGACCAGGGTTGGCACCAACCGGTGGTAAAGCTGATCGTTCGCCAGGGCGTTGAGCGGGTACACCAGCAATGCCCTAACCCCGGGCTTGCCCTTAACCTTGTCTTTGAGCAAGCGGTCGATGATAGGATACAGAAAGCACTCGGTCTTGCCGGAGCCGGTCCCGGTGGCAACGACGACATTATGCTGCTTCCCGACAATCGCCTCAATGGCCTGATCTTGGTGTTGATGCAGCTTGCGCGTGAACTCCGTGGCCTTTAGCCGGCTGAAACCCTCATGCAACAGCCCAGCTTCCACATGATCCTGCAATGATTTGCCTTTGGGGAAATCCGGCAACGCTTCGACGAAAGGTCCTTTAACCAGTTTGTCAGGCTCGGAGAGGGCTTTTTCAGCCTGTGCTCGCAGCAGTGGAAACCGGTCGCTGATGGGCAGCGACGTAAGCAAGTAGCGCCGGACGCGCGCTTTCAAATCTTCGTGTAACCGGATTGGATCAATCTCTTTCATTATTTCGTTCGGTGTTTCAAGACGGCTTCCCAAAACAGCATGTAGAAGGCGAACAACTCCGGTGCGAGGCTCAAGAGCAGACACAATCGCTGGGTCCGTCGCCCCAACGAATCGCCATCGGGACCAAGCAGGTCGGCGATGCGCCTGAGAAAAGTGTCGCGATCGAGGAGGCGATGGGCGCACAGGCGAGCCAATCCGGTAAGCGTCATGACAAGATCGGACACCTTCAGTGCGAAGTGGGTTTCGGCAGGAATCGTCAGACCGAAGACGGTTTGTTCATCTTCGTTCACTACGATCCCGCTGCGTTTGTCAGCCGCTGCGCTTAAGTAATTTGGAATCCCCGCCCTTTCCTTGACCACGGGGGCCACTCGATCTGCGGCCCGATGCATGATTCGGATCTCTGCCGCCATCCGTTCCAAACTGCCTTGACCACCTGTTCCTATGGCGTTGGACGCAGTTGCCAACTGATCTTGATCGCTTGACGATGCCAGTGGACGCAGCCTTCGATTCAAAGGTGTCACCGCCACCAGGAGATGTTCGGCGGACAGGAGGGCGTCGGCATTCACTTCCGCCTGTTTGGTGTCGAGGTCTTGGGACTCCTTTGCCAGAGCCTCGAAATAGTGCTGATAATTGAACCGTTTGAACTCGGTCGCTTTGTTTGAGAACACTGATTGAGAATTCTCGAAGCAGGAGAGGAATTTCGCGTGTGCGCACCCGCTTTGGAAGCGTGCGGCTGCGTAATCCTTCAAGGTTGATGCCGTGGCGATTTTGTGCATTTCGCCGAATGACTGGGCAATCAGGCTTCCGTGGCTGAGCTCAGGAAAGACCGAGGCGGCTGCCGAAAGCAGCAAGGGCTGGCAGCCAAACACCAGCGTGGAATGAATGCTGAGGGATGCATTTGCTTTCGCAGAAAGACTGGCGACCGCAACCTCCGCGAATGCACTTGCGACCTCCTCATCGGAGCTCAAATAATTATCCTGACAGGCGCGAATCAGCGCCGTTTCCAACCACTGAACCGAGGACCAGACCGGTGAGGCATACTTGAACAACAGCGCTGTTTGCAACCTTTCCAGAGACTGTTTGATGCTTTCCTTCGGAATCATTGCGGCTGCACGCTCAGCTTCACACTCCTCGTCGGGGGCCGGCTGCGCAAGTGCCAGTAAAAGCGTCCGCCCCCAGCCGTCCCGATCGTCGGCGCATGCAGGCTTGGCGGAGATCACCAGGCGGCTTTCAGACTGGCCGTGCTTGTCAGCCACCTTGAGCGGCTGCCAGCGCGGTTGATCTGGTTTCCGGGTCCTGAGCTCGATGAAATAGACTCCGGCAGGCAACGCCTTTGGATCGGCGTCAAGAATGACCGCCCAATCAGTGTCCTCCGCCTTGAGTGTGACCTTCAGCAGTTCCGTTTCATTCGCTAGGATCGGGACTTCACCCTCCGCCGCTTCGATTTGCTGTAACGCGATCTGCCTCCCACCCTCAGCAAAGTTGGAAATGCGCAGCTCCAATTCGTGGAATTGCGAGCGTCCGATACGGAACGTGGCCCGGTAAGGGCTTTCGAGCGTTGCCTCATTGACCACAACATTCTTGTGTCCACCGAACACCCCCTGCAATTGGCGGAAAAGCGGGGAGTGACCGTCCCCGTTCACCACAAGCTGCCTGGCGAGGTTGGCCCTTGAGAAAGAGAGCAAAGTCACTTGGTGATCTGGCCCGCTCCGGGCCTCAAGGCTCAGGCTTTCACCAAACTGGCTCAAGAGTGGGGCGAGGTTCAAAGTCCGCTTGGCGTGGCCGGGCTTGAGCACCGCCAGCGTTTGATGATTGCATTGGATATGCCAAGGCAGCGGATCTCCAGATTCAATAATCAACTGCTCCGGGCCCGCCACCTCGATGTTCTTGCCCGGGGCCAGCGCTTCACTTTCCAGCTTGTCCGGATTGAAAAGCCGCAGCCAGATACCCGGTTTGGCGAGACGATAGCTCTTGGCCGGATTCTGGGTGCTGATGACGACCTCGGGCCCAAAATGGTCCTTGCAGATCTCAAGCCCCTTTTCCGTTTTGCGGACGCCCACCGAAGTGGCTGGCGAAAAATTCGCTGGAGGGGAATCGCAGACATACCCAAAGCTTTTAGTCGTCCGGCGGAGACCCTTCCAATACACAAACCGTTTGCTGAAACTGCGCGAACCACCTTCGGCGTTCACCCGCACTTCATGGATCCCCGCAGGCAACTGGTTCAGGAAAGCCCGGACCCACGCGGAGAAGTCATACCGAAGGTGGCTGCTGGTAGCCTCGCCATTTGCGGCCTGCGCGGTTGCCGCCGGAATCGCCATTTGCCCGAGCGCCTCGATTCGGAATTCCAGGCTCGACGGACCACGGGCCGTAGTCGCGGGCAGGAATGCCTTCGCATTCAAGCGCTCGCCGTAATACAGTTCCTCACCGTCCACGGTTTCCAGCCATTTGTGGTCCTCGTCCTGAATGACGAATTCGGCTCCAAGCCGCGGGCGGATCGCATACGTGGCCTCACCAGTTTTTATCTCCAGTTCCGTACGCTCCGGAAAGATCTCGAGACTTCCGCTCTTGAACCCATCCCGTTCGGTCAAGTCCTCATCTTCGCTCGTCGAGAAGGCGCTTGGAATCAACAGGTGATAGTCCCCCAGTGGTAATTCGATGATGGGACGCACGGAGATTGAGCGTCGCCGCCCATCACGCGCGCCGAAGATGAAAAGGGGATCCTGGTCATCTGGGGCGAGCTTTACGGTGAACTCCTGGTCTTGAAACTGGTTGCGCAAACGAATCAGGCGAAGCTGCAGATTCCCGGAGGGCAAATCAGCCACCGCCAAAGTGCGTTCAATCAGCGCGTTGAAGCTGTTACTGCCGAGAACCCAACATGTGTGCGGACTTGCGAGCCGTGAGCTCTGCTTCGGCAACACCACGTGCAGCGATCCATTCCCCGAGTCATGACGCAGGTAAGGCGACTGGATCCGATCTTTGATCGTATGCTCGAACGCATTGTGCATCGGTTCGCGATAATGGGGAGGCAACAGGTCGAAGTTCTCCGCCACGAAGGCTCCGAGGATTGCCCGGCACACGAGCGGTCCAACTTCACTGTTGAGTGTTCGCCGCAGACGCGTCTGCGCAACCGGCACTCGATCGGCAATCCCTTGAGTGAAGTGAGCGACCTGCTCGTCATCCTCAAGGTCAGGGCAAGGATTGCGTGCCAGGTGAGACTTGATGGCATCCGCGAGATGTTCTACCCAGTAGGGTAGTATGCCCGCCTGAAAGATTACGCTTCGAATGTACCGGTCAGCGTGTGTTTCCTCCTCGTTCTCCGGCATTACAAGTCCCAGTTGACGGCACGAGGCCTCAAATTGTTGCGCAAATCTCGGCCGTTGATTCATGGCCAGGCTCACACCAAGAACCTTTTCCAACGCCTCATAGAAATTTGCATTGGTATTCCCTTTACCGATCGCCACAGCCACTGCATAACTGGTCAGCGCTGGGTGGAGATACAGCGTTTGAAGCAAACGACTGAATTCCCCTTGCAGCTGCGTGGTTACTTTGTGGAGAACCTTATCCTGGTCACTGTTCTCTACCGGCAGTAAACCAAGAATAGTAGGACTGGCACTAAGACCAATCTGTTGAGTCAGTTGGCGATCCAGGGTCTGCATTTGTTTTCCAACTTTGCGGATTCGAATAACACTACGCAAGAGATACTTGCATTACAGGTTTTTGCTACAACGTGCACAATTCCTGCGTAGAGTTGCACTTAAGGCAAACATGGCGTGATAGTTTTGCGTCCGGGTTGGATTGCACCTTGCATACACCAACCCGGATGCCCCGCTGCCCTCCGTGGCTATTTTTCGCGAAAATGTCGGCGGCGGCGCAACGAACTCAGGTTCTCGGTAAGGGACGCCGGAACGGATTCCTCCAAGGTGAGGAACGCCGCGTGGATCAGGCAATCCGCATGCAGCAGCGCGCTGCCCGTTAGGGAAGGTGAATGGTAGCGATGATCCCTTCCGTAGCCAATCGAGGGAAAAACCTCCTCACGCGACTGGTCCAGCGCTGCAAGAAATGATCGGGCTAATAACATCACGTCCGGAGCAGACTTGGCCGTCAACGACCGACCAAGCAAGGCATCGAGGACATAACTGCGGATGAGTTTCTCGTGCAGCCGGGCATAAACCTCCGGGCGCGAAACCACATCAAATCCGGCGACGTGTCCATGGATGAGCACCATAAGGCCCACTTGGCTCTCGAGACGGGGAAAAGCCTGAAGGCATTCATTCAACTGGCTGACCTGCGCCTTGAATACATCATTCATGGCGGAGGTAGGCGAGGAACTACCCGCCTTGCAGTGCAAGGCCTGGATGCCTTCCCAGACTTCGCCCTGATCGGAGTACGGAGGGGCGTTATGGGACAGTGACTCCGAAACCGAGCGACTTTTGCGCGACCGGATCTTGCGCTCAAGGACTGCGTCGGACATGGCAAACTGCGAAGAGGTGGAAAACCAACGCCCCTGTTCCGTGCAACTGACGGGCACGACCGTGCGCGATTTTTCCTTCAAGAGGATTGTGGTATTCAGAATCCGATTCTGTTTGGCGCCGAGAAGTTCCTCGCCGTCGATAATCAAAACAGGTGCGTCGCCATCGTTTGAGACGAGGAGTTGTGGGACGGAGCCACCTTCCGATACTTCTGTGACGACCAGGGTCTTCCGATCCATAGCCTCCGCGAGAGAGATATACGATGGTGCACCATCGTGCGTGGCGAGCAACGGAATAAGGCTGATATGGCGGTGTGCCCGGATTTCGCCGAGGTGAAGGTTGTCCAAGTACTGTTTAACGTTTGTATGCATATCGATCCGTGTTTCGGTTATGACCTGGTTCCTCACACTAGGCCGATTGTTTCAGTTCATCGGCGACTGGCATATTCATGTTTGTTTTCATGTTCAAACTTTAGATGCTTTTCATGAGAATAACCTAGGACCAGACGTCCGCAGACGTCGGTTGGCGGATGCTGCCGAAAATGCTTTTGGTTGCTTGGCGGACAGCAACGGAGTATCCCGTTTGGAGTGAACGATTCGATACAAACCAAGCTTGTGGTCGAGTCCGGGCCGGCAAATTACCTTAGTCTCGGCTTCGGTAACATCCCAAAGTGCGAGTAATGCGGCTCACGTTCACAAATCGTAAAATGATCCTAAGAATCGACGGACGATAGGCAGATGAGCACGCAAACATTCATGAAATCGAAGAGCATTACTACAATCATTTGCCTGTCGCCGGACATGCTCCACGTCATTGAGAGCGCTGTCTCTCTTCTCCACTCGGCCAGGCAGCAATCATTTCGCTTCGAAGTGGCTGGCAGCATGGATCTGCCCACCAATCCGGCATCCGAAGAGCCTCGCCCTTGGTCAGAACTGGAGGCCGCGTTGGCTGCCGAGCGGCAGCGTCGCAAATGCCAATTACTTATAGGGGTCCTAAACTACCCGATTGAAAACAACTGGTTTAGCCATGCAGCGTACGGAAAAGCCGTCGCTTGGATTACGGCACACGATTGGGAGTTTTACTCCGATTTGCCTGTCGTGAGTTTCGTCGCTTACGACATCGTGTTGAATACCGTTCTGATGCAACTGGTCACCAGGCCAGCGGACGAAGCTTGGTTGATGGGTGAAGTGATTCACATCAATGACAGCCGGGGCTGCATAAGCGACATGTGCGCTTACAAGCCTGACATCTCGAAGAAGATCACTGCCGGGTACATATGCCAAGATTGCACCAGAATTCTGAGCACACGCCTCGGGCCCGAGGCACTGGAAGCGGTTTCAGCCCTCTTGCAAACGATCAGCAGGACTGCGCATCCAACTAAGCCAGCGACCGCAATCTGGGATTTTCCAGTGCTTTCGCGCATGCAGGATAACGTTAAGAACTATGTCGCAGATGCGCATCGGCAGGTGGAGCACGAGCAGAGTGTTCTAAGGAGCTTGGAATCGGAACAGCAAGACCTCGAACTCAAGTTGCGGAAATTGAACCTGCAAAAGCAACACGAGCAGAATCGTATTACAAAATCGCAGGCGACACTGAGTTTCTTGCACCAAGGATTCGACGAAATGACCTTCGCTTGCGCCTCCGAAACACCTCCGTTGCCGATGGACCGGCCCGGCTTACCCGAGCGCGTGGAAAGCCGCTACCCGTTTCCAATTGCCTACTGCTTTCGCTCGATGAGAGCGGAACTAAATCCGACGGATCGTTGGAATACCTTATTCGAGCTCTATTCCCTCCTGATCCACTACGTGGTATTCGCCCTCCTAAGCGGGCTTCGGCACCAGCAACGGGCATGCCCTGAAGAATTGAAGGCTTTAGTTCAGAAGCTGAAGTTTGGCTACGCGGGAGATTGGGGAAGGGCCTGTGTGGCTCTTCTGAAACTTTGGCAGCAGAGTAGAGGCGACTCCTTCTTCAAGAGTTTTATCTCGAGCATTGATGCGCAAAAGCTTGGCATATTCGAAAAAGGTTCAAAATCTGTCGTACAGACGAGGAACTCTCTCGAGCACGGGTTCAAAGGCGACAAACAGAGTTGCCAGAGGCTTTTTGACCTTCATCTGCCTGATGTTAAAGGCATGCTTCAGTTCATCGAGCCTCTAGCCGATTACCTCCTGATTCGACCGGTTCAAATTGTAGATAACCTGGACGGGCAGTGCGTTTACTTCAGTAAGATTATGGCGGGATCCGACCCACAGTTTCTCCCGAGGCAGATGATCTCCTCATCGGTTCCAGAAACCGCCTGTCAGCTACTCTCCCCCGACGGAGCCACCCTGACACTGCACCCCTGGTTGCATTTGAACCGCTGCGATTCCTGCCTTAGGGAAATGGTATTTGTGTACGATGCAATCCACATAAAGGATGGCAAGGAGGCGGTTCTCCTCCGCGAATACCCTTCCAATCATGAACAGCGCCAACCGGGTCTAGTTCCCCAGGTTAAGAAGCTGCTTGGCGTTTAACTACCCGGGGCGGATTCCGCTTTAGCATAAAGCTGAGGCGGAGCCTCCGAAAAATACCGAAACAGCGCCGGGCACAACCATCCCTCCATTTCAAGTTGGGGACAATAATACCAATTCCCCCCGTGTTCCGGTCGGCGCCACTCTAGCTTTATCTGGTAACCGGGAAATGGCGTTGGCGAGAACAGGAGCCTAAAGCCCGACTTTGCATTGGGTATGACCTCTGTGACCCGGTTGATCATCACATCAATGCCACTGACGAAGGGCTCCTTGCAAAGGCCCTTGTCAGGATCGTCAAAGACCCACATTCCGGCGTGCTGGTATGGTTGCAGAATCATTATCGCATTCATTCGAGTGTCGTCTCTCAAGCGTTTTGGCCGTATCGTCGCCGTCCAATTGCAGTGTTTTGATTTCCGGGAGAGCCTCGCGGCCGGCAATCCCCTGCACACCGCCATACAGCATCGCGGTGTGCGTGATAGCCTTTTCGAGTTGCTGTTCCCGTTCTTTCCACTGGCGTGCAAAGGCGCGCCGTTCGGCGTCGAGTTGTTCCTTGAGGCCCAGGAAGGACTCCACGATTGCTTCGATGTGCTGCCGGAACTCCACGCCGCACAGATGGTCGTAGAGCATGACCATTTTGTCGGCGCGATTGGCTTGTTGCAGCCGTTGCGCGGCGGTGGTGACAAGACCCTGTCGTAACGCCGCAGCGAGCCCCAAGGCAAACGGAGGCTCACACACCCATACGCCATCTACCTGGCCGATGCCCCTCAGGCCTTCAGGCGGGCAGGTTGTCACAACCACTGCCAGGTCCGCCTTTGCTTCCCGCTGGTCTTCCTTAAGCTTTTCCGTCCAATCGGCCGACCAGTTCCTGGCGCGCTTCGCTTCCCATAGAATGGCACCGCAATCCAAACCACTGGTCGTGCGAACAAGATGGTGGACATCAGCCCCACGTTGTCCCTTTTTGACCTCCGACACATCATCAAAGCGAAAGGCCAGTCTCAGATGGGCTTCGAGGTCGAGTTCCAGCGTTTCTCCCTGCAATTGCATGGAGCCCTGCTCGGCACGCTGCTGGAGTTGGGCGATCTGATCTTGCAGCCCTTTAATGATGTTCTCTTTGTCAGCTATTTTAAGGCGTTCAGCTTCGGTAGCCTTTTCCATGGCTTGCTGACGAATTGTATCCTTCTCGACGGCCAACTTGCGGGCAATCTCGAGGTCCAACTGCGCAGCTCGGTTCTCCACGTCCCGTTGCTGCTGGCGCAACTGCAGTTCGGCCGCCTGGGACTCGACCAGTTTTTTCTGGCGATCGGCAAGTTGGTTGCGGAGGTCTTGCATTTCGACCGTCAGGCGGCCTTTGGCTTCCTCATTTGCTTCGACCTGGATTGTCGCGCGCTCCGCGGCGAGCTTGCTGGCAAATTCTGATTGCATCTGTTCACGGACCTGGTGGGCCATGGCCTCAGTGAGTGGGATTTCGGTTTTGCAATTTGGGCAAATGATAATGTCGGTATTCATACAATTAGTGTTTCCAGCGCTGCTCGTAGGTTTCAGTTAAATTTCAGCCTCCCCAAGGGCAGGCGTGAGGTCTCACCAAGAGACTCCTCAGCCGACGCAAGTTTCGCCACCACGGACCGCGCCTCTTCCGTGGAACAGAGAAACAACGCCAAGGGCTGAAGCTTGTCTTCCATGGTGCTAAGGGCGATACCGAAGGCTTCGCTAAACTGGTTTCTTAAATCAGAATCTGTGCGGATAGGAAACGCCAGCCTGAAAGTGACGACGCGCTCATCCTGAACCAAATGAAATGCACCCATGCGAAGCCTCAAGTTGAGATTATGCAGCAACAGACCCGCTGCTGGGATTTTCTCTTTCGGCACTTTCACCGGAAGTGCGCACATGACTTGCAGTGTCGCCGGTGACTCCTCACAGAGCAGGCGGATTTGGAACAGGCCAGTTTCAAGGTTCATTCGGACCTCAAAGTCGGCTTCTTCATCGTTGGCGATGAAGGCCAGTTGTTCTGCTTCAAGCCAGCTTTTCACTTCGTCGAACAGTGTTGAGCGATTCATGGTCTTCTTTCTTGAGAGCAGAATAGGAGAATAGTCGCTCGTGCGCGGATTTCGGGACGTCCGCGAACGTCGGCCTTAATCTACGTCGCGATCTTCCGATGAAATTACTTTAGGGAGGAGACCAGCCTGAAGCGATTCGGCCGGGTTGGGAAAGCCGAACTAATCGGAGATTGCGGTTTACACAACCGCATCGGTGATTGTTGCCGCGACATCCGCAAATATTCTTTCGTAAAGAGGCTGCTCCAGGCGGGAACAGAGTTCGAATGGGTGCACTGGAAACCTGAAGAAAGGATCCCACTCGCCATTACGTGGCGGACCCTCAGCTTGAATTGGAACTCCCGCCTCGGGAGCAACGTCACCATTACTAATTCGCGCGTAAAATTCCACGAGGCCAAGCCTCAGGTACCGCCATCATCAATCCTTCACTGTGATCGCTGTTGGAGGCAGATCCAATGAGAACCGCCCCTTCTCAGGAAGGGCGCGGACTAGTGCTTCCGCTTCATTGCCTGCGGTGCGAAGCTTGTCCTTTAGCTCGCTCAAAGACCGCCTAAGATTCTGGTCGTCAAAATCGTTCGCGATCAGCGCTTCGCCCCGCCAATCTCGAAAATCGTTCGGCTTCCGCTGGGCGTAGAGTTTCTTGGCAAAGTCCCGGAGCGGCTCGATAGCGCTGGCGAATTTCGTGATTTGTGCGCAGGCCGGTGCCGCGGCGGGGTCTGCCAGAAAGAGCATAAGGACTTGCTGAACGTTTGATGTATGGATCGACACTCCATTGACTTCCATTTCCCGGCGACTCCGCCAGATGGTTAGTTTCACATTGCGCTTGGCAGCCAGGTTCACCTTGCGTCGGCAGCGATCTACCAACTCAGTGAAGGAACACGGTTTTTTGATTAGGTCGCGCTCGAAAAGGTTGCGGAGCGGGACAAAAGGTATGTCACCAAGATCAATTTCAGCCTGCTTGGCAATGAACGTCTTGCCGTTTAATTTTAGCTGCTGCTCCTGTTGCTCAGGAAAGTAAAACCGCGGGTCCAACTGAGGGCTATCGAACGGCTCATCAACCAGCACATGGGTAAGGCGATCGGTTTCCCGGCCGATCAGCGACATGCAGGCGTACAGAAGCGCTCCAAGGGTTTTGCGCCCGCCAGCAATGGAGGTAATCAGATGGACACCAGGCGTTTCGACGAAACCTCGCACCTGCTCCAGAACGTAATCGGCCATGGCCGCATTGTCGTCTGAGGAACGAAAGTCCTCCAGCGGCTCGCTTCGTCCCGTGCGAGGATTCGGGGTGCTGATTTCGCGGATGGGATCCAAGTTCAACAACCCTGCAGCATTAACCGACTGGCCCAGTATTTCACTGCGCAACAATTGCCAGAGGCTTTCCTGGCCTTCACCGCGAGTTGCCAGGAGGTCGCGCTCTAAATGCTCCTTGCCGCGCTTGGTTGTTACCACAACGACGCGGTTTGGAATAATCGAAGGCGTTTGATTCTTGGCCAGCGCCCAGACAGTTTCGGTTAGCACGGCAGGAGTCATGCCGGTGACCGCCAACAGAACGATCTGCTGCTTTTCGACCGCAGATGCTTTCGGGCCCGGACCTATTAGCTTCTTTTTCGAGGAAATGGTTTTCACCGTGGCAGTTCAGTTTCCAGTCTTTTTGTTCGTGGGATCCTTCAGGCGGATATAGGTGACCTCAAAAGCCTTCGTCAGGCGCTCCTCCTGCACCGCCGCTACGAGATTAAATGGATCGATATCGTAGCGTTGGAAGATATCCAAGCCTCGGTCCAAACTGATTTTCCATCCCGTCTCAGTAGTGATACTTCGGGCGTGAAAGGTCTCGCCGTTGTCATAGGAGAATTCAACCGTCACCCGCGAACCCGCGCACGAATCCTGAATCTTTTTCAGATTCTCATCCTGCTCCACCGCCCGTTCGGGGTCGCTTTTTGTGGTGAGCAAAATCTTGGTTTCCTCACCGTCCGGAGTGAGTTCGTGGACAAGTTGGACGAACTCCATGAAGTTCCGCACCTGGTAAAAGGCGCGGATGTAGGGGTCAGAAACTTTTATCTGCCTCGCGTCACAAAGGTGGCCGGCAAAAAGTTGACGAAAACTCACCCCTTTGCTGTTTTCTGAAACCACACGATGGCCGGTTTCAGGCTCCGCTCTTGGGGCAGGCTCTGGAACGCCCGCAGTGGAAGCCACCGCATCCGCCTGAGGGGCTTCCGCGTCAGGGCCGCCCTGCTCGGCCTTCGGGGTAAGCCGTGGTTTCGCGAACATCGGATATTGGAATTCTTCAGGCGTAAGCACGGTGACCGAAACTCCGGCAGGGAGAGACCTGTATATGAACTCGTGCCGTTTAAACGTATCATCGATACGCAGGATGTGCTCGCGCACACGTCGCCGGCACTCCATTGCAAATGAAAGCAATTCCTCGGTCTCTTTTGGGGTGCAGTTGCCGTCAGGGAAAAGGATCTTCATTAGCCCGGAAAAGGTCTTCTCGAAGCCGGTTTGGTCACGGGTTGAAACCTCGGACGTGACCTCAAAATGCTTCTTGTAGGTGCCCGTGTAATCTTCTGTCCGCAAGTGTTTCAGGACTTCGGAAATGTAATCGACAACAAAACCGTAGCCGTTGGTGAACAGTTCATGGCGAATGGGCGCCACCTCCCACCCGGGGTTATAAGCGTGAATGCGGTCCAGAAATGCAGAATCGATGTATTTGTCCGGGAGTGGCTCAAAGAAATTCGAATGCTTGAGCATCCAGGCCACCGATTTCTTGGTATTGCCCATGAAGACCATGGATGCCTCGGCCGTATGCTGTCCGACTCCACGGGAGAAGGTGCGGTTGGCCATATAGTTCTTCATGATGTCCACGAGCGTTTTATCCACCTTCTTGTCCTTGCCCGCAAATTCATCGAAGCAGATGCAATCCCAGACTTCAACGAGCCCGGTCTTGTTGCTGGCATTGTTGACAAAGAGCTTGGGAGCGGTCACTTCCGAGCCGGAAATGAGCATGCCGTGGGGCGAGAACTCCGCGTATATATGAGACTTGCCCGTGCCTTTCGGCCCCAGTTCGAGGAGGTTGTAATTGCGCTCGCAATACGGGATGAGGCGAACCAACGTCAGGAGTTTCGCGCGACGGCCGAACATCTCGGGATTGAACCCCATGCTCTGCATAAGCACATCCATCCACTCCTCAGTGCTGAACTGAGCCCGGCCTTTCAGGAATGCGTCGTAATCCACGCTGGCCACTTGGATCGGCTTGAGCGTGTCGATCTGCCACGGACTGGTCTTGGGATCTTCAATGACGTCGTAGGTCACATCGGTGATGCACCAAATGCCGCCCACCAAAAGCTTGGGGAAGCGGCGAACATAGTCATCCGAGACCGGCACTTTCTTGAGTCCGAGATTTGTGAACTGGGCTTCGTAAAAGCCACCCTTGTCGTTAAGTTCAACCGTTAGTTTGTCGATGACTTTGTGCCGCCCCTTTTCTTTGATGGTGGACTTCACCAACTGGGCCTGATTCCGATGCACATAATGCCTGGCGAGGATTTTCTGAACGGATTCGAGCCCCGACTTGATGACAGCATTGTCGTCGGTCGCGCAATGTTGGCCCAGCAGGTATTCCAAGACATAGGTGGGAACGACGGCATTTTGCTTCAAACCGTTTGTCAGGTCTTTGCGCACAACCAGACCTGGGAAGTGGGTGACGATTTTCTGATCCAACGGGCTTAACGCGCGAGGGATGGCAACAAACGGTTCCGCTGTTTCAGGAGCTGTAGGTTCAGTGTTCATCGAAATCGCTAGTAAATGGTTTCTGGAGTAACAGGCTGTGCGTCTTATAGGTGACGATCTGATTGGTGCCGGAGACGGTTTCTTCAAGCCGAAGGTCCACCTCGCGGTTGTTAAAGGCATCGGCGGCGTGCGAGAGCACCAGAAGTAGAGCCGTTTCGCGCTGTCGCCCCTCAGTCTCTTTGGAATCAAACGTCTGCGTTTTGATTTCGGAGAGAATTGTGCCGTCCTTGGAGAAGATGCCAATTCGCAAGGTTCGCGGAAGCACCTTGCCGAGCGCCGGCCGGTCCTGGAAAAGAGAGATCGAGAGTTGGCTCGTGGTAATCTTCGCCGGCACGCGCAACAATTCCACTTCGACCCTTCCGGTATCGTCGGCACGGGCCTTGTGGATCTTCACAACCGGTAAGACCACTTCTTGCAAGGTGATGCCGCCATGCACGTAGCGTTTTCCTGACCCCTGAAGCGGAAAGCGCCCGAGGGAGAGTGGGAAGGCCGACGACCAATTGCCATCAAGTTCCAGGGTGGCGCTACCGAAGACCTTTACGGCCGGGTTTGCAGAAACGCCCCGGCCAAAGGCGAACCGTCGGTCGCGGAAGAGCCATTCGGCGGCCTCGGGTATAGGCGTGGCATCATCATCCGCGACGTCATCCTGCTGAAACAGGAAACCATGATCCGCCGTCAGCAGCATGTTGGTACCGTTGATATTAGCTACTTTCTTGATAATGAGGTCCAACTCATCAAAGGCCTGCTCGACAGCATCGAAGGTCTTCGCCTCAGTACCAGGCGTGTGGCCGATTTTATCGATCACGTTGTGATAGATGTAAATGACGTCATGATCGCGCATCAAGGCGCGGCCATCGGTTTTGGTGTTCAGTTCCAAAAACTCCTCCCCTCGGATGCCTGTAGCCCTGCCAGCGCAAGCCAACCTCAAGATCTCAACACGATTCTCCGTTCCGGTCGCGCTACGCCCATCCACGGTCACATTGCCCGTCGCGGGGTCCACGGACCACTGCTGACCTGGCAACAGGGCCGCCATGCCAAGCTGCGTATAGGATGGAAGGACGCCGAAGATGGTTTCGACCTCGGCGGTCCAACGGTTAGCGGAGCGAAGGCGTTGGGCAAAATCCGCCGCTGCCTCGTAGCGAAGCGCATCGGAAATGATGACGAAGACCTTCTGTCCCTTCGTCAGGAACGGTTGCACATATTTGCTGAAAAAGTTCCGCTGGGCGGTCACGTCCGGGCATTCCCACGCGTCCAGTGGCCGCACTTGATCGCTCCACCGATCGGCCAGAGGGAGAAGAAAGTTGTTCACATACGATTTTCCCACCCATTGGCTGATCTGCTCCATCACCTGTACCTGCCCATAGCGACGCAGGTTCCAAATGCAACGTCGGTACGCCTGATCAATTCGCCACCAACTGGCCACGTAGCGGGTTACGCCTCCAGCGATGGAATCCACCGTGAGATCGGCAGAGGAGAGCAATTCTCGCAATTCCACCGCTTGCTCCAGAGCCTCGTAACCATGAGCATGTTCCGGTCGCCAGAAAGACGTGCGCCGTTCTTGCATCACTGCGCGCAAATCCATAGCGGTTGCCCCCTTCGCAAATGCTTGGCAGAGCCGATGCAAAACGAACTTTTCAAAAATCTCGAAAGTGTCCCAGTCGCCGATCGCTCCCCGCTCACCCAAACCGACCAGCGCAGTGGCGATTTGGAGTTCCTTCTCCATTTGGTGTGCCCATTGACGGAACGACTGGCTGTGTGTCTGGCTGTCCTTCCATCTTTGCAGAAACACTTTTGCATGGGGATGGAGGGTCACCTGATGATCCAATGGATTGGCCCCACGAAAGAGTGACACGGCGAAATCCCGGAGCGACGGAGTGGAGGTGGTGTAGCCAAAGATGCGCTCCACCTCTTGCCAGAACGGTCCCACCAGGGCCGCCGCTTCGAGGCACTCAGCCAAGGGGTCGATCAATTCCCCTTCCGCTTTCCCGTCCAGGAAATGCAGCAGCATTGCATCTACCTCCACGGCGGTGCCCGCGAGCACTGACATCATCTTGAGCCGGATTTCCCGACTCTGATCGTCTTTTGAAATCAACTCCTTTAACGCCTGCACCCGTTTCCCGCTGTGGAAATACGGGGCGTGTTCCTCCGCCAGATGGAGAAACTCATGGGGCAAGCCAACCTCCTGCAGTGCGAGCGAAGCTTTGTCCGCCTTGTATTCATAGCCTTGCAACAGCAGGTCTAGTAGCCAGTTATCCGCATCGGCCGGGCGGGCGATCGGCAAGTAAATGAGGAATCGAGCTCCGGGGTTGGGATCACGGACTACGCGGACCTTTGTCCCGAATTCATTCCCAGAAACCGTGAGCTTGGCCACATCTTCGGACGAAAAGGCGAGAAACGTCTCCTTCCACTCCCCACTGGGGTCGTACCAAAAGACCAAACGGTGACGCTGGAACACTCTATAAATACTGTCGTGAATGCGTTTCATGATGCAGGATTGGCCAGAAGCTCGGTTAGCTTTTCGATTAACAATTTCTTACGGGCTCGCGAAAACGCCGGAAAGTTGGCCAATCCAAAACCTTGATCCGAAGGGATTAGGCACTTTCGGACGAAAGTGTCATGATCTCGAAGGGCAGTCTCGACTTCGATCCAGTCTGCCAGAGTCCTGTCCTGTTTTGACTTGTTCTCATTCGCATCAAGCATTTGGAGGTTAATGATGCTGTTGTGCCACTCCGGAGAGAGAAAAATGGCTCTATCATCTCCCGCAAGTTGGAAATCTGTGGCTTGCTGTTCAGTGAAAACCGAAATCGGATGCAGATGGTCCTTGTGAAAGTCGTTGTTGCGGTAGTCAAGCTGGGGATACAAAATCGCCAAGATACTGAACGCGTACCTGTCATCCTTCTGGGTTTTGGTCAACTCTTCTACGAATTCCGGCCCGACGCTGATGTCACGTTTGAGCTGATTGTTGATGGAAACGGCGGGAAACGAGGTCAAATCAGGAGCCAGTTTGGGGCCCTTTTTAACATCCTCAGTAAAAGCTCTGCGGATTTGGGCCAAAGTGCCGTCTCCCCCACCCGTGCCTAAGACACGCTTGAGCATCAACACATGCAACCATCTCTGAATTATCTCGCGATCTTGGCGGTAATGGACACTGGTATTAAAATCCCGATAAATGCCTCTGTGGTAGAGATAGTAGAGGATGGGGATCGCCGCGTTCTTAGACGCCAGTGTGTAATCTACGTAGCCAAACGAACGAATTAGCTCAAATGTGGCCCGGATCGCATCCCGAATATCTTCCCAATCTTCTTCAAAGTTATGCGCGTTCTCTTTGGAAAAGTTGGTCACCTTGAAGCGAATGTCTGAGCTAAAAAGGTAAAGGTAGCTCTTGAAGATGAAATCCTTGCTGATCGAAAACCCAATTTCCTGTACGCCATCCACCAACTTGTGGATCTCTTGGCGGGCATCCTTTTTCTCCCAGTTCGCGATGGCGATGGACATGATTAGGTCGGAAAAATCCAGAGGTTTACCACCGCTGTTGATTCGGATGAAAATGTTCAGGGCTTTGTGCAGATCCTGCTCCTTTTCAAGGAAGTAGTTGATCACGCGATCTGAAAAGATGACCTCTTGAAGGCGGGCCATGATTGCAATTGAGGCTTCGCCTAGTTTCTGCTCCGTGACGTACCTGTTGAAGGTGGCAATGTTTTTAAGGTCGAGAATTTTTCCAACCCGGAACCACTCCCCCCGGTAAATATCCACCTTGCCGGTATCGGACTCCTTCAAGAATGAAAATTCGTAGGTGCGCCCATCCTCTTCATCCTGATCAACTAGCTGATGAGCGATGTTTAGGTAAAGGTGGCGGCAAGGGATACTCCAATCGTCATCAACCCAGTGACGGTGCTTTTCCTTGTAAGCATAGCTGCCTTTCAAACCAATATAAAGAGAGGTCAATCGTTGCTGTCCATCCAAGACCGCTGTGAAATTCCCCATCCCGTCAACGCTGGCATCTTCGTTATGGATATTGTAACGCTCTCGATAAGAGCGGAGAAATCGATAGAATTTATAATTGCCCCCTTTTCCATTCTCGACGTTCCAGAGCAGAAAAGAACTGATCGGGTAGCCTCGCATCAGGGAATCGAAAAGCCATTCAATCTTTTTCGATGGCCATTCAAACTCACGTTGGATCGCCGGCAGCAGATAACGATTTTGCTCAATGTTTTCGAGGGCCTCCGCAATCGTGATTGGGGTTTGAAATGACATAGGTTATTCAGAATCCGGCCAATTATCTGGAATCAGCGCTGGCGGTTTTGTCCATGGAACCTCCACGAGCGACTTCTGAAACCACTCGTCTCGAAGATTCGCGTGCTCGGTGACGATGATTTGAAAGCTCGGTGCCTCCTCTGTGGCAAAGCGATGAAGCATCCGAAATAGCCTGCGCACTTTTTCAAGATCCGAGTCTCGCTCCGTTTCCTCAATGGACCCGGACGAGGACTTGTAAACCTGCTCAGACGGGAAATACACCTGGGTCGGCTGGTCCAAGAAAAGGAAGGATGGCATCGGTTTGCGATTCGTGAAGGCAAAGTGATGCAACGCCAGGATAGCTCCCAAATGGTAGGCCAGATGGTTCGCCCCGCCCCCCGTCTTGTTCATCGGGACTGGCCGCTCCGGCCGGTCCGCGACGATTGTAAGTTGATTGAAGTCGAGCCGGAATGGAAATTCAGAAAACTCCGCTTCCAGCTCCTTTACGTAGCGACCGATCTGATTGGAAATGATGTTGAGCGCTGAAGCCAGACGTTCCGCACTGTCGTCGGAGCCCGAGGCCTTTTCCAATTGCTCGACCAAGGCCTGCATCTCCTCCACATGCTTCTTCAATCGTGCAACGTCATCGTCTGGTCGATAGGTTTCCAGGAACCAACTGACACGACCGACAATTTTGGCCGCGGCGGCGTTGCGATTGCCCATTTCCGCAATCGCTGCATTTGCGGCAATAGCTGCCGCGAGTGTTTCCTCTTTGATGCGCAACCTTTCGCTTATTTCGCCAATCTGAGCGTGGAGCTTTTGAGTGTATTCCTCCAGTTGGGGGCGCTCACCGACCACGGCTTTGAGTTCTCGATCCAAGGATTGAAGCTCCTGGAGGAGGGCTTTGCCGATCGCCGTTTCAAGACCGAGATTCGCAGGAGCAAACGGCCATTGCCATTCTCCGGTCTCAGGATGCTTGGGGAGGGATTCTATTGATTCCAACCGGCTTTTTTGCTCCTGAGCTTCGGTTGTAAATCCATCCTCTCTCTCGGCAAACAGCCGGGTGGCACGAAGCGTCTCGTGGGCCGAGGCCCGTTCTTTGCGGATCGCGGTGATCTCGTCTTCCAAAATAGCAATCCTTCGCATGTCCTCTTCCGGAATCGCCGCTGGCTTCCATTTGGTGATGGCAGTTAAGGTCTCCAAAGCATCTTTGTTATTGGTTGGGACTGGGCCCCCGGCAAGAATTCCGACCTGCTGAGCTTCGGACATCAGGCCTGCGGCTCGAACACTGAGCTGTTCACTGAATTGTTGAGCCTCGGACAATTGCTTTTGCGCAATTTTTAAATCACGCCGAGCACTCCGCAGCCTGAAATCCGTTTCCAACCGGTCATCCGGAGCGATGCCGAGAAGGATCGGCAAGGTGTCTTTGATGGTCTGGGGCATGAATTGCTCGTTCTGCCGGTAAAAGAGCTGCTCTTTGTTGGCTATCAGCCCCTGTTTCTGAAATAGATAAAAGTAGGTGTGTTTGATAGTGGCGATATACGAGTCGCGACTTTGCGTTTCCGACACTTCGGTGCGATTGGCCGGAATGCCGAGCAACCCGGAAAGGAGGGAGGCGACGGCATCGTCATCCGCATTCTGGCGGAGTTCGGTAAAGGGAGGCGGTTCCACAGTTGCACCGCGCCGAATCATGGCCCGGGAGCAACTCGCAGCACTGGCTGCGGGTGCCGGTTTGGCAATCATCACCTGTTCACCGGCGAATTGAAAGATGACGGCATACCACGAGACTTTGTCCCGGATAGGGCCCTCGGGGATATTAAAATCACTCCGGCCCATGCAGTACTCAACAATGTCTGATAGTGCCGACTTGCCTGTAGATGAGCGTCCCGTGACAATGTTGAGTCCCTTGACCTTGAGCGAAATACGCCTCACCTCGCCCGTATGACTGTAAAGTATTATGTCCCTAATATTCATGGTCGAATTCCGAGGGTTGTGTAAATGGTGACCCGATCGTTGAGCAGCGCCAATTTCTTACCGAGAGACCGGGCGACCGGCGAAACGGCCGGCCGCTGGACAGTCCCCAAGGCGGTTCCTTTTGCCAGCAACCCCGCCTCGGCGAGCATTCTCAGAAGAATCTGCCGAACTTTGTTCTTCGAGGACGGCTGCAAGTGAGCAATCTCCGGGTGCGATATGGCTTTGTGTTCCACGTAGGCTTCGTAGTCGGAGGGGCGCAGGATCGTGTCATGCGCAGCGAGCTTTTCGCGAAGGACTTCAGATGCGAACTCAAAGACGAACGGGATATGCTTGCAGGCAGCTAGCCAAGCGATGTGTGCCCGATCCTCTGCAGTTGCCTTGGCCAGGAGGGAAAGTTGAGCGCGGTTTAATTTGGCAAGCCGTTGGCTGAGTTCTCTTTCAATGCGAACCGCACTGCTTACGCTCCGATACTGCAGGGCGTTTGTGGAACGCATCCGCTGCCTCGCGAGGTTCCATTCACCAGCGGCGAGGTAGCACTCCGCGACAATTCTAGCCAACTCCGGGCGGAGAGCCGCTGCGGTGAAGCTGAAGCTGTAGCTGGTATGCATCGGTGGGGACATTAGATTGTAATATCCGCAGGCATTTCGCACATGGCGAGCACTCAGCGTCTCCCTTTCTTCCGCTTAACCGCAACGGAGGGTGCCTCAACGACGATATCATCAGCCGCATGCCCCGCCTTGAGCCACTGGTCAACTTCAGTAGCCAGGAATTTCCACAGGCGCCCAAGTTTGTGAGCGGGCATTTTCTTGCGGGTGATCCACTTGTAGATCGTGTCTGGGTTCACACCCAGATGCTCCGCAATTTCTGCTACAGATAACCAGCGTTCTTGCATAACAGGTCCTTGTCGTTTCGGAATACGTCCGTCTTCAGACCGCGTAAATTGACGCAAGTATAACGGGCTTGTCCAATTGGGCCAGCCAAAAGCCACATGGAACAAAGAAACCTCCAAACCGTACACGAAGCCTTCACCCGGTGTCTACGGCTAGGCTTCAGACTACCGGCTGAAGCAAAATCTTCTGTTGCCATACGTAAATTGTGGGAATCAAAGACATAACGTCCAACTCCGGACGTCCGCCGACGTCCGAACCTGTGCGAAACACTCCACGATGCATTAGCCTGGTCACGAATGAATAGAACAATTAACCGTTCAAAGCTTTCGGTCCGAGCAGGAGTTCGGATTGAAAGTGGAGCGTCGGCGGTACGACCTGAAGAACTGATAACATCGCGATGAGACTCACAGATACCCAGCTAAACGTCTTTGTTTCTAGGGTCCTTCACCTCGGACAAGGGAAGCGAAAGGAATACCTCGCCCAGGTGGATTTCTTGATCGACACCCTGGAAAGGAAAATACAAGAGGACGCCTCATTTAAGGTGAAAGGCTTTAAAAAAACTGGCTCGATCGTGAAGGGCACAGTCCTCAAGCCCACAGGTGATCTGGGAGTCGACGCCGACATCGCGGTTTTCCTGGATGTTTCAGAATCTGAGAAAGACGACGTCGACAATTTGCATCAAATCATTCGCAAGCTTCTGGTAGCCGCTTACCCAACGAAGAAGCCCGAGGATTTCCAGATTCAACCGCGAACTCTTGGTATTCACTTCCACACTTCGGGGCTGGACGTCGACCTCGTTCCTGTTATTCCGATTTCCAGTCAAGCGGGATATGGTTGGCAGCCATCTTCTCAGCGTGGCCATCCCGTCAAAACCTCCATCCAGGGTCAATTAGATTTCATCAAGAGCCGAAAGGATGCCGACCCGCGATTCAAAACCATCGTGAGGTTGTTAAAAAAATGGCGAAATGAGAATGAACTCGACCGCTTTCGCTCATTCACGATCGAATTAATTGTTGCGCATCTTTGCGATCGAGACGGTGCAGCGACTTCCCTCGAGGACGGCCTCCAGCGCTTCTTCCTGTTCGTTGCGCAAACCGGTCTCACCAAGCCCATCACTTTTCCGGAGCTTGGGAAGTCTGTAAGCTTTCCGGCCGATCCTGTGGTGATACTTGATCCCGTAAACAAGGACAACAACGTGGCGGCACGCCTCACACATGACGAGAGAAATGAGATCGTGACCGGCGCAGAAAGAGCTTGGTCAACGATTGAGGCAGCGAGCTGGAAGGGTGGAAAAGGCGACACGCTCGATCTTTGGAAGGAAGTCATGGGACGCTCCTTCACAATCGACCAGGAATAAATTATGAGTTCAACAGGCACACACACCACTACCTACACTGTCGCCGACATCCGTAAAGTCGTCGAAAACTTTGCCGCCGATTTCTCTATGATGGCGCAGGCCACGGGATTACGCACACGCGAAAGCGTAGCGTCCGTCGTTGCCGACCTGAACGTATTCGCAGAATATGGTTACCTAGTCTCAGTGACGCTGTTCCTACTGGATAAGGACGGAAACAAACTTCGTGTCGCCGTCTACAAGGTCGCGGATTCCGCAGCCGGCTGGCAATCTGATGCCCCGGGCAACAACCTTTGGCCAAGAACCGAGGGGGGCTCCTTGTGGGTGGTCGGGACGTTGACCGACGCGTGGTGGAACAAGACGGACGCCGAAAAGGCAGCTTTCATGAAAGCGCGGGGGTTGAATTCCCCATGGTCCAAAACCGACAAGGACACATCACTCACTGGGTTGACGTCGAGCGCTGGCCAAAAATACGCGAGCAATGGATATGGTTGGGAGCGGACTAATTATTGCCGAGGACAATCATGAAGGAAGGAAACGCCGCGTTGTTTGAATTGGAAACCACGTTGCCCGACGCCAGGCTGAAGGCTCAGGCGGAAAGGTTAGTTGGATTTCGGGATCGATACGACCGCATCCACCAGGATTTGCGCCTCTTGATCGACAAGGATGGTTTGGAAAATTGGAGCAAGAAGCATTACCACACCCGCCTTCCCTTGCTGGATTCGTTGCTCGACCGATACCCGCTCGTTGTATTCCACGGAGATGTTGGGACGGGTAAAACAGCAACCGCTGAGGCAGTAACAAACGCGCTCGCCAGAGAGCTTGGCAAGGAGGCATTGCTCTTCAAGCTGAGCACCCGGGTGCGCGGAAGCGGCAACGTCGGAGAAATGAGCACCCTCATCAATCAAGCCTTCGATATTGTTGGCAAAGAGGCCGGGAAGGCAAAACTGTCCTTTCTCATCATCGATGAGGCCGACTCGCTTGCGGCCAACCGCTCGGGCAATCAGAGCCACCATGAAGACAAGGTTGCGGTGAACACGCTCATTCAGAAGATTGACGACGTCAGGAGATTCAACGGCCGTGTGCTCGTTATTCTTTGCACGAACCGATACGAGGCGCTTGATCCGGCAATTCTCCGACGGGCTGCATACGTCGAGGAATTCCGACGACCAGATGACGGTGAACGGCGCGAGATTCTGAATCTGGACTGTGAGGGGCTGGGATTAACGGCATCCGCCATTGAAGAATTGGTCAAACTGACGGGTCGGCACGGCCCTCACAAGCTTGGCTACACGTTTTCCGATATTCGCACAAGGCTGCTACCCGAAGCACTGGCGCACGCTTACCCAACGCGCAAAATCAACCATGCAGATTTGATCGACGCGATCTCGAGGGTTGCCCCATCACCCTCGATCTGCACCACGGAGGGGCGAGAATGAATCTTAGTGGTCGTCGAATCCACATCGTTGGGAGTGCTGATCCCACGGCGGATGAAAGGAAGCTGGGATATGTCCATTCGCTTGTTTCGGAACTGACAAGTGCACTTGCTGCCGAGGGCGCTAATTTTGTCATCCCATTCGGGAAGGAGCCGCTTCTGACGGATCGCGCCGGCGGGCCATCCATCATTTTTGATTGGACGGTGGCCGACGCCGTATTTCGCGCGCACAGTGCAGGAATTGCGCAGGCATCCGGCCCCAACGGAACCCTTGTTGCAACGCTTGCAACAAGTAAGACCGATGGCCACATCCCAACGAGTCGTCGCCTTATCTACGATCGACTCCGAGAGGCAAATTCCATCAGCATCGATTTCCTTGAACCAGGTTGGAGCGCAGGAGCGGTCATACGTTCCCGCCTTGCCCAACTCGGTGACATCTTGATTGCTATCAGCGGCGGCCAAGGGGTTGAGCAGCTTGCAATCGAATACTCATCAAAGGGTAAACCGGTCATTCCTCTCGATATTAATGTGGGCTCTTCCACGCGCGATGGATCTGGCGGAGCACCGAGACTCTTCGACCGCGCACGCACTAAACCGGCGGATTTCTTTTCAGTGGCAGGGACTGCGTCAGCGGCTGATTTGCTAGATCGCACTCAGACTCGAAATGGAGAAGCCAAAGTCGAGAAGGTTGTCGCCGCCATTCTTAACCTACTGCACGCCCTCGTTTCCCCGCGAGTCTTTTACGTCAGGCTACTCAACGACACGCTTCCCGAATATCCATCGGTGGAGGAGTTTTTCAGGAAAACAGCCGATTCGCTGGTCCGAGAGTTGGGCTATGAGCCGCTCCAGATGGGAATTGGGAAGAACGAGTTTGTCTGGATGAACCAGGCCATCTTCGACTCTCTGCACCATAGCAGCGTCGCGCTCGTCGATCTGACCGCACTCAGACCCAATTGCTTCATGGAATTGGGTTATGCGCTAGGCAACAAGCAACGCCTGATTGTCTCCGCTCGCAGCGACACACGAATTTCATTCGATGCGTTCGCATTGGAGGCTTTTCAGTGGAAGGAATCAGAGGACCTTGGTAAAAGATTGGACAGATTCCGTGTGCACTGGGAGAGAAATATCAACATGCCGACACTCGTTCATCGAAAGGAAGCCAAGTGAAGCTCGAATGCTATTTTTCTGTAGATATTGAATCCGCCGGGCCGATCCCTGGCAAATACAGCATGCTTTCCCTCGGTGCGTGTGTGGTCGGCGAGCCGAAGATCTCATTTTACGCAGAACTGAAACCGATATCGAAAGAGTTCGTCCCAGATGCACTAAAGGTTTCCGGCTTCGACCTCCGGCGCCTTGAGCAGGAGGGGCAGCCGCCTGAAAAAGTGATGAACGATTTTCGCCGTTGGGTTGAAACCTCCGCTGGCGCCAAAAAGGCAGTCTTCGTCGGGTTTAATGGGTGTTATGACTGGCAGTTTGTGAACTGGTATTGTTTGTCTTTCGGGGGTGACAACCCTTTTGGATTCGGCGGGATAGATATAAAATCCTACTTCATGGGTTTAAGTGGCGAACTCTGGTCCAAAACAACTTCGAGCCAGCTTCCAAATGAATTTCAGCCAGATGAACCGCAAACCCACGATGCGCTCGACGATGCACGCGCGCAGGCGTCAATATTCCAAAAGCTGTTGGCAAAGAAACGAGCGATGCTAGATGGATGACCCCTGTCGAGGTGTCCTCTATTCCGCGGGGCGCAAAAAAGTTACAGAAAAATGCGCAGCGACACTTTAAACGCATATAATGAGGAAGATTGAATGCGTGGACGAATCAGGCAGCGCAGCCTGGCCAGTCTGCAAAGCAGTCGTTGTCCTGCCGGTGCGCGGCTTGACAAAATCGGCCAGTGCGAAGTCGAGTGACTGAGTCGAAAATTGCGGGGCAAGCAGGTGGAACGTGCGGTTTCTCGCTGCCCAGAACGCAAGCCGAACCTGCAATGGGATGCCTCTCCCAGGGCCGTTGTGGGGTGCGTTTCGGGTCTCAGAGTCTTAAAGGGGTAGGACGGCTGCCGGGCGGAATTCGAATCCGCTCGGCAGTTTCATTTCATTCCGCCCCTGCGCCACCAGTGCTCGAAGATGATAACCATCGCCATGGTATCAAGCTCGCAATACTGCAGGAGGAGGCGTTTCCAACTTTCTTTCGTCTTGGCATCGGAGCCTTCCTGGCCATAGAGCATTGCCTGATAAGCGCGCATCGCCCCGGTGCCTTCGTTCACCAATTCATCCTTCTCTCCGATGGGTAGCGGCGGAAGCGTCGCATATGGGTTTAAGACCACACCATCCTTCGTCGCGGCATATTTCTGGAACCAGGGTACTTTACGAAGCTCGGGGTCATTCCGCCAAATTGCCGGCACCACATATTTGATGGAAAGAGACCCCTTCATCTCCGGGTGAAAGTAGCCGTCTTTAGCCAGCGCACACATGTCCACGATGCGTCCGCCATCCGCTGCGCCTCGCAGCCAAGCAGCCAGTTCCGCCTCGGCCGGAAAGTAGTCGTCGATTTTGTCGGCAATGGTCCGCAAGGTCGTGCGTTCGTGGTTCGACCACGTCATGAGCACACCCTTGTTTCCGACAGCCTCGCGTAAACTGCGGGCGAACTCGACGTTTGGGTACGCTTGCTCACAGTTGATCCATTCCTGATGCTTCGGCTGCATGCCTGGAGCTGTCAACGTGTGACAGCTCCATTGAAAAGCGACCAGCTCGAACGGGCGCATGCCCTCATGGTAGGGCAGCGCGACCGTGGAGGTCTCAAAATCAATGAAATGCAACGGTCCTTTGAGGCTGGCAACCTTCCCAATAAGTGCCGGAGCAATCCATTCCTTACCAGCGCGAGTATGCTTCAATTGAATGATCTGCCGCGGGCCGTACGAGCTGCCACAGGCTGAAGTCGGGATATCGAACAGAGAAGCCTTGCCTGCCCTGACCAGATCGTTGACGATCGGTTCGCCGGTGGCCCCTTTGGCAGTCCGCAGCTGATAGAGCTCAAACAAATGCGGCTTCACGGAGGCCAAAGATCCCCAGCACTCTGCGAATCCGTTTTTCTCACCACCATCCTCAGTTCGATACTCGCAGTTCCGGCAGTCGTAACCGATTTGGGAAGGCAGTTTCTTCAGGTTTGGCAGCAGTCCTGGCAGGAGTTTTCCCGTCGCCACCGCCACGTCCTCGGCCAAGGCAGCCACCTCGGCATCCGCTGAGAAAAGTGTAAGGATACCCTCCCGCAGCAGCTCCTTCGGATTCCCGAGGACATCCACTTTCACCATGCGTCCTTCCCGACGGATTCGGAAGCGCTGGCATAGCCCGTCCAGCCGAGCCGTCTTCGCCTTGTCAGGGGCGAGCAGGAAACAGCGGACAGTAGCCTCTGGATAGGCATCCCGCAAAACACCGGCTTGGTAAGCAATATCTTCCAGGTATTCACGCCACTCGGACCGGATTCCGCCGCGGGCACCGGTAAACATCGTGCCTGCCCGGTATTCATTCGAATCACCCGCCTTTGATTTCACCTCAATCAAATCAAAGCTGTTGCCGTTCTTGCGGAGGACATCGATTCGAACCAAACGGTTTTCGTGATAAATCGCTGCCTCGAAGATGGTGACGTGCTCGCTTTCCAGCAGTCGCCTGGTTTCTTCAACCGCCGTCCATGGGTCCAGCGTTGAAACCAGAACGCCACCGGGGTATTGCAGTTGGGCGAGTTTCCCAACCATAAACCCGCCATCCGCCAAGGATTGCATATATGAGTCATCGTCCAGGATAGTCGGGTAACCTAGCTTCTTGTAATACAGCTTCGTTAGGCAGTTGCGCGCGACCTTAAAGTCGGACTTGGAGAGATAGGGAGTGTTATTCCCCATCGTGCGGATCGCTTCAGTCACGCCGTTCATTTTTACACCTTCCGAAACCTGACCTGCTTGCCAAGGCTGTAGAGGTTGTGCCGGGAGCGCCCCACGGTCAAGCGTCAGTGGAGAAGAGTGCCGGCGGCGGTCAGAGCGTTTGACCTTTTCCGTGACCCTGCGCTTGGCATCGCGCAGTACTTCATCACTGGGCGGCCCGCATTGCGGTGGCTCGGGCAGTTTGATGGCCGGAGTTTTGATACCCCAGAAGCTGGGATGCGGGCTTTTTGCCAACAGATGCTGGCTGACGGACGCCTCCAGGCGCACCTTCACTTTTGTCCAAGGCTCGAGGAAATCGATGCGGAAGTTCCGGATCCAGACGTTATTGCCTTCTTTTTGATGAAAGACGGTCACCATGAGGTGTTTGATGGGCGCGACGAAATGCCGACGCAGTTTGCTCGAAGAGCATGTGAGAATTACTCGTTGGGTGGATTTTGGCTGGAATGCGTGTGTCGCCTTCAATTCGAACGCGTAGGATCGCTCGTTCGCGACGCGCACCAAACGCCGGTCTGGGTAGCCCTGTCCCGCGCAAGTTTGAATTCTGAAACCCCTAAGCTGCTGATCCATGTGGGTTGCGAAGTAGGTCGCCAGGTGGTTGCCCATTGCCTGACCGGTAACGTTCGAACCAACCGCCAGCGGCTGTCGGTCGAAATGGCAACGCCCAAATGCGGCCCGTAGAGAACGGGTGATAGTCCGGATTTCCTTGCGGCACCACCGGGCCGCCAGTTTTGCAATTGGTTTACCCTCCCGGCTTGCGAGTTCGCCAAAATAGTCGCCTAAGTTGTTCATCTTATTCTGCGTTCTTCAAGAAGCCGTGGTCGTGGGGGTCTCGCTGGCAAAACCATTCACCTCTAGAAGGGTGCGAGCCCGCGTTAACTGCAGCTCGAAATCGTGCGCCTTCTGACATGCTGAGGTGAGTTGCTGTTGTAACTCGGCAAAGCGGGTGGCATAGGCACCCCGCGCCTCTGCGAGTTCCTGCAATGCTTTCGCCGCCTGGGACCCGGCTTCCCCGATGGTAGCAGTCGCTTGGCTCAGATCATGTTCCGCGCTCATCCTCAGGCGGTTTAATTCCGCCTCGGCATCAGACTTTGCGGTCTCCAGGTCAGCGGCACGTTTTTGAAGACCAGCGGCTTTTCCCTCGAGCCGTTCGTTCTCCGCGGCAAGCGCGTTAAGGCTCTCGCGAAGTTCAGCCAATGCTTGCTCCTGTCCCTTTCGCCCTTCGGTACGGGCCAGTTCCCAAACTTCCCGGAAGGTTTCCAGCGCATCAGGGGAATCACTCGGGCGGTGTGTATCCGCTTCCAATTCCGCCTTCAGCCGAACCAACGTGGACATCGAGCCCTTGTTATCCAAGGCGGCGTGCAAGGCTACCAGGGTCGGTTTTTTACCTTGGCTGACTAGCTGGCCAATGGCGTTGCCAACCTCTTCTTTCGTTAAGATCTGCTTCATCGTAGTATCGTCTATCGTAGTATGATCGTATTTCGCGAGCTGCGCTAAGCTGCTGCATTAATGATTCCTGCTTCCAAACTTAACGACTGGGTTCAACAGTTCTTGCTGCTCCTTTGGGGATAGTTCCCTGATGGGAATGCCGGAGAAAGCGTAGCACCAGTCGAGGTCGGCGCTTTCGGAGACGTCGTCGAGGAATTCCGTCACTTCTCGTGGGCTCATTTTGCCAGTGCTCCATTTTTTCATCGACCTCATCAAGAACTTCGTATCGTTCTTGGAGAACCTCGGAAATGAATCGCAGTAAACGTTGAGAGGAATGGAGAATTCGTCCAGAACAGTATCATAAATCGCGCTGACTACGGCATCATTCTCTTCCTGCTTCATATCGTCGAGCAACGCTGCCAGGTTGGTATTTATGCGATTGGAAGCATCAACCAGGCGGCCAAGCCTCGAAATAGCACCTACGAAGGCACCGTTGTCAGAAATAGTATCTTTGTTCATCATTTTTTTGGCTGAGCTTGGGTCCAGCCTGCCCGTGATTCTTGAGTCCAGGCTTCCCGACTATGTCCCATCACTGAAGAATAGCTGAGAATCGCGACGGTTTGTATGGGCAGGCGCCTTGATGGTAAGACGTCGACCCCACGTGGAGTAGGAGCTAGAGACAAGGACACCCGCATCCGCCGCAAACAAATCGCGGTGCTTTTCAGCTATTCTTTAGTGAAGGGTGATCACCACAAACCCGTTGGGTGAATCTGCTCGTGGGTTGCGATCTGCTTTGGGGCAGGATCTAACATTCCGTGACGCTATCGCCGCTGTGCCTGAAACCGTATGAAAGACCGATATCGGGTAGTCCAGTTGGGCAACCGCAAGGGCATGTTCTACTGCAAGGACACCGTGGATGGTTCCCGCACGAGCTTGGGAACAAAAGTCCGCAAGGAGGCTGAGCGGCTCGTTCGGCACAAGAACGAGGCGCTTAAAAATCCACAGATCAACCGCAAGATCGGGATGGCCTACCTGTCCGCAACCGACCCCGCTGTAGCCACTCGCACCTGGCAGTTTGTCATGGATGACATTATCAAAAGCAAAAAGGGCCCCACGCTTAAACGTTACGAGTCGGCGATTAAAGACCCCGCGTTCAAATCTATCAAAGCCAAGGCGCTGGTGGCGACTCAGCCGTCGGATTTCCTGGAAGTGCTGCGCATTGGGACGGTGAGCACCAACGTGTATCTCCGCCGCTTTCAGAATTACGCGGTGGACATGGATTGGCTGGCGAAGCGCATTTTGCCCAAGAAACTTTTCCCCATCATCCGTCACAAAGACCAGCGTGGTATCACGTGGGAGGAGCACAGCCGCATCACCGCCCGCGAGGGCAACCCTGAGCGCCGTGATTTTTACGAACTCTGCTGGTATTTCGGCGGATCCCAATCGGACATCGCCAAGCTGCACGCCGAGGACATTGATTATACCAGCCGCGGCTTCGTTTATGACCGGCTGAAAAGTTCGAGAATGGCCGGTTGCCGCATCGGGCCAAAGGCTTGGGAAGTGATTTTGCGTCGTCCACGCACGGGTGCCCTGTTTCCTTATCTCAGCAGCGTGCGGGAAGCCGATCGCGCATCGGAATTCAAGCAACGGTGCGACGGATTGAAAATCAGAGGGGTAACGCTGCACTCTTACCGGTATGCCTGGGCTGAGCGTTCTGCCGACAATGGTTACCCCGAGCGCTATGCCCAACGCGTGCTGGGACAAAACTCGAAAATCGTTCACCGCGTTTACGCCAAAAAGGCACAAAAGCAATTGCCGTCTTTGGAAGAATATGAAGAAGCAACGCTGACAGCGAAGGAAAGCGGCAAAATCGTTGTGTTGGAGTGCGAGAAGGAAAAGCCCAAAGTGGCGTGATCCTGCTCTAAGAAACAAAGCTACCAGATATGATTACTGCACTATCATGATACGGCTTCTCTGCTATGAGCCGGCGGGCCAGGTTCTCCACCTGAGCGCGGACGATCTTACCCGCCATGTGCTGGGGTTGGGCGCGACGGGTTGCGGAAAAACGACAGGGTTGGTCAACCCTGTGCTGCAACAAGTGATCGCTTGGCATGCGGACGACGTGAACCGGAAAGTCGGACTCTTAGTCCTTGATCCGAAGGACGACGACACGCAGGACAAGGTCCGGGTCTATGCTCGAAAGGCCGGTCGTTCGGAGGACGTGCTCATACTCTCAAACAAAGGTGATTCCCACTACGGCTACTTTGCGGACTTTCACAGGTTGGACCAAGTGGATGAGTTCACCCGCCGGGTGCTCTACGGAACTCAAGAAATGGGCGACCAGAACGCCTACTGGACAGAAAGCAGGTTTGGTTTGGTAAATTCGGCTTTGACGGTTCTGCTGGCGTCCGGAAAACCACTCACTTTCGATCGCGTAGCAGAGTTTCTGAGGGCCTGGTTCTACACGCAAGATTCAGAGGAAGTCAAAGAAAGTCTTCAATTCGTGGACCGTCTTTTGGCCGTTGGAGCGCTCAAACCGGCGACGCGCAGGCGACTCCAGTTGGCGGCGGCAGAAGCAGTGAACTGGAGGGCCCTAGACACGCGTACCCGGGAACTGCTGAAGAGCACGCTAAACAACGCATTGCGAAGCCTGCTATCGCCTGCGGCCCGCGACCTTTTTGACGACTCCAAAGCCCGACGTTTCAACCCTGCGGATGTGTTGTCCGGTAAGATCCTGGTAGCCTCACTTAATGCCGTCTCGCACCCGCATTTGGCCGCGCTGCTCTTTCGATCCTTGAAACGGGATTATAATGAGGCCGTGCTTTCGAGGGCTTTGGTAAAACCGGAGCGCGAACGCCTATGTGGGCTTATTCTCGATGAACTTCCTTTGTCGGTCATCCCAGACGACGTGTCCGCGTTGGCGCTGCTCCGCTCAAAGGGTGGATTCGTGGTGGCTTGCGCTCAAGGAATAAATGGTTTGGAAGAAGCATTGGGTCGGCGGCAGCGGGCCGCCTTGCTGGCCAACTTCAATTCAATCTTCTATTTTTCGGCAAGAGAGGATCAAACCGATGAGCACGCAATGCTTACGCTTGGAGTCTATGAAAACCCGGAACGCCGGGACACATGGAAGAACTCCGGATCCCTCCAGGTATCGGAGGAGATGCAGGCACCCCGGTGGGTTTGTCCTCCCGGATCTCTGGCCCGGCTGTCCCAACACCACGCCTATGCAAAATTGGCGAATGGCACCGTCACCAAAACCCCTGTCTGGCTGGAACCCAGCTTTCATGAATTTGTTCCCTCTCCGGAGATCATCAAGGTGGATGACCTTGCCGCTGCCATTTCATCGCTGAAATCCCAGGATGAATCCGCGGCCACACTGCACGCGGACGTGCCGCTGTTCTTGGTACACATGCATCGGCGTCGCCACCGTTTGCGTCTGACGCCAAACGTGGTGGCGGCTGCCTGGCAGCTATGCAAACCACGGATCCATAGAAATCGGCTGCTGGCCCGAGTAGGTGAACGGATCCAGGGACGGCAGGAATTGCCGCCGTGCTGGCTGTTAGGCCTGGCTCATTGGTTGCGGAAGAACCGCCCCTTGGCTCAGGGACTCGTTCGGGTAGGCGTGAGATCTGGTGTGCTCTGGCTGGAGTTGGATAATCCTTGGAAATTGTGGGGGGACGGGCCGTTGACGGTGCCGGAAGCCATCAACCTGTTTGTGTATCCGTCCCTGTGGCGACCATTGTTACCGAGGCATCTCGCCCAACTGAACGTCGAGCGACCCGACTTGCGCGCTGAACTCCGATCGCTGCCGCAGGTGGGCCAGCAAGCTGAACCGTTTTAAGAAGAAGGCGCCGTCCTTGGTCGGCGTTGTAAGTATTCTGGGCAGGCCCCGTTAATCGAGTCCGCCTATCTCCGAGAGCACATCTTTAGTGAGTGCTCTGATTTCCCGCACGTAACTGCGTTGCCCACGTGCGGGGATGCGATCACTTTGGGTAAACACCGGCTCCCACGCCTCGAGGGTGGGCAGCAGACGTTTTGGGGCGCGCGCGCGCAGACGAGGGAAGAGTTGGTCGCGAAGATCGTTCAACTCCAGCGTCCTGGCTCCCGTACCGCTATCATGAACGAATTCGTTCAACTCTTCATCATCCTCATCGAACGTGCAATCTGCACCGAAGCCACTTTTGCGTGTCATGCCGTACACCACGGATGAAATGACGCCGCGCAAGTAGTTTAAGAACGCAGATTTGTCAGTTAGGTCCACCAGGCGCGGCCGTCGGCCGCCCTTGTCCGTTTCCAAACCCTGCAGAACCAGCTGAAGCGCCCGCTGGGTAACGTCCTCCCCGTTGGTGGGGGAGATACCGTTAACGATTAGCCGGCATTCAGCGAATTCCGAAAGGTCGGCGCTGTCGGCCGCGGTGAATTCTCGAAGGCGAGTTTCACAAAGGGCCGTTAACTCCGATTTCGGGCTTTTCATTCGCCATTTCTGTTTGGCCGGTTTTCGCCCCGTACCCCATGGGCCATCTGAATCCAATCTGGAGAAGCGAGATGCCCTCTGGGCTGAAAGCCGCGCGCGGAGGGCCTGGCACGAGGTAGTGGAGATTTCTGGCAAGCAAAGTGCCAACTGTCACCGTGCCAGCCGGCAGCCAGGTTCCTTCATCAATGAAACCGTCAGGGTTGAGCTGGAACCGGCAGATCGCGGTATGGAATCGGGCACCGCCGGTTTTGGACCGCCACGCTATCTCTGCGTAAAGTTGGTCACCATCCGGGATTACCGTGTTAAGGACGAAGCCCTGCGCCTCAACCTCGCCGACGAGGTACCCTGGTTTTGATATCAGCCTGCTCACCTTGGTCTCAAGCCGTGTGATCGCAGCTAGGTCGTCCAAAACCTGCTCAATGTTGCGACTGACTTGGTGTGTGTCGTATAGGCCAACCAGCAGTCCTTCCAGCGGTAGAAACAAGCCCTCTGCGGTTTTGACGACTTGGTGCTCCGCATATGGCACATCGAAATCGAGTTTATCCGGCGCAAAGAGAATGTGCTCTAGCCGCAATTTTCCCCTGTGCGGCTGGTGGAAGAGCTGAATCTGCACAGCCTTCGCGGAACTCGCCCACTCCAGCTGGACACCCAAGTGCGTCATCGAGGCGCTTGGGGTCGCTATTTGTGGCGAGTTACAGAAAAAGGGACCGATTGTGATGTCGCTCATTGATTAGCCTCCCGGAACGAATTCATGTTTGGCGGCTTTTGCAGGCCCGCACAAAACCCCCTCCGATTTAGCTATTCTGTGTGGAAACCATTGTTGAGGCGTGTCCGCAACAAGAAAGAATATGACACAAACTACCAACTCAGACGCGAACAAAGATTACGAGCGAGTTTCAGATCCAGCGGGGTACCTTGGAGTGACGCCCTTCGTTTTAATGCGACTGCACCAAACGGGCAGGATAAAAATGATGCGTCCTGATCACGGAAAGGCGTATTTCACGAGAGGAGAGCTTGAATTATGTTTGCGGCGATTTCGAGAGCACCGCATTGATGGCGTCAATCTGACGGCTTAGCCGGTTGACATTTTTACGAGGCTTGCCGTCACTCCTCAGGCCTTTCGCCACCAGGGCGGCGCGATGTCGTCGGCTTGATTCACGACATTTTTGGCGATATTCCTCCGTATAGGAGCATGCAGATGTGCCAGGTTTTCGCGCTCGCCGCTTCGCCGATATGACGTATCCGGAGACATCTCGCCACGCGCCCCTGTTCCCCGCCAAATCGACAATCGCATAACGTTTATTCGAAAGATCCAAAACAAGTTCCTTGATGAGATCCGGAATCAAACGGAGCAACTTTTCGCGTCGGCTATTGTCTTGCAACTGGCGCCACAATTCTTCGGAAGCGCTCGTTAACTCCTTGGGTGAAGCACCCGCATCAAAAGATTTAAGCACTTCCGCGAACGCACGACTTGCCGCCTTGTGCACGTGACTTCGGACGTCGAGTGCGTCGATCTCGCGTTGCAGCTGCAGCTTCCGCTTATTAAGCTCCGCCTGCTTCTCGTCGAGCTTGTTCCGAGGTAGTTTTCCAATCATTGCGACGCAATCTTCGAGTTCTCCTTCAACAATTTTCAACTGTTCGCGGAATTGATTAATTTTCCGTTGAGCGTCTTTATTATTATGAGTCAATAAGATTTCAGGGTACTCGTGAAGATAGTTTCCGAAAAAGTCCATCTCGATAGCCTCATTGTGAATCCATGCTTTGACATCACATCCTCGTCCTGTCCGAAAGTAGTTACAGCGCATGACAGGGGGATAATTCGTAGACGACGCTGGCCCGCCGCACGCCGCGCAAGTGCAGCGGTGCCGAAACAAATTTACTACGCCGTAATTCTCTTTCTGTCCACCCTTTCGACTTGCGTTGACGTAAAGTGCAGCTTGAAGCGCTTCCCATTCGATCTGTGTGATGACCGCTGGATAGTACGCAACGAGGCGTTGGTTCAGGATCGTTGTGGTCCCGATCAGAGCTTCGCTACGCAGCACATGAGACACCTGTCCGTTGGTCCATTTTTGCGAAGTAAGCCCCCTTATTTGTTCTTTATTGAATAGTTTTGCTATGCGCGTCACTGAACAGCCGGAAAGATACAGCTCCACGATACGACGAATATCGACTGCACGATCGTTTAGCTTGAAAACGCCGTTATGACGGTCACCTATATAGCTGACCCATTTAGGCATGTTCCTCCCGAAGTTAACGGCCTTGCCTGTTAGCGCGTGGGCCAACTTTCGCGCAATTGCTGCACTGACGAGGTCGCTGATGCGCTTGGAGGTTTCATGTGCCCTTGAAAACTCGAAAAGGAGAATTGCGCGCTTGAACATGTCGTTCTCATCGCCTTGGGTCAACAGCATCATGTTGGAGAGGAATAAAACATCAACTCCTCGCTTTACAAGTCCCCACAATTCGCTGTCCGCATCATCCAGTTTCGCGCGCGAAAAGCGATCGGGATTTTCCACGATAAGCACGGCATTCGGTAGCAATAGTCCAAGTTTACTTGCTTTGATGAATTGCCCTAGTGCCGCGTCTTCGTTGAAGTTGTCTTTGTGGAATGCGCTAACTCCCAAGTCGGTAATACACAATTTTTCATTGAACGTCCATCCACGCCGTTGGCATTCTGCTTTGCAGCGTTCGATCTGTCGTTCTAAACTGGTGCCTTCACCCTGGGGCGTGCTTGAGAATCTGGCGAGGTTGTACGCGTTGACTAACGCCGGTGGTATGTTTGTTACCATGGCTTTTGTTCCCTTTCGTTTTGTGTTGTTTGCTGCTATTCCGTCACTGGTTTGTATCCCGAAACATCCCGCCATTCACCCCGGTTGCCATTCAGGTCCCGTACCGCGTAAGACTTTCGGGGAAAATCTACTACTATACCGGAAATGACATTCGGAATGAGGGTGAGTAGTTTTGCGCGGAGGCTATTGTCCTGTAGTCGCCGTAAATGATTCGCCGTGAGCTGAAGAAATGACGAAGCTGGGCTATCAAAGGCTGTGGTCAGCTTTGCGACCGCTTGAGATGAGAATTCCTGTAACAAGGCCTCCGCAGAAGCGATTTCTAGCTCTCTTTCGATGTCGTGTTTTGTACGAGCCAAACTGCTTAGCTTTTCTTTGATCGCAGAAGAGGGCAGCTCATCAAGGAGGCTCATGCTCTGCTGCAAATCGACTTCCACTCTGTGCAACTGCTCTTGTAATTGATTCCGTCTTTTAAGTGCTTGCGCGGAAATTGCGAGAACGGATTCGCGGAATTCCCGTAAATAGTTTGCAAAGAAATCCATCTCGATTGCCTCGTTGTAAAGCCAAGCCTTCGGGTCGCAATTCTGACTAGGGGATTTACAGCGCATCCGCTGCAGTTTCTCCTCCGATCTCACTGAGGCCGCCGGACCCCCACAAGCAGCGCACGTGCAACGAAGCCGGAACAAATTGAGTATGCGGTCTCTGTTGCGATTCTTCCAGGCGCTCTGAAGGGCCAATCGGAGCGCGTCCCACTCGGATTGCGTTAGGACCGCCGGCAAATATCGCTCAAGCCTTTTGTTTTGAATTGTCATTGTCCCTATCAGCGCCTCATTCTTTAAAAAGTAGAGCACCGTGGATCGGGTCCACCACCCGGACGAGTTGCGACTTTTACTTGCGTTAAGGAGTTGGGTGATGTCGCTGATTGATTTACCACCCAAATACAAGTGAACAATGTGCCTGATCTCCTTTGCCCGGTCATTCAGCACAAACACTCCATTTTGGTCGTCTCCGATGTAGCTGATCCAGGTGGGGAGATTTCTGCTAAAATTTACAGCTTCACCCTTCAGCGCCCGGGAGATCTTTCGGTCGTACGCCGCTTTGATCTTTTCGCTAATCCGCTGTGAGCTTTTATAGGCCCTCGATGCTTCCAACATGAGCATCGTCCTCTTATTTATGTCGTTCTCGTCGCCTTTCGTCAGAAGCATCATGAAAGATAGAAACAGCAAATCGACGCCACGCTTGACCAACGACCAAATCCCCTCGTCAACGTAATTGACCTGTTCCGCGGTAGTGCGGTCAATTTGCTCCACGATGAGAACCGGATTTGGCAACAAAAGACCGCAATCGCTTGCTTTAACGAACTGCCCCAACGCGCCTGGCACACGGCAGCTCTTTCCATGAAACTTGCTGACGCCCAAATCTGTCACGGAAAGACTTTCATTGAATGTCCAGCCTCGCCGTTTACATTCCTCTCTGGATTTTTCAATTTGGCCATAGAGCTCGGCCCCTCGAGAGAACTTTGCCAGGCTGTATGCGTTGATTTGTTGCGGTGGTATGTTCGTATTCATAATGTCTTTGATTCTGTTTTTGTGGGCATTCCGACAATTGATTAACTCAGTTTGACTTTAGTCATGCTGGGTTTGGCCCCCCCTTGCTTGGAGAAAGGGTTTGTGTTCTTAAAGGGCGACAGAGTTGCTTGCCGAAATTCTTGTCGCGGCATTCTGTTAAAAATTGATCTCGAGCAAAAAGAACCGGATCATTCATGGGTCGGCAGACCTTCTGCTCCAAAACGGGAGCGTGCGTGAACCGATCAAGCGCTTCGAGGACTACCACCTGCCTGGTTGGCAATGCCTCTCTTTCGGCTTCCCGAAGTAGAAGCGCTAAGGCGTCTAGGTGTCCAAAGCCGGTAACGTCTATTCCGCGATGTCTTACATGGGTTTCGGCAAGTGCTCGGGCGCAGTCCTGGAGTCCTTTCTTGTCAGGCTGTATTTCGGGAAAATCAGTTTTGGCCCTGGAATTGTTCGAATAGCGTACCAGGCAGTATGCATTTGCTGGCGCAGCAGTATTGCTTGTATTCATATGATTTGTGTCTGACCGAGTTGTCGTTTTGACGGAGTTGGGGAATATCGTGACTGTTGTTAAGTCCAGCCCGCTGGAGTTGACGATAGGCAAGTTTCGACTGGGGGCGCACAAAACCCTTGGAATTCAAGGCATTAGCAGGTCCTTTTGTCCTTTTGGCGCTGTTTAGGTCGCGCGAATGTTCCCGAATAAGCCTGATTGCTCGAGCGAGCCACTTCTCGTCTTCGGCCAATCTGAACAAATAGCGGATGGAGAAATAGCGCTGCGCGCCGGGGGGTGGATTGGCTAACGCCTTGAGTTCTCCGAGTTTCTCGAGGTAAACGCAACCATCAATATGGATTCCAAGGATAAAAGATGCTTCACGGAAGCCCCCTATTGCCGGTTTGACCCTTAGGTTTAGAAATTCGTATTGCTCGTTCATAAAGATCGTTTCGCTTGGAGCGCGGCGCGACTTTTCGGCTTCTGTCGAAGCCAGCGACGCGCTGCCACTTTAGAGAACACGTCTTATTTGCGTTATCCCTCACATTTCTTTTTGGGGCAATGCCTCCAAACAAGATGTTTGTGTACGAGTACAGGTGTAGCGGTGCTTGCGAGCATACGTGGGTTCCGCAGCAACTGTCCTTCACAATGGATTCTGAAGCCGATGGATACGATCTACTCCGTGTCGAGTTGGCTTAGTAACTCGATGGGAAGCCACAAGCGACTCGATGGTTTGAGGTTCTGTTGATGATCGTGTACCAGTACAACTCAGTCTAGCCACGAGGATGTGTCGGCAGACTGACAGAATCTGCAAAAATCCCCAGAGCGCCCCCCCACTTGCTTGTCGTTGTGGGTGGAACGAAGTTTGGGTCGATGAAATCCAAAGCTTACAAGAATCTCTCACTGCACAGACTGTTGTGTGTGCTTGAAATGACACGTCCAGAGTTCGCCCGTTTGGTGGGTACTTCCACATCAGTGGTTCAAGGATGGATTACACGAAGGAAGAAGCCGTTGACCGAGTCGTGGGCACTGCGAATTGAAGCCATGACAGGTGCCAGCGCCGAGGATTTGCTAAAAGGAACCGGAACTCTAAGGCTAAGTGCCCAATGGAAACACGCGCTGGACAGGTATGGTGATGACACCTATACGCGATCGGATTTTGACACACTTTCCCACCCGCCCGAACCTTGCAGGGCGAGACTATTCTTAGGCGCTTTTTCAGACGTGGTGGTCATGGTCGCGCTTGTTTTGTTTGCTGCTGCCAAAGCCGAAGAAAGGAGCCGGGTAGGGAAAGTGAAGGGCGTTGCTCAATCGCTGATCAGCCTCTGTAGGCAACAGGTTGAAAAGTACGCGTTGGGACCTCACGTAGTAAAGATCATGGCCAGTCCAGATTGGTGGAATCAATATGATGGGTTAAGCACTACAATCAGTTCAAAGGTCCAAGAAGTGGTCTTTGCACGAGGCTTTTATAATCGAAAGGTTCAGGCATTGTTACCGCACAGCGGTTTTTACAATGAAATTCAGCAGATCGCTGCTAACGACTACCTTTCCTATCCTGGTGGATGGCCTTCATCCGATTCCAACATCAGCGGTAAGCCTGAGGTTAAAAAGAGCACCGCTGCACAAAGAGCGGAGATTCAGATGCAAACAAGTCGGCACTCCATGCCGAGCGATCGATCTGAGGGTAAAGGCAAGAACAACAAAAGCGATCGTTCCAATGAAGTGCGTCGGCGTCCGTAATCTTGCCACTCGTGCCGATGGGCAAGAATCCCGAGGGGCTTTCCTAACATCGGGACAGAATTCCGCGCTGCATAGCTATTCTGAGTGGAGACTGCGCGATGTTCTTGACGGAGAAGCAGAGCAATGTTCTGGAAGTGCTGTTTGGCCGCACAGTGGAATCGGCCTCGATGGCTTCTATGCAGGTTCGCGATGAGGCATTTGTATTGGCGAAATCGGAACTAGCTAATCAGAAGGTGCCAGGTAGACATCTCAGCCTCCGCGAGGTCTTGGATTTAGGGCTCGACCGAGTTTTGTTGATGTCCCGAGTCGGGGCATTCGAATTGATAACGCTACTGAACCAAAAGTTACCACCAGTCTGGCCTGGCGAGGCTTCGGTCGAGCTGCAATTGGAGACTAACAACATCCGGATCATTGCTTGGTCAACAGTGTAGGTTTTAGGCTGATCGTCCACGAGACGATGGTGCATGCTGCAGAGCAAAATGAGGTTCCCAAAGGAATGCCTGGCTTCGTCTGTCTGATGCGGGTCAAACCTGGGTCCGCCTGCACTCTGTGCCCTTATGTGGCACACCTCACCGAAAACAGTTCCGGTGTGATGCACGATGGGCGTATCGCACTGTGGATAAGCACAGCGATTTCGCGAAAGCGCGAAGAGCTTCTTCACCGTTTTTTGTGACGGGCTTCCCATTGGCAGGATTGTATGTTGTTCAGCCGAAACCAGCAAGACGCGAGGAAATCTGCCACTTGTGCGGCACAAAAGTGCGGGTGTTCTTTCTAATTGAGTGGTTGGTGCGGGTAAGAACTGTAATGGCAACGACCTTAACTGGACCGGCGCCTATTTTTACGGACGTTCTTTTTGATTCGATCCCACAATCCCCACTCTTGGCCGATGGCTTTCTCAATGGGTTTCTGGGGCTCGTCCGCATTGTCGGGTTTGTCGAAGAATTCTTCTTTTCGCCGTTTGTCTTTGTTGAGGCCTTTGTCGGTTCGATGAGTCTCCCAAGGCTCTGCCCCGAGGACCCGGCTGTTGCGGATTATGTAGTGGGACCGGCAAGCGAAACTCCAATTCCCGATTGACGGCCAGAGCGACACCGTCTCGCCATCGAACATTAGTTTCCAATCCGTAGGAGAAAATGGTGTTATGACTTGCTCACCGCACCCGCAGCAGCAACTGTGCGCCGCGGTGGCGTAATCCATTGAAATGTAGATTACGCCTGGCTCAAGTTGCTCCGGTATGTAGTGAACGAAACGATGCTCTAAGCGAGTATGGCGTAACATTCAGTGATCTCCGTTTAACAGCATGTTCCCGTCGGTTGTGTATGTGCTGTGGTGCTCGAGTTCCAAATCCCTGTAAAAGCCGCGCAGCTTTTTCCACTTGATGACCGCCATTACCGCGTTCAGCGCGTTCAGATCCGCAACCTGAATGTTGGACGAGTAGATATTCTCCTCGCCGCCACCCGCAAACGAAATGCGACCTTGATGGACATGGTCGCGCTTTTCCGGCGTGCTCACCGTTACACGCAGAATGCCGCCGAGTGTGCCGTCGACCAACTCAAGCCCCATTCCGACATCGGCGAATGAAACACCGAGCGCCTCTAGTTTCTGAACCACCAACCTCTTGGGTTCACCGGCGTCCATGCAAATGAACGCGAACGTGATCCCATCAAGCAGGTGTAGATTTGTCGCATCCAGGGCAACGGGGTGAGCTATGATGCCCTTGTGCATCCTCGAATAGATGGCTTTGAAGTAATCGACCTTTTTGGGGGCGTCCCGCAACTCGTCAATGCCCGGGGCACCGGGTGACCTGAAAGCGTTGTGCTGCAAATACTCATCGCCATCAATTATCCGAATCTCCCGGACGGGGGTTTTGGCCACAAAGTCCAGAACGTATGAACCGCTACCGCCGATGCCAATGATGGCTACTCGTTCGGAGGCCAGCAATGCGGTGAGAGCGCCGATCCCCACCCGGTCAGACGCCGTCTCAGTATAGTGGAACACGCTGTTCTCCTCGTCCTCCGGCGCACGGAAGCTGCGCGGGGAAATGCCTGGCTTCAAAACCTCGGCCGGACCGGCAAGAATAGCCGCGTAGGTGGTCATCTTGTGGTGGTAGTCGCTGTAACCGGAAGTGGGTTTGCTTGAGAAGCTGTGCCTCGCTTTCACACCATTTCCCAAGTCCATCGGGGCGCTCTGGTGGCTGATTTGATGTAGCGGCTTCCCGTCGGCACCGCATGGAAATTCACCGTCAAAGTAAGCCACGTGCGTATCGGGCGTTCGCGTCACCTCGCCCGCCACGTTAAGTGTCGAGATTAGGGTTCCTATGCAAACCTTGCCTTGCGAATTCACGTAAGGGACGTCGCGCATGACGAGGAGTCCACCTCGAATTTGGATGAAGTAGCCTTCCTCGCGCAGCCGTCTGAGGTCAGGACTAAGACTTATCAGTTTTTGTGACATTAAAAATGGTTCCTTTCCTCTTCACTTCGACCACTCCGCCGGCGCCAAGTTCCCCTGCGTGCGGCTTCGACGCCGCGTGGCGGTAGGTCATGGAAAACATGATGTTCGGCCCGTGGGGTCCGGGAAACGCGAGTTCCACCACCTGCTCAAACGTCACGTCCTCTTCGTGAACAGTGCGCGGGCGCGCATTCACGATGATTTCGTAGTCGGTGACCGGTTTCGGTCCCGTGACGAAATGCTCAATACCAGCCCCCGCCAGGTCGATTACTTCGCCACGCTCAACAAGGCGCGGTTCAGCACCGTCAGCATTCAGGAACACGGCACGGCCTTTGGCGACTTCGCCCAAGTTGTAGAGGTATTCCCCTTTGATGGCGGGCTTGCCCCATTCCAGGTGACGTCCGTCGAGCGTGAGCTTGTAAAGCCGGTCGGTAATGAACGCGACGAAGCGTTCGGCCCCACGCTTGCGCAGGTCGAACGGCTCGCCGAGCAGGACATCCTCAAAATCGCCGTTCGGGAGAATGGCGAACAGACTGAGATCCTCCACCGGCTTTGCTCCAGCGGTTTCGAGAATCTCGCGCCCCAGCGGAGTGGGATTGGTTAAGTCCATGCCGCGAAAGTTGAGATTGTCCTGCGCGTAAAGGATTCGATACGCACGGGCGAGGCGGAGGGGGCGGCCTTCGCGCAGCGCAACCCCGACGTCCTCGAGTTCCAGTAGATTTTTATTCATATTTAACTCTTTCAAACTTGGCGGTAGACATCCGCCTTCAAGAGTTAAATCGCGCCGGCAGGGAACAACCGGTAAAAATTCCTCAGAACTGTTTTTGAAGGACGCCTTCAGGTGTCGGGCCGCATACAAAAAATGCGGGGCAACCTGGACAGGCGCGGGAAGAGGGCTTCGACGGGAACTGGCCCAACCGAATGCCCTTAAGAAAGCCATCAAGCTTGGCTTTCCTGTTGTCGAGTTTTGTATTCGACATCGCGAGCGGCTCAGTTCTCTGATCCGACAAATATACGAGTTCAACCGCTGCGTCCGGGAACGCCTGCCTTGCGGCAATGATCAGAGCGGCGGAATCTACGTCATCAGCATGACTTGCGCTGTGATGTCCGGTTTTAACGCGGCGGATCGTGCGCTTTCCGTCGGGTTTGACCAAGACGTCGTCGGGCATCACGATAATACGCTCACCGTTGAAAGTAAGGCTCAGGGCCGACGGCTTTTCCGGCGTGTGGCCCTCGCGGATTGACGCGAAAAAGCGAAGCATTGGCAGCGCGAACAACTTGTATTCTTCGACGTAGCCGTGATCCGCCAAACCTTGAGCGGCGAAGGCCTCGTTGACCTTTTGGCTCAACTCTTCAGGTTCATTTATCGAAGCCGTGCCTTCGATGACCGCTTTGTAAACGCTCCGGACTGCCTCATGCATTTGCATGAACGGAGTGGAACTTCTGCGGCCGCCAATTTGTAATACATGGGTGTAAAAGAACCGGCGCGGGCACTTCTCATATAGTTTGATTTGCTCGCCTTGGAAACAAAGACCGCCATCCACCGTGAGATTGATGCTTGCGTCCTCCGGCGCTTCCGGGGGCGGCCGCGAGGCAGTCGTTTTGCTCTGGGCGGCCGAATCGCCCAACCGCGTCAGGTAGGGTGACAATGGCCACTTATTTCCGTTCGCTTTCTTCGTTTGCGCATACGCAAACAGACGATCTTTGGCGCGAGACATTGCAACGTAAAAAAGACATTCCTGTTCCTCTTCATGGCCGAGGCGAAGCAGGTCAAGCGAGCGCCCCTCTGCGCCCTCGACCAAGCCATCGGGCGGCGGACAAGCCGGAGGTTGGGCGGCGCGAGGAATTGTCCCCTGATTGAAACCCGGCAAATGCACCACTGGAAATTCGAGTCCTTTAGAGCCATGAATTGTCATTAATCTCACGGCGTCAATGCCTTGCGCCGCTGCGGGAAGTTGGCGGAGGTCACGGTCGTCTCCCAAACGCAATAAACGACGGACGCGATCCATGGTCCTCATTATCGGCAAGCCCTTCTCAGCGGGTTGAACGCGCAGAAAATTCATGAATTGCCAGATGGCAATTCCGCGTGTCCGCTCCTTGATACCTTCCGCCTGCCCGATTCCTGCGGCTATTCCGGTTCGGTCCAACAGCACCCTTGCCAAAACTTCCCAAGGCGACGCGTTCTCATCGAATCCAGCAAGCGCCGTCGAAAGTTTTTGCAACGCAGTTGCCGCTTGCCCTGAAATTCCCGGAACATTGTGCGCCTCCCTCACCCACTTGCCTGGCTCTCGTGCATTCGTACGGTAGTAATCAATTACCTTTCCGACGTCTGTCATGGGCATCTCAAATTCCGGCCAGCAGGCGAGCCGGACCAGGCTTGTGGCTCGACGATCAGTGAGCGCGCCCAGCAAGGCAAACAAATCCCTGACTTCCGTGCGCTCGAACAAGCTCCCCAGGAAAAGCACGGGAATCCCGAGACGCTCAAGGTTATGAGCAACTTCCGAGAGCTTTTCATTTCCGGTGCAAAGCACCACCTGCTCTCTGTAACTGTGGCCGGCTCCGCGCATGGCCTCGATTGTGTCGGCAAGCACCACCAACTGTTGGTTCGCTTGCTCCACCGTGAGAACCGTCGGCTTCTGACCGCACGCTCCCCGATTGGACTCCAATGCACTGTCTGCATCGCCGACCCTCATCTCGAGGGCGAAGGTCGAAAACAGATCAACGACCTCCTTGACCGACCTGTAATTCTTCTTTAGCCGCCCACGTTGCCCGCCAGCAAAGTCCTGCTTCCCGAATCGGCCCATATTGAAAGAGGAAGCGCCCCGGAAACGATATATGGATTGCTTCGCATCGCCGACCGCCCAAAGATTTTCACCGTTCGGCCGTAAGGCCAGCAGCAATCGCACGCTGCTCCTGTTCACGTCCTGATACTCATCGACGAGCACGTGATCGTATTGCGCCTGAAGGTGAGCTCGGACTTCCGGGTGCGTTTCGAGCAAACGCACGGGCAGACTCACTAAATCACCGAAATCAACGCAGCCGGCGTCTTTCTTCAACCATTCGTAAGCCTCGAAAAGCTTCGCGACCTCCATCGCCTTTTCGCCGAGAATGCGCTCGCCGTCCGTTTTCGCCTTTTGCGCCATCGCTCGCGCCAACTCGGCATACCGCTTTTCATCCACCACTTCGTCTTTGGCGCGCGAAATGGCACCGAGAATGTCCGCGATGTTGTCCGTAGGGTCGTAAATATCGCGGTAATGCACTAATCCGAGACGGGGAAATTCGCTTTCAATTATTTCGACCGCCTCCGTGCGATCGAGCATTCGGGGGTCTTTAATAAGCCCCAATTCGGCATGAAACCTCCGAATAATGTCCAGGCCAAACGCGTGAAAGGTTCCAATCCACATCGCCGCAGCGGCGTCCTTGTTCTTTCGTGCGATTCGTTCCGCCATTTCGGCGGCGGCCTTGTTGGAAAATGTAAGAAGGAGAACTCGTTTCGGGTCAACACCTGTGGCGAGCAAACGTTCTACGCGAGTCGTCAGTGTTTGGGTTTTCCCGGTTCCCGGTCCCGCCTCCAGCAGGAACCCGGCACCGCGATGCGAAGCCGCCGCGCTCTGCAATTCATTTGGCGGAAGTTCGACTGCCTCCTTTTTGTTTAGGACAACGGGCGGTAGCAGCAGTGCATCAAACAATTGTTGCGCAACGACCTCGAACGGTGCCCCGAGACGATTGGAGATCTCCGTTGCGGATAGTCTCTCCTTCAAATGTAGGTTCCTCGCGAATTCTCGCGGCAGTAGAAATTCACGGGCAAACAAATCCATTTGAATTTCACGACGCTGCCTCCTGCCGTAATCCACCACGCGGTCCACGCCGACCGGACAAGGTTCTGAAGTCCGAGCGGGATCAATTGTCACCGGCGGACCCGAAGACGCATCGTCGCCGAGTTCGGAATGTCCCACTTCGTGGGCCACCAGGAACGCCTGCTCGAAGAGCGAGCCAATATTCTCATGGACTATCAGTTGGTCCGCTTGAATAAAGGTCGCGCGACTGTTGCATAGTATGGCCGCTCTAGGCGCTGCCGCTTCGACATCAATGTCCCGACGGTTGGCCTCGGCCACCGCAAATTCATAGGGCTTCCAAGGATCAAGCCCGCGCGCGACCGCATCCGCGTGGTATTTCGCGGCAAACTGACGCGCAAGTTCGGCTGCATCCATAGTTATGCAACCTCGGACAGCAGTTCAGCACGCCGATCGGCTGGCACTTGAGCATCGATAAGCAGTTGTTCAAAAGACACCGGGGAAGCAGCTTTGGGCTTTTCCTCCGACTTATGGCTTCGCGCGTAGCTTGCCTCGACGGGAGGAAGGCTCAGCGCCGCCTTTACTTGTTCCACACTTGTATTCAAGCCTTCTGCAACGCGAGACAAGATTCGCCGGGGAACGGAACCCACAAGAACTCTATGCTCACGGAACGCCGCAATGATTTGCCTTGGCACACCGAGGAAGCTCGCAAGTTCACGCAACTGTGGAACCGACAGGGTCGCGAAAACGTCCGCCACTGAAACGCTCGACGATGAAACATACTCCCTCCAAGCTTCATCTACGTGGGCGCGATCGGCTGCTGACAATTCCGCAGGCTCGGTGATTATGCGTGATAGTTCATGCGAAAGGTGCGCGAGCTCAATCGCGTACTGGGGGTATTCCCGGAGATAGCTTTCGAGAGTGGCACGATCATGGGTAGGCTCAAGCGCAAAAGCGTTGAGAACATCTTCACTGGAAATGTTGGGTGTGAGGGATTTCATTTTGGTTCTCCTTTCATTAGCGCCGAACGCAGGGTTGCATAAGCTTTGTCTCGGTGCGTCCGTATTGTTTTTGGTGTCTTTCCGAGACTGTCCGCGATATTGACCACTCCTGGCTCCTGCGACTCGATTGGAATTCCTTTTTCAATCATAGCAACGATAGCCCTTTGCAAATCGGGCAGAGTATCAATCGCGCGTTCCAGGTCCAACCGGTAATCCAGTTTAGCCATCGCATCGCGGTCAAACGGCGTGTAGCCCCGGGCCGCATATTCAATATCAATGCCAATTTCTCCAGTTTCGGAGTCGGGTTCGATGGCAACGAGAGGATCCTCCCGGCGATGCACGTATTCCCGGGCGTCCAATCGAAGCGCACGGAGAGGCTTGGCGAATCGGATTTCGAAAATATCAAGGTTTTCCACGTATTCTTGTCGGTCCTTTATCAACATTTGGAGAAAGCTATGTCTTGCTTTGTCCCGGACGTTGCCTCTCTTCAAGTTTTCTCGCTCGCCATCCACGCTCTCAGCGTTGGGGAGCCCCTTCAGCACCCGTTCCATCAATGTCTTAAACAGCGTCTCCGAACACTCGTCCATCGGCGCTGACCGTTGCTGCCGAAAGAGATGCACCAAACATTCGCCTGGGATGTAGTCAGGATCTTTTTTGTCCACCACCGCACACCGCTGTGCAAGTGCCGGGCGGCTCAAAGCAAGTAGGTCCGCCAGCTTCGCCTCAATTTCCGGCGGCCGGGTGTATAGCTTCCCGCTATTGTTCTTCTTTCTGAGCGGCTCGATTGTTATTGCTGTCATACTTAAATCGGGTTCCCGACATATCAATCGCCTCGCGGACAGCAAACCGGTAAAAAAGTTATTACTGTTTCTATGTGCCACATGGAAGGAAAATGACGGGAGGAAACGCCGACACCGATACTGCCAACGCAATTGTGGTGCATTGTGTGGAGCAACAACGGCTTGGACGGAATACCTAGCCCCGCGCCCTAGGCGAAATCTGCCGCCCGCTGCAACCTACGGTCGCAAGCCTCCAGCCTCCCACGCCAGAATTGCCTCTTCCGGACCCCTTGCTTGCATGGCAGAGGGTCCGACAGGGTTAACCCCGGATCCTAAATACCTACATGATGCCTACTGCTTGTCTCTCCATTTAGCTCCAAGGATGGACATTGGAGGGCCTGACGGTATGATCGGAGTGTGCACCCAATAAGCTGGCCGGGTTGTGCGATGCGCGTTTGTCTGCACCTGGGCGGGGTATGACGACAAACGCTCCAAACTTAATAAAAGGGCACGCGCTCCGCATGAGGCGTAGCGCGTGCCGTACAACCGTCTCCATTCATGCTTGCTCAAGGCGACGACTCGCTGCCGTAATCGTCGTGGTCGGGCCCGCTTCCGTCGTCATCGTCATCACCCCGCGCAACGATTGGCGGGAGTTTTTTGAATCGATTCTTCATGCTCTTTCACCTCCTTTCTCGTCGAGGTTTTGGTTAAGAGGTTGGCTGCCCGACAGAGCAACCAACCTGTGGAATCGGCGATTACTCGTCATCGCCGCGAATTGCATTTGCGAGCAACCCGGCTTTGTATCCGTCATCCCGATCCTTGGCGTCCTTGTCGCTATCGAACCACCCATCCAAGATTCCGGAAGCGGACGACTTGCCCTCGTTGCCCCGGTCGAATCCTTCGCGATATGCTTGTTCGTTCATAATTCTCACCCCCCTTCTGGAGGCTTTTCTGTTTACCGGACTGCGCCGGCCCGCTTTGTCTTTGCCCCGACTCGACATTCGCTGTGTCGGGCGACAATCGCAGGTTGCCATATTTGGGGCTCAGCTGGTTCGGTGGAGAGTTCGAAGATTCTTCGGAGAAGTTTACGATTCGAATGAACGAACAACACCATCGAGCGACTTGATATGCCTACCGCACAAATCAAACGCGGATCGAGCGAAGGACCGCTGCCCGCTGTCGAGAAGAAGGCAGATTCTGAACTTTACAGGCAGGGCCGCCGACTACGTCTATTCTTTTCCGACGAACGGATGGAGAAACTCGAATACGTCGCTAAGAGCGGAGGCGATCTGGAAGTGCTGAAATGCGCGAACCGGAAGAGTGATGTCGCTGTTTCCTTTTCTTGGTGCGGCTACTCGCGGGCATTTGCTGTGGTGGTGCTGCTCGCCAAGGCAAAACAAGTCGAACGACCAAAACTGTTCGGGGGCATTTCCAACAACGCAGTCGCAACATTCTTAGATAACTTTTGGGACAGAGCAAACAACGTGTTCAACAACGCTCGGTTGTTTGGAGGGGTCAAACTCAATCAGGTTTTTTGCGGTAGCAACAGAAAGCGAGGAGACGTTGAGCGATGGGTTGTTCTTGACCCTAAATGGTTGCCGCATGACTGCATCGAGATCTATGTGGAGCAAAAGTCCGGCATCAAGGTGATCACCCAAAATCATGAACTCATCGCGTTGGCTCGGCAGATAGAGAAGCAAAACCGAAAGTGGTCCACTGTGAGTTTGGAGAAGCCAGGGAGAGAGGGGCAATTCGTGACGGCTCTTGCTCAGGCAAAAGCCGGGCGTGGAAAAGCAATGGCAGGTGAGGTCTTCGCCAAACTTGATTGTTCCACCAGTGCAGACATGGAACGTGACTACGTGGCTCTTGCCCGTGACGGCCGTTACGATTCCGCTGCATCGCTTGGAAAGAAGGCGCTCGGGGGTGCAGAGGCGGCTGAGGATAAGCGATTGACCGCTCACTGGGCAGACCGCGTTGCGGATGCGTATCGGGCCATTGGCCTTCTCCGTGAGGCATCAGCTTTCTACGCGATTTCGTGGGCCAAAGCCCAAGAGGCGCTTGCACAGTCTCCTGACGACTTGAAGCTTCGTTACCAAGTTGGGAAAACGAGATTCGGACAAATCATGGTGGATGATTATCTCGTGCGCGGAGCGTTTTCGGAAGCCTACGGCCGACATGCACAATTGCTAAGCGACGTTGATTCATTGCTCAAGGACGGTGTCCCTGATGCTTGGCGTCCCGAGATTCTTCATCGTCGTATCCACATCAAACGACAGCAGGCAGAGATGTTGCGCTATCTCGGTCGTTACACCGAGGCTTTGAAGGCGATCCGTGAGGTGTTGAGCGAATATCCAGCCTCTGCCCATGAGCCGCGCAGTTACGCCCGGATAAGCGAGGCGGATTCGCTCCGCCTTCAAGGAGATACGAAGACTGCCTCCACAATTTACGCGGAGGTCGAAGCAACTGCCAGAGAGCGCCACCTCGACGGTTTGCTCGGGGCTGTCTTGTGGCGAAAGGCGTGCTTGCTACAGCTTGATGATGGCGATGGACAGTTCGACAACTGCCTCAAGGAAGTTGCTCAGCTCGCGAATGACCATCCTCAGCGTTACCGATTCATGGTAATTTACGCGCTGCTGTTGCGGGCTTCTGGAAAGATAACAGATGTTGAAATAGCGGACGCCGCGCTTCGAAAGGTCGAGAAATTCGGTCCATTGCGCGTTGACTACTTGGTCGCTGAATATGCACATGCGGCTCTCTGTCGAGGCGAAATCTTCCGTCAATCCAACCTTCCACTTCAAGCCTCCGACTCTTTCGAGACAGCATTCGTATCCTACACGCGGATGGAATGCCGTTGGGGAATGGTGCGGGCGTGGATCGGTCTGCGGCTGTCAGGACGTGATGTGGATTTCCCCAGGAATGTGAAAAGAACATTGGAAGGAACGGATGCGAAGCTGTTTCAAAAGTTTCATCGTAATCGAGAAATTCAACCGGGCATCCTCTCGATGAACATTCCGTGAGCCCATGCACAGGAATGCAATCATTCTCCGGGAGCTTGCGGGAATCCGTGGTCGTCCGGTGGGGGAGGCCTCTTACGAATCCAATCTCGGAGCATGCCTGCTCGCAAAGCGGTGCGCTTCTGCGGAAGCTGACATGATGGGTGCGGGTCACGCCGCTCGCGGTGCGGCAGAATGCTACCGTCGCCTCGGTCGCCATGAGGAGGCCGCCCAGGAGTATCGAGTGGCGGCGGAGTTTTTCAGGACTGCTGGTGACGCGAAGGGCTTGGCGTGGACGCTTCTGTCGTTCAGCAACCTCCTTCGCCAGAAGTCACAATTTCGCGCGGCACTCGAAACGCTCTCGACGTGCATGTGGCTCTCGCACTTGTGCCAAGATGCAGGTCTCGTTGCATACGTTATCGCAGGCACTGCCGAAACCTCTCGAATCTTAGGAAACTATCGTCTGGCAAAGCGCCAGCACTTGGAGGCTTACGACATCTTCCGCTCACTGGATGATTCCCGTGGGATTGTGTGGGCGCTCGAAGGCGTTGGGCAAATGCTCAAGAACACGGGGCGCTTACGGGAAGCGCTTGAGCATTTCACCCAGGCGAAAAAAATTGCCACAGCGGCCAACGACCTTCGTGGACTGGCGTACGCCCTCAAGTGTCGTGCTGAATCTCTCTCCGGCCTTGGTCATTCTCAAACCGCTGTCGAAGAGGCGTCGTTGGCAGTCCAAGTTTTCGAGAGCATCGGGCTCAAAGTAGGACTTGGCTACGGCCTCAAGTCGCTGGGTGACATTCTCCGGGCCCGTGGGGAGAATGAAATGGCGCTGGAAAGCTACCGCCGGGCAGTGGAAGTTTTTTCGCAAGCCAGCGATGGACGCGGCCTCGCATACACCTTCAACGGAATCGGATTCCTGTTCGACAGCTTGGGGGCAGCAGACACCGCCGCTGCGTGCTTCGGACATGCGGCCAGCTATTTCACAGATTTAGAACTGCGCTTTGGCCAAAGTCAGAACAGAACTGGGTTGCGGAACTTGAGAACTCGGCATCAGTTGAGCCGAAGGCAATTAAGAGAAATAGTTCAGGCCAGTCACGCTGGGCAGATGGCACTTCCCAACGTTCTGTTTGGAATCTCGACCACGCTTCCTCCCGAGCGGCAAGATCTGGTGATGGCCGGATGGCAACTTCTGAACAAGTATCGCCGCCTCGGTGTTAACTACCTGCGCGCTGAACATGCCAAAGTTTGGCAAGGTGTTGCTCATGCCGATTGCAGTTCCTTTGTTCAGCACGCGCTAATTGAAGCAGGCCATGACTTCGCAAAAGTCGGTCGGTTGACAACCAGTCGCTTGCTCGACGGTTCGGAGTGGAGTCACCGGTTCACGGAAGTATCGTCAGACGAATGCAGGCCAGGAGACATCATCCTCCAAGGTCGCCGACACATGGGCATCTTCACTGGTTTTGATGGCGGCCAGCCTACAGGCTTCCAGATGGGCGTTGTTTCAAACGCAAGCGAGTTGATTTGGGGAGAGAGCGGCGAGGTTGCCGCCGTTGGTCGAGAGGTCCGTTTTTTCCGGCTGCGTTCTACAATCCGAGCCGGCTCCAGATCAATCATTAGATAGTAACAGCATCGGTTATGATATAACCGAAACCCATTTCGCTCGCAGCCACATGGGCCCACACTTCGCCCGCTTACGCGAAATGTGACAAAACTTTGGGTTAGGTGCTTAGATGGTGACCAACTCGGCTAGCTTGGCCGCAACATCTGACATAGGTGCTTCAGCAGTGCTCAGGCCGCTTCGAGAGGCAAGTAAGGGGCTGACTTCGCGGAGGGCTTCATACGTCGTTCCATGCACCACGGGAACGAGCCGCTCACCCGCGAGGAGCGCCGAAAGTTCTTTGTCTGCTATGCCTTCTGCTGGGAGGCGGCGCAGCAACGCGGGGGTCACCAGCACGATCCCGACCCGCGAGTTCGCCAAGCCCTTATCGATGGCGCGGAGTAACGGCACGCCGAGGCCAACGTCCTTCTCGCTGAACCATACCTTGACGCCCCGCGACTCGAGCAGATCGTGTAACTCCTTGGCGGCCCCGTTCCGGTCGTCCCAGGCGTGGCAGAGAAAGACGTCCCGAAGGTCAGGCAAGGACGCTCGCGCCTCGACGTTCTCGCGGATTGGCGTGAGTGCACGCACCTCGGTAACCGTATATGCCAAGGTCGAACCTGCTCGCGACCATCGCGGCCTTACGCTACTGCCGGACCCGCCGCCACCGCTCCCACTGCCGCCGGCGCTCTGCGGTGGGGAGTAGGACGGATACGAATAAGACGGATGCGAATACGACCCGTGGCTGCGAGAGCGGCCACGACATGCGGGGCAGGCCTCTGCCGCGCTCGCTGTGCGATGGCCATATACCGGTGCAGTGCATTGAGCCATGTCGCAGATACTATAGTTTGCCATTGCCGCCTTCAAGCGCTAGCTCAGAGCTGCTTCGCCTCCGATAACCACTCGCCGCGATTTCTACCTGAGAAGTTCGGCGAAGCTCCAAATGCAAGGTGATGTGACGAGTCCTCTATCAATTTGGTGTTCGGAACAAAGATTGCCCATTGCCGATTTCTGCCGTGCGCCAAATCAACGCGGGCTAGCGGATCAAATATGTGCACCAAAACGTGCACCAAATTAGTTAAAGCCGGTTAAGACTCGTATAGCCTGATTACGGCTGTTTACGTTGAAAATGTGAGGAAATACCCCTGAAAACCTGTTGAAATCGAGCGATTCCGACCATAACATCACTTAAGTGATTGCAGCGCAATTCCTTATATCTATTTCGCGATGGTCGTCTTCCGACCCTCGCCTCCATCTCAATTGCCTAGGAAATCCGCAGGTTTTTCCGCAAAAAACCTTCCAAAACCCCGTTTGTGCACCAATTTGTGCACCGAAATCTGTAACCTGGACGTACCTGACGTAACCCCGGCTTAACTCTGGCCGTATCTGTTTTCGGCGGAAACCCGCCCCGCTCATACTGGCAGGGCATGAGAAAGAACGCTATCGAGTGGTGCTGCTGGGCAACCGGAATGTCAGGTTCTATTGCAAGGACAAGCTAACCGGGTCGCGCACGAGCCTGAAGACGGCGGATCGCCAGGAGGCAGAGCTTCTGGTTCAGCCTAAAAACGAGGCCACCAAGAATGCCACATCACTGCAAGATCAGAATGGCCTACCTTTCCACCGCCGATCCCAAGCTGACCACGCGGGTTTGGCAAGATGTGATGGACGACATCGTCCAGGACAAGCATGGACCGACCTTGCGCCGCTGGAAGACGGCCTTCAAGGACAGCCGATGCCACTGGATTTCCTCATAGATTGTCATACCCTGGCTTCGGTTATTGAGACTGGGATTTCAAACATCAAAAAGTGGGGATGCCGTTTCTGGAAAAGGAATTCCCGGGAGTCCAGCGACGAAGCCCCGCTGGAATTGGCACCACCTGAAGAATGGGAATCCCAACCTGGTTGGCTGGAGGATGAAGCCGACAAGTTGGTGCCCGAGGGCGGCTAGGTTGATTCTCCTCTTGGAGCACCCGAGCTCCTGAGGACTCCAAGCCTAATGGTTCAGTCGGAGCCCTCTGCTTGTTAGCAGAAGGTCCGAACAGGCAGGCGGACATGAGGGTAGCCCGGCCAACCTGAGTCTGCCGCCTCGTGCCCATTTCGGTGGAACACCTCCATACACTGCCGAGAATGTGCTTCCGCCACTGGTATGTCTGATTTCGAGTGCGATCTGGCTGTGCGCCCTGTGACCTGCGAACCGTCACGAAGAAGGCGCGGCTCCCGGGAGGAGTTATCCTGCGCTTGAGCATTCCCTTCTCACGAAAACGCTTTAGGCATTAGCCGCCGCGTTCGATGAAGACCGTTTTTGTGGACCACACAGCGCCACCCGAAACATTCTCAACTTTGAATTCCGCTTTCTCGCGGGCAGCGAGAACGAACATGTGAACGCGTAATTGGTCTTTGCGCCGTCGGATGGCACCTTCAGCGTGCGTCACGGCAAGCCGTTAATCAATCTGCCAGGAGATTCTATGCGGAAGTCGTAAGGACGCTGATTGCCCGATTTGCGGTGCATCTGTCCAAATCACTGTCATACCCCGGCCCGGCCCCAATCCCGCAAACATCTTCGCCCCATTGCCGAGCGCTGGCAGTCAGGAAATCTCATGTAAAACATGCACCAGCCTGAACAACTGGAATCGGCGTTTTTCAAGTGGGGGTAAATAGGTGGTTCAAAGCTTAGCTTTTCGCAGCCGGAGGGCATTGCCGATGACTGAGACGGAACTCAAGCTCATGGCAGCGCCGGCGATGATGGGACTCAGCAGCGCGCCGAAGAATGGATAGAGCAAGCCCGCAGCAATTGGAATCCCGAGTGCATTGTAGCCGAAGGCGAACACCAGGTTCTGGCGGATATTTCGCATCATGGCCCGGCCTAAACGGATCGCTCGAACGATGCCCATGAGATCACCCTTCACCAGCGTGACGCCGGCGCTTTCCATGGCAATGTCCGTCCCGGTGCCCATGGCGATGCCGACATCCGCCGCGGCGAGTGCGGGGGCGTCATTGATTCCATCGCCCGCCATGCCGACAATTCGGCCCGCCGCTTTGAGGGCTTTCACCTTCTCGTGTTTGTCGTGCGGGTTGACGCCCGCCTGAAAGTCTTTAATGCCGAGCTTGCGAGCGACGGCTTCGGCCGTGCGCGGATTATCGCCGGTGAGCATGAGCACCTGGACGCCGAGCTTGCGTAATTCCTCCAGCGCCTCCGGCGTCGTAGCCTTCACGGGATCGGCGATCGTCAGGACTCCCGCCGGACGGCCCGCGATAGCGACCAGAATCGCGGTGGCTCCTTCGGCTTGATGTGGGGCAGCCAGTGATTCAAGCGCACTGATGTCAGTCACTCCGATTTCGCGCAGAAAATCCGCCTTTCCAACCGCCACCAGACGTCCGCTGATCGTGCCGGTCACGCCCCCGGCGGTGGTGGATTGAAAATCAACAGCACTTTCAAGCGGAAGCTGTCTTTCGCGAGCGGCCATCACAACCGCGTGCGCCAGCGGATGTTCGCTGCTCTGCTCCAATGAAGCGGCGAGTTGAAGGAGATCCGTATCGGAGAATCCATTCACCGGCAGAATTTGCACAACTCTTGGTTTGCCTTCGGTGAGCGTGCCCGTTTTGTCCACCGCCAGCGTGTTTAGCTGAGCCAGCTTCTCGATGGCTTCGGCGTTGCGTATGAGCACCCCGATTTGCGCGCCGCGGCCAATGCCCACCATAACACTCATGGGCGTGGCCAACCCGAGCGCGCAGGGACACGCAATGATGAGAACCGCCACGGCGTTGGTAATCGCATAGGCGAGGCGAGGTTCTGGTCCCCAAATCATCCACGCGGCAAATGTGAGCGCAGAAATTCCGAGCACGGTGGGCACAAACCACGCCGCGACCTTGTCGGCCAGAGCTTGAATCGGCGCTCGACTCCGCTGCGCCTGCGCCACCAGGTTCACGATCTGGGCTAGCAGCGTTTCACTGCCGACGCGTTCGGCCCGCATGATCATCCCGCCTGTAGTGTTCACCGTCCCCCCGGAAACTTTGGCCCCTACCGTTTTCTCCACTGGCAGCGGTTCGCCGGTGAGCATGGATTCATCCACCGCCGTGCGACCTTCCACAACTTCGCCATCCACGGGAATTTTCTCGCCGGGGCGCACGCGGAGTTGGTCGCCCGGTTGCACAACTTCCAGCGAAACCTCCTCATCGCCTGCGGGCGTGACCCGACGTGCGGTTTTTGGCGCCAGACCGAGCAAGGCTTTAATCGCGCCGCTGGTGCGTTGGCGGGCGCGAAGTTCGAGCATCTGACCGAGCAACACCAGCACGGTGATGACGGCGGCCGCTTCAAAGTAAATCGCCGGCAGACCACCATGTCCGCTTCCCGGTGGAAACGCTTGCGGGAAGAACATGGCAACCGCGCTGAAGACATAGGCTGCACCAACACCGATGGCGATCAACGTAAACATGTTCAGGCTCTGGTTCCGCAAAGAACGCCAACCACGCACAAAGAAGGGCCAACCCGCCCACAACACCACCGGCGTGCTCAGCAGAAACTGTCCCCAGCGCGAAACGTCGCCAACCGCCCATTCCGCATGCCGCCAGGCTGGCACGAGATGCGCCATCGCGACGATGAATACGGGCAAAGCCAAGACCCCGCCGATCCAAAAGCGTCTCGTCATGTCGCGCAACTCGGCGTTGTCCTCTTCCCCATCACTCTCGGCGACGACAGTCTTGGGTTCGAGCGCCATGCCGCACTTCGGGCAATCTCCGGGATGATCCTGTTCGATCTCCGGGTGCATCGGGCAGGTGTAGATGGTTTTCGCGGCGGGTTTCCACGTGGGATTCCGCTCCAACGCCATGCCGCATTTCGGACAGTCGCCCGGCTGATCCGATTCCACGCCGGGACACATGGGACAAAAATACTTTGCGGCGGCGGAAGGCGTCACCGCAGCGTGGTCATGACCGTGATGGGAATGGTCGTGGGGCGCGTGATGCGTCTCGCCCTGCGCCTTCCCGCCACAGCAGGAATGTTCCTTTGCCCCATGCTTGTGCTCGTGGCTGTCGTGGTCAGCGTGCTCGCTTTTGCCACTGCAACAATCGCCGTCAGTTTTGGCCGGGGCGCTTTGCGACACAAACTTCTTCCGGCAGTGGTCACTGCAAAAGTAAAACGTCTGGCCATCACGTTCGGCGCGGAGCGCCGTCGCTTCGTCCACCGTCATTCCGCAGATTGGATCAGTTTTCATGGGCTTTTTTCGTTATCGAAGCTTTTTGTGCTTCTCTCACCTCTGGAAACGCAGATCCGTCATTTCGATTACAGTGTCCACGTAAGTCATTGAAACCGAAGCGATCCGGCCATGATCTATCGATAGGCGCGGAGCGGAGGGCCTCCACCACTACTACTTCAGTTCCACCAACCGTCAATGATTGTCCCGAGCCGATGTGTAGTCCCCGTGGGTCGCCGGCCCGAGTCGTCCAGATTCCATTACACGGCAAATGGCTCGATAACCTTGCCCGCCGGAAGCGCCACGACTAAGATGACCCTATGCAGCACGTCGAAGATTCCCTGTTGAAGAATCTGCAGACTTTCATTGGATTTGCGCGCAAACGTATCGGCGACACGCATCTGGCAGAAGATCTGGTGCAAGAAAGTCTTGTAAAGGCGTTGGCGGCAGACCGAAAGCCGGTGGACGAGGAGGACACAGTGGCCTGGTTCTACCGGATCTTGCGCCGCTCCATCATCGATCTCTACCGGCGCAGGGATGTGCGCAGTCGGGCCTTGGAACGATTTGCAGACGAAATCCCGGACGCCCCAACCGCTGCTGACGAACGCCTGCTCTGCCAGTGTTTCAAGCGGCTGCTGCCCGCGGTGCCCGAGCAATATCGCGAACTTCTGCAACAAATAGATCTGGAGGGCAAAGAGATTGGGGACGTTGCCGCCAAGCTCGGCGTAACGAAAAACAACCTCACCGTCCGCCTGCATCGCGCCCGGAAGCATTTGCGGGAAATCCTCGCCCAAAACTGCCGCGCATGCAGCAAACATGGCTGTCTGGATTGCACGTGCGGCGAGTCTGGTGAAGCGGCCGATTGCCACTGATTCATCGGCGGCCCTTTGGGAGTGCGCGAAGTGCCGCTCATTTGCGGGCCCAAAGTTCTTCGTCATTCCATCCACCACCGAGCGCTTTGTAAACGGCCACCACAGCGAGCCGATGCTCCGTGACGGCACCCGTGGTTTCGCGGGCCGCAGCGAGGGCGGTCCGCTCGGCGTCGGTTGCTTCAAGGGAGCTGATGGCCCCGGCCTGGTATTGGTCCTGGGCGATGCGGTGGGCTCGGTTGGCCGCCGACTGCCGCTCTCCGAGCAGCCGCAACCGTTCATCGGCCGTGCGATAACGCAGTAATGAGTTTTCCATGTCCTCCAAGGCGCGGAGCACGGTTTGCTCGTAATAATCAACCGCCGCATTGACTTGGAACCGACTGGCGTTGCGAACGGCGTTCAACCTTCCCAGACTGAACACATGCCACGTCGCAGTTGGCGCGACTCCCCACGCCTGACTGGCCGCCGAACCCAAGCTGATCCCCTCGCTACCGATCAAGCGGATGAATCCACTGACACTGACTTCGGGAAACATCTCCGCCGTGCGAACGCCCAGCCGCGCGGTGGCGGCAGCGAGTTGTCGTTCCGCCGCAGAAACGTCCGGCCTGCGCCGCAGCAGTTCCGATGGGGTCCCGATCGCAATCTGGCGGGCGGGTTGGACCGCCTCACGCGGGACAAATTCCAACGAGAATGTACCCGGCTGCTCCCCCAGCAAAACGGCCAGCCGGTGCAAATGCTGCGCTTCCTCGCGTTCGGCCAGCGGCAAGGCGGCTTCCGTTTCCTTCAGCAACGCCTGCGCCCGTGCGGTGTCGAGGGCGCTGCCCCGTCCAGCGGCCACGCGGAGTTGCGTGGTGTTCAAACTGCGTTCGAGCAACTCCCGTTGTTGTCGCAAGAGTCCGACCGTATCGCGGGCGCCCTGGAGGCCGAAATAATTGGCCGCCACTTCTGCCAGCAGCGCCACTTGCACATCGCGGAGTTGTGCGTCTGTTACGCCAACTTCGGCCGAAGCGGCTTCCGCTGACCGCCGCAACCGACCGAAGAGGTCAATTTCCCAGGTTGCATCGAAGCCGGTGGACCAGGTGTTCCCGAGGCGCGAGGGAAGATTCGCGCTCGGCACTTCGGAGAGCGCGAGTTGCCGGCGCTGGAATCCTCCTGAAACTCCCCCCTGTGGGGCGAAGGCCCAAAGCGCCCCGCGTCGGAGCGCGCGCGCTTCGTTCAAATGAGCTTCAGCAATCTTCACGTCGTGATTCTTTTTCGCCGCGCGCGCGATCAACTCGTTCAAGGTCGGATCCGCGAACATTGCCCACCAATGAGCCTCAGGGTTGGCGGGTGCAAACTGATTGGTGGTCGCCCGGCCAAATGTGGCCGGCATCGGGGTGGTAGGTGGTTGGTAGTTGGGGCCGACGGCGCAGCCGGTGAGGACGGCGCCAAGGATAGGGATGAGGACAAGCTTATGCATGGTTCAAGATCTCCGTGGAAGTGGGTTGAGGTTGAGCAACCGGCTGGGTTCTCCCAGCCAACTTGCGAATCGTGACATAGAACAGTGGCGTGAAGAACAAGCCGAACAACGTCACGCCGAGCATGCCGGCAAAGACCGTCACGCCCATGGCGTGACGCATCTCTGCGCCCGCCCCACGAGCCAACACCAAGGGCACCACGCCCATGATGAAGGCCAGCGAGGTCATCAAGATGGGCCGCAGCCGCAGGCGGCACGCCTCTAACGCGGCCGCCAACGGTTCCAGGCCTTCGCCTTCCCGGGCGCGGGCGAATTCGACGATAAGGATCGCGTTCTTCGCGGCGAGTCCGACAAGCACGACCAGGCCGATCTGCGTGAAGAGATTGTTGTCACCGCCAGTGAGCCACACGCCCACCAGCGCACTGAGCAACGTCAGCGGCACGATGAGCAGGACCGCCAGCGGCAGCGACCAACTGTTGTACTGCGCCGCGAGAATCAGATAGGCGAACAGCACACACAGGCCGAAGATCCACACACCACTCTGGCCGGCGAGTTTTTGCTGGTAAGCCAGATCCGTCCACTCGAACGCAAACCCGGCTGGCAGAACTTCCCGCGCGAGCTGTTCCATCAACGCTTGTGCCTGCCCGGAGCTGACGCCCGGCGCCGCGTTCCCGTTGAGGTCGGCGGACGGATACGCATTGTGGCGGATGATGCGATCCGGGCCGGTGGCAGTCTTCACCTGGACGACGGAGGCGAGCGGAATGAACTGACCTTCGCGGTTGCGCACCTTGAGATGTTGCAGGGCGGATTCGTCGGAGCGGAAGGTTGCATCCGCCTGCACAAACACTCGATAGATCCGCCCAAAGAAGGTGACGTCGTTCACATACAACGAGCCAAGGTTGGCTTGCAGCGCCGCATGCACGTCGCTCAACGCCAAACCATACGCCTTCACGCGGTCGCGATCCACATCCAGGCCGACTTGCGGAACGTTGACCTGGAAACTGGAGAACAAGCCGACGAGCTCCGAGCGCTGGCTGGCTGCGGTCAGCAGCTTTTGCGTCGCCTCAAACAACGCCACCGATCCGTGGCCCCCGCGGTCCTGGACCTCCATCTTGAAGCCGCCCATGGCGCCGAGCCCGGGCACTGGCGGAGGCGGAAATACTGCGGCGAAGCCTTCCTGAATGGCGCCGAGCTTTTGATTCACGCGGCCGGCAATGGCGCCCGCCGCAAGTTCGGGCGAGGCGCGTTGATCGAAGGGATCGAGCATGACAAAAACCACCGCGGCGTTAGGGATGCTTGCGAATCCATTGATCGAGAGCCCCGGGAACGCGACGACATCGTCCACGCCCGGCTCCGCCCGCAGGATCTCCGTCATCTGCCGCGCCACGGCTTCCGTGCGGTCGAGTGAAGCCGCATCCGGGAGCTGGGCAATGCCGACGAGGTAGTATTTGTCCTGGGCGGGAACGAAACCCACGGGTGTACGCATGAAGCCGAGATACGTCAGCGCGCCAAGCCCGAGGTAAAGCACGGCGGCCACCGCTCCGACCCGGGCGAGGCGTCGCACCCCTCCAACGTAGCGAACCGCCGCGTGATCAAAGAAGTGGTTTAAGGGACGGAACAGCGAGCCCAGCGCGGCACCCATCCAGCCTCTCGGGGCGTATGTTGTGGCCTTATGCGGTTTGAGCAGTATCGCGGCAAGCGCCGGGCTGAGGGTCAGCGAATTGATCGCCGACAGGATGGTGGAGATGGCGATCGTGAGGGCAAACTGCTGATAGAATTGCCCGGTCAACCCACTTAGAAAAGCCGTGGGGACAAACACCGCCACCAGCACAGAGGTAATCGCAAGGATCGGACCGGTAACCTCGCGCATGGCCGCCCGAGTGGCCTCCGTGGGGCATAGACCGCGCGCCAGATGCCGCTCCACGTTTTCAACAACGACTATCGCGTCATCCACGACAATGCCAATCGACAACACCAGTCCGAAGAGGGAGAGCGTGTTCAGCGAGAATCCAAGTAAATGCATGATGGCGAACGTGCCGATCAAGGACGCCGGCACCGCGGCCAGCGGAATGAGCGACGCCCGCCAGGATTGCAGGAACAGCACGACAACCAGCACCACGAGCAGAGTGGCTTCGCCCAAGGTGATGACTACCGATCGCAGCGAGGCCCGCACGAAAATGGTCGGGTCGTAGGCAATCCGGTGGCTGATGCCTTCGGGAAAACCACGTTCGAGTTCCTTCATGGTTTCGCGGACCCGTTGAGCGACTTCCAACGCGCTCGTACCCGGCTTTTGAACTATTTGAATGGCTGCGGCAGGTTGGTTGTTGAGCAGGCTGCGCATCGCATACTGATCTGCGCCGAGCTCCACCCGGGCCACATCCCGCAAGCGGGTCAATTCACCGCTGGCACCCGCCTTCACGACAATGTCCTCGAATTCCTCCGTGGACTTCAGACGCCCGGGAGCTTTCACGGTCAGTTGAAACGGCGCAGCAGTCTGTGGCGGCTGTCCAAGCGTGCCTGCGGCCACTTGCACGTTTTGTTCGCGAATCGCCCTGACGATTTCGGGGGCCGTGAGTTCGCGGGCTGCAAGTTTCTCCGGGTCCAGCCACACGCGCAGGCTGTATTCCCCTGCACCCCACACCCGCACGTCATTCACGCCTGGAAGCCGCGCCAGCGTATCGCGCACGTTGAGGACAGCGTAGTTCACCAGATGCAGCGCATCGTAGCGCTCTCCGGGAGAGATCAGGTGAACGACCATCAGCATGTCGGGCGAGGTTTTTTCCGTCACGACCCCGAGCGCCTGCACTTCCGCTGGCAGCCGCGGCAGGGCACGAGCCACCCGATTCTGCACGTTGATCTGCGCCAGATCAGGGTCAGTGCCCTGCGCGAAAGTCACGGTTAGCTGCAGCGTGCCATCCGTCGCGGCCTGACTGCTCATATAAAGCATGTCCTCGACCCCGTTAATGGCTTGCTCCAACGGGGCGGCGACGGTTTCCGCCATAACCTCGGCGTCAGCGCCCGGATAACTCGCCCGGACCATGACGGTGGTGGGTGCGACCTGCGGATACTCAGTGAGCGGCAAACCGAAGAAGGCGAGCCCGCCGGCGATGACGATGAGAATCGAAAGCACGGCCGCAACAATCGGTCGGCGGATGAAGTAGTCGGAGAAGTTCATAGGGGGTCCTCTGGGAAGATTGGTTAGTTGCTGGCCAACGGGGTCTGCACGGGTTGCACAGTCATGCCGGGGCGCACGCGTTGCAGTCCATTGACCACGATGGATTCCCCGGCGGACAAGCCTGCCAGCACCAGGCGCTCAGTACCGCGACGTTCACCGAGACTTACTTGGCGGTGCGCCAATTTGTTATGGTCATCCACGACGAGCACGAAGCGGCTGCCTTGAAATGCGCCAATGGCGCTTTCGGGGACAATCACGCGGGCCCGTTCCGTTTCGGCCAGGACTGTGACGCGGGCGAACAGGCCGGGGGACAGTCGTCCATCCGCGTTGGCCACGACCACCCGGGCTTGAGCGGTTCCGGAGCGGGCGTCCAGGGTCGGGGCGAGATAATCAATGTGCCCGGCCAACACTTCGTCGCTCTGTCCGAGTTTCAATTCCGCCGCCAAAGTCTTGCCGGTCGCACGAAGTGCGGTGAGTTGCTGGTAGGCCGGTTCGTCGAGGTTGAACAAGACGTGCATCGGACTGACGGTAACGAGGGTGGTCAGCAAGGTGCCGTTGGCATCGCCACCGGAAACGAGGTTGCCTGGCTTCACGAGGGCGCGCCCGACGCGACCGTCAACCGGCGCTTTGACCTTGGTGAACTCCACATCCAAAGCCGCCGTTTCCCGTTGTGCGATAGCGGCGGAAAAGGCTGCGCCAGCTGTCTCCAAAGCAGTTCGCTTCCGCTCCAATTCCTCGACGGAAATGGCGTCGGTTTGTCCGAGTCGTTCGGCGCGGGCGAGTTCCTGCCGGGCCAGGTCCGCCGCCGCTTTGGCGCGGGCCACCTCGGCTTCCGCTTTGGCGTGAATTGCGGTGAATGGCCGGGGGTCAATCTCGAACAACAGCGTGCCCGCCTTGATGAAATCACCCTCGCCAAACGAGGCGTTGATGACATAGCCGCCCACCCGGGCGCGGGCGTCCACCTGATGCGCTGCGATCGTGTGCCCGGTAAATTCGAAGCGCAATGGGATCACCTGTTCGACCACCCGCTGAACAGGTACTTCAGGCGGCGGCACTGGGGCAGCCGGGGATTTTGCGTATGAGCCAGAGCAACCGGTCAACAGGGTCACAAATACTCCGGCGAACGCCAGTAACCATAACCGGGTTGATCCCCAGCCTCCAATTTTTCGCTTGGCCCTGCTGGTTTGATATGCGCTGGAGAGGAAATCTCCCCCCGTTGCTTGCCAATGAGTAAACTCTGCCTCGCGTAGAGCCGTGAGCATCTCCCGGCGTAAATCGGCAGGGCGGCCAAGGCGCGCAGGTAGGCCGCCGTTGTGTTCGTTTTCCAGATAAGGAGCAGTTTTCATATTTCGTCGCTTCATCGCTTTGCACGCTTCAGTGCGCGCATTTCTATCCCGGCAAACGCAGCCGATGGGAATTCATTACACCGCAATGTTTGGCAGGCGAATCGATGCGCGGCCCCAGGGGACAAGAAACGGGCGTGCTTCCTCCGCTGGTATGTCCAATCTCCAGTGCGATCTGGCTGTCTGGAGCGCCGTGAGACCTGCGAACCGTCACGAAGAAGGCGCGGCTCCCGTGAGGAGTTATCCTGCGTTTGATCAGTCCCTTCTCACGAAAATGCCTGACGGCGTGCGAGGCGGGTAGTAGTGCGTCTACCGCCCGCAGCAGCACGGCAATTACGAGCGAACGCACCAGTCTTCGCCATGTTTAGTTCAGCTGCGGTCTACGCGTTATTCGTGCTGGGCTTGAGAAGGATTGGCCAGCAGTCCAACTATATGTCGCTTGGTGCGAGCAACCGAAGCGCATTGCCGCTTTCGACGACGCACTCGTTGCTTTCGCAATCCTTCGGAGCGGAAGGCGCTGAATCCACGAAGCAACAAGTCTTGAGGAATTCGAGGCCAGGCACGCCCCCCAACATGCAATGTCTAAAACCCGTGAGAACGCTCACCAAAATTGCCGCGATGTTGGCGCTGGTCCTATATGGACTGCGTCCATGAATCAACGCTCTATAAGTACCGCCGCCCTCATGGCTTGACCAGCCGATAAAAGCGCCGGCCCGTAGCCTCGCTGACTGTCACCGTCCAGCGACCGCCGGCCTGGGAGGGGTTTTGGGCCACCAACTCCCAAGCTGTGCCACTCGTCTCAGTGGATGACTCCAATCGCCAACCTTGTTCGGCTTCCGGCCACGAAAGGGTTACGCTTGTGCCGTCGCGCCGGACCGTGAGCGTGGGTGGAGGGAGCACTTCAAAGTTCTGCATCATCCCCGAGTCTTCATGTTCAAGGTTGTGGCAGTGGTGGACGAAGAGACCCGGGTGCGTGTCAAACCGCGTCAACACCCGCACGGTTTCCCCTGCGTTGACCAGCACGGTATCTTTCCAACCGCTGTCTTCGGGCGGCAGCGATGCCACGCTGCTGCGGCTCAGCACCTGGCACAGCGCCGCGTGAGCGTGCATCGGGTGAGGCTCAGTGCCAGTGTTGCGGTATTCCCAAATCTCCACGTCGCCAAATGGAACGGTGAAGTCCGTCCGCTGCATATTGAAAAGCTGGGCGTTGATGGTGTGGGTCATGCCCGACATAGCGAGGGTAAACACCCGTGTGCGGCTGGCTTGCGATGGATTCATTGGTAGGAACGGCTGCAGCAGCGCCGGAACCAATGCGTTTCCGGTCGCTGTGCTGTCCACGTAGAAGCGCAACAGATCCATCTCTGTCCCCTGTTGTGACCCGCCCATCATGCCTCCGCTCCCGGAGAAGCTGAGGCTCTTCAGCATGACCGACGCTCCAGCGGCGTAAACCGAGAAGTCCACGAGGATTTCCAGCCGCTGTCCTGGTGCAAGCATTACTGAAGTTACCCCCGCAGGAACCGGAAGCAGGCCGCCATCAGTTCCAATAAGGTGGAAAGGTCGTCCATCGCTCAGTGCCACTTTATAGATTCGGGCGTTCGATCCGTTCAGCAGCCGCAAGCGGTAAAGTCCCCGGTCCACGGACAACCAAGGGTCCGGCGTCCCGTTCACCAGCATCACTTCGCCGAGATAACCGGACATCAAATCCATCATGGACGGAGCATAAACTAATTGATGGGAAGCGCTGACCCGCTTGTCCGTGAAGACGAGCGGCACGTCATGGCTGCCCGAAGGCAAACCAAAGGCCGCCTCCGCCGGGTCTTCGATGATGAACAAGCCAGCCACGCCAGCGTAAGCCTGCTCCGCCGTCAGTTGGTCCGTGTGCGCGTGATACCAGCAAGTGCTCGCTCGCTGACGGACAGGAAAGCGAACCTGGTAGCTCTGCCCGGCGGCGACTTGGTCGCGAGGATGACCGTCCATTCGCTCCGGTGCCAGGACCCCATGCCAGTGGAGGACTAGCGGCTCGCCAAGGTTGTTCTGAACTCGCGTCGCGAATTCCTGGCCGCGTCGGACGCGGATCGTCGGACCGGGCGCTCCGCCGTTGATGGCGGACACGGCGGTGGAGTAACCGGGCCAAATGGCGAGATTCGTGCGAGCAACCGTGAGCGCATCCCCAGTCCAATCGGGTGGGAAACGTAGCGGGTTGCCTGGGCGTGCGCTCTGCGCACGCACCGAAACCGGGAGGCGTAAGGCGGCTCCGGTCACAATTGCACCCGTGGCGAGGGTCGAGCGGGTAAGAAAGCAGCGACGACTGAGGTTGTTGATTCGAGTCTTTTTCATGCCCGTTAATATGCAGTTGATAAGAAGCGTTATGCGGCTTTCCACCGAGAGTGGGCCGAGCTCAGAAATCGACATGGGCGGCGCTCGCCAGGGCCAAAACAGCCAGGCTGTGCAACAATTTCATATGTGGACTCAGGATCTCCGCACTGTTTTCGAGGTTTGCCTCTGCCGTGATGATATTTGCTGTGATAATAAACATGTTTATGCAGACTGCTCCAACGTTGTCTATTTACGCGCAGATATTGCTTGGTGTCGATCCGCCATTTTTTACGATTCTTTATACGCTGCAGATCACCAAAACCCTCACGTTTTCTGAAACCTTCGCTGCTTGTGCGCATAAAGCGTTGCTGGGCAACGATGGAGTTATGGACGACACCGAAGCGACGCGACTGACAGCCGGAAATCCCATGTGAGTTCGGTGACGCCTCGGTTTGGTTAGAAATGCCCGGCCCGCCTCTCATGTGTGCGGAGGGGGCCAGTTTGTGCATGCTTGCACGGGGAGTGATGGCCACGCTAAAGAGCTCCTATACGCCGCGACGCTGTAAGCGCAGTCCGTAATGCCAAGGCGGTAAATCAATCACCTGCCCGCTCCTTTCAAGTTGGCCCGTCCCCTCCGCCCAAGCCATTATCTGCTCTGGCCTTGGCCGTATATCCATGCTTGGGCCCCGCGGCGTCGCCGGATCGTGGCGCCAATGAACGACCAGAATCACCCCTCCCGGACGAATCACCCTTGAGGCCTCGGCTAAGATCCGCACTGGCTCTTCACAGTGGAGAATATTAAAGAGCAAGCAGGCATCCTTACTCGCCGGTTCGCCGCCAAACCCGTCAGCAAAAACATCTCGCATGATGTGAAGGACGTTGCCGATTCCTGCTTCCGCCACCCGCTGCCCCGTGCGCTTAATCATCGCTGGGTCAATGTCGAAGGTCGTTAACACGCCTGAAATCCGACGCGCTACTGGAATCGTGAAGGTCCCATAGCCGGCCCCCACCTCAACGACATCCCCCAACTGAAAATCAATTTCGAGGCGGTCCAGAATCAAAGGCACGTCCAACAGAGTCTCCCAAAACTCCTCATCCGGCATCCCGCTTTGGCGCAGTTTCATCAAAACTTCTCAAAACAGGGGCATGGTGGGGCTCTTTGAAAGCAACTCCCGAAGCTGGTTTCGTGCTCGGTAAATACGGGTCTCGACTGCCTTTGCGGAGCAGTTGAGTATCCTTCCAATTTCAATCTGAGATAACCCCTCGTATACTGCCAAGAGGAGCGGTTGCCGGAGTTCTTGTGGCAGAGTCGAGATAGCCACTTTAACAGCCTCGCTGCGTTCGGACTTCTGGAGTGACTCACCGGGAGTCGGAGAAGCATCTACGAACGTCTCCCTAAGAGCGGTTCCATCCTCGTGGTTCTCGGCATCCATAGAAACCTGCGGGTGGCGAGTGCGCCAGCGGTAGCGATCGCGAACGAGATTGCTCGCGATGGCGTAAAGCCATGTGCTGAATTTCTGGTTACTGTCGAATTTGGATCGATTCTGGTATACGCGAACGAATGTCTCTTGGGCCAAATCGGCAGCATCGTCCTCATTTTGGAGCGAGCGTAAAAGGTAATGAAAAACCTTTCGGGAATGCCGCTCCATCAAAGCATTGAGGGCAGCGTCATGGCCACCAGCCAGTCGGGCCATATCCTGCAGGTCCTGTTCGTCGCTCGTAACTTCTGGCATTCGGCTCCCCTTAATGCTGATGATTATGGGAGTCGTTTGCCCCTTGGTGCTGCTGCTCCATAGCTTCCCCCTTGAGGAAGGTCTGCTGCTCAACCCAAGCCAGATAACGACGGCCCTGCTCGGCCGGCATTGTGCGGCTCACCTCGAGAAAGTGCTTGAACATCTCGGCTTCACAGTCGGCTCGCATTTGCGCGCGCTTAGCCATCACTTCCTGGATTTGGGGGGTAAACGCGGAGCTTTGCGCCATAATTTGCTTTAGCCGGGCGTTTTGCTCCTCAATGAGGCGGCAACGTTCAGCACAGCCCGGCAAGTAGGCCTGATGCAACGCCACAACCCGGTCGTATTCGGCATCGCCGAGCTTGAACTCCTTCTTGAGCCAAGCCAATTCCGGCTGTGGCTCCTTCATGAGCGCGCGGGAGCCAGCGGTTCCTGCGAAATAGCACACCCCAAACGCCGCGATGCTCACGAGGAGACCCAATAGCAGAATCAAAGTGGTCTTTTTCATCGGCTGGCGACTGCTCGCTGGTAAGGATCAATCGAGAGCAGATACTTATGGCCCAAATCCGATTCGAGCCGATTGCTTTTCATCTGAGCTGTGAGGCTCCCGGCGGCGATCCCAAACGCCAGCAGCACTGCGGCATAAGAATAGGCCATTGGGGGTCGCTCCAGGGACTTCACCAGTTTTGCTAAGCCCCCAAAAAACGACCCTTCGGGGCTTGCTTCAGCACGAGCGATTCGATTCCAAACCTGCTCCTGAAATCGAGGGGGAAGTGGGGCATCGACCACCCACTCCCGGAGCGTCGCGGAGAGCAGATCTTCATCCCCAGGGTTTAGCTTTGTTTTCATAAATACTTAACTTTCTAAGACGCACTTTTCGGTCCCACGAGGTGCGGCACCTATCTTTTACTACGCCAGCCAGAGTAAGATCCCTCACACCTTGGAGCAAGAATGGGGAGAATAGGCGGAAATCCGCCACAAACTTGACTCCACAGTGCCCAAAGCTGTGATTGGGACGCTTTCGTCGCGCTTGCGTGCGCCTGGTGGGGTCTAACCTGAGCTCAAGGCAGAGTTTACGAAAAAACCGGACCAAACCCTTCGATTCCAAGGGGATCAGCAAGAACTTGAAACTGTCGCCCTTGTCTGGTGATCATGGTCACAGCTTCGCCCTCCGCAGGCGCAACGCATTGCCGATTACTGACACTGAACTTAAGCTCATTGCAGCACTGGCGATGATCGGGCTGAGCAAGATCCCGAAAAACGGATACAGCAGTCCTGCTGCAATGGGCACTCCAAGCACGTTGTAGATGAAGGCAAAGAACAGGTTTTGGCGGATGTTCCGCATCATGGCACGGCTCAGATGCAGTGCCTTGACCACGCCGCGCAGATCTCCTTTGACCAGAGTGATGCCCGCGCTCGCCATCGCTACATCCGTTCCCGTGCCCATCGCAATGCCGACATCTGCCGCCGCAAGAGCCGGCGCGTCGTTGATCCCGTCACCAGCCACGGCAACGCGTTTCCCCGCAGCTTGCAGGCGCTGAATCTCCTCGTGCTTCTGCTTGGGCGAAACCTCAGCCCGCACCTCAGTAATGTGAAGCTTCCTGGCAACGGACATTGCGGTTTTTTGACTGTCCCCTGTCAGCATCATGACCTTTAGCCCAAGCCTCTGGAGTTCAGCGATTGCTGAAGGCGTGCTTTCCTTGATCGGGTCCGCCACGGCAACTAAGCCTGCGGGCCTTCCGTCCACTCCCACGAAGATGACGGTATTCCCGTCTGCTTGCAGGGCTTCCGATTTCTGCCGGAACCCGTCGTCATTCTGGACGCCTTGCGCTTCAAGAAACCTTGGGTTGCCGATCAGCACCTGCCGCTCGCCCACCCGGCCTCTTACGCCTCCACCGGTGACAGATTCAAAACCGATGGCCGATTCGAGCCGGATCTTGCGCGCTTCTGCGCCACGCACGATAGCAGCCGCCAGAGGATGCTCGCTGCTACGCTCCAGGGACGCCGCCAAGCCCAGCAGTTCCTCCTCCGAGAAACCGTCAGCCGTAATCACGCGCGTGAGTTGTGGTTTCCCTTCGGTCAATGTGCCAGTCTTATCCAGCACAACCGTGTCGACCTTCTCCAAAGTCTCCGCCGCAGCGGCATCCCGGATCAGAACCCCTTCCTGGGCGCCGCGTCCCACTCCCACCATGATGGACATGGGAGTCGCTAAGCCGAGCGCACACGGGCACGCAATAATCAGCACCGCCACGGCATTAATGAGAGCATTGGTCAACCTCGGCTCCGGTCCCACCATCCACCACAAAGCAGCCGCGATGACGGCGATTACTAAAACCGCCGGCACGAAGTAGCCAGCGACTTTGTCGGCCAGACGCTGGATAGGTGCACGGCTACGCTGGGCTTCTGCCACCAGGCTCACGATTTGGGACAGCATCGTCTCGCTGCCCACGCGCTCTGCCCGCATAAGGAAAGACCCGGTCTGGTTGATCGTCGCGCCCGTGACCTCGTCCCCTGCGTTCTTCTGGACGGGGATTGGTTCCCCCGTGAGCATCGCTTCATCTACACTGCTTTGTCCTTCCGTGACAATTCCATCCACCGGGATCTTCTCTCCGGGTCGGACCCGAAGGATATCCCCTTTCTGAACGTCCGCTATTGAGATTTCTTTTTCGGCGCCGTCGCGAATGACGCGGGCTGTTTTGGGCGCCTGGCCCAGGAGTGCCCTGATCGCTCCGCCAGTGCGGCTGCGAGCCTTCGCTTCAAGCATTTGGCCCAGGAGAACCAGGACAGTAATGACGGCCGCTGCTTCGAAATACAGAGGCACCAATCCATTAACCTTCATTGTTGGTGGAAAGATCTCCGGAAAAAAGAAGGCAATGATGCTGAAAAAATAGGCCGCGCTTACCCCAAGGGCAATTAACGTGAACATGTTCAGGTGCCGTGTTCGTACCGAGTTCCAGCCGCGTATGAAGAAGGGCCACCCCGCCCAAAGCACAACGGGAGAGGCAAACAGGAACTGAATCCACTGGTTCACCCTTGGCGGCACGAAGTGATCAATATGAAACCCCGGGATAAGGTGTGCCATCCCGAGAACGAGGACGGGCAAAGACAGCACCGCGCCGACCCAGAATCGTCGCGACATATCCTTGGCTTCGGCACTTTCCTCCTCGACTTCTCCCTGGACTAACGTTGGCTCCAGGGCCATGCCGCAAATGGGACAGGAACCCGGCTGATCCTGCTGGATCTCCGGATGCATTGGGCACGTGTATATAGTTCTGGGCGTGGACCGATACGCCGGGTTCGGTTCCAAGGCCATACCGCATTTCGGGCAATCGCCAGGCTCATCACTCTCCACGCCAGGACACATGGGGCAGAAATATTTCCCCTTCGGCTTGATAGGAGCGGCTCCGTGCCCCTGATGGTCCCGGGCGTGCTGGTGCGAGTGATGGCGGTGATCGTGGGCAGAGCTGCCGTGGCCATGCCCATGACAAACCTCATCCGGGAGGGATGCACGACCGACCGCCTCCGGGGTTTGTTCCAGGAATTCCTTCCGGCAGTGTTCAGAGCAAAAGAAGTGGGATTCGCCATCACGCTCGGCGCTCAAAGCCGTTTGCTCGTCCACCTGCATTCCACAAATTGGATCTGTTTTCATGTTTTGTTCACGTTTCATCGATTTACGCGTTCGTCATTTAGGCTAACGCAAATCCCCAAAAGATATTACACTGCTTGCGCCCTTTTCTCTCATGAAGGGCCAGATAGCATCCCAACCCTTGCTCAGGTTGCTCCTGGCGAGTAGGTTGCGTCGATGGCCGGAATCGAAGAACCGATAATTGAGAATCTGCGGGCCTTTGTCAGTTTTGCTCGCCAACGAGTTGCCGATCCACACATGGCAGAGGACTTGGTGCAGGAGAGCCTGGTCAAAGCTATGGCGGCGGAGCACAAGCCTGCCGACAGCGAGAGCGTCGTCCCCTGGTTCTACCGCATTCTGCGCCGGTCTATCATCGACCTGTATAGGCGCGATGACGTTCGGAAGCGAGGTTTGGATCGTCTCTCCCAACAACTGCCTGAAGAGCCAAGCGCGCAGGACCAACGCCTGCTGTGCGAGTGCTTCAAGCGTCTGCTGCCGGCGATCCCTGCCCAATATCAGGAGGTCATCAGACAGGTAGATCTCGAAGGAAACGACCTCGCACAGGTTGCCAATCAATCAGGCATCACAAAGAGCAACCTTACAGTTCGCTTGCATCGTGCTCGCAAGCACCTCAGACACGCACTGGAGAAAAACTGCAAAGCGTGCAGCAGGCACGGGTGCCTGGATTGCACGTGTGATGAACCCAAGGCCACATCCTAACCCTGCACGAGGCAGGAATTTGCATGGAGGTTAGGCTGCAGCCCGAGTCACCTTCGACATGACGAGTTGGGTCGTCGAACCCATGCGTTCGCATTCTGCGGCGCATCGTTCACAAGATTCAGCGCAGCGCTGACAGTGCTCCATCTTTTCGTGCCGTCGACACTCCTCGGCGCATGCGCGGCAGATATCTGCGCACAGTTTACAGACCTCGTGGGCGAAGTCCGAGTCGCTGGCCATCTTGGATCGTACATCTCGCATGCACTGTGAGCTTATTCCATAGGATCGTACTAAGCTGGTTCCGGATTCTTGGAGGCGACAGCTGCTGTGGTTGTATGCATCGTGCGGCCTCGAATGGCGACTTTCATTACCTTTCCAGATTGGGGGCTCGCGCTTGGCACTCTGAACCTTGCGGGCGATGGTTAACAACCCGGCTCACGGTTACCCGATGAGTAATTCTTCGCGTGACTCCGAAAGAGGATGAGCAGACCAGCTACGGCTAAGAACACTGAATAGAAAATTCCACGACTGATGCCCAGAACGAGTGGCGCGTCAGGTTCGCGAAAGGCCCCCCCAATTGAACGGAGTAATGCGTAGAGGACCAGGAACTCGCCTGTTAGCTGCCCAGGTTTAACCCGATAGACCCCGCTCTTCCAGAACCTCAACTGGGTGTAGGCCGTAAGAAAAGCTCCCTCCAGCAAAGCTTCGTACAATTGCGAGGGATGCCGTGGGGCAAGCTCCGACAAAGGGGTGCCTTCCGGAGCACTTGCTGGAAAGATAACCGCCCACCGCACGTGGCTCACCTTGCCCCAAAGTTCGCCATTGATGAAGTTGGCGATTCTGCCGAAAAATAGACCCGGAGGAGCCAGTGTGACCAACACATCAGCCGTTAACCACCATTGCAGGTGATGTTTGCGAACCACCCAAACGAGCGCGAGCAACACCCCCACAAACCCACCATGGCTGGCCATACCGCCCTCCCAAAGACGGAAGAGGCTAGTCGGGTCAGTCATCAGTGAATTCGGAGAATACAGTAAGAAATAGCCAATCCGGCCTCCCGCAAGGACCCCGACAATCACCGCAATCAGAAGTGATGTCTGGACCTCTGGACGGAGATTGGATCGGGATGCCGCCCAATAAATCTTCAGCAGCAGCCACGCCGTTACGAATGCAAGAACATAGGCCAACCCGTAATAACGAATGCCGAAAGATTCCGAGAAGCGAAGCAGGAACGGGCTGAGATCATGAACCCAGAAGTCACTTTGGACTGTCTTATACTGAGGGACTAAGTGTTGTCCCATGGCGCAAGGTCCAATCTGTGATTGGCATTACCAATTGCTCAAGCTTAGCCGCCCCGCATTTCCACCAACCGGCCATTGATCAGTGCTCATCGCCGTTCTTGTCGCAGTGACCTTGCGGCGCTTCTCCGTCGCCGTGGTGAGCCGCAATTGCAAACGCACCCTATGCTGAAAACAGGGCCCACGAGCCACAGCATGCGCACGTCCCCGCCAAAATGCGAAGCAAGGCACTGACCCTCGGTAGCCGCGGAACTTTCATCTTCAATCGTTAGCAAACTGGCCCCTCGGACATTTTTCGTGAGCCCGAACCGTCAGCAGCGAATAGACATCGCCACCAGTTCACCACGATTTGCACAGGGGCCCATATTACGGCGGCTAGGCGGCTTCCCTATTAGGTATACACCCCGGGTGGATATTAGTTCTTCTCCATGCCCTTGGTTGGCTCGCCGTCCTTCTTCACGACGCAGCAGAAGGCGTCCTTGCTGCCGCAGTCTTTGCAGACATGCGTAATCGTGTCGTGCTTGCTTTTGCCTTCACCCACGACCACAAACTTTTGCTCACAACCCGGACAGAGGTGTTTCTGGCCCACCGTAGCCGTTTTGATATGACCCTTTTCCGTGTTAATGTGGGTCACGGCGACCGTTTTGCACTTGGGACAGGCCATGGCCACCATATCCCCGTCTTTAAGGTCCACTACGTTCGTGGAGGAAGTGATCGGCTTCATCATCATCATCTCCCCGCCTTTCATCGACTTCATCGGTTCGGCCGCACGGGCTGCGAGGGGCAGCGAAGCTGCTATCGCCAAAGCGAATGCCGCTCCCATGCCAAGTATGATTCCTGGTACTATCTTATTTGTTTTCATGCTTCGTTCGTTTTACTGGTTTTTGTTTGCTTCGAATCGAGATCACCATCCTCGCCATCAGTGATCGTACTGTACGGCGGTCGAGGCGCCTTTCCTATGGGCATAACCCCCCCCGGGTGGGATTTGCTCTTTCTCCATGCACTTGGTTGGCTCGCCGTCCTGCTTCACCACGCAGCAGAAGACGTTCCCTCCGAGCGGGGACTTCGTCGTATTCTACTGACCCGGAGATCCGCTCGCAGCAGGGCTGCCTAAGGGCGGTTGGTCGCAATTCACTGCGGCTGACCATTGGACGGTTCCGGATGCTGCAATTCGCGCAGGAAAACCTGCCTGGCCAGCCGCTCCAGATAGGGTTTCGGATCGCGTTCATAAGCATCCAGGCACAAGGGACAGCAAATCGGTAGTTTGCTGCCGTCGGAATGTATTCTTGCCAGTGCCTCGCCGGTCCTGAGCGCCTTGCCGCAAACCACGCAAGTTTCGCCGTCCTCTGACACCCTCACATTAGGATCAATGTTCGTGTTCATACTGTTGATCGAGAGTTCTTGGAATGTTTTGTGGGCCCATATTTGTTCCAGGCCTATTTGTTCCCACTGGGCACGAGCGCACCATGTCTTGCCAACTCGGCTTCGTGTTCTTTCTTTTCGATCTCTACAAATATCTCGCTCAGTTCGGACCACGTCTTCTTCTTCGGCTTGGGGCCCTTGATCCATTCGACGTGGCGACCACGCCAGAGTGAATAGATCGCTGGAACAATCTCCAGTGTAAGAATCGTGGACGTGATTAGTCCGCCGATCATTGGCGCTGCGATACGCTGGATCGCTTCCGCACCTGCGCCGTGCGCCCACAATGCCGGGACCAGGCCAAACGTGATCATGCACACTGTCATTAGCTTCGGCCGAACGCGCTGCACTGCGCCGTAAGTGATCGCCTCAAACAGATCGTGTTGAGTTCTCATCTTCCCAGCCTTCTGGTAGGCGTGGAACGCCTCATCCAGGTAGATGATCATCACCGTCCCCGTCTGCGCTGCCAATCCGGACAATGCGATGATGCCGACCCACACCGCGATGCTGAGGTTGTAATCCATAATCCAGAGGAACCAAATGCTGCCCGTCATAGCGAAGGGTATGGAGAGCAAAATGATGAACGTTTCCTGGATGCTCTTGAAATTCATGTAGAGAAGAACAAATATCAACATGAGTGTGATTGGAACAACGATCTTAAGGCGCTCTTTCACTCGTAGCATGTATTCATATTGGCCAGTCCATTCCAACCGGTAACCGGCGGGGAGCAAGCCTGCTTTTTCAATCTTCTCGTGGACTGCCTTTTTGGCATCTGCGACGTAACCGCCAATATCGCGCCCTGTCATGTCCACGTAAACCCAACCAGTTAGGGCTCCATCTTCGTTCTTGATCAAAGGTGGACCGCTCGTAGTCTGGATCTTCACTAGCTGGCCCAACGGCACCTGAACGATCTGCTTCCCTGAGTTGGATGCCTGGCCTTCCGAGGACATGCCCCCGTCGCCGGCGCCTCCTTCACCCATCGCTGGCTGTCCCACTGGGACCAGCACACTCTCGAGTTTTTCCGGGTCATCCCGCAGTTCGCGGCTATAACGCACGTTGATGCTGTAACGCTCGCGGCCCTCAATCGTCCGGTCCACTGCCATACCGCCAATGGCGGTCTCCACCACCGACAATACGTCCTCCACGTTCAAACCGTATCGGGCGATCTCGGCTCGGTTTGGAATAATATCCAGATACAGGCCGCCTGTGGTTCTTTCAGAAAACACACTTCGGGTGCCAGGAACCCCTCGCATGACTGATTCCATGTGCTCTCCGATCTTGCTGATAACTGATAAGTCCGAACCGAAGATTTTAATTCCAATTGGTGTGCGAACGCCCGTTGAGAGCATGTCGATGCGTCCCTTAATTGGCATTGTCCAGGCATTGACCTGGCCAGGGATCTGAAGGGCGTCGTCCATCTCCTGGACCAGCTCATCCCAGCTTAGCGGGCGGATATCAGGCCATATTTTGCGTAATCCTTTCTGCGTCCACTCGGGAGCCCAGCTCGAATACCAGCGCTTCTGTGGAACCTTGCGCCAATCTTTTTCGGGTTTGAGTTGCACCACGCTTTCGAACATCTCCAGGGGTGCCGGGTCCGTTGCTGTTTCCGACCTCCCAGCCTTCCCATGGACGCTGATCACTTCGGGAAACTGTTTGATGATGCGGTCTTGGATCTGCATCAGACGTGTCGCCTCGGTAATAGAAATGGTCGGCAGCGTTGTGGGCATATAGAGGATGGTGCCCTCATTTATGGGTGGCATGAATTCCGACCCTAGTTTCATGAATACCGGCACTGAGGATCCCACCGCCACCAAAGCGATAATGATTGAAAGTATCCTTCGGCGCATTAGCGCGCTGACCCAGGGGTAGTAGAGGCGGTGGATGAACCGGCTGATCGGATGCTTGTGCTCCGGGATTACCTTGGCTCCGGTCATCAGCACGATGAGCGCTGGGCCGATCGTGATCGATAGGAAGGCCGCCCAGGCCATGGTGAACGTCTTCGTGAACGCCAGCGGCTTGAACAACCGGCCTTCCTGCGCTTCCAGTGTGAACACCGGCAGGAAGCTGACGGTAATCACCAGCAAGGCGAAGAACAACGGTTTGCCCAGTTGTTTACACGCCATGATGATAATCTCTTGCCGTTGCCGGCGGTTGAGACCAGGTGGAGCGTGCTCCAGTTTCTTATGCACGTTCTCGACCATGACCACGGCCTCGTCTGTGATCACGCCAATGGAAATCGCAATGCCTGCCAACGACATGATGTTGGCGGTTAGCCCCATCATATACATAGGAATAAATGCAAGCGCCACCGCAATGGGCAGTGTCACAATCGCTCGGGCGGCTCCACCGAAATCGAGCAGGAATATAATGATAACGAGCGCGACGATAATCGATTCCTCGACGATGGTGCGCGTGAGTGTGCGGATCGAACGGTTGATCAAGTCAGACCGATCGTATGTGGTCACAATCTCAACCCCCGGCGGAAGGGAGCTTTTGACCTCCGCCAGCTTGGTCTTTATCCGGTCAATTACCTGGAGAACGTTTTGTCCGTAACGGACAACCACGACGCCCCCGACCGTCTCCCCTTCACCATTGAAATCGCCTGCCCCCCGCCGCATCTCGGGACCCAGGGCAATATTGTTCGCTACGTCGCGGAGGAGAACAGGGTTTCCCTTCGCATCGGCGCCGACAACCACGAGTCGCAATGCTTCCACATCCTGGATGTAACCCTTGCCACGGACCAGGTAGGTCGTGCCGAATCTTTCCAACTCACGTCCGCCCACGTCATTGTTTGCGCTGCGGATAGACGACACGATCTTCGTAAGGGGAATGTTATAAGCCACCAGCTTATTGGGATCGATTTCGACCTGGTATTGTTTCTGGAATCCGCCAAACGTTGCCACCTCGGCAACTCCTTCCACACTCTGAATCCAGTACCGCAAATGCCAGTCCTGGAAGGAGCGCAAATCAGCGAGGTCGTTCTTGCCGGATTTATCGACCAAAGCATATTGGAAGCCCCATCCAACCCCGGTAGCATCGGGTCCGAGCGTAGGCGTGACTCCCGAAGGGAGAGAGCCAGCGAGGCCCTGCATGTATTCCAGAACACGGGAGCGCGCCCAGTAGATATCCGTGCCGTCCTCAAACACAACGTAAACAAACGAGTAACCAAAGAACGAGTAGCCACGCACCACCCGCACATTCGGAGCGCTGATGAGTTTAGTGACAATGGGATAGGTGACCTGGTCTTCGAGGAGGTTGGGGCTGCGCCCCTCCCATTCAGTAAAAACGATGACCTGTGCGTCTGACAAGTCCGGCAACGCATCCAACGGCGTATTTCGCATGGCGTAGAGGCCGCCGAGGAAAAGGGCGCCGACCAGCATGAAGACCATGAACTTGTTGCGTGCACTCCATTCGATGATGCGCTCAATTATCGAGTCCTTGTGGGGAATGGGAGCATTAGTCTGTATTGGTTCTGACATACGCTTCTATCGTGAAAATGCTTTTTAGTGCTGGTGACCGCCTGCAGCACCCATACCAGCGATGGCGGCTTTGAGTTGGCTTTCGGAATCCACCAGAAATAGGGCTCGGGACACCACTTGTTCCCCCTCTTTAAGCCCTGAAAGAACCTCGTAGTAGTCGTCAGTTTTCATCCCGATCTTGATCTCTCTTGGTTCGAGGTGCTCGTCTGCCCCGTTAACGAAGGCCACAAAACGTTGTCCTGTGTTGATGACGGCACTCGCCGGGACAGTTAAGCGCTCGCCGGTATCCGCCTTGATTTCCACATTCGCCCACATGTCCGGGCGGATCAGGTGCTCGGCGTTGTCCAACTCCAGCCGAACCTGTCCTCGTCGTGTTTGAGGTTCGATGTGGGGATAAATGAAGGTGACCTTACCTTCGAACGTCTTGTTGCTCAGGTAGGGGAAATTGATCTCGGCTTCCTGGCCCACTGCGATGAGTGGCATCTCAAATTCATACACGAAGGACCGCAGCCAGACATGCGAAAGGTCTGCAATCTCGTATAAGGACATGCCGGCTTCGAAAGCTCCCCCTTCAACGGCATTCTTCACGATCACATGGCCCGAAAACGGTGCCCGGAAGAGCAGCTCGGCACTGGGCTTACCGCGTTTTTCGAGCTCGCGGACTTCTTCATCGCCAATTTGAAACAGAGAAAGCCGCAGTTTCGCGGACTCCAGCAGGGCGTCTGCAGAATCCTTTTGCGCAGGCGAGTTGCTTTTCACCTGCTGCGAGGCCCGCCAGGCCACAAGGTACTCGTTCTCTGTCGAGAACAATTCCGGGCTATAGACGGTGAACAAAGGCTGGCCTTTTTCAACAGGTGCGCCGGTGTAGTTGACGTGAAGCTGGCGCACCCAACCCGCAAAACGAGGCGCGATTTTGGCATATTTGGTTTCATCATGCTCAACCAGAGCAGCGGTACGAACGTTGCGGCTAAGGGATCGTTTTTCCACCTTGGAGAGGGTCAATCCGATTAACTGGCGCTTTTCCGGAGAGAGGGCAACGCTAATTCGGCCTGGAACGGCAGGCGTTGTGGCGCTTTGATCATGTCCCGCGTGTTCCCCGGCCGGAGCTTCCTTTTTCTCCACCAGTTTCATGCCGCAAATAGGGCAGTCTCCTGGCGCGTCTTGAATATGTTCGGCTCCCATGGGGCAATAGAATTGGCCGGGTTTGACCTGGGCGATCTTGCCATCTTCTTTTGCCGCTGCCGGCTTCTTGGAGGCCTGCTTGTCATCCTTGATGGGCACCAGCTTCATGTTGCAAATCGGGCAGTCGCCAGGACGGTCGCTCACGTAAGTGGGATGCATTGGGCAGTGGTATTTCTGCTTCCCGCTCTGCCCGGCAGAAGAATCCGATTCAGAGCAGCCGGTGACCGTCACCCCAACAGCGACGGCAATCATCAACAAAACGATAGTAACAAGTTTTACACGCATACAATTCTGGTGGTTTGCTAAAAGTTTGAAAAAGCTTTGAATTTGTGTCATTTGGATGGGCTGTCAGGGGCGTTGGCCAGAATCGGAGCTTCCGGGGGATGGAGCCCAATGATAACCAGGGACAGCTGCGCTAGCGCTTGCTCACGGCTGGTCCGCGCTTGCACCTCAGCCAATTGGAATTCGAGCAACGATCTCTCGGCGTCCAGCAAATCAATGAAGTTGCTTTTTCCAGACGCGTAGCCGACGCGCGCAATATCGAGCGACTGTTGAGCCTTGGTGAGTAACGAGTCTGTTAAGAGCCTAAGATTCCTCGTTGCTTCGCGATACATGAAGGATGTGTCCGCAAATTCAACGGCCAGTTGGATCTGCTCGGCGCTCAAACGGGCCTCAGCAGCCTTCTTGCGTGCTTGCGCTGCGCCGATCTCAGCCGCGATTTTGTCCCGCCAGATCGGCAACGTCACCCCGATCGACGGACGCCACATGGTCGGATTCGCTTTCAGGTCAGCCTCGGCGCCAAGACTGAAGTCGGGAAGCTTACTCTGATGCGCCAGTCGAATGCCCGTTTGTGCCATACGAACCTCCGCTTCCATCTGTTTCAGCTTGGGATTGCGTTCGAGCGCGATTGCGAATAACCGCTCCGAAGTAAGATCCAGGGGAGTGGATTCAAAGCTTTGCGGCACCGGCGGATCAGGCTGATCGGCACGTAAACCCAACGCAGCTTTGAGCTGAGCCATCAAAGGATGCTGCGAATCTTCGAGATTTTCGATCTCAGTGCGCAGTCGCTCTTGCTCAATCTGTGCCCGCAAGGCGTCTTGGAGTGTCACACGGCCTGCCTCAGTCTGAGCACGAGCGTTTTGCTCCATCTCTCCCAAAATGCGCAATGTTTCCTGGTTGATCCGGATGCGGTCGGTCAGAAACCGTAGTTGGTAGTACGGACGCTTCACCTCATAGGCGGCCTGAAGAACAGCCGATTCAAATGCAAAATATTTGGCCTGGCTTTCCTCAGACGCCTGGTCGGCCTGAATTCGGAGCCTTTTTACCCATGGCACATCCGCCATTAGGCCAGGCATCACCACCATGACGACGTCCTGGATATCCAATTCCAAAGTGAGCCGCGGATCGGGCAGGGAACGCTCGGTCGTAATTCTCTGCACAGCCTCCGCATAATCGTAGTAAGCCGCCTTAACCCGAGGGTGGTTTAGCATGGCGTAGGTGAGGAGAGTTTGCAGAGTCGCGTTGGTCGTGAGTTCAGGCAGCTTTGCTTCGTCATGCTCCGGCCGATAAACCGATTCTACCCGCCCCAGATCTTTGCGAGCCTGTCTCTCGGTGCGAGTGGGAACACCTTTACACCCGGCCAGCAATACGATTGTGAGCAAAGCCACAACAATGCCACCCCGAAATCCGACCTTCTTAATACTAGTCTTTTTCACTGAATTGCTTTCCCTCGTCCTGTTCATAATTCCGCGATTCCCCATGAGCCGTTTGGTGTGCTCCACCAATGATACGCCGCTTATGGTGAAATCCCTCACGTTTACTGCGATTGCCTGCGTAGATGGAAACCCTTTGAGTCAGATCGCAACGCATACGGGAGCGAACCCGGATTGAAATGGTGGATCATCTGCTTGCTCAGATCGTCACCGGCATGGCAGAGCGAAAGGCCGAAGTGAAGAAGAAATGGGGTCCATGCACGGCCGTGCCCATGTGTTTTAAGCCATGACACCCGTTGAGGCGAGCGAATCTGCCCTCAAAGCATATCGGTGGATCCAAGGCGGGACTTTGCAACGTCGGCATGATGACTTAGCTGCAACCCGAGCCCTGCCAATGGTAAGATATACATATCTGGAGAGTGTTTGTGGCAGCCGTCTAGGCTGAGCACCATTTCAACCACGTAAAACCAGCAGTGTAACTGCAAAAGTGCCACTGCTGGTCAAACCAAGCAGCAACCCACGCTGCGGCCAATATGAAGAATCCACGCTCGCAGTCATGTGGGCTGGGTCCCGAGACGCCTCAGGTTACTTCACGGGAGCAACGTTCACCCTCTGCATTCCCTTAGTCGGTTTTACACCAGTGCAGCAGGCCATATTGTCCGAGCCACACTCGGTACACGTATGCGTAGCAACCATTTCCTTCGCCTTGCCGGTTCCAGCAACTTTCCACTCCGTGCCACATCCATCGCAGAGATGCTTCGGGACGAGCTTTGTAGTATTGCCGGTCATCGCGCGTGAACCAACCCCTTTAGTGTCCGTGATGGGTTGTGAAACCCAGGTGTCCTTGCATTTCGCACAAGCCATAGTTGGCGTGGTGGCAATTTTGGTCGTTCGGGCTTTACGCTCATCCAATTGTTGCCGTAAGCGCGGAGACGCCGTGATGCCGTCGTCGCCGGTGGGCTTGTACTGGGCGTATGCTGGGTTCACCATGAGGGCGCCGCCGAGGATAACCAGCGCCAGGGCGGTAGTCCTGATTATTCTGGTGATCGGTGTAAATTTGTTCATATTAAGTTCCTGTTTTTTAATCAACTTGGCGAGACGTTCTCGCCGCTACCCTTAATACGCCGAGGCTGAGACGATCCCTTAGAGTTTCTTGTATCCCTTCAGCCCCACCTCGGGCCGCTCCGTCACCAATAGGGGCGGGAAACAGCGTTCTTACCGCAGAGAGCGGCGCCGTGCTGTCCCTTGCCCGCTAAACTCCAGCAACCCTTGGCCGAAGTCGCCCACGGAATTGCGTCACACCGAGACGGTCTCAACCGAGGAATTCACAAATTCCATTAAAACCGGAGTCGGATGCACCAGGTTATCCGAAACAGGACATCGGGATCGAAGGGTGCCCAGCCATTGGTGGAGGGTTGGTTCATCAGCCTCGGTCGCCACCCTCAGCTTCAAGTTAATCTGTTTGTACCCAGCGCGATCTCCTGTTGGTTTTCCAAAAAGGCGATCGGGATTCAAAGTGCCTGAGGCATCGATTTGCAGCTTGCTGATAGTAAAACCCATCTCGGCAGCAATAACATGAGCCATCACATTAACGCAGCCCACCAATCCCGCCAGAATGTATTCAACCGGGTTGGCTCCGTGGTCGTCTCCCCCCAAATCTGGGGGCTCGTCGACGATCATCGTGAACTTGCGCGCTTTGACGGTTATGCGTGCGGCCGAATTTGAGGAGCCGCTTACGGTAAATTTTAGATCAGGCATATGGGGCAACGACAAAAAACCCGGCCCAGAGCCCCTGGGAAATCCAAGGGGCGTCGAGCCGGGGAACCATTGAATACAATAAACCTTGAACCTTGGTCAACCCTTCACCTGGCCGCAGGTTAGCATTGAATTGCCATAATATGGGTTCTTGACCGCCTTATCACTTTGGAGCCATCCGGCTTTGGCCATCGAACAATATACCTCGACATATGCGCCTGGGGTGACTCCGCTGGATTTTGCGTATTTGATCAAGGATTCGCTTAGCGGCTTGAACGCAGCTCGCGCGGCGGCAAGATCACGGGCGTCAGCCAGAGCAGAGGCTTGCTGAGAGATCTGCGGGGGCAGCGCATCGTCGGCGTCGTTTCGCAAAGCCTGCACCAAGCTTGTTGCCGCAGCCTTCGCTTTTTGAATCGAGTCCTCCGCCAGCCCGTTCTGGACCTTGATGTATTCCTCAAAGACCGTTTGCACAGGCTTTGGCAGTGCCGCTTTTGCCGCTGAGGCCGCCTTCGGATCAGCGACCTGTGTCTGTCCCTGGAGCTGGCCCGCCGCATGGCCTTCATGCGCACAACCTGCGGCAACAACACCATGAGGGCAACCACCGCTGGCCTGTTTGGCCGGAGCGGGTGCGGTGCCGCAACAGCCCTGAGCAAAGGTCGCGGGAACTCCAGCCAAACCGAAAACCGCTAAGAAAAGAGGCAATATTTTCATATTGTGAAGCGCTTAGTGTTGATGTCCACTGTGGTTCTGAGCAGGAGCTTTGGGTGCCGCGGGCGCGGGTTTGCCACCCTTTTCCGCTTGTTCCAGCTTCTTCACATACTTTGCCGGCTCCTTGTTGAAGTCCTTGAGGCAGCTCTTGCAGCAAAGCTTTATTTCACGCCCCTGGTAATTGAAGACATATGGTTCACCCATATCCCCGCCGAACTTCTCCCCTGACACTACGCAGGTCTTCAGCGGATAGGGTTTGGCTTTCTCTGCAGCTTTTGCTCCAGTATGGCCCTGATGATCAGCGGCATTAACAGTTGCACCTATAGTGAGAAGGCCTCCGGTAAGAACCGCGGCCACAAGAGCTTTGATCGTTTTCATTTGTATACGTTTCAGACCGCACCATGCGGTTAACGATTACTACGCCGCCAAGATCTGTATCCCTTAGGTTTTCTTTCATTTCGTTAGCGCTAACTAGAATCCCGCAACCGGTGCTAACGTAGATCCCGCCATTGGTTGCTGACATGGAGCGGAGGTTTTTTCTTTCCAAGTAGGAGTGTTTTTTCCAAGTAGTGCAACTCCTGGGTGAGGAGTCTGGGCGGGGAGCTTAGGTGCGGGCCCTTAGAACGTCGTTCCAGTCGTGGTGGGAAGGGCGCAGGCGCTGGATGTTTGGATAAAGAGCCATCATGGCGCGAGCCATGGTTTCGCCGGTGTCATCGGCATCAAAGCCGCAAGAAACGGAGTAACCTTTATCCAGGAGAGCCAGCAGCCAGCGTGGGTCAGGTCGGGCCCCAGCCGTGGAGATACAACGATGCTGAGGATGGAGAGCCAAGCAACTGATGGCATCGATGGCCGACTCGACCAGAATAATGGTTGGAAGAGGGGAGGTCGGGATCGAGAAGAAGCCGTGGTCCTTTTGGGACCCAGGGGCCAATCCATGCCAGGATCGAGAGGTGGTTCCCCGCAGTTCGGCCCCCACGGGAATGCCGTGCTCTCCCCGCAGCAGGAAAACGGCATTGGCTCTGTGGTCGGCGTAGAGGTTTGCCGATTCAATCAGAGACTGAACGATTAGCGGAGGAATGCGTCGTTCTCGGATGAGATATTGCTCAACGCGCCAGAGCTTGGCCGAGTCGGGTGAAGGGATGGATAAGGCGGGCTTGGAAGTCAACGGAGTGGCGAGCCCCGAGGCTGGCAATGGAAAGTGTTGGCTTAGCCACTGGACGGCTTGAGAGAAGCCCAGTCCGTGCAAGTGCATGGCCAAATCGATGGCTCCGCCACCACCCCGACCGCAGGTCCAGTTCATGAACTTGGTGCCGGTGACGGAGAGGACTCCCCGGGCCGTGTGCCACCGATGCTGATCATGCGGGTCACGCCGAGCCTGGCTTTCCTGGAGCACGGCTTCCAAAGGGATAGCTCGAAGCTGATTAGCCAGTTGGCGGCTCGGCCCCAAGGTCATGCTTCGGTAGGCAATTTGGGCCGCAGGCTCTCGCACTGTCTCATGTTGAAGACGTAGCTGTTGTCGGTGAGCCGGTCGATGAGCGCGGCGGTCAGATGAGCGTTCTTGAGAAAGGAACTCCAATCGCTGAAGCCGAGATTGGAGGTGATGAGGGTGGGTCGTTTCTTGTGCCGCCGCTGCATCAAAGTGAAGAAAAGGCCGACCTGCACCGGCTCGGCCTCCACGTACCCAATCTCGTCAATGGCGAGCGTGTCGTAAGCCACATATTTTCTGAGCACCTTTTCTTCGGTATGATCGGCGACGGATTGGTAGAGTTCAGCCACCAACTCGGCGAACATGACATACCGGCCGCTGTAGCCGTGGTTAAGGGCGTGAACCAGGAAGCTCAAAGCCAGACCGGTCTTGCCAACCCCGGTTCCCCCGAGCCAGATGATGTTCTGGCTTCGGGTCAAATAATCCATCGAGTCGTAGAGTGCCATGATCTTCTTTTTGTTGAGCTTGGGTTGCCGCTGGAAGGGGAAGGTTTCGATAACCCAGGGCTCTGGCAGACGGGCGTGCTTATGCCGAAGCTGACGAGCATGGTCCTGTTTGAGGCGGTATTCCTCATCGACAATATGAGTGAGTAAGCGTCCGTGAGAGAAGCGCTGCTCGCCCGCCAATTTGAGATAATCATCCCAATGGGCCAGCAAGCCGCCCAGTCGGAGATACTTCAGTTTTGTCGCCACTTGATCATTCATGATGGGGTTGGGGTGGATCCTGGTAAATGGACAGATCGGGTTGCTCGGTGAGGGAGCCTTCCAGATAAGCCTGCCGTTCCCGGAAGCTCTCATCGACCTCCACCAAAGGAAGCTCGGCGGTCGCTTCTTTGAAGTAGAGCACCGTAATGCGCTCAATGGTCTCCAGGCTGGTAATGCGATACCGCCCCGCGCGTTGGATGCTCTTGATAAATAACTCGCTCGACACTTTCTGGCTTAGCGTTAGCAGACGTCTCAGAAAGGTGTGCCGTTGCAGACCCTTGACTTTTAAGACGAAATCCAAATAAGCGCTAACCTCCGGCGCCAGCCCCCGCAGACGCTTTTCCTCTTCCTCGCTGGCATGTCTTCGGTTATGGGGCTGATGGGGTGGAGCGGGAAGCTGGGGCGGATAAAACTTTTGGTTCCTGACAGCGTCAGCAGGCAGGGGATATTCGGCCACGCACTCCCGCGCCAGATAGATTTTCAACCGGTCGCTGTATTGCAGGATGACGACTTCCTCTCGCTTGGTTCCGGGTACCCAATAATAGTTGGCCTCGACGGCCACGTAACCGTATTCGTCGGTGCCCCGTTCACGAACCTTATAAGGGGCGGGCAAGTGGGCCGGCAGTGGAACTAAATAACGGCGTTCATGCTCGAAGGCCTTGGCCGGGATGAGCTTGGTCTTGCCTTGGGGCCGATGCTCCATGCGCACGGTGGCCCACTGCAAGGCTTGACCATTCAAATCCTCCAAACTTTGGAAAGAGCGTCCGGGCAGGAAGTTAGTCTCAACGGTCCAAAAACTTCTTTCTTCCCCGGCTTTTCGATCACTATGCCCCTTCTCGTGGCAGTGGAACTCGAAGCCATATTGCCGGGCAAAGGCGGCCATCTCCGGGACAATGACCGCGTTGGCGCCGGTGCCGTAGAGTCGCGCCAGGTTGGTGTTGTCGATGATACATTGCGGTGGAGCGTGGCCCCAGTACATCAAGGCTTCGTGGAGAAAGCACTTCATCATGAAACGATCGAAAGAGCGGTAGAAGCGCAGGTAACGCCTTTTGGAGTAGCGCAGGTAAAGAAGCGTGGCGACCACCTTGACCGGCTGTCCGCTGAACTTCACCTGGTAAACCGAGGTGTCGTGCTGCATCTCCGCGCCGGGTTCATCGGGCACTTGGCTGCAGCGAGTGTCTGAACTGTGGCTGATACCCAACCGGCGCAGGAGCCGGGTGAGAGTCGAATATTTGATTTTAATCCCTTCCTCCTCCACCAGCTTTTCGTGCATCCGCTGGATCCAGCCATCGCACTGCTGGTAAAGGCGCTGCAGCAGTTCCGGGTCGAGCTGATGCTTGGGTGGACGGACCGGCCGGGGCATCTGTCCCCCTTGGGCAACGACCACCCCAACGGTGTCTCGGTCGACGTGTAAGCGGCGGGCGATCTCCCGTGCTGACATGCCTTCCTGGTGGAGCAGGAAGATGGCTTTACGCTTGTCCGCTGCGATCATGGAGTTGTTTTAAGCTGGCCACAAAGGCCTGGGAGCGGCTGAGGATCCCGGCAGTTAAAAGATGGCACAGGGCGTGAAAGGCACGGCTCTGCAGCCGCGCATCCTGGCTCTTGCCCATCACTCGCTGCATATATTTTTGGGTGATCTCCAGATCGCCCAGCAACGCGCGTTCGAAATCGCTACAGCCGTCGGGGGATTGGGGCAGTTGTTTCATCCGTTGCAGCGGCAGGGCCAGGTTGCCCTTAAGAATCTCCTGCCGAAATGACTCCGGCCCGCGGAAGTAGCCGTTCGCTAAAAGTTCAATATCCCGCACGCTCAAACCCTTGCCGCTTACCGCTCCCACAAACTGCTCGACCTGCTCCAGGCTACCCCCGTTCATGCGCATGAACGGGCGCACGTGATACATCCAGGCATAGACCGGAAAGCTCCCACTAAAGAGGTGGGCTCGCAGCGCACTACTCATCTCCACCATGAGTGTCAGGCGCATGCTCACCCAGGATTTGCTCCGGGAAAGTTCCTGCGCCAGGTCGGCGATGCTGAGATTACGAGTGTTCTTGAGCTCATCGATGAAAGCCGCTTGCTCCAGGATGCCCAGGGCGCGGTTGTTGGAGAGCCGCAGCAGGTTCAGGATCGCCCCCACCTCGTCCTGCCCCAGCGAGGTATACGGCACCGTTTGAATCTGCAGTTTGCCGGCGCAGCGATAGCGTTTGAAACCGTTGAGCAAAACCGGGCGCTGCTGCAGTTCGACCCCTTCCAACGGCTCCTCGATGCCGCGCTGGGCGATAGAACCCAAAAGCCGCCGCTCGACCTCTGCCTGTTTCAAGCGGAAGTCCTGGTAACGCAGGTCCAAACTCGACCGTTCAATCTCGATAGCCATGCCGTGCTCCGTTAAGGCGGCTCTTCATTGAGCCAGGCGACAGCATGATCGATTTTACGGCGGCGTCCTATGCTGTGTTGTCTCACCACCCGCTTAAGCATCTCCAGCACCTGGCCCCGCCCAACTTCACGGCCTTCAATCAGGCTGATGACCATCCGCACGTAATCGACCAGGATGAAGTTCGCTTTCAGCGACTGGTTCTTGGCGGGAGAGACCAGGGGGCCGGCCTTAGTGGGTTCCTGGCGTCGGCCTTTGCGCTTGGCATTGAGCACCTGTTTCTTTTCCTTGTGCTCGCGGTGATGGGCAACACTCCGTTGGGTGGACTTTTGCTTCCGGTGCGCTTCCCGGCAACCAAAGGGACAGCGCAGGTCCCGGCGGCCGGTATTACGAGGATGGGTGAGAAAAAAGATCCGGCAATGCCTGCACCGAGTCAGGCATCGTCGCAAAAAAGGCTTGGGTCGCAGAATCGCTCGCAGCAGGAAATAGTATTGCAGGACCAGAGGGCAGACCTCAGCCCGTCGATACCAATCTATCTCGAACCTAAAATATGCTGCAATGGCGATTGCCGAAACCCCAGGCTCTCACTTAAGATGCTCAGGTAGTTTAAAACACCTCGTCTTATCCAACCGACACGCTCGTGTCGAGGGTAGGACGAGTTTTTTTATCGAAACTACCTCCGGCTAAACGATGAATCCTCCTTGGAATTAAGAAGCATTCGCCCCGACCCGCCATGTACTGGCGGAATTTAAGTGAGCAAACGTGGCGGAATTTTGGTGAGCGGCAACGTTCATTTTCAGCTTCTGCTGACAATCCGGCATTTCGGACAACAACGGCGGCCCGAGGAAACGATGACGCCACTGGTGCTAGGGAATGCTGTACGAAATAGGCCGACAGTGGGCCAACGCGCGGTCCGGATTTCAGCGCCCTCTTTTCTCAGGGCGAGCACGTTATTCCGTCACGGGCTTTTCATAATCCAATTGGGATCGGCCGCGACATTCTTCACGGCTATACGAGTGCAGGACGACTCGCAGGCTGCTGTGATGAACATCGAGTTCTCCGAGCCTAAGCGTATAGCTCGTCGTTTCGTTGAACATGCGGGGGTTGTGGCGAATGCTCGGAGCGGCAGTAATCTCGTCTTGAACGACGGTTCCACGTGCATCATCAATTTCCTGAACGTGCAGGTGCCCACGACGGCCAAAGTGAGCTCCGCAATCTCTGGCCCGAAGATAACCTGCTACAAGGTAGCCGTTGCGGTCGCGATAGACTCGGGGTGCTGAGACCTGAATCCTGCCGCTCGACTTTGCTTCGGTCGGAATCTTTACACGTGCTATCTTCCATGAAGCGCAGCTGCACATCAGGAGCGGAAGGGCCAACAAACCTACTTTCCATGTCTGCATACTTTGCGTCTGATTAGCGCGTGAAGCTTTTTACTTCCGCCCAGGCCTTCATTACGTCCCGCAGTGAGTCAAGGTAAGCCAACTGGACCGCGGCCCAGTCACGCCGTAATGGCAGTATCTCTCCCAGGTTGATATCCCCTGCGGCAAAGCGTGCTTCTGCTGCTTTCAGCACGGTTTCGGCTCGCGGCAAAAGATCCGTCTTAACCGCGCTGCTATTGGCCAGCGCGGACGTTAACTGCAGGTGGGATTGGCGTAAGCGCGCCGTTAGTTCATTCTGGGTCATCCGTGCCCGAGCCTCAGCGGCTGCCACTTCAGCGCGCGCCTCATGTATCCGCCCTTGATTACGGTTGAACAGCGGCAAGGGGATGCTCAGCCCCACGTCCAGTGTGTCGGACCTGGTTGCTTCGAGGCGGTGGTAGAGCACCTCTACTTTCACGTCCGGAATTCGCTCTGCTTTCGCAGCGTCCAGCCGAGCGGTCCGCGCTCGAACATCCGCGTTGGCCTGGGCGGTCTGAGGCAGTTCCCTCAGATTTGCTGCCAGGCTATGAAGTGTGGGAATTTCAAAGGTTGTCTCGAGTGTTCCCTCCAGCGATTTCACTGACAATGCCGAATTGCCTATGGCGGCAGCCAATTCCAACAAGGCTTGCTCGCGCAAAGAGGCTGCTCGTTGCTGCTCTACCTTGGCTCGGGCCAACTCCATCTCGACTCGTGCCAAGTCTTCCCGCAACGCATCCCCGGCTTCCACGCGGGCCCGGGTTGTCGCGGCGGCCTTGTCTGCGTTCTGTAGAATTCCGCTTTGCGCCTCATGTGCCTTTTCCTGGTAGAGGGCGGTAGCGAACGCGCTATGAACACGCTTGCGAACGTCGCTCTGCTTTACCTCAAGCCCTCTGGTGCGCACTTCCCGCTCAATCAATTCAGCCTGACGCGCCTTTGAGAGCCGGCCGCCAATGGGTAGCGTTTGTCCCACCCCGGCGACAAATTCCCTTTCATTCGGGCCGTTCAAAGGGAGCTGCTGAGCTCCGACGATTGCTTCGGGGTTGGGAAACGCACCAGCTTGTCGTGCCCGACCTTCAGCGGCTTCGACGCTCGCCCTTGCTTCAGCCAACTCCGGATGCAGGCGTTCGGCCATTTCGACCGCCTGGTCGAGGGTCAATGCCTCAAGATGCGTTTGTGATAAAGGGGCTTCGGCTGTCGCTGCTTTCACCGGCAGTCCAGCCAATACAGCGACTAGGAATGCAATTAGGATTTGTTTGTTCATACGCACCTCCTTCAATCAACTTCCACCTGTCTGCCGAAGCGCAGATAGAGCGCCGGCACGACAATCATGTTTAAGAGCATTGAGGTCAGTAACCCGAACAGAATGACGATGGCCATTGGTGTTTGGATCTCACTGCCGGGCTTGTGACCACTTAAGGCGAGCGGAATTAACGCCAACCCAGCCGCTAATGCGGTCATTAAGATGGGGGCCAAGCGCTCCATTGCTCCCCTAAACACCGCTTCCCGGAAATCCGTGACACCTTCGTGTTGCTCGAGGTGTTTGATGTGAGAGACCAACATGATGCCATTGCGTGTTGCTATCCCGAACACGGTGATAAAGCCAATGAGGGATGCGACGCTCAGGATGCCGCCCGAGACAAACACACCGACCACACCGCCGATAAGGGCCAGCGGGAGGTTCAGCATAATCAGAGCAGCGTCCCGGGCGGAACCGAAGGCTAAATGCAGGAGGAACCCGATGCCGATCACTACTGCGATACCCAGCAAGGCAATGATCCGCCCGGCTTCCTCGGCGCTCTCAAATTGGCCACCATACTCGACGCGGTATCCGGCCATACCTGCGACCAGCGGATCCACGACCTTTTGGCATTCGTTTACCACGGAGGTTACGTCCCGGCCAGACACGTTGCACATGACGACGATCTTACGCTCGACCTGTTCCCGGCTGATGTAGTTTGGCCCGGTCTCCTTACGGATCTCTGCAAGAGTTTTTAAGGGAACTTTTGCCCCGCTGGGTGTGTCCACGAGCAGGTCTCCGACTTGCTCCAACTGCAAGCCATCGCCTTCAACCAACCGCACCACAAGATCGAATGAGTTTTGTCCCTCAAGAATTCGCGAGACGGTTACCCCTTTGGCGGCTGCCTCCATGGTTCGTGCCACCTCGCGCACGGTAAGCCCGTGCCGTGCGATTGCATTTCGATCGAAGTGCGCGCGCAGAATGGGGACATCGCTTTGCTGTTCAATGGATAGATCCACCACGCCCGCCACGGATTCCATTTCCTGCCGCGCCCGGTTAGCCAGGAGCCGGAGCGTATATAGATTGTCTCCAAAGATTTTTACGGCCACGTTTGCCCGGGTGCCGGACAACATATGATCGATTCGATGCGAGATCGGCTGGCCAATGATGACGTTCATGCCGGGGATGAGGGAGAAGTCACGGCGCAGTGCCTCCAGGAATTCTTCCTTGCTTCGCTTAAGCATCTTGAGCGACACATCGATCTCTGCTGATTCAACGCCTTGGGCGTGCTCGTCCAGTTCGGCGCGCCCCTGGCGGCGTGCGACCCCGGTTACCTCGGGATGTGAGAGCAGGGTTTTCTCGATGAATTTCCCATACTCATTTGCCTGCTCCAACGAGGTGCCCGGCAGTGTCACTGCGCTCAGTGTCAGCGTCCCTTCATTAAATTCTGGAAGGAATGACCGACCCATAAACGGGGTGGCACCCAATGCGACGAGCAAGGCTATAGCAGCGGGCACCGTGACCCGCCACGGGTGTGCCAAGACCGGTGCGAGAATTCGCGCGTAGTGCAACTTGAGCCATGCCACCACTTTCGGTTCGTGGCCTTTCAAAACGGCGCGGCTGTTAGGAAGCAGTAGGCTGCACAACACTGGCGACACCGTAAGCGCGACGAATAGGGATGCGCCGAGTGATACGATGTAAGCGACGCCAAGTGGCTTTAGCAATCGACCCTCGACGCCACTGAGAAAGAAGATCGGAAGGAAGACGAGTGCGATGATGAGTGTGGCGAAAACAATGGAACTGCGAATCTCGACGCTTGCGTCAAAGATGACCCGCAAAACAGGTCTTCGCTTGTCCTCGGGTTTATGATGATTCTCGCGCAAGCGCCGGAAAACGTTTTCAACGTCGATTACCGCGTCGTCAACCAAGGCTCCAATGGCGATGGCCATGCCGCCTAGCGTCATTGTGTTGATCGTGGCACCAAACGCTTTCATCACTAGAATGGTAACAACAAGGGAAAGGGGTATGGCGGTCAGTGTGATCACGGTCGCGCGCACGTTCCCTAGGAACAGCAGCACGATTAACACGACTAGAAAACCACCATCACGTAACGCTGCCTTCACGTTGTGGATAGCGATTTCGATAAAATCCGCCTGTCGGAAGATCTTGCGGTCTATGGTCATTCCGGCCGGCAACTTCGAGCTGATATCGTCGAGAACCCTGTCCAACTCCTTTGTCAGGTTCAACGTATTCGCTCCCGGCTGTTTTTGGATGCCCAGGATCACTGCAGGTTTACCCCGCGTAGATCCTTCGCCCCTCTTCGGCTCTTCACCGATTGCTACCTCGCCCAGATCGCTGACCTTTGTGGGGACACCGTTGGTTGCGGTTACGACGGTGTTGCCGATGTCTTCCAGGGAACGAATGCGTCCAACCCCGCTAACAAGCCATTCCGAACTGCGGGAATTGATAAACCCCGCCGATACGTTCTCGTTGCCCTGCTCCAAGGCACGTGTCACCTGTTCGAGCGACACTCCGTGCGCCTGCATTTTTGCAGGGGAGAGCATTGCCTGAAACTGCTTCACGCCGCCCCCGATTGGCGTTACCTGCGAGACTCCGGGAATGGAAAGAATGCGTCGGCGAATCACCGTGTCAGCCGTGGTCCGCAATTCAATAGGTGTGTGCTTGTCTGATGTTAGCGAAATGAACAGGATCTCTCCCATGATGGAGGACACTGGCGCGAGCACCGGTCGGTCCACCTCGGGAGGTAATTCTCCTGACGCTACATTCACTTTTTCGCTTACGATCTGCCGGGCCGCGTAGATGTCTGTTCCCCAGCCGAACTCGATCCAGACGATCGAGAGCCCGACGGCAGTGGCAGAGCGCACCCGCCGCACACCGGACGCTCCGTTTACGGCAGCTTCAATAGGGAACGTGACCTGGCTCTCCACCTCGCTTGGCGCCATGCCGCGAGCTTCGGTGATGACCGTCACTGTGGGAGCCGTGAGATCCGGGAACACATCCACGGGCATTTTGATGGCGGTGTAGGCGCCGATAACTAACAACAATGCGGCGATGACCAGAACCGCGGCGCGATTCCTCAAGGACCAGCTAATTAGTGCATCAATCATGGCTGGCTCCTAGTGAACGTGGCCGTGGGCGGGAATGGCTGAGGACACGGAGGCAAGGCGGACGGCATAGGCACCCTTTGTGACGACGCGCTCACCTTCATCGATGCCTGAGAGCACCTGCACCCAGTTTCCGTCCCGAATACCAAGCGAGAGGTCGCGCTTTTGGAACGTCTCACCAGCCAGTTGAACGAAGGCGATAGGACGGCCGTCTTCTTCAACGACCGCGGCGGTTGGAATTGCCAATGTCTCTTCCGTGCGTGAGGTCTCCACAAACAGATTCACCGATTGTCCAACCCTCAGCAGGTTGTTTGAATTTTTCACCTCGTAGATCAACGGCATGGTGCGAGTGCCCGCATCCACTTGCATACCGACGAAAACCAATCGCCCCGCATCCCCAGCGGTTATCGGTAGAAAGTGGCCTGACTCTCCCGGCACCTGGTAACTGGCCGCTAGCACCGAGCCCAGACGTTTAACACTAGCCTCTGGAACGCGTGCTTCGACAAAAACGGTCTGAGCGTCGAGGACAGTAAACAATGCCTTATCGCCCAAAACGTATTCGCCGACTGCGGCTCCGGACTGGTTAACGATCGTGCCGGAAATCGGCGAGCGTAATTCGATGGCTGGTTGGCTTGCGCCGCCAGTAGCTTTATCAACGGTGCTGCTGGCCTGTCGATAGGTGGCTTGCAAGGCCAGCGCTGCTTCATGCTTTGCGCGCGCGGTTTTAACTGCGAACTCTGCTTCCTGCAACTCACGTCCTGACTTTGCTTCAACCTTGGCCAACTTCTCCACTCTTTGAAAGGCAAGTTCAGCTTGCTCCACCGCGAGTTTAGACCTCACGACTTCACCTTCGGCTTCCACGAAGCGAGCGCCAATTTCGGAAAACGAGGGTTGAATCAAGGCCAGCACCTGGCCTGCTTCAACTTTTTCTCCCACTACGGGCATTGGCTTACCGGACGGCAACGCCAATCGGCCGGCGATCGGCGGGGTTACCTGCGCCAGCGAGCCCGGGCGCGCGTTTACGATAGCGGGCAGACGCAGTTGCTCCACGAGCTTTCGTTTTGTGACTGCGTCGGTGCCCGCCAGTATTTTCCATTGCTGCTCTTTGAGGAAGCTGATCCCCTCCGGGGCCTCAGGCGTCTCGGCACGAGCTGCGGCAGCCTGATCTGCATACACGGTAATCTTGCCCATTTCCAGGATTGCGTTCGTGCCGCCTGCGGGGACTGCCAACGTCATTTCCCAATCACCGGCCTTGGGAAAAATGATTCCCGGGAGATATATGCCCGCGCGAGCAGGGGCGTTCTGGGGATGCTCAAACACTGTCTCCCCCTGGCGCAGGATAAACTTCACCATCCCGTTGGCGCGTGGCTCCAGCGAGCGCAGGTCTGTGACGTGGGTAATGAAGGTAGTTGCCTTGTTCACCACGGGTGCTCGATGCTCGGCGAACACTTCGTAGCCGCTCATCCACACAGTGATCTGCGCGGTTTTGGGTTCGTCGGCGGGATCGTGGCCTGCGTTATTGTCAGCCGGGCGACAGCCTGCCACCAGCAACAACAAGCCAAGTAAACCAAACCGGAAATGGTAATTGTTCATGATGCGTCCTTAGTGAGCGTGCCTGGCGCCTTTGGGGAAGGGAAAGGAGATGTTCGTGAAGGTGTTCCCGTTTAGCGTGATGGTGGGAATACTGCCCTGGAACGCCTTTACGGTGTTCAGCCATTCAGCCTTTGCCTCAAACAAAGACGACTTTGCAGCGACAGTGCCAGATTGGGTTTCCGGCACGCGCTGAAACTCTAATGTTCTCGTGGTGTCATCGATTCTAGCCTCAACCACGAAGTTCGTTTCCGGAACCTGGACGTAACCCTCCAAATGCCCGTCCAGAACATAGGCCTGCATTTTCCCGGAGGACAGCTCGGCTACAAGCTCCAAGTGAAATTTCTCCTCCGCAATCATCACTGGCGTGCCACCGTGTGGCGTTGCCGCTTCAGTGCCATGCTCGTGTGCGTCACCTCCGTCGTGGGAATGACCGTGGCTGCCTGCACTGTCGCGCTCACCACATCCGCTCAACAAACTCAGGGCTGCAACAGCGCCCAGGAAACAAACAGAAATACGGGAAACTGCATTATTTTTCATATCATTAAAATCAACTTCTTACGGTTATCCGCTCGACTTCACCCGCATCGCAGGCGCCACCCGGAACGGTTACGGGCGACGGAATCAAAAAGGGAATACAAGGCAACGTGAAAGGACGTCACCGACGAAGCCATCCACGAGGATGGTCAGGAAGCGAACGAAGGAGCGCGAACGGGGAGTGCTGCGCGAAAGACGAATTGCCACGGTCGGGGAAGCTCTGGAGGGGATAAACCTGAGAACAGGAAGACTTGCTGGTCCGAGTGGTCTGTTTGGGTGATCAGGATTTCGGTAATCACGACGACGGCCATCTCAGCCACCGGAGCTCGCTGGGTCCTCAGGGCTTTAAGATCGTGTTGTGAGGCGGAATGCTGCTCATGATCTGAATCGGACTCGTGAGGGTCGCAGCTGATTGCTGATGCAACCTGCGTGGATGCGCTACTCGATTGGGCGGACGAAAATTCCGAGTGCGGCTCGAGAAAGAGGTGGATTGGTGTGCAGACGATGTGGAATATGAGATAAAGCGCCAGGCACGAGCGAAGAGCCCCGCCAACCATGAGGCGGCTGCGGGCCATAGAACGCGTTCTTGCCAGTTTGCACATCACGACTAATCGGATCTTGCAGCTGTTAATCTAGTCTCCGACGTTGCGTAAAGCAATTCAATTGCTGATTGGGCCCATCCAGATTGCAAATACGCGGTTGCTTTGAGGATTGAGGAAGCGACGTGCTGGGGCGGAGGGACAGCGGTTCGTTTTGTTAGGGTAGTGCGGTAACATTTCGGGCTGCTCGAATCGGTAGCTGGGCTATCCTGTCAACATTGGCGACCTGAAGGAAGTCGACGCGGAAGATGAATGAATATTTCAGCCAGCGCAAAGGAATTGCATTTGCCTTGCTTGCCGCCGTGCTTTTTGGACTGAGCACGCCCCTGGCAAAGGGCCTGACTCCACGGGTTGAACCGGTTTTGCTCGCGGGACTGCTTTATCTTGGGTCGGGCATCGGCTTGGGGGCGTATGCACTGTATCGCTCGTTCCGGGGAGGGCCGGCGCGTGAAGCATCGCTCAAAAGGACCGATTTCCCATGGCTGACAGGTGCAATCGTGACCGGGGGCGGCCTTGGCCCGTTGCTGCTCATGTGGGGTTTAGCCCATACTCCAGCTGCGAGCGCTTCACTGCTCCTGAATCTTGAGGGTGTGCTAACCGCGCTGCTTGCCTGGTTCATGTTCAAGGAGAACTTCGACCTGCGGATTGCCTGTGGAATGGCGCTGATTGCCGCAGGAGGTGTGCTCTTGTCCTGGACAGGGTGGTCGGACATTGGGGTACCGTGGGGCTCACTGGCGATCGTCGGCGCGTGCCTTGCCTGGGCTATCGACAACAACCTTACCCGGAAAGTCTCGGCGAGCGACCCCGTCCAAATCTCAATGCTCAAAGGTTTGGTCGCGGGCAGTGTTAATACTGTTTTGGGGTTGTCGTTGGGCGCAAGATTCCCGGATTTGGCCGACATGCTTGCGGTTGGCGCAATTGGGTTCTTCGGGTATGGGCTGAGCCTCACACTTTTTGTTTTGGGACTGCGCTATCTGGGGACTGCGCGGACCGGAGCATACTTTTCTATTGCTCCATTCATTGGTGCTGTGGCTGCGGTGCTCCTCCTGAATGAGCGGGTTGGGGCGGCGGTCGTGGTAGCCGCGGTCCTGATGGCTTTAGGACTCTGGTTGCATTTGACCGAGCGCCATAGCCACATGCATGAGCATGAAAGGCTCGACCACGACCACATGCACACGCACGACGAGCACCATCAGCATGCACATACTGCTGACGATCCGCCGGGAGAACCGCATACCCACCGCCATCCGCACGCACCGCTTGGGCACAACCATCCGCATTACCCCGATACACATCATCGCCATGGGCACTGATGACCACCCCAACCGAATCGGTTAGCCGTGTCCCTGTTTTCGCGCCGACGCCCGGACCTCACGAGCGCCTCTTCCATAGTCGCTCCTTCTGCCAGGTGGTGATCCACCAGGTCGAGCATGAGTATGCCGTTCTTGGCGACGAGCCCGACGCCAATGATTGCGCCAAGAAAGCTGACGATGTTAAGAGTGACCCAAAGTCCGACACTGGTCCCATAAGGGCCAGAACGCTGCCGAAAACAATCGCGAAAGACTCCCTGAAGCTTGCAATTCCAGAAACAGCACCGTGAACACCAAGGCTATGCCCGACCTTTCTGGCCCCTGATCCTTGTGCACCAAAACGTGCACCAAAATGGTTAAGACGGGTTAAGGCTGGTTTACCGGGGTTAAGCCGGATTCCGTTGAAAATGTGAGGGAATTCCCCTGAAAACAGACCGAAATCGAGCGATTCCGACCCTCGCCTCCAGACCTAAATGCGTGTGCATCAAGGACTTGGAAAAACGAGCGGGTCCAAACGGACACCAAAACGGACACCAGTTTCACTACCCCGTCAGAACTTAGCACAATCGGGCGCTTACTCGCCGTTCAAACGTGAAGCTGTGCAGAACCGCCTTAGGAGCCGCAAGTCTGCTGAAGTTGTTGCCCAGGAGACAGCGATACCGAATCTATCGCCGACATGGCGGCGCCTTCTATCTGTTTGATCGCCAAATCTCGTCCACCCGGCGGATATCGTCATCTACAAGCAAACTTCCGCTCAGACAGCACCCTTGGGATACACTCGCATCTATACGCAGCCCTTCACACCTTTGGCGGGCATGCCCATCGGCAATACCGTGCAGTCTCTTTCCCCCACTACGCCGGTTCAGCTCGAGGTCGGAGATAATTTCCTGGTCTCCATTTTCATGCGGGACGTGATTGCCCTGCCACCGAACGACAAATACCCGTGGGCGCTGGATACCAGCGGGGATGCGACCGGCACTTTCTGGGATCGTAGCGCTCCGGACATGTTCGATCTGGACGACCTTTCTGGGGCCAGGCCGATCGATCAGAATCTGGCTGGTGGCAATTGGAATCCCGGTCCAGGTTACGTGATGATCCGCGCCTTCGGGACCGCAGTGCCTGAGCCTTCCGCTCTAGCACTGGGTGGCTTGGCGGTTGCGGGAGCGGTTTTCGCTGGCCGCCGCCGTTGTTCGCGCCGGAAGTAATCCAAGACCCGGAGGGACCATTCAGTAGAGTCAGTCGGCCATCGATCTTGCTCGTTGGCCGAAACCGATTTTGCTACAAGCTTCGGTCGGAAGTCGACGGCCTGAAGCGGATAGTCAGAGCGGTATCCTTTCCGGCAGTTCAAAGTTGCCGAGACCCGGCCCGAACACTTCGAACGCGCCCTGGGCCGACGTCGACGTTGAGCCAAACGTATATCTCCATCGCATTCACAACCACGCGGGGCACCGATTCCGGCGGTAATCCGTAACTTGCTGACCGGCTTCAAACAGAGTCTATGAAAATCGTACAAAGGATTTCTGGCCGATGATTGTCATAACTATAGAATGAACGAGTTATGTTGGCTGCCCTAAGTGAACGTGCTGAACCTCAGATTGTGAAAGACGGAGAAGTGCTCGCCGTGGACCGGCAATGGAGGACCCACCTTGCTACACCTGGCGTCAGAGCCCTCCTTGGCTTGGTGGTGATTCTCAACCTGCTCTGGTCTCCCTCGTTCGCTGCCAGCAGCGCTTCCCCGAGAACCCGAGTGGCGCTGATGAATTTCTCGTGCGATGACAATTCCCAGCGAAGCGCCTTTGCGTGCAACGACCTCACCGCCACGTTGCAGGCTGACTTGTCATCTGAGGTTGACTGGGATTGGATAGAACGAGCGGCGCTGGACAAGGCAGAACAGGAATTAAAGTTGGGTGCCTTCGGGCTCATTGATCGTTCGGAAGCCCTCAAAGCCGGGCGTTGGGCTAAGGCCGACTGGGCTATCTTCGGGAGGGTTTCAACGAATTCTGCGGCGGGCCGCACAGTCGCTCTCGAAGTGGTAAACCTGAGTTGCGCCGATATTCTAGCGGAAGCAAAGTTCGTATTGCCGGATCAGACGAACCGACCGTTCAAGGCGACTTCTACCGAAATGACCCGGCTCGCTTCCAACCTGGCCGCCTTGTTGAAACAGGCCGGGCAGGCACATATCACCAACCTTCACAAACCCGCTGTCGCGTTTTTGTTCCTCTCCTCGACACCAGTGCAAACCGCTGTCCCGCGTCTCGAACCGGAGTTCCGTCAGAGCTTGCTGGCGGCCTCTGCGAACGAGATGAGGCCTTTTCATCTCCTACAGTTTCAGCGTGCTGGCGAATCGATGGAAGAAGCCGACCTGGTGCTCAGCGGTTTGGTGGAGAGCGGTTCAGACGGTTCCGATAACATGGCACAATGGTATGTTTGGGGGACCTACTCCAACGCAACGTTTTGGCCTCCAAAGCTGCATTCCGGGGCGTTCGAAAGGGAGAGAGTGCTCACGGCGCAACTCCATGTCTGGGACGGCAAGAACCCCACCCGGGTTGCTACTGTGCATCTGACCAATTTCGTTTCGGAAGCAGCGATGGCCGCCCGTTTGGTGGAGAGTCTTCCACCGCTCACGGAACGGGCCCAAACTACGGGAAACCCTGAAGAGGGGATTCGCCGCCGAGTCTCCAACTCCCTGGTGGAATACGCCATGGGCCTTATAAAAGGGCAGTTAAATCCTTCTCTAAATTCGTTGGAGGGCCGAAAGCAGTGGCTGGACGTAGTCCAGGTGCTGGAAACGGCGTGTTTCTTTGACCCGAGCTACGATCGAGCCCGGGAGCTTTGGGCGCGAGTCCGCTGGGGAGTGCTCCCCAGAGAATCCTCGCGCAATCGATTCTTCTTCGAGCGCGGTCGCAGCCAGGCATGGCAGCGACACGCAGATCAATTCGGGTTTCAGTCGGTATTGGACTCCAACCCGTCTGGCTGGCGGGAAACCAATAGCATTGCAAGCGAGTATGTACTTTCTGCGGGGCAGCTTTGCAGGATCCTCGGGGCTTCACATTACGACCAAGCTCCGGCGGGTGTTCCTTCGGATGCGGGTGCCAAGGAGATCGGCGAATGGCAGCAACAGTTCGTCGAGGAGTTGCATGTTCGACTGTTGAAAGCGCCGAGAGATCCGCGGGTGGCTCGTGAAGCGTCCGATTTGCTTTATGCCATTCTGTGGATGAATGGCAGTGAGTTTGTGATTGCTGACGCGAGGCAGCGCCAACGGACGCTTGAGCAATTACTGCAAACCATGATGTTAAACCGAGACAGGCCCATCGATTTCAGCGACGGGAGACTGCAGCAACTCCTGGAACTCCATTTTAAAGACTTGGGGCAACCCGGAGGCGAAAAGGCCGTCTTTAGCAAATTTCCGAAACGGTCTTCCCCCCTGAGGCTGGCGGCGAAGACCGCCAAACTACCGCGCATCTCCGAGCTGGATCCTGCGGAGAGTGCCGACTTGATGGCTGTGCCGGAGTTACGATTCCCTGTCCCTCTTCCAAGGGTATCGACCCCGGCAGCAAGGCAGTTACCACTCCCACCCGGAACGCAGGAAATCCGGTCCATGGCTTTTTATGATGGGAAACTCTGGCTGGCGTTGGAAATGGAAGAGGAGATGATGGGGAGCAGCATAACCGGAACTCAAGCCGAGCATGAACTCCGGAGGTTAAAGGGCAAGTTTGGCCGGCTTTGGGTTGTGGACCCCGCCACCAGCTTGTTGGAGCGCCACACAGGTGCTCTGGCCACGAATGACATCCGCGATCTGCTGGTCGTAGAAGATGAGCTTTGGGTGGCGCTCGCGGACGCGGGGGTCGCAGTTTGGAACACGAACACGGGTGTGTTGCGTCGGTTTGGCGCGCCCGAAGGCCTGACGCAAACAAACCAATACGCCTTAGCCGCCAATTCCGGTGGAATTTTTGCGCTGGGAGGTACCAGCGACTTCTGGGCTCTGAAGAATGGAGGCTCATGCCTTTGGGAGCGAGTGAACGTGGACCCGCCACGGCAATTTGGCATGCCTTCCACGGGAGAGGCCCGGAAACTGGCTGGCACCGGAGATTACCTGCTCCTTTCCAGCATGGGACTGTTGCTCGGGAACTTGGAATCCAATCGATGGCACCGCCTGGATACATCCATCGCGACCGCCTCGCCTCTGCAGGGACTTGGCCGCGTTGCTTGCCTTACGGCTGACAAACGCGGCGGGTTCTGGGTGGCCTCGGAGAGCGGGCTGCACTTCATTGATAGCATCAAAGGAACCCTGCGAAGCCAGTTTGTGAACTGGCCGATCAGGATCAACACCGAGCGTTGGAACCGCCTGAGTACCGAGGCTCGAAACCCCCGCCAGCCCTCCGCTGATTTTCAACGTCAGGTAAATCAACTCATCAAAGCTCGGCATCAGGTAGCGATGCAGCGCAGGACCGACTCATCGGCCATCAATCCGTTTGAGCCCACGAGCAGACTTCCCGGCCAGCCTTCCGCGCTGGCGGTGGATGGAGATTTCCTTTGGGTTGTTGCTCGTGGTGGCAGCCAGACATACGACTCCACGATTCTGCTCTACAGCCCGGACCATCGTTCCTGGGTCGGTGCAATTCCGAACATGGGCTACTGGACGAAGGCCACGACCGGAGCTGGGAAGCTTTGGCTTGCTCGCACTGCGTTTAACAGCCTTGAACTTTTAGCCCTTGATAAGAGAGAGTTCCTGGCGGTTCCTCGCGCCGATTGGGCATTGGACAGTGTCAGCCCACAAGAGGCGTCTGAATTGCTCGCCAACCTGACTCCCCACCAACAGGCCATCGTTCGATTTTTTGCCAACGACTCTGCGGAAGCGGTTCCGCTGCTGGCGGCTGAAGCGAGGGAGAATCCTACCTCGGAAACGCTCTTCCTCCTGGCGATGGCGCACGACGAGAACGGGTTGAATAAACTGGATGAAAGGGCGCGCTATGAAGCCTGGCTGCTCAAGGATTACCCCGAAAGCGTTTACACGTGCTGCCTGGTCTCGAAACAGAAGCTGGCTAAGCTTCGGGCCAGGACGCTTCAGCGTATCCAAACTCCATTGAACGGCGAACAAACCAACAATTTTGTATCGGTGACACAACCAGGCGATAGCCCGGTGGCGAAGCTGATCCGGGATTATGATTCCGACGAGGATGGGAGACTTAGTCTTGAGGAGGCGGAACTCATTCTTGAGTTAGAGCCCGGACGACTCCCCAATCAGTCCACACCCGGGAGTGCCGGTGATCCCACGAAGCAGGCACAACGATTGACCTCGAATTATGACCTCAACCGGGATGGCTCCTTCGATACCAGTGAACTGACCCGCGCCCTTCGGGATGTTCCATACTTTGGGGCTCGTCCAGCAGGCGCCAGCGTCATGAGCCCGAGGCGGATAACAATGCCGCCGGTCCAACAGCCAACTTCAAAACCATGACAACGATTCAACAAACCTGTACGTACGGCTGGGTCAAACATGGGTTCCGAATTGCAGCAACCAGCATGCTGATACTCTGGATGTGTGGCGAGAGCCCGCTCTGCCTTGAGGTTTGCGCACAGGAGCCACTACCCAGCACTGCGGAGAATTCGGCTGAGCTGGGGTGGAAGGCCATATCAAATCGCTGGGGGAAAGTTTCGACGGTGAGCCTTCGCGAGGCGGCGGAACGTGCCGAACCTGCGGCACAGTTCTTTCTTGGCTGGCTCTACGAAGGTCGCAAGGGCGTGAGCAAAGACCTGAAGCAGGCCGCGCTCTGGTATCAAAAGGCTGCCGATCAGGGATTTCGCGAGGCCCAATTCTCGGTTGGCTATATGCATGATGAAGGCATCCTGTTTGATAAGAATCCCACCGAAGCCGCCCGCTATTACCGCCTGGCTGCGGATAAGGGACACGCGATGGCGCAAAACAATCTCGGCCACCTCTACGCTCATGGTGCGGGCGTCCTCAAGGATCCCCAGGAAGCCGTACGGTGGTATCGAAAATCCGCTGAGCAGGGTGAGGCCTTTGGAGAGTCAAATCTTGCTTGGGTTTATGAAACCGGCACCGGAGTGCCGAAGAACAGAGACGAGGCGCGCGCGTGGTATTTCAAAGCGGCCGAAAAGGGCTTCGCTCTAGCTCAGTTCCGGCTGGGGTTCATGTCCGAGTTCGACAGCTTGAACGAGAGTACCGTTATTGGAAACTACGAGGTAGCTTCGGAGTGGTACGAGAAAGCCGCCAATAACGGGCACGTGGAAGCCATGGTGCATTTGGGCAATCTCTTCTATTACGGCAAGCTGGGGCACGATCATCCGAAAGCTGCGAAATGGTTTCGTCAGGCGGCTGAAAAAGGGAATCTTGTCGCAATAATGAGGCTCGGAGATTTGTATTCAGTCAATCACAAGGATCTAAGCAGCGATCAATCCGAGGCCGCCAAGTGGTTCCGCCGGGCTGCAGAGACTGGCGATCCTGAAGCCCAGTATAAACTGGCGTGCCTGCTGCTGGAAAACAAAGGGGTTCCACAGGATCCGTCCGAAGTGAAGCAGTGGCTTCAAAAGTCAGCTGATCTTGGGAATACCAAGGCTCAGCTCAAGCTGGCACTGTTGAACAAAGACTCGGGGCCGGATCGGCTCGCGGCACTGAACCGTGACGATTTGGAAATTGCAGCTTACGACCGGCTCGGCGAGGCACGCATGACACTAGCCACTGCCTATGAAGAAGGCCGCGGCGGGCCAGTGAACCTTCCCAAAGCTGTGGAAGGCTACTGGAGAATAATGAACTTGGGTCCAGATGCCGATCGGCCCCGCGCCCTCGCGCGGCTCATCGACCTCTACGCAGAGGGCAAAATTCAGTTCGCGGAGAAGCCTACCTATGGTCCCAAAGACCGTGAGGATTTGGGGCGACTTCTTATAAACGCGCACAAAACGCTTACCTCTACGTACGCCTTATTTCAGGTGGGAGATATCTTTTATCGTGGAGAAGTTGTCCCGCAGGACCTGGCAATAGCTGTTGATTTTCTAAAGCAGTCCGCGCTTCGCGGAGACGCGCACGCCATCAACCGGCTTGGGGAGTTGTGGGCTGCGGGTGTGAATGGCTCTCCAGACCTGACCGAGGCTGCGAAATGGTTTCGGCGTGCTGCCATTAAAGGATGTGCAGCAGGTCAACTCAATCTCGCGCAGGCGCTGCAAACGGGCACTGGCGTTGCCCCCGACCCGGTGGAGGCTTGGGTTTGGTTCCATTTGGCATCTGACCAGGGATCCAAGGACGCACAGACTGGCGTGCAGGATCTGGAAGCCAGACTAACTCCCAAGCAACTCGAAAGCGCGAAATCCAAGGCGCTGGAAATTCAAAATCCAGTCAGCAACAAGACCGTCCGCACCCCCTGAATCTCAGACATTTGACGGAACTTAGTGTGCTAAAGTCAACGAAGCACACATCTCATGAGAGTCTATGAGATGCACGTTGAGACCGCACGCAGTTCCCAGCCGGTTTTACCACAAGGTTAGTCGTTATTGCCGCAGGCGGAAGCACCGTCGAGGTTGATCAACTGTGCGGGTCGGTTACGGTGAGGTGGCGCCTGGGACGTCGTCAAAGGGACCGGTCGCATTGCTAGCCGTCTGCAGGACCCACCCGGATAACCATTTGACGACAAGGCCTTTGCCCCGTTGGGAAACGGTCGAATATCGCCGTGCACCATTCTCTTGACAGATGCTCCTTTCCCGTATGTAAGCAACCATGCACCCGTCCATTACTCCGGCTTACACCTGTTCAGTTTCGCCAACGCGGCGCCAACTGCTGTTGATCCCGATTTGCTTGCTTTCCGCCTTCCTCGCCGGATGCTGCTCGACGGGTTCCCAGACTGCAGGGGAGTTGGCACGCGCATCAAAGACCCCAGGCTACAAGCCATTGGATCCGCTTCCTGTGGAGTTTGAACTTAACAGCGACCCAAAGCTTCTCCTTGCTTCCCTTCCTGATGAAACCATGCGTCTCGCGACAGGCTTTGACTACGCAGGCGCAGGCGTTACTTATGGGCCGATTCAAACTGGTGTTGAAGGCAGCAACTATGTCGTGGTTTTAGACTATATCAAATATACAACGGCACATGTGTTGCTAAGTCGAGAACGAGGAACCAACAGTTCAGGCAAGGCCCAGTATAAACTTGCAACCGAACATGACCAGGCCGATGTCGTTATTCCAGTTTACGTTGGTGTGGGAGTTCGAATGGAAGCGTCTTTTACCGTCCTTCGAGGCCGGGTCAACATAGGCACCCTGGCTGCCGTCAGTGCTGCTGCAGAGGCTGGCAGCATTCAAGGCCGCCTTGTTCTTCAAACACTTGGTCTTTCCGGCCCCAGCATTTCTTCGGCAATGACAATCGCAAGCGATCTCAATCCCGTTACCATTCAGAATGCACTGATCTCACTGGGAACCGTCAAGTCGAAGATGTATGATTCCATACTTTCAAAATCCGACACAAGAGCTTATCCCCGTGCAGTTGCTATCTACGATACCATCGGGGGAGGCTCAGATACGATCAATCAGGTGATTAGCTTGCTGCTGAAAGAACCTCTCTACCTGGATGTGCAAACAGGCAAGGTAAGTCACACGAGAGCAACTCGTTCAGATCGTGCTCTGAAGTGATCGCGGTCTCCCTCCGCCCGCCCCCTGCCCTTCCATGGCGAGTGCGGTGCGGCGCCCCGCGGACGCCACTTCAAGGAACGCCGGAAGCTTGTTGCTCACCCCGGGCGCGGTTAATTAGCGCAATGACAGTTTTCACTTCTGTCCTAATCTGGAAGGTCATACCCTACCGTCATGCATGCTTTGACGATCTCGTTGCAGGCGTTGGTGGCCGCGTCGGTCTTCTTCGTGTGGGTGGTTCGCTATCCCAACATCATCCAGGAATTCAAGCAGTATGGGTTGCCCGATTGGTTGCGCGATCTGGTGGGCATTTTGAAGCTGACCTTCTCGTTGATGTTGTTGATTGGGATTGACCAGAAACCTTTCGCCATGGCGGGCGGCATCGGGATTGCCCTCCTGATGAGTTGCGCCTTTGTCATCCATCTACGGCTGAAGAACCCGATGTTCAAGATGTTGCCGTCGCTGGCTTTACTGATCTTCTCAGGGGTCATTGCCTGGATCAATTATCGGTTGCTGGCTGGATGAACGGTTTCGTTTGCCTTGATGCCAAGAAGCTCTTGCATCCGTTGTTGCCGATATCGGAAAATGCGTTCCACATCGCGCCGGACGAATAGCCAGTTGATGAGCGCCCCACCGCGCGGCCAATAGCGCACGTGGTCCAGGCAAAGGGTGCCACCGTCGCGCTCCTCGAAGGTGTGCGTGTGATGCCACAGCTTGTAGGGGCCGCGCAATTGCACATCAACAAAGTGGTGGGGCGGCTGCCACTCGGTGATTTCCGTCCGCCAGCGGATGGGAAGACCATGCACCCGGATGCGGTAGTCAATGAGCGTTCCCGGTCTCAGTTCGATGGGCGCGGGTGTCAGAACTTCAAACTTTAGCCAGGGCGGCGTGATGGTTTCCAGGTTCCGCGCCTCGGCGAAGAAGTGAAACACCTCGGTTCGCGGGCGGGGCAGCCACAGTTCGGTTTGGAAAGTGAATTCGTGCATGGGAGTGATGAATTAGAGTCGTGTCTTGATGCCGCAGGCGCGCAGCAGGCACCAACCGCGAAAGGCTTCGAACAAGACAAACACACCGGAAACCGCCAACGCGACGCCCAGCCACTTTGAGACGCCGAAGCCGAACACGGCTCCGATGAGCAATGCCACCGACCCCAGGCCGCGCACGAGTCGGCCGGTGTTGCTGATGTTGCGGGAGAAGAGCGGTTTCATCGTTTGGCCTTTTTCGCGAGCTTGCGCAAATTGTCCAAGATCGAGCCGAGTTGTGCGAGGTTTTCGATCGGGAGCGCGCCGATTCTTTCCAGAGCGTCGCGGTAGGCTGGCATGGCGCGTCCGCCTGCAAGCAACTTGACCTCGGCCGGCAGGGACTCCCGCAACAGCGTCACCTCGCCTTCCAGCCGTGGGTCGTCCTCGGGATACACCAGGCTCAAGGCGACGGCCCGGGCCTGGCGTTGTTGTGCGGCGCCGGCAATCTCCGCGGCTGGCAGGCTTGCTCCAAGGTAGGTGACCTGCCAGCCAAGGTTCGCCGCGGTTGCCCCCACAAGCAACGCACCCAGTTCATGGACCTGCCCGGCCGGGGTGGCCACCACCAGGACGGGCGCATTATCCATCGCACCAAACGGCTTGGCAGCGTTGCCGAGGAAAACCCGGATCGCCGAGCTGGCGAAATGTTCGTGAGCGGAGGTGAGGGTGCCATCGCGCCACAGGTCGCCGACGGTTTGAGCCAGAGGTGCGACAACTCGCTGCAACAGGCCAAGGGCGCCCAGCGCGGTGGCTGCGCGTTTGAGCGCATCGTCGAGAGCGTGTGCGTCGAGCGATTTGATGGCAGCCACGCACTCTTCGAGAAACGAAATGCTTGTGGGCGATTCGACCGCCGCGTGCGGTGCGCGAGCCTGGGCGGTGGGCGATTCCGTCACGAGCTTGCCCAGCTTGTTCGTGGGCAACTGCGCGACCTGCCCAATGCTGTGACCCGCCTGGGTCAAATCCCGCAGCAGGTTGAGCCGTTCGATATCGCGCTGGGAATAAAGGCGACGCTTGGTGGCGGTCCGCTGCGGCTCCACGGCACGATAGCGCTGCTCCCAAATCCGAATGACGTATGCGCTCAACCCGGTGAGCCGGGCGACCAGTTGAATGGGATACTGAGCTTCGTTCATCTCTTACACACAACTTATACAAACGCAGGTGCCACGCAAGCTAATAATTGCGTTCACCCCGCGAAATAGTGGTAAGGAGCCCGTTTTACAGGCTCTAGAGAATAGTTGCACAAATATTTGACAGCTCGCAGCACTTAGACAATTGTTACACACGTTCAGCGGTCGAAGGTCGGCGGTTGAACCCAAAAAACGAAACACAAAATTCAAAATATAAATATGAAAACGAATCGCATCCTCACCGTGGCAGTGCTCGCCTCTGCCGTCTTGCTCACACCCAGCCTGTTCGCGGGCGAATGCAGCGCCAGCACAACGGCGTCGGCTGCCACCAGCACCGCCGGCAAGGATCTGGTGTCCGTAGCCTCAAGCGCGGGAAGTTTCAATACGCTCGTAACGGCCGTCAAAGCAGCCGGCCTGGTCGAGACCCTCCAGGGTAAGGGACCGTTCACGGTCTTTGCCCCCACGGACGAGGCCTTTGCCAAACTGCCGGCCGGCACGGTGGAGAGTCTGCTCAAGCCTGAAAACAAGGAAAAGCTTGTCGCCATTCTCACGTACCACGTTGTGCCCGGGAAGGTCTTAGCGGCAGATGTGAAAACCATGAAGGCAAAGACAGTTAACGGAAAGGAACTCAGCCTCAAAGTAGAAGGCGGCGCTGTGACAGTGGACAACGCCAAGGTTATCAAGACCGATGTGGCCGCCAGCAACGGCGTCATTCACGTCATTGATACCGTCATCCTTCCCGATTAATGGCCAACCATGTTCACTGAGGCGGGGGACGACGCTCCCCCGCCTTGGTTTTCTTATTCGGGTGGCCCCCAGAACGCCCTTTTGTTTGGTATGAACAAGAATGTAAGAAAACCAACTGTGCTGTTTCTTACTTTCATATGAAACACGCGACTATTACGCATCGTTGGAAAACCGTCGAAGATTCTTGGCCAACCGGCAGCGTTATCGCGTGGTGTTTCGCATCACTTGATCCGTGTGCGCAACCACCTGGCTCTCTTCCCCTACCCCGCCTGCCTTGGATCGCTCCTAAAACATCGCGCGGTACCCACTATTGGCGTCATAGACCATTTCCCAAGGGTACCATCGTTCCGCTTTGTCAGACCAGTAGAGGCTTATGTGAATCACTGTAGGTAATTCCGATGAGTCCACCCTGCATACCATTCCCAGAACCACATAGGATATTGCGTTTTGTCTCTTAAGCACGAGGTCCGGCGATTCTGTGTAGTCGATCAGGCCGCCCGGCCTGGCCATGACGGCGTTCAGAGTGTTGAGTGCGATCTTTGAAATCCCGCTTTGAGCGAGATTGGTTCTGCCTTGCGATAGGGTTACGCCTTCCAAATTCACTTGAGTGAGTTTAGGAGCAGCTTGACTGCTAGGTTGACACGTCAGCTCCCAGAGTTTTCTGGCCCTTGCATCATCGCTCTCCGGCAAAGGCATCCCCTTCTTTTCATAATACTTTGCCTGATTTGCCATGGCCTCCTTCGATAACGAATACGGACGGCCATTTGTTTTAAAACCCAGATAGGAATCGTAGCTGGGGGCATTATACGCTCGAAAGAACGCTGACATCTCCTTCATCAAGCCCTGCCGTTGAGGCGGAGTCAAATCTGCAGCAAGCGATCTGTCTGCAAGGACCTCGTCTAATCGGGCGGGAAAGCTGGCATCATCTACCCTTACAAAGGGTCTTTTTGCCCAACTCTCCTTTGTCGCTGCTGTCATTCTCCGCTTTTGCTCGATGAACGCTGCCTGGTTGCGAGATGCTGCGGTTCGAGAAATCACCCTCCGTGTGACATTTGTCAATGGCGGGGCCGATTCCTCGTGTGTCTCAGCCAAAAGTGTTGGGGCCATCAAGCTCACACCGAGAAGGCACACAACCCAAGCATAGTAACGTTTCATTTTGTTCAATATAGGGACAAACAACGTATTGATAAGGAATGCACTGCCCGCAGCATATGCTTTCCGTGATTACGTTGCAACCAGCACGATACCACCGGATCAGTTGTGGCACTTCAGCATCCCGCAAGGAATGCACAGGGCTGTTTTTCAGAACCGCACGAAGCCTCGGACGAGGCGACCGCAAATAGCCCAAGGCAAGACCGCTCTGCGGCCGCCGCCTTGGGGCCTGCGGCGCTCTGATCCTGGCTTTTTCTCCATCCGGGGTTGGCGCCAAGGAGCGCCAACCCCGGATGGAGAAAAAGAGTGTTGTTTATGGTCCTCAACCCAGGACTGCGGCCTTCGGCCTGGCCCTGGGCTATTCGCGGCCGCCCTTCCAGGGCTAGGCATCATGATCGCAAAGGCCGGGCGGGTTGCGTTCACCTGTATTCTGACGTAACGCCTAACACTGGCGGGTTCGAACGGGGCGATTGGATACTCGGTCTCTTCATTCCGATACTCTGGAAAAAGCGAGTAACTGAGTTCGGACAATCCGTTCAATCCTGCACATCAGGATGTAATCTCAAATTCGCGGTATTGTCATCGACCCACTGCTTTGTTAGCATCCCTGAAATTGTGAACCCTGAGCCGGACGATTTGGAACTGTCTCTGTTTAACCAACGGTGCGGCAGAGCCCATCATCTGTTTGGCGCAAAATTGCTCCCGCTGCTAGATGAATTGAGTCAAACTCTCGCCGCATGACCAAAGCTGTTGTCAGAAAAGTATCTGCCGCCATTGGGAACTACCCCGAACTGCTGACTGAGATCAAGCAGCGCATCCGATCCGCACAAATCCGCACAGCGATGGCCAGCAACGCCAGTCTGCTCCTGCTCTATTGGGAAATTGGCGATGTGTTGGTGAAACGTCAAAAATCAGAAGGTTGGGGAGCTGCTGTCCTGCCCAGGCTGGCGACTGATTTGCACAATGAGTTGCCGGATGTAAAAGGCTTCTCCGAGCGTAATCTGAAACGCATGGTGCAGTTTTTCCGAGAGTATCCTTCACTGTTTAAAATGGGGCCACCGCCCGTGGCCCAATTGCCTGAACCTCGCCCCCAGAACACGAAAAGGCCACCATCCGTGGCCGAATTGTCCGTCGAATCCACCGAAGCCCAATCGTGGCATGGAGCCCTTGTCCGATTGCCCTGGGCGCATAACGTCATCCTCATTCAGAAAGTTAAGCACCTGCCCACGCGCCTGTGGTACGCGCAGAAGGCATTCGAGCATGGCTGGAGCCGCGATGTCCTCTCCCTCCAGATTCAGAGTCGCGCGCATGAACGTCGCGGCAAGGCCGTAACTAATTTCCAACGGACCCTGCCGCCGCCGCAATCGGACCTTGCGTCACAGATTTTAAAAGACCCCTATGTTTTTGATTTCCTCACGCTGGAAGAACCCTTTCACGAGCGCGAACTTGAAACGGGGCTGCTTCAGCATCTCCAGAGTTTTCTGGTTGAACTCGGCACCGGCTTCGCTTTCGTCGGACGTCAGGTTCACATGGAGGTGGGGGACGACGATTTCTATCTAGATCTCCTGTTCTATCATCTTAAGCTGCGCTGCTTCGTAGTCATTGACCTGAAGGTCGGCCGGTTTAAGGCGGAGTATGCCGGCAAGATGAATTTTTACCTCGCTGCTGTGGACGACCGCATGAGGCATGAGTCAGATCGACCCTCGATCGGCCTAATCCTCTGCGAGGAAAAGAACAAGATCGTCGCCGAGTATGCGCTACGCGGCATGGACAAAGCCATCGGCATCTCCGACTACAAGCTCACGCGCGCGTTACCAAAGAAACTCCGGAGCGCCCTGCCGAGTATTGAGAGGTTGGAAAAAGAACTGTCCAAACCCGCTGCCGCGGATCCACCCGGGAAATTCAGGGAAGGAAAACAACGATGACCACCATCCGCCAGCCTCGGAGTGCGGCCGCAGCCAGCGTCCGCATAGAGCCGGACGATTTGGAACTGTCTCCGTTTACCCAACGGGGTGGCTTGGGGAGAGCCCACCAGATGTTTGGGAATAAGCTTCTCCCCTTACTGGACGAATTGAATCAAACTCTCGCCACATGAATTTTTTCCAGCGAATCTTCTCGCGGAAAGCGCCCGCATCACAACCGCCGGTGCTGACGCCTCCTCCCGCCTTACCTCCGCCTCCGGGCGCTCCCGCGATGGTGAAAGTCTGGGACGCTTACGGCCGCATAGGAGAAATCCCCCGCGAGACTTGGCGCACGGAAGTCCTCCCGCTCAATTTTCGCAACAATTGGAACAAAGCCGACGATCTCGCCAACCTTATCAACAGCGCTTTGAACGACGGCTTCATTTCTGACTGCCTCGAACCCGCGCGCCAACTTTGCCGGATTGATCCGCAACCCAAGCGCGCGATCAACCTCCTCGCCTTCGTGCTGCTCAAGGTCGAGAAGCTGGATGAAGCCGAACGACTGCTCACCAATGCCCTCAGCCAGCATGGCCGGGACGGGTTGCTGCTAAATAATCTGGCCAAAGTCCACTTCGCGCGGGGTAAACATGCCGAAGTCGAAAGCACGTTGTGGGAAGCGCTCACCCTGGACCCAAACGTAGAGAACACCTGCGGCTGGTATGTTGCCATCCACAACGATCGCGGAGGCGAGGAAGCCGCATCCAAATGCCTGCGTCGGATTGCTGCACTTCCCGGCAGTTGGCGCGCGCAACTCTCACTCGCCCGCATCGCTCTCAAGTCACGCCAACCTGATCAGGCGCTTGCCTCGTATCAAGCATGTCTCTCGCATGCCGGCAAACCGATTCCCACCGATCTGCTACAGCAAATCAGCGGGGACCTTGGCAATGCCGGGCATCTCCCGGAAATCCTGCAACTGGTCGAGCCACACTACGATGTGGTCGCACACGGCCTGGCCGTTGGCAACAATCTCATCAAAGCCCATTGCGATCTCGGTCAGCTCGATGTCGCGCGCCGGTTGCTCGATCAACTCTACGCCCTCAATCGCACCGATTGGAAAGAGCATCTGGCCTTTTGGGACACCGAAATCGCCAAGGCCCACGTTGCCCTCGCTGATGCTCCTAAGGAAGCCCCGCAGATGGCCATGCTCACCATCGCCGGTCCGGTCTGGCTCAAACCCGAATCCCCCGCCGCTGAACTGTTCCCGGCTAAGTCTGCCGATGCCCCCACCGTGACTTTGCTCGGCAGCACCGTCGAAATCGCCACCAACTCCACGCGCATACAGAAGCAGATGTCCGATGCACCCGGACGCATGAGCCGTGCTCTGCCCCTTTTTCTAGCGGAACAAATCGAATTCACCAGCAATGCCCGGGTGCAAACGCTCGTGCCCTGGATCATGGGCGACTCACCTGGATTCGTGCTTAGCGGCGAACCGTGGGAAGATGAAACCGCTACCACTTCCGCCAGTCAGGCCGAACTCAAGAGCGATTACGTTGTCACCATCCATCTAAAGTCCAACGCCGAACCGTGGACCGCCGAACTGCGCCTCGTGCGGACCATTGATGCCAGGTGCCTCGGCACACTCACCGGCAGTTTTCCGTTCGGCAAACCCGAGGAAGGCATCCTTGCGCTTGCCCGCCAGTTGGTCGCACTGCTGTGTGAGCACGCCGAAGTTCAGCCCGTTCCGGCGCCGCCGCTCTATCAAGTTCCCGCTGCCTCCCGTTTTTCAGATTATCTGTTGCGACTGGAACAACTTCTGGCCGTACGTTGCTCTGGCGTGGAGGGTGTAGCTGCCGGTTTTCTTAGTGGCGAACGCGAGATTGTGGATGGCAATTTGCAATTGTGCCTGGATTTCCCGCAGCATGTCGGCATGCGAATTCTTTTAGCTCAAACCCTGCTGGCCATGAAGCGCGCCAGACCGACCGTGCTGTCGGAATACCGAGAAAAGATTGCGCTATTGCAAAAAGAGAAACCTTTGTCTGAACCTGGGCACGGCGTGGTGCAGCGGATGTTGAACGAGGTGCTCGCGGCATGACCGCGAACACTACAGCCGCAGCCCGAACAGGGCGAAAGAAATTAGCCCAGGGCAAGGAGCGCAGTGACGCCGCCCTGGGTCACGATTCCCAAAACACATCAAGCCCTGACGGGGCGAAAGATTTGCCCAACGGTTGGCGCGTGTCGGCCAGCCTGCAACGGGCCTCGCATTTGCGGCAATTAATCCTGCAAAAGGCATTCACAGGAGAATTGGCATGAAGCCCCCATTCATAATTCTTCGTTCACCCATCTGCCTTGGGAACCCGTCCATCCTCCAAAAAGCCTTCACCGGGCGCTCGCATGAACGACCTGATTCCACCCACGCCTTCACCCGGCAGCGAATTCCTTTTCTAGCAAACGGAAGAAGGGCACATCCGGCTGCAAGTTCGCGTCCAGCAGGAGACAGTCTGGCTGTCGCTGAACCAGATGGCGGAGTTGCTCCAACGGGACAAATCGGTCATCTCGCGGCACATCAGCAACGTTTTCAACGAGGGAGAATTGCGCCGGGAGACAACTGTTGCAAAATCTGCAACAGTTCAAACCGAGGGGGGCAAGCAGGTAACACGGGAAATCGAGTTTTTCAATCTCGACGTCATTATCTCGGTCGGCTATAGGGTAAAATCACAACGGGGCACGCAATTCCGCATCTGGGCCACACAGCAGTTGCGCGAATACATCGTCAAAGGCTTCGCGATGGATGATGAGCGCCTCAAGCAGCGGGGCGGCGGGAATTATTTTGAGGAGTTGCTGGCTCGCATCCGGGACATCCGGTCGTCGGAGAAGGAGTTTTGGCGGAAAGTGCTGGAGATTTACGCGACGAGTATTGATTACGATCCGAGCGTGGACATGTCGCGACAGTTCTTTGCCACGGTCAGCGCTCGTTCGGGCTTGCGCCCTTTCGCTCCGCAAAATCCCTTTCGCTCGCTTCCCAGCGGCTCAAGTCTCAAAATGGCGTAAAATATGTCGAATCCATCGGCCCTTGTTGGACATCTTCTGGCTGAAAGACGAGCGCTGGAAGAATCGGCCAATCTGCCCTCGCCGAAAATCATCGCCGCCGAGATCACCGCCGACCTTGAAGCAGCGATGTAACAGTTCGCCAGCATCGCGGAGGATTTGAAGAAATAAACCAGGCCCCGGCGGTCACGGGGTGCCAGAACCATTTGGGGTTATTTCGTAAGCGCCAATCGCGTTTGAAGCTCAGGTTCGGAGAGGGACAACACGGTCCGTCCGGACTGAACGTAGCCTCGGAGGAGGCGACCGCAAATAGCCCAAGGCAAGACCGCTTTGCGACCGTCTGGCTTATCTCCTTGCCGTGGCGAGCTTCACTGCGAGAGCGATGAATACCATTCCTGCCAGTTTGTTCAAAGTGGTCTGCGCATGATCGGACTTCAACAGCCATTCGCGAAGGGTGCCCGCGACAATTGCGATGGCTCCAAAGACAATGACGGTCGCAACAATAAAAAGGACGCCCAGCAGTATCATTTGCACTGTCACCGAACCGCGCACTGGATCTGCGAACTGAGGCAGAAACGCGAGGAAGAAGATAGACACTTTGGGATTGGTGACATTCATCAGGATACCACGTCGGTAGAGTCCCATTCTATCCGGGGGAATTCCAGGCCTGTCGGACACACTTGCAGGTTTGGCCCGAAAAGCTTGCCACGCCAAATAAAGGAGATAACCAGCACCGATGAACTTGAGGATAGAAAACGCCAGCGCAGAAGCCTGAAAGATAGCGGCCACTCCCAGAGCCACAGCAGCAGTGTGAAAAATCAACCCCGTGCACAATCCCAAGACCACGAACAGGCCTGCGACTCGGCCATGAAGCGCCGATTGCGTCAGGACGAATAGGTTATCCGGACCTGGCGCCGCCCCAAGCAGGATGGAGGCGGTAAAAAATGTGGCAATGATCTCAGTGGACAGCATGTAATCACCTCAAAGCTCCGGACGCCCAGTCCCCTGCCCTGTTACAACGAACCAATCGGCTTCTCCACGGAGTTTCACGAACTTATGCAGCACGATCATGCGCGTCAAAATAACTAGCTCCAGGATCATCAGGCAATGGCGTTTGTCCCTTCGGGGCCGAAACCGCGGGTGGCCTGGATCGCCAGCATCTCCGGCGTGTACTTCCCATTCTCAAATGCCACGATCAGCGGCTCCTCTTCTGTCACTGAACCTCTAAAGCTAAGCGAAGCACAGTACAGCGAGAACAACGGTGGCTTGCTCTGCATCGGCACGACATCACGAATGGATAGGAGCCTGAACCCCTCATCTGTTACCAATTTGATGCACCTGCCTTTCTGCTGAAATGGGAAGCAAAACACAAACAAACCATCTGCTGTAATGTGCCGTTTAGCAGCCCGCGCGTAATCGCCCACGTCGCCTCTTAACTCAAATCGCGCATGTGCTTTTTGTGAATCCTCCGGCAATGATCCGGTCCCAATCGGAAAATATGGCGGACTCCCGGTGATGAGCGGAAACCGCTCGCCCAAATACAGGTTTCTGATATCCCCATGTATTGCCTTGACGCACGCATTTAATCCGTTTCCCAGGATATTCTCGGTAAGCAATCTGTAGCTGATGTCCTGGGCCTCCACACACGTCAACTCCGCTCCCGCGCCAAGCCCCCAAAGCACGGCAAGCCCAACCGTCCCTATTCCGGTGCCCAGATCGAGTGTTTTCTTTACCGGGGGTGTCTTTTGAAGCGCGTACCAGGCCGTGGTGGCATCATCGATACCATGACGATGCCCCTTCTTCCGCTGGAAAATGCGGTAAGGCCCAACCAGGCCTGAAACGAAAAGTCCTTCTCCCATCTCTTGCTCAAGAGACGAAAGCCGCGAAATGAAATGCTGATGAGTTGGCGCCGCCATGACTCGGTCCGGGAGCAAGGTTGAGATAAAACACTCGCTCTAGCCGACGGCCTCAACTCCCTTTCGGAGCTGGCGACTCCGCTTGAACCACACGACGGGTTCGGATCTCGCGGAAGGCGCTAGCGGTTTGCCATGAAGCGAATCCGAGTGGAATCGATTGTTCAATCTCACCAAAACGAACCCTAAACTGCCGGCCTTGGGTGGGCAGGTTGATGATCTGATTCTGATCAATCCAGGCTTCGATCCGCTCGTCGGTAACTCGCAGGCGAACTCGATACCAACGACCTGTCTTAAAATCCATGTACTTGGTCGTCTCATTCTCAGAAGCATCGGCTCCGTTGATGCTCGAGATGCCGGCCAGCGACCCACCCCAGCCACCCAGGATCAAAGAGCAATGGCTTTGCTTCACGGGAAACGTTAGGCCACAGAAAAAATCCGTCCCCTGCACCCGCATGGCATCGAACGCGATTTCATAATTCACTTTTGGGAAGTCATTGGTCCAGTTCACCCCGGTAAACGGGTCTCCCATGCCAAAGAAAAGCACACCTTGCTCGATTCGCACAGCCCCGTGCCCCGCGAAAGGAGTTTCCTTCCACCCGTCCCAGGATTTTCCATCGAACAGAACCTCCCAACCTTCCCCCGCGAATGCGGCAGGCGGATTCGTCGCGGCCGCAGGCAGCACCAGCAGGTCCGGTGTTACCAGATCATTGGTGGATGGTCGCGCCACCTCCTGGGATACGGCTGTGCCAGGCACCGGACTGGTCGCGGGTTGAACGTCTTTGCAGCCCATCGAGCTGAAAACAAGAACACTCAGCAACGGCATCAGAAGCCTGTAACTCATGGTTTCAACTTTCGGTAAACTCGCGTTCCTCAACATAAACGCTCCAGCATTGCACTATGCCAAAGCGCTGTTTATGGTAGGCCTCACCTGGGCGGCCCGCGAGGATTTGTTTACCGCCTTCTCATGACGATGCCCGCATACATCCGAGCCGAAAAAGACGGCGTCAGTTTGCAGATTAAACTGCAACCACGCGCCTCGGCCAACGAGGTTGGTTCCCCACTGGGCACCGAGTTGCGCGTGAAGGTAACCGCTCCGCCAGTGGATGCCGCCGCCAATGAAGCCCTGGTGAGACTCCTTGCCGAAACGTTGAAATGCCCACGCAACCGGGTGGAACTGACTCGTGGCCACACTTCCCGGCATAAAACGGTCAAAATCTACGGTATGACTGCCGCAGAAGCATTGGCTGCTTTGCCATCGACCGAATCATGATCTGATTCCGAGTTCAAGTCCGGTATTTGGGTATTTGGTTCCAAGTCTTGGCGTTTGTGCGGTTCCTTTGTAGCCTTGTGTGGATGTCGCGTGATTACGTGTTGCGGCCGTTCCGCAAGCCTCTAGAACTTCAGATCAACTATGCTGCTGAGCTCAATGAACAGCAGTTGGCGGCTGTGACCGCTCCCCCCGGCCCTGCCCTCGTGATCGCTGGAGCCGGCTCCGGCAAAACGCGCACTCTTACCTACCGCGTGGCGTTCCTGCTGGAGCAAGGGATTCCCGCCGACCGCATCCTGCTCCTGACCTTTACGAACAAGGCAGCGAAAGAAATGATGCGCCGCGTCGCCGACCTGGTTGGTCAGGAGATCTCCGAGCTCTGGGGCGGCACTTTCCACTCAGTCGGGAACCGCATCCTCCGCCAGCACGCACCCAGGCTGGGCTTTGGCAGAGATTTCACCATCCTCGACCGCGAGGACGCCGAGGAACTCATCTCGACGTGTGTGACGGATGTTCGAATTGAAGCCGACAAAAAGCTCTTTCCGAAAGCAAAGGTGCTCGCCGACATCTTCTCCATGGCAGAGAACACGCAGAAGCCATTGGAGGAGATTCTCCGCTGGCAGTATGATGATTTCTCCCCGCAAGCTCCACAGATCAAGGCCGTCCTTGGCGCCTACCAGAAGCGCAAGCAAACATCGAATTCCATGGACTTCGATGATCTCCTCGTGCTCTGGCTCAGGCTCCTTCAGGAACATGAGGAAGTGAGAGATCAATTTCAGAAGCGGTTCCAATTCATCCTCGTCGATGAGTATCAGGACACAAACCGGCTGCAGAGCGATGTGATCGATATCCTGGCCGAGCGGCATCACAACCTCATGGTGGTCGGCGACGACGCACAGAGCATTTACGCATGGCGGGGCGCGAATTACGAAAACATCATCCGATTTCCCGAAAGGTATCCGAAGGCGACAACTTACAAGATCGAGGTTAATTATCGGAGCACACCTGAGATCCTGCAATTGGCAAACGCCACCATTTCACACAATGTCCGCCAGTTTCCAAAGGAATTGACGGCTGCGAAGAAACCCGGCATCAAACCCATCCTCGTTCCGTGCGAGGACTCAAGCCAGCAAGCCTCGTTCGTTGCCCAGCGGGTTTTGGAACTGCACGAAGAAGGGGTGGATCTATCTCAGATGGCTGTTCTGTACCGCGCACATTTTCATGCTATGGAAGTGCAGATGGAACTCACCAGACGCGGGATTCCTTTTACCGTGACGAGCGGCCTTCGTTATTTCGAGCAGGCGCATATTAAAGACGTCAGCGCCTACTTGAAGCTCGTCGTGAACCCGCGCGATGAGATCAGCTTCAAGCGTCTCGCCAGGATGCTTCCGGGCATCGGACCCAAGGCAGCAGATAAGCTCTGGCAATCGTATTTGCCCCAAGTACCGGCAGACACCACAGGGTTCTCATTGGCTCGAGCGTTACAAGGTTGCGCAAAGCTGGCACCGAAGAAGGCACTACTCGGCTGGACGCAGTTTGCGATCACGATATCTCAGGTCGAAGACCCCAAGATCAAGGGCGTGGTCCATGACATGATCCGCACGGTGATCGAAGCCGGTTATGAGGATTACCTCAAGGCCACCTATGAAAATTATCGGACCCGGTTGGAGGATCTCCAGCAATTCGCAGTGATGGGCAGACAGTACACCGACTTGCAGGATTTTCTATCACAACTGGCGTTATTAACCAGCGCGGAAACTGAACCACAGGAATCAAATCAAAGCGAAGATCGTCTGCGGCTTTCCACCATCCACCAGGCCAAGGGCCTGGAGTTCGATGTTGTATTCGTGATTATGCTTTGCGACGGGCTGTTTCCTTCAAAACGTGCGCTCGATTTTCCAGATGGGGAAGAAGAAGAAAGGCGTCTGCTGTATGTGGCCGAGACACGGGCGCGGAATGAGCTTTACCTGAGCTATCCGCTAATTCGGATGTCCTACGATCGAAGTTCTCCCGAAAGGCAGATGCCCTCGCGATTTCTGCGTCAGATACCGCCTGAGTTGATGGATGAATGGAACCTGCGCCGGCACTATTGAGAGCTTTTCATCCGCTTCAAGTCCTCGGCCAGGAACTGCGCCACGTCCTTAAACTTGGCGACGTTTGAAGGGTTGATCTCCATGAGACATTGATGCGCCTCAAGGCTCGCACGCGTTATCTCCTCACGCGTGGAGGCCGTTGGGACGTGGGTCCTGGTTTGAGCGTCCGCAGGCAAAGCCAGCGACCCCTGGCCCAGTTTGAAAAGATGGAGCACGCCCAGGCTTTCGAGCAACTCGGTCACACGCTGATTGGGATTGAGCAACTCGATGAAGGGTGCGTTTGCAGAGGGGTGTGGACCGGACATCTTCAGGCCGTATCCAGCCAAAACTCCGAGGAAAGTGCTATCCATCAGGGAGCACTCGGAAAGTTCGAGCACGAACCAGGAAAAACCCCGCTGCCGCAGTTCCTCTATCACGGTCCGCAAATCGATACTGGTGGCGAAAGTCGCCCGGCCAATAATCCGTATGCAGGCGAACTCCTTGCCCGTCAAGATCATCATTTTGGCTGAAGGCGCGTTCATGTTATTCAACCGACAATCTGCACCAAGGTTTGTTGTAAAACCAGCGCCTCCTCCAGGCCGCTGGTTACCAGACGCCGGTTGCATTGCAGCAACAGATCCATTGCACGGACCAACTCGGCCTGCGAGTAACGGTTCGCCTGAGGGAGAGCCTTGTAAAGCACGTAAGGGTTTATGGCAAGCGGATTAAAGCGGCGATCCCGGGGCAACTTTTCGGCCGGCACTTGCTGCAACTGGGCTTTGAACCGATTGTAATCTCCATCCCCCTTCACCCATCCTTCCCGAACCATTTCCTTTAACAGGATCATGGCGCGGATTTTCGAGATCAGCCCGTAAAGCAACCCGATCTCCGATTTGTTGGGATCAAGCTTTACCTCCCAAAGCTCCTCGTCCAACCGTTTGAGTAACCGTGGCAAATCCCGATCACCCAGAGCATCCCCCAGTGCGAAAGCGCGAGCGGTCTTGTTCCGGATGCAGATCGTGCAAACGTCCTCATAAGTTACCTCCCCGCGATCCGCCACATAGAGGCTGACTTTCTCGATTTCATTGTCCAACTGCCGTGCGTTCGGACCTACCCGCGAAATGAGTTCAGCCAATGCCTCCTCCGAGATCGTCTTCCCACGGCTGTTCAGAGCACGCCGCGCCCATGCCTCCGCCTGGTCTGCCCAATCCCGGTCGTCCAGCGACCACCCGGCATGGATTTCAACCTGGCCGATTTTATCGAGGGTTTTGAAGAAGACTTTCCGCTTATCGACTTTTCCAGCGCTAATTAGAAGCCTGACATTCTCAAACTTAAAGGTCTTAAGCTCGTTGGCAAGCTGAGCCAGCGCTTCAGTGACCGCCTGGCTGGAGGCTGTGCGTTCCTCCCCGAAAAAGTTGCAGTTCTGCAGCCACACCACCTTGCCGGTGCCGAAAAAGGGGAGGGTCTGTAGGCTCTCGCGCAGCCGACCCAAACAACGCAGGGCCTCTCCGGTGTTCGCAGCCGCTCCATCGACTATCTCATGGTCCATGCCGCCGAGTTCGGCTGTCCACTCCGCGTAAAGTTCGCGGGCGCGCTTTTTTACAGCGAACTCGTCTTCACCACAAATAAGGGCCAGGGCGGCTGCCGGTTTGGCGGGAGGCATTTGGAGGGCGGTTACTCCTGCTCTGGACCGTTTTCGTTAATGCGGTCCAGCACTTCGCTCATATCCTCGACCTGTTGGAACAAGGTATTGGCGACGAAAATGGGCTTTTTCTGTGCGGTGGCCAGGGCAAGACAATCACTTGGCCGCGCATCGATTTCAACAATCTTTCGAGCGATCTCGTTCTGCTGCAAGAGTATGAGCCTGGCAAAATACGTCGAATTCTTCAACTCCGTGATCACCACACGCTCGACGGTAATCCCAAAACCTTTGAAGATGCTCTGCATCAAATCATGGGTTAAAGGCCGTTCCTTAGGTGTCTCGCGCAGAAACATGCCGATGACGGCCCCCATGTTTGGTTCCACGTTTATGACAAAAACCTTTTCGTCATTCCCAACAAACAACGCGCAGCCGCTGTTTGCGGGAAGAATTCCGCGGATCTGAACCGGGACCACATCGTTCTTCATACGGAAAAAAGTTACTGGCTTATGTGAGAATTGACAAGCTCCGGCACCCAATCATTAAGGGCTGCCCACAGTGGGTAAATTCCTGCTCCGACCCTATTTAAACAAAAAGACGTTCGCGATCAGGATTATTTATTCGTAGCGTAGCGCCTGGATCGGATGCAACCGGGCCGCCTTGATCGCTGGAAAAAGGCCGGCAACAACACCCACCAAAAGGCTGAAACCGACTGCCACTAACATGGCGAATGGTGTGATCACAGGCGCGTTGGCAGCGGGCGTCACCAGTTCAAGGATGCGGACAAAGCCAAATGAGGCCACCACCCCCAGGGCGGCACCCAGCATGGCAATCACAATGCTCTCTATGAGCACCTGGGTAAAAACGGCGAAACCCGTAGCCCCAACCGCCTTGCATATCCCGATTTCCCGAATGCGTTCATTGATGCTAGCCAGCATGATGTTCATGATGCCTATGCCCCCCACCAACAGGCTTATGGCGGCAATCACCCCACCGCTCAAACGCGCATTCCGAATCTGCTGGTTGATGTTCTCAAGCTGGTTCTCCTGCGTGCGAAAGCCGAAATCCTCAATCCCGCGGTGCGTCAGCATCAAGACATTCTTCGCCTGTTGCAAGGCGGACTCCAGGAAACCGAGGTCCTCGACCTTCACATCGATGTCAGTCAACCGCGGGTCAGGGATTCCATCCTTATCGCCGGCGGAACGAAACCGCACCCAAGCCGTGTTCAAAGGCATATAGACCGTCAGGTTCTTCCTCATGAACGCCCAATTACCGCGTCGACCGAACCCGCGCATCCGCGTAGGCCCGGTGTTCCCCGCAGCTTCCTCCAAGGCCTTCTTCTTTGCGTCTAATTCCCGCTCTTTCTTTTCCTGCTCTCCCTCATACCGCTGGAACATGCCCACAATTGTGAAGGGCTGGCTATTGATAAGCACCGTCTCTCCTATGGGAATGATCTCGCGGCCTGTTGTTTCCGGCGATCCGAATAATTCATCGCGGATCGCCGTGCCAATGACGCATACCGGGCTCGCGTTCTCCTCGTCCAGATCTGTGAAGAAGCGTCCGTGCTCCAACGTGTGGAGGTTCATTTCCAACACCGCCGGCCACACGCCCACGCATTCAGACGGAACACACGATTTCTCGCCCCGTTCCAAAAGCGCGCCGTTCACAGACATCTCAGGAGAAACCAACCGCAGCAGCGGGGCACTCTCGCGTAAGGCCTTAACGTCATCCATCGTCCGACCTGGCGCCTGATCGGCCAGATGCTCCTGCTCGGGAGGCACGTCCTGGGATTCCAGCAGCACTTTGTCGGCTCCACCCATGGCGATCATGGCTTCCTTCATCCCGTTTTCCATGCCTTTGATAATGGCCGCCATCCCAACAAGGCTCGCAACGCCCAGGATGATTCCCAACATGGTCAACAAGGAACGGAACTTGTGAGACCAGACTTCCTTGAACCCAATCAGGATGGTGTTCGTTAAGGTCATGATTATTCGTAGCGCAAAGCCTGTATGGGGTTTAGCCGGGCCGCCTTGATGGCCGGGAAGATACCTGCCAGGACCCCCACCGCCACGCTAAAGCTAAACGCCAGCAGCATGGTTCCCCCAGTGATAATAGGTGCGTTTTCGGTTGGTGACACCGACCCCAGGAAATGAACGAGGATGAATGACGCCCCCAGTCCTGCGGCTCCGCCGAGCATCGCAATGGCTACCGATTCCACGAGAATCTGAATGAAGATATCTGCAGTCGATGCCCCGACAGATTTCCGGATGCCGATCTCGCGTACGCGCTCCGAGATACTCGCCAGCATGATGTTCATAATGCCGATGCCGCCCACCAGCAAGCTGATTGCCGCAATCAAGCCCCCGCTCATCCTGGCGTTCTTCACAAAAGTCTCGATTTGCTCCGCCCAATCTTCCTGCGTGCGGAATGTGAAATCTTCGATTCCTTTGTGCGTGGACATCAGAACGTTCTGCACCTGCTGCAAGGTCTCCGGCAACAGATCGACGCTCGCGATCTTCAACTCCAAATTCGACAGCCGCGGATCACCTGTCGATCCTCCAGCGCCTCCAACCTGCTGCCAGTTCTGTCCAAAAGTCGTAAAGCTCACACCCGACCGGAATTTCATCCACACCGTGTTCAACGGCAGGTAAACGGTCGCGTTTTTCAGGTAGAACACAAAGTTGCCCCGCCTTCGTCCGCCACCACCCCGGCCACGATCGCGCGCAACGACGCCTTTCTGCTCCTCAGGAGGGTTGAGTTTAGCCAGTTCCCTGGCCTTCTTCTCCTGCTCGCTCTCGTAATGCTGGAACATCCCCACGATCGTAAACGGCACCCCGTTGATGAAAACCGTCTCGCCGACCGGGTTGATCTCGCGTCCTATCTTCTCAGGAGAACCCCATAGCTCGTCGCGAACGGCTGTCCCAACCACACAAACATTTCGAGCCATCTCGTCATCCAACTCTGTGATCATGCGCCCGTGCTCGACCACATGCTCGCTCATCTCCAGCGCCACGGGCCAGACTCCGAGGCAATTCCAAGGACGAAAACTCTTGCCGTTTGCAGTCATGGAGGCCTGCAAACGCATTTCGGGAGAAAGCCTGGTCACCAGAGGGGCATTCTGCTGCAGGGCATAAACATCGTTGATTGTAATCCCGACGGCCTGGTCTGCCAAATGCCTCTGGTAAATCGGCAGCTCCTGGGATTCAATGCGTACCTTCTCCAATCCACCAATCGCTACGAGTGCCTCCTTGGCCCCCTTCTCCATTCCTGTGGTCATCGCAGACATCGCAACCAGGCTCGCTACCCCCAAGATGATGCCGAGCATGGTCAAGAGGGAACGGAACTTGTGGGCCCAGATCTCCCGGACGCCAGCCATCACCGTCACCCATAGCTGGGGACGTGTGCGCAGCAGCGCTTCCTGCGATTCCTTGATGCCCGGGGTGTTCATTGTCCGGAAGCTTCAGTCGCTTCGCTCGGTTTTCTCTTGGCTAGTCCAGCCAGTGTTAGATCAATCTTTATCGCTATCTTTCCATCCCGGATCTCAATCCGGCGTGGAGTCACCGCCGCAATCTCAGGATCATGGGTTACCAGCACGATGGTGCGTCCCTCCTCACTGAGCTGACGGAACAGGTTCAAAATGGCATCCCCGGTGTGCGAGTCCAGGTTCCCGGTAGGTTCATCCGCGAAAATGATGCGCGGATCGTTAACCAAGGCGCGTGCGATCGCCACCCGTTGCTGTTGCCCGCCCGAGAGCTGGCTCGGCCGATGTTTGGCACGATTGGCGAGGTCCACGGATTCCAGCGCTTTCATGGCGCGTTCCCGGCGTTCCTTGCCCCCAATCCCACTATAAATCATCGGTAGCTCGACGTTCTGAAGCACGTTGAGTTTGGGCAATAAATTGAAGAACTGAAATACGAACCCGATTTTCCGATTGCGCAGCGCAGCCAATTGCCCGGCCGAGGCATGTTCGATCATGATCCCATCCAGTCGAATCGTTCCTTTGCTGGGGGAATCCAGGCACCCCAGAATATGCATCAGAGTGGATTTGCCGCTCCCCGACGGACCAATAATCGAGATGAACTCACCCTCTTCGATGTCCAGGGTCACATCGTCCAGAGCCCGAATCTCCTCGTCTCCGAGCCGATAGATTTTGCTGACGTTACGCAGCTCGACTAGTGCCATGATGTCGCGAGTTGAAGGTTAGCTGGGACCCGCACCAGAACGGCCACCAGGACGTCCCCCCCCGGGACCACGCCCTTTGCCCTTGCCTTCTCCCGCGGGAGCAGCGGCGGGAGCAGCGCTCGCAGCATTGGTTCCACCTGGCTGATTACCAGCGGTAAGGCTCCCACCAGGACCTGCGGCACCAGGACCGCCCGGGCGTTTACCTGCCATCTGGCGCATCTTCTTTTCTCGTTCTTCCTTCGGCAATTCAAGGGATACCTCTTCCCCGGCCTTCAACCCCTGCTGAATCTCAGCAAAAAAGAAGTCCGAAACACCGACAGCCACATCGCGACGCTCGAATCCGAGCCCCTCCTTCACATAAACATAGCGCTCTGTCAGGCCCGTCTCTGGATTGCGCTCGGTAAACACCGCCGATAGGGGCACTGCTGTCACGTCACTCGCTGATGCCACTGGTATTTTGATATTGGCCGTCATCCCGGGCCGCACCCGCGGATCTACATTTCGCAGCACGATTCGGGCGGCGAAGCCTTTAATGTTGTTCTTGATCGTAGCCTGGGGTGCGATTCGCTCAACTGTGCCCGTGACACGCAATCCGGCAACGGCCTCGATGCTTACTTCAACCATCTGCTCCGACTTCAACCGGGGCACATCGGCCTGGTTGACGTGAGCGTTGATGATCATTGAGTTCAAATCGGCAATGGTGAGGACCTCGGTGCCGCTATTGAAGCCACCTGAACCGGAAACCGCTTGTCCTACAGAAACAGGACGGGTTAACACCGTGCAATCGAATGGCGCGGATACAACGGTCTTAGTCAGACGCTCATCAATGATAGCCAATTCCCGCTGGGACCTCTCCAGGCTGTTCTTGGCGAGCTCGAAAGAGGTTTTGGTGTCATCGAAAAGCTCCTGTGCGATCAATTTCTCCGCCAGCAACTGCTGCGCCCGTTGAAAATCGCGCTCGGCCTTTTGCAGACTCAACCGTGAGCGCTCAATATCCGTCAGGTTTGAAGCTTTCTGTTGCTGAAGTTCCTTATCATCCAATTTGAACAGCAGTTGACCCTTTTGGATCTTGTCCCCCAGGTCAACAGGCAATTCCTCAATCCGCCCGTTAATCTCCGGTCGCACCGAGACCTGCTCGGCGGGGCTGATTTCGCCAGCAGCATTGACCGCGAAGCTGATGTCCCGCAACTCAGCCAGAGCCGTGGTCGGACGAATTGGCCCCGCCTGGCTCGGGTTCTTTTCGGCATGATTCTTCCAGAAGTAATAACCCCCAGCTCCCAACCCAATGATCACAACGATGACGAGAAATTTCTTCATTTAATTCCTGAACCGCTAGGTTAGGTGACACGCACCCACCGCGCAAATACTTAACTATACATTGCTAGACTCGCCCGGGCAGCTTGTGGTTTCACAAAACGATCTTGATTCGTTGCCGCTAAACGAGTTCCCTGCCCTGCCGTCCGTCCTCCTTAGACGCAAATGAAGCCAACTCATTTAATTTTATTGCTGATCATGAACCTTTTTTGGGCGGCCGTTTATTCCGCCTATAAAGTGATCGGCGCTGAAATTGACTCAGGCAGCATCGTGACGTTCCGCTTCGGCCTTGCGGCCCTCTGCTTCCTGGTTCTCTGGCCCTGGCTCCCCGGCAAAACCCCAAAAGGCAGGGATTTCTGGGTAACATGTTTCATGGGTGTTATGCTTTTCGTGGTTGGCCAGCGTCTCCAAGTCTATGCCAACCATATTGGCACAGCCGGCAATTCAGCGGTTCTAATGGCCTTCGAACCGCTGCTCACATCCGTTCTGGCAGCCATTTTCCTGCGAGAACACATCGGGCCACGGCGTCTGGCTGGTTTTGTCATCAGCATCCTCGGCATCGTATTGTTGAATCGCGTCTGGAGTCCCGACTTTCGTTGGTCTGGCCTAACCGCAAGTTTGATCTTCCTCTCATCCTTTCTCTGCGAATCCAGCTTTTCAGTCATGGGTAAACCCGTCGTCCAGCGCGCAGGCGCGATGCGCATGCTGGCCATTTCCCTCCTTGTTGCCTTGGTCGTGAACCTGATTATCGATGGCCGCAGCACGTTGACGACCGCCACAAAGCTGAGTCTCCCCTCCTGGGGCATTCTTCTTGCCCTCGCAATCATCACAACAGTTATCGCTTACACCGTCTGGTTCGTCATTATCCGAGATGCCCCTCTCAACGTGGTGGCGCTGACGGTGTTCGCGCAATCGGTCTTCGGTGTCTTTATCGCCGCTCTATGGGTTGGAGAAAAGATCCATTGGGGCCATGCCCTCGGGAGCCTTACCATCGCCATCGGGCTCGGAATCGGGCTCTCCCGCCAAATAAAAGACTCCAACTAGCATTACCCCCGGAGTGGGATCATCGGGTAGATACCCACTCCACAATATCTGAGAACTCCCTAAGCCTGTTCAGGGCGCTCGTACTGACCACGGCAAAAACAGCCCGGTAGAAACTCAATGAGCTCTATTCAGACTACAAACACTCAGGCAGCAGCTTATCAGCAGTCTGCCGATGAAGTCATCGCTTCGCTGGGTACCGATGCGCATCGTGGTCTGAGCGCCGGTGAGGCGCGAGCGCGTCTTGCGCAGCATGGTCGCAATGAACTGACGGCAGAAAAGCCGGTTCCGGCATGGAAGAAGTTCGCTTCTCAGTTCACGGAGGTGCTGGTGATTCTTCTGCTCATAGCCACAGCAATTTCTGCCGCATTGTGGCTGGTTGAGCGTGAGACAGCGCTTCCTTACGAGGCAATCGCCATTCTTGCTGTGGTGTTGCTGAACGCCCTCATGGGCTACATCCAGGAATCGAGGGCTGAATCAGCCGTGATGGCATTGCGGAAGATGGCAGCCGCCCAGGCCAATGTGATTCGCGACGAAACGCGTGAGAGCGTCCCTGCCAACGAAATCGTACCCGGCGATCTCATCCTGATCGAAGAAGGTGACACCGTTCCTGCCGACGCCCGCCTGATTGACTCTACGGCGCTGCAAATGGCCGAGGCCGCGTTAACGGGCGAAAGCCTGCCGGTTATGAAAGACGTCGCGCCGGTCGTCGGCGAAGCGGGACTCGGGGACCGTAGCAACATGGTCTTCAGCGGAACCGCCGCAACCTATGGCCGTGGCATAGCCGTCGTCACTGCGACAGGTATGCACACGGAAATGGGCCGGATAGCAGGCATGCTCAAGGAAACCCCTGAGGAGAGGACGCCTCTGCAAAAAGAACTGGATCGGGTGGGGAAGCGTCTCGGAATAGTTGTAGTTCTCATCGCCGTGGTGATGATCATTACCATCATTCTCGTGGAGCACGTGCGTGGCTTTCATGCGTTCTTCGACGTGCTCATTCTCGGTGTGGCTCTGGCAGTTGCTGCCGTTCCTGAAGGGTTGCCTGCCGTTGTGACCGCTGTTCTCGCCCTCGGGGTGCAGCGCATGGCCAGGAGGAACGCTATCGTCCGGCATCTTGCGGCGGTCGAAACGCTCGGTTCTGCCAACATTATTGCTTCCGATAAAACGGGAACGCTCACAAAGAATGAAATGATGGTTCGGGCTGTCGTTACCGCAAGCGGTCGCATCAATCTTGAGGGCAACGGGTATGCGCCAGTTGGAGATGTTCACGCCGAGGGCGGAAAGCCTCTCGAAGGTGCCCTACGCATAGAACTGGAGCGTGCGCTGACCATTGCCGACCGCGCAAACAATGCCGTGCTGCAAGAACGCGACGGACGCTGGACCGTTCAGGGTGACCCCACCGAAGCGGCTCTGGTCGTGGCAGCGCGCAAGGCCGGTTTGGCAGACGAGGCATTGGACGCGCGTTTTGTGCGCGTAGGCGAGGTTCCCTTTTCTTCTGAGCGCAAGCTGATGAGCACCGTTCACAGCGACGCCGAACGAAAGGAGCGTTTGCTGGTGTTCACCAAGGGCGCACCAGACGTCCTGATCGCACGCTGCTCTCATGAAATGGTCGGAGATACAAAACGACCGCTGGACGATGCCCGTCGCTCCGAAATCCTGAAACTGAACGAAAGCCTCGCGGGTGAGGCTCTCCGAACGTTGGGCGTTGCCGGCCGCCAACTCTCTGCCAATGCTCTGGAAAAGGGCGAAGTGGATCACAGCGTTGAGCAGGAACTCGTGTTTTTGGGACTCATCGGCATGATCGACCCGCCGCGTGAAGAGGCCAAGGAAGCCGTGGCCCGCGCCAGAAGTGCTGGTATCCGACCGATCATGATTACGGGCGACCATCCGAAAACCGCCTCCGTAATAGCAAACGAGTTGGGTATTACATCCGACCCACGTGCTCTGGCTGGGCCGGAGATAGAGAAGATGTCCGACGAGACCCTCGCTCAAACGGTGCGAGAGGTTTCCGTTTACGCGCGGGTGAATCCTGAACACAAACTGCGCATCGTGAATGCCCTGCAGAAGAATGGTGCGATTGTAGCGATGACGGGTGATGGCGTGAACGATGCCCCTGCCCTCAAAACAGCCGACATCGGAATTGCCATGGGCATCACGGGGACGGATGTATCCAAAGAGGCGGCTGACGTGGTGCTCACAGACGACAACTTCGCAACTATCGTTGCTGCTGTCGAAGAGGGGCGCGCCATCTTCGACAACATTCGCAAGTTCCTGCGTTACCTTCTCTCATCGAATATTGGAGAGGTCATGACCATGTTCTTTGGCGTATTATTGGCCAAAGTTATCGGCCTACAGGCAGAAGGGAACGCCGTTGTGTTGCCACTGCTCGCCACTCAAATCCTCTGGATCAACCTGATGACCGATGCTGCGCCCGCACTGGCGCTGGGTGTGGATCGAGCCGCCGAAGGTTTAATGAAGCTCCCCCCACGTCCAGCCAGTGAGGGAGTCATTACCAAACAGATGTGGTTCGGTATCTTCTTCGTCGGATCGATCATGGCTGTGGGAACTCTTTTGATTCTCGATGCCTCAATGGTGGGCGGGCTCATCGAAGGCTCTGGAACCATGCGCTACGCCCAGACCATGGCTTTCACCACTCTGATGATGTTTCAGCTTTTCAACGTGTTTAACTCACGATCCGACGAAACGAGCGCCTTTCACAGGCTCTTCGAAAACTGGATGCTCTGGGGTGCAGTCGGTTTGTCGCTGCTGCTCCATATAGCAGTGGTTTATGTTCCCTTCCTGCAAAACGCCTTCTCAACGACCAGCCTGAGTTGGAGCGACTGGGTTTGCTGTACGGCCGTCGCGAGTTCGGTCCTGTGGCTGCGCGAACTAGCCAAGCTGGTAAATCGCACCATGCACCCACGTCAACCTAATGGCAGAGCGCCCTTAGGTTGACGTTCCAGGTTGATAAACTCCATCTCGATCAGGATCTACTTCTTCTGGTAAACCCAAAGGGCAGACCCCGGTCGTTCAGTAACACCTACGCGAAGCCCTTGCTCCATCAAAAGGCGTCCACTCTCCGTCACCGATTCCCCAGTGTCGAGATTGGTCACCTGGTAGGTAGCTTTCGGAGCAAGCTCGCTGAGCGGGAGGCGGCAAACTTCGTAAGGACTCTGCGGGCGGCGCATGACAACTACGAGCCCAGCACCGGTTTCAGGGCGATCCAGTTGGTAAGCCATCCATTGATCGGCTGCCTGCGAGTAACTGGTGAGCGGATAATAATCACCGTAATAGAAGTCCCGGATGGTTACGTATTGCTCTAAAGTCTGGCGTGCCCAGTCAAATGGGAAATCCGCAGGGAAAGAAGGCCGCACACCATCGCCTGAGTGATTCCAATTAATGCAGAGGCTGCTGCACATGCTGCTGCGGAATTCATAGGTGTCACCCTCGCGATCCTGGCTGATGGCGCTGAGCGGCACCCAGGCCATGAGTCCGTAGCTGTGACATTGATGTGCGATGGCATCGCGCGGACCGTCCGTGCGCCAGAACGGGGTGGCCCGGCCTATGGTTTCCAAATCGATGCGCCGGCCTCCCGAAGCGCAGTTGTCGATAATCAGATTCGGATGCCGGGCCAGGAGTCCGTCCCAAAATGCGTAGAGCCCTTCGATATGGCGGATTTCCGCCATACCCTGCCGGTCAGGGGCATCCGCCTTCTCCCAGAACGACCGCGGATCCATATTGAAGTCCTGCCGGTAACAACCGAGTTGGTATTCCTTCACCCGGCTGGAGATGAAATCGGTGACGAACCGGCAAGCGTTCGAGTTGCCGAGGTTCATCAGCAAGGTGCTGCCGCCGTTGTCCAACATCCATTCCCGGTGTTCCCGGTACCACTGGGTGTCCTTCATCACACGTTCCGGTTCGAACCAGAGCATGAGTTCGCGCTTGTCCGAGTGCAACAGTTCGGCAAGGGGTTTGAGACCCTGGGGATAAATACGCTCGTTGATCTGCCAATTGCCGACGCTGTCCGCCCAGCCGCCCTGGCCATACCACTCGGCATCAATCCAGTAGTAATCCATAGGCAAACGGTGCTGGATGAATTTCTGGATGTTCTCCATGTGGACGGAGGCCGGGCTCCCGCCCCAGTTTCCGCAAGTGATTGGCGATTGCAGTGGCTGCCCGTTCTTTTGCGGCCGATGGTGCGCGAGAATGAATTGGCGCAACAGGTTCTGCCCGCGCCATCGGTTGCCCTGATAAGACAAGGCCAGCATGCTCGGGGTGCGAATCTCTTCACCCGGATGCAGCACCAAATGGGTCTTTGCCATGCCCGCCCGGGCCTTCACTGCCCCCGTCTGCTTCAGGTCGAATTGCGCCGCCCATCGTCCACTCCAGCCGATCGCCAGCACGACACCGCTTCCGTTTCCCTCAAGGTTAAAGAATGGGAGAATCTCGCTGGAGGAGCGCCCTTCGCCCGGTGTCAGAGAGAACGGTTTTCCACCGGGCTTGAGCTCCACCGTTTGAGGGGCGAAGTCGTCAAAGGTCGAAACACCGCCTTTAGCCCAGTGCAGCGTTGCCGCCCCCGCGGTCGGCAGGGCAAAGGCTGTGTCGAGGATCTGGATGTTTTCAAGCAACGGCGTGTCTTTACTGCCCGTGTTTTTAAACTGCACGACCCACTCAACCGCTGGAAAATCGTCGAACCGCTTAACCGAGGTTCGCACCTCCAGGCCGGAGGCGGGGTCCCGTTGGACCGTCTCTATCAATTCTCCGCCGGGCATCGAGGTGCGGCACACCTCAGGCTTCCAACCAGGTAGTAGATCTCCGCTCGACCGGCCATCCAGGACAAACGAGATTCGCGTCTGCAACGCGTCCAGACCACTTGCGATATACAAGTCCTGGAGTCGCAAGACACTGCCGTCCACCATTTCGACCCGGGCTTCCCCCCAGAGAGCCTGATCGTAACCCCGCCCGTCACCGCCGTCTCCAACGCGAATCTCAAACTCAGTCGCCCCCTGCAAGGGAACGTCTATGGCACGCGGTGTGTCTTGAACTCTCATGACCGGCGAGGCCAGCACCTCCTGCCCTTTGACATAGACATGAAATGTCGCTGAACCGTGCCCGTCCGCAGCGCCCCGGCGCGTGTCATCATTATTCTCCAGGCCAACGTCGCTTATGAATCGCGCCCCCGGCCCGGTGAGCCGGACACGCAACCGCTTGGACGAGTTGAAGGCCAACCCGTGCGCGTATGTCTTGGCTCCAATCTGAAATGCCGTCCCCCGCCACGACTTCCCGCAATTCACTATTTCCTGAGTATCCTGCTCTACCACCTCCACACCGCCACGCACGGCAGGTGTGTTCGGGAGAAAGCCAGCTTCGGCCCATTGCCGACTCCACTGGAGTTCGTCGGTTGAAGGCGTCACTGCCAACAGGGAATAGCACGAGAGGAGTGCCGCGGCGAAAAGCCCCGGCGCATGGAATCGAGGAGACCTTTGGATCATAGTATGCACTTTCTTGCGGACTGTCTGCCTCGCCACAGGAGTTTCTTCGCATCGCAGTTCTTCCGCATCGAGAATGCATATAGCAGGCCCCGCGCTTCGTGGCCATGTTCCGCAATCTGATTCACATGTCATTTTGTCTGGTGAGAGCCACTTTGATCCTCATACTATGCCCGCATGGCGCAGCTCAGCCTCGACGACATCCTTCAGCATTCCTTCCGCGCCGAGTACGTCCAAGCTGACGTGTCGCCACTGCCATCCGGCCATTCCACCGGTTGGCGGACGCTGCCATGCTTCATGTTTTCGCAGGCCGGAAGCGGTGCCGAAGTCATCTGGCTGGACAAGGGTCGGCGATGCAAGGCCGCCCCCGGCGAGTTGATCGTGCTCCCCGCGGGTGTCCGGCACAAAGTGGATGTCGCCTCCGATAGTGAAGTTCGCCAATGGGCCCATGTTAACTACTTCATTCAGGGCGATGTGGATCTGTTCAGTATATTGGAGATTCCCGTTTGGGTCGCATGCGACATCGGACGCGAGGTGGGTGAAACCATCAGGCTTTGGGTGTCTGAACAGAAGTCTCTCCCGGACGATCCTCTGCGACGCGTTGTGAACCAGCACGCCTTCGTGCTGAGGCTGTTATCGATGGTCACCTGCCTTTGCCGGGTCAAAGCCGATGCAGAAGAGCGTATCGCCGGACGGCAACGGCTGAACCCGGTAATCCAGCACATGCAACACCACCTGCAGCAGCCCATTCGTCGTGATGAGCTTGCCCGCATCGCCGGGTTGTCCCCGGCTCAATTTCATGTGGTTTTCGGCTCAATCATGCAGACCACGCCGATGGATTACCTGCGCACCCTGCGGCTGCGCCAGGCGCAGCGACTCTTGCTCACCACACCTGCGCCGGTCAAAGAGATCGCCGCCCAGAGTGGGTACGAAGACCCCTTTGTCTTCTGCAAATTCTTTAAACGCGCCTGCGGCTTGAGCCCATCTGAGTATCGTGAGCGCGCGCGTCTATCTTGATTGGCTAAGGCAGCAGTCGCGCTGGCCAGCCCCGTGAAATACCAGTGCATTCTGACCGGGAGACGAGGGACGACCTGGTGCCGGAGAGGCCCGAAGGATAGGCCTGGTTCTCAGCTACGAAGTTCTGCAACCCCAGACCCAACTGGCGGAGGTTGCCGAGGCATTGAACTTGATGCCCCTTGGCTTGGGCACGGGAAACAGCCGCCAGGAGCAAGGCGGCCAAAATACCTATGATACCAACCATGGCCAAGAGCTCGATAAGCGTGAATCCGGACGTGTCGCTCGTGTCTCTTCTGACGGCCGTAATTTGAGTCCTGATGCCCATTCGTTCAAAACGTAAACGGCACCAATCGGGTAATCACGAATAAGCGCTCTCATAAAAGCTAACAGTGTTGTTGACCGGATGTCATTGGACCAAAGTCCAAAAAACTGGCCGCCCCGGTGCTCATAACGCCACTTTCACCGCGAAATCGCCAGAAAGTCAATACGCAATGCACTTAGTAGGTTGAGTTTCAATGAACTCACGCGGTGCTGGAATGCTGACAACTAAGCGAAAGTTCCCTCGCCAAACACAAGTGCCATACGGCCACTCATGGCACACCGGGCTTGTTCAACCAGGGGGGGATTTTCTGTCTCCGCGCGCCAGTCTGCCAATCTTGATTCCTCTGACCCACCCTGCCGCGCTCCACAACATTACAGCCTTCAAGATTAGGCCATGTTAGGCCACAACATCGTCATTTCACTTCAACTCCCAGAATGACTGTGGGCCATCCGAATCAAATAAACGCGCTACGGCTCGCAAGCGCAGATTCAACCAAAACGCAACGATCATCACGATGAACGCGAATGCTGCCACGCCAACCTTCCAGGCTGATGGAAGCGTCGTAGCGCAGCCACTCACGAGTCCCATTCCACCTCGACCTTGTCGACGAGAAAGCCGAGCCAAAAGCCGCCACACTTTGCCCATCCTTTCCGTTCTCGTCCTCTATGGTCACGGACACTTATCTGATAGACCTCCTGACGCTTCGAGGCAAAAAATGGATTACACTTGAACCAAGGTATGCTCATCTTTACTAGCTCAAAACCGTTTGCTTTCGCCCACTGCCTCAAGAGAAATCTCGACCGAAACCAGTGCCAGGTAATGGAAAATGCAACCCAGCACAAAACCACCACAAGAATAGCTGGATGGTTCACTACCGACCGGAGCGTCGACCCGATGTCGCCGTGAGCCAGATAGTTCGGCAAGGTCATTCTCGCGTATCCTTCATAAACTGCCGCCTAACGCAGAGTGCAGCCGCGCCGGGCCAGTGACAACAGAAAACAAACCGAGTGGACTCCCGGCGCGTTCGGTGCAGCGGGTTTGTTCGCATTTCTATACCTCATAATCCTGTTCTGGCTTTGGCCCTCTCTCGAAAGCACACGTAGCCGGATTCAAGTAGGCGATCAGTCTGTTACTGCCCGTCTTGAAATAGAGGTCATCGTTCTCGTCTGCGTAGTCCAGTGCGTTCGGAAAGGCGGTAAGCTTGGCAATAGCGTCCGGGTGCCGCCCCTCAATCATACGATTGAGTATGCGCAACGCGCACGCCCTGGTAACCGGTGTCGGATTCAGCGGACAACCGTATGACCAACCGTCGAAGCCGCCATGCACATACCACCGACCATTGGCATCGGTGGATTCGATCCGCGTGATGTCGTTCTCCGAGATCATGCTTCATCCCGAACGATCAGCTCACCGATGGCGGCCCGCCACCGACGCTTGAATTGCCGAACCGCTCCGCCGGGTCGACATTCGGTGGAGCGCCAGGTTCGACTGGGTCGTCACTCAAGCCGTCTACAACCGAGTTTATAAATGCGATCTGTTCCTGCTCCGGCCTTGATTCAATAAAGTCCAAAACGACAGGCATCGAAATCTGTTCATCGGGAGCTCGCTTTGCATTCTGTGTCGCGACCATGCTCCGGGTCATGCGCGTCGTCACGCCCAGAAAGTGGGCGACTTCTCCCGGTTGAGGGCGCATCGTCCATGTGCAAATGTCCGTTTGCTCTGCGCATTGTCTCATTATCACGATCGCAGAAAGGTATTCTGCACAGATCTCATCCGGATTCTCTTCCGGATAGAGCTTCAGGAGGTGAGTTCTGATACGTGCAGTCTCCTCGTAGATGCGCGTCTCCAGTTCATCGCAAGCTCGTAGGATCATCCCCCTCGGGGCAGATCTCAGGCGCGCCCAGGCGTATCGCAGATCGAGAACCCACCGCTGGACATCTGGCGCAAGCTCCTTGTAAAAGGGCAACACTTCGAAGTGCTTAGCTCCTTCTGGGAGCACACAACCTTGGAATTCCACTGGACCTTTACTTGGGATGTCAACGCGCATGCTCTGTAGCCGAACGTTCGCAGTGAATGGCGCGGGGCTGAGGACGTTGGAATGCAAACGGGACACGCCATCCCGCGTCCACTCCAAGCCGCTCGTTAGGCCAATGCAGCCGGTTCTCTTTATATCTTCCTCGCATATCGAACCTCATCCAAGAAGCAACCTAAGACTAGTGTGGAAATCACGATGCAGGCATAAATCCTCATGGATCTACGGCGCAGCAGATCACTGACTGTTGCGAAATATGCGACTGCTAAGGAAACCACCAACACATACCAAGCCACGCGAAGCATCAGAGGATGGCCGCGGTCTGTGAACTCCGGGATTCGTGGCCTGATCATACGGTAGAGATACACGTGTGCCGCGATAGCAGCGATCAGGAGCAGCGGGCCATAGCCGAGCCAGATGGCTATAAGCGCTACGACAATCAGGGTGTTGCTTAGAATTACCCTGGCAGTTGGGTTGAGCTTCATAGTGCTCATGCCGCCGAACAGTGTTGTTGACCGAAAGTAATTGGGCCAAAGTTCAAAACACTGGCCGGTCCGTTGTTCACAACGTCACTATCACTGCGAAATCGCCAGAAAGTCAATGCGCAAAGGACTTAGAAGGTTGAATTTCAATGAACTGACGGGGTTCTGGAATGGTGACACTAACTAAGCGCGAGTTCCCGAGCCAAACACAAGCGCCATACGGCCAGTCACAGCACACCGGGCTTGTTCAACCAGGGGGGATTTTCTGTCTCCGCGCGCCAGTCTGCCAATCTTGATTCCTCTGACCCACCCTGCCGCGCTCCGCAGCATTACACCCTTCAGGGTTCACCCATATCATTTCCTTCCGAAGAGACGCAAGAAAAGACCCCCTTGCTGAGATTCCTGCTTCATGATCCTAAATTCATTCCCAAGTACATGGGCGCAAACCTCGTCATGCTTGAATCCTGTGAGGGACTTGGCTACCAGAAGCGGAATTTCGAACAGGTAGTCAACTTCCGCCGCCTCTCCACCTTCCTGCTTCTGTTTGGCTTCCATCTCGCTCTTGATCCGCTGGAAGTTCCCGGGAACGGCGCCTGAAAACTCCAACCCCTTCGGCCCATCGATCCCTTCGCGGGAGATCCACCACGTTCGCGATCCACCAGCCCACAACTCAGATGAACTCGCCATGCAATGCTCCTCAATGAGGCAGTACAGCAGATCGTGGTGACGCGAGTGCTCCGCGCGCTGTGCCTCGTTCAGGAACGGGCAATCGTACTTGTTGTACCACAGGAGACGCCATCCGGTATCCAACCGGGCCACACCAATAAGAGAATCCGGCACCTCCTCCGTCTCACCCGTTTCCGTCAATCCAATGCGCTGTAGAAAACCGCCGGCTGCGGCTTCCGGGACGGCACACCATGAAATGGCGAATCCCATACGTATCGGCGCTTAGGTTGTTGGCGAACGACGATTGCCAGCCGTGCGGGGCCACTGACGTCCGGATAGCAAACTGCAGCGCGAATCCCACATCCGCTGCACCAAGAGTTTCGGCAATCTCATAGGCTGGGAAATGCCTTCCGAAATGGGTTTAGGTCGACGACCCGGAGCACAGCAACCCGGCCGCAAGTAAAGGACACGTCGTGCTGCATGCAGGTGCCGCCCCACTGCACGTGAAAGCCTCGCACTTCGCCGAATCGTTCGGCAGGAACGATCGATAAGCCGATGATTGGGTTCTGATGGTTGAAGCCGTCAATGTGCAGCGCGCCGACGCTCTCGAAAAGAAACTCTGCCGTGCCTTGTTTCCTTTCCGAATCATTTGGCGACTTATTCAGGTCGAACACGAAGAAAGTAACTCTCAAGTCGCAGGCGGCAGCCGGAATAACGGCTCGCTCAAGAGTAAGCGAGAGCACCTCAAAGTCGTGGAAAGCCGGCCAGTGACCGAGGTGCTGGATTAACAGTTCGCGACCAGAGATGCTCGCCAGCACCTCTGGAGAAATTGTCCCTTGGAATATGCGCTCGGGTAATGGCATATGTTCTACAACGCCCAACGCTTCGCCTCAGCGGCCCTGCGCCGCTGGCGAAGAATCCAAATACAGCGGAATCGCTGTGTCCACTGGCTGTGGTTGATAGAAGTTTCGAGTGCAGTCATGAAACCTCTGTCAAATCGGCGTAGTCTTCAGACGACTCATCGAAATCGCGGGCGATGTAATCGTATGCAAGCCAGTCGTAGTGCTCCAACCCCACCGCCTGCGCAAAGAGCTTGGAAGGCTCAGCCACGAAAAGCTCATCAAAATCTTTTGGATGTAACCGAGCCTCAAAAACATCGAGCAAGGCTGGCTGCGCTGACGGAACGATCTGCTGAAGCACAGTGCGTGAGTAACTGGAATCATCAACTCGAATGTCATCATCCCACTCACAGCGATAGCCGCAGACGACTTTCCTTTGGTCGTAGAGCGTGAAACTCCAGCCGTGGTCCTCGGCGGACACGTAGTGGAGAAGTGGCTGAGTCGCCGCAGCAACAATCCGCTCATCTGGCTCGAAGATACCGTCCTCGGCTAAAAAGGTGACCCAACCGTTGACTGCCTGATAAACGTAGCCTTTGCGCCTAGCGCGACGCAGAAGCTCGATAGCATCCCCGGCGCGCCCGCTTCGGAGGTGGTAACTCTCACTGAACTCGCTCATATGTGAATAGGGGTAGAAACGCACCACAGCGTTGCTGACTGAAAGTCATTGGGCCAAATTTCAAAACACTGGCCGGTCCGGTGTTCACAACGTCACTATCACCGCGAAATCGCCAGAAAGTCAATGCGCAATGCACTTAGTAGGTTAAGTTTTAAATGAACTGACAGGGTCCTGGAATGGTGACACCTAACTAAGAGAGAGTCCCCTGGCCAAACACAAGCGACATATGCTCTCGAGCCTTCTGCATCCAATCGGCGGGCACGTGCGCGAGAAAATTCTTGCGCTGTTTTTCCGTGATGACGGGATTGCAAAAGACGTAGTCGCCTCGCGCGAAGACATCCTCTCGCAATCGCTGCAAGGCGGCCGAAATGTCAGCTTCGTATGGCACGAAGTAGCTCCAACCTGTTGCTCCTATAAACTCGAACGCCAGTCCCCAACAACACACAACAGGCCTCGATCCGCACACCACGGACGAAGGACCCAGGGAATGTTTTCTTGCCGCAGTCTTTCCCAAATCACCGGCGTTGTCATCCTGATAACCAGGCAGCCGAAGCAAGCGGCCGCGGCCCGACCGCCCGGCGACCGACGAGTTTTCATTTGACCGCGGGCCGGGATGGGAAATGATGTCAGTTGATTGGATTCTATATCAATGAACTCGACCATTAACAACCTGAAGGAAGCGTTCGCCGGTGAAAGCCAGGCGAGCCAAAAGTACCTCGCGTTCGCCAAAAAGGCCGAAAAAGACGGCTGCCCGAACATCGCCAAGCTGTTTCAGACCGCCGCCGAGGCGGAGCGCATTCATGCCGAGGGCCATTTGGCCTCCCTGGAAGGCATTGGCTCCACAATCGACAACCTGCAAGCGGCCATCGACGGTGAGACCCACGAATACACCGAAATGTATCCGCCCATGCTGCAGCAGGCCGAAGCGGACGGACACAAGGCTAAACGGATGTTCGCCTATGCGGTGAAGGCCGAGGCGGTCCACGCGGAACTGTATAAGATGGCGCTGGAAGCCGCCAAAAACGGCAAAGACCTTGCCACCGACAAGATCTACCTCTGTCCCGTGTGCGGGCACATCGAGATCGGCAACCCGCCGGAGCACTGCCCGATCTGTCACGTGAAAGGCTCCGCTTACATCGAAGTGAAAATGTAAGCCTCGCCCGCCTTAAGCATCGAACTGCGGCCTAATAAAGCACCGTCGGCTCTTCTTCAAAAATGGGCTTCTCAAATTCGTCCGCCCACAAATTGACTTTCAGCCGCGCCTCCCCGGCCTCGCGCGCCTTCACCACCACCCGCCAGGAGGCCTCCGACTTCGGGGCAAACGCCGCCATAGGTTCGGTGGTGACCGTGCGCGCCTGCGCTTTGACGGCGGTGGGGCCCGAGCCAGAGACATACTCCTCGTTCTCCGACAGGGTGCACACCAGCCGCATATTCGTGCAGGCGCCCGTGCCCTGGTTCGTGATCTTGATGGTATAGACTACCTCTTGGCCCACCTCCACCGGATCTTCCGCGTCCACCGCGTCGATCAACAGCGCCGGCAAGCCGACCACGCGCGTTTCGCAGGTGCAGGTCACCGCTTTCGCCTGGTCACCGGTCGCCACGCCCACTGCCACGAGGGTTCCCGGCTCGCCCAGCAGGAACTTGGCGGCCAGTTCCTTCACCACATTCGTTTCCAGGTTCTGCAGCTCCCATGAGATCGTCCCGCCGGCCACCGTAGCTTCGGGGCTGGTGCGCACCACCGCCGCACCGGGCGGCACCTTCACCATGACCACGGCCTTCGGCTCGGCCACACTGCCCGTGTTGCACAGGGAAAAGCGCACCTCCGCCGGCCGTTTCGCCGGCACCTTCTCCGGCGCCTGGCAGGTCAGCGTCAGCTCCGGCGCACCCAGGTCCTCCACGTAAAAATTGCTGCATGCCTTCGGTGTCACACATTGATAGCGGCGGCCCTTGGAAGTGAACTCGAACGCAAACGCCGGAGCCGGCTGCCTGCCCTCCCACACCACCTCCAGCAGCGCGATCGGGTGACCGTTCTTCCGCGACGACATGAAGGGCATCAGCGCGCCCACCGGCAATTTGATGTCCGCGATCGGGGCCGCCAGCGCCGCGCGGAACAGATCCTCCTTGTCCCCCGGCCAATTGCATTGCCGCAGGATCGATTCCATATCCCGCTTCAGTTTGGGATCGCTGAACAGGACGCGGAGATCATCCGTCGTTTTCAGCGGTGGCGCGAACCGGGTATCCGGGTTGCCGAGATGTGTGGCATGATGCTGCTGTGCCACGCCCGGCGGAACCGTCAACAAAGCCAACCCCAGCACCAGCAGGAGGAGTAAAGATGTTGTACTCTTCATAGGTCACCTTTCGCATAGCGGACACGAGCATTGGTAAGGCTTCACGCTAACCATCCCAGAGCAAGCCGTTCCTGTAAAGTGCGCAATCATCCCGCGGCACCGGCATGGCGGAATTGCCAATGGTGTCGCCGACAACGACTGTAACATTGAGGAGGTTCTCTCGAATCCACCGGGCTGACTTCATTGATTTGATCTGGCGTTCCCGGGTCATGGCTGCGGATCGAGTGGGATGTGCTTCAGACCAAACCAGAACCCATGGTCCGTTCTTGCGTGTGTACTTACCGGCAACCGCATCCGTTCTGTTGTGATTATCCAACCGAGTGGTTAGGTCCTCAGTTTACCGATGTAGAATCGACCAGCAGGGTTCTGAAGTATAAGCCCAGCACATAAAACCATTCGACTCGCCCCTCAGGGTGGGATACCAACGAGCTTAACTTTTTTATGAGCTCGCGCCAATTTCTTCAACTGCTTCAGATCTCCACGGATTAAGGCAAGCTTCTTGGCACGAGACCAGCCCTTGAGCTGACGTTCCCGACCAAGGGCAGCTTGAAAATCTGGAAAGGTCTCGCAGTATAGAAGTTCGCAGACCGAAGGTCTGGAAGTCGTTTTACAGCCGCAACCTGCGCGGTGGTCAGAGAGCCGTCGTTCGAGGTCGCTGGTAGCTCCGACGTAGAGCTGATCGTTTTGCAGTCGAAGGATGTAAACGTGAGATAACATCCGACTTGGGGGTCCTTCGGCTGTCCTTCGACGAGCTCAGCTCAGGACCATTCGACTCGCTCCTTGTCTATGGCTTGCCATGAGCGAGCCCCTTTGGGGCGAGTCGAATGGCTCCAGAGGTAGGGCTCGAACCTACAACATCACGGTTAACAGCCGCGCGCTCTACCATTGAGCTACTCTGGAATCCAAGCAGTTCCAGGTGCAGTTTAGCACCCCGAATTGGATGCGCAATCTACTGAGACGAGGGGTCACCGTCAACCGGAATCTCAAAAGAATTTTGCACAAATTTCTGATCATGAACGGCCGCCGACTGGCGCAGAGCAAAATGCCTTGTCTTCCCGCTGGTGGTCTTGGGCAGTTCCTCCACAAACTCGATCTCTCGCGGGTATTTGTAGGCTGCTACCAAATTCTTGCAGTGCTGCTGCAACTCGCTCTTGAGTCCCTCGGAAACCGCATGTCCCGACTGCAAAACGACGTATGCTTTGACTATCTGTCCACGGAGATTGTCCGGCTTGCCTACAACAGCCGCTTCGAGAACCGAGGGATGCTCAAGCAGTGCGCTTTCCACTTCAAAAGGTCCGATGCGATAACCGGAGCTCTTGATAACATCATCCTTGCGTCCAATGAACCAGAAGTAGCCATCAGCGTCGCAAATGGCGCGGTCGCCGGTGAGATAAAAGTCACCCTGGAATTTCTGAGCAGTTTCGGCGGGGTTATGCCAGTACTCCTTGAAGAGCCCGATAGGACGGTGCGGCTGTAGCCGGATGGCGATCTCTCCTTCGTGACCCGGGGCAACTTCCTGCAATTCCTCATCGACAAGGCAAACACCCATGCCCGGCGTGGCGCGTCCCATCGAACCGGGCCGGACTGGAGCCTTCAGCGAGGGATAGTTTCCGACCATGACAACTGTTTCTGTCTGGCCATATCCTTCGTGAATGGTCATCCCAGTGGCACCTTTCCAGATGTTCACGACCTCCGGGTTCAGGGGCTCGCCCGCACTAACGCAGTGTCGCAGGGTTTTGGAAGAAAACCCGGCCAAATCCTGGCGCACGATAAGCCTGAGGGCTGTAGGTGGGGCACACCAGGTTGTGATTGGAAAATTTTCCAGCGTCCGCAACGTGAGCTGAGGATCGAACTTGCCGGGGATGTCCAAAGCAAACACACATGCACCCGCCAGCCAGGGCCCATAGAAACTGGACCAAGCTGCCTTTCCCCACCCCAGATCCGAAATGTTCCAATGGACATCTTCCGGCTTGAGGTCCAGCCAAAGCCGGCCTGTCAGTATGTGGCCATAGCCACAACTCGCCTGAGTATGGAGGACCATCTTTGGATCACCTGTGGTTGCACTCGTGAAGAAAAGCACTCCAGGATCATCGCTCCCCAAGGCGGGCGCGGAAAAGTTTGGGGAAGCCTGAGCCACGCCTTTATCGAAGGAGTTCCATTCCCGCGCTTCACCATCCGCCAAAATGCGGATGCCATCAAACCCCTCCAGTTTGGATATTCCATCTGGGTTGGTGATGACCGCAGCTATTCGGGCGGTTTCCACCCGGTACGCCACGTCACGAGAGGTCAGCAGCAGCGTAGCCGGCACAGGCACTGCGCCCATGCGCACCAATGCAAGGTTCGCAATCCACCACTGGGGAACCCGCGGGAGCATGATGAGGACTCGGTCCCCTACCCTGACTCCGCACGCACGGAAGAAGTTTGCGGCCTGGCAGCTCAATTTCGCCATCTCGCGGAACGTGAATGTTCGCTCCGCTCCACTGGCGGCATCCACCTGCCAAAGACATCGAGCCTCGGGACGCTGAGCAACCCACGAGTCAAATATGTCGGCGGCAAAGCTGAATTGCGCCGGGACCCGCAAATTAGACCAATCAATTGGCGTTGTCATAGCAAGACGGAACGACATCAACCTTGCTATGTTACTTATCCCACTTGTTCTCGCGGATGATCTTTTCCAGCTCCGCTTTCAACGGCAGGGTCCCGGGCAGCACTCCAAACCGAACGCAATACTGGATGGCTCCGTTGACCGAGCGTACCTCGTCCTTCCTTCCGGCGAGCTGCTCAGGCGTAAGCTGTTTCAGGCTGGCTCCATAGTCACCAGCCAGCTTCTCAACTTCGGCGAGTGCTTCCTTGTCCTGTTGATAACCCAATGATTCCATGAATCGCAGCATTCGGTCGAGCGGCTGTGTTTTGGAATCGATCCTTTCGGCTTCGCCGCGAAGCTTTGCCGCGGTTTCCACTCGCTTCGCCGTTGTAGCTTCCTCAGTGAGGAATCCACCATCAATGCCGCCTTCGATCGGACGCGGTGGAAGCGGGCGATACCAAATGTTGCGAAACTTCACTAGGTCCCCATGGTCTTGCAGTTTGATTGGGCCCTTGTCCGGGAACGGCGCATGGGCGGTCCGCTTCATATGGCCGGTCGGTCCTTCCAGGGGGCTGGCGTCCTGAGTGAGCACGCCGTTGACGAACACAGTGACGTGGCCGGGGTCGATGAGCTTGCCGTCCTTGAAGATCGGGCGGCGGAAAACGATATCGTAAACCTGGAAAACCCCGGGCGGTTGTAGCGGGTTCACCATGGGTGGGTTCACACCATAAATGGAGGAAGCCATTCCATCCGCATAGGTAGGATTATTGTAACAATCGAGCACCTGGATTTCGCAAAGCCCCATCAAGAAAATGCCGCTGTTCCCTCTGCCTTGCCCACTGCCTTTCACGACGGTCGGAGAGGCCCACTCAACGTGCAGTTGGCAATCGCCGAATTCTTCACGCGTCTGGATGTCACCTTTTGAAGGAGTGGCTTCCATATAGCCGTCTTTGACCAGCCAATCGGCTTTTCCGCCGTTCTTGGCCGAAATCCACTTTGAAAGATCCTTTCCGTCGAAAAGGACAATTGCATCGCTGGGCGGCTGGCCTGGTTTGTCTGTCGTGCTGAATGTTCCGGGAGTAACAACCTTCGGCTGGGGGCGATTCATGTCGTGCACTCCCCACGGATGGGTACGATCCGGGGGATCACCGTAAAAAGCTCCACTGACGCTGCCGATAGTCATCAAGAAACCACCCAAAATTGTCGAAGCAACAGAAAACTTCATGGGGGGAAGGATGGCATTAGCCAACCATGTTAGTCAATGTTTCATAGATCAACAGGTCTACGGGAGGTCAGACAGGCCAAACACTCAACCTACGCGTTTCCCGCAACCGGGATCAATCCCAGAGGGCGATAAAGCTCAGCCAGGCTCCCAAAACAATCGCGCAAGTACACAAAACCAACTCCCATGCGCCCAGTGTGCCACCGTGCTTCCATGCCCATGACATTACCAACGTGCAAAGGAGTACATCCGACGCAAATAAAGAGAGGCGCACAACAGAGGGCAGCCGGTGTTCCCTGATGGGTTCAGCAAAAGTGAGCCCTACTTTCTCTGCTCCGTCGTTTTGACCTGCCTTATCGGTACGCAGCAACGCAGCCATCCCTGGCGAAATGATTCCAGGGAGACTCGGCTGGGCGGGGGCTGGCGCGGCTTTACCAGCCGGCATCAAGTTCCCCAACCCGCGACCTAACGCAGGTTTTGACACGGACACCAAGATGCCAGTTTAGCTGCCCTAAGGCCAAGTCGGAAAACCGCAGTTGCCTTCGCAGACAGATTTTACGTGACAGACCCGGGCAATGTCACTTCTGCGCCAGAGCTTCCTCGATGGCTTTCGTCACTTCTGGAGCATCTGGTTTAACTTTTGACTCGAAACGCTTGAGAATCTTACCGTCGCGCCCGATGAGAAACTTGCTGAAGTTCCACTTAATATCTCCCGGGAACGGAGACTTATCCCCTGCTAATTCTTCGTAAAGCGGATGGCGATTCTTTCCGTTGACATCCAGTTTGTCGAATAGGGGGAAAGAGACCTTGTAATTCAGCGAGCAAAATTCTTTAATCTCCTGATTTGAACCCGGTTCCTGCCCCGCGAATTGATTGCAGGGAAACGCCAAAACGCTAAACCCCTGTTCCTTGTATTTCTGATGGATCTGTTCCAACTCCGTGTATTGAGGGGTCATTCCACATTTGGAGGCCACGTTCACGATCAATACAACTTTCTTCTCGTAAGGCTTCAGCGAGGTGTCTTTGCCATCGATGTCCTTGAGAGGCACATCGTATAGCGACTTAGAGATGCCTGGAGAAATAACAGCCATAAGCGTAATCAGTATAAGGGCACAGGTTTTCACTATGCCATCTGTAGCACGGAGCGACGGAAAGTCAAAAGCCCCCTCAGGGTTTACTCAACAACGGCTTCTGCCGCAGATAGCTTCGTCGCAGTCCAAGTGGGGTCGCATTTCGGGCCTTCGGGAGTCCACTTGAGTTTGTCGACGCACATCCACCTGGTTTTCATGCTCGGATCCCAGGCATGATAAACAACGTAGTCAGTGCGGTTATCCGGCCCAGTCACGATCGAATGATGCCCAGGTCCCCTAACCTGTCCCGGAACTCCCCCGAGCACCCGGGCATGATCCCCTTGATCGCGGAACGGTCCCATCGGATGATCAGCGACGACATAATCGAGGCCGTAACGGGTCGTTTGATAATTCGCGCCACTGTAAAAACAGTAATACTTGCCAGCCCGTTTCATCACGCATGGCCCTTCAATTGTGTGCCAATTGAAAGTGGCATTGTACACGTTCATGCGGCGATTGGCTTCGTACAAGGTCCAATCGTGCCGGGCTCGAACCACCACTTTGCAGTCGCCGGCCAGGCGGGTCATGTCCAACAGCCGGTCCACCACCAACGCGGTGCCGGGATGCTCTCCCGGTGCGGAGTTGGTGAAGTTCCGTGCGTAATACATGTACCACTGCCCATCGCTATCCTTGAAAGGAAACGCGTCAATCGTGAATCGGTTGTTTTCACAATCCGTGAGCTTGGTTACATCGGTAAAAGGACCCTCCGGTTTCGGACTGGTGGCAACGCGCAATTCAAACTTTTCATCCTCCACTCCGCCCATTGAGTAATAAAGGTAGAACACACCGTTGTTTTCCGTGACCTCCGGGGCCCAATACTGAACGCGCCGGTTTTCTGACGGAGGAATCAAAGCGCCGCCAAGCCGTTCCCAGGAAACCAGATCGCGCGATCGCAGTGTGGTAAAGATGCGTCCATCTTCAGTGCGGGCCCCACCAGTGGTCCCATACGCATAGTACCAATCCTTGCTGCGGATAACCGAAGGATCTGGCATGGACGCCGTATATACAGGGTTCGTGTAAACGATGTCCACGAGGCGTCCACTGGGACGTCCAGTCTGTGGACTGCTGCATCCGAAAAGGCTCAGAGCGAGCGCTGCCATGAAGCATGCCGACTTCACAGCTTTCAAACCGACCCCAGGTAAAAGGCTTTCCATTTAGAAAGTCTGGGATGGCCGGCGAACGAAGTCAAGAAAGCCACTCGCTGCTCCTGCCCTACGCCTTGCTAAGGGGTAAGCACGACAGCAAAACCGCCATTCGGTTGCATGATCGTTTTCCACACCTTCGCCCCTGCCAGATCAATGGTTTCCGCTTGCAGAGTCTTACCATCCGGGCTGTCCTGGATTGAGGTGCATTGTCTCACTGCACCTGCCCAGATGCCGAAACTGACTTGGACTTCCTGTGTTTGCTTCTGGCCGTTGATCCCCGCCACATACCACGCCGATCCTTTGCGCCGTGCCACGACAGCATAACGACCGGGGTACCCTTCAAGGAACCGCGTCTCGTCCCAAGCCACTGGCACCTGTTTGAGGAAGTTCTTGGGAATCTCGGGCAAACCTCGATAGACCTCGGCGCGATCAGCCAGATGCAGCCAACCGGAGGTAAACACCACGGCTAATGCCATCTCATGAGCGGGGCTGGTCCGATGCGGATACCGGTGGTCTGATAGCGTAACGGGAGTGTAATCCATAGGGCCCACTGCGTTTCGAGTGAACGGGAGAATCGTGTTCTGAAGGGGCGCTTTCTCGGGATATGTTTCGTCAAAAATATAACACTCCGCGCCACGTACCGCTTCCATCGACATGAGGTGAGGATAAGTGCGCTCCCATCCTCTCGGGAGGGTGCAGCCATGAAAATTCACCATGATCTTATCAACCGCCGCATCCTGCAGGATGTTATGATATAACCCGATCACATCCTGCTTGTCGCTTTGAAAAAAGTCCACTTTCACGCCCTTAACACCCCACTTTTTCAGGAGATCAAATTCGAAAGTGCGGACTTTTCCGTAGGTCAAGGAATCACGAGGCTTTTCAGAAACAAGGTTGTGCGGCCCGCCGGAGTTGTACCAGAGCAATACACCGACGTTCTTGCTCTTTCCATATTCCAAGACTTCCCGCAGGTTCCCCTGCTCCATAATGGTCCAATTCGCATCCACCAGAACATATTCCCATCCCATCTCTGCTGCCAGATCGATAAACTTCCGTTGGGCATCGGCATGTTTAGGGCTCGGGTTATCCGACCACCAACTCCACGCCACACGACCAGGCTTTATCCAGGAAGCGTCCTTCACCGTCGACGGGGCACTTACGTCGGTGATCAAAGTGGATTCAACAATCGTAGCAAGGTTTGATCCTGTGATGATGACGCGCCAGGGCATCTCCCACGGCAGCACTGAAACCGGCTTAACCTGACCGGTGCCATTCCCTTCCTCTGAGGTCGGCAGGGCGATGCTGTAAGTATCATCAGCAGCATCGTTGGATAAGCGCGTTCCGCAAAAATTCGTCCCTACATTGGCCTCGGTGATCAGTCCCCAGGCTGAGCCATTCGCGTTGCGAAAGAGCATCGGGAACGACCAGCCTTTGCCCAGTGGCGAGGGAGTGCCAACAGGGATTTCGTTCTCGTAGAAGGTCTCATACGCCGGGGCATACAGGGTCGCCTTATCGGCCGGCGCACACCAGAGCCGGGCCTCCGGCGTGAGATGAAAACCGGTCTGCTCGGATTCGAGAGTTGTGCTTGTGTTGTTCGCTGATCCTGCACGCGGGTGCGCTCGATAGCGAAACGCAACGCCGTCCGGGCATGCGCGCACTTCAAGCTCCAGTTTATCCCCCTGCGGATTGCGGAACAAAAGTGAAAGTTGATTACCCGTTGCCTCGCAACTGGATTGCTTGCCGTAGAGCATCGAATAGCTGTCGTGGACTGGCTTGATTCCCTCGTTCCGCTCCAACAGCAACCGGCTCGACAGATCGATACCCGATAGCTGAAGGCCTAAGGGAGAATCCAGAACCACGGCTGTGCGCTCCTGAAGTGATCCGATCTCGACCCGATAGAAGAGCTTTGAACCCGCTTTTCTGGCAGCCGCCGGGTCGGTCCAACCGATCGTGAAAGTTACTCGGGAATCCGGTGATGAAACGGTCCATTCCCCTTTCAACGGCGCGGCACCGCTCTGGTTGGAGGCCAACAAGATGACCACGAGCATTATGACGCTGAGCAAGCACGCGAAAGGACCTGCCGGGGCTGAGACAATCGTTCGTCTGCTTGACAACAGAGCAGATTCTGAAGCTATACCAAGCACATTCATAAGGCGTAGCCTAATTTCAGCAGGTCGGAAAATCGACACCTAATTCCATACACCCGCTCGGTCATTGGGAGGCAATCACTTTCTCATCATTACTCGCCACAATCCTCCGCCCCGGTTCAACCACGAGCACCTCATCCTGATCCCATTTACCATTCATGATCCGCTGAAGCATGGCTAGATCGCCTTCTACCTCTTCGAATTCCCAGCCTTTCTCTGAACAGATGGCCCGCACGTGTTCCTGTAAACGCAAATGCTTCACGAACTCAAAGCTGATCAGCACACCATGAGAATAGCTCGTGCTCCACCGGCTCATTTCATCGAGCAAATATTTGGCCTGGTCTTCGCCAAATTTCCGCACCCACTCCTCATACATCGGCTGCAAGGTGAGATTCACCGAGGCCGGCATCGATGCCCCGCCCCAGACTGCGCCTTTTTCACCTCTGCGCCGGGCGCATTCCAACCAACCCGAGGTGTAGTAGTAGGTTCCTGGACGGGCATCAAAAAGTTCCTGGTACTTAGTTCTGGAGCCCAGAAACAAGGTTATACAATCGTGAGCCCTGGGCACGACCAGCGGCGTTGAACCCGACTGCAAGCCATTCAAAATGTTACTGCACAAACCGTAACCAATTACAATGGCATCATACTTCCCCGCAGGAATGGCATCGATCCTCTTCTGCAACTCCCCACGTCCACTGCCTGGCGTGTCATGATAGCCCTGGTTCAGAAACTCCAAATCCACCATGTGCGGGGAGGAAGCTGCGAGATGGCAGATTTCGCGAAACGCAATTTCACAAGCAATGACTTTGATGAACATCGATTGGGAGGGTTAACGGTTGGATGCTAACGCACCGTGCGGCGACCCAAGGATCGCACCGGTAAAATCGTGACACATGGAGGATGGACGCCCGCTTTCCATGAATGAGTTATAGCAGGATGCACCCCCGGGTAAAAGGCTTTCGACTCGCAGAGAACTGAATGAAACTATTCCACTGATTTCAGCCACTCCATCAATCCCTCGAACGGTGCCCGCCCAACAACAGGACTTCTCTCCGTTTTTGCTTTTTTGAGCGATGCAGTTTCCTATCCTAGCACCCGATGCGACACCTATTGTGCAGATTGGCCCTGCTAACGGCTCTGGGGTTTGGTTCAACCTCATCTCAGGCCTGGAATTATGAAGCCCACCGAATCGTAAACCAGCTCGCTCTGGCATCCTTGCCGACGAACTTCCCAGCGTTTGTTCAGGAGCCTGTGGCCGCCGAGAGGATAGCCTTCCTGGCAGGTGAACCTGATCGATGGCGCAATAGCCCCGATCTACCGCTGAATCACTTTAACGGACCAGATCATTACATCGACATGGAGGAACTGCATGATTATGGGTTCGACCCGCTACGGCTCCCGGTGTTTCGCTATGATTTCGTCGCTCAACTCGCTCTTTACCGGAAAGCGAACCCAGGCAAATTCGCGCCGATTGATCAGGCCAGTAATCGAGACCACACCCGTGAGCTTCCCGGACTTCTGCCCTGGGGCGCCACAGAATATTATGGAAAAGTGAAATCGGGCTTTTCTTACTTAAAGGTTTACGAGACCAATGGTGGCACCTCCGCAGAGATCGAAAACGCCCGCGCCAATATCGTCTATGCCATGGGAGTGATGGGACACCTGATCGGCGATGCCGCCCAACCGCTCCACACAACGGTTCATCATCACGGCTGGGTTGGACCCAATCCACAGGGCTACACGACAAACGGCAGAATTCATAGCTGGATCGATGGCGGCTACTTCGCCAAGGTAGGACTGCCAGAAGTAACAGTGCTAAAAGGAAAACTCCGCCCTGCCCGCCTGGTGCGTCTCGGAGAGCGCGATGCCAAGCCCGCTGAGATTTTTCAAACAGTGATGCTTTACCTCGTGGAAAGCCAACAGCAGGTGGAAGCCATCTATAAGCTCGAAAAAGCGGGAAGACTTTCGGGCAACGGCACCGTCGGCTTGGAAGGCAAAGCCATGCTGGAGGAGCAGCTTATCCGGGCGGGACAATTCCTTGGGGATCTGTGGTACTCAGCTTATGAGCAAGCGCCGCCGGACACCTTCCTCAAATCGCAACTAGCCAAACGCCAGCGTAAGGATGAGGAATGATCGGTTCGCGGAGGGGATGGGAGCGGAACACCATCACACCGGTTCCGGAACCCATTCTGCCGACCGTTCGTTCAGGTGCCATGATTCCCACGAGAACCGCAAACGGTGACCGCGTTGACATGTAAAGCGGGCTTGACATATGACAAGCATGCTTTACAGTTCATCAACATGAATTCAAAAATCAACATTCCAGAGGAAATTGGATGGGGGGAGCAGTATTCGTGGCGCGCCTCGTTGAAAGCTGGCGGCGGCTGGATGCTCCTGGCATTCCTCACCGACCTGCCAGGGATCTACTGGATCGAGCAGCACAAAGACTGGCCTCTGGCATTGCGGGCGGCGATAGGACTGATACCACTCATCGCCACTTTGCTCTACGTGCGAAGCACCGCGCGATGGGTGCGCGGCATGGACGAATTGCATCGCCGCATCGCTCTAGAAGCATTCCTGTTTTCAACCCTCTCTTATCTTTTCCTCACTGCGACCTGGTTTATCCTAAACAATGCGGGAGTTTGGGACGCCATCGCCCAAACCACGGGGATGCACTTTGAACGTATGCCGTTCGCCAATTGCACGACCATCCTTTGTCTGACCTACGTTTTCTTTGGCGTCGGCTACTCTGTTTTCAAACGCCGTTACCAATGAAGAGCAGATTGCGTGAACTGCGGGTGGCGAAGGAATGGTCGCAATCCGATCTGGCGGACAAACTTGGTGTGTCCCGGCAAACCATTAACGCCATTGAGACCGAGAAGTATGATCCGAGTTTGCCGTTGGCATTCAAGGTGGCGCGACTTTTCAAACTAACCATCGAAGACATTTTTGAAATGTGACCATACCCACCGCCTTTGAAATACCAGATACTTTGCCTGCACTTTCATTGAAGGCGTGCGCGGCGTGGTTGGTTCGATGACTGAGTGGTGGCGGCTGTCGCGGGTCGTCGTTTCCATCCGCAAAGGGGACTGCTGACTGGTTAGAGAGCACGGGTAAAGATAAGTAGCTTGACCCGGGTCTATTCCGAGCTATTTTGCATCAATGATTCATGAAACCGGGCCGTGTGCTGCGATTGGGACACGGCTAGTCAGGTCATGAAATCAAGCATGCTTTTGGCGAAAGGCGTCGGGGATTGTGGGGTGACGCTCGTGATTCTGGGACGACTGGCTAGAGCAATGCGTGGGCTGGCGCTGGCCTCATTGAAGCTGGCGTGCCAACCGGCACGCAGTGGCGAATTGGGACTATCCCATGCAGCAGCTTCAAACGGGGAATGGAGTTGAGCAGCGCGGCCACAGATGGAAACCATACTAACACAGGACACATGATGCGACGACATATACTCTCAAAAACACAATGTCTGGCCGCCGGAGCTGTACTGGCTGGCCTTTGCATTGCAGACGCTGCAAATCTGGCCACCTTCGAGTTTAACGAAGGCCCCAGTTCGCAGACGACTACCAGCAAGGACGGTAACTTGATCGGGACCTTGGGCCGGGAAATCATTCCCGCCAACCACCCAGCCCTCGTTGCGGATTCGCCGTCGATGCTGGCTAACGACAGGGCGGTGCAATTAAACGGTACCGGCTTTCTGGTGGTCAATGACAGCCCCAACCCGGTCCTGGGGGTCCAGACGAACGCGTTCACGATTGAGACCTGGGCGAAATGGGACTACATCAACGAAGTTCACACTCTGGCTGGCATCGTCGGTTACGGCGGCACTTACAAGCTCGGCTGGATGAGCAGCGGAATCGTCCTCACCGCGTTTGGAGTGGCGGATATTGAAAGCAACCTGCCGATGCCCATGGATGGTGCCTGGCACCACATCGCTGCCGCCTGGCAACCCGGTGTGGGCGTGACGTTCTATCTCGACGGTGTTCCCACCGCGGTAGAGTTTACAGGCGTATTCCAAGCCCCGGCCAACAATTATCTGACCATCGGCGGCGAACGGTTGGACAATCCTTTTACAGGTTCCTTGGACCGCATGCGCGTTCATAAGAAGTTCCTCTCGGCGGCAGAGCTGGATTCGACCGCAGCCACCGTCAAAGCTCCGATCGCCGAGACCGTGGTGGCCTACAACTTCAACGAGACGGCTTTACCGTGCCAAAATTCACTTGCGGTGGCCCGACCGGCCATTAGCTCCGAGAATTACCTGGCCGGCATCACCAGCCCGACCGTTAGCACCGACACGCCGAGCGGCAGCGCCACCGATTATTCGCTGAGCTTTGCTTCCCGGACCTACGTTCAGGTGCCAGACCTGAACAGCTTGATTTCACTGGACACGGCAAGCCCCAGTTTCACCTTGGAAACATGGGTGAAGTTCGGCGCTCAACCGCAAGAGCGTTCGGTGCTGTTCGGGAATAACGGGCCTGGCGGGGCATTCTCCTTCTCCGTCACCACCCAACGCAAGCTGTTTGCCACCGCTTACGGCGTCGCGGACATTCCCTCGAATGCGACCATCCCGGATGACGGGCTGTGGCATCATGTCGCAGCCGTGTATGAGCATGGCAAAGAGATGCGCTTCTACGTGGACGGAGTGCTGGGCGATACGGTGAGTTACACTGGCGGTGTGATCTTCACCCGCACAGATACGACATTCGTGATCGGCGCGGAACCGGGCCTGTGGAACAACTATGTTGGGCTTATGGACCGGGTGCGCATCACCAGCGGCGCGTTGACCGCGGATCAACTGGATTACTTGCCTGTGCCCGGAGTCATCCCCGGAGCTCCCAGCCTCGCGACCGGGATGGTCCAGCAGATTTCCTGGCCTACGTTGCCGGCGGGCTACAAGCTCCAAAGCTCGCCCTCACTGGACCCGGCTTCTGCGGTTTGGACCTTGGTAAACACCACTCCCTACACCATCGGCACGAACTTCACGGTTTATGTCCCGGTGACGAACAACAAGATGTTCTATCGGTTGGTTAAATAAATAGTTACGTTTCGTTCGCCACCTGTTCCGATGCGGAGCGATGCACGGACAGGTGGCGAACCGGTATTCCGAGAGATGGTCTCCTTGAGTCTCTTTCCCAAACATGGATGGCTGGTGCAGTTCTTCATGGTGCCTGAGCATACCCACTCTTTCTATGCTCCGTCGGGACAACGAGTCGATGGTTCGCGCAAGACCGCTTAAAGAGCCTTCCTGGGTAAGTGAGGCCAGATTCACGTTGCTGGCTGGTCATCAGAGAAAGCAGAGTTCTCACCCCAACCCATGGCCTCCAGAGCAGTCCGTGCGGCGGCTGTGCGAGACTCGACCCTCAGTTTTGCAAAAATGTGCTCCAGATGTTTTTGAACCGTTCGGGAGGCGGTGCCCAGGATGATTCCGATTTCCGGGTTGCTTTTCCCCTGAGCCACCCACAAGAGAACCTCGGCTTCTCGGCTCGTCAATCCCAATGGCATTAATCGTTCCGAAGACAGATTGAACGCATTCTCTTGAAATATTAGCAACCGTCCATACGCTTCCGCCGCCGCCCTGCAGCGGACTGTCAGCATTGCGGCAGCACCCCTTTTGGAAAAGTGCCAGCCGAAATGGGTAACGGCTTCCCCTGCCAGCGGGAGGTTCTCACAAGCCAGGCGCGCAAGCTATTCACGGAACTCCTATTCACGCAATTCAGCCTCACGGCAACGAACACCCTTGCGTTGGGTTGGCCGACCGTGTTAGGCGCGGAGTATCAGGTGGAGTCTGCTGATCAGCTCGGCACTCCCGAATGGCATGACGTTGGGGGGCTTATCACCGCCCAGACCACGAACGCGATCCTGATCTTGCCATTCGACATCACAACCAATGCTCAATTCTACCGGGTGCGACAAGTTCTGTCCCCGTAAGATGACGGGTGAGATCGGGTTGTCGGTGGCCATTGAGTGAATGTCGACCTACCCTGGATCAGGACTTTGCCGGGAGCACGAACAGGTACGAGCAGGTCTATCCAGGTTGAATTTAGCTTGCCGCCAGCCCTCATGCAGGCAAAGTTGTGTCCTGTCCAACACGGGCCCATAGCTCAGCGGTTAGAGCAGGCGACTCATAATCGCTTGGTCGGGGGTTCAAATCCCTCTGGGCCCACCACCTCACAAAAGTGCCTGTTTTCACGGGGCATTCCGGCGATGCATCAACGGCGGGCTGACAACCGGGATAGACTGAGTTGAGAAGCTTGGCGCAAATACGAGTCCGTCATTGGGCAACGGCGAAATGAAAGTGGAGGAAAACAAGCGATGTGGAATTCCGTCTTCTTGCTGGTTGTCCGGTTAAACGAATGTGCTGCGCCTGCCAAACCGATACAACCCCCGACCGAATAAATACGGCAATCGCGAATCCGGAAAAGCTTTTCGATGAGATCAACTTCGAACTCGGTGACTACCGTCTCCGAGTCAGCGAAGAACTGTGGTCCCCCAGGCACCCACTGTTTTATTGCCAGGCGGTTGAAACCGGCCTCCAAGTCAAATCTGGCAGGCATCCTGCTTCTTTAGTCGAGCAGTGCTTATGAAACTTTTGTCGAAAGCATCATTTGAATTCGGTTTTCGTCAAACTTGCTCGACAATCAGCCATACCCAACGCCAATGATGAATTGCCATCAATAGGCTCAGGATCAGAAGCAACATCGACACGGCTAGTTTTTGGACAGTGGACGACACATCCAGGGTCGCCGCTGGCGCCTGTTGAATAACCTTATCAACAAGAAACTTAACACGAACAAATGAATCAATTCGACGTCCCACGAGTTTTCCAGACGAAACCCTCAACGCTAAAGAAGAAGATAGCCCTTGCTGCCTTTATAGCTGGTGCCGCGTCTTTGACAATTGCCATTACTGACCTCGTGGATCGCTGGGATGATGCCTATTTCTTCGCATGCGGAATCACTGCCATGATGATGTCGTTTCGGTTCTGGAACATGCAGGTGCGAGATCCGGCAAAGCTCACCTTTAAACCGGACGGCATTGAGATCGCCGAACGTTCTTCCTGCGAAACGATTCCCTGGGCTAAACTAGAATCGATTCGCTACCGAATTTGGCGAGGCGGACACTATTGGGCCTTCAAAGTACGTGGACGCGAACAAACGCAGGATTATTACGTGGATGGCTTGTCATCCGTCCAACTCGATGAGCTTCGCGACACGATCTCCACCATACAATTGCCTGGCCTCTTGGTGCAAACGACCGCACTTCCGGGCGATATCGCAAGAGTCGTGAGCTGCTAAGCTTTTGGAAAACGGTTGGAGACTTCTGTACCCCCGCTCGGTCACCAAGCTGCCGGTATCAGGGCCCCGCCTTAAGCCTAAGTTGTTGGCAGGCTTCCTGCCATGGCCGCAAGCAGCCTCACAAATTCGGAACACCCCAGGTTTCTCGAATTACGCTATTCATCCTCCTCGACCTGTCCCAAATGCGGCAATCGCCTCGTGCCCCGTGTGGCCAAGAGGAGCGGCAAACAGCCTTGGCTGCTCAAGTTTTCCGAAGTGCCGCCACATCGTCTGGGCTGGCTAATCGTTTCCACGCTGCCTCCCGAACCTCCATTATCTTTTTGTGCGGGGGTCGCCAAACAGTTACAGTCGCCGTTCGCGTTTGCTGGCTCACCGCCAGTCCGCAGAAACGATTTTGATACCGATGACCCCTGACAACGTAACTGATCAGTTGCGCGCTGCCATCCAGGCCCTGGAAAAAGCAGCGGCGAATCGCAGCCTGATGGCGGGACTTTCCCCGGATGAATACTCGCGGCTGATCAAGGCCGCTGGGGATGTTTTCCAGCCCGACCCCAGAGAGAAACGCCGATTCACCAAAGCCCGGAATCGCCAGCTCAAGCTGGAGAAGATCCAGCGGGAACAGGAGACTCTGAATCAGACCGGCATTCGCCAACTGCGCAGCCGTCCAGTGTTCACGACACCCAATCCCCTGCCAGCGCCAGACCTCCCAAGTGACGAGATCGAAAGCGCCCCTGATTCCCGGAATGCCGTCGATCCACAACGCTGCTACATCTGCAAGCGGCACTATGAAACCCTGCATCATTTCTACGACCGGCTCTGCCCCGAGTGCGCTGACCTCAATTTCCGCAAGCGAAGCGAACATGCCGACTTGAGAGGACGCGTAGCCTTGCTCACGGGCGGGCGCGTGAAGATCGGTTATCAGGCTGGCATTCGACTTTTGCGCGCAGGCGCGCATCTGATCGTGACGACGCGTTTCCCGCGCGATTCAGCGGCCCGTTATGCACGTGAGCCAGACTTCGCCCAATGGGGTGACCGCCTGGAAATCTACGGGCTCGATTTGCGACACACCCGCAGCGTGGAGGCATTTTGCCAACACCTGGCCACCACCCGCTCTCGATTGGATTTCATTATCAACAACGCGTGTCAGACGGTGCGGCGCCCGCCATCCTTCTATGAACACATGATGGATCAGGAAAGGACATCGCTGGGTTCCCTGACCAACGAGGCGCAGCGCTTGCTTGGCGACTACGAAGGCTTGCGCGGCCACCATCTCTTGCCGGAAACCGGCACCACGTCCTCCCCTGCCCTGAGCAAGCCCGAACCCGTTGGCCTTATTGGTTCCGCAGAGCTATCCCAAATCCCCTTGCTCCATGAGGAACTCACTGGTCAGAAGGCCCTCTTCCCAGTGGGCAAGCTGGACCAGGACCTACAGCAGACCGATCTGCGCGACCACAATTCCTGGCGCATGCAACTTGCTGAGGTGCCCTCCATAGAGCTGCTTGAAGTTCACCTGGTTAATGCCATTGCGCCCTTCATCCTCAACGCCCGGCTCAAGCCGCTCATGCTTCGCACCTCAGAGCGGGACAAGCACATCGTCAACGTCTCCGCGATGGAAGGCCAGTTCTACCGCCGATTCAAGACGACGCGCCACCCCCATACCAATATGGCCAAGGCAGCGCTGAACATGATGACCCGCACTTCCGCAGCCGACTATCACGCAGATGGCATCCATATGAATGCCGTGGACACAGGCTGGGTGACCGATGAGGACCCAGCCGCTATTGCCGCGCGGAAGGTGCAGGACAACCAGTTCTATCCGCCACTGGATATTGTGGACGGTGCCGCCCGAATTGTGGACCCCATCATCAATGGCTTCAATACAGGAGAACATATCTGGGGCAAATTCCTCAAGGACTACCGCGTCACGGACTGGTAAGCCTGTCAGATCGCATAAACCACGTAACTCGCAGGTCCGTTCCCCAACCAGGGCGCAATCACGAACTGCAGTAACGGCCAGCGATCCGAATAGTAGGCCGTTCCAGCGTCTTCTTAGGACTCATTGAGGCGTCTGTGGTTTTTGGATATCGGCGGCCTACGGCGAAGCCGCGCTACCAATTTTGTGCGGCGGCCCTCACTTAGATTCCGGCGGATTCAAGTGCGGGTAGTACTTAAAAGGGTATGACTTCCCAAGCGCGTTCGTGTAGTCCCCCTCCGAGATTAGAAAAGGGTTGTACACGTGGAGCTTCTTGGCAGGAAAGTCGATCTTATCGATCACAGCCTGGGTGTTGTTAACCCAACTCTTATCGGGCCAAAGCAGAAAAACACGATTCTTGTACATCATCGGACAGGCTCGATCCTCCTTGGCGAAGCCAGAGGTCTTGTTGGTGGCGACGAGCGTGACAGTGCCATTCGTGTCTTGCTTCCATGTGCCCGAGCGAAAAGGAAATATTCCCATGTGCTCCCGTGCGGTTTCCTCAAAGAAGCCGTTCGTATCAAAACGGTAGTAAGTGGCACCGGTGAGATGATCACCGGCGAAACAGTTCGCAGAGTCTCCCTTGAAAAAATACGCCTCAGGTTTCGAATCGGCACCCCAGCAGGAATGCGTTCCAATGAACAACAGGCCCATTATGGCCACGCACAAAGGCGATGCCGAACGAAAGAAGAGCCGAGAGTTTTTCTTCATGGGGAGCTAGACGGAATAATCACGGCGTTCCTCCCCCAAAGCATGTCAGTGGGTTGCGCCGAAGTAAATCAAGGCTATCTTCAATGAGCCCAATGAGCATTGAACGTGCATTGGCCGGGCACCGTCCGTATGATGCAGCACATGCTGCGTAGTTCACTTTTGCTCGGACTGATTTGCCTGGCACGCGTCTCCTTGGCCCAATCGTTTACTAATGGCGGATTGGAACAAGGCGTGACCGGGTGGTCATTTTGGACACGCGAAAAAGAGGCCGGGAGTTTCCAGCAGGACGCCCAATTCAAGCACTCCGGACAATACTCCGGGTTGATCAATCACCACGGCACCGAGGACTGGAGCCTCCACCCGGGCTCACGTGTTTCCGTTGAACCAGGCCAGGTTTATGAGCTTTCAATTGCGGTGAATCGAGAGGGAGACGGAGAGCTTTCACTCTGTGCGTCGCTCTGGGACGCCGAGTCCAAGGTCATTGATTGGTCGTATGGCGACCGTCCTGCATCCAAAACCGGCGGCTGGCAGCAACTCCAGGCACGGATCTTCATTCCAGATGGCGTGACCCACATGCAGCCGCGCATTCTTGGACACGGCACCGTCAAAGCGTGGGTGGACGATTTCAAGATGATCCAATCCAGTGATCCCAGGTTCGTGCGACCTCGCGACCTCCCACAGCAGCTAGTGATCAACAATAAACTCATCGAACTGGCATTCACTCCTTCAAACGGTGCTTTTTCTGTCCGAGATTTGCGGACTGGCCGCGACTGGACTCAGCACGCCACCACTACGGCGGGCATGATCGACATCGGTGCTTCAAAGGACAGGGACTCCATCCGAGTGAAGCACGTGCACGGCCCTTCCGGTTTGGAACTAAGTGGCGTTCTAAAACTGGAACCGAACAAGCCTGAGGTGCTGTTTGAATTATCGGGCGCCGGGGCTCAAGCGGACCGATTGCGCTATCCGCATCCGTTTCGTAGCAAACCCGGCGATTACCTCGTGATCCCCATGAACGAAGGCATCAGTTACCCCGTCGAGGAGCAGGACATTCCCCTGCACCGCCTGATTGCATTCGGAGGACATGGCATTTGCATGGCGTTCTGGGGAGTAACGGATGGCCAGGCCGGGCACGGCGTCATTATCGAGACGCCGGATGATGCCTCCATACAGATGGTGCGAAATGATTCGCTTATGGGCGTGGCTCCAGAGTGGGAGCCACAGCGTGGTTCGCTCGGCTACACTCGCAAACTCCGCTATTTCTTCTTTGATGAAGGAGGCCACGTTGCGATCGCCAAACGCTACCGCAAGCACGCGCAGGATACCGGTTTGATCAAGACGCTCTCCGAGAAGCGCAAGCAAAACGAGAACGTGGATCTGTTGGTTGGGGCAGTGAACATTTGGTGTTGGGATCGTGATGCCGTAGCGATCGTCAGAGATTTGAAAGCGGCCGGCATCGAGCGGATTCTGTGGAGCAATGCACAAACACCCGAGAATCTCAAAGCGCTGAACGACCTCGGGGTGCTCACTAGCCGCTATGACATCTATCAGGATGTTATGAATCCAGAGGAATTCCCTAAACTGAGTTGGATACACAGCGATTGGACAACCAACGCCTGGCCAAAGGACATCATTCTGGACGCCCACAGGAACTGGATTAAGGGTTGGGGGGTAGAAACCAAGGACGGCTCCATGATCCACTGTGGCGTGATTTGCGACAAACGCGCACCCGATTACGCGCGCGAACGCATCCCCGCCGAACTGAAGACGCATCCTTACAAATCGCGGTTCATTGATACAACCACCGCTGCTCCGTGGCATGAATGCTTCAGCCCGGAGCACCCGATGACACGCACCGAGAGCAAGCAATGGAAGATGAAGCTCCTTGAGTATATCTCCAAAGACTCCAAGCTGGTCACAGGGTGTGAAACGGGCCATGACGCGTCCGTTCCGTTTCTGCACTATTTCGAGGGTATGCTGAGCCTGGGACCGTATCGTGTGCCGGATGCCGGCCGGCGCATGCAGGTGATCTGGACGAATGTTCCCAACAACGTTGCCCGATTTCAGGTCGGCCAAAAGTACCGATTACCCCTTTGGGAACTGGTGTATCACGATTGCGTCGTGGCTCAATGGTATTGGGGCGATTACAACAACAAGCTACCTGCCATCTGGCGCAAACGGGATCTCTTCAACGTGCTTTACGGCACACCGCCCATGTTCATGTTCACACGCAAACTTTGGGAAGAGAACCGGGAACGATTTGTCGAAAGCTACAGGAATACCTGCCCTCACGTTCGCAAGAGCGGATACTCGGAAATGCTGGAGCATCGGTTCCTCACCAAGGACCGGAACGTACAACAATCCCGGTTTGCGAGCGGCCAGGTCGTCACGGTGAACTTTGGAACAAGCCCTTTCACCATGGCAGATGGCACAGTCCTCGGGCCTGAAGGTTTCAGCGTTGTTGAGAAGTGATTGGTTCGTCGTCCGAAACCTTTTCCGGGTGCACACTCCACCGGCCTTTGCCTTCGATTATTGGCAGAGTCAGCTCCCAGACGGATTTGTCGGACCGAAGCGTTATCACCTCGTCCCGGTTTGCAGAGGCGTGAGTTCAATTCTTCGAAACTCCACAACGGAACCCTCGGCTTGCACGGCGATCTTGCCTTCGTTCTTGGTGCAGTTAAACCCAGCATTCACTAAATCGCCATTTACCCAAACCTTTATGGTTCGGTCCAGGCATTCGATCTTCAGTTTGTTCCACTCCCCGGGAGGCTTTTCCGAGTTATCCGTTAGATTCAGAATCCTGCGAGCATCCTTGTCTCCCCCACCCCATTTCTCCTTGGGACCGCGGCGTTTTTCCATATCCGGGACTTCGATGTCCTCCCGGATGACCCAAAAATCTCCAGCGTTGCCCGACATCAGTTGCACTTCGACGGATTGCGGAAACATCTCGTAAAGCGCTCGCGGTTTCGATGCATGCACGAGCACACCGCAATTGCCCGGCTCGCCTGCAAAGCGATACTCCACATCCAGCCGGTAATTACTGTACTGTTTCTCCGAAACCAGGTGGCCGGGCGGGTTGCCCATGCTTACCAGGAGATTGCTACGTACAACAAAACTTGGAGGCAGATTGGTATCTTTGTCCTTCGCCGGGACGTCGGTCACCCAGCCGGAAAGGTCACGGCCATTGAATAGCGATATGGTTGTTTGAGCTTCAGTGAAGCCAAGCAGCGTGCTTGAAACCAGGGCAGCAATGATTAGCGATGTGCGCATAAAGGTTGTCGTGCGCAGATACTAACGCCGTCCGCCCGCTTTTTCAAATGCGACGGTTAAGCGGCTTCGAGCGTCATGATCTCCCGGGTGCGTGTGCCTTTGGCAGGCGCTGCGGGTTTGGGAGATGAAAATGCCAGGTAGAGAAACGCGAGAATGTTTGTGACCGGCAGTATCAACAAAACAGCGGTCAGCGTGCCTTTGGCACACGCTTTAACGATCTTCACCGACCACAGAATGGCGACAACGATGTTTAATAGAGGAACGAACATCCCCAGGGACCACCAGCGGGACATGTTGGCCGCGCTCAGCATCGGTAGGATTTGAAAGAAAGGCATCCAGATTAGAAAGTCGGGTGCGGTCCCTGCGTTCTTGCAGATCCGCAAGGAGCAGTAGCTAAAGAAGAGATGAATGCCCAGCAGCACCGTTGCGGCGATGGCCATGGCTCCAACTCCCAAACGAGGAACGGTCCGCGCCCGGGAGGTCCAGTTCTGGATGAGCTGAGGGGGCAGCACGCTAGCCAGGTTCGTCCCTGTTGGCTCCAATTTGCCCAGTTCCCGCTTCGCCCAGTCGGAGGTGGTTTGGGCCGTGACCCTTTTCTTAACCACATACCCGAGGGCGGTTCGGGTTTCTTCGTCCAGTTCGGACGTCTTTAAGCTGGTCAGGCCAGCCGCATGCTGAATGAAAACGTATTCAGCCGCACGGGTGGTCACTGTCACATTTGAGTACACTTGTGTCCCCACTTTCAACAAGTCGAGGTGCAAGTCCGCGTTTCCCTCGGCTCGTGCTGTGCCGTGGCTGGCTAGGAACGCAAATAGCAAAACCTCGATAAGAAATGACGCTATCCCTTTTTTTCTGATGCTCATTTTAAAAAGAACCAGCCGCCCAGCGGCTGAGTATGTGCAGGACAGGGCATGAACCATGCCAAGAGACGAGAGAATCGGAAGAGTAAAGCTGCGGGTGGGTGAATAAAAAATCTTGTCGCGCCTTTTTCCTCGCTCTCATGGTGGAAAGTAATAATCTACCCTTGCTATAATGAAAGTCATCGCCGCTCTCTGTTGTGCCATCCTGCTTTTCCTGGCTCTCTGGCTTCCTAAAACCGCAACGCGGAATCCTTCACCGCCCCTCAAACCAGATCAGCAGCAGGAATCCAGGCAGTCGTCACAAACGGCAGGCTCAACAGCAGTTCCTGCGGCTGCGGCTTCCAATGCGCCTTCGCGTGAGATGAACCCGGCGATCAATCCCTATGCCCATGCTCTACGCGAGCTGGGTCAGCCGAGCACGGAGTGGAGTGCGAACTTCCTGCGCAATCTCAGCAACGCAGCACCTGGGACCCCAATCGAATTTCAATTGCCGGGCAAGCAAGTCGCCAGGGGCACTGTGCAACTCACCCAGTTTCGTCAGGAACAACTGAGTTACGTTTCCGGCGAGCTAACCGAACCCGAAACTGGCAAATTCTTCTTTCTCACACCACCCGCTGGCAGCAAGGCTGGCTTGCTGGCTGGCGTGGTGGAGTTCTGGGGAAGCAAGCGGGCGTTTCGAGTGGAGCCTACCGGCCCCAACGGCTCGCCTGAGCTCTGGCAACGGCGGTTGGAGGAAGTGCTGTGCATGACCATGCCGCTGGCTGACCACGCTGAGGAATCGCTTGAGGAAACAGCTAACATGCCTCCACTCCGGCCCGACGCCGTGCCAGATTACGTTCCTGGTTACAACAGCAACATTGTATCTCTTCAAAGTTATCCCGGGTCCAAGGCGGTGCTCCTGTTGGATTTCTTCGGTGGATACACCCCCTCCTGGGGCGGCGTGAGCTATCCCAAGCCCAGCGTGAGTAACTCCCAAATCAAGGATGTCTGGAAGCGTGTAGCGGAGGATTACATGCCTTTCAACATCAACGTAACCACTGATATTGAAGTGTACCGGAATGCTCCCGCGGGTAGCCGCCAGATATGCGTTTTCACACCAAGTACGGCCGCGTTGCCAAGCGGTGCGGCTGGCGTCGCCTATATCGGTTCCTGGGATTGGGGTAGCGACACTGTATGCTGGTCGATTTATACCAGTGGAAAATCCGCGGCAGAAGTCGGATCACACGAAGCGGGCCACACGTTGAATCTGGGACATCAAGGCACCAGCACGGACGGTTACTTCGGAGGGCACGGCAGTGGGGCGACCGGTTGGGCGCCCATCATGGGCGCAGGCTACTACCAGAATGTCACGACGTGGGCTCAGGGCGAGTACCAGGACGCCAATAACTCTCAGGACGCGCTCAATGTAATCGTCACACAGAACAGTGGGGTATCCTACCGGACCGATGACACGGGCACTTGGCTGGACGGTGCACGTTACTTGGAACTTTACGCAAATTACGCGGCGTCAGGCGAAGGGGTGATTGAAACCACTGAGGACGTTGATTCATTCCAGTTCACTACGACTGGTGGAACGGTATCGCTAACAGCAAAGCCAGTGGGTGATTGGGCTAACCTGGCGATCTCCGCCACGCTTGTGAACGCGGAGGAAGTGGTGGTCGCAAGTAACAATCCTCAAACTTCTCTTTCCGCTGTGATCAATACCTCGGTGCCTGCAGGCACCTACACCTTCAGGGTGACCGGCGCGGGCAGGAATAATCCGCTCACGGATGGGTTCACCAGCTATGGCAGCCTGGGATATTATTCCATTACAGGTAGTGTGACCCAGGCTCGTTTGCCAGACCGCTTCTCGGTTGCGGAACACGTCCCCGTCGGGACCGTGGTGGGAACGGTATCGCCGCGCACGGGGGCTGGTTCTTACTCCTACGCCATCACGGGTGGCAACACTGACAATACCTTCACGATCGATGCAAACGGGCTTCTGACAGTGGCGGACAACGCCTGGCTCGATTACCGGCGGCTTGCGACCAATACCATGTTGACGGTGCAGTTCGAGTTGTTTGTTGACCTCGTTAATTTGGAGGACAGCTCCAAGACTGAGTTGAACCGCCGGGTTGTCGTAGCGGTGCGCGACGTCAATGACGCTCCCGTTGTGTCTCCGTTGCAGATCACCATGTTGCAAGGGACCAGGGCGGGCACCATGCTGGGAAAACTGGAAGTGGACGATGCCGATTCGTTCCAGGCGCTCAGTTTCTCCATTGTTGGCGGAAATATAGACAACCGTTTCGCAGTGGACTCTTCAGGCATCATAACGGTCACACGAGCGGTTGACCCTGCGGAGATTTCTTTGGCAATAGCCGTGAGGGATAGTCACGTGAGCAGTCCGTTAACTTCCACTGGGCTGGTCAGCATTACGGTGGTAACGAATTTGACACCTTTCCAGCCGGGCTCGATCAGTTACGCAGCCTACGACGGCGTGGGATCAGGAAACACAGTAGCCTTGATGACCAGTAATTCGCGGTGGCCACGCGACCCTACCCTGGAGCAACAACTCCCCTCATTTGACGCACCCCGGAATCGGAAGGACAACTTCGGTTCAACCATCCGAGGATACCTGATTCCGCCTCAAAGTGGCAGCTATCGGTTCTGGATTTGCAGCGATGACGGCAGCGATCTTTATCTCAGCACCACCACCAACTCTGGTTCGCTGGTTCGAATTGCCTATCTCTCAGGCGCGGCTGGTTATCAACAATGGAACAAATCGGTTTCACAACGGTCAGCCCTCATTTCGCTCATCGCTGGCCAGGGGTATTATATTGAGGCCCGCCACAAGGAAGGCGGCGGCGATGATCACATCCAGGTTGCCTGGAGTGGACCAGCAACCGGTGGCCAAACGAATATCATTCCCGGGTTATACCTGGCTCCGTTCCCGATGAATTATTTCCCGCACGCGGCGGGATTCACTACCACACTCCGAAAAGATGCGCTTACCGGATACAGAGTGGGCCGGGTAGCGGTAACCGACGTGAATCAGGCAGACACGCATACGTTTGCCATGACCGGCGGCAACATGGCCTTTTTTAAACTGGATACTAACTCAGGGGATGTATCCGTGGCGAACGAAGCCATGCTGCGCTCGCTCGCGGTCAGCACCCTGACACTTCAGGTCACCGCTTACGACTCAGGCACTCCGCGGTATTCGAGCAACGCAACGGTGACAGTCAATATCGTGGCCAGCAACCAGGTCAATTCAGTCGTTCGTCGTGAAATATTTAATACAGGGGGGGGGCAACGCGGTCAGTGACCTTTTAAAGCATCCTTCTTACCCGTCTCAACCCTCGGAGTTTCAAACCTTGACGGGGTTGGTCTCCGGCGAGAACACAGGGGATGATTATGGTTCCCGCATTCGGGCTTTGCTGATCCCGCCCACCACTGGAGACTATCGGTTTTTCGTAGCATCGGATGATGCTTCCGAGCTGTGGTTGTCGAGCGACGACACGCCCGAGAACCTCGTTCGAATCGCGTACCTGGCAGGGCACACCTCACCTTCGAACTGGACAGCAAATGCAACGCAAGCATCCCCTTCCCTTTGGCTGACCGTTGGACGCCGGTACTACCTGCAGGTCCTGCATAAGGAAGGCGGCGGTGATGATCACGTGCAAGTCGCATGGCGCGTTCCGGGCAGCAGCACGACAAATACGATTCCGGGGTCGGCCCTCGCTGCGGTCGATCTCAATTACGTGCCTGTCATGAGCAACCAGACATTTACTGTCCTGCGCGATGCCCCCGCCGGCACTGTCCTGGGGACTGTGTCCGCTAAAACTGGACCGATGGAGACGCTGACGTACAAATTGCTCAGCAGTGAATGGACCAACGTTTTTGAACTGGAACCTGGCACAGGAACACTGCTGCTCTACTCGAACGTGTTTGTGCAAAACCCACAACTGTTCAGCATCCCGCTTCAAGTGACTGTACAAGACTCCGGCTACGGCGGTCTTTATCCGCTGAAGCAGGCTACCACGACCATCACGGTCAACATCCTGGACTCCTCAGCAATAGCGTATTGGTCAGGTGCCGGTACGGGAAACACGTGGTCAGAAGGAGCCAACTGGCTCGCTGGACAACCGGAGGATGGAACAGCGCTTTGGTTCAACGGGAGCAATTTTCCCACAAATGAGAACAACCTGCTCGCTTGGACCCGCTTTGTGCGCCTCAACGCCTCGGGGCTTCACTTGGGCGGAAACCCGCTGGCCATCCTAAGCGGCCTGACCAACGTTGGCGCAAACACATGGGCGGCGGATACAACGATCGCTGGGGCACAGACATGGTCCTCCACAAGCGGGGCGCTAACGATCGTGGGAAGCGTCACCAACCAGGGTGCTACATGGAACTTGATCGCAAACTCCGAGTTTCGAATCACTGGCGGCATAGCTGGTTCAGGCGTGATCAATAAGACGGGTGCGTCACGGTTGGTCCTCGGCGGGACAAACTTATTTGAAGGCAGCTTGAGTATTAACGCGGCAGGAACCGTGAATTCGTTGGAACTGATGGGCTCAGGCCCCGTGCAAATGCCGAACACGGATCTTCTACTTTCAGGCCGCTTCAGCTTGGGGAGCCTGGACGTCACAGTTGGCGCTCTCAATGGAACAGGAGCTGTTTTCGCCGCCTCTGGAGGCCGAAAACTTACGATTGGTGCCAATGATCATTCTGGATCTTTCCTGGGCGGCATCAGTAACAGTGCCGGTGCGGGGGGCATCACCCTGCAAGTCATCAAGGCTGGCACGGGCACACAACGTCTGGCAGCACCCAGCACATTTTCCAGCGGCCTGGTGATACGCGGTGGGCAAATCATAGCAGGTCATGGCAATGCCCTGGGAAGCGGCGCCATTTCTTTGGGAGATGCAGCGACCTCCACAAACGATCTGGCGCTTTTGTTGGATGCGGCTGTCATAGTGCCAAATAATCTTACGGTCCCGGCGTCCCCTGCGCGCAAGGTGCGCATCGGCACCTTGAACCTGGTGACCAATTCCAACAGCCAGTTCTCCGGGAACCTGGCCTTGTTGCGCGATACCATCCTCCAGGCCGGTTCCAGCGATCGCACGACTTTCGCAAACCGTCTATCTGGTTCAGGCGATGTTCACATCGAGAGCCCATTTTTCCCCGGTCGGCGGATTGTCTTTGATCGTCCGTCGGGAACCGCGAACGATTTTCTCGGCGACGTATGGATCCAAACGAACGCTATGTTGCAATTAGGTGCAACCACACTGCTCGGTAACCGAACGATCCCTAATGTCTCGACGGTGCATTTCGGCCCAGGCGCCCGTTTGCGGATAGCCTCAACCGGCACCATTGATTCGGAGACGGTCGGCGCGTTACACAGCGAGACTCCGGCGTCCGGGATTCTTGAGCTTGTCAGCGGATCAACGTTCAGCCTGGTGATTGGCGCGAATAACAAGAACGCCAGTTACAGCGGAACCCTCAGTAACTATGCAGGGACCCTGGGCTTCACCAAGATCGGAACAGGAACGCAGGTGTTATCGAGTGCAAACACGCACTCGGGTAATTCCAGTGTCAACGCAGGCATATTGGCGATTGCTCACCCGCAGGCGCTAGGGGCCGGCACGATGGGAACACTCGTCAACAATGGCGGGACACTCGGATTGTCGAATAATGTCCAGATCAGTACCGAATCTCTCGCCATCACCGGTTCGGGCAGTGGCGGAATGGGCGCGCTGGCAAACCTCGATGGTATGAACCGCTGGGATGGGCCTCTCACTTTCTCCGGCGACTGCTCGATGGGTGCCGTAGCCGGCCAGTTGCGTGTCGGCGGTTCCCTCTCCACTCTCACGGGAAAACTGACTGTCCACAGTCTCAGCGATGCTAGCGTCATTATTGAGAACGCTGTCACGGGCTCAGGATATATGATGAAGACAGGGTCTGGGGAATTGCAGCTTCTCTCGGCCAATTCGTTCGCCGGACCTCTTTACGTGACTGAAGGCCAACTAACTCTGGGCCCCAATGCCAGCATCCTGGCCGCCCTCGTTGAACTCGGCAGTGAAGGCGTATTCGACGTCAGCTCTGTCTATGGAGGATGGTCCGTCATGCCCGATCAAAGATTACAGGGCAACGGTCGCATCCTCGGAGCAACCACAGTGCTCGGCACGGTTTCCCCAGGAGCTTCAATCGGCGTTCTTCGGTTCTCCCAAGCTGTCGATCTCCGGGGCCGCGTAGAAATCGAGGTGAGCCGTCAGGCAGGGGTGCTCACGAATGATGTGCTGGTGTGCGACGGGGCTCTTACCCTGGGAGGCACGCTCTCGGTCTCATCGACTGGTGAACCTTTGCAAGCGGGTGATCAATGGAAAGTGCTCTCATCACCAACCGCTCCGTCCGCTCAGTTTGTCTCGATCCAGCTTCCCACACTAAGTGACGGTCTGACCTGGGATACAACACGACTCGCGATCGATGGCACCTTGAGAGTGGTCGGCAGCGAGCCTGCTGTGCCGCCTAAGCTTGAGGTAGGATTCAGCGGAACCACGCTGAACATCTCCTGGCCTGGAGCCTACGGCTCTTACATTTTGGAGAGCCAGACGAATAACCCGGGCGCTGGAATCAGCGGTCAGTGGTATCCGGTTCCCGATGTTCAAGGCAGCTCCTTCGCACCCACAATCCAGCGCGATAGCGGCTCAATCTTCTATCGATTGCGCAAGCAGGACTAGCCGGGGGCGGTCGATTATAGCGAAGACCCAGGGCACGACCCACTCGCGCAGGTTGCACCCTGGTAGCATAATCCCCACCTTCGTGCATAATAGAAGAACGCGTGGATACCTTTGCGTATATCGTTTGGAACGCCCGCCCCGAACTGCTGAGTTTGGGGCCGCTCACCGCTCGTTGGTACGGCCTGCTCTTTGGCATGGCCTTCCTGGCAGCCTACATGATTGGCCGTTACCAGTTCCGTCAGGAGGGCAAAAGCCTCGACCACATTGACTCCTTACTTGTATGGACCGTTGTCGGCATCCTGCTTGGAGCGCGCCTGGCGCATGTGTTCTTCTACGAACCTGCTTACTACATGGCCCACCCGGAGAAGATCATTCAGTTCTGGCGGGGTGGTCTCGCAAGCCACGGAGGATTCATCGGGGGCATAGCCGCGTTGTTAATTTACACGAGACGGCATAAGGATCTCTCGTTTGCCTGGCTGGTGGACCGCGCCGCAGTTCCGGCTGCTTTAGGCGGCGCCTTCGTGCGGATTGGCAATTTCTTCAATTCAGAGATTCTGGGACGCCCTGGCGATGTGCCATGGGCCATTGTATTCGCTCGGGAAGATCCCCTGCCCCGGCACCCAGCACAACTCTATGAAGCGGCAGCCTACCTAGTGATCTTTTTCATCCTCTTTCTTCTCTATAAGCGGCTGAAAGATCGCACACCAGCGGGGCTCCTGATCGGAGTCTTCCTATTCACGGTCTTTTCGGCTCGTTTCTTAATAGAATTCGTCAAGGAACGCCAAGCTGCCTACGAAAGCACCCTTCCCTTAAGCGTGGGCCAGTGGTTGAGCATACCCCTGATTTGCCTCGGCGCGGTTCTAACATGGCGGGCACTTAAGCAAGCGGATTGGGCAAACACAGGGCCGCCAGATGAACCCGAAGTGGGTACAAACCCTGTACCCCGACCCTAGGGAACCACCCCATGCCGGGGGCATCGTATTTATTGCATCCTTTACGCTGTTGGCCCCATTTGACAACGAAGGAATGAAGATCGATATGGCGACCGGAGCTAAAACCTCCAAAGCAGTCAACGGCAATGGCTCAAATGACCACGCCAAACGCGCCATCCGCGTTTTGCTGGTAGAAGATTCTGAACCTGATGCCTTTTTGCTGATTCGCGCTCTGGACAAAGGTGGTTTTAAAGTCACCAGCCAGCGGGTCTCAAGTGAAGATGAGATGAAGGGCGCCCTGCAAAAGCATAGCTGGGATGTCATTCTTGCCGACCATTCAATGCCCCAGTTCAGCGCTCCAGATGCCCTTCAACTCGTGCAGGAGAATGGCTTGGACATCCCTTTCATCATCGTCTCCGGGCACATTGAGGAAGACACTGCGATTTCGGCGATGCGCTCAGGCGCGCACGATTATGTCATGAAAGGACGCCTCGCGCGCCTGGTCCCGGCAGTAGAACGCGAGTTGAGAGAGGCCGAGATGCGTGCTGCGCGGCGGCGCACCGAGCAGGAGCTGCTGAGCGCCCAGGAACAGTTGGAAATGCGCGTGGAGGAACGGACAGCCGACCTGCGTGCAGCCTACGAGAAGCTTGAGCGAGTGGTCGAGGATCGGAAACGCCTGGAGGCTGAGATCCTGGAGATCGCGGAGAATGAGCGGCGGCGGATCGGCTTCGATTTACACGATGACCTGGGACAGAAACTGGCAGGAGTGTCTTTAATCCTGAAGGGGACTGAATCCAAGCTGAGACGTCAGCAGAACCCCTGCGCGGATGATGTAGCCAAGGTCCATGAACTCATCACGGAAATCACCGAACACACACACAACCTTGCACGCCAGTTTTCTTCACTCAACATGCAGGGTGCGGACTTGCCCGGCGTTTTAAAGGAGTTAGCAGGCAATGTGAAGCGGATGTTCGATGTATCATGCACCTTCTCAGGCCGGGGTACAGTGCCCGAAATACAGCAGAATACAATCGCCCAAATCTACAAGATCGTTCAGGAAGCAGTCAGTAACGCGATCAAGCACGGCAAAGCCCGCCACGTTTCCATCGGTTTGGTGGCAACCCCGGGTAATCTGGTGGTCACGGTGAAAAACGACGGCTTACCCTTCAATCCCCCTGGCACCAACAGCAAAAGGATGGGCTTGCGCATCATGGATTACCGGGCCAGCACCATCAACGCGACATTGGACATAAAACCTGCGGAAAAACAAGGGACTCTCGTCACCTGCGCTGTTGCGCTATCGAACGGGGCTTCCAAGCCCAAGCGGAGAGAAGAAGCACCGCTGCCCATCTAGGCAGGTCGACAATTATCTACCGGAATTCCGTGTTTTGAACTTTCGCACGGATGAGCGCGTTCTTACCTTGCTGGAATATGCAACGCCTGCGTTTTTCCTCGACCTGGTTGGCTACCCTCTGCGCGTTTGGTGCCTGCGCGGCAGACCTTCCCCCGGCATTCCCTCTCGATCCGCAACAGGACCTGGAAAGGACTTGTTTTCAAACCGCTGAGGCATGGAGCCCTAACGGAAACCTGCGCTCGGATGTGGCGATGGTGTATGGCATCGATGCCGGCTTGCCAGAACGGATCGATACCTGGAGAAAGCGGGGCTACCGCATTCACGTCATGACGGGTGTCTCCTGGGGAAATTACCAGGATTATTTGTACGGTCGTTTCGATGGCATCAACCACGAGGACGAGGCGCAGACCGACCGTAACGGCAACAAAGTCAGCCACGGCGGCGATGTTTATTACATGTGTCCAGGAACAAACTTTGGAAAGTTCCTTTCTGTAGGTGTCCAGAGAGCCCTGGATGCAGGAGCGGAAGCGATCCACCTGGAGGAACCGGAGTTTTGGGTCCGCAGCGGGTATTCGGAAGGTTTTAAACGAGAATGGCGTTCGTACTATAACGAGGATTGGGCGCCTCCCCACTCTTCTGTAGATGCGCAGTGGCGCTCCTCGAAGCTGAAATACTTCTTGTACCGCCGGGCGCTTCAGCAGGTATTCGATTACGTGCAGGAGTACAATAAGAAAACCGGGCGGAAGGTGCGTTGCTATGTGCCAACTCACAGTTTGATCAACTACGCGCAGTGGGGCATCGTGAGCCCCGAATCCAGTTTGGCCAGGCTCAAGGGCTGCGACGGCTATATCGCGCAGGTCTGGACTGGCACCTCGCGTTCGTCGAACTTTTATCGGGGCAAGGAGAAGGAACGTACCTTCGAGACAGCATTCCTCGAGTACGGCTCGATGCAGAACCTGGTGCGCTCCACTGGCCGCACCGTATGGTATCTGAACGATCCGATCGAGGATAACCCGAATCATGATTGGGAAGACTACCGCATGAATTGGGAATCAACGCTTGTGGCCTCTTTGCTCCAACCTGAGGTCTGGCAATTTGAGGTGGCACCCTGGCCGGAGCGGATTTTCCGAGGGCGCTATCCGCGGAAAGATCCGCACCCCATCCCTGCCCCGTATGCCACAGAAGTGCAGACGGTCATGAATACGCTAAACGATATGCGCCAGCCAAAAGTTAGCTGGGATTGCGGCACAACGGGTTTGGGCGTGTTCGTCAGTGACTCTTTGATGTTTCACCGAGGAGACCCTACGCCGAGCGATGCGTATCTAGGCAACTTCTATGGTCTTGCCATGCCTCTCCTCAAGCGCGGGATGCCCTTAGCCCCAGTGCAACTGGAGAATGTGACGGTGAAGGATTACCTCAAAGGTTTTCGCGTGCTATTGCTCAGTTATCAAGGCATGAAACCGCTCAGCCCGGATGTCCATCAACCCATAGCCGATTGGGTGCGCAAAGGCGGCTTATTGGTCATGTGCGATGATGATCGCGATCCTTACAACAAGGTGCGTGACTGGTGGAATGCCGATGGACTGCAATACGCGACACCACGGGAGCATTTATTCGAGACACTGGGCGTTAAGGACAGTGCCCGGGTTTCTTCAGAACAAGTCCTGCCCATAGGCAAAGGCGGTTTGATCTGGCTAAAGGAAAGCCCGGCAAACATCGCCCGCGATTCAAAAGGTGACCAACGTGTTATCAAGGTCGTGAAAGCTGCTGCCGATCACAGCCGGTTGAAGTGGAAAGAGAGCAATTCCATCGTGCTGCGACGGGGACCATACGTCGTAGCCTCGGGCATGGATGAATCGGTTGACGGCCCCGCCAAAGTGATCGAAGGCAAGTTCGTGAGTCTTTTCGATCCCGAACTGCAATTGCAAAAGAGCGTGGAACTCAAACCCGCCACCCGGGTTTTCCTTCTCGATTTGAACCAGCTAAAACTGAAGCGGCCGCAGGTGCTAGCCTCAGCGTGCAAGACGCTACCCAAGAAATCTGGAAAGGGCAGCTATGTCTGGACCATTGAAGGTGTCGGTCGGACCCAGGGAATTATCCTCATGCACGTACCGTCCCAGCCAAAGAGCGTATCGCTGGCAGGCGCTCCGCTCGACTTCGAGTTCTCAAAGAATGAAAAGCTCCTCTGGCTGCGGTTCAAGAATGAATCGCATCCGAGGGAACTCCAGTTGGACCTGTAATCGGCGGGTGTCCACCGCATGAAGAACGAACGATGAGGCGGGTGGAAAGCACCACCTGCCTGACGGGACGACCAGGCTCCTGCAAACGGCTCAAAAGCAGTTGGGCCGCAGTCCGCCCGATCTCCTCGGCTGGCTGCGCGACCGCAGTTAACGGCGGGTTCAGGGAAGTGGCCCAGGGCATGTCATCAAACCCGATGACCGCGATCTGATCTGGAATCTTCAAGCGCCGTTCGTGAATCGTCTGGAGGGCGCCAAGTGTCATGAGGTTATTGGCGATGACCACGGCGCGTGGAGGCGCAGGCAAATCCAGCAAGCGTGCAAGAGCGGCCGCACCGCCTGCTTGGCGAAAATCCCCATGCACAATCAAGGACTCCTGGAACGGAACACCCGCTGCCTCAAGCGCCTCCCGATACCCGCTTAAACGCTCCAGGCTTACGCTCACGTTCTGCGGACCGTTGATGAAAGCAATGTCACGATACCCGTGAGATAACAGGTGCTGAGTCGCATCCCGCGTCCCTTCCCGGTTACTGGAAGTGACAAGGTCCACGTCCAATCCAATCGGCACCCGGTCAACCGCCACAACAGCCATGTCCTGGGCCCGCAAGGAATCGTAATTAGCTCCAGGGCCGTTATCCGGAATCAAGATCAGCCCGGCGGCACCTTCTCCCCGCAGCACTGCCAGATGGTTGTGCTCGCGCTCCGCCAAACCGTCGGAGTGTCCCAGCACCAGGGTATAACCAGCAGCATACAGCACCTCTTCCACTCCGTGAACCACCCCAGGGAAAAACGGATTCTGCAGATCGGGAATAATCACCCCCACGAGTTTTCTCAAACCTGCCCGCAGATCGCGCGCGAGACGGTTTGGGTAATAATCCATCCTGCGAATGGTTTCCAGGACGCGTTCTCGGGCTGGTTTCGCCACGTTGTCGCCCCCTGCTAAAACGCGCGATACCGTGGCAATCGACACACCGGCCGCTGCGGCGACCTCTTTCATTGTCACCGCAGTTGCGCTCCCGGATTTCTTATTAGCTAGGCCCACGCGCCCAGATTAGGACTCCCGACCCATGGGCGGAAAGCTCATTTCTTGGAGGGAGGAAAGACGAATACGGAGGAATGTTACCAATAAACTAGGGGGTGGCACTCGTTCCTCGCGCCACCCCCTGGTAACTAAACAGTTTGATACGCCCCCCGATCAGGGCCTATTTCTTGGCGGCTTCGTAGTACTTGGCCACTTCCGTCCAGTTGACGACGTTCCAAAACGCCTTTAGGTAATCGGGACGGCGATTCTGATACTTGAGGTAATACGCGTGCTCCCAAACGTCACATCCGAGCACCGGGGTCCCCTCAGCGCCCGCAACTGCTTTACCCATCAACGGGCTGTCCTGGTTGGCGGTGGAGACGATCTCCAGTTTCCCCTGGTTCACAACGAGCCATACCCAACCGCTGCCAAAGCGGCTTGCGCCGCCTGCTTCAAACTTTTCTTTGAACGCATCAAAACTCCCAAAGGTGGCCTTGATGTCGTCGCCAAGCTTGCCGTTGGGCACGCCGCCCGCCTTGGGTCCGAGGATCTTCCAGAACATGCTGTGATTGGCATGCCCACCACCGTTATTGCGAACCACGCCACGAATGTCAGCAGGGACCGCATCCAGATTCCCGATCAACGCTTCCACAGATTTATTCTCCAGCTCGGCCTTGCCAGCGATGGCTTTGTTCACGTTTGTCACGTAGGCCGCGTGATGCTTGCCATGGTGGATTTCCATGGTCTGAGCGTCGATGTAAGGCTCCAAAGCGTCTTTTGCGTAAGGGAGCGGAGGTAGTTCGTATGCCATAATCTTTTCGTGTTAAATGCTTACTTCTGCTGTTAATTTCAAATCCAGATCTTAACCGATATATAGACCGGGTTAACATAGCACGTTTGGCACAGTGTCAAGTGAACGGATTACGAATGCGAATGCTTGTTCCTGTGTTGCACGATTGCTAAGCTCATCGAATGCAACGCGTTTTGGCTTTGTTTCTCTTGCTGATCTGCCCTTGCTCTATGCTTCAGGGGGGCACTTTGGCAGTATTTACAACTCCTTTCGGATCGCTTGAGGTTGAACTCTACGACCAACAAAAACCTGGCACGGTCAACAATTTCAAACGGCTGGTGCAATCCGGGGCGTACCAAAACACTTTCTTTCACCGGCTGATTCCAGGCTTCGTTGCCCAGGCTGGCGGGTTCTATTGTCCTCAACCTTTCGTGACCAATCTGTTCGCTCCACCATGGATCAATCTGGGAGAGGTGCCTGACTTCGGCCAAATCACTAATGAATTCCGCGTTGGCCCGCTCCTTAGCAACACCAATGGAACCATCGCTATGGCGAAGGTGGGCACCGGACCAGACACCGCCTCGTGCCAATGGTTTTTTAACCTGGCCAACAACTCGGCCAATCTCGATAACCAGAATGGCGGTTTCACTGTTTTCGGTCGGGTCTTGCGCGATAATGGCGTGCTGGAATTGTTTAATCTGTGCAACTATGGAAACTACATGGTTTACCCGGGCTGGTGGTACCCGCAGGATTACCTCGCTGCGAACCTCTTTGAAAACCTCCCCGTCACCTACGCCACTGCTCCAGTGATGCCGCCACCCCCGCAGTACGCTGACCTTGTTTATGTAAACGTATCGCTGCTTACAGCTAAGGTTGCGGTTTCAAGTCAAGGCCGCCAAATTTCCTGGAACAGCATTCCTGGCAAAACGAACGTGGTGGAATACTCAAGCGCGCTGCAACCGAGCTGGAAGCAGCTCTCGGCAAGCGTTGGAACCGGCACCAGTGCAACCTTCCTGGACCCTGCAACCGATACGACCCGGTTTTACCGCGTGCGAGTGCTTTATTGAGTCATCAACCAATTCTTGAGTTCTGATAAAGCCCTCGCCCGATGGCTAAGCCCGTTTTTGACGTCCTCCCCCAGTTCAGCAAAGGTGAGCCTGAAACCGTCCGGTACGAACAAGGGATCATAGCCAAATCCCCCATGCCCTTTTATCTCAGCTTGAATGTGGCCCTCGCAAGTCCCGTTAAAAAGTCGTGGCCCCTCTGAAGCAGGAGGCACCGTGCTCAAGGCAACGACACAGTGAAATCGTCCGGTCCGCTTCCGTGGGGGCACGCTGGCAAGCAACCGCAGGAGCTTCGCATTGTTATCGGCACATGCTGAATTGCCGCGTTTGCCCGTCTCCAGGCTCGAAAAACGGGCTGAGTGCACGCCAGGAGCTCCACCCAGCGCATCGACTTCCAACCCTGAATCATCCGCGAGAACATAGGTTCTGCCCACCGCATGTTTCTGGGAGTGCTCGGCCAGCCAGACTGCCAGTTCCCTGCTCTTCTTCGACGCATTGCCTGCGAACGTAGGCGCGTCCTCATGCACTTCCGGCACCTCTGGAAAATCCCGAAGCGTCAAATAGCGAAACTCAGGTCCGAGAATGGCTTGGATCTCGCCGACCTTATGCTGATTTCGGGTTGCGATAATCAACGTTATCATTTTGAAACAGCATGCGGCAAAGATGACTGCTGAGCAAATCCTCTTCCTTGCCAATTTCACCTAACGCCACTACTGTTCGCAGCGTCATGGAAAAAGTGGTTATCATTGGATCTGGTTGCGCTGGACTTACTGCAGCACTCTACACCGCACGTGCAAATCTGAAGCCCCTGGTGCTTACCGGCACTCAGCCGGGCGGTCTCCTGACCACCACCAGCACCGTGGAGAATTTCCCAGGTTTTCCCGAAGGTATCAACGGCTTTGACTTGATGCAACGCATGCAGCAGCAGGCAGAGCGCTTCGGTGCTCGCGTACAATTTGCAACGGTTGACTCCGCGGACCTTTCAAGCCGCCCGATCAAACTGGTGGTTGATGGTTCTCCTCTTGAGGCCGAGACGTTGATCATCGCCAGCGGCGCCGGCCACCGGCATCTCGGCCTGGAAAGCGAGCATCTCCTGGAGAACAAAGGCGTCACTTACTGTGCCACCTGTGATGGTGCGCTCCCGGTGTTCCGCAATCAGCCGCTGGCTGTCATCGGCGGCGGTGACTCCGCCTGCGAAGAGGCCCAATACCTGACCCGCTTCGGTTCGATCGTTTACCTGGTTCATCGTCGGGACTCATTGCGCGCCTCACGAATCATGGCTGAACGTGTTCTCGCTAATCCTAAAATCAAGCCGATTTGGGATTCAGTTGTCACAGACGTCCTGGATGTCAAACAGGATAAAGTCACCGGTATCCGGTTGAAGAATCTCAAGACGAATGCGGCTTCAACCATTGACTGTGCAGGCGTGTTTGTGGCGATTGGCCATGTGCCCAACACCCAAATCTTCGCCGGCCAACTCGACATGGACGACAAGGGCTATCTGATCCCCACACAGGGCGCCGCCACCAAGGTGCCGGGAGTTTTCCTAGCGGGCGACTGCGCGGATCATGTGTATCGCCAGGCGATCACCGCTGCGGGCATGGGCTGCGCTGCCGCTATTGAAGCCGAGCGTTACTTGGCCACGCTGAACGAATAGTGCACAGGCACCTTCGCGGGGTTAGCTCCCAGCGAGGGCCGCGCTCGACTCGAAGCATCACGGTCTTCTTGCATACAAGGCCCGTGACGGGCCTCTTTTCCATAGCCTGAATCGAGACTTTAACCCACCTGGCCTCGCCCGGCCTGCGGTCATTTAGAAAAAAACTGTTGAAACAGCATAATAACTATTGACGGCACTGTCATAGTGTAGTAGGACAGCAGCAGAACGGCTACCTATGCTACTTAAAGTCGATTTCCAGGCCGGCAAACCAGTTTACCTCCAACTGGCCGATCAAATCCGTTTCGCCGCAGCTTCCGGCGCTCTCAGACCCGGCGAACCGCTCCCAGCTCTCCGCCCACTCGCCGAAGAGCTCCGCATCAACCGCAACACCATCGCCAAAGCCTACACGGAACTCGAAAACCAGGGCATCATCGAGACTGTCCCAGGCAAAGGATATTTTCTCAAGCACTCCGCCTCTCCATACACAAACCAAACCAAGGAAAAACTCCTGATCACAGAAATCGACCAGGCGGTGGTCCTCGCTCATCACCTCCAGGTGAAGCGGGACCGCTTCCTGGATTTGGTGAACCAACGTTTGGATTTCGTCGAAAATGCAGCAAACAACCCCACCCACCAAGCGAGCCAATCATGAAAACCGAAACTCCCGTGATCGAACTCGATCATCTTCAGCACCGCTATGGAAAACTCGAAGCAGTCAACGGATTAAGCATCCGAGTCGCCCCCGGACGCTGCTATGGGTTCTTCGGACGAAACGGTGCCGGCAAGACGACCACCATCAAGTGCCTGCTGAACCTTCTGCATCCCCAGGCTGGGACTGTGCGAGTCTTCGGGCTCGATCCACAGAAGGATGAAGTTCGGGTGAAGTCGCGCCTGGCTTACGTTCCGGATAGCGTGGCCTTTTATCCCTGGATGACGGTAAGCCAAACCCTCGGGTTCCTTGCGTCATTTCGCTCACATTGGAACAAGGACATTGAGTCAGACCTGCTTAACAGGTTCCAATTAGATCCGTCGCAGAAGGCCGTGAACCTGTCCAAGGGGCAGAAGACTCAGCTCGCTTTGATCGGCGCGGTGTGTCCGGAGCCGGAGCTGCTGCTGCTCGATGAACCCACCTCCGGGTTGGACCCAATCGTGCGGCGTGAGTTCATTCAAGCAGTCATTGGCGCTTATCAAGGAAGTGATCCCGAAAACCGGACCGTGTTTGTATCGACGCATTTAATCAGTGAGTTCGAGGGCTTGATAGAGGAGTTCACAATCATCGATCACGGACGGGAGCTGCTGACGATGGCCTCCGACGACGCACGAAACCGCTTCCGCAAGATCCGTGCACGCTTCGCTACCCCGCCCTCTCCGATCCAAATCCCGGGAGCCCTGCAATTTTGTCAGGATGGCCGTGAGGTGGAACTGATTGCGAATGGCAACAGCGACCAGATTCTCGAACAGCTTCGAGCCATGCACCCGGAGGATCTCCAAAGCGACTCGTTAACTTTGGAGGAGATCTTTGTGACCTCAGACCGCCTGGCGGCCATCAAAAAATGAAAGCGCTCATTCAGAAAGAAATCCGTTTGCTGGCACCGGCATGGGCTGCTGCGATGGCGCTGGCAACAGTGCCTTTCCTGGTGTTCCAGGATATCCCGGCACGGGAGCTTGGATTGGCGCCCGCCTTTGCACTCGCCCTGGGGCTGATGTTCATGGCCTTAACAAGTTTTGGCCGGGAGTTCAGTCTGCACACGTTCTCAGTGACACTGACGCAACCGGTCGAGCGCAGTGTCATCTGGAGAGTCAAAACAAGGGTTCTGGCAATCGCGGCGGCGACTACCTTGCTTGTTTGGGCCTTTTGCATGTGGCTCTTCGCGCCCGTCTCAGGCATGGCTGAGTCAGTAATGGCGGCGGCACTAACTGCCCTGATCGCGCTTAGCAGCGGGCTGTGGAGCAGCCTTTTGGTCCGTCAAATGGTGGGGGCCTTTTGGGTAGCGCTGGTGCCCCCCGCTCTGCTGTTCATCATAACAACTGCGATCCCGCACGGAGGCTTCATCTTTTATCCGGCTTTGGTAATATACTCGGTGGCTGGTTACAAATGGGCTCGCAGCTTGTTCTTCAAAGCCCAGGAAACCGGCTGGGCAAGCGGCCTTGTTGCAGCCCCTGCCTTTCTCTCCTTCAAAACCGGCGCGAACGATCGAACCCGAACCTACCGCCCGCTGACTGCTCTTCTAGCCAAGGAACTGCGCCTGCAGCAACCGACGCTGATGCTAATGATTGTGTTCGTTTTTTTGCATATGCTGGCGCTCTGGGTTCGACATCTCACGCGCAACTGGAACAGCTATTCTGGATTTCGCAACACGTTGGAAAGGGCTCATGCCATCTGGATCATGGTGCCGCTTTTGGCTGGAGCAGTGAGCATTTCTGAAGAGCGGAACCTTGGGACGCATGGCGGCCAACTCACGTTGCCAGTTTCAGCCCGCGTGCAATTTTTCCTGAAACTCGCGGTCACATTGTTTATCGGTGGCACCGTAAGCAGTCTCCTTAGATGGTTCACAGAAAGTCTCGCTCCGGGAGAGATCTTCACTTTTAAGCCGAAAGAATTTCAGGAAATCTGGCTCGTTTTTACCTGTGGTACCTTTGCCAGTTTTTACGCTTCCAGCCTTGCTAGGAACATCGTTCAGGCGATGGCTGCCGCCCTGGTCATCATCCCTCTGACCATTGTCTATTTCACCTCCCTTTCCGTTGGTGGTACCTCGGAGGGACGGGACCTATGGCACCCAGCGGTGTTTCTGATTATTGGATTGCCCATGGCTGTTCTGACGGCTCTTTGGCAGACAATTTCCAATTTTCGACTCGCGGACAATGCCCGGCTATGGCCGCGCAACCTGGGAGTCTGGTTCGTAGTCCTGCTCGCCATACCGACCCTGAGCGTCCTGGTGTATCAACGGGCCTGGGAACTGGCCTTTACGCTTGAACCTGCTCCCGGAAAACCAATGCTCGGGTCTCAACCAGGAGAGATTGTTATGAAATCGTCCTACAGCGGCCTGACGGTGCTTTTACCCGATGGACGTCTTTGGATTGGCAAACCACAAAAGAATAGAGAGCCTGTTTTGTTCAAACCTAAGATGAGCAGACAATGTGCCGGTGCTTTTGCACCAGGCTCAAACTGGGTGGATGTTGCTCTCCTGGGCTTCAACCATGTCGCTGCGCTCGCCAAGGATGGCACCCTTTGGCTGGCTGCTCAAGAAAGGCCGGCTAAAGGAGAGTCTATGTTTTGGAGAAACCTGCATCAATATGGCACGGAGACTAATTGGACTCAAATTGCGGGCGCGTCAACGTCGATAGCCCTGCTGAAACAAGATCACACCCTGTGGTTTTGGGAGACTACCAATGGGTTCCTGCGGAGCGAGGATTTCCAACCACGCCAGATAGGCGTCACTAACACATGGACGCGAGTTGAGGAAACGAGTCCTCTCCTCGCTTTCGACTCGGCAGGCAAAGCGTGGATGATGCGCGCACCAAACACGAAGCAGCGAGATTCCTCTTCGGTTGCAGCTCTCATGGAGCCCTATCCTCTTTCCCATCCGAAAGGCTGGAAACAACTGGTCGATTTCCGATCCGCCTTCTCCAGCCGTTACGGAGTCAGAACGTACATCGTGGAACTGAACCAAAACCGCAAGTTGTATGGTTCCGATTCCTTCCCGTTGGCGCTGGAGCAAATGGGATCAGAGGCCAACTGGGCTGCCATCAATGCCGATGAGAACTCTCTGCGGGCTCTTAAAAGGGACGGCACGCTGTGGAAGCTTCGCACACGGAATACCTTAACGCGCGGACCCCGCAAGCTTATTGACATGCCTTGGGATAAAACCAGCAAGCGCGATGATTGGTTAGCCCTCAGCACGCCTTGCGACGTAATTACATTGGCCGCGGACGGAACTCTGTGGTGGTGGGAATCAAACGGATATCACTTCGCCCCACACCAATTCTTGAGACCATCCAGACAACCGAATTATCTTGGAAGCATCTTTGATCAGAATCAGGCGGCAAACTGACGAACCCTGAATCCGGACCTAACAGGTCCCAACACCAACGGTGTTGCCCACCTCGAGTGGAAAGCGGCGCTTCGCGCCCGCGCTCTCCCGACGCGTATCGTTTTCCTGTCGGCCACCGCGCACCGTATTACTGGGATGAACACGGAGGCTGTCGCTGAGAGACTTTTCGATGGAAACGTTTTGCGATTTCAGCCGTTTAGATTACAGGTAAGCTCAGCGGAAAAAAAACGTCGGTTAAGGATTCAATTCGCAACCTGAAACTAGTCGCATGTCAAAAACTCTCAAAACGGCGATAGAGGCCAATAACCCTGATGACGTACGCCAAGCGCTCAAGGGGATAAAAGATATCAACCGTAAGCTTCCCGGTGTCGGGCCACCCTTGCTTCACGCGTGTGTCATTGGCGCGGATATGGTGTTGGAGGCCCTTTTTGAGGCAGGAGCCGTGGCCGAAAAACGGAATACTTTTCCCGGTGATACCCCCATCGCCGTTGCCGCCGCGCATCGCCAGCTCCGAGTAATAAAGCGCTTGCTTCATCTTAAACAAGCATCTGAAAAGGCTGTGCGTTTTGTCGTAGAAAATGCCTGCACGTCCGGGAATGCCGAGGTGCTCGCGTTGGTGTTGGATGAAGTAAGGCCACCAATAACTATCGAACTGTTCCGACTTGCCTCTGTTTCGTCAAACGGATCAACGTTGCTGAAATTGCTCGTGGCCCACGGAGGTGACGTGAAAGCAAGACATGATACGGCAGACGGCTGCATAACTCCGTTGCACGCATTGGTTGGCAATGGAAAACCGGGTTTGATCCGGACGCTGATTGAATGTGGTGCGGATGTGAATGCCCGGGATGGGTTGGGTCGCACTCCGTTGATGGTTCTCGCGTCGAGCTTGGAAAGCATTGAAGTTGGGAACGACCACGCGCTGGTTACGCAACAGGCCCTGGAAAGTGGAGAGGCCACTTTGCTGTCGGGAGAGCCGCTATCCCCTGTGAATTCCGTTGCGGTAGTGAAGGCGCTTCTGGAGGCAGGAGCGGATGCAAAACTGGTTGATTACTCCGGAAATGACGTAATTGACCACTACACCTTTGATTACCTCCGTTGTGACAAGGAGCCTGTCGCGGCAATCGTTAACCTGCTTCGCGATGCGGGAGCCAAGGGGAGCGGCGTGACCCATGAACTATTTAGAGCACTCAAAGAGAGAGACATCAAGGCCTTTTGCGACGCGATCAGAAGTGGTGCTGATGTAAACCGGCTGACTCCTCCTCCGGCACCGTCCACTGCTTTGACTTGGGCTGCTGGTTTCAAAGCGGCAAATGCACCAAAGTTTGTGAGAGCGTTGCTACAGGCGGGCGCTGACCCGAACAAAGCAGACGGCAGCGATACACCGTTAATCAGCGCCGCTCGGTGTGGGAACTTAGCAGTTGTCAGGCTACTTTTGGCTGCTGGAGCAAGCCTGCACACCATCGTTCAAGTCGGTGACTATATTCAAAATGCATATTCAGCCGCTGACGGAAACGATAAAGTGCGGGATTATTTGAAATCACTTGGTGCACGGAATCCGGTGAGGGAATTGGCCGAACCACTGACGCCCGGAGTCAAGAGCTGGAACGATTTCAGCGAGATACTGGTCAAGGGCACAGTTGCTTCGGTAGCGGCAGGAATTGCGACTATGATAGGGGGCAAAACGCATTCCAACGCCTACGGGCTATCAGTCAGCCCAGGCAAACAGGCATATGCGGTTATCAGGCCCAAAGGAATGAATTGGTGTAACGTCCTCCAGATCACCCCACCGCGGTTGAGGTTTAAGGGTTCGAAAGAGACGGAGAAAACCGATGCTGCGTTCGCCAAAGCATGTGACGCTTCCGTGCTGATTATCGAATATAGTGACACCTCGGATGCTGCTTCCATTGTTCGGATCGAACCCGATGGCAAGATAACGGAAGATAAGGGGTGGGACCGAGAGTCTTTGCAGGAGATAGTTGAGGCGACAGGTAATGATGCTCCGTCTTGGGTCAGGAGACAGTTGGCGAAGACCAGCAAGGACGAGCCCTCGAGCACTGAACGACTCGTTGCGTTGGCCGAACAGGAGAGATTCGTCGTCGCCGCTTTCGGGTTGGAAGCCGAGGAAGGCCGAAAAGTCGACCTGGAGTTTACTGGCTTCGGAAAAGAAGCCTTTGATGACGTTGCGTTCGTGAGCACCTAATTCGAAGGACAAATTCTCCAACGTAGCCGGGGATTCGCACGGAACCAAAGTCCCAAGCTAACCGGAGCTAACTGGGGTAACCACGGAGTTGAACCCAAGCCGACTAGGTCGCTTGCGTCTTGGAGTGCTGAAGTCCTCTTCAGCTTTTTCGTGAGAACGCCCCTCTTGCTGCGGCGTAAAACCAACTCCGAATCGCCTGGACCATGATTTCCCCATCACCAACGGTGTTGCTGGGCTCTGGGGCTCAATCCCGTTGGGATTGCAAATCGGTTTACCACTCGGAATCATACAGTAAGTCACCATTGTGCTTCCCTCGGCTTGATTGACTGATCCCAAATGCAATCATGTAGTCTCCCGAAATGATTTTGCCCACCGGTTTGCCGCCATCATCCGTGCGGTCTGGTCCAATGCTATAGAGTATCCAGTTCGTGCCGGTTGGCTGATAAACCATTGGTTTACCGCTGAAAGGGTCCATCGGGACAGATTCCAGATACTTGGGCACAAGTTGTGTGAGGCTGAGGGGGCCCTTCCCCTCGTCACACCTGTGAGCGCGCAACGCGAGTTCAACGACGAGCAATCGCAAATGCGCTGCGGCTAACCCGTGACGTTCCGCCGAGGCTTTACGCATGTGTCGTGCCTGCAACACACCGGATGCATATTTGAAAGGGTTCGGGAAGCTTCCAATTTGCGCACGGACGAATAGATTTTCGTTATGCAGCACCTCTTTCCATGAGACGGTGGTTTGGTCAACCTTTTCCAGGGCATGGACCAAGGGCCGCAGATCGTCGCAATTGAGTTTGGGGATGAGCTTTACCAGGCGGTGATCTCCCATGCCTTGGCAGGCGATCCCCACGAGGCGGTTCATCATGAGCCCGCCATGATTCATGGTGCTTCCCAAACGCATGGAGTCCACATAGCTCCGCGCTGCATCTGGGAGACGATTGTCCATCTCTGCCAATCGTCCCTCCGCCGACAGCGCCTTCGCGAGCGATTTCAGGCCGATCAGATCGCGGCTGATGTTCGCAAAGTTGGCAATCTGGGTCTCGGTGGGAACAGAGCAATCGCGGCTGAGCCCCACCCGGAGCAACCGCAGTGCTTCAGCATTCGTGGCAACCAGGGCATTGAGACTCCCTCGATCAAGATCCGGAGCATCGTCAAAGTCCCCGGTTACCAACTGACCGGCCTGGAGCAGATCGTCATACCCATTGGGATTCGGAATGATTGCTCGAAATGGCCTGGAGCCAACGAACATTGCCAACGAGAGAACCACAAACACGGAAACGATGAGACCACCAAGGACAACCAAGATGTGCCAAGACCTTATTCTCATAGTGCGCTTAAAATTTGGTGAAATCCCCCTGCGCCGCCAATTACAATCTGAGTACCAATTTAGAAGCTCCCAACAAGCGTCACCTCGACCCCGAAGGATAGGTGCCGCCGGCGCATCGCCCCATCTTCGCCCATCTGTGCCATCTGCGGATAGATTCAGGGGAAGCCTCCACAGATGATTCAGATCCACGCAGATGATGAGCCTGGATAACGGGGACACAAGGCATCTGGATACTTGCGTGGGACACGATTCGGCATTTGACCAGACATCCGCTGTGAATGTCTTGAAGAGGACTTCTTCGACCCCTGCGGGGGCGTGACGGTCTGCCTCTCCACCCGGGGTGGCGCTCGTTCCTCGCGCAACCCGGGCTTATAGCTCGCATTCCTTCGGATTGCACCGTGCAAGGTTGCGCCTTCTCCGCGCCAGCCTCCAAGAACAGGCAGATCATTGGTAGCCTCCAATTCCTAAAAGGAATCGCCTCGTGGCCATGAAACCGGAGGCCGGTTCCATGGAAAGGGCTTGTTGCTACCCTCAATACTGAAGCGCAACGTTGGCGCCAGCATGCGCGGCCCATCCATTTTCACCGTTCCTGCCTGTTCATTTTCCAACGGCTTTTGCCTGTTTGAGAGTTCCATAGCCGTAGAACCCGCCTCGATAGATGACGATAGACATGTCGTGATCTGGATCTGAGAGATGACTTCCATCGCTAATGGGCGTCCCGTCGGAAGTAAAACTCCCTTTCTCAACCAGCGCCCAGGTTTCTGCCTTCACGCTTTCTGGTGAATTGGGTTGAGGGGGATGCACGGAACCGGGCTTTGCTATTTCATAGCCCTCCAATATTGAATCCGCAGGACGGTCCAGCAATGGCATTAACTGAGAAGGATCCGTCGGAAGTTGCTCATTGTTCGCCTTAGCAAATTGCTCCAAGGCGTCCTTGACTGCAGAGGCAAACCGGCTTTTTGCGGTCCATCTCAAGCGCCCCATCGCCTCGCGGCAAGCTGCGTCGCTATCAAGCTCATCTTTTGCGGCTTCATTTAACCAATCCTGCTCATTAAGCAATTGCAGTTCCAGGGTCTTTTTGCCCGACCACTGGTCAAACCGTTCCCTGAGAACTTTTACTCGATTGACCCAAGCTTGCGCCGCAATCGCGGTTGGATCATTCAAATCTCCCGTCTTTCCTTGAGCAAGCTGCCGTGATTCGTCACGCAAGCGCCCTACCTCACCCCGCAGTCTGAGCAATTCGCCCGTGTCGCGGTTCAATCTCTCGTTCTCGTCGCGCAGCGAAGCGAGTTGACGGCTCATTTCGTCCCTCTCACCTTGCAATCGCTGGACTTGTTCAGTCAACGGTGCCTGTCTTTGCAGGAGTGCTTGGACTTCGCCTCGGGCGATTACCGCTTGGCGGGCTTCGTAGAAACCGGCCCCGGCGAGCATGGCGAGGGTGGTGGCTAGAACAGTTTTTTGGAATGTAGTCATGGCTATGCTTTTCGTACTGGCGATGACTGCCGTCGTGGTGATGGTTGTTCCACACAAGGCAGCAGCCGTTATTGAAGCCGCCAATCCGGTCGGCGCAGCTTGGACGCCATTTGCCGCAACGGCGCTGACGATGGCAGTTGTCGATAGGGTAACTCCCCTTCTGGTAAAAAAGTCTCGAAGTTTCTCTATACCGCGATTGACCCGCATCCGTGCCGCATCTTCCGTTGTTCCCATCGCGGCACCGACCTGTTTGAGCTCCATGCCGTCAAAGAAACGAAGCACAACGGCGTCATGCTCCATTTGCCCCAGACAGCCCAGCGCCTCATCCAGCATCGGCGCTATTTCGAGCCAAAGATCCGACTCCGGTACGTCCAAGGAAGTTTGCATGTGTGACTCCTGCTCACGCGATTGACGTCGGCATTGCATTTTGCGTGTATCCGCTGCGATGTTTCGGGCCGCGCGGCAAAGCCAGCCGGACAGAACTGTTTCGGAGCTCAGCGATTTAGCTTTCCGTGCAAGAAGAACAAAGACGCCCTGGGTGATCTCTTCAGCCAAATGCGGGTTGCCGACTTGGCGCAGCGCAACCGAATACACCAGGTTCACGTGCCGCGATACCAGCGTTGCAAACGCCCGTTCTGAATTGCTCTGGGCATAATCCTGAACCAACGCCATGTCATCGCTTATCATGTCGCTGATATATGGACGCCAAACGGAGGACCGAACAACAAATTTTGAAAATTTTCAGAGGACAAATTCTCCAACTGAGCCCGGGGATTCGCATGGAACCAAAGTCCCGAACTAACAGGAGCCAATGGAGTAACTACGGAACTGAACCCAAGCCGACTAGGTCGCTTGCGTCTTGGAGTGCTGAAGTCCTCTTCAGCTTTTTGGTGAGGACGCCCCTCTTGCTGCGGCGCACAACCAACTTTTGGCCGCGAAGCACTGCGCGTCGTTGCCTGGCAGGACTCGCCCGCCGGTGGTACGCGTTGGCAGTATCGTCCGAAGTCTTTACCGAAAATGAGGCTATTGCCGTCGAGTTTCAGCCTCGTTTTCCAACGTGCAACAGCGCCGGGGCTCTTGCCTGGCTTCGCCAGAAAGCCATGTAGATCAAACCAGCCCCTCTAGGTAAGCGCCGCAGCCGCGACGCTAAAGACGATCCGTTCCTGGCGTGCGCGCTGGCCACCCGCGCGCAATTCGTCGGGAAAATAAGTCATGCATTTCCCCGACGGCTTCCTAGCATAGGCTATGGACGGGACGATCCCTGGCGCGGGCACACATGCGCCGGATGTTTACTTGTTTAATCCTTTCGCCGAGGCGTTCTGGGCAAGAGGCAGTACTTTCACGCCCAATCAGGCTCAGCAGGAGCTGGCTCGGGACCTCGAATCGTTGCCGCGATTCCTCGCGTCGGACAATGATATTGTGCTCGTTTCGAAGCGTCCTTCAGTGGAATTCGAACAGACGTTAACCAACGCCGGCTTCTCATCGCCTGAGCTCATTGATCTTCCGGCAAAAACCATTCCAGCGCAGCATCCGTTGCGGGAAAGGGCTCTGGGGCAACTCCGACCCTGGGCGTGGGGACCGGATAGTGAGGAACTGCTGAAGCCGCTCTTCGGTAATGCTTGCATTCCGCCTCCCTCTCTGACGGCTGAGCTCTATTCAAAAGCGTGGAGCGCACAATTTCTCCGCGAGGAACTCAAGCACCAGACCAATACCAGATTGGTTTGCACCGAACTGGAAGTTGGCACGACCGCCTATGATCTGGAGGACGCCCTGGAATGCATCCGGCGGATTCGATCCCAGGGGCATCATCGGATCGTAGTCAAGCAGTCCTTGGGATTGGCGGGACATAATGCGTTGCGCTTGTGGGAACCCGAGTTGCTTGCTGGACAGCGGCGCTGGATCGAGCGGTCGCTGGCGCATGGCAGTGTGCTGGTGGAGCCATGGCTTGAGCGCGTGCTCGATTTCTCGCTTCAGCTCGAAATGACTGCAACCGGTTTGCAACTGCTCGGTTACACAGGCCTGCTGAATGATACCCGTGGACAGTACCAGGCTAATTGGGCGGAACTCGGGTTCACGACTGGATTACCGGCCAAAGCCCTTGCCCTGCTTGGGAAGTCGCAGGAGGAGCTCGACGAAGTCTATTCCCCGCTCCTCGTTCGGCTGGGAAGATTACTCAGCACCCACAACTACATCGGTCCTATTGGCATTGATGCCTTCATCTACAGCAAGAACGATCAGTTCCTTCTCAAACCCGTTGTTGAATTCAATCCTCGTTTTACCATGGGCCGGGTCACCATTGAACTGATGAGGAAGGTCAGCCCGGACTCCTCCGGAGAATTCCGGTTGGTACCCATCAAACTAGTTCTTGCTCAGGGCTGCCAAGGCTTCCCTGAATTCGCAGCGAAACTATCGCGGGAGTCTGCCCTTGATTTTGATCCTGCCAACGGCCGAATTCGCGACGGATGGGTGTGTTTAAACGATCCGAGTGTCGCACGCTCTGTCATGGCCATCTTTCGCGCGACGCCTGATCGGCGGGATCTCGGCTCGTTCCATGGCTTCTAAAGAAGCAAGCATTCGCCCGTCCTCCCCAGCCGGTTCGCCAGTGTCCTCCAATCATTTCCACTTCGTTAACTTATCCTTAACGGCACCCCGCGTTCCATCCTTCAAGATTTTCTGCTTTTCGAGCTCGCCTTTTGTGCCTTGACGGTTTAAATAACTCGCAATGAATACCGCAAAGATTAATCGCCAGACCGCGCTGGTGACGCTGTTCTGTTTCTGCCTGCTTTTGGTCGCCCTGGTGCCCGGTTGCCGAATCCCGCCTTCAGGGCAAACCGAGGCTTCCCAGGCCAGTCCGTTCCGCCAGGAAAAGCTCGCAGAGATGGATAAGGCGGTGCAGCAAGCAGTCGCTGAGAAGAAATGTCCGGGTGGTGTCCTATGGCTTGAGCACCAGGGCGCGGTTTATCAAAAAGCCTATGGCAATCGCGCGGTTGTTCCCACCGAAGAACCGATGACGCCGGATACCATTTTCGATGCAGCCTCTTTGACCAAGGTGATCGCCACAACCCCGGCCATCATGTTGCTGGTGGAACGCGGTCAGATTTCATTAGATGCCCCGGTTAAAACCTACATACCGGAGTTTGTGGGCGGCGGCAAAGAGGCTGTCACGATCCGCCATTTGATGACCCACACCTCAGGGCTGCGACCTGGCATCGAGAACCGCTCCGGCTGGAAAGGGCAGCCCGCTGCGATTCAGAAGGCTTCCGCCGAAGTGCTCCAAAACCCTCCAGGAACCATCTTCCGGTATAGCGATATCAATTATTTCGTGTTGGGCGAAGTGGTGCAGCGAGTCGCTCGCAAGCCTTTGGAGGAGTTCGTGGCCACCGAAATTTACCAACCGCTCGGTATGATGGATACGGGCTACATGCCGCCGAAATCGAAATTGGGCCGCATTGCACCTACCGAAGTTGTTAGCGGAGTCCCGTTCCGAGGCGTGGTTCATGATCCCACAGCACGGAACATGGGCGGAGTAGCAGGGCACGCCGGTCTTTTCACCTCAGCGGCGGACCTCGCTAAATACGCCCGCATGCTGGTGAATAAGGGCGCCATGGATAAGGGGCGTCTGTTCAAAGCAGAGACGGTTCAGCTCATGACCCAGGTGCAGACTCCCGAATCGGTAGGCACTCGGCGCGGTCTGGGCTGGGATATCGATTCCTCCTATAGCGGCCCTCGCGGCACGCTGTTTCCCCTAGGAAGCTACGGTCACACGGGTTGGACCGGCACGTCACTTTGGATCGATCCGTTTTCAAAAAGCTTTCTCATTTTCCTTTCCAATCGCAATCATCCGGATGAAAACGGCAGCGTGCTCCCCTTGCGGCATAAGTTGGGCACCCTGGCTGCCGAAGCCATATCGGACTTTAATTTCGTTGCAGTCCCGGGCTCTCTCTCACCGCGCGATCCCTCCATGGCTTCAACACGCTCCTCAGGCGCATCAGGCCGAAACGAGCCGCCAACGGCGCGGGTTCTTAACGGTATCGATGTGCTGGTAAAACAAAAATTTGCACCGCTAAAGGGATTGCGCGTAGGGCTCATCACCAATCACACCGGTCAGGATCGCGACCGGAATGCCACCATTGACCTGCTTAAAGCGGCTCCCGATGTCGAACTCAAGGTCCTGTTCAGCCCGGAACACGGCATCCGCGGAGCATTAGATGAGAAAGTCGGCGACAGTAAGGATGAAAAGACAGGCCTGCCCGTTATGAGCCTCTATGGCGAAGTGCGCAAGCCTAAGGCCGAGCAGCTAAAAGACCTTGATGCTCTTGTCTATGATATCCAGGACATCGGTTGCCGGTTCTACACTTACACCTCTACGATGGGCTTGTGCCTGGAAGCCGCGGGCGAGCACAAGTTGAAGTTCTTCGTACTGGACCGGGTAAACCCAATTAATGGAGCAGCGGTTGACGGACCAGTCCTTGTGGGCAAGACCACTTTCGTGGGCTTTCACACTGTTCCCTTGCGGTATGGAATGACCATTGGCGAGCTGGCCCGCATGTTTAACGAGGAACGAAACAGCAAAGCGGACCTCGTTGTCATCCCAATCGAAAATTGGAAACGCGAGATGTATCTCGATCACACAGGCCTGCCCTGGAGCAACCCTTCGCCCAACATGCGTAATCTCACTCAAGCCATACTGTATCCGGGCGTCGGATTATTGGAGAGCGCGCTATCCGTTGGCCGCGGCACCGACACCCCGTTCGAGGTCGTTGGGGCTCCCTACATTGAGGATGTTAAGTTTGCCGCGGAGTTGAATCGTGCGAACCTGTCTGGTGTGCGGTTCGTTCCGATCCGTTTCACGCCATCCACCAGTGTCCATAAGGAGAAGGAGTGCGGTGGGGTTTACATCGTGCTAACCGACCGTGAAGCATGCAACGTGGTTGATGTGGGCCTGGTAATGGCTCAAACACTCGTCCGAATGTATCCGAACGATTTCAAGCTTGAGAAGATCAGCCACCTGCTCTTCCACCCGGACACTCTTGAGGGAATCAAGTCCGGCAAGACCTTAACGGAAATCAAGGCTGGCTGGCAGAAGGATCTGGCTGAGTTCCAAAAGCGCCGCGCGAAGTACCTGCTCTATTAGCGCCCTTTGGTGTGTGTGAGCCGTATGACCTAAAGGGGCATACGGTTGGCGCGCGGCTTTTGTCCTGGAGGACCTTCCGGAAGGTCTTGATCGACCTGCGTGACCTTACACCCCTGTTACGGGCTCACCGGGGCGAGCACAACGCGGAAACCAATCGCATCGTCGACATCGGTATAGCCGTAGCGGGTTCGCCTGGCTGCGGAACAGCAGTCTTTGCCCCGGCTGTTGTAACCGCCCCCTCGGAGGATCATGTGCAGCGATATCTGGTTGTTGAGATAGTTGGTGACGCTTCCCCCTGGATATAGCTCGGGCTGTGCGCTTACAAAGCCGTCGAGGCACCATTCATCGACATTGCCATGCATATCATATAGACCAAACCCATTCGGCGCATAGGCACCTACGGTGGTAGGCGCCTGGAACACGACCTTTGAAGACACCGGTATGCCCGCCGGATACGGATAAGTGCCGTTAAACGTTGCTTGAACCCCCAGCGCTTCGTCCGCCCGAATGCTATCTCCGAAGTTGAACGCGTTGGTTGTACCCGCCCGGCAGGCGTATTCCCACTCTGCTTCGGTTGGCAGACGATAAGCCCAGCCCGCGGGTATTTTGCCTGCCGCCAGGTCGGAGGCAGTGCGCAACGCGCAATAGTTTGTGGCATCAGTCCATCGCACGCCACGAACGGGACGAGCCAGGTAGCCAGAAAGACCCGAATCATTCACCGGTGTGCTCCCAAGAACCTCAATGTAATCCACATTCCTGACTTCAAGGCGTCCCATCAGGAAGCCCCGCGTGATAGTCACTGTGGTCTGAGGGCCCTCATAGGCACCACGCTCCTGCTCAGTGTCAGGACTGCCCAGGACAAATGTCCCCGGCGGAATCCACACCAGGTTGGTATCCGCCAGACCGACGGTGAGGCTGCGATAAAAACGTTGAGCCCCATTCGCTGTCGTATCTGTAAAGAAGGTGGGGTCTTGATTAATCCGAACCAGCCCCAAAGAAGCCCAAGCGCCCGTGGGTTGGGTGGAAGTCGTGTATTGGACTTCCTGAATCGAACCCGGAACTCCACGTATCGAAACGGTGGGCGTCCATTTGAGGTCCAGCAAGGCTTGTCCGTGCGCCAGGCCGCATCCGAGGGCCATCAATGCCACGCTAATTCCCCAAACGTGGCTCCCACGGTCCAGTCGATTACAAAGATCCGTGCGATGTATATGCATATTGTTAATCTCTGGCTTTATGTCAGCTTATATTGTTAACCCTGCATAGCTAAAAAGCAACCGCCAGTTTTGGTCGAAGGTTTGGGCGCTACTGGATCGGCCCGCGCATTTAACCAGCGTCGCCGCTCGCCGGCACATAGCCCTTTTTCACCTTTTCGGCGATCAGGTTCTCTGCCTCACGCGTGGCGCTGGTTTCGTCAGGAAAAGCCTTTGTCTGCGTTTGGCCCTCTGTCCCCAGGCGTCCGAACCGGACGGTAAAAGTGTTTCCAGACACAGAGATTTCCCAGAACTTGTTGGACCCACCACCAACAAACTCAAAGCGACGAACCATCGGGTGGGTGGAGGGAGTTTGCACGGCGGGTAATGCCTCCGGGGTGACGACCGGTGCAGGTTCGGCAGGTGGCGCGGGCTCTTTTGAAGAGTTCTCGGGCTGAGTGGAGGAACTCGGTTCAGCAAGCTCCTCCGGCTCAGAACCAGCTTCAGTCTCCTGTCCCTTCAAGGCTCTTTCCAAACGTGTTAGGACATCGTCGGGGTTATGATACCAGTCTTTTGTCAGCACCAATGCGAAACGCCATCCGAACGCCTTGAGAATCCCCGGCTGTATCAGGTAACGATCAAGCAGGTTGGGGTTCGCGTAATGGGACTCGGTGTCCACCAGGATTCCGAGTTCATACAAACCGTTGGGCTTGCTGCGAACAGCCAAATCGCAACGAAACCTCGATTGGCCTACGTTGAGGTCCACGCAATAGCCGCGCTCGCGCAACGCCGCGGCCAGTTGGTCCACCACGGCATCCCCACGGCTTAAAGGCGCGAGCGCCTTGCGGCTGAGCGGGTTTAGGTTCTCCAGAACCCGCCGTGCTCCTGCATCGTCTCCCTTCGAAACTGCCTCCGCGTAATGGAGGAAATTCTTCAGGCTATTCGCACCGTCATTGTAGTCATTCGTAATTTCCTGATGCCGGATGGAACTGACGATCGCCATATGATGCTTGGCACGGGAGAAAATGACGTTCAGACGTTTCTCCCCACCGCGCTGGTTAATCGGGCCAAAATTCATCAGCATGCGGTTGTGAAGATCGTGCCCGTAGCAAACGCTCATGATAATAACGTCACGCTCGTCACCCTGCACGTTCTCCAGGTTCTTGATGAACAAGCCGCAAAGCACCCCATTCTCCTCGCGCACGTATTCCGTCTCCAATCGTGCAGCAAACTCCTGATCCTCTTCTGCCAGGTGGCTTAAGGCATCTTCAAGTTCACCTTGTTGAGCCTCAGAGAATGCCACCAATCCGATGCTGAGCTTTGTCTCACGTTGCAGGATGCTGCGAACCAACTGCGCGATATAGGCAGCCTCGTTTGGATTCCGACGATCCTCATAGACTCCGTTCTCCATGAAATGGAAACTGATGCTGCGGGCGAGCAGTGCGTCCACATTTGAGGCCGCTTGTTCAACAGCCGTAACAATCAGTTCTGGACGCTCCCCTATCCCGGGCTGACGGTCGGGGATCGTGCAAAGATTCCCGCTATAGAACGCTGCATTGGAGAAGCTAATCAGCGATTCGAACCGGCTGCGATAATGCCACGCAAGCAATGTAGATGGCAGGTTCTGGGCTGATTGGGTAAGCAGGCTGTCCGAATCCAAATCCACTTCGATGCGCTCGCCATCTTCCTCGACGACCACACTGTCCCCTTCGTCGCGTGCGCTGGCGAAGAAGGTCGTGGGCGGCAATTGCATTTCGTCACCGACAACGATCGTCTGGTGTGAGCGATAGATGGCTGGAATCGCTTCCTCCATCGGGATCTGGCTGGCCTCATCGAAAATCACGACATCGAACAACTCAGGATCTAGAGGGAGGGTGTCCGAAACACTGAGAGGGCTCATGAGCCAGATGGGCTTCAGATCCTGAATGACCTGGCCGGTTTCTCCCGCTGCCAGTTCCCGGATGGATTTGTAGCGCATGGTTTTCCCGAACTCATGCTCCAAACCGCGACGTCCGGCAGCGTAGGATTTCTTGAACAACTTCTGCTCCTGGCTCAACTGCCCTGCCGGCAAGGAGGAGACGTTGACATCTTCCAGAAATTTGCGGCGCACCGCCATGCGTATGCAGCGAGCATTCAAGGCGAGCCACTCGGCGTACCGCTTTTCAAGCAACTCCATTTTCCTCGCCAAAACCCTGCCTTCGAACCGATTCACGGCACGATCCTCGCGATACACCCTGTTGATGCTCTTAACGCCCATGACACTTTCAAACTCGGCCATAGGCACGGGGGCATGGCGAAGGGCGTAAGTCAATGGGTCCGGCAGATCCGCGATTTCCACTAGAATGGGAGACAACTCCGCCAATGTGCCCGTTTGTTCGCGGAGTTTTCCCAGCACCTGGCCCAATTCACGGAACTCGAATTGCTCGTACTCGGCAAGTGTCACGCTCAACGTTTCATCGAAAGCTGTGAAGCGATCATGTATGCCGGCAAGTGCGTCGATCAGGGATGACTGGTTCGATTCTGGCACAAGCTTTAGCAGGGCTTTTATGGAAGGATGCCCTAACTGGGGATCATTTCTTATCTCGGCCACCTGCGTCAGGAATGCCTCCACATCCTCCACGTGCCAGCTCGTAGCAGCTTGTTGTCTGGCTTCCTGCCAGTCAGCAACGGCTTTGTGCTGTTCGGAAAGATCCCCCAGGATCTTACTCCATGCCGGCAGGACAGCGTGTTTGGAAAAATCGTAGCGCGCGTTCAGAGTCTTCCTCAACCTCCAGAAAGCCGGCTGCAGAAAACGAAAGATGGAGTTCTCAAACGCTTTCGCTTGGAGAAGAGCGTTCTGGGTATCGTCTGGTGACAACGGGTCAGTCCAGCCGACGGCCTTCTCTCTGGCTTGGTGCAGGGCTTTAGCCTTGTTGTCAATGTCGGCTGCGAGGGTGGAGAAGGATCGTTCAACAACCCCGTGAGTCAGCACCCCAAGAAGATTACGTTCGGCCAGGGGCCGTATCCGAACGGCAAAGGCCAGGATCGTTTGGATCTCCTCAAACGTGTCCCACAATTCGCCGGGAAGGCCGGACAATTCCAAGGCACTTTCAATCCCGTCGAGCAGATCCTCGGCAACATCCAGATTCTTCAGCAACGCTTCCAACGGACGGTCTGCCTGCAATATGCCCTTGCCCAGCCACCGCAGAGGATGCTTTGAAAAACATGTTTCCTCTCCTAAATCCTTGAGGCCCGTCCGCAGGCGATTGATCACGTCCCCATACTGCAACCACAAAGGATATTCCGGCACCAGGTCTTCAATCTCCGGAGAAACATTGAACGCGCTCCCGCGCAACTCAACCAACCGATGCAGCAATGAGCGAACTGCTATACCCGTGTGGGCATGAGTTCGGCCCATCACGTCCGAAAAACGGCGCAAGCCGACGAGGTCCTGTTCCATCGTCTTGAGCATACTCGCCCGAACCGACTCGGCTTCCGGATCAAGATCGGCCTGGCTGAGGAACTTTTCATAAGTCTGCTTCAGGTTCTGAATGAATGCTTTCTTGTCCGTCTGAGAATCGTGAATCAAACAGCAAAGCTCATCCAAACCCTGCTGACGGAGTCGGTGGAAAACGACGTCAATCGCGGCACGCTTCTCACAAACGAACAGGACGCGTTTTCCACGTGATACATAATCAGCAATGAGGTTGGTAATTGTCTGCGATTTCCCCGTGCCCGGCGGACCCTGGATAATGTAACTGGCGCCGGTGCGAGCCCGCGCAATGGCTGTGGCTTGAGTCGCGTCGCAGGAGATGACGAAATGCTGATCCGAGAGATCAATCGTCGGAGGTTGTGCTTCTTCCGGTGGCTTCGGAGTTAGCGAGAACACCGAATCGAAGGCACCGCTGGCCAGATCAGTCTCAATGAGCTTTGAGTAATCACGCACCAGCGTCATTTTCCGGTAGTTAAAATTGCTCAAAGTCAGGCTGCACAAGTCAAAGTCCCAGGAGTAAGGGTTCTGATTGTCGCCATCACGCAGAGCGAACATTTGCCGCTCGGTCTCCAACACCTTGCCAGCTTCGGCTGGAGGGCCTGTTTCAACGATATGCGGCAACCGGGGCTGTGGCGGAGCGCCGGCCACGTCGCGCAATGGCATCGGAGCGGGGCGAACCTTCTCAAGGAATAGCTGCAACCCAAGCGGCTTAAAACCCTCCCGTTCGTAACTGTATTCCGGCTTCTTAACCACGCGTGGCTTGCGCCCCTGCAATTTCAAACGCCGTTTGTACTGATCCAGACGCTGGCGAGCTTTTTCGTGGATAAGCTCTATCTGCGGTCGATCAATCTTGTTGAGCGTTACGCCGGGTTCGCTGGCGTGAATCTGAGCCTTGAGCGCGTCGTAGAATTGATCCAGTGAGGATTCCTTCAGATCCACAAACTCAGGCAGGTTGAGGTTGTAGAGTTCCTTGAGATGATGCCGCAGTGCTGGATTGACCTCCGCCTCGCTGGTTGTCGGGTCGAGAATGTAATTGTCCCTCACCCCTTTCTTCTTAGTGAGCTCGACGGGAAGAAGCAGCAGCGGAGAGTGGATGCGTTCGTGTTTGTCTTCCTTTAGGTTGTTCCAGTGAAGAAAACAGAGCACAAGCCGGAGTTGTGCGAAGCCGTATTCGGCACGATCCCTCCGAGCTTCGCTGATGATCTTGTCGAGCACACCGGGAATGTAGGGAGCGTCTTCAAAGCGCAAATACTTCCCCAGCGACATAGGCCCACCCTCAGTTACAGTCGCGGCAAGTTCCGGGTGCCAGGCAAAGATCTGTTCCAGCTTGATATTGCGGAAGTCCAGCAGCAACGGCACCGAAGCGATGGTGAGATTCAACGTCTGGAGTGTTGACTTAAAGTAAATGAGCCGGTTGCGTCGTGAGATCTCAAACAGACGATCTCGCAGGTGGGCCTGAATCAACGTCCGCTTGCCTGTAACAGGGGATGCCTGAAAATCCTTTTTACTAAAAAGGTTGGTGTCGAAATCGGCCGTCTGCTCGCGATAATTCTCCAGGCGCGAAATCATCTGTGCCAGGTCTTGCGCCCGCCTGTGACGGTTCAGCTCCGTCATGTGGACGATCGTCGAGGCCAGCACGGGGTTCAACCGCGAGTGGATACTGAACAGGTTTCTGCGGTTAACCGCGAATAGTTCCAAATCAGCGGAATTCGTAAAATCCAAGCCGCACGCCACGCTGGCAAGCAGCATACCAAGAGCAAAGATGTCTGTGAGCTCGTCATGATGCCCGATCACATGCTCCCAGCAACGGTAATCCGGTAGATAGACCGGTTTTGTGACATCGGCACCGGCTTCTCCAACGAGCTGATCCGACAGTGTGAATGTGGCCTTATCCACATCGGTAAGGTGCCCGCTCTCGGCGACCACCTCGACCGCGCTGCTCAGTGGGGATTGCAGCGCCTCGATCTTGCTCACGCTTTTTCTCGGGGGACCGCTTTTAGCCGCTACGAAGACCAAGTGATGGGCTTCTGTGAAATTCACATCCTGGACGCCATCAAGAGGGGCGACCAAACCTTGCTCATGGGCAGCAAGCACCTGCTTCATTAGAGGCAGAATCGCAGCCAGGACGTCATCCGTCTCGAAACCGCCCTTATCAATCCCAGTTTCAAGAAAATCCAGGAACGGCGTCTGCGTTGGCTCATTCATTGAGTCACCTCGGCTTTCGACAGCATCTCGGCAGCTTGATCCTTCAACTTGCGCAGATCCCGGACCTTCATCTTGAGTTCTTTGGCAGCAAGCTTTTCGAATTGGGCCTCAAACCCTAGTTCACGGCTTACCTCCAGGGCTGCTGCGAGCGGCATATCCTCCAACTCGGGGTCTGCGGTCACAAAATCGAGCAGCACATAGCACAAATACTCACCGGTCTGTGCATCGATCGTTCTGAAACCCTCAAGTCCTGAGCTGTCTTTTGCCGCAACGGGTTTGAAATCCCCATAAAACATCTTCGCATGCGCCATTACCGCAGGAGTTTGGAACCACTTGGGATGAAGCAAGTATTCCAGCAACCGGCGCGTACCTTTCATCATCCGCATCTGTCCGATCAAGTCCAGCGCGTCCAACGACTCCGCACCCTCGATCATTCTTGTGATTTTCTGCGGTCCCTCGGAATCCTGCTCCTGCCACAAAGACAAAGCGCGCGCTCGAATGAAGGCCTCCGGATGGGACAATCCCTCGGTTGCAATCGCGTCCTTCGAGAAAATCTCTTCCGCCTGTTTCAAGTAAGCCAGCGCGCTTACATTCGAAAGCCCGGTCTGAATTTTGACTAAACCCGAAATCACCGGATGCAAATCGCCCGTCACGCAAAACGACCCGCGGTCCGCATAAATCTCCGTGTAGAGTTGGAAGTGTCGCGCAGTCTGCTGATGACTTTCCTTCGAACGCGGGTCACAGGCAACGGCCTGGAGCACTCGATCTGCCACATGCAGTTCACCCTGCTCCCACTGCCAAAGCCGGTAATGCGCGAGCTCATGCCCGAGCACGGACTTGATCTCCTCCGGCGTCAACAGCGTAAGGCTAGGCCCCGAGAAAACCACGTGCCCTTCACCGGGAATGAAGTAAAGCATCGAATTCGGCTCGGGGCAGTTCTGGGCCTGGTAAAGCGTGACAGGGATATCGAGCTGCAATCGCGTTTTGGCCTCTTCCACAAGGTGATGAAGCTCAGGGTGGCTTTCGGCATCGAGCCTATAGGTTGACTTGAGCAGATCCAGTCGGAGGTTCTCCGTGTAATCGGCTTGCGCCCTGGCTGAAGCAAACCAGTTCCACAAATCCCGCTCCTCCGTTTTGAGGTAATCCCTCAAAGAGACATGGTAAGGCAGCGGCCCAAGGATATGCTCTATGTTTTGCACCGTATCGTTTGAGTTACTTTTTTGGGGCTTCCCGCCGCTTGCCCAGTAGAGGGCCCGTGTGCCGCACCATGAAACAAGGCGATGGCGAGCTCTCGAGCCTCTTCGATCCAGCTACAGCGTTGTTCGGGTGTGCTGGTAACAACTACATTGAACATGCGACGTTGGAAATGGCGCACGCCGCAAAAGTGAAAAATGCAGTCCCGCCAGATTCTTTCCAGAGGATCACCAAACGCGGACTGTTCCCTGCCAGTTGGCGTGTTCGAGGTGTTGATCACCAAAGCTGCCCGGGCCTTCAGCAGCCCGATCGGAATTCCTTCGCCGTTGTCGCCCTCCTCAAAATGATAGGCAACGCCTGGACGCACGACGCGGTCCACCCACCCCTTGAGGATGGCTGGAGGCTGACCCCACCAATTCGGGTGCACAATGATAATACCATCAGCCGCCCTAAGCTCTGCACAATGCCGCTCTATCTGCGGCGGCACTGGCCCTGACTGAGGAATCTCCTGTGGGGTAATCAGCGGTTCGAACCCTTCGGCGCACAGATCGTGGAACACGACAGTGTCACCCTGGGCGCAAAGCTCCTCGCGAATGGCCTGTGCCAGTGCGTGGTTGAAGCTGGCTGGATCTGGATGAGCGAGGATCATCAGAATATTCATAGTCGGCCTGCGGAGGGTAGTCAAACAAAGGGGGCTGGACAATAGCCAACCTATGCGTAGTTCGTGTACCGCTATGGCCGGGCGTAGTTTGGGATGTTCCCCAAAGCCCACTTCCCCCCTACCCCAGCACATTCAATTGCACCCTCGACATGACACCCCGTTCCGTGCTATTCGCTGTGCGACATCAAATTACGAGCTCAAGGCTGTGCCCGGGGCACAGTCGGGCGTTGTAAGCGAGAGAACTCAATATGAAACGACGTGATTTCCTAAAGGCTTCGGCAGTTGCCGGAGCGGCCACTGTTTGCGGCGCGCATCATGCCGCAGCCCAGGTGCAAAATGGAGTGAATGGTATGCCTAAATTGTCGCCTCCGGGCAAACCCGCTGAACTGAACCTTTGTCTCCAGTGGTGGGGCATCCCGGGAAGCGAGATGAAGGAGAAACTCGATTTTCTTGAAGCAAACGGCTTCGGAGCCGTGGAGATTCCCTCCGGCGATTGGCCTATTAAGAACTGCGACGCCTTGATCGAGGCCATGAAGGGACGCAAGCTGTTCCTGGCGACCGCATGTGGTCCGAGCGACTTTTCTTACGCAGAACAAGAGAAGCGCGAGGCCGAGGTGCAGAAGTTCCTTCCGGTGATCGAAGCCCTGGGCAAGATGAAGTCCGTAGGTCTCATCATCTGCCCTGCCCGCGGGCAGTTGAGTGAGCCCGGGCGTCTGAGCGCCAAAGAGCTACGCAAGGATTTTGTTGAGAACACAGGCAAGAGGCTGGCGGAACACGCGGCGAAGCATGGTACCTCAATTGTTCTGGAACCGTTGCGCCGCAATGAAACCCCGTTCCTGCGCCAGGTGGCGGACGGCGCACGCATGGCCGCCGACATTGGCCAAGGCGCAACCGTGATGGGAGATTTCTGGCACATGCAACTGGAGGAGACAAGCTTCATGGGTGCGTTCATTTGCGCGGGCAAACTCCTTACGCACGTCCATGTTGCCGGTCTTAAGGAGCGGATTATTCCCGGCGTGCATGCCGAGGCCGATAACTACGTGGATGGATTCAAGGGCTTGAAGCTCATTGGCTATCGAGGTGCAGTCAGTTTCGAAGGCGGCTGGCCAAAGAATCCGGCAGATCCCAAGAAGGACCTTCCTCAGGAAGAAAAGACCAAACTGATCCTCAACATGGCGAAACTGTTGCGCGAGCAATGGGCCATGGCGTGAGGAAGCAGGACTGAGATCATCAATTGACGCTGGCCAGATCGTCCATTTGTGGGGATCTGGCCATTCGCGTATCAGCGGCGGACCGGAATCGATTGGCAGTGTCGAGTATCCTCGCTCTTAGGTAAGTCAGCGTTCTCGGCGACGCCTGTTTTCAAGCAGGCTGCCGCCACACTCCGCTCCGGTGCCTGTTAGCCTCACTTCTCCTTATCGGAATCAAACGAAGGTGGCACGTCAGCGATGCCTGTGCCCCATTCCTTGTTTGGGGAGCGCCCCATCACGTAATTCAACCTGGCGCCCCGTTGGAGATCAGCCACGCTCAGCCACAGTTTGGAGTTCGCCTTCCCATTGATCGTCATGCTCTGGATGAACTTCGCCTCACGCGAAGCGCCGCTTGCCTGGATTCGAATGCTCTTGCCGTTTGGTAGAGTCAGGACTGCTCTGGGAAACAGCGGGCTTAACACGGTCACACCACCTATCCCCGGGATTTCAGGATACATCCCAAGTGCCGCGAATATGTACCAGGCGGCCATAGCACCACTGTCATCGTCACCGGGAATACCATTTGGTTTGTTTTGGAAACATTCCTCCATCACCCTTCGGATCTTGGCCTGGGCTTTCCATGGTGAGCCAAGCCAGTTGTAAACCGGCATAATGCCGAAGCACGGCTCATTACCGGCCTGATAGTGATGGCTCTGGTAGGCGTATCCCGTGGCGAGTTCAGCGGTGAATTCGTCCAGGCGGGCCTCCGCCTTCTCTTTTCCCCCCAGCAAGGTGATCAGCTTCTCCAGGTTGTATGGAATCGTCCACGTGTATTGGGCTGCGTTCCCTTCCATAAAACCATCACCCGAAAAACGGTCAAAAGGCTCCACCCACGTCCCGTCCGTTTTCCGCCGTTGCAAGTAGCCGGTCTTGGAATTGAACAAGTTGAAAACGCTCTGGGAACGCTTCAGAAAATATTCATGGTTTTCCAGATCGCCGGCTGCCTTGCAAATTTGAGCAATTGAGAAATCAGCGACAGCATACTCCACATTCTCCGAGCACGAATAGCCGCCTGCTTCGGCGGGATAGTAACCGCACTTTTGGTATGCTGGCAGATGCGCCCAGGTGCAATTCAGGTTTCTCCCGCACCACCGCTGTGTTCTACCGGAATCCACCATGCGTTCCTTAAGTGCCGCCAGATCGATATTTGTCGCGCCGAAAGCGTACGCATTGGCAATGTAAGGATCTGCGGGGTACCCTGCCATCACCAATGCCTCATCGTTGTACAGACTCCAAAGTGGAAATCCACCGCCGCCTTTGTGCTTGCTCTGACGCGACATCGCCAGCAGGGATGAACAGAAGTCAGAAGCCATGTCAGGGTAAAGCAGGCCCCACAATTGGGCTTGGGTGCGATACGTATCCCACCCGGAGAAAGTGGCAAGGTAATGATGTCCCGGCGCCACGTCATAAACCTGATGGTCCATCCCGATATACTGGCCGTTTACATCCTCAAAAATAGACGGCATTAAAAGGGAATGATAAAGCGCCGTGTAGAAGATGGTTCTGTCCTCCGGCGTTCCGCCCTCAATCCGGATGCGCCCCAAATGCTTGTTCCAGTCGTCGCGGGCTGCCGTTCGAACAGCATTAAAATTCCAGTTCGGGATCTCCGCATCCAGGTTCATCTTTGCATTGGCTGCGCTGACGAAGGATACCCCTACCTTCATCCTCACGCGCTGCTTTGAGCTGCAATCGAACACCAGATAACTGGCGAGCCCCTTACCGCTGGCAGATGTGGCGCCAGGATTGTTCTTCTCGCCGCTCCATGTGCCGAAGGATTGGAAAGGCCGATCAAACTCTGCCCAGAAGTAAACTGTGTAATCACTGCCTTTAATGCCACAGAAGCTGCCGCTCTTCGCCCAACCGGAAATGCTTCGATTGTCGGGATCGATCGAGACGGACCCATCCAACAGCCCGGTTCCATTTGCATTCGGGTTTAAAACGACATTGGCAAGATTGGTTGCTGGAAAGTCGATATGCGCGATCCCGGCACGCGTTGTCACAGTATTCTCGAATCGTATTCCCCAGGTTGCGAGGTCAACGGCGTAGTAGCCCGGCTTGGCAGTTTCCTTCTCGTGACTGAAAACCGAACTATACGCATTGCGATTGGTTGCCGGTGCCATCTCCAGTTCGCCTGTGCAGGGCATGAAAGGCAGATCGCATGTCGTATCACACCCTGCACCGCTCAAATGAATCAGGCCAAATCCGCCAATCCTCTGGTCATGGTAATTATAACCTCCGGGTGATCCGCGATAATCTCCTGACTGAGGACTCCACGAGATCATCCCGAACGGCACTTGCGCGCCAGGATAGGTGTTTCCAGAACCCACGACAGTCCCAATGAACGGGTTTACGTGTTGTGACAAATCGGCAGCGTGGGACAGGCTGCAACAGATGATTACCACAACGGCTATAACAACTGAGTAGATAGGTGTTCTCTTCATGAATTCAGTAAATGTGCCTTCGGATTGGTTCTAAAGACCGCTTTCCAGCGCCACACGCTGAATCCTAATGCCTGCCGCACAGGCAAGACAACGATTATCACAGTACAGCTCCATGAAGCGGTTTAAGAGGCGCAGATGTTTCCCGACCAACCACCCTTTGCATCGCGATACTTCATCACGGCACTCGTACGGCTGTTAACGTGCAATTTTTTATAGATCCGGCTGATATGGGTCTGGATAGTCCCCATGCCCAAATTCAACTCTGCCGCGATCTGTTTGTAGGCAAAACCGCGAGACAACAGTTCGAGAACTTCCTGTTCACGAACGGTCAGTCGCTCCATTGAAGCGGCATCCTTGACTGAGGGTTGGAACGCCTGGATCACCTTCCGTGCTATGTGACTGGACATGGGGCCGCCACCGGCGGCGAGGTCACGTATTGCGTCCAGAAGTTTATCAGGCGGCGTGTTCTTGACCAGGAACCCGCTGGCTCCAGCGGCAAGCGCCTCAAAAATCCGGTCACTGTTTTCATACACGGTGAGCATCATGATCTGCACCTCAGGCAGCATCTGCTTCAGGCGGCTGACACATTGAATGCCGCTCATACCAGGAAGATTAATGTCCATGAGAACGACGTCAGGTGCGGAACTTACCTCTGCTGCGAGCAACTCCTCCCCTGAAGCGAAAACTCCTGCGCACTTGAAACCTGGACTCAAGTTGATGAAACGCCGGATGGTTTCCCGCAGATTGGGATCATCCTCAACGATGTAAACTGATATGGGCATATGTCAGCAGGCCGGCCAAGAGTAACTTGTTTCTCATCAAAGTGTAACTCACATGAACATATGATGCGGCTATGGGAAAGATTTCTCCAATGGGGCGATGAAGCAAATCGTTGTCCCCGAGCCCGGCTTGCTGGTGATCTCCAATCTGCCACCTATGGAATGCATCCGGTTCTGCATGTTCCTCAAACCATTCCCAGAACGTTTTCCGTTGCCATCGGCCGGCACGCTACGAAACTCAGGGTCAAAACCCGCCCCGTCGTCTGTAACCAGAACTTCTAGTTCCTCCGACCGTATCTCCACACGGATTGACACCCGGGCGGCCTTCGCATGCTTGGCTGAGTTATTGGCCGCCTCCATGATGGCCATGAAGAGGTTGTGCCTGACGTTCGCCGAAAGATGGACCAGCGGGATGTTGTCCGGGACAATTATTTCGCAGCGAATGGAAGAATTGTTAAACAGCTCGCTCACCCGATGGCTCATCAGTCCCACCAGGCCGTCCAGCGAATCATTCAATGGATCTACAGCCCAAACGATGGCGTGCAAAGACGAAACGGCCTCCCGGGCCGAGGCGGACATCTGGTCGATTTGCCGTTGGATTTCGGTTGGATCATCCAGGCTGCATTTAGCAATGCTGCCTTGGAAGGAGATACTAGTGAGTTTGGCCCCGAGTTCATCATGCACATCGCGGGCTATGCGCGCTCGCTCCTGTTCGACAGCTCGCTGCTTCTCCAGGAGGTGCAACTTTCGCTGCATCCGCCGCCACGTGTAATAGCGGACTGTACCGCCAGTCGTGGCCAGTGCTGCGATCCCTACCAGAGAATAGAACCACCACGTTTGCCAAAAATGCGGCTTAAAGCTGAATTCTATGGCCTGCGCCACCGGATTCCACACTCCGTCATTGTTGCATGCCATCACTTGAAAACGATACTCGCCCGGCCGCAGGTTATTATACTTCGCAATCTTCGCATTGCCGACGCTAACCCAGTCACCATCGACGCCATCCAGCTTATAGCGGTATAGGTTCTTTTCAGCGGCACGGTAACTAAGAGCGGCATAACGAATTTCCAATCCCTGATGACCCGGCGGCACTACGATCGATCTCGGAACATCCAGCCCGAGCTTCCCGACAGCGACTGACTTATTATCAATAAGGATCTGTTGGATGGTTACGGGCGGCACTTGCCTGTTGATGCCGGCTAGCTCAGGATCGACTACAGCCACGCCCTGAGTCGTGCGAAACCACAGGTGCCCATGGATGTCTTTGCTGGCAGCAGGCTGCGTAACGTCGAAATACTGGCCACTGGCAAGAATCCCATCAGATACGCCATAATTGATGGAACTAAGTGCGGTCTGTCTTCCTGCCGCAAGATCTTCGAACTGCTGCTTATCGATTCGAAAGATCCCCCGGCTGCTATTGAACCAGAGATTGGTGCGCTCCTCCAGAATCGCGTAGATGGAATCGCTGTACAGCCCACAGGACTGGTTAAACTCATCAACCTTTCCATCACGCCAGCGTAACAGTCCCTTGCCCTTCGTTCCGATCCAGAGTGTGCCGCTCGCGTCGTGATGGAGCGAGAGAATCATCACACGTAACGGCGCATTGCTCGCCGCCAGATTCTCAAACTTGCCGTTCTGCCACCGGGTTAATCCGTTTACAGTGCCGATCCAGACAGTTCCGTCTGCCCCCCCGCAGATCGCATTGATCTCATCATCAGCTAAACCGTTCCTGGTCGTGTAGCGTCTAAGCTTTTTGCCATCCCAGGTCTCCAGGTTCCCACGGTTTCCAATCCAAAGCACACCGCGTTCATCCTCGTACAACGCGGGTGTCCCGTGATGCCCCTTGTGCTCGAACACAGAAACCCGGCCATCCTTGATGCGGATCAGTTGACCGTTGTAGTCGGCCCCTGTCCACAAGCTGCCATCACGGGTCTCGGCCAGCCCCATGACGAAATTCGAAGGCAGTCCGTTCTTTGTATTCAGGATCTCAACTCTACCATCAACGTAGTGGCTCAAGCCCGATCCCCACGAACTGATCCAGGTGCTGCCGTCGCGACTCGCATACACTGCCAGCGCCACGTTTGAGGCAAGACCATCTTTCTTGGTAATCGTCTTGAACCGCTTCGCAGTGAGCCTCGTAAGCCCCTCATCGGAGCCGACCCAGAGATTGTGCTCCTGGTCCTCAAAAAGCGTATAAATCCGATAGGCAGTCGCCGCAGCGGGCTCCTCAAGCGCGTGGAAGGCAACAAACTTGTCGTCAATCAACCGGCTCAAGCCTTCGTAGGAACCGATCCAGAGATTCCCAGCGTTGTCCCTTAAAACGACCTGCGGAAACCCGGCCGGCCCATTCTGCCGCGGATACTTCGTGATGACACCATCCTCAACTTTGATCAAAACGTTGCTCGCAGATGAGTCCGTTCCGATCCAAAAGATGCCTTCCTTGTCGCGATACAGGGTTCTTCCGAATGATGGCAACAGACTTGCCTCGGGAAAGTAATTCGTCGCGACTGGCAAATCAGCACGAACTAAGTTGCCGTTCAGCATCCAGATCTTCCCTGTGGCATCGACGCAGATCGGCTTCTTGCCCGAACCCAGTTCTACCTGCGGTTCCCTGAAGTTGATGAGATCGCCTCGGTACTCCATCTTCCCCTTTTTCCAACAAAAGACTCCTTCAGGTGTTTCAAACCATACCGATCCGTCACCGGCTTCACACATCCTAAGCACTGTGAACGTGTTCTTGCGGCCAGAGATCTCTCGCTGGTGCAATTCACCGTGTTCGAGTTGGAAAATTCCCCGACCATCCGTGCCAATCCAAAGGCTGCCATCCTTCGCAGCCAGCAGGCAATTGATGGATGGCTCCATGGTTTGGGGGGACAGCAGCAACGGTTGAAAATGCTCACCGTCAAATCGTGACATCCCCTCCCGGGTGCCAACCCAAAGATAACCATCACGAGTTTGGGTCACCGTCTGGACAATGTTATTCGGCAAGCCGTTCTCCACTTGCCACACCCGGCTATAGAAGTCGGTTTGGGCTGACAACCGAGGCACAAGCGCCAAAAGACAACAACACCCGATCGCTCCGCGAAAAACGGCGTTCTGCATAGGGCGAAACATCAGGACGAGCAGACTGCGAATCACAACCATCGGTATCACCTCAAAATCCGCAGACAGGTTGCGAGGTGTTTCCTTGTAGAGAAAATGTCCCAAAAGTCTCAATCTACTAAACGCTCAAAGTTTTTTTGCGCATTACAAGCCCTTCAGGCGGCACCCGCTCCCCTGACGAACTGCGCGAGAAGCATATAGTAACCAGCGGCTCCGGCGCAAACCTCTAACACTCAAGGAAACCGATGTTGGTTTTACAGTTGTCGGTCTGCCCCCTCAGCGACCTTCTACTCTGAAGAACATTTGCTCTTTCGTTGTGTCCACAAGACTGGGCGATGATGAAGTGTTTGGTGCCCATGGGCCACCCACGTTCGTGGCTTGCAGCAGCGTGCCGCCAGACCACATCAATTCTAGTCCCCTTCCAGACGACAATGGGATCAAGCCAAGTTTTGGGGTCTTATCCGATCCCAGCGCGTAGAGGGCGCTTATGTGTGCCGGAGATAAAGCGTTGGTAAAAATAGCGACGTGAGCCACGCTACCTGAAAGCAGCCGCGCTGTCCCATAATCGGGAGATCCGCCAATCCATACTGCACTGTCACTGCCCGAAGGAACGCCTACCGTATTCATGGCCACCAATGTGCCATCCACATATAACCGGCCGTTATTGCTGACAGTTGGCACTCCGGAATAGGTATAAGCCACCAAGTGCCAATTCGTGTTGACTATCGAATTCGGGCTGGTTGCATCGCCGCTGGTGTGGGCATGGTTTCCACCCGGTTTGCCCGAGGTATTCACGCTTAACCGCCATGAGCCGTCTCCTCTCCCGGCTATTCCCGAGAAATGGGGAGGAACGGTTGGCACCTTAACCCAGGCTGTGATTGTGAGAGCTTGTGTGAGATTGAAGGGTTCTCCAGGAATTTCAATTCGCGATGAGGTTCCATCAAAAAGTGCTGCAAAGTTGCCAGGGAAACCAAACCCACCATTGGGAATGCCCGGCTGGCCGAGAGCAACTCCAGACGTGTATCCCCCATCGTAGCCGCCAGCCAAATCATAAGCCACGGAGCCAGAGGTCTCATTCAGGGGCCAATAGGCCATTGGGTTCCTGTCCATCACTGCCGCGGCATAAGAGCCGGAAGGTTGAATCATGGGTGGCACCACCAACTCGCTGGAAAAACCGCTCACCCCGGCAAGGTTCTTAGTGGCGATCCTATAGTAATAGGTCTGGCTGGCTTCCGATTCCGTATCAACAAAAGAGGATGCAACGGCCGTGGCCAAGGGCGTTTCCATACCACTGGTTGACGAACGGGTAAGTAGATAACCGGTCGCGTCCGCGGACCCAGACCATGTCAATATGATCTCTCCGTTGAAACGGCGGGTCGCACGGAGATTGGTTGGTGGCGGATCGAGGACGACTCCTTGTCCCATGTGCTTTCTGTAGAGCAGGAACATGGTGTCTGGACGAACAACAACGAACCGGCTGTCCAACGCATTTGCCACTGTCAGCAGTTCGGATGGAGTGATGTCCCATCCTGAGCCTTGCACAGGGATGAACATAGGGGAAGTTCCGTTCCATCCGGCGGCAGTATTGGTGATGCCCTTGACCAGATCGTCTGGAGTTGAAGCATAATTGGCACCCGATGGCATACCCATTACCGGAACACTGCCTTTGCTCGTCGTCGTGTAATACCCGCCACCGTGATCAATGAGGCCGGCAAGGGCCGGGCAGTTTGTGCCATAATACCGGCCCTTGGCTGTCGAGAGCGAATCCCAGACCGTTATCACGCTCTGCCCGCCCCGAAGCAGGTAGGGAGCAGAGGCCTCCGTGAAAGCGATTGAGTTAGCGGCGCTCCAATGCTCTATCTTGGCATACCCTGCCCCGCTTGGACCGGATACCAGGCAGTCGTTCGGAGTCGCTGTACTCCAATAGTAGTTCAACATTCCGGGATCAATATCGGAGGCAAGTGACGACACAGTCCAACCGATCGGCACCTGGCCCCGGGCGGAATCGTTCCAGACACCGCGCATCTTGTGCTGCATGTAGGCGATGTTGTCGCCATCACTGAGCATAAAGCAGACATAGATTCTATTCTGGAGCGGGGTCGCGGCAGGAACGGCTGGGACGTCAATTGAGGAATGCAGACCGCTGTAGAGCGAACCGTTCTGATAATAGTCACTCGCCAGCACAGGGATCCCGTATTGGCCCAGCCATGCGACATCATCATTCTCATGTGGCACCCAGCCCATCCAGAGACTGGCCACCGGTTTCATGGCTGTCATGAACGGGGCCAAAGCGGCCGCGTCGGCAGTCACGCTGCCCGGATTCAGCCAAACGCATGCGGCTTTGATTGCCACGATGTAATCTCGAAGACATCCATGAACGCCAGGGTTCAGGCTGGTGATAATGCGGTGCGTACACTGGTTCCAATAATTGCTTCGAAGATAACCATAGACCTGGTATTTGTCTGTGAACACTCCCCGGAGGTCCATCACAACGGGGAGGTTGTAGGGAGCATTCGTCAGCAGGTTCAGAAAGGCGGGATCACAAATCAGTCCGTTCGTTAACCCGGCAATCGTGGTTGCCAAATTGAGGGTATCCGTCATGTTCGGATCAGGCACGACCAGCCCTGACAGCAAATCTCGATACTGAAGAATCAAATTATATCCGCTGTTCATGCGGTAGGTGACCTCGTGATCCGCCATCCAGGTGAACTTGCCTTCCTCGGGATTACCAACACATGCGATGCGGGGCTGGGAGCGGTTCACAATGCCCTGCAACGAGGCAAACAAGTCGTTCAAAGCCCCGGAAGCCCCGGTTACATCAATGCAATCGACCATCGCAGCGCTGGCGGGAAAAGTCGGCAGAAACTGTTTCGCAGGCCACGTGAGCTGTCCGGCTATTGCTGGCGGTTTTGGATTTCGGTTTTCCACCACAAGCCAGATCTGCGTGTCGTTGGGCGTGCTGATGCAATAATTGGTTGTGCCTGCCGCAAAAGAACCCGAATCCACAAGGGGCGTTGGGGAAAAAGCTCCGATCGCCCCGCTGCCACACGTAGCGAGCAGGTAGTAACCGGCTGGGACATTGGTTGATAAGGTTAGGTGAATGGAATTCCCCACGCCTTTCAGAATTCCCCCTATCGTCAGGGTAGCCGTATCGCTAAAAACAGTCTTGGCCCCGATCGCCAGGTTCACGTTGCTGCTGATGATGCCTCGTCCACCCAAACCACCTCCCCTCACATCCACAACAGATGCTTTCAACGAACCATCAATGAGGAGTGTGCCGTTATTAACGGTGGTGTTTCCAGTGTAAGTGCAGGTCCCGGAAAGCGTGAGAGTGCCTGTACCAATTTTTGCCAAAGAGAGCGGACTGCCAGTCCCCTCCCCTATGCTGCCGGCGTAAGTTCCATCGGTGTTGTTGTAACCAGCGGTAATGGTAGCAGCGCCCTGCCCGCCATCGCGAAAAATGCCGCCCGTCCCAGCGAAACTGCCGAGCGTTACGCTCTTGTCCACGGCCCACTGCGCGTTATTGGTTAGGGCACACCCAGTGGGAATGGCGTAGGTGCCGCTGTTATGAAAATAGCCGGACTTGATCAGGACAGGACCGGTAAAACCGTTGTTGCCTGTGAGGTAGGTATTACAACTTCCACCCAGTGCGGTGGTAAGTCCTCCTGCGCCACTCAATCTCCCGGACAACGTCACGTTGCGGGCACCACCCGAGATGGCGGACAGGATCAGACCACCTGACTCAAGAGTTATCGGCGCGGAGACTGTAATAGAGCCGGAACTCCCGTTCGTGATGCTGCCACCATTTGCGTTGATTTGTCCGCGAACACCCACTCCCAGGCTTGCAGAAGCACTGCCAATATTCAGGACTCCCCCGCTAAGATTCAGCACACCCAATCCTGCGCCATAACCGGAGCCGATGGTTGCTCTGCCATACAGGTTGAGCCAACCCTGATTTGTTAAGGTAAGAGAACCTGAGCCAAGCACGCCTAGTTGATTGCTAACCGTCAGGCTTCCCCCAGAGATCGTAACCCGCCCGTTGGTGCCACTCAGGGACCCGGCATTTACAGTCCCGGGCCCCGCCAGGGTAAGCTTCTTGTTCTTTTGAACAGAGAGGCTCCCCGCGACGGTCAGAGTGCGCCCGCTGCCAATGTTCCATGTCTGATCAGCCGCGAGAGCAAGTGCGTTTTGGCTCGTGAAATCCGCTGAGGCCGACGCCATATCGATCCCCGAAGGCCCCAGGGTCAGAGTGCCAGGCCCTTGAACGGTCACCAACCCGCCGGGATTGACTATCCGAATTCCCAGCCAATCCATATCCGCTCCCATGCTCGTGGAGTTGGCGGCTTTCACGGTGCCGTCCCAAAGGGCAATATCCGTCAGACCGGGCACAGCCTGCACCCAACTGAGAGCGTTTGTCAGATCGATGGTGTTGTCGGCCTTCGTAATTGTGCCGGCCTGCGCAGGCCACGAAAACGTCATGCCCACAACAACCAGCAAATAGGCACAGGCAAGTTTTCTGGAGATAAGCTTCATCAGTTTTGGGTTTCGAGTGATCGGTCCGTGCCGCCCCCGGGTGTATCGTATGACCTCGAAACTGGCAAGAACGATACGGGGAAAGAACCCAGGCAGCTCAAGCAGGGCTTATAAAATGATTGAGGGTGGAGCCGTTTCGGCTGCTCGCCGCACAAGCAACGAGCCAAATACGCCGCAGCTCCACCCTCACCACTCCCATCACCTACTTCTGCCTAATCCGATAAAACAACTGCGCGTTGGTGGTTGGGACTGTGTAGGGCGACACCGCGCTTGGCTCATCGCTGTAAGGTCCGGCAACGTTTGTAGCGCTTTGCAAGGTCCCACCGAACTTCCACTCCAACTGCACTTGGCCACCGGAGAGATTCGCGATGCTCAGGACTCCGGGCGTCACCGCCGTCGAGTTTGTACCAGCGCTGAAATGAGCCGCGATCTGGTTTGTGGTCAGCACGTAGTCATAAACCGCAACGTTGGCGATCTTCCCCTTGAACTGCACATCATAAACATCGGTCGTAGTGTCCGAAGGGCGAGACCCGATGTTCACCAGATTGGCACCTGGCAGATTGGGATTCACCTCCGGCGTGCAGAGTCCGAGCCCGGTTGCCAACCCGGTCCTTCTGGTGACATTCGCGCCGTTCACAAATAGACGACCAACACCGTTGGGTCCGTCCCAGACACCGACCACGTGATACCATGTTCCAGGCGTTGCGGCAGCAGACACTCCAGTGTCGCGGGCAGCCTTCGACGCATCCCTAAACATAAATCGGAAGCCACCGTTGTAAACGTCCAGGGCAAATTGCTCATTGTGGCCGCATCCCTTGGAGACGATACTTGCGGCTTGCATGGTTTCACTCAGATTGACCCAGGCTTCTACGGAAAAGGTGGCGTTGCCTCCGACAGGTTTCGCGAAGTCGATGTTTGCAAGCCCGCTTGCGCTGAGGTCGATTTCGGAAACCACACTATTTGTCGGCGTGAACGTTCCAAAAAGGGCAGCCGTCAACTCGGGATATTCGGGAGAATTAATCCCTGCCAAACCGAGATCCACGTTTGTAAACCCAGCGTTGTGCCCGCCGATGTAATCGTAAGCAACCACGCCAGTATTGCCGTTATTGAGTCCGTTATCCGCCTGATTTAAGGGCCAGTAAGCAACGGGTGCGTCGCTCAACACGGTTAGTTCAAAGCCATTGGTCGTAGCCGGAACACCGGTAAAACTGGCAGGTCCCAGCGTCTGGCTGCTCAGACCATTGTAGGAATTTGAGACCAAACAGCTCACGGAATTGCCACCTAACAAGACCGTGTGAGTGTAACTGGAGTTCGTCTCCCCGGGAATCAGAACACCGTTGGTCATCCAGCGATAATAAAACGGCTCTGTGCCCCAGGCTGTCACTCCGAAGTCAATCGCAAGCCCGGAGTAAATGGCCCGGTTATTAATCTCAGGTGCCAGGCTTACATTGAAACCGGCATCCACGCCCACAAAGACGGTAGCCGAGTTTGTAGAGCCATACGCATTGGTTACTGTGACGTAATAGCTGTTCGCAGTTTGCAGGTTGCTGACAACGAGTGTCGAATTGGTCTGGCTTGGCAGGTAGCTCCCGGCGTTGACATCAAACCAGTTGTAGGAAAGCGGCTCCGTTCCGGTTGCAGCCGTTTGAACCGTCAATGTGCCGTTTTGATTCACGTTGGTGCCAGCCGGAACATCCAGGGTGATGCTCGGCGCGATACCAGCCACAAAATAATGAGCCTTCACTTCAGAAGCACTTAACGCCCTGCTATAAATAGCGACGTCATTGATGTTGCCAAAGAACTGGTTGTCATAAAAGTCGCTCGCCATGGAGGCTGCGGAGGAATACCGCGCTCCAATGCTCATGGGACTGGTGGACCTTTGGATACCGGCGTTTGTCGGGATCGTTCCGATGGCTGCTTGTTTGCCATCCACATACAGGATGACCGCGCCATTCGGTTGATCGCAGACACCTACCACATGGTGCCAAACGGAGTCCCGGGGAGTGATTGAACTGATGGCAGCGCGTGCGGTGCCAGCGGCATCCCGGACGAAGAAACGAAACCCAAAGCCGGTTCCATCAGCATCCAGGGTGAACTGTTCGCCCCCTCCACCGTAACCTTTCGAGACGATACCGGAAGGCACTAGCGGAGCCCAACCTGCCACCCAGGCTTCAACGGTGAACGCCCTGCTGGAGTTGGTTGGCGCGGAAAAATCGATACCCGAAATATCCTTCGCAACGCAGTTCTGCGAATCCACCATACCAAACAAAGCAGAAGTGGTGGTCGGATCGGTGCTCTGGTTATAACCGATCTGACCGAGTTGGGTGTTGTTGTACACGCCGTTGTTGCCGCCCCAATAGTCGTGCGCGATCACTCCCGTATTGTTGTCGCCTAAGCCATTATCCGGCTCATTCAAACGCCAGTAACCAACCAGGTTACTCGACAACACAGTCACGGGGTATGGTGCAGTCGGCGGGGCGACCACCGAGGCCGACCACACTGAGCTCGTGGCCGACCCTGAATCATTCGTGACGATACAGTACACCGACATTGAACCGAGACTAACATTCGCCCATGACATGCTGTTGGAATTGGCGGCTGCGGTGTTGATTACACCATTGGTGAACCATTGGTATCCAAAGGGCGGCAATCCGCCAACATTGACAGAAAAGGACGGGCTCGCGCCCGCAAACAGTGTGAACTGATCCGCATGCGGCACCGGCAACTGGCTCGCGATGACTGGCTTCGTATCCATCGTGAGATACAACTGGCCATCTGTGACGATCAGATAACCACTGAAACCGCTAACTCCGTCGAGAACAACCGAGGAGGGCATGGTGCCTGAGACCTGCCCACCACTGACGGTTGACACAAGCTGATAGCTCTGCCCAGGCGTGAGTGTGCCGGACACGGTGATGACAACTGTGCTGCTTTCACTCAACGAAAGAGTCCCCGCAGATACGGTTAAAGCCGGTGTACCGACCAGATAGTTCAGAACCAGGGTGCCGTTCCCTATGTTGAGAGTGCCTGCAACTGTCGCCGTTGAATCGACCGGCAGCAGTTTTTGACTCGAACCGAGTGTGAGGCCTGTCGGCATAAACGTGGCCCATGGTCCAATGATGATGTTAGTTGAGCCCGCGATAGTACCTGAGGACGACACAGCAAGCGTCCCGTTGCTGATAACGGTGTCTCCGGTGTATGTGTTGGCCCCTGAAAGTGTCAATTTTCCGGCGTTCTCCTTGTTCAGCGTAACGCTCCCCATAATGCCGCCTCCATACGTCACGTCCGTGGCGTTGCTCACTATTAGCGTACCAGCCCCTGTCGAGTTGGTGATCCTCTTGGTGTTGCTTCCGCCAGAGGCCAAACCGGAGACGGTTTGACTGAACCCGTTCAGATCCAGCACTGCAGTTGCACTTGCACCACCCACCGTTAAAATGGTTGTTTCAGGAAGAGCGTTTTCGCGCCCGAGCTTCAGAGTGCCAGCCAGCACTGTCGTATTACCCCATATATTACTGCCCGAGTTGATGGTCCAGGTGCCCCCATCGTCCTTTGCCACAGTGGCACCGGGAACGTTGATGTTCCCGTTGATAATGCCGGGATTGGCGCCGCGCAAACTCATCTGCCCTATGTAGGCATTCAGGTCAACGATGCTGCCATTAAGAGTCAGGGTGGAGGATGAGGCGTCACTATAGAGGTCACAACGAGGGGTCGTGGACCCGCTCCAACCGTCCAGGGCGATGGTTCCATTCCAAGTCGCATTGCCGTTGACTGAGCGCAACTCTGCGCGTGAGCTGGTGCTGGCGCCAGAGGGCCGCATGACCAGATTGTTATACGCGGGGTAAGCAGCGCCGGGAGTGGCAAGGTTCAGCAGCGCCCTTGTGGAAGTATTCCCTACCAGAAATACGGAGTTCGAGGCCACCGCGGTGCCGCCCAAAGCCCCGGCGTTCCTTAACTGCAGTGTTAGGTTTCCGCCCGTACCGGCGTTGACTGTGACGTCCCCAGTAAATGTATTGGCCTGGGGCAAAACCAGGGATGACGCCGAAGCGCCACCGTTCACCGTAACTCCAGCAGTTCCGGCGATCACCACATCGTTCGTGAGGCTGCCGTTATTTACTGTGATGAAAGGGGCTGTGCCATCCAGGGTAAGCACATTGGCAGGATTGCCACTGTTGCTTAGGGTCCAGTTGTAAACCGTGGTTGCGGTATCCCCAAAGAGCAGCCCCCCAAGGGTACGCGGTCCGTCAAATACAACCGTGGAAGCGGCGGCAATGTTGAGGGTGCTGAAGTCCGCCAGAGCACCCGCTCCGTCGGCTACAATCGTGTTGTTCCAGTTGGCCGGATCGCTCCACAACCCGCCGGAGGCGGTGTTCGTCCATACGCCGTCAGCAGCTTGAACAGCACTCAGATTACCCAGGCAAAGGGCTGCCAGCAAAAGTGGCCGCCCTGAAGGCAGCCGTCGAGAATGAGGGCGACACGATAGGAAACACTTAGTCTTCATGAAACACGAGGTATCGGGATTGGGTTGTTGGTTTCTAGTTTGTGTTGAATGCTGAACTCTACAAACCTAGCAACAACTGGCAGCCCCGGTAGTCGTATGAACATATGATCCTGGGAAGCCTTGATAAAACATTTGCCTGAGCAGGCAGCGCCATGCAGTGCTATCCGGTCGAAGAGGCCCATGGCAGCAAAACTCACTTGCTGGAGCTGAAGTAGTTCGGGTCAAATGCAGATATTGGTGCCCGCCTTGATCATCAACAAAATAGGGCTCTGAGAAGCAGAATACTTTTCAATCCCCGTGGGCCCGTTCCACCAAAGCCACATATCTGTCGCTCCTGTCAGCGGTGAAGTATTTGACCGAGCGACCCAGGACCTTTGACTTGAGTCCCCTCCGCTGGCCTATGGTTACGACGTGGTCGCAACCATAGGTCTTTTCGAATGATTCCGGGACGACGAGAACCGATGCAAATCGGCAGTCGTGGCGCTCCCCGTATTGGTCGTGGCGCGCGACCGGTCAGTACGACCATGACACCATAGGTCAATTCGGGTTCGTACGATTATCGGACTGACCCTTTTACCCTGCGGGAGGTAGCGCGCGAGATCGGCCCACGTTTGCCGGCTTTCATAATCTCCCGGGTGACCTCCTCCTGCGTAGCGGTCGCCACATCGTGCGCGGGCGCTTCCACATACTCAAAACCGTTCTCGTTCCACGGGCCGCGCTCGTCTGTTTCTCCTTCATCGCTCGTTCCAGTCGAATCATTGAAGAACTGGTTCACGATCTCTGGAGTGGGCGCAATCATCCCGATCTCCAGCGGATCTTTTCCCATGCTTTCAAGAGCAGCCATGAATGCTTTCATATGCGTAATCTCGCGTGTCATGAGAAACTGCAACGCATCCACGCTGTCGGCATCGTCACAAAGGTCGATCAAACGTTCATACACAATTTTTGCACGCGCCTCTGCGGCTATATTACTGCGCAAATCCACATCCAACTCACCGGTGATCTTGAGGTAGTCAGCCGTCCAGGCCGCACCCATGGAATTGCGCAGCGCGGCTCCCCCACCTTCGGCAATCCCAATTAGCGGATTAGCTTCAATGGCATCGCGCTTCTTCATCTTCATGGGTTTCAGATGCAGCTTTGCCAGGGTGCCGACCACTTCGAGATGGCTCAACTCTTCGGTGCCAATATCCATCAGGAGATCCTTGCGAGCCGGATCATCGCAGTTGAGCCCTTGAATGGAGTACTGCATTGCCGCAGCCAACTCTCCGTTGGCACCACCGAACTGCTCCAGCAGCATGTTTCCGAACCGAGGGTCGGGCCTTCCAACGCGCACGGTGTACATAAGCTTCTTAACGTGGTGATACATGTTTCCTTTCAGTTATAATATCTTAGGTGAACGCTTGACTGCTCATCAGCCAAGCGAAGAGATTACCGAGACTAATCTCAGCAGCTTTTACGTTGCATGGGTTGTTCACCCGTTTTTTATGGGGATTTTGATCGCATGCCACTAATCCAGTCCCCCTCCAGGTGTGGCTCGCCTGTTGACTACCATTCCAACTTCTCTTTTGGTTTGTAATTGCTGGCGCAAGGCGCACTCCCCTATTGTCCGAGAAAGGTCATGCGCAATAACGTGAAGAATCGTCTCATGAGTTGGCTCAAAAGGAAGATCTGGCCGAGCCGAAAGCCGTCCCCGCTTGTCCGGAAGCTAGCCAGAGCGCTTCAAGTTTTCATTCTGACCATCTTGTGCTTTTTCGTTTGCTGGCGGACTCTGATCTACTGGCAAGTCTCCCGGCAATTCACCCAGATACGGTCCGCTGGATTACCAGCATCCGGTGCCGAGCTAAATACCTGGCGTCCTGCTGTCCCGGAAAAGGAGAACGGGGCACTTGTTATGACCCAGGCATTTGCTCTCCTCCGCACCTTTCCCGATCACCGCTCCAAGCTGGTTGATCAAATCAACATCCTGGCCAGGACCAATACATTGACGGAAGAGATGCAGACTTTAGCTGAAGCCTATGTAGAAACCAATCGACCGACGTTGATGAAAGCGCAGGAAGCCCTGAGAATGGGCAGATTTCAGTACCCCGCAGATTTCTCGTTCGGGCCTGCGACAGAACTTCCACACCTTAAGGATTTGAAGACTCTGGCGCGAATCGCAAGCCTCGATGCGATCCTAAATGCTCAGCAAAGACAGGGAAACGCCTGGACGGAGGACGTGATATTTCAGATCCAACTTGCGCGCACCCTTGAGGGGGAACCCGCGATCCTCTCTTATCTGGTGCGCAATGCCATTCTTCAAATGGCAGTCAAAACCATTGAACGCAATCTCAACCGGGCAACTCCAGATGACACGGGGTGCAAGTTGCTTCAGACCGCGCTGGCTCGTGAAACTGCCACGAATTTACTGCAGACGGCTTTTGTTGGTGAGCGTGCAATGGCAATCCCCTTTTTCCGATTGAGCCGCCAGGAGATCGAAAACGCCACCCATTCCGAGGAAAAGGAAGACACTCGCAAGCCTCGACGTTATTCAGGAAAGCCGGACCCATTCCTTCGGCTGAGTGGTCTCTTTGAACGGGATCTGAATTTCTACCTGGCTACAATGGGTAAGGCCATTTCGATGTCTGCCCTCCCGACTCCGCAACGACTGGCCCTAACGAACTATCTCGGTTCAGCAAACGCAGTGGCGGGCAAAAGGCTTTACATTTTCTCGTCTATGCTTTTGACGGCCTATTCCAAGGTGGTATTGCGCGTAGCATCTAATGAAGCACTTCGTGCAATCGCCGAGACTGCCCTGGCGATTGAAAGATTCCGTTTGGCTCAAAACCGGCTGCCTGACAGCCTGAAGGAACTGGTGCCGGAGTTTCTCAACCAGGTGCCTCAAGACCCTTTCAATGGATCGGAGATTCGATACAAACTCCTCAAACCGGGCTACGCAGTGTACTCCGTCGGTGAGGACGGGATCGACGATGCAGGACGTGAACCGCCGCCCCGGAAAAAATCAACCGATCACTCCACCTACGATATCACCTTCATCGTTGAGCACTGATCACCGCCCACTGCGGGAACCCAATTCGTTCAACCGTTGTGAGAGCCGGGAGTGAAGCTCTTTCGTCCATTTGGGTGTTTTAGCAGAACTCGGCGGAACCCTAACCAGGCGGATAGGCAATCGCGGCGTCCCCGATTATATTGGAAGGTAACCCCCAATCATAGTCCGGTGAAGAGAAGGTTCCGCTGACCTCAGGAATTGCAGGCGACCAACAGCCGCAGCGCATCCGGTTGCCAGTTAAAGCGGCGAGACGCCGCTTCTACTTTCCTCCGGCCTTCCCAGATGGCCCCATTCCGCACTCCAGCCTTTAGCCTTTCTCTCCCTCCCCCCCTCCCATTACACTCGGTTTCAAGGACCGTAAGTTGTTCTGCCACGGGTATTTCATTCCCGTTCAGGTCCTAACAGCACATGTTTGAGCAAGCTTTCAGAAACATAGATGACGTCCTCCGGAAAGAAGCCGGTTGCACCACCGAACTCGATTACACCGAGCAATCCTCCTGGCTCCTGTTCCTGAAGTATCTCGATGGCCTGGAGGCAGATAAGTTCACCGAAGCCGCCCTTCAAGGCCGAAAATACAGCTACATTCTTGAGGAACCTTACCGCTGGGAATCGTGGGCCGCGCCCAAAGGCAAAGATGGCAAGCTCGATGACAATAAGGCTCTGACTGGCGATGACCTCCGGGATTTCGTTAACCAGAAGCTCTTCCCTTACCTGCATGGGTTCAAACAAAAGGCTACCGGGCCGAACACCATCGAATACAAGATTGGAGAGATTTTTGGTGAGATAAAGAACCGGATCCAGAGCGGCTATAACCTGCGCGAGATCATTGATCACATTGATGAGTTGCGCTTCCGTTCCCAGGCGGAAAAGCACGAGCTATCCGCGCTTTACGAACAAAAGATCAAGCGCATGGGCAATGCCGGACGGAACGGCGGCGAGTACTACACCCCGCGCCCGCTCATCCGTGCCATGATCCAGGTGACCGCCCCACAGATTGGAGAACGGATTTACGACGGCGCATGCGGCTCGGCCGGGTTCCTTTGTGAAGCCCTGGATTACCTCAAGACCCAGAACCCAAGGAGAACCACGGCCCAGGATCGCACGCTCCAGGAACGGACCTTTTACGGCAAGGAAAAGAAGTCGCTCGCCTACGTGATCGCGATCATGAACATGATCCTGCACGGGATCGAGGCCCCGAACATCATCCACACAAACACGCTGGCCGAAAACCTGGCCGATATTCAGGAGAAAGACCGTTACGACATCGTGCTGGCCAATCCGCCTTTTGGCGGCAAAGAGCGGGAAGAAGTTCAGCAGAACTTCCCCATCCGCACCGGTGAAACCGCATTCCTGTTCCTCCAACATTTCATCAAGATCCTGAAGGCAGGCGGTCGTGGCGCCATCGTCATTAAGAACACCTTCCTGTCGAACTCGGATAATGCGTCAGTGAGCCTCCGCAAGCTGCTGCTTGAAAGCTGCAATTTGCACACCGTTCTCGACTGTCCCGGCGGCACATTCCAGGGGGCCGGTGTTAAGACCGTGGTCCTGTTTTTCGAGAAAGGCGCTCCCACCCGCAAGATCTGGTATTACCAACTCGACCCCGGTCGGAACCTGGGAAAGACCAATCCGTTGAACGACGAGGATCTAGCGGAGTTCATTAAGCTCCAGAAGACCCACGCCAAATCTCCCAAGAGCTGGACGGTAGAAGTCAACGGCACCGGCGAGACCAATGGCTACGATCTATCGGTGAAGAACCCGGACGGCGGCAAGGAAGTAAAACACCGCAGCCCGAAGGAAATCATGAAGGAGATCGCGGCGCTGGATGCGGAGAGTGCCAAGGTGCTGCAACGAATCGGGAAACTGTTATGAAACGCAAAACGGAAGTCCTCCCGCGCCCTGGCGGGCGAGACCAGGAGGTGGCGCTGTATCAGCGGATCCGTAATCTCATTGTCTCGGCCCGCCAAACGGTTGCCCGAGGTGTGGACGTAGTGCAGGTCTGCACCAACTTCGAAATTGGCCGGCATATCGTCGAGTATGAGCAGCAGGGCAAGGGCCGCGCTGCCTACGGCGAGCAGGTGCTCGCGGCGCTTGCGGGACGCCTTTCCAGAGAATTCGGCAGAGGATTCTCGCTCTCGAACCTCAAATCCATGAGGCTGTTCTTCCTGCAAAACCGGAGCCGAATTAGCCAGTTCATGACTGACCAATTAGACTCCCCGGCAAGAGACTTGCCCTCCCCACTGCCCCCGGCTTCGCGAGTGCCGGCCGGAAAATCCAGCGCCGCCGGAAAAAGCCAGTCACTGACTGGCCAATTGGATTCAGCTCAGCTTCGTCATCCTTTCAAGCTGAGCTGGACCCATTATGTCTTTCTGCTCGGCGTCAAGAACCCGGACGAACGCAGCTTTTACGAAATCGAGGCTGCGGAACAAGGCTGGACCGTGCGCGAACTCAAGCGCCAGTTTGACACGAGTCTGTACGAGCGCCTGGCCCTGAGCCGGGACAAGAGGAGCGTGCGGCGGTTGGCGCGAGAGGGGCAGGTTGTTGCCCAACCCACCGACCTCCTGAAGGAGCCATTGGTGCTGGAGTTCCTGGGCCTGGAAGAGCACCACCGTTACAGCGAAACGGACCTCGAAACCGCCATCATCAGCCGGTTGGAACATTTCCTCCTGGAACTGGGCAAGGGCTTCCTCTTCGAGGCTCGCCAGCGTCGGTTCACCTTCGACGGGGACCATTACTACGTGGACCTCGTCTTCTACAACCGTCTCCTGCGCTGCTACGTGCTGGTGGATCTCAAGCTGGGCAAACTTACTCACCAGGACTTGGGCCAAATGCAGATGTACGTCAACTATTACGACCGCCACGTCATCACCGAGCCCGAAAACCCCACCATCGGTGTCGTCCTCTGCAAAAAGAAGAACCAGGCCCTCGTGGAAATCACCCTGCCCAAAGGCGCCAACATCCACGCCCGCGAGTATCAGCTCTATCTCCCCAGCAAGGCGCAACTCCGCCAGAAGCTATTGGAGTGGACCGGAAAGGATGGGCGATGAAGAAGGGGTGGGAGACGAAGACACTCGGCGAGGTCTTAGAAAAAACTGAAACGGTCGACCCGACTTGTTCACCAGAGTTGGAATTTGATTATATTGACGTCTCCAGCATTTCAAATGAAACGCTTACGATTGAGGCAACCCAACGACTGATAGGGAAGAATGCCCCCAGCCGAGCGCGGCGCGTTGTTAGAAAGAATGACGTCCTTTTTGCGACGATCCGACCGACTCTACGCAGAATTGCCCTCGTGCCGGAGGAATTAGATAAGCAAGTTTGCAGCACCGGATATTTTATCCTTCGCACAAAGCCAGAATTGTATCCTAGGTTTGCGTTCTACTTCCTGCAGACCGAGGATTTCATGGCAGCCATGCTGGGGCTGCAGAAGGGCGCGAGTTACCCCGCAGTCACCGATGGCGATGTCCGCTCACAGCCGATCCCACTCCCCCCTCTCACTGAGCAGCAGCGCCTCGTCCACATTCTGGACGAGGCATTCGAAGCCATCGCCACCGCCAAAGCCAACACCGAGAAAAACCTCCAAAACGCCCGCGCCATTTTCGAAAGCCATTTGCAAGCCGTGTTTGCACATCGAGGGAACGAGGTTCAGCTTTCGGAGCTGGCTGTCGAGGTGACAGACGGCGATCACTCGCCGCCTCCCAAAGCTGCAACAGGGGTTCCATTTATTACGATCTCGGACATTTTGAAAGAGACACGTGAGATCGATTTCAGCGACACCTTCAAAGTCCCAGATACCTACTTCCTAAACCTGAAGCCATCGAAGAGGCCCAAGGTTGGCGACGTTCTTTACACGGTAACCGGAGCAACGCTCGGCATCCCGGTGCTCGTCCGAGAGCAGCGTGACTTTTGTTTTCAGCGGCACATCGGGCTTATTAGGCCGCGGCAGGAGACGGATAGCTCGTGGCTGACCTACGCGCTCCTTTCCCCCCAAGTTTATCGGCAGGCCACGATTGGCTCAACAGGCGCAGCGCAAAAGACCGTTTCATTGAGCGTTCTGCGAAGCCTCCGAGTTCCGAAGCTCGCGATGGCAGAACAAAAACACCAAGCCACCCAACTTGACGCCCTCAGTGCCGAAACCCAGCACCTCGCCAGCATCTACACCCGCAAACTTGCCGCCCTGGAGGAACTGAAAAAATCCCTGCTCCACCAAGCTTTCACCGGCCAGCTCTAAACGCAATGCCTCTACCCCCACCGAACTCGCTTGATCAGTATGCACCAGCGCTGGCACGCATGGTTGCTAAAACCAGTTGGCTCCCAAACCGCGACACGGTTGCAGCATTAGGAGGCGCTGCATTTCCTACCGCGCGGCAAAGAAAGAGCAAGCCGCGGATGACTCCTATTGTCTCCAACGAGGGTGTCACGCTCGGGATGTATGATGACAATACGACTCCTACCTGGGCTCTGCTTTGGGCGCACGCAATTGAAGGCACACGTCCCAAAGGCTGGTCTTTCGTTCACGTCTGGCATGCATGCGATGAACGCGACTGCTATACTCATCTGGCAAACCTTGCCCTTGTTCCGGAACCTTTCGCCAGCCTTACGGACAAGACCGGTCCTTTGACTGCTTATCTGAGATGGCACGCCTGGACTGTTTACGGATGGAAACCGAACGCTGAAGGCGTGCCGCAAATGCCCTCGGCTTTCGCGGAACTCGAATGGCAATATCTGTCCCCGCATCGCGATCCACGCGGGTACATCCAGGAACGCGTTTTGACTGAGAGCAACCAGCGTTTGAGAATTCTCCGTCCGATCATGGAGCAGCAGCACATGCTGTGAAGAAATCCGGCATCGGCTAATCATCCTCCTGTAGTTCGAGCCTGGCGCTCGGACAATGGGCGGCTTAGCCAATTTTACTACCCTAAAGCAGCTCCAGGAAGCCCAGGCTGGGAAGTGATTTCGGCGCCAAACTCGTCGGCCTGGCTGGGTTGAAAAAACGCTTGTCCACGGAGCCTCCACCGGGGATCTTTATTACAATGATGCCCCCGCCACAATCGCTAGACGACGTTCAACGCCTGGTAACGAATCAAGTGCCCGAAAGCATCTACTTGGATTATAAGGCCAGTGCTGCTCTGGCTGTGAAAAAGCGAGAAGAACTGGCAAAGGACGTGTCCGCTTTCGCAAACTCCGACGGTGGCATCCTGGTCTACGGAGTGACGGAGGATCCCACCACACACTTGCCACTCGCATTAGATTCTGGAGTGGATCCCCAGTGGAATCGTGAGAGGCTGGAGCAAATATTATGCGACAATATCTCCCCTCACATCGAGGGCATTGCAATTAAAGAGTTCAGACTTTCCAACGGCAATCTGGTGATATGCATTGTCGTCCCATACTCATTTCAGGGGCCACATCAAGCTTCCAATCACAAGTACTACAAGCGTTTCAACTTCTCTTCATTTGCAATGGAGCACTACGAGGTTGAGGACTGTCGAGCACGGCGAGGTCTGGCCCCTCTTGTTTCTATTGAATTGGTGCATGATGACCTGTTTAAGTTCATTATCCGCAATTATGGCCAGGCTCCTGCCTATGACCTCAAGTTCACATTCCCTAGCGAAATGAAGTGGCACTTAAAGCAACCGCCACGGCAGTTCACTCATGGCATCAAGATCCTGCCTCCAGGGCATTCCATTACTGTGCCGTTCTCAGGCTATCCCCAGTTTTGTATCGGACGTCCGGGATGCAGCGAGCCTGCCTTCCCTCTAACAGTAACCTACCAGGATGGCATCAGCGGCAATTCAATAACGGAACACTTCTCGTTCGGCCTAAACGACTTCCAGGCGGCTCAAACGGCAACTCCCACCTTGAAAGCGGAAATGAAAGATATCGCAGCCTCACTACGTAAGCTTGTTCAATCGGTCGGGCGCATAGTAGATCGACAAAAATAAGTCAAAACACAACAACGAGCTTCGATCAAGCAGAAGAGAGGACAGCTCACCCATACAGGTGAGGCTCCAAAAACATGAAAACAAAATTTAAAGATTATGAAGTCCTGGTGTCGAATCTGGACGGCACCGAGGTAGCCGAACGGGTGAATGTGCAGATCCCGCTGGAGTGGGATGAAGAAATGGAGCAGTGGTTGCTCACTCCCGAAGCTCACCGGATTATTGAGGACACCAAGGCCCGCCACATGGGCTTATTGCTGCCCGAAGAGTTCAAGGAATTGCGCGAGAGATTCAAGCTGTCTCAAAAAGAGATGGGCGAACTGGTTCAGGCTGGAGAAAAGAGCTGGACCCGGTGGGAAACCGGCAAACAGCGGCCCAGCCGCATGGATAGCCTCCTGGTGCGCGCCTTGTATGAGGGCGCACTCACCATCGACTACCTGAGGAAGTGCTCGATCGTTCCTTCGGAACTCGGTTCACGTTGACTAATGTCACCCAATGTTGAAACATTGGGCTATTGTCACGTGCCCCGCCGGGGCGGCAAGAAGAAAGGCTCAATGCTAAAGGCTAAAGTGGGGGAACCCTGGTCTCTTCCCCGTTTTCTCGGCGCCTTTGCGTCGTTGCGTGAAAATTTGTAATTTCCCTGTTTTGGGCACTCTCTCCTCCAACGCCGTGTGAAATCCCTTCTCCAACGCCGCGCTTCGTGACCTAGTCCGAAAGAAGACGGGAGGCAGCACTTTAGATCAGTACTGTGGGTAGAAAAAATCCGAAAGAAACATTATTCCTGGTTCATCGGGTTGGCGCTGCTTGGCGCCAACCCGATGAACCAGGGTTGAATCAAGAGGGACCGGCAGCTACAAACAGTACTGATCCCGGTTCGGACAGCATGCCTGCATTTGAATCGCAAACCCCGCTGAGAGCTGAAAGCTCATCTAAACTGACAAATCCAGTTCAAGACTTATCCTCCTGGTTTTCTCCCCGTTTTCTCGGCGTCTTGGCGTCTTGGCGTGAAAAATTTGTATTTTTCGGTGTTCTGCCCCCCCCTAGAAGAAAGGCTAAAGGCTAAAGTGGGGGAACCCTGGTTTTCTGGTCTTCGCTTTCTTTCCCTCCGCGTGAGTGGTCTTCTCCCCGTTCTCCGCGGCTCCACGTGAAACCATTGCTGCGGCTTCCAAAGCCAAGCCGAAATTGTAATTGCCGCGTGAACCCAAACCGCTAACACTCATGCCCAAGCATCGATTGCCCAATGAACGAAGCCGAGACACGCGCCGAGCACATTGATCCCGCCCTGAAAGCGGCGGGTTGGGGCGTTGTCGAAGGCAGCCGGGTTCGCCGCGAATACCTCATCTCACCCGGACGCATTGAAGGCCACGGACGCCACGGCAAACCGCTTTGCGCCGATTATATCCTGGAATACCGCAACACGAAACTGGCGGTGATTGAGGCGAAAGCCTGGGATCTGCCGCTGACCGAAGGTGTCGCCCAGGCCAAGAATTACGCCATTAAACTCGCACTTCGCTTTGCCTATTCCACGAACGGCCAGGGCATCTACCAGGTGGATATGGAGCCTTCGGGTATCGCCGCACCCGAAGGTGAGATTAGCTCCTATCCTACGCCCGAGCAGCTCTGGGGAATGCTTCACGCTGAGGAGAATATCTGGCGGGATCGGTTCGCCGCCGTCCCTTTTGAAGATAAAGGCGGATCACATCCCAGCCGCTATTACCAGGACATAGCGGTGGATCGCGTGCTGAGCGCGATTGCCGGCGGGCGCAACCGGATCCTGCTCACTCTCGCCACCGGCACCGGCAAGACTTTCATTGCCTTCCAGATCGCCTGGAAACTCTTCCACAGCCGCTGGAATTTGTCTCACTCTCAACCCTCATCGCTCAGCTCTCAGCCAACTCCAAGGCGTCCCCGCATCCTGTTCCTGGCTGATCGCAACATCCTGGCTAATCAGGCTTACAACGCCTTCTCCGCATTCCCGGAAGATGCCATGATCCGGATCAAGCCGGACGAGATCCGAAAGAAAGGCAAGGTGCCCAAGAACGGCAGCCTCTTCTTCACCATCTTCCAGACCTTCATGACCCGGCCCGCTGAAGCATCACGCGAAGACGCTGCGATCTCGGAGCACAGCAACTTGGCTGCTGCTGGCCGCAGTGCGCCGCCGGGTTACGGGCAACGCAATCCCGTGGACCAGCTTAATCTGAGTGAAGTCGGCCCCGAGTACAGCCCGCCGGTCTCCGGGTCCCCCGGGCCTCCGCGGGAAAATTTCCATTTCGGCCAGTATCCGCCGGACTTTTTTGATTTCATCATCATTGACGAATGCCATCGTGGCGGGGCGAATGATGAGAGCAACTGGCGCGGCATACTTGAATACTTCGCGCCCGCTGTGCAACTCGGGCTCACCGCAACTCCCAAACGCAAAGACAACGTCGATACCTACAGATATTTCGGCGACCCCGTCTTCATTTATTCCCTGAAGGATGGCATTAACGACGGTTTCCTGACGCCATTCAAGGTAAAGCAGATCCAGACCACGCTGGACGAGTATATCTACACTCCAGACGACTCGGTGGTTGAGGGAGAAATCGATCCAGATAAGCGTTACACAGAGCCGGACTTCAACAAAATCATCGAGATCAAGGAACGGGAACAAAAGCGCGTTGAGATCTTCATGGGCCAGATCAACCAGAAGGAAAAGACACTGGTGTTCTGCGCAAGCCAGGAGCATGCCCTTGCTGTGCGGGATTTGATCAATCAGCTCAAGGGAAGCAAGGACCCGAACTATTGCCAGCGTGTCACCGCCAACGACGGTGAACTGGGCGAACAGCACCTGCGCGATTTCCAGGACAACGAAAAGAGCATCCCCACCATTCTTACAACGTCCCAGAAACTTTCCACCGGGGTGGATGCACGGAACATCCGCAACATTGTGCTGATGCGTCCGATCAATTCCATGATCGAGTTCAAACAGATCATCGGACGCGGCACCCGGCTTTATGATGGCAAAGATTACTTCACCATCTACGATTTCGTAAAAGCCCACCATCATTTCAATGACCCCGAGTGGGACGGTGAACCCGTGCCTCCCACGGAGCCGGACACCTGCCCCACCTGCGGGTGTGCTCCGTGCGTGTGTGTGAAGCCTCCGCCCCCTCTGTGCCCCGTCTGCAGCCAGGCCCCATGCGTGTGCCCGAGAGAGCCGTGCCCCGTCTGCGGCCGCTTGCCGTGTATCTGTCAAAAGAAGCGAAAAGCCCGGATCAAACTGGCCGATGGGAAAGAGCGAACCATCCAGCACATGATGGCCACATCGTTCTGGCATCCGGACGGGACCCCGATGTCCGCGCAGCAATTCCTGGAGCTGCTGTTTGGCAAGCTCCCCGAATTCTTCAAGGACGAAGCCGAGCTCCGGGCCATCTGGAGCGCGCCGGATACGCGGTCGAGACTTCTGGCCGGGTTGGCAGAAAAAGGCTTCGGGTGCGACCAACTGGCCGAGATGCAGAAGATCATCGATGCCGAGAACAGCGATCTATATGACGTGCTGGCCCACGTGGCGTATGCGGTGGCGCCGGTCACACGAGAAGTCCGCGCCTCCACCGCGAAGGTTTACATCAACACACGGTTCACCGCTAAGCAGCAGTTGTTCCTGGATTTTGTGCTGCAGCATTACGTGACGGTTGGCGTGGAGGAACTCGATCAGCAAAAGCTCACCCCGTTGCTTCGGCTCAAATACAACGATTCTCTATCGGATGCGGTTACCGATCTGGGCCAACCAGACCAGATCCAACATCTCTTCACCAGCTTCCAAAAATACCTGTATGCGGAGAAAGGGCAGGACGAAAGGCTAAAGGCTGAATGCTAAAGGCTAAAGTTCAGCCTTTCTCTTATCGGCGGCCTCAGGCGATGGCGCCCTAACCTCTCCGCGTTCTCCGCGGTTCCGTGTGAAATCCCTTCTCCAACGCCGTGCCTCCTGACCTAGTCCGAAAGAAGACGGGAGGCAGCACTTTAGATCAGTACTGTGGGGGAAAAACCGGAAGAAATACTATTCCTGGTTCATCGGGTTGGCGCTGCTTGGCGCCAACCCGATGAACCAGGGTGGAATCAAGGGGGGGCTGGCAGCTACAAACAGTTCTGATCCCGGTTCGGACCGCATGCCTGCATTTGAATCGCAAACCCCGCATGAAAGCTGAAAGCTCATCTCAACTGACAAATCCAATTCAGGACTTGTCCTCCTGGTCTTCTCTCCGTTTTCTCGGCGTCTTTGCGTCTTGGCGTGATAAAACTTAGGCTTTCCCTTCCCCCTCTCCGCAGGCCGATATGAGACAGGGGTTTGTGAGCGTGTTGTCCACAGTGACCCGGTGGACAGAATCAACAGGGTCAATCCGGTCAATGCAAATCCCACTTGCGCAAGGGTTGTTCAGCAACCATGGTAACCCAAACATGGATCGATTGGGACAACATCAGACGGGGGAAGCGTCCAGCCAATTGAGGCGCGTGCTCCGCTGCAAGGCTACTGGCAGGTATTATACGGGAGCGGGTTGGAGCGATGCTCAAACCCAGGCGAAGACTTTTGCGTCGAGCGCCGAGGCGGTGCGCGTCGCAGTCGCCTGCCATTTAGCTAACATCGAAGTCGTCGTCCAACGGTCGGATCAAACTGCTGACGTGATCTGCGTTTCGATTCGCTAGTATGCGTCAGGCGCCGAGCCCATTTGTTTACTTCGCCGGTATGCGCAGTACCAGGAATGCGTTTGCCGGAATGCTCTGCTGAAACTCAGGTTGCTGAATCTCACGGATCGATTTGCGCGGGCTGACCTCCGCAGGTTGCTCGAAAGTGTTGGCTGCACCGGGATTATCATGCGCCAGCACCGTCTCATGGAGTGGTCCTTCCACCTTCTGCAATCCAGAAAGACTGATTGAGATATCACGTTTCTTCGAGTCCGCGTTTACCAGTTTCAGAATGATTTCCCCTGCCCTCTGATCGCGGGTTGCACTGGCAAAGAAGCCCGTTTGTCTCGCCACCGGAACATCGACTTCCTGGATCAACTTGCCATCCAGATAGCCAGAAACGCGCGAGCCTTTCAGCTCAATTCGCACGTCATACCAACGGTCGGTTTCGATCGAGCCTGGCACGCGCTGCACGATACTTTCCTGCACTCCAAGAATCGATTGTATTCCATGCTGCCGGTTGCCCCATCCGCCCAGGTTCCATTGCACACGCGTGTTGGACCCCGTTTGCCGCATGGAAATCATAAAGCCCTCCGCCCCGTCGAGCTTTCGCGCTTTCAGAGAGATGATACAGTTGGTCCACACTAAGCCCGTGGGTGAGATGGATGTCACTGCTGCAACGTTGTTCTGCTTTAGCACCCCATCCTGTGCAATCCAATTCCCGGATTGTTCCATGGACCATCCACGGAGCCCGCCCGCGAAGTCCGCCGTATAAACCACCTTTCCGCCCTGGGTGATCTGCAGATCCTTGAACTCGGCGGAGGTGTTATAGGTGCCGAGGGAGATCCCACCGACTGCCGCACTCTCTTCAGTGGCATCGTCCACCCGTACAGGAAGAACTCGATCCCCCCGGTGGTGCATGAACAGCTTTTGCACATAGTAGCTGGGAGTCCCGTACGAGCGAAGATTGTCTGCCCAAATGAGGTTAGGGCTCCACTGCCAGGCATCAATGTGCGCCATCAACGGAGCGTAGGCCGCCATTCTTACCACGTCTGCATTGCGTTCCAACCCCGTCAAGAATGCGGCTTCAGACAGTGCGCATTCCCAGTTGTTGGTGTTTTTGACACTGACAATCTTGTCGCTTTGCGCCGCGTATTCACCCATGAAAACCTTGGGCCCGTTGCGGTCATAGGAGTCGTACCTGCGGGTGCTGCTGAAGAACCATGTTGGGTTTGCATAGCAATGCTCGTCCACAACATCCGCCTGGAGTTCACGAAGTTTCGGCCAGAGGAAATCAAACCGCTCATCGGCAGGAGAAGGCCCGGCACTGGATATCAGGGCGATTTCCGGATGTTTCGCTTTAAGGATCTGCGCGAACCGTTTGTAACGTTCGATGTACTGGGGACCCCACTGTTCGTTCCCAATCCCAAGCATCTTCAGCCCGAAAGGTGCGGGATGGCCCATGGCAGCGCGCCTGGCTCCCCATGGGCTTTCAGCCGAGCCGTTCGCGAACTCGATGAGATCCAGCGCATCCTGAACATAAGGATCAAGCTTCTCCATAGGGACCAATTCTCCAGAATTAAATTGGCAAGCCATCCCACAGTTCAGAATTGGCAACGGTTCCGCGCCTATATCCTCGGAAAGCTGGAAGAACTCGAAAAAACCCAAACCGAATGATTGGAAATAGTCGGGGGCTGGCCGATGCTTGAACTCATAATTCCATCGGTTGATCAGCAGCTCACGTTCTGCCACCGGGCCTATGGTCTTTTTCCACTGGTAGCGTTTGTCCAGTTGACTGCCTTCCACGATGCACCCCCCGGGAAAGCGCAGGAATCCGGGTTTCAGATCCGCCAAGAGCTGCACAAGGTCGGCTCGAAGGCCGCCCGCACGGTTCTTCCAGGTCTTGCGGGGGAACAGCGACACCATGTCGAGCGCAACACTCCCCTTGCCTTCCAGATGCAAGAGCAGCTTGCCTTTGGGTTCAGTTCTCTTCGGCACCAACCCAACCGAGTAAGCGGTCCAGTTGGCAGAAGTGATGCTCAGACTAGTGGTGCCCAGGGTCTCACCCTTGGCATCGATCAAATGAATCCAGAGCTTCCCTGCTCCTTCACCGAGCCTGGCTTGCACAGAGAAATCATAGGTTTCGTTTGCTCGAAATCCCATCCCGCGGAAGCCCTCATTCGTGACGCTGAAACCCTCGCCTGTGGATTCCATCCGAACGTAGTGAGGGTTGGCAGGATGAAAGGGTTTCTCCGAGGCTACTTCAGCTTTGCCCTTTCCGTTCTGCTGCTGTGCCCACCCCATCAACCCCTCGGGAAACTCAAACCCTCGGTTCTTCACCAACTCGGCGTAGAGGCCACCATCGGCACCAAAGTTGATATCTTCAAAAAAGATTCCCCACATGGCCGGGTTGATCTCAGCACCCGGTTTGTCCGCCTGAACAGTGACTCTAATTGCTTCGCTCGCGGTGGCCTGGGCCAGAACCAGCCCTGGCAAGGCCAGAGCACATATCGAGAGTGCAAGTGAGAGCTTCTTCATAAGGCGGCGGCTTGAATCAACCATGATGTTGCACGAAAGCTATTTGCTGGGCAGACGCAGCACCGTAACCGAGTTGGCTTCGAACGTGTGGCGAAATGTTGGACCAGTTACCTTCACGGTCTGCTGAACCGGTGCGATCTTGTCAGGATCACTAAACGTGTTCTCGTCCTCAGGATTGGCCGAGCTCATGGTCCAAACCTTTGCAACCTTGCCCATGCTAGAAACCCCGGAGATCCGGACTTCTGCCTCGCAGGGTTTAGATGAAACGTTAACGACGCTCATGATCAAATCACCCTTGCGTCCGGCTTCTGAGCGTCCGGCCGCCGCGAACAAGGTAGCAGTAGGTTTGCGGTGCCCTTCCTGGAGGAGTTTGCCGTCCAGGAATGCTTTCACACCGGTCGAGTGCGATTCGATACGGATATCATACCACCTGCCAGTTTCGATTTGCCCCTTGATCCGTTTCTCAGCCAAACCATGTCCCTGCAAACCGTGTTCTGTGTTGCGCCACCCTCCGAGATTCCACCACACGGGTGCACTGATTTCGGGCGTCTCGAACATGATCAGGAAACCTTCGCTGCCACTGATTTTTCGCGCCTTCAATGTCATTGTGTAATCCGTCCACGAGGCATCTCCAATCACTGCCCTCACGTTCTCCCCCTCTCCGCTTTGACGCAGAGCTCCATCGGCAATCTTCCAATCTCCCCCCGCAGTTTTCCAATCTCCCAGTCCCTTGGAAAAATCGCTCTCGTACAAAACCTTTCCAGCGGTGGACACCACCTTGATGTCCCGGTATTCAGCCTGGGTGTTCCAAGTGCCGACCCCGATCATTCCCGAAGCGCGAGGTGATTCAAGCGGAGAATCTACCTGAATGGGCAGAACGGCCGAGGGTTGATTCTGAGAAAACAGGGCCTGTGCGTGATAATTGGGGGTTCGCAGTACCTCAGTGCTGTTGAACCAGATCAAATTGGGCTGCCATTGCACATGACCGACACGAGCAAACAACGGAGCGTAACTGGCCATCACCACCACGTCTGATTGCTTCCACAAGCCCGTCATGTATGCCGCCTCTGACAAAGCGGATCGCATGTTATTCTTGCGAGAACGATCATGCCCTGCGAACTCACCAACGAAAATCTTCGGTCCATTCCGGTCGTAGGTTGAATATCGATCCACATTCTCCAGCAACCATTGAGGCGGCACATAATAATGCTCGTCCACAATATCCGCCGGGACACCCGCTTTGAACTGGTCCCAGGCGTAATGCCAATGCGCATCCTCGACGAAGGGCCCTGCGGAACTGATGATGACGATCTCAGGGTATTTCGCCTTGATCGCTTTCTGAAAGACCGTGTAGCGATCGAAGTAGTCCTTTTGCCATTGTTCATTGCCCACGGCGAGGAACTTGAGATTGAACGGTTTTCGGTGTCCCATCGCAGCGCGCACGCCCCCCCACTCACTGGAAACAGGCCCGTTCGCAAACTCGATCAGATCTAGTGCATCTTGAACAAAAGGGCCGAGATCATCGAGTGCTACAAGAGGGCCTTTCCTGGCCTGGCAGGCCATTCCACAATTCACTACCGGCACAGGCTCGGCCCCTATGTCCTCGCACAATTGGAAATACTCGAAAAAGCCTAATCCATAGGTTTGATGATACTGGGGCGATCCGCCATTTTTCCAAAGATTCTCGTTCTGCTTGCGCGTAGCCACATCCCCGACTGTATCCTTCCATCGGTACATGTTGGCCAAATTGTGGCCTTCGACAATGCAACCGCCAGGGAACCTCATGAAGTGCGGTTTCATGTCTGCCAGCACCTGGGCGACATCAGCACGAAGCCCGTTCTGGCGTCCTTTGAATGTGCGTTCGGGAAACAGGGAAACCATATCCATGTCGATGACCCCGGGCTCCTCACCGAGCACGACCAGGACGGCATTGGTTAGGGTGTCTGGACTCTTAAAGGTCAGCTTGTGCTGTTTCCAATCGCTGCCGAGACGTGAAATGCGTTTCTCCGCGAGTACCCGGCTATCAGGTCCTTCCAATCGAACCACCACGCTGGCGTGATCCCCAGCATGCTTTCGCGCATACAGGGAGAAGTGGTAACGTTCATTCTTCTTCAGCGGAATGCCATCAAAACCACCGTTCACCAGCCCAAAACCGGCACCAACCTCCTCGATATGCAAGCGCACAAACGAAGGGTTATTGGCATGGATTGGATTCTCATTCTCCATGCTTGTCCTTCCCTTGGCGCCGCCCTGGGCCGTTTCCTTCCAGGAAAACATGGGATCACGATGCTCAAACGAACGGTTCTGGATTAACTCCGCGTAGAGCCCACCGTCAGCGGCATAATTGATGTCTTCAAAGAACAGCCCATGCAGCGTTGGGGCTACTTGCTTTCCATTGCCACTCGCGTCGATGTTTATCAGGATGGGCTCTGCGGTGGCAGCACCGCATCCCAAGGTGGCTGCCAACATAAGGGATCGGATGAATTCTTTCATGGGTATAATTGATTCAAAAACAAACGCGTTCTTACCGGGAAATAGGGTTTGGTGTTCGTGGGTGACTGGGTGAGAGTTCCCCAAGGGGCTCCCCAGGTTCCGGCCATCCATCTTTGTCCCAACGCAGCACTCGGATGCCGTGAGCGGAACGGCCTTTATGCTCGCCATCGTAGAAATGATAACTCACGTAATCGGTTCCTTTTGCGTGCAGCAAAGCCGCGTGGCCAGGGCCGATATACCGGCCGGCCGTGCCCAGGAACAACGTCCCACCCCTTTGCATCAGGTCTTTTCCATCCTTGTCGATGTAGGGGCCGGTGACTTCCCTGCTGCGCCCGACCCTGATCTCGTAGGTGCTGTTAGTTCCCCTGCAACATTGCCCCCAATTTACAAACAGGTAGTAATAATCGCTCCGGCTCATCAGACAAGCCGCCTCGATCGAATCATTCCACGCCAATGAGTGCATTGGGGAGTTCGTGGCGATTCGGTGCCCAGTATGTGGGTCCAGTTCAACCAACTTCACGCCTGACCAATAGGAACCGAACGCCATCCAGAGCCTCTCCTCCCGATCTAGCATGACGCTGGGATCAATGGCGTTGTAGTTGTCCTCCTTGGAAGTCAGGACCACTGGTCCTTGATCGACCCATTCATAGCGAGGATCGGACGGATTCAGCGTCGCATTGGTCGCCAACCCGATGGCTGAGACCGTGCTCCCCCAACTCGAAACCGAGTAATAGAGGTAATAGCGCCCGGCGATACGAATGAGATCAGGAGCCCAGAGATGGCCGCGATTCAAAGGAACAGCATTCGTGGTCCACTGGGGTGCTTCCTTAAACACGGGTGGCCCGGTCTGCCAATCCACCAGGTTTGTTGAGTAACGCGAGACGATCCCGCGCCCGGTGGAATAGAACCAATAAGTGCTGTCGCATTCAGCAATCGACGACGGATCATGGACAGGTGGCACGCGTCGAACTTGGCTTGGTGCTGAGGGATTTGCCAACGATGCATTTGTCAGCGCTTTTCCAAACGACGGACCGGCCATCGAGAGGCTCAATCCGAGGAAAAGAAACAAGCCGGCCTTCATAGGCTGAAACGCAAGAACTCGGGCTCAGCACCACGAGGAACGCGCAGGGGCGCATCTGCATTGGTCAACTGTGTCCAGGGGCCGTTCAATGCAGGCGCGGTCCACAGCACAACATCGGTTCTGCCCCAGTAGATCAGCCGTTCATCCGGGTAAATGGCTAAGCCGAGTCTCTGCTGGTCGAGCTTCTCCCTTTGAGCGAAATAGGCTCGCTGGATTTCGGCAAGGCGACAGCCAACTGGATCATTCAAAGTGATTCGCACAAACGGTTCAGAAAGGGCGATTCCGAGTGGGATAACACTCTCTAGCTGCCCTGGGATGAACGATATCAAACCGTTGGCAATGCCCCTGCCATCAGCCGTTTCGATGTCATATTGAACGGAAACCTTGTTCGTGATAAACGAATCCAAACGCACCGGAACACCATTTGAGTAACTCTCTGAATTGTTAAGGCCTTCCGGTACATTCAACCGAACATCGGGTGGCTGTATTGGTTGCTCCTGCAGCCGCAAAACCGTCAGTGAATTTGCGGGGAAAATGTAATTAAAATTGGTGCTGGCCTCTGTGAATGAGCCACTCAGAGGCGCCACTCGCTGAGGATCGTCCAGAGTGTTTTCGGCCGAGTCTGAATCACCGGAAAGCGTTGTCCAACTCGCGTTCGAGGCCACACCCGCTTTCCCCGGCAACACCATTTGTGCAGTTATGTTGGTGGAAGTCACATTGACGGCTTTGACAATGACCTGACCGAGCGATTCATCGTAGCTGGCAACGACATGAAGCGGTTGCGGAACAGCGTAATTCGCCTGATGAACAAGAGCATCATCCAGGAAACAGCGTATGGTGGCCCCGCTGAGCTCGATTCGAATATCATACCATCTCCCGCTTTCGATCCGCCCGCTAACCTGTGAACCTATGATTGACTTGGAGTTGTTTTCACAAACCTCGATGGCATGGCTGGTGTTGTTCCATCCACCGAGATTCCACCACGTCCAGTTCGTGTCGTTCGACCAATGGAATAGGATCAGAAAGCCCTCCTGACCGCCGGTTTTACGAGCGCGCAAACTGAGGACGTAATCGCTCCAGGAGGTGTTTCCAGTCGTGGCGCGGCAATCCGTTATCAAGGCGGTTTGGCGAAACAATCCGCTAACGGTTTCCCAGGTTCCATTGAACATGCGCCAGTCCGCAGCACCCGATGTGAAGTCGCTTTGCCAAAGCGTTACACCATTGCTCGACACGACGACGTTGGTGTACTCGACTTGCGTGTTCCAAGACCCCAAACCGATGGCCCCTACCTGAACTTGCGGGGGTGTCGAGGTAACGGAATCCAGGTTGATGGTTGCTGGGATTACCCGGTCTCCACGGTTTCGAGAGAAGAGGCGTTGCACATGATACGAAGGGGTTGGACACACTCTGGAGCTGTCGAAATAGATCAGGTCAGGGTTCCACTTCTTATAATTAATATTGGCGAATAACGGGGCGTAAGAGGACATGAACACGACATCGGCGTTACGCTCCATACCCGTCATGAACGCAGCCTCGGCTAAAGCCCCTCGCAAGTTCCCGTTGCCGCTGCCAGAGGTAACCGCATACTCGCCGACATAGATTTTAGGACCATTCCGGCTGTAGCTATCATAGCGCGTGGCGTTCTTGATGAAGAACGCTGGATCGGAATAATAGTGCTCATCAATGATGTCCAGAGGCCGGGAAGTGGGCGTGCCGCCCCACACGTTGGCGATAATCCGCATCTCAGGGTAGTGGGCTTTAATCGCATCATAGAAAAGCGCATACCGTTCGTTGTAAGCGGTCCCTCCGTTTTCATTTCCAATCTGGAGGTACCTCAGTTTGAACGGTTCCGAGTGTCCGTTGGCCGCTCGCACAGCTCCCCATTTTGATCCAGCCGGCCCGTTGGCGTACTCGATAGCATCCAGTGCATCCTGCACGTATTCGCTCATTTGGTTGAGCGGTATGGTATCCTTGTGGGCCATTCCGCAATTCACGACGAACAACGCATCGGCACCGAGATCCTCACACAGTTGCAGATACTCATGGTAGCCCAAACCATTGTTTGAGTAATACTCCCAAAGGTTCCACCTTGTCGCACGGTTGGCCGGATCGCCAATGGTCTTCTTCCAACGGTAGGCGTTGGTCATCCATTCACCCTCAACCCAGCACCCTCCTGGAAAACGAACGAACGCAGGCTGTAACTCAGCCAACGTTCCCGCCAGATCAGCCCGAAGCCCGTTGGTTCGTCCTTTGAAGGTATCCTGAGGAAAGAGGGAGACGTTATCCAGCCACACTGTTCCAGGCTGCGAGAGGGCCACGTTGAGTCGGCCAACCGGTTCATCCACACGGGGCACCAGGGAGATCGAGAATCGTTGCCAACTGCTGCTTAAGTCTGAAATCGTCCCTTGCGCCAGCAACATGGTTCCTGTGGCGTTCTCCAGACGAACGATCAAACTCGTCCCGGGACTTTCCAGACGAGCGGACAGGTTCAGATTGTAGGTGCGCCCCCCCACGAGGTTGATTCCCCAGAACCCGGTATTAGCGATTCCTGGCCCACCTTTTGAGACGGGGCGAGTCAGCCTCAAAGACCAGGGATTTGCCGGATCAATCGGATTTGAATTGTCTGGAGCTATCGAGTCAGCAAATCCCGCCGTGGTGATCAACTGCCAGCCGTTGGTATGATTCGGCTCTTCGAACGACCGATTTCGAACAAGCTCCGCGTAAAGACCGCCATCCCCAGCGTGATTGATCTCCTCGAAGAAGACACCAAACAAGTTGGAGCTGATCCGCGCTCCTGGCTCGTCCCTCTGGATTGTGACTACCGCTGCCGGTTCCGCTGGAAGCCGGTTGGCGATCAGTCCAGTGCTGAGACAGATCCCCAGCAGCAACAGCAGTGTTCTCGATTTGAGCATGCAAAATCCATACGGGATCAACGCCCTAAAACGCTGATCCCAGATTTGTTCATTTCAGCCAGAAGCTGAAGTACAGGTACATTCCCCCTACCAAGGCTATGATCAGCCCAGCCATAAGCTTATTGCCAAAATCCCAACTGGCTTTGATCTCATCACCGGCCTCGCTATGAATTCCTCCGTAGGTCAACCCGCGCACTTTCTCGATAGGCGGAGCCGGAGTCATGAACGAAACAACGACCATGATGATCGCGCTGATGGCAAACAGCACGCCAGTCGCGTAGAGGAAGTTAAAATCTCCAATGCTAGCCAGGATGGCGGGTTGTTCGATTTTGCCTTTCCCGTAAAAGGCCTGCAAAGAGAGTTTAATCATTCCAAGCACGAAACCACTTCCAAGAGCCCATGTTGCTCCTGCGGAGTTCAGCCGCGGCCAGAATATCCCAAGCAGAAACACGGCGGTAATGGGCGGGGCCAAGTACCCCTGCACGCTCTGTAAATACTGATATAGGCCACCTCCAGAAACCTTTGCCATCACCGGAATCCAAATCATGCCCAACCCAACTACCGCCCCGGTAGCAACTCGGCCCACTTTGAGAAGATGCTGCGAGGATTGTCCTGGCCGGATTTTCTCATAAATATCAACAGTGAACAGCGAGGCACTCGAGTTAAACAGTGATGCCAGGGAACTCATCAGCGCTGCCAGAAGGCAGGCCACGATCAGCCCCCGTATCCCGGCCGGAAGTAACTCCGTTACCAGAGTGGGGAATACTCTATCTCCATCAATAGCGGCAATCTGCACGCCACCGATTATCTTGGGAGGCAGTGTGATAATGCCCTTCTGGTGCAGCGCCCAGCCGATCATGCCTGGAATGAGGAAGATGAGCACTGGCCAGACCTTCAGCAGGCCGCCGAAAAGGGCGCCCCGCCGGGCTGTGGCCAGATCCTTCGCCGAAAGTGCTCGTTGCACGATGTACTGATCGGTGCACCAATACCAGATCCCGATGATGGGTGAGGCAATGAGCACTCCCAACCAGGGAAACCCAGGATCGGACAACGGGCGCCAGAGAGCAAACTGGGCGGAATTTGCCTTGCACATGGAGACCAACTCTCCCCAGCCACCGAGCTTTGCCAAACCGATGTAGGTAATGACAAAGGAGCCGAATAGAATGATGACCGCCTGTGGAGTGGAAGTAGCCATGATGGCGCGCATGCCGCCAAACACTGTGTAAACACCGGTGATGATCACGGTAGCGAAGGCACCAAACCAGAACGCGTTCTCTGGAGTTCCAAAGGTATCCGGCAGCAGGGCTTGAAAGACAATTGCCCCCGCATATACCGTCACGCTCACCTTGGTAAACACGTAGGCGACCAGGGATACCACGGACAGAATAAGGCGCGACCGGGCGCTAAACCGCTTTTCGAGAAATTCCGGGATCGTTTGGACCCCGGACTTGTAATAGAAAGGCACGAATAAACCTGCCAACATGATCAGGACCCACGCGTGGAGTTCCCAATGGGCCATGGCCATGCCTGTGGCTGCCCCCTGCCCCGCCAATCCCACGATATGTTCGGAGCCGATGTTGGAGGTGAATATCGAGGTGCCGATGACCACCCACCCAGCGTTTCGGCCAGCCAGGAAATAGTCTTCTGTATCCTTTTGATGCCGTCCGTACCACCAGGCGACCATCCCGATGAGCGCGAAGTATATTCCGATAACGATCCAATCGAGCCAATGCATGAGTTACCTTTCCTGAGTTTTATGTGAGCGCTGTGAAACGCTCGAGAATTGGTGCTGAGCTGATTTTGAACAAAACATGCTGGCAGACTCAAGACACTAATCCGGCGCGGAGGCTATAATACGCCTCATTCCAGTTGAGTTCCTGCCGGAAAGAGCGCAATCGGGTCTCCTTATCAATCAACACCATTTCAACCCCGGCAATCGTGGCGAAGTCTTCCAGCATCTCCGTGGTGACTGCCTGACTGAATCCCGTGTGGTGGGCGCCCCCGGCATAAATCCAGGCAGCGGCCGCCGTTGGCAGATCAGGTCGGCACTTCCATAGAGCCCGGGCGACCGGCAATTTCGGAAGGGGCTTGCAAGGCACCGCATCCACCTCGCTCACCAGCAGGCGGAACCGATTTCCCATATCTATCAGGGAGGCATTCACGGCTGGCCCTGGCGGCGTGTCAAACACCAGCCTAACCGGGTCGGCCTTGCCGCCTATCCCTAACGGATGCACTTCCAGGGTGGGCTTACTCTTGGCTAGCGAAGGGCAAATCTCCAACATGTGAGCTCCAAGAACACACATTCCGCGCGGGTCCAGATGATAGGTGTAGTCCTCCATGAAAGACGTGCCCCCCGGAAGACCTTCAGCCATCACCTTCATGGCGCGCACCAACGCGCATGTCTTCCAATCGCCCTCGCCCCCGAAGCCGTACCCGGCTGCCATCATTCGTTGGGCCCCCACACCAGGCAACTGCACAAGACCATGCAAATCTTCGAATGTATCAGTGAATCCCTTGTAATCCCCCTTCTCAAGGAAGGCTTTAATACCTAGCTCAATCCTCGCCGCCTCCACCAATGACTGCCGTTTGGCGCCTTTCTTCTGAAGACTGGGAACGAGTCGATAATCGCTTTCATACTGATGCATCAAGTCTTCTATCTCCGCGGCTCCCACTGATTGTACAGATTCGACGAGGTCCCCTACCCCATGCGTATTAACGGAGAATCCAAACTGCATTTGGGCGGATACTTTGTCTCCCTCTGTAACCGCAACCTCTCGCATGTTATCGCCGATCCGTACAAACCGGGCATCCTGCCAATCGGCCCACGCCGAGGCCGCGCGGCACCAAATCCCGATACGATTCTGGATGGACTTATCTTCCCAGTGACCAACAACGACTGTCCGGGAAATCCGCATACGGCTCATGATGAACCCGTGCTCTCGGTCGCCATGGGCGGCCTGGTTGAGGTTCATGAAATCCATGTCGATCGTGGCCCACGGAATGTCGCGATTAAATTGGGTGTGGAAGTGAAGCAGAGGCTTGCGCAACAATCGCAACCCATTAATCCACATCTTTGAAGGGGAGAAAGTATGACACCAAGTAATCAAGCCCTGGCAATTGGGGGCAGCATTGGCGGCCAGGCACAACGCCTTCGCTTCCGCGGCTGTTTTCACCACTGGCTTAAAAACCACGGTGGGATTAATGGCGGGAGCATCGTTCAGGGCCTTGACCACGATTTGGGCATTAGCGCTCACTTGTTGGAGCGCGACCGGGCCATACAAATGCTGACTGCCGGTTATAAACCAAATCTCAGGGTTGTTTTGTGTTGTCACTTCTTTTTCTGTGTTGATGTGGTGATCTGCCGACCGGTTTGCATGGGGTTGGGATCGCCAACCCCATGCTCTATTAAACCGAAGTCTAAACTAAGGATTCGCCTTTTGCAGGCGGATATACCGAGCACCACTGGAAATCGGAACGCTGATCTGCGAATTGGTTCCAACCGTGGTGATAGTGCCAGCCACTTCCGTCCATGCCGCATCCGCGCCCAGGCTCGCCGATCCGTAAGGAGCGAATCCCGCCGCACTGGACGGCCAACTCAGAACGAGGTTGGCTGTGTCGCGACTAAATGTGAGGGTTGGTCCGCCTGCAACGGGCAGATCAGGACCGACCGTGTAGCTGGCCTGAACTGCCTCAGCCGAAAGCAACCCCGAGTAAATTCGAAACTCGTCGAAGGCGCCCTGCAAATACGGATCATAGTACTGCGGAGTGATTGGCGCCGAATACAAGGATCGGCCCAGCCAGTTATTGGTATCATTAATGCCCGACAGCGGCGCAATTACCCCCGGCGCGCTGGTGATCGCCAAATTGCCATTCACATAAACTTTGGCCTGCCGCTCTGTTTGATTATAGACGACCGCGACATGAGCCCGGCTGTTCACGCTTAACCCGCCCACCTCGACGAATCCCGACACCCAATCCAGCCGTCCACCCCGGCCGAAGAAAATTCCTGGAGGGGCCGGAGGTCCCGGCAAACTCCCGAAATCAAAAATCCGGGCCCAGTATTCGGAGTTGTATGTCGTTACCCAGAATTCAAACGAGGCGTTGGTGAGAACCGAGATGATGCCATCGGGCAGGTCCACATAGGTGTCAGCAGCGCCGAGGCCCGTGTTGTTGTTCAGCATCAACTGGCCGGAGCCACTCCAGGAGGCATTGGTTACTCCCAGGGTATTGGTGCCCGTAGCAATATACCCGTCAGCATTCCCTGCCAGGTCGGCTACAATCCCCCCTGAACTCGCTCCAAAATCGTAGCGATGCACCAGTGTCGCCGTCGGATGAGAGACTACGGTTACGGACTGTGTGCTGAGGTTCCCCTGATACTGTGCCGTGATGTACGCGGTTCCAACGCTACGAGCAGTGAGCAATCCCGCGTCCGTAACCGTAAGAATGTTCGTGTCGCTTGAAGACAAGCGAAAGTCCAGATCCCCAAAAAGATTTACGTTGGTGGCGAACTGCCAGTTGCCGATCGCAGAGACCTGGGCCTGCCAGCCCAGAGTCAGGTTAGTCGGTGAAGCCAGGGCGATGCTTTGGAACACCCCCGGGTTGATGTTCGTCGAACTGGCCCCGTGCGTCTGATACGCGGCATTGATCTGAGGGGCAGTCAGTGCTCCATCATAAATGCGGAACTCATCAATAGAAGCCATACAAAGAGGGTCATTATAAGTGGATTTCCCCAGGTAGCTAAAATTGTTGGTGATTTGATACAACTCCCGGCCAAAGGTGGTGTTTTGGGCGACACGGACACCGTTCAGATAGATCGCGGCCTGATCGCGTCCGAAATTCATGATGCAGACCAGATGAATGTTCGTCCGATAATCGAGGTTGCCCGGAGCGCCTGCAAACTGCTCACCGCTTTGTGACCACCCTGGTTGTGTTGAGGATGCGACAAGGCGATAATCGTTATTCGCACTGTGCGGAGTAAAGAAGATGTAGTTTCCGCCGTCGCCATTCACTGTGTTGCCGAAGGCAAACAGGTTCACCCAGTTCCGGTTGGTGCTCGGGAAGGTGACCCAGGTTTCAAAACTGACCGCGTTGTTATCGATCGTATTCGTGCTGATCATGCCTGCGGGCAGTTGCACATAGGAGAGCGTTTGGCCATCAAGAGCTACCTGACCGCCGGATTGAATGCCCGTTAGTTCAACTGTGCCATCAGCCCCGCCGATAGAATCGGTCACCGCCGTACTCATCTCATTCTCGAAGCTGTATCGGTGCATCAGTTCCGCGGAGGCGCTCACCACGGCCACCGATTTGCTGTTCGTGCGACTCAAACTCCCAGCGGTATAGACAGCGGTGATGGTTGCTGTGCCAGGAGCTACAGCCGTGATCCTGCCTCCTGCGTCCACCGAGACGATACTGTTAGCAGACGAGCTGAAAGTCAGCCCGGGATCGAAGGTAATATCGACGGCGCTGTTGGTCAGAGTTGAGGTCGCAGCAGTAACTTTAGTCTGCTCCATATTCCCGACCAGAAGGCTATTTGGCAATTGAACGGCGATGCTGCTTACCGAGCCATAATTGGTGCTGGGATTCTCCGTCCCGGCTTGGTAGCTCGCGGCAGCCTCCAACGGGGTAAGCGCTCCGGAATAGATCCGGAACTCATTAATCCAGCCGGAAAGGTATGGATCGGACGCATACTTGGAACGGCCAAGCCAATTGGTAGTGCCACCGACTGCCGCGGGAGTGTTGGTGAAGCCCGTGGTTGAGGCGACCTCCGTGCCATTAATGTAGATCCGCGCACGGCCAGTCACCGGATCGGATGTCCACATGACATGGCTTTCCATATTGTCAGGCACTGTTGGGCCATCCAACCCCTGCGAAACTGAAGGTGTGGTGATATCGCCTCGAACGCCATAGGTGGCGTTGCCTGATCGAAGGAAGAAATGGCTGCTCGAGTTAAAGAAATCCCAGATCCGATTCCAATCCGCATTGGCGTCAGGGTTGTGCGTGGGCGTATACCAGGTTTCAATCGTGACAGCGGTCAATCCGGTTACAACGTTCTCAGGCATGGCAATGTAGGCGCCAGTAGCATTGCTGGAGCCGACCCGATAGCTGTCGAGGTACACCGCCCCGCCTCCAGTGAACGCGGCGGTGTTCATCAACGTGCCGTCTTTTCCACTGATGGAATCGACGGCTGTCGTGCCTGCTGTCTCATTGAAGCTGTAGCGGTTGGTTAAGACTGCCCCGTGAAGGGCTGCCTGCATGGCGAGCAATGCGATGCCGCATCGCAAAGCCAGCGCTGACGTTGGGAACGGTTTGCTTCTGCTCATGGCGTTTTTTGTTTTTTGGGGGTTTTGCGGGGTTCGAAGGAAAATGAAAGGACTCGGCGCCTCCTCGGTTGTCTCTACCACCAGAAGTATGGGAAGGCGGTGTTGCGAACACGCATGGAGTTGAACCGGCGCCACTCCACATGTCCATCCAGCATGCTCACATTGCCGCCTGCCGGCATTTTGCCATCCATGTGCGGGCTGTAATGGGGGACGGGAGACCCGCCTCGAATGTCACCGTATTTGTTGGCAGCCCGATTGTTCTCGTTGTTGCCATCAGATATTGTCGCGTCGGCAATGAACACGCGGTCAGCCGGGGATGGCGCTGGCAGGCTCGTGACACCTATTGTAATGGGTTGCGGCGTGAGCCTTCGGTTGACGTTGGTGGGATGCAATGAACCGCCACCCTTGTTGGTGATGGTGAGAGCGTACCCGATGACTTTAAACTTAACGTTGTTTGTTATATCGTAGTTCCAATGGACGTCCGTGTTCTGAGCCGGAATGGCCGGACAATACAGAACGCCGCGCCTTGCTCCATTGGCAGTCAATGTATTGGCAATATCAGTAGGTAAATCCCATAGCCAGGCTCCATAATCGGCCACCGGAAACAAATCGTTGTTATCATCTGCATACATCCGCATCGCCAGGGCGAATTGCTTGAGATTGCTGGTGCAACTGATGCGTTTGGCGCGTTCCTTTGCTTTGGCCAAAGATGGCAGGAGCATGGCCGCCAGGATGGCAATAATTGCGATCACAACCAGTAATTCGATCAGCGTGAAGGCTAGGGAACGGGAACGTGCTCTGGGGGGGGAGAGTCTTTTGTGCATGTTGCTCAGCTTTTGCTTGTGTGGCCGTCAGCTTTCATTTAGAGCCGAGGCAGGAGAGATGGATTCCTCTGCACGGCTTTCTAAAGGCTAATCTAGGCGTCTGGCGTTTGAGCAACAACGCCAGTTTGCGAAAAAGAATCGCCATTTTGCGCCACATCCGATTCCACCCGCATACCATACTTTCTACGGTACGCCAAAGGACTCATGAGCTTTCCAGCCCTGAAATAGCGGGCAAAGTGCTGCACATCGTCAAACCCCAGAGATTCAGCGATTTGACTTACAGGCAAGGCAGTCTCAATCAGCATGCGCGCTATCTGATCCGTGCGGGCACGCCGAATCTCGTCGAGAATCGAGGAGCCCATGCCGAGACGAAAGCGGCGCTCAAGCGCCCGCCGCGAGATGCCCACCGCCCGGGCAACGTCCACAACAGTAAGTGCGTGGCGGGAATGATCGCGGATGTGGCGCAACGCGCGGGCGACAACCTCATCATCGATTGCCACCACGTCGGTCGAATGGCGTGCCGCGACATGCGAAGGGACCACCAGGATGCGCTTGGCCGGGCGCCGGGTTTTGCGGATCAACCGGTCCAGGGCTTGAGCAGACTCGTATCCGGCTCTCTCAAAATTAATAGCGACACTGGACATCGCCGGCGTTGCCAATCCGCACACGATCTCGTCGTTGTCCGCTCCAATAACTCCCACCTGATCAGGAACGGAAAGCCCAATGGACTTGCACGCTTCCATGACCTGCACACCGCAGTCATCGTTGCACGCCATTAAGCCTACAGGTTTGTCCAAGTCCCGCAGCCACTCAGCCAGCAACCTGCGTTCCCTGCCCCAATCACGAGTCAGGAGCGATTTCAAAAAGTAGGTGTGAGTATTAAAACCAGCGCGGCGAATGCTTTGGACGAAATATTGCTGACGTAACTGTGTCCAGGAAGCCCCGTCGCTTTTCGAACTGCCATACCCGCAGAACGCGAAGTTCTTGAACCCGCAGCGCAATAGGTGCTCAGCAGCCATCCTGGCGATCCGGGGCGAATCGGTTACCACATTGACCAATCCAGGCACCTCTTTGCGCTTATGGCCCAGCACCACAGCCGGTATGCCAAATGCCAGCACCTCGTCCAACTTGTCGAGGTCCCGCATAATTATGCCGTCCGGTTCCAGTTCCTGAAGCTCAGGCCAGGCGCTCTCCATTCCACGCGGTTCCCAATAAAACGACCAGGGCCCGTGATACCGTGCGTACTGAGCGATGCCACGCAGGAAAGCCCGACCGGATCCCCGGGAGGATTCGATGCGCAGAACAATTTTCGGCACCTTTACCATGGAATTGCACTCGATTATTCAGCAGCCAAGGCCGCCGTTCAAGACTGAATAGGCTGACCTATCCTTGCTCCGCAAAACCATGCTATGCCGTACTTATTCCGTTCTCTTGATGGACGTTAGCCAGCAGCGAACATCAGGGCGTGACGAGTGTTCCTTGGGATTGTCGAATCGTTATGTGAGTAGGTGTTCAGACATCACCGAAAGGAAATCTATGACAGCGAGTCTAGGTTGGAGGCGTGTGAGTATTGAGCTCACCCAAACGCATGTACTGTTGGGCAGCGCAGCGGCCCTCCTTCTTGGAGGATACGCTTTTTCATCCGGTTGGTTTGACTGGGCCAGCCTTTTCAGGTCGCATCCTCTCTTGTCTATCCCCTGCACGCTTTCGCTGTTTGCTGCGCCTGCCATGTGCTACATCAGCGTTCGCCAGATGACAGAGATTGGAGTGCGGATGCGTTTGGTTCTGTCTGCACTACTTTCGGCCATCGCGTTCGGCTTGATTGCAGTCGGTTTATGTCTTTGGCTGCAGAATGCAGCCGCCTGACCATGCGCGTCTTGAACTGCTGCCCTGATATCGGAGACGGTCCGAGTGTGATTGCGCGTGGACTTCCTTCTGGCTTTCCTCCGGGAGCCTATGGTTGGTAACTGAGTGCCGTGTGATCCTTATCATGGCAGGTCAAGGAACACACCCCGCGGCGAACTCCTTGATCAACGAACTCCAACCGGCCGTTTGATGACGGAGCCACGTAGTTGCGGTTGAAGTTCATCAGGTGCGTGGCAGCGGTTGTGCCGTGGGAATCATGGCATGTTGAACAGGCGGTCTTGGCGTCAACCACATGCAATTTGTGGTACTTGAAGCTTTGATCAGTCAGGATGCTGTCCCGGCTGTGACACTTGTAACACAGAGCGTAACTGGAGGGACTTTCCAAACCGAAATCGCTCGTCAACTGCTGCCTTTCGAGCAGTGGAGAAAAGCGCGATCCATGGGGACCGTTAGGGCCGGTCCCGCCTGCGCCCGTGCCTGTATCGCTGTTATGGCAGTCGGTGCAATAGATCACCGTCGATGGTGTGGCGGGGGCAATCAGGCTGGGAACATCGCCGTTCTTGCCCGGCGCAAGTACCGGATGATACGAAGGATTGGAGGGATTGAAGGCCAGCCGCAGGTTGGTTTGCACGGACTGACGATTCACAGTGGCAGGTCCACGGGCCAGCGAATCGGCATGACAACGGAAACACAGCTCATACTCACGTGTGACGCTTTGCACAATGGCTCCACTGGCATTCACACCTTTAACCCCGGCCAACGCTCCTGAAGCGTTCGGCGCCACCGCCGGGCTCGGATTTGAAGCGTGAGAATTGTGGCAGTCACTGCATTCGACATGGCGCCGCACAGGATTAACAGGATCTTCTGCCGGATCATGGACTGCTGTGGTCTGTCGGATGGGGTGAACGCTGAATTTGTTGAACTCAGCCATGATGCTCTTTTCAGCCACGGTACCGCTATGGCAGGAGGAGCAATTCTGTTCCTCTTCGGGGAACTGAAGCAAGCGCGCCTTGATTCCGGCATTATGCGGCGCGTGGCAGCTCTGGCAGGCATTGTCACGAACCGTCTGGAGATTGGAGTTCGGCCATGGATCAAGGCCCGATCCGTTCCAGGTCTTCGCCGAGATGGCATGACTGGAGGCGTTCCACCCATCCATATCATGGCAGGAGATACACAGCGCCGAGCCGCGATTATCCTTCACCATGAACTTGCCAAACTGATTGTTGTGAGGGTCATGACAGGATGTGCATTGCATTTGACCAGTGCCATCCAGCCTGACCCTGTCCACTAAAGATGCGGGATCGCGCAGTTGCCCATCCGTAGCCGCAAGGGCTGCATCATAGGTGAAAGAAATCGGATGATCATCAGACAAGTCGGTTCCCAACCGGGTACGACCGACGGGCATTACCGTCACACCCGATTGCATGGCGATCGGAGTAGAGCGGCTGTTGATCATCCCTAAAGCAACCGTCCCATCGTGGCAACTCAGGCAAAGCTTGGAAGCGCCAGATGGCTGACCGACAGCCGCCTTCATCGTTGAACTGTCGTATGGAACATAAGCTGCCTTGGAAAGGGCATGGTTCCATAGCGGCACCACATCCGGTGCGGCTCTATGCGGTGTATGGCAAAACAGACAGACCTCTGATTCAGACACCGCTCGAATGCCTCCGGGCCCGGTGGCAGACAGGTTATGCGGGGAATTGAGGATGCTCTCCCCGATGGCGTTGCTCACCGGTGACAACAAGGCGAGGCTAACCAGCCAGATCAGCATCCGGCTGGAAGATTTGAGCCTGAGATAATAGCTGGCTATATTCATTGCGGCCCTACGTATTTGAAGATCTGCAAACGCCGATTATAAGAATCGGCCACAAAAATTTCGTTCCGGGAGTTGATCACGATGCCGTTCGGCAACCAAAACTGGCCGGGGCCGGTCCCTCCCCCGCCTATGGGAAGAAGCAACTGTCCTTCGGCGTTAAATATCTGGATGTTGTCAAACATCGCATCGACCACATAAAGACGGCCTGCCGGGTCCACAGCAATTCCTTTAGGCCGGCTGAACTGCCCAAAGCCTCCGCCGATGGAACCGATCTGCTTTTTGAAGGTCCCCTGCTCGTCGAAAACCTGCACCCGTCCGTTCATTGAGTCGGTGACCCACAACTGGTTTTTGGAATCCACAGCCAGGTGGGTGGGAAAGTTGAACTCCCCGGGGCCAGTGCCGCGACGGCCAAATTCTCCGAGAAACCGGCCGGCCATGTCGAACCGGGTGATGGCATGGCGATGTGAGTCAGCCACCAGGATTTGGTTGCCCCGGATCACCAGCCCGGATGGCCTGGCTAAGTGATTCGTAACCGCGAACTGCAGGCGGCCCTTCACATCGAAGGCAATGATCATCCCCAGAGCCGAATCCGCCACATAGATAGTATTACCAGCCTTATCGACTGCCACCGGTGAGGAAAAGAAAAGTTTTCCTGCCTTTTTCCACTGGTGCCATTTGCGCGCCTGCCGATCATAGAACGAGACGCTGCGTGAACCGGTATCTGTCAGGCAAAGGTTATCATTCTCATCCAATCCAAGCGCAAAAGGCTTGGCCATTACCTCATCTCCCTTGTCAGCACCTGTAATCCAATTCACGACGCGACCGATTGATGAGCGTTTGATGCCCAGGTCTGAGGGTCGAAGCACTGACTGCGAATAGGCAATACGCGCGGTTTCAGGAGGAGTTGGCCAGACCAGAGAATCCGGTGCAGGCTCTCCTTTCTTCGCCTTCGCCGCCTCGACAGGCAGGAGGGCAACCAAGACCAGACCGATCACTCCCCACCAGGCTGGAAGTGGCAGTCTAAAAGAAGGGCCTCTGGAACCGGATAACCTCATAGGCTAGAATACCCGGCGCCACCTAAGGAGAAACAAGTGCCGGGTGCGCTCTTCATTCTGGAGATACAATTCGTGTTCGAAATCATACTCCGCTCGAATACTGGTTTTGCCAAGCGAGTAGTCGAGAGCCGGACGCACCGTCGCCAAGTCTTGTTCGACCCCATCACCACGACGCAGGGAAATCCCTCCTTCTACTGAGAAAGAAAGACTGGATGTCAGTTGATTGCGATAGCGGCTGATGGCGCTGTAGCTCTGCTCGTTCCGCCCCGAATCCAGGTACTTGGTCCAGGTCTCGTTAAAATCAAAAGAAAACACCGAGGTATAATCCAGATCAAAACTGAAACCCTGGAACAGTCGGGTGGACTGGTAGGATGCGAATGTGGAGTCGTAATACTCATACTCTGCCCCGGCGCGGAGCCAGCGCCATGTCACATCCGTTCCGACGGCGTAGCTGAAGATGTTTTGGACCCGCAGCTCTTCCCTGGCATTGCTTGTATAGGAGCTGACCCGCCCATAGATACCCCAGAAATTCTTCCACAGATCAAGACGGGCTGTGAAAGTCTCATTCAGTGTGTCGTAGGAGCCGGAAGGTGAGGGTTCGGCCTGGTAATCAACCACGACCGTGTTGTCCATGGGAACAACCCCGATACGTTCGATCCGGGTGCTCGGGCCTTCCCGCCACACACGAAAGTGCACGTTTCGGATGTATTCCTGCGTTCTCCCGGCATTGAAGATGCGGATGCTATTCTGCTTAACCAAGGACTGGTTCAGGTAGAAAGAATCAGCAGGCCCACTGGTTCCAAACGTGTGTGTCTCATCGGCTATGCTCAACGTTTGCCCGTCCCATTGAGTCTCGATGTGCTCAGCAAGTAGTGTATTGCTTAGGCGCAATCTATGTTCAGAGCCGAGCCGCTTGGTGTAGGTTTCGGAAAAGCCTCCGCCAAATCGGCGGGTAGAGCCTTCACTTCCGACATCGCTGATCTCGTTGTTAGCTCCTTGAACAATCAGGGCGGAAGTCAGGCTTTCATAAAACTGATGCCGCAACTGAGCTTGGGCGTTGTAGTTATCGGCTACAAAGTCACCGGTCTGGTAGCGGTCAAAAGTAAAATCATAGATGCTGTTGAGGTTCGGCCGATGTTCAAGGTCCAGGTTGCCGTGGGCATTGTAATCATCGCTGGGATCGAACTGGTTCTCTCGATGAATATAGCTGGCCGAAGTCAGCAGAGAATGCTGGTTTCGATCGCCAAAGCTCTCGTTGTTTGCCAGCGAGAAGCTATGATCATTACCTTCTCCTAGGCTGCCGATGTCCTGCCGCGAATACTGATTGAACGTGTAAGTGGCGCTGCTGCCCCCGCGCAAGCGCTCGTGCCGGATATCAGCCGAAACGGTATCATCTCGAAGGGTGGAAACGCCGTTCTCGTATCGAACCTCTTCCCGAGTAGCGCCTGTGTCCACGCCTCCAACAATCACTGGCACGACATTGGTGTAATAGAAGGATCGTCCCTGCGTCTCCTCCTCGCGATGGGTATAACTGGTGAGCACGTGCCAGGGTCCCTGTGAATAGCTCATCCGCCCGCCGTAACGCCAGGTATCAACAATGACACGGCTGAAAAAATCATAGTCGCGATACGCATGATCGTAGTCGCCGAAAATGGTGGCGCGCAGCGGCTTGTTCGAGAACAGGTCCACCGACCCGTTGAAACGCCCCAGATACTCGAACTGCTCCTCGGATCGGGAACTGGAACTGCTCCGAGCCCATCCGTAGGCACCGTCAGTGTTCAGGTGAAGCCGCGCCAGGTTGGGATGGTAGATGGAGCCATCGAATACCACCCCGGCACTGGGACCGACAAAGATCCGATCGTAGCGAACGGTTGTGTCCGAATTCTTAAAGGTGGTCTCCTCGTAGTTGCCCTCGGCGTAAACCCCAGTGCTTACCTCCGAGACGCGCAACGTGAGCCATCTGGGCTCTTCAATACCGGCGCCATTGCCTAACGCCAGACGGGTTGAAGGGATGATCGCTACGCTAAATGCCAGCGGCAGAATGCGAAAACTTCTAGGTTTCATTTGCCTGTCGCCTTGGCTTGGGGTTTCAAAAATCCTTTTACTGTGCCGAAATGCGGGTCATGACACTCCACGCACGATTTCTGCGCAATCCCATCGTGGGCCTTGAGTTCCACCATCTCCTTCTGATCATGGCATTCGTAACAGACATCCGGCATTGGCTTGATCAACAGAGCTTTCTCGGCGGATTGGTGCGCGTCGTGGCAACTGCCACATTCGCCATTAACCACTGGATCGTGCTGGAACTTGGCTTTCTCCACTGATTGAGCCAGATCTTCATGGCATTCTGCGCAGAGCTTGCCCTGGGGCTTGGTCAAGAGCTTTTTGATGTCGGATTGGTGGGGATCATGGCAGGAGGAACACTCACCATTCTCCACTGGCTGATGTTTAACCTTTGCACTCGTCACCTTCTGTTGGATGTCCTCGTGGCACTCGGCGCACAGCGCTCCCATTTCCTTGCGCAACACACCTTTTACCTGAGAACCATGCGGATCGTGGCAGCTCGAACATTCGCCGTTCTGAACGGGCTGATGCTTTACCTTGGCTTCACCAAAAGCGTCGTGGCAGGTCCAACACAGATCCGGCTCCGTTTTCAACAGCATCTTGGGCAACGGCGATCCGTGTGCATTGTGGCAGCCCGAGCACTCACCGTTTTCCGCAGGCGCATGCTTCACCTTGAAGGTTTCCAGAAAATTGTCGTGGCAGCTAAAGCACACTTGTGTCTGACTGCCTCCCTTCATGCGAACCGAGACTCGCGATTCATGGCACTCGTTGCATTTGCGTTCCTCGTAAGGCGGATGGCTGGTGAACTTGATCTTGGGAAAACTCGTCACGTTGGTGCCCGGCGAAGGCAAGGCAGCCATGGGACGGCCGTCCTCATCAATGGCGATCACCGTGCGATTAGTCGCGCCGGGTTGAGGCACTCCGTCGAAAAACATGCTCAATATCCGGTGATGCCTTTCCGTGCTGCATCCTACCAACGCGAAAATAAGCACCAGGCTGCCCAAAAAGACTCCGCCAAGGACAATCTTGCGGGCCCAGGTAGAATGTCGAGGTAGTTGGTTCAATGTAATGGTGGCTTTGAGCAGGGCTACTTCTTCTTCAAGAAGCCGTAAACACTCACCTTACGCTCCCCTGCCTGGCTGGTTATAAAAATGAGATGATCCAGGTCGTACCCTGGAGCCGCATACTGCCGGAAGTAGTCGATATTGTCGTAATCGACATGCAATCCTGCCGGCAAATAGAGCGAGCCGGCTGTGTCGGGCTGTCCGAAGTACATTAATATCCTGCCCTCGCGGTCGAATACCTGGGCGACATTAGCCGCCGCGTCCACAACGTAAACCAGGCCATCACGCGAGAGGCCAATTCCCTTTGGCAGCGCGAACTTCCCGGGGCTCACTCCCATCTCTCCGATGCTTCGCACATATTTGCCCTGCGCATCGAAGACTTGAACAACGAACCCTCCGGTATCCGAAATGTACATTGTCCCATCAGAATCCACCGCGATATTGGTCGGAGAGCGCAACCGCGATTCCTCCGTCACTGCTCCCTGCGGAACACGTAATACCTCTTTCAGTGTGCCTGTCTGGTAAACCCGCACGCAGTGGTTGGAGAGGTCCGTGACGTACAGCTTATCTCCAGAGATGGCCAGTCCGCACGGTTTCATATCCTGGCCACGTCCAATCGTCGTCTTAAGATCTCCTTCAACATCGTAAATCAAGACTTCTCTGCGGGAGGTATCTGATACGTAGCGAAGCCCCTCTTTGTCCACGGCCACATTGATCGGCACGCGCATGGCTGCGCCTCCGACGGGCCGAAGATATCGCAGAGTCTTCTTCTCAAGGTCCACGGTGCTGACATTGGCGGGTTGAGTATCACAAATGAACAGCTTACCGGGCACCGAGGTGATCCCGTATGGTTTCCAGATGGGCCGTATGATCCTTTGACCGCCCAGAACAAACTGGCTGAATTTGCTGGGCTCGCCCAAGCCGCTCTCAGAGGAAAAACTGGTCAGGTACTGAATCCGAGGCTGGTCTGGGGCAGGCGGGTAAAATGTAAATGACTCGCTCTTTTTCTGGGGTGTCTGGCAACCGGCGAGCAGGATTGTGAGGAGGCAAAGTAGGCCATAAAGGCAGTTGCGCAAAACGTGTGGGATTCGAATTCCTGAAATCATGTGGCGCATATCTACATTCTTAGATCATTCGGCTCCAAGAGCCAAGACGTTTGCCGGGGTGAGCCACCCGGCGGGGGTTCTTGCTGGTGAACCGCCTGCCGGGTTTGTTACTCATCCACTTTCTTGTGCGGCGACGGGTTTACTTGATATGACAGTTGCGACAAATCAAGCTGCCTCGTCCGGAGGAATCGCTTCCGCTGATTCTCACCATGATACCGCTGGTCGCGGCACTGCCTTCCTGCTTGTGCACATCATGGCAGGAAGAACACTGCATCTTCTGATTGATCAGCAATGCCTCGCCGATGGTCTTGCCGGTCAGCGAAGTTCCCGTCCAGGTCGCGGGCACAGGAGCAACTACGCCGGGCAGTTGCGGAATGGTGTCGCCGATTCTGTATCCGGTCACTGGCGTGGGATCGAGGAGGAAGCCATCCTTGTCCGCCAAAGCCTTGTCATAAACAAAGGAGATGGGGTGGGTGGTGTGCAGATCGGTGCCGATTTTGGCGGCATCGTCAATGTACTGCGCGGTCGCGCCAATCTGGGCATTAATGCCCTGGTTGATGGCCACTGTGCCGTCATGGCAACTCAAGCAGGCCAGCGAGGCTCCATCGGGCCGAGCCGGGATGGTCGCATCCAGGGTACTGCTCTGCGGCGTACCTGCGTTGTACATGGTGAATGTGGCCTCCGAGGTGGCGTGAGACCACAGCGGAGCCAACTGGTCGGTGTCGGTATGGTGTGCCTGGTGGCAAGGCGTGCAGGCGCCTTTCCGCGTGTTCCAGGTGGCCTGCGAGAAATCGTGGGGGGACCCCACAATACCCGCACTCGCCATGACTGGCAGGGCAGCAACCACTCCGAGGAGCAATAGGTTGTGTCTTTTCATACTACTTTTAGCACGTGCTTTTTTCTGACTGCCGAGGCCCGAAAAGACCTCCGGCTCGCACCACCGACTGGATGGCGCGCTTCCAACCGGGAAACCCACGGGAGCGCGCTCACTACCGGGTTCCTGGATGAAATTATTTGTCCCTGGATTTCGCATTTAAGTGGTTGCCCCGGCAAATTGCCAGGTCAGGGACGGGGTTAAAGAGTTTGCTGTTTCTCGCGGGGCAAACCGCGCCATCAACGCCGCCGCGTTGTCGTGGATGATAGCCTGGCAGCGAACGAGCTCCTGTTCACGCACACTCACATTCTCGCGGACAATTCGCTCCAGGTGATCAACGTTGTACAGGTACACATTCGGCACCGACTGCACATCGCAGGCGATATCCCGTGGAACTGCTATGTCAATGAGGAACAAAGGTTCGTTCCGGCGCACGCTCATCAGAGGCAGGATATCGTTACGACTCAAGATCGTTTGGGGTGAACCGGTGGAACTAACCACGATATCCGCCCGGGCCATCGCGCTCAGTAATTCGTTAAAAGGAATGGCTTCTCCACCAAACTCACCGGCAAGAGCCGCCGCCTTTTCTAGAGAACGGTTGCATACCAGGACTGAGCGCGGTCCCTTCTTGGCAAGATGCCGAACGCAGGCCTCTCCCATTTTTCCAGCCCCGATGATCAGCACTGTCTTGTTGGACAGGCTTTGATCAAAAATCCGTTGTGCCAACTCAACCGCCACGCTGCCCACCGATGTGGCCCCTCGACCGATGGCGGTTTCACTGCGAATCGATTTGGCAGTCTGGAGGGCTGTTTGGAAAAGCCGGTTCGTGACCGGGCCGGTTAACCCCGCGGTTTGAGCCGTTTGATACGCTTGCTTTACCTGGCCAGTAATCTCTGTCTCCCCAATCACCATGGAGTCCAGGCCGCCTGCGACCGAGAACAGATGCTCCGCCGCGGCACTACCGTGGCGAATGTAAACGTAGGGCTCGAAATCATACGGGTGTTTGGCCAGGTGCTGAAAAAGCCGAAGCAGATTGAGATTGCTCTTTCGGGTCACCCCATAGACCTCAACCCGGTTACAGGTGGAAAGCAACACAACCTCGCTCAGTTCTCCGGCCAACTTGAGCCGGCAGCCGAAACATCGCACCAGACCCGGAGAAACCGCGAGTTTCTCTCGCACCTCAACCGGCGCGGTTCTGTAGCTTAACCCGACAACAAACAGGTTCATGCGATGGTTCCGATGGGGAAAATTGTTGGGAGAATCAGGAAAGCGACTTGCTGCCCCTTTTTTGTGGCGTTCTGCGCTCGGTTTGGTTGCTTTCCCGCAGTCACGATTTCAGCTTAGCTGGGTGGAGGTTTTGCGCTCTTCCACTATTGGCAATTACTAACCATTTCTTGCTTCTGCACCGCCACAGATGTGTAGCCCTATCCGTTCATTGCTTCTTGCTGCTCATCGCGGCATCTTCTTTCGAAGTGGCGTTTCCCACCTCTTCAGGCTTCTCAAGTGGATGCTCTTCCTCCTGCCAATGGGCGGAGACTCGCCCATGCCACGCCGCCAGATTGATCGGATACACATCCGGGTCAAACATGACGTGGTAGAAGTGCCACACCACAATGGCCAGACATGCGAGCACCGCCTCATAGAAGTGGATGGCAGTAGCCACCTCCAGAGCCCATCGAGGCAGAAACTGCGTCACAGGGATCTTGAACCAGATCATCAACCCCGTGACCCCCATTAGGAAGGTGCCCCAGACCACGGCCCAGTATTCCATCTTCTCGGCATAGCCAAAGCGGCCAAACAGCGCCTTTTGCTGACTCATCCCTAAGAGATACTTGGCGTTCTGCGTTAGGTCTGAGACATCCTTGGGGGCTGGCAGCAAGTCCTTGACTAGTTGCCGGCCCGCTTTGCGCCGAAGAATGTAATAGCAGTGGTATGCGCCCACCAGAAGCATGACCACCCCTGCCACTCGATGGGTCCAACTCCGCACAACTTCATTGGACCCGGTTATCGAACCGATCCAGGTGTCCGGGAACTTCAACGCAAACCCGCTGACGGCCAGGACGATGAAGCTGATCGCCAGCAGCGCATGCTGGATGCGTTGTGACCGATCCATCCGCACGATCACTGCATCCTTCTTACGATGGCGCGCCCGGACCTTCTTGATGAACAGAAGAAGATTGTGCACCACCATGAAGCCAATGGTGCCGAAGATCAGGACCAGGTAAACCCGCCGCACCCACCAGTTGATTCTCCCGCCGATATCACTCGCCTCCGCCTCGCCATCAGCATCGATATGAATCTTACTCTGTGCGAAGTTATCGCTTGCGCCGGGATGACAGGAACCGCACGTCTGCACCAGGTTGGCTGAATGGATTGTAGAGGAGGGATCGGAGGACGGCAGGACCTTATGCCAACCATGGCAACTGCCGCAATTGGCTGCCGTTGCGGAGCCGTACTGTGCGGCTAGCCCATGGTAACTGTTGAAGAACGTCTTTACGCGATCATTCGGGAGGTTGAATTTGGTGTTGATCCGTTCTGAAGCATGGCAATTGCTGCAGACGTCCGCCGAGATCTTCATCGGCGTATTGCCTTTCAGGCCGGCGATCTTGTGTTCCGAATGACAATCCGTGCAGGTAGGCGCTTCTCTGTAGCCCGCTGCCAATGCTTTGCCATGGACGCTTTGGGCAACGTCCACGGCGGCCTGCTCATGACACGCTCCGCAAGTCTCTGCAAGGCGAGAATAATGCAAGGGTGACTCGATCGATGCAGGCGGCACCACATTGTGACTGCCATGACAATCCGTGCAAACCGGAGCTCCTTCCATCCCCTGGGCCTCTGCAATGCCATGCACGCTCGCGCGATAGCTGTTCGAATGCCGCTCGTGACAGACGCCGCAATTCACTGGTTTGACCGCAACTCCGTCGTCGGGATGCTCAGAGGTAAGATCGCTATGGCAACTCACACATGAGTTGGTTTTGTGTATGGACGCTCGCAGTTTTGCCCCATCTACGTATAGTAAAACCGCCTTCCCAGCGCTATTCGTCTTGAACAGTTCCTGATCCGAGTGGCAGTCCATGCAGGCGCCGTCCTTGATGGCAGGCGCGGCGGAAACACGCCACCCGGCCGACACCACGAAAGCAATGATTAGGAGAACGCAGGCACGAAGTCGTGTGGACGGCAACATAAGCACGCTTACCATCCAAATTTTGCAGGCTACTGGCTCTTCATTCCTTGCTTATCGTTTCGCATATTTTGCTTCTCTCATCACACAGGCGCGCCTGCTTGTGCTTGGAAAGCGGCACCGCCAAGCAGTGTTTGCTGCTGGGATGCCAATGCGTGTCACCAAATCAGAGAGCTCGCGGCGGGAACCTGAAGCCCCGCCCTCACCTGACTCTCAATGTCCGGAGTGCAGCCGGGTGGCCATGGCGTAGATGATCAGAATCAGGAGGATAACGCCAATCCCGAAGAAGATGTACCCGAAAGTCCGGGCAATGCTGCGCCAGCGCAGCCACTCATCCCGAACGCGATGATCATCCAACCGGCCCTCTGCAACCAGGCGATCATACCAGCGGCGCCGCTCGTGCAGCATTTCGTTCTTGGAGATGCGGCCGGAGAAGATAACGGTATCCATCGGGAACTTCTCGATCCTGAAGTGAGTGTTGAAGAAATGAATCGAGAAGATGAAGCCAGCCGCAAGAAGGGCCTCATCCGAATGAATGATCAAGGCGATGTTAATGACCCAGCCGGGCAGAAATTGCGTGAACCATTCAGGGAACCACATAACCAAGCCGGATGTACCGATAATGAACACCCCCCAAAACACCGAAAAATAATCAAACTTCTCCCAGTAGGTCCACCGATCGAACTCCGGCTTCGGGCCCTTGCCAAAGAACCATTTGTTGTGCGCCACAAAATCCCGCCAATCCTGCATTGTTGGGATCATGGAGTCCGGTCCGAACAATACCCCCCACAGGCGCTTGATCTGGAGTTTCCCGGTTTCAGGATCGCGCAACTTGTTGCGTCCCTTCCAGCACTTTGCCAGGAGAGAGGTGAGGTGCAGGCCGAAATACACAAATGTCACGATTGCTCCAAGGCGGTGAAGCGCCCTGGCCGTTTCAGCTCCACCAATGAACTGGAATAAAGTCTTGGCCCAATCTGTATAGTAGAACTTCAAGGGCATGCCCGTGATCACAAGCAACAGAAAGCTGGTAACCACCAGAAAGTGTAGAAACCGTTCAAAGGGCGCGAAACGAGTGAACCATTCGCCTCCTTCCTGCGTGCTGATCTTGGCCTCGCGGAACTTCTTGGAATCACTCATGTACAAGTACCCGGCGCGAACCAACCACGCCGCCGTGTGGCCCCCAAAGAATACGAACACTCCGACCAGGAGAACGGTCATGAACAGAAAAGTCCCATGCAAGGCGGGATACTTCTCACCATCCAATGGATTAGCATGCGGTTGATAAGCCGCAAATCCGGGGTTGGCGTCGGGATGGCACTGCTGGCAGGTGGCCACGATGTTGTTCTTGGAGAGGCGGGACTCCGGATTGCTTGGGGGCAAAACATCATGGTGACCGTGACAGTCGTAGCAGGCGGCTACGTCCGAGGCCACGTTAGGCTTTCCAAGTGCCATCGCTTTGCCGTGATACGTCTCACGGTAATGGGTGAGGCTGTCCTTGTGACACCGACCGCAACGCTCGTCACTGCTCTGTTTGAAGTGACCGTTTCTGGGAGGCTCCACCTGGTGAGCGGTATGACAATCCGTACACACGGCTCCTCCCTTTGCGCCTTTGGCCAGGAGCTGACCATGAACGCTTTTCATGTAGGTTTCTTCAACCCCGTGGTGGCATTTGCCGCATGTCTTGGCAACGTTCGAAGGATGGATCGGAGAGTCGCGGTCCACGTCTCGTTTGATGCCATGCGCCCCATGGCAGTCACTGCAGGAAGGAGCGACCAGCAAGCCTTGCTTGAGCAGCTTCTGCCCGTGGATGCTGTCCATGTAATTAGTGGCAGCCTCCGGGTACTTCATCTGGTATTCGGCTGTGATCCCCGGGTTACTATGGCATTTGGCACAAGTGCCCGGAACGTTCAGCTTGAACACAGGAGATTTGAAATCCTTCACAGGCAGGATGCCGTGGCTCCCGTGACAATCCCAACAGTTCGCAGCTCCTGAGGCTCCAAGTTGATGACTCATGCCATGAATGCTGCTCGCGTAGTCCAAGGCTGCCTTGTCGTGGGATGGGTTCTTATCATGACACCCAACGCATGTGGGCTGTGGAAGCTTGCCCGAGTGGTCCAGGTCATTCACCCCCGTGTGGCACTCCACACAGGAGATCTTCGAGTGGACAGATTTGGAGAAATTGTTCGTGGTGAAGATCTCCAATGGCATTTCCTTGCCATCCACCTCGCGGGTACTCGCAAGGTCCTCGTGACATTCCAGACATTGCTTGTTGGTGAACTTGGGAGCTTCGGCTGCCAAAAGGCCGGCGGCAAACAGGGCCAGGAAAAGACCGGCACGCCACCCGGCTCCTTGGGCTTTGTGATGCATTGGCAATGGGTGCATAATGATGATCAGAATAGGTCGGGCTATAAGCCACCAGTGTGACAGTCGTTGCAGGCACCGTCCACCTCGTCCGCGGGATGTCTAAATTTCTGACTTTGGGGCGTGAGTTGCAGCAGTTCCGGGCCGGAGCCCTGGGCCAGAATGGTGTGGCAGGAATCACAATCGCTCGCGACAATCTTTTTGCCCGTAACGCTGGCATGCTCTCCGTCATGACAACGGAAGCATCCCGGCCACTCCTTATGACCAATGTTATCCGGGTAAACCGACCAGTTGGCCTTCATCTCCGGAAAGAAGTTACCCTGGTAAATCCTTTGAACCTCCTGGATGGCTGATTGGGTGGATTCGTCGGCGGCGTATTTACTCTTTAAATAGCTCTCAATGCCGAGCAACGCTTGTGTCTCGTTGGTATAGGTCTGGGTCAGTGCAAAAACAGCATTGCTCTTGATGGATGGGATCGAAGGGCTGATTTTTCCGAGTGACATCGCCAGGTTCACCGCACCGTTGGGTGTCTTGTACCGGTGCGCCGGTCGATTGTGGCAATCCATGCAGTCCATGACCCGGATTTTCGCCTCATCAACGCTGTTGGTAAATCGCGGGGTCCGGTATTCGGTTACATTCCCCTGCTCATCCGTCACGCGAACCCAGGGAATTTTCTGACGCGCATCATCTGTCGCTAAGTACTCAACCTTGTTTGCGACATTCATGTGATAATGAATGCCTCCCACGGGCCCGTGCGTGGGATCTGCACCACCTACCTTCAACAGCATGCGAACTGCGAAGTGGGTATTCGTCTCGTCTGAGAGATAGTAATTATAAGTACGCTCCAGGTTACCCGTGAATTTCCTGGGCCAATGGCATTGTTCGCAAGTCTCCTGGGCAGGCCTCAGGTTCTTGATCGGGGTGGGGATTGGACGCGGATATTTGTCCAGCGCCGTCGCATAGACCTGGTAAGTGCCTGAGAGTTTTGATTTAACCCACCAGCCAGCTCCCTTGCCAATGTGGCATTCAGCGCAGGAGACTCTTGCGTGCGGCCCCTGGAGGTAGGTGACCATTTCTGGTTCCATCACAGTATGGCAGGCTTGGCCGCAGAACTGGACAGACTCAGTGAAATGGTAGGTTTGATAGCTCCCCACCGCGCTGAGCAGCAGGAAGAACGTGGCACAGGCCAGGAAAATGCCGAACGACTTCCGGTTCTCCGGGATGCTGAAATCAATGCGCAACGGAGGAACCGCGCCTCCGGCTTTAGCGATCTTGCGCCTGCGCAACCAAACGCCGAAAAGGAACAGCGCGATGCCGCCTACAATGAAGGCGGGCGCGACCATGTAGGTCAGGATGCCTATGTATGGGTTGGCGTGCTTCGCGGTTGCGTCCAAAACAACCAGCAGAAGGAAAGAGAAGAGTCCTCCCAACGTTAGAACGATTCCTGAGAGACTGATCCAGTTGCGGATCAAGGAAGATTGATCAGGGTTACCCGGAGAGGGGTTGCTGGATGAGGTGGCCATACAAAGGTGAGCTCAGGGTGGATCAACCCGTGGACGGTCGGGCCCGGCCCACTCGAACCGGACCCGGTTACTGCAAATGCTATTTCTTGTCTTTGAAGGTGCGCATGTATTCCATGATTGCCTTCGCTTCGTCGTCCTTGAGCTCAGAAGGCTTCATCAGGACCTTGCCTTCGGTGTTCTTGAACCCTTCTTTGATGGCTTTGATGCCTTCGGCATCAGTGACTTCTGCCTGCACTTTGGCGTCGGTGTAGTCCTTGGCGCCCGATTTCTTACCCATCGTGGTCTGGCCCTTGCCATCTTTGCCGTGGCATTTGCTGCAATGCTCTTCAAAGAGGGCTTTGCCATCAGCCGCATTGGCGGATACTGTTGCGATGGCAGCACAGGCGGCCATCAGCGTGATAAGTCTTTTCATACTGTCTTGTTGCTTGGTTTGACTGCTTCGCTCTTCCGACCGGCAGGCGGGTTCCCCTGGAAGCCAATCCGGGGTTGCCCTGTCAGTCGAAAATCCTGATCCTGGCGCAAGAACGAACCATTCAGCGGGTGCCGAATCGGGTGGTTCATTGGAGTAGTCATTTTTTGCGCTCTCGTTAACAGAAGAAATAAAGTTTTTACACGCGACAGGCTTCACCCGAATTGGCCATTTATGCACATTTTTTGCCTTATCACCCTTTTTTTGGGATTCGCCCGACAATTGCGGGGTGGCTCCCAGCGCCAATTCCCATGTGTGCTTCCCGTTAGACGCTCAGGTCCAGAACGCTATTCGCCAAGGTTCCGCAAGAGGAGTGCGCGCAAACCCGCCGGATCGGTGACAACCAGTTCCTTGCCTTTGACTATCACCAGATTTTGATCGCGGAACTTTGCTAGTGTACGTGAAAGGGTTTCACTCACGGTTCCTAACTCAGCAGCCAGCACGCGCTTGGTCGTTTTGAGTTCAATGCGAGCAGGCCCGTCGCTCCCGTTTCCGCAGCGTTTGACCAGCCAATTGGCTAGCCGGGTTTCTACGTCCTTCAGAGTTAAGTCCTCCAACTGCCCGATCAGGACCCTCAGATGAACACTCATCGCCGCCAACATCCGCAACGCCAACTCGGGCTGTCGGCTCAATAGTGCGAGGAACCCTGCCTTTTGCACCAGCAACACCTGAGAAGGCTCAATCGCCCTGGCGTCGGCAGGATAACCGGCATCCGTCGCCAGTGTGGCCTCCGCGAAAGATTCACCCATGCGGAAGATATGGATGACCTGCTCCTTTCCAATGCTGTTGACTCGGTGAATGTTAATGGCTCCTTTCTGAACCACATAGAAGCCGCTCGCCCTATCCCCTTCTCTGAAGAGGTAATCACCTTTGCTGAGGGATTTGATCAGGACAATTTGCGAGACAGCTTGTAAATCACTCGGCGCAAGGCCAGTGAAGAGCCGGCAGTTGCGCAAGGCATCGACCAACGCTGCCTGCTTGAATTCCGCATGCGAGTGCGTCATACGCCGCATAGACTGTCCACTCCTGTACGCAAAGTAAATATCACATGCAATGGATAGCACAAAATATGTCCACTTTTTGCCAAAGCCAGTGTAGAGGCTGGGCGCACTAGAAACTACGCTGATACCTAGTCATTGTGGAACAAGAAACGGTCAAGTTGAACGGAGTGATTAATCCCGGGGAAAATCAGAAGCGAGGCCCTGTTCGCTCTGATGGCACCCAGGAGGCTGCTTACGGATCTCCCCGCGATTATCTCGATAACCGCTTTGTTTATGCGGTTGTCTCCGCACGTGCGCGTGGGCTGGCCGTAGGCGTCAATCTGAATCCCGACAAGTCCTGCAATTTCCGATGTCTTTATTGCGAGGTGCATCGCAACGGGCACGATAGCAAAGAGCAACTGGATGTGGACATCCTGGCGGCGGAGCTCAAGCGAACCCTGACCCATGTGCGGGAAGGACGTCTCCGTGAGCGCCCCTGGTATCGGCATCTGCCGGACGAACTGCTTCAGTTGCGCCATGTGGCGATCAGCGGTGATGGTGAGCCGACCCTCTGCCCCAAGTTTGCGGAGGCCCTCCAGACGATCGTTCACGTGCGAGCGCTCTCAGGATTCCCTTTCTTCAAGCTCGTGCTTATGACCAACGGCACCGGCCTGAACTTCCCTGGAGTTCAACAAGGCCTGAAGTTTCTGACACGAAGCGACGAGGTCTGGGCCAAGCTCGACGGTGGCACACAGGCCTATATCAACAAGGTGAACCGATCCGAGGTCCCACTGGATCACATCCTGGCAAACATTTTGCAGTTCAGCCGTCATCATCCGGTTGTGATTCAAAGTCTCTTTCCTGCAATCGATGGAGAGGAACCCCCGCTGGAGGAAATTGACCAGTATGCAAACCGGCTGCGCGATCTTCGCAACGCTGGTGCACAGATCTCCATGGTCCAGATCTACTCAGCCAACCGTCCGTCCACCAGTTCCCAGACGAGCCATTTGCCGCTTAAAGTCTTATCCCGAATTGCCAGCACGGTCCGCCAGGCTACGGGCATCAAGACGGAAGTTTTTTAACCTGATCATCCATTAAGGAAACCAGCCCCGCACTCACCTGCGGGGCTTTTTTATTGCTGCTCCAGCCGGACCAAAAGCATCAACCAGAGGATATGCCTTAGCAACTCTGCCGAGCGAGCCCTGGAATGCATGTCGATCATGTCGGTTGCCAGGAATCGTTAGCCATCCGCAGGTCTATTCTTCATCCGCCATCATCTGCGGTTTAAGTCCTGCTGCTTTTCGGGGCTTGCACGTGGTCGTGTGCATCGGTTCAATAGCGTAATGACACCGCAACAAGCGAGAGGTTCTGTTTCAGACGATGGAATGACAACCGCACTGGTCATCACCACGGGTTTGGCGGCGATACTGGTTCTCTCCGGCTGTGGGAAAGGCTACAACACACAGCTTAGGCAAAAATCGCATCTGCTGCAGTCTGGAATGTCCTTCACTGAAGTTACGAATCACTTCACGGGCTTTGAGTTAATGTACCTCACCAATTACACGACGCCTCGGGAGTCTTCCTGGATTTCCCGGTTTGAACGGGACCACATAGAGAAGTCGTTTAGCTCCAAACCCACCGCCGGTTGGGTGCTATTCAGGACTCCGGTGGGACGCTGGGGCTGGACTACTGATACGTGCTGCGTTTCTTTTGATTCCGATGGAACTATCATTGGCTACTCATGGATGTATCCACATTGATTTAGCATGAGTAACGTGGTTAGCATTTCATGAAGCGATAGCCTGCTCCGGCATTATTCTCTAATTTGACCAAGAAATGACCGAATACGATGAGCTGAAGAGGAAGTCGGAGGAGTACAGGCAGCTCCATCAGCGGATTCATGAGACCTTCCGATGCCGTGCGGAAAGCCGGGAGGCATGGATCGCTTGGGAGCAGGCATGCCGAACTTTCCACAGCTATAAATCGCCGACTCGGTTCATCGAATCGGCAGATGGACGTCAGAAATTGCGGGAGGGCAATCCCCGACTGCTCGAGCACGCGATCGTCTTCCTGGAACTTGATCCTTATATGTTTGGCTCTGGTTACGCCAAGAAGGCGATCATCCGGTGCATCAAAAACCTGCCCTTCAGTGAGTCCCAGGGTCAACGGCTGCAGAGCGTGGTCCTGCAAGCCCTGGACAAGTTTGATCGACCCGAGTTTCGCGCCTACTGCCGTCTTGCCGGCGCACTCCACACACCTGAGTTCGATGTGCGCGTCCGTGAGCGGTTACAATCTCCTGATCCCGGCACGAGGCGCCGCGCACAAGAGCTTCTTGACTACCTGGAACGGAGATGGAGTAACAAAGCGCCTAAACCCGGCGGGTGAGATCCATTGCTGCCCTTTGATGAGCTACTTAGAGGGAGAGCCGAGCACGGCAACAAACCCAAGCTAGGCTTGATCGCTTGCGTCCTGCTCTGCCGTGAGATAGATAAACCAAAACGGCCCAGCGTGTGACCGCTGAGCCGTTGAGAAAACCGAAACTAAACCTCTGCCGTTCTTAGGCCTTCGAACCCGGGAACTGCGAGAGGGCTTTCATGTACTGAGCGCGTTCGAACGCACTGGGATCAGCGCAGTTCTTCTGACTTAGACTTCCCTTAAGTTGAGCGACCGATTCATATTCGTGCTCTTCCATCCAGGCGATCAGGTCCCGCTCGATCACACCGATTTGCCGCGGACCGTGACGCAGCAGCGTGGAGCAAAGCATGGTGACGTCAGCACCGGCCATCAACATTTTGAGCACATCTGACGCGCGATGAATACCGCTGGTGGCCGCCAGGTTCGCACGCAGTTGTCCGAAAAGGAGAGCAATCCAACGCAAGGGCACGCGCATAGCCATCGGCGTGCTGAGCAGAATGTTGGGTTTGATTTCCAGGCTTTCCAGGTCGATATCGGGCTGATAGAAGCGGTTGAAGAGCACCAGACCGTTCGCGCCACATTGATCCAAGCGTTTGGCCATGTTGGCAAAGTTGGTGAAGAACGGGCTCAGCTTCACCGCTACGGGAATGGTCACGGACGACTTAACAGCCCGGAGAATGTCCAGGTAGGTCTGCTCGATTTCCACGGAGGTCTTATTCATATCCGTGGGAATGTAATAAATGTTCAGCTCCAGGGCATCGGCACCGGCCTGTTGAATTGCCTTTGCGTATTGGGTCCAACCACCCACTGATGAGCCGTTCAGGCTGGCGATAATCGGCATTTTCACCGCTTGCTTGGCCTTGGAGATGTGCGAGAGGTACTCATCCGGACCGAGCCGAAATTCTTCGGGTTCCGGGAAATAGCTTAGCGCTTCGGCGAAGCTTTCGGTGCCCTGCTCCATGTTATGGGCAAGCTCTGCTGAGTCCTGCCGGAGTTGCTCCTCAAAGAGTGAATATAAAACCACGGCCGAAGCCCCGGCATCTTCCATCTCCTTGATGGTGTCGAGTTCTTCGGACATCGGGGAGGCGGCCGGCACCAGTGGGGTGCGGAGATTCAAACCGAGATACTTTGTTGAAAGATCCATAAACCTGATTTTTTTCTAAGTTGTTTTCAGAGTTTTGGCTTCGCCACCCGCCCAATATGACCGGGTGGCGAAAAGCTCCATTAAGGTTGTTGATCGGCCGAGGTGGCAGGTTTCGGGGCCGACACTACTTCGGGTTTCGGATCACGGCCCGCCAGGAATTGATAGTACTTCCAGCGGCGTTCGGCATCTGTCTGCGCCTGTGCAAAAAACTTCTTTGCGTCTTCAGGTTTGCTCTTGGTGAGCATCTTGAAGCGATTCTCCGAGAGCATGTAGTCCTGCACCTTGCCCTTGGCAGCGCCGGAATCAAGCTGCAACGGATTCTCACCACGTTCAGTCCGGCGAGGATCGAACCGGTAGAGCAGCCACTGACCCGATTCAACGGCCAGCTTTTGCTGCCGGGCGCCGACACCTGCATCCAGGTTGATGCCATGCGCAATACAATGGCTGTACGCGATGATCAAGGAAGGTCCGGGATAGGATTCCGCCTCGAGGAACGCTTTCAACGTGTGCTCATCCTTGTAGCCCATCGCCACGCTCGCCACGTAGATATGGCCGTAGGTCATGGCGATTAAGCCAAGGTCTTTCTTGCCAATCGCCTTGCCACCGGCAGCGAACTTGGCCACCGCGCCTCGCGGAGTGGACTTGGAGCATTGCCCGCCCGTGTTGGAATAGACTTCCGTGTCCATCACGAGAACGTTGACGTCTCGGCCGGTAGCCAGCACGTGATCCAACCCGCCGTAACCGATGTCGTATGCCCAGCCGTCGCCACCGAGAATCCAAACGCTCTTGCGCACAAGCTGGTCGGCCAGGGTCCGCAACAGTTTCGCTTCGCTTCCTTCCATCTTGACGAGCTTTTGCTTGAGAGCTTCGACGCGCTCGCGCTGGTCATAAATGCCCGCTTCCGAAGTTTGGTCGGCCTTCAGAATGCCGTCAGCCAGATCGTCGCCGATGGTTGCACCCAATTTCTTGACCAATTCCATCGCGAACTCGTGCTGCTTGTCGATGGAAACCCGGAAGCCCAATCCGAACTCCGCGTTATCCTCGAACAGCGAATTACACCACGTCGGACCGCGCCCTGCCGCATCGGTGGTATAGGGGGTGGTCGGCAGGTTGCCGCCGTAGATGGATGAGCAACCAGTTGCGTTGGCGATCACAGCCCTGTCGCCAAACAACTGCGTGAGCATCTTGATGTAAGGCGTCTCGCCGCAACCAGCGCACGCGCCGGAGAATTCGAACAAGGGCTGCATGACCTGCTGCTGGCGCAGGCTGCCAAGCTTGAGCTTGCGCCGGTCGTATTCCGGAAGCTTGAGGAAGAAGTCCCAGTTGGCCTTCTCCTGGTCACGCAACGGAGCTTGTGGGCGCATGTTAATCGCCTTGAGCTTGGCCTCGCTCTTATTGCGAGCCGGGCAGACCTCCACGCAGAGCGTGCAGCCGGTGCAATCTTCGGCGGCCACCTGGAGGGACCACTTGAGCCCCTTCCATTCGGGCGCACGGGCGTCGGTTGCTTTAAATGTAGCAGGAGCTCCGACCAGTTCCTTGGGATCGTAAACCTTCGCGCGGATGGTGGCATGCGGGCAAATCGCCACGCACTTCATACATTGGATACAAACGGCCTGGTCCCAGACAGGAATGTCGAGCGCCAGGTTGCGCTTTTCATATTGTGCGGTTGCCGTCGGGAATGTGCCGTCGCAGGTAAAGGCGCTCACGGGCAGGTCATCGCCTTGTCCAGCAGCGAGCTTGCCAAGAACCGTCCGGACATATTCCGGTGCATTCAATGTGATCGCCGGGAGGAAGCCGCCGGTGCCGTTCACTTTTGCAGTCAGCGGAACCTCGTGCAAGTGTGCCAAAGTGTTGTCAACAGCCTGCAGGTTCTTCTGAACAATCTCTTCGCCTTTCTTGCCGTAGGTCTTGCGAATGGACTCCTTGATCGCCTCGATCGACTCCTCCTTTGGCAGAACGCCGGAGAGTGCGAAGAAGCAAACCTGCATGATGGTGTTGATGCGGCCGCCCATGCCACTGTCACGAGCCACCTGGGTGGCATCAATGACATAGAACCGAACCTTCTTTTTGATGAGCGTTTGCTGGACAGGCGTCGGAAGGTGCGCCCAGATCTTATCAGCGCCGAAGGGCGTGTTTAGCAGGAATGTGCCTCCCTCGATCAGGTTCTGAACCATGTCGTAGCGGTCCAGGAACGTCGGTTGATGGCACGCCACGAAATTCGCGCGCGTGATCAGGTATGTCGAACGAATCACCTGAGGTCCGAACCGCAAGTGCGAGACGGTCATTGATCCGGACTTCTTAGAGTCGTAAACGAAATAGCCCTGGGCAAAGTTCGGCGTTTCCTCACCAATGATCTTGATGGAATTCTTATTGGCGCCCACCGTGCCGTCTGCGCCCAATCCATAGAACATGGCGCGAATAACGTTGTTGGGCTCAGTTGAAAACTCAGCATCCCAGGTCAAGCTGGTATGGCTGACGTCATCATTGATACCGATAGTGAAGTGATTCTTCGGAGACGCGGCGGACAGGTTGTCGAAAACAGACTTAACCATGGCAGGAGTGAACTCCTTGGAGGATAACCCATAGCGACCGCACACCACTTTGGGCATGGTCTTCAGGGAACCCCAGTTGAGACTCATTCCTTCGAACAGCGCGGCAATGACATCCTGATACAGCGGCTCGCCCATGGCGCCGGGTTCCTTGGTCCGATCCAGGACGGCAATGGTCTTCACAGTCGCGGGGAGCGCTTCCATGAACCGTTTGCCATCGAACGGACGATACAGGCGCACCTTGACGATGCCGATCTTTTCGCCCTTGGGCAGCAGATAATCCAGGGTCTCGTGGGCGGCTTCGCAACCAGAACCCATGAGCACAATCACGCGCTCGGCATCGGCAGCGCCGTAGTAATCGAAAGCGTTGTAGCGGCGCCCTACCTGGGCGGCAAACTCGTCCATCACCTTCTGGGTGATGTCTGCGCACGCATCGTAAAACGGATTAGCCGTTTCGCGAGCCTGGAAGAAGGCGTCCGGGTTCTGCGCTGTGCCGCGGAGCACCGGCTTATCAGGGGTCATCCCACGAGCACGATGCTCAGCGATCAGATCGTCGCTGATCAAGGCTCGGAGATCCGCAGTGGAGAGCATCTCGATCTTGGACACTTCATGGGAGGTGCGGAAACCATCGAAAAAGTGAACGAACGGAATGCGCGACCGCAGAGTTGCGGCCTGCGAAATCAGCGCAAAGTCCATCGTTTCCTGGACCGAAGCGGCGGCCAGCATGCCCCACCCGGTCGAACGGCAGGCCATGACGTCACTATGATCACCGAAAATGGAGAGTGCATGAGCAGCCACCGTGCGGGCGGTCACATGGAAAACCGTCGGGAGCAGTTCGCCCGCGATTTTGAACATGTTGGGGATCATCAGCAGCAAGCCTTGAGATGCCGTGAAGGTCGTGCTGAGCGTGCCTGTTTGCAGAGCACCGTGCACAGCGCCAACAGCGCCGCCTTCACTCTGCATCTCTATGATCGATGGAATCGTGTTCCACAGATTCTTTTTGCTCTCGCTTGCCCACTGGTCGCACCACTCGGCGATCGGGGAGGACGGGGTGATCGGATAGATCGCCATCACTTCATTCAGGCGATACGCCACATAGGCGGCAGCTTCATTGCCGTCCAGTGTTTTATACACGGGGGCTTTGGCGGCAGACCCAGAAGCCGGAGCCGGGTTGGCTGCGGCGGCAGATACATTCTTTTCAGACATAGGCGAGGCTTTAGTTGGCGTCATATCAGTTTCAAAACTCTACTCTTTCGGACTATTCCGAACGCGCGAAAAATGGTGGACCCCCATGGCATATCCCGAGTTACGGTCCTCTGGAAGGTGCTCAGTCGGCAGCCCCTTTCCTGAAAACGGCTAACCCGGTCCATCCGCACCGGTTGAGTGTGCTATTGCGGGACAGAATCGACTTCACCAGCTTTGGCAAAAGTTCACCGTTTTTTGTTCAGTAGCCCGTTAAAAACGGTTCAGCCCACATTCACGGCATACAAAGCCACACATCGTTTCTTGTCTTTCCTCCTCGTCCCGCATCAGCCTTCCACAGCCACTAAAAGCTCATTCGTCGCGCTTTTGGAACAGCTTGCTATAGATTACGAAACTGATTCTTCTGAACAAGAAAAAAGGCTGCAAATGCCTTCTTCTAAATAGAGGCTTTGGCTGCTCGGAGTGTTTCCCAGAGTCTGGCATGATTGAGGAGGATGTCTTTAAGCCCGGCTTGGACTCGTGGAGAGTTCAGGGCCTTGGTGCTCATGCTTGTGTGAGCGTCCAGGGCGCTCATGATGGCATTGAGGAGCTCGGCGCTAAGGTCCGGCGACGTTGCGAATTGTTCCTTGGTGTTGTTGGCAGCCTGCTGCTGGAGGACCTGCGACTCAAGAAGTTTGCCCTTCAAGACGTGGTTCACGTACACGAGTTGGTCCTGTTCTGTGGTGTCAGCACCGAACAACTCGTTGAGGTGCTCGATAAGGGCGGCCATTTGGACCTTGGTCTTTTCACGCGCCTCGCCACTGCCAACCTCGCCAGCGGGATCGAGCTTCGGGCCGGGGCCGTCCCTCAGCACCATCGGGGCACCCGGAGCCGACCAGAGCCGGTGGCGGGTGAGCACAACTTTAGAAAGATCAATTTCCTCGCGTTCGCGTCCGAATTCGAGGAGTGGCAGGAGCCGGCGGTAAAAAATGGCGCGCTTCTCGATGTCGGTGTTGCCGTAATCGAAGATCTGGGAAAGGAAGGTGTAGAGCCGTACGAAAGTGCCCATGTCGCCTTTAAAAATGGTCAAGACGTTGAGCTCGTTCTGCGCGGCTTTGATGGCGTTCTCATCCTTTCCAGCCCGTGCTGCTTTTAGAGTTTCCTGGGCGGCTTTGTAGGATTTCATCAGGCGATCGCGGACAGGCTCCAGCGCCTGGACGAGATCGCTCTGTTTGGAGCTCGGATCAATCTCGGCTTTGACTACACGATCGACTTCGTTGTCGTCGTAGTAACCGGCGGCATCGAGTTTCGAGCGGAGATTGAAGACGAGATTGGGATCGGTGGCGGAGGAGAGTTCGGCTGTCTCGTAATAGGTCTTGAAGGAGGCCAGCACCTCGGCGGGATCATTGACGAAGTCAACGACGTAGGTGGTGTCTTTACCCGGGTAAGCACGGTTCAGGCGGGATAGCGTCTGGACAGCCTGAATGCCCTCAAGGCGTTTGTCTACATACATGCCGCAAAGGAGCGGCTGATCGAACCCGGTCTGGAATTTATTCGCAACAAGGAGGATCTGGTATTCGTCCCCCTTGAAGGCGTCCCGGATGTTGCGGCCTTTGAGTCCCGGGTTAAGAGTCTCCGATTTTTCCGTGAACGGATCGGGACCGGACTCGGAATCGTCCACTTCGCCGGAGAATGCGACCAGGGTCCGAATAGAATACGCGCGCTCCTTGATGTATTTGTTGATGGCGAGCTGCCAGCGGACGGCCTCAATCCGGCTGCCAACGACGACCATGGCTTTGGCTTTGCCGTTCAGGAGGGGGGCCACGTGCTGGCGGTAGTGCTCAACGACGACTTCTACCTTCTGAGCGATGTTGTAAGGGTGGAGACGGACCCAGCCCATGATGCCTTTCATCGCAGCGCTGCGCTCAACGGTCTGCTCGGTATAATCCCTGCCTTCGTGCGCCAGCTTGAAGGCGAGGCGGTAAGGGGTGTAATTGCGCAGAACATCGAGGATGAACTTCTCCTCGATAGCCTGCCGCATGGAATAGACATGGAACGGACGCGGGAGGTTATCCGCACCCGCGGGACGGGCGGGGTCCGGTCGTGTGCCGAACAGTTCCATGGTCTTCGCCTTGGGCGTGGCAGTGAAAGCGACAAAGCTAATGCCATCTGGATTGGCACGGGCGGCCATCTGGGCGGCCAGAATGTCTTCGGTGGCGACTTCCCCGCCATCTTTCAAAGAGGCGAGTTCCTCGGGGCTAAGGACGGCTTTAAGCATGGCGGCCGCTTCGCCCGATTGAGAGCTGTGGGCTTCATCGGCGATAACGGCGAACCGTTTGCCTTGGGTGGCAGCGAGCTCGCGCACGGCCTCCAGGGCGAAGGGGAACGTCTGAATGGTGCAGACGACGATCTTCTTGGCGCCAGAGAGAGCGTTGGCCAGGGCGGCGCTTTTGCTGCTGTCCTCGTTGGTGATGGTGGCCACCACGCCGGAAGTGCGCTGGAAATCGAAGAGCGCCTCCTGGAGTTGGGCATCGATCACGTTCCGATCGGAAACGACCAGGACAGTATCGAAGAGTTTCTGCGCTTTCGCATCGTGGAGCTCGGAAAGGAAATGTGCGGTCCAGGCGATGGAATTGGTTTTACCCGAGCCGGCGGAATGCTGGATGAGGTATTTACCGCCTGGGCCATCGTTGAGAACCGCAACCAGGAGCTTGCGGGTGACATCGAGCTGGTGATAGCGCGGGAAGATGATCCGCTCAATCTGTTTCTTCTTATCGCGGGGTGCGATGAGGTAGCGCCCCAGGATTTCGAGCCAGCTATCCCGTTGCCAGACCTGTTCCCAGAGGTAAGCGGTGCGATGGCCTTTGCTACTGATGGGATTGCCAGCCGCGCCGGCGTCTCCCTGGTTGAACGGGAGAAAGTGCGTGGCCGCACCCGCCAATTGAGTGGTCATGTACACCTCCGAATTACTCACGGCGAAATGGACGAGGGCACCGGATGGGAAAGAAAGGAGAGGCTCAGGGTTCTGGCCCTTGGGCTTGGGATTGCGGTCGAAGCGATATTGATCGATTGCATCCTGGACGGACTGGGTGAAATCCGTCTTTAGCTCGGCTGTGGCAACGGGGATCCCGTTCAGGAACAGGACCAGATCGAGGCAGTTTTCGTTTTGGGTGGAGTAGCGGATTTGCCGGATGATACGGAGGCGATTGGCCGAGTAACGGGCGAGGATATCCGGGTTAATAGCAAGGGCGGGCTTGAACTGAGCCGTTTGCAGGGGCTGTTTGAGGCCGAGCAGTTCAATGCCATGCCGGAGGACATCCAGCGTGCCGCGCTGGTTGATTTGATCGCGGAGCCGGTTGAAAAGGATTTCGGACGCCTGCTTGCCATGGGCCTTGGCAAGAGTCTCCCAGGCCTGCGGCTGAGAGGCCTGTATCCAGGCGAGAAGATCGATCGGGAACAAAGCGCGGGCTCGATCGTAGTGCGCAGTATCCTCGGGATCGTAGAGCCAGCCGTGAGCCGCGAGGTGCTCGCAGATCTCGGTTTCGAAGGAGATTTCTTTGTGGAGGGTCATTATGCTTACCAAGGATTAATTGCTGCCCCCTGCAGACCGGGACTGGACAGGGATATCAGGGTTGAAAGCACATGCAGCGATTGATGAACATCTAAGGTAATGTTATTGCTGCGTCTCAACATAGAACGAGGACGTGAGAACAAAACCAGAATCCAAGGGGAAAGAAAAGCAATTTCCTCTCTGGCTCTAGGAGGACGGCGGCCGCCAGCGTGGATCAACACTCCGGCGTGTTGAGGTGCTTCGTGGATTCGTCACGGAGTGACGGTTGGAAATAGCTTCACGTTTCGAACGTTGGGCGCCTGCGGGTAATGTCAGTTCTAGAAGATGATTCAGCCTTGCGGGGTCTGTGACTCAAATGCACGCATGCTGTGCGAAGCGAAATCAGTACTGTTGGTAACCACCGGCCCCCTTCGACTCCACCCTGGTTCATCGGGTTGGCGCCAGGAAGCGCCAACCCGATGAACCAGGAATAAATTTTCATTCGGATTTTTCCCCACCAACAGTAATGAAGTGCAAAGCAAATCGCAGTTATCAGACCGTTTGCTGATCACGGTGGAATCACCTCCTCCCCGCCGCGTGAGGGCACGGCACCCGTTAGGCTATTGTCGTATGTGCCCTCTGGGGCCGGTGCGGGCGCTTATCCGATAGCTCATGTGTTGCCAAAGCTCACTGGCTTGCCAGTGAGCCGCCAAGGTTGCGAACATCAATTTGGCCGGTGACGGCGGCGGAAATCAGGGCGGTGCGGCGCTCCTGGAGGAGGGCGGCGGCCTTTTGGACACGGGCCTTAGTGAGGGCCTGCCAGGCGTGTGGCTGGGAGGTCTGAACCCACGGAACTACATCACCGGGCAATAAGGCCCGGGAGCGATCGTAGTGGGTGGCGTCCGCGGGACCGTGGAGCCAACCGTGGGCTGCGAGGCGTTGATGGTCCTGAATCAGCACGTATTGGGTCCAAGGTACTTCCGCTCTAGGTAGGAAAACCAACGTTACACTTACGCCGGTTCATGCTCAATTAGATAAAGTGTGCGGATTTCGCGGCCCGTTCCCTCCACCTCTTCAATCTCCTCCACGCAAGAAAACTTGTACCTTCCACCAGTTTTTAATCCATCCAAGCTGGGACCGCCTTCACGCACCTTGCCGGACTGCAACCCATCCTCTGTCAGCAACCCCCAGGCACCGGCACTTCGGTTCATCTTTTCGAACTCGCCAACTAGTGTGACAGATTCGCTGCCAAGATTGGATACACCTGAAAGAACATCTACGAGCGGCCCGGCTTCCGCCTCTCCGACCGCGCGATAGCGCGGTTTGTTAAAAACTGGTTCGGCCCACGAATAACGCAGCCCAGTTTTATATTTCACGAGAAAACGCAGTAGCCGCAGATACGCACCGGCCAAATGACCCCGGTGTGCCTTCACGGTGGCCAAGGCCTTGGCAGGGTCCGCAGCATTCTCAAACAGCACATCGACCCGCTGCAAAGCGCGAGCCAGTTCGCTCTGTCCCAGCATGTCCGGCGTTTTGGCAGCTTCAAGCACCACCCGGAATGATCCCGTCGCCGCTGGAATTATCACGTCCATCATGTGTGCATCCGTCTTATCAATCGCGCGCCGATCATTGGGTGACAACTCACGCAACGCCGCGCCGTAGGCGTGTTTAATCATGGTCTGCACATGACCGAGCAGCCCGATTAGCGTTTCCACACGAATGCGATGCTCTGCGGCGGCTTCCGGTGGCTCGGCGGAAATTTCAAGCACCAGGTTATTGCGCTCGCGCGCTTCCTTGAGCGCGAGTTCTTCCGTGGGTCGGTCGTGCAGCAGAAAGCCTTCCTCCGGCAACCATCCGCTGGCCGAGAGCGACTCGGTTTGCGGCACAAGCGCCAAAGGCTGGTCCAGCCCGACAGGAACGGCTGTTAAATACCATTCCAAGGCTCCGCCCTCGGCCACCAATGAGCGGAGGTCGAGCGTTCCGGCGCGAAATTGGCGCAACCGTTCCGGCGCGACGCCCGCCACCACATAACGATCAGAGCCGTTCTCTGGCTCTACCATCACGGCTACGTAATGGCCGCCGATCGAGTCCCGCGCCTCGAACACCTGCGGGCCGTCGTAGTAGAAAAGCGTGGTTGTGTGCCGGATGGTCTTCATGCTGTTTCCACTGCACAATGCGCCAGAATGTCGAATTTGGCTAGCGGCCACCAAGTGTGGTGGCTAGGCTGAAACGTTGGTTGGATGCGCCCAGCTCCGGCTTGAAGCGTTACCCGGCAGATTCTTCGATTCTTCAGATGCGGCAGTTTTTGTGCTTTGGCCACAGCATCGTGCTTGTCTGCAAAAACTGACAGCCCACAGGCTTGGCATTCTGTTACGTTATCAAACACCTTACCGGGCTTTTCCTGGCGTTGCGAAAGGAAATCGTTGTGCGTCGGCGGATCGGTTCGCACCAACCGAAAGACCGCAAGCGGCGCGGCGATTTCCTCCGCCTCGTCGGGCGGGCAACCCGCTGGCAGTGAATCCCGGTAGCTCATGCCTTGATGAAGCTTAATCGCTTGGCCGGGGCAGGCGCAACGCTTTTGCGGACACATCAATCTGGCCGGTGACGGCGGCGGAGATCAGGGCGGTGCGACGTTCCTGGAGGAGTTCGATGGCGCGTTCGGATTCGGAGAGGAGGGTGTTGAGTTGGGGTAGAACGCTTCCGAGGTGCCGAGCAATCTGTGCCTGCTCGGCCCGCGTTGGGAGAGGGATCTTCGTGGCGGATAGAATTTCGCAGTTGAGCGCTGCCTGATTACCACCGCGGCCAAACTCCCTAAGGTACTCGTACGCTGATTGGAAAATATAGAGGAGATAATCAGAGTTGAGTTCTGCGGCTGGGACAAGGGCTGCCAGGTTCTGGTTAATAGTCGCTTCGATTTCCAGTGATGCCGACATCCCTCTGGTCTTCCCTTGGCCGATCATGCCGACCACGATGGTTCCTTTGGGCAGGAGCCTTAGGGAACATTCCTTGAGGGCTGAAGCGGTGATATGTTCCTGGCATTCGGTGATTCGGTATTGGTTGACCTCGCCGGATGAGAGCCATGGTATGTCGCCGTTGAACCAGTACTCCGTGTTGTCTCTACTGGGAGTCGTCCCATTCTCGACGGTCGCGTAGTAGCCGAGGCGCGGAATCTTCCAAGCTTCCGGCACGTCGCCTAGCCACTCGATGCCGGAGGGTTTCATGGGAGCGTTGGGGTTTAGGCCCTTGGTGACGGCGTGGGAAATGACGGCTTGGCGTTCCTCTTTGAGAAGTTCGATCAGGCGCTGCTGCTCGGAGACCAGGGCGTCGATCTTGGCGGTTTCGCGGTCGAGGAAGGCGGCGATGGCGATTTGTTCGGGATGAGGGGGGAGACAGCACTTCAGGCATCCGAATGTATCTGGATAAAGGCGGAGTCGAGAATCAATAACGCCTGCGGAGAATGCTTTAAAGTAGAGAGTATATTCGTCTGAACGGACCAGGTAGTTAAGGAATTGTGGTATGCTGTGGTCGATCAGATAAAAGACGCAGTATGCTGGACTCACAATGCCGTCATGTCCTGTGAAGGCAAGCCCGCGATTCCATGCGAGCATGATGTTCATGACAAGGTCATCTTTCCGGCAGATTTTATAGCCTTCTAAGGATTCTGCACGGCTGAGGTAGTCGCCTGCATCAATTACATCGGACCTAGGCGAAACCCCTGTGTATGCTGACACGGAAAGCAGGGTTTCCTCGCCCTTTTGGGATCGTTCTTCGCGTTCTTTGAAAATGTGCTTAAACCGGTTCACTTCCCAATGCTCCGGCACCTGGCCAAGCCACTCAACGCCACTGTCTTTGTATTTGGGGTAGGGGGAGAATTGAGAATTAGGAATGGCGAATTCTGAATTCTGAGTTCTGAATTGTGAATTCTTCATTCTTTGCTCCGGCTGCGTTTTACGATGGTAGTCAGGATAGCGACGAGTTGGTTGGCTTCGTCCGTTAGCTCAGCGAGTTTGGCTCGAGGGAGCAATTCGGCTGCGGTGAGCAGGCGGAGCCAGTAATGGGTTTCGCGGGCTTCCTTTGCGGCAATCGACATCTTGGAAACGAAGTCTGGTTTACTCTGGCCCGCTTGCGCCTCCTCCACGTTGGCCCCTACAGAGGTACCAGCCCGCAACAACTGATTGGCGAGAGTCCTCGAGACACCAGGTTTTTGATCAAGCGTCTGGCACAATCTCACAATACGGGTTGCAAACTCGAAAGTTCGCCGTGGAATGTCCAGTTCACCATTCACAATTCAGAATTCCTCATTTTGAAAGCGGGTCGAGGGTTGAGAGTTCAGCTTCGATGGATTCGATGCTCGGAAGGCTCGAGGCCAATTCCTTAGGCAGGGCGCGGGTGAGTTCGTAGTCCGCCACGCCGATGGGTTTGTGAATATCGCGGAGGGAGTACTCCGCTATTACGCGGTCCTTGGTTTGACATAGGATCAGTCCGATGGTGGGAGCATCCTGTGGGTGGCGGAGTTGGTCATCCACGACCGAACAATAGAAGTTCATTTTCCCGGCGTACTCGGGTTTGAAGTCGCCCTTTTTGAGGTCCACGGCAATAAAGCAGCGGAGGTGCAGATGGTAAAAGAGGAGATCGAGGAAGTATTCCTGGTCGCTGACTTCGACCCGGTATTGGCGGCCGACGAAGGCAAAGCCGCGCCCAAGTTCGAGCAGGAATTTCTGAACGTGGGTAAGCAAGCCGGTTTCCAGTTCGCGCTCGTGAAAGGGTTCTTCCAGCGTGAGGAAGTCGAAAATGTAGGGGTCCTTCAGAAGACCCGCGGCCAGAGCGGCGTGCGGCGCGGGGAGGGTGGTGGCGAAGTTGGTAACGGCTGCCCCCTGGCGTTCGTGTGCGCGGTTTTTGATCTGTACAATGAGGGTGTCACGGCTCCAGCCTTGCTCCAGGGCTTGCCGGGCATACCACAGCCGGGTGGGGAGATTTTTAACTTTCTGAATCAGTATGGCATTGTGGGCCCAACTCAAATGGAGCACGGCTCGCTGCACGGAGGCCAAATCCGGTTCTTTGGGGGGCACTTGGGCAACGGGCCGTTGCCCTTCTGCGGCTGCTGGCAACGGGGAGGTTAATTGGGCAACGGGCCGTTGCCCAATAGGGAAAATGTCGGGATACTCGTGGTGAAACTGAACCATGAGCTTCAGATTTCTCAGAGAGAATCCCTTTTGTTCGGGCAGTTCATTCTTCAGGTCGACCGCCAATCGCGGGATAACTCCCGCTCCCCACCCTTCCTGTTCCTGCCGGGCGGCAATCAGGCGGCCGATATCCCAATACATCAGAATCATCTCGGCATTAGCCGAGAGCACAGCACGATGCTGAGCCTGGCGGACACGTGCTTTAATGTCCCCCAGGAGATTGTGGTAAAGGGAGAGTTCTGTGTTCATTTGCTTAATTCCCAGATCATGGAGAAGAATTGAAAATTGTGAATGCAGAATTTTGAATTGGGAATGAATTGAGAATGCTGAGTGCGCTCCCGAATGTTCAATTCACCATTCATTATTCCATTCTGTTTCCTTTTAATTCACAATTCACAATTCACAATTCACAATTCCATCAAGCATCGCACGAATCCTGTCGGTGCACGCTTTGAGATCGGCATCGATCTCGGCCAGCGGGCGCGGCGGTTTGAACACGTAGAAATGACGGTTGAAAGGGATCTCGTAGCCGACCTGGGTCTTTTCTTCATCGATCCAACTGTCGCTGGCATGGGGGAGGACCTCGCGTTTAAAGTAGGTTTGAACGGACTCGTTGAGCGGCACGTTTTCAGTGTCGCGCAGGTTGGAATCAGGTTGGGGTTTGCCCTTCCCCTTTCGCTTGGTGCCAAGGACCACGTTGCCTTTGGCGTCCCGGAGAGGGCGCTCCACCGTAATTGTCCGATACCCGAAATCTTCGTTCTTAAAGATTTTGCTGATGGGCACGCCGTCCCGGGTGACGGTTTTGAACCGACCGAAGATCTGGGTAATGTCCTCGATATGTTCGGCGCTGAGTTCCTTGCGTTTGCTGCCGAGACTTTTGCGCATCTTTTGCCAGAAGCCGGAGGCGTCGATGAGCTGGACCTTGCCCTTCCTGGGGGCGGGCTTGTGGTTGCTGACGATCCAAACGTAGGTGCTGATGCCGGTGTTGTAAAACATGTCTGTGGGCAGCGCGATGATGGCCTCCAGCAGATCGTTCTCAAGCACGTACCGGCGGATCTCGCTCTCACCGGAGCCAGCGCCACCGGTGAACAGCGGGGAGCCGTTCAGGACGATGCCGAACCGGCTGCCGCCATCTTTGGCGGGCCGCATCTTGGAGATGAGATGGAGGAGGAACAGGAGTGAGCCATCGCTAACGCGAGGAAGGCCCGGGCCGAACCGACCGTTGTAGCCTTGTTCATCGTGCTCTTTACGGACCTCCTTCTCGATCTTCTTCCATTCTACGCCAAAGGGCGGATTGGAGAGCATGTAATCGAAATGTTTGCCGGGCAGGCCGTCATCGGAAAGGGTGTTGCCAAAAATGACATTGGCGATGTCCTGGCCTTTGATGAGCATGTCGGCCTTGCAGATGGCATGGGACTCGGGGTTGAGTTCCTGGCCGTACATGACCAACCGTGCCTTGGGGTTGTGTGCCGCGAGATGTTCCCCTGCAATGCTGAGCATGCCGCCGGTGCCGGCTGTGGGATCGTAAATAGACCGCACCACGCCAGGTTTTGTAAGGGCCTGGTCGTCTTCGATGAACAGGAGGTTCACCATGAGGCGAATGACTTCACGGGGGGTGAAGTGTTCCCCGGCGGTTTCATTCGAAAGCTCGGCAAACTTGCGGATCAGTTCCTCAAATACCAGGCCCATCTGGGTGTTGCTGACGGTGTCTGGATGCAGCTCGATGTTGGCGAATTTTTCGGCAACGAGGTAAAGGAGACCGGCTTTGTGCAGGCGATCTATCTGCGAATGGAAATCAAAGTGGTCGAAAATATCGCGCACTTCAGGGGAAAACCCGTGCATGTAAGCGCGAAGGTTCTCCCCAATGTGGTCCTGATCGCCCATGAGCTTCTTCAGGTCCAGGGGCGAGGTGTTGTAGAAGCGCTGTCCAGATTTCCTGAGGAGGAAGGGCTCGGGATTGATGCCAGCTTGCTTGCGTTTAGCGAATTCGGCGAGGACGGCGGCCTTGGTGGGCTGAAGGACGCAATCGAGGCGTCGGAGCACGGTAAAAGGGAGAATGACCTTGCCGTAATCGGATTGCTTGTAGTCGCCCCGGAGGAGGTCAGCCACGGACCAGATAAAGGAGGAAAGGTTAGGATCAGACATCGGCGGTGCGGCTAAAAAGCGGTACGTTGTTCATTGGTGGTTCAAGGTGCCCCAGGTTCCAGGTGTGGCGCACTGGTCTTGAAAACGATTGTAAGACGGATGGTTTTGGAGGCAAGGAATTTAGAGGTTACAAAAGAAAGGAGGGAACGGTTGAGTGTAGCCATGTCCTACGTGACGCCAACCAGAATGGTTGTCAGAGGCAGTTGACTTCCAAGACACCTTAACTGTACAGTTGAACAGTGGTCGTTGGCCTATGGAAATCTTACCCCGCCGCTCAATCGTTCATTTGGACGCGGATGCCTTCTTCGCTTCCGTGGAGCAGGCGTCCGATCCACGGCTGCGGGGCAAGCCGATCGCCGTGGGTGGTGAGAAACGGGGGATCATCGCCTCAGCTTCCTATGAAGCGCGGAAACTGGGAGTCTGCACTCCCATGCCAACCGCTCTTGCCCGGCGGTTATGCCCTCACCTGATTGTGCTGCCGGGGGACTTTGAGAAGTATGAGCTCTTCTCCCGGCTCATGTTCTCTTATGCCTATGACTTCACACCCGCAGTTGAAGTGGGCTCTATTGATGAAGGCTATTTTGACCTCACCGGCGCGCGCAAGCCTGCGCTTGATATTGCCGAAACGATCCGGCACGCCATTCTGCAGCGGCTGAAACTCTCTGTCAGCGAAGGCCTGGCCAGCAACAAGCTGGTAAGCCAGATCGCTTCGAAGTTTAAGAAACCCTCGGCTTTTCAATTTGTGCCAGCCGGACAGGAAGCGCTTTTCCTTTCCCCTTTGACCAATCAGTGGCTGCCGGGGGTGGGACCCAAATTAGCCGGGCAGTTTAATGCCGCCGGTCTGGCGCGCATCGGCCAGATTGCAGCCACTCCTATGGATCTGCTCAGCTTGCTGGCCGGCAACCAGGCGCCACAACTGTTGCATTTCTCTCAGGGTATCGATGAACGGCCAGTCCAACCAGTCCAACGGGAGGCGAAGTCTTATAGTGAACAGGAAACGTTCGCCGTCGATACAACCGATGAAACATTCATTGAGGCGACTCTTCATCGCATGGCTGACCGGCTCATGGGCAAAATCCGCGAGAACGGCAAAAGCATTCGCACCATAACCGTTAAGGTTCGCTATAACGATATGGATGAGCAGCAGGCTGCGGAAAGCCTGCCGGAACCTGCGGACCTGGAAACGGAAATTTATTCTACTGTTTCGCAACTGCTCAAGAAGGCCTGGCAACGCCGGGTCAGCCTGCGGCTGGTCTCGCTAAAACTATCCAATGTTTACCTGAGCCCCTCGCGCAATTGGCTGTCACTGGATAGCGCGACCCACCGTCATGAAGCCGAGGAGCGTCTGGCCCGAGCTGTGGATGCACTTCGACAGAAGTATGGCTCCCCTGCCCTGTTGCGCGGACATGATTTCATTTTGCGTTCGCAGAAGCAGGGCGGCGAAGAACCGCATTCGCCAACGCCTTCTTCGCCTTCCACCGGAATGGCATTGCGTGAAACGCCTTCGCCTTATCGCGCAGATGTTGTCCAAAGACAGCGCCTTGGAAATTCATTTGTCAAGGCATCCCGCGGACCAAGCCTCCTGTCCAGTCCCGCACGAGGAATCGTTCGCCCCGTCCAACCGCTCACCCCCCGTCAGGCGCGCAATTCCGTACGGCCTGCACAATGCCTGCCGCTGAATGTCCATAGCCATTACTCGTTCCTCGATTCTACCCTGGCCATTGCGGACATTGTGAAATTTGCCGTTGATCGGGAGATCCCCGCCATCGCTTTAACTGATAAAGAAAATTTGCATGGTGCAGTGGAGTTTGCCCTGGCTGCGGCAGAAGCCGGTATTCGACCAATCATCGGCACGGAGTTGGCCACACCCGATGGGACGCTGTGCCTCTATGTGCAAAATCAGGCAGGCTATGCCAACCTGTGCGATTTATTGAGCGAAACCTCACCTCAAATTGGCGAACCCCCGCCTGAAGGCGCACGGCATTCCGCCTCTCGCAACCGTCGAACCAACTGGCTCCAGCGTCTGAAGCAAACAGATACTGCGGGACTCTTAGCAGTAGGAACAAGCCCCGTATGGGCGGACATCTTTCCAGATCGTTTTTATTTGGGCGTTGCGCACCAGGAAGCGGAATCGCGCCGGGCTATTGCTCCGCATTTGCCTCGCGTCGCGTTCGCTCCCATTCATTACCAAGGTGCCCAGGACCGCTGGAAATATGACATTGTTCAAAGCATCCGGACGCTGACGCTGCTACGGCAAACACACCCGGAAAAGCGGCTGGGCGGTGTCTTTCATTTCCCCATGGCTGGCGAAATTCATCAACGCTGGGGAGAGCATCAAGACTGGCTGGATCACACTCTGGAACTGGCCGAGCGGTGCACGTTTAAATTTGATTATGGGAAGCCGCAATTCCCGGCTTATCAACACGCCCGGGGTTCTGCCGCGGCATTACTACGGGAATTGGTTATGGCCGGGTTGCGGCGCCGGTATCCCAACCAGCATGCTCAATTCAAGCGCCAGGTTGAAGAGGAACTCGCCATCATTACTGAGGTTGGTTACGAGGAATACTTCCTGATCATGTGGGATGTCTTGGAAGAGTGCCGCCGCAAGGATATTGAATGGATTACCCGGGGCAGCGCGGCCGATTCTTTGGCCTGTTATTGTCTTGGGATTAGTGATGTGTGCCCCATCCGCTTTGATCTCTATTTCCGCCGGTTCTTGAACAAGGAACGCATGGCGCTCAATAAGCTCCCCGATATCGATGTGGATTTCCCCCACGACCGCAAAGATGATGTGGTGGACTTGATGTTCACCAAATTCGGCCCCTCCTATGCCGCAGTGGTCGGCGGATTCTCCACTTTCCAGGCACGCAGCGCTTTTGCTGAGACCGCCAAGGTATTAGGTGTTTCCGAATTTCAGGTGCGGCGGATTACCGAGCGTCTGCCCTACTACACACACGCCAAGGAATTGCGCGAGGCTGTAGCCGGTAACCCTGAATGCGGCGATTTGCCCCTGACGCAGGAACCCTACGCCACAGCACTGGCAATGGGACAATTCCTGGACGGCTTTCCTCGGTATCCCAAGATGCATCCTTGCGGCCTGGTGCTCTCCCGGCAGCCTTTGCGGGAGCTTACTCCGTGTTTTCTCTCTGCTAAAGGTTATCCAGCCACCCACTTTGACATGGACGCGGTCGAAGCGATCGGGCTCGTCAAAATGGATATCCTGGCGCAGGGCGGGCTGGCGGTGATGCGAGACACCCGGCAAACCGTTACACTGGCGGGAGCATCCGATCGCCCTCCCATCAATCTCAAAGGGCTCGAGCCCTGGAACGACCCGCATGTGTGGGAATTGATCGCTTCGGGCAATGCCAGAGCCGTGCATCATATAGAAAGCCCGGCCATGATCTCGCTTTGCAAGATGTGCAACGTCCGGGACATCGATACTTTAATCGCCATCGTGTCGGTTATCCGGCCTGGAGCGGCAAACGAAAGCAAGAAGTCGGAGTTTGCTCTGCGCTATCAGGGATTGCATCCGGTGTATTATCCTCATCCCTCCTTGGAGAATTGCCTTCGCAGCACCTTTGGCCTGGTCGTCTATGAAGAGCATATCTTGCAGATTTGCGAGAATTTCGCCGGGCTAACCCCTGGCCGGGCGGATGTGTTGCGCCGCGCACTGGCCAAAGAAAAAGATGCCCAGGTCGAACAAATAAAAAGCGAGTTCCGGGATTGCGCACAGCGACTGGGCCGTTCCCCGGAAAAAATTGAGGAGGTGTGGAATCTGGTGACAAGCTTCCGCGGGTATGCGTTCTGCAAAGCACATAGCACCGCATACGGAGTGGAAGCATACGAGGCCGCCTGGCTAAAGCTTCATTATCCGGCGGAGTTCATGGCGGCCGTGCTCACGAATGGCAAAGGCTTTTATAGTCCGCTGGTCTATGTGCTGGAATGTCATCGCCTGGGCATCCGTTTACTTCCGCCCTGGGTGAACCAACCTGGCCCCGGATTTTCGGTAGTGGATGGAAAAATCCGCGTTCCTGTGACCCATGTGAAAGGCACCACCACCCGCACAGCAGATCTGATCATTGCCGCACACAAGCAAAAGCCATTTGCTTCTCTGGTTGATTTTATTCTGCGCGTTCAGCCCCTCCCGGAAGAAATGGAATGTTTTATCCAGGCAGGAGCTTTCGATGGCTTTGGTCAAACACGCACCTCGCAGTATTGGGAATTCAAAGCACTGGCCAGGAACATTGATTTATCTTCACGTCCCTCAGCCCAGAAGCGCAGCACCGCTCACCAACTCTGGCTTCTTCCGCCAGGAAACCTGGACCACCTGCCCGCAACCTCACTGGAAGAGCCAACCCGGCTGCAAAAGCTCCGCAAAGAAGAGGAATTGTTTGGTTATCCCGTCAGCGGACATCCTTTGGATTTGTTCCCGGACATCGCGTGGGATACGTATTGCCCGATTAACCGCCTGGGACAATTTATCGGGCAGCAGGTCGTCACGTGCGGGTTGGTTATTGAACAGCGACTATTTCACCAGGTCACCGGTGAACCGATGAAATTTATCACGATTGCAGATCCAACCGGGATTGTTGAAACAGAACTCTTTGCCCGCACTTATAGGTCTTACGGGATGAACACGGTGCGCTACAGGGTGCTGGAAGTCACCGCCACAGTAGAAGCATTTCCGAACCAGCGCGGTTTCACTTTACGCGTCTTGCACGCGGGGAAACCGAGAAAACTATCGCGCTAAGGCTTACTTGCGCGCGTAATAAACAAACGCGGGCGGGAAATTGAGCAGCACCGGCACGGTGCGCAGCCGGGAAAAACAGGATCGAATCTTCTTCCTATCCAACAATGAATGCTGGAACTGAATGTACATTCCGCCTTTTGGCAACGCTCCGTGGATGCCTTCCATCAAGGCCATGACCTGGGCCTTGTCCAGGTTACCCAGCGGAATGCCTGAGATTACAAACTCCGGTTTCTGCTTGGAATGCCGCAGGCTTGAGAGCAAACGTTCGGCTGAATCAGCTACCACCTGAATGCGATCATCCAACTTATCGGCTGCCAACGAGCGCTTGAGCAATTCAGCCAGTGCGGGATTGATTTCCACCGCCGTGATACGCGCCTGGAGACGCGTCATAGCCAGGCGGCGGGTCAAGGAGCCTGTGCCAGCCCCAAGTTCCAGTACCTGGCCGGTGTAATCGGTCGGCACAGGACGAATCATCCGATCAACAAGAAATCGCTGCGAAGGAACGATGGCACCGGTTTGTTCATGGTGGCGCAGGCCTGCAACAAGAAAGCGCCAATAGCCGGCCAGCATCGCGGGCCTATTGAGTGGGACTGCATGACCGTTACCGGACACTTCATTTAACGGATCAAAACGAGCAGGCCCATGGCGCAACTGTGGAGCAGTTCCGCTCGCAGAGGCGCTCCATGATGGGAAGAGTTGCTCTGACGTCGCCCCCACCGGCTGAGCTCGTTCAGTAAACTTGCCGCTTTTTCCCATTGTCATTATCTTTTTTAAAGTCTCAGGCCCCGATCTGCTTCTTGATCGCATTCGAGATCTTCAACGACCACTGATCCAGGATGGCCGCTTCACGGCCTTCCAAAAGAAGCCGGGCCTTGGGCTCAGTTCCCGAATAGCGCAACAGCACTCGGCCACCATGAGCCTTCAACTCGGACTCTGCCTGTGCGAGCAAATCGGGCACATCCGCCATTTCCTCGAACGGGCGTTTCTCCCGGACCACGACGTTTGTAACCCGTTGAGGGAAGCGCGTCCAGCATTTAGCCAACTGCGAAAGCGGCAGATTGCGCGTTTTCATGATACGCATTATCTCCAGGGCAGCCACCAAACCATCCCCTGTGGTGCTGTGTTCGCGGAAGATCAAATGGCCGCTCTGCTCCCCGCCGAAGTTGTAACCGTGCTGCAGCATCTTATCTATGACGTAGCGGTCACCCACAGGGGTGCGTTCCACCTTGCCACCCGCCTCCAGAATGCTGGTATCAAGCCCAGCGTTGCTCATGATAGTGGTGACCAGGGTTTTCTCAGCCAAAGTGCCTTGAGCCAGCATATCCAGCGCGGCAACGGCCATTATGTCATCCCCATCCAGCAGATTACCCGATTCATCACACAGCAGCACCCGATCAGCGTCCCCATCATGGGCGATCCCCACATCGGCGCGGTGTTCCCATACCTTCTGGCACATCAAAGAGGGATGCATCGATCCGCACTCTTTGTTGATGTTTTTGCCGTCAGGTTGATTTCCATAGACTATCACATCCGCGCCCAGTTCGCGTAAGACACAGGGTGTGGACTTGTAGGCAGCACCGTGCCCGCAATCCACCACGATACGCATCCCCTCCAGTGTCATCCCGCGTGGAAGCGCTGCCTTGGCATGCTCAATATAGCGGCCAAGGGCGTCCTCGATGCGGACTGCCTTGCCAATGGCCTCGGCAGTGGGGCGAATGCTCTCAATTTCACCGCTGAAAACCAGGCTTTCGATCTCAAACTCGATTTTATCGTCCAGCTTAAAACCGTCCGCACGGAAAAATTTGATCCCATTATCCGCATACGGATTGTGAGACGCAGTAATCACGATTCCGGCATCAGCCCTCAAACTCCGTGTGGCGTAGGCCACACCCGGGGTTGGCAACGGCCCGATGAACAACACGTCAACGCCCATGGACAGAATCCCGGACGAAATCGCATTCTCCAACATGTATCCCGAAAGGCGCGTATCCTTCCCCAGCACGATGCGGTGGCGGCCCCGTGTGCGGGACTGAGCCTCCAGATTCTTAAACACATGCCCTGCGGCACGTCCTAATTTAAGAGCCGTTTCCGCAGTGACTGGTTCGATGTTGGCCGTTCCACGAACACCATCAGTTCCGAAGATTTTCTTGGGTTTGCTCATCTGAAAACACCTAGTTCGCTGGTGGAAAAAACACCTGCACATCGGGGGGATCGACCTGCCAGTGGGTCACCCCCGCCGGAGGGAACACGTCGATCCTCTTGCGCATATCGTGGGCCGCCTCAATCCCAGTCAGATCGACAAGCACATGGATGTCCTTGTTCTCAAGTTTCTGGAGCATTTTCTCGTCTCCGCGAACGGTGACATTTACCTCTTTGGGATCAACACGAATGCTCCGCACATCTGCCGCCGCGGACATCACCATGACCGGCAGGTTCTGAAAGGTGCGCTGGGCGGTATTTGTAAACGCAGGTATCGTCTGCCTCTGGTCGGCCAGGGTAATGGTCAGCCATGTCAGTGCAGCCAGCACCAGCGAGAAAAACTTGAGCCAAAAATCCTCCAGGAATAAATGCCGCAGAAAGGCGATCATGGCTGGGCTCCTGTGATGTGGGAGGATGGCTGCGATTCTTTCGCGCCCACCGTTCCGGGCGGTATTTCATCGTGCTCACCATTCCCCTTTTTGCGCACCAGCTCACGCAGCGTCCCCAGCAGGTTGCGAGGACGGTTGGGAGTCACCAGGACGGAGGTCAGAAATGCGCGAAGCTCTTCCGAGGTAACACCACGAAAAAGTTGACCCTGGCAGGCGTAGGAAACCGCCCCCGTTTCTTCGGAAACGACCACTATGACTGCATCGGTTTCCTCACTGAGCCCAATCGCAGCACGATGCCGGGTGCCGAGCGATTTGCTCAGTCCTTGCATCTGCGTCAGGGGGAAGATACATGCCGCATAAGCGATGCGATCTCCTTTAATTATGACGCCACCGTCGTGCACGGCATTATTGGGAAAGAAAATGGTTTCCAGCATCTCGGAAGTGGCCTGGCAATCGACGATGATTCCGGACTCCACGGCCTCCTGCAGATGAATGGATTGCTCGAGGGCAATCAGTGCTCCAATGCGTAAATCCGAGAGCCGCTCCACGGTCTGGATGATAACTTCGATGGTCTCCCGCTGCTCGACAGTGGTAGTCAGGATAGGAAACTTTCCCACTTCGGCGAGCATGCGCCGCAGTTCAGGTTGAAAGATAACCAGCACCGCCAGGACGAAGATGGCTGAGAACGCCCCAAGCAGGTAGCGGAGCACCTTCAAATCCAACAAAAAACTGAACAGGACAAGTGCCAACAAAAGGACGAGAAAGCCAGTGACCACCGGTGCGCCACGCGTGCCCCGGATGAAGCGAAAGGCGTAGTAAATCCCTACCGTGAGAATCAAAATCTCAACGGCGGGACGCCAGTCACTTATGAGCAAACGCCACATTACTTCGTTGTTTTTCTAGAATAGCTTCGGCCATTCGCACAGCTTGGACCGTCTCTCGCACATCATGCACCCGCAGGATGCGCACGCCAGCCGTGACCGCAAGGCAGGCACAAGCCAAAGCCCCCGGCAAACGCTGCAGGGTTTCTGCGCCTGTCACTTTGCCAATGAACGACTTGCGTGAAACGCCTAACAACACCGGCTGATTGAGTGCCACATAGTCACTCAAACCCGCCAGCAACTCCAGATTATGTTCTAAAGTTTTACCGAACCCAATGCCAGGATCCAATATAACTTGCTCTGGTGTAACTCCGCAATCGCGCAAAAGTGCCATGCGCTCAATGAAAAACGCCCGAACTTCATTCCGCACATCGCGATACACGGGATTTACCTGCATCGTTTGCGGGGTCCCCTGCATGTGCATGCACACATAGGCCGCCCCGGATTCCGCCACCACACTCCACATCTGGCGATCATTGCGGCTGGCGGCCACATCATTGATGATGCTTGCCCCCCTTGCCACTGCGGCTCGCGCTACGGAGGGCTTCATCGTGTCGATCGAGATCGGCACCCGGGTCCTGCCGATCAAGCCATCGATGACGGGCAACACCCGTCGCATCTCTTCTTCCTCACACACAGGAAGCGAGTGCGGTCGGGTGGACTCTCCCCCAATATCGAGGATGTCCGCCCCCTGGGCTTCCAGCTCTAAAGCATATTCAATGGCACTGGAGGCATCAGGTAATTCTCCGCCATTGGAGAACGAATCGGGAGTAACGTTCACGATTCCCATGACCAAAGCCCGCCCGGGGTGCGGGTAAACGAAGCTGCGCGCGTGGAGACTGTTGCTCATGCGCGTTTACAAAGATCGGGGGCTGGCCGGGCTTGGTAGGAACAAGCCATTTAATACCCTGGGCCGGTTTTAGCCATCTGGATTAGCTCGATTTCATAGCCCTCCGGCGCATCAATGAACGCGATGCCCCCGCCATCAGGTTTCATGTGAGGGCCATCTGAATACGCGATGCCCAGCTTCTCCAACTGCTTTCCGAACTCAGTGAGGCTATCAACTTCAAATGCCAGATGAGTCAGGTCGGGCTGAACGTGGACGGGGCCGCTGGACGGAAAGGAGCAGATCTCGATCAATTCCTCACTTTGCGGGGCTTTCAGGAAGACCAACTCAGATCCGCGTGGCGATTTGCTTCGGCGCACCTCCTCAAGGCCCAAGACATCCTTATAAAACCGGATGGTCCGCTCCAGATCATCGACGCGGTAACGTGTATGCAGAAGTTTCTTGGCTTTGCTCATAGGGCTCAAAGTAATCTCTAATGGAGAGGAGGCAACCGCATTCGTTGCCCAGACATTGCGACTCAGGCAGGCTTCGTCCAGGACAGATCCGCAGGAACCCTCGAAAGTGCCGGAGTGCGACGCTGTTTTTCCAGTTCGTCGCGTAATTCCCACCACAACCGGCGGGGGTCTTTAGACCAAACCAGCACCCAGAAGCCGCCTTGCCCCGGGGTTGGCCCGTTCCGCCACTCGTAATCCATGCCCCCGAACCACCGCAACGGCTTTAGGAACTGCTCGGCAAACGCGGTTTCGAGCCAGGTAAAATCCTCTTCGTCAGGCCGCCACTCTCCAGAAAGTAATCGCTGCTCCTTGCGATAATTGCAGATGGCCTGCCACTCTTTTTCCCCCTCACAAAGCTGGACTACCGTTCGCACGAAATCACGGCCCTCTACTGCAACGGCCAAATGGGGGCAGCCTCCAGAAGCCGAGGCGGAACAGACTGGGCAGCTTTGCTCGTAAACCATGGTGTTAATGATTAGCCTTTTTCTTGCAGACGCCTCCGGTTGGCAAGCTTCTGTCCAGCCGTGCTGGACTCCGCTGCCAGCCTGGCATCGCTGCATTTCTAGCCAACCCGGGCAAACGATGCAACCGCCAATTCATTCTTTTTATTCACCGGTTTGGTCAGCCCTATCCTAACTCAAAGCCGGCACATTGCGAAAGTGGGAGAATAACCAACCCTGAATCCGGATTATGAGTGGTGCCTGCGCTGCCCCAGTAATTGCTCGTACAACCGGTAACTCGCTTCATCCAGCGGTTCTGCTGGGCGTCTTGCCAATTGGACCGGCACCTTATGCCGAGCTCCTTCCATCTGCCCCTGGTGAATCAACTTTGCCCCGGGCAGCGAGAACAGTTGCTCCAGCACACTCCGATGCTCTTGTAACTCAGCGAATACCGTCCAGGCTCGTGGCTCATCATGATTCTCAAGAAAATGCAGGCTGCGCCGCAAGTATTCGGGCGTTTGCGTCAGAAGCCGTTTTTGCAGTCCTGCACTATCTCTCGCTACCAGCAAATCATAAGCGGTTTTGTCATAGGTGTAGTCAAAGCCCAAGGCCTGTAACTCTGGTTCGCTTCCCCAATACGCTTCAGCAATGAACAAACACTCAGGCGCGGTCTCCTTTACGGCCCGAATAGCACGGCTCCAGAACTCGACCTCCGGCATTCCTCCCAGAGAGGGGTGAGCACCCCACGTCTTAAGAAAGTTCCTGGCTAGCAGGAGCATCGCCATGTCGCAACGCACACCATCACATTCGTTGGCCACCGACAAAAGTCGTTCGATGACCCCTTGCTGGACCTCCAGGTTTCCATAATTCAGTTGGGCTGTATCCACCCAAGGCGGAAAGTAAGGATCACGCCCGTGCATCAACCACCTCGGGCCTTCGTCCGTTTGGACGCAAAAAGCTCCCGGCGTTTCTTCCGAAGTAGAAAGGAAGTAGTCCGGGTGGGTCTGAATCCAGGGATCATCCAATCCCACGTGGTTGGGGACGAAATCCAAAACGAGATGAAGCCCAGCCTCTCCAAGGCGCTTCCTCAGGGAGCGGAGCGCCTCCGTCCCACCATAAACCGTATCAACCTTGTAATCAGCGATGGCATATGGTGAGGCAAGAATGTCCTCAGACTCAAAATCACGAAGTAACGGCCTGGCGGTCTTGATTAAACCCTGTTGACCACGTGCAACGGCTCGGGCCAACGGCCCGGTCTGCCACACACCCATGAACCAGACGTGAGTAAACCCCAGACGCCGCCACTCCAGGATGTGCGCATCCGCAACATCGGCAAGACTTGCCTGACGTCCCATCTGATGACTGAGTTCCTTCAGGTAGCAGCGGGTGTTGACCTCAAAAATGAGGGGGGCTGGCCCGTTCAAGTGTTTAACACCTTAAGCGCCTTGGTGGGATTGGAAACCCGCATCACCATCAGCCCTTTCCGGCTGTCAGGCGGGGTGGCGGAGTAGCAATACTCGATATTGACCTTGGCCTCTGCCAACCGCTCGGCGATGCTGGCCAATTCTCCCGGCTTGTTCGAGCTTTCAATCAAAAGCACGTCATCTTCAATCACCAGCGATCCGTGCTCCTCAAACACGTGGAGCGCCCGGCGGTAGTCATTAACAACCAAACGCACCACGCTGTGATCCACAGTGTCGCTGGTGCTGATGGCATAGATATTGATCTTGGCTTCAGCCAGGGCCTCGGCAAGTCGCGCGAGTGTGCCGGGACGGTTGTCCAAGAAGAGGGCGAGCTGTTTGGTGATTTGCATAGGGCTAATGTTTGAGTGTATCTCCGCGTTTACTGCTTAACCTTAAACCCTTTTCATCCCGACGCAAATCCCGCGCACCCGCTGAACCGCTGAAGGCATCACCGAGTTTTTGAGTGCTCAGCTCCAGACAGGTATGGTAAACTTTTTCATGGCTATGACGGGAAGCGACTGGCGGCGGTGGCTTGGCGTGGTGGCGCTGGCCGTGGCAGTGGTGATGCTCACGACCGGCGAGACTTTGCTAAAAGGCCGCATGTCGCCCACGGTTTTCGTCATCTACTGGGCGCTTTGTTTTATTGTGACCGGTATAGCAATTGTCATCGCCCTGGCCGAAGTCCGGGCGGTCCAACGCAACGCCCGCGCACAGCACCGTGAGCTTTTTGAAAGCACCCTCCGAGAGATCGAGAAAGAAGGCCGCACACGCGAAAAGTCTGAAGACAACTAACAGCTCCCGGCTGATACTTATTGATTTCCTGCAAACTCAGCCCGGTCTTGCCCAATAGTCCTTCTTTTCCGTTGGATCGTAATGGCAAATGTAGTTGCCATATATTACCTTAAAGGGTAATATATATTACATTGAAATCGAAATCGCTGCTCGCTGTTCCCCTGCCGGTGCGCGGACTGTTGAAAAAACTAGGTGGCGACATTGCTGATGCCAGAAAGCGACGTCGCATCTCGACCATCACCATGTGCGCTCGTGTCCGGGTGAGTCGTCCCACTTTGCGGCGGATCGAGCAGGGTGATCCCAATGTGTCCCTTGGAATCGTGGCCACCGTGCTTTTTGTACTGGGTTTGCACAACCGCCTCTCCGACTTGGCTGATCCTTCGCTGGATCGCATGGGGTTGGACCTGGAATCAGAGAAGCTACCCAAGCGTATCTATGGGCCACGCAAAAAACGCGAATCACCGCCAGAGCAATGAATCGGGAACTCGAAATTTACGTCGATTTACAAGGCGAGGCGCACTTGGCCGGTCGCCTTTGGGCGAGATCGCACAAGGGGCGGCAGAGTGCGTCCTTCGAGTACGATCCTTCGTGGCTCCAATCCGAGTCCCGGTTCTCCATCGATCCCTTTCTCGATCTGGGGCGGGGCGTCTTCCACACACCTCCGGGCAGGCTACTTTTCGGTGCCTTTAGTGATGCGTCACCAGATCGCTGGGGCCGCAGACTGATGCAGCGACTGGAGCGCAAGCAAGCGGAGGCGGAACACCGGACTGTTCGCGCTCTTCTTGAACTCGACTACCTGCTGATGGTTGATGATGAGCTCCGGACGGGTGCTCTGCGCTTTCGTGAAGCTGGCTCTAAGAGATTCTTGAGCAGTGGCGAAACCAGAATTCCTCCCCTGGTGTTTCTTCCCAAGCTTCTGGCTGCCTCCGATCACGTTATTGCAGAGAATGAATCGGCTGAAGAGTTGAAGCTATTGCTCGCACCCGGCTCTTCTCTGGGCGGTGCCCGTCCCAAGGCCTCAGTCAAAGGAACTGACGGACGGCTGCTGATCGCGAAATTTCCGCACGTTGATGACGAGTGGAATGTGGAGCGGTGGAGCTTCGTCGCCATGGAAATGGCGAAGAAAGCTGGCATCACAACGCCTCCGTGCAAGTTGGTCAACGTCCATGGCAGAAGTGTCTTACTCATCAGTCGCTTTGATCGCGTCGATAACGCGCGTATTCCCTTTCTATCAGCTATGAGCATGCTTGGCGCCCTGGATGGCGAAACCCGCAGCTACCTGGAGATGGCCGACGCCTTGCGCCAGTATGGCGCTGCTCCGCAACCCGACCATCAGGAGTTGTGGCAACGCATCCTTTTCAACGTGCTAATCTCAAATTTGGACGACCATTTGCGAAACCATGCCTTTCTCTATGACACGATCCGGCGTGGCTGGCGGCTTTCACCAATATACGACCTCAACCCAATCCCCCCTGATGTAAAACCCCGCTATCTCACCACCTGTATCGATGAACAAAATACCGACGCCTCGTTTCCTTTGGTGGTGGCGACGGGAGCTTATTATGGCCTGTCTTCGGATGACATGCGGCGTATCACCGCACGGACAGTTAACGCCGTCTCTACATGGCGTGCGGAAGCCTCGCACCTGAAGATCCCGCAACGTGAAACCGAACGTATGGCCGGCGCCTTCAATCATGAGGCATTTCAGCAAGCGCGGGCCTATGCTGGTAATCACTAGACAGCTCTGTTGTCTTAAAAGCTTGCTCCCACTTGACATTCTTTGCCAAGACGAAGTGCTCGCTTAGAATCCTTCAAGGCGTCGAAGTTGCCTGAAGAATGGCTTGCGATGAGGCGTCGATCATGGATCATTGAATGCTTAAAATATGCATTCAAAACGGTTTAGCTGCTGGCCAGGTCTGATCGTTGCCCTGCTCTTTGGTGAATGCCTCACTCCCGGGGCCACTGCCGCTCCACCCCCCGCGACTTATACCAAGCACGAGTATCGTATCCCTATGCGGGACGGAGCAAAGCTCTACACGATCATCTACGCTCCGAAGGATAAATCCGTCTCCTACCCGATCCTGCTTCAGCGCACGCCATACAATCTCAAACCATACACCATCGATTCGGCAATCATGCCCCGTTCGATCCCTCAATCCTATCAGGACGAGCGGTTCATCTTCGCACTCCAGGATGTTCGGGGACGCTTTGCATCGGAAGGCAAGTTCATCGATATGCGCCCGCATAACCCGGCAAAGGGACCGCGCGACACGGATGAATCCACCGACGCCTACGACACCATCGAATGGCTCATCAGCAATGTTCCCGGGCACAACGGCAACGTCGGAATGAGTGGCATTTCTTACCTGGGCTTCTATGCGGCAGCAGCGTTAATTGACTCGCATCCGGCACTCAAGGCGGTCTCTCCGCAGGCACCGGCTGTCGATGTGTACGGAGGGGATGATGTGCTGCACGGCGGCGGCTTGTGGTTGGCTCACAATTTCAGGTTCTGGCATTTCTTCGACCAAAGTCTTGAAAACCCGATCCGCCAGGAGGATCAACCCTTCGATTACCGCACTCCGGATGGCTACCAATTTTTTCTCCGTGACCAATCAGTGTTCGAGATTGGCCAAACTGAGTTTAAAGGCAAAGCCAGATCCTGGAACGAGATCATGGCCAATGTCACAAACGCCCAATGGTGCGCCAATCATGACCTGACACAGCATTTCAAAGCACCTCGGGCCGCTGTCCTAACCGTCGGCGGTTGGTTCGATGCCGAGGATCTGCACGGCACACTCAAAACCTACCAGGCGCTCAAAGCCAAAGCTCCCGAGACTTTCAATGGCCTCGTTATGGGCCCGTGGGTCCACGGCGGATGGCATCGCACAAATGGCCGCAGCCTCGGTCCGATTGATTTTGATTCTGAGACTTCCGTGTATTTCCGGGACAAAATCGAACTGCCGTTCCTCCGCGCTTACTTAAAAGGCTCAACAAACGACGCTATCCAACCGGTCAATGTCTTCGAAACCGGCATTGACGAATGGCGCACATTCGGAGTTTGGCCTCCGCCTCAGGTAAGGCCTCGCGCGCTCCTGTTACAAGCCGGAGGTGGACTGAGCTTTACCCGTCCCGACGCGGGCGCTTCATTCAGCCAGTATATCAGTGATCCCGCGCGGCCTGTTCCGTTCACAGCCCGGATTGCGACGGGAATGCCGAAGGAGTACATGGTCGAAGACCAGCGCTTCGCCGCCCGGCGGCCTGATGTCCTGGTATTTCAGACCGAACCCTTGGAAGAAGACCTGACCGTGGCGGGTCCCATCGAAGTGGGCTTGCACGCCTCCTCCACCGGCACCGATTGCGATTGGGTGGTGAAACTGATCGATGTTTACACGGGCGACCACCCCGATCCTGAAGATCTACCGGCAGGTGTGCGCATGGGGCACTATCAGCAATTGGTGCGAGGCGAACCGTTGCGGGCCAAATTCCGCAATGGCTATGCCCGCCCTGAACCACTGGAGCCAGGCAAGATTTACGAATTTAAATACACCCTGCCCGACATTTGCCACACGTTTCGAACCGGCCATCGCATCATGGTACAGATCCAAAGTTCATGGTTCCCCTTGCTGGACCGCAACCCGCAAACGTTCTGCGACATTTACCGGGCCAAACCCGATACGTTCCGTTCTGCCACCCAGCGCGTCTATCACGATGCGCAACACCCTTCCGGCATCACCATCCCGGTCCTGCCCGCGCCTGAAGCCCCGCCGCGAGTTGTTTCCTCCCCGTGAGCCGACAGGCCTCCGCTTAAGCGGCGCTTGGAGGCGGAACTGCACTGAAACCACGGGTAACGGTGTACAAAAGGAAGGGGGCCTCCAGGCCCCCTAGCCGGCTCCGCGAGATCCTTCAGCCGAAGCTAAAGTGGGAACCTTAGGTAATGTTTAAGTTATCAAAAGCGTTCGGCAAATCAACCTGAAAACGGCTACTCGTTCCGTTTTATAACCACCAGCCATGCGGTCTGATTGGGAGCGTTCCCGCCTAAGACCAGGGTCTCGCCTTTGGGAAGCGCCTGGGTTTGTTTAACCACCTTCTCACCCTTGCCGAAATGGTTGAGTTCAACCTTGTTGTGTCCAAGATATTTCACCTCGATATCGCAGCGGTCGCTGAGGTTCACCTTGATTGAGGCGCCTTCGGAGACTTTGAACTCTTTCCGCGTTTCCTCGAAGTAGTTCGTCCACTTCAGCGGCAGTTCCTTGAGCTTCTTGCGCGTTTTCTCCTCCACTGGCTTGTGCTTCGGGTTAGGCGAAGTCTTATCGTTTGTGCCCCACAAAAGCTGCGCCTCCAGCTTGATTTCTTCCGCCTGGACGGCTGCGGAGACCAAGGTGAGGAAGCAAACAAACACAGGCAGGCACAACTGCCTGCTGAAGGTAAATATGCTGGATCTCATGTGCCGAAAAATCGTATAGCGTCAATAGGTCGCGGCAAGCTTATCCTCGGCTGGATACGACAACCACACCAAGGTCGTGCCTGAATTAAAATCGCGATAGGTAAAAGCCCCAGAAGTAGCCACTGCGGTTTCCGCACCGGCGGGTCCCGCCCCTTGCCGCAACGCCACGACTCCCGCAAGACACACCAGGGCAAGTGCAGTGGCGGGAATAAGCATTCGCCGAAGCTGGGCGAACAAGGAGAACGCGGGAACGGGTGCGGGCTCGACAACGGTTTTCTCGATCTCCCTCTGAATCTTCGACCAATAGAACTCGCGCGATTCCGGGACTTTGATTGTTCGGTCAAAGCCAGCCAAGGCCTGGCGTGTGTTCTTAAGCTCCGCAAGCAAGCCTGCGGCGTCACCATCCTGGGCGAGCCACGACGCAACTTCCCGAGCCTCAGCTTCCGGCAACTCACCGTCGAGGAAAGCCTGGATCTTCAACTCTGATTCATGGTCTTTCATTTGAATCTTCTTTCTTCAAATCGGCCAGTAACGCGGCCAAACGCCGGCGCGCATAAAACAGGCGCGACATCACGGTTCCGATTGAGCAGCCCATCACCCGGGCTATCTCCTTATACTCCAACTCGTCAAATTCATGCAGCACCAGCACGGTGCGATGCTCATGGGACAACTGCCCCAGCGCCTTATCGATCCGCTGGCGCAACTCGGCCCGTTCCAACCCGGCGGTGGGGTTCACCGCCACAATAGGCATCTGTCTTTCAATCCCGCCCGATTCCTCCGCAATAGCCTCAATGGATTCGGCTCGCTGCCGTTTTAAGCGGCGCAACTGATCCAAACACAGGTTGATGACGATCCGCGTCATCCACGTGCCAAAGCTCGATTCGCCGTGAAACTGGGCCAGCTTCTGCCACCCTTTCACCCAGGCTTCCTGGGAAAGATCAATCGCCTCCTCTTCACTCCGCATGATCGTATAGGCGCGCGCGTAAATCTTATCGCGGTGACGCACGACCAATTCTTCAAAGGCTTGAGTGTCGCCCTGTTGCGACGCTCTCACCAACGCTCCATCATCAGCGGAAGAATGTTGCGATTCTATCATCGGTTCGACGCAGCCCAAGGTGCTGCTATTCAACTCAGTTTACAATTTCCCTTTCGTGGAGGGTAACTGCCCGGCAATCCGCGGATCTTGTTCGCAGGCAAAATCAACCGCTTTGGCGAAAGCTTTAAACAAACCTTCTATAACATGATGAGGTTCAGTGCCATACAGCAATTCCAGATGCAAATTACACCGTGCCTCGTTCGTAAATCCCTGAAAAAACTCGCGCGCCAACCCGAATCGGAAAGCGCTCGACATGTCTTGCCTCTTCTCCTTCGCGCTGATCGCCTTAAAATCGTAGTTATCCATGCCCCGCCACACCAGGTACGGACGCCCGCTAAAGTCGATCACGCACCGGGCCAGGCATTCATCCATTGGCACATAGGCCTCGCCGGTTAGCGGATTGCGAGGGTCAAACCCGGTGCCATACCGGCGAATGCCCTTCTTATCACCCAAAGCTTGCACAAAGGCTTGCCCCAGCGCGATACCACAGTCTTCAACGGTATGATGAGCATCCACTTCCAGATCCCCTTTGCACTTGAGATCCAGGTCCACCACGGCGTGCTTGGCAAAAAGCGTCAGCATATGGTCAAAAAAGGGAATGCCGGTGCGAATACTCGCCTTGCCTTGGCCATCGATCCGCAGCTTGAGAGTGATCCGGGTCTCTTTCGTGTTGCGCTTGATTTGCGCGTTTCGCTTGCTCATCCGCCCCCATTAAACCAAAGGCTCTGACGATTGACAATTGATCTGCGAAGAAAGTTCCGGTGCTTAAGATTGCTAAAACGGGGCGCAGGCGTTAAAAAGTACGAAGATCACATAAGCCACCGGGGCACCTACAACGAAACTGAATCGTTATTTATGCATACAAGCATCTCCCGTCGTGAATTTCTCAAACGCAGTTCTGTCGCCAGTGGCACGGCTGTGCTGGCCGCCGGCACCGCCGGATCTCTCCTGGCAGAACTCAGTGCGGACGCCTCAAAGCCAGTCTCCCTCGGCGGGGCAAAGGCCCACGCCAAAGCATGGCCAACGTGGCCGGCCTGGGACCCGGCCAATGATGGAGAGGTGACAAAGGTCCTGCATGGCACCACATGGTCGCGCGGCAAGCTCGTAAAGGAGTTCGAAGAAAAGTGGGCCGAGAAGATGGGGGCTAAGTATTGCCTCGCAGTGGTCAACGGCACCAACGCACTCAGCGCCTCGTTCATGGTGATGGACCTGAATCCCGGAGATGAGGTCATCTGCGCTCCCTACACATTCAGCGCCAGCCTGCTGGGTGTGCTCTATAAAGGCGCCATGCCGGTCTTCGCCGATATCGATCCGCTGACCTACCAAATGGACCCAGCCAGTCTGGAGGCGAAAATCACTCCACGCACCAAAGCCATTCTGCCGGTCCACATCTGCGGGTACGCATCCGATATGGAGCGCATCATGGAGATTGCGAAAAAGCACAAACTGCAGGTGGTCGAGGATGTTTGCCAGGCCCACATGTCCGCCATTAGTGGTAAGAACCTGGGCACCTTCGGCACCACCGGTTGTTTCAGCTTTCAAACCTCCAAGGTCATGCCCATCGGCGAAGGCGGCGCTATTATCACGGATGATGCGGATCTATACGATAAGCTCTATTCCTATCACAATTACGGATACAAAACCAACATCCTGCCGGGCTCGTTCGACAACATTGCGGCTTACAGGCTCGGCAATAAAATCCGCATGGCGGAATACCAGGCGGCGATTGGGTTGTGCCAGCTTCGCAAGCTGGACGACCAAACGCGCATCCGCAACGAAAACGCGGCGTATCTCACCCCAAAACTGGCGGCCATCCCAGGCATCACTCCGGTTAAACCCTATCCGAATGTCACCCGCCTTTCCTACTACATGTATCCGTTCATTTATAATGAAGCGGAGTTTGGCGGCCTTTCCCGAACGGATTTTCTAAAAGCTCTCTCGGCTGAAGGTGTTCCAGCCAGCACCGGGTACCCTAAATACCCGATCTACACTCAGGAATTCATTCACGAAATGTTTAAATCTGAAGTGTACAAGAAATTCTACTCAAGCCAGGAGCTCGATTGGGAAGCTTACAAAGCCAAAAATGAATGCCCGGGGCTGTTGAAGACATTCGACACCTCAGTCTGGCTCAGCACAACCGGCATGCTGCTCGGCTCCAAGTCCGATATGGATGATGTCGCGCTGGCGGTCGAGAAGATCCATAAGAATGCCGCGAAGCTGAAAAAGGCGTAGTCCGCTAAAACCATAAAGGAAAGAGATGTCGAGGTGTCTCGCGGACAAGTCCTGATCCAAATTTGCCAGTTGGAGAAGCTCATTAAGCTTCCTTCCGGGCGCGGCCATCCGATTGCAGGAATGCCGCCCGAACAGGAATCCGTACTGTAGGTAACCGCGCGTTCCATTTAATGTCATTTCTGGTGGTTCTGGTTTGCGCCTTTGAGGCGCAAACCAGAACCACCAGGAGCTTTTCTATTTTAGGCCTTGAGGTTACCAACAGTACGAAATTGCCACGTCCATCGCCTGATGTTTGGGCGTTTCTAAATTCCTAATTCTCAATTCCTAATTCTCAATTCCTAATTCTTCAATCCTTCCGGACGCGAAAGAACTGGTAAGGGGTCGGAGCCCCCAGATACTCGGTTGTGGTATAATCGCTCGCTTCAACAGGCGGTGAGATCGCCGTCCAATTGGTCTCAGCCAAATCCGTTAATCCTTCGAGCGTGTAGGTCCTGCCCGGCAGGGATGTCCAGGTCAGAGACACACTGCCGTCTTCAACCACTGGGGGAAAAACGAGGATGCTTGTCCCACGGGCAGACCACTCCCTCGCCTGGATCGTGTAGGAAAGCTCGGCTTGAGACATATTAATGACCGTGATGTACCACTCGCCGGCGTTTAGGGGAACCGGGGACGAGCTGTCCAAAACAAGAATATGCTCATCATTCGTACCTGAGTTATTGCTCGCGTAATCGTGAGAGAGCAATCGCGGGGGGGGCCATCCTTTTCGAACGACCAGGGCCACATCAGACGAGGCCCCGGTTACTTCAAATTCAAGCCGTAGCGAATTGGTGCTTACCACAAAGCGATAGTAACCGTTTGTTCCCTCCTCCGCTGGGTTGTTGGTACCAGCCACGGGCATCGCATTGTACAAGGTGACGATTTGGGGAAGCGCATTGGTGTATCCTGTCGCCTTCAAAGTATAGGCGGAGTCGGGAGGCCCAATGATTCCCACGTACCACCTGCCAGTTTGCAGCGGATTGGGCTCCGAATTGCGCGTAACGATCACTTCCTCGTCATTGGTGCCCGGGTTGAAGCTGCCGCAGGCATACGCCGAAAGAGTGGGAAAGGGCTCAGGGCCGACCACCAGGTCCACGTTGGTGCTCAGGCCTGACAACTCGAACTTGACCACCGTTTCCTCAGGAAGGACGTCATAGGAAAAATAGGCGACTGAGGCGGCGCCTAACACACTGGCAACGGCAGCGTTATTCGTCAGCATTGGCACCGAAAGATCGGTCTGCAAGCTGAACGTCACCGGCTCACTGTTCGTGTTCTGTATCCCAAGGAAATAGTCGCTGCCCGGAACCAGGGCTGGCACCCCGTCTGTCGTGAGTACGTTGGTGCCGGCTCGCACTCCCGATAAAAGCAACGTGTCCCCTTGATTGGTGCCAGAAGGAGGCTGGCTGGGATTATGCCAGAGTCTCAGGTTGCCATCCGCGCCAGACAACCTATTCGTCATCGCCGCCACCCATGCCGGAGGATTGACCTGATAATGCAGCATCTTTCCCGGCGCAACCGTGTTCGTTATGGCAACGCCCGGCGTTAACAGCGCTGGACCGTATGCGGAATTTTCGGATATCAATCGCAACTCCCATCCCAGCAAAACGGGCGCTGAAGTGTTGCCCCCGGCTTGTGTGTCTTCGATCTCCAACTGCCACGCTCCTGCAATATCCTCTCCTGCCATGAGGTTCAGATCCCCTTCAGGCAGATAGAAGATGCCTTCCGCATAGCCTGGATCAGAGCCGATGTAAGTTGCATTTGTAAAGGGCGGCGGAGCGGAAGCAATAGGTGTCAAGGTCTTGCTGATATCCTGTGTGAACACCGCGTACACATATTCCGCCCTGCTGTACGTCACGGTATAGTCCCACGCGGTGTCCGGTTCCGGGTTGTCACCCGGATTCATGACCAGCGTGATCAGCGTGGTGTTGCCTGGGCCAAAAGCCAGGTTGGTGCTGCCGCCCCATGATACGTCCCCTGTATCCATGAGTATTTTGTCGCCCTGATAAACCACCATCCGGTCCGGCAGACTGTAGAAGGCCCAGTCAATGTGCACGTAGCCCGTAAGCAACCCTGTGTTGATTTCATTGGTATAGACCGAAGGGCCACCCTCGGCGGAAACAGGCACTGTGTTCGTAAACAGATTATCCCGCCCCATGCCTTCAGTGCTTGCCCCGCCTCGATTGGCCGCCATGAGGGCTCTTGTTCCTTGAGGACTGATCAGGTGTAGTTTCAAATCCGCGATACGCGGATGGGCCACCCGCAACCCGGCCTCTACCGAAAGCAAACTCCCTGATTGCGGAACATGGATAATGGAAGCTGCGGTTCCAAGCTCAGGAATGCTCAATGGCCACCGGTTTTCCCAGGTCCTGGGCACTGGTCCGAAGGGATGTTCCAACACTGTGGTCTGGATCTGAACATCCGCTGTGTCCGGCCCTTCGTTGACAATTCGCAACGTATAGCTGCCTGGATTTATCGGAGGATTGCCACCTTCATCCACAATGAGCTCATAGCTCTGGCTGGGGTCGGTGACCCGCAAGTTATGGCAAGCGGCATCTCCAGTGCGGCACAGGGTCACCAGCAATGGACCGGTCCCCTGCTCTAGCACGAATTGCAGAGTGAGATTGGTGGCTGCAACAGAAATTGAAAGCGCTTCCGAATGTTGGGTCGCTGTGGGAATTGAAACCGTCGCTGCCTGAACAAACTGCTGGAAAAGAAGAAACAGGCCCAGACAGAGAGCCGCCAGCTTCCGAGCGGCGGGCTGCTCGCAAGTTGCGCGTGCCGTAAACCGGCAGTATGAGGACGCACGCTGCATCAAAGGATCTCTTCAGCCGGTCACCACCCTGTGATCGGTACAAGCCAGCCGTGGACGCGTGCAGGCCTCGCCCCAATTTGCGCAACCCATACCAGGGACAAGCCCATCGCACCTACGAAACCCGGCTGAACTCATTACTTAGACGGACAACAGCCCTCGCGTGTTCATGGCAATTGTTGGAGCCGATAAAACCGGGGGGCAATCGGAGCATCGTCGGTAAACGAGAACTGCCCGGTCGTTGAACTGATCACGTTTGTGAACGCTGTCCATGGCCCACTGCCTATCCCGGCAGTCCACTCCACCTTGAACTGCGCACTTGAGGGCGCCGTCCACTGTAGAGTAAAGCCGCCGCTCGGGGTTAGCTCAGCTTTCCCGATAGTAGGCCCCTGCGCGGGAGCCACTCCCTCTCGCACTCGGAAGAACATGTAAGGGGTCGGCCGCGCGATGCAGTGCGACGTGACGTCCGTCACTGCATTAATCGTCGGCGACACAACCGTCCAGTTCGTACTTCCCAGATCGGTTAAACCCTGGACGTAGTAGGATTGTCCCGGGACAGACGACCAACTCAGGCAGATGCTCGCCGGCGTTATCACCGGCGGAAACACCACAATGTTCGTCGGAGGAGCCTGATAGCTGGAGAACTGGTTGGCTGTGATCGTGTAATTGGCTTTCACGCCGGAGAGATTGACAACGGTGACATACCATTCTCCGGGGGTGAGTGGAGGCGTGTCCGTATCCTTGACCACCAGTAGATCATCCCCTCCCTGCTGGGAGCTTCTGTAATCGAATCCGGATACCATATCAGGCGGCGCTAACCCTTTACGCAGGACCAGCTCCAACTCTTGCGAGTCTCCATCGAGCTGGAAATCAGCCTCCACGGACCCGGGTTCTATCACAAAGTAGTAGTAATCGTTCGTCCCATCCACCACGTTGTTCGTCGCGGTGATAGGCGTGTTGTTCTCCAGCTTGGTAATGGGTGGAATAGGGTCTTTGTAAGGCACCGCCTCAAGCGTGTATGGGATGGGGCCAGTCACTTGGCCGATAACTCCAATATACCAGCGTCCGGGTGTTAATGGCACCGGTTGAGAATTTGTCCTGATAATGACGCTTTCGTCATTGGTGCCCGGGTTGATGCCATGATACTGAAAGACATTCTCATCGGGATAGGCCCGTTTGCTGATCACGAGGTTGGCGTTGGTGCTCAGGTTATAAAGCCTAAACGTGACCGCCGTCAGCTCATCGCTCACGTCGTAATGGAAATAACGAGCTGTAGGCTGAGTCAGGGTATCAAAGATTGGGGTGTCACTCAGGAGTTGTGTCGTGTCGAACTCCACCCGGAACTCTAACGCCGCAGGTGTATCGCCAGTATTTTTAAACCCAATGTAATAACGCTGACCCGGCTCCAGAGGCGGTATGCCAGTGGTGGAAAGCTCCACAACCGAACCGTTCAGAGTCAATTGGGTATCCATACCAGCATCTCCCACCGGTGGCTGGTTGGGATTGTGCCAGATTTCCAAGGGCACATCCCAACGGACCACAGTGTTTGTCGCGTATTGAGCCCACCAGGGCACGTCCACAATGAACGTTGTCATCTTCCCCGCTGGCACCACGTTTGTGACGGTTACAGCAGGAGCTATTACGATGGGGCGCGGCACCTGGTTTTCGAATCGGAACCGAAGCTGCCATGAGACGAGACTCGGCGATGGATTCGTTGCTCCTGCCCGATTGTCCCACACTTCCAACTTCCAATCTCCTAACGCGTTCTCCGTCTCGAAAAGATCGAGAGTGTCTTCGGGCATGTAGAAGATGCCGTTCGTATACAGGAGGTTTTCTCCCGGATAGTTCGCGATCGTATACGGCGGTGTCACAAACTTGATCGGGGTCAGAAGCATCGTATTCGTACCAAACGTGAACTTATTCGTATCGTCTGTGAAGACGGTGTAGTTGGTTTGCGAAAAGCTATTGGCAACCGTGTAACCCCAACCCCAGTTCGCGTCGGTTGCGCGTGTTATCACGATGGTCACTTCCTGCGCTAAGCCGTTGGGAAAGAGGTCGACGGTGCCGGTTTCCTGGTCTCTTGGCCCGCTATTCCAAAGCGCCGTGTCCGTGTTCTCATAGAACACCTGCATTTGAGCGTTCGTAAGACCCCATGTGATGTTCAATGTGCCATTCGGGCCCGTCGTGATCACGTTCGTATACCCCAGGGCCGTGGGGCCACGTGTCCCTTCGAACGGTCCCCCGGGTATCGTGGTAACTGCACTATCAGTTCCCATGCCGGATGGGGTTAACCCGCCACGATTCTCAGAAAGCAGCACGCGTGTGCCGCTTGGACTGGTCAGATGAAACACCAGGTCGGAAACTCGCGGATGATCAACACGCAACCCAACCTCCACTGAAATCAACCGGTTATCCTCCGGCACATGGATGGTGGAGAAAGTCACTGCATCATCCGTGATCGGCACCGACGCCTGACTGGTAAAGGGTGTCAATCGAATGCCGGTGTAATCATACGTAAACTCGCCGGTAATGAAGATCTCGGCGGGATTGCCCCCGTCATTGCAAATATTGAGCCGGTAAAGGCCCGGGTTCAAAGGCGGATTGCTGGATGCGTTCAACGACAAGGTTCCGGAACTAGGCGGGGGCCCCTCGATGGTTAACGTGTTACACGACGTATCCCCTTCTCGGCAGAATTCAACCCTTAACGGGCCATCGCCTTGTTCAAGGTTGATCGTGATAGTCAAGTTTGTAGCAAAATCGGGGACATAGACGTACTCAGTGATGCAGTTACCTTGACTGATTGTTCTGGGAATGCCCCCTTCAATAGAGGGCTGTTCCTCCACATAGATTTGCAGCAACTCGTTCGTGCCGATCTGGGTAATTGCCGAATCGAGCATCGTGAAGATCCACTGCCCTGCACTGTTGCCTCCACCAAAATCGGTCAGGCTTCCCGGGCCGTCAGTGTGCAGAGAATTGTCCTCTTCCCCGGTGTCGTCATAAATAAACGACCAATTGGTAACCGCGCTAGCTGGGGCATGGTTATTGAGCCAAACCTGATCGCGGTTATGGTTCAAGTTGCCCATCAAATCACCCATCATCTCATGAGTTAGCGTGTTCGTGACCACGACTCTTCTGACCAGGTAAGACTCGGGTTGTATCCCGAATATCTGAGCAACGCCGGGAAGCGCCGGCGTGCCATCTGGGATCGCGATCGGGTTGGGGAATGTATTCAGGACCCCGTTCTCGCTGAAGGGCAGCAGGCTAAAAGCTCCCAAAAACCCATACTCCGAGCCCTGTTGCGATTCGCACTTTACAGCAATGTAAAATACATTTCCATAATCCGTTGCGTTGGTTAGCACGAATGTCTCGGTGCCCTGGCGGCTGACAGACCGGAACGCATTCTGCAAGGCTTGCGGTGCCAGATTCGTGATCGAGGCGTTCGTGGAGACATACATATCCAGATCGGCTTCAACCCGGGTGGCGTTATCTATAAACTCCTCGTTTACACCCATGCGCGGAATGGAAAGTGTCGGCGGGAAGAAGGTGGCAAACACCGCATTGGTGTATGCCATCTCGTTCGTGATCATGTAGAAATTCCACTGATTGGTCATGCCAACCGTCAGCATTCCATCGGTCGGATCACCCAAGGGCACGAGATTCATGCCCAGAAGCGGGGTGTTACCCCCGATCCGCTGCTGGTACAGCGCACCGCCCGTTACATCATCGGCCCCAAATGAGTTGGAAATGACAATGACGTTTGGGGTTGTGGTAAAACCCGGGGTTTCGGGCGGCTGCAAGGTCAGAGCGTCCGCAAAGTCGCCGTTACCGGATGAGATCACCAGCACGTAATCCTGCACCACATCGTTGGTGTGAGTGGGCACTGCGTTGACGTTGACCCGTCGGCCAACAACGGTTACCGAGTAATTTGTGCCAAGATTCGGCGGCAGATACACGTTCTCCACGTTGTTAACCACATCCACGACAGGAATCGTGTTCGTGTCCCATGCCACGTTGAAATCGTTGTCGGGCCAAATATCGTTCCCGTAGAACACATCCCCTGTATCGAGGTTCGTAACTACCAAGTCCAGATTGTTAACCAGCTTGGTACTCGCCAGCGGGTTGCCCGGCGGATCGGTCCAGACCAGTGTGAAACGCAACGGTGTGGTGATGGCCTTATAGGCCACCTTGATCTTGCGCGTATGCGCTCCGCCGGTTGAAAGGGCGTTGGTCTCGCCCTGATCGAACACCAGCATGGAACTGGCCGTGGCGTTTCGATTCGAAACACTCGGCTGCAAGCTGTTGGTAAGGTTCACCTGCCCCCAGCCTTGGAAGTTCATTGTGCTCGCGACTTGCAGGTTGTACAAATCCCCCACCGACCGGGCGCCATTGATCAGCAGCGCCTTCATCAAGGCGGGACTATTCGTCACTTTGAGGCGCATTTCAAAGTATTCCTGCATCAGGGCCAGCGTGCCGGAAACCTGCGCGGCTGACATGCTTGTGCCCGATTCGTACCGGTAGTAAGGCCCGAGCTGGTTGTTCATATTGCTCAGAACCTCAAAGTAATTTCCCTCGTCGTTGGTGGTCGTGATCACCTCGCTGACGTTGTACAGGAACTCCTGCTCGTAGGGGTTCGCCACTCCGTAATACCACGGGGCATCCTTTGGGGCTAGTTCGTGGTCGGGTGGCATCGACACGTAATTGGTTCGAATAAAGTCATAGGCGTCTAACGTGGGGGGCTCAGGCTGCCGCACGTAAATCGGGATATTGGTAATCCCCGGGTTGCGCGCACTCGGTGTCACCAACCACTCCACTTGTACCGCGTTATCAGGAATGAGAGTACCGTACGGGTTGAGATCCCCTGCCACGACCGATTGTTCCTCACGGAAATTGTAGTGGTAATTTGTCGGATTGTAATAATCCCGCTCATCCCAAGTCGTCGTGCGCGTGGAGATGATGAACGTGCCTGGAGCCACAACGTCGGGCTTAAAACGGCCTGCATCCCCTTCAATGCCCACTCCCACATTACCGCGGCTGGAAAAGCTCGCGATACGGTTGCTGTGATCGGTTGTCCCAGCCCACGGTGTATTGGTCTCGCAAACGATAGTCACATTCGTGCCATCAATCACTGTTTTACAGTTCTTTAATGTAATGTTCGTCACGTTGCGGTACTGCTCCGTTGCACCTACTGTAATCACGTTCTTCGCGGTACCGGGAGAATCAATGCTATCCGGATTTCCGCCTAAACCTTCATCATCGCCTGCGCCGCGGTTGCCTGAGGAAAACACAAAAAGCAACGGCTGCGAACCTCGGACCCCCGGAAGAGCATCACGCACAGCAGCGTCATAGCTGGCTGCCGCCAGGTCGTATTCAGCGGAATCGTAATAATGCCAGCTATTGTTCGAGATGAAGGCGTTCGTCTTGCGAGTCTGCTCCTGGAGATAGACATCCGAGGCAGGTCCAGATTCCAGGTTCGCATTCATGGCGTAGATCTTCGAACCCGGCGCTTTTCCGCGGAACTGGCCTTTCACCGGAGGCAGAACAGATCCTATGGCATTGGTCGCTGTGGCCGATTCAGAACCGTCACCCGCAATGATGCCGGCTACATGTGTCCCGTGCCCGTTGGAATCCACGCCGCTGATCACGGTATCCGCCAGCACACGTGCAACCAGATCGGGATGGTTCGTGTCCACCCCGGTGTCGTTGACTCCTACCAGCACATTGCTGCCGCTCAGTCCGAGATAGTTATCCACGACCACGGTATCAGCGCTTACCTCCAGAGTGTCGCGGCTGATATCGTTTGCTGAAACCCGCTTCCGCGCCAGTTCAATCCCCTGCACGGCCTGCATCTGGGCGATGGCAACCAGCGAATTGCCGGCTGGACGCACCCGCACGATAGTGCCGAAAGGCGAACGCTCCTCGTGAATCACGTCACCTAAAGCTTCCAACTCAGCGACTGCCGCATCCCGAGTTTGGGGAAACAGCAAAACATTCAAGGCGGCGTCCTCAGGCAGAGGAATCTGCTCGACAGCCGCCTTTAGCAAGGAGCTCTTGAGTTTAAAATAGGGTTCAAAAGCAACAACCGCCTGCATATCGGGCTGTCCGGATAGCGTCCGGGCCGTTCCCGAGGAGGCCTTAACCAAAAGAGCATTGTTCGGAATGTAAGCAACGATTTCCGCCCCTGCCTGAGTCACGCGTTGACGGAAGGTTGCGTCAATCGCCTGATTCGCTTGCACGATGTAACTTCCCGGCTCGTTCCCGGCCCGCAAGTGGCCTGGGATGGGGAGTTGCTCGCCCGTCGAGGTATCGATCAGCGCATTCTCGAGAAGAATAGCACTGTCGTTTCGCAGCAGGTCACGCAGGCTCTGTGGGGTGTTGCTAATCCGGTAAGCCAGACGAGGGTCCTTGGGAGGCTCCGGCTTGGCAGCCATGGAGTTCAGATTGCCGGGCTCGGAAAGGAGCCGGAAAGGCTTCGCGTCGGATCGATTGTTGGGGCCAGCACGACCGGTAAGGCTTGGCTTGGCCACTGTTGAAACCTTGGCAATTTCCTGATCTTGCCTTGGTTCGATTCGCCCTTTCTCTCCCCTGAACCACCATACGGCAATAAAACAGGTCACGCTCACCAGGAGCCCGAGCAATAGTCGCCTGCGCATAAAATTTAGTTTAGCTCAAATTGCACTCGTATTACGAGCGCTATGTTGATGGTCTATGTCTTTCCCGGTTCTCCCTAATCAGGAGTTAAGGGGTTGTAACTTTCTACGATAACTCTAGGTTTGTCCGGCACCCCCTCCACCCGTACCACCGCCTTGGTGGCTACCTCAGCCGTGACTTGATAATTGGTGCAAAGATTGAAATACGGGCCACTCACCAATACCCCGCGATCGGCGGGCTTAAGGCTTTGCCCATACGAATAAATGACAAACCGGGGGGCACTCTCGGCTTTCAGCAATCCGAGAATCTGCTGAGGGATGCGTTCCATGGCAGCATCATCAATAGCCCGTTCCCGTTGCTGCGGCGTCCGCCTATTGATGAACGGGGATTCAACTGTGAGCTGGGGCACAGCGAGAATGTCGCCCAGGTGCTTGAAGCTTCCGTGAAAGTTAGTCGTCGCGCGGACGGCGTTGATGCCGCGCACAATCTGCGCCACCTGTGGCCAACTGGTATGCGGGAGCGTTTGATCATAGATGCCGGCTGGATTAACGACCGTCCAGGAGTTCGTAGGACGCAGCAGTGGATCATTTATCAATTGGTCGTCAGTAACGGTATTGGTCATCACCAGCACGCCACTCAAGATAGCGCTCCAGGCGGCCAGATTGGTCTGGTTGATGGACATCCTGCCACGCGAAGCTGATTCGCTGAACGCGGTGGTGAACAGGTCGAACAACTCACGGTCTCGATCCGGGCGGGATAGATCTGCATCGTCAAAGTGCTGATTGAAGGTCCAACGATTGGTGTCTACCTGGCCGTAATTGACAGGTTTAACAGGATTGGCGGTCCAATCGCGCCACTTTACGAGGTCCGTAACCATCGATTTCAGGTACACGGTTTGCCAGGGGGTGCCACGATGCACCCGCCCCAACCAGCCCACATTAGGAAACTTGTTGGTCGGAAAGTCCCAATCGTCTGAACGTGTAACAAGCGGATCTTTAACAGCCGGGTCGAAACGCGTCGGGCTGCTTGATCCTGATGTGACCTGTGCGGTCCATGGCTGGTAACGCTTATTCACTCCAGGGATGTTTTTTGTTGGAGAATTAATCGACACGTCCCATTCAATACGATCTGATAGGGGAACCGTTAAGTCACCGGCCGTATAATGCACCAGTGGGTCATTAGCCTGCCAAATTGTGTTGTAGAAAATGCTTCTGACAGGATCAAACGGCGCATAGAAAGTTTGAGCACCTTTAATGTCGGTCCGCAACATGGCATCATTGAACCGCGTCTGTGCGTCCTTTCGAGCCGCGAGGGAGGAGGCCTTGGGTAGAAAATTTCTCCACTGGTCCTCGGTCACGGTGACTGAGCCCATGCCAGCCATGATCTGATTTAATATCCCATACGTTGGCGTTTGAACATTATTGTTTGCTCGATTAGTAGCCCAAAGGTACCCACGGTCGGCATTCGCAATGAACTTCGCGCCTTCGGGATAGGTGCCATCATGGGATAATTCATGTGCCAGATCCATAGGAGTTCCAATCGAATCAATTGTCACATAATCGATTAAGCGGCTCGTCTGAATGTCGATTAGCGCAAACTTAAACCTAGTCCTCAGGTTTAGATACAAACTGAGATTTGGAAAACCTTCACCGCGCTCAAAGACGCCCGTAAGTGGTTTCAGCTCCCGGGTAGCGTTGACAAAGGTGCTATTCGTAAGGAGGAAAAACACATTGGTCACTGGATCAATCGGAACCCGGAAAGAGTAGGACGCCAAGCCAGCATTGATGTAGCCAGCCCAAGCTGGGCTAGTGAAGTTCGTATTAACCAGCGCAGTTCTGTGAACAGAATTTGATAATACCACGACTCCTACATCATTGGTTATGATCCCAAACACTTCTCCTTGAGCCAGTAGGCGAGTGTGTCTTGGATACGCATTAGAGTAGGAATTCCAAGCTTCCATTCCAAACCGATTGGTAATCGTTACCACATACATCTGGTTCGTTTCTGCAACCTTGCCGTTTGCTCCACGGCGGAACTCCAGCTTCCGAGTAACCTGCACCGCACTCTGCCCTGCAAACTCATTGAAATTGGGTAAACCCTTCTTGGCACCTATCACCAGCGGAACTCCGTATGCCAAGTCGTCAACCCTAAGTGTTCGGCGCTCTTCTGGGAGAGTTAGATCTCTGAGCCGGTCGAAGTTATCTACTATGTAACTGGCGTTAGTTACCGGCGCGTATCCTGTGATATAAACATTGTCCCCTCCTCCAACGCTCCATTTAAGGATGGGGCGGAAGACCGTCGGAAACTGATTGGTCCCAACGGCACGGATGGTTGTTGCATCATACATGTTCGCCGCAAGTTGCAACAACCTATGCACACTCGGCGTATAAAAGTTTGTCGGGTAAACCTGGATGTTGGTGATGTTGAAATTGTAGCCGGAGCTTGCAAACAACCGCGCTGCCGCATTGGTGAAGAACGCCAAACCATCGTGCCCGTCAACCTGCTGCCAGCTCACGAAATTGGTTGCGCTTGCCCTTCCCTGATTATTGATAGTGATCAGGTTATCATAGTTCAGATTCATCATGTCCGAAGTATCGGCTGATGAATCCGTCCCCATCTGGGCTAACAGCCGATAGAAGGTGTATCGGTCGTAAGAACTGTTGGTCGATCCGGCGATCCGTAGACGCTCAGCAAGCATGGGAAAGTTGAACAACTCCTGGTGGTTGAAAACTGTTTGAGGGCTTTGATCGCCTGCCCATGGAATAGCAGTGCGAGTTCCGTCTGCATCATTTGGCCGACTTGGCCACCAAGTGTTCGTCATCATCGGCCCCGTCGAATAACCATCAATGAAGTCAAATCGAAACGCAAGTGCACCGGGGTTGCCAAAGAGTTGATCCACACTTCGCATGTTCGCAATCGAATAGAGTCCCTTATAACGATACTGCAAAATTGAAAGAGCGGTATCAAACGCAGTCCCAGTGTTTGGCAACCCTATCTCCATCCCCCCACCATTGTTCGTTATTATGTAAGTGTAAGCCGAGGCCACTGTTGTTTCGGGGTAAGGCCAGCGGTTGGTATTCAGGTCTGCAAAGAAGCTCGCTAAGTTAATCTCCCAAGGACCAACTCCTTGGTTACGCAGAAAACGATCTCCTGCCTGCATAGTCTGCGGGGCATTCTCCCTGGCGTAATTGTGAACGGTGTTGATATCGAGAGTTTTGCCGGCGGGAACCGCTATGTAAGCATAGCGTGCCACGAACCGGTTACTCGGCGAATGGGGAAAGCCCGGCCGCTCCAACTGCCCAATCCATTCAGGATCGCCTACAAAAAAGTTGCTCGCTGTCCTTCCGACAAATGGTTCCGCAATCCGAGCACCATTCGTATCGAAATAGGGAAAACCTGGATCACCGCTGATGACAGGCAAAAAGCCATTCGTGTCGTATCGGCCATTCCGGTTCAGGTCCAGATAATAACGGAAGTCGGTCGTGGTATCATTCACCTTCACGTAAACGGGCACCCGCGGATAATAGTAAAGGTTTACCAGGTTCCGGGCGTGATCTGCCGCAGAAAGCGGATTCCCGTTATTATAGAGGTAATTGACATTCGTCAGTCTGCCATCCGGCAACGAATTATCAAACCCGCGGGGATTGACGTAGTTGGTGGAAACCATCAGGTCATAACGGTGCGGATCACGAAACGCCATCATTGGGGCCAACAGCTCTATCTTTGCCCGTTCCAGCCCAGTGTCAGACGCCAGCTTGGCAGTGGTCTGATCGGCTACCGTGGTTACAGAACTGCGTTCTCCCCGGGTCAGGACCAATAGCGCGATCGCCATGAAGGCAATCATGGAGAGCAAAATCAGCGTGACCACCAGCGCGACGCCGGACTCGTTTCTTGTAAGTCTTGGGGCTTTCATGGGTAAACGGAAAAATCGACATTACGCACAGGCACCCTCTGCCGGAAGATGTGCACTCTAGCGGAGTGATTGCCAAGGTATTGGCGTTGAACCTCGGCATTAGCAAGGGACTTCCAACGCTGAAAAATCGGCTGTTCCAGCATTCCCAATTCCAGTTCGACAAACGCCGGGACCGCCTGATTTGTTGCTACAACGAAGGCTTGGTCGGGAGCAATGGCATTAGTCTCAAAAACCATCTGACGCGGCCAGTTGGCCATGGCCGGATTGATCAGGTTTCCATGGTGGTCGAACGCGCGCACGCGGAAATGCACGACGCCCTCAGCAACCCGGTTGTAATTAGAGAGCGGGGAGGTCTGATACCAACCAAAGAAATTCGATGATCCCAACCTAACGTGCGAATTGGAACCCCACCGGTACAGCGTTCCCACTCCGGCGTCTTTGTATTCCGGCAGCACGCGGTAGCCACCCGCATTCCAATCGGTGTTGAACCGGGACAGGAAAAAGTAATCCTGCACCACATTCTTTCTCAACTCCGGAGACCCCGGCAACGCTTGCAAGAGCGGTTTTTGAAAGCTGGTGGACACCCAGACGGCGAAGTTGGTGGTGTATGGATCTTTCGACGGGGTAATCTGCTCTGTTTCCCGCACGATCATATCCAGCACCGCGCGCCCGCCTTCCAGCACATCGGTCTGGGTCATTCCCCCTTTGAAGGCGCGTTGCGTTTGGTTGAACACAGCCAGAAGCCCCAGCACGATGAATGAAAGCAGCGTGGCGGTGACGAGCAGTTCAACCAACGAGAAGCCGCTGCTGCTCCGGATGCACCGCGTCGTAGTGAGTGGGGGCTGCCCCGTTGCTCTGAGATTTTTAGTTGGAATTTTCACAGGCTCAGAAATCAGGGTTCGCGTCCCAGGACCATGGTTCGCGGTTCAAAGTGGTAAAGCGGCCAAAAGGCGTAGGGATCATTTGTCAGTAGCAACTGGCTGGCCACCATGCTGCGGTAAACTGCCCTGCCCTCTCCCACTTTCCCGCTCTGGAGCAGCGGCCATTGGAAACGAAACCGTACATCCCAGAGATTGGTCTGCATGTTCACCATCACCCGCCAGTAGTTCGAGCGGAGCTGCACTTCAACCAGATCGTTCGTGATGGCCGGGGCTGTGAACCAGGTTGCGTTCGTCTGGAACTCCGTATAGGGCATCACATCGGGCAGCATTCGATAGCTCAGCGCGACGTCCCTAACCTCTGAGTTTGTTTGAGGTGGCTTTTCGCTGGCCAATCCGCTCATGGAGCGGCAAATCGCTATTGTGTAGTTGCTGTAGTAGGGACCGTTGGTTTCGTAAATAAACTTCGGCCGAGTTAATAAACCCACAATCCTCAATCCATTTGTGATCGGCATTGTTGGATCCTCTGACGAGTTGGTGTACGTGTACCAGTGGAGTCTGGTTCGCTGGGGTACACCGTTTTCATTAAACTCCGTGACCCAATTCGAGATGACGATCACCGAGTTGGTGAGTTCATCCAACCCCACTTCCCCGTTCCGCAATGCCTGCAAATAGACACTCGCATCCTGGTTGATGATCGTATCCTCCCGGTTTTCCTTTTGAGCGGACATCCCGTGGGGAAGAATTCCGATGACCGCCACGAGAGCAAATGCGATGACCGCGAGGCTAAGCGCGATTTCGATCATCGTAAAGGCCTGCTCGCGCCTGGAATGCTTGGCAATGCTGGCTGGAAGGTTTCTCATAGGATCTCCTGACGGTGCGCGCGGGCACGGCCCGTGAGCCAATCGATCTGAATCAAATTGAACGTGTTCGTCGAATTGCCGGGGGGCATTTCGTTAAACGTGGCAGGCAGGGTGGTCGCATTTCCAATCGCGTCACGCGGGTAACCCATGGTCCCTAAAGCCAGCGGAATGAACTCATCTTTCCCGTGAACCAATTGCCCCATGTGGTTGAATGCGATGTAAGGCAGCGGCACCCACTTGACTAGAGGATTCGGTGCGGGAGAATCCTCCGCCGGAAATGGAATGCTGTTTGTATAATGGAAGCCCATGGCCTCAAACGCTAGAAATCGGGTGCCATTCGCATCATTTGTAAAAAAGTTCATGACCGGCACCTCCGGCTGGGCATAGGGCCGGAATTTGCTCCGTGGAATGATCACACCTTCCGGCAGAGTCTTCCACCTATCCAGGTAACGGGCGGTAGGAGCCCCGGGTTGATCACCCAGACTTCGCATGGTCACGTAATTGTAGGACGTAGCCTGCTTATCGAAGTAACGCTGGGCTTTAAGCCGCTCATCAGCAGGAAGTGCCTGGTAAGCCAGCGAGTCCCAGAAATTCGTGGGCATGAACACCATGTAAACCGTGGTGCGCTGGCTCATGGCGAGCTGCCGGCCCCTGGAAATGGCATCCAGCATTTGCCGGGTCGCCCCCGACATCACATTGGGTTTGAACTTGCTGATGTTTGGCAGCGTAATAGCCGCCAAAATCCCAATGATCGCCATGACCGCGAGCAGCTCCAGCAGCGTGAACCCTTCCCCGCTCGCTCGCCTGCTCCTGCGCGAACTCTGAATGGTTCTCTGGATCTTCTTCACAACGTTATTCCTTCAAATTGCTGATATTGTCGCGATTGGCACCTTCATTGGCCTTCTTGGCTGAATCAAACATGCCATCCGGGCCCGCCGACCAAACCATCACCGAACCATTAAGTTCGAAATTGTCCGTATTGGGATCGGTCCCGGAGTTGAACATGCCGTAGAGGCCAGTTTTCGACCCGTTCGCTGTTTGGGAGACCGCCTGCAAACGATAAAACGCATCCCTTGCCTTATCGTCGTTGTTCAGGTCCAGCGTAATAATGTAGGGGTTACCCCACGGATCACGGAACGCGCCATCAGTGCCAACCCCGGCGCTGGTGTCGTCTGCCGCCATTTGGGCATTGAGAAACTTTGTTTTCTGCGGGTTGCGCACATTGTCCTTATTCACCGTTACCTTACCGTTCCGATACTCTGTCAGGGCCATCAGGATAGCCATGACTTCCGCATTGTTGGTCTGGTAGATATTATTGTTCGGGGTGCCGACCTTCGGGTTCAGAATCGCGAGATCACCACCGGGTCTTTTCATGTTCGCCAATCCCTTGGTTCCGAACGTGAAGTCATTGGTACCCGCGGCCTCCATTGCCATTCTTGATGCCGGGAAGCGGCTGTAGGCCGACTCATAGTCTTTGATGGCACTAACGATCTGCTCGATATCAGTCCGACACCTTTTCTTCTGCGCCTCCAGCTTAACCTTGCTGATCGCCGGAAGTAACATCGCGGCCAGAATCGCGATGATCGCGATCACCACAAGCAGTTCGATGAGGGTGAATCCCTGCATCAGCCCTGATTTCTTTGAAGTAAGTTTCATATCCTTTTATGGGTATCTACTGATTTTTCACAACCACGACAGACAACTCACGGCGTTTGTCATTTCAATTCCAAAAGCACACACGGGCACCAACGGAGCGGTCAGAGCCGAACAATCAAAATCCAGAGGCTTGCTTCCACGCTCACCGCGGAGAGGCTTCGCCTCCGCACGGACCGGACGCCGCTTTCCCACCATCAAATCCATCTCGCAGGCCCAGCCATACTCACGCCAAAGCACAGGCACAGATTGAGTCATCCCCGGTGCTGTCGGAGTTCCAAATGGCCATTCGCCCTTGACCCCTGCGCGCACCGGACCGCCTCGACGCCAAAGGCGCAGGCTGAACTCCTCTCTCTGTTTTCCGCCTTTTGCCATACTCGGTTAATCAACTACCTGGGTCGGTTCCTTGCTCCAGTTGTTGAACCGGAGGACTTTCCCACCAATAACGACGTCCACCCACAGGTCATAGCTGCCGGGGTTATTCGTGGGATTGGAGGAGTTGTAATGCCAGGGATTGGCACTGGGATAGCCAGGGATAATCGGCGTGCGAGCAGATGGCCACTTCACGGTGCAATTCAGCAGCCGAATGGGCCCCAGTTTGTTTATTTGCACCTCCGCATACTGATCGGCTTTAAGTGGCGGCAGGAACGATTTCGCCTTCTTGGCTTCATCATCATCCGCCTGGCGGCTCGAGTTTACAAAGCCGCTGACCCGATTGTTCAACAGTGGTTTCAGATCCGTCTCTGAAATCGAATGACCGCCACCCAGCGTGGTGAAAACTTGATTGCCTCTTTCAACCTGCATCGATGTGCCAACCAGTTCGTAATAGAGCTGGTTCACAGCCGGGATGCCGGAGTCAGGCGGGTAATGTCCCAGGGCGGACTTATACAGCGCAATCCCGTTCTCAACCATCTCGCGTTCGGCTCGCACCTTCGCCTTGGTCTTGGTCCGGTTTACGGCGGCGGTTATCGGAAAAATCATGCCCGCCAAAATCGCCATGACCGAAATCACCACCAGCATCTCCACCAGGGTGAAGCCGTGCCTGCGCCCGCCAAGTTCTGAGATTCTAGTCTTCATGAGTTTATTGATCGACTGTTCGTGCTGAACTGCCTGACTTCCTGTTCCATGCGCTCACTGAGCCATTGTTTGATCATGCTTTGGTAATTCAGGTAACGCGACCTGGCTAACCGCTTGATCCTTGCCAACATCCGGGGATCCATCCGCAAAGTGATGGTGATCGACTCCGCGCTTTCGCTCATCCCGGAGACCGAGTTCTCCATCAACCGAAGGTCCGGGCGGTAACTGGCCCAGAAATCCGATTCAGCGCTCTCGCTGTCAAAGATCGGCACATCTTCCCAGTTTGTAATAACTTGCATATAAAAATCCTAACCTGTAGCCAGCGCTTGATCCAGCTTCCGTTGATAAAAGAAGCGCTCTTCTGCGTGAAAATGCCGGGCAAAAATCACCCGAATCTGTTTCCCATTGGTGCGGTAAACGCTGATAACTCCAGTTCCGCCAGCGGAAACGCCTAGATTGAAGAACCGGGCCTGCACCGAAAAGCGCGGGGAATCCGGGAACAGCTTCACAGCAAAGGGGTCCTCAAAGGACTCTTCAATTTCCTGCAGGGTCAAAGAACTATCCAAATTAAAGGGCGGATTGTTCCAGTCGAAATCCATACGTCAAGGAATGAATTATTTCCCCGTTTGCACCCCAAGATAACCTTTTTGGTTCTGTATTCAAAGCCAATGCAATGTGTTTACTTTGTATTTACGTGGTTTTTCAACTTCTGTCAATAGGTCTTATCGTAAAAACATGAAATCGGGTGGGATGAGCAGGGCGGATGAAAGGGGAAAGGAACTCACGCCAAGACGCCGAGACTGCCAAGGTTCAGAACAAAAGCAGAAACCTAGGGTCCCGCGGAGACACCCTCCGGTGTAGCGTCAGGCGTCTCGCCTGCGAGTACGGGCGGCGTCTCGCCGCCCTCCATTCTCAGCTTGGTCTATGCGGAGCCCTCTTGGGCGAAATCGAATGGGATGAACGCTATGTGTGGGACTGAGGCGCAACCCTGTTCAGGGTTGTGAATCCCGGGAACCCCCGACCCAGGGTAGATCATTCCGCGCCTCCGCTACGCTTCGGCTCGGAACGATCAACCGCTGGGCTCTGGGGCGCACAGCCCCGTTGGGATTGGGCAGGGTATGGACCAGAAATCGCCAGAACATTGAAGATGCAAACCGTCGTTTCTCACACGCGATTCTACATTGTGCTCGGTTTCTGAAACAACTCCGTCCCGTAGCCGTTGTCGAAGATTCCCCAACACCAACGGCGTTGCGTCCCAAAGCCCTGGGTTGCGAGGCCAGTCGCTACCCTGGGTTCCACGTTCCGTTTTCCCACCAACCCCAACGCGGGTTGCGCAAGCAGAGGATTGGCAATCACGGAAAACCGTTTTATTGTGAGGACATGCAACGCACGGCAGCCCGGCCCCCTGAACACCCGCCCAAAGGCGGCTGGGCCGATCGCACACTGGTGCTGCTGATCCTCTCGCTAACAGTCAACCTCGTCATTGGGCATGGAATCTGGCGGCGTCTCCGAGCCGTTCCCCCTGTTCCCGCCTCCGCGGCAGAGGGGTCTGCCTCCCCTACTCTGCCACGACAGCCCGCCGGTTCTCTGAAAGCAGCCGCAGCCTCCCCAAACTCCGGGCGTTTCGTTTGGACCATGCTTCAATCCGCCGATGCAAAAGTATATGCCGACCGGCTGCGGGCTGTGGATTGTCCTCCACCGGTGGTCCGACGGATCATCACCGCCCAACTGTGTGAGGAACGTGAATATGCGCTTTCGAAGGTGGCCCCGCCCCCGTTTTGGTCCAGTCCTGCCGAAAGGCTGGCTGCGCAGGTGAAGCAGTTCCGCGAACAGTTGGAGATCGTCAACCGATTCGACCAGAGAGCCCGGGAGGCAGTAGGCAGTCGTTGGCTCGAAAACACATCTGGCCCTTCAGATTGGGTTCTCACCCGGTTCATCTTTGAAGTGGTCCTGGATTTGCCCGACTTCGATTCTCGGGAGGACATGATTTCGCTGATGGAGCGAATGGAGTGGCTGGAAAGACGCACCGGTGAGCTGCCCTGCCTATCCTCCTATCGCGAGAACCAAAGACTCAACCCCTGGCGTGAAGCACAATTCAATTCTCTGTTGAGCCCAGCCCAACAACACGATTTTAAGAAGCATTTCATTGGGATGTGGTTAATCTTTTCAAGTCAAGCGGACGGATTTCGAACCACAGGCGCAGAGCTAGAGCAGACCTGTGATATCCTGGCCAGAGAATTGGACATCGCCGGGTGGGACCCTAATGAAGCGCAACTGGAGCCGTCCCTCAGACCCGCTTTCCAGGCAGTTCTTCCAGCCCAGCGACTGGCGGAGTTTCAGCGACTTACGGATCGAGACTACCGGCGCCTTGTTGAAAACATTGGGGACGAAGAGCCCCGCGCCAAGGAAATGGCAAAGCAGTTCTACGAATCAAAACAAGCCAATGACAGAGCATGGGTGGCGTTACTGGAAGATAGAGCGCTCAGCCAGGAACAACGGGATCAAAGCATTCAGCAACTGCGCCGAGAACAGACTGCTCTTGCATACCAGATCTTTGGTGAACAGATCCTTTGCAAAATGACCAACAGCTCACCTTACTGGCTGTATCTCGACACCGCGGAGGAACGGCGATGAGCACTCGCCTCGTCCTTTACTTCTCACTCGTCGCCAATGGCGTGCTCCTGCTGATCTGGCTCGTGCTACCTAAACCGCAGCCGATGTCGCAAGCAGAGGGCACATCAGATCAGCCTCGGGCCAAGAAACCCCTCGCCATAGCCACCAAGCCCGAGCGCAACGGTCGGCCTGCGCTGGTAATTCCGACATTCCATTGGTCTCAGGTCGCTTCCGATGATCCTGCGCAACTCGTGGCCAACCTACGTTCGATCCAGTGCCCCGACGCCACGATTCGTGAGGTTCTGATGGTTCTCGCTTTTGAGCGGTTTCTCCCGGAGATCCAGTCCATTGCGGCGGAGATTAAGCCCAATTTTTACGAGGTCCTGGGAAGCTCGGGTGGGAATCTCTCCGAGTTAGCCAAACCGCAGCAGGAGAAACTTGAGAAACTGGACGAACGTGCCCGAGCTTTTCTCCAGGACTGTCCGAAATCCGATGGATCCAGCTCCGAGGCGCATCTGAGCCAGCGCGCCTCTGCATTGAATGATGTGCTTCCGCCCGAGGAGGCCATCCGTGTGGTTGAGTTGGAAGAATACTATAGCCGAATGATGAACGAGGCCAATTCGCTTCCAAACGCGGAGCGCGAAAATCGGCGAGCAGCCTTAAAGGTGGAACATCGAGAGGCCCTGCGCCAATTCCTCGCTCCGGATCAGGTCGAGGAATTGGACTATCGAAATCAAGGCAACCTGAAGCAAGAGCGTCCTTACTTCGAAGCGACGGCGGATGAGTGGAAAACCATCAAAGAAATCCAGGTCCGCGCCAAGGCCACCAATGGAGCTCCGGAGACTGTTCAACAGGAGGTTGCGAAGTTCCTCGGGCCTGAACGAGGAGAGGAGTTTCAACAACAGTCCACTTCCAGTTACGCAGAACTGCTCGAACTAACGATAGAAGCGGGGCTTCCAAAAGATGTGGCCAAGCAGGCTCATGAAGTGCGTTTAGCGGCTGAGAAGGCTCGAAAGGAAATGGCCTTTGATCTCGTGCCAGGCGAGTATCGCATCAAATGGCAGGAGGCGTGGCGGCAGGACACGATGAGCAGGTTGGAGAGCCTGCTGGGGGCCGAGCCATACGCCGCATACATGCGCTCACATCACCACTGGTTGAAAGTGCAGGAATGATTGCGAAGCATCGAATTCGGTGGATTTGCGCCACGCAGGTAGGAACTCAGTATTCCCCAACACCAACGGTGTTGCGTCCCAAAGCCCAGGGTTGCGACGCCAGTCGCTACCCTGGGTTCCACGTTCCGTTTCCCCATCAACCCCAACGCGGGTTGCGCCTTTTACATCACGCTGAATAGATGTGAGTTCTTGCACCACGCCACCGCAAGGAGAGGTCCCCGACCAAACTGCACACGACTCGACCGCAAACACGAAATCGAACAGGACGAACGCTATGTGTGGGACTGAGGCACAACCCTGTTCAGGGTTGTGAATCCCCGGAAACCCCGACCCAGGGTAGATCATTCCGCGCCTCCGCTACGCTTCGGCTCGGAACGATCAACCGCTGGGCTCTGGGGCGCAGCCCCGTTGGGGCTGATCCGGATGCCGATACCACCATCGTCTTTCAATCGACGATAGATCTGGATCGCGCCTCGTGCTCCGTGCCAATCCGTCCATCCCCAACACCAACGGTGTTGCGTCCCAAAGCCCAGGGTTGCGACGCCAGTCGCTACCCTGGGTTCCATGTTCCTTTTCCCCATCAACCCCAACGTGGGTTGCGCCTTATTCGAAACACCATCGTGATTATTTGAAACCCTTGCACCGTGTCACGAACCAGATAATCTGGGGCCATCCCAGTCAATCATTCAGAGTCTGATCAACCATCTTAATCCTATGCCACAGTCTCTCTCTGCGGTTTATGTTCACCTGGTCTTTTCAACCAAAGAACGACGTCCGTTGCTCCGGAACACAACCGTTCGTAACTTGTTGCATGCACAACTCGGCGCGATCTCCCGAACCTTGGATTGCCCACCGCTTCTAGTGGGTGGAGTCGAGGACCATGTTCACCTTCTGGCCAGGTTAGCCAGGACCATCACCCAGGCTGAGTGGGTGAAGGAGATCAAACGTGTGTCTGATCGGTGGGTACAGCAACAGAGCCCCGAGTACGCAGGTTTCGCGTGGCAGGCCGGGTATGCGACATTCTCCGTGAGTCAATCCAATCTGGATGCCATCAAACATTACATCGCGACCCAGGAGGAGCATCATCGCAAAACGGCTTTCCAGGACGAACTTCGCGCCCTCTTGCGTAAACATGAGATCGAATGGGATGAACGCTATTTGTGGGACTGAGGCACAACCCTGTTCAGGGTTGTGAATCCCCGGAAACCCCGACCCAGGGTAGATCATTCCGCGCCTCCGCTACGCTTCGGCTCGGAACGATCAACCGCTGGGCTCTGGGGCGCAGCCCCGTTGGGGCTGATCCGGATGCCGATACCACCATTGTCGTTCAATCGACGATATATCTGGATCGCGCCTCGTGCTCCGTGCCAATCCGTCCATCCCCAACACCAACGGTGTTGCGTCCCAAAGCCCAGGGTTGCGACGCCAGTCGCTACCCTGGGTTCCATGCCCCGTTTCCCCACCAACCCCAACGCGGGTTGCGCCTTTTCCTCCCGATGCTCCACGCAAAACGAAACGCGCAGAACCAGTGTGGCTCTGCGCGCTTCCTGTAATCCTCTAAATCAATGAGGAACTGGCAGCCTGACTATTTGTAGTCGGCCCAGTTTACTTTGCGCATGTCGCCCTGTTTGGAGAACGACAGGTGCATGCCGAAGGCAGCCGCAAGGGTCTGCGGTGAGTGCGAATTCCCCGCCATGGAGGCGTAGTCTCGCAGGATGCCGCGGTAGTCCGGATGCGCGCAGTTTTCAATGATCGTGCGCATGCGCTCCATCGGGCTCTTGCCGCGCAAATCCGCCACGCCCTGCTCAGTGACGATGATCTGAACGGAGTGCTCGCTGTGATCCAGATGGCTGACCATCGGCACAATCGTGCTGATCTTGCCATCCTTAGCCGTGGAGGGGCATGTGAAGATCGACAGAAAGGCGTTTCGCGCAAAGTCGCCCGAGCCGCCGATGCCGTTCATCATACTGCGTCCCAGCACGTGGGTGCTGTTCACGTTGCCGCCAATATCGACTTCGATCGCGGTGTTAATAGAGATGATTCCAATTCGCCGGACGATTTCCGGGCTGTTGGAGATTTCCTGCGGACGCAGCAACAAGCGGGAGCGGAACTGCTCCAGGTTCGCATAAATGTCACGCAGCACAGGGTTGGTTACTGTGAGTGAACAACCGCTGGCGAATCGGATTTTGTCCTGCTTGACCAGGGAGATGACTGCGTCCTGAATGACCTCCGTGTACATCTCGAACTGGGGAATCCGAGGATGCTGGCCCATGGCGAACAGCACGGCATTGGCCGTATCACCGACACCAGACTGGATGGGCAGGAAGGATTTGGGCACCCGACCGGAGACGATCTCGGATTCCAGGAAGCTGGCGACGTTTTCACCGATCTTCCTGGTGGTGGGGGCCAATTCACCAAACGCATTGGTTTCGTCCGGACCATCGTTCTCCACGATGCCGACGATCTTGCTCGGATTAACCTTGATCGTGGGTGCGCCGATGCGATCCGAAGGACGGAACAGCGGGATCGGATTCCGGTACGGCGGGTTTTCCGGCTCGTGAATATCATGGAACCCACGCAGGCCCGCGGGATGGAAATGGTTGAGCTCGATGATGATCTTCTCGGCCATGCGGCAATAAGTAGGCGCCGCGCCGACCGCTGAGGTGAGGGTGATCTCACCATTCTCGCTCACATCGCAAGCTTCGATAACGGCCCAGTTCACCGGGCCGAGAAAGCCGTAACGAACGGCCTGGGGCATCATCGAAAGATGCATATCGAAGAAGGCAGTGCGGCCTTCATTGATGCTCTTTCGCAAATCCGGATCGGATTGGTACGGAGTGCGGAACAGCACGGCATCTGCCTTGGCGAGGGCGCCGTCCAGGGATCGACCCGTGGACGCACCGGTCATGACGCCGATCTTGAACGGATCGCCGGCGGCGTGGATTTGCAGGGCGCGCTCAGCGATGGCGCGGGGAATGGCCTTGGGAGCGCCTGCCGGGGTGAACCCGCTGAAGGCGACCGTCTGCTTATTCTGGATCAGGTTGGCTGCTTCGGCAGCCGTTAGGCGTGGATACGACATGCTACGGTTTTCCTGGTTTTATTAAAACGCGTGCGGCCCCTCAGAGCCGCACGCGAAAGTTTACTACTTAACCAACATCAAAACCTGGCCTTCTTCAACGGCATCGCCAACGGCGGCCTTGATCTCGCTGACCTTCCCGTCATTGGGTGCCAGCACCAGGGTGTTCATCTTCATGGCTTCCAAGGTCAGCAGGTGATCGCCCTGCTTAACTTCCTGGCCCTCTTTCACCGGCACCTGGGTTACCCTTCCGGCGAGCGGACTGGGAACGATGCCCGGGCCTGCTGGCGCGGCCGCTTTGGGCGCGGAAACTGGCGGAGCGACCATCGGGGGCGGTGTTGGTGCGGACACGGGTGGAGCCACCAGCGGCGGAGCGGCAACTGCCTCATCAGGCAGTTCCACGGTCACATCGTAGGGATGGCCGTCAACTGAGACGCGGAATTTCTTTAACATGGTTGGTTAGTCGGGTTCAGCGGATTTTGTGAGATTGGAATATTTGGGTGCGGCCTTCGAGGGCCCAGACGTTCATGTGTGAAGGGGAGGCGGCGGCGGGTTTCACCGAGACCAGCCGGTAAGGGCCTTCCAGCAACGCCGCAATGGCAGCGGCGATGACCGCCGCTGTTTCGGAGCCAACTGGAAATTGCTTGTTGGTTTCCCAAGCCGAACGTGCCGATTCCAGGCACGCGCCTGCCCCGCGCAGGTCTGCCTGCACGACAGCCGCCCGTTTCGGATCATCGAGACGGGCCAGCGCACGTTGGATTAATACCATCGCCCGGCCGAGTTCCTCCTCGACCAGCGACAGCTTTGTAGCGGGTAATTCGTTATTGCTCATGGTGTCATAAGACGGCTAGCCAACCCTTACAGCGGAATGGTGCCGTGCTTCTTCGGCGGACGGGTTTCGCGCTTCGACAGCGTGTTGCGCAGAGCCTGGCTGACCACTGCCCGAGTCTCTGTCGGGAGGATCACATCCGTGATCATTGCTTTGCTTGCCGCTTCGTAAGGCGAGCAGAACTTGTCGCGGTACTCAGCCACAAGCCGGGCTTCCTCAGCCTTCGGATCTTTAGCGGCAGTGATCTCACGTTTATAGAGGATCTTCACAGCGCCCTCGGCACCCATCACCGCGATTTCCGCACTCGGCCAGGCATATACCATATCCGCGCCCATGTCCGAACTGCACATGGCGAGATAAGCGCCGCCGTAGGCTTTGCGCAGAATCACCGTGATCTTGGGAACGGTCGCGGATGCGTAGGCGAACAACATCTTGGCTCCATGCCGAATGATGCCGCCGCGTTCCTGCTGCACTCCAGGCATAAACCCTGGCACATCGACCAGCGTCACCACCGGAATGTTGAACACGTTACAGAAACGGATGAACCGCGCTCCCTTGTCGGAGGAATCGATATCCAGCGTACCTGCCTTGACCAGCGAATTGTTGGCGATGATACCCACCACCACGCCTTGGATGCGCCCAAATCCTACGATCAGGTTGCGAGCCCAGAGCTGCTGCACTTCGAGGAAATCCGCATTATCCACCAGGCGGCTGATCACTTTGGACATGTCCAGCGGATCTTTGGAATTCTCAGGTACCAGCTTGTTCATCTCCGGATCGAGGGAGAGGTCCAACTGCGGAACCGGCCGATGGGGCGGATCGAGCAGGTTGTTGGCGGGAACGAACGAAAGCAGTTTCTTGGCGATCTGCACAGCGTGCGTATCGTTCTCGGCCACGAAATGAATGTTGCCGCTCACGCTGGCGTTAGCCATCGGGCTGCCAATCTCATCCATTGTGCACTTCTGCCCAGTCACGGCCTGAATCACTTCGGGACCGCAAATGAACATGTTAGCAGTGCCCTTCACCATGATGATGAAGTCCATCAAGGCCGGTGAGTAGGCCGCACCACCCGCGCAAGGACCTGCGACGATTGCGATCTGCGGCAGCACGCCGGAGGCAAGCACGTTCCGAAAGAACACCTGCCCGTAACCGGAGAGCGAGTCATCACCTTCCTGAATGCGCGCTCCACCCGAGTCATTGAAACCCAGGATAGGGCAACCGACCTTCATCGCGTATTCCATCAGCTTGCAGATCTTTGTGGCGTGAATCTTGCCCAAAGAACCGCCGCTGACCGTGAAGTCCTGGCTGAACGCGGCAATCAAACGGCCATCCACTATGCCCGTGCCCGTAATGACACCATCACCCGGAAGGGACTTGTTCTGCAGGCCGAAGTTGTGGCAATCGTGCTCAGCGTGCATGCCCCATTCACGGAAGGTGCCGGGATCGAACAATGCCGCGAGACGATCGCGAGCCGTCATGAGGCCCTTCTTGCGGCGGGCTTCATACTTATCTTCGCCGCCACCGCTCGAAGCGGCAGCACGGCGTTTCTCAAGTTGCTCTAAAGCGGCTTTGGATATGGCCATAGATTGGTTTGGGTCTGGCTGTTAGGTGGTTGGGGTTAGTGGTTCGCTTTTGCGCCCGGAGCCGGCATGCAAAATTCAGTCAACACTCCGAACGTGGATTTGGGATGCAGGAAAGCGACCATTTTGCCTGCCGCACCCTCAAAAGGTTTCTCATGAATCAAGCGCACGCCGGCGGCCGTGGCTTGCTGGAGCTGGGTCTCGATCTGATCCGTGCAGAAGGCGACGTGATGCACACCTCCGTTAGGGTTCTTCTCCAGGAACTTCGCAATCGGGCTTTCGGGATCAGTCGGTTCCAGCAACTCGATGTGAACTTCACCCAAGCTGAAAAATGCCGTACGAACCTTCTGCGAAACAACTTCCTCGCGATGCTCGCACTTCAGCCCGAGCGCTTTTTCGTAATAAGGCACGGCCTCGTCCAAAGACTTAACCGCGATTCCAAGGTGGTCGATTTTCTTGAGCATAATAAAAAACCTTCTGCTTATGTTTTATCTAAAGCGTCTTCCGGGGCATCGTGCGCCGCTAACAGTTCCCGTGCCGCGCTCAGTGCCGTCGATTGGCCGCTGAGCAAAGACTCCCGAATGCCCGGCAGCCGCGTAATCACCTTCTGGTCATGATCGAATCGCCTCCGCAATTCGGAATACACCAGATCCGTCAGCCAATCGAGAGTCTGCTGTTGCCGCCGCCGGGCGATCGTCCCCTTCGGCTCCAGCTCCCGGTAAAATTGCTCAATCCGTTCCCAGGCTTCGGGTATCCCCTCCCCGTTCAACCCGGAACAAAGCCCAACCTGCGTCTGCCACCCTGGCGTTGCCGGGGCCGAGTAATGCAAGGCCGCCTCTTGCTCAAGGCGTGCTTCTTGCGCCCGCATCCGGTTCGCGCCTTCGGCCTTGTTGATTAGCACGCCATCGGCCATCTCAACAACGCCTTTCTTTATACCCTGCAACTCATCACCCGCCCCCGGCAGTAACAGGAGCAGGAAAAAATCAACCATCGAGCGCAGCGAAACTTCACTTTGCCCCACCCCTACCGTTTCCACCAGGATCACGTCGAAACCGGCGGCCTCGCACAACAGCATCGTCTCACGCGTGCGCCGCGCAACGCCCCCAAGGCAATCCCCCGCAGGGCTCGGCCGGATGAAGGCCAGCGGCTCACGGCTCAGCTTTTCCATCCGGGTCTTGTCTCCCAGGATGCTGCCGCGAGAACGCGAGCTGCTCGGATCAATCGTCAGCACGGCGACTCGATGCCCGCGACTGATCAGAAAACAGCCAAATGATTCAATGAACGTACTCTTGCCAACACCGGGGACCCCGGTGATCCCCACGCGCTTCGTCTTCCCGGTATGTGGAAGCAGGTTCAAGAGGACTTCTTGAGCCTGGGCTTCATGCAACCGGGAGTTGCTTTCCACCAACGTTATCGCCCGCGCCAAAATCGACCGATCACCTGCCAACACCCCTGCGACATACCCATCGCCCGTCAGCGCTCGTGGCCGACGGGACGATAGATTCTTCCCAGATTCTGTGCTGTCAGTTCTCTCAGCCATTTTCGGGTGGTCTGATTCACGTGATCTCCCGAACCGCTGCTCTAGCCTAATCGATTGTTGAGCTGCGTCAGCACCTCTTTCGCCGCATCCGGGATGAATGTGCCCGGACCAAACACGGCATCGGCGCCATTCTTCATCAGGAAATCGTAATCCTGGGCCGGAATAACCCCACCCACGACCACCATGATATCCTGACGGCCAATCTTCTTCAGCTCTTCTCCCAACTGGACGAGCAGCGTCTTATGTCCGCCTGCCAGCGAACTGATGCCTACCACGTGCACATCGTTTTCCGCCGCCATGCGCGCCGCTTCGTCGGGCTGCTGGAAGAGCGGCCCAATGTCCACGTCGAACCCGAGATCGGCATAGGCTGTGGCGACCACTTTCGCCCCGCGATCGTGTCCATCCTGCCCCATCTTGGCGATGAGGATACGAGGACGGCGGCCATGCTTCTCGGCGAATTGATCGGTCAGATGCCGGACCTGTTCGGTCTGCGGGTTCTGTCCGAATTCGGATTGGTAAACACCTGACACGCTGCGGATGACAGCCTTGTGGCGGTTGAAGATCTTCTCCATGGCGAACGAAATCTCGCCCAATGTGGCACGCGCCCGGGCTGCATCGATGGCCAATGCCAGCAGGTTGCCCTGGCCGTTCTGAGCGGCTTCAGTGATCGCATCCAACGCACTCTGCACTTTGGCATTGTCGCGTTCAGCCTTGAGCTGATGCAGGCGTTGAATCTGCGAATCACGCACGGCGGTATTATCCACCTCGCGCACTTCCAGTTTCTCTTCCTTTTCAAGCCGGAGAGTGTTGACGCCGAGAATCGTTTCCTTGCCTGAATCGATGTGAGCCTGCCGACGAGCGGCTGCTTCCTCGATGCGCAGTTTAGGCAATCCGGTTTCGATGGCCTTGGTCATGCCACCGAGCGCTTCCACTTCCTGAATATGCGTCCAGGCGCGCTTCATGATGGCTTGGGTGAGTGCTTCCACGAAGAAGGACCCGGCCCAGGGATCGATTACTTTGCAAATGCCGGTTTCTTCCTGCAGAAACAACTGGGTGTTACGGGCAATGCGCGCTGAAAAATCGGTCGGCAGCGCGATCGCTTCATCCAGTGAGTTTGTGTGCAGAGATTGCGTATGGCCAAGCGCGGCAGCCATGGCCTCAACACAGGTGCGCACCACGTTGTTGAACGGATCTTGCTCCGTCAGGGACCACCCGGAGGTCTGGGAGTGCGTGCGCAACGCCATTGATTTCGGGTTCTTGGGATTGAACTGCTTGATCAGTTTCGCCCAAAGCGCACGCGCAGCGCGCATCTTGGCGATTTCCATGAAGAAGTTCTTACCCTGCGCCCAGAAGAACGACAGACGCGGCGCAAAGGCATCGATGTCGATGCCGGCTTTGAGCCCGGTACGGACATAATCCAGACCATCCGCGAGGGTGTAAGCCATTTCCAGGTCAGCCGTCGCACCGGCCTCCTGCATGTGATAGCCGGAGATGGAAATGGAATTGAACTTGGGCATGTTCTTCGATGTGAACGAAAAAATGTCCGCAATGATTCGCATGGAAGGCGTGGGCGGATAGATATAGGTATTCCGCACCATGTATTCCTTCAGAATGTCATTCTGAATCGTGCCGGAGAGTTGCTCCAGCTTAACGCCCTGTTCCTCAGCAGCCACGATGTAGAACGCAAGGATCGGCAGCACGGCGCCGTTCATGGTCATCGAGACCGAGATGCGGTCCAGCGGGATCGAGTCGAACAGGACTTTCATGTCCATGATCGAATCCACGGCGACACCGGCTTTGCCGACATCTGCAAATGCACGTGGATGATCGGAGTCGTAACCACGATGCGTCGGCAAATCGAACGCTACGGACAACCCCTGCTGGCCGGCAGCGATGTTGCGCCGATAGAAAGCGTTACTCTCCTCAGCGGTTGAAAACCCGGCATATTGCCGAACAGTCCAGGGGCGGCTCACGAACATCGAGCCGTAGGGTCCGCGCAGGTAAGGCGGGATTCCCGGCATGCTGTCCAGATACTCACATGCTCCAAGATCCGCCTGGGTGTACAGCGGTTGCAGTTCAATCTGCTCCAGCGTCTTGTAGGCCCATTCTTCCAGAGATCGGCCGGTCTCTGCCTCGAACTTGGCCCGCCATTGGTCGAAGGTGACCGGGGCGGCGGCACTCTCAAATGCGACTTTTGTGAAATCAGGGAAGGTTTTCATTATTCGATTCCGTGCTGGGTGTGAAACTTGGAGAGGAGGGCGACTGCGTCAGCCCGAATGTGGACGAACTCATTAACGCCGGCTTTCTTATGAGCTTCGAGTTGATCGGCTGGGAAACCAGCCAGAACCAGAAACGCATCCGGATTGCGAGCGCGAATGGCCTCTACCAACGGAGGCACCAGCGCCGGGTAATTGTCGTCCGTCGAGCAAATCACGGCCAGTTTGGCGCCAGACTTTGCGAACGCTTCTGCTGCTTCGGCTGGGCTCTTCAAACCAGCGGGCGAAATAACCTCGTAACCGCCGACCGCCAGGAATCCACGGGAGAAGTCCGAACGCGCTTTGTAGTCGCGCAACGAACCCATGTTACAGAGGAAGGCTTTCGGCCGGTTCCCCGTGCGTTTCGCAAATGCGTCCATCCGCTCGCGAAGCTTCTCAACCTGAGCCGCAGCCCGGGTGATGCACACCGGGGTGATGGCCTGACCCGGGGTATCGTTGATCCGCACCGAGCGGGTGATCTCTCCGATTGTCGCTCCGGCCAGCACTGCTTCTGCGCAAACCTCGAACAGATCTTCGTTTTTGTTTCCAACGATCTTGGCCAGTTTCTCCAGCGCGAGTTCGCTTCCATCCTCCTGCGAGGTGCGATGCGAAGAAACCTGTTGCACCCGCTTCTGATGAAACGCCTTGGTGTTGCCAGCGGCGGGACGTTCCAGCGGCTTTTCAGCCGCATTGGCGTATTGGTTAATACCCACGATCGAATCGCGCCGTCCGTTGACTGCCTTGATCTTTTCGGCGGCTGTCGCAGCAGCGGCTTTTTGGGGGAACCCGGCCTGCATGGCAGCCGCCATGCCTCCGAGCTTCTCCACCTCCTGGAATAAGCCCCACGCTTTCTGTGCCAGTTCGGCGGTGATGCTCTCGATGAACCAGGAACCACCCGCTGGATCGATAACATGATCCAGATGGCATTCCCTTTGGAGAACGATCTGGGTGTTTCGAGCGATACGCCTGCTGAAATCGTCCGGCTGACGCAGCACTTCATCAAAGGCTCCCACCTGCATGCTGTCGCAACTGCCCAGAACACCGGCGAAAGCCTCGACGGTTGTGCGCAGCATGTTGTTGTAGGGATCGTATGTGGTCTTGTTCCACTGCGATGTGCGAACGTGCAACGAAAGCTTCTGCGAAGCGTCGTTGCCGCCTATGGCAGCCACGGCCCGATGCCAGATCATCCGCAACGCGCGGAGCTTGGCGATCTCCATGAAGAAACTCGTGCCCACAGTGATGGCGAACCGGATGCGAGGCGCGACCAGATCCACTTCCAGACCACGCTTGTTCATTTCGCGCAGGTAATCCACGCCTGTTGCCAGGGAGAATGCCAACTCCTGAACGGCATTGGCTCCGGCTTCATGCCAGGCGCGGCTATGCACGCAGATGGTTTGCAGCTTGGGCGCTTTAGCAGCCGCCCAATTGGTCAAGGCTGCCATTTCCCGGTAAGCGCCGTCTAAAGACTGAGGCAGCTTGCCTTCATGGGAAAGGACGCCCAGGGGATCGGCTTCAATGCAACCGCGCAATGAGGCGGTTGTCTTCTTGCGCTTGCGCGCCAAGGCGGCTAGCAGCGCGGCGAATGGCAGACCGGAAGCCCCGCAACGAACCAGAAGCGAAGTTTTGTCCAGATCGATTCCATCCAGTGCCCGTTCGAGGTCCTCAAGCGTGGCCACTGAAAGTCCCCCCAGCCCCACTTCTTCAGGTTGGGCCCAGTCCGGATCATTTCCGCTGCGGGTCGCATGATCGAGAACCATGTTGATGGCGCTGAGCCCGCGATCGACAGAGTTGCGCGCGGCGTTGTTGAATTCAGCGGGGCTTGCTGATGCAATTTCCTGGGAGACTTCCCATGGCTGCTGCAAATAACCGCTGACTTTAGATCCGCGGACAAATGGAGCAAACCCCGGAAACGAGTTGACCTGCGGCAGGCTGGCTACGTCTTCCCGGCGATAGATCGGATGCAGCTTGATGCCCTCATAGGTGTTCGAGAACATCTTTTTATCGAAGGGAGCCCCTTTGAGCTCGGCCTCGACTACCTTGCGCCAATCATCGTACGTTACGGGGGGAAACTCCTGCAATAGCTTGCCGGAGACAGATTCGGGACTGGGTGAACTCATAATCTGGGTTGAATCGGGTTCAATTAATCCAAAGCTTCGACTGTTACCTCATGCCGTTTGCCGTTCACGGTGACATACACCTGTTTCCCACTGCCTTTGCTGGCAGGGGCGGCGGAGGCCGGGGCTGCGGTGGCAGCGGGAGCCGAAGTCTTCGCAGGGGCTGCGGCGGGCGCCGGTGCGCCTGCGGCCTTCGGCTTGTATAAGGCCTCGACCTGTTGCGGGAACATGGCGAACAGCACCGCTGTCTCGTCATTATCCGGCAAGCCCTTCTCACGGCATTGGGCGCGGTAACCTTCCATGCCCGGCTTAAGGAGATCAGCGGGACGCTCGGTGACGGCTTTCTTGCCGGTCTGCTTCTCGACCTGCTCCAGCACTGCCGCGTCGATAGGAGCCGGAGTGCGGCCATATTTGCCGAGGGCAATGTCCTGAGCTGGCTGGCAAATCATCTTCCACCGGCCGAACTTCACATTCATCATGGCCTGCGTACCGACAATCTGAGAGGTCGGGGTGACCAGCGGAATCCAGCCCAGCGCCTCGCGCACAATGGGGATTTCCTTGAGGACGGCATCAAACTGATCGGACATCCCCTGCTCTTTAAGCTGATTCCGGAAGTTGGAGAGCATCCCACCAGGCACCTGGTAAATGAGGATATCGCTGTCCACGCGTTCATTCGCGGGACTGGTGAAGGCGGAAAGCTCCTTGTAAACGCCTTCGAAATAGTTGCGCAACTCAGCCAGCTTTGCGGTATCGAACTTCGGACAACGCGGGTGGCCTTCAAGCAGCGCGAGCATGCGCTGGGTGTCAGGCTGGGAAGTGCCGTTCGCAAACGGAACAATGGAAACCTCGACGCAATCAACCCCGGCTTCGATGGCTGCCAGATAGCTGGCCGCACCTAACCCAGCGGTGTCGTGGGTATGAAGCGTGATCGGGATGCCCACCTTGGCCTTCAGCTCCTTGACCATGTTGTAGGCGATCTGCGGCTGGATGATGCCGGACATGTCTTTGATGCCCAGCGAATGGCAGCCCATTTTCTCCAGTTCCACACCGAGCTTCACGAAATTCTCAACGGTATGAACCGGGCTGGTGGTGTAGCACAACTCGCCGCGCGCATGTTTCCCGTTGGCTTTGACCGCGCTGATGGCAGTGCGCAGATTCCGAACGTCGTTAAGCGCGTCGAAGATACGAATGATGTCTATGCCGTTCTGGCACATACAACGGACGAACGCTTCCACAACATCATCGGGGAAGCTGGCGTATTGGACGATGTTTTGTCCGCGCAACAGCATCAACTGCGGGGTCTTGGGGGCAGCCTTTTTGAGCGTGCGAAGCCGGTCAAAAGGGTTTTCATTGAGGTAGCGGAGGCAGGAATCAATCGTGGCACCACCCCAGGTTTCCAAGCCGTTAAAGCCCATGTTATCCAGAATGGGGGCGACTGGAAGCATTTGGGCCGTCGTCATGCGTGTAGCCGCCATCGATTGATGGCCGTCACGCAGTACCGTGTTATTAAAGAGAACTGGCTTCATCATAAAGCGTAATTGACCGTTTTGCTGCTTCTTATCAGGGGGTCATTTTACTTCCCTGTCGTCGTTGCGACTTCACTTCAACTAACACAATCAGGGCTGCAAAGACAACTTAAATAATGTAAAAGTTTATTCAAAAACAGCGGAAATCCTCATGCGCAAATACTTGGTATTGAGGCATTTTTAGAACAAAAACCGCTGGCGTCACTCAAAATCTTGCCCCTCCCTCCTGTCACCATTATACTTCAAGATTCACCTGTCAAACTTAGCCTGTTGACTCATGCCGCTGTGGCTCCCTCCGGTGTAGCGTCAGGCGTCCTCGCCTGCGAGTTCGGGCGGCGTCCCGTCGCCCTCCCGTTTCCAATTTCATCCCGCGCAGCCCGTTGCTCCACCCTGTTTTTTTATTTCTGGAGTATTGTTTCGACATCGGTTCCCCATTCTGCCATTCTATGAGTTAGGTGGGTAAACAGCGGGAAACCAAATGTGTTCTCGTTCTCACTGCCCGCATGCAGCGTCACATCATTGGAGGGACGCTGGAATTCGAGTTCATATCAATCAACCCAATACGTCTTAGGCACTAGCTTTGTCTGGAAGGTTCGCCTCTCGCGACATCGGCGGTCAGCATGTCGCGGCCAATGCCACGAATTTCAGGAAGGTCGGCTTCCACAGGCAGAGTTATAAGACATTCTTAACTTTTTAATAATGACAACAAACAACAGTAAATCAATAATTTCGGAGATGGTTTCACACTGGACGCGGCTCATCGCTGGTGTTGCGTTCGCGATGGTGCTTTCACACGCTGCCCTCGCCGCGCTGGCACCGGTAAATCTTGGAACCGCTGGGAACTATGTGATCCTCGCCAAAACCGGGATAAGCACCGTTCCACCTTCGGACGTCACAGGAAATATCGGGGTGAGTCCCATTGACTCGACGGCAATAACCGGCTTTTCACTGATTCTCGATTCAACAACGCAATTCTCCAGATCGACCCAAGTAACTGGAAAGGTCTTCGCGCCGGATTATGCGTCACCTACTGCGATTAACCTGACCACGGCTGTCGGTGACATGGCAACGGCGTATGTAGATGCCGCAGGCCGAACGTTGCCGGATCATACTGAACTGGGAAGCGGCAGCATTGGCGGGATGACCCTCGCGCCCGGACTCTACAAGTGGGGTACCGGCGTTAGCATACTATCAGATGTCACGCTTTCGGGTGGTCCAAATGACGTTTGGATTTTCCAGATCTCCGGCAATCTTACGGTTGCCAGTTCCACCCGCGTTAACCTGAGCGGCGGCGCGCAGGCCAAGAACATATTTTGGCAGGTTGCCGGCGGCGTCGGTGTTGCCCTGGGAACGACCTCGCATTTAGAGGGAGTGATACTGGCCGCGAAAACAATCACCCTGAATACGGGCGCATCCCTCACCGGCAGATTACTGGCTCAGGCGGCGGTTACTCTGGAAGCCAATGCCGTCACTGCTCCGAGCTCCCCAACAAGCGTCGTGTTGCATTCGGCATCAGTGGTCACCGGTCCGTACGCGCAGGCTTCCGGACAATCCGTCAATCTCGAGACTCGGACCGTTACCGTGCCCCAGCAGAGCAGCATGAAGTTCTATCGTCTTTGGGCGGACGAGACCCTTAAGATGAAGAGAATTACCACTTCTGCCGGTAACGTGGTAATCACCTACTATTAAAGGGCGGGTTGCGATGTCTCCCTGTCATCATCTTCGGCCATCTGTGCTAAAACTTTTCAGGGGCGGCCTTCGAAAAGGCCGCCCCTGAATCGCGGAGGAGGAACTAAACAGATTAAGCGCCCATGCCGTCTTCAAACGAACCGGCGGCCATGGGGAAACAGAGATTGTCTCGGACGTACTGGATGGCATTCGCGCTGGTCGCATCCAGATCGCGGTAGGCGCTCTCGGCCTCAACCACCAGCGGAGCGGTCTTGGTGCCCATGATCTGGCGATAGCGCTGCGGATAGCCCACATGGATGAGCAATTCAATGTAGCGAGTCATGTTCAAATCGCCGGACGGGATGTCCACGAACTGCATGGCGCGCTTCTGCCAATTGCCGTCCATCATCCGCAGAGGAATGCCGGAGCGGATGGTGTAATTCTTCACATGGCACGCGTAAATGCGGGAACCAGTCTTGAGGAAACGGGTTTCCCAGGATTCCCCTTCCCAGCAATGGGACGGATCGGCGTTGACGCCCAGGCATTTGTCGCCGTCACAAATATCGACCAGCATGTTGAAATCATCGGCGCACATGGCACCAGTGCCAGGATGGATTTCGTGTCCGAGATAAATGCCAAGCTTGTTGGCGTGGGCACGGATCTTCGCGGTCTTCTTCACAAACCGTTCCTGACCTTCCTTGAGGAGATCGAAATCGCCGCCCTTCCAGAAGCCCCAGGGATAGCCGGTGGCCAGTTCCCATCCGAAAGCCACGCCCCAGAACATGGGCACGATCTTGATCTTCAATTCCGCGCAGAGATCCAACAGCCGAAGGATGTAGTCCTCAGCCCATTGCTCGATTTGTTCAGGTGATTTCTTGGCGACATCACCGGGGATGAATGGCCGAATGGAAGGGCTGCCTGTCCAGGCGGTGGTATGCACCCAGAACGGGCAATGAGCGGAAACGCCATCCAGGCTGAGCTTGGCCTTGGCAAAGGTAGCCTTGATTTCCTTGGCACTTTTAAGCCCCTTGTCGGTCTGGAGCATGAAATTCGATGGCTGAGCCCCGGCAGCGCCGGACTTCTTTGCATACTCGCAGAACTGGGCAAGAGATTTGGCGCCGTGCTGTGCGCCCTCGATGCTGGAATGAAAACAGGTTTCGGCCATATTCTTATTTGAGGTTAACGGATTGTTTTGCTGTTCGGACTTTCAGAGCTTTATCGAGTAAGTTACAAACAATCAAGCGCGATTTCCGGTACTGCTGATTTAGGTTGGAATTGACGCCGGTGAGGACGCCTGACACCGCACCCACATACATTTGCAGGATGACTTTTATGTTGGAATGCGAATGGCCAGAGTGGTTATACTCCCGGCATGGCTGAAAAGAGTCTAGGCGAACTTTCGCGGGAGTTAAGAGGTCTTTACAACCGCGGTCACGATGCTTTGTTGCGCGATAACTTCGATTATGCCATCGATCTGTTTACGCAGGTCCTGCACCGGGACCCGGCTTTTCACGAGATCCGCAAGGAATTGCGAACAGCTCAGTCTGGCAAAGAGGGGGCAGGCCGCGGTTTCTTTAAGAAGTTCATCGGAACTGCCAGCTCCTCACCCATGGTTGCCAAGGCTCAAATGGCGCTCCGGCGCGATGCAGCAGAGGCCTTGCACACCGTGGAACAGGTGCTCAATAGTGATCCCAACAATCTCCAGGCCCATCGCATAGCCGCTGAAGCAGCAACGATGCTGGAAATGCCCAGGACGGCGCTAATGTCCCTGGAGATGCTTTATAGGTTGTGTCCGAAAGACAAGGACGTAGCAGTCCAGTTTGCCAACGCTCTCGCCGACCAGGGAGACTCGGTTCTGGGAGAGAGAATCCTGGCTGATCTCTATCGCTCGCACCCCATGGACAACGAGCTGGCACAGGCGTTGAAGAATATTTCCGCGCGCAAGACGATGGACGAAGGGGGCTATGAAGCCCTGGCAGACGGATCAGGGTCCTACCGGGATATTCTCAAGAACGAAGCGGAGGCGGTTACCCTGGAACAGGAAAACCGGCAGGTCAGAGCTGAGGACACCACCGAGAGGCTGATCGGCCAATATGAGGCCCGATTGAAGACTGACCCGTCCAATCTGAAACTGCTCCGCGATCTAGCCGAGCTTTGTTCCCAGCAAAAGGACTATGATAGAGCGCTCGCTTACTACGAGCGAATGAAGTCCACCGGCGTGAGCGATCCCACCCTGGCTCGCAACATTTCGGATACCCAGCTCAAAAAGCTCGAGCTGCAAATCGCGCAACTCGATCCCAACAGCAACAATTATCAGGAAGAAGTGGCCCGTCTCCAATCCGAGAAGCAGGCCTTTGCGCTTGCCGAAAGCCAGAAGCGGGTCGAACGCTTTCCCACGGACCTCCAATTCCGCTTCGAGCTCGGCCAGCTCTATTTTCAGGCAGGCAAATACAGCGAAGCCATCCAGGAATTTCAAAAGTCCCAGTCCAACCCGCATAGGCGCGTCGCATCCATGAGCTACCTGGCGCAGTGCTTTGCCAAACGGCGCATGTTCGATCTATCTGCCAAGACCTTTCAAAATGCGCTCAAGGAAAAGCCCGTGATGGATGAGGAGAAAAAGGAACTCGTTTATCAACTCGGATCGGTGCTCGACCTGATGGGCAAGAAAGAAGATGCCGTCGAGCAGTTCAAGCTCATCTATGAAATAGACATTGGCTACAAAGATGTCGCCGCAAGGGTGGACGCCTTTTATTCCGGCCAGTGAACGGATCGGCTTTTCGCCTAGGCGAACCAACTCCGAAGCACCTTGCTGTCAGCCCGGAGCACCTTGGCCAGTTGTTCCCGGGTGCGCAGAGTTCCCTTCTGATCCCAGTTATGCTCGATGTGCAGTGAAATGGGTGCCGAGTATTTCATGCGCTTGAGCTCCTGGAAGTAACCGCTTTTGAGCAGATCCCCTTCTCCCATGGCTACCCAGGCGCCATCCTTCTTCCAGTCCTTGGCATATGCCACCTGGAGGTGATCCTGGATCGACTGAAATTTAACCCGCCACAGATCCCCATGCACGACCAGGGCATGGCCGATATCGAACGCAGCACCCATCTCACCGGGCTTCAACCCAGAGAGGAGCGTGCGCATCTCATCCAGGTCACCTCCCAGATAGCGGGACTTGCCAGACGGAGAATGGTTCTGGAGCATGCCTGTGATGCCAATCTCTCGATTGAGTTTGGCCAATTCCTGGAAGTCCTTTCGGACTTTCTCGATCAGCTCAGGGGCCGGAACAGCACTGTCCGGATGCACGACGCCGAGCCGGTAATACTTGACACCTAGCGACCGGGCGGTGCGCAGAATGGTTTCGGTGTGTGGCGTGTTAATACTCACGATGCCAGTCGTGATCATGGGCATGCTGAGCCCGCGCTTCTTCAACTCTTCGACATAACGCGGCAGGTCCTCCTTCACTTTCTCGGGAAGCACCTCCCCTCCTGGACGCACCGTAGCGTCCACGCCCTGCAAACCCGTCTCTGCCGTTAGCGAAGCAGAATCCGCATAGCTCAGCTTTAAAGTCTGATAGATTTTGCTAAAGACAACGATGTCTGGAACACGATTCACGGCAGCGGCGGAGGCACAGCTCAAGCCGGCCGCGAGCGCGCCTGTCATCACAGCGGTGTGGCACAGAAACTCGCGCCTCGTCAACATGTTCGGACTCATTCTTTCTTTATCGTTTGTTCTGGTTTTGAAGGCTCAGGAACCGCCAGATCCTCCGGCTCAACCCAATACCCAATCCGGTCCTGGGTTTCTACCGGGTGATAATCGTCCTTACCCGACTCGTTCAGATACCAATAGGCCATAGCGGCATACAATGTGGGCCGCTGATTGGCGAAATACTTCTCGATCACACCATCAAATGAACGCTGAAACGGAACGCTATCGGCGATGTGCCAGCGATTGACAGAGATGTGGCCGCGGTTTTGGCCATCGTTTCTGGTTTGATTATGAAACGCATGCTCGAACACAGAAGGATCACACCAGGCATATCCGAAGTAATCCTCTGAACCAGTGCCGAACGTGCTCGGAAACTTCTCCCCATCCACGAAGAACTTCTCGTCCCCTTCCCCCCACCATTGTCCGCGTGGATTCCACACATGCAGCATCAAACCGACGAATCGTCCGGTACCTGTGGTGCGGAGGAATGGCCAGTCAATATCGAGTTCGGGAACGTTCGACAAAAATTCGTCTCGATGCCATTTGGCATGGAAGCGGCCTAGTTTCTCTATAGGACGTGACAGGGGCACAACCGTGACCTCTGCCTCTACTGTGACCTGCGCTTCGTCCTCGTTGCCAATGATAATCTCTGCCGATTGGCCAAACGGCATGTACCAGTTGCTGTAGAACCAGCCGTCCTTGGTGACGCCCAAGGGGAGAGACTCATAGGGATTCTTTCCCGGCGCCGTTCCAAAGAAGTCGCCTAAAGGCGCCCACACGGCCGGATGAACCTCCCCATCCCAATGGATCTCCAGGGTAAGCGAACGCAAGCCATTGGTTTCGTTCCAGCCTGGGGGAGCATCCACCTTGAGCCGAATGCCTGTTATCGCGGCTGGCCCGTCTATCTTGAGGGAAGCTGAATTCGTATCTGTGGCCAGTTGCAGCTTCTTTACAACCGAGTTGCTGGGGGCGATGGAGGGACCGCAGTTCGTGAGCCGCTCATTTAAGGCATCCAAAGCCTTCGCAGCACTTTCCGGAAGCTCCGTTTTAAAAGTCGGGACAACCGTATCCTTTGGGAATGTGGAATAGCCAAAGTGGTAGTATTTCCCCCAATCCTTTTCAGCCACGATCTTGCACGACTTCTGGTAGGGGATGGGTGTGTAGTTGTTCCACCCTCTGGCCACGTTGTACACCAGAGCGGGCCGGGTGAACGGAGCGTGCTGCCCATCAAAATAATTGGTGAAGGGCATATCGACAACCGGCTCGGGTTGATCATCCAGGTAGATGGCCACTTTGCCAGGGCCCGGCTTCGCAGACCAGATTCGCCAAATACAGCCGGGACCTTTCATCTCGGCCAGCACCCGCTTATCCCCTTCCCTTCGAATGAAACCTCTCCCGTCTTCGTTCTGATCCCATGCGACGTACTTCTTTGTTTTTACATCAAACGTGCTTTTGCGGTGATAGCTGGACCATTGGGCGGTGGTTTCTCCCGGGGAAGGCAATTCAGCCAGACGTTCGAGATTGGAAAGCCTATCCACGAGCGCTTCATAGGACAGGAAATTAGTCCCCGGTTCAGCACGTGCGCCCATAGCACACAGGAACAGGGAAAACAGAACAACCACCAGGCGCCGGCCCGGGGCTGTCAAGTCAGTTCGTGAACGAAGTGCGAGCTGGCATTGCACAGGAGAGGTGTAACACGATTAGCCTTCGGCGGCAACGGCAGTTGCGTGCAGATGGAGGGACTCGACCGTGGTTTCGATGGTGAACTGAATCCAGATCAGCAGGAGCCTGATAGGGGGAACGGAGAAGACAGAACCGAACCCAAGCCGGCTTGGTCGCTTGCGTCTTGGACTTCTGTGGTCCTCTACAGCTTTGGGAATAGCGGGTATAAGACAGGTACTGGAGTATTCGTCCATCCTCACACCGCCCCTATTGCCTGGGTCCATTCCGAACAAAAGCGCACCGGGACGGTGCGCGTACTCGCAGTCGAGACGACCGCGCTACACGGGCGCCGCCCCGTGCATCCCGGAGGAATGCCAGCTTTTAGCCAGGGGTCGCGCGAGGAACGAGCGCCACCCCTGGGAAGGAAACGATATGAATACGACCCCGGTCAGGGGTCGTAACACCTCCTGCTCCGGGTGAGTTCTTCCTCTGATTTACGGTTCTTTTCCCCGGAAGGATAGAAATGAGAACGGACGGGCTTCCTGCCTTCTTCTTTGACACTGCTCAATCGCCCCAACTCTCATCAATGATAGCATGGTCCTTAATAGTGTAATCTACGCCCATGTCTCCCCACGATGCGCCGCCCGACCATGAAACGGAAAAAGTTCCATCGTTGGCAAAATCCTTCACGTCAACCGAGTAGGTCTCTCCGTCATCTAGCATGGCATCACCCCACTCGCTCAAACCCTTCTTCAGCCGGTTCCTTAGTTCAGGCATCAGCGACTCCAGCGTGGACAAGATTGAATCAAGCTGTGCCTTGGTCGGCAAAACCAAGACAGGTTCAAACGAAAGAAACTCTGTCCCTCGGTAGGCGAACTGCCACCACTCGTGGTCGCGATCAAACATGAACTCCACACCCTCGAAGGCAATGCTTGGGTTTGGCTTCGGTCTTTTGGAAAAGAGTCCCATAATCTGCAAGCGCAGATTGAGCGGTGGCACCCAGGAAAGCAAGGTCTGAAACCTATCACGAATGCACTGGCGGTGATCGAAAAGCGCGGCCAGCGCTCAGAGTATTTCCAGGCAGCTAACTGTTTCGTCCTTCTCGAAGGCAGCAATGGCCAGTGCGTTGTCCCGGAGACGTCCTTCGATTAATTGCGTGGGCCGGTTACCACAGCGAAGCCAGATAACCTTGGGGGGATGGCCATATAGAGCAGCCATGTCTGCGAAATCAGAGTCCTGGGTCACCAGAACGAAGGCGCTGGTTTTGGCACACTGCCAAACGGCGGCGTCGGTAGCTTCGTCCAGACCGAGCAAACGAACGTGGTTAGAGGCAGGGAAAAGGTCGGCGAGCGCTTGACAGAGCTTGAAACTAAGGTTCTGGTCGAACAGTAGCCTCATGCGGCGGTCAGGAGTCGGCGTTCGCGGTCGGCCGCATAAGCCAGACAGGCCAGAATATCATTCTCGGTGAGTTCTGGATAGTCGGAGATGATCGCCTGGTGAGTCATGCCCGCCGCAAGCCATCCCAGAACGTCGGCCACCGTGATGCGCATACGGCGGATGCAGGGGCGCCCGCCGCGCTTGCCCGGCTCGATCGTTATGACGGACTGGTAGTTCATACGCTCCTGAAGAGTAACATGGAGCGGCTTTGCCATCAATAATATCCGTGCTCTTCAACTGTGCCGCTTAGATCTGCTCCGGCCAGCCTTTGAGACTCAGACCTATTACGAATGCACTCCCGGCTCTAATCGAAAAGCGCGGGCAGCGGTGGGTTGTACATTCCAAGGGTTCCGCATGGCCCGGTGCCTCGCGATCCATTAATGACTTTCAATGGATCCATGCCAGTCGAATCGGAATCCGTACTGTGCGCGTACTGTTCTAGGGGCGGGTTAACATCTTCAGTTTCCATGCGTCCGCTTCCTCGAAGGTTTTGAACCGGAATACCCCTTTAGGCATGAAGGGCTTGCCCCTGCGCAGCTCCAGTGCCAGACGCTGCATGGCATCCGCGTGAACAAGGCCACTTTTAACCCGGCCCTTGCGCCCAACAACTTTCATCTCTGGCCTCTCATCACGCATGGAAAGAATCTACGCCGATCACTTGGTCTTTGCACGGCAAATCAGGAGCGCACGCCCTCAGCGAAGGCCATCAACACCATCTCGCTTGATCCACCCAACGAACAAAGCCCGCGGCAATGTTTCACCCGGTAGCCGCATAACTTCAGGCAATTTCCCGAGCACGGAAACCCGGACGAAACAGCAGCCAATCGAGAAAACGCGGAACTGAACCCAAGCCCGACTCGGTCGCTTGCGTTTTGGAGTGCTGAAGTCCTCTTCAGCTTTGGAAAATCGGATTGCGTAGTCATGAACTCAAACGCTCGATCTCACCTGCCTCAAGTAAAAAGCGGGGCTGCGCGCGCGCACTCCACGACGCGTAGCGTAATCCCATGGGCAACAACATACTGGCAAAAGTCTCCTACTGGCTCTTTTCCCCGGTCCAATAGAACCCTCCGGCATGGCTGATGAAACCCTTCTCCACAAGACGGCCCAGGTATCTCGTCACGGTTCTACGGCTCATCCCCAGTCTCTCGTGGGCCTCCTCGATCACACTGGTAAAGCTCTTGGCCTGGGGTCCGAGCAGTGCTTCCACAAACTCGCTATCCGAACAAACCTTGTTCTTGCTCTGCGGCCTGCGGAGCGCCTCCGGGTTCAAGTGACTGGCGGGTTTCATCAGTGGAAAATCCCAGCTCACCACGAACTCCGGCACATACGGCAGATTGCGCACGATGCTGGAAACAGTGAAGCAGCCCTCCTCCTCGTGAGGAGTCAGGATCAGAATGCTATCCGGGTCACGCGCCCAGGCCCCTGCCCCGCTGAGCCGATCCATGGCGCTTTTGACCGTGCTATCACCCTTGGCGAAATGGTGCGCCATAACGACCGCCGCGCCGGTCGCCTGCGCCATCGCCTCGAATTCATTCATCAACCCTGCTATTTCCCCATTCGCGTTTTCGTCGCGATCACCGAGCACCTTGTAGGCCGGGTCCAGAATGATCAGCTTGAAATTGTGCTTAAGCAGTTGCTCCTCAAGTTGAGGCCTCAGATAGGTAAGATCCCCGTTGTGCCCGCGCAGGTTCCAAAGTGCCATCCCTGAAGCGAGCTCCGCGCATTCGGGGCGCGCCGCGAACAATGCCTTGAGCCGCTCGCCGATCGCCCACCGGTGCAGCTCAAAATTCACATAAACGACTGGCACCTGAGTGCATGCGTGGCCCCACCACCGCTGGCCACTGGCAACACTGATTGCCAGGTCCAGCAAGCACCAACTCTTATTGCTCTTGCTTGTGCCCCCGAGAACCATCTTGCATCCCTGATGCAGTATTCCCTGGATAATCTGCGGTGGCGGCTTTGTGGGGTTCTTCAGTAACTCCCCAAGGAACTCCAAGTCTGGCAGTGGGGATTTGACCGCTCCCAGGTCCACCGCAACATCGACCTGCGCATTCGGGTCCAGATAGCTTTGTATATCCATGGTCACTCCTTCAGCCAGATCAGCCGCTGCAAGCGCCCTTCCCTCAGAGCACCCGGAACCCGCACCGGTTGCGAATACGTGAGCACCTTCGGATCACATCCAAACACGACAAGAACGGCCTTGAGCCGCTCTTCGATAAGCCGGTCGCGAGGCGCATCAAACCAGGCATGCAAACTCTTCCCGGCAGTATCGATGATCGCATGCAGGTTGAATTTGAGCCGCCTGTTCAGATACGCGAAAACTGCTCCCACCTCGTCCTTCCCCAGGGTGTCACTCTCGATCACCATAAAGCGGTGTCCGCTCAGGCTGTCGTTGCTCCGGCGCCAACTCCCCGGCTTGAATGAAGACGCGCACGTGAAGTTCCCTGCCACCGGCCAGGCGGATCGCCATTCTGCAACTGAACGGAAATGCGCGCGATGCTCCGGCTTTCCAGAACTAAACACATCCCCAATCCAGACGATCGAATCCGTCGGCCACAGATTCAGCCAGAGCTGAAACTGGTCCTCTGGATCTCGCTCGGATACCAGCAAGGGCGACTCCTCCAGGATCTCCCCCAAGGTCCACCGGAAATAATCGAACAGCTCGTGCCGGAACCGTTCTGCATGCACCTTCAAACTCTCCAAAACCAGTTTTTCATTTGATTCCTGGCGCCTAGGGCCTGGCCGCTGCCGAAATGACTCTCCCCGCACAATCTCCGCCTTGCCTCCCGCCTCCGTTGCGCACCTGAGCAGGTCGCCGTTCCGAAGGACTCCTTCATGCAACTCAAGTTGCCAGGGCCTCGCCCCAAGCTCCCGACGCAAGCTCCGATTAGCCTCCCTCACCGCAGCCTGGCAGTGTGAGTGGAAACAGTGAATTGTCGGCACACCATCCACATTCACCCGGCAATCCTTTTTACCCGTTCTGCTCGTGTGGAAAGCTTCCCCTGGGCATTGGCAAAAACCTGCGATCTCGTTCTGCCAATCAATGGGGCCAAGGAGGTTCATGGTGACTATGCGCGGGTCCATTTTGGTGCCTCCTGGTTGAGCAACTCCGCTTGACGAAATGCCTTGGCGGCCCGGACGAAATCGCCGGGACTCTTCACCGCAGCCTCAGCCACATCCCGCGGCAAATGGATGAGACTCTGCGCTCCGTACTGGGCGGCGATCCAATCGAGGATCATCTCCTCCTGCATGGCATCGCCACTCAACAACCGGTGAAGACGCCGCACATCCTCCGGTCTCGCTAAAAGACGCTTTTCCAATGCCCCCGATAGTCCTCCATCGCTAGTAATCATAGTGGTCACTCCTGCTATAATATCGGTGACAAACCGTGGACCCAACGCGACACCCTATGTAACCGGGACATGAAGGTTGAGGGTTGAAGGTTGAAGGTCCTTCACCATTCTTCATTCAACATTCATGATTCTTCCCATCACCTACGCAGCAAGGGTAAAGGGCACCCGGAACCTGTGCAGGGTGCTCCTTTCCCTTGCTTCGGTGGTCTTTACTAGTGTCACTATCTCTATATAGGCTATGTGACACTCTGACACCTGCCCATTTTATTGGGGTTTTTGAGGGTCGAAAAACCGTCCAAAGTGCCAGTTGACACCTGTCGGTCCTTACCACGCGGAATAAGACCCTTTCGGACCTCTCTCTCGCCCCGCAGGCGACGCCTGAACTGTCACGCCCACAGATACTTAGAAACATATTCCATTCCCATGGGCAACAACACACCGGCAAAAGGATCGTGAACCATGCTGCTCCATTCTCAAAATCCGCTTGACGAGTGCTCCTAAGCTGCGCATAGCCTTTGTCAATGATCCCAAATAGTTGGCAAGGCTCAATTCGAAGTTCCCTACTTCAATGAAGACGAATCTCGAGTGGACGATGCCTAATGGCAGCCTCGCAAGTGCTCGCCTCGAAAGACACAATGGCGTCTGCTGGAGACAGCGTGAAGCATGCCTTTTTCACGCCCGTGCGTCGAAGAATCCCTCAAAATACGACGTTGACTGATTTCACCTATAGGTTAACTTCTTTATGCCGATACAATTACTGGAACTGTGCACAGGTACCAGCTTTACCATTTGCGCCCTTGAAATCGACGGCGCCTGTGCAACGCAGCAGTTCCTTGAGCAAGCCGGCGAACAAAATGAAGATGCAGCAGACAGTATGCTCGCCCTCCTTGATTGGGCCGCCAGAAGTGGACCGCCAAGGAACAAGGAAAAGTGCCGCGACGTGGGCAACGACATTTACGAGTTCAAGGCCAAGAGCCTCCGCATCAGTTGGTTCTACGATGAGGGCCGTATAATTATCTGCAGCCATGGGTTCTACAAACCCACCAAAAAAGTCCAAACCCGGGAGATTAAGCAGGCCGGAAAACTAAAGGCCGAATACTTTGCCGCCAAGAAAGCAGGCCCAATCCCTCGCAAAAAAGCAAACAACTAATGAACGCTCAATACAGCAACCTCTTCGAACGTGCTAAAAGGCGCGATCGTTACTGGATCGAAACTGCAATCCTGGAGTTCACCGAGGAAATCACCGCTCGTATGGACAGCCTCGGCGTGAAGAAAACCGAACTCGCCGACCGCCTTAAGGTCCAACCCGCCTTTATCACCAAACTCCTGAGTGGTGCCAACAATTTCACCATCGAAACCATGGTCAAGACCTCGCGTGCACTGGATGCCGATCTCCGCATCCACCTCCAACCGCGCGGTACCACATCTCAATGGTTTGATGTGTTAAAAGAAACCGCGGCTGAGCCCCAGCCAGCAGCCCGGACCTGGGGCACTGATGGTTTCACGAAACTCAATATCATTCCCCTTGGAACCCACACCAACCATGAGCCAGTCCGCACTACAGCTTGAACGTTACTTCTTCAGCAAGGTCAACATCGAGGCATCCAAGCACATCGAGCCGCCTGCCCAGATCGGCACAACGACCCGGCTTGAAGTCGCCCGCAACAACAAAGACAAGAATCGCTTCTTGCTGTCTCTCACCGTCGCACTCACTGCACAAAAAGACACGCCAGCACCCTATTGCGGCGAGGTGCAGGTCATCGGCTTCTTCCTGGTGCATCCAGACGTGCCCAAGGACAAAAAAGAGAAAATAATCTGCATCAATGGGGCCACTATCCTCTACGGCGTGGCCCGTGAGATGATCACCAACGTCACCGCTCGTGGCCCCTGGCCTGCCGTTACTCTGCCCTGCCTCAATTTCAACGATCCCGACATGACGACGCCGGCTCAGGCCCAGCCCAAGCAGCAGGAGGCTCCCCGTACCTAATCCGCCCAATACCGGTTTAGTGCCAAAGCAGAAAAGCGGCGCTGCGCGCGCGCACTCCAGGACGCGGAGCGCATTCCGATGGGGAACAAGGGCCACAACTTTTGCTGGCCCCAGTTCTACACCATGTTTTTGGAAAGCTTTGGAAGACGGCGAATCGAAGCTTCAGAAGCACTCCGCCACGCTGCATCATGCCGCACCCCGCTGCGCAACTTTTTCTTACAATCCGCTTGACGGGTTTCGAGGCTGGCTCACCACTCTATTGTGCGATTATGCATAACCACAAAACTGAGCGATGCGGGCGGCCCACAGCGTTCGAATCAGGGACCGACGTGGCCCGCCCGCGTTCGGTCCAGTGATTTTGTTAGGAGTGCCGGGTGAGTTCATTGGCGCTTACGGGCTAGAGCAAAGAGCTGTCGCTCGGCATTGGAGAGAAGCTCGGGGAAACGTATCTGCAACTCAAGGCGCACAACCTCCTGATAGCGGCCTTGAAAAAAGAGTTCACGAGCCTGTGCCTTCAAGCGGGGTTCTTGGGTGGAGTGATACATGAGGTCGCGCGTGTCGTGCGCGTGCTGCTCGCGTTGCTGCTCCATGAATCCTGACGCGATGGCGATGAAGTCATGCTCCGAGCCGGTGAAGAAAGGTGAAATTACGGTCTCCAAGTCGCAGAGCAATGCAGGATAACCTGAGAGCGAGTCGTCGTCGTATGAGGGATACTTGGCATTGGATGAAACACCTAGAGCCTTTGTGTAGGAGGCGTGCGTCACCCAAAACTCACTGATGGAATAAATGACCGGGCCGAGGCTGTAGAGGTGGTTGACACTGACGGAACGTGGAGGCCGGACGAAACGAGCGGAGTAAACTGTGCCCTCCTGCTCGCGGGATGGTTCGGCACACAACATCGAAAAGCCGCGCAAATCAAAGAATGATGCAAGCTGCGTAAGCCCTTTTTCGAAGTCTTCTTGCTTATTGTATCGCGGCATTTGTAGTGCGCGTAGCGACGACTAACGATCAACATCACCGCCGCGGCGCCCCAGACCTCTGAACTGTAAACGGATGCGGATGGCCGCGTCCAGTGCAGGCCGATAGTTATGATAGTTATGCCGCATGTCGCCCTCTCAATCTCGCTGCCTCCTCGAAATAGGTCTTTGCGGCAGCTTCGTCGTCGAGAACGTTGTGATAGAAGAAACCAGCTTCCCCCCACGCCTCCGCAAATTGTGGATCGATCTCGATGGCTTTCTTGTAACACACGAGAGATTCTTCCAACGGCAGGGGGCTTTCCTTCGGCCCCATCTCAAGAAGATTACCGCGAATGACCCACAGGGTAGCAGAACGGGGGAAGTCGCGAACGGCCTGATCGGCGAAGGCCAGTGTCTCCAACGTCGCCTCGCACTTCCCCGGCTGATCACTTGGCCAACGAGACTTAAGCTCAGCAATGTAGTCGCTCTCGGTCATAGTCTCCCCGGCATAATGGCGAAGCTAAGCGGGCCATTGCTGGCCGCAACGATTTAGGATTACACGGACCGGGGTCCGTTGTGCGGTCCGCTGAACGGGGCTCGTGCAATTTGTGCACAACTGGCTTCATGCGTTCAAGTTACGCGCGCTTTTCGGCTTCTGTCAACTCTGGGGCAGTCTCGTCTCCCAGCCTGGCCTTAAATCATAAATCCCTTCTCCCGCTCCGCGCTTCCCCAAATCATAAATGCGGGTGCGGCACTCCCCCCTTTCCCGCCAGCCTAATTTTCTCCTCATTCGTCCTGCCCTCCGGCAGAACCTCACCACGGCGGAAGATGTCCAGCCATCGACTCACGACTCAGCGCACCGGTCTGCCACGCCTGCACCAAAGCCACAATCTCATTTGCGGTAGCCCCCGCGTGGAATAATCCGTGTTCAACTCCACACAGCCTGCTCCGAGCTCACATCCGCAGGCATGCTGTCCGAACCGAAATCCGTACTGTTGGTAGCCGCCGCCCCTTGATTTCAGCCTGGTTCATCGGGTTGGCGCCAAGGAAGCGCCAACCCGATGAACCAGGAATAATATTTCTTTAGGATTTTTTTCTTTCCACAGAACAGCAAACACCTCTTCTGATAACCAATGACTTACGTGTTTGCTGCTCTGTGGTCACGATGCGATTCCTTTAGGAGTTGGAGGCTACCGACAGTACTGATCTAAAGTGTCACACCGGACGACTCAGGAATCGGGCAATCACTAGGCTAGGGGTCACACGGCCGGCAAGAACCGGATCAGCCCCAACGAGGCTGCGCCCCATAGCCCAGCGGTTGGTCGCTTCCAGGCCAAAGCGGAGCGAAGGCGGAACGACCTACCCTGGGTCTAAACCCGAAAGGCCCACCAACCCCAACGTGGGTTGCGTCTTGACTGAAGACGGAGATCATGCGCTAGATCCCACCGCCCAGGCAATCGTGAGATAAACGCCCCCCGGTCATGACCAGCGGAAGCACTTGGCAGCTAAGGCGGTTGCTAAAAGCCCGAAACCTACACCAATGTCAAACTCGGTCGCTTGCGTTTTGGAGTGCTGAAGTCCTCTTCAGCTTTGGAAAATCAGACTGCGTAGTAATCAACTCAAACGCTCGTGCCGCCGGAGAAGCTCCGCGATCGCAGTTTGCTGATCGCCAACGGCCCCCTCCGCAGTCGCCAACAGCACCAGCCAGCCTGAGGCTCTCCATACACCGAGTATGCGCCGCACCAAAAACTTGACAATTCTTATCCACCGGAGACACTGGCCGCAGAGGTCCTTATGTTGGCAACACCCTTTATCGTCGCCGACCCGGGCGGGCCACGTCGCTCCGCCCCTGCCTACCGCCGCCCCGATCGAAACCCGGAACCCTGCTATGGCATCACTCCCTACCACCAAAGAAGAACTCCTGATTCTGACCAAGACCTACCCGTCACCGAGCGCCCAGCACCGCGAAACGACCTGCGTTGCCGCCATTAACAACCAAGGCCAAATGCGCCGGCTTTTCCCGGTCCCTTACCGCCTGCTCGACGGCTCCGCCCAGTTCAAGAAATGGGAATGGATCAACGCCCGCTTGGCCGTGCCTGACAAGGACCACAGGCCCGAGAGCCGCCGGATCGACGCTGATTCCATCGAGCGCCCGGGCCACCTCTTGGAAACGAAGCACGGCGACTGGAGCGAGCGACTCCGCTGGATCAAGCCTCACATCGTTCCCACCTTTTCCGCTCTTGAGTCCCGGCGCCAGGCCACCGGCCAGACCCTCGGTTGCCTCCGAGCTTCGAAAATCCTCGAACTGAAAATAACCCCGGTCAAACAGGCCGACTGGACCGAGGAAGACAAAATCAAGCTCACCCAGGATGGCCTCTTCGATAGTGTCGAAATCAGGAAGCGCCAACCCCTCCGCAAGTTGCCGTACGATTTCCACTACACCTACCAGTGCGGCGGGCATGGCGCACCCGAAGTCAACACCCACAAACTAACAGACTGGGAGATCGGCGCCCTCTACTGGAAATGCATCAATGCCTACGGCCCGAACGGCTGGGAGGCCAAATTCCGTTACCGGCTTGAAACCGAGTTCTCCCAGAAAGACCTAATCTTCCTCCTGGGGACAATCCACCGCTTCCCGGACCAGTGGCTGATTGTTGGCCTCGTCTACCCTCCTAAGCCGCCTCCAAGCGCCGCAAAACAACTCGGCCTTTCATTGGGCCTGTGAGGTGGTTAATTTTCACATCAGCATTCACCATCTCTGCGACCTTCTCTGCCACGAATGACCGGTGGCAGAAGTTGAAATCCTCCTCGTAACAAACAAGGCAGCACCGCTCCGACTGCATCCAGCCTGCCAACTTCCCCAGCGCTTCGGCCTGTCCGTTAAGATATGTTTTAAACCGCTTGGTGTAGCGCGCCCAGTCCCCATCAGCTCGATAATCGTGCCGGACATCCCGAGGGCAGCCCAGTTCCACGACGTGCTCATACTTTATCCCGTGCTTCACAGCAGCCCCCTCCAGCGCTGCCTTGCTGAAGCCAGGCTTTCTGCTAATCGGCAGCTCTCGAATGTCCACGAGCATCGTTACCCCGCACCGTTCCAGCATGCCGAGGAATTCTGCACACGAGAGCCCCTCATAACCAACTGTCATTAATTCAATCATTAAAAGCCGCTCTCTCTTGCCAGACCCGCCTGTGGCTGGCGAGTTTAATTATTACAGTTCTTCTCCGATGCGCCCCTGCCCCCGCTTGTCGCGCCGTAGCTTCAGCGAAGGCGGAAGCTCCACGTAGGGGGCTTCACCGTCCAAAGGTCGTTGAAGTGTTACGAAAGTGAAATAGGTACAGGAAAACCAAAGAAGAAAAAAGAGTGGTGCGCATAGCAGGACTTGAACCTGCACGGATTACTCCACTACCACCTCAAAGTAGCGCGTCTGCCAATTCCGCCATATGCGCAACGCTGCGATGAAATTAAGCATATCCGCCTCAGGAGGAAAGGAAAAAATAAAAAGGAATCGATTCAGAGGGGTTCTGCAGTTTTTCTCAGCCTTTGTGAGGTTGAAAGACTCTCCCAATCGTCCAGGCGGTCGCTTCTTTGGCCAGATTGCCGTTCGCAACAATGCGAAGACGGTCACTCAGGGATAGTACGGATCTCAAGAATGAGAAAGGTACCTTGACACGAAACCTCCCGCTGCTAGCGTCACGGGCATGCTTGATGGGCTCGACAACGAAACCGTCCTCTACCCCCATGGTGCTAGCCATGTGCCCGCCAAGCCTTCCCTGTCCTCACCCTGAAACCTATGAATCAGTCCATATACAGAACCGTGATTGCTGCCGTGATTGCAGCAGGCTCTTTGGCCACGGCAACTGCCGCGCCTTTAACTTCCGGCAACCTGCTCATTTATCGAGTTGGAGACGGCTCGGCAGCCTTGGCCACGACCGCCGCCCCCGTTTATCTCGACGAGTTCACAACCAGCGGTACCCTTGTCCAAAGCATCTGGATGGGAGCTGTGTTCAGTGCTGTGGGAAATGCGACCACTGAAGGCATCCTCAGTGTATCTCAAGACGGGTCGAGCATAATCTTTACAGGGTATAACAAAGCCCCGGGAGGCTCATCTCCTTCTGTTGACACCTATGGAACCACACCCCGAATGATCGGGTCCTTGAATTTGGCCTCTGGAGCGATCATGACCTACAGCCTCGCCAGTGACGGCGGTGTGACCACGGCCAACAACGTCATTCGCAGCGCAACCAGCACGGATGGGCACAGCGCATTCTGGGTGGCAACCGACAAACGCGTGAGTTACCTGGGTTCTCCTACTGCGACAGGGAACGCCACAACGCAAATTGACCCGCGCAACTCCCGGCAGGTACTGCTGAGGGGGAATCAACTGTTTGCCTCAAATGGATCGGGCTCCTCGGCCGCAAGACTACAATCGTATGGGACGCTCCCCACCGGCGCGACAACTCCAACAACCGTTGCACCTCTTGTCACTGGTGACGTGATCAATGGGTTTGCCCTGTTCGATCTGAGCGACACGATCAGTGGTGACGATACAATGTACGTGATCAATCAGAATACCGCCGACCTGGTGAAGTACACCTATGATGGATCGGTTTGGACTGCCAAGGGCACCGTTGACACCGGCACCGCTACCTCTTCGGTCAACGTTACTGGAGTTGAAGGTGAGGACGGCAGTGTGTCGCTCTTCCTGTCTGGCACTGCGGGTCTGTTAAGTGTTACCGATGCTTCTGGCTACAACGGCAACCTGTCTGGCAGTTTGACCCCGATCATCGGCAGCCCGGTCAATGAGGGTTTTCGCGGAATTGCCTACATCCCCGAGCCTTCCAGCTTGAGCTTGCTGGGTTTGGGCGTTCTCGGCTGGGCCGCCGCTCGCCGTTCCCGTCGCGAATCGTAATCCCGAGTTGGATCTGATTCTGTGTGGGCCTGTTCCGCAAGGGGCAGGCCCATTTTGTTTTGAGTAGCCCCTGAACAGGGGCTTCGCAATGGCAATCAAATTTCAAACTGGCTTCTCCCTCCAAAATAACCTAAGAAATACGTGTATTAAGGTTAAAGAAAATAGAATCTGAGCCATCGTGAGAAACCATCGCACGACGACACATCGTCAAAACGCTTCCACCCTGCTCTGGCTTCTTTTGCTGGCCGCGTTGTTCAGTTTAGGTGCCTTTTGGTGGTGGAGCGCGCAGACGCAATCTCCGCCGCCAAGTCGCTCCGGCCAAACCGCTCCAGGCACCAACTATCAGGTAACGACCGTCCGGCCTGGTGTGCTGGTAATGACGCGAAGTTCGAACACAGCCCCCTCAGCAGTTCGAATGGCGGACACGAATCGTCCTGGCGCTCAACTCCAGAATCAACAGCCGCCGCCTTCCACGAATCGGGCGCCCTCCATCTCAACGACGCGCACAAATCCACCCCCGGCAACGCCGGTCACAAACCAGGCGACATCCGGCGTCCCAGTCGCACCTACTCTCAACACCAACCTGGTGCCTAGAATCCATCAGCGGGATGCTACAACGCAGACCATTGAAGGTTTTCCGCGCCCGGCTCGTGATGTGCTCGAAGCACAGATCGTCCTTGATCGCGAAGGGTTTTCCGCCGGGGCAATCGATGGGGTGATGGGTTTCCAAACCCGGGCAGCGCTGCGAGCCTATCAAAAGGAGTGGAGCCTGCCGGAAACCGCCGACCTTGATCCCGGAACGAAAGCGGAACTGCTGCTTGATAAGCCGCCGCTTACAACTTACATGGTCACAACCAATGATCTGATGCGGCTTCAACCCGTCAGTGCCACGTGGGTTGGAAAATCGCGCCAAACGGCATTGGACTACGAAACGATCCTGGAGCTTGTGGCGGAGAAGAGTCATGCCCACCCGGCCCTGATCAAGAAGCTCAATCCGTCCATCAACTGGACCAATGTTTCTCCTGGGACGCTGGTTCAAATGCCCGATCCGTCGCGCCCGGAGGATCGTGCGCGCGCGAGTTGGATAACGATCAAGCTGAGCGAAAAGGTCCTGCAAGTTTACGATCTGGAAGCAAATCTGTTGGCACACTTTCCGTGCAGCATCGCACAACGAGTGGAGAAAAGGCCGGTCGGAGATTTGAGAATCGAGGTGGTAATTCCCGACCCCGATTACACATTCAATCCGGAGGTATTCCCGGAATCGGCTGAGGCACGGAAGCTCAAAAGGAGGCTAGTGATTGCGCCGGGACCGAACAACCCGGTAGGCATAGCGTGGATCGGGCTGGACAAGCCGGGTTATGGCATCCATGGCACGCCTGCTCCGGAGCAAGTGGGCAGAACCGAATCACACGGATGTTTCCGGCTGGCGAATTGGAACGCGGAGAGATTGGTTAAGATGGTTACAGTTGGAACGCCCGTGTATGTGAAGCCCTGAGGGTTGAGGGCATAAAAAACCCCACCAGTGCCGTGTGTAACAGTTCCTTTGAACTGGGTAGGACAGGTGGAACCCGCCTGCATGCTTTCGACTTCCAGTTAAGGCCTGTCGGCCACACGCATCGCTAAAGTTCCTTGGTCATTAACTTACGGTTCAAGGACATAGTCTTTTATCACGAGCATAGGCAGGGTAAATTCTTACGCTGTCTTGCAGTATTCTTGCAAAGAGCAACTGGCGGCTGCACCGCTCAGATCGTGCTGAGAGTATCGACCACCCTCATCGAGTTCTCAAGTAGAAACCTCACCTACTTTTAGTCCCACACTTCATTTTTCGCAGTAAGGCTTGCCTCGGTCCCGTGAAATCGCAAGACTTTAAAACGTGACTCCACGGCCCTGCCAACCTCCGGGTTCCCGCGCCTTCGTCCGGGCCGCGACGTGGCTGTTGCTTCTAGCCATCGGCTGCCTCCCGGGGCTGGCGGTTCCTCCGCTTGATCCGAGCAGACACCTCGATATCTGGCCTGTGGAAGATTGGCCTCATAATACCGTTACTTCCATCGCACAAACGACGGATGGTTATCTCTGGTTCGGCACGTACCATGGCTTGATTCGCTATGATGGGGCGCGATTCACTATTCTTGATGGCAGCAACACGCCAGGGCTTCGCAATGGAATCATCACCAGCCTTTACCTGGATGCGGATGGGGAGCTGTGGGTCGGCCATGAAACTGGAGAGGTCACTCGAATGCGCCACGGCCAGTTTACGCCGGCCCTGCCTCCCAAGCCATGGCCAGGGGGACCGGTGGAAGGCTTTGCTCATGATGAAGACCACCAGCTATGGCTGTGGAACGATCGCGGGCAACTCTTTCGATTTAATGACGGCAAACTCCTCGCGATGGGAGTTGGCAGCCCAGTGCGCAAAGCCGGTGTATCGCGCGCGGCAGACGGTTCGCTTTGGGTGGGCCTTGGTCAACGGGTGAGCCGGCTTCAGAATGGAGAGTTGGTAAATCCAGATCCAAGTCTCATTTCGCCAGGGCTTGGCCTGGAGGCCATTCGGGGTTCCCGCGACGGAGGGTTCTGGCTTCTAACGATGGAATCGGTACGCAAGCTCCGGGATGGGCGGGTTATAGCCGAATTCCCTGCAGCCGCAACTGCAGAAAACTCCATCACGACGACTCTCGAACTGCGAAATGGCAGCCTGCTGGTAGCAACGTCTCGCGAGGGCTTCGTGCTTCTCGAACCGGGCCATGCGCCGCAGCGGTTCACCCGTGCGGAAGGTCTCCTGCACGATTGGGTTCGCACGCTGTTTGAAGATCATGAAGGAAACGTCTGGGTTGGCACCGCCTCAGGGTTAAACGGTTTGCGCCCACGCCGTGTTCACATGATAGCACCTCCCGACGATTGGCAGGGATGTGCGCTTCTCTCCTTCAGTGTGAGGAAGGATGGTTCGCTCTGGATCGGTACGGAAGGCGCCGGGTTGTATCGTTATGCCGAAAACCAATGGTCTCGGTTCGCGATGGCGGAGGGCTTGCCAAATAATTACGTGTGGTCGGTGCTGGAGACGCGGGAGGGCGAACTCATGATTGGCACCTGGGGAGCGGGGGTTGTGATCGCCAGGAATGAAGCGTTTGAACCCGCGGGAGAACTTGGCCAGGTCACCAGCCCAACGCCAGCGCTTTATCAGGGACGTGGTGGAGAGATCTGGGCAGGAACGACCACAGGATTGCTTCGATATGAATCGGGACGAATCACTCAGTCCATCGGCAAAGACCAGCTCAGTTTGCCTGATGTGCGCGCGATTACAGAAGCACCTGGCGGGGTATTGTGGTTCGGAATGTCGGGTGGAGGCCTGGGCTCCATGATCCAGGGGAAAGTAACTCAATACCGCAAAAAGCCCGGTGGCATGATCAGCGATTTCGTACTGAGCCTCTCACCGGACTCTGATGGCACCCTATGGATCGGGACGGGTGACGCTGGACTCGCGCGGTTGAAAGATGGACGTTTTGCGGCCGTGGGCCGCGACCAAGGACTGCTGGACAATGTCATTGGCCACATTGTGGACGATGGAAACGGTTATCTTTGGCTGGGATCGCGGCAGGGAATTTTGCGGGTGAGCAAGACGGAGTTGAACCAGGTGGCTGACGGTTCGGCGCGTTCCATTCATTGCCTCAGTTATGGCAAAGCTGAAGGCCTGGCTGCACCGGCCATAAGCGGCGGCTTCCAACCCGGAGCGTGCAAAACGGCTGACGGGCGTCTCTGGTTTCCTACGACGAAGGGATTGGCAGTGCTCGATGGCCGGGACTTCCGTGGCAACTCGCATCCGCCACCTGTAGTGATGGAAGAACTTGTGGTCGATGGGCAGTCCGTGCCCCTGCCCTCTGGCTCGCAAGATGAACACCCATTGGTCCGCATCCCACCAGGCCGACAGCGTTTCGAGTTGAGATACACCGGACTCAGCTTTGCCGCGCCCGATAAGGTGCGGTTCAAGTACCGGCTGGAGGGATTGGAAAACGACTGGATCGAAGCGGGTACACGGCGGGTGGCGTCCTATAGCTACCTTCGTCCAGGGACCTATCACTTCCGGGTGATTGCGTGTAACAACGACAATCTTTGGAATGAAACGGGCGCCGAGTTGGGGTTCGCCGTGCTCCCGTTCTTTTATCAGACGTGGTGGTTCCTCATAGTGTCCATTACGGCTGCGGCAATAAGCCTGGGAGGGCTGGTATTCTGGGTGAGCCGCCGGCGCATTCGCCGGAAACTGGAGTCACTGGAGCGGCAGCGTGCGCTCGAACGGGAGCGCTCACGCATTGCACGGGACATCCACGATGACCTTGGCGCGAGTCTGACACGCATCACAATGCTGAGCCAGAGTGTGCGGAGTGATGTGCAGGCACTGCCCACCACCACCTCAGATGTGGACCAGATATACCAGACAGCCCGCGAACTGACACGCGCGATGGATGAAATCGTGTGGGCGGTGAATCCGCGGCACGATACGTTGGACAGTCTGGTTACCTATCTGGGGCGGTTTGCGCAAAGTTTTCTAAGCACGGCAGGAATCCGCTGCCGGTTGGATGTTCCCGTCCAACTGCCGGGCTGGCCATTGACCTCTGAAATCCGCCACAACCTTTTTCTGGCGCTAAAGGAGTCACTCAATAACGCAGCCAAGCATGCGCGCGCAACTGAGGTACGCATCAGCCTTGATCTCCAACCGGGAGGTTTCATCATTCACGTGGTGGATAACGGGTGTGGTTTCCAGCAACCACCCGATGGGATGCCGGTGCCTTCAGAAAATGGCGGTGGAAACGGACTCACGAATATGCGCAAGCGGATTGAGGAACTGGGAGGACGCTGTGAATGGACAACGGCGCCTGGAGAAGGCACGCGTGTGTGTTTCAACATCCTGCTTTCCAAAGCTCAAACGTCCCATGGTTTCTGATTGCACTTGCGCCCACGCTGCGAATTTTAGACACCTTGAAAGCGGGAGAGTCATCAAAAGAGACGACAATTCAACCAGCGTATCATGAGCTATAAATCACGCATGCCCATTGTGGTCTCCATTGTCGAGGATGATCCTCACGCGCGCAAAATCCTTTCCGGTTGGATCAGCCGTTCCTCCGGGTTCAAACTTGCTGGCGAGTGGGCAGACGCTGAATCGGCGCTCAAGCACCTGCCCTCTGATCGGCCTGATGTTGTATTGATGGACATCAATCTTCCCGGGATGAGCGGAGTAGATGCCGTGAAGCGCCTCAAGCCGCAGATCCCGGAGACTCAGTTCGTGATGCTCACGGTGTATGAAGACGCAGACCACATCTACAATGCGTTGATGGCTGGAGCTACCGGTTACCTGTTGAAGCAAACTCCGAGAGCGGAGTTGCTCGCGGCGGTGGAGGAGGTGCACGGAGGCGGGTCGCCAATGACAAGTAACATCGCCAGGAAAGTCGTCCAGGCATTCCGCGCCAACACTCCTGCAACCGATGGCCCCGCAGCCGAACTCTCCCCTCGCGAGCAGGAGGTGCTCGATTTGCTCGCCCGCGGCTATCTTTACAAGGAAATTGCTGATCGCCTCAACATCAGTGTTCCGAGCGTCAATACATACGTCCGCCGGATGTATGAAAAGCTGCACGTGCGCTCACGCGCCCAGGCTGTGGCCAAGTACGCGCACCTGGCCGAACCCGAGCGCAGGCTCAGCGGCCGGTCGGAAGAATCGCGCAGCTAATTCTTTGTATTGTCATTCATTTTCATGACATGCTGATTGGAGTGGTCCTGTTAAGCTCTCTCCTGTGATTCCCCTAAACCATATCTTGTGGTTGCCTGCACGCAGTCCTATGCATACTTCGTGGCTGTCCGGCACACATAAGATCTGGCGGACCAAAGCTTCCGCCCGGCAGTCGCGCTGGTCGTCCAGTGTCAAAACCTAGAAACCGTAGTTCAACACCCCAAACGTTATATGAGAACAAAAACTTGGCTGCTCACTACCGCCCTCACGGTAGGACTCATCGGCGTGACGCAATCGGCGATCGCGGCGACTCAGACACTGACCAATGATTTCAACAGTGCTGACACCGCCGGTAGCTGGAACATCAACTTTGGCACCGGAACCGTCGAATGGAATGCTACCAGCGGGGTGGATGGCTCAGGATGCATGAAAGCAGTCCTCAGCGCCGCCGCCCCCGAGAACAAAGAAGTGGCCCCTCTCTACGTCCTCGGAGACCTTGCCTTTAGCTCGGCGGATTATGTCATGATCGAATACGATCTGATGATTGATCCCATTTCGGGGTTCTCCGCGAGCGGCAATTATGGGGATTATCAGGAAGTGTTGCGCGACGGCGCCTGGAGCTGGGACAGCCACTGGGTCGGTGCGGCAGGTGTGTCGTACAATGGGTGGACGCACATGAAGCTTGCAGTGCCGAACAACGCCAAGACCTATCCTTATCTCTCATTTGTGCTGCAAGGCACCGCGCCCTACACAGCCGATGTGATCTTTTACATCGATAACCTGGTTATCACGGCGTTTGAGAACCCACTTATCGCTGGCACTTTCGTTAATGAAACCGAAGCCGGGAACTGGATGGGCGCTGGACTGGCCACCACCAGTTTTTCTACGAAAGATGCCGAGGGAGCATCTGGCTCCGGCTCACTGAAGATTGAAGCGGCCTACACGAGCGATAACGCGGGCTGGCAGGAGAGCTTTGCCTTGTTCGATCTCCCGTTCTCACCAAGTCGTTACACCTATGCCTCTTTCGATGTGTACATCGAGAACCCGAACAACCTTACCGGGTTCGGCATCATGAACCTGTTCACCAAGGGTTGGGGTTCCCTGGGTGGGATCAATTTCAATACCAATCACGTAGCCAAATGGACCCACTTCGAGATCGCACTGCCTTCTACAGTCACTTCTGCGGATGGGCTCCGTTTTCAGTTCGGCGGTGGGATGACCAACACACTCATTTATTACCTGGATAACGTCAGGATCTACAAGCCCGTTACCCCGCCAAGCATCGGGCTACACAAAGCGGGTCCCGCAGGCGTGCAGGTGACGATGGATGATAATGCATCTCAATGGCAGCGGGACGCTATCAGCACTCCCGCCGACGCGTCTGCCGGCTCATTCTTCTGGTCGTATAAGGAGTATCCGGTGAGCTATTCGTTTACTCTTTCCGATTTTCCGAGCCCTGGAATCGAGCGCCGTGGGTTTGAGGCCCACATGTACCTTGTCAACGGAGATACAGTCCCGAACAATGAACTTTCAGGCGCGGCGGATTGGAATGCTGCGGACATCCTAATTATGCGCATTGTCAATCGGACCAATGACGTGCTTTGCACAGTGGATTGGAAAACGAACCTGGCGGGGGCCAATCCCCTGACAAATGCCTTATACCATCCCGTGTCAGTCGCGGCCCCTTCTGGAATTGGCACGTGGACACTGACGTTTAACAATCTCACGAACGCGACGGTGACCGGACCAGGCATTACGGCGACCAATTTCGATCTGCCAGAGGAAGCCGTTTACCAGAACTTCTCTCCATCGAGTTCCTTCATTCAATTTGGCACGTTCAAAAACGATGGGGATAATGACGGTCACAACAACCAGCGCAGTGCCACATTCAGCCGGCTGCAATATACAGGGTCGGGCTTCCCATTCGATGACAGCTTTGACGGACCGACGCTCACCAACAAATATGTTTGGCGTGCCACCAGGGCCAGTGCAGTCACTTTTGTTCCTCCGGGCACCGCATGGTGGGTGAATTGGACACTGCCGGCGGACAACTTTACCGTTGAAAGCGCCTCGGATGTAGCAGGCCCCTATTCCGCTGCCAGCGTCACGAACACGTTCCAGCGCGGCGCCACGATGTTCGGTGCAGTCCCGCTCGACGCCTTGCCAGACACAAACAAGGTGTTTTTCCGCCTGAGCGGGCCGCAATAACTTAGCCAGCTAATCACCAGCAAGCGCCGGGTCCAGCTCAGGACCGGCGCTTGTTTTTTAATTGGGTGAATCCTGGCTTCGAGACTCGCATCACCCGATTCCCAGAGATGATCGGCGCATTATAATTCACTTGCCGCACCCCAGGCCGCTGATAGAGGCTTGCACATCGTTTATGTGTGCCGATCGCCGCAAAATCCTGTGCATTGGAACCACGCCCGCCGCACAGCGGGTCATGATTTTCAAGCAGCTCAAAGCCAATGCTGTCAATCGCGCCCTGCAAACACTCAATGGCAGTGCGGGTAAATCCGTGAACGTAGCCAAGGTTCTAAAGGCATTGGGCGAGACCCCGGTAGCCGTAGGCTTTCTGGGTGGGATGCACGGAGACGCCATTCGAACGGAGCTTCGCGCCCGAGGTATCGAGGAACGCTTCACCCGGGTTGCTGTTCCTACCCGGCAATGCGTCACAGTAATCGATGTCGAGGGTCAGGAGCAGACTGAACTGGTCGAGGAAAGCCGGCCTGTCGAGCCCGAGGCGTTCGAAAAACTGTTCAAGGTTATCCAGGAAACCGCGCCGGAATGCTGTGCTTTTGTGATGTCTGGCACAGTCGTACCGGGAGCGCCAGCCGGGTTTTATCAAAAGTGCATCGAGATTGCGCATGCGACGGGAAGTCTATCGATTCTGGATGCATCCGGGGCAGCCCTTTTGGATTCACTATCGGCAAAGCCTGGACTGGTAAAACCGAATCTTGCAGAGCTGGCCGTCAGTGTGGGCCATTCATTGCAGGGCGAAACCGAAACCATGAACGCCATGCGTCTGCTGGGAGAGCGTGGTGCTCAGCGGATTGTTGTGACAGCCGGGGCGGACCCGACTCTCGCATTTGATGGCACAAGCTTCTGGCGCGTGACCCCGCCTCGAATTCAGGCCTGCAACCCGATAGGTTCGGGCGATTCCTTCACCGCGGCATTGGCAGCGCGTTTAGCTCATGGAGACGACCTGGGAGAAGCGTGCCGATGGGGTGCGGCAGCAGGCGCAGCGAACGCTCTAAGCCACATGCCGGGGGAAGTAGACGCTGAGCAAACCGCCGCGCTGCTGAAATCCACCGTCTGCGAGCGGATCGGCTAGGTTTTGACAGTCAGCCACTGAGGAGGAGGAAAGGAGGGAAATAGGCTCACGCAGAGACGCAGAGACTTAGCGCGGCAGAGCCGCAACCAAAAATAAAAGAGAGGAACGCCTTCGGTCGGTTGCTAAGCTGAAGGTGTGAAAACAACAACCGCACCGAACACCGAAAACGTTCCCACCTCTTTTATACAACGCTATGGCCAGAATGTCATTGGAATGCTCCAGGGCTTTGATCGTCTGAGATTCCGAGGCACGCTGCGGCAGCTCTATTGCCCCAGAGTAATGGAGGCCTACTTGAGCTCCTCTCGTATCCTCATCAAGGACTTTGGACTACTGGTGCAACAAACCACTGAAGCAGTGAAGCAAAAGGCCCGGGCTTTAGCCGAAGCGGCAGGCCGGCCGTACATCTATGTTTCCTCCAGTCAGATCAGCAAGGAGGAGTTGGTGCGCAAGATCGCTCTTAAGGACCAGATCACAGAAGGGCTCATTGCGGTTCTCTCGGCGGTAGAGCCTTGCCAGGCTTTTCGGGTTAAAGGAAATCGCGAAACCAAGTTCATTGAATTGGAAATGACCACCCGCAAATGTGTGCATCTTTACTTTTATTATGAACACGAGCGGTTCGGATTCATGCACGTGCGCCTGCAGACCTGGTTTCCGTTTCAAGTGAGCATGTGGATTAACGGCAGGCACTGGCTAGGCAAACAACTGGACAAGGCGGGGATTGGTTATCAAAAGAAGGGCAATACCTTTCTGCGGATATCGGACTTAGTCGGTGCTCAGAGCCTCATGAACGAGCAACTGGAGACCGATTGGTCTAAAGAACTGGAGGCTATCCTCGATACCGTACATCCCCTCAAGCGACGCATCTGCCGTCCTCTGGGCCTGAAATACTACTGGAGCGCATCCGACACGGAGTATGCGACCGATATCATGTTCAAGGACCCTGAAAGCCTGGCCCAGCTTTATCCCTCATGGGTTCACCACGCCATGCGTTCCTTTTCCTCACCTGATGTGATGCGCTTCCTGGGGCATTATGTACCTACCACGACCGGCAAAGTGTGGGGGCAGTTTGATGGCGAAATTATTAGCGACACCAAGTGCCGACCTGAAGGCGTTAGAGTTAAACATTCGGTCAATGGCAACTCGGTTAAGTTCTACGACAAGCAAGGCTCCGTGCTGCGTGTGGAAACGACCATCGCTCATCCGGAGCATTCTAAAGCTTATCGCAAACCGGAGGGCCGTCCCAAAGATACGAAACGCTGGTTGCCCTTGCGTCGGGGTATTGCCGATTTCAAGCGTCGGGCTGAGATCTCCAAAAAGGCCAATCACCGGTACCTCACAGCCCTGGCCTCCACCGGTGGGACCGTTCCATTGTTTGAATGGGCCGAGAAGGCATGCCAACCCGTGCGTCAGAAGGGCCGTAGATACAGGGCTCTAAACCCTTGGGCCAAGACGGATGCAGCCTTGCTGGAACTGGTCAACCGCGGAGAGTTCGCTCTGAGTGGTTTTCGAAACCGGGATCTGTGCCGAGCTTACTTTCCTGCGACCCGCAATGCCATCGAACAAAAACGCCGGGTAGGTTGGATGGGCCGCCGTGTGCGGTTACTGCGTGCTCACGGTTTGGTTAAGAAAGTAGCAGGCACCCACCGCTATATTCTCTCCGACAAAGGCCGCACGACCATCACTGCTCTCCTGGCTGCCCGGAAAGCTGATGTAGATCAACTTACAAAGATGGCAGCCTAAAATCTTGCCGAAAATGCGCTACTCTCCGACATAGCACTGCCAAGATTATGAGGAAAACGGCACCGAACAGTTTTTGATGTTACCCCTGTTTTTTGTGAGGTCTTTGGGGCTACCGACATTACTGAAGTGGAATGGAGATCGTTGGTAACAAGATGTCAACAGCGCTATCAGAAATGCTTTTACCCAAGACTCGGCGAAGCCGGAAGCGAGCACTTGCTACCAGGGAGAAGCCAGCGCAGACGGGAGTATCATTTCGAGACCTCGCGGGCCCTGATCTGAACGGAAACGTTCGTATCTGACACATTGGTGCCGTCGATTTTAACGGCTCCCACAACCCATGTGTTGCTGCCGTCGGTAACTGCAACTGGCTTGCCGTCGGGGGATAGGGTGGTGGAGTTGCCTGACGGCTCCTTGCTGCAACCGACCAAGACAATGCTGATGGACAAAACTCCAACGGCGGCTGCGCTTTTCATTATGGTTGTGATGCTCATGAGGTGCAAAAAAACAGATTGAGGAGTTTTTGTCAAGAGTTGTGATTTGAGGTAGGTGAGACTCGTAACTCATCAATAGGGTCGGCGATTGGAGTTCTGCCTGAGCGCGGGGCACGGGAAAGTGGGCGTCCGCAGCAAACCCCTGTTCAGGGCTACGCCTTCTGAGGTCTCAACGAGGCGTCTTTCGTGTTGGGGATCGGCGGTCTCGGCGAGGCCCGCCCTACCAGAGCCCCACACCCTATCACGCCACGCGAATGGCAGGCGACCAAGGTGCCTCTTTGGTGGTGGTGCCGCTCTCGCCGAGAGCGGCCTCTGAGGAATGATTGAGGCCTCTGTGTTGTTGGGAATCGGCGGTCTCGGCGAGCCCCGCCCTACCTCTGAGGCCGATGCGCGATTGCATCGCTGCACATCGACCGGTAACCTGCTCCGATGCGCAACATATCGCTCTTGGCCGTGGCAACGACCTCTGCGTTGGCAGCGGCTCTTCTTGGCGGCTGCGAGCAGAAGAAGACTGAGCCTCAGGTGCCTGTAACTGGCACAAACTCGACGTCTGCCGTGAGCTCTGCCTCTGCGGAGTTTGAAAAACTCAAAGGCAAGTGGGCGCGCATCGACGGCGATTACGTGCTGGAAATCAAGAGTGTTTCCTCCGCCGGCCAGATGGAGGCTGCCTATTTTAATCCCAATCCTATAAAGGTATCGCGGGCTTTGGGAATTGCCGAAGGCAAAGACACGAAGGTTTTTGTTGAATTGAGGGATGAAGGCTATCCTGGCTGCACTTATAGTCTGACTTACTCGGCGGAGACGGACCAACTTTTCGGCACCTACTTCCAGGCGGCCATGCAACAGACATACGAGGTGGTCTTCTCCCGCCTGAAGTAGCCATCGTTGAAGCATTATCTGCATGTCTGACATCGTTCTAGCCGCTCTCAATTCCAAGTACATCCATTCTTCGTTTGGTCTGCGATACCTTCAGGCCAACCTGGGGGAACTGGAGTCCCGTTCGGTGCTTGCGGAGTACGACATCAATCAGAGGCCGATTGATGTTGCAGAGTCTGTCCTTGCGCATGCGCCCCGAATTCTGGGGTTAGGCGTTTACATCTGGAATACCGGGCCGGCGACAGAGCTAGTTGCCATTCTGAAACGTCTGGCTCCAGAACTGGTAATCATCCTGGGCGGACCCGAGGTCAGTTATGAAACCGAGGAGCAGCGGATCAGCCAGTTGGCCGATTTCGTGATCACTGGTGAAGCCGACCTCAGGTTCGCCGAGCTATGCCGCGAGATCCTGGGAGGCAATAGACCGGCGAATAAAATCATTCCGGCGCCGCTGCCTGATTTTTCTCAGCTTACCTTGCCGTATCGATTGTACAACGAGCAGGATATAGCCCACCGAATTCTCTATGTAGAGGCATCGCGGGGATGTCCCTTCTCCTGCGAGTTTTGCCTCTCCTCACTCGACATCCCAGTCCGGCAGGCTCCTTTGGAACCGTTTCTCAAGGAGATGGACGAACTGATCAAGCGGGGAGCGCGGCACCTCAAATTCGTGGATCGCACTTTTAATCTAAACCTCAACACCAGCCTGACGATCCTTGAGTTCCTGAGGGAACGTTATCAACCCGGGATGCTCTACCATTTCGAGTTGGTGCCCGACAGGCTCCCTGAAGAACTGCGCGCCAGCATCGCGCAGTTTCCACCTGGCGCGTTGCAGTTTGAGGTAGGCATCCAAACGTTTAACCCGGAGGCCGCGCAACGGATTCAGAGGCGTCAGAATTATGAACGCCTGGAGGAGAATCTCAAATACCTGCGGAGTCAGACGGGTGTCCATATTCATGCGGACCTGATCGCAGGGCTGCCGGGGGAGTCAGCCGAGAGCTTTGCGGCGGGGTTTGACAGGCTCATTGGGCTCCAACCGCACGAGATACAAGTGGGCATCTTGAAACGGCTTCGCGGTACGCCTATCACCCGGCACGACGAGGAATGGGAGATGGTTTACAATCCAAATGCCCCTTACGAGTTGCTTTCCAATCGGCTGATCCCCTTCCCTGAGATGCAGCGTTTCCGCCGTTTCGCACGCTACTGGGATCTCGTCGGGAACAGCGGCAACTTCGTGAGCACTACGCCTTTGATTTGGGCAGAAGGGTCTCCTTTCACTGCTTTCATGAGGTGGAGCGACTGGTTGTTCGCCCGCACTCGCCGAACCGACGGAATAGCACTCTCACGATTGATGGAGCTGTTGTTCGATTTCCTGACTAATGAGGCAAAGCTCGATCCGCGTCGAGTGGCCCTGGCGCTGTGGGAAGACTACCGTTCAGGAGGACACCGCGACAAGCCGCAGTTGCTAAAGGACTACCTGCCTGAGTCATCCAGAAGTTCCCCGGGTGAAAGCGCCTCCGGGTTAAAACGGCAGGCGCGTCATCATCGGCCAACCAACAACCCTCCACCCAAGCCTTAGACTTCCAAGGCCACTTGCATTTTGATCGGTTCAGGTTTACGGGTTCAGCGATGAAATTGGCTTTTGCAGTCCTGGTTTACCTGAGTTTCGCAGCTTTTTTGGGCTGGGGAATCCTGAAGGCGTATCACGGGAGCTACACCCTGCTACTCACCGGCGCTCTGGTTTATTCAGGGATGCTCTACCTCATTGGCTGCCGCAATCCGCAGCAAAGCTGATCAGTCAGTCTCCGTTCGTTCGTCATGAGTTTTTGACCCGGTTTGTCGGCAGGCCAGCAGGTAACCCACGACACATCCCACCAGGGCGGCAACCCCGATGCTGGCCCAGGTATTCTCACGCACATACTTATCGGTTGCATTGCCCATTGTGCGGGCGGTTTCAGCCACCTGCTGTTGGCATTCCCCTATTTTGCTCGTAAAATTACAAGTATTCATCCAGCCAGCATAGTTTCCCGCTCCCGCCCTACAAAGTAGGCAGAGCCCTACTCGAATTTCCGGATTGCTCCGCGATTCGACTCCGCGTACACCAACCGGACCTAGATGAGAGCTGTCATTCAACGGGTTTCCCGAGCCTCGGTTGCCATCGCGGGCTCATGCAGTGCTGAAATTGGCCGAGGATTGCTTGTATTGGTTGCGGTGGAACCCACCGATACGCCCGAAGATATCGACTGGCTGTGCGGGAAGATCGTTCGCATGCGCCTTTTCAATGACAGTGAAGGAGTCATGAATCTCTCCGTGGTGGAGACCGGTGGAGAGATCCTCGTCGTAAGCCAGTTCACTCTATTTGCGAGCACTCGGAAGGGAAACCGTCCCAGTTATAGCCGTGCTGCAGCGCCGGAGGTGGCCACGCGCCTGTATCAGCAGTTTTTGCAGCGGTTGACTGAGACTTTTAGCAAACCCATACCCGCAGGTGTGTTCGGGGCCGATATGCAAGTCAGCCTGATCAATGACGGGCCGGTGACGATCATCATCGATTCCCGTCTCAAGGAATGAACCACATGCATTCATGTTAATTGCCGCTCCAGCAAATCTCATCAAATGACTCATTTCACCAAACTCCGACGCCAGGCCAGTTCCTGGGCGTTGATCCTCGCGCTGTGGGTCCTTTTGGTGCTGGCTCTATCAGGGGCACTCGTGTTTGTGCGAGGGGTGCCGTGGGCCGAAGCCTTAAACATCTCGCTCCGCAACTGGTATCCCTGGATTCTGCTGGCCCCGGCTGTGGCCTGGCTGGGATTCCGATTTCCTTTTGAACGAGACCGTCTGAAGACAAGCGTGCCGGTTCACCTGGCGGCCTGCCTCCTATGCGCCATCATTATGGAACTGTTGGTTGGTCCACCGCCCAACCGGTTTGGTCCGCTCCCAGGCCCGGGTTACCGCGCTCCCGGCAGCCTGCCAAACCCATACGAACGTCCCGATGAATCGTTCGGCGCCCCACCTCACTTCAATCCGCCGACAGGGCAGCCTTTCTCACCGATGATGGCTCGTGGCACTCCACCACGCTACCGTTTCCTGAACGCATTGCTCATCCATGCCCAAATGAGCATCCCGGTTTACTGGGTAATCGTCAGCATCGTGCAGGCTCTGCGGTTTTATCAGCGGTCGCAGGACCGCGAGCGCAAGGCCGTTGAGTTGGAGGCCCGGCTGGCCCAGGCGAAGCTGCAGGCCTTGCACATGCAGCTTCAGCCTCACTTTCTCTTCAACACGCTCAACGCCATTTCGATGCTGGTGCATAAGGACCCCCAGGTTGCTGACGAGATGATTGCCAACCTGAGTGATCTTCTGCGCGCCAGCCTGAACACAAAGGCATCAGAAATTACGCTGGCACAGGAGATCGAGTTGCTGAACAAGTATCTCGCCATCCAGCAGGTGAGATTTGCGGATCGGTTGAGCATCACGAAGAACCTGGAGGCACACGCTCTTCAAGAAAAAGTGCCAGCCTTGATTCTGCAACCATTGGTCGAGAACGCGATCAAGCATGGACTGGAGCCGAAGGCTGGCCCTGGCAAGCTGGAGATCCACGCGGCCATCCAGGATGGCTTTCTCCGAATCCGAGTTGAAGACGACGGCGTTGGAAGCGCAAAACCGGGAGGAGAGAATCATGGCATTGGGCTGGCCAACACGCGGGATCGGCTGCGCGAGCTCTATGGACCCGAGGCACGGCTCATCCTGAGCAGTGCCTCACCCGGAGGGTTTAGTGCCCAGATCGTCATCCCCGAGACCTCAAAAAGAACTCCGCCCCCCTCGACTTGATTATGCGCATTATCATCGCGGATGACGAACCGCCCGCCCGAGAACGCATTCGCAGTTTGCTGGCTAACGAAACGGGAGCTGAGATCATTGGTGAATGCGGCAACGGGGAGGAGACCTTTCGAATGGTTTCTGAACTACAACCAGACCTGCTGTTTCTGGATATCCAGATGCCCGCCATGGATGGTTTTGAGGTGTTGCGCACCCTGGACAAAACGCGCTTGCCACTGATCATCTTCGTAACGGCCTATAATGAGCACGCCATAAAGGCGTTTGAAGTCCATGCGCTGGATTACCTGCTGAAACCTTTTTCGCAGAAGCGTTTCAAGGACTCCCTCCAGCGCGCTCGCAACACACTTGAGACCAGCAAATCTCATGTCCTGCCAGAAGACCTGCTCAAGATCATTCAAAAAGCGCAGGAACAACGCACGTGTTTGAATCGAATACCGGTGCGCAACGGCGAGAGGCTTTACTTTGTAAAGACCAGTCAGATTGATTATCTGGAGGCCGCTGGCAACTATGTCGTTCTCCATACAGGGAAGGAGACTCACATTGTGCGGGAGACCCTTACGTCGCTTGAAACGGAACTGGACCCGCGCAAGTTCATCCGAATCAGTCGCTCCGCCCTGGTCAACGTCGAGCAGATCAAAGAGATTCAGCCTTTATTCAAAGGAGAGCATGTCCTGGTGCTTCTCAGCGGAGCGCAGCTCAACGTCACCCGGGGAGTCCGGGAAATCCAGGACTTGATGAAGTTCTCCTGAGGTTCATCCCGCCCATTACCCGTTTCACCCCATTCGCCATAGGGTTCGTCCCAATTCGGCTTCTTCCCGTGGGATTTGTGGCAACTTGCTTATAGAAACGGACTCATTAGAAGTGAGTGCCAGGAACAAAAACAAATATATGAAAAAACTGAACCCCTTCATCATCGCCAGCGCGGTGCTTAGCCTTTCAATCATGGGAGCCGTCGCTCAGCCTCAGGGCCCACGCGGCGGGCATGGCCCGGGACTGGGGCCGCGCTTCAACGGTCCTCCGCCACTGGTAAAGGCGTTGGACGCTAATCAGGACGGAATACTCGACGCAACCGAACTGGCCAATGCGACCACGGCGCTGCTCACCCTGGATACCAATAAGGACGGTCAACTCACCGGGAACGAGTTCCACGCCGGCCCTCCTCCGGGAGCCCGCCCGCCCCTCCCGAAGGATGTACTTGAGAAGTATGACACCGATCAGGACGGCGAATTGAATCAAGCCGAACGCCAAGCCCTGCATGCTGATATCGCTTCGGGCAAGATTCAGCCACCGGCAGGCGGCAAGCGCGGTCCTAAAGGCCCCCCGCCAGCGGAACTCATGGAGAAGTATGACACGGATCAGGACGGTCAACTCAGTGGCGAGGAGCGTCAAGCCCTGGATAAAGATGTCCAGTCAGGCAAAGTTCCCCGCCCGCCTCGTCCGCCCCGTGCACCGATCGCCCCCGAGGCTCCTGAGACCGAGTAAAATCTGAAGCCTTCATGGGCCAATCAATGCTGCTTGCAGATCACAGCCCGCATTGATTGGCCCTCCTGGTCGTGAAGTTGTCGAGCTCGACACCGCAGAACGGTTCTTCCATTATCAGTCGCGTGAAATCCAGTAACGCATCCCTCTTCAACCGAGTTCAACAAGCCACCCTGCTTCTGGTCCTGATCTGTCTGGGCACTCCGCTCGCCTATGGAGCATCCTTTAGTTTCCCTCACAGCTCGCCTGAAGCACAAGGGGTGTCCTCAGCCAAGGTAGAAGCCTTTGTTCAGGCGGCCGACCAACAAGTTCGGAGCATGCATAGCTTCATGCTGGTCCGTCATGGGCACGTTGTAGCCGAGGGTTGGTGGAAACCCGAGGCCGCAGACAAGCCACACGTCCTGTGGTCGCTGAGCAAAAGCTTCACCTCGACCGCTGTTGGGATGGCCGTGGCCGATGGCAAACTCAACGTTGACGATCCCATCCTCAAGTATTTTCCGGAAGCTGCAACGAATGCTTCGGAGAATCTAAAATCCATGCGCGTGCGCGATTTGCTGACGATGTCGACCGGGCATCAAACGGAGCCCAAGTTCAAGCCGGAGGAGACATGGGTTCAAACATTCCTCGCGCATCCTGTCGTGTCCAAACCCGGCACGCATTTCATGTACAACACCCCGGCGACTTACATGCTTTCCGCGATCGTTCAGAAGGTAACCGGCGAGACAGTCCTCGATTATCTGAAGCCCCGTCTATTTGAGCCCCTGGGGATCGCAGACCCTGATTGGCAGGCAAGCCCGCAAGGGATCACCCTAGGCGGCTGGGGATTAAAGATCCGCACAGAAGACATTGCCAAATTCGGCCAGCTTTATCTCCAGAAGGGGAACTGGGGAAAGACGCAGTTGATCCCAGCAACCTGGGTGGAACAAGCGACCTCCAAGCAGGTCTCCAATGGCAATGACCCTGAAAGAGACTGGACTCAAGGCTACGGATTCCAGTTCTGGCGCTGCCGGCACGGTGCCTACCGCGGGGACGGGAAAGACGGGCAGTTTTGCATCGTCATGCCAGAGCAGGATGCGGTTATCGCAATCACAGCGAACACGGGCGACATGCAAAAACAACTGAACATCGTTTGGGAACACTTGCTGCCAGCGTTTCATTCCGAGCCGTTACCCGCTAATCCTGAGGGTGAAGCCAAGCTCAAAGAGACACTCTCAAAGCTTTCCGTTGAAGGCTCGAAAGTTTCCACGAAGAAGGCTCCGTAAAGAGCACTGTGTCCCCGCAAAACCCCGAAAGCCGGTTATGCTTCGTAAGCTGCGACCTATGAAGTTCCGAATACTGACCCATCTTCAACCACTCATGGCCATCGTTCTCCTGGCTGGTTGCCTGGGTCCTGAGCGGGGCGGGAAGCCCGTTTTCGATGTGGTGATCTACGGCGGCACCGCTGGGGGTGTGGCGGCTGCCGTGCAGACGGCACGCATGGGAAAAACGGTGGTGCTCATCGAGCCGACACAACGGCTCGGCGGTCTTACCACTGGCGGGCTTGGCCAAACAGATATTGGCAACAAGAAGGCCATTGGCGGCATAGCAAGGGAATTCTATACCCGCGTGCTCCGCCATTATGAGAGCCCCTCCTCGTGGAAGTATGAGACTTTTGAGCAGTACCGCACTGGGGGGCAGAACCGAAATGCGCCTGGCGATGCGTCAATGTGGACCTTCGAACCATCCGTGGCGCTCAGCATTCTGAACGATTTTGTTCGGGAGCACCAAATCGAGGTTGTTTACGGCGAACAGTTGAACCGGAAGACAGGCCTCGTTTCGAGCACCCCGGGAAGCATTGATGGGATTCGGATGAAGTCAGGCCGCGTTTTTAACGGCCGAATGTTCATCGACGCCACGTATGAAGGTGACCTGATGGCGCTGGCCGGGGTTACCTATACCATCGGCCGGGAACCCAATTCCCAGTACGGAGAGACCTTGAACGGGGTGCAAACCAACCAGGCCAAGTTTCACCAGTTTCAGGCAGGTGTAGATCCTTACGTACGCCAGGGGGACGCGACCAGCGGCCTGCTCCCAGGAATTGATCCGACCGGGCCCGGGATCGAAGGGAGTGGCGATCGACGCGTTCAGGCCTACTGTTTTCGGCTCTGTCTGACAGATCAGCCTGAGAATCGTATTCCGATCAGGAAGCCGGCTGGTTACCGGGAGTTGGATTACGAACTCCTATTCCGCAACTTCGAGGCGGGTGAAACAGGAATCCCGTGGATTCATGCTCTGATGCCAAACCGCAAGACCGACATCAACAATCGGCTCGGGTTCAGTACCGATTATATCGGCCAGAACTATGCCTATCCCGAGGCGAGCGACGAAGACCGTGCAAAAATCACGGAGCGACATAAGCATTATCAGCAGGGCTTGATGTGGACCCTGGCTAACCACCCACGCGTGCCGGAGGCTATCCGGGAAAAACTCGCGCCTTGGGGGATGTGTCGGGATGAATTTGTAGAGACCGGGCATTGGCAGGAACAACTCTACGTGCGGGAGGCACGCCGAATGGTCGGTGAAACCGTCATGACCCAAAATCACTGCCAGGCACGAGCGGTGGCACAGAAGCCTGTGGGGATGGCAGCCTATGGGATGGATTCCCACAATGTGCAACGCTATGTGGATCGAAGCGGTCACGTCCGCAATGAAGGGGATGTGGAGGTGTGGCTGAAGCAGCCTTACCCCATAGACCTTGGCGCGATCGTTCCAAAAGCATCGGAGTGCCGCAACTTAGTGGTTCCAATTTGTGTTTCCGCCTCACACATCGCTTACGGCTCCATCCGAATGGAGCCTGTGTTCATGGTGCTCGGCCAGTCTGCGGCCACCGCAGCGGTGATGGCGATCGAAGACCAGACATCGGTGCAAGACGTGAACTACGACCGGCTGCGTGAACGGCTTGTGGCGGACAAGCAGATTTTGCAGAACACAGGCAAGTAATCCGCCGTGACAACGAGAGTCCGGAACTTTACGACAACGATGTGGCTTACGACAACAAGCTATCCCTGGTGGACTGAAAAAGTTTAAACCGCTGCGGTCCCCTAATCTCCAACTCCCATGACAGCACTGAGCCAATTGCATTGGCGCCCGCAGATTGGTGATCCTGGTTTTCTGGGCTGGTTCACTGTCGCAGCTTACGCGCTTAGCGCACTGCTTGCATGGTGGGCCGGGCGCCAGAGGGAGGCTGACAACCGCGGGCGTCTCCTATGGTACTGGGTCGCGGGACTGATGGGGCTGCTTTGCCTCAACAAGCAATTGGATCTCCAATCGCTGTTCACGGATCTGGGCAGAGTGTTGGCCCGTGAGCAGGGCTGGTATGCCAAGCGCCGTGGTGTCCAGGAGGCTTTCGTACTGATCCTCCTGATTGGTGCGGGATGGTTGCTGTTCCTGGTGTCCTGGCGGTTTCGCGCCTTTTGGCGCCGCCACGCGTTGCTGTTGGCCGGTGTGTTTTTCACGATGACATTCATCATCGTTCGTGCCACCTCATTCCATCACGTGGACCAGTTCCTGGGCACTCCGATAGTGGGCGTGAGAGTCAATGTTCTTCTCGAACTCACTGGAATCTTCATGATCGGCGCCGCGTCATGGCGGGAGATCCGCAGCAAAGCCTAAGGGTTTTACAACCCGAGGCACGCGAGGCCGTCCCTTTATTCATTGAAATTCTGCGTGAGACTTGCTTTATTAGATTCAGAGAAATGAGACTCGGTAGCGCAACGGAACTTCCTGAACAGCTCTCGGCGAGCCAGCGTAGCGCTTTAATCTCCCTTCTGGCTGACGAAGATCCAACTGTTTACCAGGTTGTCCGGCAGCGCATCATCTCCTCCGGACCGGAAGCTGCCGACTGGGTCAAACCGTTTTTGTTGAGCGAAGACCCCGTGTTGCGACGCCGTGCGCGGGAAATAGTGCAGCTTTTCGAGAGGCAGGTTTCAGACAACCGATTCCTGGAGTTCTGCCTGAAGCAGGGAGAAGATTGTGATCTGGAAGCTGGCGCCTGGCTGCTGGCTCAAACGCAGTTTCCTGATATCAACGTTGGTGGCTACCAGGCTTTGCTCGACAGTTACGCAGACGATGTGCGCGAACGGGCAGATTTCAGTGCTCCGGCAGAGGAACTCCTGGGAGTTCTAAACCAATACCTTTTCGCCGAATTAAATTTCCGCGGGAACACCGAGAATTATTACGATCCGGACAACAGTTACCTGAACCGGGTTTTGGATCGCCGCATCGGCAATCCCATCAATCTCTGCCTCATTTATCTGCTCATCAGTCGGAGGCTGAGACTCCCGATTACAGGGATTGGATTGCCGGGGCATTTCATTTGCCGATATCAATCGACATCTGAGGAGGTGTTTATTGACCCGTTCAACGCCGGCAAACTTTTGACCAAGGCGGCGTGCATCCAGTACCTGTTGCAGGGCAATTTCAGCGTGCGGGATGATTATTTGGCGCCTGTGACTCCCCGGCGCATGCTGCTGCGCATTTGCAGCAACCTGCACCAAATTTACGCCCGGCAAGAAGCGCCTGAAGAAATCACCCGGCTCCAGCGGTATCTTGTCGCTCTCTCGCGCCAGAGTTCCACCTAATCCGGGATAGCCCGGATCTGCCAGCGGGCGATCAGCGGGTCGATTCTGACCAGGAGAAAATACGCCCACCGCTGCTTCAGCCGGCGCCAGAATGAACAGGACTCGCGCCACAATTCACGGGTGATTTCCAGCGAATGCTCCTGGCGTTCGAGAAAATGCTTCCGCGCTTCTGCCGCCCAATCTGACTCCTGGAAACGAACCATCAGCTCGTAGTTTATGTTGAGGCTGCGCTGATCCAGATTTGCCGATCCTACATAAACGATATCATCAATGATGATCAGTTTCGCATGCAGGATTTGAGGCTGATACTCATAAATCTTCACCCCGGCTTTAAGCAATCGCCGGTAGAGGCTGCGGGCCGCCAGGTGCGAGACCATGACATCAGATTTCGCGGGCAGGATGATTTCGACGTTCCCACCCCGGCGCGCGATGCGGGTTAGGTCACGCCGGATGCGCCAGGTAGGCAGGAAGTAAGCCGCGATGATCCGCACGTCCTTCGCCTTGGCTAAATCGACCCGCAACGCTCGTTTGATCGGATTCCCCACCCGGCCCGGGCCGCTCAGGAGGAGTTGCTGGTTCTCCATGCGGAACCGCTTCTTTCGTATGGGAAGGTTCAGGGGAAGAAAGCGTTTATGCTTGAGCTCCGCCCGGGCATACATGCCGTCAAAGGCACGAGCCAGTTCCGGAACCAAAGCACCGGTCAAACGCACTCCCAGATCACACCAACCGGAGACAACCCCGTCTCCCTCATACTCCGGGGCGATGTTAAACCCGCCCACAAAAGCCACACGTTCATCACAAACCAGGAGCTTGCGGTGATTTCGGATACCTAATCGCTTCAAGGTCAGAGGATTGAACTGCTTGGCTTCCCCGCCCGCCTCAATCAGCGTACGCCAAAAATCGACGGGCAAGCTGGATGAGCCGAGGGCATCGACGAGGACCTGCACGCTGACCTTACGCTGTGCCGCACGCACCAGAGCCTCGCGAAAATCAACTCCCAGGCGATCCGGGGAAAAGATATATACCTCCAACCGGACCGTTTCCTGGGCGGCTTCGATTTCCGCCAGCATCGCTGGAAAGACATCCTGCCCGGCACAGAGCCAGTTGCACATTGCGGCTTCGGAGGAACTGACGGACATTTCCAGTATGCTATTGGAAAAGGTTGGTTAATGCAAATGGGCCTCGGCTGACTCACCGCCGTGCGCCTCCTACAAAGGATTGCATCCGCCCCGCACGGCGTTATATTTGAGCGATATACGTGTGGTGGATACCGCACATTATGCTGGTTCATCTTTTAAAATCGAAAATTCACCGGGCTCGAGTCACCGCTGCCAACGTTGAATACGAAGGCAGCATGAGCATCGACCTCGATCTCATGGAAAAAGTGGGGCTTTTGCCCTATGAAAAGATCCTGTGCAGCAACATGGCTAATGCGGCACGTTTCGAAACTTACGCGATTCCTGGCGAGCGCGGCAGCAAGGCGATCGTCCTGAACGGCGCTGCCGCTCACCTGGGCAAGCCAGGCGATAAGCTGACGATTATGAGTTTTACCGAAGTAGATGCCGAAGAGGGAAAGGACTGGAAACCTCGAGTCATCGTGCTGGGTGAGAAAAACATAATCATCAACGAGCGCGGGATCTAGCGGCTGCTTCCCGTTGCATTCTCCTTAGGTGCCTGTGACTTTCTCCTGGCCGGGAGAAATGCGTTGAATTCCCTGCGGTATTAGCTTAAGACGTCGGGCATGAACCGCCGTCGCTTTTTCGCCATCGCATCGATATCAGGCATTTGCGCGGGCACCCTGCCCCGAACCTTTGCGCAAAAACCACCCACTCCTGCTCAGGCAGGCCGACTCCGGCTCTCCTGTCAGGAAGGAGTTGCCCCGGGCAATTCGCTGGGTGAAAAGCTGGATTTTCTGGAGAAGCACGGCTTTGAAGGCGTTGAGCTCGGGGGCGGTGGTTTGGCTAAGCGGGTTGAAGAACTTCAGAAAGCGCTTCACGGTCGAAAAGTAAGGGTGAGCGCTATATGCGCTGGTTTTGAGGGGGTGCTGATCTCAGAGCAGGAGGCCGTTCGGCAGAAAGCGAGCGCCTCTATTAAGGAGATCTTAACCGCTGCCGGGGCCTTGGGCGCCACAGGGATGATCGTAGTGCCGGCATTCAATGATCAAACCAAGCTGGGCCATAAGGAGTCGCGCGAGCTGCTCCTGAAATTGCTGCCTGAACTGGGTGAGCACGCGAAAAAGGCGGGCACCAGGGTGTTGCTCGAACCGCTGAATCGCCGGGAATGTCACTTTCTCCGCCAGGTCGCTGATGGCGCAGCGATTTGCCGGGATGTGAACCACCCGGGTGTCGCTGTGATGGGAGACTTCTGGCACATGACGTGGGAGGAGACCAATGACATGGCGGCGTTTCTAGCCGCCGGCTCGCATCTGCATCATGTGCATATCGCCAGCCGCAAGGAACGTAAAGTCCCGGGTGAGGACCAAGGTGATGATTACACTCTCGGCTTCACCGGCCTGAAAATGATCGGTTACCAGGATTTTGTGAGCTTTGAGTGCGGGTGCAAAGGAGACCCGGCAAAAGCAATTCCTGAAGCCGTTAGACTGCTACGAACCCAATGGGCTGGTGCCTAAGGCAGAGTCCATACCGAGGCATTATTACCCGAACCCTGTTCGCGAGAGCACCCGCCTTTCCTTCCTTCTGGGAGAAAACCGGCGAGGATCGAGAGCAGGGTTGATGTCGCAGTTGGGTTCTGTCATTGTTGGCTTATGCTTTGTGAGATCTAAGCACAATTCTCTCACTTGCTGCCGTACAGGGAACGAGCGGCTTATCCAAGGTCCACTAGTTTGCCGAGGATCTGGAAATGGCCGAAGTGCGGTAGGGACGGGTTCCGGCAGTTGCAGGAGAATAGTCCAGGAAATCGGCCAATGATGCAAATTCTATGACTTCCACGAAACCGCTTCCCTCCTCCATCCAAACCACCAAGGGCCTGATATGGGCTATGGCCTCCATTGTTATAGGAGCGTTCTGCACCGTCCTGCCGCAAGCCGCGCGAGCGGAGGTGCTGATCAATGAATTCATGGCCGATAATGAGACCACGCTGCAAACCGTCGCGGGTCAACCAGCGGATTGGATCGAACTGATTAATACCTCGGCGGAACCCGTAGACGTCGGTGGTTGGTATCTCACAGACAAGGCCACCTCACCCACCAAGTGGCGCATCCCCGACGGAACTACCATTTCGGCGAACGGTTATCTCCTCATCTTTGCGGACAGCTCGCCACTCTCGCTCACCAATGGCGAGCTGCATGCCAGTTTCAGCCTTTCTAAAGACGGCGAGTACCTTGGCCTTATCAAGCCGGATGGGATGACGATAGCCAACGAGTTTGCCCCGGTCTTCCCACTTCAGATGCAGGACGTGTCCTACGGACGAGGCGGATCGCCTGAGCGTGAGTTTGTCGGCGCGGCAACACCCAATCGTTTTCGAGTGCCTAATTCGGACGGCACGGCGCCCTGGATAAACGGGACAGGAGCACTTGGGTTCAGCGGAGCGCAAGGGTCTTTCACGGTCCAGTACTACGAAATGAATGCAACGGTCGGTGACGTGAATGCGGCCGAAAGAATGGCGGCCAGCCCGAGCTCGTGGAAAACTGATCGAACCTATCCCATCGTTACCCATTATGAGGTCATCGATTTCCAGGCGAATTCCTCGGCGGGAAGTTTCACTAAGAACTCTGTGTTTCCCGGTCATACGTTCATCAGCGAGAACAGGGACAATTTCGTAGTTGTGGCCAAAGGCACGATCAGCCTCCCAACGGCGGGGATGTGGACCTTCGCTGTGGGAAGCGATGACGGGTTCCGGCTTCGCATTCAAGGACACGGGGCCGAATTTGTTTCGGAATTCGCCACCGGACGCAGCTTTGATACCAGTCTGGCGACGTTCAACTTTCCGATAGCTGGGAGCTACGAGGTCACTTTGGTGTTCTTCGAAGGTGGCGGCGACGCCGGCTTGGAGTTTTCGGCAGCCCAGGGTTATCAGACAACGTTCTCTCCGGCGGTGTTCAAGCTCACGGGCGATCCGGAAGGATCGATCCTGCACACGGGTGCCATTGGCTCACTGATCGATACCGATGTGGCTGCCTCCATGCGCAACGTCAATTCCCGTCTGGATGCCGAATGGACCTTTTCACTTAACGAAATACCCGCCGTTGACGACAAGGTCCGCCTGTATGTTCGTTGTGCTGACGGATTTCGGGCAAGCCTCAACGGTACTGTCCTTGGCTCGCTCAATGCCCCTGCCAGCCCCGCCTGGAACAGTTCAGCCACAGCAATACGCACACTGGCGGACGCCATGCAATGGCTAACTTTCGAGGTACCCAACAGCCTATTTGTCACGGGCGACAATGTCCTGACGATTTCAGCGTTCAACAATACTGCTGTCGACGTCGACTTCCTGATAGCCCCACGACTGAGCTTGCGTACGCCCCAGGTATTTCCGGCGTTCTTCAAGCAGCCCACACCTCGCGCTGCCAATGCGGACGGTTTCACCGCACCGACAACCACGGTGACGGTCAGTGAACCGCGAGGTTACCGGAAGACAGCATTCACCGTCTCGCTGGCTTGCACCAATCCCGGCGCGCTCATTCGCTACACCATCGACGGGAGCGTTCCCACAACAAACTCACCCCTTTTCAGCACCCCGATACCAGTAAACAAGACGACCACACTTCGGGCCTCAGTGGTCGAGGAGGGGACGATCCGGCAAAATGTGACCACCGTAACCTGGCTTTTTCTTGAGGAAATCCTGCGCCAGACCACAACGCCCCCCACTGGATGGCCTGCGAATCGACAGGTGAACAATCACGTGATGGAATACGGAATGAACCAAACGATACTGGCAAACGATGGTGCACGTCTGCGCCAGGCAATGACCAACGCCATCCCATCCATTTCGTTGGTCACCGACCTGAAGAATCTCTTCAGCCCGCAATCGGGCATTTACGTCAACCCAGGCAATGACGGTTTTGCCTGGGAACGCCCGGTTTCGGTAGAACTGATTGATCCAGTGCATGGCTCCTCATCCGAGTTCCACATCGATGCGGGCATGCGGATTCGCGGCGCGTTCAGCCGTAGCACGGATAATCCCAAGCATTCGCTCCGGCTGTTCTTCCGGTCGGACTACGGGGATGGCAAACTGGCCTTCCCTTTATTTGGCAGTGAAGGAGCCACCGAGTTTGACAAAGTGGATCTGCGCACTTCCCAGAACTACTCGTGGGCTTTCGAGAATAGCACCTTGGATACCTTTATTCGTGAAACATTTTCGCGCGATTCACAGCGGGACATGGGCATGCCTTACACCCGCAGCCGCTATTATCATCTTTATATTAACGGACGTTACTGGGGCCTTTACCAGACGCAGGAGCGAGGCGATGCCGATTATGCCGCGACCTACTTGAAAGGAGAAAATGACGACTGGGATTGCATCAAGACCAGCCAACCCGGCTACACCACGACCGCGAATGATGGAACCTTCGACGCTTTCTATGCCTTGCATAATATCGCGGTCAACCAGGGGTTCAGCGGCGCCTATGCTAACAACTATTACCGTGTGCGCGGCTTAAATCCGGACGGCACACGCAACCCTGCTCACCCGATCTATCTGGACCAGGATAATCTCATCGTCTACATGCTTATTGCTTACTTTACTGGCGATCCGGACTCGCCCATTTCCATCTGGGGAGGCATGCCCAACAACATGTATGGGCTGTTCAACCGAGTTACACCAGGAGGTTTTCAGTGGCTGCGGCACGATGCCGAGCACTCGTTGGGTGCGCGTACTGATTTCCCAGTCACTTGTGACATCACCGCAGCCGGAGCCAACTTCACGTCGCGTGAGAGCTTCAACCCGGCCACACTACACCTGCGTCTTTGCCAGCATCCGGAGTATCGGCGCCGCTTCGCCGATCTGGTGCAGAAACATCTATTCGGCGATGGCGCGCTTAACCCCACGAATAGCATTCAACGCTTTCGCGACCGGATGAATGAAATTGACATGGCTATCATCGGGGAATCTGCTCGTTGGGGTCGTGGAAAGACCCGGGATGCCACGTGGCTCCCTGCCTGCAATACCGTCCTCAATAACTACTTGCCGCAACGCCGCGACATCGTGGTTAGCCAGTTCCGCGCAAACGGGTGGCTGCCCCAGATCAATGCGCCTGAGTATTCGGTCATGAATCAAACCGTTCCCGCTGGGCAGCAACTTGAAGTCTTTGGGGACACGACGTTCTACTACACCACGAATGGCGCGGATCCGCGCCTGCCGGATGGCAGCATCAATCCATCAGCGTTTGCGGTCCACTCGAAAGGGCCTCAGGTGCTGGTCAGCCGCGGGGCTGATTGGCGTTATTATGATGCAGGTAACGAACCGGCGGCTTCTGCCGGGTTGACCTGGCGGGATCTCGGGTATCCAGACAGCTCGTGGGCCCACGGTCCCGCGATTCTGGGCTACGCCGGAACAGCCACTGCCAATCCAGTGGCCACAGTCACCCGCCGTTATGTCAGTGGCACCTCAGGCCCGCAGGTCACGACAACGTATCTGCGTCGTCATTTTACCCTCGATACGCTTTACGGGACTGGAAATCTGCCCCTCGAACTGCTTCGGGATGACGGCGCGATCGTCTACTTGAACGGCACTGAAATCGCCAGGGGCAACATGAATGGGGGCGCTACCACCTATGCCACTTATGCAACAGGCACCATTGGATCGCCAGAGCAAAACACCTATTACAACATGGCGCCTAGCGCGGCGCATCTCTTACGGACCGGCACAAACGTTCTCGCGGTGGAACTTCATCAGGGCAGCGATACGAGCTCTGATGTCTATTTTGATCTCTCGCTGACCGCCACAGGCGCGGTGAGCAAAGCCACTGCCAGCTTCGCGGTGAACCAGACCATGACAATCAAGGCACGTGGTTTCAACGGTTCAGACTGGAGCGCGCTCTCAGAGAATACACTGACAGTTGAGCGTCCTCCCATGAACTACGCAGCTCTGCGAATCACCGAGCTCATGTTCTCACCGCCGGTTCCAGCGGGCAGCACGAACACATCGGATGACTTCACCTGGATGGAACTGCGCAACACAGGCACCAACGGACTCGACCTGGATGGAATCAGCTTCGGAGCGGGAATTACTCATACGTTCGCGCCATTCATGCTCGCACCCAATGGACGAGTTGTGCTCGTCAAAAACCTGGGTGCGTTTGCCTCGCGTTACCAAACCAATGGTCTTCAACTGATCCCCTGGACCAGCGGAAAACTTGCTTCAGGTGGAGAGCTGCTTTCGTTGTTCGATCCGAACACGAACAAGATTCTGAGCTTCACTTACTCCGGCTCGTGGTATCCCACGACAAAGGGCGGCGGAGCCTCGCTGGTGGCTGTAGATCTGGGAGCAGAGGAAGCCGCCTGGAGCACTGCCGCCAATTGGCGTCCCAGTGCGGTGGGATTCGGCACGCCGGGAGTCAACGAAGCTCCGAGCCTGACAAACGCTCGGATGACATCAGCAAGTCAGCTACAGCTTGACGCCTCCAGCCTTGAGGGAACGGTTGAACTCTGGTTCTCCAGTGACCTTGCAACCTGGTCGCGTTGCGATGCGGGCGCATGGTCGAAAGACGGCGGGGCTTTGAGTGTCAACCTGGCTCACGCGTCGTTCCCATCTGGTGGGGGCCTCTTCTTCCAGGTTCGACTGACCAGTAATTGACGGAAAACTTTACGCCTGGACCACCTGTCATTCACGCAGGTGGTCCGTTCGGGCTGTCTCCTGGCTGTGCTGGGCAGGTTGCCCACGATAGCGGTGTATCGAGATGCTGGAGCTACTTCCAGGCGTGCACGACAATGCGGTCGGTTCGGGCGAGACTAAAAAACTGCCCGCGGCCTTTGAATTTATCTCTGAGCGCCCGTGCCACACGAAACCAGAGAGGACGCAGTCCAGCCACAATCTCCACTCGCTTAAAGCCGGCCACCTTCAGCATTCCAACTACTGCCTGTGGATTCGGCCCGCACCAATTGGTGGCATCATTGCCCAGTTCATCTCCGGGATAAAACGCCATCGCGGCCCGGCGGCAGCTCAGCATATCTACCGCGGTTTCGAGCACGACCATTTCCTTCGTAATGCTGGCGACGCGCTCGACGGACAACATGGGATGCCGCATGTGGTAAAGAACGCCCAGGAAGAATACGACGTCATAGGTACCCCCTACCCTCTCCGGACTCAGATCCAGGATGTCGATGTCCTGATCTTCTACTTTTGAGCCCAGGACTTCCCGCGCTAACTGAAACCCGCGCTTATCACCCCAATCATGCGAGCCGTTCCATGAATAGGAATCAGTCGCCAGGACGCGTTTGGCCCCGCGCCGCTCCGCCTCGAACGAAAAGAAGCCATCCCACGCCCCCACATCCAGAACGCTCTTTCCGGCCAAGGACACAGGGAGTTGCAGCCGTGCCAATTTGCGCGGGCTGTTATCCTGTCCCGGGGTCACGATTCCGTGTCCCAGATCGATGGAGTGGTGCCATTTCAGTTCACTCACTCGCTGCTTGATTTCGTTTGGACTCACCGGCGATACGTTAACTGACCTGAACCTCTACGGGCAACGTGAAAGCGGGCGCCAAACTCAGCCTCGTTGTCCTTACCGCAATAGCCACATTTGTGCATCGTTTGGCTTCCAGTGCTCTACTCTTGCCGCAGAGATTTATCATGCATCAGCGCCTCTTCCGAGCTCGCCTCCTTAGGCCAAACTGCATCCAAGCGGTTCCACATTGGTCCTGAGGAGCGGTTCTGCACAACAGAACTGTCTCCACCATCGTCGGCCTTGTCGGATCCGCTTGAATAGAGCGTGAATGCGCCATCGTGATCCCGCTTGTATTTCAATGGCTTTCCATCCATGTAATCGATGGGCATCGCTGGCAAAAGCTCGGGCACGAGGGCAGCGAGCGACTCGGGATACTGGTGGTTCCGCAGGTAGTATCGCTTCAATGCTATCGCTGTCAGAACCATCTCCTGATCGGTTTCGCTGCGCATGGCTTTGGTCACACTATTGGCACTAATGGCCAGGTCGCTGTCTCTCATTATTCGCAAGCGGCCGTAAGCGCTTTTGGGCTCAGCTTCCCGCAGCAATGAAGCCGTGTCAGCCTCTAACTCAGACATGTTGCGGTGCAGCTTGGCCTGCTGCATAATCTCCCCAAGCCTCTTGAAATTGTGCAGATCCCAAGCTTCGGCGTGATCCAACCAGGCAAACCGCCAGATCCGGCAAAGAACCTGCTTCCGCAACATTTTGGCTGCCGACCGATAAAGGATCGGCAAACCCAATCCTTTCTCAGACGAGTCACTGTCAATCGCAGCTATGTCTTTATCCCAATAAAGGTATTCCGCCGCAGCGTCATTCGATTGTCTGAGAATCTTGAAAGCCGAATCCACCAGCAGTATCTCTCCCTCAATACTGCTCTCCATGTTGGCAATGAACCCTGGTTCAGTCCACGCATTCGCCAGCTCAGCCAAATCCTTATCCTGCCACGGTTCGGCCTGCAATGCCTCCCAGGTATAAGCACTCGCCATCGCGGCAATTGCTATCCGAACGAGCTCGCTGATGAAGAGCTTGTCAGATTCTACCATTCGCAGCAGCCGAACCATGGCCACCAGATCCTTTGTTGCTTCAGGAGTCTGCCCCCGGTGCAATGAAAGCTGTGCTGAAGCCCCCAAATTCCTCGCAGGAAGTTTGCAGGCGGCTAAATGCGATAGGTCAATTTTCAGTCCCGCGCTATAATCCATCTGGTTATCGAAAACGCGATTCGTGAGCGTATCGCGCACTTTCTCAAGCGCGGCTGCATCGCTCTGCAAAGTCTGTGCGACATTCGTCCAGGTGAAAGTCTCAGTTCCTTCTTTCCACTCGGACCGCCGAAAACAGGCGATCGCGTTCCCTGATTCCGTTAGGGTTCGACATCCGGGAAAGACATAAGAATTTCCTCCCTCAGCGTCAAACCTAGCAGATCTAAGGAACTCTGCGCCATTCGGCCCCTGAACGGGGCGATTAGCCAGATCAGAGGCCGTCAATTTGTAGCCTTTTGCCGCGAGTTCCTGGCGGCTTCTGGCGAGTTCGGCTTTTCCGCGAACCCTTTCAAACACCAGAAACAAGAAAAGAGCCAGGCAGCCGATCAAAGGCAGGATGAGCAACAGACAACGGCGGCGAAATGTCATGTCAAGACAGTAACCGCCTTCCCTCCTGCCGGGCAACTCAAATCGGAAACAGGCAGTCCATGAATCAATGAACTGCCGGCTTCCTATAACTGAGGCGTGCCGCAGAAGGCACGCGCGATTCTATTTGGCTAGAAAAACCTCGGGCGATTCCGGCTGTTCTGCCGATGCCATTGACGTTTCCAGACTGGGGGGCGGCGTTCCAGCCAGGCTTTCAGCGACTGACGGTATCAATTGCTGTTCGGCGGGCGCTTCCATGTCTTTGTGGAACTTCACGCTGACGATACGGCTGACACCGTGTTCCTGCATCGTCACGCCGTAGAGCACGTCGGCCATGCCGATTGTGCGCTTATTGTGCGTGATGATGATAAATTGCGAATGCACCAGGAAACGTTGCAGCACGCGAATAAACCGGTTGATGTTCGACTCGTCCAACGGGGCGTCCAACTCATCCAGCACGCAGAACGGGCTCGGCTTAACCTGGTAAATAGAGAAGAGCAGCGAGACGGCTGTCATGGTTTGCTCGCCACCAGAAAGCAGCGAGATGGTCTGCAACTGTTTTCCGGGAGGACGTGCGACGATTTCGATGCCGCTTTCCAGCAGATCGTTCTCGTCCATGAGCACGAGATCGGCTTTGCCGCCACCGAACACTTCGGTGAACATGTTGCGGAAATTGTCTCGGATTCGCTCGAAGGTCTCGCGGAACATGTCCTTGGTTTGAACGTTGATCCGGTTGATGACTTCCAGCAACTGAATCTTTGCCTGCACGAGGTCATCGTGCTGCTTGCTGAGGAACTGGTAACGCTGTTCGGTTTCCTCATACTCCTCGATCGCAACGAGGTTCACAGGCCCCATCTCATCGATCCGTTGTTGCAGCGTGTCAACCTGGCGTGTCACTTCGGCCCAATCGGTGCTGGCCCCGGCGGCAGCCATCTCGTCGGGAGTCATCACTTGCACCTTGGCAGGACCTTCATCCGCCATGGAGATGGTGATGCATTCGCTCTGCACATCTTCGATGTTCAGGTGATACTTCTGCTGAACTCGTTCGCGCAGGTTCTGGACACCCATGTTCTTTTGCGCCAGTTCAATCTCCAGGTTACCGCGGGATTGTTGCTGTTCGTTGAGCACACGGCGCCGATCCCTGAGCGCTTCCTCGCGCGTGAGAATCTCGCGCTCTTCCCCTTGCTTCCGGGAGAGCAGTTCGGCCACCTGAGTGTTCACCTGGTCGCGATCATGCTGGAGCGACTCTATCCGCGCGGCAGATTGCTGAATCTCCGATTCGGCCGTTTGCCTGCGACTGGCAAAGGAAGAAAGCTCGCTCTTGCGCTGTTCGACGATCTGACCCAACTCGCGGATGCGCTGTTCCAACGAGCGATGCTGGTGCATGAATGATCCCCGCAACTGCTCCTCGGACGCCAATGCCACCTTGCTTTCGGTCAACGTGGTATTCCCGGTATCGCGCTGAAGGCGCAGTGTTTCCATCTGGGCCGCGTTTTCCGCCACGCTGGCCTGCATTTCCTGCTCCCGAACCTCCAACTCAGCAGCGCGCGCAGCCAAGGCAGCGCGTTTCTCCAGACCTTCCTTCTCCTGCCCGGCCAAGGTCTCGATCTCGTAAATAACCGTTTCGATCTTCTGATTGAGCAACCTCTCAGAGTTCTGCAAAGCGCGCACTTCACCTTCATGGGTGGCCACGGCCACCTCTGAAGCGCGCAGCTCGGTTTGCGCCTCTTGCAGGCTGGCCTGTAGTTCGGTCTGCTCGCTCTGCAATTGGCCTTTGCGGCGGCTCACTTCCGCAACCTGCTCCAGCAACTGGCTCAATGCCGTTTGCAGCTCGAGAATCTGGTTCTTCCGTCCCAGGATCGAGCCCGGCGCTTTGCCATTTCCCGATGCGGCCAATGCACCCCCGGTATAGACACCGTGACGGCTTAAGAACTCACCGGTGAGCGTAACAAAATCGCACCCGCCATTCGTCTCATTCCATGCGGCAGTGGCGGCGTCCAAATCGTTCACAAGACGGGTCTGCCCCAGTAGCCGTTGAATCAACGGCCGCACTGCAGGATCACATTGAACTGCTGCAACCGCCTCCAAGGGGGCGCCATTGAGTTCTGGCGCGGTCCATTCCCCGATTGGTGCCGTGGCCTCCCCTGCTCCGACAAACTGCATGGGAGCGATGCTAGCGCGCCCTTTGCGGTTGATTTGAAGATCGTTCAGGATCGCTCGCGCGTCCTGACTTTGCTCAGTAAGCACCAATTGCAGGTGGTGTCCAAGAGCGGTCTCAATCGCCGTAATAAACTGGTCAGGCACCCGGATCTTGTCGGCCAATGAACCGAGGACGCCTTGCGATTGCTTCAAGGCCGCCACCGAGCCTGCGCTAAAGCCTTCGTGGCCGGCTTCCAACTGTTCGAGCACGTTCAAGCGGGAACGTTTCTCAGCCTGCTGGCGCAAGAGCACATCCTGCTGCTGCCCTGCACGATTGAGTTCCTCCTGGATTTCCTTGAGGCGTTTCTGACGCTCCTCAACGGTGCCGCGCTGCACTTGAACATTCAGCTTTTGGCTCTCGACGTCGGCCGCAAATTCCGAAAGCCGCCCCTCGAGGCGCATGCGCTCCTCTTCGAGCTGAATCTTTTCAGCCGAAAGTTTCTCCAAGCGGACAATATTCCCCTGCTTTTGGAGGTCCAACGCCGTGAGCTCATTCTTCGCGCGATTCAGATCCTGCGCGGCTGAGAAGGCGCTGGACTGGGCCTGTCGCAATGCCTCTTGCAGGTTCCGCAACTGCATCTCGATTTCCTGCACTGCGAGTTGTTTTTGCTGCACGGCTTCGCGCAGCCCGGCAAGGTTCGCTTCCGCAGCTTCCAGTTTTTCGCCAATGACTGTCCACTCCTGTTGGGCTACCTGGCTGCGTTCATCAGCCTGTGCGATTTCGCTCAAGGCCTTTTCATCCTGAGCGGAGACTTCACGGACTCGTTCCTGGTTGAAATGAATGCGGCTCTCGTGGCGTTCGATCTCGCCCTTGAGTTCAAGGCCCCGCTGCTGCATTCCAGCAATCGTGTGCTCCAATTCAGACAGCCGCTGACGCAACTGAGTAATCTCGTCTTCGCCACGCAGCACCTCGGCTGCGCTCGCTTCGATTTCGCCCCGCAACTTCTCGGCGGCGCTTTCACGCTCGCGAATTTCAGCCTGTAGAACATCGAACTGATGACGAGAGAGCTGTGTGTCCAGATGCTGGAGTTCTTCGGAAATCTGTTTGTACCTGCGCGCCTTGCCTGCCTGCCTTTGGAGGGAGCCGATCTGGCGCTTTACCTCTCGCACCAAATCCGCAACGCGGAGGAGGTTCTGCTCAGTGTACTCAAGCTTGCGCAGCGATTCCTTTTTCTGAGCCTTGAATTTGGTGATCCCTGCGGCTTCTTCGAAAATGAGGCGGCGATCCTCGGGTTTGCTGGAAAGGATCTGGGTGATATTTCCCTGGGCCATGATGCTGTAGCTCGTGCGCCCAATGCCTGTGCCCATGAAGAACTGCTGGATGTCCCGCAAGCGGCAACTGGTCTTATTGATGAAATACTCGCTGCCTCCGTCGCGAAACACCCGGCGTGTAACGGTGACCTCGCTATAGGCGATTTCCACCCCAGCCGCCCGCAGGTGCTCTTCATCCACCCCGCCGATGGTCAAGGATACCTCGGCCATGCCGAGAGGTTTGCGTCCATCGGTGCCATTGAAGATGACATCCGCCATTTCGCCGCCGCGCAGCGCTTTGGCCGATTGCTCCCCCAGTACCCAACGTATAGCGTCCGACACGTTGGACTTACCACACCCATTGGGGCCTACGATGGCCGTCACCCCAGGTTGGAAGTTCAACGTCGTTTTGTCCGCAAACGATTTGAAGCCCAAGACCGTTAGACTCTTCAGATACATGGCGAGGTCACTCAACCAAACAGGTCAGTTTTAGTAAAGGGGAAAAACCACAACATATCGTGTTCCAAAACAGCTCTAGCACTACTAATGGACATAAAGACTTTCCAAGTCAAAGATGATGTTATCAGATTCCGAGTTGACTGCAATGCAAAGACTTACGAGGAAACAGAAACCGTAGATCCCTCTTTGTGCGGGTCTTCGCACGACGCTTTTGGGGCTTTCTGAGACTCTGAATTGTGAATAAGTTTTTGCCCATAAACAGCTCTTTCCGCCCGTTCAAACCCGCCGTTTTGGCAGGTCTCCTCAAAAGGTTCTGGCACCCCGTTTCAGCGTGCACTTTCAATCGACGAATTGACCGAAAGTCTTCGCTCAACGCTCCATCTTACTACTATTTAGCAACCATTCTGGTTGGGATAAACAGCGGCATTAAAAAGCGAAGGGGATGCCAGTCCCACAAACCAGCATCCCCTTCATATCCCCCGCAGTCCCATCGACTGCGGGGTTGTTCCCACCCACGATCCCCAAATTACGGATAGACCATCCGGTAGAATACCGCGCCATTCTCTGGCCCGATCGGTAGTGTAACGGAGTTGGTGGTGGTTGAATCAGTCACGTCAAACCAATTATTTTCCAACCCGATGTCGAGGGAATTGGTCTGCACCTGCAAGGTCCAACCGGTGCGATCAGCCGGCCAGGTCAGGGTCAGTTTACCGTCGGCGACGGCTACATTCACGGTGCCTGGGTTAGGATTGACCGTCGCAGTGCTAAGGACGGCAATAGTGCCATCCACGGCGAGCTTGTTGGTCCAGACCAGATCTGAGCCAGACAGCGGCGGCAGGGTGATGCTGGCAAATGAACCTGCCACTGGTGAACTGAACAGCGCGAACGTGTTACCCGCAGACAAAGTCGCCCCGCTCAGATTGGTCACTATGAGGCTCGCGCCGGAGCTGACCACCACGCTTGATGCCACGAGCTTGTCGCTATTCGGGACGGCACTGGGATCAAGCTTCATGACCAGCGTGCCGCCAATGGTGATCGGGCCGGCTGTCAGTGTGCCGAGGGCGGCCGTCAGTGCCCCGCGGGCTGGCGTGCCAGGAGTCAAGGTGCCGCCTGCCAGCACGTTCACGGTGCCAAGGGAACCCGAGCCGCTCAATGTGCCGCTGGAGTTGACTGTCACCGGAGAGGGGCCATTGGCGCCGTTGACCACCAGGGTGCCTGCGGAGACGGTCGTGGTTCCGGAGTAGGAATTGTTTCCAGCCAGCACCACAGTGCCAAGATTGCCTCCGATACCGTTAATGCGGAGGTTACCACCACCGCTGATTGTGCTCATGACATTCAAGGTTTCAGACGCATTTGCGCTGCCGTTGACTGCCATGGTGCTGGTCAGGCCAGACTGGAGGGTGACTGCGCCCGCCAGGGTTTCGACTAAGTTGTCGAAGGTCGAAACTCCATAGACCACAATCCCACCGTTGATAAGCAGGTTGTCGATCGTCAGAACCTGGGCGCCGGTGCCTTTGAGCAGGATTTGTCCGCCCTCGTCGATGGCCAGGATACTGCCGCCGAACGTGTAGGCGTTGTTATCTGCGGGAGAACGCATACCGAACGCACGAGTAGAATAGCCGTTGTTGATAGTAGGTGGATTGAAGTCCTGCCAATTCAATCCGCTATTGAAGCTGGAGTTGCCGAATCCATCATTGGCCACGAGGGGAATCCAGTTCACCGCGCTGGCCGCCGTGATCACGAGATCAATGGAGGCGTTCGCGGTGTTGTTCGCCAGGCTAGCTGTCATTCCATAGGGCAGTGCGCCCAGCACGAAGTTGCTCAGGTCCGGCAGCGGGGTGCCCGTGTAATCCACAAGCGTCACCGAACCGACGGTCCAACCGTAGCCATAGACGTTGATCGTCGTTGTGCCTGAAACGGTGAGCGCGCCGTTGATGTTCAGCGCCGGGACGGACCCGCCGAGCAACTGGTCGTAGTTTACATTCAACGCCGAAGTGCCGGTCAGATTCAGGCTGGCTGCGTTGACTGACGCCACACCACCACTGACCGCCAGGCGGAGGGTGGCATTACTGACCGTCAACTGATTCAGGCTCGTGGCCGATGCAGGGGAGACATTCAGCGTGCCGGCGGCCACAACCGTCGGGCCGGTGTAAGACGAATACGTATCCGCCAAGGTTAGTGTGCCCGCACCCAGTTTGGTCAAGCCGCCATCCGTAGGGCTGTCTCCCCCGATGGTGCTGTGTTGGAGCGCCGAGGCGACAGCAACATTAAACCCGGCGGTGTCGATCACGGCACCGCCATCTCGGATGTTGACCAGCGAAAGGTTGGTGATGAGGCTGGTGTTGTCCTCGCGGGCCACGAGCACACCACCGTTCAGGTTGAAGGTGGCATTAGCGCCGGTGCTGGAAGTGACGCGCGCCGTGCGAAGGGTGCCGCCGTTCAAGTTGTAAGTGCCCGACGCCCCGGCGAACCGGGCGAGGTTGATATCAACGCCGCAGTTAAGCGTGCCGCCGCTTTGGTTGAATGTGCCGTTACCGCTGCCGCCAAGCCGGATGGCAGTGGTGGCATTCAGCACGCCGCCACTTAGATTATAAATCCCCGCGCCCCCGGCTGAGGTGGTCTCGACGCGACCTCCGATGGTAAACACGCCAGTGGCCGTACTGACTTGGGTGACCGTGCCACCGGTTTGGGTGACCGTGCCGCTGGCCGTTGAGCCGGAGGCGTTGGCCGATCCAATGTAGAATGCAGCCACTGTCAGGCTGGCATCGTCCTCGATATTCAAGCTGCCGACGGACGAGCCGACATCACCGACGTTGAGATCATGTGTTGTCGCAATCGTGGCCGTTCCGTTCAGCGTCAAGGTGCCGTTATCGGTCCCGTTCTGGCCGATGCTGGCATACGTGGTCAATCCAATATAGCCGGAGTCCAGGACGACTCCGCCCGTCTTCACAAACAGGTTGCCGGAAATGCTGTTGCTGCCAGGCAGAGTGAGTTGTCCCACCCCGGTCTTGGTCAAGCCCAGCGAGCCCACAAAGCTGCCCGCGAAACTGGTGCTCAGACTGCTATCGATGGTAACAGTCGGTGTCCCAGTAGAGCTTGAAACGGTGCTGTCACCAGTCAAGTTCGCCCAGGTTTGATTGGCGCCGAGGCTGATCGTGCCGTTGGAAAGCACCGTGTTGCCGGAGAAAATACCCGGAACATTCAGGGTTACTGCCCCCGTGCCGACCTTTGTCAGGCCCGCGGCGGAGTTAAGCTGGCCACCCGTGCCCTGGAAGGTGTAATCGACCGCCGAGTTATTCAGCGTGATGCTGGCGGGGCTCACCAGGTTGCTCACGAGCACCATCCCGCTGCCCAGGTCGTCGAAGGTGACCGCATCACCTGGAGGCACGGTTTCGTTGTACGTCGTAGGCGTACCACCAATGAGCCAGTTGACAGTGTTATTCAGGTCCCAAAGGTTCGGCGAGACGCTGTTGGTACCGGTCCATACCACGCCACTACCCACAGAGGCTATCGTCACGTAGATGACCTTGTTGGCCGCATCGTCCGAGAGCGTGGCTGTGACGCCGCGAGGACCGCTGACCGTGGGATTGAACGATCCGCTGAGACTGCCGTACTTGAGCACGGGGAATGTCCCAACAGCGAAGGCGCCGCCAATGCGGATCGTGCTGGAGCCCGCAATGTTGACCACGCCAGCGGCCAGAGCGGCGTTGGTTGGGTTTCCTACAAACGTATAGGAAAAGTCGAGCGTGGTCGCGCCGCCAGTTCCTAAGGTTAGAGTTCCAATCACGGCACTGTTGGTGACGGAACTGGCCGAAACACCGAAGCTGGCGTTGTTGGCAACAATGACATCGCCACCGGCTTGATAGGCGGGAGTGACGAACAATGAGCCCTTGTTCACGAGCGTCGGCCCGGAATACGTGTTGGCGGCAGTGAGCGTTGTTGCACCTTCGCCGTCCTGAACGACCGAGCCGCTGCCAGTGATGGGCAAGCTGCTGAAGTGTGTGCCCTGGACGAGTGCGTTGGAGCGGTTGAACCGCAGCGTGCCGTCGTTGACAATCGCACCGCTGGCGGACAGTGAACCCGTTCCCTCACCATTGCCCAACTGCAACGTTGCGCCGGGATTGATGGTCGTGCCCAAACTGTAGGTGTTGGCGCCGCTCAAAATCAGCACGCCCGTGCCAGCCACCGTCCGGGCCATCACCCCACTTAACACACCGCTAAACTCGGTGACCGGGTTGTTGATCGTCATGACTTTGGAGCTGCCGTTGGCGGCGGAGCCCGTGAACTTAAGATTGCCCGTGCCGGCGAAGATCGTGTTGCCGTTAGCACCGCTGCCGAAGTTGAGGTTGTTGGTGATCACCCGCGCGGAACTGTCCACTGACTGGATGATGGCGCCATCCCCGAAGTTCAACCGGCTGCTGCCAATGGCTTGATCGTTGCCCAGAACTAACGTTCCGCCGTTGTGTGCCGTGTCCACGGCACCGTTGTTCCCGTAGGTATTCACGCCCAGAAGGACCAGCGTTCCGGACCCGGCTTTGGTAAGCCCGCCTGCCCCGCTGATCACGCCACCAACTGTGAGAGTATTCCCGTTGACTGTCACCGTCCGGCTTGCGGGCAGGCTCACATTGCCCAGCCCAAGATTCAAACTATGGGTAGCACCGGCATAGGTGAAGTTGCCGTTCCAAACCTGTGGATTGTTCGGCAACAATGTCATGTCACTGCCGCTCGTATTGTCGATTGTCGTTTCCGCCCCAATGGTCAGGGTTCCCACGCCGATCGCGGAGTTCTCGCTGCTGGAGCCTCCATTATTAAGGAATAGTTGCCCCCCGGCGAGAATCATGCCGCCGCTAAAGGTGTTGGCGCCGGAAAGCGCCAGAGCACCGTCACCCGTCTTGGTCAGCGAGATATCTCCGCCGGCAATCACGCCACCCACGGTTAGGGTGTTGGCGCTGACGTTAATCTGCCTGCTGCCATTGGGCATGACAGCCCCTGTGCCGAGATTGAGGTTGTAACCTGTGCCGGCATAACCGAAGTTGCCGTTCCAGTTTTGCGGATTGTTGGAGAGTAAAGTGACATCGCCGGAGCCGGTGTTCCCCAGGCTGCCACCAACGATGGTCAGAGAGCCGGTGCCGATCGGGGAATTAGCGCTGCTCGTCCCGCCGTCGTTCAGATTCAATTGCCCGGCACTCAGGGTGGTGCCGCCGCTGTAAGTGTTCGGACCGGAAAGCGTGAGGGTGCCATTGCCCGATTTGGCAAGACCGATAGTCCCGCCGATAACATTCGCGCCGCTGGAGACGATGCTGTATTCGGTGGCCGTGTTATCCACGTTTACCTGGCCTGGCGTAACCGGCGACGTGACCGTGACAGTCTGCGGACCAGATACGTTATCGTTGAACAGCACACTATCGCCATTCTGGAACGTGTTCACCGGGGAATTGTTGGCGGCGTTGCCCGACCAAGTGGCCGTGCTGAGAACATCCCAGTTGCCTCCAGGAGTGGCGGCGTTCCAGATGTCAGAAACGGCGTCAACCACGAAAGCCAGGGTGGTTCCCGAAATTGCCAGGTGTCCAACCACTCCTGGCGGCTGCGTGCCCAAGGTATAACCAGCGACAGGACCGGCCACATTGCCCAGAAGCGGGTATCCGGAGCCTCCAACAGCGATGACGCCGCTGATGCTCTTGACGTCAACCGTTACGGTTCCATTCCGAGTCACAGAGCCGGGGTTAAGCGGGGCTGTTGTCGTGCCCGAGTTGGCCACATTGCCAAATTCCAACGAGCATCCAGTGGTGGTCCCCAAGGTCAGAGCCGTGGGCTGCCACTGTGCCGTAGCGGTCACGGTAATGCCAAGGCTGGCGCCATCAGCGACGCTAACGGCACCCGCGCTGGTTTGTTGCGAATCGACGACCAACTTGCCGGCGTTGACGGTTGTCGTCCCGCCGTAGCTGTTCGCCAAATTCAAAATGGTTGTGCCAGAGCCAGCTTGAGTGAACGAGCCGGTACCGGTGATGTAGCCCCCACCGAAATCCACGCCCTGCACGGCCACATTGTTCCGGTTAACCGTCAGGTTGCCGTCATTCTGAATGTTGCCCACGGCATGAAGCGAACCACCGGCCGCGCCATCGCCCAATTGTAAAGAACCATCGGTTATCGTGGTAGGACCATCGTAGGTATTCGCGCCCGAAAGAATCAACGTCCCGGCGCCGATTTTGGTCAGACTGCCTCCAGCGCCGCTCAGAGCCCCGGAGTAGGTCGTGCTTTGGCCATTGTTACCCACGGTCAGGGTCACAGCTACACTTGAGCTGTTTAGCAAGGTCTGATTGCGCGAGCCTTTTAGTCCTCCCAAGGTCGCCGCCACGGTCCCTACGCTGCCGCGAAAACTCAAGGTGCCTGCGTCGGCTGCATCCAGGTCCACGGTGCTGTTCTGCAGCGCCAGGCTGGTGCCGGTCGGAGCGCCCGGGCTCGGGCTCAGTTGCAAACCGCCGGCGACGATCCGGGTATCGCCACTGAAGGTGTTCGCACCGGAGATATTGAAGGTCGAGGGGCCAGCTTTGATAAGGCCCACGGCAGGATTGCCGCCGGAGATGGTCCCCGACATGTACGCGCTGGGATTCGCCGTGCTGGCGACCGTGATCGTGCGCGTCGCATTACCCAAGTCCACATCACCTGTCAGGGTAAGGCTGTTGCCTCCGGCCGTGGCACTGTTGAAGGTGAAATCGCCGCCAACCGTCATCGAATTGGTTAGGGTGCGGTTGGCAGTGCGCGCGGCCAGCGACCCGCCGTTGACCGTCAACCTTCCGGGGCCGAAAGCCAGGACATTGTTGAACTGGATTTCGCCGGCATTCAGGACCGTGCCGCCACTAAAGGTGTTCGCACCGTTAAGGTAAATCCGACCCGGCCCATTCTTGGTGAGGGTGCGCACGCCGCTTTCGCTGATCACACCACTGATCTGAATGGAGTTAACGCCGTTGCCCGCGCTGGGCACCGCAGAATTAATCGTGAGGTTGTCCGCCAGCACGATGGGCGTGGAGATCAGATCCAACGCCGTATTCTCTGCCGTCAGTTTTTCAACCAAAGCGCCACTGCCGTTGTTATCAAACGTCAGATTCGCCCCCCCGTTGGCCGCCAGCGTAAAGACAAAATAGCCCGAGGTTGGGTCGCCCAGGTTCAAAATCCCCAAGGTCCGCGGCGTAGTATCAATCGTGACGGTGCGGGCCGCCGAAATGTTGAACGTCAGATTGGCCGTATCCCCGGCAACGGTGGGGATGGTGTCACTCCACTTGGTCGCATCGCTCCAGTTGCCGGCTGCATCCGTATTCCAACTACTGCTGGCCGCGTAAGCGTTAAGGGCTGCGAGCGGAGTTGCCGCCGCCAATAAACTATAACTGCGTAACCTGCTGCTCTTTAGCAGCTTGAGAATGGACAGCCAACGTGGCTGGGAGTGGGGGGATTGGTTCATAGTTGTCGTTTGTTTTCTGTTCTCAAAGCACGTGTCATCAGCAGCGGCTCATCGGGACCACGCGACGCTCCGCCCTGACCGGTCCATCGGCTTCTATTCATCAGTGCGCATTTGTCACCTGAAACCGGAAAAGCATCAACGAACTGGTGAGGGCAGATCGGGATAGTGTGATAGTCAGATAGTCCGATAGTCCGCAGCGCCCTTGCTTTGAGCACTTTGGTGCGGTATGTAATTCCCAAGTGAAAGCGGTGTCGTTCAAGCAGATGAAGAGACAGGAAGCGCAAAGCCGCATGACCGCGCTTCGCGAGGCCCGTCGCAGTCCGAGGGTTGCGGCGGCGCTTCAACGTCAAGCATCTCTGGTCGGCGATGGAGCCAAATGGCGTATTACCAATTTGAATCAAGTTGCACGTGCCATAGCTAAATGGCCCTGACCGTGGGTTTCCCCCTCCAACAATTCTCGGATGTTCTAAGGATTCGCGATGAGGCTTTGCTGCGGACACCTGCAAGAACCGAAACCATGCTGCAAACTGGCAGTCAGGGGAACCAGAGCAACTGCATCCTGACGCCCAATCCTCTTCAGGCTTGCTCTATCACAAGGGCCACGACGCAATCATCATGGTGGGGGCTGACAGTGAGGACAGTGAGCGCCTGGGGAATTCAGCTTTGCATGCAGCCCAATTTTCTCGTACATATTGCGCTTTCGTTCAAGGCAAACAATGAAACCCGAAGTCGAAATATACGATACGACCCTGCGCGACGGCAGCCAGGGTGAAGGGATCAATTTTTCCGTGATGGACAAGTTGCGCATCGCGGAGAAGCTCGATGCTTTCGGGATTCATTATATTGAAGGCGGCTGGCCTGGCTCGAACCCCAAAGATATTGAGTTCTTCGCCGAAGCACGCCGGCGCAAATTCAAACGCGCCCGTCTGGCAGCGTTCGGATCCACCCGACGCAAAGGCGTGGCTGTCGAAGATGATGACCAAGTGCGTCTTCTCTTGGAATCCGAAACTCCGGTTGTCACGGTTTATGGAAAAACGTGGCTGCTGCATGTGAAGGAAGTTCTTCGTGCCACCCCCGATGAGAACCTCGGGATGATCGGCGATACCATCAAGTATTTGAAAGACCATGGCCGGATGGCGATCTACGATGCCGAGCACGGTTTTGATGGTTATAAGTCCGATCCCGAGTATGCGTTGGCGAGCTGGATGGCCGCAGAGAGGGCAGGCGCTGACCTGATCGTGCTCTGTGACACCAATGGAGGCACTTTGCCTTCGGAGATTCAGAGAATCACGGCCGAAGCTCGCAAGCGGCTTACCACACGGATCGGCATTCACACTCATAACGACATTGGGATGGGTCTGGGTAACGCGATCGCTGCGGTGGAGGCCGGTGCCACGCATATTCAGGGCACCATCAATGGTTACGGCGAGCGAACCGGTAACTGCAATCTGACCAGTGTGATCCCTGTGATCGCGCTGAAAATGAACAAGCGTTGCTTGCCGCTTGCGTCACTGCCCAAGTTGCGGGAACTCTCCCAGTACGTCGATGAGATCGCCAACATCCGTCATGACCCCCGGCAGCCGTGGGTAGGCGAAGCCGCATTCGCCCATAAGGGCGGCACACACGTCAACGCCGTCCAGAAATTGGTATCGACCTACGAGCATATCGACCCGGCAACGGTCGGAAACACACGCCGCGTGTTGATCAGTGATCTCGCAGGCCGCAGCAACATCCTCATGAAAGCCCAGGAACTGGGCATTAAGGTGGGCAATGAAACGCCTGAGTTGAAGGAGATCCTCAACCGAATCAAGGCGCTGGAACACGAGGGCTACGAGTTTGAGGCGGCGGAGGCTTCGCTGGCTTTGATGATGCGCAAAGTGATGCAGCATCAGGAACCGCCTTTCAAAATCGAGGGATACCATGTTTCCATCCGCCGCGAGAAAACGATCTTCGTTTGCCAGGCGAGTGTAAAGGTCTGCGTGGATGGCGTGATCGAACACACGATTGCTGAAGGCGACGGACCAGTGAACGCCCTGGACCAGGCGCTGCGCGCGGCATTGGTGAAGTTCTTTCCACAGTTGCGCAAAGTGGCGCTCGCTGATTACAAGGTCCGCATTCTCAACTCGGTTGCAGGAACTGGCGCCCGGACACGTGTGCTCATTCAGTCAACGGATGGCAAACAGGAGTGGGGCACAGTGGGAGTGCATGACAATATCATTGAGGCGAGCTTGCAAGCATTGTCCGACTCCCTGGAGTATCGATTAATTAAGAAGTAACCGACGCAGTTTTTTGGGAACTGGCCTTTCGAGACCGGCCCCCAGTCCCTAAACGAATTTTATCCTATGGCAGAAATACCCAAAGCATACGAACCGCAAGCGGTGGAAGAAAAATGGTATGATTTCTGGCTCAAAGAAAAGTGTTTTGTAGCCAACGTGAAATCTTCAAAACCAGCTTACTCGATCGTGATTCCTCCGCCGAACGTTACCGGCATGCTGCACATGGGACATGTGCTGAACAACACGATTCAGGATCTGCTTTCGCGCAAAGCCCGTATGCAGGGCAAGGAAGTCCTTTGGCTGCCAGGCACTGATCATGCCGGCATCGCCACCCAGGCAGTCGTGGAAAAGACGCTCCGCAAACAGGGAGTCATAAAGCATCGGGATGACCTCGGACGCGAGAAGTTCCTGGAGCATGTGTGGGCCTGGAAGGAAAAGCATGGCGGCATCATCATCCAGCAGCTCAAAAAGCTGGGATGCTCCTGCGATTGGTCCCGCGAGAGGTTCACCATGGACCCTGCTTATTCCAAGTGCGTCCAAAAGGTCTTCGTGGATCTCTATGACAAAGGCCTAATCTATCGTGGGAAACGGATGGTGAATTGGGACCCTGCCGCCCGCACTGCTCTTTCAGATGAGGAAGTGGAGATGACCGAAAAGAAAGGTCACCTCTGGCACATCAAGTATCCCCTGGTGGATTCGGACGGCAAACCAAGCGCAACCGAGTTTCTGGTGGTAGCGACCACACGCCCTGAAACCATGCTGGGGGACGAAGCAGTCGCGGTGAATCCCGAAGATCCGCGTTACACGAGCATTGTCGGACGGAAATGCCTCCTGCCTCTGAAAAACAAGCAGATTCCGATCATCGCTGATTCGTTTGTCGATCCCAAGTTTGGTACTGGCTGCGTGAAGGTTACACCAGCCCACGATCCGAATGATTATCAGATGGCGCAGCGTCATGCGTTGCCGATCACCGTGGTCATCGGAGCAGATGGGGCGATGACGGCTGAGGCAGGCAATGACTTCGCGGGATTCGATCGTGCCGAGGCGCGCAAAATGGTCATTGAGAAGCTTGAGGCCGAAGGCCTGCTGCTCAAGACGGAAGACTATGTGCACAATGTTGGCTACAGCCAGCGGAGTGGTGTGCCCATCGAGCCTTACCTGAGTGAACAATGGTTCCTCAAATATCCTTCCGTGGGTCCTTCAACGGAGGCGGTTGAAACGGGCAAGATTACCTTCCACCCGGAGCGTTGGAGCAAAACCTACGCGCATTGGATGGGAAACCTGCGCGATTGGTGCATCAGCCGTCAACTCTGGTGGGGGCATCGAATCCCGGTGTGGTACAAACAGAATCCCGCAGGCGCTGCCGAAGTCCGCTGCCAAATCGAATCGCCTGGTGCCGAGTGGACTCAGGACACAGATGTGCTCGATACCTGGTTCAGCTCATGGCTGTGGCCTTTTGCCACCATGGGCTGGCCTGAACCGGATGCGACTCTGAAGAAGTTTTATCCCACCGTCGATCTGGTTACAGGACCGGACATTATCTTTTTCTGGGTGGCCCGCATGATCATGGCTGGCTACGAGTATATGGGCGACCTGCCCTTCCGGAATGTCTATTTCACAGGGATCATCCGCGATAAGCAGGGCCGTAAGATGAGCAAGAGCCTTGGCAACTCGCCCGACCCGCTGGAACTCATCGCAAAGTATGGGGCCGATGCTCTCCGATTCGGAACGATGCGTAGCGCTCCGCTTGGCCAGGATGTGCTCTTTGATGAGAAGGACGTGGAACTGGGACGCAACTTCTGCAACAAGCTCTGGAATGCGTGCCGTTTCCGCCAGATGCAGGGCGGTGAGGTGCAAGCCGAGATCGATCCCAAGAGGCTCACCAACGACGACAAATGGATTTTGCTCAAGCTTGATAAGGCCATTTGCGAAATCACGCAGGCGTTTACGGATTACCGGTTCAACGAAGCGAGCCAAACACTGTATCGCTTTTTCTGGAACGAATACTGCGACTGGTATGTGGAAGCCAGCAAAGCCATTCTGCACGGCTCTGATACCGCTCAGAAAGAGAACACGGTAGCGGTGATTGACTTTATTCTGTCGCACGCAATTCGGTTGTTCCATCCGTTTCTGCCGTTTATTACGGAAGAACTTTGGCACGGCATGGGTTACAGCCAGGACATGCCAGAGGATCAGGGTGGGAAGACGATCATGTTCGCTCCCTGGCCCAAAGCCTTGGATGAAGACTTCATCTTCCACTATGGTTTGGAGAAATCGGCTGCCGAGGCTGTCGATGCCCGTTACGAACTCGTTTCGCAGGGACGCAATCTCCGGAGAGAGGGCAACATCCCGGCTGCGAAGAAGGTTAAGTACATTTTAAAGCCGTCCGGCATCGTGTCGCCGCAAGAGGCAGAGGTAATCAAGCTCCTGCTTAATGCGGAATCGCTTGAGCTTCATCCGGCTTATCAACCCGAAAAGGGAACGCCTGTTGTCCACTCGCCGATTGGTGAGTTGTATCTGCCGTTGGAAGGACTGGTGGACGCAGCAGCGGAAAAGGTTCGCTTGAGCAAGGAATTGGAGAAGGTGCAGGCGGAAATTGTGAAAGCGGAAGAGCGTTTGAGCAACCCGAGCTTCACACAGAAAGCGCCGCCCAACGTGCTTGCGGAACATCAGAAGCGGTTGGCTGATTGGAAAGCCAAGCGCGACCAGATCCAGGCTTCATTGGATCGTTTAAAAGGTTGATATTGATTCAGGAAGCTCAGCTCAGCAGCAGAGCTTCCTGTTCCAGCCCGGCATTATGCCGGTGGATAAGCTCAATCACGGCTTTTACCTCAGCGAGTGGGCAGGATCGAAGGCCTGCCAGAAAAGCCTGATTGTTAGGTTTATTCAGCAACGTGCGATTGGAAAACCGTGCAAACCGGTTTTCCAAATCGGGCGGCAGATGCAGGCGGGCACGCTTTCCTAGAACCCGGCGTAACCTGGTGTATTCGCTCAGGCCGGCAGGATCATAATCGGGTAGATGCAGGAATGTGGCTCGCTCCCCTGCTCTTTCCATCCAGGTCAACGCACGCTCCGAGAGCCGGCCACGTCCATAGATCACCAAATCAATTGGTAATAGCAAAAGCTCGAATTTCAGGAATACCGCCGGGTTTTCAACGAGTGCGCATGCCCCCAACAATTTGTAGTCGCAGGTATCATTCAGGACAAAAGAGAACACTCCGTAACATGCGGTTGCTGCTGCTGCGCCAATCGCCTTGCCCTGGCTGGTGATTGAGTCTTCGTTCCAAGCTCGCACCGAAACAATCTCGGGTGTATCCCCGGGCACCGATTTTGAATCACGGAATCGCGCGACTCCATCGGCACGCGCTCCTAAACCGGCAGCACCCGCGCCAGGAAACTCCTGCTGCTTGAATTCAATCAAGGCCTGCAGGTTGTGGGCCGTTAACCGCCTCCCTGCGCCGGATCGCTCTTGGGTGAGAACCCCTGCGTCGATTAGCGGTCGCACCGCCTTGAGGAATTCCCGGCTGCAAGTAGTCCATGGAAGGCTGCCTTCGCTAATAAGGCGCTCCAACTTGGCCAAAACTTGCTGCCGCTCAATCATGCGGGCAACGGGGTGAGATTGATCCCCACCCGATGCTTTTGTCGAAGGACAATACGCCCCTGCTTGGGCTGCAAGAAATACAGGCTTTCGACCTCAGTAATCGGTTCTGGTGAGGCTGTGATCGCAAGGAAGCCGAGCTTGCGGGAGGTGGATAGCACCGCTGCGCGGTTGGCCGGATCAAGCGCCTGAATCTCATCCAGGAAGAACGGGACCACGCATTGCTCTTCGCGCAGGTAACGGCGAAGCACGATGAGATTGAAGAGGACCTTGATGGCAATGGTCGTCCCGTGCGACTCAATTTGGCGGAAGTCCTGATAATGATGAGCCACACCATCCTGGCCCACCACAGTGAACTGCAACGAAAACAACTGCGAATAGGAGATCAAGGGGCTGCCCTCGAGCTTCTGCCGGAAATTCCGCAAGGTCTGATCCAGCTTGGTATCCTCATCAAAAAGTCCGGGCTGCTGGATGTCCACCAGCTTGCGAATCCAGCTCACGAGATCCCCGGCCTCAAGCACCTCCAGCTTGATAGCCTGCAAATTCGAGACCTGGATTTTACCGAACTGCCGGTTTAAATCCGCTGCCGCTACTTTGACGGCATCCAGTTCCTTTAGGACACCGGCGAATAAGCCACGGAGTCCCTGGATGAGCGCATTCCAGTCGCGCTCGAGTGCATCACTTTTAACGGGCAACGCCTCCAGCTCATTATCCAGGTTTTTGATCGTCTCACCGTCATCGGCTCCAGTGAACTCCTCGCCAACCAACCCGGCGACCAGGCGCAACGAATTGGTGATATCCTCATGCAACCGCCGTTCTTTCTCCTGCAGTTTGAGGTAAATGGTTATGGCCTGGTTGAGATCGGCGGGCAAATCATTGAGCTTCACCGGGAGCGCACTAAAGGAGGGAAAGAGGCACTGGTCGAACCGCACCATCAGGTCACTGTATGATTTTTGAGCCTGCTCTCCTTGCTGTTGCGCTTCCTGTCGACGGCCTTTCGCCGCCTCGCGTTTTTCCTCGAGCCCCGAGATGGCAGCGCGCACCGTCTTAACCCGTGCTTCAAGGACCTGTAAATCGCGCCTCAACTTAGGTTCCTCGGCCCGTTGCTGCTGATAGGAATCAAACAGAACCAGTTGCCGCTGGACATCGGCCAACAACGACTGCTGGCGTTTGAGCTCCTCAGCCAGGCGCTCCCGCTCCAGTATGGCCTGAAGAGTGCCCTCCCAATGACCTAACGTTTTCCGGTCCTCTTCGAGCCGCTCCTTCAGCACAGGCACATCGGCCAGCTCACTTAGGGAACGGCGGCTGGGGCGCATCAGAATCTCCACTGCCTGATCACGATACCGACCAGTCTCAATGCGGTCGCTGATCTGGCGAACCAATGCATGAGCGGCTTCTCTATCTTTAATGTCCACACCATCCGCACCCAACGGAAGCTCCAGCAGGTCGAAACTCAAAATGCCAAACGCGCGATTCAGGTCATCCTCGGTAAAATGCTTTCGCAACTCGGTTACTACAAGGTGATCGAAATTCTCGATAAGCTGTTCCTTGTGAGTCACGAGGTCTTTGAACAGAGCGATCTTCTGCCGGACTTTCTCCTGAGATTCGGTGTGAGCCTGCGCCAGCAGGTTCTTTAAGCGCAGTTCCTCATTCTTGGCATTCTGCTCGGCCGCGTGTGCCAGCTCAGGTTCAAATCCATCGAAAGATCTCGCCAATCGGTCGAGCTCAGCCAACTTGCCCTGGAGGGCGCCGCATTCGGAAATCCCACTATCTCTCTCGCGGTTCCGATCATCCAGCTCGTCGCTCAGCAACTGGATGGCTTCATTCTCCTTTCCGACGACTGTCTCCAGGTCGGCGAGGCGGGTTCGGTGGGATTGCTCATAGTCCTGGCGGCGCTGGCGCAGATCGGTCCAGCGGGCCACCAACTCATTCCGCACGCCATCCAATTCTGAGCTGCGCTCAACAAGCTGACGCACCTGCGGCTCGTGCTTCTTAAAGCGGGCCAAGGCATCACGACGACGCCGGATCAAATCGTAGTCCTCTCCAAAGAGCTTTCTTACATCCAACGCAGCCACATCGGTCCGCACATCGGCCAATGTCAGCAACCGGTCGCGCATCTGCTCTTGAGTAATGCTGCTCAGACTTAGCAGATCCTTTAGGGACTCCCGGAAGCGGCGAAAACGATTGTTGTCTCGAAGGGCCACAATGCCGAGCCCCTTGTCGTCTCCACCTTCCGGCGGCAACAGCATCTCTCGATGCTCTTGTGCGGAACGGATCTGACGGAATTGTTTTATGGAAAGCCGGGCGGTTACGTCCCGGGGCTCGCGCACCTGCTGATCCGGGGCCAGAAAATCGGACGAATCATACGCTCCGAGGTAATAGAAACGTTCGGGATCGCCTCCGGAAGCCTTGCTCTGCCCGCGCCAACCCACCACGCACTTGCCCCTGCCTCCAAGACATTCGAAAAGCACGTAGCTGTATTGGTTCGGAAAGTAGTAGGCAAGCGTCTGATCCAGACTATACGAGCCGAAATCCATTGTGCGCAAATCGTCCACGTACAGAAACTGCAGCGTGTTAATCAGCGTGGTTTTACCTGTATTGTTTGGTCCGACCATCTGCACGGAGCCGGCTAGCTCAACCTCCGCGTAATCATATCGACCTGCGCGGATCAGGATGACTTTTAAAGGTCCGTTCAACATAGGTCAGCTTGCAGTGGTGGATTGGGCGGTTGCCGGGGCTTCGCTGGTTTGGGGTGCTGTGGCTGCGGAGGTTTCGGCAAGCTCAAGGCATTTGTCAAAAACCCGATGGAATGGACGCAGAAAACGGAACTCATCAGGGCCTGTCCATTTCAGCCAGCCGAGCCGTTCCATGTGATCAAGCACTCGCTTCAGATCGGCTGCTTCATGCACATCAACCTGCCTCAACAAGGCCGAATAACGTTCCAAGGTAAAGTGTGGAAGGTTGCTGGCTAGAAAGTTCCCGCCAAGCAGGTATTCCTCGATGGGCTGACCGCGATTGGCTGCGTGATCGATCAGGATGTAAGCAAAAACTGCAATACGAGGCAGCGTGTCGTGAATCTTGTCGGGTTCCTTCGGTTCAAAATAGAAGAATTCCCGTTTGTGACGCACTAACTCAAATCCCAGGGGGCGGTAGTATTCAGCATAGGCCTCATAGCTGGCGCTCATGGCTGAGAACCACGGCTCGTCGTCAGGCCCTAAATGGGCCCCCCGTGTGAGCTGCTCGAAGACTTCACGCAGAAAAGGAAGCTCGTTCATACTAAGGGTGTGTTGGCGGAGTGACGCCTGGATAAAGCATTAATCATAGTCTTGCTCCAAACGCATTGGGTGGCCATGCAGGCTGCCATCCCGGGTCCGGTATTCCCGCGCGGGCAAATCCGTAAAAACTGTCTGAAAATCCTCGTAAAACACGAGTGCGCCCAAGCCTCCTAAAAGTTCCGCCGTGTTCTTGTTAGGGTACCGCGTGATCAGCCATTCCAAGGCATCTGCAACCGGCAGGTTGGGCGCAAGCTCCGCCGGTAGCTGATCGAGCCAAAGCCGCTGCACCAGTGCGGCGGGTGCTTCTTCGGTTTCCTGCACAGCAATTCGAGGAGCGGGTTCGGGGGGATGCTCGATGACTCGCCGTAGTGCCAGGGCTATCGCCGAATCGCCAGGAACATCCTGAACCCGCATCTGACTGATTCCGATAAGGGGCCGAACGCCCCAATTCGCCAGACCATCCCTTTGAAGACTCTCCAGAGCAGCAGCCGCGCCCATAGCGATGAAACTGGAACGGCGCAGCGATTCATACAAAGGCTGCAATTCTTTGCGGCATTCCTGGAACACCCGCAGGGCATGCTGACGAACCAATCGTAAATACCGAAGGTTCCGTTCCAACGCTGGATGGTCGTTAAAAAGTGATTGTTCCCGGGCCAGCCTCAGGAGCCGCTCCGTTTCCTCGAAGGCGGCAGCCATAGGACCATCTGGCCGCACGATTTCCACCATCGGTTCGACAAAACGCTGCATCCAGTAAACGATTCGCCCATACCGATCGCGGACGGAGAATTGCTGCCGGTTGACCTTGAACGCAGCTACCTCGTTTTGAACCGCCCGCTGAGTTTCTTCAAGATCTGCGTAAATCCGTCTGAGGGAGGTGTTGATCTCGTTGAATGCCAGACCGACAAAGGTGATATCATCGGTCTCGATAGCGCGCACCAGGTTGCGTCCCAGCGCCTCAAGCGAACTGATATAACCACGAACCATTTCTGGTGTCGCCGGGTTCGCTTCATCAAACAGGTAAGCCAGGAGCCGGCTGACAGGCTCCGCCAGGAGGTAAACCGAACCGCCTGGCTCTGAGGGGACGAGAATTTGCAGCTCACGCAAACGGCGCCACGTGGTCTCGGGCAGCTCATCTTGCATGAGAGCGTGGTCGCGAATCAGCACCAGCGCGTCTGCCTCGGAGATCTCACCTGTGCGCAAAGTCATCTGCCGCAAGAGCGGCACATGGCCGGAGCAAAAATTAAAAAACGCCTGGGCGTTTACCTTCATGGATGCGCGTCTGAATGACTTAAGATACCCGTTCCTACACGGCACGGACTCTACGTGTGCAGGCTAGCAACGTCCGTTTCAGGTATCAAATACGTTCCACGTTTTGAAGCATGTATTTGGAAGCGTCCCTGGGAAAGAGCTATTAACCCGCTGCGATCTCGTGATGAATCACCGAAAGGCAGTAAATCGCTGCGGTCTCCACCCTCAGCACCAGCGAACCCAGAGAAATTGGCCGTGCCCCGGATGCCTCGATAAGATCATATTCGGAGGAGGTAAAATCCCCTTCCGGCCCGATCCAAACGGCAACCGAACTCGGTTGTCTTCCATGCTCAGAGTTCCAGGAGGAGAAAACATGCCGGGGAGGACGACTGCCTGGACGTAACGAAGCCACGAGCGACAGGTCGAATGGGGGTTTCTGGGATACGAACTCGGCAGGAGTCAGCGGTTTCTGAGCTTCAAGGAGCCAAGCGGCTCCGCACTGCTTAATGGCTTCTACCGCGACTTGCTGCCACTTCTCCTGTTTGTCCTGCGCACTTTCCTTGTCCAAGTGCGTTACGACTCGTTCGCTCAGGATCGGCACTACCCTGCGAGCGCCCAGCTCGGTAGCCTTTTGGATGATGGACTCGATGATCTTGCCTTTGGGGATCGCTTGAACAAGCGTCACCTCGCAAGCGGGCGCAGGCACTTGTTCGGACTCTGTTACATCAAGCGACACAACGTCGCGGTGCACGGCGGAAACAGTGCACAGCCAGCGAGTGCCCGCACCACTTAAGACCTGAACTTTCTCACCCGGGCGGACTCGTAGAACCTTGGCGGCGTGGTGCGCCTCCCCACCAGTCAGTTCAAGCTTGGTAGTTGTGGGCGCCGCCGGTCCGATGTAAAACCGATGCATCCCGAATTGTCTAACGAGGTGCTCCGTTTTGGCAAGCGCAGGCAACATCCCCTTAAACCGCCCACGACTGGAGGGTAGCGCGGCTTCGTGCGGGCCGCCGATCCCCAAACGATACAGACCCTCGACCAGCCCTCAGAAGGCGCTCTCGGGCGCGAGAGCGCCCCACCACTAAAGCCCTTTCTGCGTCCGTTTTTCGTAATCGCGATTGATGAGATACTTACCCTTCAACACCTCAGCCAGCGGATCATCCTTGGGGCCGCAATAGCCAAAATGCAGGTGTCGTCTCCACCCTTCCGCATGCTTGAACTTCCGGGACATCTTCCCCGCGGTAAGGGACATGTCTTCCATAATCTGCAGATAGGAGTTGAATCCCTGGCTGGAATCCAACCAGGCCTGCTGGCTTTGATGCTGAGCCAACGCCTCTCGCTTGGTCGCGTGAACAGACTCGGTGTTCACAAAAGCGCCAATCTCGACAGGCATTCGCAATTGATTACAGAACCCGTGCGGCACGCAGTGATAAATGGCTACCTCGCCATCAACCGGACGCCGCTGCGGCCGAGTGCGGTAATTAGGCATGCTTCGCGTGAAAGCAGCAGTGACCGCCAGGCGGCAGGTGCAAGTGTGATCCTCCATGTAATCCTGCGGCGGGTGGGTAAGCAATATCCGCGGATTTACCTCTCGGATTACCGCTGCAACCCCTTCCAGAAGCCTCTGGTTGTAGAAGATTTCCAAATCGTTAGTCAGACTGAGATGAAACTGCGCGCCCATCAACCGCGCGGATCGGCGTGCTTCCAAGGCTCGTATGCGGGCCGTCTGGAGCCGATTGGTCTTCATGCTGCCGCAATTGCCGTTAGCAATGTTGAAATAGTGAATCTCGTAACCCGCTTCCTTAAGAAGGAGCAACGTTCCGGCCATCCGAAATTCGATATCGTCCGGATGGGCACCTATGGCTAAAGCTCGTAACTTGGACATACTCTTGGAGAGGGAGCCTCCCGGAAATCAGGATGGGCAGTCAAGTGAAATGAGGACCATCCCAAGAGCGCAAAGCGCGTGATCCCGACCGGATTGTGCCCTCTCCTTCAACCTTCAACCTGAAATCTTGAGCCCCTTCATGGCTTTCCACTTTCAATCGCCCGACTTGGCAGAGGCATCAGGAAAATTTTTGTATTCTTTTCGCTCAAACCGTTCTATCGTGCTTACGCTATGACAATCTGGCTTCTGGCCTTCATTTTGGTCGCCTCGGTCGCCGCTCTAGGCCTCCGTCAGGGAGGCATTCGCGTTGGTTTCTCGTTTCTTGGTATTATATTCGGCGTTCTACTGGCCTCGCCACTAGCCAAGCTCATCAAGCCGCTGCTGGGCATTTTCGGTGTCAAAAGCCCCATTCTGCTCTGGGCCTTGCCCCCGCTCATCGGATTTGTCGTCGTCTCCATTCTGTTCAAAGTCGCTGCGGCCTACGCGCACCAACGAGTGGACGTTTACTTCAAATACAAAGCTGGCGATTTGCGCCTCGCGCTCTGGGAAAAACTGAATCAGCGCCTCGGCTTAAGTCTGGGAGTTTTGAACGGAGTGTCTTACGTGATCCTGGTCCTGTTTGCCATTTACCCGTTCAGCTATTGGACCTACCAGCTAGCCACAACCGATCAGGAGCCCAAGACGATCCGCGTGCTCAACCGTTTGGGCAAGGATCTCGAAGCTTCCGGAATGCACAAAGTGGCCCGAGCGGTGGACCCGTTGCAGCCTGTTTTCTACGAAATGGCCGACCTTGCCGGTGTGCTCTTTAATAATCCGTTAGCTGAAGCGCGGGTGAGCAACTATCCGGGCTTTTTAGGTTTGGCTGAACGCCCTGAGTTCCAAGAACTGGGGCGAGACGCGGAGTTCACCAACTTGCGTATACGCCATGCGACTTTCAGTGAGATTTACAGCCACCCCCGGATGCAGTCCATCATCCAAAACAAGGATCTCGTGAAGGCTATCACCGGCACGGTCGTTCCAGACCTCGCCGACTTCAAAACCTACCTGGACACCGGGCGCACTCCGAAGTTTGAGGCAGAACCCATCCTGGGGCGGTGGAAATTCGATCCGCGCTCCACACTCTACGCAGTTCGCCGCGCCCGACCGAACATCTCTTCCAGGGAGATGCAGGCTCAGCGGGCGTGGGTGACAACGGCTCTTGCAAAGGCTTCCATGGTCGCCACCCCGGAGAAACAGGCGATACTCAAAAACCTGCCGGTCTCTCTGCGTGCGCCCGCAGGGAATCAACCACCACCGCCTCTCGAAAACAAATCGGGCACGTGGGAAAGTGCGAGCGGCAAGTACCTGCTCTCGTTCTCAGGAAATGATGTTGTAGCCAACATCGAGGGGGGACGCCTCAGCTTCACATCCGAAGGCGCGACACTCGTTTTCGAACGGGAATAGGCGAGCGAAAGCTCGTATGGTATCTCCGCTCAATCAGCGCTAATCGCAGTTCCTGGAGGAAATCAGGAACTCTTTCCCTTTGAAGGTGCCTTAGGCGTGGCAGGCGGGAATCCAGAGAGCTTAATGCGCGCGTACGCCCCTTTCTTGTCGTCAGGATGCGGTTCCATTCCCAGCACGGTAATCTCGCCCTTGTCCGGTCCGTACGCCCAAAACACCCGGCCGGCTGTCGGCGTGTTGTTCTCTAAGTAAGCCTCGAACACTTTGAAGCCGTATCTGACCGTTAAACCGTCAATCTCGTGTGTTTGCAAACTGGGGTGTCGTGGATTCTCACCCAAATATCCCAGAACTTTGACAAATTTCTTGAAGAACTTCTCCTCGTTCTTGTCCAATTTATCCTGCAACTTTCGGGCGGAGAGGTCGGCCCAGACCTCCGCCATTTGGGGCATTCCCATTCGGATAATGAATGCCATGGTGCCGGTGTTACTTCTCCAGGAAAGGGGTTAGATCGATCGGCAGAGAGGCGATGCCTTTTTTCAGGTTCTGCGCCGATTGGTCCACCATATTGAGGACCCGTGGCGGAATGGATTGGGGAGAAACCAGTACACGCGGCTCAAGAAAGTAGGCCCCGTTCGATAAAGCTGTGACCCGAAAATACTTGGTTTTCGCGCGGCGGAGGCTGATCCGCTTCTTTGCATCCGCTGCCACGTCGTATTCATCCACGACGGTGGGTTTCGCTTTCTTCCGTTCCAACGCTGTTGGCATACATTCAATGTGGTGGGATTTCCCACTCGTGTCAACCCCGCCTTGCCCGATAGCCCGAGAGGACTTGCGGCACCCCCGTCAAAGTGGCAAATTAGCTTTGATGATTGATTGGAGCCAATGTGCGGCTGTGGAACGCCACCCCAACAAGGTCAGTGGGGCTTGGGTCTTCAAGGGGACCCGCATTCCCGTCCGGGCTCTTTTTGAGAACCTGCAGGGAGGAGCTCGGGTCGAGGATTTCATCGAGTGGTTTCCAGGCGTGAGTATCAAACAGGTCAATGCTGTGCTCCATCATGCCGAGGAAAGCCTGGCCGTTGCCTGACCCGCTGGGCAACGTTTGTGACTTTCCGACCCCTGGCGTCCCCCAAAGTGGAGGGAAAGCTAATTCTACAGCGGTTCTATGGGAATGGTGGCTGGGGGCGGAATTGAACCGCCGACACAAGGATTTTCAGTCCTCTGCTCTACCAACTGAGCTACCCAGCCGGGAAGGATAAGTGTGTCGTCGAGCGACGCCCCAGAATTTAGCGCAGGTCGTTGGACCAAGGCAAGTTCTTTGCCGAAAAATTTTGTGCTTTGTTGCTGCTCGCGCCGACTTCAACCAGGCGCAACTCACCTGACAGACGTCGTTTGTGTCTGTCCCTGTGTTCTGGGGAGTTAGTCGGCCTGCCCCCGGCGCAAGAACGGCATCTTGACCGTTTTTTGGAGAAATCCGAGGAAGGAGCGTTTCTTCTTCTCGCTAGCGCTGAGAGGTTCGCAGGCATGGCTGCAAACTGGGCACAATTTCAATGCTTTGCCACCCTTCCGACGGAGTTTATGCACACAAGCATCACACATGACTTGCTTGCAGAAAGTGCACTGATGGGTAACGCGTGATCCGGGATGCCGCGTGCAAAGCATGCCACCATCATCCAGCACAACCGGGGGAGCGGGTTGTTCAACCTGAAACTTGGGTATGGCAACGGTCACTTCTGTGGATTCCACAAAAAACTCAACCTCTCCCAGGCAGAAGCTCTGGCCTGCTGCCAATTCCACTTCTGTCACGGGATCACCATGAAGAAAGGTGCCGTTCGTGGAGCCCAGGTCTCTCAAAGTCAGCCGATTATCCCCCAGCAAGATCTCGCAATGCAACGTCGAGACGGTGGGATGGTCTATTGGGAAGTCGTTGTCCAGGCTGCGGCCGAAACGATTGCTACCCAGCTTTAGCTGGATAATCCGCCCCGCCGAAGATCCCGTTTTGAGCACCAGGTGCGCCATTTGTGATATGAAGTATCCACAATTTCAAACCGATGTCCAGCTTTACATTCATCAAAAAGCAAAAAATCCGCCGCGCCCTTTTGCACTCAAAGCTCACTCGTTGTGGGGAATTCGAATCGTGCTGCCTCCCACAAACTCGCGCAATACGGCATCCCCGGGGATGATCTTATACTCCTCGACCTCCGATCGATCCAAGCCATGCACTGAATCCAGCAGGCGGCGCACGTTCTCATAGCGAATGCGTGCATCCAGGAACCCACGGTAGTCATTAAAGTCTTCCGGCACTGGGAGGCATCCACCGGGACCGTAGAAGAAGGGTTTCAAAGCCGGCAACTCAAATGGGAACCCGCCGTTAACTACATGATCAGCGAGACCACTAAGCGGTACGATGCTGAAAAGCTCACCAGCCCGAACGTAGTGCCAGTGCAAGATCGTCAATAGAGGGGAATGGTTCCGGTGGCGCGCGTCTCTTAGCATCCGCCGCAGCATACGGACATCTGTGAACCGGCAAAGCCGCCCGGAAGATCCGTCGCCTTCCAGCAGCACATTTTGATTCTCGATATATAATCGGAATTGAGCCGCAGCAGGGATACCCTCGGTAATCGGAGGGTACAGACCATGCAGGCAATCCAGCAGCAGTATTTGATCAGGCGCCAGGCGGATAGGCTTGCTCATTGTGCGGCGCCCTTCCTTGAAGCTATAGACCGGTTTTTCAACGGTCTTGCCTTCAAGCAACTCCTTTAGCTGCTGGTTGAGCAACTGGATATCCATCGCTTCCGGCGTCTCATAATTGCGATCGTTAATCCAGTCAGTGGGATGCTCGACCAGGGACCAGAAATAGTCGTCGAGATTGAGCATGAGGAAACGCAACCCATGTTTTTGCAGGCGCTCGGTGAGTTTGACGGTGGTCGTGGTCTTACCCGAGGAACTCGGTCCGCTAACCCACATCATGCGGAGCGGGTCGCCGGCGTTGAGCCGCGCGATGACCTTCGACGCAGCAGCGTCCAGCGACGCCTCATATCGTGCGAGAGAGGCTTCAACCAGTCCTTTGGTCCGGCCGGAGCGCACGGTTTCATTGAGTGCCGCCACTGTATCGCAGCCATGCTCCCGGTTCCACTTGAGCGTCTCTTCCATCGCGGCTTTAGGAAAGCCGTTACCCACGAACTTCTCCGCAGTGATAGCGCCTTCCCGAAGCCAGTGCCGTCCCCAGCGGTAGCAAGCATAGGCATCCGCAGTATTTTGAAATCCGTAGCTACGCAAGACGTGCAGCACCTCATCCTGGATCGTCTCAATGGTCGGGGGGAAGTTCGCAATCAAATGATGCGGATCGGAATTCAAACAGACGACCACCGAATCGGCCAGAAATTCCGCGATCTGCTCTGCGGAGGGGTGGGTTTTGAATACTTGATCGTTGATGCCCGGGAGGAGTTCGGTTTCGAATCCGCCTATGGAGTCAGCGGCCCGAAGGATGGCGCGCCGGATGCGCTCACCATCGAAGCGCACCAATGCGCGGTTACGCTTCTGGACTTTGACGATCCGGTTTTCAACTGCCATACGGGGTCATGTTACACCGGTTAGACGAGGAGACAACCCTGTTGCGAAGAGAAAAGAGTGCGCTGCGAAGAGAAGTTTGAACCGGCTGGCGGTTCAAGCGGCGGCCTCCCAGGGTGTAGGAGTTCACCGGGCTAATGGGAAGCACCCAAAAAACACCACTGGCCCTCAGGCCGCCGCTTGAATGGCCTGACCGTCACCAACTGAGAATGATGATAGACTAAAAGGAGGTATGCGTCAGCCGGGTGGGAGGATGAAGTTGCTGTAGTGTTTCACACTACACGAACGAGCCCTGCGTCAGCTCCCGGGTTGCTGCCGGGCAGGCGCCTGCGCCCATAAAATCGCGTGCCGCAGCAGGTCAGACCCGTCTCTGAGTCCCAACCTCTTCTTGATGCGAGCCCGATAGGTTTCCACTGTGCGCAGGTGCAGCTTCAGCTTCCGGGCCACCTCCTGCGTGCTCAGACCAGAACCCACAAGTTCAAAAACCTGCAACTCACGATTGGTCAGGGTCTGCAGGGGAAGCCGGGGGCCTCTTCTGCGCTGCCCTCGAATTCGAGCAGCCAGTTTGAGCGAAGTATCCGATCCCAGATAGACGTCACCATTGAGTACGGTGCGAATCGCATCAATGAGCTGCTCAGTGGCTGACTGTTTGCAGACATAACCATGCGCGCCCGCGAGCAGGCATCGCTCGGCCATAAGCGATTCGTCATGCATCGACAGCACAAGCACCACGCTTCGCGGGGAAACCCGCCGCAGTTCATCGATAATATCCAGGCCGTGTCCATCCTTAAGCACCAGATCGAGCAGGATCAAATCGGGGGTTAGAGACCGGGCAAGTTCGACCGCTTTTACACACCCTTCGGCTTCACCGACAACCTGTGCGGAGAACTCGGCCCGAACCATCTCCGCCACGCGTTCACGAATGAGTGGGTGATCGTCAACTATCACCATGCGCAGACTCTTTTTGGCTACGGCTTTGGTCTTCACGGAAGCAACTTCGGATTTCGAGGTGATAGAGGCAATCATAAAAGCCAAACCGACCGGAGCCGCTCCCCGTGCCGCAAGACTACAAGTGTGCAGGCTTGAAACGAGGTGCCCAGGCTTATAACTTCGCTGAATTCCAGGCCGACCAGCCTTGAACATTCAATGAAAAGAACAATTAACCTCCTCGTTGTTTTCCTGTTGCTGGCTGCTATTAGCGGCGTGACAGGAGCTGAGCTTCCACCGCTTAAGGCAAAATGGATATGGGCAGCAAAAGCTGACCCTCAGGCTTATAATCAAACAGTTATCGCTAAAAGGAGCTTTCGGCTCAAGGCACCCGGTGAAGCCACTCTTCGGGTTAGCGCAGACAGCTTTTATCGGCTTTCTATCAACGGCACCTGGGTAAATGACGGTCCATCCCGGGCCTGGCCCGAGCACTATCAATACGATGTGCTCCCTGTGACCGCTTACCTGAAAGCTGGTGAGAATGAGATAGAGATCGTGGCCCGTTATTACGGAGTGGGCGATTTTCATCGCGTTCCGCAATCGGCCGGTTTGCTGGTGCAACTTGATGTCGAGGACGCAGGACGGCCGGTTTCAATTCTTACTGACAAAAAATGGCGGGTCGCCGAGGCCACCGCCTGGAAGCGTGAAACTCCCAAGGTGAGCATCCAGATGGAACCCGCAGAACTGTTCGACGCACGTCTCGCGGAGCAGTTGAAATTCCATGCAGCTATCGAACGATTTGGAGCACAGGATGGTCCCTGGAAGGATTTGCATGCACGCGATGTCGCTTTGCTCACAAAAGAGCCCCGACCGTTCCGTGCCTATCTTGGCGCCCAGATTGTGCAAGCCAGGGGGCGTAACTTCTGTCTGCCTGCGGTCCGGCTTTCCCTGCCAGGCGTCATTGAGGCCAACCACAATGCGAGCGCAGCGTGCGGCATGGCGACGGTAGTCGCAAATGATTCACCCACGACCTTGGTGATGAAGACCGAAGCGATGCGGGTTTCGGTGGACGGAAAGCAAGCCAAGGACAACCGGTTCACCCTTGCGCCCGGGCGACATGTCGTTCTGGCATTTCCCAGCTCCTTGTTTGGCCACGAAAAAGAGAAAGCTCTGCGCATCATCGAGCCAGACAACCTAACACTTGAGAATCCCTTGAAACCTGGATTCGAAAATCCTTTCGTTCTCGTTCGTTTGCCGGAGTGTGTCATCGCCACCAATGATTTTGCCTGGCGCCAGTTCCGGGGTGAAGTTGCGCCTTTGGATGCGGCGATGGATGCCTTCCAGCGCCTCACTGAGCAACTCACAAAGGCGGCACAAACACCCGAGGCTTTTCTCACGGCAGCGAGCGGGCGGCTGGAGTTACGAGCATCTAAGGAAATGTTTGTGGAGGATGTGCATTGGCAGTTCACGGACCGCAAGGTTGTCAAACCGGGCGACGCCCTGGTGCAGAATGGCCCTGCCCTGCTCCATGACACGCCAGAGGTGACAATCATTCAGCCCACAACCGCTGGAGATGTGGAGCTGCTGTACGACCTGGGTGAGCAGGATGTTGGCTATTATCAGTTCGAAGTAATTTCTGAACCCGATGTGCTCATCGACATCTTTGGGATTGAGTACATCTCCCCCGAAGGCCAACTGCAACATAGTCAGAGGAACCGCAATGGCATGCGCTACATCACCCGGGAGGGGGTGAATCGGTTCACCTCGTTAAAACGGAGGTCAGGTCGCTATATTTTTGTTACGATTCGCAACCATCAATCGCCGGTCCAAATCCGCAAACTACAGCTCGTTTCGTCCACTTACCCAGTGGATCAGAAAGGTTCGTTCACCTGCAGCGATGCCAGGCTGGATCGAATCTGGGATATCTCGACTCGAACCCTGAAGTTGTGCATGGAAGACACCTACACGGATTGCCCGTTGTACGAGCAAACACACTGGGTGGGTGACGCCCGCAACGAGTCGCTGCTCGGTTACAGCGTTTTCGGTGCGTATGACCTGGCCAAGCGCTGCGCGCGCATCACAGCTCATAGCCTTGAGCGTTTTCCTATAGCAGGATGCCAGACACCTTCGACGTGGGACACGCTGTTGCCGGCATGGAGTTTTCTCTGGGGCATTTCGATATGGGACAACTATTTCGAGACCGCGGATCAGGCGTTCCTTGCCGAAATGTATCCTTACACGATCAAGAACTTGCGTGGCGCTGAGTCGCTTACCAACGATCAGGGGCTCTTCAGCGCACCCTTCTGGAATATGTTCGATTGGACGGGGAGCGATCAGAATGTTCGCACCGTTGTGCATAACAGCATGTTTGTGGTCGGGGCAATTGATGCCGCGCTTCAGTCAGCCGAGGTTCTGGGTAAGAAAGCCGACGTCGAATGGTTAAATGCCTATCGCGCCAGATTAATCTCGGGTGTGAACCGCCTTTGGGATTCCAATAAGAAAGCCTATCCGGACAGCGTGCACGATGACGGAAAGATCAGCCCTTCCACATCGCAACACACGAGTATCCTGGGATTGTTGTACGGGATTGTGCCTTCTGAAAACACCGAAGCCGCACGGAACAATCTGACTGAACCGCCGGAGAAAATGGTGCGTCTGGGATCGCCGTTTGCAGCCTTGTACCTTTACGAGGCCTACGAAAAACTCGGCATGAAAGAGGAAATCGTGAAGGACATTTATCGTAACTACCTGCCAATGCTGGAAGCTGGGGCCACTACTGTTTGGGAGAGTTTCCCGACTGGCACCACCGGGGGCGGTCGCTGGCCCACCCGCAGCCATTGCCATGCCTGGTCTTCCGCGCCATCTCGCTTCCTCAATCGCATCGTGCTGGGGGTAAAGGTCACCTCCCCGGGAGCCACACAAGTGGAACTCAGCCCTCGTTTGTCAGGGCTGACCTGGGCCTCGGGAGTTACTCTGACGAAAGCAGGGCCGGTGGATGTGTCCTGGAAGATTTCGGACCAACAAGTCCGAATCGATTACCGGGCACCGGAAGGGACTCGAGTGCAGTTTAAACGGAATCCCAGCATGGAGGGACTGGAAATCATTCTTAACGGGCAAAGGCAACCCCCTGATTAAATCCAGATACGGAAAACCCGGGAATGAACTTCCCGGGTTTTTGTGAACGAAAAGGTCTCGTTTATTGCAGGATATGCTTGGGAGTGCTGATGTCTTGGTTGACACACTTGACACTGGGGTTATCTGCTATGTTTGCCCCGTAGGTGTAGTCGTCACCTCCTGAAGGACACTTAGGCAACTTGCGGCCTTTGATGTACTCGGCGACCTCCAGCGGTACAACCGCCTCAGAGTCTTTCTTGCCCTTCTCTAACGCCCATTGTTGTATCGCACCGTCGATCTGGCTCAAGTTTGCAATACAAGCGTTTGCCTGGGCCGTATTACGGGCTTTCACAAAGTTCGGAATCGCGATCGCTGCCAGCATGCCAATGATGGCTACTACGATCATGATTTCGACCAGGGTGAACCCCGCTTTCCGGCTGGATGTGGTGATCTTCATATTACTTTTCTCCACGCGGTGTGAACCAAGCTGCCGACGGTATTAATATTACAGTTAACGTTCACGTATTGCCGACAGCTAACCGCTACTCAACTATACGAGCTCACAATGCACCGGGCAATTCCGATATTCCCCGATAGGAGCATCCGCGTTTTTGCGGATGCATTGTGTCCTCATTCTGGAATTGTGCTCCAATTATGGACAACACCAGGCCGAACGAAAAGTTTCTTTGTTACCGAACATGTTGCGCGATGCGTGGAGGATAAACCAGCCAAGGCAGGACTATTAACGATGAAGAAATAGCGAGCCTCTCGGTTTAAACTGGGATATTTCAGGAAGAAAAGAGTGGAGCCAGCTGTCAGGATTGAACTGACGACCCGCAGTTTACAAAACTGCTGCTCTACCACTGAGCTAAGCTGGCTTCCAGCTTGGAAACGTTGCCAGTCAACCCAGCCGCCGTCAAGCCGGCTTTATGGGCAATATGGGCAAAATCGACGAATTTTTGTCCATCGTCCTCTGTCAGCGTCAACGAAGGCATCAGCCCTTGCCCCGTTTCTTCTTCCCACCTGCGGGAGCGGGTTGTCCGGAGACATCGTGCGGGGGTTGCTGCTCGGCGTATTGGTCCTCGTCCTTTAGCTCTCGTTTGAGCCGGAACAATTCCGTTTTGAGTCGGGAAACCACCTCCTGGTGACGCGGATCAGCAAAGAGGTTCTTGAGCTCATTTGGATCACTCCGCAGGTCGAACATCTCCCACTGATTCTTCTTCCAATAATGGATCAGCTTGTGAGTGTCAGTCCTGACCCCGTAATGGGCGCGCGTGTTATGGTCGCCCGGATCATGGTAATAGCGATAGTAGAAGCTGGTACGCCAATCAGCCACCTTTTCAGATTTGAACAATGGCACGAGGTTTCGTCCCTGCATGTCCTCTGGAATCTTCGCTCCGGCAAGAGACAGAAATGTTGGAGCAAAATCAGTGTTGATCAGCAAATGGTCATCGACTCGCCCAGGCTTGATTGCAGCCGGCCATCGAACCAGAAACGGCATCTGAATGGAGGGTTCATACATGAATCTCTTATCATACAGCCCGTGTGCTCGACCGTCCCAGCTTTCTCGCGATGCCATTCTAATAAGCGGGCTCCGTTCAATTCCTGCTCATTGGTAATGACCGCGTGAAAATGCCGGTCGGTTCCATCCTTGAACAACAGTCCCTGCGCCTTGAGCAGCCGCAGTCCCACATAGCGCAAGGGCTTACTGTCCTTGCGCTCGGATTTTTCCCAGGCACAAAAGCCACCTCTGCCCACTGCCGCAACGTGCCGTCATCCTCCGTGGCGAAAGTCTTCCAGTCACTCTCCTTCACCTGGCGCAAGGCTTGGTCCAGTTCTTGGCTCATCACCGCACTGACCGCAAAGGTAATTTCACCACCGAGCTCCCGAGCCCGATCGGGAGCTTTGAGCTAGTCCAGCAGCTCGTTCTCATGACAAGCCTAATCCCCACGAAAATGGCGTTTCTGAATCGTTTCGGGCAGCGCGGCAAAGGCCAGCTTGGCACAGCTCAACGGGTCTTGTTTGGCGGGCACGTTGCCATCCCGATACTCATCGGCCAGCACCAAATCGGCTTCCGCCCACACCGCCACCATCGGCTGATAGCCCCAGCCCTCTTGATAATGATAATAGGCGGCTTGCTTGTGACTCTCGATGATCGTCGCATCCTGATCGACGGTGGCAATGCGCTGCGGCTGGCCATGCTTTTCGTACAGCTTGGCAATCCGTCGCACCAGCCCGCAATTTTCGCCGAGTCGCCAATGCCAGGAGCCAGCAGCCGATACTCGTTCTTGTCAACGGCCAGGATTGTGGACGTCATGAGGGCAGAGGGATGGAAGCCGACGGACGCCCGACAGAGTCGCCCGCGTCTGAAGGAGTATTCCGACGAGGACAAAAGCGGCCTGAACATCCAGGGCGGCGACTCGCTCGCACAAATGATCAGCGATGTGCATGAGGACCGGGCGGAGTTCGCCGTCATCCTCGTGCATGACATAAGCCGGTGGGGACGTTTCCAAGATGCCGATGAGAGCGCGTATTACGAATACGTGTGCTGCCGGGCCGGCGTGTCGGGCATTACTGCGCGAAGCAATTCCAGAACGACGGCAGCCCGGTGTCCACCATCGTCAAGGGCGTGAAGCGCGCGATGGCGGGCGAATACAGCCGCGAACTGTCCGCGAAGGTTTTTCAGGGCGCGTGCAACCTGGTGCAACGAGGCTTCCGTCAGGGCGGGAAGTCCGGGTTTGGTCTCCGTCGGGTGTTACTCGACCAGAGCGGCGCGAAAAAGGGCGAGCAAAAAAGCATCCAGACGGATCGCGTGGTGCTCGTGCCCGGCCCGGAAGAAGAAGTCGCCACGGTGCGGTGGATTTATCAGGTGTTCGTGAACGAGGGCAAGCTGGAGTCTGACATCGCAGCGGCGCTGAATGTGAAAGGCATCAAAACTGACTTCGGGCGGGAGTGGAATCGCGGAACGGTTCACCAAGTCCTGACCAACGAGAAATACATCGGCAACAACGTCTATCACCGGACGTCATTCAAGCTGAAGCGCAAGCATGTGGTGAATCCGCCGGAACGGTGGATTCGGGCCGACGCGGCGTTTGAAGGGGTCGTCGAGTCCGAAATCTATTTGCGAGCGCGGGAGATCATTTTGGCGCGCAGCCAAAGACTCAGCGATGAAGAGATGCTGGAAAAACTGCGCGCCCTGCTAAAGCAACACGGACGCATCTCGGGCATCAGCGGGAACATCACCGCGATCTGTTGACGGAGTTCGAGTCGATGGCGGCGGCGGAGACGGTGTGATTCGGCGGCCAGTCCGCCCGTCCCCTTGGTCTGCCTTGAAAGGGAAACAGGCGAGTTGTGGTGCTGTAATGCTTCAAGCCTTAACCGTTCAACTGAAGCATTTCATTGATGTGGAGGGCGGTGACAGCGTCGGCTCCGTGGCGAGCGAAGGTGACGACCGCATTGATGTCCTTGAACGTGTCGAGTGCACGACGGAGAAATGATTTGGATTTTGCCTCCCCTTTCATGACAGGAGGATCGAGCACAAGTTCACCGACCACCACCGCCATGGCCGAGCGAATTCCTGCAGCGCCGAAAAAGCGGTAATTGTTAATTGCTGCCCCCACGGCCGCGAGTTTCGTCACCAAAAAGGATTTGAATTCGGCGTCGAGGTCGGCAGCGTTTACTTCATCAACAAGTTTGCCCAACTTCTTGGACAGCTCTGCAAGGTCTTTTTGGGGGATTTCTTTTTCTGCCTCAACGGCATCCAAAAGGGCGGCGGCGAACTCAAGACCTGTAAGGTGTTCCGCCTTGAGGCGGTCACGAAAGGCGTAGAGGTCGGAATCCAAACTGGAAGTCGCCAGACAGTTTTGAAGCTCACGGATTCCACGACAGTAGAGGTCGTGTTGGATGCTCGGGATTGAACGAAGCTTCGTCTCAACTTCCAAGGTGAGCGTCAGCATGTTTACATAGTTGCGCATCAGGTCGGGAGCGGTTGGGCTTTTGAGGCCGAAGAGTTCAGCAACCGCGTTACGCAAAGGACGGTTCTTGCCGTTGTCGCGCTTGAGCGCAACCAGCAACGAGTAGAGACGAGTTGCAGCGTTCATTGGTTCTGGGCGGTGGTTAGCCGGAGTTTGTTGAATCGAGTTTCGAAGAAGGGGTTTCAGATGTTGCTGGCAGCGCGGAGGACTTAGCTGAGAGGTTGTTCAGCCAGCAAGCCGCGTAGAGAAAAGGCGTGTCGGTGAGTGCAATGACGATTTTGACCGCCCAAGTGACCAAAATGAGCTTGGCGAGGTTCGGCACCACACCAGCGAATGCCACCGAGTAAAAGACCACAGAATCAATTCCTTGAGCAATGATTGTGGCGACGTTGTTCCGGAGCCACATGAAGCGCTTGTTCGTGCGGTCCATGATCCAGTGGTATATGTAAACATCGGAAAACTGGGCCGCCACAAAGGCTGCGATAGACGCCGCCATGATCCGGGCGGTGGAGCCGAGCGTGGCTTCCAAGGCTGCTTGGTTTGGCCAAAACGAGGCAGCCGGCACCCAGATTGCGAAGTAAATTGCCATCATCACGAGCAACTCCGCAACGATGCCCATAATCACGGCCCGGGTGGCAGCAGCCTTGCCGTAAGCCTCGCTCAAGAAATCCGTGAGAAGAAAAGTGGCGGAATACAAACCAACGGCAACACTGACCACGAGACCGTCCTTGAGGTTGACGAGCTTGCCTGCCGTGATGAGGCAGGCGACGACGAACGCCGCGTATGCCACCTGGGCAAGCCAGGCCCGTCCATTGCGCGCCGCGATGCAGATGGCCATGGCGGTGAACAGTGAGACGATTATGTAAATAATAATTCTAGGTTCCATGGGCCTAAGTTGAACTTCTTTTGGGGAATCTGCCAAAGGGTTTCACTGGGCATTGGTGGACAAGTTAGCGAAAGACTTGTCAAGTCTTGGCAATTGTTGCTACTTTTCCTTGGCTTTTAACCAATTTATGACCTACCTCTGCAATTTTGATGCTTTAGAGCGACTGGCGAATGCACAAATTTTGGAGAAAAAGGAGTTGTGCGGAATATTGGGTTGGGCAGATACCGATTTTTCAAAGGCGAAGCTTTCGCAACTCAACGAGACTCAGGTTCGAGCATTAGAAGCGCGATTTAAATGTTCCCACACGGAGTTTTGCGTGGCTGTCGATGGAGACACATCCAAAAACGTGTTTGGCGACAAGGAAATCCGTGAGATTTATGACGGGATGGTTAGCGAAGGCAGCCAAGAAGATTCCGACGCACGTTTCGTTGCAGTGATATCCGGAGATGGATTCTTGGAGTTAACTGATCAGGTGTTCTTTGATGACATCTGCAATTACATCCGTGCCGGTATTGAGTTTAAGTATTATTATGCGGATACGGAGCTAGAGAGTTCGGTGGATAAATTCCGTCAGTTATACCGCAAGTTTGAAAAACAGTTTGGGCAAGATGGGAAGGAGATGATGCGGATTTCCGGCTTCAAAATTTCGCGCGAGCCCAGTCTTTTTTTTGGATGGAAATCTCGCTACATTTTATTTTGTCGCCGCGAGGCAACTACCAAGAGGACCCACATTGAGCACGGGTTTAACTTTTTGGAGTGCGCAAAATGGGACGAGTCCGAGGGAAAGCAGGTGGATGTATCGAGGCTCTGGATACGAATGAAGGATGAGGATTCGTTCCGATACATGTCGGGGCTTATCGAGTATGCAGAGCCAATCAAGAATCTAGCATGTTATTTTGCAGTTCGCTTTGATAAACGGTTGCTAGATGAATACCGACGTGTCTTTTCCCGCGATCCTGGTTGTGAAGTTTATCAGGAGGTGGTGGAGGCTCTTCGCAGTGACGACATTGTGGGGGACGCTCTTGAGACAGCATTTGGCAGTCGCTTTGAACCAGGGCACAAGCAGTTTGAATTCTTAGACGTGGGTTTTGGTGATGGGAGAGTCACGTGGGCTGCGATAGATCGTCTGACCGAGATAGGAGGTGGACCTATTCGGACTACGCTTTTGGATTCTGCTGGCGCACCGAAGAAGCGGCGGCACGCAAAAATGCAGAATTGGCAGGCCATAAATGCTCCTTTCGAAGATTGGAACGACTGCGCCCCGAATACGTTCGACTTAATTCTGGCTTGTCATTCGCTGTATCTGATAGACCCGTCCTATTTGGATAAAGTTTACGATCTTCTGAAACCGGACGGAGTTGCGTTGATCATCCATGCGCCAAGGGAGAATAATTTTATCAACTTTGTAACGGACAATCTTGACCGTATGTCCGCTGGTGCGGCGTTTGCAAAAGCGCGCATCCATCGGGGTAGATTGTATGCAGAAGAACTGGAGGCAGCACTAAAGAGCAGATTTGGTCAGCATGGAATCAAAGTTGATAAGCGCACCGGTGAGAAATGCATATTGCCAAGAATGAAGGTGTTTGACCGTAGGAACAGGTTGACCAGTTTTGGTAAGAAGTTGTTTGAGCTTTTCGCGTGTCGCGATCTTGAGGGACACGAGGTAAATGAAGTTGCCAAACTGATCCAATACAAATACGGCAGCGATGAGTTCACAAACGAGAACTGGGTGATTTCCATTGAAAAGGACCAAGTCAGAGAGCGCAAAAAATTTGAGACTTACGGCACGCTTGCAAAAACACCCCTGACAGTGACTATTCAGACTCGAAGCCTTGGGCGGTGAATTTGAGGGTGCGGGCGTTTTCGGTGACGATGCGGACGATGTTGTCGGGCGCGCCTTCGGGCATTTGGGCGCGGATTTCGAGCGTGACCTCGACGGTTGCGCCGAGCTGAAGGGCCAAGTGTTGAACAATTTCCTCGGCAATTTTGCCGGCATCCCGGCCAACCCGCTGGGGATTCAATGGGACTGCGCCGAAAAAGCGTTTTGGTTTGGCTGGTGCGGGAGGTTTACCATTTTCAGCTTCGATTTTGGTTACGGTCAAGTGGCCAACCATCTCCGCTTTTCCCTCGGCTGATCCAGCAAGAGAAACGACCGTGGCCGCTTGTTCGGCCTGAAACTGTTTCATGGCCGCCTCTGGTTTAACCAATAGGCCAGACAGCTCGTCCATTCCCAGCGGGACTTGTTTACCGAAGCGCAGGCCACGATAGCGTTTGGCCGGTTCATCCAAGCTGTCCGCGTAGGCGAATGAATCCTGCTGCCAACTCAAAAGCGCAATGCCCTCGTGGATGGCATCCACCAATACCTGCGCATTGCGCAAGCGTGGCAAGTAAAGGTAGCGCGCAAAATCTTCCGCCAGTTGTTTCACGGAGACGTTATCTCCGCGCCAGAGCGGCACGTTATCCAGTTCCAGGCGAAGTCGGGATGCGGCCAGCTTGGAAACCAACATCTCGTCATTCCTTAATTTACGGCTGGCACGCGCGGCCAGCGGCTCCTGGCCCTGCAACCGGAAAGACTGCCACTGCACGGGGTCTTGGGACTTCAATTGCGTCGGCACGAGCAGCCACTGGTAAGTTTCCGGGATGCGTGCGCTGACGGTAGTATTGGCGTTGTCGCGTTGCGTCTTGGCCTGCCGGCGCTGGTAGGAGTCGAGGTTCAAGGGCGGTTCATCGCCTTCCGACTCCTGCACGATGGAATTCCAAGCCAGATAATGCCGCACCGCCTCGTCCAGATCGGAAAGGCGGGCGCGGTCGGCGGTTAGGAAAACAAGGGCGTTGCGGTAGAGGCGCGGCGCGTTCCCGCGACTTTCCAACATGCTTTTGGCAGCGGCCAACGCCGGACTGTCCTGTTCCTTCACATGGGGATACTCCACGCCCAAGATGACGAGCCGCGCATCGGGATCGTCGGGCACGTCGGCGTTGGTGAGCGGGAAAGAATGGATGCGGCTGAAATCGCCACGCGTCCGGAGGTCCTGGCTGACCCGCGCCTTCACTTCTTCGGCCACGGCGTCAGGGTCGGACTTAAATTGCTCGGCGCGGTCTTCCGCGAGTTTGGTAACGGTGGGCTGGGTGGAATACCAGTAGCGTGCGCCGTCCGCATAAAGGTAGGTCGCCAGACGGGTCAGGTGGCTGAGAGCATCCGCGAAGATGGCCGGCGACTCACCCGGCTGCACACAACCAAGTTTGACCCGCCGATCCTCCAAACCACGATTGGCTGCTTTGGCCGTCGGCGCAGAGCCAAGATAAACGGTCCGCGCAACGCGGCGGCACGCAGAATAGCGGCCAAGGTTCGGCCTTTCGCCGTCAATGCGGAGCGGCAGCGAATTCGGACCGTCCACATCTTTCTCAATGACCGGAACCCAATTGTCCGGCAGGTAGCGGGTGAGTTCAAACTGCACCCGTGGGTCATCAATCGGAATGTTCGCTGGCAGAATGAGCGGGTTGCGATCCTGCTTTTCCCAGAGCGAATGGATCACCGCAGCCATGAGACGTAACACGCCGCGCGTGCGTTGAAACTTCACCAGCGTGGACCAATCGGAGTAAAGGCGGTCGAAGACTTCCGGGTGGATGGGATACGCAGCCTTGAGACGTTTCTCGTATTCGGCCTCGCGACATTCCGGCGGAAATTCCTGCTGCTGGGAACGGTAAAGTTCCATGAACGCCTTGGCGGTCGCGTCGCGGGCGACGAAGAGTTGCGCGTCGGTGATGGTTTCAAACAAACGCCGCCGGACAATCTCAAAACCTTCCTCGGCGCTGGCGGGCCGCCACGAGGATTCGACACGACCGATGGCGTTTTTCAACCGTGCCAACGCATGGCGTCCCCGTTCGCCGCCGACCTCCACGTCCTCAACCTCGCTGCCGTGCGGACTGAACACGCCGCTTTCGCTGGCGGGAATACTGACCACCAGGAAAGTGTTCTTCGCCGCTTTGGCGGCTTCGCTCAAGGTCTGGGCAAACGTGAAATGGGTTTCAAACCGGCCACCGGGCAAATCCGCAGCTTCGTGCAACTGGCGCGCGTAGGCGACCCACTCATCAATCAGAATCAGGCACGGCGAATATTTGTTGAACAAGACGCGCAGCGTATCGCCGGGGCTGGTGGCGCGCTCGTCATCTTCTTTCACCATTGCATACCCTTCTTTGCCGCCAAGCTGCCACGCGAGTTCGCCCCAAAGCGTGCTGACAACCGTGCCGTCTGGTTTGCGACTGGGAGAGCCGGGCGAAATCTTGTTGCCGACGATGACCACGCGTTTCGCCACCGGGATTTTGTTCAACCCGGTCTTCTCAAACACCGATTCTACACCGGGCAACTCCGCCCCCTTCATGCCACTGAACATGTGATACAACGCGAGCATCGAGTGGGTCTTGCCGCCGCCGAAATTCGTTTGCAGTTCGATCACCGGATCACCGCCCTGGCCAGATAAACGCGCCAAGGCACTGCACAGAAGATCGCGCAAACCCTGGGTCAGGAACGTGCGCCGGAAAAATTCCACCGGATTGCGATACTCGTCCGAACCCTCGCCCATGTGGACCTGCCACAAGTCGGCGGCGAATTCCGCCTGCTGGTATTTGCCGGACGCCACGTCCCGGTGCGGCGTGACGACTTCCCGCCACGGCTTCAAGCCGGGAATGGTTTCGCTTTCCACGGCGGTGCTGGCGGACTTACGTTTTTCGGTGCGGACTTGTTCGTCGAAGCGGACTCGGAGCAATTCCAATTTAATTTTCTCCACCTCGGAAGCTTCCGGGGCGGAAACTGCCGTCAGCAAGCGGGCGCAACTGTCCAGGGCGCGGTAGGCGTCATCCGTGCTGAAGGGACGTTGGTGCGCCCAGCGATTGCGCACCTCGCGCAATTCGCTGACCAGAGTGCGGTCGGCCTGTCCGAGCGTCTTGCGAAAAACCTCGTTCCATTGATTCCAAAGCGTCACCAAAAGCGCCTGAGCATCCCACTGCGGATCGTCGGCAGAACCACCCAGCAGCGACATCTGGCTGCCGGTCATTGTTTTTCGCGTCTCCTCAAACCAGCCCTGCTGATAGACGCTCTTGAGTTCGCGCTCAACAAACGGCTTGAGGCCGCCGGTCAAAAATCCCAGCGACTTGCCGACCCGTTCGTGATTGGTGATGGCCATAGCTCAGTTGCGCGCTAAATGAATTCCGTTTGTTGCGGTCCTCGTGTCTGAGGCCGTGACTGCGCCAATCTTACCAGATCAGGCCAGCCGAGGACGAGCGCGTTGTAGCTTTGCGCTTCGATGCTGCGTTTTTGTTTTTCGCAAACCGTGAACAATTTATACGCCAGGTCACGCGCGACATCGGCTTTGGAGCCGAGTTTGCGCATGAGGACGGCGGTGGCTTCATCGCCTTTCTTTTCGTGGTAATAGACCCGCAACAGGTGATGGGTCATCTCCCAAACCGTGGGACGGTCATCCTGCAACGGATCCCAATCCGCTGGCAATTGTTCTGGCCGGAGCAAGCGCACCTGATTACCCCGCACTTCCAGAATGCCGACGGACACGAGGCCGTTCACGGCAGTCGCCTGCGCGTTGGCGAGCAGGTTCGCCTTGCCCGCTTCGCCCCATTCAAAGCCCTGCTCCTCGAACCACAACACCGCCCAGCGTGTGTCCTTGTCCAGTTCCTCGACCGATTCGCCCAGCAATTCATCCTTCATGCCGTTGATGAGCGCCAACACGGTGCGCACACTCATGGGCTGGCCGCTGCTCTCCAGCACGGCGGCGTAACGGGAAAAGACAGCCATGCCGGGACCGATGGCCGCCTGCGCGAAATCCACGGGGGCGACGTTGCCCTGTTGCAAGTGGCGCAAGGCCGGCGGCAACTCACGCTTCAATTCAGCGACCAAAGTATTTCGTCCGACACGCGCCGCGTCCGCAGGGCGCGGGCGGCAGGCGAGCACAATGTAGGAAGCGAGCGCGTTCGTGCCCATGGAAACCATGCGCCAAGTCTGCGATGCGCGCACCGGCCAGGTGGCGGTGATGGTGAAACCACTGGAAATGAGCGCTTCGAGCAGCGTCTCCCAACCGGTGGTGAGATTCAACGCGCCGACGGCTTCGACATCATCGCCGGTGACCTCTTCCTCGTCCTCCTGCTTGAAGGCATAATAGACGGTGAGCGGAAAACGCGGGTCGAGAATTTTCAGCAAGCTTGTGAATGCACGACGGAAACCGGACTCAAAGTGTTCTTTTGCTTTTTGCCGGTCGCCATCAAATCGTTCCGGCGATGCCGTCAACTCCGGCATTTTGGGCACGAGCACCGTGTCGCAAAACGGTTTGTGTAAATCGCCAATGGTGCGCCGCAACCAGACATAAAAGAAGTCGCTCAAAGCTGCGTAGCCGATATTGTCGTAATACGGCGGGTCAGTGCTGATAAGGAGTTTTTCTCCGATGTCTTCGCCTGCTGCGGCATCATTCTGAATTGCATATCCGACAGTGGCGTTACCCGCACCAAGCACCTCAACGCAGTCAGCAACGTAGTCACTGCAAGTAACCCAAGCGCCAACAGAATCACCAACAGTGTTTGCTTCAGCAAAATCCCACATCATTGGGATTGCTTGGCGACCAAACATATTCATCACCTTCTGATTGCTTGAACTCCAACGATTAAGCGAGTTGTTGAAATCAACAGTGCGATCCAGACTTAAAGCCAAAAAGGTAATAACTGCCGTCGCGTATGCTTCGGCTTTCTCTTTTGGCAAAGCAGCATTCTCTGCCGCTTTAACAACTTCGGAACGCAGCTCTTTGATGCTGTCACTCAGAGCAATTATGGTCGTTAGCTGGCGCGGAGTGAAGAGCTGGTCAAATCTTTCAAGCCCATAGCTGACACACCAAATATTGCGGGGGTCATCGGCCATTTCTTCATTTGGTGCGTCGTCGGGCGGAGTGACTTGCGCGGCGCGTTCGTGTTCCGGTGTGACCGGCAAATAAATGCGCCCTCTTTTTCCCTCGGCAACGATGGCAAGGAGGCGGCTTCCAAGACGACCAGCCATTCCTTCGCTCTTAATGTGGGTGTCTTCGATGGGCTGGCCTGAAAGCAGGCACTTAAATTTTGCGCCACGCCCAAGCTTGGTTCCCGCCTTGATGGAAGCCCTATCCACTGGCGTGCCGGTCTTCACATTGAAATGATATTTGCCCGCCGCCCGATCCATGACGGGTTCAAGCCAGGCAAGCTTGCCCGCAGTAGTCGAAAGCCAATAGCTGCTTATTAAAGGCACATGTGCGCCGCGTGCTGCTGGATCCTGACTTGCCACTGTGCGTGCCCAAATCCACGCGATGACATTACCTTTACCGCCTCCATTTTCATCAGGCAGCCGCACTTGCGGATAAAGATGGCCAAGCTTTTCCTGCATCCGCTCGCGGATAACACGTCCATAGAAACGCACGTCTGCGGCCAAGCCGTGCGTGCCAGTCCAGCTTTGCGTGCCACCGATGCGGCGACGGTCTTCTGGATTCACCGGGGGGCAGCCGGACCAACGCGGCGCAATTTCTAAATTGCACTTGTTCAGGATGACGGCGACGGGATTGAGATCGGCGGCGTGGGCTTCGCACCCCAGCCGTGCGGCTTCCAACGGGATTGAGCCGCCACCGGCAAATGGATCGAGCACGGGCGGAAGTTTGCCGCCGCAATGCTTCAACATTTCCGCGTGGGCCTCGGCATACACGCCGGGCTGGTCATGCAGCTTCTTGCCCATGAGCCGGCGGATGATGTCAAACAACCGCTCACGTTCCGCATCCTGCGCCGCCTCACTTTTCCCGGCCCAGGCCGGGTCGTCCAACGGATCGGTAACGACGGAGGCAAACAACACCGCGCGCGCCGAAGGCAACGGCAGCCGCGCCCACCAGTGGTGGATGCCCTTGGGGTGCGGCCCGATACCCGGCATTTTATCATACGACGAAGCGTCGTTGATTTCCGGCAACGGCAGCGCAACCTCAATGAGCTTCTTGGGGTAGGCAGAACTCATGGCGGGCAGGCGGCGAGCAATTTCCCGTTGGCGGTCAGCACTTCAAGACCTCCCGTCATATGATCGCCGTCGTCGGTCATCAGTTTCAGATTGTGGTGAAGACAATTCTCGGTGATGAGCTGGTCGTTCCAGTCGGTGGAACCGGAACCAAAATCCGTGAGCATTTGCCCGACATTCCACTTGGAAAACGGGTGATCGAGCGCCTGGGCGTCCGACATTATCTGGGTGGCGATTGCTTCAACGGATTTGGCAGCCGGCGGGTAATCCACTGATTGGCGATAATCCTTCCGCTTCGAATACTTCCTGCCGTAACCCGGTGGATCAATGAGCTTCCATTCGTCGTCAAGCAAGCGATTGATGACCTCGCCGAGAACGATGGGATCAATGAAAGCCTTGGCTCCGCTCGCATGGAGCTTTCCCCAAGCTGTGGAGTAAAGGGAAACCTTGGCCTTCAGCCAATGAGGATAGGCGGCTGAAGCTGGCGAATACAAAAACAACCAGATGTTGGCATCCGGGAGCACCTTGTCCGCCGGGGTGAAGGCGTGGGCCGCTACATTAAACGCTTTGTTCTTCATTGGGAAAGTCCTCAGAAACAGATTCCTCCATGCGGCTGCGGTTTTGGAAATAGGCTTTCGACCACTGAATTGACTTGTCGAACGCCGGCTGGAACGCGTCGCGGAGATTGGTCACCTCCAACAACTCGGTGATTTTCTCCTCCGAAATGTCGCCGTAGAGCTTGCCGACGGACGCGTTGAGAAAGGCGGTGATGACCATGGTGATGCCATCGAAGGACAGTTGCACCTTTTGACCGGCCTTGAGCAGGGGGCAAACCTCCTTAAAAACACGTTCGCCGTCGTCGGCGTCCACCGCGCGCGGGCTGTTAACAAGGTCAGCGACCCGGATTAAAACTTGTTCACTCATAAAAAAATCAAGTATTCAGCGTTGATCTGTCGGAAATTTGCCAGTTGGCGGTATCCACCACTACCGTGACCACCGTTGCCGGGAGCACATGGTCAAATTCTCTGAATTCTTCCGCTTTTGCATTAAATTCCCAGAATGCCTGACCGCTGGCAATCTGGACTTGCCCCCGGTTGGCACAGATGAAGTCCCGCAACAACTTGAGACCCACGCCGCCGGGCGTGTCGCGCTTGGTCGTGTTGCCCTCGACGAGCGCCCAGCGCAACGCGCGAAGGGCCGGCCAGTTGATATTGAAACGCTGATTCACCCGCTCAGGAATGGTCACGCCGGAATCGGCGATGGAAAGCACGAGGCGTTGCTGGTTGGGATAAAACTGGCCGCAAACGAAAACGCCGAGGCTGGAATCGGCGTGCGTTTCGGCGTTAATAAAAACCTCACCGAGGATTTGCAGGAACTGCAACGTGAAATCGCTCGTCATTTCCGGAAGCCCTTTGCTGGGCAGGTGCAAATCGAGAAAATCGTAAAACAACTGGATCTTCTTCGCGCTAAACCGGGTGTAGGGAACGGCAGTGCCGCTCAACGGGGCCGTGTCGGGATACCCGAAGCACCGGAGGAAACCGTTTTTTTTCAACACCGCCATGGGCAGCGACGGAACATCAACGATGGAAATCGAATTGGAGCGATCCCGGATGGTGTTGAGCACCGCGCCCAAAGGAGCGGCGATGTTCGGATCAACCACCGAGAGCGCCGCCAGACTGACATCGAGTGTTCCGCCCGCAAGTCCGGTGGCGGCGTCAGCCAGATTCGACAGGGCATTGAACCCATCGAAGCTGTTCAACATAGTGGGGAGGGAAATCTTCATGACGATACCGGCGCGCTCATAATTCTGGCTCGGGCGTGACTATTGGGGCGCGGTGGCACGAGCCAGTAGGTCCAGGAGGTCGTAATTGACGCTGGTGACGGCGAAGTCGGGTTCGCGCCGGAAGGGCTGGCGCACATAGCGCGGATCGGCGGCGTCACCATCCACCGTGACGATGGCGAGGATAAAGTCTTCCGGTTTGTTCATCGCGGTCATGATTTCGTTGCGCGTGATGGTAACAGTATTCGCCCCGACTGCGCGACCCTTGACTTCAAGGAAACGCAGCTTGCCGGTGTTCGGAATCCGGGACTCGACATCGTAGCCGCGATTCTCCGAACTGACATCCGCCGGCTCGAACCCCAGCCGCCGCTCGGTCGCCAGCACCGTCTGCATGGCGAGCAATTCGACCCGCCGCCGGACTTCGGCGTCGTGGGTGTTGGGCGGCGGCGTTTCCGAGAGCCGAGGCGTGGCGTCGCGCAAGGCGCGGGCGGACACAAGAACCGCGCCACCGAGAACGACAGGCGGCAGCGGTGAAAGCTGGGATTCCAGTTCGAGTTCACGGAGACGACTTTGCAGGCGGGCCTGCAAATCGTCAGCGCGCTGCTGCGCCTTGCCGGAGTTCAGACGGGCGTTGACCTGGCCGGCCTGTTCCTGAAGGCGGAGTTGCTGGGCGCGGTGATCCCAATAATTAATCTCCTTGGTAAGCCGTTCGCGCACGGCGACGCGGGTGCGTTGAATCAGGTCGGTGCGGTGGTCGCGCACTTCCATGATGTGGCGCGGGAGCAATTGGGCAATGGCGTAGGACGTCGCCTTGGCCTCCAACTCCTGACTGAGCCACGGTTCGCGGAGCAACGATTCGAGCGCGGGAAGCTCCTCCGGGGTGGCGGGCCGGTAATCCAAATACGGGGCATAGCCCGCCGGGGAACACCGGCCCTGGGAATCCACTTCGACGAACTGCATCTGGCGCGAGATGACGCGGCGATTGCCGGGGCGATCGGTGCGGGCGTCCTGAATGGCGTGGTCGAGACAGAGCAACGCGCGCGGGCCGGGCGCGGTGTCGCGATCATCCACCAACACCGCGCCGCGTTTGAGCAGGTCGCGATGGCGTTCCAACAGAACATCCGACACCGACTGCAACAGCGGGTGGCCGGGGCTGATGAACTCGGCAACGGGTTTGCCGGGCACGGCGATTAGATGTTTCTCGAAAGTGACGCGCTCGTAGCGGACAAGGACAGGATCACCAACGCCGGTCTGGCGGTCACGCTGGCGCAAGACCGCCGGGACATGGCTGATCTCGAAGCGGCGCGGTTCGCGCTCGCGCATCGTGCCACCCAATTCCTTGAAGGCGGCGAGGAAATATGACTCGATGAAATGCGGCTGCAAGCGACGCGCCTCGATACGTTCCATGCTCTCGCGGATGCGGCGGACTTTGGAGGCGTCCATGGAGTCGTGCGCCAACGCACGTTCCTCAACGAGGTCGCGGAGTTTGTCATGTCCCAGTGCGTCATCAACGATCTGGAACAGGCGGGCGCGGACATCGGCGCGGTCGCCGTAGCGGATGGCTTCCATCAACACTTCGCGCAAGGGCCGGTTGTCGAAGGTGACTTTGCCGAGCACGTCGAAGACCTGGCCGCCGAGGGCGTCGCGTTCCTCGCTGAGTTTTGCGAGCAACCGCAAATATACCGCGCCCTCGCGTGTCTCGGCGGCGACCAGATTCCACAAATGGCAAACCTCAGTCTGCCCGATACGGTGAATGCGACCGAAGCGCTGTTCGAGGCGGTTGGGATTCCACGGCAAATCGTAGTTCACCATCAGGTGGGCGCGCTGAAGGTTGATGCCCTCGCCCGCCGCGTCAGTAGCCAACAAAACCTGCGTGTCCTTGTCCTGGGTGAACAGTTCCTGCGCCTTGGCGCGTTCCTCGCGGCCCAAGCCGCCGTGAATCAGAACGACCGCCTCGGGTTTGCCGATGAGCGTGCGGATGTTCGTGGCCAAGTAGTTCAGCGTGTCGCGATGCTCGGTGAACAACACGAGTTTGCGACGATGGCCGTGCGCGTCGAACATCTCCTGATTGTTTTGCAGGAGGGAAGAAAGTTCCTCCCACTTCCGGTCCTTGCCACTGCGCCGGACTTCGAGCGCGAGGTTTTCCAGCCGGCGGAGGATGCTGATTTCCTTTTTCAGTTCGGCGATGGTCTGCGCCGCCGTGGCCTGATCAATGATTTGTTCTTCGGTGGCCTCGACCTCCACATCCGGCGCGTCGTCGAGGTCGTCAATGTCGTCGCTGGAAAGAGTTGGGCCGACGCTTTCGAGCGGGACAGCCGCGCCACGGCGGAGGAGTTTTTCCTCACTGAGACGTTTTTCGAGCCGCTCCCGGCGACGGCGAAGCGACTGGTAGATGGCTTCCGGGGAGGAGGCGAGCCGGCGCTGCAAGGAAGTGAGGGCAAAGCCAATCGTGCCACGCCGCCCGTCGCTGTTGAGGCGGTCAGCGAGATTGAACTGTTCCTGAACGTAATCGGTGACTTCCTTGTAGAGGCGCGCCTCGCCGTCGGACAGCGTGTAATTGAGAGTGTAGGCGATGCGTTCGGGGAACAGCGGCGTGCCGTCGAACTTGAGGAGGCGCTCCTTCACCATGCGCCGCATCATGTCGCTGACGTCGGTCGTGTGAACACCATCGCGGAACTTGCCTTCGAAGCGGTCGCCATCAATCAGCGCCATGAAAAGCTGGAAATCCTCCTCCTTGCCGTTGTGCGGAGTGGCCGTCATCAAAAGGAAATGGCGGGTGAGACCGGAGAGCAAGCGGCCCAAGTGGTAACGCTTGGTGTATTTGGCTTCGCCGCCAAAGAACGTGGCCGACATTTTGTGGGCCTCGTCGCAGACGATCAAATCCCAATCGGTATCCTTGAGCTTCGCCTGGACCTCCTCGTCCCGACTGAGCTTGTCGAGGCGGGCGATGCAGAGGGAGTTTTCACGAAACCAATTGCCGGTGCGCGCAGCTTCGAGTTTGTCGTTGGTGGCGATGTCGAAGGGGAGATTGAATTTGCGCCAGAGTTCGTCCTGCCACTGCTCGACCAGGTTGCCGGGACTGACGACAAGGCAACGCTGAAGGTCGCCGCGAATGAGAAGTTCCTTGATGAACAGCCCGGCCATGATCGTCTTGCCCGCGCCCGGGTCGTCGGCCAGCAGGAAGCGCAACGGCTGGCGCGGCAGCATGGACTCATACACGGCGGTGATCTGATGGGGCAGCGGTTCAACGAGCGACGAATGGACCGCAACCAGAGGATCGAACAAATGGGCAAGCCGGATGCGATGAGCCTCGGACACCAGACGGAACACGCGGGCGTCGCCGTCGAAGCTCCACGGGCGGCCACCCGTCAGAATCTGCAAAGCTGATTCGCGGTCGCGAAAAAGGATTTCCGTGCCGACGTGGCCAGCGGTGTCCTTGTAAACGACCTCCAGCACGTCCGAGCCGTGCCATTTGGAACTGAGCAACTCAGTGAGAGCATCGGGGATGATGCCCTTGACGAGTGTGCCAGTGGTGAGGTCTTCGAGCCGAGCCATGCTGGGTGGAATTATGTAGTTCCAGCTACGGTAATGCCAGTCAAAAACTTGCGAGCACGCTGCCAAAGAAGGACGCCAGCGATCAACTTCATGTAATCAATGTAATCAACCTATTACCTTGTAACACTCAGAATTGCGGATAGAGGCGTTTTAGTTTGATGCGGGCATCCTCGGTGGTGAAGCGCCAGTTGATGTTGGTGGCACGATTGTTTCGGTCGAGTTCCCAGGCCGCCACCTCGCTTCTCATTAAATTGATGTCCGGGATTCTGCGATTGAGGCACTGGCTATTGAGTGCGCTCAATTCGATTTCGGCGATATTGAGCCAACTGCCGTGCTTGGGTGTGTAGTGAATTTCCAGTCGTCGGGCCAATCGTCGGACCTCCTCCGGCGGGAAGGCTTCGTAGAGGGAGGCGGCACTGTGCGTGTTGAGGTTATCCATTACCAGGCGAACCTTCGTGGCTTGCGGGTAGCGCTCATCGAGCATGCCTTTGATGAAAGCGGCCCAGTCCTTGCGGGTGCAATGTTCGGTGATGGCGACGTGGTGGCGTCCGGTCAGCGGTTCGACCTCCAGCAAGATTTCCGCAACGCCGTTACGTACAGATTCGTGGTCGACTATCTGACCAGGGCCCGGGGCTGGCGCGATGGGCGCAAGCACTTCGCCCACCAATTGTTTGTTGGATTCGTCCATGCAGATGAGCGGGAACTGTAGGTCGTAGGGCGCGTGGTAAACATCCAGCACATCTTCCATACACACGACAAAAGTGGCGCAGCCATCGGGCGGGATTTTCCAGTATTTGCTCAGGTAAGGCTTAAGCTCGTTTCTTTAGAGCCCGTTGCACGCTCATGGTAGAAACCTTGGGGGCGATCTTCGGTTCCACAACCTTTTCGGCCAACAGGCGTACCGTCCAACGTGCTCGCCCCGCAGGGCCCGCAGGGGCTCGCGAACACGCCAAAGCTGTCAACCCGGCATCGAAAGCGCCATCGAAGGTAAGCTTGCGGGGTTTGGCCGAAGCTATTTACGTTCCAGGGCGGCTTCGATGCCTTCCTCCACCAATCTTGCTTTGAAGTGCTCAATGGTGCGAGGGCTCGCGCCCAGCGCTTCGGCGACTTCAGCCACCTCTCATATCGGTAATTGATTTACAAAACTGCTGCTCTACCACTGAGCTAAGCTGGCTTCCAGCTTGGAAACGTTGCCAGTCAACCCAGCCGCCGTCAAGCCGGCTTTATGGGCAATATGGGCAAAATCGACGAATTTTTGTCCATCGTCCTCTGTCAGCGTCAACGAAGGCATCAGCCCTTGCCCCGTTTCTTCTTCCCACCCGCGGGAGCGGGTTGTCCAGAGACATCGTGCGGGGGTTGCTGCTCGGCGTATTGGTCCTCGTCCTTTAGCTCTCGTTTGAGCCGGAACAGTTCCGTTTTGAGTCGGGAAACCACCTCCTGGTGACGCGGATCATCAAAGAGGTTCTTGAGCTCATTTGGATCAGTCCGCAGGTCGAACATCTCCCACTGATTCTTCTTCCAATAATGGATAAGCTTGTGGGTATCAGTCCTGACCCCGTAATGGGCGCGCGTGTTATGGTCGCCGGGATCATGGTAATAGCGATAGTAGAAGCTGGTACGCCAATCAGCCACCTTCTCAGATTTGAACAATGGCACGAGATTTCGTCCCTGCATGTCCTCTGGAATCTTCGCTCCGGCAAGAGACAGAAATGTTGGAGCAAAATCAGTGTTGATCAGCAAATGGTCATCGACTCGCCCAGGCTTGATTGCAGCCGGCCATCGAACCAGAAACGGCATCTGAATGGAGGGTTCATACATGAATCTTTTATCATACAGCCCGTGATCACCCAGAAAGAAACCTTGATCGCTTGTGTAAATAACGAGTGTATTTTCGGCCAGTTTCTCCTGATCCAGAAAATCGAGCAACCGCCCAACGCTATCATCCACCGATTGCACGCAAGCCAGGTAGTCCTGCATGTAGCGTTGATACTTCCAGCGGTCCAGGGCGTCGCCAGAAAGCCGATTGGTCTTTTCGTTCTCAACCAGCAACACCTCCGTCGGGCTCTCATTGAGCCAGGCTTGGAGTGCGGGACCTTTCAAGTCTGCCGGAGGTCTGATTTTAAGGTCGCGGCGGTTCAAATCGCTGAAAACCTTTTGCCGGCATTCCCGGATTGCATCGGTGCGCGTGGCGTAATCATCGCGAAGCGTAGCAGGCTCTGGAATGGTCTTATTTGCAAATTCCTCCTTGTACCGCGGCTCAGGTTCCCACGGTCGATGGGGTGCCTTGTGATGGCACATGAGGAAGAATGGCTGGTCTTTTGGCCGTTGCTTCAGAAAATCAATGGCCAGGTCAGTGATAATGGTCGTAGCGTAACCTTCAATAATGCGCCGGCCTGCGGGTTCGAGAAATGCAGGGTCGTGGTATGCCCCCTGCCCCGGCAGCACACTCCATTTGTTAAACCCTGTTGGTTCACTGCCCAAATGCCACTTCCCTATCATTCCGGTGTAGTAACCGGCTTTCTGCAGATACTTCGGGGCGGTCGGCTGTGCCCCATCAAACCGGTTAAAGGTGGGAACCCCATTCAGGTGGCTATACTTGCCCGTAAGAATGGTCGCGCGACTAGGTGAACAGATGGAATTGACGGCAAAACAACGATTAAATCGGACGCCAGCCTTCGCAAGCCGATCCAAATTGGGCGTCTGATTCACCTGGCTGCCATAGGCGCTTATCGCGTGGGCGGCATGATCATCTGTCATGATGAAAAGGATATTCGGACGCGAATCCGCCCAAGCGGCCACGCCCATGACTCCGATACCAACGATGGCGAGGAGGTATTTGATCATAGTTGGAACGTAGCGGGAAAGACCCTACTCGCAAAACAAATTCTATTGGCCATTCTGACGGTTCTAGTGCTATAAGGGTCACGAGGCAACCTATGGAATCGAACAAATTGCAGTCCACCACACAAACCAGCACCCCCGCTCGAGTGGCATTCCTCGAAGGGCAAGGCGAGTTACCCATCCTGGAGATCACCACGCCATGGAGTACGGCGGAAGTGTTCCTGCATGGAGCGCAGATCACTCGTTTCGTACCTAAAGGCGAACAGCCTGTGCTTTTCATGAGCCAATGCAGCCGGTTTGAGGATGGCAAACCCATCCGCGGTGGAGTGCCTGTGATCATTCCTTGGTTCGGTTTCCGTGAGGGCATGGGCCAGCACGGCTTTGCACGCACCCGAGCCTGGGAGTTGAAAGAGGTCTCTTTTGACAATGCCGGCCGAGTGCACGCCCGCTTTCGCCTGCCCCAGTGTCCCGAAGCCGCCGCATTCCCCCCCTTCAGCGTTGAGTACACGGTAAGCGTCAGTCAATGCCTGGAGATGCGCCTGGAGATTGTGAACCTGTCTTCTGAAGAGCTCGATTTTGAGGATTGTCTTCATACCTACTTCGAGGTGAGTGACGCAACAGCCATTTCCATTACTGGACTTAAGGATCATGACTACCTGGATCAGGTCGCCAATTTCGCCAGCAAACGCGAAACCGAAGACGCAATCCGCATCTCCTCGGAGGTGGACAGGATCTATCTAAATGCCACAGGCACTGTGGAAATCATCGATCCACGCTATGGCCGGAAGATCCTAGTGGAAAAGTCAGGTTCTCAATCGACCGTGGTCTGGAATCCGTGGATTGAGAAAGCGCAACGGATGCCCGACTTTGGCAACGATGAGTATGAGAGGATGGTTTGTGTTGAGTCCGGCAATGTCGGTCCGAACAGCCTCCACCTGCCCCCTGGCAAGTCCAATACGCTCACGGTGCGCCTGAGCACAGCGCCGTTGGCTTAGAACAGGCGGTTGGCAGCCCTCAGTTGGGGACTACCTCTCCACCCGCAGAGTTATAATTCCGCGAGGAGGCACGCGGATTTTTCCTGTGACCTTCTCTAGAGGCTGCTCCGTCAAATCGGTTAGCCAGATGCTGCTGGGTTTCGTGTGTCCCCAGTTGAGCGCGACCTTTTGTTCGGTCGCTCCCAGCCCGAAAAGCCGCAAGACAACAGCTTTCCCATCATCACTTACTTTAAGAGTTTCCAGCAGCACATCATCTGAAGAGATTCTCACGAAAGACTTAGCCGGCTTTGAACTCGAACGTCGCGCGACCAGCAAAGGCCGCGTTGTTTCATGCCCAAAGCGCGCTGAATCGGCCGCCGAGAAACCACCCCGATGCGGTCGCAGTATATATCGGAAGGTGGTCACTCCGGGCTGATCTATCTTGTAGTTCGTATGCCAATGATTGTTCTGCGCCCAGGAGTAAAGGATCGGCGATTCTATGGCGTTCGTCATCCAACGTTCAAATGCAACGGACCCAAGAAGATTTGCCGTGATTTCTCCCAATTGGAGCAACGGGGCATCCAGTGGCGCCCAAGTGACGCCCCGCGATTCGCTGGAGACATCCACCCAACGCTGCACCGTGAACCAATTTCGATTGGCACCTGGCAGTTGGTCCGTATTAGGCCGCACTACACCCCATGGGGTTTCCATACGGACCACGGCATCAGGAACGTCGAAGCCGAAGCCGAAATGAACGCTGTCCTTTTCCCTGACGGGCAAGCGATCGACATGGTTGACAATCTCCACGCGATCCTGCCCGTAAATCATGCGGATATCACGAACGAGCTTATGGCAGCCCGGCGCCTGTGACTCAACGCGGATCACTCCTACGAGTGGGCCAGCCTCGATGACCTGCAAGCTGGCTGGGCCATTCGCTTTTGCGCTAGCGGCATCCTCGCCTAAGACATAGCGAAACTCGTTCAGGCCCAAACCGGAATCCTGATCAACAAAGTTCTCTTTGATTCCTTCGCGATACAGGCTCTTGATAGCACCTGAAGTCGGATCGATTTCCAATTTGAGAATACCATTCTGCATGGTATTGCCTTGAACAGTGACAGACCCTCGTCGCGAGCCTTTATCGGTGCTCAGTCGAAAACCCCGATTGCCGGCCGAGGCAGCAAAACCGCGACTGCCTAGCGAAGCAGCAAGATCCAAGCTTACAAGGCCCGCTCGTTGCTGACGTCCAGATATTGATGACAACTGATAATGACGGCTGCCGTATGCGGGAATCTTACGTGCCAGGAAGGCCAATTCTCCGGAAGCGAGCCGTTGAACAGGAACCGCCCGCCCACGCTCATCCAGAACACCTGACACATTAGTCCCGGCCTGGTCCGATGTAACTACCACAACATCGTCACGCTCCCACTGAGTGGTATTGATGACTTCCAATCCCTCGGGGCTTGAATCCGCCGCCAGGCTTTGAGCCAGAAGTTCCCGGGAGAGGGAATCTGCTTTCAACGCAAATTCCTGCTTGGTCTTCCACTGATCCAGAGTGAAGGAATCATCGGGTTTCGAGATGCTGCACCAGGCGCCCCAGGTATGCTCGCTATAGAGCAAGACGTTCTTCCAGGCCTCTGCGAAGCGCATGGGTGAATAGCCGCCGGGCTGACGCATCGCAAACACGGACGAAGCCTGGGACAGCCGATCCGCTGTAGCTCTGTTCATCGCCGTCTCTCGCGACGTGGACCCCGCACCATCCTCCCAATAAGGAGTCAAGTCCCCGGCGAACTGGGGAAGTTTATCCCCATGTTGCGCTTCGAAGCGTGCGAAGAAATCCGCCGTGAGTCCGATTTTGACCTCTGGAGCCGCATATTTTGAGTTCCAAGCTTTGACCTTTTGAACCAGGTCCTCGTCCGGTGGAGCGTTATCCACAGCCCCATTTGGCCAACGGCCTACCCACAAAAGGAAAGAGGTATCAAAGGGAAATCCGTTCCGGTGTTGGCGTTCTATCTGCCCGATCACGTTCTGCTCCAGGTCGCCTAAATGGTGATAGTTGTCCACCACCCAGCAGAGCACGCGCTCTTTGCCACTTTGAGATTGCCAGTAGAAGGGCTTGTCATCCCAGATGTGTATTCTGCCCACACGATCTTGAAAGTTCGGACCTATCGCGAAATATCGAACCCCGGCCTGAGCCATCACTGGGACTATTCCCCATGTGTAACCCGGCACGTCGCAAATGGTGGCGGCACGAACTGGCTGCCCGGTCAGTTCCGCAACCCGGGCTGCGAAACCGAAACATTGGGCCAATTCTTCCGGGCGGCAGAGAGCCGTAAGCATGTTGCCATATAAACCTTCCACGCCGATCACCCCGTTTTGGATCGCGGAAATCAAGGCCCCGCGCTCGGTCGCCGTGGCGCGCTGCAAATAGTGGTCAATCACCCAAACGGACTCAGGGTTCCATTTGAACCGCGCGTCATCAGCCTCGCCGCTGCTGGCTTTCGCCAACTCCAGGGCTTTGTTGATGTGTCCAATCTGGGCTTTAACCACCTCCTCCTGGTGGTGCGTATACCCGATATCCACATGTGAATGTGGCAGTATCCACATTTCTTTGATGGGCGGCAGACGCAGCATGAGATTAGTCCGGGATACTGATTTCCCGACAGCTAGTTCGAGGCTAATTTCCCGGGCGTCTTTGTTTGCCGGGAGCATGATAGTCTCAGTCTGAACTCCACCCTTAAGTCCAATAGGCAGTCGCACCCCACCCGCACTGAGTCGCCCGTCTGTCGCTTCGCCGATATGCCGGAGCTTGATTTCAACTGGCTGAAAAGGCTGACCGTCTTTCTTAAGCCATACGGGTGGCACGCTGACAGCGGTCATAATGGTCCGAGGCTGCACCGGCCGGATTTGAATGGCCTTCGAAGCTTCCAGCCGAATCGAGTCATAAAGAAGCCAACTGCCCGACAGGGTTGTTAGGCTAATCTCGTTTTCACCGGACCGGAGCAGGCCCTGAGGAAGACCAACTATCCATTGTTGAGGCTTGCCCTTGGCGGGTTCCCCATTCACAGATGCGTCCCCTGCCCCACGTTCAAGGGCACGCTCAAAACCCTTCCCGTTTACAGTAATTCGCAACCGCGGAGGCTGGCCTGCATGGGTATCGAGGAGATCCAAAACCAGCCGACTCTCATTCCCGGAGGGTTCTTCCACGAGCCCGAACAGGATCGTGTAGGTATGCTCGCGTTTCCCTGCCCAGTTGTCCACAGGGCCCGGTTGCACATAAGGCCAGTCGTTTCGAGCCACAGATTGGCCGACAATGAAAAAGCCGTCCTCCTTGACGGACTCGAATCCTTTGGGAGCGTGTGCAAACTCTTTGTTATCGCGATCAGGCTTTCCGATTTGCCAGACCACGTGGCTCGACTCGGCACGCCCCACACCGCCAGATAACCAAAGGCAAAGCACGGCAATGGCTGCTACCTGGGGAATACGAGTTATCATGGCTCGTTTTTAAGGCTCGAGCCCCTTTAAAGCGAGATAAAAGACGCTCATCCAGAGGAAGCGAGTTGAAAGCACTCCATGGACCTGCTATCTATCAGGCGTGAGATGGTGGACAAATGCCATTTGTGTTCTGCTGGCGCTGCTCTGGCTGCCGGCCACTACTCACTGTAATATTGAGCGAACCCTGGACCTCCCGATGCTGGCCTGCGGTTCCGATGATTCTGCCAGCCAGCCCCATTCGGACAGCGATTGTGACCTCGATGGCTGTTCCATCCTCGAAGAAGGCCTTTTTAAGACGGAGGACAACTTCCAAGTCACCGTTCCCGATTTCTCCCTGGTCTGGGTGCCTGCGTGTTTGATTGCTTCTGCCACTCAGTTTGAACCAAGCCTCGAAAAGCCGGGCCCACCGCCACGGTCCGATCACTCGCTAGCCGGTCCCAGTTGGCAGTTTGCTTATCGCACAGCTTTGCCCGTCCGCGCCCCCACGCTGCTCGCGTAACCACGTTCGGTCTCCTTCAGGAGTCGTCTTCAAGCCGCTTTTGGCCCTTTGATTTTACCTGTAGTTACGCGCATATGAAATCCATTGTAAACACACCATTTATCTGCTCTGCCGCCGCTGCCCTCCTTTGGGGAATTGCTTCCCCGCTCTTTGCAGGAACGGATCAACCCGGCATGGCTGCAACAAACCAGCTTAGCCTCGCTCGGGTGTTGCACCTGGTTCAACTCAACAACCCTCAGCTTCGCGCCGCCCAAAGCCGGGTCGAGGCCGCCGACGGCCGTGCCATCCAGGCCCGCGCCTGGCCAAATCCAGAACTCGAATTCGCTGTGGAGGAATGGCCGGTCGACAGAGGTTTCTCCGATTCCAAGCAAACGGTAGGCGTAAGCCAAACGATCCCATTTCCGGGCAAGAAACGTTTGGACAGAGCGGTGGGCTCAGCAGCAATTCAGATTGCCCAGGCTGAACTCCACTTGCAGGAGTTGGACGTCCTCCGCGAGGTCAAAGCCTCTTTTTATCGTGCATTGGCCGCCGATACGATGGTCGAGCAACAAAAACAGCTTGTTCGACTCAGCGAATCGTTTGCACGTGAAGCCCGTCAACGTGTGGAAGCCGGGGCCGCGGCAGACCAGGAGCAGTTACGAGCCGAAGCCGCGCTAGAACAAGCTCGCGCCGAGCTTTTGCTTCAGGAACAGGAGGCGGGCATCGCGCGGGGGAATCTGCTCAGCAGGATAGGATTGAACCTGGCCACCAACCTCCAGTTGGTGGGCGAGCTCCGGGCTTCGGCAACCGTTTCACCAATCGAGCCTGCCGATTTGGAGCGCCACCCACAGTTGAGAATCATTCAGATCTCGCGGCAGCAGGCGGAGATCTCTACCCGTCGCGCATCTCTGCAAACAAGGCCTGACGTGAACCTGGGTGTTGCCGGAGGCCAGGAAGCGGGCACGGGCCATCCGATTGTCGAGTTCAAGGTTGGCATTCCCCTGCCCATTTTTGACCGATCCAAGGGTCTGAAGAAAGAAACCCGCGCCACGTTTCAGGAATGGATTGCTCGTGAGGAGCAGATCCGGCGCGAGCTTTCCGCCCAGGCTGCTGCCGCCCATTTGCGGCTTCAGTCGGCAGCGGCTCAAGCTGCCATTTATCGACGTGGAGTCATTCCAAAGGCAGAGGCCGCAATGCAACTGCTTCAAACCGGCTATGATCAAGGCAAGTTTGGCCTAATCGATTTGTTGGATACCCAGCGAACCGTGGCCGAAGCGCGTCTCTCGTATCAAAAACGTCTCCTGGACCTGAATCTCGCCGCAGCCGAGCTAGAGTTCTACCACACAACTTCCACCCGCTAGTCTTAAAAATTTTATGAAACACGGAATATCTCAACTCCTGGCTCTGGGTTGCATGGCCGCCCTGACGCTATGGCTCAGCGGCTGTTCAGCCGAGCACAGCGAGCCAGTCGATCCCCATGCTGGACACGATCACGGACATGCCGGGCATGCTCAGAATAAAGCGGAAACAGCTTCCTCTGGTGAGCATGAGGCGGAAGCACAATGCGCCGAACATGGTGTTGCAGAGGCCGACTGCGGCATCTGCAATCCTGAACTCGCGGAAAAACTCGCTCCGGGGGAATCGGCGAAAATCCGATTGCCTGCAGCAGATTCAGCGAAGCTCGCCGGGCTCAAAACCGCGTCTCCATCAAAGGGCGCGATTGCCGAAGGCGTGGAATGTTACGCTGAGATCACCTTCAACCAGGACCGTTTCGCTCACATCGCAGCACCGGTCGGCGGTATTGTGCAGGAGGTCAATGCTGACCTGGGCGCGCTCGTGAAGGAAAACCAAACCATTGCCCGGATTTGGTCCGCCTCGATTGCTGAGGGCGTTGCAAAGGCGGTTCTGAGCCATCAAACCCTGGAACGCGAGCAGCGGCTCAGAGCGCAGCGCGTTACGTCGGAAAAGGATCTGCAACAGGCAGAGGCAGAGCACCAGGCGGCTTGCCAGCAGCTACGTCTCCTGGGGTTTGCGGAGACCCAGATTGAGGAACTGGCGACCACTCCTCGTGAACAGGTGCTCATGAACGTGCGGGCACCCTTCGACGGCGAGATCATCGAACGAGCAGCAGTCCGTGGGGCGCTTGTGGAGCCAGGCACTTCACTTTTCAGTGTCGCCGACCTCAGTTCCATGTGGGCCATGCTGAATATTCCCGAAGCGCAACTCGCTCATGTCCGCACCGGGCAGGAGGTGGAGTTACTGGTGGCCAGCCTTCCGAACGAGCGTTTTACGGGAAAGCTTACATGGATCTCTGCATCCGTTGATGAACGCACCCGCATGGCCCGGGCCCGAGTTGAACTCTCAAACCCAAACCGTTTGCTCAAGGCCAGGATGTTCGCACAAGCCCGCATCCTGACACGTTCAACCAGCCAGGCTTTGCTGGTTCCCAATAGCGCCCTGCAGCGGATCGGCACGCGCGACTACGTCTTCGTGCGGCTCGAAGAAGATCTATTTGCGGCGCGCGCCGTTCGCGCAGGAGCGCGACACGACGGATTGGCGGAGATCATCGATGGTCTCAAAGCGGATGATGTCGTCGCCATCAGCAACACGTTCGCTCTTAAGTCAGCATTCCTCATTTCACGTCTTGGCGCCGGTTGCGCAGACGATTAAGACCTATGCTTCACTGGCTCATTACGAACTCCCTAAAAAACCGGCTCCTGGTGCTGGTTATCACTGCCGCCCTGGCCGTTGCCGGTGCTCGCGCAATCAAAGAACTGCCCATCGATGCGTTTCCGGACACAACGCCGGTGCAGGTGCAGATCAATACTACGCTCCCGGCGCTCAATGCGGAGGAAGCCGAGGCACAGGTTACCATCCCCATTGAACTCGCCCTCGGTGGCCTTCCCGGGTTGGAAAATATCCGGTCCGTCTCCAAGTTCGGGCTGTCTCAGGTCATTGCGACCTTTGACGATCACACAAGCATCTATCTCGCACGGCAACTGGTCACGGAGCGCCTGCAAAGCGCTGAACTCCCTGCGGGCGTGCCCCGGCCTGAACTTGGGCCAATTTCCACAGGGTTGGGAGAGGTGTTTCATTACGCGGTCCGATCAACCAACACTCAGCGCACCTTGACTGAACTGCGTGAGTTGCAGGACTGGTTGATCAAACCGCAACTGCGCCAGGTTCCCGGAGTTGCTGAAATCAACTCCTGGGGCGGTTATGAAAAACAGTTCCATGTCGTTACAGACCCTCAGAAGCTGGTGAAATTCGGACTCACGCTGGAGCAACTCATCGAGGCTCTCGAAGCCAGCAATCAGAATGTCGGCGGAGGCCAGGTAGTCCGCCAGGGGGAGGCCCTGCTCGTCCATGGGCTGGGGCTCACCACGAATCTTCAGCAAATCGCGAGCATTGTGATCGACTCACATGCAGGCAGTCCGGTCCGGGTTGGGGATGTTGCTGAGGTCCGTGTGGACCACGAGATTCGCCGGGGGGCGGTCACTTCCGGTGGCAAGGGAGAAATCGTCCTGGGCCTGGGGTTCATGTTGATGGGCGAGAACAGCGCGATTGTGACGCACGCCTTGAAGCAAAAGCTTGCCGAGGTGCAACGCAGCTTGCCACCCGACGTGCGGGTGGAGGTGCTGTATGACCGGACTGAACTGGTTGACAACGTCATCGCGACGGTCAAACACAACCTGCTGGCTGGCGCTCTGCTCGTCATCGCGGTGCTGTTTGCTTTTCTTGGAAGCCTGCGCGCTGGCCTTGTGGTTGCGGCCGCTATTCCCATTTCCATGCTGTTCGCCGGCAGTCTCATGCTTCAAGCAGGCATCACTGCGAGTTTGCTCAGCCTGGGTGCGATTGATTTCGGGCTCATCGTCGATGGTTCGGTTGTCATCGCTGAAAACGCGCTAAGACGCCTGGCCCAGAGAACCCGCGAACTGGGACGACCGCTTAATGAAAACGAAAAAGATGAAGTGCTTCAGCAGGCTACTCTGGAGGTCGGCCGCCCTGCTGCCTATGGGACAGGTATCATCCTGATCGTGTTCCTTCCCATCCTTGCCCTGGAGGGAGTGGAGGGAAAACTCTTCAAGCCAATGGCATTAACCATGGTATTTGCGCTGGCCGGGTCGCTGCTTGCCGCTTTGTGCGTTACTCCTGTTCTGACCAGGCTGCTTTTAACTCGCAAGGTATCCACTAAGGAGCCTTGGCTGGTACACACAGCCCAGCGCCTTTACACACCTCTGTTGGATTTGGCGCTCCGTTTTCGCGCGGGCACTCTGGCCATAGCTATGGCCCTTATAGTGCTCGCAAGCGTCATCGGACTTCGCATGGGCGGAGAGTTTCTCCCCCGACTGGGCGAAGGCGCCATCGTCGGCACCAGCGTACGGCTTGCAGGCATTTCGGTCGAAGAAGCGGTTACCTACAACGAGCGGCTTGAGCAGGTCTTACTGGAGGAGTTTCCTGACGAAATCCAGAGCATCTGGACGCGCTTGGGCAGTGCGGAAGTGGCCACTGATCCTATGGGCGTCGAACTCTCCGATTTCTTCCTCGCGCTCTACCCGCGCGAGCGATGGAAGAAGGCCAAAACGCAGGCGGAACTGGTAGAACGAATGCGAGAGATCTTCGCACGTGTCCCTGGCATGACGGTTGCCTTCAGCCAGCCGATTGAAATGCGGCTCAACGAGCTGATCGCCGGTATTCGGTCGGATATCGGCATCAAAATCTATGGGGATGATCTTGAACAGCTCCGGGTCCTTTCCGACCAGGTTCAAAACGTTTTGGGAGGAATACGCGGCGTGGGAGAAATCACTGGCGAACAACTCACCGGCCAACCGATCCTGCAAGTGAGGATCAATCCTGAGGCAGCCGCCCGTTACGGCGTCCCTTCCCGCACATTGCTGAACATGGTGGAAGCTGTAGGCACCCGCAAAGTGGGAGAAGTCCGCGAGGGACAACGGCGGTTCCCCTTGGTGGTTCGTCTGCCAGATCGGCAGCGTTCGGACCCTGAAGCCCTCGGCGCCACCTTGGTTCCAGTGGCAAATGGATCTGTCCTGCCCCTCAACCAACTGGCTAACATTTCAGAGACAGAAGGCCCCTCAACGATCAACCGTGAATGGGGTCGGCGACGGATCACGGTCCAGTGCAATGTTCAGGGCCGGGACGTTGCTGGATTCGTCACTGAAGCTCAGAAGCGCATCGCTGGGGAAGTCAAGCTGCCTGAAGGCTACACCATCGCCTGGGGGGGCCAGTTTGAGAACATGGAACGAGCCAACGCTAAGCTTCGGTTCGTGGTGCCGTTGGCTCTCGGTCTGATCCTTGCTCTGCTCTATTTCAGTCTCAAATCGATCCGCGAAGTTTTGATCGTCGCTACTGGCATCCCGCTGGGAGCGGTTGGAGGTATCCTGGCATTGTGGATGCGCGGCCTGCCATTCACCGTAAGCGCCGCCGTGGGTTTCATCGCGCTGAGCGGAGTGGCCATTTTGAACGGCTTGGTCCTGGTCAGCTTCATCAAACAGCGGGTTGAACAGGGGTTGGCGCTGGAGACCTCCGTAAGACAGGGATGCCTTGAGCGCTTGCGGCCTGTTTTGATGACGGCTCTAGTGGCAGCGATGGGCTTTGTGCCGATGGCTGTTAATGTGGGTGTGGGAGGAGAGGTTCAACGCCCCCTGGCAACGGTGGTAATCGGAGGAATCGTGACCAACACAATCCTCACCCTCCTGGTGCTGCCCGGGCTCTATACCCTGACTGCGCGAAAACGCCAAACCAGAGCATTCTAGAGAATCATCCACAGATTACGCAGATTCACGCAGAGACAGACACAGCGAGACAGCCTCGATTCTCACGCCACGACGCGGAGATGCAAAGGTTGAGCCGCACCAGAAGCCTTGAAGGAAGTAGCCCTCATAAGCAACCAGAAGGGTTGCCAAAAAGTATCCGGAGCGTCGGAGCGAAGCGAAGACCTAAATAATTCCCTCAGAGGTAGTTTCAGATCAGTGAAAACGGCAATTGCTTAACGCTTTTCTCTTTCACATGCCAGAGTTGAGCGCATTTCCCCACTACATCAAAAATAAGCAGTAGTGAATCGTTCAACGCATTGGATATATCCGAAGGGCCCGGTGTAGCAAGTCCGACAGGATGAGAGTGGAATGTGCCCACAATTTCGTGGTCACACATCCGGGCCATTGCTTGAATGGCTCGTACATCCTTGTAGTAGAAAGCAAAGCCCCCGCCGCGCTTTGACTTGTTCCGCGTCAAAACCAGTTCAAAGAACAACCCGTTCGCAAGTATCAAACCACACACTTCAAGCCCCTTCAGTTTTGCAGCCTTTGTAGCCTCTCTCTGAATATTTCTGAACTGTATTCTTGAGAATTTTGCGCGTCTCATGATTCATGATAAATCGCACCGAGGTACTCGACTCAAAGCTTCCACGGCATGGCGTAAGCGTCGAAGGAACAACGTGCGCGGTCAAGCACATTTATGGGGCGTTTCTCCGGTCTGACCCGTCACCCGAAGAACGCGGAGCCAGATCTGCCCCTTAACGAAATAGAAGCACAATGAGCAATCAGAATGGCCGACCGTAATCGGCATCACCGCAACCTGGAGGGTTGTCAGATGGTAGCCGGAGCGTCGGAGCAAAGCGAAGACCTCCGGTCAGATTCGGATGGAATCAGCACCCCGATGAGGGGTGCCAGAACCTCGATCCATGGTGAAGCAAGTGAGCAGGACGGACACAAACAACAGGACACTGCGAACAGAAGGCGGGCCAAGGGAACGAAGGAACAACTCCCCTCGGAAAGAATTTTCACAACAAAGTAGCCAAGAAAAGACCTAAGGAACAGAAGCAAACCGACCACTCTCCTTTGCGTCTTGGCGTGTGTGATGCTATGCCCCAGAGGGCCGGTAACACTCAGGACCCTGCCCCGTGGGCCATAGCTGAAGTAGGTGGTATTGCCGAGTGGATCGGCGGCTGTGAGCCGGTTATCCTCCGAGTCATAGGTAAACCGATTCGTGCGGCCAAGCTCATCTACGCTCTCCAGTAAATTGCCATTGTCGTCGTAAGCGGACCAAGTCTCCCCGCCAAGGGGCCTTGGCCAGAATCGAACTGGTGTGCTCAGCGAGTCATGGGACGTTCTATCACGGGGATACACGGTGACAACAGCACGTCGGAGAACTCCTCAAGGCGACCTTGCGCCAATCGCCAAACTCGAAACTCATTTGTAAAGCCTCGTGAATCCTCGTCATCCCGCACGTGAATGAGACCATATGAGTCAGGAGCAAGACGCCCCACTTCCTCAAAAAGATCCAATAATCCTTGAATCACGCTACCGCGGTGGTTTGCCTGGCCGGCAGCCCAAAGGAATCCTTGGCCATTGATCACCTTGGCATCGACAATTGCGAAATAGTCTTTCCGCGCCGCAACGGCGTCAAGCACTGCCCCAACGACTCGTTCAACAGAAGTCTCTCCTCTTTCCAGTTGTTCTGCATCCGGGCAAATAGTTGCCCAAGCATGATATTCGATCATAAGTATTTACGGGTTGAGGATTTCAATCGTCAGCGGCACCTCGTAGCGTTTGGAATACTCGTGGAGCTTCTCTACCACTCCAGGCCCGGGCAGGTGTCATGCAGGTGTCAGTCCTAGGACTGACACTTGCTCTTGCTCGGCCGATGCCCGCCCTACCCTGGCTTTCCTTTGCATCTTTGCGTCTTGGCGTGATTACATCCCTGGTGTTTCGCCTTTGCTTGTTTTCTTCGTGCCCTCGTGGCTTCGTGTGATATACCTGAGGTACCGACCAGTCCATGGCTATTCGGTTACAAAACACCACTTGTCGCGCCGAAGCCGGGCTGAGGCGGCTGTCAGCGCGGCTATCTTGGAAAAACCCTACGACGACAAAAAGGCCAAAACTACGACAGGAGAAAAGTTCGTAACAGCAACAACTCCCCCGGAAAGAATTTCACGTGTCGAAGGACCAGCCCAACAGGTGCTCAATGTCAGCACGTGCCGATTCGGAATGAACACGCTCTAGATCGTGACTAGATCTGGCTCCTTTGTTGATCACTTGCCTGATTTTTTGTTCTTTCAGTATTCCGTGCACCCTTGCAATATGCCCAAACCCCAGAATCGCTGTCGCTCGAACGTCAGCATTTCGGTGCTCTGACAGCTGGAGACACAGATTCTCCGCGTAGTCCGGATCTTCGCCATGTTCCGTTATAGCGCTGATGCCATCAATAATGCCTGGAACATTATTGTTGGCGATATCACGTTCTATCGCCAATCTCCACTTCGCGACAGGTTTCATCGTGTTTTCAAGGTATTGGTTTTCCACTGGTGGTAGCAAGTCCAGCCCTAATGAAAGCCGCCTTCAGATCATTTGGCAATTCAGTCCAGGCTCTCACGTGTCCATGCCAGAACCCATCACGTTGATAGTCAAAGACGGTAAACTGGCCCTTGTCATCGAGTGCAATCCGTCTCTGCTTAATTATATTTCCTTCCACATCCTCAATTGCCCCGGTTTTTACGCCAACTGAACTATCAAGAGCGCCCTGACCATTGACCGGAGCTGGGTTCTTTCCCGGCCTTCGAGCTAGTCCATGGTATTCAGCCTCGCGATATCGAAGGCGCGAGAGCGCTCCCGGCCCGCGCTCTGCGGCGTAGTAAGCATCATAATAGACTGCCGCTTCCTGGGCGGTGAAGCTTCTCATCGCCTGGAACAAGGGCATTACCGTTAGGATGGCTCTGAAAGCCGCTACTCCGTATTCGCCTTCTTTGATGGCCTCATTCACTGAGTGAGCACCTAACCCGGTCAAGACTGCCAAGACCTTCAACCCCTGTGCTGTGGTCCAATACCCAGCAGGCAAGCTAGCCAGCCAGGCGGGCCCTCCAATCAACCCAAATCCCGCGCCGCAAACAGCGCCACTCAACGCTCCGCTTATAGCCCCCGTCACCGGATCTGCGCCGCGCAGGAGTGCCTCCGTACCTCCGCTAACCGCTCCCCAAAGTGAGAAACTCAGGGTGGACCGGATAAGTGTGGATTGAGAAAGCTCTCCCACTGTGAAATTCCCACTTGGATCCCAGGCGTTGACCGGGTTGTTGGCGCAGTAGGTGTATTTGTGCAGGCTGGACGGATCAGAGCCAGAGCCTTCGTACGAATCCTGCGTCCAAAAGCGGCCCGTATCCGGGTTGTGATACCGGGCTCGCAGGTAGTAAAGACCGAGGTCGGGGTCGAACTGTTCGCCGCTAAACAGATAGTTGTTCGGGGTCGTGCCAGTGCGGGAAATCAGGTTCCCGTAGGCATCGTAATCGTAGGTGTCGGTCACCCGCCCATCGATATCGGTCAGATACCGGACGTTGTTATGTCCATCAACCCCGTAGAACGATGTCCGCCAGTTCGTTCCCTCCAGCCGATCCTGGCTGATCAGCGTGTGGCCGTAGGTGTAAACAAGGTTGAGGGTAGCTGGTTGAAGGTTGAAGGAAACATGCTCTTCCAGCACCTGCGAATAGCCTGTCGGGTTCAGGTCATCAACCACATAATAGGTTGTGACGGTGTTGGTCGCCGTCGTGACTGTCTTGCTGACCCGGTTGCCATCACCATCGTACGTGTAGCTGAGTGTGGACGCCGTCGCCACTCGTTGGACCAGCCGGTTCTCCGAATCATACCGGTCAGCCTGGCTTTGGCCGAAGCCTTGCCCAAAGAGCGTGTTGCCGTTGGCGTCGTAACTGTCGCTGTTCAGCCGGTCATTGGCATCAAAACCGAAGGATTGCGGCTGCAACGGCGCGCCCGCCACCGTTCGCGACAGCCGGTTCCCCACGGGATCGTAAGCATAGTCGAGAGTTGAAGGTTGCGAGTTGAAGGTGAGTGATTCACCCGTGAGACGGTACAGGTTGTCGTAAGTGTAAACCCGGTTGATCGTGGAAGGATGCGCGTTCAGCGCCGATGCATGCAGCGCTTCAACCGCTGTTAACCGGTTCCCCGATGCTCCCACTGTATAACCATACGTGGCCAGCGGCGTGAAGAGCACTTCACCACAACCGCTCAAATGCTTAGTTCCCGGCTGCTGTCGCCCGAACGAACAAAGTCCGCCCACTCCTTAAGTATTAGGAACAACTGTTCTGATGCCAGTTTGACCGGAGGATGCATGTCGTAGTTATGGTCGATTACAACCGAGCCTTTCTCGTAGAGCAAACTATGCACATCCCCGCCGTAGGTGGAGGGATCGCTTTTCACGATTGCCTGCTCCAGCCACCCTATGTAGCACTTAAAACTAAAGGGCAACTTCTGTTCAGAGGTACCTAGCTCATCTTCCAGAAACGATCCTAACACCGCGTAAGGAGAATCCAAACTAGCGTGACATGTACCGTCTGCATGCTTTAAGAATTTGGCATTCATGATAACCCTCAATCAAAGAACAGGATGTGCAGAATCAATCAAGCCTCCCGGAGTCATATAGGCTCGAATAGTAACTCCGCTCGGTGACACTCCCTCAATAATCGTATTAACGCCCGATCTTAACCTACTCGCAGCCGGAGAGCCAACAACAGCTTGAATCTCATCCATTACCTGAGCGCGTGACCAATGATCCGGAAACATGGTAGATGCTTTTCGCAGCCAGTTCCCAGTCGCGGAGTCGCGGACTTCGATTTCTGCTTTGTATACGCCTAGAGCATTCCTCGGTCCCTCGGAAACAACACGAGCGTTCCCCTCATGTCCAATGGAACCTCTGTGATGAAAACCCTTAGCTCTGCCTCCACGGACTTCACCGTGGAAAATATGCTTTGCATTAACGCACGCGTTGTGCCCCAACGCCGAAACGGGGCCGACAAAGTAGCTATGCGCATCCTCGACCTCGAAGTTGTAGACCGTGAACTGGCCCTGCTTGTGGGTGAGAGCGGTTACACGGATGCCCACCCCCGAGCGCGTCCAAAGCTCATCACCGATCTGGGTCTGGCCTGCGGCTTTCCAACCCGCACCGGCAACCCACAGCGGATGTTCAGGTGTGGCCTCCAGCGTATTCGTGCCGCAATGGAGCACTACCAGGGCGGCGGCTGTGTTGACAAAGAGCTGTTTGACTCGCTTCAGGCTTATCTCGCCAGTCCGATCGTCCTGTGCCCAGACTAAATCACCCTCCTGGATCTGTTCAATAGGTTTCTGGACACCATCGACGGCGATCTGAGTGATTAAGTGTCAGCCATCAGCATCGACTATTATTGGTGATCCATTCTAGGCTTACACAATTCCTATTAGTTCCTTCATCTCGTCCAAGCTGTGCGAGTAGTTCTTAAAGCGTCTAAAGCCTAGACTTCGAAGTCTAGATAACTTGAGCAATGGCGTTAAGTCCCCATCTTCAACTTGCGTGGAAAAGTGCATGCCAAAGACCTCCAAATAGTGGCAGTTGGTGAGAAAGTTCAGACTCCTCAGCCTCCCGACCCCATGCAAACTCAAGCGCACAAGCTCCCTACATTTGCCAAGCGATTCAAGTTCGAAATGTGAATTACCTCCAAAAAAAGCGTACTTTAGTTTGCTTAAGGCCTGGAATGGGGAAACACTTTCGAACGAACGACAATACAAGACCGCGAGTGATTCAAGAAGTTGATTGGGCGAGCAGGTCACCCGCCGCAATTTTGAGCATTCTTTCAGGCGAAGTTCTCGAAGCTTCGAAAGTCTGCTCAAATCAAATTCCCTGACTCCCTTTGAACCTTCTATCATCAAGCCACGAAGCGAAGCACATGAAAGCACTGATTCCCATTCGGGATGCCATGTGAGCCTTGCGGTTTGCAGATTTCTAAATCTCGTAAAATCCAAGGGCTGGGGTGTATATCCGCGAGCTATCAAGTTTAAATGTTCAATTTTCTCCAGCTGTTGAATCGGCCTCCAATCCATCGGCTTCTCATAAAGAATGGAGAGTGATCGCAAATCAGGAATCAGTCTCAAGACACTGAGATCTACATTCTCGTCAACTTCCATGGAGAGAATTTCGAGGGCTGTGAGCCTTTCCCTTCTCAGGATTTTGATGGTGTCGGAATTAAGCTTCCCCAAAACGCGCAGGTACCGCCCATAGAGACCTGAGTAGATTTCATAGCTTTTCGCCTCTTTAATCATATCGAGACGAGTCTCCTCTCTTGAAAGTTCAGGAACGAATTTCATGGACTTACTCTTTGATTTCTTTGCAGATAGGTATCAGTTTAAATGCCTCCGTCGCCATTTTATTAACCGGGTCATGTCGTTTCAGTCGGGCCTCCAGGTTGTTTTCATTTATCGCATTGTTTATTTGCCCCCCTCCCGTTCCTCCTTTCAAGTTGATCGCTGCTTGCTCAATTAGCTCTCGAATGAATTTCTGCCCCCTCTCTTTCTTCATCCCGGTCACAGTCTCCAATGCTCCCACAAATCTAGCTCCTTCCCTTTCCCACTCCTTAAGACGTCGAGCAATGTCTTTGGATTGCCCAATGTAGAATGTTCCATCTGCTAGAACAATTCCATAGATGCCTTGGACCGTCCGATCTTTGAGCTCTTGACAGAAAAACCCCTGTAATTTGCGAATTGTTTTTCGCTTTACCAATTGTCCTACAGATTTCCTGACTTGCGCATTAATTCCGAGGCTTTGCAAAGTTTCATTTACCGTCGCGTACCCAGAAGGGTCAACGCTGTTAACCGGCTCTGCCTTGGCATAGAGATACTCTTGCAGGGACAGCGCATCGCTTGGAATCCCCTCAAACACATCCCTTGTCCAGAACCGACCTGAATCCGTGTTCAGGTAACGCGCCCGGTTGTAGTAGAGATCCAAGTCTTCGTCAAACTGCTCACCGCAATAGAGGTAATTATTTGGCGTTCCGCCAGTTCTGGCAATGAGCGTTCCAAACGCATCGTAATCATACGTGTCGATCACGTCGCCACTCGCGCCGGTAAGATAGCGAACGTTGCCATGCCCATCGTAGCCATAGAAGGTGGTGGTCCACACAACTCCACCCTGTCCATCATCCAGTAATTGATCCTGGCTGATGAGATCGCTCCCATACGCATAAACGCGTGAGACGATTGGCGAACCCGCCACAACCGTGAGTTCTTCCAACACCTGCGCATATCCTGTCGGGTTGCGGTCGTCTACGAGGAACAGCGTTGTAACGCCGCCCACGGTCTTGCTCACTCGGTTGCCATCACCGTCGTAATTGATGAGCACCTGGCCGTTGTTCCGATTAATGAGGCGATCTTCGAAATCATAGGCGTCGCTTACAGCAGGTACGCTTTCCTCGATGTGCCAGAGGGTCGTGTTTCCGTTGGCGTCGTAGCTGTCTCTGTTCAGCCGGTCATTGGAGTCGTAGGTAAGGACTTGGCCTCCCACGCCTGGCAAGGTGCTCGTGCGGTAAAGACGGTTGCCAACGTCGTCGAGCGTGTAGCCGACATTCGCGGAATCCGGCAAACTCACCGGGCCACTCACGCTGAAGCTCTCGCCCGTCAACCGATACGTCGCATCGTAGCTGTAGATCCGATTGATGGTTTGAACGCCGTTCGTGATTGCAACGTTTTCGGCTGCTGAGAGCCGATGCCCGCTCGGCGCGATGGTGTAGCCATACCAAGCGACCGGTGATTGTTGCGCGTCGAACGCTGAAAGGTTTGTCAACCGGTTCAATGAATCGTAAGTGTAACCATTGGTGATGCCGTTAGGGTACGTGCAGCCCGTGAGGTTTCCAGGCGCATCGTAACCGTACGCCGTCGTGCCGGTGTGCGAGTCCGTTACGCGTTCCAACCGATTGAGCGCGTCGTAAGTGTAGGACAGCGAAATCCCATTTGTATTCAACGAACCAATGAACGTCACGTTCCCCACGGCGTCATTGCTGTAAACCAGCGTTCCCTGCGGCGTTGCCTTCGTCAGCAACCGATCGCGCAGATCGTAGCCGTAGGTGGTCAGTCCGCTCGCGTCGCTCATTGTTGCCCGCTGCCCCGCGGCCGTATAGGAGAACGTCACCGCCGGCGCGGCAAAGAATTCATCCGGCGTCTTGCTCAACAGGCGATTCATCGTGTCATAGGCATACACAGTGGAATGTCCGTTGAAATCCACCTTGTTCGTTAGGTTACCCGCCAAATCGTAAGCGTACGTTTCCACTTGCCCCAGCGGCAAGGTGCGCTTTACACGCTTGGCGCACATGATGGCAAATAAGTTCGTAACACTGACCTGCCCCAACGCATTGGTCACAGCCACACTGCGACCCGCTGCGTCATACCCATAAAACGTGCTGTTGCCCCGCGCATCCGTGCTCGCCAGAAGCTGCAGGGTTGCGAGTTGAAGGTGAGGTAACAGGTAAACTCAGACTCAACGGCTATGTTAACCTGCGTTCGCTTCCTAGGATTTCGGAAAGACTGTCCGCGGGGCTATTCCTGAAAGTGAGCATTTCGAAGTTTAAACCACGAATTTCCGAAACCTCGAGGTGTGACTTGATAAAGTCGAGTGCAAGAAAACTGCCTGGGCCGGATTCGCAAACGGGAGGAAACCTATCAGATTTGGCAATTAAGAACCTCTCTCCGTATCCTAAGTATGATTCTCTGCCGCATGCAGGGCACCGATAGTATCCAATGTCCGTTGTCCCCCTGATTTGATACTTGTACTTAAACCTAATCGGAATTGTACCACACCCAACCATTCGTCCAGTTTCAAATAGTCCTTCGATTGCAGCTAGCCTCGTCAATGCGTTTAGCAACCCAGTCGAAATCAGTGTCACGTTGGTATCGTAGATCCACGAAAGAACAACGTTGTCGGGAATATAGGCCAAGGATAATTCATTTAGTGAGCTGATCTCGTAGCTTAGACACGTCTTACACCGCAGAAGAGTTCTGGTAACACTTGGATCAAGCTTCGCAAAATCATCCCTGCTCGCCGAAACATCCCAGACAATATCGTTTAGCATTTTAATAGAGCCCTTCCTGTGCATTTTGCTTCAACACATTGTTCCATAGATCGTGCAAGACGGAAGTGCCACCCTTTTCGTCAAATTCTCGTGTTGCATCAACCAAAGCGTTGAATGCTTTTTCTCGTTTCTCTGGGTCGCGTAGCAGTGCTTCCCATTCCCGGCTTGATATGAACTTATTGTTTCTAACGACCGTAAACCCCGCCTCTTCGAGCTTTGCCCGTATCATTAAGTGCAACTCTTGGTGTGAAAGCTTAGAAAGTTCAGTAAGCAGCTGTGCTGGATCACCGCCGAGGAACTTGGACAGCGCGTGATGTCGTTCGAACAACCACAGTTGTTGGCACTTGTTGTGTGCGAGATACCCGTCTCTCCCCACAAAGTAACTATGCGCATCCTCGACCTCGAAGTTGTAGACCGTGAACTGGCCCTGTTTGTGGGTGAGAGCGGTTACACGGATGCCCTCACCACTGCGCGTCCAGAGTTCGTCTCCAACCTGGATCTGCCCTGCGGCTTTCCAACCCTCACCGGCAACCCAGAGCGGGTGTTCAGGTGTGGCCTCCAGCGTATTCGTGCCGCAATGGAGCACTACCAGGGCGGCGGCTGTATTGACAAAGAGCTGTTTGACTCGCTTCAGGCTTATCTCGCCCGTCCGATCGTCCTGTGCCCAGACTAAATCACCTTCCCGGACCTCTTCAATAGGTTTCTGGACAGCAAACCCGGACTTAACAAAGCCGGAAGGAACGAGTCACGCGGAGCCAGATCTGTCCCGCCCTAACCAAACAGAACCAGCCACGGCTGTCATTCCATGCCTGCTCACTCGATCACACCAATCTCTGATGGAGCAACGCCGTCTGCCAGTAACTGCAATGAGGACCGCCAATCCAGTTCGGGGCCACCCCATCGCAGCATAAGATAATCGGCAAAGCCAACGAGCTTTCCGCGTTGCGTGAGAAACAATTCTATGTAACCACCATCGCAGTTGCCAATAGGCGCGACCTCTTCATTCAGATACTCGACTATTGTCTGGTACTGGCCGTATTCTCGCCCAACGACAAAAAGGTCATCCGGAAAGAAACATGCCACTTTTGGCCTACCGGTTTTGTGGTGTTGATAGGAAATCTCACGACCAGCATGCTCTTTCACCGCACTTTCCAAGATCTGATTCCAGAAGAATCCGTTCTTCCGATAAAGATGTTCATACATCTTCACATTCATATCTCCCTGGAACCTAGAAGTGAATTACGACATCTCATGGTTAGAAATAGAGCGATAGCCCTCATCCCAGAAAGCCGCAAAGCAGTCGAAAGAACGCCACGAAATTGCAACCCCCAGCCTTCTCCGCACATAACTCCGCAGCCGCATTGCCCCGCCCCTTCCATTTTGGTTTCTCGCTCCGGACCGTTAAAAACGCAGCCAACGCATCAAGAAATCGCTCAGAATTCGCCGCACAGTTCATGCCCTTGTCTGGATTGGCGTGCTCATACATCATAACCGTCCCGCCAGTTGAGACAACAATTGAATCGGCCTCGCAGAAGGCAACCTGCACGCCATGTTGATGTTCATGTGGTCCTTCCAGGAATCTGATCAACCCGACCTCGACGGTAGAGCAATCGTTGTCGAGGATCATTCTTTCCAGCTCACTTCCTGAGACAGAACTCGGTTGATCACGTGGAATGAATTTAAATGTGGCTTGCACACTCTCGATTTCGTCAAGGCTTAACCCGCGAGCTTCCAATTCGGCGCGAGGAGGCATGGCATTCTGAAGAGCGACAAGAAAATTAGCGTTATTCATACTTAATTCCCATGTAAAACGGACGTCCATTGTTGATGAACCGTTTGCGGCAACGGAACTGCAATAGGCCCCTGATCAATGTGATGGTGAGCAAGAACATCATTCATAAACCTTTGGTGGGTGGGGTTATACTTCACCCAAGTCGCATCAACTCTGGGCGAAAGTCCAAGCTCCTGAACTCTGTAGAGATTGCCTCGGCTAAACATCTGGGGTTCTCGGCCAATTAGTTGTTGCCAAAAATAACTCGCATTTCTGACTTCCCCGCCAGCGTTCAGCGTGGAACCCACAAGATTTCTTGCTGGCTCCATATTTACTAAAAGCCGAGAATTCATGTATGATTCCGGCACTAGCGAAGCTGTTCCCTTCGCGGAAGCAGTTCGCCAGCCCAATTTGATCGCCAGCGTGTCGGCCTTCTCAGCTAGGGTAGCGATAGTCGTTCGAGCTTGCAATAAAGCAGTCGCTGCGCTGTTCATTGCGGTCTCTGAACCCTGAACGATCGCGGTTTCAAGCCGTGCCCACGCACTTTCTGCAGCAAGCCACGCTCGACTCAACTGTGCTGAAGTGCGGTTGAAGGCCATCACGAACGTTGGCGTGTATGGCAGCAGGTAGGGTGCAGTCTTACCTACAACCCAGAAGGCGGCGCTTCCTGCTCCGTATCCAAGAGCGCCCCCGACAAACCCGCTCATGAAATCGTCACCGATTCCTTGATTTGCTGCATCCAGAGAGCCTCTCCACCCTGCACCTGCCGAGGCAGCACCCACTCCACGTGATATCGATCCCACCAATGCGGTCGAAAGACCGCCGATCATCCCAACATGGCCCATTTCAGCGATGCTAAAATTCCCACTTGGATCCCAGGCGTTGACCGGGTTATTCCCGCAGTAGGTGTATTTGTGCAGGCTGGACGGATCGGATCCGGTGCCTTCGTACGAATCCTGCGTCCAGAAGCGGCCTGTGTCCGGGTTGTGATACCGGGCTCGCAGGTAGTAGAGACCGAGGTCAGGGTCAAACTGTTGGCCGCTGAAGAGGTAGTTGTTCGGGGTCGTGCCAGTGCGGGAAATCAGGTTCCCGTAGGCATCGTAATCATAGGTGTCGGTCACCCGGCCATCGATATCGGTCAGATACCGGACGTTGTTATGCCCATCAAACCCGTAGAACGATGTCCGCCAGATCGTCCCTTCAAGCCGATCCTGGCTGATCAGGGTGTGGCCGTAGGTGTAGATGCAGTTGAGGGTAGCTGGTTGAAGGTTGAAGGAAACATGCTCCTCCAGGACCTGCGAGTAGCCGGTCGGGTTCAGGTCATCAACCACATAGTAGGTCGTGACGGTGTTGGTCGCCGTTGTGACTGTCTTGCTAACCCGGTCGCCATCGCCATCGTAGGTGCAGTGGATGGTTGAAGGTTGAGAGTTGAGGGTCGCCACTCGTTGGACCAGCCGGTTCTCCGAATCATACCGGTCAGCCTGGCTTTGGCCGAAGCCCTGCCCAAAGAGCGTGTTGCCGTTGGCATCGTAGCTGTCGCTGTTGAGCCGGTCATTGGCATCAAAACCGAAGGATTGCGGCTGCAACGGCGCGCCCGCTACCGTTCGCGACAGCCGATTCCCCACGGGATCGTAAGCGTAGTTGAGAGTTGAAGGTTGCGAGTTGAAGGTGAAGGATTCACCCGTGACCCGGTACAGGTTGTCGTAAGTGTAAACCCGGTTGATCGTGGAAGGATGCGCGTTCAGCGCCGATGCATGCAGCGTCTCAACCGCTGTTAACCGGTTCCCCGATGCTCCCACTGTATAGCCATACGTGGCCAGCGGCGTGGTCAGGAGCCTGTCCGAACTCAGATTCGTCAGACGATTCAGCGAATCGTACCGGTAAGCAGTGCTGACGAAGTTCGGGTACGTGTAATCCTTGAGGTTCCCTGCCTCATCGTAGGTGCAAACCGTGGCGCCCACCTTGGCATCTCTCACCACGTTCAACCGATTCAAAGCGTCGTACCCGTAGGAAACATCCACCCCATTCGGATCGGAAGAGAGGATGTTCGTCAGGTTCCCCAGCTCATCGTAGCCGTAGCTCAACGTGCTGCTGAAGCTGCTGCCCGCGTAACTCCGGGTCTTCTGCACCAGCCGGTTGCGTCCGTCATAACTGTAGGCCGTCGAACCGGCGGCATCGGTCATGTTCGTGCGCAGGCCAAGGACATTGTAACCGTAAGTAACGGCTGGCTCGCCCAGGCGCGCATCCGGCACCTTGGCCAGCAACCGGTTCATCAGGTCATACTGATAAGTGGTGGCATGCCCGTTAAAATCGGTCTTGTTGGTCAACAGACCACCGACGCTATAACCGTACGATTCGACCTGCCCTCCCGGCAACGTGCGCTTCACGCGGCGCCCGAGAGAATCGTATTCGAAGGTCGTGGTATGGTTATTGGCATCGGTCTGGGTGATTTGCTGGCCCAGCTCGTCATACGTGTAACGGGTGACAAACCCGAGTGCGTTGGTGACGCTGGTTAACCGGCCCAGGTCGTCGTACCCGAACCAAGTCGTGTTCGTAGCCTGATCGGTCTCAGCCACGCGACGTCCGAGGACATCGTAAAAGGTCGATTGGATCGAGCCGTCTGCAAAGCGGGTTTCCACCCGCCGATTGAGTGCGTCGTAAACAAACGCTGTGCTCCGTCCAAGGGCATCCACTAAGTTGGTTAGATTGCCCCCGGCATCATAGAATGTCCGGCTGACCTGCCCCAAGGCATTGGTCACAGCCACACTGCGACCCGTTGCGTCATACCCATAAAACGTGCTGTTGCCCCGCGCATCCGTGCTCGCCAGAAGCTGGCCGGCAGCATCAAAGTAGTTGGTGGAACTGGTGCCGTCGGGATACACGGTCGTGTACAACCGGCCCAGGGCATCGTAGAAATAGGAGGTCACCTGTCCAACGCGGTTGGTAGATGAAGTCCGCCGCCCTTCGGCATCGTACCCGCTGCTGTCGCTCGTGCCGTCCGGATAAATCGTCCGGGTCACTCGCCCAAGATCATCATACTCGGTAATGGTTTGCCGCCCCTGTTGATCAATCGTGACAGCGGGTTTGCCAATGGCGTTGTAGATAGTCTGGGCAGAAGAGCCGTCGGGAGAAACAGAATTGGTCAGCCGCCCTTGCGCATCGTAGTAGAAATGCACCGCAAGGGTTTCAGTGACTGGTCCTGTTCCGCTGTTGCGGGTGCGTGTGGTAGTTTGCAGGAGCAAATTGCCGTTCGAATCCCGCTCGTAATCGGTGGCATGGCCGGAAGCGTCCACCTCCCGTGCCAGGCGCCCATAGGAATCGTATTCGAAGCGCATCACCTGCCCAGCGGCATTGGTCATGGCAACGGGCAACCCCTGTTTGTCGTAGCCGAACCGTGTCACGTTGCCGAGGGGATCGGTCATGGACAGCAGATTCCCATTCGCATCAAAGTCGTTTGTGATGCTATGCCCCAGCGCGTCGGTAACGCTCAGAACTCTGCCCCGTGGGCCATAGCTGAAGCAAGTGGTATTGCCGAGCGGATCGGTGGCTGTGAGCCGGTTATCCTCCGAGTCATAGGTAAACCGATTCGTGCGGCCAAGCTGATCCACGCTCTCCAGCAGATTGCCGTTGTCGTCGTAAGCGGACCATGTCTCCCCGCCGAGGGGATCAATGGTGTGGTTCACATTGCCGTGCTCGTCATACTCATTTGCGGTCACCTGCCCTAACTGGTTAGTGATGTATTCACGGTTGTTGGCCAGATCGTGACCATAGCCAATCCTGTTGCCGAAGGCGTCCACGTTGCTCACCAACCGGCCTGATTCATCATATTGATTCTGTATCGGCATCACTCCGCGGGCGTCGGTGATGCCGGTGAGATGATGCGGGAAGGCGGCGTTGGTGTAGGCAAAGCCGTTTGTGTTGCCTGAGCGGTCGGTAAACGCGGCTAGGTCGCCAGCCGTGTTGTAGCTGTAACGCAGCGCGTTCCCGGCGGCATCCACGATGTTTGTGATGCGCCCCTGCTCGTCGCGCTGGAAGGCCACCGTCAGGCTGTTGGTTCCCCCAGAAACGCTATTGGTCCAGGACACGCCATTGGTGCCGATCAACAGCGTGTTGCCATTGGGATCTGTCACACTTTGCAGCCCGGCGATTTCATCGATCAAGTAATGGTAGCCTTCCGGGTTGGAATAGCGGAACGAGGTCGGATACCGCTGCAACTCCTCAATGGGACCACCACCAAAGAGCCAGTCGCTGAAATGGTTCAGGTCATACAAATCAGCCGTGCCCGGGATGCTGCCCGCGAAATAGAGGAAATGGCCGTCCGGATCATCGTAACTGGCAGGCACGAGCGTGCCGCGCGTGTTGCCCATGGGAATGAACCGCCATTGGGGATATTCAATCGGCACCAGCGCCTGATCCATCGGGTCGGGCACAAACTGAAACTTCTCCACCCGCCCTTCTGGAAACGTGACGGTAACGATGCGCGGCTTGCCACCATCGAGGTGATACGCCAGCGACAGGTTATACGGATCGCCAGTCGTCGTCTGGGTCCAGTTGCGGCTCAGCGACCGGTTCTTCTGAAGACGGACGTTCTTGATGTCCAAAGTCCAGCCGAGGCCGAAATCGCCCTGCAACCCGGCTGCTGCAGCCCGGCTATCATAGGTGCGGGTCACCTGGATAGGCAACCCGGGCACGGGCAAGGTCAGATCGTTAAACGATATCGTGAAGTGCCCGATCTTGAGGTTGCGATCGACGATCACAGAGATGGGCTCGCTCGTGGTCGAGCGGCCAACCACATCGGTCGCCGTAAGCCGCAGCTCATAAATACCGTTGAGCAGCAACGTCGGATCGAACACCGCCAGCGCGTTGCTCGTCACAGAGACGGAGTTGCTGGCCAGCACTGACCATGGTGCTTCGGCGGATTCGACATCGGCAACATCTGTGTCCGGGGCGAGACGATATTCGACGACATAGTCCTTGAGGATCGGACTTTGAGCGGTGCCAATGATGTCTGCTGGAGCGGTGATGGTTGAGCCATCAATCGGCCGGCTTATTTCCGCAACCGGCGATGTGGCGTCCATTACGGAAATGGTGACGTCATCGAAATTGGTGAGCGAGCCGTCGTGTGCGGTCAGGCGCAGCGTGTAATCGCCCGCGGTGTTGAAGGTGGCCTGGTAAACGCCGTTTACCGTGCTGAAATGAGCCGCGCCGGGGCCGCTGACCTGGCTCCAGGATACCTGCAGGATTCCCGATTCGAGCCCGTCATCGGTGACTTCCGTATGGAGCACCGCCGGGGAGGTCAAGGAAGCGGCGAAGTCCGGCCCGGCATGGACGATTGGGGCGAAGTTGATGCCGGCCAAAACGGTGATGGTCACCTCATCCGAATGGGTGAATTCGGAATCGCCAGCCGTCAGGCGCAGCACATAAGTGCCGTTGGTGCTGAAGTACGCCAGGGTGTTCAGGAAGATGTAATCGGCCGTGCCGCTGCCGCCAACGAATGTCACGGTGCCCGGGCCGCTCACGACGGTCCATTCATAGGAGAGCGGGTATCCGGCCGGAAGACGGTCATCATAGACAGCGCCTTCGAGCGCGGCAGGCTCAGGCCGGGTGATTTGCAGGTCGGGCCCGGCATCCGCCAGGGGCGGTTCATTTACCGGCTGAACGACGGTGATGGAGAGATCGTCAAAACCGGTGGCCCGTCCGTCACTGGCGGTGAGACGCAGGACATACGTGCCGGGGAGATAAAAGGCAGCGGTGGTGTTCAGCGCAGCCGCGTTCCCAAAATAGATGTTGCCCGGACCGGATAGCTTGCTCCAGGCGACAGAGGCAAAGCCGTTCGTGGGCAGACCGTCATCCGTTATGTTTCCGGCGAGGGTGAAGGGACTGTATTGCGTGGCCACCTGGTCGGGTCCTGCAAAGACCACCGGCCGCTGGTTAGGATCGGAGGGCAGCACGGTTACATTGAGATCGGCACTCGTGCTGGAGGCAGAATCGGATGCTGTGAACCGCAGGACATAATCTCCCGGAACAGTAAACTGGGCTGTGGGGTTTAGATTTGTCGTCAGGTTCGTAGAACCTGGGAAGTAAACCGGGCCCGGACCACTGATTTTCCGCCAGAACCATTGCACCGAACCGCCCGCGGGCCAGCCGTCGTCCGACACGTTAGCTGCAAGCTCGAGCGTTTCGGGAAGCTGCAACACCTGGCCGCTGCCGATCGAGACGACCGGCGGCAGGTTTGCCGGGGGAAGGATCTGCACCACCACATCATCACCATTGGTGAGGACCGAATCACTGGCCATCAGGCGCAACGTATAAGTGCCAGGCGCAGGAAAGGCGACCTGCGGCGAAGAAACGGAAGGATCAGAGAACGCTGCTGAAGCGGGACCTGAGACCTGGGTCCAAGTCGTCTCGACGGTTCCTGCGGGCAAACCGTCATCGGTGACTGATCCCGAGAGCGTCAGGTTGGTCGCGGGCCAGGTAGATGCCAGGTCTGTTCCCGCCGTTACAGTCGGAGGTTGATTGCCGGAAGGCGCAACGACCACCGCTACTTCATCTGTGCCGTTAACTAGCCCCCCATCCCAAGCCGACAACCTGAGCACATAGGTGCCTGCTGCGGAAAAAGTGACCGTCGTATTCAACGCATTCGCAGGACTGAACGTGGCAGTGCCGGGACCGCTGACCTTTGCCCAGGAAGGCGAAATTGCATAGAACTGACCGTCATCGGTGGCACTTCCCGCCAGCGAAAGGCTCATGGCTGGCTGTCCGATGGTGCGATCCGGCCCCGCGTTCACGAGAGGCGTTTGGTTCGGCATCTGGAAAACGACGTGATCGTAGCGGGTAACCGTTGTATCGCTGGCAAAGAGCTGCAAGACGTACATGCCTGCCTTGCTGAACGTCGCCCAGGTAACTGGCGAGTTGGAATCGACAAAGCTTACGGTTCCGGGCCCTGAAGACTTGCTCCACCATATGGTAAGCGGCGCATCTGCGGGAAGGCCGTCGTCGGTCACACTGCCGGTCAACAGCACAGAAAGATTAGTGAGAGACTGGTTAGGGCCAGCTTCGATCGTCGGGCCGGCGCTCTGTCCAAGTGTGACCGTCCATGTGGTATCCATGAAGGTCGTCAACTCCGAGTCGTTCACATTCAGTCGGACGACATAGACGCCGGGCAAACTGAAGGATACAGGGGTTATAGGGTTTGTGGGATTGCCGAAGCTGACGATCCCGGGGCCGCTTATTTGGCTCCAGAGAACATTAGTCACCTGAATCGGAAGGCCGTCATCGCGCAATAGCGCAGGGCTGAGGTTGGTGGAGGCTCCAAAGAGCACGGTTCGAGATGATCCCGGGTGTGCTCCAGGCACCTGGTTATCACCCGTGACAACAATTCTGACCTCATCGTGCACAGTGAACTGCATGTCGTTCGCCGTCAGGCGCAGGATGTAGATGCCGGTCTGACTGAAGCGAACGGTGGTATTCGTGATGGATTGGTTTCCGAAAGTCACTTTGCCTGGACCATTAACCACCGACCACGACCACATGAGGTTGTCGCCGACGGGCAGCCCATCATCAGCCACACACCCTTGCAGCACTACAGACTCAGACAAGCCTTGGATTTGATCGCTGCCGGCGTTGACAACAGGTGGTTGATTGCCCTGCAACGTAATTGTGACCTCGTCGAGCGTTGTGAATTCGGAGTCATTCGCCGAAAGTCGCAACACATACGTGCCGACCTGATCGAAAGTAACAGAGGTTACAGCGGAGTTAGAGTTCACGAACGTGGGTGTGCCCGGCCCGCTGACCTTGCTCCAATGCACGGATAACTGACCATTGGGCAAGCCGTCATCGACAACCTGGCCCGTGAGTTGGACTCCTTTTTGCGGTTCGGTGGGATACTCCCATAGCGAGATGTAATTGACGGGAGATCCTCCAGCTTCAGTGAAAGCGCCTGCGACATAGACACCTTCGGGAGCGGTTTCCAGTGACCAGACCAGTCCGTTAACGCCATTCGTATTCCCGGAACGTAACGGACGCCACTCAAAGCCATTCCATCGAGCGATACGGCGTGCGGGTTTTCCATCGGCTGCTGAGAACATGCCCCCGGCAAAGACATCGCGCCCGCGAACGGCCAAAGTAAACACATCACTGTCAAACCCGCTGCCCATGGCCGACCAGTTTGTCCCATCCCAGCGGGCCACGTTCCTTACTGGAATATTCCCGTCGGCCACTGTGATGCTTCCCGCGGCATAGAGCATTCCATCGGCATCCACAGCCAGGGTGCGCACCTGGGTAGCATCAATTGGCTGATGGTAAATATCTGTCGACGCGCGCATCAAACCACCCCCTAAAGGCGCCCACTGGTTGCCGTCCCACATCACAATATTAGTCGCAACGCCAGTGGGCGTTGGATAGTGGAAGAAGCCCCCGACATATAACTTCCGGTAATCAGGGCTCAGGGCCATACTTAAGGCCTGTCCGGGCAGCCCATTACTCCCGACTGTTCCCCAATTCGTGCCATCCCAGGTCGCTATCGTCTCGTACTGAGGTAGCTCAGGAAACAGATCAATTCCCCCCGCCCAGTTTGTGGGCCGAAAGCTCATGTAACCCGCGAGATAAACCAGGTCTGGAGAGGCAACAAGGTCTCCCACTATTTTGGCTGGACTGACGATCTGAACCTGCCAGGAACACCACGCGGCTCCGTCCCACCTGGCTGCCGTTTCAGCAAATGTATTCTCGTTGATGTCCCGGATATGCCAAGTGTCGACGAAAACCTCCTTGCCACGCGCTACTAACCGTACATCCGCAGTCCGGTATGCAGTTAAGTAGCCGTATGGTGGCCCACCTGGATAAATAGGTTCTGAACTATAGAGTCCGCTCCAGTTTGTGCCATCCCAACGACGGATCAAATCTCCGTTCCAATAGTCGGGTAGCCCAGGCACAGTCCCAAATTTCCCTCCCGCATAGAGAATCCCATCCGAGTAGCTGAGCGCCTTCTCATCAACGGGCCCCGTGAGTCCGGGCTGGCCGACGGTGTGATTCCACCGCGGCTCACTGCCCAGGGAGGTTTGCAGCGCCACACGAGGATCGAGGGGTTCTCCTGTCTTCGACGAAAGCAACACTGGATCGGGAACGGTCACGGTTTGATCCTCTCCCGCCATCACAAGGGGTGGTTGGTTAAAGGGATGCACCGTCACGGTCACATCATTGCTGGCAGCCAACTGAGAATCACTGGCCATTAAACGAAGCACATACGTCCCAACGACCTGAAATGCAACGGAGGTGTTGGTGGCACCTGGCTCTGCAAAATTAACAGGGGCAGGGCCACTCACAACCGACCACTGGAAGTTGAGTGTACTCCCCAACGGCAGGCCGTCATCCGTTGCCGCTCCGCGCAAACTTGCGATATTGGTTAACCCAATGACGAGGCTCCCGCCTGCAGAGACAATCGGAGGCTGGTTCATTGCCGGGTTTCTGACGGCAACGCTCAAGTCGCCGAAACCGGTCAGCGCAGAATCAGACGCAGAAAGCCTTAGCACGTAATCCCCGGGTGCAGAAAAACTCGCTGTGGTATTCGTTGATGCGGGATCGGCGAATGTGACCTCCCCCGGACCGCTGACCTTTGTCCATTGAAACGCCAAACTGCTGCCCATGGGTAATCCGTCATCTCGGACGAATGCCAGCAACGTTGCGCTTTCAGGCAGGAACACCAGTTGTTTAGGCCCGATTGCGACCATCGGCGCGAAGTTGACGGGCGTTACTGTAACGATTGTCTCATCGCTGTTCGTGGAGAGAAAATCCGTTGCGATCAGAGTGAAAACATACGTGCCGGGTCCGCTCACTGAGACTGTGTTTTCCAACTCATTCATGTTGGTAAAAACGACCGGGCCCGGGCCGGTGACCTGCCAGACAGCGCTTAATTGTCCGAACGGCAGGCCGTCGTCCGACACCCAACCGTGAAGGACCAAGGGTTGGCTGATTTCGAACGTCTGATCCGGCCCCGCATCCACTATTGGGCCCGCATTGGCCACAATCAAAATCTCATCGGAACTTTCGAGCTTCGAATCGTTAGCCGTGAGCCGCAGAACGTAAATGCCGGATTCACTGAAACTCACCAGGCTGTTGGACGCGGACGCATCTGAGAAGGTTACAGTGCCTGGACCAGATACCTTGCTCCAGGCCAGCACGACATCCGCACCATTGGGCAGGCCATCGTCAGTGATGGCCCCGGAAAGCTGGGTTTGAAGACTGCTGTTGGTCTGATCCATCCCAGCGCTGACAATGGGGGCGCGGTTAATGCGCCGCACGGTGATCGAAACCGTGGCAGCATCCGAAGCTGCGGTGCCATCGCTGGCTTTGAACGTGAAAGCGTCTGGGCCGTAATAGCCGCTCCCGGGTGTGTAAGTCAGGTTCGGAGCCACACCGGCAAGCGTTCCGTGAGCAGGCGAAACCTCTATTGAATACGTCAAGGAATCCTGGTCAATATCGCTGCCCGCCAAGGTAATATTGACGGGAACTTCCTCGTCCGTTTCCAGAGTTTGCGACGCAGCGACAGGGACATCATTCACCGAGATCACGGATATGCTGATCGTGGCTGGGGCCGAATTGGTGTTTCCATCATGAGCCGTGAACGTGAAGCTGTCCGCTCCATGATAGTTCGCGTTAGGCGTGTAGGTCAGTTCCGGTGGTATGCCGCTTAGAGTGCCGTTCGCAGGCTGCGTGAGTACGGAAAATATCAGTGAATCGTTTTCCACGTCGTTCCCAGCCAAAACTATATTAAGAGCCGAATCCTCATTGATGCTAAGGTCTTGCCCGATTGCCGAGGGAGCATCGTTCACTGGCTGGATTGTCAACGTGACCAGCGCCGGAACCGAGTTGGTTGCTCCATCATTAACCTGATAGGCGAACGTGTCCGTACCGGCGAAGTTGGCGTCCGGAGTATAGACCAGGTCCTGCCCTGCCCCGCTTAAGGTGCCATTCGCCGGCTGGACGGTAACGGTGTACGTTAGCCCATTACCATCCACATCGGTTCCTCTCAGCGTGATCGCCTGTGGCGTGTCTTCGTTGAGTGTCACAGCTTGTGCCTCGGCAATCGGAACGTCGTTTACGGGCGTAACTACAAAGGTAATTGTTACAGGAGCGGAGGTGGAGCTGCCATCCACAGCAACGAAGGAAAAACTGGTCGTTCCGTGAAAATCGGCCGCAGGGCTGAATACCAGCTCTGGAGCTGAGCCACTCACCAGCCCATTCGATGGACTGCTCAGCAATTGGAAGCTGAGGCTGTCTCCGTCGACATCCGAAGCCGATAGCACCAGGTTTGTGGCGGCGTCTTCCGAAATAACCAGTGTTGCTGCGTTGGCCACAGGGAGGTCATTTACCGGAAGAATTGCTAGCGTGACGGTTGCCGGAGCCGAGTCGGCCCAGGCATCGCTTGCTGCGAACGTAAAGCTGTCAGTCCCATGATAATTCGTCGCTGGAGTGTAAATAAGCTCTGGCGGTGTGCCGGTTAGGGTGCCATGGGCTGGTTGCGTTAAAACGGCATACACCAAGCCATCGCCCTCCACATCTAACGCGGTCAGAGTGATAACGGCAGTTGTATCTTCATCTGCGGATAGCGTTTGAGCATTCGCAACAGGCACGTCATCCACAGGGACAACTGTGATGGAGACCGTGGCAGCGTCTGAGAGCGCCTGGCCATCATTGGCTGTGTAGGAGAAACTATCTAAACCGCTATAGTTCGGCGTCGGCGTGTAGATGAGAGCCGGCGGTGTGCCGCTCAGGGTTCCGTGCGCCGGTGCGGAAACCACTTCAAAAGTCAGAGCGCTGCTCTCCACATCGGCTCCGCTTAGGGTCACGTTTAAGTCAGAATCCTCTGGCGTGCTGAGCACTTGAGCCTGCGCGGTGGGCAGATCATTGACCGGGGTTACGGAGATGGAGACGGTTGCCATCGCAGAATCAGCCTGGCCGTCATTCACTTTGAAGGTAAAACTGTCGGTGCCGTTGTAGTTGGTTCCGGGTCTATAGATTAAGTTGGGAGGAGAGCCCGCGAGAGAACCGTGACTGGGCAGGCCCAGAACCGTGTACGTAAGAATCGAGCCTTCCGGGTCACTGCCAGTGAGAGTCACACTGAGGTTTCCATCCTCAGGAACTGAAACGCTTTGATTGCCTGCAAGAGGCACTTGATTAACCGCAATTCCAGCCCGGACGATGCCGCCACTGTTTAAGGTCAACCGATCACATTGCACCATGCCGACCAGCAGACTGTTGCCATTGATGATAACGGTGCCGGCAGGCGCGGTGACGCTTCCATGAACCGTGCAGCCACCGTTGAGCGTGAACCCGCCCGAGGCAATCTGCAGTTGCAGCCAGGCAGGATGGTTCGTAGACCCCACCAGCCCATTGCCGGTGAAACCGTTGGCAACAGTCAGGATGACCGGTCCGGCCAAGTCGATTCGGCTCTGTCCGTTCAACGTAAGATTCTGCAGATTATAAACGGATGGATTGATTGCTCCGGCTATGCCAAGTGTCAGACCACTTCCTCCGTTGGCTATGAAATTTCCGTAGGTACCTGGCGGGATCAGGAACTGACCGACATCTCCGTTAAGAGTGAGATCGCGGAGCGTGGCTGCATCACCGATACTCTGTCCAGCGCTGCTGATGGTGATATTGCGCGAACCGGAAGGCCTTGGCGGCGCGGCAACAGTGGGCAGCGCTACAGGAGCGGTGCGGGTGCGGAGATAGTTCAATGAGCAGTTCCCATTGAGCATGACCTGATAGCCGCTGGGTGAAGTGCTTCCACTGCCCGGCACTGTGCCAGAAAAGCTGGGCTTGCCATTCACCCGGATCGAGGGCGTCCCTGGGACCAGGAAGTCGCCCGTGGTTGTGAAGCCGCCGTTGATGGTAACGTTTTCACCCAGCAACTGCTGCACTGAGCCTTCAATCAGTCCATTACCATTCAGACTGGGCGCGTGCCGCACAACAACAGCGACATTAGTCTGCTGGGCGGAGGCCGTAAGCGCGATCAAGCCAAGCGCTGCACCGAGACAATGAAACCATCGTTTCGGATGCATTAGTCCAGAGGAGACTGGGAGCCGACCTGAGGGATTGGTGAGGCGAGCCAAAGATGTCATAAAACTTTTCGTGAAGACTTTGCGAGATTATATACCGCAAAGTATGAGTCAAGCAGTTTGCGTTTTTCCTTCAACTTTGTCGTCTCAACTTTGAGAATCCAACTTCTCGCGAAGAACAAACCTGAGAATTCTCAACAACGAGAAGCAAACATGGCTCGTCATGCGATGAAGCCAGGAGGAAAAAGATAGGAACCAGGATCGGAAGGAATGTCTCACGGAGCCGCGGAGTGCGCGGAGGAACATTTGGGTTGCGGAAACTTGGGCTCTAGTCAATTCACTGGTGCAGGCTATCGCCGGCGATTCCCGGCGGGTGGATTTGGATCGGTGAACGGGGGGCGGTCGAATGCAAGTCCATCACCCGTCACGCGTGGATCGCCGGTTTCTTGCAGCACGTTCATGAGCTGCCTGGAAAGCCGCTCCAGGGTCTTGTCGTAGGATTTGTCGCCAGCGACGTTACGGGTCTGCTCCGGGTCAGAGCGCAGGTCATACAGTTCTTCCGCGGGGCGCTTCCCAAATGCGTAACCATAGTGCCACTGCCACTCGGGCGCATCGTGCTGCCCAACGAGCCAGGCCTTGGTCGGGCTGGAATCCATGTCGCTAAATGCCGCAAACGTGTTTTGCTCAAGGGCCTCGACCGTCGGAGCCGCCTCGCCGGGCTCAAAGCCAGGCCGTCCCATCGGCCATCGATCGGGAGCAAAGTTCCGTATATAAAGAAACTCCCGGGTGCGCAAAGCCCTATGTGGATATGGCAACCGGTCGTCGCGTGCATCAGCCACATGGCGTTCTCGTCCAGTTACGACCCAAGACCGCGAGCGATCCACCTGCCCGGAACGTGCAGAACGCAGGACCGACAGGAGGCTTTTTCCGGTCATCACCTTGGGTGATTTAACCTTCCCGATTTCCAGGAAAGTGGGGGCCAGGTCCATGAGGTTCACAAAGTCGTCCACCACACGTCCTGGTTTGATGCCTGGGCCGCGAGCGATCAGGGGCACAGCAGTACCGAAATCATAGAGGTTGCACTTGCCGCCCGGCACACCGGGCATCCCATGATCACCACTCAGAACGAGAACTGTACGGTCGAGTTCACCCGCAGCCTCCAATTCTTCCACGATCACTCCGATTCCTCCATCGAGTGCCTGGATCTCGCCCATGTAATCAGCGAAATCAGAGCGCACCTCAGGTACGTCAGGAATGAAGCGGGGCAACCGTCCTTTTAAGGTGTCCGGGTCAATTCCCCACAAGGCTTTGCCCGAACCTTTCTCATATTGCCGATGAGTAAGAGTGGGCCCAAACCAATAGCAGAACGGCTGACCTTCCGCGCGTTGCTTGAGGAATGTTGTGAAGTTGCCGCGCACCTGGCCAAGCATCCGGTCTTTTGCTTCCGTAAAGCTCGTGCCCTGCCGCATCATGCGGGTGGCATTCTCCGAGAAATTGTTGAACTCGCGGCCTGAGGCTTCGAAGGCGTATTTCTGCCCGCCATACGGAGCATCGGCAGGCGTGCCTGGGCTCCAAACCTTGTAGCTCTTGCCGATATGATATCCAGCGTCCCGCAGCAACAAAGGAAACGTCGGAATGGAGGAATCCCATTGGGCCCCTTGGAGGATGGCCCCACGTCCCGTGCGCCAGAAGTATTGTCCGGAGAGCAAGGAACTGCGGCAAGGCGTGCATGAGGGGGCAGTTACGAAGGCGTTCTTGAATACCACACCCTCGCGAGCGATCCGGTCAATATTTGGCGTCTTGAGGACCTGGTTGATGGAGGGATGGGCGTCCACAGCCGCGTAGATTCCTGCGAAACGTCCCCAGTCATCGCTGAAACAGAAGACGATGTTGGCCCGATCTCGCGTGGCAGCCATTGCGCCGAATGGCACCGCCAAGAGCAACACCAGGACCAAACGAAAGCACACTTTCATAGTATTCGTTAGACGCTCAGAAACTCCCCAAGGCTACAGGCAAGAGGTCGAGAGGGCTAATAACGTCCTAATCGGGCACGAATGAATCTCAACGTTTCGATCTAACGCTGCTTCCGGTTTCGTTCGATCAGCTTGCAACGTTGCTCGACGCACAGCGGGGAGCGCCGACCATCCTCTGGAGTGTTCATGACGTAATCCAACAAACGATCGATCGTGCTCGTAGCCACGTGGGTCCGGGTATCGGAGGAACCGTAGTAGATGAATACGTCACCATTGCGGCGCGCAACCCAGCCGTTGGAGAACAGCACGTTCGAAACGTCCCCCACCCTCTCTTCTCCTTCCGGAGCCATGAAGTAACCACCGGGGGCTTTGAGCACTTTCCACGGTTCCTTCAAATCACATAGGAATAGATACAGAACGTAACGCATGCCCACAGCCGTGTTACGCACGCCGTGGGCCAGGTGCAACCAGCCTTTCGCGGTCTTGATCGGCGCCGGGCCTAATCCGTTTTTGCCTTCTTTAATGGAGTGATAGAACCGTGGATCAATGATTTTTTCCTCCGTAATCGCAGCACGGGTGATGTCCTTGCACGTGCCCCAGCCGATGCCGTCACCGGAGCCCGTGGCGGCGAAATCATTCATCGGACGCGTGTAGAAAGCGTATTGTCCATCGACGAACTCCGGGTGCAGCACGCAATTGCGCTGGTGCAGAGCCGGTGTTTTCAAATCAGCAAGACGCTCCCATTTTAATAGATCCTTAGTGCGCGTGATCCCGCACCGCGCGATGGCAGCCGAGAGATCACCGGGTTTGGAATCATCATGCCGTTCGGCGCAGAAAAGGCCATAAATCCAGCCGTCCTCATGTTGAACCAAGCGCATGTCGTAGTAGTTCGTTTCCTGTGCATCCAGTTCAGGCATGCGCACGGGGTATTCCTGGAATTGAAAACCGCTTACGCCGTTCTTACTCTCGGCGATTCCGAAGAAAGATTTCCGGTCCCAACCCTCGACACGTGCCGCGAGGACCACGCGCCCTTGCCACTCCATAGCACCCACGTTGAAGACGGCGTTGACCCCGAGCCGGGTCATCAAATACGGATTGGTTTTGGGATTTAAATCATACCGCCACTCCAGCGGTGTATGCTCAGCCGTCAGTACTGGATGCTGGTATCGCTCAAAAATGCCGTTGCTCTCGCGCAACGGCTTATTCGAACGTTTGATCAAGGCGGCGTGGCTGCGTTTTAAGCTGGCGAGCCGTAGTTGAAAAGATCTCTTGGCCATAAAGTAAACTATTACAGGGTTCCAGGACTTATCTTATACGATCGAGCCGGTGCAGAGTCTCCAGACAGGCTCGCGTTCCGTGATAGGGACCTTTCCATTCACTGACTTTGGGCAGCTTGGGATCTGGTGAGCCGTCCCTATTAATGCGCCAGAACCATTCGCCATGGACGCGGTCCGCGAGGTTGTTTCGAATGAAATCCCACACATGGACCGCCGCCGAGAAAAACTTCTGATCTCCCGAAATCCGGAAGGCGTTTAGAAAACCGACGACGGCTTCGGCCTGAGGCCAGCATTCGCGGCCATCATCAATGATCACGCCGCCTCGCCCTTCATAGAACAGGCCGCCTTCGGGGCTTACTGCTTCTGCTAAAACTTTCGCAGCCATGGATACGGCAACTTCCCGGACCCGTGTTATCAGAGCGGCATCTCCCAATACGTCAGCGGCTTCGCAGAGCAGCCAGCTTGCCTCGATATCGTGGCCAAAAGTGTAGGAGTCCGAACGCACAGCCCATCGTTCATCGAAGAAATGATGCAGGTGCATGGTCCGTGGATCGAGGATGCGATCGAGGAATATTTGGATGAGCTCAAGCAGGCGCTGCCTGGTCTCCGAGGCTCGCGTGGTCCGGTATAGCTGGGTGTAGGCCTCCAGAACATGCAGATGATTGTTCATGGACTTCTTTTCCGCGAGGTCCTTTTCACTCAACCGGGCATCAGCCCCTGCCGGAGACCAATCCGCATTACAGACCTCATAGTAGCCCCCAAACTGATCATCATGGGCATGGCGTTCGATCAGGCGACACACCTCCTCAGCACGTTTAATAGCCTCAAGCGATCCAAATGCTCGGTGATACTCGTTCAGGGCATAGATGACGAACGCCTGTCCGTAGATCTTCTTAGACGAATCAATCACCTCCCCGCTATCGTTTAGGCGCCAGAAAGAGCCTCCGTGGAGCTGGTCCCAAAAACGCGTCACGAGGTAGCTAAAAGCGCGGTCAGCCATCGCCTTGAACTGCGCGTCCGGCTGGACCTGATGCACGGCCGAAAAGGCCCACAGAATGCGGCTATGAACAATTAGCCCCTTTGGCTGGGTGCGATCTGAAGTAAGGTCATTAGACAGCCAGGCCATCCAGCCGCCTTTGTCATGATCCACAGCGGGCCCACACCAGAATGGGAGGATATGCCCAAACAGGTGCTCACGCACTTCGTCCGCAAGGATTCCTGGAGTCTTCTGCATTCTATCTTCGGCTGGCGGGTTGGCGTAGTTCTACGCGAGAAATCTGGGCGTCGCCTGTGAATTCGATTCGCAGGAAGCGCTCCTTTGCCTTGCCCGCTGGCAACTCGTAAATGGCTCGCCTCAAGTAGCCATAGTCGCCAGCGCCATATGGGAAATCCGTGCGCGGAGCAGATGCTGGACGGAACGTCTTCCCATCAACCGAGAGGCCAAACTTCAGATCGGCGAGCGCACCGGGGAAGAACACATAAACCAAGCCTCCTCGAACTTGGGCATCCAATTTATACACCAAAGTGCTGCCCGCCTTGCCTCCGACGCGATGCGCATCCTCCATTACGGTGCGACAATCCCGGGTCTTGATCTCTAGATCTCCCTGATGTGAGTGCATTCGCGAGAAATCAGCCATTTCATCGAGCTTCGTTGTCTCGGTCACCTTGACAGGTCCCACGACGTTGGAAGGCTCGGAAACGCCGGCTGTATTGCGTGCACGCACGCGGTAAAACCAAGTGCCCCTTGGAACCGATTCATCACCAAACTGCGGACGATACTGGGTGAAGCTCTCATCCACTTCGGTGGCGACGGTCCTCCAAGGGCCGTTCGCCTTCATTGCACGCTCGACCTGGTAGGAACTAGCGCCGACAGAGCCCTGCCAGCGGATCGCACTTGCATCGGTGATCTGCAATAGATTGGGAGCGGATGGTGTGGACAAAGAGGGCACCGGCAATCCCCTAGCTTCGTATGCCTTCTCTCGCATCAGCTTCATGAAAGGGATCTCGTCGTAATCATCTGCGATGGGGGAACCGGGCCAGTGGAACGCTTTATACTTATTCCCGCCTGCCGGTTCGCTATGCCAGTAAAACCCACCGTCGCGACTGCGGAAACGCAGGCTCCAAGCCAAGGCACCAGCCGTCTGAGTGGTGACCGTAGCCTCAATCGCGTCAGCCATCTCACGGGTGGGAACGAATCCGAATTCGCCGACCACGTACGGTTTGCGGCCTTTGGCCTTAGCCGCATTTTCGCGAATGAGTTGAGCGAAGGTCTTGCTGGAGCCGGGATAATGGTGCGTGGTTACGATATCCACTTCCGGCATCTGAAGAGATTCCTCACGCAATTCCGTTGAATGGAAACCCTCCATCACGAGGTGATTTCGGTCCAAGGATTTGATGTATCCGGCGATCTCGCGCGTAAACGAGGGCGGACATTCCAATTCGTTTCCCGTCTCCCAGCACAGAATCGCCTTATCATCCAAGTATCGCACACCAGTCAGCGAGTTGGTGCGGGTCACAACAAATCGAATCGTCTCTTTGAAATCTGCGAGGACCTGGGGATCAGTCCAAAACTGCTCCTTGGTCTTGCCGCGGAACCCGGCGTATTGGGCGCGTCCGCCCCACCAATGCCAATTATCAACGAAAGGGATGATGATTCGAATACCCTGCTCATTGGCGATTTGAAGCACAAGGTCCAACGCTTTGAAAGCCTCTTCATTGAACTTGCCCGGAGCCAGCACATGGCGCGGGATCGAGGCATCCTCGTCGGCACGCTGCACGGAAATAACGTAGGTGCGCGCTACCTGACCGCCCATCTGCCGGACTGTTGCAAGGGCATCGTTAATTTCAAAGCGATCCGGCAAGCGCCAACCCGCCACAGGCGGCGTGGCAATGGCACCCCTGCCTGCGAATTCGAATGGCACCTGGTCCTCGACCAGATGCAGGTTCGGTATATTCCAGGAGATGAATCGAAAGGGCTTTCCATCGACCGTCAACTGGTCTCCCTGCACACGAACGAAATCGGCGAATTGAGTCCCGTGCGCCAGGCACACGGCCAGTGTTAACGCTGCACATGCCAGAATTCTCATAGGTTTCTAAATTAGCTAGTCCGGCGCTTTCTCCAGTTTATCGTACCAATTGAACTTAATGATCACGCTGGTAACTACCAGGGTTGCTGCGATGGCGGCTGCCCACGACCAATACTGTAAAACCAGGTATATTGGCAGCGCGGTCAGGCAAAGCTGCCAGACGATGCCGACCATGACGTTGGTCGTGTCCTTCTTAAAATTGGGGTTAGGCTGAAACCCGGGATTCTCTTGCATCACCATGTTACGGATGGGACCCCAGAATCCCCATGGATTAACCGTTTTGTAGAAGCTCTTCAGTGTCTCGTCGTCCTCTGGTTTGCCCAGGAAAGTCCCCAGGATACATCCGACAGCGGAGATCAGGAAGATAACCGGAAAGAGGTATAGGGGGTTGCTGACCGGATGTCCCAAGACCAACTTGGCGAGGTCAGGCATGAACATGGCGCTCATGATGCCTGAGACCATACCCCAGAAGTAGCCGTATCCGTTGAACCGCCACCAATACCACTTGAGGACGTTTGCCATGACATAACCGCCATAGAGCGCGCCCACAATCCACATCATGATATCCGTGATGCGCGTGGCCAGCAGTCCGAACAAGATCCCGATGCCCAACACCACCACGCAAGCGATGCGGCTCATGGTGACCTGGGTTTTGGGCGGCACCGCGGGATTGATGAACCGCTTATAGATGTCGTTTACAATGTAAGCAGGGGCAGCGTTGATCGTGGCCGCAAAGTTCGACATAAAAGCAGCCAACAACCCTGCGAGCAGGAAGCCAACCACTCCCGTGGGCACGTACTGGGTGAGCACGATTGGCAGCAGTTTCTCGAAATCAGGTTTATCCATGGCCTGCAAGTCAGCCATGCAGAACGCCAGAGCCAGCACAGTGATGCCGGTGATCATCATGTAACGGGGGAAATAGAGCACGACGTTTACCATCCCGTTCATGAGGGAAGCTTCGCGTGGATTCCGGGTGGCAAGGATGCGTTGCATGTCGTAGTTCGGTGCGGGGCCGGCCAGGCTCGCCAGCACGCCCTTGAAGAACATCATGCCGAAAATGATCATAAAAAACTCATTGCCATCAGCCCGGATGGAATCGTTCACCTTGTCAAAGATGCCAGTCCAATCGATGCCCAGTTTCCAGCCGAAGAAAGGATTATGCCAGCCCGTCGGAACCACCTTCTGAATCATTTCAGGCGAGACTTTGAAGATGGCGATCAGGCCAATCGTAATCGAAGTAACTGTTAGAATGCAGAATTGCATGACCTCAGTGATGACCACGCTGATCATGCCGCCCTTGATTGCGTAGAGGGATGTTATGCCCAGGATAATTAGTGCGTAGATATTCTCGTCGGTTATAAGTCCGGTGGTGTTATCGGTAAAGCGCCAGGGCAGCATGACGACCGCGAATTTGCCGATGCCTTTGAACGCGTATGCCAGCATCCCAATCACATTGACCAAGGCGAAAAACACGACGCTCAAGTGAGCCAGGTTGGCTCCAGTGCCGGTTCCAAACCGGGTGCGTATCCAATCAGCGCCGGTCATCGCATTCGATCTCCGCAACCAGGCGCTCAGGAACATCATGAGGAAAATCTGGTTGAATACCGGCCAGAGGAAAGGCAGCCAGATACTTTTGGCGCCGTAAACGAAAAGGATGTAGACCATCCACATCGTGCCGCTGATATCAAACATGCCCGACGCATCAGAAACACCGAGCATATACCAGCGCAGGGATTTGCCCCCGAGGAAATAGGCATCCAGGTCTTTGCTGCCGCGCCGCGAAACCCAAAGGCCAATGAGGATAACGGTGGCGAAGTAGGTAACAATAATGGCCAGATCGAGCGCGTGAAGTTTCATAAGTTAGCCAGGGCGAGTTAAGACCTTTCGCCGGCGATGAGCGAAAGATCTCATAGCTGGCTCACACGAAGCTGGATGCTCTGTTGTGGTGCGATGCTCACGTGTACGTCCTGGATCGCGGCCATGGTTTCATCACTGCGCAAGTTGTCAAGGAAGATGGAGGGGAGGGGGCGGGAGGCCAGCGCGTATGCATGAAGGAGTTTTCACAGTTTAGGGTGTTGGTGTGTGACGAAGGCCATAGCTTTGGCTAGGTTGTCCTCGCCCATGGCGGCTTGGAAATCTGTGAGAGATTGGTGGTTGGGCTTGGGATGGCGTTTACGCCAGTGCATAAAGAGGCTGATCACCAGGCGGCGGATGATGCCAAGGATCCACAAGCCATTGGTATTGCGAACCCGGCAGCGGTCCTCGTTGAGCGAGACGTCCAGGCGTTGATGTGTCCCGTTCTCGATTCCCCAGGCCAAGCGATTGGCCTTTAACCATTGGCCAGCGTCCAACGTTTCTGGTGGCAAGTCGGTGATGAGCCCCACCGTCTCGTCTTTGCGTCCGACATGCTGCCGGGTCACCAGAGCGGCTTGGGCAGCAAAAGGAAACCCGATGTCCTCGGCGGCTACGGCGCGACTTGTCAGCGTACGGCTTTCCGGAACGCCCTTATTCTTTTCGAGGGTCCGTGCCCGCCTTGGCATCGAAGCCAGAGGGGGAAAATCCCCCAGTCGGGGCAGGAACCATTTTGTCGATGTTTTGGCGCAGGGTGGGCTGGTTGTTCTTCACTGTTAATTGGTAATGCGCTCCGTGTTCCATCACCAACTGCCGCGCGGTTTCATCCTGGGTGTGTAGCGCATCCAAAGCCACCTTGCGCCCTGTCAGATCCAACTCGCCGAAGAGTTCACGTGCCACCGGAATTTCATTGGTTTTGGTGTCAACCAAGGCGCTGCCCAGGTAGAACTGACTGGGCACGGTGACCGCCGTGAGGATGGCGTCACCGGGGCCGTGGTTGGGTTCTTTGCCATCGACAGCTATCAGTTCATCGGCGGGCGGTTTCCCACGCACTTGCGTCTGGATAGCCAGTAACACCTCGTTAAGTCGGCGGGCATCCAGACCAGACAGCAACCGGGAGAAAGTCGACTGGCTGGGGGCTGGGAAATAGCCTTGTGGATTAGGCCGAATCCCCAAGGCACGGCGTTGGTGTTGTGTTAATCGCCGGGCCAGTTTGGCCAGGTCTTTTTGTCCGCGCGGCGCATCGCACAAGATGGCCAACAGCATCAGCGTCACCAAGGACCAGACCGGATACGATTCGAATCGGTCGCGGTATTCGGGCAGGACTTTGAAATGCTCCGTCAGAGCCTTGATTTGGCCGCACTTGTGGTAGCATCCGGCTCCCGCCTTTTTCTCAACCCCAGCCAGGGCAGGCTTGAGATGCTCGGCTTGCAGACTGCGACGAGCGTTCTTCACAACTTCCCGAACGAACAACCTCTTGGGCTTGTCATGCTGCACGTAGTAATCACGGCGGCAACGCCCCCAGCCGTCCGTTAACCCAACCTCCTCCCAGCCATGGGCGCTGTACACGGTGCCGTCAAACTGATCGGGATCCACAAAAGTCTCGACCACCAACACCGGATGTCCATACCGCGCCTGCCAATCGGCGCTGAGGCGATCGAGTGCCAATCGTAACACGCGAGAACCCAGGTTGGGGATATGGGCGTGGGGCAGGATGAGAAAGCGGCTATTATTAACAACCAGGCTCAAACGCCGGTCTCGCTGCGCTCGGGTCCATCCAATCCACTGGTCTCGGTGTTTCAGATGCTTGGCGGCGGCACTGAAAATCAGCACTGCGAGCCACGTGCCAGATGCATCTACTGCCGCGTAATGCATCTGCTCACCTACCGCTTTTAACCCGCCAAGGTAGTGGTGCTTGCGAAGCCATCGCTGCCCATGGCGACGTTCCTCCGGATCGGCAAGCAGGACAATTTGGACCTGTTTCAAGTCCACATCCACAAGTCCGGAGAGCTGATCGACCGACGCTTTCTTTCGTTTCACGCGGTCGACCTTAAAAAAATCAATGAGTAAAGTCCCGTCAAATCTTCGCTAGCCCTGCTATTCCGGCATCAGTGTGCTTTCATGCATACGCGCTGGCGGGAGGCGGCCCCAATCCGTAACCCGTAATGCATCAAGCGTGAAACGAGAAACGTGAATCTTGGCGAGTGGCGGAAAGCGATCGGGACGTGAAACGGATCCGCAGGATTCGACTTGAGCGCTGCGCATCGCGGCTGCCTCGGCTTTACAGATTACCCTCGGCGTCCTTCACCGTAGGTGCCTTGATAATTCCCATGGCCCGGAGGTTGTAGGGATATGTCCAATCTTTGCCGCTAACCCTCCATGCCCCTGGTCCATACCAAGGCAAGTTCTGATTCACGTGATGCACGATCCCGAAAGCATTGGCGCGGTTCCCATAGGCTGTGACATCCACTTTGTGCAGGCCAGACTTGAGCTTGCCCAGTTCGAGCTCAAACGGCGCAAAAGCAATCCGCCCCGCAGGCTTGCCATCCACCGACACCTTCAATAGCGGTGCCTTGAATTCGGGAATGCTCAGCAAGCTGTGCTTCGCCTGTCCGTTGACTTTGAAGTGATAGGTCACGTTCCCTGCATAAAACGGGAACCCCTGCTCAACCCAACTTCCCGGGCGTAGGAAACGGACAGGTTCCGTAAGGGTTGCTTCCTGGCCTTGAACTTTAACTCCGAAATCGCCCAGCAAATAGTGCCATTCGAGATTGGTGCGGCGCGTGTACGGCAGCGCCACAATTAGCTCGTGATCGCCAGCGGAAATCGCTGGAAGCGTGAGTTTCTGAAGACATGGATCCACCCATTCGCCGGCTGGTTTGGCTTTCACGGGCTTTCCATCCAGCATGACCTTCGCTCCGGCGGACTCCTCCAGGGCCAGGAATGACTTGGGCACAGGCACTTCGCTATGCACGGTAAACCTCAACTGAATCGTGCCCAGGACGGCGGGAGTATTTGTATCAGTCCAAGGTTGCGCCATACTGCCTCTGCGTGCAGGGATGTTCAGCGTCTTGCGCAATGCGTCATCGATGCGGAGGATCTCCTCACGCGGTTGCCATGGCCCGTCATTCCAGCACCATTGAGCCTGATCGAGTAACAGCACATTGGGTTCGGAGAGTGTAACAGGGACGGCTTCAGCGAGAGTAGCGCCCTCTGCCCATCGCGTCTCAGACGGAGCCCAGCCACCCGGTTTCCATCCCGGTTCTAACTGGAGCAGCACGCTGGCATGGGCAGGCATAGTCCAATTCAGAATGGTCATGCCATCTTTGTGTTCGGAAGCGACCCGCCGCATTCTCCCTGTCATGGTATCGAGTTCCGTCAGATCCCAATCGCCCTTGATCTGAATTCGGGTTTGTCCCAAAGGCTGGTAGCGATCTGCATTACAGACGAATAGAAAACGTTGCGAACCGTCCTGGCGCAACTGATAGAGGGCCTTGCCTTCCGGGGTCACTTTGATTTCGCGGAATGGTTCCAAGGCCGCGATGAGCGGGGCAGCGCTCCAATCCACCTGTTGTTTCGCCCTGGCCATTTTCTCCGCACGATCCGACGGCATGCCATCGACTAGCGCCGGGACGCGTCCGGCAAAGATCACAGTGCCGACTTTTTCCAGGTAATCCAGAGTGCTCGAACGAATCGTTGTGAGGTTCGGAACGATGACGGCGTCATAGCCGAGACGTCCAGCCTGAGACGGTAAGCTGGCTTCGCAAATGTAATCGAAATCCTGTTGGTTATAGAGCATCCACTCGCAGAATTCCCCCGCAGCCTTGTCCTGCTGGTCGCGATCGGCTTTGGTTTGATCGAGCGGTCCCTCGGCAAGCCAATAGGATTCGATCGGGTGGATGACACCCACTCGAACGACAGCGGTGCCGCGGGTCATAGCCATGTTCACGCGCGCAAAATGGTCTTCGACCATGGGGTACTCGCGGAACCAAGGGGATTGCCATCCGATCGCCGCCGGGTAGTCACGCTTGGCTTCACCGGCCATGGAAACCCAGGCCAGATGCGGCACACGCAGAGTGACACCGAGGGCGGCCTGCCAGTCGCCCTGGCGCTTGTGTCCTGCAAAATCAAAATGCCAGCCGGTCACACCATACAACTCGCTGAGCACAGCCTTGCGGCCTGCCTGCCGAGCCGCGCTTTGCGCCTGCTTGGCCGTCATGAATTCGAGCTTGTCGGACAGCATATCAATGCCAGGAATCTGAAAATACTGCAGGCTGCGCATGGCATCGCCGACATACCGGCTTTGGCCCGTCAACGGATCTTCGGCCATCATGTGTCCCGTGAGCGCGATGTTATGAGCTTCGCACCACTTGCCAAGAGTTGCGCTAAAGGCCTGGGCGAAACGTTCAGCGACGTGATCGTGGAAGCGGTAGCGTGCAACCGAGCTTTTCCCCTGTGGCAATTCCCAGAACAGTTCAGGCAAATACTGTTCCAGCTTCTGGCCATAGGCCCGCTCGTATGTGGCCAGAAAGTCATCTGTAAAGGGCATCATCAGGTCGCTCTTGTCGGTGGCCTTCTTGAAGGCCCCTTTGGGAGTGAACTGAGGCTCATCTGTGAAAATGGCTGGGATGCATTTTCCGAAATCCTTGCCGACGGCCCGTAGATAGGTCTCGTGAGTGGTTTCAATGAACCGCTCAATCGCGGCAGGGTTCAATGTGTCCACATATGACTGATTATTGTGCCAGGCTTTCTGTTCCGCGATTTGTATCCAGGCATTCCAAGTGCCCGTTTCGCCATTGGTAGCGAATCGATAGGAGGCCAGTCGGGAATCAGGAGTCAATTCCACGACATACCGTCCAATAAGCTTTGCCTCGGGTAATTCAGTCTTCCGGGTCCAAACCAAACGGCGCTGGCGAAACTGTGGATCGCGTGTAGCCATCCCGCCGGCAAAGCCGGAAGGCCACCGATCCTCGTCATAAAGCAGAATATAAGAATCGCTCCGCTGCGCTTTTCGCACGGCTGCCTTCACGAGCGAGAGAAAGTCAGGGCCAAGGTACTCCGTCTCGAGCCCTGTGCGGGCGTGAATACAGGCGCCGCCAAAACCCATTTCCCGCAACAAATCCATCTGCTTCAGATGATCAGGCTGCATTCGGGTGTTCCATGACCAGAACGGTGCGCCTCGGAACTCTGAAGGGGGATTGCTGAAGTTCTTCAGTTCTTCCGCCCGAATCCCTGTTAGAAGCAGGATGAAGCTGAGTATCAAAGTGGTTCTCATAGGTTCTAGTTAGGTTTCTGATTGGCCTTCTGCGGGTGAGGCCGGAGAATCTTGCCGTTGCTGAGGAGTGGCGTGGCCCTGGAGATGGTCGATGCGTTCAGCAAACGGTGGATGGGTAGCAAAGTAGTCGTTGGACGCGCCCGCGCGCCCCTGGCCCGGCACGACCGCCAGAGCTCTCCAGAGGTTCTCAAGTAAGACTTGAGCAGTCATGGGATCGCCCCCTGCCCTTTTCAACAGGTCAACGGCAAAACGATCTGCAGCCAGCTCGTTTTCACGCGAAAAGGCCCGGCCGAGGACTTCTTTCCCAGTCTTCTGAAGCCAACCTGTCGCTGCGAGCCGTCCGGAAGTCTTCCTGAGCAGCAGCGAAAGAGCCGCGTCCTGCACCAGGCGATCGACAGTGTGACGCAGGACGATGTGGCCCATTTCATGTGCAACGAGGAAGGCTATGTGGTCTCGCTCGCCGTGGCAAGAATCGAGCAAACCCCAGCTCATGAAAATAGGGCCTCCAGGGAAAGCCATGGCGTGGCAGTCATCCTCTGCCGTGATGTACAAATGAAACGGCAGACGCCGTTCGGTGACACGCGAGCCGAGCCAGTTGATTATTTGCTGGGCGAATTGCGTGCTCTCGTTAGGCTCCACTAAAGGCACCCGGCGAAGCATCGCCTCCGCCATATCGTGTCCCAGACGGATCTCAGCCACGCGCGATTCCTCATCATCGCCACCCATGAGGTCGAACGCGCTCTTCGCCTGAGCCGCCTTACTGCCGATTTTAAAACCAATTGTTTCGAGGAACGTTCTTGGCACGTGCTGCTTTCGAGGGTTGTAAGGAGCTTCGGCCCGCAACGACCACCGCCGCAGGCTGACAATCGCTCCTGAATCATCTTGAGCTGGTATGCCCGGGAAGCAAGCCGGTTTTTACGGGGCGACCTGAAAAGGGCTTGCAGCCGGCATAGACTGAATTACGTTCCCCGCATGTTGAACCGGGTCCCATTGTTTCACTTTTGCACTGCCACCCTGCTTCTCGTGGCATCCCAGGCTCTTTTTGCAGCTTCACAGCCGAGAATCGACACGGCAAAACAGCCCATGACCAATACATACCACAACGTGCAGGTTGCGGACATCTACCAATGGCTGGAACAGTCCACCGCGCCGGAAACCAAGGAATGGTCAAAAAGGCAAAATGAGCGAACTCAGGCTTACCTCTCACAGTTCAAGTTCAGGGACGGTATCGCACAGCAACTGATGCAGCTAAGAAGCGAGGAATCGGCTCGTTTTACGGGGCTGACGGAAGTAAAGGGCCAGCTATTTGCACTGCGTTTCAAACCACCGGCACAGCAACCGGTTCTGGTGCGGTTGTCATCCATGAGCCCACCTGCCCTATGGAAGCCCATCTTCGATCCAAACGACTACAACACAAATGGCACGACTGCCATCGACTGGTATGTGCCTTCGCTCGACGGCACGCTCGTCGCGGTGTGCCTCTCCGAAAACGGGAGTGAACAAGGCACCTTGCATTTCTTTGAGGTTGAGACCGGCAAAGAACTCGAAGACAAAATCCCCCGCGTTCAATACCCGACTGCTGGCGGCAGCGCGGCGTGGCTCCCGGGTAACGCAGGCGTTATCTATACCCGCTACCCGCGGGAAGGGGAACGTCCGGAGGCGGATGTCAACTTCTACCAACAGGTGTGGATTCACAAGATCGGCACGCCCGCATCCGCAGACAAGTATGAAGTCGGCAAAGAGTTTCCGCGCATAGCCGAAACAGAACTGGAATCCAGCGAGGATGGAAAATGGTCCATTGCAATCGTGTCGAACGGCGACGGAGGTGATTACGCACATTACATCAGAGACTCGTCCGGCACGTGGAAACAGCTCACGCGTTCTGAAGACCAGATCAAAGGTGCCGTGTTAGGGCGCAACAATCATTTGTACCTCGTCTCGCGCAAAGATTCTCCTCGTGGCAAAGTCCTGGAGATTCCGCTTTCAAGCTCCATGGCTCTGACTCAGGCAAAGGAGATCGTCCCTCAAAGGGAGGGTGTTGTTCAGGAGGTCGCGCCTTCAGACAACGGCGTCTATGTTTCCTACCTGGTTGGCGGTCCGTCTGAACTGGCCTTCTTTCCCAAAGGCAGCAGGAGCCCAAAAGAAATCCCTACGCTACCTGTTTCCAGCGTCGGGGGAGTCCAGTCCTGGCATGGGGATGAAGTCGTTTTTGGCAACGTCAGCTACCTGCAACCTTTCGCTTGGTACACATGGAACCCTTCTGCAAAACAACCGGCGCGCACTGCGATTTATACCACATCCCCTGTCGATTTCTCCGACCTCGAAGTGGTTCGTGAGTTTGCCCCTTCCAAGGACGGAACAAAGGTTCCCTTGAACATTATTCGCAAGAAAGGCCTGAAGCTGGATGGTCAGAATCCTACGATTCTATATGGCTATGGTGGATATGGGATCAGCCTGTCACCTGGATTTGACGCCACACGCCGGCTCTGGTTCGACGCCGGTGGTGTCTATGTGGTCGCAAACCTCCGGGGCGGAGGCGAGTTTGGTGAGACCTGGCACAAGCAAGGCAACCTGACCAACAAACAAAACGTCTTCGATGATTTCATCGCATCAGCGGATTACTTGATCAAAAAGAAGTACACATCCCCGGGCCGTTTAGCGGTCGAAGGCGCCAGCAATGGCGGGCTTCTGATGGGGGCATTTCTGACACAGCGCCCGGAGCTGGCTCGGGCAGTGGTCTCAAGGGTTGGCATCTACGACATGTTACGTGTGGAACTTGATCCGAACGGCCAGTTCAACGTGACCGAATTCGGCACTGTGAAAGAGCCAGAGCATTTCAAAGCGTTGTTTGCTTACTCCCCTTTCCATCGAGTCAAAGATGGAACCGCATATCCGGCGGTGTTGCTCACTACTGGTGAAAACGATGGCCGGGTCAACCCCATGCAATCGCGTAAAATGACTGCCCGCCTGCAAGAAGCAACAGCTTCCAACAACCCAATCCTTTATCGTAGCACTGCCAGCGCCGGTCACGGCATCGGCTCGTCCCTAAAGGATCGCATCTCAGAGCAAACCGACATCTATACATTTTTGTTTAACGAATTGGGCATCCGCAGCGAGAGGTGGCAATTCGAATGAGTGGCGAGTGTCGCTAAAACTGGGGGGCGGTTTGGAACCCTATTAATCACATCTATGGCTAGGACATCCTTTTTTCAAAGCCTCAGCCTATGGCTAGGTCTAATGCTGGCGACCTGTCAGGGGGCGGAGTTGAGGTCCACAAACATAACGGTAAAGACTAAGCCCCTTGTCATACCCCCGTTACCCAAAATCGAATCCCCTTTCGCAAATCTCCCATCGCCTCCGCCAACTTTGTCGACCCGTCAAATGGCAAAGCCACCTGAGTTTAAGGTCGGAGATTATTCGCAGGTAACGAATCCAGCCTCAATCGATCCTATCGCAGGGTCATTTTCGAACCATATAGCCTTTTTGGAACTGCAGGCTTCCACCGAGAACCAACCGGAGATATTATTGCGCTTATTCGATTACTGGGCCATTTTGAGTCATGCAATTGCCGGTAAACCTTGAGGAGACCATTGACAAGGTGGTAGGACGCCGTACGGCGGTTCCGGATCCGCTAGCGATTAACGGCGATTCGAAGGCCCGGTCCAAGGCGTGGCGAAAGGCTTTCGGCGGCATCCGCGTGCCGCGTGGTGTCCATAGATTTCGCACGCACGAGGAAGCGGAAGAGTGGTTATGGAAGATGATCACCCGACCACGCCAGAACTAGAGCCCCGTGAACCCACGGTAATCTCTTCGGCTACCCCCTGAACAGGAGATGTCCACACTCAGGCGGGTTGCAGATCCAGAAGCTCATCGCGCAACCGGCGGGCGCGGTCACTGTCACGTGTGCGGAGGGATTGCCGGACGCGTCGTTTGGTAAAATCCGGCAGGTGGACCGTGTAATGGCACCACCAGACCCCGTTGTTGTTCCAAAGGTGATGGTTTGGATTCTCAGAATTGGTTCTGAGCGAGAATTTCTGAGCGCGCATGTTGCGTTTTTCCTTTCGGCAAAACGCATCAGGGTCGGAAAGAAAAAACCGCCGCCCTCAAGCATCAGGACGGCGGTCTAAATTCCGTGGAGACCTTTGTTTCGGAACAACTGTTCCGCACATCGGATCGAATTGACCACCCGGTCAACCGGTCCAGGGCACCTTGGCTATCTCCACAGCCAGGTTGCCAGGCTCCGCACACACGGAGCATTCCTGATGCTGGGGAGAGTAAATCATACCAACCGGCTAAGCGCAAATCCGTTGTGGAGGATTTTGTGTCATAATCAAGCGCTGCCTAGCCCAGATAGTGCGTGTCACTGAGGTTGCGTAAACGGTCAGCGGCTTGCTCCGGGGTGAGGTCGCGTTGCGCTTCCGCGAGCATTTCATAACCGACCATGAACTTACGGACGGTAGCCGACCGCAGTAACGGGGGATAGAAATGTGCGTGCAACTGCCAGTGATCGAATTCCCCGTCCCGGTTCGGGGCACCATGCCAGCCCATCGAATACGGGAATGACACTTCGAACAAATTATCGTAGCGGGTCAGCATGCGCTTGAGGATATCCGCCAGCGCGTCGCGTTCCTCGGGCTTCAGGTCAGGCAGTCGCAACACGTGACGGCGCGGAAGCAGAAGAATCTCAAAAGGCCAGATTGCCCAGAACGGAACGAGGGCTACCCAATGGTCATTTTCAACGACCACACGAGAACCGTTCCGGCTCTCGCTCTCGACAATTTCCAGGAGCAATGGCGCGCTACGGCGCTCCATGTGCAGCCGTTGTTGCCGGTCCTCGATGGCGAGTTCGTTAGGCAAAAAATTGCTCGCCCAAACCTGCCCATGAGGATGCGGATTCGAGCAGCCCATCGCCGCACCCTTGTTTTCGAATAACTGCACCCATGTGTAGGTCTTGCCCAAATCAAGCACCTGCTCCGACCACACATCCACCACACGTCGAATGTCGGCCACGGCCATCTGAGCCAAAGTCAGATCGTGCCGCGGAGAAAAGCAGATGACCCGGCATTCACCTCTAGCGGGCTCCATTCGGAAAAGCTCGTCCGATTGGTTCTGCATCGGGGTATCAGGCAGCAACGCGGAAAAGTCATTTACGAATACGAATGTGCTGTCGTACTTGGGATTGGTGTCGGAACCGGCTCGCTGGTTGCCGGGGCAAAGATAACATTTCGGATCGTAAGAAGGGCGCTGGTCGGTGGGGAGTTTCTCGACCTGCCCCTGCCACGGGCGCTTGGTGCGATGAGGTGAAACGAGTATCCACTCGCCACGCAGCGGGTTAAAACGGCGATGCGGGTGATCTTCCGGGTTAAAAGTCATATCCATATAAAAAGGTGCTTAGAATTCCCACGATGGCAGGAGCGTTCCGCGCGCCGTTAATGTCTCCATGAAGCAGCTTTTAGGCAAGCCTCGGATAAAAAGTAAAGCCGTTCCGCATCACACGGAACGGCGTTATATAGCCCGGAACGTCTGCTGCTTGTCCAGGCCGAAATGTAAACCGTCTAACCCTAAAACCTGTCAGCTAACTGATGGAACCTAAGCCCCGGTCTGGGGCCTGTCAAACGGGAATTATTCTCAGCAAATGCACGCGAAAGACGGCTACTTTGCAAGCCTTTGACGGGCAGATTCGTAGGCGCCGAAATTCTGGACTTGTGTGTAGCCCAAACGCTCCAAAACTTCTTTGGCGGCGGCGCTGCGCCGTCCGGAACGGCAGTAAACGATGAGAGGGGTATCCTTAGCGGGAGCCACTTCTGAAATCCGTTTCTCCACCTGATCAACGGGTAGGTTAATGGCCCCAGCCACATGCCCGCTGCCAAATTCCTGGGGTGTGCGCACATCCAGCACAAGGCTCTTAGCTGCAACGGAAGGAGAAGTTACGCCCTTTGCCTCCTCCATTGCTTTGGGTCCCCCACAACCGCTTAGCAAAAGAGCCACAACAACTACCGGCATCAGCAGATACTTCATAGCCGAGAGCTTAGCATCGAACACCCATCCAGGCCAAACCCTCGTCCACTAAAACCAAAACCGCTCATGGGCGAATGGCTTACGATCTAATCCCGATTCAACCAGGAGGGTTATTGGGCGCGAACAACAGCACCACAACTCCCAAGCTGAGCACCGCAATCAGAAACCAGAAGAGCACCCTCACTATGAGAGAAGTGCGGCACTGGATATCCGGTGTGAGTTCAACCACCTGCTGGTATTGCGGGCTGAACACCGTCTTGCCTGCTTGACCGCAAAGCAAATAGAGCACGTAGGCGTTGATGATTGTGCCTATGGGGAAGCCGAGCAAACCCATACAAGCGAGGATCATGGCTGGTCTTCGAGCCTGAGGTTTCAGTCGGCTCAAGCCTCGTCCGAGCCCAATAAAACCGGCAGCCAGCAGGACCATTGAAAGTCCTCCTATTTTCCCTCCGATGCTTGGATTACGAAACGCGGTCGTTCCGACCAATAGCAATAATACTGCAGAGAAGTAATAGAGCATGCCGATGGATCTAACGGCGCGTTCGTGCTTCAGATTCGCCCGGCGCATCTGGGCTGCTGAGGAGTTGGGATGCGAAGCTTCAGCAAACCTTTGTTGCGTGTTGGCCGCCTGCGTGGCGGCAGGTTGACATTCGTGACAAACCGATTGCCCCCCGATGCGTACGAGCTGGTTCACCGAAAAGCTACGACCGCAACTCGAGCATTGGGTTCCGGCCAGGCTGGCAGGCGTGGCCGCCGGGGCCTCCACCACTACTGCCGTCGCTCCCACCGCCTGTCCCAGCGGCCGCCATTGATCCATACCCTGTCGCCACACCAGTGTGGATTCAGTAATCGCTCCTCGTTGAACGAGCTGATTCAGATCGCCGTCACTAACGGGGCCCTGCTGTTCGTTTCCCTGAAGATAGTACCACATTAGGCCATTCCTCCGAGTTCGCTTGTGAATGAGAGATTAAGGTTTCTTGAAGCCGTGAGGGACTGGGCCCTTGCAATGTCAATCCGGGTTGTCATGCGCCGAGCCTAACAGGTCAGGTTTTACATTCAAGTCCTCAGAAGATCGAGGATCCTAACGATCCGAGCTTCCCATCCAGGCTACGACTTGGTCGGCCGAGCGTGCGGGGGCGGTGCCTAGAACATTGTGATCGGCTGTGGGAATGATCCGGTATTCCCTTAGCACGGCGCAATTCCGTTTCAGCCAGTATCGCACGAAGACCCAGGGCACGACGGGGTCCCAGAGACCGGTCAGTGCGAAGACAGGCAGGCTGCATTGACTAGCTACCTCGCAGTGGTTGCTTCCGGCGATCAGCCGAAGCCGGTGAATTGCAGCCTGCCGATCTAGTTCCGTGCGACGCTCGATGAACTCCTGTATGCCAGCCAGGGCGCCGGGGGAATTCCGAAAACGGTAACGGGCCACTCTGGCGTATCCAAAGAGCACGCTCGTGATCCAGCGGAGAGGCAACCCGCTGCCAACGCGTTGCGCAAGCTTGACTAAAAATTGAATTGGATGCCTCACAAAGCCTCCGGCCAAAATCACCCCGGGCGTGGAGAACTTTTTTCGAGACACTAGAGCCCAAAGCACCTGCGAACCGTATGATTCGCCCAACAACCAACCCGACGTAATCCCCTGCTCTGCCAGCGCCTTTTCGATGGCCGCAGCATAGTCGTCCAGCGACCATGTGAGCGTGCGAGGGTAAGTCATTTCCACGAAACGGACCCTGCCGCGCAAAGCGGTGCGGAATCCTCCTATGAGAGTCCAATCTCCGTGCAAACCCGGTAAATAGATAAGCGTGGGCAGTGCGGCGTCACCATAGACGCGCAATCGCAAGGTCTCCTGTTCGCTCATACAAGGGTCTGCAGCTCCCGATGATTGATCTTTCCGGTGCCCAGGCGGGGAATCTCGGACATAAATTTCAGGTCGCGTGGCACCGCCAGGTTGCTCAACCCTCGGGCGCGAACCGCCGTACGGATCTTCTCCAGCGTAAGCTGGCTTTCGTTGCTGACCGCCACCAACCGCTCGCCCTTGTCCGCATCAGGCACGCTCACCACAGCAATGGTGCATTTCAACCCGTATTCGGGAAAGGCACCGGCCAGTACCTCTTCAATCGCCGTTAAACTCACCATCTCTCCGCTGATCTTTGCGAAACGTTTCAATCGTCCTTTAATATGCAGGAATCCTTCCTCATCGACCGACGCAATGTCACCGGTATCATACCAGCCATTCAACTCCTGGAATTTTGCATTTGCCTCAGAATTCAAGTAGCCACGCATGATATTGGGCCCGCGGACGAATAAGCGTCCTCCGTCGGCCACACCATCCACGGGATCGACGCGCCATTCGACGCCGGGCAAAAACTGCCCGGCTGTCCCCTGCCGTGGGTTTGTTGGAACATTCACGCTGACAACCGGGCTGCACTCGGTAACGCCGTAACCTTCCAATACGCGCACCCCGAACTTCTTCATCCAATAAATTGAGGTGGCTTCCTGGAGTTTCTCCGCCCCCGCGAAAAGATACCGGAGGGAACGAAAATCATAGGGATCGGCTTTGCGGCCGTACCCTGTGAGGAACGTGTTGGTGCCAAAAAAGACCGTGCAATCCAGGCTGTAGAAAGCGGACGGCACAACACGGTAATGGAGTGGTGAAGGATAAAGGAAGATGTAAACCCCCTGCACCAGCGGAAGGAAGAGCCCGACGCTCAGGCCGAAGCTATGAAAGAGCGGCAGGGCGTTAAAGAAGCGATCCCGCTCCCCGAGGTCAACGATAGAAAGCATCTGCCGGATGTTCGCGAGCAGGTTACGATGGGACAGTTCCACTCCTTTCGGATTACCCTCCGAACCACTGGTAAACAGAACAACAGCCGTATCATCGATGGATCGGTTACCGGTCTGCATGCCCTTCAACAACGCGTCAGGACGCAGGCGCTGGCGCAGCATCCCGAAGAGTTTATCTGAGGTCGTGATGCGCGCCCTGATGTCTTCCATCCAGATTAACTCAATTCCCGCCGCGGCGAAGCCAGTCACGTCCAAGCGCGCTTTCTCAACGAATGCCCTGGAAGAAATCACCTGCTTCAACCCGGCAATTTGCATGCAGTTTAACATGATCGTGCTACCCGTTGTGTAGTTCAGCACCGCGGGCACACGGCCAGCAGCCCAGATGGCAAGCGTAACCACCGGGAAGGCATTCACGTTCGGCAATAAAAGTCCCACGCGCGGTTCGGAGCCGAGACATCGTCGGAACTGCTGCGCGATCAGGCAGGCCCCCAGCAAGAAACGCCTATAGGTGAGCCGCTGCCGCGTCATGTCTTCCAGAATTACTTTGCCAGGCAACTCGCATGCAGCCGAAAGGATCGCGGCGGGAAGGGAGGCCGGGCCGAACTCCATCTCCACCTTGAACCGCTGCTCCAGCATGCGATGGCGAAGCCAATCCGTCAGGCGATGCCGGGCATCACTGACCGAGGCATGCTCCACGGATGGCGGGGTTTGGACTGCGCTGAAGTGGACGGACAGTTTTGGAAACCAGCGTTTGTGAAAGGGGTTGCCGGAAAAAGGCAGTCGATGAGCCCCGCGGATATAGGCCGTAATGACTTTCGCGCCAGTGCGATGAATCAGAAAGCCAGTGCCATCGAAAAGCTTCATGAGTGAACCGGTGCAGGAGATGCGGCCTTCTGGAAAGAGGACTAATCTGCCGCCCTTGTGGAGATACTCGGCCATGTGCTTGACCGCGTAGGGTGAATTAATATCCACGGGAAAGGTCCGCCGATTATCCATGATAAAGCGGTGAACGAAGCTCAAGTCAGCCGTGGCACTAGAGGTGACGAACCGCCAATCATCGTCGAGGCAGATTCCAATGAGCAACCAATCCCACCAGGAAACGTGGTTAGGCAGCAGCAGAACGGGGCCGGGGGTTTTCAGGACCTCTTCGTTCCACGCGGTAAACCGATAAAGGAGCCGGAGAAGCCAGCGAAGCACAGTGATCATGCGGTTTGTTTCTCTAAGTTCGTCGTGTGTCCCAACTGATTGGGCATGGCTTGTTCCCTCGGGCAACGCAGCCAATTCCAAACCCGGCGAATCGCGCCCAGTGAAAAGAAACCGAGCAGCAGGATAGTAATCCCCAGGGCAACCTTCACCACAAATCTGTCGATCGGGAGGACCCCTGGAGGTCCCATGGGCACCGCGCCGTTCAGCACGGCTCCATTCGCGTTGAAAGGAGCGGTGGCGCGAACCTTGCCTTGGGCGTCCACGAACTGCGAGATACCCGAGCTCGCCAGCCGAAAGACCGGCACCCCATATTCCGCGGCTCGTGTCGGAGCTACCCTTGCATGGAGCAAGTGCTGGCGTTCGCCCCAGTCAGCGACGTCCATCGTCGGGACAATCAAAGCCTGAGCACCTTGCCGGATCAACTCATCGGTCACCTCGCTATAGCTCAAATCATAGCAAATGCAGATGCCCAGCTTTCCCCAGGGCGAATTCCAAACCTGCTGGCGTTCGGCAGGCAGACCGTCCTTGAAGAATTGAATCGGCACACACTTGACCTGCCGAAAAACAACCTCCCCTTCAGGCGAAACAACATAGGCGGTATTATAAAAGTTTGCAGGCGGAGCCGGGTCTTTCCCACCGGCGATCAGATACACCTTATGTTTGCGGCACCAATCGAGAATCCGCTCTGGAACGGGGCCATCAAAGACATACTCGCTTAATACGATGAGTTGTGTCCGGGGCCGATCCCGCATTAGTTCTGTGAGGCGAAGCAAGACTTCGTTCTCAGTTGGGAATTCAAGCTGCAATCCCGACATCTGGACCTTTGGAAAGACTTTCGTACCCGGCGTGGGAGGAAACAGGACGGGGAAGAGGATCAACGCTGAGGTAAAGCCGATCAGAATAGCGGATGCCCGCAGCTTTGAGCGGTTCCAGTACATGGCGGCCAACGAAGCTCCGGCCATTAACAAAAGTCCGCACCCGTAAACTCCGGTTCCATATAGTCCCACGTTAGGCAGCCATGCAAAGGCGAAACCCGGATTCAGCCACGAGAATTTCAGCGGGTACAGCTCACTGCGGAAGTACTCCAATCCCATCCAGAGGAAGGGCAAAAGCATCCAGGCCCGAGTGCCGAAGCGGTTTATGGTGGCTCGGGCGAATACGGCGAAAAGCCCCACCCAAAGGGCCAGGACAACCCATAGAGCCAGAGCGCCAAATGAGAACAGTTTCCAGAAGAAGGTAAGATTCATCGCAGCAATGACCAAGCCTGCTCCCAACGCGGGATAGAATGCCAGACGCCAGCGAGGCGCGCGGGATATCTGAACAAGGGCGAACAAGTAAACGGCTACCAGGGGAGCGGCGGCGGGGATCGAGTAAGCCAGGGTGAATCCCAGGATCGCCACGACCATCCATGCGAGCACACCCAGGCCTGTGGGCCTGCCATCTTTTTCAAGGATTGCACATGAGGTTGTCATAGGTCGGTTCAGTTTTTCTGAATTCGAAGCTCCTCAACCACCGCTGAGGCACGGGCAGCGATTGATTCCAGGTCGTCGGCCAAAATAGATGCACGTTTGGCCGACAGATGATCCAGCAGCGTAACGGCCCCTTTTTCGTAAAGGGGGAGGATTTCGCGCAAAACCTGCTCACCGCTCTCGGTAAGCACCACACGATAGGCACGGCGGTCAGCCGCGACATCATGGCGTGCGAGCAAGCCCCGCTTTTCGAGGCGGTCAACCAGTCCGGTGACATTGGATCGGTGCATGACCAACTCCCGGCTCAGATCGGTTTGTGAGAGGCCGTCAGGGTTAAGATGAAGGAGATTGATAACATTGAACTGGCTGGGGCTGAGGTCCCATCGTTCAAAGAGAGTGCGGCTGGCGTTCCAGACGACATCAGCGGTACGCAGCAACTGGAGGAGGGCACGGCGGCGAGGGTCACGCGCGTGGTTGGAAGTTTCATTCACGCGAATGGTTTACCAAGTCATTGTTCATGTGTCAACAATTGATTCCGCAACATCTAAAAATAGGTTCTCACCCCCATTTGCCGTCTTCCCCCGCACCTTTACACTCCCCCTTACGTGGGTGCTCTCTGGTTCACCCCAAACAACACGTTATTGTGGATGCCTTAAGCGAAGTTCTGCCCCTGCCCGGCCCCGAGGCAGGAATGCGAAAACCTGCGTCTCAACGCACGCGCGTGCTTCTGATCGAGGATAATCCGGGCGACGCGCGCCTGATTGAGTTCATGATTAGCGACGCCGGACAGGATGTCTTCAGCTTCGAGCGCGTGGAGCGTTTGAGCGAAGGCCTGGAACATGTGTGCCGGGGCGGGATCGGCGTTGTCCTGCTCGATCTGTCTCTTCCAGACAGCCATGGATTGGATACGTTCTTTCAATTGCGCGAGGCAGCACCGGGCATCCCGATCATTGTCCTCAGCGGATTGAACGATACGTCGGTGGCAGTCGAGGCAGTCCATGAAGGCGCGCAGGACTTCCTGATCAAGGGCCAGGTTGACGGACAACTGCTGGTCCGTGCCATGCGTTATGCGATCGAGCGCAAACGAATGGCTGAGCAACTCGGGCGCTATGCGGAGGAACTACGCTCCAAGAACGCCCAGCTTGAAGCCGATTTCAACATGGCGCGCGAGATTCAGGAAGTCTTTCTGCCGCGACAATATCCGACTTTCCCGCGTCAGGCCTCAAGCAGTGAAAGCGCTTTGCAATTTGCCCATAGGTACATCCCGGCGGCGGCGGTGGGAGGCGATTTCTTTGATGTACTTGCGCTTTCGGACACGCAAGCCGGGGTTTTCATCTGTGATGTGATGGGGCATGGAATGAGGGCGGCGCTGATTACGGCGATCATGCGCGGGCTGATTGAAGAACTGCTTTCATCAGCGTCTGATCCCGGTGGTTTCCTTCTAGAAATCAATCGCAGTCTCCGGGCGATCCTCAAGCAAACCCAGGAGCCGTTTCTTGCCACAGCGGTTTATGCGGTGGTGGACGCAGCGAGTGGAGAACTGCAATTCGCGAGCGCAGGCCATCCCAGCCCGATTCAAGTGCTCCGATCACGAGGCCGGGTTGAGCCTTTGAAAGTATGTGATCCTCGCCATGGTCCTGCCCTGGGACTTTTTGATAAACCGGACTATCCCACGTGCTCATGCTCCTTCATTCCAGGGGATTTGTTATTGATGTTCACAGATGGCCTGTATGAGGTGGATGATCCCGACCAGACTGAGTTCGGCCAGGATCGTCTGTTGCGGACTGTGGAGGAACATGCCGACGCGCACGGACACGAACTGCTCGATCACTTACTAGCTGAGGTACGGGGTTTCACGAAGAAAACGGACTTCCCGGACGATGTGTGCCTTGTAACTGTGGAAGCCAGCCACCTGTTGAGAAGCCCCGAAGGCCAGCCGGGCTAAGGGGTGCTAGCCTTTGCTGGGGCATCCATGCTGGCGGTTCGCTTCCTGGCGGGTTTCAAATCATCCAGTAATGAATACGCTACGGGTGTCACAAGCAACGTGAGCACGAGGCACAGGGCTTGCCCGCCAATCACCACCACCGCCACGGCGCGCCGTTCCTCGGCACCAGGCCCTGTGCCGATTGCCAGGGGCAGCATGCCGGCGATTAGCGTGAGCGTGGTCATCAGGATCGGACGCAAACGCTCGCGATTTCCCTGGAGGATCGCGCTATACCGATCGGCACCGGCTAGCCGGAGCTTGTTCGTGTGGTCGATCTGTAAAATCGCGTTCTTCTTCACCACTCCGAAAAGCACCAATAACCCAAGCGCGGAGTATAGATTCAAGGTTTGACCGGCACCTAATAGCGAAATAAGGGCGAAAGGAACCGATAGAGGAAGTGAAAGCAGGATCGTGAAAGGATGGACTATGCTTTCAAATTGAGAGGCCAGGATGATGTACATCAGAACCACAGACAGCGAGAACGCGAAGAGAAATTCGCGGAAGGTTGTTTCTAATTCGCGCGCCCGGCCAGACACCCGGGTGGAATAGCCTGTTGGCAAGCCCATTTTGGCGACCTCTTCACGCAAGGCAGCGACTCGATCTGCCTGTGCGAACCCGGGCGCGACCGCGGCCCGCAAGCTCACTTGCCGCTGGCGATCCAGTCGATCGATCCGCGATGCCGTTTGAGTCTGCGAGAGCTTAACCACATTCTCCAGGCGCACCAGTCCCCCTCCCTGGCGTGGAACAAAGAGGCGGTTCAGATTGCCGGGAGCGTTTCGGTCGCTTTCCTGCAAGCGGATCTGCACATCGTAGTCCTCGTTCATGGATTCGTCTCTGAAACGAGTCACCCGTTCGTCTCCCCCAACCATGATGCGCAAGGCGTCTGCGATGTCCGAGGTTCTAACACCCAGGGTTGCAGCGCGATCGCGGTCGATCTCCACTCGCAACTCCGGCTTATCAAGCTTGAGCGTTGTATCGGCATCCTGAAGCCCCAGTGCAGCCGCGTTGGTGCGCAACCGCTCCGCATACATATTAAGAACATCCAGGTCGGGGCCAAGCAGCGCGAAATCGATGTCGAAGTTCGCGCCGCCGCCCACAAAAGTCTGGGGATTGCGCACGGCGATGCGAATGTCCGGGAGCGCCCGCAGCAGTTTCTGCCGGATCTGTTGCTGGATCTCGCGCTGGGTAAAATTGCCCTGGAACGCCCGCCAAGGCCTCCATTGGATCAACCGCCCCCATCGGAATGTGCGCTCCTCGTGCGGGACGAGTTGCACGAAGATGTTCGCCGTGTTCAAGCCACCCAGGAACCCGCTGCCCGCTGAGGTCAGCACCGTTCGGATGCCCGGAATGTTCTTGAGGACTTCCTCAGCTTTCAAAGCCACGCCGTTGATGGCAGGAAGGCTGGCTCCCTCAGGAGCGGTCAGGCGGATATCAAACTCACCTTCGTCCACGTTGGAAGGGAGATACTCCTGTTGCACGAGCTTGTACAGTGGGACCGAGGCCGCCATGATGCCAAGGGCTACCAGGGCAATCATCACGCGATGGGCGAGTGCCCAGCCAAGCATCCTCGCATAGGTTCGGTCCACCTTGGCGTAAAAACCGCTCTTGGAGCTCGAGGCTTCGCCGTCCTTGCCCGGCTTGGCTGTGCCCTTCAGCAGCCGTGCGCTCATCATAGGCGTCAGGGTGAAAGAGACCAGCAGGCTAACGAGGATCGCGACAGCGGCTGTAAATCCAAATTGGTAGAGAAAACGTCCGGCAATACTGGACATGAAGGACACGGGCACGAAGATGACCACCAGGCTGAAAGTGGTGGCCATTACGGCCGGGCCAATATCTGCCGTCGCCGCGCGGGCGGCCTCAAACGGTTTCATCTTTTTCTCCTCAACGAACCGGAAAATGTTCTCCAGCACGACGATGGCATCATCGATGACAATTCCCACCATTAGCACCAGGGCCAGCATGGTGACGCTGTTGAGAGTGAAATCCAGGGCCTTCATCATGCCGAAGGCGGCAATGACGGAGGTTGGGATGGCGGCCGCAGCGATCACCGTGGCCCGCCAGTTCCGCATGAAAAGCAATACAACCGCACAAGCCAGTATGCTGCCAAGAATCAAATGGCGCTGGATCTCGTGCAGCGCCTCATAAATATACCGGGATTGATCACGCGTGATCTTAAGTTCGATGTCGCCGGGCAACTGGGGTCTTAACCGTTCGAGCCCTTTCTTGACACCTTCGATCACAGCCACAGTGTTGGCGCCGGATTGCCGTATGACTTCCAAGGCCACCGTAGGCTGGCCGTTCAACCGCGAGACAGAGCGCTGCTCTTTCGTGCCGTCCTCAGCCCAGCCGATGTCCCGAATACGCACTGGCGCCCCATTTCGGACCGCGATAACCAGGTCGTTGAAGGCTTTGGGATCGGTGAGGCGGCCCATAGTTCGAAGTGTTTGCTCACGCAACTCCCCGGTAACATTACCGCCCGGGATGTTGGCGTTCTGCAACTGCACCGCCTCACGAACATCGGTTATTGGGATCTGAAAGGCGGCCAAGCGGTCCGCATCGACCCAGACGCTAATGGCGCGTTCCAGACCGCCAATGACATTGACCTCCCCTACCCCGAGCGAGCGCTCGATCTCCTTCTTAACCAGTTTATCGGCGATCTCAGTGAGTTCCCGTTGTGAACGGTTACCGGCAAGCGCGATGGTCAAAACGGGAGATTGGTCGGTGTCGGCTTTAGAAATTGTAGGAGGATCTGTGTCGCGGGGTAGATCGCGAAGCACAGTGCTCACCCTGTCCCGAACATCCTGCGCCGCGACATCGATGTTGCGGCTGAGTTCAAAGGTCACGACGATGAAGGCGGAGCCCGAGCCATTGATTGAGCGCAACTCCTGGATGCCCTCAATCGTATTCAACGCCTCTTCGATTGGCTGCGAAACCTGGGATTCCATTTCTGCGGGAGAGGCCCCAGGCAAGCGCACACTGACACGTACTGTAGGCAGGTCCACCGAGGGGAAGCGATCGACTTGCAGATTCAAATACCCGGAGAACCCGATCACGATCAGGGACAACACCAGCATGGAGGCAAAAACCGGGCGTCGAATGCAAATCTCAGCTAAACGTTGCATACCTTGAGACTGTTACTCGGCCGGTTCAATGGATTGGGCCTGGCGTATGCCTTGAGGCTCACCACGGTTCGTGACAACCAGTGGATTGCCTGTTTTGAGGCCTGATGGGTTCAGGATCACCAGGTCGCCCGAATTCAGCCCTGATAGAATCTCGACCCAGTCTGGTCCGCGGCGGCCCGTGGCCACTACCTTCTCGAGGGCTTTTCCGTCCTTTTCCACAACCACTTTCTCGATACCAGCAAAAGTAACCAAACCGTTTGGCGGCACCGCCATCCCCAGTTCATTGCTGGTCAATACCAACTCGGCGCGGGCGAAAAGACCCGGCCGCAGGGAAGCCCGAGCCGGGATATCGGCCTCGACCGGCAACGTCCGGCTTTCTTCATCCAAGGCAGGGCTGAGGCGGGTGATAGTGCCGATGAACCGGTTGGTGTCATTCTCCGCAATGACTAGACGAACCTCCTGTCCTACTCGCACCTCTGTCGCAAAACGCTCAGGCACCCCCAGGCGAAGCCTCAGCGGATCGCTCTTAACCAATTCGATGATCGGCGTTCCAGCGGCTACGAATTGCCCAATCCCACCTGGACGGGTCTGCACAACTCCTGTGAATGGGGCTCGGATGGAAGTGTCAGCCAGTTGTTTGCGAGCCAGGTCCAGTTCAGCGCTGCGTTGAGCGATAGTTGCCAATCGCGAACGAGCGTCCTCCAGGGCCACTTGGTGGCGTGAGACCGCTACTCTGTAGGTAGCCTCCACAGTGTCCACCTCGGATTTTGGGGCGATCCCAGCCTTGGCCAGGCTTTGGACACGCTGTCGATTCTTCACGGCTTCATCCAATAGAGCTTTGGCTTCGCGAACGGTGTTCAAGTCATCCAGCTTGAGCCCCTCGATTCGATCTTCTGTCCCCAGTCCCACCGCCGCACGCGCTTGCCAGAGCATTGCCTGGGCTTGTTGCACCCGGAGTTCGTAGTCGCGCGGTTCGAGTTGAGCCAGCAGATCTCCCTCCGCCACGCTGCTGCCTACATCCACCAGTATTCTCTCAACATGTCCAGAGACTTTTGCACTGAGTATGGAACGTTCCTGCGCTCCCAGGGTGCCGGTGAGAACCACGATTTTTTCCATGGGCCGCGTGAGGATTGGAACGAGCGTAACCGAGCGTGCTGGAGGTTGCGCCGCGTTTTTGCCAGGGGATTCTGCACCTCCACATCCAACAAGAAACACCGCGCAAGCCAATGTCGAAGCACTTAATACGAAGGATGTGCGCAAACAATAACTCACACCGGCATGATAACGAGTGGTGCGCGCACTCCAAACACTTTTCTTGTTCGCCTTAGGAATGCTCAGGATTCATCGGGTTCTTCGTCGTCGGTTTGAGAGGTGGAGTCCGCTTTGCCAACAGTTGCCCGGGCTCCCAGGCTCGCCCGCCTGCGCTTGCCTTCAGCTTCGAGCTCACGCTCGGCAGCCACTGTGAACCGCGCCCATGGGACGGCTTCCAGCCGCCCCTTCTCGATGGGGCGTCCCGTCAACTCGCAGACTCCGTAGGTGCCTTGCCGAATACGATCCAAAGCTTGCTCGATCTGATAGAGAGCGTCCTGCTCGGCAGAAAGCACGCCCAGGGCGAGGTCGCGATCGTAGGTATCAGTGCCCGCGTCGGCCATATGCGTGCTGAAATTTGGTGTTTCTTCGGCAGCGTCACGCGTCAGATCGTTCTGGCGCTTTAGAAGATCCTCCCGCAGTTCGCGCAACCGATCATAGTGGGCACGCCATTTTGAGGGCACACGGTCTTTGGCAGGACGGCCTCCATTAAGAATATCCTCAGTTGAAGCCTGAGGTTTGCGAGATTCCACAGTCGCCTTCTTCCTCTTCATAAGCTTCCCCTACACTGGCACAGGACCTATTGAAATCAATGGCCGCCTGATGATGGGGAATACGCCCCGGTTGATCCCAAACAGGCCGATGTCACGTTACAAAATGAAAAAAATTTGGACCATTGCATTAGCCACCACTCTCTTTTGCACCGCCTTTGCCAGCGCCGGGTCGGATGAGAAGGCAAAAAAGGGACGGTTCTCCACAAAGGATTACGAGTTCCTATGTGAAGCCGCACGAGGCAGCATCACTGAGGTGACGCTGGCCGAATTAGCCAAGCAAAAGGGCAGCAACACAGCGGTCAAGAACTACGCCGAACGCATGCTCGCTGATCACGGCAAGGCAAATCAGGAGCTGCAGAAGATCGCAACAGACAAAGGGGCGAGCCTTCCCACAGATCTCACAGGCAAACACCAGAAAATTACTCAAAAAATGCTGGAGCTATCAGGGGCGGAATTCGATAAAGCCTATGCGAAGCACATGACCAATGATCACACCGAGGACACCAAGAAATTCGCAGAAGCCGCTAAGTCCGTTAAGGATCCAGATCTCAAGGCGTTTGCGGAAAAGACGCTGCCTGTTTTGCAGGAGCACCTTCGTATGGCTGAAGAAATGGAAAAGCTGGTTGGGGCGAAGTAAAAACGAGTTTACCCAGCCGGATGCAAAGTTCCGGCTGGGCGTTCCTGCATGGAAAATCGGTCAAAGAACCGGAACTGTCATCGCCAGCTTGATGAAGTCGGGGTCGCTCGTACTCCAAGGAGTGTGCGTATGACAGGGATTCAACCCCGCGCTCGGCCTTTGTGTTTCCGTGTCATCGGCATTGAACCGCTTGTTGAAGTCGATGATGGTGGACCCCCTCCAGCGGAAAGTCTCTGCATGACCGTCCAGGAAGGAAAGATTGCAGCCATTGTTGTGTCGTGCGGTGGGAGGATTCCATATCTCGCCCTTGTTCGTTCGGCAAAAGCCCATGGCTCCATTGTCTATGCTAATCTGATTCTCCTCGATAAACACCGAGGTGGTGGACGGGTTGCGGATCACCGAAAGCCGGTGGGCGATTTTCCCGACGTACTCTGGGTCATTGTTTTTGTCCAGGTCGCTATTGAGCCAGACTGAAACCGCGTAACTGCGGTTATGGATGAGCTGCGTTTGCTGGCGGCCAGAATCCTTCAAAAAAGCACGGCTGGCCGGGCATTTGTAGATGCCAAGGGATTTGTTGTAAGGCCAAAGGACCCCGCGAGAAGGGTGATTGGCGTAAGTCACCCCCGCATAGGTTGTGGGATCTTGGACGTTGCCAAAGATCCAGGCTTTGTCCTGGCTCTGCACGCCATTGACGGCATTCTCGATTGGGGCGTTTGCGTTATCCGTCGCGTACAACTCATAGGCCATCTGTAGCTGTTTTGCACCATTGAGACAGGCGATTGTCAGAGCGCGAGCCTTGGCTCTGGAGAGAGCCGGGAGGAGCATGGCAGCGAGAATGGCGATGATGGCGATTACAACCAGCAATTCGATAAGTGTGAATGCGCGGCTACGTCTAATAGCGTTATGAGCTATTCTGGCACGCCGACAAGAGTCTGGAACATGATTCATGGCGCGGGAAAATATGCCAGAGCGGGAGAGAAAGGCAACTCTATTGTTTGTTTGACGCTTTTAGACTTTCTTGCTACAATGCCCTCCTTAAACAGAAAAACGAACTATGCTAAACATAATAAAACCAAGACTGAGTTGCTGCTTGCGCACGCTTAAGGCGTTAGCGTTCAGCACTTTGCTGGGCTTGGCCACCACGGCCACCGCCCAAACCTATTCCCTGGCCAATCTCTTCGCCATTGGATCCACAGGAACAGTTGCTCACGCATTCCTCACGAATGATCACAGCACACGCGGTATCGCGTATAATCCAGTAACTGGCCACCTTCTGGTCCCAAGCCGCACCTTGCATGGCGACCCGGCCATAAGCAATGCAGTGCATATTCTGGATGGCGATACAGGCGCTGTGCTGGGCCGCCTGCCTTGGAACCATGATCTGATCAAAGGCGGCAATTTTGCGGTCAACATGATCGGTATCACCACAAATGGGGTAATCTACGTGGCCAATCTGACCTCCGATACCACGAACGTCGCAACCGGGCCGTTCCGGGTGTATCGGTGGATGGATGAAACCGCTCAACCCGAACTGGTTTACTCGGGTGACCCAAGCAATGTGTCCCTGACCGGAAGCAGTCCACGGCGCTACGGCGATTCGTTCGTGGTAAGGGGCTCGGGCACCTCCACGGAGATTCTGGCTGGGACGTTTAATCAAACGGTGGCCTTGCTGACGACCACCGATGGCAACCAATTTACAGCTAAATCAATCACCACAGACATGGCGGCTGGTGACAGTCGCTACGGTCTGGTATGGGGCAAAGGCAACAAGTTCTGGGTAAAACAACCTGTTGGCGGCTTGCTTAAAGAACTCACGCTTGATGCGGCCGCTGGGACCGCCGCGGTTGCTCGCAGCATTGGTGCCTGGAGTCTCGCGGCAGACAGCGCGTTGATGGATATCGATTGGGACCGTGATCTGCTCGCCATCGTAGATGCCAGGACAGGCCATAGCCTGCGTTTCTTCGATTTTAGCGATCCAACGGTTATGATGGAACTCGGGACCGCGCGCCCGTTTGGAGGCACCAATGCGAACGGCAATCTTGTCGGCGCCGTTTCGTTCCGCAAGGGACGCCTTTATGCTCTCGATACAAACCGAGGCTTGCTTGGTTACGTACTGACGAACACGGCCGTAAACGTCACCCTCTGGGAAGGCGCGAACTGGACGCACAAGGCCACCCAACTGGTAGATGGCCCGCACAGCTACCAATGGCTGTTCGAAGGGAGTCCGATCGCTGGCGCCACTGGTTCCAGCTTCACGGTTACCAATATGTCCGAACCGCAAATCGGAACCTATGCCGTTTCAGTCACGGAACCTCGCGGCACTTTCGTGCGGACGGCTTCGGCGGTAACGATGACTCAAGGCAACAACTCTGGAACGATGACCAATATTTGGGACCTGCTTCCTAACTCCCGGCCTTACCTCACTCCCGGTTACAAGGAATACGGAGTGGCCCTCAACCCGGTGACCACCAATGTCATTGTGGTAACCCGAGTCTCCCCGACCAACATGATTGCCGTGATTGATGGTCTCACGGGTGAACATAAGCATTACATGGATTACACAGGCCTGATCCCGAGCGGCAACATGAACAAGGTCGATGTGGCCGATGACGGTGTGGTCTATGTCTGCAACCAAACTACCACTGCTGGTGCGTTTACCATCTACGGATTCGGCAGCGATGAGCCTTACACCACAGATCGCTGGGAGGCCTATAAGGGTGACCCGGGAGCTGGTTACGTAGCCGCCACTGCTGGTTATGGCCGCACGATGGACGTGCGAGGCAGCGCATTGAACACCGAGATTCTGGTAGGCACCCTCTCCGCCACTGAAAGGACAGTTGCCATTCTGGTCCCCATCGACGAAAACTATCAATTCAGATCCATCCCCATCTATGTAGCGGATGCCCCAGCGGGTTTTGCGCGCTTCGGTCTCTGCTGGGGTCCTGGGACCAACACGTTGTTCGGCAAAACGACCAGCAACCTGATTCTCGTGGAATATGACACGAATTCGCAATCGGGCTTTGTGAAGAAGACCTTTCCTGTAACGGGCGCTCGGAGCGTTCCCAAAGACCTGACTGGCCAGAAGTTTGATAAAAACTTCAACCTAATGGCGGGCGTTTGGAACGGCACTCGGCCGGTTAGCGTTCCTGCGTATGACGTGAGCGACCTCGAAGCAGGTCCATTCTGGGCAGATCAGGAACTATTCACCACCTATAATCCCGACATTGAATATCAGGGCAATGTTGATTTCGCCAAAGGCTACCTGGTGGCGCTGGGCGTCAATAACGGTGTCAAGATGTTCAAGATCAACGGAACTTCAGCCTCCCGCCCGGTCATTGTTTCGGCTCCCGTAAGTGGTGCCTGGCACGGCGGCTCCAGTCCAATACTCACAGTGGTTTCCGACAGCTTGACCCCACAGAGCTACCAATGGTACTTTGAGGGCCAAGCTATCGCGGGTGCGACTGGCAGTAGCTACACACTCACCAACCTCCAGAGCTCAGCCGCCGGAAAATACCGTGTGCTGGTCACCAACGCTGGTGGCGAGAAGTGGAGCCTCATAAGCACTATTAGCGTTCTGCCGACTTACACCACCGGCCAAATGACAAACTTGTGGACGGTGCCCGCGCTGAGCCGCCCGTATCTCAACAACAATTATTACGAATACGGAATGAGTTTCAACCCGATGAACTCCAACGTACTGATCGCGAGCTATGTTCCAACAAACACGCCGGCAGTCATCATTGCGGTGGTGGATGGCCTGACAGGCACTCACAAGCACACGTTGGACGTTAACGCTGTCACGGGTGGGAACCGCTGGGTTAATAAGATCAATGTTGCCGATGACGGCGTTGTTTACGCTGGCAATCGTACGACAGATGCGACCTCCATACCCTTCATGCTCTACCGCTGGGCGAACGACAACGCAGACACCTATGCTTCCGTAGCTTACTATGGTGATCCTGCTCCCTCTCTGGCCACAAAAGTATCTGGTTACACCATGGACGTCCGCGGTGCCGGAGTGAACACAGAGATCATCCTCGGTTACGATAAGGGCAACGTGGTCACCATCCTCACGACGACGGATGGCCTCAACTTCAACCCTACGGAAATCACGGTTCCGGACGCACCGGCTGCGTTCTCTCGGCTGAGCGTCACCTGGGGTGCGGGCAATACCTTCTGGTGTAAAATGTACAACGGCTCGCTCTATCTCATTCAGTACAATCTGACGACAGGGCAAGGCACGATTCTTCGTACCTATGACACAGCGAAGGTGCCCGCAAGCATGACGACCCTCGCCTACAATGACAACCTGAAGTTCCTGGCTGGCGCAGCTCGTGACACTGTGAAGAACATCATCCTTTACAGCGTAGCGGATCTCGATAAAGGCCCCATCAAACTGGACCAGGAGTTGTATCCGACCTACAATGAGAGCATTGAAGCCAACGGCGCGCTGGATTTCGGTGGGAACACCTACCTGTTCGGCATGAACGAGAATAACGGTGTCATGGCGTTCATGATTGATCCGGGCTACAAACCCAACTTCAAGATGCTCGGAATTGAGGTTAAGAACGGCACAGTCTCGCTCACCTGGGAAGCCCAGGCTGGCCAAACCTACCAGGTCAAAGCGGCCACCAGCCTCACTGGCGAGTGGCAGAATGCTGGCGCTGCGGTAACCGCAACTGGAACGACCGCCACGTATAGCGAAGCCGCCACCGAAGCTCGCTTCTACCGGGTTGTGACTCCTTAATAGGAATAGTTAATTCAGACCGCCGCCGGATAACTCCGGCGGCGGTTTTTCCTTTTAAGGATTGGAAGCCTCGAAATTCCTGCCACATTCTGCGGTTTTGAGTTGAAGAAGTGTCAAGTGACAGGCAGCCTATTGCCTATGAATCGCTCCGGACATTCTCGTCGTTCCTTCCTGGGTGCCCTCGGCTTCGCCACCCCGATTGCGTTAGCCACACCCTCCCTGCTGGGCCAGTCATCTGTTACGGCTGTTTCCGCACCCTCAGCAAAGAAGGCTTCAACCAAAGAACTTGCTGCTGACGTCGTCATCATCGGCGGTGGAACTGGCGGCTGCGCGGCTGCATTAGCTGCGGCTCGAAATGGTTTTCGAGTCATCATGACCGAGGAAACGGATTGGATTGGAGGCCAGCTTACTTCGCAAGCCGTCCCGCCCGATGAAAACCCGTGGATCGAAACCTTCGGTGGAACCCGCAGCTATCTTGAGTTTCGCCAGCGTGTCCGGGATTATTACTCGAGGAATTTTCCCCTCACCGCCGAAGCGCGGTCCAGACCGCATCTGAACCCAGGCAACGGCTCCGTCTCGCGCCTTTGCCACGAGCCTCGTGTTGCCTTGGCCGTTCTTGAGGAGATGCTGGCCCCCTGGATTGGAAGCCAGCGCGTTCGCATTCTTCTCCGGCATGTGGCCAAGTCAGCCAGCGTCAATAGCGACCGGGTAGAGGCGGTCCAGGTCAAGAGCCTGGAGACTGGAAATGAGATCGTGCTGCGAGCGCCGATTTTTATCGACGCAACAGAACAGGGCGACCTCTTGCCGATGACAAAGACGGAATATGTCACAGGCGCGGAATCTCGGAAGGACACTGGTGAACCCCATGCGGCCGAGGAGGCCAATCCGCGCAATCTTCAGGCGTTCACATGCTGTTTTGCCATGGATTACCTGGCGGGGCAGGATCACACGATCGAGAAACCCAGTGAGTATGATTTTTGGAAGGATTATGTCCCGAAGATGACGCCGCCGTGGCCAGGCAAATTGCTCAGCTTTTTCTACTCCAATCCAGCCACTCTGGAACCGCGAAACTACGGCTTCGACGCTGAAAAGGCTCAAGGCTTCTTCCTATACCGGCGTCTTATAGACCGCACGAATTTTAGGCCTGGCACCTACGCAGGGGACATTACGCTGGTGAACTGGCCAATGAACGACTATTTGCTAGGCAACCTGCTCGACGTGCCGGACGCCGAAGCGGCTCAACATTTGGCGCGCGCCAAGCAACTCAGCCTCTCGTTGATGTATTGGCTTCAAACCGAGGCACCTCGGCCAGACGGTGGCAGCGGCTGGAAGGGGCTTAGATTGCGTCCGGATATTGTAGGGACCGAGGATGGCCTGGCAAAGTATCCTTACATCCGTGAAAGTCGCCGGATTCTGCCTGAGGTAAGAGTCCTGGAACAACATGTGGCCACCGAGGCACGTGCCAAGGCGCTTGGTCTTAAACCGAATGAAGTGACGGCCGAGGTCTTCAAGGATTCAGTGGGCATTGGCAGTTATCGAATCGACCTGCATCCCAGCACAACGGGCGACAATTACATCGACGTCAGTTCCCTGCCCTATCAAATCCCGCTGGGTTCGCTCCTGCCTAAACGGGTGGAGAACCTGTTGCCTGCAAGCAAGAACCTTGGAGTAACCCATATCACCAACGGCTGTTTCCGGCTTCACCCCGTTGAGTGGAATATTGGGGAGTCAGTGGGCGCGCTTGCGGCATTCTGCTTAGCGCGCAAGTTGGTTCCCCGCCAAGTGAGAGCCAAAGCGGACCTCCTGCGAGACTTCCAGGGACTCCTTACGCAGGATGGCGTGCCGATGTCCTGGCCAAAAGTGACGCCTCGTTAATTCATTGTCGGCGATGCTTCCAGGGTAAATGCGAGAGAGCTGGCCGGTTTTAGTCGGCCAGCTCAGATCAGCAGGGCTCGAAAGCTATTCAGCCCGGAGGCAGACGATTTCGACAAGGTCGAGGTTCAAGCCTTTGCTCTCTGGGTTTGCCCCTTTGAGCTTAAGCATCAGATTGTTTCTTCCTTCTCGAAGGAACAGGGTGCCAATCTGGAGCCGGCTGCTCTTTGCCACCTCGGCGGCGTAGAGATCCACAGGTTCACCGATCGGGTTTTCATTCTGAAAGAGCTGCACGATCCCCTGTTCAGGCCCTTTCACCGCGGTTATAGAAACCGTGTAATTCCCTTCTGACGGCACTTCGCACATTGGCGAGATGAAATGCGGTCCAAACCAATCAGAGCCTTTGCACGCAAGCGACAGATAACGAACCTCCTCGTTCCCAATTTTCAACTTCTTGCGTGTTAGTGAGGCGTTGTCGAACGACCATGCATAGATCGGAGTCTGCCAACCCATGGGGAAGATCATTTCGGTGGGGTCTTGCACTTTGCGTTGGGTCACTTCCGGTAGGAGCGGGGCCGGGTCAGGCAGCTTATCGGAGTACAACATCGTTACCGCGACGTTGTCCGTGGGAATGTTGTTCTTTTCACCGGAGTGTTCCATGGTGAAACGCAGGCTCTGACTGTACGAATAGGCATCCCCTAGCAGGATGCGGTATCCACCCGTCCTGGACATCTGCTTTTGATAGGCCAGGCAACCGCTGAGGGGGAACGAAATGTTCTTTTCCCAACGATCCGGCACGTCATACCAGCCGCCGTTGAAGAAATCTTCCGATCCGGTGCCTTGAACTCGCAATTCCCCGTCGATATAAGCCTGATCGTCCCCTTCGAAGAAGAGAGTCTGACCGGTCTTGAAACCCTGAACATGAAGCAAGGCAGCTACCAAGTGCCCCCGGCCCTGGGTATCAAGAAAAGTGAATGGTTGTCCATCCTGCGTAGGATTCTCACGGCGCCATAGGGCCCGGAACTGCCCTTCCTCCTGATTCTGCGAAATGGCAGCATGGGCGATTTCAAAGCGGAGTTGCACAGGAGCGGCGCGTTCCGAGATGATTTGAATCCTGGCGCCCGTCTTGAAGGGCATGGGGAAGTAGCAGTAGTTGGTCTCACCTGAAGTGCCCAGGAGAACCGATTTCATGGCAGGCTTTCCCCAGGCGTATCCGAAAAAGTCTCCGAGCGGGCATAGCACCGAGGGGGCGTCGCCATCAAACGAAATCCTCAGCACCAGGTCCCGGTCCTTTCCCACGATTGCGGAAGCGGGTGAAACGCGCAGACCGACTATCCGGCCCCCTTTGTTAATGCTGAAAACGGTGTTGGTCGAATTCGGGTTCAAGGAAACGCTGTTAACATCTGTTCGGATCTTGGCCCCTGGGGGCGCAGTAAAGCTGGTCACATCGGAACCGGAACTGGCTAAGAGCTTCAGGGCGCGCGCGCGTTCAGGTCCGTCCACCTTGGCGGGGTCAAAGGAGTTCGTGATCACACCCTCCGGATACTGTGCATAGTTGATCTGGTAGAACTGTGTTTTGGGCGCTTTGATGCGCACTACGCACGAGGTTAGGAACGGAAGCGGGACGTACGAGTAGAATCCCCCCGCACCGAATCCAACCAGGGGTGAAGGAAATGCCGGGTGCTTGCCCAGGAACATCTCACGATACTTCACGGACAATCGGGGAGTGCTCTCTCCATCGAAGAGAAACTCAACTGTATCGTCAGAAGGTGTCGGGGTAAAAAAGCGATAGATCACCCCGGGGCCTTTGAGGTCGGCCAGCACGAGGTAATCGCCATCCTTGCGAACGAAGCTGTAGGTGCCGGAGAATCCGTCATCGTTACCACCGGTTCGATCATAGCTGGAAATTGAACCGACGCTCGACGCCGGTTTGAACACAGCCAATTGGTCAAGTCTGGCGATGGTGTCTATTCCTATTGGAGGTGCATCGGCCTGCAAAGAAAGCGCCAGGAAGACAAACCCCATGGATAGTAGTAACGATACACGAGCTTTCATGGCCATGTGAAATAGCATGGACAGGTCAAAATGGATAGTCTGACTTTTTAACTGTATTGTGCCGCTGGGCAGGAGGTTTATATTGAGGCCATGCAGGTCTTGACTCGCAAACGCATTCTGGCTGCTTTCGCCATCGCTGTCCTGGCCGATGTCGTCCAAATCCTGCTGGGGCCGCTGGGGTGGACGTTTGCCGATGAGATCCTGGATGTGATCGCAATGGGAGCCACTATCTGGCTGCTCGGATTTCACCCGTTGCTGTTGCCAACCTTCATAGTGGAGCTCATTCCACTGGTTGACATGCTCCCGACGTGGACTGGCTGTGTGGCGGCAGTGGTCATGCTCCGGCGGAACGCAACCAAGCCCGGTGTACCGGTGCCGCCTGAACCGGGTGTCTCCAGTGGTCCGATCTACTCGGAAACCGGAGAACCCCAACCTCCTCCGCAGAAAGAGCCGCGTAACATCACCCCCGCCAGCTAGGCTTGGGGATTCAGACTGGCGAGTTCTTCCTCGAAATCCACGAGTTCTTTGATTTGAACCAGAAACCAGCGGTCGATCTTTGTGAGCTGGAAGATCGCCTCGATATCAAAGCCCGCGCGCAACGCATGCCGAATGAAAAAGATTCGATCCGCATTCGGAATCGTCAGTTTCTGGATGATCAGTTCACGAGGGAAAATATCCCGATCCCCGTAAACCTTGTCACCGAACCGCCAGGGCTTGCCATCTCCACCCAGACCGTAGCGTCCGATCTCGAGTGAACGAAGCGCTTTCTGAAGCGATTCTTTGAAGGTGCGCCCGATGGCCATGGCTTCCCCGACACTTTTCATTTGAGTGTTCAGTGTGGGATCGGCCTGTGGGAACTTTTCGAATGCGAACCGGGGGATCTTCGTGACAACGTAATCGATCGTGGGTTCGAAGCTCGCGGGAGTCTCTCGTGTGATATCGTTGCGGATCTCATCGAGGAGGTAGCCGACTGCCAGCTTGGCGGCAATTTTCGCAATCGGGAACCCGGTGGCTTTTGAGGCCAGCGCGGAGGAGCGCGAAACGCGAGGATTCATCTCAATGATCACCATCCGCCCGTTATCGGGATTGACTCCAAATTGAATATTGGAACCACCGGTCTCGACGCCAACCGCACGGATTACCGCGAAGGAAGCGTCGCGCATGATCTGATACTCCTTATCAGTCAGTGTTTGAATTGGAGCCACGGTGATCGAGTCACCCGTGTGAACCCCCATGGGATCGAAATTCTCGATGGAACAGATGATCACGCAATTATCGGCGCGATCACGCATGACCTCCATCTCGTATTCCTTCCAGCCTAGCAGCGACTCCTCTACAAGGATTTCGGACACGGGCGAAAGCTCCAGACCGCGGCGGGCGATTTCTTCAAACTCATCCCGATTGTAGCCGATTCCGCCACCCGTGCCACCCAAGGTAAAAGCCGGGCGTATGATCAGGGGGAACCGTCCAATCCTGTCCGCGATCTGACGGGCTTCCTCCAGGGTGTGAGCCGTGCCGCTTACGGGCACGTCCAACCCGATGGAAAGCATCAGATCCTTGAAGACCTGCCGGTCTTCGCCGCGCTCGATTGCCTGCGCGTTGGCGCCGATCATCTCGACATCATACTTCTCCAGGGTGCCCAGGCGGAACAGCGCCATTGCTGTATTGAGAGCCGTCTGCCCACCGAGGGTCGGGAGCAGCACCAGTTTCCCCTGAGCGCCGATTCGCTTCATCTCCTCTTGCTCGCGCACGATAATCTTCTCCACACACTCAGGGGTGATGGGCTCGATATAGGTGCGGTCGGCAAACTCTGGATCGGTCATGATCGTGGCCGGGTTCGAGTTGACGAGGATCACTCGATATCCCTCCTCACGCAACGCCTTGCAGGCTTGCGTGCCAGAGTAGTCAAATTCGCACGCCTGGCCGATAATGATCGGGCCGGCGCCAATGATGAGAACTGAATGTATGTCCGTGCGTTTAGGCATCGCTAAATCCCGAGGATGAAACAAAGGAATGGATCATAAGTCGATTCTTTTCTGGGTTTAGAGTTTGGGCAAATGCACCCCGTTCTGGGGTTTGCAGGGAGTAGCTGCCCGTTTTCCGTGAAGCCTGAGGGTTTACTGGGGTGGCTTTCCTTTTGACAGCCCGCTTTTTCACCTTATTTATAGCTGTATGCAAAATAGGTCCTCCGCCTCTCAAGCGAGAACTCCAGCCTTCATGATTTTAGTCATTCTCGCCACGTTGTTGGTGGGTTGCCAAAGCACGTATTATTCCGCGTGGGAGAAACTCGGCAAACATAAGCGCGATTTGCTGCGGGACCAGGTGGAAAAAACGAGGGACGAGCAACAAGCGGCCAAGGAGGAGTTTAAGGATGCCCTGACCCGTCTCAAGGAACTCACTGGATTTGATGGCGGGAAACTGGAACAGGCTTATAAAGCTGTTCAGGGGGACTACGAACAATGCAAAGAACGAGCTGAGTCCATCGGCGGTCGCATTGAAAAAATTGAGAACATCGCGAGCGCACTGTTTACCGAGTGGGAACGGGAACTGGAAACCTACTCCAGTGAAGCCCTCCGGGCGGATAGCCGGTCAAAGCTGACTCAGACACGCCAGCGGTATGAAACTCTCCATGCCGCGCTTGAAAGGAGCACCCAGGCGATGGACCCTGTGCTCGCGCGACTGAAAGATCAATCGCTCTTCCTGAAGCATAACCTGAACGCGCAGGCAATCGGTGCTTTAAAGGGCGAGGTGATCTCCATTGAAGGAGACATCCAGAAATTAATTGCTGAGATGAACGTAGCGATCGCTCGCGCTGAGGATTTCATCCAGACTATGCCGGCTGATTAATTGACTGATACGAATTGGGAAGCAAAAGGGACGCATCGCTGCGTCCCTTTTTTGTAGATCTGTTTCGAATTAGCGGCTGATCATTCCACCACGCGTTTGCCGGTCTTGCGATCGGTGTACTGCACCTTGATCCAGTCGTAGGTCGCTTTCAAGCCAACATCAAGCGTGGTATTCGGCTCCCACTTCAGGACCTGTTTGATAAAGGTGTTATCACTGTTGCGCCCAGCAACGCCGCGCGGCGCATCCAGTTTGTGGCTCCGTTTGAGTGTGATTCCGGCAATCCGCTCTACTTTAGAAACCAGTTCGCTAATGGAGACCAGTTCGCTTGATCCCAGATTGATGGGGGTAGCGATCAGTTCGTCACAATGCATGATCATGTCGATGCCCTTGGTGCAGTCATCGATATACATGAAGCTGCGCGTTTGAGATCCGTCGCCCCAGATTTCGATATTGTGCTCGCCCCGATCCATCGCCTCTACGACCTTCCTGCAAATCGCAGCAGGCGCCTTTTCGCGTCCGCCGTCCCAGGTACCGTTCGGCCCATAGACGTTGTGGAACCGTGCAATGGCTGTTTTGAGTCCGCGCTCGGCCCAGTATTCCTGGCAGAACATCTCACTCACGAGCTTTTCCCAGCCATACCCGCGCTCGGCCATCGCAGGATAGGCATCCGATTCCTTGAGTGCGCGCACGTTTGTATCCTGTTGCAGGATCACGTTGTAAGCGCAAGCGGAGGACGAGAAGAAATAACGGCGGGCGCCGGCGCGATAAGCAGCCTCGACCATGTGGGTATTGATCAGGATGCTACGCAGGCATTCGACGCGGAATCTCTCGATGAAGCCCATGCCACCCATGTCGGCAGCCAAATTGTAAACTTCGACAGCGCCCTCGCAGGCACGGCGGCAATTCTCGAACTCGCTCAGGTCCAGGTTCAGACATTCCACACCAGGAACCCTCTGATACCATTCAGGCAAAGGCTTCTTGTCGATAGCGCGAATGCGAGTGAATCCTTTGTTGGCAAAATACCGGGCTAAGGAGCCCCCAATGAAACCACCACCACCCCCGATAACAATCAGGTCATCCTTTTTCAACGGTGGATCTGCTTCGATGATTCTTTTCTTTTCCATAAATTGTTTTAACTCGCAAAGTCCGCACCGGCTCCGATTTCAACTGTTCGTAGAGCATCCGCGGGCGCGATTAGGAAAGAGGTTGTCACTTCGTGCCAGAGTGCGCGAGTTATTTTTTCCTGGCAGACCGTCCCCCGGACCCCATCGCGGGCCGTAACATGATAGACAGCGTTGCCGTATTGGATTCTCAACAAGCGGGCCGTTGCGACGAAACTGCTCGCAAGCCGGACCAACTGTCGATTGTCACTTTTCCAGGACTGGAACCCCCGCCTTTCCAGAGCCAAAGACCCGCACGAAGCCGCCATCCGCCCTCCTTCCCCAATCCCAACGGGATTGCGCCCCAAAACCCATGGTTGCGATGCCAGTCGCTACCATGGGTTAGCGTCCAATCATTCCTTCCTCCTTCTCCTGCCGGTTTGGCGCAGGTCTTGCGTCAAACCGGCAGGAGAAGAAAGACATTACGCTTTGCGCGCCATCTCCCGGGGCAGCGACCTAACGGCCTTGCCCCGGGAAATTGAGCTACCGCTCCTTCAGAGCCTGAAAAGCGTGCTTTACCACGGTCCAAGATCATTGGCCTTTGGGGGGCTCCATTGCGAAAGGCACATCAACACGACCCGAGCAAAACGGAACACCCGGTACGGAGACCGGGCCTACAACACCAAGGCTCTGGTATCCTGCTCATGGTTCAGCGTATCTGGAGCACGGCAGCCGTGCACGATGAGCGGGCAGGATGGATTAACGGATCAGCATCGGCGCAACCAGAATGGTTGCCAGAAGGTAGCCGGAGCGTCGCAGCGCAGCGGAGACCTCCGGTAGCCCTCGGGAAACGAACAGCACCCCGTTCAGGGGTGCCAGACCTGTTCACCAAGGGCCACTGCAACAGTGAGACTTAAGTGAGTTAGCTTCGTGGCCGATTTGCACATTGCGGCGCTCGACCCTCCACTCTTTGCGGCACCGAGCTGCTAAAGAAGGACTTGTGGTACCACACCATCATCCGAGATAAGCGCATGGTATACCAGAGCCTGATTCCTCTCGGTATTGAAAAGCTTTATCGAGACGGGAAACGCAGCCTCTATTTTCGTTAGCAATTTGAAACCGTACTTTTGGAGTAATTGCACGATATCGCGTTCTGGCCCCAAAGCTCCGTAACAACTTGGTTCAATAATGTTATCGTATATTGGGTTCTCGAATGCCAGTCGGAACAGCATGGACCAGTGATCGATGCAAGAGAGGCAGACGACATTGGCGCCTTCGGCATGGCGCACTTCCAAGTGTAGGGCTAGATGATCGTTCAGATCAGTTATGTCACGAACAGAGTAGCGTGACATTAGGTCAATAATCAACGAGTGATGCCGCAAGCTTTGAAGACGTTTTTCGGCGAAAGAATAGTTGGGTTCCTCCAAGCTGCCGTAGGCTGCTCGTAACGAGTTCATGATTTCCTGCAGTCTTTCTGCACTCATTTTTCTGGTCCCCATGGCGTTCCATGAATCCGACCTTTGGAGTCTATTGAAACGCGAACTTGTTTTTGCATACCTCCACTGTATCTTCACTTCAATCAATCTCCACATTCAAAAGCACACCGCTTTCTGGATTGATTCTGAGAGTCGCAGAATGCGGCTTCTGGTACAGGTGGGCAGTAATTACCATTTTACCTATGAACGGTTGCAGTGCGTTCAATCTCCGCTGAAGGATGTCTGTCCACTCCGCGTCTCTCGCGTTCAGCCGTATCTGCTCACTTAAAAAATCCAAATAGTCCTTCGCGACTTCTTTTTCCTCAACCACCGGCGATGCTGTTTGCCCCTGGGCAGCGTTATCGAGCTTCGGCAATCGGGCAATTTCCTGATTAGTCTGGCGCGCTAGCTCCTTCAACCAAACTGGCGGATTCTCCAGCTCTCCGATTGCCATTCTCACAAGATTCCATGTTGCGTTTGTCATGGTTTCGTGGGTCTTCCTTGAATCGTGCCTTTCAATAGAACTTCCTTTTCGCCAAGATGTTTTGGCCCGGGCGGACGTGGAACCACCCTGTTTGCCACGCTGCTCTTGTTTACCTCTATAATCGTCCCATCGCCTCCTGAAAAACGCTTTGCAACATTTCGATCAGTTGTCCATGAAGTAACGCCAGCCTTCGCATCCTCGCGACATCGAAGGTGACGAGCATGGGCGCAAGAATGGCCAGAAAACGGATCATTGATCATTGATTTGCAGGAGCATAAACAACGGAACGGCCATGTCATCCGAAAAAGAAACGGCCAAAGACCTAAAACCATTTCTCACAACAAAGAAACCAAGAAAAGACCATGAGGCCCGATGGTGAAGAGGTTGAAGGTTGAAGGTTGAAGGTTGAAGGTTGAAAGTTGAAAGTTGAAAGGTCCTGTTCTCTCGGTCCAACTCCTGTTCAATCCTTTACGTGATCGGCGGCCTCGGCGAAGCCGTCGCTCCCGAGGCGTTCGTAGGCGAGAAGCTGCTCCAGCGTCTTTTCTTCATTGGCACTGCTGGTGCTAATGTTGGCTTGTGAGGTTCTATATCTCATTCGTGCAGAACATCTTCTTTGAGGGCACCTTCTTCTCCACCATAGCTGAAATATCGTATCCTGACCTCCGGCTGTCCTAGTTGTTGTGGTAGGTTGGCTTGCTTTGCAGCTTGGGAAAGCACGGCGACAACATTCTCTACGGCTTGCGCATGCCAATTATCAAACTGATCGTCCGGCACTGAGACAGCCATCTTGTCAAATGCCGCGAGAAGCTCTCGGCAAGTTATCTGGCACGCGGATCGTTCAATTCGGTTTTTCGACGCGCTCGCCGCTGGGAAAAGAATAATCCTACCTGAATCCAACCACAGCTCGACACGAAGGTAATCCCACATAACAGACATATTCTTAGGAGCACAATCTTCGATGTAGCTTTTTCCAAAGCTCATATGCGGCTTCCTTCAACGGGAGAGCATCCGCATCGCCAATATAATCAAACGCGGCGTTTTTTGCGCCGCTCATTTTCCAGTGCATAAACTAATGTAATTTGTTTTGCGTCCTTCCGACCCCTGATCTCAATTGATCAGCATAACCTTGAACAGCCTTGGCTGCATCTTGAGGCGAAATCTTCGGATTTCTCGCAAGTATGCTGTTCATCTTGCTTTCTACGGCTGCGTTGTAATTAGGATGAGAACCAAAATGCGTTTGCTTCCCTAGACGAATTCCATTGTTTACGCCGTTGATGTTGAAGCCACCTTCGCGGAAGAACGCGGATGGCGTTTTCCATTGCTTGATCGTTTTCGCATACTGAGGCGTTCCTAGTATATGTCCCGTTTGCCTCTTCAACAAACCTACCGCCATTGCGGAACTTCCATCAGCAACCTACTCACGCTTGACGATCCACGGATCAATAGGAGACTCTCGCGTAGCGCACCAACCTTTTTCAGATCGGCAACTGCCGCTAAACTTCGGTCGAAAGCCAAGACAGTATCAAGGCGAACCAATTGCAGCGTCTCAGTCGAAAAGTCGTTATTTCCGCAATGGAATTGCCATATGCTTCCACCCTCATCGTCCTCGTGACCTACGTAAAGTACCGGGAGTTGATCTTGCGTCACGTACGTTGAAGTCAAGACCATCGTATCCATTGAGATTGGAAACTTTTTCACGCGATGATTTGTTAGACGATGTCCGGTTGTTGGCCCTCGTTCTTAACTCAAGGTTACTCTGATTTCTAGTTCCACCCTTGTCAACGCGAATGATGTGATCTCCTTGTGCCTCGTTGGAAGTTGGAGTAACACCCCTACGCGGAATAGGCAGTCCGCTTTCCATGGAACCGGCCTCCAGTTTCATGGTCACAATGCGATTCCTTTAGGAATTGGAGGCTACCTATGTAACCTCAAAACCTCAGTTGTGGCTTTGCCACCTTGGCCACAAGCACCGCCCCCCCAATCCCACGTTCAGTGACAATTCCTCCACCCATACCCATACGATGGGAGCGAAGAAATCCTCCAACCTGAAGCCCAAGCTCAAACCGGCCAACCGTGTCGTGGAACGGCCATGTCATCCGAAAAAGAAACGGCCAAAGACCTAAAACCATTTCTCACAACAAAGAAACCAAGAAAAGACCATGAGGCCCGATGGTGAAGAGGTTGACGGTTGAAAGTTGAAAGGTCCTGTTCTCTTGGTCCCTCTCCTGTTCAATCTTTACTCGCCGGGTCGGGTGACCCGGCCTACAGGATCTGCCGTGTTACCCTGGCTTTCCTTTGCGTCTTGGTGTGCGTACATTCCTGCCGCTTTGCCTTTGCTCGTTTTCTTCGTGCCCTCGTGTCTTCGTGTGATTCACCTGACTTACGATAAGATCGCGGGAAAAACTCCTCCAACCTGAGACCCAAGCTCAAACCGGCCAACCGTGTCGCACGTCTACGACCAGTCCATGGCTGTTCGGTTACAAAACACGACTTGTCGCGCCGAAGCCGGGCGGAGGCGGATGTCAGCGTGGCTATTCTGGAAAAACCCTGCGACGACATAAAGGCCAAAACTACGATAGGAAAAAAGTTCGTAACATGTATGAGGCCCGACCTGGACATCAAATATCGTTGCTCATCCTTTGCCCCCCACTCTTCGTATGAACTCTCACTACCGGGATGGAAGCCTTTGATTTGTCCAAGAGGCCGGGAGTGTTCAAGAACTCCGTTTCAAGGACACTGGAGTCACTCAATAGCCTCGACGCATCCAAGTCAAGATCTCTCAAAACACGATCTACTGCTTGCACGACTTGGCGCAGCAGAACAAGAGAATTCTGAGGTTCGTAATGATCTTCTGATCTGTGCGGCAAGAAAATCGTGAATTCTACAGTCTTGTCGCTTTTGAACACGGTAGGTCCATTGATCTCAGGCTGGTAAATTGCTGCCTTCGCGCTAATTCGCAGGCCCAAGCTAAAATCGGGACCATATGTCTTGCAGAACGCTTCAGAAACATCAACACGCTTACTCAAGGCGTCGCCAAGCCACCTTTGAAACCGTATGGTAAATGGGAACGAAATCCCTGGTCTTATGTAAATTTGTCCGACAAAGATATTCATGGCTTGTAACTCTTTCGGTTTCCAGGCGGCACCTGTCCGGTTTGGTCGAAAACCCTTTTAATTTGAGCCTTCTCCGCAGCTTTCGCTGTTGTTGTTGTCTTCACCAGGTTTTGAACGACAGTTCCCTAAACATTGCCTTTGCTATGCACTTTTTCAAGGTTTCGAACCTGTTGGTGGAGTCATAATCCTCCCATGGTTGTCGTTGGGCCAAATAGGATAAGACTACTTTTATGATGGTTCTCAACGTGATTTCTCCGGCTCAATTGCTTCAGAAAGCGTGATGTTCCATGCGACCACCTCCAGAAAATCATCTTGCAACGGCAAAATAAAGTGTCTGGCTTTGCCCAGAAACGTTGCCGTTTCATCGACCTGTTTGAGGTTTTTGGTTAAATCGGCGATCCAACTGGAATCCAACACTTCCATTACCGTATTTGGTAAAAGCGAAACACCACCAGGCAGGTGATAACAATCCGCCGTGATCATTCGCATGGCCTGGTATGGCTTAAAAACCAGCCTGAATCGCTTTTCTCGCTCGTCATCCACATCAACAATGACTTGCGAGTCCTTCACCTGAACCGAAGCAAGCGGTGTTGTGTGAAGTCGTGGGATACTTTGGACAGGCACGATTGTCATAAACTTATTTTCCTCTCACTTTGATGGTGGTTCCTCCAAGCTCCCCGGCACTGAGCTTGCCTTGCTGGGTTGCCTGTCGAACTTCCGCCGGAGTCGCCATGCGAGTCGGAACATCAACACCAGCACGCGGGAACGCTTCCAGTCGTCGGTTATCAATCGAGATCAAATTCCCTTTTCGTTCGACAAGTCGAATCGGTTCTATGCTGCTCGGCTTGATAGTGCCGTTCTTCAGGCCAGCAGCAAGATCATCAATCCCTCCAAGAGACGCGTCTTTGAAACCAGCTCTGATTGAATCTTGGGAGAATCGAATCGCATTGGGATTAATCAATCCACCCTCTGCCCCGCCCACGGGCTTTATTTGTAATGCCTTGTTGTGGACGAGAACGCCAGCCTGCGAAACACTATACGTGTGGCTTCCTTCCACTGACAAGATGCAAACCAGAGTCTTTTCCTGACGCGCGGATACGCTGGAAACAGCGGCCATCTCGCCTCCGAGCAGCACCAGCACATCACCACACCGCAAGTCTCGCGCTTCAACCCATCGTCCCAGCCCCAAGCAAAGAAACCAAGAAAAGACCATGAGGCCCGATGGTGAAGAGGTTTTTCTCTGTTCTCTGGGTCTCTCTCCTGTTCAATCTTTACTCGCCGGGTCGGGTGACCCGGCCTACAGGATCTGGCGTGTTACTACGTCTGTATCCCTTCGACTCCTGAGGCCTTATTAGCGTCAGATTGGGTCCCTATCAGCGGTTAAAAATTCAGTTTCGGACCGCTCATCTGCGGATGCACGCTCATCTGGAACTGGGAGACTAAAACAGCTCAACTTTCCGCCTTCGTTCCCTTGGTCCGCCTTCTGTTCACAATGTCTTGCCGTAATCTTCAACACAGGTTTTCTCCTCTGTGCTCTCGGTCCAACTCCTGTTCAATCCTTTACGTAATCGGCGGCCTCGGCGAAGCTGTGAAAAATTGTTTTTGCACAGAACTAGCGTTTACGCTAGTCTCTTCCCGTGGCTTATCTCAGCAAACTTCAGGTCATCGAACGCGGCCCCACTAACCGCCAGTTCTACATGATCTGTCCCGCACCTCTGGCTGCCGCCCTGGAGATGGAAAAAGGCGAGCAGCTCGAATGGGTTATCAAAGATCGCAACACCTTTGAGATCCGCCGGGTGGAGCACCAGTCCAAGGCCAAGGGAGGCCGCTCGTGAGTTCAGACTCTGGACACTTGCCCGGTATGGAGGCAGGGGCTGCCGATCCCGGTCCAGCCAAGGCGGTGTCTGCGCTCAAGCCTCGGCTTAAGCCCATCGACCGCTCGCAAACCATGTTCCAGGTCATCGATGTGGAACAACTCATTGAACCGGATCACCCGGCGCGGGCTATTTGGGAGTTTGTTGGCCGGCTGGATTTGACTCGTTTCTATGAGAGGATCCAAGCAGTCGAAGGCGTGCCGGGGCGCCAGGCATGGGATCCCCGGCTGCTCATCAGCATCTGGGTATATGCCTATAGCCGCGGCATTAGTTCGGGGCGTGAACTCTCACGGCGCTGTGAGTATGAACCGGCCTTCCAGTGGCTGGCTGCCCTGGGCTGCATCAATTACCACACCCTCTGCGACTTTCGCAGCACCTACGATTCGGAGTTGCCTGAGTTATTTACTCAGGTGCTGGGGGTTCTGAGTTCCGAGGGTTTGGTGAACCTTGAGCGGGTGATGCATGACGGCACCAAGATTAAAGCATCGGCTTCCAAGGGCAGCTTCGATCGGCGGGAGCGATTGAAAGAACATCTCAAAGCCGCCCACGAGCAGGTGGAAGCCTTGAAGGATTGGAAAGCAGAAGAGACGGCGGGGCAGAAAGCGGCTCGGAAACGGGCCGTGCGGGAACGGCAAGCCCGTGTAGAACAAGCGATCAAAGAGCTCGATACTCTCCAGGAGAGCGCTTTGAAGCAGCACAAAGACTCAGAGGTAAGGGTGAGCTATACCGACCCGCAAGCCCGGGTGATGAAGCAAGCCAATGGAGGCTTTGCTCCCAGCTACAACGTGCAGCTTTCCACGGAGGCCGAGCATCAGGTCATTGTTGGGGCCGGAGTGACCCAAAATGGCAACGACTGGTCGAGCCTTGTTCCAGCAATGGCAGAGGTGGAGAAGAACTGCGGTACCAAGCCCAAACAGGTCGTTGTCGATGCGGGCTTCACCACGCGCAATAATGTAGTAGAACTCAACGCCCAAGGCGTGGAAATGATTGGATCCTTGCGCAATCTCAATGCCGGAGGGCAGATGGAGCGAAGAGGGATCGCTCCTGAGTTTTATCCCAAGGCCTTTGAATATGACGCACAACAGGATAGTTACCGTTGTCCGATGGGCACAGTGCTCAAGCACATCTGCACCAGAAAGAGGGGCGTAGCACTGGAACATACCTATCGGGCAGATTGGCGAGCCTGTGAAGCCTGCCCGTTTCAACGATCCTGCTGCGGGCACGAAGGAGAGGAGCCCAGATTGGTGCACCGGATGCAAGAGCCAAAGGAGATGGAAGACTTTGTGAAGCGGATGGGGCAAGACGAGGCAAAGGCAATCTATCGGCAACGAGCCGGCGTAGCTGAATTCACCAATGCCTGGATTAAAGAGAAACTCGGACTCCGGCGATTCCGGCTTCGAGGGCTGGTCAAAGTGGGGCTCGAAGTAACCTGGGCCAGCCTAACCTACAACATACAGACCTACATCCGTCTCATTGCTCAGAAGCAAACCCTCCAAACGACCGCGAACCCGTAAAAAGGTCGCCGGAGGGCGACTGAAGCCCGAAGAAAACCCGAAATCCGATATCTGGAGCCACCCGACCCGCCCAACCGCCGAATCGGCTCGAAAATTGAAAAACGCAGCCCGCCGAAGCACCCAGCCCAGATCAACTTTTCGAAATTTAATAATTTCACAGCTTCGGCGAAGCCCGCCCTACCCTGGCCTTCCTTTGCGTCTTGGCGTGAGTACATTCCTGCTGTTTGGCCTTTGCTTGTCTTCTTCGTGCCCTCGTGTCTTCGTGTGATTTACCTGACTTACGACAAGATCGCGGGAAAAACTCCTCCAACCTGAGACCCAAGCTCAAACCGGCCAACCGTGTCGTACGGCGACGACCAGTTCATGGGAGGCGGCGGCCTAACGGCCTTGCCCCGGGAAATTGAGCTACCGCTCCTTCAGAGCCTGAAAAGCGTGCTTTACCACGGTCCAAGATCATTGGCCTTTGGGGGCTCTAGTGTGAAAGGCAGATCAACACGACGCCGAGCCTAACGGAACGCCCGGTGCGGAGACCGGGCCTACAACACCAAGGCATTGGTATCTTGCTCATGCTCCAGCGTATCTAGATCACGGCAGCCGTGCACGATGAGCGAGCAGGACGGATGAACGGATCAGCATCAGCGCAACCAGAATGGTTGCCAGAAAGTAGTCTTTCTGCATGCCTCGCAAGCGTATCGAAGAACCTCGGACGATCCTTGTCATCCTTAAAAATCGCAGGGGAGCATCCAGAGATGCGCGAAAACAGACCCGACAGACCCAAAAGAGAATCTGGAAACCGCAGTTAGCTTGGGTAGCCGGAGATATAGGTCTGCAACTGGTGGATCGTGCTGCTCTGGGCAGAGATGATCCAGTTGACCAGGTCGCCGATGGAGATGACACCTGCAATCCGGTCACCTTCGAGCACAGGCAGATGCCGCACGCGATGATCAGTCATCAGGTGCATGCACTCCTCGACGGTGTGGGTTGGGGTGACGCTGACCACGTTGCCGCAAAGAATCTCGCTGACGGCTGTCTGCTTGGAGACCTTGCCTTTGAGTGCAACCTTGCGGGTATAATCACGTTCGGTGATGATTCCCACCAGTTTCCCGGCCTGAGTGACTAGAAGCGCACCTACGTTCTTGCCAGCCATCAGTTCAATGGCATCGTAAACCGTTGCCTCTGGCGAAATGCACCACACATGGCCGCCTTTTGCGGCGAGAAGTTCCTGGATTGTGCCGTTCGTGTTCATTGCCGGAGCTGCCTGGTTAATAGGTTGTTTGTTGCTTGCTTCCAAAATCAATAGACAACAGGTAAAACCGCGAGCGATTCTGATTTGTCTGGCTGGCTTACCATAGCACCTTTGTTTCTGCTTTCCATTAATTTTTTTGCTACACCGGGGTTCGACTTTCCTTCCAGGGCCTGCTGCCTTAACATCCAGGTCGTGGCTTCTATTACGCCGCACAAAAGCCGGCTGCACACCCCCTGGTTTTGGCTCCTCCTGATCTGGATGGCCATCATCTTTTCCGCCTCGGGGGACGCACAGTCCATGCACCGTTCCTCCCGGCTGGTTGAGCCCCTGCTCCAATGGCTAATGCCGCACGCCTCTCCGCAAACCGTGGGGGGCGTTATCCTGCTGACACGCAAGGCAGCCCATCTCACGGAGTATGCGATAATGGCGGCCCTGCTCTATATGGTAATGCGTCCGGCGGGTTCGCAGGAACGGCAACTCGACTGGGCTTTGGGCTTAAAAATCCTGGCGCTGCTGGCTCTTTATGCCATCTCCGATGAGTTCCACCAAACGCTGGTTCCCAATCGGTATGGCTCTTCCATCGACGTAATCATCGATGTATGCGGAGGATGGTTTGGCTTGCTCTTCATTAAGATATGGCAGAAGCGCCGCCCTCTGGCTCCTGCCAGCGAAAAAGCATACCGATCCCGCGACCGTTAGGCCTCATCCAAGCGCTCATACATGCTAACGGTGGAAGTCTTTTTGCTGGTGCGGAAGCTCATTTTGGGTAAGGTTCGCCGACCGGGAGACACAAGGCGTGCCCCGTTGATCATACGAACTCTGGAAGATTTACAACTATGGAACCTCGAGCTGATATCGCTGTTATCGGGCTGGCTGTGATGGGCCAGAACCTGATCCTCAACATGAATGACCACGGATTCACCGTGGCGGCCTACAATCGCACTGTCTCCAAAGTGGATGAGTTTCTGGCCAACGAAGCCAAAGGCACACAGATTATTGGCGCTCATTCGATCGAAGAGATGGTTGGGTTATTGAAACGGCCTCGCCGGGTCATGCTGATGGTCAAGGCGGGCAAGCCAATCGATGAGTTCATTGATGTGCTGATGCCTCTTCTGGAACCCGGGGATATCATCATCGACGGCGGCAACTCACTGTTTGAGGATACGGCACGCCGCACCAAATACGTGGAGAGCAAAGGGCTGCTCTATATTGGAACCGGCGTTTCGGGGGGTGAGGAAGGTGCCCGCCGGGGTCCGAGCATCATGCCTGGCGGTTCCCCCGCGGCATGGCCCCACGTTAAAGACATTTTCCAGGCCATCTCTGCCAAGGTCGAGGACGGCACCCCATGCTGCGACTGGGTGGGCGAGAATGGTGCCGGCCATTACGTGAAGATGGTCCACAACGGCATCGAATACGGCGACATGCAGTTGATCTGTGAAGCCTATAACCTGATGCGCACCGGCCTGGGCATGACGGCGGATGAAATGCACAAGGTGTTTGCTGAATGGCAGGAGGGTGAACTCAATTCCTATCTGATCGAGATCACTCGCGACATCCTGGCCTTCAAAGATACCGATGGCCAGCCGATGGTGGACAAGATCCTCGATACCGCAGGCCAAAAGGGCACGGGCAAATGGACGGTTATGTCCTCGCAAGAGCTTGGCATCCCGATCACGCTGATTGCTGAGGCAGTCTATGCCCGAATGATTTCTGCGTTCAAGGACCAGCGCGTCACAGCCTCTACAAAACTTCGCGGACCCAACCCCATCATTAAAGGCGACCGCGCCAAGATCTTGGAGGACATCCGGAAGGCGCTCTATGCTTCCAAGATCATTTCTTATGCCCAGGGCTACATGCTCATGCGTGCCGCGGCCGAACAGTACAAGTGGAACCTCAACTACGGCGGAATCGCGCTGATGTGGCGCGGGGGCTGCATCATTCGCTCCGTTTTCCTGGGAAAGATCAAAGAGGCATTCGAGCGGAATTCCAAGCTGCAGAATCTGATGCTTGATCCGTTCTTCAAGAAAGCGCTGAACGGCTCGCACCGTGCGTGGCGCAACGTGGTTGCGACGGCTGTCAAAAAGGGCATTCCCGTGCCGACGCTCAGCACTGCCCTGGCCTTCTACGATGGGTATCGCTGCGAAAAGCTCCCTGCGAACCTCCTCCAGGCGCAGCGCGATTATTTTGGCGCGCACACCTATGAACGCTTGGACCAGCCCCGCGGTCAGTTTTTCCACACGAACTGGACCGGGCGCGGTGGCACGACGGCCTCCGGCACGTACACCGTGTAACGAAGTTGAACAGTTTTTGAGTCACACCGCCGGGGATCTCCCGGCGGTTCTTTTTTGACCACTCGAAAAACAAAAAGGGGCGGAGATTGACTCCGCCCCGTGAGGTTATTGGTTGAAAATATTAAGCGAGGCCCCAACCCGGACGATAGGTGCGTTTGACAAATTGGGCTGCTTCGGGGGCGTTCTTAGCCATCATGCGCGGGCCGTCCCATTCGAGCTTCTTGCCGACGCGCATGGCCACGCAGCCGAGCAGGATGATTTCGGTGAGATAAGCTGCGATATCGAAGTTGCTGTACGGGGTTGGGCCGCCTTTGCAGGCTTCGATCCATTCCAAGTGCTGCCGTTTGTCGGATTCACCGGGATGAGTATTGCGCGGAATGACGATCGGCAGAGCGCGAACGGCTTCGTGGACTGTGCCGTTGATCAGCTCTTTCTCGTCATTGAGCTTCACGAAGAACCGAGAACCATAGTCATTGTCCGAGAACAGAATGCCCTTGGTGCCGATCAGCATTGCACCGCTATCCGGCACTTTATCCAGCAGTTCCTTAATGTCCTTGGTGATCTCCGGATCAGGGCGGAGCGGCTTAACTTTTTCGTCGCCGGGGTTGCCGTCGTACCAGAAGAATTCGGTTTCGGGCAGACCTTCGCGCTCGGGGAAGACGAAGCGGATTTTGGAAGTCTTGGGATAGGTGTCCGGATTAAGTTCGGAATGATCCATCAACTCGATGAGGCTGGGATAACCGAGCTTGGCTGCGCGGAACGGCATGTTCGCGGTATGGCAGGCCATATCGCCCAACGCGCCGGTGCCGAACTCATACCAGCCACGCCAATTGAACGTGTGGTACAGGCCCTTCTTATACGGCCGTTTCGGGGCGGGTCCGAGCCAAAGATCCCAATTAAACCCATCGGGAATCGGGTCCTCACCCTCAGGCCGGGTCAATCCCTGAGGCCAGACGGGACGGTTGGACCACACATGAATCTGCTTCACCGGTCCAATCACGCCGGCCTGAACCACCTCTACAGCGCGGCGCAGACCGTCTTCGGAACTGCCCTGGTTACCCATCTGGGTGACGACACCGTAATCCTTGGCCAGTTTGCGCAGGTAACGGGCCTCATGAACCGTCTGGGTCAGGGGCTTCTGGCAATAGATGTGTTTGCCCATCTTGATCGCCGCCGAACCAACCACGGCATGCAAATGATCGGGCGTGGAGATCGTGATGGCGTCAATATTCTTCTCCTCCTTCTCGAGCATTTCCCGCCAATCGAAATAGAAACGGGCATTCGGAAAACTCTTGCGGGCATCAGCGGCCTGCTTTTCATCCGCATCGCACAAGGCGACGATTTCCTCAGCGCCGCAATGGGCGATATCGCTGCGGCCTTTGCCGCCAGCGCCGACACAGGCGATCCGCATCTTTTGACCGGGAGTTACCAGACGAGCCTTAGGCTGGCTCTTGATCACTGAACAACCGCCTAACATGCTGGCACCGGCAGTTAAAGCGGCTGAGTAATAGAGAAATTGTCTTCTTGAAAGGGCAGATTTGGAAGAGTCGTTTTTAGACATGGCCCATTTCCTACGCTTCTGCAGGCCGCGGCACAAGATTTTTTTGCCTAACTTTCTCCTTTTCCTTCGCGCATTTTGGCCCATCTTTTCGGCGTGGACCAACTGTGCCCCCAAGAATTCCAGAACATTGTGAAGCTCGCGCTAGCCGAGGATGTCGGCAGCGGGGATGCTACGACCCTCGCCACAGTGCCTCCGGATTCACTGAGCCGTGCGGTGATGAATGCCCGCAATAGTCTGGTGGTTGCAGGTTTAGCCGTGTCCGAAGCGGCGTTCACCATGGTATCGCCGCAAGTGATTTGCGAAAGAAAGGTGGCCGATGGCCAACTCGTCACCCCCGGCACGCCACTCCTGGTGATCTCGGGCCCTACCCAGGCAATCCTGACAGCGGAACGTGTGGCGCTCAATTTCATCCAGCGCCTTTCCGGAGTCGCTACCCTCACGGCCCGCTATGTGGAGACGGTAGGCGGCACCAAGGCGAAGATCCTTGACACAAGGAAAACCACCCCGGGATTGCGGCGCCTGGAAAAGTATGCGGTGAAATGCGGCGGGGGAACCAATCACCGTATCGGCCTGTACGACATGGTGTTGATCAAGGACAATCATTTAGCGGCATTGGCCGGTGAAAAGCCCAATGCCATTGCAGCAGCCGTTCAGCGGGCACGGAGCAAGTATCCTAACCTCAAGGTGGAAGTGGAAGCTGACACGCTGGAGCAAGCCCGACAGGCGGCAGAGGCTGGAGCCGATTACGTGTTGCTCGACAACATGAAACCAGAGCAACTCCGTGAAGCTGTGCGAATCATCGCTGGACGGGCGCTTGCCGAGGCAAGCGGCGGCGTCAATCTCAGCACGCTGAGGGCGATTGCCGAAACCGGCGTGGATTTCATCTCAGTGGGTGCGCTCACCCATTCCGCGCCGGCAGTCGATATCGGTCTCGATTTTGAGGCCTGATTTCTTATGAGCCTGGATGTGGACATCTTGGGGGCATTGCGCAAGGCAGGCGCCGGTTCCATCTCTGGTGCGGAAATCTCCCAAGCGTTGAAGGTGAGCCGCGCGGCGATCTGGGCCCGCATCGAGGAGTTGCGTGATCTGGGTTTCGACATTGAGGCCAGCCCGCACCACGGCTACCGGCTACTGAGCTCCCCTGACCTGCTGTTGGCAGACGATTTGTTAGCGCGCCTTGGAACAGGCTTTACCGTCGGACGCGACATACGGGTGTTCCAGGAAACCACTTCGACGAATGACATCGTTGAGAAACTGGCACGCGATGGCGTCAAAGAAGGTGTCGCCGTCTTCGCAGAATCACAAACCAAAGGACGCGGCCGACTGGGGCGGGCCTGGGTCTCCCCCACCCGCAAGGGACTGTGGTTTTCACTCTTGCTCAGGCCGCAGTTGCGTCCCCAGGAAGCGACACGGCTAACGGTTTGTTCTGCGATTTCTTTGAGGCGCGCCATAGCGACCCTCACGGGCGTTAGCCCTGAGATTAAATGGCCCAATGATATCCTGATCCGCGGCCGTAAGACGGCGGGCATACTCACCGAATTGCATGCTGAAGTTGACCAGGTGCGATACCTCGTGCTTGGAATGGGCGTGAACGTCAACCAGGCCGAAAGTGATTTCACCCCGGAGTTGGCCAAGGTAGCTACCTCGTTGCGAATTGAGTCGCAGCATTCAATTCCCAGGCCTGAGTTGGCTGTGGCGATTCTGCGAGAGCTGAACACCGATTATGAACGGCTGAAATCAGGAAGATTCAGCGAAATCGCGGACGAGTGGGAGAGCTTCTGCACGACTCTTGGACGTCAGATCATTCTGCGCACTGGCGGTCGCGAGATTCGAGGGCGGGCCGAAGCGTTGAATGAGGATGGTTCCCTCTTGCTCCGAACGGAGCATGGACGCTTGGAACCGGTAATTGGTGGAGACGTAACTTTAGTTAAATGACCACTTCAATGACCCTGCTTCTGGACATTGGCAACACTCACACCCATCTTGGCCTGGCTGGCAATTCCCGGCCCAAACGCCAGGCCGACATCCCGACGGCATCCTGGTTTGACGGTTCGGCACCCGGGCTTGTCCGGCGTTTTGTAGGGAAGCGCCCGGTTCGAGGCGCAGCGGTTTGCAGCGTTGTACCGCGTGCGACGATCCAGGCGGCAAAGGCGGTAAAAGAAATGTTCCAAGTCTCCTGTTTGGAATTGACGCATAAAACCCTGCGCGGGGTTGAAATTGATTATCCCCGCCCTGAAACGATAGGCCCTGATCGCCTGGCCAATGCAGTGGCTGCAAAGGCTCATTTCGGCGCGCCTACCGTCGTTGTGGATTTCGGAACGGCCGTCACCTTTGATGTGGTGGATCGCAAGGGCCGTTACGTGGGCGGCATCATTGCACCCGGTCTTTCCGCCATGACAGACTATCTCCACGAAAAAACGGCGCTCCTGCCGCGCATTCGCATTCGTGAGATCAAGAGTCCCATCGGCAGGAGCACCGAGGAAGCCATGCTCGTCGGAACAGTTCACGGTTACCGGGGGTTGATACGTGAGTTGATCCTTGAACTCCAAACCGCGTTGAAGACGAAGAAATTTCCAGTGATAGCCACCGGTGGTTATGCCCGCTTGATTTCCGCTCGACTGCCTGAGATTACCGCTGTGGATCCACTTCTCACACTGGAAGGTTTGCGGCTGGTGTGGCAGGCTCATCAGAAATCATGAAAATCACCGAATTGGCATTCACCGTTTTACCCGTTACGAACCTCGCAAAAGCACGCACTTTTTACGAGGGTGTGCTGGGCCTGAAACCTGCCAATATTTTCGAGAAGGATGGCATGGGAATGATCGAGTATAGCATCGGGACAGGAACACTCTCCATCGGCAGCGGCGCACCTATCTTCAAACCAGCTAAAGATGGCGGCGCCGTCGCGCTGGAGGTGGAGGATTTCCAGGAGGCAGTCGACTCGGTCCGGAAACACGGGGCTCCTTTCATTCTGGAACCGTATGAGACGCCCGTCTGCCACATGGCAGTATTTGCCGATCCAGACGGGAATTTCCTCATGTTTCACAAGCGCAAGACCCAGTAGTTAGCGGTGTCGGATTTTTTCACTGCAACCCTTGCGCCACTTTCGAGCTGTGCTAGGTTGCGTTGGGTTATTGGAGTGGTTGTCAGGTTGGTTAGTGAGAGGGCGGCCTTGGGTGGGCCGCTCTCTTTTTTTGATCCATGGAAGCCTGCGCCGCTCCCTGTATTCGGGAAATATGCTTGTCGCCCGGCAGGCAAGCAGATATAGGCATGGCATGCGAAGCATCCGCGCGGCGTTCCTGTTTATATGTTTGTTGACTGTCAACGCTTTAGCCGCAACGGAGCCCAGGTCCACCTCGCAGGTCTATCCGCAGCTCTCCCCGTTATTTAACGATAGCAATTCGGCGGCAAAATCCTGCTGGCTCACGACACGGAAGGAGATTCAACAATCCTGGCAAAAGGCTCTGGGTCCTTTTCCACAGAAATCGCGGCTTAAAACAGAAGTTCTGGAGGTCGAGTATCTCTCTGAGTTCTCCCGGCAATATATCAAGTATCAGATTACACCCGGTTTTGTCGCGGATGGCTATCTCCTGGTGCCTCGCGGGGCACGTGGAAAGCTGCCTGCCGTTGTGGTCTTTCATGCCACGACTCCTTACGGAGCGCGTGGCGCTGCAGGACTTGCGCCTGAGTATCCGGAATCGAAGAGGCACGGTCTCTTCTGGGTACGCCAGGGGTATGTGGTCTGGTGCCCTCGGAACTACATCAACACCGAGGGCACGAATTGGGCTGGAAATGCCTACAAGGTGATTGCGGAGCATCCGAACTGGACGGGCATGACGCGCATGACATGGGATGCCATTCGTGCCGCTGATTTCATGGAGAGCTTGCCCTTCGTTGACAAGAAGCGGATCGCTTGTTTCGGTCATTCCCTGGGTGCCAAGCAAGTGCTTTATGCGATGGCGTTTGATACCCGTTACTGCGCCGGGGTTTCGAGCGAGGGCGGCATCGGCCTCGATTTCAGCAATTGGGATGCAATTTGGTACCTGGGCCCAAAGATCAAGCAGAGCTCATGGAATCTTGAGCACCATCAACTATTGGCCTTGATCGCCCCGCGTCCGTTTCTGCTGCTGGGCGGCGGTTCTGCTGACGATGATCGCAGCCAGCAGTTCATCGACGCAGTTAAGCCCCTTTATCATCTCCACGAGGTCCCGGACGCGATTCGTTATTATAACCACCGGCAGGGCCACGTTTATGGTGGTGAAGGCCGGACGCTGGCAGAAGATTTCCTGCGGACGTATTTACGTTAGCTGTTTGCATCCCCACTGGGCGTTTCCTACTCGGTGCGTGTTCGGAAGAACCCAACCGCCGCGCGCGGCAGTATCACTTTGGCCGTGTATTTCCCTGGGCTCGATTCCACGACTGTGGCTGAGCATTCAGTCCATTGCGCGAAGTCGCGGCTGATCTCGACAGCGTAAGTGATTCCAGGATCACCTGACCACACCATGTCGATCACCAGGGACTCACCACTACCGGAATTGGCTCCGGAGAGAGCCATACCGGAGGCTGTCTTGATGCTGACGATTTGCACCAAGCTTGGAGCGGCGCCCGCGATATCCACGGGATCGTTGCCGGTGATATCAGCGCCGTGGTTGATATAGTCTCCTTTCACCTGGATTTGCCCCGGATTCACCAGAATGCTGCCATCAGCCAGCTCCAGGTTGCCGTTGATCGTGAGGATTATGCTGCTTGTGCTGGTTGCCAGCCGTCCGCCGATACGTAGCGAGCCGGGAATGGTCATCGTTCGCTCAAAGGTGAGCGAACCGCCTGGGGAATTGGCCAATTCATACGCACCAATCAAACCGGCTCCGTTCCGGAACACCACCTGAAGGGTGCCAAAGTTGATATTCGTGCTAAGGACGATATTGCCGTGGCCATGGAACAGGAGGTTACCCGTCCCGGAGAAAACCGTGCCGGGCTCCAAGGCATAAACGACGCTTCCTGATAGACTCAAGGTAACGTTAGTCGAAATATTAATACCACCGCGGTTGGTCCCGCCGGAATTCATCGTCATCGTCCCTTCCAACAGGTTGAGCACACCGCTGTTGTGGAATGGGAGGGAGCTGATCTCCAGGGTGTTTGTGGCGGTTTTATTCCAAACCCCGAGATTTTTGATGTAACTGCCGACACTTCCTATCCACCGGAACTCGCCACCCATGGTGTTAACGACGCCCCCCGCAAGGTTATTGAACACCGCGATTTGAAAGTACACGGATTCAGGTGAAGGGATCTCCACAGTCCCGCTATTCTCCAGGGTTCGGGAGAGTATCTTGGCACTGCTCCCGGGGCTCACCCGGAGGACAGCGCCAGGGCTGATGAGAGTTCTCCCAGTGCCTGAAATCGTGCCTGAGGCCCAAATCATCTCGTTGGTGATGGTAACATCTGCGCTGCCTCCGAGAGCAGTCCCATACATATCCAAACGGCCAAGCATCTGGGATGTTTGGAGGTTCAAAGTGCCGTTATTGGTCACCAGCAGAGTGCCTTTGGGGTGGATCGCGTTGTTCACAGTAACCACACCACCCCGGAAGCTGAGCAAGCCCATCGGTTGGAAGTTGCCGAGCAAGGTGTGATTACCACCTGTGAATCGGATCTCCCCTGCCCCGCCAAGGTATGAGCCGACGGGATGGCTCATGCTCGCGCTCAGCTCTGCATACGCGTTGGATCTGATGAAGATCGAACCCGCATTGGTACCACCGCCCGAAAGCACCAGAGTCCCTCGTTGAGCCTCGACTACCCCGGTGTTGTTAAGCAGCACAGATCCAGACATGGTGAATGTGTTGGTGCCGGAGAGAGTGATCGTTCCAGCATTCTCAAGATAAGAACTAGCGCCGGTACTTGCCAGGAGCAAGCCATCTAGAATGTCCATCGTTGCTCCAGGCCGATTTTGCAGAACACCGTTCTGACAATAAACCGTTGTGGACTCCGTAACGGTGATGGCGCCGAAGTTCTCCAGGGGCCGCTGAAGATACTTGGCTCCGGATGGATTGTTTATGATCACCCGCCCTCCTGGGCGAATGGTGGTGCGACCGGTGCCGCTCATGAAACCTTTAGCCCATGTGAGGTTAGTGACCGTCACCTCGCTGGAACCCTCCAAACTTCCGGAGTTGTTCATGACCAGCTCAGACAGTGTCTGAGGAGCGTTGAAGCGAACGGTTCCGTTGCCGATTTGGACACTCGACCTGGTTCCGAGGTTGTTCCGGATGGTAACAGTTCCGCCGGTGAATGATACATTGGACTCTGGCAAAAAGCTTCCCATCACATCGTGGGTGCCGCCTGAGAAGGTGAAGTTTCCACCACCACCGATCATCGATTCCGCTGTATAGCTATAGCTGCCTGTAAACTCCAGGCTGGTGCCGCTGGCGATTTGAATGATGCCAGAGTTGACGCCATTGCCGCTAATCACGCAATTGCCGGATAGCACCTCCAGCAAACCCGCATTCTGGAATGGAACGCTGCCGCCAAAGGTCAGTGTGCCTGCGCCAGTTTTGCGAATCGATCCCTCGTTTCTAACGAGGTTGGATCCCCCATTCCACGCGAAAGAGGCGGTACCCGGGACGTTTACGATCCCTCCTGCAGCATTGATGAAAGTGCCACCGCTCAAGTGCAGTGGAATGCCATCCTGGATTTCGAACAAGCCTTGATTCTCCATTCGCCTGCTGAGGAACTTGTTGAACCCATTGTTGATCAGCCGGGCAACACCCGAAGGCCCAATCACCGTTGTGCCGGTTCCTCGCATGCTTCCACTCCTCCACTCGAAGCTGCCGTCCAACTCCAGCCGACCGTCGCCCTCAAGCACACCTCCGTCGAATACGACGTTGTTCGTAATCCGAAGATCCTGCGAGTTGAAGCGCAGGGTGCCGTTATCGATGAGAGTCGCGATTTGATACGAGCCATCGATCTGAAGGGTGCCGGCTGACATCGTTAGCAGGCCGTCGCCTTGAATGCTACCCTCGGTCGAGAGCAGATGGGTGCCGTTGGCGATTCGGAGTCTCGCGTTGGTCTGCACGAGGAACATGCCAGTGTTGGTTCCGCCAGTATTCAACCGCAAGGTGCCGGTAGAAATTTCTACTGTGCCGCTGTTGACGAATACAGGACCAAGCTCGGTAACCCCCGTTGATCCTGTTTTGGTCATAAGGCCGAAGTTGTGAATCAGGCCATCGGTAGCCCATCCGCCGAGAGCCGTGGAGACGGTTGCATCGTTCTGTATTTCGAACGGCCCATAGGTTCTCAGCTCCGCGTTTCCTCCGATTGTCCAGCCGCCGGTTCCCGTCCACGCACCCTGACCGTCCACCTGCAGCAGGCGCCCGTTTAGCGTTTTATAATCGTTGCCCTCTATGCTGAACACCGCGTTGCTCAGCACCCGGGTCACAGCGGAGCCTTCGTGGGCGCCAGCCGTCCAGGTGAATGCGTTCGTGATGGACAGTGCATCGGTGCTCCGCAGGTTTCCGCCTTGGTTAAGCGAACCGATGACAACTGGATTGCCGGAGTTGAACTCGAGCCGCCCACCCCACCCGAGCACAGCTACGCTCGAAACCGGTAGAACCTGGGCTCCAGGCCCGAAAACGCCAATGCCGCCGGTGGCTTTCACGCCGCCAGAGATATTCAAGGTGCCAAGCACCGTGACCGTTCCGCCAGCGAATTGAATGCTGCCCATTCCCTGGAGTTTAGCTGCGGTGCCCAGAGTGTGAGTGCCGCCGGCCCAACGCCAGACAGTACCCTCCGCCAGGTTGAACGCACCACTACTGTCCCCCCCAGACCAAAGTTCAATCTCGCCACTCTCCAAAAGCACGGTACCGCGATTATTGAAGATCGCGCCGATAGTGAACTCGCCAAGGCCGCTGCTCTTTTTGAACGTTCCGGTATTGTTCCAAATGGAGATCGTGGCAGAACCTCCGGAGGCATTCGACACATCAATGTCGGTTTGCACATCAATCAGGCCCGAGTTATTCAGAGTTGCCAGTGAGGCCACATTCATTCCACCAGAACCGCGAATTTGAAGGGTGCCTGCGTTATTGATCGTACGCGCGGTGTGGTATTTCCAATCGGTCCCGCTCACATCCGTGAAGGCACCTGGCAGCATGTTCATGACACCGGTTCCCTGAATGACGCCGCCGGTCCAATCAAAGCGGCTGGCGATGTTGATAACCCCAGGCCCAGTCAATTGCCCGGAGCTTTGCAGGCTCAGGTGTCCGGTTCCACGAACCTGCAGCGACCCATTCACGGTCAGGGCCCGCCCGGACACCCGGAACATTTGGGAGCCTGAGGTACCTCCTACGATCAACTCTCCGATGGTAGAGTCGTTGTTCAGGCTGACAGTGTAGGTGCCTGCAACATCGATCAAACCCGGTTTGGACACTGTTGGCACGCCGTCAGACCAGCGGTTGGTGTCACTGAAGTTTCCATCCACCGGGTCTTTCCATCGAGTGACCGGGAAGGAGGGATTATCGAGAACCACCACGGTAATATTCGTGCTACCCGCTACCGAGTTACTGCCCGAAATACCGGCTGCTTTCAACGTCAGGACGTAGGTGCCCGCATCCAAAAGTAATGGCCTCAGACGCAGCTCTCCGTACGCCATTCCGTTCGTGGCGGAATTCGTGAATGTGACGCTGGCGAGGGTCGCAAACACTGGAGGAATGTTTGTCCCTCCAAATGTCAGAGTATTCAGCGGCGCGTTCGACGAACTGACGCTGAACTGAATGTTTGTCGTCTCGCCTTCCACCAGTGTGAATGAGGAACTAATGGCAAACTCGATTCCACTGCTCGGTGATAGAGGAGCGGGGTCAACACCATCGGGCAGCCCATCGTCGTCGGAGTCGGGGTTCAACGGGTTCGTGCCCCCGGCAACTTCGAGTCCGTCATTCAGACCATCATCATCCGAGTCCGCTCTTCCTGGGTCGGTGCCCAGCGCCCGTTCTTGCCCATTGCTTAGTGTATCTTGATCGAAGTCACTGCTATCCAGGTCTGCGAGGAACGGATTCATTCCACGATCGGATTCGAACCCGTTCACCCAGCCGTCGTTGTCATCGTCCAGATCTCGAGGCCGAATCTCGACAACCACAGGAGCCTGGGTCCAGGACCCTGAAAAGTTGCTGACATTGGCAATCAGGACGGAGAATTGAGCTGGGCCGGAGTTGGTCGGCGCAAAAACCTGGGCTGCGGCATTGGTAGAGGTCTGGCTCACATTTGCGGCCACCTGCTGGTTTGTGCCGAACCGGAATCCAAACCATGTGGCATTCAGACCGCGCTCATAGCTAACGGTTGAAACAAATCGCTGTCCGGCCACCATCAAGGAGCCATTAGTAGGGTATTGTGAAAGAATCGCAGCCGTACGGAAGCTGCTGGTCTGTCCTTCTGCGGGGATGGGATTCCCCTCCGCAGTAACAAGGATGTTCGATGCGTAATCGATCACTCCCGGGAAAAGAAGGTTTGTATAGACAACACCCGGTCGCAAACCGCGGCTCGGGCGCACGCGGAATGACGTCGTATGCTGATCGATGACGTAGAAATCAGAATCTCCGAACTGGTTCGTCATGAACAGGACGTTGGTCATTGGGAGGGAGGCCTTCACAGCCTCGCTAAACCGCCACTCGGTCCATTCCCATAGGGACGCCCGGACTGTCCCGTTTGTGGGATCAACACTGGTGATCCTGGGCGCGGTTATATCGGGCACGCGGAAGATGCGGGCCTCGGATCGGGCATTCCCAGCAGAGTCGGTAACAAAGATCTGAGCCTGAACATATCCGCCGTTCTGAGGAGCATTTGTGATCGAAAACCGGATCTGGTTCGTGTGGGCCAGATTTGGCACGACCAGGAAGTTGGTTTCAGAGGCTAAGGAGACAAGGTTGCTTAACTGCACCTTGACCGTCAGGTTGCTGCTGTTATCAGATATAGCGAATTCGATATCTAGCGGCTGCAGCGGATTCACCACCTCATCTTTGGCAGGACGCAGGAGAGTCACTTCAGGGAATGTGTTATCGACCACGTCATAATCCAAAACGGCCTCTGGCGACTTGGCACCAAGGGAGTCAGTGGATTGGGCGCGGAATTGCAGGAACGTTGAGGCCAGATTCGTGGCTGGCACCGTAAATGTCAGGTTGGTTGGATTGCCGGAATCGAATGTTCGAACGATTTGGACAGCGCCTAAACCCACGAGTGTGATGTTGGTCACTGCGTTGTCGTCCTCTCCACTGAGTTGGAAAGAGAGGGTCTTGCTGGTTCCGACTGGCCCGTTGGTTGGGTCCATACGGATCAAGGTGACCATGGGAGGCGTGTTGGATACGACTGTGACCTCCAGTTGAGTGATCTCGCCGTCATTCCCGAACTGGTCCGTAGCGATCGCTTGAAGGCGCACGCTGCCATTGGTTGGCATGGTTATATAGGCAATGTATGGGTTGGTCGTAGCAACTGCTACGGACTCGACTTCCTTCAGGAAACGAACCGAGGCACCCGCCTCCGGTTCCGAGAGTATGGCTTCCACAGGGACCGCTGCGCCTGCCACCGCCGGGCCATTGAGTTTTAGAGAGGCAACCACGGGGCCGATGGTATCGAGAGTGGAGAAACTCGCAGTCAGAGGTTCAGATGCGAAGCGGTTTCCTGCCAGGTCGATGAGATTGCTCACCACCAGGGAGTGGGTGCGATTAGGCAGGAGCGGCGCATTCGGAGAGAACACCAGGATCTTGCCATCATCGCTCAGGTTCAAGCTTCCAGCCACGGACCCGGCGGGTCCGGAGAGGGCGAACTGAATATTTGTGTGGCGCAAAGGCTCGTTAAAAGTGAGCCGCATGGTGGCCAACGGATCAACCTGAATGGCTCCGGGCCCTGGTGACATCGAGACCAGCAAGGGCGGATCATCATCCCGAGTGGTGAACGTGCTGACGAACAGTTGTGGGAGGAATCGTCCGACTAAATCGGTCGGGCCGCTGGCGATCAGCTTGCCCACGGCATCGCGGCGCTCACCGGAAATCACCACCACCTCGTATGTTGTCATACTTGCAAGGGGGGCAAAAGGAGTGAGGCGCACCACGCGTGCAAGGCCATCATCAGGATGCGTCAGCAGCGCCACTGATGCGGCCACCAGCTTGGTCGGACTGCGCAGGTAAACCCCGTTGGTATTCCCATTGACTGAAGCAGCCAGCATGGGTTCGCTCAGGACAATGTCCACTGGGCTAATAATCGGCACGCCATTGGATGTGTTGGCTGGTATGATGGCGCTCACCATCGGCATCGCCTCATCCAGGAGCAGGTCCCCGAGATCCACCACCTGTTCATTGGATGCCACGTTGCCGCTGGTCTTGATGAGACCATTGACGGCCAGCACGGCAGCGTCCAATGCGAAGTCGCCTAAGGGGACGTTCGTGAAGCCGAACCTCCCGTTCGAATCCGTCGGGGCTACGGAGACACCAGCGGAACTTGTTTGCGAGCTAAACCTAAGCACGACATTGTTGCTGCTGACTATTGAAACTCCATCAGCCCGCAGGATACGCCCGATCACAACACCACTCGGGGCCAAGGTGAGGCGTGCGAAATTAGTTTGCTGATGGGCGCCAATGACACCGTTCGTGCTCGCAGCCAAGGCCTGGCTGGAGGCGATTAACCGATAGTCCCCCACAGGAACATTCGGAATGGTGAACTTTCCTTCTCCGTCGCTGACGATGTTGCCGCGCTTCGTTCCACGGAACGGAGGTGACAAGAACTCTATCAAGAGTGTGGCAAAAGGCACCGGGACCAACCCCGTGCTGTTAAAGACCTGCCCTGAGACTGTGCCGACACCCTGCATGCGGGCGACAACGGAATTGCTCGGCATGGACGCGGTTATAGTAACGTTCGTCACGGCGACATTGTGGGTTTCGGTTGGGGCAAGCGATGATGCCTGAATGGAAACCCCGCCTAACCTCAAACCTTCAAAGAGAGCTGTTCCGTCGGGGCCCGTGTCCTTGGTTCCACCGCCAATAACAGCCGCCAGAACGCGTACTCCTGCTGCGGGCGTGACTCCATCAGGACTTACCACCTTGACCAGCACCTGTCCGGTAGCCTCGGGCGCCGGAAGGGTGAGATTGTAAACCAATGTAGGCGCATTCGCAGGCATGGTCAGATTTTGGACAACTCCCCCATTAAGTCCCTGGAGCCGGCAGCTCAACATGTAATCGCCCGGGGTCACACCTGGAAACTCATAACCTCCGTCAGGTCCGGTAGTCGCGCTCCGGTATGAACCGCTACCATCACGAGACTGCAAGCTCACTTCGGCCCCCGCAATAGGAGAACTCTTCCCCTCCTGAAAGACCTGACCCCGGACAATTCCCTGCAACTGTTCAGTCAACGGAACGGTGACCACCTGATCCACGTAATTGACGGACGCGCTGCCGATCGCCGCGCGGCCGGTAACTGGATCTGTAGCCACGACTCGGTGAGTTCCAAGAGGAATTCCAGTAGCGGCGAATTGCCCTTGGCCATCTGTTGGGACATCCGCAACACGACCGATGGCCACCCGGGCACCGACGATCGCCCCGCCGTCCAAGCGGCTGAAAGAACCTCGCACTGACCCCGTTCCACCGAGAACAATGTTCGCCGATGTAATCTGGTCGTGCTTTACCTCTAAACCCATCCGTTTCTCCAGAGTGGTGCTGCCCGAGGTGTAACGCACCAGAAGCTGGTATGAGCCGGGAACAAGATCCCGGGTCTGGTACACGCCGTTTGTGCCGGTCTCCCCCTCGCGCTGCTCATGAAACAGGCTTCCGTAAACTTGGATGAAGGCTTTGCCGGCCGGCAAACCGTTGGCTTGTAACACGGAAACATTAATGTGCCCGAGCCCAAACAATGGCACTTGAACAAAGTTGGTCAGACCCGGCGCTACCTGGGCGGAAACCCGGCCTCGATAGCCGGTTACTGGATCTCGTGCTTCCACGGTATAAGAGCGAGCTGGGATGGCCATCTGGTTATCAAAAAAACCGTTGGTATCTGTGGTATTCACGATCCCAGGTCCGAAATAGGTCGTCACCTCGACATCCTTGCCGACGGGTGTTCCATCCGGATACACGACCCGCCCGGTCAATCGTCCGTGCGTATCCTTTCGCGGAGGGAACTGCATTACGAGGTTAGTTACATTGGGGAATGAGTCGGTCGTGCGTCCGCTGGTGGACAGCACAACGGAATAGAAGGGGGAGGCAACCTGGATACCCCAATCTCCCACGGTCAAAGCGTTCGAGAACAGGAACTCACCGGTCTCCGCATCACTGTCGCGATTGCCGCGCACAGTAAAACCAGGAGCGCCATTCTCCCTCATGCTGAGACCTGTCAACCGCACGAGAGCTCCGATGGGAACCGATTGATCGTTTACAACCACACCGGACACGGAGCCCATTGGGAAGTACTTAACATCCGCAGGTGCCGTGTGACCATCGTTCAGAATCGTCGTTTTGGTATAGCCCCATGTACCGGGGTTATGGTTCGTCCCGGTACTCGCCCCGGCATAGGAAGCAAACGCATCCTGGATGGCCGCCATTAATTCTTCATCCGCGCCGCTGTCCGCCAACTCCTCGAGTTCCTCGGCGGTTTTCCTGACAGGTGGAGCCGGGGCGCTAACGATGTATTCCCCGGGCGGGACGTTGATGAACTTGAAAAAACCGTTCTGATCCACCTTCGTCCAGAGGAAACCTTTCTCCATTGGAATAGCTGCGTTGATTCCGGAGACCGGGAAGCCGTTGGCATCGTGCACTTGTCCGGCGATCACACCAGCAGGGCGCAACCGGACGACAACGAAGTTGGTGACACCGGGCAAAGCATCCACACCCTCGCTGCCCAATCGGGGGAAGTTGTTTGGGGCGTATTTCGCCTCCAAGCCGGCACTAATCGTTCTTTGACCGATTGGAACGCCAGTCAGCGTGAACAACCCGTTCGCATCGGTCTTAACCAGGGCACTGCCGCCAGCGACCAGGGCGTTGGCAACCGGCTGGCCAGAACTGTTTTCCACTCGTCCGGCCACAACGGTTGTCCCTTGCAGAGCTACATTGACATAGGAAATCGCGCCAGCGCTGGTCTGCACGCCATTGCGATCCCCTTTGCGCTTGCCGTCCTGGGAAATGGCGGTGACGGTGTACGTGCCTGCGGGGACATCATCCATTTCCCAATAGCCTGCGTCGTTGCTCTCCGCCACTCCAACGACTCCGTTCACCCCTCTCATGAAAACCTGAGCCCGGTTATGGGGCGTGGTGTTGTCCGCCTCGGTGACAACACCGCGAACTTGCGTGCGAATGATTTCAGCGGGAGTGGGTGCGGTAAGTTCAATTCGGAGTTCAGCGGTTTCACCGACTTGTGATAACACCCCTGCAATTGTGCGAAACTGGCCGAGGCTGGTTTTCACCTGGACAGTGAACTGTCCGAGGGGAATGCCATTAAACTGAAAACGGCCCTGGCTATCGGCGAATACCCCTCGAACCAGCTCGCGGGAGGCGGAATCAGGGAATAGGTTTACAGCAGCCTGTACTGCCGGCGAGACTCCATCTGCTGAAATGATCTGGCCGGAAACAGTGCCTCGCCCGCGGAAACGCAACGCAACAGCTATTTCCTGGCCCTGCATGCCATCCATGTATGGCACAGTGTCGTTCCAGACAGCGCGATCCAGGTTCTCTGCCAATGCAATCGCCTGGGTGATATTGGTGGTGCCGAGTGTTGCAGCAAAGTTGGTTTGAGATGCCTGCAATAACAGGCGATCTCGGTCAAAGTAGCCACCTCGGTAGGATTTCAGAATCATGTCGATTGCTTCAGGCGGCAGCCCACCGGTGTCCGTAGCCGAGATGGTGTAAGGGACGCCCGCCAGGATGAAATCGAAGGTAAACCGGCCGTCATTATCGGTGAACACCTGGCCAACTCGCCCGATGCTCTGCTCACAACGATCGAACGGATCGCGGTGAAGGTCGTTCATTGTCAATGTCACGGGAATGTTGGCCGCTGGGCTGCCATCCGCACGGAGAGCCCGTCCGCTAACTGCGGCGCCTTCGCTGATCAGGTTGGTGATGGCGCGAGCGTTGTTAACAATCGCATGCCCACGTGGATCAGTGACCCCATCAATTGTAAGCGTCCGGGGACGAATAGAGCCGACACCCTGCCGCAGGTTGAGCATTGCGACTCTACCTCCGGGTTGCAGACGCACCGCTACGGCCGTGATGCCGTTCTCCAGCTTATAGGCAGAGGGGATGTTCACGTTTGTCTCGGACATCGGCTTGGAAAAGAGAACGCCGACGACTGTGCCGTAGTTCCACGCGGCACCCGGGAAACAGCTCGGCCGAGGCCTAACGGATTCAATCTCGGGCAACTGCCGCGCCAGGAGAAGCTCGGGTGGCAGTTCGGAAACGGGTGACGCCGTCCCTGGCAAACTCTGCTCGGGTGAGCCGTCGCACAGCTCATCCAGCAAGAGTGTGTTTGAAGAATCGCCCAGAGTGTACTTGTAGCAGCCCCCTACCTGCGGATTAGGCACCGACCATCGAATCCACTGCCCTGTGCCGTTTGTCTGCAGAACCAGAAGTCCAAACTCGGCCTGTACGATTGGCGAGGTGATTTCCCAACGCACCTGGCCGGATTGCGGCTTAAACACCAGCCAACTGCCGTTCGTGCCAGGGTATCCTCCAGCCTGGCGCGCGCCAGCTATACTGAGATCCACTGTGTTGGAAACTGAACTGAAGACGGGTTTGATCGCCACGTTATTGGCAGACATGAAAGCCCAAGCCTCACCGCGTCCCGCCAGGTCGGCAGCACGCGAAGCGAGCAGTTGTGCAGGGTCCTGAGAGCCGGTGTTTTCCAGCGCCTGAAACAGGGCGGTGCGCCATTGGCGGCCGGCTTCGGTTGTGGTCATAATCTGATCAAAGCCCTCATTGAACTTCCGGCCACCCTGCCAATCCAGTGCGATATCGGGGAGAACGCGCTCAAGCGACTCTCCGTAAGCGATGCGTTGCCCGGCTTCCGCCAACTCAAGCACACGGGTTTGGATGGTGGACCAGGGAATCCGTAACACGCCAGGCGGGAGCATCGGCGCTGAGTAAACACTCAAGGCTTGGCCGAGCACACGGTTCGCGGCATAGAAAAGGTCATTGGGCAGCTCATCCACATAATCGGGATAGCCAATGCTATCCGGCGATAGATCAACACCCCGCTCATCCACCCCCATGGTCAGGCGAAACCGTCCGGTCACGCTATCCTCACCTGTCGTAAGATTGGAGAAACGGATCTGTCCGGTTCGTTCCCCCCGCAGCTGAAAGCGGGCGGTAGCGGACTGGCCCGGGCTGATGTTCCCGAGTTCAACGCGCTCACTGGAGAGGATCGTGGCACCGCTGACGCTGCCTTTCGGCAAAGCCACACTAACGAGGTTGGCCTCCACCTGGGAGGTGTTCAAAATCGTCACGAACGCATCATACTCCTCACCTGTTCGAACCGTTCGAGGATGTGAAAACGTGAGAGAGAACTTGGGATTGCGCACCAGAACCGATCCAGCCGCTTTTCCTTTGATCTTCACCAAACCGGAGGAAAGTCCGTCCAGATCGCCGAATAACTCCAGGTTCATGACGTGCAAGCCCTCGCGCAAGCCTTCGATCAGGAACTCCGCCTGGCCCGATTCGCGAGGGTAGAGCCGCAGCAGGTCGTCAGCGGTTCCAGGAACACCATCAGGCCCAGGACGCACAATGGACTGCACAGGCTGCACGATCTTGTCCGGACCCGTTCTAGCATAACGCAGAGGGTCGTCGCCTGGTTGCTCATAGCTGGACGCGGGGATTTGATCCGCGCCTGGAGGGAGCACGAGCCGCGCCTGCAGATTCAAAACGCTCAGCCCGGAATTAACTGGAGCAGCATTCTCGGTAAAGATCTGAACACTGAAGAACTGGTTCAAATATCCAATGTTACCCGGGATGACCATGAGTGCGGGAATAGGAGGGATATCGAGACGCAACTTCTCGCCCTTGGGCTCCGCAAACTCAAAATTGCAGCCCTTAACCACCAGGTTTAGACCGGCAGCTTCAAGTTCGGGCGGCAAGGGAACGAATTCCCTGCTGGAAAGCTTGTCGTTGATAGCCTGTGCCTGGACAAACCGCTTCTCCAACTCCTGCGCCGGAATGATCTCCGTGCTGGATTTAAAGTCCGGCGTAACCACGGGAAACTTGATCGGATATGTCGTGCCATCCAACACGAATCCAACTTCAAACTCCACGGCACGGAAATTTGCCTCATCGATGGAGATACCTTTGTCCTGGATTTCCTGAAGAGAGAGCGGTCGTGAGGTAACTCTGGAGATGAGCAATTCAGCGAAGACGTTGACCGGGATGCTTGAAGGAGTGCCCTCCATGCGAACAGCGCCAGTGGAGGCATCAACCAAGCGGATGTTATCCAACTGGTACTCACCAGCGAGATTGATAGCAGGGAGCATCAGCGGTTGATTCACCTGCCCTATCAAGCGACGCGCAGGAAAAGAAGGGCCTCGAAGGGTCGCCTCGACATACGCCCCTTCTGTCAGAACGTTGTTTGGCTGTTTGTCCGATCCATCGGCATTAGCCAGTTCAACCATCACCGAGCCGGCGATGCCTTTCGGAACTGCCAGGGCTGAGGGGGATACCTTGAGGTAGTTGCCAACAATCCGGTAGTCCAACGAAGTAAGCACTTCGGCTGCGGAACCGGTCCTTCCCAGGAATGGTGCCGTCAGAAACAGCACCAGGATCAGGGCCTGGCGCAGGCGAACATGAAGCGGGATCAAAGCTTGCTGCTGTGTAATCATGGCTGAGTAAAATTCGTGGTTAAACGCTGGTTGATCCTTATTTGGTGCCGAAGAAGCGCCTCATCTTGCTTTGATCGACAGCGTTGTTGACGGGGTCCCAGAAGTAGGAGAGGGACTCCATCACGTAATCCTTTCGGAAATCGTTCCAGTTCTTCCCTGGCCAAAGATTGTTGCCGGGGAACGTTAGTGGCGGAACACCTTGTGTCACCATCCGGTTCTGAAGCACCGCACCCATCCGCATGATATCCTGGTGCGTCTTCCAACGTGGTGTGTCATAGGCCAGGACGTTTCCGTCCCCTCGAATCCGGATCGTGAAACTGTCGTCGGGATGTCCGACAGCGGCAATGTAATTGCCATCCACTTTTCCACCCCATTTATACATCTGCGACATGCTCAGGTGGGAGCCGTGTTGGAAAGGCGGGTTTGCCGGTACTCCGACGACGCCCAGACCACGCTGGTTCCAGAGCTTTGTGTAATTGCGGTTGGCACTGGCCGTGAACTTTTGGATTTCCTTGAGGGTGGCCGGACGGCCATTTACCTCCACGTGGAGAATGTCGGCATCAGAGACATAGGTGATGCCGTCCTTGGTGACAGTCGCATCATCCCCTGTTTTGTCTTTAACATGCATAGGCTTCTGCGGCAGACCAGCATTAACTCCAGCCTGGCGAGCCGCCCGCTTCGCCTCCTTAAAACTCCGGATGCTCAGACGCGAGACGCCATGTTTCTTCATGGCGGGAATGATGGCGTCGATCTCGATCTGGGTAAGGCCTGACTTAAGCAAATGCTCTCGCACCGCCTTGGGAATTTGCGGAGTGCCGCGGAATTTCTGCATGAAACCGGCCGCACGACGAGTCAGGTTCACGGATGTCGTGAGGCCGATCTTCAGCATGCCGAAGGCACCGGCTGCCACCTGCACATCCGAGATGATAAGATCTGCCCCACGCATTGCATCGAGGGCGCCTTGCGACCCAGGATTACCGGAGTTGAGCAGGTCAATGCCATGAGCGGTGGAGGTGCCGAGGTCCATGGTCCGATCGAAAGACTCCTTGGCCATTCGCGCGATGTCAGCTCCAACTCCGTGGGCTTCTTCACCCTGATCCATGCTTTCGGGTGTGGCATGCCCCGTGGGATCGCGAAGACTGACAGGGTTATTGGCAAACCCGGCGTACTGGTTCACGCCATCGATGTAACCACTCGGATCGCGTTGCAGGAACATGCCGCTCGCGGGATCGTAAAACCGAGCGCGGCAGTACAGGAGACCGGTATCGTAATCAAACACCTGGCCGTGGAACAAGAATGGTGAGCCGATGAAACTGCGGTCCGTTCCTTGGGGAGCGGTGCTGCCAATCCCGGGCCCCGTGAAGACCGAACCTTCACTCCCCACATTCAGATTGAGAGTGATCGGGGCATTGGTGTTATTACTCGCATCCTGGAGCAAGCCGCCGGCGACCTGCAAGACCACCGCACCAGACAGGGCCCCGGCGGACACAAACCGAACCGCACTGCCGAATGGAGCGCCCGGCCGGGCCGGTTCAAAAAGGAACTGGCCGTTCAAGGGCTGGCCATTGCTCCGGATTTCGATCACCGAACTCAACTGACGCAGGCTTGTGATAATATTTGTAGCGGAAGCCCCTGCTTCAAATGTCGGAAGAACAGGCTCGGTAAACTGAATGAGAAGCGAATTGGTCTCTCTCACGACTGCAGCGACCTGAGGCGAGGCAAAATCCGCTGCTTCGATCTGAGGTTGACCCCAGGTGTCATAGCGCGTTTGTTCCACCAAGGCACCATTGGTGTCGCAGACCCCCAGAACCGAACGACTAACATCCGTCAGGAAGTAGTAGCGAGTCAACTCGGAGCCGTTGGAGATATCGCCAGCAATCAGCTCGTCTCCCTGATCACCGTAATAATAGCGAGCGACCACGACGCCCCCGTTCAACAGGTCGCGTTCCTCAATCAGGTTGCCACCGTCATAAAGGAAGGCGCGGTCTGAGGGCACACAACGCGCAATGTCGCCAGTGACTTTCCGGCGAATCCGAAGACCGGACGGCCCATATTCATTCTGAACCAGCACTCCATCGGCGCGCTGGACGCGAATGAGTTGGTTTAGCTCGTTATACGTGTTCGTGGCCACCACGGAGACCGGCGTCGGGTTGCCGGGTATCCGGACGAATAGTTTCGTCACAACCACATTCCCGACCTCGTCGCGAATACGGGAGAAACCATCGATGCTCTGCACAAAGAGTAGCTCATCGGGGTTGGCATAGACCCCTCCGATCGGCGGAACGGGAACGTTGTCCGGATTCAAGGTCGCAATACTTTGAAGAACGTCCGTCTGCGAATAGGTGGCTTCACGTGCGTATGGGCCGGCGGACCAATTCCCCTCAATCGAGTTCGGGATTGTGAAGTTTGGCAAAGACCGATTGCCGGCAACATTGCCAATCACGGGATGGGCATCCACATCCACGCGCCGGAAGCGATAACCGGCATCATACTGGAAGAAATCTGTGCGACCGCCGCGATGCACATATTGACGAGCCCGTTGCGCCCCATTCTTGTCATAGGCGTAACGTACGTCCATGAGAGTGCGTCCAGCATCTGTGACAAAGCGCCGCATGATAGGCCTGCGTAACGAATCGAACTCGGCGTCCATCCGGACGCGTCCGTTCCCCAGGGTACGTCCACTGATCAGGGAGTCACCGAGGTAAACATTGGTCTTGATCACCGGCTCGCCTGAATCGGGCAGCAAAGCTAGAAGCCTGCCTGTGGCATCCCGTCTGTTCTGAACCGTGACGGCGGCATCAGGATAGACCAGGGAGGTTCGAAAACCGCCTGCGTTTGCGGCCTGCAACACTTCGAAACTCATTTGGCTGACGCTCGGCACGGGTGCCTGGAACTGATATTGGAAGCCGAAGCGCTTGGTGAAGCCAAACCGGTCATAATCGAAGCTGGCTGAGCCGGACGGATCGCGCACCAACCGAAGCCGTTGGAGTCCATCGTATGTGTAGGACTCAGAGCGGCCGCCGGAAAGACCCGCAAACACACGGTTGGTCATCTGACCAGCCGGACTGTATGCCGTGCTGATATGGATACCGCGCGGCAGGCTCACGTCTTTGGGCGAGTTCAGTGCGTCGAAGTTGCTGTAGATGGTCTCCTGGTTGTTGGGCAGGACGACCTTGGTGACCCGGTTCAAATGATCGAACTCGGTCCGCTGGGAATGATCTGCCGCGTCGCTGATCGCGCTGACTTGCCGGTTGGTAGAGCGCTCGTAACCTGTGGTTACCTGATTGGCATCCTGAACGAGTGAAGGCTCTCCCAAAAGAGTGAACCGGTTGGTGATGCTGAAGCCTTCACGATCTTTGACAACCTTGGTTCGCCCGTCCAAGCCCAGAGTGTAAACCGTCGCATTCCCCTGGTTATCTCGAACCTCGATCATTTGGTCCAGGTCGTTGTAAACGAACTCCTGCTTATAAATCCGTCCTCCTTCAGTCACGGTGCGCGTGAGCACATTTCCGTTCCCATCGTATGTCGTCTCGGTGTTGCGCGTTGGAGCAACCTCCTTCCATACACGCCCGTACTGATCCGAGTAGGTGATCACGGTGGCACCCATCGCGTCGGTGAATATGACTCGGCGCTGGGCAGTGTCATACTCGGAGGTCGCAGTCGAAACACCATCGTCACGCAACCGGCTCTCACGCACCGAGCGATTCAACTCATCAAACTCGGCCGAAAGTTCGGATAGCACTGTTCCGTCAGCATCTCTGGACTGTTTCCAGACGATATTGTTGTTCCCATCGTAAGCCAGGGAGTTGGAGCTTCCGGCTGGAGAGATAATCTGGACCAGACGATCGTGCCCGTCGAACACGTGGCGCTCAGTGGCACCGCCAATGGTGGTACTGACACGGTTTCCATTCCCGTCGTATTCATAAATCTCCCGGTAGGTCCCACCGATCACATAATTAGTAACCTGGCCGACGTGGTTGTACTCCAACTCATGGACGTCACCTCCGGGAAAGACCGCGCGTTTAACCCGTCGCATGCCGTCCGGTTCGAAGGTGGTTACCAGATCCGCCGGAACGCCATTGACCTCGACGTTCTTCAATGTCTTGGAACGCATGAATCCGACCTGGTCATAGGTCCGCTCCTCGATCAAGGTACGGTCATCGTCCACCTTGGTTCGCACCTCGGTGGTGTTGCCCGAAGAGTCGTAGGCATACGTGGTCTTCTGCCCTGCCCTGGTGGAACTAACCAATTGGTTCAACTCATCATAAATGAAACTCGTTGTGATATTCCTGGGGTCAGTCACAGATGACGCCAGCCCACGTTTGGTGAAGTCACTTCGCACGCCTGTGGCCGGTGCGTAGCTGTAAGAGGTAACCAAGTCGCCAATCTTGATGGAGCTCAGGAACCCGTCCCCGTTAAAAGCCCATTCACGAACGATGCCATCCAGGGATGTATGCTTCTCCAACTGCCCGAACTCATTGGCCTGAAACAGCTCCATCTGGCCGGCTTGGGTCATCCGCTCTGTATCGCGATGATCCAGGCGCAGGGTGATGACAACTGTGTTGGTGCGGAAGTCTGTCTTGTCTCCTGCCGGCAGGTTGTACCACTCATCGTACTCACTGGTGGCTGCCAAAACTGGACCGCCTCTCGGTCCAGGGTACTTGGTCACCTGGATGACGTTTGCTCGCGAACGCAGGCTCGGATTGGCCGCATCATAGACGTATTCTATTTTGTTCCCCTCCGGGTGGGTCACCGATTTGAGCAATCCATTCGCATAGTATTCGTTGAACGTGCGTTGCTCAGGAGCGTTGGGAGCAGACAGGACGGTTTCCAACGGGCGTCCGAACCGATCGAACTTGTAGCTGGTGGAGGATTGGTCGGGGTTGGTCACTTTCGCGGTAGCGTTCCCAAGACTCAGTGCGCGGGCGGTATTGGTTTGTCCTAAGTCAACCTTGAGTTCGCCAGTCGCAATCTTGAGTTTGCTGACGGTGTCGCGTCCTTTGAGCCCAACCTCGGTGCTGGACAACAACGGCGAGCCGATATCATCACCGCCAATAATCCCTGACAGGGTTTTACCAGACCGTCCGGGCTGGCTGGAGTCGCTGTAGGTGTATTTGGTTGCGGCACGGCCGGTAAAACCGTTTTCGGATGCGGTCTCCACCAACGGACCTTCTCGTTTCTCCAGCAGGCCGTCCTCGGAATAGTAGAACAACACATCCCGATCAGAGTAGTCTTTGAGACGGCAGATCTTCCCGGCGATTCCGGGCCGCAACGTCGTTTCATCAATGCCCGGACGTCGCATGGGGTCAGTGGGCAGGCGCCACCAGCCAACATCCAAAGCACGCCTTAGCTCGTCATAGATTCGGATCAACTCGCCGCGGGCGTTGTACACCAATTCGAGGGAGTTCTTATCATATCGGTCATAGATCTTTACCAGCCGCCCTGATGCGTTGTACCAGAACTGGGTGCCATCCGGCTCCAGCCGGGCGTAACGGCCGTCTTTGAACCTGAACATCAGGTTAAAGGCTCCAGACGGAGGCAGGTAGTAGCGCTCCACCTTGTTCGTCCAACGCAAGGTTTCGGTGACCAAAGGATCGGAGGCCACTTCGGGCGGGGCATTGGTTCCGGCGAACTTCCAGACGACCACACGGCCTGCGCCAGTGTAAAACAGAAGATCACGGTTCTCGGCTAATTCACTGTCAGCGGGATTGTCGCGAATCACCTGGGGGATCTTCGCGCCAGGAGCCAGCCCACGATTGCTCAACTCCACAATGCGCTGGTTATAATTGAAGTCCCAGCCACGTCCAAATGGCCCGTCGTATAGGCCCTGTGATGCCATCACGCGACGGAACTCGATGGGCAACCTGCGGCCCGGAAGAACCATGTCGGCGGTTTCATTGCGCAACTCGCCATTGTGAGCGCCGATCGCGCCGAGCGCATCCGTCAATGTGACTGCCCCAATCAGGGGGCCCGGGTTCGGAGATTGGATGTAATCTCCCGGATAAGAATTCGCCAGAACCTCCACACCGGGGTAATGGACAAGATCCTCGGGGCTGACTTTCCCTACGAAAGGCCGCAGCACTCCGTTTTCGGCCATCGAAGGATCGAAACTGGCCCGAAGGTAAGCGCCGCTCCAAAGTAAATCGCGATCCACCTCCGTCTTGACGGCATTGAGTTCGTCCTTGGAAATTGACTCACTGATGAGGGCGAACGGCCGGGATAGATACAAATTGTAGTACGGACTCCCGGGATCATGACTTAGACGCCAAGCTTTGCTGCTCCTGACAGGGGCGTCATCGCCAAGGGGTGACTGATCCAAATCCTGCAACGCACTGGCACTGAAGGTATGCACGGGGGGAAAAAGGAAACCCATTCTCCGCAATGGCTGGCCTGCCCAGTTCAAGCTCTCCAGGGACAACTCAATCGTGGCGCCCGCAGAACCTGGCACGTGTGCCAGAACGTAATAGTGCGTGACCCCCAGCGCGGGTGAAATCGTCGAGGGCACCACACCCGGTTCTCCCCGGTATCTGGAGAGCCACAGATCCGTTACCGGGCTCATCCCATCCAGCACGGCCCGAAGGCTTGTGCGCGATAAGTTGGTCAGGGTGTGCGGAATGAATGGAGTGTTCGTAGGCGCCGTAACAAACTGCAAAGTTGGGGTGCTCTGAATTAACAGGTTCCGCCCGTCCGAACTGACCACGTTGTAGCCGGCCAACGTCCCGTCGAAGGTGCGCATGGAATCTCCGGCACCTGGAATCATGCCGACAATGGCAGGATGCTGGTCTTCGGGATTGTGGGGAGCTCGGAATTTGGCCGGATCTATTAGGAGTGAGTTCTCTCCGGCGGCGGCTATCAGCAAGCCGTCCGCACGACGGATAACGGAGAAAATTGAATCACCGACCGTTGCAGGGATCACGATCTCAGCAAAAAGAACGGGTTCCACTGGCAAGGTGACATCCAGAACAACCAGTCGGTTGGTCTTTCCGTCCTCGTCACCGGGGTTCATACGGATAGAGACCAGAGCGAGACGGGCAATCCGAGTAAACCCGTTATCGACTATCGGGAAATCGTTAAGCAGCGAGACGCGCTTGGTCCGCGCGTTAGTGAAAACATATGAAGCAAGCTCAGCCTCAGGGAGCGTGCCCGAGCTGTACAAGGTTCGATACAGCGGAGGAATGATCTCATCGGTCGGGAGACCGTTGGTAGAATACCGCTTGCCGGCATCTGTGACCACCCCCAGGAACTGTCCATGCTCGGCGAGGACGAAATCGTTGATCCAGGCATCACTATTCTCCAATGTAAAGCTATGGATCTTGCCTGCGAACTCAACCGGCTCACGAGCTGGCAAAGGCAACTCATCCCCCTCGTCCACGTAGTCACCATCGTTGTTGGCATCTACTCCAGGAAAACCGAGCTCAGGCATTGTTTTATATTCTTCGGGCGTCATGTGCTCGAAGAGAATGAGAGTCTGGAGGTCAATAAGTCCGACACTGTTGACGCTGCCGCTCTGAAGATAGCCAAGATAAGGAGCTGACCATTGCACACGCGAAACGACGGCCTCCGCATTCAATGACAAAGCAATTCCCGCCAGCCACTCCGGTTGAAGCGGCTTGCTGATATCGATCAACCGCAAGTACTGACTACGTCCCTGGCCGGTGTAGCCTCCAACGACCGCCAGGACATCTTTCGTTTCTACAATACCGTTCGTGGTCCGTTTGAATGAATAGTCCGGGATCAGCACCAAATCTCGGGGATACCCGCCTCCGAGCAGGAACTGGGCTGCCCTGCGCGGGGCAGATGGATTTGAAAGGTCGTAGATCCCGACCGAAGCATTTGAATAACTGTTTCGATCCAAAACATAAGCGTAGATGCCGCGGAGAACGGCACCGCCGCCAGAGGCGATCCCAGGCAGACTGCTCTTCGTCAGCGAAGCTGACTTAAAGGTGAGCACAAAGCTATTATTCCCCTCAGCCACGGGATCTTGATCGAGGCGATTGCCATTCAGATCCTTGAGCCCGGAATTCACTGTGAGGGTGTATTCGGTATCCACCTTAAGGTCAGGGTAATCAAGGCTCAGCTCCAATTGGTCTTCGCTCAATCGCAGCCTGCCTCGGAGATTGTCCGGCATTAAGCTGATGATGGTTGGATCTTCCAAAATGGCGCGATCAATTGGCTCATCGAACCGCAAGATAAGGGGCTGTCCCGGCGCCACGCTCAAGCCTCCACGCGAAGGAACCGAACAGATCACGCGAGGTCCGGTTTTATCATTCAAATCCGGGCTCGGGATATTGTTGGTTGCCACCGGCTCACTGCCACCGAAGAAGATCGGGTAAGCACTGGTCACCTCGTTTCCAGATTCATCCAGCGCGCGCGCCTGGACCAGCACACGGGCGGGTTCAGGAGCCGATACTGCCCAGATCTCCCGGCGGGTAAAGGCGCCCAGATCCTCGCTATTGGTCATTACCAGGTCGATCTGACCGTTGGGAATATTTGTGCCTCTCAGGAGTGAAAAGGCTTCCGCAATCGAGACTGTCAAAGCAGGACGGGACGCGTTATCAGTGGCAGCAATTCGGACGAAGCCATTGCTCCCGGGCTCAGGCCGTTCTGGTGCGTGAGAAAAAAGCAACGTGGGCGCTGAATGGTCCTCTGAATCACGTGTCGGAAATATGACATCGACTGGCCGGAAAAAGTTGCCCAAAGAAAAACGCTCGGCCTGGCTCATGGCAGGGACATAGGCAACAGGCGCAATTCCAGGGAAGCGCGGATGGCTGGCTGTCACCACGGCAGGTGCGGCCTCCGTAACAACGACCATCATGGCGTAGCTGGAGTTGGTTCCTCCCGCAGTTGCCATAGTCGTGCCGGGACGCAGACGACCTGGCATGCCTGCAGGCGCGCCAGGTGGAACAGCGCTTACCACTGCGCCGGGCAGCATTCGGATGGATTCCGGCTTGGGCTTTCCTTCATTATCGAATTCGGCGGAATACACACGACCCGCGATGGTCATTTGATGGCCCACGCTCATGAACAAGGGGACGGTCAGCAAGTCGATGTTCAAGGCAGGCAGCAGCCCGTAAAACGGGGGCGAGTGCGTGACCAGCTTCCCGTTTTCGTACTGCATCCGGTCGATGATCTCGTAAACCGTATTTGTCTTTCCGCTCTCGGTGTCGAACATCTCGCGCGGAATGGCCAGGGCATAGGTCGCATTGGTCGGACTCTCCCCTTGAGGGAGCCCCAAATCGGCCGGGTTAATTGGGAAGGAAACATCCATGGATTGCAGAAGCACATCACCGCTCAGCCGGACTTTGAGACCGCCCAGAGGTTTGGGCGAACCGGAAGGCACGTTGGTCACGAATGGTGGCAGAGCCTGAGCATCCAGCGCTTCCACCTTGAATTTTGTGCGGCCCGGCACAGCGCCGGCCTCCACCAGGACCTGCACCACGCCTTGCGAGTTTGTGCTCTCCAGAACTCCGCCGCCCTGGAAAAGGCCCACGCTGCCATCGCGGAAAACCTGGCGGCTCACCGGTATGGTGTTCCGGGTCCCATTCGCGTTCACGAAAACCGCACTGAGCGAATCGTCCTCTTCGGCGGGTATCCCGCTGTCGAAACTACCATCGGCTTTGGCCAAAACTGTGCTGGTATAACCGGTTGTTTCATTCACCAGCACAACAGGAGCTTCTCCTTCGGCCATGCCCGGTGTCCCGCGAATACGCATAACTCCGTTGGTGGCTTCGTAGCTGATGAGTTGTCCTCCCAGCTCGCGCTGCAACAGATCGCTGGCGGTTCGGAATGAAAAGCTGGCAGGTCCAGCCAATGCTGCCCCGGAAAGGTCGGTCACATTGGTGCTGATTTGGATGGTATGCTGCATCAGAGGTGCGAGTGGCTGAACCGGCAGCAGAAATGCCACCGTGCCTTTCAAGTTGAATGAAATCGACGCTACCACAACCTGATTCGAGGCATCCACGAGCTCGATTCCATTGGGAACAGCGGTGGATAACTTGATCGGCTCACTGAAGTGAATGACAATCGGCGACACGACTGGAACGTTGTTCGAGCCAGGCAAGGGTGAAACCATCGTCACCCGGGGCGCCTGTCGCTGTGCGGACAAATCGGCTGCTATTCCGGCTTGGGGGTCGGTTAACACCAGGCTGTTGATGGTCGAATCTCCTGTGTTGAGATCAGTCACAACAACCTCGACCGCTCCCGTGCTGCCAAGAATCCGGTACTGTCCTTGAGCATCAGAAAACGTCATCCAGGGATTCACACGCACCAACGCGCCAGCCAATGGCTGCTGCGAGGAGCCTTGCACCAAACCCCGAATCACTCCTTGCGGCGATGCGAGACGAACGAGCACGAACTGACCGCCACCCGTTACTCCCGGAAGCTTCTCCGCGGCTGCCGCTTCCAGGCTGAGGAGCAGTCCAGTAGCACCACTGGCGAAACGCTCCACCGGCTCCAGGCCGTGCAAGCCATTGCGAGACAAAACCCGCGCAAGCACATAGAAGCTATGAGGAGCTTGAGGGGCAAACTGCACCGAAAGCCTTTTGCCGGGCGGGAGCTGTCCAATTTGCAGGTCGAACCCCAGAATCGCATTGGTGATCAAGGCCTGTAGATTGGTCTGTGCTAGCAGGCTTAACCGGACGGTTGTCTGCTGAAGCAAGTTGCTCGGTCCTGACGAGATTCGAACCGGGCCAACAACCATTTGACCACCCCGGTGGTCGAACACAGCACCAGAGAAGGTCTGGGGCGGCAGAACATCCACGTGTACGTTTGCCTGTGCCAACTCCTCGCTTCCCAGCAACAACAGGGGACGCATCGGGAACCTCGAAACGAGCGTGGAAGGATCAGCGTCGCCGGGGCGTTGATAAGCAATGATGTGGTTCTCGTATGGAGGCGTGTAGCGCAAAGCACCATCAGCCATCTCGTAAGTTTCGCTCACACGGGTTTGCAGCAGCAGGCCGCTCGGCAATGCGCCCTGTGAATTGGTAAACACGACCTCGGCTTGGGCCGTCACCAGGTCAGGCGTCCGACTGGCTGCACTTAATGCGGGCGTAACAGTACCCAATGCGGAAATCCCAGAAACATCCGCGTTGCCGGAAGAACTTGGTAATGGCTGGCCCGGCACAGCCGAAGCGGGTGCGAACGCCCCAACATCCCCAACCACCAAGGCATAGGCCCCTGTGGAGGGCACACCAAAGCTCAGCAAGTTGAGGCCTTGGCCCGGCTTGGTTTCCAGCACCTCCCACACGGTGAGATTCTCGTTCCAGCGAACCCATACACCTTGTTCGGCAACGCCCACCCTGTCCCATGGACGGATGCGAGCTTCTCCCGGGCTTTGGATGCCAGCACCGGTTTCAAACCAAAAAGCGCCGAGCGGGCTCCATCCCAGCGGGAGGAAACCAGGGAGTGTCTGACCAGTGAGCGGAGTGAGTGTGCCATTGGCCGACTGATTGAAGCAGCCCGGACCGAATTGCAGCGCCACGTTCAAGTTGGTAAGAAGGCCACCTGCAATCGGGGTGAATATGACCGTGTTGGTTCCCCGGGGACTCAAGCGAGGTCCAGCGATCAATCTCACAGAATTTGTATCAATCGTTGAGCGGCGCCAAACCGGCAAATATCCCGGTTTGCTGAACTTCCAAAGGTGCGCACCTGCCCGCTGACCTAAAGTTCCTGCTCCCCGGGCTGAGTCGGTCACATTCGTGCGCAAGCCATCCGGTCCATTCTCTTCTACGATGACTTCCGGCAGGGGTTGACCAGCTTCATTGAGGGTTTGGGCAAATGCAACGGCCGCTTGCGGAGAGGTGGATGCAGCGAACACACGAGCATTTAGCGTGGGACTGCCCGCGCCCTGCCCCAACCGCAGCGTGAGTGGCTGCGAAGACGCTCCTGCGGCCAGCCCAACAACAGGGGTCTGAGCGCTCAGACTGTAATAAGGCTTCGCCCCGTCAGTCCCGTCCGGCTGTAACAATCCTGACGTTCCCGTCCAGCTTTCAATATAGAGGACCAACGGTGAAGGCAGGGTTTGGGTGCCCGTGTTCCGGATGGTAGCTTCCACGTTCCACTCGTTTGAGGCGCGGTTCCAGCGCATGGAAGAAAAGTAAACCTGTGCCTCACCTGTAACTTCACGCAGGGCAACTGGAATGCCGTCCACTTCGAGCATTTTCTCCTGCGCAAATGCTGCGGGTAAAAAGCACCCCAGGATCAAAACGAGTGCGGAGGTACCGCGACCGAATAGGAAACGAGCTGAACTCATGTGTTTATCGAGGATTGTTCCAACTAAAACTCTCTAGAAGCCCATCTTGTGGCGACGTGTAAAGAGGATCAAGGCGAGCACGCCACAACCAAGGACCACCGGGCCAGACGGCTCAGGTATCACCACCACACCTGACATCCACGCCAGGGAATGCGACCCGTTTTGATTGTCAAAAAGGTCCAGGTGCAAATCCAAATTCCTGCCGAGCATCTCCTCCGGCACAGGCAAGCGCAACTGGTAAGCCCATTTGAAAGGCAGGTCGGGTGTCAGACTTGGAAAAGGGAGGGGGCTTCGGATAATCGAATCTGGGTCAATGGCTAATCCACCTGGAGTGGGAGCCCAGAGTGTCCCGCTGCCGTCTATGGTGGTGTAGATCGCAGTATTGAGTGAGAGCTGGTCGCGCAGGGTGAGTGTTACTGAGTCTAGAATGGAACCTGGGGTCCATGTCTCAGCGGTGGCAAATCCAATGCTGATCAGCAATTCCGGGGCGGTGATGCCGCCGGGCACAAACACAGATTGCGTGGCTGAAACCAAAGGAACATTGCCGCCTGTGCGCAACACGAAAGCGGGTTCGTTCTCTCCCTGGGCGAAGAGGTGCAGCGGGACAAAGCAAAAGGCCGCCATGACCAGGCCAGAGACCGTCACGGCACAAACTGTATTTCTAACGGCACACATTTTTGAGCCGGAGACATTACTTCAGGTGAGAGTTTGATGATACTGGGTAATTCACCCCATAACCAACCCTTCTTGTTTGTGAGAAAAGCGGGCTCCTTTCCCGGTGTTGCCAAAGGCCCTTTGGCGAACTCGGGAAAGAGCTTCTTTACATATTAAAATCGCTTGTCTTGTGTTTTATGGGCGTTTCTGCATAATGGTGCCATGGCCAGAGCGCCGATTAAGGATGAGTTCGAAAAGCTGCCGATCAGTCGGCAGCGGAAATATCAACTTCGGAAGCAGCGAGACGGTCGCTGCACGGAGTGCGGGGCCCCATCAGCGGGCAGTTCACGGTGTTTAAAACATCTCGTAAAAGCGCGCGAAAGACAGCGCAAAAAGAAAGGAACGCGCAAGCGGTACCTGACTCTTAGCTATCGACTGGAACAGATGGCACGAAAGACGGGCAAAAAGAAAGCCTCGCTCCACACAAAAGCGGGGGCTCGTAAAGTCCGTAAGAAGGTCAAGTCCAAGTAGATCCGGCGGTTCCGACAGTGTCTGTTTAGTCAGCGTTAGTTCTGCGGGGGCTCCGGGGGAATCAAGACAACCATTTGTTAGCTCGAAGGCGGTGAGACAGGGACGCATTGCGCCTTGATCTTACGGGCAAAGCTTCCCAGGGAAAAACCGAGGGCGTTTCTCCCTGGGGGTCCTTTTTGCTCTTTATCTTTGTCAATTAACTGACTAAAGTGTTGTAGAGCATGTCAACCAACCTGGAAGGCGCGAAGGGTATGGATCTAGGTAGATCACTGGGCATTCGCGCAAGGAGGCCTTTCTTATGCTGGAACTGCGCAAGTTTGTAGCCCCGGAATTTTTATTCGGCCTGGACGCTCGTCTCTTAGCCGGTCGCCATGCCAAGAACTGGGGAGCCCAGCGACTGTTGGTCGTGACTGACCCCGGTGTCATCTCTGCAGGTTGGGCACCCGAAATCCTGAACTCGCTGGAGAGCGAAGGCCTTCAACACACCGTTTTTCAGACTATTTCCCCCAACCCCCGGGATTATGAAGTCATGGCCGGAGTGGACTTCTACCAGGAACAAGGCTGTGATGGTCTGCTGGCAATCGGCGGGGGGAGTGTGATGGATTGCGCCAAAGGCATTGGAATCGTAGTGGCCAATGGCGGGAATATTCTCGAGTACGAAGGGGTGGATCGGGTGCATCTGCCAATGCCTCCTTTGGTTTGTATTCCTACCACAGGTGGCACTTCGGCAGACGTTTCGCAGTTTGCCATCATCAATAATACGGTTGAGAGAGTTAAGATTGCCATCATCAGCAAGGCGGTGGTCCCAGACGTCGCCCTTATCGACCCGAAAACACTCACCACGCTGAGTCCTTACCTGACAGCCTGCACCGGCATGGACGCCTTGGTCCACGCTGTGGAGGCCTTTGTATCGAATGCATCCAGCCCGCTAACCGATATGCATGCGCTGGAGGCGATTCGCTTGTTGAATGCGCACTTGGGTCCGTCCATTCAGAAGCCGGAGGACCTTGAGCACCGGGGTGGAGTGATGCTGGCGAGCCTGCAAGCGGGCCTGGCATTTTCCAACGCCAGCCTGGGCTGTGTCCATGCCCTGGCGCATAGCCTGGGGGGTTATCTGGATCTCGCGCACGGTGAATGCAACGCCCTCCTGCTGGCGCAGGTCGTGGATTTCAATTTTCCCGCCGTACCGGAACGCTATCTGCGCCTGGGAGAGGCGCTGGGACAGAACTGGCGGGGGATGGGAGCAGAGCAGTCAAGAAGTGCGCTGGTCAATCACTTGATTAAGATGCGCAACGACCTGGGAATTGCAGGTGGTCTTAAATCCCGAGGCCTTGGGGAAAGCGATATTCAGGCGGTAGCCAGCAAGGCGATGCGCGACCCGTGCAACGCCACCAACCCGCGCCACCCGAATGGGCGCGATCTTGAAGTCATTCTTGAAGGAGCCATGTGATGCAAGGCCCCGAGAACCAATGGCGTGAATGGCGCGATAAGGTCGTTGGACTCGGGGAGCACTCCTCGCGCAAGAACTATTATCCTGAGCTCCAGAAACGTCTGCAGGAGCTTAAAGCTTCGGAGGCCGATCTCCTGACGATTTTCAACAGCGTGAATGACGCGATCTTCATCCATGACATGGATGGCAGGATCATGGAGGTAAACTCGGCCGCGCTGAAGATGTACGGGATGACTCGCGAACAGGCCCTCAAGCTCAACATAGCAGACTGCTCTGCACTGGGGCCGCAGATTGAGACCATTCCGGGCATTCTTGAGGAGGTGTTTCAGCAACATCCTCGAATGTTCTTTGAATGGAAAGCCCGCCGGCCAGGGGACGACTCTTTGTTCGATGTGGAGGTTGCCCTTAGGGCCACCCAATGGCGGAACCGCCCTATGTTGGTGGCGACTGTTCGAGACATCACCGAGCGCAAGCAGGCAGAAACGAAGCGGCAGGAACTGGAACAACAACTGGCCCAGGCGCAGAAGATGGAATCGGTGGGCAGGCTGGCGGGAGGGGTGGCGCACGACTTCAATAACATGCTGCAGGTCATCATCGGCAACACATCCCTGGCGCTGGACCTGATACCGGACAATGACCAACTGCAAGAGCACTTGGTGGAGATATTAAAATCAGCAGAACGATCAGCCGAACTGACGCGTCAACTCCTCGCCTTCGCCCGCAAACAGACCATCCAGCCGAAGGTCATGGACCTCAATGAAACTGTGCAAGGCATGCTTAAAATGCTGCGGCGGCTCATCGGGGAGAACATTGAACTGGTGTGGATTCCGGGAAATGATCTCTGGCCCGTCAAGATGGATCCCAGTCAATTGAACCAGGTTCTGGCGAATCTATGTGTCAACGCCCGGGACGCCATCTCAGAAGCCGGGCGAGTCACACTGTCCACCGCCAACACCACTCTGGACCAGAGCTTTTTCCCCAGTTCGACAGATGAGTTGCCCGGTGATTACGTCCTGCTGACCGTCAGCGACACCGGCCAAGGCATGGATGCAGCGACGCGCAAACATCTGTTCGAGCCGTTCTTCACAACGAAGGCACCCGGGCAAGGCACCGGATTGGGCCTGGCAACCGTGTTTGGAATTGTGAAACAGAACGCCGGCCACATTAATGCCTACAGCGAGCTTGGGCACGGGACGACGTTCAAGATTTATCTGCCGCGCGTTTGCACCGGCGAACCAATCCCCGCTGCACACCCAGTTGAGAAGCTTGAAGAGATTCAGGGCTCCGAGACCATTTTGTTGGTGGAGGATGAACTCTCCGTTCTGGGACTTGCCCGGCGGATTCTTGAGCAGAACGGTTACACAGTGCTTGCCGCCTCGACGCCCGCTGCTGCCCGGGGTGCTGCAGCAGCCCATCCCGGGGCTATAGACCTGCTGATCACGGACGTCATCATGCCTGAGATCAATGGCAAAGAGCTGTTAAGGCGATTGCTCGCGCAGCGTCCTAACCTCAGGTGTCTGTTCATGTCTGGCTACACGGCTGATGTCATTGCCCACCGGGGTGTGCTTGAGGAAGGATTGAACTTCCTGCAAAAGCCTTTCAGTGTTCAGAGTCTGACACGAAAGGTCCGCGAAGTCCTCGACTCGCCCGCCACCCCGCAGCACTGATGCCCAGCGGAGCGCGGTCCAAGTCCCCCTTGCCCCCGAGTCGCTTTATCTACATTCTGAGTGGATTACGAACGAGGATACCACATCAACGAGCGAAACCCGGCCCCTGCTGGAATGGTTTCTGACAGGCCACCCGGATACTCCGAAGACCCGGGCCAAACAGTTCATCATGGCGGGGCGTGTGAGCGTGCACGGCGAGATTATTCGCAAGCCGCATCAAGCCATCCCAGACCCCGGGCGTGGCCTTAAACTGTTATCCCGCAACTCCGTTTCGGTCGACTGCGGCCAGGGGTGGCGCATCCACCCGCGTGTCACCCTGCTTCACCTGGACCCTTCATTCGGCGTGCTGAACAAAGGTCCCGGGTTGATATCGGTGCCGGATCAGAGCCATTTATCCGCCCTAGGCATCCTGGAGGACTTTCTGGCAGGAAAACTCAAGAGCCGTTCTCCCGAGTGCGCTGGAGTCACGTTTCCGCCAGAGTTGCGCCGCCTGGTTCCTGAACCGGTGCATCGCTTGGACCAATACACGAGCGGTCTCTTTTGTCTGGCCTTCAAGGCGGAATCACGAGCACGCCTGATTGAACAGTTAAGGCGTGGGGAGATCAATCGAGAGTATGTCGCTTTCGTGGAAGGGAACCCAGAGATCGATCACGGCACGTGGCGGACGTGGCTGGAACTGGATGACGAAGAGGGCCGTCAACAGGTAGTCTCGGAACCCGCACCCGACAAACCGCGCTCCAAGCTGGCGGAAGCCATCACCCATTTCGAGGTTTTGGGGCGATACAGACTAGGGTCGCATGATGCGCCCTACGCAAAGCTGCGGCTCAGACTGGAAACCGGGTTGAAGCACCAGATCCGGATTCAGGCCGCACGGGCGGGGCTGCCGCTGATCGGAGATCGCACTTACCACCCCAACTACCGACTGGGGGCACCGGAGCCCCTATTGCCGATGGACCGCCAGGCCTTGCATGCTGAGTTCCTGGAGTTGTCGCATCCGTACAACCCCAAGCAAAAGCTCTCCTGGCGGGCGGAACTGCCCGACGACCTGAAAAAGCTAGAGGCCAGGCTCAACCGCGGTAAACAACAAGCACGCCGTAGTCCGTGAGCAGTTTCTGCGTGCCGATGTCCAGATGCGAGTAGTTCAACGCCGTGATGCTAATAACGTTTGACTCGCCGACCTTGCCGAGAAAATTCGTCACCACCTCATCAAACTTATCGTGACCAACCTCCACACAATCCGTGTGGCGGATGGTCTTAACCCGGATTTTTCGGTCGCTTTCCTTGGCGGCCACTTCGAGCGGAGGCAACGCCTTCGTAATAAGGCTTTCGGGGGCTTTGTTGGATGCCACCTTTAGGTGCATCTCAACCTTGGCGGCCGCTGAGGAGGCGATCGCATTAACTGGATGCGGTTCCACACGCCCCCCGGATGGAGCCGTGTGCGCTCCTCCGTTGGCTGGTACCAACTCGGGTTCCGGGATGGTGATCGGCGCACCGCAATTCGGACAGGCAATCTCGGTGCCCGCTCCGGAACTATCCACTTCAAACTCCTGATCGCACTTGGGACAATTGAAGATAACATCCATAAGTTGGCCTTTGGTTTGGGATTTTCTACTTCATCCTAACTGCCGTCAAGGTGGAGTGGCTAGGAAAAAGTAGAACTACTCGTACGTTTTTTCGAGTTCCTTAATCCGCTTCCAGACTGGTGAGGATGGGCCGGTGCGCTCTTTAACAGCCGCATACAGGCGCCGCGCTTCAGCCGGGTTCTCTCGGGTGAGCGCGATGACATAATCGAGTTCAATCCAGGCTTTGCGCGGATCTTGAATCGTGGCGCCGTAGGTTTTGAGCCATTTGTGCAATCCCGCCGAGCCCTGCCCCTGGGCGACCGAAAGGGAGGCTTCCAGATGATAAGGCATGCCGGGTAGCTGCTGGGGTATTATGTTCGACGACGCTTCCTTTCGCGCGGTCGCTTCCTCCTCTTTGGCACGTTCCAACCGGCGGAACAACTCCATTCCGCCAAACACCGCGGCTGTGATCAGAAAGACTGCGATTAGTTTGCTCATGACTCCTCAATGCGTTCGATTCGAGCGCCCAGCTTGCGCAGTTTGACGTCTAATTTTTCGTAGCCACGATCGATGTGATAAACCCGGTTGACCTGCGTAGTGCCACGAGCGGCCAACCCAGCCACAACCAGAGCGGCAGAGGCTCGCAGGTCGCTGGCCATCACCGGTGCGCCGCTCAAGGGCCGCCCACCTTTGATGATAGCGCTCGGACCTTCAATCTCGATATCCGCTCCCAACCGGGCGAGTTCCGAGACATGCATGAAACGCGATTCAAAAATACGCTCGGTAATAATGCTTATTCCCTTCGGCAAGGTGAGCAACGCCATTATCTGTGCCTGGACGTCCGTTGGAAACCCCGAGTAAGGCAAGGTAGTAACGTCTGCCGCTTTCAAACCGCCCTGACGGCGAACAACGATCCCCTTTGAGTTCCGGTCAATTTTCGCACCCGCCTCCTTTAGCTTATCGAGTACCGCGTGCATGTGATCAGCGCGCGCGCCTTTGAGGGAGACTTCCCCGTCAGTGGCCATCGCCGCGATGGCATAGGTCGCGGCCTCAATGCGATCGGGAATGACCTCGTGCTCAGCGCCGTGCAACTCTTTAACACCAGTGATCGTCATCGTCGGGCTGCCGGCACCAGAAATCCGCGCACCCATGGCGTTCAAAAAGTTGGCCAGATCCACCACCTCCGGTTCGCAGGCTGCGCTTTCGATGATAGTCACACCTTCGGCCAGCACTGCTGCCATCATGACATTGGCTGTGCCAAGCACGGTGGACCCAGCGCGACCTCCCAGGAAGATAGGTGCGCCCTGCAACCGGCGCGCGGAAACCTGAACATAGCCGGAATGGATGACCACCTTTGCACCCAGGGCCTCGAAACCCTTCAAGTGCAGATTGATTGGGCGGGCGCCAATAATGCACCCCCCAGGCAGTGAAACGCTGGCCTTCTTCAAACGCGCCAGCAACGGCCCCATAATGCAGATCGAGCCCCGCATCTTGCGGATCAAATCGTAGTCACCATCACCCTTTATTTTCCGCGCGTGAATGTAAACCGAGCCGTCCTCAAAACGCACCTGGGCGCCCAGCCAAGCCAGGATTTGGCCCATGAAGCGGACGTCGCTCAGATCAGGCACGTGCCGAATAACACAAGGCTCGCTGGTAAGCAGCGCCGCCGCCATGATCGGCAGGACCGCGTTCTTGGCACCACTAATCACTACTTCCCCGTGGAGCGGCACGCCGCCCTTTATCAGTAAACTATCCATGAAATTTTGCGATTCCGGTCGTTGCGATCAGGCCGGCTGAATGCCGGGTGCCGCCACGATGATTCTCGGCTTGTGATTGTAGTCCTCAACCAGGGCTTCCACAATCCAGTTTTGTTCCTGAAAGATTCTTTGAATGCTTGTCCCCTGCCCGTCCCCAAACTCCAGCATGACTTTGCCCCCCGGCCTCAAGAAACCACGCGCCCGCTCAGCTAATCCGCGGTAATGATCCAGCCCGTCGTTTCCACCATCCAGCGCCATGCGAGGATCAAAATCCCGCACCTCCGGGGCCAAACCAGCGATCTCCGCAGAGGGAATGTAAGGAGGATTGCCGACGATCAACGCCAGCCCGTGGGCGAGGCGGCTCAGCCCATCCCCTTCGATAAATTCGATCCTCTCAGCCACACCGTGCGTTCGCGAATTGTCGCGCGCCACTTCCAAAGCGGCTGCTGACATATCGACAGCGATGACATGCGCCGAGCTCGACCGGACGGCCAGAGTGACTGCGAGGCACCCGCTCCCAGTGCCATAATCGAATACCCTGGGCGCCTCGCCAGCAGAAGCGAGGAATTCCCAGGCCTGTTCCGCCAGCAATTCGGTCTCAGGCCGCGGCACGAGCACGTCTTTGGTTACCTTGAAATCCAATCCACAGAAGCTGGTTTGACCGAGGATGTGTTGAAGGGGCTCCCGTTGGGAGCGGCGGATAACCAATGCGCGCAGGGCGTTAACTTCGGGCTCACCCAGCATCCGCTCAAAATCCAGGTAGAGTCGCATCCGGGGGATGCTGAGCACGTGAGCGAGAAGCAACTCCGCGTTTAAGCGCGCGCTCTCTACACCTTTCCTGGCGAGAAACTCACTGCTGCGTTGAATGGCTTCCAGTACCGTCACGTCCGTAATCTAGTGAGCAGCGTGGCCGATCAAAGCACAAAACACTGATTGAACTATGAATTCGAGCATGAGAACCGCCAAGCAGCAACCTATGTCCCTTTCCCACTTGAACTCGAAGTCCCGGCCTCATAATGTTCGGCTTATGAAGAGAGTGAGCTTATATGCGGCGATCATGCTGCTGTTTTTGGGAGCCTCAACCTGGGCGCAGGATGCCGCCACACAAGAGCGGCTGGACAAAATGGCAGGTCAAATTCAGGATTTTCTTGATGCTCAAAAGAGCCTGCAACAGCAATTGACCCAGGTTTCAAAGGAGGTCTCAGCTTTGCGAGAGCAGATGGCCAACCAGCCCCGGGAAGACTGGGCAACGGACGCGGATCTAAAAAGGCTGGCGGATGGAGTGCGTGAGATCGACAAAAAGCGCATTGAGGACAATGAACATATCCGCACAGAAATCGGCAAGCTCGGCAAGCTATTGACATCCGCACCACCCGCCAGGTCCAAACCATCACGTGAAGAGGAGCCTAAGGAACCGGTGAAGCCGGAAGCCGGGTTTGAGTATGTAGTGCAGTCAGGCGATTCACTCTCACTCATTGCCCAGGCGTGCCGTGAAAAAGGAGTCAAGGTAACGATGGATCAGATCCGAAAGGCAAATCCAAAGCTGAATGCGGACAGACTCCTGGTGGGCCAGAAGATTTTTATTCCCCAACCTTAGCCTCGGCGCCTGGTGCGGTGGCGGCGGGCTGCATTTCAGGAGAGTGTTTTTCCGATTCCGCCGGATGCACGGGCCCCCAGAGCGCGACGGCGACCAAAGCAATACCCACTGCGATGCGGTACCAGCCGAAAGCGACAAACGTGTGAGTCTGCACGTAGCGCAGGAGCCATTTAACGGCCAGGAAAGAGACCACACCGGAGGAGAAAAACCCGAGTGCCACCACGCCCCAGTCCTCGGCAGGAGCACCATGGGCCTGATAGAATGCTTTAAAGATTTTCAATCCCCCAGCAGCCAGCATGGTGGGAATTCCGACCAGGAACGTGTATTCGGTGGCTGCCACGCGGTTCAATCCCAGGAGTAAGGCCATGAGGATAGTAGTGCCGGAACGAGAGGTACCCGGAAAAACCGCGGCTAAGAGCTGTCCAAAACCGACGGCTAAAACCACGGGCCACGTAATTTCAGTGAGCAGGGTCTTCCCACGCAACCGATGCTCTATCATCAGGAAGGCAACTCCCCCGGCGAGGAGTGCGATTGCCACCGGCATGATCTGGTCCGTGAGTTTAAAATCACCCGCCTCGAGAATGACTCCGCCGACGCCTGTGATGACGAATGCGACCAAAATCTTCAGCAGGTAATCCTGAGTGGGCCGTTCGCGCCACTGAAAGATGAATTGGTGAAATCGTTCCTTGAAGAGGGGGATAACAGCCAGGACTGCGCCGGATTGAATTACGATGTTGAATAGATCCGTTCTGCGAGGCAGCCACTGTTCGGCGATCAGCAGATGGCCGGTGGACGAGACGGGCAGGAATTCGGTGATTCCCTCAATAATACCCAGCAGGAGTACGGCAAACCATTCAGGCATCTGGGGTAAAGACTAAAAACCCCGGGGAAACTCAAGCATGGAATTTGGGACTATTGCTTCTTCTTTGAGAACATGGAAGCGAGTGCAGATTTGGAATCCACTTCGCGTTGTCGGACTTTGAGCTGGCCCAGGATTGCATGCCAGCCTATGTAAATCTTGTGCCATTGGCTTTCGAGATTGCGTAGAGGCCCCTCGCCCATTTCTGCGAGGAAGCGCAAAGACGGCGCATTGCCGATCAGGGCATGAATCTCCTCCTTGGTGGGGTTCTGAACCTCAACGGTCGCCAGAATGATCTCCAACTCCTGAACAATCAGGCTCTTGATCTCCAGGAACTGGGCGTCGTCCTCCGGGTTGAATTTCTTGGCCCGGGCGAGGTTGACGAAATTATTAAACTGCTTCCAGCACTCGAGGTAATTCTCCATCTGCACAATGAGCTGGTCCAATTTCTTGTTCTGCATAACAAATCGTTTTATTTGGGGTTGGCCGGGGCGCTGGCTGTAACTGGCACCAGGAAAACAACGGCACCACCACGCAACTCCCGGGCCGTGATCTTAAAAGAGGGGTACTGGATCACCAACTCTGACAACGGGACCTGCGCCTCCGCTGCCCCACGAAACGCGGCCAGCACGCAACGGGCTACTTCCTCCAATTCCTCTGCCGGGTAGCTGGATGGAATGGTTCCCACCACGATGGTACCCTCGCGGGAAACGCTAAAGCTGCCGGACGGCAGGCGAAGCAGTTCGGCGGCAGGTTTGGAGAAAATCTTTAAGAGGCCCAAAGTGACCCTACCTTTCTGGTTAACTCCTTAATTTTTGAAAGGGAAAGGCTGGCTTTCCACCCCAGACAAATATCAGTTGAACCGGAATGAGTGATGGTCACGTGTCGTGTGATTCCCCGGCCCTGAATACCATCCACCGGCCCAGCTTGCAGGCGCTCACCCAGCTTGCGGAACTCACTCAACGTGGTGCGCATCCAGGCACTCACATGGTCCTGCTCCTCTAATCCCCTGATGACGACTGGCTTCTCCTCGCCAGCACGCCAAAGCAGCGCAAACTCGAGTTCGGGAATCCCAGAGATCTGCTGCGCCACCTCCTGCTCCGGATGCGCATTATCTCCTTCCATGCGCCCCAACTCTTCATCCAGGACCTGGGCCGAGTCGAGCAGAAGGCCATTGTAGGATTGCGTGATCGTTCGCTCACGTGTGGGCTCAGCCGGCAGGATTTCAAAGGCGCCGTTCCGCCAGGAAAACAGTTTACGAAAGGCCTCAGTTCCGCGCAGATCATCCGCCTCGGCATCGATCACCTCACCATCCTGTATCCAAATTCGACCGGTCTGGCTGCCATTGGTAATGCGCAGCACCGAGGAGCTCTGCGAGATGCACTCCAACTGGACAATATCCATTAGACTCTTGCTCTGGATGCCTCGAAATCCAGGCTGGTCCGCCTCGGCACCCAGGAAGGATTCCAGGCACTCGAGAAAAAGCTTAATCTCCTGTTCACTACTGGGTTTATGCCAGAATAGATCCACCCCAAGCGCATAGATTCGCGTGCGAAACTGCTCGTCTACGACGGCGGTGAGAGCCACCGTTCGCATCTGGGGAAACTTGCGACGTACGATGGAAAGCACCTGCAAACCATCCATCTTGGGCATCTTGAGATCGCAGATGAGAAGACGAAAGCTTTCGGAATCCAGCCGGGCCAGGGCACGAGCTCCAGAGTTCACCGTGTGAATCTCCGGCCTGCTGGGCAGCCTGGATAAAAGCTCGCGATAGGTCTCCAGCAAAGCTGGATCGTCATCCACCAGCAACACTTTGTTCCGCGATTCCATCTGTTGTTCGGCAATCACCTTACGTTGAGTTCACGTTTACAGCAAGGCTTGTTCCGTTCGATGCAAAAATCCAGGAATTCTTCTTCGCCTGCTGGTTTTGCCCTTTGTTAGAGGGGGCAGCCTGGAAGAACTGGCATCCGCTCGCTGCGGATGCCACCAGACACCTCGCCAACCGACGAACGCCCGCCTATAACCGGACAAGCGCCGTCCAGCCCTGAGACAGACTAAACTCAAGCTAGCCGCCGTTCCAGACACCGGGACTTGCCAAAGCATGCAATCCGAGTCTGCTGAACCGGGCGTTCGTTGCATGTTTTTCCCTCCAGCCGGATCATGGCACGAGACTTGCCCACAATAAACGAGTGAATCGCGTGCCCGCGGACGGCGAGAAAGCTGGCTTACCGTGGAACCCGCCAGATTCATACACAAGCGCCGAAGGTGCGGTGCCCGTGCGGGGATAAAAGATACATCCAAACTGAACGTCTCGTGAAAACGAACTTTTTCAACTTGTTGCGCAAGCTGGCGGGAAAGGCCCCCGAACCGCAGCCGACGCAATATGCTCATCCCGCGTCCAAGCCAGCCGCTCCCACGGCGCCAAAACGCAACGTCGTTTCGGCATACGTGAGCGCTCCGCATAACAGTACGGTGCCCAGAACCAATGGCAATGGCCATGCCACCAAAGGGGTCGAGATACCACTGCAAAAAGTCCTGTCAGGTCTTTCTTTAGAGCTTCAGCCCAGACTGGTTGCCAGGGACACCGCATCCCTTACAATTTCCATCCCGCTCGAGAAAGTGCTCAGCCAGCTCAGCCGTGGGCAGGTCCGGATTACCTTCGGAGAGCTCCGGCAACTGGCTCCCTCAGTATTTACTGCCGATACCGACCGCGACGCCACGTGGGTTTCGCTCCCACTCGAGGAGATTTTGGCCCGGTTAAACCCTGCTCTGATCACCCGGCGCCGTGTCCAGCGCCAGGTGGAGGTGCCTGAGGAGATCAGCAGTCCTTTTGAGCCTGACCCGTTGGCTGGTGCCACGGCAAACGATTTTATCGGGAGCTCGCGAATGGCCCCTGTTGCTCCGGTTCAACCCGCTCCGTTGAATCGCCACTCGGCTCCAGCCATCCAGCGCATTCAACCGCCTGAGGCTTTCCCTGCTGCCCCCCTCCGGCCGGAACCGACTCCGCTGCCTGGTCCTTTCCAGAAGACAAATGGAAATGGAAACGGCCATACTATTGTTCCTCAGCCTGCAACGCCCTTCAGGATGCCGGTGGCGCCGATAGCACCGCCCCCCCCATTCCCTGGCACACCGCCGATGCCTCCTGTTGCCCAGGCGCATGCCATTTCACCGATCGATCCCATACCGATGCCATCGGCGGCTCCGTTAGTGCCGATGGCTCCCGCACCTGCTCCCGTGGAACCGCCTCGGATTCCGATGCCCGCCGCACCGAGGTCCGCGGTCGCACCATTAACAGTGCCATTAGCGGCGCTCGCTGCCTCCTGGCCGGAACCAGTGCGCAGTGAAATACTTCATTCGGGACTAACTGAAGCGCAGGTGAACTTGCCTTTCGAAGCGATCGATCAGGGGCTGCGCCAGGGTCGCATTTTGTTGCCTTGGAAGATGCTTCGCATGTGGCTCCGCCCGGCACCGCAAGTGCGGATTTCTCCTGAAGACGCTACGGTGCTCGAACTACCACTGGCAATCATAGCCCCCTTGTTTCTAGCAAGACGCGGTGAGATCAACGCTCAGAGGCCAAAAGTTGCTGTTGACGGCGATATCCCCAACCTGTTCTTCGGCTTCCCTCAACCGGAGCCGGAAACCAAGCCATCGACCACGCAGGACACGAATTTCTATGTGTGGGAGGATACCCTTGACCAGGTCAAAACGGAGCAGCAACCCGCAGGCAGCAGCTCACCCGGCACCCGTTTTGTGGCCAAGTATGCCACTCCGAATGAGGTTGTTTCCCGCGCGGCAGCCCTGGAAGGGGTAGCCGGCGCCCTGATCGCCCTTCCAGACGGACTAATGGTTGCCAACCGCCTGCCGTCAGACATCAATGGTGACACCCTCTCGGCTTTTTTGCCGCAGATTTTCTCGAAGGTCAGCCAATGCACGCGCGAACTGCGGATGGGAGAGCTCAATAACCTTAATTTTACGGTCGGAAATGTGCCCTGGAAAATCTTCCGGGTAAACGCGATTTTCTTCGCGGCCTTTGGACGGGCAGGAGCTCCCTTGCCCACTGCCCAACTGGCTGCTCTGGCCGCCGAACTGGATCACAAACCGAAATAAAGCTATGGCCATTATCAACCAGGCAACAAAAGAACTGCAGGTAAAAATTGTCTATTATGGCCCTGCAATGGGCGGAAAGACAACCAACCTGGTACAGGTGCACGATCATGTGCAAACCGCAGCAGGCAATAAAGGCAAGCTCGTTTCGTTGGCGACCAGCTCAGATCGCACACTATTCTTCGATTTCCTCCCGATCGAGGCCATGTCCATTAAAGGGTTCAAGACCAAGTTCCAACTTTATACGGTACCCGGACAGGTCATCTACAACACCACACGCCAACTTGTGCTGCGGGGTGTGGATGGCATCGTGTTCGTTGCCGACTCTCAGTATGAGAAAATGGCGGAGAACGTTGAGAGCTTCGCAAACCTCGAGGAGAACCTCAAAGCACTCAAGCTCAACCTGTCGGACATCCCGTACGTCCTGCAGTACAACAAGCGCGATCTCCCGAACGCCGCACCTACGGCTTATCTGGAGTTCCTGCTGAACAATCGGGAGCTCCAAGTGCCCTCATTCTCCTCTACCGCTCACAAGTGCGAAGGTGTTTTTGAGACTCTGAACATGATCACCCGCATGCTCTTGCACAAATTCATCAGCCAGGGAGCTCCTCAATACGCTTGAGCCATATGGGCACGCTCCCACAACTGACCCAAGAAGACATCCAGCAACTCCAAACCGAGTTGCACCAGTTGTTGGCTGATTCGGATGCCTCCACCGCGCTGGTCATTGATAAAGGCGGGTTTCTTATCACCAGCGCAGGGGACGACACAAACTTTGACCTGACCACCATAGCGGCCTTGGCTTCAGGGGCTTTCATGGCAACCCAGACCATCGCCAACCTGGTACAGGAGACGAATTTTAACTCCGTGTACCAGCAGGGAGAAAAACACAGTATCCTGGCCATCTGTGTCGATGAGTACTGCCTGCTTGCCATCATCTTCAGGGCGGAAGTCGGTGTAGGGGCAGTCAAATACTTTTCCCTCAATGTTGCCCCCAAAGTGGCCGAGGTCATGCAGAAGGCTTACGAGCGCAGCCCGGCGGAGAGTATCGACTTGTCTGTACTCAACATCGCGGACACAAGCCAGATTTTTCAAAAAAAGAGCTAAGACCGCCTCGATTAGCCCTCGTTTGGATCAAAACGCCAACCGCGAGGCTAGCGTCCTTCGCTTGGGGTAAAAGAAGATGTAAAGAGTCTTTCGCCCTGCCGATTTCCGCCCCTAAGGGATATTTGCTGGCATTTGCAGCCAAACCCGGGTTACCCAGGCCACGGGATGCGCTTGTCTTGCGTAAGTTGCGGAAATCGAGCTTGACTCTTTTCGAGCCCACTCTTAACTTTACTAGAACGGTAAAGATTGCTGGTTCGCCAGCGCGCCAAAGTCGGAAGAGCTAAATCTGCCGACTTTTTTGTTCCCCTAAAGGGTACCGTTCGCAAAGAACATGAACGCCGATTTCTTAGCAGTACTGGAGTTTTGGGAGCGTGAGAAGGGCATCAGTCGTGATGTCCTGGTGAATGCTGTACAAGAGGCGTTATTATCTGCTGCGAAGAAGGCCGTGGGCCCCGCCCGTGAGCTGCGCGTGGCGATTGACCCCAAGAACGGGGACATTCGGGCGTACGCCAAACTGATTGTTGCAGAGAAGGTAATCTCCAAGCACGACCAAATTTTCCTCAATGAAGCTCGCCGGATCAAACCGGATGCGCAAGTAGGCGAAGAGCTCGAAGTAGAAGTCACGCCGGTCGGGTTTGGGCGTATTGCGGCGCAGTATGCAAAACAAGCGCTGATGATGCAGATCCGCCGTGCAGAGAAGGCGATGATCTTCACCGAGTTCAAGGATCGGGTTGGAGACATCATCAGTGGTGTGGTGCGACGCTTTGAACGGTCCGATGTCTTTATCGATCTCGGCAAGTACGAAGCCGTACTGCCTAACCGCGAGAGGGTGCCGACTGAGGAGTACCAGGTGGGTGAACGCATCCGCTGTTACGTTAAAGCAGTCGAACAGGGAACCCATGGTCCAGAGATCATTCTTTCACGCGCCGACCCTAAGTTCGTGATAAAGTTGTTCCAGTTGGAGGTGTCGGAGATTAATGACGGCACGATTGAGGTCAAGGGTATCGCTCGCGAACCTGGCTTTCGCACCAAACTGGCTGTGTTCACCCGGGACGAAAAAGTTGATCCGGTTGGCGCTTGCGTGGGGCTGCGTGGCCAGCGAGTGAAGAATATCGTTCGCGAACTGAACAACGAAAAGGTGGACATTATCCGCTGGGACGCCAATATACGCACGTTCATGCTCAATGCGCTGGCGCCGGCGAAGCTGAAGAGCTTTGACGTGGACGAGTCGAACCGCAGAGTTCGGATAATGGTCAGTCCGGACCAGTTGTCATTAGCGATTGGCAAGCGTGGTCAGAACGCGCGGTTGACCTCTAAGCTCACGGGGTGGCAAGTCGATATCGAACCGGAGGTTGTCATCACCAAGGGATTTGAAGAGAAGGTAGCAGAGGCTGTGGATTCGCTGGCGGTGATTCCGGGAATTACCCATGAACAAGCCGACGTGCTTGTGCATCATGGATTGACCCGGCTGGAGGATTTGCTCCAAGCTGATGTCAGTGATCTATCCAGCATCCCTGAAATTGGGGAGCAGGCATCTGGTTTGTTGGAGGCCGCGCAAGCTGAGGCTGCACGGCGAACTTTGCAGATCGGGGATTCTGAGAATCCGACGCAGGCTGGGTAAGCCTATGGACTCCGTGACGCAGAGAAGGGTTGGACAGTTTTTAAATTATGCCCGTACGTATTTACGACATTTCGAAAAAGCTCGGCTTGGAAAACAAGGAAGTACTTTCCAAGGCGAAGTCGTTGGGCATTGCCGCCGCGCGCGTGGCGTCCAGTTCGTTGGATAAGATCACCGCGGAGTACCTTGAGCAACAGCTCGTCGCAGACCACCCCGGCATTCTCACGCCGCCCGCGCCCGCACCAACGCCAGCGGTCCCCCCAGAACCCGTAGCCCTCGCGCCCTCTCAGCCGGTGCCAGTTGAGCCGCCAGCGCCTGCTGTCGAAAAGGTTCACCACCCTGAGCCAGCTCCAGCTCCTGTCCATGTGGCACCGCATGCTCCGGCGAAAAGCGAGCCTTCGCCAGCACCACAACCAGCCGCACCGATCATTATAGAAGCTGCGCCTGTCGCTGCGTCACCTGCGCCCCAGGTCCCCCTGGCGCCAATCACGCAAGCTCACGCTCCCGAGGCCGTTGCCCCAATCGAAACACCGGCGCCCTCGCCGGTTGTGGAGGCAAAGGTGGAAACACCGGTTGCGCCGAGTGCTCCTGCGGAGCCGGCAGTTAAGCCTGCCCCAGCACCGGAACCCTCCCCTGCCGAGGAGGCCACCACTCCTCCACCAGCACCGCCTGCGCCTGTGGCGCCGCCCCCGCCTCCCGCAGGACCCAAGGTTGGTGACAAGGTTGGGTTCATTGTGCTGCCAACGAAACCGGCGCCAAAGACTTTCGAGAAACCGGCACCCAAACTGCCGGTGAAACCGAGCCCGGAGCAGTTCCGGCGAGGCCAGCCTGGCCAGCAACAGCGCGGAGATTACCGTGGAAACCGGCCGGGCTATGGTGGGTATGGATCGGCTCGCCCAGGGGTCCCTGCCCGGCAGGGCCAAGGCCGACAGGAACCGACCGCGCCCAAGTTCGCGCTGCCTGCCGATGCCCAGGTTATTTCGATTAAGCCCCCGATCGTGGTTCGCGAATTGGCGGAGCAGCTCAAGCAGAAGCCATTCAAGATCATCGCTGATCTGATGGAGACGGGTGTGTTTGCGAGTGTCAACCAGGCCATCGACGAGCCGATAGCACAAAAGATTTGTGCGAAATACGGTTTTAAATTTGAGGTCGAGAAACGTGAACGCGGCAGCGGAATAGTGCACGCCCCCATTCGCAAGCTCGAACTGGATGTCGAAGACAAGACTGCGGATTTGAAGCCGCGCGCCCCTGTTGTCACCATCATGGGGCACGTCGATCATGGCAAGACCAGCTTGCTGGATGTGATTCGCAAATCCAACGTGGTTGCGGGTGAAGCCGGCGGGATCACCCAGCATATCGGCGCTTACACCATTTCTTTCCCTCATCCCGAGCGCAAGAAGGAGTTGGCGCAAATCACTTTCCTGGATACTCCAGGTCATGCGGCTTTCAGCTCGATGCGCGCCCGCGGCGCAAATGTCACGGACATCGTCGTTCTGGTGGTGGCTGCCAACGATGGAGTGATGCCCCAGACATTGGAGGCACTCAACCATGCCCGCGCGGCAAAGGTGCCCATCATTGTTGCCGTCAACAAGATTGACCATCCGAATGCCAATGGATTGAGGGTCCGCCAGCAGTTGCAGGACAAAGGGTTGGTGCCTGATGATTGGGGTGGCGATACTATCTTCGTGGACGTCTCAGCCCTGACCAAGCAGAACGTCGATAAGTTGATCGAAATGATCCTGCTTCAGGCGGACTTGCTTGAACTGAAGGCAAATCCCAACCGCCGGGCCAAGGGCAACGTGATCGAATCCGGGTTGGAGCCTGGCGGTCCGACAGCCACCGTTCTGGTGCGCAAGGGAACGTTGCGCGTGGGCGATGTGCTTATTTGCGGGCAGTATTATGGCCGTGTGCGTGCGCTAATCAATGAGGAGGCTAAACGCCTCAAGGAAGCTGCGCCATCTGTGGCGGTGAAGGTGCTCGGACTCAACGGCGTGCCTGAGGCAGGCCTGGAGTTCAGTGTCGTGGAAGACGAGAAAGCGGCGCGGGAACTGGCTGAACAACGCTTTCAGGAAGCGAGAGCTCAGGGTCAGGAAGCTGGCCGGGCGAAGGTCACCCTCGAAAACCTTTTCGATCAACTGGCGTCCAGCACAAGCAAGGCGTTGAAGGTTGTGGTCAAAGCGGACACTCAAGGCTCAGTGGAAGCCATCGTCGAGGCTCTGAAGAAAATTGACTCGACCAAAGTATCGCTGGAAATCATTCATAGTGCAGTCGGAACCATCACGGAATCCGATGTTGCCCTGGCCTCCGCTTCCAGCGCAGTCATTCTCGGCTTCCACACCCGTGTGGACAGCGGAGTGGCTGACAAGGCGAAGCATGAGGGAGTGCAAATACGCCTCTACGCGATTATTTACGAGTTGATCGACCAGGTCAAAGAAGCCATGGCGGGCTTGCTCGAACCGCTGCTTAAGGACCTGACGATCGGAGCTGCCGAAGTTCGCAAGGTGTTCCAACTCTCCAAGGGAATGCCAGTGGCTGGTTGCATGGTCACCAGCGGACGGATTGTCAAAGGCAAGGTTCGCGTGCGCCGGCGCAAAGAGATCATCTACGAAGGCCTTACGCAGTCGCTGCGCCGCTTCCAGGATGAAGTCAATGAAGTCCGCGCTGGTATGGAGTGCGGCATCCGAATTGACGGGTTCACCGAGGTTCAAACCGGCGATATCATCGAGTGTTACACGATGGAGAAGATTGTCCAGAAGCTCTAAGCTTGGGCAAGAATCCGTCCGGGAACCAAGAGAGGAGTTTTTAACATGCCTTCGCTTAGAATGCAGCGTGTGCGCGAGTTGTTGAAGCGCGAAATCGGCGAAGTAATTCGCCGGGAACTTCCTGTCGAGGAAGTGGGGTTGATAACCGTGAATGATGTCGACGTGGCGGGTGATCTCCACTCCGCCGCGGTGTTCGTCAGCATCCTCGGTTCAAAGGATAAGCAGAAACACGGCTTCGACCTCCTGAATCAAAACCGCAAGCGAATTCAGGGACTTGTAGCTCGCGGTGTCATTCTTAAGTACACACCCACTCTTAAGTTCATCATGGATGACTCCGTCTTGCGAGGCAACCGGGTGCTCCAGATCCTGGATGAGCTCGGGACCCAGGAAAAGCCGGAGGAACCCGGGAAAGCCCCGAGCGACTCCTGATCGGCCGAACTCATGAAGGCCCACCCGAAAATCATCGATCGGATACTTGAGCGCATCGCTGAAAGCCGCACCTTTTGCATAGTGGGACACATGCGGCCTGATGGAGATTGTGTTGGATCCCAACTGGGGCTTGCTCTTGCGCTGCGCGCGGAGGGGAAAAAGGTCACAGTCTGGAATGAGGACAAGATCCCACAGAAGTATGAGTTCCTCGATCCTGAGCATTGGATTCAACGTCCGGAACAGGGACGTGAGTTCGACGTTGTGATTGCGACAGACGCCGCGAGTTTGGAGCGGCTGGGGTCAGTGGGCCAGGCGATTCAGAATCGCAAGCTGCTCATCAACATTGACCATCACGAAAGCAATACTCGTTATGGAGATCTGAACTGGGTTTCGGCCCGGGAACCCTCCACGGGAGAACTGGTTTTTCGCCTGCTGAAGGTGGCGAGATGGCCTATTACCAAGCAAATCGCCGATTGCCTCTTCACGGCAGTTTCAACAGACACAGGGTCATTTCAATATCCCTCCACGCGACCAAGCACCTATCATGTAGCCGGAGAACTGGTGGGCCGCGGAGCTGATCTTGCTAAGATCTGTGACGAGGTGTATCAATCGTATCCCGTATCCCGGGCGCGCTTGCTTCGTCATATTTACAGTCATTTTCGCCTGACCCATCAAAACCAGATCGCCTATTTCTGGTTAAAGAAGAAAGATTTCACGCGAACTGGCGCGGAGACAAGCGATTCGGAAGGTCTCATCGACCATATTCGCGCCATCGCTCCGGTCGTTGTGGCTTGTGTTTTTGAGGAAATGGAACCTGAACTCACACGGGTCAGCTTCCGTTCCAAGAGCGAGCACGTGAATGTAAATGAGATCGCCGCGCAGTTCGGCGGAGGAGGCCATCCGGCAGCAGCCGGCGCCCGTGTTGCAGGGCGGCCCCTGACGGTCCAGCGGCGAGTCATCGCTGCACTGCGCAAAGCGCTCAACTCGACCCCAGCTTAAGCCCAATGCCTATCCAGGAATTCTCAGCTCTCGACGGCGCCATCCTAGTCGACAAACCCGCCGGTCCGACTTCCCACGATGTCGTGGATGCCATCCGGCGCAAGTTCCGCATTCCAAAGGTAGGTCATTGCGGAACGCTTGATCCGAATGCCACAGGCCTCCTGATCGTCGTGCTGGGCCGGGGAACCAAGCTCTCCGAACGGCTCATGGCCGACGACAAGGTTTACGAAGGCGTCATCAAGTTCGGCGAATCGACCGATAGTTACGATGCTGATGGGGAGATAACTGGCGCCCTGCCCGTCTTGCCCATGACGCTGGAAGAACTGAATGCGGCGGCCGAGGAATTCGAAGGCGACCAAATGCAGACGCCCCCGATGGTCTCAGCCATCAAGAAGGGCGGCGTGCCGCTGTACAAGCTTGCTCGAAAAGGTTTGGAAGTGCACCGTGAGCCGCGCCTGGTGCACATTTACCGTTTCAGAATCAGCGTGTACGAGGAGCCGTTTGCCACATTTCGCCTGGCCTGCACCAAGGGCACTTACGTGCGATCAGTGGCTCATGAATTGGGACAGAAACTCGGCTGCGGAGCGCACCTTGCCAAGCTGCGCCGTGTGGTGTCGGGCAAGTTTGATGTAGCGAACGCAATGCCTCTCGATGAGGTGCTCAAGCTGAGCGAGCGAGAACTGGCTGAACGAGTCATGCCTTTTCTTAAGATTGCCTCCGGCCAAGTCTGACCCGGCTAACGGCGGGCACTCCCGCTAGTGCGGGATTCGTCGCATGAAGATAATCAATTCGGCTCGTGAGCTATTGCCGCCCGGCCAGAAAGTTTGTCTTGGAATCGGCTTCTTTGATGGCGTGCACCTGGGCCATCAACAGATCATTCGCCAGACAATCGCTGATGCACGGCGCTATGGCGCGCTGGCGGTGATCGTTACATTCGATCAGCACCCCAATGCGATTGTTGCTCCCACCCGCGTTCCGCCACTGATTTATCCACTCCACCGCAAGCTGCAAGTGATTGGCCAACTCGGTCCGGAGGCGCTCCTGTTGCTGCACTTTGACCTGCCTTTCAGCCAGCAGAGCGGCGAGGACTTCATCCGCCAGCTTTCCCGGGATCTGGGACAGGTTCAGAGCATTTGCATAGGAGCAAATTTTGTCTTCGGTCAAGGACGCCGTGGAAACGTGGCCTTGTTGCAGGCGCTCGGTCAGGAACTCCATTTCGTCGTGCATGGGTTGTCCGCTGTCTCTCTGGATTCTCAGCCCGTCAGCAGCACCCGCATCCGTGGGGCCATCAAGGCCGGTCGTATCGACCGGGCGGGCCAGATGCTTGGCCGCAGCTATTCTCTGCTGGGGCTAATCCAGCGAGGCGACGGTATTGGCAGGCAACTCGGATTCCCTACGGCGAACCTTAAGGTGGATGGATTAGTGTTGCCGCCGCACGGTGTCTATGCCGTTCAAGTCCATGTAGAGGGAAGCCGCCAGCGAGGCGTGCTCAATATCGGGATGCGCCCTACCCTGCAGCAACCACAACCGGCCCTCCAGGTTGAGGTTCACCTGCTCGATTTCGAGGGTGACCTTTACGGGAAGGAACTGGAGCTGTACTTCGTAGACCGGCTGCGGGACGAACGCCGGTTTTCCTCCATCCCGGAGTTGCGCGAACAGATCGCTAAAGACATTCTGGAAGCGCTCAGGCGGTTTTGAACGCCGCCGCTCCTGGATTGTCCATCGAGAAAGTGATTTACGAATGAATACTGGTATCAGTGCCATTAACGAAGCGGTTCAGAAAGCCGGGGCTTTTGTCCACCCGCTCATGAGCGAATTGGGCAAGGTGATCGTCGGCCAAAACTACCTCGTGGAGCGATTGGTCATCGGCCTGCTCGCCAACGGTCATGTGCTCCTGGAAGGCGTCCCCGGGCTGGCCAAAACCCTCTCCGTGAAATCCCTGGCGGGGTGTTTGAACGTGAAATTCGCCCGGTTGCAGTTCACGCCGGACATGCTGCCTGCCGATGTGGTCGGCACCCAGGTTTACAATCCGCAGGCGGGAAGTTTTTCCACCCGCAAGGGGCCGATCTTTGCAAACCTGGTGCTGGCGGATGAAATCAACCGCGCGCCGGCTAAAGTGCAAAGCGCGTTGCTCGAAGCCATGCAGGAAAAGCAGGTCACCATCGGGGAACAAACTTATCCCCTCGAAGAACCCTTCCTGGTGCTGGCCACGCAAAATCCGATCGAACAGGAAGGAACGTATCCCCTGCCGGAAGCGCAGGTGGACCGATTCATGTTGAAGCTGAAGATTGGGTATCCTTCACGAGCCGAAGAGCGCCAGATCCTCGATCTGATGGCACGCACTTCCGGGACCCCCTCGGTCCAGGCGGTCATCGATTCACAGCAAATTCTTCAGGCTCGACAGGTCGTCAACGACATCTACATCGATGACAAAGTGAAGGATTACATTGTGGACCTGGTCTGCGCCACGCGCGACCCGGAGAGCTACAAGATCCCAGTCAAAGAGTTCATCCAGCTTGGGGCTTCTCCGCGTGCCACTATAGCCCTGACGCTCACGGCTAAAGCGTATGCCTTCATTCGTGGACGTGGTTACGTCACCCCTCAGGACGTGAAGAGCATCGGGATGGACGTACTGCGCCATCGCGTGGCTATCACCTATGAAGCGGAGGCTGAGGAGATGACCAGCGAAACGGTTATCCAAAAGATTTTCGACCAACTGCCTGTGCCGTGATTCCTCGCGAGATTCTCAAAAAAATCAGGCAGGTTGAGATTCGCACCAACCGCCTGGTCAGTGAAACGCTGGCAGGCCAGTACCACAGCGTGTTCAAGGGCCAGGGCATGAACTTCGACGAAGTTCGCGAGTATCAGCCCGGTGACGAAGTGCGTTCCATCGACTGGAATGTCACTGCGCGGATGAATCATCCGTTCATTAAGAAGTTCGTGGAGGAGCGCGAACTCACGCTGATGCTCGTGGTGGATGTCAGCGGTTCAGGAGTGTTTGGGTCGCAAGCCCAATCCAAGCGGGAGTTGGCCACTGAGATCGCTTCCGTGCTTGCATTCTCTGCCATTCGTAACAACGACAAGGTAGGATTGATTTTATTCTCCGACCAGGTGGAGAAGTTCATCCCGCCACGCAAGGGGCGCCGTCACGTGCTTCGAGTGATACGCGAGGTGCTGTTTTTCGAACCCGCACGCCGGGGCACGGATTTGAACCATGCCTTGGAGTTCCTGCTCCGTGTCACGAACCATAGGGCGATTTGTGTGATCGTCTCGGATTTTCTGGGTTCCCCCACCGAGATGCAGGGTGCCAACCCGCGGTTTCGGCCGCAGCTCTTGCTCCTGCAATCCCTGGCCCAGGCGGCCCACCCCATGCTGCGGCACGTTAATCGAAAGCATGATGTTGTCGCCGTCCAGGTGTCTGATCCCTGTGAAATGGAACTGCCGAACCTGGGGCGCCTTGTCCTGCGCGATGCTGAGACAGGTGAGGTCGTGGAAGTTGACACTGGGGACCCTAGAAAACGCCAGGCGTTCGCAGAACGCCAGGCCCGTGCCCTCGCGGAAACAGAGCGGCTATTTCGAGCCGTGGGCATCGATAGCATCCAGGTGCGTACAGATCAGCCATACGCGGCTGCGCTAAGCCGCTTCTTTGAAAACCGGGAACGCCGGCGTGCCCGAGGATAGCCGTGATATGACCAATGTCAGTTCCAACCAGACGGGGGCGGTTCCTGGGGCAACCAATCAGCTTCAGGATATTCGTCCGCCCGTGGACATCCCCACTGGCTGGGCGTTCCTTTGGTACATCCTGGCTGGGTTGGTTCTCGCGGCCCTTCTGTATTGGGCGTGGCGGCTTTGGAAAAATCGACAGAAACCCCCGAATGCCCTGCCGGAGGTACCCGCGCACGTGCGGGCTCGACAGAAGTTGCAGGACGCGCTTACGTTCATAGATCGCCCCCGTGAGTTCTGTATCCTGGTCTCGGATACCATACGGGTTTACCTGGAGGAACGTTTTGACTTTCATGCCCCCGAACGGACGACTGAGGAGTTTCTTCGGGAACTGGGTGAGACACCTCTCCTGCTCCCGGACCAAAAGCTGAGCCTGGGCCACTTTCTGGAGCGCTGTGACCTGGTCAAATTTGCCAAATACGAGCCGGGTGAACCCGAGATGCGAGATCTGCATCAAGCGGCAAGCCGGCTGGTGGATGAAACCGAGCCCCCACCACCCCGAGCTCCGGGATCTACAATTGACCCCGCGAAAAGCATCGAGCCCCGCCCGAGCACATGACTTTTGGATATCCATATTTCCTGTTGCTGCTCCTTTTGCTGCCGCTCGCCGCATGGCTGAAAGGGCGTTTAGGTGAACCGCCGGCTTTCGTTTACTCATCTACGCAGTTGGTCCGGGGGATTCTCAGCCTTTCCAAGGCCCGGGCCGGAGGGTTTCTGTGGGCCATGCGCTGGCTGGCCTTAACACTGCTGATCCTTGCCATGGCTCAGCCACGGCTTACGCGCAGCGAGACCCGTGTCAAAGCGAGTGGAGTAGATATCGTAGTAGCGTTCGACTTGTCAGGGAGCATGCTTGCCGAGGACTTTCAACTAAGGGGCAAACGGGTGAACCGCTTCGACATGGCGCGCCATGTGTTAGGAAATTTCATTGAGAAACGCCCCAATGACAGGATCGGGCTTGTGGTGTTCGCCACACAGGCTTTTATCGCCGCTCCCCTCACGCTGGATCATCACTTCCTGGAGCAGCATCTGGAACGGCTTCAAATTGGCGCCGTTGACCAGAACCGGACCGCGATTGGCTCGGGCCTGGCGACTGCGGTTAACCGGCTAAGAGAATTGCAGTCAAAGAGCCGGATTGTGATTCTGATGACTGATGGCCAAAGCAACTCAGGGAAAATCACACCTCTGACGGCCGCTGAAGCCGCACAAGCGCTGGGCATTAAGGTTTACACGATCGGCGTGGGCACCCACGGGGAAGCACCTACTCCCTATGCGAGGAACCCTCTGAACGGGCAGCTTATCTATCGCATGATGCCAGTGGATATTGACGAAGTAACCTTAAAGAAAATCGCAGATGAGACCGGCGGCAAGTATTACCGGGCTGACAACGCCGAGCGGTTTCAGGCCATCTATGCGGAGATCGATCGACTTGAGAAAACGGAGCAGGAAGTTAAGAAGTATGCGCATCACCGCGAGCTCTCGCATTGGCTGATTCTGCCCGGCATTTGCCTGTTGCTGCTAGAACTGGTGCTGCGCAATACGTTATGGAGGCGCTTGCCATGAGATTTGAGCATCCTCTGATTCTATGGCTGCTGTTGGTGATCCCGCCGGCCATGGTCTTGTTCTTCTGGCAGGCGAATCAAAGGCGTCAGGCCCTGCTGGCGAAGTTCATTCAGACACGTTTGCTGCCGGGACTGCTCTCGGGTGTATCCCCCGCGCGGCGGCGGTTTCGTGAAGGCCTGCTCGTCGTGGCGATCAGCTTGCTTGTCGTTGCGCTGGCCCGCCCCCAATGGGGATTCACATGGGAGGAAGTCCAGCAGCGCGGCCTGGATATCGTGGCCGCAATCGATACCTCCAAAAGCATGCTCGCGGAGGATATCTCTCCCAACCGTTTGCAACGCGCCAAACTCGCAGCTCTGGACCTGATGCAAGCAGCCAAAACCGACCGGCTCGGTTTGGTAGCGTTCGCCGGGGTAGCCTTCCTGCAATGTCCTCTGACTATTGATGACTCTGCATTTCGACAAAGCCTCGACGCCTTGGATGTCAATGTGATGCCACAAGGTGGAACCGCCCTGGCGGAGGCGATCAATGAGGCGCTCTCGGCTTTCAAGGAGGAGAACAACTACAGGGTTCTGGTGCTCTTCAGTGACGGCGAAGACCATGATTCAGGGGCACTTGAGGCTGCACAAAAAGCTGCGACAAAAGGTCTGCGCATCTTCACGGTTGGGATCGGCTCTCCCGAAGGAGAAGTATTGCGGGTGCGCGATAGCAGCGGGCGAACCGATTACGTCAAAGATGACCAGGGCAACGCGGTCAAATCACGGCTGAATGAAGCTTTGCTTAAAGATATCGCAGCGGCAACAAAAGGCTTTTACCTGCCGCTCGAAGGGTCTCGTACCATTGAGACGCTTTATGAAAGGGGAATCGCTCCCCTGCCACGGTCTGAAGGCAAAGAGAAACTGGTGAAACACTACCACGAACGTTATCACTGGCCACTTGGTTTGGCGATCCTGCTGCTGCTGGCGGAGATACTTACCCCGGAACGCCCTCGTGAACGCATGCCCTCATCCGGCTTGCGCAAAAGCCATGTTGCTCTCTGGTTCCTCTGCTGTTTGCTGCTCCCGGTGACTAGCGGCTTGGCCTCACCCGGCAGCGCCCTGCGGGAGTATCGGTCTGGCAATTATGATTCCGCCTTGCAGGAATACCAAAGACTCCAGAAAAAGAAGCCCGACCCACGTCTGAACTACAATGCCGGTGTCGCGGCTTATCGGGATGGCCAACTGGAGGAGGCCACCCGGCAATTCGGGCAGGCACTTTCCGCACAGGACCTTGAGTTACAGGAGAAGGCCTATTTTAACCGCGGCAATGCAAACTATTACCTGGGTGAGGCGGCTCAAGAACCTCAGAAACGGACCCAAGCGTGGGAGCAGGCCATTAAGGATTATCAGAGTTCCCTGAAGCTTAACCCCAAGGCCAGCGACGCAGAGTTTAATCAGGAATTCGTAAAGAGGCGTCTGGAGGAACTCAAGCAGCAGCAACAGCAAAAGAAGGATCAGCAAGATCAGAACAACCAGCAGGACCAGCAACAGTCTCAGAAGCAGAACCAGGATCAAAAGCAACCTCAGGATCAGCAGCAGCAATCTCAGGACCAGAAGTCGCAGGAGCAAAATCAACAAGGGCATCAGCAAAAGGCACAGGAGCAGCAGGACCAACCCGGCGAGGAAAGCAAGCAGACACCCTCTCAGAGCCCGGAACCTGATGAAAAGCAGAAGGAGCAGCCCCAGCCAGCGGAAGGCACTTCCAAAGAGGAACCAGCTAGCGAGGGGACTTCAGAAACTCCGGCAGACGGCAAGATGAGCAAGGCTGAAGCACGCCGGTTGATGGATGCCCAAAAGGGCGACGAACAAATGCTTCCGATGCCGATCGACAAGAAGCTGCAGAATGAACGTCGCCCACGCAAGGATTGGTAAATCCCGGGCACGCCTACGGGTCGATCAGCTATTGAGAAATCGGTATCGGCTTGTCAATGTCCTCTTCGACACTGCCACACTGCGTTGTTTCCCACAGGGAAATGGGGTATCGACCCGTTGCGGTCTTTCGTAATTCCACGTAGTGTCTGCCGGATCTATGGATGCTCTGCTTGCCGCTGGTTTGGCATCGCCGTGGAACATCGTTGTGGTCCTGGGGCTGCTGGTCCTGGCCATCGCCTTGTTCGCCTCGGAACTTTTACCTGTGGATATAGTGACACTCCTGTTGCTGCTGGTATTGATCGGAACCGGGATACTAAGCAGCAAGGAAGCTTTTGCTGGATTAAGCGGAGAGATCATCATCATCCTGGCATCCATTTTTGTCCTCTGCGGGGCACTCCAGGAGACCGGCGTTGTCGATGCTGCGGGAGCCCAGTTGGTGAAAATCGCCGGGCAGAGTGAGACACGGCTGTTAATCGTACTGATGATCGTTGCGGCCGCCATGTCGGCTTTCATCAACAATACAACTGTTGTCGCAATGCTCGTAGGACCTGTCGTTGGGCTGGCTCGCCGGGCAAAGATTAGTCCTTCGCGTATCCTGCTTCCCTTGGCATATGCCTCAATCCTGGGTGGAACCTGCACCCTGATCGGCACCTCCACCAATGTAGCGGTGAGTGGTTACGTAGAGCGGGTAAATCTACAACCAATAGGGCTTTTCGAAATCACCCCCATAGGTCTGATCCTGGTCGCTGTAGGAATTGCCTACGTGCTGCTGGTGGGCAGGTTCTTTTTGCCCAAAACAGTGGAGCCAAGCCTGGTTGAGGGTGATGCTGTTAGAAGTTATCTCAGTGAAATCATTGTGATGCCGAGTTCCCCCATGATTGGGCAGACGGTGTTTCGTTCTGACTTTTCGCGCATGGGATTTCGTATCCTCAAGGTCCGTCGAGCAAAGCAGGTGTTTGTTCCGGATCGTCAGACCGCGTTCATGGAAGGAGACATCCTGCTGGTCGTTGCCAGCCTCGAAAGCCTCATGAAGGTAAAAACGGAAGAGGGCATTGAGATAAAGGCCGATTGGAAAATGGGCGATCTGAAGCTCCCGGATGAGGAAACCAATATCGCGGAGGCGGTGGTCACTCCCCAGTCTCTGTTAGTTGGCAGGACACTTAAAGAATCGAACTATCATCAACAATCCGGGTTAACCGTGCTCGGCATTTATCGTCGCGGAAGATCCCTGAACGATAAGATCGGCTCCATTCGATTGGAGGTTGGCGACCTGCTCCTGGTGCAGGGCGAAAAGGAGAAGCTAGCCGCCCTCCAGAGGCAGCGCCAACTGGCCGTGTTATCCGAACTGCCCATCGCCGCGCCACGCCGCAACCGCGGGACTTATGCGGTTGTGCTTTTCGGCACGGCGTTGCTCTTGAACCTGCTCGGCATTGTGCCCCTGGTCATCTCGCTGCTGGCGGCTGCCGTTTTGTGCGTCATTCTGCGCTGCATCTCTGTCGATCGTGCCTATTCAATGATCGACTGGCGGCTCCTGATCTTGATCGGAGGCATGACCGCCTTCGGAACAGCCATGGATAAAACAGGGGCCGACGAGTTATTGGCCCGGTGGATTGTCTCAGGTTTGGAACCCTTCGGGGTTATGGCGGTGCTTGCCGGGTTTTTCGTTGTAACAATTCTCCTGACTCAACCGATGTCGAATGCCGCCGCTGCACTGGTGGTGCTGCCGGTCGCATTGGAGGCAGCCCGCGTCATGGGAGTCAATGAACGAACCTTCGCTATCGCCATCATGCTGGCCGCCTCGGTCTCGTTCATCACCCCTTTTGAGCCCGCATGCATTCTGGTTTATGGGCCTGGGCGCTATCGGTTCTGGGATTTTGTAAAAACCGGGGGGCCGCTCACGCTCATGCTGGCGATTATCGTGCTGATCGCGCTCCCCATTATCTGGCCGCTTAAAAAGTAACCCGATTCCCGGTAACTGCGCCAGGAATCGCCTTACAGTTCCATCCGGCGGGAGCTGTTCTCACCAGGCACGTTTCGGGCCACACTTGCGTTGCGCGCGCGGCCTTCAGCCCAATTGCGCAACCGATTGATCTGCTCATCCATCGTTTTAGCCAGCGGAACGGTCTGTGACAGTGCCAGCCCGATGTGTTCCGTCGTCAGTTCACTGCCGGAATAGAACGCATCATACAAGGCGCTGTTGATGGACTCTTCAATTTCGGCACCGCTGAAGTCCTTGCTCCCATCAGCCAGCAACTCAACATCGAACTTCGAGGGGTCTCGGCGACGCTTGCCAATGTGGATCTTAAAAATCTCGGCGCGCTCGTTACGGCTGGGTAGGTCCACAAAGAAAATCTCGTCCAGGCGGCCTTTGCGCAGCAACTCCGGCGGAAGTTGCGAAATATCGTTCGCCGTTGCGACGACAAAAACCGGTGCCTGTTTCTCCGAAAGCCACGTGAGGAATGTGCCGAAGACACGGGCGGTCGTTCCGCCGTCAGTCGCCCCCGATCCCTGGGACCCGGCAAAAGCCTTGTCGATTTCGTCCACCCACAGGATTGCGGGTGCCACCGATTCGGCAACCGAAATGGCGCGTCGGACATTTTCCTCGCTTGATCCAACCAGGCTGCCGAACATCCGCCCCATATCGAAGCGCAACAATGGCAGTTGCCAATGGTTCGCCACCGCTTTGGCACAAAGGCTCTTGCCGCAGCCCTGCACGCCGAGCATCAATATCCCTCGGGGAGATGGCAGGCCAAAAGCTCGGGCATCCTCCGAGAACGCCGCTGCGCGTTTCGTAAGCCAGTCTTTGAGGACAGGCAAACCACCGACGCTGTCGAATCTCTCGCTGGTGGCATAGTATTCCAGCAACCCGCTCTTGCGAATGATCTGTTGTTTCTCCGCGAATACCTCGTTAACGTCGTCCCCTGACAGCCGCTCATCTTTGACGATGATTTTCGCAAACACGTTCTCGGCTTCCCCTAGAGTAAGTCCCAGGGCCGCCTGCAACAACCGCTCACGCCCCTTGTCATCCAGATCGACCACGACCTGCTTGAACTGCTTCACGTCCTCTATGATGCGATCCAATAGATGATCCAGGTCCTCACGCGTGGGAAGCGGATAGTTCAAAACGGTGATCTCTTTTTCCAGTTCCGTGGGAATCTCCATGACGGGCGAAACGAGAATGATCGTCTTGAACGAATTCTTCAGATGTATGGCAATCTCCTTGAGCTTGCGAATAACCTGAAAGTTGCTTCGGGTCAGAAAGGGGTGAAAGTCTTTGAATATGAAGATCGAAGGTTCCACCAGGTCGATCACCTGATCCAAGGCCATGATAGGGTCCTTGGTTGACGCATTGCGGCCTTTTTGTGATTGGATCGATGTGCCGGCCGGCACTATCCCGGTGCTATAGCTCCACTCAAAAACCTTCTTCTGCCGTTTTTTGGCGATCTCCTGCAACAACTGCTGCACTCGGAGTTCCTCGCTTGTTATGATGTAGAGGATTGGGTAGCGCGCCCTGATGAGAATCTCAATGTCGTTCTGAAAGCTCATAGGCTTCGGCTCTTCGCTAAGGGTTGCACGGTATCAGCGGAACGATCAGCATCCAGAGAGACGCCCGCCAGAGCCTCTCCACCCAAAGCTTCCTGCAAAAGCGTACGCATTTCCGGGGTGAGATTATGGACCAGAACGCGGCCGTCAAATAAGATCAACAACTCCGTTCCGGCACGCACCACTTTGGCCCCTGCCATCCCGCACCGGCCTGCCCTCGCCGGATTCTGAGTCGATTCGGATGCGTTGCTCACACCAGTTTAGACCGAGCCGCCTTTGCATGCTCACGGTCAGGTTGAAGGAAGCCGCCGGAGCACTTCCGTGCAGATCGCAGCCGCCGCATCTGGTCTGCCTAGACTTCGGGCGACTTTCGACAGCGATCCAAGCTTTGAGGCAGCCATGATTTCCGGCAACCTGAAGGCCAGGTCCTCGACCCGGTTCACCTTCACCGCAGCCCCCTGCTCCAGCAGAAAATCGCTATTGGCTGCCTCCTGCCCCGGAATTGGATTCACGATCACCAGCGGCTTGCCTTTGGCGAGAGATTCGCACGTGGTTAACCCACCAGGCTTTGTAACGATCAGCGAGGAGATCGACATCAGCTCGTGCATGTTGCTGGCAAAACCCAGCACCCGGCATGGATGCTTCCGGTCTCGCACAGCCAGTTCCCGGCGCAATTCCTCGTTTCTGCCGGTAACTACCAAAGTCTGAAAATCCCCCTCTGCCACGTCCAGCGCCGTTAGAATCTCTTCCACAGGCCCCATGCCAAAACCGCCACTCAGCACCAGCACAATTGGAAGGTCGTCCCGCAACCCCAGGCCTCGCCGGACCGCAACTTCATCCACAGGCAGACTGAACCGTGAGGAAATCGGGATGCCAGTTGTGGCAATCTGCTCCTGAGCGGCCCCGCGCGCGAGCAACCGATTCGCGGTTACCGGGTGAGCGACGCAGTAAAGGTCTACACAGTCCTCCATCCAAAGCGCGTGCGCCTCAAAATCCGTTACGACACTGGCAACGAAAGGCTTTCCTTGTTCGCGCCGCGCCAGCGTTTCCAACGGCAAATAGTGGGTGCAAAGGACGGCATCGGGAGCGAATGCCGCCAGCTTATTCGCAAATTTCTTTCGTGATGGACTGCCAAACAGATGCCGCACGCGGGAAAGCCGTTTTGCAAGCTGCGGGTCATCTGTCTTCTTAAAGACCATTCCCCAAAGTTCCGGAGCACGCTCGACGAATTTCACGTAGCCCTGGGTGTAAACACGCCTGTGGACCGCTGAAAAGAACTGCATCAGGTCCCAGGTTTCAACCGTGTCCTTGGGGCGCCTGCTCTTCCAGGCTTCCTGCAAGGCGGATGCGGCGGCCAGATGCCCTCCGCCGGCTGTGACTGTCGCGATCAATACTTTCATAATGAGTATCTATGCTAGTGCGAATGACCCAGGAATTAGAACCATTGCGCGGAGAACCCGCAACTCGTAATCGCATATGCAATCAGTTAACGTGTTAACCTGCGGCGGTTCTTGACGCTTCCTTGGCCTTACGCCAATCCTGTGGACGTGCAGAATCAATCCGCCAGTTCATCAGGACTTTTCTCAATGTGCAGGACCCTTGTGCTCGATCTGGTCATGCTGGCGGAAGAGATCGAACACAAACCTTAACCGGCCAGAAATGACGAACCCATTCAATGATCCCATGGAGGCAGCAAAGAACAAGTCATTCACCCTGCTTTGTGCGTTGGGATTGGCTCTGATCGTATCGGCCCTGGCCATCAGCACGCAGAGTTTTTGGATCGATGAATGTGGAGTCGCGTATAAGGCCTCGATGCCGCATCTGGGTGATTTTTGGCACAAAATATCGACTGAAGGCAGTGCTGACCTCCAGCAACCCTTTCATCATTTCTTTGCTTGGGGCTGGGAGAAACTAGTTGGGATCAACGAAGTGGCGTTGCGATCCGGCAATGTGCCATTCATCCTCCTGGGACTCTCAAGCCTGGTGTGCGCCTTCGCTGGGCAGCGAGGTGTTCTGCGAGGAATGCTCCTTGTCCTGCTCACAAGCCCGTTCGTTTGGTACTACTTGAACGAAGCACGCCCTTACGCGGTGCAGATTGGCGCCAGTTTGATCGTGTTCTCGTCCATCTACCGGCTTTCCTGGCCGGATCATCCTGCGTCGGAACGGCGATGGGTGCTCTGCTTGTGTTTCGGCATGGTGCTACTTGCCGCGAGCGGCATGCTTGCCATGCTGTGGCTCGGTGCATACATCCTCAGTGTCTTGCTGAGCACGCCGACCGGGCGCTTGCGAACACTCGCCCGCAGCTTTCCAGGGGCTTGGACGGTTACAACCATTCTGTTGCTGGCCATGGGCCTTTTCTATCTTTGGACGCTGGGGATAGGCGCACGAGCCACCTCCGTGGGGGGAACAGATATCCGAAACCTGGCTTTCATTCCTTACGAACTGCTGGGCTTTAGCGGACTCGGCCCCGGTCGCCTGGCGATTCGCAACGAAGGCTTATCGGCATTTGGACCCTACCTGCCCTTCTTGGCGATCTTCGGTGTGGTGTCTGGCACCGTATTCGCAACAGGCTGTCTGGCGTTGAGCAGGCGCCTGCCTGTGCGAACACGCTGGTTTTGGCCGCTCTCGTTTGTCCTGGTTGGCGGGTTCATCCTTGTCGTGGGTGTAACTGTTCATTTCAGGGTGCTCGGGCGTCACTGCACTCCCGTGCTCCCGCTCATCGCTTTTGTACTGGGAAATGGGTTAGTAACGCTTTGGGAAAGCCGCCGGGCTGTTTTAAAGTCGCTGGCACTGCTGTTCGCAGCGGCCAGCCTGGCTTCCTGCCTGGGCATCCGCTTTGGCAGCGAGCATGCAAAGGACGACTATCGGGCGGCAGCGCGTCATGCACGGGCTGAAAGCGAGCGAGGCAAACTTGTCTGGTGGAGTGCGGATCGGGAAGGGGCTGCGATCTACGGGCTCACAACAGTCATGAACCCCGACGGTAGCGCAGTGGTATGGGTGGTGAACCCGGAACCTGGCTTCGAAAAGGATTTACCGAAACCAGACCTCGTGATCACCTCAAAGCCCGATATTTACGATGGCACAGGGGCACTTGCGGAGTATCTAGGTCGCGAAGGCTACACCAGAGGCACAAGTTTCGTGGCATTCACGGTTTGGGAGTTGCCGAAACGCGGGGCCGGCAGTGAGGCGAAACCGTAGGAAATCATGAGTAGAAACGGAGAGGGAAGCATCAAGCGACTTTATCCATCTGAACGCCGTGAGTTGACAATTTGATTTCCTCTCTTCTAATCTGGCGCACTCGGGCATTTATTTACTTATGCACAACGTCCATCTGGAAGTAATCGATTACGCGGTCCTCGCTATCTATGTCATCGCTGTCGTCGGCATAGGTTTTGCACTCCGCAGGTACATGAAAAGCTCGTCGGACTTCCTGACCTCCGGCCGCTCCATCCCGGCCTGGGTCACAGGCCTGGCGTTCATCTCAGCCAACCTGGGCGCCTTGGAACTGGTCGGCATGGCCGCAAGCGGCGCCAAATACGGCATCGCCACGAGCCATTTCTATTGGGTTGGCGCCATTCCCGCGATGATCTTCCTGGCCGTGTTCATGATGCCTTTCTATTACGGGTCCAAGGCCAGATCCGTCCCGGAGTACCTTAAAATGCGCTTCGATGAGCGGGTGCGCGCGCTCAATTCCTTCGCTTTCGCGGTAATGACGGTCTTCGCCTCCGGCATCAGCATGAACGCTCTGGCCAAGCTTCTGAACCAGTTGCTGGGCTGGAACTACCATGCGGCGCTGTGGATCTGCTCTGCTGTTGTGCTCGTCTATGTGCTCAAGGGCGGTCTGACCTCTGCCATCTACACCGAAGTGCTGCAGTTCTTCATGATCGTGCTTGGGTTCGCACCGGTGGTTTACCTCGGCCTTAAGGACGTGGGCGGCTGGGGCAAGATGAATCAATCTCTCCAAACCGTGGCGCAGAATCCGGCTACATATGACCTCGGAACCAAGCCGTATCCGGCTGACGCCTGGACCAGTGCATGGCGACCGTTGCTCGGCGGTGTCGAATCCAACCCCATGGGTGTCGATTGGTTCGCGATGTTGTTCGGATTGGGTTTCGTTCTTTCGTTCGGTTACTGGTGCACGAACTTCTTGGTTGTTCAGCGCGCAATGGCCGCCAAGAACATGGGTGCTGCTCGCCGGACCCCCTTGATCGCGGCTGTGCCTAAGATGATTTTCCCGATCCTTGTGATTGTGCCTGGCATGATCGCAGTGGCGTTGACCTCGATGCCTGACAAAAACTACCGCATTCCTCCGCCGATCGTAGCTGAAGCTTCGTACGATAGAGCCGTTGAGGTTGTAAAGAATGCTGGAGCGGACACGGAGGCGGGAGTCAAGGCCGTCAGTGCAGCCATCGGGCGCAAGATGAATCCGGAACGGACGGCGGCCCTGATCAGCGCAGCCGGCGGCATGAAGGACATTGAGATCAAGAACGGTCTCTATAACGCGATTTCCGAATACGATTACGACGGTGTTATTCTCTCGCTGGTGAAGAAGTACTGCCCGCCCGGACTGCTCGGGTTGGCGTTGACGGCGTTGCTGGCCTCCTTCATGTCCGGCATGGCTGGTAACGTAACTGCGTTCAACACAGTGTGGACCTACGACATTTACCAAGCCTATATCGCTAAGGATAAGAGCGACGCCCACTACTTCCGGATGGGACAGGCCATCACCGTTGTGGGCATCCTGCTCAGCATTGCCTGTGCTTACTTTGCCTCCATGTACAACAACGCGATGGATATCATCCAGTTGGTGTTTGGCTTCGTGAACGCACCGCTGTTCGCCACCTTCCTGCTCGGCATGTTCTGGGCACGCACCACCGCGACGGGAGCATTTCTAGGCTTGTTCGGCGGCATCGGCAGTTCGGCCCTGTTCCACGCCCTCACGATTACCGCAGGGAACCAACCTGGCGTCAAAGGCGGCTATCTCCACGTGGTAAGTTCCTTCCCGAGCGAAATGGCCCAGAATTTCTGGCTCGCCAGCTTCGCCTTCATTATTTGCTTCGTCCTCACGTTGGGAATCTCGCTGGCGACCCGGCGCACAAAGACAGACGACGAACTGCGCGGCCTGGTCTATTCGCTCACGCCCAAGCTCAAGGACGACGAGGCGCGATGGTATCTGCGTCCAGCCACCCTGGGTATTGTGCTCCTGGTGTGCTGTATCATTCTCAACATTATCTTCCGGTAATCGAAAGGAATAGCTGTTATGGGTCTTGATATACGTTGGCCGATTGGCCTGATGTTCAGCCTGATTGGCGCCATCATGCTGGTTTACGGTTTGGTGACTGGTTCTAACAAGGAGATGTATGAGCGCTCGCTCGACATCAACGTGAACCTTTACTGGGGCATCCTCCTGCTGGTATTCGGCGCCTGGATGCTCATGATGGCTGTGCGGGGTAAGAAGGCAGAAGAGCAGAACGCCGACAAGAAGTAGCTCGGGGATCATTCCTTGGAGGATCACAGGCAGTGGCATCCTTTGCCCTGCCGTGCGGCCAGGCGGTTGTCGCGAAAGATCTGTGGCGGTGTTCGCTTCAGGTTCCATGTTCAGGAAAGAAGGAAAAACGTGAATGCAACAATCAAGCGGGAGATTTTTGGCACACTGCCGGATGGCCGAACGGCGGAACTTTTCACCCTCACCAACAGCCACGGCCTGGTAGCGAAGGTTACCAACCTGGGCACGATCATCACCGAACTGCACGTGCCCGATCGCAATGGCCAACTGGGTGACGTGGTGCTCGGATTCGACAAGCTGGAAGGTTACCTCGCTGACCATCCCTATTTTGGATGCACCGTCGGGCGCTTTGCCAACCGCATTGCCGGAGGCCGATTCGATTTGGACGGCAAAACCTACAAACTTGCTGTAAACAACGGCCCGAACCATTTGCATGGCGGCATTGAAGGTTTCAGCAAAAAGTTGTGGGATGCTCAGACCAGTGACCGCGCAGTGGAGTTTTTTTACCGCAGCCCGGACGGAGAGGAAGGTTACCCAGGGAACATGGACGTCCGGGTCAGCATGGAATTATCGGATGCCAATGAGTTGCGTTTGGATTACCGTGCGACCACGGACCAGGCGACGATTCTGAACCTCACAAACCACTCCTATTTCAATCTGGCGGGACGAGGAACCGTTCTCGATCACGAACTCAAGCTGGGCGCACGCGCATTCACACCGGCGGATGAGAATCTGATCCCCACCGGTGAAATACGGCCGGTTGCGGGCACGCCGATGGACTTCACACGTCCCACACCGATCGGGTCTCGTTTCTCAGCATTGGGCGGCTCGCCTGCCGGTTACGACCATAATTTTGTCATCGATGATCCAGGCAAGGGTCCACGGTTCGCTGCCTGGGTGCGCGAACCGCAAAGCGGACGGGTGCTGGAGGCTTGGACAACGGAGCCGGGTGTCCAGCTATATACGGCCAACTTCCTGGATGGCTCGCTCACCGGCAAGGGAGGCCAGCGCTATATCCAACATTGCGGCTTCTGCCTGGAAACACAGCATTACCCGGATTCCATACACAAACCCCAGTTTCCATCGGTGATCCTCCGTCCCGGAGCGGTTTACACGCAAACGACCATTTACAGATTCCTAACGCAATAACACACTATGACGCTCAACGAATTGGCCAATCAGATCGCTCAGGACTTCGAAAAAACCTACGGTCGCCCCGCTCAATGGATCGCGGCTGCCCCGGGACGCGTCAACGTGATCGGCGAACACACGGATTACAATGATGGGTTCGTTTTTCCGATGGCGATTGAGCGCTACACCATCATTGCTGCCGCGCCAGCTACCACGAACAAGATCACCATTAAAGATGTGAAAGGAGGCGAGGCTGGGGTAATCGATCCCACTCAGCCGATGAAGCCTGCCCCCAAGGGCACGTGGTACAACTATCCGATGGGTGTTATTGCTGGGTTTGTTGAGCGCGGCGTGGTTCCTTCCGGCTTTGACGCGTTGCTCAATTCTACAGTGCCGATGGGCGGCGGGCTCTCCAGCAGCGCGGCTCTGGAAGTCGCCACCGCCACCCTTCTTGAATCCATTACCGGGCACAAGCTTGATCCAGTGGAAAAGGCTCTGCTCTGTCAGAAGGCCGAGCACCAGTATGCCGGGATGCCTTGCGGCATCATGGACCAGTTTATCTCCGTGATGGGTCGCAAGGATCATATTCTGCTGCTCGACTGCCGCTCGCGCGAAACCACTTTGGTACCGATGACCGATCCTTCGGTCGCCCTCCTGGTCACCAACACCAACGTGAAGCATGAACTCACTGGGGGCGAGTATGCCCAACGCAGGGCGCAATGCGAAGAAGCCGCCCGTCTCCTGGGTGTTAAATCTCTTCGGGATGTTACGGCTGATCAGTTGGAACAGGCTAAAAACAAACTGAGCGATCTGGTCTATCGCCGCGCGCGCCACGTCATCGGAGAAATCGAGCGCACCATTCACGCGGCGGAGGGTGTGCGCAACTCCAACTGGCCGACAGTGGGCCAGTTGATGTATGCCAGCCACAAATCGCTGAGTGAAGATTATGAAGTGAGCTGCCCCGAACTCGATGCCGTGGTTGATATCGCTCTGAACATTGGCGCCAAGGGGGGAGTTTACGGCTGCCGCATGACTGGTGGCGGTTTTGGCGGATGCACCGTGGCTCTGATTCGCGCCGATTCGATCACCTCGATCTCCAATACCATCGCGGCTGAATACGAAAAACGGACCAAGATCAAGCCGACCCTCTTCACTTCACGTCCGGCGGCAGGCGCAACGACGATCAAGTAGAGCGATCCTTTTCTCGCCCCCTTGGATTTGTTTCCAGGGGGGGGGGGTTATGTACGCTCCCGGGATACAAATCATCGTAGAGCGTCCCACGTGGAGGCGGAGGACAGCCGTCAACAGTGTGGCGGATTCCCTGCTCTTCGCTTAGTGGTAAGGCTGGTGCAGCTTCACCTTCTCACTCTTTGTCCGCAAACGCAGGTTTAGCATCTCAACGCCCAGGGCAAAGAACATAGCAAAATAGATATAGCCCTTGTTTATGTGCTGGTGCAACCCTTCGGCCACGAGCATTGTGCCGATGAGGATCAGGAACGACAGGGCAAGCATCTTGATGGTCGGATGCCGGTCCACAAACGAACTGATCTGGTTGACGAAAATAACCATGATGATCATGGCGATCACCACCGCGGCTATCATCACGCCTATCTCCTTGACCATCCCGACGGCAGTAATGACTGAGTCGAGCGAAAAGACGATATCCAGCATGACGATCTGAACGAGGACACTGCTGAAAGTAGGTGTCACCTTCGGAGCGCCGCTCTCATCGTGTCCCTCAAGGCGTTCGTGGATTTCGTAGGTGCTCTTCGCCAGAAGAAACAACCCACCTAGAATAAGGATCACATCCTTTCCAGAGATAGCCAATTCCCAGCCGAACACCGTGGCCTGCCAGAAGGGTTTTACCAGGCCCACAACCCATGCCAGCCCGATCAGGAGCAGGATGCGTGTGATGAGTGCCAAACTCAGGCCCAAACGTCTGGCCCGAGGCTGCTGGTCTACCGGCAGCTTTCCACTGACAATGGAAATGAAAACAAGGTTGTCGATCCCCAGCACGATTTCCAGCAACGTCAGGGTTAGTAAACTGATCCAAATCTCCGGCGCGGTGATCCATTCCATAAGCCCATTCTCTTCTCACGCAACTCAGCTTCCGTCAATACACAAGCTTTCCTATTGTATGCCATCGGCGTTTCGGACCATTATAGGGTATGCGCTTTTGCTCCCTGCTTGGGTTATTCCTGGTCCTTTGCCAGGCAACGGCTGCTACTTATGTGGCTTCGCGCCAAACCGCACCTGCCCTGGCTCGGGAGTACCGTGGAGTCTGGGTAGCCACTGTCGCCAATATCGATTGGCCCTCCAGCAATTCCATGAGCGTGGCACGGCAAAAGGCGGAACTCCTGGCGATTCTGGATCGCGCCGCGGAACTCAAGCTCAATGCCGTTTTCTTCCAAGTCCGCCCGGGCTGTGACGCCCTCTATGCGTCTCGGATCGAACCCTGGTCCGAGTATCTGACTGGCTCGATGGGGAAAGCGCCAAGCCCCTTTTACGACCCGCTTAGTTATGCGGTTCGAGAGGCTCATGCCCGAGGCCTGGAGTTGCACGCCTGGTTTAATCCTTATCGAGCTCGGCACCCCTCCGCACGGAATCCGGTTTCCGCGACCCATATCAGCAAGACCCACCCGGAACTGGTTCGAACGTATGGCCGCCAGCTTTGGCTTGATCCGGGTGAACCCGCGGTTCAGGACCATTCCGTGCGGGTGGTTATGGACGTAGTGAAGCGCTACGACGTGGATGGCGTTCATTTCGATGACTATTTTTATCCGTATAAGGAGCGAAACGCCCAAGGTGCTGAAATCCCCTTCCCTGATGACCAGAGCTGGGAAAGATATGGCAAGCGAACCAATCTGACCCGCGAGGATTGGCGCCGGCAAAATGTGGACAAGTTTATCGAGCGCACCTACCGATCGGTGAAAGCGGTGAAGCCGTGGGTTAAGTTCGGCATCAGCCCATTCGGCATTTGGCGCCCGAATAACCCAGCCCAGATCAAAGGTCTCGATGCCTACTCGGAATTGTATGCGGATTCGAGGAAATGGTCACGCGAAGGCTGGATGGATTATCTCGTGCCCCAGCTCTACTGGGCCATTGAGCCTCCTGCGCAAAGTTTTCCGGTCCTGCTGAATTGGTGGACGGAGCAGAATCCCAAAGGCCGGCACATTTTGGCCGGCTTGGATTCTACCAAGGTGCCGCGGGCCTGGCGCTCGGGCGAAATTGTGAGTCAGATCCAAATTGCCCGGAAACAGGAAGGCGTGGCAGGGCATGTGCATTGGAATATGAAGAGCCTTCTGAGGAATCCAGATTTTCGAGCCAGCCTGCTCAAGGACGTTTACCCCCAACGAACGGTGCCTCCAGCGGTCACCTGGCTGGATAATGTCTCCCCGGGCAAACCACAATTTAAGATGGCGGGTTCAGGACTTGGCCTGAAGGCCTCCTGGAAAGCGACAGGCATTGACAAGGTGCGTTTTTGGGTGCTCCAAACCCGGCGTGCCGGAGAATGGCGCACCGAGGTAATTGACGGCGCAACCACTTCATTGGGGCTGCCGAATCTGGCGCCAGAAGCAGCGGCGCTAACGGCCATCGACCTCTTCGGTAACGCCAGCCCGGCGGCCGTCCTCGAACGGCGTTGAAAAAACAGTTTTGGAAGAACTATAAGCCGAATTCTGTCTTCCCGGAAACCGGGGAGAGAATCATTTGTCTAAGCAGCCAATACCCGGGACCCACTCCGCTTTCGCGAAGATTGAAGCGGGCCGCTTCGTAGCCCCCTATTTGGCCTTGCACCCGATGGGGTTTTCCGTGCCTCCTCACTTGCGCTTGGAGCGGTGGGCTCTTACCCCACCTTTTCACCCTTACCATGGATTCTTGCGAATCCATGGCGGTATATTCTCTGTGGCACTGTCCGTTGGCAGGCCTCGCGGCCTAACCACCCGCGTGTATCCCGTGAGGGTTACGCGGCATCGTGCCCTGCGGTGTTCGGACTTTCCTCCCTCCCGGCATGCCGGGCGAGCGATTCTCCGTTCTTCCAAAACCGCCAGAAACATAGCGTGCGCAAGAGCATTAGCAAGCTTCCTAAGGGGTATTGGATGCGCAGCGCTCTGGCCATGAGCCGCAGACGACCCCTTGCGGAGGTTAGTTTTGGCTTTCCGTTTTTTTCGCAGCAGGTAGTGTCAAGCGATGGCAACAAACGCCCAAGCTGAAGCGGTAAAGCTCGCGCCAGGCGCCGAACCCGTGTCCAAGCGCCTGATGTCGGTGGATGCACTCCGGGGATTCGACATGTTCTGGATCATTGGCGCGGATTCCCTTGTTTATGCCCTGAACCGGATGAGCCAATCCAAGCCGACCGTGTTCCTGGCTGAGCAACTGGATCACGCGGAATGGGAGGGTTTTCGATTTTACGATCTGATCTTTCCTCTGTTCCTGTTCATCGCAGGCGTTTCTACCGTCTTTTCGCTAAACAAGACAATAGCAACAAGCGGCCGTGGGGAAGCCGTTAAACGCGTGCTCAAGCGAGGCGCACTTCTGTTTATTGTAGGTATTTTTTACTCAGGCGGTTTCACCAATCCCTGGCCGGATATGCGCCTGATGGGAGTGCTGAACCGGATCGCGCTGGGTTACACTTTTGCCGGTCTGCTCTACTGCTATTTCAAACCCCGCATGCTTGTTGGAATTTGCGCAGCGATCCTCGTTTCCTACTGGGCGATGATGAGTTTCTATCCCATTCGAGATATAAAGCTGGAGAAGGAACACCTTGCCGTGGTTGCGGAACAACGTGGCGATCCTCAAGCGGCCGCCCTGATCCAGAAGCCCGAGAACCCGTCCGCTGTCCGTAACAGCGAGTCCTGGGCGGCAGCAGAAAAGCTCTTCTACGGAACGACCAATCGCGTAACAGGCCAGTTCGATCGGGGGCATAATCTCACGAGCCATTTCGATTTCATGTATCTGCCTGGGCGCAAGTATGAGGATTACTTCGACCCGGAAGGGATCTTAAGCACCGTTCCAGCCGTGGCCACCGCGTTACTCGGGGTGTTCGCCGGGCTGCTCCTGGCGTCGCAACGGATAGGAGACCAGAAGAAAGTGATCTACTTGATCGGCGCAGGTGCATTGGCTGCGGCGCTCGGGTGGCGATGGCATCAGCAATTCCCAGTGATAAAGAAGATTTGGACCTCATCGTATGTACTGGTGGCGGGGGGCTACAGCGCAATGCTTCTAGGAGTGTTCTATCAGGTAGTGGATATCTGGCAGCGACGGGGCTGGTGCCAGCCGTTTGTCTGGATGGGCATGAACTCGATTACCATCTATTTGGCGAACAACATCATTGGTGGGTTTCGCAAGCTCTCCCCACGTTTTGTCGGTGGAGACATCAAGGTGTTCCTGGACACCCAGATCGCGAAGGGTGCGGGCGATATGGCTGTGTCCATTGTCGGGTTGATGCTCGCATTTTGGTTTGTCTATTTCCTGTATCGACGGAAGATTTTCCTGCGGCTGTAGCGGCGTATAATTGTTTGCGCAGTTGCCTGCGGGAGAATCATACTATCAGAAGTGATGAAGCTAGGAGTCAATATTGACCATGTGGCGACCTTGCGCGAAGCACGGTATCGCCGGAAACTTGTGGGTGAACCCGACCCGGTGGGAGCGGCGTTAATCTGTGAAGCAGCGGGGGCACATGGTATCACGGCACATTTGCGGGAGGATCGGCGGCACATTCAGGACCGCGATGTGCAAGCCTTGCGTGAGAAAATCCAGACCCGTTTGAACCTTGAAATGGCTGATGTGCGGGAGATCGCGGAGATCGCGCTGAAGCTCAAGCCTGACATCATTTGCCTTGTTCCCGAGAAACGGGAAGAAGTCACCACGGAGGGCGGCCTGGAGGTAGCGGGGCACCTGGCTTCCTTATCGGACACGCGGAAACGGATGAACGATGCAGGGATCGAAGTGAGCCTGTTCATCGCACCCGACCCTGCGCAGATCGAAGCCTCTGCGAAGACCGGAGCTCAATTCATCGAATTACACACAGGCGCATTCGCAGAAGCATTTGAAGATCCTGCCGCTCGCGACCACGAATTTGAACGACTTCTCAAAGGTGCACGCCAGGCTCAGGCGTTGGGACTAAAGGTGAATGCAGGACATGGTTTGAACTACGACAACGTGCATTGGATGCAGCGCATCCCCGGGATCGTGGAGTTGAACATCGGTCATAGCATTGTGAGCCGCGCCATCACTGTCGGCATCTCAGACGCCGTTCAGCAAATGTTGCAGGCGATGAAATCCGCATGATTCTCGGCATAGGCATAGATCTGATCGAAGTCGCGCGCATCCGAAGCTCGCACGAGAAATTCGGGAATCGGTTCCTCGATCGAATTCTGCACAAGTCGGAGGTGGACTACTGCCTTTCGCATAAAGATCCTGGTCCGTTTTTAGCCGCGCGTTTTGCGGCAAAAGAAGCGATTTCAAAAGCATTTGGCACCGGTATTGGCGCAAAACTCGGCTGGAAAGACATGGAGATCGCCCATAAACCAAGCGGGGAGCCAATCGTCATTCTTCATGAAAACGGCAAAAAGCTGCTGGCTGAACGCCAGGCCCAAGTGCTCTTGATCAGTCTGACACACACCCAGGAACACGCAGCGGCGGTGGCGATCCTGGAGCGGAACGGTCCTCATGAAGCGGTTGCCGCTTAATGATCTGAGGCTGGGCCCCCGGCCGTTTGAGCGGTTGCCCCAGACGCTCCGCACTACTCTCGCATGGCTGTTCACCCTGGAAGCGGCGTATGTCTGTGTTCGTCTAGGTCCAGGGGGCGGGCCAGCCGGCCGCTGGCCCTATGGGGTGTTGCTCGTGCTGGCCAGCGCTTCAATGTTGGCGGCTTTGGCTCGGGATCTTCCTGGCCAGAACCTGATGGCGATCGGCTTGATCGCCGGGGTCATCGGCGGGACCGCGCATGCTTTAAACGCTTCGCTCTCGATTCCCTTCGGGCCGTGTGTTTACCTCCATAACGCGGGGCAATTGCTCTTTCCTCCCCTGCCCTGGTCCCTGCCCGTCCTCTGGCTGGCGGTGTTCCTTGCGGCCCGTGGCAGCGCCCAAGCCATGCTGAGCCATCGCCGTCGAACGAGAGACTACGGGCTGGCCCTTAGTGCTTTAAGCATAGCTCTAATCGTCGGCTTTAGCTTGGCCTTGGAGCCATTCGCTCAGCAAAACGACCTCTGGCGTTGGGGAGTCACGAAACTGCCCTTAACCTGGTATTCGGCTCCTGTGACAAATTTCCTGGGTTGGGGATTAACCGGCATGCTGATCCTGCTTTTTTGCATGCCATTCTTCCTGGTAAAGAAGCCGGTGCCACCCCGAACCGATTATCTGCCCCTGGGTGTGTGGTGTGCGCTGCAACTCTGCCTTCTGATAGCTGCGGTCACTGCGCATCAGTGGCGTGCGGTAGCTGTTTCGATGCTGCTGATTATTGCTCCCGCGGCGGCTGGTGCATGGAACCGGGCAGCCGAAAGAAACTCCGGCAAAACCGGGCTCTAGATCTCAGGGCTGGGCTCTGGCTGCAATTTGCGGGTGAGTTTGAATTGAGCCACGCGCATGCCATCAGTCTGCTCGACCCGCATTTCAAAGGGACCCAGCGGAAGCACATCACCCACTTTGGGAAATCCTCCCAGGCGCTGTGTGATATAACCGCTGGCAGTCGTGACGCCTTCCTCTTCGAGGCGCTGTCCCGTTAACTGAGCGAGGTCGTGCAGTGGCAGTGCACCTGAAACGTCCCATACGTCTTCCCCGTTCCTTACTAGCAGCGGTTTTTCCTGATCAAACTCGTCCTGAATCTGTCCTACCAACTCTTCCAGAATGTTCTCCAAGGTCACCATGCCCACCGTTCCGCCATACTCATCCACGACGATTGCGAGGTGGGATTTGCGATCGAGAAACGTCTGCAACAGTTTCTCGAGCCGGGCGCTCTCGGGCACGTAAATGAGCTTGCGCGCCACAGGCAGCAGATCCGCGCCGTTGCTCACCTTAAGCCGCATGGCGTAAAGGTCTTTGATATGAACCACCCCGCGTGTCTTTTCCAGATCGCCTCCTTCGCAAAGGGGAAAGCGGGAGTAGCGCGTCTTCTCAGCCACATCCAGGCATTCCGCGATCGTGGCGGTCGTATCAAGTGCCACAATTTCCTGGCGCGGACGCATCACCTCCCGAACAAAACGCCTGCGCAAATCCAGGGCGTTGAGCAGAATCTCCCGGCTAAGGGTGCTTCCTTTTCCGACCTTATGCCCGGCCGCCAGAAGCAGCCTCAGTTCTTCCTCCGAATGACCCGTCTCGGATTCTGACACAGGCTGCACCCCTGCTTGCAATAACAGCCATTGGGAGAACTTGTTCAGCACCACAACAAACGGATAGGAGATTTTGTAAAACCAGAGCATTGGATAGGAAATCCAAAGCGTGACCGGCAGTGGTTTCTGAATCGCAAGCCATTTAGGGGCCTGTTCCCCCGCACTAATGTGCAGGAAAGTGATTACTGAAAAACCTACCGCGACGCACAGAACGTGGCGGACATGCTCGGACTCCACCCCCATCCAGGTAAACACCGGGGCGAGTAATGCGGAGAAGACCGGCTCACCAATCCAGCCGAGGCCCAGGCTGGCGAGCGTGATGCCCAATTGGGCGGCGCTCAGAAACGAATCCAGGTGCTTGTGGATGTGATCGGCGAGCTTTGCTCTTCGGTTGCCGCCCTCAATCAGCGGGCGCAACTGCGTTTCCCGGACTTTCACCAAGGCAAACTCGGCCGCCACAAAAAAGCCGTTTAGAAATACCAGCACCACGACGGCCAGCACGCGCCAGAGGATTGATAGAATCTCGCTCCACTCCATATTATAGGTTCACCTCTCCGAACAAGGTCTTCAAAACATCCTGCAAACTGATGACACCAATCTCGCGTTGATCGCGCGAAAGTACAATCGCCAACCGATGGCCGCTTCGCTGCATCCGCCGCAAGGCCACTTCCAGCCGGGCATCTTCTTCCAGAAACAATGCCGGCAGCACAAACTCTGATGCCGGTCGAGCCAGGTTCAAGTCCGGTTCATAGAGCAAGCGGTTCAGAGACAATAGTCCGATTATGCGCCCGCGTCCTTCTCTCTCTTCACGAACAGGGAAACGGGTGAACCCGCGTGCTTGTGCAAGCTTGATCACATCCTCCAATGAAACTTCAGGCGCAACCATCGCGACGCTGGCCAGCGGGACCATCGCCTGCCGTACCGTGAGTCCCTGAAGGTCCAAAACCCGGTTGATCATCGTTCGCTCTTCAGAACTAAGGCCCTGGCTCGACTCTTGCATGACCAACCGAAGCTCCTCTCGGTTGCCAAACAGGTGGCCCGTGAAGGCTTTCCCTCCCCGCCACCTGAGCAAGGCACCCGAAACGGATTCTACCAGCGCCACCAAAGGCCCCAGCAACCTATGGAACACCTGGAATGGACGCGCCAGATAGAGACACATGCGGTTGGGATAGCTGCGGAAGAGCATCTTGGGGAGCAAATCGAAGAACGTGAAAAACAGAAAAACAAACAGAGCGAACAAACCGATGAACAGCGGGAGCGATTCTCCCGGAACGCGCTGAAGGACGATGATCACCCATCCAAGGATCAGGAAATTGGCAATGGTGTTGCCTACCAGAATGGTCCAAAGAAAGTTCTCAGGATGCTCTAGAAAACCGTGGAGCACCGCAGCCGAGGGACGGCCTGAGCGCATCAACTGCCGGATGCGCAAGCGGCTCAGGGCGAATACCCCCGCTTCCATTCCTGAAAGAACGAACGACAGCACGAGGCAAAATCCGAAACCGCACCACGCCAGCCAATCGAGGTTCATGTGACTGATCCTCCCGGGTTGACCATGCTGCCCGCCACCGGCCGCTCTACTTCGACCAGCAACTCACGAACGCGGCGTTCGTCCGCTACCTGAGCTGTCAGCTTGAGCCCGCGGAAGGAAGCGGACTCCCCAGGCACCGGAACGACATCCAGCAGTTTCAACAGCAAGCCTCCCATGGTTTCCACTTCCGGAACGTCCCCGAGCTGTGGATACTCACGTCTGAAGTCATCCAACCGCATTGCTCCGGATGCTCGCCACTTCCCGGGAGCAATCTTGCTCAGAAGAAAGCGCTCCGACTCGACTTCAGGGCGAATCTGTCCTACGACCTCCTCCAGGATATCCTCCAAAGTCACCATGCCTGCGGTGCCACCAAACTCGTCCAGCACCATAGCCAAGCCGCGCCGCTGACGCTGCAGGCTGATCAACAACTGCAGGAGGTTCATTGTCTCAGGTACAAACGAGGGCAACTCAATGGCATCAGCGAGATCAATTTGCGGATCAAGCAGCAATGCCCGAGTATTCAAAATACCCACAATCGTATCGGATGATTCGTCATAGATGGGCAAATGCCGCCGCTTATGTTTCCTTGTCGCCGCAATCATATCCTCGATCGAGAGATCGTCTGAAATCGAAGGCATTCGGGATCGCGGCAGCATGACCTCCGCTGCCGTCCGCCGATCCAGGCTAATAATCTGGAGAATAATTTCCTTTTCGGATCGTTCCAATGTGCCCTGCTGGCAGGCCATTTCGATCAATTCCTGGTAGTCAGCATCGGTCAGGACAATGTGCGGTTGAACACTGCGGGGCACGAGAAGCTTGAGCAACGCCTGATTAATCGCTTGCGCGATCCGGCACAGAGGGAGACTGACGCTCACCAACAACACTAGAGGCCGCGCGATACGCAAGGCCCAGACATCGGGATTGCGAACGGCCATTGTTTTCGGGAGCACCTCCCCGTAAACGAGGCTGATTAGAAAGAGGGAGGTGATCGTAATTACTGCGGGCCATTGACGGTGGATGGCCATCCAGAGGGCCACCGCAAGCATGGCCGCGACGGCGAACGTGGTTCCCAAGACCATGGCAGCGAGCAGGTCCTGTGGACGGTTCAGCAAACGGGCGACAATCCCTCCGGCAGAGGGATTCTTTTCAGCTAGCTGCTTTACCTGCCATTTGCTCAAAGAAAAGAGCGCCGTCTCCGCCAGTGAGTAGAAAAAACTGGCGCCGGCAAAGGCGAACACCATCAATAAAGCCAGAATTTGCGCCGACCCCATACTCGGAGCATGACGTAAATTGCAGTTCAGCGCAAGGAAGCCAAGTTCCCCACTAAACGGACCTTTGCGAGGTTGGGCTGCTGAAATTGGCTTGCGGCACCTCGCCGGATACGGGCTACCGTTCCGGCGAGGGTCAAGTAAACGTTTACACTTTTCGATACAACGGTCCAAAGCTGGAGCACGCACGAAAATCCGCAGACTCCAGATCAGCCGCTCCAAACGCCGTCCACACGCTCGGGCGGAATATCCGGTCGTTACCTACATTATGCATATAGACTGGAATGCGGAGCATCGCAGCCATGCTGATGAGTTCCGAACCAATGTGGCCGTAGCTGATAGTTCCGTGGTTCGCTCCCCACGCATTCATTACCGAGTAAACATCACGGAAATGTCCGTCTCCTGAAGTGCGCGGAACAAACCAGTGCGAAGGCCATGTGGGATCGGTGCGTCCCTCAAGAACCGAGTAGATCGGCTCTGGAAGATCCACAAAATGGCCTTCTGCGATTTGCAGAGCCGGGCCGAGACCTTTGACCATGTTTAGTCGGAACATAGTGGCAGGCATGTGCGCACGCGTTCCATAGCAGCTTGAATATCCGCCTCCGCGGAAATACCCCAGGCTGGCCGGTGGCCACACGGTTGCGTTCAAGCACGCATCGGCTTCGGCCGGGGTGATTTCCCAGAAAGGCTTCATCACCGGCGAGCCATCACGAATCTGTTTGCCACAACCATCCAGTGCTGCCGCCCCGGAATTGATCAGATGCAACACACCGCCGCTGGCTTCTGCAGGCAGATCCATGCCAGTCACGCGCTTCACTGCATCCGGGCTCCAATAGGTCCGAACGTCAGCAAAGATCTGTGCTGTGTCGGTGAGCAGATGACCCAGCAGCATGCAGGCGCCATTCAAGCTGTCATTCTCCGTGGCAACGATGAACGGTTCGCGAATTCCGTTCCAATCAAACGACGAATTGAGTATCGCTTCCAGGAAATCACCGTTGGGGTAGTAGTCGGTCCACTGCCGCTGGCCCTGGAAACCAGCGACAATTGCGTTGTGACCCAACGCCTCTTCCCCGTAACCGATCTTGGCCAACCGTGGGTTGCCGACCATTAGATCGCGCACGATCAAAGCACATTTTACGACGAACTCCCATTCCCAATCCTTGCGTTTGCGGGAATTGGGCTTCTGGTTGCGGTCCTGGCCTTCCGGACAGTTCTTGCGGGTCCACGCCATGGCCCGTTTAAACTCTTCCTGATCGTAGATACTCTTTTCCACACGCCGCACCAACTCGGTCATATCAATGGCTTCCACGCGCATCCCGAAGTAGTCCTCGAAGAGATCCTGGTTGACAATGGAACCTGCGATTCCCATGGAAACCCCGCCCACTGAAAGATAGGACTTGCCGCGCATTGTCGCCGTTGCCAATCCCGCCTTGGCGAAACTCAGGATTTTTTCCCTGACGTCCTGCGGAATCTTAGTGTCTCCGATGTCCTGAACGTCGCGACCGTAAATGGTGAAAGCCGGGAGTCCCTTTTGGTTATGCGCCGCGCTGGTTGCCGCCAGGTACACTGCGCCGGGACGTTCTGTGCCGTTGAAACCCCAAATAGCCTTGGGAATGCCAGGCTCCATGTCCATGGTTTCCGAGCCGTAACACCAGCAAGGTGTCACAGTAAGAGAAACTCCCACGCCGGACTTGCGAAATTTCTCCGCAGCCATTGCGGCTTCGGCCACCCCGCCGATGCAGGTATCAGCTATGACGCACTCCACGGGCAGACCATTCGAGTGACGCAGGGTTGATTCAATCAGGCGCGCGACTGATTTGGCCATGCCCATCGTCGTCTTCTCGAGCGATTCACGAACACCATTCCGCCGACCGTCAATGGCAGGACGGATTCCGATCTTGGGCATGTCTCCAATCAGCCGATTTACAGGAGTTCCAGGTTTCATATGAAGTTGATTTAATGGTTTTTGTCCCGGTGCGCCATAAAAAACGAGCCCCCCTAAACGGGGTAATCGGGGTGCGCTTCCAGACCACCTCACAATCGAGCAACCGTGATCGGGTTCGGTTCCACCACCACCGCACCACCGCACCACCGCATGAGGGCCTTGCTTTCTCAGAAATCCATAGGATAATTTGATTGTGAAACTAGTCGCCGACAGCAGCGGGCGCCTCACGTCCAAAGACCTTTTCCCTCCTGGAAAGCCATTTTCTGTTAGTCGCATGCCGGATGGCAGCATCCGCCTGGTCGAACTGGACGAAGCAGATGTCCCCCTGGTTGAACCAGTCAAGTCCCCAGAGGGGTATTTGATGCTGCCTCGTTCCATTGACCGAAAGACAATAGCTAAGGCGGTTCGCGTGGAGCGAGACGCGAAATGAGTGCTTACTGGGACTCATCAGCCTTGGTGGAGTGCTTCGTCGACCCCGCCCTTCGTATCCGTTTGAGCAATGAAAGTGGTGTTACACGCACCCACTCGCTCGCGGAGGTTTTCTCGGCCCTCACATCCGGCAATCTAACCATTCGGGTCGACGCCTCCGCCGCATCACGAATGGTGTTTGATATTGCCAAGCACCTTGAGTTTGTTGAACTGAGCAGTTCCGAGGTAATCAAAGCCCTCGAACAGACCCGGAGGCGTGGTGTGCGCGGTGGCAGGATTCATGATTTTCTACATGCAATCGCTGCAGAAAAGGCCAAGGCAACGTGTTTGCTGACGGCTGACGAGAATGATTTCGAAACTCTGCTCGATACGGTGAGAATAGAGCAGGTGTAGATAGCGCATCTCAGCTCAGACGCAACCTCTGCCGCCCATCTCTGGCAGGCACTCCACGCACCACGAGTCTTTCTCCCCTGCTGGAATGGCAGGTGCTGCTCGCGCCGCTCGCGCCGACAGGCGCGCGATTTGATGTTGCTATGACTTTCACATTGTGTAAAGTCTCCCCAGAATTCTGTTACTGCCATAGCAATGAGAACATACCCGCTTATTCGCAACCTGCTGATCATCTCGGCGGCCTATCTAACCTGCCTGATGCCGGCCCAGGCTGGTGCTGAAGGTTTCCACTACTTAACCATCGCTGGCAAAAGCGGCACGCGTCATCGCGATGGGACAAACCAGCAAGCGTTGTTTGGCCACCCCAGCGGTGTGGCAGTGCATCCAGATGGCCGGATTTTTATCGCGGACAGGTTGAATTTTGTGGTGCGGCAGCTTGCGCCTCAAGGCTCTGATTGGGCGGCGACCACAATCCTGGGAACGCCTGGCTCACCCGGATCTCAGACTGGGGCGGGTGCGGCGGCACGGTTCCAGGACGCGTCAGGAGTCTATTATGATGCCTCTTTAAATGCTCTGTTCATTATCAACGGAAGTGCTATTGAAAAGGCTGGGCCAGCCAACGGAGGCTGGGCCGTGACAGGCCGCTGGGCGGGACTTGGCTACTCCACTGAAATGGACGCTGGTTTCAACTCCCCCGGGGCAGTGGTATCAGATGGCCAGGGAACCCTGTATGTGGCGGACACAGGAAACTCGAACATCAAGAAAGTAGAACCGCTTGGCAGCGTGGGACGAATCACTCGCATTGCGGGTCCCCTGACGATGGGCTCTCCATCGTCCGGTTATCGGGATGGCTCTGGTCAAAACGCCCGGTTTAATAGACCCAGTGGCATAACAATCTTTAACCGGACCAACTTATATATAGCCGACACGGGGAATCGGGTTATTCGAAAGACTACCTATGCAGGTGGGGTATGGATGACCACAACTCTGGCAGGCAGTCCTGGAGTGCGAGGCTGTGTCGATGGGATCAACAACTCGGCGCTCTTTGAAGCTCCGCAGTCTATATGCGCGAGCGCAAGCGGAGATCTTTACGTGGTAGATGGCGGAGCGCGGGTATTGAGAAAGATCACGATTCAGGGCAACCAGGCCGTCGTGACAACGATTGCCGGGCAGCCATATCATGCAGGTGCGACTGACGGCACCAACTCAGACGCCTTGTTCAACGCACCAACGGGAATTGTCCAGAGGGATAACGGCGAACTGTGTGTAGTGGACATCGATAGCGGAACGGTGAGAAGCGTCGCCGTCACGGGAGCAAACACCATCGTAAAGACGATTGCAGGGAATCCCAACGCGCGCTGCGCGGACGGAGTGGGCGAACAAGCCCGGATGCTCGACCCGGGGCAGATCTCAAAGACTGCTGGAAGACGTTTCCTGGTAGCAGACAGCCGAAACCATGTGATACGGCAACTCGAACCGCTTAACGGTTCATGGCAGGTCAGTACTGTAGCAGGAGTTCCCGGAGTAAGAGGAGGAGTAGAGGGAGATGTTCAAACAGCTTTGTTCAGTTTTCCGACAGCGGCCGTCATGGATAAATGGGGTTGCATCTATGTTGCGGATGAGAACCGGGTCTGCCGCATTGCACCCACGGAGGCCAGTTGGTGGGTAGAGACGATCAGCGGGAAAGATGGCGAGCGAGGATTTACGGACGGCACGAATGGAGTGGCTACGCTTCTTACACCAACCGCGCTGGTTGTAGATGAATCGACTAATGTGATTGTTGCCACGGGCTACGGGCTTCGGAAAATCTCACCGATCGGAACCAACTGGGTCACCTCCACAATAAGTGGCGGGTTCGGTTCGGCAGATGGAACCAATATGGCTGCTGGTTTTAGGTATCCTAAGTCGCTGGCAAGAGATAGCGCCGGGAATATTTTTGTCGCTGATTCCTTCAATGAAACGATCCGCAAGGTTACCCTGTACGGAACGAACTGGGTGGTAACTACCATCGCGGGCAAGGCTGGTTCCAGCGGCTTCGTGGATGGCACAGATAACGCAGCCAGATTTTCTCATCCGGAAGGCATCGCTGTTGATAGCCATGACAATATTTTCGTGGCCGACAGGGTCAATCACGCAATCCGCAAGATCTCACCTACTGGAACAAACTGGGTAGTCCAAACTGTCGGAGGGTTCTCAGGCTCACCAGGTTACAAGGATGGGACTCCTCGTGATGCCCGTTTCAACTACCCATCAGGGATCGCTGTGATGGATTCCGGAGAACTGCTGGTTGCAGATAGCGGAAACGATGTCATCCGAATTGGAATCCAGATTCCAGCGCTCCGGTTGGTAGCAACTCAACCACGCGTTCTTCGGTGGCCAGGGTGGGCGCCCAACTTTGTGGCGGAAGGCCGCCGAAGCCTGGATACCGCTTCCGCTTGGGAAACCTTGCCTGCTCCCTCGCTTGCCGATGGAGAACTCTGCACCACCAACACGGAGCTCTCGGACCTGCGGTTTTTCAGACTCCGTTATCAGCCTTGAGGTCCATGGGGCGCTGAAGCCGTTTCTCCTGGGATAGCGAGCTTTGAAACGGCTCGACTTACCTCACAGCATCCGTTACGAACTGGGGCTGTGTCGGTTCGTAACTGCTGAATGAAATTCCAATTCACAATTTTGATGGCCGGGTTGCTCCTCCTGGCCGGGTGCAAGTCCGGTTCTCCCGGTCGCGGGCCGACCCAACAGATTTCAGGTGAGCCCATCACGGCTGAGCCAAGCTGGGGGCTTTCGACGCTCAGTGTCGCCAGCGCACGCGAGAAGCCTGAGCATATGGCGGAGATGGGCACCCAGGTGCTTCTTGGCTACCCTGTTAAGCTCCTGCAGCAACGACGGAACTGGTACCTGGTGGAAGCTCAGGACGGTTACCAAGCCTGGCTGGAGGACGGCACATTCGTCCGCTGCACCCGAACTGAAGTGGATACCTGGCAAAGTGGCGGGTTGGTCATTATCATCGTTCACGAAACAGTTCTCCGGGAAAAACCCGAAAAGAGTGCTCAGCCGGTATGTGACGTCGTCCTCGGCAACCTGGCAAGGGCCACCACCGAACAAGACGGCTGGACAGAGCTTCGCCTGCCCGACGGCCGCTCCGGCTGGCTTCAGACCTTCGAGGTCGAGCCTTATCGGTCATGGTTGAATAGTCGGAAAACAACTCCGGAAAACATCGAAGCCACCGCACGGGCGCTGATGGGCCGTCCGTACCTGTGGGGCGGCAACTCACCCAAAGGCCTGGATTGCTCTGGATTCACACAACTGGTTTTCCGGATGAACGGGGTTGAACTCAAACGCAACAGCAGCCAGCAATCAAAGGAGGGATTGGAAATCTCGATTGACCCTGAGTTGAAGAACCTCCGCAAAGGGGATCTATTGTTTTTTGGGCATCGTGCATCGGAAAAAGGCCCGGAACGCGTGGTGCACGTGGGAATCTATTTGCAGGACAAATTGTTTATTCACTCCTCGGAGCGAGTTCAAATCAACAGTCTGGATCTCAACTCACCCATTCGGGATGAACGTCGTATCCGGTCGCTGATCCGGGTGCGGCGCATGTTCTAAGCGAGGGGGTCTTGAAACCGTTTCTTATCCCTGTGACCTCAGTCGCAAGGGCGCCAGGTCGGGGTCATTGGCTGCCGCATTCTTCAGCTCCTCAGAGCCGGGCAATGCAAACGCGACGTCGAGCCAGTGCCGCGCGAGGTCCAGGTTGCCGAGCTGGGCTTCGTAACAGGCGAGGTTGTAACGCATCGTAGGGTTATCGGGGAATCGAGGCAGCACGCGGAGCAGGTTATCACGCGCCTCAGCGGTGCGTTTTAACTCGTGCAAGGCAAAGGACACACTGATCCATCCTCCGGGATGATCCGGCTGGCAACGGGTCAACTCCTCGGCGAATTGGAGTGAAGGCTCCCAATCCCGCTTATGGGCGTGAATATCCCAGTTCAGGTAAAGAACTGCGGGATGCTGTCTGCCAACAACGGAAACCCTGTTCAGTTCGGCAAGGGCTTCCGCAGGATTGCCTAGTTCAAGCCAGCCCTGCGCGGCGAGCATGTGATGATGATCTGGCCACGGCAACGGATCCATAAATCGTTATGCCTTATTCAGGGCCCGGTTCGTCTCGGCGGACCCCGTAAACTCAATCCCTTTTGATATCGAGCTTCTCCATCAGCTCATAAAGAGTCGGGCGGCTGACGCCCAATTCAGTGGCTGCTGGGGCGATCTTTCCGCCGTGCTTGCGCAGGGCTTTTTGAATCATATCGCGCTCCACCGCTTCACGAGCTTCCTTGAGGCTGGTGCCATGAGGTATCCCCATGGTGCCGCCAAGCTCGAGATCTGGCGCAGTAATCTTGCGCCCCTCAGCCATGATGACTGCGCGACGGACTCGATTCTGCAGTTCCCGGACATTGCCCGGCCAATAGTGCAACGCCATCGCCCGGCGCGCCTCGGCATCGAAAGCCAATCCCTGCTTGCCCACTTCTTCCGCAAAACGGCGCAAGAAATCCTGGGCTAAAACCACCACGTCATTTTCGCGGTCGCGAAGGGCGGGCAACCGGACCACCACCACAGCCAGGCGGTAGAACAAATCCTCACGGAAGGCGTTGCTCTTGATGGCTGCTTCCAGGTCCACATTGGTGGCCGCTACCACGCGGGTATCGACCTGAATTTCCTGTCTTCCCCCTACCCTTTCGATCCGCTGCCCTTGAAGAAAGCGCAGGAGCTTGACCTGGATAGGCCCCGGCAGCTCGCCGATTTCATCGAGAAACAAGGTGCCGCCGGTGGCAGTCTCAATCCTGCCCTTGCGCTGCATGTGAGCGCCGGTGAAAGAGCCTTTCTCGTGTCCGAACAGTTCGCTTTCGAGCAGCGTCTCAGGGATGGCGCTGCAATTGATCGCCACAAATGGTCCATCCCGGCGCGCACTGCGTTTGTGGATCGCCAGGGCCGCCATCTCCTTGCCTGTGCCGCTCTCGCCCAGCAGCAGCACTGGGGCATCGGATGTCGCTACCTTGCGAATGGTGTTGAACACATCCTGCATCTGGGGACTCGTCCCCAGCATTCCTTCGAAGGTCTCGGTCTCGTAATGCTTTTGAAGTTGCTGATACTCGCGCTCCAGCCCCACCACATGAAAAGTGCGGCGAAGAATGACTTTGAGCTCCTCGACATCGATGGGTTTGGTTAGAAAATCATAGGCACCGGAGCCGATAGCTTCCAGAGCGTTATTCTTTTCGCCCTGGCCGCTGATGATGATTATTTTGCAGGGTATCGTTTCGCCGATCATTTCTTTGAGAGCGGCAAACCCCTCCTCCGTGCTTCCAGGATGCGGGGGCAAGCCCAGGTCCAGCAAGACGACACCGGGACGCTGCTGTCTGAAATTCTCAAGCGCCGAAGGTCGATCTTCGGCCAGGAAGATCTCGTAGTCCTGAAGCAGGGCCCATTTCATCTGGGACCTGATTTCCTCGTCATCATCGACAATCAGCAATCTCGGTTTCATTTCGTAATAGTCTGGATCGGCAGTAAAACCCGAAAAGTTGTCCCTTTGCCGGGAGCGCTCTCGACTTCAATCCGGCCACGGTGCGCTTCGACGATCATCTTACACTGGAACATACCAATGCCAATGCCCTGTTTTTTGGTGGTCTGAAACGGTCGGAACAAGGAGCGGCTGATGAACTCCGCTGGCATGCCACACCCATTATCCGTTATGGAAAGAACAACCCAGGAGGGATCGGCATTCGTTCTAACTTCAATCCGGCCACCAGCACCGACTGCTTCCCTGGCATTGAGCGCGAGATTGACGATCAGTTTGTTCATCTGGTCCGGATCAAGCATGGTTTCGGGCACCCCGCCCAAATCTTTTATAACCTGCAGCCCTTTGACCTCGTCCAAGCATTTTATCCCTTCTTCCACGAGCTGGTTGAGGTCAGCAGGCACCAGCTTTAAAATCGTATTCTGGCGAAGCATGCTCAGCCGGGAGATCAAGCTGTTGATGTGATTCACCGTTTTTCCCACGGCTCTCAAGGCATCTTCGCGAAACGCCGGGTTATCAAAATGGATCGGAAGGTTCTGAAGCATTAAGGAGAGGGTCGAGGCGGTATTCTTCAGATCGTGCACGAAGAAAGCGGACATCGTTTGGAATGCTTCCAATTCCTTTGCGCGCAAGATCTGCTGCGAAAGCGAAATGTTGAGCATGCTGGCTGCCGCCTGGTCAGCCACACACTTGAGCAGATCGAAATCCTGCAGAGAGAAGGCCACCGCGCCCACCCGATCACCCAAAGTCATGAACCCAATCAATTCTCCGCGGGCGAGCATGGGCACACACACGCGGTTGCCGCCCTTCCGGAACTCACCCGGATTGCATCTCCGAAGCGCCGAGGCCCAATGCTCGAGAGACGAATCCAGGTCCACAGGATCAGGATTGGCACGCAAGGCACGGATGACCTCATCCGCATCCTGCCCCGCTGGAGTTAAAAAGGCACCGGTTTGCTGATTGAGTGCGGTCGAGGCAACGAGCGAAAAGGTTTGGCTTTCCTGGTTTACCAGCCAAATGTTTACAGATAGCACTTGGAAAAGGTCCGAGACGAGTTTGGCGACAGCACGAGAAAGAGCCGCCTCTTCAACATGGGAGGCAGTGCCCTCGGTGAAAGTGCGCCACACCGTTCGGTAATCGTGCAAAGGCCGCTGGAAGTAACGAGCGTAGAGACGCCGGAGATAGAGCCGGACTCTATCTGAAAGAAGCACCATCGTAAACAGGACCAGTAGCAGCAGCACAGCCAGGGCTTTGAGCGGGAAGGCCCGCGTGCCGCCGGAATGGGAAACGTAATTGGCAAACATGCCAATGCTGAGGAAATAAATCCCGGCCAGAATGACGGTGACGGAGTTCTGCAGAATGGTATGGGAGGGATAAACCGTTACTTCAAAATGCCCCACCCGTAATAGGGAGCGCACCATGACCAGGCAGCCCAGGAGCAGCGCGCCGAGATCAATTGCCGAGAAAGCAAGATCCGCTGCTCGAAACAACAGGCTTTGGCTGCTGGTGTAGGCGCGCACGGCCATGATAAGGCCGAGGCCTAGAACGACATACTTAATGCGCCAGCGCATCGTGCCGACGGCCGACCGAAACGTTCGCTCGAGATTCATCAGGATCAGCACGGAGCTAATGACCAGAAACAGCTCCACAAACATGCCAGCCGGGGTGAGTGAAAACACGCCAACCTGGATATCTTCTCCATTTCGTATGGGCCGCAACAAATCTCCTGCAAAAACCAGCGCGTTAAGGAGCGGCACGGTAAACGCGCCAATAACCACCATGCGCCAGCGCTCAATGAACTCTGAGGCATTGCCCCGCGCATAAGTGAGGCTGAATAGGACCCAGCAACCCGGGTAGAAAGAAGCGGCTACAAGCTCAAGGCTGCGCCAATGGAGCATCCTTTCAGTCGTCGTGGACTGCAGAGCGGCTCCAGAGAAGATGGCCTCAAGGCCCAAAGCCAGCATGCCGCCAGCAAAAGCCCAACGCGCGGTCGTCCGCCTGGCTGCGAACACGATAATCAGGCCGAGCAATAGAGCCAGGGTCGCGCTGCTAAAAGCAAATATGACGGATGTGCCCATTTGAATCCTAACAGCACGCCAAAAAGCTGCTGTGCCACACAGACAAGCAAAAATTGGTTCACTTCACAATTTAAATAGATGCACGGCCATCCATCCCACACCCTGTACACAAAGCACGGGCAGAAACCGCAGGTTTCAACCCGTGCTAGTGAAACTAAAAGCGAGCTTAACGCGCCTAACGCTTGGAATAGCGAGCAACGGCCAGAAGCGACATCACACCTCCAAGGAGCAATGCAGTCGCGCCGGCATCAGGGACACTCTGCCGTTGCATTATTCCGGTAGAGGAAGCTTCGTACACTTTGGGCGGAGGAGGCGCTACGGGCTTGACCTGATCCACCGGCCGCGCGTGCACGGACTGGAACACCAGTCCCAGGCACCCCAACAACAGTAAAACCTTACTTCTTGTCATACTACAAGCGTTTGATGCAGAAGCAGTACCATGAATTAGAAACTACGTAGAAATACCGATGTCCGATTAATACGGATAACTGATCCACAATAACTTAGAGCGACACCAAAGCCTCTAATGCCCCCTCTGGAAGCTGCTGAGTGTAAACAAGATCCAAAAAGCGTCGGAATACTTTACGTTTTGTCCCCTACAAGAAACCAGGCAGGAAATGAGGGACCGGATTCGGGTATTACTCCCGAATCCGGAGTAGATCAGCACCAGGCTATTTGTTCTCGAAAAGGCTGGGAGCGATTTCGCGAGCCAATTCCTGGCAGCGGGCTAGAATTTCGACAGCGGATTCGCAATCCAGTGCGAACCGTGCCAGCGCCTGGGCCTCGCTCAACTTGAGGCGGCGAACGAGAAACTTCACTGGGGGCACCAATGCTGGAGCCGCACTAAGTTCGTCCACACCCAATCCGAGGAGCAAAGGTGCCAAAACAGGGTCGCTGGCCATTTCGCCGCAGACGCTCACTTTGATTTGATGCTTATGAGCGGCGTCGGTCGTCGCCTTGATCAGACGGACTATTGCAGGATGAGTCGGCTCATATAGATGAGCGATCTTCTCATTCATGCGATCCACAGCCAGGGAGTACTGGATGAGATCGTTGGTTCCGATACTCATGAACTTCAGCCGCTTAGCTAATGAATCCGCCACGATTACAGCCGAGGGCGTCTCGATCATCGCCCCAACTTGCAGGTTCTCATCGAAAGGCAAACCTTCGGCACGCAACTCGGCTTTGTACTCATCTACGAGAGCGTTGGCCTGATTCAGTTCGTCCAACCCGGAGATCATCGGGTACATCATGCGAACGTTGCCTTCGGCGCTTGCTCGCAGGATGGCCCGCAATTGTTCGCGAAAAATATCCCGCTCTTGCAGACAGAACCGGATGGCGCGCCAACCCAGGAAAGGGTTCATCTCCCGCGGAACGGGGCGGTGCGCCATGAACTTATCTCCGCCCAAATCCAGAGTTCGAATGACCACGGGCATCGGCTTGAGCGCCTTTGCCACCGCGCTATAGTCCTGGTATTGCTGTTCCTCAGAGGGCGGATGCTCATGGTTGATGAAGAGGTACTCCGTGCGGAAAAGCCCTACTCCATCGGCACCGTTCTGCAACACTTGGGTTGTATCCTGAGCGCTTTCAATGTTAGCGGTCAGCAGCACGCGATGACCATCCAGAGTGACCGCGGGAGTCTGGAGGACATCGCGCAACTTCTCCTGCAGCGTCACTTGCTTCTGCTGCAACTGGCCATATTCAAACAACGTCTGGTCAGTGGGATTGATGATCAACAACCCATTGAACCCATCCAGCAACGCATATGCGCCATGCTCAATCTGCTCGCTGACATCCTTAAAACCGACGGCAGCGGGTATCCGCAGCGAACGCGCCATAATCGCAGTATGGGAGGTCTTGCTGCCGATATCCGTCGCAAAACCCAGCACGTTGCGCTTATCCAATTGCGCTGTATTTGAGGGGCTTAGGTCGTGGCTGATGATGATGCAAGGCTCCTTTAAATGCCGGAGGTCAGCTTCCGGTTCCAGCCCTAGCAGGTTGTTTAGAACACGATTGGTGACATCCCGCATGTCCGTGGCACGTTCCCGGAGATAGTCATCATCAATGGCTGCAAGCGTAGCGGCATAACGTTCCGCGACTTCGTGGAATGCATGCTCCGCGTTAACGCGTTCCTCAGAGATGACACGAATCACTTCATCGATGAGGGTGCGGTCTTCGAGCACAAGCAGGTGCGCGTCAAAAATGCTGCCCTCCTCTGCGCCCATGGCACCACTCACACGCCGCTGCACGTCGAGAATCTGGTGCCGAGTCTGAACCAGGGCTCTTTCAAGACGGCCTACTTCCTCTCCCAATTCAGCTTCTGTGATCTTGCGGAGGTCGATCACCGGTCGGAAGCGCCGGAGTATGACAATCTTTCCGCGGCACACACCGGTGGAAACCGGTATGCCCCGAAATATCTTCTCTCCAGCCTTCGGCGTATCTGGCATGGGCCACTCTTAACCAAACGGAGGTGGGATGAAAAGCACTTCTTCGTAAAAAACACTTGCCACGTCCGTCACTTTACGCTGGTGCCGGTTGGGGTTTCGCTTGGGCACAGGTTAAACAGGGACGTTTATGCAGACTTCGGTACTGACTCCGTCCAGCCAATGCTCAGGTTGGCTCAGGCGAGGTCACGACTCTCCGAGGGTGTGTTCTGAAGCGCTCTGCTGAACCGGGAAATAAAAAAACCCGCCGGTTAAGGCGGGTTTGTAAATTCAGAGAAAGCCTGGTTAGGCGCGCTCCATGTACTTGCCTGTGCGGGTGTCGATCTTGATCTTTTCGCCGGTCTTGATGAACAGCGGAGCTTGGACTGTGATGCCGGTTTCAAGCACAACAGGCTTTTGCACATTGTTGGCTGAATCGCCACGGATGCCTTCAGGAGCATCGGAGACCTTCAACACTACACTGGATGGCAACTCCAAGCTTACGGCCTTTTCTTCGACAAAGGTGATCGTCACAACGGAGTTTTCCACCAGGAAGTTCTTGGCATCACCCACGATTTCCGGTGAAAGCGTCACGGTTTCGTAGGTTTCGGGGTCGGAGAAGACATAGTCCTCACCATCCTTGTAGCTGAAATCCATCTTCCGGGTCATCATTGGGATGACGTCAATACGCTCTGTGGAGCTGAAGCGGACGTCCGAGGCTTTGCCAGTCCGCAGGCTGCGCAGGGTCGCTTGGACGAATGCGCGTAGGTTTCCGGGAGTCCGGTGCTGGCTCTCGAGCACTACCGCGACATCCCCGTTGTACATGATCGCCATTCCGCGGCGAAGATCGTTTGCTGTTGCCATATTCTATCTAATAAAATTACCGCCGCGGTTCCGCAACGGGAGCGGGTGAGCTTAAAGGAAGCCCATTCATAAGCAAGTGCAAATCGGCAGATTTTTTAGCCTCATTTCATCAAACTCAGGTCGTATAACGACCCCGTGACAACTCCGCTAGAGGGGCATGAGCAGGTCATTTTATTGTATTCCATCAGCATTTCCCCTGATCCTGCCCGACTTGTGCGATGGATAATCATCGGTTGCTCCGTGGGCCGTCATGCATATGGCCTCTGCAAAAAAAGAAATGTTAGCGTTGACAACAGGTTTGGTTTGATTACCGTTTCGAGCTCTGGTTTATTGTTTTTTTAACTGAACTATGCCCAATACGAAGTCAGCCGAACGACGGATGCGCAATAGCGCCCGCAAGCAGACGCGCAATCGCAGCGTGAAGTCGCGCCTGCACACCCTCGAAAAGAACTACTTGGAACTAGTAAAGGCCGGTAAGAAAGATGAAGCAGCGACCAGCCTGCGTGGTCTAAGTTCAGCCTTCGATAAGGCCGCCAAGGTGGGTGTCATTCACTCTGCCACCGCTAGCCGTAAGAAATCCCGCCTGTCGGTGCGTCTGAACACCGCTGCGGCTCCGGCTGCCAAGTAGGCAGTTTTGTTTTTTGCCAGGCGCAGGATGACCGTGGTCATCCTGCGCCTGTGCTTTTACTTTCCCACGTTTCGACCAAGTTCCTTCAGCAAGGATTCGCGCATATAGCAAGCTAAAAGCCTTTACCGTGGCCGGGGGCTTGGAAACAGCGCAGTGCGGAGTAATCCCATTTTGGCAAGGCGAAAGGCCAAGCCGGTACCCAGGCACCCAAACCCATACCTCAAACTTCGCCTGAAATTAATCGACGAAGCCTCGGGGAAATACTTGGTTGGGCAACTGACCTCGGCGATTGTGAATCCAAACCAGAAAATCTGAGCAAGCATCTGGTTGTCGAAAACGAAATCATCGGAGTTTGCCTCCAAGGGAAGGCGTTCCAGTATCTCACGGGAGAATGCCCGGTAACCGGTATGATATTCGGATAACTTGGCTCCCAGCAGAACGTTTTCCGCAAAGGTTAAGAAGCGGTTGGAAACATACTTCCAAATCGGCATACCTCCGCGAAGCGCGTAGCCGCCGAGAATTCGGCTGCCCAACACACACGGATGCAAGCCATTTGCTATGATGGATGCCATAGCCGGGATTAATTTGGGGGTATACTGATAATCGGGGTGCAGCATGATGACGATGTCGGCCCCGGCTTCTATCGCCTGCTTGTAGCAGGTCTTTTGATTTCCCCCGTATCCACGATTGACGGCGTGAACGTGGACGTGCACACCGGGCAAATCTTGAGCGACGGCCACTGTGTCATCCTTGCTCCGGTCATCCACAAGGATGATTTCATCGACAATCTGCTGTTCGATGACTTCCTGATAGGTCTGACGGAGTGTCTTTGCCGCGTTGTAAGCGGGCATCACGACCACCACTTTCTTGTTCTGATACATACCCAGCGACTATTAAAGCAGGAGCATGGCGTAAAGAGGTGACCTTTTGAAGCGCAAAGGTTTGCCAAGCCGAATCTGCATCTATGCTGGAGCAAGGCTCCCCGGCTAGGGGAACTGGCATGCCATGTCAACTTTGAAACCTGCTCGAACGTGCTCAAAACCGCGTGCGCCTGGCGATTTGGTATTGTAGTATGCCGGTCGGTACGGATGCCAACGAATCTATCAATTGCAAGCGGGCCGTCAACGGGGACATCAACCATGGCCAAACCCAGCGACCTTGAGATCAAGGACGCTCACCTGATTTTTGAAACCATTTGGAGAGAGCTTGAGTCCAAGTTAGGGCGAGAGCAAATGCGCTTTCCAAAGGAGATCATCCTGCTTGGGGGCGCGCCGGGCGCCGGCAAAGGTACGAACACCGCTTTCATTGCAAAGGTTCGCGGTCTGACGTGCCGCCCAATTGTGATGAGTTCCCTGCTCAGTTCCCCAGAGGCCCTGGCGTTGAAAAACGCCGGTAATATGGTGGGAGATCGGGAGGTAATGGGACTTCTGTTGCGGGAACTCTTGCGGCCTGAGTACCGTGACGGAGTCATCCTGGATGGGTTCCCACGCACCAACGTGCAGGTGGAATGCCTCAAGCTCCTGGTGGATGAGATGCATGAGCTTCGAAGGCAATTCTACAACACCCCGCTGAGCATTCATTTCCGGCAGCCGACAATCCATATCATGGTCCTTTTCGTTGAAGAAAGGGAATCCGTGGCGCGGCAGCTTAAGCGCGGACGGGAAACACGAGCACTGATCGAGGCAGGCGCCAAAGGCGAGAATGGGGAAATGCCAGAGGATCGGCCCACGGACCATGACGAAGCGCTTGCAAAGCGGCGCTACCGGGTTTTTAAGGAGCAGACCTGGGATGCGCTCCAATCTCTGAAAGAGATTTTTCACTATCACTTCATTAACGCGCAATGCCCTGTTGCGGAAGTGGAGCAGAACATCCTCACTGAATTGGATACCAGAGCACCCTGGAACTCGACGGACGCACCGTGGACCGCTTGCGCGGCATACCAGTAGCCAACCAGATCATCCTCCACGCGCGGCAGGAGTTAGTGAAGCGACTGGACGGTTACGAACTGAAGGATCCGGAATTATTTGCCGAAGTGGTGGCATTCATTGAAGAACGGATTCTACCTACCATCCTGCGCCACGCCATTTCAGGCACGGCACACATCAATTCAGAGGATGACGTGCTGGACGATCCGCAGGCTTTGGCCATGCTGATCGACATTTTCTCAGAGAGAGGATATCACGCCGACGTGGACATCCATCGAATTGAGATACCCGATCGAATTGATCTCACGACAGGCAAAATCACCTGTCGCAGCAAGAAGGTGTTTCGAATCGAGATCCGCTTTAAAGGTTCTGTCATTCGCCGGGGCTAAACCCGGGCAGGCTCAGCGCCCCAATGCTTTGTCCAACAGGCTTTTCTTCGGGGAGAACCTTTGGCCAGCGGCGTCTCGGAACTCCGTGGACAATCTAAGGCGCGCCCAGGAAGCGAGCAGAAAGTCTGTTGCTACCCCAAAGACAATCCAAATGGCGAACGCGACCTCGAATGTCACTCCGTCGCGAATCGTGAGCATCATGAAACCGGCGAATACCAGCCAGGGAAAGACCAGCACCCAACTAAGCGCGCGGCCCGGAGCGTGATTGGGCTGCCGGCACGTTAGAGCGAACCACATGCAGGGCCACGGCAGAGTGTAGATATCAAGTATCAACATTCCCATCATGCCAATCCAAATAGCGATGAGGCGACCCCGGTCGCCCGTGTAGGTTTCCTGCGCTGTTGCGATCAGGAAGACTATCTCGATGATAAGAACCGCCACGAGAGGTCCAGCGAAAGTTCGGCGCAACGCCAGAACCTGGCCTCGGATCATTTCAGCAGGCTCAAGCGGCGTGGAAAGCAGGAGCTCAAAAGCCCCTGTGTAACGATCCTGAGCCATTTGGCGGCAGGCGTCAGAGGCAAACCACGAGCGCATCATCAGATTTAGAATCCCTCCAGTGATGAAAAAGGTCGATGCCTGAGTCCAGTCCCGTTTCCATGTTGCCCAGGCAGCCATCCAGGCGAGCGCCATTGCTGCGAGCACAAGCCAGAGCAGGAGGCGCTGTCGTCGTGCCCTGGAGGCAAGCCATAGATAGGGGTTCACATGAAGGAGGGCCTCCCGGTACGCCCGGGCTTTTGAAGCCGGGCCACTCATGAGCCTGTCCCACGTGAACGGGCGCGAGCCGCCAGCACCAGAGGAACGCGGGCGATCTTGCCACGAACGTGGGGTTATGAGGCAGGCTGCCGCCAGAAAAAGCCAGCCAAAGCCATGGATTACCGAGAGCGAGATCCAGAACCGTGACGCATTCCTGCCATACGCGGTCTCAAAGGCGTTTGCATAGCCGTATCCCGGGCTGAGCATGAGGAACCATTGGTTGAAGCTCCCCATATTATCATGATAAATCCAAAGACCGAGAGCGGGAAAGCCCACGGTTAGCAATCCGATAATCAGCAAGGTAAGGCCGTTGCTCGCCTGGGCGGACCGCAGAACAGATGAAGCCAGAATGCCCGCTGCCAGCGAGAAGAATAGAACGTTGATGATGACCAGTGTCATTCGAGCGAATTCATAAACCGAGATCCCCCCCAGCAGCAGTGGCAGGGCCATGATCGGCACTATGGCAAGAATTCCATAGAATGCATCGAGTGAAGCGGCTACTAGTTTGCCCAGCACGATGTCATACGCCCGCAGATCAGTAAGAAAGAGCAACCCCAGCGTTCCGTCCCGTTTCTCGCGGCTCAAGCAATCGGAGGTAAACCGGTGCCCGGCCAGGAGGGCGAACAATCCGCCGACCGAGGTGGTCATGCTGAAAAGAACCAACGCCGTCTCTGAAGGGGCCTGGAACCGCGCCATACCCATTGTCCAGAGACAGAGAACCATGATGAGCGCGGCTGCGCCGGTGCGGAAGAAGTACGTCGAGCCACGTCGGGAAGCGACACGCATTTCACGGACAACTATTGGAAGCAGAGTCATTTGAACGAGGGTAAAATCATTGTGTGTCACCTTTGGTAAGGCGCATGAACACCTCTTCCAACCCCAACTGATCTTCTCGCAGGGAGACCAGGCGCGCGCCGCCGCGCACGAGCGTGTCAGCGATCACACCGGGATCACTCGCAGAATTGGGCAGATGGATCTTCAGCTCTCCATCAAGGACACTCACCTCGGCAATCTCGGGGTTGGTCTTGAGCAACTCCGCGGCGTTCCACGGGTCGGTGCTCACCCGCGCGCGCATGACTTTCCCTGGGGAGAGCTGGCTTTGTATGCCTTGAACCGGACCGCAATAGATGAGTTTCCCTTTTTCTATGATCGCGACACGGTTGCATAGCGACTGCAGTTCGCTCAAGATGTGCGAGGAAATCACGATGGTCTTTCCCATCCGCTGCAACTCCTGGAGAATAGCCATCATTTCAATTCGGGCGCGTGGATCCAAGCCACTGGCTGGCTCGTCCAGGAGCAACACCTGAGGATCGTGGATAAGCACACGCGCCAAACCAAGCCTCTGTTGCATGCCCCGGCTCAATGCGCCGATGAGTGCCCCACGTTTCTCGCTTAACCCTACCAATTCCAGCACATCGTTCACCGTCCTATCCCGCTGGGCTGATGGAATGCGATAGCACGCGCCGAAAAAGTCGAGGTATTCGGTCACCTCCATCTCTTTGTAAACACCGAAGAAGTCGGGCATATAGCCGATGGTTCGCCTTACGGACTGTCCATCGTTAATGACATCATGCCCCAGGACCTGTGCGGTACCTGAAGAAGGGGCCAGGAAAGTGGCCAGAATGCGCAGGGTAGTGGTCTTGCCCGCCCCATTGGACCCGATAAAACCAAACAAATCGCCCCTGTTGACGGTCATATCGAGGCTCAGAAGTGCCGTCATGTCTCCGAATGTCCGGCTCAAGCCAGTGGTATGGATTGCGGGGATGGGAGGAGCTGGGTTGGGTTCCATAATCAAAAAGATGACGGGGGGATCGGTCCTTCACTCTTCGAAATCTGAGAGGAAGCACGATTGATCGGCAGCAACTGCCGCCAGAGAGTCTCTTCAGATGAGCGGGCGGGCTCGAACTGGTTAAGCCGGGGCAGCCGGGTTCCGTGTGGGTCCCAGGCGAACAGGATGGCCTGACCACCCGGTTCAGCCATCGTGGAGAGATTCATTCCGGACAAGCTCAAGAACGGATCTGACTGCTGAGCCCTACTCGTTTGCTCAAGGAACGAGCAGGCTGTGGCAGCACCTGCGCGGTCCGCTGTTTCTTCGCGCTGATCCCCAAAATGACGACCCCGGTACATTGCAGCCTTCTGGAATGCGGGTTTGTAGCGATTGACGAAGTCAAACACGGTTCGCCCCTGGGATATAGAAATATTGGTACTCAGCACCTGTTTGGGACCGAGGTTGCCCAAATCATAGATACGGCTCTCAACAGCCATTCGAAGCTGTTCCAGCGGCCTATCTGTTTGGTTGACCACCCTCAACTTCCACACCTCTCCCTCACGGTTGAGGCTGGCTGATACGGCTGGTGAGCTTGAATCGGTCCACTCACAAACCAGCAGGCGGCTGGTCCAAACCGGCACCTGGACTTTGGCGGCGAAACCATTCCCAATTTGTGCAATTTGCGTGCGTTCTCGAGAACTGCCCGTCCTCCAACCAGCGTGGGCCTCTTTGCGCAGCACGGCTGTGCGGTTGGTAGCCATCAGAAGATAGTCCTGGTTCACTGGAGAGTAGATCGATGCATAAGTCTGACCGTGCAACTCTACCCCCTGCCCTGTCGAAACGACGTCAATGATGTGTAACTGGGCAAGTTCGGATTCGCCGGCACGCAGCTTATAACCAATCACGTAAATCAATGCTGAGAAACCAAGAACGTAGGAGGGAAACGTGAGCCAGGTGAGCATCGGCCGGTTCAAACGCCTCACCAACATCCAGTCCAAAGGCCCGATTACCGCAAGATAAACAATGAGCAGGAGCATCAACCAACCCAGAGGCATTTTTTGCACCTGTCGTGTTTCAATTAATGAGCCAAGAATCGAGTCACTGCTCCAAACAACTGGTTCCGTCCCCATCTCCAGGTAGGATTGGGGTGGAACATTCATCAATCGCGACCAAAATGCATCAATGTTTTTCCATGATTTCATTGGCTCCCGCTCGGGGTTTGCCAGGAGGGTCAGCACCTCGCCTTTGCCATGAGGGATCGAGACGAGCAAAGGAACACCTTCCTGCTGAAGGAGCGCAGTGGCACCCGACCGGACCTGTGCAACGCTAACAGGAAGGGGCGTTTTCTCGAAAGCCTCGTCCTTCGCCAGTTCATCAAAAGGGTTCGACTCCTTGCCCTGCCTATCTTTAGCAACCCATTCCGGAGCCTGCAGCCATGCCTGGAGTTCCGAGTGGTGTTCCAGCATCGTTTGAGCGGTAAGCTTGCAAGGAACGAGGTTGGCAAGCCAGGGTGCCTGATCCAGGTCTGTAATGCTTTCGAACGCAACCACCAGGCGTCCGCCATTGCGAAGCCAAAGCATGAGTGCTTCGATCTGCACCGGCTTCAACTCCCCTGCCCTTTGACTGTTCAGGTAAAAGGATGTCATGCCTTGCAGTGCCAGGGGATGATCAGCAAAAACGGACGGCTGTATTTCAGCAGCCGCATTGGCTAGCGGCGAATCGGTTCGTCCCCTGCGCAACCGGGGGGCACCCGCTGAGGTCCTGGCAATACTGCCGACGAGTACGGCCCTGCTGCTGACTTGGGCTCTGGTCCTCACTTCTTTATGCTCAGCCAGGACACGGCCCTCGCTATCCCGCAACCGAATGTTCCATTCCAAGCTGGATCGATTCGGGACGAAAACCGGCACCGTAACGCGTTTCAAGGTTCCAGTCGGGAGTTCCACCTGTAGCCGTCGTGTATCGCCAGCGGACTGAAAGACTGGTTCCACCTCAATGGTCGCCAGCACAGGAGCTGAGTCATTCCGAATTTCACAAACCAAAGGAAACCAGGAGAGTTCGCGGGTAATTCCGTCGAAGCCCAGGAATACATCAAACTGAAGTTCAGCCCAAGCCGTGACAGGCAGCAGCCAGAGCCCCGCCACCAGTAATAATTGGCGGACGACTGTTGCTACCCTGGACCAGGTCCCATTCCATACGCTCCATTGATTCATAAACTGGGGCGAACAAAGCAACTCTATCGTTTGCCGTGAGTGCTTGGCAATGTCGGTTTTACTTTCCACCGCTTCGAAACCTACACAACGGCAGCGCTTTCAACCGATTTGTGCCAAACACCGGCGGCGCGAGAAAACTTTCAAGGGGTGGACATTCTTTGTCCAACCCGATGACGTAGGCTCTTTCCAGATTGGAGAAGCGTTTATGGTCAAACGACAAATGGAACTGAGCTTAGTCGGGGCAAGCGTGCAAAGTCGTGTTGCCGCAAAGCCGGATGATGCCCGCTGGTGGTTTGCGCGAATGCACCAGGCTGTGGATGAAGCGGCGATCACGGATGAACTGCGAGACACGAGCCAAGGCGCGATGTGGTTCAATCAAGCTTCCCGGAGAACAGAACCTTTGGGCCTGACCCGCAAAATGGTGCTGGTCTGAAAGTCAAACCTTTCCCAAGACTCCCGTCTCAAACGGGAGGCCTTTAAGAGTGCCGGCAACTGGAAGTAAAGGGATTATGAAAGGTCGGCGCCATGCGCCCTAATTGACATCAACTTGCCAGATGTGTAGTCTTGCCCCGGTTGGAACAGGCTATGACTGTCACACTGAACCAACATGTGCTGGTTTTGAACCGCCTCTGGCAGGCGGTCAACGTTTGTACGGCTCGGCGAGCGCTAACGCTCCTTTTTCAGGGCCATGCATATGCTGTGCTCGACCGTCAGGACGGATCTTTCCAGACCTTCAACTTCACAGAATGGCACCATCTGTCTCAACAGGAACCACATGCGGAATCCGTAAGGACTATATCCTTTAAAATTCGGGTGCCCAGAGTGATTTTACTGCTCGCTTACGATCATCTCCCGAAGAAAGAGGTCAAGTTCACTCGTCATAATATATTTGAGCGAGACAAGAACACCTGCCAGTACTGCGGAGAGGTTTTTGACCGAAAAGACCTGAATCTGGATCACGTTGTTCCACGAGACCGAGGCGGTCCCACGACCTGGGAAAACATCGTCTGTTCGTGTATCGAATGTAACACCATCAAGGCCAACCGCACGCCCGGTGAGGCTCGGATGCATCTGATCCGGAAACCGAAGCGGCCCAAGTGGCGTCCTTTCGTGCAGATCAATATCTCCCTGCATCGCCACGATAGCTGGAAGCATTTTATCGATCTGGCTTACTGGAATGTCGAGTTGGGCGAGGATTAAGGCATCAAAGACCTCTGGGGTGCATCCGCGGTTCTACAACCACTGGCCTATTCTCCGAGCAAGTGCATGACCAACTTCCGCCGGTGAGAAGACCGGCGGTGTTCCCAAAGATAGATGCCCTGCCATGTGCCGAGAGCCAGCGTTCCATTCAGAACAGGAATACTGATATTCACAGAAGTAAGCGCGGTCCGGATATGCGCCGGCATATCATCGTCCCCTTCGGCAGTGTGAACAAAAAGAGAGTCACCATCCGGAACAAGGCGGGTGAAGAATGCCTCCAGATCACGCTGCACATCCGGATCAGCATTCTCCTGAATCACCAGTGAAGCGGAGGTATGGCACAAATGCAGAGTTAGCAGGCCTGTTTCCATCCCAACCTTGCGCATCCAAGCCTGAACCTGATCAGTGACCTCGTAGAGGCCACGACCTTTGGTGGCTACCAGCAGTTCAGATGCAGCTTGGCGAAGCATATCTCCAAGATGCAGCGGGTTCGTTTGCCTGGCAAGCCGCCGCCAAACCATCAGGGTTGCTTTGGGGTCCGCGCTTCGAGTGTTTGTTCCAACTCGGGGTTCCTGGGATGCCCGGCTGCTAACGCTTTCTGATAGTGCCAGCGCGCCAGTTCGACTGAAGGCGGTTGTTGTGACAGGTAAATGACAGCCAGGTTATGATGCGCGCTGCTGTAGCCAGGCTGCTGCTCCAACGCTTTTCTCAGGGCCGTTTCGGCCGGAACTCGCATGCCTTGGTGGCTGAGGGCCAATCCGAGGTAATTCAGAGTCTCCGCGTTCCTGGGGTTGAGCTTTGAGGCCCGGCTCAAGTAACCGACGGCCTCTTCCATTTTGTTCTGCTTATAGCGCAGGACACCTGCAAGCTGAAGGGTAGCGGCATCATCACGTCCGACGGCGAGTGCTTGCTGGATCGTCTGATCAGCCTCAGAAAGTCGATCCTGGGCGAGTTGGGCCGCTGCGAGCTGGGTTAGGACCTCCACATGGGGCTGCGGTTGCTTCGCCGCTTCCTGGAGAGTTGCCTCCGCCTTATCATACTGCTTCTCATTAAAATGCTTCGTCGCCTCAGCCATCATATTGGCTGAAACGCCTTGCTCATTTCTCTGGCGGAACAAACTGCGTGCAGGACGGCTTGGCAGGTTGGGAGTGGGAGTTTTGAAAAGAGCCAATTCCTCAGAGCTAAGCGGGACAGGACGGGCCTGCAAAACTGCCACCCTCGCTTGATAGGCTGCGACCTTGCCCTCGAGCTCCGCAACCTGGCGGGCCAATGAGCGCTCACGACGGGTGGCGGATTCTTTGCCAGCCGACTTGGAATTGCGGCTGAGCGCAGCTTCCAACTCCCGGATGCGTTCCAAATGCTGCTCATTGGCCTGGCGGAGTCCGGAGGACTTGTTGATTTCGGCCTGTAAAGACTCAACACGAGTAGACAGAGCATCCTTGTCAAGGGCGAGCTGTGCGGCCAATTGCCGTTGTTGGAGCAATTCGTTATTGGCGCTTTCGAGTGCCTTCTGCAAGGGTGCCAAATCGGCTGCTGGCACTTTCCCCGCGTCCTCGAGCCGTTTCTTTATAGCGAGGTTCTCCGCCTGGAGCAGGCGCGCGCGTTCGGTTTCTGCAAGGAGCGCCTTGTTGAGGGTTGCCAACTGCTCCTCGCGCTGTTTTAGAAGGGGGCTCTCTGCTGGCTTTGCAGGCTCGACGCGGCTCTGTTCACGGCTGAGCTTTAGGAGCTCATTCTCTTTCTGAAGGGAGCGGATTTGTTCCTCGGCCCGAGCGAGCTCCTTCGGGTCCGCAGCCCTGGGCATGGCACTTAGTGCCTCACGCAGTTTGGCTTCAAGCAAAGCTTTGTCCGATTCCAGTTGAGCGGTTCGGTTACGGAGGTTCTCGAGTTCGGCCCGCAACGCCGGATCGGCAGCAGGCGCGGCATTGGTGGCCGGACTTGTGGCTCCCAAGCTCGGGGTAACTCCAGTATCAGGACGCACTTTGCCGGTTATGTTCGATATTTGCTGTCCCAGATACGTCAGGCGAAAACGCACAACAGCCGCGTTCCAGTTTGGGTTGCCTTTTTGGAATCGCTGAAGGAATGTTTGAGCCTGGGTATACTTCTCCAGCGCCGTCTGCGGCTCGGAGGTGACGAGTCCATCCGCTTCACGAATCAGGGTATAAATTTCGATGTACTGATCATCCGGGCCGCCGAAAAGGATTCCAGCAGACAAGCAGAAGGTGAACACGATCGCGAGCCATCTCATGGCTGGCAGAGTAGTGTCATGCGCAACGCAAGGCAACGTCTGAAGAACTCCGAACTGGGAGCCGGCGCAAATCAGAGCTGGGGTTGCTTTGCGACCTCAGGCCTGACTTCTTTTCGCAAGCCTGGAAAATAGATCTTGGAGCAATCGGGGCACATGCCGTGAGTAAAAGTCGCCTGCGAATGATCCTGGACGTAGCGTTCCACCTGGCTCCAATACCCCTGGTCATCCCGGATTTTTTTGCAACTTGCGCAGATGGGCAGCAGCCCGTTGAGGGATTTCACATTCGCCAGGGCTTTCTGCAGCTCGATGATGAGCTGATCACGCTCGGCCTCCATGCGTTTCCGCTCGGTTATGTCCCCGCCGTAACAATGTACGGTATTACTCAAGGCAACCGGAAAAAACGACCAGGATAGGACGCGCGCTTCAATCGGGAGTTCCACGCGCAGCCTGGGGCTGCCGGTCGACAGACAATGCCTGACAACTTCGACAGTGTCCGGCGGCAGGATTTGGAGCAGGTTTTCACGCCCCAGAGCGCGAGCCATAGCTGCAGCGGCGCCGTTGCAGTAGTTGATCTCCGCCAAGGCAGAGAGCTCCAGCACCGGGTTGGGATTGTGCTGCGCAAAGGAAGCCTGCCTATGAATCTGAGTTCCGGTTTCTGAGGAAAAACGATTCTGATCTTCCGAATGCGTCTTTGAATTCTGACTGAACTCCCGTTGCAGGTTGACCCGGGCGAGCAGATCTTCGGACCGGAGCGGTTTGAGGATGAAATCAGCAACACCCTCAGTTAGCTCTTTGGCTAGCATAGCGGAGCGGCCTTCGCTTAGGAGGAGAACGGGAATGTTCTGCAAGCCCACCCTGCCGTGCAATTGCCGGCAAAAGTCAGCAGCGGAGGAGCTCATCGGTTCACCCAATAGGATAAGGTCCGGGTGAAGATCCCAGGCCTGCTCTAGAATATTTATGCCGGGCTGAGGTTCCAGCACGGAATAGCCCGCCTGCTCCAGCCACCCCGTGACGCTGCGCAGGACTTGAGGATCATCGTCGATAACCAGAACGCGAAAAGCCATGTGTAAGGGCATAATGTGCCTGGATGACAGGGAAGGGTCAACAAGTTCCCTTAATACTATGTGATGACACCTTTAGTCAGTAAAAACGTTGTGACCCCACATTTTGGCATGTGCAAACCAAAATCCAATGTGTCGACCGATGTTTTTTCTGCGTGACGCCGCCCCGTTTAATTGGTTAGTCTATGATAGTTGTTCAGATTGGATTCCGCATGCGTTTAAAGCAGTACACTCTGAGGAGCCTGGCCAAGGACCGGGGCAAAAAGTCGTCTCTCAATTTGCCTCTGGAATTTGAGGGTGAACGCGCTTTCGTGGTTTGGGATTCCCTGGTGCTGGGAGACTACGAACTTAAAGCTCGTGTGGAAATTGATCGTGAGTTGCTCAGGCGTTCCGGCAAGAGCACTTCCGAATTCACGTACCACGGCGATCTGGTGCTGCCTTGTCCGGAGCACAACTGATCCACAGCCGAATAGCCACTCGCCCTCTCGCCATATAACCTAGCCAATTTCAGCTCCCTCTGTTAGTTTGCGGGGCCGATGAATGGGCAGGCAAAAGAGTGGTTTGCTGATGGGGTTGAAGGACTAGGGCGCATGACGCTCCTGGCCCGCGAGGCCTTGCGTTCACTCCTTCGACGCAAGGTTTCCTGGAGCGACCTGATTTATCAGATCTACTTCATCGGTTTCAAGTCCCAATCGGTAGTGCTGATCACAGGCGCTTTCACTGGCATGGTGCTCGGGGCCCAAACCTTCTTCCAATTTCACAAGGTAAAAATGGATACTGCGACGCTCGCAGTCGTGAGTGTATCCATGTGCAGCGAACTAGGTCCGGTGTTAACGGGGTTGATGGTGGCAGGAAGAGTTGGTGCGGCCATCGCTGCCGAACTGGGAACCATGCGCGTGACCGAACAGATAGACGCATTGAGAACACTGGCAACACACCCAGTGGATTACCTGGTGGTTCCTCGCCTCTTGGCGTTGCACATCGCGCTTCCCCTGCTCACCATAGAAGCCATCACCATCGGTATTCTGGCCAGCTACTTCGTGGGTGTCCACTTGCTAGGAATTGATCCAGTATACTCGTGGGCAAACATGGTGCGCTACACGGACGCCACGGACGTAGCTGTGGGCTTGATGAAGGCCGTCGTGTTCGGCGGAATCATCGCGCTGGTGGGCTGTTACAAAGGCCTCTACTGCAAAGAGGGCGCCGAGGGCGTAGGACGGGCCACAACCGAGGCGGTGGTTTATTCCTCCATCACCATCCTTATTACTAATTTTTTCCTGACGCTGTCTTTGAGTCGAATCCTGGAATCGCTATGATTGAGGTTCAGGAATTAGCGAAAAGCTTTGGCACGCACCAGATTCTCTCGGGTGTCAGTTTCAAGATCGAAACAGGTGAGTCCGTGGTGATTATTGGACGCAGTGGCGGCGGAAAAAGCGTCTTGCTCAAGCACCTGGTCGGGTTGCTACAACCTGACGCCGGGCGGGTGCTCATCAATGGCACCGACATCGTGCGGATGGAAGAACGCGAACTCCTGCAAATCAGGAGGAAGTTTGGCATGCTTTTCCAGGGTGCTGCCCTTTTCGACTCCATGACGGTTGCTGAAAACATTGCTTTCGGCCTGCGCCGCCACGAACACCTGGATGAGCGTGAGATCGCTCAAAAGGTTGCTGAAGTGCTGAAGGTGGTCGAGTTGCCCGGGACTGAAGACAAGAAACCTTCCGAACTGTCCGGAGGCATGAGAAAACGAGTGGGGTTGGCCCGCGCCATCGTGTATAAGCCGCAGATCGTGCTATATGACGAGCCGACCACAGGCTTGGACCCTGTGGTTTCCGACAGTATCGACCGGTTGATTCTAAGGGTGCGGGATCAGTATGATGTAACCAGTGTGGTGGTAACACACGATATGCGAAGTGCCCGGCGGCTTGGCCAGCGCATTCTAATGCTTCACGAGCAGCGGATCTATGCGACGGGCACGGCGGAGGAGATATTCGCCTCGGAAGATCCGATAGTGCGGCACTTTATCGAGGGAGTCTCCGATAAGGAACAGGCTTTTTAATTATGAAATCGCGGCTAGAGAGAAAAGTCGGGCTCTTTGTTCTTGCAGGGCTGGTGCTCACCGGCCTGTTGCTGATGCAATTCAGCAAAGGAACGAATCTGTTCCGCCCCACCTATGATATTCTCCTGGAATCAGTGGATGTGGCCGGTCTGAAAGAACGAGCTGCCGTACTGATGTCAGGCGTTCAGATCGGCACCGTAGAGTCCATGGAACTTGCGGACGGCGGACGGCATGTAGTCGTAACGCTGCGCCTGTATAAAGCGTACCCGGTCCATAAAGACGCCCGATTCCTGATTCAACAGTCCGGGTTCCTCGGTGATCAGTACATCGGGGTACTCCCAGGTGAGAACAAGGCTCCGTTATTCCAGGACAAGGACCGAGCGAAATCTGAACCGCCGTTCAACCTTCAGGAGGTGGCCCGCTCCGCCGGAGGATTTGTGCAGAAAATTGAGGAGATCGCGCTTAAGTTGGATGAAACGCTTGTTCTGGTCCGCTCCAATCTCTTGAATGAATCGACCCTGACGAATCTCTCGTTGGCGGTGACAAACCTGCGGTCGGTCTCTGAGGAGGCACTCGGAGCGGTTGGGAGCCTGAATTCGTTGATAAAGACGAACGCTCCCGCGATTGCGCATTCCAGCAGCAACTTGATAGTGTTTTCGGAGCAACTGAATACGTTTGGTGATCGGCTTAACCTGATATTGGAAACCAACAGCCCGAGTGTTCAATTGGCGGTCAGGAATGTGGAGGATTCCACGGCTATACTGAAGAGCGTGATGGAGGACATGCAGGCGGGCAAGGGGCTTGCCGGGACCGTCCTGCGCGACCCCAAGGTGGCAGCAGATGTGTCCAACCTCACCGCTAACCTGAGTATTACCAGCAGCAACCTCAACCGGTTGGGCTTATGGGGGATTCTGTGGAAAAAGAAAGCTTCGCGCGAACCGGTGGAGGCACCGGAAGCTTCGTTGCGTTCCCCCAAGGATCAACAGCGTAACCAAAAGTAACCCTGGATTTTTATGGCACTCTGGGTCATTCGTATTCTCTTCCTTCTGCTCTGCACAGTCGGCGGCTACGCTGTCAGCCAGCTACGTCCGGACTTCGAGATATTCCAGGGCCCGAAGTCCCCAATAATCGGCGTGATCATCGGGAACGGGTTCGGCTGGCTGATGATCGCCATCGATGAGATGTTGAAGGGCTTTTCCCTGCGCGCGTTTTCGGCCACCACCTTTGGGCTGCTCCTGGGAACCGTTGTGGCTCTGCTTATCGACAGTTCTGGATTATTTGAGAATGCTGAGGACGCGACACGGTGGCTGATCCGTTTGTGCCTGTTTCTGAGCTTCGGCTACATTGGAATCGTGCTGGCCATGCGCAGCAACAAGGAAGATTTTTCGCTGATTATCCCCTATGTGCGTTTCGCCCCGCAGAACAAACCGGACAATCTTCTGCTGCTGGACACGAGCGTAATCATCGATGGCCGGATCGCTGAACTGCTGGAATCAAACTTCCTGGAAGGTAAGGTGATCGTGCCGCGCTTTGTTCTAAAGGAGATTCAACAGGTGGCGGACTCGTCTGATGCTGTCAAACGCGCTCGGGGAAGGCGTGGTCTGGAGATGCTTAACCGCCTCCAGCGCAACCAGCGCAACGAGGTTAAGATCCATGACGGCGACTTTCCTGAGGAGAAGGATGTCGATGCCAAACTGGTGCGCCTGGCGCGCAACCTGAACGCCAAGCTTTTTACTAACGATTATAACCTGGGTAAAATTGCGGAGCTACAATCGGTCAATTATGTCAATCTCCACGATCTGGCCAAGTCTCTGAGGATAACGCTGATACCGGGTGAAATCGTCTCGTTGCGAGTGGTTCGAGAAGGGCGCGACAAAGGCCAGGGCGTTGGCTATCTGCCTGACGGCACGATGATAGTCGTCAATAATGCCCATAGCTGCATTGGTCAGCAGGTCGATGCCCAGATTCAAAGCACTCTGCAGACCGGGGCGGGCGTGATTGTATTCGCCGATCTGAAGCACAGTTCCGGACAGGCACAAGCACACACCAGCTAATGTGCTATCTTTGCGATATGGGACCTACAACTGTTTACCAGGCCTTCACTCCAGCCGATGCCCAACTCGCACGCTCCAGGCTTGAGGCCGCAGGGTTTCACGCCATCGTAACGCACGAATTATCCAGCTTAAGCATGGAGGGCTATTCACTTGCTGCCGGAGGCATACTGGTGCAAGTGCCGGAGGAGGAATCCGTCGAAGCCCGTGAATTTTTGAAGTCGGATGCACCACCTGATGAACTCCAAGAAGATCAAAGCACTCCAGGAACTTGAGAAACAATTACCCCCAGGCGAGCTGAGCTTTAGCGAGCCCGTCCTCGAGGAGCACGCCAAAGATAAATGGTTTGCCTCCCACCGCCCCGATGCGGTGGCGCTTCCGCGCAGCACAGAGTCGGTCTCCTGCATTCTGGCGTTTGCTGCCAAACATGACATACCAGTAACAGCACGCGGCGCTGGACACGGATACGTCGGAGGATGCGTTCCCATCAAAGGTGGTATCGCACTGTCTCTTGCTCGCATGAACCGGATCAAGGAGATTGCGGCACAGGATTTCGTGGCCGTGGCTGAAGCGGGAGTTATTACTCAGAAACTACAGGAGACGGTTGAAGCCCGCGGGTTGTACTATCCGCCTGATCCTGCGAGCCGCAAGGATTCCACAATCGGTGGCAACATCGTCAGCAATGCCGGGGGGCCCCGCTGCCTCAAATACGGAGTAACGCGTGATTATGTTTTAGGCTTGGAGGTGGTTCTCGCCGACGGGCGAATCGTGCGACTCGGCGGGCGGACTCATAAGAACAAAACCGGATTCGAACTTCACCGGCTCTTCGTGGGTTCAGAAGGCATGCTCGGAATTGTGACGGAGGCCATTCTAAAGCTCATTCCCCTGCCCCCTTTCAGGGCAAACTTAGCAGTGGGCTTCGGGGGAATGCCTGCCGCCATTGCAACCTTGCACGCGATCTTTAAGGCCGGTTTTCTGCCGGCGGCGCTCGAGGTAGCGGATTCCTTCACCTTAGCTGCAGCTTACAAGCGAACTGGCAGCGCCCGGCTGCAGGGCTGTCGCGCTCACCTGATTGTAGAGTTGGACGGGCAGGAACAATCCGTGCGCTCTGAGATCCGCTCCTTAACCCAGATCATCAAAGGCCAGGAACCGCTGTTTGTAGAACGTGGCCTCGGTGCGGTGCAATGCGAGGAGGTTTGGAAGATCAGGCGGGAATTCTCTTATGCACTCCGTGACACAGGCCTCACAAAGCTGAATGAGGATGTGGTTGTGCCGCGCAGCAGGCTCGCAGATCTATTTAAGTTCGCGGCGCGCTTGCAAAAGAAGCACGGCCTGGCTGTGGCGTGCTTCGGCCATGCAGGTGACGGAAATATCCACACAAACATCATGGTTGATTTTCAACAAGCGGGTGCCAAGGAGCGAAGTGAGGCGGCACTGGATGAACTCTTCAAGCAGGTCCTGGCCTGGGGCGGATCAATCACAGGCGAGCATGGCATAGGCATTGCAAAACGCAAATGGTGGCCCCAGGCGGTCACTCCCGAATCCCTGGATTTGCACCGGCTAATCAAGCGATCTCTGGATCCCCAGGGTATTCTGAATCCAGGCAAGTTCCTGGATTAAACACCCCGTCCGGTAATATTGCCCCGTTGAACACATTCAAGACCAACCTACAAATCCCGACGCATCACGTGGGGGGGCTTGCGCGCCATTTCGGTCCTGTCGCTTTGATCCTACTGCTGGGGGGCAATCTCGCGATCGGGCATGGCGATCTTGAACTGCGGATCGCCCAGATCACTCGCCAGATTAGCTCAACAACAAACAACCCCGCTCCGCTCTATTTGCAGCGGGCGGAACTTGAACGAGAACACAAGAATTGGAAGGCTGCTGCCACAGACTATGACTTGGCGGCAAAAGCCGATCCCTCGCTGCTCGACGTGGAGGTATGCCGAGCCGAAATGCTAGTGGATTCGGCGCAGTTTGAAGCAGCTCTCAGCCATTTGAAAGGGGTGCTGGATAAACAGCCAAACCGAGGCGAGGCATGGATTCTTCGAGGGCGCACCCATGGGAACCTCGAAAAACGACAGGACGCCATCGCTGATTACCAACGGGGCTTGCAGAATTTGGATCACCCCCCAGCCGCCTCTTATGTTGAACTCGCGCGGATTCAAGCTGCTGACTCGCAGGTCGAAGATGCACTGAAAAGCCTTGAGACTGGCCTGAAGCGAAGTGGCCCTGACCCAGCCCTGCACGCTTATGCGCTGGAACTCCAGGAACAAGTGGGTAATAAACGAGGCGCCCTGCAGCACTTGGATGCTTTGGTGGATTTGTCTCAGCGCAAGGAGGCATGGCTCGTCAGGAGAGCCAAGCTGCTGGTGGACCTCGGCCAGATAGAAGAAGGACGTCAGTCGTTCGAGGCGGCGCTGGCACAAATCAACAAGCTTCCCCCCCGAATGCAGAAAAGCCCCACCGTGGAAAAGCTTCGTGCCGAAATCGAACGTGGGCTTGCTGCTGCCCCCTCCGCACTGTCGGAGAAGTAATTACTGATCCTGGCCCGCTTCCGGGGTGGCATCGGCCTGCTCTGCTGCTGCTTCGACCGCGCGATCGCCGGTGCCGGCAATCATGACTACAAACTCCCCCTTCAGTGTGCGCTGCTGCAATGCGGTCAATAGTTCCATGGGGGTGCCGCGCAAGTATTCCTCGAATTTCTTAGTGAGTTCTCGTCCTAAAACTACCTGCTGGTCCGGATAGATATCGCGTAGTTCCTCCAGGAGCTTTTGAATTCGATACGGCGATTCATAGAGCACAAGGGTCCCGGGAACAGCGCGCAGGCCCTCCAATCTTTTGCGGCGCTGGCCAGATTTGTGAGGGAGAAAGCCAATAAAGTGAAACTCATCGGTGGACAACCCACTCACGGTCAATGCTGCGACGAGGGCGCTCGGGCCGGGCACGGATTCTACACGAAACCCAGCGGCAATCGCAGCGCGGACGACCCGCTCACCTGGATCACTGATACCAGGAGTGCCGGCATCCGAAACGAGCGCCACCTTTTCGCCTCGTCCGAGGCGTTCCAGGATCTGTTCGCTCCGGCGGGCCTCATTGAATTGAAAGTAGCTGAGCATCGGTTTGGACAAACCGAAATGCTTTAACAACTGCCCCGTGCGGCGGGTGTCCTCCGCAGCAACCACATCGCATTCCTTCAGCGTCCGGACGGCGCGGAACGTAATATCTTCCAGGTTCCCGATTGGGGTCGCCACCAGGTAGAGTGTCCCAGGTGTCAGTGGTGGCAGAGTTCCTTCCACAATCGCGCCTACTTGCAGATACCGCGTTCACTCCCGCGGACGAATTTGACCAAATGCATTACCTCGGGAATGGAGCCAAGCTCCTGTTCGATGCGAGTCAGTGCGTTAGAGACTGTAAGCCCATCCCTGAACAAAATCCTGTGGGCATGCTTCAATCCCGTCTGAGCCGCTTCAGAAAGCCCATTGCGCTCCAACCCCACCTTATTGATGGTTCTCGTCTCAGCCGGGTTGCCATCCACGATCATGAATGGCGGCACGTCTTGGGTCACTTTGGAGCAGCCGCCGATCATTGCCATACGGCCCACCCTGCAAAACTGGTGCACGGCCGACATTCCACCCACCAAGGCCTGGTCTTCCACGATAACATGCCCAGCCAATGCTCCCATTGAAACGATCACGCGATTGCCCATGATCACGTTGTGGCCGATGTGGCTGTTAGCCAGAATCGTGTTGTACGAGCCAAGGATCGTTGCTTCACCATCGCCTGTAGCGCTGTGAATGGTCACACACTCGCGGATTGTGTTATGATCTCCAATCTCTGTGCGGGTAATGCCACCCTTCCACTTCAGGTCCTGCGTTTTGAGCCCGATGCTGCAGAACGGATAGAACTGATTCTCGCGACCGATTTTCGTGTAGCCGTCCATAACCACATGAGAGTGCAGCCGACAGCCTGGGCCTACGGAGACGTGCTCTCCAATGACACAATAAGGGCCGATTTCGCAACCCTCGCCAATTTCGGCACTGGTATGGATGATTGCGCTAGGATGAATATTAGCCATGTGTCCTTTTAAGGCTGGTTCAGCATGAAAGTAACCTCCGCCTCGCTGACAACCTCGCCTCTTACTTTACAGATTCCCTTGGCCTTCCCGATTTTGCCGCGTGCTTTTGTCAGTTCAACTTCAATAACCAGGACATCGCCCGGCAACACAGGCTTGCGCCATTTGACATTTTCGGCAGCCATAAAGAAGGCGATCTGGCCGGTGTTCTCCAGGCGCTGAATCATCAGGATTCCAGCCACCTGGGCTATTGCTTCGAGTTGCAGGACGCCAGGCATGATCGGATGCCCGGGAAAATGTCCTTGAAAGTAAGGCTCGTTGATAGAGACATTCTTGATACCCACAATATGCGAGCCCTCGATCTTCGTAATGCGATCCACCATCACAAATGGATAGCGATGCGGCAGCAATTTGAGGATGGCATTGATATTGAGAGCGTCAGGGGCTTCGGCAGTCGCCACAGGAGTCGCGGGTACGACTGGCTCGGGTGGAGCGAAGGTTCGGACCACGTCATGAGGACGGCGCATTTGTGTAACAATCCGGCGCACCATCTCGCAGTTCGCAGCGTGACCAGGTTTGACAGCGACCAAGTGACCCTGGATAGGCCGACCCAACAACGAGAGGTCCCCCGCGATATCTAACATTTTGTGACGCACGAATTCCTCCGGATATCGCAATGGCTCGGTCGTCAGGACTGCATCGTCACGGATCACGACGGCGTTCTCCAAGCCACCGCCCTTGATGAGACCATTCTTAATCAGGTACTCGATCTCTTCGTAAAAGCAGAAAGTTCGTGCGTGGGACAGCTCGGTCTCCCAGGTCTTCGGGGAGAGCACCGTGCTATAAAATTGCGTGAAGCGCCCCTGTTTATCGGAGCTGGTGCAGGTGATCTTGAATCCCTCTCCAGGGAAGAGCGTCATGACCGTCTCACCCATGGTCAGTTCGATGGGTGCGGTGATGGTGTATGGCTCACGGCGTGCATCTTGCTGAACGATTCCAGCAGCTTGAATCATCCGACAGTAGTCGCGGGCACTGCCATCGGCGATCGGGGGCTCGTTAGCATCGATCTCGATGATGGCGTTATCGATCTGGTAACCTGCGAAGGTTGCAAGCACGTGCTCCACGGTGTGGATGCGGGTATTGCCTTTGGCCAGCGTGGTTGAGCGGTTCGTCTCGGCAACGTTCTCAACTTTGGCTTCGATTTCAGGTTTGCCCTCCAGATCCACACGGCGAAAACGGATACCGGTGTTCACCGGCGCCGGCAAAAAGGTCATGGTCACCCGGTTGCCACTGTGCAGGCCAACGCCTGAGAAGCTGGCCGGGCGGTTTATTGTTTGCTGCTGTAGCACGGCGCCATTAAACAAATCCATAGAGTGATAAGCAAGTTTCCGCTGCCTCCTGTTGATGCTCAAAAGAGCCCCAAAGGGCATTTTGACTTGGGGAATACGAGGCGGTTTTGCGACAGCGGAAACTCGCTCCGCTGCCGCGCACGACATATCGTTGGGCCTCCTATTGGGAGGCGTTAAGGGCTTGATCGATATCCGCCTTGATGTCCTCCACATCTTCCAGGCCGATCGAAAGCCGGATATAATCGGCAGTTACGCCCGTGGCTTCCTGTTCCTTGGCAGTCAACTGCTGATGGGTAGTGGAGGCCGGATGGATCACAAGACTCTTAGCGTCACCTATGTTAGCCAGGTGCGAGAGCAGTTTTACCGAATCGATGAATTTGCGCCCGGCAGCCAGGCCACCTTTGATGCCGAAGCCTAGAATCCCGCCGAATCGCCCTTTCAAATACCTCTTCGCCAGCTCATGGCTGGGATGGTTTTCCAGGCCCGGGTAATTCACCCAACTGACAAGCGGATGTGCCTGGAGGTACTTGGCCACTTCCATTGCATTTGCCGAATGCTGTTTTTGTCGCAAATCCAACGTCTCGACCCCCTGGAGCAACTGAAAGGCGTTGAACGGGCTGAGTGCCGCGCCTGTATCGCGTAACAGGGTGACGCGCACTTTCAAAATAAAGGCCACATTACCCATTCCAGGCACATTCCCCAGGGCATCCCAATAAACCAACCCGTGGTAGCTGGGATCTGGTTCCGTGAACTCCGGGAACTTGCCGGTGTTCCACTTGAAATTTCCGGAATCAACAATGATGCCGCCGAGCGAGGTGCCGTGCCCGCCAATGTACTTTGTTGCCGAAGACACAATGATGTCAGCGCCATGATCGATGGGCCTAACCAATCCAACGCCGATCGTATTGTCCACGATCAGCGGGATTCCATTTTCATGGGCTATCTTGGAAATCGTTTCAAAATCCGGCACATCCAGCTTGGGGTTGCCGATGGTCTCGATGTAGATGGCGCGGGTTTTCTCGGTAATGGCTTTGCGGAAAGCTTCCGGGCTGCGTGAATCAACAAAAACAGTTTTGCGTCCCAGCTTTGCCAGGGTGTAGTGGAGCAGCGTATACGTCCCTCCATACAGATTGTTACCGGCAACGATTTCGTCGCCCAGCCGGGTAACCGCCAGGATCGCGTAGAAAACGGCTGCTTGGCCCGAAGCCACCGCCAAACCACCGGTTCCCCCTTCGATCGCCGCCATGCGCTTCTCAAATACGTCCGTCGTGGGATTCATCAGACGGGTGTAAATGTTTCCAAACTCCTTAAGTGCAAAGAGATTGGCGGCATGCTCGCTACTCTTGAACACGTAAGAGGTTGTCTGATAAATCGGCACCGCCCGAGCCCCTGTGGTGGGGTCCGCCACTTGTCCGGCATGAAGCGCTGTCGTGCTGAGTCGCTGGTTGTTGCTCATAAATAGGCTATAAAGTGTGCCAAATCCGAGTTTGATCAAGTCAGTCTTCGATACTGCTCTCGGAACTGGCTTGAATCCTGGTAACCCGGCGGTGGTTACTTATTCGAGAAAAGTTGCAGCAATCGTGTGTGTATCCCGCCGAAACCGCCGTTGCTGAACACCACAACGACGTCGCCTCCCATGACCTTGTTCCTCAGGTAGGCAGTGATGGCGTCCACGTCCGGCAGGTAAGCGGCTTCCTTTCCGTCCGCCTTCAGATCAACCATCAGTTTCTCCGGGTCGAGCCGCTCCTCCGGGGCCAATAACTCAAGGCGCGCAATTTGCGATACAATCACCGCATCTGCATCCGCGAAGGATTGAGCCAGCTCATGCTGGAAAATATTGCGCCGGGTTGTGTTCGTGCGCGGCTCAAAAATCGACCAGATTTTCTGATTCGGGTATTTGATTCGCAGCGCCCGAAGCGTCTCTCGAATAGCCGTCGGGTGATGACCGAAATCATCAACCACCGTGATGCCATTCACAATCCCGCGGATCTCCATCCGGCGCTTGATTCCCTTAAAAGTGTCCAGAGCGGATTGGATCTGATGGTTTTTCAACCCGCAATGTTTGGCGCAGGCTATTACTGCCAGAGCATTGCGAACATTGAGTTCACCTACCATGTTGCTATGAAACTTGAAGCTGGGAATCTCGAACTCCGTCGCTGTCGGACCGTATCGCAAATTGAACGCTTGAATGGCATTCCCCTCCCCCAGTCCGAAACGTTTCACGGGGCAATATGTGACGTTCACGAGCGGCGCGAGGTTAAGATCATCGCCATTGGCGAGCAGCAACCCATTTCGCGGGATGAGCCGAATGAAATGTTTAAAGGAAGTCTTGATCGCATCCAGGTTCGGAAAGATGTCGGCGTGATCGAACTCCAGATTGTTCAGGATCGCCACTTCGGGAAGGTAATGGACGAATTTGCTGCGTTTATCGAAAAACGCTGTGTCGTATTCGTCACCTTCGATGATGAACCACTCACTGTCCGTGAATCGGGCACCCTGGCCGAGGTTGCTCGGGATGCCGCCGATCAGGTAACTCGGGTTGAGGCCGTTATGCTCAAACACCCAAGTGAGGAGCGAGGTCGTGGTAGTCTTGCCGTGAGTTCCAGTGACCACGATAGAGCGCTTGCCTCGAATGAAGAATTCCTTGAGCAGCTCAGGAAGCGAGCAATACCGCAGTTTATGGTCGAGGACGAACTCCGCCTCGGGGTTGCCTCGCGAGATCGCGTTGCCGATGACGACCAGGTCAGGTTTGTGTGCGAGATTCTGCTCCGCATAACCCGTCATGACCTCAATCTTCCGCTCGGCAAGGAATGTGGACATCGGCGGATACACATTCTGATCCGACCCCGTTACCTTGACGCCTTTCTCCTGCAGCGCCGCAGCAGCGGACGCCATTGCGGTGCCACAAATGCCTACGAAATGAACCGATTGAATGCGCGAAAACATTGCGGGTATAATAGGACTGCTGCCCGCGCAGGAAAGCGAAAAGCCAAGGAATTTATGATTGCCGTTTGGGAGGTCCTTCGTGGATGCACGGCGCAGAGCGAAACTGGATCTTCGGAAGGTTCAAAGCGGCCTCGATTACGCCAGGGCCATCAGCGCTTCGCGGTTTCTACGCCTGATTGGCCAACTATCAGCAGCAAATCCTGGCCGTGCAGACGGCCAATGTTTATGGGTTTGTTCAACGGGTAAATGCCATCGCGAATGTTCAAGGCCAGAACATTCGTAAGGGAGGTGCCTGGCGGAAGCGAACGTGGGTCAGTATGGTGGATCTGCTCGTTTTTGATAATGGCTTTGCCCCAATCTCGTTTTCCTTTTTCACCCGCATGTCGATAGGCAACCAATGTGATGCCTTGCTGCCGGTCCGGAACCGCCGCCGAAGCTCCACGCCCGTTTATCGGCGAAGTGTCGCCACTAAAAAAGAGAGCATGCTCAACCCGGAGCGCATATCGCTGGTCGTCCAAAGTCTCGATTTTTATGTTGGAAAAACGTTCATCATCTGATGCGAGCAGATCGGTTAAGGAGAGCTGGAACGAATCAGCAGGAATAGCTGTCTGGCGCTTCCCGCAGCCTGCCAGGCAAACAACGACAATAACCCAAAGGAGACAAAGGCGTAACCTCATAAGGTGCTTGTTTCGGAACGTATTGGAGCAGACGCCAGGTTCATTATCAAGCAAAGACAAGCCCCTATGCTTATTCTGCCTTATTCCGCCGGGTATGGTTAGGGGGCTCCGCTTGTTCATCGGGTCATGCGCGGAAACGAAACGGAAGCTTCCACAGATTTCTCAGATGCACGCAGATATCCGAAAAAATAACACCAAAGGCCCCTATAGGTCAGGATAGGCGCGAAATGGGATTTGATGGCTTGGCCAACAACCGGTAGATTAGTCTCATGACATTCAAAGCTGTCATTCATCCTGAGCAAACCGGCGGCTACTGGGGCGAGGTGCCTGCTCTTCCAGGTTGTTATTCTCAAGGTGAAACAGTAGAGGAGCTCCTCACAAATTTGCGAGAGGCCGCCGCCGGATGTCTTGAAGTTTTAGCTGAAGAGGGTCGCTCCCCCGATCCAGAGGTGGAGGTTGCCGATTTAGCCATATGAGGCCTATTACGGGCAAGGAGCTCAGCCGATTGCTGAATGAGCAGGCTGGACACTTAAACGAATCAGAGGCAGCCATCACATCTTTGGCAAATCCGTTGAACGCAAAATAATATCTGTGCCTGTTCATGGAAATCAGACAATTAAGCCCGGTTTGGCTCTCCGCATCGCTAAAGACTCAAATATCTCGTGGTAGTTCCAATGCAGGGCATAGCTCGCCCTCGTCATAAACCCAAAAGCCCTAAGTCGGTGTGACTCAGGGCTGGAAACTGGTTGCGGGGATAGGATTTGAACCTACTATTCCCGCATGCGGGATTATGAGCAAGCCGGTCGTGCGAATCCCGTTGCAGCGAAGAAGCCGTCACCTCCCTTCTGGCGTTTTAAGGCCTCGCCGCAAGCTCCAACACACCCAGGTCCAATGACACCTCGCTTTGGGAGGCAATACCTTCGGGAACGACTACTTCCCTGACAAGCGAGCCAACCTCCGCTCCCTTCGCTTGACGACCGCTTGGACTTACTGATGTGGCCCTGGCTTCGGCGAGCACAATACGCAGTTCATATGTGCCGCCAAGAACGCTCGGCATGCGGAATGCCCCGTTCCGGTCGCACAAGGTTACATAGCGGCGTCGACGAAGCTCGATAGCCCGACTGCCCTCGGAAAGCGAGTCCGGGTGCGTGCCCCTGAACCGCATCAGTGCTTCGATAAAAGCTCCCGTGGAAGCGTAGTATTCCTCCCTTGGCGGTATCTCAGGAGCCTCCACGAGTTTCAGAGTCAGCGATACGGTGGCGTTGCGCCAGTCAGTCACATTCGTTCCACTTGATGCGACAACCGCATGACCGGTGACTGTGCCGCCGCTGCCCCCCAGGGTCACCTGCGTCACGGCGCCGTCCGCCACGTCAATATGAACCTCTCGGCTGTGACACGTTGCGTGGTGCTGCTCATTGGGTTTAGATAGCACAAGGTGAGCGACTTCCATGCCTCCTCCAGGCACTCTGTCGAAAACAAAATTGCCTTCGTCATCCGTAGTCGCCTCAAGCCATAAGGAGGGGGAAGCCCGCCCAGTGCCACCAGAATTGGAGAGCAAAATTCGCTGATTCGCCCCGGCATTGGTGCCAAGCAGGAGCCGGCCTTCGACCCGCCCCCAAGCGCGCAGAGTTACTCGGCCGAATTCATTGAAGTCCGCCATACGCACATACGCATACCCTCGCTCGTGGGTTACTAAAATACCATAAGCGCCGGTCGTAGCGTTAATGGCAAACCGTCCGGTCGCGTCAGTTTGTGTGCTAACAGCCTGTTCGAGCCGAGGCAGGGTATTAAACCTCCCCACCTTCAAGAGACCACCAGGCTCATCAAGGAACACTGTCGCGCCAGGGGCGAGTTGCCCGTCCGGCAGGACCACCAAGCCGGCTAATTGAAATCCCATCGGGGGCTGTGCCTCCGAATTGGCGACCGGGTTCGAACCGCCGGTCGCCGGAAGACCGACAGACGATGCCGCAACCGGTTGATTGCGGAACAGTGTGATTTCCTGTCTCACGGAATCAGCGCCCAGTTGTTGGCGTCGCAGACGCCGGAAGCCGTCCGCCTCGAACCAGTAGAGAAGCGGTTCTGCGGGCGCGGAATCCCACTCAAAGCAGCCGTCGTGATCTGTTCGTGCAGACCATTCAAACCTGCACTCCCCATGCGCATCAGCATCCGTTTTGGCAAGGGCGTTGGGAATCGGGTTGCCGCTCTCATCAACCACTCGACCGCGGATGACATGCGCTTGGTCCAGGATGACTTCCAACCTGGAGGTGCTACCGGTAATCTCGGTGCTGACGAACGCGGGGGCAAAGCCCCTTGCTTGCACCGTCAGCGATAGTTCGCCTCGCGCTACGTGGTCCAATCGGAACTCACCTTCCGCGTCGCACGTAGCGGAAAGTTTGGGCTCCCGGCGGTTGTGAACTTCTCTCACGACCGCTCCTGCGACCAGCTTTCCAGCGGAGTCCTGAACCGTACCGTAAAGTGTCACTCCCCGCTTCAAAACAATGACCGATTGGGTGGCCGCCTGCGTGTTGGCAGCCTGGGCGAAACGACACCGAGCATATTCAGGATGGCTCAGAATCAGTTCAATCCCCTCGTAGCTCTTGGGTATCATCGTGCAGAGCCACCGCCCACTAGCATCCGTCTGACGCACCGTGTCAGGACCAAAAGCCACATTCTCCCTCTGCATCGGGTTAATTCCGGGGCCATTGAACTCAATCTTCACACCCACGACTGGGCGCTGAGCCTCGTCGAGCACAACCCCGCCAATAAGGCTTCCAGCCTCAAGTTCCACGGTGTGGTTAGCGGATGTGCTGGAGCGATCAAGGCTGACCACCTTGGGCACATGGTCCTCAGCCGTTACGAAGACATTAGCGCCCGTGTAAGGCGCCGTTGGGGCTTCGATGTGTGCCTGCCCCTGGGGATCGGTCATTAACTCGGCGATCTCGCTTTGTCCACCTTCGCGGAAATAAACGGCCCGAATTCTGGTACCCGCTAGCGGAGCGCCGGACCCGGCTTCCAGCACCAGGAAATCGATCCTGGCCACCTGAACGGGAATGGGCCTGGATACGGGTTGGGAATCGTCGCCAATAGGAGGCGATTCCTTTACCTCCGCAGTCTCTGCCTGGGTAACCTGCTGATCCGGGCTGGCCCCATTCTTTGCAGACTTAGCTAAGGAATCGAAAAACAAAGGTGCCAGGCCCAAGCTGAGCAAGAGAGCGACGATGGCAAGTTTTGGAGCAGTCGCATGAATAAGAGCTCTGCGGACTAGCCCTGGAATCGCTGGCGCTGCCACACTCGCAAGAGCGGTCGCTGAAATGCTGGCGGCCAAGCCGACCGGAGCAGCGGTAACCATGTTGGCGGCCAATAGGATTCCCAGAGTCGTTGCCGGGAGCGCCACTCCCCTGCGTCGCAGACAAGTTTCTAAGCGGTCTAGAGCGCGATTTACACGCATGCGTGCGGCGTCCTCACTGGTCTTTAGCACCTCGCCGATTGACCTGAAATCCCGCCGCTCAAAGAACCGCAGCAGAATCGCGGCCTTATCCTCCGCCTTCAAATCGTCAATTGCTTCATCCAGGAAAGCTCCGACAATTTCCAGGCTGGGGGATTCCTGTTGGAGAGAATTCATATAAACTGATTCCCGTTCACGATTCTGGCGTCGCCGTTCACTGCGCACGGTCTTGCTGGCTACAAAACGGGTGTGGCGATGAAGCCACCCGCCGAGAATGACTTCGTTCTGCAGTTGCGGAGCCTTGCGGGCGAGATCTATGAACACCGTCTGGGTCACGTCCTCAGCCAGCAATCGGTCATTTCCGACTATTCTGAGTGCTGTCGAATACACCGGATCAACGTAAATGGAAATAAGCTCCCGAAAGGCCCATTCTGAACCCGTGTTGACGTAATCTGCTAACAATGCAGCATTCTCCAGCGTCTTCATTTCACCCATTAGAACCCTCCAAAAGCCTAAACCGAACAAAAAAAGTTAAAGGTATTGCGGTAAGCTAGGGGTGAGAATGGATCAACGGGTATTGTGGATATAGGAATTGAGCCTGCTGACCCGGATAGTGAACCGGGCGCGCCAATCCTTTTGGGACGAAGAAGCTCTAGAGTTTTAGCCACTTCTCTAGTTTGAGAGCTTCAGGAGGCTTAGCACTAAACAAAAAGCCCTAAGTCGGTGTGACTCAGGGCTGGAAATTGGTTGCGGGGATAGGATTTGAACCTATGACCTTCAGGTTATGAGCCTGACGAGCTACCGGGCTGCTCCACCCCGCGATTCAGTGCGCCCATATATTGCCCCAGGGAGCGGCTGACGCAAGTTGTTTCTGGAAAAAGTTTCGTCACGGTGGTGGTCCCCTTGGCCAAGGTGACTGCCCGACTCGCTTCTAATTCCGCAAGCCGTCATCTACTCATGCTGGGCCTTATACTCAGGGATGCTGGTCAGCAGAATGGGCAGGTAACGATCGAAGGGAAGCTCGCTCTTTTCGAAGTCGCCTAGAGCATTGTAGAGGGGTTGCAGCAGAAAGAGTCCTTCCCGAGTCAAGGCTTCCACTCTTGCACGCATCTCGCTGTCATCTTGGCGACTTGAAACCTGCTGCGCCCAGATTCTGTTGTCCAATGCGAAAACCAAACACTCACTCACCCAATCCTCAGGCTTTTGAACGGTCGCTGAGATTGGCTTGTGCTTCCCGGCAGAGAAGTAACCTTTCAGCTTGGATGCCTGGCCCGGGTAGCAACGGCGAACCAAGTCATTGACGAACGTGTGCAGATACTCGTGCCTGTTGAGCCCTCCTGCATTGGACCCCGGACCGTCTATGCTGTAGAAAAACTCTCCGAACTGGTTTGCTGAAGCCGTGAACTGCTTCTGCAGCGGGTTGGGGATGTGTATGACAGTCCAGTTATCTCGGCGTGGCATTCGGAGGTATCGCCAGAGTTGCTCCATTTCATCGGCCATCAACGCAGGGCTATACCGGCTGAGTTCAGCGGCATAGCTGGGCCGAGACTCCTCCCAAATTTGTTCAAGCTCAACCGTTTTCCAGAAGTCATTCAGAATCTCTGGAAGACCTCTGAGATCCCAGGCTGTGGCCTTGTATGTCAGCTCCTGATTCGGCCGTATGCGCTCGAAGGGAAAATCCTCGTTAAGGCTGAGCGCGAAGTTTGCATATTGCCAGGAACCGCGCCTTCGGGCTTGGTAGTATCGCCTCCATTCCTGGAGCTTCTCGGGGTGGCCGGTGAGTCGACTGGCAACCTTCTTCCGCACCTCAAGCCGAGGCGGAGTCATTTGTGCGTTGGATGCTTCCTCGTCATACCCGACGGCGTTGAGGAACGCCATAACAGCAAAGATTCTTCGGTCCGCAAGCACCCAGTAATTCGAAGCGGTCCCGGTTCCCCTAACGAGCTCCTGAGGGTGTTCGAAAGCCATAGGCTTCACAGCTACTCGCGGTGCGACAACAACACAGCCGGCGAGCAGTGAGGCGGCAAGAACTGAAAGGGCGAGAAGCGGGAGCGGCATGGGTAAGTTATTACGCATGATGCATACCAGCCTACTCCTGATTTACATTCTTGTGAAGGTGCGAGCACAACCTCAGGTAAAGAGCCGTCTGAACCCGAGTTATGTGCCCCAATGACAATCCGCCAGGGGCGGTTTAGGGTCAGTCGCAATGAGGTTGACGCTCAGGTTGCGTTTCCATTCCCGTTTAGGTCAAGAGCTGTTCGTCGCCGGTGACCATGAGTTGCTGGGTGGCGGAAGCCTTAGCCGAGCGTTGCCTATGCATTACCTTGATCCAGAACACTGGCAGGTCGTGGTCTGGGTGCCCGATTCCATCCGCGAGGCAGCCACGTTCTCCTATCACTATGTGCTGCGCGAGCCTGAAGGCACATATGTCCAGGATGCCGAACGGGACCGGATGATTTCCTCCGGCCACAGTGGCGGTGATTTGATCGCGCTCGATGCCTGGGTGCCAGGTGCCTACTTTGATGTCGCCTTCGACACAAAGCCGTTTCGTGACGTGCTCCTCGGATCTCCAGCGCAGGAAGTGGCCGAATCGTCAGATCCCAACCCGACCCATGTATTCCAGGTGAAGGCGCCTCTGTTGCCTCCGACTCAGACCTTGTGCCTCGTCGGACACGGTACTCGGTTGGGCCAGTGGCAAACGGAGCGTCCAGTGTTGATGTCACGTTCTGAAGAGGATGCCTGGTTTCGGGCCGAATTGAATCTTACCGGCGAGACCTTAAAGCTGGCCTATAAGTACGGCGTCTATGATCTGGCAGGGGAAAAGTTTCTGCGCTTCGAAACGGGGCCTGATCGAATCTGCCCGATCCTCGGGGTGAGCGGCGGAACAGTGCTATCTCACGACATTCATGCACGTCTGGATCTTCGCTGGCGCGGCGCGGGTGTGGCTGTCCCTGTGTTCAGTTTGCGCAGCAGTCAGAGCTTTGGGACGGGCGAATTCGCAGATCTGAAACTCCTGGCTGATTGGGCCGCGAAAGCAGGTTTCAAACTGATCCAGATTCTCCCCGTAAACGATACCTCAGCCACGGGCACATGGGTGGACTCTTATCCCTACGCGGCAATCTCAGCGTTTGCCCTGCACCCGCTGTATCTGAGGCTTTCCGATTTCGGCGAGGTGATGCAGGCCGATCTGGAAAGAATCGAGGTTGAACGCTGCAGGTTGAACAGCTTGCCGGAGGTGGATTACGAGAATGTGCTGAATCTGAAACTCGCGTTTTTGAGGAAGGCCTTCGCTCGGCTGGGGGAGGAGACTTCAGCGCTTCCAGACTACAAAGGATTCATCCAGGAAAACCAGCATTGGCTGCCGGCCTACGCGGCTTTCTGCTGTCTGCGCGATCGGTATAGAACCGCGGAGTTCCAGACCTGGCCGGATTACCAGACATTTGATTCATCCACGGAGGCACGACTCCGCAACGAGGGGCCCGAAGCGGTGCGCGAAATGGCATTCCACATGTTCGTTCAATACCATTTGCATCGGCAACTTTCCGAAGCTGTGGCGCACATCCATTCGCGTGGCCTGGTTGTTAAAGGAGACATCCCGATTGGCGTCAACAGGCATGGCGCTGATACCTGGCAGCATCCAGAGTTGTTCCGGTTGGAGATGCAGGCAGGCGCGCCGCCAGATCCGTTCTCGGACAAGGGGCAGAACTGGGGATTCCCTACCTACAACTGGGATGCCATGCGTGACACAGGTTACGCGTGGTGGAGCGAACGCTTCGCTCACATGAGCCGCTATTTTGATGCGTTCCGGATCGATCACATTCTTGGATTCTTCCGAATCTGGAGCGTGCCGGCGGATGCCGTAGAGGGGATTCTGGGACGATTTGTCCCCGCCCTCCCGGTTCGGCCGGCTGAGTTTCTGGCGAGGGGAATACCCTTTGATCGGCCACGTCTGACACACCCTTTCATTAATGACGAGGTGTTGATGGATGTATTCGGCGCAGATTATCAGGAGGCGAAAGAGCAGTTCTTTGACGAGGACCGTTTTGGGAGGGTCACTCTGAAACCGGAGGTTTCAACACAGGCAAAGGTGCAAGCTCGATTCGCAACCAGAGCGGCGGATGATCGAAACCAGCGTCTCAAGCAAGGCTTGTTTGATATCATAGCCAACGTCATCCTTCTGGAGGATGAACGCGACAGTGAGAGTTTTCACTTCCGATTCGATATGGCCGCGACCAACTCCTTTCAGGGGCTGAAACCTGAGATCAGGCATCGGATCAAAGATCTTTACGTGGATTACTTTTTCCGTCGTCAGGAAGAGTGCTGGGCAAAGGAAGGGCTTGAGAAGCTACCGGCGTTGCAGCGTGCCACTCGCCTTCTGATCTGTGGGGAGGATTTAGGCCTGGTGCCTGCATGTGTGCCGCAGATCATGGAGCAATTAGGCCTGCTCAGCCTGGAAGTTCAGCGCATGCCCAAGGCACCGGGCCTTACGTTTTCCCGTCCGTCGCTGGCGCCTTATCTGAGTGTTGTGACACCTGGGACGCACGACATGAGCAGTCTGCGTGATTGGTGGCAGGAGGATGCCGCCATGACAGAGAAGTTTTTTCGCGACGAGCTGGAGGGAACCGGGCAAGTCCCGTCTGAGTGTGGCCCAGAGCTGGTGCAGCAGATCCTCCGGCAGCATGCTCAATCGCCCGCCATGTGGGCCATTTTCCCAATCCAGGATTTACTGGGTGCGAGCGCTTTGCTCCGCCGAATGGACGGCTTGTCGGAACGGATAAATGTCCCGGCGAATCCGCAACATTACTGGCGGTACCGCATGCACGTGGATCTTGAATGTTTGCTGAGCGACGAGACCTTCACGCATCTATTGATCACCCTCTTAAGCGAGGACAACCGGGTCACCACCCGGTGACTGGTCGATCTACTCCGGCTTGAAAAAGGTCAGGAGCATGGAGAACTGGGTCTTGGCTCTGAGTGAATGAGCCAGGTTGGGAGGCATATGCAGGAAGTCGCCGGTTTTGAGTTGGTTCGGTTTTCCTGCCAGAAAGAACTCGCATTCCCCAGAGAGGATCTGCACCAAGGCGTGCTGGGTGGAAGTGTGTTCAGTCAACTCCTGGCCTTCGGCAAAACCGAACAACACCACTCGTCCGGTAGCAGTGCGCAACAGGGTGCGGCTCACGATTCCATTGGGAGCGAATTGGGTTTCTTTCTCCAGGGAGAGCACTTGCTCGCGGGTGGCGTCCATCAGCGGTTCACTCATGGGGCCAGTCTCGCCCGAAACCAGTCAAAGTTCAACTGAATGCCCGGGCAGCGTGCCGGAGGACCCGAGATGAGAGAAGGGCGCGGAGCAACACTGAATCCAGCTTGCCGAGCATGAACTCCAGAGTATGTTCTACTTATATAAGCGCATGATCGAAGACACTATATCCAAAATTGAGGAACGGATTGAAGGCCACCAGCACCTGGACGAAGCACGAAGAGGTGAGTTGTTGGATCTGGTGCGCCACCTGAAGGTGGAGGTCGATGAACTGGCCCGCACCCACAAGGAAGAGGCTCAAAGCATCGCCCAATTCGCAGCGCTGAGTGCGCAGGAAGCGACTCGGGAACATCAGAATCCCGAACTACGTGATATTTCCCTCAAGGGACTAAACACCTCAGTCGCGGGGTTCGAAAGCTCGCATCCAAAGCTGGTGCAGGTAGTGAATACCATCACGCACACACTAGCCAATCTGGGCATCTGAGCCTCCAGCGCTCAGGGAAAACGCTCCTTATCCGTGTGAGGGCGGAGCTTGGCTATTTCTGCCATGATCTGGTCGGCGACTTCCTGATAGATAACCTTGAGCCGGGCCTTCGAGCACGTCTTTGCCTCTTTCCGAAGTTCCGTGAAAAGCATGGGCTTGCCGTATTTAACACCGACCTTGTAGGGCCGGGGAATCTTAATGTGACGCCCGTAAGCCTCATACGTTCCGAACACTCGCACGGGCACGACAGGGGCATCGGATTTGATGACCGTCAGGCCGATGCCGGACCGCACCGGTTGAAGACGGCCATCACGGGTTCGGGTGCCTTCAGGAAATAGAATGATTGCGCCTCCGGCCCACAGACGCTCTAGAATAGCTTTTAATCCGGCAGCTCCCCCGCCCTCGCGGTCCACAGGAACAGCTTGCACCTTGCGGAGTAAGAAACCGAGCAACGGGAACCGGAACAGAGTATCCCGAGCGAGATAGTTGATGGATCGCCGCAGCCCGGCACCGACGAGCGGTGGATCCAGGAAGCTGGCGTGGTTGGAGGCGAGAACAACGGGACCACTCTGAGGGACACGTTCGGGGTTATAAACCCTACAGCCGAAATAGAAATTGTACAACAGCCGGAAACCAACCCATGCGGCGAAGTAATACAAGTTCATGCGGCGGGCTCCAGCTAAGACTGACTCGCAGGGATTCTGGAGCGTATGTCCTCAATAATGACGTTGCTCGTCTGCTCGGCAGTCATCCCGGAGTTGTTGATAACCCGGGCGCCCAAAGCAATCATTAGCGGCGCGGCAGCCCGCTGGCTGTCCCGCTGGTCACGCGCGGCCAGGTTCTCGTTAACACCCTCTGCGGCCCGGCGCCGGGCGCGTTCCTCGAGCTTGGCATCGAGGTAGTATTTATAATCAGTCTCAGGGAAGACGTTAGTGCCGATATCCCGGCCTTCCATCACCAGGCTTCCGAACTGTATGCACTCACGTTGTTTCTTCTTCATCCATTCGCGGACCTTCGGCGCAGCAGCGACGTGCGGCACCGCGGCGCTGACTTCAGCCGTCCGTATCTCGCGCTCGGGGTAATAATCGTCCACCAAAAGCCGAACCTGCCCTGCCTCCTGCCGCAGAACGGTATTCCATTTCCGGCAAGCCGTGGACATGGCCTTGGTATCCTGAACGTCGATATTGTTCTTCAGACAGTACCAGGCGAATGTCCGATACATGGCCCCTGTATCCACGTGCAAGAAGCCGAGCGCCTTGGCAATGAGTTTTGAATTGGTGCTCTTGCCACTGGCGCTTGTCCCATCAATGGCGATGACTATTGGATGCGATTTTGATTTTTCCACTGGTTCCATTCTTATTCGGCGGACAACTCGTTAAATTCCAGCATGCGGCCTTGCGCGTCGGTGATGCGTGCTCCCAGCCCCATCGGAGGGAGTGCAGCCAGCTTTTGAAAGAAGGTCGGAAATGTCTTCCTAACACAACTGGGCTGGCGCAGCCGAATCCCCGGCACCTTCAACCCGACTACCGCAAAGCACATGGCCATGCGATGGTCATTATAGGTGTCGATTTCGGCTCCATGCAATGGTGAAGGCTTGATCCATAAGGAATCCCCCTGCTCTGTCACCTTCGCGCCGCAACGAGTCAATTCCGTTCGCAATGCCTCCACTCGCTCGCATTCCTGGGCGCGCAGACGGCCTAAATCCGAGAACAAGGTTGTCCGTTGCTGAAACGGCGCCATCACGATTGCCGTCATGATGCTATCACCCAGGTCGCGGCTGCGGGAAATGTCCTTTGGCCATAGCCGCAGGAAATCTGGAAACCGGGCGTCGATTTGCCACCCGGAGTCGGGCCACGCATTGACGACCGTCTCAAGGGAATGCCCGTTGACCAGGTGCGCCGCCGCCCAGAAGTAACTTCCACCCGAGGCATCCGGCTCAATTTGAAACACCCCACCGCCGCTGGGGAACGTCCTAACCAATTGCCGAGTCATCTCCACATAGGACGACTCTTCTGCGTTCTCGTCCTCCACTTCCACCCGCCATCCAGCGTGTGCTGCACAGAGTAGCAACCCGGAAGCAAACTGCGAACTCTCCCGAATGCTTACGCGGCATGATCCGGAGATTAGACCCTTGCCCTCGATTAAAGCGGGCAGCTTGCCGCCCGAAGCAGGTTCGGCATGGTAGCCAAGCTGCTGGATCGCATCGAACAAAGCCCCTTGCGGACGCTCATGCATGCGTGGAACGCCTGAAAGTCGGTAGAACCCGTGTCCCAAACAGACAAATGGTGCAAGGAATCGAGCCGCAGTGCCCGCGTTTCCAACAAACAACTCGACAGGCTTCTCCCGCGTCCCACCCTTGGGGATGGTCCCGCCCAATCCCTGAACAGTAACGGTCCGATTCCCTGTTTCAGCAGGGTCGGTTTCGACTTGAACCGCAAACCCAAGTTGTTTGAGACACTCCACCATGATCTGGGTGTCCTCACTCCAGAGCGCCCCTCGCAGAACAACCTGAGCATCTGCCAAAGCGGCGAGGATCAGCGCACGGTTCGTGATGCTCTTGGAGCCAGGCACGGTAATGGACGCCTTCAACGGACCAGTCACAGGCTCGATTTCGATGAGATCTGGAAGCGCCATAGGGATGCCGTGCTACTCAGGCGACTGCAATCTGGAGCCAGCGGCCCACAGCTCGCGCAGGGAACGTGCTTGCTCGAAAAACTGATAGATGGCCCGCTCATCCTGCCGCTTGAGTGCCCCTGTAAATGCATTCAAGGAGGTCACCAAGTCGCCCAGAACCTTTGTAAGATTCTGCCGGTTTGCCAGCGCGATATCCCGCCACATCTCGGGCGACCCGGACGCGATTCGCGTCGTGTCTCTAAAACCCGTTGCACAGAGCTGGCCTTGGTTCTTTCCCTGTCCGGAGCCAAGAACCAGGTTGGTTAATGCGGCAGCTAAAACGTGCGGTAAATGGCTGGATCTGCTCACCAGCAGATCATGCTCGGCAGGGCTCAAACGCAGCACTCGTGAACCCACCTCGCGCCATAGTCGCTCCACTTTCCGTGTGGCTCCTGGTGCAGCATTGGCAGCAGGGGTTACTACGCAAATGGCCTGTTCAAAGAGATCGGCGCGTGCGGCTGCTACTCCCATCTTTTCTGAACCTGCCATGGGATGGCTGCCTATGAAATGCACAGGGTATCCACGGAGGACCTTCTCCAATCCCTTGACGACCGAGCCTTTCACGCTCCCCACATCGGTCACGATGCACCCTCTTTTTAGAAAGGGGGCCATTTGACGTGTTAAGGGTGCCATCTGCGACAAGGGCGTGCACAGCACGACCAAGTCAGCGCCACGAACTGCCTCCTGCACGTCCAGGACTGCGCTGTCCACCGCCCGAGCGGCCAGACATTCCGGAATACTGGCCTCCCTCCGGACATAACCGGTCACATGACCGGAAAGCCCGCGTTCCCGCATGGCCCTGCCAAGAGAACCACCCAGGAGCCCTACCCCGATCAATGTTGTTCGTTTAAACAGCACGCCAGAGTTTCGGGATTCGCAGGGACGGTTTCAAGCAAATGAATACCGACGACTGCGTCTCGTTCCCAGTTCAGGAACCAAAAGGGACCGACGTCCGGTCTATTTGCCGTGGGCTAAGACGTCAGAGGCGATTTGTTTCAGGGGCAGCACGCGGGCCACTCCGCCTAATTTGATCGCTTCAGCGGGCATTCCGAACACGACGCAGCTTGCCTCATCCTGAGCGATCGTGTGAGCCCCGGCTTCCATCAACTCAAGCATCCCGCGGGCACCATCATCTCCCATGCCTGTCATGATCACCCCAACAGCATTCTTTCCGGCATATCGGGCTGTCGAACGGAAAAGGACGTCCACTGAGGGCCGATGCCGGCAGACAAGCGGCCCGTCCTTGACCTCAACAAAGTACCGGGCGCCGCTGCGTTTGAGGAGTAAATGGCGATTTCCGGCAGCAATGAGTGCCTGACCGGGCAGCACTGGATCACCATCCGCAGCCTCCTTGACCGAGATGGCGCACAGACTATCCAGCCGTTCAGCAAAGTGAGCAGTGAACTTCTCGGGCATGTGCTGGACGACAACGATACCAGGTGAGTTGGCCGGAAACGACTGGAGAAACTCCCTCAGCGCCTCTGTGCCCCCTGTGGATGCCCCGACGGCTACAACCTTCTCGGTGGTTGCAAGCATCGCACAGGAAGGCGGACGGGCGAGCATGACATCTGCGGTCAATTTGGGTTCCACCCTGATGGGTGGCTGGGAGGATGGGAGCATGCGTTTCACCCGCACCTGAGCAGCCGATTTAACAACATCACAGATGCGAATGCGGGATTCCTCGAGAAACTGACGCGTGCCCACTTTGGGTTTGGTGATGATCTCGACAGCCCCTTTTTCCAATGCCGCCATGCCGGTTTCTGATCCCTTCTCAGTAAGGGTGGAACAGATCACGACCGGCATCGGGCATTGTGCCATTATTTTCTCCAGGAAAGTGAGGCCGTCCATTCGGGGCATCTCGACATCCAGGATGATGACGTCCGGCACCTGCTTCTTGATTCGCTCCACCGCGACATAAGGATCACAAGCGGTAGCGATCACCTCAATGCCAGGGTCCGATTCAAGCACTTCAGACATGGTCTGCCTCACAGAGGCGGAGTCGTCAACGATCAGCACGCTGATGGGTCGATGGAAACTCATTGGCTCAAGTGCTTGTGAAGGACTCGCCCGGTAAGAGTATTGAAAATGATCTTGCGCCCTCTCAAACCGCCCACATTGGCTGCCTTGATCTGAAATCCCTCCTGAAGCAGAAGCATCCGGGCATGATGCACGTTGGTGGAGCCGATGCCGACCCGTCCATTGGCCGCAGAGCTCACAATCACATTCGCGCCACCAAAGATTTTGACTTCGACCTCGTGAGGTTGGAGACAGGCGCGATGAAACACGGCTACCATTGCAGGGATTGCGTTGCTTACGTATTTGTAAGGCATGGCGGACTCCTCCACCGAGAGTTGAGAGTTTGGGACAGGCAGCATCGCGTGGCACATCGCAGCGAGCCCGAGCCGGGCATTAAACATTGTTACAGCAAGGCACGACCCTAGAATAGTGACGATTTGCCGTGGTTCCCGGCAGATCACAAGGTCTCCTGGCTTCAGCCGCACCTCAATGCACTCTTGAGGTATGTCCCTCATGAGTTCTTTCGAAACACAGCCGAGCTGATGATGGAGACTGGAACGTCCAAGCCGGCCAGCGATTCCGAGTGTCCGACGAACAGGTAACCTCCCTGTCGCAAGTGGCGGCACTGCTTGTGCAGAACAGCTTCCTGGGTAGGTTTATCGAAATAGATCATAACATTGCGAAAAAAGATCACATCGAAGGTATCGCGCAAACCGTAATCGGCATCCATGAAGTTTAACCTGCGGAAGGTGATTTTCCCACGCAGTTCGGGAACGATCCGAATCGCACGCCTTTGGGGATCACAACTTCTCAGAAGATACCGGTGGCGCAGGGCCATCGGGATTGGTTCGATGCGCGGGGTTTCATAAATGCCAAGACGCGCGTGGTCGAGAACCCGGGTGCTGATATCAGTGGCCAGGATCGTGAAATCGAACCCGGAATTTTCCCGGGCGAACTCACTCAGTACAATGGCGAGTGTGTAAGGTTCCTCACCCGATGAACAGCCAGCACACCAGACCTTGAGCCTGCCATTGGGCAGCCCGAGGCTCATCAGTGAAGGCAACGCCGTTTTAACCAGATAATCAAAGTGCTGTGCTTCCCGAAAAAAGTCCGTTTTATTCGTTGTAACGGCATCAATGAACTGGACGCGCTCCTCATCCGCATGTGCCGAATTGAACAAGTAATTCTGGTACTCATCCAGGGAATTCATTCCCAACTGCCTGAGCCGGCGCATCAACCGGCTCTGCAGCATGGGCACCTTGTTCTCCGACATCTTTATGCCGAGCTGCTTCGTGATAAACTCCGCGAAACGCACGAATCCATCCCGCGTGAGTGCCGGTGCCTGGATTGACGAAGCCTTGTTTGTGGAGGGCATGTGGGAGTGTTGTATGTCAGCCAACAACGCTTGCTAATTCACCCGCGTTCGGGGTTGCCAGGAGCGCGGTTTCCTCCATTGAAAACACTTTCTCCAGGTCCAGGATAATGATGAACTCCTCTCCGCGGCGGCCCATGCCCTGAATCAGTTCTGTCCGCCAGCGCATTGCGATGCGTGGAGGTGGGGTTACCTGGGCGGGTTCCAACTCGATAACTTCGTGAACAGAGTCAGCCACGCCTCCAAGCACGGTGTTCTCCCCATCCAACTCCAACTCGATAACGAGAATACGGGTATGAACGGTGTCGGGCACGGCTGGGAGCCCGAATTTGAGGCGCAGATCAACCACGGGAATAGCCTTCCCGCGAACATTGACGACACCGCGCATGTAGGCGGGTGCCGTGGGTACCTTCGTGATTTGTGCAATCTCGAGGACTTCACGGACTTGGGCAACATTCAATGCGAAGGATTCATCGCCGAGCTTGAATGTGATGTACTGGGCGGTTTCAGTGATGGTGCTCATAGCTCTAGTAACCTTAAGTCGGAAAAGCGTGTCCGCGCGGCGATTTCCGGAATCCGTACTCTCGCCGCACGGAGTGAATATCAGTAATTTGTGAACTCTTTGTCGTAGGCATCGCCGTTGCCGTTGCCATGGCCGTTACCCAGGTCGATGGCTTTGCCACCGGGCTTGACGGACCTGGCAGCGACGGGGCGTTGCTCATCGCTTGATTTGGCTTCAACCGGTTTTGTTTTAGTGGCGAGAACAGGGCGCGCCGCTGGTTTTGTCTTGCTGGCTGCTGCGGCTTTGCTGGTATCCACTTTAAAGAAGCCAATAGCCGCTTGCAGTTGCTCCGCCTGGCCTGAGAGCTCTTCCGCAGTCGAGGCCATTTCCTCGGAGGCGGAGGCATTCTGTTGAATGACTTGATCCAATTGCTGAATGGCTTTGTTCACCTGGCTTGCACCGGTGCTCTGCTCAGCGCTGGCGGCATTGATTTCCTGCACCAACTCGGCTGTGCGCCTGATATCCGGAACTAGCTTCGCCAACAGCGTTCCCGCTCCCTCAGCCAGGCTGACTCCCGATGTGGTGAGCTTACTGATCTCTGCGGCCGCCGCCTGGCTGCGCTCGGCTAGCTTGCGCACTTCAGAGGCTACCACGGCAAACCCCTTGCCGTGCTCGCCGGCTCGCGCCGCCTCTACTGCGGCGTTCAACGCCAGCAGATCCGTCTTTCTGGCGATTTCTTCCACGATGGTGATTTTCTCGGCAATCTCCTTCATCGCATTGACTGTGCGAGCAACGGACTCGCCACCGGTTTGCGCGTCGGTCGCGGCCTGCGAAGCCATCTGATTGGTCTGTTTGGCGTTGTCAGCATTCTGCTGGATACTCGAAGCCATCTGTTCCATGGAGGAGGTTGTCTCCTCAGCAGCGGCAGATTGCTCAGAGGCACCTTGGGAAAGCTGTTGAGCGGTAGCGCTCATTTCTTCTGATCCCGACGCCACATTGGAGGCGGCAGCCGAGACTTCGCCAACAACAGTCCTAAGGTTCTCGACCATGTGGTTGAGTGCCTCCAGGGTTTGGCCGATTTCATCGTGGTTCTTGATCTCTACGGTTTTGTTGAGATCACCTTCAGAAACCGATCTGGCCAGTTGCGATGCTTTGCCAAGAGAGGAGCATATGTAGCTCAGCAAGAGAAACGCCGTTGTAAAGCCGCTAACCAGGGACACCACAAGCATGGCGATCAGAAGCAGGCGCGCATTGGCATACTGTTTATCGGAGTTTTCCTTGGCGGTGGCCATTTCCCCAATGTTCTTCGCGATTATCCTATCCATTACCGCATCGCAGGCATCGGCGATCTCCCGGCCTTTTCCTTCAGACAACTTGACGGCTTCCGCGTTACCATTCTCCATGGTTGCTTTTGCCACCCGGCTGTTTACTTCGTAGAAACGGCCAATGGCCGAGCGGAACTGAGCTATTTTGGCCTGCTCTTCCGAACTGGCGATTTTCTCTGCGGACGCTATCGAGGTCTCAAGCTGTTGTTTGTGTTCCTCGATGACCTTCGCCTGTTTCTGCATCTCGGCCATTTCTGTCTCCATGATCATGACCTTCTCCTGCCGGTGCATGAGTAACAGGTTTTGCACCGCATGCGCGACATTCAGGGCGGCCTGTGCAGCCTCCGGCACCGATTGCGCCCGTTTCATTAACATTTTCTCAAGCTCGTTTAGAATCTGCAGGGCTTGGTCAGCCGCCTGGAGCCCTTCAGTTTTTGAGATGGTCTGGGCACGGACATTCGAGTTGAGTAACGCCAGCTCCCTGACTTTCTTATGGTTATCCCGGGTCTGGCCGAACACATTATTCATCTCTCTGATTAGAACCTGGCCCTTTTCATCTGCCAGGGCTTCCATTTTCTTGCCGGCACTTTCCAAGTCGGCGAAGTACCGGTCTACGTTGGCAGCATGCCGGTTCATCCCTTCAACAGTGTCTTCGAGGATCAAGTTCTTCTCTGCGCGGGAGATCATCAATGTTTGCTGCCTAAGTTCTCCAGCAAGCTGGACCTTTGCGGCGTTGGAATTGACGATCTTGTCTAACGCATTGTTAAGTGCCCCCAACTTGCTGATGCCAAGTATTGCGGAGGCGGCGAGCATGCCCAACAGGAGGGCAAACCCGAGGATCATTTTTGCTCTAATTGTGAGTTTCATATGAATGGTTCTGGTTGATTAGCATTAAGAGGAAGAAGAGTGAGAATCTCCGGCTTGGCAGCGGTTTGACCAACGCAGCAAGCCCCCGAGATCCAGGATTAGGGCAACCCGACCGTCGCCCATGATAGTTGCGCCGGAAAGTACTTCGATGTGGCGATAGAATCGGCCCAGGGATTGAATGACGGTCTGATGACTGCCCAGGACGCGATCAACCACCAAACCTACTCGATCGAGGCCATGCCGCACGATAACGACTTTCTCAGGGTCAGGTGCCTGTCCTTCGATACTGAAGCCTTCCCGCAACCTGACGTACGAAATCAGTTCGCCTCGCACCGCAATAAGGTTGCGCCCATTGTTCCGGCTCCGATCTGCGTTTGGCAGTTCGACGTTCTCCGCAACAGCGGACATCGGGATGATGAACTGAACATCTCCGACCTGGACCAGCAGTCCGTCTATGATTGCCAGAGTTAGAGGCAAACTCAGCGATACGGTCGTGCCGGCCCCCCTTTCACTGGCCAGTTGAATGCTCCCCCGCAAGGCGTCAATCTGACGCCTTACAACGTCCATTCCAACCCCACGTCCTGAAACGCTCGTCACTTGGCGTGCAGTGGAGAAGCCGGGCAGGAAAATGAGGGCGAATATTTCATCTCTCGAAAGTTTTGCATCCGAGCTGATCAGTCGCTTTTCAATTGCTTTCGCGCGGATGGTCTCCACGTCGAGGCCACGGCCGTCGTCCTGGATTGAGATAACCACATTGGAGCCGATGTGAGCTGCGGTCAGGCGGATGGTGCCGTGTGGAGTCTTGCGAGCATTTTGGCGCTCCCCAGCCGTTTCGATACCATGATCAATGCTGTTCCGGATCAAGTGAACCAAAGGATCGGCAAGCTGATCCAGCACGGTTTTGTCGAGCTCTGTCTCAGCGCCCTCGGTGACAAGGTGGATGTCTTTTCCAAGCTCGGCCGAAAGATCGTGCACCAAGCGCTTATATCTGCTGAACGTCGTGCCAATCGGCATCATTCGTATGCCCAGTACCGTATCGCGCAGCTCGGCTACCAGCCGTTCCAGTTCCTCAACTGGTGCACTGATGTTCGAATTCCCAGTCGAGCCGGATACCTGGCTCAGCCGTGATTGGTTCATCACCATCTCGCCGACCAGGCCGACTAAACGGTCCAACCGTTCTGACGAAACCCTTACGGTTGTATCCGTGCTTCCGGTCTTGCGGGTACAGGCCGCCTTCTGCCCTGCGGATACGGCAGCATTCTGGAGAACTGCCTGGGAGTCAGGCAAACGAACGGGTGCTGAACGCCCTTTAGTGGTGGGGTGAATCTCCTCGATGCTGATCTGGCTCTCCTCCTGAATGAAGATAAAGACATCTCTGATGGCATTAGGTCCGCAAGCAGTGCTTAGTTCGATTTCCCAAGCCAGGTACAGAAGCTCTGGCTCCAGCTTTTCAAGTTCCGGTACGGCCTGGAGATCGGCTTTGATGCAACATTCCCCCAACGCCCTCAATTCATTGAGCAGCAGGAGAGGATTTGTACCGGAAGTCATCAGCCCGCGCGGAGGGTGGAACCGGATTCGAAACACCTGTTGCCGGGATGGTGCCGCTGAAGTCTGACAGGAGGCCGTTTGCTGCTCGCTGGCGGGATTGTTTCCCAGCAACCCCCTGAGCGCCCGAACAAGTTTCTCCCCGTTTTCTGCCGGCACGACCTCACCTGTTCTGGCAGAGTCCAGAAGTGCCTTGATCTGGTCCTTGGCGGCCAAAACGAGGTTCAACAGTTCTTCCGAGATCGTTAAAGTGCCTGCCCGCACTCGGTCGAGGACAGTCTCTACGTGATGGGTGAACGCGGCGACCTGGTCGAACCCGAACATGGCTCCTGAACCTTTGATAGTGTGAAATGCCCGGAACAAGTGGTTGATTGGCTCGCCCGGAACTTCACCCGGCCGCAGTTCGAGCGTGATCACCTCAATCTGCACGAGGAGATCTTCGGCCTCCTGGAGGAACGTATGACTCGGAGTGGACGGGTTCATAGGGATGGACTGTTGTGATCTGAAATTGTGCTAACCCAGGAACCTCCTGGCTATGGTTACCAACTGTTCGCCGCGAAACGGCTTGACGATCCAGCCGCTGGCGCCAGCCGTCTTCCCGGCCTGCTTTTTGTCGTCTTGCGATTCAGTCGTCAGCATGATGATTGGAATGAACTTGTACTGTGGCAATGCGCGCACCTGACGGATAAGCTCTATGCCATCCATGTTAGGCATATTCAGGTCGGTGATTAGCATTTGCACCGCGCCCGCAGCCATCTTGGACAAGGCGTCACGGCCATCCACGGCCTCGACAACCTGGTAGCCTGCATTCTTGAGGGTGAACCCGACCATCTCGCGCATGCTAGGTGAATCATCGGCAGTCAGAATGGTTCTACTCATATTTTGATCTGAAGTTCCTTAGGAGTTGAATAACTCAGCGGGCAGTCCCAAGGCTGCCCAGCAATCACGAACAGCTTGCGGGATGTTTCTGAGAACAAAGGCCCCTTCTTTCCTGCGCACCGTTTCCCGGACCGACCAGAGGAGTTGGACGCCTGCGGCATCACAGCCCGAGACCCCGGAGAGGTCCACCGCCAGGGAGGTACGAGCTGAACATTCTTCAAGGAAGAGCTTCCTCAAGGTTTCAATCTGGTAGATATCCAGCGACCCGGCCAGGTGGACCGTATCTCCAGCGCAGCTAAAGAAAGGTGAATCGTTCATTTCTCAAAACAGTTCAACATTGTCTCCCAAGTCGTTTGCAGCCGGAGCAACTGGCACAAGTGGCGCAACAGGCTGGCGTTTCTCCCTTTCCGGCGCACCGACCGGGATGGAAGCTAGTTCCCCAATCAGAGGTTCGGTGTCACCCTTTACGAGCGGCGGACCACTATCTAAGGAAGGCTCCGCACCTGCCGGAGTCGAGGTCGCTGTGCCAAACGCTCGGGCGTGGATCTCGCGCTCGCTTGCCATCGTGTAACGCGTACCAAGTTCCTGGAGCGTCGCTGAAGAGATGGGAGCAGCATTAAGGTGTCCTGGCAGAAGCTCGCTTCGGAGCTGGTTTAAACCGTCAATCTGGGCCCCGAGAACTTCAGCCAGCCTGGGCAAAAACTTCAACTGCCCCTGGCCGAGGGCGAGTTGTTGTTGCTGACCTTCAGCAAGACTGCGCACCTCAGAAGTCGTCTCTGCAAATTGGGCATAGGCACCCGAAATGGATTCCAATTCCGTCCGCAGTCCGACCTGCTCGGCTGATTCACCTGTTACTTGCCCGTTTTCAGCAATGGTCTCCCGCGCGCAGGATAGGATCTCCTCAAGAGTTAGCGTGATACTCTCAACAACCTCGCTCGACTGGCGGAACAACCGGTCAACTTCGATAGCAAGGACTTCCAAAGTGGCGCCCGCCGTTCCAAGGGCGGCAGTCTTGATAATCGCGTTGAGAGCCTGCAAATGCATGTCATGGTTAATGGCCTTAACCTGATTCAAGATCTGAGCCAATCGAGCCAGGGATTCCATGGCTGATTGTGCGGCAGCGCGTGCCTGCTGGCTTAGGCCACAGCCCTCCGCCTGAAGGCGCTCGAGGCTCTCCGCATCGGCGAGCAGCGCGTTCAGCGGCGCAAGCCCTACCCCAGAGTGACCTGGCTGGCCGCTCTGATCGAAGCTCTCGGCAAACCGTTGGGTTCCTGCACTGATTCCCTCAAAAGACGCGTTCAGCTTTTGGTACGCGGCAGCAACCTCCCTGGTGATCGACTCAATCTGGCTAACCTGCACGGTAAGGATTCCCGCAGCCAAGGTGCGGCTCTCTGGCGTGCTTTCCGAGGCTCCTCCCTTGAGCAATGTCACCGCCTCCTCCAGAGAGGCGAGAATGTGTTCAGATTGCTGGCGAATAATGTCGCCAAACTGCAAATGAAACACCGCTTCCTGGGCGTGACAGGACACCTTCGCCGCGCAGGACTCCGCATCCTGCAGCATGCTGCAGGATGCATTCAGGAGTTGCTGTGCTTCGGTTGCTGTGACTTGCGATTTCGCTCCCAGGTCCTGAGCGAGGGAGCGCATCTTCTCTAGACCAGAAGTCATAGTCTTCACTCCCGAAGCCTGGGCTGCCTGCGTTTGTTCCACCTCGGATTGGATGCTCTCTCCCAAGCGGGTGATTCGCTCAGCCAACTCACGCAACTCGCCTATAAAGGCGCCAAATGCGTCCAGGCAGGCCGGGGTGCGCACGCTCTCGACTGCCAGGCTCAACGTGCACACATTCAACAGGAGACCGATCTTACGAACCCCTTCAACCTGCCCATGGAAGCAACGCAACAACTCCTCAACTCTTCCGAGAGAATCCAGAAGACTTGCCGTCTGATCCAGCCTGCGGGTCAACTGCCGGTTGCAGACTGAAGCGAGCCCATCCTCACCGGCGAGGCGGCTCTGAATCAAAGCAGTCCTCAGGCCTTCTGCACGAGTCCGGACGGTATTTGTCAACTGGCTGGCCGTGGTGTGGAGACCGCGCAAAGTTTTGACTAAGCCGACAAAGCACGGCTCCATCCCGCTCTTCTGATCAGCAAAGTCCTCCGTGACGCCTGTCAATGCGTCAAGTTCTCGCTCTCCCTTATTCCGTCCCCGGGCCCGGCAGCGGGCGATTTCACCAAAACGCAGGATGCAAGTCCCCGCAGCTTTGCGGATCTCTCGTATCCAGGCTTGGCTTGGGTTGGGGAACGGTGTCATTGATTTTGCGGGTGTCTGCGCTCCTCTTGACAAAGCTAGAGCAGACCCCGTGCATGCACATCGGCTTGTGCACCACAACCTTGAGTGACAGAAAACCCAACACCCGGTGTATGGTTTTCCGTACTGTCAGGGCGTTATGATTCCCTCTCGAATGGCATATCGCACCAGTGCCGCAGTGCTTGTGCACCCCAGTTTCTTCATCAAGCGGGAACGATAGGTCTCTATTGAGTTAGGGCTGAGGTGAAGCTCCGTTGCGATTTCCTTGTTGCGCGCTCCATTGGAGATGAGACGGAGGAGCTGAACCTCGCGGGAGGAGATGGAAGGCCGGATAGATCCCGGATCTTTGTCGAAAAGCGTACGGCGATAATCACTGATGATCCCTGCACTGATCTCGGGACTCAAATAGAGTCTGCCGGACATGACTTGCTCAATGGCGATCAACAACTCTGTCAGGACGCTTTGCTTAAGCAAATAGCCGCAGGCACCAGCCTGCAGCGCGGAGTCCACCCTTAAGCGATCTGCATCTCCCGAGAGCACAATGATCTTTGCAGCAGGGCATGATTTCAGAATGGAGCGAGTCGCCTCGATCCCACTGATCCCAGGCATGTGGAGGTCCATAAGCGCCACATCAGGCCTGCACTCGGGCGCCAACCGAATCGCCTCTGCTCCCGATGAAGACTCGTACACGGCCTCAAACCGAGGATTCTGAGCCAGCACCTGCCTGACGCCTGCACGGGTGAGTGGATGATCATCCACAATAAGGACGTTAATCTTCATGGCTGCGGGCTCCGCGCTGCATACCGTTTCATGTATTATCGAGGCATTGGCGCACCTGCGCCGCCAGCACAGCGGCGGGATATGGCTTGGCCAAGAACGCCATCGGAGCATCACCCGCAATTTCAGAGTTCTTCTCCCCCTCGTATCCGCTCGACAGAATGATCTTAAGATCAGGCCTGTCCTGTTTGAGCCGGCGGGCGAGAGCCCTTCCGCTCATCCCCCCCGGCATCACTTGATCGGTGACGACCAGGGCTATGGTGTGTTGATGCTGCCGCCAGATCTCGACAGCCTCGGCTCCATCGCTGGCTTCCAGAACGCCATATCCGAGCTTGCGAAGGCAGAGACTGGCAGCCCGACGCAGCGAGACCTCGTCTTCAACGAAAAGAATTGTTTCCTCGCCGCCTGTCACAGCAGCCACCTCAAGGGGGCCGGGCTGGACGTTTAGGGGCAGTCCCACCAGGGGCAGGAAGACATCAAAGACACTTCCCTGGCTCTCGTGGCTCGAAACCTGAACCCAGCCGGCGTGCTGTTTGACTATCCGGGCGACAGTCGCCAATCCTAATCCGGTGCCTTTGCCTGGAGCCTTAGTCGTGAAAAAAGGATCAAATATTTTCTCCAGCGTGTCAGGGCTCATGCCACAGCCGGTATCACTCACTCGAAGCCGGACGAATCGCGCCGAAATCCTGCCATCCTTCCTGGAACGGCCCCTGGAGGCGCGTTTGATTGTCGAAACAGCCAGGGTCAACTCTCCACCTTCCGGCATGGCATCACGGGCATTGATGCAAAGGTTTGTGACCACCTGTTCCAGCATGCCTGCATCTCCGTTTACCCAAACGTTGGCGGGACCTTCGAATGATAATTTAATCCGCTCATCGAGGAGCCGTCGCAACATGCACAAGAGATTCTGGACTAGGCCGGTCAGATCCAGGGGCTCGGTCTGAACCGCCTGTCTGCGGCTGAAAACCAGCAACTGGCGGGTTAGGTTTGCCGCACGCAGCGTTTCCTTCTCCAGTTCCCTGAGAGAATTCTGAACGATCGCGGTTAGCCCTCCGGTGTGCTGAATGAAGCCAAGGTGCATCAAAACAGCGGAAAGGATGTTGTTGAAATCATGAGCAACACCACCCGCCAAATGCCCAACAGCTTCCATCTTGACCGCCTGGTGCAACTGGGCCTCCAACTGCATGCGTTCCGTTATGTCCTGAAAGAAAACCAAGGCCCCGTTCCGCCCCTCATGGGTGAAATGAACAGCAGCCACCTGGGCGTCAAAGAGGGTCCCATCCACACGCACGCACTTTGCCTCTGCACTCGCCCCTGGCATCCACCCGTAGGAACTTGGGGTTATGGACCGCATGATCCCATCCCGACAGCCAGGCTCGAAGCGCTCAGCCACGTCTTTACCAACCAACTCTGAAGGTCCGATAGCACCCAGGAGATGCGCTGCTAACGCGTTGGCATAGACGAAACGGCCCGCCTCTTGAACAAATATTCCAGCGGGCGCGTTCTCAACAACGGCCCGAAACCTCTCCTCGCTCCGGCGCAACTGTTCGTCAGCCGCTTTCTGAGCGGTTATATCAGTATGCGCCAGTACGGCATAGATGTTTGCCCGCGCTATGAAGCGCGTTGCCCTGAGCATGAACCAGCGATTTTGTCTGGGAGAGGGACAAGGATACTCCAGCACGAACTCGGAAATCTCCGCACGCAGCACCGCGTGAATACCATTCAAAACCTGCGTTGCGCTCCCTGCATCCGTGCCAGTGGCAGCCTTGCACACTTCGAAGTAATTGATTCCCTCACACGCCCGGCCAGGATTCTGTGAGTTGTCTTTCGCGAATTGCCTCCATGCGCGGTTCACGGCCACGATCAAGCCTTGCTCTGTGAGCACGCAGATATTCGCTGTTAGGCGTCCAGCACGCCTTGATCAAACTGCGACAGTATCTCTGCCTGGGCGCGTACGCATTCCCAGGAAGGAGGGCTCTCATTCAGTATTGGGTCCATTGACAAAACTTCAACCATATCTGCCGTTCAGCTCGAAAGAATCGCGATCTCTGGATTCTATCGGGCGAGGTAGAGTATAAGCGGCAGACGGCTTGTCCGAAGTAAGGTAACATCGGAAGTCTTTGTAGGAGATACGGGAGGATTTGTGTAGGCCTATTGCCTACAACGGGCTACGGTTCAGTCTGAAATGGCTGAGTCTCTCCATTTCCTCGCTTCCTCGACGAGGCCCACGATCACGTCTGGCAGGTGCCCTTCACTTCCCAGGGCGTTGGAATACCAGATGAGTTTCCCGTTGCGCTCGGTGGGATTCCGCCACGTCGGCACACCAGCAGCCAGGCGCCGCCGAACCACTTCGTCCGGTGCGCCTAACAGCACAGGGATATCCTCGGCGACGTGAAGCCCTTCACTCAGGAAGCAGGGCACGATAACCACATGACGTGTAACTGCCAGTTCGTAGCACCGGGCGATCGCAGGAGTTTCCTCCAGAAAGATTCCGTGCACTGAATGATACACGCCTCTGGCACGGATTCTCTGCACTTGGGCTTCAATTGCTAACCTATTATTGGGGCTTTGCTGGGTGCCGTGTCCGGCCAGGAAAAGGCAGATATCGGAATCAGCGGGCCTAACGGGGAAAGGATGATGATCCACCACCTCTTTTGCGCGCGCCAGCAAAACTCCCGTTAGGCTCTCATGCACACCCACAGGGCGTGTATAGACCAATACCTTCCCATTTCGTGTTTGAATGCGATCTGCTCGATTGGCGAACGGTGGAAAGCCAAGCAGGCGTGGAATCGCAACCTCGCTGAAATACCCTTCACTAACGAAAAACGGCACCAGAAATACAGTCTGGCTCTGGATGCATCCCAACACGTCGAGGATTCCGGGCTCTGTTTTCCAAAAAGCCTCGTGCACTTCGGCGAAGACATGGCGCTGACGCAGGTTGGCCACCTGTATTCGCACCGATTCGGCCGATCGATCATTTTTCGTCGAGCCGTGGCCGATCAGCACTAAAGCGGCTTCCGTTAGGGATACCCGAATCACCCGGAAGGAGTAGCTCAAAAGAAGCCCGCAAGCAACTTGAGCGGAATCAGGAAATCAGGTGCAGGATTTCGGATCTCGTCAGGGGTGTGCATCAAAACGCACACCCTTAAAACCATTGTTTTCGGCCAGGAACCGCAGGATTCCACAAAGAAAAGTTGCGATTAGCTCCCGACAAGCTCACTCTCAGTGCCACTCACGTCCTGCCGCAGCTTGCCTGCTGCCGTTTGTGTCTGGCGATTTTATGAAGAATGCAATATCCGGTCTTCTGGTCGGTTTTGAGGGGAGCTACTTGCTTATGGTAGCCTTGCTCCTGGGAACTTCCTTCCACGCTGGAGCGAGCGGAAATGTTGTTGGGTGGGGCAATGATGCCGCATCGCAAATTCGGATTCCAACGAATATCGGGCTATCTGCGATTTCTGTAGCCGCTGGGGGGTCACATAGCCTGGCGCTAAAGACAGACGGCACTGTTTCCGGATGGGGTTTCAACGTGTTTCGTCAAAGAGATGTGCCCGCGGGTTTGAGCAATGTGGTTGCCATCGCCGCCGGGGAGGGCCACAGCCTTGCGCTGCGTTCGAATGGCACAGTGGTGACTTGGGGAAATCATCCTCCGGCACCGACTGGACTTACCAATGTTGTCGAGATCGCCGCAGGACGGAACCATTCACTGGCCCGACTGGCGGACGGGACGTTGGTGAGTTGGGGAAGCCTGACGAACATACCGCCGCACATTGTGAACCCTGTGGGCATAGCGGCAGGAGATGGCTACAGCCTGGCCGTTCAAGCCGACGGGCATGTCATCGCCTGGGGCCAGGAGAAGCCAGTGACTATCCAACTCCCGGATTCGTTAACAAATATCGTGGCGGTAGCAGCAGGATACGATCACGCGCTGGCCTTGCAGCAGGATGGGCGGGTCGTCGCTTGGGGGACTAACGGAAGCGGGCAGTGCAACGTGCCGGAAGGGCTGGCCGGAGTGGTCGCGATCACCGCGGGTGCCGAGCACAGCCTCTGCCTGAAGTGGGATTCTACCTTGACCGCCTGGGGAGCGAGCAACTTCAACCAGGTACCCGCCCTCGCACTGGTCAATTGCACCAGTATCTCAGCAGGAGCTCACCACAACCTGGCGGTCCGAGGCAGTGGCGCTCCCATTCTCTGGGTGGAACCCAGGGATATGGAGGTGCTTTTCAATCGCCCCGGCTCTATGCACGTTCTGGCAAGCGGCGCCACACCTCTGCAGTATCAATGGCAAAGGAACGGAACGAACATTACTGGGGCAACCACCAGCACCCTACGATTCCCCAGTGCGCAGCCACAGGATGAAGGCTGGTACCGCGTGATTGTTACTAATCGCTTTGGACGGGTTTTGAGCCGCGAAGCGCTGTTCCACCCTATTGGCGAGATCCCGCGGATTGTGATGGAACCAACCAATACGGTAGCACTCTGTGGCGAGTCGGCTCGGTTCTCCGTTTCGGCGGAAGGCAGCACGCCTCTAAATTATCAATGGTACTATGAGGGCACCCCATTAGCCTCGGCGACCAAGACTCGCATGGAGCTAACGGATGTACACTGGACCAACGGTGGCTTCTACTGGGTGGTGGTCTCCAACTTTCAGGGGGCAGTGACCAGCACGTGGGCCAGCCTGAGCGTGGAGGCGGTTCAGCCCACAATCAGCAGTCCATTGAGAGCAGGCGCTACCCAGGGCCGCATCTTCACATATGTCATCCGGGGCAACCACGATCCAATCTCCTTTGGTGCTGCGAATCTTCCGCCTGGGCTGACGTTTAACCCCACAAACGGGGTCATCTCTGGTACCCCAGAGGAAAGCGGGGTATTCGGAGCAGTGATCGGAGCGACTAACCTCTGCGCTTCGGACTATAAGACTCTCATCATCACTATCACCTCCGCCATACCACAGATAACACTGACCGGCATCATCTCCGGACAGGAGGGCACACCTTTGGCCTACACAGTGAGAACAACGGAACCCGTGGATGGTTTTGTCGCTAAAGGCCTGCCACCGGGGCTGCGAATGAATTACACCAGTGGGCTGATCTCCGGGGTACCGGCCTATGCAGGTCAGTGGCAGAGCCAGGTGACAGTGAGCAATCAGTGGGGGATGTCGGAGGGCACCCTGGTGATCGTGATCGGCAATGCGCCAGTTGGGGGATTATCTATCGACCGAGTCACGCCTATCTACTCCTCACCTTACGTTCTGGACTTTGAGTTCACCCTCCGTGGCAATAATGAACCCGCTCTGGGCAAGTCTTTGGTTGTCGAACCCCGCCTTCTCAGCGCCACATGCCTGGAGGACGGCATTCCCATCAGCGCCTACGAGACTGGCAGTTTCATTGCCCAAGGCTCCTCCCGGCTGTCCAAGACTTTCCTGATCCTGGACTACACCCTGAGTGTCGCCTCCCTCAGGCACGGGGATTCAGACAACGATGACCTGTCCGATGCCGTTGAGGCGATGGTAACAAACGCAACCTTGTTCGTTGAACGGCAGCACACGGGGTCACAAGTGGGTGTATATGAGTTTCACCGGGAAGACGAGGACCCGCACAAGGTCTCGGAACTAACCACCGACCGAGCCACTACCATCCAGGACATTGAGGGTATTTGGACGAATTACGTGCGAGGTTTTCCCGGTGGCTCCCGAGCCTGGGATGCCGTGATGAAAGCGGTGGATGATTTGGGACCGGCCAATCCGGACGAGTCGCATTCGATCCTCCTTGTCTCTGACGGCAGAGATGAGTCGAGCACGAATACGTTCCAGCAACTGAGCAACCGGGTGATGGAAGCCAAGATCACTCTTTACGTGCTTGGACTGGGAGAAATGTCCGCCAGCCAGGATCTAGAGGAGCTTTGTGCAAACACCGGGGGGCGGTTCTATGCCTCAGCGGATGTGAATAGCTTCGTGGAGGCATTTAGCAGCATTCAGGCAGATTTTCTTGGACGCTACATATTGCGTTGGGCGACGTTGAAACGCGGAGCGATCGAATTCGATCCGAGCTTTCGGATTCATTATGGTTCGCTCACAGCCGAGTCGCCACCGGCGAACTCGGTAGAGGATAAGGTCGATACAAGCACCGAGCCCCCCACCACTAACTCCATAACAAACTGGAACATTAGGCCGTTTGCTGTGAGCAATTACGCGGGAGCTGTTTCTGAGGGCCGCCTTCGACTGGCAGCCGACTCCGACTCGCCATCCACGCCGGTGGTTCTCCGCAGCACCTATATCCCGCGGCATGTGCAGCAACTGCGTATTCATTACCGGCCCAACTGGCCCTGCCAGGTGGAGCGAATGTCGGCCGGCCCGGGAGAGATGCTTGCGAACTGGCGCATATCGCAGACAAATGATGATACTGGCGGTTATTGGCTGACGCTCGACACGCCTTCCACCGTGAACGCACTGCCCTTCGGAGCCTTTGGCAACCTGCTGCGTTTCACATTCAGGGATATAATCAATTCGAGCAATGCCTTCGCATTCTTTGAGATCGATAACAGTGTTTACTCGTCGGCCAGCAAGATCAGCATCGCAATCGATTCAGCCTCCGTCCAGCGGTTTACCACCACATATGCTGCGTTGCCGCATGGCACGCCGGTTCCCTGGCTGGCCAGGCATGGAATCCAGGGAGACCTCATCCAAGCCGAACTGGCGGACCCAGATGGCGATGGGATACCCACGTGGCAGGAATATCCAGCCGGGACAGACCCAGCGGATGCCAACTCTGCCTTCCGGGTCAATCTCGTCGCGCTGCTCGACACTGGCAGAACCGAGATCAGCTTCACTTCCGCTCAGGGGAGAACGTATCAAGTTGATTCTTCTGAGGACCTGGTCACCTGGCGCAGGATATGGGAGAAGGTTCCAGGCACCGGCCAACCGATCACCTTTAAGGATAACCGGTATGAGGAGAACCTCCGGCAAAGGTACTACCGGGTGCGGGTCTATTGAGGGGGCTGAGAGGAGCGCCTCTCGAAAACCTCCCGGATTTTTCTAAACAGATCGTCCACCTGGTAAGGTTTGGCCAATAGCCCGACGGCCCCCTGGGTATTCGCTCGGCCTGCCAAATTACCTCCGCCGTAGCCTGTTGTAATCAAAACAGGCAAATTTGGACTGAGTGAGTGGAGCCGTCGCAGGCATTCCCATCCGCCCATCCCTGGCATATCCAAGTCCAGCAAGACCAGGCTCAGCCGATGTTTCTCCTCTTCGTACCGCAAGAGAGCACTCTCCCCATCAGCGGCCGCAATCACAGTGTATCCGTATTTGGTTAACGCTCGCTTGAGCAGGTTTCTCAAATGCGCTTCATCATCGACCACCAGGATCGCCTCACTCCCGCCTCTAATATCGATCCGGGCTGGCAAGGGGCCCGGTGTCTTGCGTTCAGTCTGCATGGCGGGCAGGTATATTCTGAAGCTCGTTCCCAAACCTACCTCGCTGTAGCAAAGGACGTGACCTCCGTGATCCTTGACGATCCCGTAAACAACCGACAAACCCAAACCAGTCCCTTCCCCTACCTTCTTTGTGGTGAAGAACGGTTCAAAGATTCGTTCCATTGTTTGCGAATCCATGCCGTGGCCGGTGTCGGCTACGGTCATCAATACGTACTCACCCGGGCGGAGTTCGGGATGAAGCCGGCAATAATCGTCCGACAGCCGGGTGTTTCTTGTCTCGATCGTCAGTGTGCCACCATCAGGCATGGCATGCGCCGCGTTCACCGTCAAGTTCATCAACACCTGGTGCAACTGATCGACGGAAGCGTTTGTCAGAGCCAAAGCATCTTCAAAATGGGTCTCGATCACCACGCTCTTAGGCAGCACTCGGTTGAGCATCCTCTGAACGTCTTTCACCATCTCATCACAACGCAACGGCCGCTTTTCGCTTTGAGACGCACCTTTCCGGCTGAATGTTAATAGTTGCCTGGCTAGAGAAGCGCCGCGCTGGGCAGCCTGATAAACCGTTTCGGCATATTCCTTCAACTGTTCGCCACTTTCCGGATCGTCCTTGATCAGTTCCGAATAGCCGGATACGACCGCGAGCAGGTTGTTAAAATCATGTGCAATGCCCCCTGCCAGCGTTCCCATGGCCTCCATCTTTTGGGCGTGGCGATACTCCATTTCGAGCTGCTTCTGGTCAGTAATATCGTGAGCAATATGAATAACGTGCAGCAGTGATCCATTCTCGTCCCTCACTGGAGAACCGGTTAGCAGGTAATTCGCGGCCGGATTGCGATAGAATCGTTCTCCCGAAACGACCTCACGTTTCTCAATCGCCTCACGTATCGGACAATTCGTGCAAGGACTGTCTGCATCCTCAAAGAGTTTGTAGCACTTGACGCCAACAATTGCCTCCATTGGCTTGTTCAAGGCTGCCACGGTCGCGGAGTTGGCCCGCATGACCGTCATATCCGGGCTTAGCAAGGTGACAACGTCCGAGAACGAATTGAATGTCCGTTCCCAATCGTCACGTGCCAGCCGCGTTTCCAATTCCTTGGCTTTAAGGAGATGCGCGGTTTCGGCTGAACGAAGCATGTAGCGCAAATGATGCGTTTCTATCGCCCAGTTCAAAGGCTTTACGGCAAAATCGGTAGCGCCTGCTTCATACGCGCGATTGATGGAACTCGGATCGTCCAGAGAGGTCGCCATGAGCACCGGGATGTCCGCAAGCGCCAGGTCGGCGCGCAGCCGGGCGCAAAAAGTGAACCCGTCCATCGCAGGCATCAAAACATCCAAGACGATGATATCTGGGCTGCGCTCTTTGAGCTGGGCCAGGGCGATGTGTGCGTCGCTGAAAAGCGTCACATCGAAGCCCTCAGATTGGAGGACCTCCTCCGCCAACATGAGCACAGTCTGGTCATCGTCAATGACCCAGACGCTTTTCCTGGCAGAAAAGGGGGCAAAGGGTTTCTGGTTCATAGGTAAAGTTCAGCAGTCTTAGGCATCGCCGGGAAACAGGAGCCCCGCTTCCATCCCGTGGGTGTGATCCAAGCAATTAGGGTTGTTCATGGGAACTGACGAATTCCAACACACTTTCAAATCGGCCACGCAACTCGACGACCAGTTCCGCAGCGGGCGCCAGAGTGCCCTCCCGTCCAAGGGCTTCAAGGCGGCCTGCGGATTCTCTAACCGCTTCAGCCGATACATTAGCAGAGGATCCCTTGATTCGATGTGCCACCATCCGAACCTTCCCGGAATCGTTTTGCTCAATGGCAGATGCCAGCTCCTGCAAGTCCGTCTGACATTGTGCACCGAACTTTTGCAGTAACCGGCTGGCCAAATCCTTTTTGCCCATGCATCGATGCAGCAGCGAGGGATAGTCAACAGGAGGGGCTCCCGATGTTGCCGGAGCGGAAATACTTTTCCGCTGTGCTGGCAGCCATTTGCAAAGCACACGGCCAAACTCATCGACGTCCAACGGCTTGGTTAGGTAATCATCCATCCCGGCCTCCAGGCACCGGACCCGGTCTCCTTCCATGGCGTGCGCAGTCAAAGCAATGACGGGGAGTCGTCCCGCGGATTGAAGTCGTCCCTGCTGTTCCCATTGCCTGATCATTCGCGTTGCCGCATAGCCGTCCATTTCCGGCATCTGACAATCCATAAGCACCAGATCGACTCCCCCGCTTCTGACCCTGGCAAGGGCTTCTCGTCCATTCTTCACCCGGGTGCAAGTATATCCCAAACTGATCAGCATTTCCGAAGCAACCTCCTGGTTAATCTCATTATCCTCGGCCAGCAGGACCCGACCGCTGCGGCGAGCGATTGCCGGAGCAGTCGGCCATGCTGGCAAGGGACTTCTGCGACGAAGGTGCGGGACTTGATCGCGCGCAGCCGAGATTATTGCATCGTAAAGTTCAGATTTTCGAACTGGCTTTGGCAGCCAGGCGCTAATCCAGGCCAAGTCAGGGTCCGCCGCAGAACCGACCCTGGAGAACCCGCTCAGGAGGACTAAGCCTGTGGCCGACAGAGACGGATCATCTTTGATCAATTTGGCCATGGAGATCCCGTCCATCCGCGGCATTCGCCAGTCGATGACCGCTACTGTGAAGGGGTGTCCAGAACCAGCCGCAGAGCGCAATTGTTCCAAGCCTGCCGCTGCATCCGGGGCCTCCTCGGGAACACCTTTCCAAGCCCTGATGTATTCGCACAGAACGTTGCGGGTGAGTTCACAATCATCCACGACGAGCACGCGCAGATCCCGGAAATCGACAAGCGGAGGGGCAGAACTGGCGGGCGGGGAAGCAGCCCGTTTGAAGCGAACACTAAACGAGAAAACAGAGCCCTCACCGGGCTTGCTACAAACGCAGATCTGCCCTCCCATCAAATGCACGAGCTGCCGGCTGATACTAAGCCCCAGGCCCGTGCCGCCGTGCAGACGGCTCATGGAGTTATCTCCCTGAGAAAACGGCTCAAAAATCAACGCTTGCTGCTCCGGGGCAATTCCGCAGCCCGTGTCAGCCACCACAAATTCGAGCGTCACGGTCTCTGCCGTTTCTGACAGCACCGTGCATGAAGCTGTTACAGCACCGCGGTCCGTGAATTTGACGGCATTGCTTAGGAGATTAAGCAGGATCTGGCGGAGACGATCGGGATCGCCGAGCACTTGCCGCGGCAGGTTGGGTGCTACACGACACGCCATTTCGAGGTCCTTAAGCTCAGCTTTTTCAGCGAAGAGACGGACTGCCACATCCAGCACATCAGGCACTGAAAAGGCTGCTTCGGTCAGTTCCAGCTTGCCTGCCTCTATTTTTGAAAAATCCAGCACATCCCCGATCACGGTGAGCAAGGTGTCGGCTGATGCGATGGCGTGTCCAACATACCTCTGCTGCCGGGATTCGAGAGTTGTCTGTTGCAGAAGTCTAAGCATGCCAATCACCCCGGTCATGGGGGTTCTGATTTCATGGCTCATGTTAGCCAGGAATTGCGACTTGGCACGACTGGCAGCTTCGGCCGCCTCCTTCGCGCAGACCAGTGCTCGTTGCGTTCGCCCACGAGCGATTGCCGCGCCCAGCATGTCCGCCGCGGCCCGCAAGCTGTTCCGCTCGGCCTCCGTCCATTCATATTGAATCTGGTTGGACGTAAAGCTTACCGCTCCCCAGAGCGTGCCCTCGTCCATGATAGGGATGAGCAGGGCTGTTTCAAATGGGTCCTCGTCGAAGACGGATCTTTGCACTTCGGAAAGATCCATAAACCGGAGATACACGGTTTCACCGGAGGTCAGCAAATCCTTCCAGGGCGAGAGCTCCCGTTTGGTGGCCAGGACCAGGCTGGCCTGCGACTCATTGGAATCTGGATTTGTACTGGCGGTCCATTCAAACTCAGCCCGTTCCACTGCAATTCCTTTGGCAAAAGTTGCCTGAAAAACACGAATCCGGTTAGCGGCTGCTGCCCGTCCAATTCGACCGAGCACATTTCGAATGACGGCTTCCCAATCGGTGGAGCTTAAGAACTGCTGGGCAGCAAAGTGAACGCTCTGCAGAATTCGGTCACGCCTTAGCAAGGCCTCCGTCATGAAGTTGAAGGCAAATGCCAGACTGCCCAACTCATCCTTGCGGGCTACTGAAGCCCGGGCGAACAAGTCGCCCTCGGTCACCTTGCGAACCGTGGCGCGCAAATTGAGAATGGGGCGCACAATTTGCCGGGCGTAAATGGCAGAGGCCATCAGGCTGAATCCGATGCAAAGAATGGCCAGCATGCTCGTGCGGCGATACATCAGAGCGACGCTGCGGTCGTAGCCTTCCAGGGATAACCCTACATGAATCCACCCCCACTGGATGCCAGAGTAATTCATCGGCTGCGAATAGTGAAACACCCTGCGGCTAAAGAGAGGCACCACCCGGATCGTGCCACCAGTGTGTCGCTGATCCGGGCGCCACTGTCTGTCAAGATCTCTTTCCGAGCGCCATCCAGAGCGGTCACTGATTAGCGAGAACCCATCGTTTTTCGTGACAACCAGAAAATCGAGGGCTGGATCGCCACCGAGCACCTGGTTGCAGTGATCGATGACACTGCTGTAATCCTCATTGATCGCGGCACTAGTGGCGACTTCACGCAGAGAGATAGCCACGCCGTGCGCCTTGGACTCGAGGTTCTCCAGGAAAGTTCTCTTTTGTTCTGGGATGATCACTGTCACGAAGATCAGAAGGGTCACCAGCGTAACAAGCCAGGATAGCAGGGCTGTTCTTATCATGAGCCCCATGCCCTTGTGGCGTTCGATTATCTCGATTGGCATCATCTGGTTCCCGCAGCCATGTTCGCTTGTTTGGCACTGACTTGCCGATGGGCTGCGAGCAAGTCACGTGCGCTCTGCAAAATGCTCGATTGCCCTTCCCGGAGCTGATCGCTCTGGAACAAGGTCAGCACCTGCCTGCCCGCAGCGGAGTGCTCCAAGTCCCGGATTGCCCTCATCAACGCCTCCCGCGCACGCTGATCATAATTCCGTCTTAGAAAACCGAGCGAGGGTAACATCGCTGGCGAGGTGAGCAGTATAGTCGTGGCTGTGCGAACCTGCGGGTTAAGCTCACACATGGTGTCATAGCCGCGACGTGTGACCAGACAGGCATCCACATTGCCAAAATAAACCGGCAAAACAACCCGGACGAGTTTCGATTCCTTAACGACGCTGGAGAAACAATTCGTCATCATGCCCAAACCCGCCTCAAACAGCGCGACATCGAGCCACAACGGAGCCAGAGTAGCCCGCGGGCCATCAAGCACTGCGATCTTTCGCTGGCGCAAATCTTCGAGCTTTGACATGCCCGACTTCTTGCCAACCACCAAAAGGTACTGTTCTGTAGATTCACCCCGGAAGGACGACATAAAGAGATTCGTCCCCGCCAAGCCCGGTTCCAGCCCGAGAAACTCCTCAGTGGTGACTGCGGCGCCATCGATCGCTTCCTCGCTTAAGGCTTTGCTCAAATCGGACAAACCACTCAGCACTATAGGTTCTGTGCTCATCGCCACACGTCGCTCGCTGGCCAGAGCCCACGCCCACGCCTTGACCGATGCCTTGGCGTCGTTCTCGTTGACGTCGGTAAACATGCGTGCGGTGAATGCAAACCGGATAGGGCGATAACTGGTGCCGGCTTCTTCGGCTTGGGCAAAAGAACACGAGATAAAGAAGAGCAGGATGGCGATCCAGCCACAGGTATTGCCTGTTCGCAATGCTCCGCGCGGTGTGAAGACGTGCTGCCTCATCTGCGGTCTTCCATTCGCCGGGAATTCGGAGTGGACGGTGCATCGGCGGATTCAACGGTGGGAGGCAGCCAACGCTGCAACATCATCGTAACACTTGCAGGATCCAGGGGCTTGCTCAGGTAATCGTCCATGCCCGCGGCCAGACATGCCTCTCGATCGCCTGCCATTGCATTCGCGGTCATCGCCACAATTGGCAACCGGCCAGCACCGCGTTTGGTCTCTTCTGATCGGACGATCTGCGTAGCGGTATAGCCGTCCATGTCGGGCATCATACAATCCATGAAAACCATGGAGTAACGGCCGCTTTCGAGTGCGCGCAGCGCCTCGCGACCATTGTTGACGCAATCGCACTCGCAGCCGGCGAGACGTATCAATTCGCGCGCAAGTTCCTGGTTGATTTCGTTGTCTTCAGCCAGGAGGACCCGGTGATCTCCCAGGTGAACAGGGGCTGTGTCTGGTGTCGTTTCGGGTGCTGGATCGAGGGGTAAGTTTGTTTGCGCCTTAACGACTCGAAACGGCAGTTCAAACGAGAACACGCTTCCCATCCCCGCCTGGCTCCGGACGCCAATCGTCCCGCCCAGCAACTCAACCAGATGCCTGCAAATGCCCAAGCCGAGGCCGGTGCCATCATGACGCCGCGTACTCAAATTATCTATCTGAGTGAACGGAGTGAACAGCCGCTGCTGCTGATCACTCGTCATCCCGGGGCCAGTATCGCTAACTTCAAACGCGACACGGGTGGTCGCGCCCGGCTCCCCTGCGACGGCCACCCTCAGGCCAACGCTGCCGGTGTCCGTAAACTTGATAGCATTCCCGAGCAAGTTTCCCAATATCTGCGCTAACCGATCGGCGTCGGTCTCGACTAGCTGGGGAATCGACGGGTCCACAAACAAGTTCCACGAGAGACCTTTGCCTATTGCACGCTGACTCTGAACGCTTGAGGTCTTGTGAATCGTCTCACGCAAGTCAACGGGAGCGATGCGCAGATCAAGTTTGCCGGCTTCGATCTTGGAAAAATCAAGAATATCGTTGATGACACGAAGCAACGTCTCCGCGGAAGTCTGGGCCAGGCTGATGAGATGGCGCTGCTGCAACGTGGGATGATTGAGCAACAGGAGATGCAGCATACCGGTTACCCCGTTAAGCGGTGTGCGAATCTCGTGGCTCATCATGGCAAGAAACCGCGATTTGGCGTTGCTGGCCGCTTCCGCGGATGACTTTGCCCGCTCCAACTCCGCCTCCATCTGCTTACGGGCGGTGATATCCACGAAGCTGGCCAAAAGCACGCGCCGTCCGTCGAGGCGTGCTTCAACCAGGGTTTGATGCACGGGCACCTGCAAGCCGTCCGCACGTATCAACTGTCGGGTCTGGCTTTCCCCCGTCAACGGTTCTCCTCCGGGGGATTCGGTCTCCTGAAGATTGGTAATGAATTTGTGGCAGACTTGGCCAACAACTTCCTCCCGCTCTCGCTTTAACAGCGACAATGCAACCGGGTTGGCCTCTATGACCTCGCAGGTTTGGGCGTCCAACACCAATATGCCGGCTTGGACATGATTGAGAATGTGCCGCGCGCGGTCCTCGCTCTCCTTTAGCAACCGATTCTTCTTCGAAAGCAGAAGTCCCCAGGTCAACGCCAGCAAACCGGCTATAGCCACCGCTGCCAGGCCCCAGCCCATTCGGCGAAGTGTCCACCAGGGAGGTCGTGCCGTGATCTGCAAATCCGCCCCGCGCCGCATGATCAAACGAAACGAACCCGGCTGCCCACCCAGGCCGCCCTGCAAGTGACATACGCCCGTGACTTTGACCAGGGTGCCTGCGTGCAGGCGTCTGGACTTCTGGTCTGTCAAATCGGCTGGCAGCACGGCCTGAAAAAGCACTGGGCCAGATTGGAGTAGAAGCGCCATTCCGGGATGAAGATCAGCGTCCTCGAGCAGGCGCGCGGGAATGCACACCAACTCTGAAGCATGAGCCAGGCTCAAAACCTCCTGGGCAGTGGTGTTCGTCGCGATCACCTCCAGGCCACGGCCGATAACGCGCAATCTCGCGTCTGCCAGGGTAGCCGAAAAATCTCCCATCATCGGGTACCCAGCTACCTCAACGAGCGTACCTACCTTCATCTGCGGAGGTGTAGCTTCGGCACGGACGATCATTCCACCAGTGGCGTCCTGCACACTAATACTATCCATACCGGCACTGGTAATGATTCCAGCTACCTTGGTTCTCCTGGTGGAGTCCTCCCCAGCGCGGTAATGGAGCAAACTGCCAATGAGCGAGGGCTCGAGGTCGAAAAAATCCTTTGGCGGAGGCTCATCCACCTGAATAGCCTCCAGGTTGGGCACGTGCAATCGCACACCAATCAATTGCCCGCCACGGTTCAGCAACACGCCTACCGTGCCATGGAGCGTAACTCGCGCATCGAGCAACTTTTCGGCATCCAGAACGGGCACACTGGGCGCCAGGATTGCGGTAACTCGGCGGTACCCAGTGCGCAGGTAGAGCATCGCTCGTCCATCATCCTGAGTCACCGCCTGCACCACTCCCTTGAGGCTTACCAGAGCACAGTCATATTGGCCGGTGAGAAGATCATCCAAGGGGACCGCATGCGGTTTGGGCAACTCACCTTCTGCTAGAACTTGAAACGTGGCGCGAGTAACGGTGGGAGCGAAGTCCCCTGCAGCACTCATACCCTCAACAAGCACCTTCTGCCCGGGCTTTAGCTCAATCCGGCTGGTAAGTGGCGCGACAAAAATCGCATCAGTGAGATCCTGCACATACACCATCCACCACGCGGGATCACTGTAAGTAACCACTCCCTGGAAACGAACCGGGTACCCGCGAGCAGCTTCGCTGCGGCTGAGCGCATGGACATCTCTGGCGGTTGTCAGCACGGGAAGCGAATCTGACTGTGAAGGAGCCTCAGGCATCATCGCACTTCCCGGAGTGATAGAAACAGTGACTGGCAGCACAACTCCGTCCCGGACCAATAACTCGCCCGATTCAAATGCTGGATAGCCGAGAACTTCGACCTGAGCGTTTACGCGTTCCTGGGTTGGGAACGAACAACGAACCTTCACGGCGGCGGTTTGATCACGCAGCCATACCACGGAGTTGGACTGCACCTGTTCCAGGACGCCCTGCAAGTGCACACGTTGCTCAGGCCGCCCTGGTAACGGCATTCGCAAACCACGAATCGGTGTTAAAGGGATGTTGAGGACGTTTACCTTGGCTGGTTGCAAGATTCTTACCTGGCTCTGGTCCTGGGCCAGGATTGCCACATCAATAATCTTCCCATTGACATTGTGTTGAATGGAGACGACGCCTTCGACCCGGATCTGAGCATCCATCCAGCCTCGAAACTTCTCATGATTGCCTTTGAGAACCACCAAACCCAGATTCGTAGTTCCGACCCCGAGACGGAGCACTCCGCGTCCATCCTTGCCATAGGCAGCCAAGACCTTGCCCTCAATGGCAACCCACTGGCAAGATGCCTCCCCACTCAGAATCTGTGCTGTACTCAACGGCTTGGGGGCCAATCTCCGACGCTGTCCGGTGGGCTTCAAGCTATCCACGAGCAACTCTGCGTATCCGCGCTCAGCGGAGATGCTGCCATCGACCAACACCTCATCACCCACCTGCATTGCTGGCGTGCTCGGGGAGATGCCCACGTAGGTTCCCAGCCGCTCGCCTATGATAAAAAACATACCCCACTGGGGGTGGCAGTACGTCACCGTTGCAGAGGCCCGCACGCGGCATCCCCGCCGGGCATCCGCCAGGGAGAGTCCCAAAGCCTGATCCAGGTTCGTAAGCAGCGGGATGGAGGGACGGGAAGTGGACGGAGGAGCCGCGTTGTCCTGACCCAAGAGACGCGCTGGAAGGAACACCGTGAGAGCCAGACTAAAAAACATGACCCAGCGCCAGGCTATCGCCAATCGGCACCCAGGATTCAATGTTTTCGTCAGGAGGTTCATACCTCAAATGCTCATTCCGATCTATATGGCCGGTTTTCGAGGCGCGTTCCTTCGGAGATTTCGTCACCATCAGTTCGAATCCAGCGCTCGAGCATAGCAGCCACCAGAACCGGATCAAGCGGCTTGCTAAGGTAATCGTCCATGCCCGCGGCGAGACATTTCTCCCGATCTCCATCCATGGCATTCGCTGTCATGGCGATGATTGGCAAACGGGCACGTTGCTCATCCGGCACTGAGCCCGATGTTTTCCGGATGTGGCGGGTGGCCTCGTATCCGTCCATTGTGGGCATCATGCAGTCCATGAAGACCAGGGAGTATTTCCCTGTCAAAGCGGCAGTGACCGCCTGCTGCCCGTTGATCACGCAATCACAACCATACCCAGCGAACTGAATCATCGCCCGTGCCAACTCCTGGTTAATCTCATTGTCCTCGGCCAGGAGCACACGAATACCAGGCCGGCTATGCCTGCGACGGCGAAGTGGCGCGACAATATCCGGGCGAGCTGGCGCGGCTTTAGGCGATGCCAGCTTAATAGGAATTTCGAACCAAAAAGTGCTTCCCTTTCCTAACAAAGTTTGCACCCCAATGGCTCCTCCCATCAATTCCACAAACTGCCTGCAAATCACCAGGCCCAGACCTGTTCCGCCGTGGCGGCGAGTCGTCGAATCATCCACTTGCGAGAAAGGCTGGAACAAGAATTGTTGTCCCTCCTGGCTGATTCCAGGCCCGGTGTCCGTTACTTCAAAACGAAGCCGCTCCACACCCATCTCCCGCGCGCACAGGCTAACCCGCACGCGAATCGAGCCTTGATCGGTAAACTTAATGGCATTGCTCAGGAGGTTGCCCAAAATCTGGCTTAACCGTTCTTCATCGAGCTCGGCCATCTGAGGAACATCTGGGGCAATGTCAACACTCCCAACCAGCCCCTTGGTCGTGGCTTGCGCCAGGTACGTGCGGGTTGCTCCGTTGATAGCCGTATGCAGATTGGTTCCTGTAACACGCAACTCGACTTTTCCAGCTTCGACTTTGGAGAAGTCGAGGACCTCATTCAATATTTTGAGAAGCGCGACTGCTGACTGCCCGGCCATCTCAACCCACCGCTTTTGTTTTGGTGGCAAATCCTCCTGCTCAAGCAATCGCAACACTCCAGTCACTCCGTTGAGCGGAGTTCGAATTTCGTGGCTCATTACCGCCAGGAATCGGGACTTGGCGTTGCTGGCGGCTTCCGCAGCCAGCTTTGCTTGTTCCAGCTCAGTTTGGGCTCGTTTCCGTTCCGTGATGTCCACGAAGCTTTCCAGCAGGACTTCCCGGCCGTTCAGCGTGATCTGCACGACGGTTTTGAGCACCGGGATGATGGCCCCATTAGCATCCAGGATCACACACTCACAATTCCGAATGCCTTTGCCTTGGTCAAGCACGGGACAGGTGTTCGCCGGTGCGGGACAAATCGCGCCATGGCAAGGGCGGCCAATAACTTCCGCGGAAGAGCGACCCAACAGGGCCAAGGCCACGGGGTTGGCCTCCAATACTTCCCGCGTTTGCGGATCGACCACGAGAATGCCCGCCTGGACATTTTCCAGAATGCTCCTGGATCGAGCTTCACTCTCGCGCAAGGATGCGTTTACCTCGCTAAGCTGGCGGGTGCGTTCAGCCACCCTCATCTCAAGTTGCTTCCGCGCCTCAATAATCGTCTGCTCGGCTTCCTTCCGGGCGGTGATGTCCGTGTGTGTGCCCACCAGCCTGAGCGGTTTGCCATCCTCATCATGCGCCACAATCCGGCCGACTGATAGAATCCATTTCCACTCATCCTTCGCAACAAGTCTCCGAAACTCCACGCGATACTCGGAGCTTCGCCCTGCGAGGCACTCCGCGTAAGCCTTGCGAACGACTTCCACATCGTCCGGGTGAATTCTGTCCTGCCACCAGGGATGCGTCTCGTGAACAGTCATCGGCGGATAGGCCGAATCGGAGACATCGATGGGAATGACGGCAGCTTCGCCCGTCTTGACGTTCAAATCGTATAACCGTTGATTGGCGGCTTTGAGTGCAAGGCGCAACCTTTCCTCACTCTCGCGCAACGCTACTTCCGCCTCAGCCCGATAAAGCTGGCTCGCCTCTGACAGAAACGACATCCAACTGGCTGGCAAGCCCTCGATCTGGCCGAGATGCCGTCTGGCCATGTCGGCCAGGCGATGGTCAAGTTCGTTCATTCCCTGCCCGCGGTTGCGAATATCTATTTGCGTGTATGTTGGAACTGCCTGAGAATCTCCGTGCCCACCACCAGGTTGAGCTGAGATTGCAGAGCTAAGTGATCGTATTGAACTTTAAAGTGCTGGGCAGCCATGACCGCCTCCACGAGTTGAGCCCTAATGACTTTCTCTGTTTCAACCAGTTCGTTCTGGTAGGCCCGGGTATTCAGATCCCGGTTCTCTTCAGCAGCTTTAAGAGCGTCGAGGGTCGCCTGATAGGATTTCTGCGCGGCGTGCAACCCCAGGAAAAGATCTTTAATCTGCAGACCCAGCCCTTCCTTTAGAAGCAATTGTTCCTCCTTGATCCTGGCCACCTGAGCGCGAGTTTCGGCGACCTTGTTCCGCGTGCTGAACCCACTAAAGAGCGGTATCTCAGCCCCAATCCCCACCGTCCACCCGGTCTTATTGCGCGCCGTTGCAATCCCTGCATCATAGTCGTTGTACCATTTGTGCAATTCGCCAGTCAGAGCCACTTTTGGAAAGTATTCGCTCTTACCAGTTCGCACGGCGCCTTCTGCAGCCCGGATTCCAGCCTCGATCTTAGCCCAGTCTGGGTTGAAGCGATACGCTGTTCCAACCATCGCGTCTAAATTTGCAGCGAGCGGGGAGAATGGCAGGCTTTGATCGGCAGGTTTCACGCCGGCATTCCATGGCATGCCCATCGTGTTAGCGAGTGCCGCCTGCGCCATAACCTCATTCTTCTCCAGCATGGCCAGCATGGATCGCAGCGATTCGACCATTACCTTATTGTCCAGAAAATCGGTCTTCTTCACACGTCCCGAGCCTTCCTTATACATCGTTTCAGTCAGGCGCAGCGTTGTTTCCATGCGGGCCAGGGTATCTTCCCCAATCTGATAGAGCTGATGTGCTAGAACACAACCATAATAGAGCCGCTTTACGCTATCGGCGATCTCCAGGTCCGTTCGTCTTGCCTCCTCCTTCATCATATCTACCAAGCCTCTGGACTGATCCCGGAAGCCCTTGCGCATACCGCCATCATACAGCAGCCAGGTCAGGTTAAGCGAACCAACCAGCGAGTCCGGATCCATCAACTTCACATTCTGCGACGGCACGGGCATCTGTTGGCCATCTACCGTAAGGCTTTGGGCTGGAGTGCTCACCGGGAGCAGCACCTCTGAGGGCCCGAGGACCCCCGCGGGCACTGTCACGACGGAGACCCCCGCAGGCACATTGATGGTCTGACCTGGGACTGGTATTGAGAAACCTGGAAACAGAAAGTTTGGAGACTCATCCATTCTTTGGAAAGCCACCTTCGCGCTCAGTTGGGGCCAATAGCCCGCCAAAGCCTGCCGATGCTGGGCCTCCGCCATAGCCACGGCAAAGCGGGACGCGGGACGCCGATGGCTGTTCTGCATTGCCTCAGCCAGGCACTCTTCGAGGGTCATTACCCTTGGACTGGGTGTGAAGGCACTTGTGCTCCCGATGGGGGCCGGGGAACTCTGGACAGGCGTCAGTGTGACGCTTAGCACTAAATAAAGGACTGCCGGTCCAATTCGAAGCAAGCAATGGCCATGGGAGGGGATACGTTTCAGTTCTTTTAGCATGCGCACTCGGTTGTCCGGGAGCAGGTTTAGTACCTGGTATGACCTATCGAACAAAGGGCAAGAATTGCCGGGCGTGGCTGAACGCAGCATGGAATGCAGCGATCGGACGCCTAATTCGAGCCCTAGCCTACGGCCCTCATGGCCGGATCAATCTAGCCTGCCGTTGAAAGGAGAAACACTGCGCCTTTGCTGGCGCCAAGGACCACTTTGGTTGATGCCGCTGGCACCAGGCAAAACTGCCCGGGTGAGAGTGGTGTTTCGAGAGAGCTACTGCTCAAGTTCACAGAGCCTTCCACTACGCCTATGATTTGCATAGTTCCATGTGCAAGCTCCAGCTCTGCGGACACTTCAGCAGAATAGCTGCGAACGTTAAACAACGGATCAGCAACGAGCTCACGCTGGACGAATAGCCCTTCCTTAACCGGCTGGGCGCTCGCCAGGGAGGGCTCAAAATCAGCGAAATCGATGCTTGTCATCGATTCCGGAACATGTAGCTCGCGTGGTTTTCCATCCAATCCAACACGGTTCCAATCGAACACCCGGTACGTAGTATCAGAGTTCTGTTGGATTTCAAAAATCACCAATCCGGCTCCAATGGCATGCACCCTGCCGCTCGGCAGAAACATCGCATCGCCCTTCCGAATGGGCACCCGATGGAAGCAATCCGCTACCGTGTTATCAGCAATCTTGCTGGCAAACTGATCTCGTGTGACGCCTTGTTTTAGTCCGACATATAGCTCGGAGGAAGGAGCAGCATCCGTGATGTACCACATCTCAGTCTTAGGCTCTCCGCCCAATGCACTTGCCTTGCTGGCAGGCGGATGAACCTGGAGAGACAGCTTATCTCTAGCGTCGAGTATTTTGATCAGCAGAGGGAATCTCCCATTCAAACTATGGGCGTTGCCGAGCAATTCACTCCCGTGCTGTTCCATTAGCCAACGCAGGTCTTTGCCAGCGAGGGGGCCGTTGGCGATCACACTGACATCGCCCGAACGATCTGTGATTTCCCAGCTTTCTCCCACTGGAACCCCGGGTGGCAATGGTTTCCGATATAACTGTTCCAGACTGCGCCCCCCCCAGACACGCTCTTTAAGAATGGGCTTGAATACAAAGGGATAAAGCATAGGAACTTAGGTTGCCGCCTCCACTGACGCAGTTTGTTTCTCCTTGAAATGGCCGAACGCACGAAACTTGTCGTACCGGTGCTTCAATCGTTCCTTCCCAGGCATGGCCGCCAACGTATCCAAGTGCCTGCAGAGTATATCCTTAAGATTTCTAGCGGCAGCAAGCATGTCTGTGTGCGCGCCCCCCAGTGGCTCCGGCACAACTTCATCCACCAACCCCAGCTCATGCAAATGTTTGGCGGTTATTTTTAGTGCTTCCGCCGCCTTGGCCGCAGCCGAGCGGTCTTTCCAGAGAATGGCCGCGCAGCCTTCAGGACTGATTACCGAATAATAGGCGTTTTCCAGGATCAGCACTCGATCGGCCACACCGATACCCAGCGCCCCCCCGGACCCACCTTCACCAATGACGGCCGCAATAATTGGAACTTCCAGCAGCATCATTTCCCGCAAGTTTACCGCGATAGCCTCCGCGATATGGCGTTCCTCAGCACCAATACCCGGGTAGGCACCTGCGGTATCTATCAAGGTGATAATCGGCAGGTTGAACTTGTTAGCCAGCTTCATCAACCGGAGCGCCTTGCGATAGCCCTCGGGATGCGCGGAGCCGAAATTGCGAAGAATGTTTTCCTTGGTGTCCCGACCTTTCTGGGTGCCGATGACCATGACCTTGCGGTCCGCCAGCCTGGCAAACCCGCCCACAACCGCCCGATCCTCGGCGAAAAGACGATCCCCATGGAGCTCGGTGAAGTCGCTAAAAGCGTGCTGGATGTAATCCAGGGTGAATGGTCTCTTGGGATGCCGGGCGATCTTAATACGGTCCCAGGCGCTCAGATTCAAAAAGATCTGGCGCCGTGTTTCCTCAATTTTACGCTGGATCAAAGCCATTTCCTCTTCAAAGCTGATGCCGAGGGAATGCTTTTCCGGGTGTTTTTTCAACTCCTCAAGCTTGTGCTGCAATTCAGCAATCGGCTTCTCGAAGTCGAGTTGATGTTTCATCGGGGGGCGAGATTAACGACATAACCACCGACAGGCAACGCCGATTTCGGTGGACTGAGCAACGCGAATGTACGTTCAAAGAGCCGGATTTCCATCCGGCTCTCAGTGGTGACGAGGTTTACACGCCTTCACCCAGGCGCTCAGAAGGGTAGTGCGGCCAACTATTTGGTCGCTGTTCGAACCGCACTACAAGCAAAACCTCTATACTAACCCTAAACGAACAGCGAAATTGTCGCGTATAAATATTCGACACCTTCTTGTGGGAAACGTTCAAAACTGTTAAAGAGCTGGCAGGCTGAGGAAGGCCATTCTTCACCTATCTAACCCCTCCTCCTCCCCTCCCCACACTCTTCCATTGTTCGCCCAGCCAGTCAAGTTGGAGGCCAAACAAAACACCGCAGTCCGGAAGCCTTCAAAATGCCCATAAAAGGGGCCTAAGTCGCGGCGTTGGCTCCTCCGGCAACTCTCAGAGGCAAGCTTTTTTCGCAGCTAAAGGCATTTCAAAGACAAATTTCATTCTTGCATGACGCGTGAATCCGCGTAAAACGGGGGGAACTAGGTCTGATGGCCACCCTTATACTATGATTTATCACGACTCCACGTCTGCTCTTGAACAAAAGCATGCGGATGGGGGCGGGTCCAACGGCGCCAGCCGGCTGACCGCCACCGTGGCGACGCCACACCGGGTGGCACGCCCCAAAACACCGGGGAGTTGCCCAACCTTGTTCGACAAGGTCAAGAATTTCAAGAGCGCCTCGGACCTTCGAGCGTTAGGACTCTATCCCTATTTCCGGGTAATCAGCTCCGCCCAGGACACCGAAGTTCAAATCGATGGCAAGTCGGTGCTCATGCTGGGCTCCAACAGCTACCTCGGGTTGACCAACCATCCAAAGATAAAGGAAGCCACTCAGGCTGCGGTTGAGAAATATGGCACAGGCTGCGCTGGTTCCCGCTTTCTGAACGGTACCCTGGATATCCATATTGAATTGGAGCAAGCCCTGGCCGGATTAGTGGGCAAACCTGCGGTGCTGCTTTATAGCACAGGGTTCCAGGTTAATCTCGGCGTGATCAGCGCCTTGGTTGGCAAAGGTGACTACGTTTTGGGCGATAAAAGCAATCATGCCAGCATCGTGGAAGGTTGCTTGCTGTCTCCTGGAAAATTCCTCCGGTTCTCCCATCGGGATATGGAATCGTTGTCCAGCCGGCTCGATCAAATTGATCCTGAGGCTGGAAAGCTGATCGTCGCGGATGGCGTGTTCAGCATGGAAGGTGACATCATCCAACTCCCGGAACTATGCCGCATCGCCCAGAAGCACAAGGCAGCCGTGATGGTAGATGATGCCCACTCAATCGGCGTGCTTGGCCAGTATGGCGCAGGTACGGCCGCTCACTTTGGGCTTACCGATCAGGTGCACCTCATCATGGGCACGTTCAGTAAGTCGCTGGCGAGCCTCGGTGGGTTTATCGCTGGCGACGCAGATACCATCGATTACTTAAAACATCATTCCCGCAGCTTGATCTTCAGCGCCAGTATGAGCCCGGCCAACGCGGCAGCGGTTCTGTCGGCCATTAAGATCATGGTTTCTGAACCGGAACGAATCGCGCAACTCTGGAAGAACACGGAACGAATGAAGCAAGGCTTGCTGAGCCTCGGCTTCGATCTGGGTGCTTCACAGACTCCCATCTTACCGCTGTATGTCCGTGAGCTAATGACGGCGTTCAACTTCTGCAAACGGCTGCAGGAAGAGGGCGTGTTCGTCAACCCAGTGGTCTCCCCCGGCGTTCCTCCAGGAGAGGAATTGATCCGATTGAGTCTGATGGCGACTCACACGGACAAACAGATTGATTTTGCTTTGGATAAGCTGGGTAAGGTTGGCCGTGAACTGGGCCTGATCTGATTTGAAAGTCCTGCTCACAGGGGCGAGCGGCTTTGTTGGAAGCCACGTTCTGGATACCTTGCTGGCGCGCGGGCTTTCCGTGGCTGTTCTGCTGCGTCCGTCCAGTGATCGGCGTTTCCTCAGCCATTGCCTCTCGAAGGTGGAAGTCCGTTCAGGCAGCATCTCTGATCGCGATAGTGTCAAAGCGGCTTTGATAGGGGTGACCCATGTCATCCATTGCGCAGGAGCAACAAAGGCCGCCAGGATTGCTGATTTTTACACCACCAATCAGGAGGGCACCCGGAACGTTGTTGAGGCGGTGAACGCCACGCCCGGGGTGGAGCGCCTGATCCACATCTCCAGCCTGGCTGCGGCCGGGCCCGGCACAGTTGCTCAGCCTGCGCGGGAAACTGATCCCGCGCGACCTGTATCTGAGTACGGCAAGAGCAAGCTGGCCGGGGAGCGAGAGGTTACTGAGCATTGTCGGCGCGACTACGTCATCATTCGGCCTCCGGCCGTTTACGGCCCTCGGGATGCCGGGTTTTTCACGATGTTCCAGGCCATCAGTCGCCATATCCTGCCACGACCCTCGGCCAGCCAGAAATTGAGTCTCATCTTCGTAAAGGACCTGGCAGAGGCGATAGTCACGGCAGCGGTATCCCCTCGGGCCGTCGGAAAGACCTATTTTGCTGCCGGACCAGAGATAGTAACCGGTCGTTCTATGGCGGAGGAGATTCAAAGGCAGATGGGGACATGGACCATTCCCCTGCCCTTGCCGGTAGCATTGCTCTGGCCGGTATGCCTGGCTCAGCAGACGATTACGATAGTAACCGGCAAGCCGGATGTGTTAAGCTTGCAAAAATTTGCGGAGCTCCGCGCTCCCGGGTGGGTATGCGATAGCAGTGCGATCCAGCGGGATCTCGGGGTCAAATGTGTCACGGGGTTGGCATCCGGAATTAAAGAGAGTCTGGAATGGTACCGTCGAGAGCGGTGGTTGGCGCAATGAAGCATTACACCTTTGTGGACTATGCGACGCAAGCATACACAGTGCTTGTGGGGCTTCTCATTCTATTGTGCCACAATGGAACGGTAAACAATTGGCAAGCCCTGGCAGGGGTGCACGGCTTGATCGCAGCCGGCATCCACCTGGTCATCATCAGCCGATCAAAACGAGCGCAGAACTTTCTCAGTTTCCTGCGGCATTTCTATCCCGTTTTGCTCTACGCGTTTTACTTTGCGGAAACAGGATGGATCAACCGCATGTTCTTTCCGGGCTATTTGGACGAGCCGATGATCTGGCTTGAGCAGGCACTGTTCGGTTTTCAACCAGCCGTGGTGTTCATGGAGAAGCTGCCTTACCTGATCGTTAGTGAGATATTCTACGCAGCTTATTTCTCCTATTATATCATGATTCTCGGTGTGGGCGTTGCGTTGTTCATTCGCAACAGACAGCAGTTCTTCCATTACGTTTCTGTCGTCTCGTTTATTTTTTACGTCTGCTACCTCGCCTACATCGTGTTTCCCATTGTTGGTCCGCCGGCATTCTATAAACCGATTGATGGTTTTACCCTGACACCTGCCTTGCAGCATCTGGCCAACGGAGCAACGCCCGAGGCAATCCAGGCTGGTGTCTTTTATAAGCTGGTCTCCTGGCTATACAGAGTGTTTGAGGCGCCCGGCGCTGCATTCCCAAGCAGCCATGTGGCCATTTCGTGGTGCACCACTTACTTCTCGTTCCTGTATCTCCCTAGAATCCGGTACTATCACCTGGTTGCCACCGGGCTGTTGACGCTGGCTACGGTTTATTGCCGATATCACTATGCCATCGACACGCTCGCAGGGGCCGCAACGTTCGCTCTGCTGATCCCCGTAGCCAATCGTCTGTACTTCAGCACGGTTCAGGAGAGAAGCAGGGTCGCACGTCCGGAGCCAGCCACCCCGCCCCTGGAACCTGCGCGCTAACCCGCACGGACGTCACGCGGACACGGGCTTCTCGTAAATCCTGTATTCCTTATAGGCGACCCCGCCAATCGCCTCAATGACACGCACCATGCTCTGGTTTTCTTCAAGAATCCAGGAAGCCTCGGCTTCCGTCAAACCGGCAGCAAAGCCAACCTTGAGGCCCTCGATCAGCATAGCAGATTCCAGACCCCGATTCCGGTATTCCCGCTTCACTCCGAGCGTAATCACGCGGGCTCGTTTGAACTTCTTCCAACCAAGCAGGTGGGCAGCGAAACCGAAGATTGCGGGCGTTAGCAACCGGCCTTTCATCGGCTGCAAGGCAACGTTGTAATCTGGCAAGGCCAGCAGGAAGCCGACGGGATCAGCCCCATCCTCCACTAACCAAATCAACCCTTCCATCAACAGCGGCTTCATCCGCTCGGCCATGAAATCCATTTCGGGATCAGTCATCGGCACGAATCCCCAATTGTCTTCCCACGCTGAGTTATAGACTTCTTTAACCTTAGGCAAATCAGCAGCAAGAGACTTCTTCGTCACCGGTCGCAGCTTAAGTGTCGGGTTCCGCTTTTTGAGCTTCTCGGCGATGCGTCCCAAACGATCAAGCGGTATCCCGGCAAGATCGATATTAAAGGCGAGCAAATTCTTGGCGGGACGATAGCCTTCATTCTCTACCAACCGCACGTAATACTGCGGATTATAGGTCATCATCAGGACGGGTGGAGAGTCGAATCCGCGCACTAACAAGCCGCATTCATCGTTGGTTGTGGGGTTCATCGGACCGAGCACCTCCTGAACGCCCTTGTCCCGTGCCCAATCGTTCATCGCCTGAAACAGCATCCGGCTGGCTTCCGAATCATCGAGGCATTCGAAGAACCCAAAGAAAGCGGCTGATCTCCCGGTCTTTTGCAGGTATGTTCGATCCAGGATTCCAGCGATCCTCCCTACATCGCGCCCTTCGCGTGTGACGATCCAGAGTTGCATTTCAGCATGTTCGAACAACGGGTTGGCCGGAGTGAAAACTTTCTGAAGATCCATTAGGAGCGGAGCGACCCAGTTTGGATCGCCCTTATACACCTCATAGCTCACTTTCATAAAGCGGTTGATGCTTTTGGCATCCAGCTTCAGAGCTTCGATCTTCAGGTCACCCATCGTCATTACGGCACTTTGCATTCGGGCTGAAAGGTTGTAGGAAAGCCGCCCCTTCGGCAAGTGCGGCAAATGAGCTCACAGATGCAAAAAAAACGCGGGACACCTGAGTGCCCGCGTATGCGTTAAAATCTTATTAAAACTTCCTATTTTGATCGCGCTGTGGTCTTCAACTGCTCGGCTCGTTCCTTGAGCGCAGCGCTCACGGATGCCTGGGAGACACCATCCAAGGCTTCCTCAATAGCTTTCGCCGAAGCTTTGGCATTCTTGGACTGAAGAACTTTCTCGGAAATCCGCAGTATCGCAGCGGCGGCCTCTTCTTTGACTTCAGAATTCGCAAGAAATGGCTGAGCCAATTTGAGCGAGGCCAGGTTCTCGATGCTGCCAAGGCTTGAAAGAAGCAGCTTGGTTTCATCCGGACTTTTCACGAGGGCCGCAGCCGAACTGCACATCTCCAACCGCGCCTCCGGCTTGAGATCGGAATCCGTCGCCACCGCCAAGTAACTGCGCAACGCGAGCATTCTCTCCCCCGAATCACTGGTGGACTGCGCTACGAGAAGCAAGTCCGGGGCAGCTTCCGCCGAGTTCCAGGCACCGAGTGCGCGGATTGCTGAACTGCGAACCGCCGGTTCTGTGCTCTGAACGGCGGTGCGAACCGCGTCCAGCGCGCTCTTTCCTCCAATGGTGGTGAGGACGTTGAGCAACGCCTGTTTCTGCTCAAGCGTAGCAACGGTCCATGCACCCGACACCAAATTCGCGCTCTGGTCTTTGTTTGCAGCCTTGTTCAATGAACTGGACAGGGCTTGCTCGGCAGCGGCAACTTCCTCCGGGCCCCTGGCAACCAGCAGCAGTTTCAACAGGTCAGGTGCGCCTTCCTGGCTCGCGAGATCCCCCGCCCTGCGCACAGCAGCCAGTCGCACCTTTTGATCGGCCCCACGTGCGAGGTCGAGAAGAAGCTCAAATTGGCTGGTCATACGGCGGCGACCCAGCAAATCGATCGCCACCAACTGCTCTTCAGGCCGGGTGCTTTTCGCCAAGCGGATCACCATTTTATCAACACCTTCGCCCGGCAATCCGCCGAGGGTTTCCTGGGCGGTATTACGAACTACCGCATTCGAATGAAATACCAACGGCAGAATCGCAGGAGCGGCATTGGATTCGCCGATTTGGCCGAGAGATTCCAGGGCGGCTTTTTGAATGGCCGGATCTGATCCCTCCAGCAGACGGATCATGACCGGGACGGCCAGTGGCTCCTGTCGCGCCCCTAAAGCCTGTATCAGCAGGATTCGCCGCTCACCCGAGGACCGATCCATCGTCTGAATCATCAGAGCGGTCATCTCAGGAGAGTTCATAGTCCGGATGACACGCAATGCGGAGACGAACATCGGATACGATTCACCCTGCAAGAACGAACTCAAGTAGGCTGCTCCATCTTTACCGCGGGCCAGCACACCTCCGCGAAGAGCTGCTGTCTTCACCTGGTGCGGTACCTCCATGCTAAAAAGTGCGTCGCACAGCTTCTGCGCATCTTTGCCTTCGGAATCGGCCAGAAGTGCATCTGAGCAACGCAGGATGCCTTCAGCCAAAAAGCGCTTTTGCTCCTGGGTGGTGGCCTTAGGCATCTGCTTCAGCATCGCCTGCGCTGATGAATAGGTGCCAATTCGGCCCAAGGCGAACGCTGCGGAGCGCGCCACGTCCGGGTCTTGATGGGCCAAATACCCTGTTAAGGCCCGAGTGGATTTGCGGTCAGCGCGCACCCCGAGGCTGTGAATCGCCCCCACGAGATTGGCCCCCTGCAAGCTGGGCAGGGCATCGCGAATAGCTTTGTCTGAACCGGGAATTCGTTCCAAGGCATACCGGGCCATGTGTGATAACGCGTCATCACTCAAGAAGCGCGCCAGAACTGGGATCGAAGAGTTGCCTCCCACGATTGCCAGTTCACGACAAGCATCAGCCCTCTCTTTTCGGTCTTGTGAGGAGCGTAAAACGGTTAGAAGCGAGGCTTCAGCGCGCGTGTTTGGAGTTTGTGCCTGGGAGGCTAGAGCGAACGAAACCACCATCAACCAGGTCAGGGCAAGATTTATGAATCGCATATGCAGGTGTCGTAATGTTTCAGATGGTCCAGGGCGCCCGCATGGCACGAGCCAGGTAACGATTCGCTTCGGGATCATTGACGTATTCCTCTTTGACCGGATCGTATTTGAGGTCGCGTTTGAGCCACATGCAAACATTGGCTGCATGCACGGTGGACATCGATCGATGCATCATCACCGGATGCGCCACAGTTGTGCGGCGGCTCTTGATACAGTTAAAGAAATCGCGCGGATGGCTCATTGGACGTTGGGTGCGAACCATGTAATCGCCCACCAGGCGTTTGAAATCCTGGAGCCACGCTGCCGAGGAGATATCCGGGCGCGAGTAGCCGTCTGCAACGGAGACCCAGCCTTCGGTTCCCTCGTAACGCACGCCACAACTGCCGTGCCAACCCTCACGCTGAAGGACCATTCGAACGCCGTTTGCGAACTTGGTGACCATTCCATCGCCGCTCTCGTTCTTAACGTACTGGTATTCGACTGCTGAAGTCTGTTCGAGCCCCAGAGCTACCTGGCACTGCGCGAACGTATGAGCGCCCCATTCACCGATGCAACTGGTGTGGAAATCATAGAATCCGCGCCACCCGCCGCTCGTATAGGCCGAGTTGTAAGGCCGCCACGGGCAAGGGCCGAGCCACTGATCCCAATCCACTTCTGATTTGGGTGGTTCAGGTTCGGCAGGGAGCCAGCCGTGGTTCATCTCCGCGGCATCCCATGGAGCGATATGCGCCCGGACGGTGTGGACCTGGCCCAATCGCCCGGTGCGAAGCAACTCATTCGCAAATGTGAAGTTTTCCTCGCTCAATCGTTGTGTGCCCGTCTGATAGACACGACCGTAGCGGCGCGCCGCCTCGACCACAGCTTGTCCCTCGGCCACAGTCATCGAAGAAGGCTTCTCGGAATACACGTCCTTGCCGGCGCGCATGGCCAGCACGGAAGCAGTGGCGTGCCAGCGATCCCCTGTCGCAATCAGGACCGCATCGATGTCGGTTCGCTCAGCCAGGAACTCGCGAATGTCCTGGTACATGGCGCAATCTTTGTTGCCATATCGGCCATCGGCGATGCGTTTGACTGCCTCACGCTGACTGCGCTTCGCATCACAAATCGCAACGAACTGCACGTCCTTCTCGGGGAGCATCCAATTCAGCACACCAGTGCCTCGGTTCCCAACTCCGATGCCGCCCAGGAGTATTCGTTCACTGGGTGGCACTGCCCCATTCAGGCCTAAGGCGGTTCCTGGAATGATCATCGGGGCGGCAACCGCAGCGGCTAGCACTGAGGAGCGCTGCAGGAATGTTCGGCGCGATAGCGCCGGAGTGGGGCCTGCGAAAGCAGATGCTTGAAAACGAGACTTGGTGGACTGCATGAACCAACATTACGCAGTGCCCCGAACCAAGGTAAAGGCTTTGATGATCGAAAACCCTCCGAAAAGTGTAACTAAATATGGTCTGGCCAACACGGTTCACTCACCACGCCATCAGTGCGAACACTCCCCAGCCCATGTATTGACGAAAACCGGGCGACGCCCAACGGAGGAGGAACATCGGGCGAATTTGGCCTCGCGGACGATATCGGAAGCACTCATTCAAGGCGAAAGGATGAGCGGTGCATAGATTCCTCCCTCTTCAGTTTTGCCGGTCTTGGACTTGAACATAACGTTGAACGATATTACTGGCCGAATTTCAGTCTTGGCAGAGGTCGTTCCAGGATTATCGAAGGTACAGACGTGGTATTGAATCTCAAAATCCTTCAACTCGATTAGGGCAATTCCCTCCTCGGGATACTCATTTGTAACATCTGCGAATCCTTGCCCGCTCTGGATTGCTTCCATTATTTGCGAGATTGAGGCAACTTTGTTGGTGCTTACCGCTTCGGTGCTCCGCCATCTGAGATCAAACTTGCGGAGGCGTCCATTAACGCCAAGGTCCAATTCGATCTTGTCATCAGTGAATGAACCGAAAGTATAACCTGCAAGGCTCCGCAACAATTTCACGGAGCGATTTGTTTTGTATTTTACCGCGCCTCCTAAGGCAGCATTGCTTCCCTCTGCTCGACGGACATGCACGGAGCCGTTATCCTCCAACTCCATTTCGTTAGTGCTTATGCCGAACATCTCAGCCAGTTGAAATGCTCGATTCCTGACAGCCTCGAAACCTGGAACAGCATCTGAGGACGGAATGTCCCTGCCGCGCTCGGCGTTGTACGAAATGATGCGCCCTTCCGATGGAACAACGGTGAAATAATCGAGGCGGTCATGAGACGTGAGCCTGATGTTCTCACTTATTGCTAGCCGATCACTTCGTGATTTCAGCAGGCCAATTACATTCGTGCCTGCAAAAGCTGAATCATTCAGCAGGGTTTGCAAGGCGGTGATTGGGAACTCCCGAGGCTTCGAAGCGTATTGAAAAATCGGCAGTGCTTTCGGTAAGCGCGCGAGCTTTGCAGGGGGAATACGGTTTATTAGTTCGTACGAGGAAGCTGGGAATCGCTGCCCCTGCAAGGACATGTCGGACATGTTCGTTTGTGCACAACAGGCTGCTGTCGCAGCAAGCAACAACAGCCCACATTTGAGCCTTATTGATTGCATTAGTGAGCAGAAAGCCTGTCGAGTCGGTGTCGAGCACGGCTTTGCCGCTCCTCCGGCAACTGCGCGATACGTCCATGCATGGTTTGCATTACAATCATCCCTTCGCGTAGCAGCAGCGTGAAGCTCGTGACGTTTCATACTCTTTGAAAATGGCAAGCCGCTTTTCAGGAGTCAGAAAACCGCAAAACGGGCTGGACTGGCGCAGACGCCGGGCTTCCTCGTCCGGACTTCTGAGCAGTTCAAGAATTCTTTCGAGAGGCCATGTGTTCAAAATATCCTCCCACTCGCGTAAAACGGGCGGGACATCAGGCTGCTGCTGCCGAATCCATCGTGTGAGCGTACTCTGGGCCTTCTGCAGCAATTCTGGATTCTTTTGCAGTAAACACGCCACCTCCTCATGCAGAGCGAGGCTGCGCCGGTCAATCCATTCGTGAGACCGACCGGATCGTGGTGATTGTTCCGCGATTCTCATCTTTAGAAAACTAGTGCTTGGCGCCCTCTTTGTCGAGGTGCTGCCCACCCTGACATTCAACGCGCGGTTCACCGCGCCATCAGCGCGAACACTCCCCAGCCCAGGTATTGACGGGTGTACGTAGCGTAACGTTTGGGTTCTGAGGTTAGTTGCGCTCGAACCTCTTTTGCAAAGTCATCGTTGGGATTTGCTTCGAGCCACCGGCGCATCGTAAGCCACTTGGCGGCCTCGTACCTGTCCCAGCCGTCCCGGTTTGCCAGGACCATCTCTACGACGTCGTACCCAAGATCGCCGAAAGACCCGAGAAGGTCGGGAAGCAGGAGGTAGTCGGAGATGGAGTTGGCAGAGCATCCTTTTGCAATGTCTTCCGTCGGCGGCAACTGCACCCAATAAGGTTCTCCAATGAGGATGATCCCCCCAGTGCGAAGGCTCTTTGCCAGAAGCTTGATGGTGCCGACTGCTCCTCCACCGATCCAAGTGGCGCCGACACAGGCAGCGACATCGACCTTTTCATCAGCGACATACCCGGCGGCATCGGCGTGGATGAACTTGACTCGGTCAGCGACCCCAAGTTCCTCAGCGCGGAGTTTCGCCTGCTGGGAGAACAACTGGCTCATGTCGATACCGGTGCCGATGATTCCGAAATCGCGTGCCCAGGTGCACAGCATCTCGCCCGAACCGCTGCCAAGATCGAGCACACGGGCACCCGGCTCCAGACGCAAGGCCTCACCGAGAGTGGCAAGCTTTTCGGGTGTGAACGGATTATGAATGCGGTGAGCACTTTCAGTAATGTTGAAGATTCGTGGGATGTCCAGTGCCATAGCTCCTGATATGTTAATAGCTTCGGGTTTGCGACTGGCTATACTTAATACGCCTGCGCGGGGGCAAAAGCGAGGTTTTCTCGCATCATTATTGGGCCCGAACACGGAAAAGCGCGGAGGGTTTTGACATCGGGATGGTTACGGACTGCACGTTCGTGGTAAACAAAGCTTCCCATGATTGATCGAGGAACGGAGTAGATTCAACGGTGTACGGCGGCGCGCCGCCTACCCAGCTCAACACCAGGTTGGTTTCGGAACGATGAGCCGTGAGATGGATCGGATCACCCACGGTCACAGTCATGGCATCATAGCTGATGGCATGCACTCCATCATCGGCGCTCAACATCAGCACATAGGAGCCAGGAGCACTGAATATTGCCGTGGCATTGGTTTGCCGGGCGTCACCGAATGTCACGACGCCGGGGCCGGAATATTGCTTCCATTGGATCGCGGGAGCGGAACCTGTGTAAGTCACGAACCCCTGGAGACCGACCGTCTTCCCTGGACTGGTGGATTGATCCGGGCCTGCTGCCGCGAGCGGAGCATTCGGTGAGCGCGGCCCCTCGGCAGGGCCGGTGGCCTGGATGACTTCGAAATTCGTAATACCCACGCTAGGCAAATGGCCAAAGGCATTAGCACTCCAGCGGTTGTCCGGGGTAACGGAGATCGAGAAAAACCCTCCGTTGTCAGCCACCAGAGCACCGTATTTCTTCAAGGCCGCCAGGATTGCTTTTTCTTCACGGCTCCAAGAGGACGGAATCTCAAAGCTGGCTTTGAGGCGCAAGCGTTGGCCCATGGCGGGCACATTGGTTTGAGTAGCTGGTGTGCTAGAGGCGTAATGTGTTGCTGGATAGATGTAGGCTCTGCGCGTGCGTGCTACCACGATTCGTAACGCGTGTTCAACAACCCCTCGCTGGCATTCATCAGATCTTGGTAGAGCCGGAAACATCGGCAAACCGGCTGCGTCCGCCGATGTCCAACCCGCCGGGCGCAGATCGTTGCTATATAGGTTAAATTTGGCGCCATTGGAGGCTTCCCAAGCGGTCCCTGTTCGCTTGGCCTGCCACATTTCCCAGAATGCTCCAGTGCCAGGTTGAACGACGATGGCATGACGATCTCCTCCGGTGCTCTCCAGATCCGTTTGCCACTGTTCAAGAGTCAGGCTGCCGGTTTGGGAAGGCCAGGTTTCAATCGGCAAGTTCGACGGAATCGGATAAGGGCTCGGATCGGATTCATCCGGATAATCGACAAAGTTTACCGGCACCGAAGGTTGAGAATCGGGCACCAGCACGAAGTTCATTTCCTGGAAGGCGCGCAGGGTCCGGCGTGAAGCAGAGAGGTCGGCACTGATCTGGGCGATCATTGCATCGGAGTTCGGCAGCAAGGGGCGGCGCGAGATGTCCTCATTCCACGGGTTCGTGGTGGGCATGATTTGCAGGCCGGAGAGGATGGCGTCTGCTTCCGGCGTATTGAATAGGACAGCATTGGTCACGATCGGTACATGCCCGAGGATACGTCCCGCATGATTAATTCGCTCCGCAGCAAGCGCAGAAAGACACAACGCGGATGCGAGGACTAAACAGGCCAACAGTTTCATACTAACGTCATCAATCTCGATCCAGATGCAGCAAAAGCAACGCCAAGTTTGGCTGCGGCCCCATGCCCGGCGGGAAATCAAACAGGATTTTGCGTGCGCACATGCGCACATGTCCCGGTCTTGACCTCCGATTGAACCCCCTTAGGATGGGGACATGACCATTTCGAAACACCAGGCGGGCGGCACGCGCCGCGATTTTCTCAAGAAAACGGCTGCCGGCACCGCGGGCTGCATGATGTTGATGGGGTTTCCAGCAGTGCTCCGTGGAGCTGAAGCAGACAGGAAATTCAAGGTGGGCCTGATAGGTGCCGGGTGGTACGGAAAGAGCGATTTATGGCGCCTGGCACAGGTGGCTCCGATCGAGATTTCAGCCATTTGTGATCCCGACAAAAAGATGCTGGAAGGCGCCCTGGAAATCGCTGCTCAACGAGTGCAGCAACCGAAGCCCCCACAGACCTACAACGATTATCGCAAAATGTTGAAGGCACATAAGCTCGATATCGTGCTGATCGGATCTCCGGATCACTGGCACGCGTTGCAGGCAATTGCAGCAATGGAAGCTGGTGCGGATGTTTATGTGCAGAAACCCATCAGTGTGGATGTGCTGGAGGGTGAAGCAATGGTGGCTGCCGCCCGAAAGTACAACCGTGTCGTGCAGGTGGGCACACAGCGAAAGAGCACTCCTCACCTTATCGATGCCAAGAAACAGGTGATCGAGGCGGGCCTGCTTGGAAAGATCGGGCATGTGGAAATGTGCTGCTACTATCACATGCGGGCCAACGGCAATCCGCCAGTGGAATCCGTGCCGGACCACCTGGATTATGACATGTGGACCGGCCCTGCCCCGTTGCGGCCATACGATGGTTTACCGCACAGACGTTGGTGGCGAACCTTTATGGAATACGGCAACGGGATTTCGGGCGATATGTGCGTGCACATGTACGACACTGTGCGTTGGATGCTCAGCTTGGGCTGGCCTAAGAAAGTCACCTCTACCGGCGGCATCTACGTTCAGAAGGAAGGAAAATCCAATATTTCCGATACCCAAACAGCGATTTTCGAGCATGACGGATTTGACGCCGTGTGGCAGCACAGGACCTGGGGATCGGCTCCTGATCCGGATTATCCGTGGGCTCTGTTCATCTATGGGGAAAAAGGGACTCTTAAGGCCAGCACCATGCGGGCGGACTTCATCCCTCAGAATAAAGATGCAAAACCGATTCACTTCGATTGCTTGTTCGAACGCGAGAAGTATCCCGAGGACACCAAAGAAGCGGACATCGAACTGAATGCAGCCCCGGCTACCAGGCGGCACATGAAGGATTTCCTGGCAGCCATAGAGGCACGGTCGCGGCCTATTGCAGACATCGAACAAGGACACATTTCGACCGCCTCATGTATCCTGGCGAATGTTTCGGTGAACTTGAAACGTGCGTTGGTTTACAGCCCTCAGACCCAGACTATTCCTGGAGACGAAGAAGCGACGCGTCTATTGGCTCGGCAGTATCGGGCACCTTGGAAACGACCTTAGGAGCTTAGGGGTGATCACTTGACATAATAGGCACGAGCGATACGGAGCGATTGTTCGCCGCTGATTCGGAAAGCGTCAGCCAGGTTTACACTTTGCGTTTTTTGCTTTCTACATCGCAATTTCCGTTGCAATAGGCAGACTTTTGCCTAAGGCAAACACAATCTACCCCGGGCCCTCGCGCGATTGTGTAAGGCTAATCGACAAATCCGAAAACAAACCATGTAATCCACGTGAAGCCCCATGCTATTCAATTTCAGCAATTTACACATGCAATACTTCTTGGTTACACTTGGGCACACTTGCTGCTATCAGCCTCCGCACATGAAACTTCCTATTGCCACAATACTGCTCGCCACCTTTGCGTCAGCAGCCTCGGCGGACACTTATAACGACAACATCACGGCCATATACGGCGGGGGCAACCCGAATACCGGCTGGACCTCCGATTCCGCAAACGGAATTGAGTTGGGATTGCGCGCCAAAAACCGAACATCAGGGGATACAGCCAACGTGAATGGAGTGTATTCATATGCCACAGCCCCGGCTCCGCGCGGCCTATGGAATTATGAGTTCTCCATCAATAGCGACACCTCAGGGACTGCCGGCAGAAGCCTGGAGTATTACGACTTCTATCTGGCCGTGGATCGTGACCCGACCGCCGGAGTTTTATGGAGCGTCGTTAATCCGCTGGGTTACTGGGGCGACAACTCCTACGGAAATAACGGCACCCTGAATGGCGCAGGCACCGAGGGCACCTTTGCAGCACTGGGCGCGAACAACAATCTGGCCCAAAACTCGCAGAACATTACTTTTGGAGATTACCCGACCTTCCCTCAGGGCGGTCTGGCACTGGCACCTGACGCGACTTACAACTATGAGCTTTACGCTGTAGAGAAGGGAGCCGGATCAGGAGGACCTCGCCTGGTGGACGTTGCCATTACGGTAAAGGTCGGCAATGGCGGAGCCGCGGTCCCTGATGGTGGTGCGACTGTCCTGCTATTCGGGTTGGCACTGGCTGGACTGGCCGGAGTTCGCCGCAAGTTGGCATAGATTTCCCCCTTGTTTACACGTGCCTAAAACAGCCCGAGGCGCGAAGTGCCGCCTTGGGTCATAGGCCGAAATTACTGCCTCTTTTTGCTCCATTCGGGTTCGGCGCCACATGCGTCGAACCCGGTGGAGGAAAGGGGAAAGCTTGCGCGAAGGAGAGGTCTCGCCTTTCCAACACAACAATCCACCTTCGCACCACAAGGAAACAGCACCCCGAACCTGAGGGGGTGCTACGCAGTGGCCGGATTTGCTCTTCTGCCCGGGAGGCCCGCATGCTAAGTTGCGGCCGCGATGGGATTTTCGTTTATTTTTCTCGGATCAGGAACCTCACAGGGCGTGCCCGTAATCGGCATGGATTACCCGGCATCATTTCTTGCAAACCCCAGGAATCACCGCACCCGCGCCTCCATTTACGTGGAGACGGATCAAATTAAAATCGTGGTGGATACCACTCCGGAATTCCGTCTTCAGATGTTGCGAGAGAAGCTTGGCTATCTCGACGCCGTGCTGGTAACGCATGCACACGCGGACCACATCATGGGAATGGACGATTGCCGCCGGGTTTGCGACCTGCGTGGGGGCACGGCGCTGCCGATCTACGCCAACGAACGCACCATGAACGATCTAAAACGCGTATTCAACTACGCGTTCACAGATGGGCCTTGGCCTAAAGGTTACTTCATTCCGGAGCCGCATATTGTAGCCGGCCCTTTCAAGCTGAGAGATTTGGAGATTACCCCCCTTCCCTTGCCACACGGGCGCACCCATACATTCGGATTTCTGTTTGTACAAGCTGGCCGGAAACGTCTCGCTTACATGAGCGATTGTCAGGAAGTGCCAGCCCCGGTCATTGAGTTGGTTCAGGGCGTCGAGGTGGCGGTGCTGGATGCTCTCCGTCCCGAGCCGCATCCCACGCATATGTGTCTGGATCAGGCATTGGCGGCTTCACGCCGCATTGGCGCAGGACGCACCTATTTCACCCATCTGACACACTTCTACGACCACGACCTCGCCCAAGCGGAACTACCACCCGGAGTGGAACTAGCTTTTGACGGGTTGCGCGTTACGAGTGTAGATTGACATAAAGGCTGGTTGAACCATTGCTGCCTGAGGGTTGTCCATAAGAAAGCGAAGATGAAGCATTTACTGAGCATTATAGTATCCGTTGTAGCAGGCATTTTCACGGCAACCGCGGCGCCAGCCGCAAGCGAGGTCGTGGTCGTTTACAACTCGTGCGTCGATGAATCTAAAGCCATCGCTCGCCATTACGCCAAGGTTCGCAACATACCGGATAATCAGGTCGTTGGATTCTCGTTGTCCACCGGAGAGGAAATGACGCGCCGTGAGTTCCAAAAGGAACTGCAACGACCGCTCTTTCAGTTTCTGGTCAAAGAAAAGCTTTGGAAAACCGGGCTGCGTCCGGTGGTAACGGCTACGAACGCTCCTGCGAAGAACGGGCCGGGCATCGCAGAGTCCAAGATCCGTTATGCGGTGCTCTGTTATGGGGTCCCGGTGCGAATCGCCAAGGATGCGACGATTAAGGAGGAGGAAACTGCGGAACTGCGTCCAGAGCTGCAGCGAAACGAAGCCGCGGTGGACAGTGAACTGGCGTTTCTGCCCCTGCTTGAGCGCAAGCTGCCCCTGGCCGGTCCTTTGGCAAGTCCGTTTTACTCGATGACAAACGCCGCCGAACTGCATCCGACCAATGGGCTGCTAATGGTCGCCCGTCTCGATGGGCCAACGCCGGAGATCGCGCGAGCACTCGTGGATAAAGCCATGCAGGCCGAGACGAATGGTCTCTGGGGTAACTTTTATTTCGATCTCCGCAACATTAACGAGGAAGGTTATAAAATCGGTGACACGTGGCTGCGAAATGCCGCTGAGATTTCCAAGAGGCTCGGTTACGAACCGGTGGTTGATGAGAAGCCGGGCACCTTCACGGCCGGCTTTCCGATGAGCCATATCGCCTTTTACGCTGGATGGTATGACGCAGATGTCTCCGGGCCATTTTCAAAATCCAAGGTCGAGTTCATGCCCGGCGCTTTTGCTTATCATTTGCATTCACTGAGTGCAGGAACGCTCCGGAGTACAAACCGGCACTGGGCTGGCCCACTGCTTGCCCTGGGCGCCACGGCGGTCATGGGCTCAGTTTATGAGCCTTACCTGGCAGGCACTCCTGACATCAGCGTCTTCACTGCCCGCTTTCTCTATCATGGTTTCAGCTTTGGGGAATGCGCCTATGCCTCCGCACCGGTTCTCTCGTGGCAAACCACCGTTGTTGGCGACCCACTTTATCGACCCGTTGCGCGTCAGATGGACGACCTCCAGCAGGAGTTTTCCAGAACAGGAAACTCGCTTCAGGAGTGGTACTACCTCCGTCTGATCAATTTGAATGTGGCAAATGGGAAATCCATCATTGACGCCGCGAATCTCCTGGAATCGCTGGAACTAACGAAAGTCAGCGCGGTACTCAGCGAGCGCCTGGCAAGCCTTTACGCCGCCCAGGGGAAACCTTCCTCGGCAATCCTTACCTATGAGCAAGCTGCGAAGGTGGCCGGAGGCACCCAAAAGCTGCGCGTTCTGTTGACCCTGGCGGAACGTCAAATGGAAGCCGAGAGAAACCAGGCAGCTTACGACACCTACGAGACGCTGCTCAGGGAGTATCCCTGGTATCCAGAAAAGCTCAGTATTTATCGCAAGCTGGAGAGCCTCGCAGGAAAGCTGAATCGGACGGCAGACCGCGAGCGCTATGCCAAAGAGATCAGCGCGATGTCCCCAGCAAATAAGTAGGCTACTCCGGGTTTACGGGTGGAAAGCCCGATTTAATCCTCAGGCGCTCTGGTTATCTTGCTCCGGAACTGAGGATGGGAGCAGAGACGTTTGAATCAACTTTCTGGAGGCGCTTTTTGGCGCACCTGCTCCTTTGCCTTGCCGCCTTCAGCATTTTGACCGGGCGCGCCGCAGATAATACCTTCGTTTATGCGGTGCAGATCACGGTCACTGTGAGTGAGGCACCACCTCAAATACTTCTGCAATGGCGGACCGATCCGTACGGAGCCAGCAGCTATGAGGTTTATCGCAAGCCAAAAACCGGGGGAAGCTGGGGCAATCCGATCGCCTCCCTGCCTGGAAATTCGATTCAGTTCACGGATTACAACGTGAGCCTGGGCGAGGTTTATGAGTATCAGGTATTAAAAAACGGGGTGTTGGGCTACCTGGCCTCAGGTTACGTGCTTGCAGGCATCCAGGCCCCTTTTATCGAGAACCGCGGCCGGGTCCTGCTCGTAGTCGCGACCAATAAGGTAGCGGCTTTGGAGGCAGAGGTGCAGACGCTGGAACTGGATCTCGCCGGCGATGGCTGGTCCGTCACCCGTCTTAATGTTTCGGAGAACAGCAGTCCAGAGAGCGTCCGCAGTATGCTCCAAACCGAGTATGCTCGTGATCCTGGAAACACGACTTGCGTCTTTTTGTTGGGCCATGTGCCGGTGTTACAATCTGGAAACCTGGATTACGACGGCCACCTCAGCCGGCCTATGCCTGCGGATTCATTCTACGGAGATCTCGATAGTTATTGGCCAACTGATCCTGCTCAGAGCCCCAGCTATATCCCATCAGATCTGGAACTTGCGGTCGGCAGGGTGGATTTCTTTGACATGCCAGGGAAGGGCGCGGTCGTTCCCTGGCCAAACGAGACGGAACTGCTGCGCAACTACTTACGCAAAGACCATGCCTGGCGCCACGGGCAAATGGAGGTCCCCCGGCGTGCGCTAATGGGGAATCGGCGCGGCGACGAGGGCGGACTCGCCACAGCGGCGAGCGGCTACCGAAGTTTCCAACCCTTGGTCGGCGCTGGGAACATTCTGGAAGCAAATACAAGCGATGCGGCGCCTGAAGTTCAACGCTGGGTCAATCTCCTCAGCACCGGCAGCTTTCTGCTCGCCTATGGTTGCGGCGGCGGCTTGCCGACTGGTGTTACGTGGTTGGGGGCGCATGGCACTTATTCTGAGGCCTGGAGCACGGACGTGGTGGACGGAGACGCCAAGGCGGTGTTCGTCATGTTATTCGGAAGTTGGTTTGGCAACTGGGACCGAACAGACAACTTCATGCGCTCTTTTTTGGCGACCCCTACATACGGGTTGGCGAGTTGTATGTCGGGTGAGCCACACTGGTTTCTCCACAGGTTGGGCTTAGGCGAGACGCTTGGGGATAGCATGCTGTTGGCCATTAACAACACTGGATTATACACCTCGCAACAAATGGATCATCCTCGGGCGGTGTACATCGCCCTGATGGGAGACCCTACCCTTAGACTCGACCCCTTCCCTGCCCCTTCACAGGCTCGAGCTACCCGTGACGGGACAACCATCCGCCTTGAATGGAATGCCTCCCCTGTCGAGGTGGCCGGCTACCACATATACCGTTCCAGGTCCCAAGCTGAGGGGTTCACCCGGGTTACAACCGATCCTCTCACGTCGATCAACTGGATCGGCTCTGATGTGTCAGGTGAATACCCGTTCTACATGGTGCGGGCGTTAAGATTGGAAACCCACTTCAGCGGCTCGTATTACAACTTGAGCCAGGGGGCCCATGCGCGAGTAGAAGTCGCGATCATGTTGGCGGCAACAACTGAGGGGAATCTTGTGCATCTTGGTTGGAATACTGTGCCCGGACGGAAATACCGGGTTCAGAGCCGAGGGGACTTCAGCGAGCCGTGGCAGGATGCCTCGGGATCGTTGGCTGCGGTGGCTGCGACTCTGGAATGGAGCGAAGCCATCCAATCGTCGCCGCTGCGTCAGTATCGTGTGCGTGAGGAGTGAGTGGCGAAGACGGGGTTTAAAACCGCGCGCTGTGCACGTGGCGTGCCGTTTTACCCCGAAATCAAGCGATTTTTCTTTATTTTATCCTTGAAAGTGCCCCCCATTTATGGCGGATTATCCTGATTGAGTCTGATGGCACGGCTTGAGACTTCCGGGCGGTCTCCCGGTAGGTGTTCACTTGATGAATTATCAAGCCTGAGCTATCATTAACGTGCGTTAGGCTTCCGTTTTTGCGGCTAATTCATGCCGTAAACCATGACTTTTTCGCTCCCGCTCGTGTTGTATCCCGAGTGTTGTGCGAAATTTTGATTAAAAGCGGAGCCTACGCGTCTGAATTGTTTTATGCTGAAAAGGAAACCGGCGAAGTCGGCCAATGGGGCAAACACGGGCAGTACCCGCCAGAACGAGCAAGCTGCTGCTGCTGGAGGGAAAAACCGACCTGCGCGGCGACGCTTTATCATTTCGAATAAGGCCCGCGCCCGTGCAGGCGCCACCACCGCCCAACCCGCGCATCCGGCCCCAGCCTCGGAAAAAGCCAAACCGGCGACCCCGGCGGCTCCCGCTGCCGAGAAGCCAAAGGACGCACCCGTCACAGCCCCAGTGGTGACCCTGCCTGCGGCTGACCTTGCAGAGACTTTAAAGACGCTCGTCGGCATCGCGCATGAGCATGGACACGTCACCTACGACGACATCAACGACATCCTCCCGGACGGCTTGGCTCCGGAAGAGTTGGACGAGCTGTACACAAAGCTTCGCAACCTGGACATCGAGATCGTTGACCAGGCAGAGGTCGAACGCGCGAAACCTGCTGAACCGGACGAGGAAGAGGACACCCGCCTTGAGGTTTTGGACGATCCAGTCCGGATGTACATGAACCAGATGGGCAAGGTTCCTCTGCTGACTCGGGAGCAGGAAGTTGAAATCTGTAAGAAGATCGAAGAAGCCGAAACCGAGATGAAGCGGCTCGTTTACAGCCTGGGTTTCACGGCGAAGGAACATATTGCGATCGCGGAAAAGCTACTCTCTGAACCGCCGAAAGAACGTTTCGATCGTGTTGTCGTCGATAAGAAAGTCGCCAATCGTGAGCGGCACCTCCGCGACTTGCGGAATCTGATCAAGAAAGTGCGCGCCATTGATCTCGAGGTGGATGAAAAGTATAACGAACTGCATCACGCCGCTCAGGCCAAGCGCGATAAGCTCACCAAGGACTACGAGAAACACGACAAGAAGCTCCAGGACACCTTCCCCAAGTTTTTCTACAAACAGCGGGTATTGGAGGACATGATTGTCGTTGCCGGCAACGTGCATGAGAAGTTCCAATCCAGCTTGCGCCGGTTGACTGAACTGGAAGCACATCGCAAGTCCCATGAACAGCAAGCGGCACTTCAAGGCGAGCGCACGAAGATCAGGGCCCTTGAGCAGTTTGTGCGCATGTCTCGGGAACGGTTCTACCAGGTCTTCGATCAGCTTAAGAAAGCGGCTGACCGCGCGCACCAGGCCAAAACCCACATGGCTGAAGCCAATCTGCGGCTCGTGGTTTCCGTGGCAAAGAAATACACCAACCGCGGCCAGTCTTTCCTCGATCTCATCCAGGAGGGCAATATCGGCCTGATGAAGGGTGTTGAGAAATTTGAATATCGTCGTGGCTACAAGTTCTCGACTTACGCCATTTGGTGGATCCGCCAGGCCATCACCCGTTCGATCGCTGACCAGGCGCGCACGATTCGTATTCCGGTGCACATGATTGAAATCATGAACAAGCTCTGGCGTGCGCAGAAGCAACTTACCCAGGAACTCGGCCGTGAACCCACACCTGAGGAAATCGCTGACGAGATGCACATGCCGGTAGCGCGCATCAATTCACTTTTGAAAATGGCCCAGCAGCCCATTTCCTTGCATGCCCCAGTGGGTGATGACGGGGATGTGAGCGTGGGTGACTTCATCGAGGATAAGTCCGCTGAGAACCCTTCGGATGTCACCAGCTACAGTCTGTTGAAGGAGAAGCTTGGCGATGTGCTGACGAGCCTCACCGAACGTGAGCGCAAGATCCTGGAGATGCGTTTCGGTTTGGTGGATGGCTACGAAAGAACCTTGGAAGAAATCGGCAAGATGTACAACGTGACCCGTGAGCGCATCCGGCAGATCGAAGCGAAGGCACTCCGGAAACTGCGGCATCCAACACGTGTGCGGCATCTCCAAGGATTCCTGGAATCCGAAGAGGAAGCGGCATAAGCCAGCAGTCCGAGCAATTTGCAGACGCCAGCCGCAGGGCTGGCGTTCTTGCTGTACTGCCCCGCCTTGGAATCAGCGAATCCGAGTGTCGAGCTTGACGGAGTCTTCCTCTGGACATAGGCTCGCCATACCCTCAGCAAAGGACACCTATGCTTAACATCGCACTGTTCGGGCCTCCTGGAGCTGGCAAAGGAACTCAATCCGAGTTCCTGATTAACAAGTACAACCTCTTCTACATCTCCACGGGAGAACTCTTGCGGAAAGAGATGGCAGAAAACACCCGTTTAGGGAGGGAAGCCAAGAGTATCATCGCGGCAGGAGGTCTCGTCTCGGATGAGATCATCGTCCAGATCATTGAAAAAACCATCACGGATAACCCCGGGTCCAATGGTTTCCTGTTTGATGGATTTCCGCGCACTTACATCCAGGCTTACATTCTGGAGGGGTTAATGCTCAAGCTCCACACCTCCCTTAACTGCCTGATTAGCCTGAGCGTGCCGGAGGAGGAATCGGTCCGGCGCCTGCTGAGTCGCGGGATGACGTCCGGAAGGAGCGACGATAATGAGGTGGTGATTAGAAACAGGCTCAAGGAATACAATCAGAAGACTTTGCCAGTGCTCCAGTTCTACCGGGACAAGGGGATCTATATCGAAGTCGATGGCACGGCATCCATTGAGCAAGTGCACGAGCAAATCACTGGCATCATCCGCAACGAACTCAGCAAGAGCTTATTCAACGTGGTCGTCTTCGGATATCCGGGCTCCGGGCGCGGTTCACAAGGCAAGGCGTTGGCGCGAAAGTTCGGGCTCGAGTATGTGGCCACGGGAAGCATGCTGGAAGCCGAGGTTAAGACAGGAAGTGAAATTGGTAGCAAGATTCGTTCACTCTACGAGAATGGCCAACTTGTTCCTGATGAAATCGTGGTACAACTGATCGAGAAACGGCTCGCTGATTCCAAGGACATCAAGGGCTTCATCTTTAAAGGATTCCCGAGAACTCTCGTTCAGTCTTACATTTTGGACGGGCTGCTTCAGAAGCATGGTTCGGCATTATCTCAAATCATCGAAATCGAGGTTCCAACCCTGGAATTGATCCGCCGACTGGATGCGCGGAGCCAGACACCTGGCTGCATGCCATACGACACGAGCACTTCGAAAATCGTTAAACGCCTGCAGGAGCATGAGTCAAAAACCGTGCCTGTGATTGAAAAATACAATCAGCTTCATGGAGTGACGAAGATCGACGGCATGGGCAGCTTTGAGGAGGTCTTTGCCCGCACCTCGGGTGTAATCGAGAGTGGATTCAAGAACATGCGCTGACCGTGTCGGGTTTCGAACGAGGAAAGAACGAGGTGGGGTGCTTACCCCATGCAAGGGGAGGGTAACTACTCTTGCATGCCTTGGGTCACTTGTTAGGATCACTTGGTTAACTCGTTCATACGATGAAGGATAACCTCGACTTGAGCCACATTTGCTTCTCGGGCGCCACACGGTCAACCGTTTCGGTACGCCGCGAAAGGTTTGCCAGCTCATCCTTCAGGCCTGGCTTGAGTAGCCGCCAAGTGACTCGTGCCGCTTGCGCTGAGCTTGACGAAAACCTCGTTGCAATCCTCTCCCATGCCGGCCTGCCCCCCGAGATGTATCGCCCCACCAGTTTGGAGCGCAGAATTCCCGCCTGCTTGAGAGCACTGCGGGCCAGTTCCCTGGCTCAAGCACAACAGCAGGTTCAAAGACATCCTGAGCTGGCTATGACCGCAATTGACGCGCTGCTTTTAGGTGTAACCAGCTTCTTTCGTGATCCAGAAGTCTTTGATCGTTTGGAAAACCAAATACTTCCTCAATGGCACATCGCACAAATGAGGGCGAACGGGCTGCGTGTCGTCTCGGTGGGTTGTTCCGATGGGCACGAGCTCTATTCCACCGCCATCGTGCTGCACAGGCTACGCATGTGGCCGCCCGCCCAACTGCTTGGAATCGACTGTCGTCCCCGTGCAATTGCCCGTGCGCGAAGAGGCGAATACTCTCCGGGGGATGTGCAAAACATGACGCCTGAACGCCGCTGTTACTTCGAGACCTTCAACGACAGGGTCCGAGTGAAGGAACCCCTGAGGACAATGACTCAGTGGCAGAGTGGCGATCTGGGTAAACTTCAAGAGCATTCGTTCGATATTGTTTTGTTTCGCAATGTTGCCATCTATTTCCAGACTGCCACTGGGGAACGCATCTGGGAGAGGATTTCGAATCTACTCAACCCTGGCGGACTGCTCATCACCGGCAAGGCGGAGCGGCCCACAGCAGGGCTGCCCCTCCGTCGATTGCACGCGTGTGTCTATCAGAAATCGATGAACCTATGAACACGATTGACACATCGTCACAGAGGAAAGCCCGTAAATCACTGCTGATTTCGGTCAGCCTGTTTGTGATCGTGGTCGGTTTGACGGCGTGGCTGCGGTTGGTCGTTTTTCCTGATCGAGTGATCACCCTGACATACGGTCTGGGGCTGCTGGTCTGTGTATGGCATCGAGACAAGCGGCTCCTCTGGGTCATGTCTGTTGCGTTTCTGGCGTTGAGCATCATCAAAGCAATTGTGCTGCATGAACGATACGACATCTTCAGTTTCAGCCAGTGGGTCATGCAGGTGGTGAACATCGCGATCATCGCTGCTTGCATCCATGGTATCCTGAACTTGCTTGAACGTTTGAGTCAAAAGAATCAATCACTCACTCAAGCAAATGAGGCCCTCGCTATCCAAGCCGAGGAGATTGCGCATCAAAACGAGGAACTGCAGGTTCAATCCGAAGAACTCGCACAACAGAACGAGGAACTGCACCAGCAGCAGGAGGAACTGACGCGCCAAAACGCGGAACTTGAGCATTTGTCGGAAGAACTCCAGACCCAATCCGAAGAACTGACGAGCATCAATTCCGAACTGCAAGGACAGGAGGACATGCTCCATACCGTTTTGACCTCGATGGTCGATGTCAGCGACGAGGAGCACCTGCTTGAACAGATTTGTGAGTCGTTGCTCCGGCTCATGGGCAACCGGGGACAGGGTGCGGCCCTACTTGAGCAAACAGGGGCGGACCAGTTGGTGTTCCGCTACTGCAATGCGAGCGGGTGGACCCGAACCGCAACTTTCCCCCTGGCTGGCACCTTCTCAGAAATTGTTCTGCGCCAGGGAAAGACGGCGTATGTGAATCTGGATGATCGTCCGGACCTCCGGGGCCCTCACCTGGGAGAAAACGTCCGATCTATCCTTGCCACCCCCTTAACGTTGAAAGAGGGAGCTCATGCAGTGATGGAGGTTTTCTCAGACAGCGCGGAGGAATGGACCACCAATCAGTTTCGGCTTTTGGAATGGGTTGCAGCGCAGTGCGCCACCGCTCTGGATCTCGTCTACCTTCGACAACAGCTCGAGGAGGTGAATGTCAACCTGGAGAGAACCGTGCAGGAGCGAACTACCAAACTGCAGGAGATGGTGGATGAACTGGAGCACTTTTCCTACACCATCACACACGACATGCGAGCGCCGTTACGGGCCATGCAAGGATTCACAGGACTTATTGAGGAAAACCTCGGGACAGACACGCCTCCGATGATCAGGGAATGCCTGCAGCGAGTCTCCGACTCAGCCCGTAGAATGGACCGGCTGATCACTGATGCGCTTAGCTATAGCAAAGCCGTTAAGCAAGAACTGGCATTGACTCCAATTGATGTTGAGCAGTTGCTTCAGGGCATCATCCATTCCTATCCCATGTTGCAGCCCCCAAGGGCCATCATCCACATTGAGACATCCCTGCCCAAAGTGCTCGCCAATGAGGCCGGCCTTACTCAGTGTTTCTCCAATCTCCTGGGTAATGCCGTTAAGTTCGTAGCGCCCGAGAAAACTCCGATGGTACGGATTCGTGCAGAGCTGTTACCAGAGACGCCAGCAGATCCAAACGATTCTATTCAGGGCGGTTCGTCTCTGCCCCCCATGTGTATCGCCTCGTCTGACAATGGGGCTGGCGGATCGGTAACCACACAGAAGTTGGGATCCGATGGTGCTGAGCTTCAACCCTCTGTGAGAATTTGGTTTGAAGACAATGGCATAGGTATCCCTCTACCTGCTCAGCCTCGTATTTTCCAAATGTTCCAACGCGCCAGCAAAGGTTATGAAGGCACCGGGGTCGGGCTTGCGCTCGTGCGCAAGGTAGTCGCCCGAATGGGTGGACGTGTGGGGTTTATCTCAGAACCGGGTGCAGGCAGTAAATTCTGGCTGGATCTGCGATTGGCTCCGTGTCTCACCAAGTCCGTGAGGACCGGGGCGACACCGGTGAATCGCCACGAGATTGCTCGTGACACCGCCGACTTTCGTTAACCCGCCGGGCTCGAACATCGTGGGAAGCATGTAAGGCAATCACCCTATCCCGGACCGGGTTTAGGTTCCGTAAACTCGCCCACTCTATGATACAAAACCCGGTTCTCTATGTGGAGGATGAGGAGTACGATGCCTTATTCATGAGGCGGGCGTTCATGAAAGCGGGGATCGCCCAGGAACTCCACGTGGTGGACGACGGGCAAAAAGCGATCGATTACCTCCAGGGCTTGCTGGCTGCCAAAGCAAACGCTCCCGGCCTTGTATTGCTGGATCTCAACCTCCCTCTCATCTCCGGGTTCGAAGTGTTACGATGGCTTCGAGCACAGGAGGCTCTGAAGACCCTGCCCACAGTTATTTTCTCTTCCTCGGCAAGGCCCGAGGACCGCGCTCGTGCGACCGGATTGGGTGCGGATGACTACATCCAGAAACCCGCCTCCGCACTGGACTTCGTATCCGTTGCGCAGTTACTGCAGACGCGCTGGCTGACCCTGCCTGGCATCACAGCGATCTCGCAGATTTACCCCCAGAATTCGGCCAGAGGAACGGGGTAAACGAAGCATCATTCAGCAGCTACTGAATCAATGGGGCATTAACTTCCTAAAAACTATTCGACTTCTGGTGGTGGAGGGTTTTGCGCAAGGAAAGCCCGCCACAGCTCCAGTTCGACATAGACCTCCAGGAAGACGCCAGGACGGAGCTCAAAATAACCAATCATGAGATGTGAGCGCTGCGAATCCAGGGCTGCCTGGAGACCTGCTGAAACGATCATGATGGGTGCATAGGGGTTGGGCGGTAAAGCATCCCACCAACCCACCTGGGCATATTCGCGCAAATACCATGGGAGCGGCCAGTAATCGCCCTCAGCCCCAACCACGTTTATATGAGTCTGCTCACGGCGGGGCGCGGCGCTGCTGATGGCTCGCACTTTATCGATCAGTCGATGGATGTCCTGAGAGGTCTGGGCATAGACGTAAGGATTGCGGCGATCGGTCGAAAATCGCGAGGTGGCAGCCCACCCTTGCCAGGCTAATTGACCTGCCATCACCAGCAGGACACTGATTGCCGTGACTCGCGCAAGTTGGTTTTTGGCCGCACGAACCAGCACCATCCCCCCTGCCCCTGCGAGTAGGATAGCTCCATACCAGAAACTCAGAAAGCACCATGGAGTCTTGTAGGGGATGGCGGTATAAATCCCAGCCAGCAAAACGGTAAACAGCGCAACAAATCGAAGAAAGCTGGCATTGGAATCGGGCTCCAATCGTTTCCGAACAAACGCTGAACATGCTCCAACTACCGCCAGGATGGCAATGGCTGCTTCACTCCAAACCGGGCCTGAGTCCATCCTGAAGAAGATCAACCGCTCCAGATAGAAGCTCCAGGGGTGAATGTGAGGTGAGGCACCACCGGCCCGGCTTAACCACGGCAGATAGGTTCTCAGAGAGTCCAGGGGGCCTTGTGGATTTGAACCGAAAGAAGAGAAGAGAAGAGAAGCTGTCAGGAGCCAGGCGACGGCTCCGAATGCCAGGTGCCAAAGATTAAGTTTCGGGGCGTGAAAAGATTCTTTGGAGGCATCAGCCCAACGGTTCCATGCCTGGTTCAGCACCAATGCGCCCACACCGGCTGCAATTGAAAAGACGAACGTCTCCTTGGTGGCATGCATCAAACCGATGCTAACTCCGCATAGCACCGCCCAACCGGCGTGGCGTGACCGCCAGAATCGCCAGCCTGATGCCATCGCCAGCGCGGTAAAGAACACCAGCAGCATTTCATGAATGAAATACTGACTATAGAAAACAAATGCGGGCGAAACAGCCGCAAAGAGCCCAGCGCAAAGAACGGACCTTGAGCCAATGCCGTCGCCTATGAGCGGGAGCAAAAGAATGAGGCCGAGACCGAAGACCAAGGGAGTCAGCCGGAGGGCTGAGTCAGTGAGGCTTGCGGAGTTGCGAAAACCAGCCGCCCTGGTGGTGGCGAGGGTGGCGTAATGGAGGGTAGGCCCGTGGTACTCGTGAGGATCATAGCGATACTCTCCACGGTCGAGGAGGGCGCCGAATTTGACGGCATTGACCCCCTCGTCATTGTGCATGGGGCGCAGGCCCATGTTGGGCCCGCGCAACACAAGGGCCACGCTGGCGGCCAACAGCAGGACCAGCGCGTGCCATCTATTCATTTAGCCTCACGGCCGTAAACTTCGATCTCGGTGTACTCGTTCATCGCGCTTTCGGTGCTGCCTTTGCTATAGAAGCGGATGTAACGTGCCTTCGCACCCTTCAGGTCAAACAGCTTGCCTTCGTGGGTTTCGAAAAACTCGCGATCGGTGCCGACGCCCAGGCCGGAGGTATTATCCTGATCGTTGTTGAACACTGTTTTGACGTCCTTCAGGAAATCCGGATCGTCCGAAAGTTGCACGACGACGTCCTGATAGACTTTGGCGCTATTATGCGCATGCCAAAGCACTGCGGCAAAGAGCTCGCTGGGAGCGCCCAGGTCCAACTGCACCCACTGGGTGCCTTTGCGCACGTAGACGATTGCATCGTCGGAAGCTTCCTTGCTGCCATCAATGATTTTGGCAAGAGTGTCTGCGGGGTTATTTTTGTCGCTACTGGTGATCTTCTTACCAGTTGCCAGGTTTGTCAGCCCTGCCGGGACCATCATCAGGGCGCGGGGCTTTTCGGAAAGGGGTTCGACGTAGCTGCTCGTCTTGAGTTCCTTTGGAGTTCCCTTAAACCCAGGAGCCGGCAGAGTCAGGTTCAGCGGCACCGTATCATCTGCCGCCAAGCCCAGCAGCGGAGCGCTGCAGACTGCCACACACACAGCGCTGCGAAGAGCGCGTACCATGAAACGTTTCGATGTCTTCATTCGTTGTTCCAACAATTACCAGTTACACTTATTTAACCCAAAATCCTCAGGCTCGACAAGCCAGATTCAGCCCTGTTTCAAGGGACAGCCGGGTTACCCCCAGCTATTGACCATGACGCAAAAGCTCCCGGGCTTATTCGATTCGCCGATCACAAAGCCTCGATGCCAGCCCGTGCTCGGAGCAACAGTCCTCTCTCAGATGAACTGCAGCCGGGTTGTCGGCGCCTCGGCATCCCACCCACGGGGTGCCTTGCTGTTGATGGAGGACACGTCTTTGATAGAGATCTGGCGACCGATCGTCTTCGGACTTTTGACCTCAACCTCAGACGGATTGCACGTCTGCTGGTTAATCTTTTGATACGGAGCGGGCTTGTACTTGATGAACAATTCCGCCGGGGTATCCGACTCAAAGAAAAGGATCTTCGACTTGGGCGGAATGCAGTGATAGATCTTGGTCATGATCGTTCCGCCGAAAGTGAAACGTTTCAAGTAAGTCGCTTCCCGATTCGAGTAAGCCAAGGTGAACACCCGCTCCCGGTCCGGCAGCCCGCAGTAGAGCAGATCGGGACCAATGAACAGCTTCTCGGGCAGTTCGATGACCTGGTAATGGCCATCTTTGAATACGAGCAGGAGCTTGTCGAATTTCGTGCAGTCCAGCCGGAACTCTTCGCCAGTGACCTTGTAACCGATGTAACCGCTCTCGCGATCATAGGTGACCTTGAACGCCTTGAACGCAACCTCACGTGCATCGACTTCGTCATAGCGGCTCGATTTGGTAAGGCGCGGATACATTGGCCCGTATTTTTCCAAGAGGGCCTCAAGACGACCAACGACAAACTTGGTCAGGTTCTTCAGCCATTTGCGAGTCTCCTCCAGGTCGGCTTTGACCTTGTCCATCTCTTCTCGATGCTTGTTGATATCGAAGAGGGAGATGCGGCGGATACGCACCTGGAGCAACCGCTCGACATCGGGATCTGTCAACTCACGCACCATCTGCTTATGAAACGGCTTGAATCCTTCATAAACTGCGGCCATCACCGCCTCATTGGTTTTGCATTGCTCGATCTTCTTGTAGATCCGCTCTTCGATGAAGATTCGCTCCAGCGTCCGGAAGTGAAGCTCATCCTGAAGCTTGGAGGCACGCAACTCGAGCTCCCGCTTGACGATGCTTACCAACTGCGCGGTATTTTCCCGCAACACCTCCGATACCGTTAACTCAACCGGCCGGTTATTCTTAATAACCACGATGCGGCTGGAAATGGTCACCTCACAATCCGTAAAAGCGTAGAGAGCATCCACCAACTGCTCGGCGCTGACTCCATTCGGTGCGCGCACCTCGATTTCCACCTCTTCGGAGGTAAAATCGCTGATACTCTTAATCTTGATCTTGCCCTTGCGCGAAGCATCTTCAATCGACCCAATCAGACTGTCTGTGGTTGTACTTGGCGGGATTTCTTTGATGGTAACGGTGCTCTCATCCTTGATCTTGATGCGAGCCCGCACTTTGATTTGGCCTGCTCCGTCCTTATACTCACGCGCATCCATCAAGCCGCCTGTCTGGAAGTCAGGCAGACACTTGAACGGCTGGTTCTTCAGAATCGCGATCTGAGCCTGGAGCAGCTCCGGGAAATTGTGAGGAAGTATCCGTGAGGCCATGCCCACTGCAATGCCTTCGGTGCCCAGCATCAGTAACAGTGGCAGCTTGCACGGAAGGGCGATTGGCTCTTTGTTACGCCCGTCATAGCTGGGCACGAAATCTGTAATCTCGTCATTGAAAACCTCCGCCCTCGCCAACTCGCTTAAACGACACTCGATGTATCGAGATGCCGCCGCAGGGTCGCCGGTGAAAATATTACCGTAATTCCCCTGCCGGTCTATCAGGTAGCGCTTATTGGCGATTACGACCAGAGCGTCGCCAATCGAAGCATCGCCGTGAGGATGGAACTGCATCGTATGCCCGACGATGTTGGCGACCTTGATGAAACGGCCGTCGTCCTTTTCGTGCAATGCCCAGAGAATCCGGCGTTGGACAGGCTTAAGCCCGTCAGCCAGGTTAGGGATGGCCCGGTCACGGATGACGTAGGACGCGTAATCGAGGAAACTCCGGTTCACACGACTATGGAGCGCCAACTCGATCTTGTTCGGCACGAAAGGGCGGACGGGCACCGCTACGTCTTCGGCCTGGATATGTGCTGCCCCGTTGCCTTCAGGTGCCGGACCCTCTGCCTGGCCATTTCCAGCGGCTTTGGCGCCTTTTGCATCAGCAGCCCCGCCGCTGATCGGCAATTCGGGCTGGGTAGGTTCATTACTCGGTTTGTCTGCCATTTGCGAAATACTGGTAAAATGTTTGCGTGCCTCTATTCCTCAACCGGGACCACGAGGTTTTGCATGATGAAATCTTTGCGTTCCGGCGTGTTCTTCCCCATGTAAAAACTGAGAATGCCGGCGGCATCTGTCTTCTGGGCATACTCGACCTGGCTCAGACGCATCTCTTTCCCGATGAATTGCTTGAACTCATCCGGTGAGATTTCTCCCAATCCTTTGAATCGTGTGATCTCCGGATTGCGCCCGAGCTTGGCTGCTGCCGCATCGCGTTCGGCCTCTGAATAGCAGTAGATGGTCTGGTCCTTATTGCGCACGCGGAACAGCGGCGTTTCCAAAATATAGAGGTGGCCGTTGTGCACCAACTGGTCAAAAAATCTGAAGAAGTACGTGATCATCAGATTGCGGATGTGGAGCCCGTCAACATCAGCATCGGTTGCCAGGATTACCTTCTCATACCGCAGGTTCTCCAGGGTATCCTCGATGTCCAGGCTGCGCATGAGATTGTACAGCTCGTCGTTCTTATAAACGATGTCTCGCTTAAGATCCCAGACATTCAGCGGTTTGCCTTTCAGAACAAAGATCGCCTGGTTGTTCACGTCCCGGCAACTGACAATCGACCCGGCAGCCGATTGGCCTTCGGTCAAGAAGACCATCGAGCCACGGCCCTTGTTCTTCGCTTTGTCAAAATGATGTTTGCAATCCTTGAGCTGCGGAATTCGAAGGGTAATTGCTTTGGCGCGTTCGCGTGCCAGCTTCTTGACCTCTTGCAGTTCCTTGCGTAATTGCCGGGTGTCTTGAACCTTGGCCTGAATCTTCTCGGCGATTTCCTTGTTCCTATGGAAGAACTGCAGGAGCTCTTCACGAACACGGTTCACCAAATCCGTACGGATCTCCGTGTTACCGAGCTTGTTCTTGGTTTGCGACTCGAACACTGGATCTTTTAACCGGATCGCCACCGCGCCAACCATGCTCTCGCGAACATCATCGCCTTCAAACTTCTCGCGACCATACTCGTTCACGGCTTTGAGCAAGCCTTCGCGAAACGCGCTTAGATGCGTGCCGCCATCCGATGTGTATTGGCCGTTTACGAAGGAATAAAAGGTCTCACCATAACGGCTGTTGCAGTGGGTGAAGCAAAACTCGAGTGTCTTCTCGGAGTAATGAAGTGGTGCATAGATGGGCTCACTGCCGTCGGTTTGCAGATCCTCCATGACCAAATCCAGAAGGCCATTACGGGACTGGAACACCTGGCCGTTTAGGACAAGACGCAAGCCGCTGTTCAGGTAACTGTAGTGCCGCAACCGCCGCTCCAGATGCTCCATCCGGATCTCACTGTTCTTAAAAATCTCAGGATCGGGCTCAAACTGCACGAGCGTGCCGTTCGGTTCCTTGGTCTTTCCCTTATTCTCTTTTTTTAGCCGACCCTGCTTGAACGATGCTTCAACAAAATCACCATCGCGATGGCTTCGCACCATGAAGTCGCGGGACAGGGCGTTCACCGCTTTTGTACCGACCCCGTTCAGACCCACGCTGAACTGGAAGACATCATCGTTATATTTGGCTCCCGTATTGATCTGAGAAACGCACTCCACCAACTTGCCCAGGGGTATCCCGCGGCCGAAATCCCGCACGGTTACATTTTTGCCTTCTACCTTGATCTGGACTTCCTTGCCAAAGCCCATGATGAACTCATCGATTGCGTTGTCGATGACCTCCTTAACGAGAATGTAACAGCCATCGTCATAATGAGCGCCGTCACCGATCCGGCCGATGTACATGCCGGTACGCAACCGGATGTGCTCCAGCGAAGACAGGGTCTTGATCTTGCTCTCGTCGTAAATGTGCTTATTCGCTTCCGCCATAATCCAAAGAGACAGATTATGGGAATATGAGGCGGGCGTGCCAATAACAAATGAGAAGCATCGAAAGCGACATCCCGCCGTGCGCCAAAACTAAGTGTTACCCAAACAGGGTTTGAGGAGCTCCCACCTTTGTAACACCATATTCCTTGCCTCAAGGTCCTCCCCCTGTAAACTGGCCTTTGGCACTGATGCGGCGCAACGAAGCCCAAACTCGATTTGAACTGATTGACCCGGCCCTCGAGGAGCGAGGTTGGAGCCGCCGTACCGATATTCGCGTCGAGGAGACCGCCAAACCGATCGATATCGTAAACCACTCAGCCCGCGAACGCGCTGCCGGTCGAACCGATTACGTCCTGCGCCGCCCCCTCACACCGGGAGCCGACCCAATCCCTCTCGCCATAGTCGAAGCCAAACGTGAAGCATTGCCCCCGGAACACGGCCTCCAGCAGGGCAAAGGCTACCGCGTCGGCCAGCTCCATCACGTGCCGTTCGTCTTCTCCTCCAATGGCCACATGTTTGTTGAATACGACGAACAAACCGGCACCACGTCCGATCCCAAACCCTTGACAGCGTTCCCAACTCCGGACGAATTGGTTCAGCGCTATCTTAGTGTCCGCTGCATTAATCCCCAGACCCCTGCCTTCGCGCTCCTGCAGGTCCCCTACAACCAGGGCCGGGACTACTTCCGTTATTACCAGGATGCCGGCATGCGTGCCGTGTTCGAGCAGATCATTCGCGCCGCTCAAAACCACAAACCCGCTCGCGCCCTCCTTCCCATCGCCACCGGTGGCGGCAAGACGCGCATGGCCGCCGGCCTGCTCCGCCGCATCTCCGATGCCGGCCTCATGGGCAAGGCTCTATTCGTCTGCGACCGCACAGAGCTCCGCGATAATGGCCTTGGCGATTTCCAGGCAGCTTTCGGCAATGACGCCGCCGAAATTGACACACGCAACCCCCAGAAAAACGCCAAAGTCATTATCGCCACCTACCAGACGCTTGATCACAGAAAGCGTGGCGGCGTCACGCCCGCGAAAGCAGAGGAGGAGGACGACACCAACGATCCCCAGGCCATTGACCCATCCTTCTTTCTCAAGCACTATCCGCCCGGCTATTTCGATGTCATCATCATTGACGAATGTCACCGCTCCGCTTGGGGCAAATGGTTCGTCATCCTCGAGAAGAACAGCCAGGCAATCCAAATCGGCCTCACCGCTACTCCGCGCGAAATCGAGCTGCCGCAAGTAAAGTCCGGCGAACTCGGCAAACAGATTGAGGATGACCGCCGCCTCCTTGCTGACAATCTCAGATACTTTGGCGAGCCGGTTTACGAATACTCCTATCAGCAAGGCGTGGCCGATGGCTATCTGGCCCCTTGCGAGATCGAGCAATATGACATCCACCACGATGGCGAACTGAATCCCGAACGCATTCGCGGCGTACTCCGTGCCGACATCGCAGCCAAGAAACTCACTGATCTTCTCACAGGCCAGCCTGTCCAACCCGAGGCCGTCGCGGTGCTCAACGAAGGTTCCACTATTGAAAGCAAGCTCGTCATGCCCGACCGCGTCAAAGCCATGGCCGAGCACCTGTTCCAGCGCATCCTGACAACCGGCGACCGCACACCGCTTCAGAAGACCATCATTTTCTGCGCCAGTGATCACCACGCCGACCTCATCGCGAACGCGCTGAACGGCCTTTATAGCGCTTGGGCCAAAACCAACGGTCAGAAACGTATCCAGAACTACGCCTTCAAGTGCATGTCCTCGGTTAATGGCCAGGCCCTCATCCCCGACTTCCGGGGCCGCGCCAAGTCCCACATCATCGCCACCACCAAGGACCTTCTTACTACCGGCGTCAACGTGCCCCGGGTCCGCAACATCGTCTTCTTTCGCTATATCCAGTCCCCACTGCTCTTCCACCAGATGATTGGCCGCGGCACCCGCATCGATCGTGAGAGTGGCAAACTCATGTTTCGCATTTTCGATTACACCGGCGCCACTGCCCTATTCGGCCAGGCTTTCATCACGCCACCGCCTCCCGAGCCAGGTCCGTCTACACCTCCACAGCCCCCACAGCCTCCCGTTCAAAAGGTTCGGGTCAAAGGTGTCAAAATCGAGCTTAAGCCCGCAGGTAACTACCATCTGCTCACGCGCGATGGCCGTCTCCAACGGGTCACCCCACAGGAATACTGCGAAGCACTCACCACACAGCTCATCGCCTCTGTTCCCACACTGGCTGATTTTCGCACCCGCTGGCTCGACCCGCAAAAACGGCAGCAAATGCTCCAGGAACTCCGGGACAGGAACCTCGTTACCGAGGTCATCACCGAAGGCGCAGGCATGGAGGCCTTCGACGAATTCGACATCCTGGCCGCCCTGGCCTATGACGTGCCCCCAATAACTCGTGCCCAACGCGCCGCTCAATTCGGCGACGCTGGCCCCGATTGGCTTATCCGCTTGCCCCAGCCCACTGCAAAAGTCATTCGCAAGATCGTCAAGCAGTTCGAAAAAGCTGGGACTGGCGCTCTTGAAACGGGCCAACTCTGGAGCACCATCGGCGAAGCCAACGCCATCGCCACCCTCTCCCAGGGCGGCAAACCGGCCGAACTCCTCCGCAAAACCAAGGAAACCATTTTCGCTGCATGAGCCGACAAGTCAACAGCACGAATGGAATCGGCAACCATCTGGACTCTCTGCCCCAGGGATGGCAGCGCCTCCCGTTAGGTGCTCTATGCATCCAAGACAGGCAGATTGTCGTGCCGCAATCCCTCGAGGCTTCATCGCGCCCCTACCTCGGACTTGAACATATCGAAGGCACCAGCGGGCGCATTCTGAGACATGCGACTGCTGGGACCCTAGAGGAGGGGAAGAGCACCACGTTCGCATTCGACTCCAGGCATGTTCTATATGGTAAACTACGCCCCTATCTAAACAAAGTCGCGCTCCCTGACTTCACAGGCCGCTGCACCACCGAGTTGATTCCCCTCCTTCCCAATTCACAGCTCATCGACCGAAGCTTCCTGGCCATCCTTCTCCGCCGTGAAGAAACCGTTGCCGCCGCGATGCTAGACAAGACCGGTTCGCGCATGCCGCGCGCCGACATGGCCGTTCTCCTAACGCTGCCAGTCGCCCTTCCCCCCCTCCCCGAACAGCGTCGCATCGCGGCCCGCGTCCGGGAACAACTCGCCGAGGTCCAAAAAGCCCGCGCCGCAGTCGAAGTCCAAGTTGAGGCGGCGAAGGACCTCCCATCACTCCAACTTCGAGATGTGTTCACACAGGCCTCCGCAGCCCACTGGCCTGCCTGTAAGCTCGGAAACATCCTCCGACTTCGAAAAGAGGTGGTCCACCCTCGGGACAATCCCAGTGGCCCTGCAATTTTTGTTGGTTTGGAGCACATTCAATCGCTCACCGGCGTTCGCAATGGCGCCATCCCCATCGAGATGTCACAACTTACAGGCCGCAAACCTCAATTTAATCGTGGAGACCTCGTTTATGGTTATCTCAGGCCCTACCTCAACAAGGTGTGGGTCGCTGAGTTTGACGGCCTATGCTCGGTGGACCAATACGTTTATGAGGTGCGTCTCGACCGAGCCGAAACAGAATTTGTCGCCTGGTTCATGCGAAGCCCGCTCTATTTGGAGCGTGCTCCTATCGACACAACCCCTGGCCAACTCCCACGCATTCGCACGGAAGAAGTCGCCGCCGTCGAAATCCCACTGCCATCGCTCAAGCAGCAGGGAACGCTGCTTAGAAGGATCCAGCAAGAGTTTACTGAGGCGAGGGCGCTCAGCTATGCCCTCGCCACCCGCCTCGCCGCCCTCGACCATCTCCCGGCCGCCCTCCTGCGCGAAGCCTTCGCCGGGCCTTCCTGACCCACACAAAATGCAACCAGCCAAACGTGAACTTGTGGGTCAATGGTGGCTCCCCTCGGCACCGGACGAAAGATGGGTGGGCACACTCACGCTCGCACCAAACAAGGCCGCGGCGCTTTCCGTCACCATCCCGAAAGGCTTTCAATTCATGGAGGCCAAAGCCCCCCCGATCATCCACGGCCTCGACGATCACGAGCAGCCGATTTCCCTCCTCTTCCCCGGATGGCCCCAGACCACGGCAACCATGGTAATGACTCATGTGAAGTTCACTGCTGGTTACGCAGTGCTTGGGATTCATCTCGCTGATGCCTCCGAGTTCCGCCTGAACGTTCTCACCCTGCAGGCACAACACCTCTATCAATGGCTGGGCATTACCGGATTCCAAAGAAAGCCCAAGGATACGTCCGTCACCTACCGGATCGACTACTGCCGCCCTGAGAACCAGTCTTTTCAAATCACCCCCGATCTCCGACTCGAGATACACCCCACGAATGACTTTTCCCACGGCGGCCAGGAGTCAGTCATCCGTGAAGACATCTCTCTGTCCTTCCATTCCCCTCTGGGGCTCGATCTCAAGCAGTGCCTGCGATTGATAGCCGCGCTCCGGCACTTACTTCATCTCGCAGCCTTGAGCCCCGTCTACATGCTTTCCATCTCAGGCACCAAAGAAGGCTACGGGCGCGACGTTCAGGGCGCATTCATTCACCACAAACTGACCATTCACAACTCCATCATCCGGGAACCAGTGGAACCCGACCCCCGTTGGGTCTTCCGCTTCGACGACGTTCAGCCTCGTTTCGCACAGTTCTTCGCCCAGTGGCTCGATTTCCTCCGTCTTTACGACGAGGCGTTCGCCAGCTACTCCACTACCGTCTATCACTCCCTTCCTCACGAAGTCGAACACCTGTGCCTCACCCAGGCTCTTGAGGCGTACCATGGGATCAAGCACCAGTCTCACAATAACCAGGTTTTTTTGAATAAGATTCGGGCACTCGCCACCCAGTGTCTGCCCCACCTGCAGGGCCTTGTAACGGATCCCGTCGCCTTCGCCGAGGCGGTCCGCGACAACCGAAACTATTACACTCACCACAATCCAAACTGGCTAAAAGCGGGCAGGGTTGTCCAAAAATCTGCGCTCTTTCGCCTGAACGAGAAACTGACCTTTATTTTCCAAATGTGCGTCCTTGCCGAATTAGGCATCCCGGCTGACCGCTTCCCCGTCCTCCGCCGTCAACTGGCCTCCGACATCATAGATTATGTATAAATGGAAGCTCGCCCACCCGCCGCTCTTGCACGAAGTCTTTAGTGGTAAGCTCTAGCATTCCATGAAAGCCACACTCCAGGTTATCAATCAAATGCATGCCGATGGCGTTATCGACAAATACGCCATTGGCGGCGCCGTAGGCGCGACCTTTTACCTCGAACCCTCAGCTACGCTCGACATCGACATCTTCGTCTCTTTCCGCAATGGCCCGCGCAGCGCCCTCATCTCCCTGGAGCCCCTCTACAAGTATCTCACGGACCGAGACTACAAAATCGAAGGCGAATACATCATCATCGAAGGCTGGCACGTGCAGTTCCTTCCTCCGGGTGACGCTCTGGGCGACGAAGCCCTTGCTCAAGCAATCGAAACCGAGGTCGATGGTGTCCCCACCTGGGTCATGACCGCCGAGCATCTCGTTGCCCTTGCCCTGCAACTTGGCCGTGCTAAAGACTTTGCCCGAATCCTCCAGTTTATCGAGGCAGGTGTGCTTGACACCCCTAAGCTCGACCAAATCCTCACCCGCTATGATCTACTTGCTAAATGGGAACAATTCGGCGATAAGTTTATTAGAAACAGATGAGTCACTTCATGCGCCAAGTAATGGAGAGCAAACGGCAGACGCGTCAGCGTCTGGCGCATCTGTCATTTTCGGAAAAGCTCGTGCTGCTGGAGAAGCTCCGCGATCGCAGTTTGCTGATCGCCAACAGTACTCTCCGCCGTCGCCACCAGCACCAGCCGGCCTGAGGCTCTCATTGAACCCAGGTTTAGTGGCTTTGCGACGGTCGAGTTCCTTCTGCCTCCACTGTCGAAGCAAGCGCTCGTCACTGCGACGTGTGAGGCCTTGCGCCCTCGCAACAAAATAGCCCCACCCAACCTACGTGAATCTCCGACACAAAGCGTCAGCCTTCGGTTGGAGCAGAGCCAAGCGCAATATGCCTAAGAAAAACACCACCGCAACCCCGAACTCCCAGCCCAAGCCCGGTAAAAGCGCCAGCGGCAAGCGCCACGCCACTCAGCAGTCGCTTAATAGCGCCATCAAATCTATCTGCGACATCATGCGCCGCTCAAACTGCGCCGGCGCCATGAAATACGTACCCGAGCTTACCTGGATCCTCTTCCTCCGCATTCTCGACGAGCGCGAAACACATGAGGCACAAGAGGCCGAGGCCCTCGGCATCTCCTTTACACCTTCGCTCAACCACCGTCTCCGCTGGAGTTGGTGGGCAGCACCCGGCTCCCCTCTCCGTAGAAACCCAAAAGCAAGCTGTTGGCAGTTCGTTCACCGCGTTCTCCTGCCCAAGCTCAAAGCTCTCAAAGACAACCAGGGCGCCACCCCGCGCCAGAAGGTTATCAGCGAGATAATTGCCAGCGTCGAACGCAGTCGCATCGATTCCGAAAAGAATTTCCTCGATGTCCTGGACAAGGTCCACGAAATCAGCAGTGAAACGGTGGAAGACACCCACGTCTTCACCCTCTCCCAGGTATACGAGGGTTTGCTCCTCAAAATGGGCGAGAAAGGCAATGACGGTGGCCAGTTCTTCACCCCGCGTGAAATCATCCGCGTCATGATTCGTGTCGTTGACCCTCAGCCCGGCAAAACCGTCTATGACCCCGGCTGCGGCACCGGCGGTTTCCTTGCCCAGTCCTACGAATACGTGAGGGACAAAGCCGAACGTGCTGGCACCCTCACAGGCCCGTTGCTCGAAACACTCAAACGCCGCACGTTCTACGGCCGGGAAAAGGACGATACTATCTATCCCATCGCGCTGGCCAATCTGATCCTGCATGGCATCGACGAGCCTCACCTTTGGCATGGCAATACGCTCTCTGACCAGCCAACCTACGACGACCTGTTCAAAGGAGCCCCACAGTTCTTCGATTACATCCTCATGAATCCTCCCTTCGGCGGCAAGGAAGGCAAGGAGGCACAGACCCAGTTCGAATACAAGACTGGAGCAACCCAGATGCTGTTCCTTCAGCATGTGCTCAAGAGTATGAACTCCGGGAGCATGTGCGGAATCGTCCTCGACGAAGGCGTTCTGTTTCGCACCAACGAAACCGCCTTCGTGCAAACCAAGCGCAAGCTCCTGGAGGAGTGCAGCGTTGACTGCATCATCAGCCTTCCCGGCGGCGTCTTCACCGCCGCAGGCGCCGGCGTCAAAACCAACTTGGTATTCTTCACTAAAGGCGCGCAAACCGAGCGAATTTGGTACTTCGATCTCTCAGACATAAAGGTCGGCAAGAAAACCCCGCTCACCCAGCAGCATTTTGACGATTTCTTTAAAGCATTACCCAAGTGCGCCGCCACTCCCCGGAGCTGGACCGTTGACTTTGCCGCTCGCCTGCAAAAGGGACTCGACGATGCGCGCCCACATCGGGAAAAAGCGGCCGAGTTGGCCACCCACGCCGATGACCTGGAAAAGGCTTTCCGCGACAGGCGTAGCACGAAGACAGCTTCGAAGGAAGTCCTTGCCACCATGGAAGAGGCCTGCAAAAAGGTTCAGCGCGAGTCCCGAGAGTCCCTCGCCAAAGCCGAATCCATTGAAAACGCCGTTTACGACTTAAAGGCCGTCAATCCCAATCGGGGATCAGAAGAAGACACCCGCACTCCCGCCGAGCTCATCGACTTCATTGCCGCAAAAGGCCGCGAAGCCGACACCGCCCTCGCTAAGCTGCGCACCCTCATATCCCTTGCTGGTAGAAAGGCATGAGTGATGATTCCGCCAATAGATACCATACTCCCGGTTCCGCCAAATCGCGAACAACTTCTCGAAGCACTCGACTCCGAAATTGCCTCAATCAACTCAAAGCAGTCGGCGGAAGGCTTTTCCCACTGGGCCCTCCTAGGCGCGATGGCAGCAGCCCTTTGGCTTGCAATGGACTACTATGAAAAAGCCAGTTTCCAGCAGGAAGCTGTCTTTCTCCTGACTCTGTCGATCTGGGTATTGGCTGAGGCTCTCACCTCCATTATCCGGCTGATGGAAGCTTCTCCTCGTCATGGCGGAGCCACTGCTCGCTTTCACCCCGCAGCGCGAATGCTCGGCAGCACACGGCCCGTTTTCTTATTCCATGTGGTCCGCAACTTCTTTTTCCTCTTCTGCCTTTACTATTTTCGCGGCCAAATCTCATGGGTTCCGTGGCAGTTCGCGATCATGTGTGCGTTGTGCGCCTACGAAGTTATAGCCCTGACGCTGGGAATCATTTTCGCATTCACTGACTTCCCCATCACATTCCAGCTTCCGCAAAAGGCTGCCAGAACCTCGTTGCACCTTGAGGCCTCGCTAGCCACATTCTTCATCGCCTCTCCTGTTTTGATCTGCTGGGGCACTCTCTGGCAGCTCAATCGAGGCTTTCTTGAGCCTCAGAACCTCAGACTGGCACTGCTCCTGACAGCCACTCTTTACCTTATTAGAGTCGTTGGAAAATTGCGAGTTTCAGCCAACCACCTTGAGTCCCTAAGAGATATTCGGCAGGGTCTTGCTTTTGGCAGGATCACGTTGCACGAAGCAAAGACTCAGGTGGACCTCCTCTTGCTTGGAAGCACACTTGCCGAAATTCTCCAACCCAAAGTAGCTGACTTGTTCGCCGCTTACGAGCGTCTTTCCGGCACTCTGGCCAGTGCCCCCAAAACGGCCGCCTCCATTGAGGAAATTGCCCGTGCTATCTCTGAACTCGACCCCAAAGATTGTACGTTGCTTTTAAACCTGCACACGCAGCTCGCCTCTCGATGTGCGCAAGCACAGGCCGAGCTCGATGCCATGGAGCCTTACATTGCGGAACTACAGAGGAAAGTCGCAACGTTTAAACACTTCTGCACTTACCTTTTTTTCGTATCAAGGGCAGACCGTAGCGGACTGGCCAATTACCGGGTTCAATTGGAGGCAGCAACCGCACGGGTTCTCGAAGCACAAACCTCCGCAGCCACCAGCATTGCAAAGGCTAAGGCCCTTCTCGACAAGGCTAAGGCATGCCGAGACGTGGCTCTCCTTGATGAGCTACCATATGCCCCGTAGCTTCAGCGAGGACGGATCTTCCCCCTTCACCCCCCCATCCACCGCTTTCCGCACCTGTCCCAGCGCCGCCTCAATCTCCTGTTCACGACGCGCCCTGGATATCCACGCGTTCGGATGCGGGATCATCACAACAAAAGCCGTCCCTTGCCCATAGCTGATTCGGATGTTACCCGCCCACATGCCGTACCGCTCCCGAAAATACCTGAACACACGCACCCCCACGCACACCACGGCTTTGGGCTCTACCAGCCGTAAAACGTCTTCGAAGTGCTTGTCCGCGCAAGGGCTTTTGACAATGGGCAATCCCTTGCTGTTAGCACTTGCGCAAAAGAACAACTCGGTCACTGCGGCATGATCCTCGAACTTTGCCCCAGGCCCGAAGACACGCTCAACAAAACCAATATGGCACTGGTAATGAGACTCCGGCCCACCCCGGGCGATGTACGGCTGCCGTCCGTCCCAATTCGCCGCCAGCCTTTCGAATGCGCCAATATCCGCCATTAGCTCAGTGTGCAGCGCATGGTTTCCTGTCCGGCGTGGATTGATACCGACAAACAGCAGATCCGCCTGGCTGGTCGCCCCGATCGTCGGCGGAAACTTATAATAGGGCTGCCCTGCCGCCGGACGACTGAAACCATATACCTCAGGACAGCACTGGCAGCTATAGACTGTCCGCTGCAGCTCTTGGCGATCCGGTGGGCACATAGAATGCCATCGAGCAAACCAGACCCACCCCCGCCCCGCAAGCATCAACAAAGCCCCAGAAGCTCTTCCGACGCCTTTAGAGGGTTCCGCGTTGCTCCACGCCTGATCCTTTAGCCCTGGTGCGCGGGCAGCGCATCAGACTCTCCGTGTCTTACTTGCCCGACCAAACTCCGCTCAGTTCCGGGTCCTCCAGCGCCGGCTCCTTCGCCTCCCGATCCCAGCACTAGCTAGGGATCATAGAACATCTCTATTCGGCCTTCAAATCGCGGGTCATCAAGTCACGAACTGAACGGCTGGCGTCTTTGCCCTCGTAGAGCATGCCATAAACCTCGTTAATCACCGGGGTTTGCACATGCAGCTTTTGCGCGAGCTGATAGGCCGAACGGGCCGTTGGATACCCTTCGGCTACCGCCTGCATCTGTTGAACAATTTGCTCGGGCTTTTCACCCTTGCCAAAGCGCTCACCAAACCCGCGATTGCGGCTGTGTCGGGAAAAACATGTCACCATCAGATCGCCGAGGCCGCTGAGCCCGGTGAATGTTTCGCCCTCTGCGCCACAGGCCTCGCCTAATCGGCGCATCTCCACTATCGCGCGCGTCACCAGGGCGGCCTTTGAGTTGTCCCCAAACCCGAGCCCATCATTGATACCCGCGGCGATGGCAATGACGTTCTTGAGTGCGCCGCCCAACTCCACTCCAAGCCGATCAGTGCTGGTGTACACACGAAAAGAGGCATGAGCAAAGAGCTGTTGAACCTGTGCCGCAGCTTCAGCGTCTGCGCTCGCCGCAACGACAGCCGTGGGGATATCACGCGCTACTTCTATGGCAAAACTGGGACCCGATAGCGCAACGATTCCTGCCGCAGGTGCGAGTTGTTCGAGCACTCCACACATTGTCAAACCGGTATCGAATTCGATCCCCTTGGTGACACTGATGAGCAAGCCCTTGAAAGGCGGAAGAGCGCTAACCACTGCACGCAAGGCTCGCGACGGAACAGCCACCAGGACGGCATCCGCGCCGCGGACCAACTGTGCCACGTCAGGAGCAAAGGCTAAACCCTCAGGCAGCTCGATGCCGGGGAGATAACGTTCGTTGCGCCGGGTCTTTTGGATTTCCCACAATGTCTCCGGTCGGTGTGCCCACAAGGAAACATGGTGGCCATTGAGCAAGAGCCGCCGCGCCAAAGCAGTGCCCCATGCACCCGCTCCGATTACCGCAATATTCATGAGGCAGAAGGATCGTTCCCCGGAGCCTCAGGCTTTTTGCCACCGATCCTGTTTTCGGTGCCTTTAAGTAAACGCTCGATGTTAGTCTTGTGTTTGTAAATCGCCAGGGCTCCCATGAAACCGGTTACAATCACCAGGGTCCAACTGTAGCCGGTCAGCAGCACTGCAAACGGCAAAACAGCCGCCGCAGAAATTGAGGCGAGCGAAACATAACGCCACAGGATGAAAATGATAATCCAAACACAGAGCACGCTGACCAGGGCGGATGGGACGAGGCCCAGGAGAACGCCTGCGGATGTGGCAACGCCTTTCCCGCCTTTAAACCGCAGCCAGCAGGTGTAGTTGTGTCCCAGCACTGCGGCAAACCCTGCGAGCAGGGCAGCGGCTTCCCGCACACCAGGACCAGCGTTGCCCACAAGCGCCTCAAGAATAAATGGAGCTGCCAATTTCACCGCTGCCCATCCCTTTAGGGCATCGACGAGCAGGACCATTGCGCCCGGTCCTTTGCCCAGGATTCGAAAGGCATTTGTAGCGCCAATATTCCCGCTGCCGACCTTTCGGATATCAATGCCCTTCGCACGCCCGGCCAAATACCCCGTCGGTATCGAGCCCAGCAGGTACGCAGCCAAAACTATCAAGCCGTATGCTAGCCAGATCACGGCCATACAGTAGTTCCCAAACGGGCAGGGTTAAAAGTCCAAAGTTGTCACGCGCACGCCCCACAGGCACACTTCCGGGCATGAAGATAACTGAGGGTGAACCCCTCGCAGGGTTGATAAAGGTGGCGGTTTTAGGCACAGGCTCGCTTGGCAAGGAGCACGCTCGGATCTATGCCGAATTGGCTGCTGCCGGGAAGATTACTTTTGCCGGTGTGTACGACGTCTCCTCTGAGACTGCTAAGAAAATTGCTGAAAAACACGGGGTCCGCGCGTTCGCATCGGTCCAGGAAGCCATTCAAGCTTGCGAGGCTGCCAGTGTGGTTACCCCAACAGTCACACACTTCGAGCTTTCTAAAGCCTTGCTTGAGCAAGGCCGCCATGTGCTGGTTGAGAAGCCGATGACCGATCAGGCTGAGACAGCCTCTGCGCTAGTGGAACTGGCCAAGACCCATAACCGGATACTCCAGGTGGGCCACATCGAACGGTTCAACCCGGTTTTCAACTACCTGGAAACAGTAGCCACTGACCCCCAATTCATCGAAGTGCATCGGCTTTCACCTTTCCCGGCGCGCAGCACCGATATCGGTGTCGTGCTCGACCTGATGATTCATGATTTGGATGTGGTGCTGGCTTTTGTAAAATCGCCTGTAAAGAGCGTTGATGCTGTGGGCATCCCGGTCCTGAGCAAATCTGAAGATATAGCAAACGCCCGGCTTCGTTTTGCCAATGGCTGCGTGGCCAACCTAACTGCCAGCCGCGTCAGCCCTGAGCGGATGCGGAAAATCCGCGTCTTCAGCGGAGGCCCGACGACCAGCTACATCTCCCTCGATTACCGGGCGCAGGAGGGATACATCTACCGGATCGCGCGTGAGGGTGAATCGGAGAGCTCGATCCTGAAGAAGCTGTTGCAGGCAAAAACCACAAGCATCGTGAGTGAGTTTGCAGGAAAGAAAATCGTACGGGAACCGGTTCCGATCACCAAGGAAGAGCCTCTCAAGCTTGAGCTCTCGAATTTTGTTGAATGCGTCCGCGCTCATGGGGTCCCCCGGGTGACCGGTGAATCGGCGCGCCAAGCCTTGGAGCTGGCGTTTGAGATTACGCGCCAGGTGCAGGCGTCCTGGGCTGGCAAGCACGCGTAGAATGAAGCCGCCGCTCTACATGGTGGTTGCAGGGGAGACGAGTGGAGACACCCTGGCTGCCGAACTGGTCAACGCTCTGCGCCAGGAACATGCGGCTCGGTTCTCGGACACCACACCAGGCCACCAACCGCTTCAAACGGGTTTGCAGCCACGCTTCATTGGTGCCGGTGGGCCAAGTATGGCTGCAGCCGGAGTGCGCCTGGAAATCGACATGACCGCACATGCGGTGATCGGGTTGGCGGAGGCACTCAAGAAGCTGCTCGATTTTCGCCGGTTATTCCATCAACTGCTCTCCGTTGCGCTGCAAAACACACCCGACACCCTGGTCTGTGTGGATTTCTCCGGGTTTAACCGCCGTTTCGCCCATGCAGTGCGGCGGCGCGCCAGCCAAAGCGTATTTAGGAACTGGAACCCCAGGATTGTGCAGTTTGTTTCTCCACAGGTGTGGGCTTCGCGCCCCGGAAGAGCACGCCTGATGGCTAGAGATTTCGATCTGTTGCTCAGCATTTTCCCGTTCGAACCGGACTGGTACGCAAAGCATGCTCCGAGATTAAAAGTAGTCTACGTGGGACATCCGATCGTGGATCGTCACCTCAACGCACCGATCTCCACTGCAAGCAATTCCTCCGCGCCTCACATCGTGCTGTTGCCAGGCAGTCGCACGGGCGAGTTGAAACGGCACCTGCCGGTGGTTTATGGCGCTGCGGAGCTGATCCGCGCACGAAAGCCGTCAGCCCGCTTCACCCTCGTGCTCCCTGATGAAAAGCTCGCAACCCAAGCCCGCGCTGCCGGTCTCAAAGCGTTTATTAATCTGCAGATTGGTGAATTGCCGCGCGCGCTGGCGTCGGCGGATTTAGCGATCGCGTCCACTGGCACGGTCACATTGGAGTGTGCCTGGTTCCGAGTCCCAACCATCGCATTATACAAGACATCCTGGAGCACTTACCAAATTGCCAAGCGAATCATCACGGTGAATTACCTGGCTATGCCAAACCTCCTGGCAAATGCCCCCGTGTTCCCTGAACTCGTCCAGAATGATGCTGACGCGATCAAAGTCAGCGCTGCGGCATTGGAGTTACTCGATAACCACGCACGCCGGAAGAAGATCCGGGAAGATCTGGATCGTATCGCGGCCAGTCTGGGCAAGCCAGGAGCAGTTGGTCGCGCCGCCGAGGCGATTCTCAGCCTGCGGCGCTGAAGTTCCCATCAGGTGATAGGCACTCGACTCAGGATCTTAAGCATCTGGGAGCTGGATCTGGCATGGCGCAACTCACTCAACATCTCCGGATGATCCGCAAGACGAGCTATCGCGGCAAGCAGGTGCAGATAGCTGGCCGCGTTGGTTGCAGGAACAGCAATAAGGAATATCAAGTCCACGGGAGCAGCGCCTCGTGCCCCCCAAGTGACCGGCTCCGGGGCACGCCCCAAGGCGAACTGAAGCTCATTCGCCGCCGCCAAACGGGCATGCGGCACCGCCACTCCTGATACCAGGGCCGAGTTGAAGAGCAGCTCCTGATTCAACGCGGTATGGTAGAAAGGAAGCACGTCAGGGACATAGCCCTCATGCTGCAAGGCCTGACTCAACTCGTGGATGATGCCTGCGGCATCCCGACCGTATAGCTGGGCCAAAACGAGACCTGGCCGGGTGTACCCGGCCAGGGAAGCTTGTGAGGCCGTTAAAGACTTTAGCTCACTGAGCATTGGCAACCGCCTTGCGCTTGCGCGGCTTTGCCGGAGCCTTAGCGGCCTCCGGTTTGGCAGCAGCCAGTGTATCGACGAACTTCGTTTCCGCCGCATCTGGAACGTAGAGATACCGCCCGCAGGATTCACACAGTTGAATGTCTGTGCCTTGGAGCAGCGTGTTATAAGCGCCAATCGGCAGGCGCATGTGGCAACCGGTGCAGACCTGATTGCGAACCACGGCAACACCCTTTTTGCCACGGGCCACCAGGCGATCGTAATGGCCTAGAACTTGCGTTGGGATTTGGCCGCGCAGGGCCTGGAGCTGGTCATCAGGGAGCCGTTCAGTCCCTTCGTTGAAGTCAAAAGTCTGGAGTTTGAGCAAATTGGACAGCAGATCCTTCATTTGGACGAATAATGTGCTAGTTTTATGCCAAAGACATTTTAGAGATGTTAAGCAATTACGTAACAACTGGTTACCAATTCTGTCGTCTTGTTTAAACTCGGGCTTAAAACAGGGAAAAGTGCATGTTTTGCACAAGGCAGCAAGAATCGGTGCAGGCTTAAGAACTGGCACTGACCTCCTCGGGCGGTGCCAGTTCAATGCCTCCTTAAAATTACTTCTTACTCTTGCCTTTTTTTCCCTGCTTTGGGGCAGGAGAAGCCGGTGCCGCCGAGGGAGTCGGCGGTTGGGGAGCCGGAGCTGAAGCAGGGTTAAGATTGTGGCCGCAGTTGCATGCCGGTGTAGCGGAAGTGTTTTCGTTCATACGATCGTCTTTCCAAAGTTTTTGTTGTCTAGCTGAGTTTCTCAGCTAATGGAGATAAGGGCATGCCTCATGCCAACTGTAGTAGCACTTTCCTAAACACCTGTTCGAAAGGCATTTATAACAGATCCTCCATCTTGAAGACTACCGAACCACCGTGACTGGGGCGCAAAACCTGCACCATCAGCCCCTCGGCTTTGTGCATTAGGCCATTTCTAAGAAGGGCTGGTGTGCAAGCCTCAACCTTCGAGCAAACCGTAAAGCTTCAGTTTATACTGCAAGGTTCGACGGCTTATCCCCAGAGCCTTAGCCGCCTCTTCCCTGTTCTGGGTAACATGGGTCAGGGTCTGCTTGATCAGCATCTTTTCCACTTCGCACATTGGAGTGCCGGGGCGCACCATAAAGGTGGTACTGGTTCGATCGTAATCCCGCAGGAAATCTGGAAGATCCGCCACCTCAACCACGGAGTTCCGGCAGGTAACCACCAGGCGTTCCGCCAGGTTCCGCAACTGCCTGACATTCCCGGGCCATGGAAATCGCTGGCAAAGGAGTGTCGCTTCGGGCGAGATCCGTTTTCTCCGCCGTTTGTGCTTCACACAAAAATGTTCAAGAAAGTTCTCCATGAGCAGGGGAATGTCGTCCGCCCGATCTCGAAGTGTCGGCATTTGAATTGGCACGATCTGCAACCGATAGAAAAGGTCCTCTCGAAACTTTCCTGTTCTGACGGCCTCCTGAAGGTTTTTGTTTGTGGCGGCGATGATACGCACGTTAACCCGGATCAAATCGGAACCGCCGACCATGCGAAAGGCGCTATCCTCCAGAACCCGGAGCAAATCCCCCTGCCCTTTAGGGGAGAGATCACCAATCTCATCCAGGAAAAGAGTGCCCTTATCCGCCAACTGGAACCTCCCGGGTTTATTGGCAATGGCACCCGTGAACGCTCCCTTTACATGGCCAAAGAGCTCAGCCTCCAACAATGGTTCAGCCAATGCGGCGCAATTGACAGAGATGAACGGCTTCTCCTTGCGACCGCTTTGCAGGTGGACGGAGCGGGCCACAACCTCCTTGCCAGTGCCGCTCTCGCCTTCTATCAGGACGGTGACATCACTCTCAGCCACTTCCCTGACGAGGCTGGCCACCTTGCGCATAGCTTCGCTGTCGCCGATGAGCAGACCAGGGTCGGGAGCCGCCTGCAAACGTTGGCGCAATTCGCTGTTTTCCGTCATCAAGGCCTGGAACTCGAGCGCTTTCTCAACCAGCGCACGCAGGCGCCGCATGTCGATCGGCTTGGGCAAATAGTCGAATGCCCCCTCCTTCATGGCCTGGACTGCATTCTCCACGGTTGCGAAGGCGGTCATCAGGATGAACGTGGTATCGCGTGTCCGCGATCTCACCTTGCTCATAAGCTCGAGACCACTGAGACCGGGCATCTTCAGATCTGTAAGGACCAGGTTATAGAACCGCTCCTGCGACATTTTCAACGCTGCCGAGGGATCTGTGGTGCCATCCACGAGGTAGCCTTCACGCCGCAAAGCCTCCTGCAACCCGGCACACAGGCCTTGCTCATCATCTACCACCAGGATTCGAATAGAACTCTTATCCATGCTTAACCTGCTCGTGATTTTTGGAAGAGCCGGCCATGGGCAAGCTCATCGTAAAAACCGCTCCCCCTTCCGGGCGGTTGTGCGCCTCCAGCTTGCCTTTGTGTGCGGTCACAATTTGCTGCGCGATCCACAGCCCGAGACCATGGCCTTCTTCCTTCGTAGTGAAGTAGAGATCGAAGACGGAGCCCAACTTATCGGATGGTATCCCGTGGCCGGTATCCATCACCTGCACCACCACAGAATGTCCGACAACCGACGCAGCAATTTCGACCCGGCCATTTCGTGCGACCGCTTGCATCGCGTTGATCACGACATTCAGCAGCGCCTGAAGAAGCCGGACCGGATCAGCCATTACCTGCGGCAGCGTGCCGATCCGGGTAACAAGAAAGATGCCCCGGGACTCCGCTTCAGGCCGGAGAAGATCGGCAACCTGCTTGATCATGGCCCCCAAGGACGCTGGTTCGGGATCGATTTCTGACGGGCCAGCCAACCGCAGGAACCGCTCAACAATCCGCTCAAGGCGATGGAGTTCGCCGCGGATGATGCCCAGGCGAGCGGCAGCGGATTCATTTGCCTCCTTCGGCAAAGCAGCCAAGTCCTCCTGCAATAATTGCACGTGGATATCCAAGGAGCTAAGCGGATTGCGTATTTCATGCGCCAAACGCCCGAGCAATCGTGCCAACAAATCACGTTTCTCGGCCGCCGCCGTCTGTGCGGGGTCGTCTGGTGTTGTATCTGGAGGCAAGGCAGCCACTAACCAGCAGTTTACGAAGCCCTCAGCGGCAAGTCGAGCATGCGACCGTTGGGGTCGATAATTCGCTAATCTGTCAGAGCTTGACCGTGGGGCGGCACGGGGATAGCCTGCGAGCCAATCCCGTCAAGCCACAAGGGAATCGGCCAGGCTAAAATCAATCTATACAGAAGGCATTACTATGTTTGTCGTCCAATCCTATTCTTTGGCAGTCTTCATGTGTCTCATCACCATGTTGTGCTGGGGCTCCTGGGCTAATACCCAAAAACTCGCGTCCAAAGAATGGCGCTTCCAACTCTTCTACTGGGACTACGCCATTGGCACCCTCATCCTGGCTTTGATCCTGGCCTTCACCCTCGGCAGTTCAGGCTCAACGGGGCGCGGCTTTCTCGCGGACCTCCAGCAGGCCGATTCCAAGTGGCTCGCCTCTGCCTTCGTTGGCGGCGTGGTTTTCAATCTTTCAAATATCCTGCTCGTTGCCGCGATCGATATCGCCGGGCTGGCCGTGGCCTTCCCAATCGGCGTGGGATTGGCGCTGGTCCTGGGGGTGATAACGACCTATTTTGCGACCAAGATCGGGAACGTGCCTATGCTCGCCCTGGGAGTCTCTGCGATCATGGTAGCCATCATCCTGGACGCCTTGGCTTACAAACGCCTCGCCAGCAGTGGCAAGAAAACCCCGGCCAAAGGCATCGTCATCTCTGTGGCAGCGGGATTGTTGATGGGTTGGTTTTACAGCTTCGTGGCTCAATCAATGGGCACGCTTGATCCCGTGAAAGGATTGGAAGCGGGGAAGCTCAGTCCTTACACGGCAATCGTTCTCTTTTCAGCCGGGTTGCTGGTGTCCAATTTCCTTTGGAACAGCATCATGATGGTGAAGCCGCTCACAGGGCCGCCGGTTCCCTTCTCTGACTATTTCACCAAGGGCAGCTTGAGGCTTCACGCCATCGGCATTCTGGGCGGCATTATTTGGAACCTCGGCATGTCCTTCAGCATTGTGGCTAGCACTAAAGCCGGTGCGGCGTTGTCCTACGGCTTGGGCCAGGGAGCGACAATGATTGGGGCTCTCTGGGGTGTTTTCATCTGGAAAGAATTCAAAGGCGCCCCGCCAGGAACCAACAAGCTGCTGGGGGCCATGTTCCTGTTCTATTTGATCGGTCTGGCAATCCTGATCGGCTCAAAACTCTAAATAACGCTCACCCATGAAAAACGACCGAATCGTAGTTGTCGGCAGTTCGAACACCGACATGATTATCAAGCTGAACCGAATTCCCAAAGAGGGCGAAACCCTTCTGGGAGGTGAGTTCAGCATGGCTGCAGGCGGAAAGGGAGCCAATCAGGCCGTAGGCGCCGCCCGAGCCGGGGGGCGAGTCACCTTCGTAGCTCGTGTTGGGGAGGACATTTTCGGCGATCAGGCTGTGGCAGGTTTTAAGAACGACGCCATCGACGTCAGTTATATTATTCGCGACGGGAAGAAGCCCTCCGGCGTTGCGTTGATCTTCGTGGCTAAAGACGGCGAGAACAGCATCGCGGTGGCATCCGGTGCCAATGCCGCCCTCTCGCCCTCAGATGTTCGCAAAGCCAAAGACGCCATAACCAGCGCGAGCACGGTGGTATTTCAATTGGAAACCCCGCTTGAGACGGTGGAAGCCGCAGCCAAGCTCGCCAAAAAAGCTGGTGCAAGAGTTATTCTAAACCCCGCCCCGGCGGCAAAGCTGCCCGCTACCCTGCTCCGCTGTGTTTCCATCCTGACGCCAAATGAGACTGAGGCTGAGCTGCTGACTGGCATTAAAGTTCGGGATCAGGCCAGCGCACGGGAAGCTGCTGCTAAACTGCAGGCCTTGGGTGTGGAAACCGTAGTGATCACGTTGGGCAGCAAGGGCGCTTTTTATCAGGACAAGGATCAGCAAGGGCTCATCCCGGCATTCAAGGTGAAGGCAGTAGATACCACAGCCGCCGGTGATGTCTTTAACGGCGCTCTGGCTGTTGCATTAACGGAGGGAAAAGATCTGGGCAACGCGCTCCGTTTCGCTAGCGCAGCAGCAGCGATCTCCGTTACACGCCTTGGAGCACAACCGTCCGCCCCAACTCGCAAGGAAATCGAAAAATTCCTAAAGACACGCTAGCTGCCCCGCTACTTTATTTGCTGAATCGGAAATTGACCATGTCATAGTCCTGCATGACGTACTGCTTGGTCTCGAGTCGCTGTTTACCTGCTCGTTTCGCCTGTGTCTCGCCGCCTGTTTCTACGAGGTCGGAAAAACTGATAATTTCGGCCCGGATAAATCCCTTTTGAATATCAGTGTGAATGGTGCCACCCGCCTCCCACGCGGTAATTCCCTTGCGAATCGGCCACGCCCGGTTCTCTTTTCCACCAACTGTTAGGAAACAAATGTAACCAGCGGCCTCAAAAGCCCGGAGCAGGACCGGGTCCGGCGCAGCCACCAATTCCTCCCGACTGGCCACCGCGATCGGTTTATTGGTATAGAAATTATGGGCAGAAACAGCCTGCAATTCCTCCGGGGTCAGGCCTGAGCCAAGGATGAACTTCTCACCTTCAAGCAGTTCCTTGATCTTCTCCAACACTGCGCGTTCTGCAGGTTGCGGGTCTCGTCCGAGACGTGTTTCAACAAACTCCAGGTCCTTCAGGATAAGGTCGAACTTATTCTCATCCAGAGCCAGGATCGCGTCTGAATCCAGCAATGCGTCCTCGCCGACCACGTCAACCTGAGCCTGGGTCTTCTTATCGGCTTCGATCAGTTTGTGGACCTGATCCAGGCGGGGATCTTTGAGGTTATGTTTGCCGAGCTTGAGCTCAGTAATGCCGAAAAGGGAGATCTTCATGATAGTTACAGCTTAAGGGAAAGGCCCGTGGGGAGCAACCTTGGCAAAGCGGCCTGTCGAAGCCGGAGCTGAGGCAGGGTTCAAAATCTTAGCCAGGTACCTGCCGGTATAACTTTCCGGGCAGGCACTGATGCTCTCCGGAGGGCCTTCAGCCACGATCCTGCCGCCGCCGAAGCCGCCTTCGGGGCCCATGTCGATGATCCAATCGGCTGTCTTGATGACATCCAGGTTGTGCTCGATAACCAGGAGCGTGTTTCCGCTGCCCTTGAGCAGTTGCAGGAGTTCCAGCAGCTTGGCTACGTCGTGGAAATGCAGCCCCGTTGTAGGTTCGTCCAGTATATACAGCGTGTGCCCCGTAGCCTTGCGGCTCAACTCGGCAGCCAGTTTGACACGCTGAGCCTCACCACCGCTCAGCGTGGTTGCGGCCTGGCCAAGGCGGATGTATCCCAGCCCTACTTCAGCCAGGGTAAGCAAGGGATCGTAAATCTGTGGCACAGCCCTGAAGAAGGTCACGGCTTCATCAACCGTCAGTTCCAGAACGTCCGCGATGTTCAACCCCTTGTAGGTGATCTCCAGCGTTTCGCGGTTATAGCGGCGGCCGTTGCAGCCTTCACAAGTCACGTAAACCGGCGGCAGAAAATGCATCTCAATTTTTATGAGGCCGTCGCCCTGGCACTTCTCACATCGACCGCCCTTCACATTGAAACTGAATCGGCCGGCTTCATACCCGCGAATCCGCGCAGCAGGCAGCTTGGAAAACAAATCCCGGATGTGATTGAACATCCCGGTGTAAGTGGCCGGATTGCTCCTCGGAGTGCGACCGATTGGCGACTGATCAATGACTATGACCTTATCCAGGTTTTCGAAACCTCGTATGATCCGGTGCGCTCCTGGCCGCTCTTTGCTCCCGTAGAAGCGCCGGAAAAGGGCACGCCTGAGAATGTCATCCACCAGAGTGCTTTTGCCCGAGCCGCTCACACCCGTAACACACGTGAATGTGCCCAGAGGAATACGGGCATCGATACTCTTGAGATTATTCTCAGTAGCCCCGAGGATCTCAATCCAGCCCTTGTCCTCAGAAGGTTGCACCCTTTGCTTTGGCACAGGGATTGAGAGCTCACCGCGCAGATATTTCGCGGTTAAAGAGGAGGGATGCTTCAGCAACTCCTTCAGAGTCCCGGCTGCCACCAACTCGCCCCCGCGCACGCCGGCCCCCGGGCCAAGGTCCAGAATGTAATCAGCCTGCATGATGGTGTCCGCATCGTGTTCGACCACCAGGACTGAGTTGCCGAGGTCGCGAAGGCCAAACAGCGTACGCAGCAGACGATCATTGTCTCGTTGGTGAAGGCCGATGCTCGGTTCATCCAGAATATAAAGCACCCCCATAAGGCCCGCGCCGATCTGCGTTGCCAGGCGTATGCGTTGAGCTTCGCCACCGCTGAGCGTTCCGCTCTCGCGGTCCAAGGTCAGATAGCCTAAGCCCACGTTCCGCAAGAAGCCGAGACGCGCACGAATCTCTTTGATCACATCATGGGCGATCTTCTCCTGAAAATCTGTGAGTTTTAGTTCGCTAAAGAATTTCTCCGCGTCATCCACAGATAATCCGCAGATATCCATAATCGAGAGCCCCGGCAACTTGAGCGGGTTTCCCGCTGGACGTGCATAAAGCTCGCCAGCCGCCGCATCGCCTAAACGCACCGACAGGATCTCGGGCTTAAGACGCCGCCCTCCACAAAAATCACAGAACTGAGGGCTCATGAAGGCTTTGAGCCGGTTTCGTGTGAACTCGCTTTCGCTCTCCTGATACAGGCGCTCCAGGTTTGGAACAACCCCTTCAAAGGGGCGGGTGATTTTGCTGACCTTGCCCGCGCGCCAAAAATTGAAACTCACATCGGTATCTCCTGACCCGCGAAGCAAGACACGTCGAAAATCCTCGGGCAAATCTTTCCAAGGTGTCTCCAGGCTTTGCTGATAATGCTCGGCCAGACCGCGGAGCAACCCCTTGTAATAGACGATCATCCGTTTGCCACCCCGGCGCCAGGGTAACACCGCTCCTTTTTCCAAAGACTTCTCAGGATCAGGCACGACCAAACCCTCGTCGAAAACGAGTTTCTGTCCCAGACCATGGCACACCGGGCACGCTCCCGATGGCGCGTTAAAAGAGAAATGCTTCGGGGTAAGCGGCTCGTAGCTTTTTCCCGTAGCCGGACTCAGATTCCGGTTCGAATGGAGCGTTTCAATCCATTCCGCGGCTGCGGGAGTGGCGGTCGAGGAGCCTTCGGCGGGCAATTGGTGGAGGGTTCGCAGAATGCCCTCGCCCCATTTAAGCGCAGTCTCCACAGAGTCGCTAAGCCGGACTCGGATCTTCTCATCGATAACCAGGCGATCGACCACTGCTTCAATGGTGTGCCGCGCCTTGGGATCAATCTTGGGACGGGCATTGCCAAGTTCGATCAATTCACCATCGACCCGTGCACGGACGAAGCCTTCGCGTCCCAGGCGCTCAAGGACGTCGCGGAACTCACCCTTCTCGTTGCGCACTACAGGGGCAAGAATGATCACGCGACTGCGAGCCGGAAGAGCCAGTATCCGGTCAACAATGTCGGAAGTCGTTTGGGTAACGATAGGCACGCCTGTCTCCGGACAAAATGGCTGGCCCACATGGGCGAAGAGCAGGCGCAAGTGGTCGTAAATCTCCGTTGTAGTCGCGATGATCGAGCGAGGACTCGAGCCCGAGCTGCGCTGCTCGATTGCAATCGCCGGCGAAAGCCCTTCGATAAAATCGACATCAGGCTTCTGCATCTGGTCAAGAAATTGCCGGGCGTAGGCGGAGAGTGATTCCACGTACCTCCGCTGTCCCTCAGCGTATATGGTGTCGAACGCCAGCGAGGACTTGCCAGAGCCGCTCAAGCCGGTGATGACCACCAATTTGTCGCGGGGAATCGAAAGCGAGAGATTCTTGAGGTTATGCTCTCGTGCTCCGCCGATCCTGATTTGATCTCTGCTCATCCGGAATTTCTCGATAGATACAACCCTTGAAGTTAACGAAAAAACCGGCCAAAGCCAACATCGCTTTTGTTTCTAAAACAGATGCGGTGTGGTCACAGATGACCCAGGAAGATGTCCAAGGTCCACTTGTATGCCGTCACGAAGTCGTTGACGGGTCGGCAGCATTCTTGGGGCAAATAAAGCAAACAGGCCAAGGCTGACGCCTTGGCCTGTTTGAAAGGATTACAGGACTACGATTACTTGCGGCGGCGCATCAGGAGCAGCCCTGCTCCACCGAGCAATGCGAATGCAGCCGTGGTCGGCTCAGGAATCAATGAAACCTGGATATTGTCGTAGATCGCGGTGTTCAAGAAGTCATTGGCCTCAGTGGAACTGTTAGGGTTGATATCAAAAAGGCCGAAAAAGATATTATCCCCGCTCAATGTTGCTCCGGCAGCCGAAACGGTGGCCAATAATTGGTTATCTACCTTCCAGGTTAAGATATCCCCATTCTTTTCGATTTCTACAGCGCGCCAGGTTTCACCGAGAGCGCCTGCGGCGGTGGCCCCTGTTTGGTTCGGATAGAGAGCCAACTGAGCTGCCGGTGCGGTCTCTCCACCAAAACGCGACGTGTAGTAGGTATGCGTATTGTTGCGCACATCGATCGCTGAGCCTGTTGCGGCATAGACTCCATCTGCGGCACCCAGTAAAGCGTTGTTGCGATAAACACGATAATCTATGGTACTACCGCCATCGCTGGTCGCACCAAACATGATGCTTGAGGAAGACCCCGCCCACTGGGCCGCGGCGCCGGAGGTTCCCCACCCAAAGCTGCCGACCTGCGTGGAGCCATTGCCCCCGGCGGTTAATGGACCTACATGGTTCAGCCACAGATCAAAGGTCACGCGAAAGTTTCCCGTGAAGCTTTGGCCGTTGGGCGAAGCAGTGACCCCTTGTTGTATGCCCGCCGATTGATTCGCCAAGAACCGCATCCCTATGGTGGTTCCTGAGGAATTGGGAGCGGACGGAATTCCCAGAGTGCTATAGTCGAACGCTAAGTTCGCAGACGCGTCCGCGTGCGACAGTCTCGGAGTCCATGTGGCAGCGCTTGTTCCCGCATCAAAGTTGTCCGAGAACAGCACTTGGCCATGAGTAACCGATGCCGTTAAGATCAACAGTCCCACTGAAGTTATAGATTTGCCCCAGGTTGAATTCATAGAGTTATGGACTGAATTAAAGCATCTCCCAAAGAACTGTCAAATGAATTTAAAACACTTTTAAATCCCATTAATCCGGCCGATCAGTCTCAACCGCGTTGGACAATTCGTTCTGATCGCCCGGCCGGCGTGGAAAGTGTTGCGCCAGGATTTCGCCCGCCCGGTTGATCCCAGCCAGAATCCCACCTCCGTAATCCCCGGACCGGAAGCTGCCGGTCATTCTTTCCGCTAACTCGCTCCAAAATCCGGGTCCACATTTGTCGTGAATACCGGCGTCTCCAATCACAGCAAAGGCCTGCGATCGCGGTGCCACAAACAGCAGCACTCCGTTCCGTTCCTTCGTCTGGGCCATGCCCAACTTCAGAAACTGTTCTTCCGCCGCCTTCAGCGGGTCTTCGACTTCGCGATTGCTGAGAAACACACGAATCTCACCGGAGGTTTTGGACTCGGCCTCCCCAATGGCCGAGACAATTCTGTCGTTTGGAATCGCGCTTATGAAATCTTTAGTCTTCACGTCATTTCACCACCTTCCGCCCGCGCCACCACCTCCAAAGCTGCCGCCGCCCCCTGAGAACCCACCCCCACCGCCGCCTCCACTCCAACCGCCACCGCCCCATGATCCACCACCCCAGGAACGGTAACCCCGCCCGTGATACACCCGGCCGGTGCCTAGACGCGTGAGTGCTCGAAGGATGAATATCGCCAGAACCAATATGAAGAGGAAGGCGCCGAAGCCCACGGTTCCAGCGTTTCCGCCAGAGGCATTGCCTCTTCGCTCGGCTACGGTGCGTCCAGTCCCTTTGTATTCCCCACGAACAGCCGCCTGGATGGCAGATAAACCAGCCTGCAAGCCGCTCTCATAGTTACCGTTGCGGAAGTGAGGCTTGATCTCGTTTTCTATAATCTGTTTGGCCAGGGCATCTGGCAGAGCCCCTTCCAATCCGTAGCCGACCTGAAGGAACATTGCTCGATCCTGGATAAACACAAAAAGCACCGCCCCATTGTTCGTTCCCTTCTGACCAACCTTCCATGATTGAGCCACGCGAACCGTGTAGTCTTCGATAGAAGAATCCGACTCCATCCGCGAAAAGACGGCGCAGACAATTTGGCTCGATGTCTCCCGTTCAAACTGCTCGAGCTGCGCATTCATGCGCTGCGCAGCGGCAGGAGTCACTACCTTCGCGTAGTCGTTGAAATAACGCTGGGGTGCCGGAGGGATCACCTCAGCACCCATCAGCCACCCCCCTGCCCCGCACAACGAAAGGAGAAGCAAGACTAGTCGTAAGCAATGAAAGGAGCGCGGCATGATCACCTCTGTTAAGCTCACTTAGCCGAGGCCGGAGCCAGGCTGGGAGCAGATGTTTCCCCGAAATTAAATTGAACTTTTGGAACCACCTCAGCGCCGGGAGCCGCAGTGAAGTAGGGCTTTTCGCGGAAACCGAACATTCCAGCGTAAAACACGGCGGGAAAAGATTTGATCGCGGTATTGTAAGCCTGGACGGATTCGTTGAACCGCCCTCGTTCAACTGAAATTCGATTCTCTGTGCCTTCTAGTTGAGCCTGAAGGGTTTGAAAATTCGCGGAGGCCCGGAGGTCGGGATATCGTTCCACCACGACAAGCAGACGGGAAAGCGCAGAGGATAGCTGGCCCTGTGCACGGTCGAAGGCTGCCAAATCCTGGGGGTTATCCGGCGACGAGTTCGGATTGAGCTTAACCTGCCCAACGCTGGCACGCGCTTCCGTTATTTGCGTCAAAGTTGACTTCTCAAAGTTGGCCGCACCTGAAACCGTCGAGACGAGATTGGGTATGAGGTCGGCGCGTCGTTGATAGACGTTCTGAACCTGTGCCCAACTTTGATCAACCGCTTGAGAGCGAACAACCAACCGGTTGTAGCTGGCTCCGGCTGCGACTGCGAGCACCAGAAACACAAGCCCAACCAGGGCCAATATCCCGCATCCGATCCCCCATTTCTTCATAATGAGCAAATACTCGCATCAAATGGCTGCGCTACAACTACAAAGCTCAATGGAGTTTGTAAGTCTGAGCCAGCCCCAGGGATACGCACGCGCTTTGGCTTGTTGGTATTTCCGACCTCGATTATTATATACTTCCGATGGCGAAAGTAATGATGGTCGATGACGAGCTCACGATGGTCCAAATGATTTCGGACCTTCTCGTGCGCGATGGGCATGAGGTGCTGCCTTTTACCAGCGGACCCTCGGCATATGCCGCCTTGTCCGGCCATCTCCCCGACCTGGTCATCACGGATCTTTACCTGGACAAGACACGCGCGCATGGCTTGGAGATCCTGCGGAAAGCGCGCGAGCTCAATCCTCCGGCTGTGGTCATTGTCATTACTGGGTATGGATCGATTGAGACGGCGATCGAAGCGATGCGCCTGGGAGCCTTTGACTATCTCGAGAAACCCTTCAAGGTTGATGAGCTCCGCCTCTGCGTGCAGCGCGCCCTCTCCTATAATGAGGCAATCTCGGAAACAGCCTACCTCAGACGGCAACTCAGAAAGAAATACCAGTTCAACCAAATCATTGGTTCGGCTCCGCTCATGCAGGAGGTTTTCAAGCTGATCCACCGGGTGGCGGACACCGATAGCACCATTCTAATCCTTGGCGAAAGTGGCACAGGCAAAGAATTGGTAGCCCGTGCGCTGCATCAGAATAGCCGCCGCCAAACGGCCCCGTTCATTCCTGTCAACTGTGCAGCTCTGCCAGAAACCTTGCTTGAATCGGAGCTCTTTGGTCATCGCAGAGGAGCCTTCACAGGCGCCATCAGCGACAAGAAGGGGCTCTTCGAAGCGGCTGATGGCGGCACCATTTTTCTCGATGAAGTTGGGTCCATGTCTTCGCTTTTACAGAGCCGTCTGTTGCGCGTCCTGCAGGATCGAGAGGTCCGGCGGGTAGGCGATAATACGCCTATCTATGTGAACGTCCGCGTGCTGGCGGCATCCAATGAATCATTGGAAAAGAAAATCAAGGAAGGCACCTTCCGCGAAGATCTGTTCTATCGGTTGAACGTGATTCCTATTCATCTGCCAGCGCTGCGTGATCGCAAGGATGATGTCCCTCTCCTGGCTGCCCACTTCCTGAAGCAGAAGATTAACCCGGCCACGGGGGAACCATTTCAAATATCACGCCCCGCAATGGAGGCCCTCTGTTCCTACGATTGGCCCGGCAACGTGCGTGAACTCGAGAACGCACTCGAACGAGGCGCGACTTTGTGCGAGGGATTGGTCATCCAGCTCGGCGACCTGCCAGGTTCCATGCTTGCCGCGCTGAACATTACGGCGGTAGAGCTTGCGTCGGAAACGACCGCCTACCCATTACCCCACGTCGCTGAGCAAACCCAAGGTGTTCCCGCCAAAGGCCCCGAGCAGGAAATCGTGCCGCTTCGCCAATTCCTCAGAGATCAGGAGCAGGCTTACCTGAATCGAGCCATGGAGCAGTGCAAGGGCGACAAAGAGAGGGCTGCGAGTCTCCTTGGAGTCAGCCTGGCAACGCTCTATCGAAAGCTGGCCGGTGAAGAAAGGGATCAACCCTAACGACGGCTGGCAGGCACCTTTGCTGCATTAGTTCCAGGCACAAATCCCTCCTGCTTTGATTCGATGACGAGCTGGTTGTACTTTTCAACAAGCTCATTCAAACGTTTTACGGCAACGTTTCGCTCCTCTGCCAATTGCTGCAGGTCCCGGTTCTGGCGTTGAATATTGCCATTGGCCTGTCGAATATTCTGGTTGGCCGTTTCGAATGCGCGGGAGTAAGCCTCGGCGTGTTGCCGTAATTGTGCTACTTTGGCCTCGCTTTGCCGCAGGGCCTGCTGCAGCCGAATCGTATCATTTTCCCCGTTCCTAGCCTGGGCACTGAGCCCCTTTCTGAGTTCTTCCAGCCGGCGGATCTCGGCCTGAGCCTGGCGCAAGTCAGCCTGTAAACTACGGATCAATTCCTCCTGTTGATGATAGGTATTAGCCTGTTGTTGCAGACGTTTGCGCAGTCCCACCTCCCGCACCCATTGGACGGCTATTAAGCCGCACAAGGCCAGGGAAACCACGATCAGCAAACGCTGTAAATAGTTATTCACGCGAGCTCAAACAACAATGCCCGGCACCTTCCCAATTTTCGGCATGGTTGTCAAAGCTCCTGGAAATTCGGTGAATAAGATTCTGTTGAATAAATCCCAACTTAAAGCAATTGTGCACTATCGGGATTTCATGACGGGGCGTTTACACGATCTGATGGATTACGCTGGCGGCGTGTACTGGCACGGGGCTTTTTGCCGGGGCTGCTGGCATTTTTCGCTGTTTCCGGCTCGCGAAGGACGAGCCTATGAATGAAGCCAATTGTTTGCATTTGCTGCGGTGAGCCGATGGCTCGGAGCAGCGCCAGCCACTCACGCAACCCCAATATCTGTGCCTCCTGTTCGAGCCTTGTTGATATGCTCGATGATGAGGACATTGAGGTTTCCTGCCATGAAATGCCCGGCCACCCAGTGTCAAGGGGGAGTGAGACAGAGAACCCCGGACGAATGATTAACGCATAGGGTGGGCAGTAGCTGTCCAAAGCTGCCTGCAACGCCTCCGCCCTCACTTCATCACCGGCAGAGAGGCAGGTAGATGGCCACGACCACGGGCAGGGTCACCACGAACAGTGATGCGGTGCTGGTGGCCAAAAAGCCTACCCAGGAAAGTGCGTTGCCTGCCTTCCTGAACCATATCCAGAGGCAGTAGCCCGCAGCCAACGCTAGCAAGCCACCTAGAAAAAACGGCCCCACATCCATACAGAACTTCGTGAACGCCGGCAATGGAGGTGCTATCCCACCGACCCTGACTTGTAGAGGCAGTTGGAGCAGCGCCCAAACAAAAAAACAGGCTGTTCCTAAGAACACCAGGACGATTCCATGTGCAAGTTTGTTCATAGTGCTTTCTGTTTTGACCGTTCTACCGCTGAAATGGCACACCGTTTGATGGGGCCCGTAACTCGAACTGAGGCCTCGGATCGAACAACAAAGGCGTGCGTATATGAGGCAGAGTAGTTCGCGCCGCGCCCGTGTCAACCTGCAATTGTCACCTCATCAATGGACGTATTGCGTCACCCGGAGCTTATTTGGTGGGGTCGCTTTGCTACATACGGTAATGACGGGCAACGCACAGCCGTCCTTCGTAATAGAAAAACCGACTTCCCGGTTTACTGGTATCCATTCAGGGGTATGTTGCAGCGCAGCTCACCGGTTCTTGCATCACTAACGGAGCTGGCAACCCAGTTTACAAATGAACTCGAAGCGGCACTACTCTTCAAAGGTCCTGGATGGACCGGAACGCGCGCCTAGTCGCGCAATGCTCTATCCTGTCGGTTTCAAGAGGGAGGACTTTTCCAAACCGATGATTGGTATCGCCTCTACCTGGAGCATGGTAACTCCCTGCAACATGCACATAGACAAGCTGGCCCGCGAAGCGGAGGCCGGCGCCAACGAGGCTGGGGGCAAGGCGATCATCTTCGACACAATCACAATCTCCGATGGCATCTCAATGGGAACTGAGGGGATGAAGTACTCTCTGGTTTCACGAGAGGTGATAGCGGATTCAATCGAGACCGTCGTTGGATGCGAGGGGATGGATGGTTTCGTCGCAATCGGCGGATGCGATAAGAACATGCCCGGAGCCCTCATCGCCATGGCCAGACTCAACCGCCCCGCAGTGTTCGTTTATGGTGGAACGATCCTGCCGGGATGCATCACAGGGGACAACAGGAACCTTGATATCGTTTCGGTATTCGAATCGGTAGGCGCCCATGCCAAGAAACGAATCAGCGACCAGGAGTTTCAGGCGATCGAATCGTGTGCCATTCCGGGCCCTGGAGCCTGTGGCGGCATGTACACCGCCAACACTATGGCCAGCGCGATCGAAGCGCTGGGAATGAGTCTGCCGAACAGTTCAGCCCAAAACGCTGTTTCAGAGGCCAAGAAGGAGGACTGCCGCCGGGCAGGAGCAACCGTTTTGAGGATGCTCGAGTTAGGGCTGCGCCCGCTCGACATCATGACGAGGAAAGCTTTTGAAAACGCCATAACAGTGGTCATCGCCCTGGGCGGCTCTACGAATGCCGTGCTGCACCTGTTGGCCATGGCACATTCATGCAACGTGCGGCTCAGCCTGGATGACTTCACTCGAATCGGAAAGCGAGTCCCTGTGCTGGCGGATTTAAAACCAAGCGGCAAACACCTGATGTCTGAATTGGTGGCAATAGGAGGCATCAGGCCATTGATGAAGATGCTGTTGGATGCCGGCCTGCTGCACGGCGATTGTCTCACTGTTACGGGGCAGACCATGAGTGAGACCCTGGCAAGTGTAGCGCCTTATCCGGACGGGCAAACGATAATCGCTCCGGTGAAGCAGCCGCTTAAAAAGGAGAGCCACCTGGTGATTCTTTATGGAAACCTGACCCCTGAAGGTGCGGTTGCCAAGATCACCGGCCAGGAAGGTCTGCGTTTCAGCGGCAAGGCGCGTGTGTTCGATTCAGAAGAACAGGCTATGGCGAAAATACTGGCAGGCACCATCCGCAAGGGAGACGTTATCGTCATTCGCTACGAAGGTCCCAAGGGTGGTCCCGGGATGCGGGAAATGCTCTCCCCAACTTCAGCCATTATGGGAGAGGGCCTGGGTAAAGACGTTGCACTTATTACCGATGGACGCTTCTCCGGGGGAAGTCATGGATTCGTCGTTGGCCACATCACGCCCGAAGCCTACGTGGGCGGACCGCTCGCGCTGGTCAAGAACGGTGATCCCATCACCATCGATGCTCAAAAGCGAATCATGACTCTGGAAGTTAGCGCCGCCGAGTTGACGAAGCGCCGTAAAGCCTGGAAAGCTCCCCGACCGCGTTATACACGCGGCGTGCTTGCCAAATACGCCAGCACGGTTACATCTGCCTCACTCGGCGCGGTCACGGATTTGAACCTGACGGTTGGGTCAGCGACACTCCAGCAGCGGAGCGGGGAACGGCGCGATCCGAGAAAAATCCAAGGTCAAAGACGGACAATAACCAAACCGAAGTAGACCACTGGAGCAGCGCATCGCGTTCCTTTTAATGTCAGCACAGGTTTTTCTGGCTTGCGCGTTTACGGCGCAAACCAGAGAAACCTGAGTTTCATTTTGTAGGACTTTAGTGCTACCAACCATACAGAAGTGCAACGGACATCGCTGGTATCCATCCGTTCGCTGCGCAACGAGACCGAACCTTCTTAATCGACTTCCTGGCTTTGGTTTTACCTTTCTCAGTTCCTCGCCTGGCCTTAACCTTGGCCCTGTTCAAAGCATGAACTCAATTTCCGGCCAACGTAGAAAGGTCCCCAGAATCCTGATCGTGGATGATGATTCCGGTCAGAGGAGCCTGCTGGATTCCTTCTTGCGTGGACAGGGGTTTCAGACCGTGCTGGCAGAGAGTGGAACCCAGGCTCTGGATCGGCTCCGCTCGCAAGAGATCGACATGATGATCTCGGATGTGCGGATGCCGGGATTAACCGGCCTGGAGACTTTGCGACTGGCCCGTCAGGAACACGCGATGTTGCCTGTGCTTCTGGTCACCGCTTATGCGGATATTCGCGATGCCGTTGGCGCGATGCGTGATGGTGCTTTGAATTACCTGGCAAAACCCATCGACCTCGAAGAACTCCTTTCCACCGTCCAGCATGCCACCGGCATCTCCGAACCCCGCAGCGTGCAGTTTGGTGAGGGCCGGGCGCTGCCGTCCAACGTGGTTGCCGTGAGTCCCTCCATTCGGGCCGTGTTTCAGGAGGTGTCGCTTATTGCAGGCTCGGACAGCCGGGTGCTGATCACCGGAGAAAGTGGTGCAGGCAAAGAGGTCGTAGCAGACGTCTTGCATCGTTGGAGTGAACGAGCTGAAGGACCTTTCATAAAAGTCAACTGTGCGGCCATTCCAGAGAACCTGCTTGAAAGCGAATTGTTCGGTCATGAAAAGGGGTCGTTTACGGGGGCCGTCGCCCAGCGCCGCGGTCGATTCGAGGTGGCAGATGGAGGCACCGTTTTCCTGGATGAAGTGGCGGACATGTCCCCTCCCCTGCAGGCCAAGCTTTTGCGCGTCACCCAGTTTGGCCGGTTCAGCCGGGTAGGCAGCAGCCTGGAGTTGCAAACCAATGTTCGGATACTCGCAGCGACCAATCGCGATCTGGAGGTGGAAGTCAAAGCCTCTCGTTTCCGCGAAGATCTGTTCTATCGGCTGAATGTGGTTGAATTGCGGGTGCCCGCGCTTCGGGAACGTCCCGAGGATATCCTGCCTTTGGCCCAGAGTTTCATCGCGGAGTTCACCAAGGGCAAGGCACGCTTCTCAGCCGGCGTGGCCGATTACCTGCACCATTACAACTGGCCTGGAAATGTGCGGGAGTTGCGAAATGCCATGGAACGTGCGGCCTTACTCTCTCAGGGTGAGATGATCCTGCCTGAACATCTGCCGGGAAGGGTGCGCGGCTCTGGAAGCCCTGCGGTGCCACAGCAGCCATCCCCTGAGGTGGTCAATCAGGAGGAACAACTAGGGAAGATCGAGCGGCAGGCCATCTTCCAGGCGTTGCGTAAACACGATTTTAACCGCACGGAAACTGCCAAAGCACTGGGAATCAGCCGGCGCACATTAATCTACAAACTTCAGCGCTACCGCGAACTGGGCTTCACCGTCGATCCTGGGGGAGCTGATCCCGCCCGCCCGGCAACGGAAGACTGGGATCACCGAAAACCATGAACTTCATGGCTTGAAAGAAAATGCTGGGAGGATACCACCCGGAATCCGGCTTCAGATCGGAAAGCCGCTCCCTGCCATAGTAAGTAGTCACCGCTGCTTTCCAGCAATCTCCAAGAACGGGGTGAGAGGTCTCAGCTACCGCCTCAAGGAAGCCTTCCACCAATGTCAGGGCGCACGGCTGGCTACCCGTGTTACACCCGATATATGCCACGCCACCCGACGAAGATCGTTTGAGAAACTGCTCACCAAGGCCCGTCGGGTTGAATCGACCCGCCTGATAAGGATTCGGGGGAGGAGGAGGCGCCTTGAACACTTCTTTGTGATCCGTCCCATGGTGTTCGATTCCGTCCACATCCACATAAGCATCGTACGGCGCCAAGGGAGCGAAGTAAGCGGTGCTGCAACCGGCCGAGATCACCATGGGCAGCGATTGGCTGTTGGTGATCACGTCCAAATCTCGAACTGAAAAACACTGTTCCCAGGCATCCGGTTGGCCATGGCCGGTGTGCACCACGAGATCCACCCCGCGATTAAGAAGAGCGCGCACGGTCTCATGTGTTGGAGGAGTATCCAGCGAAGTTCCCGGCTCATCCCGGTAGTGAAGCTTGCTGGTCTTCCACCCTCCCTTTCGCAGTGGGCGTGCCCAACCATCCATTTGCTCCCTCGTATCCACCCATCCCCCGACGGCGATCATGGCCACGCTGGGCTGTTCACCCGAAGCCCTATTCAGCAGGTTCGATTCGAAAGTTATCGTCTTTAAAACGACCTGCCGCACCTCTTCCGGGGTGCTAACCGGCCAGCGGCCTACAGCGATCTCAGGCAAATAATCTATTCCATCGTAGTTGATGGGCTCTGACTTGTTTTTCTCCCCCCGGACCTCTCCGTGGTACCCAGCGTGAAACCCGTTGGTTTGAGCATTCCAATTCTCGAACCCACCGTCCCGTTTCGCCAAATCGGCATAAAAGAGGTCGCTTGGATAAAAGGAGTAGTCGAATGCGGAAGGCGTGATGCGATCCAACACCATGTAGCGGACAGGCAGCACGTCAACATCGCCAACTAAAAGCACGTAATCCAGCCCTGCTTGCCTCCAATTCCTGTAGAGAAAACGCTTAAGCCTTTCGGGATCATCCGCACCCTTCGAATGGGCAAGAACAGCTTCCAGCTTCACCAACTCCGTGTGTATCCTGGGCTGTTTATAACGTTGGAACACCTTCAATTCGGGGAGCAGCTTTCCCGGCGCGACGATCATCAAGCGTTGCGTGCCGAGGCAGCTCAAGAACGGCAGGATGAGAAAGATTCCCATCAGCCGACTCGTTGAACGGATGGTCAAGATTCGCATTTCGATTCCGTTCATTCCCCTCCCAGCTTTGCTGATGGGCGGGCATGGGTTCTCATCGGCTGCACGAAAGTCAAATGGAACCATGAGCAGAAGCGGATTTGGTCAGTATGGTATCCAGAGCCTCGGAAAAACTGGCGGCTGAATACGGCTTTAACAGCACGCCGCTAAAACCATATTCCTCAAGCGTCAGATTGGACACATGGCTCCCGGTGCAAAGTAACACAGGCATGCGAGGCTGTGCCTTGTGAATTCTACGCACGAGCTCAAAACCACTCAGGCCTGGCATCTGGGCATCAGTCACCACCAAATCAAAAGCAGCAGGTGAAGCTTCAAAAGTTTCCGCCGCCTCGGTTCCGGTCCGGCAGGTCGTCACTTCACATCCGATCCGCTTCAAGAACAAACCGCCCAGGCGGGCCAGAGAATGGTCGTCTTCGGCAAACAGGATGCGCCTGCCCACCCCGGAAGACGGCGGCTCAGCAGGTGCTGCTGCGGGCCTGGACGGCTGGGGTTGCCCCGGCTCCAGCTTGGCGGATGCCAGACTGATCGAAAAACGAGTCGTGCCCGTTGCACACCTGAAATCCACAATTCCTTTGAGGAACCGCTCTCCTAACAGCTTCATGCTATAGGTACCGATCCCCCGTCCTTTGTGTGCTTTTGTGCTAAAAGCGCGCTCAAAAATGTGGGGTCGAACCGACTCAGGTATGACTCCATCATTCTCAACCACAAACGCAGGCCGCTCACCCTGCATTTCGAACCATACCCTGACACGGCCTCCGCTCGAAGTGGCTTCGAACGCATTCTTAACCATGTTGACGAGCACGCGGGAAAGCAATGCACGGTCCGTCAACAGCGTTGCTTCTTGTGAAGGAAACGTAATCGCCAGCTCTTTGTCAGCACGAACGGGATGGCTCTCAAAAGTGGTTTCCAGTGTCTGCAACAGATCAATTGTGCGGCAGGGCTTTTCCTGAACCTCAAGGGCACCCTGCTCGGCGTCAGTCAGCACACGGTGAGCCATGACTTCCTCCCTAAGGTTGCCGGCCAAAGACATGATCTTCTCCGCGGCCACCTGCGGATTCATTTCTCGCAGGAGGCGGCTCCAGCCTTCGATGCCGCCCAGAGAGTTCAGAAGGTCGTGCAAAAAGGTCTGTTCTAAGACCTCGCGGCGCTTTTCGGACGTGATATCTGTCAGGACAAGTGACGTAAGTACTTCGCCGTTCACTTTTATAGGGCACGCCGTGACGCGGCATTCCATGGCCGTCAGTTCCTCGTTTTTAAAGTAAGTGAGCCGGCATTCCTCCACGACTTTTCCTGCTCCTTCGTGACAAGCGAGAATGGCCAGCACCGCGCCACAACAGCGGCAGTGTTCGCCCGTGCCACACCCATTCGGACCATCTGTAAAATGAACGCAATTGAGCGCTTCGCCTGGGCGCAGCCCAAGGACTGAATCGCCACGCTCACATTTAAGGGCCTTTAGCAACTCATCGCTCGCCGCCAGGATTTGGCGGTTTGAATTAAGAATCATCAGGTTGCCCTGCACAGCTTCGAGAATGACCCTCACAAAGGGGTCAGCCATGGCAGCACTGGCCTGAGTGATAAGATCCAGGCCGGCGGTGCGGTCTGGTTTCGCGAAAAAAGTCTCCTTGCCCGGTTGTTCAGACATGCGCGGATTGGTTACCAGATTAACAAACCAAAAGCAAATGCAGGTGCACCTCAATACCTCGATAGCCGCCAGCAATGAATGTTTAGGTCAGTGCCGTCATCCGCTGGTTTAAGGCTGCATCAGGGTTCCTGGTCCAGGAGGCATGGGAGCCGTGCCCAGACCCGGAATGAAATGCCTCCGTTATTCGACCGGTTCTTTGGCCTGACGGTGTTTCTTGCCCTCTTCGATCACCTTTTGCTCCTGATCGCGCGGCATTTCCTCGTAATGACTGAAGTCTTCAGTGTGCACGCCACGCCCACCGGTCAGAGATCTCAAGGTGCTGGAGTAGCGATACAGCTCCTTGGCGGGGACATGGGCCTTAATTACCTGAAAACTGCCGTCCACATCCATGCCTTGGATCTTGCCGCGGCGGCTCGACAGGTCACCCATCACTTTGCCCATGCAATCTTCAGGGATACGAATCCCAACAAGGTGGATGGGTTCCAGCAAACAAGGCTTGGCGGCCGCGAAAGACTCTTTGAAAGCAAAATAGCCGGCGATTTGAAATGCGATGTCTTTCGAGTCTACGGGATGCATCTTGCCGTCGTAAAACTCGACCTTCACATCTACCACGCGATACCCGGCCAGGATGCCCTCCTCGCACGCGCGCATGACACCTCTCTCCACTGAAGGGACAAAGACACGATCAACGTTCTGTCCAACCAGTGACTGCGTGAACTCCAGGCCTGAGTCGCGTGGCTTCGGCTCGATGCGCATCCAGACCTCGGCGAACTGTCCCGCACCGCCGGTCTGCTTTTTGTGACGATACTTTGAATCACCCTTGCTCTTGATGGTTTCCCGATAGCGCACTCGCGGCTCGGCAAGTTCGACGTGCACGTTGTAGCGCTTGCGGAGCCATTCGGCGATTACTTCCAAGTGCAACTCGCCCTGCGCTGACAAAACGGTCTGGTGCAACTCCCCATCCACCGCGTGAACGAACGTGGGGTCCTCGTGGTGCAAAGCCGCCAAGCCAGTGGCAATCTTATCTTCCTCACCCTTGGCACCGCTCCGAAGGGCGGCATGAATATTGGGCCGGGGATACTCCACCTTCGGCAGCGACACGACTCGTTTGGGGGAACACAGGGTGTTCCCGGTATGGGTATCCTTCAGTTTAACCACTGCCCCGATGTCGCCCGGCCCGAGTTGAGGCACACTGGTGCGGTTCTTGCCATTGAGCAGGTAAATCTGGCCAATCTTCTCCGTGCTGCGACGCGTGCTGTTAAAAAGCTCACTGCCGAATTTCACACTCCCGGAGTAAACACGGAAGTAAGAAAGCTCGCCAAATTGCGCTTCGCTGATCGTCTTGAACACATAGAGCACCGGCTCTGGATCAGTGAGCGAAAGCTCAACATCCTTGCCGTTGGCATCATGGGCGGCCACCTTTTGACGGTCCACAGGTGAAGAGCCGTACTTGGAGATGATATCCATCAATCGAGCGATCCCGATATTGTTCTCAGCCGATGCCACGAAGAGTGGAGTGAACACCTGTTCCTGGACCGCCTTGTGCAAGCCAGCCCGCATCTCTTCCTCGGAAAGCCCGCCTTGTGAAAAGAACTTTTCCATGAGGGAATCATCCGATTCCGCGATGTACTCAATGAGTTGATTATGAAGAGCTTTAACCTGCTCGGCCCACTGACCGGTAGCGGGCGCTTCGTTGAACGTCCCGCTCTTATCGGTTGCGTATGTTACAATCTCATTGCGCAAAACATCCAATACCTGATTGAACCCTGGTCCGGGATTAATGGGGAGACTCAAGGGCATGATTCGCTCACCAAAATGCTCACGAATCTGGGCGAGCACCTTGTTAAAATCCGTCTCTTCCTTATCGAACGCATTGATTACAATCATCTTGGGAATGCCGAACTGTGAGGCATATTTCCAAGCGGCATCAGTCCCCACACCTACCCCGTGATTCGCGTGGATAGTGATCAGAGCGAAGTCGCCTACGCGCAGCGCTCCCAACCCTTCACTAATGAAATCGGCGTATCCTGGACAATCGATGATATTGAATTTCTTTCCGAGCCATTCAGCGTGCATCAGCGTGGCCGATACTGAGATCTTCCGGTGCTGTTCGCTATCATGATAATCGGAGACTGTGCTGCCTGCAGCGATGCTGCCCATGCGGTTGATAACACCCGCGCAAGCCAGCATGGCTTCGCTGAGCATGGTCTTCCCGGAAGAGGCGTGTCCGACAATGGCGAAGTTTCTAATTTCAGCAGGTTGGTACTCTTTCATAGGGAAAAGAAGAAGCGAGAACCTGGCTTTGGTTTGGTTGACGTATAGCCAATGCTCTCATGTGTGTTGTCATGAATGTAAGAAGCACGACACCAACCGCAAGCCAATATCGCGAAAAAAATTAATTTACCTCCGATGCCACGGAGTCGGCTAGCCCGCAGGAATAAAGGATGACCCATCTACGGCAACAATGGTGAAAAATCGGCTGGAGAAACTGTGTCCCGTGGGAGAAAGCCATTAGACACCGTTCTCGCCTTTGCGTTCAGAACTGCCGTCACAGGATAAACGGGCACCTACCGCCTTCCTGAGGCTGGTACGAGTCAGTTAGGGAACGGCCCAGGAACCAACTCACGGGACATTCGTAAAAAACCTGCAGGTGATCCTTCGGAGTTGCGGACTGTTAGAATCGTGATCTCGGCATGGAATTGTGAACCACCTTTGCGCAACTGGCTGCCGTAGCGTCCAAGCCGTTCAGAGCGGACGGCGATTGCCATATCGCGGTCGGGCTGTTGCCGCTGGGTTTCCTCTTCGGGATAGAGTATTGAGTAATGACGGCCAAGAACCTCACCCGGCATCCAGCCATGCATCCGCTCGGAGCCCACGTTCCAGGTCAGGATACGCCCTTCGGCGTCCAGCAATTGGATCGCGTATTCCGCTGACGCGGCCATGCACTCGAATTGCACTTCCTGGCGGTGTCTAGCCTCACGGCTGACCTGTAGCAGCAGTTCATGAACACGATGCTTGTTGATGGCAATTTCAATCGTGGTTGCCAGAAGCGTTTCGTCGAAAGGCTTAAGGAGATAAGCGCAAGGCTCGGCAGCTTTGGCTCGCTCCAATGTAGCCAGGTCTGCGAACGCCGTCAGAAAAACAATAGGTATATTGAGCTGATAATGGATGCGGCGCGCCGCTTCAACACCATCAATCTCTCCGGGAAGCCGGATGTCCATCAACACCAGTTGCGGATGGAGAGATTCTGCTGCCGCCACTGCATCCACACCAGAACACACGACCTCCGGCACGACATATCCCCTATTGATCAGGCTCTGGCGTATATCCATGCCTGTAATCGCCTCGTCCTCTACCACGAGGACTCGAGTAACCCTCATAAATTCGTTTCGTTAGGGCTGGCGCTTTCGATACTGGAAGGCTTGGCAACCGCCGCCGGGGTCAAGGTGAAATAAAAAGTAGCGCCTGCCCCGGGGCGGCTTTCGGCCCACACCTTTCCACCATGCTTGCGCACAATCCGATCAACAATAGCTAATCCGACACCGTTGCCAGCGAATCCCTGGGCTTCGTGCAGCCTCGTGAACGGCTCAAAAAGCTTGCTGGCGTATTTCATGTCGAACCCCACCCCGTTATCACTAACCAGCAAAACCTGCTGCCCATGGTCGTCGCGCGAGCCCACCTTGAGGTGAGCAGGATTGGCATGAGCCGAATACTTCACGGCATTGCCAATCAGGTTTGCGTAAACCTGCTTTAAGAGGCCCGGATCACCCTGGACCGAGGGCAATGGGGCGATCTCCCAGCGAATCTGCCGATCACGTGTTTCACTCTCCAACTCGCCAATGACCTCGGCAACAACTTTATCCAGGTTCACCTCCGACCAACGCAACCCGGTGCGGCCTACCTTCGACAAATTCAGCAGATCATCGATAAGCCGTCCCATGCGATCCGCGCAGTTCGTTCCGCGCCCCAGATAATCCAACGCTTCAATGGGCAGGCGGTCGCGGGTTTCCCCCTGTAGAATGTCGAGCATTCCACGGAGCCCACGAAGAGGGCCCCGCAAGTCATGGGCGACTGAATAGGTGAAGGCTTCCAACTCGCGATTGGCGGCATCCAGTTCTGCTGTACGCTCGCGCACCTTGCTTTCCAGGCTTGCGTTCAGTTTTTGAATCTCCTCCTCGGCCCGCTTGTGCTCAGTCACATCCCGGCAAATGTCTGCGAACCCGACTAGCTGCCCCTGGTTGTCGCGCAGCGCCGTTACAAGCACCTCAGCCCAGAAGCGGGTTCCATCCTTCCGCACTCGCCACCCCTCGTGACGTGCCTGTCCTTCGTGGGCAGCCAGGTTTAGCAAGTGATCGGGGTAGTTTCTGAGGACCTCATCGGCAGTAAAAAAAACCGAGAAATGGCGCCCGCTGATCTCTGACTCGCGGAAGCCCTTTAGGCGTTCGGCTCCTGGATTCCATGTGACGACGCGGCCACCGATATCGAGAAGAAACACGGCGTAATCTTTGAGGCTTTCAACCAGCAGGCGAAACCGCTCTTCGCTTTGCTGCAAGGCGCGCCCAGCCTCACTGAGCACCGCCAGTTCGGCACGCCTCTTGTTCAGGGCAATCTCGATGGCTGTATGCAGTTCCTGATCCACGAAAGGCTTGAGCAGGTAGCCATAAGGCTCCGCAACCTTGGCACGCTCAACAGTCGCCTCATCGGCATGCGCCGTAAGGAAGATCACTGGAATTCCCTGGCGCGACCGGATTTGACTGGCAGCTTCGATCCCGTCCATCGCGCCTTTTAGCCGGATGTCCATGAGGATCAAATCGGGGCGCTGCGCCTGGGCGAGTTCAACTGCCTGTTCGCCGTTGCCGATGGCGCCGATCACCGCATAGCCTAAACCCCGCAAACCTCGTTCGATGTCCATGGCCACGATGGTTTCGTCTTCAACGATGAGTATTTTTGGTACGTTTGACACGCTATTCAGAGTTTTTGGGAGGAACAAATTGAACGCGAAATTCAGTCCATTCCCCGGTGTAAATTTCGAATTGCCCACTTATTTGACGGCTCAAAGTTCGAACCAACTGCAAGCCCAGCGTGCCCCCATGCTCGACATCAAGCCCTGGTGGCAAGCCCACACCGTTATCAGCAACCGACAAAAGAAGGCGCTGTCCCTGATCCTGGGAAGCGATTCGAACACGAACCTCCCCCGATCTCTTCCCGGGAAAGGCGTGTTTAAGACAATTGGAAAGCAGCTCGTTGACGATCAACCCACACGGGACGGCAGTCTCGATGCTGAGAAACGCTTTCTCGGTTTCAAGCCGAAGGGTTATTAGTGCGGGATCAACTCCATACGATCTAAACAACAAGGCGGCCAGGCTTTCGATGTAATCGGAAAAGTTAACCTGGGACAGATCGCTGGATTGGTACAGCTTCTCGTGCACCAGCGCCATGGACCGAATCCGATTCTGGCTCTCCGCGAAAAGTTCGCGAGCCGCAGGGTCTTGGATGTACATCGATTGCAGCTTGAGCAAGCTGGATGTGACCTGCAGATTATTCTTAACCCGGTGATGGATTTCCTTCAGCAAAACCTCTTTCTCCCGCAGCGATGCCTTGATTCGCTCTTCAGTCACTCGACGCTCAGTTGTATCCCGAATAATGCTGGTCACTAACCGGCCCTGCTCGGTCTCCAAAGGGCTTAGACTAATCTCGACCGGAAACTCGGTGCCGTCCTTGCGCCGTCCCCACAACTCCTGCCCTGCGCCCATGGGGCGGGTGCGTGGGTTCCGTTCGTAACCACGGCGATCGCGCACGTGTACGTGGCGAAAGCGTTCAGGAACGAGCATCTCGATGGATTGCCCCAGCATTTCACCGCGGCTGTAACCAAACATCTTTTCCGTGAGGGTGTTTACAATCGCGATTCGGCCTTCGCGCCCCACGACAACCACGGCGTCAGGTGCTGCTTCGAGGAATGCGTCGAAACTCGTCCGTGGCATTTCGCCGCTGGCGCGCCCGGATAACGAGGAGAGAGTGCTCTCCTCAGGGTCCCCCTGTGAGTGAGGACGGCCTTCTGTGACCGTGCCACACTGTCCTTCCGTTTTGGACGGATTATTACGAGTGTCTATTTGTTCCGACATGACTGCGAGTAAGGCGGATGAACCGACGCTTCCAAGACATGCTCGGGCGAGACCCTCCTAAAAACTAGTAGTTATGTACCCCATTAGACAAACTCGTCTGCATTGAAACGACGCCATGGCAGGCTGCGAACATCACCTGACACCGTGGGTATAACGATCTCGGGACTGCAAATTCGCAGGTGCTTTATCGCAGTCGCTCAGGTTAATGCGCACTGAGCCACGTCTCACCAACACCCACTTCAACTTCAATAGGCACGTCCAACGAAATCGCATTCCTCATCTTGTCCTCAACCAGCGAACGGACCACCGCCTCCTCCTCACGATGCACATCGAAGACGAGTTCATCATGCACTTGCAGAAGCATCCGCGTGCGCAACTGGCGCTTTTGCAGTTCTCCGAAAATGCGGATCATGGCCACTTTGATCATGTCGGCAGCCGTTCCCTGAATTGGCGCGTTGATCGCGTTACGTTCCGCTGAGGAGCGCACGGTTGCATTTGAGGACACGATGTCCCGGAGGTAGCGTCGCCGGCCTGTCACAGTCTCGACGTAACCATGCTGCCGGCAAAATGCGATGGTTGTATCCATGAACGTACGGATGCCAGGAAACTGCCGAAAATATTCCTGAATGATTTCGCTGGCTTCCCGGCGCGGAATAGCGAGACGTTGCGCCAGCCCAAAAGCCGAGATGCCATAGGCGATGCCGTAGTTCACCATTTTCGCTTTACGCCTCATCTCCGGAGTTACCATGTCCGGGAAGACACCAAAGACGCGGGCGGCCGTTGCAGTATGGACGTCCGCCCCGGTCTGAAAGGCCTCTATAAGACCCTTTTCTTTGCTCAACGCGGCGATGATTCGCAACTCAATCTGGGAGTAATCTGCTGAGAGCAGCAGGAACTCGCTACTACCGGGCACAAAGGCTTTTCGGATTTCCTGACCACGCTCGGTGCGAATGGGGATATTCTGTAAATTCGGGTTCTGAGAGTTGAGCCGTCCGGTGGAAGTTGCGACCTGGTTATACGTTGTGTGAATCCGCTTTGTGGCAGGCCAGATTGCAGTAGGCAGCGCGTCCGCGTATGTGGTCTTCAGCTTCGATGCGGCACGGTGATCCAGTAGAAAACGCACGATCTCATGGTCCGGGGCCAGCGTGGCAAGGGTTTGCTCATCGGTGGCATACTGGCCACTCTTTGTCTTCTTGGGGGAGGCGCAGATTTTAAGCGACTCAAACAAGATCTGCCCCAACTGTCGTGGAGAGTTCAGGTTGAAATTGGTCCCGGCAAGACGGCAGATGTCACTGCCGAGTTTTTCGATTTCCTTTCCGAGTTGATCGGCAAAGTCGTTCAAGGCACTCGCATCAACACGGATTCCTGCGTGCTCCATGGCGGCCAGGACCGGTACCAGCGGAGCCTCTATCTCGTAGAAAACCTTTTCCTGTTGTTTTTCACGCAATAACGGCGTGAGGGCTTCCCGCAACTGAAGGTTTAGCACCGCACGTTCCAACGCGACTGATGCCTGCTGATCGGAAGCATTGCCTCCTTCGGTTTCCAACCCGAGAGACAGGCTCGGCTGTGCCTCCTCCGCCCGTAACTGCGGCGTATAGCCAAGGTAGGCTTCGGAAAGATACTCAAACGCGTGGCGCTGATCCGGCTCGATCAGGCTGTGCGCGATCATGGTATCGAACAGGCTGGCCCGGAGCGTCACCCCGTGCCACAGGAACACGCTCAGACAGAATTTCAGGTCGTGCCCGGTCAGCACCAAATCCGACCGTTCCCAAATGGGTTGAAACTCCTGGAGAACTGCAGAAACATCCGCCCGGGCGGCAGGCAATTTGACCTGCCAGCCACCAACGGTATCCAACGCCAGCACAAAACCGCGGAGCATCGTGGACTTCGCATTAGATCCTGAGGTGAGTAGTTCGATTGCGGCCAAAGGGACGTTCCTCAATTGCGCGATCAACTCCGCACGCTGGCCAGCGCTCTCGACCATCTGGAGCTTTAGGGGCGCATCCTTTATCGTTCGCAGGATTTTCGGAGCAGAATCGCTCTGAATCAGATCGCCGGATTCCGACTTAGGTGCAGCCTCGAACACCATCTCCCCCTGCCCTGCCTGGCGTTTTGGCGCCGGGGAGCCTAAGGCGTCGCTCCCGCCGGCGACTCCGCCTCGTCCTGCCCGAAAGTTATCTCCAAAGAGACGTTTCCCAATTGAGTTGAACTCAAATTCCGTGAAGAGGCTTTTGAGAGCCGGCTCGTCATAGGGCTGCAACTCCAGGCTCTCCAAATCCACAAGACATGGGGAATTCACGTTAATAGTCGCCAGACGCTTCGAAAGCAGTGCCACGTCCTTATTGGCCAAAATATTCTCGCGCAGTTTGCCTGTGAGCTCCGAAGCATGCTCCAGGAGGTTCTCAACCGTTTTGAATTGGCCGACTAGCTTGATCGCTGTCTTTTCCCCAATGCCCGGCACACCGGGAATGTTATCCGACGCGTCGCCCATCAAAGCGATGATATCTATGACCTGGATCGGATCGCTAATCCCCCACCGGGAGCAGATTTCCGGCAATCCCATGAGTTCCGAGGTATCCCCCATGCGCCCGGGCTTGAATAAGAAGGTTGAGTTGCTCACCAGTTGCCCGAAGTCCTTGTCCGGAGTCACCATGAAAGTTTGAAAATCCTTCTTCTCAGCCTGCTTCACCAGTGTTCCAATAATATCATCAGCCTCATAACCATCACAGGTTAGCACTTTGATGTTGAAGGCTTCAATCATGCGGCGAACATGGGGCAAAGCGGCGCTGAGGTCCTCGGGCATCTCCTGCCGGTTCGCTTTGTAATCAGCAAACTCGACATGCCGCTGGGTCGGCGCCGCGGTATCGAACGCCACCGACAGGTGAGTCGGCGACTGTGTTCGGATGATCTCCAGGAGAGTCTGGGTAAAGCCATACAAGGCGGAGGTGTTCACTCCTTGCGAGTTGAGAATGGGGCGCGCAGCCAGCGCAAAATGCGCACGGTAAACGAGCGCCATACCATCCAGAAGGAACAACTTCTTCGCCATGCGCTAACAATAACTGGTCTGCAAAAATGCGCCCGCTTTTTTTGGGGGATAAACTCCATTGGTAAAACACGAACAATCATTCACCTTGGCGCACAAATGACTCAATCCGTGGAAATCACCGCCAGCCCCCAGGTGTACACCCAAATCCTGCCGGCTAAGGGAGGCGTCCCTAATAATCCTAAGCTTCCTCTGCTTGTATTGGACCAGGTGCTCAAGCTTCCTGGTGGAAATTCTCCTGAGGCCATTGAGCGGTTGCTGGCAGCCAATCACTGGTCCGGCTCCTGGCGTGGGTCCATTTACACCTATCATCATTATCATAGCACCGCGCACGAGGTCCTGGCCGTGTACTCGGGCAATGCCAGTGTTCAGTTTGGAGGCCCGGAAGGCATCAACCGCAAGCTGCGTTGCGGGGACGTCGTGATCATCCCAGCCGGAGTGGCCCACAAAAACCTGGGAGCCAGCTCCGATTTTGCTGTTGTGGGCGCGTACCCCGAAGGCCAGGAATGGGATCTGTGTTATGGCGCTCCCGGCGAACGGCCGGTTACAGATGAAAACGTTGCGAACGTGCCGTTGCCGAAATCGGATCCCATATTCGGATTCAGCGGTCCCCTGTTGGAACATTGGACTGCAAGCTAGGTCTCCGTCATTCACCCACCAGACCAGCAGGTGCCTCCCGGCGGAAGAGAATACGATTGACAGGAAACGAGCCTGGCGGTCTCATTCTCCCACGGCATGCATGTGATTTCTCGACTTTTTCTGGCGATAATTCTCGCATCCATCGGTTTGAACAGCCCTCTGAGAAGCTGGGCCTTGGAGGCTAACGGACGGATGTATTGCGCCTCAGTTCGTATCAACGCAGGCCATGACATAAACAACCAGTATGAACTCGCGTTAACAACGATCAATTCGTTCAAGAACGGCGAACTCGCTCCGAATTGGCTGGAAGGGCCATCCCACTTCAGCTACCTGGTTTTGACCGATACCTGGTTGGATACTGAGGATGTTGCGGATCTGCGCCTGAACCTGCCTCCCTATCAGGATGTGGACAATAACGGCTACACCGATTTCTTCGAAACGGCGCAAGCCATCTCAGGCACCAGCTCCGGCACCTATGAGTTCAACTTTCTAGGCAGCGGCATTGCCCAGGTTACTTGGAGCCGTGCAGCAGGGTCGAGTGTCGGTTCCTGCACCATCCGCTTGAAACAAAACGCCTATACGACCTGGCTTACTACCACTCATACCTTTCAGATCCTGGAATTCACCGGAAAAATTGCATACGTAGCAGAGGCTTCCGGCATCACCGGCTCGGTTCATTGGGTGCAGACCGACGCATTGGACGAGACCATAGACGGGACAGTCGCGTTAACCAGGAATCCGACCAATATTTTCGATGAGTTGGATGTGGAGGATGGAGTTTGGACTAATCTGGCGACCCTGGGAGAATACAGTTTCTACCCAACCACTCTGTATCGGGAAAGTTCATGGCCCACCAATTACTATGGATGGATGGATTTCCTGGATGGCTCCCCCAGCTCCGGGGAGGAGGATTATGTCAGTTGGATGCTCTCGATCGACGATCCGAATGACTCCGATCATGACGGCATCCCCAATTTTAGCGATGATCCGGCAACCGAACCCGAACCGGTCGCTCCGAGTTTAAACATCGCCTCGGTTACAGGCGGTTTGCAGTTAACTGTTACCGGTGAAATCGGCCGCTCATACGCGGTCGAGGTTTGTCCTGCCCTGGGACTCGGATGGACTACGACCACGAATGTGGTCATGACCAACCAAACCCAGGCGGTCTTGATACCACTTCCTCAGGGTCGAACCGCTTTTTGGCGAGCGATAGTAAAATAGCCATCTTCAGACTCGCGACTCGCTAGTCTTTCCGCGATCCACGTTCAATGGCTTCAGGGAGCTTCACATCACCTTGCGCAAGTTGAAGCGCCCTTCCGCTTCGAGCAGTGGCTTCCAAAGGTCGCCTGATTCCCTTAAACGCTTGGGAACATTATCAATCCGGAAATCCTCGATTTCGATGCCGGATTCGATTTCCTCCCAAGTAACAGGCGTCGAGACTGTGGCAAGGGGTTTCGGGCGCACGGAGTAAACAGAGGCCAATGTCCTTCCCCAAGCGTTCTGGTTGTAATCCACCAGCACCCTGCCAGCAGGTCTGTTGGCGATGCGATACTCGGTAGTGACCACCTTGGGACGAAGCTTTGCCAATTCCACAGCGAACTTTTTGGCGAAGGCCCAAACCTCCTTTTGCTCCGGGTCACGAACAATCGGCACATAAACGTGAATTCCACGGGAGCCGGTGGTTTTTGCCAGCGGCGTCATACCCAACGCCTGAAGACCTTTACGCACTAGCAGGGCGGACTCACGGACACGATCGAAACCAGCCTCGGGCACGGGATCCAAATCGAAGTGCAGGTAATCAGGTCGGTCCACGTCATCGCACCGGGCATACCATGGATTCAGATCAATGCATCCCAGGTTGATCACCCAAAGCAGCGAAGCCATATCGTTGATTATGGGGAATTCAATAACACTGTGAGATGCATGGGTAATTTCACACGTCTCGATCCACTCAGGGCGAGGCGAAGGCGCGCGCTTTTGGAAAAAGAATTTCCCGGCGGCGCCGTTTGGATACCGCTTCATTACCATTGCCCTGCGTTCCAGGTGGGGCAATAGCCAGGGTGCAACCGTAGAGTAATACCTTAGAAGATCTCCCTTGTTGATGCCCAGGTCAGGCCAGAAGAGTTTCTTCAAATTGGTGAGCTTAACCTCACGACCGTCCAGATCGATTGAGCACCCCGCCACATCAGGCGGAATCATTTCTAGAGCATCCACCTCGCCGGCAGGCTGCGCATCAATCTGCGCTGAACCTGCCGGTTGAGTCTTATCCCCCGTAGCTCGTTTCCGGGCCCTGGTTTGAACTGTGGCCATGCCCCTACCCTTCTTTGTGCCGACACCGCGGGAAAGCGGGGTCATTTGCTACTTTTCGAAGTCTCGGTTTCCGGCTCATCCTCGCCGTCCTCGGAATCGGCCTTCTCATTACGATTATAAGTGCCCAATTCACCCAGATGTGGGCGGTGTGCGGCGCCGCGCTCTTCAAGGGAAGCCTGCGCGGAAGTGGAGAAGCGCGTCCACGGGATCGCGCGGAGCCGTTCCGCATCGATGGCTTCGCCCGTTATCTCACACACACCATACTGGCCGCTGAAAATCCGGTTCACGGCCTGGTCGATCTCGTATAGCAGCGCCTGGTTGGATGATGCCATTGCCAGGGACCAATCCCGATCGTAGGAATCGGTGGCTGCATCGGCCATATGCTCGCTGAACGTTGCAATTTCTTCTCGCGCGTCGAGACTCCGAATGGCTCGATCCCCGCTGAGTTTCTCGCGAAGAAGCGTCAGGCTTTCCAAATGGCCCGCCCATCGCTGAGGCACATGCCGGGTTTGGTTCAGCCCCAGAATGTCCATGGTGGAACTGGGCCGCCGATGTTTTGGTTTGTTGTAATTGTTCTGCATGTTGATGTTAAGTTCGGGTCACGAAAATGGAAATGATACGGGGTCAATTCCTGCGCGCGGGCGAATGGAAACCCAGTGGGGACAGACGTTTGGGAAGTGATCGTCCAAAGCCGCCTGGCTCAGGAACCGTTGCGACTTGTCAGTCGCGATCAACGGCCAAAACCAGCAATGCTTAAGGGTATCTCAAGGAAAGGCTGCTCAAAGCGCATCAGAAGCCGGGTGTGCTCAAGCTTTCGCTCATACACCAGGTCCATGGCTGAATCTGTGCGTTCGAACGTCAGAGCAGCATGGTCGTCACTGGTCCAGTTCTCGGGGCCTGCGTAGAAGAGCCCGGTTTGGGTGTGCTGGAGGATGATGCGCATAAATGAATTTAGATGACTCAGCTAAACACATTTACCCATGACACTTCAGTCGGTGAGTTCCCCAGAGCCATGCGAAAGGCGCCTACCAGGCAACCCTGCGTGCCCTCCTGGCTTTCTTACCTAGGTGCCTGATCCCTGCCGACCCAAGATGGCGCGCCGCAACATTTCTAAAGCCTGCTGTGAGGTCACGTACTTAAAGGTTTCCCGATCCCAACTGTTCACATTGTGTTGAACAATTGTTTCAAAGGGACCAGCAATACCAATATAAACTGTGCCCACAGGTTTTGTCGGCGTGCCTCCACCGGGCCCCGCGATACCAGTGATGGAAATGGCATAGTCCGCCTTGGCATGTGCCCGAGCCCCTTCTGCCATCTGCCGCGCAACTTCTTCGCTGACGGCTCCATGTTCCGCGATCGTGCTGGCGTTCACACCCAGGAAGCGCTGCTTGGCTTCGTTGCTGTAGGTCACCAGTCCGGCAAGAAATACGGCAGAGGCACCGGGAATATTTGTGATACGATCTGCAAGACATCCGCCCGTGCAGGATTCAGCCAGCGCCAGAGTTTCCTTTCGTTGCGTAAGCATCCGGACCACGACTTCCTCTATTTCCTGGTCCTCCTCGCCGTAAATAAAAGGTCCAATTCGTGAGCGGACAAGGCGCTCAGCTTCCTGAACAAGCGCGCTGGCGCTCTCCCCGGCAGCAGCCAATCGCACATCGACTTGCCCAATGCGCGCGCAATAGCCCAACTGCAAACCGGCCTGAACGGCGGCAGTCAGGTCCGGGGCCACGTTCTGTTCCACGAGTGATTCCCCCATGCCAGTTGCCCGCAGCGTGCGGCATACAAAGCACTCAGTGGGCGGCAGCACACGCTTCAGCAGCGGGACAAGGACATCCTGAAACATAGGCCGCAACTCGCGCGGCGGCCCGGGGAGCATGACCAGCCAACTGGGCGGCGCATTGATACGGAACGGATTGGGAGCGACTTCCATAGCCAATCCTGGAGCCGTGCCGTAAGCATTGTTCAGCACCACCGCGCCTTCGGGAACCTGCGCCTGGACTAAAGTGCGTGGGGGAGTAGCCCGGTTGCGTGAAGCGAAGTACCCCTCAATCACGCTGGCGACATTCGAATCGTGCACCAACTTCTTTCCGAGAAGCTCAGCGATCAATTCCCGGGTGATGTCATCGGAAGTTGGCCCCAAACCGCCAGTGGTAATAATCAGGTCGGCGCGTCCCAGAGACTCGCGCACGGCCTGCAAAATATCCTGGGCGGTGTCGGGCACGGCGACCTGGCGGCTGACTACATAACCCAGGTCGGCGAGTTTACGACAGAGCCATTGCTGGTGCGTGTTCAGAGTTCGTCCCAGCATGAGCTCACTTCCGGTATTAATCAGTTCCACGATCATGCAAGGAGAACTATAAAGGCCAAAAGCTAAGGGCTAAAGGCTAAAACCGGGATTGCCTTCACCCCCAACTCAAAGCGGCAGTTCCGGGAGGAACCGCCGCTTTGCGATTAAACTGATGTTTCGTGTTGAACTACTTCAACACGATTTCTGCGCGGAATTCTTGTGAGTTTTGTGCACGGTGCAGCTTGAAGCCGACCTTCTTGCTCACATGATGCATCGCGTGATTTTCAGGCAGCATGTTTGCCGTAATGCGCCGCAATCCTTCATCCCGACCGATTTGAACCAGGCGGGTGAGAAGTTCGGTGCCCAAACCCTGGCCTTGAAAACGGTCACTGATGATCATGGCAAACTCTGCCTCATTGATGCCACGGGCCTTGCTGAGGCGGCTAACGCCTAACACCTGTCGATCTCCGGTTTTCGGGTCTTTGTGCTCAGCGACGAGTGCGATTTCCCGATCATAATCGTTGAAGCACATGCGGGTGAGACGTTCGTGAGCAATGCGCTGGTCCAGCTTCAACTGGCTGAAATAGCGGTAGTAGACACTTTCCTCAGATAGCGTCTCGTGGAACTTCACGAGCAGGGGCTCATCTTCGGGCCGGATCGGTCGGATCAGCACTTCGGCGCCACTCTTTAGCGACCACGATTCAACATACTGCGTGGGATAGGGGCGGATTGCCGGGCGCGGCAGTTTGGCTTCGGTCATGCCGTTGCCGTGCAGCACCACGCGGGCGTCCAGGGCGATCAGCCGTTCCGGCGAAGCCAGCAACGGGTTAATATCGATCTCTGCGATCCAGGGTTGCTCGACCACGAGTTGGCTAAAGCGGACCAGCAACTCTTCCAAAGCTGCGATGTTCACCGGAGCTCGGCCACGAACACCCTTGAGGGCTTCGAAAATCTTGGTCTGCTCCATCATGCGGCGAGCCAGAGTCGCATTGAGCGGGGGCAGCCCCAGGGAACGATCCTTGAAGATTTCCACGAGCTGGCCGCCTGTGCCAAACAGGAGCACCGGGCCAAACTGAGCGTCCGGACTGCTCCCGATGATCAGCTCGTAGCCATCGAGCTTCATCATGGGTTGAACAGTGACACCAAGGAAGTGTTCTTTCCCGACCCGCTGTGCTACCGACGTTTCAATCGCCTGATAAGCACGGCGAACCGCCTCCTCATTGCGCAAGTTCAACTGCACGCCACCCACATCGGTCTTGTGAGTGATGGTTTCCGAGTAAAGCTTGAGGACGATAGGGTAGCCAATATCTCCGGCTAACTTAACCGCCATGTCTTCTGTGTTGGCAATCCGGGTATCGACGGTCGGAATGCCGTAGGCACTCAGCAACTCCTTGGATTCGAACTCAGTCAGGATGGTGCGTCCAGTCTTTTTAACGCTGTTGAGAATGGCTTCCGCCTTGGCGCGGCCAGCGGCATCGGCGCTTTGCTCAGAGACCAGAGCCGGGGTTTCATACAGGGCACGCAGGTTGTAGGTGTAGCGCCACATGTAATAGAAGGCGCGGGCCGCAGTGTCGGGATACTTGTAAGTCGGAATCCCCGCCTGATTCAGGATGCCTTCGCCAGCCTCAACGTCCTGTCCGCCCATCCAGCAAGCGAGCAAAGGTTTGCCTGGTAGTTTCGCGTAAGGCTTGAGCTCCGCGGCAGTTGCCGTGGGATCGGTCATGGCTTGAGGAGTCAGGATCACAAGCAAACCGTCGCTGTTCGGATCGTCAGCGGCAATTTTCACTGCCTTGGCATATCGTTCTGAACCGGCGTCTCCAAGGATATCCACAGGGTTGCCATGGCTCCAAGCAGAAGGGAGGAAGCCATTGAGTGTATCGATCGTCGCTTTGGAGGGCTCGGCCAACAACCCGCCGCTGCCGATCAACATGTCGGTGGCCAGCACACCCGGACCACCTGCATTGGTGACAATCGTCAGGCGAGGGCCTTGCGGACGCGGCTGTTTCGCCAGCACACCTGCCATATGAAACAACTCGGCAATCGTGGAGACTCGTAAAACACCGACGCGTCGGAAAGCGGCCTGCAAGACTTCATCGCTGCCGGTCAAAGAGCCGGTATGCGAAGCGGCGGCCTTGGCGGCGGCCTCTGTGCGCCCGACTTTGATCACGATGATGGGTTTGGTCAGCGCGACCTCGCGAGCTGCGGATAGGAATGAACGGGCATCGCCGATCGATTCCATGTAAATCACAATGCTTTTGGTATTCGGATCGTCGCCCAGGTAATAGATCAGATCGCCCCAATTCACGTCGAGCATGGAGCCGATGGATACGAACGAGCTAAACCCAACGTTCTCTCGCAGGCTCCAATCCAAAATGGCTGTGCAGAGAGCGCCAGACTGGCTGATAAAGCCAACAGATCCAGGCCGTGCAATCGTGGTGGCGAACGTTGCGTTCAACCCGTTGTGGGGGTTCATCACACCGAGACAGTTCGGGCCGACAATCCGGATGCCGCCTTTGCGGGCCTCCTCGAGGACCTGGCGCTCGAGTTCCACACCTGCCGGGCCAACTTCCTTGAAGCCGGCTGAGATGATGATCACACCTTTGACACCTGCCGCGGCGCATTCTTTGATCAGACCCGGAACCGTGCTGGCAGGAGTGGTAATCACAGCCAGATCAGCTTTCTCTGGCAGTGACCCAATCGAGGGGTACGCCTTGACTGATAGCACGCTGGCGCGTTTGGGGTTTACTGGGTAAACAACGCCTTGAAATCCGCCACGGCCCATGTTTTGAAAAACCGTTCGCCCTACACTGCCCTTGTTCTCGGTGGCGCCGATTACGGCCACCACTTTCGGCGAAAAGATCGCGTCGAGCGGGTGTTGTGTCACCTGGTGCAGGATATCGTGCGCCTGCTCGACCCTTTGTGTGCTGCTGCTAGTCGTCTGCATATTTATCAATAGTTCAGCGGAGCTAAATCCAGTTCGGTTTTGAGTTCCTTTAAAGACTGTCCATCGACACACCTCCGTCAGGCCGAAATAGCCATGTCGAGCCGCCTCAGAAGCAAGCGGTAGTGACTGATTGTTCGATGTTTGTTTCGCCGATAGCTGTACTAATTATCGGCGTTAGCCTTCCGCGCCGTCAATGTGCTCCCAGTCCTTTGCCTCGACTTCACCCGCGTTGGCAAAAGTTAACCCTATTTTGCACCAAAGGAAGGTAAAAAGACAAAAGTTAACGTTTACGGAGCGGGTTTGGGCCCACTTTTCGATAAAGCCGCCACAGCTCCATCGTAAACTTCAGGAAGTTCACTAAAGCCACTGACCGTTGCTTTTAGGTCCTTTAATAACCCGTTCTGAAGCCCATAAACCCAGCCATGTACTGACAGCTCCTGCCCCCGCTCCCAAGCCTCGCGTGCGATCGATGTATGGCACACGTTGGCGACCTGGTCCACGACGTTCAACTCACACAGCCGGTCGCTTTGCTCTTCCTGGGAAGTCTCAGGCAAACGCTCCCGGTGTTTATGGCGCACATCCTGAAGGTGGCGCAGCCAGTTATCCACCAACCCCAATCGGTCATGGCGCAGCGCGGCCTGCACACCGCTACAACCATAGTGGCCGCAGACGATGATGTGCTTGATCTTAAGCACATCCACGGCGAACTGCATCACCGAGAGACAGTTTAGATCGGTGTGCACCACCATGTTGGCTACATTGCGATGGACGAAAAGCTCGCCAGGCAGCAACCCCACAATCTCATTGGCCGGCACCCGGCTATCTGAACAGCCGATCCACAAGTAGGCAGGCCTCTGCTGCCGTGCCAACCGGCGGAAAAACTCCGGGTCCTCGCGCTGGATGCTCTCCGCCCAGGTTCGGTTGTTCTCAAAAAGTTCTTTGAGGTGGTTCATGACAATTGTCGAAGCTTAAAACTTCTCAGAATAAGGGAACAGTCAATTTGAATCCTGCACAGCTCGCAGACGGACTACTCGGATTTCCTGCGCCGCGCCCAGCCATACAAACATACCGATCACGATCATGAATGGATTGTAGAAAAAGCCCACGGCCATGAAACCCACCGCAAGCAACTGCCCCACGCGCCCCGCTATTTGCGTCGCGAGCAAATAGGAGAGTTTAAGCGCCAGCAACGAACGGAGCACTCGCCCTCCGTCCATCGGAAACGCCGGAATGAGATTGAAGAGGGTCAGGGCGATATTGACCCAGACCAGGCTCATGATGAAGTCCTGCCCGACCACGTTCATATCCAACCATGAGGAAATTTCGTGGCTACCTCCGGCCAGAGCGAAGAAGAACAGTGCCAAAGCGACGTTTACGGCTGGTCCGGCCAGTGCAACAAGCAGTTCCTGCCGCGGGTCATCGGGCATGCGTTCCAGCCGCGCGACCCCTCCAATGGGAAGCAATGTGATATCCTGAGTGCCAATCCCAAACCGCCTGGCTGTCAAGGCGTGCCCCAACTCATGAAGAACAATGATTCCAAACAAAACGAGGACGAACCCGATCCCAATCCAAGCGTCCGGCCAATGCTGGCGCACGGAGTAATTCCTATAGCCCGCGTAGATCAGCAGGAGCGGGAAAGTGAGGTGCACGAAAACCCCGATGCCAGCCAGGCTGCCTAGACGCAAAGACCATCTCATGTGCCTTGAAGTTGGCACAAGAACGGGTGTAACGCCAATCGGATGCGCGCCGCCTGTTATTCCACGACCGCTGCCAGGCATGGAGCGAGCACAGCGTCGGACATTCCGTGGATAATTTTTTTATCTGCGGGGCAAATTGTCGCCAATACCCCACCGAGCTCTGCCCGTGCGCGGTCACCTTCACCTGCGGTAAAATAATAGGGACAAATCCGTGCGCGCCCTTGGAATGTGATCGTCTGGGTCTGCTCGAAGTCGTAATGGCTGATCGGGACGAGACGCGTCTTTTCGTAGGGCTGGAGTATATAAGGAGAACGATCGTAACTCGCGATAGCTTTATCCACGGCATCTGACCATTCGGCCTGCGGCAAATCGCTCCCAAGATAGACACCGCGAGCGCCCCAAGCCTCGGGAGAAAAACCGGAGACCTTCAGTATGAAATCGCGCTTTTTCTGCGACAACGTTTTGAGCTGTTGCCAGCTTGTAAGCTCCAGACCCGGGTAAGCGGCCTGCGGAGGCAGCACTGCTGGGTCAATGATCCAGGTGCGAGGCACAAGCTGCAGGAGCTTTTGAAAGAAACTCTCCCCCAGCTCCTGCCGCCAAAACGACTCCAGGTTTCGATTCCAGAGCAACGCAAACGTCATCTTCTCTTCGAAGAAACTCTTGGGCGGTGGCGTAAGCTTAATGCGCTGCGCCTGGGCGAGTTCGATGATACGACCGGCGGCTGGCACGTTGTCCAGATCGAACAATTCGAAGAAACGATAGATGGCTTCCCCGTCAGCGAATTCGGAAAACTCGGGGCCCCTGACTTTGAACCGGCTTGGATCCAACTGACTTGCGATCCATTCCATTTCCGGGCGGTAAGAGCCAGCCTCATCTGAGACAACGATATGAACGGCTGAAGCGTCGCCGAAGATGTTCTTGAACCCCTTCAGCATGCCCTCCCTTCCGCCCATGACCGGAAACCCAGCGTCGGCATAAACCTGGTTGAGCCACGCGGTCAGGCCGATTCCACCAGGGACGGAATCCAACTCAGTGATGTGAAAGCCCCCCTCACCAAGCAAGAGATCAGGCCGGATGACCCGGGGAAGTTCGTTCTTGAACGCTGCAGAGCGCTGCACCTCCACAAGGTGAGCAGGCTTTCCCTGATCCAGCCAGGCGGCGACCCATGAAGGCTGTTTGCCCTCCACAGATTTCCGATAGAGCAGGTTCAGAGCACGATAGAACTGGAGAAGCATGCGCCCGAGACTCTCAAGCTGCTTTGCCTGAGCTGGCTCTAAGGCGAACGGAGCTGTTGCGGTTTGCCAACTTTGCCCCGCAAACAAACCTGCTGCGGGCATGCGCGAACGAACGAACTCAGCAACATCGCCCGGCGCAGTCAAAACCTGGGTATTACCTGCCATCCGCAAACATTAGAGGAAGTGGGAACAAGCGTCAAAGGCCTTGCTAAGGATGCAGCGAAGGTTTCTGTTTTGCTGCGTCCGGCGCGTCAACCGCAGTGTCCGGCAGCCAGCGCTCGCGCACTTCTCGAACAAACTCCAAAAGTCCCGCAGGGTTATGAGGCTTGATTCGGTATTCAGTAGCACCTAACCCACGTGCCCGCTCAACATCGGCAGGGTGGTCGGAGGATGAGAGGATAACGACCCGGATGTTCTTCCATTTTTCCTGTCCGCGAATCCACTCCAGGAACTCAAATCCGCTCATCCGGGGCATGTTTAGGTCCAGAAGCACCAGGTCCGGTGTGGGGTATTTTTGGATGTCCTCAAAACCATTGGTGCGCTCCAGGTATTCCACGGCCCGCTGGCCGTCATCTACGTGGTGGAGCAGCCAATCGCAGCCTGTCTTTTGGATGGCCCAACCGACGAAATAGGCATCCGTCTCCTCGTCTTCAACCAGCAGGATTGTGGGTTTCATTCTGTTCCCAAGCTAGGACCCTACTCTTATACGCCCTGCACGGGCGGGTTGCAAGAGACGGCTGCCCGGGGAAATAACAAACACCCGGCGGCCATGAGGTCCGCCGGGTGTTCCACATCCATTTGGGGCCGCGAAGCCACCAATACGATTAGTGTTTGCTAAGGTAGGCCGACACTCCTTCGGGTGTTGCTTTCATCGCATCCTGACCCGCATGCCAATCCATTGGACAAACCTCGCCATGAGTCTCGGTGAATTGCAGGGCATCGACCATGCGCAGAACCTCTTCAATGCTGCGGCCAAGCGGGAAATTGTTCACCACCTGGTGCTGAACCGTGCCTTGCTTATCGATCAGGAACAAGCCTCGGTAGGCCATCGGGGTGCCAATAAAAGTCATGTCGCCATCCGTTTCAATTTCGTAGCGCCCTGCCAATACGTCGTATGCTTTGGCAATAGTCTTGGTCTGATCTGCGACTAGCGGATACTTGACGCCCTTGATTCCACCGTCCTTGACTTCCGTGTTAAGCCATTTCCAATGCGAGAATTGTGAATCCACCGAGCACCCCACCACTATGGTATTGCGCTTCTCAAAATCGGCCTGCCGCTTTTGAAACGCAAGGATCTCCGTGGGACACACAAAAGTAAAATCCGCAGGGTAGAAAAAGAAGACAACGTAATTCTCACCGAGGTATTGCTCCAGTGAGAAGGAATCAACCATTTCACCGCCGTTAATAACTGCTGGTGCTTTAAAGAAGGGGGCTTTTGAACCAACTAAGACTGCCATATATAATATTGCCTGTTCTGTTTGTTATTTTAGTAACGACTCACTTACAGTGAACCATTGTAGCACAAGTCTGCCGGCAACCAAGTCTGAAGCAGCGAACGGCGGATTCCCCGGCTTAAGCGGGGTTCGTCCACGAACCCCACCCCGGACCTGCAACGGGGCGTGAAGGGATCAGCCTTGCCAAGCCTGTTTCGGTTCACTATGCATTCATAAGACGCCTCAACTGTGCGAAACCTGAAATGACCACCGCCACTCACCGTGACACGCACACTCGATGCTTCCGCGCCCGTGGGCTTTTCGTGGCGATCTGGACGAGCCTGGTCTTTCTTTTGGAGCAGGCGACGGCTCAGACACCCGGCACGAACCAGGTTCTGCACACCGCGGCCGCTGTCCGCGCACTCTCGCCCGACCAGGCGGACCTGAGGATTCCCGTTCGTCTTGAGGGTGTCCTGACGTTTTTTGATCAGCGGACTCCCGGCAAGGAGTTCCGGTTCCTGCAGGATGAAACGGCCGGTATCTATATCTACACCCCCACTTATGCTGAAGGAGCGGCAGCCGGCAAACGCGTCCTGGTTGAGGGGAAAACCGGTCGTGGCGAGTTCGCTCCGGTGGTGCTGGTGGACCGCATTCAGGTGCTGGGGCCGGGAGAATTTCCACCGGCACGGCAGGTTTCATTCGAACGCCTAAGCAGCGGCCAGGAGGACAGCCAGTATGTGGAAGTGCGAGGCGTCGTGAGATCGGTGCGCCTTGAGGAACAGAGGCTCTATTTCATATTCGAAATGGCCACCGGTGAAGGACGTATAACAGCGTACGCCAGCGCATTGCCAGTGACTCGAAGCGAAGACCTGATCGACAGCACGGTTGTGGTCAAAGGGGTGTGCTTCACTCAGTTCAACCGCCAGCGCCAGCTATTTAACTTCGGATTGATGGTGCCACGGTTGGAAGACATCACAATTGAAAAAGCTGCTCCAAGTGATCCCTTTAGCGTGCCTGCGCAGCCGATCAAGAGCCTCCTTCAGTATAGCGCGCAAGGCTCCTACGGACACCGGCTAAAAGTGGTGGGGACCGTCACACTGAGGACGACAGATCGTCTTTATATCCAGGAGGGCAGCGAAGGAGTTTGCATTCAAACCCGGCAACCAAGCCGCGTCCGAGTTGGGGAGCGTGTTGAGGTGCTGGGATTTCCCGCCAGGGGTGAGTATACGCCGATGCTGGAAAGCGGCGTTTTTCGCAAGATCGAACCCGGGCCGCCCGCGGAACCTCAGAAACTGAGTGTGGATGAAGCGCTCAAGGGCAATCACGACTGTCGGCTCATCACTGTGGAGGCGACTCTGCTCGATCGGGCTGAGCATAGCCAGGAACCATTCCTGGTGCTGCAAAGCTCAGGCTTCATCTTCCATGCTTATCTTCCCGAACAGCCCGGTTCCGGGCTCGAAAACTTGCAGAAAGGGAGCCGCGTTGCGATCACAGGCGTCTGCGTGGTCGAGGCGATAGAAGACTGGCACTATGGTGAGGATTGGCGCATAGCCTCCTTCCGGCTCCTGATGCGCACCCCGAACGATGTTGTGGTGCTTAGAGCTCCTCCCTGGTGGAGTCTTCGCAAGCTGCTCTGGACGGTTGGGCTGCTGATCACAGTGATCGTGGGAGCCCTCTCCTGGGTGGCGTTCTTACGCAGGCGAGTGCTTAGACAAACCCACATCATTAAAGAAAAGTTACAGGCCGAAGCCTCATTGAAGGAACGTTTCCGCGAGCTCCTGGAGAATGCCAATGACGTTGTGTTTACCCATGACCTGTCTGGACGCCTGACTTCGATCAACAGCATGGGCGAGCGTTTGTTGCAACGCAACCGGAACGAACTCCTCTCTCGGAACCTTCTGGAATTAGTGGCTCCTGACCAGCAAACAGCGGCACGCGAATGGCTGGCACAGGTTCTTCAAGGCTCAGAGGTTCCTGCCGTCGAATGGGACTTCCTGAGCGCGGGCGGTCAGCGGGTCAAACTGGAGATCAATGCCCGAATGATCGTGCAGAACGGCCGGCAGATCGAAGTGGAAGGGATCGGCCGTGATATAACAGAGCGCAAACGCATGGAGCAGGAGATCCTGGAAATTTCAAACAAAGAGCAGCAGCGAATTGGCCACGATCTGCATGACGGGGTCTGCCAGCAACTCGCGGCCATCGGTCTGCGTATTCACGGGTTGTCCAGGCGGGTTCAAGAGAAGCTCCCCTCCGAGTCAACGGAGGCCGAAAGCATCGGCGATTTGATCAGTGAAACTCTGAATCAAACGCGCGGGGTGGCCCGAGGACTGTTTCCCGTGCGCCTCGAAGAGAATGGCTTGGTCTCGGCGCTGGAAGAACTGGCTGGCACCACAGGCAACCGTTTCAGGATCGCCTGTACGTTCACAGTAGAGGACCCCCTGCCGCCAATCGATAATTCACTGGCGCTTCACATTTACTACATCGCACAGGAAGCCGTCTTGAATGCCGCCCGGCATAGCAAAGCAGGAAAAATCGGCATTTCTTTGGCACGTTCAGGAGAACGGTTGATGCTGACGGTGAAAGATGACGGTGTCGGTTTCGCCCCTGGTGCGACACGCGGCCCGGGGATGGGTATAGGCATTATGCATTACCGGGCCAGAGTCATTGGCGCAAATCTGGACTTGAAAACCAGACCCGGTCAAGGCACTCAATTGAGCTGCGCCTTTCAGCCAATGAAGCTGAAAGCAGATCAAAACCATTCATGAGCGACAAGCTAGAGAACCCCGGCACAGTGCCCCAAGAGAAGAGCCGCATCTATATCGTAGATGATCACGCCATGTTCCGAGACGGCTTGCGGCAGATGATCAACCTCGAACCCGACCTCTGTGTGTGCGGAGATGCTGCGGAAGCCTCGGCTGCGCTGGCCGAACTTCGGGAGCTTCAGCCTGACCTGGTGATCGCTGACATCTCCCTGGCCGGCAGCAGCGGGATCGACCTGGTCAAATCCATTAAGCGCGATTTTGAGGACCTGCCAGTCCTGGTGGTGTCCATGCATGACGAGTCTCTTTACGGGGAACGGTCGCTGCGCGCCGGTGCCATGGGCTACGTTATGAAAAGCGAACCAGCGCGCACGGTGCTGGCTGCATTGCGCAAGGTGCTGCGGGGAGAAGTCCACATCAGCGAAAAGATGGCCAGTGCGATGGTTGCCAAGTTCGTCCAGGGCTCAACCGAACCCCACCCTTCCCCGCTTGAAAGTCTGAGTGATCGAGAACTCGAAGTCTTCCGCCTGCTGGGCCAGGAAAAAGGCACACGCCAAATCGCCGAAGAAATCAATGTCGCCCTGCCGACAGTGGCCACCTTTAAAAACCGGATTAAGGAAAAACTCGGCCTGAAGAACTCAACGGAAATGGTTCTCTACGCGATTCAATGGTTCCGTCAGGAGCATCCGAAAGAGCCACGAACATAAGACCTAGAGCTCCGGGACGTTTTTAGCCGAGGCTTGGGTTGGTCTTGAACTGGCTGCGGGATACGTAAGCCCAAAACCTAAAGGGAACCGGGTTCCCGGCTTCGCGGAGACCGAAGATTTGGCACCGTTTTGTGGCCATGCGATAGGCAATTTCCCGGTTGGCAGGTAGTCTCCAAACAATACGTCGGCGATTCCCTGGCCTTCAGAACCTGGCAGCCAAGCGGCAATAAACGCGTCGCTCGCTTCGAACACCTCATCGATTTCGAGCGGACGGCTTGAAAGAAGGATCGTAACCGTTGGAATCCCAGCTTTCCTCACTTTCTGCACGAGGACGCGATCGGCATCCGGCAAGCCGGCATCCCGTCGAGTCCCTGCCTCCTCCGCTGAAAACCGCTCACTCACCACAACAATGACCGCATCTGCTCCTTCCACACCGGAACCATCGACCGAGTAAGTCACTTGCGTTTGAGCCTCAACACCTGCGCGTATGGCTGCCAGTAAGGTCGTTCCACCCTTCGCCTTCTCGGCAATCCGTCCGTGCGAGCCAACCGTCTCCCCACCACATTGCATTTCCAAATCAGCAGCAGCCTTCCCTGTGACATGCAGTCGTTTCAAATCCTTCGTCAGGGGCAGGACCCCTTGGTCATTCTTTAGCAGGACTTGGGATTGGCGAACGCATTCCCGGGCCACTTCCCTATGCTCTCTGCATCCGATCGAGGCGAGCAACCGCCGGTCAGCAAATGGTTCCTCAAACAATCCCAGATCGAACTTGGCGCGTAGAATCCGCCTCACAGCATCGTCAATTCTCGCGAGGGGTACACGCTCCTCCATAACCAGATCCTTCAGAAGCCTGGTGAAGTCCTGATAGTTGTTCGTGATTCCCTTCCCAGCTCGGATCATGGCAAGGTCGAACCCTGCATTGATGGCCGTCTCAATGCACCTTTTGTAGCTGCCAGAGAACTGATCGGTCCCTGCCAAATCCAATACGACGATCCCCTTGAATCCCAACTCTGCTTTTAACACGTCCGTGACCAAGAACTGATAGCCTCTCATCTTCTTAGCATTCCAACTGCTACCCGAAATCATCACCGCACTGGCCCCGGAGCCAACGGCCGCCTGATATCCCGATATGTGTGTGTGGCGGATCGAAGCCTCATCGCCTTCAGCATCTCCAGGAAAGTGCCTGGCGCAGGCCAAAACAGAGGTAGTATCCGAAAGAGGGTTTCCTTGGAGCCCGAGAACGGCTGCCGCACCAAGACTTGCCGCCAACTCGGAAATCTCGGCAAAGGGTTCACAGATGTGTCCCCTGCGTGAGTGCCGCACAACACCGAGGCAAGGCGCAAAAGTCCAGCGAATGCCCGTGGCCGCCATCTCCCGAGCGATCACCCGGTTCGCCTGTTCCACAAGGCGCGGGTTGCGAGTAGCTCCCATCCCTATGTTGCCAGGAAAAATGACAGAGCCCTCGATCTGGTGCGCGCTGTGCACACCATCGATGCCATACAGCAGTGGGATTTTTAGCCGGGTCCGGAATGCCCAGGATTGATAAGCTTCTACTGTTCGCGCCCAACCTGACGGATTGGCATCGGAAGGATCGGACGCGCCGCCACTGAGCACTGAGCCAACCAGGTGCTCCATGATTTCCGAGTGTTCTTTGATCGCAGCAATATCCACCTGCGTCATCTGGCCGATCTTTTCCTCCAGAGTCATGCGTTCAAGCAGCGCGTTGACCCGAGTTCCGATGCTCCCTGAGGCGCTGAGTGGTGCGCCTGTCGTGATCTGCAAGCCAACAGAAAGCATCAACCCAATCACCACGGCTGCCCGTGTCAGGATCGACATAGGGAACGGTTGCCGTCGTATAGACGGGTTAAGATGCACGCCTTAATGTAATATTGTTATTACACCGCACGTCAACAACAATTGACACGCTTTTCGCGCTTTAACAAAGGCTTTTACTCATCTGCATCGGCGGATGTATGCCCTGTGAATGCCCTAAAATAGAGGGTATGGAGCAATAACCACGTCTTTTTTCCGCCTTTGAACCTTTCAGGTTTGGCGGTCAGGCTAGCTAAAAATCTTGAGCCACTTGAAGATTGTTTTTGACAACAGTGGCATGTTTGTAATAAAAAACGCACATCCATCTTATGCAAGCGCTGCAACAAATAATCATTCAACGTTGAAAGGATACCGTGAACACACCCCCCCGAAATACAAAGAGCGAGTTATCGCTAACCTCCAAATGGCGCTTCCAGCGCTACATCCAAACCGCTTGCGGCGTGCTGGCCGCCGCATGCCTCTCCAACGCTGCCCTTGCGGCGGGTAATCTGCTGCAGAATGGGAACTTTAACGCGCCGATAGGTTCTACCTGGAATCAGTGGACCTACGGAGGAGGCTGGGCGGGAACTTCAACCAATCCGGACGAGGATTATGACGAGACCCAGTTCATTTACATGGGAGGAGGGGACAACCAGGGTGGCGGGTTTAACCAGGTGCTGTTCGGGCAGGCGGGAATCCCATACACGTTTTCATGCGTCTCGGCAGTAAGTGCCTGGTGGTGGCCGGAAGCACAGATGCGTCTCATTTTCCTGGATGCAAGCGACGCCGAACTGTTGCTCGTTCAGACAAACTGCGCGGCAGGCATCACCGCCAACGACACAGGGCTGGCGTGGAGCAATTACACGATGACCGCCACATCTCCTCCTGGCACTGCAAAAGTAAAAGCCGAGTTCGCCTGCTTTGGCCATGGCACGATAAGATTCGACAACGCAGAGCTGACCGCTCCCCTGGTTTACCCAACCATCGATAATGTCTATCCAAATGGAGCGGCCTTGATGCAGTTAACCAATGCCTTCACATTCGTTGCAGCTTCAACGGCAACTGCGATTGATGCGAGCGGAATCCAGGTCACCGTGAATGGTGCGGACATCAGTTCCGAACTGAACATCACCGGCACATCGCTCAGCAGGAACGTGGTTTACTCGGGCATCCGCAGCAACCGGACCTACACAGTTGCAGTGAAAGTGACCGACACCGCAGGGCTTATTACCACCCGGACCGTGAGCTTCGACACCTTTAGCCCCGATTACTACACCTGGGAGGCAGAAGACTATGATTTCTCTGGTGGCTCGTTCATTGATAATCCGCAAACGAACCACTATTTCGGTTTGATTGGCACATCGTTGGTGGATTACTTCGCTGCCAGCAATGATAACATCCAGTATCGGTATCGCGAGTTCGACACAGTGGGCACCGAAGCAACTTCTGATGCTCAGCGTCCACAGTTTGCCGGGACAAATGACTTTAACGTGGGTTGGTGGGACTCCGGGGAATGGTTGAACTACACGAGGACACTTCCCACGGGGCTTTTCAATGTGTATGCCCGCATGTCGAGTCCCGGGTCATCGACCATCGGCCTTTCCCGCGTGGTAAGCGGCGTGGGCACGGAAACACAAGTCACTGAATCTCTGGGCAACTTTGTGCTTGAGCAAGGCCTTGGGTGGGGCACTTACAGTTGGGCTCCTCTGCTCGATAGCAGTGGCAACATGGCTAAGTTGAGTCTGGGCGGCACAACCACCCTGCGGGCAACTGCCGGCGGAAATGCCAATTTCCAGTTTGTGATGCTCGTTCCGGCCGATACAAATGCTCCCACAATCACTGAGCTCTATCCAAATGGAGCAACGCTTTTCCAACCGACGAACACGCTGCGTTTCGTAGCCAACTCCAGCGCTGGCATCAATCTTGGCAGCATCTCGGTGACACTGAATGTCACGAATGTGACGACCCGTTTTAGCACGAACCTAACAAGCACCAATGGGCTCGTAATCACAGGGACGGCAAATAGCCGCATTGTGAGCTACTCAGGGCTGATCCCGAATGCAACCTACAGCGCCATCATTCGTGTCACCGATCAAAACAATAACACCGTAAACATCAGCCCGAAGTTCGACACCTACACGCCCCTGGCAGTCTGGGATGCTGAGGATTACGACTACAACGGTGGCCAGTTCCTCAACAATGCGCCTGTGGATGCCTATGCCAACCTCGCAGGCATCGAGGGGATCGACTTCCATGATGCCAATGGTAGCGGTAACCGCCTCTACCGTCCCCAGGACACGATGTCCTCGGATTTGATCAGCGAGACACCACGGCAGGCTTATCTTTCCCCTGCAACCAATGATTACGCGTTGGGCTACTTCGCGGTGGATGAATGGGTGAATTACACTCGCACGCTCCCGGCTGGAACATACACCATCTACGGTCGCTTCGCGGCTGGTGGAGATCCCGGAGTCCAATCCCTTGGGCTCGTTACAAACGGCGTCGGCACTGCGGAACAGGGAGTCAAGCCTTTGGGTGTGTTTAACACATCCAACACAGGGAGCTGGGGCACTTACCAGTACTTCCCGTTGCGAGACGAGTTCGGAAACCTCGCTCAGGTCACATTCAGCGGAAGCGCAACCACCCTCAAGTTGCAGCGTGTTAGCGGAGCGGACGCGAATGTAAACTTCTTCATGCTGGCAGCAGCAGATAACACACTGCCGCGGATACTTAATGTGAACCCAACGAAATGGCTCAGCAGCAAGAACGCATTGAGCTTCGTAGTAGATTCCCCGTCGGCAGTTGAGGCAACAAACATCGGAGTCATTGTGAACGGCATGACGGCCACAAACCTGGTCCTCGGCGGAACAGCCAACAACCGGACGGTGTCGTACACCCTCGCGCCCAACACCGTGTATACAGCAGTCATATCGGTCACCAACAACCTGGGACTGAGCACACGTTCCACGGTGAGCTTCGACACCTTCAGCCCCACCGCCTACACATGGGAAGCGGAGGATTTTGACTATGATAGCGGCAAATTCTTCGACAACCCGCAAATGCAGGCTTATTTCCTCTTCGAAGCCATCGAAGGCGTCGATTACCACGACAGCACGAATGGAGGAAGTGCCGTGTATCGGAGCACAGCGTTGGCGACCGAGATCACGGGTGACGCCTTGCGTGCTGGTTATGACATGACGCTAGTACGCGATCATAGTATCGGGTATACTGCCGCTGGAGAATGGGCCAACTACACACGCACGTACCCTAAAGGTAAGTTCAACGTCTTCCTGCGGGCTGCGCGTGGTGAAAGCGGCAACGGATCAATGGGGTTGCAGCGTGTCACCAGCGGCTGGGGAACTCCCAATCAAACCACTCAAACCCTCGGCACGTTCACAATCCCGAATACCGGTGCCTGGCAGACGTATCAGTGGATACCTTTGAAGGATGGAGCTGGCAACATGGTTACCGTCGATCTCAAAGGCCAAACAACCCTGCGGCTCACTGATGGAGGGGCGAATGTGAACTTCCTTATGCTCACCCCGGCACTGGTCATTGATTCGACCACAACCCCAACTGCCTTGAACTTCACATTCGGAACCCAGGCGGGCTTCAACTACACCGTTGAATATACCGACAACCTGGTGGGTGGCACGTGGACCGAACTCATCACGTTCGCCGGTGATGGGACCGTGAAATCGACTGCCGCTCCACGCGAAGGGCAACGCCGCTTCTATCGCCTTCAGATTCATTAAGCAAAGTTCGGCTGGCGTCACCTTCAGGTGGCGCCAGCCTCCCCTTCTGGTTGTTGTTTTATGAATATCGACCGCTTCCGAAAAGCCCCCTCCGGATTCACCTTGATCGAGTTGCTTGTCGTGATTGCCATCATCGCGATCCTGGCTGCCATGCTCCTGCCGAGCCTGAGCAAGGCCAAGCAGAAGGCTTTGGGCATATCCTGCATGAATAACCTCAAGCAGCTCACCCTGGCTTCGATCACGTATTCGTTAGACTACGAGGATCGCATCCCTCCTAACGGAGAGCAGAACAACCAGAAGTCCATTGCTACAGACCCCGACATCAACGTCGGAGGCAAGTGGGCGCAATGGTGCCCTGGAAGAATGGACACCGCCAATGCGATCGATCCCGCGTTCGTTGAGGCTGGAGTCCTCTACCCCTACGTGAAGACACGCAGTATCTATCGATGCCCGTCCGACCGGAGCATGTATCCGCTGACCGGTGTGGGCAACGCCAAGCCACGCACCCGCAGCATGTCGCTGAACGCATGGTTGAATCCGCTTCAAGTTTACGGCAACCAGCACCAGCAAGGCGTGCGCGTTTACCGCAAGATGTCCGATCTCACGGTGCCGGGTGCGAGCAAGACCTTCTTTTTCATCGATGAGAATCCGTTCACCATCAATGATGGGTTTATTGTCGTCAGCATCCTGCGAAAAGATCACTGGATCGATACTCCAGCGAGCTACCACAACTCTGCCGGCGGGATCTCCTTCGGCGATGGCCATGCCGAGATTAAGAAGTGGCGGGACAGCAAGCTGATCAACGCCCGGCAGAATGACGTGGCTGCCGATAAAGACTCGGCTGATTGGGCGTGGCTCGCGGAACGCAGCACCAGCAAATAGGTTCTGGGGCAGGCGATCGGGTTTGGATTCAAGCCAACAGGTGAGCGCGGTGGGTTTCGGCGAAGCTGAATCTCAACGCGCGTCACCCTTTTATCAGCCGTGTCTCGTTTTTTCTAATAACTCTGTTACCCTGAACACAGCTCGATCGCATGAGAATCCTGAATGCAATTGGCCTGGCGACGCTCCTGTCAAGCAGCCTGGCTGCTCCACAGAGCGCACACGGGCAAACGGTGAATGTTTGGCTCACCACAGGGGACAGATCGAGACTCATGCAGCCGCAAACGCCTGTCTTGTTCACACCGGGTGTCCCCACAAGCAGAGCTGTGCTGGTGGATGAAGGCCAGGCTTTTCAGGAAATCGAAGGGTTTGGAGCCGCGTTCACTGACACCACCGGCTACGTTCTGAACCAGTTGGCAAAGCCTCAGGTCCGCACCAACGTGATGCGCGCGCTCTTTAGCCGCGAGAACAATGGGATAGGGTTAAGTTTTATGCGGCTGCCGATGGGCGGCTCGGACCTTGCCCGCTTTCATTATTCCTATGACGACCGGCCCGCCGGACAAACAGATACAAACCTGGCCTTCTTTTCAATCGGTCATGACCTCGCTGACATCGTTCCGCTGATCCGGCACGCTCGGCAGTTCAATCCGCAGATACGGCTTATGGCAAGCCCGTGGAGCCCTCCCGGGTGGATGAAGAGCTCTGACTCGCTGATCGGGGGCAGCCTCCTGCCTTCCATGTACGGACCGTACGCCAGTTACTTCATCAAGTTCATTCAGGCGTATCAGACGCTGGGGATTCCGATTGACTACATTTCACTTCAGAACGAACCACTGTACGTGCCGGGAGACTACCCCGGAATGGACATGAGCGCCGCAGTGCAAACTGTGGTGCTGCGCGACTACCTCTTGCCAGCGCTCGCAGCTCATCAAATCAAAACAAAGGTTCTGGTCTATGATCACAACTGGGACCGGGCTGATTATCCAGAGGCTGTTTTCTCTGATGCATCGCTGCGAAATTCTTCGCAGGTTGCAGGGACGGCCTGGCACGGCTATGGAGGCACGCCAGGTGCCATGCTGACTTTGGCCAACAAGTATCCCGCCAAAGGAAACTATCAGACCGAGCACTCAGGGGGAGATTGGGTGAGCGACCAAGTAGAGACAGATTTCACCGAGATCATTCACGCCCTGCGGAGTTCGGTGAAGTGTTTCGTTAAGTGGAATCTCTGTGGGGATCAGAACAAGGGGCCTCATGCAGGCGGCTGCGGAACCTGCACACCATTGGCAACGATAAACTCCGCCACCGGCCAGGCCACCTATACCATCGACTTCTACACTCTGGGCCATTTCAGCAAGTTTATCCTTCCCGGAGCCCGGCGCGTGCATTCAGCCAATACGGCAGGCATTCTGACGGTGGCTTTTCTGAACCCGAATGGCGAGCGAGTTCTGGTTGCCTTTAATGATGCGTCTGCCAGCACTCCCTTTCAGATCCAATGGGGAACCCAGAGCTTCGCCTACACACTTCCGGGAAACTCCGGCGCCACCTTTGTGTGGCAAGGGGCACCGGCAGGTGGGCTGAGCCTGTCAGCTACGAACCAGCTTTTTGCCTCCAGCTTTTCCGGGATCTCCGGACTGCAGACCGAAACCTGCTCGGATGACAAAGGAGGCTTAAACATTGGTTATGCCAAGTCCGGGGAGTATGCGCTCTACCGTAACCTCGATTTTCCATCGGGGATAACTAAGGTATTGGCGCGGGTCGCCAGCGCCGGCGGTGGTGGAACGATCGAATTCCGGCTGGATGCAGTTGGAGGACCGCTTGCTGCCACCGTGGCCGTGCCTGCCACTGGCGGATGGCAGACCTGGCAAACAGTTACCGGGGCGGTGTCCACCGTTAACGGTCGCCATAATCTCTACGTGGTCTTGAAAGGCGGAAGCGGTATTGGCAATTTGAACTGGTTCCAATTCCTGAGCACTGCCCCTGCCCTTCCCGCGCCATGGAAATCGGCAGATATTGGCGCAGTCGGATTCCAGGGCTCGGCAGCCTATTTAGGTGGAGTGTTCACCGTTCTTGCGTCCGGGGAGGACATCTGGGATGGGACGGATTCTTTTCACTTCGTCCAACAACCTTCGCGCTCTGCCTCCGAGATCAGAGCCCGAGTCGGCGGGTTGCAGAACACTCATGCCTGGGCGAAAGCAGGCGTAATGATCAGAGATAACACGACCACTGGAGCAGTGAATGCAGCGGTGGTGGTCACGCCTGAGAACGGGGTGGCTTTCCAGGTTCGGAATGCGAACGGAGCCGTGACGACATCCGTAACTGCGACCGGGGTGAGAGCACCGTGCTGGGTGCGATTGGTGCGCTCCGCACGGAACGTAATCACGGGTTACTACTCCTCCGACGGAACGAACTGGCAACAGGTAGGCAACCAAATCGGGCTGGCCCTCTCTACGAACGCGATGGCAGGCCTGGCGGTTACCGCCCATAATAATTCCGCCCTTGGAATGGCGACATTTGACAATGTGTCCATCACCCATGCGGCAACTTCCCTCAGAGCTCCGAATCTGACCAATGGCCATTACGGCTTCTGGATCGATGGCGATGCCGGTCCGAACCTCACGATCTCAGCCTCGACCAACCTGGTTACCTGGTCAGCGATCGCCACCGCCACTCCGCCAACTCTTCCATGGCTTTGGATCGACACCAATACAGCGGCATACCCGGCGCGTTATTATCGTGTCATCTCCGGGCCGTAGCCGGTTACTCCGGTGGAACGATTTGGCGAAACTCGGGAATCTGCGCCATGGCTTTGAATCGAGGGTCCTTGCGGGCTTCCTCAACCAGGTCTCTCGCGGCGGGCTGAGTTTTCCGGCGCATCTGGCTTAACTCAACGGCCTTCTTCAACGAGGCCATGGCTTCTGCAGGTTTGTTGATGCTGGCCTGCAGCGCCGCAAGATCATACCAACCTTCAGGGTTACCGGGAGAGACTTGAATCAATCGCAGGAGCGCCTGTTCCAAACGCCCATAGTCCCCCATCCCAGCGTATTGCTGCGCCGCGTGAAGAATCACGGTTACATCCGCACCCGGGTTTCCTACAGCCTGGTCCAACATCTCCAGCACCTGGCTTTTTTCGCCCAATTGCTGGTATCCCTCGGCTGCTCCCAAAGCCGCCTCCGCCGATGAGTCTCCAGACTTTGCCAACACCTTCAGTCGCTCAATGGTCAATCGCAACCGATTTTTGTCGGGAACGCTTCCGTACGCCTGCAACAGGGCTCTGAGGGCGCTCACGCCCACCTTTGGGTGCTGCCTGATGTTATCCAGAACCGCCACGGCGTTGGTCGCACGTCCGGCCTGCAAATAGACGCTTGCCAGGTTCAAAGCTGCCTGAAAATCAGCCGGGTTCTGCCGGACTGCGGCTTCCATTTGGTCGAGAGAAGCTGCCATCTGCGGGGAGCGCGCGGCTTCGAGGCGCTTAACCATGTCCTGCACCTGGGCGTTGTAAGGATCGAGTTTCTGGCAAACCTGCGCTACCAGCATCGCATCATTCAACCGGTTCATCTGTGCCAGCAAATTCACGTAACGGTAAACCGCCTCGGGGCTATAGGGACAGAATGCGAAGGCCTGTTTGAACGCGAATTCCGCTTCTCGAAGCATGCGATGCTGCTCCGGTGAACCCGGGCGGGCATTGCCAAGGCGCCAGGCATACACGCCTGCGATCGCGCTGCGCAGCTTCGAGAACGATTTCTGAGCCTGATCGTCACGCACGAACTTCCGGTCTCCTTTGAAACCAGTGAAATCCCGCCTGAGATACGTTCGCTCGACGAAATCCGTAACCTCCTTTACCGACGTATTGTAGTCGATAAAGTCGCCCGTCAGTCGTTGGGAATAGGTTTTCCAGAATTTGTGATCGCGGGCTACAACCTCCTCGGACAGCTCTTTTAGAGGTTCCCGGTTGATTTTCATGATCACGCCATGTGGTGTGAGATGGGGGAACATCCAATCCAGAGGAAAGCTCTCCTCCACGTAGAACTCGTTCTTCGGGTTCTTGTCGAAAATGACCTTCGCGATGAGGCCGTTGATGGCCATGACAGCCGCTTGCCCTGCAACCTGAATCTTTCCATTCTCGATCCGCACATCCTCATTCGGGCGAATCCGTTTCGGCTCATTGGGGAACTGCATGTCATGTTCCAATCGAGCCTTCGCATCTTCTACATACGCCTGAAAGGACTCGGCCGAATCTTGCTGGTTCGGAATGTAGATCTCACGGTCCGGATAAACCCCGCCTGCCGACTTTGCTATTTCTTTCGGGTAGGCTGCTTCAAGCAGGAGGCGGTTCAGTCGAATTCGGCTGTGGCCTTGCGGATTCTCCCTGAGGAATCCATCGAGATAATCGGAGAGCTCAACACCTGCGAACTTTGTCCGGGTGAACAGCGGCTCCATTTTGGACTTTTCAATAAGCTCCTTTTCGAGCACCTGGGCTTCATTGGTCAAACCCGTCTGCTGAAGCTCGGCCAGAACCATCGATTTGGCGCGCAACTCTTGAATGACGGTGTATTCCTTCTCGATCAGCCCATTGAGATCCCTGGCTATTGCAGCGCGAAGCTGCGTGTCAGACGAAGTGCCTGATTTGTCAATCGCAGAGCGCGTCTCGGGCGCCAGGTGATTGTAAATGAAGGTTGAGAGAGCGTCTCGATTTGGGCTCGGTTTTAACCGGCTCACCAGGGAGTTCAGATCAGTGAAATGATCCGGCTTAAACCAAGAGGTTCTCACGCGGCGACGTTTCTCGATGTTGTCGCCTAGCCGGGTGAAAAATCGATCAAGCGGAGCAACTGCCCGCGCCACGCGATTGGTCACGGCATTCTTTTCACGCTCCTCCCGGGACCGGAGAAGATCCTGAAAGAACGGTGGATCAATTTGCTGGCTTCGGTTGTAATGAGCGCGGATGTAGCAGAGGTAGGTCCCATCCGCGAGGGCGTTCTGAGTGATGATATAGACATCACGCCGGTCAAAAGCTTGATCCAGCTTGGGCTGGTCTTTGTGCGGAGTGAAGCTCTCGGAGAAAATCATGTAGGTGGGACAGAAACGACCGGGATCAGTACCGCCGAACAGAATCGCATCCTTGGCCATCTTGGGGTAAAAAGGCTCTTTTCCATCGCTGAACGGGGGCGTGAACATGTCATGCCCGAACCAGTATCCGAACCAGTGGTTGCGCTGCTCGTTATTGGCCCAATGGGTCATGACCGAATAAAGGGGCATCAGAGTGAACATACTCAGCGCGATCGCGAGCGGAGCCTTGGATTTGTAGAAAAGCAAACCGGCTAAGAATACGAGGGTCATCCCAATCAGGATCAACCCCGCAAAGACGGGCAAGCCAAACTGATGTGGATTGGTGAATGTCTTCCCTACCAGGTGAAAGAGCTCGCTGGCTGAAACCTCGGCACCATCTCCAAAGTACAGGTTGCTGTTATGCTGGGAAAAAGTGAACAACGCCAATCCGATGGCTACGCATGCTCCGCCAATTCCCCAATGACGAAAACGCTCGTACTGGGTTGCCATGCATGCAGCAGTGATCGTGATGCCATAACCCACCAGCATGGCGATCATCGTATGTGACGCACCGAAGAAGACGCGCACCAGATCCTGCGCGGCGCGATCCGGAGGCGGATTTAACAGGATGAGAAGCAACACCCCCAGGCAGAGATAAATCGCGGCTATCCCTATGAGCCAGGCCCGCTCCCGGCGATGCAGTTTGAAGAAGTATATGAAAGGAATGAGAGCCAGGAAAACATAGACCCAATTGAACTCCTCGACGATTCCGGTGAAGAGCATGCCCAATTGAGTAACAAACCGCATGGGATCACCGATGATATCTGTCGGGTTCGCCTTTTCATATTGGCCGCGGGTAAACGCATGGATAAACCCTTCGACCGTTCGCGGGTAGCCCCATTGCATCGGCGGGTTGCTCATACCCGCCAATGGCATGTAGAAATAAAACGCAGCACCAACAATCCAGCAAAGTCCGCAAAGGATCACTACCAGCCACTCACGGCTGTCTCGCCATGTGTCGATTGCGAACTTGATGAAAAGCCCAAGACTCGCCAGCGCCAGGGCCACGCTGACCCCACCCATTTGTGGCTTTGCAGCGAGGAACAGGAATATGCCTGCCATGGCCAGATCACGGCCTAAGACCGACAGGCTCTGCTTCGTCAGGAAGATGAAACCAATATAGGCAAGGACAGACGCAATACCGACAACATGGAAGATGGCAAAAATCGCCGGGTTTTGATCCAGAGTGGGGATGAGGTGCTGCTGCTTGAGCAGAAGTCCGGCCAGGTAAATGATGCTATTACCCAGGAAAAGGCTCCGTCCCATTCGGCGGTCCGCCATGGCGATGGCGACCTCGATGCCCATCGCGGCCACGATCAGGGTCTGGTGGTTAGTAAAGCATATCCCGAAGAAGAACATCGCCCAGTACAGGTAGCGGTTGCGCTGGGGATAATAGATCCAGTGCATCAGGCAAACCATCGTGACCATGAACGACGCCACGCTGGTCGGATAAACCTCTACGATCACTGACTGGCTCCACATGAAACCATTGAAGCCGATCAGATTACCCGCCACAAAACCCGCCACCACGCAGATTGCCTTCTGCCAGTTACCCCTCATGAGCTTGAGGTCGTCGATACCTTCCATGAGCAGGCTGCTGCCTCTGGAAACCATCAACCCCAGCAACCCGGCGGCGATGGCGCCGCTTGTGGCCACTCCTAAGCCTACCCGCCACGCCATATTTCCGAAGGGCACCAGCACCGTCCAAAGCCATGTGTAAATAGTCCAAACGGGGTATCCTGGCGGGTGGGGAATTCCGGCGTACATGGAGCCGACTGCCAGCTCACCGGAATCTTCCAAAGTCACTTCTGGTGCCAGAGTGAGAACATAACCAATCCAGACCGATAGAAAGGTTATCAGGAAAGTGATCCAGTCGATCCGGCGGAAAAGTGAGCCCCGGGTGGGCGTTGCCACCGGCGGATTCGTCTCCGTGGAGGCCATTTCGCCGGCATTCGTCGCTTTTTCTGTGCTCATTCAGTTTTTGTCCGTTGCCCGAGAGGAAAACAGACGATTACTAGAATGGAAAGCCAAAGGGCTTGTCCATTCAAAAAGAAATCCGTTTTGGGCTTGGGGTGCGCGGTTTCAACCGTAAGCACCTCTCGGAGAGGCGGTCCAAGTCCTCCACCCCGGGTTGGATGGTGAATAGGGATTGGTTCTGGAGTTTCGGATTTCGGGCCTGGCTAAGGCTCCGTCTGCTGAACTCGAAGCAACCCGAAGAACGTATAGGGATCGACCACCACCACTTGCAGATCGGGGTGCTTCTCACCCAACCGTTTCGAAATGCCAGCATACCACTCTGGCCTCTTCAGAATGCTCCGGGCCCAGAGGAACTTGGGCCGTCCCTTCAGCCCAGACGCCTGCCCAGCAATCCGTTTCACTGCATCCTCGATGGAGTCGGGCAAATCCTGCTCCGGGCATGTCGGCAGACCTGCAATGACACGGGGCCCCTTTTCGTAGTGGGTGCCGCAACCGTCTGGAGAAAAACTTTGGTAAGCCTTGAAAACTTCCGGTGTTGAAGCTCCTGAGGCTCCGTCCAGCACAAAGCCAGTGATGCTCATGTCCCATCTCTGGTAATGCTCTGCACAATGCTTGCGCCAGGCCTCGAGCCCTGAAGGCAACCGGCTATCCGGCCTGGCTATCAGCCCCATCGGATTCAAGTACCCCGCCCCCGAATCCCCAGCTATGAAGAAATCATTGCTCGTTGCATGACGAAATACATAAGCGAACACCTGCGGCGCCCGGTCAGCCAGACTCGGATCAAATGCCCAGCCCAAAGGGACCTTTCCGCGGGCCGGATCATTGAAGAAATTGGGAACTGACTTGTACAACCAGGAGGGCGCATCATAATCGCCAACGTAATGTCCGACGTAAAGTTTGGGCGCAACCTTGCCTTCCGGCGTCAGGTATCCCGCCTTCTGCCAATCCCCACGAGTTGTCTTGCGGTTGGGCTGACGATAAACCTGTTTCAGCGGGTAATGGCGATAGAAAGAGGCATTGGCCATGCCACCAGGGCCGGCAGCATCGGCCTCCATATAGCCGTTGAACTGGGAAATCAGCCGGCCAAATTCCCATTCAGTAGGCACTCCTCCATGTTTGCCTCCGCCAAAAAAATCAGTGTACTTGTATGGCCAGGGAGTAAATCCGCCTACTTTGATCATGGCATTTCCCGTGCGCTGGTGCACAGCACGCATGACACGCAGGAATGTATCTCGATCAGCGCCGAGAGGCTGGCCACGGTCATCATTGGGTTGCTCATCAGCCCAAGGTGACAGATCAAAAAAGAAGGCGCGCCTCGCAATGAAATAATCGTGATTCGATAGCGTGTGCAGGTCAGGGGGTCCCTGGCGTGGGCATTGCAGCCAGAACGAATCAATATAGTAAGCAGCGATTCCTGGTGCGCAGCGCCCGCTCTCCAAGAATCGTTCAATCCCCCACAGGTAAGCATCGCATTTCGCACTGCCAGTTGACGTTTGCTTCGTGTCTGGAATCTGCCCTTTTCCAGTGAACAATGGAGCACCGTTCGTTTGGACCAGCCATAGTTTGGGTTTCAGGTTCGGGCATTGCGTGACTCGCATGAAAAGAGAGTTCGCGTTGGTGTCATACCGAAGGGGCAATAGATCCTCACATCCCGCAGCGGTGGATGCCAGGCTGGAAGTGGCCGGGACAGCCTCGTCATATACAACCGTTCCTTTCAACGCGGACCCCAAATGCTCCAAAGCCTCATCCAGGCTCTTCAACCGAATGACCTCCTTATTCTTGAGCCAGCCGTCCTCGCCTCTAAGCCAATCCCACCAGAACTGATCTGTTTCAACACCGAATTCGGCACAATAAAGGAGGTAGAGCCTGGGGCCATTGCGATTCACTATCCCCTGAAGGGCGGCGGCTGCATGCATGGTGTCCCAGGATGTCCTGGCGTTCTCAGGCTTGCCAAGGTCCGCACTTTTGAGCGGGCTCAAGTCGAGCAGATAGACCTTGTCGCTTGCAGGGCCGGTTGATGCCACGGTTTCCGCCGAGGCTTGAAACAACAGCCCGAAAGCCACCAGCATCAGGAGCCTACAGAAATTGTGCATCCTCTTCTCATCCCAGAAAGGTTGTGGAAAAGCGAGCAAAAGGACTTGGTCGCGGGGGCTCTCGAAAAATCCATTGAAATCGGAGCGTTGTCCTATCAAGCTACCCGCATGCAATCTGTTTTTAGCGGTCGAGTTTATGTAGTGAGGGACAATATCGATACGGACCAGATCATTCCGGCCCAGTACCTAAACCTTGTCCCGACCATTCCAGACGAGTATGAGAAGCTCGGTTCATACGCGCTGTGTGGTGTTCCCTCCGCGCTGTATCCGACGCCTTTTGTGAAAGAAGGCCAATTGGACAGCGAATACCCGATCGTAGTGGCGGGACGAAATTTCGGCTGTGGCAGTTCCCGTGAGCACGCCCCTATCGCCATGGGCTCGGCCGGGTGCCGAGTTGTACTGGCGGAAAGCTTCGCGCGTATTTTCTTTAGAAACTCGGTAGCCACCGGTGAACTCTATCCGTGCGAATCCAAGGATCGCCTTTGTGATCTGCTGAAGACAGGCGACGAGGTCACAGTGGATCTGGATAAACTAACGGTCACGGTCAAGGGCAGCGGCACGGTTTATGAGTTTAAGCCGTTGGGCGACGTGCGCCCGGTGGTCGATGCCGGCGGCCTGTTCAACTATGCACGCAGCAGTGGAATGATCCCCAAACAATAGAAACTATGAACCTCCTCCCCTACCCTCGCTCGGTTCAACTGGATCGCGGCACTTTCAAGGTTGCACCACAAGCTGCCCTGCATCTGCCAGCGGGCCTGCCTCGCGAAACAGTCATGCTGCCGCTCGCAGGGTTGTTGGGGGATGCTGCCGCTGAGGCGGGGATAGAACTGGAGCTCATCACCGGACCGCAGGCGCACCCAAATCTTGCCATTGCGGCTTCCGAATCCAGCAAGGCGCCAGCCAAACCTGAAGGCTACTCGCTAGTCATCAATGCCCAGGGTGTTCGGCTCCTGTATCATGACGTGCCGGGGCTTCGCGCCGGTTGCGCAACGCTGTGCCAGCTTCTGCGCGAGCACGGCAAGGGCCTGCCGTGTCTGCGAATTGAGGATTATCCCGATTTTCCCCGCCGCGGCATCATGCTGGACGTCTCGCGAGGCCGAGTGCCAAGCCTGGCCACGTTGCTGGACCTGGTCGAGCATCTGGCACGTTTCAAAATCAACGAATTCCAGCTCTATACAGAGCACACGTTTGCTTACCGCAACTATCGTCCGGTCTGGGAACGCTGGGGAGCACTGACGGGAGAGGAGATCCTGCAGTTGGATGCGCGCTGCCGCGAGCTGGGCATCGACCTTGTTCCCAACCAAAATTCGTTTGGCCATCTGCGCTATTGGCTTGAGCATCCGCCTCTGAAGAAGCTTGCGGAAGTCTCTGAACCTTACGAGGGCACAGGAGGAACTTTCCTTCGCTACCCAACTACATTGGCGCCCACTCATCCGGAAACGCTGCCTTTCCTGCAGGGACTATTTGATGAGCTTCTCCCCCACTTCACCAGTTCTCGATTTAACGTCGGCTGCGATGAAACCTGGGATTTAGGCAGAGGCCAGAGCAAGGAGGCCTGCGAAAAGCTTGGGAAAGGCCGTGTCTATGTCGATTTCCTGAAGTCCATTCATCGCGAAGCATCCGCGCGCGGGAAGCAAATGATGTTCTGGGGCGACATCATCCTGCATAATCCAGAGCTGATCAAGGACCTGCCCGAGGACATGATCGCGCTCAACTGGGGTTACGAAACCAATCACCCCTTTGAGAAAGAAACAGCCACTTTCGCCGAATCCGGACGCCCATTTTACGTGTGCCCGGGAACCTCCACCTGGATGAGCTTGATCGGACGTCACGAAAATGGTTTCGAAAATCTGCGCCTCGCTGCCGCGAGCGGGCTCAAGAATGGCGCGCAGGGCTTCTTGAACACTGATTGGGGTGACGGCGGACATCCGCAGCCTCTGGCCGTGAGCTGGCCGCTGTACCTGGCGGGAGCCGCCCTGAGCTGGTGTGGCGCATCGTATGACAGCAAGAGACTGGTGCCCGTTCTGAGCCGTGAGGTTTATTACGATCGAACGGAGCGTATTGCCAAGGCTGCGCTGGCATTAGGCGTCGCGCACCTAAAGTTCAATTACCTATCTCCCAACGTGACTCCGTATGGTGGAGTGATCGCCGCACCCGTCCCTAAAACTCGTGAACTGTTCTGTCGTGACGGGCTGAAGTACTACGCTCGCATCAGCGAGAAGAACATCCTGGCAGCCTTGGCGGAGGTTCGGAAACAACGCGACGTTCTGTATCGTTCAGAGACTTTTCGCCCTGAGGGCGAGCTGCTGGCTGCTGAGTTGGATATGGCATCCCGCATGGCCGAGGAATCCTGCCACATCATGCTTTGGCAGCAAAAACTGGCTGCGGGCAAGCAGGCCCAAGCCCGCACTCTGGCTCGCGCAGGGATCAAGCGGCTGCAGGAGCTCGATCAGGATTTCAACATGTACTGGCCGTTGCGTAACAAAGGAACCACTGCCACCAGCACCCCGTTCTTGCGCTGGCGTCAGGATGACTATCGGAAGGGCATTCTGCATTTCCCGCCGGAGGCCGCACGCCCGGTTGTACCTAAAACTTACGCTGCTGAATAATTCGACACATGGCTCTTGCAGATCTCCGAAGGGAATACAATTTGGCCGGCTTGCGCCGGGCTGATGTAGCAGGCGACCCGTTTACGCAGTTCCAACGTTGGTTCGATCAGCAGACCGGCTCGCGCCTAAGTGGCCGGTTCCGAAGATTTCTTATCCGCGTTTACAAGAAGGTCCTGCTCGTTACTGGCGCAGAACCGATGGATGTGAACGCGATGACCCTGGCCACTACCGATAAGGAAGGGCGGCCTTCCGCGCGGATCGTTTTGCTGAAGGGCATGGATCAACGCGGCTTCATGTTTTATACGAACTACACCAGTCGCAAAGGCCAGGAACTGGCAGAGCACCCCCACGCTGCCCTGGTATTTTATTGGCCCGACCAGGAACGCCAGGTCAACATTGCGGGCAGGGTGGAAAAACTCCCAAGGGCTGAGTCCGAAAAATATTTCAACAGCCGTCCGCGCGGCAGCCGCGTTGGCGCCTGGGCTTCGGACCAGAGCCAACCCATCAAAGATCGCGAAGCGTTGGAAGCCAAATGGCGTGCCGCTGAAGAGCGCTTTACCGGAACCGAAGTGCCGATGCCGGATCATTGGGGCGGCTATATATTGATCCCGGAACGAGTGGAGTTTTGGCAAGGACGTCCCAACCGCCTGCACGATCGGTTCTCTTATACCCGCACCGGCGGCTCCTGGACCGTTAATCGCCTGCAACCATAGTCACGGGGGGTATGCAAGCTAGGGCAGCCCCGGATGGTTTCGGCGCCCTTCTTGTCCCAGCGGGACATATGAGAATAGCCCAATGTTTCAACATTGGGTGACATTGTTCCATGTTGACCAAGTTCCGAAGGAACGGTTGAATGCGGCCAGTTCCTGCGTGAACGCATGACGGTTCAACCGTCTCTTCGGGACAAAGAAAAAGCCCGATTATGCTACAGTTTCCGTTTCATCTTTCAGACCTCTGTGTGCAACCCTCGGGTTTTTATCAAGATAATCGCCACTTTAACGCTTGTCCTGCATTCACTCGGTATATTGAATATCCTTGAATGAGAACCTTTCAGAATGCCCGGTTGGCTTTGAGTCTTGCCTTATTGTCTCTCCTGTCCGGCACTGTGACCGCTTGGCCAGCGGATTCAATCCGTCAGTCGATTCCTGAGTTCACCTCAGCGAAGCCTGTCTGGCTGGAGGGGCGGGAGAAAGACAAGAACCTGCAGGCCGGATTCAAGGCTGTGTTCGTCGCACCCGTTAAGCGACCGGTGCGAATGTTGGCCACCGGAGCCTCGTTGTATCGTGTCTTCTTGAATGGAGAGTTTCTTGGACACGGGCCTGCTCGCGGCCCCCATGGTTACTACCGGGTGGATGAGTGGGATTTAACAGACATGCTGCAACCCGGCACCAATGTAGTGGCCTTTGAAGTCGCCGGGTACAACGCCAATAGCTATTACCTCCTGGATCAGCCTTCCTTTTTGCAAGCGGAGATCCTGGCCGGAGAAGACGTTCTGGCAGCCACAGATCGCTCGGGAGAAAAGCGGTTCTCCGCCCAAGTCTTGCCAGAGCGCGTGCAGAAGGTCCAACGCTACAGTTTCCAACGCCCTTTCTCCGAGGTTTACCGGCTCAAGCCGGGGTTCGATAACTGGCGGACGGGCACGCCCGTTGCTGATGAAGCAAAACTTGCTGTGCAGAACTCGAAAGGCCTGCTGCCCAGGCGTGTGCCCTTTCCCGATTACAATGTTCGCATGCCGATTGCAGTCCTCGCTGAAGGCAAACTCAGGACCGGTGTAAAGGTTGAGAACCCCTGGAAAGATAGGTCCCTAACATCTGTCGGTCCAAAGCTCGGTGGGTATGCTGAGCAGGAACTGGAGACAATCCCATCCCTCGAATTGCAAACGATGGATAACGCGCAACTCGTCGGTCTGGATCAGGAGTATTCGGTCAGCACGGAGCTGAATTTGAAACCCGGGGAATTTAGGATTCTGGATTTCGGCGCCAACCTCACAGGTTTTATAGGAGCAGAAGTCTCTTGTGAAAAGAAGACCCGGCTGCTGATCAGCTTTGACGAAGTCCTCGCCAACGGAGATGTCGATTTCAAAAGATTGGGCTGCGTGAATGTGGTCAGTTACGAGCTTGAGCCAGGAACCTATGGGTTTGAGACGCTGGAGCCTTACACACTGCGCTATGCCAAATTCATGCTGCTTGATGGGGCTTGTGCCGTAAGGCGCGCGCACCTTCGCGAGTATGTCAGCGGCGGTGTATCCGAAGCCCGGTTCGCTGCAAGCGACGAGCGGCTTAACCGCCTGTTCGCTGCTGGAAAAGAGACGTTCCGGCAGAACTCGCTGGATATCTTCATGGACTGTCCTTCTCGTGAGCGCGCGGGCTGGCTTTGCGATAGCTTCTTCACCGCGCGAGTCGCGAAGGACCTCATGGGAAACAGCGTGATCGAGAAGAGCTTTCTTGAGAATTTCCAGGTCGCCGCTTCATTCGCCCATCTCCCGGAAGGCATGCTGCCTATGTGTTACCCTGCCGACCACAATGACGGAGTATTCATCCCGAACTGGGCTCTGTGGTTCGTAGTGGAGCTGGAGGAATACCTGGAGCGAACCGGAGATCGCGCGCTGGTAGATGCGTTGCAGCCTCGTGTCATGAAGCTGCTTCATTATTTCGAACGCTTTAGAAACAGCGACGGCTTACTTGAAAAGCTCGAAAGCTGGGTGTTCGTAGAATGGTCCGCAGCAAATTCCTTTGTGCAGGACGTGAATTATCCCTCAAACATGCTGTATGCGCGGGCGCTGGCGGCTGCGGGCAAACTCTATGGAAAACCAGACCTTCTATCCCAGGCCGAGCAAGTTCGCGAAGTCATCCGTAAGCAGTCTTTCGACGGCAAATTCTTTGTGGATAACGCTCTTCGTACGAACGGCAAGCTGTCATCCACGACAAACCGAACGGAGGTATGCCAGTATTTCGCGTTCTTTTTCGGTACAGCGACCCGCGAATCACATTCGGAGCTTTGGGGAATTCTGCAACGCGATTTCGGCCCCCAACGAAAGCACACCAAAGCTTATCCGGAAGTTCATCCAGCCAACGCATTCGTTGGGAATGTGCTGCGGTTGGAACTTCTAGCGGACGCCGGGTTAACCCGCCAATTGCTCGATGAATCCCTTGCCTATCAGCTCTATATGGTGGAACGGACTGGGACGTTGTGGGAGAACGACAATGCTTCCGCGAGCTGCAACCATGGTTTTGCCTCCCACGGCGGGGTACACGTGCTCTATAGGGATGTGCTTGGCTTGCAAGAGGTAAACACCGTTACTCGGCAGATCCGCCTACGGTTCTCAGACTCCGGTCTGGCCTGGTGCGAGGGCACAAGTCCAACACCGGATGGCCCAGTGAGTCTGCGTTGGCGGCGAGCCGGGGACACTCTGCTTTATGACGTTGTTGCTCCGGCTGGATATCAGGTGAGGCTTGATAACCGGACTGGGCTGAAGCTCAAACGCCAGCCCTGACAAATCTCTGTTCCGGAAGGCATTCGGCAAACTTCGCAGTTGCTTTTCCTGCTGGGGGGTCGAGATTGAGAGAGACTCAGCAGAAAACCCGATTGGCGTAACTTTGGGGGGAGGCGGCGATATGAAGAAGAATTGTAGTGTTGTGGTGCTTTACGAAGATGAACCCACCCGTCAGCAGGCCGTTCGGTGCTTCGATGATCTCGTCGAAAAGGTCCGGAGCAATGACGGGTTCGACACGGGCTGGGCGTCATTCGAGGATCTCCGAGATCCGGGAACAGCGTCCGAATTAGTGGACAAGGCGCGCGAAGCCGATTTCGTTGTGTTCTCTTTGCGTTCAGACGGAGAATTTTCCTTTCACGCCCTGGAGTGGATGGAGCGCTGGCTCAAATCCAAAGAAGAGAGCCGCGAAGGGGCTCTGGTAGGGCTGTTCCTAAACCGCGGAGACACCTGCCAGCAGAAGGAGATATTCTTGCGGAACCTCGCATGCAAAACGGGCTTGGATTTCCTGACCCGATTGCCGGAAGGAGCGGTTGGCATTATTCCCGACTCGCTCAACTCCTATACAGAGCGTGCGACCTGCATGACCGGGGTCCTGGATGAGATCCTGCAACAACCGCCGCCACCGACCATTCAGTTTAAGACGGCACTATACTCACGACAAACGCCGTAAGGCTCTGGCCATTATCTCAAATCTGGCGTGTGAGTTTCACACCCAGCGCCAGGAGGCGCTTCACGTCTGCCTCGGAGCCAGCCTCAGCGTAAATCCTGAGGATCGGCTCTGTTCCAGAGCCTCTAAGCATTAACCAGGATGTGTTCTGGGCGACAAATTTCACGCCATCAAATCCTTTGATGTCAGCCACGCTCGACCTCAACAACCGAGCGGGTGGATTTGATTTCAGGTGCTCGATGAGTTCCGCCCGCTTCTCCAAGGGATAGTGTGTGTCAATACGACCGTAGCAGTGCGGCCCAAACTGCTTGACCAATCTCTGGAGCATCTTGCCGATAGGTTTCTTCTCAATCGCCAGCATCTCCAGCAACATCAAACCGGCAGCAATGCCGTCCCGCTCAGGGATGTGTCCAGGGAACCCAATGCCACCACTCTCCTCAGCTCCCAATAGAACGTTGCCCTTGATCATTTCCGCGGCGATGTACTTGAATCCCACGCCGGTTTCGACCAACTCCAGGCCTTCCGCAGCACACATTTTATCTACCATGGAGGTAGTGGTCAGAGCTTTGACAACCCTGCCCTGCATGTGACGATTATGCACCAGGTGATTTAGCAGCAAACAGATAAGCTGATGTGTGGACAGGTAATTCCCGCGTCCATCCATGCCGCCCACGCGGTCGGCATCCCCGTCAGTCACCAGGCAGATGTCATGCGGATGCTTCTTCAAATAGGCCGAACTGCGGGCGTAGTTCCGTTCGATAGGCTCAGGATTGATGCCGCCGAAAAAGGGATCATGAGCGCCGTTGAGGGTAGTCACTTTGCAGCTCGTTCCTGCCAGGATGTCATCAAAGCATCCCGCTCCCACACCGAACAACGCTTCGTGCGCAAAACGTACCTTTGAACGTGCGATGAGATCGAAGTCAACCAGTTTCTTAAGAGCCGTGTAGTGAGCGGGCCGGATGTCTTTGATCCGAATACGTTTTTCCTTCAGGCCTTTGTCAAGCGTCACCTTGGCAACCGGTTGCTTGCCCAACAACGCTTCGACCTGCTGACACATGGCCGATTCGGCGGACGCCCCGAAATGTGATTTCAGCTTGAACCCATTAAAGCTCGGCGGATTGTGGCTGGCGGTGATCATGATACCACCGATAGCTTTGCACTGTTTGACCGCGAAGGAAACGGAAGGGGTGGGAGTTGGGTCAGGTGTCAGGATGACTTCAAACCCGTTGCCAGCCATCACCTCGGCTGTGCACTTGGCAAACTCATCGGAAAGGAATCGGCGATCGTAGCCAACGACAACCTTCGGTTCGGTTCCAGCCACCGGGTTGGATCGCCAAAAATCGGCTGTGGCCTGCGCGACCAATTCCACATTTGAGAAAACGAAATCCTCAGCTATTACCGCCCGCCATCCATCCGTTCCGAATTTGATTTGAGCCATATTCTTGCTTCCGTACCGCTCGGTGTTCTGTTAGATCACCTGAATCCTCATTTTTGTAAAAGTCTGCGCTTCTTCTTCGTGGGCTGTCTTGTCGGAAGGGAGGCCCCTCCAGAGGCTTCCACGGCTAACTTACGCAGCTTGGCCACGGCGGCGCCGAGATTTGGTCGCTTGAACAGTGTGGTGCCGCTGACCAGCACGTCAGCTCCGGCCCGGGCGCATTCCACGCCGGTGGCAAAATCGATTCCGCCATCCACACCGATCGTAAAATTGAGACCCTTCTCTTTTCGCCACGCGGCAGCCTGCTGGATCTTGGGAATCATCTCTGAAATAAAACTCTGTCCGCCAAAACCCGGGTTCACGGTCATGATCAGGAGGTGATCGATTTTATGAATGAAAGGTTTCGCCAGGGCGATTGCCGTGGGTGGGTTGACGGCCAGACCCACCTTTTTCCCCTGGGACTTTATTTTCCAGATCAACGGAGTGACCTGTGCTCCCAACTCCACATGAATGCTGATCTGGTCCGAACCCGCCTCTGCAAAAGGCTGCACGAGAATATCGGGGCGGGAGCACATCAAATGGACATCGAAGAAGGCGCGTGTCAGGGGACGCAGAGTCTTCACCACAGCCGGGCCGAACGATATATTCGGAACGAAGTGGCCATCCATGACATCCAGATGGAGCCACTCTGCTCCGGAGCGATCCACGCGCAGAGTGTCTTTGCCAAGGCGGCTGAAGTCAGCCGCAAGCAGCGAAGGCGCAATTACCATGCGGATACGCTAAGAAGTCCCTCGATCAAAGTCGAATGGGATTTGCGGATGAAATAGTTCAGGCCGTTGCTGGAGCGGGAGTTCCGAGACCAGGGAGGGTCGGCGGCACTGGTTTGCCCGGGGTTTCGGGCAACGGGGTGCCTGCTGGCGCGCCAGACGGAGGATCCACCTGGGGCTTGGGCGGCGGCGGTGTAAACTTGCCGGTGCGTACAATCTCTTCGACCTGCGAGCCGTCGAGGGTCTCATGCTCAAGCAGCGAAGTGGCTATCAGCTCAAGCTTATCCAGATTCTCCGTGATCAAGCCTTTGGAGATGTTGTAAGATTCGTCAATGATCCTCTTGACCTCAGTATCGATTTCCTGGGCGGTAAACTCGCTGTAAACCTTGGCCCGAGTCATCTCGCGGCCCAGGAAAACATACTCGTCATCACTCCCGTATTGAATCATCCCAAGACGGTCGCTCATGCCCCATTGCGTAACCATTGCACGGGCCATATTGGTCGCCTGCTGGATGTCTCCAGAGGCTCCAGTGGAAATGTCACCAGAAACGATCTCCTCTGCGATGCGCCCGGCCATCATCACCGCAATCATGTCGAGCATTTCCTTGCGGCGCCGATTCAGCACGTCAGTTTTCGGAAGGGACATCGTTGATCCGAGGGACTGTCCGCGCGGGATGATCGTCACCTTGTGAAGAGGATGGGTATGCTGGAGCATCACGTTGACCAACGCGTGGCCTGCCTCGTGCCAGGCAGTGAACTTCTTGTCCTCATCGGTCATCGCCATGCTGCGGCGCTCGCGGCCCCAACGCACCTTGTCGCGGGCTTCCTCGAGTTCTTCCATGCCCACGGCTTTTTTGTTCGTGCTGGCAGCCAGCAGAGCCGCTTCATTTAAAAGATTCGCCAGCTCCGCACCCGAGTATCCCGGCGTCCCGCGTGCGATCACCGACAGATCAACTGACGGAGAGAGCTTCACGTTCTTGGCATGAACCTTCAGAATGGCTTCACGTCCCCGCACATCCGGCAGGTTGACGGTCAGTTGCCGGTCGAAACGGCCCGGGCGCAGTAGAGCCGGATCAAGCACATCAGGCCGGTTTGTGGCAGCGATGATTATGATGCCCTCCTGAGTGTCAAAACCGTCCATCTCAACTAACAGGGCGTTGAGGGTTTGCTCACGCTCATCGTTGCCGCCGCCGAGGCCATGCCCGCGGCTCCGACCGACTGCATCGATTTCGTCAATAAAGATCAAGCAAGGGGTGTTCTTGCGGGCTTGTTCGAACATGTCCCGCACGCGGCTGGCGCCAACACCAACGAACATCTCGACAAAGTCTGATCCGCTGATGCTAAAGAAAGCGGCATCGGCCTCGCCAGCGATGGCTTTGGCCAAGAGAGTCTTGCCTGTCCCGGGAGGCCCGACCATCAAGATGCCTTTTGGAATCCGGCCGCCAAGGCGCTGAAACTTCTTCGGATCTTTGAGGAACTCGACCAACTCCGAGACCTCGTCAATGGCTTCATCAATACCTGCAACGTCCTTGAACGTTGTCTTATTCTTTTCCTTGGCCAGGAGGCGTGCCTTGCTCTTGCCGAAGCTGAGGGCGCCCTTGCCTGCCATCTTGATCTGGCGCACAAAGAAAAACCAAACCAGAGTGGCAATCACCAGGATCGGAAGCAGGCTCCAGATGACGTTCAGCAAAACCGTATTCACTTCACGCACCTCGAACTGCGGCAACTCGTTGAGCTTCTCCTCCAGCTTCTGAGTTAACCGGACTTTAGTCCGGAAAGGCATCAGGTTTTCAGCCGCGTTATTCTCGCGATTACCGTCCTTGTAGTACTTGCCCGAAACTTCCGTTAGAAATGGATTCTGCGCGCTGTAATTGATCGTCGCCACAGCCACCTGATTGGACTCGACCATCTGGCGGAAACGATACTGGGTCAAAACCTCATTTTGCGCGGGAACTCGTCCCTTGAAAAGCATCAGCAGTAGAAAGGCGCCCAGGATGATTATCCAAACAATCCAGGTGCGCGGAGGTACCCTGAACTCGCCCCCCTTCTTGGAATTGCCGTTATCTTCGCTTAATCGATTGTCGTCTGACATGTTAGAATGCTTGATAAGAATATCACTGGTTAACGGCACCCGCAATCCGGGATTTACGCCCGTTTCCACCACCAAAATAACCGGGTTCGAGTCCGAGACGTTACCTTGAACGCCTCTGAGATTCTAAGCCCCTCTATCCAAAAGATCTCTCCCGACGATGCACAACCGAACACCAGCTTATGCCGCTGGTGCGGTGGCACTTTCAAATCCGTGAAACAATCCTGCAACTTCTTATCAGCTTGCATGCCAATTGGCCGATACCTATCTCCCGGATGCCAGTACCGCAGTTCTATGGCGGTCCCCATAGCAGAGGCATCAAAGACTTCCCTGGTGGCCTCTTCAAATCCTTTCGGAGGTGCGATGTCTTGCTTTGAAGTCACTCGTGCACAGAAGGTTAGATCACCGAATCGAAACGGTTTCGATGTGATTTGAATCTTCTTCACCTCGTCATTCCACGAGGCATCTCCACCCTTATCCCGCTCGCACACCAAGCGTCCGGATGGCTCCCGATTAACCCGGCAACTCTTACCGGGATTGTCCTTGTTTTGGGCAGCTAAGACTTGCTCGCAGCATATAAGCTCCCCCGGGTTGGTTCGCAGACGCTCCACAAGTTGGAAGTTGGCAACCACTCGCTCCTTTCCCAACTGCTGATAGAGCACCTGCCTTTGTATGGCCACCGGTAGCTGTTCAAATCGGGGGGTGCCGGGCTTTTGACTTTCTGCGTTCAGACACCATTCGGATGTGGCCTGGACGATCACCCGGGATTCAGCGCCAAGAATCTCCATGGTCTGGATTAGCTTCTCACGCAAGGCAGGCTGGTAACGCTCCAGCAGTAACGGCAACAACTCCTGACGCACCCGGTTCCTCTGGTGATCCAGGGAGGAATTCGATGCATCCTCCCGCCAGACGATTTTGCGTTCCCTGGCATAGGCATGCAATTCGGCCTTGGGAATCGAAAGCAAAGGACGAATCAGGCGCAACCCAGAATCTTTTGGCGACGGTGAGACTACCTCCATCCCACTCAAACTCTGCATGCTGCTGCCTCGGAATAAGCGGAGGAAGAACAACTCAAGTTGGTCATCCTGATGATGGGCAAGGGCGATCGTCTTCGCACCAACCTTCCGGGTAATGGTTGCCAGAAACTGATGCCGCAGTTCCCGGGCCGCCATCTCGATCGAGACCTTCTTCCGGGCAGCCCAAGCTCGCACATCTTCTGCGCCCCTGTGGAATCCAAGCCCCAGAGCACGGGCGCGCTCGGCTACCAACTGTTCGTCCGCATCGCTTTCCTTCCCTCGCAAGCAGTGGTTGAAATGCGCGACTTCAAGTTTCCAGTGGCGACTGCGACGAAGCCGACAGAGCAGATCCAGGAGCACCATGGAATCCAGCCCGCCTGAGACTGCGACGACCAGGGTCGGCATCTCTCCAAGGGCCGGACAGCGCTCCAGGACGGCACCGACCTCAGCCAGTAACTTATCACCAGGGCCAGACATCAATAAGCAGGATGGTATCTGAAAGATTTGAGCACTGCCAGCGATTGTGACCACCGACCACCGACCTTTCCGCAATCCCAAAGACAGACTAAAGGATACATCTTTCTCCCGTTTCCTTTGCGTCTGATACGGGTGTGATTACATTCGAGCCTTTTCGTCCTGAGAATCGGAACACCGGCACTCGTTCAGGATCTCTTCTATGGTCCGAAGCTTGTCGGTCCAGACCGGCCCCCTATCAACGACCTGACGGCAATCGTCCCTGGCTTTCTTGTACTGGCCCAACCGCACGTAAGCATCAGCTCGAAAGAAATAGGCCGCTTGGCGATAATAGTCGGAGTTATAACTGTCACAGAGTTGCAGCACATGGGTGAAGTCTCTGATCGCTTCCTCATATCTGCCAGACTTGAAGAGGAAACGTCCACGGGTGAAGAAATCGTCGGGCTCGACCTCACGTAGTTCGATGCATTTGGATAAATCTGAAATTGCCGCCGGGAGATCTCCCAGACGACTATTCACGTAGCCACGAGTGAACCAAACGCCGGGTTCCTCGGGATAGCTGGCAGCAAGCGCGTCAACCCGCCGCAGAGCTTCCTCGTGCTTCTGAGCAAACGCTAGTTTCTCAATTTGCTTCAACTCGGCGCTAATTTCGTCCTGCATGGAACATCGGCACCAGTAAACGCCTGCAGCAAATAAAGTCAATCTGCTAAACAACTGATAAAAGCTACACTTTAAACCGCTAATCCGAGCTAATAGAACGCTAATGCCACCGCAAAGGAGGAAATGTCCCTTTTTATTAGCGTTTGATTTGGTCCCAATCAGCGGTTTTTCTATCGGCCATCAGACCGGGCCTACAACACCGAGGCCTTGGTATCAGGTTCATTCTTCCGCGGATGCCCGGAGCGCCCCGAGAACCAGGTCTCATCAGATTGGGTGAACGAATCAGCCTCAGCGCAACCAGAAGGGTTGCCAAGAAGCCGGAAATTTCTTTTTCAGATCTTCGTTGCCTTGGCATTCCTTCTGTTCGCGATGTCTTGCCGTTCTGTTTGAACAGAATGTTTACAACAAAGAAGCCAAGAAAAGACCTGAAAGCAGGAGCAAACCGTCCTCTGTTTTCTTTGCGTCTTTGCATCTTGGCGTGATTACATTCCTGCCGTTTCCCGAAAGTCTCGCACGAAGGCACGAAACCACGGTAAAAAATTAAGGATGATGCTCGGATGTGAACTCGTCGAGTAACACGAGAAAGTCACGATAATTCTCCAAAGGCACCCCTGGTGGCGTCTGATGATCCACACTGGGAATGAAACCGCCTTTGCGCATCAAAGGCGCTAACCGCTCAAACTCCGCACGCATAGCTGCCTTGCCGAGCGGCATCGTCATTTTATCAAAATGGCCCACCATGAGAAGGTCGAGAAACTGTGTTCGCAGTTTCATCCCATCGACCCCTGCTTGTCGTTCGAGTGGCAGCACGCCGCGAATACCCAACTCCTCAAGCCACGGGACCAGGAGGCTCACATCTCCATCGGTATCTACAAGCGGGATGATATTACGCTCCTGCAATCGGGGAAGGAGCCGGCGATAATAAGGAGCCACAAACTCAGTAAAGGTAGCCTTGGAAATCATCGGGCCATGATTATAGGACATGTCCTCGGCGATTGTCACAAAGGTGGGGACACACACAGGAAGGAACTTATCCAGGAGCCTCAGATTAAACGCGATCAGGTCCTCATTGATTTGATGGAGCAATTCCGGCTGGTCCACGAATGCGTACATGAGCTTCTCAAACCCCATCAAAGTGCGCGGAAACCAGAAGAAGCCTTCGAGCGTGCACCAAACAACGGCGGAACCTTGCCGCTGATGCTCCGCCCAGGGTGCCATACTGGAAATCGCTTCATCATGGCAGGGGAAAAGCTGAGGCCGTATCCTGAGGTAATCATCCATATTGGAAACGATTCCCTCGACATGGTGCTGGGTAGCTTCAATCGTTGAATCGGTTGTGCTGAACCAATACTGCTGGTAGGGATCAAGCCCGAAGTAATTCGATATTTCTAATACTCGGCTGAATTTTAGATTGTTGGGCAACCCTTCCCCGTGCCAGCGGGCTATGGTTTCATCCCACCACATTGCCCATTCCCATCGTGGCAGGCGATCCACAGCCTGGAAATTCATCACTGCTCGGAAGCGCTCAACATGATTCATAGGGCATCAAGGGTTCTGAATGGCCGGTGCGCCGGTTATTTAATGTGCCATCGCTGACTAAAGCAAGCTCACAGGCTTGCGCTGGCATTCAGAAAAAGGGAACAATGCGGGATCTGATCATTATGCGAATCAAACCAGTTCTGTTCCTCTTCCTGCTGTTGACTTGCGAAGTTTTCAGCTCGCCCCTCGTGCTCTGGTACAACCAACCCGCGTCCCCCGGGATGAATGAAGCGTTGCCGATCGGCGGCGGTAAGTTCGGCGGACTGGTCTATGGCGATCCACGACAGGAGCGAATCGTTTTAAACGAGATCAGCCTCTGGACCGGCTCCGAGGTTTCTACCGATGACTATAGTAAAATGGGTTCCTACCAAATGCTGGGGGAACTGCTGGTCACTTTGGATGGACCCTCACAAACCAACAGCGTGCAGGGAGTGACCGGTTATCGCCGCGCATTGGACCTGAGCACTGCGACCCACACGGTGGACTACAAGATGGATGGTGTGACACATCACCGGGAGGCTTTTGCTTCGCACAAAGATGGTGTGATCGTGGTGCGCTTCCGAGCCGATCAGCCAGGCACCTGCGATGGAACAATTGCGCTTCGCGGCGCGCATGGCGAAACGACGGCAGCTTCAAGGAAGTCCCTGGAGTTTTCAGGAGCCCTGAGCAATGGGCTCAGGTACGAGACCCGTCTAACGGCCGTTGCTGAGGGCGGCGAGATCTCTGCCACTGGGGACACGCTCCGTTTTCAGGGCTGTGACAGTCTCACAATCATTGTGGCGGCAGGCACCGATTACATAATGGATTACAGCAAAGGCTACCGCGGGGTGCATCCGCACAAAGCCGTGCTCAAGCGCGTCTCCGCCGCCTCGCGAAGATCGCATGAGGTGCTGAAAGCACGTCATGTAGGGGATTTTCAGTCGTTGTTTAATCGAGTGGAGCTGGATCTCGGCCAAAGCCCTTCCGATCGAGCAAACCTTCCCACGAACGAACGCAAGGTCCGTCACGCGGATGAGGGCGGTGATCCCGATCTTGAGGAGATCCTCTTCCAATACGGGCGGTATTTGCTGATTTCCTGTTCACGCCCGGACGGCTTGCCGGCCAACCTGCAAGGATTATGGTGCGATAGCAACGATCCGCCGTGGCATTCTGATTACCACGTTAACATCAATATCCAGATGAATTATTGGCCGGCTGAGCCAGCCAATCTCGGTGAGTGCCACACCACGCTGTTTGATCTGATCAACAGCCAGCTTGCACCCTGGAGAAAAGCCACGGCCGCAGAGAAACGCTTCTCCCTTCCGCAAGGGCAACCTGCCGGATGGGCCGTGCGCACCTCCCATGGAATCCACGGGGATCAAGGCTGGCAGTGGGATGTCCCTGCCAATGCCTGGTACTGCCAACATTTCTGGATGCATTATGCCTTCAATGCGGATCGCGCATGGCTCAAACGGGTTGCTTACCCCGTCCTCAAGGAAACCTGTCAATTCTGGGAGCCCCGGTTGAAAAAACTTCCGAACGGGAAGCTGGTGATCCCGGATGGGTGGTCGCCTGAACACGGGCCGCACGAGGATGGGGTCAGCTATTGTCAGCAGATCGTGTGGGATCTCTTTAACAATTATGTCAAGGCGAGCACACTCCTGAATATTGACCCCGAGTATCGGCAAAAGATAGCGGCTGCAAGAGACGCGCTTTTGGAGCCACAGGCGGGCCGCTGGGGGCAACTCATGGAATGGATGGTGGATCGAGATGATCCGAATGATCACCACCGGCACACGTCGCATTTGTTTGCAGTCTATCCCGGAGAACAGATCATTCCTTCACAGTCCCCTGCCCTGGCTGCTGCTGCGGCAAAGTCCCTCGCAGCCCGAGGTGAAGATCCGGGCAGCGATCTGCGTGAATGGTCACTGGCCTGGCGCAGCGCGTTGTATGCGCGTTTAAAAGACGGTGAGAATGCGCATCGGCTCTTGAGAATGCTGTTTCAGGCGCGAAATACCTGTCCCAACCTCTTTGGACTGCATCCACCCATGCAGATCGATGGCAACTTCGGCGCAACCGCAGCATTCTGCGAGATGCTGCTGCAATCCCATGGAAAAGAAATTGAGTTGTTACCCGCCCTGCCCAAGGCCTGGAGGGCCGGGACTGTCAAAGGTCTCCGCGCCAGGGGTGGTGTTACTGTGGATCTAAGCTGGAATGACGAACAATCCGTAAAGGCGACGTTTCGTGCTGATCGGGGCGGGGAGTTTAAAGTCAGGTCGGGACAAGACCACAGGTCAATTCGACTGCGTGCGGGTGAGAGTAAAACTATTGAACTGAAGGCTCCCGCCTCTGAACCCATGATTGTTTCCAGAGCCCAATGGGAAGCGAAACCGCCTGTAGCAGAAATGAAGCGGCACGAGATCCGCCAGATCACGATTCATCACACCGCGACGTTTCAGAAAAGGGAGCGAACGCTGGAGCAGAAGATGACAAGCCTGCAACAATTCTCGCAGCATGAGGGAAAGCTCGGTTCCGGGAAAGCCAAGCCAGCCTGGCCGGACGTTCCATATCACTATTACATCGACGTCCACGGACGAATAGCGGAGGGAAGGCAATTGGAGTTCGTTGGGGACACCAACACGGAGTATAATCCCGCCGGTCATGCCCTTGTCGTGTTGGAAGGAAATTTCGAGCAGGAGCGGCCTTCGACCGAGCAGCTAGTCGCTCTGCAAAGCCTGGTTCAATGGCTATCGAACCGCTTCAAGGTAGGGCCTGAAGGAATCCAGGCTCACAATGATTTCGCAAGCACCGCCTGCCCGGGACGAAACCTCAAAGCTTTGCTCCCGGACATCAGGGCTAAACTGCGGCCTTAAGCTGTGCAACCGCCAGAGTAAAAATTGAAATGCGTTTAAGTAAAAACCCTCCAGGGTCCACCCCGGAGGGAATCTGATTTGCTAGACAGCAGCCTTAGTTGTTCGTCTTCTGCAGCTCTCGTTCAGCCTTTTCGGCTCCTCGCTGCAAATCCTCTGCTGCTTCCTTTTTGCTATCCTTTATCGCTTCATTCGCCTCACGCGCTGCATCATCCAGGCGCTCGGCTGTACGGTCACGCTCTACGCTCTTCACGGCCGCATCGGCAGCATCATCCGCCTTATCGGCTGCTTCGCGGGTGGCTACACCAGCCCGATCAACAGCATCTTCAGCCGCGCCGGCTGGATCGGACGATTCATTGCACCCAACTGCGAAGACGGCGAGCAACCCGGCCACTACCGCCGAGGCTAGAGGCATTTTATTAAACGTGCTCTTGCTTTTCATGAGGCAAGGTACGTCGAGGTTTGTTCGCAGCAAAATGGCTGTTTACCCCAGCGGAAAGCAATTTCTACCCGTAGATTATCAACTGGATATTTTCAGGGAGCTCTCGGGCGACACGATTAGCAACATCGCCCTTGAAGAGCTGGGCCAGCCCCAGCCGATGCCGGGCGCCAAGCATGAGCATGTCCACCCCCAAGGTAGCGGCGAGGTCCAAAATCGTAGCAGCCGGGTTTTCACTCACGGCATAAAGGGGAATCACGCTCACGCCGTTCTGGCGTCCGAGTTCGAGCACGCTGTACATGATTTTTGCTGCATCCCGATCATTTTGCCACTTGGGCAGCTCCCTCCTATGCAGCGGGCCGGGTAGATTTACCGCCAGCTCCTTGACGTATAGAACGTACAGGGAGCCTTGCCGAAGCTTGGCTTCCTCCAAAGCGAACCTCAGCACGGGGGTCAGCCCGCGCGCGGCTACCAGCACAGACTGCCCGGGATCGGTTCGCAACGAGAACTCGGGAGGCAGTTGCTGCTCCATGTGCGCAGCGATTTCCTGGTGCACAGTGAGGGTTTTCAGTCCTGCTCGTTTTTGCGCATAGGCGCGAACGCTAAAACCTAACCCCAGCACACAGCAGGCGAATAAAAGCGCATCATTCTTGGTTTTAGCGATGGTGAACTCAACGGCGAACAGAACCAGGAAGGTCAATCCCATGATCACTCGATCACGAATGTGAAGTTTAAGTTGCCGGTTGAATGTACAGGAACCCAGATTGACCGTAATCGCTCCCACTACCCCGATCGCATAGAGCCCGGCAAGGGATTGCAGGTTCGGTGAAACCATGGCCACCAGAAAGGGCAGGGCACCCGCTAGCACGAGAGGCACCCAAGGTACCCCGTGCTTGTTCAGACGGGCAAAACCCCGGGGCATTTCTCCATCGCGCGCGAGCATGTAAACCAAGCCGATCATCGCGCCGACTGCTGTGTTCACTGCACTCAGCAGAAGGAGTCCGATGACCACACCAACCACCAGTCCGAAAACGGTCCCGGCATGTGATCCAAACGCCTGAGTGGCATAATGCTCACCCAGGAAGCGCACCATATCCTCCCACCGCCGCTCCAATGCCGGAGCCATGGAACGTGGCAATGACAGCATTGCCCAACCCAGAAGCAAGGTGCCGAAGACCACCTCCACAGCCACGGTCCAGATTGCTTTACTAGCCGTCCGTGAGACCTTTGGATCTTCCATGGTGGCCTGGGGATCCAACTTCATCACCCCCGTGAGATTAGCTATGGCTTCCACGCCGCTCAGGGCGAGGATGATTCCCACAAAGGCTACCCAGTTCTCTTTAAACTCCGGCAGCGGTGCTTGAAGGTTGACGGTTGTCAGGTGTGGAACGCTAATGAGGATGATCAGCCAGACAGCTATGATCACAGGGACAGCCAGGGCGGCCGCCACGCTGCCGGTGTGCTTAGGTCCGAAATAATTGACCATCGTAACGACCACTATCGCGGCCATCGTGATCCAGCGTGTCCAGGCGTCGGGAACACCGAAATAACTCATGGCAGCCCAACCAGACATCGCAGCCGTTACCGTAAAGTTTGCCACTAGTAACAAAGCACCCATGACAGCCAGGACGCGACTTTGTTGCCGGGCAGCCGAATACACGCCGCCGCCATCGGGGAACTGACGGCAAATAATGACGTAATTGTAGGCAACCACAGCCGTCAACGCGCAGACCGCCAGTATGATGGGGAGTGATGAATAGCCAGCGATGAGGAACGCGAGCCCGATCACATAGGCCTTGCTCGTGCCCCAATCGCCAAACAAAAGGGCGGCTGCCCGCTTGGAATCCAAATTGCGGGGCCGATGAACGCCTATCTCACTCATAGCTTAGTGAGTGACAGGGTTCTCCCAAAACAGGAACTGACGTTAGTGTTCAACCGAGATGAGTTTGGGAATAAACAGGGGGGACGTCAATCTTGGTGCTCACCTGCATAAATATGCAGCGCAATTGACGGTCCTGCGTTGCCTTTCATGTGCCTAGCACTTCTTGAGTTCGAAAGGTCTCCAAACAGCGGCCAAGTTTCTCCAGGAAGAGATCGATCTCGGCCTCAGTCACGCTCAAGTTCGGCCGGGTGCGGACGCTAAATACACCAGCCCCAAGAAGAAGCAGTGACTCCTTGCTCAGCGCCAAATCGACGAACTTGCCTCTTAATTCCTGAGTTCGGAAAGAGAAGCCCTGGTACAACCCAGTGCCCCGGACGTTATGAATGAACTCAGGAAATTCGGCAGCTAACCGCTCAAGCCCCTGGGCCAGGCGCACCCCTTTAACGCGCGCGGCAGGAACCAGGCCCTCGCGTTCCACAATGTTCATTTCCTGAACAAAGCGGACCATGTCCGCCAGGCAGCCTCCCCAGGTCGAGTCGAGCACGCCTTTGTCTTGCATGGAATGAAGCATGTAAACCACGCCGACTCCGAATTTCTTAGCCGTGGCAACCACCTGAGGTGGGTAGGGCAAGTCAAGCTGGTCCACCATGAACATATCACCGGTCGGTCCGCCTGCGGTTTGAACCTCGTCAAAAGCCAGGAAAACCTCGTGGTCATGCGCCAGACGGCTGAGACCCTGAAAGAACTCCGGTTCAGCGACCCGATGGCCGCCGGCGCCCTGAATGGGTTCGACGATGATCCCAACGACCTCCCCGGGGAACCGTTTCAGCAGAGCCTCCACAGATTGGAGGGCCTCAAGCGTTTTAGCGCGGTTCTCTGCTGCGGGTGCGGAGGTGTTGATATCAGGGAACGGCACCTGGATATTTCCCGGTATGAACCCGTGAAAATCCTTCGTAGCCACCGGGTCGTGGGTCTCGGTTACATTAAGGGCGAAGATTGTGCGCCCGTGAAACGCATGCTCAAAGTAGATGAACCGGCGAGGCACACCTCCTGCCCGAGGGATTCCATGGCGCTGATCATAGAGATTGATGAGGTACTTCATCATGTTCTCGATGGCCTCGGCGCCTGAGTTGATGGTGTAAACCTCCAAATGCGGGTTGTGCATGCAACGAGGCGCCAGCTTATAAACAAGCCGGTAGTACTCCAGGCATTCAGCCGTGAGGTAATCCGGATTTGGCATCTTGTTATTGGCAGCTCTCACGAGCCTCTTCACGTAGTCCGGCTCGTATAATCCGGGGTGATTGTGCCCAATGAGTTTTGAAGCGTAGTAACCGGCCCAGTCGAAGACTTCCTGACCATCTACCGTGGTGAGCCACATGCCGTGGCAATGTTCAAGATCAACGACAAATGGGTAGAGATCAGCAATGACGTAGCGCCCCAATTCTTCGATCATCGCGGCGCTTTTGGGGCCAGGAAAACAGGCATCTCCCGTTTCTGTAGCGGTCCGAAGGCCTGAGTTTTCATCCGCAGCATTATGCATGAGGGGAGTGTATGAATCTTCGCGAGCCAGGGAAGCGAAATGCCACCACCCGGATCAGCACGTCCAACTCAGCTTAACCGCCTGAGGCTGGACCTCTACGGAAAAGCCAATTCCTTCTGATGTAAGGCTTTATCTTCTGCCTCAATGGGCCGGATCAGAACTGGATTGAATCGTTCTCGGATCAACTGGCCGCAAAACGACTTCTCAAACACCATGGATTGGGCCGTATGCCACGTTGGGAAGAGGTTGCTGCCATATACATCGTTTTGAAACCGTTCCATGGCATGGACCTCGGTAGGACTAAAATAGCGAGCATTCAAGAGGGCCAACCCGGCCAGGGCGATACAGCCATACCGCACCAATCCCGAGGCCATGCCCAAAAAGTATTCACTGTGTCCAAAAAAATCACTCCCAGCAAGTTTGGAGCCAATGATACGACGCACGACCGCAAACACGCCCAGAATCACCAATGCCAGAATGATGTATCCGAACATATTCGCAGCCAGGTCGCTCAGGTGCAGCGGGCCTGCCAACAGTGGCGAAATCTTGTCGTATAAAAACGCACAACCCACAAGAACTGCAACCCATTGCAGCACTTGAAACAGTTCTCCGGACATTCCATTCTTGCGTCCCCGGACGATTCCTAAAACCAGGAACACTACAAAAAGGAAGTCAAAGACATTGATTTTTGTTAGCATATACCCGACCGGCAGCTTTTGGCTTCAGGTCGGGACAAAAGACTGCAATTCCAATGCCATGGAGAGACACCGACGCAGGGATTCAGCAAACGCGTTGAGAAGATCGAATAAACGCCGACTCCAATCGTCGAATTCTCTTCAACCTACTCTGACGCATGAATTTTGACAGGAAACTCAGAACGATCCTCTTAACGCTATCCCTCGCAGCCACCCAGTGCAGTGCGCTAGCTCAATCGGCTGCGTCGAGTTCCGGTGATTTCGCCATATCTCATGGTCCTCTTCTACAGGCACCCGGCGAGACGGAAATGACTGTTTCCTGGGCTACTAGCCGAAAAAGCGTGTCGCGTGTCGCCTATCGCCTGGAGGATTCCCGGGAATGGATCACCAACACCCCGACAAAGCACGGCTTGGTTGAAGCCGATACCCTTTATCACAACGTGCGACTGACAGGACTGCTCCCCGGAAAGAAGTATGCTTACCGTGCGCTGTCGCAAGAGATTGCCGACTTCCAGTTTTATCGCGTGCGCTTTGGCGGAACAATCGCGAGCCCTGAATACCAGTTCACCACCCTAAGCAGGAAGGCACCGGAGTTCTCCTTTGTGGTGGTAAATGATCGCCACGAACGAACTGCGCAATTGGCGGATTCGTTTGCCGCCGTCAATTGGACGGATGTGGATCTTACATTCTTGAATGGCGACATGGTGAATGCTGTTAAGGATGAGGACCAGCTTATGCGTTGCATTGTTGACCCGGCAGTGAAGAGTTTTGCCACCTCGTCTCCTTTGATCTATGTGCGAGGAAACCACGACACCAGAGGCAGCTTCGCACGGCAATTGCTGGATTATTTTCCAACACAGAGTGGGCGCTACTATTATACAATCCAGCATGGCCCCGTCTGCTTCCTGGTTCTGGATTGTGGAGAGGACAAGGGTGATCACAATGCTGAGTACTCAGGCTTGGTTGCTTTCGATGAATACATGGAACAGCAGGTCCGGTGGTTGGCAGAAACGATAAAGACTCCTGAGTTTCGCAAGGCTCGTTTTCGCGTGTGCCTGCTTCACATTCCTCCAGCGCCAGTGCCGGACCAAAAATTCATACGTCCCCAGTGGCTTTACGAAAAAGTTGTTCCCCTGCTGAACCGTGGCCGGGTGGACTTGCTCCTTTGCGGTCACACACATAATTACGCGGTTCAACCGGCGGGAACACGCGGGATGAAATTCCCTGTGGTGGTTGGAGGAACGGAAACCGTCATTCGTGGGGATGTTGGTGGCAAACAACTGCGGATTTCGACCACGGACCTTGCAGGCACGACTCTCAAGCAGTTGTCGTCAATCCAGGCGCGCTGAGATTCACATTTGCTGTCAAACGGTCGGTGTTGTCGGGGTTCAATCTCAGTCAGTAGCCTACGACTCGGTAGTACTTCTGGAGTTGGTTCGTAAGAATGGCGATCGGCACATCGGCGGTCTGAACGGTGCTGAGATTGGATTCCGTGAACCATAGGCCTGATGCCAGATTAGTCGTGCTCTGGAGAGCATAACCATGATCGGCCAGCATATCTGTGATACTCAGAACAAAACTGCCGGGTTCTGAGGATGTAGCTGCGCTGACCCGCGGCGGCGGAGGTGCGGTGGGCGTTCCAAACACCGTTATCTCTGCATAACCACAATAGCCATTTTCGCAGCCGGGGTTGGTGAAATCGAACTTCACTGCGGCTACAGCTTTCGCTAGCACGCCATATGGGGAGTCGATGGAAATCCGGGTTGCGGATTGCAGTTTGCCAGCAATTGATGGATTTACGTTCACCCTTGTGAGGAGCACAAAGGTGCCGGGAGCGTCCGCTGTGGAGTAGTAAACGGAATAGGCCTGCTGGTCCCGGCCATCATCCCCCCAGCCACCATACACGACGATGTTCGTGAGATCATACCCGGTGCTTGATCCGTCCAAGGCATACACCACCATCGAGCCAGAGCCGTTCCCATTCCCGCATGTCACATAGTTCGTGCTGGTGGTTACAGGACTTCCGCCCGTGCGAATTCCGAGACTGCCTCCGTCAGTCAGTGACTTAACATTTCGGGTGCCGAAGGAGGTTTCCATGCTGAAATTGCCAGCCATGCTGCTCGGGAGTTTGTTCGCGATGAGGCTGCCATTCGTCACGAGCGGCCACGCCGGAAAGAAGGTGCCGCTCCCGGTGCCCACCTGGTTGGTGGAAGTAATAGTGACGCTTGGTTGTGGTGGAACTGGCAGAGTTGATCTCCAGTGGTATTTCCCGGAAGCCACGCGGTAAATAGCGTGGTTGTTAGAGGCGCCGAGATACGTCACGCCAGGAGCGGATTGGGCGGGCAAGCCGCTTTCAGTTACATTGGCTGGGTTCGATGCAGGCACGCTCACGTCGGCAGAGGTGTTCGGAGGAATGACTGCCACCAGATCCAGGTTCCCTGCTGTATTAGTCCAGGACGTTGCAATAACACCGCGAATGGAACTGTAGCTGGTGTTTGCCCATGTCAGGCCATTACCTGCGACCGGTTGAATCCTGATTGTCCGGTAGCCGGGGCTGGCCGGTTTGATGCCACCGACCCCGCTGTAAAGATACTCGCCTACGGAGCCAAACGCATAATGGTTGAAGGAGTTCATCCCGATGGTTTGGAATCCACCCGAGGGAGTCCAGCCATCCCATCTTTCCCACATGGTCGTTGCGCCAAGCGCGACCTGGTAAAGCCAGGATGGATAGGTTTCCTGGAGCAAAAGCTGATACGCCAGATCGTCGCGTCCAGCGGCATGCAACGCGGGCAGGATGCGGGGCGTGCCGATAAATCCCGTAGCAAGGTGATTTCCGAACTGCGCAATGGTATCTGCAAACTTGTCCGCGGCCAGAGTCTTCAGATTTGCGGGCACGAGGTTCAGCGAAAAGGCCAGTGCATATCCAGTCTGGCTGCTGCCATCCTTGAATGAACCATCCGAATTAAAGAGCGTGCCGAATGCGGCCACGATGTTGGAGTGCAAGGCTGCATAGGTAGCCGCATCGCTGCTGCGTCCAAGGGCCGCCGCCATCTCCGACATGGCTCGCGCATAATAGGCATAGTATGCGGTGTCCATAACTGTCGAAGAGGCGCCGCCACCGAGATTCACCCAATCCCCGAAATCGCCCGGGAGGCTCGACACGATATAGCCTGATGCGTTCGCCGCAACGAACTGGCCCCACCGTTGCATGGCTGCATAGTGGTCCGCGATTACGTTGGTATCGCCGTAAACCTGGTAGATAATGTACGGGCAGATCCACCCCGCATCACCCCAGGCTGTTCCACCGTTCCCCTGCCCCAGGTCTGGTGCGACGAACGCAAAAGCGCCATCCGCACGCTGGGAATCCTCACAGAGAGTTTTCACATAACGGCGGAAGAAAGATTGAACATCGAAGTTGTAGGCAGCGGTCGGGGCAAAGAACTGGGCATCGCCTGTCCATCCCATGCGTTCATCCCGTTGAGGGCAATCCGTTGGGGTTTCGAGGTAATTGCCCTTCTGACCCCAGATAATGTTATGAAAGAGTTGGTTCACCAAAGGACTTGAGCAAGAGAACTCCCCTGCCCTTGTCATGTCCGAATGCACGACAATCCCCGTGACAGACTCCAAATCGGGCGGAGTGGTAAGGCCACGCAACTCCACGTACCGAAACCCGTGGAACGTGAAGATCGGCTCCAGAGTTGACACCCCATTAGTGCTCAGCACAAAGAAATCCGTTGAGTTGGCGCCCCGCAAATTTGCGGTATACACCGTGCCATTTGGGTTGAGCATTTCACCATGTCTAACGGTGATTCGATCGCCGATCTGACCGGAGACTTTTAGCCGCACCCATCCGACCATGTTCTGTCCCAAGTCGAAGGTATAGCAACCCGGAGCGGGCTCATTGAGACTAATGGCCTTCAAGGTCTCCATGCGCCGCGAAGGCTCGGTAACCGCCGCTTCGATAGTCAGCCCACCCACGCCGGGAAACATGGACGCATCACCATAAAGTGCCTGAACAATAGTGAGAGGCAACCCGCTGCTGCCAATCCTCGCAGTGGTGTTCTCCACAAAGGATTGGGTCAGGTTGGTGCCGCCGAGTGTGTAATCGATCTTGAGAGTCTTGACCACGCCATAGGCAGGATCAGCGCCAAGGTTTGCGTTGTTGACCGTGAGGTTAAGCTGGTTATTGCTGACCAGTCCGGCGACTCGGGAAGTGACGTTGGTGAACCGGGCAGCCGTCGCACTCAGTCCGGTGACAACTGGTGCCCAGGTGCTCTCGTTGAAAGCCGGAAGATCCCAACCGGGCATTTCCAGCCGGGCATCATATTCGGTGCCCAACAGCAAATCCGCATAGCGAATAGGCCCGTAGCTGGCCTTCCACGAGGTGTCGGTCTCGATCGTGCGCCGTTGTCCACCTGACAACTCGACAACCAGTTGAGCGATGAATCGCGGGGTTCCGCCGTAGTTCAGGCGCTGCCCCTTGAACGCTAGATTACTCGCATACCAACCATCCCCAAGAATGGCGCCGATGCAGTTGGAGCCGTAACGAACCAAACCACTCACATCGTAGGTTTGGTAGTACACTCTTTTAGTGAAATGACTCCACCCGGGGGTTAGCACGTCCTGGGCTCCGACCTTTTGACCATTCAATCGAAGTTCATAGGCGCCGAGGGCTGTTACGTAAACAGTCGCTCGTGTGATGGCCTGGTTGATTGAGAACTCCTTTCGCAGGTACGGCGCGGGAATCAGGGGCACGTCATTCAAAGCCGGAGTGCCCCACGGGGTTCCGGAACTCTGGGCCGCGCTCCAACTGGATGAATCGTAGGATGGCAGGAACCAGCCTGCGGCTGGGAACTGCGCGGCCTTCCATGATGTATCGATAGGGAAGTTAGAAACGCTACCGGAGGAAAACCGCACAACGAGGCGACCAATCACACTGGCGGGATTGGCATCGCTGTTGGTAGCGGATAGCGCGAGCACATTGTTCCCTGAATGCAGCAGCGAGGTAACATTGATCCTCTTTGTCGCTTCCCATCTGACTGAAATCCCCGGAGCGGTCTGTCCATTTACGTAAACAGCACAGGTGTTATCGGCGTACAGGGCGAAGACTGCGTTCGTGATGGCATCCCCGGCAGGCAATGCAATCTGCTTGCGCAACGCACTGTGGTATAAGCCTGCTTGGGGGCTGGAGCCTGGGCAGGAAATGAAACTGAGCCCAGACGTATTGAAAAGTGCGTCCTCAGCAGCTCTATCTGGCGGCACTGCATACGCGGCATCGTAGCCGATCCATTGCGCGCTCCAATTGGTAGGCGAGAGAAGCCCCATAGACCATTGCGCTGTGCCACTCCATGGTGAGGCATTGTTGCTGCCGTCAAATATGCGGACCTGCCAGTAGCATCGTTTCCCACTCGACAACGGCAGCCCCGCATAGGTGATATCGACGGTTTCCCGGCTGGCGATTTTGCCGCTGTCCCAAAGGTCGGCAAGACCTGCAGTCGAGCCGACCCGGATCTCATAAGCCGTTTGGACCTCACCCCGCACCATCCCATCGCTTTGCAGTTCCCAGGATAGCCGGGGAGTGGCCTCCCCAATGCCTAGTGGATTGATGCGATGTTCGCAACGCAGGTTGACTGGCTGGAGCGCGGCGCCACAGTCTCCTGCGACGAACGCCACCACACCGAGCAACCAGCCCAACTTGCGCAAGCGAAGCATCGTTCTCATAGGCCTCCAACAAGCCATGGGCTGCCGGCTCCATCCATGTCCGAAACAAAACGGTAAGTTCCCGAGCCGAGTTGGACCACTGCACTGCTGGCGGTCCTGTTCAGCAATTTTACATCCTGGACCTTGGCTAATGCTTTTCCTCCCTCAGTTATTTCGCCATTCGGCCCAGCAGGGATAACGACCGTTGCGCTTGTATTAGCGGGAACGGTTACTTCCAGTGTTAACTGTTTGCCCGCTTTCTTCCATGAGGTCGCAATTCGGCCCCGGATCGAGTCGTAGCGGGTGCGAGCCCATTCGAGCCCATTGCCCAGGACTGGAGCAATCGTAATATCTTTGAACCCGGGAGATGCCGGGCGGATGCCGCCAACATACCCGAACAGATATTCGCCACAGGAACCGAGTGAATAGTGGTTGAACGAGTTCATGCCCGGGTCCTGGAACCCTTTCTCAGGAGTCCAGCCGTCCCATCGTTCCCAAATCGTGGTCGCTCCTTGTTTCACGGAGAAGAGCCAGGAGGGAAACGTGTCTTTGAGCAACACCGAGTAGGCGGTTTCTGGCTTTCCGACCTCCGTCAGCACAGGAAGCAGATAGCTCACCCCCACAAACCCGGTAGAAAGATGGCCGCCCTTGGCATTGATATTCCCCTCCAGGTGACTTGTAGCCTGCTTGCGTTGCTCATCCGAAAGCAAATCGAACCTCAAAGCCAGCAGGTAACTGGTCTGAGTGTCACCTTGAATCTTGCCGTCTTCTTTGACATAACGCTTCACGAAGGCCTGTTTGATGTCGCTAAACAACTGCTCATACTTGCGAGCCTGCTCCTCCCGCCCCAAAACCCGGCACGCTTTCGCAACCAACCGAGTCGAATAAGCAAAATAGGCCGTACCAATCAGATCCTTGGGCGTATCGGCGCCGATGGACAGCCAATCGCCGTAGTCATTCCCTCGATCTTTGTCCCGGATCAAATCCGTGCTGTGCGAGCGGAGGTATTCCACCCAGGCGATCATGTGTGGCAGGTTTCGATCCAGGATCTGTTTGTCTCCGTAGGTTTCATAAATCGTCCACGGGCAAATGACACCGGCATCGCCCCAGGCAGGCACGCTCCCACTGCCCATGCTATCAGGGCAAACATCACTGAAAGAACCTTCCGGGGATTGGCCATCAGCGACATCAACCATCCATTTGGTGTAAAAGGCAGCCACATCGGCATTGTAGGTCGCGGTCTTGATAAAGACCTGAGCGTCCCCCATCCAACCGAGGCGCTCATCCCGTTGCGGGCAATCGGTGGGCACGCTGAGATAGTTTCCGCGTTGTCCCCAGAGTATGTTGGATTGGAGTTGATTGAGCCGCGGATCGGAACAGGAGAACTCGCCCGTCATAGGGGTATCTGACGCCATCACAATCCCAGTCACTGCATCAGGCCTCGGGGCTCCAGGCAAGCCGCTTAGTTCAACATAGCGAAACCCGTGGAATGTAAAGGATGGCTGCCACGTTTCTACGCCGTTGCCCTTGCAGATGTAGTGGTCAACCGAAGGTGCCCCGCGCAGATTCTTTGTATAAATCGTTCCATCAGAATTGAGCATCTCGGCATGGCGCAAGGTGATTTCCGTACCGCTCGGGGCTTTCACTTTTAGACGAACCACGCCCACCATGTTTTGGCCCAGGTCGAACACCCATTTTCCGGGCTGAGGCTCTGTCACAGACCTAGACTTTAGCTCACCAATCTTGCGGACCGGCTCCATGACCTGTGCTTCCAAGCGCCTGCCATTCTCGTTGCGCTCCATAACGCCAGTCCAATCAGCATCGCTGAGCCGGGGACTGCACCAATCAGGCATCTCCATCCGAGCATCGTAACTTTCACCGAGCATGAAATCGGTGCTGAGAATCGGGCTGAGATGGGCTTTCCAGGAATCATTGGATACAATTCTCTCCGTTGTGCCATCGGCATAAGTCAGTTCCAATTGTGCCAGGAATGCCGGCTCTTTTCCAAAGAACTGCCGTTTGCCATTCCCGATGCGACCGCTGAACCAGCCGTGCGCCAGCACTGCGCCGAGGGCGTTATCGCCGCGCTTGAGCAACCCGGTCACGTCGTAGGCCTGATAGCGCACACGTTTACGATAGTCAGTCCAATCCGGTGCCAGTATGTGGTCCCCTACTCTTTCTCCATTCAAGCAGGCCTCGTACAACCCCAGGGCAGAGGCGTAGAGCACGGCTTGTTTCACGCTCGATTCAACCTGGAAAGATTTGCGCAAGTAACGGATTCCCGGAAGCTGCTCAGGGATGGAGAGGGTCTGGTTCTCATCGACGACTTTCGAGAGGGCTTTACCGTCGAGCTCGTAATCGACCCGAAGGCGTTTGACGTGATTGCGGGCCGGGTCGCCACCGAGAATGTTATTATTCACCTCCAGGCTGACGCTGTTGTCCTTAACCTCGCGCACCACGGTCGCTGTCACATCAGCACTAGCGGAGGTTTCGATGGCTTCATAGATGGCCTTGCGAATGACCAGGGAACGAGGGGCGTTTGTGGCTGAAAGCCTCGGCGTGATCCAACGGGCGCTCCAATCTATCTCCTTCATCAAGCCCATGCGCCATTCGGCAGGAGCACTCCACGCACTAGGCCGGCCCTTTGCGTCCCAGGTTCTCACCTTCCAGAAGCAACTCTGGCGTGAGGGCAACGCGGTGCCCTGGTAAACGATCTGGCTTGTTTCGTCAGAGGTGACTTTGCCGCTATCCCACAGGTCACCTTGGTCGCGCTTGAGAGCCTGCGGAGAGGAAGCCACAAGGATTTGGTAAGCGGTTTGTTTTTCGCCACGCTGGCGGGATTCCAGAGTCCAGCTCAGGCGTGGTGTTTCGGCATCAATACCAATGGGATTTACCAGGTACTCGCAACGTAAGTGCTTAACCTGAATTTCAGCATGGCAAAGGCCATTAAGCAGAAGCAGAATTGAACAGAGAGTGAGTCTTAAGCGTGTCATGATTGGTTATTAGGTAAAACAGGGGCCGAATTGGGGCATAACAGTAGAAGCCTCTTTGCCAGCAGAAACTGCATTCGGCGGAAAAACTTATAAGTGAGTCTCGATTTGGTTACGACAGATTCCGATCAGAGCCATGGGTTTCGCTTGGCAGCACCATATCCTTCTTGGGCATATATGGAGTGCCAAACTTGACGCAAATCATCTTTAACACCCGACTCAATGCGTTTATCAATACCTTTCAACCGCTGGGTGCCAGGGTTCCTCCATTTGATGATACCACTGTGTCCATCCGCGTAGGAGAACTGACCGTAATTGCCATGGCGGCTTGATGGGACATTCCGCCATTGGGTTGTCGCATTATTATGATCGAAGTTAAGCGCAAAGTAACCGTCATCCAAACTGGTATTATTAGCGTCGGATTTGAGCGGATCAGCCTGCTCGTCAACAAACAACATGGCCGTGCTGGGGGATGGGGAACGGATAGTTGAGAGCTTCACATTTTCCTTGATTCCACTGTGAACCCCGTAATCAGTGACGTTATCCCCCATCATGCAGCTAAGAGAGTAACTACGAGCGCGCGGCATGCTGGTGTTTGCCACAACCGCTTTATCCGAGGGGCATCGATAGAGGTTAACGGAACCGTTGTATTTGAAAAGCAACGAGGCGCGAATCAGATTCTGATTTGTCCAGTCAGGCTGAATACTGACGTTACCACCTACCCAACTATCTGTGGTTAATAGTCTGTTGGGGACTAGGTAGTCCCTATTATCCACAGCATACATGTGGACACCCAATGTCAACTGCTTCAAATTATTGAGACAACTGATGGCGTTGGCTTTTTCCTTCGCCCTTGAAAGTGCCGGCAAAAGCATTGCCGCAAGAATGGCGATAATGGCAATAACCACCAACAATTCGATGAGAGTAAACGCGCCGACACTGGGAACACGGCCGACGGCGGAATTTCTTTTGAGTTTGTTCATCTAGCAGAATCTTCCAGTTTGAGGTATTGCGGCCCCGGATCATCTCCGGGGCCGCAGGTATTACATCGACTTCACCTCACGGCATCTTCAGCCGGAAGAATCGTTTCGGTTCAGAGGTTGACAGAGGGATGGTGTTCGACCATTCCCCGCTGCTATTCACGGCTCCGACGGCATTGGTTTTCCATTCGGACAACGGCGCCCCCACATCTGTGGAGATCAGAATCGAATAGGTGTCACCAGGGTTTCCGCCGCCGGTCAGCACGAAGTTGTTCCCCGACACGGCGAAGGTGCCCAAGTGCGGCGGTATGGTTCCGAGCAGCACAATCTCGGAGTAGCCAGAGTAGGCATTATCCTGGCTGATCTGCCGTGAGAAGTCGAATTTCACCGCCGCCACACCGGCAGCAAGTAATCCTCCGGTGGAATTGGTGATTGAAACCCGATTCATCGAGGGGCCTGACCCGACCTCGGGATTATAATCCACTCTGACCAGCGGAAGAAATGTCGCGGGATCAGACAGTGTGGAATAGCTCACATCATAGAATTGGCCATCCCGTCCCGCATCACCCCAACCGCTGTAAACCACGATTTGGCTAAGGTTCCAGCCATTCGGAGCGAAGTAGGTGGCAGACTGCCCAGCGCCGCTGCCAGCAGTCGCGAAGGTTGCCGGACCATTGAATGGGGTGATAGTGCCATCGGTCAGCACCGGAAACCCTCCGGCAGACTCGGCCTGGAAATTTCCTGCCCCGAAAGCATCAGGGAGTTTTCCGGCAATCAAATTCCCAGCTTCGACGGTCCAGGTAGGAGTGTCAGTGTTCTGGTTCTCAACAGCTACAACCGGTCCAGGGACCGGTGGGGTGGCAGAGGCGCGGCCATACAAGCTGATCTCGCTGTAGCCGGAGTAAAAATTCTCGCCGACAGGTGTGACGAAATCGACCATGACAGCGACGGCATTGCTTGCAAGCACGCCACTAACCGGAGTCAGTGTGGTGCGCACCACCGAGTGATTGGCGTTGACCGCGAGCTTCGGATTATTGTTAACCACCGCGATGGGTAAAAAGGTGGTAGGATTCGCCTTTGTAGAGTAGCCGACCGTGTAGGCCTGGTGGTCACGACCGCTGTCGTTCCAACCGCCTGCAATCACGATGTTGGTAAGATCGTAACCATTTGCACCGTCACCAAGGCTGTAAACGACATAACGTCCTGCATTGGGACCACAGGTAGCGAACGCCGGGTGCGCACCGCCAGCTACCAGCATTCCGTAGTCGCCGTCGGTCAACACCGGCAATCCTCCGGCCAGCCCGCTGCTGTTCGGATTGCCATCCGGGTCATTGAAATTCCCAGTCCCTGTGATGCTGGGGTACTGGCCGGCAATCATGCTGCCCGGTGCAACGCTCCAGGTGGAGCTGAAAGGGGCCGAATCGCCGGTTTGATAGGCGAAGGCGGTTACCAGATTATTGGTTGCGCCAGGAGCCTGATTCACTGTCACCGCGCAGCCGCGGCTAGACGCCTGGCCTGATGAATTCACGGCTACGAGGCTATATCCTCCGTTGGTCGCAGTGTCCGAAAGAGTCAAGTTAGTCAAGGTCAGCGTGGGTGTGTTGGCTCCGGGAATATCGACTCCGTTCTTGCGCCATTGATAGGTAACCGGTGAGCTGCTGGTAAACCCGGCAGTGATCACCAACCGGCTTCCTTCCACGTCCGCAGCGGTCAAAGGACGGATATCCTGAGATAGAACCGGCCTCGGTGCTGAGGGCTTTCCGCCCACCACGATTTCGGAGTGTCCAACCCATGAATTCTCAACCGGTGCGCCGACAAGGTTGAAGTTGAACATAATCGCAGCAACGTTGCGCACGAGGGCGTCACCTTCTGGACGCAATGTGCTGCGGGTAGCTGCTTGCGTGTTGTTCGGGTTTGAGGGATTGAAATCGACCGTAGCGAGCTGGTTGAATGTGGATGGATCAGCCACGGTCGAATAGAGGACCTGGAACTTTTGCGCATCGCGCCCTGCGTCGCCCCATCCGCCATAGACCACGATATTTGTCAGATCGTATCCATTGACAGCCGTTGAGGTATCAAAGGTATAAGTAACGGACTGTCCGGCAGGGTTGACACCACACGTTACAAGAGTTGGGCTGCTTCCAACGCCTGGCCAATAAGTAAGGTAACCGAAAGAGCCATCGGTGAGTAAGGCAGGGTCACCACCGGATTGGCCCAGTGCGAAGTCTCCTGCGCCTATGACCGGGAAAGCCCCTGCGATCATGCTATTGCCGGCTATTGTCCATGTCGGATAGAAGTTCGTTTCGGCAACGTCCTTCCCTAATCCCGTTTGAGCCGAGTAATAGGTGATAACACCGTCAACTGCGGGCGGGAGATTGCTGATCATCAGCGAACTCGGGGAGCTATACGAAACACCAAGGGCGTTGGTGGCGTTCATGGCTTTGACGCGATAGGAACCGATGTCAGTCAATTGCACGTTGTTCAAGGTCAGGGTTGCACTCGTCGCTCCAGGGACATCGTTGGTTGTGCCATCTTTGAGCACCTGCCATTGATAGGAGACCGGAGGCACGTTGCTGAAGGCAACGGTGAAGCTGACCTGGGCTCCGACGATGTCAAGAACGCTGCCCGGCAGTGTATCCTGTGTCATGTATGGCGAGGGAGGTGCCGTTGGGGGTTGGGAGTCGCGGCCCTGCACAATGATTTCTGAATAGCCAGAGTAGTCATTATCAAAGGAGGGCACCCCCGCGAAGTCGAACTTAAGGCTGTGCACATTTTGAGCGAGTGCTGAACCATCTGCCATGTGCAGCGCGACCTTATTAGCTGACGCGAGGCCTGAACTGATGTCTGGATTAAAGATGTTGGTCACCAGCGGCAGGAATGTGGTTGGCGCTGAGACTGTGGAATAGGAAATGAGGTAACCCTGCCCGTCACGACCGCGGTCGCCCCACCCACTGTAAAGGACGATATTCGTGAGATCCGAGCCATTCACAGAATTCGTCAAACTATAGATCAGGATGCCGCCAGCTCCTGGTCCCGCAGTTGCGAAACCGGCATGGTCGCTCATATAACCCAGCAATGAGTCCGTGAGGATACTCGGTCCTGCGGATGCCTCAGCCAGGAAGTTCCCAACGATTGTGCTGGGGAGCATTTCCTTGATCAAGTTGTCGCTTTCCACCACCCAGTCTGGAAGGAAATCTCCCTCAAGAGATTTATTCTCAGCAACGACCATCAGCCCCTGTGGAGCTGTCGTGGTGGATGGGGTCCCACCCACGGTGATGGCACCGTATCCGGTCCAGCCGTTCTCTGAACTTGGAGCGCTAAAGTCGAACCGGATTTGCGCCACGTTATGCGCGATCGCTCCCCCGGCGGAATCAGTCATGCTGATCCGAATGGAGGAAGCAGTGTTTCCTGGCAGCGCTGGCCCAGAGTAGTTCACAATGGTCAGCGGGTTGAAAACTGTTGGATTAGCGACAGTGGAATACGAGATGTTGTATGCTTGTCCATCGCGACCAGCATCCTTCCAACCGCTATAGACAGTGATGTTCGTAATCTCATGACCCAACGTCGATGCAGGCAAAACGTAGGTTGCTGTCAGCCCCGCGTTGTTTCCACAGGCCACATAGTTGTGGGTCGTGGTTGTCCCACTCGGCGCGATCGCGAGACTGCCGCCGGTGGTTAACGAATTCACGTCGCGAATGTTCTCTCCGCTCTGCTCCATGTTAAAATTGCCATTGGCTGTGGTGATCGGCACCAAGCCGGCAATCAAACTGGTTGTGCTCGGAGTCCAGCTTGGCGTAAAGGGATAGACGTTCTCAGTCCCGCTTTCGCTGTTGGTGACAATGACCAAGCCCGCTGACGCAGAGCCAGTCAAAGCCATTACTGCCGCAAGCCCAAGGCCTGCGGTTCTATTCCATTTCGGGTGGTACGATCGTTTCATTTGTCGTCTGTGGTATGGGTTGAATCCAGCTTGAGCCGCAAAAGCGGCCGACGAATGCCGGGCGCATCGCTCTGCATAGAACTTAAGCTGATCCATTGTGATTTGCTTAAGCTTAGCCGTGACACAACCCTTCCGGAAGTCCCCAAACCTAGTCACGCTTGCCTCACTAGAATAGGGGACGGCTCAATGCCAATTTGAGGCCATCTGAGAGTATGTATTTTGGCCTATGCAACCATTCCCGCGCTGTGCAACACTCGGCCAAGTAATCAAGATAGCGATGATTCCGAATTTTAAGATCGAATCTCCATTGTGCCATAGTGGCTTGGCGGCGCTCCTGCTCGCATTCCTTTCCTTGTTTTGCCCGCTTCAGAGCATCGGCGATACAAACGCGGCGATTGGTGAGATGCTCGGGGAGAATGACGATCCGCATCACAATCCCTTGGAGTTCCTGGGACCATGGATTTGGGAAAGCAAGACGCTGGAGATGCAGGTATGCCGGTTTTGGAAGGCCTTCGAACTGCCTTCAACCAATAAGGTTGTCTACGCCAACCTGTCGATAACGGCGGATAACGGGTTTAGGCTCTATCTGGATGGCAGGGAGCTCGGCCGGGGTGCGGAGTGGCGCGAACTCTTTTCTTTCGACCTCACACAGCTTATGACTCCAGGGCGGCATGTGCTTGCCGTGGAGGCCTTTAACTCAGCTTCAAGCGCGGGCATGCTACTCGGGATGCAAATTGGTTTCGCCGATGGCCGACACATGGTTGTCCAGTCAGACCGGGACTGGCGTTTGGCCCCGGAGACTGCCAAAGATTGGACGGAGGTGACCCGCGCCCCGGATTCGTGGGGGCGGGCGACCCCGCTGGGCGGGGTTGGAACGGAACCGTGGTGGGCGCAACCCATGCGAGTGATTGTGCTGCCACCTTCGCTGCCACTCCGGGTGTACTTCTGGCAGACACCCTGGTTCCAAATCCCGTTCGTAATCATCTGCGGTTTCATCATTCTGGCTCTGTTCTTCCTCGCGGCGCAACTGGCATTGCACCAGAAGGAACACTGGTTATTGCAGCGTGAGCGAGCGCGCATCGCCATGGATGTTCATGACGACATTGGCTCCCGCATGACGCACCTGGTGCTTAATGGAGAGGTTCTCCAGGGGGAACTTCCACAGGAACCCAAGGTGCGAGCTCAACTGGAACAAATCTGTGACGAAGCCAGAGGGGTGCTTTCGAGCCTGGACGAGATCCTGTGGGCCTTGAATCCGCGGCGGGACACCTTGCAGGATTTTTCGGATTACGTGTGCGACTACGCACAGAAGTTCCTTTGCCCCGCTGGGATAGCATGTGTCTTCGAAATAGATCCCAAGGCCATGAGCATCGCGGCTGACTTGCCCTTGCGCAGGAGCCTGCTCATGGCGATCAAAGAAACGTTGAACAATATCTTGAAATACTCCGGTGCTACAGAGGTGAGGCTCCAGATCGGTCGGCACCGCAGAAGTCTGCTTATCATCGTGCAGGACAACGGCCGGGGATTTGACATGCATAGCATCCGCCCGGCGCGAAACGGCCTTGGAAACATGAGCCGCCGCATGCGTGAACTGGGCGGCGAGTGCGTTATCTCCAGCGCACCGGGAAAAGGCTGCCGCATCGAGTTTCGTGTTCCCGTGCATAGCCCCCGCAGGATCTCCATGTCCTGGCTGTGGCGCCCGGAGAAGCGTCTGACAACCATCGTCGAAAAACATCCTGCCGTCCCGCAACCGACGGAGAATCCCGAGCAACACTGACCCTTTCTAGATGCAAACCAAGAGAAACGGGCCAGATGCCCAAAACAAACAAGAGTCCAAGATCAGAGTCGCGTTGGTCGAAGATCAATCCAAGGCTCGAGAGGGGTGGAGCCGGTTGATCGATTCATTCCCTGATTTCACATGCGTTTGCTCCTGCGTCAGCGGTGAGGAAGCCCTCACGATGATCCCTCGAAAGTCTCCAAATGTGATCCTGATGGATATCTTTCTGCCACGCATGTCCGGCATCGAATGCACCGCGCGGTTAAAGGCCATCCTGCCGGAGATTCAGATCGTGATGTTGACCGCGATGGATAACCAGGAATTGCTTTTCATGGCGCTTGAAGCAGGAGCAGATGGCTACTTGCTGAAACGCACCAAGCCCTCCGACCTGAGGCAAGCCTTGTTGGATGTGCTGGGAGGCGGGGTGCCCATGACCAGCCAGATCGCCCGCCGCTTAATTGAGTCGTTCCGTAAAGGAGCCAAGACGACGAACGAGTTCTCCCAGTTATCAGCACGCGAAGAGCAGATCCTGCAACTCGTCTCCAAAGGGCACTCGAACAAGCTCATCGCGGACAGGCTGTCCATGAACTACGAAACCGTTTGCACGCACCTTAAACGTGTATTCAAAAAGTTGCATGTGAACTCACGAACCGAAGCAGCCATCCGATACATCAATTCAAGAATGTCGGAGCAACGCCCTTCCGAGGAGGAATGACCACTGGCTCTGAGCAGCAATCTGCAACTCCCGATACCCCGAAGGAAACGCGGCAACAAGCTATAGCACTGCTCGCGCGGTGCCTGGCAACGGGAACTTGCGACCGGCGGCAAATTGATTCAGAGCCGTCGCCAGCCATTCCCGGGAGGAGCTAAACTGGGAAAAAGAGATGTAGCTCTGCCCTCCCTCATCCGTGACCTGGTAAGCACCCACCCGAATCGAAACTGGGCTGACCTCCCCTTTCAAGTTGGCCTCCAGACTGATGGTTTTGCCAGTCGCATCAAGCTGCAAATCGGTCACTTCCCCAAAGCTGGCAATCTGCCGGTTAATCATTCCCCGGGCAGATGCCGCAAACGCTTTGTCCTTAAACGATCCGAATAGACTCATAAAATATGGTCCTTAATGTCGCTAAATGCTGGATGAATGCAATACGGGGTTGCCTGGGATCTAAATGAAACCTCGGGGGATGCCCGTTTCGAGATGTTGCCTATTTTTCTACAGCCGGGACGCGAGCGGCAAGGTCCTTAAAGAACTCCCCCGACCAAAGCTCCACTTCCCGCCCATCGTGCAAAACACGCGGACCTCCTCAGCCGCTTCCCGAAAATCTACCTCGTCAAATCGCCTCTTGAGCAGGCGGGTGAGCGTCTCGGAAGTAATGGATCCTCCACTCCAATAGCCCGACTGACGCATACGGGCTTCCAGGTGTCGCAAATTGGGAGTGATCTTTCGGCCAACATACCAAACAAAATCATAGAAATCCCGTCCCTTAATCCGGTTTTTCCATCCTCGACATAGCACCGCATGCAACTTGCCTGCAAATAGGCTGCTTAAATCGTAGAGCATCACCTGGTAGGGGGTGGGCTGGAGCTGAGCTCGGACCTCAGTCATCGCATGCGATGGCGGATGTAGATCCATCTCCAGTTTAGTCTTGAGCCATAGATTGCTCCGGCCAAGCACCGAACATCAAGGTTTCGCTGGCTTGTATACAAACCACGGCGAAGTTGTATCAGATCCCCAGCCTTCAGCATCCCGGCTATTTTGCCTCTAATATCTGAGGTTCCACGCAAAAGATGACGCATGCTCACCGTGTCCAGGAGCGCACCGTGACACGTCCCGCGTTCCTCGTGAAGAACTAGTACGGATTGCATGTTTTTATCCCGATAGTTGCATTATAAGCAACTTTCTCGTCCAAAACAAACATGTTTGTCTGTCCTTCGGAAAGATACTCAGGAGCGCGTCCTCCCAAACAGTTCCAGGCGATCAACAATTTCCGCCAGGGTTGGCGCATACCGCCTCCTGTCGCTATCGAAATAGATGGCCTCCAGATGATAACACGTGCGGGGATCGGTCAGCCAGTTACAAACCTCGGCGGCACGCTCCGGAGAGTCAGACCAAAACGAGTTGGAGAGTGTATGCCGCTTAAGGTAGGAAGGCAGATTCTTATCGAGAAATCTCAGCAGATGATCATACGCCGGGCTAGACCGGCATTCAGCCCAATCCTCGAGATACGGAATCATCAGCTCACCTGCCCTGCCAAGCCCACAAAGCCAGGAGTCTGGTTCTACAGGCAGGTCAGCGCCGGTGAGAATGAGTCGCCATCCAGTGTGGAAATAGCGCTTTACAGCAGAGCACTCCTCCTCAGGCCAGCTCTTCCATTCCGCTAATCCCAGTTTTCCAAACACGACCTCTACCTCGCAACCGAAACCTCCCGGGCTCAGGACCAACTCCAAAATCCGAGGCAAATAATGTTTAAGGTCCTCCGAAGTCCCCCACGTCGTCAATGCTTTGAACGCGAAACGCGACAGCGCTCCGGATGACAATTCGCGCAGCGGCGCAGAGCTCAGGTCGCGCATATCCTGATTGCCCACACAGCAAGGACATCCCTCAACATGGGCAACAAACGGATAGGGAGCGAAAGCCTCGAAGAGCCTGCTTGTCGCGGCTACAAACTCGGTTTCCACTTCCTGCGGAGCTTTCATAGTGCACAAATAGTCTTCTCAACTGGCACAGTCAAGCTAGGTCAAAAGTCTTCCAGAGGCTCGCCATCCTTTGCTTCAGGATTCTGACGAAAACAACCCGCCCGGCCTTTGCGATCATGATGCTAAGCCCTGGAAGGGCGGCCGCAAATAGCCCAGCAGCAGGCCGAAGGCCGCAGTCCTGGGTTGAGATCCAACAATAATCATTCTTTTTACTCCATCCGTGTTGGCGCGCCTTAGCGCCAACACGGATGGAGTAAAAAGGCAAGATGATAGGGGCCGATGGACCCAAGGCGGCGACCGCAGAGCGGTCTTGCCTTGGGCTATTTGCGGTCGCCTCGTCCGAGGCTTCGTGCGGTTCGGACGGATGGGGGTTGTTCTTCTCCGAACCTGAGCCTCAAACGCGATTGGCGCTTACGAAATAACCCCAAATGGTTCTGGCACCCCGTGACCGCCGGGGCCTGGCTTATTTCTTCAAATCCTCCGCAATGGTCGCGAACTGTTCCATCGCCGCCTCGAGGTCGGCAGTGATCTCGGCGGCGATGAGTTCCGGCGAGGGCAGATTGGCCGATTCTTCCAGGGCTTCGTCTTTCAGCCAGAAGATGTCCAGGTTCACCTTGTCGGGCTTGATTAGCTCGTCGCAGGTGAATGATTTGAACCGCTCGCTTTCGGTGCGTTTGTGGCGGTTCTTCGGATTGTAGCACGCCACGAAATCATCCAGGTCGCTGCGTTTGAGAGTGTTCTCCTTGAGCGTGAAATGCTTGTTCGTGCGCAGGTCGTAAATCCAAAGCTTCTGCGTCCACGGCTTTTCCTGCGCGGGTTTGCGGTCGAAGAACAGGACGTTCGCCTTCACGCCTTGCGCGTAGAAGATGCCCGTGGGCAGGCGCAGGAGCGTGTGTACGTCCGCTTGCTTCAGCAGTTCGCGCCGGATGGTCTCGCCCGCACCGCCTTCAAACAGCACGTTGTCCGGCAACACCACCGCCGCGCGACCGTGCTGTTTAAGGATGGTGAAAATGTGCTGAAGGAAATTGAGCTGCTTGTTGCTCGTGCTCGCCCAGAAATCGTCGCGATTGATGATCAGCGATTCCTTCGACTGCTCGCCCGCCTCGTTAACGATGGTCACGCTGCTCTTTTTGCCGAAGGGCGGATTGGCCAGGACGATCTCGTATTCACCATGCTTCCCGGCCAACGCATCCTTCGTCACAACCGGGAGGTTGTCAGTGAAAGTGGCAGAGCCGTCCCGGCTCTTTTTCCCGGAATCCAGCGACGAGACGTCGCTGCCACCTTCGCCAATGCCGTGTAGCAGCAGGTTCATCGCGCAAAGCCGCGTCACGCTGTCCACCAGTTCGATGCCGAACAACGTGCCATTCTTGAGCTTCTTCTTTTGTGCTCGATCGAGCTGATAGTGCTTCGCCAGATAATCGTGCGCCGCCAGCAGAAATCCACCCGTCCCGCAGGCGGGGTCACAAATGGCCTGTCCAGGCTCGGGACGCACCACCTCCACCATGGCTGCGATGAGCGGGCGCGGGGTGAAATATTGGCCTGCGCCGCCTTTGACGTCCTCGGCGTTCTTTTGCAGCAACCCCTCGTAAGCGTCGCCCTTCACATCGGCGGACAGGCTGGACCACTGCTCTTTATCTATCAGGTCCACGATGAGCCGGCGCAGCTTGGCCGGGTCCTGGATTTTGTTCTGCGCCTTTCGGAAGATGATGCCGAGCATGCCCGACCGCTTGCCGAGTTCCTCCAATGTATGGCGATAATGAATTTCCAGCTCGTCGCCATCGCGCTTGAGCAATTCCGGCCAGGAGAATTGTGGTGGCACCGGCGCCAGCCGGTTGAACGGTGGCCGACTTTGTTCGTCGGCCATCTTCAAGAACAGCAGAACCGTCAACTGTTCGACGTAATCCCCATAGGAAAGTCCGTCATCGCGCAGGATGTTGCAGTAGTTCCAGAGCTTTTGAACGAGTTGGGTGGGATTACTCATGGTTTCTTTTTCTTTCGGCTGGGCGCGGGCAATTTCTTCAATTCCTCCACCGCCGCCTCAAAATCCTTTTCCACCTGCGAAGGCTCAGTGAGCTGCGCACGGTGAAACTTTTCGAACTCCAACTCCGCCTTTCGCGCCGCCTGCTCATGGGAAATCTTTCCTGCGTGTTCGAGAATGTCCCTGCCGCTCAGGCGCAGAAAGTCATCCAGCTTCGCAATCCAGTCCCGCATATGCATTGGCTTCCGATTCAGCGCCTGCACCTCTGCCAGTTCCAGATACGCCACCACGATACGGTTCAGCGCGTTGAGTTCCTCCGGCGACAGGTAATTCTTGGCGATGGCCGCCTCCGTCTTGCTCGGTTTTGCGCCCACCCAGTTCGTCATGCCCGCCTGCGGCTTCGCGGCGTCGACTCGCGCATGGATGACCTCCGCGGCCGTCTGACCGTGGGCCGCCCAGTGCATCTTGTTCTGCACCGTGGCAAAGAACTGCCGCGACATCTCCACGCTCGGATCGTAATCAATACTCGTCGCGTAAATCTCCAGCACTTTCCGCCAAAACTCCTTCTCCGACGACCGGATGTCCCGGATGCGAGCCAGCAACTCCTCAAAATAATTCCCGCCGCCCCGCTGCTTGAGGCGCTCATCATCCATCGCGAAGCCTTTGACGATGTATTGGCGCAACTGCTGTGTGGCCCAGATGCGGAATTGCGTGCCCCGTTGTGATTTTACCCGATAGCCGACCGAGATAATGACGTCGAGATTGAAAAACTCGATTTCCCGTGTTACCTGCTTGCCCCCCTCGGTTTGAACTGTTGCAGATTTTGCAACAGTTGTCTCCCGGCGCAATTCTCCCTCGTTGAAAACGTTGCTGATGTGCCGCGAGATGACCGATTTGTCCCGTTGGAACAACTCCGCCATCTGGTTCAGCGACAGCCAGACTGTCTCCTGCTGGACGCGAACTTGCAGCCGGATGTGCCCTTCTTCCGTTTGGTAGAAAAGGAATTCGCTGCCGGGTGCAGGCGTGGGTGGAATCAGGTCGTTCATATGAGCGCCCCCGTGAAAGCTTTTGGGAGGGGGGACGGGGAGCCAAGGCAGAAGGATGAATGAAGAATTAAGAATGAGGGCTTCATACCAATTCTCCTGTGAATGCCTTTTGCAGGATTGATTGCCGCAAACGGGACGCCCGTTGCAGGTTGGCAGTCACCACCGACTCCAACTCCTCCACCACACTCAACCGCCGCTCCACTTCCGCCACAATCCGCGTCTGCTCGGCCAGCGGGGGAAGCGCGATAGGCTCGACGGTCACGGCACGCATCCCAACGTTACCTTGACCGACATTGCCGGTTTCATATGCAAAGAAGCGGTCACGGTAGCTTTCGCTCTGCAAAGCGATTTGGAGATAACTTGAAGCGACTTGTTCACGAGGCCGCAGGCGCGCAATTCTCTGGTTGAGAAGCAAATTCTCCTGCCCCTTCATCTCTACCACATATCCGTAATCGCGTTCTTTTCGAGTGCCCGTAAGCGTGACCAAAATGTCGCCGGACCGAAGCAGATATTTCGCAGCCACTTCATCGGGAACGTCGGAAATGAATGAGGGTCGCTGTGAAAGGTCTAGTCGGCCCATCTTGATGTTGGCCATTTTCACAACTTGAAAGCCGGATTCAGAGAACCTCTTACTTTCAAAAGCAAAGCCCCCGAGCGCCTCGGTAATCGCTTCCAGTGTTGCCCACGTCCAACCTTCGGGCAACGCTGGAAGGCTGGCGGTGTCAGGTGCGGCGGGTTCTTTGTATTGACCGCGGCCGGTCCAGTTCTTCCGGCGCTCAGTGAGGATGCGGGCGAGCAGGGCTTCGCCGGATTCAAAAGTGGCAGAGCCGTCCCGGCTCTGTTTGTTTCCTGAACTGCGGCGGGACGCCGCAGCCACTTTGCACAGCTCCGCCTCCGTGGGAACGAGTTTGCCTTCGCAGGCGGCTTTGAGGACGGCGGCGCGGTAGCGTTTGAGGTTGGCCTGCACCCGCAGCAACGCCGCCACCCCCGCCTCCAGCCGCGTGAATTGCTTCTCAATCTCCGCCACAATACGCCGCTGCTCGGGAGGTGGAGCGACAGGCAAAATGATGTCGGACAAATCGCCCTTGTTGAATCCGTTCTGTGCCGAACGGGAAATCATGTGGATGGGCGTTTGGAAGAACGGTGTCTGGAGCAGATAAAACAGATACCTGGTGAAGAACTGGTCCTTGTCAAAGATCACTTTGGCGAGCGCCACGTTGTATGCGCCCTTCTCGCCAGTGACAATTCTGCCAAGCGAAGCTCCGTAGCGCGCGATGAGAATGTCATCTTCCGTGCAACGCTTGGTGACTGAATTTTCGCGAACAAAGGTCGGCACGCCGCGTTCGCCAAAATCACGAATCTGAAGAAGCTGCACGTAACCGGGTGTTGGCTCGTACACGAAAGTGGATTTTGGCGGCTGGCTGCCGCCTTGAACATCCATTACGTTTTCGAAACGCTCGTAGCTCCATTTTGGAGGCAGCTTCGGAAGCTTAACATGGTAGCGGCTGCCAGTACCTTTTGACACCTGAGACAAGGAACGGTCCGTCGATTTTGTAGCCAACGTCTTCACGCAGTCGCCTCTGCTTCCTTTGCCCAAACCTTTCGACCGTCTTCGTAAAATGCAGCGATTGTTAGAAATCGTCTTTCGCCCGGCACGTCATCCACCGCAACCACGGCAGCGCCCAACTCGTAGCGATAATCGTCCGGGCAGGTGAACTGTTTAAGTTTCAAATCGTCGTAACGAGCATCTTCCTTGCTTGTCTTCTTCTTAAGCTCGACCACTAGGAGGTTGTCGGCGTCAACTTGCCTTCGGTGCACGACGATGTCAGGCGCTATGGAAAACACAAATTCAGGCGATTCCACTTTGGCTTCACTTCCGTTCGAGTTCGCTCTGGCTTCGGCCTCTGCCTCCACTGCTTTTCGCTTTGCCGCGAGAACAATCTCGACCAGCTCTTTGGAGATTTTGTGCGTCTTTGCAGCATGCGCGTGACGGTTGTATTCACAATCCACGGAAATCATCGCATCCGTGGGAAACTGAAATTCATGAATAAGAAGATGCTCCAGATAAAATGCTAGCCTGTGGGCGATGTCGCGCTCGCTCGCGGCTGGCCAATCGCTGTCTGATTTCATCACGTCGTTAGTTCGCGGACACAAAAGCGTTTCGCGATCTATTGAAGCATTGAATCGCTCGACGGCCATCCGGAGTAAAGCGCTGATAAATGAACGATCGTGAAGGTTCATGCCGCGAGCACCTCGTTGAGTTCATCGAGCAGTCCCGCAAGGCGGGATTGTCCGCCAAAAAGGTCAACTGCTTTGCCGAGCCCGCCGCGCTGGCTGGAAAACAGTTGAGCGTTGAGAGTTGCTGGTTGAGCGTTCATGCGACCAGGGCGGTGTTCAGTTCGTCGAGCAATTGCGGAAGGTTTTCGCCAAACAACTGGTGCGCTCTTCCCAAACCGCCTTTCTGCACAAAGGGAGCATAGTCGAAGTCATCCGGCTCGATGCTGAGGCTGGTGGCAATATGGTCCTTGATCAGATGCAGCCAAGCCAGTTGTTCAGGGCTGAATGTGGCAGAGCCGTCCCGGCTCTGTTGTCCCTGCCTCAGCGGCGGGACGCCGCTGCCACTTCGTCTGCTACTGAGCCACTCGTTGAACCTTTCGGTGACGGATTCTGCAAAGGGTCTTAATATGGGCTGTTGTTCCAGCGCAAAGCGGACGAGCGAAACCAAATCGGCAAATCGCCCAGCCTGTGAGCGGCCTTTGACCTTCGCCGGATAGGCCGCAGCGCAAGCTGCCCAGAGATTATCCTCGGTCCAGGCGGCATGGTTGTCGCGGAGCTTCTTCTCCAGTTCCTTTAGCATCGGTTCGGTGAGCCGCTGTTTGTAGGGGCGCGAGTAGATCAACTGGAGCGCCGTGATCTCGGCCTTGTGTTGCTCGATATAATCGCGGAAGGACTTGGCAGTCCCGGCGTTCATCTGAGTGCTGGCCTGGGCCGGGCCGGCGTAGATCAGTGCGTCCTGGGAAATGATGTCGATGGTCTGCTCGGCGGCCTTGGCGATCTTCTTGAGCAGGTTGCGGAGGTCGGGATTGGAAGCCAAAGGCGCGAGGGCGGATTTGATTAAAGTGGCAGCGGCGTCTCGCCGCTGTTTTGCTGTCGGTTCGAGGTAGGAAATTGGTGTCCCGCCGCTGCCAGCTTGAGAACCGCTGTGATTCCGGATGTATTCTCGGAACTTCTCCATGCTGGCCGGGCCACGGACAATGTGGTCGAAGGACTCCTTTTGCCAGACGGTGTTGTTTTCGAGGTTCAGAGCCGGGACAGCTCCGCCACTCTTGGCGCCATTCTTGGCCATCTTCACGATTTCATGCGCGGTGAAGGACTTCCATGAGTGCAGGATTTCTGAAAGGGTGTGTTCGCCGGAGGGGGAAACAAGCGCGTGAACATGATTTGGCGCAACAACGAACTCATGCAACCGGTAACGCTCGCGATCGAAATGACCCAAGCATCGCTCCACCATTGTCTTCACTTCCGGAATGGCCAAGGCACACGAACCTGAGCCCGCATCAAGCCATTGTTGGAGGCGCTGCGGGAAGCGCTCGTAATAGTCGCGCCGGGTTGGCTCGTCATGCGGCTCAGGATTCTCCGCCAGCCAGTTCTTTTGCTCTTGGCGCCATTGCTCGAGCCTCTCACGTGGCAGGGAATCGGCGAGCCGGAAAGTGACGAAGTAAGTCGTGCCCTGCTGCCGCCAATGCGGCAGTTCCCCGGACAGGAAAGCAATCGGTGCTTCGGAATCGAAATAGTTCAGCGAGAAAGTGGCAGCGGCGTCTCGCCGCTGTTGTTCTGCCATCAAGAGGCGGGACGCCTCTTCCACCATATCCGGGTCAATCGCGGCGAGCATGGCTTTGGAAATCTGGGAGAGGGTCTGGCCTTTGGCGGTTTTGACGACTTCAGCTTCCAGCTCGGCATCGAAGCGGCGTTCGAGGCGGATGAGGCGACCGGCCAAGGATTCGACGGCGGCGACTTCGGTTGTGCCGAGCGCGGCGGCATCGAGGAGTTTGTCGAAGCTAACGGTGGGTTTCTTTTCCAGTGGACGGGATTCGGTGTGAACGCGTTCGGTGACGCCCACAGCATCCATGATGAGGTAGCGGGTCTTGCGTTTGACGCCGGGGTTGACCTGTTCCATCTCGGTGTCGGACACCACGCGCACGCCGCGGCCTTTCATCTGCTCGAAGAAATTCTTCGACGCCACGCTGCGCATGAAGAAGACGATTTCCAGCGGCTTGATGTCCGTGCCGGTGGCGATCATGTCCACGGTGACGGCGATGCGCGGGTTGTAGCTGTTGCGGAAGGCGCTGAGGATTTGTTCTAGCGTGAGGCTGGCGGTGCGTTCCCACTTGAACACCTCGATTTCCTTGCCATCGACCAGTTTCTTGCCGACCGGGATGCGGGTGAAGCCGGTGCGATAGGTGATCTTCTGGCAGAAGTCGTTGCCCTTGCCGAACACCTCGCGGCAGATGCGGACGATGTCGTCGGCGTGGGTGTCGTCCTTGGCGAAGATGAGGGTCTTGGGCAGGTCGGCGCGGCCGGGGAACATCTCGGTGAAGACCCGGTCGCGGAACGTTTCCAGCACCGTGCGAATCTGGTCGGTGGCAACGACGTCGCGGTCGAGGTCGCCGGCATTGTAAGCGAGCACTTCGTCGAGCTGTTCCCATCGGACCTTGCGGGTCTGTCGGTCGCGTTTGTCCACCCAGAGCCCGGCCTCCACCTTCGAGCCGCCCTCGGTAATCTGCGTTTTGATGCGGTAAATGTCGCACCCGACATTCACGCCATCGGCCACGGCCTTCTCGTGGTTGTATTCCATCACGAGGTTCTGCTGGAAGAAGCCGAAGGTCTGCTTGGACGGCGTGGCGGTGAGGCCAATAAGCGAGGCGTCGAAATAATCCAGCACCTGCCGCCAAAGATTGTAAATGGATCGATGGCATTCGTCGGTGACGATGAAATCGAATTCCTCGATGGGGAAGTTGGGGTTGTATTCCACCGGGACGGGCTGCTTGAACAGCGTTTCGGCGGACTCGATGGGGAGGTCATCGAGGTCGGCGGCGGTTTCGGTCTCGCCTTTGAGCATGGAATAAATGCGCTGGATCGTGCCGATAACCACGCGGGCGGAGGTGTCGAGCTGATTGCTGCTCAGGCGCTGGACGATGTATTCCTCGGTGAACTTGTAGTTGTTCACGGGCGAGACGAACTGTTGAAATTCCTTGAGTGTCTGATCGCCGAGATTGCCGCGATCGACAAGGAACAGGACGCGCTTCGCCCCGGCGTATTTGACGAGGCGATAGATGAAATTGACGGCAGTGAATGTCTTGCCCGAGCCAGTGGCCATCTGAATAAGGGCGCGCGGACGACCGGCGACGAAGGAGATTTCGAGATTCTTGATGGCCTCGAACTGGGCGGGCCAGAGATTGCCTTGGGTCAGGGGCGGAAATTCCTGCAATCGCTGGGCGAGGGGCGAGCCGCCCCCGACCACATGCTGCACCCAGGCGACCAAGGTTTCCGGGCGATGAAACGAGAAGACCCGGCGGCTGCGCGGCTGGGGATCGAGGCGATTAGTGAAGAAGGTTTCCTTCCCGGTGCTTTCATAACAGAACGCGAGGGGTGATTTCCAGGCGGGCAAACCGAACGGCACACCGGCGACATACTTGGCGGATTGTTCCTCGACGCTGGTGAGCGTTACGCCCTCAGGCTTGGCTTCGACCGTGCCAATGGCTTTGCCATCCACGAACAAGGTGTAGTCCGGCTCCCCAGTCGCAAAACTAAGTTCGCAAATGGCCACGCCGCGCTGCGCCGAAAGGTTGATGTCGGCCTTCGTCTGCACAACCCAGCCCGACGCGACGAGCATCGCATCGATCTGCTGCCGGGCTTTTTCCTCAGGGTTCACGATTCGAGGGATGCTAACAAAGCAGTAGGTCGATGACAATACATCGAATTTGCGATTACATCGCGATGCGCAGGATTGCACGGATTGTCGAGGGCTGAATCGCGCTCGCTGGCTGTGGCGATTCTTCGCCTGTGCTCATCTGGGCTTGGTGCGGAAAGGCGCGGGTTCTTCACGCAGGACGCCGGAATCTGAAAGGGTCGCCCGGCCACGGATCGCCAGTTCGCGTTCGCGCAGCGCGTCGAGCATCCGCAACTTCTCCGCAATGGGCCGCGCAGCCAATTCGCGCCGGAACGCGCGCTTGCTTTCGAGTATCTTCTGGAGATCAAACCTCACGGGACGTCGCTGAGAAATTGCCGTTCAAACTTGAAGGCAGACAAGTAATTTCCCAGACACCGTCTCGGAAATCTCCTTTGCACCGCATACGTGGTAGAAAAGGCGCATGTTCTCTAAGTCTGAACGTAGCCGTAATGCAACCAGAATAGCAAGCCCTGGAAGGGCGACCGCGAATAGCCCAGGCCGAAGGCCGCAGTCCTGGGTTGAGAAACATAAACCACACTCTTTTTTCTCCTTCCGGGTTGGCGCTCCTTAGCGCCAACCCGGAAGGAGAAAAAAGCCAGGATCAGAGAGCCGCAGGACCCAAGGCGGCGACCGCAGAGCGGTCTTGCCTTGGGCTATTTTGCGGTCGCCTCATCCGAGGCTACGTGGGGTTCGAAAAACCTCCATTTGCATTACAGAGGGATGCCAGCGTTAACCAGGGAGTGGCGCGAGGGAACGAGTGCCACCCCTGGCTTAACGCAAGAGCCAACGCGAGCCAGGTCAGAGGTCGCAGGTTCCTGACAAGGATTTCGAGTCAGTAGAGAAGCAAACCGAGAGAGAGTTTGAATTGAAAGCAAGCCGGATTCCAGAGAGCATCTTCCCATGCTGCCGCGATCTGCCATCTGCCTCACACTGAGTTTTGTGCTGGGCACGATTCCGTGTCTGTGGGCGCTCGAAGCGCCAAGGGGTTACGTTGCCCGCAGCGGAGACCTGAGCGTGGTGCTGCATTGGGATCATCCAACGAGGGAGCCTGTTTCGGGTTATCAGGTTGAACGGGCCAGCGTTCCCACTGGACCCTTCTCAAACTCCATCACACTTTCGGCCACCGAAAACTCCTGGTTGGACCTGCAGGTGACCAACGACCAGGATTACTTTTACAGAGTAAGGGCCGTCGATCGCGCAGGAAAATCAGGTTCTTACACTCCCACTCGCAAAGTCCGCGCCAAGCCGTTCGCGAATGACTCAGAATTCCTCGAATACGTTCAACAAACCGCGTTCGATTACTTCTGGTACACAGCGAACCCTACGAATGGGCTGATTCCCGACCGGACGATGGCCGGTGCGGCGTCCAGCATTGCATCTGTAGGGTTCGGGCTCACGGCGATCGGCATTGGCATCGACCATGGCTGGATCACTCGGGAGCAAGGCCGAGAAAGAGTTCTAAAAACTCTAACGACCTTCCATGATGCTCCCCAAAATCACAGCGTTTCGAACGCGATTGGCTTCAAGGGATGGTTCTATCATTTTCTGGACCCAAAGACCGCACTACGGTTCACACGCTTTCACACAGAGCTTTCTTCCATCGACACCGCATTGTTCCTCGCTGGTGTTATTTATGCCGCAGAGTATTTCGATGCAGACGATCCCTCCGAGAAGGGGATTCGGCGGCTGGCCCATGCTCTCGTCAAACGCGTGGACTGGCGCTGGATGTCGGATGAATCGCTGCGGCTAAGGATGGGGTGGCAGCCAGATACTGGCTTCTTAGAGGCCAGGTGGACCGGATACAATGAAGCGGCAATCCTCTATATCCTCGCGATTGGAGCCAAGGAGAACGCCTTGCCCGCCGCTGCCTGGGATAAGTGGACTTCGAGCTTTGAATGGGGGACTCACTATGGATTCGATTACATCCCCTACCCCGTCCTGTTCGTGCACCAATACTCACAGTGCTGGCTGGATTTGCGCGCGCTCAAGGATTCTCTGATGCGCGACCGCGACCTGACTTATTTCGAGAACTCGCGGCGCGCAACCCTGGCTCAGCAAGCCTACTGCAAGGCGAACCCGGGCAGTTTCAAGGGATACGGGCCTTTGGTCTGGGGGCTCACCGCCGGGGATGGTCCGACAGGCTACGAGGCACGCGGCGCACCTCCACCAGCCAACGATGACGGCACCATCGCACCAACTGCTGTCGGCGGATCGATGCCGTTCGCGCCAGAAATCTGCATGCCTACCTTGCGCCACTTTTATACGGAGTTTCGCACGAATCTGTGGACACCTTACGGTTTCGCGGATGGCTTCAATCTCCAGCGGAACTGGTGGGCACGCGATACGCTGGGGATAGATCAGGGACCAATCCTGATTATGATCGAAAACCACAGGACCGAGCGAGTCTGGCGCACGTTCATGAAGAGCGAGCACATCCGGCGGGGGCTTCGCCGAGCCGGGTTTCGCTGAGCCTCCGGCGCGGGTAAGAAGTTATCACTGAATTTTGCTTTTGGCCGGCACGTCAATTATAATTACCTGAATGGCTATCCTAACTATGAACTACCGGCAACTACGCCTGCTCTCTCACATCCTGCTGCTCTCCGGCTCGATCATCACCCAAGCGGCTTCGGCAGCTCCTGAACTTCTTAAGGCCAAGGATGGCTCCGGCGTTTACGGTTACAAGGACACACCTAAACTGCCCTGGTGTGAATGGCTCGTTCATGATCCAGATCGTCCCGCCCCGGTTCGCGTAGATCCGGGTCCAGCGACAGCAGTTGCGCCTGTTCCAGCAGACGCCGTCATCCTCTTCGACGGGAAGGGGCTCAAGGCATGGAATTCATCAAAGGACTGGGTGGTTACCAACGGCATGTTGGTGGCCGGACAGGGTGTGCTGAGCAGCAAGCAATCCTTCGGCAGCGCCCAGTATCACATCGAATGGATGGCTCCGGCCAACTTCAAAGGTCCCTGGTACGACCAAGGCAATAATGGCGTCCTGTTACTAGGACGGTTTGAGATTCAAATCTTCGATTCTTACAACGAGAAGCTGTACCCCGATGGACAATGCGCAGCGATTTACGGTCAAACCCCTCCCCTGGTGAACGTCACGAGAAAACCAGGCGAGTGGCAAACATTCGACATTATTTTCACCGCCCCCAAATTCGAGAATGACAAACTGAAGGAGCCCGCACGGGTTACTATGTTCCATAACGGCGTGCTCGTGCATCTCAACGAGCCGGTCTATGGAGAAACCGGCCATCGCATCGTGCCTGAGTATAAAAGCAAAAGCAGCACCGGATCCTTGGGGCTGGGTGCCCATGGCTGCCCCGTGGCCTTTCGAAGTGTCTGGGTCCGACCGTTGAAGTAGAGAGAAGGTGGGACGACATCGCCTCAAGCGGCGCTCTCAGGCGAGAGCGCCCTACCTCCAAGGTGATACGCCGCTTTGTCCGTGGTGGGGCGGCATCGCCGAAGCTGTGAAAAAGTGGAATCGGATTGGCTGCAGACCTCGCCGAAGTGCAAAGTTGTGTTAGCAAGAATTGATCAAATATTTCCCTCTTGATCCTGAATTCCAAGCTTTGCGTCTTCGCGTCTTTGCGTGATTACATTCTTTCTCGCGCGTCTTATCAGGGTCAAGGGCCGACCTCTGCGTGCGTGATAACGGCGCTCTTGGCAAGAGCGCCCTACCACTTAAGGCACCGCGTTGAGTTGTTCGGCGGTGAAGGGCTGGCTTCGGTTGCCCAATTCATCACGCACCGCCTTCACCTGCTCCGGTGTGATTTCCGAGGCCTTGTTCCCCCAAGATTGGCGCATATAGGTCAACACTGCCGCAAGATCGTCGTCTGATAAAGCGGCGCCCATGGCGGGCATTGCAAGGTTCCATTGCTCGCCCTTAACGGTCAGGGGCCCAGCCAAACCGGCGAGCGGGATGCGAGTCAGCCGCGGCACGCTACCCAGCACCCATTCGGACCCTGCCAACGGCGGGGCCTGATTAGGTTTGCCGTTGCCATCCGATCCGTGACAGAGCGCGCAGACATTCTCGTAAACCGCTTTGCCTCGCGCACTGCTCCCGCCCGAAGCTGGCTGCAAGGCTGCCAACTGCTCCATGGAATGGTAAGGGGCATAGACCTGCGGGCTGAACCATCCGCCTTTCTGATCAAAGTAGTACATTCCCCAGAACAACAGTACAAACATCAGGAAAAAGAGCCAAACAGGCACGGTGCCCTGCGTTTCTGCGGGTTTGACCGCGGACGCGGAACTCGGCATTGAAGATGATGTGGCTTGCTTCATTGCGCAGGGGCGTTAGTAGAAACGGCATTGGTGTTGGCTGGCGCATTCGTGCCGACCGCAGTCGCCGGAGCTGAAAGATTGGGCATCGGGGTTGAGAACAATGGAGCGTCCGATCGCAAGCTCACCAAATACGCTGCCAATGCGCGCGCTTCGTCTTTGGGCACAACCTCGTATCCGGATGGGACGATGCCGTCATTAAAGACAAGAGCTTCCGGTGAAGGTTTCCCTGTGATCTTCCGTGTATGAAACAGATAACGGTATGGCGGCATCGGTGAGCCCTTCACCTCATGTTTGGGTGCGTATAAGTGCCGCAAATGCCAGTTCACATCTGGCAAACGGACGCCCACATTGGCTAGATCCGGTCCGACGCGAGAAGCCCCCGGCAACGCAGGAGAATCGTACAAATAATCCTCAGCCACGGACCGGCGGCGCCCCCAACCTCGTGAGATGTCGGGGCCTGTCGGAACGATCATGACCTGCGCCTTGGCGCCGAAGCTGTTCAGTTTTTTCGCGACGGCATCGGCCTGATCCTTGGCAGAAGTACGCAGAACCGGCTTCGGCAACTGGGTCATCAGTGTGGCAATCTCGGCATCGGTTAGCTTTGTGTTTAGCGCACGCACCTCCGCTACGACAGGGGCCTGATTTGTGCCAGCATCTGCCAGCACCACTTCGCAGGTGAATCCATCCTGGTTCACCTGCTGACTGTGACAGGCGACACAACCTTGAGCCCTGTAAACCTGTGCCCCTTGCTGCGCCAGCCCAGAGCGGGCAACTGGATACGCCACCCCAGCACCCACGGTATTTGTCTGCTGGAGATGTCCCAATTGGAAAGCAGGTTTGAGGATCAAGCCAAACCAACTCGCTGAAAGTGCAAAGAAAGCCGCCAGAAAGATGAACGGACCGTAGTTCACGCCTTCACCTCCTGAATCGAGTTACGCTGAGCGAAGAAGGGCGCGTTGCGAATCATCTGACATGCTAACCGTTTCACAAATACAGCCATGTTGACTAGAAAGAGGAGGTGTCCAACGAGCAACAGCAACTCACCGATGGTGCTAATCCGGAGAAACATCAAAGTGGATTTCGCAACATCCAGGAAAGCAACGTCCGGGTCAGCCAACCGCTTTCCTTGGAGAACGCCGCCGACCAGGAACGGAACGGCAACGAGCAAAAGGCCAACTGTCGCGCAGACGATATGAGCGCGTACAAATGCTGGATACGGCATCCCTGAGTCTGCCGCATCGGTGGCAAATGCGTAGATGACCGCAAACATGACCATTGAGAAAAACCCATAGACCGCCAGGATTTGAGTCCCGTTGCTGAACCAGGTGAAAATCAACTGGGATTCAAGGCTCAGAAACGCAGGCAGGCCCAGCAAGGCCAAATGAGCGATCAAGGCTATGGCACCGAACTTAATGAGAGTAAGAACGCGAGAGGTCGGGACCGCCACCGCGCCAGGATCGCTTTTGCCAAAGAAGATGATGACAAGCGCCGTTGCTGGAAGGATCAAAAACACTGAGGCGATCTTGCTGACAGCGGCCATCCAGGCAGGCACCGGCGCGGTCGCAGGGATGCCTGTCCAACTGCCGAAGAGGACTAGAGTCCAGAACACGAATAAAGCCAGGTTTCGGTTCACAGCGGGCCGCCAGCCAAACCTCAAGCCTAGAAACGTGATACCAGCAATGCCGGTTAGTCCCATCGAAACCACTGTGAGGTTGCTTGAGTACCACCAGGCGACAACCGATTGTGCAATCCCACGCACCGGAAACTGGTTAAGCAACAGGGCTGCTGTGGAGAAAATCCACGGGAACCACAACAACGCCGCCAGCAGGAACCATTGAGAGGTCGCGAGCCGGCGTTCCTCACGCAGATGGAACGCCATTCCAGCCCAGATAGCCACAAGACCGTAACCCGAGAAAAGAATCGGGGCGCTGTATCCTGGCATTTCAAAATTCGCGAACCCTGAAATGTCTCCGAGTAGAATTCCAACCAGCCCAACCAGCACACCAATGTTCCACAGAATAGCCCCAACTAAAACCAACCCTGCAAGAGGCGGATTTTGTGTGGGAGTCGCTCGGGCAAAGCGCCAGGCAACAAACCCCAGCCCTGCGGGAATACAGAACCCATAAACCAGGGTATGCAACGCCGCTGCCTGAACTCGCCCATAGGTCAGCCAGGCTGAATCTGCCAGGAACTCAGGTGAATGGAATTTGATGGAAGCGATCAGTCCAAAAACGGAGGAAAGCACCAGCCATCCCGCCGCTTTCAGGAATAGGAAACTTACAGGCAGGGCCCATGAACGGCCTGGAGTCGGGAGACCCGATGCCTGGGGCGCAGATTGCTGCGGTTGAGTATGCGTGTCCGCGCTCATGAAGTGAGAATGCCGGGATAAACTTCAGGGATCATTCAAAATCACTCGGTTTTTCCGGTGCCTTCGGGGGGACGGCTGTGGCCTTCGCCACCCGCTCCATGAGGTTGGACCTGCCGGCGGCTGGATTCTGATAAAGCTGCAGTGCCAATTCCATGGCGTTGGTCATCGGAAGGCGCACGATGCCCTTGGCGGGATCAATGACTGCCGGGGTGGAAAGCGCTTCGGCCTCGGCGGCTCGCATTTCCTTCAGCGCTTTTGCCCGTGCCAAAGCGCGATCTTCGCCTAATAGCGCAGGACGCGAGTAACGTTGCATCGCCCATACGAGTGCTACGATGATCAGCAGAGCGCCAATCACTCCAACCACTGCGGGAAAGACTCTCGGTTCTCGCACAGAAACATCATTCATGATTTACCTCCCTGCCCATGGCCGGTGGCCTCGAGTTGACCGGCGGACGCCGAGGGAAGCGCTGGAAAATACAACCCCATCGCTTCACTAAGGCGCGGGTCCTTGAGCGGATAAGGCGGGTGAGCCAGGAAATTCTTCAGAAACACCGCCGCGACCACGCCAGCCATGAAGAGGAAGCAGCCGATATCTATCCAATGCAGCACATAGCCGTCCTTGTGCAGCACCGGCATAATGTTGAAGGTCAGGTCAATGAAGTGCATGAGCCAGGCCCACGCGGCCATTCCTAGCATGTAGGGGAACACACTCTTCCAATCGATCCGCAGCAATCCCAAAAACGGGATGAAGAAATGGCCAAAGATGATAACCATGCTCACCCAAAACCACGTGCCCTTTTCACGGAGAATATACCAGAAAGTTTCCTCGGGCATGTTCGCATTCCAGATGATGAAATACTGAGAAAAGGTCACGTAAGCGTAGAAGACAGTAAACGCAAACATCAGCGAGCCCAGGTAATAGTACTGGTGCTGATGCAGGATCTCAGTGAGGACACGTTGCCGATCCAGGATCATCGTAATGACGTACACGGTCCCGATCGTCAGCCATACGCTGCCCGCGAAGTAACACACACCATACATGGTTGAAAACCATTCGTGCATCAGTGCCTTCATCCACATGACCGACCCAAGAGTGAGCGTGATTGCGAAGACGATAATTCCGATGCAGGAGTAAACTCGGAGCCGATAGGTCGGAGTCGCTCCGCCAGTTTTATCCTGTTTCAACGACCATCCGCGCAATGAGCGCGAGAGCCACCACCAGGACAGGAAACAAACCGCGGAAGTGATGTAGAATCCAGCCATCGTGAACAACGGCTTTTTGGCGTGCAACGCATGGTCCAATTCGGGATCAATGTGCATCCACGGATAGACGGATGGGGCCAATAATGCGATCGGGACGAACAAGAGCGCCAGTGTCGGGAACAGAATAATGCTGAGTTGCTCATTGATGCGGCGAATCGGGACTGACCACGAGGCGTCGAACAAATGATGCACCATCACCAGGAACAGTGCTCCCAATCCCAGGCTCAGGAAGAACATGAAGGATAGCAGCCAGGAGAAAGCGAACTGCTGGCGATTAAGAAGGAAACCCAGAGCCGCGAGCACGCCTCCCGCCACCATGAAAATGGTCGGCAGGTTGCGATACTTGGCCAGGTCTAGCGGCTGATGAGCGGAGCGATTATTCATGGCTATTTCTTCAAAGCGGCTCGGAGAGGCTGCGGCAGATCATTCTCGCTGCCCAGGCGGCTGAGTTGGACCGCTCGCAGGTAGGCGACGATTGCCCATCTGTCCTCACTTGTGATCGTCGAGGCATACGCACCCATTAAGTTTCGTCCATGAGTAATAACGTAGAACAGTTCGCCATCGGTCATGTCCACAATGCGCCGGTCATGGAGGTTGGCGACGACCGCCATCGCTCCGACCTTCTTAGTAATGCCGTTCCCATCGCCGGTGGCGCCGTGGCAAGCCGCGCAGGTGATCGTAAACCGCTCCTGCCCTCGCTGAAGCAGCTTGGATGAGATTGGGAATGGGTTCAGTTCAACAAAATTAGTTGTTCCTGGAACGAATCCCGTATTCACGGCTGCCTCCTGAAACCGGTACACCGGCCCCTCCGTGGTCTGGATGGGCTGGCTGCGCGCCACTGTCCCAGCCACCGGCAACTGCGAGCTAAGCCCGTTGGCGAAGAAGCCGTTATCTTTCTGTGGCCGCAGCTTGGGCTGCCACTCCATATCAGGAAAGATGTAGAGCGAGGTCTTGCGCGAATGGCTCCCCCGGAACCCGAGGATCGCCACCGTGGCCAGCACGCAAACAAACAAAACTGCTATAAAATAGCGCATTATTCCTCCACCACCTCAATATGCGAGCTGCCGGCGTCTTGCAGGAGCTTGCGCGTTTCCTCTTCTGAATACTTCGGGTCTGCGCACTCAATGACCACGAAAAAACGGTCGTGGGTCACCAGCGCAAACCGGCGGTTCTTTAACAACGGATGATGCAGCCGCGGCAGGCGGTTAAGAAACAGCATGCCAAAGAGCGAACCAAATGCCCCAAACAGGATCGTCAGTTCATATGAAGGCGGGAAAGCATAGAACGGGCTGAACATCGGTTTTCCACCCACCACGAGCGGATAATCGAACGCATTCATGAACCAAATCATGATCATGCCCGTGGTGTATCCCGTCACACCTCCAATGAAGGCGAACCAGCCGACCTTCGAGTTCTTCAGCCCCATCGCCTGGTCCATCCCATGCACAGGGAATGGCGTGTACACATCCCATTTGCGAAAACCGGCGTCCCTCACCTTCTCTGCAGCATGAACTGTTGCCGCAGTGGTCGTGAACTCGGCAACAACACCGTAAGGTTTTGAAGTTTCGTTCATAGTCAGACCTCGTTATGGATGGCTTCATGCCTCCGCGCCCCACCCATCGGATGATGCGGATCAGCTTGCGGGATCACACCCTTAACCTCTGATATCGCGATCATCGGCAGGAACCGGATGAACAGCAGGAACAGTGTGAAGAATAGGCCAAACGTCCCGAGATAGGTGAGCATGTCCACTATGCTCGGAGTGTAGTAGCCCCAACTGGAAGGCAGAAAATCGCGGTGCAATCCAATGACAATGATCACGAACCGCTCAAACCACATCCCTACGTTGACCAGGATCGAAAGGATGAAAACGAATATCAGATTCTGCCGGCACCACTTAAACCAGAAGAACTGCGGTACAATGACATTGCAGCCAACCATCAGCATCCACCCCCACCAGTAAGGTCCCAACGCCCGGTTCATGAAGTGGAATCGTTCGCTGGGGCTCCCGCTATACCACGCGATGAAAAACTCCATCGCGTAGGCGTAACCGACGATTGTGCCCGTCGCGAGTGTCACTTTGCACATGATATCGATGTGCCGCATCGTTATCAGATCGTGCAGTTTGAAAATCGACCGCACCGGAATGAGCAGGGTCAAAACCATTCCGAAACCGGAAAAAACGGCACCGGCCACGAAGTAGGGCGGGAAAATTGTTGTGTGCCAGCCCGGGAGCTGGGAAACCGCAAAGTCCAGCGAGACGATGGAATGGACCGATAGCACCAGCGGTGTTGAAAGCCCGGCGAGGAGCAGGTAGGCCTTCTCGTAGTTGCTCCAATGCCTGTTGGAGCCAGTCCATCCGAGTGCGAACAAGCCGTAACAAAACTGCCTCGCACGGGTCTTGGCGCGGTCGCGCATGACTGCCAAGTCCGGGATCAGTCCCATGTACCAGAAAAGGAGTGATACAGTAAAGTAAGTCGAAACAGCAAACACATCCCACATCAAGGGAGATTTGAATTGGGGCCAGATAGAATGCGTATTCGGAATCGGGAACAGCCACCAGTCATACCACATGCGCCCGACGTGCAGCGCAGGATAAATACCGGCGCACATCACGGCGAAAATGGTCATGGCCTCCGCTGCACGATTGACTGCTGTGCGCCAGCGCTGGCGCAACAGAAACAGAATCGCAGAGATCAAGGTGCCGGCGTGGCCGATGCCGATCCACCAAACGAAGTTGATGATATCCCATCCCCACATGACGGGATGCATGTTGCCCCATACACCCACGCCAGTGGATATCTGGTAGCCCAGCATAAAGAGCAACATTCCCATGAGGGTGGCGCTGGGAATGAACAGCATCCACCACCACAGCGGCGCTTTACCTTCGGTCAGGGATGCAACCCGATCCGAGATCCACCCGAAGTCCCTATAATTGGCAACCAGTGGCTCACGTTGAAGTTCAGCGGGCGGTTGCGGGATGTTGATTGGCGTCACGGTGGCAGCCATTAGTGGGCTCCTTTCGCTTCAGCATGGCCATGAGTGGCGGCTCCGCCGTGCGCGGCCCCGGCCTTAAATGGGTCTCCCATCTTCTCCTTGTAATATTCAAATGTCAGCGGCGCTTCGTAGTAATCCGGCATCTCAGGATTGGGATTGCGCACCTTCGCCAGATACGTCAGCCGCGGACGAGTGTTGAGGAAATCGAGCACAGTATAGTCTCGATCCAGCTTCTTCATTTGCGCCACACGGCTCTCGGGGTCACCGATGTTGCCGAAAACGATGGCACCCGCGGGACACGCCTGTGCGCATGCTGTAGTGAATGTGTTATCCGGAACAATCACATCAGCACTGGCTCTGGCTTTTACCTTCTGAGCAATCTTGGCCTGCTCGATGCGCTGCACGCAGAAGGTGCATTTCTCCATAACACCGCGCATGCGAACGGTGACGTCAGGATTCTTGATCAACTTGATCAGATCCCATTCGTCATCCGGACGTTTGGCAAGCGGGCCTTTGTAAAGCGCGTCCAACGGTCGTTTGTTGTAATCAAAGTAATTGAATTTGCGGACCTTGTACGGGCAGTTGTTTGAGCAATAGCGAGTGCCCACACACCGGTTGTAAACCATGAGGTTGAGTCCCTCCTGATCGTGCACCGTGGCGTTGACGGGGCAAACATTCTCGCAGGGAGCCGCCTCGCAATGCTGGCAAAGCATCGGCTGCATTACCGCCTGCGGATCATCTACCCATTCCTCGAACTGCTGCTTGCTTTCGTCCTGATAAGTATCCGCATACTTGCGCTTCTTCGGATTGCCCGCGTAATAACGGTCAATCCTAAGCCAGTGCATCTCACGACCGCGGGCCACCTGCCCCTTGCCGACGATTGGAATGTTATTCTCGCTCTGACACGCGATCACGCACGAGGAACAACCCACGCACAAATTCAGATCGATCGACATCCCCCACTGGTGCAGCCCGGTCTTTGCCAATTTGTCCAGTGGATTGGGATACATCGAGCCCCCCCCTTCCGGTTCATGCAACTGCATCCGTTTCGCGAAATCCGGGTGCTCCCGGTACTGGCTGAGATTGGCCTCACGCACAATCGGGCGCCCTTCCAGGGACCAGTGATCCTGTGTGCAGGCCAGCTTGTAAGTCTTGCCCGCAATCGGCTCAAGCGTTGCTCCTACGGCAATACTTGGTGCTGTGCTCGCCCTCAGCGGATATGCATTGAAACCAGCTCCAACTCCTACACGCCCGGTCTTTGATCGCCCATAACCAAGCGCCAATCCAAGAGTGTAATCAGCCATGCCAGGCTGAATCCAGATCGGTCCTTCAACCTGCCGCCCGCTGAGTTTTACTCGAACCAGGTCCGAATTCTTCACTCCAAGCTCAACGGCAGTCTTGCGGCTAATCAGCACTGCGTTATCCCAAGTGATCTTGGTGATCGGATCAGGCAACTCCTGCAACCAACCGTTGTTGTTGTAGCGCCCATCATCCAGGCTGTAATCCTTGTGGAACACCACTTCCAGACGGTCCTTGGACGGCGCCTGCATTTCTGGCTGCGCCAACGCCTGGGCCAGAGCGCTACCCTGGGAGCGAACCTCCACCGGCTTCCCGCCTGCTCCGGCCAGGAACCCATCGTGCAGATACTTCTTCCATGCCTCTTCAAAGTTCTCCGAGCGCGCGATCTGGCCGAACGTTTGGCGCGCAATCTCATGCGGCTGATACGGCTCTATCCCACTGACCCGGGCGAGTAACTCAAGCTCGGTCATCCCTCCGAACAACGGTGCCACCAATGGCTGGATCGGAACCAGTGAGCCATCGGATGTCATAGCGTCGCCCCATGACTCCAGGTAATGCGCCGCTGGGAAATGCCATGTGGCCGAAGCAAACGTTTCGTCCTCGTAATAGCCGAGGCGGATAACCTGGCGCGCCTTGCCCAGAGCCTGGTTGAAATTCAGATCGGCCGGAGCCGTATATGCGGGATTGCCTCCGAGAATCACCAGGTTTTGCACGTGGCCGCCATTGAGAGCCTGCGCCAACTCCTCCAAGCTGCCCTCTTCCAACGCAGCCGCCTCGTGGTAAACCACGGTCTTACCGATATTGCCCAAAGCCTCATTCAGGGCGAAGGCCAGCAGATGCACTGCCAAAGGCTGGCGATGACCGGCTACGATCAACGACCGGCCCCGATGCTCAGCCAGATCTCTGGCACAGGCACTGAGCCATTTAACATCCACGCCAGACTTCCCGGCTAACCGCTGTAGTTCCCCGGCCAGACCCGGCAACGATTCGCTCGCAGCCGCAACAGCAGCCGCAGCTTGAGAAATCAACGATGCCGGCATGCGCAGCCGATGATCGGCCGCCATACCCGTCAGGGTCATCAAGCTCTCAACCACATACAGCCGGTTCAAACCATCCGCAGGCGTCTTGAGCCGTCGCCGGTGCGTGAACCGGCGAATGTTGTTGTGAACGTCTTCCTCCGCACCGATGAAATCACAGTCCAACGATAAAATGACATCGGCCTTGTCATATAGGAACTGGGGCCGAACCGAGCGTCCTGACGCCAGAGAAGCCGCGCGCCGCGGCGCGTTCATATCTATGGCGTCATGTGTAAACCAGCGGGCTTTTGGAAGTTTTTCCCCAACAGCCTGCCGGAGCCGCTGACGCGAAGGCGAATTAACACTCTCGCTTAAAAATGCAAGCCCCTGCCCCTGGCTCGCCAGAGATGCCTTGGAAAACCCGGCCAGAAAGTCGTGGACAGCTTCCGCTTGCCGGACGCTTCCCTTTTCTTTGAAAGCCATGGCCCGATCCGGATCATACAAATTGAGGATGGAGGCCTGAGTATAACGATCCGTGCTGCCGTTGCTGTCCGGGTGGAGGCCATTACCCTCGACCTTTATCGGGCGTCCCTCGTGGGACCTCACGACAAGCGGAACAGCACCCGTCCTGGTGGGCATTGCCGTTGCGTAAAACTCCGCCACGCCATGGACGTAATGTTCGGGCGTCTTGCTGAAAGGCAGGATTCGCTGCTCAGGTCGGCGGCAGCCTGTAGCTCCGAGTCCCAAACCTGCGAGCAGGAAGGACGCGGACATGATTTTCACAAAATGTCGGCGCGACGTTGGATCAGTCCATTCGCTGGCGCCTTGGGGAAATTCTCGTTCCAGCCATTGACGGAACTCCGGCGTCTCAGCCAGGTGATCCAGGCTGCGCCAATACTTGCGGCCAACTTCCGGTTCCGGACAGGAGGGGGGAATGGTTTTCATCGGTGACAGGCGGAGCAGGTCTGCAGGGACTCGACTTTCCAATCTCGAACGAGTTGTTCGCCATGCAGCTTTTGGAGCCGGGCAGCTTCTACAGGATCGTCGCTCCAGCGCCAGTTGAGATCAGTAATTTTATCAAGTGGCCGAATGCGTGCGGCGGGGTTGCGATGGCAATCCAGGCAGAAGGTCATGCTGAGAGGCTTGGCCTGGAATACCTCATCCATCTGGTTGATCTGGCCATGGCATTCCACGCAGCTAATACCCCGGTTTACATGCACGGAATGGTTAAAAAACACGTAATCAGGCACGCGATGGATTTGTACCCAAGGGATCGGTTTGCCACTCTGGGCGCTCTCACGGACCAGGGCCAGACGGGGATCGTCCTTGAGCACCTGGTTATGGCAATTCATGCAGGTAGAACTGGAGGGGATATTGGAATACCAGGATTTTTCCACGTCATCATGACAGTACCGGCAATCCATGCCCAGTTGCTCGACGTGAGTTGAGTGGGCGAAAGCAACGGGCTGGATGGGTTTGTAGCCCACGCGAGCGTAACTGGGCGACATATAGTACCAGACTCCCGCCACCAGCGCGGAGCCGACGAGCAGCAACCCGGTGATGATCATCAACGGGAGGCGGTTTGTCCACTTAGGGAAAATCGCTGACATTGCTTTGATTCAATAGTGTCTGCTGACTGATTTACGGGCCCAACCGGCGCCGGAGCGCGAGAGCCCCACCCCGGGACAGCGGAGTGAGGGACGGATAATGGGGCCTACTGACATAACCGTCAATTGTTTTATGCATAACAAAATATGCTTATCCCCAATTTACCCAAACTGTCACGCTTTCATGCAGACAGATTCCGGTAACAGCGGAGATAGTTAGCCCTCAACACGTTTGCGCGCAAGTGAAAGTTTGGGTGTCAAGGTGAGATTTTTGTTTGCCTTATGCTTCGCATTATCTTTCCTAATTCCCAGCAGAAACGACCCTCATCGCCTCCTCGCTTCTGCTCAGAAACCCCCGCTTTTCCGCCCTCCCCTTCCCGGGATTTATCACTCAAGCTCATCTCGGTATAATAGCACAATTCTCTATCAACGCCGGACCTTCCAGGAGATTAGCCCGGCACAACTGCCGCGGACGGCAGCATGCTTGAGAGATCGACAGGATAACTGTCGTATCGATTGTAAAGGGCCAGAAAGGCCTCGGGGTTAACCGGAGTGGAATTGAGAATCTGCTCCAAAGCCCAGGAAGAATCCTTCGCGCTGTTGGGCAGGGTTGAAAATCAAGGTGAGCCTAACCGGTCGATCGGATCGGTTGGCAAAACCGTGTGGGGTGAATCGCGGCACATAAATCACCGACCCTGCTCCAGCCTCCACGTCAACGGTCCCATGGCTCACAGAGAGCGTCCCCTCATTCACGATAAAAGTCTCATCCATGAACCGGTGAAAGTGCAGTTGCGCACCCACAGTTCCCGGGTCGAGGCTAATCTCGTAAACGCCCAACTGGTCTCTTGAAAGCGAGCTGGTGATCTTCAGAGTGATCGTGCCGCCCTTAAACGAGATGAGCTTCCCCTCCCCTGGCCCAAAGATCACCGCGTTATCCTGAAGCGGATCGGCAATGTATGGATTTTGCTCTTTAGACATCGAGCAAGGTGTCGTCAAAGCCAGCGGCGCGCAAGGGGTGAAGCAGAGGCTGACGAACTCATACCTGCTTGCATCCCCGTCGCACCAGAAAAACTGGTACCTGAGAATCCCGCCGGTCAGCCGGGCACGGCACATTCCAATGATTTCGTTCTGGATTGCAGCGGAAAGGCTGCCGCGGCACACTGTTCCAGGATTTGTATGCACTCAGCCAAAATTAATCGTTCATTACCTCTGATGCACCGCGCCACGTTTGCACTCCTCCTCCCGGCTTTGTTCGTCCTGTTGCTGCCGACTGTCAGCCGAAGTGCTACAGCGCAAAAGCCCCTGGTAGAACTGCAACAGGACTTTATCGATTTGCGTTTTGGGCTCTTCATTCATTTCAACATGCCCACGTTCTCACCGGACGACTGGCCGGACCCACAAATGCCGGCAAAGGCTTTCACCCTTGAGCAAATCGACTGCCGCCAATGGGCAGAGGCTGCCAAGTCGGCGCGCATGACTTACGGATGCCTCACCGCCAAACACCATAGCGGGTTCTGCATCTGGGATACCAAATCCACGGACTACAATGTCATGAACAGCCCGTTAAAGAAGGACGTGGTTAAGGAGTATGCGGATGCGTTCCGCGCCTCAGGGCTCAAAGTGATGATGTATTACTCCATCCTCGATACGCATCATAATCTTCGGCGCGGCCACGTCACCAAAAGCCACATCGAAATGGTGAAACAGCAGTTAACCGAGCTCTTCTCCAACTATGGAGAGATCACCGCGCTGTTCATTGATGGCTGGGAATCCCCCTGGGCCAGGATCTCCTATGATGAGATTCCATTTGAGGATATCTACCGGCTGGTTAAGTCATTGCAGCCCAACTGCCTCATTATGGACTTGAATGCCTCCAAATACCCCGACTCAGCCCTCTTTTACGGCGATATCAAGTCTTACGAGCAAAACGCCGGGGAAAGCCTCGATCGCGAAGGCAACCGGCTGGCTTCCATGGCATGCCTTCCAGTAAACCAGCATTGGTTTTGGAAGGAAAATTACCCGACCACCCCCGTGAAGACCGCTGAAACGATCGTGGACAAGAATCTTCTCCCACTGAACAAGGCCTACTGCAATTTCATCCTGAACGTCGCCCCCAACCGCCAGGGGCTGATTGATGATAACGCGCTGGCGCTGTTGAAGGAGATCGGGGCACGCTGGAAACCCGAGGGCAAGATGGTGGCTCTTCAGGCGCCTGAACCGCCGATCATCTCACCCAACATTGCCAAACGTAAACCGGCCAATTCCTCGTGGAGCTGGGACTCCAACATCTCAGATTTTGGGAATGACGACGACTTTAAGACCTCCTGGGAATCGAACAAGCATGTCAAAGAACCATGGTACTCAGTGGACCTGGCGACAGAGCAACCCTTCAATATGATTGTTCTCACAGTTCCCAGAAAGGAAATTGGTAACTATAAACTCCAGTATTCTTCTGAGGGCACATGGAAGGATCTCCCCACGACGGCAAAGGAGCATCTCGTTAAAATCCACCGATTTGACCGGGTGTGGGGCAGCCAGGTGAGGGTGCTCTTCCCGGAGAACGGGCCACGACCTGCGGTGTCCGAGCTCGGTATCTATAACGAGAGACGCTGACAAAGGGAACAACTAATCCGATTTGCCAGGAGTCCTGAAAGGACGGCACGCGAGTAGCCCAGGGTAAGGCCGCCAGGCCGCCACCCTGGGTAAAGAGCCAGAATTAAACATCTTTTTTCTTCATCCGGTTTGGCGCGTTAATACGCGCGCCAAACCGAATGAAGAAAAAAGACAGGATCATAGGGGTGCTGAACCCAAGGCGGCGACCGCGGGACGGTCTTGCCTTGGGCTATTCGCGGTCGCCTCGTCCGAGGCTACATTCCCGGAGTCTGCATATGAATCCTTTCGCCGCGCCAACCAAAAGAAGCAGTTTCCTCAAGATTGTGGATCAAACCCGAAGACTCGCAGCTCCTGATCGCAGCGACAGGCTTTCGCGATGCGCGCAGCCCATGCGACAGCCTCCTCGCGCGAGGACAGTTCCAACACGGTGAAACCGCCATTGAGCGGCGGCGCCCAAGGATAACCTCCATCGACAACTCTGCCGTCAGCCGAAACACGCACAGGCGGCACATTTTCGTCGATGCCGCCGCCAAAAACATAGACGCCGGCGGCCTTCGCCTCGTCAATCACGGCGTGAGAGTCGCGGACCACTGCCTCCCATTCGCCATCAGGCACGACCATTGCCGCACTCGGAAATGATATCAGATATTTGGCCATACGGTTTTCCTGCCGTGGACATGAAACAGTAACGCAACTGACGCCTCCACCACCTCAGCTTTGTTAGCCCGACTATTTTTCCGGGTTTGCATACTTTTCTATCCATGTTTTCGGGTCGTCCGATAACTGGTCGCCCGTCAACCGCCGCAGGTGCCCCAGGATGTCTCGCTGATAACTGACCCGAACCCGCTCCATCACGTTGTATATATGGCGCTGAGGTCCGGCTGGCGGTTCTGGCGGGCGGTAGAAGCGTCCTATCCAACGCAGGGCATCAGCAACCTCAGTAATGTTGGTGCTCAACAACGCTGAATCCCGTGCCTCTTCGAGCATCTGAGTGTGACCGTCGGCCAGCATGGCATGAATCTCGTTCATGCTGGCACGTGCCCATCCCCATGCGGCAAGTGCGACAAGGACGATTGCCGCAATTGAAAGGCCCATGGTAAATCGTTTGTAGCTGCGAGAGGTCATCTTGCGCTAACATTGCTTCTCAGCGGCGAGCCGCACGACCTGAAGTCTGAGCGCAATCGGCGCGTTCACTGCAGCAGCCTGGTTCAATGAAATCCTCATGAATCAGAAAGTATCTGTGCTCCACACTTTAAGCACCGTCCGGTCTCAATGACGGCTCGGAACTTCGGACTCGGGCCAAAATGCGCTCCGCTCGCATCCCGACCAAACCAATCACCGCACTGCGGGCAGCGAATAAAACGAGCGAACTTCATGTGAAATCGGCGAATGGTGAGGTAAGGAACTAGAACGAGGTAGGCGCCGGCCACAATAAGTGAAGCGACCAAGAACCGTCCGTCGGAATCAACTTTGCGAACGATCAACCCATAGAGGGCCAGGCCTCCCAAGTAGCCGACATACCAAAGAAGCTGACGCCATCGGAACACACCGTAGTCCTTCCAGAAGGTGATGAACGCTTCACGATTCAGTTGGTGTGTGGCTGTCACGCGCGCCTTGTCGAACGCGAGAGCTCAGGCACGGCGCGCCCACGGCGATTAACCATCTCCTCGTAAACAATGTCGAAGAGGACATAGGGGCGAGACTTCGTTTTCTCCGCAGCCGATGCAAAATCAAGGCTCCTTTGTGTCAGAGCGAATTGCCTATGCGCGACTATAACCAAAACTAACGTCGCGAGGACGTAGACGGCAGTGAGGATCGCCATCACGAATCCCTGATTTGCATTTAGATACTGGATCATGGAAGTTTTGCCGAACCTTATGCTCCGCCATAAGCGTAGTCAAGCATGTTCCGGGAAGCAACACGTATGCACGTATGCATCGCCGCATCCCAACCATTAATCCTCACCAAAGCTAATCCGAGTTGCCCTGAAGTCCTGCGAGTCCTGCAAGGACGGCACGCGAGTAGCCCAGGGTAAGGCCGCCACCCTGGGTAAAGAGCCAGAATTAAACATCTTTTTTCTTCATCCGGTTTGGCGCGTTTGTTACGCGCCAAACCGGATGAAGAAAAAAGACAGGATCATAGGGGCGCAGAACCCAAGGCGGCGCCCGCAAGGCGGTCTTGCCTTGGGCTATTCGCGGTCGCCTCGTCCGAGGCTACATTCCCGGAGTCTGCATTTGAATCCTTTCGCAGCGCCAACCAGCCCGACGTTCACCCACCCCCTTCAACTTGGCGCTGCGGCTCAAAAAGCACGCTCCATCCACCGCAAAATGCCTCAAAGTCCCACTACCGTCGGCTGTGCAACCAACTCGGGGCCGCGTGAAAAAAACGCCAGGGCGCGGTCTCGCATCTCTTCAAGTGAATCCGCATGGCTGAGTTCAACCTTGAACTGGTGGCCAAAATGAAAGTTCGCGGCAAAATACTTATTGAACATTTGCAGGCGCCTCAACGCCACAGGCGGCGGAAAATCCTCCGACATGTACTGATGCATTCGTGTCCAGATCTCCGCATGATTGACGGTTGATGCCTGGTCCCAGGCTGAGAAAATCCACGGACGCGCTATTGCCATTCGTCCCAGCATGATGCCGCTGACTCCCTGGAAATCACCGGGTCTATGGAGCAGTGTCTCTGGTCCACAGAGATCTCCGTTCGCAATGAGCGGCAGCCGGGTTAATGAGGCGGCCCATGGATAGAGCTCGTGTCGAGCCCTTCGGCCAAACTTATCTTCGACGAAGCGGGTATGAAGGATCACCGCATCCACCCCGGAATCCTCCAACAGCTTCAGTCGTTCGACAAAGCGCTCTTTCCAATCCGGGCGCTCACGGCCGAGCCTGATTTTGGCTGTAAATATGTGTGGCCAGTGTGTGCGAATGTCGCCAACCACCTTCCGGAGTGCGTCGAAATCGGCGAATAGGGCACTCCCGGCAAGACACTGGCGAGCAGTTCGGGAGTTGCAGGCGAGGTTCAAATCCAAGGCATCAGCGCCACCCTCCTGCAAGCGGGCAAGCACCCGCTCAACAGGATCATGGGCGTTCATCATAAGCTGATAGAAGAGGCAATTCTCCTGGGGATGTCGGCGCAGCCAAGAGGACCCATCGCGCTCTGCGAGAATCTGGCGAGCAGCAAGCATTTCTGTCCAGACCCCTCCACAGCCACCCAACTCTGCCAGCAACCGTCTGAAAGCGCTATGCGTATAGCCGACAAGAGGCGCGCAAAAACGCGCAGGAACAAATCGCCGGCCTCGGATCACACACTCATCAAACATCGCCTCCCCAGGGTAGTTGGATTCCACATGCCCTCCCAGCAGAATCCACCACCAATGACCTTCTCGCGCAGCGCTCTGACCGCCGTTCGAAGAACGCAATTCGAGCCCTACTTAAGCGACATCTGAACGCGAAAGAACTTGTTGCTCACACCCGGCGCGGGGAGTGCAATCGAGAAGTTCCCCTCCCCATCATTCTGCGCCGGCACGTTCTCAGAGGCAAACGGCTGGCCCAGTACCTGCGCGCTAACCAAGTCGAACTTGATCTTATCCGCGTAGATGGCGGGCCATTTCCAATTGAACTTGAGCTGGCCATTCAGCGGTGGCCGGATGTTCACAATGGGGGGGGCCGGCTCCTCTCCGCCACCGATGCTCATGGCATTGCCGGGATCGGTCCCATCCAGGAATTCCTTGAAGTTGCTCGCTCCGTCGTTGTCGTTATCACCATTCGGATCGCCTACCAGAAACAGTTCCTCCCAGGCATCCGAGAGCAGGTTCCCATCCTGATCGGTCCCGCTCACAGCAGGGATGGCATAGACATAAAGGCTGACCACTTCCAGGGTTGGAACTCCACACGTAGGGGCAAGGTCGGTATATGCCCAGACCTCAACCTCGCTGCCTGGCACGAGCTGAAAGGCTATCGGAAACTTGAAGGGAGTGCCGTCCGGCAGCACCAGGCTTTTAGGAAGTGCGGTGAGGGTTTCCAGGATGACGCAAGGTCCATTAAAGGAATCGTCTCGCACCCGAAGCTGGAACTTCGCCAGGGGCCGTTGAGCAACCCCGGCCAGTGCCTGCGCCACACCAGTGGCGGCGCTCGTGAGATCCGCGCCTGATAACGTGGTTGCCGCCAAATAGTTTGAATGGAGCTGTCCCGCTGCAATGAACCTTCGCAACGTATCCACAGGAGATGGATAGCGGCTCGGCGCCGCATTGTTTGAAAGCGAGCTGATGCGGTAAACCTCTGTCGCGAGTTCACGCAGTTTTTGGATCGAAGCCGTTGGAGGCGAAGTAACGGCGTTATTGAGTGAGGCAAACAGCGATTGCAGGTTGTATCCCGGGAAGGCTGGATCGGGATCGCCCGTAATCGATAGAAGATTCGTCTGCAATGAAAGCACATCGCCGTGCACCGGGTTGGTTCGCCCTGCATCCTGAGGACGAAACGGGGTGAAGGTAATCTGGTTGGTAGGTGCGAGCAAACCGCGGGATGTCAGAAGTGTCGCGATCTTGCGCTCCCACAGCAGCGCGGCCAAGGTGTCCTCCGCAGCAAGTGACAATTGCAGCAATGGACGGACAATTGCGTCCTGGGCCGCGAGCGCCGCAGCGACCCACTTGGCTGTTTCCTGTGCCAGAGTGCCTCCGCCATTCGTGTAATTAATCTGCAAAGTGTCCGGGAGCGGCGGAATTGGGATCAAGCGTAACAACTCACGTCCCACGCGTGTGTCCGCCCCGTTTGGGAAAGTGGTGTTGTTTGTCCTCACGTCGAAGTGAGGCTCAGTGATTGCCACGTAAAAGAGCTGCCCAGCATCACCTACCAGACTCTGGAAATAGGACAGCGTAGAAGAAAAGAAAAGGCTGGCGGGCCGGACGTCGGACAACCCGCCATGTAGATCATAGGCGCTGACGATTGTGCCAGTCTGGCAATTGATCGAGGCCGGCACCAAGCCAGTAACCGCGCTCGGGAATACAACCGCGTCGAAAGCAGATAGTTCATCGACACGTGGGGCATTTGTGGGAACAATGCTGGCATTGTAAGGAGCCCCGTTAGCGCCTGCCAGGACTTCCGCCAAATCCGAGTAGCCGTCCCCATCCGAATCCTTGTTGTGAACATCGGCATCAGTGCCACCAAGCCCGACTTCAACGAAATCGGGCACGCCATCGCCATCGGAATCCAGTTGAGCGGGTGCAACATCGAATGTGTAGGAGGCTGTGTGGATGGCAGATTTGAGCCCGCCCAAATACCCGAAATAGGACACCGTTGTATCCTGATACAACGGGATCGGAGTATTCGGGTAGAGCTTCCAGGTATCCTGAGGGCCAAGCCGATAGAAGATCAGGGCAGCCAAACCGTCTGGTCTGTGCAAGGTGAAAGAGACGCCCGACGGAAAGTGACCTGGTTTGGGCGAGATGGTTATTTCCGCGACCTCGTTGCCGATTGCCGGGAGGAAGCTCACCAGGGAAAAGCTCGCAGCAAGCTGGTTTGGCAATCCAAAGCCTGCACCTGTGGGAGCGGGCCCAAGGTTACGTGCTGTCGGGTTGTCGAGGCCCTGGGCGGAGCTGACGAACTGCTCCGCCACGACACTGATCTGGCCGGCAGGGTTGGTTGTTTGAAGCTGGGATGACCAATCGGCGGCGTTCAGACTGCGCATGAGGCGAGGAGAGGGATGAACGAAAGGCCTGTTTGCGAAAAGAAAGACATTGGCCGAGGAGCTTAACTTGTTCAGGTCCGGCAATGCCCCACTCGCACCTTTAGCGTAGCCATTGCCACTTCGTTTCCAGTCCTGGAACTTGCTCGATTTCCCATCTGTGCCAGTAAACAAGCTGAAGTTTCCGCGTCCAGAAGCACCTGCCCCGCTGAAGGTCTCCCCCGGGGGGGCCGTGAAAGTTTCAACCACTTGCGGAGCATCGAGCCCATTGAAGGTGTAAATGCCGGCAGTCTCACCGAGGCCAAAGATAACCAGCAGCCGAATATCGTTCGTCCCAGGCACGATCAGGACCTCCCGAAGCGCAGAGGCGAACGGGAAAGAAGCGCCTGCGCCAAAATTGAACGTACCCGCGACAGGCTCCTGGACCGGGCGCAACAGCAGGTTGGAACTGCCCCTCTGGTAAAACAGGAACTGGCAAAGGGCCGTAGTATTGAAGTTTGTCGCCACGAAAGCATCCACTGGCGGAAGGGCGTTGACTCCTGCTACATCCACTGGCGTCCCGCTGGCCAGTGTCTGGGCGATGAAGTTAACGTTCCCGCCCGCCTCACGAATGGACCCCGCCAAAACAGGATTGGCGACGTTGGTCTTGAGTTTGATCGCATCCGCGTTAACGACGCGAGCCGTCAAAGCCAGATCCAGCATATTGCTGAAAGTAGTGCCAGTAGAGCGGACAAGCCCCAGACGATAAGGCACCGGCGGATTATTCTCGATGCTGGGAGCAAAAATGTCAGCGTGCGCCGAGTTCCCTGCCCCTCCGACATCCAGGAGTGCGACTCTATTCGGGCCCAGGGGTGTAACAAATACATTGGTGGGCTGGCCGGCTTGGGCGTTGTTGGCGGCATCCACTACGTTGACACGGTTGGCTCCCGGTGCCGTAAAAGCCAGCCCATCGCGTGCCGTGGAAAGGACCCGCCCGGCGGCAAAACCAGTGACATTCTCAATCCCGCTCGGACGGCCGTCCACCCACAGGTTGGTGCCATTGGCCTGCCCAAATGCCAGCCGGTAGATCCCGGAAGGTTTGTCCACGATAATGAGATCAGCTATGCCGTCCCCATTGATATCGGCGCTGCCATGGAACTCCTCGGGAGTTTCCGAAACGGCGGCACGAGCGGTCGTGCCCATGAGCAATCCCACGGCGCATAAGAGCAGACCTTCATTGGCATGCTTGAAGAAGCGTGCCACCGGCGAGCCGGCGGTCGAACGGAAGAGCATCGCTTTCATTGTAAATCCGATTAAGCGTTTGTTCACCATGGCAGCAGGTCGCGGTTATAGAATATCAACGGGCTCCGTAGGTATCACTTCGAGGATCTCGCGGTTCTCACCGAAACGCACCAGCAGGTAACGGTAGCGCGCCCCCAACACGACCGGCTGCGTATCCAGTAGCACAATGCCGTTGCGTCCGACCGCACTGCCCTGGTCGGGAAGCGGCAGCCAGGAGGAGGAGAACACATCAATAAATGGATCGTAAATCAGCGCGCTGCTGCCCAACTGCTGATCCACCCCCACCGTATATGCGATGGTCTCCATCATCGGAGTTACCTGGACCAGGTCACCTGAGACCTTGCTGGGAAAAACCTGGTTGGTCTCCTGGAAACGATAGACCACTAGCGGAAAGAGGCTTTCGCCTGAGACGCTCTTGACGATGTGATTGGTGGGATCGACAGTACTGTCGAGCACCGCAGGCTGTCCCGGAGCAAGGCGCTTGTGAGCAGGCCCCGAGTAGCTCCCAACGATAATGCCCACGCCAATAAAGTTGGTTGTAATGTTGGTGTTGTTCAGGAACACCGGACGCACCCAGTCGGGGAACACGTTCGTAGCCACCGAGGCCAGCGGCCGGGCCGGCCACGGAACAAGCGGTCCCTGCAGCACAGGAGCGCTCCAGGCAAACTTCTCGAGCTTGCTGTTTTGTGAATCGGGATCGGGAGTCCCGTCCAACCCGACAGGCTTGATGAACACCAGATAGTTCTTATTCAACTCAATCTTCACGATGGTCTCAAAGAACCCCCCATCCCCAAACTGCGGACCTACCCGCGGGGTGCGATAGATGAAGAACTCACGTTGAACGGGTAGTGCAGAACCCGGCAGCTTTACCCACTTGGTAGCAGGAACCCCTGAGACGCGGGTCAGGCTGCCGCCAATGTCCTCCGGCATCGTCCCGCCGCCTATGGCGATGAACACCTCAAAGCGTTCCACCCCAAACGGCGGGCAGAACCAGCGGATCGCCATCTTCGGAGCATCCTCATCTCCTTTGGCCTCGATGGGCGAGAGCAGCGGCTTCGGATTGGGAAGCTTGAAATTGAGACAATCACCGATCTGCGTCAAAGGGCTGGCGTTCCCGTGTTCATCCAGCGTTTGCACGTAATAACACAGGACAGCCGCATTGGCCGGCGGGTTCGGATCTTTAAGCTGCATCTCGGTAGGCGGATCATTGGTAATCGGTCCGTTCTTAATCAGGGTCATTGGACCGAAATTCACACGCCGGTACAAGCGGAATTCCTTGGAACCCACGGCGGGCATCACCACCACTCCCGGCGGCTCGATGGTCTCGCCATCGTCAGGGTTCACAGGCGTATGCACGCAATCAAACCGACCTCCGGTGTTCGGAGAGTTGCGCACCCGCACCTCCTGGCACCGAATATACGCCACAAAATTCACAACGTGCACATCGCCTATGTCAGGCACCTGGTTGTTGCTGCCTTCGATCATTGCGGTCTCCTCGTCATCGCTGGCAATGATCCGGGCGAAGGTGCGGTTAACCCCATTACCGGCCTCGAGTCGGCTGATACTCCATTCAAAAACCAGAGGATCTTTCCCGCTGGGAAACGGCACACGTGCAATCGCGTTGGTTTCCAGGTTCCCTCGGGTGTAATAGAACTCAACAGCACCCAAACCAGCGTTTGTTCGCACGACAATAAACCGGTAATAGGCACGATTGGTGTCAAAGTTTGACGTATCCCGGGTGAAGAAGTCTTTGTCTGACCGTCCCAACGGACGGCAGCAAAGTATTGTAATATCGCCTGTAGGGGCATCCGGCGCGGTGCGATCGCGCAACACTCCGAAGGCCGGCGAACTATTCGGCGAGAAGTTGTTGGTGCAGGCCCCCATGTCCACGGCGCGCACCGTATACCAGTAGGTCTTGTTGTAGTCCGCCGGGGCTTTGGGTGATCCCGGTCCGTTATCAATAATGCTCGCGTAGGTTTGATTAGCCACATGTGGAATGGGCCCGGCAATCCGGTTGGTTGCGGGCAGGAGCGCATACTTGGTGGAATCAGTTGCATTGGTCCAGCGATACACATAATAGGCTGTCACCACGTCCGACGTATTGGGTGCCTGCCGCCACGTAATTTTAAGAACCTGATTGCTGATTCCTGCGTTGAAGGTGTAATGGTTCTCAACCTTAACGCCCTCCGGGGCATCCGGTGGCAACCGATCACAGGCCATGGCCAGCGTCCCCTGTGACACAAATCCATCACGTCCCAGGAGATCCCGTGCTGCCACGAAATAGTAGAACTGATCGCCATTGTTGAACGCCGTCCCCCCTGCTTGGTACCGTTTGTTGTCATCAGCGACATACCATGTGGGATCGTTGCCGAAATCAACGACCGAAGCCGCATCGTAAAGCTTACGAACCGTGACGGGGCTTTCGTTGATCTTCTTGAGAAACCCGGAACCCACGAGCGCTGGGATCTGTTCCCTCAAAGGCGGATTGATATGAAAGTTATTGGCTTCGGCGTATTGCTTGGTCATCCGGTACAGGTTGAATCCGTGCTGAAGCAAGCCGACCTCGCGCAAGGCATCCGGCGTGGTCCAACGCAGCTTGATGTTGAGATCCCCCTTGGCACTGGGCTCGTTGAATTGAACGGGAGGCCCCGGGGGAGGCAGAATGATCGGCGCCCCTGAATCAACAGTGACCCGGCCGATCACGCCAAGATCCGTTTCGGTGGCACTATCGAAATCGCGGATCTCAAATGTCGTTTTCCCGGCAGGCACCGGCTCAGCCCAGGCGTGTCCCAGGCACATATTGAGAGAGGGATGCAGCCGGCCCAAAAAAACGATGTTAGCCAATAGCTGAGGGTCCTTGTCGGCGCCACGAATCACAGCCGAGACCTTCTCCGGCAGCGTCAGGCTCGCAATTGGAACTGCGGCCGCGAAAAGCGCATTGATTCGATTTTCCAGGATCCCCAGGTCATCCCCCAGATTAACCGCGCGATTGAGCAAGGCCTGAATCACTGCAGGATCAGTTTGCCGCTGGGTAATGGACCGTCGTTGGTAATTCGCCGCGGAATTCGCATCTCCGGTTTTGGCATACACGGCGATCTTATGCCCCCGCAGCGCATTGGGCTCTGTGGGTTGCCACAGGAAGTATCCCCACGAGGCACCCTGACTGTTTGTAGCGGTTGTTCCGATGGTGAAAACCGAATTGGCTAGCGGCTCCTGGGCCTGGAGACCCACGTTCGCGAGCAACAAAGAAAGGCCGGCCAGACCGAGCGCACCCGCGCGCACGCGCCCGAGGAAGACGTTGGGTATCATAGCTAAACGAGAAACAAACCGGAGTAACTTCATGGCTGAACTGATCAATTCAATTTTTCCTGGAGCTTTCATGATGGCCGGGCCAGCGGTTTAGAAATCAATATCCCAACTGCCGTTCTGATACATAATTTCAACAGTCTTGGAGGCGGAAATGCAGACCAGGCAGCACAGTTCGACCTCAAAGCGGCCGCTGCCCAGCATGGTAATGCCTTTCGGACTCCCCTTGCCTGCCAGGCGGATGTCCCCATAAATCGAAGCAATGCAAAGGAAGTCGCCGGAAACACCCAGCATGGTCTTGCCAAGGAAGGTCGGTCCTTCGACAAAGAACCCAACACCCATGCCCATGCCCGCCGATACCTGGAACATGCAGGTTGCCGGAATCCCCAGCAGGGCTTCCGAGACAGGAATCCAGACCTCAACGTATGAGTAGGCCCCGGTAAACGGTGGCTGCCCAACCACTTTCTGAATTTCCGCATCCCACTTCAAAGGCTCCAGCGTGCAGGTGCGCCCAAAGAACAATCCTCCCATCCCGGTGTAACTGTTCACAGAGACCGCACACGCGGCGCTGAAGTAATTCTCTTCCGCACCAAAGGCCAAGGCGGCACTCAGCTTCTTGATCGTTGCCGGTCCGATCGTGATTTTGCCCTCGAGGTCGATTCCTCCGGCCATTCCAAGCAGGAACGCCGTATCCGCATCAAAAGTGAATTTTGCAGTTGCCGCAAGGTTCGCATCGCAATTTGCGAACTTCACCGGAATCTTGTCTGCCCCCAGTGTCACCTCAGTAGCCTTGCCGCCTGCAGGCAAACAGTCGGTTGGGAAGTTCTCCGAATCCAGCTCGCGAATCAGAAGGAACCCATGGAACTCCATCTCACTCGGCACTTTGAGGGAAGCGTAGATATCCACGCGCAACTCTTTCAGACTGTCGCCATTGATGTGCGCGTAGCCGTTGAGCTTGCCGGCACCGCAAATCGAATCGAGACTCCCGAGCATCGGGGCCATCGCATTATCGAGCTGCTGGGCGGTCTCAGAAATCAGGTCGCGCATAACCACGTTCACTTGTTGGAACATGGAATCGGTAGCCTGGCGGATCGACGCATCCAAATCATAGAGGCGCTGACGGATGATCTCCCGTAACTTGCTGGAAACTATCGAGCCGATGAACCGATCCTTGAGCTGCTGCACGAAAAGATCTGTTAGCTGCTCATCCGTGTAATGGGCAAACGGATTGTCCTGGGGTCCAAGATCAAACTGATCGAGCGTATCGGCAAAATCTTTCTGCGCTTTCACCACCAACCCGTTGATGTTCGCAGCCTGGGAGTTAAGCGTGTTGACAATCTCCTGTTGAAACTCCGAGCCGGTATTCAGGATGGTCCTCGCCTGGGTGATCGCCTGGTGCAAGGCAGTCACCACCTGCATCAACTGATCGAAGGTAGGGTCCGCCTGCTTTAACAGATCATTTACCTTCTCAGGCACCAGCGCCTCCAGAAACTCCGGAGCGGCACTTCCAACGATCGCCTGCATTAGGTTCTTGATCAGATGCCTGTTCCCCTGCCCGTCCTTGGCCAGCACATCTTCAACGGTATTCAGGGCTTCCTCTACGGAATTCAAGTTCTGCTGCAACGTCTCCGCAAAATCGATAGCCGGCCCCGGAAAACTGGCTAGTTTGGTGAGGCGATCTGCAAGGGAGTTAACCCCGTTCGTAGTGTAGGAAGCCATCATGTCCACCGCCTGCGTGATGTTAGTAAAGGGCTGGACGTTATACGCCTGGTGCATCGCCTGCACCATCTGCAAAACGCGTGGACGCAGGATGGATTCAAACGCGGGATCAAACAGCTCTTCGGCCTGTGTGGACAAGGTCTCGGTCAGTGCGTTCATGCCCTGGTCGAGAGCATCGCCGATCACGCCCTTGACGGCCGTTTCAAGCCCGCCGAGCTGGTCATAGGCCATGTTCGCCAGACTGATCTGAGGGATGCCGTCATACTGAACCCCAAACGTGATATCGGCCAATTTCGGGCTCAGATACTTCAGCTTGTGCTCCACTTTCAACACGAAGAGATCATTCTTAACATCTTTGGCGGAACGGAATGATCGAGCCGGCTTATCCCACAGCAGCGGATAATCGAACTGGACGACATCCAGCCAAAGTCTCTCGGCGCGAACCAGCCATTGCGCTGAATCAGTTACCCCATCGCGATACTGGCTGACATTCGCAGCGACTCCAACCGGCCACCCGGCATTGTCCTGATCCGATGGGTTTTGGTTGAAATAGCTCTTCCCCGGCTTCCATTCGTAACCGCGGTTAGGCGTGCCCCACCCGCCGGCCAGATACACGGGCGCATTGGTGTTGTCCTTATCGGGACTGCAATGCATGTGGACCTGCAAATCATCGAAGAAAGGAGCATCCAGCTTGCCCGGGATATTGAGCCAGCCGTCCCCACCCCCACCTCCACGATGATCGTAGTTGTTGAAAAATGCGTCATTTACCGGAGTAAAATTCCACTTCTCCCCGGCGGGCCCGGCGAAGGTCAGGTTGCTGGGGAGTTTCAACCGCGAGCTCATGTCCGTCAGCACATCTGAATTCTGCAGAGTGATTAGATTCCCGTTCGTCTCAAAGCCAAGTTCACCGAAGAGTGCTACTCCCGGGAATGGGGCTGCGTGCGCCTTAACTCCCAGCACGAGCTTCGCCTGCCCCGGATCGCATGCCAGCGCCTCATCGCGGGCGAACTCGATGGCCAAAGTGGAGAAGTCAGCCTTCCAATAGCTGAGCACTTTGTAAGTTCCGTTTTCCGTCGCCGGCACCTGGGCATGTTCGAGGCCGCCCAGACAATTGAAGATCAGCTTCTCGAAGTTCTGCTGAATTTCGCTTGGAAACTTAACAAATACGGCGCCTTCCGTCCGCGAATCCACATTCTGACTGTCGCGAAACGCCAGCCCGAAATTATTTACCTGGAACGAGTATCCATACCATTTGTTGGTCTCAGGGAACGAGCCGAATACCGCCTCGTGAATTCCAGAAATGCCTCCCTTGCGCACATAGTATTTAGAACGCCCAGTCAAAGGATAGGGGCCTGTCCCTTCGCCCGCGAGCGTGCTGTCTGCGAACTTTGCTCCATTCGCTTCCACGCGGAAGTTGAGTCCCGCGTAGTCACCAAACCCGCCGTTCGTTCCGTTTGAATAGGCAGGCAAAAGCGGACGTTCGATCCGGGTGAAATCGAGCTTCGTGGAGGTGTTCGTGCCAATCCCCGTAAAAAGCAGAACGGCGGCGCGATTTTCGATCGGCTGGGAGGTTTCACCGCCGCGCAAGAAGAAGCCGGGCATATGGAACCCCGCCTCTGTGAAAGGTTGAACGGTATGGGCGTAGCGCGCTTTCGAAGGAATCCAACCCCAAGTGAGCTCCTTTGGAACTCCGATAGAGCCCTTAGCCGTCAAACCTCCGTCACGGGTGAAATAGAGAGCACCGTCCTGCGCTTTGAATTGGAGCGAATCAAGGCCTTTCCCTCCGGCACAATCGGGTTCAGTGCAATCGCGGGTGTAGGCGACAAGCACGTTTCCGGCGCCGGAAAGCTGGCTTGCCGTCGTGACGAACAGGTCGTTGCTGATGCTTAGTATCGAGGAATTCGTCGTCACGATTACAGCCTGGTGCGGGAAATGGGCCAGAAACGCCGTCGGCCCGGCTTTGACGTCAATAGTCATTCGGGCGCTTTGCCACTGAGGATCAGCCGCGACGATAACTTCGGAACTCGCTACCCCCTCAAGCCCCTGCATCTGTCCCTCGTTCGATGGCTTGAACTTGTAGGTGGCTGAAACAGGCGCCGCCTTCAATGCAGCCGTTTCGTCTTCGCGCACATACTTGAGCTCACCTGAGGCAGCAAATAGGAACCGCCCATTTGCCAGGTCCCATGTCTGAGAATTGAATCGGAAGTAGAACGGCTTGGTCTCCTCGCATCCCCAGGCAGGACTCCCAATCACCGGGTTGGCGTTTGGGAGGAGCAATGTGTTCAGAGGCAAATTCAGGAACGCGGCATAAGGCAGAATCACATTGTTTGCCGCATCAACCGTTGCGCGTGCTCCAAAACCTGTCGGATACCAAACAAAGAAGCTGCTGGTGCCGCCCGTTGTGGTTAGCTGCGTCCCAACCCGTTGGAATCGGATTCCATTCAGGGTATTGGTATCCGGCGAGGGACCGGTCACAACCACTGGAGCGGCGCCCATGTAATAAGAAGTCCCGTCCGAACGCAGGTGGACCGACAGGGGGGTGCCGTCGCCATATTTGTGGCCGGGTGAAGCCACTACGTAGCCCTGCTGATTATCGACGCTGAGCGATGTTTCGACTGCGTTAGGCGGAAAACTCAGAGCGCCTGGAGTGTTTGCGATGCTTTCGAATCGGGTTTTGATCGCTCCGAACATCAGATCGCCGTTGAAATGCAGCAGGCGGGTGGATGCGCCTAACACAGTATTCCCAGCGACCAAAGGCTGGCCGGTGACCTCGGTATGCCTGATCTGAATCACGGCTCGGAAAGAGTGATTAACCGAATCCAGTTGCACGCCGTCAGCAGGCTCGAGTTCCAACACGTCATTGAATGCCGTCGTGCCGGGCGATCTAATCGTACCCATGACCCATGTGGCCACTACCCGGGAAAGCGTCACTGTGGAGTTCTTGAGCGGCACGAATTGAGCCGTAGTCACATTGAAAAGCTGCAAACCGAATGTAACACTGACCGCAGAATGTGTAGCTGCCAGATTGAAATCGTCATATCGCCGGAGAACATACTGAGCCTGAACCTGAAAGCTGGTTTTGGTCGGGATGGACTTGACTGCAAATGTGCGCAGGTTAACAACGGCGTTAAGGGTAGGAATAACGTTCTTTGCGGAATCGCCGCTGACCATGTTTGTGAAGTGGTTTACCAGAAAGCCGGTCGTCAACTGCTGGTCTCCCGTGCTTACAAAACTATTCGTGCTGCCTCCAGGCCGATCAGCCAGGGCTGCGTGAATTCTATACGTACGGTAAGGATCCAGCCGGACCGCGGGCTTCAGCGCGGCGGTAAGAGTTGCAACGGTGCTGGTGATCGCCGGATTAAAGATGGACGGCAACAAAACCGAATTTGTGAGGTAAACCACTGTATTCGTCTGCGCTGCCGCCGTAATCAGCGGCACGGCGTTGCTCTCGGCGTCCAACAAGCGGAATGCCGTCTGGTATTGGAACGTGGAAAGCGTGTTACTGGATGTGGTATAACGAATGACCGCCCTGACATTCAAGGAATCACGGTCATACCCTGCATTGGTGTTCCCTGCATCTGAACTGACCAACCAGCCCACGTAATTCGTAAGCGCCAGACTTTCGAAAACCTCGGTAGTGTGAGCACGCACCTGCTGAACCAGGGTCAGCGCCAGAAGGACCATGAGCAGCGCGCTGATCCGGGCAGGCCTGAACCTGTACGTTGAATAAGAAATCGCAATCGAGTTCATTCGCAGAAATGGTGACAAGACTTACCACGTCCAAATCCCAGAGGCTATACCACTTTAGGAGAACACCCCATTTCAACCGGAACAGTGTCTCCCTCAATTTATGCCCGTTCATCTCGACAGGAATTTGCATAAAACAATGTCTGATACGATGATGAAGAATCAGTGATACCTACGATGAGCGAGTTTGTGTTTAAGCCACCTGCAACCGGTAGAGCCTCAGGCATGCGCGCGGGCGCCTTTCGCTGCCATTTGCTCGTGGTTAGGGACGCTTAAATCGATGAGATCAGACGATAGGGGGAGAGCGCAGCGGGACCATGCGCAACAGCGCAATTGGGTTTGGTCACGCCTTGTGGCTGCCATTGCTCCTTTCCTCGCTGCATTCCTGTCTGATCCCGGACACGCCGGAATTCCGAATAATCCGGAGCTAGCGCGCCCCCCTTCGCCTATCATCACGGGCCAGACTCTCCACGCCCGCGGAGTGGTCACCTGGGAGGTTCCGGGATATGAGGGTTTGGTCTTCGTGCAGAATGACTCCCGCAGCATCCTCATCGCCCGCACCAATCTCGATGTCCGTCTCTGCCCCGGGGATGTGGTCGAAGTGATAGGAGAAACCGCTGCGGACCGCTTCCAGGCGATGATCCGGAATGCTCACATTGAAGTGGCCGGCGCAGCACCACTACCCACTCCGGTGGGGCATAGCGCACGCAGCCTGGCATCAGAAATCCATTTTGGCGAATGGGTGAAATTGCAGTGCATGGTCCATGACGCGGGAATCGCCCGGGGAGACCTGGTTCTGCAAGTGACTTCCGGGACACAGCCCTTTTATGCCTATGTGAAAATTAATTTGGGATTCAAGATTCCCGAGGACTTGGTGGATAGCGTAGTAGAGTTAAGTGGCGTGGTGTGGACCCTGGCCGGGCCGGATCAGAAGCCTTACGGGTTTCGGCTGCATGTGCCGCAGCCCGAATGCATGCGGGTTTTAAAGCCTGGCACGGCGGATTTCTATGAGCGTCCACTGGTAACCGCAAGACAGCTTCGCCGGCTCCCCACCAGCCAGGACGACCACGTGCGAGTCAGGGGAACCGTTACGCACGTCTATTCAAACCAAGGTCCCTACCGCATCGTCCTGGAGGATGCCACCGGCCCGGTTGCAGCGTATTTGCATGTTCCAATCGGACGCGACCGGAATGTAGCCCCTTATTGGAGGGACGATCCTCAAGCGGCCTGGGAACAACGTCCCGCGCCAGCACGGGTGAAGTCAGGGGACTTAATAGAGGTCGTTGGTTCACCGTCGGCAGAAGGTAAGGCAGTTCCTCTGTTGCATGGCGGCGAGTACCGCGTTATTGGCGCGGGAAAACCCATCCAGCCACGAATGATCAAGGCCCGCGAAGCACTTGCCCCAGAGTTGGATCACGCACTAGTCCGGCTGAAGGCGTGCGTCGTAGACCGCCAGAGCGGATCGGGACCACAGCCCCTAACCACGTTCTGGTTGGAATCCGACGCCATGTTTTTCGAAGCCCGTCTCCTGGGTCCGGAGGGAGCCAGAATCGAGCTGCCTGCAAACTGCCTCGTTGAATTGACTGGCCTGGTTCTGCCGACGCCTCGACAGGCCGGTAAACCCAAAGGAATTCAGATTGAATTGCGCAACCCGGCTGACATCCGGCTATTGACCGAACCATCGCCGCTCCTCAGCGCTGTGGTGTTAAGATGGTTGAGCATTTCTACTGGAGCATTACTGCTGGCATTGGCCTGGGTTTGGCTTTTGCGACAGCAGGTTGCTCGGCGCACGGTTGAACTGGCAGCCAGTATAGAAGAAAGAAAACGCACGGAGAAGGAGCTGCTCAAGGCCTTGGAACGTGAGCGTGAGCTCGGAAAACTGAAAAGCAACCTCGTTTCTGTGGTGTCGCACGAGTTCCGCACACCGCTCGGAGTGATTGTTTCATCATCGGATATTCTTCGGAGGTACCTCGATCGGCTCAGTCCCGCCAAGCGGCAGGAACAACTCGAAGTCATTCAGCGTGCCACCGAAAACTTGAGCGACCTCGTGGAGGATGTCCTGCTGTTAGGCAAGGTTGAAGCCGGAAAAGTCCAGTTCGTTCCTGAGCCGCTCGATCTGGGCACACTCTGCCGGCACCTTGTGGATGAGATTCAGTCAGCAACCAAAGCGGTATGCCCCATTCAACTGGAAACCGGCAGCCTCGAAGGCGCTTTCGGTGATGAAAGCCTGTTGCGACCGATCCTTACGAACCTGCTGTGTAATGCTGTGAAATACTCCGATCCAGGAACGCCGGTTTATTTTGGGGTGACGCGGGAGAAACCTGAAGCGAATCTCACATCGCAACTGGATTGTCACGTGGGCGCTTCGCGTGGTGGAACGTCGGTCTTGGTTCAAACCCCTCCAACGGAAGAATTGATGCAATCGTCCACTACCTTCGCCCGATTTACCATCTGTGACCGTGGGATTGGCATTTCACCTGAGGATCAGAAACGCCTCTTCTCGGCTTTTACGCGTGGCAGTAATGTCGGGGACCGGCCCGGGACCGGCCTCGGATTGGCCATCGTGAAGCGCTGTGTGGAATTGCACGGCGGTTCCATCGAGCTCGCAAGCGCTCCAGGAGAGGGCACAACAATTGTCGTGCGTTTGCCAATGTTCAACACATCTTTATGACCACGATCCTCCTCATTGAAGACCAGAGAGACATGCGCAACAACCTGGGCACCATCCTCGAGATGGAATATTACGCCGTCCTCACAGCGGACAACGGACGTAAAGGCCTGGCACTGGCTCGGCAGCATCATCCTCAACTGATTATTTGTGACGTAATGATGCCCGAAATGGATGGTTATTCTGTTCTACAGAGCATACGGCAGGATCAAAGCATAGCTCACACTCCTTTCATCTTCCTCACAGCTAAGGGCGAAAAATGCGATCTCCGCACCGGAATGAACCTTGGTGCCGACGATTATCTCACCAAACCTGTCACAGCTATGGAGTTGCTGGCAGCAGTCCAAGCGAGGCTCCGCCGGGAACAGCACCGACCGCAAGCCGGGTTTTGCCCGGATTTCACCTCTCCTCGCCCACTCGAACGGATGGGGCTGACACCCAGGGAAGCCGAGGTACTTCTCTGGATAGCGCAGGGCAAGGCAAACGGGGATATTGCAGCAATCCTCGGTTCAACGGAATACACCGTAAAAAAACACGTCCAGCATATATTCACCAAAATGGGAGTCGAGAGCCGCAACGCAGCGGCCCTTCGAGCCCTGGAAGCGCTGCATCCGTCCGATCCCCAAGCCCCTGAAAAGGGGCGACCGCAACTAGCCCAGCACGGCAGTGCTGGGTAGTGCCCCATAGAGATCACCCAAGTCCCGAGAGGGACGGCCCATCGGACGTCATTCTTGCCGGGATCAGCAACGAACCCCCGTTGGCGCGCTGGCATGTCTTTACCCACCCCCGCACCAAAACAATACTCAATAATTCTGCTTCCCTTTTGAGCCAGCCCGGGATTTCCTTTAGCCCATCATGATAGTGAAATCCGGATTCCAACTGCGGGCTCTGCCGCGCAACCTTCCTTCTTTAGTAAAACATTCCGCATTCGCGATGTTCAGCCTGGTGTGTTTGTTCTCGATCTCCATCCCGCTGGCTTGCGTTGCCGCCCCTCAGCAGGAAACCGAACGCTCGCCCCTGAACACCTTCCACATCGCCCCGAAACGTATCGTATGGCAGAGTGACTCCGGGGTTACTAATCCGAAGGCGCTCCTGGAAAAGAAGCCCGGACAGGCCGTGATCAAAGAACCGGTCCCACCCACCGAACTGATCTCCTCCACACAAAGCCAGGCGGGGCTATTGCTGGATTTCGGGTCTGAGCTTCATGGGTATGTCGAGCTCATCACTCCGATGATGCCAGAAGCAGAAAAACTCCGCCGGGTGCGGGTGCGCTTTGGTGAATCTGTTGCCGAAGCGATGGCAGAGCTCGGCGGCAAACAAAACGCCGGGAATGACCATGCCATCCGCGACCAGGTCGTAACACTGCCCTGGCTGGGCAAGAAAATGGTGGGGCCCAGCGGCTTTCGGTTTGTGCGCATCGATGCCATTGACCCGGATCTTCCGGTTCAGTTAAGCCAAGTCCGCGCCGTGCAGCAAATCCGGGACATCCCTCAACTCGGATCATTCCGCTGCAACGATGAGCGTCTCAATCGCATCTGGCAAACCGGCGCCTACACGGTGCACCTGAACATGCAGGAATACCTCTGGGACGGCATCAAGCGCGACCGCTTGGTATGGATCGGCGATATGCACCCTGAAGTCAGCACGATTAACGCGGTGTTCGGGTTCAACGAAGTCGTCCCACGCTCGCTCGATCTGACCCGCGACATCACACCTGTCCAAGAGTGGATGAACGGGATCTCCAGTTATTCAATGTGGTGGGTGCTGATTCAGGAGGAGATGTGGATGCACCATGGCAATCGCGATTATCTGGCGGCGCAACGTTCCTATTTGAAGCCTTTGCTTACGAAACTCGCCAGCCTGATTGGCCCGGACGGCAAGGAACGTATCGATGGCGTTCGGTTTCTGGACTGGCCAAGTTCTCCGAACAAGCAAGGCGTCACTGCCGGGTTGCAGGGGCTCCTGGTAATGACCCTCGAAAGCGGCGCACGCCTCATGACGGTCCTCAAGGAAAACGAAGTGGCTCAGGCCTGCACCGACGCCGCCACACGCGGACGCAAGGTCGTGCCCGATGTGAACGGGTCCAAATCGGGCGCGGCGCTGCTAAGCCTGGCAGGGATGCGCGATGCCCGACAGACTGCGAACGAGGTGCTGAAAGTTAACGGTCCCAAGGATATCTCCACGTTTTACGGGTTCTACGTGCTGAAGGCCCTCGCGAAATCCGGCGACACAGACACCGCGCTGGACTTTATCCGAACCTACTGGGGCACCATGCTCGATTTCGGCGCCACCACATTCTGGGAAGATTTCAATCTCGAATGGACAAATAATGCTGGACGTATCGACGAGTTGGTCCCCGCTGGTAAAAAGGATCTGCACGGCGATTACGGCGACTATTGCTACCTCGGTTTCCGACACAGCCTGTGCCACGGCTGGGCCAGCGGCCCCACTGCTTGGCTGAGTCAGACTGTTCTTGGGATAAAACCGTTGGAGCCCGGTTTTAAGCGGGTCTCGATCACCCCGCAACTCGGCAACCTGAAGTGGGTAGAAGGTTCATATCCAACGCCTCGCGGGCTGATCAAGGTGCGGCATGAACGCCGTCCTGATGGAACGATCAAATCCAAGATCAGTGTCCCGAGAGGGGTTCGAGTGGAGAAAACTGACCAAAACCCTCAACTCCCGCGATAACATGCCGATAATTCTTGGATAGTGAGGACGCTTTTTCGGGGTTTAATTTGGCTTCATATTGTGCTGTTGATCGGGTGCGGGCCGCGCGTGACACGCATGGCACAACCAGAAGATCCAGAGGGACAATTTCGTGACCACATATCGGCCGCCAGACGATGCCTGGAGCAGAATGAGGATTGGGCAAGCCGGGCTGAGTGGGAAGTCATCCGCTTCGGCGACGGCTGGAAGGTCGTTGCCTGGCGGGTGGAGTATCCCAACCGGAAAGGTCCCGAGCGTTACCTTCCGTGGGGCTATTCGGAGATTGAACTGGATAGCCGGATGGTCACTATAAGTTACCGGCGGAAGGGCTAAAACCCTGGCCGGTTCGAATGAAACGGCGCACCTTAAGACAAACCCGGCACAGACAGGAGGCAGCGCATCATCATAACGTCTATGTCGTCCTTCTGGACAAAGCCGCCGGTCGGTTGCGCAAAGTTCGTAAAGAAAATCCTGATCGCGATCCATCGAAGCCATGCATCTATGTAGGCATGACAGGGCTGGCACCTCTGAACGCCTGGCGAATCATAAGGCCGGCTGGAAAGATTCTTACATGGTGAAGCGTTACGGCATCAAGCTCCTCCCGGAATTGTATGAGCACCTGAATCCAATGCCCTTTGATGCCGCAGTTCAGATGGAGAAGGATCTGGCCGAAGACCTCCGCCGTGCCGGTTATACGGTTTGCGGGGGGCATTAGAAAAGATTGGAGCGGGTGATGGGAATCGAACCCACGTGGCCAGCTTGGAAGGCTGGAGCTCTACCATTGAGCTACACCCGCGTCACGGAAATCATACTACCTGCCGGGCTTGGCTTGTCAATTACCGGTTTGGCGGTTTTCGGGCCCCGCCGTCATTGGGGCAACCAGAAGGGTTGCCAATGTGAAACCAATGGGCCTAACGAACGAACGACTACCTTGGAGTCCAAATCGAACCATCCATTAGGACGTGAATGTTCCTATACTCTAGCCGACCCGTCACGCGATCCGTCAAATACACTTCATAGAACCATATATCGTCCTTTGCCCGTTTTAACCTAACTTGATCTAGATCCCATGAGGCAACGTCTGGATGCTGCTTAGTAGCGTAGTCCATGGCTACCAGAACGGCTCTATCCAGCGGCAGTGGCAACGAATTGGTCACATTCCAGCCAGGGAGGTTTCTCATTTCAAGGTCTTTCGTGTAATACTCCTCGAACCTGCTCACAACTCCCCTGCCGAACCTTTGTTTCATTAGGATGACAGTTAACCCTATCAAGATGAGTATTGCGACCGCTAGGCACACCTTCTTCATAATCATTCCACATCGATAGATCCGAAATCTTGACAACGGCCTTGCTTCAACCCTGCAGCCGGCTGCTCTATAGTTCTCCTCGAATACGTCATGCCGTTAGCACCTATCTCGGCGATCAAATTCGAGCCGTCATACACGAACCGCAACTCGTTGGTTGCAGTTTGTCTCGCATGCTGGCTGAGACCGGTCACAGGGCCAGTAAACCTGAATGACGATTAAAGTCAAGGGATCTGCAAAACCGAAGAAGCTCTTGTCGTACAGGATGTGACTTGGCATTCGCTGATCCCGCCCCTCATACACCGACCACCGGCCAATCCGCGCGCCAACGGCGCAGTAACTCTCCAGCCCAGGGCAACGCCCTGGGATGCGGCCCGTAATACCATGCCTGCCCTGAAGGGGCAAAACGCGCCAAATGGGACGGCGTCACCGTGGGCTTCCAGTCGTCCTACGGCACCTTCAACCGTTCATCGCGCTCGGCGTATTCCGGGTTGCGCCCTTTCAGGACCTTGCAGGGTTTTCATTGCTTTCCCAGGGCGTTGCCCTGGGCTGACGAATTGCAGCCCTTCGGGCTGAGCCCCACACGTCCACTGTCCACCAACTGCTCCTTCAGGGCTTGGGAACAATCAAACAAACCCGCCCGGTGCGGGGACCGGGCCTACAACACCAGGTTCCGGTATCATGGTCGGCTACAGCGCATGTCTGACACGCACAACTGGCATGAACACCCGGGTGGTTGAGCGGATCGGCATCACTGCAACTGGAAGGTACAGCCTCTTTGGGTGTTCGAGTTTTTGGCCTTCGTTGTCTTGGTGCCCCTTCTGTTCGCAATGTCTTGCTGTCTCCCCTCTGTTCTCTCGGTTCCCCTCCTGTTCAATCCTCTTCCGTGGTTCAGACCTAATCGTGCGAGAAAGCGGCGCTTCGCAAGCTTCGCGCGCGCACTCCAAAACGCGTAGCGCATTCCGAGGGCACCAGCGCACCTTGCATCCTCCTGGTCCGGTCTGGCGATTGCTCAAGGGTCCAACGACACCCTTTGGAAGCAAGGCTAAGGGCTGAATGCTAAAGGCTAAAGGTCGTCGCCTCTTTGCGTGAAAACATTGTGATTTCCCCGTTCTGATCCCTCTCTCCGCGTGAAATCCTCCTCCCCCGCCGCGCGAATACCGGCGGCCTGCAGGATGGGACCCCCACTTCAGCCTTTAGACTTTATACTTTAGCCCTTCTTTCAAGGCTTGCGTTCGGGCGGTGGTCTCCAGATGATACTTCGTCCTATGATCAAACCAGAGAAACCGCCGATGGATCCGGAGCTGAAACGGCGGATACAAGAGCTGATCGCGTTCAAGGGCGGCGGCTACAACGAGGAAAGCGTTGCGGACATCATTGAGAACGCACTGAAGCTTCTCAAAGATGTAGAGGACAGCGGTGATGTGCGAGTCATCCAAACCGCCACCCGCGAATTGCGTTACGCTTTCAAGCTGTTCGCCCCCTATGCCGATAAACGGAAGGTGACCATCTTCGGGTCAGCCCGCACACAACCCACACGGACAGAGTATCAACATGGCGTGGAATTCGGCCGCAAGATTGCCGCAGCCGGTTTCATGGTAATCACCGGTGCCGGTGGCGGTATCATGCAAGCAGGGCACGAGGGGGCCGGTCCTGAAATGAGTTTCGGCGCCAACATCCGCCTGCCGTGGGAACAAAGCGCCAATCCCGTGATCCGCGAGGATAAGAAGCTGGTCACGTTTAAGTATTTCTTCACACGCAAGCTGATCTTTATCCGCCACTCAGATGCCATTGTCCTGTTCCCGGGTGGATTTGGAACGATGGACGAGGGGTATGAAGCGCTTACTTTAATGCAGACCGGCAAGGGTCAGCTCATGCCACTGGTGCTGATCGATCGCCCGGGCGGCACCTACTGGAAGACATGGGATAAGCATATCCGCGAGCACCTGTTGCGCGATCAGCTTATTTCACCGGATGATCTGAACCTGTACCAGATCACGGATGATCCTGACCAAGCGGTGAAAATCATCACCCGCTTTTACAGGAACTTCCATTCCAGCCGGTTTGTGAAGGATCTATTCGTCATTCGCCTGAAGCATGCCCCGAGCCCTTCGGCTATTGAAGCCATGAACGAGGATTTCGCCGATATCGTGGTGGGGCCGCCAATCAAGTCCATCGATCCGACGCCGGATGAAATCGCCGATAACGACCATGTGGATCTGGCCCGAATCGCATTTGGGTTCAACCGGCGCGATTACGGACGGTTGCGGCATTTGATCGACACCCTGAATAGTTTTTAGCTCAACCCGCTGTCTGCGGTGGCCGGAGATAATAAGCCCAATAAGCTGCCACTTCGCGCGCCATGTTGAAGGGCAACTGTCTAAGGATGTAACTCTCTCGGGCCGGGACGGTATATACCTCCCGGCCTGCACGCTGATACGCGAGCTTTATCCTGGGCAGATGATAGAAGTGGCTGACGACAATCACGCGGGTTGATTCTGAACCGCGCAGCATGCGCCCGGTGTTCTCCACCGTCTTTCGCGTGTTCAGGCCATCATAATCGAGCAGGATATCCTCGGACTTCACGCCTAAGCCCATCGCCATGGTTCTCATGGACTCCGTTTCGTGGATGCGTCCATCTCCAGGGCCACCGGAGAAGATCAACCGGCGCACTGTGCCCTGGTTGTAAAGCTGGCAAGCCGTGCGAACCCTGTCTGCCAGAGCATCGGAAGGCCGGCCATCTTCATAGACCCGTGCGCCAAACACCACCGCGGTGTCAGCGGGACGTCGATAGTCCGTCTTGCCGAAACAAAACATCTGTAGCAAAGGGAAAACGAGAGCCAGACAGACAGCACTCACCACCGGCCATGCCAGCCCGGGATTTGGATATTGAGTTGGTCTTCGCCAGACCTCTCGCGCGATTAAGCCCCAACCCAGCGCGCCCAGCAGACTAAAGGGCACAGGGAAAGCCGCTGAGATCTCCCCCCTCAGGACCAGCCAGAAAAACTCGATGCTATTAACGAGAGCAAGGCCAGCCATTAAGCCTGCACACCCGAGTGTTACCCGACGCCTCACCCGCCCCGTCGAGGGCAGTATCCCGAACGCGAGGAAGACTAACGAGATGATCACGAGCAAACCCGCTGCGAGCGTTTCCGGCAACCAGCGGGCGTCCATCAAAAGAAGATTGGCGTCGAAGCCCACGCTCCTGATCTCACCCAGCAGGTTGAGCAAAACAAAGCCTGCGGTAAAAAGCGCCACCCCGCGCGCCGGGCTCAGGGGCCAGATTCTCTTTCGATCTCTCATTGATCACCTCTCGCAGATCTTATGGCAGTTTCTTGAGACGGATGTTCTTGAAGCTAGCGGTCATCGGCTCTCCCGCATGCAGTTGCAGGGCAAAAATCCCGTTGGTCGCACGTTTCTCCACACAGTTGTCGGTCACATCAACCGTCAGCTTTCCGTTTACGAAATGCTGCAAATGGTTGCCGCGCGCGACAATGCGGTACTCGTTCCACGCGTCCTTTCGGATACCAGCCTCGATCTCAGCAGGCTTGGTTGTCTCGCCAGTGACTTCCTTCTTGCAGGCATCGGTCCATGTGACCTTTTCTCCACGCATCGCCATGATTCCGCGGGTCATGCCTTCCTCGTACAAAATACCTGTGTAATTGGGGCCGGCTTCCATATCCGCCTGGTATCCCCCGACTCGCCAGCCTGATGGATCGAGCACGGTGCTGCGATACTGAATGCCGGAATTGGCGAACGTTTTGTCATTGTTCGCCTCGAGTTTGAAACTGCAGAGCAGCTCGAAGTTTGCGGCGCTAAAGTTCGTGCAGATCAGGAAAGTGTTCGCCTTGATTGGCGCTTCCGCAGTGGTCCGGCCAACAATCGCCCCCTGCTCTACCTTCCATAGGCTTGGGTTCCCGTCCCAGCCGGACAGGTCTTTGCCGTTAAAGAGGCTAAGAAAGCCCGACTCAGAAGTTTGAGCGATGCCAGAAGCCAGACCCGCCATGAATAAACCAATAACGATTCTTTTTAACATAAAAGCTTTAGATGCGCGCAGCAGTCGGCGAAGCGCCTTGAACGCCCAAGGTTTTCCGCAGAAACGCCAAACCATTCACGGCGATGTCATCGCGAGACGGTTCAATTTTGCGCCAGATGGCTGCCGCGCGTGCGACCACAGCCACCTGCTTCGTAAACGATTCAATCACCACATCGCCTTCGTAACCGATCTCGTGCAGAGCAGCGGCAATGCCTTTCCAATCGATGTGGTCGCTGCCGGGCGTTCCCCGATCACTGCCACACGCGTGAAAATGGCCCAAGTACTTGCCCGCTTTCCGAATCGCGGCTGCCTGGTTCTTTTCCTCGATGTTCATGTGGAACGTGTCGAGTTGCAACTTGAGTGCCGGGCTATCCACCTCTTTTACCATCCGCAACCCTTGATCGCAGGTATTAATGAAATCGGTTTCGAAACGGTTCAGCGGCTCTATACAGAGTTGCCGCCCGTTATCCTGCGCATAACCGGCCAATGATTTCAGGTGCCCGGCTACGGTTCGCCATTGCTTGCGATACTCCGGCGGAGTAACCGCTTCTGCCCGGCCCACGGCCGAATAGATTGGCCCAATGATTGAAGGGCAATCGAGTCCAACCGCCATATCAATCAGCGCTTTAAAATACTTGAGCCCACCTTGCTGCTGCCGGCTCGTTCCTCTCAAATCCCGATCAGCCGACACACACGCGCACAATGAGCCGCAAACCAACCCGGCTTTCTCCAAGTCAGCCTTCACCCGCGCCGGATCGAAGTGAGAGGGATCTTCGACCGGGATCTCCACGGTATCAAAGCCCATGTCTTTGATCTGACGAAACCAACGGGTGCTCTTATTCGTAAATGGGGACGCAAAGAGGAAGGTGTTGATTCCGAGTCTCATGATTTTGAGCCTAGACCAAGGGCAATGGGTGTCAAGGTGTCTTAAACTCAACTTCCGTAAAACCCATCTGCCGGAAGAGAACCTCCAACTGCAGGCGGGCACGTTTATCAGCTTCCTTCTGTATCCCCGCGTTGCGCGCAGCCCTGCGAATGTCATCCACTGCCTGTTGCCGAGCTGTCTGCTCCAGGTCCTTATCAAAAACGCGGAGCAAGCCCGTGGTCCGCTCGACCACCCGGGTTTGATGTTCGTCCAGGTAGGCATCCGTTATCCGGGCGGGCGGCAAGGTGAGCTCAATGCATGTACCCGAGATCTTTACCTGCTCGGGCTTCAGATTCTCCAGATTGATCCCGGCTTTTACAATTCCGTGTGCAACCATCAACACCCGGCTTTCACCCAACACGGCGATATACTTGATGTCTTCCAGAATCACCACCTTCTCGATCACGTACTGGACCGTGACCAGTTCCGATAGTCCCCGCACCTGTTGGATAACAACCGGTGTATTTACCATTTGTGGGCCCTTGCCTTGCTGAACGATCCGGTATCCAAACACGCCCAGAACTATGCCTGTAGCGAAGAAAATCGCGAGGAGCAGAAAGACGAGAATCCAGCGCCGGTTCATGCATTCCAGACTAATGCCCTGTTCAACTGGCGCAAGCAGAACCGGTGGCCTTTCCACGCTTTGGTGTAAGACCCTATTGCCCAAGGCGCGGCGTGGATCAAGACTCCTCTGGATGATCTCAGGTCAGCGGAACAATTGAATCAGGAAAGGCCGCCCGCCATGCCAATACGCAAGCGCTTTCGCCGGACTGCCTTCGCTGCGGGCATTATACTCGGTTTGTTGACTGCTATTTGGTTTTCAATGCCACTTTGGCTTCCATGGGTGCTGGGGCCCCTGACCCGTTCGCAAGGTATCCGCTTCCAACGTTATGAACGCCTGGGTTACCACCGATTTGCTCTGCATGAACTCCGCCTCACCAACCATAACTTAACGATCAAGGCCACCAAAGTTGCAGCGTTTGTGCCCAACACCTGGCTATGGCGGCTCATCACGGACGAAACACCGGCGCGAAAGTCTTTCGCCGATTTAAACGGCTTGGAAGTGGCTATCCACCTGAAGGGTGGTGGGAAGACCTCTACTTCTCAGGACGTGCATCAGGGGCTCTCGGCTTTGCAATTCGTACGCCGATGGGTGCCCTTAGTAACCGTTACAAACGGGACGTTGCTGATCAGTGGAGCCAGCGTGAAGATCCCAGGACTGGTATGGTCCGATGGGAAACTTGACGCACTGGTTTCTATCCCGCGATTCAAACAACCCGCCACGCTCTCGGCCGACCTGCGAAACCCCGGGCATTCAACTATTGAGGTGACAGCACGCGAGTTGAGCTCATCCATCCAGGTCGGCACCAATGCCACTGGTTTTGACCTGGATGCGATCACCCGATGGGCGGGAAATCTCCTTATCTTTACAGCCCACTTTGGCCACCGAGGGAAGCTGCCGGAATCTGCGGAACTGTCCGGGACGAACCTAACGGTCTCAGCCGAAACCGCACGATTGCCCAACTACGAAGATCCCCGCGGGGATGTCACAGCCAAATGGGAGAAGGGTCAGTTTACGGTGGATATCCAGGCTTCAGCGCGGCCGTTCTCAACAGAAACCAACCTGCCACCTCTGGAACTTACTCTCAGGATGGGCGGCAACACAAATACAGCAGTCATCCGCGAAGCGAGGGTCTCCGCACCTTGGATGTATGCAGAACTCTCCCGGGAACTCTCTGTGTTTTTCAAAGGCCAGCTTTTGCGTGAACCTGCCAACCTGGGGATCTCCGCCGATCTGGGGGGACAACCGTGGGTCCCCCTGCAAGGGACTCTGAAGGGAGAAGCACAGTTCACTCCCGATATGGGCAAGTATCCGCGCGTGGCGTTTCGTGCTACCGGGCAGAACATTGGGGATGCGCGATTGCAAGCGTCGGAAGTCGAAGCCATCGGCTCGCTGGAGTGGCCTACAGTCAGGCTGGATTCCGGTCGGGCAAGGTTCGCCGACGGCTCAGATGCGACGGCCAAAGGTTACGGAAATCTGATGACCAGAAACATCGAAGAAGCGGTTTTGGGTTTCTCGGGACCCCTGGTTAAACGCTGGCTTCCCGCTGGTTATTCGTATGATTCATTATCAGTGGAGGGCAAACTTCGAGGCAGTCCCACCAATTTGATCCATGCAGGGACCCTCAAAGCGAAAGGTATCCAGCAGCCACGCATGCGTCCGCTAGGGGTCGAGGTTACCTGGGAAGGCAGGCAGTTCAACCTCGATGCTTTTCAATTGAGAGCAGCAGCGGGTTCTTCGCTCCTCAGTATTGACGGAGCGCTCTCTCTTGCCAGCAAGACGAACCTGATCATCCAGACTGCCTCGTTGCGAAAGGCCGATCAGGACTCTCTGGTGCTTCAAGCCCCTTCCAGCCTCGCGTTAGGTAGATCGTCAGTAACCCATTTGACGTCCCTGCAATTGGAACCCCTTCACCTGACTGGTTCGGCCGGGGAATTACAAATCCAGGGGGGCACGGAATGGCCGCGTTCGGGATGGTTGCGCTGTTCAGCCCGGAAACTCCAGCCGAACCTGCTGGAGGATTTCCTTGTTTCTCCCCTGCCCGAGATCCGGTTGAACCACCTGTCTTTGAACGCAGGCTGGACCAACGCCCCGGTTGTTTTTGATCTGGACCTCGAACTGACCATCATCACAAACCCCGTCCTGAACGCAGCTATCCAACTGACCGGCAATCAAACTGGCGTGGTTGTTAGACGCTTGGTCGTGAATGATGGCGATAGTCCGGTTGTGCAGGGGCAAGGTTTCCTGCCGCTCGCTTTGAATCCAGCGAATCGACAGAACGCCATGCTGTTACTAACCAACGCGGCACTAAAGGCAGAGCTCTCAAGCGAAGTCCGTGGGCCTTGGGTGGAAAGTCTCCTTAAAAAAACAGATTTCCGAGTGGTCGAACCCCGTCTCAGTGCGAAGTTGTCAGGCTCATGGCAGAAGCCTGTGGGCACGATCCAGGCAAGTGCCCAAAGGCTCGAGCGCCTAACCACTGACAAAACACCGGCGATAACCGATTTGCAGGTAGCGATCGAGCTTGACCGGCATGAGGTTCGACTCACAAACGGCCACCTCTTGGTTCAGGACCAACCGGTAACGATCCGAGGTAGCCTGCCTTTGAAAGATCAGTTCTGGAGAAACCTTTCAAAGAAACAGTTGCCGGACTGGCGGCTGGCGACGGCTGAGGTGCAGACCAGGAAGGTTAACCTGGCGGTACTTGCCGAGCTCTATCCGAACTTCATCAGTCCGCAGGGAACAATCGAGTTGAATGTCCGTCTCGAAAAAGGCGGCGTCCTTAGCGGATTCCTCCAGGTTGAAGATGCAAGAACTCGTCCTCTGCCAGAACTGGGGCCGGCCCGGGATATCCAGTTGAAGGTAAGGTTCGAGAATCGCACATTGCATATACAGGACACCACAGCTCGCATCGGAGGCGCCCTGGTGAATATTGGTGGCCACATCGATCTATCTGGCACCAATTGGTTCAAAGAGAAATTGCCTCCCTTCGCGCTGGCCATTGGCGGCAAAAAGGTACCGCTCGTCCGCCGGCCCGAAACCGTCATCCGCTCCGACCTGATTTTATCCATCTCAAAGACCAATGGAGCGCCCCCGCTGGTGCACGGCGTTGTGCAACTCCAGGAAGGCTACTTGCTCAGTGACCTCGGGGATTTGGTGCCCGGAGGGGTAGCCGAGCCGCGACGGCGTCCCCCGTACTTCAGTGTCGAACATCCTTTGTTGGGCGACTGGCGGCTGGCGGTTCGGGTCAACGGCGCTCGCTTTTTGAAAGCACGAAGTCCCCTGTTCAATGGGGAGATTTCGGCCGATCTAAACCTCCAGGGCACGTTGAAAGAACCGCTGGCACTCGGCACCATGAGGATCGATACGGGCCATGTTCGTTTTCCGTTTGGCAGCCTGGAGGTGCAACAGGGCTTAGTGAGTATTACCCGCGAGAATCCTTACCAGCCTCAACTCTCGGTCTCCGCCCAATCCAAGCAGTTCGGATATGATATTCGCATGGAGGTTACCGGCACAGCCAGCGCTCCCGTAATTCAGTTCAGCTCCACACCGCCGCTGGCTTCCGAGCAGATTCTCCTGCTCTTAACCGCAGGCGAGATCCCAAGCGGCGAGTACACGCTCACTGCGCAGCAGCGAGCGCAAACACTCGCCATGTTTCTCGGGCGTGAGCTGCTCGCCAAGCTCGGTTTTGGTGATGCCAGCACTCAACGGCTCACCATACACTCCGGCGAAGAAATCACCGAGACGGGCAGACCGACATACCGTATAGAATTCAAAATGACCGATGACTGGTCCCTCGTGGCCGAGTACGACCGGTTTGGCGACTTTAACATGGGAGCTCAATGGCGTTTCTATTCCAAATGAACTGCTGTCGCCATGGTGGCATGCTTTGGGCGCTATGTCTTGGCCTGTGCCTGCTGGTTAGGCCCGCCAACGCCGAGGAAGAGCCTCAGCCCAAGGCCAAGCCGGCTCGTTTCTCTGTCTCAGGCTATGGGTTATTGGGAAACCGCGAGTTGAAGCTCAAGGTGCGAAGCCTCGAACTGGGCAAGACCAAGCCAGAATACCTCGGTGCCGCATTCGTTGAAGATGCCACCCTGCTGCTCACCAGCCGAGTGAAGCGGGACGGATATCTTCAGCCGAACATCACAGTAAAACTTCGGCTCGCAAATGGGGAAAAGCTAAGGTTCCCCGCGGATGATCTGTCTGCAAATCCCCTGCCCCGGTCTCTTCAGATCGCGGAGGTGAACTTCCATATTGATGGTGGCAGGCGCTACTATTTTGAAAAGATCGAGTTCAGCGGGCTTCAAATCCTTTCTCGCAAGCAGGCGCTCTCTTACTTTGTCGAGACCGATACATTGCTGAAGACAGCCGCCACCCGGATCTATACACCGGACAGGCTAAAACGAGGAATTGCCAGCCTGGTGGAAGTGCTTGAACGGCGGGGCTACCCCGAAGCGAAGGCCGAGTTGAAAACCCTGGAGAAGGACGACCGCACTGGTGCCGTGAGTGTCTCAATCCAAGTGCGTGAAGGTCCGCTCCATGTCGTGCATAGCGTTCGTAAGGAGGTGAAACGGGAGGATCAAGCTGTGACCACAACGAACCTATTCGTGGGAAAACCCTATTCGAAGCTTTGGCTCCAGGATTTCACCCTCAGCCTGAAGCGAGACCTTTACCGGGAAGGCTACCCCGATGCGACTGCCACCACACGAATCACGGGACGTGAGCAACATACGAATCACGTGGATCTTGATTTGCAGGCACAGGTTGAGAGTGGTTCGCGAATCACCGCGGGTGAGGTCCGATTCGAGGGGCAGCAACACACCAGCACCAACTTCATGGAACGGCGCATTCCCGTTGAACCGGGCAAACCGCTCAATCGCCTGCAGGCTGAGAAGGGCCGGGCGCAACTGGTAGAATTGGGCATCTTCGATAGTGTAGGGCTGCGCTATGAGGAGCGGGATAACAACATTCGTGACCTTATATACGAGGTGGACGAGGGCACGCGTCTCGATTTGAGCGTGCTCGTCGGCTGGGGCAGCTATGAGATGTTGAGGGGCGGTTTGATTGTGGATGCCTACAACATCTGGGGCTGGGCACATCACGCGCGCGCGAAGGCGATCCAATCTCTGCGTTCATCACGCGGCGAATTCACCTACACAATCCCGGCTTACCTGGGACGTGAGGTGGACCTGTTCTTCCATGGTGCCGGGCTCCGTCGTGAGGAGGTGGATTTTACACGGCTGGAGTATGGCGGCGGTCTGGGCGTGCACAGATTCTTCCCGGAAATCGGGACGGACGTCACGGTCCGCTACAATTATGAGATTCTTCGGGCACTTCACACCATCCCCGCGGTGGCGTCCGAGGGTTTAATTTCACCAGCGGTTGGTTCAATCATCGCAGATTTCAAACATGATCGGCGGGATAACCCCTTATATCCACGCCGCGGGTATAAAGTCTTCCTCACGCTTGAGAGCGCCTCCGAGTATCTGGGTGGGGACGCCAATTATGAGAGAGTCGAAATCTCGCCCTCGTGGCATCTTCGGCTTGGCGCAGGTCGGTTTTTGAGCCTGGGAGCGAGCCATGGGCTTGTGCTCAGCCACGGGGGCATCGCCGAGAACCTGCCGTTCAACCGCAGGTTCTTTCCCGGCGGCGATCACTCCATCCGTGGCTATCAGGAAGGCGAGGCCAGCCCGCGAAACGAAGAGAGACGGTTTGTGGGTGCAGAAACCTACACGCTGGGGACTATTGAGTTAGAGCAGGCGCTCACGCCCAAATGGGCCCTGGTGGGTTTTACTGACGCGCTTGGCATTGCGAAGCGGCTCGGCGATTACCCGTTCGACACGGGACTCTTTTCAGTCGGCGGGGGACTGCGCTGGAAAACGATCATTGGGCCGGTCCGTCTGGAGTATGCCCATAACATCAACCCGCGGTCAGGTGATCCCGATTGGACGATCCATTTCTCGCTCGGCTTCCCGTTCTAGGTACCCATCAGTCTGCTCTCGCGAATGTCAAAGTTCATATGCAGGGTGCCACTCGGACCGAAATCCGTACTGTCGGTAGCCACCAATTCCCTTTGTTCATACCCTGGTTCATCGGGTTGGCGCCAAACAGCGCCAACCCGATGAACCAGGAATAATGTTTCTTTCGGATTTTCTACCAACAGTACTGATCTAAAGTGCCATTCTAAGTCTCACACATTTTAAAATCGGGGTCACTCATTAGGGCGAATTGCAAACATAAAACAACGTTACCTTCCCGGTTTTTTTGATATAGTCCGGTTTTTCTGTGGTTGTCGGAACGCGTTTTGCAGTTCTGCTGTGACTAGATCCCGGGCTTTCGTTGGTTGGATTCCGGACCGTTTCTGAGCTCGTTGGCCATGGGAGGCGATCCGTTCGGCAGCGGAATCTCGGCGGCCTCGGGAGACCGGGCCTACAATACCAAGGCCCTCGCGTGCTGTTCATTGTTGCGCCTAGCTTCGGCACAGCCGCACCGCACCATGACCGAACAGGATGATTGAGCGTATCACCCTCACCCCAACCTGGAGGGAAACGACAAAGCCTATACCCCGAACAATTCAACCGCTGATCTTCACCAATTGAGCGGCAATCTGAACAGGCCACCGTTCCGTCTCCGCGAACTACGCGCCTCGGCGTAAGATCCCTTCTCCGAAGCCGCAACCAGAAGGGTTGCCAAAAAGCAGCCAACCGCTTCTTCGTCTTTCCAATGTCAGAATGTCACCCCCAGTTCCACTTTTTGCCTGCGTTAGTATCTGAACGGTAGTTCGATTCTTTTGACGAATTTCAATAATCTCAATTCCTATTGTGTTCGTAAGAGACGTTACATAATTCGTAAGTGACAGAAAATCGCTCTGACGTAACGCATTGTTGCGTGCGTGCCCCAGTACGAAAACCAACCCTGCACTGCAAAGAACGGCCAGTAGAATAGCGGCCACATATTGTCTTGACATCACTTTATACTCGCTTCTCTGGTCCAGCTTCTTGTGCCGTTCAAATACCCAGCCTGGATATAGTTCTGAATCGTCAGGCTCGAAAGTTCCAAACGAGTCCGGATCGCTCAAGACCCTTCAAAAAGCTAACCGGGTCTTCTATGTCGGCTCCACTCAACGATCAGCATCTAGACGTAATTTGTTCGCTTCAACAGAGCGCAGTCATCCTGCTTCATTTATGAGATTCACCGGACGCAACAGCTTCCATAACCATACCGCGGACGCCAGCGCACCAGTTGCACTCATAATCGAAACAATAGCCCAGAACCCTGTCTCGGACAGCTCAAAGGACGCTATGCGGTAGCTCTTTCTCACAACAACCGGACCACTGTCCAAGACTATAACTCTGGGGGCTTTTCCAGATCTTAGGCGATGCATGGATAAAGGAACCATTGAACCACAGCAAAACAGTAATAGGATGCAAGTTAACAAACGCATGTTCATGATCAGTTAAGGGTTAGCTGCGAGTGGTTTCTCATCCTGCTTCCATCGGTAGTCTTCTTGGCAGTCACTTCGAGCAGAATGGAATCACACAATGCAACGGAGTGCTTTTCGTCACTGCGCCGCAAGGTAACTAGAACCTCCACACCGTTATCTCGATCGCACGACGTTCGACCGCGGCCGTTCTTGCACTTAATCTGATAACAATTCTCCCTATCGCTATGGTAACAGCGAAACAAGCACTTTAGGCCTGTAAGGCGCCTCAGTTCCTCTTTAAACCTAAAAGGCCAGATTCCTTGAGTTGAGAGTTGGGTGTTGAGTGTGGCGGTCAAATTCCAGCAATCATATACAAACCCCAGTTCGTTGGTTGCAGTGTGTCTGGTATGCTGGCTTAAACCGATCACACGTCGAGTAAACCTTAATGACGGTTAAAGTCAAGAGCTCGCGATCACAGGAAAAACAGAACTGGGACGCGCCCGGTGCGGTGACCGGGCCTACAGGCCAAGTCCCTCGTATTCTGTTCATCATTCAGCGTTTCTTCGGCACAGCCGCACCGCTACACCTGAGGGTTATTCCCAATCGTTTCCCCTTGCGTTACAAGCAGATGCAAGCCATCGGCGAAGCCCGGCCCACCCAATCACGTGCCCGGCTGAAGTTCCTTCTCAAGGCGAGGCGGAAAGAATGGCTTTGAGCAATCCAGGGAACCGTTTTTCCAATTCTCTTGCACGGACAGAGTTCAGGTGCGTGGTGCCCTCGTTCCTGGTCTGCACAATGCCCGACTCACGCAACACCCGGAAGTGGTGGGACATGCTGGATTTCGCCTTGCCACAATCGAGAGCCGCACAACTGACCTCCCCTTCTTTAACGAGTTTCCGAACGATGGTGAGGCGAACTGAATCGCTAAGTGCATAGAGAACCTGCTCGATGGAAACCTGGTCGATGGGGGGATGTTTAAAAGCTCTCATGCGGCGCGTTCACATTTTCGACTTGCAATAGTTCGTAAGTTATCGAACATTGGTAATAAGCTACCTGCTATAACAGGTCTTTGCAACCTTTTACCATGTCTAAACTGTTCTCTTCTTTCTCACTCAAGGATATCACCTTCCGCAACCGGATCGCTGTCTCGCCCATGTGCCAGTATTCCGCCGTTGATGGCGTGGCTAACCAATGGCATCGCACTCATTACGATGCCCTGGCACGCGGCGGCTCCAGCCTTGTTGTCGTGGAAGCCACTGGCGTCAGCCCCGAGGGTCGAATCAGCCCCGGCTGCCTGGGCCTGTGGAATGAAACACAGGCTGAAGCGCTGGCTCCCATCATCGCCTCCATCAAGTCCGCCGGGGCTGTTCCTGGCATTCAGATCGCACACGCAGGGCGCAAAGCCTCAGCTAATGTGCCCTGGGAGGGAGATGACCATATGCCGGAAGGCGATCCACGAGCCTGGCAGCCGATTGCTCCATCGCCGGTCGCCTTTGGAGCGAACCTGCCACGGGTCCCAAGGGAAATGACCAAGGAAGACATCCAACGCGTGCGCAATGATTTCGTGTCAGCAGCAAAGCGGGCTCGCGACCTCGGAATCGAATTCCTGATGCTCCATTTTGCTCACGGCTACCTGGCTCAGAGCTTTCTTTCGACCTGGTCCAACCACCGCAAAGACGAATACGGTGGCAGTGCTGAAAACCGCGCCCGTTTTCTCCTGGAAACCTTTGATGCGGTTCGCCAGGTCTGGCCCGATCGATTGCCCCTGGCCGTTCGGTTGGGAATGCTGGAGTTCGATGGCAATGATGAAGCGACTCTTGCGGAATCCATTGAGCTTGCGAAACAGTTCAAACAGCGCGGGCTGGATTACCTCGATGTCAGCATAGGCTTTTCGACTCCAACCGCAAAGATCCCGTGGGGCCCGGCATTCATGGCACCCGTCGCAGCCAGAGTGCTTAAGGAGACAGGTCTTGCGGGATCAACCACATGGAATGTTGGTACGCCTGAATTGGCGGAGAACCTGACGAGCACCGGCATCGTGGATATGGTCATGCTCGGCAGGCCGCTGCTTGCCAATCCGCATTGGCCCTATGCGGCGGCGCTCAAATTGCGAGTGGAGAAGCCCTCATGGGTGCTGCCAGCGCCTTACGCACACTGGCTGGAGCGTTATGCGGGGAGTTGAAATTCGGTTTCTGGGGTGGTGCTCGTTCCTCGCGCAACCCCTGGCGTATAGGTCGCATCCCTTCGGAATGAACATGGGGAAAACAAAATAGGACACGCCCGGTGGGGACACCGGGCCTTCAACACCGAGATTCGGGGGTGTCCTCCCCTGCAGTGGTTAACGTGCGGAGGACTTCGTGCTACATACAGTTGGACCTCCATTCGATTCCCCTACCTCGTTATTCCCTCAGCACCCTCAGTTCTTTGCAGGTGCTGCCACCAATTTTCCATCCTTCACCTCGATCGATTGCAACTTCTCCATGGCCACCCCGGCTCGCGGGTCATTGTTGAACGCTTGGGCAAGGTTGTGTTTTCGAATCTCTTCCATGTATATCTCCGGGATCGGCTTGCCCTTCACCATGATGTTTCGGGCATAAAGTTTAACGGCGCCATTGTTGAACCTCAGATCCAAGCTGGCCTCGGCATTCAGAAAACGATCCTGAAATATCGGCACCCCCAATTCGGCCATCGAGGCACTCACCTGGCCTTTGATCTGGTCTCCTACGATTGAGACGTGAACCTTGCCCTTGAGCGATTGGAAATCAGGATCATTTGCTATCAAGGCGTTGATTTCGTCCGCGTTGACCTCTAAAGCCGGGGTTTCGCGACCGTATCGGATCGATTCGCGGAAGGCATCAATCCGCTTCTGTAGATCCTGGTATGCGGCCGGGCTCAACTGCGAGGCCGGGAGCGGGACGGGGGCCGCATCCGTAAAGTCACGTCGCATCTTTTTGGCTAACGACACGCCAAAGGCAATGCCAAGTAATAGTAAGACTAAAAGCACCACCCCGACTACGCCGCCGTAGAACATGCATCCGCGTTTTTTAGCTGGTGTTGGGTCACTCATAAAGTTCGCTCGATTTAGTTCGCTCCTGGCCCATAGCACAGAACTCAGTGTCCAACTATAGCCCGCATTGCCCTCCTGCACCAGTGACACCGATCCAAGCGGCGCAAGTCTGACAGGGTCTAATGGATTGGTTCGATTCGTCTGTTTTCGGAGTTTTTGATTGCAGAAGACTGCCGGTGTTGTTTTCCTCTGGATATGAATACCTCCAGGAGATCTTTTCTCAAAACCACCGGCATGGCTGCCGCCTGCCTGGGAACGGTGGGCTTCTCGGCAAGCAGTTACGCCCGAGTTCCCGGCGCGAACGACCGTGTTCGGGTAGGAGTGGTGGGCTTCTCCGATCGATTTCGGAGTGCCTTGCTACCCTCGTTTCAGGCGCACGCCAAAGACCTGAACTTCGATCTGGTGGCTCTCTCAGACCTATGGAGTCTGCGTCGTGATGAAGGTAAGGATGTATTGGAAAAGAAAACCGGCCATCCCATTACGATCTGCAAAAACAATGAGCAGCTCTATGGCGAGGTCAAAGACCTGGACGCTGTAATGATCAGCACGGCCGATTTCCAGCACGCCCTGCATACGGTTGAAGCCGTTCAGGCCGGGAAGGATGTGTATTGCGAAAAGCCGCTGGCTGAAACCATGGAAGACGCTCGGGCGGTGCTCAAAGCCGTTCGGTCGAGCGACCGAATCGTGCAAATTGGTTCACAGCGCCGCAGTGGTCCGAATTATCACGCCGCCGCACAGTTTATTAAGTCCGGCGAATTCGGCCCTATCGTTAATGTCGAACTGATCTGGAACGTGAATCAACCGGGACGGTGGCGCCGCCCAGGTCTGACTCCCAAATGCAAGGAGGCCGATACTGATTGGAAACGCTACCTGCTCAACCGTCCTTATGAGCCATGGGATGCACGCAAGTATTTGGAGTACCGCCTTTTCTGGCCATTTTCCTCAGGGATTCCTGGACAATGGATGTGTCACCAGATCGATACAGTGCACTGGTTCACAGGGCTGGATCATCCGCGCTCGGTGGCCGTGAACGGCGGCATATATCTTTGGAAAGATGGGCGCACGAACGCAGATACTATGACAGCCGTATTTGACTACGGTCCGTTGAACGATCCGAAGACCGGCTTCCAGGTCGTCTTCAGTTCCCGGTTCACAAACTCAATGGGTGGAACGAAAGAGATCTATTATTCGAACGGCGGAACCATGGATCTGGATAAGAATCAGATTACTCCGGAAGGCGGCTTGGAAGAGCGCTATGCGAAAGAGATGAGTATGAAGCCTAACCTGCTCCCGCGTCAGAGTCTAAAAGGTGAGCGGGCCGAGGCCTCGGCAAACACAGGCTCCGATCCCCTGACATCCGCCCATGTGCGCAACTGGATGGAGTGTGTGCGAAGCCGGAAGCAGCCCAACGCGCCTATCGAAGCCGGATTCAACCACTCGGTTGCCTGCGTCATGACCAATGCAGCCTACCGGACAGGGCAAAAAGTCACATTTGATACAAAAACACAGGAAGTAATGGCCGGAGGCCGCCCGTTCAAGTTCTAGCCATTTTATACCCTCATCGGATCAGCGGCGCGGCACTCCCGCGCCGCTTTCTTTTCAAGCGCAGACTTGAAACTGGGCCACCCTTTCGTGTTCAATGGGCGCAGCATGGCCAAGTTGCAGATCGTCGGAACAGCTTTAAACGTCCCCGAGGTCCTTGAATTGCCTCTACATTTCCTTTCTCCGGAGACGAAGTACTGTGCCGATCGTCTGGAGGAGAGTGTCCAGTCATTTGCGGAGTTCGGCCAGCAGTCGCGCACCTTCTCGACGCGCTACGAGAAACCCGATGGCAGCCCTGGAGCGGTGCCCACCTATGTAAACGAATTCTGGACGGCCCGGCAGCGCCAGGCTCACTCCCTTCATGAAATCTCCTACCGGGCATGCTTTAAACCCCAGTTGCCCCGCTTTTTCATAGAACGTTTAACCCGACAAGGTGACAGAGTTTACGATCCTTTCATGGGACGCGGCACCACTCCGCTGGAAGCCGCGTTGCTGGGACGAGCCCCAGTGGGCAACGACATCAACCCACTGAGCATAGCGATGATCCGGCCGCGTTTGCGTCCCCCGACTCTAGAACAGGTGCAGAAACGCCTGGCTGAGATTCCCCTAGACGCTCCGGCGGATGAACCGCAAGGTTTGCTCGCGTTCTATCATCCCAAGACATTGTGTGCGATTTCCTCACTCAAACGCTATCTGCTCGACCGGAAGCTCAAGGGAACGTCTGACAATGTTGACGAATGGATCGCGATGGTTTCCCTCAACCGACTCACCGGCCATTCACCCGGCTTCTTCTCGGTTTACACACTTCCGCCGAATCAAGCGGCATCCGTCAAATCTCAGGAAAAGATCAACGAGAAACGTGGGCAAGTTCCCCCGTTACGGAACGTCCCACAGATCCTGTTGAAGAAAAGCCGGCAACTATTGAAGGACCTCACTGGCGAGGACCGCCGCATGTTGGAGCAGACCGCGAGCCGCCAGTTCCTGTTGACCGGCCCGGCCGATCGCTCGCCCGATCTGGCGTCCGAAAGCGTCGACTTGGTGGTGACCTCACCACCTTTCTTAAACGTGGTGCAGTATGCGTCTGACAATTGGCTGCGCTGTTGGTTTCTCGGAGTTGACACGAATTCGGTTAAACTGACGCTTCCAACTCGGTTGGAAACCTGGGAAGCTGTCATGACCGAAGTCCTGCGTGAGCTGCACCGCGTGGTGAAACCGGGAGGCCATGTGGCTTTTGAAGTAGGCGAAGTCATGTCCGGCACGGTTTTACTCGAGAAATCCGTGCTGCCCTGCGGCATCCTAGCCGGATTCCAGCCGGTGCTGGTATTGATCAACGATCAGAAGTTCACCAAAACAGCAAATTGCTGGGGGGTGGACAATATGAACAAAGGAACCAACACCAATCGGATCGTTGTTTTACGGAAATAGCCTTATTGGGCCTCAGGAACTGGTTGTTTGCGGGCCTTTCTTGCCCTGCGCTGTTTACGAACCCAATCCTTGGCCATAACGAGCCATCTGCGGGCCCAGATAAACTCCGTGGCAAGGATGGCAAGGCCCAGAGGGATGACCAGAATTGCCGGTCCAGGCAGGACCAGAAGTGCAACTCCGGCCACGAGGACAACCACTCCGAGAGTGCCCACCAATACACGACGCACCCTCGGTGACAGCGAGTCGAGCTTCAACCAAGCGCGCAGCTTCTTCTGGAATGACCTGTGCGTTGCCATTGTATCATTGTTACACAGGTCTGAGCCGCCGCAACCCGGGAAAAATCGGGTGTCGTTTTGGTCAGACGAGGTGTTTAAACCTAGGCTCCTGTGAGAGCTTCTTTACCAGATCCTTTATTTTCTGGGCCTGGCTCTTATGGGCCAGGAGCACCGCGTCGTCGGTCTGAACCAGAATGGAATCCCTCAGGCCTACAATCGCGACGGGTGTGCGCCGGCCCTTGGATCGGGCATCAAAAACAATGTTGCGCGCTGCATCAACGTGAATGAACTCCCCCACCGCGGTGTTTCCCTCGGCATCTGCTTTTAGATGCCTCGCCAGGGCTGTCCACGAGCCAAGGTCATCCCATTCGAACGCACCATCGGCCACTATGACATTTTGGGCCCGTTCCATGAGCGCGTAATCAATCGATATTTTCGTTATCGCTGGATACTCCTTAGCCAGGGTGCGGTTCAGCTTGGCTGGATCTGCCGCCACTTTGAACCAGCGCTGACACGCCTCATACATCTCCGGCTGATGCTTCTGCAAACCTTCGGTGATGGTCACAAAAGACCATATGAACATCCCGGCATTCCAGCGATAATTGCCGCTGTTCACGTACTCAACAGCCCGCTCCAACTGTGGTTTCTCCACAAACTGCTCGGCCCGAAAGAAACGGGTGCGGTAAGGTTTCACACCGACAGGCGGAGGCAGAGCTTCTCCAACTCGGATGTACCCGTAGCCCGTGGCCGGCTCCGTCGGCTTTATGCCAATCGTAACGATTGCCCGTCCTCGCGTGGCTAAATCGAATGCATCGCCAAGCACCCGCTGGAAATCCTTTGCCTTCGGGATAACATGGTCCGCGGGGAGCACTGCCATCACGCCTGTGGCTGAGCGCGCACCGACCAGGGCCGCGCCCAGCGTGACGGCGGCAGTGGTATCTCGTCCAGCAGGCTCCGCGATGATGTTTTCACGCGGAAGCTTAGGCAGTTGCTTGCGAACGGCCGGCGCCTGGGCTGCGTTGGTGATGATCAACACATTCTCGAGGGGGACAAGCGGCAGCACCCGGTCAACCGCTTGTTGCAGGAACGACCGATCCCCAAGCAACGTCAGCAACTGCTTGGGAGTTTGTTCCCGGCTGAGTGGCCAGAACCTCTCCCCCTTGCCACCCGCCATAATGATGATGAACCGATCCTTCCCTGCTCCTGATTTCGTTTTTTCCATAGTCTCTCGCGTGAAACTCATTCGCATTTCCATTCCAGAATACCAGCGGAAAATTCCGGCTGAAGTTCAGCCTCCAACCGTAACGCGGTGGTTTGCACCTCGGAAAAACTCACCTCATTGAACTGGTCCGAGTTCGTGGAATACGCTGAAGGGTTAGCAACGGGTTTCCAACTCACCCCATCGAGATAAAGGAGCCGCCAGTTGGCAGGTGTCCGGCATCTGCCCGCGCCTGTATCATCAAACCAGTAAACCGAAACGCGGCTCACCTTCCGTGGGGTTTCGAAATCGCGTGTGACCCATTCTTTGGAACCGCAATGATCCCACCATGTAAATCTAGGCACACTGTTGTCATGAGACGAAGCCGGCAATTGGCCATCAAAACAGGCCTCCACCGAATCAAGCTCCCAACAATGTGATGCCAGCTTCTGTTTTTCGACCTCCCTGGTCTGCGGGAACCAAACTCGCATCTCGTTGGGGCCGCGGTGACACCAGGCGTAATACGGCAGGCAAAGCAGTTGGCTCGCACTGCGGTCGCTCATGTTGATCTTCGTCACCGCGGGGAACTCGTTAGCCCCCGGGGCCTGGAGTGAAAAGCGCACTTTGCCCGGAAACACCTTGTCGAGCACCGTGCCCTGGTTGTCCGCACCTTCGGCGCAATAGACCAGAGGGCCGCGCTCCAACGCGAAACGTTGATGATCCGCTTTGACTTCGGGATGTGCCCTGACAATGCGGACAGGCATCTCCAGTTCCAAGGCAACGACATCACCGTTCTTCCAAATACGGTCGATCACGGCGAACCCTTTCCTAAGGCTAACCGGAGTCCGCTTTCCATTGACCATAAGCCGGATCTTGGGCTGCAACTTATCCGAGTAGCTATAAAGATCGCTCGGCACAGGCTGGTTCCTGGCCCATCCGGGGATGCGCAGGTTCAACGAGAACTTCCCCGGCTCGGATAGCTCTGAGACAACAACTGTGGTTTTTCCCTGCCAGGGGTACTCCGTCGATTGGCTCACTTTCAATGAACTGCCGCCGACTTTCACTTTTGAAGAGCTGCCTATGAACAGATTGACGAATAGATCGTTGCCGCGCGTCGCATAGATGAAACCAGGTATCGAAGGAATAAACCGAACATTGTTAACCGGGCAGCAGGAGCAGCCAAACCAGGGCGCCCTTTCATTGGAACCATGATTGAATTTGCGATGGCCATCCGACTCCAATGGGTTTGGATAAAAGAACCGATTACCGGTCATGCCAGCCCCTGAAAGGAAGCCGTTGTAGATGACGCGTTCTAAAACATCAATGTATTTGGCGTCGCCGTGCAGCAAGAACATGCGATGGTTCCATAGCGCGTTGGCAATGGCCGCACAGGTTTCCAGATAGGCGGTCTCATTGGGCAGGTCGTAGTTCTTGCCAAATGCCTCCCCATTGGGGTTGGCTCCAATGCCGCCGGTCAAGTGAAGCTTCTTTCCGACCACGTTGTCCCAGAGCGCATCGACAGCCTTCAGGTAAGCCGGGTCTCCCGTGAGAGCAGCGATATCTGCCATGGCGGAATACATATATGCAGAACGCACGGCATGCCCAACGGCCTCGGTCTGTTCGGTCACCGGAATGTGGTCTGCGTAGTAGTCGTTTGGTTTTCGTTTGGCCTTCGGGTCATCCAGATAGCGGCCGCGGCAATCAAGAAGGAACTTCGCAAGGTTCAGATATCTCTGCTCGCCGGTAGCCCGGAAAAGCTTAACAAGCCCAATCTCAATCTCCTGGTGGCCTGACGGGATCTTCAACTGGTCGGGACCTGGTCCAAAGTTCTTATCAACCAGGTCTGCGTGTTTAATGGCTACATCGAGGAACTTGCGTTTGCCGGTAGCCTGGAAATACGCCACAGCGGCCTCATACATGTGGCCGGCGTTATATAGCTCATGGCTGTCGCCGTGTCCCAGGCCTCCGCGTTCATTAAGCCAGCGCTCTTTGCTGGCGCGGCCGGGAGGGTTCTCCGGGTGAATGGTGCGGGCCGTGTAAAGATAGCCATCGGGCTCCTGGGCGGCGGCAATCTTGTCGATGAGCTTATCGGTGTATTCCTCAAGTTTGGGATCACGTTGCAGGGCCAGGCAATAGGCCGCGCCTTCAATGACCTTATAGACGTCGGAATCGTCAAAAGGATCGCCTTTGTGATCGCCAGCCATGAGTTTGGCAGCTTTGGCAAAATTGTTGATGCGTCCTGTCTCCTCGCATTTCTGGTAATCATACCAAACGGTAGTGGATCGATTCGTATCCAGGCGGGGAGTCCAAAAACCGTCATGAACATGAGTCTCAGTGAACGGCACCGGGCGAATCGGGTAATCCCGGGGTTGCTCGGCTCCCACCACTGTGAAAGCCAATGCAGCAATCAAACATGCAAAACGCATGTGCTCATTATGGCAACGAGACGCGCTGAGGCAACGCCGAACCCGCAGTCAATCGGCTGCCAGAGGAATTTTCAGCAGCAAATCACTCCTGCAATCCGCGTTACGCCGGAGGACGACCGAGAAGGTGCGCGTGCTCCTGGAGGGCGTAACGGTCAGTCATGCCAGCGAGATAATCGCAGATTGCGCGGGGCCACCCGTCCCGGCGCGCGCGCTTACGGGCGGTCGAACCGATAGTGCGCGGGTGCGCCATATAGTAATGAAACAACTCCTCTAGAATCCGCCGGGCCCGGATATGAGGCTCGTTCACCACCGGATTGAAATACAAGTTCTTGTAGAGAAATCGCCGGAGCTCCTGGTTTAATCGTTTTCGCTCTGCACTGTAAGAGACTAATGGGCGGGCTTGCATTCGGGCCTCATCGGAGTTGGATATTCCCGAGCGTTCGATCTTCTTCTCTGTTGTGAGCACAACATCGGTCACTTGCATATCGATGATGCATCGAACAATGAAATAGCGACGGCATTCATCCGGCAGCTTGCCATGAGCCGCCTTGACCTCATCGCTGGCGATGCGCCAAACCTTCACTTTATCTTCGAGCTGAGCTTCAGAGAGCAAGCCCGACTCCAAACCGTCATCCAAATCGTGGCTGTAATAGGTAATCTCATCCGCCAGGTTGGCTACCTGCGCTTCGAGTGAGGGTGAGCGAGGAGGCAGCTTGTGATTCCACTTCGGATAATCCCCAGGATTCGAGTGCTTGGACAGGCCTTCACGCACCTCCCAGGTCAAGTTCAGTCCAGCGAACCCGGGGTATTTCTGCTCCAAATACTCAACGATGCGCAGGCTCTGACGGTTGTGCTCAAAGCCGCCATGCTCCTGCATCAGGCGGTCGAGGACAGTCTCTCCCTTGTGGCCAAAAGGCGAATGCCCCAGGTCATGGGCCAGGGCAATTGCCTCAGCCAGATCTTCATTCAACCTCAGTGGACGACTGATATTCCGGGTGATCCCGGCCACCTCCATGGTGTGAGTCAGGCGAGTGCGGAAATGATCTCCGGAGCCGTTGAGAAAAACCTGCGTTTTATACTCCAGCCTGCGAAAGGCGCGTGAGTGAATCACCCGATCACGGTCACGCTGATACTCCGTCCGCCACTCGGGAGGCGCCTCACGGTATTTGCGTCCTCGCGACTCCCCGCTCAACTGAGCAAAAGGGGCCAGCGTCTGACGTTCCACCTGTTCCAATTCCAAACGATCGCGCGGCATAGCTGGGCTGGTCAGTTGGCTTCGAGCACCTGCTTCACACTAATCCCCCGGAGCTCAAACAAGCGCTGGATGGCGTCTTCAATCAGGTTATTGGGACATGAAGCTCCGGCTGTGATGCCAATCGTCAGGTCACCGGCAGGCAGCCAATCGCGGGTTTCAACTTCCTCATGCTGGTGCTGGTTGTAGTGCCGGATCAGGGTGTCCGATTCCATCTTTGCGGCGTTCTTGATAAAATAGGTGGGCAACTGCGCTTCACCCATCTCTGCCAGGTGCGACGTGTTTGAAGAATTATATCCTCCTATGACCAGCAACAAGTCCAGAGGGTTCCGTAGCAGCTTTTGCAGCGCATCCTGACGGTCCTGCGTCGCGCCGCAAATGGTGTCAAAAAAGCGGAAATGATGGTCCAGTTTCGGGTCTCCGTGCTTCTTAGCCATTGCTGCTTTCAGACGCCTTTGCACCTCCTCGGTTTCCCCGCGCAACATCGTGGTTTGGTTCGCAACGCCTACCGCCTCCAAATGCAAATCAGGATCAAATCCCTCCGAATACGCGCCTTTGAACTTGGCCAGGAACTCGGACTTGCTACCGCCATTGATGATGTAGTCGCAAACGTAATCAGTTTCAGCCAGGGTGAACACCACCAGGTAATGTCCTTTGCCACTCGCGCGAGCCTGGGAACTGGTCGCCATGGTTTCCTCGTGCCAGGCTTTGCCGTGAATGATGCTGGTAACGCTATCCCGGGAGTACTGCCGAACACGCTTCCATACACTCATCACGTCACCGCATGTCGTGTCCACGAAAAGGCAGCCTTTACCCTCCAGCTTCTTTCGAGTAGAGACCTCCGTCCCGAAAGCGGGGATGATCACCAGGTCCTCGGGCGTCAACCGCTCGATCTCTTCATCGGTGGGACGTCCGCCAATAGTCTCGATGCCCATCCGGCGAATCTGATCGTTAACTTCCGGGTTGTGAATGATCTCGCCGAGCAGGAAGATTCTGCGGTCGGGATAGGCCTTCCGGGCTGCGTAGGCCAAATCGATCGCCCGTTCCACGCCGTAACAGAACCCAAATTCCTTAGCCAGCTTGATGGTCATTCCGCCGGCTGACAGGATGTGTCCGTTAGCCCGGATGCGCTCGATAAGATCGCTGCGATAATGCGAGAGCACCTGAGCTTGAACCGCGGCCATGATGTCTGGCCGTCTTAAGTTTATCTTCTGCGGCGGCTGCGCCGGTGGTATTGACATATCCAATGCATTGTAGCGCAACCGGGCTGGTCTTGAAATGCAAATTATGTGGCTCCGCCCGGGGGTGGCGGGTTTAACCCTATTTTCATCAACTTCTGCAACCGTTATTAGAGGGCCATGAATACAGAATCCGCCTCTCAACCCACGCAAACCCCATCCAACCACGAGCAAATCGACAAGTTTCTCAATGATCTCAAGACCGTGCTTCGGGATGGTCAGGACCTGCTGAAAACCGGTGTTGGAACCGTTCGCGAACGGGCCGTATCGGGAGCCCAATGCACTGATCGCTTGGTCCGCGAAAGACCTTATCAATCCATGGGCATCGTTTTTGGTCTCGGCGTCCTGGTCGGAGTCCTGGCAGTCGGTATGCTGAGCAGGGATAGCTCTGAGAAGGACTAACTAGATCCTCGGCCCCTGGTTTTCAGTCGAAAGCGCCCAGGTTGATACCGTCCACTCGCACGCCCCCATCAGCAAGCGCGATCAAAGAGACTGAGGCTGGACGCAAATATACAAGATAGGCCAACGCCCCAGGAAATCCACCAGTGCGCGCGCCTGGATCTTGCCTTGCACATTCAAGTGCACCCCCGGCGTGCAGCCAGCAATTCTCTTGCCCACCAGGTCGTTAGTCCCATGGCGGATGAGCAGAAATTGGGTCGTCGCCATGGTTCAGCTTCGCAGTTTTCTCACACCCATTCTTCTCAACCAACCGACCGTGAAGTCAAGCGGATGTTCCCTGCTTCCCTGCAAAGCCGTGTAAGGGCTATCACCCCATTGGCCATGGGTATAACCACGCTTACCTTGGGCGCGATCAGACGGTTATGAAACTTTCGCCTCACTACCTGAAACGATATAAGGACCTTGCCCTGCTCTACTTGAAGTATGGGGACGCGGCCAACAATTCTTCACGCTTCGCTGCTGAGACTGTTGCGGAGCCAGAAGCTGAAAGCTCGAACGCCAGCCAACTCCCCTTGGATCTGGAGCGGTTGGGGCCAACCTTCGTTAAACTGGGGCAGATACTTTCCAGCCGCCCGGATCTTGTGCCGGAGAAGTATCTCAAATCGCTCCAGCGGCTGCAGGATAAGGTGAAACCTTTTCGTTATGAAGACGTCGAAATAACAATCGAGCGGGAGCTTGGAGCAAAAATAAACAAGCTGTTCGACTGGTTTGATCCCAAACCGCTGGCTGCCGCTTCGCTGGGCCAGGTGCATCAGGCGGCTTTGCGCGACGGTCGTCCTGTGGTCGTCAAGGTCCAACGACCGGACATCAATCAGCAAATCAAAGACGACTTCGCTGCGCTGGAAGAAATCGCACGCTTGCTCAACCGGCATACCAAAATGGGCCAGAGGTACCAACTCGTCAGCATCCTTCAGGATTTTGAGCACACGCTGGCGCATGAACTGGATTACCGCCGGGAAGCAGCCAACATGGAAGGACTGCGAAAGAACCTCGCCGCCTTCCCACATATTCTAGTGCCTGCCCCAGTGGCAGATTACACGTCCCAGAAGGTCCTGACCATGGACTACGTGGAAGGAACCAAGATCACCGAACTGCCTCCGCTGGCTCGCCTGGATTTCAACGGCGCAGCCCTGGCCGAGGAATTGTTCCGCGCCTACTTGCAGCAGATTCTGGTGGACGGAATGTTTCATGCAGATCCGCACCCTGGAAACATTCTGATGACGCCGGATCATCGCATTGCGCTGCTGGATTTGGGCATGGTGGGGCACACCTCGCCGGGTATGCAGGAGGATTTGCTGAAACTGCTGCTAGCAGTCAGCGAAGGGGAAAGCGATGAGGCAGCCGAAGTCGCGATTCGTATGAGTAAGAGGAGCCGTTCCTTTGTCGAGAAGGACTTCCGGCATCAGATCGGTCAACTGGTGGCCCAGCAACGGAACAGCACCTTGGAGCAGTTGGATGTGGGCAAACTCATCTTGCATGTTGCCCGAACCGCTGCGGAGACCGGCCTGTATGTGCCCACGGAGCTCTCTTTGCTGGGCAAAACCCTGCTGCAACTCGATCAGGTGGGGCGCACGCTTTCACCGGATTTCGATCCCAACGACTCGGTGCGCCGGAATGCGAGCGAGATTCTGAATCAGCGTCTCAAAAACGCCTTTTCCACCGGGAAAATGTATTCCTCCCTTCTGGAAGCTAAACAGTTCCTGGGAGCCTTGCCGTCACGGTTAAACAAGATTCTGGATGCGGTGGCGAACGCGGAGCTGAACGTGACGGTAAAACCTGCCGAAACGGAATTCCTCGTTGAAAGCGCGCAAAAGGTCGCGAATCGCATTACGAGCGGGCTGGTGCTGGCAGCCATGATAATCGGGGCAGCACTTCTGATGCAGGTGAACACACGGTTCACCATTCTAGGCTACCCAGGTTTTGCGATGCTCTGCTTTCTGGTGGCTGCGGGAATGGGACTCTGCCTGGTGCTTTCGATCTTCTGGAACGATCACAAGAGCAAACGGCGCGGCAGGCGCTGAAAATCTTTGTTTTTGTTTGCCATCCTATAACACTCTGGCTTATTTAGCCGGGTGCCAATCAACAACGCAACTGTTGGTCTGATCAGCGGGAGTTTTCGCTTCCGCCGGACCCGGTTCGCGGCTCGCATTCTCACGACCGCAATTAATGCGCAATGTAAGCCAATAGAGGGAGAGCACATTTTTTGTTAATCAACAGACTTCTTAATGCATGCCTAAAGATCTAATTATAGGAATTGCCGGCGCCGGAGGTGACGGCGTTGTCTCAGCCGGTGAATCCCTCATCACCGCGGCAGCCCTGGAAGGGTTCCACGCTATCATGACCAAGAGCTTCGGCTCGCAGATTCGTGGCGGTGAGGCTTCCTGCCGTCTTCGGCTCTCAACGGAGCCGGTTTTGAATCCTAACGGTCCGCTGGATGTTGCCGTGATCTTCAATTGGGAGGATTTCCGCCGGTTCGGGGGCGAGCTGCCAGTGACGGATCAAACGATCGTGATCTACGAGGCGCGCACGGGCATCGACCCGGACCAGGTGCCATTATCCAATGTCACTCGATCCAGAGTGTTTAGCGTGCCCATCACGGAAATGGCAGAGCAAACAGCAGGAACAGACAAGGCGAAGAATATCGTCGTCACTGGCCTCTTAGCGGGTTGGTTTGGCATCGGCCAGGCCAGTATGCTGGCTGGGATTCGGAAGAAGTTCGCCCGCAAGGGAGAAGCCGTAGCCGCTGGAAATGAACGCGCTTTTCAATCGGGACTGGCGTTCGCCGCAGCTCATCCCCTGGCCGAGCATCGCGCCTTGGAACATCCCAGCAGTGCTTCCACCAAGCTCCTGGCGGATGGCAATGATATGTGCGCTGCAGGGGCGATTTTCGCGGGATGCACATTTTTCGGGGGATATCCCATTACGCCCTCCACGGAGATTATGCAGTTCTTCGACAAGGAAATCTGGAAGTACGGGGGGAGCGTCCTGCAGGCAGAAGATGAGATCGCAGGCATTGGAGCGGTGGTGGGCGCATCATTTGCCGGACACAAAGCCATGACCGCCACCTCCGGTCCGGGAATGTCCCTAAAAACTGAAATGCTCGGGCTGGCCAGCATTGCCGAACTCCCGCTGGTGTGTGTGAACGTTCAGCGCGGCGGCCCCTCCACTGGCATTCCCACCAAGCCCGAACAGTCAGACCTTTTCCAGGCTGTGTTCTCTGCACATGGAGATTGCCTGCGTCCCGTGCTCGCCCCCAACGGCGTGGCAGACATTTTTGGCATCACGGTTGAGGCCTTCAATATCGCGGAGCATTACCAGACCCCTGTCATCGTGCTTTCCGACCAGGAGATCGCCCAACGCAAAGAGACCATCGAGCCGATCGACACCTCGAAATTGCAGGTGGTGGACCGGCGCAAACCTAATGAAGCCGACCTGGCGAACTACTCACGGTTCCGCATCACCGAATCGGGCATAAGTCCCATCAGCCAACCAGGCATGCTTGGGGGCAATTACCTCGCCTCAGGAATTGAGCACGACGAAAAAGGGCGTCCCACCGCTAGTGGTGAGATGCACGCCCGGATGAATCAAAAGCGTTTTGCGAAGTTCAGCCCGCTGAAGCTGAGACGCGATTTGTTCGTGTACTCGGGCACAAAGAATGCCCCGCTGGGTCTGGTCAGTTGGGGCAGCGTTGCCGGCGTGGCTGAGGAAGCCCTTCGATTAGCCCAGGCGGAAGGGTTGCAGGTCAAACTGCTCGTTCCCAAGCTGCTCTATCCAGTGGCCGAAGGAATATACGAGGAGTTTTTCGCCTCTTTAAAGCAGACTCTCTTCGTCGAACAATCCTTTCAAGCGCAACTCCATCGGCTAGTGAGAATGTTCGTCAACGTGCCTGGAGAAGTCCGGACGCTCGCCCGAAGCGGCTCCAATCCGATCGCCCCGCAAGACGTGCTGGTGCTCTTGCGTGAAATGAATGCGGCCATGGGCCGATAACCTTTAGAAGCCAAGAGACGTTAATCATGTCAAACCAAGCCTCATCCGTCGCACCGAGTTCAGGTTGCGTCGAAGCCACCTGTGCTCAAACGATGGTTCCGCCCAAACTGCAACCGGGTGACTTTAAGAGCGATCTTAAGCCCATCTGGTGCCCCGGTTGCGGCGACTTCGGTGTCGTCACAGCCATCACCCGCGCGCTCGCGGCCATCGGGCGTGAGCCTCATGAGATCGCGTTCATCTCAGGAATTGGCTGTTCCAGCCGTATTCCAGGATACACGACCGCGTATGGGTTTAACACCGTTCACGGACGTGCGTTACCGATCGCGCAGGGCATCAAAATCTCAAACCCGGAGCTTCTGGTGCTAGTGGCCAGCGGCGATGGGGATGGTTTTTCCATCGGCGGCGGCCACGTGGCGCACGTGGCACGCCGCAACGTGGATCTGACCTACATCGTGATGGACAACCAGATCTATGGTCTGACTAAAGGCCAGCTATCGCCTACCTCCCAACGTGGTCGCAAGACTGCCACTTCCAATTTTGGCAGCCTTGAAGATCCGGTCAATCCCCTGCTCTACGTCATGAGCTATGGGGCGCCTTTTGTGGCACAGGGCACGCCAGCCGATATGGCTGGACTGGCTCGAGTGATCGAAGAAGGCATACGGTATCCCGGATTTGCCTTCATCAATGTCCAATCGCCCTGCGTGACCTACGGTGAGGACGATCAACAGCTAAAAGCCCAGAAACAGCGAATGCAGAGCCTGGAAACCTTAGGCCACGACCCTACGGATCGAGCCAGAGCCACCGAATTGGCGCGCGATTATTGCTCCAAGCTCTATACCGGGATTTTCTATCGTGATCCCAACCCACCCCTCACTTATGGAGATGGCGTGCGGGAACGGCAAGAGGCTTTGAAGCCTAAAGCGATACCCCGGGCGGACATCCTCAAACGGTTCATACCCGAACACTGAAGGTTTGACATAGCCTCGCCGGCTTCTAATTCAGCAGCGTTGGCTGCAATTGACGTGAGTTTGCTGAGCCAGGCCTGCAAAAGGGTTGCCTCCGGAAGATGCATCAGGCACATTCCCAATATCCTCAATGAACAACAAAGACTCACGCCCGGGGTTTACCCTAATTGAATTGTTGGTAGTAATTGCGATCATCGCGATCCTCGCTGCGATGCTCTTGCCAGCACTCTCAGGCGCAAAAATGAGGGCGCAGCAAGTTCAATGCATGAACAATCTCAAGCAGTTGATGCTTGCTGATATCATGTATGCCAACGATCACAACAAGAATCTCCCCTATTATCCCGGGATTGAAGAGACGCTGTGGATGGGCACTCTCATTCAGTATCAGGCTCAAGTTCATAAAGTCCGCTTGTGTCCTTCCGCCCCCGAAAAAGCCCCTAAACCCACCGACTCCCGCTGGGGAAACGCCGCTGAATCCTGGTTCTGGAAAGGCCGCCCAACCCAGCCCCTGAGTGGCAGCTTTGCGTTCAACGGCTGGTTCTACAGCGACGACAAGTATTTCATCACAGGCGCCGACGTTTCGCGCCACTTCGCCAAAGACAGTTCGGTGCAGAAACCCTCGCAAACACCAGTCTTTGCTGACTGCATCTGGGTGGACATCTGGCCGCGTCCAACGGATACACCAGCCCGGGACCTGTTCAAAGGGGACGAATCGGGTGGAGTGGGCGCCATCGGTCGTATCACCCTGGCCCGCCATGGCGGACGTCCTGCTCAAAGCGCTCCGCGAAATGTGCCAGCAGGAGGGAAACTCCCTGGCTCAATCAACCTCGCCATTTTCGATGGCCACGTCGAAAAGGTGCCGCTTGAAAAGCTATGGAACTTCTACTGGTATCGTGACTACCAGGTTCCTGCTACGCGCCCACGTTAAACCGAATTTGGACCACTTCGTGGACTTCCCCGAAGACGTTTCCGCGTGGCAAACCTGCTGCGATTAGTTAGGTTACAAGGCATGGCTCACACGAGACATTGCTGGAAGTGCGGCACGGAATATACCCTCTCGGGCACACCCGGGCGGTCGGAGTCCTGCCTGACATGTCGCTCGGACCTGAAAGTTTGCCTCAACTGCGTCAGCTATGACCCGCAGATCGCCTATCAATGCCGTGACCGACGAGCGGACCCTGTAGCCGAGAAGGATGCCGCTAATTATTGCGAATACTTCGAGATGGTGCGACGGGCCTACGTAGCTCCGCAGGCTAACAAGAGCCGCGAAGATCAGGCGCGTGCCACACTTAAAAAGCTGTTCGGGGACTAACAGGTTACAGCGAGGCGCGTGCGAATTTGACAGAATCTCCGAACCGCTTGTTATCCGCGCGAATCCGGGCCGTGAGAGTTCGCCCCAAGCCTTTCAGAAATGCAGCTGCCAAATCGGGAGCATCTGTTGATAGCGCATCCAAATCGCTGGCGTGGATCTGAGCAACGACGGAATCCTGATTGGCCACAACGTCCGCCGACCGTGGCCCTTTATCCAGGAGCGAAATATCGCCGAAAAAATCACCAGGAGCCAAGGTAGCAAGGATAGTCTCCCGTTCCATGACGCTGATGCGCACGCGCAATTCTCCCGCCAGGATAAAAAACATGGAATCCCCGGGGTCACCCTGCCGGACGATGACGGTCCACTGTGAAACGTTTTGGACACGCACAAACCGGGTGAAACGCTCCAGTTGTTCATCGGTCATGGCGCCCAGAATCTTGATACGCCGCAATGCCCCAGCACTAATCTCGCCTTCCGAAGGAGATTTCCCGCTCTGATTCCTGGAGCGAAAGAACATCTGCAATTCAGGCATATCGGACGCCTTCTTCCAACCACTCTCCTGGGGGCGAAATATCCAGGTCTCAGAGGTAACACGCTCGTCCTTGACCCACGAAACGAGGGTTGGGAGCTCTACGGGTCCGTAGGGCACGTGGTCAATACCCCAAACGATAAATCCGGATTTTGAATCGTCACTTGCAGGCATGGCTGAGAAATACCCGTAGCGTGGTTTAATGGCAAAACAAAACGGAAAAGTCCTCCCGCCGGTTAAGGGACGGGAGGACTGCTGAGGCCTAACTATCGGAGGAACTAAAACTTATAGACTAAGTTAGCCAGCAAAATAAAACTGTCCTTCTTTGACCCCGCGTCCCCTGGATTCTTGCCCCCGTACGGCTCGGACCCATCAGACGCGTGATCCCAGCGGAACTCCAACCGGGATAAGACGTTGGCCCACAGATCGTACTGCAGTGTGGCTGTCGCGGAAAACACCTCTTCGGCCAGGAAGAACCCGGCGGTATCTCCTTCAGCATATTCACCACGGCCGAAAAGCGTCAGCTTCTCTGTGAACTGATAGGAAGCATAAATTGCGGCCGCCTCAGCGGATAATCCACCCTCACTCACGCGCAGGTAGTCATAAGATCCACCCAGTTTGAAGCCGCTCACCGGTGTGTTCAACGTCGCTCCAGCATAGAAGCTCGTGAGATCGGAGGCGGAGCCTGTTGAGAAGCCGTCCACAATGCCTAGCGTCAGCGTGGACCCTTCCAGGAAGCCGAGCTGCTCAGGGGCGGTTAGCACGACTGAACCCAAATACGCTTTGCTGGTTTCGGATTCCGCTGGGAATGCCCGGTCATTGATTGCTGGCCCGTAGGTGTTTGCCACACCTGCGTTCGCCGTAATAACGGAGGAAAACTGATACGTCGCCAGCAAACCGGTGTGGGTGGTGGGCTCGATCGTATAGCCGTATGATCGCGTGAAGTTCGGATTGTATGGCGCATCGGTCAATTCATAGCCAATGACCGTATCCCAAACGCCCATCTTAAGGTCCAAGCCGTTACCCACCGGGGCGCGCAAAGCAACGTAGGCCTGTTTGATGGCGAAATCGGATTTGCCTGTGGAAAGTGCGGATTGCGAGGCAAGGAGGTTGGCATCGGGGCCAAGGAATAGATCAACCTTGTAGCCGGAAGCCCATGAATCACTCTCGGAAATCGGCTTCTCCAGCGCGAGCTTTACTACGTTTAGATTAAATCCATCAGCCTTGCCTTGGCTGAACGAGTAATTAGGAACATTCGCATTGCCGGTCCCCATGTTCCATTGTGCGGAAGTATCCACGTAGCCGCTGATCGTTGTGGAGGAGACTGCGGTCAAAACAGATTGGGGGGCCTCCTCGGCTGCGAGCACACCTGGCAAGCTAACTGCGCCTACACCCAGAAGCGCGATTGTCCATTGGTTGATCTTCATTGGTTGTTGTTTATTTATGTTTTCTGAACGAGACGCCTGGATGCAGTCGGCGTGCCAAAGATTACAAACGTTACAACTAACTAATGCTTAGTCTATTACGTCAATTCAAGGCACATCTACGCGACACCCTTGATGGCTTTTTTAATTCTACGTGTATAAAACTAGCCATCCGACGGTGTAAACAAGAAGCCCCTTCCTGCAAGTGCGCAAGAAGGGGCTTCAAGAGCTAAACTAGCTTAGAACTTGTAGATCACGTTGGCGGCGATCAGGAAGGCATTGCGGCGATCCGCGTTGCCGTTGTTGTCTTCACCAAACGCATCACCGTCATCCGTACGATCCCAGCGCACTTCAAGGCGGGTGATAACATTCTGCCACAGGTCGTATTGGGCAGTAGCCGTCAGCGCATAGAAGTTGTCGTTAGCACCGAAGTTGCCGAGCGTGAGCCCAGGAGGGGTATCCAAGTCAGCATGCACCCATTCAACACGGCCATGCAGGCTGAGCTTCTCGGTGGCCTGGTAGGAGACATACCCAGCAAGGGTCTCGATGTCCGCATTGACGTCGGTATCCGCAGCGGCATCGTAGGTGGTATCGACATTCAGGATGTCGAACGCACCACCGACACGCAGACCGGTTACCGGGGTGGCAAGCGTTGCGCCAATGTAACCATTGAAGTTAGGAGCGCCGAAGCCTGTCCCGACCATGCTATTGTTGAAACCATTGACCGCGCCCACATACAGGGTGGAGCCAGCCAGGAACCCGAGGCTCTCCGGCGCGGTGATCGCCAGGGAACCCATATAGGTCTTATAGGTTTCGGAGTAGGCATTGTTGCCAAATGTATCCCCATTGAAGGCGCGTGAGTTGATCACAGGCCCCATGGTGTTCGCGATGCCGACAGAAGCGCTGATCAGATCGCTGAAGCGATAGGAGGCCAGCAAACCGGTGTGGGTTGTCGGCTCGATCGAGTTACCGTAGGAGCGGGTGTAGTTGGGGTTTTGGCTGGCATCGATGGATTCATAGCCAATGATGCTGTCAAAAACGCCCATCTTGAAGTCGACTCCGTTGCCAACTGGCGCTCGCAGAGCGACATAGGCCTGGCGGATTCCGAAATCGCTGGCATTGCCGCTGGACTGGGTTCCCAGGATGTTCGCATCGGGGCCGGCCCAGAGATCCACACGGTAGCCGGAGCCCCAGTCAGACTCGTCGATCGGCTTTTCGAGGCGGACCTGAACCACGTTCAGGTTGAAGCCGTCGGCCTTGTTGTTATTGAAGCGATACGGCGCCTGATTGTTGTTGCCCGTACCCAAATTCCAGTGAGCCGAAGTATCCACATAGCCGCTGATGGTCGTGGAAGAAACGGAGGTGAGTACCGAACTCGCCTTTTCTTCCCCTTGGGCCACAGATGCCATGCTGACCACGCCTAAGGCGGCCAGCGACACAGTCCATTTGTTTAACGTCATTAGTTCCTCCGAGTTATTAACCGTTTAACCGTTTAGTTCTTCCTCAGTCTCTTTGCATCAAAGGGATAAAACCGATTACCCCCTCACCGCACCCGAGGTGCAGCGAGGCCATATTTAGGTCAATCGGCTTGGCTTGACAACATGTTTTTTCCCGTTTTTGTGCAGGCCTGTTCGAGGATGGGACATCCATGACGGGTTTTCCGGGTCAATTCTTCGGTTTATAGATGGCTTGCAAAGGCTTGTTCGGCGTTCGTCCCATTCTTTCCAGCGCATAGAACAAGTCCTGCTCAGGTCTGGCCAACTCCCCAGCGCTTACACCATTAAGTGGAACACATAATGCTAAAGAAAGGAAAAGTTGGAACGGGAACCGATAGCGCGGCGGGGTGCCGTGAGGGTCCTCGGCTTCGGAACACTATTTATGGCCTCTTATGTATATGTAGCACGGGATAACACCGGCAGGGAAACCCGGAGTTCTGTGGAAGCAGCCACGGAACAGGCAGCGATTGCGCTTCTGCTCAATCGCAATCTGCTGGTTGTTTCGATTCAAGAGAAGATGGCGAAGAAGGGTCGAACCGGGGGCGGCAAGGTCGCACTAGCCGACCTGGTCATATTCACCCGCCAGCTAGCCACGATGATCGATGCGGGTCTTGCCATGGTTCAATCACTTCAAGGATTGGCCGAACAGACCACCAACAAGGTCATGCGTGATGTAATCAAGGACGTCTGCGCACGGGTAGAAAGTGGCGACAGCTTTTCGGAAGCGCTGCAGAAGCACCCTAAGGTCTTTAATAAACTATACTGCTGCATGTGTTCCGCAGGTGAAAAGGGCGGGTTGCTGGCAGAGATTCTTTCGCGCCTGGCCAGCTACCTGGAAAACACGGCCCGACTCCGTAAAAAAGTAAAGTCCGCCATGATGTATCCAACCGTGGTCACGGTTGTAGCCATCCTGATCACAATCTTTCTCCTCGTGAAGGTGGTTCCGGTGTTCGCGGAAATCTTCACCAGCTTCGGATCCAAATTACCGGCACCCACCCAGTTTTTGATCAACCTGAGCGAATTCGTTAAGTCCTATGTGCTGGCTATATTGGTAGGCGGTGCCGGGTTGGTTTACGGATGGCTCTATTTCATCAAGACTCCGAAAGGCCGTCTCTTCTGGGATGCTTACCGCATTCGCATGCCCATTTTTGGCAGCATCGCTCACAAAATCTGCCTGGCTCGTTTCACTCGCACGCTCGCCTCTTTGGTGCGTAGCGGTGTCCCTATTCTGGAGGTGCTTTCAATCGTATCCCAGACGGTTGGCAACATGGTGATGGAAAATGCCATCAAAACGGCTGCACAGGATATCGAGCAGGGAGAAAGCATTTCATCAGCCCTCGCAAAACACCCTGTGTTCCCTACAATGATTATCCGAATGATCACCGCAGGTGAACAGACAGGTAAGATCGACAACATGCTCGAGCGCATCTCCGACTTTCTGGATGAGGAAGTCGAAACGATTCTCTCGGGGCTGACCTCGCTGATTGAGCCCATCCTGATTGTATTCCTGGGCGTCGTTGTCGGCGGCATGGTCATTTGCATGTTCCTGCCGATTTTCAAGATGTCCGAAATCGTTGCTCCAAGGTAACCTGACTCAAGGCCTTCATGGCGACCCGCCTCACTATCGTGGGGCGGGTTTTTGTTGTCCGGCGATGGATCGAGAGGCGGAGGCAAAACTCACCTGCGAGAGAAAAACAAAGGAAACGAAGACTTCTCGGAAGAACCGTCTTAATAAACCTTGCGCAGGTTGGACGGGAGAATATTGAGCTCCGTGCGGTATTTGGCCACTGTGCGCCGGGCAATGACAATGCCCTTCTCAGCAAGCATTTTTACCACCTGATGATCCGAGAGTGGTTTGGCTGGGTTCTCACCCTTAAAGATCTCATCGATGATATCTTTGACGCTGGTGTTGGACATGCCGTCGCCGCTGGAAGTCTGTATCCCCGCAGTAAAGAAATACTTCATCTCGAAGATTCCCTGCGGCGTTTGAATGTACTTGCCGGAGACTGCCCGGCTAACAGTCGTTTCGTGTACACCCACCACCTCGGCCACTTGAACCATCGTCATCGGCTTTAGACATGAGACGCCTTTCTCCATGAACTCACGCTGCCGGCTCACGATCTCGCGGGCGATGTTTAAAATGGTCTGCTGACGCTGGTGCAAGCTTTTGATCAGAAACTTGCCTGCTCTGATCTTCTCACGGATGTAATTCCGGACTTCCGGCGAGTTCTCTCCCCTGGCCATCAGATCTTTGTAGGTATTGCTGATGCGAAGATGTGGGATCTGCTCGTTGTTATTTGTGACGATGAAATCGTCCCCGCTGCGCTGCACAAAAACCTCTGGAAGAACGAACTGGTCATTATCAGCCAGATAAGCGCGACCGGGACGAGGCTCCAGGCGTCCAATGTTCTCCAAGGCATCCTGAACTTCATCAATCTCTGTGCCGGTGCCGCGCGCAATTTCCGGAATGCGGCGCCGCCCCAGAGCTTCCATGAAGTCGCTCACGATTCGGTATTCGAGGGTTTCCTGTTTTCCATCGCGCTCCAACTGCAACAGGAGGCATTCGCGCAGATCACGAGCCCCCACCCCAACCGGCTCAAAAGATTGAATAACGCGCAGAACTTCCAGCACTTGGTCAGTGGATTTGCCCGTAGCAAGGCTGACCTCATCCAGGGCTGTTTTCAGGTAGCCGTAATCATCGAGGTTCCCAATGAGCCATTCCGCCAATTGCCGCTTCTCAACATCAAGCTTGGTATCGCGCAACTGTTCCAGAAGCAATTCATGCAGCGAGGTGTGGGCAACTAAAGAATCGAACATGAACTGCCGTCTTTCTTCATCCTCGGCAGTCGCGCGATTCGGCGAGCTGTTTGGAGAGAAATGCTCGCGCCATTCCTGGTCCAACTGCACCAGGCGCTCGAACTCGGCCTGAAAATCATCCACTGGCTCTGAGCTGGCCTTCTCTTCGGCAGGATCGAACGCCAGGTCGGCGGGGGGTTCCGCAGGATCGGCTGCCTGGGCTAGATCGGCTTTTTCATTATCTCCCGCCTCTCGGTCAGACTGATCCACGTCCTGCGCTTGTGCTTCTTCAAGGACTGGATTCTGCTGGAGTTCTTGCTCAACAAGGGCCTTAAGTTCCAAGGTAGGGGCCTGCAGCAGCGCCAGCGATTGCTGAAGCTGCGGTGCCAGCACTAGCGACTGAGTCAGGCGCTGTGACAGTTGTAGCCCATGTGCCATGCCCCTATCATAATCGGGTTAGTCACAGGCACAAGTAGAACTTGGCACGACTTTCGCTTTTATCTGTGCGAACATTGAGGCACAGCAACTTAGGAGAACCCTTACTGCGGCGAAGACAGCTTGGCAGACTTGCAGAGCACCGTGTTACGTGCCTCCGAATGATCCAGGCACTCGCGGACTACTAAAGCCAGTTTCTGTGGTTGATAGGGCTTTTGAAGATAATCAATGCCTTTTTGGCTGGCAACATCCACGCCCACAACCTCAGCACTGTAGCCACTTGTGAAAATCACCTTCAACTTGGGACGGTCCTGCCGCAGCCTATCGGCCAACTCATAGCCGTTGAGCCGGCCAGGCATCACAAGGTCGGTCAGGACAAGGTCGATCTTTGCCTTGTGCTGTTCCCAGACTTCGAGCGCGTCAGCGCCAGAGGCGGCCTCCAGAATCTTGTAGCCATGAGAGCCCAGCAACGTGCACACCAACTCGCGGACGGGAAGCTCGTCTTCCACCACCAGGATGGTTTCAGTGCCGCCGCGCACTTCAAACGAAGGCGTTTCGGAACTGAGCTCAGGCGGCTCATTGGTAAAGGGCAGAAACACGCGAAAAAGAGATCCTTTTCCGGGCTGGCTCTCAACTTCGATCCAACCCTGATGCTGCTTCACGATGCCGTAAACAGTGGCCAGGCCCAGGCCTGTCCCCTTCCCTATCGGTTTGGTAGTGAAAAACGGCTCGAAGATGCGCCGCAAGTTCTCGGGCTCAATCCCGCAACCGGTGTCTTTCACACACAGGCACACATGGTGTCCAATGTGAGCCTCTGGGTGATTCTCCAAGTATTCAGGCCCGATATTGGGACGACTGATGCTTATATTGAGTATTCCGCCGCCGGGCATTGCGTCGCGTGAGTTGACAGCAAGATTAAGTAAAATCTGTTCCATCATCCCGGCGTCGGCCTGCACGGGAGCGGGTTCCCCAAGAAAATGCAGGTGCAGGGCCACATCCTCACCGAGGATTCGCCCGAGCATGCGAGTCATGTTGCTGACCACTTCGTTAAGATCCAGGCGTCTCAACTGCATCACCTGTCGCCGGCTGAAGGTCAGCAACTGGCGTGTCAACCCTGCTGCTCGTTCTGCCGCCTGAAGGATCTGCTGGGAGGATCGCAACGATGGCCCCTGGACTATGCCGCCTGAAATAAGCAACGACGCATGCCCGTGAATCACCGTAAGAATGTTATTAAAGTCGTGAGCCACGCCGCCCGCAAGCTGCCCAATGGCATCCATTTTCTGCGAATGCCGGAGCTGTTCCTGAAGCTTCTTCTCGGCGGTTACGTCACGGAACAATCCAAGGAGCAACGAGCGTTCCCCATCCAGTTCGACGAACGTATAGGTCTCTTCGAGCGTGATATTCGTTCCATTCCACAGCGTATGATGCCGCTCGGCTTGTTGTTCTGTGACGCGTTCCAGAAAATTGTGCCGGTAACGCGCTGCCATCCGCTCGCGCTCCGGATTATCTGCAAAGACACGCGTGAACAACTCGTTCTCCAACTCAGTCCGCGGGAGGCCCATGAGCCTGCAAAAGGCCGCATTAACGGTCACAATCCGACCGTCCTCATCCGTCAGGCACATGCTATCAACCGAGTTGTCCCATACGGAGTGGAACAACATTTCTGAGGCACGCAGCGCGTCTTGTGCGACGCGGCGAGACGTGATATCGCGAACGTGGAGTAACAGCGCTGGCTCGCGAGAATACGCGATCCTGCTGGCACGCACTTCCACCGGGACCTCCCGGCCATCCTGCGTCCGGCTGATCCCTTCAGCCTGGTGCACCTGGCTGAGCATCATTTGGGGAAGGCCCTGAATGAGTGTTCGGCACACCTCAGCGGAGATCAGGCGCTCAAGGCTCATCCCGATCAATTCTGAGCGTGTGTTGCCATGAAGCTCGGAAACCGCAGGGTTTACATCCAGCACGCAGCCCCGCGCATCGACGACGAACACGGCATCGGGGGAACCTTCAAAAAGATCACGGAACCGTTGCTGAGTTTCATGTAGAGCTTGTTCGGCGTGAATGCGCTCAAGAGCGCCGCCGCAGTGGTCCGCCAGGGTCTGGAGCGTGGTGAGATCCTGGTAATCATAAGCCCGCGGGCTGTGGCTTTGCACTGAAAGCAGTCCGATGACCTTTGTCCGGCTCCGGATGGGTGCCATGACCAGGGAAAGCGACAGCCGTTTTCGGTCGCCAAATGGCAGCGTGTCTTCACCGGGTTCATCGTCCTGTTCGCGCAACACCAACTCTGCTCCATGCTCAATCACGCGGCGGCAGAGGCCGGATGGCTTTCGGGTCTGGAGTTCAGGCGCGCCAAGTTGCGACGAGGCCAAGCCCTTATCCAGATCAAGAAGCGGTAGAAGCTGGTCCTCCTCTGCGCTGTAGGCGCTGAGAGTGAAGGCATCCATCTGGAACAAATCCGCTGCCACCGCATGAATGATTTTTGCCGCTTCCATTGCGGAGGTGGCTGAACTGAGGCTCTGCCCCAGTTTGCTCAGGGAAGCGTCCCGGTGTTCAACGCGTTTCCGCTCGGTGATGTCATTCACCATGGTGAGGCTGGCTGGGCGCCCGTGGAACCGTATGCCGCTCCACTTCAGCTCCACCACAACAATCGATCCATCCTTCCTGCGATGGTGCCAAACCCCTGTGAATCCGCTGGGAGTGGCCTGTGGTGAAAGGATCTTGTGGAGATACTCTACCATCGCCGGCAGATCCTTGTCCTGGCGCAAATCATCCATGGTCATCTGCAAGAACTCCTCACGGCTGAACCCGTAGTGCAGCACAGCCGCGTCGTTCACTTGCAGAATCCGCAACGTCTCGTGGTCAAACACCCACATCGGCATGGGATTGCCGTCGAAAATCAGACGATATTGTTCCTCACTGGCCCTTAGTTCATCCTCGGCCAACTTCCGATCGGTGATGTCCCTCAGATTGACGACCACGCCTCGCACGTTGAGTTCATCCAACCTGTTCTGGCCTACCGCCTCGAGATGCCTCCACGTCCCCGTTTGGTGCCGCACCCTGAACTGCACCGTGAGTGTTTGCTGGGGATTCTGCAGACCGATCTCAAATTCGCCAAGCACCCCCGGCAGGTCCTCCGGATGCACAAGTGCAAAAACGCTTTGCCCCATCAGATCCTTCGGCTCATACCCAAGAACTCTGACCAGTGAAGGGCTTGCATACTGTAGCACCCCCGTCTGGTCTATGATGATAAGCAAATCCAGCGAGTTCTCAGTCAGGGTGCGGAAGTATTGTTCGCGCCTAATTAGCTCTGTCTCGACACGGCGGCGGTGCCGCCGCTCCTCGGCCTCTCGAACGGCACGGCGAATGGCCGGGCCCATCCGGTCAGGGGATTGCTTGAGAACAAAATCAGTAGCACCGGCACGCAGGCTGCTAATGGCGGACTGTTCACCGATGGTGCCAGAAACGATGATGAAAGGAATATCAGGGCAAAGCAGTTGGGCCAGCTTAAGCGCCTCCTCTCCGCTGTAGGTGGGGAGTCGGAAATCGGCCAGGATGAGGTCGAAGTTGCGCAGCCTGAGAGCAGCTTCATATTCGGGTTCAGTGCTGACCTGAACCGATGACACATTGAGGCCGTCCTGGCGAAGCATTTCCAGCAACAATTCCGGATAATCCAGATCGTCTTCCAAGTGCAAAATCCGCAGATGGTGGTTCATTTCGCCCAGTGACCTCTTGCTGAGGAGCATGAGCGATGCCATTGCGTTGCAGCGATCAGAGAGCCGAATCCCACGCTCTGTAGCCCGTTCATTCAAATTTGACTATGGAGAAATTACACGTCTAACGCCAGCCTATTGTTGCCTCCATGCTGTCCGTTTGTGAGACATTCCATTATCTGATAGGCAGAAACTGCCGCTTTGCTGGACGGCAAAGTGCAAAAATTTGCAACTTCCTGATTGCTTTCCGTCCAAACCCAAGGCATTCTCCGGGCTCTGGTGCGGGGCGTAGCGTAGCCTGGCTAGCGCGCTTGTTTCGGGTACAAGAGGTCGTGAGTTCGAATCTCACCGCCCCGACCATTTCTTCCTCAAAACACATTACCTCTGGACTATCTGACGGCTTTTTGTTGCTGATTGGGCGTCTTTGAAGTCTCAATGTCCAACGCACCGCCATTGACGATCGTTTTCCATCCCACTTTGGATTGGTCATAAGGCTCGCCATTCAAGCGGACCGATTGAATGTAGGTGTCCTCAGGGGTCTGGCGCTTAGTGCGAATTTCAAAAGTCTTCCCGGAGTGATACTTGGGATGCAGTTGTACCGTAATCCTCTCGAAAAAAGGCGTGCTCAGCTCCATTGTCGGATTCACGCCTGCACCGCCCTGGACATCGAAAAGTCCAAGCGCCGCCAGCACATACCATCCGCCCAACTGCCCCTGATCCTCATCCTGACCAAAACCGTATCCATGCACACGGTCCATGCCGTAAAAATCATCGCATATCCTGCGAACCCAATATTGAGTCAGCCATGGCCGCCCACTCTGATTAAACAGCCATGCAATATGCAGGCTGGGTTGATTGCCATGGTTGTAAACGTTCTCCAAACCCGAGAATGCGTCGAGCGTTTTCCCTCCTCCAAATCCCGTTTTCTCTGCTTGCGCGAAGACGGCCTCCAGGCGCGCAGCGAACTTCTCCGAGCCCATGCGGTTGATCAACTCCGGCAACTGATGCGGCACATAAAAAGTGTATTGCCAGGCATTGCCTTCCTGGAAACCTGCCCAAGGCTTGGACGGATTGAATTCCTTGATAAACTCGCCATCCAACGTCCGCGGACGAATGAACTGCAACTCCGGGTCGTATAGGTTGGTCCAACCCCACGCATTTTGACTGAGCTGCTGGTACTCATTGGTTCGACCAAGGGACTGAGCCATTTGCGCCACTGCAAACGACGAGAATGAATACTCGAGTGTGTGGGAGGCAGAGAATTGCGAACCATCAGCGGTTGACCCGCTGAACCCAGGAACGTTGTAGATCAACGGTACATAGCCACGCTCCAGGAACGGTTTCAAATCCGCTTTACCCACACCCACGGGGCGGTTCTGCCAGCCTGTCTCATTCTTCAAGGCAGCAGCAAACGCCGTGTTGATGTCATAGTCGCGTATGCCCCACGCATACGCCGAACTGACCAGCACTCCCGCAAAATCTGTCCCCACTCCCGAGACAAACTTTCCGGCGGCAATCGAGTCCGGAAGCCAGCCGCAATCCCGGTAATGGTCCAGGTGGCAACGGACGTATTCACTCAGGTAATCGGGATAGGCGAGGGCCCAAAGCTGATTCAGATTCCAGAAGCTGCCCCAGACCGAGTCTGAGTTGTAATGGTTATATGCCGGAACTCCATTCGTCATGGGTATCTGGCCGACAGCACCATCGTTCCGCGGATAGGCGCCGTTGACATCGCTGGCGAGCCCCCGTCCGAGCAGTGCGTGATAAAGGCCTGTGTAGAACTTAATCCGATCACTCTCTCGACCACCCTGCACCTGGATGCGCCCAAGCTGCGAGGTCCAATCAGAACGGGCGGCTCGAACGGCATCGTCAAATGACAATCCTGCGGCTTCCTGACGGAGGTTTGCACGCGCATTGCTGACGCTGGTGTAGGAAAGACCAACCTTAACAACCACTGTTCGCGGTTGTGGTGCGAACGTCGCAAAAAACCCGGCCCCTGGCCCCTGAAGAGAGGTCCCTCCTTCAGTGATATCCGTGCCCCGGAACACACCTGAGGTTTGCGGTGTCTGATCCATCTCAGCTACGAAATACATTTTGAGCTGGGCGCCGGGTTGGTAGCCACGAACGTACACCGGATGTGTTATCACGAATCCCTCCCACTCCCGTTCACTCACTCGTCGGAGGAAGCTATCCAGCACAGGACCGCTCTCGCCTTGCCTGTTGCCTATATCGAAGATCAGATGGCCCGGTTTGGATTCATTGAAAGTGAATCTGTGGAAAGCGACGCGAGGAGTCGCGGTGAGCTCCGCCTGAATGCCGTAATCGCGAAGCAGGACTGAATAGTATCCTGGGGAAGCTTTCTCATCATTGTGAGAAAACCGGGAGCGGTAGCCTTCGTCAGGGTGATCCAGGCGTCCGGGAACAGTCTGTAAGTCGCCGCTGGTGGCCATGACGGCAATTCCACCAATCTGGAACTCCCGGAATGAGACAAAACTCTCGATCGATTCGTGGCGGCTGTCGTAGCCCACGGCTTCCCACCCATGCTGATTGCCAAGATGAGCATCCGTACATGGGCCTGGCTTAGCCATGCCGAAAGGTCGTGCTCCCGGTGTAAAGAAAAACCATCGGCAATGGGTAGTGCCGATGGTTGGATCTACAGATTCGAAAGGCGTTTTCTCGGTCGCGGCGAAGGCGCCGGCAATTGAGACCAAGCCGAGCAGAGCAGTAATCAGGCGTTGCACTAGCATTTATCTTTTAATCCAGGATCGTTCGATGTCTTCAAGGCTTCGCCCCTTGGTTTCAGGGACAAGCGCCGCTACGAATATGAGTCCAAGCAAGCTGCAACCAGCATAAACCCAAAAGGTCAGGGCCGGTCCAACACGGGGACTGTCGTTGAGCATCGGAAAAGTCTGCGCCACAATGTAGCAGGAGGTCCAAATCACGAAAGTTGCGAGAGACATCGCACGCCCACGCACCCGTGTCGGAAAGATCTCCGAGCACAGAATCCATGGAATCGGCCCCAGTGCCATCGCAAACGCGGCGATGAAGACGACGATTGCAACCAACAAACCCGGACCGTGCACTCCTGACTTGAACATGAAACCGACGGCTCCAAGTGCGATCACCTGAACGCTCAACCCGAAGAGGAGCAGCGGACGACGCCCTGCCTTATCTACCAACGCAATGGCCACAAAGGTAAACAGCAGGTTAACCAAACCGATTATGGTCGAAGCTGTGAATGAATCATTCACCCCTACTCCACCTGTAGTAAAGATTTTAGTGGAGTAGTACATGATGGCGTTGATTCCACTGAACTGCGAAAAGGCCATTAGCAAAATGGCGATCAGCAGCGGCCGCCGAAAACGTGCGGCGAACAGTTCTCGCAAACCACCGTCCTCTTGATCCACAACGGACCGAACGGCCGCGATTTCTTCGCTGGCATGGGCAGCGCCGCCGATCCGCTCGAGAATCGTCCGCGCCTGGGTCTCGCGGCCAGCCTGGAGCAGCCATCGAGGACTTTCCTGCACAAGGAAGAGCAAGCCGAGCAGGAACATGGCAGGCACGACCTCCGCGCCGAGCATCCATCGCCACCCCGTTGTGGTGTTCCAGGTTTCATTTCCGAGGCCCTGAATACGGGCGTTGATAAAGAGAGTCAGGAAAATGCCGCTAACAATGCCAAGCTGAAACATAGAACCCAGGCGCCCCCGCCACGCCTTGGGGGCCATTTCGGCAATATACACAGGGCAGATCATCGAGGACGCCCCGATACCAAGCCCGCTCACAAAACGGGCGGCGAGGAATTCGGTGAACGTGCGAGGGACTGCCGACAGGAGCCCGGAAACCGCATATAGGATGGCGCAAATAAAGAGGACCTTGCGGCGTCCATACCGGTCACTAAGAAAGCCGGCGAACATAGCACCGGGAATGCAACCCAGGATGGCGCTTGCCCCGGCCAGACCTTCCTGCCATGGAGTCAGATTGAAATGGGCCTTTAGGTATTGATTTGCCCCGTTGATCACCGCAGTGTCGTATCCGAATAAAAACCCTCCAAAAATCGCGACCAGGGCGACCAGTAACAGGGGCTGGAGAGAACCGCCCGGCGGGGCGAGGTTTGCTGTGGGGTCCGAGGAGGTTGTAACGTTGTTTGCTGCCATACAGAGATTTTCGAAAAGGTTATTTAATCAGGACCGTTGCCAACCCAGAGCCCCGCAAGGGCACCGCGACCGTGTTATCTTTTACCTTCAGCTTCCCTTGTGGTTCCTCCACCAGATTGCAGGCCGTGGCTGTGCTTACCGGAAGATGATTCAGGTGAATGTGGGCAGTCGTCGGTTTCCCACTCACCTCCCATAAGCGCAACACCAAGCCGGTCCCTGAATCGGCTTGCTTGGCACCAATCAGCAAAACGCCGGGCTCGTCGATGGATATCAAGCTTGCGGAATCGCCCGGAAGGCGGCCGCGCATCGGACCATCGACCGGAACCGCGACAAACGGGTTGGAAGCCGCCCAACCGAACTGGGCCGAAGCCGCGTTGTCCGACTTAGCGCGGCTCGTTATGGAGAAGCGGAAAACATGCTCGCCGCCCTGCCCCGCCTTATAGTTGGTGTGCCAGTAATTGTTCATCACATAGGCGTAGAGATGCCCGTTGCGCATGGGTAGCTCTCGCATCCATTTGCCCCGATTGATGTCCTGGAAACAAACAAGCGGCGCGTCTGGTGTGGCCCACGCGATTGCGACATCGCCGCTTTCAATCTCAACAAAATGCTGCACCGCAAACCAATCCAGGCATGCGCCAGGAAGCATGTCTGTGTTGGCATTGACGATTCCAGCCGGGCATTCATAACGGAAGGTTGGCTGGTTGGCGGCGAACGGAAAAGCAAAATACACCGCTTCCTTTTCATACGTCTCAGTCTTCGTGAGACGGTTGACGATGTCCACCCTGCGGAGGTGGTTCCACACGGTTACCTCTGTGATAATCTTCGGCGCCATGGTGCCAGAGGTTTCAATAATCATCCGCTCCCCCAACTCTCCCAGGCGGACCCGCTTCAGGCTGGCCTTCTGTGGCGAGGAAATTGTCAGCTCCGGCTCCGGATTCTTCGGGTTCATTACAATCCGGCTGCCTTTCCCGCCTTGAACATACATGTACTGGTTCAAGCGGGCCGGCGCCGCAGGATCAACCAACTCACGCTTGAGTTCCTTGTCGAAGAGCCCCACCACCGCGCCGCTGGAAGGATCGAACTCCATACGGTAAAACGCGCTCTCAAGAGCCGTTCCATTATCGGGCTTGGCAATAGCCGCCTGCCTTGATCCAAGCTTGAGCACGCGGTATCCGGAAGCTGGGACATTCTTAACCAATGCAAAAGTTCGGCTGCCATCCTCGCATACAGGCACACTGGCATCAGCAATGGAGGTGTCTCGGGGCAACTGAAGTTCCACCACCTCGGTCCGCGACCAACTCGCAGGATTGAACACTACCAACGAGCGTCCATCGGTTGTCACGAGCGAAGCCAAGCCGGTAGAGGCGCGAGCAGCAAGAGCGTCAGCCTGTTGCTTGGCGTCTATGGCAAACTGGGCCTTGATTCGCCATTGGCCTTTAGTGAACTCCGTATCGGGCTGGCTGATGGAGCAATGTGCCCCCCAAGTGTGTTCGTCGTAGAGGAAGCAGTTCCGCCATGCATTGTAGATTTCCTGCTTTGGATACTCCGCTTTGGGCTGCAAGAAGTTGTTGAAAGCAATCAACTGTTCAGCGGTGCCGAGTGTTTCCTTCGCTTGGCGGCATAGGGCAGTTTCCGCAGCCGATGAAGCGGCTCCATCCTCCCAATAGCTGCCAGCACTGCCACGAAAAGTCGGGAGCTTATCTGAGAACCGCTTTTCAATGTACTCAAAGAACTCGGCGTTGTGCGACAGGATGAGCTTCGGCGCCTCATACTTTTCATTCCAGGCACGAACAATGTCAATCAGGCGCGGGCTGACCTGGCTGTTATCTCCAACACCCCCGTGCAGGAATGTGGCGTCATACGGATAATTTGTGCGCGACTGCAACCTGAGCAGGTGAGCCTGAATCCGGGAAGTGGCTGCTTCCAACGAAGTATCCAGTCCCATCCCGCTGGCCTGGGCGTAGCTGGTGGCATAGAACATGAGCACCTTGGTTCCATCCGGGCCTTCCCACCAGCAGGGGCTCTGCTGCTGCATCTGGTCAAACGGATACGCCCGATCGTTATTAATGCCGCTGCTGAAATAGCGGATGCCTGCGTTGGCCAGCAGTGTAGGCATAGTAGCCTCCTGGGTTGGCACATCGCTGATCATCGCGCTTCGAAACGGAATGCCATACTTGTTCTTAAGGTCATGCGCCAACCACGTGAGACGGCACGCAGCCTCATGGCTCGCCAAACCCGTCAGCAAGTTACAGTAAAGGGCCTGAACGCCAAGGCGGCCCGATTTGGCGAACTTCAAGAATTGATCACGCTTAACCCCTTGCCGGGCATCCAGGTAATTTTCGGCCTGCCACCCAACTTCGAGGTTCCATTTGAAATCAGGATACTTTTCCATCAACTCAAGGGCTTTATCGGTGTTCTCGTTGTGACGTTCGACGCATTTTGGTTGAAGGTCCGTATAGCCGATATCGGTGTGGGCACTCGCCGCGACAAAGACCTTCCACTTCACTCCTGGTTTAACTTCCACAGTCGTGCTCTTACTGGGACCGCCTGCGTTGGCGGTTATTCTCACTTCAAATGGCCGCGAAGAGTCCGGCACCGTGACCTGCGTTGTATAACCGGCCGAACCTGCCAAACCGGAAATCGGATACTCGGCACGATCCTTGCCGACTTCCACCTGCAATTTAACTCCGGCAGCGGGTGCGCTCGGCACTACAGTAACGTTCAGTGAGCGGCGCACCTTGCCTTTCTCACGCAGGTAGAAGGGAGTCGGTTCTACTGCCAGGCTCCGAATCTGAGGAGCTGTGGTGTCCACCTCAGGATCATTAGACAGACTGACGGCATCATAAAGAATCCAGGAGCCCTCTGTAGAAGCGAGCACGATCTCGTTTGTGCCCTGCCGAAAACAGTTCGCGGGCAGCGCCAGCTCAATCCGTTGGTTTTTCCCTAAAGCCGGATTCGATAGCGATCCATCCCCTCCCCCGGAGTGAAGTGGAAATAGGCCCTTGCGATCGCCGATTTCAACGGACAAGATCGGCGCGCTGCCCCATTGAACATCCACCAAGTCAACACGCAGAACAAAAGCACCCCTGGGGGCCTCGGGTAAGGCGAAACGAATCGTGAAGGGATGAATCCTGCTGCCAGCCCATGAATCCGCCGGGCCGGGTTGGATGAAAGGCCAATCTCGGCCTGGATCGCTCCGGCCAGGCTCGAAAACGGTCGGGCGATTTCCGAAATGCGCCTGATACGCTGGATAGTTTCGCGCGATGGCGAACTCACTGTAGTCTTTGTCTGCTTTGCCTATCTGCCAGACAACACTCTCGGCAGCCGTAACGGCAGAGATGGAAACGGTGGCCCATAAGGCCAGCCAACAAAGGCATTTTTGGGTACGGGTGGTCATGGTGGGTTGTGATGCTTTATTCCGAAAAAGAGAACGATACTTCCAGACGGTAAAACCGTTTTGAAGGTTCAAGAGTATCCGCTACGGACACGACATGGTTGGTCGCACGCGAGGCAAAACTATTCAAGGGCACCCATTGCCCGCCTAGCTCCTCCGACGTCTCAAGTGTATAGGAGCAGTTGGCAAACGCCTCAAAACTGAGAATCAGTTGTTGCCCAGCCACCCGGCTATCAATCACCGGCCGGTTGAAGAGATACGTGCCTTCAACCATGCCGGACCATGAGCTGGAAATTGGCGGGTTATGAGCCCCTGTCAGGTTTCTATGACCGGCATCCCAGGCGCGGACCAATAACCTGGCATCGTTGGTTAACACAAGAGCTCCGGCATAAACCTTTGCGCCGGATGAAACCGCACCGCCTGGTGCGCGGGGATCTGTTCCATCCAATGTGTAATAGACCATCCTGCCTGTTGCGGGTCCGTTGATGGCCAGTGATAACGGATTCGTCACAAAACCACTCGCGGTTCCAAGTCGGGGCAAGGCCACGAAATTGGTGTCCATGAAATCCAGCCGATCTGCAATCCAGGTCTTTAGAAAGTCTACTTCCCCTTGGTAGCTGCCCGCTGGGCCAAAATCGTAGGAATAGCCATTGGCAGAAACCACACCGGATCGAGGCGAAGTATCTGAAGGGCCATTTCCGCCCCATCGGGCGACCTCACGCCCATGAGCTGCACGCACCTGGCCGGCCAAACCATCTACGACAGCGAATAAGACGTTTGTGGTCCAGAGTCTGTCCCGCAGACCTTGATACCGATCTATATAGCGCTGCCAAAAATCCGGGTCATGGAATAAGCGGTGATACCACGCGTTATTGTAGTACCCCGATGGATTGAAGAAATCGGTGCTGAAGTCGTAATTGATGCCACGCCAGGAACGGGGGTTGAACGCCCGGTCATCACCGCGACTCGTGCCCAAAGCGCGATCGAAGTCCCACTGAGGACCCAGCTTAAGCTTTGCATTGCGAGGCTTATGCAGATAGGAACTGAGACGAAAGGCATCCACATTCAGTCCGAGTACATTGATCAAGTGGTGATCGATCGCTGCTTCGACATCCAGGTAACGCGCATACCCTGTTACCGTGTTAGTCCAGTCCGGGGCACGAAGCGCGGCAGCGAGCGCATTGAGATAGTTCGTCAGATACTGGTTTTGTGCCAGCCGCAGAGCACCGACCATCTCATCCCCGTCCGGATATTCATAGATGAAACTTGATCCCGGCGCCGCAATACCACCGGCATCAAAAGTAAACTCATCAGGATCGGGCTCATCGAACTTGAACAGGTAGCCGCCTGTTACCTCCGGCTCTGCGGTCTCAGCCGGATCGAGAGACGAGATGTTGACCCGGTTGGCATCGCGTTTGATCTTTTCCTCAACGACATAAACTCCGTTGTAGTCACCGCCCGCCGGTGGGGCAAACGCTATTGGCCCGCCGCCTGTATTCAGGAAAACCTCCGCAAACCTTGTACGCGGAGCGTATTGTCCCATATCGCGCCCCAACTGGTGCATCAACGGATTGTGCAACAACGGGAGGTCAAAACAGTTTGGAGCATACAGAACCCAATCCGATTCTTCTGGGAGGCCGCAGAATGGGACATCACGATCATCGTTAAACTCATCCCAGGTTTCGATCGAAAAACTGGATTTAGGGAATGTGGCCGTGCTGCGTCCCCGCACGTTGACGCCAGCGCTCGTCGCCAGTGTTGGGAGATTGGTCAAAGACGCCCGTCCATTGGCAGGTTCAAATACCATGACGATAAACTGCTGATCATAATCATGCGGGATCTCGCCGCCCCCCAGGCTTTCCATGAGGATGACCGGAAGGTCAGAATGAAAACCAGCGGCACCGGGAGAGATCCTAATAAAACTGGAGCTGCCTATAGCACCCGGGAGCACTCCAGCCTGCCTGGAGAACGCCCGCGCTCGAACCTGAACAGTACCATCTACCATGATCGGCCCTTCATACCTGGGAGAATCGATATCGGGTATGCGCACCGCAGCCGGCGCCCCCTGTGGAACATTTGTCTTTACCAACAGATAGTGTATCTCACAATCCGGGTTATCCGTTGCAAGAGTCAGGAGAAAGGGCTCCTGAAACGTGCGGCTCGACCGGGAAAACTGCACATCTGGCGCAGCCCCAGTTCCTCCATCTGCGTTAGCCGAGCCTGGCGTGGTGACTTCGAAATACCTCGTTTGGGTCGCGTTGATCCTCTCGCGCCCGAATGAGATATCCGGAGTTTGCGGCGGGTAAGGTGCGAAAGAGGAAACAACATTGGAGGCAGGGTCATGCAGCCCCAGATACCCCCCGCTTGCTGAGATCTTAAAACTGCTGTGCAATTGACCGTTCACGTTGGTATTGCGTCCGGATGCGAACACCACCAGGTATTCTCCCGGCGCAAGGAGCTTTGGAGGAAAAGACCACTTTCCGGGCTTGTCCGAGTTATCCGTTAGAAACCAACCGGAGAGCTCTACGGAGCCAGCAGTAGGATTGAACAGTTCGATCCAATCCGGAGCATTGCCCAATTCGTCGTGCAATGAATTCGCTCGCGTGCCGCTGTTAGAGGCCAGGAACTCGGAGATGATGACATTTGTTGGTGCCGGATCACTCGGTTCCAGCGTATAAGCCCAACTGCCCCCCGCGAAAGCATTGGAATGGCTGCCGAGGTCGTGAATACCATGATTGGCACTCCACGTTACTGAGACTGGCCCGGAAGAAAGTGACGGAACGTTGAACAGAAATTGAACGGCGCCGGCTGAGGAAATGCCCGTTGCTGGAAGACCGTTGATGAGCAGATCAGACGCATCAACTCCACCAACAGGCTCGCTGAAATTGATCTCGATTGTGCTCAATCGACGTAGCGTCGCATCAGACTCAGGGTAGAGAAAATTGACAGTCGGGGGTTGAACATCGGGGGCAGCCCCGCCCAATCGCAATTCATTTCCGCCAATATTGCCGCCCATCGCGGGCGTTTGTTCGAATCTCAAAAGGAAATAGCGTCCCGTGATCGACTTGCTCAGAGCGTACTCCACCCACACCGCTGATTGCTTGTTGGTGATTGTCAAAGTTTCCAGCGGAATGCTACCCGGGTCAGCGGCCATAAACGGTGCTGAACTTCGGGCCCAAATACTAATGCGGTCCACTTTGTCCAGGGTGGGCACGGCGCCAACACGCTGGGCATAAAAGAGGGATGCAACTTCGTAAACATCATCCAGCTCAAACTCGACGTAACCCGGGCCTGTGCCGGTGACGGCCCAATCAGAACTCGATCCGGTGGAACTCCCCGGCTGTAAACCGGTCACGTCGATGTTGAACAAATTTTGCGGACCGAATGAAGAATTGTACTGAGCATTTGCTGTCACGCTCAAGTAGCCCGCACCAGTGGGGCTGAGGATGCTCGCCGCCGGGGCGAGCGTCGCCCCAGTCATAACCAATAAACTAAGAAGCAGGTATCTCATGACCACAGCGCCAATCGAACCAGTGTGGCTCCTACCAGTAAAGGAAGTTAGGGTCAGGCGCCGCCCCATTTGCTACCTGCGCATCGGGTGGAAATTTATAAAACTCCACGTGTGCGTCCCCGAAAAGCATGGCTTCAGAGCGGCGGCCACGCACGTTATGCCATTCGCTGCGCGTGTCGCTGATGACTCGGTTGGCGTGCCAGGGCCAATCACCCTGTATAATTTTTGTGGCGGGCTTGCGAGCAATTTCATTGTACTTCATTGGAAGGCTGACCGCGTAGAATCTGCCAGCGCTTCCAGTAACGCGTTTAACCCGGAACCCGTCGCTCCAAGCTATGAGATAGCTGTTCCCCCAACCATCCCAGCAGGTTTTGGCAGTGGGGTTAAGCACGTCTCCTCGATCCGCAGGACACCGGAAGACCGCTTTGGCCGCGTACTTGTTGAGCGGGCGGTTTGTCTCGCCTTCGGTACCGCCGTAGTCATAGGCGTTGCCGCTGGTGACGGCATTGGTCGGGCGCTGTCCTCCGACTGCCGCCCATCCATTGTGGATAGGCAGATAGTCGTTCGAGTCGTCGGCATACATTTTGAACGCCAGCCCGATTTGATGCTGGTTATTCACGCACTGCATACGCTTGGCCTGGGATTTGGCCCGAGCCAACGCAGGCAAAAGCATTGCAGCCAGAATCGCGATGATCGCAATTACAACCAAAAGCTCAATCAAAGTGAAAGCCATGGAACCTGCACAGCAGCGAGCAGGATGGCCACCCGAGGCATGAGAGTTCCGTGAAACGAAACAGTTCTTCATTTAATTCCAATGTCCGAGAGATTTTAAAGGCGGCTGGTTTAAGCCGGGGTGATGCGCCGGGAGCGTTGATAGCGCTCCCGGCGCAAAGGTTTACGGCAGAGTAAGCCGATAGAACAGGGCGCCGGGCCCAGGTGTCAACGTGGCCTGGTGCATACCATCCACAATAGTCACCGTCGCACTCACAGGCTGCCAATTACCGGAAGTCAGGCTTTCAGCCTGCTGCAGTTTGAGGTCGGCAGCGGTAACCGGCCAGCGGATCACAGTGGATGTGCCGCTGCGTTGAACCGATAGAGGAGGCATCGGGACAATTCTCACATTCGAGATATCCTGGATTGATGTCACTCCTCCTGTTCCACCGCTGAACCCGACATAAGCCGTCCGGCCCTTAACGATGGATGGCAGGTTGACCAGATAATTGGTGCTGAATGAAACGGTTGCAACAGCATCAGTCATTGTCAGTGAAAGCACGCCATTGTAGTAGCGCACCAGCACGTCAATCGGATTGCCGCTCGCCAAATTCAGTGGCGCGGTGGTCGAGTAGGTGCTCACACCCGTCTGCGGATAAAGCCCGTTTGTGGCGAAGGCGATACCGCGTCCACCAGGACCGTTTTCATAGATGCTGAATTCGAGCGCGGCGCTTTCCGTAATCTCGGCATAGCCCAAGCCGCTGCCGCCGGTTCCCAGTGAGTTAGCGCCATCTTTGTAGTTGTGGATGATGAACGCAATGCCATCCGCACCTCCAGCGCTTACATCCGTGTAGGTGAAGGACGCCTCGAAGCCATCGATCGGCATTGGAGCGCTCAGGAAAGCACTCCGGGCCTGGCTGTTGCCGCCATCTGTAATTGTCAGAACCTCGTTGGTAATGCCAGCGCCACCGTTGAGCGTCCATGCCGAACCATCTCCGAGGTTGATCGCGTTTGTCAGAGTGACGATCGCCACGCTGGTATTTGTCCATCCGTAGGCGTTTGTGATGAAGAGCTGATAGTTGCCGGCGTCCTCAGGCAACGCCTTGGTCACAAATAACTTGTTGGATTGAGCGCCCGTGATGTGCGTGCCATCCGCAAGCGGGGTGCCGTTTCGCTTCCACTGGTAGGTGAGCGGAGAGGCGCCGGACGCAGCGGCAGATAGAGAGAAGCTCAGTCCGATAGGCTGCGCGAGACGAACTGGTTGAACATCGGCGACGATCTCAGGGGCTGCTCCAGTGATCGGAGCGAAACTGAATGCGCTGATTTGCTGGAAGGAAGTAAGGCCGCCATCCGCTCCGGAGAATCCGACGTACGCCGTATGGCCTCCGACTGCTGTCTGAATATCAATGCTGTAGTTGTTCGTAAACGAAGCCGTGGTGGCAGTATCGGTCAGGACGACGATCATTGTTCCAGCCACGTACTTGATATCCACTCTGATCGGATTCCCGCTCCTGATATCCACAGGTCCGGTTCCCGAGTAGCCACCAACTGTGCCACCGGTTCGCAGTGCGATACCGGGGTTGTTGTACAGGTTGAAAGTGAGGGCTACGCTGGGAGTAATGCCATAATACCCCAGGAACCCACCACCAGGTCCCAGGGCGGCAGGGCCGGCAGGTGCGTTTTGCAGAATGAAAGCCGCGCCGTCAGCCGATCCAAGATTCACATCCTGGTAAATGAACGAGGCTGAAAAAGCATCGATCGGAACAACTGAGTTGAAAAAGGCGCTGCGAAACTGCCCGCCCACACCCTCGGTGAGAGTCAGAACACCACTCCCATCAATTGTCGCGCCGTTGTTAAGTGTCCAAGCCGAACCGTCATAGAATGCCAGCCCTTGTTCAACGGTGATCGCTGTCTCGGCGCTTGCGACATTTCCATAGGTATTGCTCAGGAACACCTGATACGTGCCGGCATCGCCCGCTTCCACATCGGCGATGGTTAGCACATTGGATGTTGCACCGCTAATCCGCCCACCGTTCGCGAGGGATTGACCGCCGCGCTTCCATACGTAGGTCATCGGACCACTTCCCGAAACCTGGACAGCAAGGGTAAGGTCATAACCGGCTGGGTAGCGAATAGCAGCGGGAGTTAAGTCCGTTACAATCTGGGGCCCGCTTGTGCTCACAGTGAGAGTGGCCGGATCGCTGGTCGCAAGGCCGATGGAATTGGAAACCTGCACCCGGTATTCCAGGTTTGCCAAAGGTATATTGCGCAGCGTGAGAGTAGCGCCGGTGGCGCCAGAAACATTCGCACTATCCAGGAGGTTGATGAAGGACCCCGCACTGCCGGCTGCCCTTGCCTGCCATTGATAACTCAGCGGCGCCGCGCCCGACGCGCCCACATGGAACTGCACGGTGGTTCCGTTGAAAGCAACCTGGTTGGTAGGACCGGTGACTATCGCCGGGGTTTGCTGGGCCAACCCCAGGCGGAATTCGTTGCCGCCTGGATTTCCGGTGATGGTCGTTTGTTCAAGTTTCAAAAGGAAATAGCGGCCAATGAGATTGCTGGGCAGGAAATATTCCCGCCAAACTGGCGTGCCAGTGTTGGGCAGAAGCGAGATCACAGCGGCAGGTGCGGTGCCAGGGTCAACCGTCGCAAATGAAGCACTGTCACTCGCCCAGATGCTCACCTTCTGCATATTGTCACCCGTGTTTGAGCCAGCGCGTTGCGCAAAGTAGATCGATCCCACCGTATAGGAAGCATCCACGTCAAACGCGACCCATGCGCTGCCAGGGCCGCTTCGGGCGAACTCCGCGCCCGAGAGGGTTTGACCCGGAGCGAGTCCGGTCACATTGTGTGTAAAGAGGTTTGCTGCAACGTAGCTGGCGTTGAAATGGCTGCTATCCCGCACGTTTGTGTAAATGGAGCCATCCAAACCGATCACTGGCAAACTGGGAACCACAGTGACCGTTGCGACACCGCTCACATCCCCACCGTAGGCATTGGTCATGGCCAGTTGGTAGGTGCCGGCATCCTCCGCCCGCGCGGCGGCGATGGTCAGAACATTGGAGTTCGCTCCATTGATCCTGCTGTCATTGGCTAGCGGAGCTCCGTTACGAGTCCACTGGTAGGTCGTGGGCATGCTGCCGCCCACTCCCACGGAGATGGAGAAAGGATAGCCCGAGGCCTGCTGCAGTGTTTCCGGAGCGATAGGCGTAACTACCTGCGGCAGGCTTGTGGAAACGCTGAGAGTGGCCGCTGCCGGGCTGCTCGCGTCCCCGTAGGGGTTGGTCACCGTTACCTGCAGGTCTCGATCCACAAGAGCCAGGTTGCGGAGCGTCAGAATGTTGGAACTGGCCCCTGATACATTGGGCCCGTCCACCAGGTTTGTATACGTGCCGGAGCCAACCGCACCCGCCTTCCATTGATAGCTGAGCGGAGCACTGCCGTTAGCACTCACGGTAAACTGGACGGTATTGCCAGTGTAAAGATTCGTGTAGCCGGGGTTAATGGCAAAGACAGTGGGCGGTAGATTCAGATTTGCGCCGAGACGGAGCTCGTTGCCTCCCGGGTTGCCACTTGAGGTAGCCTGGTCCAGCTTCATTAGGAAGTACTGCCCTGCGAGGCTGTTGGTGAGAGGATACTCCAGCCACAGCCCGCCTGTGGTGTTGGTGATGAGAACAACTGTGTTGGGGGCGATCCCGGGATCAGCCGCTGTAAATGGAGTGCTACCGCTTGTCCAAACACTAATGCTGGTAATCTTGTCGGCGGTCGCATTGGCGCCGCGCCTTTGAGCATAGAAAATAGAGCCGATGCCATTATAGGCCTTATCCATCTCGAAGGCGACGAAGCTCGAGCCTCCGCCACTTTTGGCGAACTCAGAACCTTCCAGCACGGTGCCGACCGATGTGGTGGTCAGGTCCCAATTGAACATGTTGAAGGATTCGTAGCCTGCGGAAAAGTGGCTGCTATCGCTGATGTTAAGATAGGTGGCTCCGGATGGATCAACGACATCCAGGGCCTGAACCGACGGGGTCAGGAGCATGGAGGCCAGCGCCGCGCCGGCGGCCAGCCTGCACGGGCGAAGCCATTGGGGGGGATGGTAGTTCATAAGGGGTGTATTGAGTTCACTTCAGTATTCCAACGGGCATTCCAGCGCTTTCATGCACATGGAGCAGCTCATTGGAAAATTCATTTGTTCGAACATTTATATGTTTCTAGTTTTAGACTGTCAACGGGAATTTTTTCAAATTTCGATTTTTTCTTCTCCTCGCCTGTTGACAATGGCCAAAACTACTTTGTATAAACAATGAGGCATTATGCTGTCCATCAATCACGAAAGTCCCATCCCCCTCCACGCCCAGGTGGAATTGCTGCTTCGCGACCTCGTCCAGCGGCCCGATTATCAGAAGGGCGCACTCCTCCCCGACGAAGTCACACTGGCCGCCAAACTCGGCGTCAGCCGTGGCACCGTGCGTTCAGGCATCAGCAAACTCGTCTTCGAAGGCGTGCTCGAACGCAAAGCCGGCATCGGCACTCGCGTCTCCCAGCGGCCCTTTGAATCAGGCATCCGCGCCTGGCGCAGCTTCACCGGGGAGATGGCCTCCAAGGGGATCGCTGTTACGAATTTCCGCCTGGATTACCGCAGTATGAAAGCGCCTGCAACCGTGGCCGAAGCGTTGCAAGTGCCAGAGGATTCCGAAATGTGGCGGCTAGATCGGGTGCGCGGCTGGAATGGCAAGCCCGTGCTGCAGACCACCTCCTGGTTCCACCCCCGGCTTGGCCTCAAGGGCACTGAGGATTTCAACCGGCCTTTGTACGAAGTAATCGAGCGGGCCAGCGGGGTTCGCCCGCATCATGCCCGGGAAGAATTCCAGGCTGTCAATGCAGACGCCCGGCTTTCCAAGCTTCTCCAGGTTTCAAAAGACACTCCTCTGCTCCTCCGGCGCCATATCGTCTATGATCCCGGCAATCGCCCATTCGAAATCGCTGAGGTGCGATACGTCAGTTCTCGCTTCACCCTCACGTTGGACATGCGCCGGGAGGAACAATGATTACCCTGGCCGCGGATTTCGGCGGACGCCGCATCAAACTGGGATTGGTGCGTGACGGAGAAGTGACAGCCTTGCAGGTGATCCCTGCAGAATCCGATCAGCCGCTGAGTGAACGACTGAAAGTGGTGGCGGCAGAGTTCCAAAAACTGTGCCGGGAACACGCTTGTTCCCCCTCCTCATGCACAGGAATAACCTTTGCCTATCCCAGCATCATCGACGTCCCCAACGCCCGCGTTCTTGACCATTTTGGAAAATTTGGCGATGCCAGCCAATTGGATCTGAAAGCCTGGGCCAGGAAGGAGTTCAGCTTGCCCCTGGCAATCGACAACGATGCCCGCATGGCGCTGGTCGGTGAATGGCGCTATGGAGCGGGGATCGGCTGCGACAACCTGGTCATGATGACACTTGGCACCGGTTTGGGAGCCTCAGCCGTCATCGAAGGCAAGCTTTTGCGCGGCGCCCACGGACAAGCCGGCATCCTGGGCGGACACCTCACCCTGCGCTATGATGGGGGCCCCTGTGTCTGTGGTAATATCGGGTGCTCAGAAAGTGAAGCTTCAACTTGGAAGCTGGAAGAACTGGCCAAGTCACATGAGGCTTTCAAGCGGAGCGCCCTGGCTCATGAGCCTGTAATCGATTTCGCGGCTGTATTCCGCCTCGCTGCTGAGAATGATTCCTGCGCCCTTGCATTGTGCGGACACGCGCTCCACGTTTGGTCGGCAACCGCCGTCTCGTTAATTCATGCCTATGACCCCGAGAAACTAATTCTGGGTGGTGGAATCATGGGCAGCCACGAGGTCATTGTGCCGGCTGTGCAGGAATGGGTGACCCGCCATGCTCATACGCCCTGGGGGAAAGTCCAGGTGCTCCGTTCAAAACTAGGAGATCACGCTGCCCTGCTCGCTGGCGAGTGGCTGATCCAGGAACAAGCTTAACTTTGCTGTGAAGAAAAGTAATTACGATAAACTGCCCTCGATCGATGTGCCGAACACCGACTGTGCTTGCGCAGCAGGCTGGGAATCGGTGACGCAGCGCCTGCGCTGTGAAATAGAACGCGGGAAGGCCAAACGGGTCCTGGTGATTGAATGCTATCCAGGGGTGCACGTTGAGGAGATCATTGAGGAACTTCAGAAGCGCCTCGATCCCCAGCTCGTCGTACGCAGCGCCGATGCAATGCTTGCTCCAACAGCGTTGGAACTGATGACCCAGCCCTTCATGGGGGATGGCGATCCGGTGTTTGGCTTCCTCTCCGGCCTTAAGCTGCCGGCCTTCTTCGATTCTGGAAAACTCCAGCACTGGCGGACCCAGGTGGAAGCCCAGCAGAACGGCCTGGTCCTTGTGGTCGGCTGCGGCGCGCGCCTCATACATCATGGAGACATCCTGGTATACGCCGACCTGGCAAGATGGGAAGCCCAGCTTCGTTTCCGACGCAATGAGACTGATAACCTGGGTCTGCATAACCGCACCGCTTCTGCCAGCCAGCAGTATAAACGCGCATTCTTCATTGATTGGCGTGTGGCCGATCGCTGGAAGCGCCCGTTGATCAATCGGTGGGATTTCGTTTTAGACACTACCCAGCCGGGGAATCCTAAGCTCGCGGATGGCGACGCCGTTCGACAAGGTCTCAGTCTTGCCACGACGCGACCGTTTCGAGTGGTGCCCTTCTTCGACCCGGCCCCCTGGGGCGGGCATTGGATGAAGGAGGTCTGCGATTTGGACAGATCCAAACCCAACTACGGTTGGTGTTTCGACTGTGTGCCAGAGGAGAATAGCCTTCTGCTCCGGATTGGCGGGGAGTTGGTTGAACTCCCCTCCATCGACGTGGTCTTTGCCCATCCACAGGCCCTTTTAGGAGATGAGGTTCATGGTCGTTTCGGGGATGAGTTCCCCATCAGGTTCGATTTGCTCGACACGATGGGGGGCGGCAACCTTTCATTCCAAGTCCATCCCCTGACCGAGTATATCCAGCATGAGTTCGGCATGCATTATACGCAGGACGAAAGCTATTACATGCTGGATGCGGGCCCGGACGCGTCTGTTTATTTGGGGCTGCGCAACGAGGTTGACCCCTCTGAATTAGCACGGGACCTTCAAATTGCCCAGGCGGGCGAGATGCCTTTCCCTGCGGATAAGTACGCAAACCGATGGCCTGCACGCGCGCATGATCATTTCCTCATTCCGGCGGGGACGGTGCACTGTTCGGGGGCCGGTTCCATGGTCCTGGAAATTAGCGCAACCCCTTACATTTTTACCTTTAAGATGTGGGATTGGAGCCGGCTGGGCCTGGATGGCAAACCCCGTCCGATTCATCTTCAACATGGCCTGGCCAACATTCAGTGGGATCGCACCACGGAATGGGTCCGGGAGAATCTGATCAACCGCTTGGAGCCGCTCAGTTCGGGCAAAGACTGGCGCGAAGAGCGCACTGGTCTGCATTCGAGGGAATTCATCGAAACCCGCAGACACTGGTTCTCGGGCCTGACGCAGCACGACACACACGGCGGAGTGAATGTCCTGAACCTGGTGAAAGGCTCGGAGGCTGTGATCGAAAGCCCGGATGGTGCGTTCGCTCCTTTCACAGTGCACTATGCAGAAACCTTCATTGTGCCAGCCGCTGTGGGCGCTTACACGATTAGATCCACGACCGGGGAGCCATGTGCCACCATTAAAGCCTTCGTTCGCCCGCAACTACCTACCTGAAATCGACAACGACTTAGCCACCGCACTTGAACAAGCCCCTTGTTAAACTATGAAAAGAACAACCCTCCTGGCCGGCAGCCTTGGTGTCGCTCTCCTGCTGGTTCAATCGGCCATGGCGCTTACCCCTTTAGCTCCCTTGCCAGCACCGCGAGTGGTAAACGGGAACTCAGACACCCCGGGCGGCAGCTTCGCGCTGAGCCATCTCTTGGATGGCAATCTCAAAACCGAATACGCCTCACGTGATGAAGGCACTAACACGGTAGTGCGGATGGAGTTTGAGAAGCCCACCGTGATTTCAGCCGTGCGGCACGTGGATCGCAATGATCCAGCGACTGTCGCTATCTCGGAGTTTCAATTTGATAACGGCCCGACTCTCACCGTTACGCATCGAAAGCAACGGAGCGGCGAAACGCTTTTCCTGCTGCCCGAACCGATCACAGCCACCCAAGTGACGTGGCGCATCACGAAACTCGGAAATAATGGCCTGCTTTGCGTGGGCGGCGCAGAACTGGCCTTTTACACATCGGCCCCGGCGGATTCCGCGCCGGTCCGTGATGAGATCACAGCCAAGGTCCTGCCCTTTGTTGATCGTCAGGGCAAGCAAACGATGGAGGTTCAGATCGCCCACCCCTATGCGGAGACTGTAGAAGCTCAATTGCATCTAACTGGCCTCCCGGCACAAACGATTTCTCTGTCCTCTGGAAAGAACAGCTTCACTTACGAAGTGCCACAGGTGAAGAAAGAGGCCCAAATCACATTGGAACTCAAATCCGCTGGAGTAACAGCGGCGCAAGCCTTCTGCAAACAAAAGCCAGTCCGACCAATGACAGTCTATGTGCTGCCCCATTCACATACGGACATCGGTTACACTGAAATTCAAACGGCCATCGAGGCCAAGCAGGTTAAGAACCTGACGGATGGAATGGCGGCAGCAGCGCGCACTGCGAGTTATCCGGCCGGTTCACGCTTTGTTTGGAATGTCGAAGTGGGCTGGGCGGCGGATCTGTTCCTGCAGCGCATGGATGAGAAGCTGCGCCAGGATTTTTTCAAAGCTGTCAAGAATGGACAGATTGTCCTCAACGGGATGTACTTGAACGAACTGACAGGGCTTTGCCGCCCGGAAGAACTCATCCAGCTCTTTAGATTTTCCACTCGCATGTCCGAGCAAACCGGAACGGTCATCGATTCGGCGATGATCTCTGATGTTCCTGGTTTTACCTGGGGAACCGTCTCAGCCATGGCGCAGTCGGGCATCCGCTACTTCTCAGTCGCACCCAACTATTTTGACCGGATCGGCACGATTCTAAAAGAATGGGAGAATCGACCGTTCTATTGGCAAGGCCCGGATGGCCAAAGCAAGGTGCTGGTCTGGATCCCATTCTGGGGGTATGCCATGTCCCACATCTACCATGAGATGTCGCCTAAGCTGGTTACCGACTTCTATGAAGGCTTGGAGAAGCGCGCTTACCCTTTTGATATCGCCTACGTGCGCTGGGCAGGCCATGGGGACAACGCGGTGCCTGATCCGGCCATTTGTGATTTCGTTCGTGATTGGAATGAGAAATACGCGTCCCCACGGTTCGTCATCTCCGGAACAAGCGAAGCCTTCAAGGCGTTCGAGGCTCGCTATGGCGCTCAACTGCCGGTCATCCGCGGAGATTGGACTCCTTACTGGGAGGACGGTGCGGGCTCTTCGGCACTGGAAACCGGAAACAACCGGCTCAGTTCTGATCGCTTGTCCCAAGCTGCAACGGCGTTTCTCCTTCGCGATCCGGCCAGCTATCAGCCGGCAAAATTCGAAGAGGCGTGGCGCAATGTCCTGCTCTATTCAGAACACACCTGGGGTGCCTGGTGCAGCGTGACCGGACCCGACCGGAAGGAAACCAAGGAGCAATGGGAGATCAAAAAGGGTTACGCAGATCAAGCCCAGGAACAATCGTGCGCCCTTCTGAAGCAGGCGGTATCACCCACTGCTTCTATTGCCGCTGCGTCACCAGTCACGGTAGTTAACACTCTTTCCTGGGATCGCTCAGAATTGGTTGTGGTTCCTCCGGCCGAATCCTCGACAGGCGATCGCGTAACCGATCCGCGGGGTCGTCCTGTGCCTTCACAGCGGCTCACCTCGGGAGAACTGGTCTTTCTAGCCGAAGGAGTTCCCGCGTTGGCTGGAAGAACCTACGAGATTTCCTCCGGCACTCCTTTAGCACCCAAAGTCGCCGCCAGGGCGAAGGACAACATGCTCGAGGACGGCCTGCTCCGCGTGAGAGTGGATTCCAGGACAGGCGGCATCGTGGAACTGCGCAAGCTGGGCATGAACGGGAACCTGGTGGATACTTCATCAGGAGAGTCGGTCAATGAGTATCAGTATTTGATCGGTGATGATATCAGCAAAATCAAAGGCATCACGGAGGTAAAGATTTCAGTGGGCGAACCGGGCCCGTTGGTGGCTTCGCTCGTCATTGAATCCTCCGCCCCAGGCTGCCGCAGTTTGCGTCGAGAAGTGCGAATGACCGCCGGCCAGGATTACGTGGAAATCATCAACCTGCTCGACAAAGCGCGTCTTGAGGTCCCGAGCTACATGGCCAAGGAAGGCAAGGAGAGTGTGAATTTCGCATTCCCGTTTGCTGTCCCCGAGGGTGAACTGCTTGTGGACCTGCCTCTCGGCGCGATGCGCCCAGAGGCCGACCAGATGCCGAGTGCCTGCAAAAACTGGGTTACCGTCGGACGCTGGGTTGAAATCTGCAACGAGGAAAAAGGTATCACCTGGGTGACACTCGACGCGCCGCTAATCGAAATCGGCACTCTCAGTGCCAATCTGTTGAACTCACAAACCAATCCTGAAGTTTGGCGTAAGAAAATCGAACCGACCCAGCGTTTCTATTCCTGGGCAATGAACAATCATTGGGGAACCAATTACCGCGCTTACCAGGAAGGTCTCACTCGATTTCGTTTCATTCTGCGGCCACACGCTGGAAAGCATGCCCCAGCCGAAGCAACACGCTTCGCAACAGGTTTCACTCAGCCATTACTCATCAGCCGGGAGACCACTAAGACCTGGCCTGCTAAACCGGCGTTCCGTCTCAGCACCGACGATGTGGTTGTGACTGGGCTCAAACCAACTGACGATGGGAACGGCTGGATTATCCGAATGTTCGGCGCATCCGGAAAAGCCAAAGATGTGCAGTTGAGCTGGGGTGAGAAGCGCCCCGCCGCAATCTATCTCAGCGACACGAGCGAAAGCCGGGGAGCCAAAGCCGGACGTTCGATCACGGTACCCGGTTACGGAGTTGTCACGCTGCGCGCCGATTTCAAATGAGTTCCTGTCACAGCGAAGCCCGCACGTTTCGACGGGTTCTGAGTTTTATGGCCGTCCTGGCAGTGCTCCATGGGGCGATCGCAACCGATCTCGCTCCACTCAAGAGTAGCGGCGCGCGGCCGAATCTCCTGTTCATCGTCACAGACGATCAACGATGGGACGCCCTGGGAGTTGTGCAGAAGGAACAAGGGAAGAAGGCCCGGTTCCCCTGGTTCACTACCCCGCATCTGGATCGCCTGGCAGAAAGCCGAGGCGGCGTGCGGTTCCGCAATGCTTTCGTAGTGCACTCACTCTGTTCCCCAAGCAGGGCGAGCTTTCTCTCCGGCCAATACGGGCATCGCAACGGCCTGGTAAACAACAGCACCCATTTTTCCAGCAGCGCGATGAATCAGGCGAAGCTGCTTGCAGAGACTGGGTATGAAACAGCGTACGTGGGCAAGTTCCACATGGCGTTTCAGACGAACCGGCCTGGCTTTACGCACGTAGCCAGCTACACCAGCCAGGGGGAATACCAGGGCAGCCGCTTTCTCATTAACGGCTCCACAAATCAGCCACCCGGGTGGGTCGATGATGTCGCTACGGATTTGGCCATTGAGTTCATGCGCGAACACAAAGATCACCCCTGGATGATGATGCTGGGTTTCAAATCACCGCACACTCCCCGACTGCCGCCGGAGCGAGCACGAACCCGATTCGCCGGGATGTCTGTCCGGCCCGCAGCAAACGCGAATGCTGCGCCCGTCTATGGCCGCGGCCAGCGCGCTTTTCGTGGTGAGGAGGTAGGTAAACCTGTCGAGACTGATACAGACAATCATGGCTCCGATGATTACCTGTTGAATTATTTCCGTTGTCTGTCAGCGGTTGATGACAACGTCGGGAGGATCATGGATGAAATCGACACCCTCCGAATTTCGGACGACACAATCGTCGTTTACGCAGGGGACAATGGCTATTTTCTGGGAGAACATGGTTTAGGCGACAAACGAGCGGCCTATGAGGAGAGCATGCGCATTCCCCTGCTCTGGCGGTATCCCCGCATTTCAAATGCCCCAAAGGTGATCGACAAAATGGTTCTCAACCTCGATCTGGCTCCTACCTTTATTGACTTCGCCGGAATCGCGATCCCTCAAGCGATGCAGGGATTAAGCTGGAAGCCGCTGTTGGCCGGAGGTGGTCGCAAATGGCGCACCGCATTTATGTTCGAGTATTTCTTCGAGCCCGGGTTGCCCGCTACTCCGGCCATGATGGCCGTTCGCACTCCGACAGCTAAGCTGATCTCCTATCCTGGCCACCCGGATTGGACAGAGGTTTTCGACCTCAAACGTGATCCCTATGAACTGAGGAACCTCGCGCAAGATCAGCCTCATTCCAAGCTGCGGATCCGCCTGGAAAACGAACTGGAAGCGCAGCTCCGTCATTACGGTCATCCGTTCAACTCTCGGAACTAGGCCTGGCTCTGACGTCCTGTCTGTGGATAAGCTGGATAGCCCCTCTTTACGTGCGCCCTGATTTCGGCGAGAGTTCGGCATGGTTTGTCGGCTTTTGATGGGCGCCTTGGCGTGGCTCGTTGTGTGCCAGACTCTGCATGCTGGCGGCAGCGGCCTCAACGTGATTGTAGTGGCCAACCGGAACAGCAGTAATTCTCTGGCGCTGGCAAACTATTACGCGGAGAAACGGTCCGTCCCGCCCCAGAATATTCTTCGCATCAACTGGGCGGGTGGCCGCGTGGATTGGTCTCCGACGGAGTTAAACACGCACCTGTTGACGCCACTTCGAGCGATGCTCACCGAACGTCAACTGACGAATCAGGCGGATTACCTGGTGCTCTCGATGGATATCCCTTATCGCGTGGTTCAGGACAGCGCGATTAACGGCACAACCTCCGCCTTATTCTACGGCTTCAAAACAAACGCGCCCGCCCCCGGCGCGGGACTGCCCGATACCTGCTCATTGCCGACCGCTTCCTCAAACGCATTTGCCGGAAGCGAACTGCCTTTCCGGTGGACACCTCCAGGGAATCTTGGTCCAACGAATCTGCTGACAACCATGGTCACAGCCAGCAATCTCGCACTCGCTAAGTTGATCGTCGACCAAGGCACGACAAGCGATCAATCATTCCCAACCACCACGGTCTGGCTGGCCAAAGGAGGCGACTACGACCGGAATATCCGATACTGGCAGTTCGATAATGTGATCTTCAACACCCGGCTTCTGGGGAACCATTCCATGGCTAGAACCGATTCAGCCGGTTTGGGTGCGGGGTTTGGGACGATCCTGGGTTTTCAAAGCGGCGCTTATAGTTATGGCATCGGCAATACGTGGTTTGTGCCCGGAGCGATGGCAGATAACTTAACTTCTTTCGGAGGGCTGATCTTCCAGAACAATGGCGGTCAGTTAAACCTCCTGAGCTTATTGGCAGCAGGTGCGTCGGCGAGTTATGGGACGGTTGTAGAACCTTGTGCCTGGCTAGAGAAGTTCCCTTCGCCACAGATTTACTTCTATCAAGCTCGGGGGTTCACGCTGGCGGAAAGTTACTATCAGAGCATTACAAATCCCTATCAAGGATTGCTGGTCGGCGAACCTTTGGCAGCCCCGTTTTCCCGGCAAGGAATTGGGACATGGAGCCACAGCGCGGGAGCCGGGCTTTTCGGGACTACTAACCTGACTGTCAACTTCAATGCCGCCGATACTCGCCGTCCCCTTCAACAGATTGATCTCTTTGTCGATGGTCTGTGGAACCGGACCCTGACAAACATACCACCTGCCGCAGGCAATCTCCTTCAAGCAACATTCAACGGGCGCACGGTCAGTTACGTTGTCCCTGCCGCGGCCACATTGCAGACAATTGCCAGCGGATGGGCGGCAGCGTTCAACGCGGAGCAGGCGCTAACAAAAGTGCAAGCTGTCGCCCATGGTGATCGCATCGAGCTCACCTATACGGATCTGGCAACAGCCTCCGGCCTGCCCATTGCCGTCAGTGCTTCGCAGGGGGTGGCGGCACGGATGTCCACACACGCGTATGCGGCGCAACCGGCTTTTCTGGAATCTACTGCTTCGGGAATTCGATCGTACGAGGTCTCTGGCTCTCCTGTTTCAGGAACCGTGCTCGGCATTACCATTACCTTGACCAACGGATCTCAAACCAGCATCAGCGTCACAAACTCGGAATCACAGAGTCTTTATGAGATGGCCCAAGCACTGCAGGCAGCCGTCAACACCAACACATTAGGCGCAGCATCCAACGGCCTGCGGTTGATCGATCTGGTAAATCGTACAGCGGGCACCACCTCGCGAGTGGCGTTCAATCTACAGGCAAACTCGCCAGGCTGGCGTGCAGCACAACTACAGGTGTCACGAGTCGGCTCCCTTTCCTTTACCCCCTCAGGCAACAATCGATTGGACGAGAATGTCCCGGATCTCCGTCCTCGTAACCATCTTTATGTTGCGGCTGGTGTCCAAACGTTGCCACTTACGTTTTCCCTGGAAACCACTGGTCTCGCTGATGGTAACCACGAACTGCTTGCAGTTGCCACCGAAGGAAGTCATGTGCGCACACAAACCCGCTCTAAGTTGCCTGTGACAGTCCAAAACCTGAACTGGTCGGCCTCGCTTGAGCCGCTATTCGGAGGCAGCAACACGCTGGCCGATGCAGTGCTCAGTTTTAGGGTAGCAGCCACGATCCCCACGATCAGCTCCATTGAATTGTATTCAACCGGCGGCCAAATCGGTTCATCAGCCAGCACTCAGCAAACGGTTTTCAATATCCCGACGGGAACATTGGGCGAAGGTCTTCATCCTTTCTTCGCAGTTGTAACAGCAAACAACGGCCAGGTCTTTCGAGCTGAGACTTCTCCCATCCGGCTCGTAGCAGATGCTCCTGCTCGTTTTCCGGTTCTCATCACGGCTCCTCCTCCGGTTTTGAGTTGGCCCGCGATCGCCGGGGAGACTTACGAAATTTTGGCAACAACCAACCTAACCTCTGCGTTTACGCCGATCGACACAGTTTCCCCGTCCAATTCCCAGGCGAACTGGACCGAGCCACAAACGGCCCCCCATCGCTATTATCGCGTGCGGACAATTCCAGAGTCATAGGGCCGCCCACAAGCCATCGCGGGGGATTGGCTCCCCAATCCAACGGGATTGCGCCCCCAACACCAAGACCTTGGTATCGTGTTCATCCGTCTGCGTACGTCCCGCATGCAGTCCGAGCAACCTGGGCAAGCCGAACGGTTGAGCGGATCAGCATCGGCGCAACCAGAAGGGTTGCCAGATCGTAGCCGGAGCGTCGGAGCGCAGCGAAGACCTCCGGTCAGTTCCGAATGGAAGCAGCACCCCGGACTTGGGGTGCCAGAATCTCATATTACGGCTCTGCCCCATCCTTCAACATTCAACAGGAAACCTTCAACCGTTCGCATCGCTTTGATCAAAGCGTGGCTGTTCGGCCACAAAATCAGACGCCAGTGAGGCCAACATCCCCACCACACTCTGACGCCGATTGGCCAAGGCTATGACGGCAAAAAAGCTCGTAACAGGTAGCGGCAAAGGCGGCTCAGGGAACTGCAATTCGATTCGCCGTATTGCCGCCTTGGTTGAAAGACTTTTCCAATCCAACGCTGTCAACTTGAGAAACTGAGCCGTCGAGGAACAGCAAGTACCCAGTCTCTCCATGCAAGCCAATGGCACGATTCCAAACAGCTTTGCGAGATTCGCCAGAGAATGAGACATTCCGATTACCACTCAAAATCCATCGCCCTTGTTCGGTTGGAGGATTCAGGGACAGGAAGTAGGACAGGTCTGAGTTCGCCAAGCTGTGCGACGTAGCAGCTTGAACGGATCTATCAAGCGGACAGACCAAGTGATGGAATGGCGGAACATCTTTAGATACCAGCGCCTGAAAGTGAACAGCGGCATTGGTCAATTGATCTGCTGATTCCATCGTTCCACCTTTATTTGTCGAAAGCTGGGTAACGAAATTGCCGTGGTCAATAAGATAGTTCGCATAATCGAGATGAACCATCTTGAGGTTGTAACTGCACTCGGTTCGCGCGTAATTGGCACGTTTGCAAGAAACAGCAATAGCGAAGAGCGCTAGCAGCCCCACAGCGCAAATGGCTACGATGACATCGGTCAGCTTCCAGCGCATGTCGCCCCTCAATAGCTTGGCCAGGTTGGTGGTGTGCCAGGGCCAATCGGTCTTGGAGGATGACAATCCCCCCAGTCGTCATACACCAACCGCAGTTCGTTGGTTGCGCTTTCTTTCTTACGCTGGATGAGACCGGTCACAGGGCCAGTAAACCCGAATGGAAATTAAAGTCAAGAGCTCGGAAAAACAATGGAACGCGCCCGGTGCGGAGACCGGGCCTGCAATACCAAGTCCCTCGTATCCTGTTCATCCGCCCGCGTATCTTCAGGCACAACCGAACCGCAGCATTCCCGACCAAGTTGGTTGAAGGTTTCCGCATCACCGCAACCAGAAGGGTTGCCAAACAGTAGCCGGAGCGTCGGAGCGCAGCGCAGACCTCCGGTCAGTTCCGAATGGAAGCAGCACCCCGACGAGGGGTGCCAGAATCTCATGTTACGTCATTCTCGCGGAGAATGCCTGACCCGGTCGCCTCGGAACGAGGACGCCTGGCGCTACATCCGAAGGCTCCCCTTTCATCTGCGGCCATCTGTGCCATCTGCGGACAAATCCGAATGAAAGCATAGAAATCACGAAACGAGCCGAGAGGCCTCTTCCACTTTCAGGAAATGGATTGTTTTCACATTGTTAATGCTGCTAATCTCCGACCACACAACCTGACAAATCTAAAAAACTGCCCGCTATGAGTACCCAAACCCAAAATCCACCCTCGTCGGTGCGCGCCTGGACCGTCGTGCTCGCCGCCCTCTCAATCAACCTTATCCTTGGGGTGCTCTATGCCTGGGGCGTGATGGGCAAAGCGCTGGTTGGACAATGGGGGTGGAGTAAAACTCAGGCTGCCCTTCCTTTCACGGTGTCCACCGCGGCATTCGCCATCACGATGGTTTTCGCCGGACGCTTGCAGGACAAGATCGGCCCGAGAGTGGTGGTGATGCTCGGAGGCATCATCCTGGGAATAGGTCTGATCCTATCCTCATTTGCACAGACTCCATTGGTCATGGTGCTTACCTTTGGTGTGATCGGCGGAATTGGGATCGGGTTGGGCTATTCGGCCACAACCCCGCCGAGCATCAAATGGTTTCCACCCGCACGAAAAGGGTTGATTACAGGCATCGTTGTCAGCGGCGTTGGTTTGGCGGCTGTCTATATATCCCCATTAACTCAGTGTTTATTGGAACACACCACGATCTCAAGGACGTTCCTGTTTCTGGGTCTAGGAGCCATCGTGCTTGTGTGTGTGTTGGCTCAGTTCCTGGCCAATCCTCCGGCCGGTTATGTGGCCGCTCCGGCCCCTGCCGCTTCTGGAGCCCCAAAGTCCGCGCCCAGCACCAAGCGCGAGCTCGACTGGCCTGAGATGCTGCGGACGCCTCAATTCTATCAGCTTTGGGTCATGTTCGCACTCGCAGCCTCGGCTGGCTTGATGGTCATAGCCCACGTCGCGATCATTGCCAAGGAGCAGGCCAATTGGAAATGGGGATTCGTGCCGATCGTTATCCTCGCGATCTTTAACACCGCGGGCCGGGTGATCAGCGGAGTGGTCTCCGACAAAATAGGGCGCACCCGCACGATGGTGCTGGCTTTCAGCTTGCAGGCAGTCAACATGTTCATCTTCCCCATGTACACCACCCCTGCTCTGCTGGTGTTTGGTTCCGCCTTTACCGGCCTATGTTACGGCACGATCTTCACGCTGATGCCGGCTGCGACAGCCGATTTCTACGGCATTCGCAATTTGGGTGTTAACTACGGTCTGCTTTTTACCGGATTTGGAATCGCCGGGGTGCTGGGGCCGGTCCTGGGAGGACGCATCCGTGACCATTTTGGCTCTTACTCTTATTCCTTTACCACCTCAGCCGTTCTCCTTCTGATTGGAGCAGTCCTGGCCATGGTAGTAAAAGCTCCCAAACGGGACGAGGCTGAAACCAAAACGGCTCCGGCGCAAACTCCGGCACTGAAGTAGCCGCTATTTTGCCTCGCGATTGAGCTGCTCCTGCACTTTCCGTAGCGATCGCTCCAGGCGAGGTCCCAATACCGGGAACTCCCTCTGGAGCTGCTCGTAAATACTTTTGGCCTGGGACCACTCCTGAAGGGTCTCCGCAAGACGGCCGGCCTCCCAGCCGGCCTTCTTGCGCCAAAACGGGTCGCACTGCTCCCCTTCCCTCAGCACCTTAGGGGAGGCATAAAAGACGTCCAAATAGCGATGCCAGGCGTCGCGCAGAAACAGCGTCTTTTGGCTGTTGGTCGATGAGTCTGCCCGCTTCTCGTAAACCACCCCCAAGCCAACGCTCGCAATGCAGCGGGCAGTGCCGTCGGCTTGCGGCGACTGGATCACCTGGTGGAAGGCGTTGGTCGCCGGATCGTAGTCTCCCGATGACTGTGCCCATTGGAGCAGGCAATTCGCCTTCTGTCCCCAAGCCAGCGCGACGTATTGATTCGTCGGATAGTCGTTGCAGATCTTACTGAAGACCTCGAGCGCCCTTCCCAGGTTCGCCAGTTTGTTCGTTTCTGGGGCATCCATCGTCATTAGCGTGTCCCCATAGGCGAACATGGCTTGAATGCGGAGATCGACCGGGTAATGGTCCAGGTTGCTGGTGAGGTTTGTGAAGTGATTGATCGCATCCAGCCAGCCCTGGCGTCCGAGCGCAGATCTGCCAGCCATCAGGCGCGCCTGGTAAAGCATCTCGGACGGAGGCAGGTTAGTGCTCTGAAACAGAGCTTTGTAATTCTCTTCCGCTTTGAAGAAATTGTCCCGGCTGTAGTAGTAGTCTGCTACCCAAAGTTGAGCCAGAGGAGTATATAACGGGTCATTGTAGCGAGCGACCAGGTTGGTAAACGCACTAACAGCGTTGGTATCATGCCCGGCCTGGAATTCTGACCATGCTCTATAATACTCCGCTGCGACTCGTGCCGGATGCTCCTTGTAGGAATCCAGCCACCGGTCATACTCCGCCACCGCATTGGTCCATTGTTCCTGGTCCTGATAAGTCCGGGCCAGGGCGAGGTGCACTTCCGGAGCCAGCCGTGCCTTCGGTGACTGCTGGAGAAACGCTTGAAAAACAGCGCGTGCGCCTGCGGGATTACGCTGTGCCTTCGATTGCCCAGCGACCAGGACGGCATCGTCAGCATAGAAACCCAGAGGAAAATCCTTAAGCAACCGTTCCATTGCCGCCTCGGCGCCGGGCATATCCCCGCTTTCAACCGCGGCACGCACCAGTTGATAGAGACCGCGTTCCAACAAATTGGTTTTGACGGATTGCACCTCACCGAACTGCGTCACGAACCTGCTGTAACTGGCTGCGGCGTTGGTTAACTTGCGTTGTTGAAACTGGGCGTCAGCCAGCTTGATGACCGCAATAGCCTGATCGTAAGGCTCGGTAAGCCGTTCCGCCGCCACTGCAAAGCTCGCTTCACTCTCGGCCATCTGCCCGGCACGCCAGAACCCCCATCCAAGATTCAGGTAGGCACGCGCAGCCACGGCATGTTGCGGAAACCGGTTGGTGATCTCACTAAAGGCCTGCATTGCCAACGTCAGCAAATTTGTTCCCGGAGTTGGTGAAGATCCTGTTTCAGGAGTTAGATGCTGCTTTAGCCTCAACTCACCAAGACTTAGCCAGGCGAGCGGGGCCGCGGTGCTCTCGGGCATCTGGCTCACGAACTTTTCCAGGATAATAAGAGCCGGCTGAGCCATTTTTGGATTCATCGCCAAAGCTGAGATCCGCAGGAGCGCTTCCTGCTGGCGTTCCAAAGTCACCCCATCCACCAGGTTGCTTGTGTAGGTATGGAGAGCTTCTTCATACTTTCCAGCACGCTCAAGAAGGGCCGCTCCCAACGCATAACTTTCCGCCAGCAGATTCCGCTGGCCGGTTTCCGCCGCCAAGGCGTATAGGTTGGTAACGCCTTTCAGCGCATCCTCAAGTTTTCCCTCCGCGAGACGAATCCGGGCAAGCAGAAACTCGCGCTGCCAGGCGCTTCGTGTCGGAATGCTGGCTCCCACCACAGGTTGAAGCGCTGCAGCAGCGGCGTCAGGACGGCCTAAAGCCAACTGTGCTTCGCCCAAAAGGAGGTAACCACGCAAGACAAGCTGATTGGTTGGCGTCGCTTGGGCTGCCTGCTCAAACCAGCCATTAGTCACCTGGAGCAAAGCGATTAACGGTTCCCATTGTTTGAGTTGGGCCAGGGAGGTAGCCTGTCCCAAACCCGCTTCCACTCTTCGTGAAGAAGCCGGATACTCCTGAATGACCCGCGTGAACTGCTCGCTGGCAGCCTGGAAGCTGCCTTGCCGGAAATGGGCTTCGCCAAGCCAGAAGAGATACTGGTCGCGCCATGGGCCAGCCTGTTCGAGGTGCTTGAGCAGCAATTCCGCCGCTCCTGTGTAATTGCTGCGCTCCAACCGCGCTTCAGCCTGAAACAGAATCGCCTCGGCTAACCGGGTAGATTCCGGGAATTTCTCCACGAACTCGGCAAACTCCGCTTCGGCGCGATCCCAAATAGTGGCTCGGAAGGAATGGGCCGCCGCATTGAAGGCACGATTCTCGGCCGAAGTGGCACCGTACAAGGTTCCCCCAGCCATCGTCAGACAGCAGATCAGTAATAGAACTCGGGCGAGCAGCGCCATAGCTGACATCCTAACGAATCGCACGGGAAGGCGCAAAGTGCTAATCGCTGGAAGATGTGCCGCTAAACGCACACTGTTCAACGCCACCGAGGCAGCGTAGTGTGCAGTCGTCCACTAACGCTGTTGTCGAACGAGCCGGTCTCGTGACCGTTGGTTTCCCGAACGTAAGTCACGCAAAGCGCGTGAACTTAACGCGGAAAAAGCCGTTGACGTCATCAGTTCATGCGAGATTTCAGCGTTTTTGCACATGGCATTAGTTATGCTAAAGGCAGAGTGGCTCTGGTTGACACGGCGATGGCCAACGATGGGATTGCACGGCTGAACGGGTTCTCCTCGAGGCTAGGCTCGTTCCAATAAAGAGCCATTCACGCTTAGCACCCGTATCGGGGTTTTATATATGAAGAATGCTCTCTGGAACAACTGCGCTACTCTCATCCTGTTTAGTTTAACCCTGCAAGCCCCTGCCATCACCTTCAATGGAGATGCAACCCTGGCTCCCGACGACAAGCGTTTCGATGGGGAACCCCTCATCGTAAGCAATTGTGTGCTCACAGTAGATGGCCCGCATGCGTTTGCGAGCCTGCAACTGCTTGGCGGGGCTGTTCTCACCCACACGCACGTACCGGATGGTTTCCTGCCGGGGGAACTCGCGATTACAAACGAGCCATACTCACTGCATCTCACCAATCCCACTGCTCTGTTGTCACCCGGGATTGTCCCTTCCAGCATTGTGGTTAAAAATGCGGAAAACTCCTCAGTCTATACTAATCAGATAGATTATACCATATCCCTGGGCACCAACGGAATCGTCTCGCTGCAACTGGTTCCTGGATCAAGCATCCCTCAGGACTCCACGGTTCTGGTCAATTATGTCAGCTCCGGGCTCGTAATCCCGACCGGCCTGAACCTTAGCGTCGCCGGAGACACGTGGATTTCCGCAGGTGCGAAAATCGACGGGGACGGTCGCGGCTTCGGCCCCGGACAAGGCCCCGGGGCTGGCCGATCTGCGCCGGGCTATTTGGCCCCTATTAGCGGCAGTGGTGCCGGCCACGGGGGGTTCGGCGGGCCGAGCGCAACCGGTGCAGTTCCGGGCTCCGGATACGGCTCGGCTCTCCAACCAATTACAAAAGGGAGCGGCGGGGGCTCGGGTCTCTCAGGGCTTCCAGGCGGCTCGGGTGGCGGTGCGGTCAAGTTAAGCGTCGGAAAAATGCTGCGCTTGGATGGAACAATAACTGCCCGGGGAGCCAACGGATCAGAAAGTCGGACCGGAGGCGGTTCCGGCGGATCAGTTTGGCTGAAAGCTGGCTTGCTGGTGGGATCTGGAAGCATAAATGCAGACGGCGGGGCCGGAGAACCTGTCGAGGGCGGCGGTGGTGGTGGTGGGCGCATCGCGTTGGATGCGGCGCAAATGGCATTCAATGGCTCGATGCAGGCTCGTGGAGGCGAAGGCTATGCCAACGGCGGAGCCGGCTCGATTTACTCTAAAATTGGTGAGAATCGCGGCGAGTTACGATACGACAACGGTGCGCTTCCAGGCGCAAGCCCGCTCCTCGATTTTGGGGCATTCGACCTCGTAATCGCTGATGGAAGCGATCTTGCCTGGACAGCCGACGGTGGAGTAGCCAGTCTCCTGGTCCAGTCCAACGCATTACTCACGCTGAGCAATCGTGTGATCGTTGCAGCATCCAACGTAACGATTCATGCGGGCGGCGCGATCCGTGCGGATGGATCTGGGCATTATCCGGGCCAAGGTCTGGGTGCTGGCAAGACGGAGTCGGTGCTTGGCACTGCTGTCGGAGGGGGAGGCGGTTATGGAGGCCTCGGCGGTTCAGGTCTCACTTATAATACCGCAACAACCGGTGGCCGTGGTTATGGCCAGTTCCTCCAACCGTTTGAACCTGGCAGTGGAGGAGGCAGCGGCTACAGCTCGTTCGGAGAGGTTGGCAGCAGGGGTGGCGGGACTATTCGCTTGCTCGTTTCCGGCATGCTACTATGCGATGGCTCGATCTCAGCCAACGGGATGGACGGTTGGAATCCGGCTGCGGGTGGAGGTTCGGGCGGCAGCATCTGGATGGAGGTCGGTTCGCTGGCCGGTTCGGGTAGAATTGCGGCTATCGGTGGCAATGGCAATGGGTCAGGAATTTATGGTGGAGGAGGTGGGGGCGGAGGACGAATCTCTATCGCGCATACACTGAATCTATTTTTTGGATCCATCTCGGCCCGCGGAGGCGATGGATACGAATCAGGCGGAGCCGGGGTCATCTACACAAAAGCTCAAGGCGATTCATACGGCACGTTGCTGGCTGACAATGAAGGCCAGACAGGTGCATTCACTTTCTTGTTAAGCTCTTCGAACCTTACGAATGATAACCCCGGAACTCTCGTCATCAGGCGCGGTGCGGCCACCGAGCTTCCATTTTCCCAACTCAGAGGACTATTCGTGCAAGCAGGCGGTCTGCTGACCACCAGCAGCTATGGAATCAAGATGGTAACTATTTCAGGAAACGCGGCAGTTGAATCGGGTGGCGCGATCAGACTGGATGGCCGGTATGCACAATCCCGCGGGGCAGGGCCAGGGAAGACTTCGGGAGACTTTGCAGGAGGAGGCGGGTACGGGGGCAGAGGCGGATCACCTTCGACCGGCAGAGAATCCATGGGTGGTGCGTCATATGGCGAACCTTTCAATGCAGGTCAGATGGGCAGCGCTGGAGGCCATACCATGGGAGGCGCTGGAGGTGGTGTCCTGAATCTCACCGTTGCAAACCAACTGCGCGTGGACGGGGTAATCTCGGCTAACGGTGAGGCTTCCAAGAATTCACTCTCAGGAGGCGGCGGCTCAGGAGGGGGGCTTTCGCTCACTGCCAAGTTCATTACCGGGTCGGGAATTATCTCGTGTGAGGGCGGCGACGGCTCATTAAAGGGGGGCGGCGGCGGTGGTGGACGAATTGCCATTAGCTTTGACACGAACCTGTTTAAGGGCAGTCTCCTCGTGCGTGGTGGAGATGGCAATTCACCAGGAGGGGCTGGCACCATTTCTTTGAGCTCTCGTTCTTCTATTTATAAGGACCTAATTATCGATAACGGCGGTCGAGTTGGCTCGGACACTCCACTGCCCCAGTTTGTGGCAGGACATGTTTCCATCCGGAATGGCGCAAGGATCAGTCAGAGAGGAGACAGGGTGACATGCGGTGATCTCGATCTCACTGCGAATGCCTGGATCATAGCCTCAAGTCAGTGGTTCAATGTCAGCAATTTGTTCGTTGACGGAACTAGCGGGTTCAACCTGGATGGGGGCGGATACCCCAGTCCAACAGGCCCAGGGGCCGGTGAGAGCAATCCTGCCGGGTCGGGAGGAGCCGGTCACGGAGGCCGCGGTGGAGCTGGAGCAGGCTCGACAGACAGAACACAGAACGGCTCGACCTATGGTGATGCATCCAATCCCACGACTGTTGGAAGCACAGGTGGTTCCGCGAGTTCATTGTACGGTGGCGGCAAAGGTGGTGGTATGCTGGCAGTGACCGTCAGCGGAAAAATGATTCTAAACGGCACTATGACCGCCTCAGCCACCGATGGATCAACAAATTCCGGGGGCGGCTCAGGTGGCTCCATTAGCCTGTCTGTGGGTACCATTTCCGGCACAGGCGCCCTGATCGCCGACGGTGGCAACGGAGGACAAAATGGGGGCGGCGGAGGAGGCGGACGCATCAGCGTTCAATCTGAGATCAACTTCTTCCAGGGTCGCTATTCTGTCAAAGGAGGAAGCGGATATGTACCAGGCGGTGCGGGATCTCTTTACCTGAAACAGATGCCTTCGGGTAAGGGTGTTCTCGTTTTTGACAATGGTGGGCAAGTGGGAGGAGCCCCGAGCGTGTGGGGCGGGTATGCCACCATAGATTTGCTAATCAGTAATGGCGCATCGGTAGTAGTGAGTGCGCTGGCAACTCTGGACAACCTAACGGTTGGCCCGGGAGGCAGTGTCCTCATCGGCGATACGACGCCTGCCGGCGCAATGATAAGAGTCTCAGGCAATGTCCAAATCGCAAAAGGAGGTGCAATCAACGCGAATGAAAAAGGTTATCCATCAGGACAAGGGCCTGGAAAGGGTGGCGGGTCTTCCGGCGGAGGCGGCTATGGTGGCTTTGGAGGGTCGGGCGCCGCAAGCTGGGTATCAGAATCGAATCCTGGGGGGCGAGACATTGGCTCTGTTACGTTGGCTGTCTACCTGGGAAGCGGCGGTGCAGGTTATACCCTCTACCCGACTCAGAGTGGCGGTGTAGGCGGGAACGGTGGTGGGAGTGTACGCCTTTTGATATTTGGAAATCTACTGCTCGAGGGGACAATTTCGGCCAATGGCGGGAACGGAATGGGAACCCTTGCTGGTGGCGGCTCCGGCGGTGGCATTGCTATTAGTGCACAGTCTATTACAGGAAGTGGGCTCATATCAGCGAATGGTGGCAACGGCACACTTCAAGGCGGGGGAGGTGGCGGTGGCCGAATCACGATTTCCTCGGATCAGGACACCTTTACGGGCCGGGTTACGGCCTATGGAGGCACCGGCTTTACCACAGGTGGTGCCGGCACAATCTATCGCTCTCAAAAGTATGTTCAACCCGGCACCGTTTATGTGGATAACGGAGGCCGATTAGGCACCAACACTTCGATCCTGGGAATGTCTTATGCAAATCTCGAGGTAGCAAACGGGGGAATCGTTTTCTACGTATCGGTGCAGCCGACAGCAAACCTGATTCTGGCATCCAATGGCTGGCTCTGGACCACACAAATGATCTGCAAGGCAGCCTCTCTAACAATAGCCGAAGGCGGCGGTATTCTTGCGGATGGCACCGGGTTCGCCGCTGGCCAGGGGCCGGGCGCAGGCAGCATGCTTCAGACTCGGGCCGGAGCAGTTGGCGGTGGTGGCGGGTATGGTGGATATGGCGGCGCAGGTACTCGGCCCTCAGAATTCGCAACAGCGGAAGGCGGCATCGGGTATGGTTCATTAACAACACCGAGCGAGGCCGGGAGCGGTGGCGGCGGAATTCAAAACATGGGAGGAGCCGGAGGAGGAATTCTCAATATCTCGCTTTCGGGGGTAATGGTTAATAATGGGCTCATCTCGGCAAACGGGTCTGTTGGCGGCCGCCCCGGCGGAGGCGGTGGTGCTGGCGGAACAGTTTTAGTCCAGTGCACCACTCTGACCGGTTCGGGGACTATTCAGGCCAATGGAGGGGACGGGAATGAAGCCGGTGGTCCGGGCGGCGGCGGACGCATTGCCCTTATCTGCCCTCAGGACTCCTTCACGGGCCGCATCACTGCCTTCGGAGGCATCAGCCAGAGCAGCATAGGCGGGGCAGGCACCGTCTGCAGGCAAACCAGCACCTCGTCCTTGCCCAGTGTGACTGTGGATAATAACGGTCAGTTCGGCACAAATACACTGCTGAGCGTCACGACGGCTCCCTACGACTTACGCATCCTTAACGGGGCGAAAGCAGCCAGCTCAGGAGCGTCATTACAGCTCAGCAACTTGTTTGTGGGCGCCGATGGAGCACTGACCGTGCGACACCATGAGCACCCAAGTGTGGTCGTTCTTGGAAACGCCGTTGTCGAGAAAACAGGGCGGATCACAGTTGATGGACTGGGCCATTACATTAACCAGGGACCAGGGGCTGGCAGTTCCACCAATCAGGCCGGCAGCGGAGGTGGCCATGGTGGACGCGGGGGGGCTTCGGCTTATCAAGCTGGAGGTTCCGTGAATGACAGCGTCGACCAGCCCACGCTCTGGGGAAGCGGCGGCGGGCAAGGAACCGGAGCCCCGGAGTGGACTGGCTCCGAAGGCGGTGGTGCCATTCGACTGTTTGTAGGCGGACATTTGGTGCTAAATGGCCGGCTCACTGCGAATGGGAATGATGCGGTGCAAGATGACGCGGGAGGCGGAGCTGGCGGCAGCATTCTACTCCTGGCGAAAATGTTTTCAGGCAACGGGTCAGTGACGGCGCATGGCGGAGCCGGGAATCTGAACAAGGGCGGAGGCGGAGGTGGAGGCCGGATCGCGGTTTATGCTCCTGTAAACGTTTTCGCGGGTACAACCGCAGCCCTCGGCGGCCCTGGCTTCGAGCCCGGTCAAAACGGCTCAGTCTTTTTTGATGCCGCTCAGTGGCCGCGCATTGAAGGCCGGGTTCTGAACACTCGGCACCAACCAGTGGCAAACCTTCCACTCCAAGCCAGCGCTGCTGGCCTATACGTATCTGCTATGACAGCCTCAGATGGCACCTACTCATTGAGCATCCCTCCGTTAGGCAGCCCAATGGTTTGCCCGACCGACCCAAACCTCAAAGCCGCCCCTGCATTCCGGATGTATGAGGCTTTGACTACCACAGTTCTGGGGCAGGATTATTTGGTGATACCTGTGAGTGAAGTGCCTGCGCTGGCCCCGCAGCTTGAAGCGGACGCGCTCGCCTTGAAATGGGCGGGAATGCTGGGAGTGACCTATCATGTGGATTCCTCCACGAACCTGGTCGATTGGACGCCCTACGAGACAGGAATCACGTGCTCGATCGCCGATCAACCAATGAACATCACCCTGCCTCGCAGCGCACCTTATCGGTTCTTCCGTCTACGCGCGGAATACTGAACAATCCCCCCTGGCCGCGTCTGCAGAGGGACGCGGCTGAGTCATTCCCTTTTTGAGGCGTGAAGTCCACGCAAAGCGCGTGAACTTAACGCGAGGAAGAAAAGCGATTCCGGCAAAATACGCGTGAACTGAGGGTTTCAGAGGCTGGCATTGATTATGCTAAACTGCGAAACGGCTCTGGTTGACACGGCGATGGCCGCCGATGGGATGGTAAAGCAGAACGGGACAAGTATATCCTTAGTATAGTTTTATCTCATGTCTTCTTGCAGCCTGGCGGATCTTTGGGTTCTACCGCCTGAAGACGGAACTCAAGATCCGCCAACTGTTCTATGCCGCCCGGCCCTCACGGGCGGCATAGCGTTTTTTTAGCTTCCCCTCCGAACCTTTAAGGTAATCACCCCATTTCGAATCTTGCGTCCCATAAGCATCTTCCGCTGCTGTCCCAACGGAACGTTGTGACGGGCGATAAACCAATATTTCTAGATCAGTCAGAACATGGAAGCGGCGTCCATTCCAGCTTGTGCCTTCGGCATCGAAGGCCTTGATGAAGTTATCGGCGGTGGGCTCCCAAGGAATCGCTTGTATCTTGTGCAAGGCGATCCGGGAGCTGGCAAAACGACCTTGGGCTTGAGTTTCCTGCTCGAAGGGGCACGACAAAAAGAGCGGGTGCTCTATATTACCCTGTCGGAGACGAAGCCTGAGCTGGATCAAATAGCCTCGTCACACGGCTGGAATCTGGATGGCATAGACTTCCTTGAACTCTCCACGATAGAGCGGCATCTTCAAACTCTCGCTCCCGACACGTTGTTTCACCCTTCTGAGATTGAGCTCAATCGCACGGCTGATTTCCTCATGCAGCAGATTCGCCAGATGAAGCCCTCCCGGGTTGTGCTCGATTCGCTTGCCGAACTGCGGCTGATGTCTGAAACACCCTTGCGTTACAGGCGCCAGATGCTTGCCTTGAAGCAGTTCTTTTCTATGAGCAACGTGGCGGTGCTGATGTTGGATGATCAGTTGGAACAACGCGATCTGCAAGTGCTTAGCATTGCGCATGGTGTCATCGCGCTTGAGGTGCACACTCCAGAATACGGACCGGAACGGAGACGCCTCCGGATCACCAAACTGCGCGGGGTGGATTTCCGCGGGGGATACCACGATTTCACTTTACGGAAGGGCGGGATCGATGTCTTTCCCAGGCTGGTTGCATCCAACTACCCACCCGTACGCATCCAGGGGGAAAGGCAGCGCTTGGGCAGCGGATTGCCACAACTGGATTCGTTGCTCGGCGGCGGCCTCGACATGGGCACCAGCACGCTCATCATTGGTCCGGCGGGCACGGGCAAGTCCACTCTTGGATTGCAGTTCGCCAAATGCATGATTCGTGATGGACACCGCGCGAGCATATTCACTTTTGATGAAAATGCTCAAACCCTGCTCGACCGCAGTGACGCTCTGGGGATGGGCCTCTCAGGACCAGTGCAGGAGGGCAATTTGCTTGTCAGGCAGGTAGACCCCGCCTCAATGAGCCCTGGCGAGCTGGTTTACGTTATAAAGAACCAGGTTCTTAACAGGGGCGTTCGGCTCGTTGTCATAGATAGCCTCAACGGCTATCTCAACGCGGTGCCGAATGAGAAGTTCCTTGGTGTGCATCTGCACGAGGTATTGACCTTTTTGAGTCAACAAGGAATAGCCTCGATCATCACAGTGGCCCAGCAAGGCCCGGTGGGTGCCATGCAGGGGCCTATCGATGTCACATACCTCGCAGATACAGTGCTTCTGCTGCGTTTCTTCGAATCCGCCGGCTCGGTCCGGAAAGCCATTTCCGTTATCAAGAAGCGCACGGGGGGCCCTGAACACACCATCCGTGAATTTCGCATAGCAGCAAGTGGCCTCGAGGTTGGAGATCCTCTGACTAGTTTTCAGGGAGTGCTCACTGGGACGCCGCGGTTCCTAGGATCGCCGGATCAGATGCTACAGAATGAACCTGACAGGCCACATGCACTGCCTTGATTCACGCGTGTTAATCGTAGCGCCCAGCGGGCGGGACGCGATCAACGCTTCGGAGGTTCTGCGAAGCGAAGGCATGTTGACTGTTGTTTGTGAGAATCTCCCGGAAATGTGCGACCGGGCCAAGGAGGGAGCTGGAGCTCTGCTGGTTGCTCAGGAAGGGTTGGCCAGGCAAAGCCTGGAATGTCTGGCAGCGCTTTTAGCGAATCAGCCTGCATGGTCTGATCTGCCGTTAATTGTGCTGATAAGTGGCGGAGAGGCCACAGCTAAGGGTGCCGGTTTTCTGCAAGACCTTGGGAGCCGCTGCGCAGTCACCCTCCTGGAACGGCCTCTGCGCAGAGTTACACTGGTCAGCGCCATTCGATCGGCACTGCGTGCCAGACGTCGGCAGTGCGAAATCCGTGATCTCCTGCAGCAGCGCGAACGGATGTTTCATGAACTGCAGAGCCGGACCGATCACCTGGAAACGAGCCAGCACGAGCTCATCCTCGCAAAAGAGACGATCTCACGGCATGCCGACAAGTTGGAGGAGACGGTACAGGAGCGAACGGCCAAGTTGAAGGAAACCAACGCACAACTGGAGGCATTTTCCTATAGCATCTCACACGACATGCGCGGGCCGCTTCGCGCCATGCAACAGTACTCGGAGTTGCTGCTCGTGGATGAAACCGGCCTGACCGAGGATGGGCGCACGTTTCTCGACCGGATTTGCCGATCCGCAGGCCGGCTGGACCGGCTGATCCAGGACGTGTTGCTCTACAGCCGGGCGGCGCGTGCAGAAATCACTCTTGTCCCCGTGGACCTTGCGAAACTGGTGCAGGAAATTATCTACCAGTATCCGGAATTCCAGCAACCTAATGCGGACATTTCAATTTCGCATCCCCTGGCGCCCGTGATCGCCCACGAGGCATCCTTGACTCAGTGCCTTTCGAACTTGCTTGCAAACGCCGTCAAATTTATCCCTCCAGGCCGCAAGCCTCACGTGAGAGTGCACACGATGCGCAGAAATGGCACGGTGCGTATCTGGGTGGAGGACAATGGAATTGGAATAGATCCCAAGAACCACCTCCGCATTTTTAACATCTTTGAACGTGTTCACGGCCCGGCCCAATACGATGGAACTGGCATTGGGCTCTCAATTGTAAAAAAGACCGTCGAACGAATGGGTGGTTCCGTAGGACTTGAATCAGCCCTGGGGGTTGGCACCAAGTTCTGGATTGATCTGCCCGCTGCTTTAAAAGTATGAATCGTACTATTCTGCTGGTAGAAGACAGTGAAGACGATGTCTTCTTCATGAAACGCGCATTTAAGAACGCGGGTATCTCCAATCCCGTCCAGGTGGTGACCGATGGACAGGCAGCTCTGGACTATCTCTCAGGACAGAGCGCCTATGCAGATCGCTACCAGTTCCCATTGCCCAGCCTGGTGTTGCTGGACCTGCGTTTGCCTTTGGTTCCCGGCATGGATGTCCTTAAGTGGATTCGATCAGAATCGCGACTGACAGGCTTGCCCGTGATTGTGCTGACCTCTTCGAAGCACGAGACGGATGTGACAAACGCCTATGCTTTAGGCGCGAGTGCTTTCCTTGTGAAACCGTCCGATTCGAAAGAGCTGGTGAGCATGGTTAAAGCCATTGGAGAGTTTTGGCTAAACCACAATCAGGCTCCCATACTCGGTTCACCCGTTCTCAGCGTGAGCCACGCCTGAGACCTAACAGAAAGCCCGGCGCAACCTAGGTTGCACCGGGCTTGTTCCCCTGTCCCATCTCCTTGGGCGTATAAATCCTACCGTTTAGCTCCAGAGATTAGCGTGGCGGGCGGCGCAAACGAGCTGGTGGCTTGGGCGCCTCCACCTAACACGGCGTACAGCCGGACCTGGCTGGCGACCTTGGCTAGCCTGGCTGACACCAACCCCTGCTCTGCCGAGTACAATGCTCTTTGAGCATCCAGCACACTCAGGTAGTTATCCAGGCCCTTCTCGTACCGGGAATTCGACAGCCGATAGGTTTCGCCAACGGCTTTCACTAAAGCAGCTTGAGCATCCACCTGCCGGTCGATCGTCCCGCGTGTTGCCAGCGCATCCGCTATCTCTCTGAATGCTGCCTGTATGGCGCCCTCGTACTGGGTCACAGCAATCTGCTGCTGAACCTTGGCAGCCCGATGCGCCGACCATGTGCGAGCGTCAAAGATCGGCATCACAATTTGTGGCGCATAGCTCCATGTTCCGGACCCGTTTTTGAACAGTCCGGAGAGCTCACCGCTGGCCGTTCCAATGGCAGCCGTTAGAGAGATGCGCGGGAAGAACGCTGCCCGGGCTGCGCCAATATCCGCATTGGCAGCCCGCAACAGATTTTCCGCCTGAAGCACATCCGGCCGGAGCAAGAGCAGTTCTGACTTCGCTCCTGCGTTGAGGTCTGCAGGAGGAGTGACTTTGGCCAGTTCGATCGGCAGTAACTCCCGAGGAACGGGCGCGCCAACCAGCAGGTTCAGAGCATTCTCGTCCAGGGCCGCCAACTGAGTGTAGCGCGCGATGTCACCCCGGGCGGTCTCCACTTGGGTTTGGGCTCGGAATAGATCCAGCTCCGGTGTAAGACCGAGCTCGTAGCGGCGCTTGATGATGTCGTGAGCACCCTGCTGCGATTTAAGGGTTGTCTCGGCTAAACGCAGGCTCTCCAAATCAGCCGCAAGCGTCAGATAGGCGTTGGCCACGGATGACACCAGCATGATTTGAGCGCTGCGTTGCGCCTGCTCCGATGCGAGGAATTCCTGGAGCGCTCGCTCTTTAAAACTCCGAATTCTGCCGAAGAAGTCTATTTCCCAGGCAGCCACGCCCAGGTTGACGTCATAACGCGAAACTGTCTGGCGCTGCCCACTGTTGGACAGGTCCGCTGGAACCCGTTGCCTTGAGCCAGAACCCGTGGCATCAATAGCCGGCAACAACTCAGCTCGCTGAACGCCATACATGGCTCGCGCACGCTCCACGTTCAGAGTAGCCAGACGGAGGTCCCTGTTGTTTGTCAGAGCGGTGCCAATGAGCTTCTGCAGCTTTGGATCAGCAAAGAACTGCTGCCAACCGATATCGAGGGCGGCAGGTGCATTGTTGCTGCCAGCCTGATAGGCAGCACCTTGCGGCCACTTGGCCGGAACCGGCGCGTCTGGGCGCGTGTACTTGGGAGCCAAAGTGCAGCCCAAGGGCCCAACAATCATTCCCACTAAGCAGATTAAAGTATGCTTCTTCATTCTAGTGTCCTCCGGTGCTCGATGGGGTTGTGACTTCCGCGCGTCCGGGACGCTTCCGGCCAAACGTCTTCTGGATCATTACGTAGAACAAAGGCGCGAACAGCGTTACCAGGAAGGTTGATGTTACGACACCGCCCAGCACCGCTGTGCCGATCGCTCGCTGAGCTCCGGCACCTGCCCCGTTGGCCAGCGCCAGCGGCAGCACGCCGAAGCCGAAGGCCAGCGAGGTCATTACAATTGGACGCAAGCGCAACTTGGCCGCCTCCAAAGTGGATTCCAGCAAACCTTTACCTTCTTCCACACGCGCTTTGGCAAACTGCACAATCAGAATGGCGTTCTTCGTTGTGAGACCGAGCGTGGTGAGCAACCCGATTTGGAAATACACGTCATTGGGCATCCCGAGGTAACTCGAGCCGATGACTCCGCCGATTGCCCCGAGGGGCAGTGCAAGCAGAACAGAAATAGGGATCGGCCAACTCTCATACAGAGCCGCCAAACAGAGAAAGATCACAAGGATCGAAAAGGCATAAAGGAGGCCCGTCTGAGAACTCGCCTGGCGTTCCTGATAGGACAGGCCCATCCAATCGTAGCCAATGCCTTGAGGTAACTGTCTCACAAACCCTTCCATCGCACCCATGGCCTCACCGGAGCTGCGTCCCTCAGCCGCTTCACCGAGCAGGTTTAGCGAAGGGAATCCGTTGAAACGTTCCAGCTTCGGCGAACCGGTGGCCCAGTGACCCGTCGCAAATGATGCAAACGGAACCATCTTTCCGGCACTGTTCCGGACGTAGAGTTTTTCCAAGTCTGAGGGTAGCATGCGATGTGGAGCATCGGCTTGCGCATAAACGCGCTTTACACGCCCTGCCTGGATGAAGTCATTCACGTAGGCGCTGCCGAAAGCGGCTGATATCGTGCTCTGGATCGAGGTAATCGGCACACCCATCACGCCAGCCTTCTCCCAATCCACATCGACATGGTATTCGGGCACGTCCTCCAAACCATTAGGACGCACCTTAGTCAGACGCTGGTCCTGCGAGGCCATTCCAAGTAGTTGATTGCGGGCGGCCATGAGTTTCTCGTGCCCCAACCCGCCTCTATCCAGCAACTGGAAATCGAATCCTTTTGCCTGACCCAACTCAAGCACGGCCGGAGGGGCGAACGCGAAGACCATCGCATTGCGGATCTTCGAGAAACGAGCCATCGCACGGCCTGCCACAGCAGAGACCTTGAGCTCAGGACGCCGGCGCAGATCCCAATCCTTGAGCTTGATGAAGGCCAATCCAGAGTTCTGGCCACGGCCCGAAAAACTCACTCCGGCTACGGTCAGTAACGACTCCACAGAATCCTTCTCTTGCTCAAGGAAGTGATCTCGAACGGTATCCATCACTTCCTTGGTCTGTTCGAGAGTCGAGTTCCCAGGCAACATGATCTGCGCCATCAAGACACCTTGATCTTCGTCCGGCAAATAGGCTGTGGGCATCTGTTTGAAAAGATAACCCAGGCCCACCACGATCAGTGCAAAGATGGCGATATATCGCACCTTCTTTTTGAGTGAGTGTGATACCATGCCGAGGTAATTCTCACGTGCGCGGAAAAACATGCGGTCAAACCATCGGAAGAAGGGCCGCATGAACCAGATGCCACCTTCAGCCGGCTCGTGTCCTTTGGCCACAGGCTTGAGGAATGAGGCGCACAGCACGGGCGTCAGCACCAGGGCCACCAAGACTGAAAGCAGCATGGAGGCGATGATTGTCACGGAAAACTGGCGGTAGATCACGCCCGTTGACCCCCCGAAGAAGATCATCGGACCAAACACAGCCGAGAGCACCAGCCCGATACCGATCAAGGCTGGGGTAATTTGGTCCATCGATTTCCTGGTGGCTTCGTAAGGAGGAAGCCCCTCCTCGCTCATAATACGTTCCACGTTTTCCACCACCACGATCGCATCATCAACAAGCAATCCGATCGCCAGAACCATGGCGAACATGGTCAGCATGTTGATGGAAAAGCCACACAATCCCAGCACGGCAAAGGTGCCAAGAATCACGACAGGCACAGCGATTGTTGGAATCAACGTTGCTCGTATGTTTCCCATGAACAAATACATCACAAGGAACACGAGGAGGATCGCTTCAAACAAAGTCTTTACCACCTCCTTGATTGCCACCTTTACGAATGGAGTCGTGTCATATGGGTACACCACCTTCAGCCCGGCCGGGAAAAAGTGGCTCATTTCGTCGAGCTTCGCCCGGACGCTGTCAGCCGTCTTAAGAGCATTAGCCCCAGCCGCCTGGCGGATCGCCAGCGCTGAGGAAGGCCGTCCGTTGTGAGAAGCATCAATGTCGTACGATTCGGTGCCGAGTTCAGTCCGGCCAATGTCGCGCACACGCACGATAGAGCCGTCTGGATTGGTGCGGAGTGGAATGGCTCCGAACTCCTCGGGAGTTTTGAGCAAACTCTGCACGATGATCGAGGCGTTCAAACGCTGGCCCGGGATGGCCGGGGCCCCACCGAATTGGCCGGCGGAGATCTCCGCATTGTAGGCTCGCATGGAGACAATCACATCTTCCATTGTCAGGTTGAATTCTGTGAGTTTCTCGGGGTTGATCCATACACGCATGGCATACTGGCTGCCAAAAACTTCAACCTCTCCTACCCCAGGCACGCGTGACAGCACCTTCTCCAGGTTCGATTGCGCATAATCCCTGAGGTCGTTTCCGTCCATGCTGCCGTCTTCGGAGACCAGACCCACGATCAGCAAATAATTGCGAGTGGATTTGCTAACGCGCACACCCTGGCGTTGCACGACTTCGGGCAGGCTCGCCATGGCCAGTTGAAGTTTGTTCTGCACCTGCGCCCACGCTAGATCCGGATCTGTGCCGGGCGAAAAGGTCAGTTCGACGCGAGCCTGGCCAGCGGAGTCGCTGGTGGCCGAGATGTACAGCATTTTTTCGAACCCAGTCATCTTTTGCTCGATAATCTGGGTGACACTGTTTTCCACAGTCTCGGCCGAAGCACCCGGATAGAATGCCGTGATGGCAATCGATGGCGGTGCGATGGGCGGATACTGTGATATGGGCAGGTTGTATATGGCCAAGCCGCCCGCAACCATCAGAATGATGGCTACAACCCAGGCAAAGACCGGGCGGTCCAGAAAAAATCTCGATAACATGAAAAGCCTCGCTTACTTGGTCGAATTGGTGGGAGTGGATGGCTGCGCTGCTCCTGATTTAGGGGCCGCTGGGGCCGCCTCTTTGGCAGGCACACCCGGGCGCACTTTCTGTATGCCTTCCACAATCAGCCGGTCCCCGGCCTTTAAACCAGAGGTCACCAGCCATTTGTCCTTAATCGCCCGATCCACCGTCAGAAGCCGTTGAGCGACTTTTCCGTCCTCCAGCACGAAGGCGACCGGACGTCCCTTAGGATCACGCGAGACAGCTTGTTGCGGAATGGTAATCGCATCTGCATCCATGCCTTCTTTGACTTGCGCACGCACGAACATGCCAGGCAACAGCACGCCATCCGGATTTGGAAACACCATTCGCAGTATCACCGAGCCGGTTGTGGGATCAACGGAAACATCACGGAACTGTAGAGCTCCCTCGTGGGGGTATTCCTTCCCATCGGGCAGGATCAACCTCACCGCGTTGGGGCTCTCCTCGTTAAGCTTGATCACTCCCTGCTCCAGGCGGCGGCGCAGATTGAGCAACTCCGTAGCTGACTGCGGCACGTCCACATAGATCGGGTCCATTTGCTGAATGGTCGCCAAAGGGGTCGGCTGATAGGCTGTGACGATTGCGCCATCAGTGACAGTTGACTTCCCGATTCGGCCGGAGATTGGGGACACCACGTGCGCGTACTTCAGGTTGATGCTGGCCGTTTCAACCATGGCCTGATAGTACTTGATATCGGCTTGCGCTTGCTTCAACGCCGCAGCGGCATCGTCGTAATCCTGCTGGCTGACAGCCCTATCCGCCAGAGCATCCTTGTAACGATTCACTCGCACCTGGATGGCCGGCAGATTTGCCTCCGCCCGTCCCAGAGCAGCACGGGCATTGTCGAGAGCGGCTTGGAAGGGCGCCGGATCGATCTGATAGAGCTCCTGGCCGGCCTTCACCATCGAGCCTTCCTCAAACAACCGCTTTTGAATGAGCCCGTTCACCTGGGGCCGGATTTCGGCGATCAGGAACGGGGAGGTTCGCCCCGGCAACTCTGTGGTTAAAACCAACTCCCCTGAGCCTACCTGCACGGTGACCACTTCAGGCACTTGAGCCGCAGGCGGCGCCTGTGGCTTAGGTTTACAGCCGACTGTCAGCACCAGGCTGAGTGCGGCCAAAAAAATCAACGTTAAAGGCCCGCTAAGGGAGCCCTGAGTTTTCCTTGTTAACATGGTTTTCCTATCTCTTATTACAAAAATTGTTCTGGAGGCGCTCAGCTCAGAAAAATCAGCGAGACTACCTCGTTCTGGTCATTGCGAGTCTTCCCTGAAGCATTCGGGTCCAGAGTTGGCTTGCCGTCAACTAAAAATATATACCGATGCGCCCCGTGCGGCAGCTCTAAACTCGCCATCCATCTCCCATCCGGCATACGGCTCATCGGGTTGGCCGCCCCATCCCATCCATTGAAATCACCAGCCAGCCTCACTTCCCCTGCCCCGGACGCTTCACAAAAGAAGTTCGCTCGATGCAGATTCTTCCTGCCCGAATACTTCGATAATCCTGAACTCACATTGTCTTTCACAAACATCTTACTTCTCCTCCGTATGGATGGCCCCAACAAAAGGGCCAACCTTCTTCCATGTGGCCTCCAAACTGGCGGTGCCCACGATCCGCGCACGCTCCTGCCCACCCACAAAACACATCAGGGTCGGCACCGCTTGAATGTCATACCACAGCCCCAGATCGGGATTGTCATCCACATTCACCCGCACCACCCGGGCCTTGCCTTCGCAGACCTTGGCTAGCTCCTGCAAAGCCGAGTGCACGACCTGACAGGGTCTGCTCCATGGCGCCTCGAATGACACCAGGACAGGTTGTGTACAACGCAAAACCTCATCCTCAAAAACGTGCTCTCCAATTTCGGAAATCAAATGTTTTTGTTCCATGACCCCGGAACAACATTAACATTTTCAATGCCATCTCATTAAATATCTCATAACACACTCTATCACAGATTCTTACGTGTTTACAGTTACGGCGGTTTATTCATACGACTTTTCGTGTACACGTATTTTCGTTTAGCATGTTGATTTTTTCGTAGTAATGTTTTATCGTTAAACGGCCATGGAACCGAACGCCGAGCGTCGCCTCGATACCAACTTCGCCCCCCATCTCTTGCTGCAAATTGCTCAGGAACGTTCACTCAGCACCTTGCTCGAACGATTGGTATCCCGCGCACTTGAACGGCCAGACATGGCATGTCTGCAAATCTGGCTGCTCAACAAGGGGGATCGCTGCGAAACGTGCGCACAAAGTGGTGGTTGCACTGAGCCCACACGCTGTCTCCACCTGGTCGCATCGAATGGCAAGTCTCTGGATGGTTCACCAAGTAACGCCCAGCATTTTCTGCCGGCAAATCAGCGGGTCCCTTTGGGAAGCGGCTTTATTGGAAAAGCTGCGATGACCGGAGAGCAAATCATGCACAGGGATCTGACGAAGGACGGCTCCGAGTCAGAGGCAACAGATTGGATGCGAGCGGAACGGATCATGGCTTGTGGAGCAACCCCCATCAAATTCAAGGGCGAGGTTTTGGGTGTTATCGCGGGATACACCCGCGAGTGCATTTCAGACGAGGCACACGTGTGGGGGAAGGTTTTTGCTGAGTTTTTGGGTGCCGCGATAGCCAATGCGCGCGCGTTTGAGGAGATTGAGAATTTGAAGGCGCAACTGGAACTCCAGAACACCTATCTGCAGGAGGAAGTCATAGAAGCCAAAGCGTTTGGAGATTTGATCGGCCAAAGCGATGCGTTGCGGCAAGTTGTAACTCAGATCGATCTGGTTGCACCCACCGATGCCTCGGTTCTGATCTTTGGCGAAACCGGTACAGGCAAGGAACTCGTCGCTCGTGAGATCCACCGCCGCAGCCCTCGCAAGGAGCGACCACTGGTGCGCGTGAATTGTGCTTCCATACCGCGAGAGCTTTACGAGAGCGAATTCTTTGGGCACGTCAAAGGCGCGTTCACCGGGGCGGTGCGTGACCGGCCGGGTCGCTTTGAAACAGCGGAAGGCGGGACCTTGTTCCTGGATGAGGTTGGGGAGATTCCGTTGGAATTACAGGGCAAACTTCTGCGAGTGCTTCAGGAAAAACGGTATGAACGCGTGGGGGATGACCGAACCCGCCTGGCGGACGTCCGCATTATTGGCGCGACCAACCGAGAGCTGAAACAGGAGGTCGCGGCTGGCCGGTTTCGTCAGGATCTTTTTTACCGTCTGAATGTGTTTCCGATCCAGGTTGCCACACTGCGCGAGCGAAGAGAGGACATTCCGGTCCTGGCCAAGCACTTCTGCGACCTTTCAGCACGGGAAATGCGTTGTGCAAGTCCTCGCCTAACTCGGGCGGCAATCACCCAACTACAGGCGTATCATTGGCCGGGAAACATTCGAGAATTGCGCAACGTCATCCAGCGGGCTGTTATTCTGGCACGGGGTGGGGCGTTACAATTTGATCTGCCGGTGACTTACGCGGCTGGCATGACTGACAGGCCCCGCTCAAGACCCGCTCCGGGTATGGGAGCTGGCCAGACCTTTCAAACCGAAGCAGAGATGCGCGAGCGCGACCGGGAGAATCTTTTGGCGGCGCTGCGTTGCGCCAATTGGAAGGTGATGGGCGCCAACGGGGCGGCTGAACTGCTCGGAGTCAAACCGACCACCCTCTTCTCACGCATGAAGAAGTATGGAATCAAGCCACCGAGACCGAGCTCCCGGGTAAATTGAAAGTGCGCCAGCAATATGATCGGGAGCGACGGGACCGATAAGGCGACATCGATCGACTTGCTTCCGAACAGGTTTTAGGTGAGAGTCAGCTCGTGCGGCAACGCAATCCCAATCCGGACTTCGCAGCAGGTACAACCTCCCGTCATTTTGCACGCCTATGAAACGTAGAACTTTTCTGCAGACAATTGGCGGCGCCGCTGGAGCGGCCGCTTTCGCCTGGCCAGACCTTCTCTGGGCTGATGAGCCTTTGGAAAAGGTAGCCGGTCTCCCCCGGCGCACACTCGGGAAGACCGGAGTTAAGCTCTCTATAGTTGGCTTTCCCGGTCTTGCGTTGGCGGATCTGGAGCAGGAAAAATGCACCAAAGCGATCCATGACGCATTTGAACGCGGGGTGAATTACTTTGACGTTGCACCAGCATATGGACAAGGCCGTTGTGAAACCAAAATGGGGGTCGGCCTGCAAGGAATCGACAGATCCAAGATTTTTCTATCCTGCAAAACCAAGAAGCGGGATGCGGAGGGCTGCCGCAAGGAACTTGAGAATTCCCTGCGCGAATTGAAAACCGATCACTTTGATCTTTATCAGCTTCACCATCTGGTTCGGGCGTCGGAAGCCAAACAGGCATTGGGAGCTGACGGGGCAATCTCGGCCATTCTCAAGGCCAAGGAGGAGGGAAAAATCAAGCACATTGGCTACTCCGCGCACACAACGAAATCAGCCCTCGAGGTGATGAAAGGGTTCCGGTTTGATACGGTGATGTTCCCCATCAACTTCGTGGAATTCTACAACCGTGGATTTGGCAAAGAAGTATTGGCGCTGGCTGCCGAACAAGGTGCCGGGGTAATCGCAATAAAGCCACTCTCCTGGGGCGCTTGGCCCAAGGATGTCCAACGCACTCGTGAGTGGTGGTATCGGACGGTTGAAGAGCCACGGGACATCGAGCTGGCCATGCGGTTTGCGCTTTCGCAAAAGCCTGTGGCTACTGGCATTCCGCCATCGTTCCTGGATCTGCTGGATCGCACAATTGAAGCGGCCAAAAAGTATGAGCCGCTGGATACAGTGGCTGTAAGCCAACTGAAGGAAATGGCCGCCACAAGGGATTCCATTTTCACTCGGGAAGAGACCATTGCCACCCAGAACGCGGCACTGCCTTACCCGGCGAACCCTCGCGACGTGTATTTGGCCTAAGTCTTTGACAAGCCAAGCTGTGCGCACGCACTCGGCATGAAAACGGGATTGTTCGGTGAGTTAAACCGTGCTATTCTTGCCCTGTGAACCGCCTGACGAAACAGGAGCAACTCGTTCTCTGTTTTATTCTTTGTCTGCTGGTCCTCGGATGGGCTGTAAAGACATGGCGCATTGCGCATCCGCCCCAGACAACAGCCGTTTCACACCCTTAACATGCAAGAAGTTAGTTTTGATGAGGCATTAGATTTGATTCGGGCCAAAGATCCGCGTTACTCACGCGACGCATATCAATTCGTGCGGGAGGCCCTGGATCATACTCAGAAGACAATCGGCAAAGATGATCGTGGACGAGTTCGGCATGTCTCCGGGCAGGAGTTGCTGTCAGGAATTCGTGAGTTTGCCCTCAACCAGTTTGGTCCGATGACCATGACGGTTCTGGAAGAATGGGGAATTGTTCGCTGCCAGGATTTTGGAGAGATCGTCTTTAACATGGTTGAGTTCGGAATACTGGCGAAGACTGAAAAGGACAGCCGCGAAGATTTTAGAACCGGTTACGATTTCAAGGACGCGTTCCGAAAGCCTTTTCTGCCTTCTCACCGGTTGTCCAGCCCTAGTGAGGAACCAACCCGGGCGTGAGGCATATCTCTCGCCCTCAACACCCTTTCTATTCCTGCCTTAAGTTATTGGGCAGGCTTGGATCAGATATATTATGATCGGACTGACTGTATCCACAGATTCCACTCGTGAGCTTCCGGCCATCCCTCCGGGAGTGACGGTCACCCATCTGGACAATGGGCTAACCATCATTGTCCGGGAAGATCACAGCGCTCCAGTGGTATCAGCGCAGGCGTGGTGCCTGGCTGGAAGCATTCACGAAGGCAAGTGGCTGGGTGCCGGCCTATCGCATGTGCTCGAACATATGCTGTTCAAGGGAACCACAACACGCCCGGGCAGCCGCATTGACCAGGAGGTCCAGGAAGCCGGTGGTTACATGAACGCCTACACTTCCTTTGACCGCACCGTTTACCACATTGATGTCCCAAGTTCCGGCACGAGCGTGGCCATCGACATTCTCTGCGACATCATGCAGAACGCTTCCCTCCCCCCTGATGAGATGGAGAAGGAGAAGCAGGTCATCCTCCGCGAGATGGATATGAATGTGGATGATCCGGGCCGCCGCGCCAGCCGGCGTCTGTTCGAGACAGCCTACACCCGCAGCCCTTATCGGTTCACGATCATCGGATACCATGATATTTTCAACGAGCTGAAACCCGACGATATTCTCAGTTACTACCGGGAGAAGTACTCTCCCAACAATGTGTTTTTCGTGGTGGCCGGGGATGTTGAGAAGCAGGCCGTGCTAAACCAGATCAAAGAAGCCTATGCGAGGAACAAGGCGCGTCCGATGGCTCCACAGGTTCTGCCCGAGGAACCCCGTCAAACGGCGGCCCGCGAGGTAATCGAGGAGGCACCCATTGAGCTGGGTTACTTCCACATTGCCTGGCATATCCCTGACCTTCGGCATGCAGATATTCCTGCCCTCGACGTATTGGCTGTGGTCCTCGGAAACGGCCGCAGTTCAAGACTCTTCCGGCAGGTCCGGGAGAAACAGGCGTTGGTCCACACGGTAGATGCCTGGACCTACAGCCCGGGTGCACCTGGTCTTTTTGGGATGAGTGCCACCGTTGATGCGGACAAGTTTGTCCCCGCACGTGATGCGGTACTGGCTGAATTAGCGAGGCTTGAAACCAATCCGATCACCACAGAGGAGTTGAGCAAAGCAGTAAAACAGTTCATCTCAGCCACCTTAGCGAGCCGCAAGACCATGCAAGGCCAGGCCCAGGATCTGGGCGGCTCGTGGCTCGCAGCTAATGATCTTAATTTTTCAGAGCGCTACCTCCGGGCGGTGCAAGCCGTGACATCGGATGATCTCCAGCGTGTATGCAGGAAGTACCTGAACCCCGATGGACGGACACTCTATGCTCTCCTGCCGGAGGGCGCCACACCCGCGAGAGAAACCACGCAAAGCCAGGCCAATGACCAGGCGGTTCAAAAGATCGTCCTCCCAAACGGACTGACGCTCCTGGTCAAAGAAGACCATCGCCTGCCATTCGTGGAGTTTCGTGCAGTCTTCCGCGGTGGTGTGCTGGCAGAAAGCGACGACAACAGCGGCATCACTCAGATGATGGGCAAACTGTTGCTTAAAGGCACCAGCGCGCGATCCTCCGAAGCGATTGCTGAAGCCATCGAATCCATCGGTGGCAGCATCGACAGCTACGGTGGAAATAATAGCTTTGGCGTGAATGCGGAGGTTCTCAGCCCGGATTTCGCGATTGGCCTGGATCTGGTCACAGATGTCCTGCTGAATCCAACTTTTCCCGAGGAAGCCTTTGCGCGCGAGCAAGAGGTCCAGCTTGCCGCCGTGCGGGCTCAGCGCGATCAACTGCTTCAATGCGCGGTTAAAACGATGCGCCGTAACCTGTTCGGCGCCCAGGGTTACGGCTTGGACCCGATCGGGAGCGAACAAAGCCTGGAACGAATGCGCGCAGCAGATCTCAAAGCTTTCCACGCCGAGTTTGTTACTCCCACTAACTGTGTCCTCGCCATCTACGGCGACGTAAAAACCGAATTAGTGCACTCGGCAGTTGAGCGAGCGGTCAGCCAATGGAAAGCTAAAGCCAACGCGCCCGCCTTTACGCGTCTTGCCACTCCATTTTCCGGACAAGCCCGCGTTGTAGAGCATAAGGACAAAAAGCAAGCTGTGCTGGTGATCGGCTTTCCAGGCACGTCCATGGAGAATGAAGACCGGTATCCCTTGGAACTGCTTCAGGAAGCGTGCAGCGATCTCGGGTCCCGTCTCTTCTTACGGGTCCGCGACGAGCTTGGTCTGGCGTACTATGTCGGCGCTCAGAGTTTCGTTGGAGTCGCCCCTGGCTATCTTGCGTTTTACGCCGGCACAGCGCCGGAGAAGCTTGAGCAGGTGGAGCGTGAGATCCTCCGGGAGGCGGAACTCTTGCGAGGTGAAGGCCTGACTGAAGACGAACTGCGCCGTGCCAAGGCCAAGTTGATTGGCCAGCGCAAGATCGCCCGGCAGGACTTGGGGTCTCTGGCGCTTGCTCAATCCCTGGATGAACTCTATGGCTTTGGCTATGAGTTCGGCGATCGGCAGGATGCCAAACTCGAAGCTGTCACCCGGGATCAGGTCAAGAGCGCAGCGGAGAAGTATCTGCGACCGGAGTTGTGTGTGGTTTCGATCGTCGCACCGGAATGAGTGGGGTGTTGTCCCCATGTCAATCTGGACACAATCAAGTAGCTTGATCGCGCCAACAGATTCTCAGCCGCTATCCAAGGAGGAGCGGCTCTTTTTTTGTGCGAATCAGATTAGAGCCCGAGCATAATGCAAGATGCGGAACTCCGGGCAGTTCTTCACTTCTTCCTTGAGGACGAACTCTGATTCAAATGCTGGGAAGAAGGTATCACCCTCTACCACGCGAGACACCAAGGTCAGGTAGAGATCGGAACAAAGCGGCAGTGCTTGCGAATAAATCTGGGCGCCACCGCAAATGAAAACGCTGCGTCCCTCCCATTCAGGATCGGCGGGATTCAATTCTGCGAGATCGCGCAGAACCGTGACCCCGGGTATTTCTTTACCGCCGCGCGAGAGAACCACTGTGGTTCGATTTGGCAGTGGACGTCCGATAGATTCAAAAGTCTTGCGGCCCATGACAATCACGTTTCCGGTCGTCATGGCCTTAAACCATTTAAAATCTTCCGGGAGGTGCCAAGGGATACGGTTTCCTGAACCGATGACGCGGTTCAGGGACATAGCGGCTATGGCTTTAAATGGAAGACCCATGCCGATCCTTCGCACTTGCTGGCTAACGAACTCCCTGGTCTCGGCGCCTGCTCAGGCACCAGGCGCCAATAGCAAGTGCTGCTAAAGCACCAGTGGCAGGCTCAGGAACGGGCACCACGGAGCCGTAGACTTCCAGCTCGTCAATTGCGTTGCCGCCCATCCCGGTTGAAGGAACCTCGACGCGCAACCCATTGGCTAAAATGGCGCCCAGGTAACTCGCTCCCACAAGATACTCGTTCCGCAGATAACTGGTAAACAAGCCGCCGGGCGCAGTATCACTGCCGCTGGATTGGTCATATGTTAACGAGCCAATAGAGAACCAACTTGCTCCTCCATCCGTAGTGTATTGGAGGTTGTATGTGCCATCACAACGGTCGGTAAGCTGATAATTTTCACCTGTAAGATCGCCGTTATCCCGCCCGAAAGCTATCGAAGTAATTTCCACCATTCCGGGAAAGAGCACCCCGGCATACCAAGGGGCAGCATTTCCTTCCCCCCCGATCCAACTGGCATTATTGCCGTAAAACCCATCGTTTATGTTAGCGGTGATGTGGTAAGGGACCGGCAACTGCGGGCCTAAATCACCGCTGGAAATGGCCACCGCGCCATTGGCAGCCAGTGCAAGGTTGTTGGGAACAGTCTGGTTAAAAAAAGCACCGTCGGTCCCATTCTTGGTGATGGTGTATCCCTCGGACGGATTTATGGTAACGCCTGCCTGCGTCGTCACAATGCTAAGAGCGGCCAGCGTTGCGGTGATAGTTAGGTTGAGGTTCTTCATTCTTCTGATCTGCCAGCCGGGCTTTCCGGGCAACACTCCTGGCGTTGCATCCCATGCCAAGGCCAACAACTGCCGGAGATCATAGGAAAAGATGCGACACCATGCAACCACTCAGGAAAACCTGTGTCATCGACATGAACCGAGGTGCCTTACGAACCCACGTAACCATGCGCGGTCCGTGTGTAGCGGAGTCGTCTCGACTGCGAGTACGCGCACCGTCCCGGTGCGCCTTTGTTTTTCGGTTAAGTAAATAGGCCACCGGCAGAGGAAAGACTGAAGGCTAAAGAAGAACCACTCACCCGGCAGGCCGATTCAACTGTCACACTGCCACCGGATACTTTATCGGCGGATGGGGATTGTAGTCCTGCAACTCGAAATCCTCCGGACGATACTCAAAGATCGACGCCGGCCTGCGCTTGATCACCAGTTTCGGCAGCGGTCGTGGGTCGCGGCCCAGTTGCTCCTTCACTCCATCGACCTGGTTCAGGTAAATATGGCAATCACCGCCAGTCCATACAAAGTCACCCGGCTGCAGGTCGCATTGCTGAGCGACCATTAGAGTGAGTAAAGAATACTGGGCAATGTTGAAAACCAATCCGACCGGGGTATCGGCGCTCCGCTGATACAACAGACAGGAAAGCCGCCCTTCAGCCACATAGAACTGGAACAAGGTATGGCATGAGGCGAGAGCGGCACGTCCGGCTCGAACATTGTCTTGCGGACTGATTCTCTCGTCCGGCAGCACCGCTGGATTCCAGGCGGAGACGATGTGCCGCCGCGATTCGGGCTTGGTGCGGATCTGGTCAATCCACCTGGGCGATCTGGTCAATGCGTTCTCCCTTGGGTGTTTCCCACGCGCGCCATTGAGCCCCATAGATCGGTCCCAGGTTTCCAGCTTCATCTGCCCACGCATCCCATATGTGAACTTTGTTATCCGTCAGATACTTGATGTTCGTATCCCCCGCCAAAAACCAGAGCAACTCGTGGACAACGCCCCGAAAGAAAACCTTTCTTGTCGTTGCCAGCGGAAAGCCAGCACCGAGATCGAAGCGGAGCTGAGCGCCAAAAATGCTATGTGTGCCCGTGCCAGTGCGGTCTCCCCGCTGGGACCCGTGCTCGATAATATTCCGTAGCAAATCCAGATACTGCTTCATGATTCTTTTGATTCGGGACTGGCCGCATCAGGCTGGGTGAAAACAGTCGAACGAGGGACCGGTTTGGGTTCAGTTTCCGTTTTCTGAACCACTTTTACCAGCTTCCAATCGGCTGCAACTGAATCCAGAAACGCCCGGGCAAGGCTTTGCAATTTTCGGTGTTCCCGCTGTAGAAACCAGAGGAAAACTGGCAGCAACAAAATAGAAAGGAAGACCCAACGGAAGTTTGGAGCGGTCAGCCCCAGCACGAGGAACTGCAATCCGCAGAGCGCCCAGAAGATCGCTTTAGCGGGCAAGGACCATCGGGGTTGCAGCCGGCAGCGGATGAGCTGTTTGCCTTCGGCATGTTCTTCAGCCACCGTGGTAATTTGCAGGTTGCTCCAGCGTCCACCTTGAATTTCCACATCATACTCGCTCCAGCCAGAGTCGGGCTTGTAGGGCCAGCCCTGCTGATGGAGGCGGCGCAGCACGTCCGCCACCAGGCTGAGGCGATCAATCCGGTGCTCGGACCAGTACTGGATCTCGCGCAGGTTCTGCTCGCTATACTGGAGCAACGCGGAATTCAAATTCTGACGTTGGGTCAAACCAGCGTGGCGCAACGCCAGGCGCCCCTGGTATCGGGCCCATCCGCGCACGATTGGCTGCAAGAAAAACAGCAACGCAACCAGCGGACGGGACCACCATCGATGCTTGTTGAAAGGCAACGCCGCCTGGTAACCGGCGGCGGCGCAAAAGCCAACGGATACCAGCAGGCTCGTTACAGCTAGCGGTATCAGGTAATGGAAGCTCACGCTCAATACCCACAGCGTGAGCGTCGCCACGACGTGGTACTCGAGTGTGCTGACAAACATCAGGCTGTTTGCTGGCTCAACGGCATAAACAGACGAGAATCCTGCGCTGCCGAATAATCCCCGATAAATAATGGGCTGCCGCAGTTGCAGGCCGAATTTGGCGGCAGTATAAATGCGCCCGCGCCAAATGCTCCCACCGAGTGCGTTGAAATACTCGGGGTGTTTTCGAACCAATAGTGCCTCGGCCAGGCCATAACCGCGCTGCTGCTTGAGGTAATCGCGAAGAGTGGACCGCCGGTAATGCCATACAAAACCACCCGGACTAAAGCCGATCTTGTACCCGGCCTGCTGCAAGCGCCAGCAAACGTCCACATCATCCCCCGCCGCTGTGAAAATCGGATCGAACCCGCCAATTTCTTCAAGGGCCCATTTGTAAAAGGCCATGTTACAGCCGGGGATATGTTCAGCCTGACGGTCGGTGAGCATCACATGAGCAGGCCCGCCGGGTGAGACCATTACGGCGGCCGCTACGGGCGAATCTTCTGGCGGAAGCAGATTCGGCCCACCGATGGCTGCAAACCCACTCTTGAGCAAATCAGCAACCAGATGGTACAGCCAGTCTGAGTCGGCACGGCAGTCCGAGTCGGTAAAGGCAATGATCTCTCCGGTTGCAGCGGCTATCCCCGTATTGCGTGCGACGGACAACCCTAAATTCTTCTCATGCCGAAAACAGCGGACAGTGGGATAGCGTGCTGCGATTTGAGGAGTGGTATCTGCTGAGCCGTCGTCCACCAGGATCACTTCGTAGTCCGGGTAGTTCAGCTTCTCCAGGGAATCCAGGCAAGCGTTCAACGTTCGATCTCCGTTATAGCTCGCGACTACAACCGAGACTCTCGGAGTTCGTGGGAGAGGATAATAAGGCGCCTGTGAAAATGCGTGTTGCAGGGAATAATAGGCCGGCTTGGGAGTGCGATCGCGAGTGGTGACACCCAATTCCCAACCCTCGACCTGCTGACCGCCCCGCCACCAATCGTCGGTGAAGCTGAACCCGATGGCGCCTGCGAGACCACTCCGGAACGCGTTCTCAACCTGCTCACCCAAGAATTGAGCCTGGGCCTTGGGTCCTTCTCGCAAGGAATCCATTCCGAATTCTCCAAGCACGAGCGGCTTGGCATCCGCGATCATCTGCAATCGCGCCAAGTACGCCCTTAAAGCGGCAGGCTGATGCAGGTAAACATTGAAACACAGAAAATCCAGGTTGCCGGGCTTTAGAAATTCGGTGGGCGGGAAATTGGCATAGGTGCAGAGGCAATCCGGCTGAATTCTCTTCGCTTCCTGAACGAGGAGTTCGACAAAAGCGCTGACTCGGTTGGCGCCGGTCCATCGAACCACGTCGGGAGGAATTTCATTCGCGACACTGAAGGCGAACACCGCCGGATGGCCGGCCGCCCCGTAAACCGCTCGCCGGACCTGATCAATGGCTTGCGTCTTGTGCTGCGAGTCATCCAGGAAGCAGAGGTGCTTGTTCCATGGAATGTCGATGAGCAGCTTCAACCCATGAGTCTCGGCCAAATCAAGAAACCATTTCCCCGGTGTGTCATAGACCCGAATCACGTTCGCTCCTGCGCCCGCTATGAGCGCGAAATCGAGCTCAGTTTGCTCAGGAGAGGCGAAGGGCTCACCTGCGGCGTTCGGAGCAAACGGGCCGTACGCCAGACCTTTGACGAAAAACTTTTTTTCGCCCAGCCTGAAGAACTTTCCGTCCACTGTAACCATGTGCCGAGTGCTCGCCGCAACTGCCATGGTCTTTAGACGCGATGAAACCGATATTTAATCATAACCTGTTGGAAATATCAGAGCTATGGACCCGAATCAATGCCCGTGATGATCCAAAGAAAAATCGAAGCTGACGCTGCGACAGGAAACCGCTAGGATGTAGCGGCAATGTCCTCCACTTTGCGATATCTTCGGGCGCTCTCAGACCCAACCCGGCTGCGCATTATAGCGCTTCTGGAGAAGGATGAGCTTTCTGTGAACGAGCTCCAGGAAATCACTCGCATGGGACAATCACGCATATCAACTCACCTGGGCTTGCTGCTGGATTCGGAGCTTGTTCAATCCAGACGTGAAGGAAAGCGCACCTTCTACAAGCTGGCTCCTGCCGCGAATGGAGGCGGAGAATTTGTCCGGATCGCGATTCGTGGAGCAGTCGAACTCCCTGAGCATGGGGGAGACCAGGTCAACTTGAAGCGGATACTGACCCGCCGCCGCGAGCAAGCACAGGTTTACTTCAACCACGTAGCGGGTCGGTTCGACCGCGTTTATGGTCCGGGACGCTCCTGGCAAGCCTTCGGACACCTCCTGTTGCGCATCCTGCCGCCGTTGGTAGTTGCGGATCTAGGTGCCGGCGAGGGGCTCGTGAGCGAGTTGCTGGCCCGCCGCTGCAAGAAGGTAATTGCCGTAGATAACTCGGAGAAAATTGTCGAATTCGGTGCGGCCAAGGCTAAAAAGAACAATCTGAAGAACCTGGAGTTTCGCCTGGGCGATTTGCAGAATCCGCCTGTCGATCCCGAGAGTGTGGACCTGGTGATCTTGAGTCAGGCGCTACATCACGCGGAAGAACCATCGCGTGCAATCGCTGGGGCTCACCGAATTCTCAAGACCGGTGGGAACATCATGATCCTTGATCTGGCGAAGCATCAGTTCGAGCAGGCTCACGACGCCTACGGAGATCGCTGGCTCGGATTTGCGGAAAGCGATTTACACACCTGGTTGGAACGAGCCGGATTCAAGAAGATAGAAATCAGCGTGGTCGCTCGCGAGGAACAGCCGCCCCATTTCGAAACAGTCCTGGCCAGCGGCCAAAAGTAGTTTTCAGGAGGGCTCGTTTTCGCCCGGCACACGCAACTCGGCCTTCATTGCGGGCCAAAAATTGGCCGTGTAAACAAAGATCGAAATGATGTTGATAGCAAGGCTGATGACTTCCAGAGCGTAAACCAGGTTAAGCGGGATCTTCAGAAACCAATCCTTGGGCGCCGCCAGAAAGTAGTAGATCACACAGATCGTGGGGAACGAGATGATGGTGCGGGCTTTGCCTGACCAGTTCGCTTTGGCACTCAGATTATGGAGAGCACCCAGGGAGCGTAGAAAAGTGACCCACTGGTCGCGCAGCAAAAACAGAATAGCAAGAATGACGAGGAGCTTGGCGTGCAGATGCTGTTCCTGCCGCGCCGCAAGATACACCAGAACCGGGAATGTGGTCAGGTAAAACACCTTGTCGGTCATCGGATCGGCATAGCTGCCCAGGTTGGATGTGACCTTAAACTTGCGCGCGAAATAACCGTCAAACATGTCGGTCACTGCCGATAGAATCATGGCCGTGAATGCGAAAATGAACCACGGTTCCGGCGTGTGAGCCCCAAACCAAACCGTCACCGCCAGGAAAATCAGGATAAGCGGGATTCGCGCCAGGGTGAGTGCCTGGACAAAATAAAACTTTTGGCGTTGGGAGAAAGTCATTCGTGCCGCGTCTCTCCGAAGCTAAGCTGCTGCTTTGCGCGGGTCAATGTCTGAGTACGGCTTTTACCCAGGGTTGATTATCCAGGTACCAGCGAACGGTCTTGCGAATGCCTTGTTCGAAGGTGTGCTCAGGAACCCAGCCCAGCTCACGCTGGATCTTGGAGGCATCAATTGCATACCGGCGGTCGTGCCCCAGACGGTCCTTAACAAAGGTAATGAGTTTTCGTGAGTTGCCACCCAGTTCCGGCGCCATCTCGTCCACCAGATCGCAGATCAGTTGAACAATGTGGATGTTTGCCCATTCATTGTGGCCACCGATGTTATAGGTCTCGCCTTCTTTGCCGCGCGTGGCGACCTGCCAGAGGGCTTCCGCGTGATCCACGACGTAAAGCCAGTCCCGCACATTCATGCCATCTCCATAGACCGGGATGGACTTTCGTTGCAGAACACTTTGGATCACGACCGGGATAAGTTTTTCAGGAAATTGGAATGGCCCATAGTTGTTGGAGCAATTCGTAATGACCGTGGGCAGCCCATATGTATGATGGTAGGCGCGCACGAGCATATCACTTGAGGCCTTGCTCGCCGAGTACGGGGAGTTCGGCGCATAAGGCGTGGTTTCGGTGAAGAAACCGGTAGCGCCCAAGCTGCCGTAAACCTCATCCGTGGACACATGGTGAAACCGCTTATCCTTGAAGTTCCCGCCCCAGACGGTGCGGCAGGCTTCCAGCAAATTGAACGTTCCAACAATGTTCGTCTGGATAAAATCTCCCGGGCCGGTTATGGATCGGTCAACGTGCGACTCCGCCGCCAGGTGCATCACGTGGGTGATCCCGTGCCGCTCCACAACCCCGAGAGTTGCGGTCTTATCCCGTAGATCAGCCTTTTCCCACACATACTTTGGGTGGTTCTGCACCGGCGCCAAATTCTCGAGGTGCCCTGCGTAAGTAAGGCAATCCAGGTTAACCAGCTTCTGGATTTCTGGTCGTGAAATGACCAGTTGAACCAGGTTCGAGCCAATGAATCCGGCACCGCCAGTAATAAGCAGGTTCATAATAGATGCGTTATAAGCTGAAAGTTTATTTCTCGGTTACCTGTCGGAGGCTTTCGTCCCATTGCGGCAATTTGAGGCCGAAGGTCCGCTGCAATTTGTCACAGTTCAACACAGAATACGCCGGGCGTCGTGCCGGTGTCGGATACTCAGAGGAAGCGATAGCCTCAACAGATGAACACTTTTTCTCGACCGCCGGCATCAGGTCAATAATCGCTTGAGCGAACCCGTGCCAACTGGTGCTGCCGGAAGCCGCCAAATGATAGGTTCCCGCACAATCAGCCGTCGGCTCACGCAGAACTTTGTTCAGCGCCATGGCAGTGGTCTCGGCGATCATGCGAGACCATGTTGGGCACCCAAATTGATCACCCACTACCCGAAGTTTCTCGCGCTCGCGAGCCAGGCGCATCATCGTGAGCATGAAATTACCGCCGCGTGCCCCGTACACCCAGCAGAGCCTGAATATCAAGTGGCGCGGGTTGGCCGCTCGCACCGCTTCGTCTCCAGCCAACTTGGTCCGCCCATAAGCCCCCAAGGGATTAGGGTTGTCCGTCTCCACGTAAGGTTGGTTCTTGGTCCCATCAAAGACGTAATCTGTGGAGTAATGAACCATCCATGCGCCGATTCTGGCGGCTTCTTCGGCTAAAATCCCCGGGCCTGTGGCGTTGATCTTTTGGGCGATATCGAGGTCCACCTCCGCTTTGTCCACCGCTGTGTATGCCGCTGCATTGATCACCAACTGGGGACGCGATTCCTGTATCCACTGCCGGATCGACTCCGGTTTGGTGAGGTCGATTTCGGGGAAATCGACAGCGGTTACCTGGGCAAGAGGCGCGAGAGTCCGGCGCAACTCCCAACCCACCTGCCCTACTTTGCCAACGATCAATATGCGTGGTTGTTCCATCTTGTGTGCCTCAGGCAAAAAGCTTCGCTGCCGGGATCTCGGCTAGCGGCACCCCCCGCGCGTCCTTGTCAGAGAGTTGCGGATTATCCAGCGGCCAGGGGATGCCTAGCTTGGGGTCATCCCACCTCAGGGTGCACTCATCTTTCGGGGAGTAAAAGTTGTCGCACTTGTATTGAAACAAGGCGGTCTCACTTACCACCTGGAAGCCGTGCGCGAAACCGGCCGGGATGAAAAACTGGCGCTTGTTTTCTGAAGAAAGAGCTAAACCGTGCCACTGCCCGAATGTGGGTGAACTTCGCCGCAAATCCACCGCCACGTCATACACCTCGCCTTGAAGAACCTGAAGCAACTTCGCCTGCGGATTCGGGTTTTGGAAATGCAATCCCCGCAGAATACCCCTGGTTGAGAAGGAAATATTGTCCTGAACAAACTCAACCGGCACTCCAACGTCGCAATAACGCTGGCGATTGTAACTTTCCAGGAAGAAGCCGCGCGCGTCACCGAAAACCTTTGGCTCGATAATGAGCAACCCGGGGATATCACATTTCAATACGTTCATAGGGCGTTGTGATGGGCAAGGCGCTTGGCCTCAGCAACCACCTCCAACAAATACTCGCGATACTCGCATTTGGGCATTTTATTGGTTTGCCCCTCCAACTGTTCAAGCGAAAGAAAACCACGGCGGAACGCTGCCTCCTCCGGACATCCAATCTTGATCCCCGCCCGTTTCTCGATTGTTTGGACGTATGCAGAAGCTTCGTGCAAGCTGCTGCTCGTGCCCGCATCCAGCCATGCAAACCCGCGGCTGAGCCGGTGCACGTGCAGTTGCTTCCGGCGCATATACTCCACATTCACGTCGGTTATTTCCAACTCGCCACGCGCTGACGGCTTTAGATTACGAGTGATCTCTACAACCGAATTGTCGAAGATATAAAGCCCGGGCACAGCATAGTTGCTCTTGGGTTGCTTGGGCTTTTCCTCAATCGAAATGGCCTGCCCCATAGCATCAAACTCCACCACGCCATAGCGCTCGGGATCATTCACATGATATCCGAAGATGGTCGCGCCGACTTTGAATTCCGCGAAGGCCTTGTAGAAACTCTCGCCACCATAGAAAACATTGTCACCCAGGATAAGAGTCACGGCGTCGTTGCCAATGAAAGATTGGGCAATGAGAAACGCCTGTGCAATACCTTCGGGTTTGGCCTGTTCCCGATACTCGATTTTCAATCCCCACGCCGAGCCGTCGCCGAGAAGCTGACGGAACCTTGGCAGATCCTGGGGTGTTGATATCAGACATAACTCGCGGATTCCCCCTTCGATCAGGGTAGTCAGCGGGTAATAAACCATGGGCTTATCGTAAACCGGCTGGAGCTGTTTGCTCGCGACCAGCGTCAAAGGGTACAGCCGGGAACCGGCGCCACCGGCCAGGATTATGCCTTTCATTAGGGCGGGAAAATACCCCACTGGACTGAAAATGCAACGTTACCCTTATCCCGAATTCCACGGAACGCGGCCAACCTGGTTCACCGCACAAGAGTCCGAAAGGTTCGTCATGTACCGGGTTTCCGAAGCTGGGCAGCTAAATCAGGTTTAAAAATCGGCAGCTTGCGCTAGTTTAAGGGCTATGGATTTGCTGCCATTTGGAGCGCTGCCGCCGTATCGGCCCCGCAAAATCGTCCCCAACAATCTCGACCTGGGAGTGTGGGACAATATCTCCCCGATTTTTGATCGGCTTGAGAAAGCAATCTCTCAAGCCGGTCAGCCAGCTCAGCTCGAACAGTGGCTGCTGGACTGGAGTGAGTTGGGCGCCGCACTAGAGGAAGAATCTGCCCGAAGATACATTGCCATGACCTGCCATACGGAAGATCCGGAAGCCGAGAAGGCCTATATCCATTTTGTGGAAAAGATCGATCCGGAACTTAAGCCCCGTCAGTTTAAACTGGCCCAACTTTTCTCCACACATGCGCTCAAGGATCAGCTTTCTGAGGATCGCTATCAGGTTCTAAAGCGAGATCTCGAGAACCAGGTCGCGTTGTTTCGCCCTGAAAACGTGGAACTGGAGACCAAGGAAGCCCTCACCGCCCAGCAATACCAAAAGCTCATGGGCTCGCTTACTGTCAATTTCCGAGGCGAGGAAAAGACTCTGGTTCAGATGGGCAAATTTCAGGAGGAACCGGACCGCAAACTTCGGCAGGAGACCTGGGAACTGACGACCAACCGCCGGTTGAAGGAACGGGAGCAGTTCGAAAGCATCTTTGATCAACTCCGACAACTCCGACAACAGATCGCGCATAATGCCGGTTTCTCCAACTACCGGGATTACATGTTTCGTAAGATGGGTCGCTTTGACTATTCGCCTGCTGATTGCGAACGGTTCCATGAAGCTGTTCGCACGGAAGTCATGCCCGTAATTCGTGAGTTGCAGCGCCACCGCCGTGAGCAGATGGGAATCCCGCAATTGCGCCCGTGGGACGTTGCTGTAGATCCCTTGGGCCGACCGCCTCTTAAGCCGTTTGCCGAGGTGGAGCAGATGATCAGCCGATCCCAACAGATTTTCGATAAGCTCGATCCAGAGCTGGCATCTGGATTCAAGCAATTGCAGGACATGCGCCTTTTGGATTTGGCCAATCGCAAAGGAAAGGCGCCCGGCGGCTATCAATCCACGCTGCCGGAATCACGGCTGCCGTTCATTTTCATGAATGCCGTGGGCGTTCAGCGTGACGTGGAAACCATCCTGCACGAGGCAGGACACGCCTTTCATGCCCTGGCGGTGATGAATGAAGACCTCTTAGCCTATCGCAATCCCCCCATCGAATTCTGCGAAGTAGCTTCCATGAGCATGGAATTGTTAGGCAATGAATGGCTGGAGCCTTTCTACTCCGTTGCGGAAGCCAACCGCGCCCGGCGGAATCACCTGGAGTCGGTCCTTTCCGTGCTCGCATGGATAGCGACAGTGGACGCGTTTCAGCATTGGATATATACCCACCCTGACCATAGCCGTTCGGAACGCGCGGTGGCTTGGCGCGAGTTCATCCAGACTTTTGGTGGTGATGTCGATTGGGCCGATTTAGAGGATGCGCGCGATCTGCTTTGGCACCGCCAGCTTCACATCTTCCTGCACCCATTCTATTACATCGAGTACGGCATAGCCCAACTCGGAGCGTTACAGGTCTGGGCGCGGTCCAAAGAAAACGCCCCAGGCGCGCTCCGCGATTACAAGCGAGCACTGGGCCTGGGAGGCTCGAAGACGTTGCCTGAATTGTTCGCAGCCGCGGGCTGCCGGTTCGAGTTCAGTCGCAGCACCATAGCGCCGCTGGTTGGGCTTGTTCGTGATGAACTGGCACGTCTTCCGGCTTAGCTGAGGGTTCGCCTATGCGTGTCCTGCTCACGGGAGGAACCGGGTTTGTCGGAAAATCCATCCTGGATGAACTGATCCGGCAAGGGCACGCGGTTCGTTTGCTCGTACGGCACCCGGATGCCGTTCAACGGAACGTTGCGGGTGTGGAAGCTGTACTCGGCGATATTCTGGCGCCCAATAGTCTTCCAGAAGCAGCTAACGGCGTGGACGCTGTAATCCACCTGGTGGGGATTATCAGTGAGTGCGGACGCAGCACCTTTCAACAGGTGCATGTGGAGGGAACCCGCAACGTGGTGAAGGCCGCCCGAACCGCAGGCGTTCACCGTTTCGTTCAAATGAGCGCGTTAGGAACCCGGCCACAGGCGGTTTCCCGTTATCACAAAAGCAAGTTCGCAGCAGAAGAATTAGTCCGAAACAGCGGATTGGATTACACGATATTTCGACCCTCATTAATCTACGGGCCTGAGGACCATTTCGTGAACCTGTTTGCAAAAATCTCAGGTTGGTCCCCTTTCCTGCCAGTCATGGGGACGGGAACTTCCCGTATGGCTCCTGTCGCGGTCGAATCGGTTGCAAAAGCATTTGTCGGGGCATTGTCCGAACCGAGGTCAGTGGGCAAAGCTTACGATCTGTGCGCCTCTGAAATCCTGACATTCGAGGATATTCTTCGAACAATTCTGGCGGTCCTGGGAAGAAGTCGGCTTTTACTCCACATTCCACTTCCGGTGGCGAGAGCACAGGCAGGGTTCCTGGAGTTCCTCTACGGCCGGTTGCTGAAGGTTCCCCCGCCTTTGAATCGCGACCAGTTGATTATGTTGCAGGAGGACAATGTGGGCAATGCAGCACCAGCAAAGGCCCTGTTCAACCTTCCTGAGGAACCGTTTGCTGATGGCATCCGGCGGTATCTATAACGCTGGCGAATCAATCTGCGCTCCATTGATAGCTGTAGCTGCCGGGAGGATTATAGAAACAGGCGAGCCCGTTGGTGGGATTGAAATACATTTTTATGTAGCTGACATGCCCATCGACAAAACCCACGACATTTTTCGAATCGTAAAAGCACATCCCGGCAACGGCCTGAGGCTGTGGGTCATGCCACGAATAAGGGAAGATTGCGGGATACTCTTCGACCAGCACGGTCCTGCTGGGATTTCGCACGGAGCTGAGTTTGACCCCCGCGAGACCGGGCAAAGTGAAACTAACGGAAACAACTTCGTTGGACACCGTTGTGGGCGAGTTGTCCCCGCCGTTGAAGGCGTAGCTTGAATAATCGAACTTAGAATCATCATGGAAACTCTTTCGGATAAGATTCATCGGACCGCCATTCGAGAAAAGTCCACCATAGTTGAACTTATCCGCCGGGCAGGCAAACACCTTGTCCCGTGGAGATGATGTGCCTTTAAGGCCGACGTAATTCTTCATGAGAGCCTTATAACCCACAAACAAGTCGGAGTTTGTGTCTGCGGAAGACGGCGAAACGTCATTCGAATCGTCGGAATACATCCGCACCCCCACATTGATTTGGCGCAAATTACTCACGCACACGGTTCGCTGCGCGTTGGATTTGGCACTGCTTAAGGCCGGCAATAACAATGCGGCGAGGATGGCGATGATGGCAATCACCACCAGCAATTCAATCAGGGTGAATCCCCACACGGTCTTTGAATGGCTTTTCACACGGGTTTCTTTGGACCGCTTGTGTTCATGCTGCTGCCGGTTGGTATAGTGGACCGGAGCTGCGCTTTCCAATAATAAGAACTTCGCCAGCTACAGTGAATCGAACCCGGGCGCTAGTATTGCGACATTCTTGCGCATGGTTAAGTCAAATCATAGGGCACTTACGACGCCCAGCAGAGCGACGACTAATCCAAAGGAAGGAACGAAGAGCAATATACCCGCCACCATTTTCTGCCAAGAGTCGCCTCGGATTAGAACCGGGACCACCAGCACAAAGGACGCTGCAGCTACTCCGGCAAGACTTAGCAACCAGCGCGGATCACGCGCAGCCGCGGGGAAGAGGTAAATTACGACGATAGACAGCACTCCGCTTAGCACCAGACGGAGCGCAGGATGGAGCTGTTTGTTGTTCATGTGTTACCTTTGATTTCATTGCCCTTCCGGGCGTTCTATCAACGTTTGCCAGAGCCGCTTCAACAAGGTACTAGTCTTGTATGGCCCTTTGGCTTTTCGGAGCCCATGCCTCTGTGTGGGGTTGGTTGTCGCGGTTCCAGTGGTGAGCGGTTCGTGCTGGGTTAAGATAGTCGCTCCTGTTCACGGCGGTTACATGCCCGTCCACGAAAAGCATATTGTATCCTTCCCCATGGGGAGGGGCTGTTTCAACGTGGACCAGGGTGCGGGTCGGATTGGTCAGCTCATAGACATACTTCCAGGGCGACATCTTCCAGTTTCCCGCTATGCCGGTCTCTCTATAGTGCTGATATTTCCACCATCGCGCATCCGCGATGGCATACATTTCACTTGGTGCGGCTATCGCCCCTTCCGCGGCACCGAGCTTCGGAGCACGTCCCAGCCCGAGACTCAGCAGGTAACTGTTTGTGCCTGTGGGGTTAGGCGGTGGACGACCTTGGAACCAGCCTTCGCCAATAATGCCCCCATGATTATAGGAATAGCTTGTGAAGAGGGTAAGCATCGGAGGCTGGGGAATGATAACTCCCCCGCGAGCTATGTAACGTGGGCAGTGCCAGGCACTGTTGGTATAGCCGACCGGATAGTAAGGCTGGATGGCATCCACCCAGGTTCTGTCGCCTTCCCGGACATGACCGGACGGTTTCTTCTTTTCCATGAAAATGGAAGGGTAGTGCTGCGTCTCGGAAGCGTACATGGTCAGCGCCACCCCAAGTTGGCGGAGATGGTTCTGACAGGAAGCGGCTTGGGCTTTTGCTTTGGCGCTTGAAAGAGCTGGCAGAAGTAGCCCAGCCAATAGGGTTATGATAGCGATCACTACCAATAACTCGGTAAGCGTGAAGGCTTTCGCCACACACCAACTCGACCGGGCCGATTGTGGCACGTTCAACTCTTCTGGACAGAGCGGCTGAGGGATGACCATATCTCGCTAACGGTGTTTATGCTACTGCCGGTTCGTATATTGAACTGGGGAGGATGGTGGTGGGATTTATGGTTAGGTACACACTCCATGCGCTCATAAGGGCAGCTTAGTGGTTGTTGTATGGAAGTCAAGCATTTATACTGCAGTCGCTTCGGACAGGAATCTGGGTTGTTAATTGGGTAAGCGGATAGATTAGTGGTGAGAATTAGGGTGCATGAGTCCGACCGAGGCGATTTCGAGGTTGCACGAGGTCGTTTGCCGTCAGCACAAGTCTATTGCCACGGAGGATAGCTATGTTTATTGGTTGCGGCAGTATATGTCGGCTTTGGAGACGATGCCCCCTTCTTTGTCGAGTGAGCAGAAGCTGGAGCGTTTCTTGACCTATTTGGCGGCGGAACGAGACGTTGCCGCCAGCACCCAGAATCAGGCATTCAACTTGCGCATCAAGGACGTGAGCTTGGGAAAGCGCCACGCTTTTCATTCGAGGGGCCAAGGGAGGCAAAGACCGTGTTGTGTCGATGCCCCGGTCGTTGGGTCAGGAGTTGGATCGCCAGAGTGTTATCGCCCGTTCGGTGTGGGAGCGGTGATCACAAACTATGGATCATTTCTCACATTTATACGTCGATGCCGTAGGCCTTGATTTTGTTGTAAAGAGTCTGGCGACCGATGCCGAGGCGTTTGGCTGTCTCGAGCTTGTTTCCGCCTGTTTCCTTGAGCATCTGCACGATTGCGTTGCGTTCGACGCCTTCCAACAAAGTGAAATTGGTGTCCTGTGTGTCTTCTTCCACACTGCGGGATTTGGCCACTGAGAGGTCCTGCGCCTCGATCTGATCGCCTTCGCAGAGCAACACGGCACGCTGCACCTCGTTCTGGAGTTGGCGCACATTGCCTGGCCAATCAAAATTGGTCAGACGCTCCACCGCGCCAGGGCTGAACCCTCTGAGCACCCGGTTCGCCTGCGAGGAAAATCTCTTCAGGAATGCGTTTGCCAGCGGCATGATGTCTTCCCGGCGTTCGCGCAATGGCGGCAGATGCACGGAGATTGCGCTGATCCGGTAGTACAAATCCTCGCGTAGCTTGCCGTCCTTGATGGCTTCCTCAGGGCGCCGGTTTGTGGCGGCAATAATGCGGCAATTTGTTTTGTATGCCGTCTTGCCTCCGACCGGGCGCACTTCTTGATCCTGGAGCACCCGGAGCAATTTGCTCTGAGTATCTACAGGCATTTCAGAGATTTCATCCAGGAACAATGTACCGCCCTCGGCCTGACGGAACAGGCCTTCGCGATCGCTATGTGCACCGGTGAAAGCGCCTTTCACGGACCCGAACAACTCGCTTTCAATCAACTCGCGTGGCAAGGCAGCACAATTGATCTTGATGATGCGATTCTTGCTTCGAGGGCTGAACGCATGCACAAGATCGGCAATGACTTCCTTGCCGCTGCCGCTTTCGCCTGTGATCAGGACCGTGACGTCGCTCGGTGCGATTCGTTCAATGGTTCGCACCACATCACGCATCTCTTTGCTTTGGAAAATCGGAGAAGGCGCACCGCTCATGGTCTCGAGCGCACGCCGGAGGACTACCGCCTCCTCATTGTGCCGGCGGCGTTCCATGGCGTTATCAATGTCAGCGACCAGCTTTTCGCGGTCGAAGGAAGCGCCTTTGCGGAAGAAATTCACGGCACCGCGCTTGGTGGCTTCTACTGCCACGGATACAGCGTCGGCATCGCTAAACGCACCGGTCAGAACAACAACCTGAGTATCGGGCCAGTTCTTCTTGATAACCGGGAGTTCATCCAGGCCATTGCTGTCACCTAGATCGACGTCGAGGAGAATGACGTCGGGCTGTTCCTGGGCAAAAGCCCGCTGCAGTGCGGCGCTGCTCTCCGCTTCTGCGATGTCATAGTCCATCTCCAGATGCGCTTTGAGCACTGTCCGCCAGCTTGCGTCGTTATCAACTATTAGAACTTTGCCCTTCATACTTGAGTTTGTGGCAGCGCGCACAAGCGCGGGTGAAGGCCTGAAAGATCGCCCGGTGTTCCGGGTACCGGTCCACCAGTCGTTCGGGGTGGAACTGGATGCTAAGAAGAAAAGGGAGCCAACTGTCCCCTGGCTTCAACTCCAACGTCTCAACCACCCCATCACTGCTGATTCCGGTTACCTCCAGGCATGGGGCCACAGTGGCCACGGCCTGATGGTGCGTGCTATTCACGCCTACCTTCTGCTTGCCTACTATCTTGGCCAGTAAACTCCCGGGTGTCAATGTCACTTCATGGACGACCTCACAACGCATGTCCATGCGCCGATGGTTAATCGCGCCCTGCACCTGGCTGGGAATGTCCAGCACCAAGGTTCCACCGAGAGCAACATTCAGCACCTGGTGACCTCGACATATGCATAACAGCGGCTTGCGTTGACGAAACGCTTCTTGAACCAGGAGCAACTCCCGCAGATCACGCCTGCCACCATCCGGACATGGAGCGACTTTCTCCATAAGCCCCTTGGGGACGTCGTCCATGTAAATACCGGGCAGAACGTCGTCGCCACCGGTCAGTAACACGCCATCGGCGCGTTTTACCAACTCGGCGATCTGGGGGCGGTCCTCTGTCGAGGGCAGGATAACCGGCAACGCTCCTGAGCCAAGCAGCGCGTTCAGATAACGTTCGGACAGATTAATCGACATATCCCCGAACTCGTTGCCGCGGGGATCTGATCCAGAGGAGACCAATATCAAGGGAGCTTTTTTCATGCTAGTTGAGTTCCGTCCCAGGAAACCGGTCGAGGATTAGTTTTATCACGTGGACTTCCTCTTGAGGCCGCAAAAAACCTCGACCAATACGGCGGCGCACCCCGTCCAGCAACTCAAGCCAGTCCACCAAAGGTGGCGCTTCCTGCTTTTGCCATTGATCAAACCGTTTTTCCCGGATGAAAAAGAACCATTCGCGCCCGACGCGTTGTGCATAGACCTGCACCTTGATCCCGTCCTCGGTCTCGCGTTTCCAGCTAATCTCGGCTTTTGCAGACATATTGTTCTCTTAGTGCAGATCGAGACTAGCCACCGCCATTGCTGCGATGCCTTCCTCCCGTCCGATAAAGCCCATGAGTTCGTTTGTGGTCGCCTTGATGCCGACTTTGTTCGGCGGCATACCCAGCGCGGACGCAATATTGACCTTCATTTGCGCCACATGTGGATAGACTTTGGGCGCTTGAGCGATGATGGTCGCATCAATATTCACCAGGCTTCCGCCCCGCTGCTTCAATTGCCGCGCTGCTTCTTCCAGAAAGACACGGCTGGGAACCCCTCGCCAGCGCTCATCTGTATTCGGGAAGAAATGGCCGATATCGGGCTCGCCCATGGCGCCCAGGATGGCATCACAGATGGCATGCATCAGGGCATCGGCGTCCGAATGGCCGTCCAGGCCTTTGGTGTGGGGAATGTCCACGCCTCCAAGCACCAGGCGACGCCCGGCTACCAAGGCATGAACATCATATCCAATTCCAACGTGAACCATACGTGAGACTATAGAGCCCTTTGCCAGAGGCACCAACGAAAACTACACGCGAACGCGTTTCACGTACGTGTCGCCGCCTTCCATGTGCTGCACAATCATATCCACCGTCTTATCGATGGCACCCAGATTTTCCCTCACCACTTTCAAAGCATTGACACCCATGGTGCGACGCAGTTCCTCATCACCGAGCAACCGATCCAAACCTGCTTCCAACTCGGTCTGATCGCTGACCTGAAGAGCTCCCTGTTGATCGACAAAACGTTTGGCAATATCCGAGAAATTCTGCATATGAGGCCCAAAAACCATGGCTCGGGCGAGTGATCCTGGCTCGATGGGGTTCTGCCCGCCTTGAGCTGCCAGGCTTTTTCCCACGAAAACAACCGTTGCATGCTCGTAAAAGAACATGAGCTCACCGGTGCTGTTAACCACGAGAGCATCGACAGTGCCGGGCGGATGCTGTGTCGTAATGGAAACCTCATTACGAAACACGAACTTGAGTCCGCGATCAGCTAGGTCTTTGCCGACCTCACGACTGCGTTCAAAATGGCGTGGCACCAGCACCAGGAAAAGATTGGGATACTTCTGGCGCAGTTTTTTGAAGACATCGGCCAGAATGGCCTCTTCCCCGGGATGGGTGCTTCCGCCCAGAAGCACTTGCGCGTCCTCAGGAACCCCCAACTGACGGAGCATCCTGGGAACATGAAGCACCCGGCGCTCATCCAACTTGGCCGCGTCATACTTAAGGCTTCCGATAATGCGAATCGCTTCAGGTCTGAATCCAACCCGTCTCAATCGGGCAGCGTCCTCCTCAGTCTGAGCTCCAACGCCGGCGAAACTCGCAAAAATAGGCTTAAAAATGAAGCTGAGGAGCCGGTATCCGCGGAAGGAACGGTCGGAAAGCCGTGCGTTCACCAGGAAGGTGGGGATTCCCATCTTCCTTGCCTTCCAGAGAAAGTTGGGCCAAATCTCGGCTTCCACCAGGATGACGGCCTCAGGGTAAACGGTGACCAAGGCTTTTGAAACGGCGCCGCGAAGGTCCACAGGGTAGTAGATGCGGCTAATATGTGCCGGGAGATGCTTCTGCAACTCGGCCATGCCTGTCGTGGTGGTGGTTGAGACGACCAGCTTCAGGTTCGGCAATCTGGGTTCCAAGGCACGTATGAGCTGGGTGCAGAGTTTGACTTCGCCCACGCTAACGGCATGAATCCACAGGGTGTTACGGTTGGTAATCGCCTGCTTGAACTTTGAGTCGTAACGTCCGAAACGCTGGCCAAAATCCCGCCGCCAATTGCCTCTGCGCCGCATGCGCATGAAGTAATAGGGCGAAGCCAACCCGAACAAAAATGAGAATAGAATGTTATAAAGTACTCGCACGATTGATGTTCCGCCTGAAGAACTTGGCTGGATTCTGTCTGAATTTAGATTCTGTGCAAAGCATAATTCTGGCAATGACTTGCCACACCCAGCCGGGGTCAGGCATAAGGCGCTCTAACTCGTTCTCAGTTACACATGCTGGAGCCAGAGAAGGCAGGTAAACACCCCATCTTTTGCCTTTCCTTGACCTCGTCAAAATCGTAGAATGGGGTTGTGACTGTTGATACCTTCGCTCCTGAAATCGCCGAGGCCATGAAGATGTATGATAAGTATGTTATCTGCATCGATAAAGCTCCTCAGGATTTTGAGGTTTCGCTCATGTCTCTCCTTAAGAAAGCCCTAAAAGCTTTCGAAAACCGTGGTTCGGGTCTCCGCCATGGAATCGCTCTAGACCGCTTTGTTACGGTCATCCTAAGCCAGCAGGACACGTCAACCCGCCCGCTTTGCGGGATCTACTTCAACCTGCACTCGCCTTATCAGATGCCACCGTCATCCCGACCAACCAAATCTCTGACGGGGGCCGTAGATGGCAAGGAAGGGATTTAGGTCGACGGTGTAATGCGGGCAGGTCGCCTGGACGCAGGAGTCTATTCGTCCGAACTGAATTGGAAAGAGGACCTCGCTACAGTCAAATGCGGCAAGGTTTTGTCCTTGCCGCATGTTACGGAAAATCTCCGGAGTCTCCTACTTCGACTCGACGGTCACCTGCAAGTCCACCTTCGCAGAGACAGCCTGGGTTTGCCCGCCAACTGTGACCTTCATCTCGCTGTCGGATTGAGAATTGGCAAGCGCTTTTGATGGAAAAGCCTGAGTAAGGCTGGCGGTTATTTCCCCGGAGCCTGAACCGGTCATTCTGATGAGCTCCGTCTGGGCGCCGGGCATGGCAGGAACCTGAATTTTCTGGCGTCCAGCCGACTGTTTGACTGTGCTCTTAAGGGTTAACTGATCGCCTTCGACTGAAACAAGCTCGTACGTGGCGACCTGGGTGATGGTCATCCCTTGCGACTTAACTGGCTGGTTGATCTCCCATTTGGCGCCCTGCCCCACGGGTTGCTCTGGAAGCAACAGCGAAACGTTAGCCATCGAATCGCCGATCTGTGCGAGCATTTGCTTGGATTGGGCGTCGTTGCCGGCGGATTTGAAATTGGAACTGAGTATGGCACCGCGATTAGAGAGCTTGCCGGTGCCTGATACCCCTTTCAGGCTGGTCAAAGAGGACTTCATCAACTTGGCCACCTCAGGTGAAGTTCCGGGTTCATCTACAATGCTGGGGTCTCCGATCGACATGTCATAGGAAATGTCACCGTTCTCAGCCACTTCGGTGATGGTGAGGTTCATGGGCATCGTAATGGCAGGCATCTTGAAAGCGGGCATCGGTTTATCCCCGATGGAGGTTACCGTGCTCATCTTCACCGTGACGTTAAGTGTTTGCTTATCGCCTGCCTGTGGCTTGAATCGCAATTCCTGGTGCGGTTCAGCACCTGAGGTCAGCAATTTGATTGCATCGTTGGTTTTGGCCGAGGCTGCACTCTTCTCCTCTCCACTCGGGGTGAGGCTGGGCTTGGGGGCGGGTGGGGTAATCTTGTCCTGGAGATAACTCAAGCGGTAAGTGATCATCTTGGTGTTCCAGGTTGGCCAGTTCTTCCGGAACACCAGCAACTCGGCTTCGGCCTGCTTGTATTTGACCAGCGCGGGAGCGCTCTTCCCAGTGGCACTGAGAGTATCGCCCTCGTGAATCTTTTCTACGATGCCAAGGAACTCGTCTTCCGGCTCAGCATGAGCTGGCAGCACCATGAGGCATGCCACCAATGCGAAAATCAAAGTGAAGCACGCAGCCGGGGAAAACCGCCGGGACGCTTGCGCTCCGTAATTGCACTGCAGGTTCGATTCGTTCATCAACGAAAGCGTAAGTGACATGCGAAAGCCGTCAACCCAAAACCGGCGTTGGAAAGCTGCATGTCGGATGGAAATCCAAACAAAGGGACCGCTTGAGCTCGAAGGCGTAACCTTCGAGCTCAAGCGAGTGGGGTGCCCAGCGCCGTTTTGGCCGGGGACTATACCGCCGCAATGTTCACCAGCTTTCGGGCAACCACGATCACTTTCTTGATCGTCTTGCCTTCCAGGAAGGGCTTCACTTTTTCAGAGGCTTTCGCAGCGGCTTCAAGGTCGGCTTGCGCAATGTTCGCCGGCACTTTAATGACATCGCGTAACTTGCCGTTCACCTGCACCGGAATTTCCAGTGTGTCTTCCACCAACAACGCAGGATCATACTTGGGCCACGCGGCGTAGGCCATCGAACCGGCATCTGTGAGACCATCTACTGCTTTGAGCTTTTCCCATAACTCCTCTGCCAAATGAGGGGCTAGAGGCTGAAGCAGGATCAAAAAGTCCCGCAGGATGGCAGCCGGTTTCACAGGCCAGTTCATCGCTTCATTGATGAAGACCATCATCGCCGAGATGGCGGTGTTGAAGCGCATGCCGTCCAAATCCTCAGTCACCTTCTTGATGCAGGCGTGAAGGGCCTTGAGTTGAGCGGCGGTGGGAGTGACCGATTGCACAGACGCGTTCAATTTGATCTCCGGAAGGAAACGAGCAGCATCGGCGGGCTGCCCTGCACAATTCAGCTCAAACGCGGTTTCGCTTTGCTCATCGACGAATGCTCGCCATACGCGGCCGAGAAAGCGATAGACCCCCTCAACACCTTGGGTGTTCCAAGGTTTGGTCATTTCCAGCGGGCCCATGAACATCTCATAGAGACGGAATGCATCCGCCCCGTACTCGGCCAGGATGATGTCCGGGTTGATCACGTTCCCACGGCTCTTGGACATTTTCTGCCCGTCTTCTCCCAGAATAAGACCCTGATTAACGAGCTTGAAGAAAGGCTCGGCGGTGGAGACAAAGCCGAGGTCAAACAGCACCTTGTGCCAGAACCGCGCGTAGAGCAAATGCAAGACCGCGTGCTCGGTTCCGCCCACGTAAAGGTCAACACCCGGCGTTGTCTTGCCCTCAACCTTTGCCGTGCCCATCCAATAGCTTTCAGCGGCGGTGCTGCAAAAAGCGTCGCTATTCTGCGTATCGAGATACCTTAAATAGTACCAGCAACTGCCCGCCCATTGCGGCATGCTGTTGGTCTCACGGATGGAGCCATCGGGTAAATGGACCCATTCCTTGGCGCGTGCAAGCGGCGGCTGACCATCGGGGGTGGGCTTGTAATCATCAAGCAGGGGCGGCAGGACAGGCAACGCCGATACTGGCAATGCTTCGTGAAATTGGCTCCCGGATGCATCCGTCTTCCAAATAATGGGAAACGGTTCTCCCCAGTACCGTTGGCGGCTGAATAGCCAATCCCGGAGCTTGTAATTAATGGTTTTCTTTCCAAGCTCTCGTTTTTCGAGCCACTCGGTAATCCGTCGTTTTGCCTCCGGGGTTGGCAACCCGTTCAGGCTGATTTCCGCATTCGTGGAATTAACGGCGGTTCCGTCCTCAATAAAGCCCTGCCACTCCTGACCAGTGGGCGGTTGCACCACTTGCAGCACGGGCAGGTTGAAGCGTTGGGCAAATTCATAATCACGGGTATCGTGACCCGGCACTGCCATAATCGCGCCCGTGCCGTAGCTGATGAGCACATAATCGGCGATCCAGATCGGGATCTTCCCTCCTGTAACAGGATTGATCGCATACGCACCAGTTGGCACACCCGTTTTTTCCTTGGCGAGCTCAGTGCGTTCCAGGTCGGATTTTTTCGCCACGGCCTGCTGATACTCCCGGACCGCAGCGCGGTGCTCTTCGGTGGTAATCGTCTCCACCAACCGATGCTCTGGAGCCAACACCATGTAGGTGGCACCGAAAAGCGTATCGGGCCGAGTGGTAAACACCCGGATTCTCTCCTTCGCACCGGCGACTTGAAAATCAACTTCAGCGCCTTCGGACCGGCCGATCCAGTTCCGCTGCATTTCCTTTAGGGAATCGCTCCACTCGATGGTATCGAGGTCCTTGAGCAATCTCTCCGCATACGCGGTGATGCGCAGCATCCATTGGCGCATCGGCTTGCGACTCACTGGGAAGCCGCCAACCTCGCTCTTGCCATCGATGACCTCCTCGTTGGCGAGCACGGTGCCTAGCTGTTCACACCACCACACAGGCGCCTCACTGACGAATGCCAAACGTTTCGAATCGCGGTAATTCCGTTGGCGCTTTTCGATTTCGGATGAATCGCCCTGCGTCAGTTCGACTGGCATAGGCAAGGTGTCGATGGGTTCTGCGCGGTTCGTCGCGGGATTGAACCAGGAATTGTAGAGCTTCAAGAAGATCCATTGCGTCCACTTGAAGTACTTTGGATCCGTGGTGTCGAGTTCGCGTGTCCAATCATAACTGAACCCGAGAGCTTTGATTTGGCGCTTGAAGGTGGTGATATTCGCTTCAGTGGTTTTGCGCGGATGCTGGCCAGTTTTGATGGCGTATTGTTCCGCGGGCAGACCAAAAGCGTCCCATCCCATGGGATGCAGGACGTGCAGACCAGCCGCTCGCTTATAGCGCGCGAGGATATCCGTTGCTGTGTACCCCTCGGGATGGCCGACATGCAGCCCGGCGCCGGAGGGATAGGGAAACATGTCCAGTATGTAATACTTGGGCAAGGTATCCGCGGGGGTCTTGTGGCGCATAGCGAAAGGGTGTTGCGAAGGAATCGCCACCCCAGGATTCCAGGCACGAAAAGCCTGCAAGTGATCCCATTGCTGCTGCCACTTCGGTTCGATCAGATGAAACGGATATTGTCTGCGTCCTGCCATAAGCATGCCAATATTGCGGAATCCGGGAGCGGAAACAATTTCAGAATTGTTTCGGGGCTTCGTCACTTGACTCCCTGGCGCGTTCTTTACAAGCTGGATACCAGATGCATTATTCAGCAGGCGAACTCACTCCTTTGAGAAAAGCTAGTTCGGCGACCGGGGCAAAAGGGCCAACTCCGGCGGGTCGCAGGTGGTCCTTGGGGATACGGTCATGAAGTCCGACACATCGAATCTCGAGACAGAAGCTGCTTTAAGGCCCGGGCTCAACCGCAAGAGGCCGATAAAGCACCTGCGTTGGTACATCGCCGGTCTTTTGTGCCTGGCTTCCGCTCTCAACTACCTGGACCGGCAAACGCTCTCGGTTCTGATCGGCACAATCAAGGAGGAACTCAACCTCAGCAATGCGAGTTACGGGACGATTAACGCGTGGTTTCTCGTGAGCTACGGCATCATGTATGCAGTAAGCGGGCGTGTGATCGATCACGTAGGCACACGGAAGGGGTTCCTGGTATTCGTCTGCGGCTGGTCGGTTTCGAACATGCTGCATGTTTTCGCGGCAACTGTGGGTCAATTCTCGTTCTTCCGTTTCTTGCTCGGGGTGTTTGAACCTGGAAGCTTCACCGGCGGGGTGCGTGCCGTAAGTGAATGGTTTCCGATGCGGGATCGCGCCCTGGCCATTGGAATCTTTAACGCTGGCACAGCAGTCGGTTCGATGGCTGCCGCGCCTATTGTTTCACTGATTGCAGTGAAATGGGGATGGCGTTCGGCCTTCGTCGTCACGGGAGCCTTGGGTTTTGTGTGGGCAGCGGCCTGGTGGGTTCTTTATAAACTGCCAAATGATCATCCGCGCATTACCTCAGAGGAACGCGAGATGATCGCGAAAGACCAGTCTGGTGACTCAAGTGAAAAGCCGGTCGCCATCAGAAGGCTGTTGTCGATGAAAGAAGCCTGGGGATGCATCCTGGTGCGCGCTTTTACTGATCCCATCAGCTATTTCCTTATCTTCTGGATCCCTCTGTACTTCCAAAAGCGGCACGGCTTCGATCTCAAACAGCTCGGGATGTTCGTATGGATTCCGTTTGCAATGGCTGCCGCCGGCAACATTTTCGGTGGCGCGTTGCCTCGTTTCTTGATCAGCCGAGGATGGCAGCTTGATGTTGCCCGCAAAGGCACGATGGGACTGATGACCGTTTCCATGCTTGTGCTCTGCATCCTCGTGACGCAAGTAAGCAACGCAGCGGTGGCCATGACCATCGTTGGGTTCATGATGTTTTGCCATGCCGCGTGGGGAAACATCACACTCCCGGCGGAGGTGTTCCCGCGCCGAACTGTCGGAACAGTCACCGGGTTGGGGGGAACATTGGGGTCACTGATGGGCGCCTTATCCCAGAAGTATATCGGTGGGATCGTGGACAATTATGGGTTCACACCCATTTTTGTGGCCTGCGCGGGGCTTTACCCGCTGGCTCTGTTGATGGTTTTTCTCCTGATCGGCAAACTCGGTATCGTGCGCAAAATAGATTAACTCGAAGCCTTCCAACTTTATGAATGATTCGCTAAATCGTAGAGATTTCTTGAAACAAACGTCGATTTTCACTGCTGGGATTGCCGCGCTGGCAAGCGCCCCCTCATTCCGCGTCTCAGCAGCCTCACCCAATGAACGAGTGCGAGTTGCCGTTATTGGCTGCAATGGGCGCGGCATGGCGCATATCGCCGGGTACCTCGGAGTGCCACAGGCTGAGATTGTCGCGGTCTGTGATGTGGACAGCCGGGCTGTTGAAAAGGGCGTAGCCGCGGTGGCCAAAAAGCAGGCCCGCAAACCCAAAGGCGTTAAAGACTTGCGCCAGGTGTTGGATGATCCGAACGTGGACGCCATAAGCATTGCGATGCCCGAGCACTGGCATGCGCCCGCGACGATTATGGGGTGTGCGGCCGGCAAACACGTTTATGTGGAGAAACCAGGAAGCCATAACGTCTGGGAAAGCCAGATGATGGTGGCAGCCGCCCGCCGTCACAAGCGAGTGGTCCAGATGGGAAACCAGCGCCGTAGTTGGCCTTGGGTGATCGACTCCATCGCGGCCCTGCACGAAGGCATCATCGGTGAGGTCCGGTTCGCGAGGGGTTGGTATACGAACCGGCGTCCGGGCATTGGCATTGGGAAAGTAGTTCCAGTGCCCGAATGGCTGGATTATGACCTGTGGCAAGGCCCGGCGCCCGTGAGACCTTACAAAGACAATATCCTGCATTATAACTGGCATTGGTTCTGGCATTGGGGCACTGGCGAATTAGGCAATAACGGCGTGCACGCGCTGGATCTGGCCCGCTGGGGGCTTGAGGTGGATCTCCCGAACCGCGTGACGTGCGGCGGGAATCGCTACTTCTTCAAAGACGATTGGGAAACACCGGACACCATTTCGGCCAGTTTCGATTACGGCAACAAGGGTATCCTTTGGGAAGGACAAAGCTGCGCCCCGCGTGGGTTTGAGGATGCCACATTCGGCGTGAGCTTCTATGGGGACAACGGAACAATGGCGATGGCTGGCAGCGAGACGAAGATTTACGATATAAAGGAAAAGCTCCTGCGAACGATCAGCGGCAAGCAGAGTGATCTGTTTCAATACGACACCGTGCACTTCGAGAATTTCATTTCGGGAGTTCGAGAGGGTAAGCCGGTCCGAACAGAAATCGAGGATGGCCAGCGGAGCACGATGCTGTGTCACTTGGGCAATATCGCCTGGCGGGCCGGGGAAACCCTGAACTTTGATACCGGAACTATGAAGCTAAAAGGCGCCAGCAAGGCTGCGCGCGCGCTGGTTCGTCGGGAGTATCGCAAGGGCTGGGAGCCGAAAGTTTAGCCCGCCTCAACACAGAGACTTGAGAACCCAGCGGCTCGTGCCGCTGGGTTTTTTTCTGAAAACGCTTGTTTTACCACAGGGTCGCATCTATATGAAGGGCGTCCTCCATATACGAACTATGAAAAAGCAAAACCGGGTTTCCTTTCTGGCTGGCGCGTGCCTGTGCATACTCGCGCTTTCGTCCTGGGCGGCCGGGCCTATCCAACCGTTTAACGGGAAAAACCTCGAAGGCTGGAAAGTTAAGACCAAGGACGGGGTGCAAAGCCAATGGAAAGTGGGATCGGCCAAGCCCAGTTCGACGGACCCCAAACGTTTCACAGTTTCGGCTGAAGGTAATCAATTGCTCAATGACACGGGCGGGCACGGCCAGAGCGTGGATATCTACAGCGAAGCGGTTCATGGGGACGCCATTATCAGTCTTGAGGTCATGGTCCCACGCGAGTCGAACAGTGGCATCTATGTTATGGGTGAGTATGAGGTCCAAGTGCTCGATAGTCATGGCAAGGATGCCAACCCGGGCCCGGGCGATATGGGCGCCATCTACGGGGCACAGCCACCGAAAAGCCCTAAATACCGAGCGCCGGGCGAGTGGAATACTTACGAGATCCACTGGCAGGCTCCCAAATTCGATTCCGAGGGAAAGAAGATTCAAAACGCCAAGTTTTTGAAGGTCGTTCTGAACGGCGTCACGATTCATGAGAACCTGGAAATGAAAGGACCAACTCCATCTGGAGTTGACGGCAAAGAGAAAGCTAAAGGTCCCCTGCTCTTCCAAGGCGATCATGGCGCAGTGGCGTACCGGAACATCAGGATCTCGGAACTGAAATAGGGTAAGCGCGCGAAAGACATGGGTGTTGAGAGGGGTTGTCTTCTAAAATAAGGGAATTATAGTCTGGGCATGAGTAAGAACGTCACATTACAGGCTCAGCTCCTAACTCTCAGCCTTTTTGCGGCTGCGCAACTGTTCGCAGGAGCCGCTGAAAAATCAGCTTTCGAGTTGGTCAAAGAAGGAAATCGCTATGTTGGCGAGCAGTCCAAGAACAAGATTGCCCTGCTGCGCTCTGAAAAATCCATTGCCAGCCCTGAGCCCAATGTTTGGTCCGTCGTGTATTATGATCCATTGGCTCGCAACAAGGCGGTCGAGGTCAAGTTCGGCGCAGGCCAAATGATGAGTGTTAAAAGGGGGGCCAAGTTTTTTGATTTCATGAGCGGCAGTCCACGTCCGATGGACTTGGAGGATCTTAAGGTAGATTCGAAAGAGGCCCTTCAGATCGCGATGGAGCAGCCGTTGCTAAAAACGATCAAAATCTCAGCAAGCCGTTTGAAGCTTCAAGTGCTCGATACGGGCGAGCCCGTATGGTTTGTAAGCCTCTGGGCGCCCAAGTTGCGAGATTCAACCAAGGACGCCGAAGTCGCGCAGACCCGTATCAACGCAAAGGATGGGCGAGTCATAGAAACGGACATTCGTCTTAAGCGTCTGGACTAAGCCGCGGCTGCTTCCCGCTTATTTAAGCCGGTACTGTAGCGAGTCGGTATCTGGTTGAGCACTTGGGACCGCAGGCATAATAGCGGTCCCGGTGAGCTTCCACGGAACTTCAAAGACGGAGACTTCACTGCGGATGCCTTTCACCAGCACTGGGGGCAAGGCAACGCAAGTGGCCGCCAAGTCCGGATCATCGCGTCGCAAGTGCTCGTAGGTCGCCTGACTGATAAAAATGCGGCCACGCCCTGAAAGGCTTTCCAGGCGGCTGGCCAGGTTCACCTCGCGCCCAAAGACCGTGTAATTGCAGGTCTCGGCCTTGGAGCCCATCAGGCCAACGATTGCCATGCCGGTATTGATGCCTGAGCCTAGAAGAAGCAAAGGCAAAGGCAGCAGCGGTTCGAGTCCATTCGCGATGCGGGTCATATTCTCGAGTTCGCGCCGCTGGTTCTCCAGGGCTCGTTGCTCGTTGAGTTCCGCAATGGCCCGCTGCGCAGCGATGGCGGCTCGAACGCAGGCTACCGCATGCTTCGTGTTGGAGGTAGGCGCGCCCCAGAAGGCCATCACACAATCCCCAATGAACTTATCCAAGGTGCCGTCGTATCGGATGATCGTGTCAGCCACCAAGCCCAAATAGGTATTCACGGTCTCCAGGGTATCTCGGGCCTGTTCGTCAAACGCTGCTTCGGCTGCTGGACCGACTAGTTTCTTGCGGGTAACGTAATCGGCCACGTGTTCCTGAGTGCGATCCGTCAACTCAGTAAAACCACGCACATCGGCGAACATGACTGTGATTTCCCGCCGCGCACCGCCTAGTTTGAGACTCTCCGAGATCAACAACTCGTTCACGATTTTCGGAGAAACTACCTTGGAGAAGAGCGATTTGACCCGGCGCTTATCCGCCTGCTCAAAGACCACTTTCCAAGTTACCAGCGAGAGATGCATCACCACCAGAGAGCCTATAACGGGTATGGCGATCGGCATCCACCACCGGGTCTCGATAAACATAGCTATGGTGATCAGGACATAAGCGATGGCCAACAGCAATACCAGGAGGAAGGCTTGTACGGCACGGAATTCCCATGTGAGCACCGCTGCCAGTATTCCCATTCCCAGAATGAGCAGCAGGTCCGTAAGAAGACCGGTCCTGCGGACAAACGAATCGTTGATAATGGAGTTCGCTACATTCCAATGTTTGGCCACCAGCAGAGTATCAGCACGCAGTGGCGTAGCGCCGCGGTCCGTAAGATCGTTCCCTACCATCGCGGCTGATCCCACAATCGCCAGCTTGCCGGCCCAGCGGTTTGTCGAGCCTCCACCCACGGATTCAGAACGGGCAAGGTTTTGTCGCAGCAAACTTTGAACACTCTCGCGAAGGAGTTGTGGGTGTTCCGGGGGCATGCACCAGTCGATGTAGAAGCAGCCCGAATGGTCCACGGGAATAACCCTCCTCTGGCCGTTTGATCCTGAAAGGGCGATGAACCCTCCCTCCAGATCAACCTGGGCTTGATCGAGGTCGAGACCCAGTTCCCTTGCTGCCAGTGCGACGCCCATGTGCCATACACGCTCCTCGGTGAAAGGCTTTGCCTTCTCGGGCATGCCCTTGGGCAGATCGTCTCCGTAGAAATCCACGAGGGAAAAGCGCCCTTCAGCGTCAAGCGGAAACTGAATCTGCTCGCCGTTGCTGCGCGGCAGCACCACGGTATTACTTCGGATTTCTGCTGTTTGCAGATCAATCCCATACCCTGGATCGGACTCAACCTGACGGAATGCCTCGTGCCAATGCCGATAAACCTGAAAGGCCCGAGCTTTGCGCAGAATGCCATCGGGATCTTTATCTGTGGAAATGTCGCCAAGTGCCGCGGCATTGGTAGAGAACAGGACCGGCGGCTGCAAATCGCGTGTCACGGCCAAAATCACGTTGCTGGACTGCTGCAACTCGTAGGCAAAGAACTCATCCGACTCCATGATTTTATTGCCCGCGAGCAGCACCGGGGGGTGGTCAGGACGCAAGTTCCCGAAAATAACGTCGAAAGCAATCGCCGTTGCACCCTGCTCTCTTAGCTCATTAACGATGCGGGCGTAAACCTGGCGTGGCCAGTAAAGGCCAAACGTATACCCCAGGGAGCGATCCTGAACCGCGCGGATGCTGTCTTCGTCGATGAAGATGAACCCGAGGTTTGTGGAAACCGGGGTGGGAGATCGTAAGGCTTGCCTAAGGCGCATGTCGTAGGTCATGCACTCCAGCCGCTCGAACAAATCCCAATCAAGGATCCGGATCAGAGAGAAGCCCACCACCACGCTCAACACGATGAGAGCGGGAACCAGCTTGAGGGGCTTGAGCTTCACAGTAAAAAAGAAAACAAAAAAGCCAGAGCAACACAAGGCTGCTCTGGCTGATGAAAAGAATGGACAGTCGATTTAGTCCTTGCCGAAACTATTCGGTCGGGGAAACGTATTCGATAGTCTCGTCGCGTACGACGGTGATCGGGGTGCTTGCAGATGAGGTAACGATGCGAGTTATCCCTTCAAGCGTGGTCTGCAGGGAGAGAATTTCGCTCTGCGGAATCTGGCTGATGATCTGCGTGCCCGTGTTGTAGCTATCTCCAGCGCGCAAGCGGACCGTTACGGTCTCGCCGGTGGAGGAATTCACAAACGCGAGAACGACTTCACCACTGATTACTTTCAGCACGCCCGTGGAGCTGATCTCGAAATCGGTGCCGCGAATACCAGCAACGCCGTTCGGCAGCTTGATCTCGTAGGTCGATCCAGCGGAGAGTTTGTTAACGGAACCCAGAACGCGGCCAGCCTTGAGGTTCAACTCGGTTTCGCTGACAACGCCAGCGCCCGTCGAGGTGCTGTTCAGCTTGTCCACTCCGAGAAGAGTGTTTTCCCACAGGCGAATCACGTTCTGCTTGGCAGCAGCTTTAGCTCCAGAGCCACCATTACCGCCAGCAGCACCCGCCCCACCACCGGCACCGCCGAAAATGGCTGGAGTCGGAAGCTTGGAATCGGAATCGCTGGTGATGATATCGACATAGGAACCACGCTCAACACCGGTCTGAATGGTTGATCCGGGTTTGATTACCATGCCAGCCTTAAGGGGCTGCCAGGAATTATTATCTGTGGTGTAGCGCGCCGAGCCCTTGACGCGGATGACTTTAGCCGTGCCCTGTGATTGTGCTTGAGCGCCACTGACCAAGGCCAGAGCGATACCGCAGACGATTAGGTTTTGAAAATAACTTTGAATTTTTTTCATAGTGACTCCTGCTAAATGGACTGACTCATTCCATCCGCATTCTATGTTCAACATCAATATTGTCAAACGAATAGTGCAATTTTTTTTGGCCAATTCTCCTCTAGAACAATATCAGCAGATAAATGGCTGTCAAAAGCTTGCATTCCCTCCGCTATTTGGCCTGCCCACCAGTTCCGCGAAGCCTCAATGACAGCGCCGCTTCCTCCTGCATACGAGCCTCGCAGATGCCAAGGTACTGGTGCGCTATAGCGTTATCCCCCCATCGTAATTTCACGGAGCGAAGAAGCCATTGCCGCGCCGCCGCATACTTCTCCGCCTGTATGTAACTAATGCCTATCTGGGATAGCATGTAATAACCCTGCGGGTCCAGAGCCTCCGCCTTGTTCAAATAAACCCAGGATTCCTCCGCCCGCCCCAACCAGGCCAGGCTCATGCCGTATCTAAGGAAATTGTAGCCATCCCAGGGATTGAGCTGGATACCCAACCCATACCATTTGAGAGCTTCCTCCCCCGTGACACGATAGTCACCCGTATCATTCTGACTTCGAAAGCGAAGGGCCTCCCCTATGGCATAGGTGGTAGCCGAGTTGCGCGGCTCAACTGCATGGGCTCTTCTCAGGTAATCGATCTGCTGGGCAGAATACAGTTCAGCGGCCTTGGCCCGGGCCGTCCAGCGCTCCTCCCAAACACGCTTCCAGCCAGTGAAGATGAGCACAAAACAGGTGGATGCCATGAGCAGCGTCGTTAAGCAACGCCCCACGATCCCAGGGGAATGCCAGAACCGTTCTGTGGCAAAACGAATATGACTCGCCAGTAATGCCATCCAGACCACGACCAGGATGGCGTTCGCCGGTATGTGCATGTTGAAGTCCACGACGGAATGGATCAGAATCGCCAGCAGTCCCAGGGAGGTGCCCAGCACGACGGCAAACTTATTGCTGCCTTTGCGCTCTCCCAATTCCGAGTAGGAGCCTCGCACAAAACTCCAGGTTCTAGCCAAGCCCCACGCCAGTAACGCCCAGCAAGCGCCCACGAGTGCAAAACCGATGATCCCCCAGTCAACCAGAGTGTTCAGATAGTCATTGTGTACCCGGTGCGGTTGTTTTTGAACCGTCAGCGGACGATAAGCGCGAAAACGATGATCAAAATGGGCAGGTCCCGCCCCCAGCCAGGGGTCTTCCTTCCAGATCTCAATAGCGGGTTGCCAAAGCGTGAATCGCAAGCTGTCATCCACCTCTTGCTCCTTGTCGCCAGACACAAGCTGGCGCAATCGCAACTGGGCGGACACGCTGTTTTTTACGAAGATTCCTCCAGCGCCCAACGTGAGCAGCAGAGCCACAATGATCGGGATGCGGTAATGGCGGTAGCTCATCAAAACAACGCTTAATAAAGTGAGCGCTATCGCGGTACTCAACCATGCGCCGCGGGAAACGGTGACTGCTATCCCTGCCAGAATGACCAGCGATGCGTAGCCAAAGAGAAGACGCGGCACGATCTTTGCCCGGGCGAGCATCGCGTGAGCCAATCCCAGGGGCAGGATCAACTCCAGAAACCCGCCGAAATGATTGGCGTTGATGTAGGTACCAGTGCCCCGGTGAGCATAGGGCGTGGTCAAATGCCATACACGATTGCTGTTGGCGGCAAACTGATAAACTCCGACCGCTGCCAGGCACATGGCCAGAAATATCATCGAATAGACGATTACCTTGGCATGTTCCTGCCGATGCAGGTTGTTCAAAACAGCGAAGAACAGCGACGCATAGATCAGAACACGGATGCATTCCAAGCGAGCGACGTATTCGATGTCCGCAGTGGCGTACCGGTAGCCAGCGTAAATGACAAACGCCACTACCCCCCAGCAAACAGGCGGGAACAGGAGGCGCGGTTTGGGGTCAATCCAAAGCCGAGCCCCCCACAGCACCAGGACCAGCGCAGTGAGGGCTTGAATCCCGGCAAACGGAATGGCATGGACGGCCCCAAAACAAAGGGGCCCCAGCACCAGGATGCCCAAAACCAGCCCGAGAATCCCCTTCTCCAGGTAATTGTCCCAAGCTTCGCGGTCCATTTTGAAACCGCGTTAGCTTGGCAGATACTCGCGAGGATCGGTGATTCGCCCGGTCAAAGCGCTTGCTGCAACTGTAGCCGGGGAAGCCAGGAACACCTGGGAATCCTTGTGCCCCATTCGTCCGGGGAAATTCCGGTTGGTAGCGCTGATGCACTTCAACGGGGCATTCATGCGCCCGAAGGTATCCACCGGCCCCCCGAGGCAGGCCGCACACCCGGCGTTCTCGGTCATCTGCACACCAGCACTGACCAGGATTTCCCAAATGGTCTGATCGCCCCAACGTGAGGTCTGCAAGTCATGGACGATCTCTGGTGTAGCGGGTACGCCAAAGGTATCGATCAGCACCTTCTTGCCCCTCAAGACCCGGGCGAACTCCAGGAAATCGCTGGTTTTGCCGCCGGTGCAAGAGCCTATGTATGCCCGGTCCAGCTTGATATTGCTTAGTTCCTTTGCGAGCTTGCGCTGGCCCGGATCGGGGTGGCAGGCAACGGTGGGCTCCAGCTTGGAAAGATCAATGATCGTCTCGTAAACGAACTTCTCGTTGGTATCCCGTTCGACTGGCTCATAGCTGGACTTCGTCCCATTGAGCTTGCACCGATAATCCACAAAAGCCTTGGTCTGGGCATCAAACTCGAAAATTCCGTTCTTCCCTCCCGCTTCGATCGCCATGTTCGCGACGGTCATGCGGTCATCGATGCTGAGGCTGGTGGCACCCGGACCATCAAATTGCAGCGCACGGTAGGTGGCGCCATCAAAGCCAATTTCCCCAATGCAGTGGAGGATGATGTCCTTGGCCATCACTCCGGGTTGGAGCGCGCCTTCAAGACGAAAATGCATGGTTTCGGGCACCTTGATCAACAGCTTGCCTGTGCCCATCACAAAACCAGCATCGGTGTTTCCGATGCCAGTGGCGAATTGGTTGAATGCTCCCGCCATGCAAGTATGGGAATCCGTTCCGAAAAGAACCTCCCCCGGCCGGGTATGTCCCTTTTGTGGCAGCGCGGTGTGGCAAACTCCTGCGTAGCGCGAACCATACTGCCGCTTTAGGTTCCCTTTCGTGGGATCAAAAACCCAGTTTCCGTTAGGGTCATCGATGACATCGTAAAAATAAGTGATCTCCTGCTCTCGCACGAAATCCCGCAGAATATCCACGTTGCGGTTGCTCTTGGAATCGGCTGTAAAGATATAATGGTCGGGAATGATGACAATCCGGTTCCGATCCCAAACCTTGGCTGCTTTGCCAAATTCGCGCTTAAAAACGCCAATGGTTCCGGGCCCGCACACATCGTGGGTCATCAGCACATCTGCGCTTACCCAAACGTTCTCGCCTGCCTCCACTCGGGCTTTGCCGGCGGCACGGGCCAGAATCTTTTCTGTCAAAGTCATACAGGCAAAATACCCAAGCCGCCGAGCAACATCAATATGGAACCTGCTAAAAGGAAGGCACCGCAGAGGGTCATGGCAGAACTTGCCCAGGCACGGTTGATCGACTGTTTGAATCCATCCGGGACTCTGTGTGAAGCTCTATCCAGAAACGGCTGCCCTGCCCCGGCACCGATTCCACGCCTACTTTTCCACCCATACGCTCAGCCGCCTTCTTCACCAGCGCCAAACCCAGGCCCGAGCCGGGAACGGCTGGATGAAAGCGTTGGAACCAGCCGAAGACTTTATCCATATGCTCGGGGTTGATGCCCATACCATTATCTTCAACCCACAAACGCACGGGACTGGCATGAGCTCCCAGTTGGGATGCTCCCCGCCCCAGACCGCCTCGCAGGTCAGGCGGCGTATGGCCGAACTCAGCACGAATAACGATCTGCGGACGTGTGCCCGGTTTCACGAATTTCAAGGCATTCGTTAGAAAATTCAGCAAGACGAGATGCAAGGCGGCACGATTGGCTTTCACCGTCAGGCCGTTCAGCCCCTGGGCATCCAGTGATGCCTCTGCGTGCTGAAATTCCAGGGCGAGATCAGCGTGGACCTCCTCAAGCACTTTGCTTAGAACGACAGGCTCCAGGTTAAGATCGGCTCGGCAAAGGCTCACATGCTCCATCAAGTCTTGAATCAGGCCAAGCTGCCGATCCGCAGACCGGGCCAGGGATTCCGCGAGTCGTCTCCCCTCCCCCAATTCGTCTCCATATTCGCTGAGCAGCAACTCCGCCAAACCGCTTTGGGTGCGCAACGGTGCACGAAAGTCATGAGCCAGGGTATGCACAAAGCAATTGAGCTGATCCGTGATCTCCTGGAGTGCGGCAGTCCGCTCCGCAACCAACCGCTCAAGTTCCGACTGGAAATCCTTGCGTTCGGTGATGTCCATACTGCTTCCCACCATCCCCAGGAACTCGCCGCTGGCCGACCATCGAGGCACTGCCTGGGATTCTACCCAGCGCCACTGGCCGTCGCTGCGACGCACCCGGGCCTGGGCTTTAAACGGCTGCCGCTCCTGGTGACACTGAGAAAACGCATGCACGTAGCCATTGAGATCCTCTGGATGAATAAGCGGACGCCAGCCATCATCTCTGACTTCGTCAATGGTGATCCCAAAGAAGGCGCAATAAGCCAAGTTTACGAACTGCAACCGCCCCGCCTGATCGTGGACCCAGATCAGCACGGGCGTGCCATCCGCCATCAACCGGAATCGCTCTTCGCTTTCTCGCAACGCATCCACCGCCCGTTTGCGAGCGGTGATGTCCGTGATCATATCCAGAATACCAATGAAGCTGCCACTGTCATCAAGCAGCGCCCTGCCGGACATCAGGGTCCATACCACTTCGCCGCTCTTGCATTGGAAGCGAACATCCGCTTCCTCGCTGATGCCGCGGCGACGACGCGCCAGCAGAGCTTCCACGGAAGCCAGATCCTCGGGAGGCACAAACTCGGTTTTGCGGCGGCCACGCATCTCCTCACGCGTATAACCCAGCAAGGCGGCCATCTTCCCGTTAACCAGAGTAACCTCGGCATCCTGGTTCAGCAGCCAGATGCCTTCATTGGACGCCTCAAAAATGTGCCTGAACTTCGCTTCGCTTTCACGCAAAGCACGCTGAATCTCTCGTTGATCCGTGATGTCCCGGCCGATGGCCAGCTCACTTTGCAGGTTTCCATGTGAGTCAAATTCAGGCACCAGCATCATGTCGAACCAGTGCTCTTTCCCATTCACGGATGGATAGGAAAATTGGAATCGGCTCGAAATGCGCTGGCCGGATATCACATCGGAATGCTCCTCCCAGAGCAAGCAAAGATCGGTCGAAAGGCACAGCTCTTCGTTGGTCTTTCCCAGAAACTCAACACTCGAGATGCCGGTCAGCCTTTCAAACGCTGGGTTCACGTAGATAAAGCGGCGATCGGTACCGCGCCTCGCAACGATGTCTGGAGAGTTATCACCCAGGCGCTTAAAGAAGCCGGACATACTTTCCATCGCCTCCCGGGCTTCAGCATGTTCCTTCCGCAAGCGTAACGCTCCAATGCCATACCCGAGGTCCTCCGCTATGTCGCACAGCACTGGAAGACCGGGACCTGAAAAGGCACCGATCATTTCAGAGTAAATGTTGAGAGTCCCAACCACCTTGTCATCTGTGATGAGCGGCAGGCTAACCGCTGAAGCATAACCCCGCTTCAGAGCCTCGCTACGCCAGGGGGTGAACCGCTCATCGGTACGCATATCGTCCACGACGACGGCTTCTCCGGTTCGGATCGCCATCCCCGTGGGGCCTCGACCTCGGGGAGTATCAGACCATGTGAGATGCAGCGTTTCCAGATAGCCCTCCTCGAAACCCGCGAAGCTGACAGGGATGACTCTCCGTTCCGCATCATGTTGGGCGAAGCCAATCCACACCATGGCATAACCACAATCCTGAACAACAATCTGGCAAACTTCATCCAGGTAACGTGACTGGTCGGTGGCGCGAATCATCGCACGGTTGCTGTGCCGCAATGCTCGCAAGTGACGCCGCAGGCGCTCAACATCCTCGTCGGCCTCCACGCAAGCAGGCCTCGCAACTCCGTGTGATCCATTCATTAGTACAACCGTCACCTCTCTCCCAACAAATGTGCCGGGATATAGCAAATCAAATGGTAGTGAAATAAATGCCGGAAGTCGGCGTAATCAGGTCTTTTCCCCATTCAGGCATGCACATCGGCCCCAATTAGTGGGGCTTCCCAACCGTTTCCGATCCGGCTAGCCTGCTTCGCGGCATGATGAAGTACTGGCATGTGTTGAAGATAGGTATGCAGAACAATATGACATACCGCTTCAACTTTTTGGCCAGAACACTCTTCGGATTCATCCCCCTGATAGCGATACTCTCGGTCTGGCGCACGATATACGAGGGGAATGGCAGCAGGGACGTCGGCCCCTATGGCTATTCCGAGATGATCTCCTATTACCTCCTTGCCACTATCATTGACGCCCTGACAGCGGTCAATGAGGATGACTGGCAGATCGCGGCTGACATCAAGGATGGCAATATCAGCCAGTTCCTGCTCAAGCCCATCGATTACCTGCGGTACAGGCTGGCGCTGTTTTTTGCAGGACGAGTGAGTTACATGGCCGTGGCTGCTGTGCCAGTAACGCTGCTCATCCTGTTTTACCGGACCCATTTTGTCTGGCCGGAAGCTGCAAATACCTGGGCATGCTTTGCCGTGTCAGTTGGGCTGACAGCCATGCTTCAGTTCTTCATCTCCTACGCGATGGCCATGCTGGCCTTCTGGGTCCTGGAAGTATCCACATTCATCTTTATACTGTTCGCGTTCGAATACATCGCCAGTGGCCATTTATTCCCACTCGACATTCTGCCTCAGGGGATCAGGGATGTCCTGTTCTTAACTCCTTTCCCTTACCAACTCTATTTTCCTGCGAGTGTCTACCTCGGCAAGGTGACGGGCGCGGAGCTCTGGAAAGGATTGCTCATTCAAGCGGGCTGGGTGGTCGCCGCGTACCTCTTAGCACGCTTTGCCTGGAGCCGCGGGATTCGAAAATACGCTGCAGCAGGAGGATAACACATGGCCGACACCAAATACACAGCCCCCCGAGGTCTCGCCAAGGTGCACCGCTACCTTCGGATCTATGCAGCCTTGTGGAAAAACTCCGTCACGCGGGAGATGATTTTCAAATCGAACTTCATCCTCTGGATTGTTGTGGAGGTCCTATGGTTCGCACTGCAACTGAGTTTCATTGGAGTCCTCTACCTGCATACCGAAACGATCGGCACCTGGACCAAGTGGCAAGTTGTCCTGATCACCGGCGCAAGCCACTTTATTCAGCAGATGTTCCAGGCCTTTTTTCTTATCAACTGTACGAATCTCTCGGAACTCGTGCGAAACGGTAAGTTTGATTTCCTGCTCATGCTCCCGGTGAATGCCCGCTTTGTGACCTCTCTGCGCCAAGTGGATCTGGGAGCTTTTGTAAACGCGGCGGCGGCGGTCGCTGTAATGGGCTACGCGGCAGCGAAGTTGGATCTGCGCCCTTCCATACCTCAATTCGCCGGTTTCCTGGGCTTATGCGTCGCCGGCGTGGTCATTCATTACTCGCTAATGTTCCTCCTCGCTACCATCAGCTTCTGGACCGTTCGCGCTCAAGGAATTGTCTGGGGCTACTATAATATGTTCCAAATCGCCCGAATGCCAGATGAGGCTTTCCGTGGTGCCTTCCGCATCGTCTTCACGTTCGTGGTGCCGATGCTTTTGGTTTCAAACGTCCCGGTGCGCACGCTGCTGGGAAAACTGGAATCCGGCATCTTACCTCTGGTGATGCTCGTGCTCAGCGTCGTGTGCCTGGTTGTCTCGGAATGGGCCTGGAGGGCGTCCCTCCGGCGCTATACCAGCGCGAGTTCTTAACCGATTTCAGACCACGAATTCCAGCTCCTGCCGGTGCGGAATGAGTTTCTGCTCAAAAGCCTGTGCCAAGAACCGGCGGATGGATTCACGGCCCTTCTCCCCATAATCCAGGGTCCAATGGTTTACGTACATCCCCACGAACTGGTCAGCCAACTCGCGCCCCATATCTCTCGCATATTGGAGCGCGTGTTGCACGGCTTCTGGCCGATGATCGAGACTAAACTGGATGCTTGCAGTCAGAATCTCAGAAATCTCCTTGCGAACCTCGGGAGCATGGCGCTTGTGGACGACATTCCCGCCCAGCGGCAGCGGCAGGCCATTATTCTCTCTGCCCCACCAAATGCCGAGATCCTCGCACACTTGCAGCCCCTCGTTGCGATAGGTGAGCTGGCCTTCGTGGATGATCAGGCCAACATCTGCCTTGCCTGAGCGCACAGCTTCGAAAATTTGATCGAAAGGGACTACTAAGTAATTGAAATCCTTAGCCGGACGTCCCAGCCAAAGCTGCAAGGCCAGGAACGCGCTGGTCATCGTGCCCGGAACTGCGATACGCTTACCGGCTATCTCCTCGCGAGTAAAACGCTCTTTGGCCACCAGCATCGGGCCATAGCCATCACCCATGCTCGCGCCGCTCGGGAGGAGAGCGTATTTGTCGCTGACGTAGGCATACGCATGGATGCTAATCGCTGAAATATCCAACTCGCCACGTGTGGCGCGTTCATTCAACGTTTGAATGTCCTGCAAGATATGCTGAAAAGCATATCCCCGCGAAGGAACCAGGCCCTTCGCCAGGCCATAAAACATAAAGGCATCATCGGGATCGGGCGAGTGCCCTAATGTCAGTTGAGTCTGCGACATGCGTTCAAGCTAACTTGCCTCACCCCGAGCTGTCACGCCGAGAAACGTATTGAGGTAAGCGCTTCATGGTCCGGCGATCACACGCACGCGTATCCACGGGTAGAAGAATCGGTCGTCCTTCACAGAAGCCCAATGGAGCCTCCCTCCATGCCGCCACGCATCCAGCACGATGCCGTCTGAGAACTCCTGCCCCCGGGCAGTCAGGACGACGGCGCTATGCTCTCCTGATCGCCCCAGGCGGGCAACCGCCCGGTGCAATTCCAAGGTGCGTGGATTCAGTTCCGCCAACCGTGCTTCCAAATCATCAGCCCAATGCCAGCACAACCCACGCGGTCGCGCTCCACGGTTTACCAGGAAATTATGGAAGCCTGCAGGCCAAACGGCACGGTATGACCGAGCTAATTCCCCGGAAGAGACAAAGGCCCGTTGGGCAACGCGATCCGCCTCGGCTGAATCAATGCTCGGGTCCAGGTTGACCAGGGCTTTGGCAAGCTGGGCGGCGGCCTTTGAATAATCGAGACCTTCCCTTCGAGCTGCACTGGTCGCACAGCCGCTGAGGAGACATAGAGCCAGCCACAGACCGACCCACCTCACGTGCCGAACGCACATTAGGATTCCCTTCTAAAAGCAACTGGCCGCCGCAAAGCGGCGGCCAGTTTAAAACACATTTACTGATCTGACTTAGTAAACCGTGGTGCTTTCCTCGGCGAGAACCGGGGCTTTCAATTCAGCGCTGGTCAGTGTGAATTTCGTGCGGGCATCACCCGGGTTGGCACCCTTGGCTTTGATCGTATAGGTCACAGCCTGCTTCGGGGCCAGACGGGCGATCGCTGGGAAGGTAACGGTCTGGCCTTCCACGGCTCCACCCTGAGCGCTCACGGGCGTCACTTCACGCGGGAACGTCACAACCATCTTCACGTTGCTGTCATCGGCAGTACCCTGATTGGTGATTTTCACTGTGTAGGTTACTGCTTCACCAACTTGAATCGGGTCGGGATCATCGGCCTTCTCCAGGAGAATACCTGAAATACCGCGCCAAACAGTGCAAGCTTCAGCAGCGTCTTTCAATCCTTCAGCCGTGGCCACTGCAACCTTGTTGCAGTAATTTCCTGCTGTCTTGGAGGTCAGCAGCACCTTGAACGATTTCTTCTCACCGGACTTGAGGCTACCAACATTCCAAGTGGCTGTGTTGCCGCTCACGCTCGCGCCGTCGGCACTCACAATGGACGTGCCGGAGGGCGCGGTGTCGGTCACCACGACGCTGTTGAGCACGGTGTCACCGGTATTGGAGACTACGATCTCATAAGAGGCGTTCTTTCCAAGGTATTGCTGTTTGTCACCCGTCTTGGTGATATTCAAACCCGGCTGGACGATGGTGGTGCAGGCTTCAGCACTGACCTTGCCGGCATTGCTGGAATTGGCGGTGGCGACGTTGCATATCTTTCCGCGCCGATCAGCCTTCAAAGCCACAGGTAGCGTCTTGGAGGCTCCTGGAGCGAGGTCGCCAACGTTGAACGAGAGTTCCTTCTGCCCCCCACTATGGACCAGACCTTCAGGCACTGGATCGGTAACCACCACATTCTTGGCGATGGACGTTCCGGTGTTCTTTACAGTAATCGTGTAGGTGACTTCGCCGCCCACATTTGCTGTTCCCGGACCCGTCTTAGTGATCTCCAACTGCGGCTTGCCAACCACGGTTGTTACGCAGGTGATCGGCACGGCGGTTACAGTCGCACAACCGGTTACCTCGCCAACCCTCTGTGCGGTGGTCACTACACGCATCGCCTTTGTCTCACCTTTGTTCATGCGCGCAACCCGCCAGCTCAGGGTATTGCCCTGCGCCTCGGCCGCTGGTTCGCTGCTGACATACTTCACCCCTTCTGGAAGCGTGTCAGTAACCACGACGTTGGCCACATCACATTGAGCAGCCACCATCAAATCATAGACGATATTCTCGCCAACTGAGGCAGTTGGAGGAGCGGCTTTCGTCAGTTTGACCAAATCCCAGCACCCTTCTGCGATCGTCGTTGCTGGCGCAGCAGGCTGCGTGAGATCGACTTTGGCCGGAGCCGGCTCAGGACGATAACGTCCCTGTTGTTGTTGTTGGGCGCAACCAGCCACGAATAGTGTGGAGATGGCGCAGAGTACGAACCCTCTCAATGCAAGTGTTGTTTTCATAGTGTTACTTATTGATTCACGCTTCCGCCCCAAGAAATCCCGGTGAATAGGGGTGATCGACATGCGTTAAAATATCACCAGTATTATAAGGTGACAAGGCGAGATTTTGTGGCGTCAAGACACAAGCTCGCCTCACACCTGTTTCCCTTTCTCCACGGGCAGCGTGAAGTAGAATGTCGAGCCCTGCCCAGGCGCCGATTCCACCCACATCCTCCCTCCGTGCCTTTCCAGTATCCGCTTGCATACCGCCAATCCAATTCCTGTTCCGGCGTATTCCTGACGCGTATGCAGCCGCTGGAATATAACGAATATCCTCTCAAAATCTTTCGGGTTAATCCCGATCCCATTGTCTCTGACCGCGAAAATCCAATCACCGTTTGAGCGGCGCGCAGCGATGTTTACCTGCGGAATTCCCTCCTTTTGAAACTTGATGGCGTTGCCGATGAGGTTTTGAAAAACCTGCGCCAATTGGACTTTGTCTGCCAGCACCGTTGGCAAAGGCTCGTGCTGAATCACCGCCCCACGTTCCTGTATGGCAACCTGGAGATTGTTAAGCACCGCGTCGAGCACCGCCTCGCAATCAGTGGGCTCGAAGGGTCTCGGACTCGCATCCAGACGCGAGTAAGCCAGCAGATCATGAATCAATGCTTCCATCCGCCGCGCTCCATCCACGGCAAAATTGATAAACTCGTCTGCCTCAGCATCGAGTTCGCCCTCGTACTTGCGGCGCAGCAGTTGCAGGTAGCTAATGACCATCCGCAGGGGTTCAAACAGGTCGTGCGAGGCCACGTACGCGAACTGCTGCAAATCGGTATTTGAGCGGCGCAGATCCTCAGTGGTTTTGCGCAATTGCTCCTCAGCACGCCGCCGCTCCAGCGAATCACCAATGTGGGTTCCCAGCCCGTTGAGCATCTCCATAAGCTGCTCGTCCTCTGGCTCTGGACGCCGGCTGAAGAACTCCATCACCCCCAACGATTCTCCTCCCAGCGGAATGGGAAATGCCACTGCCGCCTTAAATGACGCGCGGGTGGCAGCTTCAATCCGGGGAAAGTTGGCATCTTGCGCCAGGTTCGGAATCCAGGCGACACGGCGAGAAGCCCAGACACGCCCGGGGAGCCCCTGGTTGCGGCTCATCGAGAGGGTTCGAGTAACCGCGGTAAACTCCTCGCAGCCTCCGGCGTCCCAGGTGTAGGCACACTGAAGCTTGTCGCCCGTTGGACTGGGCAGCCACAAGCTGCCCGCCTGCCAACTCAGCGTCTCGCCGATGGCCCCCAGGAGACGAGGGACCAGGTCGGAAGAGGCCATGGACTCTGTCAATAAACGGGTGGCATTGTGCTGGGCATCGAGGCGCCGCTCGGTTCGCACTCGCTCCAGATCGGCAAGGTAAAGCAGTTTGGCATTCCACCAGGTAAGCAAGGTGAAGATGATGATGGAGAGCACCGCAAAGATGGCGACGCCGAACTGGCGTTCGTAATAGCCGCTCTGTTCGCCCGCCAGCAGCACGGCACCCAAGGCCCAGGGAATCAGAATCGCCATTGGAATCAGGCGGCGCGCGATGGCCCCTCCAGTGGTCGGACTGGTGACCACGAGCATGAAACCACGGTTGGGACGTGCCGCCATGAATCCCAAAGTGAGAAGTCCAAAGCTGGCGGCGGTGCTCAGGGCCATCGGAATGCCGGTGCCCACCCGATAAAGGGATGAGACCTGGTAGGCATAACCGATCAGCGCGATCACTGCGAGCGTCCCGCAACAAAGCATCATCACTTGAGCGGGACGAAATCCACCGCGAATCTCCAGATCGATCAGTGGCAGCGCGAGACTTGCCAGAAGCAGTGCCAGGGCTGAGTTGGCCGAAATCTGGTTGGGTGGAACGAAGCTCTCCAACTGTCTTGAAAAAAGTAGCTGATCAAACCCCAGTTCCCAGCCGAGTACATACTCGATCATCTTGAAACTCGCGATGCAGAACGGCACCAGTGGGAACAGGTGCATCCACCAGTCCGCGAGGAAGCGCGAGGCCGGTCGCTTCACAGTCAGATGCAATCCGGTTCCAAGGAGGATCAAACCAAGCGCAGTCACTGGATTCATCGCGGTCGGTTTGGCGAGGAAACGCAGCAGCGGCTGCAGGTGAAACAACCAGCCTAAAAGCTCCAGGGCGGCAATGGCGGCCACAATCAGCCCAGCGGCACGGCCAAGCGCGGGCAGGAAGGTGCGCACGGATCTCTCCGAGAGCGACTCAGGCAATGGCACCCTGGATAATGAGGGGACTTCCCCCACACCTGTCTGAGAGGGGTGCCCGTGCAAGGACTGGTCCGGTTCGCCCATGGTAATGGCAGCGCGCTCTTTGCGGCGCTGCTCTACTTAGTAGCGAACAGTTCCAGTGGAGATTTGCCTATCAGGACAATACCCCAGCCGACGCTAGAACTTGGCTTTGAGGAAGAGAGAGCCGTAGGAGTGGCTCTTGACTTGCTCCTGAAACTCGCGGCTGCGAGAGACAAAGCAGAAGCCGACCTCCGCGAAACGGAAAACCACGGCAAATCCGGTCTTCCACTCACCCACATAGAACTCGCGATTAACGCTATGGCTATCGTGGAAGAGGTTTCCATCCAGGAATGCTGAATATGGAACCGCCCACCCTTCAACCGCAGTGAACACATAAGCGCTCACAGGCCAGCCGGGGTGGGAGCGCGAGCGCCCGCCATCCGTAGTGATCAACGAACTGATCGTCTGTGGTCCAAAATCCCGTGTTAGGTGGGTCCCCAACCGCAGCATAACTCCGGCACGCAAAGAGGTGTCCACATTGCCCAGGCTGACGCCTGCCGATGGTATGACATCGGCGATCCTGCCCCGTGCGAGCAGGGGGAACGAGACGGCTCTCTGATACTTCAGGGCCAGACCAGGCTCCGTATCGAGCTGGTTTCCCCAGCCTCGCGCCAGGTCGAAATGGCGCAGCCTATGGACACCATTTTGAGCTTCCTCACCCAGCGACTCCGGGCCAATCACGCCGAGATCCATTTGAAAACTCTCAAGCGTCAAGAAACGACCAGCAGTGTAACCCCGGCGCTGCAAGATTAACCCGCCGTGCAGCCAACCGGCGTAGGGCCTGTCATGTTCGAGTAGCTGGCGGGTGTCAGTGTCGCCCGGCGTAAAGATGCTTTGTCCGATTTCATACCCAAACTTTGCGACTCGTTCTTCGTATCCGAGAGCAGGAAGCCGTTTGGACACGGCGGCCACCCAGCCGGGCAGCCAGCCATCCCGGTGGAGAAACGACATCTTCAATCCCTGTGTATAGTTGCGATCCGTGTCAACGATTAGATCGTTTTCCTCGATGAACGTGAACACCGGGCCCTGGTCGAACTCCTCTGGCAGCGGCTCCCCGGAGACATGCGCGGAAGCGAGCCCGAGGATAAACGCCACGGCTCCTATTGATCGATTGAAACTGAATTTCATTTAGTTATTGGCCGGCGCCATCAGCACCCTCGCCATCCAGATCAATGAGAATGTCCCGTGGTTCAGCGCCTTTGCTGGGGCCAACAATCCCCCGATTCTCCAGTTCATCCATGATGCGCGCAGCTCTGCCATAGCCAAGGCGCAGGCGGCGTTGCAGGAGTGATACGCTGGCCTTCTGTTCACTACGAATGACTTCGATGCATTGCTGGATGAGATCCTCATCCTCATCGATGCCCTCTTCGTTATCGAAACTGGAAGCAGGCTTGGAGAGCTGCTGGTGAATCTCCACTTCGTAGCTCGGTTTCGCCTGCTTGGCGATGAAATCCACAATACCCTGAATTTCCTGATCGGTAATGAGCGCGCCTTGCGCACGAATCAACCTGGCAGAGCCGGGAGGCAGATACAGCATATCGCCTTTGCCCAGCAACTTATCCGCACCCATCGCGTCCAAAATGGTTCGTGAGTCCACTTTTGCAGCCACCTGGAACGCGATTCGCGCCGGAATGTTGGCTTTGATGACACCGGTAATGACGTCCACGCTCGGACGCTGAGTCGCTACGATACAATGGATCCCCGCCGCGCGCGCCATCTGTGTGATGCGGGCGATTGCCATTTCGACATCCGCGGGTGCCACGAGCATCAGGTCGGCCAGCTCATCAATAATAACGACGATGTAGCTGAGCTTCTCCGGGATAACGATATCCTCTTCGCGCGGCACAACGATTTGTTCATCCACCTCCACGGCGAAGCCCTCCGCACCCGGCTCCACTTTTTCCTTTCTGGCCGTCAGTGGCAACTCGGGCTCAGGTTCAGGCACGGGCTTGTTCTTCGGACGGGAGTTGAAGGAAGCAATGTTGCGCACGCCGACGCGGGCGAAAATCTGGTAGCGTTTCTCCATCTCATTTACGACCCAGCGCAAAGCGAGAATGACTTTCTTCGGATCGTTAACCACCGGCACAACCAGGTGAGGAAGGCTGTTGTAAAGTTGCAGTTCGACCACTTTGGGATCGATCATCACGAATCGCAGTTGATCCGGGGAGAACCGGTAAAGCAGGGATGAAATGATCGAGTTAATGCAAACGGACTTTCCCGACCCGGTGCTGCCGGCAATCAAGAGATGGGGCATTTCTGCGAGATCCGCAACGATTGGGTTGCCGTAAACGTCTTTTCCAAGAGCGAGCGGGATTTTTGCCTTGGTGTTGCGCCACTCGTCGGATTCGAGGATGTCCCGCATGATCACCTTGGTCTTTATGGCGTTCGGAACCTCCACGCCAACCGAGCTCTTGCCCGGAACAGGAGCCAGAATGTGAATGCGTTCGGCTTTAAGCGCAGCCGCGATGTTGTTACTAAGCCCCGTGATCTTTTCCATCTTCACGCCGGGCGCCGGGTGCAATTCGTAACGGGTGATCGTCGGGCCCTTAGTGATGTCGCCAAGTGAAACATCGATGTAGAATTGCGCGAGCGTCTGCTGCATCAGCCGCGCGTTGGCCATCAACTCTTCCTTCGATTCGGTCGGCTTGAGCGAAGTATCCGGGTGCTGAAGAAACTCATGTGTCGGTAATTGATAATTCCCAATCATCGGGGTCGCGGCCACCATGATTGGCTTCGGTTTCTTAGGCGCATATTTGGGCCGGGCCGGAGGATGGGGCGCGGGTTCCGGGGCAGATGCTGATTGATCTTCAGACTTCTCCTCTGCATCGGTTGCTGGCTTAGAGTCGGCTTTCTTTGGCTCGGACTTTCCTCCAGTCACGTCGGTCGTGGAAACTGCCTGCAATTCCTGAGCGGTAATGACTTCACCCTCCTCCCCCGTGACCGGGGCAGGTTCAACTGGTTTCTTGCCCTTCCCACCGCCGGGGCGGGCTTGGGGCACGCTGAGATCCCGAACCGTTGGTTCAGGGACTGGCTGAAGATCAGCACCGAGACCTGATCGTTCGACATCCTGCTCCAGTTTCTTGGCTTGTTTTTGAAGCTCTTTCGCGCGTTTTTCCAACTCCTGTTCCTGCGGCGGAACGCCCGTCTTCATACTGACCACCCCGGACCAGAGCCTGCGCAGCCATTCACCCAGCTTGAAGTTCGTCAGATACAACAGGCTGATGAAGTAGAGCATCAGGAACAGCAGCGTGGCGCCAACCGTTCCGAAATAAACGAAGATGCGCTGATTCAAGTTCAGGCCGAGTATCCCTCCGGCAGTGGTGAAGAGGCTTTTCTCCGCGCCGCCGAGGTAGTCGCGGTACAGGTCCAGCAACCCGACACAACATCCGAAAAGGACCAGGGTCCACAACCAGCGGCGTCGCAGGTATTGGAAGCTCTCAAAGAAGCATCCCAAACCGACGAGCAACAGCAACGGCGGGACGAGATAGACAGCAAAGCCGACCCAGCGCAGGAATCCATAGGCCATCCAGGCACCTATCGGGCCAATCCAGTTGCGGAGCGGGTCATTGACCGGAACCCCGTTGGCAGAGACGTCGCGCGGGTGGTACGACAAGAGTGCCACCAATAACAACACGGCAAAACCAACAAGGATAATGCCGATAATATCATTGAATCCATGGGCGGACTGGGATTCCGCCCCTGATTTGCGAGCCATGGGCGCAAAGGTATAACCCAGCGGAGGCCCTGACAAGAATAAGCGGGAACAGCAGCGCGACTAGCCGGTTTCGTGGGGGAAATACCTCGAACAGATCAACAAGTCATTGTCCAATGCCCAAAGCCTGCATAGCGCCACGCATGTAGCCGAGGGCGAATGCCATCCCTGCGTGCCACGGCGCCCCACAGGTCATCTGGGGTGTGTGATCCGGAATAATCACGCCTTGAAATCCGTTTCGCTGCAAAATTCGCAGCACGCGGATCATGTCGATATCTCCATCGTCCACGAAAGCCTCCTTATACGCAGGCACCTTGCCTCGGATATTCCGAAAATGCACGTAGCCCAGGCGGCCTTGCGCACTGTAACGCTCCACAGCGTCGTACACGTTGCCCTCAGTCATTTCTGCCACTGTTCCGAGGCAGAATTCGAACGTGTTGGCCGGACTCGGATTCAAATCCGCGACACGCTGGTACATCTCAGGTTGATACACCAACCGCGGCTGCCCTCGAACCGTGGGCAACGGTGGATCGTCTGGATGCAAGGCCAGCTTGACTCCGGCCGATTCAGCGACTGGCAAAACATCCGAGAGAAACCGGGCGAACCGCTGCCACAGTTCCTCGTGTGTTATCGTTGGAATAGTCCCGGCACCTGCGTTCTGGTCATAAACCATGTTCCAAACCATGCCTTTTGGCATCGGGATGTCCACTGGCCCATCCATGCCTACAGACATGGCACCGCCCCGCGCAAATGGACCGCTCACCCGCCCCGCCACTCCAGCCAGGCTGAAGTTGTAGCCCATGATTGGAATGCCTGCTTGCCCGACGTTACGAATGATGGTTTTGATGTTTTCGATCTGCTGCGGGCGCTGTGGGCCGTCTAGTAGAACATCGTGCCAATGCGCTGGATCGAAATTCTCTATGGCCTCGATCTGCAACCCTTCCGATTCGGCCTCCTGCCGGACTTGGATCAACTCCTCTGCGGTCCACAGATTATTCGGATCACCCGCCAGACCCCAGCCTTGGTCGGTGCCTGTAGGCTGATCATCCCGGGACTGGTGGAGACCTCCTTTGAAGTAATCCACCAGGTGAATGACAAGGTGGGTAGCGCCAGACTGCCGCGCGAAACGGTAATTCTCGCGTGTCAGCATGTGCCGGTACAATCCCAGCCCCAGCTTCATGGTGTTTTGAGAGGCAGATTTAAGTTATGCTTTGTTCAACTCCGGGATGGTCACCTGCTCGTATTTGGGCGCGCAAAGGTGATTAAGCACGAATGCGATCAAATACATGAACGCGCAAATGCCGAACAGAATGGCATAACCAGTGGTCACGTTTGAGACCGCTTTAAAATGATCCAGCATCTTGCCGGTGAGGATTGGAAAAATGAAGCCGCCGGCCGAGCCAGCCATGCCACCGATCCCAACCACAGATGCGACCGCTTTCTTCGGAAACATGTCGGAAACGGTCGTAAACAGGTTGGCAGACCACGCCTGGTGAGCTGCACCCGCCAACCCAATCAACACGACGGCGGTCCAGTCCCCCACCCGGGTGACGACCAGGATCGGCACCACACACAGAGCGAACATAAACATACCTGTCTTGCGTGCCCGGGTAACGGTCCAGCCTTTGCGTGTCAGATACCCGGTAATCCAGCCCCCGAAAATGCTGAGTACCGTGACGATGCCGTAGATGGTTACGATGTGAATCCAGCTCTTCTTGATCTCAAGCCCGCGGGTTTGGTTGAAATAGTCCGGCAGCCAGATGAGGAAAAACCACCAAACAGGGTCGGTAAGAAACTTGGCGATGATGAAGGACCACGTCTGGCGATAGCTTAACAGGCTCGACCAAGGCAGCTTGTCCTGGGGTTTCTCGACCTCTTTGTCGCTCAGGATGAGTTCCATCTCGGACGCCTTCACGTGCTTGCTCTTCTCCGGGGTGTTGTAAAAAGGGATCCAGAGAAACAGCCACAAAAAACCAGCGACACCGGCAGCGATAAACGTGGATTGCCAACCCCATGCAGTAGCCATGACCGGAATCACCGCTGGCGCGATTAACGCTCCAGCATTGGTCCCGGCGTTGAAGATACTCGTGGCAAACGCCCGCTCGCGCTTCGGAAACCACAGCGCGACTGCTTTGATTGCGGATGGAAAATTGCCGGCCTCTCCTAAACCCAAGGCCGTGCGGGCCGCGATAAACCCTCCCACACTGCCAACCAGGGCGTGCCCACAGGCAGCCACACTCCAGGCTGCAATCGAGACAGCGTAACCGACCTTGGTCCCGAACCGGTCCACAAACCATCCGAACCCAAGCAACCCAAGCCCATAGGAGAGCTGAAAAGCGGAATTGACCATTCCGAACTGTGCGTTGGTCCAGCCGATCTCCTTGTCGAGGGTCTCTTTCAGCAATGAAAGAATCTGGCGATCGATGTAGTTGATCGTGGTTGCAAGGAAGAGCAGCGCGCATATCGTCCAGCGAAAGTTCCCAACCGCAGTAGCGGCGGACGAGACAAGGGATTGAGCACTGGTGTTCTTTTGATTCGATGTATCAGGCATTCGAACGACTCCGGGTAATTGGTGGCGGTAAGGGATAGAAGGTGCTCAGGACAAAACGACAGGAATCTCGCTGGTACTTGAGCATGGGGACAGATTTTACTTTCTGCGCCAAGAGGTCAAGCATGGGTTGTTCAAACGTTCAAACGACAACAGTCGGGACCTGAATGATTCGGATGCACACAGAAAAAGATCCGAAACGGCCTCCGCATCTATTCCACGTTTCATAATCTGCGATCATCTACGCGATCTGGGGATGAATTTTGGAAGAATACCAACCGACCTGTGGACTTTCGTTTGTTTCTCATTTGGTTAACATTTGCTGTGCGGACGTTCCGGATACTTTTGCCCCCAACCTCCTCTTCCCTGCGCGGAGGTGGGCAATGACTGTCCCCCTAGCTAAACCTGTCCATACTGTCCAAGTCCGCGAGTTGGTGGAATTCGTGTTGAAGGAAGGAAACCTTGGGGGCGACAACCAATTTATGGGCGCGGATCGTGCCCTCGCAGGCATCCGGGGTCATCAAAAGATTCAGCGTTCACGACCGGAGGGCTATCAGACCGAAATCCCGATTGAATACACCTTTGAGACGCCGGCGTTCACTCTAAAAATCCGTGGCCGCATCGATGGTCTGCTGGCAACAGAAGAACAGGTGATCCTGGAGGAGATCAAAACCATCCAGGGGCGCTGGGATGGTCAGGCAGATCCACTCCATTGGGCTCAGGCAAAATTGTATGCCTATGTCCATGCCCAGAAAGAGAGCCTTGCCAGCATCACCGTTCGCCTTGTTTACCTGGAGCTGGAAACCGGCCGCATTACTGAGCTCACAGAATCCTTAAACTTCACCGAATTATCTGCATTCTTTGAGCAAACCACTGATGTCTATCTGGAATGGCTGCACGAGAACCACGAATGGTGTGTGGTGCGGGATCAGTCCATTCGCAAGCTCCCCTTTCCTTTTCCTGTGTATCGCCGGGGCCAGCGCGAACTCGCAGTCGCTGCCTACCGTGTGCTGGCCAATGGCGGACGTTTGTTCCTGGCTGCCCCAACAGGGATCGGCAAAACGATGTCCACGCTCTTCCCTGCGGTGAAAGCCTTGGGTGAAGCCAAGCTGGAGCGCATTTTCTATCTGACCGCCCGAACGGTGGGACGCACCATCGCCGAAAAAGCGTGTTCCGATATGCGGCAAGCTGGCTTGCGATTCCGCTCCGTGACCCTCACCGCGAAAGAAAAGATCTGCGTGCAAGCCGGGCACCCCTGCGATCCGCTCACCTGCCCTCTCGCGATTGGTTACTTTGATCGGATTAAACCCGCGTTGCGAGAAGCGCTGAGCCGTGAGGAGATTACCCGCTCAGTCCTCGAAAGGGTCGCAACCCAGCACCAGGTGTGTCCGTTCGAGCTATCTCTGGACGTCTCCTCATGGGCGGACGCGATCATCTGCGATTATAATTACGTGTTTGATCCCCGTGTTTTCCTGCGACGCCATTTTGCCGAGCCTGGAGGTGCATACGGATTTCTGATCGATGAAGCGCACAATTTGCCGGACCGCGCACGGGAAATGTTCTCCGCCAGCCTGGAGGCGGACGAACTGAACGATCTCAGGAAGGCTGTCAAAACAGGGGCGCCGCGTTGTGCGAAAGCCTTTGGCAAATTGCGGCTGGAGCTTCGCCGCTTGTGCAACCCGGAAGATTCCGGGGAGGAACCTCCTGAAACCTCAGATCCCGCTACTGAACTTAACCTATTCCCAGCATCGACCCCAGGGGCAGCGGTCGTGCAAAGCAAGTCTCAGCCAGGCACAAGCCGGGAGCTGCCTGCCAAGCTCATCGAACTGGCCGAGGTCGCTGAAGAGGAAGCGGAGGCGTGGCTTGTTAAGAACGAATCCGCCGACTTCCGCGAGGACCTGCTCGGGTTATATTTTCGGCTGCGAACCTTTCGCCGCACCGCTGAACTCTATGATGAGCATTATGTGACGTTATTCGGCGAATCGACGAGTCCCGCAGTGCGCCTGTTCTGTCTTGATCCGTCTCACCTGCTGCAGGAGGCCTTGATGCGCGGCAAAGCAGCGGTCTTCTTCTCCGCCACGTTAACGCCTCTTGAGTATTACCGCACCCTGCTTGGTGGCGTGCCGGAAGATCCGGTAATGCAGCTCAGTTCGCCGTTCCCCCCGGAAAATCTGGCCGTGCTGGTGCAGGATCGCATTCAAACCACATTTAAAGGCCGAACCGAATCGTTGGGCGAGGTCGTGGAGACGATTGCAGCCATGGTTCAAGGACGGGCGGGCAACTATCTGGTTTATTTCCCGTCCTACCAGTATCTCAACTCGGTGTTACAGGAGTTCCAGATTCATTATCCAGCTATTCCTGTGCTCGTGCAAAAGCCGGGGATGACTGAACAGGATCGAGACGCTTTCCTAGCGGCCTTCGCAATCGAGCATGGCGAAATTCTGGTCGGGTTCGCAGTGATGGGAGGGATCTTCGGGGAAGGCATTGATCTTGTGGGGGAACGTTTGATTGGCGCCGCAATCGTCGGTGTCGGCTTGCCTCAACTCTGCACCGAGCGGGACCTGATCCGGGACTACTTCCAGGACAAAGCCGGCAGCGGATTTGAGTATGCCTATACCTTTCCGGGCATGAACCGCGTCCTGCAGGCAGTAGGGCGAGTCATACGTTCTGATACAGACCGCGGGGTGGTGTTGCTCATTGATACCCGTTTTAACGAAACTCGTTATCGCCGTCTTTTTCCGCCCTGGTGGAAATATGCGCGAGTCAGGCACGCCGCGAGTTTGAGGGAGGCGATTCAGCAGTTTTGGGAACAAGGGTGAGGAGCTCATGTCGCTGTGTGATCTGGAACCTCACTGTGATATAAACCATTTCTTAGAAAAGCTGTAGAGGACTACAGCAGTCCAAGACGCAAGCGACCAAGCCGGCTGGAGTTGCGTTCGGAGGTCAGTTTGCACGCCAGACCGGACGAGAAGGATGCGCGGTGCCCTCGTGCCCATTGGAATGCGCTACGCGTCGTGCGGGCGCGATGCGCCGCTTTTCCGCACGCCGGAGTCAGGAGAAGCGGAGAGGATTGAACAGGAGAGGGATGAGAAAACCGACTGCCGTTCTCCCCGCGTGCGACCTCTACAAATACTCGCCGTCGTCGAGCCACGCTCTAAAAACCGCCCTCCTAAACCGTTTACCTTTACGGCAATTCTGGACGGGTTAGCAGCAATTGGTCACGAGTTTAATCGTTCAAAAGCCTGCCCCAGCTTGTCCTCGTTCCAGTGAGAGGCAATTTCCCAGCCTAAAGCGCCAAAGACAGAGACGAAGAAGGCCCAAACTTCGATCAAAAATTGCTCAATGCACTCCTTATCAATACCAATCTCTATTTTCGGATGCGCGAAGAAACCCCGCCGTTTACCCTTGAGCTTCAACAAAAAATCTTTGTCAGCGGACAAACCCACGTCACCAAGGCAATGAATAATGCAATCTCGAATTTTCTGTAATTCAGTCAACGCGCCATACTGGGAACAATCCACCAATCGCACCTCAAAAAGCACCTCGCAAAACCTTGAAATCTGATCAACTTTGGAATTGGCGCGAATGTCCTTCAATTTCAATTTTTGCGCCCCATGTTCCTTTTCAAGATTTTCGACTAGCCGAAGCAATTCTCTTTCAACGGTTGAGTAAAGCATCACGATGCAGGAGTAGCGGTGCATCGGGATCATGGTCTTATCATGCATATCCCGGGCAACGTCTCGCTCCGAATGCCATTCGCCCACTGAATCTTTGTCGTCCCAATCGGGCGTCCATTTCGGCCCGTTCTCTTCTGCCTCGGTTCGTGCGGCTCGTTCAATGATGATTTCATTCTCTACCCAATACTGCGCCAAGGTGTGCAAAGCCCCCATTGTGGTATAGGTCTTTTTGGTTCGATTAAATTCTGCAAAGCGCTTTTGCCACTTCTGCTTAGCTTCATGGCTCATTACTTTGGATGTAAGCGTCATGCCAGGCATCACTGTTCGATAGTACCGTAAGTGTTGTACTGTTTCGGTATGGCATCTACGATTGATTCTGATTCGAGTCCCCAATCCCTCATTCTCAAAACCAACAGCCGTGGGCATGTGCGAACGCCTGTTGAGCGCCAGCAGGCGCTGCTAGTTGAGTTTGATCGCAGTGGTCTTTGCGGTAAACAGTTCGCTCGTCTTTCCGGGATTAACTATTCAACGTTCCAGTATTGGCTCCAGCGCCGAAAACTCATCTCAGGAAGTTCCGAGGCCGGCCCGAAAAAACAACAACTCACCTGGGTTGAAGCGGTGGTGCAACAAGCCTCTCCAGCAGTTAACAGCGGATTACTGCTTCACTTTCCTGGCGGAGCCCGCGCTGAGATCCTCAGCCATCAACACATCCCTCTTGCCGCCGCCCTGGTGCGCGCTTTGGAGAAGCCATGCTGACCTTCTCCGGCAGTCTCAAGATCTTCGTTGCCGTGGAACCCTGCGATATGCGCAAGGGATTTCAGGGTTTGTATGCGCTAGCCAGCGAGCGGCTCGGGGAGGATCCACGCCAGGGAGCGCTCTTTGTGTTCATCAACCGGCGCCATAATCGCATCAAGATCCTCTATTTTGATGGAACGGGTTTGTGGGTGATGACCAAGCGTTTGGAGGAAGGCACTTTCTCCTGGCCGAAATCCGCTGAGCCGGGCACGAGCAAGCTGGCGATCCGTCCCGAAGCACTGGCGATGCTGACTGATGGAGTAGACTTGAAGGGAGCCAAACTGCGGCCCTGGTATGAGCGGGAAAGTTGACGGAAAGATCGCGAAAAAAGTTTATTAAGTCATTATATATTTTGAACATTTTCGGGGACTTTGCGTCTGATCTATTAACCGCAGATGACCCCGCGCGAAGCACAACTAACCGAGCAACTGGAGCAGGCGCTCCAGCTCAATGTTTCGCTGCGGCAGGACAACGATTCGCTCCGCAAAGAGAACCAATTGCTCCGTGAAAAGGTCAATCTGCTGTTGCGCCGGGTCTTTGGAGCCAGCAGTGAGAAGATGGATGTGGCGCAGCTTCAGTTTTTACTTTCAGGTGCCGAAACGGCGCAGTCCGCCACTGAGGCGAAAGTCGAAACTCCTAAACCCCAGCCACAGGTTCAGACAGTGCGCAAACCCAAGGCTCCGCGTCTGCCCGAGAACCTTCCTGTAGTTGAGGAAATCATTGATCCTGAGCCCGTCAAAGCAGCTCCGGAACAGTTTCGTCAGATCGGGGAAGAAGTCAGAGAGCAACTGGATTACGAGCCTGCGCGCTATTTTCGCCGCCGCCTGGTGCGCCGCACCTATGTATCCAAAAGGGAGCCGGAGCTGGCTCCTGTGACGGCCCCTTTGCCGCCTACATTGCAGGAACGCTGCATCGCCACTCCGGCGCTGCTGGCTCATGTCCTGGTTGCCAAGTACTGCGATCACTTGCCGCTTTATCGGCAGGAACAGATTTTGGCCCGCCGCCACGGCATCCATCTGCCGCGCCAAACACTGGCCCGGTGGGTGGAGCTGGCCTCGGACTGGCTCAAACCGGTGCATCAACTGATCAAGACAGGAGTCGTGGCCGGTGGCTATGTGCAGGTGGACGAAACTCCAATCGATTATTTGGAGCCGGGAGCTGGCCGGACCTTAAAGGGCTATCTTTGGACGGGCAGCCGTCCGGGAGGGGATGTATTCTTTGACTGGCATGCCAGTCGTGCCGGTGCATGTTTAGACACTGTTGTTCCGGTGAACTTTCAAGGCACCATTCAATGCGATGGATATGACGCCTATAATCGGCTGGCGCAACGTGCGGGCAAAGAGATCAAGCTGGCCTACTGCTGGGCGCATGTGCGCCGGAAGTTCAACGACGCGCTGGAAGGCACTCCCAGGACAGCAGGATGGCTGATCAAGCAGATCCAGCTTCTCTACCGGATTGAATCCAGACTGCGTGAACAGAAGGCAGGTCCGGCATTGCGCCAAGCCGTGCGTGCCAGCCAGAGCAAACCGGTGGTAGAACGGATCAAGAAAGCGTGCGAACTGCTGGTGCGCAACAAACGGTTCCTCCCACAAGACGCGATCTCTCGAGCGATAGCCTACGCCACAAGCCAGATGCCGGGGTTACAAGTGTATTTGGAAGACGGCAGGATAGAGATCGACAACAACCTGGTCGAGAATGCCATCAGGCCAACCGCCCTTGGAAAAAAGAACTGGTTGTTCATTGGCGAAGCCGAGGCCGGAGACCGCAGCGCCATCATCTACACCTTGATCGAGAGCTGCCGGAGGCGCAACATTGATCCTTACGCATACCTCAAAGACGTTCTCACACGCTTGCCGCAGATGACCATTCAGCAGGTGCCAGGAATCCTTCCCGGCGCCTGGGGCAAACCCGCTCAACAGCCGCTTCGCAAAGCATCATAAACGTCAGAGTCAAACAGCCTCTGACAGCTACGACTCCCCGGACTCCTGTTGTCCAGTGGTGCTATAAATGACGCTTACCTTTGGATGGCATAAAAGGAAACTTGAATCACTCAAACGCGTGATGGATTCTCAAAACCCCAAACCTCCAACATCGGCTTGGTAAGCTTGGCAGCGCGGTCTTCGATGTTTCTCACGTTCCAATCATCGTAGTCGGCGGCAATTTTTTTGGTGATTTCCAGTTCTGAAGCATTCTCGTAGCTGACCCGTTTGATGTTGTATTCTTTATTGCCAACACCGCCGTTAAGCCTTGTTCCCATGACTGTCAGATTACCAATGTGCCACAGGTAGGGTTCCATCAATTCGTGATTCGAAGTGCCCCCCCATTCTTTTTCATCGGGGTTTTTGGGGAAAATATGCTCGACATTTGCGTCACTGATCCTGGTTTCTTTCGTCGTCGTCTGCATATGATTCGCAATGCGAGACATCACGTAAGGGGCCTCATCTGGGGAGAGAACCAGTTGGGGAATTGCTGTTTCAAGCTGCTTGTCAGACGGAGAGTTTCTTATCAGCGTATCCTTGATGTGTTTCATGCACGCTTTTGAGTTAGCTTTGTTGCCATCCTCTTGAGCCATTTGAACACGAATATCCCGTGCCAAACCGAAAAGGACATTCTCCAAACCGGACGCATCAAGGCCAGCAATGACGGAATAGCGGACGACAAAAACCAATATCAATTGGCAGACTTTGACAAACTCTTCGGGCGGCAGTTTTTGGTAAGCAGACAGGAGGGCAGGCAAAGATACTTGTGCATCCAAGCCGGTTAAAATGCTCTTAACGTAGGTTGTTGATTTTCCCAAATGTTCCGCTTCAATTGAAATAAGTTGAACATAGTATTCACATTCATCCTTGCAGGTTCGCGCAAAATCCAAACTGCTGATGCCCTTCTTTTCAATATGAGTTTTGAGCTCCGAAAACAAATCCTGCGCTTTCAAGTCGCCATAGTTGGAAACCCACATGTGCCGCAAAAAACGGTTAATGTCACGTTTTCCCATGCGCTCAATCATATCCGTCCAGTATTCGCGAACTTTCTTTTGGTCTTTCTCGGGTGTTGCCTGCCGCATCAAATAATTCAGAAGCAAGTCTGGGGTTGCCAGTCTCAATCCCCGGTCATTCAAGGTTTCAAAGATTCTGAATGCGTCGCGTTCAGATTCAACGGGAATACATGCCAGCACCAAATCACTGACTAAAATCTGCCGCAGACTTCTCAAAATGCTCAGTTGAGCGGCAGCGGTGGCCCCTGTCGTCTTATTTTTTACTTTTTCCAGCAGTAGGTGGCGAGCGGCAAAAATGTTCCGGTGAGTCCGCAGACTGGGCTTGCTCTTCACTGGCGTCTCGCTCTGAATGAAATCTCGAAAAAACGCCTTGTCGGTCGCGCCGAGTTTGAGCGCATACTCGCCATCGGCTTTCGCGATGAATTGATTCTGAGTATCACGGGCAAAATCATCCCCGTCTTTCACACCGGTTGCTTTCGCCACCTCGCGCAGAACACTCAAAAGAATCGTTGCGGTAGCAAGGCGTTGCTGGCCATCAAGCAACTGCATAATCTCATCGTCTCCGTGCAATACGACAATCGGCCCCAAAAAGTACTTTTTCGGCCCGTTGGCCATACCGCGCTCTTTTTCAAATTGCACAATGTCTTCCCAGAAAGAGGTGACGTGCTTTTTGTTCCATTCATATCCGCGCTGAAACTCAGGAACCTCCACGCGGTCGCGCGAAACGTTACCGAGCAGTTCACCGACAGTTTTTGAACTGGAATTAAAAGCTGAGGTTGACATGCAATCTATGGTAATAAAGATAGGCATCAATGTCGAGGATTCGAGGCTCACCTAGCGCCTTGGCTGCAGCACGTGCAAACAAAGATCCTTCGGAGAAAGTGTCCCTGTCTTGTTCGCCTTTCTCGCCTCGTCCAGTCAGCCTGGAAATTAATTCTGCCCTGTCCATGCGGAAACGCAGCCTGCAGGTGGCCCACCCTAACACTCGCAGGTTTCTAAATGACCCTTCCTCCAGCATGCCAATAAGAAGTGGACTCCTGCTTGAAGTTCTCCCACTCAAGCCCAAGGTCGGCTTCCACTTAATCCCGCAAATCAGAGAAAACAAGTGTCTCTTTACAAAAATGCTTTTCGGGTGTCACTGGCTGGGAAAGTTATCGGAGCGCCCAAAATCGTCCATTCATCCCCTCCCACGGTGATCGGGATTGCGTTGGATCATATCCGCCACTTGCTCCGTAGGGCAAACCACATCCGCATTTCCTTACTTTGAGGTTAAGGCGAATGACCATCTGATTCGCAACCACCTAAACAACCCAACTGGCGGCTTGCACAGAGGGGTAACCTTTGCGACAGTTTAGCCGTCACAACGAGCCGGTGTGGCGAAATGGCAGACGCACAGGACTTAAAATCCTGGGACCTTCAAAAGTCGTGTGGGTTCAAGTCCCACCACCGGCACCATTTTCACTAGCCACTTCCTCGCAGAGGCTTCAAAATGAAAGTCTTGATGAGAACCTTCAAAACCTGCCTATGGTTCGCTGCTTTGATGGCTGTCTTTGCCGCGACGGCCGCCCCCACCCAGCTTCCTGAACCCAGAATGGTTTACCTGGCAAATGACCAGGTGCGAATCGGAATGGATCTCTCCCTGGGCGGCGCAGTGACTTTTCTATCGAGCAAGGAGCGTCCGGGCAACTTAATCAACAGCGCAGATCTCGGACGGCAAATCCAGATGTCGCATTACTCAGGTCCGTGGCCGTTTGAGACGGCTGACAAAAAGCCCAACAAAAGCTGGGCCGGCCTGGGCTGGAATCCCATTCAAACCGGCGATTGCTATCTGAATCCATCGAAAGTGGTGGAGCACCGCAACAATGGCCGGGAGATTTACATCAAATGCATCCCGATGCAGTGGCCTCACAACAATTTGCCTGGCGATTGTCTGTTTGAGACATGGACGACCTTGGAAGGGACGGTGGTTCACATGCGTTTTCGCTGCACAAATCAGCGCTCGGATAATACTTTTTACAGACCGTGCGCCCAGGAGCTACCAGCCGTTTATACCATCTCGAAGCTCCATCGTTTGATGGCCTACACGGGCGATAAACCATTCACGGGGGATGCCCTCACGCATGTGACCAATGACTGGCACAAGCCCTGGCCGTGGACCCGGTTCCTAGCCACTGAACGCTGGGCTGCGCTCGTGGGCGCTGACGACTGGGGCATTGGTGTGTTTAAGGAAGACGGTGGTGAGTTCCATGGTGGAATTCATGGCGACGGCCGCTCGGACGACCCGAAACACGGCTCCACCGCTTATGTGGCTCCGATCCACATGGAAAACTTCGATCACAACATTGTTTACGAGCATTGCACCGATCTGATGGTCGGAAAACTGGACGCGATTCGGGAACACTTCACAGCACAAGCATCCAGGTCCACACCCGACTGGGTGTTCAAAAACGATCGCCAGCACTGGACCCTTCGGGATGCGACCGACCAGGGGTTCCCACTTAAGGGCGAATGGAGAATCACACTTGGAGAGAAGACTGCCCACCTGGAAAGCACTATCCGTTGCTGGCGAGCTGAGGACGGTACGTTCATCGAAATCGAAGTGGAACATAAGGGGAAACCCACGCAACTGCGGGTGTTCTGGAAGACTCTGGGCGACGAGCGTTGGGACGACAAGAAGAGCCTGACATTGCAACTCAACTCGGACGGAAGGCTCCATCTATATCGTCTGAAGCTCTCCGACTCACCGGAATATCACGGGCTGATTACAGCGATCGCCATCGAGCCTGGAGCCGGTTTCGCCCCAGGTGACCAACTGGCGATCAAGAGGATCCGCATTGGCACGAAGGCTCGCTGAGGGTCAATTTCGGATCGATACATCAGCGAGTCTGGGAACAGAGCCTGAGCTCAGTTCTCCGATTATTCGTCAAGGGGTTTGAAAAAACGATTCGCCCTCGGCAGCCAGTATCGAGAACGGTTCAAGGAGAAGGCGACTCCCAAGGCTTCTCCGACAATCTGCTTGCGTTCAACCATGCCGAAGTAGCGCGAGTCGAAGCTGTCGTCACGGTTATCACCCATGAGGAAGTAATGTCCCTCAAGCACGCGGGTTGGCTCAAAAGACCGCATCGCTCGCACACCCGGAATAGCCATGATCGCATGAGGGTGGCCTGCCAAGCGTTCAGTTGCGAAAACGCTTCGAAGCTGCTCTTGGTTGCTTAATCGATTCGAGACGTCCGATCCAAGGGCTGTATAGCTCAAGGCTGAGCCGTTGATGATGAGCGACTCGTCGCGCATCTGGATGAGATCCCCGGGCAACCCAACGACCCGTTTGACAAGTCGTTTGCCGTCATGAGGGGAGAAGAAGACCACGATATCACCCCGTTGTGGATCGCCCCATTGAGCCATGTGCCATGTTGTGAATGGTACTTTCAGATCATATGCCAGCTTGTTCACAAAGACCCTGTCTCCCTCCAAAATGGTCGGTTTCATCGAACCGGTAGGGACATCATTCCAGTCCGCAAGAGATGAGCGAATAGAGAAAACCACCAGGGCGATGATGAACAGAGGACGAATTTCATTCTTCCACCATCTCAGTGCGCGAGAACGCAGGCTCGTAGTCTTCATTGGCGATTTGACCTGCGAGACAGATGATCGTTCAAAGGAGGTTGAGCACATTTGCCTTGGCAACACGTCTCGTTTTGTGCCATGGATTCGCCATGCAAACCAATCTACCCCGCCGGGAATTCCTCAAGATTTCTGCCTTGGCTGCTACTCTGCCTCTGGTGAGCCAATTGCCAGCGTGTGCTCAAGCCGCTCGACCAGGGGAGGATACATCGGGACTGACTCTCTATGAATTGGGACCGCAGATCTGGATTCGTTTCAACAACAGGCCTCTCACCTGCTACCGCGCCCACCGCTCACAGAAGTACCCCTATATGTATCCTCTGACCGGGCCAGCCAGTGGCCTGTCACTGACTGATGAGACCACCTTGCCTTACCCGCATCATCGGTCACTGTTCTTTGGTTGCGACAAGGTTAACGGTGGCAATTATTGGCAGGAAGGTTATGAGACCGGCCAGATTCTTTCCAGCGGCCCGAAAATCGGCAAAGCCACGAAGCACACGATTGAGATCACCGATGCGTGTGATTGGCAAAAGCCCGGAGGGCCGGTCATTATGCGTGATAGGCGTCAGATCGTCATCCAGGTTCCAAGTGAAAAACTTCGATTTATCGACTGGAATATCGAATGGATTGCTGTTGAAGACATCACCATTCCCAAGACGAACCATTCCCTGTTCTCAATGCGCGCTGCCTTGGATATCACGCCCAAAGGCGGTGGGAACCTGGTGAACGCGCAAGGTGACACCGGTGAAAAAAGAACCTTCGAGAAGAAATCAATTTGGTGCGGTTTTCACGGAAAGCGAGCCACAGCCAGCGGCGAGGTGGTTGAAGGGATCGCTATCATGGATGATCCGAGCAACCCTTGGGGGTTGTCACCCTGGTTTACTCGCGATTACGGATTTGCCTCACCAACGCCTTTCAATTTCAATGAGAAACCGTGGACATTAGCGGCGGGAAAATCGGCGAAGCTTCGCTATCGTGTCGTGCTGCACGCCCGTGATCCTAAGGAGGCCGGCCTGGATGCCATTCATAAAGAATGGGTGAGTAAAACCTAGGTTAAGTGCGTAACGGCGGCCTCATCTTCAACCTCGATAAGCCGTTCATGATCCGGGCTTACTCCGCCCCAGGTCGCAAGGCCGCCGCCCTGGGGAAAAGGATAGAAAGCCTTTCTCCATGTCTGGAGGACTCCTCATCGCTTGCTGAAGATAGATCGCACAATGCCAGAGTCGGATCGAAATCCGTACTGTTGGTAGCCTCGCGCTTTGTTTAATGTCAATCCAGGTTTTTCTGGTTTGCGCCGTAAAGGCGCAAACCAGAAAAACCTGGATTCATTTTGTTGGATTATCGCTACCACATACTGAAGTGCAAAGGAAATCATTGATTGTCGGCCCTTCACCGCCCTTGCTCATCGTTTCCATCTCTTTCCCATGCCCTCTGCGATAGCTCGGAATGAATCCGATGGAGAGCTTCCATAGAAGCCCTTTTCGGTGCTTGACATCTCAGCCACCCTCAAGAAAAGAGGATGCGGATCAATCCCCGCCATTCTCGCTGCCGAGTACAACTGCTGATGCAGCGTGCCTGCCTCGCGTTCCTCAAGTCCATTACCTCCTAAGGCTACGGCAGCCAATCCAATCAAGAGCTCTTCGGCATCGGAAGGGTCCACGATTTCCTTAACCTTTTCAGCAACGAAATGTAAGATGTACCATCCAATTTCTGGACCGCGGAGCTTATCTTGAATCGCCTTTCTTTTGTCAGAGTCACTGGCAAGGAATACTCGGCAAACTTCGGTCAATGCTGCCTCTAAATGCGGGTATGCCTTGGGATATATGCATGCTGCTCGGATGTGATCATCCGGCTCGGTTAAGAGGACAAGCAGAACGTCATCCGCTTTTTGCATAGTGACGATGGCTTTATACCCGAATCATCTGGGTTGTCCAGCCGACAACGCTTTACATTCAGCGGCTCTTGGACTGCTGTAGTCCTCTACAGCTTTTCAGTAGGAGCCCCTCAACTGCACAGGAACCATGACGTAACTCATGAGTGACCTGAAAACTCTTTGGGCGGTTCGAGCAGCTAGGAAGTAATTTTGATCCAGTGTCGTCGTAGGGAGAAAGCGGAAGACAAAGCAGGGAGACGCCCTGTGCGGGGACCGGGCCTCCACCCCCAAGTCAATCGCATCATGCTCAGTTGCTAAAATCTTGGGTATTCGCGTCTTTGCGTGATTACGTTTTTCCCTTCTTTCGCGTCCTCCCCACCGCCGCGTGAACATTCTCGAAATTCAACGCTGGAGCTTCAACTTCTCGAAAGCCCAATCCGTGTTGAGTTCGCCATCGGCAGTCCATTCGCCATTCATTGATTTCCACTCGCCGTCTTTCCAAACCTGCACTTTCCACTTGCCTGGAGGGGGCGCAATCCGAGTCGGGAATGCGGCTGTGCCGCTCACTTTCTGGATCTCGATCTCGTCGCGCGCGACCCGTAGGTTCACTATCAGGTCCTGATAACGCACGCGGCTGATCCGCAGTTCGGGCCAGTCTTTCGGCAAACGAGGCGAGAAGCGAATGGCATCGGCATCGGCCTGGAATCCCATAAAGCCATAAAGCATCACCTGCGGAACAAGCACGCTCTCGAAGAACTCGTGGTCCAATCCCAGTCCACCCGCCGTTCCCCCGCCCTGCAACGTGCCTTCACGCTTGCCATCGTAATATTTGCGATAGCCACCAGCCTGCTGAACTTCTTCAAACCACTTCGAAATCTCGCGCAGACGATTCCATGTGTTATCCGGTCCGAGAACGCGAAGCCGCGCCATAAGGTCGTGATAACTGAAACCGAGGACAGCACCTCCATCCTGCACCTGCCCGCCAAAAGGAATGCTCTCTGGTCCACTCCACGCCCAGAAGTACCAGTCGATGTTTCGACGCGTCGTCGCACGTGGCCCAAAGCGCCAGTGGTAAATGTCCGCGCCCTGTGCTGTGTCGCCAGCCACGGTGCGCTGTCCGTCGATCCAGGACATGATGGATTTCGCGTGTTCAGGGGTGGCAAAATCGTAATGCACAGCTTCCAGGTTCAAAAAAGTGAGCCCGTAATCATGGGTCTTGCCATCCGCATCCACGCAGGCTACGAAGCGACCGGTTTCCTTGTTCCAGAATAAACGGTTGCCTGTTTGTTTCACTTCCTGGCGATGGCGTTTGAGAAAGTCGGGTTCAAAGGCCAGAGCACCTTGAGGCACCTGCCATTCCGGATGCCTTCCGATCTCTCGTTCCAACTGCTCCATCACCCTCAACGCGTCATAATAGTGCATGGTGGCATAGCAATCCAGGTTGCCGAACGGGAGCAGGTCCCAGTAGTTGTTCCCTATTCCATGGCCAAAGGCGAAAGTCTTCTTGCCATCTGAACCGATCTTGAAGCCTGCCCGACCGTCGTGTCCCACCCAGGATGTGAACACCACTTTTCGATCCAAGGCCTGATGCTCAGTCATCATGTAGCGGATCGCTGTGCGCATCCGGTTCATGTTTTTGCGCAAGAAGGCCAGATCCCGAGTCCACCAGAAGTAAGTGCCGCATCCACGAACGAAGTTCTGCGAGTTGATGTTATGGCGGGTGTCATAGTTCGCGAAGAACGCCTGGATGGTCGCCCCACCCGAAGCGGCTGTATTGTCGAAACCGATCCGTATCCCGGTAATCCGCCCTTCCCATTCGGGATGCCGGTATAGAGGGACCATCGTGTAGGTTATTTCCTTTGAGCCCGGCTCGAAATACATGCGCCGTTCCGGAGAGAACTCCGAATCCTTTGCCCGTTTCCATTCGATAAAAGGGCGGGCAGCTTCGAGTCCCGTCGCGGACCAACGGAGTTGAGCAAACGGCGCGTTATATGGGTCCACTTCTCGAATCGGAGGGGCAGCAAAGGCGCCTGGAGCGGTAAATTCAATCCGCCAGCCATCCTGGTTTGTGCCGCCGTCCTTTGCTCCGGTCAACAGCCAATCCCCCGGGGTGTTGAGATCACGTGGACGCCAATTGGCATCCACAGTATTACGAAACGAATAATGCCATCCGAATCCGCCCTGCCCCTGGATGTAGAATGGAAAAGGCCAGCCGAGCTGATGGGCGATGCTGGCGTGCTGGTGCGTTGCCAGGTAGCCATCGGCATCCAGGATTCGCGTAGACAGTGTGTCGCGCCAGGATTTGCGCATTTGATCGCTCAGACCACGATCCTCCACCGCGGGCCAAAAGGCTGCCAAGGACAGCCATTCATCCCAGAGCGTTGCTTTGGGGCCGGAACCTTGATAATGCAGCCAGTATAGATCGCGCAAGGGCTTCATCGTCTGCTCCTGCCCGGGCACCTGGAACTCAGGAAAATCCGCGGGAGCACCTACGCCGCTGTAGGCCTGAACAAGGAGAGTGACGAGCATCAAACCGGATGTAATACGCGAGCCTCTGCCCTTGTGGGAGTTCAATTCGTTCATGTGGTTCTAGTGCGTTGCCTCTTTAGACGTTGAAGGATTTGGGAACAGTATAAAAGAGAAATGTTGGGGCGAAGAACGAGGGACGTGATGCGTGATGCGTGAAACGTGAAATCAATTTGGACGATCATCTGCGCAACTGGCACAAAAACGGGAAAAAACTCCTAAGCCGAGGAAAAACGCTAATCTGAACAGGCCACCGACCACCAACTCGGGAAACGGAACTGGGACCGCCCGTTGGGGCACCGGGCCTGCAACCCAAGTTCCTGGCATCATGGTCATCTGGCCGCGTTCGCCGGGCATGCAGGCCGAGCAACCTGGAGGGTTGCCAAAAAGTAGCCGGAGCGTCGGAGCGAAGCGAAGACCTCCGGTCAGATCCGGATGGGAGAAGCACCCCGACGAGGGGTGCAAGAAACTTTGCTTTGTTAATCGCCTTCCTGGGAGCCTGGCTCGTCAAACTCTCAGGGGAATCCCACCGGATCGTTGAAGCCGGCTTGATAGTCGCCATTATGGCCATTCTCCTCGGATCGGGCCCGCGCCTGCAAACCTGGCGCCTCACAGGCATGCACCGCTTCGTTCGGACCAATCCAAAAAACGGGCAAAATGTGCCTCTGAAGGAGGTGTGAGCTTGCATACCCACCTTGCCCTACTTGCGCAGGGGGCCACACAACCAGGCCGCGCCGTCAACCGTCCACTGATGTGATCTCGGTTCTCATCTGCGGAAACACGGGACGGGGCGGCGGGACGCACGCCCGGCCAATCCAGCGTTGCGTTCCGCAGGAAACCACCACACCATCCCGCATTCCTCGCGGCGGGAGCGGGATACGGGTTAACCTCCGCTTCCCTCAGCCGAAGCATATGCAAATCCTGAAGAAGCTGCTCGCACTCATAGCGTCAACCTTACTCGGCCATGCGGTGGCGACCGATTACGCAGTTGTGGTCTCCCAAAAGACGATGGCCGACCCCGGCTGGAAAGGCGTCGTCGAAGCCCTGCAGAAGAAACACCAGGCCGAGGTAATCGTGTACACTCAGACCGTGAGCGAAGCCCAAGGTCGTCTCCAAACGCTGTTTCCACGTTACGCCTGTTTTGTCGCCCAACCCGAGGAGGCGGGCCGGGTGTTTGTGGCTTCCATCCACCAATTGACCCGCAGCCTGGACCCGGATCCCTATACAGACTGTTTCTGGGGCATCGTCACCGGCTACGACGCCGCCGCGGCCTTGCGCGTCGCTGAGACCACCGCTCCGCTGACTGTGCATAAGGTCGCCTCCGGCACCGCCATTGCCCTGGACCGATGCGAGGAGGGCATTTGCTACGACGAGCTGGTGAAAGGCAAAGTCGTGCGCAAAGAGAAAGGGGAGCAGCCCGTCGAATCCAAAGGGCCGGATGATTCCACCGCCGCGCTTGCCGCCACGCTGACGGAGTACCAGGCGGACCTCTTCATCACTTCCGGGCACGCCACGGAACGTGACTGGCAGATCGGCTATAGGTATCGCAACGGCACTTTCCGCTGCGCCGATGGCAAGCTCTACGGGCTCGACACGCAGAAGGAGAAGCACCCGATCCAGTCACCCAATCCCAAGGTCTACATGCCGGTCGGCAACTGTCTCATGGGACACGTCGACGGCAAGGACGCCATGGCGATAGCGTGGATGAACAGCGGCGGAGTGCGCCAGATGTTCGGCTATACCGTGCCGAGCTGGTACGGCTACGCCGGCTGGGGCTGCCTGGACTATTTCCTGGAACAACCGGGCCGCTATACGTTTTGCGAAGCCTTTTTCGCCAACGAACAAGCGCTCATTTACCGGCTGCAACGTTGCGCCCCGGGTGCGGAGAAAGCCGAACTCGACAGCCAGGGCCGGATTCAGGGGAGCTTTCCCTTGAGCACGTGGGCCCAAGCGGAGCAACTCAACGAACAGGACGTCGCCGGCCTGGCCTACGACCGCGACACACTGGCCTTTTACGGCAATCCCGCGTGGATGGCCCGGATGGCTCCCGGACCGCTGGCCTGGCAGCAGGCGTTGACCGAAAAGGACGGGGTTTGGACCTTCACGATCCAGCCCGCCGCAGGCGAGAAGAGCTTTGCCCCGATCAACACCAACGGTTCGCAGCGTGGCTATCGCCCGTTTATCGCCTTCCTCCCGCGCCGGGTGTCCACCCCGAAGGTTCTCGAAGGCGCCGACCTGCAACCCGTTATCACCCGCAACTTCATCCTGGTGCCGAATCCCAAGGTCTGCGACCCGTCCCGCACCTATCGGGTAACCTTCCGCGCCGGGGCTTGAGGTTACACCAGCGGGGTTCCACGCGGCAGCCTGAGCACCACGGTCCCGGAAACCGGTTCCCATTTGGTTCATCAGCGGATACGGAAACGGGGGGGCGGCGAGACGCGGCGTGTGGGCTGCAACCCCGCTCCGCTCTCTCCTCTGTTCTCTCATCCCCATCTCCTGCTCAGTATTCTGCGCACACCGGCTGCCTTGATAGCCGCCCTTTCGGAGAAAGGCTAAAATCTAAAGGTGCAGCCTTCTCCGTTCTCTCCGGTTGCCTCCTGTTCAATCGCTTTCCCGCCGCGTCAGGAGACGCGGCCTGCAGGGTGTCGCACCGTCCCATGGTGCCTCTGACGCGGCTCGACAACCCACGCCAAACTGGCGAAACTCGCCAGGATGCGTTCGGAACCGGAAACAGATTTAGACAGGCTATGGAACGAGTACCGCCAGGTATTCGATGGTTTTGATGACCTGACCCTGGCGCGGTGGATGGCGCAAACCCTGGGGCAATTCTCGGGCCGCTGCTGGCGCACATCTCACCCGCTGGCGGGGGCCTATCGTTTGGCCGCCCAATCCGCCCATCAACGCCAGATCTGGTTCAAACGATTAGTGACCATTCCTTCCACATACCTGGAGTCTTCCTGCTGCCGAGCGCCTCTGCTCCCCCTGATAACGCGCGATGTGGGACGCGATGGGTTGATCTGTCCACATTGTGATTCCACGCTGGTTGCCCTTGAAGATCTTTCGGGGGATATGTCCAAAAAATTGGAGGCATGGGCCAGCGAATACGCGGAGGTGCATGCCGTAGCGCACTGGGACGACCGCCAGCAAAAGGTCTCAGGCGATTACGAGAGCGCGTATAATGGGGCCGCCCGCCGGGTCGTCTCCCTCCTCGCATCGATCGGGAAAGACATCGCCCCATCATTACTGGAGACTTACCCAGCCGTCTTCTGGGAGGACCAGGACGAATGCCTGGAGGTCCGCCCAGAGGACATCTCTCTCAAATAATCGGAAAGCCGGGAGTCACCAGCTCTGCTCAGATCTTTACCCGGAATTGCTCGCCCTTCTTGAGCGAGACGGCAAATGCAGCCAGCAACTCGGGTATTTTCTCCAGGTCAGCCAGGCTCACCACTTCGACCGGAGAATGCATATACCGATTGGGTAAACTGATCAACGCACTCGGGATGCCTCCGCGGGTCCAGAAAATGACGTCTGTGTCCGTGCCGCTGGTTGAAGACATGGCTTCATGCTGCAACGGGATTTTCTTGGTGCGCGCCAGTTGCTCGATACGAGCCACCACTTCCGGGTGGTTGCATCCACCATGCGTAACGGTTGGGCCTTCACCCACACGAATGTCGCCGTGCTGTGCCTTGTTCACCGTCGGATAGTCTGTGGCGTGCGTGACATCGACCACCACCGCAACATCCGGCTGGAGTGAGTAGGCAATCTGGCGCGCGCCGAACAACCCTACCTCTTCCTGAACGTTGGAAACCGCACAAATCTCGGCGTTGAGCTTCGCACCGGAAGACTTCAACAAACGCAGGGTCTCCACTACGGCGAACGTGCCGACACGGTTATCAAATGCACGGCACACGGCCAGGTCACCACGAAGAATATCGAACTCATCCACCAGGGTAATTGGGTCGCCGATCTGCACCAGGGACTGAGCTTCCTTGCGGTCTGCGGCACCAATATCGATGAAGAGATCCTGTATCTTGGGCGCTTTGCCGTCCTTCTCTTCTTTCGTCAAATGCGGGGCTACATTACCCACCACGCCTTTCACTGGACCAATCCGGGAATGAATGACCACCCGCTGCGCCTTGGTAATAGCGGGATCGACTCCCCCCATCTTGCGCACGTAAATAAAGCCTTCCTCGTTGATATAATTGACCGCCATCGCGATCTCGTCAGCGTGGCCGGCAAGCATCACGCGGGGCGAGCCACCTTTGTTGAGCACCGCGACGCAGTTTCCGTAGGCGTCCGAGAATGTTTCATCGGCAAACTGCCGGGCATACTCCATCCAAACCTTTTGTCCGCGGGTCTCGTGCCCAACCGGACTGGGTGTATTCAGTAACGTCTTAAGAAAGTTCAGTGATTGGTCCCGCATGCGGCGAATCTAGACCGGGAATGCACAGGAGACAACTTGGAAATCGGCGAAGGCTGGCTGACCTGCAGATGGTCTTGAGTGGAGCAGAAATGGTTAATCCCGGTCGCGGGAAGAGAGCTTGAGCCGCAAAACAAAACTGCCGCAGTATCGGGACTGTTCCCGAATGCGGCAGTTCGAGTTAGCTGGATAAGATTACTTTGCGAGGCGTTTGCGCATCATGCCTAAACTCGCCATAGCGATGCCAAGCAACCCCACGGTGCTCGCAGAATCGGGTGTGCTGAGGGGGGTGCCAATGCTTCCCTGTATAGTCCCGGATGTTGGATCAGTGAGATTCTGAGTATACGTGCCTTTAAACTCAGCAATCCCAGTTGTGAAACCCGTAGTTACCTTGCCGCCAGAGGCAAGCTTGAAGGCCTCGTCCGGCCCCAAGAACTGTGTGAGCGTGCCTGTAGCCAGGAAAGTGTTATCGCTTCCTGAGAAATCAACCTTTAACCCCAAAAGCCCAAATGAGTAGGTAAAGTCGGTTCCAACATCCCACAGGCTATTGTTGTTTAAATCATAAAAAATGCGGTAGTTGCCGGTGTAATCGACCGCTGTCCCATTTACGGCCAAGGGTTCTCCCATCAGGGTGAAATGGTATCGATCGAGGTCCCCGTTGATAACTGGATCTCCCGCTCCAGGTGTGTAGGAGGCGAACGATCCACTCGGCACCACGAAGTGGTCGCCAACCCCAACTTGCGCTCCAGGCTCTCCTGCATCGGTATTGATTACTTGAGCAGGTCGCGTCACAGCATTAAATGCAAGCGCCTGGTGTACTCCACAGATGGAGGAACTGATTACAAAAAGTCTTATAAGGTTCATTTTCTCGTTACAGCGGAATGGGTTTTAGGGTTTAGTCCGGAATTCTGAATTTCAGGCGCTGGTGCGGCTTCGAGCCAGCAGTGGCTCCTGCACCAGGCTTTGTCGAAAGGCGACTAAGCCAAGCAGCGCCACCCCAAATAAAACGGAAGTAGATGTGCTGTCGGGAACCGCATTGGGATTCTCCACCTTCACCACGATAGCTGAACTCCCAAGCGGATCTCCATTGATCGTATAGGCGTCCAGCGCGATCCCATACTCTCCTGCTGCGTTCGGATCAAAATCGATGCTGTCCAGAAATCCCATGCTCAGATTCCAGGAATCTTGAAAGGTTCCTTTCTGGAACTGAAATGCCAACTGGTCTGCCAGATCCGAGTTGTGGTTGTTCATGAAGCGCAACACCATTGTGTAGGTGTTCGGAACTGAGGTAACCCCTGTGATGTTTAGGTAAAGCCCAAAATTCCAAGTCGGGCCGAGGTCATGACCTGGACCGGCTAGGCCGTCGTTGAATCCTGTAGTAGCGGTATAGGTACCTTTATCGTCGTCTTTTAGGACTGGATTTGAAAAACGCTGGTGAGCGATCAACCCGAGCGTGATCGTATCGCCTCCGGTGATTGCCGGGCCGATCGTAGTAATCGCTGTGGGCTCAGTCGGTATCCCAGTGCCGCCATAGGTAGCGCCAGCCAGTTTCCCGAAAACGTCATACGAGGGAGTAATCCCTGCAACCGCAGCCGAGGTTGACACAATGGCGAGGCCCACGCACGCCGCGCGGATGGATAAACTGCTTGCTCTGAGGTAGTTCATAGTGTTGAACCCTGTTCAGCAGTTTGAGTACCGCAGGATACCAACACATCAAAGTCTTCCGTACAGCGTTACCCACAAGCCACTTAGATAATCAAAGCCTGAATAGATGGATGCGTCAAAAGAGTAAAAATTCCCGACTAAAGTCAGTTTAACTTACACGCATACCCATTACCAACAACAGCATACACGTGTCTAATTTATCGATATCCGGCATCGAAGTATTAGTAAATCGAACAAAAAAACTCCTGAACTCTGGATAACTCTCACCCCGCCGCTCTGCATTTATCACGTTCCGATACGCCACCGAATGACGGCATCTCCCGTCATTCAGTTTCTCACACTTCAAAGTTGAACCCCTTCTTCCGAAGTTGTTCGTAACGCTTCTGATCAAACCGGAATAACTGAGCAGGACGATGCCGACCTCCCATCAGCGTCTCATCCAGTGCAATTAGCAGCCCGTAGCTCAGGACTTTCTTGCGGAAATTGCGCTTGTCTAGCTCAGTCCCCAACACTGCCTCGTACAAGTGCTGAAGCTGGGATAAGGTGAATTTTGACGGCACCAGTTCGAATCCGATTGGCTGGTAGCGAACCTTCGTCTTCAGGCGGGTAATAGCCGCGTGCAAAATCGTGCCGTGGTCAAACGCCAGCTTCGGCACACTCGCCACCGGGAACCATTGGGCGTCGGCGGCATCCGTGGCCGCCTTGGTCTTGTGATCCTCTAGCTTTACCAAGGCGTAGTAAGCGACGCTAACAACCCGTTCCCGTGGGTCGCGGTTCACCGCTCCGAACGTATACAATTGTTCGAGAAAGACCTCTCCGATGCCCGCTTCCTCCGCCAGCTCACGCCGGGCCGCCTCCTCCAGCGTCTCGTCCACGTGGACAAACCCGCCAGGCAATGCCCAGCGCCCTTTGAAAGGCTCCAGGCCGCGCTCTATGAGCAGGACTTTAAGCTCTCCTTCGTCGTAACCGAAAACGACACAATCCACGGTAAGCGCGGCGCGAGGATACTTGTAAGAGTATGTCATAGGCAGATATTCATAGTGTATCCCATACACCATTACAAGCAAAAAACACTGGGGGTCCTATAAAGTTTTCATGGGCAAAAGAATTCAGCATTGCGCTAAGATTATAGGACCCCCTTGGCGGTGGTAGTACGCCCCATTGGCTCCCTGAATTGAGTCCCCCACAATTTGCGGTTTAAAAAATGCCATGTCCTCACAACTGGAACAGCTAAAGCAAGTCACTACCGTGGTCGCCGATACCGGAGATTTTGAAACTCTCAAAGAGTTTAAGCCTCAGGACGCCACCACCAACCCATCCCTGATTCTCAAGGCCGCTCAGATGCCCGCCTATAAGGAATTAGTCACACGCACGCTCCGCGACCACCAAAACTCTCCCCTCGCCGGTCGGACGCGCGTGGCCTCAACCATGGACGACCTCCTGGTCGCTTTTGGCGCCGAAATCCTGAAAGTGGTGCCCGGACGCGTCTCCACCGAGACCGATGCGGATCTGTCGTTCGACACGGATGCCCTTGTAGCGAAGGCCCGGCGTTTTATTGAGCTTTACGAGAAGAAGGGAATCCCGCGCGAGCGCGTGCTCGTCAAAATCGCCTCCACCTGGGAAGGAATTCAGGCTGCGGCGATCGTGCAGCGCGAGCACATCAACTGCAACATGACTCTTCTCTTCTGTCTGCCACAAGCAGTCGCTTGCGCAAATGCACAAGCCAAGCTCATCTCCCCTTTCGTTGGCCGTATCCTGGATTGGCACAAACACAAAACCGGCAAAGACTACACCGCCGAGGAAGATCCCGGTGTGCTGTCCGTGAAAGAAATTTACAACTACTATAAGAAATTTGGCCATCCAACTGAAATTATGGGTGCGAGTTTCCGTAATGTGGGGGAGATTCTGGAACTGGCTGGCTGCGATCTTCTGACCATCAGTCCGAATCTTTTGGCAGAGCTAAGCATGAGCCAGGCGCCCGTCGTCCGCAAACTCGATCCCAGCCAGGCGGCTTCCGCGAATCTGGCGAAGCTGGAACTCACCGAGAAAGAGTTTCGATGGCGGCTTAATGAGGATGCCATGGCCACCGAGAAACTCTCCGAGGGAATACGGTTGTTTGCCGCGGATGCCCGGAAACTGGAAGACTATCTTGCACAGCAAGGGCTCTGAACAGATCAGCCGTCCCAGAAGAGTATGGACAAGGAGCGAAAACTGGAGATCATGTAATACAGGATGTGGGTTCAACGGCGGCAGACAAGAGCCCCGCTGAAACCACCGGAGCTTTGATACTCTTCGGTCGATCAGATCCCGTGGAACATGGAGCTTACAGTTACGTTGTTGGCCCTTGTCCGGAGCTCGATCCAACATCCAGTTGACAGCGCAAGCAGCAGATTAAAATGAATACGGTGCAGAATGGAAAGGGTAGTCGGCCCAGAAATAACTGGGGATCAGATTGGTCCACCGGGTATGACTCCATTAACTGGCATAGGGACGATCAATCTGACACAGATTCCCCTTCGCAACCTGAAACCTCTCAGTCGAGCTCGCCCGATTCCGCCCGCTCCGCCGTCTCCGTTCGGAAGAACCGATAACGGAGAAAACTGCGTTGCATTGCTGAGTCAAACCACGGATCATCGAGCAGACGAGTATGCTCAGCACCATTAAGTGGGGAGTGATATTGATCCTTTTTGGGCTTCCCATCGTCCTGGGGGTTGGGTGTTTGCTGTTCGCTCATAAGCTTCGCCGCAAGTGGATGCGCCTGGGTACCAGGCTCGTGGGCTCGGTTCTGATAGTCGCCTTTCTTGCTCTCCTGACGGAAATGACTTCCTACTGGTGGGCCTTGCACTTGGAATCCAAGTGGTCTCCGGCCAAACCTACGACTCGCGTTCAGTTGGAATCCTTTCTTTCTCTCTACTCGCAGAGGGAAATCCAACCGTCACAATCGGACTGGGGTCGCGATTACCCTCTCAAGCCCGGGGAACGGCTGATACAATACATGATTCTTTGCAGGGCTCCGCTCGACGTCGTTTATACCACGAACGACACGATCGTCGCGATTTACACATCGTATGAGTGAACGCGAAACGCAGATGATGCTTCGATTGACATCACCAGCAGTTCACCTAGCAAGAATGCCATGCGTGATGCAACATCATCGGAAAAGTCAGCCACCTTGGCTTCCTGACAAAAACTGAGGCCGACCGGTTCAGGACAGAGTTGCAGAGGCTGATCGGCTTCAGAAAGCCAACTGCGCCAGCCTGATTCAGGGACCGATTCAGATTCCAAAAATAATCCGTTCGGTTTTTGCCTCCACAGGGATATACCAGTGACATGACTAACGATGACATGGCACTAGTGCGAGAGTATGCCAGGAGCAACTCGGAAACCGCCTTTGCCACGCTAGTCACCAGGCATGTGAATCTCGTGTACTCGGTCGCCATGCGCCAGACCCGGGATCCGCATTTAGCTCAGGAGATTACCCAGGCCGTCTTCATCGTTTTAGCCAAAAAAGCAGACTCACTAAGCGCGAATACGATCCTGGCAGCCTGGCTCTGCCGAACGGCCCACTTCATTTCCAGCAGGTCGTTGCGAGATGACCGGCGAAGACAATCCCGTGAACGAGAGGCGCAGATGCAATCCATGTTGAACGAACCGGACCCGGGTGTTTGGCACAAGATTGCACCCCTGCTTGATGACGCTATGAGTTGCCTGGCAGCAAACGAGCACGACGCTGTAGTGCTTCGGTTCTTCAAGGGCATGGGGCTGAGAGAGGTCGGAACCGCATTGGGGATAACGGAGGATGCAGCCCGGATGAGGGTAAACCGCGGGTTGGATAAGTTGCGGAACTTTTTCACCCAAAGGGGCGTGACATTGTCAACGACCGCGATTGCTGGAGCGGTGGCCGCGAACTCAATCCAAGCGGCGCCAGCGGGGCTGGCTGCCATCATAACCGCCGGCACGATCTCAGGAACAACCATAACCTCGGCGGCGGTTATTGCCGCCACAAAGTCTACCGCTATGACGACACTGCCAAAATGGACCTTCGCTCTAGCCATCGCCGCAGCAACCGGGATGGGAGTCTACGAAGCACATCAAGCATCCCAGTTCCGCGGTCAAGTAGAGGCTCTGAAGAATCAACAAAGCCCGTTGGTTCAACAGGTCGCGGCCCTTCAAACAGAGCGAGATGCTGCAACCAACAAACTAACCGCAATGGCCGAAAACATGGCCAGGCTCAATGGCGAAAATTCCGAACTGCTTAGACTGCGCGGTGAGCTCACTTTGCTAAGACAACGCTCAACTGAACTGTCCAATCAACTTGCGAAAGTCCCAAATCGCTGGGGACTTCAAGACGATCAGATGCCGCCTGTATCGAGCTCTGGAGTGCCCGAGACCGCTCAAGCTTATGCCCGTTTGATCAAAAAGCTCTCAACCGGACAACTCTCAGCCGCAGAGGAGTTCAACCTGTTAAAAGCGTGGCCTTACCTCGAGCGCCGGTTCTCGGAGCCCCAGGACTTTGCATTCTTCCAAGCTGAGTATCTCTCATCGATCCTGAGCACTAAGGATGACAACGTGAAGTGGCAATTGAGGCAGGTGCTTGAGCAGGCACGTAACGAGGAGCATGCGCACGGGCTTCGCTGGGCTCGCAAGTCTGAAGATGAAGTTCAATCCAGTTTGGTTGAGAAGAAGATCGAACAGATTCGTGAGGATTGGAACACACTTAACGCGACTACCAGGGAGAAAATCGCGCGGTTGATCTCGGATTCTGATAAGTCGAGCTTGTTGGCTGAGTGCCCGATTCTGGACTTTGATCCCCGGTTGAAATCCGGTTCTAACGCTGATTTGTCAGATCCGCGGTTCAAGAATCTCAATCCGAACGAGGTGTTTCAGGCTTTCTTCCCACCAAACGGAAGCGTCAGGTACGTTCCCGCCCGTCGGATTAGCAAGTAACTGATCCTTCCTTTATCCCTGGCCTCTTGCACAGGAACGAATGATGTTCGATTCACGAGTGACCTGATTACTCATTAGGCGATCCGAGTGACGCGCGAGTAACTTTGATCCCATGTCGTTGTGCAGAAAAGCGGCGCTGCGCAAGCTTCGCGCGCGCACTCCACGACGCGTAGCGCATTCCATCGGCAAACCGAGAATCATGGCCCAGGTACTCGCGTCGCATCATCGACACCGGTGCCCAACTCATGCTGCCAGATTCGGTCGCTTGCGTCTTGGACTGCTGTAGTCCTCTAGTCCTCTACAGCTTTTCCCTCGGATAGCAGAAAACCAAAGTCCATTGGCTTTGGTTCAGATCGCTCGGGGAAATTGATCCCTCAATCGCTGCGAGGTCCCGCCGCGTCGGGGAACGCGGCCTACAGGGCGAGCGCATGGAACAAATCTCCGTGGGGCAGGCTATCGTCCGTCAAACACCACGAACCACAAGCCAAAGGAGTAATAACTCGTCAGCCCAGCAGCGACGGTGAGGACCAAGCTCCGTTCGGTCGTTCAGCCGTGTTGACCTTCGGCCAACGTCCATCTACTCTTAAAGCAGGTGACCTGCTGGAAATGGATTTCGAACCGCGCGTTTTTCCCGGTTTGAGAGGATTGCCAATCTAGCAGAACGCCGCTTATCACGCGCCCGTAGCTCAATTGGATAGAGCATCTGACTTCGGATCAGAGGGTTACAGGTTCAAGTCCTGTCGGGCGCGCCACTCCATCAACAACTTACGCGAAGTCGGAATGTCGCTTCGTATTCTTTAGCATAGAATCTAGCACTTTGATTCCACCCGTTCTTCTGTGTTTCAGAGTTCTCCAGAATTGCGGCTTGTAGGCACGAGTAGAGAGCGCTTGAGGACGGTTTCCGAGTGTTTGTAGTAAACCAAGCTGGGCAAAAGCCTTCTGCCCTGGACTTGGAAGCCGGGAGAAGGTCCAATGGCAGTTGCCGGATTGGACAGATTTAGGGCTGCGCCGAATACCATCCGCCAAACATACGCTCAAATGGAAAAAGTGAGCTCAGGTTTTTTCAGCAAAATCCCAACTCATGAATTGATTTTCACCGGACATCGCTTCGCGCAAGGCTTCACGGGCTCGTCCTGGGCGGAGGTTGCTTCACCGAACCAGTCGAATCGGCCGCGGTGATTTTAGACGTTTTATGTCCGGAACCTGGAAGTCCAGACCGATCACTCCCTTTCTTTTAAGTTCCTTGAGCACTGGCGCGCTATGGCGGCTCGTCATCCCTGCCTCGATGCAGAACCTCAACACGTCAGCTTCGGTCTGCATCAAGCCAGCATGTATGGCGGCGGTCAGTTCGGTTTCGAACTCGCGCTGCTTGTCTGGTTTCATGACATCAAGGTTCAATATTCCCTCGCCGGGGGAGATATTCGCACGCTCAATGTCAAAGTTCGCCTCCCCAGCAATTTGGTCGTTCGCCCAGGCAACCTGCAGAAATTTGTGAATGCCTAATGGATGCCGGCTGCCGAAAATTAGCCCGTAGATGTTGGTTCGCTTTTTGATTGAGAATCGCCCCAGGAAGAACTCTTCACCACGAGGTACCAGTTTGCTGTAGTAATCCGCCGCGGCGCGGTGGACGTCATATGAGTCGTCGGGTCTCTCAATCTTTTGCTTGATGGCGGGATGATCATGAAAGCGATGAAGCGTTGATGATGATAGAAAGAAGATGAAGTCGGTCGTTTGGAAGGCTACCAAACTCCTGAATACGTCATCACTGACCGCATCGACTCCATACTGGTCCATAAACAGGAGCTTGGCGGCACCTCGATCCGAAAGGACCGATTCGTTAGCGCGCAGGGCATCCTCAAACGCGACTGCCTGGCAATCAATAGTGACGCCCGGAATCGACCAATTCTCTGCAGCTAAGGTCCGTTTCAGGGTTTCAATTTTTTCAGAATCCTGGTCATACAGGTGAACAGTAATGCGAGCCTTGTCCCAACCCGCCATTCCCCTCTCGTGGTAATTTCGAAGCTGGCTGAGCAGGCGCAACGGTGATCCGAGGACGCCAACTGAGTCTTTTCCAGGCCCGCTGAAGAAATCGAAAATCTCAACGCTGTCGAACTTTGGCTGTGGAGAAGAAACGAAAACCGGGATCCACTCTTGGGCATACAGCTCGAAGATCCTGAGTTTCGCAAGTGTGGCTGGGTCGAACGGTTTATCGTGAAACCCCTTTTGCATGATGATTAAGTGGCACAAAGTGCTGCCAGAAGTTCTTCTCTTCGGTCCAAGCTTGCGACTGCATTCTGCCGAGTAGCTGGGAAACCGTCGTAAGTTTTTCCATCGAGTTCACGGCCAGCCTCACTTTTTCTCACGCCACCCCATTGCTTAAAGAAGAACGGAATGCCATGGCGTCGGCAATCGGCATGCACGCCCCGCACCCAAGAAGCTTCTATTGGCCTTGCACCAGGGCCGCTTTCCCCGCCAACAATCACCCAGTGAATTCCTTTCAGATCCAGCTTGCCCAGATTCTCCAGCAGAGGCTCAACTGAGAGAAATGCCACTGCGGGCCTCGATTCCCTGAGTTTTTGTATGCGAGGCAGGCCGTGCAGGCGATTCTCAACACTCACGCCCCACCAGATATGTGGCGATGCGGCCGCTTCACGGAGTTTACTTTTGAGGAGTGCTGCCATTCGGTCGGCTCGTTTGGTGAGGATCTGATACGTATGCCAATTCGCGGCCAGCATGACGCGGCAGACCTTTTCGATATATTCGTCAGGGACTCCCTCGTGGAAAAGATCGCTCATCGAATTGACGAAGATCTTTTTTGGTTTCGACCACCGAATCGGCTCGCCTAGCTTTTCGGGCACAAGCCGCAAATCAAAACCAAACTCGAAGGGATGACCGGGCACGCCGCGAAACCGCTCTGCAAAAGTCTCGGCGTAGCAGTGTAAACAACCCGGGCTGACTTTCGTGCAACCTCGCACCGGATTCCAGGTGGCGTCAGTCCATTCGATTTTCGAATTGTCACTCATGCATGGTCTCCCATTGTGCATTTAAGTATGCCGTCAAGCGAGACAAACCGTGACGTGCGGCACCGCATGCCGCTGTTCCGGTGTTTGACAGTCAGCGAATGCTTAAATACTATCCATATGGATAGTATGGAAGGATTGACAAAACGTCAACAACAGATACTCGATTTTGTTCAAGAGGAGGCAAATGCCGAGCGCCCGGCCCCTACCCTTCGCGAGATCGCCCGACAGTTCGGATTCCGCTCTCACCGAGCGGCGGCATGTCATCTGGCTGCCATCAAAGAAAAAGGCTTCATCGAATGGGAGCCGGGCAAATCGCGTACGTTGAGACCGAAATCCCGATGCCAACGGTTTCAATCTCGCATTGTAGATATCCCAGTTTTTGGGTCTGTTCCTGCCGGTTTCGCTCAAGACCGAGAACAAGAGCCTAATGGCTGCGTGTCCGTAGATGTGGGAACCATAGGCTTTGAGCCCACTCGCGATACTTTCGCTCTACGAGTGACGGGCGACTCGATGATCGGGCGGCATATCATGGCGGGAGACATCGTGATTTTGGAGCACAATGTCGAGCCGAGGGATGGGCAGATCGTGGCAGCCCTGATTGACGGTCAGACCACGTTGAAAACCTTTTTGCGTCGAAATGGCAAACCTTACCTAAAAGCAGAAAACCCGGATTACCCCGATCTGGTTCCCGCCCAGGAATTGGTCATTCAAGGTGTGTTTAAGGGGCTGGTTAGGAAAACGACCATATAAAGCCCTTACCACGTAAGGAGACCTGCCAATAGCTAGTCGGCTTAGCGCTAGGGCGACGCTGGTTTGCAGGAGCGACAGCTTAACACCAGAAATTCGGAAACCCTTTTACGTTGCTTGGCATGTCAAGTTGCCTTACAACAACACCCAGTTTCAATATGGGGCGATTGTCGCAGGTGAGTCCCGGGAATACTGCGCGTCGACAGGATCGTCGATAGCTAACGCATTCCGTGGGGGTGTGCAGCCAGTAGCAGTCGATGGAACCTCGGAGCCGAACGCAGCAAGCGTTTTGTTCCCAGGCAAAACAGTGACGGACCGAACTGATGAGCAAGAAATCGGACCACAAACAGTTTTTCTGGAAGCATTGGCAATCTGGAACACTCCCAGAGCTGGAAGACCACAGCGAGAAGAAACTCGACCTGCTCCGGGATTATCTCGGCCTTTACCTCGAGATCGTGATGAAGGGAACGGCCGGCAAAGAGGAGCAATGCGTGACTCTCATTGACGGCTTTGCTGGGGGTGGCATTTATACGGGAAATAAGGTCGGTTCACCTCTAACGATTCTCAACGCAGTAGAAGAGGCGGAAGCAAGGATCAACCAGGGGCGCGAAAAGATCACACGAATCGTTCCAATCTGTTACTTCATCGAGAAAGACCCTAACGCCTTCGCATGTTTGGACGCCACATTGAGGGCGCACGGTTACGGTGGTCGAATCGGAGAAACAATCCATTTATACCGGGATTCATTTGCCTCTGTAGTACCAACGATCATTGCCAATATTAATCATCGCCACCCGCGGGGCGGCAACCGCACCATTTTCTTCCTGGATCAATGTGGGTGGAGTGAAATCTCTGCGACTACAATCCGTGATATTGCTCGCCAGCTTAATCAACGCCCGGAATTCATCATCAACTTTGCCATTTCGTGGCTCACGGATTTCATTTCCGAGAGAACGATGGAATCCAAGGTCAATTCACTAAAAGACATGGGGCTTGATGGTTATGTTAATCTTCCTGCCATGATGGCCCTTCGGATGGAACTCGGGGGTCGTTGGGAACACGCGGTCGAGGCACATATAGGAGAAGGATTCCACAAGGCGAGTGGTGTTTCACACTTTTCCCCTTTCTACATTGAACCTGGGGGTAATCATCGCGGTTACTGGCTTTTACACCTAGCAGGCAGCGCTCGTGCTCGCTCGGCGATGGCACAAATCCACTGGAGCAAGGCCAACCGATCCAGGCATTACGGGCATCTAGGTTACGACATGCTTTCGTATAAGCCGAACCGCGACCAAACCCAGTTTATCGAAGGAATGTCATTCGATGATGAAGCTCGCAGACGCTGCCATGCTACACTATTAGAAGATTTTTCGCGCCTGATCAGGGATCATCATCGTGAGGGTATCAGATATAAGGAGTTCCTAGACACGACATCGAACAAGATCATGGCCACAGCCCCCATGGTCAACGAAGTGATCTGGGAAATCTGCCAAGGGAACGACTTTGAGGTACGTTGCCCATCTGGAAAAACCAAGAAATCGTCAATTTTTGCGGATGCTGACGTTATTATCCCACGACGACAACTCTTTTTTGAGGGAATAAACGTTTCCTCATTCAGCAAGAAATAGTAAGAGACTTTGGGGCAGAAGCCATGACCTTTCGTGTTCTCGTTGCTGGGGTAGTTGGGCCATTTTTCCGTTTTTTCTGGTTGATCCTGACAGTCACGTTATAATTCTGACTACTTCGTGCTGTTAGAGGATGTATTTTGGCGTTTTCTTTCGGGATGGAGAGTGTCGCATATGCAAGAATGCCGGTTATCCAATAAACACGACACGTTTCTTGGTTACCATATTACGGATAATTGGCAATTTGAGGTGCGCCTTGAGGCAGTTGATAATAGCCCCTGCCGGTCAGGCGGCGTAAGGGTTATTGAATCAGCAGGAAAGTCGCCGGAGCAGTATCCTCCCTACGAGGGCTGACCGCACATAAAGCATAGATCGCTCACCTTACAAAGCGGCATCCCTTTGTTGGCAACTTCTGCCGCCAATCGGACGTGCGAATCGCAAAGGCAGACTCGGGTAAATCAGATATACAGTTAGAATTCTTTTCTAAACTTTTCCTGTGCCCTTCCGATAAAGATTGAATGGAAGTATTTCCTGGATGCCGAGGTATCGAAAACGCCGTTTGCCCTGAACTTGAAATCAAAAGCGGCTTTCCTGCCATCCAGCGGGTATTCAGTGGGTTCTCTCTTTTTATGAAAAACGTCCTCCGTTCGATCCTATGCGCCGCATGTCTTTTCGCGGGCATTTCCGAAGCGCTGGCTGCAAGCCCAATGGGCAGCGTCATTACGTATCAGGGCCGCCTCAATGATGGCGGCTTCCCTGCAAATGGCCTGTATGATCTGCAATTTGCCTTGTATGACGCCCCCGCCGACGGGGCTCAACTCGGGCTAACGCTTACGAATGCCGGGGCCTTTATCACGAACGGGTTCTTTACCGTGTCTCTGGATTTCGGGCCGGTGTTCAATAGCTCTGCCGTCTGGCTGGAGGTCGCGGCCCGGTCCAACGGGAACGACGTATTCTGGCCGGTGTTGCCGCGCCAAGCCATCACCCCAACGCCACAAGCGCTCTATGCGGTGAGCGCCGGGGTTGCCAGCTCAGTGGCTGCAACCAATATCACCGGCACCCTCCCGTCCGGTGCGTATACAGAAACCGATCCGGTCTTTAACGCCAGCGCGGCGGCGGGAATCCAATCCTCTGACGTGCTGAACTGGAATACGAAAATCGGACTCACCGGTCCCCAGGGACCGCAAGGCGAGACCGGGCCAACAGGTCCCATGGGCCCGCAAGGGCCAGAGGGTCCGACAGGTGCCACCGGCGCAACCGGTCCTCAGGGGTCTCAAGGCGAACCCGGCCCGATCGGTGCCATGGGCCCGCAAGGACCAGAGGGTCCGACCGGTGCCACTGGCGCTACCGGTCCTCAAGGGCCCGAAGGTCAGGCCGGTGCTGCGGGCGTCAGCGGAGGCGATGGCAAGACCATCCTCAACGGCACCGTAGTTCCTGACGACAGCCAGGGCGTGGACGGAGACTTTTATTTCAACACTGCCACCAGCCAACTCTTCGGTCCTAAGGCCGGCGGAGTATGGCCTGCAGCAGTCTCCTTAGTCGGTCCAACCGGTGCGGCGGGTGCCACTGGCGCAACCGGTCCTCAGGGACCCCAAGGCGAACCCGGACCAATAGGTGCTATGGGGCCGCAGGGACCAGAGGGTCCGTCCGGTGCCACTGGAGCGACCGGCCCTCAAGGGCCAGAAGGTCAGGCCGGGGCGGCAGGCGTCAGCGGAGGCGATGGCAAGACCATCATCAACGGCACCGTAGCTCCTGAGGCCAGTCAGGGCATGGACGGAGACTTTTATCTCAACACGGCTACCAGCCAACTCTTCGGGCCTAAAGCCGCAGGGGCTTGGCCCACAGCAGTCTCGTTGGTCGGTCCTACCGGTCCGGCGGGTGCCACTGGCGCAACCGGTCCTCAGGGACCCCAAGGTGAACCCGGACCAATAGGTGCTATGGGTCCGCAGGGACCAGAGGGTCCGATGGGTGCAATCGGCGCCACCGGGCCTCAGGGACCCCAAGGTGAGCCCGGCCCAACAGGTGCAATGGGTCCGCAAGGTCCAGAGGGTCCGACGGGTGCAATCGGCGCTACCGGGCCTCAGGGCGCTCAAGGTGAGATCGGACCGATAGGTGCCATGGGGCCGCAGGGTCCAGAGGGACTCCAGGGCGCCACTGGCCCGGCGGGTGCGGGTCCGTTTTCTCTGAACGGGGCTGACGCAGTGTATACAGCAGGCTCCGTGGGCGTTGGTGTGACTTCCCCAAACAGCTCGGCGGCCTTGGACGTAGACAGCACTGCCAAAGGTTTTCTGGCTCCGCGAATGACCTCAGTGCAGCGGAACGCCGTTGCGAGTCCCGCCACCGGCTTGCTGGTGTACCAGACGACCTCGCCGTCAGGCTTCTATTATTATAACGGATCGAGCTGGACCGGGCCCCTCGGCGCCAGCGGAGTCAGTACCAGCCCCTACTTCAGCATCTCCTCAGCGGTGACTTCGGGCAACAGCAACGGCAATGGCACATACTACCTCTCGCACGGTGGGGGGTTGCTCGTCGCCGAAAGAGACGCTCTGCGTATCCTTCCGTTCAACTACACCAAGGCCACCATTACGGTCGCCATGTCGGGCTCAGTGTCCTCTCCCTACACGGTGACGCTGCGGAAGAACTATTCGAGCACCGTGGCCCAATGTGTGGTCAACAGCAGCTCCCAAGTGACCTCCACCGCTACCACCTCGTTTGCGGCGGGCGATCTGGTGGCCATCCAGGTGACCGGTACCACGGCCATCAACGCGGCTGGCCAGCAGCAATCGCTGATGATCAGCGTCGTTTTCGAGTAAGCCCGGCTTCCATGTGCTATGAAGCCCTCCAAAGCGATGAACTCAAAAAATACTCACGCGGGCCACGTCCGCTCCGGCGGTGCCGCCGCTCACCGCAGGCGTACCTTCCTGGGGTGTGCCACGGCGGCGGTCCTGGGCCTGCTGCTGCTGGGAGCGCTCGACGCCCGCGCCATGCAGATCTATGTCTCGATCTCGCAGCTCAAAACCATCTCTGTGGATGTTGAACCCACCGATACCATTGCCCAAATCAAGGGGTGGATTCAGGATGGCGAAGGCATCCTGGTGCAACAACAGCGCCTCTTCGTGCCCGATAACCTCGGAGAGCACCGCTTCACCCTGGCAGAGGACACTCGGACCCTGGCAGACTACGGCGTTCAAAAAGAGGATACGCTTAAGCTGCGTGTGCTCGAGCTCCCCTTCGCGATGCATTGGTTCAAAGTTGCCGGCGGAGGTGCGGGGGCTGCACAGAGCAGCAATGGACGCTTCGAATTGATCGGGACCGTTGGCCAGCACGATGCGAATCCACAGACCGCCAATGGGCGCTTCTCACTGACGGCTGGCTATTGGAGCATCGTGGCCGTTATCCAGACCGAGGGGGCCCCGTTGCTGAGCATCCACCGCTCGAGCGGCAACGCGGTGGTCTCCTGGCCCTCGCCTGCGGATGGCTGGATACTCCAGCAAACAGAGGACGTGGCCCATCCCAACTGGTCCTCCGCACCGTATGCCGTCGCCGACGACGGAGTTGAACGCAGCATCTTTGTGCCAGCTTCAACCGGAAACCAGTTCTTTCGGCTGGTCAAGCCGGAGTAGGCTTGTTGGCGATTACTTCATCTCGGAGGCGGCGGCACTGCGGTGCCGCCGCCTCTGTTGGCCACCGGTTGGTTGCCTATCCGGCTTGTTCTTCGGTCGTGAAAGCAGCCGACATCACGGGCGCGGGGAGATGCAACGGCGCGCCAGATCGGCCAGACGCAGTTTTACGGCAAACTAAATCAATCCCGAAAAAAAAACGGCTGGCGGCGCGGTGTTGGGAATGAGGCGGCAGCCGAAGAGCGGGAAGAGCGGAAGTCAGAAATTATTCAGCTTGACTAAGGGTTTCCGAAGAGTCATAAGGGGTTGTGAATCACCTTGATCAACTTGCATCAACTCACCACCTAAGGCTCCTTGCAACCCTATACACCCCAGAAGCAAAGGTCCAAGTGAATGTGGAGCTGAACCAAATCTGCGGTAGTGTTTCTTTTCGCAATCCAGTCACCTCTGAAACTTTGACTGTGGGAGAGAACTGCAGTTTGAATTTCACAAAACGTGGTTGGGTGTTCTCGGAATTTGAGGTCTCTAATATTGATAGGTCCTTTAGGTTAAGACTGGTTCTGTTCAAAGGCGATGGAGATACATTGCGGCAATGCCTTGACGCGTGGTACCATATGGAGGGCACCGTACAGGTGTATACAAGAAACTGCCGACGTGGTTGAATTCAATCCGAGGTTTGTCCTTCTCCCAATTGATACAGTTCCGACTTTCCGAACTTACCTGCAATTTTTGATCACCGCCGAATGTGAAGGGCATCTTCTCGTTCTTTAAAGTGAAAGCCAAGGGGTTCGCGCGACGTGGGCGTCTTATTCTTACCAGACCCACGGGTAGAATGCCGATAAGATTGACAAGTCATCTCAGCGGAGAAATTCCTGGTTCTACGTTTTCTTCTGGTTCGATCGGCAAGTGACGTTATAATCCTGCTCAGCATCTCTGCGCGCGCCTGCAGGACATTGAGATAAAGCATGTAATCCGCATTTGGATTAACAACGAGATAATGCCAGCGGGAAATCTTGTCGAACCCATTGGTTTTGCATCAGATGCGATGAAAGGAGAGGCATCACCGCCATCCTACGACGATTCAGTTACCTTATCGTTTCTCCAATGAATCTAAACACCAACACCCAAGAAGGCCACAAGGTTTTGGTTGCCCCGGATCCTTTAGGTGTCATAGTGACCGTCGTGCCCCGTACACCTCGATTAGATGGCGGCATCAACGACGTCTTCACGGTACGCCTTCGTTCTACCAGCATTCTGCGCAGCCTAAGCGAAATGGTTAGTACCCAGGGCTACAAATCAGATGATGGCAATTCAACGATATTCCTGAAGCAGGGTTTTCTACAGTTTAGCTTCCGGTATCAACACCTCCCGCACTCCCGTTTTATTACTAGGCTTAGCGCAACGGACAGCAACCGAGTGGTTAATCACTTACGGGCTTTAACGGAAGATCCGACTCGACACGAGCCGAACTCCGAAGAACTCAGAGCACCTGGACACAAGGTTGGGCGAAATGAGACTTGTCCGTGCTGCTCTGGCAAGAAGTTCAAAAAATGCTGCGGTGCTCCCAATGCCAAACCAATCGCATTGGCAATGGAGCTTGAACCTTTCTCAGCGTCAAAAGACCAAGTTGTTCAAGAGCTCTTGCATCAGGCAACACAAGACATTTCCGCCTTATTGGACGCAGACTTCTGGCATGAACTCGGGTGTGCACTCGGATCTTCTGAATCGCATGAGCTTGCTATCAATGCCTTCGATCATGCGTTGTCGATTCGTCCTGAAGATGAGTTCGCCGCGGCCAACCGTGCCGTTAGCATTGGAATTCTGGGCAAGCCTGGAGAGTGCCTACGAATACTTCAGAAGTTGCCTAACAAGCAGGGCAAAGCATTCGTTCTTATTGCCAACGTTCTTCAAGAATTAGGGAGACATTCTGAGGCTGTTCCTTACTACGAAAAAGCAATTGCCGCAGAACCAGATTTCTTCCTTCCAGTCCGGCGGCTCATTGACTCCCTAGACACCCTCGATCACCCTTTGCTGGAGTATTGGATCAATCGGGCTGCTAAGCAGTTTCCGAAATCGCCGACTATCGCATCCGCGTACTGTTGGTATTTGCTTAGGACGAATCGTCTGGAGAAACTGGCCGAATCAGATTGGATTGATCATCTGGAGGTGGAAGCCGATTCTGAACGGATCATCGGGCGTCATTCAGAAGATCCGAAGCTAATTGTCGAGGCTCAACTCTTTCGGCAGATCGGTCTGGCAGTCAAGAACGAGGATGCAGAATGCCTCGAAAGAGGCATAAGCATCTTGCAGGCTGCACCCCTAAATTGGCATCTGTGTGCCGCCGCCCACAACCTGGCATGTGTGGCCGCGCATCTGGGTCGCCGCGACCTCGTCCGCAGCGCAGGTTCTAAGTTCTGCGAGAATTGCCTCTCAAGAAAGGCGAGCCAAGTTTATCTTCAAGAACAACTGGCTCGCGCCTCATGTTTTGCAGGAGACTACACGACTGCGCTCGCGGATTGTGAAACCGGACTCAGACTGGAGGCAGACTGCAAAGGTCTGTTGTGGACCAAATGTTGGTCCTTGGACGAACTTGGCCATACTGAGGAAGCAATCAAAGTGGCCCAACACCTCTACAAATTGGATCCGAGAAAAGATAATCTGGCATATAATCTTGGGTATATGTGCGGCAGGGTCGGAAAACTTGGATTAGCAGTCCATTACTATGAGTCCCAGATCCAACTGAAAGGAGATCACTTTCAGGCCATTGAAAACCTCACACCATTGCGGTTGATGGAAGGAGACCTACAGGGAGCCGGAGAGTTATTTGCGAAATGGACCCAAATCGTAGAGCGGCTCACCGACACCGCGGCTTTCCAGAGAAAGATTGCGAGTTTCTCGGAACTGCACAGGTTTGCTTACGAACACAGAGGCAGCCCAACATTAGCCCGCGAAGTCAAGGAAAGAAATCTCTCATTGGACCCGATCGTGGGCGCTGAGGCCGCGATTCCCCTCAAGCGTCCGTCTCACGAAGAACTACTCGTTGCAGTTCGCAACAACAACACCGATGAACTGAACGACATCGAATATCGCTTCGAAATGGAGAAAAGAGGTGATTTTTCTCCTTTGGCAGAGAAGGTAGCGAGTGTTTTCCCGGAAGTAAAATTACTCCCTGCTCGTGCCTATCTGTCATTCCTCGAAGGTGAACGGCTGTTGGATGACGACTCGCGAATAGACTCTTCGCCCGCCGTCCTTGCTTTTTCCAAAGCCCTGGAAATCACCTTAAAGAACGTGGTTTTCGATGCATTTCGTAATGCGATTGTCGGGGCACCAGATTTCGGCGCCTTGTTGTCAGATGCGTATAACAATACCTATAGGGACGCGGCAAAGTTCACAAGTTTTATTAAGAATGGATCCTGCCATGAATTGGGGGGAATGGCCAAAACCTTGAACTTGTGTTCAAGGCCAATAGGCGGCTCAATGAAATTGCTAATCCGCTTCAGGACTTTCGTTCAAATTGACCTGCATTTGAAGGCAGTTCTTGCTCCTGCCCTGATCACAGCAATTGGAGATCTGGCTAGAAATTATCGTAACCCGGCTGCTCACTCACAAAATTTTGACAAACCCGCAGCTCAACACGTGAAGGGCGCTGTTATCCCAATTCTAAAAGTTGTGCTTACTCCCGTATCCTGACCTGGAATATGCCAGGTCGAACTCAAACCCACAATCCGGGCCTATCTGGCATATCGGCAAGAACTGGGTTGAGGGTTGCTGATCGACCTGTGTACCCCTTGGCCCGGACACGCGTCTGAAACCTAGTGACTCCCCAAAAATTTGGCACGATGGTCGCTTACCGGCCATCTTCTGCATGAATCCGCACTAGTTGGCCTCGTTGAGCACTGCATCCACGCCTAAGCGAAAAAAGAGCAAATATCATCACTTTCCCGCCGCCTGGCTACGAATGTGCAAAGGCGCGATTCAACGCTTGACGTTCAGGTTGGGTGCTCTAAAGTGCCAGAAAACCATGCAACACCTCGGTCTCACTCTGGGAGCGGATCTTCATCACGGCGTGAGAACCCGAAGCAACCGTAGGCCAGCAGATATGAAACCGTATATATTATTAGCAGCAGCTTGTTCAGTTCTAGTTAGCTGTGGTCAAAAGACCGAGTACACACCCGAGATGTTGGCCGAGCTCAAAGGTATCAGGAGCGAGCTGGCAAGCGGACGGGCCGCCACTGTGCGCTGGGCATTCGCTAACAAAAGCGAGATTGATACGGCCATCTTTCAGTGGAACAATGAAAGAATGGAGGAGGTCAAGAAGGCTGAGCAACTTTCGCCTGAGGTGGAGGAGACGATTCGCAAGTACGAGGTGCTGCAATCCGAATTGATGCGAAAGCAGATGGAGTCCAGAGGGCTGAGGATTCCACAGAGAATCGGCATAACTGAAGACCCAGCGGCTGGGATGGATATCGAGACTCTGTCCCGAAAAGTCGCGGCGGCTAAAGTACCCCTAGCCGAAATATTGGAACGCCGAAGTCGCCAGGCGGCGGATTACCGTGGCCAATACTCCACTGACCGATTGATAACTGAATATGTAGGGAATCGGTATGATCTGGTGGTCGATACGGCCGGCAAAGTCCTTTATCGGTCGGCCGGCGAGGTGCCAGATATCACCGAAGGCGTCCTCGTGTTCTTCAAAGAGAAAACCAAAGAGTGAAGCCCGCAGCCCTCTTGCGGGGTGTGCGATTCGCATCACCGGGCAGGGCCGCTTATTTCATTCTTCGCCCCAGGCAAAGCGCACCGGGACGGTGCGCGTACTCGCAGTCGAGACGACCGCGCTACACAGGTGCCCGCACCGGCAGGCGCCGCCGCGTCGGGAGACGCGGCCTAGTGCGCCTGCGAGTGGGTGCAAACAAGGTGGTGAAAGTCCGCCTCCGGGAGAAGTTCACCCCCGGTAACCGAAGGGACTGCGCGGGAGAGATTCCCGTGTGGGGAGCAACGGAAGGTGAATGACCAGTCCGTAGGATAACGAACCCGATACGGCTGACCGTGCTGGGCGAGCCTGCTAGGCATGAGCGAAGCCCCAAGCGGGATTGAGTTACCCGCAGCCATAGATAAATGCCAGCGCTGAATAGTGAACATCTGAAAAGCCTGGTTGGACACGGGAAGTGGGTGGGGACGGAATGGTCAGAAGGTTGCATGCATGAAGCAGGGAACCCTGCCGGGGCAGCACGGGAAGAAGGCCTCTATTGGCCGAGATCCCGCCCGGCACAGGTCAGAGCGTCCGTAGTAGCGATGAAGCGGTGCAACATAACGCCGTGGAGCCAAGGGACGCAGGAAGGCAGATGCAGGAATGGTACAGAACAACGAAAGCCAAAAGCAAACCGGCACGAGTGTGGTCCCAAAGGCCACTATGCCTGCCGGAGAGATCGCACTTCGATGGAAGTGGGTGGAACGTTCGGTCTGGACCGACCGCATGTTGATGGCCTTGGAACAAGGGATCAAGGGAGGCCGATGGTACAGTCTGATGGATAAGGTATGGTCGGAAAGCAACCTGATGAGTTCGTGGCTGGCCGTAGCGGCAAAGCGCGGAGCAGCAGGAGTGGACCGGCAGAGCGTTGCTGCGTTCCAAGCTCATCGGGAGCAGGAACTCAAACGCTTGCACCAGGAACTGCGCTCGGACAGCTACGAGCGCCAGCCTGCCCGGCGGGTCTGGATAGACAAGCCGGGAACAAAAGAGAAGAGGCCGTTGGGAATACCGTGTGTAAGGGACCGAATCGTGGAAGGCGCAATGCAGCGAGTGCTCGAACCTATCTTCGAGCGTGAGTTTGCGGAGCACTCTTACGGTTTTCGGCCCGGACACAAGGCGCAGCAGGCAGTGGCGCGGGTTGAAGGGCTTTTGCAGGGCGGCTACACTTGGATTGTAGACGCCGATTTAAAAGGTTACTTCGATTCGATTCCACAGGAAGCCTTGCTCAAGATGGTGAGCCAAAGGGTAAGCGACCGGCGCGTGCTGCGGCTCATCGAGCAAAGCCTCAAGGCGGGAGTGATGGAAGAGATGAAAGGCTGGCAACCCACCGAACAAGGGACACCGCAAGGAGGCGTGCTCAGTCCCTTGCTTGCCAATATTTATCTCAACCCGCTGGACCATCAGATGGCCCAGAAGGGATACCGGATGACCCGCTATGCCGATGACTTCGTCATCCAATGCCGCAGCCGCGCAGAGGCCCAAGAGGCCCTCGAAACGGTAAAGCAATGGGTGATGCAAGCCGGACTGCGGCTCCACCCGGAAAAGACCCGGATAGTGGACGCAACCCAACGAGGCGGGTTTGAGTTCCTTGGCTGGCACTTCGAACGAGGCTATCAATGGCCGCGCGAAAAGAGCCAAACCAAACTCAAAGAGACAATCCGCCAGCTAACGCCACGGACCAGTGGACAGAGCATGAGTCAAATCATCCAGAACCTGAACCGGCGGCTTAAAGGCTGGCGAGGGTATTTTGATCATGGTGTGCGCAATGTACACGAAGAACTCGACAAGATGGTTCGGCGACGGCTGCGGCAACTTCTTCTCAAGAGACGAGGCAAGCGAGGCAAACCCAATGGAAACGTAAACAGACGATGGCCAAACCTCCACTTTGATAAGTTGGGCCTCTGGCGGCTGGCTGGAGAGCATCAACCAAATCATCAATCATAGAAACTGCCGACTGGAGAGCCGTATGCGGGCAAACCGCCTGTACGGTTCGGAGGGAGGGGGAGCGGACATCCGCTCTCCCTACCCCTATCAGGAGGAGCGCATGCAACAAATCTCCGTGCCCGGACAATCGTGCGGCAAACACCACCAAACCACGCGCCAACGGCGCAATAACTCGTCAACCCTTCGGGCTAAGCTACCTCCGAGCTAATGCCTCCTGGATAGTTGCTACTGGCAGGAAAAGCTGCAACTCGTTTGAAGGCAGAGGAACAAAACCAAAATGCTCGTAGAACGCTTTCGCGTCGTGATCTTTCGCATCGACAAACAGACCGATACCACCGGCCATGCTGAAGATTTCGAGGAACTTCTTCATCGCCGCAACCAGCAGGATCTTCCCGAAACCGCGTCCGTGGTGGCCTTTGGAGACCGCCAGACGCCCCAACCGCACCCCGGCGACGCTGCGCGGCAAGTTCCTCCCCTCCACCAGCGGAAGCGACTCCGATTGGATCTGGCACAGGTTTAGCGCGAAAAAGCCGAGAATTGGCTTCGGGTCCGCAGCTTCTTCATCAACCAGAACGAAGGTGCGCGAAATGCCCCGGCTTGCATGTTGCCGTGCCGTTTGCTTGAGGAACAGATTCAGCGGCTCACTCCCGCAATCGAAGGCGTCCCGGTCGTGGACCTTTGAGAGCGGTTCGATCTTATGCACGGATGGAGCCTTTGAAGGCTTTTACTGCATTCTTTAGCGCCTTGTTGGGCTTTGGAGGTGAGTCGAGCAGCCCGAGGATCTTGCGGGCATCACTCTGAGACAGCCTAATCACAGACTCACGTTCAAGAATCCGTTGCGCTTCCTGGTAGGCCGTCTGCACCACAAACTGGTTCACTGTGGCCCCCAACAGCTCTGCCGCCTGTTCCAAAGTTGTCCGGACGTTCACCGAAACACGCGCTGTAATCCGCTTGCGAGGCCCGTCCAATACAGGTTCCATATCGTTTAAGGTGCCATTTTGGCACCGGGGTGTCAATTGGGTCGGTAAATCTCGTCTCGAACGCAGATCTTCCGTCACAACGGCGTTGGCATACGTATCAGGGCGGCCGGGAGGACCGCCGAAGAGGACACCGCGCCTCCGCGTGCAATCCAGCTTCTGTCTTCTCGGTGACCTCACCGGGCTGGGCCGCTTGTTTCATTCTTCGCCCCAAGCAACCCGCACCGGGACGGTGCGCGTACTCGCAGTCGAGACGACCGCGCTACACAGGTGCCGCCGCGTCGGGAGACGCGGCCTCCAACGCCAGGTTGATGTCCGATGCCCAAGGTCTGCTTTGATCAGTCTTTTTCCCTGATCCGGCCAGCAAGTGCATGCAAGATGCAGTCCAGCACTATGCTCAAACGTTTGGCGACATCTTCCGTGAGAAAGCGTAAGACAAGGTAGCCATTCTCCTGCAGCAGAAAATCCTTCCGCCGGTCCCTCCTGTAGGCCTCAGGATCGTTCAAATGTTGCGAACCATCCAATTCGATGGCCACTCGGGCTTCGGCATCCAGGAGGTCGATCTCCATTTCCCCCCGATCATCAAACTGAAGCGGAAGCCGAGCGTTTAATCGAAACCGCCCAACCGTCAGCGGGAGGGTCTGCAATCGACGAAAAAGAAAGGCCTCCGCCGCACTGCGGGCATGCGCATAGCCTTCAGGAGTTGGAATGAACTGGGAAGCGGCATGCGTGAAAAGATCAGCCAAGGGAACATCCACTCCGTCCAGGATAAGCCTGCGAACACTGGCAGCATAATCCCGCTTCCATTCAGGTGCGATTGGCAAGGGGACTTCAGCCGGCCACCCCGGGACGGCGCTGCCAGGCAACTGAATTTCATAGCCCAAGGACTCGTAACCCGCGCAGCGGCGATCGAACATCCTGGCGAGCATGGGAATGTTCAGATCGGCGTAGTCGTAAACCCGAATCTCACGTTTGTGCTCGTGCAAGCGATGCAGGCGCCCGACATACTGGGCGATGGTTCCTCGCCAGGAAATCGGCAGTGTAATAAACAAGGTATCCAAGCGCGGGTGATCAAAACCCTCCCCAATAAACTTCCCCGTCGCAATCAGCACAACAGCCTCCTGCTCCGGAATGGTGTTCAATTGATCGATAGCTATGCGCAGTTCCTTCTTTCCCATCCCTCCTTTCAGGGTGATTACGTGGGAAATGCTGGGGCTAATCAGATTGACCAACCGCTCAAGATGCTCAGTGCGTTCCGTCAGGACGAGCGGTTTGCGGCCTGCGCGCACTGCCTGAAGCACATCTTCGCAGATAAGTTGGTTTCGAGCAGCATCGACGACTAAAGACTGATACAGAGCGTGAAACTGAAACCGGAAGTCTGGCTCCTCTTGTTCGACTGCTGCAAAACTCGTTGGCCGGACGATAACGTAGTGGCCAAACGGACGTCCAGCCACCTGCTCTTTCGCACTCACCCGATGCCTGATCGGGCCGCACTGCATAAAAATGATCGGATGATGTCCGTCCTTGCGGGTCACAGTTGCGGAGAGTCCCGTTACAAAACGAGCTTTAGCCTTGCGGGCGACCAATTCAAAGCTGTGGGCTGAAAGATGATGACATTCGTCCACCACAAGATGGCCATAATTCCCAACGAGATCCTGAACGATCCCTTTCCGCACGAGGCTTTGGATAATAGCCACGTCGATTTTCTCAGTAAGCCGTTTTCGACCGGCGCCGAATTGACCGATTTCCTTGGGAGGAACACCCAAAAACTGAGACAATCTCTCCACCCACTGATTCAGCAACTGTTGGCGGTGAACCAGGACGAGTGTATTCACCCCACGCTGCGCGATCAGCCACGCAGCCAGCACAGTTTTTCCGAACGCAGTGGTAGCTGCCAGCACGCCGGTATCGTGAGAGAGCATTCTGTTTGCGGCAATGATCTGTTCTGGCCGAAGTTCACCATGGAATGAGAGATGATGAGGCGAGCCTGCAACACGTTCGTCGCGCAACACTGTTTTCACGCTTAGCGACCGTAGCAAGTCCTCAATGTCCCTCAGCAAGCCGCGAGGCAGGGCAATATGCTTGGGATGGTCTTCGCCGCATTCAATTATGCGTGGCTTGTCATAAACCGGCAGCCGCATCGATTGAGCACGGTAGAAGTCTGGATTTTGGAAGGCTGCCAGTCTCAATAGCCTGTTTCGCAACTGTGGGGGAAGGCATTCCTTGCTTATATAAATCTGGTCGCCCAAGACCAACTCCAACTCACGAGGCAGTGATTCGGTTATTGGCGGGTCATTTTGCTTGCGCGAGGGTGGAGCGGTCCAAGGCTCATCTTTGTCATCCTCCAGCACCAAGACTGACCTCACTCCGGTGATCCTGCCTTTGCTCTGCGCCTCGCGCACCAGAGCCTCGCATTTGTCGATAGGTATTCGTCCGATGGCTGAAAGAAACCCCCATTGATCTGGGACCGGCTTGAACTCGGCATCTACAAAGAGGCTGTTTCCATTAACTCTGGGTTGTTTCTGAAGGGGCAGTGCGATCAGGTTTCCAAATCCACCCTTAGGCAAAGTATCCTGATTCGGGAACAGCCGATCGTAAGACTTTAATCCGATTTCCGGACGACGCTCCATTGCCTCGGTCAGAAACAACGAACCAAGATTTCGAGCCAACCTGGCGGGAACCGCCTTTTCGAAGAAGAACCATATGTGGCCGCCATTTCCAGATCGGGAACGTTCGAGAGCACCTGGAAGCGAGTGCTTGTCACAAATCTCCAGAACAGCTTGAACATCGCTGCGCCACTGGTCCCCATCGAAATCCAGAGCCAGGAACCAACAGGTCTCATCCAAAAGCATCGGGTAAACACCGATGACAAATGGACGCCCTCGCTCGTCGCTCCCGGAGAGATGGCATCGAATGACTTCATCCGTCACAGGCAGCAATTTGCGATGCTGACAGACGGAGCACTTAACGCGGGGCTTTTCACAGAGTCCGCGCACCCACTCGTTTGCGCAGGCGGGCGCATAACCGCTGCGACCAGTCTTCTGGCTTTCAAAACGGACAGGATAGACATCCTCCCTTCCCCGAAACAGTGACCGAAACAGGGCAATCTTGGATTCGGGCGAAGAGATGTTTGTAACGAGTTTGATCATCCCTCTTCCATCTTATTATGGTGCCATTTGGCACTGCCAGGTCAACCGTTCCATTGTCACGTTGCATAGCCTCGCGCGGTGTCTTCGGAGATGCAGGAATCTAGCTTCTGTCTTCTCGGTGACCTCACAGGACGGAGCCACTTGTTTCGTTCTTCGCCCCAAGCAAAGCGCACCGGGACGGTGCGCGTACTCGCAATCGAGACGACCGCGCTACCCTGCGCCCGCACCGGCAACCGCCGCCGCGTCGGGAGACGCGGCCTACGCAGCAAGGAAAGGGCACCCGGAACCTGTGCAGGGTGCTCCTTTCCCTTGCTTCGGTGGCTCTAATTGGTGTCACTATCCTTCTTATTATATAAGGCATGTGACACTCTGACACCTGCCTGTATTTATTGGGGTTTTTACACGTCCCTGGAGGTGTCAATGACACCTCGGCGCCAAAATCAACGCAAGCGACTCGCTGTCAACTGGTAGCGGAGCATTTTGACTGAGATTTGTGCCAAACAGAGAAATCAACAGCGAGAAGCCGCTCCCACTCGGAAAAGCCACCTCGAAGTCTTTTCTTCGCTTCCTGGTTGTGAAAATTCGCGCCCCCCCCCAGTCGGCGCTCCTGCTCCGTACGACAGGCCTCTTCTGCTTCTCCCAGCGGTGTAAACGGATGCTGTCCAGTCGGTCTATGGCCCATGCCAGCCTGGAAATCTGTCACTGGCATTTTCTTATGAGGCGGTTAGATTCCCATCAACGGACTAGGCTCGTCTCTTTTTGATTATGGACAACAAACAGTTCACCGTGCTGCTGGTTGAGGACGATCTCAATGATATTTTCCTCGTTAAGCGCGCGTTTAAGATGGCTCGCGTTCAGAATCCCCTCCAGGTGGTTACCGATGGCCAGGACGCTATCAGCTACCTTCGTGGAGAAGGGAAATACTCTGATCGAGAAACCTATAGCCTGCCAAAATTAATGGTTATGGATATCAAGATGCCGCGCAAAGACGGCTTTGAAGTCTTGGATTGGATCAAGCAGGACCCGTTGCTACGGCGCATCCCTGTGATCATCGTCTCTTCCTCCGACAATCCGTCAGACATAAACCACGCGTATGAACTGGGGGCCAACGCCTACATGGTGAAGCCCGTCAATTACCGGGCAGTGGAGCACTTATTCCTGTCCATCACCCAGTATTGGGGATTGGAGTGTGCCAAACCTGAACTGGAGTTGGCCTGATTAGCCACGCACTTCGACCGGAACTGTGCCTTTTATTTCAACCGTGACCGAGTCGAACTCGAAGCCATAAGCCTCGAACGTTTTGGCTGGCACCGCCTTTCCATCCACTACTAGCCGATTTGCCTGCGATCCCGCGCGCAAAAAGAGCAACGTGGCATTGCTGAGTGTGCGGGCACTACGAAATTCAAGTAAGCCCGGTTCCGGATAACTGACGTGCACCCCGCGACGACAACGTTCCCAATCGCTAATTCTTTGGCAGGTCCACCATTCCATCCCACGTGCCTTTGCATACTCGGTCAGCCCAATCAGCGCTTCCGCAACTCCAGGTTTCGTTATGTGTGCTGGATGAAACAGGAAGTGAGCCACTCCATGGTGTCTGAGAACAGTGTCGGTCAGTTGCTGACCGTATTCAGGTGGACACGTGACAACGTGGTCCTGTGTTAGCAGGTTGATCTCCAGGACATCAATAAAGCGGGGACTCGCGCGTTCATTGTCCAAGGGCATGTAGGGGTGCGATCCGCCCAACGGAAAACCGATCGTGCCTTTCTTGCTCGGCCCACGTGTCTGGTCGGCTTCGATGCCCGCCTCCTCACACCAGCGGAAGAAATCCAAGCGGCCTTCCCACCGCGTATAATGGTTCTTGTTTGAATGAATCCGCTGCAATCCAGCCTCCTTCAAAAGCCATTGATGTTGCAGGAGAAAATTCTCTCGCGACCACGAAGTCTGTTTGCCACCGGTATGCGCGTCAAAATGGAGGGCGACTTCGAAGTCTTGGTTGGTCAGCTTCTGATAGAAATCTGCCGGATATCCCCCCGGATAGAGCAAACACCAGGTGGACTTGATTTCCGCGCGATTCAGAACCGCCAGCAACTCTTCAGCCTTGGCAGGTTCATTCCCATCGGTGTCGTGCGACATCATGGCCACCGCCGGGAGCGCCTTCGGCCAATACCAGAGCATGGGCAAAGTGAGCCCCTGCCGGTGCGCCAGATAGAAGATCGAACGCAGAATAATCTCCCGCAATTCATCCGCTATCGGTCCCAGGAATATGCGGCCATTATCGGGTGGAACCGCTGTGCGATCACGCTGCCAATCGAGCACGAGACCATCCTCTGCTTTTAACGTCCCTTCGTTAATCTCAGCGCTCCCATCGAGCGCGGGATGCCCGTCTTGCAGCACCGGAATGCCTTGCTGGATATGCACCACCGAGAACAGCAGGTCGGGCCCGAGAAGCACCGCCCTGCCCCGCCCTATCGCGTGCTCCACAATGGCCGCGCCGCGTCGCTGGCCATTAGCTCCCTGGATCTCAGCCAGCACAGAACCCTTGGCAGGCTTTAAAGTAAATCCGCCAAAGACGTGTAACGAACTGCGCAACCCGCGTGTTATGGGGTGTTGCGCAGCGGTAATCGTGATCCAGCCTTCTGCCAGGGGCAGCCCGCTGCTGATGCCAAAGACCTGGTGCAAACCGGACGTGCCCCCAATGCCAATGACTGTGCCTCCTTGGGTTACCCAGTCTGTGATTAAGCTTTGTTGGTCGGGACTTAGCCGGAGATTACCGGCCAGAAGAAGAACCCCTTCGGCATGTCCGTGGAGCTTTTGAAGGTCATAGGTTCGCAACCTGGAGTAAAACAGGCCGGCATGTTGAAGAACCTCCTCAAGATAAATCCACGCGGGAGCACGCGGCTCAACATCAGCCGAAACCGGTTCATGCAAAACGAGCAGTGGTGATCCGCTGCCCGATGCGGAACGCACTGAGACCTGCGACTGTTCCTGCTGTCGGACTGTCCCAGCGCAACCGGTGAGGAACCAGGGCAGCCCCAGGCTCAAACCACCCAGGGCTGCCTGTCGTAAGAACCTCCGGCGGTTCACCGGGTTAATCATGGCAATGCCAGGTTACCGGGACACGGTCCGAAGCCAGTAATGAGCCATCAATGCCGCACCGGCCGGGGTAGGATGCACACCATCAGCGGCCCAATGCTCAGCGGGAGCGTATCTGACAGCTTCGTCAAACATGGCCTGGAACGGCACAAAAGAAGCCTTGGCTTCTTTGGCGAGCTTTTCCGCGACCGCGCGATACCCATCGAAGGATGGAAACCACTTATCCGTCACTGCTCCGCATCGCAGGACGAACGGCTCGCAAACGATGATCTTCGTTTTAGGAAGCGCCTTGCGGGTGCGTGCCAACAGCGCACGGTAGTCTTTCTCGTAGATCTCCACAGTGCCGTTATAATTTCCACTGAGTGCGTGCCAGATGTCGTTCACACCAATAAGGATACTGAGCACATCAGGTTGGATATCGATGCACTCTTTGTCCCAACGTTCGGCCAATTGAAACACTTTGTTCCCGCTGATACCGCGGTTGAAAACCTTCAAACCAGCACCGGCATAATCCACAAGCAACTGCGAAGCGGCCAGCCATGCGTAACCATTGCCCAAACCGGGCTGAAGGTTAGGCACCTCCGCCCTGTCCCGGGAGCGCCCGGCATCGGTGATCGAATCGCCTTGAAACAGAATCACGGATTTCTTGTTGATCATGCCGCCGCGTTTGGCAGGCAGCAATTCGGCGGCAGCCGCGCTCGACAGGCCCGCGCCTGAGGCAGCGGCTACTGCGAGACTCGCCGTTGAAAACTTGAGAAAACTACGCCGGTCCCAATTTGATGGGTTATTGGTGTCAGTCATAATTTCCTGATACTGCCCAAGCCTTGAGAAAATGAAAGCGGATTGATTGCAAACCTCGGATGAGAGTCCACGCGGAGCTGCGGAGAACGCGGAGGAGAAAACATGGTCTGCAACTGCCGGACAACTGTCTGGGATATCCACAGATTAGGCAGATCCACGCAGAGACCGGAGATCGCCCAGAACCGTTACGCCAAGGAACAGACACAATGTCACGCAACGCCGCGGAGAACGCAAAGATTGCAGCAGAAAAACGAGAGATTTATTTTGTGGCATTCGGGATGCGCGAGCCGGATGGATAAGCGGATCAACATCACGGCAACCAGAATGGTTGCCAGAAGGTAGCCGGAGCGTCGTAGCGAAGCGGAGACCTCCGGTTAGTTGCAGGTTGGAGAAGCACCCCGGCAATGGGGTGCCAGAATTTCAATGGTACGATGACAGGTGGTTAATGCCTGGCATCAGAAGAATGTCTCTGCAGATCTGGTTTTCCGCCTTTGCATCCTGGCGTCTTTTCCATCTGTGCCATCTGGGGATGAATCCGGGTGACAACCTCCGGCTCTCGAATTAAAGAGCCGTGACGGCTTTTCTACTTTGTCTAATTTGCCCCGCAGCCACGCAGCCAGTGCAACATTGCCAAGGCATCGCAGGATGAACTAACATGGATCGTTCCGGTGGACGCATGTCTGCCGGGTGCATGGCTGAATATAAAGTCAAATTCGAGGTCTTTGAGGGACCACTGGACCTGCTCCTTTATCTGATTAAAAAGGAGGAGGTGGATATTTACCAAGTGAACCTCACCAAGCTGGCCACCCAGTTTATCGAATACATTGACACCATGCGTCTCCTTGATCTGGAGGTTGCAGGCGAGTTCCTCGTGATGGCTTCCACCCTGATGTACATCAAAAGCAGGGAGCTACTCCCGGTTGATCAGCAGGTGCAACCGGAAAGCGAAGAAGAGGGGGAAGATCCGCGCTGGGAGTTGATCCGGCAATTGGTCGAGTACAAGAAGTTCAAGGACGCAGCGGCGCAGTTCGCTGTTTTAGAAACAGCGCAGGAAAACATCTTCCCACGGCAAGCACCACGTCCTGAGTTTCCTGATGAGGCCCCGAGCCGGGCGACCGCTTCCATTTTCGACCTGGTCAACGCCGTTAACACGGTGCTCAAACGGTTTAACCAACGCCCGGAGACGCGGGAGATTTTTGAGGACAAATGGTCGGTCAGTGAGAAGATCGAGCACGTGCTCAGGAGCATTGGGGAGACCGGCAAACTGCGGTTCACGGAGTTATTCGCGTCGGCCGCCAGCCGTAGCGAGGTGATCGTTACTTTTCTGGCGTTGCTGGAGTTAATTCGGCTCAAGCAAATTGTCGCCGTGCAGGAGGAGGCTTTTAGCGAAATTGAGATCCGGCCAGCCGCCCTGCCCCTGGCCCTTGTCGAGCCCATTGACCACGAACCGCCTGCCGCGGAACCCGCGGCGCCCATTGAGCCAACTGCCCCGCCAGCCGATCCAACGCAAACTTAGCAATGGAACTGAAATTCATTCTGGAAGCCATCCTGTTCTCGGCGCAAAAGCCGCTCAGCGTGAAGGAACTTCGCGATGTGTTCGCGGCTGCCCCCGAGCATGCCGAGGGCGATGAGATCGTCCACGGCCTTCGCAAAGTGAAGGATGAGGATGTAACCGCTGCCCTCGAGCAACTGGCGGCAGACCATGAACAGGCACAGCGCAGCTACCGGCTAGTTTGCGTAGCCGGAGCATGGCAGTTCGTTACCCAGCCACCTTATGCCCCATGGCTCAAGGCGCTCGTCGGGCATAAAGCGCGTCCCCCGCGCCTCTCACAACCCGCTCTGGAGACGTTGGCCATCCTGGCCTACCGGCAGCCCGTGACTCGGGCTGAGATTGAGCAAGTCCGCGGCGTGGCAGTTGACGGTGTGATGCAGACCCTCCTGGAAAGAGGCTTGGTCGAACAGGTAGGCCGGGCTGAGGTCGTTGGACGTCCCATGATGTATGGGACCACTCCATTATTTCTGGAGTATTTCGGTTTGCGCAGCCTGGAGGACATGCCTGCTGCTGATGAACTGCGGCGCATTATTGTAAAAAAACCGGAGGCACTGGCCACAGTAGATCCTGATGGCGAGCAGTTGACCCTGCTGGAAACTCCAGCGGAAACACCCGACGCCTCCTCCGCACCTGAACCGAGTGCCGAGCCTGCCTCACCCGCTGAGCCGAGTTCTCAATCTGAACCTCCCAAGCCGGAGGAACCCGCGTCATGAATATTCCCGAACATCGCAAAGCAATCGACCAGTTCGACTCTGAGATCGTGCGCCTGCTCAACGAGCGAACCCAGCACGTCCTGGCCATCGGCGAAATCAAGCTCAAGCAAGGCGAGGAGATTTACGCGCCGCACCGCGAGAGGGCAGTGCTCCAGCGCTTGTTCAAGATGAACAAAGGGCCGATCACCGATGAATCGCTGCAGGCGATTTATCGCGAAATCATGTCCAGCGCCCTTTCCCTGGAGAAATCGCTGACAATTGCGTATCTCGGGCCTGAGGCCACGTTCACTCACCAGGCAGCCATTCGAAAGTTTGGATCGAGCCTCAAGTACTCCTCGCAAAAGACCATCACGGATGTTTTCACGGAAGTCAGCAAACACCGCGCCGATTATGGCGTGGTGCCGGTGGAAAACTCCACTGAAGGCGTGGTGACGCATACGCTGGACATGTTCGTGGATAGCGATCTTAAGATTGTCGCCCAGATCGTGATGCCCATTCAGCATTGCCTGCTCAGCAATCATAAGCGATCGGAGATCAAGAAGCTCTTTGCACATCCGCAGTCCCTTGGCCAGTGCCGTGGCTGGTTGCAGGCCAACTTCCCCCGGGTGGAAGTAATCGAGACTTCCTCGAATGCGCGTTCGGCTGAATTGGCGGCCAAGGAAAAGTATTCGGCAGCCATTGCGGGTCTCCTCGCTTCCGAGAAGTATCGCGTGCCACTGTTGGAGATGGATATCCAGGATAACCTGGCCAACGCCACGCGCTTCCTGGTCCTTGGCAAGCAGTGCACACCTCCAACAGGCAATGACCGCACCAGCGTCATGTTTAGCCTGGTGGACCGCGTAGGCGCCCTGTACCAAGCCCTGGCGCCGCTCCGCCGTTTTCGCATTAACATGACCAAGATCGAGTCACGTCCCAGCAAGCGCAAAGCCTGGGAGTACTTTTTCTTTGTGGACGTCGATGGCCACCAGGAAGAAAAGAAGCTCGGCCACGCGCTGAAGCTTCTCAGCGTGCATTGCAGTTACGTCAAAGTGCTCGGGTCGTATCCCAACCTTGAATAAAAACCCGGGGCTTGACTGGCCGAAGCTTCGTTCCATGCTGTGCGGCGTGGATCATATACTCCAGGCCCAAAAAGTTTTTGATATCGAGATCGCCGCGATCAAAGCGGTGCGCAAACAGTTGGACGGCTCGTTCAATCGAGCAGTCGATTTGATCGCCGATGCGCTGAGTCAGCGTTCCAAAATCGTTATTGTCGGCATTGGCAAATCCGGCAACGTAGGCCAGAAAATCGCAGCCACGCTGTCGAGCACCGGCTCCACGAGTGTAGTCATGAACAGCGTGGATGCCCTTCATGGAGATTTAGGTGTGCTCAATGACGGCGACGTCGTGCTGGCGTTGAGTTATTCCGGCGAATCTGACGAACTCCTCAATCTCCTGCCTGCGGTCAAACGTTTCGCTGTAAAGATCATCACGATGACTGGCGTGCCCAAGTCATCTTTGGGCAAGAACAGCGATGTCGTGCTCAACGTGCACATTCCGAAAGAAGCGTGCCCTTTCAGCCTGGCGCCAACTTCCAGCACCACGGCCATGTTGGTAATGGGGGATGCCCTGGCAATGGCGGTTCTGCAAGCACGCGGATTCAAACAAGCCGATTACGCAAAGCGCCATCCTTCCGGCGCGATCGGACGGGCCATGCTCCTCAAAATCGGCGAGATCATGCGCAAGGGAGATCGCAACGCTATGGCAAGCGAAGCCCTTACTATTCGGGATGCGCTGCTGGTCATGACCCAGGCGAAATCGGGCAGCCTCAGCGTGGTGGATAAACGCGGCAAACTTGTGGGCGTCTTTACCGACGGCGATTTCCGAAGACACATGACCCAAGGTGATAAGGTGCTGGGCATGTCGCTCAAATCGGTCATGACCCGCAATCCCATTTGCATTCGCGACGATGCCCTGGCTATCAATGCGCTCAAGATTTTCAATGAGCGCAATATTGATGATCTCATTGTTGTGAATGACAAACGCGAACCCGTGGGCCTGGTGGACTCCCAGGACCTTCCTAAACTCAAACTCACCTAACACCTCAAGAATTATGCGACCCTATCTGCTCGGTTTGGCAGCGATATCGGCACTGCTGCTCACCGGTTGTGCCACTTCCAAACCACACGCTCAACTTCACGCCAATATGCAAGAACCCAAGACGTTCGAATACAAGGAGACTCGCGACTATAAGGTGAATTATCTCCTGTACCTGCCCAAAGGCTACGACGAAAAGTCCGGCGAAAAATGGCCGATGATCCTATTTCTCCACGGCGCTGGCGAACGCGGGACAGACATTTGGAAGGTCGCTGTGCACGGTCCGCCGAAGCACGCTACAAACGGCTCTGACTTCCCATTCATCGTTGTTTCGCCGCAGTGTCCGGAAAACCAAATCTGGTCAACGGATGCGCTATCCAAATTGTTGGATGATGTGACTGGACGTTACGCGGTGGACACTAACCGGGTATATTTGACCGGCCTGAGTATGGGCGGCTATGGGACTTGGAGCCTTGGACTGGAGCAACCCGAACGGTTTGCAGCCATGGCTCCGATTTGCGGCGGTGGGCAGTTCATCACTGTGCTCCTGGCTGGCCGGAATAACGCTGAAGCAGTAAAATCCATGGGAATCTGGGTGTTCCACGGCGCAAAGGATAATGTAGTGCCGCTGTCTGAATCTCAACGGATGGTCGATGCTCTGAAACGCGTCGGGATCAATCATATGAAGTTCACGATCTACCCAGAGGCAGACCATAATTCCTGGACGGAAACGTACAAGAATCCGGAGTTCTACAAATGGCTGCTTGAACATAAGCGAAACGCTGCGACCACGAAGTAGGGCATCCGAGGCCTCAACTGCACAGCACCTTCAGTAGTGACGCCGCTCTCTCCGGAGAGCGGCGTCGGGGGCAAAACTGAAGTCTCTGTGATACTTTACCGGGCGGCATCGAGACGAGGTCGCCCGGTTCGTTTAAGGGTGGGGCGCTCTTGCCAAGAGCGCCGTCTAACCGGGGAAAACAAATAACGATTTAGAGGGTCTGGCCGAAAGCCCAGTGGCGCTCCAAACGAGCAGCAACAGGAACACGAAGGCGCGCCAGGCTTTCACGTGTTCGGCTTGACAAAAAAAAGCCAGCAAAAGCGAATGAAAAAATGGAGCCCGTGCGCCGGACCTCAAGCCACGTGGAAGATTCGAGGCATACGGGTGGGCTCAGCCCGAAGGGCTGGAACTCGTCAGCCCTGGGAAGCGGCGACGAACGACTCGGAGAAGCCCTGAAGGGGAACATAAGGGCGGTGCGGCGTCCCTCCCCGAGAAGGCCGGTCACGGGGGACTGCCCTATGAGGTCAATAGCCGATTGTCAAACAGTCTTGCCCGCCTTCCCCAGCAACTCTGCCAGGAAAGTGCGATCCAACTGATCCTTTTCGCGAACAGTCTGCTTTGTTCTCCAGAGCAGTTCCAGATTGGCGAAGGGAATCGCAACGTCATCAACCTGGACCGGCAGGATGAACTGGCTCGCCTCGGCATATTCGATACCGCAAGAGCGTTTCAGCAGGTCAACGACGAATTCGTCACCTACTCTGACCACGACATACTTCCCCAAGTCATCCGGGGCCACTTCCCGAATAGCCCCATCGGGAAGAGCAAGCATCCCCTCACGCAGTTTCTGGAAATTCTCCGGGGAGTCCTCGACTAACAGATCAATGTCGGAAGTGGTGCGATCGAATCCATGGTGAATCACAGCCCATCCGCCGATGACAATGTACTTCGCGCCGGTTTGGTTAAGGGAACGACACAACAGCAACAGGTCCTGCAACGTCGGCGGCCTGGGTTCTAGCGGCGAGTTAGCATCCTCAGTTTCCATGCGTCCGCTTCCTCGAAGGTTTTGAACCTGAACACCCCTTTAGGCATGAAAGGCTTGCCCCTGCGCAGCTCCAATGTCAGACGCTGCATGGCATCTGCGTGAACAAGGCCGCTTTGCACCCGCCCTTTGCGCCCGACAACTTTCATCTCTGGCCGCTCATCACGCATGGGTATAGTTTACCGCGAGCACAGGCCTTTTGCACGGTAAAATCGGGCTCTTTCATTCCCATGTCAACGCGGCTATTCCTTAAGCACTGGGACCGCGTTGCCGGGTGCAAAAAGTAACAACAGAACAACTGGGCCGGGCGCTTTCACCCTCGAACAAGACGATGCCGGACTTGAGCAGGATCATAAACGGAGCCCCCTGACTCAATACGACTCAATACGCACGCCGAGTTCCTTTGCCGCATTGATAATACGCCACGATGCAGGGAAAACAGCAGTCAAGACTGCGGTCTGCGTGTCTTCTACAACTGCGGCAGGCTTTAGTCTTGTGCGATCCACCCCTCCGTAGTGCCTGCAATGAACAACGTATCTACTCGGTTGTTGCGCAAGCATTTTGATGGCCTTGCCAGCTGACACTCGCTGATTGAATTTGTGCGCCCAACTCAACCTTTCGCCACAATTCCTAAGTGCCACCGTTATGAGATATGCGGCAAGCAATACTCCTGGCAGCCACAAAACCCAACCAAATGGCTTCCAGAAACGGCCAAGAATTGGCGACAACACCGCGCAGATTATAAAAACCAAAGCGACTTCAGCCAAAAACAATGTGCTGGCTTGTCGCAACGAGGGAAAATGATCTATGCGATTTCTGACAATGGCGTCCTTTGACTGTTTGGATGGCTGCATAATGCCGTGTTCCTTCAATCTTTGCTTAACGTTGGAGCAGCGGCCAACAGCAGTGGTGCTGCGCAGATAATGACCGGGGCGGCAAAAGGTGTATTTCGACGAAGCATCTCAACTCCGCCCCGACCCTCCGGTTTTGCATTTTCATTTTCTAATCATCGTAACTACGTCTCCCAAAAGTGTAACAATCGCCAAAGCAAGGAAAACAAGCCCAACACATCTCCAGGAAGCAAACAACAGAATTCCCGCAGTGATCGAAAAAACGAGGGCAAAGAACATCACCGCAGGATTAGGTTTGGTGGTTTTTTTCATCGTGAGGAGGGCTTCTTGCCAAGAATAAGTGCTTTGTTTGGCGTGTGAGGTGCAAATTCTTGACCAGCTAGGACGCCGATAACCTCGACTCTAAATCCGCAATCACCTTATTCCATTCGGTTGCGTCCGTCTCATCCCACAACTCCTTCAATTCTGAGTTAGCCTTGACAATAGCTACCGCTTGTTGGGCCAGCGTAACGAAGTCCATCCGAAATGAGGATTGGTGTTGCCGCAACAACGCCAAAATACCGTCTGGCAAATTAGGCGACGGATGGCTATTCCACGCAGCAACCAATTGAGCGGCTGCTAATGCCTTCGAAGCCACATCCGCCGTCAACCAATCGGCGCGGCTGCGGCGGCCAAGGAACTTTTCGAGAAGAGAAGCGGGATGATGCTTGGTCCCACCGTGCTCAACGACTCGATTCAATGCCGCATGGACAAGCGACGCATCCCCACGCTCGCGAAAATCGCCAAGCCAGTCCAAGCCCCAATCATTTTGAAAGCTATCTGCTCCCCATGTTCCCATAGCACCTCCATTCCAACCGATTCGGGTAAATATAATAACTCCGCATAGCTTTAGTGTGTGCCAAGTGTGATGCCAGAGTTGGCGAGAGCATTCCCGCCACTAGCCCCTAAACCGAGTGAACCATTTATCCCATTTCCCCCCATTGTGCCACCAATACCATTGCCCTTAATGACATTCGCTATCAGGTCCTCAAGGATCATCGGTTCAGTGCAATACGGGCTCGATGTCTCTAGTACCGGAGTCGATACGGGCGACACTGAATTCCCGCGTGCATTCTCCCCGCTCACCGCCCACCTGTCGCCATGCACCCCGTCTACCTCGAACTCCATAAGGCCGGTGCGGATCGTAGTTGCTGAAAACAGAAAGCCAACACTCAGATCGCTGTGCCCTGTGGGATCGATATTCCCCACCGGATTTTCCGAGCAGTAGATATACTTGTGCAGGCTCAGGGGATCCTGATTATTCCCCTCGTAGCTATCCCTCGTCCAGAACCTGCCCAGTTCGGGTCTGTAATATCTGGCGCGGAGGTAGTACATCCCGAGGTCTTGATCCCATTGCTCGCCGGTGTAACGGTAATTGTTGACGGTTGGCGAGGTGTTTGCAGGTGCTGTTTCAAGAGCGGGGTTCGCAAAGGGTACCAACACACCACCCCCACCGGAAGTTCGAGCCTGACGATGGATCAATATGCCAAACGCATCGTAAGTGAATGTGTCAGTAATGACGCCACTTGGGTCCGTCAGATACCGCACGCTGCCCAGTCCTTCGAGATGGCAGGAAGATGCGGACGAATGAGTTGGCCTGGCTAAAAGCCCGGCGGCGCTCCAAACGAGCAGCAACAGGAACACGAAGGCGCGCCGGGCTTTCACGCGATCAGCTTGACAAAACGGTCGGCAAAAGCGAACGCAAAATCAGACCCTCGACATCCGCAACGGATCTGTTCACGAGCTCTGAAAGAGCGGCAACCCGCTAGCCCAGGGCCAGGCCGTCAGGCCGCCGCCCTGGGTACAACGGCATGAAACAACACCCGTTTTCCCCCTCTCGTTCGGCGCGTGCCACACGCGCCGAACGAGAGGGGGAAAACGGGTGGAATTAATTTGGGGGCTGACCCAGGGTAGCGACTGGAGTCGCAACCCTGGGCTTCGGGACGCAACCCCTTTGGGATTGGGGAATGACGGGTGGTTAAAAGTTGGCATCGGAGAATTCTCTCTCCGGGGTCTGGTTTTCCACCTTTGCATCTTGGCGTCTTTGCGTGATTACATTCTTTCTCCGCCCAAACCCCCTCCCCCCGCCGCGTGCGGAGACGCGGCCTACAGAGGCAAGGGTTGACCTCTGTTTTCTCCAGCCCGTACGACATGTGACCGCAGCCCGGACACCCTTCGGGCCTTCGCTCCCTTGGCCCCCCTTCTGTTCACAATAAGTTTTCCTCTGTTCTCTCGGTCCCCCTCCTGTTCGATCCTCTGCGGGATCGGCGGCCTTCGGCGAGGCCGCCCTCCCCGGAAAGTCACACGGACGCGCCGCGTCGGGGGACGCGGCCTACAGGGCAACCAACTCCCAGTCATCCCGGGGGCCAACTCATAGGACGTCCACCGATGATATGGCAGTGCAAGTGAGGAACCGCTTCCCCTGCATCCGGGCCGTTATTGAAGACCAGTCGGAACCCTGATGTCTCCAATCCAAGCTGTTTTGCAACCTCTCCAGCCTTAATGAGCAGATGTCCCAGGACTTGATGGTCCTCAGGACTGGCCTCCGCGATGCGCGGGATGGGTTTCTTGGGAATGATCAGCACATGCACGGGTGCTTGCGGCTTCACGTCTCGAAAGGCGAGAACCTTATCGTCCTCATAAATGATCTGCGCCGGGATTTCCCGGGCGATGATCTTTTCAAAAAGGGTTTTGCTCATAAAGTCATGCGGGGACGGGTGGCGCCGCTGTCGGAGCCTGGGCCTTGAAACCAAGAGCCTGGCGCAACCAGCGCATCATGGCTCGAATTCCGACCTCACGCACCCCAGCCAGTTGATAGATCTCAGAAAGCTTCTCCTCATGGCCCCGGTACCGCGGCGGCAGGAGAATCGCAGGGCGGAGGTTCTCGCCATCCATTCGCGAGATCTCCGAATAAATTAATCCGTGCCCCACGGCATAGTCGCCGGAAGGAAGGCTTTGTGTGCGCTCTGGGAGAACCAGCCATGGACGATACTTCAAAACGAGGCTTCCCTGTTCGCGATAAAGCCGGCCATAGCTGCGGGCCGGCGCCTTCTCTGTCTGCCGCGACAGGAACACTTTGTTGGCCTGGGGTGCGGGAGTAAACCGATGACTGCGAAGCGTCACAAAATCCCATACGAAAAGGGTGCCGAAGTGCGATAACCGGAAGGACCATCCGGCGATGAAGTAAGCAATGACGATGATCACGAGGGACCATGCCGCACCGACCCAGGGGTTGAGAAAGGCTGTCCCAGCCACACTGGCAAGGACCAGCAGGCGAAACCCTTTAAGAGCCGCATCAAGGGTCGTGAATGGACTAAGAAGGATAAGGATGTTGATCGCATTGGACGCGAGAAATACGATGAAGAACGCCACCATGGAGACCGGCACAATGATAAAGTTGTAAAGCCAGCTCAGATCGGCTGTGGCGAACCCGGCGTCACTCAGCAAACTGGCTTCAGGTGCGGCCGCCTTAAAAATCGGAACTACCAGGGGTACAAACGCGCCTGTGGCCACCAACCCGCTGATCTTGTGCTCAATGGTATCGGCAACATCCATGGGTTTCTTCAGAACGGTGGGCACGGTGATGCCGACGGTGTCCTTGAGGAAGCAGGCTGTTACCAGGATGAACCCCGTAATCCAGAACCAGGGTTGAGCAAACCAAGGCAACCGCCCGCGTGCCTCAGGTTTGGCTTCGAAATACTTCCATGCCCCCACTGCGCTGGCACCAAGCAGCGGGGAGATCGCCACGCCGGTGATGAGTGAGATGGTTTGGGCAAGTTCCGCCCCCGGAGCTTTGGAATTCCCATACGTATGGGAGTTAGCGGGAGCGCCCTGCTTAATTTCCGCACGCGCAGGCGTCAGGAAGCTGCCGCACAGCGCCAGAATCAACACCACAACAGCCAGCCGTTTCATGGGGCAAACATCGGAGTCTTTTGCCGGTCTGTAAAGCCTGATCTATGGGGGGCGGACGACGAGGAGCCGATCGAACTTAACAGCCACGCAAAACATCCATGAACTAGGGTGTTTTACCCATGGCGGGAGGGGCTTCATATTTCATAATCCTGCCGATTATGTTATCTTCTATTCAAGCTGAAGAAAGCACACCCACTGTTGGGCAGGCAAACAGGATAACGGCTGTGCCGTCACCGGAAAGCATCCTGCGCACCGGGTTGGGTTTTTGGGCTTCAAAAACACTGCTTACGGCGGTTGATCTTGGATTGTTCACTGTTCTCGCTGAGGGGCCACACGATGCCGAGGCCCTGCGTGCACGGCTGGGATTGCACGAACGCAGTTCTCTGGATTTCTTCGATGCCCTGGTTGCCATGAAATTTCTCCAGCGGCATGATGGTCTCTACTCGAACACTGCTGAAACGGATTACTACCTGGATCGTAACAAGCCCACATACGCAGGCGGCATCCTGGAGATGAGCAATGCTCGCCTCTATGAGTTCTGGGGGGCGCTTACGGAGGCGCTGCGCACCGGCCAACCCCAAAACGAAGCCAAACGCGGAGGAGATCTCTTCGGAAGCATCTACAGCACACCGGAACGGCTTGAAAGATTCCTTTCAGGAATGACCGGCATCAGCCTGGGCGCTGCGATTGCGATCGCGGAGAAATTCCCCTGGAGCGAATACCGCTCTTTTGCAGATGTCGGAGCGGCGCAAGGAGCCGTGCCTGTGCAGGTGGCCGCCCGTCACGAGCATTTGAAAGGTATAGGTTATGATCTGCCGCAAGTGCGTCCTGTCTTCGAAAAGTATGTATGGTCACACGGGATGCATGGTCGGGTGGCATTCCAGGCAGGCAACTTTTTCAAAGATTCGCTTCCCGAAGCGGACGTGCTGATCATGGGCCACATCCTGCATGACTGGGATATGGAGCAGAAGCGCGAGTTGCTGGCCAAGGCCTATGCCGCGCTTCCCGCCGGGGGCGCCGTGATCATCTATGACGCCATGATCGATGATGAGAGGCGCGAGAATGCGTTTGGGCTGCTGATGAGCCTGAACATGCTGATCGAAACCCCGGGAGGATTTGATTACACGCCGCGCGAATGCCAGGCGTGGATGCGCTCCGCGGGATTTCATAAGACCTACGTGCAGCACTTGATAGGACCTGACTCCATGGTCGTTGGAATCAAGTAATCTGCTGGACGGTGGCCTTGGAGTCCGCTTTAGGCACGACGCCGGGGCCAACCGGGAACCCGGGTAACTTGAGCATGGGCCATAACGACGTCCGGATCACGCTGAAGCGCCTCGAAGTAATGGTGTCCGAACCCGGCGCCGCTTTCCTCGGTGCGCAGCAGGCAATCGGCCTGTTTCAAGAAGCTTTCCCAGGTCTCCTTGGATACCGGCTCTTTGGCGTCGAGCGCCTCGTCCATGGAGACGATCAATTTGGAGAATGGACCCAACCAGGCGAACCATGGATCACTCGTGAGCAACTGAAGAAACTGATTGGGGGATTGAATTGTGCCAAAGGTCTTTTCGTATTGCACCTGCTCGGAACCCACCAGGGACTTGTGCAGCGCCAGTAGCGCGGTGCGCAACGCCTGCAGGTGGCTGATAATGGTCACGGTGTCCGTATCCTCGTTCTTCACTGCTTGAATATACCATGCCGCGCCACCTGCCCGCCAGCCAACCGGCCAACCGACAGTTGCGCCCTGCGAGAGGTGTGCGATGAGTAAGCCACGCCGTAAAACTGTAAAGCACATGCTTCAACACCTCTGTTGTGCCGCACACGCTTGCTCTGCGAGGGCTCTGCCCGCCTTGCTTTGCTTTATTGCCGCGCTCGCCTGCGCTCAAACGAACAACCCTGCCCCAGCAGACGGCAAACTCACCACACCTTACCGGGTGGAGATTGTGGCATCGAACCTCCAGGCGCCCTGGTCGATCGTATTCACGCCTGACGAACGGCTGTTCTTTAGCGAAAGGCCCGGGTGGGTGCGGATCATCCAGCATGGTCACATCAATCCGGAGCCTGCCCTCCTGCTCACAACCGTATCGCCATCCGTGAAGATGGGGCTCCTCGGACTGGCTCTGCATCCCGGGTTCGCAACCAACCATTTCGTGTTCCTGGCTTACAACTACGACCTTGGTGGCGAACGGTACCGTATGAGGATTGTCCGATACCGCGAGAAGGCGGGACAATTCAAGGACCCGCAGGTATTGCTGGAAAACATTCCCGCTTACCGCAACCACACAGGCGGGAGGTTGCTATTCGGGCCAGATGGCCGCCTGTACATCACCACTGGTGACGCAAACGATCCGCCCCGAGCCCAACAATTGGATTCGCTGGCTGGAAAAATCCTCAGGCTCAACCCGGATGGATCTGCGCCGCAGGATAACCCTTTCGCAAAACGCCCCGATGCTCATCCTGCCATTTGGAGTTACGGCCATCGCAACCCGCAGGGGCTGGCGTTCCAACCAGGTACGGGCGACTTGTATGCACCGGAACACGGGCCGGACCATGGGGATGAAGTCAACCGGGTCGAAAAGGGCGCGAATTATGGCTGGCCGACGATTCACCACCGCGCCTCGGGGAGTGGGATGCGAGAGCCGCTCCTCGAATTCACACCTGCGATAGGGCCCGCTGCAGCAGTCTTTTACCAGGGCAAGGCGTTCCCTGAATTGAACGGCAGCCTGCTGGTGGGCTGTCTCCGTGGAGAAAGCATCTTAAGCGTGAGTTTCACCGGGGCTCAGCCGGGCAGGATCGAACGTCTTCTTTCCAAGGAGTACGGCCGGATCAGGGAGATGACGGAAGGACCGGATGGATACATCTATTTCACCACATCGCAGAACGATCCTCCAGAAGGCACGCCTCGTCCGGGATACGATTATATATTGAGACTTGTTCCCGAATCCGCGCCGCCCACCAGAGCGCCGCTGGCAGCCGAATGGAAAGGCCCCCAGACAGTTGACCCCGTGCTGAACCCTGGCTCCACCAACGCCCTTCAACTGATCGCGACCTTTTGCGCCCCCTGCCACGGACCTGGCTTGCGCGGGGGCATGCAGAAAGGATTGCTCGAAGGAAACTGGCAGTTCGCGGAAGACGACGAAAGCCTGCGACGGGTAATCCAGAGGGGGTTGGCAGAAAAAGGAATGCCTGCCTTTGAAGGTGCTCTCAACGGGGAACAGATTGCCTCGCTGATCAGGTACCTGCGCAAACACCAGGAAACAATGAGAAAAAGGTGAATCACCGGTTTCTGCGCGTTTGGGACCTCTTCCATGGACGGCTTTCGACGGGCTGGATTCGTCTGCCGTTACGCCAACGACATCAACCATTGGGCAGTCGAAACCTTCCGGGCGAATCACTCTGACACGCACCCTGACAACCGGCAGATCGAACAGGTTGACGCTGCCACACTCCGCCGTAAGCTCGACCTTGAGCCATTGACGTCATTGTTGGAGGCCCGCCGTGCCAGGGATCAACCCACCCGAACGATTCCCGCTCCACTACTTCAGCGGCCCGGGAAAGGCCACTAAGTCGGACCGGGTTTTTCCGTTTTCAGTGATTCGCGGCAGGGTATAAACCATCCCGTCATGCCCTATGGTTATTGCGTTAACATATAACGGGCGCTGGCCGTTCGGATAAAACACGGCGCCATTATCCTTATAAAGGTGCTTCTCGATATCGTACGTGACCAGGTGCAAATCTTCCAACCCCTTGGCTTCCCCCATCGCGGTGCTGGATTTTCCGGCCAGACGCTTGCCGTTGACGAAGATTGGTGCACCCGTGAGGTAATGGAGAGTCTTCTGGTCTTTGGCCAATGCAAAACCGAGGTAACCATAGCTGAACTGGTCAAACATCCCGCAGCGCTTGCTCGGCTCGGATGTAATGCGTTCGAGGACCTCCAGGCGTGGCACACGAGGGTCAAACCGAAACAGATAGCCTGAATTGCCATGCACCCCATAAATCATGCGGTCCTTGGCGCGCCAAATCACCTGCCTCCAATTGTAACCCATATGCCCGGGGAAGGTCGGATCATACAAACCGAAGTAGTCCTTTTTCATGTCTTCACCGACGACGGGCGACACCTTGTCAGTCTCAGAGTTATATCGAAGAATCGTGCCCTCCGACGTTGTGAAGTATGCGGAGCCATCCTCCAAATCAACCGCGATAGAGCGGCACACGGTGCGATACGTAGGTCCGACACCATCCTCGCCTTCAGCACACATCTTTCCGAAGCTCTTCTGCTGTCGTGTGGCCAAATCGTATCGATAGAAAATACCGCTGGGCCAGGTCAGCGCGAACATGCGCCCGCGACGAGTATCCATGTTAAACGTCAGCACGCCTTCCTTATTCGGCGCGATGCCGTAGTCTTCGAAAGCACCTGTTTTCAGATCATACGAGAGCAAGTGTCCTCCAGGATAGGCTTGATAGCCGGCTGGTGGTATGCCGAGTGTTTCCTTGCCATCGACCATGCTGTAAACCCCAACGTGGGTGGCGAAGTACAGCTTGCCATCCGCCTCGACAAAATTCACATGACTCTTCCCTTGCGGAATCGCCTTCAGCCCCTTCTCGCCGCACTTCTCGGTCAGATCTCCCAATTCAACAATCTGTCTCGTCTTCGGATCAAAACGAAACATCTTGGCCCCCTGCTCAATCTTATCGGAACTCAGGACGTAATAGATCTTGCCGTCGCTGCCGGTCCCCATGGCGTTATAGCTGTCATGGCCAAGTGGGAATCCCGAGTTATAGGTCTGAGCTTTGATTTTCTTGCCGGGGTAAGCATTCCCATCCGGGACCTCCAAGGCCCTGGCGCAGCAGCAAATCGCACCGATAGCCGTCAGGGTAAGGAGAGTCTCCAGGGTCTTAAGAGGCGTGTTCATAGTTGAATTGGTCTCAGATACACCAATCCAAAGCAGAACGTCAACCAAAGCCTGCCCCAGGACGCACAAAAGTATCCTAACCGGACACAAATTGCGCTGTGTACTGTTAAAGCTAGTCCATAACGTTCCAAGCCCGAATTACTGCGCCGCGCCTTGCGATGAATGCGAAATTATGGGGTTTTATGAAACCGCGATTTGGGTCTACTTTGAGTCCTATGCCAGCTTTTGGTGTAAACCGGTTCTTTCTGGTGAGCATGCTGATGCTCATCGCGATGGTCTCACTGACAGGGGCTCCTGGCCCCGATTCGGACGCATCTTACGTACGAGCAGTGCAGATGCTCGGGAGCGTGCATTATTTGAAACCGGCCGAGGGAGCATCGAGTCCGGCGCTAAGTCTCGCTCCCCTCCTCTTCCTGGAGGACACTTCTGCGAGGACAAACCTGGCGCTTTACCCAGATCGCCCCGGTACGCTCTCTTGCGATTCATCACGGAGCCTGGATATGCGAAAGGTAACGGTCTACTACTCAACCTCGACCTTTGCCTCAAGCAACCTGAACTTTCCTCAACTCACATACGAGTGGCTCTATCCGGTCATGGAAAAGAAAGGCAAGCCCATTACCCGGCTGAAATGGCAGGGAGTTCGAATAACGCTGAACAGACAGGGCAATCCTGTTATATGGGAAGGGCTAAATGACTCTCACCAGCGTCAGGGTCTGTTTGTGGCACAAAGCCTGGAGGACAAAGCGAGAGCCCAGTTTACGAACGCTTGCCCAGGCCGCCGTTTCGTAATTGAACCATCCGTGGAAGCTGCCCCGGAAACAGTTGTGGCTCGGGTGATCGAGGATGGACCAGTACCGATGGGTCCCTCGGTGTACCTCCTGCAAGGCAATCGGGATGTCGCGTCTATATTGTGCCGTTGCATGCCTCCGCATTCGACCAACGTGCTGACAACGTCGCAATACGAGCTGGCACCACGCCCTCAGGATTGGCCGGCAACCCTCAGCAGACTCCAGACGGCGTTACCCTTGAACCAGGCCTTGCGGGTGCTGCCGGATTAACAGACGGGTCAAAAAGAGAATTCGACCACGGGTTTTGCTAGAAAACCCGCTTGCGCTTGCCCGTTTCGTCCCTGATTATTCGCACGACTTTGGATTTTTATGGCACACGTCAAATTGCACATACCTGGACCTGTTGAAGTAAATGAGAAAACCTTTCGCGCGTTCTCTTCGCCCATGATTGGGCATCGCGGGCAAGGTTTTAAGGACCTCTACGCCAAGATGATGCCGCAACTGCAGCAACTGCTCAGCACCCGGCAATTGGTGTACATCAGCACCTCCTCCGCATGGGGAGTGATGGAAGGTGCGGTGCGCAACCTGGTCAGTAAGAAGGTGCTGAACTGCATGTGCGGAGCGTTTTCGGACAAGTGGCTTGACGTCTCCAAGCGTTGCGGCAAACAAGCTGAAGCGCTGCAAGTGCCCTGGGGCTCTCCCATTCGCGCCGAGGACGTGGACAAGAAACTGGCGACCGGCCAGTTTGATGCCCTGACACTGATTCACAACGAAACCTCCACCGGCGTAATGAGCCCCTTGAAAGAAATCGCTGCGCTCAAGAAGAAGTACCCGGATGTAATGTTCATTGTGGACTCGGTCAGCTCGATGACCGCTTTGCCAATCGCCTTTGATGAACTGGGCATAGACGTCCTGCTGGCAGGCACACAAAAGGCCTTTGCCATGCCTCCCGGTTGCGCGGTATTTGTCTGCTCACCAGCCGCTCTGGCAAAGGCCGAGCAGGCAACAGATCGCGGCTACTACTTTGACTTTGTCGAGTTCCAGAAGAACGCCGAACAGAGCATGACACCCAGCACCCCGAGCATCGGTCATGTGTATGCCCTCGCTTCCAAGTTGGAGGATTTCTTCATTGAAGGCTTGGAGGCCCGCTATGCCCGGCATCGCCACACAAATCAAATGGTTCGCGATTGGGCGAAGGGAAATGGCTTCAACCTGTTTCCAGAGCCCGGTTATGAGTCGGTGTCTTTGACCTGCGTCAGCAACGGAGCTCGCCAAGGTGGACGTGTCGTGGATGTGCCGAAGCTGCAAAAGCTGGTAAAGGATCAGGGGTTTCTCATCGACGGCGGCTACGGCAAGATCAAGGGCACAACCTTCCGGATCTCCAATATGGGTGATGAAACGGAAGCAAGCATGAAGCCATTGATCTCCGCGCTGGATAACGCGCTAAAGCAGCTCTAAGGGCCAGGCTAAACCCAAGTTTCAGGATCGGGAGGAAGCCCGGGCAACCGAGTTTCCTTTGTGCCCGCCACGAACAGATTCTCCGGCCAGGGATACCGGACATCTCTGCGCCGGGTGCGAGGCTGGATACAATGCTTGGCGAGATCCTGGAGCATGACTGCGAAACGCTTCAAGTCGCAGGGTTTCGAGAGACAGGCATCCGCTCCCAAGGCGTAACACAGGTTAACATCTGCCGGGGAGGTTGACCCTGTCAGGACGGCCGTATAGACGGGAGGAAGATTCGGATGCTGCCTGATCCAACGAAGCACTTCCAACCCTCCAACGCGAGGCATCCTAAGATCCAGGATCAGTAACTGAGGCCAGGGAGAACATTGTCTATCATGAAAAGGCGGCTGAGCTGCAAGGTAATCGATAGCTTCCTGCCCATCACGGACCAAGTGGAGATCACAAGCCAGGCTTGCGCGGCCCAACGCAACTTCCAACAACAAAAAGTCGTTGGGATCGTCGTCTGCGACTAGCACATTCAAGCTCTTGTTCGCCATGCTCAAGGTTCCCACTTTGATATCGTCAGACATGGTAAAAATGTTGAATGATAACTCGATGGGGTTATCACCCCAATTATTTAGACCAAGCCTGCGATCACGTTAGCTGTTCCTAAACTCGCTCGCAACCTACTCTGTCCCTCAATGAGAGGCACTTTTGATCCCGAACCCATGGCCTCCGGCCTCGTTCTGAATCCCCAGCAAGCTTGGGTGGTTTCCGTGCCGGTGCCCGGAAGACCCCTCAATCAGCAGTTGCACTAGGGCCCCACTACGGCAAAATGTAGCGGATGTCGGCAAGCGGCACATTTAGCAGTTCCTTACGCATGGAGCGGACGGAGTCCAAAAGACTCGCCCGTGCCTTGGCGCTTTCGTTTGTGCTGCATCTGCTTTGTTTTGGTGTTTACTACACGGGCAAGAAGATGGATGTCTGGAAACACCTTCAGCTTCCCAAATGGGCTCCCACATTGCTGACGCAGATCATAGCTCCAAAGCCACCCCCTCAGCCAAAACCAACTGCGGCACAGGATCTTCCGCTCGTGTTTGTACAGGTTAATCCAGCGCAGACCTCAGCCGAGCCCCCAAAAAACACCAAATATTACTCCGATAAGAACTCGAAAGCGGCCAATCGTGAGCCGGACCGGGACACAGAGGCGCCGAAGATTGCAGGAGATCAGAATCGCATTATAAAGACCGAAGATGTTGCGCCGGAAAAGTTTGAACGGCTCCAGCCAACTCCACCGGCTGCGCAGAAATCCCAGGAAGCCCCTCAAGAACAAGAGGAAACCAAAGCCGCGCCGGACGTTAAGCAGGGAAATCTGGAAGTAGGCAAAGCTGCACCCAACCCTCAACCAGAGGATGGCACGGCTAAGAAATCGCGTCCACGCACAATCGTAGCTGCGCTGGCGAACAAGGGCCAAACGGAATTGCCCGGGCGGAAGATGAAGCAGGATGGAGGGGTGAAGATACGGCTTGAGAACAACGCCCTGGATGCCAAAGCCACCCCCTTCGGCGCGTACGACAGCGCGTTCATCTTCTTTGTGGATAAACGGTGGCGTACCCTGCTTGATGACCGGGATTACGCAAACTTCACGAGCGGGAAAGTCGTCCTGCAATTCCGACTTCACTATGACGGGCGCATTTCTGAAATGCGCGTGGCGGAGAACACCGCTGGAGAGGTGCTGGCGTTAATCTGTCAGAAAGCAGTTCAGGACCCAGCCCCCTACCCTGTTTGGCCAAGCGATCTGCGACGCATGGCAGGTGATGTCCGAAGCATTCAGTTTACGTTTTATTACAATTAATATGGAAAACCTGGTCTATGGTCTTTTGGCGCTCACATCGGTGGTGGGTTTAGCCTTTATTGTAGAGCGCGGCTGGGCGCTGAGATGGAAGAAAGTGGTCCCGCCTGAGATCGAAGGCGCGGTTCAATCCTGCCAGGTTCGCGCGGACGTGCCGATGCTCAAAAGAGTTTGCGAGCAACACAATTCGCCCATTGGCCGACTGCTATTGTTGGCCATCGCTCACCTGGACCAACCCAAGGCAGATGCCATGGACGCCCTGCAAGCGCGCGCGCGCCACGAGATGGTTCGGTTGGAACGTGGCCTGGTAGTGCTGGAGATCATTGTGGGCATCGCTCCACTCCTGGGCCTGGTTGGAACCATAGGCGGTATGATGACGCTCTTTGCGGACATTGGGGTGTCTGGCCTGAGTGATGCATCACGTCTGGCAAAGGGCATAGCGATCATACTGAATGCAACCTTAATAGGATTGCTGATCGCCATTCCTTCTTTGATCTTCTGGAGTTACTACTCGAAAAAGATCGAAACAATTGCGGTGGAAATGGAGACACTTTGCGCGGAGTTTTTCCGGCGTCAGTATCGATCCGAGAACCAGCCAACGCGAGATTAACCATGCGCTTCTACGTTCGCAAACGCCGTCAGCCGCCTGCGATTATCATCGTGGCTTTGATTGACATTCTGATCGTCCTGCTGATCTTCCTGGTGGTTACCACCACGTTCAAGCAGCAACCGGCCTTAAAACTCGCCCTCCCTGAGTCCAGCCAATCACAGAAGGCAGGCGCTCACGAAGATGCTCCCTTGGTCGTGGTCATCGACCCCCAAGGAAGCCTGCGCCTCGGAACAAGCAACACTCCAGTGACATTCGAACGCTTTCAGCAGGAGCTGAATGCGGCTGCGACCCGAAAGCCCGGCCTCAAGCTGGCGATCAGCGCGGATAAGACAGCTCCTTTCGGGCAAATCGTGAAAGTGATGGATGCTGCGAAAGCGGCGAACATTAAAACGGTCAGCGCCTTTACAAAAGAAACCGGCAAACCCTGAGGCTTGCCGGTTTCGGTTAATCGAATTGAGATCGAGCCTGAGTTACTTTACCAGTTCTTCGGCAATCTGGACTGCATTTAATGCGGCGCCTTTGAGCAACTGATCTCCCGAGACCCAGAACGACAGCCCGTTATCCATCGCGCAATCCTTGCGGATTCGGCCCACTGCGCAATCGTATTGCTCTGCCAGATAAAGCGGCAGAGGATACTGGTTGCGAGCGGGATCATCGATCACCTGCAATCCCGGAGCTTTGCGCAGAACTTCGCGCGCTGCCTCAACAGTCACAGGCTTTTCGAATTCGGCGCTCACCGCGACGGAATGTGCCCGATAAACGGGAACGCGGACGCAGGTCACGCTGGCACGGAAATTCGGGTGATGCATGATTTTCCGGCCCTCGTTCTCCATCTTCATTTCTTCCTTGGTATAACCTGTAGGCAGGAAGGAATCGACGTGTGGCAACACGTTGAATGCGATCTGGTGCGGATAAACCTCCCGGGTAACCGGCTGGCCATGCACGATTTGATCCACCTGGCGTTCCAGTTCGATAAGAGCCTTGGCGCCCGTGCCAGAAACCGCCTGGTAGCTGGAGGCAAAAATGCGCTTGCAGCCAAAGGCCGCATGGAGCGGGTAAAGCGCCATGAGCGTAATCGCTGTGGTGCAGTTCGGATTGGCGATAATGCCCTTGTGTTTGGCGATATCAGCCGCGTTGACCTCAGGCACCACCAGCGGGACCTGATCATCCATACGAAACGCGCTGGAATTATCAACCACGACGCAACCGGCCTGCGCGGCTATGGGAGCGAATTCCTTCGAAATGCTGCCGCCGGCACTGAATAGCGCGATATCGATACCGGTGAACGAAGTTTTAGTCAGTTCCTTTACGGTGATATCTTCGTTCCGGAATTTGAGGGTCTTGCCCACAGAGCGAGCGGATGCCAGCAAGGTGAGTTGACCCACCGGGAAATGGCGTTTTTCCAGTGTTTTGATCATTTCGATGCCGACTGCGCCCGTGGCGCCGACGACAGCAACATGCGGATTTCGATTCATAAAGGGGGCAGAATATACCGAAGAAGCAAACAGGATGTCAAACAGTTGACAACCCTAAATCCGGATCGCTATGGACCGACAAACCGACAAAGGTCAAAGATGATCGGGCTCTTACACGGATCACAGCCGGGTAGAGCCCACGACAATCTGGGGCCCAGGTGACAGATTAGCGTCTGCGGGAGGGGGCATAAAAGTAGCCTCCTCGGATTCGGGCACCACGAGCGCGGGTCACCCCGCCAGTATGCCCGGGCTTATCCTGTTCAAACAGAGCGGTATAACGGTAATCAAAGTTCTCCAACTTCAATCGGGGAATCTTCTGGCTGATAAATCGTTCGATAGCCTGCACGTGAGTCGCATCCTCAGCCACCATGATTGTGAAGGCGTCCCCCCGCGCTTCCATGCGACCGGTTCTTCCAATACGGTGGATATAATCTTCCGGATGCTGAGGCACATCATAATTGATGACGTGACTGACATCTGCGATATCAAGGCCTCGTGCGGCGATATCCGTAGCCACCAGCACCTCATAACGGCCCTCTCGGAACCCCTTAAGCGCTTGCTCACGTTCTCGTTGCGTGCGGTTCGAGTGAAGCACCGCCACGGAATGGCTGTTGCGCTTCAAGAGATTCGCAACTCGGTCGGCCCCGTGCTTGGTGCGACAGAAGATGATAGCCGAATCGCATTTAACCCGCTTGAGCAGCTCCAGAACCAGATCGCTCTTTTGCATATCTGACACTGGATAGATCACGTGCCGAACCGTCTCAGCGGGTGAGCGCCGGGCGCCGATCTCTACAGTCTCCGGGTTGTTCATCGCCCATTTGATGAGCGTCTCGATCTGCACCGGAATTGTCGCAGAGAAAAGGGAGGTATGGCGCTGTCGGGGACAACGCTGGACGATGCGGCGAACATCCGGAAGAAAACCCATGTCCAGCATGCGATCGGCCTCATCCAGAACCAGGTAACGCACCAGGTCTAATCGGCATGTACCCCGTTGTAAGTGATCGAGTAACCGCCCAGGGGTCGCGATCATGACATCGACGCCACGCTCTAAAGCCTCATTTTGCTTCCCATAACCAACACCGCCAAAAACGACGGCAGTGTGTAGATTGGTGAAACGTGAGAAGTCATGAACAGCGGTCTCCACCTGAGCCGCGAGCTCGCGAGTGGGCTCAAGGATTAGAACCGTTGGACCAGGCCCGTGCTTGTCAATCTTCGTGAGGATTGGCAGTGCAAATGCCGCCGTCTTTCCGGTGCCCGTCTGGGCGCTGCCAATGATATCGCGGCCCTCCAAAATCAACGGAATCGCGCGCAACTGAATGGGTGTCGGTTCCACATACCCCATGGCTTTGATGCCTTGAAGCATTGCGGTCGACAGACCCAGCTTAGTAAAACCCATATTAGGTGTGGCAGTTTAACTGCCTTTCCAGCAAACCATTTGCCAAGACCACCCGGAATGGGTCGCCTTGGCGAAAATGGTATCCTCTCCGACTATGATGTTTGCGGAGGCTCGGGCTTAGGCGCTTCTGCCTCTCCCGAATTGTTGTCCGAAGTAGCCGTCTCGCCAGGAATGGCTGAGGCAGGCTCAATAATTGTTGCAGCCGTTTCGACCGCTGGAGCCGCAGCACCTGCATCGGCAGACTGAGCAGGAACCTCCGTCTGGCCGGCCTGTTCAGGCTGGGCAGCAGGCTGCTCCGGAGCTGTTACTTCGGCAGGCTTCTCTGGCGCCTTCGCCGGTTTTGGCGGCTTGGGCAGCGGTTTCTTGGCCGTCTCCAAAATGCCGGTGGCAAACTCGATCACATGCCCCTGATGAATGAGCCAATGCAGGTCAGCAATCAAGGCAGTCTGTTCGGAAGTCGGCTGATCCGCTGCACGGGCCGGAGCTTCGGCCGAGGGCGCGACGGGCTGTCCTTCAACCGCCGGAGCCACAGGAGCTGCCGGGGCAGCCACAGGAGCACTCGGTGTAGGTGCCAAAGCCTCGACCAAGGTGCGGCGGTTGCACTTCGCGTGCGAGTTGATGAAATCAACGATCTTCTTCACGCCTTCCGAAACGGGCGTCGCAGCCAGATCCAGGTAGTGCGGACGCGCCACAGATACGTGAGTGATGGTCTTGTTGACCTTAAAGAACTGCAGGCCAAATCCGGCAAATTGCTGGCTCAATACAGTGGCAATCTGCAACGGGAACCGGCGCTGATCGTCCCAAATGGTGCGATAAAAGCGGGCCAACTCGGGGCTGCGCAGGTTGCGAGCAGCAGTCCCTGCCAAGGTGTGAGCCTCAACCTGCTTGATGATGTTGTCCTTATGCACCTCGCGGAAATGCTTTTCGACGTCGGCCATCGAAGCTAAACGCATGGGCTCAGGAAGGTTCAGGCAAACGTATTCGGTCTTCCAGCTCTGTTCTTCGACCCATTTCTTTACGACTTCCTCGTCACGCACGATCTTGACGCGTGCCTTGAAGGCGTCGAAAGGCATTCGGGCAAACCTCTGTGTGTGCAGCTTACGGAGCTGGTTTTGGTAATCGTGGTGATTGGGCGGGCCCAGAATGACACCGCTGAACCCGCATTGTGCCACAAACGTATACGTGCCTTTGGGCGGCTCGGTAGCCGTCTTTTCGGCCTGGTAGAACGTCTCGAAATGCTTGCGCAGGACATGCCCGGCAGCCTCGTCTTCAGAAAGCCAAAGGGAATCGTCCAGAGCACATACGAAGAGCGGCTGGACCGGTTTGCCCTCTGCGTTCTTTTTGACCGCAAAAACGACCTCGTGCCGCTCAGGCTTCTGCAGGATCATCTGAGCGATATCAAAGAGCGGGTAAGCGCGTCCGGTCATCTTAATTTGACGCGCCAGTGATTCCACGCCCTTACGGTCGGGGACCAGGCTAACATTGAGCTCTGGCAACGGTGCGGGTGGTTCCCGGCGCTGCGGCTCGGGACGACGCCCGTCCCCACGCTGATCCCGCCGCCCTTCGCGGCGATCACCCGGACGCCCGGGGCCACCGGGACCCCCAGGGCCGCGCGACCGGTTCTCACCGCCGCGTTGCCCTCCCGGCCCGCCATCTCGGCGGGGTGGGCGAGGGCCGGGCCGTTCAGGACCGCGCCCTCTGGAGCGATCAAAACGGTCGGATTCGCCTTCGTAGTGGGCGTATTTTGAAGAAGTGGAGGGTGACTCTTGGGCCCAGGCGGGCAAAAAGAGCTTTTCCAGGTCGAGTTCGTTATCAGGTAATGTACTCATTCCATCACGACAGATGCGCATACCCGCGCACCTCGCTATGCCGTCTCACCAGCATGGAGCGGGTTGGGCCAGATTGCAAGCGCGGCGTAACTGTATTAACCTTGGCCCCTTTGACCGGGAACTATGCTATACTTCAAACATGCTCAGGCCCTGCCGGGTGTTAGGCGGGGCTTGAGCTGTTGATTTTTGCCGTACCATGCCCAAATCACCTGTCCATTCTGTCATCCGCCTCAAAGGCGCGCGCCACAACAACCTGAAGAATTTTGACCTCGATCTGCCGCTCAACCGTTTGATCGTCATCACAGGCTTGAGTGGTTCCGGCAAGAGTTCCCTCGCGTTTGACACCTTATTTGCTGAAGGCCAGCGACGGTATGTGGAAACATTTTCGCCCTATGCCCGTCAATTCCTGGATCGCATGGACAAACCACAGGTGGACGCCATCGAAGGCATCCCGCCTGCCATCGCCATCGAACAGCGAAACGCCGTCCGCTCCACCCGCTCGACTGTCGGCACCATGACTGAGATTTGCGATTACATGAAGATGCTATGGGTTCATATCGCGGACCTCTATTGCCGTGAATGTGGACGCCTGGTGCGCAAAGATTCGCCTCAGTCCATTTGGACGGAGCTTCAGAAAGCCTCAGATCCCAGCGCCGAGCACCTGATTGTCTTCTCACTGCCGTTGAGCGAAAAGCTCTCGCTGGCCGATTCGCTGGAGTTGGTCGGTCGACAGGGCTACCAACGGCTGCTGGTCGGAGACAGAATTGTCCGTCTGGAAGAGGCCGACTCCCTTGGCGCCACATTGCAGAAGACGGGTCAGCTTACCGTCATCCAGGACCGGGTAAAACTAGTGCCCGGCTCCCGTGCACGTTTCATCGAAGCTTGCGAGCAGGCGGCACACTTCGGCAAGGGAGCTCTCAGTATCGTCCCTTTATTGTCAAGTGACTCGATAGGTGAACCTCGGCGCTTTTCCAACAGGCTGCATTGCGCATCGTGCGACATTGCATATCCTGAGCCTTCCCCTGCCCTGTTTAGCTTCAATCATCCGGTCGGTGCTTGTCCCGCCTGCAAGGGGTTCGGGCGAATCATCCGCATTGATTACGACCTGGCAATGCCTGACCGGTCCCGCACCTTGGCACAAGGAGTAGTGAAACCGTGGCTCTCAGGACAATCTGCCGAGTGCCAGCAGGATTTGATGCGCACGTGCCGGCAGTTTCATATCCCGACCGATGTCCCGTTCGACCAACTGCCGGAGCGCTGGCAGAAACTCGTCATTGATGGTGAACCTGGTTACGGCAAGGACCCGGCTCATGAGTGGCCAAACGCATGGTACGGTGTCAAAGGCTACTTCCGCTGGCTCGAATCCAAGGCTTACAAGATGCACGTTCGCGTGCTGCTTTCCCGTTATCGGGCTTACACCCTGTGCCCGGATTGCCAAGGCGCACGTTTCCAACCGCAGACATTGCTTTATCGAGCGAAATGGCATCCACCGGGTCAAACAGGAGAAAGCCAACTGACGCTAGCTGATTTTTATCGGCTCACAGTAAAGGACGCCTGCCACTTTGCGAACAGGTTGATTACAGGCCGTCCCGGAGGGCGTGATCCCATGCGGATGATCCTGGAAGAAGTCACAGCTCGCCTGGGATTTCTCAATGAGGTGGGGCTTGGCTATTTGACGTTGGACCGGCCCACCCGGTCACTTTCCGGAGGTGAAACCGAGCGCGTGAATCTCACCACCTGTCTTGGGAGCCGGCTGGTTAATACGCTGTTCGTGTTGGATGAACCCAGCGTGGGGCTTCATCCTCGCGACACTGCACGGTTGGTCTCAGTGCTCAAGAAGCTGCGCGATGGCGGCAACACCGTAGTAGTGGTTGAGCACGAAGCACTCGTCATGCGCGCCGCTGATCAGATAATCGACTTAGGCCCGGGCCATGGCGCGACAGGTGGACAAGTCGTATTCCAGGGAACCTATGATGAGATCCTCAGAAGCGAGGTGTCGCTGACCGGCCGCTATTTGCGCAGGAGAGACGGTAACGGAACCGGTGCGTTGCATCTTCACCGGCGCGGTGTCAGTCGCGATACCTGCGAGTTGGGCGAACCCGGGCCAGAGCCACTGGCGTTACATGATCTGCCAATGCCCCTGCCATCCAAGGCATCCATGCTCACTCTGCGCAATGTGCGATTCCGAAACCTGAGAAATCTCACCGTAAGGATCCCGCTTGGCAGATTCGTCTGCGTGACGGGAGTCAGCGGGTCCGGCAAAACGACATTGGTTCGCGAGGTTCTGTATCCGGCGCTTGTTGATCGCTTGAAGCGCGCGGGCACGATCGATCTGAAGGCGTCGGACCGCCTCGCTGAAGATGCAGCGGAGGAAACGGATTCGGAGGATTTGGAGGCCTCGCCCGGGGCGCGCCAGTTCAGTTTGGAGGGCTGGGAGAGTTTGCAGCATACCGTTCTGGTCGATCAGGCTGTTCTGGGCAAAACGCCTCGCTCGAATCCTGCGGTATATACCGGAGCTTTCGATGATATCCGTGAGTTATTCGCCCAAAGTGAGGAGGCCCGCCAGCGCGGCCTCAACGCAAGTGCGTTTAGCTTCAACTCCAGCCAGGGTCAATGCGAACGCTGTCGGGGCGCCGGCTTTGAGAAGATTGAAATGCAGTTCTTAAGCGATGTGTTTGTGCGCTGCCCGGATTGTGAAGGACGCAGGTACCGCGAGCACATTCTACGAATCAAGATCTCTCCACCGGCTCCAGCCAGCCAGCCAACTGGAGAACGAAAAGCGCGAAGGTTAGGCACGAAACCACCAGCGGCCTTGTCCATTGGGGACGTTCTGGAAGCCACGATTGATGAGGTTTTGGAATTCCTGAAGAGTTTCGGCGAGCAAGGGCCGGCCCGCCGTGCCCGCCAGAGCTTGTCTCTGCTCCAGGAGGTAGGTTTGGGCTACCTGAAGCTGGGGCAGCCGATCAACACACTCTCGGGCGGGGAGAGTCAGCGACTCAAACTTGTTCGAGAACTCGCCGAGAGCGGCGGTGACCAGGCTGAAACCAGCCGTCGCACGCTCTTTCTATTTGATGAGCCGACTACTGGCCTGCATTTCGAGGACGTCCGAGTGCTGCTGGCTGTGTTCAAGCGACTGGTAAGGGCCGGGCACAGCGTGCTTGTTATCGAACACAATCTAGATGTCATCGAGGCGGCCGATTGGGTGGTCGATCTCGGACCCGAAGCGGGCGAGGAAGGTGGACTCGTAGTTGCCGAAGGCTCACCTGCTGACATTGCAGAATCTACTAGCAGCCACACCGGATCAGCCTTGCGCGATCACATGGGAGCTGCCATTTCCGATCTTCACCCGGTCACAACGAGAGCGTAGTTGTATGAGCTTACTTGAGAACGAAAATCTCCGCGGCCAATCCGAAATGATAGAGATCCATGGAGCACGGGAGCATAACCTTAAAAACCTGTCATGCGCCATTCCACGGAACTGCTTTGTAGTTGTCACTGGCGTAAGCGGCTCGGGCAAGAGCACCCTTGCGTTTGACCTGCTATTTGCTGAGGGGCAGCGGCGTTTTCTGGATTCCATGAACGTCTATGCCCGTCAATTCGTGGAGCAGCTCTCCCGCCCCGATGTTGACTTGATTACCGGAATCCCACCGTCGGTTAGTATTGAACAACGGACGAGTCGGGGTGGAGGCAAAAGCACCGTGGCGACGGTGACGGAGGTTTATCATTTCGTGCGGCTGCTCTTTTCGCGGCTGGGTGTCCAGTATTGCCCCGATTGCCATAAACCAGTGGGCGGCCAGACACGGGATGAACTGGCGCGCAGCCTGCGACAGGAGGCCAAACGGCGCGGGCCACTGAGCCTGCTAGCTCCGGTCGTTCGCAATCGGAAGGGATTCCATACCGATGTGGCGGAATGGGCCTCACGGCATGGTTACGACCAAATCCGCGCTGATGGGGAACTCCATCTTTCTGCGGAACGTCTTCGTCTCGACCGTTTCCGAGAGCACAACGTCGAGGTGGTCACAGGCAAGATTGCACGTCAAACGCCGGAGGAGCTTCAGAACTTGCTCGAAGCAACACTGAAGCTCGGCTCAGGCATGATCATGGCGCTGGATGACGATGGAAACACCTCGGTCCATTCGACCGACCGTTCCTGCCCGGAATGCCGAAAATCTTTCGAGCTACCTGATCCAAAGAATTTCAGCTACAATTCCCCCCGAGGCTGGTGCCCGCGCTGCCGGGGATTTGGCGAACTCTTTTATTTACCAGACGTCGATCGAGGTGCCCGCGCTGAGGCTATCGAGGAGTCCTGGTATGAATGGCAAGAGGGCGAACGGGAGCTTTGTCCCGAATGCCAGGGCTCGCGTCTTAACCCGATCGCGCGGGCAGTCCGGTTGTCACTTCCTGGATTGCCACCCCGACATCCGCTTGCCAAAAAAGGGCTCACGCCTGATGACTTTGCCAAACTGGCTGTCGAAGAAGCTGCGGAATTATTTCGACCGGTGAAGTTCCAGGGACGCGACGCTGTGATCGCTCGGGATATCTTGCCGGAGATACGGGAGCGGCTTAAGTTTTTGGGAGAAGTCGGCCTCGGCTACCTTCAACTCGGTCGCGGAGTGCCCACGCTCTCAGGTGGGGAAGCCCAGCGAATCCGCCTGGCCGCACAACTGGGGTCCAACCTCAGCGGCGTGCTCTACATCCTGGATGAGCCAACAATCGGATTACATGCCCGCGATAACGATCAACTCCTGGCTGCGCTCGAAAAGCTTAAGGCTCGCGGCAATTCCGTTCTGGTCGTCGAACACGACGAAGAAACCATGCGTCGCGCCGACTACATTCTTGACCTTGGCCCCGGCGCGGGTGTGCATGGCGGGCAAGTGGTAGCAGCGGGTACACTCGATGAGTTGATGCGCCACCCGGATTCCATCACCGGACAATGCTTGCGCGCCTCGCGCTCTTATCCACATCGAGGTGAACGGCGTCCGGTGAAACGCAACCACGAGTGGCTCGAGCTTCGGCATGCCAGTCAGAACAACCTGAAGAATCTCACGGCGAAGTTTCCGCTGAACAGGCTGGTGCTTGTGACGGGAGTCAGCGGCTCGGGCAAAAGCACCTTAATTCGCGAGTGCCTATTGCCCGCAGTGGAACGGGCACTGAAAGGGAGAAAACGGGGTTCAAAGCCCGAGAACCTGGCAGGTTATGAAAACCTCCAAGCCGTCTATGAGGTGAACCAATCGCCGATCGGACGGACCCCACGCTCAATCCCAGCCACTTACGTTGGTTTCTTCGATGAGATCAGGCGCGTGTTCTCCCAGATCCCGGAGGCACGACTGCGGGGATACTCCCCTTCCCGTTTCTCGTTCAACAGCAAAGAGGGGCGTTGCCCGGAATGCGAGGGAGCGGGAACGATCAAGCTGGAGATGAACTTCCTGCCGCCGGCGTTCATCCGATGTGAAGCATGCGGTGGCTGCCGGTTCAATAGGGAGACGCTCGACATTGAGTTCAGCGGCAAAAACATCGCCCAGGTGCTGGAGATGTCTGTCGAGGGAGCGCTAGCCTTCTTCGACAGTCTGCCGCGGATCAAGCGGCCTTTGCAGGCTCTAGTGGATACCGGGCTTTCCTATATCAAGCTGGGGCAGACCAGCCCCACACTCAGCGGAGGGGAAGCACAGCGCCTGAAACTCGTCACCCATTTGCTGACAGGCCTGCGCACGCCAGACCCTATGGAACGCGCGCGCCACAATCTTTTTATCCTGGAGGAACCGACGATCGGCCTGCACATGGCTGACGTGAATAAGCTCGTGGAAGTCTTGCAGCGCCTCGTCGATGCAGGGCATTCGGTGATCGTGATTGAGCACAACCTTGAGCTGATTGCTGAAGCCGATTGGGTAATCGATCTGGGTCCCGAAGGCGGAGATGGTGGCGGCAAGATCATTGTCCAAGGCTTCCCCGAGGAAATAGCCCGGAACAAGCACTCCCACACCGGAAGGTTCCTGGCAAAGGTGTTGAAGGACGGGAATATGGCATGTAAGCCGTAATCGATCTTGGGCGTTGAACCGTCCGTCCCCATTCGTCCCCTTAGGTCCCTTCAAGTCATTTGCCCTTCGGAGGGACCATGCTTCCGAAACTCCAAGGCATGTATCGATAGCCGTTAACCGTTCGTCGGTAAAGAGGGGGGGGATCTTAAAATGCAAAACGGGCAGGGAGTTAACCCCGCCCGTTCGCAGAACAAAACTGTGTGCTACAGCTTACGCCATCTTGCGGCGGATCAGGCCCATCGCGGTGAACGCGGTGCCGAGGAGGATCAGCGTCATGCCACCATCCGGAACGGCGCCATTGCTTGCTGAGAACGAGAAGGTATTCGCGGCTGTGTTAAACGTGGCGATCCACGTAGCTGCCGTGTCTTCGTATGTGCCCAAGTGAAGCATGCCATTCCCTCTCAGTTCAATGCTTGCTGCGCTTGAAGCGTAAACATAGAAGGAGGTCAGGTCGAATGAGGCCCCGAATGCCGGAATATTCCAGAGGGGAACCAATCCGGTTGGGGGATTCACAATGAGCGGTGAACTCCAGGAAACCGGGGTAACGAAGGGAGTGATACCAGCGGCTGCATACGAACCTGAGACAGACGTAACGATACCGACAGGAGCTAAGTTGAACTGAGTGGCGTCTTGGAGGTCCCCGGTATTCGGGAACGGAGTGTAACCACCCGTCATTGAAATACCACCGGTAATCGGCAACGCCTGAGCGGCGATTGAGATCATCGCGGCGGCTGCTACTACGAGCGTGAGAATCTTATTTTTCATATTTGTTCTTTCGTTTTGTTCTACTGGGCTCACTTAAGCAGGAGGGATGCCAACTGGGAGCTTAAGGTTTAAGGTTGAGGGTTCTATGTTGATAATGAATGGTTTACGGAGTTTAGAAGATACTAGCTAGGGGCTTGAGGGTTTCAATGCGGTGCTGAGAGCGTAAGGATTTCCGACGGGGTTTACAGGCAGGTTCGGCATGAACATTCACTCAAATGCGCGTAACCAGCGGGAAAATGGGCACTTACGAAGGGCTGAGTTGAATGAAAGAGAGTGTAAGGAAACGCAACAAGCCACAGGACTCTTAAGCTGTTGAAGATGAACTGTTTATACCACGGGAGAAGTTTATCCGTTTAAACGATTAGGAAGGGGTTGAAAGCTGAAGGTTGAAGGCGGGCCGGAGGTAGGTCGGAGGACAAGTAAGGCGGTAACCAGTTGCTGGTGGACAGGAGGGGCAGTTTAAGAGCTCTAACAGCGAAGCGTAAGCCTCGTTAAACCCTTACACTCCTGCAACGTCTCACACCGTTTAAGCGTTTCACCAGTCACTTGATCTGCGCCAGGAGCCGCTTGGCTTCATCAGCCAAGTCAGGAGCTAAGCTCAAGGCAAGGGCCTGCTGCAAGATGGTTTTGGCTTCTTTGGTCGACTTGAGCCGAAACTGCGCTGAACCGAGATAGAAGAGCGCCTCGGGGTCCTTCGGATTAGCGCGCGTACTTTCCTGAAGATATTGCACAGCACGGGAGAAATCATTCTGACGGAACGACATTAGCCCAAGGGCCCGGGCAAGCTGCGGGTCCTGAGGATAGGTCTGACGGGCCTTCAATCCGAGTTCAAAGGCCTTCGGAGCGGCAGAAGGGCTGTTCCCAGCTATGATAGCTATCTCCCGGGCGGCAGGAGTGAAGTTCGGATACTTCGCGATTACTTGGTTGAACAACTTCGCAGCCGCCTCAGTGTCACCTGCGGATTGGCTGGCCTTGGCGGACAGCATCAGAGCGGGGACATAGCCAGGGTCTGAACTGAGTGCCTGGGGAATTTCAGACTTGAGCGCGGCTAGTTTGGAAGGATCTGAAAAAGCCCCTACGAAACGAATAAATCGCTGAGCATCGGACTTGAAAGGGGCTGAATCCGGGGCCTGAGCAGCAGACCGCATGGCTTCCAAGGAGCCGTTAATGTTGCCATTTGCATATAAAGCCCACCCGAGCGCGTGCTGAAGTTCCGGGTCTTGAGGTGCCTTTCGCGCAGCCTCCTGAAGGAGACTGTAGGACCAGGCATAGTCACCCGATTGAAATGCCAACCGGCCCAGTGTCTTCATCACGTTGGGATCGCCAGGAAGCGAGGCATGAGCTTCTTTGGCAAACGCGAGAGCGCGTGTGGGATCTTTCAGCGGTCCGGCGTAGAGCTCAGCTAGTTTCAGTTTTACCCGCGCATTCTGAGGCGTCACTTTCAATACGGCCTGATAGGCGTCCGTCGCTTGTTCGAACTGGTTTTGTTGGATCTGGATGTCAGCCAGACGCGATAGGGCGACTGGGTCGGATGCGTTTTCCTTCAAAGCGGCCTGGACCTTTTCCAACGATTTTGGCTTGGCATCCAATTCTAGCGTGGCCAACCTTGTCTTTGCCTCGGGCAAAAAGGCCGGGCTATTTGTAGCCTGGATAGCACGGGAAAAGGCGGCTTGAGCAACGTCCTCCTCACCCACCATGTAGCCAGCCATGCCCAGGTGATACTGGACCTCGTATTCATCGGGCAACTGTGAAGCCGCGTTCTGCATCAGGCCAAAGGCACGGGCATAGTCTCCTTTACGGAACAGGACCCATCCCAGAGTGTCGGCTGCGGCCGGATTATAAGGCAGCAGTTGGCGCGCGCGTTCGGCCAAAGGCAATGCCTTGGATGGATCGTTCAATTTATCGGCATAGATGTAGGCCAGATTGTTCAGTGCCGGACTGAACCGCGGGTTTGTCGAGAGGAGCTTCTCGTAGGCATCCCTGGCATCCGAGAAGTTCTGCAATGTCTCGTGGATGATCCCGATCTGCATCAAGGCAGTAACGTCATTGGTCCGTGCAACAAGCGTGTTCAAGCGTCGCAGCGCATCAGCGTGATTGCCGGAATGGACGTGGATCTGAGCAAGCCACAGGTAAGCCTTGGGGTTTTCCGGATTCAGCTCAATGGTCTGAAGCAGTGCTTCTTCGGCCTTCGCATAATTAGTCTGCGCGAGGTAAATTTTGGCAGCGAGGAGCCTGGGTTCCGTTGCCTTGGGTTGAGCAGCGCCAAGGGCGGATACGCGCTGCATCGCGGCATCGTATTTCCGCTGATTCAGATCGAGATCGACGAGCAACTCAATTGCCGGCAGGTAGTTTGTGGAGATCTGAAGCGACGTCTCGCACTGCTTTCGCGCATCGTCGAGTCGATCCTGACGAGCCAACAACCCAGCAGTAAAATAAGGCACTTCTGGGCTTTTGGGGAAAACTTCCCGCATCCGGGAATACACCTCAAACGCCGAAGAAAAGTCGTTGCGAGCGCTGTGTGCGGAGGCCAGGAGCAGATAGCCCTGTGGAATGTTGGGATGCCGCTTTAGTAACGCGTTCAAGGACGTTAAGGCGGAGAGGGTGTCTCCTTTCTGGAGGTTCATCTCAGCAAGAAGCAGGACCGCTTCGGGATAGCCAGACTGAAGCTGTATCGCTTGATTCAGAAGGGACGTAGCCTTGGCGGCCTCGCCATTCAGCAGGTGCGCACGGGCCAACTGGAACGCTATTTGAGGCGATTGAGAATAGATGCTGGAGGCGCGGGTGAACGCCTCGATAGCCGCTTTCACGTTGCCTTTGACCAGCTTGATGCCGCCATCCAGCAGGAGGGCATCGTAATTCCCGTTGTCCTTCATCAGGATCGTTTGAACGATCTTCCCCGCCTCCTCATGATTTTTGGCGCTGAGCTCGATTTGGGCCAGGGCAGTGTGAGCCGGGATATAATCCGGAGCTTTCTCGATCAACTCTTTCAGGATCGCGCGTGCCTCATCTACGGCACCGGATTGAAGCCTGAACGAAGCGTATTGGAGGCGGCGCGGGGAACGGATTGGGGATAGCTCAGCGGCAAGTTTCAACTCGGCTGCTGCCTGCTCTAGTTGCTTCTTTTGCAGATGCATCATCGCTTGCGCCGAGTGTGCGGCAGCAGATTTCGGGGCGATTTGCAGGGCTCGCTGGATGTGCTGATCGGCCTGCGTGAACTCCCCTGAACGCATTGCCAGAGTAGCCAAGGCGAGCCGGAACGGAGCAGCATCACCATTCACCTGGACCAAGGAGTTGATCTGACCTGCAACCACCTTGGCAGCCTGGGAAGTAGTGGCACATTCCGTCAAAAGAAGGACCGCATCCTCGTTCGTCGGCTGCTTGGAGAGGACATAGTTGGCCTGATGAGTCGCATTGGAAAAATTGCGCACTGTGAGGTTTAGCAAACCATAAGCGATGCGGGCCTCAAGGTTCTCGGGGTTGAGATCGATCGCTTTTGGCAGGTAGGCGTTGGCCTGAGGGAGACGTCCGGATTGGAAGTAAATGATCCCGAGCTGGGCGATTGCTTCAGCATTGATGGGCGCGACGCGTAAGGATTTTGTGTAATTGATCTCCGCGTTCTCGTATTTGCCGGCGGCGAAATCCTGCCGGGCCGCCGCCAGATAGCGGTCGCGCTTGGCTGTTTTGGAACAGCCTGCAGTGAGAACCAGAGCTAGACATAGCAAGAACCCAATATGCCCACCCCTTAGGACCCTAAGAACATTTCTCATATACGAATGCTTTAAGATGCTGACAAGAATTTTGCTGAATGGCTCAAAGAAAGCGCACAGTTACAGAAAAGCAACTAGGCCCGAGTAAAACTGTGCTAGGAGCTTAAGTGTTTAACGGCTTAACTGCACCCATCCGGCGCTCACGACGGCGCATATACCACAGAACGGCAAAGAACGGCACTAACGACAGGGCAAAGAAAATCGGACCCCCTTTATGATGAATCGGCGAGTGGATCATGTCGGGGCCAACATGCACGCAGAGCATCCCGATTGTGAATATCCGAAAACCGTTACGGACGATCGCCAGCGGAATAACAAACACGGAAAGTAAAGCTCGATTGGGGGTGGATTTGAGAAACATCTTCCCGGCAATAAAGCTCGTGATGAATAACACCAGGCTGGAGCGGATGCCACTGCATTCCGGTGCAACCTGAAGGGTGATTCCTGGCAATCTGATTACTAAACCGTCGAGGATCATGTCCGTGCCCGTAATGGTGAACATCGCTGCCGCAGCGTACGCCGAGGTGTGCTGGAAGAAGAACTCAAGCGCATTGGTAACCGCGTCCGGGAACGGAATCATGAACGCCAGCATTCCCAGGGGAAAGGACAGCGGGCGGAGGACGGAGGTCGGAAGGCAGAGGACGGTGGCAGCGCCAAAGAACATCAGGAACGAGGAGATCTGCAAAGCCAACGAATCGGCGACAGAGAGTTTTGCATGCGCAGAGGCGAGCATCCAAAAAGCACCGAGGAGTATTGCGCCTATACCTGCAGGGATGATCGCCCAGGCGCGACGAGGACTACCTCCCGCAGGGATCTCATGCTTATTGATCCAAACAAAGTAGGCGCTGATAAAGGGGACCAGTGGAAGATGGGAGTAGAACTGACTTCCCATTGCGAACTGAATGAGCTGATAAAGCGGTTTGGCGAAACATGCCGCCAGCACCAGGGTGAGTATGCCCAGGAGCTTATACTGGGCAGCAGCGGTCGAGCGCTGGCCTTCCTGACAAGCTGCCCCCCCGCCCTTGGGAGCGGCACTCTGAGTTACCCCGTCAACTGGCGATGGTTGATGATCCATAGTAAAGAAAGGCTAAAGGCTGAAAGCTAAAGGCTAAAGTGAAGACAGTGCGGTCGGTCACCTCTAGCAAGATAGAGCGGCATCGCCGAGGTCGTAGAGTTCCGTCTGAGCCCATGTTGTGGCGTCTGTGGCGTGTGGACCTCGGCGAGGCCTTACCGAGGCGCTCTCAGCGAAAGCGCCCTGACTAATTCAGCTTACAGCAATTACCAGCGGTAGGACACGTCGGCACCGATCATGTTGGAATCAAACGCATATGCGGCTGTATCCGACTCGTTCTTATGATAGGTGTAGAAAACTCCCACGGAACCGCGCTTGAGAAAGCCCGTGCTCAGTCGTGCGGTGAACGAGTAACGATCATCGCTGCGCGAAACCTCAAGGTCCTGATCGGTGGCCAGGTAATCGCTGGCGTTGTAGCTGCCGGATAACCCAAGATTCAAGCGCTTGAGCAATCGCTGACTTAAACCGAGGCTCACGGACGTACCTTCGGTAATTTGATTATTGAAGTAGGAAGCCGATACCGAGCGATTCGCGGAGAGCGTCAGGTGTGTGTGGTCAAATGGGGAGTAGCGAATGGATGCGCCGAAAACCGGATTGACGAGATCGTCCGCATCGGTATCCAGGAATTGACGAACCTCGAGGCCTCCATGAACATCGAAGGAGGTTTTCGCCGTTGGCACGTAGCTAACCCGCACGTTGGGCTGCTCGAAAGTCATATCACTCCCCTGCTCTACGTCTGTGTATCCCAGCGTCGCTCCGATTCCGCCCTGAAACTTGGGCCAGAACTGGTAGTTCAGATAGTCGGTAGTGGACCATGTCTTATGACTGCTGTATCCGCCGGAAGAAAAGCTCAAAGCTTGGGCTAAACCAAGATTTATCGAGGTCTTGGTATTGAGCTGGCGTCCCGCGGAGAGGGATGTGTTGAAGGACTCCGTTTCGTTCTGGTCAGCCGTTTCAACAGTTGGCGCACTGCTCTTGCTGTAGCTTTGTGATAATCCAAGGAACCAATCCTTGTATTCCGTGCCTCCAGAAAGCGAGGCCCGATGGTCAACGCCATCCTCAAAAGACTTGCTGGAGTAGAAGCGAAGGGTCGGTGTGTAATCGAGCACCCATTTCTGTCCAACGTTGACCAGCAGGCCCGGAGAGAATTGGTGGACCGCAGTCTTCTCTCGGTTCCCCGGACTTGAAGAGATGCCATCCCCATACTGAACGCCGTATGAGAGATGAGGTCGGAATGTAAACGGGCCGTAAGAAAACGGCAGGCCCTTAGGCAGCCAACCTAAGAACTGAACATCAGCCTCATTGGCCATCGGATCACCCTCGCCGAGTTGTTGAAAGATTGGAGGCGTCGTTGAAACGGACGGCGGCGGCGCGAACACGCTCGTTTGCGCGATCGCGTGAGTGGCACCTGCAGAGGCCGATGCAATAGCGGCCAGGGTAGCGAGTCGAGTCAGGTTCTGAGATGGCATGGAGGGAGGGTAAGGGCTAAAGGCTGAAGGCTAAAGGCTAAAGTGGAGGGGGGACGGTGGTCAGTGATCGGTAGTCAGTGCGTCCGTGTTCGGTGTGGACAGTAATCGGTGGGCAGTGAGCCCGAAGCCAGTGGTCAGTAGTCTGTGGTCGTCCGTGTTCCGTTGTCCTTGATATCGTCCCTGCTCCGTGAGGCGAGCTCGGGAAACCCCTTAAACGTTTAACCCTCTCAAACTCTCCTGCGCAAACTCAAATGTGCGCAAAGACGGACGCCATTCCCTGATGGCCGCATCGATCGCCTCATGAATGGACCTCAACTGAACACCGCTTGCCAGGAGCTTTGAACAGTCAAGCAAGCTGGTGGATCTGGGCTCTCTCGCCGCAGTTTCATAAAACTCAGCATCGTCATGAAACACCTCAAACTTGCGCTTTAACCCGAGCCCCACACGCATTTTTTCAACGATTTCCACAGTTGAAATGCACCCGGGGTTAGCCACGTGGTAAACGCCGAAGGGAGCTTTGCTGGCCCAGAGGTCCAGACAGGCCCGAGCGAAATCGTCAATGTGAGTGCCTGAGATCACTTGATTGTAGATCTTGGGATAACGCTGGAGTTTCGAGAGCAAGTTGCGCGGATGATCCTGGCTCGAAAGGGGGAGCCCAGGCCGCAGTATGTAACATGAATCCGGTCTGCCAATAGCCTCTTCACCAAGAGCCTTTGTGCCGCTGTAGAAGTTGCAGGGCGGACTCAGAAACGAGAAGTTCGGTTCGTCAATCTCGGAGAATCCGACCAAACTCCCAGGCTGCTCATTGTGCTTTCTCGCCAACTCAGAGCCAGGAAGGTCGCGCTCGATCCGTTGCGTCTCGGGCGCACCGTTCCGGATCTTTACGCCAGAAAAAATGCAACCACTGGAAACATGCGCCCAAGGGGTATTTGTGAGGCGAGAAATCTGGGCGATCTGCTGAGGCAGGATCATGTTGGCATGCATGACCTCCTCCCGAGAATGCTCGCAGGCATCGACGTTCGGTGTTCCTGGCAAGCCAGCGGCGTTGATAATGAACTCGGGGCGTTCGCGCCGAACATAATCGAACAGCACGTTGAATTGCGTGTAATCCCGCTCCCGACGCGACAGAGCTTTGAAAGGACTACCCCTCCGGCGCAGTTCAGCGGCAAAAGCGCCGGCGAGAAAACCAGAAGCTCCAAGGAGGAGAAACACGGTGGGGGCGGTTGCGTTGACGGAGGTCAGTGCGTCAGTAGGCTGTGGGACGGTGCACGATGGGTAAGTGCTCCGTGATGATGACCGAACGGTGCTCGTTGATCATTTGATGGCGCTTCATCGGGCTCATTTCCTCGAAGCGGGGGCAAGTCCCAAACGAACAATTACCTTGTGGAGCGACCTTGGAAGGGCTTATCCCAACCGCGACGCGAGTTCTGCGAAGTGTCCAAGCCGCTCGCTGATCACCTTCCAATCGTCAGGGTCCGCTTTAAAGGCAACCATTCGGACGGTCTTTCCACCGATTAATCGTGGTTCCTCGGAGTAGCCCACCCGCCTGAACCCGGTGCGCTCGTGAAACGTGATCACCGGTCTGTTCGTCTCTACCACATGTCCTAGAACGGTCTTAAGCCCCAGCAGATCAAAACAGACATGGAAGGCCAGCCAGGTGCTGGCCGGCGCTGCTGGAATCCCGGGCGTGAGAACCCAACGCCCCCACTCACCGGTATCTCCAACCACATCGTAAACACCCACCGCACCAACCGGGGCCCGGGTCTCTGCGGACTCGACTATGAAGTAGTAGTCGTCCGACCGGTCAAAATACTTAGCCAGCCACTGTTCCTGATTCTTCACGTCCGCAGCGCTGTCACCTATGTTCCCAATCGCGTGGGGACTGTTCCGGAGCCCGACAAGGAACTGAGCGTCAGCCAGGGTGACCGGACGAATCGCATAACCAAAACGTTGAGCAGAAATGCTGTGTCTCATAGGCGCCCGCTTGGGCAACGAGTGAAATCGGAGCTTATCGAACCCATCTAAGCATGGCGCCTGCCCACGAGTAACCCACGCCAAAACCCAGGATCATAACATTCATGCCCTGTTTTAGTTGTCCGGCAAGCTCGGCTGTCTTTAAGGCAATCGGGATTGTGGACGAGACGGTGTTCCCGCAATTGGCCATGGAGATACAGAACTTTTCCGGAGGAATGCGGAGTCTCTTGCGCAAATGCTCCAGCATAAACCGGTTTGCCTGATGAAAGACGAACAGATCAACCGATTCGATCGTATTCTCCGATAATTGCAACACTCGACTTACGGTTTCAGGAACGGCCTTGAGCGTGAAATTAAATATTTCGGGCCCATTCATGAACAAATCATTCTCGGTCCTGCAATTTCCACTATCGTCAGATTGGACCTCAGCCGATCCGGTTCTTTGTCTTCGCATCCCTCCCGTTGGCACGATCAGATTCTGCGCGCCGGTGCCATCAGTCCCGAAAGCGAAACTGCCCATGCACGGTTTCTCAGAATCGAACTCAGAAATAAACGTCGCTGCACCCGCATCCCCAAACAGAGTTCGGACGCTCTTGTCTCCAGGATGAATGAACTTGCTGTAGGTCTCCGCAGTCAGTAGAAGAACGTTTCGAGCCTGCCCGGACTCGATAATGCCCTTGGCAAGGCTTAATCCATAAACAAATCCAGAGCAACCAAGATTGAAATCCAAAGCTCCACAATGAACGGGTAACCCAAGGCGCTGCTGTAGCAAGCATGCAGTGGTCGGAAGGAAGTAATCGGGGGACTGGGTGCAAAAGAGTAGGTAATCGATCTCAGAAGGCTTGCAAGCGCCCGAATCAAACAAACGCCTCGCAGCCTTGTAGGCCAGATCTGATGCGCACTCATCCGGAGCAGCAACGTGCCGTTGTTCTATCCCGGTCTTCTCTACGATTTTGTCAGGAGACCAGCCCTCGTAAAGCGCCGCCAGTTGCTGGTTGTCCAGCACCTGCTCTGGTAGCGAGAACTCAATTGCACGTATGGCTGCTTTCATAGGCAACTACGGTTTCAGATGCTTCTGAACCAACCCAACCAGATCCGCAACAGACTTGCAGGAGGCAAGTTCAGCAGCCGAAAGTGAAGCGCCCAATTTCTCATCAACCATTGCGATAAAACTGATGACGGTAAGCGAATTCCACCCCCCGCCCTCCAGATCACGCAACGGTTCGTTTCCCTTGATCGACCCCGGAGGCACCTCCACCAAAGACTCGATTTCAGCCAGCAACTGTTGTTTTGTCATATTACTCAATGTTTACCATAGACGAGCGGCAGCGTAAACATCCTTCACTGTCGGGTAGGTTAAACGTTTAAGCGCTTACACGAGGCAGTTTAGGAAAGCGTTGACGGAGGACGTTTAGACGCTGCTGCGGAGTTGGGATTTTCGCAATGCGCTCAGGCTTTCCACACCTGGTTCGCTCGCGTCTTGATCGTGGCCATGGCGTTGCGCGTGTCAACTATGCATTGGGCCCAATCGGCAAGCTGCTGGTAATCGACCTCCTTATGATTGGTGGCGATTAAGACGGTATCGCAGCTTTGGATGGCTTCCCTGCCCCATTCGATACTTTTTGTACCGGCCCAGTGCGGATGCTCGCGGGTGGGGGGTATTACTGGAACGTAGGGATCATAGTAGCAGACCTCAGCACCGAGCTTATGCAACAAATCCATTAACACAAAGCTAGGTGACTCGCGGGCGTCGTCCACGTTCGGTTTGTAGGCAAGGCCAACCACAAGAACTTTCGAGCCATTCACGGCTTTCTTCTGGGCATTCAGTGCAGCGCCTAAACGATTTATCACATAGTCTGGCATCGCCGTATTCACCTCGCCGGCAAGCTCGATAAACCGGGTGTTCTGACCGTATTCGCGGGCCTTCCATGTGAGGTAGAACGGATCGATCGGGATGCAGTGCCCACCCAGGCCAGGACCGGGGTAGAAGGCCATGAAGCCAAAAGGCTTGGTTTTTGCAGCGTTGATCACCTCCCAAACATCGATGCCCATAGCGTGATAGACTTGCTTGAGTTCATTCACCAAAGCGATGTTTACGCCGCGGAATGTGTTTTCAAGCAGCTTGGTGGCTTCGGCCGCGCGACAGGACGATACAGGCACCAAGGTCTTGATTGCCTTTCCGTATAAGGCCTTGGCGCGTTCCAGGCATGCGGGGGTATAACCGCCCACCACCTTCGGAATCGTGGCCACAACGCTCTGCGGATTGCCTGGGTCTTCGCGTTCCGGCGAGAATGCCAGATGGAAATCAACACCGGCCTTGAGCCCGCTCCCCTGTTCGAGCACCCCCTTCAAGTCCTCATCGGTCGTCCCCGGGTACGTGGTCGATTCCAACACAACAAGGAGACCCTTCTTCAGGTGAGGTGCGATCGATTTGCCCGTCTCAATGATATAAGAGATATCCGGCTCTCGGTTTTTATTGAGAGGAGTTGGCACGCAAATAATCACGGCCTGCACCTCGCGCACGCGTGAAAAATCGGTAGACGCCTGGAGACGGAGATCAGAGACCAGAGAACCGATGTCAGAGGAGGAGATGTGCTTGATGTAACTCTGCCCGGCGTTGACAGCATCGACCTTCTTCTGGTCAATATCCAGCCCCAGCACATTCACTCCCGACCGGGCAAACTGCATGCCCAGTGGAAGGCCTACATATCCGAGACCAACGATGGCTATTTCAGGATTCATATTGAGTTATTTGATAGTTTATTGTTCAGATCTGATAACACCTGCACGTTGACGAAGCTGGTAAACTGTCCCGTGGTCAACTTTCCCAACCTCCAGGTCTTTTCTTTGCGTCTTGGTTGTGAAAGAGCCCTTCTGTTCAAGCCGAGTAGCCTCCGTCCACGACAAGTGTCGATCCGGTGATCCAGCGACTCGCATCACTCGCAAGAAAAACGACTGCATGAGCCACGTCTCTTGGGGTGCCCAAACCCAGGGGATGCTCTTTCTCAAGCTCAGACAGTTGCTCCGCAGTCATCAGTTGTCTTTCGTTTTGAACCAGCTCCGTTTGGACAATTCCTGGAGCGACGCTATTGACCCTGATGCCGTCTCTTGCCAACTCCTTGGCGAGACAGCGTGTTAAGCCGTCCACTGCGGCTTTACTGGCGGAATACACACTGCGTCCGGCATTTCCCTTGAGTCCGGCAGCAGAGGAGATGAAAACAAGGCTGCTAACAGGTGCTCGGGCGAGCCTGTTGCGAAATCCTTTTGCCAGAGCGAAACAGGCGTAAAGATTGACCCTCATGAGCTTCTCTGTCGCTTCAAGCGTCCAGCCCCTGATCGGTTGGAGCGTAGCAATCCCGGCGCTGTGTACGACGCAATCGATAGGGCCATGCTTGCTTGCTAGAGCAACAACCCACGCAGGAATCTGCTCGACATTAGAGAGGTCGAAGGGCTCGACAATGTGTCCGGAACCTTCCAGAACTCCGGCAGTTTCGTTCAATCGCTCCAGATTCCTTGCAACGAGAATAACGCGTGCTCCCAAACCGGCGAGCAAGATGCAGAGGTCCTTGCCGATCCCAGAGCTTGCTCCGGTAACCAGCACAGTCTTTCCGTCTAAATCAAATGGGTTTCTCATTTCACTTCCCCCAGCAGAAAGGCTACACCAGCGAGAGTCAAGCGTTGAACGCTAGAAACGGCCATCGGCTTCGGCATCGAATATCGTCTGAATCGCCTCGCGATGCGTTTCGCACTGCACCAGGTTTCTCACTCCCAAAAGCGGGCGCCTGCCGTATAGGAACCTGGTCAGAAACCCGGTTCGATTTAGCCGGTGCATGATCCGATTGAACCCGAGCAGGCTCGCCCGATAACCATGCCTGTTTTTCCGGCAAAAATCAGTCCATTCCGCTGAGACAAAGGCTTGATCCTGGATTTTGAGGCTTCGTTCTTCGAGCACACGCCGGAACCGGGCTGCGCGGTCGCCAACGAGGCGACGGGCGCCTGGCTCAGGATCGGATTGCGTGAACGGGATGATTTCCATGGTCGAAGATCCTTGGCTGGAGACGTTCAGTTTGACGACAAAGCCCTCGTGAAATGATTCCCGGTCCCGATAAATTGCTTCGTCCATCAACAGCGCGCCCTGGCCATAGACAATGTGCCCGCCCCCATAATTCTCATAGCCTCCAAGCGCATGCGGATGCTGCACGATAACGGCGTTAGCCCCCATTTCTACCAGGAAGCGGCACGTCTTTTGAATTCGAGGAGTAATCGCCTGGAATTCATGCGCGCCATGGAGAAGAACCACGAGGTAATCCCACTCAGAACGATGCGTACGCACCGTTTGCACAAAATCAATCAGATCGAACGGATTCGCACCCGGCGTATTTTTCGTTGCCAGCGAAAACTCGTGTTCCGCCATTGACAGTATCCCGACACGCAATCCGTTGAGGTTCTTGACCAGGACCCGGCGCGCCTGCTCCAGGTTTTCCCCGGCGCCGACAGTTGAAATTCCCGCTTCAGAACAGGCCTTCAAAGTAGTTCTCAGGCCCTCGGCTCCGTGATCGAGGATATGGTTGTTGGCCAGTGAAAGGACGTTAAAACCGGCAGCCTTGATCCCCTTCAAACAATCGGGAGGTTCGCCGAAACTGGGACCGGTTTTCAAAATGGGCGAGGGACGCTCAATGAGAGGGCATTCGAGATTCGCGAGCAAGAGATCAGCCCGTGCGAAATCTTCCAGCAGCCCGTTGAACAACCGGTCTGCGGCACCAGACCGCAGCAGCGGCTTGTTACGTTCAATCGGGCAAATATCCGCTCCAACGAGCAGCGTTCTACACTGGTCTGAGTCGCTCATTATTTTGAAAGAGTAATGGCCGAACTGTGAAAGGCGCCAGGGCTGAAACCGTATGAGCGCCCGAGGATCAGCTCTTGGCTGAATCTGTCTGGTTTGCCTGCGCAAGCAGATCATCGAATGTTGACGACAGCAGGCTCTGGACGTCACGAATTCTCTCAAGGAGAGGGACTCGGAGTTCCTCCCGCTGAACGAAGACTTGAAGGGTTGCCTGCAGCGCCTTCTCCTCATCGAGGTCGCGGCCATCCACAACCCAGCCCCCCGCGCAAATGACATCGAAAACCCCCCGAAACTTCCGGCTATACGCGACACCTACCGTCGGTATTCCTTGAGAAAGGGCCGCAATGCAAGCGTGCATGCGTGATCCAACGAAGAAATCACATTGCCCGATCAGGGCCTTGATTTGATTCTGATCGTATTCGCCGAGGAGGAGGTGTACCCGCTCCTGCTGACTGGAGCTTAGCCGATCTCGAATAAGGGCGCAGGCCGCCGGATCGCTTTCGACGCTAGTCGCAGGCCCGAAAGTATGGGGGACGAGTATTATCCTGTTGTCCGCGCTCGCTAGAAGGCTCTGGATCAGTCGAACCAGAAACAGTTCGTAATCCATCTTCAGTCCGAACATGTTTTTCCGAGTATAGCCTCCGTTTAGCAACAAACCACTGATGTTCAGGCCGATCAATACATCTTTCTGCCCTTGTGGGAGTGGCCGGGTTTCTTGCCGCACCTTCAAAGAATATGGCAGCGGTGGTTGAAATGGAACTTCGCCCGGGTCTCGTGTGTCCAGCATGAACGCGACGTCGGGACAAAACTTGACGGCTGCTCTGGGCGCCAATTCAAGCGCGGCTGCCAGGCTCTCGTGATCGCGCGCCAGAGCAAGTTTAGATCGATTCAGAATATAGGAGGCCAGCCATCGCGCCAGGCTTGATTGGAAAGGACCATAGGTCTGTGGAAATAGAACCACGCTCCCCTTGACCCATATTACTGAAATCACGGCGAGAGATGCGGAGACAAAACGCTTCATTCCATAGATGTCACTAAAGCTGTCTCCCCCGCGGATATCTCCAACCCAGTCCGCGGCCGACAAGGTACGAAACCATGGCCCGGACCGCAAAATCCGGCTTCGAACCCAGGAGAGCGGCACCATGCGGTAAACTGCTGAAAGAACGAGGATCCACCACAACTGCTCGTTCAACGGAGCCCGCGGGGTCAGCCGGTAATTGACCACAGGAAGCTGCCGCGGCATATCGGAAGTCGCCAGAGTAAACGGCCGGGAATGACTGCGGCCCAGCAGGAAAGTAATCGCTGTCCCTGAACCCGGGCCGGACAGAAGCTTTATCAGAGAGGCCGCCAGCGCGCCGACCCCGCGGTTGCCCAAGTCAAGTGATGCTCCCATCAAACCAATCATGCGTGCCGATCCGTTGGGCCCATGGGCAGAGGAGCTGAGCGATGAAGCGCTGCGGCTTCCCGCGGGCTTGGCTGAATTCATGGAGTTTGAGCTTCTGGTATTTGGTTTCAAATGACCCCTTTGTATGACGCGCCTTATCGTGCCTGGAACCGATTTTGCCTTTGCCCGCAACGGCAGGCTAACTACGCTTTGAGAAGTGCGAAGCCCCGGTATCGAGGATAGGATACAGGAGACCCAACAATCCAAACGTGAGGACTCTCCCCCAAATAGCGCCTCGCTTCGAAAGCAGATTCTGCTGTGATTTGACGAGATTGTCCGGTGAGGAGGGCTCGAGCTTTAATAACCGGCAGCGGGGCGAAGAACTTCGCGCCCGCGTTCCGTGCGGGCCAGGATCAGCGAACGCCCGGCCTCACCGTTTGCAGGAGGCCTGTGCCAGGGATCACCGCAGGAAATGTCTGCGTCCTCCCCACAGCCATCCGGGAAGAAGTGCTCGCTGAACGGCCGGTTTTCCAGGCAAAAGAGAGCCAGGCACCACAACCGAGGCAAAGGCGCCAGTCCACCAATCCGCTTACAGTTGAAACTCGTCTCCCCATCGTTCGCGTTTCAGTTCCTGGGTGTGGCGCTAGCGAGCGCTCTAGTTTTCTGAGAGATTCTCATGCTCGTATGCTCCCATATCCCATTTTCCCGTCCGCTTTACCCCTCGAATGTCGTAATCCAGGTCAACCAGTCCCAAGCCTGACAGGTCTTGTCCGGCGTCACGTGCCGCGGTGTCTCTGCCGCGCAATTCGAGATTCCCCCTGGCGTAATCTTCAAACAAAGGTTCCTGAGAAGTGTTATGCCTGAAGCCAGTATGCAAGTTAAGCTCCTGAACGTTCTGGTAGCTGCGAGTGCCGTATCTGACTCTTTTCGAGCGCCCTGCTACTACATTGTAGTCAAAGATCAAATCTTCGGGTGAGTAAACCAAAGTAAAGTGACGGTCATTCAGCAACACCGCCTCACTTGCAGCACGCCCGGCTGCATCGTAAAAGATATTGTTTTTTATCACTGCGTTAGTGAGACCCACATTGCGAGCGTGGGCCGGGTTGCTAATTAGCAAAAGCACGCTGCTTTGAGGCCCGTTCGCAAACGTGTTATTGACTATGAAAATGTTTGGGATCTTCACGTTATCCAGCACGGTCATGCAGACGACCGGGGCAGGCCCGGCCTGGGAGAGCCATGTAGCCGAGACACGCGTCCCGGGTTCCACGTTCTCGGAGTAGCCGCCAGCCCTGGTCTCCAGGTTCTTGAGCACCACATCGTATTCGTTGGTCTTGGATACCAGTTCCATAATGGCAAAGTTGGTACTGCCCTTCTCACTTGCGGCCCACAACCGCATATGGACTCCTGGAACGAGCTTTCTGTTCCAAACCTTGGCCTCCACAATGCCACCGTCCTTCCCCGGCATGATGAACTCGCTCTGGAGCCTTCCTCCGTTCATCTGAGTACCAATGCTGATGCCATAACCAGAGCTGTGCCATTTGCCCGGGGTATAAAAAACATTATTATAAATGCGCCAATTCCCTATGTCGCTGGCCCCAATCGTACTGTACCCGAACTCGAAGAACACCCAGCTATTCCACTCCCCGGATATGTAGTTGTGGTGGAGACAGAAGTAATCCCCGACAGCCTGCACCGTATCCGGATGTCCAACGCGTGACCCCTTCAACCGGCCTGCCAGCCAACAATGGTGAATCGTAGTGCAATCCGCGACCTGAACATTATCGTCCCCATTGTCGTGGCTGACACAGTAGCTGACCAACAGGCTTTGCCAGTTCGTTCCCGAATTCGAAACAAAGTTGATCCCATCAAACGCATTGGAGCGAACAAGGCAATAGCTGATCTCCGCACTTGTCACGATACTGCCGGATCTAGATTTGTGAGAGTGTTGAATCCCATGGTTCCGGCCCGATTCTGTCCGAACCCATCTGCACCGGTTGCCATAGAGGCCTTCCATGAGGACAGATGGGCCGCTTTCCGAACACACAGAAAGCCCTATGTTCGTAGTCAGCAGCAGGAGCAGGTTTTCGCGAGTAAACGGCATTTGTTTTGGCCATTCCGCATCCGAGTTCCTCCCGCCGTTTAGCGTGACCCAGTCGTGCCTGATACTCACCTGGCCCAGGATCGTCACAGGTCCGTTATGGCCTTGATTCTGTCCGACCCGGATCGTTATAGGAGCATTCGAGGAGCCTGCCACTCCCGTGCGCAAGCTCTCCCGGTAGGTCTTGCCTGAATCTCCCCCGGAAATGAAAACAGTATCTCCGGCGACCAGACCGCCGGGCCCCCACTTTATAGATCCAAGGTCCTTCCAAGCGTCAGCCCAGGTGATTCCTGTATTGCTGCCTGCTGCGGTACTATCCACGAACCAGTCTGCTGCGCTCGAGATGTGCGAAAGGATTACTCCCAAGCCCAAGGCCAGGAAGTGCAGAACACGTGCAGGGATGATGGTTTTGATCATGCGGGCTTGGGGTCTCCATCGAACACAGCAGGCGCCGGCTGCTCACCATCCTCCAGAGCATCATTGGCCCCAGTTTCCGCATTTCTCGCGAAGACGCTTAGCCTCTCGGCGATAGCGACGAACGTCCAGAAGATGAACTGGAGTTGAGGGCTGAAAATGGCCACATTGGACATGGCCCAGATAAAAACTCCAATAGAAGCGAGGCAGGCTGCTGCTATTTCGCGCTGCCCCCGGCCGCCAGCCCACCAGGCGCGGAAAGCGAGCCGCAGGATCGCGAAGTAAAGTATCAATTCTAAAAGGAGCCCCAATGTCCCGTATTGAAGAAAATTCGAGGCATACTGGCTGTCCCAGCTCGTGTGCCCCAATTGCCCCGCAGTTCCGCCAGAGCCGCGTTCAAACTCGTCACCCAGGTCCATCGAGCGGGTGGCGCTTCCTCCATAGCCCAGCACCAACCGTTCAGGTGACTTGCGCAACTGATTATATGCCACCTGCCACAACCGCAGACGGTAGCTTGCTGAACGACCTTTGAGGCTGGTCTCATCAAAACTGTGCTGCCAGAGGTTGGCAATGGTTTCAAAGATGCCAGGCCGAGCTACCAGCACAACAAGCGTGAGTACGATGACCCAACGCAGTCTTCGAACAACGCTGGCGCCTCCCATGAACAACATCACACCCAGGCCGAGCGCAAGCCCAACCCACGGCCCGCGACTGTTGCCGAAATAGCAGGCCGCGACCACGGAAAACATCCCCAGCCATGCAAACCACCGTTGCGCCCGCCCCTGAGCAACACCCTGCATCACCACGACCAGGGGGAATGCCATGGCCATTGCGTAGCCGAGGAGGATTCGATGCCGGAACGTCGCGGACACGGTATTATGGAAATCGGCCATTCCAGGAATCGCCATGGCGGCAAGATTGATCCCTCTGTATTTCTCAACGATCGCAATGCCCGAAATGATCACAAATCCAAACAGGCTGCTCCATAGCGCGCAAGAAATGGTTCGCCGATCAGTGAGAACAGTGAGGACCAATTTGAAATAGAGGACTGTTTCAATGAGATACCCAAAAAGGGTCTTGAAACTGGCCGCGGACTCCTCAGCTACGAGCGAGGACATCAGGCGTTCGACTGCTATAAGCCAAAGCAGCGTCAGGATGACGGATTTCGGCGGAATCGAAAATCCCCCCGAGTGGCGGAGAGTTTTAAGAAAGAAGAACAGCAGAATGACTCGATGTGCTGTCAATTCCGGCAGTGCGCCGGGCATATCCAGGCGCACCTCGGTAGGCAGCAACACCAAGAGAAAGACAACGGAGCCGACGCCCAGGGAAAAATCTCGCCTGAAGTTCCACTGTGCAAGAATCAAAGCACCGACAATAATGATGATGCTGACAAACATCCTGGGTAGGGAAGCGTCAAAAAAGCAAGCTGGCTTGAGTTAAATCGTCTGCGAAAAAGGAATCGCTCAATTGGACGCTGCGGCGGGTTGCTGATAACTGAGGAACAGATTCATAACTTCATTGCTGCCCAACGCGCGATTATACACACGAAGATCGTCGATACTCCCGTTCATCCACCCCGCATTGGGATACCCATCCGTATCATCCCAAGTTGGCCAGCGACCGAAATTCCAGGTTCCCAGCGCAATGTAGGTTCCGCCTGCTACAAGGTTTGTAACGCCCGGAGTCGCCGTGGTCTGAAAGAGTTGTCCATTGAAATAGCCTCTGAAGTTAAGGCCATCAAACGTCACCGTGTAAAGGTTCCATCCGCCGGAGTTTCCACCCGTGCGAGAGGTGCTGTCTGGGAAGCTCAATACCGAATGCACTTCCTTGAGTGAGTCCGACACATCAAAACGGGTGTTGTCAGTATAAGAACGGCCCAACCGCCAGCCGAAAGCGGCCCCCTGGTAAAAACCATCCAGCAAGGTACAGGTCCGATTGATCGAATAGTTGTTCGAGGGAGCCGTATAGTACCATGCCCAGACCGAGAATGTGGCCTGTGTGAGATTCAACAGGGTTGGGCTGTGCTGAACCACGACGTAATCGCCGGATTTTCCGTACTTGCCATAGCCGTCGTAGTATTCATGAAACTCCCCGGCCTGGCTGCCGTCAGGCCCCGCAACCAAGCTTGGCCACCGATTGCTGCCGTAGCGGATGCCATGATTGTTGTGCACCGAGCAGTCCAAAAGCAGACCGTTGGTGAATGCATTATCAAACGTCAGATGCAGCACCAAATTTTCATTGGGCGGGTTGGTGCTGGTCCTTAATCGAAAGAAGGCTGTTGTCGCTGGTGATGGGACACTGGCTGAACCGTCCGAAGGAAGGGCATAGAACCAAGGTGCCCATTGAGTGTTGGTAGGAGTTGGCGCGTGCTCAATCACGGTGATACCCAAGTTTCCAGCACCAGTCCATGCGATTCGCCCCTGCTTATCAATGCCGGTAATGACCGATTGTGCACTTGCCGGGCTGCACCATGAGACCAAACACAGGATGCAGCCCAGAACCAGCCCGGCATGCCCGCCCCTACGCTTATTCCGTTCAGACAACATCATTGGGATACTCGCAGGGGTTGCTAGCCAATCTTAGCCGACTTTTTTAAACTCATCATACGACTTTTCACCTTTGACAAGCTCAGGTGGCAGTGGTTGATCTTCCGGAAGATCCAAGCAGGACATCTTCCCATTATCGTCCAGTTTGTACCTGAATTTGCTCTCAGGGCAGACCATAATGCCGTTATTCCCAGCCGTCAATGGATGTCCGTGCCGGCTCATCCAACCAACCTTCCTGGCGGGCACTCCAGCCACCAGTGCGTAATCCGGAACATCCTTTGTGACAACTGATCCGGCCGCTATGAAACAATAACGGCCCAGCGTGACGCCGCACACAATCGTGGAGTTCGCCCCAATTGTTGCTCCTCGACGGATCAGCGTTTTCTCGTAAAGCGCGTGCCGGTTTACCTGTGAACGGGGGTTGGTCACGTTAGTCAAAACGCATGAGGGGCCGAGGAACACATCATCCTCAATCGTCACGCCGGTGTAGATCGAAACGTTGTTTTGAACTTTGACGTTGTTCCCAATGATCGTGCCGGCATCCACGTTCACGTTCTGCCCGAAGACACAGCGCTCGCCGATCTGGGCTCCCTTCATCACATGGCTGAAGTGCCACACCTTAGTCTGTTTTCCTATGATAGCGCCCTCATCGACAACTGCCGTTGGGTGCACAAAATAGGCCGGCGCCGCCTTTTTCGGGCCGGGTTCCTGAGCCCCTGTGTCCGTGCTGCCCAAACTTTCCTGGGCGGCATGCAGGACACGAAGCACTCTGAGGCCTTCGTTGCCATCGGTTTTCGGCTTCCGGCGGTCGCGGCAGCACTCCAGGAAATGAAAGCATTCGTTGCGCAACGGCTCGGATTCTGGAAGGCAAACTGCCTCGCCTTTTGTTTTGCTCGGTGTCGGGATTTGGCCTTCAGTCCATGTAAGATAGTGACGGTGGATGACGAGTTTTTCGTTCCAAGGGCGCGTGTCATCGAAAACAGCCATGCCGTTTGATCCAATGACAGTCAGTTTTTGTTCTTTGAAAGGGTTCAGCCAGCTTACAAAAACATGCGCACGCACGCCTCCACTCCATTGCATCGAGGTAAGAGTTGTGTCTGGAACCCCCTGGGTGAGGTAGGACTCACCCGTGCAAATGATCCGTTTCGGAATCTGATTCCCCGCCAGGGAGAGGATGACCGAAATATCGTGAGGGGCGAAACTCCACAGGGCATTCTCTTCGCGTCGAATTTTGCCCAGATTCAGCCGATTCGAAATAATATAGTGCAGCTTCCCGAGTTCCCCTTCCGCCAGGAGAGCCTGGAGTTTCTGAACACAGGGATGATACTGCAATAGATGGCCAACCATTAATACTTGCTGTTTCTTTTCGGCAAGAGCGACCAGTTCCTCACCCTGCTGCACTTCCAGGCAGAGGGGCTTCTCGACATAAACGTCCTTGCCGGCCAGCAAGGAACGCTTTGCCAGATCGTAATGCAAAACCGCCGGAGCAGCGATCGCAACCTTCTTGATGGCCGGATCGGCAAGAAGTGCTTCGATCTCACACGTCTTGTTTACTTTTGAAAAGGCTTCTCCATACGAATTGAGAAGGTCCTTGTTCGTGTCGCAAATCGTGTGCAATGCACCAAGCTCGTTAAAATTACGAGCCAGGTTTTTGCCCCAATACCCTGCTCCGATGAGTGCCAGGTCCCTGGAAAAATTGGTTGGTTCCATAGTCTGATTAATGTTCTCTTTCGTTTTGCTTCAGGCAACCGCCGCTGTTTGCGCAAGCGCCTCCTTTACCGATGCTACCACCATGTCCTGGTCTTCTTCTGTCAAGAAAGGATGCATCGGAAGGCTTATAACCTCACGTGAGGCTTTCTCTGCGACTGGGAAATCCCCTAATTTGGAGCCCGAAGCTGCAAATACAGGCTGTTCATGGAGACATTTGGGATAGTAAACAGCCGTGGGTATTCCCCTCTTTTTCAATTCCGCAGCTAATAGTTCCCGGTTGGGGACCCGGATTGTGTATTGCGCGTAAACGTGGGTATTCCCGGCGGCTATCGCTGGAACAATACAACAGCCCGTTAACAACTCCGAGTAGCGTTGTCCGATCCGCCCTCTTTCCGCGACCTCCCACTCGAAATGAGGCAGCTTTGCCAGCAGTACGGCTGCCTGGAGAGTATCAAAACGTCCGTTCGTCCCGAGCAAAGGATGATGGTGCCGCTTCAACCCCCCATGCGTGCGGATCGCCCGCATTTTCTCGGCTAATGCATCATCACTCGTGAAAAGAGCGCCACCGTCCCCGTAGCAACCGAGCGGCTTGGCCGGAAAGAAACTGGTGCTGCTAATGAGCGTGACCCCGCAACTTCGGCGAGAATCCTGAGTCGCGCCAAAACTTTGCGCCGCATCCTCAATCACAGGTATGCCATACTTGGCTGCGATGGAGTTGATTCGATTATAGTCGGGCATCTGGCCAAAGAGACTCACCGGGATGATGGCACGAGTCTTTGGGGTGATGGCCTTTTCCAGTGCTTTCGTATCGATATTGAATGTCTCTGGTTCAATATCAACAAACATCGGTCTGGCACCGACCAACCCAATCACCTCAGCGGAACTGATCCAGGTAAACGGTACGGTTATGACTTCATCCCCTGGCCCGATGCCGAGCGCCCGGAGGGCGATCTCGAGGCTGGCCGTCCCGCTTGAGACGGTAATGCAATGCCGGGCGCCTACGTACTTGAGCAACGCCTCCTCAAGTTCTCCGATCTCGGGTCCCATGATGAAGTGTCCATGGTCGAGGACCTGTTGCATTCTCTTGTCTGTTTCCGCACGATACTTCTTGTATTGGGTTTTTAGGTCAATGAATTCCATATATTTAGCGCTCTAATTTTAATTCCTTGCTTGAGACACGGCACTATCTTTTACCGAGCATTCTGGCGATTCTCCGGCGGTAGCGACGCAACTTTCCACGCCACCCGATGTACCTGCTAACCTCCCACGGGCCGTCGAGGATTTCGCCCAGAACAGCGTCGCGATGGCTTCGAATCTTCTCGATTGTGGAAAACCCGCGCAGCTTTCGAAACTCGCTGATTTTCCCGCCTGCCTCCTGGAAGTATGGGGACCATGGGTCATCCATATGTTCCACTGGAATAACAGGGACATAAAATCCATTGACATATCCCTTCTGAGCCATCCGAATCCAGCAACTCGGCGTGGCGATGCCTTCGAAAGGACCGCATTCATTCCAAACCTTTTTCTTAAGCAATCCCGCTCCTCCGCCGGTCCATGGATGGCGAAGAATCTTATGCCTGCCGAAAGTCTGAATTTTGTGAGCGCATCGCCGCTCGTCAAAAACCTCTGGTCCATAGTGCCAGCATCCTACGAAACCAAATTGATCCACCTCTTTGTGGGCTTCAGCAAGCTGGCGTGTCCAGCCCGGGGTAACCAGAAAATCGTCCGGGACGATGGAAAGGAGATCAGCTTTGGATGTGCGAAAGCATTCATTTGCTGCTCCAGTTAAATACAGATTCTTGTCAGAGAAGATTTTTCGAGTGATGCGCGGATCTGTCAAACTATCCAAATACTCGCGCGTTCCATCGGTGGAACCATTGTCCCAAATGGCCAGGCCGAAGGATTCTGAAGGATCTGAGAGCAATCTCTCAACGGCCAGACGGGTATAGACCAGCCTGTTATATGCGATGAAGGAAATTTCAATATCCATAGTTTCTGAATTGTAAGGCTAATAGTTGAAAGGCTGACTCAAGCGCAGCACGGCCCTAATGCTTCATCCTCCAGGCGCCTAACTGGAGCAATCGGAAACCTTGCCGCCAGGTGAGGTTCGGAGATTTGAGCAAATCAGCGGCCCCAGTTTTGAGAACAGGAATCTCTGGGTTTGAAAGGCCTGCTGCGCATTGGTCGACCAGACTGGCGATTCGTGCGCTGCCCTTCCAATAACCCTCGTAGTCGTGCCACGAGTGCTGCACTTCCTTCCGCAATCCGGTGTTCGACAAAAGTGAATTCCAACGTTTTTGGGTTTTTCGGACTGCTCGTTGTGCCAGGCGAGACGCCACCCCGCTCAACGGACGAACCCCGTCGGCTGCAGCCGGAATTCGTGCCGAAGCTCCATAGAGGGGCGCAACCGCGGCATTAAAAACACGGTCCCCCAGCTTGTAGATCAGGGGACAGCGGAAGGCGAAGTCGAGCAAACGGCGATCCATGCCAACATAGCGCGTGGGGAGCAAACGGCGTTCTGCAAGCCAGAAGCCATTCCCTCGTTCCTGAGTAAACGGGTAGACCTCGAGCCATTCCGCCAAGCTGCTGCGGCCGTCTCCCTGGCGTGTCTCGACCAGTGTGCGGCGGCGATTCAAAAGACCTTCCTGTATTTCCGATCTGAACAGTCCCTTCCATTCGGGTTTAACCACATCCAGGTAATCGACCGAGCGTCGTTCGAATGAGGGTTTCAAGAACCCCCCGCCCCGTTTATGGCGCTGCCAGTCCGCCGCCCAGTAGCCCTTGAGATACACGTTGAACTGAGTACCCAGGAGTATGGATTGAAGGCCTAGCGGCTCAAGTTGCTGGCGCATGGCGATAATCTGCGCATGTACCCATTCATACTCACAGCCCAGGATGCGCACTGCGGTAGGAAGACACTCTGCGAGAGCCTCCGGCGAACGCAGCAGGAGTTGCCATTGACGGCCCAAAGCGTGTGCAACCCGGCCAGCAATTCGGGTCTCTCGGTTCGCAGCATTTGAGAAAGTTAATGCGAGGCAATCGCTTTCCCGGGGAACAAGGTTCAGAACAACCCGGGAGTCCAATCCACCGCTGAGAAACAAACCCATCCGGTCAGGGCGAGAGCGATCGCGCACCGCGGATGTGAGTGCGTGCCTTAATACCTCGGCCTGTTCCTCGAAAGTTGTACCAGATGTCAGTTCAGCGGGGGGCGACCAATAACATAGCACTGGTCGAGCCCCCAAAGCCGAATCCGAGCACGCCCGATGTGCGGACCCAGGAGCCAATTCCTTTGTGGCCTCATGCATCGTATGCGGGAACGAAGGCGTGCCCGCGTTAAGAAACTCTGCCACGGAGCAGAGGTCCGGGCGCGAGGTCTGGCCGCAAATCTGAGTCACCGTGTCCGCATGAGTTCCAATCCCCAAGAGTTTCCCCTGATCCCGGGTCTCATACACCTGTACGAAGTTCATTGGGTCAGTCACAACCCAGAGGCCAGTGTCATCTGCAAAAAGCAGAGCGAAGGCGCCGTTCAGTTCGGAAAATGCTGGCTCTTCAGCCAACGAGGAATGCGAGGTCCGCTCGTCAGACAGGCGGCGCCGCAGTGCTTCGCGCACACGACTCAGCAGGCCGATCGGGTCCGCATGAACCAAGTCCCCGACCCACCCACAAAGCCCCTGGTCGTCTGAAAGCACATTCTGGGCAAACCGCTCGCTCAGGATGGCCACGGTTCCCCAAGGGAACTTGCGGATGTACCCCGAAGCCTTCTGCTCGCCTTGAATGCTCTTTAAAGCATCGAGAAGCTGAGGGCCAGAATCCGCGTTGGTGAAATGAACCAGGAAGTCGCTCATAACTTAATACGGTCAGGACCGGGTGCCGTGGTGGCCGGGTTGAACCGGCGCTTAATCCAGTTCAAAGTGGAACCCCGTTCCGCGGCGGTCAGCGCCAACCCGAAAGCGAGAAGGCCGTAGGCTATGCAGATGCCCGTCCCCGCTAGAATCAGTGAAACCCAACCGTGGATCATGGATGGTAGGGACAGGAGATGGAACACCAATGTTATGAATCCTGCGCAGGCCCATGGAACGACCACAATTGAAAGTGGAAAGGTCGTAAACTTAATTCCCAACAGTTTGCCAATCACATATGTCTGCCACAAACCGCGAATGACAAGCGGTGGCAACGCGAGTGCGAAGGCAGCACCCGTGACTCCCCATTTTCCGGAAAACAGAATGCATAGTCCGACGATACTCAGGGCTTCCACAGCCTCGAAGGTGGAAACCCACTTCTGCTCTCCCATGCCAAACAGCAGGTCGCTTCCGAGACGGAAGGTCACGAGAACCATCGTTCCGGCGCTCAGGATGTACAACGGAATGGCCATGGTTTGAAGCGCCGCCTTTCCAGTCCAAACCACGGCGAAAGCCGGCCCGATGGTCAGCAAGAGCACGCCAAGGCCGGAAGCCGCAATCGCGACGTGGCGGCTCGCACGCAGAAACAGGCCGCGCATGGAGTCAACCTGATTGCTGCCAGTCAACAGGCTGAAGCGCGGAGACAGGGTTCGAGTGATCGCCATGATTGCCTGACGGTAGTAACCGATCAGCATCAGTGGAATCGCAAATAATCCGAGAGTTTGCAGGGAGAGCACTTTACCAACAATCTGTTTTGGGGATTCCACCGCAAGGTTGTTGGCGGTAGAAGCGACAAGAATCAGCCCTCCATAGCAGATTAACGCTTTTAACTCGGACCAGCAGGCCTGGCGCCAATCGATCCGGACCCCTTGGCAGACGGCGCGAAAGTTATAATAATTGAGAGCCAAAGCCACAAAACGGGTGATTACCAGGGTCCATCCCATCGCGGCCAATCCGTACCCGCCAATAACACAGCCGATCAACAGAACGAAACGTAGAACCAAGCCAACCGCCGTCATGAGGTTTGCCGAGACAAACCCCTCAAAGCCTTTTATTGCGGTACTCAGGATAATGCCTGGTAAATCAAAAACCGCCGCCAGGCCCACAAGCCTCAGGAGCGTTGCCAATTCCGCACCGCCACCGAAGAACACGGCGACTGAATCCGCATACAAATAGGCCGCCGCGCAAACGAGCAACCCCACTCCGGAATAAAAGACCAGGCCGGTGTTTACCGCCGCACCGACTCGAGCCAAATCCCCCTGCCCTCGGTACAGGGGCACAAAGCGGAACAGCGCCGAGCCAATGCCAAATTCAAGCAGCCCATAATACCCAATCAAAGAAGATACAAGCATCCAAGAGCCGTATCGCTCCTCCCCCAGGTGACGAAGGAGCATCGGAGTCAGGAAGAAGGCCAAGCCGACGTTCAGAGCCATCAACCCAAGATTGCTGGCAGCGCTAACCTTTAGAGATTTCAAAGCAGTTTCCGAAAGAAGAGTGGCTTCCGCGCCCAGACAGGCTGGGCGCGGAAGCCACGAAAGGCTCGAATGGATTGGAACTAACCTGTTGACTAATTACCCATAACCCGGACGTTGCCGGGTGGTTGGGGCTGCAGGACGACGGTGGTGGCGTTATACGCCCCCGCATCCCACGATTTCCCTAAGGGTCGCGGGTTGCCATCCTTATCACTTGTTAAACCGGGCATCAACGCGGCTAAAGCGGTCAGATCCACACCTCGCCGGGTGGCGGAGACATCGCCCGGCGCCAGACGAAAATTCAAGTTGGCAAAGGCGACGAACAGAGGCGAGGTGCTGATGTTGCGAGTGAAACCCAACGCTGAATTCAAGGTTTCCGCCGAGACATGCGGTCCGCTTGCCAGGTATTGAATCCGCTTGCAGGCACCGGATACGACATTCCCTTCGAAGGGGAAATCGAGGGTCTTGAATTCAAACCCGGCGCCATCCTGGCCTTTCAGAGAAATCGGGCTGCCGTTATCGGGGAAGTTGTAGGCGCAGTTGTGAATGATGTTATTGCCGACGCTCGAGGAACGCATCCGGATGATACCGACTTCGTTGGATGAGCTGCGGGTCAGTGTAATTGCAGCGGAGGGCAGGCCGATGAATGTATTGTTTACAATCTGGATCTGGGAATTGATCATTTCGGCAATATACCCCCCCGGATAGCCGAGCGCGTTGCAGGTAATCGACACACCGTAGGGTGGTTGTATTTCCTGAACCGTGAATACGTTGTTGTAGATATGAATCCAGCCATTTGTCGGGCGGGAGACCTCAGCAAAGATCAAGGAGTTTCCGAAATCATAGATCAGGTTGTTGTATATCCGATAATAGGATCCGCCGGTCTGTATGCCGTCCGGGTGGCCCGTCCCCTCTCCGAGCCTGCGCTTTCGGATGATGTTATCGTGGACATCCACTCCTCCAGCGATCTGAATCCCATCATCCCCGTTGCGTTCAATGAGATTATGATGCACCACGACGTCACCATAGGAAGGTTCCGTATTCCCAGGGATATTCACGCCGTCCACCCAGTTGTCGTGGATATGACAGTAAGCGATCTCGACCTGGGTGGGTTGATACTTGGGATCGGTTGCGTTCAACCGGATCCCATGATCATACGTCGTCTGCGACGACGTCCCCGTACTATGAATCTCCAACCACCGAATGGTGAGCCCTTGCGGCACGGTACCATAGATCCCGGTGCCGGTTGGGTTTTGGATTTCCATGTTGATGTTGGGGCTGAGAGCCGTCACAGCAGTTGGCACGAATTTCGTGTCCCGAGATCCATCCAGCGTGACCCAGCGGGAAGCGTGGAAAGTCACTCCCTTCTTCATGATCACCCGACCGGAATAGCCGTTATCTTTTCCCACAGCTATCGTGATCGGTTTATCCTCAGCACCAGATGCTGAAACATGCAGAACAGTGGAGTATTCCCGGTTGGTCATCCCACCGCTGATGCGTAGAGTGTCTCCAGGTTTGATTGCCACCCAGTTGATGCTGCTGAAATCCAGCCATGCATTTGCCCAGGACTGGCCGCTCAGATTCGAGGCGGGGGCAGCGGAATCCACATACCAAGTGCGAGGCGAGGTTGAACTAAGGTTGGGCACAGATGGCAAGGCTATGCGTGCCACCACGGGAATGGAATCGCCCGCGCCGTTGGTGGAGCAAACTCGGAAATAGTAGATCGTTCCAGGGGACAACCCTCTCACGAGATGGGAGTTGCCGGTATATGACGAAGGGTAAGCGCCTACTTTAGTCCACGTGCCTGTTTCGGTGCGCTGATCGATTCGCCAACCGGTTTCGGTAAGAGAACGATCTTTCCAGTTAACCAGGACGCTGGTGGACGAAGTCCCTGTGGTTGACTCGTTGATCGTATAAGCATCAACCTCCCCTGGGGAATCTGGCGGCAGGCCGGGAGCAATTTCTACGGTCTCGGTTGGAGGTGACTCTCCGGCGGTTACAAAGGCGCGAACCCGATAAAGGTACCGCTCCGCTGGCAAAGCCGTGCTGTCAAGGAACGAACTAGCTCCGGAAGCGACTTTGGTGATTATCGTGAACGTCTGTCCGCCATCCCGACTTCGCTCCACGGAGAACCCCTCCTCATTCTTTGAATTGTCACGCCAACCGACCAATGCTGAACCAGTGTTCGTGGAAACAGCCGTTATTCTGGAGGGCGGTGCTACTCCGACAATTTGAACCGTCGGCGAGAACCCGGAGGCACTTGTTCCCAACATTGCCCGAACTCGCGCCCAGTATAACACCCCGTACGGGACCCGCAGTTTTGCAGTCTGCTCCCCCAGCCCGGTACGCAAAATCTGCGTGTAGGATTTGTTATCAGTCGATATTTCCACGCTGTAGCTCGAGGTCGCAGAGTTAACGTCGTTCCAGGTAAGCCAGGAAGAAACATCAACACCCGTGTCGAAACCTTCAGAAATGGAAAGAGTGGGCGGAGCTACCAGAGCCGCAAAGGAGCCAAACTCTAACAGAACTGTGAAAGTTAAAAGAAAAAACCAACGACAGGAACGAAGATACACGAACTTAAGTCCTCCCTTCGACGCCTGATCGCCTAAACAAATCTCGATCATGCCTGAGTGTAACAGCACGTTTCAGGCCAATCAAGACAAGTTGCAGGTAATGAAGCGTAACGCAAGGTGCTAACACGAAATCCAGTGTCCATTTTTGCGTCAAACGCAGCACAATGGAGCTTCATTCTTTGACTCTTGGTCTTTCAATTCCATAAGCCCATCTCGTCATGGTCGTGTACTTGAAAATTCCTGAATCCAAGTACGCTTTGGAAATGCCTAATCGCGCGAAGAGAGGGGTCCTGACAACTAACAATCCCAATAGGCGACACGGGGCACCGATCGCGAGGACACCTCGGAAGCCAGCGCTCCCGAGCAAACCGAAGTGTTTTCGAATCAGTTTCGATTTCGATTCGCACATCATTAACACGGAGAAACCGCTAACCGTGTGCGCGCTGGAACTGGCTCCCAAATGAAGGATCTCCGCCTCAGCCAGGTAATAAATACGCCAACCGGCACTCGAAATGCGATGACACAGATCAACGTCCTCGCAATACATGAAAAAACGCTCATCAAAAGCACCAACCTGATCCAATACCGTGCGTCTCACCAGCAGGCACGCCCCATATAGCTTCTTCACAAAACCGCTCAGTTGCGGCTCATGATAGGGAAAGATGCTGGGAAACCGGGACAGTGACCGTTCTGACGCTCCCATCAATCTGAGAATCTCGGTTATCGGAGATGGAAACCACTGAAGTCCCAATTGTTGCAGTGTCCCAGAAGCATTGCGAATCTTGCAACCGAGTGCTCCAACGGAAGGGTTTCTGCGCAAAAAATCCACCATCTGCGTCAGACTATTTGCTCGGAGTTCAGTATCCGGGTTGAGATACAGCACCAAAGGAGCTGTCGCATGACGCAGGCCTATATTGTTGGCCTTGGCGAACCCCAGGTTCGCCCCGGAGTTGAAGAGTTTCACAGCCGGGAACTCCCGAGCCACCATGTCACGAGACCCATCGGCTGAGTTGTTGTCAACAACGATGGTTTCAACTTGATGATCGAGAGAGGCTGCCGCGATTGAACGCAAACAGTTCTTGAGCAACTCTTCGGTGTTCCAGTTAACGATAATTATCGAAACGTCCATTTGGCAGGCGTCAGCTTGGAGGTCGCAAACTCTCACATCAATGAGGGATTTTCTCAGCAGTCATTAAACGAGAACCGCGAACCCGCACGCTGATCCAGCCAAAGCTTCAAAGTGAACAAGCGCAAAGAATGTTCGATATCGCCATCGCTGGGTGAGATTGGGAACGAAGCGAAAGGATTGTGACCAAAAAGGCGCATTGAGATATCCACAGCGTAATCGTTGGGTCGCAACCAAAGCTCCCTCATCTGTGGGCTGTTGCCGATGAGAAACCTCCAGTTCGGCCATGACCCGCGCGTGGCCAAGCCTCGGTGAAAACGGCGATTGAGCCTGTTTCGCAGCGCGGAAACATAACGGTGGCAGCAAAAGGAGATCGCCGAGGACTGTATAGGGGCGCCTGTATTGCTGTCGGGCAACGCTGCCAGTTTTTTGTCGCAGACAATCTGCACCATTCGTCGAAATAGCGAGCTGTTCAGCTTCAATCTGGACGGGATTTTCAGATAGACATCCAGAATGGCATTGTCAGCCATCGGCACGAACCAAGGAATGACGCGCTGCGGAATGGCCCGCTGTGCCAAATCGCCCTCATAGGCAAGCGGGAACGCACGTTTGTGTTCAACATTCAACCAATCCTCCTCAGAAAAAATGGGCTGCCGGCTTTCGGGAAATCTCTCCTCGAGTCTGCTCACTACTTGTGTGCGAAGCAAAGTCCGGCCCTGGTAGTGACGATGATAATGCTGGAAGCTAAAGCCTGAGATTTGCTCCTTCCGAGAGAGCTTCCGCTCCTGCGTGTTGAGGGAAAGTCCCTTCAACAAGTAATCGCAGTAACAGCCTGTGAGCAGGTTTTTGATGCCCATGTCGGCCAGCCGACTTCTCACCCCCAAAAAGTGATTGCTGGCGATATTGCCTGCCCCCCCGGAAATCGCCACGCCGAGTTCGGCCGAGCGAACGTAATAGTCCTCAGGTCGCTGAACCGCTGTAAACGGAACACCTGCCGCCTGAGCGAGTGCCTGAGCGGTTCTCGACTCCAGGTTCGGCTGGTCGTAGAGGGTGAAAGCACAAAGCTCCGAACCGCTCGTGGCTGCCGACAGAATGGCGCGGGAATCAAGCCCGCCGCTAAGGGCAACAGCCGTTTTGCCAAGACGGAAATGACTGCGCTTGCGAACAGCGCTTCGGAATGCAACCGCCAGTTCCTCAGCCAGGCTCTCTTCCTGCGAATCGGGGGCAATTCTGAATCGAAAATCAAAATACCGTTTCCGCTGCAGTATCCGTGATTGGGAGGAAAGGTCGATTGTGTATAATGTTCCGCTCTCCAGTGCTTGAACTCCCCTATAGTAGGTGTGTGGCGGAGTCAGCCTTCCCGTAGTGACGAACTCAGCGAGAGAGACCATGTCCAGATTCTGCTCTTCCCCTAGCGTGGAGGCCAATACATCCGGGTGGGAGCCAAGAACCGGTGTCTTTTCGAACGCCGTTGGGCCATAGGACAAGAGCATACCCGCCCTGTCTGTGGCAAGATGAAAGGTCGAGGACCGTCCATCGTAAATGAAAACGGCAAAATTCCCATTCAGAGTGGGAATGAAATCAAGCCCTTGCTGCAAGTATTTGGTTAGAAGAGCTTTGCAGACTACTCCACCCCGATTATCGCTCTTCGTTGAAGACTCCCAATCCTCATCGTTCAGCACGATCCGGCCAGCCAGTGCGACAAACACAGTTCCATCTGCGCTGTCCACCTCACACGGTCCCCAAAGTCGCTGGTCGTCGACCCCGGCAAGAACAAGACTAAACAAGCCTTTATCGATGATTTGGGTTCTCGAATCCGGACACCAAGTAAACGAATCGGCTGCCTTCTGGGCGGCCGCGGACCGATCTGGCCCGTTCCGGAAATCTAATAAGAAATCGCTCATTGGGGCGGGATTAGGACCACAGACTGTGCCGACCACGCAAACGGTTAATCTGCTGGGATCTCAAATACGTTATGAGTTCTGGATCGTCGACCTGTTTAAGTCGGCGAAGATATCCGCCACAAAAACCAACAAGCAGCGCCATGCCAGCAACAAAGAAGGGGGGGCGCATGATCCGCCTCCCGCACTTGGCCAGCATGAACAAAGGATGATACCCCGTAATATAGTTCGCTCTGCCGTTCTTCACCCAATTCTTCCAGGTCCCATCGGCTGTGCCGGTGGATTTGAGCTGCAGCAGCTTCAAATCCCGAAAGGTGTAGGTATTCCAACCAAGCATGTTTGCCTTTAGTTCATCCAGCGTATCCCAGCCTGGAGCCTTAAGCAGACCACCGATAGCATCCCAACACGCGCGTCTATAGATTTTCGTGGCGCCTCTCACGTGGAAAGCAGGGTCTCCTTTGGACTCCTCGATCCACTGGTTGCCCATGGCTTCACATACCATGCCGCCACCAATGCCGAGCTTCGGATCCGCATCGAACCGGGAGAGGCATTGTTTAAAGTAATCAGGTTGGAAGCGCAGGTCACCGTCGAGCTTCACGAGGTAATCCCAACCTGGTGCCGTTTTCGAAAGGAGTTCAAAACCATCATAGAAGGCTTCGATAACGCCGCCACCCGATTTGCGAAACCCGCGGTCAGGACGGTGAATGGTCCTAATCCATGGATGACGCGCCGCTGCCTCGTCCACAATGGCTGCCGTGCTGTCTGTTGAGCCATCATTAACAATCAGCCAAAGTCTGGGCCGCAAGCTCTGCGCCACCACAGACTCCACGGTCTCGGAAAGATGCCGGGACTCGTTGCGAACGGGAGTCACTATCGCATATTCTTGGCAACTCATACTTCGATCACTGCGCTTACGAAGACGAACCTAATCGGTCAGTGCTGTGCTTGCCTGGCTCACGGGGGCAGCCGGGTGAGTTGGATGTGGGGATTTCGAAAGCGTCCCCGATTCGTTACCAAGCAAGTTAAACACGAGGTGAAGGAACTTTTGTCTCTCCGCCGACCACCTGTGCTGAGCATAAACTTCAAGGCCCCGAGCTATTACTCCCTGAACTTTCTGCGGGTTCGTGTACACCCATGCGATCTTGCGAGCGAGATCGGGGGGATCGTTTGGTTCGAAATAAATAATGCTCCCCTCGTCAAAATAATCCTTAATACCTTCTGTTCGCGGAACGATCACGGGCTTGCCCATGCAAAGGTATTCGAAAATTCGAGTTGGAAAGTTGATCTCAGTAAATGGGGTGCGTTTGTTAGGAATGATTCCAAGATCGCATTCGGCGATAGCTGCCGGGATGTCATCAATGGGACGCTTCCCTTTATAGCGGCACCTTCCACCTACGCCGATCTTTTCGGCCAAAGCTGTAACCTCCGCAAGGTACGCGTTCTTTCCTCCGTAAATCTCCAGAACAGCCTGAGGTACATCGGGTGTAACGATCTTAAGCGCCTCAACCGCTGTGGAAAGCCCATGGCGCTCGGCGATCAACCCGTGGAACATGATACGAAACTCCTGCTTGGGCGCATGATTACCAGTCGGGCGCTCTGAAACGGCAAATAAATGCTCGTCTGGTGTGTTCATTACAATTTCAACCTTCCCGGGACGGCAACTACGGGAACAAAAGAGTCTCCTGAAGGCTTCGTTTGGAGTAAGCACTAGATCGGCAAAGCTAATACAGGCCTTCTCCATTCGATGAAGAATGCGGACTACTGGCGAATCGGGACTCAATCCGTAAATGCTCTCGTAGAGCTCGGGCATCGGGTCATGCAGGTCCAGAATGAGCCGGGCACCTTGAAGCTTTGGAACCAATGCAGAAAAGATGAGAAAATCAGGCATGTTATGCACATGCACCAAATCGAACCTGCACGTCAAGGATCGTCGGGTCAGCAGAGCGAATGCATACAGAAAAAAACGAGCGTAATTCCAGAAATAGAGGAACTTGCTACTCCTCTGATGACGAATAGGCAGCCGGGTTATGCTGAGATGGCCTTTCTGTTCTCTTTTAGGAGAGTTGGGGTCATCATGAAGGCAAATCAGGTCCACAGCCATTCCCACATCCAGCAGAGCTTCCAGTTCGCGACGTGGACGCGGATCGTTAGGATAACCGGAATAAAGCACAACTGCAGCCCGTTTTCTAGGGCCTGAATGCCTATTTCCAAGTCGCGGTGCGATCGACTTAGGAGAACTCATCTCTCGAATGTATGATGCTGCGCCTGCCGGGGTAGGGTTCCAATAAGCTTGGGCATACTTCTGACGAAGATAAACCAGCAGCCGCTCGTACATTGTATACGAGTAAGTCAGACCGGTCTTCTTTTCTCCCGGGAATCGTAAGTAATCCGGATGAACGTTCACCAGGACCATGCCGCCATGCTTGGCGACCCAATCGAGCTTGTGAATCCAGATGTCAGGATGCTGCTCCTTGAGGATGAGGAACAGCGTGGAATCCTGGGGGAGGGTGTAAGGCAATTCGACATATCCTGTCGAATTACCAAAGGCTGAAGGCTGAAGGCCAAAGGCTGAAGGCTCGGACGTCTGAGATCTGAGGTCTGATGTCTGGCTTCCGTCCACCGACCTCTGAACTCTGCTCTCCGACCTCTGCTCTCTGACCTCTGAACAACCCGGTACCCAAAACGGGAAGATGGTGTGCTGGCCGTGGGGTTGGGGTTCAAATGGATCGGTGTCGAATGTCGAAAGGTCGTATGCGACGTTCAGGTCGTGTATCCAATCCAGGTTGTGGAGCATGAAGCCGGATCTAAACCCGGATGCACCCCAGTCTTTCAGGTAGTGATTGATCTTTTCAGCGTTCTTCGCGAAATCAGCCCGATTCAGAAATAGTTTGCCGTTGTGATACAGGTCGTGGACGCCAACCTCAAATCCTTGGTCGGTGATGCTCTTCCGGATTTCAGGGGTAACGCGGTATTCGCCTTCGGGTATCAGGTTGAATGAAGATTGAAATCCGAGGCTCTTCTCCAGATCGATGAGGTTCTGAATGTTGTCAAGCCCACGCTGTCCTTCGACGTCATGAGTGAGGACGACGGCAAATTTCTTGCCATCAGGCCAACCAGTCCAACCTTCTGGAACTCGTTCTGATCCTGGCGAAATGGGCCAGACGTCCGCGACGGTGGCGCGAGCGCGCCGGGCAAGGTAGCCGCGCACGCCGAGTCGGAGCCTGGCGGGCAGCAGCGGCTTTACGCCGTAATAGAGACGATTGCGAAACACTCGAAGGGGTTGAGAGTTGAAGGTTGAATGTTGAGAGTAGTGACCGACAACTGCAGAGGGTCGATGGTTGAATGTTGAAGGCTCTTCAAGAGCGGTGTTCTTTTAGGGATTTCCTTAAGCCGCTGAGCATTCGCACCTGTTTTTCGCCAGCCTCGTAAATGCTCATGTATTCGGCCTCTGACAAAAGTACCTGTTTCTTCGCAATTGCAGCTTGGGAAACGACCTCAAACAACGATCCTGTGGCAATCTCAAGAAAACGTGCAAAATCCTCTCGCGATGACCGAGAACTGCCTTCAGCGATGTTCGAGGAGACAGATACAGCAGCTCTCCGCATCTGAGTAACTAATCCAAATCGTTCTGTGTCTGGGAACTTCTGAGTAACTGAGTAAACCAAGCTGGCAAAGGCAATTGCTTCGTCCCAGACTTGCAGCTTCTCGTAGTTAAACATCCGCTTCTCTTGTTTTGGACAAGTCCTCCCCTGCCCCTTCAACCTTCACCCCGCTTCGCCGGCCCTCTTTCAACCTTCAACTTTCAACCCTCAACCCCTCTCACAGTTCCTGCACGAGTCGTTTGGGAACGTAAGATTTGCTCTTGTTCAGGACGACTCCCACGTGGCTCTTGGATTCTCCCAGCAGCGCGCCAGCTTGTTTCACAAGGTCCTTGCTGGTTTTCTCGGCCTCAGCGACGATCAATGTCATGTCCATGAACCGCGAGAGCCGTGGAGTGAGGCTGACTTGCGTGACGGGCGGCATGTCAAAAATGATGTAGTCGTAGTCGCTCGCCTTTAACTTAGGCACCAGGTTCTTAAACCGCTTGGGCAGCATGCTCGGGAGTTGATCCGGACCCGACGCAGTCTCGCTAACGACATAAAGGTTGTCCTGCACCAACGCGCTGTCGCGCTTATCTTTTTCAAGGGCTTCGTCGATGCCGTAGGCCAGGTCCCCACGGAAGAATTGTTTGGCAGAGCCATTGGCTTGGTTCATATCTACCAATAACACATTACCTTCCCCCGTCTCGGATAAGGATGCTGCCAATCCAGCCGCCACGCTCGATACCCCTGCCCCTTCACCACAACTCGTAACGGCGACAAGCTTGGGCTTATGAACCATGTTGTTTGCCTCGAAATAGTTGATCAACCGATCGCGCAGTGCTTCGGAATAGGGGCGCATCTTGTGCTCGGGTGACCACGCAGGAAGGTCAAGCTCAGAAACAGGAGCCACACTCATGGTTGCACCAGCAGTGGGACTGTTGTCCTTGTCGCTGCCCTCGGCCTTGCCTTCGCCGGCTGTTAGCAGAGCGACGCGTGAACCTTTCAATGCCTTGGATTTGCCATTGATCTCCAGAACCGGGATGGACATGAACAGTGGCAAACCGACTTTCACTTGGATATCCTCCGGGCGCTTCACGCTGGGGTCGATATACATCTCTAGGAGAAATGCGAGCGCCAGAGCAAAGCCAAATCCACCGACCAATAAACCCAGCCGGATCTTTTTGAGCTTAGATACGTCGCGGGCAGGCGGCGTCGGATCTTGGATAGGGCTGATGTTGGAGACTTTGCCGTTATCGAAACGCTCCGAGATGCGGGCCTGCTCCAGGCTGACGTAAAACGCTTTGTACTTGGATTCCTGCTGATCGCGGCGCATTTGCAATTCGGCGATCGTGCCCTCGGCATCAAGGACAGTGGAAGCCTCTTTGCGAACTTTTTCGAGCTGTTCTGTGAGGATCTTTATCTTGGAAATGGCTGCCAAAACTCGGGCTGATTCCTGCATCAAAACCTCTCTGGCCTTGGCCTGCGGATCACTGCCCTCCGATGATTTGTTAGAGGCCACCTGAACCGAGAGCAAGGACGGGGTTTCAGTTTCGAGCTGAGACTTTTGCTTCTGGGCTTGGGTCAACTGCTCGCGAATCGTCTTCACCCGTGTGCTTCCGTCGGAAAACTGGAGCAGCAGTTCTTGTTCGCGTTTCAGATAGGTATCCACCAGAGCGGAGATTCGGCGATACTCTGCAACTTTTTCAGGTGGCGCTTCAGCGGGTTGAGTCTTAGCTGTAGCCACTTGGTTGCTGACATCTGAACGATTTGAGGATGCCAAAGAGAGAGAGAGATTGGTTCCCAGAGGGATGTTGAGCACACTTGCCATCTCAGTAACGGCAGCCTGGCGTTCGCCAAGCTCAGCTTCAGCGGCGAAAATCTGCTGGCGAAAGCTGGCTATTTGATCGCTATAGGCTTTCTTGGCCTCATCGAGGGACATGACCCCTGCCTTGGCTTTGATTTTGCGCAGTTCCTCGTCCGTCTGCAGGAATTGAGAACGGAGCTGGTCGGTTTCCTGCGTTAAGAACTGATCCAATGCGCCTCCGGTTCGAATAGCGGAGTGGCGCTTGAGATAGGATTCGACGACCTGCCTCAGTACTGGTTGTACGACCTCTGGATCGGGATGTTCGAAAATGACGCGCATAACATTCCCCCTGCGCCCAACTTCGGCGACAATGCCCGCATGGACGATCGCAATGGCTTTTGACTTATCATTTCCGCCGCCCATTTTCGCCAGAATCTTCTCAGGACCGAAGATATTCACGACCTGTTCTGCGGTATCACGACTCGTTAAAATATCCACTTCAGCGGGCATCACCCCTTCCCCGCGAGGATCTGGATTCACCCCGCCCTGAGCTGTTTGGTCCGGGGTCTTTGGCGCTGCCACGTACCGGATCATCAGCTTGGCCTCCGACTGATACGGTACAGGAACAACAAACGGAGCAACAAAATAGCCGATGACACCAAGCACGGAGATCACGAGGATCTTCCATTTGTGCCGGAAAAAGACGTGTAAAAGGTCCGCAGGCTTAATGCCCGATGCCTGCGGAGGAACTGGTTGGGGACGATTCATACGGAGAACGCTAAAGCAAGTGAGAGAGAAGTCTTAATATACTGTCAGTGATATTTGCTGGTCCTGGCCTGCATGCTTTAGCCCTTACGCATTCAAGACAAGTGTGGATAAAGAATCCTGCCGCAGATGCGGAGGAGTGAGGAAGGCATCAAGCCGAAGACGCGGTTCATCCACGTGTCAGCCCGATCGTGAACGGTGACAAAATTCGATTGCCGAAAATCGTAACGATAATAGCGCAGAGTCGTCTCCTGCGCGCCAAAACCCAGTTTAAACCGCCGGAGCCCTTCATTCGAGATTGAGGTGCGCCCCAGATGCAGGGATTCCGCGCCTTCGGCAGCGCAGGCCTTCATTCCTTCCCACATCACCAGGTTGCTGGGACGCAACTGCTGATAAGCGAAATCCGACGCGCCGTACTTGTAGATGGCTTCACGTCCATTCCGAAAAAATACATTTGCAGCGACCGGGCGACCATCCAAACGCGCGATAACAGCAAAACCCGCGCGAATCTCAAACACGTGCCGCGCGATGCTCTCAAAAAATCGGAACGGCTGCGGGGGCAACCCGTGACGCTTCCGAGTCATGCTGTGCAGTTTGTAAAACACTTCAATATCCGCTGGTGAACGACCGACGCTTATCTTTAATCCCGACTGGGCACCTTTGCGAATGGCACGCCGAACTGAGGGTTCGCATCGTGCCAGCATTGCCTCTGCGCCACCCTGCAAACCAAGAACATGCTCGTGAAACGATAGAGAGGGCTGTGCTCCTTCTACCAAACAAGGCCCGCGAAACTCTACATATCTCCATCGCCGGCGTTTGCCCTCCGCCAAGGCCATCCGCTGGAGCTGGGCCACAGACTGCTGGTCCTGAGCAAGCGGCTGGCAAAAATCCGCAAATGGCAGAGAGACCCCTCTCCTGCCGGTGATCGGGCTGGCAACCTCCATCAAAGGAAGCAGGTCCCGGCTGGCTCCCGCCCCGATGGTCAGGAGGATTGGGCGGTGGCCATAACTTTCTGCCAACACCCTCGGCCAGGCGCTGAGTTGGAAAAACTGGCAGTCCTCACGCGACCTGGTCAGCGAATCCCAATCTGCGAACTGAGATTCTAAATTTGAAATCTTAGCGTTCAGCGCATTCTGCCCACGAACCACCCTGGGTTATCAACCAACAGCTACCTTCTTTTGCATCGGTCGAGCAGGATTACCTGCAACGGTAACCCCGGGCGGAACGTCCTTTGTCACCACGCTGCCAGCGCCAATGATCGCTCGTTCGCCAATGGTAATGCCGCACAAGATCGTGGCTCCAGAACCGATCGACGCACCCTTTTTCACTAATGTGGCAATACATTTCCAATCCGCATCGGTCTGTGGCGAGCCGTCAGGGTTCGTCGCGCGAGGGTAAAGATCATTGGTGAACGTCACCCCATGCCCCACGAAAACTTCGTCTTCAATAACCACTCCTTCGCAAATGAAGGTGTGGCTGGAAATCTTGCACCGCTTGCCAATCTTCGCGCCCTTCTGAATCTCAACGAACGTACCGACCTTCGAATCGTCCCCTACTTCGCACCCGTAGAGATTCGCAAAGCCGAAGACGCGGGCGTTCTTGCCCAGCTTAACGTCTGGAGCGATGAGTTGGTGATCCTTGTAGTTCACGATAGAGCGGAGTCAGCTTTGAAGTGGTCAGCTATTAAATACTCACTTCGGGAGAAGTCGGGCGTTTCCGGCTATTTCGGCGCGCCACAAGCTTCCCTGCCCCATTGCCATTGCCATTCGATCCACCGTCAACTTTTGCAGCTACGAGCGCAGGTGCCTGGTAATCGCCCAGATCCACCGCACCACCATTCTGCTTGAGCGACTGAGAGGACGCTTCGAGAATCCGAACGAGTTGAAGGCCTTGCTCACCACTGGACACGGGCTTTCGGCCAGTTTTGATGCAGTCCAGGAAGTGCTGGCACTCAGTTCGAAGGGGTTCCTCTTGTTTGATATAAGGAGCGTACACGTCCCCGTAATGATAGGCGTAATGGAATTCGGCAAACGTGTCGTAGTGCGGCGGTGTCTCAACACGCGCATCGAAAATCCGGATCTTCTCCAGCGGAGCAACATCATCATAGACGATCATGCGCTTGCTTCCCACGATCGTCATCTCGCGGATCTTGCGCGGGTCAAGCCAACTGCTTTGAACGATGGCTGAACGATCCTTCTTGAACGTGAGGCACATCGAGGTGACATCCTCAATGCCCGGGGTCACGTGGGCGCTTCCGCGGCAATTCACACTGATAGGAGCTTCCTCGAAAATGTGCAGGATGATGGATAAATCGTGCGGCGCAAGATCCCAGGCGACGTTGATATCCTTTTGAAAGAGCCCAAGATTCAAACGGCGCGCCGATATATACCGGATTTCACCGATGTCGCCACGGTCCACGATCTCTTTGATCTTCCGCACCGCGGGAGAGTAAAGGAACGTGTGCCCCGTCATCAGAGTGAGACCGTTTTTCTTCGCGATCGCAATCAGCTCCTCGCACTCAGCGGAAGAAGCAGCCATGGGCTTTTCTATGAAGGTATGTTTGCCGGCTTCCAACGCCGCTTTCGCCATCGAATAGTGCCACTTCACAGAAGTGGCCACCACAATCACATCAAGCCCCGCACCGTTGAGCATGTGCTTGTAGTCGCTGGTGGTCTCTACCTCCGGGTAGAGTGAACGCATGTGCTTGAGACGTTCCTCGCTCAAATCGCATACCATCTTGAGCTGGCAGTCCGACAGCATGCGAAAATTGCGAATCAGGTTGGGCCCCCAATAACCGCACCCGACCACACCGACTTTCAAGGGATTACTCATAGGTTTCTGTATGGCTTTTATGGCGTTTGGTTTCCGAGCTAATGGAGGAGGGAGTTCAAAAAATGACTGGCCACCTTAAGGCCACGAACCGACGGAGAGGCTTTGCGGGATGCCTGACTAGAAACATCTGCTGGAGCGGTCCGGACAGCACCGGCTTCCTTCGCGCGCCTGCGTCCCTCGACCACCTGCTTGAAGATCGCATAGGGCGTCCTCAGCATAATCGAGAGATCCAGTGAGACGGATTTGTTCCGGCTATACCAAATGTCCAGTTCCATCATCCGTTCGAAGGTTGTGTTATTCTTGCCGGAAACCTGCCAGAGGCCGGTCAAACCGGGAAGAGTGTCGCAACGCTTTTTGTGCCAGGGCAAAAACTCTTTGTGCTCGTAAGGCAATGACGGGCGAGGCCCCACAATGCTCATCTCGCCCCGGAGCACATTGATCAATTGCGGAAGCTCGTCCAAACCGGTTGCGCGAATGAGTTTTCCGAAGGGGATGATGCGCGGGTCCTTGTTATCCAATTTGATCATAGGCGCATTGGGATTCTGAATCAGTTGCGCGGTGTACTGCTGATGCCCCGAAGTGTCAGCATTGACCTTCATGGTTCTAAACTTGAGGCAGTAGAAAAGATTGCCGTGCAAACCCACACGGTGGGCGCGAAAGAGAACAGGACCAGGCGAAACGATCTTAATCAGCAAGCCAAGGCAGAAACCTAATGGCACGAGGAGCGGCAGAGCGAGAATAATGCAGGCAATGTCGAGGGCTCGCTTCCAGAGTTCAACCCGTGGAGCGGTGGCTTCGCTCCCAGGGACAAACCCGACATTTTTTTCGATAGAGTTCATGCTGAATTTTTCTTCCCTCTGCTTTGCTTCTGACCGCGCCGGCAAGCACCACCGAGGCGTAACTAAACCATGAAATTCGTATAGGGCTCCGCACTTGGTGTTGCAGCAATTACTGCTTCACTTTTCAGCGTGGCGGCCGGCCATCCCGGCGCACCGTTGAACCCATTTTCCATCTGTCTCTGCAGGATCAGTTAAGAAACCAGCAGGATGTTTAACAATCTCCGGCTAAATCGCCGGAGGAAAACCTATCCAGCGATGCTCTACAACGCCAGGGCCGGAACCATCCGAGCCATAGGTTTCGAATCTAAAGTCACCAGGCTGCTATGCACCTCAATCGGTGTCGGCCGTCCCAGGATATCCAACAGAATCTGAACGCGCCGTTTGGCCGGCCAGGATCGCAGCACCACCGCTCGCATGCCAAAGAAAGCGCCCGAACCGACGGTCACATCATCGCCAACGACCGGATGATTATTCATAGGCATGATCTCTTGCTCACCAAAACAATCCTGCAGTTCCGAAATCACCGAATCAGGCACCTTCGGCACCATATGTCCGAAATTCACCAGGCTGCTCACCCCAAAGGTGTGACGCACTTGCTGCGAACTCTCGCTGAGATTACATCGAATAAATATGTAACAGGGAAACAGCGGTTCAGTGACATTCTTGATCACTCCACGACATGTTACCTGTTCGGAACGCAGACGTGGCTGAAAAACCTCCAGCCCCAGGCTGCGACGGATGTTGGCCGCCGCCAGATGCTCGTTCTTTGGCTTAGTGCGGGCGCAGTACCAGGCTGATAGCTCGGGATTACCGCTGGCTGATACCGCTAAAAGGCTATTTGGCATTTCTACTTCCATGTGATCTCGAACTAGACACCCTATTCCCTTTTGGCTGGTCCACTCAGATTTTGCCTGGTGCCGTAATTCTTTACACTATTCATTAACTGTTGTAAATCAGGATTCTGTGACAACAAATACGGAGGCTATTCCGGGTTTGTACGGAGGTGTTTCCAGCATTCTCATACACTCGATAACTGATGGATAACAGGTTAGAACCTGCCGAAGTCAGCCCTGGAGCCCCAGTCTGGGCTACCTCTGACTCCACTGCCATTTGATAATCACCTTCCGACATAATCGATCTATAATTAGTGAGCTGGTATTTCTATCACTGATCCAGCCCATTAGTCAATCTGCATCCTGTCCAAGCGCCTGCCAGATTATACGGCCTGTGTTCCGTAATTTTACGGAGCATTTTGCGTTCCCACCGTAAAACAACCCTTTTACACGGTTTCTCAAAACCGCAACTGCCCCCAACAAGCAGCCTGCGCGCCAACCAACCACGCTCACTGCAAAAACCGTAGCGCTCGTTGATGTCCATGGCCAACCGAGCACAATCAGCCCTTGTAAGAAATGAAAAAGCCGCTGTTAACCAGCGGCTTACGAAGAAACAACTAGAAAAGACGATCTAACACCCTAAAACCAGGTGAATCGCTCAGGAACGTAGATTATGTCCGAAGGCTTCAGCTTGAAGGGTTCACTTTGTCCACCTTTGAGAACTTTCTTCATGTCCAGCTTGTGATGCGAGCTCTGCCCATTTTCGTGACGGATGACTGTCACAGCTTTGAGATTGGCTTTCGCGTAATCGAAGCCTCCGGCCTCCATGACTGCCTCAAGCGCCGTCAACGGTCGATCGGATATGACTTTGCCCGGACGCAGCACAGCACCGGTAACGAACACAGGAAATACTGAGGATTCAACCGTCACGCTCACCTCTTTTTGAACCAGCTCCTTTTCATAAAGTTTGAGAAGCTGCTTCTCCATATCCGAAGGCGTAAGTCCTGCGGCACTGAATTCGCCGACTACCGGGAGCGTAATGCGCCCATCGCGGCGGATCTTCTGCGTGGTGTTTAAGTTGGGGGCACCCGGGAAGCTGATTGCCAAGGTATCACCCTCGTTCAGGGTCATTGACTCTGGAACGGCCGCCTTTTTGTCTTCAATATTTGTGAAATGCGAAGTTTTGCACCCTGTGGTGATGAGTGTCAAAACACTCGCAAGAATCAAAGAGCCGAAGAATCGGCTCAAAAACCTGGATCTGGAACGAGATTTATTCATTTCTAGCATGTTGCCTCCCGCGATAGCTGATTATTGACTGGTGACCGTTGTTGGAAACCCTATACGGGCAAACGTTTCAGCAGTCAAGCGTGTAAGGGGGTTCCGGCATCATCCGACTCATCCGCCCGAAAGACCGATCCGCCGGGTCACCTGGGGCGTGTTGGCGGTTCTCTACAATCCTTGTGCCAATAAAACGACCAAAGTCGTTCAAGCCGGACCGATTCCGCATGTCCGTCCGCGAACTCGAACCTAATCGAGCCTGGCAGGGCTTCCAGAAGGTGCCTACACCACAGCCGGCCAGACAGTAAACGGATCGGGAAAGCGCCGTTGATTCTTTACTGAGAATTCCCCGTAACCATCAATCCCGGATTTCCGCATTGAGTCATATTTGCCGCGAACCAATTGCGCATGCAAATGGGGAAACCAATTGCCGTTCGTCGTGGCACTACCGATCGAACCCAACAATTGTCCCACGTCCACCTTCTGCCCGGTGGAGACATAGATTTTTCCCAGGTGTGCAAGAATCAGATGTAAATGTGGCTTCACCTGGATTATCACGAGACCGCCCCACCCTCCTGCCACATCCGTGTCGTGCCAGGTCTCTGCAACGGTGCCCTCACTTGGTGAGTACACACGCGAACGCTCGGGGACAGAAAAGTCGACACCCAGATGGAAAGTCATCCCAGGAGCCATGTAATGCCCGCTCCATAAAGTCGAGCGATCCTCAAACCACCCGCCGAAGGAACACCTGGCGCGATAGCGTCGATGCAGCCTCTTTATCCACTTTTGGCAATAGCCTGGATCAAGAAGAGGATTGGGTTGATGCGGTGTCTGCTCCGCCAGCGCCAGAGACCCGAGCGGTATATAAACCCACCCGCGATCTTTGTACTGCGGAAACAGAAGCTGAAACATAGTTTTTCAGATATCAACCTCGGCACTGAATTTCCGCTCCAACGCTCGTGGATGGGAGTCGAGGTTCATCGACAGATAAACATGTTTGATTTCTTTTTCAAATCCGAAAGCGCGGAACAGGCTCAGCGCCGGCCGATTCCCTTCATAAGTATCGACCAGCATGATTCGGACCTCCAACTCCACGAATCTCTCACGAAGCTGCTTGAGGAGCCTGCGAGCTACGCGCTGCCTTTTGTAGGCGGGATTTACTCCGAGCCACTCCAGCCAGCCATACCGCCAGGAACTGCCCGGTTTGTCCAACAGCGTCCCGAGAGCGAACCCAGCCACTTCCCCATGTTTGTCCGCAACGATGCAGGTATTTTTGTAAGCGGTATAAACCCGCAGCACCTCTGCCTCCTCCCACGCTCGATAAAGAGTGGGAGATTTCTCAGCGCTAAAGACCTCATTCCCTAATGCCACAATGGCAGGAATGTCCTCAACTGTCATTTCACGAATGGTTATGGACGACCTCATGCAAACGAGCTCGCAAGTGGAACTCAACAGTAGAGATGATGCCTACCCAGCAAAGCCTTCACAATTCTATTTCTAAGGAAGCATAAGTTCGGCTGTCAAGACACTGGCAATAATGCAAGTAATGAGCTTCGGTAACGTTACCGTTTGCTCATTTCTTTAAGAAAAAGCCTCTTCACCACCTTATTGTGAACAAAAAGCAAACTCGCGGTGGGTGCGCTCCGCCGAAGCTGTGAAAAATGTAAAACCCGAGAAATGCAGCAATGTAAATAGCTGATAATCAAGGGCCGCATTTTCCGTTTTTGCTATTTTTCAATAATTTCACAGCTTCAGCCATGGTGCGCCACTCTCATTGAACCCTTCGCAATCGGTAGAATCTCGTTCCAGTGTTCGGCACGGTAACGGTCAGTGTCGAATCACCATCAACGGCGTTTGTGCAAGCCGTCCAAGTGGGAGTCAGTGAAAGGGTTGGTGTCTCTTCGACTAAGGCATCAGCAGTTGTTCTGGGCCATGTGAACGTGATCAAATTTCCTGCAGGCGTAGCGGCAAGGCTCACCGGGGTACCTATGGCAATCGTGCCGCTCAGATTGGTGCTTGAAATGGTTGCCCCACTTTGCACGGATGCGCTCACGGTCCAGGTGTAATTGCCCGGCTGCGCATAGGTGTGCGTCGGATTCTGGTTGGTGTTGTGTGGCGAGCCGTCGCCAAAACTCCAGTCGAACGTGGGGTTGGCGTTCACATTGACAGGAGTGGCTACAATGCCGAAAGGCGCCGGCCATCCCGCCGGATAGCTCCCTGGCACAAGCGCTCTCGCGCCGATTGAAAACGGGCCTTGTGCCACGGACACGGTGCCTGTTGCCAAGTTAGAATCAGCCCAGGTATCGAACGCGGCGAACGTGAATGTGGTATTGCCGACAAAGCCGGGTTCTGCGAAATAGGTTGCGATGTTATTGCTGACGCCGACGGAACCGTGGGCTGGCTGGGACACGATGCGGAAGGTCAGCGGGTTTCCATTCGGATCAATCGCCGGCAAAACCATGGTTACTGTTGCGCCGGACGCTGTGTTCGCGGTCACACTTCCGACCGTGGCTGGCGTATTGGCTGTTGGATCCTCGCTGCTGGCGCCGTTGTGACAATCGTAGCAGCCAACCTGCTGGCCTCGCCAATAGGTCTTTGTGCCATAGTCGGACGAAACAGTGCGCCTTGCCTGCGCCCGCGAAAGCACTGTGCCGCGATCATTTGCACCATGGCAGGCGCGACACTGCGCGCGGGTAACATTCCCGGCATCCAACAAGCCGGGGTGGGCATCCACCCAGTTCTGCCCTAGCGGATGCATGCCATGAGGCCCGCCTGTCGCGTTCGAGGCACTGGCAGCCATGCTGACGTGGCAAGCCGTGCATTCAACCATCACACCGGCATGACCTTGAATGCGTTCATTGCGGATATTGTCGTTTCGATGAGTCGCCGGAAACTCGGCATGGGTGGACCCGTGGCAGGCGGAACACTGCAGTCCGCCGTGGCCCGCCGAGAAGCGGTAGAGCGAGATCCCGGCGGCAGGCGTGTTAGGTTTCGTGGCGAAGGTCTGATTGGCTGCGTTGCGCACTGTCCAGTTGGTATCGGTAAAGCAGGACGTATAACGGATCTGGCCGTTGTTGCTCGTGGCGGTGCCTGTGTGGCAGCTCTGGCAGTTTGGTTCCATGAGCCATCCCACGCGGCTGAGTGACCCGACCTGGCTCATGTTGCCGTGGCAACTTTGACACTGCATTTCCAATGTCCCATCGCTTGCGATGGCGCCGCCCATTGCGCCGCGCAGACATTTAGTCGTCGAACCGGGATGACAGCGGTAGCAGGCCGCACGGTGCGCGGAACTGTCGAGGGCTATCTTCAGCTCGGGGTCGATCACGCTGGCGTGCTTCGCATGAACAGATGCAGTCAACGGTGGGATGTTGCTGTAGCTGCCAGTCCCCAGCGCCTCGGAAGCGTGACAGCTTGCGCACAGCACGGATTTGCCATCGGCTGTGACGCCGGGGTAAAGGCCCTGCGAGTTAAACCCACGAGCAGCCAGCGCAGAAACATACAGATCGTGGTGCTGCGTGAAGTTCTTTTCGTCGTGCAACCGCAGGATGTTCAAACGATAGTCGCGCTCCGGATTTCCGCTCCAAACCCAACCGGCCACCGGTTGCGCTGCCACCTGCGTGCCGGAAGCATGGCACGCACGGCAATCCATTTCATCAGAGACGGGTAGCACAATATCGTTTGTGGCAATGGCTGTGCCGCCACTGGTGCGTGCAATAAGGCGCATCAGCGGGTAGGGATTCTTTTGTCCGGCATCATCGAAAGGCGTGATCGGGATGCCATAGGCGGCCATCCAGTCGAAGTCCGTCTCAAAGCGCATCGCTTGGGGAATATTAGTCACTCCCGGCATCCAGAATGGATCTGGGCCGGGCACCGGCAACCCGGAATCAATCGGCAGGCTGACGCCGAACAAGGCCACACAGTGCTCGTAGAAACTCGTTTTCCCTTTACTGGTCGAATTGAATGAGCCGTCCGGGTCGGCGACGGCCTCGTATGTCACTGAATAGCCTGTTGCGTTTGTGACTAGTTTTCCGCCGACAATCAGTTGTGCGTGGATCGTGTTATAGGGCGGCAGGATACTGAACACCGAATAATCGCTATCCATGCAATGCATGCCGAGATTATTCCAGCCGAGGATCTGGTTGTCGGCTGCTAACAGGACTGGTAGAGTAAGTAATACGGCGGACAGGAGGAAACCGATAGTTTTAGCTAAGTGCATTTGAACTCCTCTGGTTGGGAAACTATTCACTGCTGATTTTCAGATTATTCGGCATGAGAAATTGAAGTTCCATTGTTGGGCTGCGTTAGGCCGGATCGGATCTCCGGATGCCGAATCTGCCCGCCAAGATGAGCGGTCCAGGCCATGGCGCCACTGGAAATCAATGAGAGAAAAAGCGCGGTGATCAGGCCCCAGGAGGGAATGGTGCGCTTACGGCAGACAAAAAGCACAACAAGGGCGCCGAGGCCCGCAACGAGCGTGCTGCCTAGAGCGAAACTGGCCGTTTCCTCATGTTTCTCGATGAAAACCTTCTCAACTCCTGGGAACTTTTCAGCGATATCCTCGGCCGGTTCACCTGTAAGGAATGCCGGTATCGCGAACAGCGCAGTGGCGAAAAGCAACCACAAACCCACCCGCTGAGTCGTATCGTTGCGAAGCATCCAGCCGATGATGAGAATTGCCAGACCGAAGATCAGGCCGATAACGGGGAGATGGTTTAGAGTAAGGTGCAGGTGTGCGGCGTTCATGGATTTCTACAACGTTAGAATGTGATTCGGACAATTCGGTAATGAGTTTCGGAACATACTTGAGAGAATGGAGAGTCCTCTTCCTGGGAGGGGGAATGAACTCGGGCAACGCGCGCAGCTCTGTTCCGGTTCGGAGCCGGGCGAACGCTGCCTTTAAACAGGAATCAAATGAGCAGGATTGTGGTGCGCAATGCGGGCACGCATGCCGTGGATGTGGCCGGGATGGATTCTGGGGTCCAAAACGACGCTGGATGTGGTGAGATTGGCGTGGGAACGGAATCAAAAGGGATTAAGGATGACAGATCCGGCGCTTTCAGACCCAACTCCCCGGCAGTGATCTCACACGTCAGGTTGGTGGCGAAGGAGGCGACGTGATCTCCCTGAGATGAATGGCTCGCTCCAAGCAGGCAAACCAGTTTCGAGGTTGAGCCATGCCGATGCTCATACTCCATTCCTCCGGTGGCTGTTCTGTGGTGGAGAACCACCACCAAACGATCTGGCATACACGAGAGAGATACAGTGTGTGTCCCCTCGATGGCAGCCGCTAATCCCAGGAGCATCGGGGCAAGACCCATCGCCACCAAATAGGCAAGCAGGCAGATACCTGCTGCCGTGGCACGCAAATAGAAAACCCTTTGTAAACGGGAGCGCATCCGGCTGATCGTATATCCGCTAACACATGCATAGTAATGCGTCAAGCGGCGGGCAGCAAAGCAGCCGCTCCAGGGTGTGGTTAGAAGTGGGTGAGGCCAGGCTAGCCGAAATTGTTTTTCTCCAGTGCCCGGAGCACAGAACATCGGCGATTGATGTGGGCGACCTGTGAAAGTTTCAACATTCATCCGCGGATCGCCCCGCTCCTGTCCCAGCGGGACAGGTGATAAAAGCCCAAAGCTTCAGCTTTGGGTGGCAGGCGTTCAATGCTGACCAAGCTCCGAAGGAACGGCTGAGTAAATGCCTGGCATTGCTGAAAAACACCGGGTCGGATAGGATCCGCAGTATCTGTGTGAGTGGCAGATCAGCCGTCCCTTCCGGGACTTTTGGGGATATGATGTCAAGCACCCAATGCTGAAGCATTGGGCTATTTTCAGGAGTCCCTTCCGGGACAACCGAAGGGCACGGAAAGAGTTATTGGCCTATGAATGATGCCCCCTTGGCCCCCTTCTTCATTCCCTTTGCATTTTCAGTGTTGCTCACCCACTTTTAATCACACCCGCCGCTCCAGGTTGCGATTGGTCGTGATTAACGCTGAGTAAGGTTAGGACCTGGATTTAGAAAAGGTCCCGGCTGATTACGGTCGCTGGTGTGCAAAGAGTTATTACTCGATTTTCGCTGGCTCACAAGAGCGAGATCTTTACAATCAGGCACCGGGAGCCTTGCCGCTCTCACCGAACCAATCTCTATACGCCGTTTCATACCCGAATATCGCAACGCTGATCCATGAGATGTTTCACAAAGCAGAATACGGCCCTGGCCTTGGCACTAGTATTTGCTCTTAGTGCCGGGTGCGCGTTCCGGCAGAGTGAGCAGGTGCGGACAGCCTCATTCACCCCGCATCTTGGCCGGAGTATTGCCGACGTTACAGTGGAGAATTTCCTAAGGTCAAGGGTGGCCGTGGTGGTTTCCTGTGATCAAATCCTCACAAACCAGCCAGCGGGAGGAAACCTAAGACTGCCCTCTGGAAGCGGCTTCGGATGTGCTGCAGCCATTGATCCGCGAGGTTATTTCCTCACTGCCTCGCATTGTCTCACACGCAAGGAGACCTACCTGATTGTTTACAGTTCGAACATGGTCAGAGCCGTTCGGGCCAGAGTGGTATGGCAGGGGAAAACAAAACACAAACAGCCAGACGTGGGAATCCTCCACATACCTCTTGAGTTGAACCACACATTCGCATGGGCGACTGAGATTCCTGCCGGTGAACCGGTCATGGCGGTAGGTTTGGCATGGACAAATCGGCCGGACAAAGAACTCCGCGGGTTTGCACTTTTGGCAGGGAGAGTCCTCGGCCATCGGGAATCGAAGAGAGGTATTGGCTACTCGTGCATTGAAAATGATATCCCCCTTCAATCGGGTGACAGCGGGGGACCTCTAGTTGACCTGAAGGGACGCTTGCTCGGTGTCAATGTCCGAGCCACACCCCCGCTGGTTCACAAAGTGATGCCTGATCGTTTCTTTCCCGCGGTGGCACATCGCGCGGATCAGACGTATCTGAGGCAGTTGATCGAGGAAGATGTGGCGAGTCATTGCAAATGGCCAGACCACTACACGGGAGCTCGGTGACCAAATCGGGCCAGACACCCCGCAGCGTTGAGCTGTAATCCACGCCTTAGTAAGGATCAACGTTCAGGCTGCCTTGGTTCCTCGATGCTTCGCGCTATTGGCCGAGATTGACCCAGCTAAGTCACTGATATTCAGAGGAGATAGGATCAGTTTTCCGTTCAGCCCCAGTCAAATTGTTCCTAAAACAATGGTTGCAAAGGCATTACATGCATGAAGCTTTTTGCGGCGCTGTGACCCCGCTCATTCTCAGAAAAGAATTTCGCAGTGAGCACGGAGCTTGAGAGCGCGTTAAAGTGCGCCGTTGGAATAATTTACCTCGCTGCGCGTCCTGGCGTTTGAACTGAGTGATGACTCAAAACGCAGAAACTCGTTGACGCTTGCCATAGATTCAATATTCAATCAGTGGTGTAACCCTTATCCGCAGGCTGACCTTCTGAGACCTTTTTCGGGCCACAGATCGATTGATTTTTTGTTCGTCGTTGAACGCCTGCGCCGTGTGCTCGCGCCCATGAAATACGGATCATACATGACCCACGGTCGTATGTTTCGAACCAGCAGTCTCTCTCGTCGTCTGGCGTCTCGTGGCAGTACAGATCGCCGGTGGCACCTGGTTTCTCTGCTCATGGCGCTTCTCCTGCAAGGTTGCGGTCCCGAAACCGAAACCTTGCCTCCGGACATTGTTGCCAGGGTGGGGAACCAAGTGATTTCCCAGGAGCGATTGCAGCGTGAACTAAACCGCCGCACACAGATTAGTGATGACATCCAGAATGCGGCAGAGTTCAAGAGACAGACGCTTGAGGAAGTGATCCGATTTGAAGCGGCTTACGAAAAGGCTATCGCGGCTGGTTACGACCGCGACGCTCAAATGGCCGACACTCTGAAGCGGATGATCGTGGCCAAGTACGAGGAGGATCAACTTGGTCTTTTGCCGCAACCCCAAGTTACATGGGACGAAATCGAACGTTACTACAAGGACCATGCTGACTGGTTCGGCACCCCCGAACGGCTGCGCGCGGCGATTATTCAACTCCAGGTGCCGTCTGCTGCGGATCCCGAGAGACAAAGCGCAGCCGCCGGGAAGATGGAGCAGATCCGTACGGCAGCCATGGCAAATCCTGCGCCAGACGGCACCTTCGGCCTGCTTGCTCAGAACAGTTCGGACGATCAGGCAAGCCGATACCGGGGTGGGGACATCGGCTGGTTCATTGTCAAGAACCTGGATTCCAAGAAAACCGGACTTGATCGGCGGGTCATAGATGCGCTTTCGAGCTTGAAAGAGCCGGGTGAGATCAGCCCGGTTATTCAAACTGCCAATGCCTTGTACCTGGTGAGGCTTGTTGAACGCCAACCAGCCTCACAGCGCCCGCTAACGGAGGTTGCGGATGGAGTCAAATACCTGTTGGGGCGTGAGAGATCTCGCGCACAACGGGAAAAGATGCTCGATCAGGCTTTAACCGGATTAGTCATCAGAACGAACAAACCGTTGCTCGACGCCCTTGAGGTGCCGGTTTTGAACAAAGGGTCTAACGGCCCGCCGCTGGGGCCTATGCCTCAAGTGAAGGAATCGGCGCGCCAAATAACCACCGCAGGAACACAACCATGAAATCGAATCAGGTCTCTTACAGGCATGCGCACTGGCATGCGGCTTGGCCCGTTATGGCATTCTTCACAGGGTTCTTGCTTGCAGTGGAAATGTGCCACGCACAGAGCATCACGCACAATTTCAACCTGCATGCGGGATGGAACGCCGTATTCCTTGCAGTCACCCCTACCAACACCGCGCCGGCTGAAGTCTTCGCCGGACTGCCTCTGGCCAGCGCATGGACGCGGGCTGAGCCGCTCTCCAGCGCCCGGTTTATTCAAAACATGGACGAGCCATCATTCAATGAGGCGGAATGGCTCCGGTTTGTGCCTGGACAGCCGGAATTTGTCAGCACTCTGAAATCCGCCCCGGGACAACGGGCCTACCTTCTCAGGCTGACCAATGGTCCGGCAATGTGGCGCGTGACAGGCAAGCCTGCGATGCGTGCCGCCCGGTGGGATCCAGATTCCTACAATCTGCGAAACTTCCCCGTGGATCCCTCCGCGCCGCCCACATTCAAGGCGTTCCTTCAAAACTCAACCGCTCATTTTGATCCTGTGCAAGACCGTGTCCGGGGGGTATACCGGCTAAGCAGCGGCGGCCAGTGGGTCGCAGTAATCAATTCCGACTCCATCGAGCCTCAGGCTGCGTATTGGGTGTATTGCAAGGGTGCCTCCACCTTCTCAGCGCCATTGTTATTTGATGCGGGCGGCGGTGAATCCCTGGATTTTGGAGATGAACTGGGGCGAGCAACCCTTGAACTCAATAACCTGGGTCCCAGCCCCCGGATCGTCACAATCCGTCACGTGGGAAACCATTCCAGCGGCATTCTCGGAGTCCGCCTGTTCGAGACAAAAACCGGGTATCGCTGGGCTGACCTGCCTAATCCATACATTGTTACGGTCAGCAACGGGACCCCTGCGCGCGTGGTGTTGGGAATCAGGCGCAGTCAGATGGCTGGAGTTGAGCACGGATCGGTACTGGAGCTCACGGACAATTCGGGCACCAGACATGTTTTGCCGGTTACAGCGAAGCGCACCGGCGACGGGTATGGCGGATTGTGGGTGGGAACAGTCAGAGTCAACGCTGTGAGCGAGCCGCACTTTGGCGTGCTGCTGACCAACCGCTATGCGGTGCTGGACGGCCAACCCACTGCTTTGAGTGATCCCCGCCTGATTGTGTCCACGAATCTCATAATCGAAACGAATTATGTGGAGTTCACGAATTCTCAAAACGAAGTTGTTATAGAGACGACTCTGGCCACAAACCCGGTGGTGGTTGTTGAGACCCTATCGGGCGAGGCAGTGCCAGTTTACGAAAAGGCGGAACGGAATACCGCACAGCAGGAGCCAACACCCACACGATCTGACTTCAATATGCGGGTTATTCTGCATGTGGATCCTTCGGGCAAGGCAAGATTGCTGAAGGAGGTTGTTCAGATGTGGCGGGATGGTACCTACAAACCCCTGCCAGATGGAACCCTCACTGTCGATAAACCGGGTATTCCGGTCTTGATCACACAGGATGCCCTATTGAGCCAGTTCAAGGGGGTGACTCTGCGCGAAGGAACAGATGTGGGGCGGCGCATGGGATCGATCGGATTCGATTTTGATGCGCGGGGCACCAACGACATGGCGCTGTCGGGCCTGTTCAATCCTGGCAGCGTTTTAACAGGCGAGATCGTCCTGCGGCCCGATTATCCGCTCAACCCATTTCGCCATAAGTACCATCCTGACCACGACAACCTGAACAGCCAATTCGAGCCCATAGCGGATGAGTCTCAAGCCGAGAGCTACGGTGTCCAGAGATCCCTGCGATTTGAGCTTTCCAGCGCCTCCACAGCCACAGATCAACCCGATCCGGCCTATTCGATCATGGAAGGGACCTACCGGGAAACGCTGGTCGGATTGCATAAGCAGCCATTGCTGGTCAAGGGCAGTTTCAGGCTCGTGCGTGTCTCATACATCTCGGCACTGAACCCCAGCCCTGTGCCGTGAACCAAGATGAACCCTTAACAACCTTTTCCTATGAAACATGAATTTCGTTCGTTTTGGTTCTCTGCCCTGGCCTGCATTTTTGCTCTGGGAGGCAACGCTGCGACTTTGAGGCTTGATGGGGTGGATGACTATGTGCGAACTGGCGATGGAGCAGCCCTGGATCTAACCACGAACTACACGCTCGAATGCTGGTTCAGGCCGGAGCAACTGAGCGGGCAGCGCATCCTGATTGCCAAATGTAACAACGCGGGCACGAATGGCTATTTGCTCCAACTGAACGGGACCACATTGGAATTTGACGGCATGGTTGCTGCCGCCGGATTGCAGCCGGGCGTCTGGCATCATATAGCGGCGGTAAACGACAACGGCGAGCGCCATTTGTACTTGGATACCGTACAGCAGGCTATCACCGGAACCGCCAATACAGGGATCGCCAATGCCGATCCTCTATGCCTGGGCGGCCGCGATCCCGCTGCAGGCGGCGCGCGCGCGTTCGCGGGCGACCTGGATGAGATTCGCATCTGGAACAAAGCGCTAACAAGAGATCAGATTCTCTCTGTTTGGAATCGGCAATTACCCTCAGGCGAGGCTGGCCTGGCTGCTTACTACACAATGGAGGACGCTGGCCGTTCAGTGGAGGATGTGTCCGGACAAGGCCATTTCGGGACGCTTATTGGCGGGGTGCTCAGGATGGGGGATAGGGATGCCGTCGCTCCGGTTGTCATCACGAGGCTGCCCGGCAATGCGCTTGATAAAACCGTGCGCCTTAATGCGTCCTTAAATCCGAATGGCACCACCCCCGTGACAAACTGGTTTTCATGGGGAAAGCCTTCCACAGTTCTGGAGTTGGATGGCGTGGCCGATTGCGCCAATCTGCAGGGAACATCTTTCAACTCATATCCACTGACCGTGGCAGCATGGGTGCGGACCGGCAAGGTGGGCGCCACGGGCACGATCGCAAGCAAGTACGTGGCAGGTTCCCTAAACGGCTGGTGTATTCGCATGGAGGCGGGGCAGCTCAAAGCGTGGTATTTCGCAAGTGGTGCCAACCACGTCGGTGATCAAGTCCAGGGCATTCCGGGCGGTTTAATAGATGACGGCGAGTGGCACCAGATTGCCATGACGGTTGGGGACTCTGGTGGCAGGATATATATTGATGGATCGCTGCGCGGTTCCCTGCCCTGGACGGGCACCCCCGGCCCCTGCACAACCGCCGAAACTCTACGCTTCGGCTTTTCCACAGGGTTCGCGGGTTATTTTCCGGGACAACTCGATGAGGTCACACTGTGGAACCAGGAACTCACATTGGCTCAGATCCGTGATTTGGCCAAGAGCTCTCCGACACCCGCCCATCCTCTTTTCGCGAAGCTCCTTGGTGCCTGGTTGCTGGATGGCGATATGTCTGATGGGTCAGGCAAGAACGCAACTGGCACGCTGGCTGGCGGAGCCAAATGGGTGAGCAACGGCCGTGCAAACCTGAACCATGTCACACCGGGCACCGTGGTGGCAGGGACCAACCGTGTGGCAGATCTCAATGGCATGAGCGCCTATGTTGATGTACCGGACGGGCCGTGGTTTACCGGGGATTTCACGATAGAGACCTGGATTTACCTGAGACGTTACAACAACTGGTGCCGGATCCTTGATTTTGGAAACGGAACACCCAGTGATAATGTCGTATTCTCCCCAAATAGCGATCAAGGCCGGCCTGCTCTGGTGATATTCCGGGGAGGGAGTTCCCAGAGTCTTCAGGCCCCTGAGCGTCTTCCCCTTAATGAATGGATTCATGTCGCGGCTACTCTCTCAGGAAGCGAGGCAAAGTTGTTGATCAACGGCGTGCCGGTGGCTTGTGGCAGCATTCACATTCCGGCATCCGTGCTTCGAACCAACAACTACATTGGCCGAAGCGGCTGGGCAGTCGACGCCAATACGGATTGCATGCTGGATGATTTTCGAATCTGGAACGAAGCGAGAACCGCGATTCAAATCAGTGAACACCTGAATAGTCCTGTTTCTCCAACTGATTCGCGCCTCCTGCTCAACTATCAGTTCGATGAGACGTCGGGTGAGGTCGTAAAGGATACCCGGCTGTTTGGGGCTGCCGACGGGGTATTAATGAGCGGAGCAGCCCGGGCTCTGTCGGTTGAGGCGAGGATCAATTCTGTCGATTTTCCTGCGGGAGGAACTTACGACGTCCAAGCGATGGTGTCAGGAGCCTCTGGTTCTTCGGCAGGGAAGCCAATCAGGCTGGTCACACCAACATCGACCGGTGGAGCAGCGGTCGAGTTCGGCGGAGTGGGTGATTTCGCGCGTCTGGTGAGGTTCGGCCGATCGATGCCCTCCGAGATCACAGTTGAATTCTGGGTTCAGATTCAGCAGTTGGCGAATGGTACCGGATTCTTGCTCGATCCGGACAACTACGCCAATCGTTTCTTTGGCGGACTGTGGCAGGCAAGCGGCAATAGAATCTATTGGGATTATGGCGACATCGGCGCTGGCGGAAGGCTGTACTTCGATTTTTCAGAGAACGTTCTTGGGAGCTGGCAGCACTTTGCCTTTGTTGCCAGCCGAAGCAACAACTGCATGAAGATCTTTCGCAACGGCAAGCTGGCGGCTTCGGCGAATCAGTTTAACGACTTTGCCCTGGGGGATTACAGCCTTCGTCTCGGACAGGACCTGAAGGGTCTGCTTGATGAATTCCGCATCTGGAGCCGGGCTCGCTCTGCGGAGGAGATTCTCACGGGAATGAATGACCGGATTTCAGGCAATGAGCCCGGGCTTGCAGTTTACTACGGGTTCGATGAGGGCGCAGGAAGCACACTGCATGACGGGACAGCCAATGCAAACAGCGCTTTGCTGGTAAACGGCCCCGCGTGGAGGCCATCAGGCGTGGGCAAAGGAGTGCCGTTACTGAAGACCCGGCCGGCCATGATGGTGACCACGGATACCGTAAAGATGACGGGGCAAATCGACAAAGCCAGCCCGGGAGAAGTGGCATGGTTCGAGTGGGGGACAAGCACAAATTACGGGCAAGTTGTGATGGCCGAGCCCCTGGGGTCAGGGTTGGGGGCCGAAGCAATTGAAACCACCGTGACAGGACTTGAGAAGGACGTGGTTTATCATTTTCGAGTGGCGGCGTCGAACGAGGTATCGACCGTCTATGGAGCGGATCTGACCTTCTCGATTTATGATGCGGGCGGGTTGGCTGAGAGTGGACCGGGATCTCTGCGGCAGGCGATTCTGGATGCCCCGGCTGGAAGCATGCTCCTGGTCACGAATACAGGAGTTCTGGAGTTGGTTCATGGCGAACTGGCTATCACAAAAGATCTCTCAGTTATTGGCCCCGGCGCAACGAGCCTGATCATTAGCGGCAAGGGTTTATCCCGGGTATTCAATGTCGCCGCTGGGGTCAGTGCGAACATTTCGGGCCTGGCTATCTGTAACGGGCTGGCTTCTAACGGAGGAACGGGCTTGCCCGGAAGTGCGGGTGGTGGCGTGTATAACGCCGGAACCCTCACCATGACAGATTGTGTCATTTCGAACTGTGTCAGTGGATCAGGGGGTGCAGGGGCGTATGCAGGCGGGGCCGGTGGCGATGGTGGAGGAATATACAATGCGCCTGCAGGGGAATTAACCCTGTATCGTTGCAGAATTGCAAGCAACAGGACGGGCGGCGGCTCCACCGGTGGGGTAGGAGGTACTGGAGGAACAGGAGGGGGAGGCGGCGCGGCGGGATCGGGTGCTGGCATTCACAACGCCGGAAGCCTGACGATAATTGCCTCGACAGTTTACAGCAATTGGTGCGGGAACGGAGGACCGGGCGGCCCCGGTGGTGCAGGGAGCTCTGGGGTTTTTTATGGGGATAACGGCGGTCGAGGCGGGGTTGGAGGCACCGGTGGAGACGGGGCAGGCATCTCTGGGAAGGGCCCGATCGTGGCTTTGAACTCTACATTAAGCGGCAATTCGTGCGGACAGGGCGGCTCTCCCGGGTACGGAGGCCCTGGAGGCTGGGGCGCCTTTAGAAATGGCAGCTACGGATCAATGGGCACTGGTGGTTCGGGCGGAAGTGGCGGAGGGGTTTGGAGTTCGTCCACTTTGGAGCTCACCCATTGCACCATTGTTGGGAACCGGACCGGAGCACCAGCAACGGGCGGAGCTGCTGGGAATGGCGGAGGCATTTTCGCCAGCACCGGATCACTGCAGCCCCGCATGGCAAACACGGTTGTGGCGCTAAACGAAAAGGCCGGTGGGATGGATGACGTCGCCGGGATGTTTAGTTCGCTTGGAGGCAACCTCATCGGTTTTATCGGAGGGGGCGACCAGGGTTTCTCCCAAGGCAAAGGGGATCTCTTGAACGTCCCACCATTGCTGACTCCCCTCGGGCACAATGGAGGACCGACTCTGACCCATGCACTCTGGCCTGAAAGTCCTGCGGTGAACGCAGGCACGAATCTAACCACGGCAACTAACGACCAGCGGGGCTTTTCGCGGATCGCTTGTACAAAAACCGACGCAGGAGCCTATGAATATGAAGGCTGCCCTTTGGGACAGCATCCTGCTGCGGCCAAGGCTCTCTATTTTGAGGGCACAAAGCAGGGGATCAGCGGAGTTCGTGTTGCATTGTCCAACTCCTTCACAGTGGAAGCTTGGGCCAAAAGAGACCGGATCGGAACTGCGGACTGCATTGTGTCGTTGGGAGTGAACAATCTGGTGTTTGGATTCCAGACCAATAATTTGTTTACATTCTCCTTCTCGAGCAAGAGCCTGAACACCGCCACGAATTGCACCGACAGTGAATGGCATCACTGGGCGGGGGTATTCGACACAAACGGCCCCGTCACGCGGATTTATATGGACGGAGTTTTGGTGGCCTCAACCAATATCCCATCCTCCTTTGGGGCCGCTGATTCTTTGCGCATTGGCATGGACAGCGCAGGAGGCTCTCTATTCAACGGAGAACTCGATGAAATTCGAGTGTGGAAAGTCGCTCGCACCCCCTCTGAGATTACGGCGAATGCTACCCGAGCTCTGACGGGAACCGAATCCAACCTGGTAGCCTACTACCGTTTTGATGAGGGGGCCGGCAGTCGCACGAAGGATGCGGTATCTGGTTTGGATGCGCCTTTGGACGGCAGGCAGATGTTTGTAAACTCTGGAGCGCCCCTGTTTCAACCGATCGTAACCACCCTGCCCGCAGTGTCGGTCCGATCCACTTCAGCTATCCTCAGAGGCACGGTAAACCCCGCCGGAACGAATAGTCCAGCGGTGTGGGTGGAATATGGCACCAGTCGTTACCTGGGGAATGCGAGCCCGGTTACAACCTTGAACTCGGGGGTTGAACCTCAAGAGGTGGCTTTCCCAATCGAGAACCTGGAGTCAGGAACGAAGTATTATTACCGAATTGTTGCAGGCAACATCGCGGGGACCGTGCAGGGTGAAACCGCCAGCTTCGATACGCTGGTTGTTGGCAACGGGTATCCAATCTCGACACGAGCCAACACCGGACAGAGCGCCAGTTTTCCCCGGCACGCCACGGATTCCGAAGGAAACGTGTATCTCACCGGCTTGTTCACCGGATCCATACAGCTTGCGGAGACGTTACAAGCCAGGGAATCCCAAACGAATGGCTTTCTAGCTAAATTAGCGCGGAAGGGTGATTGGCGCTGGGGAGTGGGCATCCCGATCAGCTCGGGTGGGTGGATGCGCATCAACTCGGTTGCTGTGGAAGGTCCGGACAGTGTGCTTGTGGCGGGTTCGTTTTCGGGAAGTGTCCTGTTTGGGTCGAATCAACTTTCCGCACCGCAGGGCAGCCGGGCGTTTGTGGCACGATACGAGCACTCGTTGACGAATTGGACATGGTCGGCGGCCTTGGGTGGTGGCACCAATAACCACGCCAACGCAGTCTCGGTCGGTTCGGATGGGGCGATCTACATTGCGGGAGAGTTCAGCGGAACGACACCGTTTGGCACGAATGCCACGGACGGCGCATTGTTTAGCCTGGCTGCCAGCGGCGGATCAGACGCCTTTGTGGCGCGTTACAGCCGCTCGGGACTGGTTGACTGGGTGTCCGGGTTTGGCGGAAGCCAATCCACACGAGAAATGGCGCAGGCGATGGCGGCAGGCCCCTCCGGTGAGCTCTACATCGTTGGATCATTCGCCGGGCAAGGCAGCTTCGGCATGGAATCACTCACCAGCCGGTCGGGGTCCTCTGACTTCTTCTTTGCTGCAATCAATATGACTAACGGCACCGTGCGGCGGGCGATTGCCGCAGGCGGCCAGGATAGTGATATCGGAACGGCGGTCGCAGTTCACCCGGATGGGAATATCTACGTCGCCGCGCAGTTCTCAGGCGCGGCTACCTTCGATGGGGCTCCTCTCCCGGAGTTGGACTCTTCGGGGATGAACATGGTTGTCGCGCAACTCAGCCGGCAGGGTGTGTTGTCCCGGCGGGTTGCTGCGCGTGGCGCCAGAGGGCAATCGCTCGCGATCTCATCCGATGGCCGTGTTTACGTTGCCGGGGATTTCACCGGGGTCATGCAGTATGGACCTTCCTTGATTACGATTGGGACCGGCACAAACGCCAGCAGCGACATCTTCCTCAGTGAACTCAAGGAATCGATGGAGACCTTGAGCTGGACTGGTTTCAAACAACTCGGAGGGATTGGAACCGAGACCTGCGGCACCATCACAACAGATCGTGCGGGAAGCGTGGTTTTATCCGGCACCTATGCCCAGAGCATGCACGTGGGTTACGTGGAGCTAAGCACCCCTAACTCCAGCGAAGTCTTTGTTGCCAGAATGGAGCCGGATGGTGTTTACGAGCACAACCTATGGGAAATCGGCAAAGCTTTGGATCCTCCGGTCGAGGCTCGGGAACCCGGACAGGAGAATCGCGCCATAGGTCTGCTGAGCATTGAGATCATGAAAACAGCACCGGGCCTCGAGGATAGCGATGGCGGGAATGCATTCCTGTGGAACACCGACAAGAAGAGGCTGTATGCGATTCGTCCCGTGACCGCCCGGATCAAATGGCGCCTGGATCAGAACCTGACCAACATGGCGAATGTTGCGACGATTGTGGGCCGTTGCTATTGGCCGGAGCATCCGAGGACGAACGTCGCCGGCGCACCAGTGGAGGTGCAAGGCCCGGGAGTTGGCAAGGGTTACTTCTGTGCTGGCATTTCATTCAACACAAACGGCGCGGATATCTCACCCGTAACACGTGGCGCGCAGCAGTTCCAGGTTTTCCAAACGCCCACCAACAGCTCAGGTTACAACGTCATTCATTACATGACCGAGCAGGCGAGAGGGGAGTCAGTTTTTGATGTCGTAATGACGAAGCCCTACGGCACATGGGCGACCAGCGAACCAGCCACCGTGGGCCAGGCGCTTGGCCGTGCGGGCCATCAGGACACCACCGGTAAAAACGGGTATGTGCTCTTTGACCGAAGCTTCTACGACGCCGTTGCGCATGAGCGAGCGGCGCGAAGCGGGCCGATTCTGCCGGTGAATCGGAATCTGCACAGTGACCCGCACCTAGACATGGTGGTGGTTTGGTACCGCACCAATGAGGTGACTGGCATCGCGTGGGGCAGCGATCCCGTGCGTTACGAGGTGGACTGGCCTGTTGCGCCTGAGCGGATCGTGATCGCGAGCGGCCTCGGCCAACCGGCTGGGCGGGAGCAATATCCCCAGGTGCACGTTTATCATCAACCGGCCAGGGAAGCGGCAGGGTTCAATCCGAACGAGGAGCACGCGCTAATCGTTGCTGACCGTTTGTACGCTCTGCGGTGCGACTTGAATGCCGGGATCATTCCGAAGGCTTCAGAACCCTATGTGCTGTTGAAATACTGTAGTCCGGATTCAACAAACGACTGGCGCATAAAGGTATTCGAAGTGGTCGCCGAGAACGAACAACACACCTTCGCAAAATTCGGCAGCGGACAAGCCGGCCTTGAAGTACAGATGCCTGCTCCCTTGAACATGCTTGGTTTATGCGTTGCCTCTAACCGAGTCGCCTTCGGCCAGCAGCATGCCCACCAGGCCTGGACAGGCAAGATCTACGCAAAATCCGCAGGCTACTTCCAAGTCCAGTACTGGTACCCTGCAATGCCGGACTTTTACTTTGGCGGGCAGAACCCGCCGGAGAATTCATTCGTTCCCTGGATGAGCGGATATACTCAAGCCCCGGCAACCCCCGGCGCCAGCCACGTTATCGGCGAGCCTGTCCTCGTTGGTTATGACATCGAGTGGCCACCACAACCCGCTATGCTCTTTTCATCGGACAGTCTCACAACGTCCAAGAATGGACTCCCAGACCTGTTTAACTTCGCAAGCGCCGAGGTCATCTATGACGCGGCAGACCCGCATGGAACAAACATTGCGGATGCGATGGTTCGGATCTTTGATCCCATCAGTGAACGGACGATTCAGATGCCGGCAGATTTCGAATTGCCGGAGGTGATCAGGAAATCATCGGACCGCGGCCGGTTCGTATTTCCGGATTTGCCATATGCACTGCGGATTCGGCTCCTTTATGACGAGCTGAATCAAAGACTTAGTTTCGCCCGGCTGGTATGACCAGGACTTCGGCACGGGAGAACCGTTGCTGTTGCCGAACGTTCTGAGCCCGCGCGAGGGGGATCGTATCAAACAGTTGGACGGAACAAACGCTGTCAGCCTGTTCGATAGACAAGTTGACAGGCTTTATAATCTCACCCGCAACCCGAATGGGGTGGACGTGGACCGGAACGGCCAGGCGGATACCGAGCTTAGGGTGGGGCTGATCACGCAAATACGGGATGGCTTTGAGGAGATCCTGGCAGGCCCCGTGATCCCCGGGCCCTCCAACACCCTGGTCACCTATCGCACCAATAGGCTGGCCCAGCCGGTCAGCAGCCGTATGACAAACGTGGTCCAGGAGCAGTTCGGGCCGCTGCCCAAAGCGCTCACGGCGGGGTTGAAGCCGGGGAGCGGATTCATCACGGTCGTAGAAAACGATGACCCGCAATTGCCTGGGCAACCTATTAACCTGCATGTCATCTACGTGACCAACCGGCTCTACCGGGGCGATCTGAAGGTCCTGCAATCCGACAACGTCTTCGATGAGAGGCTTCCGCTGCGCCACAGCGGAGATTTTGCCGGTGAACCGCAAAACTATGAGTTTGAGTGGTACTATCAGCCGGATCAGAACGGGCTTTCACCGGAGTTCCCAGCGCTGAGCGCGGGACAAACCAATTGGAACGGATGGATTCGTTTCCCGTCGTTCCCGGCAGGAAAGGCGAATTGCTATAACGATATCACTCTCGGCGAGGGCAACGATCTTTCAACCCTGCTGGTCCTCTCGGACAACTGGGTGCTCTGCCGTTACCGGGGTTTCACGAATAGTACGCCGACCGAATGGAGCGACTGGGTGGGAGCCCCCGGAGGCGAGGGAGCGATGCTTGCCCAGGGCTGGATCAAGCGGGTGATGGGCGGCTTGAATGAGTTTGATGCGAGAGTAAAGGATTTCCACCAGGGTCCGACGGCCACCTACGCAAGCATGATCCTGCAGGCAGGCAAACGCTATGAAGGCCCCATTGCATTCAATCCGGATCCCAACTACCTGAATGAACTTGGACTCATTCAGTCCTATGAAACCGTGCTGGATCGCGGGCGGAAACTCAGCATCGATGGGTTGCCAGCGGTTAATTTTGGCCCTGCCAACAATGCGCTGTTACGGGCCGCAGGGAAAATCGCGGATCTCTACACGCTCCTGGGCAACGAGGCCTATGCCGATGCCAGCGATCCTACGATCGGTTTCACGACTTCCAGCGGTGAGTATGGGAACCTGGCGCCATCGATCTTCTGCTTTCAGAACCAGCTCGATTCACCAATCGAAGAGGAGTTGGCGCTGCTTCGTGGCAGGGATGATTCAGCCATGGGCGTCCGAGCTCAGCCCATCTACAACCGTCTACTGTGGAACTTTACCCAAGGTGAAGGAGAAATTGCTTATAAGCTTACGTATAATATCTCCGACCAGAATCATGATGGCGCATTGGATGAGTCCGATGCCAGGATCCTCATTCCCCAGGGGCATGGCGATGCGTGGGGACACTACTTAACGGCATCGAAGAAGTACTACAGCTTGCTCCGGCACCCTAACTACGAGTGGGTGCCTCGTCCCGAAGCGGTGACTGTGGCCGGTTCGCCCGTGCAAGTGGACTACCTGGATGAACGCAAGTTCGCACGGGTTGCCGCGGCTAAGGCAAAGGCAGGCGGTGAAATCGTCAACCTCACCTATCGCCAAAAGTACGTGGAAAACCCTGCCGGACAATGGCAGGGGTACAAAGACACTGAAACTGACCGCGCATGGGGGGTTGACGAATGGGCACGCCGCGCAGGCACAGCGGCCTACTTCGACTGGGTAGTGGCAAATGCCATACTCCCCTCGATCGATCCTGACACCAACCACGCTGGCATACAGAAGATTGATCGCACAACGGTAACCGAGCTCGATGAGGTCTCCGCTCAATTCACCGCGATCGAAGCACAACTCGACATGGCAGACCGGGGGCTGAATCCCCTGGGACTGGCCTCCGGTGCGATGCCCTTCGATATCGATCCCAGCAAGGTTGCATCGGGCAAGACTCACTTCGACCAGTTATATGATCGTGCGCTGAAGGCAATGGAGAACAGCCTGGTTTTGTTCGACCACGTGAACAGTCTCTCTCAGAGCCTCAGACGCAATCAGGACGAAGTGGACGAATTCTCAAGCAATGTCACGGATCAAGAGAGGAGCTATAAGAATCGGATGATAGAGATCTTTGGCTATCCTTACCCAGGTGATATTGGGCCGGCGGGCACTTACCCATCCGGCTACGACGGGCCGGATATCTACCATTACATGTACGTGAACGCGAGCGAACTCACGGGCAGCAAAACACAGCCGGATGTGGTCATTCCGAACTACTACAAGCCGATGCAGTTTCCGGATGCCGATTCGATATTCTTTCCTGACGACATAGCGGCTGCAACGGCGCCGGTGCTCTCAACGAACAAGATCTTCCAGGTGAACTACCCCATGGTGAAGAACGGGATCTATGAGTTTGAAGCGCCTTCGGGTTGGGGGAACCGCCGCGCTCCCGGCAAAATCCAGAATGCCTTGTCCGAAATGCTCAAAGCGCGGGCCCAGTTAAATCACGGGCTGGTAGCGTATGACAACCTCAGAAGAGACTTGCTTGATGAAATTGAGATTCTGTCTGCCAGGTCGGACCTGGCATCCTCGATCCTTCAGACGAGGGTTGGCAACGGCGTTACCGCAGTGGCTCTGGATACGATCAGGTTCGTAACCTCAAAGGCTAAGAAAGCGGCGGAGAACGCCGGTGAGGCCGCCAAAGATACGACGGAAGCCAGCGTCGAGGCGATGCCCAAGAGCGTAGGACTGGCAACCGACGTGACCGCCCCGGCGCGTGGAACGTTGCGCATTATCGGCTCGGCGATCTGGCAGGGCATGAAGTATGCCGCTGCGGTTCTGAGCGCCGCCGAGAATCAGGCAAAACAGTCAAAGGAGACGCTTAAGTCCGAAACGGACCTGAAGATCGTCAGCTTCCAGCAGGATTACGAAATCCAAAAGCAGATCCAGGCAGTTGAGCAATTGTGCCGGGAAGAGGCGGCGCGGCGCATTGAACTATACACATTGCAGGAGAACCTGCAGCAGGCACTTGGCTCCTATCAGAGCGCTCTTGCGGAGGGGCAGCGTGCGCTCGATGAACGCTTCGACTTCCGTGTGAAGACGGCAGCGAAAGTGCAGCAGCTTCGTTACCAGGACATGGGATTCAGGATCTTCCAGAATGACGCCCTGCAGAAATATCGCGCTCAGTTTGATGTTGCGGCCCGGTACGTTTACCTGGCAACAAAAGCTTACGATTATGAAACCTGCCTGCTCAACACGGAGAGTGGTGCTGGAAGCCGGATGCTTTCTGATATCGTGCGGCAACGCACCCTGGGCCAGGTGGTGGCAGGGTTCCCCGTCTCAGGACGGCATGGCCTGGCAGATCCGCTGGCAAGGCTGGGCCAGAACTTTGAGGTGTATCGGGGACAACTGGGATTCACCACACCTGAAACGGAGACGGGCCGCTTTTCCCTTAGAACGGAACTGTTCCGCGTGCGTCCCGGGGCCCTGCACACAAACCTCTTGAATGGGCTCGTCAGTACAAACCAGGATTGGCGTGCGCTCCTTCAGAAATGCCGCGTGCCCGACCTATGGAAGGTTCCCGAGTTCAGGCGCTTTTGCAGGGCATTTGCCCCGGAATCCGCCGGACCGCAACCGGGAATCGTCATCCGCATCCCAACCACCATTACGTTCGGGTTGAACTACTTTGGCTGGCCACTTGGGCCGGGCGACAGTGCCTATGACTCATCACGGTTTGCGACCAAGGTGCGCTCCGCGGGGGTCTGGTTCTCAGGTTATAACATCTCGGGACTTTCAATGACCCCGCGTGTTTACCTCGTTCCTGCAGGCGTGGATATCCTGAGATCGCCATCCGGAGATGACCTCCAAATCAGGGAGTTCAATGTCGTTGATCAGAAGCTCCCGGTGCCCTTCCCGATCGGCGCCACGGATCTGAGCAACCCATCGTGGATACCCGCCAATGATTCACTCAGCGAGACTTTCGGGGACATCCGCCGATTCTCCAGCTTCCGTGCCTATCACGACAGCGGATGGTTCAATCCCAGCGAAGCAACACAGGATACGCGGCTTATCGGGCGCTCCGTTTGGAACACGGAGTGGATGCTCATTATTCCCGGCGGCACTTTCCTGTACGACCCGGACCGCGGCCTGGATACGTTCATCGCCACGGTCGGAGACATCAAGATCTTCTTCCAGACCTATTCCTACTCCGGGAATTGAATTCAACGAGGCATACTATGAAAACTAATTTTCAAGTTCGGACTGTCCTGGCTATAGCTGCAATGGCCATCATGTGCGGGGTGCCTCCGGCATGGGCAGCTTTGCACGCCCCTGACACCGTCCTGTATGGAATCATCGCCTTCGGCAGCAACCAGCTTTCCGCCTTGGACACGCAGTTCACCGTTGAAGCCAGTGCCAACGGCTTTCTGGTGGGGCAATACCGGATGGGGGAAAAACCGGACGCCCAGGACTTCTATGTTTTGTCGATCTATGTGGAGGAGATGGAACCAAGGCGCGATTTGTCCTCCGTCCTGCCTGGAGACGCGCTCACCGTCGCGGTGCTTAGCAATGGAGTTCAGAAGGCACAACAGACCTTCGTCGTGCAGGAGCGTGGAGAAATCAGGAGGCTGGATTTCGCCAGCTTGCCCCCCACAAACCAGCTATCCGGTTTTGCGCTATGGGCTTCCCAGCGTGGATTGTCTAGTCAATCCCAGGCAGAGGATGCTGACGGGGACCTGATCTCAAATGTGAATGAGTACATAGCTGGAACAAGCCCTGCCGATCCTGCCGAGAAATTTGTCCTTCGCGCATCCGGCACCTTGCCGAGCACCCCTGTTTCGTTCGAAGCGCGAAAAGCCGAGGGCCCGGGTTATGAGGGGCTTACCCGGCATTATAGGCTGCAACAAGCGACCAATTGTGGACAAGCCGATTGGGAAGCGGTGCCCGGTTATGAAGATATACAGGGAGCCAACCAGCAAATCACTTATGAGCGACCCGCCAATAGGGGGCCTGCCTTCTTCCGGGGAGTCGTCTGGCTCGGCCAAAATCCGTGATTGAACCACCGACGATTCAACCACAGGGGTCTTTTGTCTAGCTTGGGCGTTCCGAACGACTACGATGGCGCTCGACAACTCTGCTCAGGGAGTTCGAAGATTACAGATAACTCAGCACGGCTCAACCATGGAGAGCGGTGTTTTTGGCACGCGCATATGAGACTACTCATGACAATCTTGCTGGGGGTCAGTCTATCCGGCTGCTCCATTGGGCCGGGTAGCCTCGGAACTGCCGGGCAGGCGAGGTTCGGTGCAGGCCCGGCCCACGACCTGGAGCGGATCGAAGTTTCCCCCAACCGCACTGGGTTCATCACCAAGGACTCCCGAAAACCTTTCCGCCCCTGGGGAATGAACTACGGCAACAGCCATCGGTTGATGGAGGATTTCTGGGACGGCGATTGGCAGACATTTGCCTCCGATTTCCGTGAGATGAAGGCCCTCGGGGCGAACGTGGTGCGGGTGCATCTGCAGTACGGGAAATTCATGAACTCGCCCATGGAGGCTGATCCAAAGGCGATCAAGCAGTATCGGCGCATGGTAATGCTAGCGGAAGAAGTGGGGCTCTACCTCGATGTAACCGGGCTGGCCTGCTATCGCCCTTCCGACGTTCCCACATGGTATGACGCCATGGACGAGCCAACCCGCTGGAATGCTCAAGCCAGGTTTTGGGAGATCATTGCTGGGGCCGGGGAGGGCAGTTCGGCCATATTCTGCTACAACTTGATCAATGAACCGCTGTCACCGGGCGAAAAACGGGAGGCTGGCAAATGGTCATCGGGCTCTCTGTTTGGCGATTACGATTTCTTGCAGTACATCGCCTTGGACCCGGCTGGAAGGAAGCGAGAGGATATCGCCGCAGCGTGGATTCGGCGGCTCTCGGCCAGCATTCGGAAGCATGATAAGCAAACACTCATCACAGTTGGCCTGTTGCCGTGGTCGCAGCAGTGGAAACATCTATCAGGGTTTCTGCCGCAAACAGTGGCTCCTGAGTTGGACTTCCTCAGCGTGCATGTCTATCCCGACAACAAGAAACCAGGAGAAGAGATCCAGTGCCTCAGAGAATTTTCGGTGGGAAAACCAATCGTGATTGAGGAGACGTTTCCCTTATCGTGCACGATGGCTGAGTTGGAGGCGTTCCTTCTGGCATCACGAAAGTATGCTTGTGGATGGATCGGACATTACGACGGGGCAACCATCGCTGACATCGATGCCTTGGAGAAAGCGGACCAAATGACAATGTCTCAAGCCGTTTATCGGGACTGGCAGAAAATGTTTCTGAGACTGGGACCAGTCCTCTTTCATCTGCGGCCATCTGTGCCATCTGCGGATAAGTCCGAATGAAAGCATGCAACCTGGAGGGTTGCCAAAAGGTAGCCGGAGCGTCGAGCGAAGCGGGGACCTCCGGTAGCGCTCGGGAAATGAACAGCACCCCGACGAGGGGTGCCAGAGTCTTCGGGCGCCACCAGGAACAGCAAGACGTAGTGAACAGAAGGGGGGGCCAAGATAACGAAGGAACAACGTCCTGAATCGGATTCGTCAGTGCCGCCCTGCCCACGCCCTACCAGTCCCCCGACGCACCGTCCTCCTCGCGTTCTCTGCGGCTCCGCGTGAAACCCATTCCCCCGCCGCGTGGGGCCATGCGGCCTGCAAGAGCCGGGACGGCTCTTCTACTTGGCTTCGCCTTTTCTTGACCACCGACCACCGAAATCCGTCTCCAGCCCTTCAACATTCAACACGTAACCTTCAACCCTTCGCGGCGCTATGACCAAAGCGTGGCTATTCGGCCATCATCCCAACCACGCTTTTTCGCCATTTAGTAGGTCAAGGCTATGACGGTAAATGAGTTCGTAACACCAAGTTCATCCACTCCTGGGCCCAGATAGCGGGCCGCTGCCGAAATCACAGCGGCGATTGCCCAAGGGTTAGCCGTCGAGTGTAACAGGGAGACTCAGACTGCTAGCACGCGGGCTCGGTTGTCTGAAAAAATCAAGTTCCTGCCCCGCCGCCAAATCCAGATGCCCTTACGAAAGCCCTGAAATGCCTGGCAAACCCCTTGTTATATGTGTTTAACCGCGCAGAATGCTTTATTTTGAGACCTTGGATTTTCTTTCAGACTGTGCTTCCCGAATGACGTCTATGGCGTCACTTGCCTCAAGTTTTTCCAAAGAACTCACCGCGTCTTCTACATCCGCTCCATTGGCGATAAGTATCTTGACATAATTTGTTCGCTGCAAGAGAGCGCAGTCAACGAGAACCGGACTGTTGGCAACGCCCTTTATCGAGGTGCGGGCCAAGATTAAATAAGGATATTGGCGCACGACCTCTTCAAATTTTTTGTCTGACGCCTCATACTCGATTGCCAACTCCAAAGGGTTCGGAGGCGGCAATGCAGAAACGGAGTGAACAATGGCGAGTCGCTTCTGTGTCGTGACCAACACAATAATTACCAGTGCCTCGATTACTACGGCTCCAATCAGTAGACGTCTTGTGAGTTTTTGCATTACAGTCAATGTGCTTTGATGGTAATCGTGCGGTCACATTGTCCATGTGAATTGGCTTTGCAATCTGCTTCGGCTCGTCTGATTTGATCCTGACCGACCTCACAAGACGATCCCTCATACTCCCACTCACCCCCTGGGCGCTGTCTACCGTATTTAGCACCTGTCTGCCCCTTCATGCCATTGAAGGTTCCTTCATATGTCGCAGTAAACTTCGTGCCACAGCAGTTACACTTCTGGGCGCATGAGTATTTGACGACGCAACTCATCCCGGGCGGTTCGTTACCCAACATGTACTCAAGCCCCTCGCCAACACCTGGGAGATTGATTTCTGAATCGTCTTCCGTCCCAATCAATATAATCGTTATGCCGCTCCATCCTCTGAGATGCCGGGGGTCTTCTACTACAGAAGGAGATCCGATCGGTGTCCCCAAACAACGCATTGTAACGAAAAGCGTTGGATTGTTAACGTCCAAACCAAGTCGGTCGGTACGGCTGATCAGGTCATTTCCAACCGAACCGTACAGGTTCATCCCTCCTCGTTCTTGAATTGGGTCCCTGCTAATCCACCTCCCCGTGCTGGCGCTGTAATACCGGTAGCCATAGTAGAGCAGATCGGTCTCATCATCCTGGTATTTGGTCGAGAACCGGAAGGGGTTCATTTTCGCCATCGTTCCGGTAGCGCGAATGACTTCCCCAAAGGGGCCGTATTCGTACCGGGCTGATTCGCCACTCTGGCCGAACAGAGCGACAACGTTGCCGTTGCCATCATAGCCCACGACGTGCGCACCTGAAGAATCACGAACGGCCAGAAGACCGCCTACCCCGCCGGCACCCTGCATCGAACCAGAGAGATCCGTTCCCCAGGCGAAAGAATTGAGAATGCTGAATGAGGAATCAAGAATGTCATACACGAACCGCAGTTCGTTGGTTGCGCTTTCTTTCCTACGCTGGCTGAGACCGATCACAGGGCCAGTAAACCTGAATGGAAATTAAAGTCAAGAGCTCGCTTGGGGGAGTTGGCGTAGAGGAGCCTGACGATTTCCAGATGAACAGGAGGGGTACGGGAGAGAACCAGAGCTAACCGCCCGGTGCGGAGACCGGGCCTAGGGCGCCGGGCAGGGCACCAAACTAATCATCTGAAAAGTGATGATCGAAGCTAACAGTGGCAATCGTAGTCAACGGCAAGGTGGACCTCGTGAGGGGGCCGCTGGCAGGAAGCCTGAGACAAACCGACGACCTTACGAACAGAAACGGACAGTGAGGCCGGACATGGGAGATAAGAGGGCTAGGAGCGTCGAAATCCAACAACTGTGCAAGCCATGTCAGGTAGAGTCCGAAGGCACGGCGGGAAAGTTTGGTGTCTTACCCCGGGAGACCTCCTCCGAGGCAGGTGCTTCAGGGGAGGAGTCAGCAGAGGTCGTAGTAGGCGGATGGAAGTTCCTAGGCAAAGACCTTCAAGAAATGGAACAAATCCGAGCCGCCGAAGGACTAAAGAGCAAAGGCGATGACCTTAATCCCAACTCCCTATCCAGTGCGCAAGAAGGAACACGCGCCGGGGGGCCAGGCAAACAGAAGTGGCTCTCCGGGATGTGGCTGCCCCACGGTGCAACCGGTCAAGCAGTCGCAGCGGATTCCGAGTCTGGAGAGGGGCGGAAGGAGGAAAGAAAGGAACAAGCGCCAGATCTGATAGAGAAGATCGTCAGCGATGAGAATGCCGCGCTGGCCTTACTGGCTGTAGAGAAGAACAGAGGGGCAGCAGGCATCGACGGGATGGGAACGGAGCAGTTACGGCCCCACCTGGAAAAGCATTGGCCGACGATACGAAGGAAATTGCTGGAAGGAACCTATGTGCCCAGCCCCGTCAAACGGGTCTGGCTGCCTAAACCAAACGGAGGGAAGCGCCCGCTGGGAATACCCACGGTGCTCGACCGGTTCATTCAGCAATTGATCCTTGGAGAACTGCAGCCCCTGTTCGAGCCGATCTTCAGCGAGCATAGCTGGGGGTTCCGGCCTGGAAGGGGAGCCCATGACGCGGTCCGGTCCGCACAGCGGATCATGACCGAAGAAGGCAAGAGTTGGGTAGTGGACATGGACATCAAAGGTTTCTTTGACAACGTGGACCACGACATACTGATGCGGCTCATTGGCCTGCAAATCCGGGACAAACAGGTGCTCAAGGTAATTGGGCGCATTTTGCGAGCCGGAGTGTGGGAAGAGGGACGCATCACAAAGCCGGAAGGCAAGGGCACGCCACAGGGCGGCCCGCTTTCACCCTTGCTGGCCAACATCTATTTGGATGTGCTGGACAAGGAGCTGGAACAGCGCGGGTTGAGCTTCAGCCGCTATGCGGATGACTGCAATATCTACGTCAGCAGCGAGAAAGCCGCCCAACGGGTTCTGGAGAAGGTAACCAAGTTTGTTGCCCAGAAACTCAAGCTGGAAGTCAGTGCCAGCAAGAGTGGAGTGGACCGGCCCTGGAAGCGCAAGTTTCTAGGATTCCGACTCAGCCCCCAGGGAGTCATCGAAGCGAGCGATAAAGCCATCGAGCGACTCCGGGACAAGGTGCGCGAACTGTGGCGAAGCTGCCAGAGTCAAACCAGCACCCAAATGCGCGATCAGTGGAAGCGGTACCTGCGGGGATGGTGGGAATACTACCGTCTGAGCGGCAACACCAGGCAGTTCACAGCGCAGGACGGGTGGATACGCCGGCACGTCAGGAAGTATTTCTGGCTGCGCTGGCACAACTCAACAGGACGGATCAACGCCCTGCGCAAACTCGGGGTCACCTACCCGCTGCTGCGGTCCGCCAAAAGTGGACGCGGCGCGTGGAGGATGGCTAAACACCCCGTGATGCAGACAGGCTTGAATAACCGGCGTCTTCGCCGCCACGGATTCCTAAGCTTTGCAGATCTGATCAGCCAAACCTGAATGAGCTCAACCGCCGGATGCGTGAAAACCGCTTGTCCGGTGGTGTGGGAGGGATGACGGGTAACTCCCGTCATCCCGACCCGATCAATCCCAAGTCCCTCGTATCCTGTTCATCCGCCCGCGCATTCTCGGCACGGGGGAAACGACAAGCCTACAGCCCCAAACAATTGGACCGCTGATCGCTAATCGAACGCTAAGCTGAACTGGAACGTTCCCGCATCAGCGCAACCAGAATGGTTGCCAAACAGTAGCCGGAGCGTCGTAGCGAAGCGAAGACCTCCGGTCAGTGTCAGATTGGAACAGCACCCCGACGAGGGGTGCCAGAGTCTTCGGGCGCCACCAGGAACAGCAAGACGTAGTGAACAGAAGGGGGGCCAAGATAACGAAGGAACTGTCCTGAATCGGATTCGTCAGTGCCGCCCTGCCCACGCCCTACCAGTCCACCGACGCACCGTCCTCCTCCGCGTTCTCTGCAGCTTCGCGTGAGAACCCCTTCCCCCCTCCGCGTGCGATCACGCGGCCTGCAAGAGCCGAGACGGCTCTTCTACTTGGCTCCGCCGTTTCCTCCGGCGCTGAACAGACCACTGGCCTCTGACCACCGATCTCCGACCACCGGCCCCTCCGACCTAATCCTTCAACATTCAACCCCAGACCGTTCACCCTCTGTTCCACCTGCCCGGCGGCATCGGCTTTAATGAGATTGTTAACCGGAGGCTGCGTGGTCGTGATTAAACCGGTCGTAGATGTCATAGGCGGTCATACTACGACATCTATGACTCCATCAACCAGTGATGCTTGGCACGACGCTTACATAGGAAAAAAGTTCGTAACAGTTACATACGGTATTCGTGTTCAGAGCTACGGGAATGGAGTTCGTGTTTGATTGCTGCACAGGAACGGCAGCATCGGGAGAAAGGCCAAGCGCCTCGAGGTCAGTCAAAGCACCATTGTGGAACGGAAAAGCACCATGCTGCCTGTGGTAATCCATCACGGAGCCGATAGCCTGATGAACCGCAACCAGCGAACTCCCGAAATTAGGTGCGAACGTCTGCCCGGGCTTTCCGTGACATCCTACGGCAAGTCCCACCGCGAGGGCTAGCACGGCACAGGCGACCGTGAATGTTCCGCAAAGTGTTCATTTATTCCTGGCTGGCGGAGCGTTGATGCCGCACTCGCACAATATCTGAAAAACCTGTTGGGCACCACATAGCGTCGGCTTCCATGCTTTCGCCTACCTACCCACCTGCACTACTATGATTTCACCCGTTCACACTTATCAAGGGAAACGGAGGACAACCGGATTGGTATCGGCTTATTATGAGGGCCCGCAGGTGGCTTACGGTCCACTTTTTGCTTAGCAAGGACAATAAGCACCAAACCCATCACTATCAATATAGTAAGGCGCAACCATCTATTGTGTAACCACTTGGTCATACAAACGGCTAAGGGAGAGTGAAAGACCCTACGACATCAGGGAACGTGTCGTGCCTGCTTACCGTCCTGCCATCCGACGACACGCAACGGAAAACAACGTCCCAATGAACTGTTACTTGGTATTCGCCTGACCAGAGGTAATCTGTGTCGACACCCATCGGATCCTCATATTCGCGGGACCATGCATACCCATCGGAGCCATGGTATGTTTGTATGTTCGGCGAGGCCGGTGAAATCCCGTCTAGCCTAACCCACGAATTTTTTTCATCTTGGTAATATCTGCATTTCATGGGATTTCCCCAGACGCTCCAGTTTACGTGCACTGAGTTCCCGAATCTGGCGGAAATAAAATCCCTATAGGCCCCTAGTTCGAGTTTGTTCTCACCAGGCTGATAGGTGACAGCTACTGAGAGGCACTCACACGAGCAACTCCCAGCTACCTGTTCGTCCGTAAGGAGCCCTAAGAAATCGTGCTTTGAAAGCGGATTCTGTCCTGCAAAAGCGTAGAGGTTTGGGCCGCCCTTCTCCCCCATCGGATCCCTACTGATCCACCTCCCGGTGCTCGCATTGTAATACCGATACCCGTAATAGACTAGGTCGGTTTCATCATCCTGATACTTGGTGGAGAACCGGAAGGGATTGGCCCGGCTCATCAACCCCGTGCCGAGAATGACTTCCCCGAAGGGACCGTATTCATAGCGGGCGGTTTCGGAGCCATTCGCGGCGTTGAACAACGCCACGACATTCCCGTTGCCATCGAAGGAAACGAAACTGGTTGAAGGTGGAAAAGGAGTTGAAGGTTGAAGGTTGAGAGTTGAACGCCCGAAGTTCACGGCCAGAACACAACCCGCCGTAGGTTCGCTATGGCGCGGCAGGCCCGCCCCTTGCTGGCTGCCCGATAAATCAAGGCCCCAAGCGAACGAGTTGAGTGTTGAAAGTTGAGAGTTGAGCGTGGCGATCAGATTCCATCCGTCATACACGAAGCGCAGCTCGTTGGTTGCGCTTTCTTTCTTACGCTGGCTGAGACCGGTCACGAAACCAGTAAACCTGAACGGAAATTAAAATCAAGAGCTCGCGAAAACCGGAAATCAGAAATGAGACCCGCCCGGTGCGGAGACCGGGCCTACAATCCCAAGTCCCTCGTATCCTGTTCATTCTTCCGCGTATCCTCGGCACAACCGCACCGCAGCATTCCCGAGCGGGATGGTTCAACGTATCACCCTCACTGCAACCTTGAGGGAAACGACAGCCCTATAGCCCCAGACAATTCAACCGCTGATCGCTAATCGAACGCTAATCTGAACTGCAACGTATCCGGATCGCCTCGATCGCTATTCTTCTCCGCGTGAAACCCATTCCCCCGCAGCGTGGGGACGCGGGGATCGGCGGCCTTGGCAATGCCGCCCTACCCAGTCCAGACTGGCGAATCCCGCTTCTCTCAGCCAAACTGCCTCCTAAATGAAACACGTCGTTCCGCTTTATAGCCTGCGAACTCGCTGAACATTCGCCATGCAGAAATCCACGGCACCTCAATCCCGCGCAGCCTGGTCCCAATGGGCCTGCGCCCTCGTGCTGCTGATTACTGCGATTGTCTATGCCCGCACTCTGAGCCACGATTTCATTAATCTCGATGACCCGGATTACGTAACGGAGAACTGGGTTGTTCGCCAAGGTTTGACCTTTCAAGGGATCAAGTGGGCCTTTACCACCGGCCACGCGAGCAACTGGCACCCTGTTACCTGGGTCTCGCACATGCTGGATGTGCAGCTCTTCGGAATGCGTCCTTATGGGCACCACCTGACCAACGTTTTGCTGCACGCAGCCAATACGGTCCTCGTGTTCGCCCTCTTTTTTCGCATGACCAGCGCGGGTTGGCGGTCGGTCCTCGTAGCTGCGGCGTTCGCTTTGCATCCGCTCCACGTGGAATCCGTCGCCTGGATAGCGGAGCGCAAGGATCTGCTGAGCGGCTTCTTTGGATTGCTCACACTCCTGGCTTACGTGGCTTATGTGCGAGAGCATCGACGGCTCTGGTATGTGACATCCCTGGTTTGCTTCGCCATCGGCCTGATGGCCAAGCCCATGCTAGTCACGGTTCCGTTCGTACTTTTATTACTCGATTACTGGCCACTAAACCGCCTGGGATCAACCGCCGGTAACCACTCCTGGAGACAGGTTGTGCTGGAGAAAGTTCCCTTCTTCCTGCTTACGGTCGGCTCTTGCGTGATTACTTACCAGGTGCAACAAGCGGGCGGAGCGGTCTCCACCTTGCAGGCGGTTCCATGGGTTACTCGCGTTGCGAACGCGTCTGTTGCCTCTCTGGCATATCTCGTCAAAACAGTCTGGCCCGCCAACCTGAGCGTGGTTTATCCGTTGCCTCTGGGTTTTTCATTTCCATTGGCACTGGCTGCCGCAGGAGCAGTGCTCGCTATATCTGGAGTGTCCTGGTGGCAACGGAAACAACGACCCTATTGGTTCACGGGCTGGTTTTGGTTTCTAGGCATGCTAGTGCCTGTCATTGGCCTGGTGCAGGTGGGAGTGCAGTCGATGGCTGACCGTTACACCTACCTGCCGCTGCTCGGGATCTTTGTAGCAGGCATCTGGAGCTTGCCTGAAGGACCGCCTGCCCGGGTGAGGCTGCAATCCTCCCTGGCGGTGGTGTGCCTGGCCTTATGGGCTGGTGTTTCCTGGCAGCAAGTTGGGCACTGGGCCAAAAGTTCCCAGTTGTTTCGACAGGCCTTAGCAGTTACGTCCGGAAACTACCTGGCTCATAATAATCTGGGCAGCGCACTGCTGGCGCAGCGCGAGCTCGACGCGGCTTTGGATCAATTCCAAAAGGCATTAGCGATCAAGCCCAATCATAAGCCAGCGTTGTTTGGCGCAGCGACCATCCTGCGCCAGAAGGAACAATGGCATGCGGCTGGACAGCACCTTGAGAAAGCACTCAGCTTGCCGCCACAGGATGCCGCAACGCACGTCCATTATGCGATGCTGCTCGCCGATCAGCAGCAGAACACCTCGGCGATTGAGCATTACCGCAAGGCACTTTCCATCCAGCCAAATCTCCCGGAGGCGCACAACAATCTCGCGCATTTGTTGCTTTTGGAAGGCAACACCGAAGAGGCGATTAAACATGCTCAAGCGGCTGTCACAATGCGGCCTGATTCGGTTCAGGCCAATTACACGCTGGCCAACGCCCTTTTCTTAAAGGGCGATCTGAGTTCCGCACAAGGCTGCTATGAAAACGCGATACGTTTAGAGCCCGGCTTCGAAGGGGCGCACTTGAACCTCGGAAAACTCCGGCTTCAGACCGGTGCCCTGGAATCTGCGGTGGCGCACCTTGAAACGGCCTCCCTCCTTAACACGAATAACCAGGAAGCGCTATTGCTGCTTGGCCGGGCATTCTTGACCCAACAAAACATGAAAGCTGCGGTTAGCGCATACCGTCGGCTCCTGGTGTTGCAACCAGATCAACCTGAGGCCCTGAACAACCTCGCGTGGCTGCTCGCCACCCGGTCGGAACCTGCCATCCGCAATGGCGAGGAGGCGGTCCGGCTTGCCCGCCGGGCCTGTGAACTGACAGGGAACAAAGAGCCGGGGATTCTTTCGACCCTTGCGGCAGCCCATGCGGCCAATGGCAATTTCGCGGAAGCAATCCAAGTTATAGAAAAGGTAATCACCATGCATCAGGCAAGCCAGAATGAGGCTGGAAAGGCGGCTGGAGTTTCGCGCCTGGAACAATACCGTGCGGGAAAAGCCATTGTTGAATGAACCCATCCAAACCAACTGTTAACCCTTGAAGCCAACTCCGGCCAGAACCGCTCCGCGGCCTGCAAAGCACGCCCCCTCAATCCGGGCCCGGCTCACCCGCACCCCGTCAGGCCTGATATGCCTGGGGCTTCTCCTGGCAACCCTGCTTGCTTATTGGCCGGTGCGGCTGAACGATTTCGTGCTCTATGATGATGGGGATTATCTTGCCAACAATTCCCAGGTCCAGAGAGGCTTAACCTGGGACGGCATCAAATGGGCTTTTACTACTGGCCATGCCGCGAATTGGCACCCCGTCACATGGATTTCCCATATGGTAGATGTGGAGTTGTTCGGCATGAACCCAGCCGGCCACCACCTCTCAGCCGTGGGCTGGCACAGCGTGAACACTTTGCTGGTGTTCCTAACGCTCCTGAGGCTGACTGGAGCACCCTGGCGGTGCGGTATTGTAGCCCTGCTCTTCGCTATACACCCATTACACGTGGAATCCGTGGCATGGGCTTCTGAACGCAAGGATCTCTTGAGCACCTTTTTTGGACTAGGGGCACTATTTTTCTATGCCAGGTATGCGCAAGCTGATGCCCCGGACCGGGGAAACGTCGCCCCAGGGCGGCCTTTCAAACGCCTCTATTCCTACGCGGCGGCATGTCTCTGTTTTTCTTTAAGCCTGATGAGCAAACCTATGCTCGTCACCCTGCCCTTTGTGCTCCTGCTGCTGGATTACTGGCCGTTGCGACGCTGGGAACCGCTCACGATTTTCAGCAGCAGGGCGTCCCGGCGAGTGCTCCTTGAGAAACTCCCGTTTCTGGGCCTGACTGCCTGTTCGATTGTTGTGACCCTGATTGTTCAAAAGGACGCCGGATCACACTTCCGAGAGCTCTCCTTCGGCGCCCGCGCCGCGAATGCCGTCGTGTCGTATGTGCGTTACCTGGGAAAGTGTTTCTGGCCAGATCCCCTTGCCATCCCATATCCCCATCCCTCCCATTGGCCGGGGGGCATCGTTCTCGGAGCAGCGACGATCCTGATCCTGGCGAGTGTAGTAATAATCGTGCAATTGAGGAAACGTCCGTGGCTCGCTGTGGGCTGGTTCCTGTTCCTGGGCATGCTGGTGCCGGTCATTGGCTTGAAACAGGTCGGAGTCGCAGCCATGGCCGATCGTTACACTTACCTTCCCCTGCTTGGCATTTTCATCATGGTTGTTTGGAGCATCAAACCAATCCCGAGCAGGCAAGGAATGGCGGCGGCAGGCTTAGCCTCGGTCGTGTTAATCGCTGCTCTGGTCACAAAGACCCGTTCCCAGGTACAGGTTTGGAATTCGACAGCCACCCTCTTCACCCATGCGATCTCGGTGACAGAGGACAATTGGGTGGCACACGGCAACCTGGCGTCGTGGTTCTTATTGAAGTACCAGAACGAGGAGCGCGGCACCTTGGATTCCCAACAGCTCAGTGCATCCACCCCCGCCAGCAAGAACCTTGAGCCAGCCATTTCGCATGCACGCAGGTCTTTGGAGTTGGTCCCGAGTTTCGCCGATATCCGTGTTATTCTAGCCAAAGCCCTGGTAGAAGCCGGGGCTTTGGCCGAAGCCCAGGAGCACTTGCGCATAGCAACCAAGACCGCCCCCGATAATGCGGAGGCGCATCAACTTCTAGCCGAGAACCTTTACCGTCAGGGCTTGGCTGCCGAAGCGGCAGCCGAATTCCGAAAAGCCCTGGCGCTGCGCCCTGATTGGAGCGAGGTGCTAAACAATTTGGCGTGGGTGGTGGCAACGCACCCTGCCGGGGAGTTGGGCAATGGTGCAGAGTCCGTGCGACTGGCAACCCGAGCCGTCGAACTGACTGGTGGAACGAATTTCTGGTACCTGGATACGCTATCTGCGGCTCATGCGGCGGCTGGAGAATACGGGACAGCTTTGAAGGTGATGGAACAGGCGGGAATGATCGCAGAACAGACGGGGAATGAGGCTCTGAGAAAAAAGGTCAGGGAGCGTATGGCCCTATATCGTGAGGAGAAAAAGGTAGCAAACTAGTGGGTTGCGGTTTGGGGCTATGTCACCAGCTTGTAACCAGTTAAGGTGGGTGAAATGCCTTGACCCCTCTCGGTTATTGAAGCAGGATAGCCCCACTATCACATATGAAAAAGAGATCCCTCATAACCAGGGTTTGCGCTGGGGCATTGTTTGTGGCCCTTTCGGCCTCCACTGCGCTTGCCGAAATCGTCTATGTCACTTCCACTTGCTCAAACGTAACATCGAGCACAGTCTGCGGTTACAACATCAATGTTGATTATAACGAAACCACTTTTAACAACATCTACCTTGAGAACGCGGCTGGCGGCTATACGACGGCTCGCGCCACCACCCCAGACAAGCCCGCCACAGGAGGCGCACGGTATTGGACTACCGGTTGGTCCAACAGCACCCCCGATCTGGCAGTCATCATCAGCCCGAGCCTCGCAGTCACAGGCGGAGTTTACAGATTATATCACGTGTATAGCTCCACCGCCGCCAATGTCAGCCAGGACTCAATCGTAGGTGTAACGAACATCGAAAACTGCACGCTTTCCTTCACAGAGACTGACAAATTCCAACGCAAGTATGGCACACCGGCACCCCAGAAGTGGCAACTCCTGGGTTTCGTTACCAACGCGCCGGACTCCTCCAATCCGCGTATCGGCTTTTACCATGCCGGAGGAACCGTCAATGGTTCTAATAACCGGATGCTTATCGACACGTTTCGGCTTGTGCTGGATGAGCCATGTCTCGCCACTGATACAGTCGGAGTAACCGGTCCTCTGCTGGCTGGCGGCACCAATGTCGTTGTCACGCTGGCTACCAACGCGACCACGCTGACTGTTTATCAAGACTCAGGCTCGGGTTTCAAACCTGTTGGCTCTCTTACGGAAGGCATCGTCAATGGAAATAACTCCGTTCCGGTGACTGGCTTAGTCAAAGGCGGCATCGTTGGTGCCACGCAGACTGTTAATGGCCAGGAAAGCTGCGTGCCGACAGCCGGCATGATCGTTGGTGGCGGTGCTAATCCGCGTATCCGTATCGCCCTGAGCGTCCGCGAAGCAGTGAATGCCACGGGCCCCGTTGGGATTAATGGCGCGCCGTGGACGACCAATGCCTCGCGCATTCATTATCTGGGCGCTTCGGAAATCATGAGCGGTTCAGCTCCGGTGGACGGAACTGTGGTCTTCCCGAACAACGACTGGCAGACCGTCACTTTTCAACGCGGGCCTGACTACCTGAATCCCACGAACCCCAGCGTGATCTGGAACTCGGGTGTCGCCGGTCAAGCTGGCACTGTCAACGATTTACAGGGTGAGTGGGCTACTCTTGAAGCAATTGCCTTCACTCTGGATGACATGACGGATACCGGCCCGTACCGCATTTACATCGATAACATCGTCAACGGCGGGCTGACCAATGCTCCGATTGTCATCGAAGACTTCGAAAACGCACCCGCAAAGATGAGCGATTACACCTTCCATCCTCCCGGAGCCTCCGGCAGCACCGGAGGTAACATGCTCTCGGCGCCCAATGAAGGCCTGGTGGACAACACCGTTGCCGACACTGGCTCAAAGTCGATGCGCATCGTCTGGCAATGGGCCTCCCTGAAGACTAACAATTGGATTCGTTTCAACACCTTCAACTCGACCCAAGGCAAGCCGAATCCGATGTTCAACCTGAACGACCCGATCAGCTTCCGCATCCTGATCCAACCCGTGGGCGCACCGGCTCCACTGCCGCCGGCCGTTCCGCGACCTACCCTGATCCTGTCCAAAGCAGGTGAGACCAACGTGTTCGAATGGACAGGTGCGCACCGCCTGCAAACGGCCGGGAGCCTCGAAGGCCCCTTCACCAACCTGCCTCAGGTCATCATTGCCCCGAATACCAACACGTTCCTGGGACCTTACACCAACGTCACAAGCGATCCTGTTCGCTTCTATCGCCTGGTTGATTAAGCACAGGTATCTCTGATTCTCTCAAGACCGGGTCTTCGGACCCGGTCTTTTTTTGTCTCATCCCGGGTGTGATCGAACCCGAATTGCTTTTCCCCCAGACTTCCGGTTAATTTCGCAGCTAACGTGAAAATCGCGGTTTCAGGATGTGGAGCAGTTGGAAGTTATTATGGCGCCATGCTGGCAAGGCTGGGGCATGACCTGCATTTTCTGCTGCGTTCGGACTTTGAAGCCGTGAAGAACAACGGGGTGCAAATCAAGAGTCCGAAGGGGGACTTTCACTTCTTCCCCCACGCGGCAGTCAAACCCGAGGAAATCGGCGTCTGCGACGTTGTGCTGATCGCACTCAAGACCACGGCCAACTCACAATTCTCCAAATTGCTGCCGCCTTTGGTCGGTCCCAACACTCTGGTTGTTACTCTGCAAAACGGGCTCGGCAATGAAGAGCAACTCGCCCGGTTGTTTCCCGCTTCCCAGATTCTGGGCGGCCTCTGTTTCGTATGCCTGAACCGCATCGCACCGGGAATCATTCATCATATCGAGCATGGCTTAGTTGTCCTGGGAGAATTCGAAGGCGGTCCGAAACCCCGGACGCATGGGCTGGCAGAGGAGTTTCGTAAAGCGGGTGTGCCGTGCCGCGTCAGCGAAGATCTGGCCAGGGCTCATTGGGAAAAGCTAACCTGGAACATTCCCTTTAACGGTTTAGGGGTGGCATCCATCATGGGTTTTGAGGCGGTTGCACTCGGGCGGCCTGATGCCGGTAAGAATCCGCCCGGCCCTTGCTTGGCTACCGACACACTCCTCGGCGACCCCAGGTGGTTGGGGTTAATCCGGGAACTTATCGATGAGGTTGCAGCCGCCTCAGCGGCGTTGGGTTACCCGTTGCCTGCCGACATCGCCACGCAGCAGATTGAGCGCACCCAAACCATGGGGCCCTACAAGGCGTCCACTCTCCTGGATTTCGAGCAGGGACGGCCACTCGAATTGGATAGCCTGTTTGTTGAGCCCTTGAGACAGGCGACACATGCGGGAATAGAGATGCCTCGACTGGAGGCTCTAGTCCGAGTTTTGAGCCATCTGGTAAACAAGGACTTCGGGGAGTATCGGAAAAAGGAAGAGCGCAGCCGAAGCTGAGTACTCCGGCGCATTGCACACAGGGCACGAACTCGCAGCCGATTACTTTGGCATGTTTTCGGCGTCGAGACTTGCGACCAAATCCTTTTCTGCGATTACCCAATCCTCGAGGGTCAAAGGATGGTCTGGAAGCTTATCTCGAAACATTCCGTAGGCGTGCTGCCGCACCATGCCCCGAGTCACGCCGGGGGTAAAAGGAGCTGGTTGTTCAACAGGTGGTTGATTGGTCTTCTTCATAGCGTTCTCCTTACGTTTCAAAGGTAGTTCAGTCTCTGAAACGCGCAAGCGAAACGTCAGAAGAAGCGCGGCTATCTCCCGTACCGTCGGCGGAAAGCCTCCTTCTCAGCCGGAGTCTCTCCCGTGGGCGTGGCGGTCGGAGCCATCATCCCGGCATCGGGAACTTGATTCGGATCAGTCGAGGGCAGTGCCAGGCTGAAAACACCAGCAACCACCGTTTCTTCCTTATCCGGAAGAGCCACAAACAACTTGCCGGGTAATTGGCCGTTGACGGCTTTTCCCAGCTCGAGCTTTAGTACATACCCATAGCCGAAGGTCTTGGATGTAGGCGCGTAGCGGGAATTCGGGTTCGTGCGCCAGCGTTTAATGACCTGAGGCAGACCGGAACCGCGCGTGTCGCTCGCAACCGTCACGGTATGCCCGTTCGTCAGGTCGGCATACTTCATCTTCAAATAAATAAGTAGTTCGCGATCGCCCGTTGGAAGAGCCCCTTGGGTGAAGCGTAAAACCTGAGACGAAGGTGTTTGCTCCAGGCGCGCTGTCTCGGGCACAAACTCCCCTCCCGTTATCGTGCCATTAACCTTACTTTGAGGTATCTTCGCAATGGCAACATCCAGGGTGTAAGACGGTGGAATGATGGGCAAGGCCTTCTCGGGCTTGGGTTTTGGCGCCTCAGCAGCGGCACCATCGACTCCCGGGGCACCGCCCTCAGCAGGAGCAGCTCCCCCATCAGGGTTGGCCGGAGCAGCAGCGGCAGGTGTGGCCTCAGCGGCCTCTTTTGCAGCCTGTTTCTTCTGCCAATAGTCGTATCCGAAATATCCGCCGCCACCCAGCACAGCGATGAGCCCCACATAAATCCCGATGTCCTTGATGGGCAGCTTCTTCTTCGGGGGCGCCATGGGCCTCCTCAGATTCATGGGATGCGAGGCCTGCGCAGCCGCGCCCTTGCCATGGGTCTCCTTGGTACCGATAGCCAATTTTGTCTTTTCCGGCACTTTGGGAACCAGGGTGTTTTGCTGCGGGGCGGATGAGGGTTTTGGAACCGTCACATTTGCCTGGCAGAAAGGACATTGCACTTGTTGGCCAGCGTAAGCGGAGTCACACACAAGTTCCTGGCCACATTGACACTTAATATTCAGGTCAGCCATTGCACAAATCCGCACGGGGTCAACCATTGCTCCCGTGCGAAGCGGCAACCATTAAGCCATGAAAAACAGACCACCGCAACTCTACAGAAAATCGAATGACTCCTTGGTTCTTCCCCGCCCGCCTGAATCCCTATATAATACGCAGATTATGAAGAAGCTTTTGGTTACTTTATTCGTCGCACTTTTATCCAGCGGCTGGGGTTATGCCCAGGACGCCAAGCCAGCGGTGCCTGCCGCTGAGGCGGCCCGCTACCTGGAACTGGTCCGGAATGAAGCCGAGCTGACAGGCCAGTTCAAGCTCGCCAAAGAACTCACCGACCTGCATACCCAGCGCGCTGATGAGGCTGCGAAGGCCAATCGCCAGGAGAAAGTCCCCTGGGAAACAGAGGTTGCCAAGGAACTGCGTGATCGCACAACGGCCCTGGCGTCACAATTGGAAGGTGTCACTAAGGAACGGACCGGGCTCGAAGAGAAGGCTAAGATCAGCTTTCCCCTGCTCTCCACTGCCACGGGCGACACCGCCCGCGCACTGACGACGGACGAGACGGCCTACCTGATGAGGGTTGAGACGTTGCTGTTCACGCTCGACCAGGAATTGGTGCAGGTGGTGAACACGGGAAAAACCTTCACAGCATTCTTAACGACCAACACCGCCCCCGAGGAAATCGCACGCACAGCAGCCCAAATCGAAGAAAACACCAGGATGCAAAAGCTGCTGGAACGTGAAAAAACCAGCCTGGAAGTTCAAAAACTGCTCTTCCGCGCGCTCAAGAAGTGAGTTTGCTTGTAGAACTTCGTTGCAGGAAACTCTGAATACACTGAAGGAATGGTTCCGGCGCGGAAGCATGCACCCAATGATCCGCGCCTTCTACTTCACACAGTTCGGCCTTCGGGAAAAGCTGGCGAATTAGCGGCATGTCTGACTCGAAAAGATAATCCGATTTACTGCCCCTAACAAACAGGGTTGGACCATTAAAAGCAGATGAACCTGAAGGAGCCGCATTGAGGGATGGATAGTTCCGGGCGATTGCCGGAAGATTTAGCCGCCAGGTAAAACCGCCCCGTTCATTTCGCGCCAGGCTTTTCAAAAGAAAGCGCCGGACCCCGAGGTCCGGGACGAGTGGCTCCAACAGCTTCTCAATGGCCTGGCGATCTGCAAAATCAGCGGGATCAAACGACTGCAATGCTTGCAGAATAGCCGTGTGCCGGGGCTCGTATGGACGGGGTGCAATATCCACCACAATAAGGCTGCGCAGAATCTCCGGACGATTCAACGCGAGCTGCATTCCTACTTTTCCGCCCAGGGAGTGTCCGAGCAGAATCGCGTTCGCTATAGAGTGCTCGGCACAGAAATGGGCAATATCTTCTGCCATCACCGGCAAATCCATAGCCGGGGCATGCTCGGAACGTCCATGGTTCCTCAGGTCCAGCGTCCACACTTCAAAGTGGTCCGCGAGACGAGTCGCGACCGTACGCCAGTTGTCCAATGAGCCAAACAGCCCGTGCAGAATGATGAGAGGCGAACCGGCGCCAAACTTGTCGAAATTGAGCCGCATGCCTTTCAATACAGGCGCTTGGAACCCAAAGCAAGGTTGCGGCGAAACGTCAACAGCAGCCTATTCGCGCCTTAGCAAAGCGCTGCCTCGAAGAGGAAACCCCGCAGGCCCGGCTTCGGTGATCAAGAGCTGCTCCAGCTTTGCTATTCGCATCACATTGCGAACAGCAGGCTGAGGGTTCTTGAAGCAGACTTGTTTCCCCTGCTCCGTGGCATGCCTTTTGACGCGCACCATGAGTCCAAGTCCCGAGCTGTCGATGAATCGCACGAGCGCAAGATGGATCACCAGGGATTCGCCGCTCGGCAGTTCATCAATATGCTTGCGGGTAGCTTCCCATATTAACTCAACATTCACGGCGGTTATTTCACCTCGCCATGCGAGCCGTTCGGCTGGATTGTTACAAGCCGCATCCGAAACCTCCCGCTGACGACGTTCAACCAGTAATTCGGCTGTACGGGGATCAGGAACCAGGTTGAAAAACTCCGTGAGCTTCATCAGGCGCAACGCCCTGTTCAGAGCAGGGCTTGGGCCTATAATGACGAGTTCGAACCCGTCTGCGCGTAATTTCCGCTGCAAGCGGACCAAAAAACCCATTCCGGTGCTGTCCACAAACACCACGCGGGATGCATCCAACAGACAATGACGTGAGGTCGATGCCAGGTCTCCCAGAACTCCTTCAGCGAGAGATGTGAAATCCAACCGAGAGGGCAGTGTTACCACCTGAGTATTGGAGGGCCTCGGTGCGAGGTTCAGGTCAATATCCTTTGCCCCGTGGAGTTCCCACGCCTGCCGCAGGATACGCTGTCCGAACACCAAAAGATCGGTCGCATAACGGCGCGCGAGCCGCCGCGGCTCCTGTGCCAGCCGGAAAAACCATTCCATCCCGGAGCGCTGCATCCATAGCGGTGCTCTTCTCACCATGCCCGCAAGAAAGTCGATAGTGGCGCCCACCCCCATGGCTATCGGGACGCCCAGATCCCGATAATGCATCGCGATCCACTTCTCTTGTTTAGGACAGCCCAACGCGACGAACAGCAGGTCTGGTTTTGCCTGCTGAATGCGGCGCTTGATCTCTTCATGATCCATCTCCAATAGCTTGCGAAATGGGGGCGAGTAGGTGCCGGCGATCACTAACTCCGGCAAACGGGCCCTCAAATTGTCTGTCGCACGCTGCAAAGATTCGGATGTGGCCCCTAGGAAAAACACACGATAACCGCGCTGGGCGGATACCTCTAAGAGCATTGGCACAATGTCGGAACCTGCCACGCGCTCAGGAAGCGGATTGCCGAGCAAGCGCGACGCCCAGACTAAGGGAGTCCCGTCACAAAGCACGAGATGGGCATCGAAAAAGATCCGGCGCAGCTCGATGTCGCTCTGTGCCTGCACAACGAAATCCACGTTCGCCGTGATGACGTAATGAGGTTTGCGCGACGCAATCATCTGCTCAATGTCGCGAATAGCCCCTGCCGTGGTTACAGAGTCAAACGGAACTCCCAAAATCACTATAGGATCGCGCACTACGTGCGCCGTGTTAATGCTGTGTGCGCTCATGAGCCAGAACCTCCCCCCTCCAATCCCCGAGAATCGGCTCCGGCGCTCCGGCAGGCGCCGCCAATGCTGCCACGTAGCCTGGGACCGGATGCCAGGAGAAAAGCTGCCAATCCTCAGGCTGCCCAAAACCTCGGGGCAATTGTTTGATTCTGGGCGGCTCGTCCTCCAAAAACGAAACCTCGACCTCGCCTAACAAATGGGAAATGCCGGCCCCAGTTGCTTTTAGCCAGGCCTCCTTGCGAGTCCAGAGCCGGAAGAACGCCAGCCGTTTTTCTCGCGCGTCCAACGTTTCGAAGAGGCTCGCCTCCTTCGGCGAAAAGAAAGTTTTCACCAGTAAATCCATTTCGGGCACATCACGAATCCACTCCAAATCGACTCCTATTCTCGGCCGGTCCGCTACCGCGAATAAGGCCAGATCCTCGGCATGCGCCAGGTTAAACCAAATGTCCGATTTCGGGAGAGACGGTTTGCCATTAAACCCATAGTTGAACTGAATCAGGCGCGGAGCGGAGCCTAAGTAGGTGGCGAGGATTTGCCTTAACGTTCCACGACTGCCTATGAATCGATGACGATGAAGATCGAAATGAAAGCGTTCGGCACGTTCCTGCTCATCCGCGGAAAGCAAGGACTCAACCTCACGGGCCAATGGTTGATCGAGATGGGCAAGCCAGACATGGCAAAGAGAGGTACCTGCCTCCGGTTTGAATCCTGGAGGTTTCGTTTGAGTGCGTGGATTGGAGACTTCAACCATAAAACGTCCAAATGTTCTTGTAGGCATCTACCAGTCCGTTCCAGTTGGTGGCCGCAGTGCGCAATTGCTGCTGAAGGTGCTTTTGTTCGCCTGCACTAAACTGGATGCCGTTCCAGAGGAGCAGAGGCATCGTGTTGAACAAGCGCTCGCGTGGATAACGAGCCGCCATGGGATCAAGCAATGCACGATGCCCGAAGGTTCTGAAATTGAGCAGGTAGTTTCGCCACGCCGGGCTTTCGTCACACTTTCGCCGGGTATCTGCCCAATAATCTGAAAGCGAATCGAAGGGGGCTTGAAGGCGTTGGCCCTCCAGCCATAGCCACAGTTTCTGTGCAAGGCCCGAAACCTCCTGATACTGCCACAGAAGCTCTGCTCTTGAACAATCTGAGCGAAACGGATGCAGTTTGAACTCCATGCCTAGTCGATGGTGCTGAATGACCTCTGATAGCCAGGGGTTCGGAAGCCGTCCCGCCAATTTTCGAAGCCGCTCGTGACGTTCTCGGCAATCCCAGTGGTAAGCCTGGAGCACTGTCAAAACGACATCCCCCAATGCTAGACCTGCCTTGGCAATATTGCGGCAGACGAAGTCTGAATCTTCCAAAAGCCACGATGGGCTTTGGAAACGTTCACGACACAGCAGAAGCCCGCTGCAACGGTTGAACAACAAACGAGTAGCTTCCGATGCTGAAATGGCCGAGGGGCTCAGGTGATGCTCGCAACCCATGAACAGATCCCGCCCATGCAGCACCCGATGGCGCGCCACCAAATCGTAGCTGAACATCGAGACTGGGGTTTTCCTCAGCCGCTCCAGGCTATCCAGTTTGAACTCAACGTGCAGAGCCGCCTTGCGACTGAGCTCTTCTTCCAGAGCACGAACAGCAGAACCATGCCGGCGTTGATTGGCTAGCCGGTTTCCCCGCAGGAACACATAAAACTCAAGGTCGTTGTACGGCCGGTCCCCTTCTGCGGTTCGCAGAACGCCTCCATGACCTCTGCCGTAACCACCTCCCAGCACAATTCCCTGAAGTCTTTGGCGAGGCAGCACGGCCTGGAGAGCCGCGCAAGTATCCTGGCAAAGGCTCTCGAGGCGTCCCTCCAACTCCGGGCTCCCATCAATTGTGAATCTCGGCATCATCGCGATAGAAATCCCAGCCGGCTTTGAACCCTTGCAGACGCGCCGTGCGTTGTTTCCAACGGATTTTGAGAGCATGAGGAAGCTCCGTAATCCGTCGGGTGCGAGCGCAAAAAAACGTATCGCGCCTCACATCATTGAGCCACCCCAGCAAGACGGTGCGCGGCCAATTAATCTCCCGCGGGTGTCCGGTCCAAACCGCAGCCAGTGCCCGCGCTTCTCCGTAACTGCGCTTATAGGCCTGGTCGGGCGAGTAGTTGTGAGAATGCATCACGACTGAATCCGGACAGTACACAACCTCGTAACCTTGAGCTCGGCACCAGCGGGTGTATTCATCATCCTCCGAGTACTGCATCTTCTCCAGGAAACCGCGGCGCTGCCATACTTCCTTCCGTATGCCGCTGCTCACCATGCTGAAGAAGTGATCCCAGCGAGCGGACTCGCGGTGAGGGCCGAAACATCTCTCGTAGTCATGCGCGAATACGGCCTGGCAATCAGGCCGGGGAATCTGCCTGCTAAAAACAGCGGCCACCCGCGGTTGCCGCAATGCATCCACAAGGGGGCGCAACCACCGTTCACCCTGGGGTGTCGCATCCGCATTCAGGAAGATGCAAAGTTCCGCTTCCGCGAGACGCATCCCGTGATTCATCACGCGGCTCGGGTTATATTCATGGGCACGAATCCGCACCAGGTGCCGGGGCCGCGCCTCCCGGATGAGGTCCACGGAACCGTCCGTTGAACCGGAATCGATGACTATTAGTTCCCAGTTGAGATACTCCTGAGCCTTCAAGGCAGGGAGGGTTTGTCGTAAAGCCCACGCTTCGTTGTAGGACCTCATGATGATGCTCACCAGGGGATCAGTCATACAGCCACCTCGGCTTTCAAAACGGATTGAGACTCCTCCAAACGCTGCGATCGGTTCGCGGCGTATGCCGCCTGGCTTTCCTGAACCATAAGCTGGTACATATGGGGAATCGCCGTGATGGTCTCCGGAATAGAGGCCTGATTGCTGCAAAGCGACGCAAAGCTATGTTTGTCCTTCGGATGATACCCATGCATGCCTCGGATAGGCCGCTCACCCATGTGGCTCGGAATAATCAGCACGCCTTCGTCCACCAGGAAAATCAGTTCTCCGAAATAACGGTCTGGGAAATAGGCACCGAGTTCCTTCAGCTCTGCATCTGGAACGAGCCGCCCCTCGGGCACTGACTGCAATTGCCGGGTGATGGCTGTCCTCGCTGCCTCGTTAAAGAACCAGAACCGGGCCATCGTGGAATCGTAAACAACAGCATAATCCTGAGGCATGTGAAATGGCAGCGCATCGATGATCTTGCGCAAGTCCAGCAAGCGATCACAGTTCGCCATCCCATGGTCGCTAAAGACGTACAGGCGCACATCCTGATAGTGGTCACGGGCGAAAGCCGTCAGCCGTTCGATGTGCTTCTGATACTCGTCCAGACGCTTCGGAATCTCAGGTGAATCATTGCCTACTGAGTGCAGAAGCCCATCCAATCCCGGCCAATAAAGGAACGCAAAATCGATGCTCTCTTCACTGATGTCAGCCATGAGGGCATCCAGGTTCTGAGCCTCGTCCTTTCGTGGATCACTGACGTGATAGCGGATGCCTGCGTTCTGCAAATGATCGAAGATACTTGGGCCGCGATTTAATCCACCGGGCTGCAACGGGTTCTTCTTTTCGCTGAAATCGAAAAGTCCAAGGTGCTTGAATGGCAGATTGTATAAATCAAAATAGCCCCGGAAATTCAAGGTGCGTTTGACGATTCTGGAAAGCAGACGGCGGACTACTCGACGGCTCGTGATCGCCGTCGGCAGCCATCCCAGCGGGCGCAATCCTCGAAACGGTGAATGCTGCGGATCATAAACAAAGTAACACCAGTTCCGGTGCTCAGTTGGCCAGCGCCCTGAAAGAATGCTCGGAATGCAGGCCGAGCTGTAGCCGAACACGGATGTGAGCTTGCGCCGATGGGGCGCGAGAGTTTGTAGAAACGGGCTATCCCGGATGATCTCCCACCCGCACGCGTCAACAAACACAAAAAGTGGTAGAGTAGCCTTCATTCAATGTCAATGATGGCTGAGTTTAGATGGGGCATCTGCCGGCAGATAGGAGGTAAAACCCCAGTTAGCGGCCGAAAATGGACTTAACCTTCATTTTCATGTGTCCCCTCAAGGGACGGCCGAACTGTCGAATGAGTTGCCGAAACCACCGCAGATAGCTCAGGACGATGTCCAATGCCCGGATCGCGACTCAGGCATCCACGATCTCGAATATCCTGTGCATCCGTGTCAGTTGCAGAATCTGGCTGACCGAAGGCTTGGGATTCATGAGTCTCACCACGCCATTCCGGCTGCAAGCGGTCTTGTGGAGAGCGATCAAAGCCCCCAGTCCGCAGCTATCCACGAAGGTTGTCTGGGATAAATCAATCTCAAGGTTTCGCTGGTCCTTACCCATCGCAGCACGCGTTTCCTCCCTGAACCTATTAGACTCTGCGGCCCCCAATTCCTTGAGGCCGGAAATCCGCAGAGTGTCTCCTTGAACGTCGATTTTCATAATACGGCTGTCAAATCCCTCAGGGACGACGCGCCATACTACCCCCTACGGTGTTTTTTGCAGCGTGGGGGTTGACCCCAACAAAACGGTGCTCTTCGCCCTTGTGAGGCGCGGGTTGTTTACCAGTTCACCCAACTGCATTACCTCTCCCGGGGAGATCACGCCTTTGACGATTACGTGGGCGTAACGCTTCTGCGGTTCAACGTACGCTTGATGCATTGGTTCTACTGCGGATCGGAATTGCTCGATTATGGATTTTCGTGTGCGGCCCCTGCTGGCAACATCACGCGCCAGGCGCCGTGCCAAACGCAACCCCGGAGAGCATTCCAGAAAAATGGAGAGCTCGAACAGCTTTCGGAGCGACGGTTTTCGCAACAACCAAAGGCCATCCACCACGATGATCGGACGGGGCTTGAACTCCCGGTGCCTGCTGCGCCGTGCATGCGTGATAAAGTCATATTCAGGAACCAGCGCCGCCCTGCCCTGGTTGAGGTTGCATAAAGCATCCTCAAAGCACGGCCAATCGATGGCCCGTGGATGATCAAAATTGATGCGTGCCCGGCGCCAGGCTGCAAGGTGCGACCGGTCTCGATAGAAATCGTCCAGAGAAATCCTTGCCGAGTTATTCCCAAGAACACGCTGTAATTGCTCGGCCAGATAGGTCTTACCCGAGCCACTGCCCCCGACAACTGCGACCAAGCGCACGTGTGCCAACTTGCCGGCGCTCGCCGACTTTAGCTGAGCTCGTGAACCTGAACCAGCCGATGTTGCGTGAACCAGCGTCACACTCTCTTATTAGTGCAGATTCCGTCTGAAACCAACCGTGTTTTAAAGGGATTCGGCAGAGCACCAAACCAGGCGATGGCCGTGCAATCGTCAGAAGTAATTGTTATTTCGGCTGTCCTGTGGCAGGTTCGACATATACCGGCAGCCAAATTACAGGCGTAATGTATAAATTCTTCCGGCCATTTTTCGATAAGTCGGGCATTAGCGCTCGTTTATATCTGCTTATCAGTTTTACGGCGATTCCCTTAGTGTTTCTCCTCGGCTGGGTTTACGGCCAGAACTATGATGCGCGAAGCCGTGCTGCGCTGAGTACAGAACTGGATATGGCCCATGCGGTTGCTACAACGTTTACGGCATACTTCAACGACGTCCGCCGCCAGACTTTTTCTTTGGGCCAGGCTATAATGATCCTTGATTCGCCTGATGCCCTGCTCAAGGCGAATGCGCTGCTCAGCAGTAGCGTCAGCCAATACCCTTCGGTCCGAAACCTTTCCTGGGTTGATCCAGATGGAATCGTGCTTGCTGGCAGCAACCCGAGCATGATTGGCATGAGCCTGGCCGCACGTCCCTATTTTAACGAGATCAGGTCTGGCTCGCCTTGGGCGATAGGCGATTTAGCCCCCACCGGAACGATCACAGACTCACCCACGCTGGCAATCGCAACCGCGGCTTATAATCAAAACGGGATGTTGGCAGGTGCTATCGTGGCGGGGATAGAACCGCAAAAACTCCATGAACTGACCCTCGTTCATCGCCGGGGTGCGGGGGCGGCCTATGGGATTTTCGACGCTCGTGGAACGGTGATTTTCCATAGCCGCAGTCCACAGCTTCCGTGGGCAGAACGCACTCAGTGGATTCAGAGTGATCCTTTGTTGAGAAAGGCGCTTCAGACCGGCCAATCCCAGACCGGGCGTCTCCTCTTGCCGCTCGAAGAAGGTGAGTGGATGTCGGCCCGAGTCCCCATTAAAGACCTGGGCTGGGTCGCTGGCGCCGGTCGGCCCGTGGCGCAGGCATTGGCACCTCTCAAGCGTGATTTGATCCAGGATAGCTTGCTCGCGCTCGCCGTGTTCTGCGGTGCTTTGGCAATGGCCCGGATGGTAGCTCGCACAATCGCGCGCCCCATCGAGAATCTGGCTGAAGAGGCCCGGCGCATGGGCGACGGAGAAATCATCGATCGTAGCGATCCCATGGCGCCCACTGAAATTATCCGGCTCCGCGGAACCGTTGCGGGCATGGCGGCTAGCCTTCGAGAGCGCGCCGAGAAAGTGCGTATGCTTGCCGCTGCTGTTGAAAACAGCAGCGATTTCGTGGGGCTTTTTGACCCGAATTGCGAAGCATTCTACATCAATCCTGCTGGCATGCGCATGCTGGGCCTGCAACACATCTCTGAGGCTAAAGGAATACGGCTCAGCGACCTCCTATGGCCCGAAGATCGCCCCAGAATGGACCAGGAAATATTGCCGGATCTGATGCAGAAACGGCAATGGGCAGGGGAAACGCGGATGCGAAAACCGGGTGGCGAAGATATCCTGCACGTTCTATGGAGCGTCTTCGCGATCGACAACGACCAAGGCAACCTTCAAGCCTGGGCTGTCATCAACCATAATCTCACCGAACAAAAGCGCATGGCCGAGGCGCTACGCCTGAGCGAGGAGCGCTACCGACTGGTGCATCGGGCCACACGGGACGTCGTCTGGGATTGGGACTTAAGAGAAAACACGTTAGTTTGGAATGATGCCGCTCAGGTCACATTCGGGCAAGCCCCGCCAACGGGCCGGGATGCTTTGAAATGGTGGCAGGGACAACTCCACCCCGAAGACCGGGACCGCGTTTTGGACAGTATTCACCGGACGATTGACGATCCGGGAAAGCAAACCTGGACGGCAGAGTATCGGTTTCTGCGGGCAGACGGGCAATGTCTCCATATTTTGGGTCGGGGTTTTGTGGTGCGTGACGAACAGCGCCAGGGGATACGCATGATCGGCACACTGCTCGATCTGACCGAACGTAAGGCGATGGAAGAGGCATTGCGCCAGAGCGAGGAACGTTTCCGTGCTTTGGCAGACAATATTTCGCAGTTGGCCTGGATGGCCGATGAGAAGGGTAACATGCTTTGGTACAACCTTCGCTGGTATGAATATACCGGAGCCTCGTGGGAAGAAGTCCAGGGGCGAGGATGGGAGCGGCTGCATCATCCGGATCATCTGGGCAGGGTGAAGACACGGTTTGATGAGTGCTTCATGAATTGCACGACTTGGGAAGACACCTTTCCGTTGCGAGGCAAGGATGGGACATATCGCTGGTTTTTAAGCCGCGCACAACTTATCAGTTCTCCGCACGGTCGATATTCACGCTGGTTCGGCACTAACACCGACATTACGGCGCAACTGGAAGCCCAGGCTGCTGTACGCAAAGCTCGGGACGAACTTGCAGCAGCAAACGCCGAACTGGAGCAACGAGTCCTTGAGCGTACGACCAAACTCCGTGAAACGATCGCCGAACTGGAACACTTTTCTTATACCATTACGCATGACATGCGCGCCCCGCTGCGAGCTATGGAAGCTTTCGGCAGCATTCTTCGCCAGGAGTATGGCCATCGGCTGGATGACGCTGGACAAGACTTCATCCGACGCATTATCGACTCAGCCAAGCGCATGGATGCGCTCATCGCTGACGCTCTAAACTACAGCAAAATAGTCCGTTCTGAGCTCACACTCTCCCCCTTGGATCCAAGGGCGCTATTGTGCAGCATGGTGGAGACCTATCCTGAATTCCAGCCGGGCGCGGCCGACATCCAAATCGAGGGACCCTTTCCACTCATCCTGGGTAACCAGGCGGCTTTGACCCAATGCTTCTCCAACCTGCTCACCAACGGGGTTAAGTTCGTCAAGCCCGGCCAGCTTCCAAAAATTCGGGTCTGGGCGGAAACAATCGCGCAACCGAACGGTCAGGCTCCGCAATCTGGCGCGCTGGTCAGACTCTGGTTTGAGGACCAGGGCATCGGTATTTCCGAGGACCAAACAGAGAAGATCTTCATGATGTTCCAGCGGATCAGCAAAGACTACGAAGGTACCGGAATTGGGCTGGCGTTGGTCAAAAAAGCTATGCAGCGGATGAACGGCAGGGTCGGTGTCGAATCCAGGGCGGGAGAGGGCAGCCGATTCTGGCTTGAGTTTGCGGCTGCATAAACACCCAGCCTCAGGACGCCGCTTCACTTCCGGCGTGACTTCATTCATGGGACGTGGAACCTTTCAGGCCGATATGAAATTGCTGACAATTTGTACACTCAGTTTGGTGTTAGGAATAGGCGCCGTGTGGGCAGCCGATGAGACGAAGGAATCATCAAAAACCAATACGCCACCCGCCCCGTTACCAACCGCAGATTCGAAAACGAACGCTCCAGTGAAGGAAGTAGCTGTCATCAAGACGAGCGAAGGCGAAATGGTTGCCGAGTTCTGGCCGGATGTTGCTCCCAAAACCGTGGAGAATTTCAAGAAGCTGGCGAAAGATGGTTTTTATGATGGAACCTGTTTTCACCGAGTTATCAGCGGGTTCATGATCCAGGGCGGCGATCCGTTAACCAAAGATCCAAGCAAGGAAGCCATGTGGGGATCAGGAGGGCCTGGATATCAGATAAAGAATGAATTCAACAAGCGTCCTCATGTGCGCGGGGTCCTCTCCATGGCTCGATCAAACCATCCGGATTCTGCTGGCAGCCAATTCTTTATCTGCCATGGAAATCCTCGCAATCTGGACGGCCAATACACCACGTTCGGCAAGCTGATCAAAGGTGACGATGTGTTGGAGAAAATTGCCAGCACGCCGACACATCCCCCGGATCGTCCCGATAAACGGATGAGTATTGATAGCATCAAGATCGTTCCTGCCGATTCAATCAAGTAAACTACGCAACTAATTATGAGCGAAGAAGTAGCAGTCCTTAAAACCACCGAAGGCGACCTAGTGCTTGAGTTCTGGGCCGATGTAGCCCCTGGCCATGTCGAGAACTTCAAAACACTCGCCAAAAAGGGCTTTTATGATGGCACATGTTTTCATCGTGTGATCAAGGGCTTTATGATCCAGGGCGGCGACCCGCTTACGAAGGACGAATCCAAGCGCAGTTCCTGGGGAACCGGTGGCCCGGGCTACCAGATCAAGGCGGAGTTCAATAAGCGTCCTCATGTGCGCGGCGTGGTATCCATGGCACGGTCCAGCAACCCCGATTCAGCCGGCTCACAATTCTTCATTTGCCACGGTGACCCGCGTTTTCTCGACGGGCAATACACTGCATTTGGCAAGCTCATCAAGGGCGATGAAGTTCTGGAAAAGATCGCCACCACTCCCACCCAACCGCAGGATAGGCCAGCCAAGCGGATGGGGATTGAATCAGTCACCATCGTGGCGCGTGAAACCGTAGCGTAGTTAAGAATTCGAGTGGCTGCGACCGGTGAAGGCGCAGCCACTCCTTCACAAACTCGTGACGCTTGATCAATTAGGTGAGGTGCTCAAGGCATTAGGCTGCCCTCCTGACCGCTGCCCCGAGATGGCAGCGCAACTGGACAAACGCGCGCGGCAACTTAGCGAAACTCAGGGCAAGTCGTACGAAGATGCGATAACTCATCTGCTGACCCTGATGCGCCAGGGTTGGGCCGCAAAAGAACGCGGGCTCTAGTCCTATCTAACTCATGTGGTTCCCGGACAATGATTAACCCCTGGAAAAAACTCGATTCCAAAAGTCTCTCCGATTTCCGCATTTTCAGCGTGCGCTCGGATCGACGTGTGTCACCTCGTACGCAAGCCGAGCATAGCTTTTATGTAATCGACTGTGCCCACTGGGTAAATGTGGTGGCCATCACGCCGGACCAGCAAATGGTCATGATCGAGCAATTCCGTCATGGTACGGAAACCGTGGAACTCGAAATCCCAGGAGGGATGATTGACCCGGAGGACGCCTCGCCGGTTCATGCCGGCGTGCGGGAACTTCGGGAGGAAACGGGTTTTGCCGGAGACCATGCACGGCTGCTAGGGGACATCTATCCGAACCCCGCCATCATGAGCAACACCTGTTACACCGTTTTGGTGGAGAACTGCCGGTGTGTACACCCGTGCGAGTTTGATCATGGCGAGGATCTGGTTACCCGGTTGGTGCCTCTTGCGGAGATCCCGGCACTCGTAGCCCAAGGCAAGATCCGCCACTCGCTCGTCGTGGTGGCCCTTTACCATTTCGAACTGTGGCAGAGAGGGCTTAAATCCTTATAATGTGGGGATTGGCCACTGACTGAAATTGACAGTCGCTCTGCGGTTGGACACTCTAGCTGTCATGGCAAAGCCCGCGTTGGGCCGGGGTCTGGGCGCACTCTTGAGCGGTAATCCCGTTGTCAAAGGTTCTGCGCCCTCCCAGGCATATCCAGTTCCAAGCACCAATCCGCCCGTTGCGGCGGAATCGGGGGAACGCGTGCGAAAGGTGCGCCTCACTGACGTGGTCCCCTGCCCGTTTCAACCTCGCAAGAATTTCGCCCCGGCAGCGCTGCAGGAACTCGCCGAATCCATTAAGGAACAAGGCATTGTGCAGCCGCTCATCGTCCGTGAGCAAGCTGGCAAGTTCGAGATCATAGCGGGTGAACGCCGCTGGCGTGCCTCTCAGCTCCTCGGTCTCAAAGAGGTCCCAGTCATCGTGCGGAAGGCTGACAATCGCGCGGTCCTGGAACTCGCGCTCATTGAGAATCTCCAGCGCGAGAATCTAAACGCCGTGGAAGAGGCGCAGGGTTATCAGCAACTTGTTGATGAGTTTAAACTTACCCAGGAGCAGGTAGCCGTTAAAGTGGGCAAAAGCCGGGCAGTCGTCGCCAATTCATTGCGGCTTCTGAAGCTGCCCCCACCCGTCCAGGAGCAGTTGCGGGATGGCAAATTGTCCGTGGGTCATGCCAAGGTCATTCTTGGTTTGCCCGAAGCCGAGCGCCAGCTTCGCGCGGCTGAGCAGGTGGTCCGCCAAATCCTGAACGTGCGTCAAACCGAGGAATTGGTGGCTCGCATGCTGCAGCAGGGTGCCGGCGCAGCAATTGCCGCAGTCGTCCCTTCCAAGCCCAAAGATCCGCACATCGTCAACCTGGAGAACCGCATCCGTGAACGGGTGGGCACCAAGGTCAGCCTGCGCTATGAAAAGGGCAAAGGCTCCGTTGAAATTGCATTTTTTAGTGACGCCGAATTGGAGCGTGTGATGAGCCTGCTGGGCGTTACTGTGGACTAAAACAACCAAGACACCTCAAGATCAGAACTAACCAATGAACACCCCGGAACTCCGCGAAAAAACCGCCGCACAGCTCACTGCCGAAGCGGCCACCGTCAGCAGCATTTCAGCTTTCCTCGGCCTGGATGGCTTTGTGGACGAAATCCTGCACGTCGTCGATAAACGTGAGAACGCGGAGAAGTATCTCCGTTTGCCCACCATTTCGGCATATGCTGAACGGCTGGCAGCGGCTGCGGGACGGAGCACGAATGTGGAATTGGTCAGCCAGATGACCAAACTCGGTGGCAATGGCCCGATCATGGCTAACGCGCTCGCCAGCTTCGGCATCAAAATCACCTACCTCGGAAACATGGGTTATCCGAACATTCACCCGGTCTTCGCGGATTTCATTCGCCGGGCTGAAGTGCACACGATTGCTGAACCCGGCTACACCGATGCGGTGGAGTTTGAGGACGGCAAGATCATGATGGGCAAACACCAGGCTCTCAAGCAAGTCACCTGGGAAAACATCAAAGCCCGTTACGGATTCGATAAATTCAAAGCCAAGGTTGAAGGCTCCCAACTCGTTGGCTTCGTGAACTGGACGATGCTTGCCTATATGAGCGATATCTGGTCCGCGGTGCAGACCGAAATCTGCCCCACCCTGACCGGCAAGCGGCGGAAGCTGTTCATCGATCTGGCAGATCCCGAGAAGCGCACTGCAGAGGATATCTCCCGTGCCCTGAAACTAATCACACAGTTCCAAAAACACTTTGACGTCGTTCTCGGCTTGAATGAGAAGGAAAGCTACGAAATCGGCAACAATCTCGGTCTGAACACGAAAGATCAGACTAAAGAAGGTCTGCTCAAGCTTTGCCAGGAGATTCACAAACATCTGGCCATCGACAGTCTGGTCGTTCATCCAACGGCGTTTGCGCTGGCCTCCGGACCGGACGGCGCCTACCTGGTGGAAGGACCCTTCACGCCGAAACCCAAGATCACCACCGGGGCCGGTGACCATTTTAATTCCGGTTTTTGCCTGGGCAAACTTCTGGGGCTGACGACCGAACAATGCTTGCTGGTTGGCGTGAGCACCAGTGGTTTCTACGTGCGCACTGGACAAAGCCCCACCATCGCTGACCTGGCGGGTATGATGAAAAATTGGCCCGCGTAAGGGGCGGTTTTAAGCTATAATAAACTCCAGAGAATGGTATTGGACGTTGTAAAATTCGGCCACCCGGTGCTCCGGCAAAGAGGAGCCCGGGTGGAAAGCATCACGCCAGCGATCAAGAAGCTGATCGCCGACATGTTTGAGACAATGTACGACTACAAGGGCATCGGTTTGGCCGCACAGCAAGTGGGCCATCCGGTGCAAGTGACAGTCATCGACGTCAGGGAGGTCACAGACCGCCCCTCCACTCTCGAACTGAACGGCGCCCCGGCTGACATTGACCAGTTCATGCCGCTGGTGTTGATCAACCCGGAAATCACTCCCGCCGCACCCGCCGTTTTGGGCGGGGAAGGTTGTCTGAGTTTTCCTGAGGTTTACGCTGACATTTCGCGACCGGAAACGGTGGATGTCAAAGCTCTCAACGCAGAAGGCAAGCCGATCCAATTCCGTTGCGGCGGACTGCTGGCTCGGGCGGTTCAACACGAGACCGATCACCTTCACGGCATCCTTTTCATCGATAGGATGACCCGTAAAGTCAAAGACGAGCTTCGTGACGAACTGGACATGATCCAGGCGGAAACCAAGGCCGCGCTCAAATAGTCTCGGTCTTCCTTCCAAGGTGCGGCAGGACGATCAGTGTTTGGTTAGCCCCCCAGCCTCAACAGGTATTCGATGTAGGGCAAATCTTCCCGCCGGGTCACCTTGGGATTCGGCTGGGTCCCTACCACTAGTTTCACCGGCTGCTGAATCAACTCACAGGCAGCCGTATCGTCGGTTACCATTATCCCCCGAGCCCGCATTTCAGCCAGTGCGCGCCGAATCACCTCCAGGCGGAATACCTGGGGCGTTTGCACCGCCCAGACCCTGGATCGATCCAGGGTTCGCTCGATCAATCCTCCGTCGTGGGATTCCTTGATGGTATCGGAAACGGGCTGAGCCGCCACGGCCGCTCCGTGCTCCCGTGCAGCCGCCACAGTTTGAGCGATGACCTGCAGCGGTGTGCAAGGACGCGCCGCATCCTGGATCAGCACGATTTCAGTCTCCTGGGACACTGCCTGCAACCCGTTCCAAACCGAGTCCTGTCGTTCCTTGCCACCCTCCACAATCCTATAAGGCTTGGAGATGGCATGCTCCTGGGCCAACTCCACGAAGGCACTTTCCATCCCGCTCCTGACCACCAGGATGATCTCGTCCACGAGCGGGGATGCGGCGAAACGCTTCCATGTGTGGGCCACCACTGGACACCCATTGAGCTCCAGAAAAAGCTTATCCACCGATGCTCCCATTCGGGTGCCTTTGCCGGCGGCAACTAGGATCGCAGAATTCATAGCTTAAGCTCAGGAAACGCAGGCTCGCCAATCAAGGACTTTGAGCTGCGCCGTCTTGCGCCCGTTGTATTCGTTAATTTGAGGTACGAAGGCAAGATCAAATCGCCCTTCGGGCATCGTCTCCTTCCCTGCACCCCACCAGACCGCCTCGTGCGTTGTCTTACCGTCGGTGACCCAAAGCTTCGCATGCTGTTTCTCAGTCCCCATACGCATCACAGGTTTCTGATGGGTGAGTTCTCGGGAAAAGAAATGCAACGGCGGATTGCCTTGTCCACAAGGCCCGACTTTCTCCCAGGCCTCTACCTGGGCTACAGTCACCTCGCCAAGAGCAGCTTCTGAATCGACACGTAACACGCGCTGCAAATCCTCAGCCTTTAGCCGACTGCGGGCCACCTCATTGAGACGCGTCCGAAAGGCCTCGAGATTCTGAGGGCTCAAGCTCAGCCCCGCCGCCATGGCGTGGCCGCCATGCCGGAGCAGCAAATCCCCGCATTCCCGCAACGCAGCCGCAAGATCGAATCCCTGGATGCTACGCCCTGAGCCTCGTAAGGATACACCATCACTCCCGACTATGATTGTGGGCCGGTAAAACTGCTGCAATACCCGCGATGCCACAATACCAACGACACCGACATGCCACAGGTCCTGCCCCTCCACGATCACATAATCCTGGTCCGGGTTGAACCTCGCCTTCACCGCTTCCATCGCCTCTTCGGCAATAGACCGCTCCAACCGCTGGCGCTCGCGATTGTGTGCATCGAGTTTTTGGGCAAGGCTTGCCGCCTCCACAGCGTCGCTTGCCATCAGCAGGTTTAAAGCATCGAGTGCCGTCTCAACGCGTCCGGCTGCATTCAGCCTGGGGGCAAGCTGAAACCCTACATCGATGGGTCCAAGACGCTCCGGACAGCGAGATACCTCCTTAAGGGCGATCAGACCGGGACGCTTGGTTTGGCTCAAGCGTTCGAGCCCGGCAGCCACAAGAATCCGATTCTCACCAAGTAAAGGCACCAGGTCCGCCACGGTTCCCAAGGCCACGAGATCAAGGCAGCCTCGCAGGTCAAAATCCATGGCGCCGGGCAATCCTTGTTCCCTAGCCCGCTTCAGGAGTGCATGAGCGAGCTTGAAGGCCAGCCCGGCTGAGCATAGGTCCTGTACGAGAGGCGCTGCCGGAGGTTGCGTTCCACCGGGCGAAGCACCTGTGGCGCCCAACAACCGCGGGTTAACCAAGGCTGCGGCAGCCGGAGCTGGATCGGAGATCTGATGGTGATCCAGGACGATGACATCAACACCTTGCTCCTTTAATTGCGCAATGCTCTGCACCGATGTCGAACCACAATCCACCGCCAACAGTAGTTGGGCGGGATGGAGTTTTAGGCAATTCTCAACCGCTTCCATGCTCAAGCCGTAGCCTTCATCGAACCGATCTGGAATGTAGGCCTGGACTTGCCATCCGAGCGCTCGCAGGAACTCCAGCAGCAATGTGGTGGAGGTCACACCATCCACATCATAATCCCCAAAAATGGTAACCTTCTCGTTGCGCGCACGTGCGTGAAATAAACGATCTACCGCCGTGCCCATTCCGGGTAGAAGAAAAGGATCACTCAGGGCCCGAAGGCGCGGCTCCAGGAATGTGACGACTCCGGCGGCATCGCGCAGCCCGCGATTGATGAGGCATTGTGCGAACAACGGTGAGATTCGGCATTGCTGAGCCAAGTGCCCGGCAAGCACCGGGTTGGCAGGGGCCACTGACCAGCGAAACCTCATGGCTTCCGTTTTTCTTCCTTACGCGCGACGATTATCGATGCAACAATTGAAACTAGAATCACCCCAGCCACGATGGCCAATGACGCTGAAACGGGGATCTCCATCTGAAACCACTTCGGCGGCTTGTCATGAGGGGAAAGGAGCATTTTGATACCCACAAACACAAGCACGAGAGACAGGCCGTATTTCAAATACCGAAAATAGCCGATGGCTCCAGCCAATACAAAGTAGAGTGAACGCAGTCCGAGGATGGCGAAGACGTTGGAGGTAAAAACGATGAACGGCTTGGTCGTGACTGAAAAGATGGCTGGAATGGAATCGACGGCAAACAGCAAATCTGTCGTTTCCACCATGATGAGCACCAAGCCCAATGGGGTTAAAGCAACTCGCCCCTGCCAATGGGTCAGAAACTTCTGTCCATCAAGGTTCGGAGCAACAGGGTAGAACTTGCGCACCCATCGAATGACCGGATTCTTTTCCGGGTCAACGTCGGTTTCAACAAGCATCATCTTGATGCCGCTATAGACCAGGAAGACCCCGAAGACATAGAGGACCCAACCGATCATGGAGATCAGGGCCACGCCGGCCCAAATCATGACGCCCCGCATGACCAGGGCTCCTAGAATTCCCCAGAAGAGCACCCGGTGCTGGAATTGGGATGGGACACGGAAATAACCGAAGATCAAGGCGATCACGAACACGTTGTCCATTGAAAGGGACAACTCGATAAGGTAGCCGGTGACAAACTCCAGTGCTTCCTTCTCGCCGCGCAGAGGACGCAATCCCCAGGCGAATAGCATCGCCATCGTAAACCAGATACCTGTCCAGGCGAGCGCTTCCCTGAAACCGACAGTGTGGGCTTTACGGTGAAAAACCCCCAAGTCCAGTGCGAGGAAAACCAGCACACAGGCGATGAATCCAACCCAGTGCCATATCGTGATATCGACCATGGCTAACATATACGGCATCGGTCAAACTCATGCCGGAGCCCCTTTAGCTCCGGCATGATGCAAAACCTGTTACGGTTGGGCGGGCTCCGCCGCATCTGCAACAACGGCGCCAGGGGCTGCACCGATTGCCGGACGCTGGCCTTTGTGCCACCAAAGCACAACTGCGCAAGCGATGAAGATACTGGAGTAGGTGCCGGTTAGGATACCTACCAGGAACGTAAAGGCGAAATCGTTGATCACGCCGCCACCAAACAGATACAACGCGCCAGTGGCCAGGAATACCGTTCCAGACGTGATGATCGTTCGGCTTAGAGTCTGGTTCAACGCCTTATTCATCACTTCGCGGAAGCTGCCCCGGATTCCCAGCCGCAGATCCTCTCGAATACGATCGAAGATCACGATGGTGTCGTTGATGGAGAAACCGATGATGGTCAGCAGTGCTGCGACGGTTGTCGCATTCAACTCGCGTCCAGAGATGAAATAGCATCCTGTGGTCATCAGAAGATCGTGGACGATGGCTATAACTGCACCAACCGCGAATGAGAATTCATAGCGGAAAGCGACATAAACCAGGATACCGAACAGAGCCATCAACCCAGCGTAGATGGCCGCGTTTCGAATCTCGGCACCCACGGTAGGCCCTACCCGATCCATGCCTGCCACCTGAAAATGGGCTTTCGGGAAATCCGTTCGCAATTGCGCCACAACCTTGTCAGCCGCCTCCGAACTCTGCGCGTCGGTTTCTCCCGGCACAGACCGGATCGTGACCCGCAGGTTTTCGTTAGTGCTGGCTATTTCCCTCTGATAGGCGATCTGAACCTCACCGACTTTTGCTTTGCCGGCAGCCTCACGTAAATTGTCCACATTCACCTTTTCGGCGAAGTTCATCGTGATGGTATTGCCGCCTGCAAACTCGACGCCCAGAACGTCCGCGCCGCGGCCCAAAAGGCCATAGCTAATACCACCGACGATCAGCAGCCAAGAGGCCACAAACGCCGGAAGCGCCCAGCGCATGAAATCAAAATGCGCACCTTTGACCACGTGCAGCATCTTAAGACTCTTAATCATGTTCATCGCGAACAGCCCATCGAATACTAAGCGGGTTACCACCAGGGCGGTGAACATGCTCACGCTCACACCGATAGTCAGGGTCACACCGAACCCTTTGACCGGGCCCGTGCCCATGTAAATCAGGATGACGGACGAAATCAGTGTCGTCAGATTCGAGTCAAAGATGGTCCCAAAGGCCTTGTCATAGCCTGCGGAAAGGGCACCCCGGAGGGACTTGCCAGCCGCCAATTCCTCTCGAACACGCTCGAAGATCAGCACGTTGGCATCAACCGCCATACCAATTGTCAGCACGATACCCGCGATACCTGGCATGGTGAGCGTCGTGCCAATCGAACACATCACACCCAGCAGGATGACAATGTTCAGCATCAGCGCAATATTGGCTACAACGCCGGCAAGCAGGTAGTAAACCAGCATGAAAATCGCTACTGCGATCGTGCCGATAATCGCGGCTTTGATACCGCTCCGGGTTGCGTCCAAACCCAAGGTCGGGTCAACCTCGCGGGATTCGATGATGTTCAAAGGCGCCCGAAGAGGGTTTTGAAGCACATTAGCGAGTTCAAACGCCTGTTTCTCATCAAAACGCCCAGTAATCTGCCCGCTGCCGGTTTCGATAGCCGATTGGATCACAGGTGCTGAATAAAGCTCACCGTCCAGAATAATGGCGAGGCGTTGCCCGATATTTTCCCGGGTAATCTCACCAAACCGAGCCGCTCCCTTCTCGTCCAGGGTAAAGCTGATCGTCGGTTCTCCAAGGTTGCCACGGACAACCATCGAGCTTCGAATCCCGCTCCCTGTCATCTCAGCGCGCCTCTTTACCATGACGGCTTCCGTCTCTTCCCTGCCATCGCGGGTGCGTTCCGTGCGGGTCAAAACCTGATAACCAGGCTCGATCACTCCTTCATTGATGAGTTGCTGGCTTTGCGGATGCACTATGCGGAACTCAAGGAAGGCGGCCTGTTTGATAGTCCGCATGGCCGTCTCTTTGTCGGATTCCGAGAGGCCTGGCAGTTGAATCAGAATTCGGTTTCCGCCAGCTCGTTGGATTACCGGCTCCGCCACGCCAAACCGATCAACGCGTTTGCGTAGCACTTCAATGGCCTGATCCAGCGCCATGTCCGTGGTGGCTGTGGAGTTAACCTTGTTGGTATCCCCCCCATCAATCTGGGTGGTATCCATGGCGACCATGAAGGAGGTACCACCTTTAAGATCGATACCGAGGCGGATCTTGCCGGCGGCTTCGCGTTGAAGACGGTTGAGCACCTGGGAATTGGCGCGTGCCTCGTCCTTAACTGGGATGTCTTGAAAATACTTGCGCAGGTCATTGGTTCCCGCTGCTTCCATGATGTTGCCGTACTCGCGCAGCGGCTTTTCCTTCTGGAGTTGGTCCAACTTGGTCAGGATCTGCCCAAAGTTCGCGTCGCGGTTCCCGGCGCGTTCGCGAAACACTTCTACCAGCGGACGATCCGAAGGCGGATAGAGCTGATAGACAGACCAACTTAAAAGCGCCAGGACGAGAACAAACTTCCAAAAATGGTTTCGATTCATGTGAGCATCAGAATGTTGGGCCAACCCGACTCAGAACTCAAGACTGCACGACTTCACTGCCGCTGCGTTCAGTAATTTCCGCGATGGAACCTTTAGTGACTTCCAGTTTGGAATCTCCGGACCGGATTGTCACCGTCCGGTCACGAACTGTCACCACAGTGGCAATTAATCCGCCTCCCGTCACGACTTTATCTCCGGGCTTGATGGACTTAAGGAGTTCTGCGTGCTGTTTGGCCTTTTGCTGTTGCGGCCGAATAAGCGCAAAATAGAACACTGCAATGAGAAGCAGCATAGGCACCAATTGAATCCAGATCGATTGCTGCTGTTGTCCCGCCTGCGGAGCCGAAGCCATCGCTAATAGCAGGTCCATTCCATAACCGGTTAAATTCACCATATTAAGAGTTGATAAATCTAGGGATACAACGCCTTTTGGCAAGGCAGAACAATTTTATGCGTCCCAAAACCAGAACCGTTATCACCGGGAAAGTCCCTGAAGACAAGCCCGGGAACGCACCGCTTCATCCCGGAAAGAGCTCCTATCCAAGGCGCTGAAGCACCTCCTGTGTCAGCAGTTCGTAAGCTGCCGCACCCGCATTGTACTTATCGTAATGGATAATCGGCTTACCAAAGCTCGGCGCTTCAGCCAGGCGTGTGGTCCGAGGGATTACTGTTTCGAAAACCTTGGCGCCGAAATGCTCCCGAACCTCTCCGACAACCTGTTGAGACAAGTTCGTGCGGCCATCATACATGGTCATGGCCACACCCAGCAGTTCGAGCCGTGAATTGGCCCCGCTGTCGTGCAATTGGGCCATGACACGGTTCAGCATGGAGATCCCTTCCAGGGCGTAATACTCGCACTGAAGTGGAACGAGCACATAATCCGCCGCCACGAATGCATTCACCGTCAGGATGCCTAAGGTAGGGGGGCAATCCATGAACACGATATCGTAAGCCCCGGACTGCACGATGGGCACGAGTCCTTCTGAGACTCGTCGAAGATGGTTCTCAGAACGTGCCAATTCGATGTCCGCGCCGCAGAGATCCACCTCGCTTGGGATCATGTCCAGGTTTTCAAAGGCCGTCTGCTTGATCTTCTCAGTCAGCGTCCCCTCTCCCAGGAGCACTCGGTAGGCGCTGGCTCCCTCGGTCTTCTCCAACCCCAGACCGCTGGTGGCGTTCGCCTGTGGATCAAGGTCAAAAAGCAACACCCGTTTGCCGAGCGAGGCGGCGCAGGCGGCAACATTCACGGCGGTGGTAGTCTTCCCTACCCCACCTTTTTGATTCGCAACGGCAATGACTTTGGTCGGCACTGGTCAGATGTTATGCAACCACGGAGGGGTTTCAATGACTTTCAGAGCCTTGCACGGACTTGGGCTATGCTGATTGTCTGTCGGATCTGTCGGATGATTTGCGAGAATTTTTACTTTCTCGGATTGCCCTTTTTGCGTATGATGACCTTAATCCACCACCAACGCGTCAAGGGTGTATTACTGTTGAATGCGGAGTGCCGAGAGCGGGTTATCGCTCGGCCAGCGACTATCGTCTTAACACCCAGCCATGAAATCATACCTCAATCCATTCCAGTGGGTGAGCGTGTCGTTGGTTGCACTTTCCATCTTCGCCCTGCAAGCCCGCGCCCAAACCGCCGTTTGGACTGACCTCAGCCAGCAGATCCTGGCACCCAAGCCCAACGTCATTTCTGATGTCTGACAACGCCGCAGCCGGCACGAGCCATTTCTACCGTCTGCAAACATCGCAATAACATGCAGAACTTCAACTTTGAGAGCAGGAACAGGCTGTTCACTTTTGCCGTGGCGCTGTTCTTTATGGGCTCCGACCTGATCGCTGCCGGGTTAATCGATCTCCCGCGTACCGGGCAGACCAACAGCTATTGCGCCGGGGACGACGGCGCGCTGCAAGCCGGCGCGCCTTGGCCTGAGCCACGTTTCACAAATCACGGCGACGGCTCCGCGACCGACCGGCTCACTGGGCTGATGTGGGTGACCGACGGCAACCTGGTGCGTCGCGTGATCCTGTCTTCGATCAGGATGGCACGACCGGAGATGGCGTCATGACTTGGTTCCATGGCCTGGAGTATATCGATAAACTCAATGCCGAAACCTACTTGGGATTCAATGACTGGCGCATGCCGAACGTGATCGAGATGCTCAGCCTGGTGGATCACGGCCGTGCCAACCCGGCCCTGCCGCTGAACCATCCCTTTACGAACGTGGCGGATTGGTATTTTACAGCTACGACACGGACGGACTTGTCCATTTATGGCTGGAGTCTCAACCTCCAGTCTGGCGCCATCGATTCTACGGGGTTTAAATTCGAAACCAACCCGGTCGTGAAATGCCGTTTTTTGGCGGTGCGCGTCGGATCGGCCGGTACCGTTCAGCTACCCCAAACCGGCCAGACCCGGAGTTATGCGCCCCGCGATGATGGCGCGCTCCGTTCCGGCATACAGGCGCCGACCCCACGTTTTATGGCGGTAGGCGACGGCACGGTGCGGGATCGCCTCACGGGGCTGATGTGGCCCCAAAGCGGACCGATGGGGTCGCCGGGAGTTACCTGGGCCAACGCGTTCGCCTTCCTTGCGGACATGAATTCGAGTGTTCGGACCAACTTCGGTCATGTTGATTGGCGGTTGCCGAACCGTCTGGAGGCGCTGAGCCTGATCGACCGGAGCCAGGTCAGTCCCGCACTCTCCCCAGATCATCCCTTTGCCAGTGGCATCGACTATTCCATCTGGACCTCGTCCACGAGCTCGAGTGACACCACCAAGGCGTGGTATGTCAGTCCCGCGTTTGGAACCTCACTCGCTGCTCTGAAGTCGGGCACGGCCTTCACCTGGCCCGTCCGAGCGGATTCAACTCCACTTAGCGGCCACGCGATCCGCGGGTGTGCGCTCCAGGGCGGAGAACCGCTGGCGGGGGCACGGATCGAGTTGAGTGGCCCTTTGTCGGGGACAGTGGAAACTGACTCGAACGGGCAGTTTGCGTTCACCTTTCTTCCGGATGGCCAATACCGGGTGCGCGTCTCCAAACTTTACCGGTCGTTCACGCCTCCGGAGCAGAACGTCTCGCTAGCGGGCAGTGGCCTCACCTTACCCGATTTCACCGGCGAACTGGCCGAGGAATATGGCTGGGTGGATTTGAGCGCCAACCTTCCTAACTCCGCAGGCGTATCCGTCCTCTCCGCAATGTGCTTTGTGGGCGAGCATGGCTGGATCGCGTCAGGCTCAAAAGGTGAGATCTACCATACGGCCGATGGCGGACGGAGTTTTGAGATACAATCGACACGCTATCGGGTTTTCGCCGTGGCGATGCGTAATGCTGAGGAGGGATATGCGGGGGGAGACAACGGGCTTTATCAAACTAGCGATGGAGGTAAGACCTGGAAACGGTTCTACGAGACACTCAGCAGAGTATTGACTCTTGCTTTCTCGCCGCAAAGAAGCGCTTGCTTCGCCGGCGGGGCATCAGCCAGTTTCTGGCGAATTGATGGCACATCCGTGACGAGGATCCCCTGTTGGTTTGACACTCTCGATGTCACTTCGTTGTCGTTTCCTTTTGACGATCACGAGGGTTGGTTACTTATCCAAGAACTCTCGTTTAGTGCTCTTGCACATTACCGAGACGGGGTATTCTTGACGGATCAGGCTTCGCCGACCGTCAGCATGGGTAACGTGTGTTTCGTGGATAATCAACACGGATGGGCCCCAGGGTTGGGGAAAACCGACACATCGGGCTTGGACGATGTGGGACACCTGGTGTTTACCACGGATGGCAACAATTGGAATCAGCGTGACATTCCAGCTGGCAATCAGAATCGGCCTAACGCGATTTGCTTTCTTGACCGTCAGACTGGGTGGATGGTGGGCAAGTGTCCGAGCGGTGGACTTATTCTGACCTCATCTGACGCGGGCACAAACTGGACACAGCAGGCGGTCGGATTGACCCGCCAGGCTCTACTCCACGTATTCCCCGTCGATGCCCGCACGGTTTACGCCTCAGGCAACAACGGCACGTTTCTCAAATACACCCGTCTCTCGGATCAATCAGCACAACCCCGCCTTTCCATTGCGATGGACGGCGCCAATGTCGTCCTGGGCTGGCCGGCGAGCGTGACGAATTTCACACTCACGACTACGTACCATCTTGGCACCAACTCCGTTTGGACTGCCGTGACCAATCCGCCGTCGGTAATCGGAAGCAACCGAGTCGTGACGAACGCTGCAACCGGCACGAGCCGTTTCTACCGTCTGCAAACATCGCAATAACATGCACGCTTCAGCGCTTCGGCTCTGCGATACGCTTGTTACGCTTGAGGGCGTGTAAACTATCGTTTTGACAACACAGTGCTTAAACCGCTAAGTCACCCCCATGCCGTCCATCCGATTCGGGGTTGATCAAGCCTGCCTGGAGCCGCATTTGCTCCCAGGCAAGCTGGGCCTGGTCACCAATCACTCCGCCCGGACGGCGGCTGATGCGTCCACGAGTTCGCGCGCTGCATTGATTGGCGCAGGCATAAACATAGTCAGACTTTTTTCGCCGGAGCATGGCCTGCACGTCACCGCTCCAGATGGAGCCCGGGTTTCGGATATGACCGATCCACTAACTGGATTGCCAGTCACCAGCCTCTATGGGGAGCGGATGCGCCCCCTGGAACAGGATTTGAGCGATCTCGATGCCGTAGTCTATGATCTGCCGGATATCGGCAGCCGGTTCTATACTTACATATGGACGTTGTATGAGATGCTCCAAGCCTGCATTCAGGCTCGCAAGCGCCTCATCGTCCTGGACCGACCGAATCCCTTGGGAGGTGCTTGCGATGCTGTGGAAGGCCCGCTGCTGGATGTCGAGAAATGCGGCAGCTTTCTCGGCCGCCACTGCATTCCGATCCGCCATTCGTTGACGGCGGGAGAGCTTCTTGGCCTGTGGGTCGCCGAAACACTCACCACCGCCGACGTTCAAATCATCCGGTGCGATGGGTGGAAGCGTGAACAGCATTGGCCGGATCTCGGGCTTGAGTTCGTGCCCACCTCGCCCGCCATGCCCAGCTACCTCTCATCCCTGATCTATCCCGGGACTTGCCTGTTTGAAGCGACGAATCTCAGCGTTGGCCGCGGAACGTCCACTCCATTTCAGATCATCGGCGCCCCATGGCTCGACGCCGGCACAATAACGGACAACTTTAACGGGTTGAACCTGCCGGGGGTGTTGGCCGAGAGAATCAATTTCGTGCCTACACAAAATCCATGGGCAGGATGCGAATGTGCTGGTGTTCAATTGCGTGTAACCGACTCACGCAAATTCCGTCCGGTACGTGCAGGGCTCGCGTTGCTGTGTCTTGTGGCGCGGATGCAGCCCGAGGCCTTCCGCTGGGCTGCCTATCCGACTGCGGCTAATCCGTCGGGCGCTGATCACTTTGATCGATTGATCGGGCAAACCTGGCTCCGCGAATTGATTGTAAAGGCGGACGTCGCCCGGGACCCACAAATCTGGACTGAATCACCCCGCTGGCTCGAACGCAGCCAGGCTTGTCTCCTGTACTCCTAGAAGCAATCGCCTGGGTCTCATGAAGACGGCTTCCGTATGGGGAAGTCTCTGAACCTCAATACAGGTTTTACCTGATACAATAGCCCATAGCGCAGGAGCTTAGTCATGTTATATTCCTTCAAAGGACCGGCTGTCTAACAAGGGGGCGGCAAGGGCTGAAGCCGGTGGACCGGTGCATTTTTGGAGCAAACAAGCAGAACCATGAGAAAGCCAATTCAAGACGAGTTTACGCATCTGCCCATTTCGCGGCAGAGGAAGTATCAATTGCGTATGCAACGTGACCAGCGTTGCACCGAGTGCGGAGAACCCGCCGCTCAAGGCTCTCGCTGCCTCATGCATCTGGTCAAAGCAAGGGAGCGCCAGCGGAAAAAACGGGGTCTTAAGCGCCGTTATTTCGGCACTCTGAGCTACAAGCTGGAAGCCATGAATCAGTAACTCGTTTCACACGTGACCGTCAGTCGGCTGTCGCGTGCGCATCAGTGCTGGTTTCTTCCACCGCAGTCCGGATGGTCTGCTTGAAGTCTTCGATGCCTTGATCGAACGCGGCAGACATGGTGATGACAGGCACTTTCTTGACCCGTCTCTTGAATTTCTTCAGGTTTTCCTCAGCGGCAGGCTCATCCATTTTATTGGCAGCTATGAACCGGGGTTTTGCAACCAATTCCGGATCGTATAACTCCAGCTCTTTGAGCAAGTTATGGTAATCATCCCACGGTTTCCGACCATCCGTGCCAGCCATATCCAACAATAAAACAAGGATGGTGCAGCGCTTAATATGGCGCAGGAATTCGTGACCCAAGCCCACGTTCATATGCGCCCCCTCAATCAATCCTGGCACATCGCAAACTGTCAACCGCTTGAAATCCTTATATTCAAGGATGCCAATTTGCGGGTGCAGTGTTGTGAACGGATACGGCGCAATTTTGGGGCGTGCCCGCGAGATAGCGGTTAGGAGCGTCGACTTGCCTGCGTTGGGATATCCCACCAAGCCAATCTCGGCGAGGATGCGGAGCTCGAAAAGGAAATCCCCTTCCTGACCGGGTTCCCCCGGTTGAGCAAACCGTGGGGTCTGACGGGTGGCGGTTGCAAAGTTCCGGTTCCCTAGCCCGCCACGACCACCTTTGCAGAGGATAAACCGCTGTCCATGCTCGGTAAGATCGGCCACGAGTTCGCGGTCCTCCAAGTCGCTTCCTTCTCCGCCATTTTCGTCGGATTTGGCCAAATCGATCTCTACAGCCTGGCCATCCGTAGCGCTGCGTATGAGCGGACGTGAACTACCGCTGGCACGGATGCCAGCCTCGGCTCTACTCTCTCCAACCTCCTCTTCATCTTCCTCGTCGGTTAGAGGCGGGGTCGAACTGGGGAGTTTCCAGACCAACGTGCCGCAAGGCACTTTGATGATCAGATCCTTACCCGCATGCCCATCCATCCCCTTGCCCAGACCGCCCTGGCCGCGTGGAGCAATGAGCCGCGGCTGGAAGTACTGAGCAATGAGGTTATTCAGATCGTGATCTGCCTCCAGGATCACATCACCGCCTCGTCCACCGTTTCCCCCGCTGGGACCGCCTTTGGGCCGGTACTTCTCCCGTGAAAACGCAATAGCCCCTTTCCCGCCATGACCTGCGCGGGCAAAAATTTTGATCTCGTCAATAAACATAAGTTGAGTCTGAGGCGCTCCCTGCGCTCGGAGGAGGCGTGCACATATACCTTCTTAACCCATCCAAGCTGGGAACTCCAGTGTTTGGACGGCAACAAAAAAGGCGAGGCCCAAAGACCTCGCCGTTCTTGCGCTAAAGCTGATTAGTTGGAAGTAGCGGCGGCCGCTTCCGGGAGGACATTGACGCGGCGGCTGTCCTTATCGAAGGAGACTCTGCCGGCCTTCAGGGCGAAGAGGGTCCAGTCCCGGCCTGTTCCCACGTTTTGACCGGCGATGAACTTGGTGCCATTCTGCCGCACCAGGATGCTCCCGGCGGTGACGACCTGACCACCATAACGTTTCACGCCAAGACGTTTGCTGATGCTATCACGTCCGTTACGGACACTGCCTTGACCTTTCTTGTGTGCCATAAACTCTAAAAATTAAGCTTTGATTTCTTTGATTTTAATCACCGTCAATTCCTGACGATGACCAATGGTCTTGTGATACCCCTTGCGGCGTTTCATCTTGAAAGTGAGCTTCTTCTCGCCACGGATGTGCTCCACGACGTCCGCGCTCACCGTGGCGCCAGCGACCGTTGGGGTGCCAATGCTCACCTGGCCATCATTGTTCACCATCAGGACCCGATCAAACGTCACCGGCTGCCCTGCTTCAACGGTCAAACGCTCGATTTCCAGCGTGTCGCCCGCGACCACACGATATTGTTTGCTTCCAGTTTCTAATACAGCGTACATAAAGATTTCCCGGCAAAGGGACCGTGATATGACCAAAATCCCAACTGGGTGTCAACGCTTGAATTTCATAGAAACCAAGGCGCCAAATGGAAACCGCTGGGAGGTTTGTCCCCGAAAACGAAGCAATATAATGTCACAGCCCCGCCCGAATGCAAGCCTTCACCTCAGTTTCCTCCGTTTTTACGTCAGCCTTTTTCCTGTTGACACCATCTTGTTTATTTTTGATTCTCGTTGACGGATTCGGGTTGGTGGATCGTTTTCTTCAGCGGGATACCCCATCCCCACCTCCTTGGCGAACCCTGGCCCGAATCTCCTTTCTTCTCCTAAATCCAACAAACGCTCCATGGGCTTTCACTTGCCTTTGTGCTCACGGGGCTTAGCCTAATCGCCGTGGATTCGGATTTGCCGAAAATAACCGTGCTGATCGCCGCCCGCCCGGGTCAGACCGAGGTAAAAGCGGTCGTGGCCGCCCGGGCTCTTGATTATCCTCCAGATAAGCTGGAAATCATTGTCGCCCGGGGACGCCAGCCATCCGTTCAGCGAAATGCCGGAATCCGCGAGGCCAGCGGCACCTTGATCTATTTTCTAGACGACGATTCAGAGCCTTCTCCCGGCAATCTGCTCCGCGCGATTGAACGCTTCCGTGACCCAAGAGCAGAAATGGTCGGTGGTCCGAATGTCTGTCCTCCTACGGCTCCAAGACTGGAACAGGTTTTTGCAGTTGTGCTTGGCTGCTGGCTGGCGTTCGGCCCCAGCCGGGCCCGCTACATACCGGTAGGCACACCACGTCCTTCCGGAGAAAAGGAACTGATCCTTTGCAACCTGTTGGCGCGCCGCAGTTCGTTACTCGAACTCGGCGGTTTCAATGAGGCCCTCTATCCGAATGAAGAAAATGCGTTGATGGATGAACTCCAAAAACGGGGCGGCCAACTGTGGTATGACCCAGAGTTCGTGGTTCAACGACGTCCACGTGCCTCTCTGCGGGCTTTTTTTAGAATGCTTCTGACTTACGGGCGTGGCCGTGCTGAGCAGTTCCGGCTTCACCCTACGGCCGGTTCCATGCTCAACTTTGTTCCACCCCTGTTTTGTATTTACCTCGGCTCACTCTTACTGACACCCATGCTCGGCGTGTGGTGGCTGCTCCCCTTGGCGGGCTACACTATCGTAATCCTGATGCAAACGGCTCTCATGATTCTTCAAGGAGCTGGGCTCAATGGGTTGCTGGCGTTGCCTCTCATCGCCGCCACGCATGTGCTTTATGGACTTGGTTTCTGGCGCGGGCTGACAACCGCGCTTAAGACCAAGGACGAGCGTGCACCAGTGCCGGTACAATTGGAAAGGCTCACCCTCGGCGCATGAAAGCCTCAAACTGGAACAACGCCCTGAAGTCCGCGCCCGATCCAAAGCGCGCGGAGCACTATTACCAGTTGCTTATGGGTGACTCCGCGTCACAAGCATTAGCTCAGGTCCCCCCCGAGCAGGCATCAATCCTCTGCGCTCTGTTCAGTGGCTCGCAGGCGCTCAGCACCTGGATCGCCACACATCCGGATCTCCTACAAATCACCGACCCTGAGGCGCTCAAGTTTCCGCGACGCAAAGAAGGGTTGCGAAAGATGTCCGCCGAGTGGTTCACCCCGGCGCTGGCTCAGAAGGATTATTCATCTGCGTTGCGACAGGTTCGCGAGCTCAAGCAGAGGGAGATGGTTCGCATCGCTGCCCGCGACCTGGCTCGACTTGGTCAAACCTCCGAATTGATTCGTGAACTCTCAGACCTCGCCGATACCTGCCTCGACCTGGTGTGGCGGGTTTGTTTTGCCCAACTCCAGGATCGGTTCGGCCAGCCTTGTCATCTGGATGCCCAGGGCCGATGGCATCCCACCTCAGGATGCATCCTCGGGATGGGAAAGCTTGGAGGCCAGGAGCTCAACTACAGTTCTGACGTCGATTTGCTATTTGTATTCAGCGAAGAAGGTGCGGTATTCCGGGATATTCCAAAAGCCACCAAGACACCACGTCCAGCCCTCAGCAATCATCAGTTTTACAATCGCCTGGCTGAAGCCTTTATCGGGGAGGTAACCCGCATGGCTCCAGAGGGGCAACTTTACCGAGTGGACATGCGTCTGCGGCCAGAGGGCGAAGGCGGACCTCTTAGCCGCTCGCTCTTCAGCTACGAAAACTACTACGCCCAGTGGGGACAAACGTGGGAGCGTATGATGTTGATCAAAGCAAGGCCGACCGCCGGTGACAGCGCCGTGGGCTCCGAGTTCCTTGAAATGGTGCAGCCTTTCCGCTACGCGCGGTCTCTCACTCCGCATGTGCTGCACGAGGTTGCCGCCATGAAAGACCGCATCGAGAACGAGGTCGTGAGAGCGGGAGAATTGGATCGCAATGTCAAGCTGGGCCGGGGTGGAATTCGCGAAATCGAATTCGTGGTCCAAGCCCTTCAATTGCTGCACGGTGGCCGCCAGCCCTTTTTGCAGGGGGCGCAAACCTTGCCCGCGCTCGAAAAACTCGTGCAGTATGATCTCCTGGAACCGGCTGACGCCAAGGCTCTCGCCGATGCCTACCCCTTTCTCCGAGATGTGGAACACCGTTTGCAGATGGATGAGAACCGGCAAACCCACACGATTCCCGATAACCGCGCCGACCAGGAGCGCCTGGCAAAACTCATGGGATTCGGGACTTTAAAACAATTCGAGAAAGCCCGAGCCTCGCATTGCGGCCAGGTGCGCCGCATTTTCGAGAAACTCCTGAAACAGGATGTGAACGGCACTTCCTCAACCTCGCGGTTCCCAGGCACGTTCGAAGGGACGGAGGCCTCGTGGAAAGACCTCCTTGTTCAGCACTCCTTTCAAGACCCCGATCGCGCTTATCGGGTGTTACGCGAGTTTGTGGAAGGGCCCGGTTATGTCCACGTTTCAACACGCACACGTGAACTGGCGTTGCAGTTGCTCCCCCGATTATTTGACCGATGCATCCGGCAAAAGCAACCCGCACCTGCCGTTCGGTTGTCCGACCCCGATCGAGTGGTGACACGCCTGGACAGTTTTATTACCGCGTACGGCGCCCGTTCAACCCTGTTCGAATTGTGGCACTCGAATCCAGCGATTTTCGATCTGCTCGTGCTTCTTTTTGACCGCTCCGAATTCCTTGCGGAGCTTGCTATTCGAACCCCGGACCTGGTGGATGAACTGGTCACAAGTGGACGTCTGCGCCAGCGTAAGACGGCTGAGGAAACGCTCCGGGACCTGCGCCATGGGCTCCACGATCAGGATCAGCTTCTTTGGTTGCGCCGCTACCATCAGGCTGAGCTAATGCGCATTGGGTTGCGCGATATTCTCGGATTGGCTGACCCCGAACAGTATCTGACTGAGCTATCCGCCTTGGCGGATGCGTGTCTCGAATATGCCGTGGGGGTGGTAACGCTCCGCCACAAGCTCAAGCGCCCGCCTTTCGTCGTTATCGGCATGGGCAAACTTGGAGGAGCGGAGATCGATTACGGCTCAGACCTGGATATTTTGTTCGTAGCCGACCAAAGGGCTAAAGACGTCGCGAAGCTTTCCCGGCTGGCGCTGGAAGTCATGGACCTGGTATCGACACGAACCGAGCAAGGCATGCTGTTTCAAACCGATGCCCGGCTCAGGCCTGATGGTGAAAAGGGGCTCGTGGCGAACACACTTCGCGCCTATGAGGATTATTACCTCAACCGGGCTCAACTCTGGGAGGTCCAGTCCCTCACCCGCTCACGGCCTGTGGCTGGGGACAAAGAGACCGGCAGCAAATACCAGGCTTCGGCTGCTCGGCTGACCAACTTCTCCTCGCCTCTCGCAAAACTCTCCGCATTTAGCCCGGACTGGAAGCAGGTGATGCATCGCATGCGAATGCGGATCGAGAAGGAACGGACCCCTGCGGGCCAGGAGAATCTCGCAATCAAGACCGGACGTGGCGGACTTGTGGACGCAGAGTTTGTCGCCCAGGCCCTTTGCCTGCAGCATGGATGGCATGAGGCAAATACCCTGGCAGCCCTGGAACGCGGCCGCTTGGAAGGCAGGCTTCCGAAAGCGGATGTACTCATCCCCAACTACCGCATGCTACGCCGAGTCGAGGGCATCCTTAGGCGCTGGAGTTACGAAGGCGAGATCCTGCTTCCGAAAGATCCCGCCCCGTTTAAGCGTGTATCCATTCGCTGCGGCTTTGATACTCCGGAGCACTTCAGCGCAAGCCTCGCCGCAGCGCGAGAGAAGATCCGTGAGGCTTACTCCGCCTTTTTCCAGACCGTTTAGTTCAGCTTGACCCAGATTACCAGCGGCAGGTGATCGCTCGGGAACTGCCCGTTTTCCGAGAACGTCACAATCTCGGTCTTCAGCACCTCGACCGACCCGCGGGACAGTATCCAATCAATGCGTTTGCCGTCCTTCTGAAGCTCCTTAAAGCTGTTAAACGTGGCGTACTCCTCCCCTGCCTTTTCGCGTGCGAGTGTCCATGTGTCCTTGAAGAAGCCGTCTTCCGTCAGGATGGTGTAGGCCTTATTAGAGGCTAGAGCATTGAAATCGCCTGTGAGCAGAATCGGCAAGTCTGTTTTCAAAGCAGCCACGCGGTTATTGATCAATCGAGAGCTCTTCTCACGTGCGGCCTGGATCTCATGATCAAAGTGAGTATTCCAATGGTAAAACTCTTTGCCTGTCCGCAGATCCTTGAACTTCACATAGGTCACGAATCGGCGATTGGAATTTCCCCAAGTGGTGGAGCCAACTACTTCCGGGGTGTCTGAGAGCCAAAAATGATTCGTCGAGAGAGGTTGCAAACGATCACGTTTGTAGAAGATGGCCATGAACTCGCCTTTGCTGGCTCCGTCATCACGACCTACACCGAGCCATTCGTAACCGTCGAGATCTTTCCCCAGATCGGCCAGTTGCGACGCCACACCTTCCTGCGTTCCCATGAGATCCGGCGCTTCAGCCTTGAGCAACTTTGCCATGATCGGACGCCGTTCCGGCCAGGAATTCGGCGGGGTCTGGCTTGCATACCGCAGGTTGTACGACATCACCTTAAGCACGGCTGGGGCGGCCAGCTTGTTGTCCTTCGCATGTGCCACCCACAGCGCCAGGCAAAGCACGATACACGTGGAGAGTCTTTTCATCCCGCAATCCTAGAATTCTATTCGCCCGGGTAAAGCTTTTCCATGCGGCCTCTCTGTCGATTGGCCTCGTAAAGGAACACGGCGGCAGCGGCGCCGACATTGAGTGAATCAACGCCCGCGAACATCGGAATGGCGACCAGGTCCTGGCAGCATGCCAATATCGGCTCTGAGATTCCGTTGCCTTCGCTGCCAAATACCAGGCAGGAATCCCCCCGGAAATCGGCCGCAGTCAACGTGCGCTGGTCAACGTGCGGGTGTGCACCCACGCAAGTGAAACCAGCCTTCCCGAGGGCCTGCAGTGTGGAACGCAATGAATCCGTTTCAATCACCGGCAGCTTAAAGATTGTTCCCATGGAGCTGCGCACGGCACGCCTCAGGTAGGGACTAGTCGAAGTCTCCCCGACGATCAACGCCTGTGCTCCAAATGCCACGGCATTTCTTACCAAAGATCCCAGATTCTCCGCGCTCGTGAGGCCGTCAACCGCTGCGAACAGCCGCGGTGAGGACGACCGGTCCATCACCTGCTCAAGCGACCACAGGCGTGGGATACGGCCAACGGCGAGCAGCCCTTGATACATCGAAAACCCGGTGAGGGTTTCGAGCAGAGCTTTCTCCGCCAAATATACCCGCACGCATTCGGGTCTTGCCGCCAGCAAATCCTTTAATTCAAGCAGCCAGTGCTCAGGCATCAGCACCGACACCACGTCGAATGAACTCTCCAGAAGGCGGCGAACGACTTTGTCCCCTTCGGCAACAAACAGGCCCTGCTGGCGATGCTCCATCTGGCGGCGCATGGTGCGATACGCCTGCAATTCCGGTCGATCAAAATTCTGTATCTGTTCGACGATGAACATTTCGAAACTGCTAAGCTGCTAAAGTTCCAGCGTGGCGGAGGGGGTGTCCTGAGCCGAAACCTGGAGGGTCACATGACTCGCCCCGATCATGGTTAACCGCTCCTGCATGACCTTCAGGGCCAAAGCGGGTTGATTGCACTCACGGCTCAGGTGCCCCAGGTAAAGGTGGCGGAGATCCTGGTTCATAACTTCCTGGGCCAAATCCGCCGCGGCCTCATTGGAGAGATGCCCATGCCTGCCGAGGATGCGCTGTTTAAGGCTCCACGGACGGCGCGGACAATCCTGGAGCATTCGCACATCATGGTTGGATTCGAGCAGAAGCACGTTTGCACTGCGGACACGCTCGAGCACCAGGCGCGGCGCATGTCCCAGATCGGTGAGAACTCCCACGTTTGCAACGGAGGTGCGAAGCAGAAACCCCACCGGGTCCTGCGCGTCGTGCGGAATGGTAAAGGTCTCGACCTGGACATCGCCGATCTCAAATGCGGCGCCCGTGGTAAAAAGGCGGCAGCCGATGGAGGACTTTGTCTGGTACTCGATCGCTTCTTTAGTCGCCCGGTTGCAGTAAATGGGAATCTTGAGTTTGCTGCACAACAGAGCGACGGCTTGAACGTGATCCGAGTGTTCGTGGGTGATGATGACTCCATCGAGATTCTCTGGGGTCTTGCCAATGACTGCCAGGCGTTGGCGTATCTGGCGCAAACTGAATCCAGCATCGATCAGGATGCGGGATTGGTCGGTCTCCAAGAAAGCACAGTTTCCGGCGGAACCACTGCCGAGAATAGTCAAACGGACAGGCACGCGCCGAGATTAAGCGTGCCTTGCCAGCCGATCAATAATTTTCCGTCGTGTACTCCGGGCGACGGTTGAGTCCCATCCAGTAGCTTTGCACAACGTTGGCGAGATTTTCCAGATCCCGCAACTCGATGGGCTTCACGAGGTAAGAGTTCGCGCCAAGCTCGTAGGCGCGGTTGATGTCGCGGGTTTGATCCGAGGAGGTCAGGACAATCACCAGCATGCGACTGAGCCCCGGCTGATGGCGCAGCCATTGGAGCACTTCAAATCCATCCATTCGCGGCATTTTAAGGTCAAGTAACAAAAGATCCGGTATCGGATACTTCGCCCGGTCTTCATACCGTCCCACTCCAGACAGATAATCGATCGCGTCCTGGCCATCATGAACAAATGTCAGTGAAAAAGTGAAGCCGCTTTTAGAAAAGGCTCGTTCCAGCAGAAAGGCGTCGCCAGGATCGTCCTCCGCGATCAGAATTCTCTTTTCTACCATAAACCCTTAATAAACTGCCGTGTTGAGCTTGCTTTATTGAATCTTCTCAACTTGCCCCACATTCTGGCGAATTCAAGGGGCATTCAGGCGAGTGATCGGGCCGCCTGCTGCCTGACCTGTTCGGTCTGGTGCTTGCAGCATGGATGATAAGGACTTGCGTGGTCAGGCAGGCCAACTGAACAACAAAGAAATCCAGGCCATTTTACAAAAGGAGCTCTCCTGGGCATTAAAAAAACCGGCGGCCAAACGACCGCCGGCGTGAATAAATTCCCAATGGCTAACCCTCGCTAGCTCGAAAGCGCTCCTTCAGCCGCCGCTTTCTGATGAAAAACCAGCTTGTCGGCGTCGGCAGAGACAACGATCGGATCGCCGTCGTGGAAAAGGCCCTTGAGAATCTCTTCCGCGAGCGGATCCTCCAAAAAGCGTTCCACGGAGCGCCGCATCGGGCGTGCGCCGTACTGCGGGTCGTAACCCTTGGTTACGAGCAAGTCCTTCGCTTTTTCGTCGAGCTCCAAGGTAATATTGCGGGTCTTAAGCCGCGAGATAACCTTGTTGATCTCCAAATCCAGGATCTCGATAAGATCGGGTTTCGTCAGCGAACGGAACACGACAATGTCATCCAACCGGTTTAAAAACTCCGGACGAAACGTTTTCTTCGATTCTTCCAGGATCTTCTCCCGCATCTTCTCGTAGCTGTTCTCGTCCGTGATGGGAGAGAAGCCAAGAGTCGCCCCTCGTTTGATCGTGTCCGATCCCACGTTTGAGGTCATTAGGATGATCGTGTTGCGGAAGTTAACCACCCGCCCCACGTTATCCGTCAGTTTGCCTTCCTCTAAAATCTGAAGCAGCATGTTCCAGACGTCGGGATGCGCCTTCTCGATCTCGTCGAATAACACCACAGAGTAAGGCTTGCGCCGCACCTGCTCGGTGAGCTGTCCGCCTTCCTCATAGCCAACATAGCCGGGAGGCGAACCAATCAGCCGGGAGACATTGAATTTCTCCATGTACTCGCTCATATCGAGCTGAACGAGGGCCTTGTTGTCGCCGAACATCTGTTCGGCCAAAGTCTTGGCCAAAAGCGTCTTGCCTACACCGGTGGGTCCCAGGAGCAGGAATGTGCCGATTGGGCGCCGCGGATCTTTCAAATCCGCACGCGAACGTCGCAGTGCCTTGCACATCGCTGAAACAGCTTCGCGCTGGCCGATAACGACTTTACCCATCTCCGATTCGACCTTCAGCAGGCGGACCATCTCACCCTGCTCCATGCGTTGCAGAGGGATGCCGGTCCACTTGGAAACAACCTGAAGGATGTCTTCTTCGTCAACTTTGACCCTCTTCTCCTCACGAGAAGCGCGCCAATCCTTGAGAATGTTCTCCAGCTTTTCCTTCGCCTGCTTTTCCTTGTCGCGCATGGCAGCCGCGCCTTCGAAATCCTGATTTTTAATGGCCTTTTCTTTTTGGCCCTTAATATCCTCGATCTCGTGCTCAAGGTCCTTGACCTCAGGCGGGCGAGTCATCGTTCCGATGCGCGCGCGCGAGCCGGCTTCATCCATCAAATCGATTGCCTTGTCCGGCAGATACCTATCTGTGATGTAGCGGTCGGAAAGCTTCACGGAAGCCTCGATCGCCTTATCGGTGTACTCGGCCTTATGATGATCCTCGTATTTCGGCCGGAGGCCTTTGAGAATCAGCACGGCTTCCTCAACTGAGGGCGCCTCGACTTTGACGGCTTGGAAACGACGTTCCAGCGCCGCATCCTTTTCGATGTATTTGCGATACTCGTTTAATGTCGTTGCACCGATGCATTGCAATTCACCACGGCTCAGAGCCGGCTTGATGATATTGGATGCATCCATCGTTCCTTCGGCAGAGCCCGCACCCACAATCGTGTGCAACTCGTCGATGAACAGAATGATGTTCTTCGAACGGCGGATCTCATCCATGACCGCTTTGATGCGCTCTTCAAATTGACCGCGATACTTGGTTCCAGCCACCATCAACGCAAGGTCGAGGGTGATGACCCGGCGATCGCGCAACAGTTCCGGTACGTTCCCTGCCGCGATCTCCTGGGCGAGCCCTTCGACGATAGCCGTCTTGCCGACGCCGGCCTCACCAAGAAGGACGGGGTTGTTCTTTGTCCGCCGGCAAAGTATCTGGATGACGCGCTCGATTTCGTTCTTCCGACCGATGACAGGATCCATTTCGCCTTTACGCGCGATCTCTGTCAGGTCGCGTCCAAAGGCTTTCAGCGCCGGAGTCTTTACATCGCCCTTCTTCTCGGAAGGTGCTGGCTTCTCAGAGGGCTCAGCCCCACCACCGGATGCTTCTTCCTGCGCGGCGAAATTGGGGTCGAGTTCCTTCAGGATTTCCTGCCGAGTCTGCTCGATATCGACATCCAGGCTCTTAAGGACCTTTGCGGCCACTCCGTCGCCCTCTTTCAGCAGGCCGAGCAGAATGTGCTCGGTACCCACGTAGGTATGGTTCAGGAGCTTGGCCTCCTTTTGAGCCAAGGCCAGAACCTTCTTCACCCGGGGGGTGTAAGGGATGTTGCCGATCATCTTCTGATCGGGGCCGGTGCCCACCTGCTTCTCGACTTCCATCCGGACAATCTCCAGATCGAGTCCCAGCTTTTGGAGCACGTTGACGGCTACCCCTTGCCCTAGCTTGATCAGTCCCAAAAGGAGATGTTCGGTTCCAACGAAATTGTGGTTGAACCGATCGGCTTCCTTCCGAGCCAGTGCCAACACTTGCTGGGCGCGTGGTGTGTAATTATTGCTGCTCGCTTCTTCACTCATACGACAACTTCAAATTGCAGTGTTTCCTACGGTTTGTCCAATTCAGGTCCGCCGGGAGGTGGCGGAGTCTTGGCAACCGGCCGGCTGACGGCTTTCAACCGCTCGCGCACCATGTCAGACCGGATCAAATCACGTTCCTCGGCAGAGAGCTTTTCATCGTGTTGCTTCTGCAAGTGCGCTGGCTGTGTCTGGATAAACAACTCATCCACGAGTGCGCGCTCTACCCCAGGAAATAACCCCACATCCACCCCCAGACGCATCAAGGATAATAGGTTCATCGTCTCCTTGGACGAGATGCTATGCGCATTGGCTAGAATCCCATACGCCCGACCGATATGATTATACACCATCTTCGGCTTCTTTTCGAGCAGCGTCGCTCGCGCGTTTTCTTCGTGCTCGATAATCTGTGCGAGAACTTTCTCCAGACGCTCAACAATCGCGCTCTCCGCCTCGCCCAGGGTCATCTGATTCGAGACCTGGAAGACATTGCCGAGCGCCTCGGTTCCCTCCCCGTACAAACCGCGCACAGCCAATCCAAGTTTGTTGACTGATTGGATGATCGGGGTGATCTGCTCGGCCAGCACTAAGCCAGGAAGGTGCAGCATCGCACTAACGCGTATCCCGGTTCCGAGATTGGTCGGACAAGCGGTGAGGTAACCCAGCTCGGGCGTAAAGGCGAAATCGAGCTTTCGCTCAAGAAGCGAGTCCGCCTGATCGATGGTGGTCCATGCCTTCCGAATCTGCAGTCCAGGACAAAGGGATTGCATCCGGAGGTGGTCCTCCTCATTGATCATGACACACAAAGTTTCGTCCCGATTCAGGACTAAACCGCTGCCGCCGCTCTTGGCGGCATGCTCGCGGCTGATTAAGTGCCGCTCAACAAGGATCTGTTTGTCAAGTGTCGAAAGTTTATCCATCCCTTCCGAAAAAGAGTCCTTCATTTCAGGAAGGCTCTCGATGGCAGGCTGGATTTGTTCCAATACCCGAATGCGTTCGGGTTTCTTGGCCCACCCCGGAAAAGCTGCATCTCGAATATTGCGAGCCAGGCGAACGCGGCTCGACATTACAATTCGATCATGTGGGCCCCGGCGGCGGGCAGTCTCCCCCGGTGGAATCAAAAACTCGTGAATATCCATGGCAAAACCTTCTTAGGCAGTCTTGCTAAGCTGCGCGTTCATCTGCTTGATTTCATCGCGCAGCACGGCTGCCTGCTCGAAATCCTCCGTCTCAATAGCCTTGGCCAGCTTGCGCTGCAGGCTCTTCAGACGGTCGGTAATGTCTCGCGTCTGCCGCAAGGTTTCGGGCACTTTGCCAACGTGGCGAGTGCCCTTATGCATGGTCTTCAGCAATCCTTCCATGGCTTCAGCAAAGGTCCGGTAACATTCCGGACACCCCAACCGGCCAGCTTTCTTGAAATCCGCCTGGGTAAATCCGCAGCGCGGACAGGTGAGATCGGCCCCACCCGCCGCTTGCTCAATTTCTTGCGAAGCGCCTAAACCAAGGAGCAGATCTGCCAATGAAAATCCGGCAGTATCGTTAACGCCCTTATTCTTGGCGCACTCCTCGCAGAGGTCCACTTTCTGCATTTTATCCCCAGTAATCTGGGTCAAATGCACGCTGGCCTCACGTTCTTTGCAGACGCAACACAACATATCTCTTAGTCGTATATCGGCTCGCCGGACACTTTCGTCAAGGCGTGGTACCGTTTCACGAGGTCCTGGGTGATGGGGCCCGGTTTCCCGGAGCCGATCGCACGGCCATCAACTTTGACCACGGGAACCAATTCCGCCCCTGAGCCGGTCACAAAGCATTCGTCCGCGTTGAAAACGTCGTAGCGAGTGAGATTTGGCTCACTCACGGCCAAACCCATTTCGCGGGCTAGTTTCATCACCACGGCACGAGTGATGCCATAAAGCGCTCCTGCGGATAGAGGTGGGGTCATCAACTGCCCATCTTTGACGATAAAAATATTGTCGCCAGTGCACTCTGCAACGTAGCCCTCCGAATTCAGCATGATTGCTTCTTCGCAACCCGCGTTGTTCGCTTCGATCTTGGCCAGAATGTTGTTCAGATAATTCAGCGATTTGATCGCCGGGTTAACTGCATTCTGCAAGTTACGGGTGGTCGGCACGGTAACGATCGTCAGACCCTTCTGGTAATATTCCTTCGGGTAAAGCTGGATCTTGTCCGCAATGATGATCACCGATGGATTGGCACAGCGATTTGGGTTCAGTCCCAGGGTGCCAACGCCGCGCGTCACCACCAGGCGGATGTAACCATCGCGGAGTTGATTCCGGCGGCAGGTTTCAACCGTGGCTTTCATGAACTGCGCATGGGTGAGCGGCAAGTTCAGCAGAATGGCCTTTGCCGAGCAAAAGAGCCGGTCAATGTGCTCTTTGAGCTGGAATACGCGCCCGTTATAGGCGCGAATGCCCTCGAAAATCCCGTCTCCGTACAGCAGCCCGTGATCAAAAACTGAGACCTTGGCGTTCTGCTCGCCATAATACTTGCCATCAATGTAGATTTTCATACCTCGACAATAGGTGCAAACTACGGAAACCCTCCAAGTTGCGCAATAAAATGATTTCCTCTCCGGGAATGCTAAGTCTGGCTTGCGTTTGGCCAACTCCTTATGGCAGAGTGTGGCGCGTGGCCCCTAAGGGCCACGCAGACTATCTGTGCCAGAGTAGCTCAGGGGTAGAGCAGAGGACTCATAAGCCTTTGGTCGGGGGTTCAATTCCCTCCTCTGGCACCATTCCCCCTGCCCCACTAATCCGCTAGAAAAGCCCCGCTTTTTTCAGATCCTCCCGATAATCGTATTCGAGCTTGCGCGGGGTGCGGGTGCACAGCGCATTGGCCTCGGCATCCCCGGGAAATATTTCCTTCACAGGATCCCAAGTCAGCCTGCGTCCGAGCTTCATCCCAATCCAGGCTGCAGCGCATGCCTGCACACTCCGCGCCGATTCCTGAATTGGAGCAATAGGCTGCATTTTTGCAACAACGCTCTCGACCCAGTTCTCGTAATGATCAGAGCTGGGCTGCCAGCGTTTGCCGCTTCCGGTCAAAGGAGATAACAGCTTGGGGTCGCCGGCGCGCAACGGGCCTTTGCCCTTTTCATCCCCGGCTGAGTTAGGATCGCTCGCGGTCACGCGCTCAGACCCGCGCTGGCAGAAAATCCAACCCTCTTCGCCCTCAAATCGAATCCCGTTCTCGAACTTGTCATCCAGGATAACTTGCACGCCATTTGGATAAAGCATCTCCACATGGTATTTGTAGTGGACGTTCCACATGTCGTTCTTCATGAAGTCCACCTTGGCTTCAATGGTGGTGGGTCCGCTGAGCTCCATCCCCATGGCCCAGTGCGCGATGTCGATATGATGCGCGCCCCAGTTCGTGATCATGCCGAGTCCGAAATCCTCAGTCGTGATCCAGCCGGGCCGGCCATTCAAACTGCCCTGAGGATGCACACGCCCTTCCATGTATGGCTGGTCAGTCACCGGGCCAAGCCATGTCTGGTAATCCAGGTTGGGCGGCACAGGCATCTCAGCCGGTGCTTTGCCGCTCGGTTTGTCAAGACCAATACCAATCTGCACAGTCTTGATCTTGCCAAGCCGACCGTTCCTCACCAACTCGCTGGCTTTACGGAAGGCCGGGAATGGGTGTTCAGACCTCTGCTGCGAGCCAGTCTGCAAAATAACCTTCTTGGCCAGCACCGCCCGCCGCAACGCTATGGACTCGGCAATGTTGTATGTGACCGGCTTCTGCACATAGATGTGTTTCCCGGCCAATGCCGCCGCGATGGCCGCCTGTGCATGCCAATGATCAGGCGTGCTCACGATCACCGCATCAATATCGGGACGGGCGAGCACTTCGCGATAATCATGAAAGCTCTGGATATCAACCGTGCTCTCTCCGCGTTTCTGATAAAAGTCCTGCGCCAATTTGACGCCGGCAGTGGCCCGTTTGCTGTCCAAATCGCAGACCGCGACAACACGAGCCTGGGAGGTTCTCATAACCCCCTCCATATCAGCACGGCCCATGCGGCCGCAGCCAATCTGCGCGACACGAATTTTGTTCTTGGACGGTGCTGCCAGCAACGAAACGGAGGCGAACTGCGAGAGAGCGGCGACGCTCAGCGCGCCTTTCATTGAGTTGGCCAAAAATTGGCGACGATTGAGTGATTTCATAGGTAAAAGCGAGAAGTGATTGCGGTCACCAACGGCCGCTGCTCGGAGGCGTGCCTTTCGAGTCTTTCGACAAAGACTTTTTTGCGAGGCCGAACCGGAATCATCATTGCAGTTCCAGTGTGCTCAAAACTCGCGTGAAGGCAATTCCTACTTCCGGACTCAACTGGCGGCTTCGGCTGAGAACATCTCACCTAGCGTGACCACTCGCACCGTTCCGTCAGATTCCTGCAACTCGAGCGCGCCTTCGGCGTTGATGGTTTGCACGGTTCCAGCAATCGTCTGTTCACCGGATTTAACCCTGACAGCCCGACCGCAGTAGCCGAACCTCTGCAAGTACTCTCCGCGAATCATGGGGAAGCCCTGCTTCAAGAAAGGGTCATAGGCTTGGAAGAACGCTGTTAACAAAGCCTCGCGAAAAGGGGCGACATCAACCGGGTGTCCTTTGAGCAAGTTGAGCGAGGTTGCCGGTTGCCCTACCCTGGCAAGCACCTCGCCGCTCAGATTCAGATTCACTCCGATCCCGATCACCAGTCCGAGCAACTGAGCACCTTCGGTAACGGTTTCGGCAAGGATCCCTGCGATCTTCTGCTGCGACACCAGGATGTCGTTGGGCCACTTGAGGGCCGGTCGGATATTGTAGTCCTCAAGCACTCGGCAGGCAGAGAGTGCCATCAACTGAGAGACATTGGCCAAGGGAAGCCGTCCGGCTGCCGCCGGTTCCGGCTTGAGCACACAGCTTAGACAAAGGTTGCCCGGTACATCTGAGATCCAGGATCGCTGCCAGCGCCCGCGCCCCGCGGTCTGGATTGTGGCTTGGATCACGTCCCGGTCATTGAGCCGGCGCAGATTCTCACGGGCATAAAGGTTGGTTGAGCTCAGCTCTGCGAACTCAACCAACTGATATGGCTTCATAGAGAAGCAAACCGAAAGCTTAACCGATCATTGCCAGTACCTGGCCTGCATTGACCTGTTCACCCTGCTTCACCTTGATCTCGGCAACCGTGCCGTCAACAGGCGAACAAATGGCGTTCTCCATTTTCATGGATTCAATGACGAGGATGATGTCGCCGTTCTTAACATGTGAGCCGGGCGGCTTCTCGATTCGCAGGACCAAGCCGGGCAACTGGGTTGCCAAAGGCTGACCTACCCCTGAGGCTGCGGAAGCTTTGGGAGCTTCGGCCGTTGCCTCCGAGATATCGATGTTGTAGCTCGTGCCGTTCACCAAGGCTGTCTTGCCATCCAGCACCACTCTGTAGTTGCGCCCATTCAGCGCAACATTGAAAGCTCCAGGCGCTGTTCCGGCCGTCGAGGCCGGCTGCGCTGCTACGGGTTCCGCTTTGGCCTGAGGCTGGTTTTTGCGCACGCCAATAGTCCCCTGACCTTTCAGGAATGCCACGCCTTTCTCTTCACATGAGGCGACGATAAAAATATTCTCGTCGGTAGTCGGGAGGCCTTCTTTCTCCAGGACGGCCTTGGAGGCGGCAGCACCGCGTTTAGTATCTTTCTCAATAGCTGTCAAATGGTCGGTGGTTACCGGCATTTTAAGCTGCTCAGAGGCGATCTTGACGACCTCCGGATCAGGCTGGACCGGAGTCTTGCCGAAATAGCCGAGGACCATCTTGCCGTAGCCATCGGCGATCTTCTTCCATGGCCCGAACATGACGTTGTTGAACGCCTGTTGGAAATAGAACTGACTGACCGGAGTTACCGACGTGCCAAACCCGCCTTTCTTCACGGCTTCACCCATCGCCGCGATGACGTCAGCATACTTATCCATCAAATTGTTGTCGCGAAGCATTTGCGTGTTGGCTGTCAGCGCGCCACCCGGCATCGGGAAGAACGGTATGAGCGGTTCCACCCGAGTCGCTTCCGGTGGAACGAAGTAATCCTTCATCGCCTGTTTGAACATCTCTTCCAACCGGATGATCTTGGTGATATCGATGTCCAGAGTGTACTCCGTGCCCCGAAGCGCATGCCACATGGTGATCAGGTCGGGTTGGCTCGTGCCGCCGGAAACCGGTGCCAGTGCCAGGTCAATCTGATCCACACCAGCTTCGATAGCCGCTTTGTAGGCGACGGTGCAAGTGCCCGCCGTTTCATGCGAATGGAACACTACCTTCACCTTATCCCCGAGGACCCGCCTCGCCATCTTAATGGTCTCATACACTTTCTGAGGCCGGGACGTCCCGGACGCGTCTTTAAAACACACGGAGGCATAGGGCAGCCCCGAGCTAATAATGTCGCGCAGTGTTTGTTCGTAAAAATCAACTTCGTGAGCACCACTGCATCCCGGCGGCAACTCCATCATAGTCACTGTGACTTCATGGTTGAGCCCCGCTTCTGTGATGCACTTGCCCGACCAGATCAGGTTGTTAACGTCGTTTAGCGCATCAAAGTTGCGGATAGTAGTCATGCCGTGTTTCTTGAACATGTCGGCATGCAGTTTCACAATTTCCTTAGGCTGCGCCTTGAGAGCGACCACGCTGATGCCCCGGGCCAGGGTCTGAAGGTCTGCCTTGGGGCCGGTCGCTTTGCGGAAGGCGTCCATCACGTCGAACGCATTTTCATTCGAGTAGAAGAAAGGCGATTGGAACATTGCGCCGCCACCCGCTTCGAAATGGGTGATGCCGCATTCCTGCGCGGCATACTCAACGCAGGGGAGATAGTCTTTGGAGAAAACGCGCGCACCGTAAACGGATTGGAAGCCGTCCCGGAAGGCCGTGAGCATGAAGTGGATTTTTTTCATTAGCGAAATTGAGTTAGTCGATTCTTTCTGTACTTATTTCTTTTGGGCGCGCGTAGCCGCTGCGATAACGACGGCGATTGCTTCCTCTTCTTTGATGCTGTTTGAGGTGGGAACGGATATGTCCACCGTTTCCGCCTGATCGAGTTTCAAGCGCTTAACCAGAAATGCGAGTCCTGGAATGATGCAGGCAATCAACAGCGCAAATACGATAGTAAAGCCGTAGGCGACCAGAGTAATTTTGATAGCTTCCATGTCGGGTGTTGGTTAATGAACTATCTTGGCGAAAAGACTACAAAAGATGCCGGCGATGATAGCGGTCGTAATCACCCCGCTGATATTGGCGCCCAATGCCGCGGGCATAATCACTGCTGCAGGATTATCTTTGGAAACAACCTTCTGTGCCACCTTCGCAGTGGTCGGCACGCAACTAACACCCGCGATCCCAACCACCGGGTTGACCTTGCCGCCGGTTACGAAATACATGAAGTAACCTCCAAGCAGACCGCCGATGCCGGAGAACAGGAGCGCCAGACACCCGAGTAGCAAGAGCGGCAGCACCTTGGGATCCATGATGGTATTGGCGTCGCACAGAATCCCTAGCATCAGGCCCAGGAACATCGTCGAACCGTAGAGAATGGGGCCGCTGACCAGGTCCTGGAAGGCCTTGATCCCGGATTCACGGATGACGATTCCCAGAAAGAGGGAGAACACCAGAGGAGCGGCTACTGGCAGCAAAAAGGAAAGCAACACACAGAGGATCGTCGCCACGGCCATCTTTTCGAAAGCCGAGTACTGCGTCTGGTTCTTGGGGGGATCCATCGGCAGACTGCGGAGCCGTTTAGGCACCATGAGCTTGATCAGATAAGGATAGCCTCCGTAGGTAAGACCTAAATATAAATATGCCACTACCGCGATTGGCACAAACAAGTGGGGCGCCAACTTCAGTGAGGTGAACAAAACCATTGGTCCATCGGCACCGCCTACAATGGCGATGGCAGCGGACTCCTTGAGTGTAAACCCGCACCATGTTCCGATGGGCACTGTCAGGAACGAGCCAAGCTCAGCAAACAAGGCAATGATCATGCTGGTGAACGGCCGTGCGAGGATGAAGCCGATATCGAGCAATGAGCCAATCCCCATGAAAACCAGACACGCGATCAAGCCGTTGCTAAATGTGAATGTATAAATGGGCTGCAGCCAGTCGATTTGAAGTATGGTCATGAGGTCGGCCGCATTCTGGATGGGGTCTGCTGTGGCGCCCGCCTGCGGCTCGATGAAAAGTGTTCCGACCCCGCCATGGAGCTTCAAAGGATCGAAGAACATCACTGCGGCATTCACCGTGGCCATTCCCAGGCCCATGGGAATCATGATTAGCGCTTCGAGAACACCCTTGCGTCCCAAATACATTAAGACTAGTCCTAGAATGATCAGCCCCAATCGCGCGAAAGCGAACTTGGGGTGCACCTCGAACAGGGTGCCGATACCTTGGAAGATATCACTCAACGATTCCAAATTAATCATGCGTTTTCCTTCAACTTACTGAGAAATCGGGATGCGTTATGGTTAAAGAAGGCTTTTCCCCCTGGGTTCGCCTGGCATTCTCGATCCTCTGAGATATCCTTCATTAAACAAATAAATGTCCACAAAGGACACACCAAAATTTGCTCATTTCTTTACCTGCATTAACTTTTTCTTTGACGCTCCTCCTTACGTCGAGATTTGACCCTCTCCCAATTTTGCCCCAAGCTTACGCCCATGGCTAACAGCTTCGGAACCCTGTTTCGCATTACCACCTGGGGAGAATCCCACGGGGGAACGGTAGGCGTTGTTCTAGATGGCTGTCCCCCATTGCTGGAACTCTCCGAAGCGGATATCCAACCAGACCTCGACCGGCGCCGTCCCGGCCAATCCAGAATTGTCACCCCGCGCAAAGAAACTGACACGGTTCAAATCCTTTCCGGCGTTTTTGAAGGGAAAACCACAGGGACACCCATCTGCCTTCTGGTCAAAAATGAAGATGCGCGTTCGGAAGCCTATTCAGAGATGACCCACAAGTTTCGTCCATCACACGCGGATTACACGTATCAGGCGAAGTATGGCATCCGGGCGTGGCCCGGAGGCGGACGCTCCAGCGCGCGTGAGACAATAGGCCGCGTTGCAGCAGGGGCTGTGGCAAAAAAGCTGTTGCGGCAACGTTTTGGAGTCGAAGTCCTTGCCTGCGTTAGCCAGGTGCAGGATCTCTGTGCGGTGATTGACCCCGAGAAAGTCACCACCGCAGAAATTGAGAGTAACATCGTCCGCTGCCCCGATCCTGCGCGTGCAGAAGAAATGGTGGCTCGCATTGAAAGCGCCCGAGCCGCAGGCGATACGCTGGGAGGAATTGTAACCGGGGTAGCGCGCGGAGTGCCGCCCGGCTGGGGCGAACCGGTATTTGATCGATTGGAGGCGGACCTGGCAAAAGCCATGCTCAGTTTGCCTGCGTCCAAGGGTTTTGACATTGGCAGTGGATTCGATTGTGTTCGTTACCGTGGCTCGGACCACAATGACCCCTTCCGAGCCGAGAACGGAAAGGTGTTCACCACGAGTAATCGCTCAGGGGGGGTCCAGGGAGGGATCTCAAACGGCCAGACGATCTATTTCCGGGTGGCTTTCAAACCGGTGGCCACGATCATGAGCGAGCAGGACACCGTGGATGTTCAATTCCAGAACACAACACTCAAAGGACGCGGCCGCCATGATCCCTGCGTATTGCCGAGGGCGGTGCCGATTGTGGAGGCAATGACCGCCCTCGTCCTGATTGATCATGCCTTGCGGCACCATGCTCAGTGCGGGTAGTTCTTAATGAGCTGAAGCGCCACTGCCCAGCGGCGCGGGCTCCAAGTGCTACAGGCGCTTCTCGTCCGCATCAATGTAATCAACAAAGGTCTGAATATCGTCCCGGTGTGCCAGGCCGCTTTCTTCTTTGCGCATTTTGAGGCGCGCCTGAGAATTAGCGTCGTCTTTGCGAGGATGATTCAGAACTCGCTCGCGATGTTCGGCCTTCACCGACTCTGGCTTCTGAACATTCGTTCGAATCCAATCATAGACCTGGCCGTCCGTGATGGAATTACGAACCACCTCAATGAACTGTTTCGCATCCACACCCGACGTCTGAAGCCACATTCCGTCAAACCCTTTGCAGAAATTCTCCTGATAATCGGAATGCAGTTTGCCTGCAAGATGCAGGCGAATCTTATCAACAAACCGCGGAAGATAGGTCCAGCCACACATCGTCTCTCGCGGGCTTCGTGGATATATAATGTCACTCATGGCGAGCATCATCACGCGGCGCTGCATCTCTGTCAACCTGCTCATCATTTCGTCAGAATGGCGCGAGGCGATACAGGCGGCATTCATTCTCCCGCACCGTTGCGGCGTCATCAAGCTCCACCCCTCCGGTGAGGTTCGTAAATGGCTTCACGGTTCGCCAGGGCTCCTGTTCTCCAGACCGGGTTTGCAGGTTCCAGATCGTGCCAGGAGACCCCAAAGCACGAAGACGGCATGGAACCGCAGATGTCAACTCAAGCCGAGTTGCTCGACTCGTTCGCACTTTTGCCTTTAAGCCCAGGTCAAAGGCCACATCGTCCCAATCAGCCCAATAGTTCCTGAGCTTCACCGCGATCAGGTTGTTCCCCGGCACGATCATATGTGCGAAAGGAGTCAGATCGAAATGCTGAATCTCATTTCCCTGTGCGGAGGTCAGCTCTGCGGTGGAAGGGATTTCTATACCGTTCAGATAAACCGAAATCGGATAGTATGCCGTGCTGGAGACATCGGTGCATGCCACGGAAAGCAACAGATCATCAATGAGCGCTCCCGGTGCGATGAACTGCTTTCTAAAATGATATTCTGTTCTCAGTTGCGGCAGGCGGGTGCTTACGTTTGTGGGTCCGCTGCCGGCGCCGAACTTGGCTTTCGCCAGCGCCCAGGAACTGTCATTCAACCCGGGCGAAAACCAGTTGGCGCCGACCGCATCGAGCTGGTAGCGCCATTGGCTGCCCATCGGAATGAGATCGATCCATTCCTTGGAATCCAGCGGCGGCAACGAGCGGAAAAACACGTTGTCCAGGCAAACCGACCCGCTGCCTGGAGCAGTGAGCGCGAACCGGTGGCCCAACTCGATGTTGGGAATCCCCGCTGGCATTCGAAACACTCGGTTTACATAGGTCCAATCCGCTGGTGCCGTCCCGAGGGAAAGGTGCGGGGTAAAGTAACTCGGCCATGGCAATGAAGGCCGATTGTTTGTGTCGTGGCCCGTTTTCGTAGAGCTCCAGGTCAGCCACTGCTCGGATGGTTGAGATATCCCGGCACTCCGGAACCAGCATCCGAAGCTGTAGCATGTACCTGGATTGACATCGATGGCCCCATCCGGAATGCCATACTGATTGTATTGGCCGATTGACCCGCTCGTAGTTTGGTTGTCGAATCGGATCATCATGGATTGTCGGCCACCTTGAGGGTGGCTGGAGATTGCAGCCATGTTGGTCATGGGTATCTCGCCCGAAAACCACTTGTCCCAATGACTGTTATCGTTCTCTTCAAACCCCGGATTAGCCACCAGATTAGAGTTGAGCAATGGCACGATTTGGAAGGGCGCAGATCGAATTGACTGATTTCCTACCACGGCAGCGACCTCATAGTAGAACGGCCAACCAGTTCTCAGGCCATCGTCAGTAAAGGTGCGCTGATTGGCAGTCAAAGTCGCCAGGTGGAGAAACGGCCCTTCGGGTTTCTCGGCGCGATAAATTCGATATGCTGACGGGGCACCCTCAGGTTGCCAGGTAAAACTCGCCTGTTTGTGCCCGGCGGTCCGGCTCACGATTTTCGGGGTCCCTGCGGGGTAAAAGGGTGCAATCCCCTGCCCGTCTCTTCTCGATCCCGCATAGTGGCCGGCCCAGGAAATCCCGTTGGTGCTGGTTGCCCCGAAATTGTAGATTGAGACCTGTCCAAGTTGGGAACGGATGATCACATCTATGCGCCCGTCTCCATTCGCATCAGCCAACACTGGGCTGTGCTTTAGTCCCCCCACAACAGGAATCGACTGCTCCAATGTTCCATCCAGCGCGAAGACCAGCAGGCTCCCAGTGGATACTGCCAAACCCGGATTATAGGTGCCGATGATGATCTCCTCGCGCCCATCGCCATCGACATCTCCCACTGCCGGAGGCGAAGGCAATAACGGAAAGAAACTCTTGGGCCAGCCCGGGCGATTCACCAACTCCGCTCCATTCCAATACCGGAAGGTGAGTTCATGAGAATGGTTGAACCCAAGGACATCCGCATGATTGTCGTGATCGGGATTTACGGGAATAAGGCTGGCGCTGTTCAGCCAGCCTTGCACGTTCAAGAAATCGAGGTGCGGCAGCCAGCGCCGCCAAAGAACCGCTCCGTCATCATCCAGGATGGTCTCGTTGGGCTGCCACAATGAGCTAAGCTGTATCCCAGCAACAAGGCATTCATCACGTCCGTCCCCATCAACATCGGCAAGATGCACATCGACCGGGCATTGATACGAACCGGACATCAGCTTTTGGGACTTTCCAAACTGGCGGTGCAACATGCCCTTTCCCCAAAAACCGTACGGTTTGGACTTATCGAAGGCCACAACAGAATCGCTGTCGTTCAGCGCGTAGATATGGCGGCGACCACCCAATTCCGGTGTGCCCACACCCAGGCCCGCTTCGACCAAGTGGGGCAAATGGTAAACAAATGTCCTGGCGCCGGTTCTGGCATTGATCCCAATAACACCGCCGGACCAAGTCTCACCAATCGTTCCCCATTCGCCAAACCCGTAGATGTCGTTAATAAAAGGGAAATAGTCCTGCTCATTGGATGTTGAGTCTGGATCAATCTTCCAGGCAGTGAGAATCTCCAAGCCCGCATTTCCGCCAAGATCAACCACCACGGGTGGTGACACTTGGGCTGAAAACTGCGCTGTATCTGGCAACCGACTTCGGAATGCCCCATCGGCCGTCCAGTAAAACCCATTGGTAGCCACTTGGTATCCACCGGTGGGGACATAGTTTTCCGGGGTTACTGGATGTGACCAGAGAATCGTTCCATTACCGGACATCGCGACCACCTTTGCAGCCTGGGTGAAGATTATGTCTTCCCATCCGTCTCCGTTAATATCGCACAAGGCGGGTGTCACGTTGATCTCCTCTCCGCCAGCGGAATGTGGAAAGCCAGACAACCGTTGTCCGCTATAACGGAAAGCGTCTAAGTACCACGTGCCTGTGAGATCGCGGTGGGCAATTACGATCGCAGGATCGCCCGGAGCGATTCGGCCCACGGCTATGCCCCCTAAATGCCAGCCGCTGTTTCCTGCGGCGAAGGTGGATACCAAGTCAGCCGGGGCATGATTCGCATAGCCGATAAAGGCTGCACTCACAGCTATTTGCAGTGCATGACGCACTACTCTCCCCCAACTCTCCCCTTTTCGATCGAGAAATATCCGAAACATGAACTGACATATTACACAATTGCGCGGCACTACAGCAATGCCCACGTCGCCCTATAGCCCTATAACATCTACGGGATTCTCAGCCACTCTTTCTCGTAGACCTCCCCATGTCATGAGGATCGGCCTGCATCTACCCTTGCCTGAAAGTAAACGTCAAAAAAGGAGTTTTATGGATAATGTAACGGATCGTCCCAGCACGCACGCATACCCGGAAGGAAAAGTCGCCACTATGATCGAGCGGCAAACGGCTGCGCACCTACCGTCGGACCTGTTCATGTGGGCAGCAGGAGCATCGATAGCTGTATCGTTGGCGCTGAAAATGCAGAAGCGCAATCACGAGGCTCTCTTCGTTGGGCAATGGGCGCCCACCCTGCTGATCTTCGGCTTATATAACAAGATGGTGAAATTGCTGGGTAGCGATTGAAGAGCAGGTCCTTGGTGGACTTCTCGTCATCGTTTTCACACGAGCCGCCGCGTCATAAAAGCGCCGGCTTTTTTCATTGCTAGGATAAAGGCCTTCCGGAAACAATGCTGGTATGAGAAAGCGCCTGGGTATCTTGTCGGTAGCACTGCTAACGCTGCTTTGCAGTCAAGGGTTCGCGGCTCCCAACGTCCTGACTGAAGAGGACCGTGCTGGGGGTTGGAAGCTACTGTTCGATGGAAAGACCACGAATGGGTGGCGGGCACTCAAGAGCGCGGCGTTTCCCGAAAAAGGCTGGGTGATAGAAGATGGTTGGCTTCATTGTGAAGGCAAGAAAGGCGGCGATATCATTTCTGAGGAGCAATACGAGAGTTTTGAACTGGAGTGGGAATGGAAGCTCGAACCGGCTGGAAACAGCGGAGTGAAATACTTCATCGTGACCAAGCGCGGCTCCATCGGCCACGAATACCAGATGTTGGATGATGATAAGCATCCCGATAGCAAGCTCGGCCAGGGCAAACGAGTAACAGGCAGCCTATATGACGTGCTTCAGCCCGAGGTGAAAACGCCGTTAAACAAGCCGGGCGAGATCAACAAGTCCCGCATCCTTGTGCAGGAAAATCATGTGGAGCACTGGCTCAATGGGATAAAGGTCCTGGAGTATGAGTGCGGCTCCGAGGTTCTGAAACGTGCCGTGCAGAACAGCAAATTTAAAGACGCTCCCCAGTTTGGAGAGCGTCTCAAAGGCCACCTGCTGTTGCAGGACCACGATAACCGGGTCTGGTTCAGGAATATTAAGATTCGCTCACCTCGCTGAACCAGGCCGAGGCCGAACTACACCTTTACGCGCACCCATTTCCGGGAGCGGCAGCCTTTGTACATCGCTTCCATGACAGCGACACGCAGGGCTGCTTCGCGGGGAGCGACGAGGCTCATGCCGGGAATCCCAGCCACGGCGTCGAAAAACTGGTGCATAGGAGCACGGGGCGCCTTTGGAAGATTCGTGTAAGGCTCCTTGCCGTCCGCCCCTTCAACCTTTTTGCTCTTATAATAAAGGTGGTTCCCCTCGATCATCGCATGCCCTTCAGTCCCGCTGATCAATAACTGCACGGGATCATCTATATCCACCCAACCGGCAGCCAGCGTACCGATCACACCGTTCTTAAAGCGCATCAGGCCTTCGCCTGTTTCATCGCAATCCCCGTAACGGCCAGTCACCGTTCGAATCTCAGCGGTCGCCTCCTCGATATCACCCATGAGCCACAGCATGATGTCGAGCTTGTGAGTGCCCAGGTCGCCAAATGCGCCTACGCCAGCGATCTTGGGATCAGCCATCCAGCGCCATTCGCTATCGAACCAACCACCCAGGGAACCGCTATGGCAGTTCGAACCACGAATCCGGGTAATCTTGCCGAGATTTCCTTTCGCAACCTGCTCTTTCAGAAACAAGTGTTTTGCATCTGTCCGCATGAAATAGCCCGTAGTGAAGAGCAGCCCGGCTTGTTCTATCGCCTGAGCCATTTTGAAGCTATCTTTGGCTGTGATACCCAAAGGCTTTTCGACAAACATATGTTTGCCTGCCTTTGAGGCCGCCAGCACCAGGTCCAAATGCCGGTTGGTTTCCGAGCAAATAACCACAGCCTTGATCTCGGGATCATTCCAGATCTCGTTCAGATCGGAAACAGCGCGGGATTTTAACTCCTTGGCGCGTTTTTCCGCCCGTGCCTGGTCATGGTCCCAAACCGCCTTCACGGCGAGATCGTTACGGCTGTTCACCAGGCTGATGAAGCCCGGCGTGTGGATGTGCGCAACTCCGACGAATGCTATTTGGGTCTTTGGTTTATCCTGGGCAAAAACCCGGGGCAGAACCGCCAGGCTCGCGGCAGCCAGCCCAACGGTTTGGACGAAATCACGGCGTGTGTAATTGTTCATAGTTTTCTGTTTGAATCGCGAAAGACATTAGCAATACCCGATGGGTTTTGCCAAGCCGCATGACCAATACGAAGGGGTCTGTACCTTGCCACCTAGGTAGAAAGGCGGAGAACCCCTTCGCCTACTTCCTCCCCGCAAGGGTTCCGACTTTATCCAACCACTCTGAACTCGGCAGCGCATAGGGACGAAACGTCTCGAGGTATCCTTCCTGAGCGTTGTAGAACAAAGCCCGGTGCATACCTAATTGACTGGCACGCGGACTGTCGATCAGGCTGGCTGAATCGTTGGCACTCATCTGGAACAGGACGCGCATTTCAAATTCGCTAAGTGCCTTGCGGCTGAGAAAGCGGTTTACGTTGTTGAAGGTGTCACAACTCGCGATGACATGGAATCCCAGCCGTGTGCCTTCGGTTAGCATGCTGTTGAATAACGCGCCCGCACTGGGCTCGGAGCTTCCACCGGAGAACCCAAAATCCTCTTCGAACCGCAACCGGCCGAACTTTTGCAGTTCGTGGATAAAAAGATAGACAGGCGGGAACCCTTCGGTTTCCGTGTTCTCCGCCCGCTGTTTCTGTTCCTCAGCGAGTTCCTTCATGATCCCGGCCAGTTCGCCGGGCTTGGCCAACTGCACATCGTGACCCGCTAATTGAACAATCTGCTCCACGTAATCGCGTTGAGCCGTGCCGGATGGCGTTGCGTCACAGAAGATAAACCGAGCGGCACCGCGCGGATATTGCGCAGCCAGGCTGATCAGCCCCAGGCTCAACATGGACAAGGCCGACTCCTCCCGCTGGCCCACGATCAGCAGATTGTTTCCTCCCTGGGCCTGAAAAACCGCTTCGGTCGGACCTTTGATCGAGTTGGGTGCGCCCAACCAGATACGCCCGGCAGACGGAGCTGCTTGCGCAGGCTTCTGCAAGAGCTCGCTCAAAAGCTCATTCTCGGTGACATCTGAGGGAGCATTGCCTTCGAAAATCACTGGAGTTGGCGCAGTAACATGCGCAGCATCGGCCATCTCGCGCACCCGGGAGAGATAGCTGTCGCGCACGTTGTCGGGGAGCCATACCACTTGAAAGGGACTGTTCCCTTCAAGCGCGCCGGCCGCATCATTGTAAATGCCTTCGCCCGGACGTGAAAGCAGGCGAGGGGCCGGATTTGTGTCGTCCATGATCAGGTACGCATCCGCTTCGTTGCATTGCAGCGCGATTCGAATGACCATCTGACCCAGGGTTGTCCGCGCCATTGTGTAGGCTCCGCCGAGCGTTTGTGATCCCAGCAAAACGTGCATGCCGAAGGCACGTCCCTGGCGCACAATACGGTCCAGCAGCAACGCTGCGCTCTGGGCGATCTTGTCGTCTTCCACGAAAAATTCCTGAAACTCATCAATGATCAGGAGCGAACGCGGCATCTTCTCAGTGCCACCGGCCCGCTTGTAGCCTCCCAGATCCTGAGCACCTAATTTTCGGAACAGATCGCCTCGACGACGCAGCTCGTCATCGAGCTTTTGCAGGACGCTCAAGCCGAACTCACGGTCACTCTCGATGGCCACCACCCGTGCGTGGGGCAGTTTGCGGCTGGCATAGCACTTAAACTCGACACCCTTCTTAAAATCCACCAGGTAGAATTCGACCTGGTCGGGGCTGCACCACAACGCCAGGTTTGTGATGATGACGTGGAACAGGGTGGACTTGCCGGACCCCGTTTTTCCGGCGATCAGCGCGTGCTGGCGTGTGCCTTTTCCGATCTCCAAATACTGCAGCTTGGTGGCCCCGGTGCGCCCGACTGGCACTCGCAATTCTTGCGTAGTGTCTTCCTTCCAGAACTGGTCAGCAGGCGGAATAACATGTTCGAACGGCACCTCCACACGCATGGAATCACGACTGCTCCGCCCGATGCGGTGGACGAGTGCGGTCGCCAGCTCGGATTCGGGTGAACTCTCCAGATTGAGTTTGAGTCCGGGGATGGAACGTCCGCTTACAAGGAACTGCCCGTTCTTGCCTGAGACGAAAATGGAGCTCTTTCGCAGTTCATCCGGCAAGAAGTCCTGGGGCATTGGCAGACGCCGATCCCAGTGAATGAGCGTGTAAACGCCACACTTGGCGCCACTGGAGGCAATGCTCAGAAGCCGTTTGGCAGCGGTTTCAGTAAAATTCGCTGGGAAATCGGCCACAACCAGGAAGTGGTATTTCTCGGCGATCACGCCCGCCTGCTCGTTGTATTCTGCAATGGTGCGGTACTCGTTGCGCAGATACATCTGTATGACCTTTTCGATATGCTCATTCAGCTCACCGAGCCGTTGCTCGAACTGCCCGCTCTGCGTCCAGATTCGGCTGTGTATCAATTGCTCCTCGTAATCCGCCAGGTGCATGACGCCGGCGAAGTTCTGCCCCAATCCAACGGGATCGAAAATCGTGAATGCAAGCCTGCCGGGAGGCGCCACCGAGAGCAGCCGAAGGATGAGGTTATTCAGAGCATCCACCGCCGCTGGTTGTCCCGCACCATCCGTTTCAATGAGCACCGACCCTTCATCCGGGCAGGCTAAGCAGAAGGGGAGAACAAACTTCTCCGGACCAGGCAGTGCCAACTGCCCATCGAGCGGACCGTCCAAGCCCGCACTCGTTGGAAGATCAACAGCCAGCTCGGCCATCTTCCCCGCACGTGCAAAGGCCGCTGGTGGAGCCCATTTCTCAACAGCCTCCAAAGTCCATGGAGGAAACAGGCGTTCGGTCGTTTCCTGCGTCTCTCTCACAGCGGAATAGAGTGGTGTGATGCGCGTTGTCCATTCGTTCTTCAGCGCGGACCAGGCAGCTTTCTGCTCATTGTCCCAGCGAGCGACAGCCTGTTCGGTGTTCCGCTTGACGTCCGCCGCACGTTCAACCCCTGTTCCGCCGATTTGACGAAGCTTCTCCTGGTATTTGGCTTCGGAGCGGGCGGTCCAGGACTTGCGCATTTCCTCAAGTTTTAACGTGACTTCAACCGTTCGTTGATCAGCCCTCATTCGCAGGGCCACCCGGTCCTCACCGGCTTTGGCAATCGCCCGCTTGAGATCTCGATCAACTGTGCCAAGAACATCCTCGTATTCTTTGGCAAACCTTGCGGCTTCTTGATCGTGACGCGTCGAAGCCAGATGATAGGCCTGGTTCTCGAGCCCTTTAGCCTGGTGCAACCCATCTGCGAGCTCACGCGCACGGCTTGCGGCCATTTTTTGAGCCGCCACGCGCAAAACCACGACGATGAGCGCCAATGCTCCGAAGGCTGCTGCCGCCTGGAAATAGCTAAGGCGCCCCTGCCCTGACCGGCGTAAAACTTCAGGCAGCGCAAAGACCCCTGCCCCCAGAACCAGCCAGACGACGGCATAACGGAACAAACCGACTAGCCAGAGGTGGTTAAAAGCTGTCGCTCTCTGGCTCAATTGCTCTAACCGCGCGGTGAATGCGGCGAGGGCCTTTTCTTCATCAGGCTGGCTTTCGGGGTTCGAGCCTTCCTGAGCAGCCAGAAGCTTCTGAAAAGCACCGTAGCCCTTGAAGGAGTTCCTTATGCTGCTTTCGAGTTCAGCCAAGTGCTGCTGTTGCTCGCCAAACTGCTGTTTGAACTGTTCGTAGCGAGCATGGTTTTCTGCGACACTCTGGTTTCGCGCGCGTTCTGCATTGAGCGTGCGCTTTTGCAGCTCGTATTTGCTGCCGCCCAGCCGCTCATCGATTTCCTTGAGTCGCTGTTCCTTGCTGGAATGAAATGCTTTTCCGATCCGAGTCTTTCGACGCGCAAAGTGGTCTTCGAGGGCGGTACGGCGAGCCTGAATTTCAGCCTCGGTGTCGGTAATAGCGGTGGAGGTTTTGGCGGCGCTCTCCTCAAGTGCAACCTGTCCGCGTTGTCGTTCGCGGGCGATTTTGGTTTTGTATTCCTCGTTGAGACGCACGGCGCGGGCCGAAAGGTCCTGAACCGTGTTTTTCAGAGTCTCGATGAGTTCCAGAACCCGGCTGGCTGCTAGATTGCTACTCACAGTCTTTTTTAATTCTTTCGATCAATTTGTCGAGCTGATCAATGACGTTGACAGTCTTCTCCACACTATCAAACAGCTCCTCAAGATATTGCTTCTCAAACTCCTCCGCCTTGGCATCACGCCAATGGGTCCGTGTTTCCGCCCAGTGTGCGCGCAACTCCTTGGTTACCCCCTCAAGACGGGCGCCGCTGGCGTTCATTTGCTCGCCCCTCCCTCGGAAGTATTGGCAGGCTTATCGGGATTCGCAGGCGGGGCTTGCGGCACATCCACGCTTATCGGCGGGGTGGATTGCGTGTACGCCGCCAGTTTGTCAATGGTCATGTTGAGACTCGCCACCGCTTTTACCAGGTCGTTGGAAAGAACCGAATGCAGTTTTTCCATTTGCTTGACCAGGGGCTGCACACGACCGTCGAATTCACGATTCCAGCGTTTAAGGGTTCTGAGCTTTGTCTCTGCCTCCTCTACGGAACGTTTGGCGCGATGCACCATCAGAACCTCGGCGGCGGATTCTTCCCGCAAATTTCCCAGCTTGGCGCTGAACAGGGCTGCTTGCGCCATTTCCAGCTCCTTGCCTCGCCGGCGCATCTGGTTTTCCCAAAGCAGACGCTGATCGTTATCCATCCATGAGCGGACGCGCAGGACGTCGGCGGTAACCTCCTCAAGGGCAGGCCTCGCCTTGCTGATGTACAGAATGAGCTGGTTGCGGAACTGTTCCAGCGCTTCGGTGGAGGTAACCTGAGCCCGTTCGGCCATGTTCAGTGCTGGTTAAGATAATCTTCGATCCGCTGAGCCTTCCTCAGCAGATAGGGAGTATGCTGATTCGATACCTCGACGAAACGCTTCATGGCTTTCATCGATTGCTGGAACTCCTCAGCGAACTTCGCGTGTTCCTGGTCCTGCCAGGTATCACCCACGGCAGCAAACCTGGCTTGCAGGGAAGCAATCCCCTCCTGCAAGTCGGTGTTAAAGCGTTTCAGTTCTTCGGCAAAACGCCGAACCTGCTCCGGATCCATGATAGCCTGGGCCATAGTGTTCCTTAATATTAACGCTGAAGTAATCCTGCCCTGTTTTTGTTCCGGGGGCAAATGAGTTCCATGTGTTAGTTGCCTCGACAGGGACAGGCCCGATGGATTCACATGGCGTTTCACCCCACAGAAAAGTCACTCTCGAAGGCGCAGGTTACAAATTGAGTATGGAAAGCCGTGATCAGTTAAAGGCCAAGTCTTCTGAACCCAGGCGTGGGGTGGCATGGGGCGCGCTTCTCGCCGGGGCTCTTTGCATCTGGCTTTTGAAGCTGGGCTTGGCGCGCATCGCCACAGCGCTTGGTTACGGCGCTGTGGATAACGGAGTAACAGGTGGCTTCTGGATGCTCGTACTGGCTGGCATGCCTGTAATCTGGATGGTGGCCTGGTTTGTTGCCAGATTCGGGCGGGGGTTGTCTGCCCGGTCGGGAGCTTTGCACGGTTTAGCGGCTTGGTGTTTAGCGTTTGCTCTGAGCCTATTGCTCGCCCAATCAGGACACCAACAGCTCGCGGGCAACCCCGGGATGTTACTAACCCCACCGCCGCCACCTGCCGCGATGGGCGGAACACGGGACGACGGAGAGCCTGGTGTCCCCATAGTGGGCGGGCTCAATAGCACCGTAGTGCGCTGGGGTTTTGTGTTGCTCGGCTTGGAGATCGCCGCGGCCATGTGGGGCGGCTGGGCTGGTACCGCCTCGCTGCGGCGAGACCGTCGAAGACCGTTGGGAGTGGCCTGACTCCGCGGATCACCCCGGCTCCAAGGGAACATGACATCTTGCGGCAGCATGACGGCTAAGGAGCAGCTCCAGCCATGCGTTCATGCCTTGGCCCGTTTTGGCTGAGACTTCGAGGATCTCAGCCTTTGGTGCCATCTTTCGAAGGTTTCGCAACGCCAACTCGCGATCGAAACCGCAAGGCTCGGCCAGATCGATCTTGCTGATCAGCACCACATCAGCGGCTTGAAAAACAGGTGGATACTTGAGGGGCTTATCCTCGCCTTCCGTCACAGACAGGAGCACAACCCGAAAATCTTCCCCCAGATCATAAGCAGCCGGGCACACCAGGTTGCCCACGTTTTCGATGATCAGCAAATCCAAGGCGTTTAAATCCAAGTCACCGGCTGCCTTGGCCACCATCTCAGCCTCCAAGTGGCACATTGTGCCTGTTGTGACCTGCACGACCGGCGCATGAGTCACACGCAAACGTTCCGCGTCATTTTCGGTGGCCAAGTCACCCACAATCACGGCTGCCCTCAGCATTCCGGAGAGATGCCTTAAGGTTTGCGCAAGCAAGGCTGTTTTGCCCGAACCAGGGGAGGAAAGAACGTTCAAGGCAAGGATCCCGCGGCTGCGAAACAAATCTCGGTTTCTCTCAGCAACCCGATCGTTCTTATCCAGAACCGGTTTTCTGATCTCGAGCGTGCGCCGAACTGACACCGGCAAGTCACTTTCGCCATGGCCATGGTCATGCGGATGAGGATGGGCGTGGGGTTGCCCCTTTAATGTTCCCTGAAAGTGCATTCCCCCCAATTCATGTTGCCCGGGGCTGCCGGACCCAGGCAGATTTTCATGAGAACCGCATCCACATTCCTTACACATTACTCGATCTCCAGTGAAGTGATTTCCAATTCCCGCCCGGAGCGCAGGTCACTACAAGGCTGATCGCAACTCGGGCAAAGGGCGAACGATTGTCCGGCGGTGAATTCGTGAGCGCAAGCCTGGCACCAAAACCGGGCGGGCACCCGTTCCAAATGCAAGGAACCTCCCTCAGCCATCGTGCCGACAGATAGGGCTTCAAACGCCATTTCCAAGGCCTCAGGCACCACTCCGCTGAGATCACCAATTCGCAGGGTTAACGTGCATAACTTGTTAGCGCCAGCCTGGCGGGCCTGATCTGACGCCATTTCCAGCACGCTCGCCATGATGGACAACTCATGCATCGGTGCCTGCCAGAGTAGACAAAACTCCTAAGGCACGCGACAGGTAAAATCAGCGCGAAACTCCCGCGCTCATTGGAAAATCAGGGCCGTGCTACCCGGCCAGGTTCTTGATGACCTCGGCCTCCGCATCCAGCAGGATCTTCCACATCGCTTCAGCATCCGGTGCATTGATCAAATCCAACAAAAAACCGGGACGCTGTGCCATCACACAAAATCGGGCCATGGTCCTCAAGTGCATGCGATCTTCCACACAGCCCAAAAGGAAGAAGAGCCGAGTTCCCTGCCCGTCTGGAGCTCCGAACGGAATATTCTGAACGGTGCGCCCGAGCACCACCAACGGCTCTGAGAACAGATAGGGGTCATGACTGCGCGTGTGGAGAAGTGCCACACCACCGGGTAACCCGGTGGAGCACAGATCCTCCCGCGCCTCCAATCCGGCCAGAAGGTCGTCTGGATTCGTAACCTTGCCGGTGCGGTTGGCGAGCCGGACCATTTCACGCAACACGGATGCCTTGGTTTTGGCGGGCAACGCCGAATCGATATGGCCGGGCGTTATATAGTCGGTCAGGATAGGGCCGGTCTCGGTGGCTGCCGAAGCGTTGCGATGGTATTCCTCCAAGCGGGATTCCGGCAAACCAAGGATGCGCTGCGATGCCCAGGCATCCAACTCGATTCGTTGAAATATCACCTTGGGTCCCCGCTTCTCGTGAGGCACTTCGCCGTTCTTGAGCAATCGCTCGAGGTCCTCGGGCCGGATATGCAAGTATTTAGCGGCTTCTTCCAGTTCAAAATAGCGATGTGGCATAACCAATTCCCAAGTGTGTATTAAAAGCAAAAAGCAACTTCGCACAAGTCTGCGCGAAGTTGCGAAACTGATTTATTATGGCAGTTCGAATTACTTGGCGCCGCGTTTGGCAGCCAGCTTGTCGAGTTGGAACAAGCCGTTGTGATTCTCACCGATCAACTCCAACTTGGCGATCATGTCGCTAACCGACTTCTCCTCTTCCACTTGCTCGTCCAGGAACCATTTGAGGAAGGAAAGGGTCGCATAATCCTTCTCTTGCAGCGCCAGCTCGTAAATGGCACTAATCGCGGCAGAGACTTTTTGCTCGTGTCCCAGAGCGGTGCGGAACACTTCCAAGGGAGAGGCGTATTCGGATTTTGCAGCGCCAATGGGCATCAGGGTGATCTTGCCGCCGCGCTCAGTCAGGTACTCAAAGAACTTCTCGGCATGCTCAAGTTCTTCTTTATACTGCAGCTTCATCCATGCCGCGAAGCCTTCGAAAGGGGTGTTCTCAAAGTGTGCGGCCATGCCCAGGTAGGCAAACGCGCTGTTTTGTTCCAGGTTCAGTTGATCGTTTAAGGCTTTTTCCAATCTGCTCGACAATTTCATGCTGAAATAAGACTCCATAAGGCGGGTTTTGGCAAGGGGGAGTGGCGGCCAAAATATCCGGTTCAGTCCCTACCTTAGCCATGGTTAAGGCACGCTGGATAGGAGAATGCTTGCGGCATTGGTCATATCCTGGTTCACCCGGCGCCATTCTTCCTCCAGCGGGGTCAACACAGAAAACGGCAACTCGGCCAGGGCCGCAGGGGAATGAACCGAAATGAGGTTGGGCTTCGCCGCCGGTGCGGATGTGGCGGCTTTGTCCGAGCGCTGATTTAGTGAAACGACAACCAGGCCCAACAGCAGAACCAACCCGACACCCGCGACTGCTCTACCGAAACTCCAGATTCGAGGTACTTCAACCTGCGGGACCTCGATCATCCTCAGGTTCCGAGCGCCTCGCACCTCGCTCATGATGGCCTGGTGGAGATCGCCTGGAATCTTCACACAGGATCGTTCTGCTTGAAGCCGTTTATGAAGCCTTTCGGGCGTTTGGCACGTGTCGCCCCGCTCAAATGGTTTGCTGGAGTCTATTGACCGCCAAATTCTAAGTTCCTTAAACCAGTTCATACTACCCCCTTTAGATTAAGTCCTACGCGTGGTGAGCGCGCGGTGCCTGGCAGAAACTCTTCTGCTCTCGTGGCTTGCGAAGCCATCGCTTGTCCCAGAATCCGGCGCGCCCGAAAGAGCAGGATCTTCACGTGCGGCACGGTCTTCTGGACGGCTTGCGCTATCCCAGCGATATCCATCTCCTCAACATACTTCAACCAGAGGACCTCAAATTGATCCGGAGACAGCCGTTGGCGAGCCAGTTCCCAGATCCGCTCCGCTTCCTCACGGCTGGCCATGTGCTCCGAGGGATCGGCTGCTGGGCAGGGCTCAGTCTCCTGCAGTGGGGTGGACGGTCGCCGTTGTGCAGCTCGAAACTGATCCACCCGGCGGCGCCTGGCGATGGCGAACAGCCAGGCTGAGAAGGAGCGTTCCGAGTGAAACTGCTCGAGTGACTGGAAAGCTCTTACGAAGGTATCCTGGGTAATCTCGCGAATGTCGGCCTCGCAACAACCCGACTGAGCTACGAACCGGAAGATGCGTTGCTCATAGCGATAAACCAGTTCCTCAAATGCGGAGAGAGAACCAGCCCGGGTTTCCCGAACCAGTTCTCCATCTGTAAGGCTGATCCAATCCTGCGACACTGCTCAGTTGGTTTGCGCCTGCTTGGCGGCTTTTCGGGCTGCATCTGCCTTCATCATGTCTATCATCTGAGTGGCCGGCAGCGAAAAGCTCACCACTACCTTCTCCGCTTGCTGGTTGAGATTGAGTGCCTCCGCAAACTTAACCGCTTCAGGCTTGCTCTGCTGGAGCTTCAACAAAGAAACCAGGCCTTTGGCAATGCCCGCTACATTGGTAGCGACTTCGTCGCTCTCAGTCACCATCACCAGTGACCCGGCCAGATTGCCACGGTCCTCGCCCAGGCTGAACTTCATCAACTTTGATAGCCGAAAAATGGCGGCATTGGGGTCAGCATCAGGAAGCGTTAGCTTGCGGGCGACGGCTTGGATGAAGCCACTATCCGATCCTGCGCCGAACGGCCAAAAAGTCGTGCTCGCCAGCGCCGCAGCTTTTCCATCCAGAACGTCCAGCGCCTGGGCTACCTCTGCTTGCTGCTGGGCAAAAACAACAGCCTGGCTGCCGTAGGTGGCGGCATAGGTGCGGGGTTTCACACCGTCCTTGGCTTTCTTCTTTTCCTCGATCCAGCTATGGATGGTGTGCTGTTTGTGCGTGGCGCTTTGATATTCTTTGGCTGACTTGGCCAGGGTCGTCAACCGGCTGGGATCAACATCGGCGTAAACCAGAAGAACTCCATCATCCTTTCCCATCGAGCGGCTGTACAGTGTAAGTCCATGCAATTGGCGTCGGGGATCAAAATTGAACATGGCCTGGAACGCGGCAAATTTACTTTGTGCCTCAGGCTTCTCCATCTCGCTCAGTAAATACTGTCCCACTGTGGTGGGTCGAATTTTGTCCACATCCAAGTGCAGAACGAATGCGGGTTCAGCGGGGACATGTGTTTGCAGCAAGGGGGCTGCCGGCGAGGTAGCCGCCAGCAACACGCCGCTGAGTATGAGTAAGGACCTGGTCATTTCAAATTTCATAGTTGTATTTGAGGCAGAGGCACCATGCCGCGCTTCATACACACTACGCGCACCAAGGCCGAATGGTTACAGAAAAAACGTAATCAGCTCTCCACGAGGAAATGAACCGCACTCTGTTGGCTACTGGCTGTTTACACCGCGAACCGTCATTTGCAGCGAGTAGAGGCCTTTACTGGCGGTGATAAATAGAGTTTTGCGATCCTTGCCGCCAAAACACACATTGCCCGTCCAAGGCTCGGGCACTTCAATGTGTTCAATGCGCTCCCCTGCCGGGTCAAAAACGAAGACGCCCTTGCTCGTCAGGTAAACATTGCCTTCCGAATCAATTGTAAGACCGTCCGACCCCATTTCGCAGAAGAGCTTCCTGTTACTCAGCACACCCTTGCGTCCAATTTCGTAGCAGTAAGTCTTGCCCGCGCCAATATCAGCCACGTACAACCGTTTGCCATCGGGTGTCCCGATGATTCCATTTGGTTGCTTTAAATCATCGATCACTCGTTCGGGCACGGAGGCGCCTTTGGGAAGGAAGTAAACGCACTGGGGCATTTCGCTCGCTCCGCGTTGCCAATAATCGCGCTTGTAAAAGGGATCGGTGAAATACAGGCCTCCGTTCGGGGTGAACCAGAGGTCATTTGGTCCGTTAAACTGGCGCCCCTGATAGTTCTTCAAGACCACGTTGATTTCCCGCGCACCATCGATCTTCCACAGCTCGTTATTTCCATCGGCACACGCCCACAGATTGCCTTTGGCATCAAAGCACAGGCCATTTGCTCGACCGCAGGGCTGCATGTAGGTGGACAGGGCGCCCTCGGTACTCCACTTCAGAATGCGGTCGCTGGGTTGATCGGTGAAGAACACATTGCCTTTCGCATCAGCCGCCGGACCTTCAGTAAACGTGAAATCTCCGGCTAATTTCTGCAAAGTGGCCCCAGGCGAAATGATGCCACTTTCGGCCTGTGAATGCAGGGATAGAGACAGCAAAATGCACAGACCAAAAAAACGAGTGTTCATGGGGTTACCTTTATGGCTTACGAGAAGTGAGGCAAGCTTTTATCATTGGCTAGCCAGCAAATAAAAAAGCACTCTGGGTTACAGAGTGCCTGATTTGAATGCAAGGAGTCTTACTTGGTGCCGAGAATCGCGTCTTTGGCGGCCTTGGCTACGCGGAACTTCACCACGCGCTTGGCAGCGATCTTGATAGTCTCGCCGGTGGCCGGGTTGCGGCCCATGCGCGCTTTGCGGTTCACCAGCACCAACTTGCCCAACCCGGGAATGGTAAAGGTGTTCTTGGCCTGCTTGTAGGCCAGAGCCGCCAGCGTGTCCAGGATCTGGACGGCCTGCTTCTTTGAGATTTCGTTTTTCTCAGCCACGGCGGCGGCGATCTGCGATTTAGAGAGTGCTTTTGCCATATTAATCTTGTTGTTGCGGTTCACTATCAAACTGAAAAGTCCAATGACTTGACGGGTATTAAACCTGCCCGGGACACTGCTGCAAGAGAAAAATGTGGGTGTTTTCTCACAAACTTCAAGATTTGAAGCCAGAGTTTCGACGGGATTCCCCGTTTTTTAGAGCTCAATAGCCTCGCAGCCTGAGTGTTCTCCAGCCTGAACTAACGCGCAAACGCGCCGCTGGCGGTCGATCCTGAACAGGACTTCCTGCGGGGGCGGCGAGGGATCTCAGGACCTGCGCTGGGCTTGACTTCATTTGGCTTTGCGACAACATCATTTCGTGGCTTTGTTCAGCATCCAAAATGAATTTCACTACGAAATCATCCGCAAGATTTTCGAAGGCGGAATGGGGATCGTTTATGAGGCTGAACAGCACGGGGCACAGGGTTTCATCAAGAGGATTGCCATCAAGGTGATTCGGCAGAATTATGCGAACCAAAAGCAGTTCATCGATAATTTCATCGGCGAAGCAAAGCTGGTCGCCGACTTGATTCACACGAACATTGTCCAGACCTACCATCTTGGGGAAACCCGGGGAGTTTACTTCATTGCGATGGAGCTTCTTCGAGGGGTTAACCTGGAACAGTTTGCCCAACAACTGCAGGATAAGCGCCGCGTTCTGCCCAAGGAACTTGCCGTATTCATCGTCAGCCGCGTGGCCAGGGGCCTGGCATACGCACATGCCAAAACGGATAAGGACGGACGCCACCTGGGCATCGTGCATCGCGACGTCAGTTTTAAGAACATCATGATCGCCTTCGAAGGCGACGTGAAGCTTACCGATTTTGGCATCGCGAAAGCGCGCGGCTTCCTGGCGGACAATGAAGGCGAGGTCGTCGCAGGCAAGGCAGATTTCATGAGCCCGGAACAGGCGGATTTTCAGATCACCGACAAGCGTTCGGATTTATTTTCCGCAGGCGTAGTGCTTGGGCATCTGCTATTGGGTAAGAACGTTTTTCTGGCGGCAACCCCTGAGGAATCACGGCAACGGATTCTGAAAATGCCCATCCCCGATTTTCGAACACTCGACTCGCGAATAGACGACCGGCTCAATGAAATCTTGACTCGTGCACTGGCTCGCGACCTTGACAAGCGTTACGCGAGCGCCGACGAGTTATTGTATGATTTGGAGCATTACATCTACCACTCGGGTTACGGTCCAACGAATGAAACTCTTGGCCGATTCATCCGGGAGCTCTTTGGCCAAAACGTCTCCTCGTCAGCCTCCCAAAGCCGCCAAGGGGACACTCAGATCATTACCCCTGCCCCCGCCTCCCTGGCCCGGCCCTGAACAGCCATGAAGAATACCGCCCGCGGATCGCACGTCACTGTCGGTTCCATTCAACTCGCCTGCTCCCCTGAACGTAAAGAAAATCTCGCCCGGACCGTTCGAGAAATCGAGCGCCTCGCTCGTGACGGCGCGCAGATCATCTGCACTCAGGAGCTCTTTACTTCTCAATATTTTTGCCAATCGGAAGATCACGATTTCTTTCGGTTAGCCGAGCCGATACCGGGCCCCACTACCGAGGTACTCTGCAAAGTGGCCCGCAAGCATAAGATCGTGATTGTCGCCTCGCTGTTTGAGAAACGGGCGCCGGGCCTGTATCACAACACCGCCGCGATCATCGACGCCGATGGAACTCTCCTGGGAAAATACCGGAAGATGCACATTCCCGACGACCCGCTGTATTACGAGAAGTTTTATTTTACGCCGGGTGATCTGGGATTCCGCGCGTGGCAAACCCGGTATGCCCGTATCGGTGTTCTTATTTGCTGGGACCAGTGGTATCCGGAGGGTGCACGCCTGACCGCAATGCAGGGAGCGGAGATCCTTTTCTTTCCTACCGCTATTGGGTGGCATCCTGCCGAGAAAGCGAAATACGGCGAACGCCAGCACTCAGCCTGGGAGACGATCCAACGCGGGCACGCGATCGCTAACGGATGCTATGTGGTTGCTCCCAACCGTGTGGGACACGAGAAGCTCGTGGGCGATGGCATCCAGTTCTGGGGACAGAGCTTCATCGCTGGAACATCAGGCGAGATTCTGGCCAAGGCCTCCGCTGAGAAGGAGGAAAACCTGCTCGTGAAGTTGGATCTGGCAGAGGTCGATGCGACCCGCACCCATTGGCCTTTCCTGCGTGATCGTCGCATTGATGCCTACGGGGATCTTACGCGGCGCCTAATTGATTGAATCAACCTATCTCCACCGCTTCGCCATTTGCCGGGGGAACAATCTGGCTCACCGGAGCTGCCGGGCTCATTGGCAGCTACTTCGTCCAGGAGATTCCCAGGTTATTTGCCTCAAGCACCTGCGTACCACTGACCCGCAACCGGCTTGATATAACTGACTTTCGTAAGATGGATCTCCAGTTCCAGGAGGCTAAACCGGTGCTGATCATTCATTGCGCCGCGATGAGCCGGAGCCCGGAATGCCAGGCAAACCCACCCAAGGCACGGTTGATCAATGTTGAAGCAACGCGCCACCTCGCAGAGCTCGCAGCCGATATTCCTTTTGTTTTCTTCTCCACAGACCTGGTGTTCGACGGCAAGCAGGGAAACTATGACGAGGCAGCCACTGTAAATCCTCTCAGTTACTACGGGGAAACCAAGGTTGAAGCGGAGGCCATCGTCCTCGGCAATCCGAAACACCTCGTTATCCGCACATCCTTAAATGCCGGAAGCTCGCCTTCAGGAGACAGTGCTTTCAATGAACAGTGGCGAAACTCCTGGGCTCGAAAACAGCCGCTGCGGCTATTCGTGGATGAGTTCAGGTCTCCCATTCACGCTCGCACCACCGTGCGCGCCAGCCTCGAACTGGTACTGGCGGGGCAGACTGGCATCTTTCATGTAGCTGGCGCTGCCAGGATGTCTCGCTATGAAATGGGATGGCTGCTGGCTTCACGGTGTCTGGAACTCGAACCGCGTTTTGAACCGGCCTCAGTTTCCGAGTACAAAGGTGCCCCTCGCCCGCCCGATACCTCGATGAATTGCTCCCGAGCGCAGAGTTGTCTCTCTTTTAGGTTGCCGACGCTCTCGGAGTTCCTGATTGAAAACCCTCAGGAATTTTACTAATTGCCTGTCCGTGGATCGTTCCATTTCGAGAGTCTCTGAATATCGCGGTCGTCTTGCTCCGTCTCCCACCGGGTTTCTCCATCTGGGACACGCCCGAACCTTTTGGACCGCCTATCAAAGAGCGGTCAAGGCGGGCGGCTCATTGGTCCTGCGCAATGAGGATCTGGATCGGGCCCGGGCCTCCGCCGATTATGTCTCTGCAATGCTTGAGGATCTGCGCTGGCTCGGATTGAATTGGAACGAAGGACCCGATTGCGGAGGGCCATACGGGCCTTACAGTCAAAGCGAGCGGTTGATGGAGTATCGCCGAGCTCTAGAGCGGCTCAAAAGCCTCGGAGTAATCTACCCATGTGCGTGCTCTCGCCAGGATGTGCTTCGCGCCCTGGCCGCGCCCCACCAGGGCGAGGATGAGCCCGTCTATCCGGGCACGTGCCGTCCGGAAAACCGCCCCCCTCCCAATGGACCGCTGCCTAAAGGCACGACCAATTGGCGTTTTCGGGTGCCCGATGGAAAAATCGTTCGTTTCTTGGACGGATTTTTCGGCGAGCAACAATTTGTATGCGGGGTGGATTTGGGTGACTTTGTCGTCTGGCGACACGATGATCTGCCAGCCTACCAATTGGCGGTCGTGGTGGATGATGCCGCCATGCGGATCAGCGAAGTAGTCAGAGGCGAAGACTTACTTAAATCGACCGCCAGGCAACTGCTGCTCTATGAGGCATTGGGATGGGAGGCTCCGGCATTTTACCATTGTCCTCTCATGCGTGATGCGGCGGGCCAACGCCTCGCGAAACGTCATGACGCTCTGAGTTTGCGGGTACTTCGAGACGCCGGGGAGACGCCGGAATCGGTCCTGGCCCGTTTTACTGAGGTGAACTCCTGAACAACAATCCTTCGCGCTGAGGGAAATGACCTACTCGAAGCTTCTTCAATCTGGTTTATAGCAAAGCCGTGATGAATAAGAAGTATGTCATTCATTGGACGAACACATCCAACGGACGGGCTGGGTGCGGCAATAAACTGCTGGAAAAGGCCGAGGCAGAACAGCTCGCGGATGAACTAAACGAGGAATACCCCCACATTCGCCATGATGCCGTGGAGGCAGCACCCCCCGTGGAAATCCCCGAGCAAGTCCAGTCGCTCTCAGCTTGAACAACAATAAGCCATCAAATGTGGGAGGGAAAATACGCTGCGAAGACCAGCATAAAAATGGCGACCCTAAGGGGACTCGAACCCCTGCCGCCGCCGTGAAAGGGCAGTGTCCTAACCGCTAGACGATAGGGTCGTCAAAGGTGCAAAAATATAGACCATCCCCGCCGGAAGGCGCAATAACTAAAAACATTTATTTGGGTGTCCGCAGGCGCGATAGCCTCCGCCCCTCAGCCCGCTTTTGATTGCTTTCAGACTTCATTATGGTAATGAGAAGAAATGGCTTATGCGTACGGAAACCCAAGTTGGACTGCCTGATTCCTCTCGGCCAGGATTCACATTGATTGAATTGCTCGTGGTCATCGCCATTATTGCCATTCTGGCCGGGATGCTCCTCCCCGCGCTTTCACGGGCCAAACAGAAGGCTGAAGGCATCGCTTGCATTAACAATCTCAAACAACTCCAGACAGCCTACGCCATGTATCCAGTCGATTATGAAGGCTGGGTTGTTCCTAATGGAGGCGGAATCACGGGCGTGCTCACGAATTGGGCGACTGGCTGGTTGAACTGGACCACTGGAACTCCAAATGGTGCGAATACGAATATTCAATTGCTGCTCGACGGCGCTTTGGGCAAGTACACCGGCAAATCGCCAGGTGTTTATAAATGTCCGGCCGACAAGATAGCGAGCACGGCAGGAGCCCGGGTGCGCAGCCTTTCCATGAACGGCTTTTGCGGCGGCAAAACCGAGCACACCGTCTACGATGCCACGCAATACCGGGTTTTCCTTAAGGATTCTCAGTTTAACCGCCCCTCTATGACCTGGGTGTTTTTGGATGAACATCCTGATAGCATCAACGATGGGTTATTCGGAGTTAAAATGCCCCCTCCTGCTACCTTTCCCGCAGCCCGGGAATGGGATGACGTGCCCGCCTCCTACCACAATGGTGCCTGCGGCTTTTCCTTTGCCGATGGGCATGCGGAAATCAAGAAGTGGGTTAACAGCCAGACCAAACCGCCGATCCGCCGCCAAAACGTGGCTCAGGGGCCCAACAGCGGTTACACGTTTACCTCGCCTCAGGATGGACGCTGGTTTGTTGAACGTTCCAGTAATCCTCAGTAGTTAAGCCGGCTCGAAGTCTCCCTCTCATACGTTGAGCCACCCGTCGGGGGTATGGTTCCTGCTTGTTTGCTTCGTGAGTGAAACAAGCAGCGCTCGAACTCACCACCCCTGCGGTGAATGATAAGGTGTCCATCTGGAACACCTTCCTTGTCCATTTTCGAGACAAAAACGCCCAAGCTGTTCTTCCTGGTTCTCCCTGTTCTACACGTATGCATTCCTTTCGGTTGTGCGCCGTGCTCATCGCATTCGGCGGTTTCTTGTCACTTACAGAAGCGGCAACTGGTCCAAACAACTCGCAGGAACGCGAATACAAAATCGGCAGTCTGAAGCGATTAGAAGAACTGCCAGCGAGCAAGCTCCGCGACCAATTGGATCGTTTGCCAACCCGATCGCGTGAAACAGCACTCACATGGCTGCGCAGTTTCCATTTCACTGACCGCGATCTGCCTTCACTCCGGGTTGATCAGGCGGGAGGTATCTTCTACGTGTGTGAAGCGTTGGGCACTATCCAGAGTACCGCCGCTCAGGCACCGGTGGTGAGCCAGGCCGCAGTTCCCGTAAGTCCTTTCCCCGCGAATCTGTTCTTTCACAGCAAACCGGGAGCACCCAATGTGCTCTATCTTAATTTCTCAGGAATGACGGTTACAGGCACCGATTGGAATACGACGGTTGACCGCACGGAGATACCTGCAGTCGCCTTCAGCACGGACGCTGACCCGGCGACCTTTAGTGATGCGGAACAGGCGGCGATCAAGAAGATTTGGCAACGCGTGGCAGAGGATTACGCGCCGTTTGACATCGATGTCACAACCGAACCTCCGGGCACATTAACCACGCGCACCGCCATGGCGCTCATCACCAGGTCCACCGATGCCAATGGCGCGGCCAATCCCCATAACACAGGCGGTGGGGTGGCTTACGTTAATGTCTTCGGCACCACATCTTACTCCAGGTACCGACCGGCCTGGATTTATCACGATAACCTGGCAAATGACGAATCATACGTTGCCGAAGCTGCGTCACATGAGATCGGACACAACATGGGGTTGAGCCATGATGGACGGACCGATGGTCAGGACTATTACGGCGGTCATGGTACCGGGGATACTTCCTGGGGGCCCTTGATGGGCACGGGTTACTACCGAAATGTGAGCCAGTGGAGCAAAGGGGAATACTATCTAGCCAATAATACACAGGACGACTTAACTACGATTGCCGGAAAACTTTCTTATCGTACGGATGATTATGGGAATACGATTGGGACGGCTTCCTCGCTATCGATAACAGGCGGCACCAACATCGTCTCAACCACTCCCGAAACTGATCCGGCCAATTCAAACGCGCTTAACAAAGGTGTGCTTGAGCGGGATACGGATATAGACGTTTTCTCCTTTATCACGGGCTCCGGCCCAATCAGGTTGGCCATCAACCCGTGGATCATGCCTGCCGGAACTCGGGGTGGGAATGCTGATCTTGTCGCGAGGTTATATAATGATTCAGGCACGCTTCTCCTGACTAACAATCCGACCAGCCAGACCACTGCCTTGCTTCAAACCAATTTGCCCCAGGGGCGCTACTTTGTTTTCGTGCAGAGCACGGGTGTGGGTGATCCGTTGAGTTCCAGCCCGAGCGGGTACACTGGCTACGGCAGCGTCGGCCAGTATTTCGTCAGCGGCTACATCACCGAAGCTTCGAATTTCGTCGTGCCCCCCATTGCTCAAGTGTTGCCTGATGAATCCACTCAAGCTGGCCAGGGAGCCAGACAAGTCAGCATCTCCTACTCCGATAACCTCGGGATCGACGCTTCCACGATCGATACGGGCGACCTTCGGGTCACCGGTCCTAACGGGTATGACCGCCTGGCCGAATCAGTGACGCTTGACCTGACCAGCGATGGAACTCCACGGACCGCCACCTACACCTTCACTCCTCCGTCAGGCAGCGCATGGTCAATTACGGACAACGGCATTTACACAATCTGGATGCGCACCAACCAGGTTTCCGATACAGAGGGAGCCTGGGTTGCGGCAGGGCAACTCGGAAACTTCAGAGTCGCCATGCCCGTTACGATCTATTCCGCTACCATGGATTCCGACCCGGGATGGACTCTCGAATTCCAATGGCAATATGGTGTGCCGGCATATGCCAGCGGAGGGCCGACTGCCGGTTACACAGGCAGCAAGATCATTGGCTATAATCTGGCCGGAAGTTATCCCAACAATATGGCCGCCAAGTATGCCACTACCCCGGCGATAGACTGCACTGGCTCCACGTTCCTCAAACTGCGCTTTCAACGCTGGCTGCGCGTCAAACAGAGCGACTCGGCAGCAATCCAGATTTCCACCAACGGCTCCACCTGGGCCACCCTCTGGTCCACGTCGAGCGGCGTTTCGGACACTGCCTGGCAAGCCGTCGAGTATGCGTTGCCTGAGGGTTACGCAGGCAACAACTCGGTGCGCGTTCGCTGGAGCCTGACCTCCAACGTGGCTCAAAACGAGATCGGATGGAACATGGATGACGTCGAATTGTTAGGCGACATTCCAGATTCCGTCCCGCCGACAGCCAGCTTGAATTTGGCAGCCCGCAGCGCCAGCGACTCCCCCAGCGATTCATGCAGCGTCACCTATAGCGATGCTACGGCAGTCCGCCTGTCGAGCCTCGGTTCGGCTGACCTGCTGGTGACAGGGCCCAGTGGATATTCGAATCTCGTAGGTTTTGCAGGCGCAGATCTGCCCTCAGACGGTTCTCCTATCACAGCAATCTACTCGATACCCGCACCAGGGGGAGCTTGGGATTCAACTGATAATGGGACTTATACGGTGACGCTGCTCCAAGGCGCGATCGAGGATGTTTATAACAATGCGAACCCGCGGACGGTGTTGGGAACATTCAACGTGGCAATCGTCGCGGTACCCCCAGGCATCCTGGCAGTCTCTGGTGGGGATTTGAATTCTTCAGGAACAGTGGGGGGACCCTTCATTCCTGCTTCTTGTGCTTACACCCTCACAAATTCGGGTGGGGCTTCCCTAAACTGGACCATCACTTGGAGCCAGACCTGGCTCAGTCTCTCAGCAACAGATGGGGAGTTGGCACCCGGAGCCAGCACCAATATCACCCTCTCCATTAACTCGAGTGCCAACGACCTGGCTCACGGCAGCTACCAGGATTCACTGTCATTTGCGAACAACACGACCGGCGCAGGTGACACTCAGCGCGGGGTTACCTTGCAGGTGGCCCCTATCATGGTCAGCATCAGCCTCGCCGAGAAAGGCCCGGACTATTTCCGAATCGGTTTCCAGGGATATCCCAGCCGTTCCTATGCAATCCTCGTTTCGTCAAATCTGGCTTCCTGGGACGTAGTAGAGACTGTAACCGCCGGGGTCGATGGCAAAGTGGTTTATGATGCACCCGCCTCTACCTCAGCAACCAATATGTTCTATCGAGTGAGGCTTGCGGATTAAGCCCACCTGGGCAGGTTTCAGGGCGAAGCCAAGGCCCCGTGCCGGATTGATCAGATAACCGCAACCGCTCTGAGCGAGGGTGGCAAATGGCTATTTCACGTGTTTGAAGATGAGGCTCGTCATCTCAAACATCGTGACACTCTCCCTGCCATCGAAAACGCCCTTGAGCTTTTCATCCGCGATGATCCGCGTCTTCTGGTCCGGGTCCTGAAGCTTATGGCTTCGGATGTAATCCCAAATCCGAGCAATGATCTGAGTTCTTGGCAAGGGCTCAGCACCGATAACCGCAGCAAGCGTATCATCGGGCTGGACAGGTTTCATGAAACCGCCACTCGCCTTTTTGGTTTTTTTGGGTTTTGCCTCAGCCATAGTTTTCACTGGAACCCTAGGGCGGCGTTCGGCAGCGGGCTAGTGGGTATTTACCCGCGGAACTTTTTTCCCTTATTGACAAAAGGGCGTTTTTCCACAATCTTCACGACCTGCGATTTCGGTCGCCTCGGTAGCTCAATTGGCAGAGCAGTTGACTCTTAATCAATTGGTTCACGGTTCAAGTCCGTGCCGGGGCACCATTCTAAATCAACAACTTCCAGGGAAATCCATGTTGTTAATAAGCTGTTCAACTGACAAATCGCCGACAAGAGCGGAGGCCCAACTCAGTTCCACCGCTTCACCGTGAATCGAGTGACGGTTTAGGCACAAATCCAGGTCCTCTACTTTTTGAGCCACGCGCTCCGCGGATTTTAAGAGCTAAACAGATCACAGCGAACAACCAAACGGCGACCCATAGGAAAACAAGCCAATCGATTCCGTATCCAAGCAAAAAATGCTGAACGTGCCCAATCACCGGGGCGTCGTCAGCGAAAGAGACACCATGATGGCTTGGCGGAGGCAACGATCCCCGTCGGGCGGCATCAACGTTGGCGTAAATTAAATCCACCCCTTGGAGATCCTCAGTCGATGCGGAATATATATTACCAACCAGCCATTCGGCGAGTACTTCACGTGAAAACGCTCCTGTCGAGTTGGCGGAATAGTAAGTAAACTCGGGCAATTTCAGAGTGGCGGACCCCTCAGAGCCGTTGCCTCGCCATTCCATTTCCAGGGCGGAGTAAGTGAAGTTGGTAGGATGGATCCAATACCACTTAACCGGAGTTGTTCCCGAAAAGGAAAAGGAATAGACGCTGTCGTCAACACTCGAGAACCTGGCTGACACGGCCCCATAGTAGGCACCCGTGTTTGGAGTCTCATAGCGGTGGTGCGTCAACCGCCACACCACCTCCGCGCCGCAGTAGCCGATCACCAGAACCAGGAGAGCGACTGCCGTAAAACACACCGCACTTACGACTTTCCGCATATCTTGAATAGAGTGGAGCTTGATATACCCGCTGAGTCAGGTCAAGCCACCCGCACGAAGGCACGAAGGCAACCACGCCTCAGGCAAGACTGACGGCAAAGCAAAGACGAAGCGAAGTCATAGGCTCAGAGCAGTAACCACATCCCGAGCAACTGCTAGATTAGTGCAGCCGCCCAGGAGCGACTTGAAATGAGCGGTTTACTGCTTAACCCGATGGAACCTGCGTCCGTCCCTATTGCCTTCAGGGTCAATAATTTCAAACTTTCAACGCATGAACCGCCATTCGTATATTTCGGTTAGGGTTACCTGAAGATGGACGGCTTACAAAGAAGGAAAAGCGCGGAGGAGAGTGCGGCTAACGTGGAGAAGCGAATTGCCTGTTATGTCGAGGCCTTCAAGGATTTGATGACGAGCATCGAGGCGGATCATCCCCACTGGCCAGCGGAGACGGCGGTTTCACTAATGCGGGTCGGTTTAACCAGCCTGCGCCACTATATGGAAAGGAGGAGGATCGGCACGCCTCCTGGAATATTTGCGTGTTCGGGTCAAAATTTCTCCATAAACGAATTTGTCCGTCATTAAATTATATGTATTCACTCCCTACGGCTGGGACCAACTCGAACAATCGAATTCGTTACCGCTCATGGGCGTTTCCTTTCTTTGTAAACCTCTTTTGCCCGCTTCCGCAAACTTGGCTCGTGAATGTTGAAAGTGGTTTTGAGGGTTCTGCCGTGCTGCTGGATTCCGAACCCTGATGCCAGAGCCGCAAGGATCAGAGTCCCTTCGTAAACGTAGCCCGCGTAACAATCCTTTGATGAGGAAATGCCATAATGCCCGGAGGGATTTTCAACCAGATGCTTCAACCCGTAACTGCCGGTAGTTCTGTTTTGGGTCTTCGATTTCTCAACACCTTTGAGAAACGCCAGACACGTCTGAAACGCTTCTTCTTGTCCTTTGAGTTTTGACTCGTCCAGAGCCGCAACATTAAAGGTTTGAGCCGCTTTAAAAAGCTTCATCATAGGTTGTGAATTTTGACGGATTATTGGCACGCTCCCGCCAGCGGTCAAGAGCGCCTTGCATTAGGCTTTTTTCCTTTTCTCCTTCGCAACGCCCGACGAAGCGAATCAGCTTCCTTTTGCATACGGGCCAACCTAGCCGTTGCCTCGTCTTGGCTGTTTCAGGGTCCTAACTAAGGCTTAACCCGATAGAACCTGTGTCCATCCGCATTGCCCTCAGGGTCAAACTTGCTCCTGCAGGCCTTTGTGGTATCGAATGCACCGGGGAAGTTTTTCAGGCGTTCCATCGCATGTCAAACCTGGGATTTCGATCCTTGCGAGTTGCCAACCCCGAACAAGGTGCGCCTCAGCCCCACACAAGGTGGACAATAACGAAAGTGGAGTTTGACTTTCCAATTGGAGTCAGGTCAAATCACCCAAGATTCATGAAGACACTCATAGCTATCCTAATCACTGCCGGTCTGTGCACAATCTGCAACGCCCAAGTGGCGCTCTATAAGAACAAGATTAAAGGTACAGTCACAGGAGCAGGAGGCTCTCAAAAGTACACTACGATTGGTTACACGATCGTTGACCTGGCAAATGGCGGTTATACTCGTGTGAATGGGTATCCCTCAAAGAAACTGGAGGTTATTTATCCTGACTTCTACATCATGGATAATGGCACTGGCAAAGGTGGCAAGGGCTTCATGGTCATTCAAGAGGGGGCTTCTTACGTTGATGACTTGAACCGCGACGTCATCGATTCCGTTTACATGAAAGGGTCACACGCGGTTGTAGATGTTGGAGCGGCCTCAAAGTATCGGATCGTAAAGACTTACACTGTTACAGGGCGTACCACGTACTACTCCGGGAGCGGAGACTTACTGAGTGAGGAAAGTTCTGGCACATGCACGCTTGATCTAAAGGTAACGAAGCAATTGAACCAGGCTGGGACAAATTACGATGCAGCAATCACGCGGGCGATTCAGATGTTGAAAGATCAAGGCTACACAGAGAGGACAACATCGATGGTGCGCGAGCAAATGCTCCAAAGCGTACATCTTCACGGGGTAAGCGAAATCGACCAAGTGAGCGAAACCGGCCAGAAGTGAGTGCAACCGGATGTGGTTAAAAGTAGGTGAGGCTTTTCGGAACACCGGACAGAACGGACAGGTCCTGAATTGGATTTGTCAGTTTCAAAGGATGGTTCACATCCCTTTGAGGGGAGGACGATTTTGCCCGCGAATGCCGACCGAACCAGAATCCGGACTGTAGGAAAGCCTCCCGTACATTCTCATTTACTCTGGTTCATCGGGTTGGCGCTTCTCGGCGCCAACCCGATCGGCGGCCTCGGCGAGGCCAACCCTACCAAACCAGCGCGCCGCGTCTGGAGACGCGAATCGGTCGCTGGAATACCGGGCCTGCAAAGACAACGACTCTTCTACTGAACTACTGAATAGAATAATAGTGCAATGCGCCTTCCCTTGAGAAGCCCTCGCGCACTAACAAATCAATCTGGTTCGCGACAAAGCTGGCCCAGTCCTGATCTCGGACCCTTTGCATAGTACCGTCCACTAGACAGACCTCGCGCAACCGCGGATGCCAGGGCTTGCGTCCATGATCCCCGCCTCGCGTGGATCTCTTGTCCCAAAGAATGGCGATTTGTGGGTTGCTGGAAGTGGAGAGACCCTGGATATAGATCCGGCTGCAATCCTGTTCCGGGATAGGCGCCCCCGTTTCGAGGGCCTTTTTAAACACACTTCCATTGTCGCCCGGCCCCGTGATCTCTCCGATACTTCCGTATCCTTCCTTAACCAATAACAGCAGGGCATTGCCAAAACCGTTCGTATCTGACGGGAAGTTTCCGTAGTGCTCCGTCGCATAGTTGTGCAATCCCAGACCGGCAGCCACGATGCAGTGGCGATGGCCGCCATGCATCATCAGAAAAATAAAGCCAAAAAGAACCAGGAAACAAAGGGCCGAACCCCCGACCACCCACTTCTTGAAGTGTTTCATGGGCGTGGCTTTGGAAAGAGAACCCATGTCCAAACCGCCACGACCAACGACGTCATGGCGACCAAGGCCCAAAAACTTAGTTTCCGCGGGTATGTCATAAAATCGAGCATAGGATGACTAACGACATTGCCACTCTCTGCGTCATTTTCTCTGTAGCAGCACCTCTGTTTGGAACTTTGCCCCGCTGTCGCTGGTTACCAGGAATTGAATAATGCTGAGTTTTCCATCCGAAAGCTTCGTTGCTTTGTCGGATGGCGTCACCTTCGTAACTTTGGAGCCAGGTAGAACGACCCAATCGGATGCGGCTTTCCCGGTCCCAATCCCGGAGAACACTATCGGTTGCCCTATGTTCCCGGGCGCATTCATGTTCAGTTCTGGCTTTTTGTTCCCAATGCAGAGTTTGAAATCAATCACTCCACTTCCGTTTGGCACGATCAATGGCTTCTGGTTCATCGGGGAAAGCCCGATAAGCACATTCGTAGTGGCACGGGGTTCGACATCGAGGTCCAGGCGCCTGTTAATCTGGATGATCTCATAAACGCCGTTTGTGCTGTCGCTCGCGTCCAACCTGATCTCCCAATTGTACATCTTGGGCTTGGTATCCTGGGGATTGGGCTCGAAGGAATATTCTACAATGCCACTGACGCTGGGTTGAGCGCAGTTTGCCTCGAAAGGGGTTGCTAAAACCCCTGCGAGCAGCAGCACAATCGCGCACCAGACACGTTTGCAGTTTTTCATGTAAGATCGTGATCTTTCACTAATGCGCCGCCCACAAAATGGCAGCGACGGTCACAACGAACACCGCAGCGAGCACTCCGAGGCATCCCGTCTTCGTTGTCGGTGCAGTAAACTTCTCAGGAGATGAGGCTCTCAAATCAGCCTCCATCTTTTCCACGGCAGTCTTTGCCTCCGTCAGCCCTACATCTATAGCTTCGCGGTAAAGCTTGATCGCCTCGATCTTCTGGCCTCTGAATAGCGCCTCTTTGATGAGAGTCAAGGTGTTCTCCGGGATTGATGTGCTCATAAATGTGTGAACGCTCCAGGATACCGGAAGCACGCAAAGTCACCAGAAAGAAAGATTTGGAAAACCTTGACATTCGTTATCTTGGTCTTGCTTCTGTAAAACCCGGCAGCGTGCATCCGTGTGGTTGGTTACCCGTGCCTATCACTTTAGTGGTGGTGCGCTCTCGCCGCAAAGCGCCTTCTCAGGCCTTATCGTGGCCCCAGTAGTGTTAGGAGACGGAGGCCTCGGCCGTAAAGCGCCTTCTGAGGTCCTTCAAAGCCTCGGTGGTGTTTGGACAATCCAAGCTGAAGGCTTGGCAGCACTGCCGTGCTGGAACGCTGAGTCAGGAGACGCAGCCTGGAGACGAAGGGCATTAGCAACCTGGAAGGCTTCAATGAGCCTCTGCCGGCGTTGACTTCCAATACGTGCGCCATCCCTGATTGCGAACACTCGCGGACTTGGGAATCTGGGACAAAAAAAGGCTAATGCCCAGTAGATCCCCACACGAGGCGAAGGCGTTCAGGCAAGAAATATACGCCAAGGTTACCGAGGCATGGTCAAGAACAGCGCAGACCAGCAAGGGCAAGATAGAGATGATCAGAAACGGCATCGCCAGTATCGCGATAAAACGGTTACGCGAAACCTCCCCAAGATAGTGCGCAAAGAAGAGCATCCGGGACGGCCAGAAACCTAGAACGCTATTGGCAGTCCTGCCCTGAAATGGGTGAATAACCGCATGAAGAAGCTCATGCACAGGAAATAAGAAGAGCAGTCCGAGGCCCACCCATAAAGGGGAGACAACAGGGTGCTTGGTTACTGGGGTAAGAAAGAGCCAGGCCAACACCATCAATGCGCTCACAGCAAGGCCGATGGGAAGAGCGAAGACTTGCATCAGGATAGGACCCGGTTCCCGCAACGGCTTCCAGCCATCGGTGACAAAGTCTGGGGATTCAGGGACTGCGCCAAGGTGGATTCGCATAAGCTTTGTCACGCTATGCCTTTTCCCGCCATGCTGCCAGTGCATCGGTAGCTAATCGGTTGCATCTTGAGTTTTCAAGTTCGAACGGGAACTATAGGCAGAGCAACGTGCGTTCATTGATCGGGTGGATCGAGCCGCGGTTCCCAGGGCAGGCGTGGATGCCTAACATACATGGTGCGCTTCGGAAAGTTGAACGTGACCGAGTAACGCGAAAGATAGTTCAGACCTACGGTGTTGGTTTTACTCTGGTCAATACAACCAGTGTCAATCACAGTAAATCGACTGAAACTGTCGAAGTCACCCTCGACAGTGGGACATCCTTGACGGTCTTTGCCCAGCCCATACGCAGCACCAAGGTCTTTGGACATCGCCTGATCGGGTTCCAGGAAACGAACTATACCGTGTGGAAAATCTAATTGGATGCAGTAATGCCTAAGGCAATCCATGCCTAGTACCCCCGCTATTTGATGGCTCGACCCGTTGAACCGTCCTAAGGCTGAGGATACCCGTTTCAGATCCCAGGCTATCACCCAGGGACCCGTTCGAAGCTGTGTGTCCCCCAGATAAATTGAAGGCGATCTGTATCGAAGCGCCGGGTCAGCTCCGAATATTGAATGAACTCTGTTCGTTCCGACGGGCCCTCCAACAATTGCCGCGCAGGAGGGATCAATCAAGGTAACGGGCGACCCGGTATCCAGAATGAACAAGCGTTCTTCCTGGTCATTCAAACGCAAGGGAATGAGAAGCACATCTCCCGTCCCTGCCCTGTCGTTCATCGGAACGACACCAACAGGGATCCGTAACGAAGGAGGAACGCAAGAGCACACCAAGCTCAAGCCAATGGCAATGCTGGTTACTCTCAATAGTCGAGCAGCGTTCATAATATAAAGGGGACAATACTCATGTGGTCGATGAAGGATTGAGCCGCCGCTTCCTTGGAACCGGTCGGCAACTCGTTATAGTGCGTGTTTCCGCCATGCCGCCAGTGCATCCCAAAAATGAAGGTTCGCCATTTCATCGGTCCTGGTACGTATAGAAAACCCCTCTCGAAACGAGCAATCTATAGTCGAATGTTTGCATTTCGTATCCGTACTGTGGGTAACCACGTGTTCTTTTTATTTATCCTCCCTGTTTTTCAGGCTTGCGCCTTTGCGGCGCAAGCCTGAAAAACAGGGGAGTTTCTATTTTGGGCCGGAGGCTACACACAGTACCGAGAAAGCCGTCGTATGGCACTCGACAAGCGGTGATCTCGATTGTCGGCCGTATGAACATCTGCACCTCGTGAGATTCAGACCAACGACCTGACTCTTTTCTCCTCCCCACTGCCTTGCTCTGCTCCAGGTCGCGCACGCCGCATTGGCACGTCCTGGGATTGCCAATCAACTGAAATCAATGCCAGCCATCCAGCCGCCAAAACCGGCCACGATCAACCCCAACAGACAAAGGCCAAAGGGTTTGCGGGCGATCTTGAAATGTAGAAGCAGAAAGACAAGGTCCACCAACGGAACGAATAAACACCCCAGGAACCACAGCAGGCTTCGGTGATAAGCCAGCACCAGGAATCGGATCTGCCAGTAAAGACAGCCGATCAGGCCAAGGATTAAGAGTATGTATCCGATCACATGCATCGCCAATGGCGACTATTCGGAAACCTTCAAATTCCACGCCCTAATTGAGGTTACCGCCAATGTTATTCAGTCAGAGCTGGCAGGCAATTACATTGGAGCAAGGAATTTGTAAGGCGACGGAGTGCCTTCAGATTGCGGGGACGTCCGGAGCCACGAACCGTTCCATTTCGCCAGCCCGTTCCGAGGAGAGCCAATCCTCGATCCATACCCGCCATACGTTCAACACACGAGGATGGGACTGCCATTCTGAACGTTGCGGGGTTTTCTTGAGAATTGCTCCGCGAGCGAGCTTCAACTGGAGGACAACCTTTCCATCCCTTACCGCATCCCATACACCGTCATGGGCCTGCAGTGTGTACAAGACGCGGGTTTCTCCATGCCCCGGCGAGTAGGTCCAAAGTGCATTCTCTTTGATGCGATAATAGCTTTGGAAGCCACACGTGCATCGTTCACCTAAGAAATACCCGTGTGTGCCAATGGCTGAATAGGCTATGGGAGCAAGGAATGCCAGGATGCCGAGGCAAAGGAGACCCACCCAGATCCTTCGACGTTTCATGGATATCTTATCAATCATCTGCACATCTGCCCACTCTGATTGCAGAAAGACTAGTCATGCTGCCATAGTCCCACAATTAATACTTCTCTCCAATCCGTTTTTTCTTTGTTCTCCTCTCCGTCAGTCGCTACGATTTCTTTTTCAAAGCCGCCAAAGAGTCGGTCAGCGGCACACTTTCCATGGAAGCACGGAGGGAATGGTTCAACCATCCATCCTGGGTTTTTACAAAGAATAGCACGACACACTTGCCTTCTAGCTCCTGCGGGCCAGTGCAACGGACGGCAGCGAAATCTCCATCCACTAGCGATTCGCCAGCGCGCATGTCAAAGGATTCATTCCCGGTGTTTTGCCGGTAACGCTCGCGCAACTCGACAGCAAACTGGGGCAGCGACTCCGGCCAACCCTTGATTCGGTCGCTCGCCAGGTTCCGCAGCTTCGCATCGTCCTTTTCGCGGATAGCCACAATCATCTGCAGGGCGAGGTCTTCAACCATGACTTTATCATTGGCCACGGAGCTTCGCGCAATCGGCGAACTGTGGACCAGCTTGTAACGGATCTTCACAGCACGGGGGCTCGCGGTAAACTCGGCCGTTTGCAGTATTCCGACGGCTCCACCGCTTGTCTGGAAGGAAAAGGTTTGCGGCTTGCCTTCCTCGCTCCGCATTGAGAGAAAACTGAGCCCGGCCTGCTCTTCCATCTTCGCTCCATCGAGTTTACCTTGAAGCTCTGCCAATGAGGCCGATTCCCACCAGGCGCTTGGGACAGCCGCGAGCTTCGTTCCGAGCCCACCCACCTGCCACTTACTGCCCCCTTTATGAGACACTAGTAGGTCGATGCTCTGTTCGGCCATCCAACTGCTCCAAACGAAAACGTTCGAAACCGACGCAGGAGCTGTCAGCAGCTTGCCACTCTCGAAGTCTAAACCATGCAGCCCGGATTTCTCACTACTGCTGTTTAACGTAACTTCTTTGACAGGCCCAAAGACCATGTTGTGGGGTGCTGCGGATGTCTGTGTCTCGGTGATTGTGTTTCCATCGGCTCGGGCAAAAAGGTACACCAGCATTGAGATTCCAATGAGGCTTGAGGTTCCCAGAAGCAAAATGATCGCAATGATCCTCACCGTGCGCGCTCCGTTCCTGGGAGCCTGGCGCGGCTTCACTTCGTATCCGATGGGCTGCCATTCGCCGTCAGGTTGTTTGGCGTAGGTGACGATTTCAGTCGCAGCCGCCAGGTTCTGGAATGAGGATTCGTGAACTCCTTCGTATCGGGTGCCCGCAACGGTTTGCGTGATGGTGACAGGCTTGCGCGCCAGCACTTCTCCCAATGGACGCCGAATCTTCTCCAGTCTGGCGACCCATTCGGGTTTCGTTACCGAACGCTGCAGATAAGGCGCAGCCACATCCCAGCTACACTCGTATTCTCCGGTATCCATGAGCGAAAGCCAGGTGTCCATTGAAACAGGACATTTGACAGGAGGTAAGGGCGGCACGGACGGCGCCACTGTTTTCGACGAACCACAACGGGAAAGCTCCAGCAGATAAGCACCGCTCGGAAGCAGACACAGGCCAAGGAGCCAGTATCCCCACCAACCGCTCGCAACCTCCGAGAAATTCCCGAGCAGGAGCAGGCCAAGCCCGAGCAGCAGCCAAGCCGTTCCAACCGCAGCAGTGAGCTTGAAGGACGGCTGCGGGGATGCCGCTTGCGCTGACGCGCCGGCTCCAGGTGCTGAGGTCAGTGATGTCGCGACTGTTTCAACTTCCGTTCTGAGCACACTCGCCTGCTGATAACGAAGCTCTGGCTTTTGCTGCAAGGCGCGCAGGACAATTTCATCCAAACGCACGTCCACGTGCACTTTTCCACAAGCACGGGACGGTGGCACAATCGGTTTGCCAGGCAACTCGCCGGTAAGCATCTGATAAAACACCACGCCCAACGCATAGATGTCCGCGCGATGATCGACCTCAGCGGGGTTCTCGCGTTGTTCCGGTGGCATGTATTGGGGTGTGCCCATGACCTTGCCGCTTTCAGTCAAAGATCCGAACTGAGCAGTCCCCTGCCCGCCCGAGCTCTCACCCTCTGTGCCCACCAGCTTCGCGAGCCCAAAATCTGCAACTTTAACCCGGCCCCGGCGGTCGAGCAGGATGTTTTCCGGCTTAATGTCGCGGTGAACAACCCCTTGGTCGTGGGCAAACTGGAGTGCGTCACAGATTTGCGGCACGATTGCCAGCGCTTCACGCGCTGAGACACGCTCGGCCTGGAGCAGTTGGCGAAGGTTGACGCCGTCCACAAACTCCATCAGAAAATAGAACTGGCCGTTGGACTCCCCGAACTCATATAGCGTCACAATCCCCGGATGATTGAGTTGCGCCAAAGCCTGGGCTTCACGGGTGAAACGTTGCGCAAACGCGGGCTCGTTGCTGATTGTGGGTGGAAGTATCTTCAGAGCCGCGATGCGATTCAGTTTCGGCTGCCGGACCTTATACACGGCTCCCATTCCACCCTGGCCGATGACAGAGAGGATCTCCAGTTGCGGAAAGTTCCTTGCAAGTTCTTCAACGGTGGGCGGGATAAAACCCGGGCGCCGTGTTTCCGTTTCACCCCCGCTGGGAAAGCCAGCTCTTACCAGACATTCCGGGCATAAACCCATGGGAACGTCACTTGCGAGTGGTTTCTTGCAGTTGGGGCAGATGCGTTGCGTATCCATATTATCTTTCAACCCGTTCTTAGGAAACGCAGATGAAAGGTTACAAGCCTGCCGAATTAAAACAGAAAGCCTCCTGAACTGAAATCATTCAGTTCAGCGTCCAGAACTACCACCCAGAACGGCGAACAAATGCCGCAATTCATCATCCACCTCCTCAGGCGTGGCAATTGTCTGGGAAATCTCAGCGCGCAAAAGCTGGCGGTAGCGTTTGCGCAAGCGATGAACCGCTACCTTCACGGCTCCTTCGCTTGTTTTAAGCGTGGCAGCCAGCTTTGAGTAGGGCTGAGTTTCGGAATCCCCGATCAAGCATGAGTTCAACACGGCGAACCAGTCCGTTTTGCCCTCGCGATCATACTCGGCCCCTAGCCGTTTTAGAACGGCATCGAGCAATGCTAACGTCCATTGACGCTCGTAGCATTGCTCCGGCGTTGCCTCATCCACGGGCTCATGTCCATAACGAGTCTCCGCAGTGTCCAGTTGCACGGGCACATGTTCGACGAGCCCGCCACGTTTTTGGGCGCGCAATTTGTCCCATTCATCTGAAAGGAAGCGGCTCATTGCTGTGAGCAAAAAGGTCCGAAACCGCCCACGATCACGGTCGGCTGCCCCAACCCAGTTTCGTTGCAGGAGCCGTGCAAAAAAGGCCTGGGTCAAATCTTTGGCATCTTCGGGGGAATGCCCGCGACGGCGCACGTAAGCGTACAGAGGATACCAATAGGTTTGGCAGAGGTTTTCCAAAGCAGCCTGGGCGTGAGTTGTATCGTTCCGTCCAGCCGCAAGAACCACCGACCAGTGGGTGGTAACAAAAGCGGGCGGCGGCTTGCCTAAACCGTCGCTGCCGGAATCAATCGCAGCCATTCCTCAAGAGCTTAGGAAAAACCCGCGATTGGTTACAGGGATAAAGGAGTGTCTTATTACTTCTTGAGCCGGTAGTAACGTGGCTCAACGGTGACCGATTGTTCTGAAACATGGTTCCCATTTTCCAAGGAACTGCCAGGAACAGGTTCCCATGAAGCACCCCCGCTTAGCGAACTACTGCTTTGCAACTGCCACGAACCGCTGCTGTCTGGCCATGAGATTTTTACACCACTGAGAGTCCGCGTGATGCTCAGGCCTGGAGATGGCTCACTCAGCAATTGCAACAACGTACCGAACTCGCCGTAGGCGATGAGGTTTCCGCCGATCATGGCTGCCCCGAGGGTATTCCCAAAAGGAACGGGAACCTGGGCCCATGTAGCTCCTTTGTCGGTTGACAGCATGGCAGAGCCGCGGTTTAGCGCAACCAGGCCTTGCGCGGTGTCGTGGACTCTCTCCAGTGTTACCGTGCCAGACCAGTTTAGCACCTCATGCTTCCACTCAATGCCATCCAGCGAGCTTAAAAGAATGCGATTATGATCCGGGCGCGTGGCAGTCACGGAAAAGCCCAACCCCTCGATCCAGCTCATTTGGAAGAGAGACCAGCCTTCCCCAGGAAAGCGAAGGGTCCACTCCATGGCATCAGGCGAGGTGTAAATACGCCCCGTATCCAGCGCGGCCACAAACAATCCGTCGTGATATGCCAAGTCGGCAATGTTCCACGTAACCGGTAACGTTGAAGCAGTCCACTCCGCTCCATCGGGCGAAGTCAAAATCGTGCCGTTCCCTCCACCCACCACGATTAAGTTGGGACTGGCTGCCATCGGGCGAAAACTCACGTAAACTCCTGTGCTGCGTCCGGTCCAGTTGATTCCGTCCGGCGAGGTGTGAAGAGCGCCCGAGGACCCAGCTCCGACGAGGATACCCTTTGCTGCGATCACGTTATTGAAAAGAGGCGTGTCGTGCATTTGCCAACTCTTCCATGTGCCTGGTGCATTCGCCATCGCAACGTAACCGGTGGTTCGCTGGCTTGTGACGTTCCGGATTCCCCATGCCATCAGCGTTCCATTTAGTTCCACCACACCAGAGATATTCTGCAGCATAGGCGAGTGGATCGCGCCAAAACCCTCGGGGGTTGTGCCGCCGGCAATGCGTGAATTGCCCACGGCAACAATCCTACTCCCGTTCGACGCCAAGGCTTTTAGCCCCAGCACCTGAGTGCCAGCCGCGACCCAAGTAATCCCGTCCTCTGAGGTCTGCAACCGGCCTATTCCGTTGATTGCGAGGAACTGATTATTCCAGGCCGCCGCCTCATAAAGGTAGTCGGACCCTGCACTTCCAGCCTGCCAATCCATGGCATTGGCTGAGCGGTAAGCAACGCCAGCGGCGCCGACAACAACCCAGCGGCTATTTGCGTAGGCCGCGCTCACGAAAGTCTTAGTGGAGGCCTCGGCGGGGGAGACATCGTCAAAATCCACTCCATTCGAAGAGGTGAGAATCATTCCAGAGGCACCAAGCACGAAGAACCGGCCGCCGGCATACGAGACACCGCTGATAATATCCGTCCGAGTTCGGGCGATCGTGCTCCATGTAACCCCGTCCGGCGATGTCAGCATCCGGTATGAACCCACAGCAACCCATCGTCCACCTCCAAACACGACGCCAATCAGACCGTCATTCAAAGCGCCGTTAACCGCAGGCGCCCAGGAGGTGCCATCCGTGCTCACGAGAATGGCGGTTCGGATCTCATCTGCCTGTGGGGAGTAGTCAGACCAACCGACCACGACAGCAGTGCTTCCAGAGGTAGCAATACCCCTGGCTTGAAAATTGTTTGTGAGGGTAAGGCGGGCCCAGTCCGTCCCGTTTGTTGAGCTTAGAAGGGTGGAATATTCCCCTGCTGCCAGCCAACGGGTCCCGTCCCACACCACGTCCTGGAGGGAGTTGCCCTGAGGCAAAGGATTCAGCCATTCCCATTGGTCAAGGGCTGCTGAAACAGTCTGCACGTTTACCGCCAGCGCCACGGCGCTCAGAAGCCGGGCAAAAACTCTCCAGTTTCTCATAATTATTCGATGGTGCCGCGATTACACTGCAGGCAAGACTTGCCTTGCCCTTGACGATTTGAAGATCTATCGGCAGGAAAACGTAAGACTTTAACGTCTTCTTAGCTAACCACCACAATCTCAGCTTTCCAGCCTCTATTCGGCTCGTGAGGGATTCCAGAGATCCGTCCGTGGCGGATCATAAATCCGAGCAAGCGGCAACATCTGACTATGCCCATCAACGAACGTATAATTGGCCTTTTGACGATGCCGTTTGCTGTCCAGATCTTCAGCATCGCCCGGTGCGAGCCAGAAATGAGGCATGATATGATCGGCCGCGCTCTGGTTTTCAGCAAATAGGATGGTGGCAGCCGGTTTAATCACCTGTGAGGCACGGCGCCATGTCTGCGGTTTTCCGGAGTAGTCGTCCTCGGGACCGAGTTCGAAGTAAACGTTCAAGCCATAGCTCCAGGGCTCAGGCTTGCGGTCAGACCCACAGTTGTAGATCGAGGTGAGCAGATTGGTCCAACGGGTCGCACTGCTTCCCAGGAATGGAGCCAGGGTGCGTTCCCAAGGCATCACACCACTGGCGAAAGCCGAATGCTGGCTGCGCGGCAGCTCGTCCGCATTGTCATCCGCGTAAAAACGGGCGGCCAAGCCGAGCTGCCGCATGTTAGCCAGACAGTGGGTTGAGCGGGCAGACTCCTTCGCACGGGTCAGCGTGGGGAGCAGCATGGAGGCCAGCACCGCGATAATTGCGATCACCACCAGCAATTCGATGAGGGTAAACCCAGTTACCCCGGAGTCACCCGGCTTGCGGGAAGGATTCTTTTGCGGAAAGGGAACTCTCATTGCACCAGGTTCAATCTGAAGAACCGGCGTTCAGGAGCGGCTGGCAGGCTAACCGTGGTCTCCCCTTCCCCGGCTTGTGGCTGGTTTGTGACCACCGTCCAAGAGGGACTCTCCAGGCTCTCGCTGCTTTCCAACTGCCATGGAAGCGACGAGGCCGGCCAGGATATCTTTAAAGCGTCAGGAGCAAGTTGCAGGTGGGGTCGAGGATCAGGGAGTGTGCTCCAGTTGAAAACAAGCGGACCGCTGGTTGAATTCGGCACTTCCGCTCCGGTCGCCGTGTTTAACAAATACACCTCAAAAGTAGCGCTCAAAAGGTTTGTTCCGGGCGGAGCGGTAAACAGCGGATGAAACATCTTCCCATTCCAATGCAAAGCGTTTGTGACGCCACCGGTTCCGAAAATGGGTTCCATCGCCTTGGGTTCGGTATCCTGATAGCGGAAGGTGGATAACTCAGGGGCGCCAGCCACACGGCGAATCCAAATCTGTCTGTTCGACGGAAGGATATCGGTGTTTCCACTCATCACAAAGCCGTAGCGGCGGCTGAAGATTAACCCTTGCTGACTGGGGTCTAGAGCGGTGAACCAGGGATCTTCAGGATTGAATCGATCACTAGGGTTGCTCACCAGCAGGGGTGTTAGCTGCGGCACAGTGGCCGGCATCATCACATTTATTCCGTCTTTCTCTGCATTGTAGGATACCATTGGCATGACCATCCCACCTTGCATGGGCACATTTGTTAACACCTCCGAGTGACCCGCGGTCAGCATCATCGCAAGCCAAACACAGGCACCAGCCTGTCCACCACGCTCCAACAAGTTCTTTCTGAATTTCATTAAAAGTTCTTTCGGTCAAAAGTCATTAGTTTTGGGACTGGAGAGGAGGCGCAAATCTATAGATGGGCGCCACTCTCCAAATTTCTTTGGGATCAGGTCGAATCCGGTGCGGCTGTGCGCCGTGCGGAATCGTTGTTCTATCTGGAAGAAAAACAAAGGCACTACCGTCCGTATCAAGCGGGTTGATTTACGGCAGCAGCCCGATGTCAGGCAGTGGTCGTTCGAGGAGGAGGCGTGGGAGGCGAAAGGTCAGTCGATCGGATGAATGTCAAATGTTCTCCTGCAAGCCAGAACGTGCTGGGGGCATTGAACACGAACAGCACTCTCTCGTAGGAAAAGTCGAGGGTTTTTCCAGGGCTGGAGAACGCGGTTTTTTTCTCCTGTTGCTTGCCTTTGGAGATGGCCTTGCACAATTGACAGGGATGTTTGCCATCAAAAGTGTCGTTGATTGCCTGGGACAATGAGGTCTGTCTGGAGTAATCAGTCAGCATGGCGGCCCAGGCAACTGTTTGCAGCAGTGCCCAATGCCAGCCCAAAGCCAGGACCAGCATCAACACCGTGACAAACCGTATGGCGACATTTAAACGCAACGGGTTTATATAGCACGGATCATGCAGACTTCCAGTGGCAATTGAGGATCATCGCGGAAACGCGGAAACGGTCTGAATCGGTAGAGTGCCTCCAATCGCAAGGACCCAGCGACAACCCCCTGTGAGCGCTCGCCAGCACGAACCCCATAAATGAATCCTTCCACAGAGCAGGGACTTAGGGCTTTGCCAAAAAAAGAATGCAACTTTTCAGTGGTTTCCGCGTCTAATGACTAAACCGGTGATGCAGTACGCGGGTAGGATTGTGTGATATGGCTAGCTTGTGGTTGCTTGATGAAAATGGCCTTAGGTCCCAAGTGTGGGACCTCGGGGAGGACCCTGTCGCCATTGGCCGCGGCGAGACTGCTGATGTGGTTGTGGAGGATGATGCCCTTTCGCGGCGCCACTTTCTAGTCATCCGAAGCGGTGAAGCGTTCGAGATTCACGATCTGGAATCGCAAAACGGCACGTGGGTGGATGGTCAACGGGCAGGCAGGGTGGCTGTTCGTCACCACAACTGCATTCAAGCAGGACGTAGTGTGTTCCTGTTCCATGATCCTGCCAACGCAGGTCCATGCGCGCTTCTGCCCAAACTGAGTTAGTCCAATTGCGGGTATTCGGTCAGGAACCAGAAGCGACGGCGTAAAAGTTTTTCTCTTCCCCCCTGTGTGAGCACCAGTTTTCACACTTGCGAGAGCTGCTTCCGCGCCCACGCCATGGCCTCGTCAGTGGTCTTGAGGACCTCCTCAAGCTGCAAATCACGGGCTTCCTGCAACAACTGTCCCATGGCTGGCCCGGGAGGCATGCCAAGTTCCTTGAGCATGTCACCGGTAAGCAACGGAGGATGGATCTCGGGCTTTTTGTCCAAGTCGGCCTGGCTTCTCTTGAGAAACTCATAGATGTCAAGACGTCCGTGCGACCCGACGCAATCAAGCCGGTGCAGTTCCAATTCCAGGGGAAAGGTGGGGCGCAGCAGCATGCGCCGCAAGGTGGCTTGGCGCATCTGTGGAGCATCCTTGAATTGCATATGGCACCGCACCGCGTGAGCGACCACTTCGATCTCTTTTCGTGGGAAACGAAGACGTTCGAGAATCTCCGCCGCCATCGTGGCACCCAAATGCTCATGCCCATAGAAATGGATGCTGCCGGTCGCTGGATCGCGGCTGGCCGTCTGCGGTTTCGCAACATCGTGCATAAGAACTGCCCACGGTAGCTCCGGCGGAGCTGGGTTAGGCATATTCTCAAGCATCGCCAGCAGGTGGTTGAAAACACTGCCCTCAGGGTGAAAATCGGGGGATTGCTCGCATTGGCTGGTCGCCTCGACCTCCGGGAGAACCTCCTTCAGCAGGCCGCTTTCTCGAAGCAAGCGCAGTCCCCGGGCAGCATGTGGAGGAGCAAGTAGCTTAAGGAGTTCATCCCGAATGCGCTCAGAACTGATCGTTCGTATGTTAGGCGCCTGCTCACAAATGGCCGTCCAAGTGCCCTTCTCGATTTCGAATCCCAATTGAGCAGCAAAGCGGACCGCTCGTAAAAGGCGCAGGTGATCTTCGCGAAAACGCTCCGTTGGGTCGCCAATCGCACGAATCAGCTTCGCCTTTAAATCCCGTTCGCCTCCCACCCAATCCCGGGCAGTCCTTTTCACCGGATCGAAAAACAATCCATTGATTGTAAAGTCGCGGCGCTGGGCATCGGCCTGTGGATCGCCAAAGCTCACCTGCCCCGGGTGCCGGCCATCCTCGTAATCCGATTCTGCCCGGAACGTCGCCACCTGGTACTGTTCGCCGGCTTCGACTACCACGACGATCCCGAATTTCTTTCCAACTGGGATGGTGTCGGGAAAGAGGCGCTCCACTTCATCCGCCAGTGCTGAAGTAGCGATGTCGTAATCGCCCGGTTCACGGCCCAAAAGCATGTCCCGAACACAGCCCCCAACCCAGAAGGCTTCGAACCCAGCGGCTTGCAGCCGCTCAACAATCCTCCGGGCACCTTGTGCCAGGGCGTTCTCGGTGGGTGCCATCATTCCCCAATGATTTTGACCAACACTCGTTTTCGGCGGCGTCCATCAAACTCGCCGTAAAAAATCTGTTCCCACGGCCCCATGTCCAGCTTGCCGTTTGTGATGGCGACCACCACTTCGCGGCCCATGAGCTGGCGTTTCATATGGGCGTCCGCGTTGTCCTCGCCTGTGCGATTATGTTGGTACTGGGCGGTGGGAGCGTGGGGAGCGAGTTTCTCCAGCCAAACATCATAATCGTGGAGCAGGCCATCCTCCGCATCATTGATGTAAACGCTGGCAGTAATGTGCATGGCGTTCACAAGGCATAAACCCTCCTGCACGCCGCTCTTGCGAACCAATTCTTCCACCTGGCTGGTGATGTTCAGGTAATCCCGCCGGTGGGGAGTCTCGAACCAAAGATGTTCCGTCAGCGATTTCATAGTCCAGGGAATACCACGCCCAGAACTAGAACGCGAGGGCACAAACCCATAGGCTGCGGCTCACTCCCAACAAGTGATTCAAGGTCTTTCCACGCGAACGCGGTAGCAGGCTGAATCCGCATCGGCTTGCGTGTCGGATAGGCTAATGAGCTCATCGGAGGCCAGATTACCGCTGTCATCAACCCCCGTCCAGTTCTGGAGCTGCGCATCGGCACGCTGGAGTTCGTAGCGGCGTCCGGTTTTGCCCGAGACTGTTGTGCGCAGCAAGGCGGTTGAGCGGTTCAGCGTGACTTTCTCGATTTGGAACCGGGACAGTCCGTCCTGCGGGCAGGTGTTGGCGATGAACTCAGCGTAATTGCTGCTGCCATCCCGGTCAGGATCGGCCTCTGGACCCGCTATGGCATCGTTTGCGGCGTCGCCGCCAAACCAGCCCGACCGCCAGTTATTATAGAGCACTTGCTGCGAGGGGCGGTTGGTTGCGGTTAGCCATAGCGCGTGGTGGCCAGCAGCGATGCCTTCGAGAATCAGCCAGCCATTGGTGAGAGTGCCGGAGACAACGTCTCCATCCACAAGGGCCACCCGCTCGGTCAGGCCGGCAGCCGGCAGCATGACCGTGGCGCTGACGTTGCCGGGCAGATGCAACCGCAGCTTGAAATCATTCGTTTCGCGATCCGCGCGAATGAAGACTGGCCCGCGAATGGTGGGAACGGTGCCTTCAATGAAGCTCAGCGACCCGAGTTGTGGCTGGACCAGGACCTTGCCGAAGCCGGGCTCCAGAGGCCGGAGCCCGAGGGCATAACGTGGAATGATGTTCCCTGGGGCAGCGCCCCAAGCGTGGTTCCAGTCCTGGTTGGGTTTGTAGGTGAAATCCCAGGCTTCCGTGGTGATGGTGGACCCGGCGGCAATCATGTTGAGCCAGCCGCGAGGGCCGTTGGTGGTCATCAAGCTCAACGCATATTCGGCTTCGCCGCTTTCGTAGAGCCCTTCCAGCAGGTATTGGGCGGCATACACGCTCGGGGCCATGGCTCGTGTGCGGAGGAAAGAGACCACGGCCGCGCGATTGGCAGCGGGCACCAGCCCAAACGCCAGGGGCGTGAAATTGGCGTGGGCGGAGGCGTGACTGGTGCCTTCGCCGTCCACATACCGTTGGTCGGCGGCGCTCCAGAAGACCCTGTTGAAACTGTTGTAAACCCGGTCTGCGGCCGCTGTGTACTCCGTCGCGTCGGATGGATGCCCGGTGACGTCAGCAATTCGGGCCATGAGCCGCAGACAGCGGTAGTAGAAGGCATTGATGACGGTGTTGTAATCCTTGAATACGAACCCGTCGCGCTCGCCAGCCGGCCAATCGACGATGTCCTGGTTGCCGGGGCTGCTGCCGGTCCGCGTGACATAGCCTTGCAGCAAACCGTCGGCGGCGCGCACGCGATCGGGGAAAAGCTTGGTCTTAAGCGTGTCGTAGTGGGCGACCAGCGCCTCGGTGTTGCCGGTCCATTCGTAATCGGCCCAGGCTATCAACACGGAGTGGAATTTCCACTCGGTGGGCCAGGTGGGATGGGCCAGCAGGTATTCATGGCTGTAGCGGGCCAGCGTGTACTCGCGGTCCACACTGTAATGGCTGAGTTGGTTGATGTAGGCGTCGGCTTCATACGGAAGGCGCTCGCGGTCGCCATCGACATAGACCCCGGCAAAGCTCGTCGCTTTCATGCTGTACTGGCAAAGAGCCCAGACCTGGTTGAGCGCCGCGCTGGAGGAGTCAAAGGCCGCCGCGGTGTCGTTGAACTCGTACTGCAGGCGTTGCTGCGTCACCGATTCACGTGAGATAGGCGCCGGGCAATTGATAAATTCCGCATAGCGGAAGGGCAGCACCACGCCCGCGAGAGGGCGGATGTCCACCCCGGAACCGCTCTTACCCGGCGGCCGGATCTCGAGGACGGTGTCGCCGTTCTGCAGCGCCACTTTGGTGATGCCATGGCGAATGGTCCCGGGCGGGTTGGTGCGCACCGCCCAGTTGGTCGCCATTTCTCCGAATCGAACCTCGAGGGTCTGGCCGGCGAAAGCTCCGCTGAGCTTCAACGTGACATACCCAAACGCGTCCTGTCCAAAATCGACAAACCAACGCCCCGGCCCGGTGTTAGTCACAACCACGGATGAGTGGGCGGTGAAGCGCAGCGGGTAGCGGTTGGCATAGGCCTGCGTGGAGGCGCCGTAAATAAGACCGCCGGAAGCTGGCAGCGTGGCCGTGGTGTTCCACGGGCTGATGCCGTAATTTCCTATAACCTTCGCGGCGACCCAGGTGCGGTCGTCGAAGCCGGGCAAGTCCCAGCCGATAGGAGCGCTCGTGGCCGCGCGCCAGGAGTTGTCAATGAAGACCACGTTAGTTGTGCCATCATCCAGCCGGTATTGCAGTTTGCCCGTTAATCCAGCCGCCGAAGCACCCACGTTTACCGCGCGAATGGCCAGCACGTTGGTTCCCGGCACCAGTTGCGGGATGTCCAGCAGGGTGAACGCCTTCCAGTTCGTGCTGGTTCCCACCGTGGAACCGTTTGCGAAAAGTGTGAATTGGTTGTCGCAGGTCAGGAGGAACTGGGCGCCCTGCACCGTCCGGCCAGCGGGGATCACTACTGATTTGCGAAACCAGCGGGTGCCATCCACCGCAGCCTCCGGATACCACACCCATTGGAGCCCTTGAGTGTCGATTTTGAATTCGGACACGGAGTTAAGACGCGTATCCATCGCAAACCCCTGGGTAGTCGAATAAGAACTCCAGTGCCCTTCCTGGTCCCGGGTCCGCACCCGCCAGTAATACCGGGCGGAGGGAGCGAGCGGCACTCCGGCGTATTCGATGTTAATGGACGCCCCGCTGTTCCGGGGGCCGGAATCCCACATATCTGCAGTGCCCGCCTCCGCCACTGCCAAGCTGGAGGACACGATCAACTGAAAGCCAGACTGGCTGTCCCCACGCACCGAAGGGTGATAAATCCAGCCAAACTCCGGCCGGGCATCGGTGATGACTGTTTGCTCGGGATGCTCCATCAACTCGCACATCAAACCGGTTGGCGGGGGCGAGGGATGGTTACTGACGGCGGGGAGTGCGCAGGAACTGAGAACGGCTGCCACCAGGAGGGTGGGTAAGCGAAGCCAAAACCGCCCGATACGAGCGCCGGCGGAAGAGAAACGACTGGTGGCCATCAAATGAAGATTGCCAGCCCATGCGGTTTACAACCATACCTCAAATGGGTGATTGTCCCCGCGACGGCAAACTGATAAGCACTGAACGGGCTTTTATCAGGCGGATCGAGCGATGGCGTTCTCATGAGTTTTGGTCCAGAAAGACAGGGGACAGGCGGCCTCTTTAGGTTGGCCTGCGCCGGTTATGTGGCGCTGGCGCTTCTGTCGGCGGTCGTGTGGACTGCTTCGGCGCAACCCAACCGGGGCCGGGGGGCGGCCAGCGTGGCGCAGCCGACTCCAGCTTCGCTCGAAATTTGCCAGGAGCTGGGAATTGGTGCGTGGATTTGGACCACCAATTTCGAGGATAAACAGACCTGCCGTCTGTGGCGCGGCTTCGTCATTCCGCACGGCAAGAAGATCAGCCGGGCCATTCTCAAGATCTCGGCAGACAACGGCTACAGCATCTTCTTAAACGGCCGAGAGATTGGACGCGGCGGCGATTGGAAGTATCTCACCTACTACGACATTACAGGCCTGCTCAGCTCCGGAAAACAGACCCTCGCGGTGGAAGGATTGAATGACGTCCTTGAGGGCGGAGTGATCCTGGGGCTGCGCATCGACTTTAAGGGCGGCGGCGACCTGCGCATTGTGTCAGACAAATCGTGGCGGGTCGTGCCAAATGACTATAAGCGGTGGACGCAACGGACCGAACCGGACCCACGCTGGCCTTGGGCACTGGAAGTTGGAGTGCCCGGCCAGACGCCCTGGTGGTTGCGGCCCAACGGCATCATTTCCGCACCAGCCCTGGAGCCGGTGGTGCTCCGGTTTTGGCAGCAAGGCTGGTTTCTCGCGCTATTGACCACGGTTTGTCTGGTGGCGCTGGCGTTCTCCATTCGTCTTGCGGGTCGTCTCGCGGTTCAGAATCGGGCGCACCAGTTACTCGGGCTGGAACGGACACGAATAGCCCGCGATATTCATGACGATCTGGGAGCAGGGCTTACGCAGCTCACTCTGCAAGGCGAGCTGGCGTTGCGCGAACTGCCGGCCCAGAGCGGCCTGCATGAACGGGTGGATGCCTTATGCACCAAAGCCCGGTCGTTGCTGGACACGCTCGATGAGGTGGTTTGGGCGGTCAACTCGCGGCGCGACACGGTCCAGGAATTTGTCTCGTTTATTTGCAAGCATGCCGAGTCATTCCTGGAAGGGGCTGCCATTCATTGCCGCCTGGATATTGCCACCGACCTGCCCGCCGTGCCCCTGGACCTGCCTGTGCGGCGCAACTTGCTGCTCGGGGTCAAGGAAGCGCTGCGCAATGCGGGCAAGCACTCTCACGCCACCGAGCTATTCCTGCGGATCCGCGCCAGCGAGCAGTTCCTGGAGGTGATCGTGGAGGATAACGGCCGGGGCTTTGACCCCACAACGGCGGGCGGCGACCGGAACGGCCTTGGCAACATGGCAGAACGGATGACCCTGATCGGAGGAGAGTTTTGCATCGCCACCATGCCGGGGGCCGGATGCCGGGTTGTGTTCCGGGCGCCGATCGACCTGCGCCGACGTGAGAACTCCCGCTGGAAAGCCTGGCTCGGCTTGAAGCACAGCCGGCAAGAGGTGGCATGACTACGAGAAACACTTCCCGCAACATTCGCATCGTGCTCGTCGAGGATTTGCCCGACGTCCGCGAGAGCTGGCGCCAGCTCATCAATGGCAGCACCGGGCTGCAGTGCATTGCCACCTGTGCTTCAGCCGAAGAGGCCTTGGGAACCATTCCTCCGCTCAACCCGGACGTTGTGCTGATGGACATTTTTCTGCCGAGAATGAGCGGGGTCGAGTGTACGGCGCGTCTCAAGCTGCTCCTTCCCCAAGTTCAGATCGTCATCCTCACCGTCTCAGACGATAGTGACTTCGTGTTCCGCGCACTTGAGGCCGGTGCGAATGGCTACCTGCTCAAGCGCACCCGCCCCGATGAGTTGCGCGCCGCGATCCTCGACGTCGTTTCGGGCGGAGCACCGATGAGCAGTGAGATTGCCCGGCGCGTGGTCGCCTCCTTTCGAGGCCGGAGTGTGGCGCGCGGTGTGGCGGTGACACTCACAGCGCGTGAAGAGGAAGTGCTTAGCCTCCTTTCAAAAGGATACGCCAACAAGGAGATAGCCGATAAGCTCGGCATGGCCTACGAGACCGTGCGGGAACATCTCAAACACATCTACGAAAAGCTTCACGTCCACAGCCGCACCGAAGCCGTAGCGCGCTATTTCGCCTCCACGGATTCCACCGAGCGAGACTGAGGGGGATTCATCCCCCGATTGCGGTATATCCTTCCTTCCTCCGTGCATTAGACTGTTGGTCATTACGCCATGTCCGACAGCATGTCACTTTACATAACACCCCGGAAACAGCCGGCGAGCTTCGAACTCACGAGCAGCCTCACGATTAGCATCCACTCACATTTATGGTAAACAAACACTGGCAAAAATGTTGTGCCTTTCTGGCAGCGGGAACCGCCTCGCTTCTATTAACCCCTTTCACCAGCTTGGGCGCGGTGACCGGCCCATACTCGCCTGACGCGAATACCGTTCATCTCTGGCACTTCAACGATGCCGCCGGTCTGGTGGCGACAAACGCAGTCGCTGGCGGACCTTCTTTACTGGCGGTTAATGGGGCTTCCGTGGCCAATCCGCTGGCCACCACCGCCGCCGTCCTCGTGGGCGAAGCGGGAGCGCCCGGTGGATTTGGCTCCGCTGCCACCTACACGAACGGCAACCGTTCCTTTGGCCTCGCCATGGATGCCAGCAAGGATGGCTCGCTTCAACCGGACAATCTTTCCACAACAGATAAAGTCGCCATTTCAAGCCTGGCCGGTGCGGATGGGGCCTTTACATTCGAGGCCATTATCAAGCTGAGCCAGCCCGACCTGGACACCCTGGCGGCAAGCGGGAACAAGGAGATAATCTGCATGGATAACAGCTCCACTCCGCGCGGGTTTCAGTTCCGGCTCAATGGCAAGACCCTTGAGTTCAACCCGATCATGGTTTCGGGGGGATTGCTCTCGTTTGACCTTGCCGGCCTGCCTGCCGAGCATGCCTACGCGCCAAACACGTGGTTTCACGTGGCCGTCACGTACAACGGCATAGCCAGCTCTCCGGAGAATCTCAAGCTGTACTGGACCCGGCTCGATGCCACCTATACCGAAGCCAACCTGGTGGCCAGCGCCACTCTCTCAGCCGACATGACCGGCAGCGCTACTGGCGTCCTGGTTGTCGGCAATGAGAACCGCGGCGCCTTGGGCGAGAGCTTCGGTGGCTCCTCCGGCAGCTCCGCCAACTGCATCGACGAAGTCCGAATCAGCCGAGTGGCTCGCGAAGCCGACGAAATGCTCTTTGCCAGCGAGATACTCACTTTTACGGTTAATCCCTCGAATACAGTGGCGGCGGTGGGGCAACCCGTCACCCTCACGGCCCGAGCCAAGGGCCTCCCTCCGATCACGTATCAGTGGCGTCACTATGGAACCAATCTCCTCGACGCGACCAACACCACTTACTCGATCGCGGCAGCAACCGCTGCGGACTCCGGCCCGTATGACGTCCTGGCCTCGAATCAGGCAAGCACCCCGGCAGCCAGCGCGACTGCCACTGTAACCATCCGCACCACTGTGGACTCGCTCGTGTGGAACAACTACAACACCTACGACTACCAATGGGACTTCACGACCGCCAACTGGTCCAACGCTGCCAGTCATGCTTTCCCGGTCACTTTTCAACAGGGCGACATTGTGCGTCTGGATGATAGCGGAATGGCAGGACCTCTGACGGTCAGCAGCACAATCATGCCGGGAGCTTTGGTGGTGGACAGCGCCTCCGAATATAGCTTAACAGGCAGTGGCAAGCTGTCTGGTCCGATGTCCCTGACCAAGGCCGGCATTGGAGGGCTGACGATCGAAACGGACAACGACTACACCGGGACGACCACCGTGAGCGCGGGCATTGTGAGGGTGGGCAACGTTGGGAATACAGGCTCGCTGGGCACGGGGGATATCATCAACAACGGCCAGATCTCGTTCAACCGGCTGAATACTGTTACGGTTCCGGGCAATATCTCCGGCGGTGGATTCATTTCCCAGGACAATAGCGGCACGACGATTCTGCTGGGACCCAACAACACGTGGACCAGTGGTCCGCTGATCAATTCTGGCACGCTGCAAATCGGCGACGGCGGCGAGCAAGCCAGCCTCGGCTCTGGCACCATTACCAACAATGCCACGCTGCGCCTCAACACGAGCCGCAGCGGCACGATCGCTCCGGATATTGAAGGCACCGGTCTTGTTCACCTGCTCGGCAGCGGCACCCAAACTTTTAACGGCAGCAACTCCTGGACGGGCGCGTTGCTGGTCAGCGGCGACACGCGTGTGCGTTTCGCCCGGCCGGAAGCCTTTGGCGCTCAAACCAACCGCATCGGTGAAGTTAACCAGAACAAGAGCTGCATCGAACTTACCGGCGGGCAGACCCTTACCAATGTCATTCAAATTATCCCGCGCGCTTACCGGCCCACGGACGCCACGATTCCCAACAGCGCACCCCATTTCCTGAATATCAGCGGAGACAACGTGCTGAATCCGCCTTCCAGCATCGCCATCCCCGGCGGTGGCAACCTCCTCTCTCTCCAATCGGACAGCGGCACCCTGCTGGTAACGGCCGGTGTGGAGTTGGCTGTGGGTGGAACCCCGCGATATGTGCTTCTCCAGGGCGACGGCAACGGGGAGATCCAGGGTGCTCTGGCGGAGACACCGGCCAACGCGACGCTGAGTCTCTATAAGATTGGATCGGGGACCTGGACGCTTTCAGGCTCCAGTCCGTTGCGCGGGCCGACCGTGGTGAGCAACGGCACCCTGGTGATCAGCGGCAGCCTTACGGAAGTGACCAATCAGGTGAATGTTTATAGCGGCGCTCTGTCAGGCAGCGGCACAATTGCAGGGCCGGTTCTGGTCGCCTCCGGCGCCACCCTGGCGCCCGGTGCGGGAGTCGGAACCTTGACCATCAACAACAGCCTGACTCTCCAGACGGGCAGCAGCACGTCGGTGGAACTCAACAAGAGCACCAGTTCCGGCGACAAGGTGGTGGGACTGAGCAGCGTCTCTTATGCCGGCACGCTCCTGGTGACCAACATCGCTGGCACGCTTGCCCTGGGAGATTCTTTCGAGATTTTCACCGCCACGTCTGCCAGTGGTAACTTCGACACCATCACGCCCGCGCCAGGCGCCGGTTATTCCTGGAACTTCGATCCTGCCAGCGGTGTGCTGAGCGTCGTTGCCGGGCAGCCGACCACCCCCACCAATATCACATTTAGCGTGAGTGCTTCGGGGCTGACCCTAAGCTGGCCGGAGAATTACATCGGCTGGCAGGTGCAATCCAACTCCACCAGCTTATCAGAACCCGGCGCGTGGTATGACGTTCCGGGCTCGCAGGCAGCCACCAGTTACACGGTGAAGCCGAACAGCAGTGGCAACGTGTTCTACCGTCTGCACAAGCCGTAAGGGCCCTTTCCAATCTGATCGTCGTGGCGGGGGCTCCGCGTTCCCGCCACGAGCTGGCCTGGGGGCCGTAGCAACGAAACAAGAGAATACCTGCATGAATTCGTTCCGAACCTTGCGTCTCACTGATAGCCGCCGGGCTTTTACCCTCATCGAACTGCTGGTCGTCATCGCCATCATTGCCATTCTGGCTGCCATGCTGCTGCCCGCCTTATCGCGCGCGAAAGAGAGATCAAAACGAGTCGCCTGCCTCAGCAACTTGCGGCAAATCGGCGTGGCAACCTTCGCCTATGCTGCGGAGAATGCGGACAAGGTCGTTCCCGCGGGTGGCGGCACTTACCCCTTGCAGTTCAACGAGAGCGACGCCGCGATTTCATCCTGGAAGACGCTTGGATTGAACATTACTCAGACCAATTCACGGAGCGTGTGGGGCTGCCCGAACCGGCCGGAGTTTCCTATGTTCGATCGAACCTACAGACAATTCCTGATCGGTTACCAATACTACGGCGGCATCACCAAATGGAATAACAACCTTGGCACATTCAATTCTGCCAGTCCGGTGAAAATTGCTCAGGCTAAACCGACCTGGATGCTGGCGGCGGATGTCGTCGCGAAGCCGGATGGCACAAGTTGGGTCTTCCCGACCACGCCTGAAAGCGGGTGGTCCACCTTGCCGGCCCACAAGAATCCAGTCGGGGGGACCCCCGCAGGTGGCAACGAGGTCTTCATCGATGGCTCCGCCCGGTGGATCAAACTGAACCAAATGCTCTTCGTCCACTCCTGGAATGTGGCCCGCGAGCTCTATATCTATCAGGAAGACCTCGGCGATTTGGAATCCAAACGTGCGAGTCTGAAGAAGGCGAAGTAGCAAATGTCGCGAGAGTGATGGGGAGTCGGAACTACTTATTCCGACACTGGCGTCGTCCACTTCTAATCACACCCGTGTTGGCGTTGTCGCACAAGTCCTGCTTGCTATCCGCGGCCAGCCGCCTAACCTGACAATCCTCAGGAGAAACGTTTGAACGGTGCATGATTCGATCGCTCGTTTTTACAACCCAGGGCCGGTTGCACAGCAAGAACATTGAGATGTTCCTGATGCCAACGCTGTTGACCGATACCAACCTCTTCCTTTGGGTAGATCTGGAGAATCCCACACCGGAGGAAACTAAGTTCGTGCTGGAGGACGTCTTCCATTTCCATCCCCTCTCGATCGAAGATTGTGTGATGGCCAGTTCATCACCAAAAGTGGAAGAGTATTCCCCGAAAGAAGGGGACTTGTTCACCACCTACCTATTCATGGTCATTCATGCGGTGGACTACAGCCGAAAAGACGGTGTGTTCGCCACCAGTGAGCTGAATTTCTTCCTGGGGAAGAATTTCGTAGTGACCTATCACGACGGACCACTCCGGAGCGTGACTCAGACTGAGGAGCGCGCCACAAAGACCACCCAGCACATTGCGCGCGCACCCGATCGCGTCGCGCATACGCTTCTCGATTCCATTGTCGAAAACTACAAACCGGCACTGGATGAGTTGTCGCTGGAGATCGGCGAACTGGAGCAGCAGGCGTTGCAGGAACCGAGCAAAGCCACGATGAACAAAATCCTCCAGATCAAAAAGGAGGTGCTGCATCTGCGCCAGATCATCGGGCCGCAACGCGAGGTGTTGGCCAAGTTTGCCCAGGGCGAGTTCCGTCTGATTCGGGCGCATATGGTGCCTTATTACCGGGACATTTACGATGACCTGTTCCACATCTCAGAACTCGCGCAAGCTTATACAGATTCGTTGACCGGCATTTTGCAGGTTTATTTGAACATGTCCTCCAATCAAACGGGCGAGGTGGTCAAGCTCCTGACCATGATCACCGTGATCACCACGCCGCTCATGATGATCGGCACGTGGTATGGAATGAATTTCCAACACATGCCTGAGGTGGATTGGAAGCATGGTTATGGAGTTGCCGCCGTCGTTATGGCCATATCCACCGCGGCTACGTATTGGTATTTCAAACGAAAACGCTGGTTTTAACCGGCTGAATGTCCGTCACACATGGCAAAAAGCAGTTTTCTCGACAAAGTCTTAGGGCGCATCGGAAGACTCGATGCTCAGGGTCTGCAAACGGTTGTCGAGCGCCTGGCTCGCGAAAGAAGCTTCCTCGAAACGCTTTTCAACACGATTGAGGATGGCGTGCTGGTAGTGGACGAGTCAGGCCGGGTCCTCTATTTCAACCAGGCCGTCACCCGCTTGTTAGGGCTTCAATCCGAAGTTGAAGGCCAGCCTGTCACAAACTTTTTCCCGGATCTGGACTGGGAAAAGATCGCAAGGTTCGATACGCACGGGGGACAAGGAGTCGTCAGGCATGAGTTTGAAATTCACTATCCGCGCCCGCGTTTCCTCCGGTTGTACGCTGCGCCACTGGATGGTCAGGCCACGGGCAGCGCCGGTGTTGCCCTGATCCTCCATGATGCAACGGAAGCGCGTCAGCAAACCTTTGAAGCAATCGAAAGCCAGCGAGTGCAGGCTTTGACGCTGCTCGCAGCGAGCATGGCACATGAACTGGGAAACCCACTCAACGCGCTCCATATCCACCTCCAACTTATGGAAAGGGAGCTGCGCAAACTCCAGGTTGGTGGCTTTCCCGAAAAACCTCGCACGCGTGTGGGTGCGAGAAACGAGGCAGCCGACCCGGTCGAAATAGCCCGCAAGCTGGATCGCTATTTGTCTGTGGCAAAGGGCGAGATCAACCGCCTGGACTACACGATCACGCAATTCCTGGGGGCCATCCGTCCCATGGCGCCGCAGCTCAAGATTGATAGCCTCAACGCAGTGGTGGAGAAAACCATTACGCTGCTGCAACCTGAGCTGGACAATCGGGGGTTACGGGTTGCGTTGCTCCTGGCTCCTCGCCTTCCTCAAACGCCGATCGATGCCAACCAGATCCAGCAAATGCTGGTGAACCTGGTGAAGAACGCGATGCAGGCAATGACCCGCGGCGGGACGTTAACCCTCCGCACCTGGGAAGGGGCCGAAGGCATCTGGGTGAGCGTAGTCGATACCGGCGGAGGCATACCTCAAGACCAGATCAATCGGATTTTTGAACCTTTCTTTACAACGAAAAAGAAGGGGTCCGGGCTGGGTTTGATGATCATTCAGCGCATCGTGCGCTCGCATGGTGGACGCCTGGAATTGGAGAGCCAGGTGGGCAGAGGCACAACCTTCCGCATCTGGCTGCCTTTGCATGATCGCAAACCCAGGCTCCTGGAAGCACCACCCGTTCAGGAACCGCCTACGGATCAAAACCCGCCTCCACCCGCGGGTTAGTTTCTCAGCCTCTCTCATCAACTGATCAGGCACGGAGCCGTGCCATTGCAAGAGTGCCCTCGTGCAGCGCCAATAGAATCACTGCCATAGCCACTATGGTTGTTCCGGCGTAACCAAGCCCAACGTGTTCTGCAACCAGGCCTGTCGCGCTCGGCAAAACGGCTACACCGATCATCGCTGCTCCCACCTGAAAGCCGATGGCATGGGCGGCCACCTGCTTCCCCAGCCTTTGCGGGGTTCGGGTCATCAAACATGGATAGATAGGAGCAAGCCCCAGTCCCGCGATTCCCAGAGCGATCGGATTCATGATCGGCGCAGGATTCCAGGCAAAGAGCGCTGTCCCGAACAGCACGACTGCCATGCTCGACCGCACCAGGGAGTCGAGATCGAACCGATCCACAATAAAGCCGAACAGAATCCGTCCGCCCAGGATGCTTCCCCAATAAACCGCTACCCAGACCCCGGCAACCTCCGGAGTGATGCCGCGGGATTCCGTCAGTATAGAGAAACTCCATTGTCCCAAAGAAACTTCGATCCCGGCATAGATGAAAAAAAGTGCGATATGCCACCATACCGTGCGGTCCCGAAACGCCTGAGCGGTCGAGATATGTTGGACTGACTGGGTTTGGACAGACGAATCTGGTCGCAGTTCAGGGTCGTTCCACAGCCTCCTTGTAAGTCCGAACAAAAGTGCCAGCACGAGAAGGATTGAGCCTACCAGCAGATACCCTGAGCGCCAGGAATGGGTCCAGGCGATCATACCTGTCATGATCAGCGGCCCGATCATGGCACCAAGGCTGTAACATGCGTGAAGCCAATTCATATGACGGGCCGAGAAATGATTGGCTACATAATGGTTTAACCCGGCGTCAATCGCGCCTGAGCCCAGGCCGTGCAAGAGCGCTCCGGAGGCAAATAAAGGCCAAACATGGGCAAAGCCAAAGTTCAATCCGCTCATGCCTACTAGAAGGCTGCTTCCCGCCAGCAGTGAACCGACACTCATCAACTTGAGCAACCGTCCGGCAAAGATACTGGAAAGCAGGTAACTGCATCCGGAACCGAAGAAAATCCAGGCAACATCGCTGTGTTGGAGGCTGAACGTTGCCCGGACAGAAGGCCATGCGATGCCGATCAAGGTGTCAGGCAATCCGAGGCTTACAAAACCCAGATAGCAGATTAAAAGCAGGCAGCCTGCCGGATTGATAGATGTACGTGCCAATTGTGACTCCTGAGGACGTTTGAGCTAATTGATCGTCGTTGATCCCGTGCCAAGCTATCAAAGAATGCCACACTGGCAACGCACTTCTGGCCCCCCTGTGGTGTCACTTTACACTTGACCTTATACAAGCATTAGCTCATTAATGCCTACCGTCCCCGTTGCCGCTTGATGCTTATGAAGCTCCTAATGCTTTTATGCTGCTTGCTGGCAGGTATTATGACTGCCCGCCCGGAAACAATTGTCCTCTGGACCTTCAACAGCCCCTGGCCGGATGGACAGGCTACTACCGGCTCACTCGAACCATCGTCCGGCTGGGGATATGCAAGCGTTGTGGGCGAAATTAAGACCTCTTTCGGCACAGGCGACACTGCGGCGGGTCATGATCCAGCGGGCACTGTGGACAACTCAGGATGGGCCACAGAGAAATACCCCTCTGCCACGAATGTGAACAAATCAGCAGGGGTTCGCTTCGATGCAAGCACGGCGGAATACGAGCAAATCAATGTGAGTTGGGAACAACGCAATTCCGATACGGCGAGCCGCTTTACGCGATTTCAATATACTCTGGATGGCAGCGAGTTTGTCGATGGACCGGTCACCCAGATTACAACTGGCAGCAAGTTCCAGCATTGCACCGTGAACCTGGCCGCAATCAGTGGCGCCGCTAATAATCCAATGTTTGGGTTCCGCATGGTTACTGAGTGGGAAAGCACAGCACTCGGGACTGGCGCGGAGCGCTTCGTGGCTACTGCGGGAACCAACTACAGCACCAGCGGAACCATCCGTTTTGACGTGGTGACCGTCACAGGCAATTTAATGCCGGGCGGAAACAACCCACCCTATATTTCATCGCTAGCACCGCAGACACTACGGGTAGGAGGGGCGAGTGGTCCCCTGCCCTTTACGGTGATGGACGCCGAAGATCCGGCGGTTGCGCTTAACCTGAGCATCAACTCATCCGATCCGGCGGTGGTTCCGCCTGAATCGGTTCAATTTGCGGGGAGTGGGCCTAATCGCACGATCGTGGTTACGGCTGGAACCCAGGAAGGCACCTCGATCGTACAGGTAACGGTCATGGACCAGGGCGGAAGGAGCGCACGGACAACCTTTGAAGTGACTGTCCTCCCCCTGAACTGTGAACCGGTGATCACTCAACTTGGCACCACCAACCTGTTCGCTAACTCGTCTCTGACAATTCCATTCAAGGTCGGAGATCCGGAATCAGTGGCTGAGTTGCTGTCGGTTCACGCTTACTCATCCAATCAAGTCCTGATTCCCGCATCCGGTCTGACATTCGGTGGAAGCGGCAGCAACCGTTGGCTCAGTATAAGACCGGCCTCGGGCAAGTCAGGAGTCAGCCCTCTGTTCGTCGAGGTATCGGACGGCGAAAAAACGGCATGGACGCTTTTCCCTTTAGTCGTTCGCCCCAGTGCCGAGATGCTGCTATTTGACCCCTTTGAGTATGATGATGGCTCGGTGGTCAGCAATTCAGCCGGTCTATGGTACAACCGCTCGGGAATTGAGGGCCAGACGCAGGTAGTAGCCGGAGAAATCCCATTGCTCATCACCCAAACCGAAGACATTTCAATCGCTTTGCCTGGGGGCCCATACGCGGTCAGCAATCACACGGTTCTGTACGCTTCATTTCGAATGAGGCTGCCCGGTCTGCCGAAAAAAGCGACCGGCCCCTTTGCGCATTTCGGGTCCGGAAATAGCATGCTGGGCCGTTTATATGTCTCAACAACCAATGCCACTTCGGGACGCTTTCGCATGCTGGTGTCCAATGGGGGAGGTGTGCCGGTAGGTTTGAACCAGGATCTTGAGAGCAACACCGATTTGCGGGTTGTTCTTCGCTATAATATCGATCTGGGGCAAGCCTGCCTCTGGGTCAACCCGCAATCTGAACAGGACCAAAGTGCATGGGCGGATGACAGTATTGACCCGACCCGCATCAGTTCCTTTGGTTTTCGGCAAGGCAGCGATATGGGAGGTGACCTTGTGGTGGACGATCTTCGAATTGGCTTATCGTTCGCTGCCGTGAGTTCAGGTCATGTTCCACCGGTCACACGGATCATCAACGGGCATCGTTCCGGAAATAAGTTGGTCCTCCAATGGAGCAACCCGGGAGCAACACTTCAGTATTCCTTCTCCCCGGACGGCCCGTTCTTCGATCTCGCATCTGAGAGCCCGTGCATGCAAGAACTAACGGGGCCAGGGCGCTTTTTCCGTCTGAAATAGCCTTGGCTTCGTGCTGGCAAATGAACAGGTGAATTGACCCGGAGGTTTGCAGACGGCAGATTTGCCCAATGGCAGAAACATTATTGGACCGTTTTCTCCGGTATGTGCAGGTGGATACTCAAAGCAATGGGCAATCACCTAACTGCCCCAGCACACCCGGACAAATGGTGCTCCAGAAACGCCTGCGTCAGGAACTGGAGGATTTGGGAGTGCGCGACGTTCGTTTAACGGAAGATGGTTACGTGATCGCGAGTTTCCCAGCGACACGCAGAACCCCCAAAGCGCCAAGGCTGGCCTTCTTCGCTCATGTGGATACGGCGCCGGATTTCTCGGGCAAGAATGTTAAGCCAATTATTCATCGCAAATACGATGGACGTCCCATCCGTTTCCCGGCCAATCCCAAGCTCGTGCTCGACCAAGCTGTCTCGCCGGATCTGGCAGATGCGTGCGGCAAGGACATTGTCACCGCGAGCGGCGACACGTTGCTGGGCGCTGATGACAAGGCTGGAGTGGCGATCGTGATGACCTTGGCCGAAGCGCTCGTTCAGAATCCAACCATCCCGCATGGCGAGATACGCCTGTGCTTTACACCGGATGAAGAGATCGGACGTGGCGTGGACAAACTGGATCTGAAAGCACTTTCAGCAGATATCGGATATACACTGGACGGCGGGCCTGTAGGAGAGATTTGCTGGGAGACATTCTCGGGCGATGCTGCCGAAGTGCGTATTGAGGGAGTATCCACTCACCCGGGAGAAGCCCGCTCCAAAGGGATGGTGAACGCCACGTTTTTGGCGGCCAAACTGCTGACCAGCCTGCCTCGGGAACGTTGTGCGCCGGAAACCACCCACCTGCGGGAAGGCTTCATCCACCCGCTCCGGGTGGATGCGGGGCCAGAACGTGCGACGCTCAGGTTCATTCTCCGTGACTTCGAGATGAAGGGGCTTGAGGAGAAAGGCGCTATTCTAAAGGGGCTCTGCAAGGGCCTGAGCGCCGCCGAACCGCGTGCGCGGGTGGAATGCCGAATTCAAAAGCAATACCGGAACATGGCCTACTGGCTGCGCCAGGATGTGAGGCCGGTGGATCTCGCCAGAAAGGCAGTCCGCGCGTCCGGGCTCGAGCCGGTGGAAAACCCTATCCGCGGTGGAACCGATGGGTCCCGTCTGACCGAGGAGGGATTACCGACCCCCAACCTGTTTGCAGGAATGCATAATATCCATGGCCCGTTGGAATGGGTTGCTGTTCAGGATATGGAGAAGTCCGTCGAGGTATGCCTAAAGCTGATCGAACTTGCCGGCAAAATCTCATGGCAAAGCTCTACGAAGCGCGCTGGAGCAAGGCTAAAGGGGGGCGTGAAACGTGAAACGTAAAACGTGAAAGCGGGTCGAGAGCTGGACGGCGCAAGGGGTCGATACGTAATCCGTAATCCGTGAATCGTAAGGGAACGCAAGCGGGTGCCCGCGTCGGGGCTACGCGGCTGGTTCGGTGAGTACCAAATGCATGGATCATGCGGTGACACTTTAGATCGGTACTGTGGGAAGCAAAATCCGAAAGAACTAGTATTCCTGTTGCTCGGGTTGGCGCGTTTCGGCGCCAACCCGATGCAACAGGGGGAATCAAAAGGGGCGGGGGCTTTCCATGGACCTGCCTAACGACGGCAGGATTTTTGGGAGGGCAAAGCTAGGTTTTCATAGGGGTTAGTGTTAGTCCGAGTCTCCTGGCCCGGCGGGCTAATGTCGTATGTTCGGTCTGCAGTACTTTTTCCTCATACTTGGCCAGACCATGCTCCACGTAAGCTAATCCGTGGACCATCACTCTCCAGAACATTGCTCCAAGCTTGCGAGCCAGTGCCCTGCTTGCTACCAGGCCGCCGCTGCGGCTTCGGATTCTTCGATAGAACCCTCCCAAGGCTCGATCATTTGTCTTGCCCACCGCTCGGGCAATCACACATAAGAGCCGGCCTGCTTTGTTGGTTGATCGCTTTTCGGATCTGCGCCGCTTGCCGCTCTGATGGGTCCCGGGCGCCAGCCCCAGCCACGAGGTAAACCTCTTTTCGTTCTCCCAATGGGCTTTGAGGTCGGTTCCAACCTCCGAAACCAACCGTAGCAGTGTGTACTCAGTTATCCCGGGCAGCTTTGTCGCATCCTTGCCGTCACAGAGTTTCCAGAGCAACTCCAGCAACCCATCTATCTGCGGAGTGTTGCTCTTGTTCCTCCGGTCCGACTTGGGCAACTCCCCAGGGGGATCGGCCTTGTGCTCCGTCATTTTCTTGAGCACCTCTTCCAGAGCCTGATCGCATTCGGCAATCCGGGCGCGATAAAACTCCCAGGCTGCCAAGGCTTGGCGCAGGGCAAAGAGGTGCTCTTGCTTCCACGTCCCTCGCAGCGCTTCGCACACACGCTTGGCTTTCTTCTTCTGGATCGTCGGGTCGCACAATGCCAGCAGTTTCTCCGGATCGCGCTCTCCCTCAAGAATAGCTCTCACCATCTTTAATCCACTCACTCCGGTCAGATCGCTGATCACGTCATGAATCTTGATGTTCATTCGCTCCAGTGCTTTCTGCATATGCTGCTCGCTCGTGGCGCAACTGGAGATGTGATCGGCGCGCAAACGCAAATAATCCTGCAAACGCCGGATATGATCGGGCGGAACAAACCCCGCCCTGAGCAACCCATGCGCATGCAAGGTCGCCTGCCATTGACAATCACTCATGTCGGTCTTGCGTCCTGGCAGGTTGCGAACGTACTTCCCGTTCACCATGATCGGATTGAGACCGGCTTTTTCCAGCACCTCATACGGACAAAGCCAATAAATTCCGGTCGCTTCCATCGCCACTGTGTTGACCCCTTGTTCCAGCAGGTAGTCGCGCAATGCGTGCAACTCGGTGGTGGTCGAGCCAAACACCTTGGGCGGCCCGCCAGCAACTGACACATGCATTTGCTCACTGCCCACGTCAATAGCAGCGGCTTTCGGATTGAGAACAGGAAGACTATTCATGCTTTACCTTTGGTTTGCATGCCCACACCTCCGTGCCTGTTGGTTGGATACAACACGAATCTTTCCAGCGGGAAACCCGCCCAACCTCCGCAATGCGAAAGTCAGGCTAAGCTCTCCAAACGATACGCACGTCACCAACAGGAGCCAGTCTACCGAACGAGCAGCCTTGCGGCGCATCAAATTAAGCACGGCCATGCTGCACGGCGGTATGGACATACGAATAACCTATAAGGTCCATGGTCACGATGCGATTCCTTTTCGGAATTGGAGTCTACCAACAGTACTGATTTCGGTTCGAATAGCATGCCTGCATTTGAGTCTCAGACCTCGCAAGGGTGAAAGAACTTCTAAGGGTGACAAATTCAAACCAGGACTTGTCCTCGCCGACCTTATTGGAATTATAAGCCTCGCCATCCGTCTAATCATACCTCTGCATATCACGCATGATTTGTGCATCGAGGCTTGGCCTTTTCGTCCGGGGATTTAAGATGAGCGCGTGCTCGAACAATTAACGCAACAGATTAAGCGGGGCGAACATCTGCGCGAGGATCAGGCGGAAAGCGCGGTTGAACAACTCACGCTTCCAGACCTGCCGCTGGAGGTCAAAGCCGATTTCCTATGCCACCTTGCCTTGAAGCGGGAAACCGTGGGTGAGATAGCAGGGTTTGCTCGGGCCATGCGGACGAGGTGCGTCAAGCCAGTGCTGACATCGCAAATCGCTGCCACGGACAAACTGGATGTCGTGGGTACTGGCGGGGACCGGTTGAGCACCTTCAATATTTCCACGACAGTCGCGCTGATCGCGGCCTCCGCTGGAGTATGTGTGGCCAAACACGGAAACCGGGCTAGCACATCGCTGGTCGGCAGCGGAGATGTCATGGAGGCGCTCGGGTTGCCCTTTGAGCTCGGACCGGATGAAATCGGCCAGGCGTTGGAGCGGCATAGTTTTGCGTTCTTCTTCGCTCCGCGGTATCATCCGGCTTTCAAGAACATTGTCCCGGCGCGGAAGCTGTGTGCCCAACGAGGGCAGCCCACCATCTTCAATTTCCTGGGCCCGCTGCTCAACCCCGCCGAACCGACGATGGTGTTGATTGGCGTTTCACATCCGGACCTCTGTGAGCCGTTCGCCCGAGTGCTCCAGAGCCTGGGAGTGCGCCGTGGCATGGTGGTGTGCGGGACGGTCACGGCCGAAGATGGCACCCAACGGTTTTTAGATGAGTTCTCCACCCTGGGGGCCACGCGCATTGCTGAATTCTATCAACCCAATGGACTAAGCCTTTCAACATTTCACCCGGACCATTTTCCCCTGCAACCCGCTCATTTAGCCGACTTGCGCGGAGGCGATCGGGACGTGAACGCACGGATTGTGCAGGATGTAATTCTTGGAAGAGACTGTGGTCCGCGACGGGATGTGGTGTTGGTCAACGCCTCGGCGGCCCTGCTGGTAGCTGGCAAGGCCCGAAGCCTCGGCGAAGGCTGGGAACTGGCGGGAAAACTGATCGATTCAGGAGCCGCAGGAGAGAAGCTTAGAGAGCTTCAACAATCGCGCCCTGCGAAGTAGCGATGGAGTGCCGTCGAAATGGTAACCAGCAAGATCTCAAAAGGGGTCCCTCGGAAAAATAATTGAAACAAAGGGGTCCAAAGTGGGTTGTTTATTATAATAGCGCGTTGTGTAATCCGCTGTTATGAAATAGGCAGAGTCTCATGGCAGGTCTTCCAATCAGGAGGACCTGCCGGGACATAGAAAGGACCCATGTATAAAATCATCGGAGTGGATGGACAGCAGTACGGGCCCGTCAATGCTGAGCAGCTTCGGCAATGGATGGCGGAGAACCGGGTGAATGCCCAGACAATGGTGCTGGCTGAAGGCGCGACGGATTGGAAGCCACTGGGGTCCTTGCCCGAATTCGCCAATGAACCCAAGATCCCGCCACCTCTCGGGTCGCAGGTACCGCCTTTAGCTGCATCGGCACCGAATCCGTACACCGCTCGCGCTTCAAATAAAATCGCGGCGGGAGTCTGTGGTATCCTCCTTGGATCGCTGGGTATTCACAAGTTCATCCTCGGCTACACGGGCGCGGGCGTGATCATGCTGCTGGCCACCGTTTTAACCTGCGGCTTAGGCTCTGTCGTTACCGGCGTGATTGGCCTGATTGAAGGAATCGTCTATCTCTGCAAGAGTGATGAAGAGTTTGTGCGCATTTACGTGGATGGACGAAAGGAATGGTTCTGAGTTCTGAAAGGCCAGATCATGTTTAAGATCATTGGAGCGGACGGTAAACAATATGGACCAGCCTCCATTGAGCAGGTTCGCCAATGGATGGCTGAAGGCCGAGTGAACCCCCAAACGATTGCGTGGCGCGAAGGCGGGGTCAATTGGCTGCCGTTGGGGGCTTTCCCGGAATTCGCTTCGGTGGCTGCCCCGCCGCTGAGTGCCACCACCTATTACACGGGTGAGAAGCGCACTAACTCCATGGCTCTGGCCGGTTTCGTTTTTGCCATTCTCTCCGTAACTTTAGGCTGGTGCTGCTGTTTCGGAGCCCCATTAAACCTGCTGGGCTTGATCTTTTCGGTGGTAGGATTGTACCAAATTAATTCGGACCCATCGCAGCAAGGAAAATGGATGGCGATATCAGGCATCGTCATCGCCCTGGTAAGCCTGCTGTTAGGTGTTGCGATCGGCCTCTTCCATGGAGTAATCACGATGGGCAATCATCACGGCGGTTTCCATATTTAGGTATGCCTGAAGCGGTCGAGTGCAGTGAGAACCCGCCCATCATCGGGCGGCACGCCTCGGCTTTTGGTTATTTCCGGTGGTTCCTGCTGGCGGGCGCGGTTTTGGGGCTCATCCTCCTGGGAATTCTGTTCTTCTTCGATCCCGCACGTTCGGCGTTCTACCCTGGCTGCATGTTCCGTCACCTGACAGGTTGGTTGTGTCCAGGCTGCGGCGGTTTGCGCGCGACCCATCAATTGCTCCACGGCAACATCACCGCTGCATTTCAGTTGAATCCACTTGTCGTGTTGGTTCTGCCAGTGTTCGCCTTCGCTGGGCTCTGGAACCTCCGCCGGCCCGCCAGCCGTTGGCCTCAAGTTTGCCTGTATGCCACCCTGGGCATCAGCCTGGCTTTTTGGGTCCTCAGGAACCTGTAGAGTTCCTGAGGTTTCGTCACCAGGATCAATTCTGAGTTAATTTCGGAGCGGCAGAACCCGTCCCGGTCAGGCCTCGCAAGGACATCTGCCCCTGACGGCAGTATTCGATGCTCTCTCCCAAAATACGGGCTGCTTCCTGGGGAGCGTGGAACCCCATCGAGTTTTCGGACTCTACGTAATCCAGATAGAACTGGGCTTTGCGTTGGAACTCGTACGCCTTGGCGAGCTGCTCTGCGGTGGCCCCGCTCGTTTTGGCGACCTTAAGGTCACCAATAAAGTCCACCAAAGCATTCATCGCCATCGTCCGGAGCTGGTAAGTGCGCTCCTGAATGATATGGACCCGGTCGCGCAACTCTTCTTCCGGCCATTTGTGGCAAGTCTGACACGCGCGATTGATGTTGAGCAGAGGGCTGCGTACATGGTGATCGCTGACTTTGAAGGCGCCTTCGCGTTTATAGGGCATGTGGCAATCCGCGCAAGCTACGCCGGAGCGTGCATGGATGCCCTGATTGAACATTTCGAACTCAGGATGCTGCGCCTTGAGCACCGGAGCGCCCGTTTCACCATGCACCCAATCCTTATGCTTCACCTCTGAATAATAGGCGTAGATCTCATCAATCTTCAGGCCATTCTGCCAGGGGTAAACCAGCCGTTTCTCCGGTCCCTTAAAGTAGTACTCCACATGGCACTGACCGCAGACGTACGAGCGCATTTCCTGCCGCGTGGCCATCTTGTTCACATCGTAGTCCTTGATTCCCTGATGAGCCTTCAGAGCTTTGATGCCTTCAATGAACCCTGGACGGGTTACGCGCAACTCCATCGTTTTCGGGTCATGACAGTCGATGCAGGCAATCGGATGAGTAACCAGTTCGCGTGCCTGTTTGAACGTCATCTGGTTCATTTTTTCGAACCCTTTCATCAGATCGCCATCACCTAGTTTCTTGTAAGGAGTGTAAACGGAGGCATGGCAATGCAAACATGTCCCCGGCTGGGATACTTGTTGACGCTCGGTATAAGTCTGGTCCTCGAGCATGTAGGCGTGACCACGGCGTTCGCGGTAATCCTTTGAGAAAGCGTAGCCGGCCCACATGGTTTTAAGCCGTGGGTCCTGCTCAAGCTTGGACCTGGCAACGATTGACCGCGGATCGGCTTCAGAAGGTGTCCGGGGAAACGCCTCGCTCCCTCCAAACCGGGTGCGCTGCATATCGACCGTGCGCTTGTAACCGTCGTATTGGAAGGGGAAATCTTTGCCCCAGATCGCGGGGTCGATTGTTTCATCGGTGATTTCGACGACGCGGTAGAACGGGTTCTTGGCTTCCTGCTTGCGTTCCATGATGTTCACCAGCAGGGCGGTGCCGCCAACGGCGGCCAACGCAGCGCCGATGACCGCCGCCATGAACCACAAGCCCGAGCGGCGGGTCCTGGGTTGATTCGATTGCACAGGGTCGTTCTCGTTCTTCATAAAAATCTCCTATCGCGGGTGGCCTACGGTGCTGTGGCACCGGATGCAGGACATTCCTTCACTTCCAGAATGCGGCCCCTGGATCTCCGCCACCAGGGACGCATGGCACTTGAGACAGGCACCTTCAGCGATCTTTCTGTTTCGCGGGGTGATCCGGATGGGGTCGGGGTAACGACCGGTGGTGAAGGCAAAGGAATGCCAAAAACCATTATTGGCCTTGGTAACGTACTTTCCGACGAAACCTTTGGGAGTATGGCAATCATTGCAGGTGGCAACGGAACGGTGGCTGGACTGAATCCACGCTGAGTAGTGCTCATCCATGATATGGCAATTTGCACACGCCTTGGGATCATTGGTCAGATAGGAGCTGCCCTTGGCATAAATGAAGGTGTACCCTCCTATGCCACAAGCAACTCCAATCAAGCAAGCCAGTACAAGGCTACTTTTAAACGCTACGTTTTTCATGCAGACAAGCGGAAAGAGGCGATCTCTCCGTTGCGTTCAAGCCACCGTTGGTATCGCCTCAGAGCCTAAACTCTCGGGGCGAACCCGGCAAGACCTTAACATAACGGGTGTTCACCGCCTTGACTCACATCAAGGTTTTTGCCTGCTCACAAGCAAACGAGGCGCCGGACTGCGTCAGGCGCCTCTAGCTAAGAACAATAGGAAGGATTAGGCCGCCAGCTCCTCCTGGACTGGCTGAACCAGCGCCAGCACTTCGTCACGGGACAGTGTCTCGCGATCCAGCAACGCTCGGGCGAGTTTTTCGGTGCTCTCACGGTAGGCTAGGATCGTTTCATGAGCCTGCCGATCCGCTTCTTCAAGCAACCGGTTGATCTCCGCTTCAGCATCGGTCTGCTCCGGCTCGTAGTAAAGCCGGGCGCCCATGCCCCACTCGTGAATCATGCTTCTGGCAATCTTTCGGGCCACATCGAGGTCGCCCGATGCTCCGTTCGTGGTGCAACCGTAAAAGGTCTTTTCCGCGGCGCGTCCGCCCATCAGCACCAATAATTCCTCAAGCAGGAACGCGCGGCTTTGCAGATTCTGATCTTCATCCGGCAAAAGGGTCGTCACGCCGAGTGCTGTACCGCGGGGGACAATGCTGACCTTATAAAGCGGCGGCATCAGTTTCGTGTGCAAATGCATGATCGTGTGCCCTGCCTCGTGGTAGGCAATCATCTCTCGTTCACGCTGCTTCAGGACCATTGATTTGCGTTCTGTTCCAAAGCGAACCTTGTCGCGGGCAGATTCTAAATCGCTCAATTCAATCTCAGAGGCGCTACGCAGCGCACACGAGATCGCAGCCTCGTTCACCAGGTTGGCCAGATCGGCACCTGACATCCCGGGCGTTGTCTGGGCGATGGTGTCCAAAGCTTTATCAAGTCCGGCAACCGGCTTGCCGTCTGTATGTGCCTTCAGAATCGCCCGGCGTCCCTTCATATCGGGATAAGGGACAAACACCTTGCGGTCAAACCGGCCGGGACGGGTGAGTGCATCGTCCAAGTCTTCTGGACGATTGGTGGCAGCCAGGACAACGATGCCCTGGCTGCTCTCGAACCCGTCCATCGCCGCCAGCAACGCGTTGATCGTCTGTTGATGCTCGGCATGGGTGTCGAATTTGCGGTTCTTCCCGACGCAATCAATTTCGTCGATAAAGACAATCGCAGGCTTGTTTCGGGCCGCTTGCTTGAAAAGCTGGCGAACGCGCTTGGCGCCGACACCGACAAAGACCTCGGTAAAATCGCTGCCGTGCACACTGAAAAACTCGGCTTTAGCTTCGCAGGCAATAGCCTTCGCGAGCATCGTCTTGCCAGTGCCGGGAGGGCCGATGAGAAGCACCCCTTTGGGAAGGGTGCCTCCGAGGCGCTGGTACTTCTTGGGATTGCGGAGGAAATCCACGATCTCCTGAACCTCGCTCTTGGCTTCTTCAATCCCCGCCACATCTTTGAAACTGACGGTTGGACGTTGGCGAATATGGCTTGTTTTACCTTTCCCGATGCGGGACTGGTAAACCACCAGCATGATCACCAACCCGGCGATCAGGAGCGTGGAAACGATGTTCACCCACTGCCCGCGCAGCCCTGCACCAGGCAGATCCACTTTAATTCCCGACTGATTAAACACGTTCTTAACCTGGCTTTCGTCCAGGTGAGTGGTTAGATACACCTTTTCGAGCGTTCCTCCGGCGGTTTTGTGTTTGCCTTCCACCAGGTAGATCCCAGCGTAGGGCGTGGGCTTCACACTCGCTTCCAACAGGGTCTTAGACTCGAGCAACCCGGCCAACTCAGTGCGAGTTAATTCACGGGAAGGAGTTCGCAGAAAATAGGCAGTGAACAGTCCGGCTCCCAGCAGGATAAGGGCGAGCCCGGCAAGGACATTGGTGTTCTTAAAATACTTCATGAGACGAAAGTTCAGTTCCAGATGTGAGTGCTAGCCTGCTTCGCGACCAAAATCACGTCGCTATGAACCATGGGCTTAGCCACGGGACAATGAACGCTGGCACGATCGGCGGGCAGTTGGCCTGCCTGCTGCAACTGCCCGCTCAGGAAGTGGGCGAAGGCCAGGAGGGCAAGAGTCACTAGAACACTCAATCCTTTCATGTGCACAGCCTCGCTCAATGCGCGTGTTATCGAAATCGGCACTCAACTGAAACTCCCGTCCGGGTTCTTCCTACAAGGACCCCAGGGAAGAGCAAAACCGATAATCCCCTAATGGAACGCCAATGCCTACGCCACTGGTTCACGATCAAGATCTGAGTACGGGTAATGCCCGGCGGATTTGAGCTTCGCGATGAGCTGTGCCCCGCCGTGCGTGCGGGCGAAGTCCATCTCGGAGCGAAAGACTTCAATAACTGCGAGGACTCCGAATCGGCGAACTGATTTGGTGGTGCGGGAGCCGTAGTCGTCAAAGATGAGACACTTGCCTCCCACCGAAGCCATGTCAGCGGGAAATTCGCAAGTTTCGTTCGGGTTTAACGACGCCGAGGCACTGTACGGGGCCATGTGGTTCAGAAGGATGTTGATGTTCGCGTGTGCCTTTCCGAACGCAGTCTCCTTGTTTTTCGCATCGTCCAGGTTAACCGTGTGGCGCGTAAACATCACAAGCTCATAACAGGAAAAGCACTTATTGGATGATCCCTCATTGGGAAGCTCTGAAAGTTCCTTTGTCGCTACAGCCGTGCCGGGAATCCCATTGGGAAAATAGTACAGATCCAAGCCACCACCGAGCGCGTAGGGAATAAGAGCGTGCATAACCATGCCGTGCTCCCTCCCCAGCATATCTTCCATCAGCCTTGATTTGTGCTCATACCATTCCTCTGCGGCCTTGGCATCAGGGTCTGAACCTTGATGGCTTTTCTTCCCAAACAGGTTTCGTAGTAGTTCAAACATAGCGGCAAGTATTCGGCGAACAATAAGCGCAGCCACGCTCGGTAAAGAGCGCTATCGAATAAACGAGGCAAGCTCCCGACATCGGTTGGCACGAATCGCTAGCTCTCATCCTTTGCGTCTCCAGCCTGCGGCGGCACTGCCGACCGCAAGCCAGCGAAAAACTCGCCAGTAACGGCTGCGTTTCTCCAGGCGATTTGCGTAATCGAGGATCACCTTCATAAAAGTCAAAAGTGTAGATCAGACAATGACACTGGGCTAAGACGCGAACGCTTTGTCACGAGGGTTGCCATGGGACGAATCATGCTACCTCGGCCGCAGGAATGTCAACTACCAGTTACCTGGTTACTCCTAAGTCGGGGACTGCCGCTCAAAACGGTCAGCAAAAGCGAGGAACCGAATAGAGCCATTGGACCCCCAGTGTAGCCGTTCCCGAGCTCTGAAGGAGCGGCAACCCGGTAGCCCAGGGCCAGTCCGTGAGGCCGTCGCCCTGGGTAGAACGGCATGAAACAACACCAATATTTCCCCTCTGGTTCGGGCGCGTCTGACACGCGCCGAACCAGAGGGGAAATATTGGAGGAATTAACTTGGGGGCTGACCCAGGGTAGCGACTGGCGTCGCAACCCTGGGCTTCGGGGCGCAATCCCGTTGGGATTGGGGAATGACAGGTGGTTGAAGGCTGGCATCAGAAAATTCTCTTTCCTGGTCTGATTTTCCACCTTTGCATCTTGGCGTCTTGGCGTGATTACATTTTAGGTTTTTCGTTCCCTCTCGCTCGATAGTACCCCGTCGATTTGCAATTTACCCCGCGTCTATCGTGCGTTAACCTGCGGGGGCTTTGACGGAACACCAGCAAAACCAAATCCGCGATTTGATTATCGCCGTATTCCAGGCTTGGAAACAGGCGGGCATTCCGTTTCTGGTCTTGCGCAATTACGAGCAGCTTCCCGAATTCACCTCCAATGATGTGGATGTCCTGATCGCCCAGAAGCATCTAGCCCGCGCGGAGCAGTGCGTTGCCAATGCCGCTCGGGACCAGGGTTTTGAGCTCCTGATGAGAGCAGAATTCGCAGTAGTCGCGTTATTTCTGGGGCACGAGAGCGGGGCTCAAACCCATTTCGACCTTTGCCTCGGCACCTGGTGGCGAGGGTTCGAACTCGTCGATGTTTCCACTTTCCTCGGACGCCGGATAGATCGCGGTTTATTCGCTATCCCGCACCCGGTCGATGAAGCAGTCAATAGCCTGATCGGCTATTTGATACATGCCGGGAAGGTGAAGGAAAAGTATCGTGGAAAGATCCAGGATGTCTTTCGTGAGCAACCGGAAGCAGCCAAAACTTCACTGGCTCCTCTTTACGGGGAGTCATTGGCCGACCTCATTGTCACCCACGCCGCACAAGGAAAGTGGGAAGCGATTGAAAAACGAGTATCCAGTCTCCGCCGGTCCTTGATTCAGCGCCAGCTAACACGCCGGCCAGCCGGCACACTGGGTTTTCTGTTTAAGACGTGGGTTCGCTGGATTCGGCGCTGGTTCAGTCCGCCCGGGATTACAGTCGTCTTGTGTGGAGCCGATGGTTGCGGCAAAAGCACCGCCTCAAGTCTCCTTGTTCAGGAGCTTGCCGGGACATTCCCCCCGGATAAGGGAGCCCATTACCATTGGAAGCCACCGGTGTTTACGGGAAAACGCCAAGCCGCACGCGCGCCTGTCACAGCCCCGCATGCGATCAAACCTCGCGCGTTCCCTGTGTCAGTGGCGTTTTTCACGCTGCATTGGGTGGAGTTCGTGCTGGGAGCTTTCCTGAGGCTTAAGCCTCGAAAGTTCAAGGGCGGATTGACGATTATCGATCGTTACTACTACGACTTCTTTGTCGATCAACGACGATATCGGTTGCAGGTTCCGATGATTCTGGTCCGGCTCGGTCACTGGTTTCTGCCAAAGCCGGACGTGGTGTTTGCGCTCGATGCACCTACATCCGTCCTGCGCCAACGCAAACAGGAAGTGCCAGAAGCTGAGACCGAACGGCAACGCCAGGCTTATGCAGACCTGGTGCGTGGTCTGCCAAATGGCCGCGTCATCGATGCAACCCAAACACCTGAAGAAGTGGCAGTCTCCATGAGACGGCACATCTTTGACTTTCTTCGACTCCGGAACTCCGCCTCCCGGTGAGGGGAATTCAGCCAAGGGTTTGTCCCGGGATCAGGTTAGGTAGAATCCGGTAGTCTCGTCCCCGGGCATTACCTCCTGAAGCAATTTCCAATACCAGCCGGGATAGTTTATGCGCGAACAGTTCAGGATCGACTTGATAACGCGCCACTGAAGGAACGGCATGCTCCAGGAATGAATCATGGTCCCGGGCAATCAATGCCGCTTGTTTGGGGAATTTGACGCCGCGTTGAACCAAATAACCAAGGGAGGTCAACGCGTGGGCAGGACGCGATACCAGAAAAGCTGTCGGAGGAGACTTCCTCTGGAGCAACCGGCTGAGTTGAGCACACACACCAGCTACGGTGCCATCATGGTGTGCAACAAGGGCCTCAACTCCGGCTCCTGCTTCGCGAAAGCCAGCCTCGCTTTCCAGATCGCCGGCTGCCTCCGACCTGGGATTGATCAACGCCAGGCATCGATGTTTCAGCGCAAGGAAACGGCCGACAGCATGCCGACAGGTCGCCCGGTAATCCACATCGACAGATGGCAACTGCACATCCGGGTAGCATGATCCCGGAACGATAGCGGGTAATCCGCGCGCAGAAAACCACGCCTGCATCGCCTGGGTGGATAGGTACAGCAACCATGCCGCAGGACGGACTTGTGAAACCAACTCTTCGAGGGCCCGCCCTGGGTTCTTGCCGTAAAAAGCAACGCGCTGCTGAAACTCAAGTCTGTAACCTTCCTTGGCAACCGCTTCGCGCAGCTCATCGATCCAGAATAAGACACGCGGATCAACGGCAGGCAATGGGACCGGGGATAGGATAATGACATCCCGGCTCGCATCTGGTCGCCGACCAGCTTCCTTCGGGCCCGATACCCGGTGTCTCCGGCCCTTCCCACTGCGAAGCAGGCCTTCCTCCGTCAGCCGTGACAGCGCAGCTCTGAGAGTCATGCGGCTGATCCCTAGCTGGGCGCAAAGCACTCGTTCGCTCGGCAGTGATTCGCCGGCGCACCGCGCAGTGATGTATTCTCGCAGAATCGATGCGGATTGAACCACTAAGGATTGTCGCTTAAGAGGACGCAACATGGTTACTTTTTGGTCTTGGGCTTCTTCCACTCGAGGACCTGCCGGTCGTCCAGCAACCGCTGCCGCAAGGTTCCGTAATCGAGATCCTGTGCCGCGGATTCCTGAGTGATCGATAGAGCAGCCGCAGTGGCCGCCGACTGGCTGAGCACCATGAACACCGGTTCCATACGAATGCTGCTGAAGGCGGTATGACTCGCGGATAGAGCAAACGTTACGAACAGATTCTCGCAGTCGCTTTTCTTTGGCAGCAACGCGCCATAACCTATGGCATACGGTGGCGCGCCGCCTCTGCCTGTGGCGGTCTTCCCTTCCCTGGTCACGACACCTTCTTTCACGACGCGCCGAACTTCGTGGGTATCTGTCCCGTAGGAGCCGAGTCCAACCGAGCTTGGGGCCAACTTGCGCCCAAAGGTGTGGTGTTCGGTCATGACAAGTGTCCCAACCATGCGCCGTGCTTCGCGTATATAAATCTGGTGCGGCCAGCCACCGGTATCGAGGAACTCATCCTTCGGTAATCCAAACCGGAGGGCATCCGCTCGAACCTTTTGCGGCACCCGAGGATCTGCGGCAAGGAAATAGAAAAGCCCACGATGGTAGTTCTCGTGCTGACGGGAAATGGCTTCACGTTCGGCATAGCTGGCGTCAGGCCACGCCCAGCTTGCCCCCGGCAAGTTCCCACCGAAGGTCGCCGTGTTGAAGTCGAACTTGCCATTGGGCAAGGGATCGTATTTGGCAAACCACCGGAGGTCCATGTCGTCCCCCATCTTCTTGCAGGCCTCAATAAACCGAGCCACCAGTTCGTATTGCCCGGGATCATAGCCGGGCGGCGGTGCAATCGGCCTGCTATTGGCTTTATTCGTGGTGAGACAGAGTCGAAAACAATAAGCCTGCACTCCAGGCGCCGGATCGCCAAGCTTTCCCGGATCACCAGGCTGCACCAGCGGCAGCAGACCGCTTTCGGGTTTGCCTGGCACACGGTATGGATCAAGAGGCAGATCCCGATCCCAAACCCCCTGCCCGCCTGGAACGCGTCCGCTCGGTCCTGGCTGAAGATGATTAGTCCGGGGCTGATACTTGGCGTCGTAATGAATGCCATTGTAGCTCTCACCGTACTTGACGTTGCCTTCACGTTCGACTGTGTAGGAGACTCCTGCCCGGGCCATCAGATCACCTTCGTACGTGGCATCGATGAACATGCGGGCGCGAAAAACCCGCCCGTCCTCAGTGCGGATTTCCCTGATTCTCGTCCCCTCCTTCATTATTTGTCGCAGGCGTGCATCAAAATAAACCGGCACCTGGGCCTCACGAATAAAGCTAAGGAACAACTTTTCAGCTACGCCAGGCTCGACCACGAACGGGCCACCCGTGGCCGGCCCGCCGGATTTTCGCTCCAGTGGAGCATCCCAGCGCAACTGAGTCCCGTAGCTCCCAGCCAAACGTGTGAAGTAGTCCCGCGTAATTCCTCCCACAGTCCGAGGGTCCCCAATATCTACCGCACCGAGGCCGCCGGCGGTCATACCGCCCAAGTGCCGCCCTGGCTCAAGGAGAATCGTCCGCTTGCCCATGCGGGCACCCTGGACTGCGGCCACGACTCCTCCGGACGTTCCACCGAACACACAAATATCCGCCTCTACAACCTCAGCACCCAACAGGGGAAAAGTGGTGAGGCTCCAAAGGCCGAGAAGAAGGCCTATTCGGATGCGGAGGTGCAGTCGCATGAGCATGGCAAACTTTGGCAAGCCGCCTCCTGAAGTCAATCTTAGGAGCAATACGAGATTTGCGTCACGCCCGCAACTACTACAAATCCATGGCTTGACGGCTGATTCGGGAAACTCAAGGATGGATGCATGACCAAGTTGTGCCTTTTGTTTTCGTTTTGCGCGGCGACAGCGGTGTTGGCTGCCCCTGCCCCGGTTACTTTCAAGAAAATCGAAGCCACAGATCAGTTTTGGGCAGAAGGCGCCCATGGTGGGGATTTCAACCGGGACGGGAACATGGACGTGGTCAGCGGCCCTTTCTGGTACGCAGGACCTGATTTTCAGAAACGCTTCGAAATCTACCCGGCCACCGCCAGCTTCGAGAGGACTCTGCCCAACGGAACCAAAGAGAAAACACCTGGATGGGAAGGCGCCTTGGGAGAGAACAATGCCTACGCCGATTGTTTCCTCACCTACACATGGGATTTCAACCAGGACGGCTGGATGGATATGGTTGTTTATCCGCATCCTGGCACAGAGGTCTCCTGGTACGAAAACCCGAAAGGAAAAAAGGAGCATTGGCCGAAACACGTGGTTTTCGATGTGCTGGACAATGAATCACCGGGATTCGCCGATATCACAGGCGACGGCAAGCCGGAGATGTTGTGCTGCTCCAAAGGCTTTCTGGGCTATGTCGAGGCGGATTGGTCCAAACCCCAGGACGCATGGAAATTCCATGCGGTCAGCCCGAAAGGCGATTACCAGCGCTATTCCCATGGCATCGGCTATGGCGACATCGATGGCGATGGCGATATGGATCTGCTCGATAAAGATGCCTGGTGGGAACACCCCGCTTCCCGCGAAGGCGACCCTGTTTGGAAACGTCACGCGTTCGCTTTCAGCGACGCTGCCGCCCAGATGATCGTTTACGATATTAACGGTGATGGTTTTAATGACGTGCTGACTACTCTCAACCCCCACGGTTACGGCTTGGTATGGTACGAGCAAACACGCGATGGAAAAGCGATCTCCTTCAGAACTCACGAGATTCTGGCGTCCGACAAATCAACCAACAAACTAGGAATCCAGTTTTCCCAGGCGCACGCCTTTGAACTGGTTGATATCGATGGTGACGGTTTGAAGGACTTTGTCACTGGCAAACGTTTCTGGGCGCACGGCAAGAGTGGTCCTGATCCCGATTCGAACGGTGCTGCGGTGCTCTACTGGTTCAAGCTGACTCGCCCGGCGCCGGGCAGAGCCGAGTTTGTCCCGCAACTGATCGATTCAGATTCAGGCGTGGGAACTCAGGTAAGCGTTGTCCACATGAATGAAGACAAACTGCCGGACATTGTTGTGGGCAACAAAAAGGGCGTTTTCGTTTTCCTTCAGGAAAAATCTAAAAAGTAACACGACAGGCTCGTTCCGTCATGGTGCGCACCGGGGTCCTATGTGCCCATGAGCAATGCGCGCACCTGATCAGCCGTTTCTACAGGCGGTTGGCACGCAGTGCCGGAACAGATGAACGCCTGCGGCGTCTCATTCCTGGGGAGCGTTTGAGCAAAGGGTTCTACAGGCCCCTGGGTGCCCAGAACCACCAGGTTCGGCTGATAAACGCCGTGCACGGCACGCAGAAGAGCCCGCGTTCCGGGCTGGTCAGGTCCGCCCGTGATCACTGCGCGACGTGGCTCTTCGAGGGCAAACCCCAACGCCTGAAGCATCACAGGCATCGCCTGCGGTTCACGTTCCAATCGACCTGCAAAGAACCTGAGCGTCGTCCTCGCTGTTTCCGAAAAATCCTCCCGACCGGTGATCTTGCCCAGGCGAAGCAGGGCCAGGGTGGCCACTGAATTACTGGACGGCTCTGCTCCATCATAATCGTCCTTCACCTTGATGATCAGCTCGGAGCTCGAAGCGCTCTGCCAGAACCCGCCCAATTCACGGTCATAGAAGGTCTCGATCATGCTTTCGGCAAGGCGGATGGCAAACTCCAGGTAGCCGGGTTCAAGCGTCACCTCATATAGATCCAGCACCCCACTGAGAAGAAAGGCATAGCCGGAGTGCAACTGCACCTCGTCCCGCTCCCCCTCGCGCCAACGGTGGTACAGCACCTTCCGCGACTCATCCCACAAACGAGTTCGCAAGAAATCAAAGTTCTTCTGGGCCGCCTCTAGCCAGGGTTCCTCGTTCAGAACGGCACTTGCCCGGGCTAACGCCCCCAGCATCAATCCGTTCCAGGAAGCCAGGATCTTATCGTCTAAATGGGGACGCACTCGCAGCGCCCGTGCCTTCAACATCTTCTCTTTAGCCGATTTCAACAAGGCAATCCCCGCCTCATCCAGATCGGGTGCGACGATGCTCAGAACGTTTTGCTTGGGTAGTGGGTGCGGGTGGCTGTGATCAATGAAGTTTCCTTGATCCGTGATTCCGAAATAGCGAGCCACGATGCGGTATTCTCCAGTCTCCAGCAGGCGCTCCAATTCCTCCCTGGTCCAGCAGTAGAACTTTCCTTCATGCCCCTCGCTGTCGGCGTCTTCGGCAGAAAAGAAGCCACCGTCTGGATGGGTCATATCGCGGAGCAGGTATTCGATGGTTTGTCGCACGGTCTGGGCATGCCGTTGGTCCCCGCTAATCAGAAACGCGTCGAGATAAAGCTGAACAAGCTGGGCATTATCGTAGAGCATCTTCTCGAAATGGGGCACCAGCCACTCGGCATCTACTGAGTAGCGTGAGAATCCACCTCCTAGCTGATCATTGATCCCCCCGGCGGCCATGTGATCACACGTCTGTAAAACCATCTGCCGCGCCTCGGCATCTCCGCGAGAGGCCGCATAGTTCAATAGAAAGCGCGGCTGACTGGGCTGTGGAAATTTCGGAGCCGTTCCGAACCCGCCGTGCCGCGGATCAAAATGCTCTTTAAGCAGAGCCGCTGCCCGATCCAACGCCTCGGTGCCAGGCAGGGAATCGCCGGGCTTAATCTGAGAGGCAAATGAGCTGAGTTGCTGGTGAATATGCTCTGCCGAGGCATCAATCTCCGTCCGCTGTTCCTTCCAAACGGCAGCTAACTGTTGCAGGGCTTGCAGAAAACCGGGTCTGCCATGTGTATTGGCGGGTGGAAAATAGGTGCCGCCAAAGAAAGGTTTTCGATCAGGCGTTAGAAAGACATTCAAAGGCCACCCGCCCTGCCCTGTCATCGCCTGGACGAAACTCATATAGATCTTGTCCACGTCCGGCCGCTCCTCGCGATCCACCTTGATGCTGATAAAATGTTCGTTCAGAAAACGGGCAACCTCTGCGTTCTCGAACGATTCGCGCTCCATGACATGGCACCAGTGGCACGTCGAGTAACCGATGCTGAGAAAGATTGGCTTCTGCTCGGCACGGGCTCGTTCGAACGCTTCACTCCCCCAGGCATGCCAATCGACGGGATTATACTGGTGTTGGAGGAGGTAAGGTGACTTCTGACCAGCAAGACGATTGGCACGACGCTCAATAGATGCACTCATAATGGCTCTTCAAGCGGCAGCAGTTCGGTTTAATCCCATAGTAACCGCAAAGTAATCCCGAACAGTGTCGGAAGCAAAGGGAGCATTAGACGGGGTTCCCATACCAGCCTTCATGGGATAACTCCCTAAGCTTAATCCCCCATTGAGGAAGGGTTCAATCTGTTTAGTTTAAGAATCCGAAAGGCGAAGTGTGCATATTGATTACTCGCAACTTGAGCAGACTATTAAGGCCGATTACCGCCAGGTAACTCGCCAATACCGGCTGGACGATGAGATTGAGGTGACAACCGAGAACCATGTTCGGTTGGGGAATCGCATCCGGAGCATTTGTGACAGTTTTCCACATCCCATCGATGTGCTGGAACTCGGTTGTGGTACGGGACGCTACTTCCATTGCGTGCGAAACACGGAGCGGTTAGTGGGCCTGGACCTCTCAGAGGAGATGCTTGCAGCGGCTCGCCACCCGGTTTGCGAGGACCAAATTGTTGCGAGGCAAATCGAGCTGAACCAGGGCAATGTTTACAAAGCTGACTTTCCGACCGAATCCTTTCACTTCATTTTTTCCCTTGGAATGTTTGGACACGGGTGCCCCGTCACAGCACAACTGTGTGAAAAGATGCATCGATGGCTTGCGCCGGGAGGCAAGCTGCTGTTCAACATTGTGGATTTTGACGGACTTCCTCTTTGCTATCGTTTCCGGCGGCGAATAAAGGCTGCGATCTACCCGTTCTTGCCCCGGCAAATAAAAGGCCGGCTAGACGCACGCGAGAGCCGTTCACCGTTTTTCTGGATGACAACGGGGCAGCTCAGACACCTGATGCGAAGGACCCGGTTCGCCCGGTTTGAGATCGAATCTCACGAGTGCAAATCACCTCTGGGGAACGGGCGACATTTGGAGTGCCTGGCTCAGAAAGCGGCTTGATCAGGGAAGATCGAACAAACTAGCGCGGCGCAGATCCGCCCAGACCGCCACGGCAGCACCGGGCTGGAGCGAATGATCTCCGGGCACGCGGACGGTCCATTCACGGCCCCAGAACACTATCCTGGCAAATGCGTCAGCCCCATTGTATTCAATGCCGGTCAGCCTGCCCGGCAGTCGCCATGATTCGTCTGCACCAGCCGGCTTGAGCAATGAAAAGTGCTCAGGACGAAGTCCCAGAACCGCCTTCACCGGATCGCCGGAAACTGGATTGGCCAACCCGGCGGGAAGCGCCAAGACGATATCATCACTGCCTTCGGGTTCGAACCATGAATGCTGGTCGCGGCTCCCCATTTGCCCGGGGAAAAGGTTCATGGGTCGCGAGCCAATGAAGGTTGCCACGAACTTGCTGGCAGGGGTTCGGTAAACTTCCTCTGGACGCCCTGCCTGCTCGAGTTGCCCATCACGCATCACCGCTACACGGTCACCCAAGGCCAGGGCTTCCCGTTGATCATGCGTCACATACAGCATCGAGGCGTGTGTTTCCTGATGGACGCGCAGTATCCATTCCCGCAGTTGAAGCCGCGAGGGCTCGTCGAGATGCGCCAAGGGCTCATCAAGAAGGAAGATTGCAGGTTTCCGCACAAGTGCCCGGCCCAGGACAACGCGCTGCGCTTCTCCTCCCGACAACTCATGTGGAAGCCGTGCCTGGCAGCCTCCTAGTTCAAGGACTTCAAGTGCCTCGGCAATGCGCTGCCGGGTGTCTTCCCTTGGCAGTCCGCGCACATGCAATCCGAAGGCCAGGTTTTCATAAACGGTCATGTGCGGATAAAGCGCCCCGGATTGAAAAACGCAGGCCACGTCCCGGCGGTGAGGTGGGAGCGCTCCGCAGGGCTTGTCATCAATGAGGATCTCGCCGGAATCGAGTGATTCCAAACCTGCAATCAGCCGCAGGGTGGTGGTTTTGCCACAGCCTGAGGGTCCCACCACCACGAGCAGTTCAGCAGGTTCAACTGTCAATGTGACATCCTGGACGGCATGGACTGCCTCTGATCCTTGCCCGGAGGGGCGGTAGGACTTGGTGATTTGATTAAGAACGATCCGGCTCACAGCTCGATTTTCAAGGGTCCAGCCGCAATGTCGAGCCGCAACCTCAATCTTCCTCCACTTCCAGCAACCGCGGCAACACGCGCCAAGCCCAGATCGCCACACCAATGATCCACACCCAGGCACCGTAGATGTAATGCGAGGCCATAATCTTGGGCCAAAAGTCGCCACTCACACGGGTGGCTGTGGCGAACAGAATGATTCCGACAGCGACGGCAAGCCACCTGTTCTTAACGGCAAGCTGACGCAACTGCCCCGCATGGCCATAAGCCACGCGGGTGGCAACGGTAAACGCGATAATGCCGAACCCGCTTGCGAAAGCGAGATGGAGCAGCGCTACACGGTATGCCGGAAAGAGCGCCACCGCCAAATAACCGCTTAGCATGACTGCGAATGCGATTTGCACCGCCAGCGCCAGGGTGTTCCGTTCCTGACCGGCCCGGCGGAATGGGAACTCCCGAAGCACGTACACCAATACTGCGATAAAGCGAACGGCGTGCGCCGTCCGATACCATCCCTCAAGCTCGACAAAGAAGGAAACTATCACGGTGCCACCTACTCCAAATGCGAGGCAGGCCTTGCGCCACCACGCTGGGTTCGGCCAGCGCATCTCAGGAAAAACGTCGTCACGTTTTAAGCCGAACAACCGCGGTAGAAAGAAAGGCCCAACGCCCAATATTGGAAGGAGGACAAATCCCTGATAGCTCAGAAGCCTTCGTAAAAATACCCAGTAAGTGTCCAGTTCTGGATTTCTTTCATTCCATACCCCAATGAGCGCTCCCGCAAGAGCACACATGAATGCCAGCCCGACCAGAACAAAGTTCGGTGGAGGCAAATCCTGGCGGTGCCACGCCCGGCGAATCATCAAGATGAGCATCCAAACCAGGATGGCTATAAAGATGGCGTCTCCCCAACCGGTCCTTCCGAAGACCAGGAAAACGAGCATGAGGAGATGGAGTCCGGCGAGGCCGATTACATTGAAGGTTCCAATAGGTGGGGCAGACAGTAAGCGAGGCAAGGCAGTGCCTATGAAACCCAAAATGAACCCTCCAAACAGCCCGGAAGCCATGATGCGAGCATGAGCTTGCCCGGGATAAATTGGGCTAATCCCCCACAGGTGCAGCGGCCAGAGCATAGCTCCAGCAATTGCCGCCAGGACACCGAGCGGAAAGAAAACCCGGAACGGCTCGATGCCCAGATCTCTCCAAGCGGCCTTTCGCACTGACCCTATGACTTCTTCGCCCATGGCCGCAACCTCACCCACCTGGCGGAAAACTCAAGTGAAGGCAGAGGTTCACCCCCGAAAGATTGAAGTTTGCCGCAGGCTGATCCGTCTAATGCTGGAGTTGAGGGGGCATTTCACAGATCAAGAGGCCTAAAGCCGGGATTGCTTTTGCCTGGCTGCTTCTGCAATGTCACTCCAACCATGGAGCGCCGGGTGTCTTTTCCTGTGATTAGCTGCCAGGCGCTGCTTAGAGCAAATACTGAACATGTTTCGAAACCCAGGTGTCTCGACATTGTATATGAACCGAACCGCGCGTTTTACCTCAGTCTGGGCGGTGTGCGCCATCCTGGCACTGGCTGATCCAATGCATGCAGCCGCGCCCGAGTCAGACATACGCCGTGACGCAACAGTGATGGCTATCGAGAAATTGATGCCAAGCGTCGTGAACATCGCGACTGAAACGGTCGTCGAACAGCACGATTTTTACGAAACGCTGTTGCGCGAGTTCTACGGTGTGCGTCCTCGCCAGCAAACCTCCATCAGCCTTGGCTCCGGGGTTATCATCGATGAAGACGGCTATTTGCTGACAAATTATCACGTGGTCAGCCGTGCCACACGAGTTCAGGTCAAGCTTTGGGACGGGCGGGAGTTTGAAGCTGAACCCTTGATTGCGACTCCGGGCAGTGATGTCGCCCTGCTGCGAATCAAGGCCAAGGCCGGGGAAAAGTTCAAAGCGATTCGGTTTGCCAAAGACGATGATTTGCTCCTCGGGGAAACGGTTTTGGCTTTGGGCAACCCATTCGGATTAGGCGGGTCCGTCACGCGCGGCATTCTCAGCTCTAAAAATCGACGCCCCACGACCGGGAACGAGCCTTTAAACGTCGAGGATTGGCTCCAAATTGACGCCGCAATCAACCCGGGCAACAGCGGCGGTCCGCTGGCGAATATCAAAGGAGAACTCATCGGGTTGAATGTGGCGGTTTATCGGGAGAAAGAGGGCATGGGCGTGGGTTTTGCGATTCCCGTTAAGCAAGTATCCGCGGCACTCTCGCGCTTCTTTACGCCCGAATGGACTTCCTCGCTGTGGCTGGGAGCTTTATTCCAGGGCGGTGCCGGGCCCCTGGCAATTACCGAGGTTCAACCAGGCAGTCCGGCGGCACGAGCGGGCTTGCGAGTGGGAGACCAGGTGCTTCAGTTCAACGGGAAGACGCCTGTGAGTCTGATTGAGCTCAACCGTCAATTGATCAGCAGCGCAGATAAAGGGACCTTTAGCCTGAAACGCGGCGAGGACCGAATCTCAGCTACAGTCGCGCTGCTCAAATTGGATGACCTCGTTCGCCAGAGAACAGGGCTAACCCTTTTGCCGGTCACAGGGCGCACTGCGGAACAGTTGGGAGTGAAGGCAGGCGACGGCTTATACGTTGAGGCCGTTGAAGCTGGCAGCCCGGCCGCCGAAGCGCGGCTCCAGAGTGGGTTCCTGGTCGTCGGCCTTGAAGGACAACGGACGGGTGATCTGCGCCATTTCGCAGGCCTGCTTACGGACAAAAAGAAAGGCCAGACGCTGCGCCTGGCGGTTGTCGTGCCCAGCAGGGCCGGAGGGTATGTCGAATTCCGCCAGGGGGTGGTGGATCTTCGTCTGCGATAATCGGATTTTTAAATGGCTGAAAACCCCAGCAGTTGGCAACATGCATCCCGGGTATAGGCAATGAGCCACGATTTGATGATTGAAGTCTCCAACCTGACGAAGCGCTATGGCAGCCGCACAGCGGTGGCCAACATTTCATTTAGCGTGGCCCGGGGGGAAATTGTGGGGCTTCTGGGGCCAAACGGCGCGGGAAAGAGCACGACGATGCGGATTCTATCCGGGTTCCTCCCTGCCACCTCTGGCACGGTGAAGGTGGCCGGCTGCGACATCTTCCATGAATCTGAGGAAGCTCGGCGCCGCATCGGTTACATGCCTGAGAACAACCCGCTGTACCATGAAATGCGCGTGCGGGAGTATCTGAAGTTCCGCGCGCGTCTCAAGGGTCTCAGCAAAGCTCGTGTCCGCGAGCGGGTGGATCGGGTCATGGAACAGTGCAGCCTGACTGACGTTCAACGGCGCATTATTGGGCAGCTTTCCAAAGGCTTTCGCCAAAGGGTTGGTCTGGCGGACGCTCTTGTGCACGAACCTGAGTTGATCATTCTGGACGAGCCGACCATCGGGCTGGACCCGAACCAGATCCGAGCGGTGAGACAGTTGATCAAGAGCCTTGCAGAGTCGCATACAGTACTGATTTCCACCCACATTTTGCCAGAGGCAGAAATGACCTGCAATCGCATGGTCATCATGTATGAGGGCAAGATTCTGGCGGCCGATACCCCGGAGAATCTGCAACGGTTGATGAGCGGCAACAGCCAGGTGATAGCGGAAATCGCTGCCCCGACCGAAGCCCTGATGCAATGTTGGGCTGATATTCCTGAGATCGAACAATTTGATGTCTCCCCGGCCCAAGGTGAGTATTGCCGGTGTGCATTGACGCCGCAAGAAGGGGTGGACATCCGGCCACAGGTTTTTGCGCTGGTCACCGAACGAGGCTGGCGGATGCGGGAGCTAACCCGCAGCCGGCATTCCCTGGAAGACATATACGTTCAGGTGACCCGGCCTGATGATGAGGAGGAGAGCTGATGCAGGCCTTTTTGACACTCACGCGGAGAGAACTGGCCGCTTATTTTCTATCCATGACCGGCTATCTGATCATAGCAGCGGCCATGTTCCTGCTGGGGTTCAGCTTCGTGGACCTGTTGAAACAGCTTCAACGGCAGCCTACCCCTATGCCAGTCACCGAACTGTTTTACGTGACTTGGTTCTTCTGGCTCATTCTCCTGGTAACCACCCCAGTGATTACGATGCGCCTCTTCGCCCTGGAACGTTTCTCAGGCACTTTTGAAACGCTCATGACGGCACCCGTGTCGGACCTTCAGGTGGTTCTGGCCAAGTTCACCGCCAGCATGACTTTCTATCTGGTGATGTGGCTGCCGCTGCTCGGTTGCGTGCTGCTGGTACGTCACTACACCACGTCTGCCGTAGCGCTCGACATGGGAGTGCTGGGTGGGACCTTCCTTGGCATCACGCTCCTTGGCGGTGTTTTTATATCAGCGGGTTGCTGCGCCTCATCACTCACGCGCAACCAGGTCACCGCCGCCATGCTCAGCCTTGGATTCGGGACCACACTCTTCATGCTTGGTTATCTGGCGGATCAGGCGCAAACCGGGGCCACCTGGCAGCAGGAAGTGATCAGCTCGTTCGCTTTCTTCACTTACATGCATGACTTCGCCCGCGGCGTGGTCGATACCCGCGCGGTGGTGCTCATGAGCTCTTTGACCCTCTTCTTCCTGTTCCTAACGTTGCGCATCGTGGAAAGCAGGCGCTGGAAATAAGCACATGTCCCAGAAACAGCAACCTAGTTTTACACCCGGACGCCGCTGGAGCATCGGTTTCAATGTCGTCATTATTGTGCTCCTGGTGTTTTCGGTGGTCGTGATGGTCAATTACCTGAGCCGTGACTATTTCCTACGGTTCCACCTGACCTCGCAGACCCGCAACAACCTTTCACCGCGAACCCTGAAGTTCCTTGAGACGCTCACGAACCAGGTGAGGGTGACGATCTATTACAGCAAAGAAGATCCACTCTACACCACCATCAATGATCTGCTTGGCGAATACAACCTGGCCAACTCGCGGATCAAAGTGCGAACGGTCGATTACCTGCGTGACGCACCGGCTGCGCAGGTGGTGAACGCCGAATACAAGCTGGGGGCTTCAGCCGAAAAAGATCTGATCATCTTTGACGCGGATGGCAAAGTGAAGATCCTGGATGGCAAGATCCTCGCCCGCTATACCCTGGAGCAAGTCCCCAACGAGAACGAGCGAGAGTTTCGCCGCAAACCTACAGAGTTTCTGGGAGAAATATGGTTCACCTCCGCATTACTTGATGTCACCAGCCCTAAACGGCTAAAGGCCTACTTCCTGACTGGCCATGGCGAACATCAGATTGATAGCGGGGACGAAGGGGCGGGCTACCTGAAATTCGCGAGCATCCTTGAGCAGAACTACATTCAGGTGGATACGCTCTCGCTGCTGGGCAGCAACACCATTCCGATGGACTGCAATCTTCTCATCATCGCAGGCCCGTCCGTTCCGTTCCCCGAGCCAGAGCTGGCGAAACTGGAAGAGTATCTGAAGCAAGGTGGAAGGCTCTTTGTCCTGTTCAATGCTCTGTCGGCAAAACGGCTCACCGGACTTGAAGAAATCCTGAGCCGCTGGGGCGTAGAGGTGGGTAACGGAATTATTGTTGATCCTGACCACACATCGTCCGGCTCAGAGGTGATTGTCAGCAGCTTTAGCAGGCACCCTGCCGTCAACCCATTGCTGAATACCGGCATTTACTTGATAAGGCCTCGTCCAATTTCCAGGCTGGAAACGAACCGCGCGCAACCCGCCGACGCACCGCGTGTGGAGGAAATTGCAGGCACATGCCCGCGGTCATTCCTGGATGTTGACCCCGCACGAAACCGGCACGAATTCCGGGTGATGGTTGCGGTTGAAAAAGGCGCTGTTAAAGGGATCGTCACAGAACGCGGCACCACCCGAATCCTGGTTTTGGGCGACTCGTTCTGCCTGGCAAACAACCAGATTGAATTCCTGGCAAACCGCGATTTTGCCGGCTATGCGGCCAACTGGCTGCTTGATCGCACACAACTGCTCGAGGGGCTCGGTCCGCGCCCGATCTCGGAGTATCGCCTGGTGCTCACCAACCAACAAATCGGCGTGATCCGATGGCTCCTGCTCGCAGGGTTGCCGGGAATTGTCCTGGTGATCGGGGCTTTGGTGTGGGCGCGGCGCAGGTACTGAGACATGAACCCACGCAGCACTTGGCTTTGGATTCTCGTTGCGGCGGCCCTTTTAGGCGCGATCTTTGTTTCTCGCCAAGTGCCTCGCAAGGCCCCTAGTGGCCCCCAGAAGATTCTATCCTTGCTGGAGACTTCTAAGGTTTCGAGCCTTGTGGTTCGCCCCGCAGGACAGCTTGAGATCAAGGCTGATCGCACGAATGGCGGGTGGCAGCTCATCTCTCCCCTGGCCTATCCGGCCCAGGAACTCAAGATCACGCAACTGATCGATGCCCTGGCAAAGCTAACTCCCGCCACTCAAATCACCGTGGCCGAACTGAGCGGCCGGCCCCGCGCCAAAGCGGAATATGGCTTCGATCCACCGCAAACTTCGCTGGTGCTCTGGGAAGGCGGGGTGAGGACCGATCTCCATGTCGGCGCTCTGACCGCACCCGGCGACCAGGTTTTTGTCCAGAAAGTGGGAGATGAGAACATTTACGTGGTGGGCGCCGAACTGGTGCAGCAGATTCCGAAATCTGCCAATGATTGGCGGGATACGGTTTTCATCCAAGGGAGCGCCTCGGATCTCACCCGGCTCACCGTGACCAACCAGGGAAAGATCTTTGCGCTTCAACGTGATTCAGTTAAAGCGCCCTGGCGGCTGACAATGCCCATGCCTGTCCGGGCCGATCATCAGAAGCTCCAGCACGCGCTGGAGAACCTACTGGCGTTGCGCGTGCAGGGTTTCGTGGTCGATAAACCCACGGACGATCTGGAGGCGTTCGGTCTCCAACCGCCGCGTCTATCGATCGGGCTTTGGAAGGACACCAATCTGCTGGCACTGTTACAGTTTGGCGCCGCTTCAACGAATCATACAAACACCGTGTTCGGTCGCAATGTGGGGTTAAACTCCGTAGTAACCGTAACGCAGGACGCCCTTTCGCCGTGGTCCGACGCGGTGAATGATTATCGCGACCCATTTCTCGTAGGGCCAACGCCGGAACCGCAGCTAGTTGAAGTGCGCGCTGGAGAGAATTTCTCCGTGCAAAGAAAAGGAGAGGGCTGGCAGATTCTGCCCGGGAATTTCCCTGCGGATGGAACACTGATGAAACAATTCCTGTCCGCCCTTGCAAGTTTGAAGATCGTGGGCTACGTCAAAGATGTCGTTACTCAGCCCGATCTGCCGGCGTTTGGATTATCCACGCCAATCCGTCAATATGCGTTGAAGTCCGGACCGGGCACCAACGAGGTCCTAGTCGAAGTGAGCTTTGGAACCAACCAGGAGGACAGGGTATTTGCCAGGCGCAACGATGAGAATTCCGTATATACCGTTCAACTGGCGGACGTGGCGCGTCTGCCAGCAAGTAGCTGGGGGTTGAGGGAGCGCCGAATCTGGGACACTCCCCTGGAGGAGATCACGCGGCTCATCCTCATGCAGGGCACTGCTACCCGGCAGATGATACGTAACGGGGCGCACGATTGGGAGTTGGCACCGGGTTCACAAGGCATCTTCAATGATCTGGCCGTGGAGGAAACAGTTCGAGCAATCTGCCAGCTCTCGGCTGTTTCCTGGGCAGGCCGCGGTGAAGGATTACGCGACAAACTGGGGTTCAACGCAAAAGCTCGCAAACTGATTTTGGAGCGTAAGACTGGCGAGCCGCTGGTGCTGGAGTTCGGGGCGGATGCTCCCTCCACGTTCCCTTACGTTGGAACAACGCTAAACAACGAGTTCTGGGCATTTGAGATCTCATGGCCCTTGTACCGGGACATCCTTAGTTACCTTGGATTTCCCGGAGACAATCCATAATATGATATGCCCGATAGCCGACCCAAGAAGTACTGGCGTCTCTTCCGCGTATATTTCCGGCGTTTGCGGATCAGTGTTCTTCTGATTCTGCTCAGCGTGGTGGTGGGTCTATTCTACCTCAACCAGGTAGGCTTGCCCGACTTTCTGAAATCAGCGCTATTGGAGCAGCTAAGGACAAGGGGTATCGATTTTCAGTATAGCCGCCTGCGCTTGCGGCTTTTTCATGGAATTGTTGCGGAGAATGTGCGCTTCGGCCAGGCACGTGAACCTGGAGTGCCTGAACTAACGGCAAAGCGAATGGAACTGCCCCTGAACCAGCGAGCGCTGGTGCATGGGCAGGTGATTCCTGAGGGCCTGATCATAGCCGAAGGACGGCTGACATGGGAGGTGCCGGAGTTGGACACTAACCGGCGGCCCCGAATTATCGCGATCGAAAACATCTCCACGACGCTCAATCTCGAATCAGATCACCGTTGGGAGCTCAACAATTTCAGCGCCAATTTTCGAGGAGGCAAGGTCAATGTCTCCGGGGTCATTACCAATGGTAGCGCTTTGAGAAGATGGCTGGCTGGACGTCCCAGACAGCCATCGTCCAAACCGAGCTCCGCCGCTTCCCGGTTGAGGTTCTGGGCTGACCTGTTGGATCGAATTGAGTTTGCTTCCCCGCCCCAACTTGAGGTCCGATTGCGCGGGGATGCACTGGATCCCAAGAGCTTCTACCTGGAACTGCGAGCCAATGCTCCCGGCGCCCGCACTCCGTGGTGTGATCTTACAGGCGGGTTTTTAACAGCGCGCATGTTGCCGGAAGACACCAACGGCCTGGGCCAGGCCAGGGTGCGCGTGAAGGCCGCGACAGCGGAAACGCCATGGGCGTCGGCCACAAACCTGGTCCTTGAACTCAGCCTCACGTCACGACAAGCCGAAACGAATCTGGTGTCTGGAACGGTAAATCTGAATGTCACGTCCGCGACCACGCGTTGGGCTTCAGCGCGCGACTTGAAGCTGGGGGGCCAATGGACACATTCCTTAACAAATCCCATTCCGCTGGATGGGCATGCCGATGTCCAATGCGCACTGCTCCAGACCCCATGGGGAAAGGCCGGTTCAGCCTCGGTGGAGGGGTATTTCCGCCGCCTCGCACAACCACCTGCCCCGAACCCCGCGATGGGTTTCTGGCGCGGGTTCCAGCCTTATGAGCTGGACTGGTCCGTAACCGCCTCGCAGTTGATTTCCACCACGAACCGCGCCGGCGAGTTGTTTTGTTCAGGAAGCTGGCGAACCCCTGAACTACGCTTGAGCAAGCTGGAGGGGCGGTTTGATGGGCGCGAATTGGACCTGGCGGCAGTGCTCGATGTTGCGAGCCGCGAACTGCGGGCGCACGTGGATTCTCAGGCAGACCCGCACCGGGTTCCCATGCTGCCTCCGGCCGCCTTGAAATGGCTGTCCCAGTTCACATGGAAAGGACCGCCAACGTTGCAGGCGGATGCCCGCCTGGTGCTGCCCTCCTGGACCAATCACCCGGCGAATTGGCGTGAAGTAGTGCCGACCATCCAACTCGCGGGAAAATTTGAAGCGGACCAGGGAGGAACATTCCGGGGTATCGAGGTGTCCTCAGCGAAAGGACGTTTCACATACACCAACCAGAACTGGCACTTACCGATACTCCAGGCGAGCCGGCCCGAAGGAATACTCGAAGCTGAGCACCGGGCAAACGAAGTAACTCATGATCACTATTGGAAGTTCCTCAGCACGGTGAGTCCCGGAATCATTGAGCCATTGCTTGATCCATCTCAACGGAAGGTTTTCGAGCTGATCAGCCTTGAGAAGCCGCCAAAGTTAACCGGAGAACTCTGGGGACGCTCGCGGCGGCCTGACTTGACTGGGTTTAGGGGCACTATTAACGCGACAAACCTGGGGTTCCGCGGGGAAACAACCTCGGTCGTAAGGGCGTCAGTAGAGTTCACAAACAACCGAATCACAGTGCTCAGCCCCGAGGTCCAACGAGGAGCGCAAGTGGCCAAGGCAGATTCTGTAATCGTTGATCTCGGATCGGAGCTGGTGCACATCACGAACGGATTCAGCACCGTTGAGCCGCAATTTGTGGCTCGGGTCATTGGACCGCACATCGTGAAAATTCTCTCGCCTTATCAATTTGCGCAACCACCTACCGTACGGGTGCAAGGTACGATACCCACCCACGGGGAGGAATTTGCGGATATCACATTCGATATCGATGGAGGCCGTTTCTCCTGGTGGAAATTCAACCTGCATAAGATCAGCGCCTCGGTGCATTGGCGGGGCACAAACCTCGATCTGAGCCAGCTTAACTCGCAGTTTTATGGCGGAGACGCCGATGGGGAGGCGCATTTTCGCTTCCAACGACATGGCGAGGCGGAGTTCGAGTTCGATGTGAACGTAAGGAATGCGTTCCTGCAACTGTTAATGGCAGATCTGGCCACGAAAACCAATCAGTTGGAGGGGGTGGTCAGCGGCAGGGTCCGGGTGACTCACGCCACCACAGATAATCCGAACTCTGCCGACGGCTTCGGGAGCTTGCGAATGCGCGATGGTTTGATTTGGGACATCCCGCTATTCGGGGTTCTAACGACACCTCTTAACAATCTCTCTCCCGGTCTGGGAAGCAGCCGTATCGGGTCAGCTACCTGCACCTTTCAGATGACGAACGGAGTTTTGTGGTCGGATGACTTCGAAATGCGAGCGCCAGCCCTGCGGTTGGCCTACCGGGGGACCATCGATCTGGATGGGAACTTAAACGCGAGGGTAGAGGCCGCTCCCTTGAGGGACATGTGGCTGGTAGGGCCTGTGGTAAGCACGGTTTTATGGCCAGTGACAAAGCTGTTTGATTACCGGGTGACCGGGAACCTGGACCAACCTAAGACAGAGCCGGTGTACCTTCTTCCAAAAATTATACAGATGCCCTTCCACCCGTTTCGCACGTTGAAAGGCATCTTTCAGGATAAATCGTCACAAACGCCCACAGAATCAGAATCTGACAGTTTTAAGCGTTCTCAGGAATAAGAACGGCAGCGAACTTGCTTTACCTCCGGTTGAATTAGGTGTTTAATGGGACTGTGAAAGCGGCTCGTGGCGCAGTATAGGCCTCTCAGCTCCCAACCAGATTTGCTTGTGACAGCAGTTAAAACAAAGATCAGAGTTCTATTAGCCGACGATCATCCGGTGGTGCGCAAAGGGCTGCAAATGTGCCTGGCACGTCAGCCGCGCCTGGTAATCGTAGGGGAGGCAGCCGATGGCAACGAGGCCTACAATAAGGCCCGCGAGTTGGCCCCCGATATCGTGTTGATGGACATCAACATGCCCGGCATGACCGGCCTTATGGTCACGGAAATGCTCCGGAAAGAGGCTCCCCAGGTCAAAGTTCTGATTCTCTCGGTTCACAACAACAAGGAATACATTTTCCGGATCATCCAGGCTGGGGCTCACGGTTACGTTTCTAAAGAGGCTCCACCTGAGGAACTCCTGCGTGCCATTGAGATGGTTTTCGAAGGCGAACCCTTCTTCAGCCCAGAGATCGCCAGAGCCGCATTAACGCAATTGGTGCAAAACGGAGGCAAGACAGAGCCTTTTTCTCAACTCACTTCCCGCGAACGAGAAGTCTTGATCCTGATTGCTGAAGGCCAAAGTAATAAAGAGATCGCTAATAACCTGGGCATTGGGGTTAGGACGATCGAGACCCATCGAGAGCGAATCATGCGCCGACTAAACATCCGCTCTGTCGCGGGACTCACCAAGTTCGCGATCGCTAACGGGCTTGTTACTCTCGAAGATGGTGCCCGCCAGCATCAAGCCTAGAGCTGCTTGCAGCGCTCATACTTGTTGATGTTAGCAAAGGCCTGTTAGTGGGCCTCCCCGGTCGGATAACCCGTTCGCCTTGCTTCATCTCGGACGTTTGAAATCGTTCGTGCATGGAAATTCGGAGCAAATCCGTTGGTTTTGGTCCTTTTAGCGCTTTTAGCGTTGAACCCGTGCTTTTACATTGAACTTTCCATGTAATCCCGGTATCAAACCTTCATGCCCCTACCCAATCTCGAGCCGCCAACGGCAGAGGCTCCGATCACCGCTCGTGAGCGCTTTACCACCGGGCAGTTGCCAGCATGGGTTGTCCCGTGCTCGTGTCCTCAGGCTGTAAAAGCCAAAGCCGGCGCACCAGTGACTCACCTGTTGCTGAGCCGCCAGTTGCACGCGGAACACAACCAGACGTGCCTGCAAAGCGCCGTCCGGCTCGAAACCATGGAAGCAGTGCAGCACGAGTCGCAATGGCGCGTGCAGTTTGAGCCCCGGACTCAGAACCTATGCCTCCATTGGATCAGAATTCGACGCGGGGAGAAGGTATTTGACCACACGAATTTGGACCGTTTCCGCATTCTGCAACGTGAGGAAGCGCTTGAAGGCTTTGTTGTTGATGGATGTTGCACTCTGCTCCTGCTGCTGGAAGACGTGCGTCCCGGAGATGTCCTCGAGACTGCTTATACTCTGACGACACAAGCCAGATTGCTGGCAAACCATTGCTGGTCATTCTATTGCCTGCCGCCGCATGTCGGCGCAGGAACCTTCTATCATTCGTTGCGATTCAACACGAACCGAAAGATGCAATGGAAGGGAGCTGAGGGCGTTCAGCCTGAAGTGCAGAAGATGGGTGATGAAACGTCGTGGATTTGGTCGGGGAACGATTACACCGGCTCAGCACCAGAACCGAATACGCCTGATTGGTGCATCGAAAACCCGTGGCTGCAAGTCTCCGATTGCCCGGATTGGCAGACCGTTGCCGCTGGTTTCGCAGCAGTGTGGCAGGAGGAACCGAATGCACCCGAAGTGAACGAATTGGTGACGGCTATTCGAAATCAGGAGACGTCCGTCTTATCCCGTGTGGAAAGTGCGATTCGTTTAATCCAGGACGAGTTCCGATACCTAAGCGTTGATCTTGAGGTCGGCGGGCACGTGCCCGCGCCTCCCGGCGCAGTAGCGCATCGCCGTTACGGGGACTGCAAGGATCTGTCATTTCTGCTGGTGCATTTGCTCCGCGGATTGGGCGTGCGAGCGCGCCCGATTTTAGTGAACGCCAGGCTGAAAAAGGCAATCGAGGACAAGCTGCCGATGCCGGGATTATTTGATCATGTGGTGGTGGAGTTCGAGGTCGCTGAGGGGACGCGCTGGGTGGACCCCACTTTGCGTAGCCAGGGTGGAGGTTGTCTCAACCGAGTGCTTCCTGACTATGGGGCTGGATTGCCCATAGACCCGGAGGCAAAGACGCTGGTGAAGGCACCCACGAACGCGCTAAGCCAAAGCGCGTTCGAGTTGAAAGAGGCACTGCTGTTGGACACCAAGGGGGGCCCTTCCCTGCTAGCCGTATCTGTACGAGCTTCCGGAACCTATGCCGAGAATCTTCGCCAGCAGTTTGAGTGCTGTGCGATCGAGGACATCGCCCGGGAACGGCTCGAAGCCTGCCGCCAACGTTTTGGCACGATTGAGCGCCAGGGCGAGCTGCTGTTCAGAAATGATCGGGACAGCAACCTGTTCTGGCTTGCTGAGGTTTTTGTAATCCCGACTCCGCTCATTCCAGCCGGAGGCGATCCGCCAGAGACAATTCGTTTCTCGCTGCCTTCCAATATCATTCTGAGTTCCCTTTCGATGCCGGATGGAATGACCCGCAGGACTCCCCTTGCATTACCGCATCCATCAAACCTGACCCACACGATTGAGCTGTATTCACCAGGGATTGCTCTCCTGGGGACGCATCGCCAGCAAATTGGGAATAGCCAAATCCGCTTCGTGCGATCCCACAAAACGATGGCAGGGTTCTGGTCAGTCACTTTCCAACTCACAACCCTGCAGGATGCAGTTCTGCCGGAGGAACTGTCGGACCATCGCCGCATGCTGCAGGAGATCAACCGCGAATCGCAGTGGGAAGTGGTGCTGGCCGTTGGCTTTCCACGCCCTCGCCAACGGGGCGATTTCGGGAGTTTGCCCTCTCCTCCGCGCAAACCAGGCACCACGTTCATACCAACAGCCCCTACAGTTCCGTTGAAACCCAAGAGTTCAACCAGAGGATTGCCAACAAAACCTGCGGCCTCCAGCCAACCGAGAAAGCCCTCCGTCCGGCGCTCTCGGCTTTCCTACCGGGAGGAAATGAGGCAATACCGGCGCAAAGAGAAGATGAACCGGTGGCTATGGGTCGGAATCGTGCTGGTCATTATTGCTGCATTGGTGGGCGTGTTCATTCTGGCCGCTCGCCCCTGATCTCCCAGACCAGCCATGCTGCGGCTAAAAGACCAGCCTCTAAGTGAGCGTCCGCGCGAACGATTGCGCACGGAAGGCCCAGATGCGCTCAGTAACGCGGAACTGCTTGCGATCCTGCTGCGGACAGGCATGCAGGGGAGGAATGTGGTTGAGGTCGCGCAAGAGATGATGAGGAATTTCGGATCGCTCCAGGCGTTGGGCACCGCGACTGTGGAAGACCTGCGAAAAGTCAAAGGTGTAGGTCCTGACAAAGCGGTGACGCTGGTGGCAGCGTTTGCGCTGGCGCGCAAGCTGGCTCAGGAACTTCACACCGAAGCACCACTTCTGGACAATCCGGCCGCGGTGGCAGATCTGATGCGCGAATCGACCCGGTTGCTGGAGGTGGAAACCTTTCACGCCGTGCTCCTCAACACCCGACGGCGGTTGATCCGCGTGTGCGAAATCTCGCAAGGAACATTGGATACCCTGCTTGTCCATCCTCGCGAAGTCTTCCATCCAGCCATCAATGGGCGAGCCTCGGCAATCATATTGGTTCATAACCATCCAAGCGGCGATCCCACGCCTTCCGAGGCTGATATTAAAGTGACTCGCGACCTGATCCGCGGGGGACAGATCCTGAAGATTGATGTGCTGGATCACGTCATCATGGGGCGCGGCAAGCGCGAGAGCGGAAACGACTATGTTTCTCTGAAGGAACTGGGGTATTTCTACTAGGCCCCAGCCTCACAAGAACAAGGTGTTGGCGACTGCAAACCGAATCCGCCGCGTGAGGTAACGCGGCCTTCAACCAGAACCCTCTGGGATAGATGGACTGCTCGTAGTGCTCAGCTCTGTGAGAAATTGCTTGGAAATTCCGCGCAAATTTGCACTCTTCGGACCTTGATGATTCATCCGACAGCAATCATACATCCCAAGGCACAGGTGCACGAAAGTGCCCAGGTAGGACCTTATGCGGTGATCGATGCCGATGTGGAGTTGGGCCCTGACTGCGTGGTAGGGCCCCACGTGTATATAACGGGCAAGACTCGAATTGGCAGCGGCAACCGCTTCTTCGCAGGCAGCGTGATCGGAGAGGCGCCGCAAGACCTAAAGTATTCGGGTGCTCTGACTGGCGTGCAAATCGGGGATCGCAATGTCTTCCGCGAGCACGTTACGGTGCATCGCTCAAGCAAGCCGGAAGAGGATACTGTCCTTGGGTCGGATAATTTTCTGATGGCGAACGCGCATGTCGCGCACAACTGCCGGCTTCATAATCACGTGATCATGGCCAACGGCTCACTTCTGGGGGGGCACGCCGAAATTTATGATCGTGCATTCATTTCCGGCAACTGCCTGGTGCACCAGTTCACACGCGTGGGGACTCTCGCCATGATGCAAGGTGGATCGGGGGCCAGCAAGGACGTGCCCCCGTTCACAATTGCCCATAGCATCAACAGTCTGGCGGGGTTAAATATCATCGGAATGCGGCGTGCCGGGATTAACTCAGCCGACCGACTGGAAGTGAAAAAGCTCTATCATCTCCTGTTTCGCTCGCCAGAGGGAGGGTTCCAGAAGGCCTTTGCCAGGGCGCAAGGGGAGTTCTCAAGTGGAATCGCTCGTCAGATTTTTGATTTCCTTGCCGGTGTAAAACGCGGGGTTTGCATGGCAAGCCCTTCCCAAACAACCGGAACTCAGGAGACCGGGGAAGAGTAACACGAGGGCCCAAGGCAGGGCGCTCACTCCCACCACGGACGGACACCGACAGACTGACGCTTTACGGTTTGCAGTCACATTCCGCGCCTCCTCGTAAGCGCGGTTGCACTTTCTAAACGACTTTGCTCTAATGCGGGGCATGTCACCCAGGCCGTTAGTAAGCGTTGCTTTGGGTTTTGCGGGGGGCTTGATTCTGGGCGAGTGGTTTCAACCACCCCTGCCCGTCCTGTTCGGCACGACTTTCCTGGTTCTACTACTGACGTTACGCTTCGCCCCCTTGCGGCCGAGATTACTCTGGCCTTGTGTCATCCTCAGTGCCTGGACCATCCACAACGCACAAATGTCAGCGGTTTCTCCGTGTGACCTAAGGAACCTGGCAGGGCTCAGTTCAGCAGAGCCTAAACTTGTGACCCTGCGAGGAAAGCTCGTTCATACCCCAATGCTCAGGGCCACCGAACGGGAAGGGGTCACCTTGCCACGCGTGAGAGCGCAGGTAGCAGTTTCTTTCGTCCGTTTGCGCCATGGAGATTGGATGCAAGCCTCAGGTGATGTGCTCGTGAGTGGCCCCGGACCGCTCCCCTCCGCATACCATGCGGGCCGGGAAGTTGAACTCACGGGCGTGCTCGCATTTCCACCCGAGGCCCAGGCACCTGGATTATTGGATTACCGGGCCTACCTGCGGCGCCATGGCATTCATTTCCTGCTGCGCACCATGGGCACAGCAGACTGGAAACTTGCTGATCAGGCTCCGGAGAATCCGCCGTTCACGGATCGTTTTCAGCGATGGGCTTATCGAGTGCTTGGGTACGGGCTGCCCCCAACCCACGATTCTTTGGATTTGCTTCGAGGTATGACACTCGGCTCCACGGTCGGGTTAACTGCCGAAGACTTCGATCCGTTCATTCGCTCGGGCACCATGCATATTTTTGCCATTTCAGGTCTCCACATTGTCCTGATCAGTGGGATGCTCTGGCAACTGTTGCGGGTGCTTCAATTCTCCAGGTTCAATTGCGGCCTTCTCTCTTTGCCCACCATCTGGTTCTACACCGCGGCGACAGGGTGGCAACCCTCAGCCATCCGCGCGACGATCATGATGAGTGTGATCATTGGCGGTTGGATGCTGGCGCGTCCCGCCAACATGCTCAACTCGGTTGCAGCGGCAGCCTTAATCATCCTGGCGTTCGATCCGCAACAAATGTTCGGAGCCAGCTTTCAGCTCTCTTTTTTCGTCGTGTTGAGCCTTGCGCTGTTAATGCCGGGGTTCCAGGCCCGGATTGATCAGTGGCTGGCCTACGACCCACTATTCCCGCCTGAGCTTGCGACAAGATCGCAGCGCTGGCAAAGATGGATCGCACGGCAGTTGCTCCTGGCAATCGCGGTCAGTGTCGCTGCATGGCTGGGCGCTGTGCCGCTCACGGCATATTACTTCAATCTCGTGGGTCCAGTGACCTTGCTGGCAAACGTACTGGTCGTCCCCATAAGCAATTTTGCGCTCGCCGCTAACCTTGGAGCTTTGTTCTGCGGAGGGTGGTCCGGAACACTTACCGAGCTGTTCAACAACTGCGCCTGGGGGCTGATGAATGCGATTGTGTGGCTGAGCCGCCATGCAACCGGCATTCCTGGCGGACACTGGTTCGTAACAAGTCCGTCCATCCTGGATTGTTCTCTCTATTACGCCGTCCTGATTTCCATTGGATCTGGCGTGTTTTCACACGAGCGATTTCGCCGATGGGCCTGGGCCGGCACCGGATTGTGCATGGTGTTAGTTTCAGGCGGATGGCTCGTGAAAGATTCCGGGACCGAACTCACCATCTTGCCGGCGCAAAGCGGAGCATCGCTTTTTATACGTGACCCGGCGCCGCCGAAAACCTTGTTGATCGATAGCGGCACCAGCAACTCGGTCCATTACCTCACCAAGTCATTCCTTCGCAGCCAGGGATGCAACAGGCTGGCTGGTCTGATGCTGACTCATGGCGATCTGCAGCACGTTGCCGGAACCGAAATGATCGAGGAGAACTTCGCCATTGAACATCTGTACGTCAGTCCGGTTCGCTTTCGATCCTCCATATACCGGAAGATTGTGGAGCGCCACGAAGATCGGAATCTGCGGAGACTGTCACGAGGTGAGCACATCGGCAACTGGCATGTTCTCCACCCGGAAGCAAACGACCGGGCATCAAAGGCAGATGATGCTGCCCTGGTGCTTTGGGGGACATTCTCACCAACGGCCCCAACGATCTTGCTGCTGCCGGACCTCAGTTCAATTGGGCAAAGGGCTTTGCTTGAAACTCACCCCGGGTTACGAGCCGATATTGTGATTGCCAGTCCACCGGGCGAGGAGGAACCTCTCGGATCGGAGTTCTTAAGCACGCTGCATCCGTCCCTGATCATTCTTCAAGACGCTTCGTATCCACATTACGAAAGGCCGAGCGCGGCTCTGCGCGATCGCCTAAGCAAGGCCGCTCGTGAGGTGCTGTATGCGAGTGAAGAAGGTGCCATTACCCTGCGGTTGAAGAACCACACTTGGAATGTCCGCACAATGCGCGGATTCAAATGCCGTGTGGCCGCCCGCAGTTCTGTAGGACATTTGCCGACAGCTAAATCCGAATCCTGCCGAATGACGGAAAGCCCCGGTTCCTAAATACTCTGCCGCGTGATTGATCCTGATCAACTAAACAAGGCACAACTTGCGGGCGCCGCCGAACTGGCTTTCGAAATGTCCGCACTGCGGGAAGACTGCTGCAAAACCGCAGAGTTGCTTGCCCGCACCGAGCCCTTAAATGAGGCCGTGCTGGAAGAATGCGCACGCCTGGATGACGCCTTGAGCAACGCACAGACCACCATCGTGGAGATGCTGCGCCAAATCCAAGCATCGCGTATGGAGCGCAACAAGCGCCCTATTCCGCCGGCATAAAAAAACCGCAGGCACCCGATGGATGCTGCGGTTTGAAACGGGAGCCCGCTCCTACTTAGGTTCGGGCATGAGATCCTCAAGCGCAGAAGGCTCGCCAGCGGAATCGTTCTTCGATTCATCCTTCTTTTCCACCATGAGCTGGCCGCGATTCTTCAGAACCGAATCGAGGCTCCAACTGGATACCAGGTAAACCCAGTTCTCCAAGGCTTTCTCCTGGGTCAGCTTCTCATTCAAAACCTTCTGGCGATCCTGGAACTCTTTGTCGAGCTTGGCTTTGTCCTCGGGCTTTTCGTCTTTACCCGGTGAGCGCTCCTTCGCCAGCTCAGCACTCACGGATACTGTGACCGGATAGGTGTCGTTGGCCTTACTCCCCACCTTGAGCGTGTATTGAAAGTTGTCGAAGGTCTCCAGTTTCACCACCACGGGTTTGGCAAGACCCAGCGTCTCAAGATTGGGCTCGACTGCAATGTCGTTAATGGTTGGAGCCGAGAGCGCCGTGTTCAAGCCGCTGGCCTTCGAGGAATCCAACTGCTCACCCGGCTTCACGTCCGCCAGCTTCCATTCGCCGGTTTCTGTTTCCCGCGAGAGCTTCCATGAATTGGTCTCTGCAGGAAAATCGACCTGAACCATACGAGGTTTCTCGACTTTGAAAAAGTCTTTGCTGATCCATTGCTCGGGTTTGGGATCGATATTCGCCAGAGGTTCTGACACGAGCAGCACCGTACCGGCTCCCGCGACTTTCACATAACGCCCGTCCGGCCAGCCTTCGTCGTCCATCCCTCCATAGGGCGAGGGCTGATTGGACTTGCGCACGTGTTTCTTGCCCAGCCACAATTCACGGATCGATTTGCCCTCGGGGTTCTTGAACTCGACAACCGTGGGGGCATTGGTTCCCGGGGTTTGAGCCAAGGCGAGCCGCGGAAGCTGTGAAGGCCCTACCTGCTCGGATTGCACCACTTTGAGCTCACGCGCTTTCATCAGGAAATCGGTGATTTCCGGGTAGCTCGCAGGGTAATCCTTGCGTTCGCGCACGCGCCAAACATCGTCCTTTTTCTTGGCCAAAGTAAGAGTGTTCGTGTCGTGCTTGATCGTGATTTCCGCGACATCGTTCACTGGAAAGTCACCCAGCACCTTGGTTCCGACACTGGTATTGGAGTCGGTCCAGGAGGTTTTCTGGCGCTTGTTGAGTAGCAATCCGGCGCCGCCGAGAACAACGACGAGTGCCAGGAGTATTACGAGTTGTTTACGGTTCATTTTGCTGCAGTGCGTTTACGTTTGTAGAAAGCCAGGCTTAAACCAGACAAACTAACCAGAACCGGCATGGCGGCTATGTTGAACCACTTCAGCCGGTTCTCCAGCGAGTCAATATCCTGGCGCAATCTCTTGCGTTCGGCTTTGAGTTTGACCTTAACATCAGCCTCTTTCTTGCGGAAATCTTCCACGGCGGCCTGCTGCTCAGGAGAGAGAATGAACCGTTGTCCCTTCTCTTTCTTCTGTTGCAGTTCGTTGAGCTGCCGCTGCGTTTCAGCAAGACTGTCTTCCAGTTCCTTGATTTTGTTCCGGTAATTGGATTCTGCCTCGGCCTGCATTTTCTTCACTACGGTGAAGGGACGGTTCTGCACGGCGCGGCTGCGGACGCTGATCAGGCTGTCATCCCCCGCCATCTGCTCGATGATATTCTGAGCCAGATTCAGGTTCCCGTTCATTGCCATAGCCATGTTGCCGAAGGGGCTTTGGATCTGCCGCAGCGCGAAGTTGTCGAAGAGCATGTCCGCATCGCCCACGATGAACACGATATTTGTCTGGGCCGAAACCGACAGTCCTGGGGGTTTGGCGGGAGCGTTCGTGTCCCCGGCTGACTTGTCCTCGGGGGCGCCATTTGGGAACGCGGTCTTGAACTTGCCAGTCAAACGCACGGCCAGGGCGTACTCGGTATCGGAAGGCTTGAACTCCTTCAAAACGTTCTCGCCCGAAAGATTGGCCATGAACCCATCCACAAGCTGGGATTGCTTGGTGCTCTTGAGCAGCACGGTCTTGGTCAGCCCTTCTGCGGGGGTGCCAGTGATGGCGCCTGCAAACGGCAGCCAGATGTTGTCGATCTGGCTTGTCACGATTTCATTCTCATTAATGCCTTCCGGCGTAACGGACAAAAAGGCCGGCGCCTGCTGTGGCTGGCCATTACGTCCGCCGAGCTGCATCATGTAGTTCACGTCAGCAACCACTTTCGAAGTATCAAATGACAAGCCCCAGGCTTTGATGAGCTTCTCCATGGATGAACCGGCATTGGGAATGTTGCCGAGCATTTGATTCTGCTCGCGACTGTCGATGATCGGCAGCGGATCGAGGAAGGTCAGCAGCTTGCCCCCGCGCAGGACGAATTGATCGATCGCATAGAGCGCCTTGTCCGTAATCTCACGCGGATGGATCACCACCAGCACCTTGATATCCTCCTCGATCTGGTCCACATCCATCGCGATGGATTTCACGGTGAAATCATTGCGCAACTCGCGAACCAGCGCCCAAGGCTGCTGCGCGCCCTGCTGTCCCATGCGCATCATCATTGGGTTGGCCTGGGCGCCAAAAACGGGCAGCGGGCTCATGATGCCGACGACCGGTTTGTCGGGAGACACCACCCGGGTGATGGCTCGTGTGATATCGTACTCGAGCTGGCGTTCGCGGTTGGGTGCCAGGAATGGGATCGCCTGTTTCTGGTCCACAAGGCTCACGGCCAAACCCATGTAGAACTGTTCACCCGTGGGCAGCATCTCGCCTTCGACTCCATCCAAGCGCGCGGAATCCTCTGCATCCGAATCCGGCTGAGGGTCCAGTTTCTCGATGATGAGGTTTTTGCCGGCGACCTGTTTGTATTCGGAAAGGAGGTCCTCGACCTTCTTGGCGTAACCCTTTAGGAAGACGGTTTGCGGGCTCGAATCCGACACCTGCGTGACATAGAGGCGGATCTTAACAGGGGTATCCAGCTTCTTCAGGATTTCCCGGGTGCCCGCTGATAGCGTGTAGGCCTTTTCCTTGGTGAGGTCCACCCGGGTCTTCATGACCCCCATGATCATGTTGGCTGCCAGGAGGACAGCCGCCATGGCCAGCACTCCGACCGCCGAGTATAAGAAATTTTCTGTAGATTTTTTCTTCATGGCACGTTTCCAATTAGCCCGCTCGGTGACTACGAAGGATTACCGAGGTGGAGAAAAGTGAGAATACGATTAGAGAGAGGAAGAAGAGCACGTCGCGAGAATCGAGCACGCCCTTTTGGAATCCATCGAAGTGAGTGATAACGCTCACCGATGCGATGGCATCAACCAGCCAGGGCTGAGCCCAGGACTCAAGCAGGTTAATCACGGGAGGAAAACCCGCCAGGATCAGGAACAAGCAGATCACGAGCGACAGGATGAAGCTGACGACCTGCGCGCGTGTCATGGCTGAGGTCAGACAACTGATCGCGAGATAGGCCCCGGCCATGAGCCAGCTCCCGACATACCCGGCGAAGATGACACCGTTATCCGGGTCACCCAGGTAATTCACGGTGATGACCACCGGGAAGGTCAACAACAAGGCCAGCCCCAGGAAGAGCCACGAGGCGAGGAATTTGCCCATGATTGCCTGCCAGGCGGTAACAGGCATCGTGAGGAGCAGTTCAATCGTTCCCACGCGGCGTTCCTCCGCCCACAGCCGCATGCCGACAGCCGGCACCAGGAAGAGATAAAACCAGGGATGCCAGTCGAAGAACGGCCTCACGAGAGACGCTTCACCACGCTCAAAAAAGCCCCCAACCATGAAGGTAAAGAAGCCGCATAGCAGCAGAAAAATAACGATGAACACATAAGCCAGGGGTGAAGCGAAATACGCACCCAGCTCCCGTTTTGTGATCGTTTTGATGTTATTCCAGGATCTCATTATTTAGCTTCCTTCGCAGTGTCAGGCATCGTGATGCTTCTGAAAACCTCATCGAGCTTGCCTTCCTCAGTATGGAGTTCTTCAATTCGCCAGCCTTGGGCCGCCTCCGCGATGGCGCGGGCAACTGACCCATTTACCACACCCTCTTTCGGATAGACGCGAGCTGTTACCACGCCCGATTCTTCTTTGAGCAAGGCGGTTCGTTTGACGCCAGCCAACTGGGCCAGGCGTGCCGTAAGATTTGCGCCGGTGATTCCAGTTACCCGCAAGGTCACAGCACCCGCCCATTCAGAACGCTGGCGCAATTCGGCTGGAGTGCCGTTCGCCACAACGCGCCCTCGGTCGATGATCATCGCCCGGGAGCAAACCGCATCCACCTCCTCCAGAATGTGGGTCGAGAAAATAATGGCTTTCTTCTCACCCATACGGCGGATGAGTTGCCGGACCTCGTGCTTCTGGTTGGGATCAAGGCCATCTGTCGGCTCATCAAGCACCAGCACATCGGGATCATGAATGATGGACTGCGCGAAACAGGTCCTATGCCGGTAGCCTTTGGAAAGGGTCTCCACGCTTTGGTGCATCACGCTTTCCAGGAAACACATTTCCACCGCGCGATGCACCGCCCGTTTTTTGGCTTCACCCGAAAAGCCCCGGATCTCAGCGGCAAAGCTGAGGAAACCGTGCACCGTCATGTCGGTATAAGCCGGAGCATTCTCGGGCAGATAGCCTATCAAACGCTTGGCTTCGAGCGGTTGCTCGACAATGTCGAATCCACCCACGGACACCGTCCCCTCGGTGGGAGGAATAAAGCCGGTGATCATCCGCATCGTAGTGGATTTCCCAGCGCCGTTCGGTCCTAAAAAGCCAAGAACCTCCCCGCGCTCCACGTTGAAAGAAATCCCGTCAACGGCTTTCTTCTCACCGAAATATTTTGCGAGATTCTGAACTTTGATCATAAAAGCTGCATTTCCGGGCCATTCAGGCCGAAATTCCAAATCAGTTACCTGCGACCATATTTGAAAACGCCGGGAATGACCGCACGGCGGTTTTCGAGCGTTTTTGATACCTAACTGGCTCGCGCTGTTCAATTTTTTTCTATCAACGAAAAACAGCCGAACTGCTCCAAGGGTGGATCTTGATCGATCTTGCGCCCGCAAGCGAGCCCCATCGCGCGCTTACAGAAGTTCCCTGCCGATGTAACCGGCATCCAGGTCGTGCCAATACTCGATATCTTCCTCTCCCAGTTCCCAGCAGAGAAAGACTTCCTTCCCGCCGATGATCGCTGGAAAATCGATCAGCCCGCGACTCAGATCCTTGAGTTGGATACGCCGGGTTTGAAGTTCATGCATCACTTCCTGATAGCCGGCAAGATCCTTGATCCAGGAATTGACCGTCTCACCGCCCATGTCGGCTCCGCCATTAATCGCGCCGCTCATCCGCGTTTCATGCCTGGTAATTGCCTCATGGAGCTGCTGCAACTGCCGCAGCCAGGTCGTGAGTTGTGGCAACAACTGGCGCGCTTGCGCGCGCGTATAATGCTTGTCAAAAAGGTAACTCATGGCTCGGGAACTCGCGACACTGCTGAATCAAGCTTCTTGCGAACCGCGTCGCTCGCTTCGAGAGCCAGCGATTTGCTCCAGTATTCGCGCGCCATTTCCATATTGTTCAAAGCCGCATGAACATCCCCAAGATGGTCGAAGATGACCGAGTCAGGCTCTTTAGTGGCCTTGAGGGCCTTCTCAAGAAACGGCAGTGCTTCGGCAGGTTTGTTCAGCTTGAAGAGCACCCAGCCCATGCTGTCGAGGTAGGCCTCATTCTCCGGTTCCTGTTTCAGCGCCTTCTCGATCAGCTCTTGCGCCTCGGTGAGCTTGGTCCCCTGCTCTGTCCACATGTATCCGAGATAATTCAAAACCTCTCCGTTGTTTGGGGCAAGTTTCAGACTCTTGAGGAAATACTTCTCCGCCGTAACAAAATCGTGGTTCCTTTCGTGAGTGGCGCCAACCTGAAAGAAAAAATTCTCGTTTAACCTCTCGGGGTCCTTCGCAGACGCGATCACTTCAGCGGCGGTGAAATGGCGAATGGCCTCTGTGTAGGATTTTTCCAGCCCCAGGGCCATCCCCGTGAGGAACTCGCAAAAAAAGTTCTCGGCAAACTTCTGCCGGGCTTGCTCAAGCAATGCCAGGGCGTCGTGAGTCTTGTGGGTGGCAATGAGCGCCGAAGCCAGCTCATAGTAGGCCGGTTCGAAATTCGCGTTCAGGATGATCGTTTTGCGGTAATGATCAATGGCCTCCTCGACCTTGCCTTCATCGAACGAAATCCGACCAAGATAGTAGTATGCCTGGGCATTCAGCGGATCCTCGTTGATAAGGGCCTTCAACTGTTCCAAGGCACGTGTGCGGTCCTTGGTCCGGAGATAAATTTCCGCCAACTTGGCGTGCACCCGCTCGCGGGCGAGCGGCACGTCTGGCAGTTTCTTGAGCAAATCCAGGTAAAGCTGTGAGGCCCGTTCAGCGTCTCCCAGCAAATTTAATCCATCGGCGAGCTTTAGACGGACGGTCGGTTCGTCGGGCGCCAGCTTGTCCACCTGCCGGAGCAGTTCCAGTGCTTTGGCTGCGGTTTGCTCTCGCTGCGTGGGGAAGGCGAGGCCGAATCCGGCATAGAGTTCGGAAAGGGCCAGTAACGATTCGGGTTCAGCTTTAACCTGAGCTTCAGCCTCGGTGAGGATCTTCAGCGCATCATCGGGCAGCTTCTTCTGGACGTAATAGAGGAACAGATTGTGATAGGGCAGCAGGGTGCCGGGGGATCGGCGAATAGCCTTGCGGTTGGTGGAGAGTGCAAGCTCTTCCTTGCCCATTTGGGCATAAATGAAAGCAAGCCGTGCGAGCATGGCCCCGGAAGCCGATGGCCGTTCAGCAGCAGTTTTGGCGACCTCTAGAGCCTTATCGAGCTCCTTGCTCTGAATCAGGTGAAGGGTGACATCAAGGATCAAACCTTCATCCAGAGGGTCTTTGAGGCCTGCTTCATAGTAGGCCTGAATAGCACCGACATGATTCCCGTTGAGTTCCTCGATTACGCCTGCCGCAAAGAGGGCATGCGCCTGGGACAAGCGGTCCAGCGCGGAGTCACTGATCTCGCCTGAGGAGGTTTGGACGGATTGCGGGCCGCGCGATCCGGGAGTGCCACAGCCAGCTCCAAGCCAGACAACCAAGCCAGCCAGCAGTATGCACAAACCAGTTCGAGGGCACATGGTGAAGAGCACTCCCCCAATAATGGAGCGGGCCACACGTTGCAGCATGGCCCGCCCGGAAATCATCGAACCGCAGATTACTTCTGCCAGGTGCGCTTCTTATGACGATGCGCGCGCAGCTTCTTGCGACGTTTGTGCTTATTGATCTTCGCCTTCCGACGTTTCTTTAATGAACCCATACTTGTTTAATAATTTCGTGCTGCGGCCAGCGGCACTGTGCTAAATCTGCTGGCTCAAGAGACGGGCGCGTTTTAGGCCACCCGTTGTAGCGCCGTGTAGCCTGTTGCATTATGGGCTTTCCGTCAAGCAGGTTCCGCTAAAAGTAGTCAAATGTGCTTAAAAACATCCCACAGCCCTCGTTCACACACCCTTAACCTTGGTGGATTTGCCGCCGGAATCACCCCTCACGACCTGCTGAACGATAAACTGCGGCCTGCCGCGAAGCTGCTCAAACGCCCTGCCCAGGTACTGCCCCACGATGCCAAGCACGAAAAGCTGGCAACTGCCCAACAACGTGATGGCGATCATTAAACTGGTCCAGCCTTGAGGGGTTTTCCCACCGGAAAACCAGGACCACAGGGCGTAAACGATGAGCATCAAGCTGGCGCCTGCAAACAATAGGCCCGCATAACTTGCCAGCGCCAAAGGCTTCGTCGAAGAGGCCATAATGCCATCCAGGGCGAGCCGGATCAGACGCCCGAGTGGATACTTCGTTTCCCCTGCAAACCTCGCATCACGGTCGTAATAAACTGGCACCTGCCGAAAACCAACCCAGCTCACCATCCCTCGCAGAAATGGATGTTTCTCGGGCATTTGCAGGATCAGATCGACAACCCTGCGCGAAATCAGTCGAAAATCCCCTGTGTCGAGTGGAATGGGCCATTCGGAGAGCCTGCTTAGTAGCCGGTAGAAAACGGCGCAGGCGATGCGCTTGAACCGCTCGTCTCCCGGGCGCGTACGCCGTTGCGCATAAACCACGTCGGCTCCCTGATCCATGAGTGCCAGCATCTCCGGGGCTAGCTCGGGGGGATCCTGGAGATCTGCGTCCATGATCAAAACTCGTTCTCCGCTGCAGTAGTGGAGACCGGCGGAAAGCGCCAACTGATGTCCGAAGTTCCTCGAAAGATTGACAATCACCAAATGAGGATCGCCGCTGACCAGATCTAGCATGTGCGCCAGTGTATCGTCCTTCGAGCCGTCGTTCACCAGCACGATCTCATGAGCGCGGCCCAAATGGTCAGCGACGGCTTTGACACGCCGATAGGTCTCACGCAAAACCGCTCCCTCATTATAACAGGGCAGGAGAAAGCTCAAATAGGGCGATTCACCGGCGATCTGGCTCGTTTCCATGCTGTGGGGAGTCTTCCGCCACACCGATCAGGTGTCGAGCGTTTTCGGGTCCGATATGTTGGCACCACGTTGACACCGGCCACCCGCCGCCTATTCTGGACGCGTGCGAATCGTTAACGTACCGCTAGGTGAACGCAGCTACGAAATCAGAATCGGCCCTGGGCTTCTGTCCCAGTTGGGCAAGGCATGCGCCCGACTCAAGCTCGGCAGACGCTTCGTCATCATTTCAGATAGCAATGTGGCCCCCATTTATGGCGAGAAGGTTCAATCCACTCTGGAGCAGGCGGGGTTCTCCGGTCAGATCATTACGGTGCCGGCTGGCGAGACCTCAAAGAGCTTGAAAACGGTTCAACGCTGCTACGATCAATTGGCAGCCGTGAAACTGGAGCGCAAGTCCTTCGTGGTGGCGCTTGGAGGCGGGGTAGTAGGCGATTTGGCCGGATTCATAGCCGCCACATACCTGCGCGGCATTCCTTTCGTGCAAATTCCAACCACCTTATTGTCGCAAGTGGATAGCTCCGTTGGCGGCAAGGTGGGCGTGAACCTCCCGGCCGGAAAGAACCTGGTAGGCGCTTTCTATCAGCCGAAGCTCGTCTTCTGCGACCTGGATACTTTGGAAAGCCTGCCCTTGCGCGAGTACCGGTCCGGGCTCGCAGAGGTGATCAAGTATGGCATCATCTACGATGCCGCCTTGTTCAAACGTCTGGAGCGTGAGATGGACCGATTGTTGGCGCGAGAACCGAATTCGCTGACGGCTGTCATCGCACGATGCTGCCAGATCAAAGCAGAGGTTGTTACCCAGGATGAAACCGAAGGGGGACTCCGCGCGATTCTGAATTTCGGACACACAATTGGGCATGGGCTCGAAGCCATATCCAAATACGGCAAATACTTGCACGGCGAAGCGATCTCGATCGGCCAGGTGGCGGCTGCCCGGTTGTCAGAGGAACTGACTGGTCTTCCTGCCAATGACAGCCGGAAGATACTCGAACTGTTTGTAAAAGCCGGCCTGCCCGTCAGCGTCCGTTTGAAAGCGCCTCAACAGCGGCTCCTACTGGAAGCCATGCGGCTCGATAAGAAAGTGAGCGACGGCGAGATCAAGTTTGTCCTCGCCACACACATCGGCGAGGTGAAATATGGCCAGCGCGTGCCAGACCGGTTGGTTGAAGCTGCGGTGGCAGGCCTGGCGGGATGATAATATTGTCTGATTAAGTCAAATACGGTACCTTTTGTTTTATGCTGTTGGTTATAGATAATTATGATTCGTTCACCTACAACATCGTCCAGTACCTGGGCGAGATGGAGGTGAAATTGGAGGTCCATCGTAATGACCAGATCAGCATCGACCAGATACGGGAGTTGAAGCCTGAGCGTATCCTGATCTCCCCCGGCCCCTGCTCACCTCGTGAGTCAGGGCTCTCCAATGAGATCATTCGATCTTTCAGCAAGGAAATCCCCACCCTGGGAGTCTGCCTGGGCCACCAGTGCATTGGACATGTTTTCGGCGGAAATGTCATCGTGAATTACCGCATGATGCATGGAAAGACCTCCCCGATCCGGCATAATGGAAAAGACCTTTTTGCAGGCATGCCCAATCCGTTCGCGGCCACACGGTATCATTCACTCGTGATTGAGCGTGATACCATGCCGGATGTACTCGAGGTGACAGCCGAAACGGAAGAGGGGGAAATAATGGGGGTGAAACATAAGCACTACCCGATTTGGGGAGTGCAGTTTCACCCCGAAAGTATCCTGACAGAAAGCGGCCGGATGATTCTCAGCAACTTTCTGAAGCTCCAACGGCCTTAGCCGCCGTGCTTCTTAAGCACCTGCTTCATCTTCACCGGAGCGCCGCCGAGGGCTTTGCTCTCGTCCGCTGCTTGCATGAAGGTGAAGATTTCCAAGGTTTCCTTGGGTGTAACCGGGGCTTTGCCGGTCTTAAAGAAGTTCATGATCTCGACCACCAGGGGAACGTAGCCGTCAAAGGAGCCTACTTTAGCTTCGCCTTTTTCACCCTTGGCAAGGCCCTTAAATGAAGGGTCTTCGCGGAGGACACCCTTGCGGTTGCCCTTCCATGTGCCTACGACCTCGATTTTGCCATCGGCGGTGGTGCCACGCTGGACCGTTTGGCAGCCCGTTCCCATCACAGTGAACAGAGCTTCACTCCCGTGGACTCCATACCAGAACAGGTCGGGGTGATGCGGCTCCAGTTCGCAGGGTCCATACGTCTCGGCATAAGTTACCTTGCCGATCGACCCGTTCTTAACGGCCTGTGTGTCCTTGGCAAACCGCAGTGAGGAGGAACTGAAAGCGGGCACTTTGTATTTCTTAAGCAGACGGAAGATTTCAATAGCGTCCTTCAAAGAGCCGGCAACCGGCTTATCGATGAACACCGGCTTGCGCGCCTTGAGCACAGGCTTGAGCTGTTCCAAGTGGGGGCGGCCATCCACACTCTCAAGCAACACACAATCGACATTCTGGCAGAGTTCCTCAATTGAGTCGTAGAACTTGACGCCATACTTTTCGCTCAGGGTCTTGGAATACTCTTCTACCCTGTTCCAACTGGAAGGGATGTCCTGGCTGCCGCCCTTGAAGGCCGCGACAACTTTGCCGCCTGGGACGTGGCCCTTGGCAGTTGGATTATTGATGCTTTCGGTGAAAGCGACGGCGTGGGAGGTATCGCAACCGATGATGCCGATGCGCAACTCGGCGGCATGGGCGAGGCCCATGAGGGCGCAGGATAAGAACAGAGCGAGATATTTCATAGAGAGCAAAGGAATAGCTGTGATGCTAGGGAAAACAAGTAAATACTCTTGACCGATTAGGGGGATTGAAGCCCTTGCTCCATTACCCTTTGGTCTTGATCGCTAAAGTCACGGTTTCTGCAATAGGAACAGCCAATTTGTCGCGCTGCGAATTGACTCGATATGTCCATCGGCAAACGCAGCGTTCGCCCGCCCTCGCGGACCTGTCCCTTTTTTGGCAGGTATACCATCCAGCAGGTCAGCGGTAACACTGCGTTCGTTTCCACCGCTATGCCGATAGCATACATTACCTGCCGCCTGACTCTCGTCGGGATAAAGAAGGGAATCATAGCCTTGGGTCTCCGCATACATTACTGTCTGCGCTGGCCTCTGAAAGTGGCGAAGGGCAACGGTGGTGTTGGTGCCATTAATGAATTTGTTCTGCGCATAACCGAGAAAACCGTAAGGGCTGTTAACCACCTTGCTGCTCGGGCACACGAAAACCATGTTGGTTTGGATGGTAGTCTTGTACTTTCGACCCAAGTAAGGCTGCAAGATCCTGTACCATAGGGCTCCATACTGGCCGGTCGTAGTCCACCCCATTGGCAAGGCTTTGTAATCCTCGTCATACATCATAGCGGCCATAACGATTTGGCGCACATTGCTTTGGCAACTTGCAGACCTGCCCTTGTCTTTAGCCTTCGCAAGGCTCGGGAGGAGCATCGCGGCAAGGATAGCGATGATGGCGATGACGACGAGAAGTTCGATCAATGTAAAGGCCCGAGAGAAGATCGTTCGGGCTCCATTCTGGACTTTTGACGGCATGGGCATAGTTTATAACACTTGACGCGAGGTAAATGCCATGAACGGACGAAACCGTCAAGGAAATTCATATTCACGGCGTTCTGCGCTACGGGGTGTGATCGTAAGTGGGTTTTCTCCTACGCCTCCAACCCTACACCCCTCGGGTTCTCCAATAGCGCACGCAGCTTCTCAAACGCCTCATTCTGTAGCTGACGTATCCGCTCACGAGTCAGCTTAAACCGGGCGCCGATCTCCTCCAGGGTCTCTTCGTCTGCGCCGTCCAGTCCGAACCGGGACCTCAGGATCTCCATCTCGCGAGCTGGCAGGCGGCTCAGAAGCTCTCGAACCAATTGATGGTCCAGATTCGCACGAAGCTGCTCTAGCGGCGTCGCAATCCGGTCATCACCAACGAGATCTCCAACCGTAGCGTCGTTATCCTCACCGACAGGTGCATCCAATGAGGACGGCCTGATGGCGGCATCACGCAGCCGCCCGATCCGCCTCGGTGTCGTCTCCAATTCGTCAGCAAGTTCCTCGTCTGTCGCTTCCCTGCCAAGCAACTCCCGAAGCTTAGCTTCCGCCCGGCTTAGACGATAAAGCTTTCCTTCCACATGCACGGGCAGACGAATCGTGCGTCCCTGGTTCGCCAAGGCCCTGCGCACCTGCTGTTTGATCCACCACGACCCGTATGTTGACAGTTTGCCGCCTTTTGCTGGATCGAACTTATCTACGGCTTTCATCAAGCCGATGGTGCCCTCGCTGATTAAGTCAAGTAATGGAAGCCCCAGATTCTCGTATTCTCTCGCTATCTTTACCACCAGGCGCAGGTTCGCACGGATCATTCGCTCCCGAGCTGCCATATCGCCCTTCTTGATCCGTGCTGCCAACTCAACTTCCTCTTGCGGAGTTAACAACGCCACTGACCCTACCTCGCGGAAGTAGCTGGTCAGCGCACTTCCAACTGCTCCGCCGGTTGTTTCAGTCGGGTCAGAAATCAGGTTAGCCCGAGCGGATTTCTCAGGTTTCGCCCCTTCGATGTCATCCCATTGTTTCACTGGAGCTGACGTCGCGGGCTCGTCCAAGTGCGGCTTCGGTTGCGCTTTCCGTGAACGGGTAGCGCGTTTTGGCGAGGCAGACTGCTTGCGGCTGGGGCGTCGCGCCTTAGTAGAGCTGAGGTCATTCCCGTTAAACATGTCTAGAATATGTCTAATATTGATCCAGATGTCAAATGTTTGTACAATAAACCCTGTCGTGCAAGGTTTAACCGGTAAATCGGTGTTCCGCTAGAACTTTCCGCTTTGCACAGAATAAACCGACCCTGTTTTGCTTTTGTCGAAACTATGTCTAAACTTGGATCAATGGTAGAAGCGCGATATTCGATCAAGGCCGTTGCTCGAAGGACTGGTCTAAGCCCGCACGCAATCCGCATCTGGGAGAAGCGATACGGCGTGGTGTGCCCGGACAGAACGGACACCAACCGTCGGCTTTATTCAGAAGCGGAGGTCGAACGACTTTCGTTGTTGCGGGCTGCAACACAGGCGGGCCATAACATCAGTCAACTTGCCCAATTACCGAACGAGAGCCTCGCCGAACTAGCCAAAGCTCAATCCCCTCTCAGCAGTTCGGAACCTCCGAGTATTGATGCCGACCTGATCAAGCTCAGCACGGCTGCCGTCCGCGCACTGAACACAGGCGAGTTTGAAGGGGTACTGGAGCGAGGCGTGGTAGCCCTGGGACAGCATGGTTTGCTGGAGAAAGTGGTAGGGCCTTTGGCGCAAGAGATTGGCAATCTTTGGCGAGATGGAACCATCACGGCAGCGCATGAGCATTTTGCCAGTGCCATTATTCGGAACTTCCTGGTGTGCAACTACAAGCCATTTGCGCATACCAAGGATATGCCTGGCTTGATTGTAGCCACGCCGGCGGGGCAGCTTCATGAACTGGGTGCGGTGATCGTTGCCGCCGCGGCAAACGATCTTGGGTGGCGGGTCGTGTATCTCGGCACCAGCCTTCCGGCAGCGGAGATCGCTGGGGCAGCGCTACAATACGAGGCCCGAGCTGTTGCTTTGAGCATCGTTTACCCGGAGGATGATCCATCGCTGGATTCAGAACTGCGCGCGCTGCGGCGCTTCTTGCCAAGAACGCACATCCTCGCTGGAGGGCGTGCCTCGATGGCCTATGATTCCAGCCTGACGGCCATAGGAGCAATCAGACCTGAGGACCTGACGGCCATCTACCGTGAATTGGACAACGTCAGGAAGCTGAAGACACCTGAGGTCTCATGAATCCGAGAAACAACGTTCATCGAACGCAATCTCTTGCCACACGAAAGGAGCCTGCCATGCAACCCGTTTTAGTGGCATCCGAGTCAGGCTTGTTCGGCTGGGTGCTCCTGTCGGGGCGGCATTTGAATTTTTGAAGTTTCCACTTTGAAATAGTGGAGCACCACAGGGGCCAGAATCATCCCGGGCACTCCCATGAGGCGTTCGCCAACGATTAAGCCGAGCAAAGTGAGCCACAGTGGGTTACGGATTTTGTGACCCACGATCTTGCTGTTGAGGAAATATTCGAATTTGTGGATCACAATGAGGAAGATCAGGGCGGTCAAGCCCATGCGCGGAGAGATTGTGAGGCCGATACCGACAATGACCGTGTTACTGATCAGGTTGCCAACGACGGGCAGCAGCCCGCAGAGGAACGTCACACCAATAACTACGATTTTATAAGGTAGATTGGCGGTGATCACGAAAACGGAGGTGAAGAAGGTGTTGATGGCTGAGATGATGATCTGAGCCCCCATGACTGTGGAGAAGGATTCAAAGAAGACTGCAAAGCGGTCGCCCACAGCACGGCAGGACGCCGCATACATGCTGCTCCGCAATGGGCCTGAATCGTTCTTGAGATAGAAACTTGGATTGAGGAAAAAGCTGATCGCGACCACACAGCCGGCCACAACGAAAACGATCTGGGTGGCGCCGGCACGAGCCAGGTTTCCAAAGAGCTGAGCTCGCTTCATCAAAGAATCCAGCGTGAGCTCGCGCAAACTTTGGTAGTCAGTGAACGGCAGTTCGACCTGGTGTTTGTGGGCCAGGTCCGCCAGCGTAGGTATGGCTTTATCGACGATTTTCGGGAGCGCCCTTATTGTCTGGTTTCCGAAGTACCACAAACCGAATAGCAGCACAGCCAGGAGAACCAGGAAAATCGAGACGGTAAGAGTCTTGCCACCAGGCTTGGCACGATTGATAAACTTGTGCATGAGCAACAGGGCCAGGTAGGACAGTAGTGCGGCCAGCAGCGGCGTGGCCAGGTGGAGCGCCCAGACAGCCGTCAGCAGCAGCGTCATGAACAGATAGGAAATCTTAACGGGGCTGTTGCGAATTTGATCGAAGAGGCTCGTTCCTTGCATGGCAGTCATTTATCGGCCGAATTCAGGAGCCGTCGAGCGGCTTTCTGGATATTCAGCGCCAACTCATCCGGGCTCATCACACGGCAATCACCAGCCCAGCTTAGCACCCACCGCTCCACTTCAGCCAGGCCGGAAAGCTCCATACAGAGCTCAACTCCGCCACCCGGCATTTCCTTTAGTGTCTGGGTAGAGTGCCACTTCTTCTCGCGAATATATTCTGCGACCTGAGGGGTAAACTGGAGAATCACTTGGTACTTACCGTGACCGGAATGCACACCAAAGCTTCCTCTCAATCGCCGCTCCAGGGAAAAGCGCTCCGGCCGGGGAAAAGACTTGCCGGTCATGCGGACGGCTTTGATGCGCGTTGGCACAAAAGTGCGGATATCTTTGCGCAAATGGTCGTAGGCAAAAAGGAACCACTCGCCGTTGATATTGGCCAGGTGGTACGGATCTATGACACGCGATTCGGGCTCGGACTGGCCCGGTTTGCGGTACGTAATCTCGAGCTGTTTCCGCCCAGTTGTCCCCTTTGCCAAGGCATCGAAAACCTCCAGGTTCAGCACAGGCTCGGCCCGGGTGAGAAAAGAAATCGTCTGCTCCACATCGGACACGTTCAAGGAAATGGTATCCGGCAGAGCCTCGGTCAGTTTCTTGATCGCCCCCATGAGCGGACGCTCGAATGAAGTGCCCCGATATTGCTGAAGGGCTTTCTCCGCCACTACCATTGCAAGCAACTCGCCCTCGGACATCTGCATCGTCGGGAACTCATTAACCTCCTCGGTATAGTAGAAACCGTTGCGTGCACCGTCCCATTCGATGGGAAGGTCGAGGCTGTAGCGCATGAAATCCAGATCCCGGTAAACAGACTTGGAACTGATTTCAAACTCGCGAGCGAGCTTGCCAGCATTCGGGTAGGCCTTCCTCTGTAGAGCCTGGTGAATAAGCAGCATCCGTCGCAACGGGGGACGGGTCCGAGGCAACTCGGAACGGGTTGCGATACTGCGTTTGGCTCGTTTTGGGGTCACTTCGGTGGAAGGCTCTACCGCTCAAGCTGAGCGAAAGCGGCAGGCCTGCCGGTAAACTCCTAGAGAAGCTTGGATAAAAACTCGTCGTTGGTCTTGTACTTCTTCAGCGCAGCGACCAGCGTCTCCATCGCTTCCACTGGGTTCAGATCAACCATGGTGCGGCGCAGCTTGCGGACGGCTTCGATTTGATTCTTCGGGAAGAGTTTCTCTTCTTTACGGGTGCCGCTCTTCGGAATATCCAGAGCGGGGAACAACCGGCGATCGGAGAGCTTGCGATCCAGAATCAATTCCATGTTACCCGTTCCCTTGAACTCCTGGAAGATGAGCTCATCCATGCGTGATCCGGTGTCAACCAGGGCTGTGGCGAGAATGGTCAGAGACCCGCCTTCTTCGATTTTGCGTGCAGACGCGAACATCTTGCGGGGAATTTCGAGGGCGCGGGCATCCACACCACCGGTCATGGTACGACCACTGCCGCCGTGCACGCTATTGTAAGCACGAGCGACGCGAGTGATGGAATCCAACAAAACAAAGACATCTTTCCGGGCTTCAACCATGCGACGGCAGCGCTCGATCATGAACCGCGAGAGGCGCACATGCGTTTCCAGGTCCTGATCATTAGAGGAGGCCACCACTTCGGCCTTAACCGACCGTTGGAAGTCGGTCACTTCCTCTGGGCGTTCGTCGATCAACAGCACCATCACATGCACCTCAGGGTGATTGGCCGTGACGGAATTGGCGATCTGTTTCAAAATGGTTGTCTTGCCGGTTCGAGGCGGCGCCACGATCAGACCCCGGGTGCCTTTACCGATCGGGGTAACCATGTCGATCACGCGGGTTTCGATGAGGTCCGGGCTTGTCTCCAGGCGGAACTTCTCGATGGGATCGATCGTGGTCAGGTTCTCAAAGCGCACGGACTTGGTGTACTCCTCGAAAACCATCCCGTTCACCTTGTCCACTGATTTCAACTGCGGGCTGTTACCCCGGTGCGGAGGCTGGGTGGGCCCCTCAACCAAGCTGCCTTCGCGCAGGAAATTGCGCTTAATCGTGTCAGGAGTGACAAAGATGTCAGTCGGCTTGGGATGAAAATGATTTTGAGCAGTCCGCAGAAATCCGAAACCTTTTTCGGAGATCTCCAGATACCCAGCTCCGCTATCGCCGGCTGCGGCACTGTTGCTCTTTTCGTTGTTTGTGGCTGTGCTCATACTTACTGTGTGTATCGAAGGCTTTTTCGGAATAATCCCCGAAAACCATTTTTTTGAATTTTTGAATCTTGGGAAGCTGCTGCGTGGAATTGAACCTTGACCGAAATGACCAATCGCAGCGTCAGACCTTCGTTACCCCTACTTACTAATGGCTATTTTTGGTTAACGCAACTACTATTTTTATGTACGACATGCAGCCAACGGGGTTCTGGTTGTTGTTCCCGGCAAATATGACGCCGAATCGACCGTCCCTATCGGGACTTGATTGATCTATACGGGGCGCTCTACCCAGCACTCCCGTGCTGGGCTAGCTGCGGGCGCCCCTTTTTCAGGGGCTTCGGAAAGCACGATTTCCCGGTTGGCGTGCCCAGCCAGGATGTTGAAAAGGTTTAGGTGCCGACCTGCGCACGAGCTTCCGCGGCTAGCGGGGTGCTCAGGTACCGCTCACCGGTCGAGCAGGCGATGGTCACGATATTCTTGCCCTTGTTCTCTGGCCTTTTGGCAACCTCGATTGCTGCCCAAACGTTCGCGCCGGTGGAGATGCCCACCAGGATGCCTTCCTCCTTGGCCAAACGCCGGGCCATGGCGAACGCGTCATCATTGCTGACCTGAACGCATTCAGCGATCTGCAGATTCCCTTGCGAATCCCTCAAGTGCAGGTTCTTGGGCACGAATCCCGCCCCCGTCCCCTGAATCTTGTGCGCGCCTGGCTTCACAGGTTGTCCTGCCAGCGTCTGGGAGATGACTGGGGAGTCTTTCGGTTCCACAGCAATGGCCTGCAAGGCGGGTTTACGCTCTCGCAGCACCTCGCAGCAACCGGTCAGAGTGCCACCAGTGCCCACAGCCGAGACCAGGATATCCACCGTTCCATCAGTATCCTCCCAAATCTCTTCGGCCGTCGTGTATCGATGGATCGCAGGATTGGCCGGGTTCTCGAACTGTTGGGGAATCCAGGAATTGGGGATCTCGCGCGCAAGCTGCTCAGCTTTGGCAATGGCCCCTTTCATACCCTCAGCGCCGGGGGTCAACACCAGCTTGGCACCCAGCATGGCCAGGAGGGTTCTTCGTTCGACGGACATCGTTTCAGGCATCGTCAAAATGAGTTGATAGCCTTTTGCAGCGGCAACGAAAGCCAAGGCGATGCCCGTGTTACCGCTGGTTGGTTCGATGATGACTGTTTCCTTCTTAATCAGCCCACGGCGTTCTGCATCTTCGATCATGGCTCTACCGATGCGGTCCTTCACGCTTCCCAGCGGGTTGAAGAACTCGCATTTGAGGAGGATGTTTGCTGGCGCGCCATCGGTCACCTTATTGAGGCGGACGAGAGGGGTTTTGCCAATAGTATCGATGATGTTGTTGTAGATGCGGCCCATAAGATTTCACTAGTTAAAGTAAATACTGAGGGAGAAAGTCATGCATAAAGGAGAAGTAGGCAAGTAAAAATTACTAACACAAGCAACTTGCTCATCTTTCCCAATTTTGATAGCAGTCGAGTTCCCTTCCCAAAAAAATAAAGTCCCTGTTCAACCTTGGCTGAACAGGGACTAAATGGGGGATGGGAGTTCGCCATGCTCTCTTTCCCATGCTGGCATTAGGCGCCTGGCAGGCTGCCAGCTTCCCGACGCTATTCTCCACGGCAAGCGGAGTTTTCGGCCTCGTAGCAGGGCCGGCCAGCGCCTTTCGGCGGCTGGCTTATTGAGTGAGGCTTTTCAGCTCGCTTCGACTGGTGGTTGCTCCACCGGCTTGCGAACCAGCTCAAGACACGTCCGTGACTGCGTTGCCGCGTCTTGACCATTTAGCGCCAGGTCGGCCACAGCTTTTGGCTGTGCGTTAGCCCGGTGCCACGGGTCTCGCCTCTTAACTCTCAAGTTGCGTTTGAGTCACAGCTTCAGCGGCATTCTTTTCTGCCGCCGACTGCCGGAAGGTTTTCAGGGACCTTGCCTTGGCCACCTGTCCTCCCCGGTGCGTGCGTCCATTTTGTTCGCCTTTCAGCGTTTTTCTTTGGCTGACCGCCTTTCGGCAACCGCCAGAACCGCTCGCCCGTGCTGATGCACAGTAGCAACTTCTTACCCTCTGGGTAACTGCGATTCGCCCGGATTCGAAACTTTCCCGAGCTACTTGACTCGACTCGAAGCGGTTTCTAATCGCCTCTAATCGCACAGTTCCTTCTCGCGTGACTGACGATGCGCGAACATCGCCAGAGGAACTGGTGAATGCTGCCTTTGCTTGCCGTTTTATAGGTTTTGCAAAGGGGCTGAACCAACCAGCCTGGCCCAGCCTTTTTCCCAGTCACCTGGGATTATCCTGAAAAATCTGGCGAGCATGCCTGTTGGCTGCCGCCTCGATTTTCGTGCTTTCAATGAACTGCCTAAATACTACCACAAAAACTGATTCATCGCATGGAAAGTTATGCACCAAGTTATTCACTATTCCTGCGGCAAGGACGAACGAAGCAGGGTGAAATTCCCAATAAAACCGCTGTTTTTCGAGCGTCGCCTCGACTTATTCACCGGAATTAAAAAGCCATTCTTTCCGAAGTGAATAAGTTTGGCTGGGGAAACGAGAAAACCGGGGGTTGTGATTATAAGCGGCTGAGGCTTATGACTCCCTAACGGTCGGCAATGGGAGTTTTGCCCGAGACACATGTGCAACAATGTAGCCCGGAAGTGGCGGCCAATAACAGGGGGGCAAAAAGAAAAAAGGCTCTCGTTAAAAGAGAGCCCTAGCGCGTAAATTGCTCGATCTGGCCTACTTGGCCGCGTCAGCCTTCGCGGGAGTCTTCGTCTTGCTCTTGGTTTTGGCTGCGACTTTCTTCCGCTTGAGATAGCTATTCCGGCGCATCTTCTTTTCTGTTTTATTATATTGCTTGCTCATACCTGTGTTTGCTTTATCAAATCCTGAATGTATTCAGCGTTGCTGAAGCGCACTATATGATTCGTAGCATCCGATTCAACATCTATTTATGTGTTTTGCTCCTGGCGGTTCTCGCTGTGGGCTGCAAATCGACCGGGGAAAAGGAGAAAAAGCTCCACAAAAAGCTCACTATTTTGCGGGTGCACGTGGAGACAAAGAAGGACCCAGCCGGTCGCACAGCGGACGTCCAATTCCCCAGGGACCAACCGGTGCGGATTACAATCGATCGCACGCCCGTGCTCACTGAGGCAAATGTTAAGGATGCGAAGATTGTCGATGTGATGGGTGGGTTCGCCATCTGGATGCAATTCGATCGGCGAGGGTCGTGGATGCTCGAACAATTCACGAGCGGGAATAAAGGCAAGAGGCTGGCGATCTTCGCCACCTTCGTTCCGCCAATGGGAAAGGAACCCAAAGAACCCCGCTGGCTCGCCGCCCCAAGTTTAGCGAGTCGCATCACCGACGGAGTGATTTCCTTCACTCCCGATTGCACGATGGAAGAGGCGAAATACATAGTGCAAGGGCTTAAGAACGCGGCGAAAAAATACCAGGATAGCGCGCCGAATTTCTAGCAGCGCATACCATGCCCCTGTGGCCATAGTTTGCGGACGCATGTTGACCGGTGACTTCCCGGGAGATCGTCAGAGGACTCTAACATGAAACGGAGCGGCGCTTGCTCATGCCGCCTGACGTATTTTTACCTCTCGCGCCAGGCGATCCCCTAGCCGATCCTTCTCTATTTCCGAAACCACTTTCTTTTAGCGCGCCGCTTCGCACTCAGCGACTTTTTCGCCGTAGAAGTTATCGGTAAGCAAGCCTTCCTCATAGAGGGCTTTCAACTGGCGCAGCCTTCCCGCCACTTGCTGTTTGCTGAACTTGGGTTTTGCCGCACCGTCGCTCACCAACACTGGTGTGGCGTCCATGACAGGCTGCGGCGGTGGCACCCGTTTGGGTGTTGGCTGATAAGCCGGATCATAGACCAGCACCAGAAAATCTTGTGTTGGCACCAGGTGACGCCAGAAAAAGGCCTGCATGCGGTCTTCAGCCGGAAGGGCCTCGCGCACCAACTCCTCACCGTTCACTCGTGCTGTGCCCACGACTGACAAGGCTACAGGCGCCGGGGTGGAGGTGAGGTCTGTCTTGATGTTGAGCCGTGCGACAGCTTGTGTGCCAGAGAGACTTACTGGCGAAGCGCTGAACCCTTTTGGCGGGTCTTTCAGGCTGAGCTTAATGGGACCGGCAAACCCGTCTTTCCTGATCACATGCACGTTGACCGCGGCGCTTGATTTGCCGCGCACCGCCAGGCTGGAGGGCGCGATTCTCAGGGCAAAATCCGGTTGCGGCGCGCTCACACGCAGCCGGTATCCGTACTCTGTTCCACCGTTACGCCCGGTATCTCCCAAATGAACAAAATACTCACCGTCCCGGGGCAACTGGATGCGAAGGTAAGAATCCGCATGATGCGTGTTCAACCCGGAGCCCAGATCTTCGCAGTCATCGTTGAGGCCGATCAATTGGCCGGCGGCATCAGTAATTCTGAGAAGAGAATCCAGCGGTGAATCGAGCCGGCGTGCCGTCACCTCAAGCACCACGACTTGATTCGAGCGTCCGTTGAAACGAAACACGTCCCAATCGTCCTTGCGATCGATCCGTCCGTTGATGACGACCGGCAATCGAATTTTTCGTGCATTACTGATCTTGTTGTTGGGTTCGTTCTCGAAAAAATCGGGGAGTGCATCCAAAGCAAACGGCGCTGGAGCCGACACCAGGCCGTTGTGATTGGCGTGCAGCCAGACAATCCCGGGGCCATCTGCATGGGCAGGAGCAGGCATTTCCGGACCATCCAGGTTCCATCCCGTCACCTTTAATGCAGGTGTCTCATTTGTTTGCGAACCCAGCGGAAAGATGCTCGTCACGAAGGGAAGTTCTCCCAGGGTGATTCGATACACAAAATCCTCGCGCCCACGATAAATGGCATCATACATAGCCAGCACATACTCTCCGTCTTTTGGCACCTGAAAAAGAATCGTGGGGTCGGGGCGGAACTGGTAGTCGTCGCTGTAAGCGACCTCCTTCCCTTGAGCATCATGGAGGGCAAGCACCGGCTGGAACCAGCCAGGAACCGCATCGGCAATGTAAGGGATCAACTGGCGTGCGTGGGTGGTGATGACAAGTTTCTGACCTTCCCGGGCAGAAAACCGGTAACGGTTCACTTCACCTGAGGCCATCTGTCCGTTCAGGGTGCAGGGTATGGAAACCTGGTCCTCAGCTTCATTTGGGGGACGTTTTCTCAAGGCCAGCTCCTCTTTCCCGAGAACCTGGAGGGGCGCTGTGGCCATTGGTTTCCGATTGTGTTCCGGCAATTGACCTATGTGGAACACCATGGGATTCGAGATGCCTTTTCCTGAAACGAGGCGCAACTCACGCGCGCCGGGAGGTGCATCAGAATCGACCGTTACTTCCAAATAGGCAATGTGGGCCAGGGCCGCGCTCGCAGGACGATTTACATGGCTTGCGATTCGCTTCTCGATTCGTGCGATCAGGTTTGTGCCCTTGGCCAAGTTGGTAGAACCATCGCCCCCTGCCCCGCTGCTCATCATGGTGTCTGATGCCATCATTGGAGCTGCCATCATCATATCTGGAGCGCTGCTCGTGCTGCGTTTCAGTTGCTTGAGTTGTTCATTGAGCAAGGTGATTTCCTGCGGCCCAATTGCCCTTTGAAAATCCACGATGCGTGCAGAAACTCCCGCCCCGGTGATCATCACGCGTTGCAGGTCGTCCAATGCCTGGCCGCCGAGTTTGACTTCGAATGTGGTGCCTTGTCTGCCTCCTGCGGGATACACAAAGCCAATGTAGGGGCGCACCTGGGCGTGCCCCTGCCCTGCTCCCAGCAATAAGGCGGAAGCCAAACCCAGCCAAAACATCTTCGCTCTGTGCATAACAAAAACAGCACCGCCTCTCACATGATCTCCTTAAGTAAGCCGGCAGATTTGACCCCATCCCCCGCAGCCGGAAGCACGCGTGCCTCCAAGCCCATGGGATGCGGCAAGGTGGCTGTGTGGTCGATCCCTGAGAGTTGGTAGATGCTGCCCAGAAGATCTACGGGATAAACAGGCCGGTCCTTGACCTCCTCCGCTTTCGCATCGGAAGCACCTACCACTTGGCCGCCCTTGAATCCGCCCCCAGCCACCAGTGCGGTGAACACGTTGCCATAGTGATTGCGCCCCCCGTTCCACGGTGGTTGCCAGTCCACTCTAGGCCCCCGCCCAAACTCGCCACAACACCAGACCAGCGTGCTCTCCAGCAGACCGCGCTCAGCTAAATCCTGCAGCAATGCGGCCAGACCTTGATCCAATTGCGGGCATTGGCGATTCATGGTCTGGAAATGATCTTTGTGTGTATCCCAGCCGCCGGGGTAATTGATTACGATGTAGGGCACACCCGCTTCGACCATGCGACGTGCGGCCAAACAATCCTGGCCAAAGGTGTGCCTCCCATAACGATCCCGGAGCTCAGGTTTCTCACGGCCTAAATCGAATACGTCGCGACCCTCGCCCAGGATCAGTTCATACGCTTGCTTGCGCGCCTCGGCGGAAGCTTCGATTTGCGGATGATTTGTCAGCATACCTCCCATGGTGTCCAGCTTGCCCAGCAATTCGCGCCGCCGTTTTTGCCGTTCGTCGGGTATGCCTCTCGCTACCACACCCTCTACTTCAAACCGGGTCGCATTCGGATCACCGCCCGTAGCAAAGGGCTTGAGACGAGGTCCCAGGAAGCCCTCTTCGGAAAACCGGCCCTGTGGCTGAGTCAGCACCACGTAGGGAGGAATCAGCCCCTTATAATCCTTGCTCTTGAATAAGGCAAAAACAGCACCAATGCTCGGATAGGCCAGCCGCTCACCTGGAACATGGGCTGTCTGCATCAGGTAGGCCGCTGTCTCATGACCATTGTTCCGATGCGTCATGCTTCGGATCAACGAGTATTTATCCGCCTGCTTCGCGAGCTTCGGGAACCATTCGCTCACCTGGATGCCATCCACGTTGGTGCTGAGGAAATTCTTCATCGCACCGTTGTAGTCGTACCCAGCGTCAGGCTTTGGGTCCCATGTGTCGTTATGCGACATGCCGCCCCAAAGAAAAATCTGAATCACGGATTTGGCTTTGACAGGCAGTATCGGAGACGGCGAGGTTGCTTTGGCTGTCGCCTCGGCTTTTGCCGCACTGCTCAGCAAGGGGTTGCTGGCAGCCAATAAACCGGCAGCGCTGAAAAATCCCACACGCATGAAATCGCGCCGTGAAAAGGATAAGGACATGCCCAGGGAATCCCTGGCTGCGGCGCGCACGTTCTGTTTCTGCTCCATAAAATCTCCTCAGTCTCTCTGTTAATGGCGGTAAAGGAACTCGTTGCTGTTGATCAGCGCCCATGCGATATCGATCCATTCCTCCCTGGGTTTGGGACGTCCAGGGCGAGTGACTTTGCCATAAGCCTCTAAGCTCTTTACTTCCTTGGCGGTCGGTGGTCGGGAAAGGATGGTCATGTAAAGCTCCCGAGCGATCTCAGGCGTTGGACGGCCGGATTCAATGATCGCTTTCAGCTTAGGCCCTTGCTCGATTTTCTTTTGAATGTGGCTTGAGTTGAGCAGGTGCAGCCATTGACTTGGCATTACTCTGTTTAACCGCTCGTTTTCCATGCCGGTAGCGCGGGCCGAGCGTCCGAACAATGTGAGGAACGGGCTTGTAATGCTGCCATCAGCGATGGCGATCGCCGGCTGGTTGGCGGGGATGTATGTAAACGGCTCCGGGATCGCGCTGGTGTAGAGATCAGAGCTGCCGGTGATCCGGTTTATGGCATCGATGAGCACCTCGGCCTCAAGACGCCTTAGGGAATACGTGTTAAAGTGCTTCTCCGATTCCGGCACGTCATCTGCACCAAGGGCCGAGGATTGGTAGGTGGAAGAGTTCAGCACGAGCCGGAGGAACCGCTTCATGTCGTAGTGCCCGGCCACCATCTGCTTTTCTAAATACGCAAGCAACTCCGGGTTCACCGGAGGGTTATCCTCTCGGATATCGTCAGGCTCATGAATAATGCCTCGCCCCATCAACCAGGACCACATCCGGTTTACGATAGCCCGGGTGAACCATGGGTTATCGGAGCGCACGAGCCAATCGGCGAAAACCTCGCGCGGATCACGGTCCGCGGAGAGCTTGATCTTTCGACCGTTCGGAAATATAGCGTCGCCGGGAGGCTTATTAGTGGCAAGGGCTGCGGTATTCATGCCATTGGTTGCGAGAGCGCTGGTGTTCCAGGGATCCCAGAAAACGGCCTCCTCCTTCCACTCGCGGGTGGGCTTATAGCCAATCTGCGAGAAGAAAACCGCCAGACCTTCCGCCTGTTCTTTGGGCCAGGCTTCAATCCGCGCGCCCATGAACGTGAGAGCTACGGCGCCAGCTATGCCCTCGGGAGTCCGGTTCTGAATCGCACGATAGAAATTCACCGGGCCAACGCGGAAATTGCTCCCGCTGGAAGTGAGCAACTCACGAGCAAATTTGTCGTAGGACTTATTCTCTGACAGTGATGCGCGCACCCATCGGTGATAAGCTTGCGCGGCATTGGGCCAGAGGTTAACGGGAAACTCCGCCTTGATCCTGAGGATGTCCCCCCACTTCATTGCCCAGTAATCCGCATATTCATCCCGTTCCAGCAACTGATCGATTAGGATGCGCCTTTTGTTTTTGCTGGTGTCATCCAGGAACGCACTGACCTCTTTTGAAGTAGGCAGGGTCCCGATGACATCGAGATACACCCGCCGGACAAAGACAGCATCCGAGCACAGCCGTGGGTGAGAACTCAGCTTAGTGTTCTGAGCCAGAACAAGCTTGTCGAGCGGAGTCGGCGGAGGAAGTTCTGAGGATTCGAACAGGGTGCGCTCAGCGCCGGATGGGGTTTCAGCCAGGAGGGTCGTCGCCATCAAGGCGGCACCGAGAATAATTCCAAGTCTCTTCATACTGCTCCCGTGAGACAGCAAATCGGTTCGATCCGCTCCGCTGTGCCATCTGTTACAATTTTGAGCGAATCACATTCCGAAGGCCAGCAGCAAGTTTATCACACCCGGTGCCCACCATATGAAGTCTCGGACCTGCTATTCTGCCAGCAGCCTCAAATCTTAGGAATAGAACGGGAACATTTCTTTGATCTCGTTCTTATCCGGCTGACGCCCGTATTCGCAAATCTCGAAAGGTTCTATGTGTTGCACCCTGGCGGCATGTGCGGAGGGATACCATTCGCTAATCCGCGAGCGGAATCTGTCGGCAAGGGCGCTCGAACGTTCCAGCAACTCTTTTCGCACCTGGACGCGCCGATGCGCCTGTGCCGCCGGTTCAGTAGGCACACACTCCGGCCCGCCCAATGCACCGCCTTCATAGAACTGGGACACCAACAAATCCAATGCAATCAGCTTCTGGTCCATCACCGGACCGATATCCACGATGATATCGGCGGAGAAAGGAGTGGGCTTTTGGAAACGATCCGAGCTAAACAAGAACAAAGGATTTGCCTTTAACACGGGGACCTCTGGACAAAAGAAAGGCACGGTTACCATGAACGCGGAATCCTGCACCAGTGCGCCTGTGTAGCGGTGATCCGGATGATAATCATTGGGCCGGTGGGAAATAACGATGTCGGCGTTCCATTCGCGGATCAGTTTGGTGAACAGGCGGCGGTTCTCCAAGGTAGGCATCAATTCACCGTCATGGATATCAAGCACCTCCACTCTTACCCCGAGAACCTTTGCAGCGGCCTCGACTTCTGCTTTTCGGCGCTTTGCCAGGGTTTCGCCGCGTTCGCGCCAATGGCCGATATCCCCGTTAGTGGTGCAAACCATCTTAACCTCGTGCCCTTTTGCGGCCCACATGGCAGCAGATCCGCCAGCGTGCAACTCGCAATCATCGGGATGCGCTCCGAAACAAAGGATGCGCAGCTTGCGTTGGGTTGAGGGGTTAGCTTGGGCGGCTAAGGAATTCATGCATTAGCTTTAGTCAGGAAACCCGGGGGCCGTCAAGTGACAAAGAGAAACCCTTACGCAAGTGGGTGAGGAAATGCTGAGTTCTGTCCGATGCCGAACAGGTAACCGAGTTCGTGCTCTTCGAAGCCCCTGAAAAGGGGCGACCGCGAATAGCCCAGCACGGCAGTGCTGGGTATCGCGCGCCATTTAGATCCATCAAGTCCCGGCAGGGACGACCGCTTCGGAGGTTTTTGCCTTAATCAGGGCTAAGCCCTTTGCTGGCTCTCTGGCATGTCCTGCATTAGCCAATGCTCGGCTTGTATGTTCAACTCGAAAAATCGAACGCCGCTGATCGCTTGGGATGTATAGTCGGCCGCCCCTGCGGGCCCTGCGGGGCTTCTACCACTCATTTCGACCGTTATTCCCAGCACTCCCGTGCCGGGCTACCTGCGGACGCCCACTTCGGGGCTACATCCCCCCGTGCACCGCGCTCGGCAAAACTCAAATCGCCGACCTGAGCCAAAAAGCGGCGCTTCACGCCGCACTCCACGACGCGTAGCGTATCCCGATGCTTGAGAACACAAGACGCGCTGCGCGTTCTACGGGCGGCTCTGAGGGCTGACTATGATCAAACAAAAGTGACAAGCGACAGAACATCTCAGTTACGCGCGGTCCTCCCCTGTTGGGGGCTTGAGCAGAGGACAATTTCTCGTCAGGCTTGCCCACTCCACTTGTCCCAGCACCACACCTAAAAACACAAGGGCCATGGCCAGCCAGAAGGTCCGCGTCACGGGCTCACCCAGACAGAAATGGGACCAACTCATGGTGCTCAGGGGTATGAGATTGTTAAACAGCAGCACTCGACTGGCCGGCCAGTGCCGCAACGCGTTTGCCCATATTGCGAATGCAACAACCCCGCCGCCAACAATGCAATAAAGCTGAATTAGAACGATGTTCCATTGCAGGTTGACGGGCCGGTAGCCGATCTCGATTAAGGCCAGGGGCAGCAGAAGTATCCCTGCCCGCCACATCGTATGGGCGCTGACCTCGGCACCAGACAAATGGACGCTGAGCATGCGGCATTGGCGTCCGTAATGAGTCCACAAGATGCCGGTTAGCAGGCCGAGCACCTCCCCAATCCATACGTGCTTTGTCGGGGCCTGATGAAGAGCGGGAAGAAAGAGGATGACCACGCCTGAGAGCGCCAGAACAGCAGCAGCGTACTTGCGCGCAACAGCCCAACTGAGCGATTGGCGTTCCCAGAGCAGCGCCCAGACCGGAGAAGCGCCTAAATAAAGGGCCACGTGCGAGGCCGAGGTGAAGTATAGAGCCGAGTTGAAAACGACAATGTAAACGGCCAGGCTAAGCCCACCCCGCCACCAAAGCTGGCGGTCAATCGGTTTTGACAAGGGCTGGAGGTTTCCAAGCCAGGACGTGTATTTCAGTATGGCAAGCAGGAGCAATCCAGCACATGTAAAGCGGGAGGCGCCTGTCCAAACAGGCGGCCAGACGGACACGATGGCCTTGGTGCCGCTATTGTTAGCGCCCCACAAGAAAACCGCGAACAGGAGCCCAAGAGTCAGCCAGGTGTTTTGCGAACGTGTAGACATCCAGAATTAAAGGCCCCATACGCTGGCTGGAGGAGGGGTAAATGCAAGGCAAATCCGATCCTGTGTCGGCGCGAGTTCAAAAGGAGACTTTTGCGCGGGTTCAAAAGGAGACAGTTTCAAAGCGAGTAGTTTCCGAGGATTTCCGGCCAGGTATTGAGGGGTGGTTTTGGGGGTTCTGTGACCGCCCAGAACTGTCTGAGCGGATGATAGATGAGGGAGATTGAGGATCGTTTAGTGGGAGCGATGTGCCAGCTTTGGCCAAGAAAGTCGATCTGGTTGTCAGAGTTGACTCGTCGTTTCAGATGGAGCGCCAGATGAAGGTCCAGGAGGGTTGCAGGCGGACAGGGACGTGTGACGGTGCGCTTTTCTGCTCGGGCCTTTTCCCAGGCCGCATTCGGGCTGAGAGCGGTGGTGCGGCAAACGGTGGCGTTCTGGCGTTGAACCTCTCGGTCGAGCACGATCTGTGCGGTGACGTAGCTGCTGACTTTTTCATAGGCCAGGATGGCCACCAGGCGTTTTTGCAGAGTGCCAAAGCGACGTTCGATTTTGCCTTTGGCCTGTGGGCTGGGAGCGACCAGATGGGTCACTCCCAGAGCGGAGAAGGCCCGTTGAAACTCCGAACAGGGATCACGGTCATCGGCCATGGAGTCATGGCCAAAGAGGCTCAGGCCGTCGGTGTACACAACCATCGGCAGAGAGTGCCGGAGAAAGAGGCGGCGAAAATGCTCGAAATGATTCCAAGTGGTGTCGGTGGGAACAAAGACCGCGCCCAGCAGTTTGCGGGAATGATCATCGACGGTCAGAAGCAGAGTTTGCTTTTCGTTAGCGGGCCACCACTGGTGGATGGAGGAATCGTGCTGCCAGAGTTCATCAATGCGTGAGCGTTCCCAGCGGCGTCGGGCTTTGGGACGAGGTTCAGGCTGACAAATAAGGTGTGGAAAGTGAGTTCTGGCAAAGGCGGCCACCGATTCTCGATGGCGCTTGAAACCCAGGCGGCTTTCCAGTTCGTCGGCCACCAGTTGGAAGTTGGGCGGCTTTTGAAGGGGAATGAATTCCTTGAGGAAGGTTATGGCGGCTGGTGGCCAGGCTGGCCAATGGTCGCCGCCCGAGAGCTGGGCGGCGAATTGGGAGCGTGCTTTAAGGAAGCGGGTGCGGAGCCGGTAAAGGTGGGCGCGGCTGATCAGGAGGTAATGGGAGGCCTCTGTGGCGTCAATACGCCCCCGATTGAACTGCTGAAGGATTTGCCGGACAAACGGATTGGTCAGGCGTTTAGCGATTTGCTTCTTTTGATATGATAAGTCAATACCACCGGTCTCTCTTGGTCGAGGGTTTTCGTCGGCCTTCGCTACGCTCAGGCCTTCTCAAACCCTCGACCAAGAGAGATAAAGACCATGGGCCAAATCCCTGTCTCCTTTTGAACTCGCAGGTGTCTCCTTTTGTTCCCGCCCCAACAGGCAAATCCGATCCTGTGCCGGCGCGAGTTCAAAAGGAGACTTTGAACTCGCGCCGACACAACTCTCCTTATTTCTCGACAGTCAACCTTTAGTGTCTCAAGATCAAAGCTCTTTAACGATACCATCTTTTATATGACGGATGAGTCATCATCATTAGAGCCTGTGTCGCCATTGAACCCTGGCCGGATGTCGCTGGCAGCCCGGTTGCTCAACATTTTTGCGGTCCCAAGCGAGGTGTTTCTGGATATCCGGTCGGCTCCGCATTCGGTGAGCAACTGGCTTGTCCCGATCATCCTCTCCAGCCTGGTGGGAGTGTTCTCGGCATTGGTCATTTTCTCTCAGCCAACCATCCAGGTGCAGATTCGGGAGCAACAGGCCAAAGCTATGGATTTGCAGGTCAAAGCCGGCAAAATGACACAGGCCCAGGTAGACCAAAGCCAGGCCATGATCGACAAGTTCATGGGACCCGCCTTTTTAAAAGTTATCGGCTCCGTTGGAGCCGTGGTGTCCAGTGTAACCCGCGTATTTTGGTGGGCCTTCGTTCTGTGGCTGATGGGCCAACTCTTCCTTAAAGTGCGTTTCCCCTATTCTAAAGCGGTGGAGACAGCCGGCCTGGTTATGATGATCAGCGTGCTCGGGATGATCATCTCGTTGTTGCTCATCGTGAACCTCGGCAAGCTCTTCGCCACACCCAGCCTGGCTCTGGCCGTGGAGGATTTCGATGTGCAACGCAAAAGCCATGTTGCCTTGGGAGCAGCCAATGTTTTCTCATTCTGGTTCGTAGGATTGATGGCGTTAGGGCTGGCCAAGTTAGCTGATGTGCCCTTTGCCCGGGCAGCATTTCTAGTGTTCGGATTCTGGATCCTGCAGGAGATGTTTTTTATCCTGACTGGTCTGGGGCAGTTTGCGCTGTAAAAAAACGGCCTGCCGCTGAAACAAAAGCGCTTGGACCGTGTCTTAATAACCATAGAATTATGCCTAAATCGAAAAGGGGCCGCAAAGTCATTGTTTTTTCGTTGATCGCGGTGGTCCTCATTACCGGCACGGTCCTGGCCATCTTTCGCAAGAAGGAGCCCATCATCTACGTTCAAACCGATAAGGTTTCCCGGCGCAGCCTCACTGAATTAGTCGTCGCCAACGGCAAAATCCAACCAGTTACGCAGGTCAAAATCAGCCCGGAAGTCAGTGGTGAAATCATTGAACTGCCGGTCAAGGAGGGACAAATAGTCAAAAAAGGGGACCTCATCCTGCGCATCAAGCCGGACTTCTATGTCGCCAATCGCAACCAGGCAAAGGCCAGCTACAACTCATCCCTTGCAAGCAAAACGACGGCTATGGCCAACCTGGCCAAAGCGGAAGCTGAGTTTAAGCGAAACCAGGAGTTGTTCGATCGCCAACTCATCTCGGACTCTGTTTACCTCGATTACAAAACCGGACTGGATATCGCCCGGGCTCAGCTTACCAGTTCCACTCACATGGTGGAAATGAGCAACGCCCAACTTGCCCGCGCTGAAGAGGAACTGGCTAAAACCACGATCGTGTCTCCCATTGACGGCACGATCAGCAAATTGAACTCCCAGTTGGGTGAGCGCGTGGTCGGCACCGCCACCATGGCGGGCACTGATGTAATGATCCTGGCCGATCTGAATGAGATGGAAGCCCGGGTGGACATCGGAGAGATCGACGTGGTTCTGATCAAGCCGGGGCAGCATGCGCGGCTTGAGGTTGACGCCTTCAAAGACCGCAAGTTTAAGGGCATCGTTACGGAGATTGGCAATAGTTCGAAAGGGTCCGCTTTCAACACCAGCAGCCAGGATGCGACTAAGTTTGAGGTCCGCATCCGTGTGCTGGAAAAGGAAGAGTTCCGTCCTGGCATGTCGATCACGGCGGAGATAGAAACGCGTTCACGCACCAACGTGATTGCCGTACCAATGGCGTGTGTGACCACCCGCCCGCCAAAAGCCAAGAACAACACTGGCACCAATAACGTAACCGGCACGAACAACGCCGCCGGCACAAACCAACTGGCAGGAACAAACTCCAGCGGCTCGACTAATACCGCCGTTGCTGAGAGTTCTGGCACCAATTCGCCAGCCACTCCTGAGACGGGTGACAAGAAGAAGAGTGAGGCACCCAAGCAAATCGAGGTCGTTTTCGCCGTGGAAGGCGACCATGTCAAAATGATTCCTGTAAAGATCGGCATCAGCGACGACACGCACTGGGAGATCACCGAGGGGCTCAAGGAGGGCCAGGAAATCGTCTCAGGCAACTTCCGGGCGGTAAGCCGGGAACTGGAGGATGGGAAGAAGATCCGCAAAGGCCTCCCACCCAAGTCCAAAGGCAAGGATGAGAAAGCCGACGAGAAGAACAGTTGAATAGGCCACCCATTTCCGGAGTCTCTCATGGCCCTCATCAAACTTGATAAAATCTCACGACGCTACCAGATGGGCACCGAAACCATCTATGCGCTTCGCGAAGTGTCGCTGGGCATCGAACGTGGCGAGTACGTAGCCATCATGGGGCCGTCCGGGTCGGGAAAATCGACGTTAATGAACCTGATTGGCTGCCTGGACACTCCGACCGGCGGAACTTACGAGCTGAATGGCATCCAGGTGAGCGAAATGGATGACAATCAACTGGCCGAAATCCGCAACCGGGAGATTGGGTTCATCTTTCAGACATTCAACCTGCTTCCGAGATCCGACGCGCTAAGAAACGTGGAGCTGCCCCTGATTTACGCCGGCATGCCGTTTGACGAACGGCGACAAGTCGCGCTGGACGCGCTGACAAATGTCGGGCTGAGTGATCGCATCCATCATAAGCCCAACGAAATGTCTGGCGGTCAGCGGCAGCGGGTGGCCGTGGCCAGGGCGTTGGTCAACCGCCCTTCCCTGCTCCTGGCCGATGAACCCACGGGCAATCTCGACACGAAAACCGGCACGGAAATCCTGGCGTTGTTCTCGGAGCTCTCGAGAAAGGGCAATACTATTATTGTGGTCACTCACGAGGAGGATGTCGCTCGGCACGCCCACCGGATCATCCGGATCAGGGATGGTTTGATCGCCAGCGATGAAGCTTGTGAACCGGTGAGTTCCACACATCAGGGGCCGCCCTCCGAGCACCGGTGACATGAACTTTTTCACCGAGCTACGTGAAGGGTTGAGCATCTCCTGGGGTGCGATCCGGGCCAACAAGATGCGCTCGATCCTCACTACCCTCGGCATTGTGATCGGGATCGTTACGGTCACGATCATGGGAACTGCCATCGAAGGCCTCAACAGGTCTTTCATGAAAAGCATTTCGTTCATCGGAGCGGACGTGCTGTATGTCACGCGCTTTAACTGGATGGCCCATTCTCACGAAGAATGGCAACGAATGCAGAAGCGGCGACCGATTAACAAACTGCAGGCAGCGGCTATCGAACGCCAACTCACCCTGGCTAAAGCCGTAGCGCCCACTGCGGACACCATGCAATCCATCAAATATCAGAAAAGACGATCTGATAGCGTCCGGATTGTTGGGACGACCTCTACTTTTCTTCAGACCAGCAGCATTGGTGTGGCTCAGGGACGCTTCATGTCGCCTACGGAAGTCGAGGGTGGCCGCCCGGTCTGTGTCGTAGGGAGCCAGGTGGCCAGCAACCTATTTCAACGGGCATCGGGGATAGGCCAAAGGATCTATATCGGAGCCAAGGCATTCGAGGTGGTCGGCATCCTGGAGTCGCAGGGGACATTCCTTGGAGCGATCAGCCTGGATAACCAGGCATTCATTCCGCTCGCACAGTTTGAGCGCGCTTTTTGGAACAACCCCGACCTGGAGATACAGGTCAAGGTGCAGGATCTGGCCGAACTGGAAGATGCGAGGGAAGAGGTGCGTGGAGTGATGCGCCGCATCCGCGGGGTTGCCCCGGGGGAGGAGGATGATTTTGCCATTAACCAGCAGGATCAATTTGTTGAGATGTTTCACAAGGTGGCAGGCACCATAGCGGCGGTAGGATTGTTCATCACAGGCCTTTCGTTGTTCGTCGGAGGCATTGGAATCATGAACATCATGTTCGTATCGGTTGCAGAGCGAACCAAGGAGATCGGGATACGCAAAGCCATTGGGGCGAAACGGCGCACCATCCTGCTCCAGTTCCTGATAGAGTCGGCCACCATCTGCCTTCTGGGCGGGCTGGTCGGTTTGGCAATCGCCTGGCCGTTGACCCTCATTATCGCCAGGTTTCTTCCCGCCACCATGTCCTTGCCGATCGTTGGCATCGCGATCCTGGTCTCATTGATTACGGGTGTGCTCTCCGGCTTTTTCCCGGCATGGCGGGCGGCGCGCATGAACCCAGTGGACGCCCTGCGCAATGAATAAAGGCGAAGGATGAGCACCAAACGCACCACCATCCTGCTAGCCGAACTGCGCGAGAGCTTTCACATGGCGATGAGCGCCTTGACGGCTCACAAGCTGAGGTCCGCTCTGACCCTCGTCGGTGTGACGGTTGGTGTGTTTTCGATCATCGTGGTGATGACCGCCATGCGGGTCATGCAGAGCGACATTGAGCAGCAGATGAGCCAACTTGGAAGCCATACCTTCATGATCCAGAAATGGCCTGCCATCCATTTTGGAGGCCCTGAAGGGTTTGAAAAATATTGGCGCCGCAAAAACATCACTCTTGCCCACGGCCAAAGGGTCGAGCAGAAGGCCACGCTCGCCCGCAATGTGGGTATTGAAACCACCTTCTGGGGCGGGCAGGTGGAAACGCGCTACAAGAAGACGGCACCTAACGTTCAAATGTTTGGCGAGACCCCGGGGAGTTTCGGCGCCCGCAATTGGATGCTGGCTGAAGGGCGCCTCCTTCTTGATATCGACATCGAGAATGCCCGGGACGTGTGCGTGCTGGGCAATAGCCTGGCCGCCGACCTATTCCCATTTTCAAGCGCTGTAAACCAGCGGGTCAAAATCAATGGAATCAACTACACTGTGATCGGCGTCCTGGAACCGAAGGGCGCGACCCTCGGTGGGGCACAGGATAACTTTGTGATTGTCCCCATTACCACTGGGCTCAATCGCTTTGGCAAATGGAATCGCAGCCTGAACATCCTGGTGCAGGCAAACGACGCCGCCAGTTACGACGATGCCACCGAGGAGGTCCGCGGCATCCTGCGTGTGGTTCGCAAAGTTCCGCCCGGGGCTGAAGATGATTTTGAGATTTTTTCCAACGACTCGCTGATCGCGCAGTTCAACTCGTTTACGCTGGCAGTACGAGTCGGCGTCGCGGTCGTGAGTTCAATCTCGCTGCTGGCGGCCGGTATCGGCATCATGAATATCATGCTTGTCTCGGTGACTGAACGCACGCGGGAGATCGGCATCCGTCGCGCCGTGGGTGCGAAAAAGCGAAACATCATGACCCAGTTCATCATGGAGGCAATCGTCATCTGCCAGGTTGGCGGGGTGCTGGGAGTGATTCTTGGAATCCTGGGTGGCAACGCCACTGCCTACTTCCTGGAGTTGAAGCCGGTCATCCCCGTCGATTGGAGCATCCTGGGCCTGGTGATTTGCTCAATCGTTGGGATTGTCTTCGGCACCTATCCGGCACACAAGGCAGCCAACCTTGATCCGATCGATTCCCTGCGTTACGAGTAAGTCCGTTTTTTCTTGGATGCATGGCGGGTTTTCCGGAAGAATAGCCCCATATGGAACCACCAAAAACCTTGCAGGTCTCGTGTGTGCAATTGCACTGGGCGAAAGGGCTGGACCGCAACCTGGAGCGCACTCAGAACTACATAAAGCAAGCGGCCGCCGAGGGGAGCAGGGTGGTCGTGTTTCCGGAAACGAATCTCACGGGCTATTATTACCCCGAGGTATTGAGAATGTCCCCGGAAGCCGTGCAGGAAGCCTTGGATCAAACCTGCTGGACCGCGCGAATGGAGGACGTCTGGGTCATCGCCGGCACGTTGCGCAAAACGGAAGATCGCTTCCTGAATATTGCGCATGTCATCTCGCCGGATGGACGGATCGTGCACGAATACGCCAAGGTGCACATGGCCGGCCGGGACGAACAGAAATACTGCCGAGGTGGGGACAAGATCTCGCTGTTCGAGATCGACGGGGTGCTCTGCACATTAGTGATCTGCCGGGATGGGCGGCACCCGGAGCTTTATCGTCTGCCTGCAATGGCGGGTTCCCAGGTGCTATTTCAGCCTTCATGCAGCTCGGATGAAATCGAAGCCGTGATCTGGAAACGCACCTCAGGACGAGCCCAGCAACCTGTGGGACCGAACTGCAAAATGTTTCATTGCGTCGCGAACACCGTTGGACAATCGCCGGATGGGAAACAGAGTTCCAGCGGCACGTCCTTCATTCGTGAACCCTCCGGAATGCCGCTGGCTGAAGCAGGTTGTTACCAGGAAGAGATGATCACCGCGGTCCTGGATCTTGAGCGGGCGGACCGCAGCTACGCCATGGACAGCCTGGCGAATCCGCCTTTTTTACGGCCGCATTGGGAGCAGATGATTGCCGAGATGAAGGCCAAGGCGGATATTCCGCCCCAGTAAATCCAACAGGCGGTTTCAGGCCGTCCCGCAGGGCTATTTTCGAAGTGGTTTGTTCATGACTACCCGCAGTTGATTTCCTATGCTCAAGGTGATGAATTGCGGCGCATTGATTTCATTCCGCTGGAAGGTTGCCAGCTTTCTGCTGCTGATGGGCATTTGCCTGCTGTTCCCGGCCGATTCCGCAAGAGCTCTCTCTGCCACGGATGCCGACACAATCTTCGACGCGTTCAATTCGAGGTTCTACGTGGTCAACAATGGCCAGGGCTACTACAAAGCAGATACGACGGGTGGACGGGCAGATTTCTGGAAACAAGCCGAGATGATCGAGATGATCATCGATGCGTATGAGCGCTCGGGCAAAGCCGCACACCGGCAAATGATCACCGAGTCGATTAACGGTTTCATCGCGAATCGAGGCAACGACTGGCTGAACAACATCTATAACGACGACATCATGTGGATGGTAATCGCCTGCGCGCGAGGTTACAACGCCACAGGCAACACGGCTTTTCGAGACCGCGCCAAATACCATTTTGATGCCGTGTATGCGCGGGCCTGGGACAGCCAGCTAGGCGGTGGCTTTTGGTGGACAACGGATAAAGGCGAGAAGAACGCCTGCGTTAATGGTCCGGCAGCCATTGCTGCGTGCCTGCTTTACGAGATCTACAATGATGTTTCCTATCTAAATAAAGCAAAAGCGATCTACAGTTGGGAGCGGGCTGTGCTCTACGATGTGGGCACAGGGAGGGTCTATGATCACATTACCTCCGCCGGAGCAGTGAAAACGGATTGGATCTTCACCTACAACCAGGGAACGTTTATTGGAGCGGCGAATTATCTGCGCAAGTTGACTGGCCAGACGAGCTACTACAACGATGCACTAAAAGCCGCTAACTATACCCGCAACAGCATGTGCACCACGGAGATTTTGCCTGAAGCGGGAACCGGAGGGGATGGGGGAGGGTTTACCAGCATCTTCCTGCGGTGGGTGGGAAAGTTTGCGGACGAGAACAACCTCTGGGGCACCTTCTATCCCTGGCTGGCCCAGAACGCCAACGCAGCCTGGAGCGTTCGCCGGGACGACGGCCTGGCTTGGTCCAGGTGGCGAACCAAGACGCCGAGCAGCACATTAGCTTCCTGGGATTGCTGCGACTCGGTGGTCGCCTTCCAGATTCTCCCCTGGGAATATCTGGCTGTAAGCATCCCCTACTCTCCCCTGACTCTGTTGGACACCAGTTATAACCGCGACGTGGTTGTTGAGAAGGAAGCTCAAGGCCTGGCACCCTCAGGTTACGCCAATGCTACGGTGGACAGCACCACTTTGAGCGGCAGCACTCTGTTCGAACAAGGCTACCTGGCAGACGCGCCCTACGCAGGTTTACCGGCGCCAGGATCGGTGCTTAGACATTTGACCCTGCCGAATCATACATATCAGCTTCCCGCTGACTACTCCCAGAACAACGCCGTCTGGCTCTCAGCGTCGTCTGGGAGCGTGAACCTCAAACCTGCGGCACCCATACTCTGTTCTGGTCTCTCGTTTCTTAACACCAGTGGGCGCGGGCCTGTGACGATCACCTTCGTCCTGCGCCACGCCGATGGCTCAGCACAAAGCGGCACCTGGACATCCCCCAACTGGCTTAGCGGAACTCCCATCGCGTTTCCAATTCAAGGGAGGGTTAATCTCTCCACAGGAGTCTCCGATTCTCTTTACGCGAACAACCCGCGCCTCTATTCAGCCGACATCACTGTCAATAACAGGTCGAGCGCGGTAACCAACATACTTCTTGCTTATGCCTCAGGCGGAAGTGGTGCCGCCGCCGCCATCCTGGCGGTGAGTGCCGCACCTGCAGCTATGGCTCCGCAAATTGCGACTCAGCCAATTTCGACCAAGGTTTGGCAAGGGGCGTTTCTCTCGTTCACGTCCTCCGTGGTGGCAGTTCCGCCCGCGTCTCTGCAATGGCAGCGGGAAAGCGGCGGTGGTTTCACCGATCTCATGAGCGGTTCAGGTGTCGGCGGAGTGACCGCTTCAAACCTGATCATTCCCACTGTGGATTTGGCCAAAGCGGGAGCATATCGACTGGTGGCCTCAAACGCCTCAGGCTCGGTGACGAGCAGCGTAGCCAGCGCCACTATCTTCTCCACTCTATCGAATCTGGCCAGCAATGGGACGGCTATCAGCTTCGCCGGGACTTCTCCGGGTAATGAGGGCCCAACGAACATTTGCGATGGCACGACGTCAAAGTATCTGAACTTCGGGCTCAACAACGCCAGCGGCACCTTCCGCGGCCCGGTAGGCGTTATTTTGACACCGCGCACCAGTCCAACTGTTGTGAGCGGCCTGCGACTCTACGCGGCAAACGATGAGCCCGGACGCGACCCGGCTTCTTTTGTTCTCCACGGCTCGAACGATGGCGCAACCTACTCGTTGATCACCTCTGGAACTCTCAGTTTCCCGACGACCCGTAACGCCAGTGCAATGGGACCAGACCCGATTCGGCAATCCGTCCTGCAGGTCCTGTTCACTAACACGCAGGCGTATGCGGCCTACCGGTTAAGCTTTTCCTCCGTGCGGACCAGTTCAGCCGCTATGGTCCAAATCGGCGAAGTGGAGTGGCTGGGGGTACCGATGCCGGAACTGCGATTTGAGAAGAGCTCGACAGCAGGCACGATAACCCTTACATCGGTTCATCCGGGCCGGCTTTGGTCCACCACGAATCTGGCTCAGGAAGGCACGATCTGGGTAGATGAAGGGCCGATCAACGGCAGCCAACCGGTTAACGTTTTTTCCGAACACCCTGGCAAGTTCTTCCGCATCTCAGCTCCCTAATCTAATTTACTCAAGCGATACTCAACCAAAGCGTCTTCAGGTAGGCAGGCTCGGCCTTGCTGATCGGAAAATCCGGAGGTTGAGGAACATAGTGCTGGGCTATCACACGCCTGCGACTCCGCTGAACCGCGGACAGAACACTTTGAACGAATTCAGGTGGCGCCCACGTGGCTGTGTTATTCGATGCGAAGATGACCCCCTTAGGCTTGAGAACCGATAGCGCCAGCTCAACCAGCATTGGGTAATCACGGTCGGCTCGAAACACACCGGATTCCTTCGACTGCGAGAAGGTAGGTGGATCGAGCAGGATAATATCGAATACCCGTCCTTTGCGATGCAGGCGCTTTAACCAATCGAAAACGTCCCCGTAAATAAAATCATGAGCAGCGGGGTCCAAGCCATTGTGCTCCAGGTTGCGCCGTCCCCACTCCAGGTATTTCTTTGAAAGATCCAGGCTCGTCGTCGAAGCGCCGGCTTTTGCCGCGGCCACAGAGAATCCACATGTGTAAGCGAAGGGGTTCAGAACGGACAGTTTATCCATGCTCAACCGGGGAAAACCCGTGCTGACATACCCCGTCAGGAGACGTCGGCGATTGTCCCGTTGATCGAGGAAGAGCCCTACGGAGTAACCTTCCTGAAAGCTGAGCTCATATTTCAGGCCGTTCTCTTTCACGAGAAATGCAGCGGGTGCAGCCTCGCCACTTTGCAGGCGGGGCGAGGAATCAGAAGCCACAGTGCGGCGCACCTGGCGATTGAGGTACTTCACGTAAACAGCCCTTGGTTCCACGTAACCTGCCAGCGGAACCTCAGGCTGCGCAGTCAGACCGGCTTCGTTCTCACCTTGCCACAAAAGATAATCTCCCAGCCGGTCCAGATAAAACCCCTGCGCATCACTTCGACCGTGAACTACGCGATAGCAGTCGGTTTCCTCAGGAGCGATGATGGCTTGCCGCAGCGAAACGCCTGAGGCCAATCCAAAATTAGCCGGAGCACGGAAAACCAGGGGTTGGTGTGTCGCTGGGTGCCTAATAGTCAACTCTGCCGCGTGGAGCATCAGGCGGTGCCCTGCCGGTCCTCCGTAAAGTGAATCTCCCCAAATGGGAATGCCGTTTTCCGAAGCATGCACTCGGATTTGATGAGTGCGTCCGGTTACCGGTTCAGCTATCCAAACCCTCACCACGCACCCGGTTTCCTTTACCCACTCACCATGCTGGCCCAGTTCTGAAGCGTCGGCAGGACGGAACCGGGTCTCCGCTGGTTCTCCTGCGGGACGGCTGGCATACCGTTCCCCGATCCTGGCCATGTTACTGCGTGCGACAAACGGTTCTGGATCCTTTGTTCCCTGGGTCAGCAGCAGATAACGCTTATGGGCCTCCCGCTTGGCAAACTGGTCGGTCAGAGATTTGTTGGCCAGCGGGGTTTTTCCGAAAACCAGCACGCCTGAGGTTTCCTTGTCCAACCGATGGATGATTGCAAGGGTTTCCCAGCGAGACTCACGGTTCCGCAGCCAGTCGTATATCCCCTCCCCGGCATGGGGCGCCGGAGCATGCGTATTCCAGCCAGGCGGTTTATTTACAACAAGCAGATGCTCGTCTTCATGAAGGACGCAGGGTGGCAACATAGCTGGATGCTTAGGACGCCCGAAAAAACACCTTTATATAAACATAGCCCAGCAACTCGCCAACCGTCCCACGGACGCCGGAACTAGTCTTCCACCATTCTGAAGGTTCGTAATCGGCGGGCGGCGCGGAGATCACACCGACCTCCGTTTGCTGTCCCAGAGCTGCCTGAAACAGCAGCCACGAACGGCGTGCATGCGGTCCTTGCGTGATGAGATTGACCTTCTTAGGGGAGATGCCTTGAACCTCCAGCCAGCGTTTCAGGCTAACGGCGGAAACGTAGGTACGATCTTGTTTCACCCGAGGAGCGGGAACGGCTCGGAGGAGATTCGTGTTCATCCCCATCGCATGCAGAATCGCCACCCCCCGTTCGGCGTAGGTCTTGTAATTAGAAAGAGGAGCGCCGATGTCGATCGGACCGCCGGTAACACATACCAGGGTGTAATGATTCGTTTGCGCCTCTTTCAGGGCCAACTCAAGCACGGAATCGCTGGCCCACCCTTCGATCACAAGGATCTCGCCCGGACGAGAATCTGTGATTGCCAGAAATGGATGCAGCCCCCGGCAGCCCCCCACCAGCAGCGGGATCACGACACACGCAATCAGCAACCACCCACGCCATGTGGGGATGGTAATCTCGCGTTTCTTGAGCCATTTAAGCTCGCGAAATGATTTCACAGTTCAAAGGAACCTCGGTCGGTCAACAAACCAAGGCGAAGCCTGTTTTCAGCCGAGCTTTTCCCAGAGAGTGATCCTGGGCGGTTCAACGAGCATCTTGGAGACGCGCCCAAGAATGGCTTGGAGGTCGGGCTTGGCGAGGTGCTGATCGAGCAAGGCCTTACTGGTCCAGTTCTCGTGAAACATGAACGAGCCAGGGGCACCTGTGTCCTCGTGCAGATCGTAGTTGACGCAACCCGCATCACGCCGGCTAGGTTCCACTAAAGAAAGCAGTTCCTTGCGGACCGCAGCTTCCTGGCCCGGGGAGGCCTTCATAAAAGCCGCCACTGTAACGTTCTTATTCATGGCACTCAGTATGCGCACGAAAAGGCTTCGTGGAAAGCCTGCTTAGTAACTGAACTTGCCCAGCTTCACTTTGCCCCGAAAGACCCAGAAAATTGCCGCGGTATATGCCAGCACAAATGGAATCCCGAGGAATGCAATGATGGCCATGATACCCAGGGTTTTCTTGGAAGAAGCGCCGTTATAGGCATCCAGGCTCCATTTGGGATCGAGCGAGGAATGCACCAGTTCAGGAAACAGCGCCACTCCGAAGAAGAACGTCAGAGCGCCGATAGTGGCACAACTGGACAAGAAAGCGAAACCAGGACGATTTTTATAAATCGCTCTGGGGATGTTGCTAATCGCCAGAATATTGAGTGCCACGACCAGCCATACCCATGGATGCCGGCCAAAGTTGCGCGTCGCCAACGGCATCTCCACCAGCGTGTAAATCGTGGTAAACAAGAACAGGACGAGAAAGAAACCGAAGGTGCGCCAGACCCAGCGATGAATTCGCTTCTGCAAGTCTCCCTCAGTCTTGAGATAAAGATAAAGCGAGCCGTGCATGGCGAACGTTGCGACAGCGAACAAGCCGACCAGGATCGGGTAGGGTCTGAGCAAGTCCAGCGTCGTGCCGTGAAATTCCTTGTCTGGTCCAATCGGCATGCCTTGCATCGCATTCCCGACAGCAATGCCATAAAGCAACGTAGCCAGGGTGCTCCCGCCGAAAAAGGCAAAATCCCAGAACTTCCGCCAGATCGGAGAGGGTCGTTTGCTTCGGAATTCCATCGACACTGCGCGGAAGATGAGAGCGAACAACAGCGCCATGAACGGGGTATAGAAACCGGAAAACACGGTCGCATAGACCTCGGGAAATGCGGCGAACATCGCACCACCGAACGTGACCAGCCAGACCTCGTTCCCGTCCCAGATCGGCCCTATCGAATTCATGAAAATGCGGCGTTCCTCATCGTTCTTGGCGGAGAGATGAAGGATTCCGACACCGAGATCGAACCCATCCAGGACGGCGTAGCCCGCCAGCAACACTCCGAGCAAAACAAACCAAAACAAATTCAGGTCCATATAGGTTCTTAGGGTTTGGGTTCGGCAGTTGGATTATCCCCGGGGGCGGTCAGAGAGCTGCCGCCTGTGCCTGTCCTCAGGCCTGCGACATCGGCCAGCGAATGGCCGGTAGTGTCCGGAGCAGGCGTGTGCGGATCAGGTCCATGATGGATCTTATCGTTTAACACGTAGATAAAGACGGCAAAGAGCAAAGCGTAAATAACAACGAACATGATTATCGAACCGAGAGTCTGCTGCGCGCTCACCGCTTTAGACACACTGTCACTGGTTCGAAGCAATCCATAAACAACCCAAGGCTGACGGCCCACCTCAGCCGTCACCCAGCCGATTTGATTGGCTATGTATGGCAGCGGTATTGAGACTACGAAGATCCACATGAGCCAGCGCTTATTGAACAGCACTCCCCGCCAACGATAGAAAAGTGCAAGGGCGGTGATCGCAATGAAAAACATTCCCAGCGCCACCATGAGATGAAACGACTGGAATGTTGGGCCTACTGGCGGCCAATCCGAACGTGTGATCTTGTCCAGGCCATTCACGGGTTCGTTAAGATTCCCGTGCACGAGGAAACTCAACATACCGGGAATGGCAATCCCGTATTTCACCTTCTGTTCCTTCTCATCGGGTATGCCAAACATGTACAGCGGAGCCGCGTTAGTGCCCGTAACGAAATGGGCCTCCATCGCGGCTAATTTGGCAGGTTGATGTATGGCTACATTCTTTGCCTGAAGATCCCCTTGGATCAAGGCGGCAACGGACATCACAAAACCCAGCACCAGCGCAGAAGTAAAACTCTTCCTGGCGAAATCAACATGGCGGTTTCGCAGCAGATAATAAGCGGAAATGCTCATCACAAAGAACGCAGCGAGGATGTAGCATCCGATCAGGACATGTGCCAGGCGATGCATGCTGGAAGGGTTGAAGACCATCTGCCAGAAGTCGTCGATGACAGCGCGGCTGTAGCCGTTAACAATTTCCACGTGATGCCCTGCGGGGGTCTGCTGCCAGGAATTGGCTACCACAATCCAAACCGAGGAGAACACCGCACCGAGAGCAACCATGCACGAGGCAAAAAAATGCGTCTTTGCCGACACTCTGTCCCAGCCAAACACAAGCACAGCGAGGAACCCCGATTCCAGGAAGAACGCGAAGATTCCCTCAGCGGCCAGCGCAGAGCCGAAAACGTCGCCGACATACCGGGAGTAGGTGGCCCAATTGGTGCCAAACTGGAATTCCATTACCAAGCCGGTGGCGACACCCATGGCGAAATTGACGGCGAAGATCTTGGTCCAGAATTTTGCGGCCACTTCGTACTGCAGATCCTTCGTGCGCAGGTAAAGCGCCTCCATGGACACAATCAAACCTCCCAAGCCGATAGTCAGCGGCGGGAAGAGATAATGAAACATGATGGTCAGCGCGAACTGTACGCGAGAGAGCCACACAACATCCAAATCCATGGCGAATATTCTCTGGGAGGAAGTGGCTTAAGTCAAACCACAAATCCTTATCAATCAGATCAGAACGGCTTTAGTCGCAAGCCACCGGGGAGAGGGCTGTGGCAAAGAGTTTTCCGTTGCACTCTACCATTCAGGTTCGCTCGCAAAGCAGAGCCCGGAGCCCCCGCCATGCAATGGCAATGGCCATGCCTTCAGGGTCTGGTATGGGGATGGTGGTGCGTCAAAACGTGCGGTTTCTCAAGACCGTGAGCGAGCATGAGCGGTTCATCCGAAAGCACAGAAACGGTGTTGCCCTCAGCAACCAGACGGCCTTGATCAAGCACAAGCACACGTGGGCACAGGTCCACGGCCAATTCCAGATCGTGCGTGGCAATGAGCTTCGCTCCGGGCAGAGTGCGCAACAGGGCTTTAAACTCCCGTCTGGCCCGTGGGTCAAGATCGCTTGTGGGCTCATCCAGCACGAGAACGGCAGGTTTGCAGGCAAGCACTCCCGCCAGACAGACCCTGCGCTTTTCTCCCTGGCTCAAACGATGAGCCTCACGTTCTTCAAAACCGGTTAAACCAACCAGCTTCAGGCTATGCGCCACTAAATCTGCCAACTCACGCCCTTCAACACCCAACTGCCGCGGACCGAATGCCACATCCTCAAAAACCGTTGCCGAGATCAGTTGATCATCCGGGTCCTGAAAGAGCATCCCTACTTTGCGGCGCACGGTGTGTAACTCAGACCGAACGACCGGGGTACCGTCGATCCAGATGCAAGGATCAGAGGGCGCGGTCTCAGGCAACAGGCCGTTCATGTGTAACAACAGGGTGGATTTGCCTGCGCCGTTGGGCCCCAAAATGGCGATGCACTCGTTCTCAGCAATTGTGAAACTGACATTATCGAGCGCCGGCTGATTGCGCTTGGGGAAACGGAACGTCAGGTTTCGGATGGTTACGGCTGGGTTCATTTCCATCCTCGTGCGCACATCGCCAGGTAGATTCGTTCCGCCCGCTCAGCACCACGCACAAACAACTGGCCAATGATGAGCCCCAGGTTCGCCCAGGCCAACCGTTGTCGCGGGGAAAAGGTGCGGCTGGCGCGCGCGCGTTGCATCCGCCGGGATTCCTCGACGAGAACGGGCAGGTAGCGATGCATGAGAGCAAGAGTCGAGAGCATGATGGCAGGCACCCGCCAACTCCGCAGCACATGCAACAGCTCATGAAAAGGAGTTGTCCAACCCAGGATCACCATGGTCAGAACACAAAGATTGCTCTTGATGAATGCAGACAAAAAGATGGGTTTCCCGGCGGGGTTGAGCAATGCCAGTATGCCAAATCCAAGAATGAAAAACTCCAGGATCAACAGCCTCGTTACAGCAAAGCGCCAAGGCACGCGCGCCAGCAGGAAAAGCACGGCGATCAAACCAGCCGGCCAAAGGTAAATGGGATCAGGGCGCCGCGGCAGGAGCGCAATCACTATTACCAGGAGCAAGGCCAGCGGAAGTTTCATTCCCGCAGGGACGCCGTGGAGCATCGATGCCTGCGGGAGCCTAGTTTGCATGCTTATCAAGTGGCCTCAGGGGCGGCACGAGAAGCCGAGCAAGCAGCCAGGCGCCGACAAACGCCACCAAGGTGCCTATTAGGCCGGCAGCGGCGGTGGCGACAGTTGCTGAGCCAAAAAATGGGACTTGGTAGTCGGCCATGGCGGTTGCCAACGGGGGCGAGGCTCGATGTTCGAACCCGAGCCGATGCGCGACCGCTTCCAAGCCATCGGGCAAGGAACTGGCGAATGGCGCTACGAACACAGCCAAGCCTAGAATGATCAACAAGAGGTAAGCGGTAGCGAAGCGCCAGGAGGGTGCTGTTAGGTTTTGCCGGGCACAGAGCAATTCCGGGCGCGACTTGAGAATGGCCAGGACCACCAGCGCAGTAGCCAGGCCCTCCCCTGCCCCGATGATCATGTGCACATTGAACATGGCAGGAAAGGCCAGGCCCCACGGGACAACGCCAGAGAGAGCCAACTGCCCGGCGCAGCACAACGCGGAGAGAACTGTGCTAACCCAGCCAGCAAATGCGGCGGCAGCTACTATCGCTCGGGTATCCTCCGCGCCCATGAGCCGGCGAACGCCACGGAAAACCATGTAGCCACTACAAACACTCACTAATCCCATGTTGAAAACGTTGGCGCCCAGGGAAAGCAATCCTCCGTCCGCAAACAGGAGACACTGGACGATTAGAACACAAGTCATGACGATGATGCCGGCGGCGGGGCCCAGCAACACTCCCGTCAATGCGCCGCCGATCAAGTGTCCGGAGGTTCCACCAGCAACGGGGAAATTCAACATTTGCGCTGCAAAAACGAAAGCGGCAGAGAGGCCCAGAAGAGGTACTCGGCGGGGCTCAATGGAGGTCCGGGCTTGCCTCAAAGCAATCCCCAAACCGACCGCCGCCGCTCCGGTGGAGAGCAGCGCGGTTTTAGCGTCCAAAAAACCATCAGGCAAATGCATAGGATCGGTGTATCCGACCATCTAGCTTAGCCATCGAAACGAGGAGAACGCAACATGGATCTTCACACGAATTCAGGAAAACTTCACACGCCGAAACGCTGAAGCTTTTCGTCCAGGAGATCCTTCGCGTCCAGGATCACATGTCGGTCAGGGAGCGGTCCTCATCTGAGGGTCGCACGATGGCAACAACACCGTTGACGGCTTTCCAGAGTCCATAACCTCCCGCCGCGAGCCCGATGGCGACTTCTGCTCCCAGGCCTCTGGCACTCCTGGCTCCAGCGGCTGTCATTTTGTAGTGTAATGCATGCTGGCAAAGAGCCACGCCGATCACGATAAGGGGCACACCCACAATAAGGCTGGCTAGTCCATTCCGCCGAATGGAGCCAAGCCGTTCTTTCATATGTTTGCTGACTTCCGCCCCCGCCTCCGCAGCGGTGAAGCCATTGGTCATCAGGAAGTGACGGACCGATGACGCAGGTTCCCCCCAGATGATCTTAGCTCTGGCCTCAACCACCAATTGTTCCCTTTTCATGTAAACTTTTAGACCCTCAGGTTATTCCGTGTTTTTTGACAGCTTTCTTTAGCAGGTCCAACCCTGGACCAAAATCATTACGCTTCATGGCCTGTTCAAACTCTTCATAGGCTTCCGGTGTAAACGCAGGGCGAAAAACAGACCGGTAATCCTTAAAGCAATCTTTGGCTCCGGGATCATTATCTGTGAGCAGTGGCAAAATCTGATTCACGGCTTTTCGCAATTGGCTCACATCCACCTTGGCCCGGTGTTCCGATGGCTTTTTTGAACCGGGAGGCTCCGCCGCTGCTTCGAGCATCGGCTTCAATCCAGTGAGCAGGTCGCGCAGGCTCTTGTCCACTTCCAGCCACTGAAACTCCACCTCCGCGGGGTCGGATTCTCCGTGCATCGCTTGATCCAGCTTTCCCGCGGATTCTCGCAAAGCCATCGCACCGATCTCACCGGCGGCTACTTTCAAAGAATTGAGCACTCTTTCGGCTGATGGCATATCGCCCTGCACCATGTGGTCCCGGATCTTACCCGTCGCTTTCCGCTGGTGCTCGGCGAAATGCTGGAGTGCTTTTAAATACTTGTCTGAATCGCCATCAGAAAGGCTGAGTCCTTCAGACACCATCAAACCTGGCACGGTCGGAAAGGTGGTTTCTACAGGTTCTTCCGCCACCTCCTCTTCCTCAGTCGACTCCGGGTTCGAACCGGGAGGCTCTTCCGTGGCGTGCGGTTCGGAAAAGACCTCGGTGTAATCCCGGTCTTCGGTCGGTCCGGGGATCGTCGGAACGGGCGTCTGCGCTTCAGCTTCTTTCGCTGGCTCTTCGACAGAAACGGCAGGAACAGCGGATGAGGCATCCACTTGGGGTTCGGGCTTGTTGGATGCGGTCGGTTCGGCAGGAGGTGCGCCTAAGAACAGATCTATTTGCTGATCCCGCTTTGCTTTGCGCTTGCGCGCCGGCTTATCGATAGGGGCTTTCGATACTGGCTCGGCTGCTTCCGAAGCGGTGGCCTCTGCTGCAACTGGAGCGGAGTGCTCCTCAATTACCGGCTCGGGCTTGGTTTCAGGCAGTGAAGAACTCGCTGGTTCCTCCACGGGCGTTGCCGGCTCAACCGGTGTTCCTGGGTCTTCTACTTCAGGGACGGCCAGTTCGGGTTCAGTAACTGGCTGAGCGAGAATGACCTCCTCCTCAACAGGTGGCGGCTGCACGGCCTCTTCGCCAAGAGCGGACTCCGCGGGTTCAAGTTCCGGTTCTGAAACACTTGCTGGAACGGAAACTGCCTCGGGGGCAGGTTGCTCCGGCCCCTTCGCTTCTACAGCAGGCTCCGGCTTCGGAGTTTCGATTGGCTGGGCAGCAGACTTAAGAGCTTCCAATGCCTGTTTTGATACTTCCAGGGCTGTGCTTAGCTCCACGACTTGCTTCTCAGCAGCGGCAACACGGTTCCCTAGATCCTTTTCGTTTTTTCGAGCGGTCCTCTGCAAATCCTCGAACTTGCCCTGCCACTCGCCTGCAAGGGTCTGCTCGCGGGCGCGCTCCTGAATTGAGGTCTCCAGAGCGTTTGAGGACTCTTTCCTTTCAGCCTCCAATTGTCCGCGCAACTGCTCAGTCTCATTCGCTCGTTTCTTCAGCTCCGCCTGAGCCTGGCTGAGTTGTAAGCGAATGGTGGAAATCTCGGTTTGGTTGGCGTTGGCCTGCTTCTCGATTTCCTCCTGCAGCACGCTGTGTTGTTCCAGGATTTTCTGAAGCTCTCGGCGCGAGCTTTCTTCGACGGCTGCGAGTGATTCCAGCTCCTTTCTCAGTTCAACAAGGGCATTCTCATCAGCCTGAAGCGCGGCTGAAGTTCGTGCGAGATCCGCCTGCAAGCCTAACGTCTGGTTCTTAACCGCCTTGCAATCTTCCTGGGCTTGGGATTTCTCGCTCGACTCCCGACTGAGCTTCCGGTCCATTTCATCCAGAGCAACTCGGAAATCCGAGCGCTCCTCTTTCAATGCCACCAGCAGGGCGAGCAGACCGGCTGCAACTACCACCGCTGCGGCCTGCAATGCCGCTCGTGAAAAGCCATACCACCCATCCTTAGGTTGGATAGCCAGGATCATCTCCAGATTATGCGCGCGAATGCGCTGCTGGACTTGGGCGTCGATCGGCACACCTTCTTTGTCGATGAGCGTGACAGCTTTCCTTGATCCATACGGCGGCTTGAAGAGGTGATATTCATAGCCGCGCAACGCTAATTGATCCAACTGCGCACGGTTCAACAGATCGTTTTGCCGGAGTGACGCCGAGACAAAGCCCCAAAAGCTTTCACGCCCGTCTCGCCCGCGGACAAACACAGGCCGGTACGAACTAAAGCCTGCTTCGCCTCGACTTAAAGGAATTGGGCCAATCACCAGCATGGCTCGGCGGCGTATCGCTTCGTTGGCGGCGGGGGCCAGCCAAGGATCACGAAGCATGTTCTTTCCAATGGACCGCTCATTCCCGGCCCGGGGGACAATTGAGGTGACCACGCCGCCTGGCGACCACTCCAGGCTGCTTAATGCCGGTCTCGTGATCAGAAGTTGAGCTGCCACGCTTTCGAAAGTGCTTGCGGATGCACCTGGCTGGCTGGCCGCCGCACCCAAAGCTTCGGCGGCCGTGACTGCATGAGATAGCTCACGTTCTAAAGCCAGGCCAGCGAGGGCGGCCTGGGCGCGCGCCTGCGTTTTGCGCTCGGCTCCACGTTTAGCAGCGCGCCATCCTACGGCAGCAAGACCGGGGATGAGCAGTGCGATAAACACGATCACTGGTGCGCGTCCGAACAGGCGTTGACTCAACGAAAGCTCCGGATGCGTAGGTGGGTTAGCAGAGAATGGCGTCATGGGAGAAGAGGCCCAGGCGTGATGAGTCGAGACTGGAAATGGGTGTTCGGGAGTTCTCGCGAACCCCAGCACGGACCACCGGCTCGTTGTTCGATCCACCAACAGGCACCCGGGGAGGATAATGGTCAAGCCCCTTGGATGGAATGATTTTTTACAACCCGGTTGTCGGCTATTTTCCTCTTTGGCATGGCTACGGCGTGTCCGAGTGAGTTTTCCGGTGCCCCTGGCCGCCGTTCATGTTATTTTCGGTCCATGGCGAGTGATGACCTGTTTCAGCCGAGCCCACCTGCCGGCGGGGAAGCCGCTCCAGAACCGGATTCGGAGCCCCGGCACCAGCCTTTGGCAGCGCGAATGCGCCCACGCGATTTAAGTGAATTTGTGGGCCAATCGCATATTTTAGGGCCAGGCCACCTGCTCCGCCGCGCCATTGAGGCTGACCGGATTCAATCCCTCATTTTCTACGGCCCTCCGGGAACGGGAAAGACTTCCCTGGCGCAGATCATAGCCCGGCAGACGCGGAGCAAGTTCGAGAGGCTGAGTGGAGTCGAGTCTAACGTTTCCGACATGCGCCGGGTGTTGGCGTCTGCGTCCAACCGCCTGGAAAACAAAAGGCAATCCACCATCCTGTTTGTGGATGAGATCCACCGGTTCAACAAATCTCAGCAGGATGTGCTTCTGCCCGACGTCGAATCCGGAGTTATTCGGCTGATAGGTGCAACGACGCATAATCCCTTCTTTTTTGTCAATTCACCGCTGGTCTCGCGTTCTCAGATATTTGAACTCCGTCCGCTCACGGAGGAAGATCTGTATATGCTATTGCGCCGGGGATTGGCGGATACGGAGCGCGGGTTGGGCCATCTCAAAGTGAATGCTGCCGAGAACGCCTTGCGCCATTTGGCCAAACTGGCGGATGGTGACGCACGAAAAGCACTCAATGCCCTGGAAATAGCTGTCCTGACCACCGAACCTGGTCCGGATGGTGTGATCATCATTGATCTGGCGGCTGCCGAGCAGAGCATTCAGAAAAAGGCGGTCGTTTACGACAGCGAAGACGCGCACTACGACACGATCTCCGCTTTTATAAAATCAATGCGCGGTAGTGATCCCGACGCGGCATTGTATTGGCTGGCCAAGATGATTCATGCAGGAGAGGACCCTCGCTTTGTAGCCCGGCGCATCATGATCCACGCGGCCGAGGATGTCGGTCTGGCAGATCCGATGGCGCTTGTGCTGGCAAATGCCGCTTGCCAGGCCGCCGAATTTGTCGGTTGGCCAGAAGCGCGCATCCCTTTAGCAGAGGCAGCAATCTACATTGCCACGGCTAACAAGAGTAACAGCGTGGTAAAGGCGATTGATGCCGCGCTGGCAGATGTGGAATCAGGGCGCACGCTCCCGGTTCCTGAGCATCTGCGGGATGGAAGCTATGCTGGGGCCAAGCGGCTTGGACACGGTCAGAACTACCAGTACGCTCACGATTTTCCTGAGCATTATGTGCCCCAGGATTATCTCGGGGCGGAGCGCCGCTACTATGAGCCCACGGAGCAAGGGACGGAGAAGAAAATTAAAGAGCGGGTTGCGCGGTGGCGGCAGTTACTTGCCGAGTCCCGTGCGCAGGCGTCAAGTACCAAACCTACCCCATGAGCCAGGACGCACCGTTGCTTAAAAAACAAATGCGCCGGGAAGTCCTGGCTCGGCTTGGAGGTTTATCGTCGGATTACAGAGCTGAGGCCGCCGCGGCAGCGTTTCGGCTGCTGGCGCAAACGGAATTGTGGTCCAAGGCGCGATCCATACTCTTCTATGCGCCGATCGGACCGGAGATGGATGTGTGGCCCTGGCTGCTGGAAGCTTTGGCGCAAGGCAAACAAGCCGCACTACCCCGCTTTGACAACAAGGCAAATGCCTACGAAGCACGTGTGATTCGCGATCCAGCCGGGGACATTTGTGTGGGACATTATGGGATTCGTGAACCCTCCGCAGAATCTGCTGTTATCCCCTTAATCCGACTGGACTTGGTAATGGTTCCTGGAGTAGCATTTGACCTGCATGGTCGGCGGCTAGGGCGTGGGAAGGGATACTACGACCGGCTGCTTGCGGGAATTCGTGGTGCGACTTGTGGAGTTGGCTACGAGGAACAGTTACTCAACGCTATTCCAACGGAGCCGCATGACCGGCAATTGACTTGCATCTTGACACCGAAACGTTGGGTGACTGCTAGCTCCGTTCCGGTTTTGGCATGACTTTCTGGCAACAACTTATTGCTCACGCGGCAACGATCGGCGTGGGCGCCCTGCTTTGTTACGCCGTCCTCTGGTGGAGAGAGCGCAACCTGAGGCGCCTCAAAACCCTCGAGGCCGAGACGCTCATCAGCAACGCAAAAAACCAGGCGGAGATCATCGTCCGAGACGCCCAACTGACGGCCAATGAAGAAGCCTTAAAACTGCGTCAGCAGGTTGAGGAGTCATTCGCCGCGCGCCGCACTGAGCGTGCCGAACTTGAAAAACGCCTGGCCGAACGCGAAACGCTGCTCAATTCCCAACTCGAAAGGGTAGTTGAATCGGAAAAGAGCAACGTTGAGCAGAAAGACATTCTTCGCCAGCGCAAACTGGACTTGGAAAAACGGGAGGCTGAACTGGCAACCGTGCTCAACCAAGGGAGAGAACAGCTTCAGCAGATCGCGAACCTCACCGCTGCCGAAGCGCGCGAAGCGCTCCTCAAACGAGTCGAGCAGGAAGCGTTGAAAGACGCCAATACCCTTTCCCGTCACATCGTTGAGGAGGCAAAGAACCGGGCGGAGGAGAAAGCCCGCCATATCATCAGCGTAGCCATCCAACGATACGCTGGCCGCCACACGTTTGACAACACGACCTCAAGCATCGCTCTGAACGGAGACGAGATAAAGGGACGCATCATTGGCCGGGAAGGACGAAACATCCGGGCGTTTGAATCCGCCACAGGGGTTACAGTGCTCATCGATGACACGCCTGGGGCGGTGCTTCTATCGAGTTTTGACCCTGTTCGCCGGGAAGTTGCCCGGGAAGCTATGACACGTCTCATCGCTGATGGGCGCATTCACCCGACGCGCATCGAGGAGATCGTCACGCAAGTCAGTCAGGAGATCGATGAGGCTATTGTTCGGCTGGGTGAGGAGGCCGTGCGCAAAACGGGACTGCCGCCCTTCTGCAATGAGATCGTAAAACTCCTTGGCCGCCTTCATTTCCGCCGCAGCTATTCCCAAAACATCCTGGATCACTCCGTGGAGGTTGCCCAACTCATGGGGCTGATGGCGGCGGAACTGGGATTGGATGTCCAAACCGCCAAACGGGCGGGACTCCTCCATGACATCGGCAAGGCCGTTGATCATGAGGTGGAAGGGCCGCATGCCGTCATTGGTGGTGAGATCATTAAGCGCTACGGTGAGAGCGACAGCGTTGTAAATGGCGTCGCTTCACACCATGGTGAAGTGCCCTCAGTAGGCCCTTGGGGCATCCTGGTCAGCGCTGCGGACGCCATAAGCGCTTCCCGTCCCGGAGCCCGTTCTGAAAGCATGGCCACTTATTTGAAGCGCGTTGAAGACCTGGAGAAGATCGCCACAGCTCACCCTGGGGTGGAAAAGGCCTATGCCGTCCAAGCTGGCAGAGAGTTACGAGTGTTTGTCCACCCACGGCAGGTTGATGATGAGCAGGCCTACGCGCTGGCGCGCAATCTGGCCTCGCGAATCGAGACCGAGATGCAGTATCCCGGCCAGATCAAAGTCACGGTGATCCGGGAAACCCGCTGCGTCGAAGTAGCCAAGTAAAGTCCCCGAGCCAGGCCCCAAAAGCGGTTTCTTCCCAACGGAACCCGAAGGGTTCTCAGCTATTAGACGGCGGTTGAGCGCGTCAGCGCGACACCACCGGACCCGGCGTCGTTCTGTCAGAAAGCGATCGGCAGATCGGTGGTCATAGCAATATGTGCCATGGGAGCGCCGCTCAGCACATCCCGCTTTCGGACCGGTTTGAAGCGGCGAGATGCCACTTCTCTTTGATCCTTGTGAATTCGTCGCTCGGGTACATGCAAAAGCCGGTTTGCTGTGAGGCAAACCGGCTTTGCTTAAAATTGGAGGCTTCTACCGCCCTTCGGTCATCGAGCTGGGAATACCTGTCTCCCACGATTTGGGAGTATTCCAAGGGCGCACCGAGGCGTTGTCACTATCCGAAGTACTCGCACAACCGCCGAACCCCAGCACTACCGCGGCTGCCCAAAGAGCCAGGATGAGAGTCTTGGAGAGACGCATATTAAGACGCAGGATGAGCGGGAATGACAACATCACCTTCGAGCACATCGCCAAGCTGCCAACCCGGCATTACGTTGGCAATAGACTGGTTCTTTTGGACGGTGCGGACACGGACCTTGGCCACAAGCTTGCCATTTCGGTTGATCAAAAGCTCGCCGTGCTCCAGCACGCCCTGTTCCTCGCCCACATTCACGATCACGAAATTCCACTTGGGATCGGTAACAACGACCTTGCCTTTAAGATCGGAGGGAAGCGGCACGGTGTATTCCGGTGTTTTGTAAACGGCTAGCTCGTTTTGAAGCTTCCTGATTTTCTGTCCCAAAAGATTGTTCTCAGTGCGGGTGGCGGTAATGGTGTCCTGAAGGCCCTTGATCTCGTTCCGGAATGCGATGATCTGTTCGGGCTTCATTCCGGTGGCGTTGTAGGCTGCGAGTTCCGCCTGAGCGGCATCACGTTCGCTGCGGGTCTTGTTCAGCTCGGCAGTCAAATTATCAGCGCGCTTGGTAGTAGCGGCCAGATCAGAAACGGCTTTATCGCGCTCCTCGGTGGTGGTCGCAAGAGTTTCCGTGGTCGTTTTGAGCTCCGCGGTAGTTTTGGCCAGCTCGCGTTTGGTATTATCCCGCTCGGTTTCAGCAGATGCTCTTGCAGCTTGTTCGCTGGCGAGATTCGCCTGGAGAGTGGTCACCTTCTCCTTGACGTAGACAAAATTGAGTGCACCGACAGCGAGCCCGGCGACAATAGCGACGATCAGACTAATTCGAATCAGCATGGTAGTGTGCTTCGATTTAAACGTTTAAGCAAAGTCAGCCTAAACACTGCCGCCCCCAGTGTCAACGCCCATTGACAGTTTTTATGACACTGTTTGACTACCCTCCCGGCCGTCGCCAGCCGCAGGCCGTTTTTCCTTGATTACCCGTCCATAACCCCGGAACTTTGCCTGTCATGTTTACAGGCATCGTTGAGGAGACAGGCGTTGTTGAACGCATCCAGCCCGCTGGCAAATCAATCGAACTCACTGTGCGCACCAGCGTTACGGGACGGGGAATGCGCCTGGGCGCCAGCCTTGCAATCAACGGTTGCTGCCTGACGGCGGTAAAGCTCGGCAAGCCGGGGCGCAACCGCAGCGTACAATTCGATCTCCTAAAAGAAACCTGGACCCGCACCAACCTGCAATACACCCGCCCCGGAGCCTTGGTTAACCTGGAGCGCCCACTCCGGACGGATGGCAACCTGGGTGGCCATTTCGTTACCGGCCACATTGATGGCGTGGGGACGATCACCAAGTGGGAGCGGATGGGCCAGGACCATGTACTCGACATCGCCGCACCAGCAGAAGTGATGCGCTACGTTGTTTTCAAGGGCTCCATCGCCGTAGACGGGGTCAGCCTCACCGTCGCTGGAGTCACCAAAAAGGGATTCCGGATCTGGATCATCCCCCATACCTTCGATCTCACCGTCCTGCGTGAGAGGAAGGTCGGCGATGCCGTCAACCTGGAAGCGGATTTGATCGGCAAGTACGTCGAAAAGTTTGTTAGCGCGAAGTCGAAGGGTTAAAACGCGTTCGCTCGTTGCCGGCCATAGATGCCGGCGCGATTTCACGCACACGACCGGCGGAAACCGACTGTTCCTGCCCGGTGACGTCTTTGAACTTATAGACGCCCTGCTCAAGCTTGGGTTTGCCTTTGGCTGTAGTTTGGGTGCCATTGTTCATGGTCATCACGTAGCGCCTGGCGCATCCAACCGGTCCTATTGCCAAAGCCAGCAGCAAAACCGGCGCTATCCATCGGTAGTTCTTCATAAATTGTTATCCTTTTAATTGCTCCCGCCGTTTCCACAGCTCCTTAGGTTTGAATACTCCAAGCGGCGTGATAATTCCGGTGATCAGTTCCGCGGGTGTCACGTCAAAACCCGGATTGAGAGCGCCGCTCCAGGGATTGGCGACCCGGACATAAGCGCGCGGGCCGTTTTTGACGCTGCGATTTGCCAGAAACCGCACGATGCCCCAGGCTCCAAGCACCTCGTCTTCGTCCCTATGCTCAATAGGGATATCCCGGCCGGCACGCATCTCCCAATCGATGGTCGAAAGCGGGATGGCCACATAGAAGGGGATTTTGTGGCGATGAGCCAGCACTGCCTTGGTGTAGGTGCCTATTTTATTGGCCACCTCCCCTGTCCTTCCAAGTGTGCGATCGCTCCCGACAATGACGAGATCGATTTCACCGCGCTGCATCAGGTGCCCAGCCGCGTTATCGGGGATGATCTGATGCGAGATTCCTTGTTGAGCCAGTTCCCAGGCGGTCAGTGTTGCCCCTTGCGAGCGGGGGCGTGTTTCATCACAGAACACATGAAAGTGTTTGCCTTTTGCCTGGGCGGCATACAAAGGCGCGGTCGCGCTGCCAACGTCCACAAAAGCGAGCCAGCCTGCATTGCAGTGCGTCAACACCCGCATGCCATTCTTGATCAACTTCTGACCATGGCGTCCGATGGCCTCGCAATGCTGCACATCCTTGTGTGCAAACTCCTCTGCCGCCGCCAGGGCCAGGGCCTGTTGTTCAGCCACATTCTCACCGGCCTTCATGCTGGCAAGCACATCCCGCATGGCATTCACCGGATCGACCGCCGTGGGACGAGCGTCTTTCAAAACCTGGAACACTTTTTTGACGTGTTTTTGAAAAGCTGGCAACCCTTTGCCGCGAAATGCCAGCGCGCCTTGCGCCAGCCCATAGGCCGCCGTTGCACCGATGGCACCCGCACCCCGCACCACCATGTTTCGGATCGCAACTGCTGTCGCCTGATAGTCGGCGGCGTGGAAGAGTTTGAAACAGTGTGGTAAAAGCCGCTGCTCGATCAAGACCACCTCATTGGACTGGCGGTCGAAGGTAACAGTGCGGAACGGCTGTGTTTTTCCCGCAAGAACAACGTTCATGCCTGACAGACTATCGAGTTTAAACGCATCGACAAGCCGTATAGCGATCTACTGCAAATGTCAATCATCGATAGTTGTCCGTAGCCGCCTCAGGCCGGTCGTGACGCTCCTCCAAACAATCAATCCAATGCACGAGGAAGAACCGCTTTTCTTCCGGCAACAGTGTCCTGGCGGTGCCGACCAACGGGCGAAGCGCGGTGCTCATTTGAAGACTGACTAGCAGGAAGATGATTGCCCAAGTGTATAAGCCGGCTTTTGATCGCGCTTGCGCATGGGTAAAACCGTGGTGCAAAAACCGAATACCGAACCCCAGCGAGACGAACCAAAACAGCAGGTGCAAGGTGCCCATCCACCCGAGCGAGTTGGAGGACTGTGAAAAGAGCCAGGCCACCGGCGCAAACCCAATCAACAGCAGGGTTGAAAGGGTTAACAACCCCGCCAGCATTCCCACAACCTCTATTGGGCGCGCTCTGCTTCCCGAGAGGCAGGAAAAGATGTAGAGGCTGGGCAGGCAGATCAATGCCGAGACAAGCAACCCAAGAGAAAGTTTCAGCGGCGCAGCCCATAATTGAGTGCCCATTGAAAAACTCCCCATGACTGCGCCGTAGATGATGCTGGCCGCAACCACGATGCCGAGCATGAAAAGAATAACCCTGCCTCCGCCTGGTTCACTGAGCTGGCGAAGCATTCGCCTGGGTTGGCGAAGAATTGCCTCAACTGCGGTGGTCACGGATGTTATCGGCATTTGTTCATCCGGGCTCTCCAAGGCTGGGCGGCCCTGACCGGCAATCGGGATGGCAGGGGGAATTGATGGTGGGGTTTGATTCTCAGTATTCATAAACGTGTGATTAGTTCATTCCAGTGATTCGAAGAAAGGCAGCCAGAACGGCCTCGTAAAAGGAGCCACGAAAAGCTTCGTTCCGCAGAAATTGCACTGGCAGCCCCGGCGCGCCGATGAAGGGCCGCGATATCCAGCAAAGCTGGCTTCCAAGGAAAAGATTACCCGCGAGCCATGCGATCAAAACGCGCCACGCTGCCGCACGCGAGCCGGCGATATTCCAAAGCAGTTTGAGCAAATGGACGTTGGCGACAATTCCTGCGAATGCAATCAGGATGACATGGGTCAACATGATCGCCGCATACGGTCCGCTGGTCCGGGGAATCTCAGCGTCCAGGGGTGGAGCGTTCCAAACCAGGTAGGCAGTTAGAGGGCTGAAACTGCCCAGGATTGCTGAGGCGATAGCGAAACTCATGAGCACTGCCATGAGCGATTGTCTTAAACTCAGGGGCACACCTAACAGCGGCGCAATCATGGCGTTCAATACTGCGTTGCCACCTGCCACCAGGAGGATGATCACGGGGAACTTGATCGCCACATATAATCCCTGCAAGGGCGAACGCCACCAACCCATCGCAGCGCCATATAATCCCGCTCCCAGGATAATGACCGCAAGGCACATCCACATGGCTGATCTCTGCCGCGTGGCAACCCAACTGCCTAAGACCCCGGGCTCACCGCTCAACAGCGCCGAAAAACGGTCTGTTTGACATGCTTGCATGAATCAAGTCTGGACTGTTCCTGGCTTTAGTGCGTCTCGTTGCTCCCGGGAGGGCCTGCGAACGCTCCAGGCGAAAAAGCCCAGCACGCCGGCACCTGCAACCGCGTCTCTCATGCAACTGCCTTCCCCTCCATCTCCGGCTCGGCACTCGCTTTAAGGCGAGAAATCCGGCTGGCCACGGGAGCGGCCATGAGACAGACCGCTATTAGAAACAGCGGCCATTGGAACTGCGTCGGCAGGACTTCACGAAGCGTCTCGACTCCCTGATCAGCTACCTTGATCGAATCCGCCATAAAAACGTAGAGGGCCACTGCCATTCCCAAAAAGCTCGTTAGTGTACTTCGCCACGGGAGCCGTGGACACGGGGAACTCTCCTCAAATTGTGTCACTAGCACTCCCCACGCAATCATTAAAGATGCGATCATGACTGGAGCCAGAACCGGCCCCCACCATGGCAGCGGAATCAGAAAGAGCAAATCCCAATCCAGCACACTTTGCGGCCAGCCACACATCACATAGAGGAAAACGTAATAGAGAATATCCCATACCCCGAAGGCGAAGACGGCATAGCCGAGACGTGCCCTAAGATTTCGTCCCGCCAGTATCCCGACCGTCAGCAGCATCATCAGAGTAGCGGCTTCCCGCACCAATTCTGCCGGCCCAAATCCACCAATCTCTGGCAACGGATGAGGCTGGTAAGGGTCAATGCGATCAATCATGGTGCGCAGATAAAACACGACCGCGGATTCCACCCAGGCCATTCCGGCAGCATAGGCGGCGACAACGAGGAGTCTGGCTGGTTCTTTCATAACGATTTTTATCGCTTATGCTGCTTGTTGGCTGGCCGAGACCCGCAAAGCAAGCGCGGCCTCGCCCGGTTGTGCCTCCGGCGCGGAAAGGCTGGCTCCACGGAAAACCTCGGCGGACATCAACCGGAGCGTGTTCTCTACCGCATCCACCACACTGTCAGGAGTAGAGGTGCCGGCCGTGATGCCCACTGAGACGCAGTCGGGGAACCACTCCGGCCGAAGGTCTGCCTCCGTTTGCACGTGGTGAACACGCGAACAATGAGCGGAGCAAGTGGCAACCAGCTCACGCGTATTGTTGCTGTGCGCGCCTCCAATCACTACGACCACATCCACTTGCTTTGCCAGTTCCACGGCCGAGCGCTGACGCAGCTTTGTGGGCTGGCACACTGTATCCACAAAACGCACCTCGGCTTCCGGAAACCTGAACTGAAGCAACTCCACCAGCGCCCGCACCCGCTGGATAGGCTGTGTTGTCTGCGCAATAACCCCGAACCGCTGGCGCTCCGACAAGCGGTGGATATCCTCCTCGTCGAGCACCACGTCATAGGCCTGCAGGTCTTCCGTCATGCCACGCACCTCCACATGACCTGCCTTGCCTATTATCACCGGGTGATAACCCTGGCTAACAAGACGGGCAACGGCATTGTGAGCCACCCTTACTAGAGGGCACGTGGCTTCAAAGACCTGGAGTCCCTGCGCACGCGCCTCGGCAATGCGCTTTTCAGAAGCCCCGTGCGCAGTGATCATCGTCTCCGAGGTGCGAACCTCGGAGGGATTCTGCGCGATCTGGATTCCCTGAGCTCGCAACTGGGCGAGCACGGTTTCGTTGTGGACGAGGTCCCCAAGAACAGTCAGGGGCTGGCGCTCCGCATGGTTGTAAGCCATGGCAATGGCATCGCGGACGCCGAAGCACATTCCAAGATGAAGAGCTCGAAGGATTTTCATAGGATCAGGTTCAAGTGCAAAAGGGATTAACAGGTGCGCTGGCCGTATGCTTTGTATCACAAAGCTTCAGATCAAGCAGAACCCTTTTTTGTTCAATTCCAGTCATGATTATTTTTCCGGCTTTGCTTGCCGCACTATCCGTTCCAGTAAGTCAATGTAAGCTGCGAAGTTCGATTTGCCGGCTGGCGTTAGCGAACAGGTCGTCAAGGGCCGGTTGTTCTGGAACGATTTGGTAATAGACACATATCCCGCTTCCTGCAGGGTGCGGATATGCGTGGTGAGATTCCCATCCGTCATGTTTAAGCTGTCGCGCAGTTCCGTGAAGGATAGCTCGGGAGTGGCTGCCAGCATCGACATGATTGCCAGGCGGCCCTTCTCGTGGATCACACGATCTAGCTGAAGAAAGGGTTCCGGATTCACAGCTCATTCCCACGCTGCTCGGTGAAGAACAGGTAAACGCCATAGGCCAAATGGAGCCCGCCAAAACCACCCATCATCAGTATATTGCCGGTGCTCACGGTCAGAATTTCCGGCCAGGTAAAACTGGCCCCGCCGAAAGCCAACCCGAGAACAAGGAATATCCAGCCGAGCAATTTCACCCCGCGAACCATGAAAAAACCAGCACCGCAAAGTGCGCAACCGTATAGGCACATCCAAAGGATGGGAAGATAACCGGCGGGCAGAACTGTACGCTCGGTTCCCAGGCTGAGGCCTCCGAGACAAGCCCCCACCAACAATGGAGGAACCATGGCTTGTGCCACCCGCCGAGTGGGCGGTGACCAGAAAGGCTCCTGATCCTTTAGGGCCTGCCGACGCACCAGCACCAATGAACCTCCCAGCGCGATGAGGGCAACCAGGGACCAAAAGACCACGAAGATACGTGCGTCCGATACATCAATGAGCAGGCCGGCGACACCTGCCGCCAAGCCGACGACGCCGGTGAAGGTCATCAGCGGAGCCATGGCACGGCGATAGACAGCCGAGCGCTCCATGAGAGTGCGGATGACTTGCAGATGATCAGCAGCCCAGTTTGGGTCCATGGCCACTTTGTATCACAAAGCCCACACTCTGTCAATACCCGCTCCAGGCCATTGAACTGCATCGCACAAGTGGCCTACGATTTTTTTCACAAACTGCGGGAGCAAAAGCATTTGGACCCTGTCTAATAGCAAAGTGCAGCAAAAGTCTCGGGAGCCATTAAAAAGCAGCCGCTTTATTGGCGCCTTGACTCAGCTCCTTGATTATTATGATCTTAATTATGAAAACAACCCCGGCGTTCAGGCCCTGTTATCTCCTTGTTTGGACGTTTCTCTTCTGTTGTCTGGCCGGTTCATCCCCTGCCCAACTGCTCTTGAATGTGGATTTTGGTGCCGGTGCTGCCTCCAAGACTGGGATGGCTGCAACCGGCATTGGCACGAACGATTACTGGAACGCCTATCGACATTACGAACCACGATTCACCCCGGGCATGCCACTCGTTGCGAATGGCAAACTCGACAAGCTCAAACTGGCCGACGGAACGGAATCCGCCATTTCGCTATCGGTTAGCAACGCCCCGGGTGTATGGGGGAACGCGAGCGGTGATCCAATGTTTGACACCTACATGTTCAACGACAGCGGAAGCAACATCACGATCTTAATCCGGGGGCTCACCCCCGGCAGCTATCATTTCTACCTGTACGGCCATGCCGATCCGGATGTCAGCGGTGAGCAGAATACGATTTTCACGATGAGGTCTGGGACGAACTCCTTCGGTCCTCTGACTGGCTCAGGCGGCACGGGATGGAGAACCGGCAGCGGCTGGCAAGAACGCGCGCAGTATGTGCTGTTGCGCGATGTGCCCGTGACCTCTGATTCCTTGATTATTGAAGCCGCACCGGGTCCGAACGGGATAGCGGTGATCAACGGTTTGCAGATTCTCTCCCGGGGCACTGGCGCTCCGAAGCTTGTGAGCAAGGAAACCGGGGCTTTTCCATCCGGGAACACAAATCTTCTTTTCCGGGACATTTCATACAACGGCCGGCTCACGGACCGCGAAGCAAGATTCCAAGTGAGCTTCGCTGTAGAGTCCATGACCACGAACGAGATTCAAGCGCCGTTGTTCGAAGGCGATGTTGCGATTGTTGGACCGGCCCTGCCCAAAGGGCTCCGCATCGTCAGCAGCGGCAATCAGGCCAGGCTTTTCTGTGCCACACCCGGTTTGCATGACATTAAGTTGGAGCTAGTTGCCAGGATCACCCGCAACGAGCCATGGAACGAAATCCGACTCACAGGTCCCGCGGCTGCCATCGCGTCAGTATCCGTGGAAGCGGCTTTGCCGGGTGTGGAGATGCAACTGCTCAGTGGAACGCAAGTCAGCAGCGTGAGCACCAACGTGGACCGCTTGCAAGGTTTTCTCGGTGCGGACCGAGTTCTGGCGTTGCGTTGGCAGAGCAAGGGTGCGGAGGTCGCGCGCAAATCGCTGGTAACCGTGGACACAACAGCAAGTGCGACGGTGACACCAAACGTTATTAAGTACATGACCGCGCTTCGTTATAGCATCCTGCAAGCGCCGATCCCGAGGCTAACAATCGAACTGCCCGCCAACCAGGCACTCACGCGCATTGAGGGAGAACAGATTCGAGATTGGCACGTAAAAACAGAAGCCGGGGCGCAACTGCTGGTTGTCGAGTTCATCAAGCCGGTTGAGAAAAGCTGCCTTTTAACGCTCTTCTCGGAACAGGCCTCAGAAGCAACGCCGATGAACGCGCTGCTCCTGGTCCCGAAGCCGCTGGATGTCGAGAGGGAATCAGGCTCCTTCACGGTGCTGGCGGATGACACTACCATTGAGATCGGAGCCACGCCGGGACTGCGCCAGGTAAACGCACCCGCCGGGGCTCTGGCCGCATACCGGTATAATGCGCGTCCCATCTCGGTTACCGCTTCGATCCAGAGGGTGGAACCTGTTGTGAGGATCACAGACCGTGTGAACGCACGTCTGGAGGAAACACGCCTTCTCGTTACCCACGCCATGCAGCTTAACGTGGACAAAGCAGGGATCTACGCCCTAAAGCTGACGCCGCAGCCAGGGTTCAACGTCACGGAGGTCAGCGGAGAGGGAATGGATGACTGGAAAGCAACGGCAGATGAACTCAGGATCTCCTTCGCAGCAAGGGTCATGGGGGAGCGGAAGATCAAGGTTCAGCTTGAAAAGGCAACGAAGGAGATTCCCGAGGAAATCGCACTGCGTCCGCTGTTAGTTGCAGGAGCTACAAACGTGACCACACGTCTAGGTGCCGCTTCAGCGCCAGGCATTCGCTTGAAGACAGGTTCCTTTTCCCAAATGCGTGAAGTCCCGGTGACCACCCTGTCCGATCGCACAGATGAGTTGCTGGCGTTTGTGAGTGAACAACCCGACTGGACCCTAACGCTCTCAGTCGAACGCCTGGCTGCGCGGGTGGTGGCTGAGGTGTTCAACCTCGTCACGATCGGTGATGGGCTTGTGGGTGGCAGTGCCACTATCCGATACGGGATTATTAACCAGGGAATGCAGCAGTTCCGGATCGCGGTGCCGGCTCATTGGCGAAACCTTGAGTTCACGGGCGCAAACATCCGGCGTAAAGAGCAGCACACCAATGAATGGCTGATCACCTTGCAGGACAAGGCCTGGGGTGGCTATACGCTGGTCATCACCTACGACTATCAATTTGATCCGCAGGGCGCGAGTTTGGATCTATCAGGCGCGCACACTTTGGGAGTGGAGCGTGAAACCGGTTCGCTTGGACTCATGACAGCCGCGAGCCTGAAGCTCACTCCCGGGGCGCCGGCCGAACCATTGCGCCGTGTCGATGAGGCAGAGCTGTCAGCCAGCGATCGCGCGCTCTGCACCCGGCCATTGCTTCTGGCCTACAAGTACACGGGAACCAACTACCAGCATAGCGCGCAGGTAACTCGTTTTGAGGAGGTGCCGGTGCTGGAGGCAGTGGCTGATCGAACCGAACTGACAACTGTGCTCACGGAAGAGGGACAGTTGCTCACACAATCATCCTTCATGGTGAAGAACAACGAAAAGCAATTCCAACGGTTCAAACTGCCTCAAGGCGCAGCCTTCTGGTCCAGTTTCGTGAATGGTCAGCCCGCAAAGCCGGAGCGCGACGGTGAGTGGTACCTGGTGCCGCTTCCGCGCGAAGCGAACCGGGATCAAGCGTTCGCCGTCGATATCGTTTACGCACAGAAACTCGATGTCAGCCGCTCTCTGTTTCCCAATCCTGTGGAACTGACAGCCCCGCTTACTGATATTCCCAATACCTATGCGGAGTGGCAGATGTTTGTCCCGGCGTCACACAGGCTAAGTGGATTCAAGGGCAACATGACGGTGGCCAGTGGCACGACCTATGGGCTTCACGATGCATGGCAGCAGTTTCTCGGCTTCTATGGCAACGTGATCGAGCACCATCTCGGCCAAATCATCGCCTGCTTCGTGATCGGACTTTTTGTGATGTTGATCGCCGTCGCCATCCGACGAGGTGTGAAAGGCGCCGTCACCGTCCTGACCCTCTTTGGAATCGTTGCCATTCTCGCAGCGATGCTTCTCCCGGCGCTGAGCAAAGCCAAGTCACGGGCGCAACGAATCAACGCAGCAAACAACCTGAAGCAGATCGGCCTGGCCGCACGCACCTGGTCACTGGATAACGGCAACGTGTTACCGCCCAATTTCGAGACGATGAAGACGGAACTCTCCACCGACAAGGTCACCATTGATCCAAAGACCGGCCAGAGGTTTGTCTATGTAGGGGACGGTAAAAGCGTGGACACCCCGGAGGCCATTTTGGCTTATTCCCCGTCAGATGTTGACGGCCGCGCGGTACTCTTCGCTGACGGCAGCGTCCAAATTTTGAACCAGGAAAAATTCGACCAGGCGATGCAGCGGGACGCAAGCCTCCCACGAGTGACTACAACGATACAGACTTCCAGCGTTTTAAGAAGAAGCGAGACTACTCTCGACAGACTCGAAGTGGCGCCCGCCGCACCCGCAGCGACCGTCGGAGAACAGGTCGCGGAGGGCACCGTTGCTCTTGGTGCGGCGTCTCTCGCCAAACCGACCGTTTCAGGGGTTCGCCCAATCCGGATTGACATCCCGCGCGCAGGCCAGGCGTTTAGCTTCACAAAGGTCCTCAATGCCGGGAGTGAACCGCTCAAAATCCAAGCCTCAATGATGCGCTTGAAATCCTATAGGAGCCTGCAAATGGCTAAGCAGGTCGCTGGGTTCCTGCTAGGGCTCGGCCTGGTGGTTTTCTTCAAAATGAGTGAGAGTCAGCGCAAGAGCTTTTGGATGGCGGTTGGCATTTCTTTGATTATCTGGTCGGTGATCAGCCTGCTCATCATGTGGCGCTGGCTGCACGTGTTTCTCATTCTGGCCATACCAGCGGGTTTGGGTTTGCTGATTGCCTGGGGTTTATACGGGCTCTGGAAGCGGCGCCAGGCTCACCGCGCTTCAAAAAGCCAGCCGCCTACTCCAGACTCCGTGGAAGGCGCGGGGACAGCAGGGACTTCGGCAGCATTGATCCTGCTCAGCACGGTGCTGCTGTCTGGACAATCACTCAATGCGCAAAGCGCCAGCACCAGCGCTTTACCCAACACGGTAGCCATTCAAGCGGCAAGTTATTCCGGGAGCATTGGGGACAAAGTTGCGCGGATGGACGTCGTAGTGCGTCTATCGACCACCAGCACCAACCTGGTTATCCCATTGTTCGGCGAAGACGCAGCCGTCGAGTCGTTCCGAACTGAGAGCAGCGCACGAATTATACGTGACACCCGTGGAGTAGGCGTTTTGATGCCGTCTAAAGGTGAAGCCACTCTTCATCTCAAGCTGGTAGTAAAACTTGGAGGAGACATCAGCCGGCGTCAGTTGTCCTTCGCGATACCTCCAGCGCTCGCAAGCGAGGTCAGCCTTACGATCGCTGAAGCCGATGCCGACGTGGAATTTCCTTCGGCAGTGGCTTTCGAACGCACAACTGATTCCCAGCAAACCGTCGTTCGCGGCGTGGTGGGGGCCTCAGGGAAGTTTGAAATGAACTGGACGCCGCGTGTGAAACGGGCGGCAGAGATCGCTGCCACTGTTTTCACCCACAACACAGCGCTTGTCACCGTAGGCGGCGGAGTGGTCAACACCCGCGCGATCTTCGACTACCAGATCAGCCAGGGGGAACTCAAGCAACTGCGTATCCAACTTCCGCCCGACCAACGAGTGCTTAGAGTCGAAGGCGAGTCGCTGCGCCTATGGGAGGTCAACGACGACGTGCTCGTCGTAGATCTGCTGCGTGGGGTCTCCCCGGCTTACAGGTTAAAAGTCGAAACGGAGAAGGTTCTAGAGAAACTGCCTGCGACGGTGTCTCTGGCAATCCCGCACGCCCGGGACGTCAAACGCGAAACCGGTGTCATCGCGTATCGTGGCAGCGAGGAACTCAGTCTGACTGTCCAGCAGGTCCAGGACTTACAGAGAATCGATGTGGATGAGTTTAAACGCAGCCTGCCGGAACTGAACGAACCGGTTGCGAGTGCGTTCCGTTTCCTGAAGCCGGAATGGGAGCTTGTTTTGCGTGCTGAAGCAGTCCAGCCACAGGTCGAGGCACTCGTGACTCAACAGGTGCGGATCGGTGCCGAATCCCAACGCCTCATTTCCCAGATTGATTATTCCATCAAACGCGCAGGGTTGTTCGGTCTCCGTCTGCTTCTGCCCGCGGCTTACCGGGTCGAGAGCGTCACGGGAACGAACTTGTCACAGTGGATCGAACGGGATGTGAACGGAGAACGGATTCTGGAGTTGAGCCTGAAGGAGCGAGCTTCAGGAAACTACCGCTTGGGATTGGTGCTCGTGAAAAACTACAAAGAGCCAGATCGCGGGGTGACGATCCCGGCGGTGCACCCGTTGGGCACTGAAAAGCTGAGCGGCTTTATAACGGTCACCACCGAGCCCGGATTCGCTCTGAAAACAAGCTCGCTGGATGGGCTGACCGAGGTTCCTTACAGCGCTGCCACCTTGCCAGCCAATCCTGAGGTGACCTCAACTCCGCAAGTCAGTGCGCTAGGCTACAAATTCATGACATCCGCGCCGGGGTTGCTTCCCCCGTGGTCGCTGGTTGTGGCGGTTGAAACGGTTGATCCGTGGGTGCGCGCGGAGATCCTGAATGTCGTTACCCTAACCGAGTCTCTGGTAAGTGGGCGGTCTTTGATAAAGTATGAGGTGGTGAACGCTCCTCTAAAGGAATTTCGCGTTCGGGTTCCAAGCCACTTCCGCAACGTGGAAATCACAGGCGCTCAAATTCGGCGTCGTGACGAGACGAATGGCGAGTGGCGGGTGGAACTACAGGGCAAAGTGAGAGGTGACTACTTCCTGACAGTGACCTGGGAGATCCCCAAGTCGTCTGACACCAATCAGCTAATCCTCAACGGGATTCAGGCCTTGGGTGTGGAACGGGAGACCGGATATTTAACGCTCATCGCCCGCCCTCCATTGCAGGTTTCGGAGAAGTCGGTGACAGAACTGCTCAGCCGGGTGGACGTTCGTGAATTGCCAGAGTGGGCTGGCAAACCGGATGCAGCCACGGCGCTGACGTACCGTTATCTGCGACCTGGTTACCAATTGAATGTGGAGGCTAGAAGATTTGCTGAAGCCGAAGTGCTTCAGGCGCTCATCGACAACGCACGCATGACAACTGTGGTGGCCGACGATGGGCAGATGATAACAGAAGTCTCGTTGAGCGTGCGCAACAATGGCCGCCAACACCTCGAACTCGATCTGCCTTCTGGAAACAAGATCTGGTCGGCATTCGTCGGCGGCGACCCGGTGCGCCCCAGCAAGAAGGATGGCCGCTACCTCCTGCCTCTGACACGGGAAGTCGCATCCGACGCCCCGATCACTATTGAAGTCACTTTTGTTGGAACACATCGGTTTCCCAGGCACAGCGGGAAGGTGAGCCTCGTCTCCCCGACGTTTGACGTGCCGATGAAGAATGCCCGCTGGGACGTTTACCTCCCGCCCGACTATGATTACGGAGATTTTACCGGGTCGATGGCCAGAACAAGCGAAGCCGCAGCTCCAATGGTACAAGTCTATTCCATCTCGGAGTACAACCAGCAACAACGCGCTGCCAAAGATTCGCAGGTTCAGGAGGTGCAACTGGGCCTGAGCGCTGCGCGTGAGAGCTTAAATGAAGGGGATCTCCGAATCGCAGTGAACAATCTAAGCCGTGCAAAGGCCAAAGGCTTCCAGGTGGAAGCCGGCAGTTCGCGGGAACTCCAGCAGGTCGCGCAAGAAGTTCGAAAGGCGCAAAGCAGCAACCTGATCACCGCCCAGAACAACTACTTCTATTCGAACGCGGGCAGGCTAAACGGCCAGGCGGGGGAACCCGCGGCCGGAACCCCCATTCAGCAAATCGCGGCCGGTTATTTCCAGAACAATGTGGACATGGACGTTGCCGGCCTCCAATGGGACAAGCTCGAAAAGGCGCAGCAAGTTTCTGTTGCGAAGGTTTCCCCATTGCGGGTGAACCTGCCAACTCGTGGCATGCACTACACGTTCTCACAGGTGCTTCAGACGGAAACTGGCAAGCCAATGACCATTGGGATGTCCGCGGAGAACACCAAAGCGCCAAGCTGGTTCAACAGGATAAGCTTGAGCCTGTTGGGTTTTGCCATGCTCTGGGGTGCGGTTACGCTGTTAAATTCCCGGCAGTCGCGGCATGCGTAAAAGGCCTGGTCGCCGGTTTTTGCAGTTGCCATTCGCCAGGTGGTTGCGAATGTTCGTGCCGTGAATTTTCTCTCGTTAATCGAGGCCAAGCGCGATGGCCAGGTTCTGACTCCACAGCACCTGGCCGATGCGGTTCGGGAGTTCGCGTCCGGTCAGATCCCCGATTACCAAATGTCGGCATTCCTAATGGCTGTCTTTTTCCGTGGGCTGACGGATCAGGAAACCGCCGCACTGACCCTCGCCATGCGAGATTCCGGGGACAGGCTGGTGTTCCCCGCCGATCCTCGCCCCTTGGCTGACAAGCACTCTACAGGTGGTGTAGGAGACAAAGTTTCGCTGCCTTTGGCTCCCTTGCTCGCTTGCCTTGGATTCCGCGTTCCCATGATTTCGGGCCGAGGTCTTGGCATCACAGGCGGCACGCTGGATAAGCTGGATTCCATTCCTGGGTTCAAAACCATTCTGCCACCAGGCAGGATCGTGGAAATCGTACAACAGACGGGTTGTGTGATCTGCGGGCAGACTGAGCGGATGGTCCCTGCGGATAAAGCCATGTACGCACTCAGGGACGTCACAGGGACCGTTCCGTCCATTCCATTAATTGTCGCTTCCATCCTGTCGAAGAAACTGGCTGAGTCGCTGGATGCACTCATCCTGGATGTTAAGTTCGGAGAGGCAGCGTTTATGAAAACGCGCGGGCAAGCCCGGGAACTGGCGCGTGCCATGGTGCATCTTGGGAACGAATGTGGCACAGCCACTCGCGCCGTGCTTACCGATATGGATACACCGCTTGGCAAGGCGGCCGGAAACTGGCTCGAGATTCGAGAGACAGTCGCCTGCCTGGAGGGCCGCGGACCGGAGGATCTCCGTGAGCTCGTGCTGGCCTGCGCGGCCCACCTAATGGTACTCACCAAACGAGCGCCGGATCTGGCAAGTGCTCTGCGAGATTCTGGAGCATGCCTGGCTTCAGGCGCACCCCTAAGGAAATGGGAGGAGATGATCCACGCGCAGGGTGCCGACCTCGATGATTACCACCATAAGCTAAGTCTTCAGCGCACTGCGACGGTAACGCTTGATTTCAAAGCGGCCAATTCGGGTTTTGTCCAAACCTGCAACGCTCGATTGATAGGCGAAGTCGTCCGCGACCTGGGTGGCGGAAGGGTTACCAAAGATTCGCAAATCGATTATGAAGCCGGGGTGGATCGCCTGGTGAAACCGGGAGAAAAGATCACTGCAGGAGACCTTCTTGGCCGGGTGCACGCTCGGAGCCAGAAGGATGCAGAGTGTGCCGCAACCCGGCTGCAACTAGCCTACAGCATTGGGCCGGAACAGCCTGTTGTTTCTGCGCGAGTTGTGGAAGTAATCGATGCCTAAACCGCTGCTTCAGGCAGCTTCAGGCATTGCTTACTGGAGAACTCCACCCGCCGCATCATCTCCCGATGGCTGTCTCAAATTTGGTGCGGCCACCGCCAACGAAGCTTCCTGGTTTAGCCGCTGATCCAGCAGGTTTAGTCGGTCAGCCAGATGTCGTATGGATCGGCGCTGCCCGGATTTGACAGGAACCGATTTAGAGCCCGGTTTCGTCAAAGGCTGGTTCTGAAGGAATGCATGGAGTGCGGCATAGTACTCGGCTGGCAGGTAGGCCAACTCAGGCGTAACCCGAAGATGCACCAGCTCCAATTCCCGAATCTTGCGAGCAACGAGTCCGCTCGTTTGCTCCTGCGTTTCCAAACGCGCCAGAGCGTCCTGGATGCTCAACTCGGCACGATCAGGCAGGGCATTTGTGGTTTCGTAGATCTTAACGGAAACTCGCAACGCTTCCCTGATCTTGAGCAGGCTTTCCTCGCGCGCCCAGGTCTGGCCGAGCTGGCGACCGGTAAACTGTAAAAGCTGCAATGACCACCATTTTTCAACGTCGAGGGGACGTTCAAAATACCCTTTAAAACTGCTAAAGAAAGCGAGCTGCCAGTTATAGAACCGGGGCAAAGATTCCACGAAATTCCGCAGGTCCGTCCGCCCGTTCTGAAGCCGGACAAGGGAGCACAAAAATAACTGGGCGTTGCACCGGTACACTTCTGCGGCAGAACCCTCATAGGCATTCAATGAAGGCCAGCATAATTCCTCGAAAGTCATGGAGGTCCCCGTCCTCGTCAGGCGTTCGTGTGCAAATTCGAGGGGATTTTCACGCTTGCCCGATGCAAGTGCGAACGGAGGGCGATCACTCTGGCTCAGCCGGGGTGCCTGGATGATTAACTCCAGGGCGCCGGATGCCATCAAGTGCTGCGCTACACCTTCACAGAGCCAGGTGGGAACCTCAGCCAGGCGGTCGCTGGTATTCTGCCGATTGGCAATCTCCGTCAAGACGACTTGAACAAGCCCGCCCATGTAACGATAGCGATCGATCATGCTTGGCAACTGCAGGCGGTACTGCCATCCATCGGTGAACCTGGACGCGAGAATTTCCACCTTGTCGAAAGGACTGCGGCTCGGCACGAGCTCGAGGTAGATCCTGCCCTTCCAGGCACCGGTTAGCCCCAACTCGCGCCAGACCATTTGCTTCACTCGCTCACTGGATATGGTCAGGATCGAAGGCTCGAGGAAAATGTAGTTCCGGTTGGTCGAAAGGTTGATCAAGGCAGCCGGCAAGCTCGTTACCTGACGGCCCTGCACAATAAACTGACCGGAGTGACTGCGGGCAGAAATCGCGCCTTCGCCTGGCAACTGGGCCGAGAGCCGTCCCACACCCCCTAAACAAAGCACCATTAGCAGGCATCTGAGATAGAGGGTCTGGCTCATTGGTCGTCAGGTCTTCTTGGGTGTGGCCGCCGGTTTCGATTCAGGCTTGCTGGCCGGAGCGCTTGTAGAGGAACTACTGGTGGAACTGGCAGTGGAGTCCTTCTTGGCGCCCTGTTTGTAATTCTCGCTGCGGTAATCAGTTATGTAGAACCCGCTGCCTTTAAAAATTAACCCCCCTCCCGCTCCGATCATCCGTTTTACCGAACCCTTACCCCAACGCTTCTGTTTGCATTGATCCTGAGGGCACACTGTCAGGGCTTTCGCTGAAATAGACTGAACCTGTTCAAATTGGTGTCCGCATTTTTCGCAGACATATTCGTATGTAGGCATAAAAACAACTCACCTCGACTGTTCAGGCTTCTGAACAGCCCCTTAATAACGCTTTAACCTCTTTAATTCCAATAAACAACACCTCAACGGGCGGCTGGCGCGTTGGTCGGACTAAGCACTTTGACCTTTCCGTCGGTGCTGAGTTCAACATTCAAATCGTAGTTGGTTCCAGGTGCCGCAGCACGGGGAGGTTTAATACCTTGCATCAATTGTGCCGCACCTTTCTGATCAGGGCTTGTCAGCAACCCGCGTCGAACCCAATCCAACCGGCGGGCGATTGAAAGCTCCTCTTTCAACTTGGCAACCTGTGCCCGAAGTACCGAGAGGTCATTGAACTGCCGTTCCAGCTCTGCTTTCTCGGCCATCAAACGCTTTAATTCTTTCTGAAGGAACGCCTTGTCTCCTTCGGATGCAGCCAGTTTGCGCTGGGTTTCGCTGATGGCGACAGTCAGGTTGGTAATCGCAGCGCTCAGATCAATCGCCTGTTTATCGAGTTCCTTATTCTGATTCTCCAGCTCGGCGATTCGCTGGTCGCGCCGCGCCAACTCTTCCTGAGCCGATTTGAGCGAAGACTCGGTCTTGGCAAGGCTGGTCAGGGTCTGGCTGTATTCGTTGGTAAGCTCCGTGATCGACTTCTCGAAGGTTAGTTTCTGCTGTTCGATATCCTTCTCAAGCAACGTAATCACCTGTTTCTGGTCCTCAAGCTTGACGCTCGTCTCGCTCCAATTATTAGAGAGGGTCAGAATGCGGTCGTTATAGACCCGCTTGTCTTCAACAGCTTGCTTGCGCACATACAACAGCCCCGCACCTAATCCAAGGCACAAAAGAATTAGAACAATTAAACCAGCTCGGTTATTCATGGCAGGCTAGCTTGCAAGTTTTAGGGGACTTTTGCAAGCCTGATGCACCAGCAGTAGATTCACCCCACTCGGCCAGGAACAGAGACGGCTATTTGCTTGTCTTCATTCCTAACCGGGGTTACCTAAGAATCATGCCGATTTATTTAGCGCCTTGGTCCCGAAGACGGTTCCTCAGTGCCACTCTCGCGGCAACTGCCGGGATGTTGGCGGGCTGCGGGGGGCTATCCCGTCAGGCACCTCGTGACCCAAATGCGTTTGCCCTGCTTTCAGACATCCATATCGATGCCGATCCGGCCCGAATCGCGCGCAATATCAACATGACGCAGAACCTGGGCACGGTGACCCAGGAGTTGCTTGGGCTTGCACAGCGGCCCGCCCAAACCTTCATCACTGGCGATCTAGCCTATAACAGTGGCCAACCGGGGGATTATCAGCAACTAGCCCGGTTACTGGAACCCCTGCGCGCCGCCGGACATCCCTTGCGTTTGGCCTTGGGCAACCATGATCATCGAGAGCGGTTCTGGGCTGAGTTCGAAGCCGAAAAAGCTGCGAAGCGCCCGGTGCAAGACCGCCAGACAATGCTCGTTTCCACCCCTCACGCGAACTGGTTGCTCCTGGATTCCTTGGACAAAACCAACTCCACTCCGGGGCTGTTGGGGCAATCCCAATTGAAGTGGCTGGCCAGCACCCTGGATGCGTACCCTGAGAAACCTGCTATCATCATGCTACACCATAACCCTGGTTTGCAGGAGAACATGGGGTTAAAGGATACGGCGCCCCTATTCGAAGTCATTCGGCCTAGACGCCAGGTTAAGGCCTACATCTACGGTCACACCCATACGTGGAAAGTGCTTCAGGATTCCAGTGGAATTCACCTCATCAACCTGCCTCCGGTGGCATACGTCTTTCGCGAAAACGAACCAGCCGGTTGGGTGCATGCTCATGTGCGTGCCTCGAGCCTGAAACTCGAACTCCGCTGTTTGGATACCAAACACCCTTCTCATGGAGAGATCCAGGATCTCACATGGCGCACGTAATTTGCAGCCTGACATCACTGAACAAATGGACGAAACGGCAACCTCTAAACCAGGCTGGCTCCAAATCCTCTTGATAGGACGGAATCCGAAGCGGACCCTGCTGCGAGCGATAATCACCTCGGCCGTTGTCCTGCTGGTTTTCAAACTAATCCTCATTCCTATCCGGGTGGAAGGCATCAGCATGCTTCCCACCTATCACGAGCGGCAGCTCAACTTTGTTAATCGCCTGGCTTACCTATTTCATGAACCCCGGCGTGGGGACGTGGTCTCAATTCGCACGACGGGCAAAAGCATCATGTTTATGAAGAGAGTAGTGGCCGTTCCTGGGGAAACCATCGCTTTCAACGGGGGAAAACTCCTGGTGAATGGTGTAGTCATCCCGGAACCCTATCTGAAGCTCCCAAGCAATTGGGACGTGGAACCACGAACACTCGGCCCCAGCGAATACTACCTCGTGGGGGACAACCGGACGATGCCTCCGGAGTTACATACTAAAGGAGCGGTCGAACGCCGCCGCATCCTCGGCAAGGTTCTGTTATGAAGAAACTGATTTTGGTGATCATCCTGGCAGCGCTCGGCTTTATCGGCTGGCGTTTCCTGGCGGATAGTCCGGAAGAAATCGTAAGGAAACGCCTGAAGGCCGTGGCTGAAACAGCATCGTTCACCGCGGAAGAATCACCCCTTTCGCGCCTGGCCAACGCGCAAAAGCTTTCCGGTTTCTGCACCCTGGATGTTGAGGTTACCGTAGATACCCCGCGCGGTGATCAGCGGACAATTACCGGGCGCGATGAGATCCTTCAGGCCGCCGGAGGAGTGCGCTCTGCCTTGAAAGGCCTTTTGATCGAGTTCCTCGATATGGAGGTGGCGCTTGGACCTGATAAGGTATCGGCAGTGGTGAATCTCACGGCTCGCGCGAGCATCCCGAACGATCGTGACGATTACATCCAGGAGCTCAAACTGACCCTCCGCAAAGTAGATGGCGAATGGCTGATCTCAAAAGTGGAGACGGTCAAAACTTTCTCCTTCCATCGACATGACTCAGGAAGCACTCGCGCACTTATCCGCTGCTGACCCGCGGCTCAAACGTTTGATTGAGCTCGTCGGGCCCTGGTCCCTCAAACTGAAGAGACGCGCTCCGTTCGAAGCCTTGGTTCAGGCAGTCACTTACCAACAACTTAATGGTAAAGCGGCCGCCACCATTCTCGGCCGGTTCAAGCGTCTCTATCCACGGCGGTTCCCTACCCCGGAAGATATTCTGGCCTCAAGCGATGAGCAGTTGCGCTCTGCCGGGTTGTCACGGGCAAAGGCCGCAGCCATCAAGGATATCGCAGCTAAAACTCTCGCGGGGATCGTCCCTTCAACGCGCGACATCAAGCAGCTTACCGATGAGGAGATCATCGAACGCCTTACCCAGGTGCGAGGAGTGGGGCCATGGACCGTCCAGATGCTGCTGATCTTCACATTGGGCCGTCCCGATGTCATGCCTTCCACAGATTATGGTGTGCTGCAAGGCTATGCTCTGACGTTTGGACGCCGGAAGCTCCCCAAGCCGCAGGATCTCCTAAAGGCCGCCGAACGCTGGCGCCCATTTCGTTCGACAGCCGCCTGGTACTTCTGGCGAGCCTTGGAATTGACCGACGAAAAGGCGAAGCTGTTGAGGTTGAAAGTTGACGTGAAACGTGAGACGCAAAACGTGAACTCGATTTGAGTGGGTTTCCACGGCTCCGTGTAATTCGAATCCGGAGAAAGGGGGGGCGGCGTCTCGCCGCCCCCCCTTAGTAACAGATCCAAATCAGGACCTGCCTATCTCCAAACCGCTTTTCCTGTCTTTTCCGGCATCCTGTCCTAGAATAGATATAGATGGATATTAAGTCGCAGACCCGGGAGGAACTTCAGACCCTGTTCGCTACCTGGAATCAACCAACCTATCGAGTGGACCAGGTGCTCACGTGGTTGTACCCGCGCCGTGCCGTGTCTTGGGACGTCATGTCCAATTTGCCAAAAGCTCTAAGAGAACAGCTCAAGGGCCATTTCACGCTTACGACACTTGGTCTGGTTCGCAAACAAGGATCGCAAGATACAACCCAGAAGTTTCTCTGGCGCCTGCCGGATGCCGCGATGGTCGAATCGGTGCTGATTCCAGCGAACCCCGCCCTCTATGGAGAGGCCAGCGATCGCCACACACTTTGCGTTTCGACCCAGGTCGGCTGCGCCTATGGCTGCCGGTTCTGTGCCAGTGGGCTGGATGGATGGAAACGCAACTTGGAAGTGCAGGAAATCATTGAGCAAGTGCTCGCTGTGGAGCGGTTGCAGGCTGCCGAGGAGAAGACGCCCGACGGTGGCCAAACCAACCAGGAAGGACGGCTCATCAGCAACCTGGTCATCATGGGAATGGGTGAACCCCTGGCCAATTACGATAATCTCATGAAAGCCCTCATGATCCTCAATGCCCCTTGGGGCGCTGGGATTGGGGCACGCAAGATCACCATCTCGACCAGCGGTTTGGCGCCGCAGATTCGGAAGCTGGCCGATTCGCCGCTGCAATTTCGGCTCGCCATTTCCTTGCACGGCGCCACAGATGAAGTCCGGGATCGCATCATGCCTGTGAACCGCAAGTACCCGCTGCAGGAGTTGGTGGCTGCGTGCGATTACTACCAGGAGAAAAAGGGGCGGATGATCACGTTGGAGTACATCCTCATTGCCGGTGTGAACGACAGCCTTGATCAGGTCAGACCCTTGGCTGCCCTCGCGCGCCGATGGCATGCCAAGGTGAATTTAATTCCCTACAACCAGGTTGAAGGACTTGAATGGGAACGTCCTGCGGACGATGTGCAAGACAAGTTCCTGGCGGGACTCGAGAAGCTCAAGGTGATCGCCACGTTGCGCCGTGAGAAAGGCCATGACATCGATGCCGCCTGCGGCCAACTCCGGCTGAAAACGGAACGGGAACTGGCTGCAACCGGGTAAAGAAAATGAACCGCTGATCCACGCTGATCGACGCTAATAACTGATACCTGATGGGAAGCTCGGCATGAGGCTCACGGCACAACCGCAGAGCGTAACGACACATGAGCGAATCGCCGACCGTGATCGGCATCACCGCAACCTGGAGGGTTGCCAAAAAGTAGCCGGAGCGTCGAAGCGCAGCGAAGACCTCCGGTCAGCTTCGGATGCACACCAGCACCCCGGACCCGGGGTGCCAGAATCTCAGTGGCAGGGCATCCTCGCCGAGGATGCCTGCTCCGGCCACTTTAGCCAATAAAGTGAGCAACCCTCGTATCACCACGCAAAGCCTACGCCTCCGAGAGATAATAGCTCTTGTGCTCTGCTTCAACATCAGTTGAGTTCATACCATCCATTCGTGATCCGTGCTCCGGGCTTCGAAAAGTCTATTGTATAACCGCCTGGGTTGTAGATATATCCTAATCTATAATTACCAAACCGTGGTTTGATGATGATGGTCAAAGATCCATCCGCATTTGTCCGCGCTGAAACGCGGTGGCTCTCAAAGTCTGGCACAAATTCAAATTCTGATGTTAAGCTCTCTCTCCTGGATTCCACACGCCCGACCAAGGGCTTCAGATCCTCAATTTCGGCCAACGCACCTAGGTGCACTTTCTGTCTGGTGTGCGCTCGATGCAGCGAAAGACAAACTGTAGTGACGGCGAGCAAGGAGAGAACAACAACAGAAGTTCTGTAGGAGCGCATAATAGTCCTCACTGTTTAAACAAATCCCTGATTAATGGCACCGAGACATGCGATTCTATGTTGCCGGGACACGCCACCCTTATAGGTCGGCGGTTCGGCAGTGTCAATAGTGAGACTGACACTTGCTCGGGGCAGTCCTAATCCCCGTGAGAAAGTCGGTCATAGCTAATGGATTAAAGGTTCCGGAAGATCCCCATTTTCGAGACTCCTAAGCACGAAATACTCTGGCCCCAGGCGCTGTTTGAGTTGTTGCTCTATCCTTTTTTTCATCTTGAGTCGTAACAGGAATCTCCTTGCTGCCGACTTGCTTTCCAGCAGATTTCGGAGTCTGTCCTCCTCCTCTCGAACTGCCTGTGCCCGCATCTCCGTGAGTTTGTTTTTGAATGGGACGATGCTCATTTCGCTATAATACCGATAATCGTCGCGCTCGTGATCGTCACCCGGATTAACTGGTGCTCATCGTCATACACCGGCGAGCCACCGTCCCTGTGAGATAAACGATCCCATTGTTCCACGTTCCGACCAACCGCGACACCTCTTCCGTTCTCAAGACCTTGTGCGACAATAACTGAGCACCATCCAAACCATACTTCGTTATTGTGCCGTCTACGCTGACTACAACAACAGCGTTTGAAACGCAAACAGGTGGCAGCACTACATCATTCGTAATGGTCTTAGAAAACAGAGTTTGCGCCGTATTCGGCGAGCACTGGACAGCAGTGATGTGCTTCTGCTCGCCCCGCACCATGAGGTAGGCAATAACTGACTTTGCGGATGAACCTTCCTGGGCGACATGTAGATATTGAGCCAGGCTTCCGCCCGTTCCGCCGATCCACACGATCAGACAAAGGCAGGCGAACTTGAAGCCGCTCTTTCCAACAAATCGGAACCGATTTTGGCAAAACTGTTGAGGTGAATTCATGGCAGTATTCTATTTCGGGGTGATTTTCGGCCCTGTCCCTTTGGACGTCTAGAGGATGCAACTAAGATCAGGAATCTCGTGATCATCCCTGAGTCTTGGCGCGACATTTGCAATGAATATGACACAGCAAAATAATCTTGTGGTGAACCTGTTCTAGGTTCTATGAGCATCCGGTGCAATCCACATCGTCACCCTGTATCTTTCTTAGGTACCCTACGATCTCGGAACCCCTGGCATGCCCAGAACCCTCTAATCGGCCAAGAAAGCTACCAGCTACAGCCCTTGCGGAATCGCGATCTATGCAGATCATGCAAATCATCAGTGATTTTAAAAAAACGCGCTCTCGCTTGTAATCTTCGCAAAAGAGTCTCCTCATCGTAGCGTCCTGAAAAAACTCCCGTTCGACGGTTTCGATCAATGTTTTCAGGATTACCTCGGAGTGTTTTATGCCAAAAGGCTCGGCTGATCCGCCCAGGATAACTGCCGCATTGGACCGACGCCCCAGCTTGGCATTTGGATCAACAACTATTTCCAGGAATTCTTTTGCCAGCCTGGCTAGCACCGCCGGAGTCTCATTGGCTAATGAACGTATTTGTCTCTTAGGAAATGCTTGGCCTTTTGCAAAATAAAACTCCAGAAAGTCGTCAGCACTGAGCATAGCTAATTAGCAACAGGTCTATAGTTAGAGGGTGATCCGATCTGTGGCTTTCCCGGTCGTTCCTGAGTTGCCAGGTTGCCCTCATGCGCCCGCGAGCCACCATCCCGACACAGCCGGTCGAAGCGGCTGGAACTCGTGCGCTGGTGGCGATTGATCATCGGCACCAGTAAAGGCCCGCGGCGAATAAAGTCAAGCTGAATGAAAAAGCCACACAGTAAACCGCTAACACCATCGCTAATAGAACGCTAATGCCACCGCAAAGGAGGAAATGCCCCGTATTTCATTAGCGTTTGATTATGTCCCAATCAGCAGTTCCACGCGGAACCGCGGAGTACGCGGAGAAGAGAGGGACGAAAAAAGATTTTCTCACGCAAAGACGCAACGACGCCAAGATTTTGAGAACAACCGGAACCGACTTTCTTACCCCAAGGATTATCTGATTTTCGCCGGGCTTTCTAGGCAGTCTCCGCGTCTTAGCGTGAGTAGATTCCTGCCGTTTCGGCCTTTCTTTGTTTCTCTTCGTGCCCCTCGTGTCTTCGTGTGATTTGCCTGCCCTGCCGTTTCGGCTCAGACCTCTGTTCTCTCAGTTCCCCTCCTGTTCGGTTTTCCTTTGTGATCGGCGGCCCCGGCGAGGCCCGCCCTACCCAACCCGTTCCTCTCCGCGTGTTTAATCGGGAGTGAGTGAATGAGAACTCCGGTTGCATCTCCGCCGGTCTGTGGCTAATTTGTCCGGACTCGACCAAGTTTAACCAAAGTTTATATGAGCATGAGAAGGCGTAATTTCATCAAACAATCGGCCCTTGGCATCGGCGCCATTATGACCAGCAGCGCATGGCTGCATGGGCTCGAAACGCCAGCCGAAAAATATGACCCTTACACCACAGTTCAGCTCGGCAAAACCAAGCTTAAGATGAGCCGTGTTTGCATGGGCACAGGTGTGCGAGGTGGCAAACGCCAGTCGAATCTCACGCGGATGGGTCGCGAGAAGTCGGACGCGCTGATCCGTGGCGCCTTCGATCGTGGAGTTAGGTGCTTCGACCTGGCCGATCTTTACGGAACTCATCCTTTACTTGATTCCAGCGCTCAAAGGAATCCCACGGGATCAATACACCATCATAACGAAGCTTTGGTATAACTCCGGCGGCCTCCCGGAAGACGATCGTCCCGACGCGAATATTGTGATCGAACGCTTTCTCAAGGAGATCGGGACCGACCGGATTGACCTGGTCCTGCTGCATTGCGTCACCTCAGCCAAGTGGCCGGAGGAAATGCGCCGTCAAATGGATCTTCTCTCCAAGCACAAGGAGAAAGGGACAATCGGGGCTCTTGGCGTTTCCTGCCATTCCCTGGAGGCGTTGGACGCTGCAGCGTCCGAACCCTGGGTGGATTCAGTGCACGCCCGCCTTAATCCTTACGGCCATTCGATGGATGCCGCCCCCGACAAAGTGCTCCCAGTGGTCAAGAAACTGCGCGCCAACGGCAAAGGGATCGTCGCCATGAAAATCATCGGTGAGGGCAAGCTTCGCGATGACGACGAAAAGAAAAGCGCCTCGGTCGCTTTCGCGTTAACCGAGGCTCATGCTGATATCCTGAACGTTGGCTTCGAGAAACTCGATGAGATAGATGACTTCGCCGCGCGTGTGCGCCGCGTAAAGGTCGCCTAAGCCTTCATCAGCTCGTTGACCTTCCGCATCACGGTAAAGGCGTCGGCCACATACAGAACGTCCGCTTTGCCGCGAGCCCAGCCGCAGTTCGGGTCGAGGTTGATCGCGCGACGTTCGTTGATAAACCGCCAGCCCACAGTGTGAGGCTCCTCGCCGTGGCAGCAGGTGGCTAGTCCTTTTTGATGCCGCGGGGTGGACCCTGTCTGCCCAATCTGGTTCAAATGAGTCAAGAATGACAGGATTGCTTGCCCTTCACCGCCGAGATCCACCAGCGATTTGCTGCTGCCCAGGGAAGCGCGGACCTGAGTTAGAAAACCGAGGATGAGCTCTTCGGCCTCTTTAACGTGAGGCTGTCCGTCGGCTTGCTTCTTTGTCCACCCTGCCCCGGTGACAAACAGGACTTTGGCTTCCGGCCTGATCGTTTGAGCGTCGGCAGCGGGTTCTTTGATCCCGACAAATGTGGTGCGGGAATGCTGCGAACCCAGCGTAACAGGCACTTGCTCAACTTGGGCAGTGCCCGGGGCGCCTTGCCATGCCTTTTGGCTGCCCGGATCGATGATCAGGACCCAAGGGCGTTGCTGGCGCGAGAACTGACCTTCCATCCGTTGCCGGTAAAACCAGCGGGATGCCGAGAGCTTTCCAGCGGCAGCCGACACCCCTGTGATGTGGGTATCTGCGACACCCCCCAAGCGCTGGGCGACCCCAGGCAAGGCGCGGAAGGAACGCGAACTGCCGGGCACGAGAACAACGCTGGCACCGCTCGCCTTGCATACGGCCTCAGCCGCCGCCGCGTCCGTAGCGTAACGTGAGGCCGCGAACTCAGGGCCAGTGACCGCCAGGAATTTCGCCGCGCCGCACCCGGCCAACTGGTTGGCAGCTTCAGGGGCGTTCTCGCCAATCAAGCCAACCACCAGTTGAGCCGAAAGCCCATCCTTTACTGATAAAGCCGCACCGATGGTCTCGAAGACCGCCGAGGAGAGGGCACCGCCTTTTTCCGTGTAAGCTAGAACTAAAATCGTTTCCATAATCGAGGATATTCGTAATGAGGTGTGCGCCTATTGCCGGAGCCATTCCACGATCTCTCGTGCAATTTCATCGGGGGTCTTGTCTTTGACGACGCGAGTTTCGCGCATTTGCTTGGGCAAGGTCACCGAGGCAAACGCCAGGTTATTACCGGCGAGCTTCACAGGCTTAGCCTTTTGAAGCGCGGGTCCGATCGTCCGCATATTGAGCATGCCTACCTGGGGGTTGTTTTTGGGTTCAGGCAGATTGCCGGTCGCCCAGCCTAAAACAGCGGGAGCTCCCTGGCAGCGCGAAATCTGATGACGTCCGCCTTCCAGCCGTTCGAGGACCTCAAAAGAGCCATCAGCCTGGAAGCGAACCTCGTCCACGCCTAGAAACTGATCCGTAATACCCAGGCGTTCACCGACCATCTGCATGGTTGTACCTGCGCCGCGTGACGCCGATTCCCAGCCACCGAAGACCAACAGCTTGGATTTATCGAGTCCCGGCAAAGCAGCGACGGCATCCGCCAGGGCGGCGGCGATCTCAGCGGAGTCGGTAAAGCCACTGGCTGAGGCATCCAAAGCGACGAGTTCAAAGGGCACTTTCTGGGCGACCGTCATCATCATCTGCTGGAGCTTGGCTTTAGGGGCAAGGCTCACCAGCCAGACCTTTGATCCCGGATTGGCTTTGGCCAGGTTCGCCGCCTCGAATAGTGCGTGCCCCGCCCAGGGGTCCAGCACAGCCGGGAGCATCATTTCGTTTTTCAATGCAGGCCCGGTTGCGCCCGCCACAGGTTCCAGGGTTTGCAGCGGGTCAGGTACCAAGCTGCCACAGACCACAATTTGTAATGCGACACTCATGCGCGGGTTATTAAACTCAAACATCCTGCTGTACGCCAACAAAAGATGTTCGAACCCCGCGGACTGGACGGTGTCACACACTGCCTTCTAAGCGACGCAGAGCGCCTTTTGAGGGTTTTCGAGGGGTTTGGGTGTCTGAACTCGGCGGCATCGGTCGAGAGCGCCTTCTAAATGTCGAGACGTTTGTGGTAATCTCGATTCGGCGGCCTGCAAAGCCCTACCAGATCAAAGTTCTTAATCAGTTTAGCACCCGAGGCCGCCCTACCCAATTCAGGCTTGCATCCGCGTTCAAAGAAACGCAGTTTGTAAAGCATGAATGGTCAACGCTTTCAACGCTAATTGGGCACAAGACATGCGCCACCAAACAATCAGCCTGGTATGCAGTCTGGTGGGGATCATCGGCGTGCTGACTCTTCTCATGGCCCTCTTGTATCAATGGTGGACGAATCGTGATCAGAAGCGGGATTGGTTCAAATTTGGCATCCATTTCTTCTTTGGCGCGTTAGCGGGCGCTCTGATTGGGTTTCGTGGGTGGGGACGCTCTTATCATGGCATTTCCATCTCCATACCCGTTGGGATTTCACTTGTCTGTCTCACGGCGCTGGTGATCGGACTCATAGCTGGCGCGCTCTCGCAGACGGGCTGGGATGAATGACCAGCGTGGCTGCCAGTTCTGGAACTTGAGCGTTCCTGGTTTGTGCACACCCGCGCAAGGGAGGTTATTTATCAAAAATGGGAGAAAAGACCCATTTCCGGTTACGGCGTCGCAGGTTAAGATCTCTCATGGTTGCAGTACTTGATTTAACAGGCGAATGGATCGGCCATTACCCGGGCCATTTCGATGAGGTGATTCGGATCGAACAGGATGGCGAGGTCGTCGAAGCCTACAAGATCACCGGAGATGATTACGTGCCTGCGGGCGCGTTAACATGGCGGGCCGATCTCCGCACATTAAGCGGTGAGGGCCAGGTTGCCGAGAAGGAATTTGTGCGCCCGCGCCTCATTCCGGGGCGGCTCAAAATAGTCAACCCTGAACGGATCGTCTTCCGCTGGGAAAACTGTGGCGAAGTGGAGTTTCGCCGGGATGACTAACTCTGATTCAACGGACCGTTTGCATGGGAAGGCTGCTTCCCAGCGCTCGTTGCAGTCTTGCCCGTGCGGCTGCGTGTTCATACAAGGATTGCACCTGGATAGTCCGCGCTTCCGTGAGCGCCGTTTGGGCGCCTAGAACGTCCAACTGAGTCCCGGTCCCGGCCTCGCTTCGAGCCTGGGCCAACCGCAGTGCCTCTTCCGCCTGTTCCAAGACCTTCTCCTGAGAGTCCAGGACTTCTTTGGCTTCAACGAAACGGGAATGAGCCGTCCGCACTTCCAATTCGACCCGTCGGCTGGTTTCGTCAATCTCAATAGCTGCCCGTTCTTTTAAGGCGAGCGATTCCCGCACCCGGCCTTGAGTTTGCAGGCCATCAAAAAGGTTCCAGGTCAATTGCACACCCGCCAGCCATCCGTGGACTTCGTCCGTCAGATCCCGGCTGAAGATTGAGCTGCGGGCCTCATACCCGCCGAAGGCCTGCAAGCTGGGCTTGTAACCAGCCCGTGCACTTTTCAGTTCCTCCCCTCGCAGGACCTCGGCCTTCCGCAACGCTGCCAACTCGGTTCTTTGCGCGATGGCCAGATCCAGGGCCCGGTTCAGGGTTAAATCGAGCGGCTGGGCATTTAACCGATCCGTTAACACCAGGGGCAGCTCGTCCGGGGTATCTCGGGGAACGATGAGCCCCGTGAGATTTGCCAGGTTATTACGAGCAATTCTGAGGCTGTTGCGCGCGCGGATAAGCTTGGGCCGAGCATTGGCGAGTTCGACCTCCGCACGAAGCACATTGAACCGTGGTACAACGCCGGCGGCGAATCGCCGCTGCGTATCTGTCAGCTCACGCTTCAGCAACTCCAGCGACGCCTCGCGCACCACGATCTGCTGCTCGGCCAGCAAAGCATCGTAATAGGCCAACTCGACATCCAGCGCCAGATTGGCCAGGCCTGTTTGATGGTTGAGGATAGCCTGGTCCTGAATCAACCGGGCGGAGCGCACCGCAGATACTAAACGGCCCCCTTCGTAAATCGATTGAACCAACCGGATCTGGGAGGACCAGCTTTGATCCGATCCGAAGGTGAACCCGGGGATGACCGCGGGGGGGCGGTCCACGCCAGCCGGTTCGCGTGCGGAATAATCCCCCAGGATCTGGACCTTGGGCAGGGCCACCGCTCGGGTTCGCACGACAACCCCGCGAGCGGCTTCCAGATCCTTCTGCATCCTTTGTGCGGCTGGACTCTGGGTGAAAGCCAGGTTAAGCGCATCCGCCAAGGACATGGGTTTTCCGAATTCGCGAAAAGCCGGGGTGTTCGTCGAAGCCAAGCCGCAGCACACCACAAGAAACACCGTGCAGCACACCAGCAACCGGCCTGGAACGCCTGACCTGTTTGAAATTGAATGGGTAGTCATAAGTGCCCGCAGGCATCTTCAGCCAATGGGATCTACACGTTTCCCCCTGATGTGACAAGCCAGAGCTCAGGCTCAGCTACATTCCGGGGCGAATAATCACGTCGTCTTTCCCAGCTTCCATCTCGATCGGCACCAATCCGGGCATCGCACGAAAGGGTGCCGTTCGATCGTTTCCGAAAAAGGAGGCGTGCCAGCGACCGGCTTTGTCGCGGAACAAGGCCCCGTGCCCGGCATGCGGAACGGCCACACGCCTTGGCCGCCATGGCCCGGAAAGACTGGTGGCACAGGAATACATCATGTCATATGTGCCATCGGACCGGTTGCCGCCGCCGTTCCACTCGGCGGCCGTCAGGATGTACCACCGCCCTGATCTGACCAGTGTAGCTCCCTCATACCCCACACGCCTCCCATCGGTTGGAATAATCTTCCGAACCTCCCCGACAAATCCATTCATATCCGAATTGAGCTGGCGGATTTTACCATCCTGCCAGACGTAATAGACAGTTCCATCCAAATCAGCAAACAGGGAGGAATCGATGCCGGCATCCACCCCTTGGTTCTCCGGAAAGGCCAGTTCGTAGGGCCCTTCGGGTTTGCCACTGGTGCTTCGCAGTAAGCCGTTTTTACCCTTCTTTCCGGAACTGAGGCAAAACGGAATCCAATAGGTGCCTTTGAGATAGTGCAACTCAGGTGCCCAAATCAGCCTCTTGGGATCGCTGTTATACCAAAGATTCGTATCGGAACTGGGTGTCCAAACCTGCTTCACGAACTCGAACCGCTCCAGATCCTTTGAGCGCCAGAGGTTGATCCCATCCATGTTTCCTGACGTGCCCGTAAGATAGTATTTCTTGTCTCGCCCGAGCATGACGAATGTGTCACGTATCCAAGGAGTACGAGCCTCCTGACCGGGCACCAAATCCAACGGAACAGCACGGGCCGACCCCATGCCGCGTTCGTAAATGAAGGAGGTATCCGGACGCAACATCAATTGGAACGGAAATCTCCTTGGAGGTTCGTTCGCGACAAAGCCGATGGGCCAGCGCGCCTCAACAGCGGGGACTTGTTCCACGCGGAAGATTGCCGGCCGTTCCCGCAGTATCCCCTGCTCATCTGTGCCTGACCATGTCCCCCACCATGCACCCCAGGCATCCTGAAAGAGGGTGGTCTCGCCGGCATTGGGGAACGCCACATAGAACGGGGTGTAACCTCCATCCGGCCGATCCGACGCCGCAACTAGAACATCATCTGCTCCTTCCGGCCGTCCTGTCCGGCCCAACCCCTTACGCTTGATCCGCCCGCTGATGAAGAAATGGTACCGGCCCGAGATCTTGGCCAAATGTGCACCGTGAAGATTCAGCACGCGCTGCTCCCGCTGCTGGCCGGGTGGCCCGGCAATTTTCACCTCGATTTGCTTCGGCTCCTCCGCAAGCCCCGCGAGAGGATTGGGTTTCATGCGAGCGATGCGGCCACCGTCTAAAACCCAAAAGAATTTGCCATCATCATCGCGAAAGATGGAAGGAGTACTCCCGGCCTCGGTGATGATCTGCTTCTGATAATCTGCCGAAGCCAGGTCATCGCCGGTCAGCTTCACCAACTCAGTACCACCGCCGTTACGGCCCAGAGTCAGCCACCAGGTATCTTTCAAATACCGCAATTCAGGCGAACGATACCTTTCATCGAAATCAAATGTGCGAATCTCGCGCCAGTTGATGAGATCACTCGAACGCCAGATCCGAATCGTGCTGCTGGAGAAAGGCTGTCCATTCGCGGTGGGCGTTCCGGTCATGTAATAGGCACCGTCAGGACCTGAAGAAACGCTGGCGGAGCTTAGGGGTACGTCCAACATTGCCCGAAGCGGCACAGCATCGGGCCGGGGTGCCAGAGCGGCATATTCCCGGATGACGCCATGCTGAGCGTGGGCGAGTCCCGCATTCCAGGCGGGCCATGTGGCCAGGCAGGCGAGCACGGAACCAACGATTGAGAACTTCATTAGGAGGCACCAGCATAAAGCCCTGAATGAACACAGGCTAATCTTTTCGACTGCCCGCATGGGGAGCACAGGCATCGTCCCAGATCATCTCGGTGAGCCTCGGGGGAATCTTTGGATGCTTCGCGTTTTACTGCCCTTCGCGCATGGCTTTCCGGGCAAGGTTTTCCAGCTCATCCTGCGTTACTCCTGGCAGGTAGCGTTTGCGGTAAAGCTCATCATGTAAGATACCCACGATTGCTGCCATGGGCGGAGCGATCAGCACACCAAGAACGCCAAAAGCCGCAACGCAAAGAAGCATTGAGAAGATCACCGACACAGGGTGCAGACGCATCCCCTTGGCCATGATGAATGGGAGAATGACGTTATTCTCCAGCGCCTGAACGGTGATATACGCCAACAGCACCCAGACAGGAGTCATACCTCCCTTGCTAAGTGCCAGCAACAATCCCGGAAAAGCGCTAAGCGTCGGGCCAAGATAAGGAACCGCCTCCAGCACTCCGGCAATCACACCCAGGATCAAGGCATCCATAAAGCCAAAAATTGGCCACATAAGTAGAAAAACCAGTGAACCGATCGTCAGCATCCCCAACAGGGTTGATAAAGCCCACTGCGGCACGAACTCCGCGATACGCCGCATCACCCGCAGGGCTCTTTCATGGTGCGGTTCATGGACCAGGGAAAAGATCGTGGTGAAGATAGGGCGCGGGTGCATGAGCGTGAAAACGACTCCGAAGAAGACGGTTACCAGAACGATCACCATCTCAGCCGCGCTGTAGGCAAATGATTTAAACCCTCCAATTGCCCCTTGAGCCATGCCTAATAGACCAGACCTAAGTGAGCCGGGCGAATTATGGTCCTGCCCGGTTCCACTGAGTGCCTGCTGAGCCTGCCTGTGCTCACCCCGGGCTGCGGCGCCATTGGCGACTTCTGCGGTCACCTCCTCATTAAGCTTGGCTTCAGAGAGTGCAGCTCGCTTTTCCAGCCGCAGTAGTGGCTTTTGGAACTGTTCCCAATACTCAGGCAAGCGCTGAACGAGCCGAGTAGTTGATGTCCTAATTGGTGTTATGAAGGCCCACAGGGTCAAGCCCACCCCTGCTAGAAACACCAGGGTCATAACAACGGTTGCCAGGCGCCTTCCTCCAGTCAATCGGCGTAACCAAAGAACCACAGGGTTTACCGCCAAGGTGATCAACAGGATCAATACGAACGAGAGCAGGATCGGGGACAGCAAACGGTAAGAAAGGATGAAAACAACCAACCCCGTGGCCACGAACAGGTAAAAAGTCGGGCTATGTCCCCTCACACAGACCAATATAGAACGCCTGTGGGCCTTTGCGCATAGGGTGTTTCCTGCCTTGGAACTGTCTCGGTTGAGGTGCAGTCCACTGAACTTGCACTTGAAAGGCATCGGCCAACCACCGAAACTGGCCGACAATGAATCGGATTGTCGAACGTTTCAATCAACTCAAGCGGGAGGGCCGTAAAGGCTTTGTGGTCTATATCGGAGCCGGAGATCCCGACCTGCAAGCCACCCATGATCTTGCGTTGGCTTTTGATAAAGCCGGCGTGGACGTTCTGGAGCTCGGAGTGCCTTTCAGTGATCCGCTGGCCGATGGTCCTGTAAACCAGCTCGCGGCTCAGCGTGGCCTGGCATCCGGCACGACGCCACTGAAGGTGCTTGAAACAGTCGCCGCCATCCGCCGCACCTCGCAGATTCCGATTGTACTCTATATTTATTACAACCTGATTCACCGGATGGGAGTCGCCCGGTTTATTCGCGCCGCGGCTCACGCCGGCGTGGATGGCCTGCTCACATTGGATCTGCCTCCGGAGGAGAGCGGCGAGTATGAAAAGCTCATGGCTGAAGCAGGCGTCTGCAATATTTACCTGATCGCGCCCACCACGCCGCCGGAACGCATGGCCTCAATCGCCAAACGTGGAAATGGCTTTATTTACTATGTGTCCCGGGAGGGCGTCACTGGCATGCAACAGAAAGTCGCCGACACCATTGCCGAGATGACGAGCCAAATACGGGCTAACACCACCTTGCCTATCGCCGTCGGGTTCGGCATTTCGACTCCGGACCAGGCCCGAACCGTAGCTCAGCATGGAGACGCTGTGGTTGTAGGCAGTGCGATCGTCAATCGGATTGCGGAATCCGGACGTTCACCCGATCTGGTGCAAAAGGTCGCCGGATTTGTTACGGAGCTGCGGCAAGCGATTTAAGGCATCCGCCTCGTGCGGGGCTTATGGCTTAGGCTGTGGTTTGTTGATCGCCGCCTTGATAACTAAGGCGGCGCGGTCGATGGGAACCGACACCGCTTTCAGGTGGAAATCAAGGTTTTGAGCAATATCGAGTTCATTATTTTCGTATTGTTGCTCCTCATGGTGGTGCCAGACGTGTGCCGCCGTTTGGGCCGTCCCGCCTTGCTCTTCCCCGCCTATATCCTTTTTGGACTCCTGGTTGAGCCTTTCGCCAGCTCGGGTGTAAAGCTTCTGCTCCATGAGGCCGGGCTCGTGGGGTTCCTGCTGTTGCTGTTCCAGGTCGGGCTGGAGATCGACCTGCCCCCCCTCCGTGAGCTGCTCTCAACTGTGAGATTCGTCCTTCCCTGGGTGCTGCTCCAATACCCGCTAATCCTGGCCGTGTCGCACCTGGCCGGCTTGCAGCCCAGAGAGGGCCTGTTCGCTTGCGCTGCCCTGACGGGTGTCTCGGTAGGCATGATTTTCCCAATCTGGAAACAATACAATCAACTGTCTGAAACCACGCGACAAACGATCATGAGACTCCTGATCGTCCTGGAGTCGCTGTGCATTGTATTGCTGGCCGTCGAGACTCCTGCGCTCCATAGCGGTTGGAACTGGCGCGTCCCGTTGCGATTGGCCAGTGTAGCCACCGTTATTTTCCTTGTGGCACGTTTCGCCACCCACTTGACCAGCCTCTTCGACACCGTCCTGCAACGCGCTACCTTGTGGCGCACCCATCTGCTGGTGCTCCTGGTCCTGGCCGTCTGTGCTTTGGGAGATCGCCTTGGACTTTCGAGCACGAAGACGGCCTTTTTCCTTGGGCTGTTCATGAACCGAACGGAGCACGATGGCAAATCCATCGAGGAGTTTATGGCACCCGTCAGCCAGCGCTTCCTGATTCCCATCTTCTTCGTGTCACTGGGGCTGCGGGTGCAGTGGTCACAGATTCTATCGCTGTCCGGGTTAACAGCCTTTGGCACGGCCGGACTGTTGCTTGGCTTGCGCCAGATCTTGCACAGGCGTTGGTTCTCTCTGGGAGATGACCCTGCAGCATTCCTGCTCTTGTGTCCAAATCTGACTGTCGTCGCCTTGGCGGCTTCGAGCCTGCTTGCGCTGGACTCTCAGTCCGCAGCCGCGGTCTGGCTCCTATTGACAGGGCTTTTCATGACCCTGATCTCTGCCATTTCCTTACCCCGGCTAACGCCGGTGCTCGCTGAACGCAAGGATTAGCATGGTTTCGCCTCATAACCCGGATGGTGAGCCACGCTCCCAAGAGCGAGCCACTGGGACCGGAACCCGGATTCCCGCTCGCTTCTCCGTTGAACTCGCACGACTAATCGAGGCCTTCGGGGAGCGTGAAGTGCTTGTTAAGGATGTCGTGGAGATCACCCAGAGCCGCGGTTACGTATTCCTGTTGCTCCTGCTCACAATCCCATTCTGCACCCCGATTCCGCTGCCTGGCCTTTCACTCCCATTCGGCCTGGCTGTCGCTGTGATCGGATTGCGCCTCGCCCTCGGTCAAAAGCCGTGGCTCCCAGCTAGAGTGTTGAACTCCCGCCTGCCGCCGAGGTTCTTCTCAAGCCTCCTTAAAGGGGCCGGCCGCCTCGTCCGATGGCTGGAGTGGTTTCTGCGTCCGCGAATGATATACCTCGTCCGCTGGAAACCGTTTCGCCAGAGTCTCGGCGCCATGATTTTCGTATCGGGATGCCTGTTGCTTTTACCTTTGCCCATTCCTTTCTGCAATGGCTTGCCCGCTTGCACCGTCATCTTATTGGCTGCTGCAATGTTGGAGGAAGATGGCTACGCCGCCATAGCCGGTTGCGTCCTTTTCCTGCTCACGCTGGTCTTCTTCGCCGCCCTGGCTTGGAGCGGCGCGGAGTTAACCGTCTGGCTTAAAGACCATCTCGGCTCACTCCTGGCCCGGCCTGATGACGCCGCACGCTAAACCTGTAGATCCGCTGATTCTACGCCTGATTTGCAGAAAGTTCTCGACCTCGTTTGCGACTTGTTCACCATGCCTGCATGCACGCGAAAACAAAACTCCCCTTTGGACAACCTCGTCCGGTGTTCTTCGGTTTGTTGCTGGCGGTTGCCACAGCTTTCTCTGTGTCAGCCGAAGAAAAATGGACTTCGTTGTTCAATGGGAAGGATCTAACCGGTTGGACTCCTAAGATCCGTGGCTATGTCTTGGGTGAGAACCCAGGCAATACGTTTCGAGTTGAAAACGGCGCTATCTGTGTCCGTTATGATGGTTTTGAAAAATTCGACAACCACTTCGGCCATCTCTTCTACAAGGAACCCTTTTCAAACTACGTGATCCGGGTCGAATACCGCTTTGTCGGGAAGCAATTGCCGGATGGCCCGGGCTGGGCTTTGAGAAACAGCGGCGTCATGCTCCATTGCCAACCGCCTGCGTCCATGCGCAAAGATCAGGACTTTCCGGTCAGTATTGAAGCTCAACTCCTGGGCGGGGACGGCTCGACTCCCCGCACCACTGCAAATCTCTGCACACCAGGCACCCATGTGGTGATGAATGATAAACTCCATACCGCTCATTGCACCGATTCGCGCTCGAAGACCTTTCATGGTGAACAATGGGTCACCGCCGAAATGGAGGTCCATGGGAACGGTCGTGTTATTCATCGAGTGAACGGAGAACCGGTCCTGGAATACGAGAAACCGCAGTACGATCCATCTGATCCAGATGCCAAGGCCCTCATGCTCAAGGATGGAACGTCCCTGATTTCCTCAGGATATATTTCGCTGCAATCCGAGAGCCATCCTGTGGAGTTCCGGAAGGTGGAGATCCGCCACCTGGAGAAATGACAGGGTATGTGTGAAGATTTGCTAAAGGCCGCTCGTCTGTAATCATCAGCAGGTCACGGTTAACCCGGATCATACAGAAAGAGATGTTGGCAGGGCGGTTTCCCTGTCCTCCTCTGATGTCCGGCACCGTCTCAGAAGGCTTTCTATGAATCCTGGTGCAGCACTTCGGCGCTGCCTAAAACGCGCACTCGCCACCCCGGCGGTCGCCTCACTCTTAATATGCCTGGTCGCTCTCCTTTCCACGGGATGCCATCGGAAACGGGACGTTGCGCAAGGTGTTGAACTGATTCCGGGAACCACCGCACCGGAACCGGGCATGACCTTGCAGTTACGCTTTCCCGAATCCATGGTGAAAGCAGAGGCTATCGGCGTGCCCGCGACCCATCCGCCGATCAAGATCGAACCAGCCGTCCGAGGCACCTTTACATGGCGTTCAAGCCGCAGTGGCACGTTCACACCAGAAGAACCATTCGAGATGGATCGGCGTTACATCATCAGCCTCAACAAGGGACTGGTAAAGGCCGACGGCTCACCTGTTCCAGCCAAACTACGCTATACGCTACTGACACCGCCGCTGACACTCCTGGGAAGCTTGCCGCGCAAAGGGAGCACGAACGCAACCTCGCTCCCGGAAATTAAGTTGCTGTTTAACGCTGATCTAGCCGATCGCGATCTGAGCAAGTTCTTCGAGTTTAGCGACGAAAGCGGGCGCCGGGTTCAAAGCGCAGCACGGCTCAGCACGCGAGAAGAGCGGCCCTATTCTTATGAATGGGGAACGGATATTGATGAGAGCTGGCAGAACCGCTATCGTTCTCAAGCAGGTCTGCCCTCACAAACGAGCGATTCGACGAATCAAGACGCACAGGATGAGAGCACGAATGTTGTGCCGAACCTGGTGATCGTTACTCCAAAAGAACCCCTGCCGCTTGGGAAAGGTTGGCGATTGAAAGTGGAACGTGGGTTACCTGGTTCGACCGGAGCACTCAGCTTGTCTCAAAGCATGCACCTGCCGGTGGGAGATGTTACGCCATTTGAGTTCACAGATGCCGACGCTCAGCACGTAATCCATGCTGCACCATGGGTTCGCTTGAACTTTTCGAAGCGCCTTTCCCTGCAATACACCAACACCATCGGCGAATGGGTCCAGGTAAGCCCTGAGGTGACCAATCTGCACGTAATGCTAGCCGATAACTCCATCGTGCTCCGTGGCGGCTTCCAGGGTGGCACGGAATATCTGTTCAGGTTGAGGGCTGGACTCTGCGCGGAGGAACCCTTCCAGCTCGAAAAACCGGCGGAAGTTAAACTCCTGGTCCCACCTGTATCCCCGCGCCTCTACTTCCCCGGGCTTTCGCGGGATCAATTAGCTGACGGACACCGCCGTCTGCCCTTGCTCTCAGTGAATGTCGGGACGGTCCTCGTCCGGGCAAAGCTCCTGGAAGGCCCAACCGCCGTTCACGCATTACGCGGCTACCAGAGCTATCGGCGCTCCTGGGAAGATCGCGAGTCCTGGACTGAGCCGTTCCAACAAATCGATCTCAACCTGGTGCCAGGCCGCACCATTTTTCGCCGAGAGATTCTAATCACCAACGCTCCCGATGAGGCGGTCACCACTATGCTGGATTGGAACGAAATCCTCGGAGATCGCAAACATGGCGTCGTTTTCGTCAGTGCGGAGCGGGTTTCCAGTAGGAATTCCGATTTGCCCGCCCTGGGCACGCAGACTCTCATCCAACTCACCGATCTGGGGATCATTTGGAAAAGCGAAGCCGCACAGGTAACAGCAAGCGTGTTCTCGTATGCGAAAGGTACACCGGTAGCCGGAGCAATGGCCCGGCTCTTAAGCAACGAAAACGAGGTTCTTTCTGAAGCCAGAACGGATTCCCAGGGAACCGCCAGCCTGCCCAATCACACGAATGCACAGTGGATCGCAGTTCAACAAGGGGACGACCTGCACGTGCTGAACCTGGAGGATCACCGTTTACCCATCTATCATTACGGTCTCAACACCTATTACGAACCCGGTGAAGATCGGCGGGTCATGATCATCAGTGACCGTGACCTGTATCGTCCCGGCGAGAGCGTCCACCTGCAGATCATCGCGCGGGATTGGACAACGAACGGGCTGCGAACCCCTCTCAATCTGACCGGCGAATTGGAAGCGACTGATGCCCGGTGGCGAAGCTTCTTCAAAAGCAACGTGGTTTTCAACGCGGAAGGTACCTGGTCCGGTGACCTGCCGCTCACGGCTGAAGTGCGAGGAGAATACCGGGTAACACTCCGGGTAGGCGAACAGAACTTTACACACGACTTCCGCGTGGCGGATTTCGAACCAAACGCTTTCGAGATCAGCTTGATTTGTCCGTCGGCGCTGCGTCCGAACGAGCCGATCGAGTTGCCGGTATCTGCTCGTTATTACTTTGGAAAGCCTGTAACAGGTGCGCGCGTCAAATGGACCTTGGAAACTGAGGATGCGCCTCTGAATCCATCGGCGTTCAGCGGGTTCCGTTTCCGTCATGTTGCCAGCGAAGGAAATAACCGCAGTGGAGCTACGGTTGCTGAAACGGGCGAGAGTCTCCTGACTGGCACGAACATGACGATCCGCCCCGAACTCCCCCTGAATCAGAAAGCGCCTCAGCCGAGATCGGCATCACTCCTGGTGGAGGTCACAGATCTCAACCAGCAAACCGTCACAAGCCGCGCTGAGTTCCTACGGCACAGTTCCGAGTTTTATCTTGGACTGAAAGCAACCAAAGATGTGCTCTATGCCGGGGAGGAACTGCCGATTGAAACCGTGGCCGTGGATTCGAAGGGAAATCCCTGGCAAGAGAACATCACAGCCCAGGTTAAGCTGGTTCAAATTCAATGGCACAGCGTTCGGGTTCAGGGCGCTGGGGGAGCCATCCGCTACCGGAATGAACCACGGATTACGAACGCGGTTGAAAAAACAATCACGATCACCCCCGCACAATTGGTTTCTTCTTAACAACCCTGGCAAATGGCGCGGCATGCCTATTCCAGGTCTGACTGCGACCTCTGCCGGAGATTATCGGCTGGAGATCTCGTCATCGGACGCCAAGGGGAACCCGGTGCTGGCATCGACGGAATTCAGCGTTTCAGCGGCCGACGCCGTATCGTGGGACTATCGCAATGATGTCAGGCTGGAACTGCAGGCGGATCGCGCCTCGTATACGGTCGGCCAGACGGCACGAGTGTTGGTTGAAGCGCCTTTCAGCGGGGAGGCCTTGGTCACGCTGGAACGAGAACGAGTGCTGCGTTCCTTCTGGACGAAGCTGGAAGGGAACTCGCCAGTCATTGAAATTCCGCTGACATCCAATGATGTGCCGAATGTGGTGGTGTCTGTGACACTGTTACGTGGAGCCGAGAACTGCCCACGGACTATTCAGCAACCCGATTACCGCGCTGGGTTTGTCAGCCTGGATGTCGTCGATCCCTCGACTCGATTGAGCGTGGAGGTGAATTGCCATGGAACGAACTACCTTCCAGGAGCCCTTGTTAGGGCGGAGGCGCAAGTAAGAAACGCCGCTGGTGAAGGCGTATCGAATGCCTGGCTGACGGTCTATGCTGTGGACGAGGGGATAGCAAGCCTCACAGGCCAGGAGACGCCTGATCCGCACAGTTTCTTCTATGCGCCAAAGCCGCTAAGGGTGACTTCGAGCATCTCGTTGCCCAACCTGCTGACGGAAGACCTGGATGCGCTCAGTTTTCACAATAAAGGATTCCTTGGTGGCGATGGCGCTGATGCAGCGACAATCCGGCGCAAGTTTCTGGCGTGCGCGTTTTGGAGTGCGAACATCCGAGCGGATGCACAAGGACGAGCCTCTGTCAGCTTCACGGCTCCTGATAGCATAACTCGCTATCGATTGGTTGCAGTGGCGCATGCGGGTCACAATCAATTCGGTGCCGGGAAGACAGCTTTCGAAATCTCCAAACCACTCCTGCTGTCCCCTGCTCTGCCCCAGTTCGCCCATGAAAACGATGAAATAGTCGCGAGGGCGGTGGTTCAAAACCAGACCGGCGAGGCAGGCGAGGTGCTGGTTTCCCTTGAATTGGATGAACTGACGCAGTCAAAGGGTGCGACTGACAAAAAGCTCAGCCAACATGTTCAGATTGCAGCACACGGCTCAGCCTTCTGTGAATTCCCAGTGCGATTTGCTTCAGTCGGACAGGCAACATGGACGTGGCGCACACGTTTCGCCAAATCGGAACCAGGCTCTGCGTTTACTGACGCCGTGCTCAGCACGATTGCGGTGGGCTCTGCTCGTCCGTTGCTTCGAGAGGTGCTGGGAGAACGGCCTGAACCGGGTGTAAACCTTTTGCGAAAGGCTGATCCATGGCTGTTGGAAGGCAAAGGAACCATCAGCATCAAGCTCAGCAACACCCGTTTGCTCGAAGTTGCAGAATCAATCCACAAACTTTTGCATTATCCCTATGGGTGCGCAGAGCAAACGAGTTCCAGCCTGCTGCCTTGGATCGTGGCCTCAAACCTCGCTAGTGTGGGTTCCGAATCAGGGGCGCTACGAACCAATCTCACACAGGCCCAAGCCGTGGCTAAGGGCGTTGCCCGACTGCTCAGCATGCAGACGAGTTCTGGCGGCATCAGCTACTGGCCCGGCGAAAGTGAACCGATGCCTTGGGCGAGTGCTTATGGCGCTTTTGTGCTCACGCTGGCCAAGCAAGGAGGCTTTGCAGTTCCGGAATCCGAGCTTCAGCAGCTCTACACTTATTTGGGAAAGACCCTGCGGGAAACCGAGGACGCAGAAGTCGCCTGTCTGTCCCTCTATAGTCTCGCCCACGCGAAACGTGCTGAGCCGGCCTACCATGAGCAATGGTTCAATCAACGTGGCAGGCTTTCTGCCGAAAACCGGGCGTTGCTCGCGCTGGCAGTGCACACAAGCGGTGGGTCGCCTTCAATGGTTGCCGAATTGTTAGCGCAGGCACCGGATCAGCAGGAGGAAAGTTCTAGCTTCGGATCTCCCGCTCGCACGAAGGCTATTCTGTTGCTGGCGCAGATGGAATGCCTGCCAGACCTGGAGAGCGTCGACCGCCTCCTGACAGAACTGCTCCATGTGCGCGCGGAGGGAGATTGGGGCACCACGCAAGGCAACGCATGGGCTTTGCTTGCCTTAAGCCGTTACGCAGAGAAATTCGAGACCGGCGACGGACAGATCTCCGGACATGTGCATTATGCTGGTGCTTCGGTCCCGTTCGAACTCTCAGGAACCAACCGCGTGTTCACCTGCACCTATGCGTTTTCAAACTCCGCTCCAGCGGCAACGCTGAGCCTGCCGGCACGCCAGAAAGACCTGTTCTCCACCGTTACGATCGAATCACGCCCGGCAAATCCTCCTAAAGAGAAAGTCGGACAAGGTTTCGTTCTTAAGCGCAGTTATCAGAAGCTGGGGGATCAGCAAGAACTACTTGGTCTGCAGGATTTGCGTGTGGGCGACCGTGTGCTGGCAATCCTGGAAATCAACGTGCTCGAACAAACCCAATATGTGGCGGTAAACGACCCGCTGCCTGCCGTTCTGGAGATTGTGAATCCCGAGTTTCGAACCCAGCAGATCCGCGCCGCCGACCAGGCCCTGCTTGAAAAAAGGGAGTTGGGATATTGGCCGGGTAGCTTTCAGGAGGCAAGGAAGGATCGGATGCTTTTCTTTGCCAACTGGGTGGAACCAGGCACCTACCAACTGCGATATTTGGCGCGTGTCAGGGCAGCCGGAACAGCAACGGCTCCTGCCGCCAAAATTGAGGCGATGTACCGACCGAACCGGTTCGCCTTAAGCGAGCCGACCGTTGTTCAGGCAAGCCCAGCCGAGGATTAGTTGTTACCCTGGTTAGACATCCATGGTGCGTCCGAGGGCCAGGAAATGAAGCCAGCGATGGGTTACGGGTTTGTTATGGATTGCCGAAAGAGCCTTTGCGTATAGCGCGAGCTGCCCGCGGTAGAATGCCGTTCGATCAGCCAACTGGTCCTCGCCGATATGGTCGGTCTTGAAATCGAGTATCCAAAGCTCGGAGCGGAGAATGACAGCCAAATCCGCAGTCCCCTGCACCACGACAACCTCATCGCCTGCCTGCACAGCTTGGATTCCGAACAACTCCGCCAAGTCCCTGGGACTGAACCTTGCCGTAAATGAAAGTTCACGCCGGACGTTCGCCCGTTGGGAACAGATCAGAGTGCCGACCTGCGAATTCCAGAAGTCCAGCACGCGATCAAGTCTCACTGCCTTCGCCAAATCCTCGCTAAGAAATCCCGCCTCCTCAATGCGAGCCAGCTCCTGTTTATAAACGGGAACAGCTGGTTCGAGGTCGAGGTCCAGATGCTCCATGAACGTATGGTGAGCCGAACCAACTTCTGCGGCAGACAGACCTGAACTCTTGCGCTTGCCTGGGCGAATCTCTGGCAACGGCTGTAGTTGTGGAGGGCGCGCAATCTCGTCTTCCATTTCGAGCATGGCGCGCTTTTTCAACGCTGACACAGAGGCTTTGGCCGGCTCTCTGGTTGCTCCGGCGTGAGGGTATGTCCATCGCACACGGGAGAGCATGGCCGTCCAATCCACGTCCTGGCTTGGATCTGAAACCGCCCCGCTGGCTGGCTCGGTTTCGGCTTCAAGCAGAAGATCCGCATCCTCATAGAACCACCACAACACATGCTCGCTCTTGCCTTGTTTTGATTCCTGCAGCTTCGCTCCCACGTTGCGACCGAACCAAAGCCCGATCCAGTCTGCATAAGATTGCGCCCGAGCCAGCCATCGCTCTGGGGCATCCAGGTTCGCCTCCGAGAACCTCTCCAGTTTCGATTTGCTGAGGCTGCCCGTCAGGATCAGTCGATCCCGAGCCCGGGTCATGGCTACGTAGAGCAGACGCAGTTCGTCTCCCAACAGTTCCGCGTGCTGCCTTCTTCGCGCGAGCCAATGCGCCACACTCGGATACTGGACGGCTGCCCCGGGAGGACGGATCATTGGGCAGAGCCCATACTGGTCATCGAGAATGACTGGCTGATTCAAATCAGAAGCATTGAATGCCTTGCCTAAATCGCCCAGCGCTACGACAGGAAATTCCAAGCCTTTGCTCTGGTGAATGCTCATCAACCTCACGGCATCTTCACCGACCGACTCTGGAGCATCCGGACTAGCATCCGCCTCCTGTTGCGCCTTCAGGAAGCGTAAGAAACGGAACAGTCCCTGGCGTTGAAACTGGTCAAATTGCCGGGCGAGCCCCAGCAAGCGTTCCACATTCATCCGCCGCTGTTGACCTCTTGGCTGGCTCAGCAACCAACGATCATACTGGGTTTCAGCCAGGATGGTTTCCAGACACTTGGACAGCGAACCCTGCCGGGCAAGCCTGCGCCAGCGGGCATAGCGTTCCAAGAAAAGCTCCAGCTTACTGTAAGCTGCGGCCGAGGCAGGGTCAGCATTTCTCTCAGGAGACACCGGCTGCACATCCTCGCCGGAAAGGGTGGTGTGCGGCGCGGCGCGAGGCGGGATCGGCTGAACGCTGAGTCCCAATTCCAATTGCGCCGGATGGACAGGGCCGCGTCGTTTGCCGCGCCCCTTGATGGGCGCTTGCACGACTGGTGCGGGCTCCGCAGAAAGTGCCGCGTTGGCCATCGACGACGCCGGATTTGTTTCCTGCTCCGATGGTTTGCCAGACAGCATGAAACGTTTCACGGCAAACCAGAAAAAACCTTTGGCAGCCAACCGCACCCTGCCCAACTCTTCCAACCTCATGCCGACGAATGGAGAACGGAGGACGGCTACTAAAGAGGCATCCTGAACCGGATTGTCGAGGCATTGCAGCAGACAAACGAAATCCTTAATCTCCTGGCCTTCGTAAAAACTGGCGCGGCTGATGGCTAGGGGAATCCCGAGGCGGGCAAACTCCTGGGCGTAGTTCTCCGCCTTGCCGCTGGGCGAACGCAGCAAGATCGCGGCGTCGCTCCAACGCATCGGACGAAATGCTCCTGCATCAAAAACGCCAAAGCTCTCGTCTTTCAGTTGTTTGAGTCGCAAACCAACGAGCCGCGCTTCCTTGCTGGCTTCCTCCAAATCTGCCAACTCAAGCAATGCTTCATCTTCTGCTGTTCCTGAGGCACGGCTTTTCAGACGAAGATGGACCTCAACGCACGGCTCGGAGCTGGCCGAAGCGCTGAGTTGCACACGGGCTTCAGGAGCACCGAACACCAACCGTGCGCCATCATCGTATGCAATGCCCCCCACCTCAGGGCGCATGATTAGCTCGAAAACCGAATTAACGAACCCCAGCAACCTCTCTCGGGTCCGGAAATTCTCGACGAGTGGCAATGTATGGTTCAGCCTTGATTCGTCCGGCTCGCTCCCATTCCCCCAAGCCTGCATGTAGCCTTGAAAGATCCGTGGATTGGCGAGCCGAAAACGATAGATGCTCTGTTTCACATCGCCCACCAGGAAACGGTTTGATTCACCGCCATCGCGGCTGAGCATGGCAATAATCTTATCCTGCGCGGCGTTGATATCCTGGTACTCATCAACAAACACATAACGCAGTTGCCGCCGCCAATGCTCGGCGACGGCAGTCGGACGTCGAGAGGATCGATCCCAAAGCAAGGTCAACGCGTGCTGTTCGAGATCGTGGAAATCGACCAATCCAGTCTCTCTCTTTGCTTCAGCAAACCTCCGTCCAAACGATTCACAGAGGTCGAGTAGCGATCCCATCCGACCGCGCACCCATTCCCAATCCTCTGCCAGCGGATCACCGGCAACTCCGGGAATCAGAGACCTTAGGAATGTGATGTCCTTTCGGAGTTCTTCCAGCGGCCCAAGCCAAGCTCCGATCTTCCCGCGTGGGCAGTCGAGGCAGGCAGATTCCAGTTCTTTCAGAGCCTCTCCCAACTCCTCTCGCGATAAACCGTCCGGCAGTTTCTTTAGGATCTGGAGGCAAGCCTGCCCCACTTGATTGTCATGCGCACCTGAAGCGAGCGTCTCTGTCCACTCGTTGCGCCACTCGCCGATCTTGTTCTTCAGCCATTCGTCCCAAGCGGCAGGTTCGGCGGATGCAAAGAAACTCCGCTGTGCTCTCAACCATCCTTGAGGATCTGGCAAGGTTTGGCTGTACTCATGCAACCTCAAGACCAGCCTGCGGACGGCACCATCGCCGTCCCGGCCATAGGAAGCGATCAGTTCACGAACGGCCGCAGACTCGCCGCTCTGGGCTTCGTAATGCTCCTTGAGAATTTGTTCAAGAGTTTCGTTCGCAACCAGCCGTGCCTCTTCCTGCGGCATCACAGCAAGCTGAGGATCAAGCTGCAGCTCGTGGAAATGCTGTCTTACCAGCTTAAAACAGAATCCGTGAAGTGTTCCGATATTTGCCTGGTCAAAAAGTGCCAACTGCTCCTGCAAACGTTCATCACCTTCGTTCTTTGCCAGCTCCTCCTCTAATCGTGAGCGAATCCGGTGCCGCATCTCAGCGGCCGCTGCCTCGGTGAAGGTCACCAGCAGCATTTCTGAGATAGGGACTGGTGGAGCCTCGGCGAGGAGGCAGCCGAGACAGCGCTCAACCAACGTGCGCGTTTTACCCGTGCCGGCACCAGCCGATAGCACGACGTTTCCACGCACGCGGATCGCTTTTATTTGGGCGGCAGTCAGGCTCATAACCGGTTCACTCTAGCGCCTCCGCGGGACCATCCGCGGCTGCATCGCCGACAGCCGTCTCTTCCTGGTTCCTGCGCAAAACCCGAAACCGATGAGTCCATTTATCGAGCCGGCAAATGGAGCTATACTCACAGTAATCGCAAGCCGTCTGCGTTCCCTTGCGGAAAGGGGATACGGCAACGTTCCCTGCATAAATGGCCATGCCCAAAGCACGCATGCGCCTTTCCAGCATATCCAGCAACGCCGAGAAATTTCCACCTTCCATCGGCTCCGCGCTGCGTTTGTTAATCGAGCCGTCCTTGTTGATCTGGTAATTGAATTGATCACCCTTGCGCCGCGTCATCGCTTCCCGATCCAACAACTCCAGAATCGCACGGTCAAACCTTCCTGTGTGCTTGTAGTTCTGGCGCCGCTTCACGTCCATCTCATTCAATGCTTCGGAACGGCTGTCCGCCTGCCTGGCTGTCCCTCGCAGATTCACGTAAAACACGCCGGCAGGCTCTAGTTTGCGCACGCCAAAATGCTGAGCAGCTTCCGGCCAGCGCCGGATGACGTTGAGGTATCCCAGCAATTGCAGTTGAAGACCGTGTTCCACCAACACCGGGTCGAGAACCTTGCGGCTGGACTTGTAATCTACGACCACGCACCAGGCTTGGCCATCAGGCCCAGCGCATACATCCACCCGGTCGATCCTCCCCCGCAATTCCAACTGCCTCGATTCATCCAAATCGATCAACCAGGCTGGAGCGCCAGGCTCATCGGTATTCTCTCCAAAAGGCAACTCGACTGCGGCGGGTTCAAACGCATATTGCGAGCGCATCCACCCTACCGTTACCTCCAGGAAATCCTCCACCGCGCGAGTCAACTGTCTGGCGAGAAAACGGCTTTGCGCGGAACGCTCGAGCAGGCCGTCGTGGTAAGTATGTGTCAACTCCTCAGCAAGTTCTCCCGCACGAAGCCGCGCCTCCTGCGGGGTGAGATCGCGCCACTGCTTGCCTTCGCTCTTCAGCCGTTGATGGAACAACGCGAGAAGATCATGTTGAAAACTTCCCTGCTCACGAAAATCCGCTTCAAAAAGCTTTCGCTCCTGAACTCGCAATCCGGAGTGGACGAAAAATCGGAAAGGACAAGCGGCGAACTGCTCGAGGCGGCTCACCGACGTTCGAAGCGTTTTTCCGTAAAGCTGCTCCGCCAGACCCTGGGAGATCAACTCATTAGGATCAGGCTCCCGATACGGACGGCACAAAAGGGAGCGACCCAGGATAGGATCATTCCAGAAACATTCTTCGGACTGAGGCATTCCAGCCATCCAGCCAGGCTGCAATTCGCAAACATCTTCCACCTGTTCCGGGACCATGTGGGAGGGCGCTTTTTCGGGCTCTAGTCCTGGGAAAAGACGTTGGACCTGGGCAACAAATGGGGAGGGATTCAATGGTGCCCCTTCTGGATCGTTCAAGGCATAGGTGAGAACCAACCGTTCACTGGCTCGTGTGCAGGCGACATAGCCAAAGTGCCGTTCCCGGCTCAACTGCTCACGCGCGCTCACCCCAGCAAGCACGTTCTGCCGCTCCAACAGCTCGCGATCGGTATCGGAGAACAGAGTGCTCCCCTGTGGAGGTGCAGGAAAAACTGTATCGTTCATCCCAAGGACTAGAACCAGACGCCCCTCCGGATTGCGGGATCGATCAACCGTTCCGATCAGCACCTGATCCAGCGCGGGTGGAATTAGGCCTACCGAAAGCCCGCCCAGTCCCGCTTCCAGGATGGGAAGCCACTCGCGCACGTGGAAACGCTCAGTTGGAAATGCCAGCCGCAGATTTTCAAGCCACGCATGCATTTGCGACCAGACGATGCTGTGCACATTTGTGCCGGGCTGGCTGGAGGCGATCGGTCGTGAGGCCGCGTCGAATCGCTGCCGACTGGGTCCCTTTCCCTCTTTGCCATCGGGCTGCACTTCACTCAGCGCCCAGAGCGCAAGCCGGTCCTCGATTCCCAGTTGCTCCCAGAGGTTGGCCAACAATTGGGCCAATTCAGGACCATTGGGTGCTCCTTTCACCGCGCTTAAGGTATCGGAAAACGTTTTGAATGCAGGCAGCAACCGGGTCTGAAGTTCGTTGGCCCATTGCTCCAATTGCGGATCATTCGGCACACGCAGGGGCTCACACCACATCGTTCCTGACCATCCCCGTGAAAGAGCCTCATTCTCAAGCCGGTCAACCTCTTCCTCCGCGGCTGGCATCAGCCCGGTCTTCAGAACCGCCAGCCAATCGTCCGTCTTCCAGTCGAATGCATTCAAGCGCAAGGCGCTGCGCGTCAACTCTGCTAATGGATGATGCGCCACCGACTCACGACGATCCATGAAGAACGGAATATGATATCGGGCGAAGGTACGCTGCAGTTCATGGCAGTAGTTCTCCAGAGAACGCACTAGTACCAGCACCTCCCGGTAGCGACCGCCACGTCGCGCAAACCGCCGGATTTCGCGGGCGGCAAAAACCGTCTCCTGCTCTGGGGTGTCACAGGACACAACCCGAAGTGTATCCCCCGGGAGCAGTGCCTCGCCTGGCGTGCTCTGCCTGTTTGCGACAGGTTGGAACCATTCGGCTTCCAACCGTGCGAGCACCAGGCTGCGACCGAAGCGGCCACCGCCACGAAGGCGTGAAATCGGCACCCGCTCCATGCTGACTCCCGGGAGAGAACGCAACCTGCGTTCCACCCGTTCCAGACTCCGGCGAGTCACCCACCAGGGGGATAGCCACGTCGCATTCTGCCGCGCTGGGTCATCGCTGAAAGTCACGGTTGCTTTTCCGCTGCGGCCTATGACCGCAGCCAGCAGTTCAACTTCCTGGCCACTCAGGTCCGCAAAACCATCCACCCAAACGGTATCCCAGTATATGGCGGGGGGAGCTTCATTTAAGCGGCGCGTCACATGTTCCAGCAACCCGCCGGCATCCTGTAACTGGTGGTCCTGGAGCCATTCCTGATAGCTCTGCAACAAGGCCGCCAGATCGCCCAGCTTCAAAGCAAGTGCCGGATGCTCCGCGGATCTGCCTGCCACAGCGCGCAGTGCGTCCGGGGTCACCTGGTTGCGCTGCAATTCCTGCAAGGCCAGACTCAATTGCCGTGCGAAACCCGCCAGCTTCGCACTCGCGCGGAATAACCTGAGCTCGTCCTTTTTACGCGCAAGCAACCCACGCAACACCATTGACCGCCCTTCTTCGTCCACCATTTTCGGGTCGGGCAGTCCGAGCGTGCTGCAAATGAACATGGCTAACCGCTCGAAGGAGAGAATATGGAGGCGCGAGAAGCCAGGCAGACCGAAGTCTTCAAGCAGACGTCGTTCCAGGGTAAAAGTGTCCTGCTTGGGTGCGATTAGCAGCAGTGGCGCGCCTTCAGGGGCGAACGCCAGCTTTTCGCGGATCTCCGCCAGGCAGCCATGCGTTTTGCCGCTGCCTGCCGGGCCTAGCCACAAGCGAACATGCACACCAAATTCTGCGGATTCATTCCCCAACGCGCAAAGCAATTCGGGCAATCATACGTGCAATTCCTCACCACGCGAGGGGCTGTGACCAAGAGGCCACCTTAGTGGTGGTGTCGCTCTCGCCGAGAGCGGCCTCAGCAGCATAATTGAAGCCTCTGTGGCGCTGCATCGGCGGCCTGCGGCAAGGCCGCCCTATCCGGCCACCAGCTACTTATTTAGCGAACTCCTGGTGAATGCGCTCTGTGCTTCAGGCATGAGCGTTTCAAGGTGTTTGATGCGCGCCTCGTCGAGCGGATGGGTGCTTAGAAACTGCGACCATGGAGATGTCGTGCCGCCTTGCTGCTTGTTGTATTCCATGAACCGCTTCCAGAACTCGACTGCTTCGCGCGGATTGTAGCCCGCTCGCGCCATATAGATCAGCCCGATATGATCCGCCTCAGATTCCTGAGCGCGGCTGTGGGGTAGTTCGCGTCCCAGCTTGGTGCCGAGCCCATAAGCCAGGTTGGCAGCGCTTTGCACTTTAGGATCATAAGACGTCAGGGCAGCGCCAAGGGCCTGACCGCCCGTTTGCATCACCATGGCCTCGCTCATACGCTCCGCACCATGGCGAGCCACAGCATGCCCCACTTCGTGACCGACAACGGTAGCAAGCCCAGCCTCACTCTTGGTAATCTTCAATAGCCCCGTATAGACTCCGACCTTTCCACCTGGCAGGCAGAACGCGTTCGCATCCGGGCTTTCGAACACTACAAATTCCCACTGTGCGTTCGGCATATCGGGCTGAGCAACCTTCGCGATCTGGTTCCCGACACGCTGGACCAGTGCATTTGCCGCCGGATCTTTGCTGACCGGCGTATCCTTTTTCATTTGCTCAAAGCTGGTCAGTCCCAGTTCCATCTCCTGACCCGAGGAGATCAGGCTCAGACTTTGGCGTCCGGTAACCGGCACCGTGCTGCAGCCTGCCAATACAAACAAACCCAGGGCAAAGCCCATGCCCAAGCTCAACATTCTTTTCATTCGTTTCGCCTTTCCCCCATAAAGAATCATAACCCCATGATTTTTCAATGCTTCTCTTGCCGTCTGTCATGAGCCACATGAGCCATAAGCGACCAGAAGGGTTGCCAAAAAGTAGCCAGGGGTTGCGCGAGGAACGAGCGCCCACCCCTGGTAACGAGTTAAAACGAACACGACCCCAAACTGACGCACTCGACCACCATAAGAGGGAAACGCACCGAGACGGTGCTTTCACTCGCAGGCGAGACGCCTGACGCTACACTTGAATCGACTGCGTTGTCGAGGGCATCGGCGGCCTTGGCAATGCCGCCCTTCCCAGCAAAAAAACCGCCGGAGGCGGGTTACGCACTCCGGCAGTTTGTGAAGTAATTCTCAGGTCAGCAGACGGGCTATTACATCTTGGCGAACTTCGCGTCGGCCTCTTTGACCTTCGCAATGACGTAATCGACTTCGTCCTGACGCAGCTCAGGGAACATCGGCAAGCTGACGCAAGAAGCGGCATTGTATTCCGCGTTCTTGACGCTGCCAACAACACGAGCTTCCTTGCCCCACGGATATCCAACCTGCTTGTGGATGGCGATGGAGTAGTGGGTCTTGGCATCGACGCCCTGCTTGACGAGGAAATCGACCATCTGGTCGCGAAGCTCAGCCTTCTTCATCTCGATCACATACAGGTGGAACACATGGCGATAGCCAGGGAGTTCCGTCGGGAGCGTGAAGCTCTGGGAACCTTTGAGGCCAGCAGTGTAACAAGCAGCCCACTTCCGGCGGTTGTCGTTCCAGGCATCAATGTGCTTGAGCTTGGCGCTGAGGACGCCGGCATGGATATCGTCCAGGCGGCTGTTAAAGCCGAAGCTGTGAACGTTGCGGGCGGTTGAACCGTGGTTGCGCAGTCTGCGAACCTTGGCGTCGATCTCAGGATTATTGGTCACCAGGCCGCCGCTATCGCCGAAGGTGCCGAGATTCTTCTGGATGATGAAACTGGTTGAAGCCGCATCGCTGAGCTCGCCAATCTTGAAGCCCTTGCCGGCGGCGCCGATTGCCTGGGCGTTGTCTTCGATGACGAACAGTTTGTGCTTATCCGCAATTTTCTTGATGGCAACCATATCGGCGCATTGACCATAGAGGTGCACCGGCATGATGGCTTTGGTCTTCGGGGTGATAGCGGCCTCGATGAGGTTGGCATCGATGCACTTGGTTACCGGGTCGCAATCCACGAATACCGCAGTGGCGCCGACGACCCAGATGGCTTCCGCTGTTGCGAAGAAGGTGTTCGGGTGCGTGATAACTTCGTCCCCGGGACCCACGCCAAGGGCCATGAGCGTCAGCCAGAGAGAGTCAGTGCCGTTTCCAGTGCCGATGGCGAACTTGGTGCCATGGTAGGCGGCCAACTCAGCTTCGAATTGCTTGAGCATGGGCCCCATAACGTATTGGCCGCTTTCCAATACTTTCTGGATGTTTGCGTCGATTTCCGACTTGATGTTGTGATATTGACGAACGTGACCGTAGAATTCTACTTTCATGGGCGCTGACACTAGCGCAGGCATCTCTGGAAACAAGTCTAAAATTTCCTTTACGATATTTTCTCATGCCCACACAGGATTCAAAGCCTCTCCTGCTGACACGCCTCAACCTCCAGGATCTGCCCGAATGCTCCCTTCCAACCGGGTGGCAATTACGCTTTTATCAACCAGGTGACGAGGTGCACTGGGTCCGCATTCAGCAGGCCGCCGATCCGTTCAACAACATCACTCCCGCGCTCTTCGAACGTTACTTCGCTGATCGGGAGCAATTAGCATTACGGCAACTGTATCTCTTCCAACCAGAACAACCGCCTGCCGGCACCGTTACGGCTTGGTTTAACCACGGTTTTCGGGGAGAAAGCTGGGGACGAGTGCACTGGCTAGCCGTGCTCCCTGAAAACCAAGGACTTGGTTTGGGCAAAGCGCTCTTCTGTATGGCTTGCCGACGGTTGGTTGAACTGGGCCATACCCGGGCCTATCTGACAACTATTCGCGAGCGAAATGCAGCCGTCCGGTTATACAAGAGCTTCGGTTTTATCGAGTTGCAGACAGGGGGGTGAATCAAGAAATTGGCTGTCCGGCATGGATTCGAACCATTTTTAGCAGGGTATTGCTCGCTGCCCGGGGTTGCCGTAGTTTGCGTTTGCATGCAGCGGTTTATACACCAGCTACCCTGTCTTTTCAAGGCTTTTGTTGCATTTGTGGGTAAGGAAGAGCAGAAAGTTTTGTGTCAATCTGTGTCTGTGTGTCATCTCTGTGTCAGACTGAAATCTGACCCTAATCTGTGTCCAATCGTGTCAACAGTTCCCGGCTGGGTTCGAGATTATTTTTCTAGTTGGCAGAGTTGGGGTGAGCCGCTACCAATTTAAAAAAGTCGACCCCTTATTATGCGATTTCACATCGGCCCAGTTCCTGGAGATCCCGAATCACCCACCGGCACCTGGAAGCGCCTGCGCGAGCCGGGGCCTGGGCTTATAAATCTCTTTGCGCTTCCTATAGGGGCGGTCGCTTGCGCGGTTGTTGTGTTCGGCTGGCTCTATCTCACCCCAATAACTAAGCATCCCGTCTCCTCCCCTATCCAAATGATCCTCGGGCTACTCCTCCTATTTCCGATACATGAGCTAATCCATGCGCTTATCCATCCAAACCAAGGCAGAACCTCCAATTCAATCCTTGGTATATGGCCGTCCCGAATGCTCCTGTATGCACACTATATCGGGGAGCTCTCTCGCACCCGTTTCATCGCAATTTTGGCAATGCCATTTCTGATCATTTCCGTGTTACCCTTGGCAGTTTGCGCTGCACTCGGGCAAGCCTCGGTCACATTGGCTTACGTGTCTGGCATGAATGCGCTTGTGGCAGGCGGGGACCTTTTCGCAGTTGGACTCTTGCTCTCACAAGTTCCTAAAGCCGCCACAGTTCGCAACCGGGGTTGGCGAACCTATTGGATTAACAAGCCCTTAAGAAACTGAGCCGCCACGCGTATCACTCAATTTCGATTCTATGGCACCTTGCGCGCTCGTTTCTTCTTGGCTACCTGGGTGACGGGCAAATCAGGGCTGAGGAGCTGGTATACCTCAATTCCATAGGCGGCAGCCAGTCGCTCCAATGTGGAGAGGCGAAGTTCGCGTTTTCTTCCACCCTCAACAGCCTGGTAATACTTGTAAGAGATGCCTGATAACTCGGCAAATGCCTCCTGAGTGAGGCCATGCAGCTTTCGCAGATGTTTCAGTCGGGCTAGAAGTTGGGCCAAAACCGATTTTGCCATCTGGCCAGCATCCCTTTTTAAGTTGCGGCGAACACCCAACTATCGGTAGCGTTCCATCACATCAGATAGCCAAACCAGAAAGCACCAACAAAGTAACTGACTCTATGGCACTAATAATATGCCCGGAATGCAGAAAGCAAATCAGCGACACTGCCCAGAGTTGCCCCAACTGCGGATACAAACTTACCCCGGAAAAGATCGCCGAACTGAAGAAAACCGCGGATAAGATCAACAAGGCTGTTGGCATAGGCTGCATGGGGATAATCGTCCTTGTTTTCATCTTCTTTGTAATCGGTCAGTTTACGAGTAAACCGAAACGCGTTGAGGCTTCCGTGCCAGTAAAGAACGAGGCCCCTCCGAAAACTCCACAGCAAACGAGGAAGGATGAAATCGAGAAGCACTTTAGCGTTTGGGACGGGTCGCATAATGAGCTGACCGCCTACATCAAGAAGCAAATGAACGATCCCGGTTCTTATCAACACGTCCGCACCCAGTATTTCGATAAAGGAGATCACCTTGTGGTGATCACGGAGTTCAGGGGCAAGAACGCCTTCGGCGCGCTAATTCGCAATGTTCTGGCAGCAAAGGTGGACTTGAAAGGGAACATACTCGAAGTCATTCCCCAGCAATGAGGGCACCTGCCCCCCAGAGTGAGGCATTACAGCGCGATCAACTATGCCTCATGATTGTGCGCCGGTTGGATGGAAAGCGCGCGGGGACGGCCAACAATCTCTATTCTCTGGGTGGCGGGGTGTCCTAGCCCTGCCACCTGAATCAAATGGTCTATTGAGGCCGAAACGGCCCGCAAATTCCCTGTTTCCGCCGCCAGCGAATACAACCTATCAATCCTCGCCAGGACGATGCCGAAAAGGGCTTCTCTCCGCCTCGCATATTCCTTTGCAACGAGGGCCTCAGCCTCCCGAAAGTAGGTGCGTAACTGGCGTTCATTTACCCCCCACCTTTCGGCAGCATGCGGCAGCAACTGGCTCCAGTTCCAGCCCTCAATGAGCAATTCGGCCAGGGTGAGGGTCCGTAGGAGTTTTAAGTCCTTTGATGCGCGGTGGGGCTTGCACTTGTCCGGGATGGCAAAAACCCTATCTGCTTTTTCCAAGAGGCCGGGCCTTAGGCTGTCAACCCGTTTAGCCACCTCTCTTAACAATCTTTGATCCGACTTCGTGAACCTTCGGTTGGGAATTTTTGCCAAGGGGATTCTCTCCACTGAAATGTCATTTGGGGTATTCATTTGTGTTTTCGATTGGATTAAAAACGGCGGGAAAGAGGGTAGCTACTCAATCCCGCCTAGGTGCTGGGCGGGAAAGAAAAAACCGCCCAGTCTTAGGCCCTGCCTGCTGTAGCAAGACCGAAAGTAAAGGGCTGAGCGTCCGGTTAGGACTCATGCCCTGCGTGTTTGAACACATGATTTTCATGGGACGGGGAAACCCCATTCTGACCGTGCTTCGATTCATGATCGGTGCTCTTCCTCGTGTAGCTTGGCATTAAACCGCTTCGCCGCCCTCCGCCAATTCTTAGTTTTCCATTCCCTCTGCTCATTGTATGCAATGAAATCATCGGCGCGGGTCTGAGCAAATTCGTAACCGTGTGGATGCCCAGCATTCAGCGCGGCAAAGTATTCGACAACTTCCTGGCGGTTCACCGGTTTGGCTGCTATCAAGTCCGAATGACACCGCCCCGCGCCAGCGTGGGCGGAATCCTCTCCGGTCTTTTTTGCTCTTTTGTTCTTCTGCTCTTCTGCTCTTTCCTTCTTAGTTAGCCGTTGAAAGCCCGTTAGCTGCCCGTCGCTCGCCTGTTGGGCCTCCGTTGACTGGCCGTTATTGTGATCGTTGAGCGTGCTCGGCAGAATTGAGAAGAGCCTTGTGTCTATTAGCTTTCCAATGGTTCCTCTGTTCGTTACCCGGAACGTTGCGAAGCCCCATTTGGCGAGCTGCTTTTTCGCGGTGCGGTAGTTCTGTTCGCTCATTCCGCATTCCCGATAATCCCCAAGCATTGCCTCCCCCAATTCGAGACCGTATGGATCAAAGCTAACCCCCCGCCATCGGGCACGAAGGGCTATGACATAGGCCAGCACGAAGGCAGACGGGTTCTGGCGAATCAGCGTCATTGGAGCATCACCACGCATTGCCTTAAACCATCCATGCTGGCCATCATTCGGCTTCGGGGTCATTGCACGTTGGATTGAGATTTCACCAAGGCCAATCGCTCTGGAGCAATCTGTCGCACTGCCTCGCCCTCTCCTGAGCGAGAAGCATCAAACTTTGCGAAGCATGTGGAACTTTCCCTCGCAAACTGGCAGAAGCGATTCTCAACCTTTCCAATGTAGAGGACAGGCCCAAGCAATGATTCACGTCAACAGGACTGTCGAACAGGGGCGTAAGGAAGTCCCGGGCCTCCTGAAGCATTGCTTCGCGTTTAGCCGCGACGGTATCGGCCAGCAGGTTTCCGGCCTCCTGGACTTTGGCCGCCAGAGTGTTGATGGAGTTTTCCCGTGCCGTGTTGGCCTCGGTCATATCCCGCGCTAACAGGCTCCTTTGGGTCTGCGCCTCTGCTATCTGCCTGATACCCCGTGTATCGGAACGGAGAACTTCCGAGTTCATCCGCGCAAGTTTCTTGGCCAACTCCTCTTGCTCGGTCTCCAGAGCAGCCACGTTCCTGTCCGCTGCCTCGCAGGCCGCCAGCGCATTCTTAATTGCGCTATTGCCCTCTTGGAGAGATTCACGTGTGTTGGGTGTTAGGTCAAAAGTCTTCATGAATGGATGTTCTCCCCTTCAAGTGTTGTTTGATTCGGCCAGCTTGGCACTTGGCCCTTGGCGATTTGGCTAAGGGCCGCAAGCCGGGCTTCCGGTTTCTCGGCGGGAGCAGAGCGCACGCTCTGGCCAAGCGCCTCGATGATGAGGCTATCAGCCGTCCCGCTGGCAGAAGCCAGATCGCACGCCGTCCATAGGAGGAGTGCGTCATCGTTTCCAGCCTCTCTCGCTCGGCTGAGGGCCGCCCGGGCTTCTGTTATCCTAGCGACTGCTTGGGATGCCGCTAACTGTAGGTTTGATGGACTCATTTCGATTTCCTTGTGTGGGGAAGTTACCGGGCTACGCCTCCTTGCATACGCCTAAGCAGTGCCTCTCTGACACTCGGGAGATGATAAAGAATTTTCCCGCCGATTTTGACGTGAGGAATTATTCCTTGCTGCCGCCAAGAAAACCAGGTCCTGCGGCAGATAGGGACAAGTTTTCGAGCTTGGGGCTCGGTGACGAATTCCGATGAGACGCCGCATTCTTGCAGCGCTGTTACTATTTTTGATGTGCGTTCACTCATGCCTGCCACTTTGCACAGGCATGGGATTCATGGGAAGGCTGCGGGGGGAAGGAATTGGAGCTACTTGTGCTTCCCCTCTCCTTTATGCAATTCGTTCAACCGCTTCAGTCTTATTCGCTCTGCTTCGGTCTCGGGTTGTGGATGGATCGACCTAAGAGCGACTTTGACGCGTTGCCGCAACGCATTGTCCTTTTTACGGTCCTTCTCTTCCTTCTCCCAGGTCTTCTCGATTCCCAGTTTTTTGTCCTTTTTTGCTCCGCCCTTTGAGGGAAGCTTATCTATTTCAGTCCACTTTAAACAATCTTCGAGTGCTTGAGCTGTTTCAGGATTGGGCGTGCGAATTGCCCCGATCACCCTCAAAGCTGTTGCTGGCTCACGCAACCACACATTTAAGAAAGTTGTCGCCAAGAGGTTGGCTCGGTCTTGAATTCTCTGCGCCACTAGCTGCGGATTCTCTCCTGTCGAAACCATCTCAGGTGTCATGGCGAACCAGGCCAGCGAACGAAGCTCACCATCGCTTAGATGAGCCGCCTTCGCGGTTTTGGCAATGCGTTTCGCATGAAACAAAAGGGCGTCCCAATAGTGACGCTTTCGGTCGTGAAGGCGAAGGAAGTGGCCTACTACGTCCTTAATTTCAACCAAGTTATCGGGCGGGTTTGCTGACTCTTTTCGGGGTTCCTCCTCCTTTTCGCGCGGCGTGCCAGGCACGTATCCTGTCTCTCGCTCCAGATATTCCCTAATCGATTCGCCATTCTGTCGGGGGTGGCAAGAGTAGTACTCTGCCATGCAGCGCCGCACCCAATCAAAGTCGATTAATCCTATTACGACTGAGCGCTCCTTTTGTTTAGGATATTCGGCCAGCAAGTAGCTCGGGGCACGTTTCAAAACCCGTAGTTCAACTGTGAATTCTCGGACGCCTTCTGCATATGCAGCGTTGTAGAAGCGCAGCCCTAGAAGTCCCGCTCTGAGGTGGACTTCGTGAACGAAAATCGGAGAATGGTACGGAGCAAAGGCCCCACCATAACCGGGTAACATTTCCCAACTATGCCAATGCCCCCGTTTAATCGTGAAAAGGGTTTTCTTCATTGCCGGGCCTCCTTGGCCGCCAATACAATGACGTTCTCGGGTTTAGCCGGGGCAACGGCAAACCACGCGTCACCCTGCTCCTTGGTCAAAAGCCCTTTGTAGTGCTTATGGATCATGTCCGGGGAGTTTCCAGCCATGCTTGCGGTCAGGCCCTCGTTAGAGTGAGCGGCGAAATGTGCCGAGATAAAGGCATGCCGCAAACCGTTGCGCCGGTCGCCAATACCAAGCTCCTTTCGGAGGTCAAGGAAGTCCTCATGCAGCATGTCATAGCCCTTGGGCCATACTTTGCCAACCTGTGAGCGATAGGGCTCAAGCCATCCAGCCAAGGCGGAACAAATCGGAATCAAGCGGCGGGAACGGGTCTTGGCTTTGTGGGCCTTCACTTCGATGTTGCCGGGAATGCTAAACACATCTTGCCATTCAAGCCGGATGATTTCCTTAAATCGCATTCCCGCTAACCCGGCAAGCGCCAGTACCGGCAGCAGAGGGCGAAAATCCATTTCCTCATCTTTCCCTTGTTCGGGGGGAACTGGTGCTTGGCTTGCCCGGTCCAGCAAGGCCCGCAGTTCCTTCGCAGTGAAAAGCTCGATTGTCTCCGGGTCTGCCGTCTCGTTTTCCATCTTGCTTGCTTCAAACAAGCGGTGCGTCCTGCTCACGTAGTCTTGCTTTACGCACCAATTGAGCAGCATTCGAACGATGTTGCGCCGTTCATTCCGAGTTTTCGGGGCAAGCTTTGAATGCGCGGCCATGTAGGCGTTCATATGCTCCTTGTTCAGGTCACATACGTCAGTTGCAGGAAAGGTGTCCCTGAATTCCTTCAGCCAGATAGACGTCAAGGAGTGCTGCTCAGGGGAAAGCCGGGGCCGTTTGCCCTCTTGCGCCAGGGTGTTAGCATGGCGGTCTTTAATGAACTCTGCAACCGCATCGGCCAAGGATTTGCGCTTCACGGCTGCGGTATTACGGAGAAAGCCTTCAACTGCATCACCCCAGGAATGTTCGCCAAGCTTTACCAAGGCATCACAGAAGCCCGCTACGCTCTCAGACAAGGTGATGCGCTTGCCAGTGGTCACGTAGTGGCGATGAAGCCTTTCCAGAGCTGCCAGAGCATCCGCAGCCTGGCCAGGGGTTAGCATGGTGGCGACGGAACCTTTAGCCAGCTCCTTTTTGAGCGCCTCACCGTGGACTTTGGCTGCTCCAAAGCTGGGAAAGGCCTTCATCTGACGTTTAGCCCCGACTGTCCAAGCCACGCGATAAAGCGGGTAGGTTGGGGTCTTACGATAGATGGTAACCAAGGTTCTGCCTCGGTTCTTGATGTGATAAGGAAACTTCACGCCCTTTGCTGTCTCCGGTGGAAATTCGGGCTTTTCTTGTGTCAGGGCTGTGTCAGAGCCATCCAATTCCTCATTTTCCAGAGGAAAATTGGCTGTCCGGCATGGATTCGAACCATGACAGAGGCCTCCAAAGGGCCTAGTGCTACCATTACACCACCGGACAAGCCGCCGAAACAATAGCTTTTTACCACTCGTTAGGCAAAGAAAAATCGGTCGTTCTTTCCGTATCGTCCCGCATGGATCCGACCTCCGGTTTCCTTTCCACAGTACTGATCTAAAGCGACCTCACCTCCAACGAGCAATAAGCCCATAGCTCAGGGCATGTCCATCAAAACAGCCGGTGAGAGAAATACCCTCACCGGCTTGCTCACCTAAATCTCGACATCAGGCTGCGACAGGCTCGCCACCCAGGATGCTCTGCAAGTCCTGCTCCGCCGTCTTAATCGGCATCAGGTTGAACTTATCAACCAGGACCTTCAGCACAGCCGGAGTCACGAACGCCGGGAGCGTCGGTCCCAGGCGAATGTTGCGCATGCCCAGGTGCAGTAGTGTGAGCAGAATGGCCACTGCCTTTTGTTCATACCACGAGAGCACCAGTGAGAGTGGCAGATCATTGATTCCACAACCGAAGGCCTTCGACAACGCCACCGCAATCTGTATCGCCGAATAGGCGTCATTACACTGGCCAATATCCAACAAGCGCGGAATGCCCGCCACCGTGCCAAACTCCAGTTTATTGAACCGGTACTTGCCGCAGGCAAGGGTCATAATAATGCAATCACTCGGGATGGATTCGGCCAGCTCTGTGTAGTAGTCGCGTCCGCTGCGTGCGCCATCGCAGCCGCCCACCAGGAAGAACCTGCGAATCTGCCCCGACTTCACTCCCTCAATGACCTTGTCAGCAACGCCCAATACTGCGTTATGGCCGAACCCGACCAGGATGGTCTTATCGGGGCCGTTCTCGGCAAAACCCGGAGCAGCAAGAGCCGCTTCAATCACGGGTGCGAAATTCCCATCAGTGATGTGTGCGATGCCCGGCCAACCCACGTGACCGCAGGTGAAGATTCGCCCTTCGTAGCTCTCCATCGGCTCCTGGATGCAGTTAGTTGTCATCAGGACTGCGCCAGGAAACTGCGCGAATTCCACCTTCTGATCCTGCCACGCGCCACCGTAGTTACCGGCCAGATGCTTAAACTTCTTCAAGCCAGGATAGCCGTGAGCAGGGAGCATCTCCCCATGCGTATAGACGTTGATGCCCTTGCCTTCGGTTTGTTGCAGGAGCTTCTCCAGATCTTTCAGGTCGTGGCCCGATACGAGGATTGCTTTGCCTTTCAACGGCTCGACGCGAACTGGTGTGGGCACCGGGTGGCCATAGGTGCTGGTGTGCGCTGTATCGAGAATCTCCATGACCTTCAAGTTGGCTTCACCGCAGCGCATACAAAGGCTGAACAGACCTTCCACAGTGGGAGTGGCCTCCGCAAGGTAGCTCAGAGCTTCGCACAGGAAATCGTAAACGGACTCCGCTTCCTGTCCCAAAATCTGGGCGTGTTCAGCATAGGCCGCAATCCCTTTCAAACCATACGTTAAAAGCTCCTGCAAGCCGCTGATGTCAGGACCGAACTCTTCACGACGAGCGAGGACGGACACCGTGCCTGCCGTGGCCGACATGATCGAGCGTGCCCCGGGCACCTCCCAGGACGCAGGCCCCTTGACATGCTCGGCAGTCCGCCCCGCTTGCATCGCAGCCTTCTCATACATTGAGCGGGCGAAATCACGCATATCACCGGCGTCTCGAACGGCGCGTTCGATTGCCGCGGGATCGAAGTTCACGTTCGTAACCGTGAGGAACAAACCTCGAAGAATAAAGCGGTCGATGCGGGTATCCCGCGCACCGAGGTCACGTGCGCGGTCCGCGTATTGCGCAACGGCCTTGGTGGCGTGCAGCAACAGATCCTGTAAACGCGCTGTCTCTTCATCCTTGCCGCATACTGAAAAATCTTTGCACCCGGCGCCCTTGGAGGTTTGTTCGCACTGAAAACAAAACATAATAGATAGTTGGTGGTCTTTTGAATCCTGCGCCCACAGGCATGTAGCCCGCTGTTCAAAGCGCACGATATCAATAGCAGCAGCCCGGGCTCGCCGCTTTGACCGAGGTCAAGGGTATGATGAAAAGCTGAGAAGGATGCCGGTCACTCTATTAGCCAGCAGGTGCGCAAGTAACCGCTGCCCGGTGCGAGGATGCGACGCCGCGCGGAACATGCGGCTAGAAAGGTGGGGCATTGGATAGTCACTGGGCGCGTTCTGGGCTCAGGACGCCTGAGATCTCGTTTAGAAACAACCGTCGCAACGCGTCATACCCTCGTTCGTTGGGATCTTCCAGGTTCGTGTAATACCAATAGTGCGGGTCTTTGCGATCGTAATGGCGGAACCAAAACTGGCTGCTATGCAAGCCGTGCCCGAGAAAGAGTCGGTGCATATCCACGAAGTGCACGTTGGGATGCTTCCTGGAACACTGCTCGATTGCTTCGTTATATTTTGCCAGCAGCTTCAGCCCATCGGCCCAGGGGGGCAAACCGGATTTCTCAATATCCCCAACTCCATCTGAAGGATCGTAGATGTTACAGAAGAAGATGTGGCAACCTCCCGGAAACCGATCGTTGATCTCCTGAACGATCACCTCCAACCGCTTCTCAAACTCAGCCACCCAAGGGAGTCCTTCCGCAAGCGTCGCCCCGTACATGGCCTGCTCCCGGGGAGCGGTGCGTCCGTAGTTATGAATGAGATCGTTCCCACCAGTGGTGATTACCACAAGCCCAAGCACGTTGCTGTCCGCTTGGTAAAGCCGCTTCAGTTGTGACTGCGGCACCTCGCCCGAAGTGCTGCCAGAGATCGAAAGATTGGTTGCTGCCAGGTTGGGGATGGCAGCACGAAGATTCACGCCAGACATCTCAGCGAATTCATCCGGTGGATTGGCCAGCAAGCGATCGAAGTAGCCGTAGCCTTTCCGGGCACCGAACCCTGCGGTGACACTATCACCCAAGCCAACCAGCAGGACTGCATTCGTCGTCCAGGGCCGCGCAAAGCGTTGCTTATCAACAGACGGCCCGGCAGCACCGCTCCCAACGGTAGGACGATACGTGAAATGAAGAAACGCGGCTGCGCCGCCAATGAGCAGTGCGCCGATAAGCAACAGCACTAGCAACGAACGGCGATTCGTCTTTGACATGCCAATCAGTCAACCAACAATGGCCCGTCAGAACAAGCAAGTTCTCCACATCGCACCAGAGCGCGTTCCCTTTTCAAGAAACACGCCTGGTTCGTTTTAAGAAGTAAGCCTTAGATGAACTCGTTGATCAGGCCTTCGAGCATTTCCTGGCGGCCGCTCTGACTCGGAATCGCATCGCCCTTCTTGAGCATGTAGGCTTCCAGATCCTTAAAACCTGCCTTGCCCGATTCAATTTTTGCACCAATACCTGAATCCCAGGAGCTGTAGCGTTGCTTCACGAAATCTTCGAGCCGACCGTCCTTACGAATGGCCGAGGCTATCTTCAACCCGCGAGCAAAGGCATCCATGCCGCCGATGTGTGCATAAAACAAATCCACAGGTTCAAAGCTCTCGCGGCGGACTTTGGCATCGAAGTTCGTTCCGCCAGTGGTGAATCCGCCCATCTTCAAGATGCGGAGCATGATCTCGGTGGTGAGATAGATGTCCGTCGGGAACTGGTCGGTATCCCATCCAAGCAGCACGTCCCCTGTATTGGCGTCGATGGACCCGAGCGCGTTCGCAGAAATGGCAACTTCCATTTCATGCTGCATTGTGTGGCCTGCGAGCGTTGCGTGGTTGGTTTCAAGATTGAGTTTAAAATCGTTGAGCAGATCGAACTCCCTCAGGAAGTTCAGGCAAGCAGCGGCGTCCGAGTCATACTGATGCTTTGTGGGCTCCTTCGGTTTCGGTTCGATATAGAACTGCCCTTTGAAGCCGATGGATTTCTTATAGTCCACTGCCATATGGAGGAAACGGCCCAGATGCTCCACCTCTCGTTTTAGATCTGTATTCAATAAAGTGCTGTATCCTTCGCGCCCGCCCCAAAACACGTAGCCCTCGCCGCCGAGCAGGTGGGTGACTTCAATCGCCTTTTTGACCTGCGCTGCCGCATAAGCAAACACATCGGCATTGCAGCTTGTTGCTGCGCCATGCGCAAAACGCGGATGCACGAATAGGCAAGCTGTCCCCCAAAGCAACTTCACGCCCGTCCGTTGTTGTTCCTGCTTAAGCAAACCGGCGATCTTATCAAAGTTCCGGTTGGTTTCGCTTAGGTTCTTGCCTTCGGGGGAAACGTCCCGGTCGTGAAACGCGTAGAACGGGGCGCCGAGCTTCTCCAGGAACTCGAATGCCACTCGCACACGGGTTTCAGCCATTTTCATGGAGTTTGTCCCGTCTTCCCAGGGGCGGACGGCGGTGCCGGCTCCGAACATGTCGGCCAGTTGGCCGCGGATCGTGTGCCAGTAAGTGACAGAAAACCGAAGGTGCTCCTTCATAGCCTTTCCATCGATCATCTCCTCCGCGTTATAGTGCTTGAACGCGAGTGGATTTCGGGAGGAGGGACCTTCATACTGAATCTTTCTGATCCCGGCAAAAAACTCTTTGGCTGGTTTCTTCATAAATAGGCAGATTTGCGAGAAGCCTAATTAGCGCGCATCGCCAGGGCAAGCGAGGAAATGTCACAACAATCACATTTGCGAGGATGCAAAGCCGAGACCCCTCTCACATTGCCCAAGCGCATTGCGAAGGAAGCCGAACAAGACCAGCACGATGCCGGTCAGGGGTCGCAGGATCTTCTCAGGCATGCATCCTCGGCGCAACTGGCGGCCAGGATATCGAGGATAGTGACCACGCCGATCGCCCGTTTGGATTCATCAACCACGACTGCCTTGTTTGATCCGGAACGCATCATGTCAGGCAAAAACGTTTCAAGAGTAACCGTAGGACCGCAGATAGGAACGCGGGATAAGTTGAGCCCCTCAAGCGTGCTTTGGTCGGTTGTTCCAGGCCTTTTCACGAAATCGTAGAAGTCTTCCCGTTCGAGCACACCCAGGAAACGTTCGGAGACATCCACAACCGGGTAGGAACTGCGCGGGTGCTGGCGAGCCAGATCCAACGCCTCGCGCACGCGCGTTTGAACTGTAAGTTTATAGACTTGCGGGCTCATGAAATCCGAAACCGGACGGCGCATGAAACCCTCCGGCATCCTTCGTCCCAACAAATCCAGTGTCTGTCGCAATCGATACTTTGCGGCAGATTTGCGAAAGAATTTCGCCAGGGAACCCGCGCCGGAGACGATTTGATGAAAGACGCTGGCTGGGAGTGCGACCAATCTTGTGGGCTCCACCGCGCGGGCTTGATGCATCCAGTTTCCACCATCAAGCAAAGCAGATTCCCCAAAGTAATCACCCTCGGCTATCCGCCTATCGGGGCCGGGTCCGCCGGAAATCTCCAACGCCCCCTGCTTAACGATGTAGAAGGAGAACGCCGGTTCCCCCTTTTCAAACAGCACATCACCCGATTCCAGATACATCTCACTCGCCAATGTGCTGAACCTCGGGCTCAGATGGTTGATATCCCGGGGAAAGAAAAGGTCCAGGGTCCAGTCCAGAACGACCCGGATCTTGCGATCCAGGCGTGGCAGCTTCGCCAGATAAACAGAACGCCAAATCCACCAGGCCAGGAATCCAGAAAAATTGACCCCGAGGATGTCCGCTACTGCGATGCGATGTCCGATGGTGGCCATCTCGCCAAAACCCTTGAATTTGAATGGCAATAGACCTAGGTGCTTCTCGTAACGAAGTATGTTCTGCCCGATGAGCATGCCCTGGCGCATCGCAAACTGGGCGGTCTCCGGGCACTGCCCGCCCCCGGCAAGGGGAACGGCAGCGCAATCACCTGCCGCCCAAACATTGGGCTGGCCTTTGACCCGGCAAAACGAGTCGGTAACAATCTGACCTTTTAGACTTTCAAAACCGTTCGTTTCACAAAGCCCCCGAACAAGTGAGTGAGGTCCGTTGCCGATTGTGGCCACGACCGTGTTCGATTCAATCACTTTGCCGCTCGTCAGGTAAACACGATCAACCGTCATGGCTTTCACTCTTTCGTTGAGCAACAACCGAAGCCCGCGTTTCTGCAACTGGAGCGCGGCATACTCACCTAGCTTCCGCGTGAGTGTTTGTAGGAGATACTCACGGCTGTGAACCAGGTAAACCACCAACTCATCCCGCCGAATGTTGGGGTAAAACCGGTAAACGGCTTGGAACAGATCCAATATATGGCCGGCGGTTTCGACACCCGAATAGCCGCCGCCAACAACGACGAACGTGAGAAGACGCTGTCTCACCTCCGGTCGTGAATCCAGACTGGCTTCCTCAATCCTCCCGATAATGGTCGTTCTCAGATACATCGCATCGCCCACGTTGCGCATGAGAAACGCGTGCTCCGACATCCCCGGGACACGGCTCAGATCGACCTCAGATCCCATTGCGAGCACCAGGTGCCGGTAGCGAACGGATAGATTCTCCGAGAATGCCCCGGCGCTGAGGATCAATGTGCGGTCTTGAAGATGGATCTCCTGAACCGTCGATTTGAGTACCTGAGCCTTCCTGCATAAAAGTCGTAAAGGGCTGATCACATGTTGCGGGGAAATGGTGCCTCCCGTCACCTCAGGTAACATGGGTTGAAAGACCATGTAGTTTTCATCGGAGATCAATGCGACCCGACCGAGCCCTTTGCGACCGAAACCACCGGCTAAGGCTTTGGTACAATAGACACCGGCAAAACCACCCCCAAGGACTGCGACGTCAACATCCATGTATATATGTAAATGGTTCTGCGAAATGATCAACAGTCAGGCACGGTTTCCATTGCGCGAACGCCCGAGACGTTTGGTCTTTCATCCCCGGCAATCCGAGGATTCAAAGTCCAGCTACAAAGCCCGGCGTATTCTTTGGATCATTCTTCACCTCCCTGCTAGTGTAGTATCCCAGAAGGCTGCCGCCACCGCCCCACCTTCAATAACGCCATAGAGCAAGACTCTCATCTTTTAATAACCCGGCTCAAAACTCTGCTTTTGTACGAATTCGGGCCGCCTTATCTTCGTCAGTAGCAACGACGCTATGGGCGGGCCGCGTTGGAATGTGAACGCGCGTTCGTTTGGCGGCAACGAATGAGAGAGAAGTTCATTATTTCGGCAGTCTGCCTGCTCATGCTTGGGCTGGAGACGCTTCATGGCAAGAATCCAATCCTGCCCGGGGCAGACCCTCATGCGATCACAATTGGCTCGACGATTTGGGTGTATCCCACGTGGAATAATGTACGCCGGACTCAGGCGTTTTTTGCGTTCTCTTCTACTAACCTTATCGATTGGGAGCGGCACGGCCCAGTGCTGGATTTCAAGGATGTCTCGTGGCTCCGGGATGATGGCGCGGACCGGCACTATGCCTGGGCACCATCGGTTTTCGAGGCTGCCGGAAAGTTCTATTTCTACTATTCGGTTGGGCCGCAAAACCCGACACCTTCGCGGATCGGCGTAGCAGTTGGCGATAAGCCTGAGGGACCTTTCATAGACTCCGGGAAACCGCTGGTTACGGGGGGCGCTGGGTTCGAAGCCATCGATCCTATGGTTTTTAAAGATCCGAAATCGAACACCACCTACTTATATGCTGGAGGCAGCGCCGGGGCCAAGCTGCGGGTATTCATACTGAATTCCAATCTGGTATCCATCGCCAGAGAAGTCTCAGCCGAAACTCCCAGGAACTTCACAGAAGGGGCCTTCATGCATTACCACGAGGGCTGCTACTATCTTTCCTATAGCCATGGCAATTGGCAGGATTCCTCCTATTCCGCGCATTACTCAACAGCCGAAGGTCCGGCCGGGCCATGGCGTTATCGCGGTCGGCTGCTTTCCACTGAAGGCTCATGGAGAGGACCGGGGCACCATTCCATCGTTCGCAAGCCAGGCACCAGCAAGTGGCTGATTTTCTATCATCGGTGGGAACCTCGTGACGGCGAAGGCAGCCAGGGGCAGCGCCAACTCTGCGTGGACGAACTTACCTATGATGCGGAAGGTCTGATTCGCCCCGTCCGCATGACCGGCCGGAAAAAGGAGGAACCGGCGGCACCCGCCAAATAGGCTTGCCTTACTCGGAAATCGCTGCCTCGTTCGCAGGTGAGTGGAGCACCCGATCCGCTTCGCGCAGGAAAATTGCGTTCATGATCCACCCCGCCAACCGCCCTTGCTTCTCAGTGCCATTCTCAAGCTTCTTGCTGAAGTATTCTTCGACCATCGCCTTTCCGGCATCAAACTCCTCTTCCACGGCCTGAGTCTGCCCCAAGCGATGCCGGGCCAGACTTCGGATCAGATGAACACCGGCCACACAGGATACGGACTGATCCGGATACTCCGAGCATCTTCTCAACCATTCCAAACAAGCGACGTAGTTTTCACGACGGTACTCCCATAAGCCCAACGCTAACGCCCGCCATGAAGCCAGATAATGACGCCCCTCATTCTCCTGCGGATTGTAGGTAACAAGGGAATTGGCAGCGACCCGTGCAAACGGTTCCAACGCCTTCATCATCTCCGAATCGGCTGGAAGCAATAAACTCGTCTTCAACAATTGCTCGGCCGCCCCTGCATAGGAGCTGCCTGCAAGGCGCGAGAGAGCTAACCGCCTCACGCGATCATAACCATCGATGTCACCCGCCTCCACCAGCAACGGGGCGGCGATCAATAAATCGAAGGTCGCTCCGGTGGTTTGATCCGCTTTGTCCACATGGTTGACATGCATGAGGACGAGATAACGATCAGCAGCCTGACGCCATCTCCCCTGGAGTGTGTTCCAATTACCCAAGTCTCGAAAAACGGAGATCGCCTCGGTCGAAGGAGTGAAGAACTCGAGGGGTATTCCTGCCAGGAGTGCATCTGCCTTCTCAGTTTGACCATGCCCCAGCAGCACGACAGCTTGTGTGATCTTTTCCCTTGTCTCGGCCTCGCCACGCAGCCGAGCTTCATTGGCGCGCGCACGCTCGGCCTCCACTCGGGCGACATCGGCTTGTTGCCGAAGCCGGGATTGTTCCAATCGGCCCTGTCGCTCCAGAATGAACATGCGGGTGGAAACGCCCAGTCCGATGAGCAACGAGAGCACCACAGCCGCCCCGGATGCGTATGCGATCTTATTGCGTTGGATCAGCTTCTTAATTCGATAGCAACGGCTAGGCGGCCGGGCAAACACAGGCTCGTTGTTCAGGTAGCGCCGGACGTCTAAAGCCAGGGCGCTGGCAGTCTCATAACGGCGTTGTCGATCCTTCTCCAACGCCTGCATGACGATCCAATCCAGATCGCCTTTGAGAGAACTGATCAGCCGTGGCGGCTCTTCACAACGCAGCTTGGCGGTTAGCGTAAGATCGGCCTGCGTCATCGACGTCAACAAAACGGAAGGGCGCATTGGATCGGTCTCTCGCAACGTTTGGCGCATTCTGTCGAGCCCATGCTCAACGAGCTGCTTTTGATCAAACGGCGGGTGGCCAGTAAGCAACTCATAGAGCAGCACCCCGAGCGAGTAGATATCGCTGCGAGTATCCACATCCAATCCGCCTATTTCCGCCTGCTCAGGACTCATGTACGCGGGCGTGCCAACAAACTGGCCTTGCAGGGTCACCGCCGGATCGTTGATCAGCCGGCCGGAAATGGCTTTTGCTATGCCGAAATCGATTACCTTTGGAACGGGAACCCCGTCGTGCAACGTAACCAGAATGTTCGAGGGCTTGATGTCACGATGAATGACTCCTTTTTGGTGAGCATGCTGGATGGCATGGCAGACCCTGATAAAAAGTTCCAGCCGCTGATGTGGGGACAATTGGTTCTGGTCACAAAATTGAGTAATCTTCACCCCTTGCACCAGTTCCATCACAAAGTACGGCCGGCCGGAGCCCGTCGCGCCCGCATCCAGCACCTTGGCGATGTTCGGATGATCCATGAGCGCGAGTGCCTGGCGCTCGGCGTCGAACCGGGCAATCACATTCCGGGTGTCCATCCCGAGCTTGATGATCTTCAACGCCACCAAACGCTGTACCGGTTCCTCCTGGGCCGCCAGGTACACGGTCCCGCAGCCGCCCTCCCCGAGTTGCTTCAGCAGTTTATAGCGGCCCACGTTCTGACCCAACTGCTCACCCGCCGCTGATTGGGCTGCCGCGAGTTCTTCGATGTCGCCTTGCTCAATGCCGAGCATGGCTGATGCACTCTCGGGAAAGAATTGCTCCGACTGTTCCTGGACGGCCAGCAGTTTGCTGATGCGGCGGTGAAGCGCGAGATCCCCCTTGCAAGCTTCTGCTAAGAACGCGTCCCGGCCCGCTCCGGCCGGAATGGCGAGGGCTGCCTCAAAAAGCGACTGTTCTCTGACGGTTCCCTGTTCCACGATCATTCAGCGGTATCCAACCAAACATCAGTGCGATAAGCGGCGGTAAATGCAGAAAACCTGCCAGCTTATGTGCGCGGATTCGTCTCTTCCAAAATGCTCTCCAGCAACCAAGCCTTCGCAAAAGTCCATTTGTTCTGCACGGTGCGCTCCGTCACGCCCAGGATCTCGGCGACTTCAACATTGGTGAGCCCGCCGTAGAACTTCAGGCTAACAACGCGCGCTAAGTCCGGGTCTGTGCCTTCCAAACGAGCCAGGGCCTCATCGATGAGCAGAACACGCTCGTCCGGCAGACTATCCACCACATCGACATCCTCGATTCTGAGGTGCTCCACTCCGCTACCGCGCTTGGCGCTCATCTTGCGACGGGCACGTTCAATCAGAATCCGCCTCATTGCCTGGGCCGCTGCGCCAAAAAAGTGCCCCCGACTGCGCCATACCTTTGCATTCCCGTTCGTGAGGCGAATCCAGGCCTCGTGAACCAGGGCCGTGGGTTGCAGGGTCTGCCCTGCCTTTTCCTGAGCCATACGCACGGCAGCGAGGCGGCGCAGTTCCTCGTAAACCAGCGGGAGCAATCGTTCTGAAGCGCCTCCCGATTGATCGAGAGACTCCAGCACGCGGGTAATATCCTCGTTGGCTTGGTCGTCTGGCATGAAGGTACAGCCGTAAACAGCTAACTTCCGGCGTACCTAGTTTAAAACATCCTTGAGCGTCGAATCAATCTTGAAGCTCTGCCGACTCTGCCACGTAGATTGAACTCTCGTTCCGCCTCATACCATCTCGTAGCAGGGGGTTTGCGGGCCGGCATCCCCTCAGGATGCCGACCCGCGCCCCCAGATGCCTGATGCTCCCAGTTCCACCCCGGAGCCGCAGGAAAACGCGAACCACCTATATTGACCAGCCGACACGCCCCCCTTCAAGGGAGAGGTGCCGACGGGCCATGCCTGCAAACAGGCTTCATCCTCTAGTGCGCAATTCCGGCTCCAAACCGGAAAGAAGCTGGAATCCGTACTGTTGGTAATCACGATCCGAAGAAGAAATATTCCCTGTTTTTTCAGGTTTGCGCTGCAGGCCGCAAACCCGAGAAAACAGGGTTGAAGCAAGAGGGGCCGCGTGTTACCACCAGTGCGGAAAGAGATCGGCAGATCGGTGGTCGAGAGCAGTATTCGCCAAGGGAGGGCCGCTTGCGTCTTGGACTGCTGTAGTCCTCTCTTAGGGTCCTCTGCAGCTTTTCGGGCAGAATGAATTGGAACGCCAGGATTATCCACGAACCGAAGGCCGTCAGATGCCGCCCATCCGCCCTCCTTCCCCAATCCTGAAAGGATCGCGTCCCAAAGCCCATGGTTGCGACGAAGCCGCTACCATGGGTTGACTGACCTAATTATTCCCTGTTTCATCTCCTGCCGGTTTGGCGCGGGTGCGACGCGCCAAGTCGGCAACCAAGCTTTGCGTGGCGCACATGACGGCAAAAAAGTTCGTAACAACTACTCTCGCTGCGTTGGCTGAGTCAGCAAGGCCTTAATTTCCTGACTCTTAGCCACGTCCTGCGGTGTCAGACCATCATCGTTAGCAGCCTCCGGTCGTGCCCCGGCTCGCAGCAGAAGTCTAACGATTTCAGGTAATTCTTTTGAGACGGCAACTAGAAGTGGAGTGTATCCCAGCTCGCCGCGCGCGTTTGGGTCGGCACCATCGGTCAACAGCGCTGCAACCTCTTCAGAGTCGTTGCGATGAACAGCCACGTGAAGCGGTGAATCCCCTGAGTGTCCTTTCATGTTCACTGTAATCAACTGCATTCCGCTGAACTCGGGAAGATCCAAATACTCCTTTAGGATTCTTGATACGGGTTTCATTTTGGAGCAGCCGTTTCAGGGCACGGATCACAAAGCCTTTTGATCTTCTCGTCTAGATTCTTGTGGAGTCGTCCAGCTCTTTAATCAGCTTTGCATGTCGGCCATCTGGCCCGCCATACAATTGTCCGAGAAAGCCATGCAGTCCCTATTTCTTCGTAAAGGGGTCCTAGAATTCTGACATTTTCGTTATCACACCTGTTCCACCTCTCGTCCCAACAGCCCGCCGGGGTAGCATAGGACGTCTTCCCGGATTGCGCTCCATCCGCAAGACTGCTTGCGTCACCCGGGTGCAATGCCCCATGTGTGATCGCTACGCCACCCAGCTTCCTCGAGCTTCTCCATCCAATTGGCCGACGGCTAGTTGTTGGGCGTATGATTCAGTACTTTGCATAATTTTGAGACAAGCCCTATACCATGGCAGGAACGTCACACAAGGCAGGCTGCTGTCATCACGATTAGTAGCAGCCCTGATGCCACTTGCAAGCACGAAAAAACAACGCGGTAAGCGGTTCTTCCATCGGACGTCAGGGGTATTCTTCCCAACCTTCGTTGGCTGGGTTCCCCTTCTGTTGGCCAAATCTGGTGCTCCGATTCAGCCGCCGGACCGCAAATTGATTGTAACATCGCGACACTGAAATTCGTCTTTATACAACTATGAGTTCAACCTGGCGTCACGTTTCGGTCGGAAAAGTGCATCTGGTTATCGCGGTTCTCGCGCTGTGTCTCTCGATTGACAGCGCGGAGGCGGCATTAAGAATCTATTACATCCGTCATGCGGAGGGTGGGCACAATGTGAAGAAGGACTACAAGAACGTGCCAAAGTCCGAGTGGCCCGACTACGTTGGAAACGGGAATGTGTTCACGCCGAAAGGCAAGACGCAGGTCCTTGCCGCGACCGAAAAGCTAAAGAAGTATCAATTTGATTTCATAGCGGTGAGCCCGATGTGGCGCACGCGAAACACGGTATTGCCGTACCTCAAAGCGATCGATGCCAAGGGCGAGATCTGGCCGGAGATGCACGAGTTCAGTGGCGGGTCGATGATCCTCTCAAAAGATTTGCCAAAGCCATCCGGAAAGATCCTGGAAGCTGGAGATCCCGTGGAGATTCCCGCAGATGAAGGCAAATACTTCTTCCTGCGTGAGGGTGCCAAAAACGATTTCAAGCTGCCGAAGGGCAAAGGCGAGGAACGTGAAGCCGGAGTGCGCTTCGTAACCGAGCGTGTGGCGCAGATGCTAAAGGAGAAGTTCGGAGGATCGAACAAGTCGATTCTTCTGGTAGGGCATGGCAACGCCGGAAAGGCGCTGCTCAGACTGCTCACGAATGATGAACTAAAGGACCTCGACAGCATCGCGAACACCGGTATCTGGATGGTGGAAGAGCAACCGGACGGCAAGTTCAGCCTCAAGCTGTACAACGATGCGCCATATCGGACCGTGGTGAAATCCAAGTCCTAGTTGAAGTTGCCACTCACGTTGAAAGCAACGAAAACCCTGCCTATTACAGCCTGTTCACTCAGACTCCTCGGCATCGCGTTCGACAGGCAAATCAAGCAAGAGTTGAGGAAAGTAAAATTCGTGGACTTTGGCGGGAAACGCGACCCGCAACGGGCCTTTGGGGCTGGGAGTTTGAAAATACCCTTCTCTGAGTCCCAATTTGATGATTTCAGCAGAGACGGTGGCGGCTTTGCCGGTAATCTCCTGCACCCGGGAACGTGGCATCTCTCCCTCATCCACCAGCACACGAGTGATCCGCATGATCTCCCGGCGGTAACGCTCAAGGTGCAGGGCTTGAAACTCAAAGTAGCGTTCCACACGAGTGCGCAGCTCAGACAACCCGAGCAATCCGCTCATGAACTGGATCTGATCGAGCATGGTTTCGAGGAAGAAAACGCAGAAGTTGGCCAGAGCCTGATCTGAGAGATTACCCCGTCCGTCCAGATCGTTTCGGCGCCCCATATCCGCAGCCTCTAGCTTGGCGTAGTAGCGCTGCCGGCTCCGGGCGAGTCCGCGTGACATCGTCCATAGTCCCGGGCTGGCAATCCTATGGCGAATGAGTTGCGCTTGGGATTGAAGTCGTGCAACACGTCCGTTGCCATCTCCAAACGGATGAATCCAGGAAAGCCGATGGTGAGCGGCGGCAACAACCACAAGTCGGTCGCCCTCGAAAATGTGCCTGTCCCCGTAAAAGGAGTGGAACCGGTTAAGGAACGTCGGCAGGTTGTGAAAATCTGGCGGGGTATGCTTGCCCACGTCGACCATAAAATCGCGCAGGCATCCCGGTTTGAAGCGATACCGGGCGCCAGCATTCGTGAGAGCCCAATGCAGTGGCTCAGGAAGCCGGGCGTAAAACTCATGATGAAGCCAGCAGATGAAATCAGGGGAATAGATGTCTACCACCTCGCTGGCTAACCTCTCTTCCATAAGCTTCTCGACAGCAATATGGGCCAGGCTGAGTTGCTGATTGTAGCGTTGAGCAGGATCATGTGAGAAGTCGCGGTTCATCGCCCGCTCGATGTCGCGAGGCATCGTTTTGTGGCCTTCAATCAGGTTGGAATAATAGCAGTTCATTCCACGAACCAGATCAGCAACCTGACTGAGCACTAACGCGGAATGAACTTGTCCGGTAAGCCGCCCCGCAGCCTTCAAAATCTCGCAACCTAGCTCAGAAAGACGCGCTCTCTGCGCGTTGGGTAGCAGCGGTTCCATGGCACTGTGATGCCTATGCACTTCCATAACTTCAGAAATCCGAAGATCTGTATGAAGATCCTACCACATGCTCACATTATTGTAAATAAATGCTTTACAGCACGGCGATTCAATAGTTAATGCAGATATCCGAAGATCTTTTTGAAGCTCCATGCCCATTTAAAACCGACGGATGCCATCCTCTTGGCGATTCTTGCCAGTTACGAATACCATGGCTGTACGACAGGCAAAGGCGATGAACCTGATCCCAGCAGCGGCGCTGATGCCTCCCGGGAGCAAAGCAATCAGTCAACGAAATCCCGACTGGAAGGTTAAGAAAAAAGTCCCTCCCTCCGGCCGGAGGAAGGGACATCGAAGATTGCGACCGGTGCTACCGTGAAACTCTGTAGAAACCCGAATCCGCCAGGGGAGCATTATCCGTGAAAGCACCCATGCCGTCCTGACCGGCTTGAACCGTTCCGAGTGGTGTCCATGGCCCGCCCGTTTGAGAGGCGCGTTCCACTGTGTAGCTGGTCCCGATCGTGCCATGGAATCGGACCTGAACAGTGGATGCCGTCCAGATGGGCGCGAGCATCCGGGGGGCAATCACCACGGCGCCAGGGGTGTAGAATACGCGAAGCTGCGGGCGATTACGCAAATCTCCCTGCTCAGAGGTGCCAAAACCCCAGCCGTCCCCGCCGTTCGTCCAGGGTAAGCCAGCCCAGCCATAGTTTGACCGCGTGCCGTCGGCCCAGGCCTGCACATCTGCTGTGGTTTCAAACGAGAGGAATGCCGCCTGGACATTGGGGGTCAACGTTTCGTTCCCAGCAACGACCGTCGGGGTTGCCATCGCCTCCACGCCGTCCGCCTGAATACCATCGACGAGAATGTTCCAGGTGTCTGTAGCCTGCCAGGGTTTGAGCATTGCGTGGAACTTGCCACCGTCGCCCATGGCATTTCCAACCATGGATGCCAGGTCGAGCATGGCCGAATGAATTCTGGAGCCGGGCGGAATCTGCCCAGGGCCTGTGCCAATGATATCGTCGAACCGGAGGAGAGCTTGATCGGTGCTGCCTGTCCAATCCACGAATACCCCGGTGAGAGCCGATCCTTCCGCATCGGGCGTTTCTTTGCGAATTCGGGTATCGACGACTCCAGTGTAATCATTGACGTCCTGACGAAACGTGGCGACTGCGGTGCCGTCGGGCACCCAGAGCACGCGCAGCCGAGGACGGTCTTCCGGATCAGGGGCCTCAGAGGAACTGATCACGGTGCCATCGAGTCGGCCAACCCATCCCGGCATGAGCCAGCCGTAGTTGGTTTGGCCTTGGTTAACCCAGGCCTGGATGTCGGTAGTAACACCCAGCTTAATGGAACCGGTGCCAGTGCTCGCATCGCCGTTTTCGAGACCGAGGAATGAATCGTATGTGCTGCGCGCATGAATGTCGTTAGGCATGAATCCTTCAAATCCGACGCCCACGTTGTTATACGTGTCGAACTCTGAATCCCAAGGAACAAGCATGCGGTATAGCGGGCTTGCATCGCCCTGGGCGTTGCTGACGTTTGCCGGCACGTCCAGCACGAGTTCTGCATAAACGATGATGGCGTTTGTGGGCACCTGGCCGACGCCATTGCCGGCGATGTCCTCGAAACGCAAGAGCGCCTGACACGCGTCCGTGCCGCCGGGTGTCTGAGCGTCGATCCACAACCCATTCCCATTGTGACCGCCGGGATGGGGCACGTCAGGGTTGATCTGGGATAGTTCGATATCGGCTGCGTTTGTGTAGAGCCCATAACCGTGGTCAACTCCCTGCTGAAACTCTGTAACGCGCACCAACCCAACACGCACGTTGATGGAAGCTGCACCTGTGCCGCCATCGACATCCGCAACCGTCAATTCCAGTGTCCGGCTGGCGGTGGACGGCGAAGGGTTCAAGTTACGAAACGTTATGGCGCGCAGCAGGGCCTGGACATTGGTCGGATTAGCTGCGGCATTCAGCGTGACCACGAGCGGCGTAGAACCCTGCCCTCCTGTGAAGGTACCGATGGGAGTGCCTTCGAAGCTGATGTTGCCGCCTGAAACCCCGATCTCGCCAGGTTCATTACCCGAATGGCGCACTTCGATGCGGTCGTCCGAACTTGCATTGGCGCTCAGCGTCGCCGTGAGCTTTCCGTTATCGTAGCTAGGTGTATTGGGATCAAGCAGCGTCACCCGGGAAGCAATGCCAATCGCTGGCATTCCACTGCCATAGATCACGCCACCTTCGGGCAGCATGAGCATCGCGTCATCTTCGAGCAGAGTTACAGACACATCGGGTGGATTGACTGGCGCGTAAAGGATGTCTGCTGAACTGACGGCGTTGGTAACCATCAACGCGATATTCCCGGTCCCGACGAGGTTATCCGCTCCCGTGACGGTTACTGTCTGAGGAGTGGCCCAGTTTTGGGCCGTAAAGGTCAGAGCAGAGGGAGCAGCCGGTCCGCTGGCCGGAAGACTGGACACCACGTTCACCACAACCTCCCCGGCAGGTTCGCTTTGCAGGACCACAGTATATGTTCCTATGCTGCCTTCCTTAACATCCAGGGAAACGGGCGTTACGGAGATCCCAGCCACGTCGTCATCGAGGTTGGTCACGGTCACGTCCAGGACTGCCTTCCCGTTGTACGCGGCGTCGGCGCTCACGGCCGCAGCCGTGACAATGCTATAGGCAACGTCATTGTCGTCCGTTGCGTCATTCACACCCTGCACTGTCACCGTCTGGGGCGTGTTCCAATTTGCCGGAGTGAAGCTCAGGCTCGCAGGAGAAACCGTCCCCTCAGTGACGTCTGTAGAAGAGAGTCCGATGACCACCTCCGAAGTGGGCTGAGTGTTGAGTTGGACGGCAAAAGTCGCCGTGCCGCCGCCTTCGGTCGTAGTAAGGCCGCCGGTGGGATTCACGGTGATGCCCACTTCGCTGTCCGCGTTGAGCACCGCGACATCGGCAGGATTGATCCCATTGAAATTGGCATCCGCGCTGACCACGGGTGCCAGCACAACCGTGTAAGAAACAGGCCCATCTTCCAGGGTGTCATCCACTCCGGTGACCGTGACGGATTGCGGCACGTTCCAGTTGGCAGGAGTGAACGTGAGCGAATCAGGAACTGCAGTGCCCTCCGTGGCATCGCTTGAGTTGACGGGAATAACGACGTCAGCGGTGGGTTCGGCGTCCAAAACCACCTGGAATTCTGCCGTGCCCCCAGCTTCGCTCGTTTGCAGGTTCTGACTGGGTGTTGCTGTGACACCCGGTGTAGCTCCGAGAATGAACGCGAAGGAGGCCACGGGTTCCGAGCCGTCTCCTGGAGTTTCCAATGGGCAGAGCCACGAGAAATCCGCCTGTTGCAATGCCGGAATGTCACGCGATTCAATGATCCACCCGTCGCGAGCGGCATTGACCTCGTAACTAACGATGTTGTCCTGGTTGCCTGGCAGCCCGCCCTCGGGCGAGAGCAGGAGGACCCCATAAGTGGGAAGCAGTCCCGGGATTTTCAGTTCCCACTGGCCGGCCTCCAACGGAGTGATCGTGAACTGTGGCGTCTCTCCGTTAAAGGCAGTGATGGTCCCATTGCCAAGGAAACGGCCTGAGATGGCTGATGTGTTGGTCTTGGCCACAAACACGAACCCAATTGGATCGCGCTCGCCGGACGTCGTATCGGTTCCATTGTCCTTGGACCAGACTGTCCAGGTGCCGTCGGTATTTGCCCGGCCCAGAGCGTAGTTGTCTTCATTCTTTGCACCGAGAACCAGGAGAACACCGTCTGACTGAGAGTTGATGCCCAAGGATGTCAGATCTACAGTATAGCTCGCATTGCCTAGATCGATGAAATGCGTCCCGAGACTCAATCCCTCTGTGCCTGTCAGCGCATCCAGGGTCGTGTTGTTCATTGCTCCCGGGTCGCTATAATGTGCGTAGCCGGCAACCCATTGATTGTAAGGGAACCATGCGGCCGCAACATCCATATCATACTCAATAACGGAGGTGGCAACGCTGTTGGGGTAAGTCAGGGTGGTGGGAATCCAATAACCGCCGGTGGGATCACCAACACCCAGATGGCTGGTTACAAAGTTGGTGCCCGGCCAAAGGGGATGCATGTTATCCCGCCCGTTCTGCCGGACGCTCGAAAACAGCAGGCCCGTGTTAACGTCATCGGTGATGTCCTCACCGATCTGCACATTGTAGTCACCATTGTTCGAGCCTGGCCGAACGCGGAAATCGCCGATCCGAGTGGAAGGCGTGGCGGTTACCGAATCTGCGGTGTTGTCCAGGGCGTTGACCACGATATCCAGGTTAGCCGCCACTACTCCGTGCGGCGGCACGGGGTTTGCCTTGAGGGATGGCGTGAAAACGCTCACGCCTGCCACCAAGGTGATAGCTGCTATTTTGAAGCCTGTGGTGATATCACACGATTTATGTCTTTTCATCATTAAGGTTTTGTACATGGTTTTCTGCGGCTAGGTGCTAGCGGGGATTACGGCTCGTTCAATGTCTGCCCGTTGCTGCTGGTATTGCGGACGAAATCATATTTTCTGCGAGTAACGAACTCGGCGTGACCGTCGCAGAAGGTCATGTTGGCTCCGAACTCGTCGTGATTATCCCCGCGGTCAGGGAAGTTCTCCGTATCCTTATCAAGCTTCACATCATCCCCGTCGTGGATGAGGTAAATCCGGGAAGGCCCAGGTCTTGTGCCGGGAGCCAGACCCGTAAATTTGCCATCCACTGTGACCGTGAATGCTTGGACGGATGCTTCCCTCTTCTTGCCGTAAACAGTGCCGTTGATAACGCTGTTCCATGAACCAAATACCTCGTAGCTGGTTCCTGGCTGCCTCCGATTCTCACCGTTGTTCAGCAAATCAGTAAGGTATGGGACGTCATTGAACATGGTGACGTTGGTTCGGATGAAATTTTGCGTGCCGGGACATACAAACACCTTGGTGTTCCTCACATAAGAAGCGTGCGCCCAGTTCAGATCGTCATCGGTCCCGTCGCGGTCTGTGAAAGCACGGATGGCCGGAGGAATGGTGAAGCGCCCCGGTATGGAGGGACCTGAGTAGTGCCCCATATAATCGTCAGCATACATTTGGCTCCCCAAACCGAGCTGGCGGAGATTGCTCAGACAAGCGATTCGCTTACCCCTGTCTTTGGCTTTGGAAAGCGCAGGAAGCAACATAGCAGCCAGGATTCCGATGATGGCAATAACAACGAGCAGCTCTATTAACGTGAAGCCGCTCGATGGGCAGTGAGTGTTTTGTGGCGGATTTCCTTCGAGCCGCTCACGGGCTCGCAATTCTGGTTTTTTCGACAGTCTCATGGTTCTCGTTTACGTCAGGTTTTTTTGCTATCAGCGTCAAAGGAACTATCTGGGCAAAGTTCCCTAGACCCGGCGGAAACTATCGTAGGCAGAGCGGTTGAACCAACGACGATGCGGGAACAATGCTGTGACAGGGGGGTGACGGACATTTCCGATGCTGCAACCTGACGCAGCCTGGAATCCAGATACGACCGATTTGTGAGGAATTAGTGGAACCGCAGTCGAGGCATAGGCTCGATCACGGTCGGGTCCCGGAGCAGCAGCACACCCATGAGAATGTGATACGTCGCGAGCCGGTTCCGGTTCAGGAGAAAGCCGAAGGTCAGGCCGAGCCCCAGGTGTAATCCCGAACTGCTTCTACTGTTTTGCGGTTCCAGTATGCATCAGCCTGAACTGTTCGCCGGTTCGAAGGAAGGGCCTGATCGGCTGGTGGCTCCGGGGCCGGGGAGGCGGATTTCTATGAGGAGCCGGGACTGCCGACAAGATTAGAAGTGGTGTAATCCGTGAAAGCGTCTTCGTGCCAGACGAAGCGCTGTTGCTCTTACCTGCTGGGAGCCTTTGGCGTCGCTGGTTTCTTATCCGCAGGCAACTGCTTGACCGCTTTCTTAGCAAGCTTGCGAAGCTCTTTGGCGGTATGTTTTGCCTTTTTAAGTCCCCGCCGTTCGTGTTTTACTTGGACTTTTGCCCTATGCAATCTCTTTTTTGCAAGCTCAAGCTGCTTCTCAGCTCGAACTGACTTTGCAACCAGGAGCTGGGTTTCAAGGTCTGTCGTTTTCTGTCTTTTAGTCGCTTTCTTCATAATGACGTTGATGTTGGAAGCATTCTCAAGGGGCGAACTGCGCATTTGCAAGACTTCAATTGTTACTTTTGAGGGCTCAGAGGCAGCCTCGATTCCTTCAACTCGCGAAGATCAGGCCCATCCCGGTTGTCACCCAAACGTGACCGTTCTTGCGCAGACCCGTCACAGACTTGCCTGAACATCCACCCCGATGCCCGTTTCAACGGAAATTGGAAGCATCCAGACTATATATGAACGAAATAATGGTTAGCCCGCTTTTCGCGAACGCGCTGCAGTTCGCATTCGAGAAAGCCACGATGGAAGGCAAGGTGACAATAATCCTTCTAGGAATCGTATCCATGCTGAGCTGGACGGTTATGATTCAGAAGGGTCGCCAACTTTACCGTGCTTCCAGAGCAGGGAAGAGATTTTACTCCGCTTACCGGGACACCCGTGATCCTATGGAGCTTTTTAGGAGCAAAGCTGACTTCACGGGGGCGCCAGCTTACGAGATCTATCTCAACGGTGCGGAAGAAGTCTCCTATCACCTTAAGAACAATCCCGTGGTTGTGGACCACCCAGCAGAAGGGAAGACACCACCGAGCATCGCCTCCACTACTCATAGCGAACCTGCAACGGATTTCTTTTCGAAGGCCAATCGGCGCAAGGTAAGTGTGGCTGCCTTTGAATCCTACAGAGCTGTGCTTGAACGATCCGCCAGCGCGCAGGCGATCAGCCTCGAAAAGGGAATGATTGTCCTTTCCACCGCTGTCGCTGGAGGCCCGTTCATTGGGTTGTTGGGCACCGTTTGGGGTGTGATGGAGACATTTTCCGGGATCGCCAAAGTACAGGCGGCCAGTCTGACGGCGATGGCGCCTGGGGTGGCGGGGGCGTTAATCGCAACTGTGGTTGGTCTGTTCGTGGCGATTCCGGCCATGTTTGCTTACAACTATATGATCACTCTCATCCGGGCGATCACACAGGAATTGGACAACTTTAACACCGAATACGCTACCGCTATCGAGCACGCGTACGTTGATAATCGTTCAATTGCAGATGAGGTTGCCAGCGCTTTACGCCAGGCATTCCCACAACCTCCAAGCCCAGGCACTATGATCCGCGTTCAACCCGCCGCAAATCTATGAAGAAGTTCTCCGCCTCCAAACATCACACTCTAACCGAGTTGAACATCACTCCACTGCTCGACCTTGCATTCGTGCTGCTGGTGATCTTCATCATCACCACAGCACCAGCGGTAAACGACCTGAACATTTCGCTGCCGACAGCTTCCAGCAGACCCAAGGAAGCTCCTTCGAAAGTGAACTATATCACGGTTGATAATTCAGGACGGATTTATCTGAACACTGTTGAGATGACCGAGGAACAACTATTGCGCACGCTCGTCGAGTTCCGAAAGCAAGATCCTGATTTGAACGTCGTGGTTCGTGGGGACCAGCGCATTCAGTATCAAAAGGTCGTTGGAGTCTTAGATGTTCTTGTGTCGGCCAATGTGAGCAAGGTCGGCCTGGCGACAGAGACAATCGCCAATTGAGCGAGGACCACACCACCGCAGCCAGTCGAACAACTTTTACACCGGACCTATTCAATGTCAGGTCGCAAGCCCCCGAAAGACCATACCAGCGTTGTGATCGCCGTCGTCCTGCACGTTGTGCTGATCGGTGGCGTTGTCTTTTGGGCCTATAAAACCGGCAAACTCGAACAGATTCGCCAGGCCGTGCTTCAGTACGTTCACTCGGATAAGAAGCAAGACAAACAAGAGCAAAAGCCAATCCAGCAAAAAGCTGCCCCTGCCGCAAAACTGCCCCCTATTAATCAGGGAATGCCCGCGCCTGCGGGCAGTGGCACACGCCGCGCTGTGGCGTCCGACGCGCCGGCAGCAGCCGAGGGCGAGAGTTTCTTCCAAGACACCCGGCAGCAATCCGACAAACCGACGGGAGGCCAGGCTAGTTCACGCCAGGCAGGGCAGAAAACATCCACCACGTCCCCAACTCGCACCGGCATAATCAAGAAGCCGGAGCCTGTGATGCGCAACGCGGGCCCAAGCACCACCAAAGCTCTGCTTCAGGAACGGTCAAAAGCTGCTGCCTCCGTAGAAGCCTTCGGGTCTGAGCAGATCAGCAAGTCCAGCGTCAGTGATGCAGGTGACATTGTTGCAAGGATATCAGGCGCGTCGGTTGTGGAAGGCAAATATGCCGTGATACGTGGTCTCACAGATCGGTATAGTGCAGCAACTTTGAATGGCGCCGAATTGCCTTCCGCTGATCCTTACCGCAGGTCCGCATCGCTCGACATGTTTCCAGCCAAAATTATCGACAGGGTGGTTGTGACCAAGACCTTCACACCAGATCAACCCGGCAGTTTCACCGGGGGTAACATCAACATTGTCACGCGTTCCTTCCCCGAACGACCGTTTGTCTCGATGGAACTCGGCACCTCCTACAATACCCAAACAACAGGCAACAAGGATTTCCTGACCTACTCCGGCGGCGGCAGGGACTGGCTCGGGATGGATGACGGGACTCGCGCATTACCAAAAGAATTCTGGGATTCCGATCTCAAGATAGGGCAGGCTTACACCTCTCTATCCACCCGCAACCCGCCCACCCCGCGTCAGGCCGAAGCGATTGAGCAGAATATTAAGTTGGATGGCCTTACGAAACTGGCGGGCCCGGCGGAATTCGCCGGAACCAGGGAGGCTCCCTTGCCAGCCCACAACTTTGTTCTAGCCGCGGGAGATACTCTTTTCCTCTTTGGAAAACCATTGGGAGTTTTTGCCAGCCTCCCCTATTCCCGCAGCTTTTCCTTTTATGACAAGGGGGAAGTAAACCGGTCATTCTACCAGAATGATTCGGATGAGCTGGAGGTTCGCAAAAAGTTCTTGGAAACCAAGGGGACTGAAGAAGTAAACTGGGCAGCAACTGCCTCGGTGGCCTACCAACTTTTGCCCGACCACCAGTTGGGGTACAACTTTATCTTCAATCAGTACAGCGAGGACTCTGCTCGCTTACGCACTGGCGAAGATAACTACAACAATTTCACCGACCTCGCCATGCACCGCCTCTACTTCATTGAGCGTAACCTTACCTCTCACCAACTGCGCGGGGACCACCGGTTTGAGGCGCTGGCAGGGTTGAAGATCGACTGGCTTGGAACAACCACCCAGACCTCTCAAGACGAGCCGGATACCAGGTTTTATAACGTCAATGGCGGTGATTGGGGCCTTTCGGGACTGGACCCGAAGCTCCCTACCCGGTACTGGCGCTATCTAGAGGAGGCAAACGACAGCATGAAGGTGGATGTTTCACTCCCTTTCCTTGTGGCTGATACACGAGAAGGTATGGCCAAAGCCGGTTATTTCTACAGCGAAGCTGCCAGAAACTATCGCGAGCGGATACTTCAGTATGACGTCCCGGGCGGCATTTACCCGTCAGATCCCAATGATTTCCTGACCGAGGGAAAAACCGGAATGACTGGCTCCGTTCAAACCAACTATGTCAGCGGCACGCAAACGGTCTACATCTTTCCATGGGCAAGCTACATTCAATCCCCATCCGACCGATCCTATTACGAGGCCGAGAGCAAATTGCCCGCATACTATGCAATGTTGGATATTCCCTTGCTGTCCACTTTCCGACTGGTGGGCGGGGCACGCTTCGAGAGAACAAGCATCCGCACGTCTTCATTTACAACCGTCCCTTCCGAAGGAGTCAAACCGGGAGAAACGAACTCGCCTCCCGCCTTGGAGCAAGAGGATATCCTGCCTTCTATTGGCCTGGTTTGGTCGCCCCATCCCCATTGGAATCTAAGGCTCAACTACGGAGAGACCGTCACGCGTCCGTCGTTTCGCGAATTGGCGGGAATCAGAACCTACGACCCCGTGCTTGATGAGTTTATCGTTGGCAATCCGCAACTGCACATGACAGCCATCAGAAACTACGACGCCCGCCTTGAATGGTTCCCCCGGCCCGGAGAGCTCTTTTCGGTAGGCCTCTTTTATAAGGACCTTGAGGATGTTATCGAAAAGGAGTTTATCTCATCGGCCGGCGATATCGTAACGTTTGTCAATCGACCGGAAGCTCAGGTTTACGGCGTTGAGTTCGAAGCCAGAAAATCGCTCGATCTTCTCGGGCTCGGATTCCGGCACTGGAGTCTTGGCGGCAACCTGACCTTGATGGACTCCGAACAGCCGGTTTCGGACCTTCAGAAGGCAAATCATACCAAACCCGGCCTGCTCGGCGACACTCGCCCCCTGGCGGATCAGTCTCCCTACATCATCAACATGGATCTGGGTTACGACAATCCAATCTGGGGCACATCCTTTTCCATCAGTTACAACGTTTTTGGTCCACGCCTGATTATCGCGAACCTTTCGGCGCCGGACATTTATGAGCAACCCTTTGATCAGCTCGATGTGAGCATTTCACAGAGGATCGGACGCAACATGCGGATGAAGATCGCGCTACGAAACCTGCTGGACCCAACCTTGGAACGAACCTACGGAAAAGAAAGCCAGGGGATCTACTCGAGCTACACGAGAGGTCGCACGTTCTCGTTTTCAATGAGCTACGAATTCTAGAAAGTCACACGCTTGTGACCCCAACAGCACGAGACCTCAATATACAGCAGCCTTAATCCTTACATTCGCACACAGCGAACCATGCAACTCAACAAGCACTGATTAACCAATGCAGGATATCAAAATGAAGATAATGAATCGTCTGACGCTCGCGGTGGCCCTTGCTGCTGCCAGCCTACTGCCCTCGGCCGGCCTACGGGCTGAGCCCGTGGATGAGGTGACTGTGAAAGCTGACATCGTGGCTGACACGACGTGGTATAACACCAACGTGTATTACATGGATGGGTTCATTCATGTGCTTGCGCCAGCGACACTGACCATCGAACCGGGCACTGTCATTAAAGGTGTGGCGGCGCCAACCACTGGCGAGAGCGCCAGCGCCCTGTTTGTGACAGCAGGTGCGAAAATTCACGCGGTGGGGACTCCCGCTCAGCCCATCATCTTTACGGCTGAATTGGACGATACCTCCCTGGCCGATGACATGGGCATTTACCAGCGTGGCTTGTGGGGCGGTGTAGTAGTGCTTGGCCGAGCTGTGTTAAACACCTCCTCAAGCACTGCCGGCAAAGCGGCCAGCCCAAAGTATGATGTTTTTGAAGGCCTCCCGGACAACACCATTGGCGGGCAAAACGCTTACCGGTTCGGCGGCAACAATGATGCGGATAACTCGGGGGTGATCCGTTATGTATCGATCCGGCATGGCGGCTTCCAGTTCCTGGCCAACAAAGAACTCAACGGGCTCTCATTGGGCGCGGTGGGCAGCGGCACCACCATTGACCATGTGGAGCTGTACGCGACGGCTGACGATGGAGTCGAGTTTTTTGGCGGGACCGTGAACACGAAGTACATTGTCAGCGCCTTCAACGATGACGATGCGTTTGATGCTGACCAGGGGTATCGCGGCAAAAACCAGTTCTGGTTTGCGATCCAGGAGAACGGCAAGCGCGACAGCGGTGGGGAATGGAACGGCGAACCCAGCGGCATCGCCGTGAGCAATGCGCCGATTGCCAACTTTGAAGTGTACAACGGCACATGGATTGGCGCCGGCTCAGGCGCAGGGCAGACAACCGTCAATCATGGCCTGACGATTCGCGAATACTGTTCGCCTCGCGTTTATAACAGCATTTTCACGGACTTCAACCAGTCCAACGCCGGGACGATTGGCGTGAACATCTCCGATGATCGCAGCGGGGCGATGCTGGCGGCGGGCCTGCTGGATCTTCGTGAAAACATTTTCCACGGATTCACTACTCCCTACAACAGCCGTTCAGCCGTGCTCTTTACCGATGCATCGCGCAGCAACACAACCATCAACCCAATGCTGATCAGCGTGAGCCGCTCCACTAACGGCCTTCTGGACCCCAGGCTCCAGGCCAACAGCCCCGCACTCTCCTCCACCAGGGTCCCCACAGACGCCTTCTACACTCCTGTCTCCTTCAAAGGCGCATTCGATGATGCAACTCTCTGGCTTAAAGGGTGGACCGCGTTGGATTCGCTCGGTTTTCTACCCAGCCTTCGGGCTGAGCCCATGGATGAGGTGACTGTGAAGACTGACATCGTGGCTGACACGACGTGGTATAACACCAACGTGTATTACATGGATGGGTTCATTCATGTGCTTGCGCCAGCGACACTGACCATCGAACCGGGCACTGTCATTAAAGGTGTGGCGGCGCCAACCACTGGCGAGAGCGCCAGCGCCCTGTTTGTGACAGCAGGTGCGAAAATTCACGCGGTGGGGACTCCCGCTCAGCCCATCATCTTTACGGCTGAATTGGACGATACCTCCCTGGCCGATGACATGGGCATTTACCAGCGTGGCTTGTGGGGCGGTGTAGTAGTGCTTGGCCGAGCTGTGTTAAACACCTCCTCAAGCACTGCCGGCAATGCGGCCAGCCCAAAGTATGATGTTTTTGAAGGCCTCCCGGACAACACCATTGGCGGGCAAAACGCTTACCGGTTCGGCGGCAACAATGATGCGGATAACTCGGGGGTGATCCGTTATGTATCGATCCGGCATGGCGGCTTCCAGTTCCTGGCCAACAAAGAACTCAACGGGCTCTCATTGGGCGCGGTGGGCAGCGGCACCACCATTGACCATGTGGAGCTGTACGCGACGGCTGACGATGGAGTCGAGTTTTTTGGCGGGACCGTGAACACGAAGTACATTGTCAGCGCCTTCAACGATGACGATGCGTTTGATGCTGACCAGGGGTATCGCGGCAAAAACCAGTTCTGGTTTGCGATCCAGGAGAACGGCAAGCGCGACAGCGGTGGGGAATGGAACGGCGAACCCAGCGGCATCGCCGTGAGCAATGCTCCGATTGCCAACTTTGAAGTGTACAATGGCACATGGATTGGCGCCGGCTCAGGCGCAGGGCAGTCAACCGTCAATCATGGCCTGACGATTCGCGAATACTGCTCGCCTCGCGTTTATAACAGCATCTTCACGGACTTCAACCAGTCCGATTCCGGGACGATTGGCGTGAACATCTCCGATGATCGCAGCGGGGCGATGCTGGCGGCGGGTCTGCTGGATTTTCGTGAAAACATCTTCCACGGGTTCACCACTCCCTACAACAGCCGTTCAGCCGTGCTCTTTACCGATGCATCGCGCAGCAACACAACCATCAACCCGATGCTGATCAACGTGAGCCGCTCCACTAACGGCCTTCTGGACCCCAGGCTCCAGGCCAACAGCCCCGCCCTCTCCTCCACCAGGGTCCCCACAGACGCCTTCTACACCCCTGTCTCCTTTAAAGGCGCATTCAACAGGGCCTTGTGGACAGACGGTTGGACTGCAATGAGCCAGCTCGGGTTCTCTCCCCCCGTCACGGAGTATGCCAGCGAAGTCCCGGCTGTTGTGACACCGGTTCCAAGCGAGTTCGGCCTGGTATCCATCCTGGCCTCGGGGATGATTGAGATCACCTACCCCTCCCAAGCAGGGTTTTCCTACCAACTTGAGTCGCGTCTCAGCATGAACTCCGGCAGTTGGGCCGCTGAAGGCAGCGCCCAGACGGGAACAGGGGTCCTGCTCACCAACAAGGTGTCAGTGGACGGGCTTAAGTTCTTTCGGGTTAAGGCCCAGTAAATGAAGGGACAGCACTGGGAGCAGGCTGGGTGTGCCTGCCCCAGCCTGTCCGATGGTGTGGTAGCAGTTCGCTGTAGATCGGCAAAACAACAATGATAGGATTCGGTTTGATGATGAAAACTGTACTGATTGCCTGCTGCGTTGCGCTCCTGGCAGGATGCGCTTCTCCTTCCCGTTCGCACTATGATAAGTTCGAAAAAGTGCAGGTTGACCGCATGATCGATAACGAGGTGAACTTTAGCATTTTCTCCCGAAGCGTCGTCTGCCTCAACGCGCTTCGCGAAGCCTCATTGCCCGAGCCATCGACCAATCAGGTCGTCAACTTCATCACCAATGCCATAGTCACCTCTGTAACCAACCAGACCGTGACAACCAGCAACAATGAACAACGTGCCTCCATCACAAATCTAGTGGCAGCCTCGCAAAACCGCACTCAGACCGAAACGGAGGCCCCATCGGACACGCCCGTTACACCCTCGCTCTCACCGCTGGACTCGGGCATGGATGGGCAAACCATCTCCACTTCCTCAACAGAGTCGACCGCGATCGCTCCGAACCAATCTGTGAGCTCCAGGAACGTTCAGAAAGTCTTGCTGGTCACAGCGCAATCACTCGTAAACACGGGCACGAACTCCTTAACGGTTGGAACAAACCAGACCATTACGATTGAGACCAATATCATTGTCACTACGTTGACTAACTACCTCGTTTCACCAGTTACGAATGTAACCGTCCTCGGTGGCGATAGGCCGGTCCACACCTATTACCTGGTCACCGAACTGAGCCCCGCAGATTTCACATTGCAAAGCGGCGAATCGCTTGTGCTGCTCGTTGACGGCCTGCGCTACTCCTTTTCCCCGGCTCAGCCACAGACCTCGATCAAGCCACGCACGGGATTCCTCACAACCTATTACAAGGTCCCCCCGCAGGTCATCGTCGGGATCGCCAACGCAAGGAAGGTTTCGATAAGGATCAAAGGTGCCTCGGGGTTGATTGAACGAAATCTTAGCAACGTAGGGCGGAAGAATTTTCGCAGGTTCCTGATCAGCCGATTTGGAAGAAACGCTTAAGTTCATGACAAGAAATATTACCATCTTTATCGCTGTTCTCTGCGCGGTGGTCGCTGTTGCCGGTTTCGCCAGCGCGCGGGGCGCGCGCAAAGCCCTTGAACACGCGATCGAATCGAACAATACCTATTCCAATCAGATGGTGACAATCCAAGCAACCCTCGCCGAGCGAGATGCCACCATTCAAACGCTGCGCATCCAGGGAGAGCTCGCTGAGAAAGATCACCGCACCGCAGGCCAGAGCTACACGAATCTGCTGGTCAAGTTGACCGAAAGCGGCAATGCGATCACAACAGCACAGAAGGAGCTGCAGACAAAGCAGAACGAAATCGCCGTCCGCTCTTCTGAATTGGCGTCGGAGCGGGACGAAAACAGCCGGGCAAGGCAGCGAATTGTTGCTTTAGAGGCGGAACTTGCCGCGCGTCGCTCCGAGCTTTCAACGCTGCACGTGGAGATGGAAACTTTGCAGCAACGGGCTAACCAGACCGCAACGAAATACTCGGAATTGCTGAATAAATGGGCAGACCCCTCTTCGCTGGAAGCTCAGTTCAGGAAGTCGCGGCAGGGGAGTCGTGGGACGGCCTCATCCGGCAAAGGCCAGTTGATGCTTCGGTCCGATGGCTCAGTGGTCGTGGCCCAATGAGTTGGCACGGTGCGGTACTCCTTGATCGGCTACACGGGCAGCCAGAGGTATCGACTTCAGACCACAGCAGGCTGTTCGGCTATCACGGATAGCCTGTTCTGGGCGCTCCTTGCCCTTCGCCATTTCTCGTCTTGAAACTCTTCTGCTTTCTTCGATCTGCATTCTATGCTATGCAGTTCACGAGATCGTTACCCGATGAAAGTTCTTATCGTTGAGGATGAGAAGAAAATCGCTTCACTCCTGCGCAAGGGATTAGAGGCGCAAGGATTCGTCACTGAACTCTCGCACAACGGGACTGAAGGTTTCGAAATGGCCACTTCGCGGCCTTACGATGCTATCGTTCTTGATATCATGTTGCCGGGCCGGGATGGTCTCAGCATTCTTCGCAGCCTTAGGAATCAGAAGATCGCCACTCCGGTACTCCTGCTTACCGCCCGGAGCGAGTTGAACGAGCGGCTGGAAGGATTGAATCTGGGCGCTGATGATTACCTGACGAAACCTTTCCATATCGAAGAGCTTATCGCCCGATTACACGCGATCTCCCGCCGCTCAAGTGGGATTGCACAGAGCATCCTCACTGTGGGCGATCTATCCATCAACCTGCTGACCCGCGAGGTGCGGCGAGGTGACCGAAAGATTGAGCTGACGAGCCGGGAGTTCTCGCTGCTCGAACACTTGGCTCGTGCACCGGGCCGGGTGCTGACCCGCGTGGAAATCTGCGAGAGAGTGTGGGACTACAATTTCGATCCGGGTACAAACCTGGTGGACGTCTATATTCAACGGCTTCGGAAAAAAATAGATGGCGACTCTCCTATGAAGTTGATTGAGACCGTTCGTGGGGTCGGTTATCGCGTGGCATCCCATATATGAAGCCACTGCCTCTTCGCGCCAAAGTCGCGCTTCTCTCAGCCGGATTATCCGGGTTGGTGGTGGTCGTCTTTGGCGTTTTTGCCTGGATGACATTCTATCAGGAACGCATCGCGGCAGTCGATCGCGAGATCAAAACTCTGATTGCGCGGCACCCCGGGCTGTTCGCAGGCCGGGGTAATTTCGAGCGTCTGGAGTCTTCACTCGAATTTGCATACGGGGATGCATACACCAATGAGGTTTTCCTGCTGATGAAGGATTCTGCCGGCCGAACGATTTACGAATCACCTCGGAGCGCTGGCAGCCTTCCTGACTCCAGCTTATCAGGGCTTTGGCATTCAAACAAACCAACAACAGTTTCAGAGAGCCTGACCAATTTGCTGACAGAACCGGCAAGGACTGGAAACGAAGCAGGCCAAGGTTGGGGGCGCGGCGGGCACGGCCGGGGTGGCCCGCCTCCACCTGTTGCCTTTTCTACAACCCTTTTTGTGACCGTTAGGGACGGCGCCTCTGTCTGGCGGATTGGTATCATGGGCAGCGACGATCTCCAGTTGGCCTTCGGCTTGAATCTCAGGGCTGTCGATGCGGAGATGGACCGCGTCCAGACTGCTTTCATCATCATGCTGCCTCTCGCGTTGCTGCTGATCGCACTAACCGGCTGGATGGTTGCGGGACGTGCCCTGCGCCCGCTCAACGATATTGCCCAGACGGCTGAGGCTGTTACGGCCCAGGGATTGAACCTTCGAATCCCGAACTCCGATGAGAGCCCTGAAATCAAACGAGTGATCATACTGCTAAACCGGATGATCGATCGACTGGAAATCAGCTTCAAGCAGGCGACGCGCTTCAGCGCGGATGCGTCCCACGAACTGAAAACTCCGCTAGCGGTGATGCAAGGTGAGCTTGAACTCGCGTTGCAGGCCTCCCCGACGGGCTCCTCAGAGCAGCGACTCTGCAGCCATTTGTTGGAGAATGTGCAGCAGCTTACCACAATTACACGCAGTCTTCTGGTCCTGGCGCAGGCGGACACCGGCCAGCTCAAATTGACCAGGGAAGAGGTAGATCTCACCGCTGAATTGGAGGATTTGGTGGAGGATGCGCAAGCAATCGGCGCGGACAAGAATCTTGCGTTCGAAACGGACCTGCCGCCAGGAATCAGAGTGCAGGCTGATCGCGCGCTTCTGAGGATGGCGTTATTCAACTTGTTGAGTAACTCTTCGAAGTACAATCAAGCAGATGGCAAAACACGTGTGGAACTCAGCCAGACACGCGGAACGATCACTGTGATCATTGGCAATTCAGGCCCGGGAATCCCTCCTGAGGAGCAGACGAAGATCTTCGATCGCTTCCATCGTGCTCAACGAAAGGACCATGCACCCGTTGATGGTTTGGGACTTGGGCTGAGCCTCGCACGCGAGATCGCCCGAGCGCACCGAGGGGATCTTATACTGTTGGAGAGCAGCCCGAGTTGGACAGCTTTTAAGTTCAGCATGCCAATAAAATGACGCGCCGGCAGAGCTAACTCAAACCGGCGCGCCTAATCGAATGGCCCTCAGATCACTTCCTGCCACCGCGAGAACCCTGCCCACCGCCCTGCCGTTTCGGCCCGGTGCCATCGCATGCACCCTTCCCCTTCCCCTTGCCCTGGCCAAGCTTAGGGCAATCCTGCCGCGGGCCGCCTTGAGGGCAGACGCCGTTGTTCTTCTCCAGGCAAGCTGCCTGGCGGGCAAGCCGTTCCTGTTCTGACTGAGGCGGGCCACCGTAGCCTTTGCCCTGTCCGTTTGTCTGTGTGTTCTGGGCGGAAAGGGTGCCCGCACCCACCAGCATGAGGCCCGCCACGATTAATCCGGCAATTGTTTTCATATGATCGTTTTGTTCTTTAGTTTTGTTGCTCGGGGCTGCTACTCCCCGTTCCATCTACTTACATCAGACCACACGAACCTAAACAGGGCCCCGGCGTTCAAATTACAATTTGTTAATGAACCAGGTTGAGCAGTTGTTTGGAGCGGCCAGGTTTGCTCAGGGCCAATCGGGGACTTCACGTATTCAGCATTGGGGAACCGTGCTCCAGGGTTTGCCCGGCAGTTCGCCATTCGGCTGTTCCGAAACGCAACCGGTGCACATTATATCCAAGTGAACGCAAGGACTCGGTCCCCTCCTTTGCCATCAGGCAGTAAGGTCCACGGCAATATGCCACAAACCGGGCGTTACTCGGAAGCTGCTTCGCCATCTCCTTCAACTTCGCGCAGGGGATGCTGGATGCGCCCGGAATGTGGCCTGCGGCAAACTCATCTTCCGGCCGCAGGTCCAGAACGATGACGCGCCCGGTCTTAATCTCCGCTAGAAGCTCTCTTTCGGTCAAAGGGGAAAGACTCTCCGGATCATCGAAGTAGTCTCTCATGATTTCCCGCACTTCCGGCAGGAGTTCCTCAGCAAGCCGCCTGATTGCAACCAGGAAAATGGGAACCTGGTTAGAGCCAAGTTGATAGTACACGTAGCGGCCTGTCTTGTGAGACGTGACAGCGCCTGCTGAACGCAAGACCTTAAGGTGCGCGCTCGTGGAGGCCACCGATTGACCGATGCCCTTTGCAAGGGCTTCAACGCTCTTGGTACTCTGCGTCAGCAGGCTGACTATCTTCAGCCGGTGCTGATGTGAAAACGCATGGGCCAAGGCTGCCGTTTGACAAAGGATGACCTCCTGCTTCCGGACCAAAGAGGAGTCAGGCTTCATTGTGCGATTCTCCTGAGGGATTCACCAGCAGCCGCGTGCTCCAGGATGCCCCACTGATATCCAGGAGTTCGATCCGATACTCGCCAGGTGCGAGCCTGCTCAGTGCTTGATGACGCAATGTGACCTTGGCTTTGGCTCCCAGGGGCAGGATGAGGCTGTGCTTTCCGGGCTTCACTTTCGCCACATAGGCATTGGCGATGTCACCGGGTGCCAGGGCAGACAGGTCCGCTGCTGGCCACTCCACCTGAACCGAGCCGGAGTGGTTGACTACACGCACTGCTATGGCGAACGAACCATATACGTCCGCCCCTTCCGTACGCATCATTTCGACAGTAAGCGTCTCACCTGCCACCTGCGGGGACGACAACTCCACCTTCGGCCGGACGGATTTGTTATGAAGTGTTCCCCAAACGCCGCCATGGAAAATCTGGTTTGTTAGCAACGTCAGCCCGAAGGCGCCTGCAGCGGAGATCCAGGCAAACCGGCGCCACGTTGATGATCCAGGCGTTTCCAGGGAGAAACCCCAAGCCCACCAGGGCGCGAGGCCTTGGGTTTTTCTCTGGAAATAGTAATCCAGTGAGTATCGGCCGCCGCCCGCTAACATCAAAGCCAACCCGCTCCCGATCCCCAATACGCCGATCTGCCACTCGTCCAGGCAGGTTGTACCGAGCCACCCGGCTCCCAGGAGAATACCGAGAGCCAGCAGGCTGGTTGCCACACCGGCCACCCGGGTCATCAACCCGAGCATCAAAGCCAGTCCGACGACGGCCTCAACAACTGTGAAAACAACCAGCTTCCACCAGAGCAGATCCGGGTTGCTAACGAAGAACTCAATCGCTGGTTTGATCAGGAATGCGTTCGGTAGGAAGTGGTTGAATTTCTCTCCCACATATCCTGCAGTGTCAGGATCGAGCTTGTTCTCCAGGATTAGGCGCCTCCAAAAGGCTGAGAAGTAGGTCCAGCCAACGATGAGTCTGAGGGGCAGGAGGAGAGTGCCCGGCCAAAGGCCGTCGGGCTGGTTTCGTGCAAGATCACGCATGATGGGGAGACAATGGCTCAGGATGGGGCAACATTCAAATGATTATTTGAATGTTCTTGTTGCCCACCAGCTTTGGTGTGTTTCTCCAGACTAATGCAAATGCTCGTGGGCGCGGGTGAGCCGGTGAGCCGGATCACCCAGACTGCGTGTTAGAAGTTCCCGGAGCTGAAGCCGGGCTCGCAACAGCCTTACCTTGATATTGGCCTCGCTGAGGTTCAAGGCCTGGGCGGTTTCTCTCACAGAAAATCCCTCAACATCGCGCAAGAGGAAGACCAACCTTTGTTTGTCGTCCAGTTGATGCAGTGCCTCCTCCAGGAGCCGTTGAACCTCGTTCTGATGGACCAGCTCCTCAGGCGACTGTTTCCAATCCGCGATGTAGTCGGGGTGGGGAACCGAATCGTCATCTGTTGTAGCTTCAGTAGCTTCCTCCAGGGAGACGGTCTCCAACCCTTTCCGTTTCCGAATCACTTTGAGTGCCGCGTTGCTGGTTATGCGGAGGAGCCAAGTGGCAAAACTGGACTCCTCTCGAAAACCGGAGAGGTTCTCCATGGCACTCAGGAAGGCCTGCTGGGTGACATCCTCCGCATCCTGTTCGTGACGAAGAATCCTCAAAGCCAGCGAGTAAACCCGTCCTTCGTAGCGACTGGTCAGGACTTCGAACGAGCTCAGGTCGCCGGCTTTGGCCCGTAGCACCAACTCCGCATCGCTCAACTCGGAGGCATTCTGGTTTGTCATCTGCAAAGGGGTCTCGTTATTTTACTCTGTATAGCTGTCCGGCGCTTGGCCGCCAATCATGATCTACACCAATATGACTGTGATCAGGTCGTCGCATCAATTCGATACTCCTACTGTCGCCAATCGCTGATTAGTTGAATGGTATGGTTCAACGCTGTCAAGGCTGGTGGTGCATCGGTGCATCAATCCATCAAGGTCCGAAGGGACGGGCGGCCCCCTGCATGTGAATCGGCTATTCCGCCGCCCGTAATTCCACCCAGAATCGGCTGCCTTTCCCGAATTCCGATTCGACCCCCACGTGTCCTCCCATTCGTTCGACGGCTTTCTTCACAATTGCCAATCCAAGACCTGTGCCTGGATAGGCGCTCTTTCCATGCAACCGCTGGAACACTCCGAAGACCTTCGCCTGGTCCTCAGCTTTGATCCCTATTCCATTGTCCTCCACCCAGAGACGCACCATTCGGCTCTGCGCACCTTCCGTGTCCTGATTGCTTGCCGAGCCAGTGAAAGCATGACTTTCCTGAACCTCCGCCCAAACCCTCAATCGCGGACGTACCTCCCGGGCGGTGAACTTGAGCCCGTTTGATAACAGGTTGGCGACCACCATCACGATCGTGGCCTGATGGCCAATGACCTGCGGTAAAGCGGCTGTTACGTCCACCTGTGCCTGCCGGGTCCGAATCTCGGTATCCTGCAGCGCCAGGGCGTCGCGAACCACATTCTCTAAAGATACGGTCTCCAGGCGCAGTTCAGTGTGCGCGAGCCTGCTATACTCCAGCAGATCGTTCAACAACTGGCCCATTTGCGTGGCGGACCCGATTATTCGCTCCAGCATGGAACGACCCATTTCGTCCAACTGCTGGCCATATTGCTCCAGCATGACGGCGGCGAAGCCATTGATACCCCTCAGCGGTGAGCGCAGGTCATGCGCCGCTGTATGCGCAAAGTGCTCCAGATTCGCATTCGCATCCGCCAACTGAGCTGTCCGTTCGGCAACCAGTCGTTCCAGGCGCGACTGCGCCTCTTTGCGCTCCGTAATATCCAGAGCGGCGCCAATGGTCCTCACCGGCCTTCGCTCGCTTCCTTCTCCACCAAAAAACGTTTGAGATCGGGCGCTCACCCAGCGGACACCTCCAGAGCCATCAGGCACACGGTAATCCACCTCAAAGTGCCCGTTCCCGCTGGGGTCGTGTGCGCGCCGGATCATGTCTGCCAGGAATTCCCGGTCCTCCGGTGCCACCTTTTGAACGATGCCCGAGATTGTGACCACTTCGTCGTCGGAGAACCCCAACAGTTTTCTCTTCCCTGAGGAAAACTCGACCACATCGCTGATATGGTCATGCTCAAAGATCCCCAAACCCGCCACCTGGACGCCCTGTGCCAGCCGTGCCTCGCTTCGCTCCAGCGCTTCTTCAGCTCTCCTCCGGTCTGTGACATCATGCACCATGCCTTGCGAGCGCACTATCCGGCCGGAATCGTCGCGCAGGTGCTCGCATCTCTCATGCACGATTCTGACCTCCCCGGTGGCGGCATGCACCACACGGTGCTCAAGGTCGTAACCGTCTCTTCTCTCAAGTAAGGAACCGGAATAAGCTGCATCAACCGCCGCCCGGTCCTCAGGATGAACTGCGTTCAAGAAGGCCTCGTAAGAGGGTTCAAAACTCTGCGGTTCGAAACCTAGAATGCGGTAAACCTCATCCGACCAGGCCAATTGTTTGGTCAATAAGTCAAGCTCCCAACTCCCCAGATGTGCTATCGCCTGCGCCCGTGCCATGCGACGTTCTCCCTCCTTCAGGGCCTGCAGCGCCCTGTTCCGCTCTGAGATGTCCACTCCAGTAGCGATGATATGCTCAATCCTGCCACTTGAACTGGTCATCGCCGCGTTAGACCATGCGATGAGCCTGCGTGTTCCGTCGCTCGCAACCCAATAATTCTCGTGCTGAGTTGGAGTTTCTCCGGCAATCAAGGATTCCCACTCGAGTTTCACACCCGGCAGGTCCTCGGGGGAAAAGAGAAACCAAAATTCCCGCCACAATACTTCCTGCTCGCTATAGCCAGTCAACGCCACGCACGCCCGATTGAACCGACAAATCCTTCCGGCTCGATCCAGCACGACCACCAATGCTCCCGCGGTTTCCAACACAGCCGTGCTAAAATCTCGCTCCTGCCGCAACGCCGCCTCTACAGTCTTTCTTGCTGAGATGTCGTTGAATAGGACCGACACCTTTCTCTCCGCGGGGGCTCCGACCCGAAATGCATACAGATCATAATAGCGCCCCAATTGTTGCGCTGGGTTCTGAAATCGTATCGACTCGCCAGTCAGGGCCACCTTGCCGTAGATCTCAAACCAATGTTGCTCATGCTGCGGTGCAATCTCTCTCATGCTTCGGCCCACAGCGTTACTGATTCCTGTCAGCCGTTCGAATGCTGGATTGACTTCCAGAAACCGGTAATCCACCGCTTTCTGGTTGGAATCGAAGATCACTTCGATCACGCAAAAACCCTCGTCAATGCTCTCGAAAAGCGATCGATATCTCCTTTCTGAACTCTGTAACGCTTCCGCTGCCCGCCGACGTTCCGTTACATTCCGGAAATAGACTGATAACCCTTCACTGCTTGGATAGGCATGAACCTCAAACCACCCATCCAGGGGTGCGTAGAACTCCTCGAAGGCAACAGCCTGCCCGGTGGCGGCCGCTTGCTCGAACTGGCGCTTGAAACCCTCTGCACCGGCGAACAGGCCCCACACGCTTTGCCCGAGCAACTCTCCTGCCGGCCTGCTCATCACCCGCTCCGCTTCCGCATTCACATACGTGAAACGCCACTCATCATCCACTGTAAAGAATGAATCGGTGATGCTGCGAAGAATCCTCTCTTTCCTATCGCGTTCCTCACGCAGCGCTTCCTCCGCATGCCTGCGGTCAGTAACGTCCGCGCCGTAAATGTTAGTGTAATTCCGCCCCTCAACCGGCACTGCCGTAAGGCACAAATCCCGTTCAGCGACTTGAACCTCCAACTGCTCACGCCGCCCCTGGTTCCTCGCTTTCCCTGCCACCTCTCTGAAGAACTCGGGGACACACTCTCCCACTCTGCACCCCCACGCGGCCAGGAGCCCCGTTGCCGAGCGGTTTGCGTAAAGAAGTATTCCGTCTTCTCTCACTCGCAGCACAGGAAAAGGGTTTTCTTCCGGGAACAGCGCTACGCTGCTTACTTCGGCATCGACTTTTGCCTTTTCCATAGCGGAATGGCTGAGGGCAGCCGCGGTGCGCCACAACACAAATAGAAAACCCACTATGATGACAATCATCAGCGTGCCGGTCCCAACGGCTGTCCCATAGAAACCGCGAGCCTCCCCTTGAACACATAGAAAGCCGAGCCCAAGGGGAATCAGAATCATTGCGGGGAGCAGTCGCCGAAGCAGGACCCCGCCAGCGTCGTCTCGGAGCAGTTGAGCGGTTGGACCCTGGGCGGGTCGTGCGAGGAAAAGCCCCGCGCCGACCGCGAGGAGGGCTATAACGCTGGACCAGGCTATTACGGTAAGCCGGGGGTTCCCATTGAACTCCTCTACCCCGTATAGAAATCCCACAGCGGGGACCATGTTAATGATGCATACCCCCACCCCGGCCCAAGCGGCAGGACGCGGTCGCTCAAAGGCCAAAGCCAAGAGGCCGAGCCCCAGCAGCATAAGGCTCGTTGAGCCCGGTGGTCCCATGCGGTTCGGACTCACCACCCCAACGGCTCCGGGCGGTTCGGTCGCCAGCAATTGATCAATCCCCAAATCGTAACCAAACAAATGCTCGCTCAAGGTAAGCGCCCCGAGAAGGAACACCCCGCTGGCAGCGACTATGGCCAGCCGTTTCCGTAGCGGATGGCAGTCCAACGGCGCGAGCAGCAGGAGGGTTATCCCGGCTAGCAGTTGGCCGAACGCCATATTCGTTTTGACTGTCACTACCTCCGCTCCCCAGGTTGGTGCCAAGCCGGTGAACCAGAGGACAAGCCAGGTTAGCCCGATCATGGCAGCGAAGAGCCCAAGAACCGGCACACAAGTATTCGTGATCAGCAAAGGCCTTAAACGCATAGGTCAAATAGGTTGTCCCCCGTATCAAACAGCAGGAGGCTTTTGAACTCCGCCGCTTCGTTCTCCCCTGACACACCTCTGAAAACGGACGATCCACATGCTTGCTCAGGTTATCTCCGTTGCCGTCGAATCACCCAGTGCGCGGAGTCGGAACGTCTTCGATTGGATCCGTTCTCAACAACAGCATGTCTCCCCGGGTGGCTAGTTCCAGCCATTGAGTGTGGGTCGGCGGCGAAGACGTCCTCATTCAAGTGAACTGGACGCAATCTACCGCAACCACATAGCCAGCTTGGGGCGTCAAAAGATACCCTCAAATGGTGCCGAATGCGAAATGTTATTCTTCTCAGAGCCGTTGCTTCCATGCTTGTGGGGAGGCGGGCTGGAAACTCAGTGAAGTTCCAGTTGTTTTAGCCGTCGTTCTCCCTTCCGGGTGGGCGGCCAAAGTGCCTTAGCTGTGCTGATTAAGGGTTCTTGCGACGAGTTCTCTGCCTCCTTACGGCTTATGGCGCTCCATAAATTTAGCCGTAGCCGTGGCCCGAACATAACCTCCCTGAACCAAAACAGCTTCCAGTAGGAACAACGGACGATGGCGTTGCGCAATCCAGGCCCGAAGCGAGATTTCGTGGCCGATCAGAACTGGCGCACGGTAGCGAACTCGCAACTCTGCAGTTAGCGCGGCGATCCCTTGGGCAAAGAGGCAGTTGGTCATTACGCCGTCCAACAAGGATGCTGTCACACCACCGTGAACGAGACCTTTGTAACCTTCCAGGTCTGGCCCTGGATGGAAGACTGATTTGATTTCACCATTGGCGCCCGCCTCAAAGGCTAGGGCTAGTCCGTCGGGGTTCGCACTGCTACAGACCTGGCAGAAGGGATGGAGCTGTGCCTGGAGGCTCTTAAGGTTGCTAAGACTGCTATTCATTCAGATTCGCATACAGCAACCGGGGTGCCAGCCGCCCTCCAGCCAGCAAGCCACCCGATTACAGCAACAGAGAGCTACTTATCATGGTTACCCTGGTTAGTTTAGGTGTTTATTATCGGATTGACATCCCATTATTCGAGGCCCTAGAGTTGAAGCCGATTCCACGGTAATTCGCATCCCCCGCCGGGAGCGTCCTATCGTGGAGGCTCGCGTGGAACGGGCAATGAAAGCGGACACTATTGGACGGGCCGGGTGCCTGCCACCGCGAGGCCTATCCTCTTACGAGGTGAATGCCAATGTTTGAACGTGACTTATCGTTTCGTATAGATGAGCCAGTCGTGCTGATCGGAGCGGCCACACTCGTGTTGTGGCTTAGCGGCGAACGACTGATGCAAACCTTCGGGCTTCACCAACCCAAGGCCGATAACCGGGAGAGGCTCTCCTGGTATTGGCATTTGCTTTCTTTTGTTGGCGCTGTCTGGTTTCCGTTTCTTGACGCAACCATCTTCCATTGGTCAATCGTCGGTACCGGTCTGGCTCCCGCCCGTTGGGTAGGGGTGCCGCTCTTGTTGGCCGGAATGGTTATCCGCCTCGTTTCCAGGCTAACCCTTGGGAAGCACTTCAGTGGGCATGTGCAGACGACCGCAGGACACCGCCTGATTACTACGGGCATCTTCCGCCTAGTCAGGCATCCTGCCTACCTCGGCTATCTATGCCTGATGCTCGGGTTCCCGATATGTTTTGGAAGCGTAGTTGGCTTCGCCTGCGCAATGCTATCAGGCATACCGGCGCTGCTGTATCGCGTGCGAATTGAAGAGGCTGCCCTGGAGAACTGGTTTCCTGGAGAGTACCAGCGGTATCAAGCCACTACCCATAGACTAATTCCGGGAATCTGGTGAACGCGAAGCAAGCTCGAACGCCCTCGCGCCAAAGAATCGCGGCCATATGGAGCTCCGTCGTTCTATCCGCAGGTGTTGCAAATTGCAACGGCTCATTGCGTCTCGCCATTGTTGAGATAGCCAGCTACTCTTCCCGTCATGCAGGACAGCATGCTTGATTACGTCCCCGATGGCGTCTTCACCGTGGACGCGGACTGGCGCGTGACTTTTTTTAACCGCGCGGCTGAGCAGATCACCGGGATTAAGCGTTCGAAGGCGATCGGCCGCCGGTGTTGTGACGTCTTTCGCGCCAGCATCTGCGAGAACGCGTGCGCGCTGAAACAGACGCTGTCCACGAACCGCCCCGTGGTAAACAAGGTGGTTTACATCATCGATGCACGCGGTCAGAAAGTCCCGATCAGCATCTCCACAGCGGCCCTAAAAGATTCAAAAGGGAGGATTATCGGAGGGGTGGAGAGCTTCAGGGACCTGCGATTAGTTGAAGAGCTTCACCGGGAGTTGCAGCATCAAAACTCGTTCTCCGACATCATAGGACGCAGTGCAGCCATGAGGCAGATTTTCGAGGTGCTTCCACAAATTGCTCAGAGTGACAGCACGGTCCTGATCGAAGGGGCCAGCGGCACGGGGAAAGAACTGTTTGCCAAAGCCGTACACAATCTGTCGAAGGGGCGGGCCAGGAAGTTCGTTGCTCTGAACTGCGGAGCTCTGCCAGACAACCTTCTCGAATCCGAGTTGTTCGGGTACAAAGCCGGTGCGTTTACAGATGCACGGCGGGACAAACCTGGCCGGTTTGCCCTTGCCGAAGGCGGCACGATTTTTCTGGACGAGATCGGCGACATTTCCCCCGCCATGCAAGCGCGGTTGCTGCGGGTGTTGCAGGAGCGGGTCTATGAACCTTTAGGGGGCGTGGAGCCTGTGAAAACGAATGTGCGGGTGGTTGCAGCCACGAATAAGAGCTTGAGCAAACTGGTGGAGCAAGGCCGCTTTCGGGAGGACTTGTTTTATCGGATTCACGTCATCCGAATGGAATTGCCCAGCCTGCGAGATCGTCGGGAAGATATTCCTCTCCTTATGGATCACTTCATCTCCCGTTTCAATCGGCTAAAGGGCAAAGCCATTGCGGGGCCTTCGGATGAAGTGCTGGCTCGCTTGATGGAGTATGAGTTTCCCGGCAACGTCCGTGAACTGGAGAACATCATTGAGCACGCGTTTGTCCTTTGCCAGGGCGGAGTGATCCAGATGGCGCACCTGCCTCCTTCGCTTAAGAGCGGGACTCTGGGGGAAGCCTTGCGTTTCGGCAAGCCCATGAGCCTGGAGTCGGTGGAGCGCTTGCTTATTGAAGACGCGCTGAGGCGGAACAATGGAAACCGCCAAAAGGCTGCAAAAGAACTTGGTATTAACCCGAGCACCCTATTTCGCAAACTCAAGACCCTTCAATTGGGCGGGTTTGCGGGCAAAGCCAGTTCCAAGTGACCCCGGCAATCCTGGCGCCACTAGGTGAGCGATCTGGGGAACCTGTTAAAGGGGCGTCATCTGTGCTCTCTGCCTGAAGCACTCTCTTAAAATGCGATAGTGAGGAGGCGGTTGCTCTTGCAAAGTGCAATAGCCTAAGCCCCCTGAATCACAACTACCGCACAGGAATTTCCCGGATTTCAGGCGCATTTTCCACTTTCAAGCCTCCTGCGTTAATTGGCATGAAACTCGCAATATGGGTTTCGTGCTCGTTGCGCTGCCCAATTGCCAAGGCCGTGTCTCGCCGGTCTTTGATGTCGCCGCCAGGCTGGTGCTGGTGAACTTCAAAGATGGCAACGAATTGAGCCGGAGGGAAGTCGTGCTATTTGAAAAAAACCCTGAGGGCATTGCCCACGACCTGCAAGAGCTCCGAATTCAGGTACTGATCTGCGGCGCAATTTCTGTCGAACTTCAAACGTTACTGGAACGAATGGGTGTACGCGTCATATCGGAGATCTGCGGAGAAATCGAACCGGTGCTGAGCTGTTACCGTGCGGGGCGGTTGGACAGCCCCGACTTCACCATGCCGAACTGCCTGCGTCGGCGCTCAGATCGGCGCTCTGGAAGAAGCATGAGGCGGAGATGACAAGGCTCGAGGTATAACAAACGATGAGAACGAAAACGTCAACTAGACAGATAGGGACACCATCTAAAGCTCCACCTGCTTGCAGGGATAGCCGCCAACCCGGCCAAAAACACTGGTATCAAATCACTGGTCTGAGGGGTTGGGAACGAGCTGCGCTAGGGCTTCCGGCCTGGGGCGTGCGATGGATGCGAAAAGCTCAACTCGATCAATAGTCTTTCAACATTTATGAAAATAGCTGTACCGGTCGAAAACGGCCGACTTAATTCACACTTCGGCGGCACGCGGCACTTCTGCCTGTTTGGTGTAGACGAAACGACGCACACCATCATGCGTTCCGAAACCCACGAGGCGCCCGAGCATAAGCCCGGGCTCTTCCCTGTCTGGCTGAATGAGCAGGGTGCAGGGGTCATTATAGCCGGAGGTATTGGGCAGAGAGCACTTGAGATCTTCGCTCATTACGGCATCAAAGTCGTAGCAGGCGAGCCGAATTGCTCGGCGGAATCCCTGGTAGCATTGTATTTGGCAGGAACGTTGATCGCGGCTCCGGAAGGGTGCTCACATCACCACGACCATGACGATCATGTCTGAGGTTCACTTCCAGCTCATGCGTAAAAACGGCGACGAAACCAGAAAGCGACGTGTACCAGACCGATCAAGGCCGGGACTTCAATCAAGGGGCCGACGACGGCCGCAAACGCGACGCCCGACTTCAGCCCAAAAACGGCGATGGCCACGGCGATGGCGAGCTCGAAGTTGTTGCCCGCCGAGGTGAACGCGAGCGAGGTGGACCGCGGATAATCCGCGCCGAGTTTCTTCGCCATCACAAAGCTCACCAGGAACATGATCACAAAATACAGCACCAGGGGGATTGCAATACGAAGCACGTCCAGCGGGAGCTGCACGATGGCGTCACCCTTGAAAGTGAACATAACCACGATGGTAAAGAGCAGGGCTGTGAGCGTGAGGGGCGAGATCCGGGGAATGAATACTCTTTCATACCATTCCTCTCCTTTCAGAGGCACGAGGATTACCCGGCTCAACACTCCCGCAGCGAAGGGAATTCCAAGATAGATCATGACACTCCAAAAGATTTCGCTGATGTGGACTTCCACCACGGCGCCTTTCAGCCCAAAGTAAGGCGGCAACACCGTGATGAACAACCAGGCGTAGAAACTGTAAAACAGAATCTGTGAAATGCTGTTGAGCGCCACCAGACCAGCGGCATATTCCCGGCTGCCATGGGCGAGCTCATTCCAAACCAAAACCATGGCGATACACCGCGCAATCCCAACAAGAATCAACCCCACCATATAATCCGGGTGATCGCGCAGCAGCAGCACGGCAAGCAGGAACATAAGCACCGGACCGATAACCCAGTTCTGCACCAGGGAAAGCGTAAGAATGCGCGTGTTGGCGAACACCTTGGGAAGCTGCGAATACTTAACTTTCGCCAACGGCGGATACATCATCAGAATGAGGCCAATGGCTATGGGCAGATTGGTAGTGCCCACAGTCATCGGTGCAAAGAATCCTTCGGGATCACTGATCGCGAAGTGGCCCAGCAGCACGCCGAGGCCCATCGCAGCAAAGATCCAGACCGTGAGATAACGGTCCAGGAAGGACATGTTCCTGGCCACAGCTTCGGGCTGGGGTGCGGAAGTCGCAGGTGCGTTCATGAAGTCAATGAGGGCTTGCGGGCTTTGATTTCCAGGCTGGTGATGTATCCCCCCGGCTTGGTGCCTGGAGGCAGTTTAGCAATGATCTTCTGGTAGATGGGATCCTGCCAATCAACCATCCCATCGACGTATGCCGTCTTGGGGTTTAGAATAATTTCTGTCAACCCCGCCTCCCTGGCCATTCGCTCGACCTCGGATACAAGCACCGCGCCAGCGACGCAGCCGACGAGCGCCTCGATGCTTTCCAAAATTTCCGAAGGCAATGGTTTGAGTAGCGCCAGATCGGAGACGGCAACTCGGCCGCCGGGTTTCAGCACCCGGGCCATTTCGCGCCAGACTTGCGGTTTATCTGGTGAGAGATTAATCACGCAGTTGGAAATGATTGCATCCACACTGGAGTCTGCCACCGGGAGATGCTCGATCTCCCCAAGCCGGAAATCCACGTTATCCAGGCCGGTGGTCTGGCGGTACGACTCCTTGTTCTTGCGGGCCTTTGCCAGCATGTCGGGCGTCATATCCACGCCGATCACCAGCCCATCGGGTCCAACTTTTTTGCCAGCAATAAACACGTCGAAGCCTCCCCCGCTGCCAAGATCAAGCACCACCTCGCCGGGCTTGATTTCGGCCAGGGCGTTTGGGTTGCCGCACGATAGCCCCATGTTTGCGCCATCAGGGAGTGCGGCAAGTTCTTCCGCGGAATAGCCGATATGACGGGCGAGTTCTTCAGAGCTGACCGGGGATGATCCGCAGGAACTGGCACTGCCGCCACAGCAGGAGCTGCCGCTAGTGGCGATCTTGCTGTACCCTTCGCGCACCTGTTGGCGGATAACCTCAGGATCGATGATTTTTGGAAAGTTTTTCATAACGTTTCTGATTGGGATTTGCAGTCTGGTTCAGGAGGCGGTGTTAGCATTTCTTTCGTCGGGATTCATCCATTCTGCCTGCGGCGTATGCCTCGAACACTGTTTTGATTTCATCCCGCACTCGGCGGAACACCTCGAGTTTTTCCTCGTCCGTTCCAGCAGCGTGAGCCGGGTCGTCAAATCCCCAATGGTACCGGTTCACTTGGCCGGGAAACATGGGGCAAGCCTGGTCCGCATTGCCGCAAACGGTGATAACGGTTTCTACATCCTGGTTCAGGAACTCATTCAGGTGCTTGGAATGATGGGTGGAAATGTCGATTCCGATTTCCTTCATAACCTGAATACCCAGGGGGTGGACATATCCGGCGGGCTTTGACCCGGCGCTACGAACGGCATAGTCGCTGCCGAGCGCTTTTTGGAGAATGCCTTCAGCCAGGTGGCTGCGGCAGGAGTTTCCGGTGCAGAGAATAAGAATGGTCGGTTTCATTTTCGACATTGCTTTTTGCATAGTTCAACGGGATCGATTCCGAGGAGCTTCTTGAGGCGTTCTGCGTCTTCGGTCGCCTCTTTGGCACCATCCAGCGATTGCTTTACCCAGTCGATGGCACGCCGGACCGGCGCAGGAGCTGCTTTCCCCGGGAGGCGGTAGTAAATCCATCGTCCCTCTTTCCGGGATTCAGCCAACCCCGCCTGGTAAAGGATCGAGAGATGCTTGGAAACGGTGGACGGAGCCAAGCCGAACAACTCGGTAATTTGGCAGACGCACAGCTCACCTTGCGCTAGAGCCAGCAACATTCGGACGCGGTTTTCGTCCGCCAAAGCCTTTGTGATGTTCATGAACTCGCGCATGATAATTCTACTATATTTCGCCATACGACGAAATGCAAACTGATTTTTTGCTGTTGCTCCAAACCGGGGAGCCAGGCCCCGCTAATAGTGGCGCTGGAAGGCGGCATTCAATCAGCGCGTTGCGCGGCTCTTGCAGGACGAGCCGCTGGCAGGCATTAACTCTGATCCGATCACAAGCTTGGGCAGGTTGACGACGTTCAGCTTGCAATCCTTCCAAGGAATGCTAAAGCACTTCACGAGCAAGCGCTTGCACTAGAGATGAGGGCCGGGGTTGCGGGGGGCCGCAGCCGGGAAAGCCAAAGATTACAGTAATAGATGGGCACCTCACCAGGGCCAAGAACCATGAACCGGAAGACCAAGAGCCCTATTGGGCAAGGACAAGTGATCGCCGCAGCTCCCAGCTTGGGAGCAACGGCCATTTGCGGTTTCTCCTGGCTGCCGCATGAAATCGTTTTCGGCGCTTTCCTTGCGATCACCTGCGCTCGTCTCGGAGCGGAGTTGGGGCTCAACCATCCCTTCACTCTCGCCTTTTTCGGCTGCATGGCTGGGGCCGCCATCGTGCGCTCCTGGGCCCGACGCGACCCGACTCCCCTCCGCTGGCGGATACGACTATTGTATTATCCTGCAGCGATGGGTTTTGCGTTTTTCATATTGGAGAAGGCTGTTCCGGCGCTGGGTTTGTCGCGCGTTGATGGCCTTTTGCTGAAGTGGGATCGCGCCCTGTTGGGAGAAACCCCCAGCATTCCTTACGCGAACTGGGATTCCCCATGGATGAACGATTGGCTGATGCTGGCTTATTTGTTCTTTTTCTACTACCTCATCGCCGGACCGGCGTACTATTGCGCATACGATCTGCCTCGCTTTCGCAAGTGCTTCGCCGGGCTCTTTACTGTATACGGCCTGAGCCTTCTTGCTTACACCCTGCTGCCCGCCGGCGGGCCGCATCAGTTCATGAGCTTTCCAGAGCCGCTTGAAGGAGGTTGGGTGATAGGATGGACAATGGCCATGATCCATTCAGCCAGTAATGGGGTGGACGTTTTCCCCAGCGTCCATTTTGCAGTGTCGTTCTACCTTCTGGTGTTTGACTGGTGGCATCGGCGGAGACACTTCTGGTGGGTGGTGCTCCCATGCGCGATGATGTGGTTCGCCACCGTCTTGCTGCGATTCCACTACCTGGTCGATTTGCTGGGAGGATTGGCCGCCGCGATCATCGGACTGGCGGTCGCGTCCTGGTATGATCGGCGCACATCCGCGTGCGAAGAACCGTAACTTTATTGAGCAGATTGGCTCCGCAATCAATTGACCTGCTGCCCACCGATGCGTACCGATCCAATAGTCTCAATTGTTTTACCAGTGCGAAATGCCGGCGACACGATTTCCGCCGCACTGGAGAGCATCTGCGCCCAGACCTTCCCCGCGTGGGAAGTGGTGGCCGTGGACGACGGTTCGCAGGACGAAACGCCGCTCCGATTGAAAGCGGCGGCGCGATTGGATGCGCGGATTCGCGTTCTGACCCAGCGGCCTGAAGGATTAGTAGCTGCCCTGCAGGCGGGATGTCACGCGGCGTGCGGGAAGTTCATCGCGCGCATGGATGCGGACGATGTGATGCTGCCAGAACGATTGGCGCGGCAAGTCGAGTTTCTGGAACGTAATCCGCACCTTGGCGTCGTGTCGTGTCGAGTGCGATTTGGAGGCGATGTGACGCGACAAGCCGGTTACGCCACGCATGTTGAGTGGATCAATTCGCTGCTGACGCCGGAAGCAATCGCGCTGCGGCGATTTGTGGAAGCACCCGTGGCGCATCCGAGCGTCATGTTTCGCCGCGAACTGCTCGCGGAACACGGTGGCTACGCGGACGGCGATTTTCCTGAGGACTACGAACTGTGGTTGCGTTGGCTGCACGCGGGTGTGCGCTTCGGGAAGGTGGACGCCGAGTTGCTTATTTGGAACGATTCGCCAACTCGCTCGTCACGGGTCGCGCCACGCTACTCGTTGGAAAACTTTTATCGCCTCAAATGCAAATATCTAGCTCTGTGGCTCAGAGATAAAGTCCCGCCGCCGCGCGAACTTTGGCTGCGGGGCGCGGGCCGCGTCACCCGGCAACGGTTTCGCGACTTGGAAGCCGCTGGCTACCCGTTCACCGGTTTTATTGATATTGATGCCAAAAAGTTCGGTCGAATGCGTGATGGCCGACGCGTGATTGGCACAGACCAACTACCGGGCGTGCAGCAATCGTTTATTTTGAGTGGCGTGTCCAAGCGCGGCGCGCGCGAGGTGATCCGCGCTGAACTGGATGGTTGCGGTCGGCGTGAGGGAAAAGATTATCTGCTCGTCGCGTGAACTTGATTTGGTCAGCACCTGGGAGCTTGCTGCTTACGTGGTTTTCGCCAGCTTGATCGCTACCTCGCCCACATGTTTTCCCAGTTGTGTGGCTGTTTTCAAGCCTAGCTCATCCTGAGCTACGCTGTCATTGGCGGAGAGCAACGTTGCACCTTGGAAAGCAGGGGCGAGTCCGCCCACAGGGACCATTCCAAAGCAGAGCATCCCTGCCTGGATTTGTTCGATGACGAGTTCCTGGCCGCCATTCCGGAAGCCGCCGACCGCCACCACCCCGACGGGCTTGTTTGCCAGAAGCATCTTCGGCTCTCGCAAGGGTGCACAGCGCTCAATGAAGGACTTGCATACCGAACTCAGACCACGAAAGTACGAGGGAGATCCTATAATCAGGCCGGCCAACGCAGGATCATGAAGCTTTGGAAGGATGGCAGTGAAGTCGTCCTGCGGAGGCTTAGGGGAATACCCTGCAAAGCTGAGCCCGCCCAGGTCTATAAGTTCAACCTCTATCCGGTCGTCAACAGCTTTGGCAGCGTCCAGAGCCGCCTGAACGGCCTTAGCGGTAGTCATACCCTTCCGCGGGCTGCAGGAAACCCCGATAATCTTCAGTTTCCCGCCCCCTGCTGGCTCCGCAGAGAGGCCTGTGGTTGTCGCGAAGGTAATTGCAGCAGTGCTTGCCGCTGTGAGGAAGTTCCGACGAGTTACGTTCTGTTTCATGCTGAAGCTTGATTGGTGATTTTGGGTTTTAATAGACCGTCTTCCATCTCATACGTCGTATCGAAAACATCCAGGGAGCGATGGTCATGGGTCACGACGATAACCGCAGCGCCGCGCTCATGCGCAACTTTGCCAAACAGCTCCATCACCTGCCGCCCTCGTTGGCTGTCGAGGGCTGCCGTGGGCTCATCGGCCAGGATAAGGCTCGGCTCATTCGCAAGAGCACGAGCGACTGCCACTCGCTGTTGCTGTCCTCCGGAGAGGGCGTCAGGCAGGTTGCGAGCGCGGTCAGCAACACCAAGGTAAACCAGCAATTCCATGGCGCGCTGACGGGCGGTTCGCGGCGCGACGTCATTGATTTCAAGAGCCACTTGCACGTTCTCAAGAGCACTCAGGAACGGAATCAGGTTCGCCCTTTGAAAGACGAATCCCAAGTGCTTCCTGCGGAACGTGCGCAGATCCACTTTGGCCTGGTCTGCCTCCATAATCAGCTTGCCCCCCATGGAGATCCGGCCTGATGTGGGAGGATTAATGAGCCCTATGGCTGTTAGTAAGGTGGATTTACCCGCGCCGCTTGGGCCTAATAAGGCAACCACCTCGCCACGCTCCACCTGCAGAGTCACATCTTTCATCGCGACCACCTCGGTGTTGCCGGTTCCATACACTTTGGTGAGCTGCTCAGCGAAGATTGCGGGCGCGTTCTCTATGGCAGTGCTCATGCAGAAAGAACTTTGTTGGGCTCCACACGCATCGCTTTCCAAATCCCCAGCATGCTTGCCAAAAAGGAGATTACCACAACGATGCCACCCAGCACGGCCAGATCGTAGCTCTCGATGCGCACGAGCCGGGGAAACCGTGGGAACGCAAATTGCCCCAGCCACCATGCGAGCCCATACCCAAGCGTTCCCATTAGCAACGCCTGCTGAAGGATCAATCCGACTATAACGCTATTCCGAGCGCCGATCAGCTTGAGCATGGCAATATCGTGCAGCTTATCGAGCGTGAGCGTATAAAGAATGAGCGCCATGATTATCGTGGAAATGACAACCAGGAGCGCTCGAAACAAACCAAGCTGGCGCCGGGATCTATCTACCATTCCTGAAAGGAGCAGATTTCGCTGTTGTTCGAGAGAATACACCGTCACATCGGGCCATGAACCGAGAGTCTGCACGATCAGAGCTGGATCAGCGCCCTGCTGGAGTTTCACCAGGACGGCGCTTACTTGAGGCGGAGCCAGCGCAGGCAACTCGCTGGCCGGGCCAGCCGCCCGTTCGGACAGCAGGGGCGTGGTGCGGCCTAAATCCAGAGTCTCCAATCTTGCCACGCGTGACGCGCGCTCCAGGCGTGTGGCTTCGCCTGGCAAATCAAACTGAACCGCCATCGCATCGCTCACGGTGAAGAAGGCCAAACCATCTCCCGCCGTGCCTGTCATTCCTCGTGTCAGCCCAACCACCTCATAAACGTTCTTACCCAGCTTGATTCTTTCACCCAATGGCAAACCAAGGGATCGATCAGCGATGACCTCGTAGTGTGCCTGACGGAGAGGACGCCCAGCCATCAGCGGAATCCAGTCGCCCTTGTCCTCGGGCCAGGAAAGCCCCTGAACCACCATACGCAGTGCACGCCCGTGGTGCTCACGTTGGATCGTATGGGAAACGAATCTCCGTGCCCCGGCCACACCTGGCACCCCGCGCAGTCGATCCTCAAGACTTGCAGGAATGCGGGAAACCTCGGCAAACGGCCCCCGAGTGCCTCCCTGCACAACCCAGAGATCAGCGCCGAGTTGATCGACCAGTAAAGTGGCCTCGAAAATTAGCCCCCGATAAATCCCGCCCATTCCCATCACGATCATGAGCAACAGCCCGATCCCAATGGTTGTCAGGATAAAGCGGCCGAGACTGTGTCGAATGTCACGGATCGCGAGGTTCATTTTGCACCAATGCGCTGGCCGTCGCTAAGCGGCTGCTTCTTTGACTCCAACAATCGCACAACCTGATCACCAGCAGACAGCCCTTGATTCGCTTCCGCTTCTCGAGAACCCCGCAGGCCAAGCGAGACAAGACGCCAGTGAGCGCGTCCTTTTTCTCGAACAAACACTCCAGATTTGTTTTCTCGCCACTGGACGTATTCAAGAGGAAGAAGCAGAACGTCTTTCTTGTGGCCAGCCTCGATAAACACCTCGGCGCGTTGCCCGATCACCCAGTTTCCTGGCAGATCCTTGACGCGGACATCCACCAGGAACTCACGCGTCTCGCGATCCGCTTCCCGCCCAAGTCGTGCCACTTCGCCGGCATATGCCTTGCCGGATTCGGAGCGAAACACCACTCGTGCCGGCTGGCCCACCTTCAATTGAGACATCGCCGTCTCGTCCACCCAGGCTGAGACCCAGATCTCGTTGGTCGCGATGAGTTGCAACACCGAAGCTCCAGGCACCACCACACCGCCGGGGTCCCGATCTCGACGGGTAATCAACCCATCATACGGACTGCGCATCTCTGTGAATGTGAGATGCTCCTTCTGATAAAGGAGATTCTTTTCGGCCGTGAACACCTGGCGTTCGGCCTCGATAATCGCCGCCTGGGAACGTTTCGAATCGGCCTCGGCCACCCGCAGCGACTCGACTGCTTTATCGAAGTCAGCCTGAGAGGCAATCCGACCGGCCAGCAATTCGGTTGAGCGCTGATGATCGAGCTCTGTCTGCCGGAGCACTGCCGCCGCTCGGGCCTGATCCGCCCTCACTCGTTCTGTTGTGGCACGGGCTGCCGAAAGTGTGGCCTCGGCAATGGCTACCTGCTGCCGCGTCTCGGCGTCGTCAAGCCTGGCTAACAATTGCCCGCTCTTGACTACGTCCCCTTGATCTACAAAAACCTCCGCTAACCGCTCCTGGATGCGCGCGCTGATGATCGTCTGCACACGGGCTTCCAACGTTCCCGTGCCCATGATTTCGCTACGCACTTCTCCCTTTCCGATTGTATGGGCAGCAACCGGGACCGGTGCGAACCTGACGCGGTAAACAGCCACGGCGACCACAGCGCCAACCATCAGCCAAGGCAGGAGTTTGCGAAAGAAGTGAAGATTCATGGCAGGTTTAAGCAGATGGTAGATTAGGACGCACTATAGATCAGCCAGACGCCGCCGAGAATCACTAAGACGCCGCAGACATATTTGAGAACGGTTACCCCCTTGGATTGTTCGTTCCAATTGAGAAAACGCTGAACAACTTCGGTAAATGTTCCAGCCAGGATGATCACTGAGCAGTGGCCAATACCATAAGCGAGCAAAAGCGACGCGCCGTAAAGAGGTGCGGTCTTTGAAAGGTTAAACGTGACCGCCAGCATCGGAGCCATATAGGCGAAGGTGCATGGTCCGAGCGCAATGCCGAATACCAACCCCAACACGAACGCAGCAAGCAACCCCTTTCGTTTCATGTTGATTTGCCCCGGACCTGACCACGGCATCCGGATGACGCCCAACAAATACAACCCTACCACGAAGAAAATGGCCGCTACGAAATAATTACCCCAGCGCCCAATGTCCCCCATCATGCGGCCGGCTGCTGCGGTGACAGCTCCAATGATGGCAATGGTAATCAGAATGCCAACGGCGAACAGGGCTGCTATGCCGGAGGCTCGAGCCGTGCTCACCCGTCCTTGTCCGCTGATGAACCCAACGATAAGAGGGATACTTGCAAGGTGGCAGGGGCTGAGAATGATGCTGAGGATGCCCCAAATGAAGGAGGCGCCGAGGGCAATGGCTGCAGAGCCTTCGACCGCATGGCTGAGGGTGGTAAAGAGGGTTTCCATAGGGGGGGGTGGACGCTGAGTAGAGGTTGGATTAGGGGGTGGGGTGTTTTGAAAGGTGAAACGTGAAACGTAAAACGTGAACTCGCGAAGTATGGCTGATGACACTCAGAGTTCTCATGTGTCTGACATCGGGATTTCTTCGCTGGTGAGATGGTTGTTTGCAAGAGTCCTGTAACCCAGGGATTCTTCGTGGAGTGCGCTTCCGCGTTGTTCCGGGACCATTGTCAGGAGCAGACGGATGATGTGGCTCAAGAAGTCCATCCGGTGCTGTGTCACTTCCTCTCCGAGCACATGGCGCGCATCGAAGTACCAGGTTCGACTTTCTCTGGCTGATCCGAGTGCGTATTCATAAAACCGGGCTCGATCCTTAGCGCTGCCTCGTGAATAGCCTTCTGACAGATTCGCACCGATGGACCCCATGGCAGAGTACAATTGGCTCGCAACTTCAAGACATCGCTTGTCCCTCATGAGCTTGGTGACATCTTGCCAGGCAAAGTCCGCGGAGAACAAAGCCAGTCTATACGCTTCCATCTTCCAAAGAGAATCCCCTTTGAGAGTCTCTGGAATGTTCTTGAGCCAGTCGGTGTAGTTCATGGTGTCCATGACGTTCTATTTGTTACGGATTACAGATCAAGCCTACATTCCACCAGCGCCCAACCATAACCCTAACCCCACGTTCTCCCATTCGCTGACTATCGACGGACCTTGTTCACGTTTCACGTTTTACGAATCACGGGTTTGCCCATTGCGATCTCCTGGCTGCGCTGCCCCGCCTCGAAATCAGCCTTAGGAATTACGTCCTTACGGATTACATGTTCACGTTTCACGAGTCACGTTTCACGAGTCACGTACTGCGTTTCACTTGCACTCGCCGAGCTTGCAGGCCTTAGCGATTTGCTCCGTGCTCAGCTTCATCTTGTCAGCCAGAGCCTGAGCGATACTGATCTGTCGACCTGTCATCGACGGACGTTCATCCAACCACTTTTGCAGGTTGGCTTCGCTGACGAAGAACCCCTGTTTAAAGCACCCTCCGGAAACCCATTCGCCTTCAGCGTTCTTATGCTGGCCGAACCAGGCGATGGCTGTGGCCGGTTCAATCGAGGCGATCTGGCCATCCACGGTCCTAACTTTAATGAGCTCGCCGGTGAGCCCGTCTTTCGCTTCGACCTCAATATCCTGCTTCAGCCGTGCAGCGACCCCCATGGCGCAATGAGTGCAGCAGCCGTGCCCGTGTGTGCTGCCGAATTTGACCCCGCATGCATCTTCAGGATACACCGCGCGATCACAGAACGCGCAGCGGGTCGCCAACTCCTTTGAGCGGAGCAGTTCCCAGCCCACGATGTTGCCCGGAGTCTTTAGTTGCTCTTTTGCGGCGGCTTCTTTATCAGCAAACGCTTTAACCGTAGGCCGCCCTTTGGCGGCCATGCCATAGAGATAGGATGCACTCAGTGCCGGGATTGTCTGGCCCGTGGCCCAGTCGGTGACGCTGACCTTTGCCTCTTCGGCCTTGGCATCAGCGCCAACGATGCTGGAAAAGTAGATGAAATAGCAATGGGGCGAGCAGATCAGCCGTTGCTCAGATTGGCCTTTCACCACCACCTTTGTCTTGATGTCGATATCTGCATCGCACATGGAGCAAACACTCTCACGCGAGCGGGTGTCTGCCTTGATGGGTGCCTCGCGCACAATTCCATTCGCGGGCTTGCTCTGAAGATCTACTCCCAGCTCTTTCCACTTTTTGAGAATGTCCTCTTTGCCATAAAAGCCTTCATGCCGGAAAAGCTCCTTCCCGGCAGCATCGAAGAAGATCTGTGTGGGGATGATCTTAATCTTGTATGGTCTGCCCGCGTTGGGGCTTTTCCAAACATCGATAAACTCGACCTCCATTTTCCCGGCATACTCTGTTCTGAGTTCCTTGAGGATAGGAGCCATCATCTTGCAGGGAATGCATTTGTCAGCACCCAGATCCACCAGACGAGGCAAGGCTGTTTTCGCAGGCGCGTTGGGACTCGTCCCTTTTCCAGCATCAGCCGCCAAGGCGTTGAGGGTGATAGGCAAGCAGCATGTGCCCCCTGCGTGTTGCCCTGTGTTGGGCAGGAACTGTGCTGCGATCAGGAGCGCGACGCTGATGACCAATACTTTTGCAAGTGGTTTCTTCATGGATTTACAGACGTTAAGGTTTGATTTTTTGATACAGGGCCGGAAGTTTGGTTCGATAGGCTTCACTCACCGTGGCTTCCATCTCCGCCAATGGTTTGACTGGGATCAGGTCCATGACTTCCGCTGGGGATAACCCGGATTCCAACAGTGTGCGGGCGCTGCCGCAGACCATTCGTTTTAAAGCCTCCGTGGTGTCTGCATCTGAGAGGCCAAAAGAGCCGCCAAGTTCCCGCAGCGCCTGGAGCTGGAACCATAGGTAAGTCGGACCCATTGCCGAGAGAAGGGCATAACCTTCGAGCTTTTCCTCTGCCACCTCGGGGCATTCACCCAGAGGCTTTATTAGATCGATCACCGCCGTGCGATCAGCCGCGGACAAACCGCTGCTGAACGCAATCGGATTGAATCCGGCGTTGATCACCGAAGGCGCATTGGGAATGACTCGGGCTATGCGGGAAAAGCCCCCCAGAAACTCGGTCAGTTTGGCAATGGTGAACTTGGGCGCGAGCGAAACCGCGATGGAATCGCTTTTGAGCAGGCCTCGCAGGCTGGACGCCACTTCGCCCATCACGGGAGGGTGGACGGCAATAAAAACGATGTCCTGCGCAGCAGCAGTTTCTTTAGAGGCGACTGTCTCAATGGCAGGGAACGTTGCTTTGAGCTTGGCCAGGGTCTCTGCGTTGCAATCGCTCACGACCACTTTTCCCGGCAGGATGCCCGCCCGTTTCCAACCTTCCAGAAAGATACGAGTGATGCGGCCCCCACCGATAAAACCAACCGACTGAGTTTTCATGGATTTCCTTTTTTGAATTAAGCCAGCAGCTTCTTGATCTCTTCCACGGAAGGAACCTTGCCCGTTACTTTGACGGTTCCATCCACAACGAGCGCAGGGGTCATCATGACCCCGAAGGACATGATCTTGTTGAGATCGGAGACTTTCTCGATCTCAAAAGGCACGCCGGTTTCTTCTGCGGCCTTTTGCGTGGCCGCCATCAGCGCGGCGCATTTCGGACAGCCTGTTCCAAGAATTTGTAGTTTTTTCATTAATATCCTTTGATGTTTGTTAACTCACGATTGCTCCGTAGATGAGGCCGGTGATGGTGGCCATGATTACGGTGAGCGAGACGAAGACCAATGTCTTCTTAACCCCCATAATGCTCCGCAGAACCAGCATGCTCTGGAGCGAGAGTGCTGGACCTGCCAATAGCAGCGCCAATGCCGGGCCCTGGCCCATGCCACTTCCGATGAGTCCCTGGAGAATCGGGACTTCTGTGAGAGTGGCGAAATACATGAACGCGCCAACGACGGATGCAAGCAGGTTCGCGCGCAGCGAGTTGCCTCCCACCGCTTGCGTAATCCATTCGGATGGGATGATCCCTTCCTTGCCGGGACGCCCCAGAAAGAAGCCGGCCGCTAGAACTCCGAACAGCAGTAAAGGCGTGATTTGCTTGGCAAACGTCCAGGTTGACGAGAACCAATCCCCTGCCTCGTCCTTGCTCGTGCTGGTGATGATGGACAGCCCCACGACGGCGAAGACGAAGGGAATCATCGGTTGCTCTGAGAAGACGAATGCGAGGACGGTCGTGGGAACACCCACCGCTGCGACCTTCCACCACACCATTCCAAACCAGCGCACCAGGATCACCGCCAAGGCAGCAGCGAAGGCCCCTGTGATCGGCCATTTAACCACCCAGATCGCGTGCCACAGCCCTGAGTTTTCCATGGGCTTCCCCCAATTGGCAAACACCAGGATGCCGATCATGCTGGCGAAATAGATCACGTTCTGCCACAAAGGCCGGTTAACATCAGGTTCAAGTTGTTGCGCAGCAGCGGCCGCCTTCTCCAGCTCTTCCTTCCGGAAGATCAGGTGCATCAGCAGGCCAATCACGATGCTGAATCCAATAGCTCCAATGGCCCTCGCAATACCCATCTGCAATCCCAAGACCCGGGCAGTGAGGATAATCGCCAGAACGTTAATGGCGGGACCTGAATACAAGAAAGCGCTGGCAGGTCCCAGACCAGCCCCCATACGCCAAATCCCGGCGAAGAGCGGGAGAACGGTGCAGGAGCAGACGGCGAGAATCGTGCCCGAGACCGAGGCAACCCCGTAGGCCAGCACCTTGTTTGCCTTGGGCCCCAGGTACTTCATCACTGAGGCTTGGCTTACAAAAACGCCAATCGCGCCCGCGATGAAGAACGCCGGGACCAGGCACAAGATCACGTGCTCGCGTGCATACCACCTCACAAGCTCGAAGGCCTCGGTAACGGCGTTATCAAAGCGCGGCACACCGACAGGCAAGTAAAAACATGCCAGGAAGAGCCCCACGATGAGGGCTAAAGGCTTCCATTCTGACTTCCAGTTCGTCGTCATTTAGCAAAGTAGCTAAGTCTTAGCCAAAAAAAAATCGAGCCGTTCTGCCTCATTTCTTTCCATTCTTCTGAACAGCTTCCACGCAGTTGAAAAACTTGAGCACGCAGGGAACCCTCAACCGGTAGAACACCTGAGAACCACGCTTCTGGTCTTCCACGATGCCAACACCTTTCAGTTGGCTTAAGTGGCGGGAAACCGTCGGCATCTCGACGCCAATCATTTCGGTAAGCTCAGCCACACACCGTTCTCCCCGGGAAAGTTCATCCACAATAAACAGACGCGATGGATGAGCCAGGGCTTTGATGATCCTGGCCTTCGCTTTGTATTCAGATTGTGCTGAGGATGTCATTCGACGTTTTTATAATTAGCCAAATTGCTAAGGACTGCAAGCACTATTTGAAGAATCGTGAAGACCTCCCTAAATCTCTGGCTCTTCCGGATCAGGATTTGCCCGATAATCGATCACCCTTACCCGCTCAAGCGTCACTAATCCACCCGTCATCATCTCGTCCAACACCGGTAGAAAAGAGTTCAATTTCTCCTCCGCATCCACAATCTCGATCACCACCGGTAAATCCGTCGAAAGCCGCAGAATCTTTGTCGTGTGCAGCCGGCTTGATTTGCCGTAGCCCATCGGGCCGCGCAGAACGGTGGCACCGGCGAGATGCATCTCTCGCGCCTTCAACACAATTGCCTCGTATAACGGTTGATGCTTCCACCGGTCCGATTCCCCAATAAAGACCCGCAACAAAATCGCGTCATTCGGCAGGTGCATCATATTATCCTTTCATCAAATGGTTGGGATGGCTTAATTCGAACCTTAAAAGAACTTCTTAACCTTTTCAAGGAACTATGGTACAAGGTTGCTTAACGAGACATGAGACCGCCTATTAAAGACGAATTCCAGCACCTGAATGTTTCACGCCAGCGCAAGTATCAACTGCGCAAACAGCGCGATGGCTTGTGCACCGAATGCGGCGCCCCAGCCCAGGGATCACGCTGCGCGAAACACCTAATACTGGCCCGGGAACGCCAGCGTCAGCGCAAGGGAACCCAGCGCCGTTACAAAGGCAGCCAAAGCTATCGCCTCCAAACGGCAAAGAAGATCTCGGTTAACGACTTGCTTAAACGCAGCAAACCCAAGAAAGCCACGAAGGCCACGAAAGCCACGAAAGCCAAGGCGCAGCCAGCGAGAAAGTCCAAAGTCGCTCCCAAGGTTGCTCCCAAAGTCGCTCTCAAAGCCAGGAAAGGGAAGAAGTCCGCGTCCTGAGTAAGGGGCTGGTCTGCATAGATATTCAAGGAAGCCTGCGCTCCATTCGTGAGGGAATGGCGGCAGGTTTCTTCGTGCCCACATATCGCCGGGGAGAGCGGGGCGGGCCTTCAATAAAGGCAGTCTCGGGGCGTATTTGAAGTCCCTCTTTCGATTTTGCCCCGGTTACACCGCTTCTGATCAAAACTCCGGCAGCGTTTCAGCACCGCCACCCTTCCTGCCACTTTCCGCCTTACAAAATTCGGCTCAAGTCATTACATATTGAGTCGATAGTATTCAAAAATTGTCGGCAAATCAGACCATCGCTCTGAGGCTGCCGCATTGACCCGCAAAAAAGGAAACGCATGTGCATTGGCCGCAGGTATATACTAATGCTCTTGGGGTGCATCGGATTCTTTCCGGTCTCCGCCCAGGAACTCACACCTCAAGCCCACGTGTTGCCAACAGGAATCCTGGGCACACTGTATGTCAGCACCAACCAGACCGGACGTCCCGCCACTGTCACTACCATCCATCAGTTGGCCGGATTCAGAAACCGCCTGTTTGTGGCTGTATCTGACTCGGCGGGGCATGAGATACTGGACGTTTGGGATACGCGAAATGTTACGCGTCCCGTGCTTGCGAGTTCTGTGGACTTTGGCGCCCTGCAAACCAACGGTGTCATGTTCACGCCTTTGGCGCTGGTGCCTTTCAAGGAAGGTCTGTTGCTCCAGGTTCGGACCGGACTGCATCTATACCGATTCCAGCCCGATGGCCGGTTGTCCCTGGACCGAACGTTAGTTTCGCCCAATACCGGCCTTGGTTTGGGGACCACACAACTCCATGTAGCCGGCGGACACGCGAGCATGTTGCAGCAGGTTATTCCCAATGCTCGAATCACGCCGGAGAATATCAATCAGGTGCATCAAGAAGTGCTCCTGGACATCAGCGATCCTTCCATTCCCTTGTTCTTGTGGGGAGGGCCCGATGGCCGGTCCGTCCTAAACGGCGATCCTTTGAACTGCCGATTGGGTGGCGCCCCGGCCAGTCTGTGGTTCGATCCTAGCCTGAACCAAGTGCGCCTGACTGCGTACCAATCAACCCGCCAGGTGCAGCGCGACGTTTTTTGGAAACCCAAGCTGGAGAAGATCTTTGCAGCAGGTGCCCTGGAGAAGCCGTTAAGGGCGTTGGTCGAAGAGGCGCTCGCCGCTGCCAGGCTGGCCGATCTGCAGGCACGCGGCATGGAGGTGTACGCACGCTCAAACGGCCCCTCTGGAACTCTGTTGACGGCTCGCGTCCTGGAGCATCACGCAAGCACCCAGTTGCTGAAGGATGTCCTCGCACAATACGGCATGGCACTGGATGATCCGCTGGAGTTGGCGCTGGCCAAGGCGATTGCGAACCAGATGGACCCCAACCTGGAGGCTCACCTCGCCCGGGAATGGCACTCGCCTGTTCTGCAGGCCTGGCTGGATACCCTTTTAGCTCCAAACCTCAAGCTCCAGACGGCGGACCAGACTAAAGCGGCCCTCGTGGCGGCGTTCAACGTGGAAATCGACGAACAAACCCTTGCTCGTTACCTGACGCTGCACGTCATCAGTCCGCTGCTCGGAAGTCCTGATTTCATGGAATTGAGTTTGCAAGGGTTACTGGACAAAACCGCCTCTTCACCGGCAGGCCAACTCGTGGACGTCATGCTCCAAACTGCTGGTGGTTTCGGCGCGGTAAACGGGGTTTTGGACTCGGTCCGCGGGTTTATCAGCTCGGTTTCCGGGGTGGACTTACCGAGTCTGCCTCCTTGCGCGCAGTTCCCGGAATCCACGGCCAAGCTGCTTGATTTAGCTCTGTTCTCCTGGAACGATCCAGGCGAAGGCGTTGCTCTAAACCGCGATGGCCTGGCATGGTTTGAACTGCTGAAGTTCTATCGATATCTGACCGGACATACTGATTTTGGGCAGTTTACGGCGGAAATCAATGAGCACATGCGGGCGATGCAGCAGACACTCGGCGAGAATCTGGCGGGCAGGCTGTCCCAGGCTTTCGATTTGCCTGGGGGCTCGGCGGAGTGGGCGGCTCTACACGGTCAGGTGGCTGGCCAACATCAGGCCAGTCTGCTAGCTGGCCGGTTGGCAGCTCAAGCGATCATCGCTTCAATTCCCAATAACCAGTCTGTAACCCCAGAAATGAGCCTCCGATCAGCGTTGGCGGCCTGGGGGTTACGCGTGCAGCAAGCTGGCTACGCAGAAAGCCGGGTCTCAGACCTGATCAGCGCGTTGCAGACCCGCGGGATGGGGCAACTCACTCTTGGCGAAGTCTATCAGCAGGCGGCCATCCGGCCTGTGGATCTGTTCCGAGCGCAGGCAGGACAGATGCTACGGCACCAAGCCCAGGAAGGCTTCGGGCTGAGCGATCTGGATTTGCCATTGGTTGAACTGACGCGCCCTTGCCTCGACTTTGAGGTAGGCGTCCAGCGGGTAATGGGTGACTGGATGAGCAGCCTGCTGAGCGAACTGCTGTCGGATGGGCCTGCCATGGCCAATCTCCTGCTGGATTACCGGCACGCTTTCGAGAATCACGATTGCATCGCCCGCTGGCTGGTGGTGCTGGACGCCATCGGAAATGCGTCGGCGCTGTTCGGTGGGGATGCCGCGGCACGCGCCTTGGAATACGCCATGCGCGAGGCTTACTCCGCAGGTGTGGGCTGCGTGGTCCAAACCATGTTCGGACGCCTGATCAGTGAAACCGGGGACCAAGGGGAATCCACATGGCTGGCATCCCAGCTATCCTCCAGCACTCAGCAGTGGTCCTTGCTCGATGCTGTCCCCCAGGCCACCACGACTACCCTGGGAGTTTTCGCATGGCAGCAGCGAGTTGCTGCCGTGGTTCAACAACGATTTGAGACGAATTGGTTCGGACCCCGCTCAGTGAAGCTCGTGCTCTGCCATCCCGAAGATCCTCAGGGGACCCGCCAGGTATATGATTTGGGACGCTGGCAAACCATAAATTATGTCAATCATTACCAGGGAGCCTTATTTCTGGGCGGCTCTTACCTCGCTCCCGGCGATGCCTCGTTTCCCAGTGGCAAGGGGCTTGTAGTTGACCTGAGCGCCACCCAACCCCGCTTGCAGCGACTCACGGGCGATGCCCATACGCCCCTGGCCTCGGCCCCCAAACTCTCCGGCGCGAACCATGACGCCTGCCTCGCCCTCGGCGGCCTTAATCGAGTGTTTTTGATTCCCAACCCTGCCGGTGCCACGCCCCTTTCGGATGATGCTCCTCAACCACCTCGCGTTCTTCGGCCTCTGCAACCCGCCCATGTGGCGGTGGGCGGCGCGCACACCTTCCAAATACGTGCCAGCGGCACAGCACCCATGGGCTTCAGTTGGCTCAAGGATGGAGCAGCCCTCCCTGGGCGCACTGGCCCCTCTTTGGAGGTCGTCGATGCCAAATCGGCAGACGGAGGTATTTATTCCATCGCTGTCAGTAATGCTGCGGGCACCATTACAAACAGCGCGCTACTCACCATAGACTCGGAAGCGCTGCGCATTGTCGTGCAACCGGGCGATGCAGGCCGCTTGCTGGGACAATCGGTCACGTTTGCCGTGCAAACCCAGGGCGCCACCACCCCGGCTTTCCAGTGGTTCCACCAGGGGCTACCCCTGGCCGGTGCTACTTTGGCGCAGTTGACTCTTTCCAACCTCACCTGGGCCGCAGCAGGGGATTATTTTGTTCAAGCCAGTCACGGCTCGACCATCGTGCGGAGTCGCACAGCCACGCTGGATCTCATTGAAGCGGGCGCCCCGGTGCTGCTACAAGTGCCCGCGAACAGCCAGGCGCTCGCTTTAGGAACGACGGGCGCACTGACCTCCTCGGCAGTGGGTTGGGGTGATCTGTCCTGGCAATGGTACAAGGAGGGCCATGCCGCGGCGGGCGCCACTAATGGCACGCTGCAGCTTGGCCTGGTGACAGAGAATGCCGATGGTGGCTACCGCGTCGAAGTCAGGGATGCTGCCGGGAATATCCAGACGCACTCGTTAGATGTGGTTCTGGTCGCGGCGGGCACGCTCTCCGGTGGCTTCGATTCCCAGAACCGATTTCAGGTAAACTTGTCCGGCGCGGTGCCCGGTCAACAATACTCGCTTCAGCGCTCCACCAACCTGGTGCATTGGGCCGATGTTCAATCCGGGATTGTCCCCGCGTCGGGAACAATTGGGTACCAGAACAGCTCGCCGACCACCGCAGGGCCGGGGGGTTACTTCCGGTTGAGGATAAATCCGTGAGAATCCGCCGCTTGTGATCAAGCGGCGGCCGGGTTCTCTTGTGAGACTTGCCTAACGGAATAATTGGATGCGCAACACGTGGTTGTTGTATCCGGTGCGGGCGGTCAGGATGTAATTCCCGTCAGCAGAGAACTCGACCGAGCCGAAGGGGGGATAAAGGCCCTCCGGATCATCCAGATGTGCCGTGGGAACAAGGGTTCCTGTTGTCTGGGTCTGGAGGTCGAAAACATCGAGTCCGGCTCGTGTGCAGGCCAGGTAGCGGCCATCCGGGCTGAGCCCCAACCCGCCAATGAGCGGGACAACGGAAGTCGTGTTATAAACGGAGTCGATTACCGCCGGCGCCTGCCGGTTGGAGAGATCGAACCGGTAAAGATCCATATACTGATTCTTGTTGCGGATCACGACGTAACCGCGATTTCCGTCCTTGCTCAGGGCGACATCGTTCACAGATGTGTAGAACGCGGGCTCCGGGTGAATCCAGCGGCCGGCAAGCGTGATACGACCGGCACTGAGATTGGTCAAAGCAGCGTGCTGAAAATCTAAAACAAGGAGCTCATGATTTCCGGTGAATGTCCACGTGGGCTCGGCTGAGGCTATCGCGAGGTCCAGTTCATCATTGTAGGCGATCTTCTTGATGACTCCAGCCGTGCTGAAAAGCTCGGTATGAGCTGCGAACCGGCCATCGTTATCCAATGTGAAGATCAGGATTGAACTGGAGGCTGTGGCGTAGAGTTGCTGGCGCTTCTCAGACCAGGCCAGACTGCGAACGATGGCCGGGAGGTTGGTGACTAGAACCGGGGAAGCCGGATTCTGCATCTGGTAGACGTCAATCGTTGAGGCATAGGCATTGATCGCAAACAGCAGCTTCCGCGACTCCACATACAGCAGGTCATGAGTGAGATAAAGCTCGCCCCCGAAGTGTGCCTCCACCTGGGGCGACTGCGGATCAATCAGGCCCATGACATATAGGTCGTTGCCGCCCATTGAGGTATCGCTGGCACCGGTGGCTACCCGGTTTGAATTGCCCAGAAATGTGTAGGCGCCAATGGTCGTCGGGGATGGCATCGCGAGCACGCCCGAGAAGACGGGTGCCAACTCTTTGGTAGCCGTGAAATGAAGATCCACCAGCGCCAGGGGAGCGGCATCACTGATCTCATCGTACTCTTTGAAAGTCGTGGCACGGCCGCGGGTCAAAACGTATGTTCCACCATTGGTAGAAAAGAGGAAGAGGTCAGCCGAGACGAGCCACTGGTCGGAACATGTGAGCGGGCCTTGCTGCCGGGTGAAGGCATTGAAGGGGGAAAGGGCGGCTTCGTTGGTTGAATAGGCCTTAAGGAAACCCTTGTTGATGCGGCTGTTTATTTTGCTGCTGATATAGCAACTGCCCGTGTCGAGGCCGCGCAGATCCGTTACCCAGTACTTGTGAAACTGCCCGTCCTTGGAGTTGAGCCATGCCGGGTTCTCAAACATGCCGGCGGCATCCATGGAAACAGCGAACGGGTTGCGTCCTTTCGACAGCAGTGTTCGTGAGTCAAAGAAACAAAACATGGAGGACTGGTGGCGCTCGGAAACCTTGGCCATCTGGGACTCGGAAAGCTCGCCGGCCAATTCACAGATGCTCTCCGGCTGGAGCTGTCCGTTTATCCAGGCATACTTCAGCAGCGTATTGCTGTTACCAAAGCGGTCGCCACCTTCATCCTGAAGATCATCCGCATCGACAAAGTAAGTGGTGGACGGATCGATGGCATACCGCTTGTAGCCATGGCTGTCGTTGCGGATGCCGGACACGGCGTGCACGATCACGCCACCACCCGGCGCGGGCACCAACCCGGCGATGGTGTGATTGATGTCGTTCCTGGTTGTCACCTCGGAGAAAGAACCATCCGCATTCAGCCGGTACACACCCAAATCCAGACCTGTCTTTCTGAATGAGACATAGACATGTTGCTGATCCTGGTCCACGGCAAGACGGCTGGGATAGGTCGTGCCAGGCAAGGTGAAGGTGGTTGCGGTAATAGCGGTGGGATTTCTTAGATCAAAAGCAGCCAATCCACCGGTATGAGCCAGGACAACAAACTCTCCGTTTCGGGCGAATTGAGCCCAAAGAAAGTTGGTCCTGTGAAACCAGCTCTGCACTTCGGAAGACATGGCGGCAGTGGGCAGGAGGCAGAGCTGTTCAAGCATGGCAGGTGCCGCAGGAGCGATCTCATAGACCCCGATCCGCTCCTGTTGAGCCTGGGTTTCCAGATGCACCAGCGCGCGGCTTCCCTTTAGATCCATGATCCCTTGAGCAGGTTCTGTTCCGGTGGCAACCACCTTGAGATTGATGCCAGCCAGCGACTTGGTCGAATCCTCCGGACTGATGTTGTAGCTGTTCGTGTCGGCCCACTCGGTGAAGCTCCCCAGTTCGAGATCGATATGAAAATCGATCATGGCGGAGGGATGTGCGAGCCGGTTGCGATTGTGGGCCAGTTGCGCCTCTCGGGTGGCCCCTTCAGGCACCTCGACCACAGTCTCCAGGCTGGTCGCATCAAAAACAGGGTGATCCTTGACTTCCAGGCGCCAGTGGGTCGAGTCCAGTTGCTGCCATTCCACTCCGGGAGACTTAAGAATGTCCTCCAGTAGGAAGGTGCGGGAATATACCCCGATCATATCGTCATCAATGTTATCACCATCATTCTCATAAGCCCCGATCTCAACATAGATGGCAGCCGTATTCACACCGGACCCCCAAGCGGCCTGGAGCATTGTGTTATCAACCGTGGACCAGGGTTCATAGGCTCCGGGAGTAAAGAACTCCCGCTTGGGGAAGCTGCGCTTGGCATACGCGGCATACGGAATATTCGGACAGGTCGTGTAGCCCTTGCTGCCGTTATCGAGGATCAACTGGTTATTCTCGTCCGTGAACTGGAGGTTAACTTTGTTCCAGGAAACCGGAGCCTGATCAGCGACCACACCCACGCGGGTGTTGATGAAGATCTCAGCAGGGAGGCCCAAGGCCTCTTCCTTGATGTCAAAAACGCTGACCTTGTCGAGAATCACTGAGATGGACTGAGCCGGAACAGAGCGCACAATGCCGATGGTGCTGTTGCCCGTGGTTTTGCGGTCTCCGTAGCCATTGAAATGAAAGTAGCATTCGCTGTGGACCATGTTGAACCCGAGTGAACCCATTCCGCTCATGCTCTCGAGGTCGGCGGCGAGTCCGGAGAAGCTGTCATACAGGTCCGTTCCCTGTGTGATATCCTGTGAGAGTTGAGCCAGCATGACTGCCACTTCGAACTGCTCCGATAACTGGCCCGATTTGAGTTTGGAGATGAAATCTTCAATCAATACGACTTTGGAAGCGTCCTGGCCTGCCGCCATAAGCAGGACAGATTTGAGTGTTTCCACATCAGCCAGGTTGCCCGTGCTGAAGATATCCCACGCGAGTGTGAGGTTGTTCTTCATGGTGCTCACCTGACTTTGAATGGACGAGACGGCGCTCATGGTATCGCAGATGATCTTTGCGTAATTGAGGCCGTTCTCGAACGCGTTCACGCTGTTCCTTTTCGGTTTGCCCGAGATGTTCACCGACTTCATCTGGTCATCTTCGAGTCCGTAGAACCCGTGCTTGCTCGAAGCTCGGTTGAGCCGAAAATTTGCCGAACCGATCGGATCATCCTTGGCAGCTTCAATGGTCTTATGCATCTCATCGACCATGTCCACCCCGGAGCAGACGGCCTGTGCCCAGTTTTGCCCCAAAATGGCCAACCCGGTGTTAACAACCCCCTTGAGAGCCGCCCCCAGGAGGTCGCTCTTGTCCAGTTCATCTTCCTCCCAGGTGGCGTAATCAAATGAGATGGGCAACGACTCTCCCGCCATGCGATCCTTCGGCATGGCAAAGATGGGAGTATCCGTGGGAATGACTGGATGCAAGGGATACGCGGAAAAATCCCCTGCGAAGGGCGACCCTTCCCAGGTGAAGTCGGAGATTTTGTACTTCTGGCCGAAAGGGTACTTGAACGCATTGATTTGAACCACTCGGCCAGCCCACGACTGATAGAGCGCCTGGGCGTTGCTGATGTTGCCATACCAGCTCTTGCCCAGCTCGCTTTTGACATACAGGCTGTAAAGGGTCATCAAATCATCATTGTTCGACACACTGTATTGAGAACCGGGCACCATGAAAAAGAAGCCGAACTCGCCCATGAAATCGACGTTCTCGCGGATGGCCTGCAAACCGGAGACAAACAGGGGATCACCCATGAGCTTCGCCGCACTCTTACCGTTGTCCATCCATTTGCGCCAGGCTTCAAACGCCACGCTCTCTCCGAAGACATTCCCGAACCCAGCCGACTGTTCAAAGAAGGGCGCAATGTTTGCATGCAACGAGATCTTGATCTCTCCGAAGCTGCCATCTTCTCCGTCGTGCGCATACGCCACCTTGTTCAATTTCCCCAGCACGAAGGGGCGCGTGAGCACAGGCGCATAACTGAGAGAGAAGCTTAGGACCGAATCCCCCGGGTCGTCCGTGTCATTGAGCGCAAAGAGCCCTAGCGAGGCGACCTTGCCCGTCGCTGGGTTGAACGTAAACAATGGGGTGCCACTCAATCCACGAGGTAGAACGAACAGGTTAAACAATCCGTTCTCAGGGGATGTTTCCAGCACCGTATGCTGGTTGACCGGTATGTCAGAGGAGGATGCCGCAGAACCAGCGCCAACAAGGATGGCCTGGTATGTCGCATTAGTGGTCACACTGTTGCGGACTTCCACGGATGGCCGCAGCAACTGGCCGCTTTGTCCGCCATTGAGGACAGGGAACCTCAACCAGGCCGCTCCTGCCGGCAGCGAAGGCAGCACTCGGGCCAGCAGGTGGTCCTCCAGCCTCGACTGGCCGCCATTGTTCTCGACCATTAAAGGTCTCTGAACAGTTACCAGGGTCAGAGTCAATCCAGCGGCCTTCAGCACTTCAAACGCGGCGCATTCGTCTTCCTTCAGAACGGGAATGATGAAGCCGCGGGAGGTGTTAGCAGGGATCTGCTGATCCAGCAGAGTAACTCCACCCGGGCTTCGTATCAGCAGGCGGCCCCCCTGGGCATGACCATAAACCCTAAACCACGCCAGACCTGATTCATTCACCAGGAACCGCCGGTACCCGGCGTTGGGGCTCTCCTCCGTAAACGGCGAAACAGGGCCAATCTCCACTGGGACAGGAAACGGCCCCGATTGGTCCATTCGATACCCAAGAATGGTCAGCGGATAAGTTTGAACCATGAGCCTGGCCTGAGAAAGCTTCCTGGCATACTCGGGAACATACCCGTGGCTCGGCGGAAGCGGTTTTGCCAACTTTTCCTCCAGCAGAGCTGCTGGTTCCTCGTTGGTGGTTCCAGAGGTAACACTCTGACGGCTTTGCAGGAGCCGAAGGTCAGCCACCGGTTGCAGATTGGAAACGTAACCTCGAAGCTGCTGGAATTCGCTCAAAGTCACCTGCACGTTCCCGGCCTCATTAAGTGCGTTCTTGAATTCGATATACCCATCGCGAGCCATCAAGCCTTCCTGGCCTGCCGGAAGACGGCGCATGAATCGATGCAACCCGGACATGTCCAAACGGCTCCTGACCAGGGCATCCGTGAGCGCGGGACGAAACCCCTGGGCTTCGAGCGGCTTCAAATTCGTGCGCAGCTCTGCCTCTCTTAGCAGGCCGATCACGTTTCCGGCGTCAATCTTCAGCCCCATGTTTTGCAGCTTTGCCACCTCCTCATTCACCCGGTAAACCGAGCGGAACCGGTTAAACAAATCGTCCGTATTCGTAACTCCGTTTGTTGACAGGAGCAGAGCTGAACGCAGGTTCGCCTCCCCAAAACCGGTTTCTGCCTGCAACACCAGGTTGGAAACGCTGCGCAACACGCCGTTATCTTCCACAACGAAACGGAAGAATAGCCTCTCCTGCCCTTCAGTTTGGATGGTAAAACCAAGGTTCGTCCCGGTGCCACCTGCGCCTGCAAGGCTGCGCCAATCCGCAAGGTCGCTGGCTCCCTCCAAATGGTAGTACTTGTCATCGCGCGTTTCCACCAGGACCTGGACCTCACCCGGCTGTGCTCCCCTTCCGATGTGCGCACGCTCGCTTTGAGCGAAGCAGACAGCCTGGGCGCAAATGAAGGCACCCGCCATGAGAAGGGGGGCTCTCCATTTTCGCTCGTGCCAATGCCCCCGTGATTGAGGCTGGGTTGTTTCAGAACGGTAGGCTGTGTTATCTGCCATACTCATCTTGGGTCGTGTTGGTGGTTGTAGAGGCAAACCTGAAAGTATATTAGCTGTCCAAACAAAGGCAGGAACCATACGCAGGGCGTCAGACCGCGTTTGCTCCACGTCTCATAGACTTCCATCGAACAGCTCAACGTAAGAAGAACGTTAGTCGTTGTCCGGGGCAATTTACAGTCTTTTAATGACTAGATATAGACAGAGCGCATTTTTTGCGCAGGGCGAGAGAGGCTATCTCACGACGCCCCACCTACTTAACTAGGCTCACCAGCCTATCGCTTGTTACTTTTCCAGCCTGAAAAACACGGGCGTGCTGCCAACATCTACCGTGAGGGTCCAACTGCCATCGACCAGTTGGGGCGTGCCGCTCACGGGCTGCCACTGACCGTTTCCAAGGTCCGTGGTGTACTTTGGTCTAAAGTCTGCACTCGCACCCACCCAGGATAGCTTGATCTGGCCCGGACTGACTAGGCCCGCCTGAACAGAGGGTTTCTCCACGTCACCACCACCAGCCACCTCCAAATTCAACGGCGACCCGGAAACCGTCTCACCTGTTCCGTAGGTGGCCACGACTGTCACTCCGTAAAGGCCCGCCGGAACATTCGTCCACATAAAGGTGTAGTAGGCGAATCCCGCTTCGGTTGCCCCATTGGACAGAGCCCGATTACCAAGCGGGGCGTCCCCCTGGAAAAGGGCGTTGAGCAGGCCGGCTGGCGTGAAACTGAACTCGACAGTTGCCGAACCCTCGGCCATGCCGGAATCGAGCCACGTGGTGAACATCCCCACAAACTGGTTTGAGGAGGGAAAGCTGCCATCCATCACGTAGAAGCTGTAATCCGGGAACGAAAGGTCGATCATTTCCGTCGGCCCTGGCATGATGCTCATGTGCTCACCCGTGGGGAAAGTCCACTCGCCATAAAGCTTGTGCCGATCCCCGATGCCAATCTGCTTCCCATTTGCGCGAAAGCTCACCTGTGATACGGAGAGTTCCAAGGCAGAGGCCTGCGCCACCATGTAGATGTTTGTGCCCGTAGCAAAAACGTCCCCGTCCATCGGTCGATCCTGGTAAACGTAAGGTGCCGGTCCTGACGGTGTAACATCCAGGCTGGCTGCCAGCAGATCGAAGTTACCGGACGCTGCTTTGTCCACTTCGAATCGCACCAGGCGCCGGGCATTTGTGGGCAGGGTCAGATTGGCGGAAATCTCCGTATTGTTTGTGATGGAGCTATTCTCGGGATTCAACAGCAACACCCGATTCGTGATGCCCGCATAATCCGCGTATAAGAGATGCGCCGTTACAGCGCTGCCCGAGACGGTGTCAATGCGTGTGAGTGTGAGGCTTGCTCGAACGGCCGCATTGCTCACCCCCACCATATCGAGGTCCTGCGAAAGCACATTCCCGGTATAGTCTGGAACGTTCAGAGAAGCTTGGCCAACGGTCGAAAACGGGTTCACGGCTATGGCGGAGGCCACGCGCCAGTTATTTGACCCTTGGTCGAATGAATAATTAAGCAACAACTCGTTGCCAAACGAAAGCGAAGTGGCTGCCAAAATAAACCCTGCGGAGGCTAATAGAAGAAGCCGCGTTCCGGAGTGGAGTTTGTGCGCAATCATGTCTTTGTGTTTCATGTTTTTGTTCCTTGCGAAGGTCGGTTTTCCCACCCATGCCCTGTGAATGTAGCCCGTCCAGTTTCCAGAACCAATCAACGGCCTACTCGCCCCTCTCCAACCCGCCCCCAGAAGCTATGCCGGAGCAGAAAGCTTGGACATCTGCGGTATGCCAACAGCCCAGCTATGTAGCAAAGGTTATGCAGCCATCCCAAAAGCGTCAACCCGCATTATACCATTGCAGAACCCTCCTTATGAGAGCTCCCCTCTAATGCAACCGTTGGCCTTGAATCGGCGCTTCAGCGTGCCGTTGCTTCGGTTAGGCAAATGAGCCGCAACCAACGTCGGCAGTCCCTCGTCGATGCCGGGATTCTCACTTCCGAGGGAGGGCTCGCTCCTGCTTATCGCTGAGCCCGCGCAGCAAGCTCCTTCTCACAGTTTTGGCAGGAAAACCAATGTTCCCGGCATCCGGCCCACCGCAGGATCTCTACTCCGGATGCGTTCGGTCCAAAGCCGTGCTTTTCCGTCAAATCCGTCCTGTCTAAGATGTTTCAAGGCTGGGAGGGCGTAACCAGGCGAAGGAAGTGGGTCCCAGCAGGCAGTCGTGGCAGCGAGAGGAGCCGGTTTGTGGAGGCGGCGGAGATGTTAGTCAAGGGGGTCCAAGCAGATCCGATTGCGCCCGCCTCAAGCACTGTATAACTCCGACCAGGCCTGGCGTTGAACTGCAACTGGACGGTGTCCGTTGAAGACATCACGGCTTCAATTCGCAGGTAACTGTTCGCATCCCACGGATCCGTGCCGGCGATCCACTCCGAACGGTTGTTGAATCCATCCTGATCCGGGTCCAACTCCCCGTCCGGCTTGAACAGATCGGTGGACTGCTCCATCTCCCACAGATCCGGTAGGCCATCACCATCCACATCGTCCGAGGTCGATTTCAAAAGTGCTCCGGCGCTGGGTTCTCCGGCGAACCAATTAAGAGGATCGTTGGCGTATGCCAGCAGGGTGGCACGTTGGAGTGAATGTCCGCCGCCCGCAGCGGATGTGGGCCACGGGGCCACCGTCTGGTAGGAAACTCGTTCCACCAAAATGTAAGGCACGAAACCATCGGGTTCTGGCGGGGCTGCGAAGCTGAGTTCGACCGTTTCGCCGTCGTTGCTGAGACGCCCGGACCACGGACCAAGGATGAGTGTTTCCGGATTCACGTTGTAGGTGGCACGAAAGCTGGCTAGCGCAAGAGGATTGGCCGCCGGGTCAAAACTCACGATCAGCAGCCGTCCGCCACTGGGGAGAGTGGTGTTGGCAGGAAACGTGTAGTTGACCGCACCAGCAAGCTTCCAGGTATTGGTGGGGTAAAGGGGCGAGTAGAGAGGCACATTGGTGTGTGTCACATTCTGCAGTTCGATGAATTCTGTATCGTAGTTTTCACTCCCGCCCAATTGCGGTGGCTGGAACATGATTTCCGAGATCACCACCGGACCGATCTTCGGCCGGCTATTGTTGGTGCCCGGCGTCAATGAGGACATGGCTGCGAAATCCTCGAGGCCGAGACTATTGACGATCCGGCCGAAACTGACGCCCTCCTCCGCCGCCCCAAAGAGAACGCCATGGACATAACCAGTGAGATTGGTCGCAGCGTCCCCTGCGAAGAGATACGCTTGATCACCTAGATGGTTCAGACCGAAATCCATACCGAACGCGTCGTACTGATCCTCGTTAAACTTCAAGTAGCCGCCGGCGCCGATGATTGTACCGTCCGGAACCTGAAACTTCCTGGGCACATCCTTGTCATCGGTGAGGAACCAACCTCCGATGTCGACCTCCGACTCTGTTGGATTATGGATCTCAATCATGTCCATCTGCGACACAGCGGGGTGGGTAAGCAATTCGGAAATTACCACGCCTGGGATGATGGAGGGCGGATCATCCTGAGCGGGCGAACCGCCGCGGGTTCTACTGGCACGGTAGAGGCCACGCACCGGATCTCCGAGCACGAGCGACCAGCCCATACCATCTGCGGTGACAGGCCAGGCAGGTAAATCATCGTAGGTGACCTCGAGAATCGGAATGCCCGTGGGCGTGCTGAGCCGCAAGGTCTCGCCGGCATTGTCCAACTTGCCGCTGTAGATGCCGTCCACCGTGATCCGAGGGTAGCGTGCCCGCAACGCTCCGGCATCCCTTCCCAGCAGAAAATGCTGTTTGGGATTCAGCATGGTCTCATGAGGGAAAGTGAAGGTAATGCCTGCGGTGAAGGTGAGTCCACCCACATCCAGGGGTGTCGTTCCAATGTTCTGGAATTCGAGAAACTCCAACTGGTCGCTTGCGTACGCGCCCAGGTCAGGAGGGTGATACATGATTTCTGTTATTCGGAGGTTCTCACGCAGCATGGACACCAGGTCCACGGCAGTGACACTAAATTCAATCGGGGCAGACCAGTGGCTCCATCGGCCGGTGTTATCCCCATGACGAACCCTGACGCGGTAGATCCGGTTTGATTCTACCACCAGGCCTGGAATGGTGATTCGCCCAGTCCAGTTCGACAGGGTGCCGGTTTCCCAAATTGCGTCCCATTCCATAGGGGGAACCACACGCGGATCTTCCGGTGGCTGATTCGTATTGCGCACTTCGGCAAGACGCCACTGCATGGCGGAAAACGTGTTCGAGCCTTGCGGATCCGAGAAAGGCAGACACTCGAAGGTGAGCGAATTCATCGGATAATTCGATTGGCCGACATAGTGAAGGACCGGCGTAGCTGGTATGTTCGCATCGCTTGCCAGGGAGTCGAGACGCGTCACCCACCCACCCGCGGTGACGGTCTGCCGGTCTATCCACCAGGAATGACTCCCACCGGTAAACATAAACTCCTTCATGTCTTGCACCTGACCCGCCACACCACCAGTCAATGCGGGGGTGGAGAATCCTGCAAAAGAAGCCATTGAGCGATAACTGCCGCCTGCGGTGGGCGCGTTCGACCAGCGAGCCAGGTCTGCCGGAACAAATGGAGCAATGCGGGCGGCCAGCGCATCCAGCATCGGGTTGATCTGATCGGGTTGAAAGAGCAGATCCCGAATCTCGCGGACGGTATTGCGGTAGTCTCGCGCCAGGTCGGGATGACTTCCGAAGTTGAAGATGCCGGCGTACACGAGATCCTGGCCGCTGTTCCAGCTCGCTCCCCAGGAGGAGTCCGTGTCCCACGGCAACGTCCAAAATTGGCCGAAAAATCCGTTGCTCGCGTTGTAGGGCGGAGAAAAGTACCAGGCGGCATTCTTATTCGCTTGGGGCCAGAAATCGTAATGACGCACCGCTTCACAGACGGCGTGATAGCGAAACCAAGCATCGCAATTCACACGCGCCCGGAGCCACTCGCTCGTCTGGGAGCTAAGCAAACCGGTCTGGATGGCTGCGCCGTCCGTCCCGTCTGAGACCGCAAACGCCGCCTGGTAGCGCCGTTGATTCACCATGTCCACAGCAAGGTTACTGCTGAATGAGGCATTGATGAGCTTATAGAGATTGCCTTTCTCCAGACCGTGCGCCTCCAGGAAGGCGCCGTCGTAATCCTCCTGGGCCCAGCTCAATCCCCAAAAATCGCCACCATAGCGGTCCGGGGCTTCCTTGAGACCGTCGACCACGCGAAAGTGGAAGAACAGCGTTTCGGGGGCAGGAACTCCCACTTTATTCCAGAGAAGGTAATTGGCGACCTCGTTGAGGCCAAATGTCAGCCCGAGCCGGTTGTTCGATCCCTTGCCGGTGGTCAGGTGGGACCACTTGCGCGGCAATTTTCGCCCGAATTGATCGCGCGGCTCAAGGTAATGGCCGCGATTGAACTTGATCCGCCAGTTGCGTTTTCCCGGTTGGTAACGCCCATTCGCGCCGCGCAACCGATAATTAACATGGTCATACACCACACCGTCGTATACGAGGGTGCCGCTCCAGTTGAATACATGGCGTGCCGGGTGCGAATATTGACCTTTGAACTGCGGGATCTGGTAGGAGATGTCGTAAGCAGTGCATTGATCGACGTCCTGTGCGCGGGAAAGAAGTGTGAACACTGGGAGTGTCTGTAGATCGGCAGAGGAGGTGCCTTCGTACGACGGGACGCCGTCGTAAACAAAGCAGGCGAAGTTCAGGGACGGATCATCTTCGAAAGGCGCCTGTCGGCTGTTCCCCAGCTCGTCTGTCACGCGAATGCGGTAACGCACCAATACCCGGTTCCCCTGAGCCGGCAGAGTGATCGAGTAAACGCCGTCCGCGGCCACACTGTCGCCCCCAGTGCCACTGTCAAGCATGGCCACCGATGTCCAATTCGTCTCACCGAAATAAGATGGGTTCGGAGAGGGTTGCGTATTAGGTGCCGCCAACAACTGGGAGTACGACAAGGGCAGATAAGCGGGGACATAGGCGCCCGGAGTTACCAACTGATACTGCAGCACCACCGAAGCCACACTATCGGGATCGGTAACCTTGGCGGTTATGACAATCTCGTTGGTGGAGGTCGGTGACTTGGGGGTATGGTTTACCTGACGGACGTTCGGCGGTGCGTTCAGTGCAAAGACGGCATTGGTGCGACCGGGTGTCGGCGGTGATTCGGACCTCCAGGAACTGCCCAGGTCATTATCGAGCGCGGGATTCACCAGCGCCGCTGACGCGCCGGCGCCGTCCGCTGCCACCGGCCACGGAAATTCCGCCCTGTAGTCCACCCTATCGACCGTATCGCCGTTGGCATCCTGGAGTCGAATCTCCTCACCTTCGCTGGCGAGACCGCCCTCCCAGGGACCGAGCGCGGCAACGCCATAACGGGATAACAGGGTTGGAGGATTCTGCGCGACAACGAGGAACTGTCCGGCGGGCAGCAGAGTTCCCGAAGGAAACGTGAATCTCACGGCCCCATCCAGTTGCCATCCTGAGACGTCGATATCCGACCCGGTGGGGTTGTGAAGCTCGATGAATTCCTCCAACAGCGTGTTCTCGGAAGGGTTGTAATGAAACTCGTTGATGACGACCGATCCGGCGGCTGCGTTTACACCGTCGTCCGATGCGGCAAGATCCCACGCGCGCCATGAGTCCACCAATGCTGCCTGGGAGGCGGCTAACGGAATTCCTGGCAGCAGCAACACCAAAATCAAAATCAACAAACAGTGTCGTGCTGCAAAAGCCAATGCGCCGAGGGCCTCAAACACGAACAGAACCGCTTTGGAGGGGCTGCTCAACATGTCAGTGAACCTTGTTTGGCAATTGCACCCCGTCACGGGTGAGCCGGATGAATTGACTTAAAAATGGCATAGGCAGTAAACGCCCTCAGGTTACACACCAGACGAGTGCTATGCCAGCACAGTCAACCAGTGGAGTGTTCTGCACCTCCGGTCCACATCTTTTGTCATTCCCACGTATGTTTCGCGAGACTCAAACTTGACCGCGTAAACAGTAACTGTGCAGGGGGCAAAAGATTGGCCAAACGTCTGAAGCATGAACAACCGCCCGGGGTGATCGTGGCCTGCAACTGCGATGTCTGAGTTTCATAAACCGGTCAAACGCGGGGCGCAGCGGATGTTGGCTGAAGCGGCTCGTAGACCCCGCCGTTCTCATCTCAACATCTTGGAAGGGACTTGGGAGATACGAGCGAGCCATAATAAATAGGCCGATGACATCACACAAAGCGCGGCCAGCCCAATGCACAGAATCCAATCATAAAGGTGAATCGCCCAATCACGGGAAGGAGGCGGAAAAAACCTGCTGACAGTGAACAATCCCCCCAGCAACACAACTGCGGAGGCATATAGTGCCCAACGATAACGCATGAAGATCCCCGCAGCGAGTGCGATCAGAAACACGCCTCCTGCCGCGGCAATAGGAAACCAAAACAAGACGTGGTCTTCATGGGGCGCTATGAGGTCACCAACCAACTCCGTGACAAGATACGAGAATGCCCCGATGTGGAGCGGCCAAGTAAGCACCAGAGCGGCGACCACGAAATATGTGCCGATGCGCTTTCTCACAGGTCTAAAGCCAGAACTGAGCGAGGCGGGCGGCCCAGCACGTTCGCATTGGCAACTGACGTCGCCCGCCCGCGTTCGCTCCAGTGATCTGGTTCGGCCGGTTCGCTTGACCTCAGTGGGGCTGGAAATCCTCCATATTGGCGACATCGAGGAAATTCTGCTCCCATAACACTGGGCTCTCGTAGATGCTGCCGCCGTACGGCAGGTTGAGGACAGGATCATGCAAGAGACAGCGGACAATAGGCACTTCAGAACCGACAATTCCCATCTGTTGTTGCTTCCATTGGCGGGTAGTCATCAATGGGCCAGGCCATGCGGATTTAATTGTGTCAGTGATCGGTGTGGGTGGAAACTCGTAAAGATAAGAGCAACGTAGTTTCGGATCCAGAGCGCCGAAAGGGGAGAGGCGTTCTGTTCTTTTCGTGACAGGACAGATCAATGCCTCCTCAGCTAAGTATTTGGGAACGAGATCGGAGATCCAGTTTGGAACTTGCTTGTGATCTTTCCGATAGGCGAGGATTGCGGTGCTAATTTTCTGCAAATTAACTTTACAAGCACCTACATCGGCTTTGTTGGTGGATGGTTCGTAGTTGTATGGATTCGGTGGCGGTGCATTTGTTTGCCCTGATTCCTGGGCAGTGGCAGTGGCGGTGGCAAGGCCGACGAGGATGAGTGAGGCCAAGATTGCGAAGTCTGCCAGGCAACAGGTTGTTTTAGTGTTCATGTTTGTATTTGATCAGTGTCGACCGGATATTGATTGTTAAGTTTGACAATTCTCGTTGGCAAACCTCACGCGAGAATTCTTAGCCGAACCATGATTATACAGACCATAAAGCCCTATGGTCTGTTGAGCATGGAAAATTTCTTGGTGGATGGACTTTGCCGCCGGGAATGCTCTGTGCACCTCCGGTCCACATCTTCTGTCATTCCCACGTATGTTTCGCGAGACTCAAACTTGACCGCGTAAACAGTAACTGTGCAGGGGGCAAAAGATTGGCCAAACGTCTGAAGCATGAACAACCGCCCGGGGTGATCGTGGCCTGCAACTGCGATGTCTGAGTTTCATAAACCGGTCAATCGCGGGGCGCAGCGGATGTTGGCTGAAGCGGCTCTTTAGCACCAGCCTTTACCCGTCTCTCGAATGTAAGCCCGAAGCAAACCAGAGCCGCGAAGCCGGAGACCAGAGCTAGAACGCTGACTATTCCCCAATGATCTTGGAACCGGGCCATGCGTATGGAATGAATCTCCACCAATTCAGCGACGGGAGGATTGCCGCTTTGGAGGGAATGCAGTAACTCCGCTTTCATGTCGACCTGCTCAGTGCGGACGGAAACTCTGGCCACCACGGCCGTACCAAGAACGGCGATAGAGAGGACCAGAATCAAGAGGAGGAGTATGCGCATTTTGTGTTAACGGTCAGTTCACCGACGGCGGTCCGTCTCTGACGTCCGAACCGCCAACCTGCGCGGCGGGGCCGACATCCGGGGCAGCGTCAGGTGCGGCTGCCTTTCGCTTCAAAATTAATCCGAACCCCATCACGGCGAAGGGGAGGAGCAGAGCTATGTAAGCCTGAACTACGTAGCGTAGTCCCCCCTCTGCATGAAGGAGTTCCCGTTGGAATTGGACCATCAAACTGATCGAGTTGTAGGCCCAATACGCCGCAAGAGAAGCGACGACTACGGCAAGCCACTTCCGGCGGCGGCACAGGAAATATCCTGCCGCCGAAATCAGTCCCGCTCGCACCCATAGAACCCACGGCGCGAGAAAAAGTGACCATGGCGGCGGTAAAATCTCTGGCTCCATTGCTAGTTGTTTACACTCCTTCGCAGGGCCCGGTCAACTCCTCAAACCTCCTGGAGCGAGCAAAGGCCACGTGGGACGTGGTAAACCATGTGCGACGTGGTAAAGATTTGAACCACGTGGGACCTGGCAAGCCCTCGACATTCACGTTGGCAATGCTCGGCACGTTTCACGTGCTGACGCCTTTCAGGAAAGTTCGTCCTGATCCCTATTTCAGGTACTTCTCATGGCGGCGAGCTTCCACGTAATCAGGAAATCCCTTTGAATAGATCAACTTGAAACTCCCGCCGAACTTCTTTGTGGATGGACTTTGCCGCCGGTAATGCTCTACGAACCTGCGGCCCACACCTTCTGTCATTCCAACGTCTGTTTCGCCAGATTCAAACTTGATCGCGTAAACAGTGACGCCCCCATGTGTACAAAAAAATGGAGCGAGCGAAGGGATTCGAACCCTCGACATTCACGTTGGCAACGTGACGCTCTACCAGACTGAGCTACGCTCGCTTCCGTTCGAAAGCTCGTCAACGATACGAATTCCTGGCCTAAAGGCAAGACCTCTTTTGAAAAATTCTGAATTCCACTGCTTTAGTTTTGGCGCACGGCGCTTATTGGACCGGATGCTCGTGCGCATGAGCAAAGTCACGCGCCAAAGCACCGGAATCTTCACCCGTGTGCTGCTTGGCTATGAGCACATAAAGCGCGGGGATAACCAGCAGCGTGAAAAGTGTTCCCAGCGCCATTCCAGCCACAATGGTGATACCAATGGAATTCCGCGCTTCAGCACCGGGGCCTGACACCAGGGTCAGCGGGAAGTGACCGCATATGGTGGCCGCACTGGTCATCAGGACTGGACGCAACCGAACCAACGCTGCCTGACGAATCGCTTGCACCTTGTCCAGGCCGGTTCGCTGCATCTCGTTGGCGAATTCCACAATCAGAATTCCGTTCTTGGAAACCAGGCCGACCAGGGTAATTAAACCTACCCGCGAGTAGATGTTCAATGTCGTGGTCCAGCCGTTCGTGAAGAACGCGGTGTTCGGGTCAGGAATCTTCAGGAAGCTGAAGAGCAAAGCTCCGAACATGGCCAGCGGCACTGAGCCCAGCAGGATGATCAGTGGATCCCTGAAACTGTTGAACTGCGCTGCCAGAACCAGGAAAATCAAAACGACCGCCAACAAAAAGGCTTGGAGGAATTTGTTGCCTTCAACGCGCAACTGGCGGGACTCACCCGTGTAATCCAACTTGTAACCTTTGGGCAGGATCTTCGCGGCCTCGTCTTCGAGGAACTTGAGTGACTCGTCGAGAGGACGGATGGCCACACCACTGATTTTGACTGAGTTGAACTGTTGGAAGCGGTTCAATGAGCGTGGACCGTTCTTCTTCTTCAGCGTAGCGAAGGTGGAAAGCTGCACCAACTTGCCCTCCGGACCGGTCACGTAGATGTCCTCCAACTGAGAGGGCGTGAGGCGCTCCACGCGCTTGACCTGCGGAATGACCTTGTAGCTGCGGCCCTGCAGGCTGAAGCGATTCACGTAATTGCCGCCCACAAGCGCGCCCAGATCGGCGCCTACCGTTCGCATGTCCAAGCCCAGAGAAGCAACTTTGTCTCGATCCATTACCAACTCAACTTCCGGCTGGTCCATCTTCGTATCAATCATCGGCGGGAAAGCAAACATGCCACTCTCAGCGGCTTTCTGCTGGAGCTTTTCGGCAAACCCAAGGATCACGTCGGGTTCCGCGGTGGAAGCGATGATGAACTCGACCGGGAACTGGCCGCCACCAGGAAGCGCTGATGGGGTAGCCACGAACGCACGAATTCCCGGGATCTCCCCGAGTTTCTGCTGCAATACAGGAGTCAATTCGAATACGGAACGGTCACGGTCGCCCCAGGGCTTAAGCACGACGCCCCCAAAGCCATTATCGGGAAAAGTGACTTGGAAGGTTCGATTCGCTTCTGGAACACTCATCAGCACCTTGTTCATCGCTTCCGTGTAAAATGTGGTTCGGTCAATGGTCGCATCGGCAGGGGCTTCCACGATGCCGAACAGGAAGCTCTGGTCTTCTGCGGGCGCCAATTCCTTCGAAGCCATCATGAACATGGGGATTGAGAGGAGGCTCAAGGCAATCCAAAGAATATACACAGCAGGGCGAGCTGAAAGAGTACCGTCCAGCAACCGGCCATAGAGCCGCTTCACGCGTTCGAAATCGCGGTTAATCCGCCCGGTCAGGCCCCGGTCCTCAGTCTTGGGATCGATGAGCTTGGAAGACATCACAGGTGAGAGCGTGAGGGCTACAACTCCCGAGATGAAAACTGCTCCTGCAAGAGTGAACGCAAATTCACGGAACAACGAGCCGGTCAGACCGCCTTGAAACCCGATCGGAGCATAGACCGCCGCCAGGGTAATGGTCATGGCAATGACCGGGCTGACCAATTCGCGTGCCCCCAGCAGTGCAGCGCGCCTGGGTGTTTGACCTTCCCGAATGTGCCGCTCCACGTTCTCCACGATGACGATCGCGTCGTCAACGACCAATCCGACAGACAGCACGATGGCGAGCAAGGTCAGCAGGTTCAGGCTGAACCCAAAGACTTGCATCAGGAAAACCGTACCGATCAATGAGATCGGAATCGCCACCAGCGGGACAAGCACTGAGCGCAATGATCCGAGGAACAGGAAGATGACGATGGCGACGATCAGGAGGGTCTCCGTCAGGGTTTTGATCACCTCGTTAATGGCGTCCTCGATGTATTGGGTCGCATCGTAGGCAATGCTCCCGGTGAGGCCTGTTGGCAATTGAGTTTGCAGCGCCTCCATCTCGGCCCGGACGCGTTTGACCACATCCAGAGAGTTGGCGTTTGGCAGAGCCCAAACACCCATGAATACAGCCCCTGCCCCGCTGAACCTCACTTCGGTTTCGTAATCTTCGGCGCCCAACACCACATCAGCGACATCGCTCAAGCGCACCAAGCTGTCACCGGCGTTCAGAACAACCAGGTTCTTGAATTCCTCGACTGAGCGCAGGTCGGTGTTGGCGGTAAGATTCACCTGCACCAGAGAACCTTTTGTGCGGCCAACCGCAGACAAGAAGTTGTTTGCGGCAAGGACCTCGCGCACCCGGGCAGGACTCACCCCCAGAGCCGCCATGCGATCGGGCTTAAGCCAGATCCGCATGGCAAAGGTGCGTCCGCCGAACAAGTCGGCTCGTTGCACGCCTTCCAAGGCGGTCAACCGTGGCTGCACGACTCTCACCAGGTAATCGGTGATCTGGTTGGGTTCCAGGATGTCAGAAGTAAAACTTAAATAGACGGCGGCGAATTGCGAATCCGCCGACTCAATGTTGATGACTGGCACCTCGGCTTCAGGTGGCAGATCACCGCGCACCTGATCGACTTTGGAGCTGATCTCGGACAACGCCTTTGTTGGATCGTAATTCAGCTTCAAACGGGCGGTGATGGTGGATAGCCCAAGCTTGCTGCTGGATTCGATGTAGTCGATGCCATCAGCCGCGGCCACGGCGCGCTCGATTGGCTGAGTGATAAACCCGCGGACAAGTTCCGCGCTCGCACCAATGTATACGGTCGTGATGGTGACGGTCGCGTTATCACTGCGAGGATACTGGCGAACCGTGAGCGACCGGATAGCCTGAAAACCGGCAATCAGGATGATCAGGTTGACCACCAGTGCCAGTACAGGACGGCGAATGAATAGGTCGGTTAAAGTCTTCATGAAGGGAGTTGCTTCGGCTTAACTATCCGCCGGCTTAGGAGCCGCGCTCGCTTTGGGAGCTATCTCATTGTTCTCGGTTACGGCGATTTTGTTGCGCAACTTAAACACGCCGGCGCTCACAATCTTGTCCCCAGGCTTCAGCCCCGATTCCACTGAAATGAAGTCGCCCCGGACCCGCCCCGTGCGAATGAAGTGCTGATTAGCGGCGAGATAGGATGTCCCATTCGTTTCTGTCTCCTGCTTTACCACGTAAACGGAATCCCCATAGGGGGCGCTCAAGATCGCGGTAGCGGGAATGACCAGCACCTGTGCTTCCTGCGGCAGGATTACTTCGGCTTTGGCGAACATGCCTGGACGCAGCAATTGCTCTTCGTTTTCAAAGGTGGCTTGTATGGTCACACTGCGTGTCTGGGCGTTCAGGTCCGGGTTGAGCGCGCTAAGCGTTCCTGAGAACTCCTTCCCAGGATAGGCATCGGTAGTCAGGCGCACCGGCAGGCCCTTGGTGAGCTTCGCAATGTCCTGCTGAGGCAGCGTGAAATCTGCATAGACCGGCGAAAGCGCCTGAAGTGACACGATCGGTTTGCCGGTGTCAACGTACTCGCCCAGGTTGATTTGCCGAATTCCGAGTTTCCCGGCAAAGGGTGCGCGAATGGTTTTCTTGTTGATCGTCGCCTGGATCACTTCAGCGTTGGCTCGGTTTTGCTTCAAAGTGGCTTCAGCAGTATCCAGGTCTGATTCCGATACCATGTTCTCTTTGCGCAGGGTTGCCACTCGCTCCAGATTGAGCTGAGACAACTGGACCTGAGCCGAAACTGCTGCCAGTTGGGCTTCTTCAGAGGATACATCGAGGCGAACCAAAAGATCCCCTTCCTTTACTACTGCCCCGGATTCAAAGGCAATTTCCACCACGGTGCCCGGGATGTCTGGAGTAACGATCACGCCGCGTGCAGCGATTACAGAAGCGATGGCTGACAAGGTGCTCGGCCAGCGTTCCTCCTTTGCGATTGCTGTCGATACCGTCTCGGTCTGGCGCGGCATCGATTCGCCGCCCGCGATCATCTTCCGGATCTGCAGGGTTTTGATCCCCGCTAGCGTCCCGATAATCAAAACCACAAGAACTATTGATGCCGCTATTCTGAGTTTCATTGCTCGATATAAATTAATGTGCGACGCCGAACCCCTCAGCGTCGCACGTTTCCCGTTTAAACTTGTTTCCAGCGCCCGCTCCTCACACAACATGGAAATGACCGTCGCGTGCTCGGAAATATACTCGAGGTAGGGTCTAAGGCTACGGAACCACGCGAACGTTAAGTACGAAAAGTATCCTGGTCAAATGAAATTTGGCTCTCTGCCTGTCCGCCCACCTAAAGGCCCTGGCAAGTCGCGAATATTGGTGCCGCCATGGCAGCTTAGATGACGCACAACATACTGTATTTCAACAACTTTCACATGCGCGAACTTCAGGATCAATAACAAGCTGACTTTCACCCGAAGAAGAACCTTTGCTCGAAAATTACTAAACCCTGAGTTCATGACCGTGAAAAGGTGGACACTTTCTTCGGGTCGGGACATTATTGGTCCGTGACGAACCACGCGTTACCGCCCCAAGCGGTCGGGGCTGCAGGTCCCTTCCATGCTTCTCCGATTCCAAGGCACATCCTATGGTGGGGCCGGGGGGATCGGGACTATTCCAGGTGTCGCGTGTTGCGTGAGCATCTGTCGCAGTGCGGGTTTAATCTTGTGGATTTTGAACCTGTGTTTTCTGCCTTAGGTGACTGGGAGGCACGCGCACGCCTGAGGCTGACACACAAACCGAGGGTTGTCTGGGTGCCCTGTTTCCGCCAGCGCGATTTCGCGGCCGCCCGCCGATGGAGCCGGTCCAAAGCCATCCCCCTGGTCTTCGATCCATTAATCAGTGCCTACGATAAACAGATCTTCGAGCAGCAAAAGTCCGCGGCGGGAAGTCCTGCTGCCGAGCGCCTTCGGTTGTGGGAAAGCCGGCTGTTCCGTGATGCAGACCTTGTTATCGCTGACACCCCTGCTCACGCAGAGTTCTTCGCTGATACACTGGGAGTGCCCAAGGAGAAACTAGCGGTCGTTATGGTGGGTGCTGAGGAGTCCCTGTTTGGTCCCAATAAAGTGGTTCATTCTCCCGAATCGATCCCGGAGGTTCTTTTTTATGGCAGTTTCATTGAACTCCAGGCGCCTGAAATTATCATCGAAGCTGCCCGCCTCTACTCTGGGCCACCCGTTCAGTGGACGCTGCTTGGCTCGGGACCGCTGCTGGAAACCTGTCAGAAACGGGCCGAAGGTCTTAGCAACGTGCGATTTGCGCCGTGGCTCGAATACCAAAAGCTGCCTGATCGCATTCACCAGGCAGAAATCCTCCTCGGGGTGTTTGGCACTTCCGCCAAAGCCGAGCGGGTGATCCCAAACAAAGTATTCCAGGCCCTGGCAGCAGGGCGTCCCGTAATTACGCGCGAATCGAGGGCATATCCAGAGGCATTGCGAAGAGGAGTGAACCCCGGGATTTTTTGGGTGCCTCCCGGAAAGCCGGAGGCGCTAGCCAAACAAGTGAGTGAGCTGGTGGATAGGCGCTGGGCACTCGCCGAACTGGGTACGGATGCGGCTCGGAGCTATCTGGAATATTTTTCGTCGCGGGTTGTTCGCGGGCAAGTGGTCGATGCCTTGGCTAAGTTGGGTTTATGATAGACATCATACAGGCATGAACCGGGGCAGGCGTTTGCAGCCAGGTTATTGTCTGAATGTGCCTGCCCGAATCCCCTTATCTCAGGGCGCTGGCCGTTCCCCAGTTTGACAGGCTCTGCCCCCCCCCCATATCATGACCACACGTGCGCGTTTATGTTAAAGGTATGGACGAATTCTTCTCGTGGATGGACGAGAAGAACTGGGCTTACGTTGTTCTGAGGAACGGTGACGAGCTAGCCCGAGGTTTTCCCAAACCTGGCTCTAAGAATGATGTGGACCTGCTCGTTTCAGATCCCGCTGTAGAGCCTATTCGTACCAAGTACGGCCCCGTTTCGAAAAGTTCTGGAGTCAAATGCGATGTCTACAGCGTGAGCCGGGGGCTGGGAGCGGACTTCCTCGGGCACGCCTACTATCCTGAAGCTTTGGCACAGTCGGTTCTCAGGAATCGCGTGCGGCACGCCGCTGGGTTCTACGTACCCTCGCCTCAAGACTGGCTGGACAGTCTTATTTACCACGTTGCTTATCAGAAGGCAGAGTCCTCGGGGTTTACGTATGACGACCCACAACCTGGGGCTAAAACCAAGTATGTGGCCGAACTGCACGGTCTCATGCTCAAAACCGGCATCCAGCTTGAACTCACGCTCAAAGCCTTCCACGAGCATCTTATCCGGCGCGGCTACGCTGCTGAGGAATCCCGGTTGATTTCCTATGTGCAGAATGACTTTGCACATCACAGGAAAAGCCGTTTGTTTGCGGAGCTTCTTAACCATGGACCGGGCGAAATGAATCTGTTCGTCATCCGCTCCTCCGCTGTCCGGCACAAGGCTCATCTGCACTTGATCAAGTGGCTGCGGCGGCACTATCGCTTTCTCCTGGTCAAGAGCGTTGACTGGCATGCCCGCCTGATCCGCAGCCGCGAAATGCGCGGCAACAAATGGAGCCGGGGTGGCAAGCCCTGGATTGCCATTGTCGTATTCGACCCCAAGCCTTGTGCCACCTCGTCCGCGGACCGAAAGATTCATCCGTTCGTATTCAACTCGACACAGTTTGTTAAGCGAGAAATGCGCGAATGGTTTATCAAGAACCACCCGGTGCGCCCGTCCATCAACCCGATTCACTCAACGGATAACGAAGCTGAAGCCATTGGCCACTTTCCTTTATTCTTTCAGAAGGCCGAGGAAGACCGGATCTACCGCCGCCTGGCCGCGGCGCGCCGTAAACTGTCACCCAATCCCGCAGTGCCTGCCGACAATCCATGAGGGGTATAAAGCGTTACTTGAAACGGCAGCTTGCCGAATTCCGGCTGGCTCCCCGCCGCAAGGTTCTTGGACAGGAAGTCGCTCGCGCGCTCGGCTGCGGGGTTTCTCTGCAACGGACCGGTGCCCGAGGTCATGATTCCGTTTACTATGCGGTGGCTGGCCAACGGCGGCTGGGAGTGCTTCGTGTATTAAATCCCTATTTGCAGCGAGTCAACCCGGCCCCGGAAATGCCATTCGCGTCTCTGGAACCCCAAGCCCGGTTAGCCCACGAGTGGCAGGTTTACCAGCGACTCGCTCCGCTTGGACTCTCCCCAAAGCCACTCTGGCACGCCGACGATGCCCTGCTCTGCTCTTATGTAGACGCCCCTCGCTATTCGGCACGGTTCAAAGACGAGCCAACCACTCTCCCTGCGCTTGCAAAATCGGCGGCCCAAAGCATCCGTCAGATGCACGATGCAGACGTGCTGCACATGGACGTGTGCTTCGCCAATGCTCTCGGGATGCCGGATCAATGCGCAGTCTGGATTGATTTTGAGTATGGCCCGGCACCCGGCCTGGATCATGCGGCCGCGCAAGCCTACGATTACCTTCGTCTTGTTGAGAGCTCGCTGAAGTTCTTGAGCCCTGCCCAGAGGTCTCAGCCGTCCATTTGGAGGGAGGCATTGGAACCGCATGTCGAACCAGCCTGCCGGACAGCCGAGCTGGCTCAACTCACTCCGGCTCTAACCCGACTGCTGCGAGACTCTCTATTGCGGGGTGAGTTGATGCGAGTGTTTGAACGACTGCCAACTACCAATTATCGATCGGCATAGCTGTCGTCGTGCCGCTGCGAAGCGATATGGCTGACTCACTGGGGTTCCACTCGGCCCCTGCGAGCACGCGATCCAACTGCACCAGGGCATAGAGCAATTGCCCAACACCATCCACTGACTCGTAATAAGGCTTTGCGGGGTGCCCCCGGAAAAGACCATTGTGGCTCAGCTTGGCTATAGCTTCATCCGCAAGGTCGCGAGCATTTTGCAAATACGACGCCTTCCCGGACACCAAGTGCATCTGAAGAAAGAACGAGATGGTTTGCCCGTAGAGCCCGGCATAAGTTCCTTTCGGGGCATAGGTCGCGGCATATCCCTTATACCACGTATTTGTTTCGCATCCGCGTGGAGGTAGTTCGCGCTGAATCCAGCGAGCAAATCGTTCCGCAGTCTCGCGAATCTCGGGATCGTGAGTGGTCAGCGCAGCGTAGGAATAAACCTGAGCTGCGGCTATCGGATGTTCATACCCGATCGCATAAGGCTGCCAGAGGTCGAGATGGCCGCGCGGCTCGTAGAGCTGGTAATCGTCCGCCATTAGCTCGCCCGCTCCCTTCGGTGCGACACGCGGCCCATGCACAGGCGTTCCATCCAGCTTAAGGGAGCCCCAAAACTTGCCGGTCTGAGAATCATACCCAAAGCGACCGTAAGCCTTGAGGTAAGCCAGCGCCTGCTCTCGGAAGCGTGGGTTGCCGGTAAGTTCGGAGCACTTCAAAAGGGAATGACAATAGAGTCCGGCACTGCTCGTCAGAAAATGGCCACCGTCAAAACGGTCCGTTCCTGCATTAGGCCGCTCAGGAAAAAGCCCGGTGCTCGGGTTTCGCCGATCCCAATAATAATTGGCAAGAAGCAGTGCGCGCTCGAGCCAGACCGGCTCCCGCGTTTCCCGGTATAGGAAAGCAAACGATTGTGCACATGCGCCAGCGGACATTGCGAAATCGCAGCCGCGAACTCCGCTGCTGTGCCGATCTACCTCACCCGTTTTCTTGTCAATGACATGCCACTTCCAAATGGCTTCGATTTCTCGGCGCACAACGGCCGGATTAACACGCCACAAATAGCCCCATAAAATTTCCTGCGTGGCATGGATTTCGTGATAATTGCCAAGATGCCCTGATTTCTGGTCGGAAAACAAATCATAGTGCCGGTGCCATCCCCACCAGATCAGCCCGTTGTCATCTACAAGATGCTCCAGGTACCATGAAACATAGCGATCAGCGAATTTTCCAAGACTCGGATCACCGCTAATCCCGGAAACCATGGTCATGGTTTGCAGAGTGCGTAAATCGCTGAGTAGATTCGCGCCCGCAGGATTGCGACGTTCCCGCCGGATCACCCGCCATGCTTCATCCAGGGCAGCAGGATTGCTGGGGCACTGACGAGTTTGCACGTCCAGGATGCTCGCCAGTACCGGAGTCTTTGCTGCGCCATAGTGATCCGTTCCCTCCTGGGCCAGAACATCCATGCAAGCACGCGCCGCATTGAGATAGCTGTGTGGGCCTGATTGAGTCGGAACAGGGGTAGACCCCGCCTTTTCTGCGGGCTTGGGCAGGGAATCGGGTGCCGCTCTTCCCACAACTGCTGCACACAGGAAGATGAGCGCACACCAGGTGCTTAGTGGTCGCGTGTGGACAGCATTCCGGCATGTGGTCATGCCGTAGACTGCCTAAGAATGACATGCGGGTGCAACCGATTTATGTCTAAAAGAGGCTTGAATCAAAACCAGCCATCGGCCTGCAGGCGGTTCAGCACCACATCAGGTCCCAGGCCCGCCAGGCAATCATGGGTCTGTCCTGGCAACCGGCAGGTCTTGGAGTAACAAGGCTGGCATGGCAGTTGCCTTTCGATGACCCGGTCACGCTGCCCGAAGGCATGACTTCGATTGGAATCAATTGGACCGAACAACGCATATACCGGGAGTCCGGCTGCAGCGAGCACGTGCATGGGCCCGCTGTCATTAGTCACAGCGAAACACGCGCGGCGCCCCAGAGCGATCAGTTCTGGGAGACTGAATTGACCAGTGGCATCGATGCCTGTTCCACCGGACAATCCGCGATTCAGAGCAGCTTCCTCCTGGGTTCCTAACCAGAGGACCTGGTAGCCATTCTCGGCCAGCCTGGCAGCAGTTCGGGCAAAGTGAGCAGCCGGCCAGCGCTTGGTTAACCAAGCCTGGCTGCATCCCGCGTGCATGACGACGAGTCGTTTTTCGGATAATCCCTTCCCCGCCAGCCAACGCTCAACTCGGGCTTCCAGAGCAGCAGGCAGGAGCAGTCCGGGTTTAGCTTCCGGCAATCGAAGAAGCCGAGCCAATTCCTCATTGCGCTTTTCTGTGTGAACCAGGGGATGGCGTGGGATTTGAGGAGCGATGTGGTATGGCCATCCAGGCCACAAACCAGCGCGCTCGGCGTTAGGCCCGGCCATCCAGGCCAAGCAACGGCTTGCCCGATTTCCTTGGAGATCGATCACCTTTTCGAAACCCTGACGCCGCATTTTCAAGCCCATCTGAAGGGTGGCTATCCAACTGCGCTGAGGCAGGGCTGCTATTTGAACCGCGCCAGTGAGCTCAATCAACGGCACGAAAGGCTTGGTGGTTACGATGCTGGAGTCGTTACTTGCAACTGACCACAACCGCTGCAGGAATGACAGCGCAAGAGCAACATCCCCCAACGCGCCCAGCTTGATGGCTAAGGTTCGTTTAACGGCGAATCCTGATTCGTCCTGGCGGGTCCGTGCAGAAGACATGAAGTGGTTTACTCCCGCCAGTATTCTTTGACCCAGGGGGAAGGCATCAAGTAACGCGGAAAATGGCGCCACCACTTCTTCTCCGTCCGGCGGTTGGCAAAGATCCAGCGCAGATGCTCCATGGGTGTTCGCGACTCGATCTTCTCGGACCAGCCAACGATGGCGTCTCGCGGCTTGGGACGCCCGGGAAAGGTCACTATTTTTGCATTCCTGGGCTTCGTAGGGGCTCGCAGGTATCGCAATGGCCAGGGTCCCATGCAATGCACACCAAAATGCTTGGTCCAGGCTTCCGGCCAGAACTTCACCCCGCCCCGGATGTGCTTTGTGACATAGTACTGCTCAAAACGGTAAGTGCATGCCACTTCGACTGGGTTCGCGCGCAGGTCCTCCAGCATGTAGGGATGCCCACCTATCGGGAAACGAAACACGGAAGTCTGTCCCAGTCTCCTGAGGGGACGCACCCAGTTGCGGGCTGTAATAACATCCTCAGGCCGGCCATAGGAGAAATAGCCGTCAATGTTCTCCACAATGACCGAGTCCAAATCGATAAAGAGTCCTGTGCCTTTCAGCCCAAATAGCTCTTTGCTCCACAACGCCACCTTTGGCCATTTCCCAAGGAGTCGCCCTTTCTGGTCGCGCTGAGGGAGTTCACACCCAAGCGGTGGCAAGGGAAGGCAAGTCACCTCCGGGCGAACCCCGCTCGTGTCGTCCGTGAAGCAAATCACGTCGAATGGGCCCGTGATGTTCCTCGCGACCATCCCGTACAGGATGTTCACGTACTCGGGGCCGTAATACTTGCCCCACTTCATACAAAGAATCTGTTTGGGACTCATTGCGGAGAGTGGAAAAGTACCTGATGCCTGCTAAACAGACAAACCAATTCCCCGCATGGATAGTTCTGATATAAGCGAGAACCTCTCAACCCATGGGCTACTTGATGCTTATACCAAGCCCCAATGGGCCATTGCAGGCCTGGCCTGAACCAGGCACCGATTGCTTCTAGGTGGGCGTCGCGCTCAGGGCTCGTGCGCCTGCTTCGGCCCGAAACGCCCGCGTCTCCCATGCGAGCAGCACAGCCATCAGCGCCACTCCGGTTTCGCATACTTCCTCTGCTGCACCATGTCTGAAGACCTTCTCCAGCACACTGCTCACCAGCAAGAGCAGAACAATGCCAAACACATAGCTCAGCCATGGACTGCTCGTCAGCCAGGCAGCGGGAAACCGCCGCAGGAAACCCCAGACCAGGTACATCCCAGCCAGTACAAAGGGAAGCAGGGCCAGCAGCACCATGATCTTTTCGGACCAAGGGGCGATGGGCCGGGTGTAGTAGCCGAAGGATTCCACTGACCGATATGTCAACCGTTTTTGGAAATCGAGTTCCCGCAGCGTCGCCCACAACAGCATGACGGTCCCCGCGATGCGAAGCAATGTGGGGCGCTCACGGAAGCAGTTGACCCCGGCGATCAGGAATGCCAATGCATACAACCCCGCACTGGCCATTTCGAATGGACCATCCTCAGCGGACAACCTATGAGCAAGCTCAGGATCAAGGTGCTGCACAACCAACCCGGTGATACAGAAAACTGCAATGACACTCGCAGCGACTCCACTGCTTTTCGACAACTTCTCTATTCTATTCATTAAACCGAAACCCTTTCCCAGAAATCCTCTTTGGGTGAGACGCGAGATTTGTGGACAGAAATCGGATGCGAACCTCCCCGGCTTTCGACCTAAGCATTCGGGACTAATTCCCTGTAGGTGTCAAGTGTCGAAACACACATTCTATCCAATGTGTACTCATTGGGAACGCGGGATGGCTGAGGCGCACTCTGCAGGAATTGCCGCGTAACGCGTTGCAGTTCGCCCTCATTCCGAGGCGGCACCCGGCCCGCCGGTAACATCGCCCGCAACTGCTCACCCACCCCCCCATGGTCATACCCGATCACCGGCTTCCCCAGTGCCAGAGCCTCCAATGTCGTCCGGCCGAAAGACTCCGGCTGCGTCGAAAGACAGTAGGTCAGATCGGAAGCAGCCATGACTTCCCTTAGGTCAGCTCGGTGCCCTGTGAAGGTCACGCGGCCTCCGATTCCCAGACTGCTCGCGAGTTGCTTGATCTCCTCCAGATACGCCACCTTGCGCGGATGGGCATCTCCCACTATTAACCCATGCACGTTGTGGTCCTCAGCCGCCAGCACCTTGATCAGGCGCAAGAAATCTTCATGGCCCTTTAACCGCGTGATTCGCCCAGGCAAGGCCAGCACCCGCCGTCCTTCAAGCTGGGGATACTGCTGCTTCCATGCGGCCTGCCATTCAGGGGATGCCGTCCAGCCGCGAGGATAATCTTTTAGATCAATCCCTCGGGGGATGCAGCGGATGCGATCGGGTGAAACGCGTGGATAATTCTTGAGAATATACTCACGGATGCTCTCCGAAACAGCGATCACCCGCTCTCCACGAGTCATCACAGCCGAGTAGATATTCACCGAGTAAAACCCGTGCACGGTGGAGACCATGCGCGGTCGTTCTAACGCGGGCAATGTGGACCAAGCCAACAGGGCAACCCAGCCGGGCACGCGTGAACGGATATGCAGAATGTCCGGTTGCTCCCGTTTAAGCAGCCTGCGAAATGGAAACACTCGCAGAAGTGAACTGACGCTCTTCCGATGCACGGGCATCGTGACGTGCCGGCTTCCCTCGCGTTCAAGCCTTTCAACCAGGCGGCCTCCGTTGGACACTACGATCGATTGATGCCCGTGCGCCCTCAAAAAACGGGCTATCTCAAGCGTCCCGCGCTCCACGCCTCCTGCGGCCAGTTCGGGCAAAATCTGTAGAACCTTCATCGTTCGGCAAAGAAATGTTGCAGAATCCAATCCGCACAACGCCCGGTTTCGTGCAACTGCTTTGGGGCCGTCAGGTGCCGGCCATTCTGCTCCCAATCCTGATACCGGGTGGCGAATCCATCGGCTACCAACCCGCGCACCGCGTTAAGCACCCGCGCCCGGGATCGCTTCACAGGTGTCGGCAGCACTCCTGTCTGCGCTCCGGCCGTAACTGCTTCGTGAAGCATGGAAATGCTGTCCTCCGTCACCCAGGCCTCGCTAGCCGCCAGCAATTGGGCGGGCAGCCATTCAGGGTTGGTTTGTTGCCACGGCACACATTTTGCCTTTATCCCATTATCCTGCAGCGTGGATAAAAAACCATCCGGCGTGCGCCGCGAATCACCTATTGTCCACTCCAGTTCGGGATTCGCGCAGGAGACTGTGGCAATTGCCTTCCGAAGTTCCTCCCCCGCCCAGCCATAATGTTTCGAAGGTCCACCAATCAACATGACCCCTCGCTGCTGCTTGGGCGGTACAATCTCGGGGATTCGGTTCAAAGCACCGCGTGTCTTTAAAACCCCTCGCCGTTCCTTGCCTGTTCTGATGTCATGCGCCGGAACGAGGCACAGATCAAACCACCACATCGGCCACGTCGGTTTCATCACGATCACGCTGCGTGCGCCAAACCGCCGTGAAGCAAATAGCACGGGGAGATGGGTGGCATGTCCAGCGCCGACAAGTAATTGAGGTGCAGAGTCGCCTGGAGTGAGCGCCAGCGCTTTGCGGTAGCGCCCAAAATAACCATCCCCTTTGATGCGCACCAACTCGATTCGCGCTCCGCTACGCCGAGCCAGCGCCTGGGCTAGACCCATCGTCTGGTTCTCATGACCGGGGCGACCGTCGGATAGAACGCGAATTCTTTGGAGCTTGGGAATCATCCTGAGCACTTTCGAGGGCCGAAGAATACGGATGTGTCGGTCAGGAGGAAAGCAGGAAGCGGTGTCATATTCTTCATAAAATCCCTAAACAACTGCACCACAACATTTAATACCAGACCACCAAGGTCTATCGGAAGGGGTTTGGCCGTCTTAGGACCTTCTCTTTTTGCGCCAAGACGCAAGAAAAACTAAAGTTTAACTCCCTCCTGCCGATAACGACGATGCCCACAAAGGGCAAACTATGGGTACATCTGTAACAGGTTTAGCATCGGGCTTTGATTGGCAGTCGATGATCGATCAACTCGTGGAAGTAGAGCGTGCGCCGCAAACGCGGATGCGCTCCGAACAGACCACGATCAATCTACAGAAAAATGCCCTGGCCTCAGTCACTACGCAGCTAAAGGTCCTCAAGGAACGAGCTGCTGCTTTGAAAGACGGCACTCTCTTTGACAGCCGAAAGCCTTCAGTTTCCGATTCTACCCTGGCTACAGTCTCCGCAGCAACAGGCACCACACTTGGAACGTATGCTTTTAACGTAAGTCAGCTTGCCACAGCAGCTTCCTGGCGCGGCAGCTCTAATGTCGGACAGAAGCTAAGCGCGACGGGAGACCTTTCTTTTAACGTCACAGAGGCTGGCCTTGCAAAGGCGATCAGCGCCGGCACATTCACCGTCAATGGAAAGCAGGTCCAGGTGGAAACCACCGACTCGCTGCAGAACGTTTTCAGCAAGATCGCGACCGCAACCGGCAATACGGTTACCGCCAGTTACAGTGTCGATACAGACAAGATTACCTTGTCAGGAAGCGGCCCCATCGTGCTGGGCAGCGCCACGGACACCAGCAACTTCCTTTCAGCGCTAAAACTATCCAACAACGGCACAAACTCGATTTCCAGCAGTGCCGAACTTGGGGCCGTGCGCATTAACGCTCAGCTCAAGGATGCGAACCTGGCGACACCGGTAAACGGCACAGGTGAATTCAAGGTTAACGGGGTCAGCTTCACCTACGACGCCAACACAGACACGACGGCGGATATTCTGGCGAAGATTAATAATTCTGAAGCCGGGGTCACCGCCAGCTATGACTCGATCAATGATCGCATGGTGCTGGCGAATCGTACAACAGGGGATATCGGCATCGCCATGGAAGATGTCTCCGGAAACTTTCTTGCGGCCACGGGAGTGACGGCTGGCACACTGGAGCGGGGCAAGAACCTGCTCTACTCGGTGAATGGAGGAGGGCAGTTGTCGAGCCAAACAAACGTGATCAGCGAGTCGAGCTCAGGGATCAGCGGTTTGAGTGTCACAGCCCTTGCCGAGAAATCTTTCACGGTCACTGTTGGCGCGGATACCGATAAGATCAAGACCGCCGTTCAGTCATTTGTTACTGAATACAACAAGCTGCAGTCGCTGATCAACACCCAGACTGCCAGCTCCACGGATGCCAAAGGCAAGGTGACGGCAGGAGCGCTCTCACGAGATACAGAGGCCAACGACATCAACACCTCCCTGCGGAGTCTGTTTACGGCGGACGTCAGCGGGATGGCAGGGCTGAACCGGTTGGATGACCTGGGTTTTTCCTCCAACGGCAATGACGATGCACTTTCCACGACTGATACTTCGAATCTCGACGATCTGCTGGCGACGAACCTCTCGGGACTAAAGAACCTGTTCACAAAGGCAGATAGCGGGATTGCGCTGCGCGTTGACAACTACCTGGAGAAAGTGGTTGGGGAGAGCGGAACGTTGATCAAGCATCAGGATGCGCTGACAGAGCAGACCACCAGTCTGGACAAGCAAATTGAAGAGCAGGAGCGCTGGGTGCAGACCAACCGTCAGAGGATGGTGGATTCATTTGTTGCGATGGAGACAGCCCAATCAAAGATCAACCAGCAATTGCAGTATCTATCGCAGAATTTCAGTTGATATTAGGTATATATCGTATGGTTTGAGTGGCCAGGCATTGCTGCCTGGCCTTTTTCTTTTCCCACTGAACTGCTGCAAAGTACCCCTTGGGCATGCCTTTTTTATTAAAGAATTAAAGTCTCTCCGGCTAGTGACGATAACAACAGTGTTAGGAAGGTAGCTGGTGACCTTGAACGGCCAGCGAGGAACCCGGCGGGCACCTTGGAAAAGCCCGCCTCGCGGCAGGGATGCCGCTAAATAAACAAAACCCTCGTAAGGGGGTGACTCAAGGAAAGAGTCTTATGGTAATCAACACAAACTCATCGGCTCAGAAAAGTGCACAACTGCTCGCGGATTCGTCCTCGAGACTCGCCAAATCACTAGCCCGCTTGTCCTCCGGTTCGAAGATCGTTTCGCCCGAAGATGATGCAGCAGGCTTGGCGGTTTCTTTGCGCTTCGACGCGCAAATCAACCGGATCAGCGCCACCAGCAACAACGTCAGCAATGCCGTCTCGTTCACCCAGACTCAGGATGGTTTCCTGGGGAAGGTTGGCAAGGCCCTCGATCGCATGAGCGAGCTGTCTGTGCTAGCGCAGGACATCACCAAGACCAACACGGACCGCGGCCTCTACGACAAGGAGTACCAACAGTTGGCATCGTACATCAACGATATCGCCAAGAAGGACTTCAACGGCGTCAGCCTCTTCGACAACAACGCGAAGAACGTCACGGTGGACAGTGAATCCGCCACTACGTGGAGCATGACCCAGGTTAACCTTGGCGATGCCTCCTATACTGGCGCTACCAACAGCCAGTCTATCGCCACGACCGGTGGCGCCACCACAGCTCTGACGAACGTCAAAGCGGCTATTGTTAAGCTCGCCAATGATCGTTCGACCGTCGGCGCCAGCATGGCCCGCCTCACCTATACCAACGAGCAATTGGCCGTCCAGAAGAGCAACCTGTCCGCCGCTAACAGCCGCATCAAAGATGTGGATGTCGCGGAGGAAAGCACCGAGTTCGCCCGCTACAACATCCTCGTCCAATCCGGCACGGCGATGTTAGCCCAGGCCAACACGAGCCCCCAGTCCGCTCTCCGGCTCTTGGGATAGTCCTGGAGCTTGACTGATTCCTCACCCTCCCGGAAGTCACCCTTCCGGGAGGTTTTGTCTTGAGACCTTCCCTTTTCCGACCGATAACTCCCCTGTGATGCTTCTGCGCTATTGCTGTTGTCTGCTGGCCCTTTGCCTGCTCGGCTGTGCCTCCTCGTCTCGCACGCGGCAATTGCTTGTTGACCCCTATGTCCCAAAGAACGTCCATGCTGCATCCCCAGACCTGCCTACCTATTGGGATCGTGTGGCCGTCCTCCCCTTAACAGCCAGCCCTTCGGAGCCGCTGAACACAGAATCGCTCGATGTGCTCCAGCCCATTTGGTTAACCGAATTACGCAGCCAGGCCCGATTTGAGGTGGTATCCGTCTCCGCAAGCGACCTCCAGGTCTGGACTGGGCAACGGTCATGGCGTGCGCAAGAGGTTCTCCCTACAAAGTTTCTGGATATCATCCGTGAAAAAACAGGCTGTAAGGCCATCCTTTTTGCCGAAATAACGGCTTATCGCCCCTACCCTCCCCTCCGGATCGGCTGGGCCGCCCGGCTGGTGGACATCGTTGATGCCCGTTCCGCTTGGGCCATCGATGAGGTATTTGACGCCGGCGATCCTTCGGTAATGGCTGCCGCTGAGGCATATGCGCGAAAAAACATGCAGCCCGCATTAACCAGTGGAGACCCCTCCCTGCTGCGCTCCCCACGCCGATTCGGCCAGTATGCTGCTAACGCAGTTACTGCAACTCTTCCAGCGCGGCATAAAAACCGCTAAAGCTATTTCAAAAGGTGCCGATAACTTAGGTGTTAAAGGGACTGAGAAAGTCAGAACCTATGCAAGTCAATCCAACTGGTAATATTAACGTAACGGGGAGCATCACCCGCCCGGCCAACAGCAACCCTGTGCGACCTGATCGGGATCAGGCCGAGTTTGTTAACTCGGAGACCATCGACCAGGCGCTCCGCGCACAGCCGGATGTCCGCCCTGAGGCGGTCGAAAAGGCCAAAAGTCTGGTGGAAGATGCAACTTATCCGCCGGATGAAACCGTGCGGCGCCTCGCCAACCTCCTCGCGCTCGATTTCGCCGAGACCTCCGCTAGCTAATTACCAAACTTATGAATTACGCCCGGCCATGGCAGTCTTACCAAGTGGTTACTACCCAAACCGCGCCTCCCGGCCAACTCGTCTCCATGCTCTATGACGGAGTGTTGCGTTTCCTGGAGCAAGCTTTGAACGGCTTCACTTTTGAAGATCCTCTTGAGTGCAACCAGACGGTTCATAACAACGTTTACCGCGCACAGCAGATCCTGGCCGAACTCGATGCCTCGTTGGACCACGAGCGTGGCGGCCAATTGGCGCAGACCCTTCACAGCCTTTACGAATACATGGATGCCAGGCTCACAGAGAGCAATCTCAAGAAGCAACCTGAAGGCATCAAAGAAACCATCCAACGCGTCACTGTGCTGCGTGATGCATGGCGTCAGATGCTCGCTGGCCAAGCCAATGAAGCCATGACGGCCCCAGCCCGTGCCTCGTTGTCCGCTTGTGTCTAGCCTCCAGGCCATGGATGCCGAACTCAACATGTTCCTGTCCCAATGGCTGACGATCACCCAGGCCGAACGCCGGGCGATTGAGGCCGAGAATTGGACTGAGTTGAATCGGCAGCAGTCTTTAAAACAGGAAATGATGCCGCGGTTGACCGCAGCCCTGGAACGATGGCGCTCAGGCTTTGTCACCCCGGAACAGGCTCGCGGAGCGCAGCGCGCAAGATTTCAACCCACCGTGGATCAATTAATCCAGGAGGAGAATAAGAATCAGGTGATGCTGCAAAACCGCAGATCCAGTGTAAAAGGGGAATTGGATAAACTGGACCAGTCTGCAAGCCAGCTTCGCAACGTGCAGAAGGCCTACGGCACTCCCGCCATGACTATGTGGCGCAGCTACTCATAGGCTCGGCAAGAAGCCCGCCAGTTCACCGCTTCCCTTACAGCCCGCCAAACCGGCGGTGTCGCCGTGTGTATTCTTCAAGTGCAGCATAGAACTGCGCCTTCCGAAAATCCGGCCACAACGTAGGGGTGACTACGAACTCCGTGTAGGAAATCTGCCAAAGCAGAAAATTGCTCACGCGCATTTCGCCGCTGGTGCGGATCAGCAAATCGGGGTCCGGTATGTTGCGAGTATAAAGGTTCTGGGCAAAAACCTGCTCGGTGATGTCCGGCGGATCGAGCTCCCCAGCTTTCACCTTTTGCGCGATGCTGCGTACGGCTTCAACGATCTCCGTCCGCCCGCCATAGCTCAGCGCCATGATGAGCGTCAGCCCGTTGTTTCGCGAAAGCGTTGCGATGGATTTGCGCAAGTGCTCCTGCACATTTTCAGGCAGCCGGTATATCTGCCCGATCACCTCCAGGCGCACGTTGCTCTTGTTCAACTCGGGGGTTTCCGTCTTGAGATAGTGGACAAGATACTTCATCAACCCGTCCACCTCATCCTTCGGCCGATTCCAATTTTCTACCGAAAAGGCATAAAGTGTCAGGTACTTGATTCCCAACTCCCCGGCTGTCCGGATAATGTTCCGCGCTGATTCCGCGCCTGCCCGGTGTCCTTCAATCCGTGGCAGGCTCCGTTCCTTCGCCCAGCGCCCATTGCCGTCCATGATGATCGCCACGTGCCGGGGCAGCGTGGCTTTGGCATCAGAACTTAAATGGGGAGTGAGCGCGCTCAAACGGCTAAACAAAGATGGTCTGTTCCCGGCCAGGCCCTACGGAGGCGATGAACAGGCGGGCACCCGTCAGTTCCGCGATCGCCTTAAGATAGATCTTCGCCAGGCGCGGCATTTCCTTCCACGTCTTGCACTTGTCGGTAGGCGTCTTCCAGCCTTCAAATTCGGCATAGACAGGCTCGCATTTGGCTAAGACCTCGATGTCGTTCGGCATGTAATCCAACGTTTTGCCGTTGTACCGGTATCCAACGCAAACCTTGATGTTGTCCAGCGTGTCAAGTCCATCGAGATTCGTAACGGCCAGGTCATCGATTCCGTTGACCATCGCAGCGTGACGTGTGGCGATTGAGTCAAACCAGCCACAGCGACGTGCACGCCCGGTTGTTGCGCCAAACTCGCGCCCCATCCCGTGCAGCATATCGGCGATTTCCGCGTTCTCAGTCGGCAGCGGGCCTTCACCCACACGCGTCGTATAAGCCTTCATCACGCCCACAACTCGATCCATGCGATGTGGCGGAATCCCTGAACCGGTGCACGCGCCACCAGCGGTCGTGTTGGAAGAAGTGACGAACGGATAGGTGCCATGGTCGATATCCAGGAACGTGCCTTGAGCTCCTTCCAGGAGGATGCTCGCACCCCGCCGCATGGCGGCATGCAGCAACGTGACCGTATTCGCCACAAAAGGTTTCAGGTAATCGCCGGCCTCACGGTATTCCTCAAGCACCTTCTTATACGAAAGCGGCTTGGCTCCAAAGGCTTTGAGCACCTCGTTGTTGTCTTTGATCCGAACCTTGAGCTGTTCGGCAAATCGTTCCGCGTTTACCAGATCGAGCACTCGCAACCCCGTACGGGCAGCCTTGTCACCGTAAGCCGGCCCGATGCCGCGCTTGGTTGTGCCGATCTTATTCTTGCCTTTGCGGGTCTCGCGCTGGGCGTCCAGCTCCCGATGGTATGGTAGAACCAAATGCGCTGTTTCGCTCAGAAAGAGCTGTCCATCCGGGTTAATCCCTAAATCACGAAGCGTTTTGATTTCCTTCACCAGGCCGACTGGATCAACGACCACACCGTTGCCGATCACGCAGGTTTTCTTCTTGCGCAGAATTCCGGAAGGAACCAGGTGCAGGACGTACTTTTGGCCTTTGATATGGACCGTATGCCCAGCGTTATTGCCACCTTGCGTGCGGACGACTATATCCGCCTCCTCAGTCAGCACGTCGATGATTTTCCCTTTGCCTTCGTCGCCCCATTGGGCGCCTACCAGAATCGTGTTGGCCATAATGTATTGATCTGCGCGAGCCGGGCGTGTGCATGAAAAATCCCCGAATGCAAATTCGGGGCCTATTGCTCAGCCTTTGCGTGCAGAAACTAAGAATCTCCCCTGCTCCTGTCAACGCTGGATTAGACCTCAAGGGCCTCCAGGAGCCTTCAGGACGGCTTCGTGCTGGATGAGTCTTAACACAAATTTGTGCTTTTGGGCGGCATTCGACAATTCAAATGGTCATGCCATTCGATTGCGGTGACACCCACCGAGCTGGAATCCTCTCCGCATACCTCAATCTATCCCTCAATCCCAACGGGATTGCGCCCCAAAGCCCATGGTTGCGACGCCAGTCGCTACCATGGGTTCCAGACCAAAACTCTCAATCTCTTTTCTCCATTCGGTTTGGCCGCGCCAAACCGAATGGAGAAAAGAGGTGGTATTTCTTGTGCCCCTTAACCCAGGACTGCGGCCTACGGCCTGGTCCTGGGCTATTTTCGGGCCGTCCTTCCAGGACTGGGAAAGGCGAAGAATCCGATTTCGCGCCTCTATGGTTTCGACGGTGCCAGGCTGTGGAACCGCCCGCGGGATCGGTTAAGACTTGCCTCTCCGAAAAGCGGGGCGGCGCCCCGCATTCCATGACGCATAGTGCATTCCTGTCGTGTGACCGGAGTTTGCCATTCCCTGCCCTGTTGCTTAATCTGGGCAGATGGCACCTCGTGCTCAAGAACATGAATTTGCGACCGGTTCAACGGCCTTCCCGCGTTTCTCATGAAGCGAGTCCGAGTTGCTCTTGTCAGTGATCTCCATTACGCGGGTCCACTGGAGCGTGCTCGTGGGAATGATTACGAGTATCGCGGGCTTCGAAATCCCCTCCTTAAAGCATTGGCCAGAGGATACCGTCGTTACGTCTGGCTTCGCGATCCGCTCGATCAAGGCTATCTCCTGCACAAATTTCTGGAAGCATCGACCACAGCCGATTATGCCATCGCCAACGGCGATTATTCCTGTGATTCGGCTGCAATCGGCGTCAGCGATGATGCGGCGTTTGAAAGCGTGCAGACGTGTCTACTGGCCATCCGGGAGCAGTTTGGCTCACGCACAGCCTTCACCTACGGAGATCATGAACTGGGGAAACTCAGTCTGGCTGGTGCTCGGGGAGGGATGCGTCTGGCCAGTTTTCACAGGGCCAGGCAAGACCTCGAACTGCCGCCGCTCTGGCGATTGGATCTCGGGCGTTACACGTTAATCGGTGTGGTTTCCTCTCTGGTAGGTTTGCCCGTTTTTTCCCGAGACGCCCTGACCTCGGAGCTGCCCGAATGGGAAAAGATCCGCAAAGAGCATATGGCAGCAATCGCGACAGAGTTCGCCAACCTGTCACCGAACCAGCGAGTGCTGCTGTTTTGCCATGATCCCACAGCCTTGCCGTTTCTGTGGCGCGAAGACGCGGTTCGGCAGCGAATCTCGCAGGTAGAACACACGTTCATCGGTCATCTGCATTCAAATGTGATCTTGTGGCAAAGCCGCCTCCTGGCAGGCATGCCTCCTATAAATTTCCTAGGGCCGACAGTTCGGCGGCTAAGTCTTGCACTGCGCGAAGCCCGGTATTGGCGCCAATTCAACCTGCGCCTTTGCCCTTCGGTCGCCGGGTTGGAGTTGCTAAAGGACGGCGGATTCCTCTGGCTGGAACTTGATCCGGAAGGTGTGGGACCGCTATCCGTGAGTTGCGAGCGCATCCCAAGGTGATCGGAATTGGGATCACTTTAAGGTTATAGTCTGACTCCCTTGCAGATCTGCGGGCTATTTGCCCTATAGTCAGCCACAAAGTTGGACAGCTAAATTTCACTATGAAAAACATCGTGGGATTAGCCATCTTCGCGTTGGGCATCGTACTTCTGATCTTCGGTTTTAATGAGGCGCGCTCCTTCACTTCTGAAGTCTCACGCGCGTTCACCGGCAATCCGACGGATCGTTCCATGTGGTTGGTCGTGGGAGGGGCATTGGCTGTGATCAGCGGTTTGGCCCTGGCCATCAAGGGCGGACGTGGCAAGGTAAGTTGAGTTTTCACTCAACAGCGAACCCAAAGTAGAGGCGGCGTCCCACCGCTTCAGTCCTAACTGGTTCCAGCGAATCAACAGCGACAAAGCATCGCAGTTTCCGGGATGCAAAGCCGAAACGGCTCTGCCGGTAAGCCCTCGCCTTTTCCAGGAAGCGCAACGATCATGATCGTCAACTCCACCTTCTCGGATTCAAGTGAATTTCCCTCTGATTCTATCCAACCTTGGGCACGCTGCAGAGCGTCAAGTGGGCACCCAGGCGACCAGGCGAGAAATCGTCTTTTTCCGAAGCCCCTGAAAAGGGGCGACCGCAAATAGCCCGGCACGGGAGTGCTGGGTCTTGCGCGCCATTTAGATCAATCAAGTCCCGATAGGGACGACCGAATCGGTGTTTTTTTGCCTTGATCAGCAGCCAAGACCTTTGTTGGCTCTCTGGCATGTCCTACATCAGCCAATACGCGCATCGTGTGTTGAAGAAAGATGAGTTTCCAGGAGGAGTTCAGGGCGTTGTTGCAGAAACACAACATCCCGTTTGACGAACGTTATCTCTGGGAAAGATGCATGGTCGGTCGCCCCTGCGGGCCCTGCGGGGCTTCTACGACTCATTCCGGCCGTTATTCCCAGCACTCCCGTGCCGGGCTACCTGCGGACGCCCACTTCGGGGCTACAAGGCTGCACGTGCGCCAGGCGAAACTCTGAATGCCGACCCCCTGTAAAGACAAAGAGGGGCAACGGGACGCCGAGACGGCTCTCCACTTTCCCAGAGGTCGTTCCGGTTCGCAACGTTGCACCTGCAGGGCTGTATTATGACACAATAAACCGGCATAATCCGATGTCCGGCCCGGCAAAGAAACTTGCCAAAGCGGGGGAGCATTTTACATTCAGGTCATGGAAGAGTCGCAACTGTCGCAGTACGTGCCGGTATTGATGCTGGCCGTGCTCGCCGTAGCCTTCTCAGCCGGCATGCTAATCATGTCAGTTGTGTTGGGCAAACGGGGCCGCCGCCCCGCCATCAAGGATACCGCTTACGAATGCGGCATGCTGCCCATTGGCTCCGGCAGCCCCCGCATGTCTGTCAAATTTTACCTGGTAGCCATGCTGTTCATTCTGTTCGATATTGAGGTCGTTTTCCTCTATCCGTGGGCGGTGGTTTACAAGGATATGCTTCGCTCAAATGGGCCGATGATCCTCGGAGCTATGATCTCCTTCATCGGGATTCTTTTCGTTGGTTACATTTACGCCCTCAAAAAACGGGCATTCGACTGGAAGAGCTGATCCTCAGGGGGGGCTTGCATCAAAGAGGCACATGGCTGAGGCCGCTTCCCGGCACAAATCAATTTTACTGACTATGGCAACAACGATCAAATTTGGGACTTCGGGCTGGCGCGGGCTCATTGCGCGGGATTTTACCTTCGAGAATGTCCGAGTCGCCACCCAGGGAATTGCTGAGTATCTGAACGGGTTGAAGGACGCGCCTTCCAAAACCGTTATTATTGGTTATGACACGCGGTTTCTGGGTCGTGAATTTTCCTTAGCCGCCGCGGAGGTTCTGCAAGCGGTCGGTTTGCAACCGCTCATGACGGATCGGGATGCACCTACGCCTGTCATTGCCCACACGATCCGCGCCCGCAAAGCCATCGGCGGCATCAACATGACTGCCAGCCATAACCCGGCTCCCTATCAGGGTCTCAAGTTTTCGACTTCGAACGGCGCTCCAGCCCATCCTGAGGTGACCCGTGCCATCGAAAACAATATCGCCCGGCTGCAATCGGAGAACTGGCAGTTCAAAGCAGCGGTTGTTGGAACCTTCGAATGCAAAACCTTTGATCCCAAGCCGGCCTATTTCAAGCAAATCCGCAAGCTGATCGATTTTGATACCATTAAAAAGGCGCGCCTGAAGCTCGGCATTGAGCTGATGTACGGCACCGGCCGCGGTTACCTCGATACCTTGCTGGAGGAAAGCGGCGCCAAGCTCACGATTTTTCACAATGAGTTGAATCCCCTTTTCGGCGGCCATCATCCCGAACCGAACGCCGAAGGCATGGCCGAAACCAGCCAACTCGTCCGTAGCGGCAAAGCCCAACTCGGGCTTGGCTTGGACGGCGATGCCGATCGGTTCGGGATAGTTGACAAGGATGGAACGTGGCTGACCCCCAACCAAATCCTGGCTCTGGCCTTGTATCACTTGAAGAAGAATCGGGGCTGGACCGGTGCTGTTGTTCGCACGGTCCCGACGAGTCACCAGGTGGACGCGGTAGCCGAGTTGCTGGGCGTGAAGGTTTATGAGACCCCGGTCGGTTTTAAATACATTGGGGCACTGATGGAGAGCGAGCCGATCATTGTCGGTGGTGAGGAATCGGGTGGCCTGAGCGTGAAGGGGCACGTTCCGGAAAAAGACGGTATTCTCGCTTGCCTGCTCATGGCCGAGTTGGTCGCAACGGAAGGCAAATCCCTGGGACGAATTCTGAGGGATTTGGAGAAAAGAACCGGCGAGTTTCATACCACCCGCATCAACGTGGCAATTCGGCCTGACACCAAGGATGCGTTGCTCAAAAAGCTGGGTTCGGGGCTGGAAAGCATCGGCAAGTTCAAGGTTCAAAAATTCATCACCACAGATGGTTACAAGTATTTGCTGCCGAACAACGAGTGGGTGGCCTTCCGCGCCAGCGGCACGGAACCCTTGATCCGCTGTTACATTGAAGCCAAATCCGCGGGGAACCTGAACAAGCTCCAAAGCGCGTGCAAAGCTCTGCTCGCCTGACCTAAGGAGCCCTGACGTTGAATCCCTTGCATTTTGATAGCGACTGTCTCCGGAACGCGAAACCGCTCCGGTATGCCTCATATGTGACGTTGCCGGGCCCACTGAACCTGGCCTCTGGGGGTTCGTTGCCGGAAGTCACTGTCGCTTTCGAAACCTACGGCAAGCTCAATGCCGCCAAGGACAACGCCATTCTGGTGTGCCACGCCATCAGCGGCGACTCGCATGTAGCCAGGCACAATGACGAGGACGATCCGGGTTGGTGGGATGTTTTTGTGGGGCCGGGCAAGCCGGTAGATACCAACCGCTTCTTTGTCATCTGTCCCAACCTGTTGGGGGGATGCCGCGGGACGACCGGCCCGGGCAGCATCAATCCGGCTACCGGAAAACCTTATGGACGCGACTTCCCTACGGTGACTGTCGGCGACATGGTTGAGGTCCAGTATCGACTCGTCCGGCATTTGGGCATTGAGCAACTTCTGGCGGTGGTCGGCGGCTCAATAGGCGGCCACCAGGCACTCACCTGGGCTACTCAGCTTCCGGATAAAGCCAAGGGCATCGTGGTGCTCGCCACATCCCCGCGGCTAACCAGCCAAGCCATCGCGTTCGATGTCGTAGGCCGCAATGCCATCTTCCGCGATCCCCATTATCACGGGGGGCAATACTACGATAAGCCGAAAGGCCCGGAGGTTGGTTTGGCGATCGCCCGGATGATCGGGCACATCACCTATCTCTCCCCACAGGCGATGAACGAGAAGTTTGAGGCCACACGCCTGCAACCGCGGGACGTGGCGATCGAATTCGAAAAGACTTTCTCCGTCGGCTCATACCTTGGCTATCAGGGCACCAAATTCGTCGAGCGTTTCGATGCGAACAGTTATGTTGCGTTGTCCCTCGCGTTAGATCTCTTTGACCTGGGGGGCACACCCCGGGAGTTGGCCCGCAATCTGTCCAAAGCACATGCCAAATGGCTGGTCATCAGCTTCTCCAGTGACTGGTTGTTTCCGCCTGATCAATCGCGTGACATCGTCAACGCCCTCGTAGCGAACAAAGCGCCGGTCACCTACTGCAATGTGCAGAGTGAATGCGGCCACGACGCCTTCCTTCTCGAAGATGATTTCGCCACTTACGGCGAGATGGCGCGTGCCTGGCTCACACATCTTGCAGTCACCACCGAGCACCCCGAGGGCACGCCCGCTGACGTGCATGGGCCTACCAGTATTTTTACTCAGCATCGCATCGATTATGACCGGATCATGGAGTTGATCCCGGAAGGTGCCAGTGTGCTGGATATGGGCTGTGGCAGCGGCGGTTTGCTCGCACGCTTGCAGGCTATAAATCATCGCCGGCTGGTTGGTGTCGAGGTCGATGAACAACAGATCCTCACCTGTGTGAGCCGCGGCCTGGACGTCATCCAGGCCGACATCAACAAAGGCCTCGCCTTTAACAACGGCGAGTTCGATTGCGTGATTATGTCTCAAACACTCCAGGCAGTCCTGGACGTGGAAAACGCCGTGATGGAGATCACGCGCGTGGGCAAGCTCTGCATCGTCAGCATCCCCAACTTCGCCTATCACAGGTTGCGCAAGATGCTGGTGGAACAAGGCCGTGCTCCCAAATCCGGCGTGCTCCACAACGAGTGGTACAATTCCCCGAACATCCGCTTCTTCACCATTGCTGATTTTGAGGATTTCTGCGCCGCAAAAAGCATCGAGGTGCATCGCAGAGTCTTCCTGGATACCGAGAGCGGCACCGAGGTTTTCAAGGACCCAAACTCGAACGCTGATCTCGCTATCTTCGTCATCAGCCGGGCTGGCTGATTGGCCCTGCCCCATCCTCTGTTTGCTTGAACATCAACTCCTGAGTGTGTCATAGTCGATGCCAGCGGCCCGGAGCAGCAAATGCGCAACTCCGGGCTTCGTGCCTGTTAACATGTCAAATAAAGCCTGGTTTCAATGCATTAACCCGAAATGCGGAGCGGTGTATCCGCTCAACTCGATTATTTATAGCTGCAAGGAATGCAGTTCCCTGCTGGAAGTGCAGCACGACATGACAGCGCTGGCCCAGACCACCGCCCAGGCATGGAAAAAGACTTTCGAAGATCGGTATAAGAGCACTCAATGGCCCTATGGCTCCGGCGTTTGGGGCAAGAAGGAGTGGATACTTCCCCAAATCAAAGACGAGAACATCGTCTCGCTGTACGAAGGCGGAACGAATCTCTTCTGGGCGGAGCGCTTCGGCAAAATGATCGGTCTAAACGACCTCTGGATTAAGCTCTGCGGCAATACCCACAGCGGTTCATTCAAGGACCTCGGAATGACCGTGCTCGTGTCGCAGGTGAAACAGATGATCGCCGATGGCGCCCCGATCAAAGCCGTCGCTTGCGCATCGACAGGCGATACATCCGCCGCGCTGGCCACCTATTGCGCCGCCGCCGGGATTCAATCCATCGTGCTGCTGCCCCGGGGGAAGATCTCCTTGGCTCAACTGATTCAGCCGGTGTCCAACGGATCTCTGGTGCTGTATCTCGATACGGATTTTGACGGTTGCATGCGCCTGGTTCAGGAAATCACAAAAGACCCCACGCTGTACCTGGCAAACTCGATGAACTCGCTGCGGGTCGAGGGCCAAAAGACCGTTGGCATTGAAATCGTTCAGCAGTTTGATTGGGAATGCCCCGATGTGATCGTGATTCCAGGAGGCAATCTGGGGAACGTATCTGCCCTGGGCAAAGGCCTCTTAATGATGAAAGACCTGGGGTTGGTCAGCAAACTGCCGCGGATTGTTGTCGCCCAGGCGGAACGCGCCAATCCTCTCTATCGTGCGTACCTGCGTAACTTTGAGAGCTTCGAGCCCATCCAGGCACAAAAAACTCTGGCCAGCGCCATCCAGATCGGCAACCCGGTGAGCTTTGAGAAAGCCGTTCGCACCTTAAGACAGTTCAACGGCATCGTTGAGCAAGCCACGGAAGAGGAACTCGCGGATGCAGCAGCCCTGGCAGACCGCACCGGCATGTTTACTTGCCCGCATACTGCTGTCGCACTGGCCGCAATGCTAAAACTGCTGAAGGCAGGCAAGATTGATACAGCAGAAAAGGTGGTCGTCATCTCCACGGCGCATGGGCTTAAGTTCGTGGAAATGAAAGTCAAATACCATCAGCGTGAACTCGGTTTCCCATCCGCGCACGCCAACCAGCCGATAGAACTCCCCGCCCGATTGGACGCCGTCAAAGAGGCGCTCCAGAAGGCATTGGAGCAGCAGGGCTGAGGGTTCCCCTTTCCACACATTAGGAGAACGAAACGGACCCGCCCGGTGAGGACACCGGGCCTACAACACCGAGGCCCACGCATCAGGTGTATTCTTGAGCACATCTGTGGCATTCCTAACTCTTAACCCTGATTCCTGCCGTGCCTGACCTCTGGCTTCGGGCCTCAGCATCAACGCGAGTCCTTCTAACCCTTTCTGGCTGCCCCGCTCGTCGACCTAATCACCCACTTTGACGTATCGCCCTTGCTCAGGGACGGCGATTTGCTTGAACTCTCTGGCGAGCAAGTGGAGCGCTTCACGCATTTCGGTTCCGCGCAGGGCCGGACCGTGCCCGGAAATAACCAACTCGGGCTCCAAGTCTGCCAATGTTTGCACCGACCGCTCGGCGGCTTCCCAATCCGGCGTGTAATAGGCGGGGGGTCCGTGCAACTCAGGTTTCTGCACGGCTACCGAGTAAGCCGACTCTTGGTTTGTAGTGATGAAGGCGTCACCGGCGATCAGCGTTCGATCACTCTCCCGCCACAGCGAGACATGGCCCTCCGTGTGGCCCGGTGTGTGCAGCCATTGCCAGTCAGGCATACCCGGCACTTCTCGCTCGGGCAGCTTGTTTAACCATTTGCCGACATTGATGGGGCCCCGGGGATACATGGCAGAAAGGGTGGACATGAACCCTCCTCCAACAGAAGGATCTGGCGCAGGGTAAGAAGATTGGCCACTCAGGTACGGCATCTCCAACTCGTGCGCGTAAATGGGAACCTCCCAATGTGCGGCCAGCTTCTCTAATGCACCGACATGATCGAAGTGGCCGTGAGTAATTACAATGCAGGCCGGACGCGAGTCCGCTCCAAACCGTTGCGCTGCAGCTCGCGAAATTAACCGCGCGGTGCCCATCACGCCGGCGTCGATCAGCACCCATTGCCGATCGCCGGCCCCCGGTGGTCCGAAGAGAATAACATTAACAATGGCCAACCGTTTGTATGCCAGGTCACCCGTTGCGTCGTGGGTCCCGCTATGACGCGAAACACTCGGCTCAAGCCGGTTGGCTCGCGCACTGGGTGAGACAGGGATTTGTTTCATCATAGCTCCTCTTGAAAACTGACAGCGGATGAATGGCGAAACCCGCCATCTTGCCGCCCGCGCACTCTGGCCCAGCCGCGTGAAGCGTTACATGGGGTTTTTTACGCGCTTTCTGCCTGCCGTTGCCCCCTTGCATCAGCGTGGGTACCCCCGGATGGTGAGAGCATGGAGTACAAAAAATCACAACCCGTTACCACTGAGCATCGGCGCTCACGCCGCGCCCAGGAGCGGCGAACCACCAATACAAAGGAGGAAGAGAATCGGAAACGAGCAGTAGGAGGCGGCCAGCCCAACGAATTGGGTGTGACCCAAGGCCAGAACGGCGAGCAAGGCAATAGCACCGACCCGCGCTTAAATAAGGATACTGGGCGCAGCATCCCGGTCGAGAGAGGTTGCCCAAACTCCCGCCCGCGGTAATCCTATCGGCGAGCATAACCGTTCAGGGGCTTGAATGAGGAAGGTGCCCTAAGGTTTGCTTTGCTCTCTGTTCCGGCTCTCCAACAGCAGTGCGAACTCCCAGGGAGACCATACAGTTAGCCACCTCATTGCGGCGGCGCACCGTTACGCATAATAATAGTTGACCTTTTGTTTATCCGCTCGAAAATCAGGGCCAGTATCCACGTCGCGATGGCCACCGCGACAACGAGACCACAACATGCAGCATGGAAGACACGAAGGCCTTTAAATAAAAACAAAGCGCTCAGAGTCAACGCCCAATAGCCAACGGCAGGCAGCACGAATATCAATGTCAGCCGCCCCCATTTGGTTCCCCGCAGAAAGCCAATCCCCCCTAAGATCAAGATAATCCCCAAGAGCAGCCCCAACCCGCAATCGAGTGGAGAACCAACCTTTCCCGACACGAGAGATTCGGCTAGGCCCAAGGCGAAAAGAACAACGCAAACCAGGCCAAACGCCACCCAAAAAGCGCCAAGGACATTACTCAAGATTGATAAACGATAGCCACGCATTCCCGAACCCTTCAGAACCGAATACTGATTAGCGCATCAGTTTCCGATTCATTAAGTTTATCCATTGGAAGCCCAGTAAACGCCTGTAGCGAATAAAGTCAAGCCTCGAAAAAAGCTACAAGGTAAACCGCTAATAAAACGGGTAATGCCACCGCGGAGGAGGAATTGTCCCTTTTCCGTTAGCGCTTGATTATCAGCGGTTTTCCCATCGGCCCGTCAGGGTTTTCACCAAGCACATACTTTCACACGGAGGCGCGGAGGAGAAAAAATGGAAATAAGCTCACGCCAAGACGCGAAGATTTTAAGGAGAGACAGAAAATCCCAGGTCTCGGTTCCCCTTCTGATCGCAAAAGTCTTTGCACAACCAAGAAGACAAGAAAAGACCTTGGGAACAGGAGCGGACCGAGAGAACGGAGAGGGGTTCCTTTTCCTCGGTTTTCTTGGCAGTCTTCGCGTCTTGGCGTGATTAAATTCTTTCCTTCCTCTCCGCGCCTCCGCGTGCGTAATCAGGGGACAGGTGCGACCGAGGACACGCGGGCCTGCAAGAGCCGAGACGGCTCTTCTACTTTACCGACCGAGCTCGCTTTTTGCCTTTGGCCGAGCGACTCTAGAGCACGCTGATGAACACGCCGATCTCGCTGTGGAATGGCCGCATTCGAAAAACCACCTTGCCGGTCTTCGATAATCCGGCCGAAGCCGTTCCGACGGAGCCCAAGCGGCTTCGGCTCGCTCAGGGTGAGCTTGCTCAAATCCTCACCGGCAACCCCGGCATTCACTATTTGGCCGCCCTGGAACTGCGTGAACAGACGTTAAGGGGCAATCATTTCCATCATCACAAGCACGAGTTTGTCTACCTGGTAAGTGGCCGAATCGAAGCCATCCTGGAGGAGGTGTCCTCACGGCATCAGGAAAAGCTTATTTGTCAGGCGGGCGATTTGCTCGAGATCGCGCCAGGCATCGCTCACGCCCTTCGGATTCTGGAGCCGGGCACTGCGCTCGAATATAGCCCCCAGGAATTCGATGCCTCAGATGTGCACCGTTACGTTTTGACTGGGAGCACTGGTAACTGAGTTGGAAAATGTATAGGGTAATCCCCTACCCTAGTAAGGTGATTTAATTACTTGCAATTCCTGCGCGTTCAGTCAATGTGGCCTTTGTGTTTGTTAAATGGTTGTCGCTCCCACGGCATGGTGATCTTCAAGTGAACTCGGTTCAGTGAATGATTGAAACCCGATAGGCGGGAACAGTCTGGATAGTTAGAGAGACGATCAGAGAACAAACCTTAGAGATTAGATGAGTGCAAAATTGTTTGTAGGGAACCTGTCGTTCAACATTACGGAGAACGATCTTCAAGACGCGTTCGCGGCCCACGGCACAGTTGTGGAAGCCAACCTAATGATGGATCGTGCTACAGGCCGTCCCCGTGGTTTCGGTTTCGTGACCATGAGCACGCCTGAAGAGGCAGAAAAGGCTATCGAAGCCATGAACGGCAAGGAACTTTCCGGCCGTGCCCTGACTGTCAATATCGCCCGTCCGCGCGAAGATCGCCCGGCTGGTGGTGGTGGTGGTGGTCGCCGCGAGTTCCGTGGTGGCAGCGGTGGTGGTGGCGGCGGCGGACGCCGCGAGCGCTACTAAGCGTCGCTTACGCGATAACCAAATTCGCAGGCCCGCTTAAGTGTCGGGCCACTTGAATTCTTACGCCTCGGTTCGCCGGGGCGTTTTTCATTGTACCCTTCAACTCAGGAGCGCCGCGCCCAACGCAGCTTGGCCGGGCTCGATCTCGGGTTGGAGCGCTGCTCTCCGGGCGAGGCCCGAATAACCTCGCCGCTCACGGCTTCATACAGTCCCTGGGCCAACCCTGCCGCAAAGCTCTTCTTTACCCGGCGGTCCTCACCCGAGTGAAACGTTAGCACCGCTATCCTGCCCTTCGGCGCGACACATTGTGGCAACTGCTTGAGCATCGCCTCCAAAGCCCCAAGCTCATCATTCACTTCGATTCTTAGAGCCTGGAAAACACGGCGCACGGTCAAATCCACCTCTGCGCTGTCTAACCGCGACACCACCGACCTTATCAAACGGCTCAACTCCGTAGTGGATTGCACCTTAGCCCCCGCTAGAGCTGAGCCAATCATCTCCGCCCGAGATTCGTCCGCGTTTTCCACCAGGAGTTTGGAGAGTGCCCTCGCGTCGCTGCGTGCAAGCAGCTCTGCCGCAGAGATTCCACGGTTCGGATTCATCCGCATATCCAGGGGCCCATCGAGTTTCAGACTGAACCCTCTTGAAGGCTGGTCGAGTTGCATTGAGGACACTCCGAGGTCCGCAAGCACCATGTTCACGTTGGGAACTCCTAAGTCACCGAGGACACGCGTTACGCCTGCGAAGTTGCTTCGCCGGGCCACGAATGATTCAGGACCGTACCCTAATTGCCGCAAGCGAGCTTCTGTCTTTGGCAATTCGAGAGGGTCTGCATCCAAGCCGATCAGCATGCCTCCGGGGATTAACTTCGCGAGCAACTCCTGGGCATGCCCGCCATAACCCAACGTGCAGTCCAGCGCCCGCTCGCCAGGCACCGGGGCGAGGACTTCCAGAATCTCACCGACCATAATTGGCCGATGCATTCCGGCAGGAGTCTTGCCGGATGCCATGACTTTCTCAACCGTATCCGCATAACGGCCGGGCTGATGTTCCTTGTACTTTTCTTCGAAACGCCGTGGATACTTGCCCGCATACCGCGGACGGCGCTTCCGTGGCTGGTCCGGATTAAAGGGACCATTCGGTGGATTTGGAGCTGGATCAGTCACACACAGAATGTTATTTATGAGCTTTCGCGATTTGAGCGGCCCGGCCACTCAAGCTATGGACGGCGCCTTCAGACCAGGCCTGGGTTTAACACCCGACCACCCTGAGACGTTTCAAATTCATATAAGAGCAACGATGGCTGAGCAATTCAAACCTTGAAGCGTCCAGATTGCGAAATAATTAGGCTTTACAGTTGCCCCTGTGAAACCTAAAGTCTGCGTTCTATATTGAATTGAAGAGGATTTGATTTCAGTAGCAGAATAGTATGGAAGCAAAAGCTAAGACGATTAACGATTTCAAAGTGCACGAGCGGGACACCGGCTCGGCTGACGTCCAGGTTGCCCTGTTGACTCACCGGATCAATCATCTGACTGAGCACTTACAGAAGAACCTGAAAGACCACAGTTCACGCCGGGGCCTTCTCATGATGGTCGGCCAACGCCGCCGTCTGCTCGACTATCTGCACAAGATAGACGTAAAACGATATCAGACAGTTACTAAGAAGCTAAAGCTTCGGAAGTAATTTTCGCCAAAAACGCCTGTTCTGCCCTGCGCGGAACAGGCGTTGAAGTTTCTGTTTTATTGTGCCGCCAAACGCGAGCGGCCCAATATCATGCCTAACCTTCGCGTAGGAAATGAAGCCGTCGTGCTGAGTAATTTCATTCAGTCCCGAGCCAAATCGGGATTCACTGAAGTTTCTCGGGGCGGCGGCTGGTAATTATTATGCCAGAGAATATAACTGTCTCCCTCGGGGACAAACAAATCATCATCGAAACCGGGAAACTCGCAAAACAAGCCGATGGTGCCGTAACCGTCCAACTTGGCGAGACCATCGTCCTGGTAGCGGCCGTCGGTGCTTCTAAAGCCAAACCCGGTCAGGAATTCTTCCCTCTAACCGTTGATTACCGGGAAAAAGCAGCAGCAGCAGGCAAGTTCCCCGGCGGCTACTTCAAGCGGGAAGGACGCCCCACCGAAAAAGAAATTCTCACATCACGCCTGATCGACCGCCCTATCCGCCCTCTCTTTCCTCGTGGCTGGTACAATGAAGTTCAGGTCCAGACCCTGGTTCTGAGCGCTGATGGTGAAAACGACCCTGATATGCTGGCGCTCGTAGGAGCCTCCGCAGCGCTCATGGTGTCGGATATTCCCTGGGCAGGCCCGATCGGTGCCACCCGTGTCGGCCGCATCAATGGCCAGTTCGTTGCCAATCCCACACACACCCAGATGAACGAGAGCGATCTCGACTTGGTATATGTCGGCAACGAAAACGACGTGGTCATGTTCGAAGGTTCGGCAAAGGAAGTCAGTGACGCGGATTTCAACGCGGCCCTGCGTTTCGCGCACGACTCCATTCAGCCCGTGATCGCTGCTCAGAAGGATCTCGCCAACCGCGTGGCCAAGCCCAAGCGTGAAATCACTCTCAACATCGTTCCTGAGGAAATCCTGAAGGAAGCCAAAGCATTGGCGGGTGATCGAATTGTCAGCGCGCTGCTGACTCCAGGCAAAATGGCTCGCGAAGCCGCAGTAGGAGTCATCACTGGGGAGATTTCGAAGAAACTGGTCGAGAAGTTCGGTGCGGAGAAAGTCACTGATTTCGTTCTCAAGGACGCCTTCTATTATATCCAGAAGGAATCTGTTCGCGCCCTGCTCATGCAAGGCAAGCGGCTTGATGGACGCGATTTCGACACAGTGCGTCCCATCTTTGCTGAAGTTGGATTGCTCCCGCGGGCCCATGGGTCCGCTGTTTTTCAACGCGGTGAAACCCAGGCCCTGGCCCTTTGCACGCTCGGCACTGGCGAAGACGCGCAGGAATTCGATTCCTACACGGGCGGCGCCAGCGAGAAGAAGTTCATCCTGCACTACAACTTCCCGAATTTCTCGGTAGGTGAAACCGGCCGTATCTCGGGTCCCGGTCGTCGTGAAATCGGCCATGGCGCTCTGGCTGAGCGCTCTCTGGAGCCGATGGTTCCGGCAGAAAACTATCCTTACTCGATCCGGATCACCAGCGAAGTGCTCGAGTCAAACGGGTCATCCTCGATGGCCACCGTTTGCGGCGGTTCTCTGGCAATGATGGATGCTGGCGTGCCCCTGATTCGCCCCGTAGCCGGTGTTAGCATCGGCCTGTGCACCGAACATGACGCTCAAGATCGCATCACCGAGTATCGCTTGCTAACGGACATCCTCGGATGGGAAGACGCCTTTGCCGACATGGACTGCAAGATCGCCGGCACTGAGAAAGGCATCACCGGATTCCAACTCGATCTGAAGCTGAAGGGCATCCCCCACAGCCTCATGTCTGAAACTGTTGAGAAGGCCCGCGTCGGGCGCATCCACGTCCTGGGCGAAATGGCCAAGGTCCTTGCCACGCCACGCACGGAACTGAGCAAGTATGCTCCGCGAATCGAGACGGTGAAGATCAACCCCGAGAAGATCGGCGCGTTGATCGGCCCTGGCGGCAAGAACATCAAGAAGCTTGTCGAAGAATCCGGCTGCGAAATCAATATCGAAGACGATGGCACGGTGAACATCTACTCCGTATCGTCCGAAGGCATGAAGATCGCCCGCGACGCGATCGTCGGTATGACTGCCGAAGCCGAGATCGGAAAGATCTACCGCGGCAGGGTTGTAACCATCAAAGATTTTGGTGCATTTGTTGAGTTCCTGCCCGGCAAGGATGGCTTGGTCCACATTAGCGAACTCGCCAACTTCCGCGTCAAACAGACCGAAGACATCGTCAAGATGGGCGATGAGATCTGGGTCAAGTGCCTCGGCGTGGACGAGAAGGGCCGCGTGCGCCTCTCGCGCAAAGCCGCCATGGCGGAACGCGACCAGGAAATGGGCGACAAATCAGGTGCGCCTGCGGAACCCCGCCCTGAAGGCCAGGAAGGCGAACAACCTCAGCCTCAGACAGACAATGAAGGCGGCCAGTGCCCCGATCGTGAATCCCGCGGGAATCGTGAACCTCGCGGCGACCGCGGCGGCGGAGATCGCGGTGGACGCGACCGTGGTCCGCGCCCACCTCGTCGTTAGTCGACTTATTTAATCACCTAACCCCGGGGAACTTTCCCCGGGGTTAATTTTTGTGTTGGAGCGCTCACCTCTTAGAAGTGGTGGTGCCGCTCTCGCCGAGAGCGGCTTCGGAGGCTCATCACGGTCGTGTGGTTTTATAAATCGGCGGCCTCGGCGAAGGTGTGAAAAAATTAAAATTCGAGAAAATCCAGTGCTGTAAATAGCTGACAATCAAGGGCCGCATTTTTCATTTTTTGGTATTCTTCAATAATTTCACACCTTCGGCGAGGCCCGCCCTACCTCAACGTTGCTGCAGCCACGAGCGGACGCGATAGAACTTGGCCGTTCCCTGCAATGGTGTAACTCGCAAAACATGTGGAACCTCGGAGACGACTGTTTCATCCTGGAAACCGCTCACAACCGTCCACCCCTCGTCTAGCGCCGCTGCCTGCTCCAATTGATAATGCCTCTCAGCGTTCTGGTAGCCGATTCCAATGGCAGGCTTCAGGGTAGGAATGACCTCGACTTCGCCGGTTTCCGCTACTATTCGCGTGCTCACTTCAAGGAGGGGGGTTCGATTTGTTGGAATACTACCTGTCACATACTCCTGCCAATCTGAAGCACCGTCCCCATCAACGTCCGACGTTCTTCCGGCTGTGCTTAAATCGCCGAACCATCGAGTTTCCCAGGGGTCAGGCAAAAAATCATTATCGCCATCGGCATCCTCCAGTGCAGTTGCTCCGGCTCGGAACTTCGGGAGCAGGTTCGTGGCAGAATTCGGGCTCAGTTCAAAGAGAATGAAGCCTCCAGTGTTCATTTTTCGGGTCTCCTCCACTTGGGCAAGAGTGCCACCCGGTTCTAGAATAAATGCACCCACACCAGGGTATAAGGGGAGCCGGCCTGCCGCATAGCTGAGTTGCTGCCTGACGGTATTGGTAAACCCCGGCAAACTGGTTGTGTAATCCATCGGACAAATAAAATCGAGCAAGCCTTGATCGATCCACAACCGCCAGTCTTGTCCCACCTCATCATACGCACTGTTCGCGTCGGGAAACACGGCAGCCGAAATTTTCACATTGGGTTTGGCTGACTTGGCATCAGCATGCACGGTAGATACCAGCCGGGTGATCTGCGCTCTGCGCCAGTCGAGGAAGGATGTCCTCAACGAGCCAGCAACCAGCACATCGGCAGGCCAATTTGTAACCTTGAGCCCCGTCTGTGCCTGGAAACGTGTCCCACAACCCGGGCAGTAACAACCAGTCGAATCCGGGTAACGGATATAGTCGAAATGGATACCATCCACATCGTAGTTGCGGACTGTTTCCAGCATCGAAGCAACCTCCAAACTCAGGTTCTCGGGATGAGAGGGACATAGCCAGTCGATATCCACACCGGCACTGGAGACCTGGGTGCGGCTAGCGGCCCGCAATGAATTGATGAAGGTCTGAGGAGCGCCGCTGAGATTCCAGTTCACCTTCCATACATGCACCTCCACGCCGCGTGCATGAGCCGCATTCACGCACGCCGCGATCTGATCGCCGTAGTTGGTGAACTCTGTTGACCTCGGGAGCACTCCACTTGCGTAATGTGCCAGACCGCCCCATAGCATGTTGGGAAACACGGCATTGAAGCCATTGGTTACCAGGTTTTCGATGGCGGCAGGCCAGTTGCCTGGATACGGCCCGGTAGCATGATGCTCCCATATGGCGCGAAACTCCGGCGTCACAGGCCGCAGGCTCAGGTAGTAGGCTTCCCTTAACGCGGCTTGAGCGTCTTTCGCCGCCTCGATGGCCGCAGGGTAGTTCGTCGAGGCTTCAAAGCTGAGGGCCGCTCCCAATCGAGATGAAACCAACGATAGCCTCTCCGCAACGGCCCGCTCCCTCAAACGCATCGAAGCGTTGCGCGTGATGTTGCTCGTCGCTTCCTCATAGGTGCGATAAGGTCCGATCTCGCCAATTTCATCAATTGCCCCCCGCACGGCTGCTGGCCAGACGTCAGGAAGGAAGTGGCTCACCAGGCCACAATAACGCATAGGACTTTCGATCACCGTCATCCCCCAGCAGTACGTGTGTGGAAAAATAACCGTGGTCGCTTCTCAGCCACGCGGCGTGCCCCGTGGAGGCCCCTGCGCTGTTGTTCCATGTGGCTGTGATTCGTGAGTTGAGAGTTCCATTCGGAGCGGCCCGAGTGATATTCCATGAAGACTGCTCGACCCGAGGAGGCAAACCGTTGATGGCGGGATCGGTAAAAACCCATGCGGCGTAATCGCCTGGCGTCCAGCCCAATGAACGGACCCCGAGCAGGGCCTGTATCCGTGAAGGCAGTAGATAGTAAACCATGAGCTTGCCTCCCCCGGAAACGAAGCTCTCCAGTTGTGTCATTTCCAAGTCCGAGATGCTCTCGTTGTAAGGGAGAATGGCCAGTTTTGCGCCGACTAAGAAGCCTGCCTCAACATCTGCCCGCGAGAGCACTCCGCAATCGATATTGAACCCACCAAGCCAGTTCACATGCCTGTCAACGGTTTCGTCAACAACCGCCATGTTACTGCTCTCCTGATCACGTATGATCAAGACCGGTGGCGTGAGGGCCCGTAATTCCCGGACAGCCAGAAAGGTGTCCCGCCCCGCCCCTTTCCAGGGGGATAACCGTATTCCACTGATGGCTCCCCAGCCCGCAGGCGTTCCTTCTACCTGAAAGTTGCTCCGCGAGAAGCGCAGTGTTTGCCAACCGCTGCCAGACAACCACGCGCTTCCGCTGTACCAACCAGTTCCTGAACGAAAATAGAGAGTGAAGGTGGAAATCGCCCCAGGATCTGGAGAGTAAAGCTGCAAATCGAACATCGTGTGACCAGAAAGATCCAGGGACACTGTGCGATCCCAAACGCAACGAGAGGGACGCGTGGCGAAATCACACGGCAACAACATCACAGGTTCTTTCCCCCAGACACCTTGGCTCCCGATTGTCACTGACGGATTACCCACCCAGGCTTGCCGGGCAGCGTTGGTGCTTGAGTAGGCAAAATCGTCGATCAGAAGCGGGGCCGCACTGCCTAAGCTGAGGCCCAGACTGATAAGACAGCTTGCCAGCAAAGCCCGATTGGACCATAGCCCCCGAAGCAACTCCGGCAAGTTCTTACGTGATGTCATTGATCATAGCTTGCGTCTGCGGCATCAACCTGGCAAGAACAGCCTTGAGTTTCCCCTGATGCCGTTTAGTTTTTCTGACATGCTGTTGGATTTCACCAAGATGAATGGCGCAGGAAACGATTTCGTTCTCCTGGACGCTCGCTCGCGCACGATCAACCTTGAAACCGCACAAATTGTCCGGCTGTGTGACCGCCATCGGGGAATAGGAGCCGATGGTTTAATGGTCCTGGTGCCCTGCAAAAGTGGCAAGGCCGATTGGGCGTGGGAGTTTTACAACAGCGATGGCAGCACTGGCGATATGTGCGGCAACGGGGCACGTTGCTTCGCCAGATTTGTCCAAAAGCAAACCGGCGTGAAGGACCAGTTCACTTTCGAAACCGGTGCCGGAGTCATCCGCGCACAATTTCATGGTCCGCTTGTCACGATCAATCTGACCACTCCGTCCAATCTTAGACTGAACGAGGAAGTGCCACTGCGCAGCGGCACAGCCATCATTCACTCCGTGAACACGGGTGTCCCCCACTCGATCCTCTATGTGCCAGATGCGGACAAGGCCATGGTCATGGACCTGGGTCCGGAGATCCGGCGTCATGCGCATTTCGGCCCACGCGGAACGAACGTGAATTTCGTGCAAGTGACTGGACCAAACCAGATTCGCGTGCGGACTTTTGAGCGCGGTGTGGAAGGCGAGACCCTCGCCTGCGGCACCGGGGTAAGCGCATCCGCCCTCATTTCGGCGCGTGTTCACGGTTTTGTTTCGCCCGTGAAAGTGCGCGTTCAGGGCGGCGATCAACTGGAGGTCAGCTTCGATCAGCAGCAAGGTGAATTCACAAATGTGCGCCTCACTGGTCCGGCTGATTTCGCATTCACCGGCCAGGTCGAGCTATAATCCACTGGCAAAGTGAGCCTAAATACCCGAACCTGACCACGGGCTTGGAGACCCATCTCATGTTTACTGGAACTTACACTGCTATCGTGACGCCTTTTAAAGGCGGTCAGGTCGATTACTCTGCTTTAAAGCGTTTGATTTCGCTGCAAATCAAAGCAGGAATTGACGGGATTGTGCCTGTCGGCACAACGGGGGAATCGCCCACGGTCAATTACGACGAGCATATTTCCATCATCGCCGCCTGCGTTGAGTTTTCCAAAGGGCGCTTGAAAGTAATGGCAGGCACAGGGGGCAATTCCACCAGTGAAGCCATTTATCTTACGGAGAAAGCACAGGGTGTCGGGGCTAATGGCTCGCTCCAGGTAGCGCCGTACTACAACAAGCCCACGCAGGAAGGTCTGTTCCAGCACTTCCGAGAAGTAGCGCGGCACACACGCCTGCCCATCGTGCTCTACAGCATTCCCGGCAGGTGCGGCATCGAAATCAGCATCGATACCGTGGCGCGCCTCACGAAAGCCTGCAAAAACATCGTCGGCATCAAGGAAGCCGGTGGCAATGCCGACCGCGTCAGCCAATTGCGGGCAACCCTCGGACCGAAGTTCGAAATTCTCAGCGGTGACGACTCGCTGACCATTCCCTTCATGTCCGTTGGCGCGCAAGGTGTCATCAGTGTTGCGTCGAACGTCATCCCCAAGCAGGTAGTCCGCATGGTGAAGGCCTATGCATCCGGGAATAGCAAAGAAGCGTTGAAGATCCACCAGGCGTATTATCCCTTGTTCAAGGATTTGTTTGTCGAGACGAATCCCACCCCGGTGAAGGCTGCATTGGCCATGATGAACCTCATGGACGAAGAATGCCGCCTGCCGCTGGTTCCTATCAGCGAGAAATCTCGCGACGTGCTGCGTGCCACGATGAAGAAATGTGGCGTTCTTAAGAAGTAGTTTTGCCGGGCGCCTTCCGCTCCAACCGCGGGTGGCGTGTGCCATCCCCGGAAAGCCCGATCAACTTATTCTCTCATGACTAATCTCATCATCGTCGGATCAAAAGGCCGCATGGGTCGCATGCTGCTCAATTGGGCGGCCCAGGATTCCACACTCCATGTCGTAGGCGAAATCGATCAAGGGGATGATTTAGAGGCTTCGCTGCCGAAGACCGATGCGGTCATCGATTTCAGTTTTCATTCCACGACACCCGCGGTTGCGGAATCGTGTGCGAAGTTCAAGAAGGCACTGGTTGTTGGCACCACCGGCCATTCGGAACCGGAGAAGTCTCGCGTGCTTGCTGCGGCATCCCACATCCCGCTCGTGTTCTCCTCCAACTACAGCACTGGCGTGAACGCCCTGTTCTGGCTGACGCGAAAAGCAGCCGAAATCCTCGGACCCGACTTCGACCTCGAAGTAGTGGAAATGCACCATCGTTTAAAGAAGGACGCGCCGAGCGGCACCGCTAAATCTCTGGCTGAGATTCTGGCAGACGTGCGCCATAAACAACTGAGTGAGGTTATCCGTCACGGCCGTGAAGGCATTGTGGGCGAGCGCACCCAGGCTGAGATCGGCATGCACTCGGTGCGCGGCGGTGATGTGGTCGGTGACCACACCGTGGTTTTTGCGGGCATAGGCGAACGCGTGGAGCTTACCCATAAGGCATCAAGTCGCGAGACCTTCGCAAAGGGAGCTTTGAGGGCGGCCAAATGGGCTGTTGGGCAAAAGCCGGGGTTATACGACATGCTCGACGTGCTCGGGCTCAAATAGCGCCGCATACAAGGGTATGGTGGAAGCCTGCATCGCCTTGGGTTCTAACCAGGGAGATTCCACAGCCATCATCCGGCAGGCCATTGGACGGCTGCAACACCTCTCACCAGTTGCCCTTCGTGCATCGTCGCTTTGGCTCAGCACACCAATAGATTGCCCGCCAGGCTCACCCCCTTTCATCAATGCGGTTGTCGCTTTGATCCCCCGCCCCGGCGATACCCCGGAATCACTGCTGGCAAAGCTCCAGGAAATTGAAAGAGAATTTGGCCGGGCTCCTAAACAGGTGCTCAATGAGCCACGTCCCCTTGATCTGGATTTGCTCGTTTTCGGCAACGAGGTTCGATCTCAACCGGAGCTGACACTACCACATCCGCGAGCACATTTGCGTCAGTTCGTGCTCGCTCCATTGGCCGAGATCGCCCCGGACCTTCGGCTGCCAGGCCAGACCAGGACAGTGCAAGAACTCTTCGCAACGGCACCGGCTGATCCGGAACTCAGGCGCCTGGCTTAAATCGCCAGCCAGCCATTCAGACTTTCAGCTTTGCTCACATCTGCTCGAGCACTTCGATTCCGAGAACTTCCAGCCCTTGCCTGAGCACAGCAGCCGTTAAACGACAAAGCACTAGCCGACTCGCCTTTACCTGGTCGTCTTCGGCTTTTAACACCGGGCAATTCTCGTAAAAGCCCGTGAAATGCCCGGCCAGCTCGTAGAGGTAATTGCAAAGGAAATTGGGACGATGCTCCTCCGCAACTGCTTCAAGGACCAACCCAAAGTTGAGCAGATGCCGCGCAAGGGCGACTTCTTGCTGCTCACGCAGAAGAACCTTCCCGGCGCATTGCGCGGGATCGAAATTGCCCTTACGAAAAATGCTCTGGATGCGCGCATAGGCATATTGCAGGTAAGGCGCCGTATTGCCGCTCAACGCCAGCATCTTGGACCAACTGAATACGTAATCGCTCTGGCGATTAGGCGAGAGGTCCGCGTATTTGACTGCGCCCAACCCAACAATGCGGGCGATCTCCCGGCGGTCCTCCAAGGGAAGTTCCGGGCTCTTGGCATTGACCACTTCGAGTGCTCGTTCCTGGGCCTCGTCGAGGAGATCCGACAGCCGGATGACTTCCCCGGAACGCGTTTTGAAGGGTTTGCCGTCTTCCCCCAGGATTGAGCCGAACCAAACGTGGGCCAGACGCGTGCCAGCTTCCGGATGCCATTTCTTGAACGCAGCAAAAATCTGCTGAAAATGGAGTTGCTGCCGTCCGTCTGTGACGTAAATGATCTCGTCAGGCCGCCATGTTTCGAGCCTGTAAGCCAGTGTAGCCAAATCCGTGGTGGCGTAGTTGGCTGCGCCATCGCTCTTTTGAACCAGCGCAGGATGCCCTTTGAGCGCGGGGATTTCTTCAAAGAAGATCGCCACGGCACCCTCGCTCTCCTGCGCGATCCCTTTCTCCTTCAGTTCCTGCACCAGGCTGGGAAGTCGTGGATTGTAAAAGCTCTCGCCCAGCGTATGGTCGAAGCTGATCCCAAGCCGCGAGTAGATGGTGTCAAACTGCACTTGCGAGAGTGCAATCATCTCGCGCCAGATCGAGAGGTTCTCCTCGTCGCCCCGTTGCAGTTTGACCAACTCCTGGCGGGCAGCTTCCAGCACGGTCGGATCGGCTTCGCTTGCAGCGTTGATCAACTTATAAAGCCGCTCCATCTCGGCGATCGGATCAGCTTTCAACGCCGCCTTATCCAAGTGATTCTTCCATCCTACCAACAGTTTTCCGAACTGCGTGCCCCAATCGCCGATATGATTATCGGTAATCGCCCGGTGCCCCAGCAGCTTTAGGGTGCGAGCAAGAGAATCACCTAGGATTGTGGAGCGGATGTGCCCCACGTGCATAGGTTTCGCCACATTCGGCGAACTGAAATCGATCACAGCGGTCTTCGGCTGCTCTGTTTTTTGAAAGAACAAATGCTCACCGGCTGCCGCAGTTTGGAGGGTCTTCTCCAGGGCTTCGGTCTTGAGCCTGAAGTTCAGGAAGCCCGCGCCCGCAACCTCCGCCTTCTCGCAGAGGTCCGCCAGATCGAGCTTAGCCGAAACGTCCGTAGCCAATTGCCGCGGATTCATCCGGCGCGCTTTCGCTAAAGCCATTAGGGCATTGGATTGGTAATCGCCGAACTTCGGGTCCGGACAGGGGCGGACCAGGACAATGCTGACATCCGCATCAGGCAAAACGGCTTTAACCGCTGCCTGCAATCTTTGCTCGATAACTTGCTTGGGTAACATAACAAAACCGTGCTTAGGCTCACTAAAACCCGAGGGAAGCGCAAGCACTGCGTAAAGTTTGAGAGGGTGAGTGGTGTGGTTAAAAGTGGGTGAGGGAATGCTGAGTTCTGTCCGGTGTCGGACAGGTAACCGAGTTCGTCCGCTTCGAAGCCCCTGAACAGGGGCGACCGCGAATAGCCCGGCACGGGAGTGCTGGGTAGTGCGCCCTATAGATCAATCAAGTCCCGACAGGGACAGCCGATTCGACGTCATTCTTACCGGAAACAGCAACCGCCACGCCGTTGGCTCTCTGGCATGCCCTGCATGGGCTTATACTCGAAGCAAGTTTTGCGGAGGAGTCTGGGGTATTGTTGCACGGACAGAACATCCCTTTCGAAAACCGTTATCCCCGGGAGCAATGGGAGGGTCGGTCGCCCACTTCGGGGCTTCGATGATCGCTTCAATCACCATACCCGGCACTTCCGTGCCGGGCTAGCTGCGAACGCCCACTTCGGGGCTACATTGTTGCGCGTTCGTCGGGCAAAAGTCCGATCGCTCACCTTAAAGGAGCCGTAAGCCTCACCCACTTACAATCACACCCGAAGGTGAGATGTTTCCTTTGTTTTCTTCGTGCCTTCGCGTCTTCGTGTGAGGCTTTTTTCCATTCCATTTCCTCTCCGCGAACTCCGCGTGCCCCTCCCTTTCTTTCCCCGCGCCTCGGACTGAAGTTTCGAACTTCGTTGACAAAGTCCACTCCTGGCTCAAACTTGGTTCGGTTTGAACCCCTAACACGCACTTTATGTATAAGATTATCGGAGCGGACAAAAAGGAATACGGGCCCGTTGATGCCGAGACGTTGCGTCAATGGTACACCCAAGGGCGCGTTAATGCCCAGACCCTGATCCGGCCGGAAACCGGCGGTGATTGGCAGCCCTTGTCGGCTTTCCCGGAATTGGCCGACATTCCGGCCATTCCGCAGAATCCCCCAACACTCGGTGCTCCGGCATCTTCCAGCGGTGTAGCGCCTGAGGTCATGGATGCGGATTATGATTTGGATCTGGGCCAGTGTGTCAGCGAAAGCTGGGCTGCGTTGAGCAGGAACTTTGGCCTGGTGCTGGGCGCCTCTGTGGTTTACATGCTCATTCAGGGCGGGATGTCTGTTTTTGCACAGATTCCTATCCTCGGCCTTCTCATGATCCCGGTGATCTTCATTGTCACTGGCCCGTTGACTGGCGGTTTTTATTACTTTCTGTTGAAGAATATCCGACGGGACAACCCAGACGTCGGGGATGTGTTTTTTGGGTTTAAGAAGAATCTTGGTCAAATGATCGGTGGTTATCTTGTCCCGGCCCTCCTCACCGGATTGGCGTGTTTGCCCGGCATGCTGGTAATGGCGTTCCCAGCTATCCAGATCAGCCAACACAACAACAACTCGGCCCTTATGTGGGTGCTGGGGATTTTCGGCTTCATCCTGGTAATGATCCCAGCTATCTATTTGGGGATTTCGTGGATGTATGCCTTGCCCTTAATCGCCGACAAGGGGCTGGATTTCTGGACGGCCATGGGTGTAAGTCGCAAGCGTGTCGGGCAACACTGGTGGACCATTTTCGGACTCAGCATTCTGGCGGGGTTGATCAACATTGTCGGAATGCTGGCATGTTGCATCGGGCTATTCGTGTCAATCCCGGTTGGCTTGGGGGCCATGATGGTCGCCTACGAAAGAATGTTCAATGCACGAACCGCCACCACGCCGCTTGCGGGGCCAACCCCTTAACCCCACCGCCGCCCGCAACTATTACATCTTAAACCAGCTAGGAACGCCGGGTCTGGGCACGTTCCTGGCTGGTTACCGTTGGTTGGGTGCGTGTCAGCTCCTTCTGGCTTCTGCCGGATTCGTGTTGGTTGTCGTGTGGTGCATCCGCGTCATCCTCACCGCGTGGCAAATCTGGCAAATGGACTCGGAACCCAAGCCGGTGGGCAAGCTCGGTCTGGTTGGGCTCGCGTTGTTTGCGCTGGCATGGTTTTGGGCGCTGGGAACTAGCCGCAAAATGCTGAAGAGAGCGAGGGCGCTGGAAGAAAAATGAAAACGTTTTCATAAAAGCCTTGATCCCTTCCCCTCCTCACAGTATCAGAGTTCCATCCTATGAAAAATCTCTCCCTCATCCCAGCAGCCGGAGGCCTACTGCTGAGCGCCTGCCTCGCGTTCGCTCAGGATTTTAACGGCCTGGATCTTAACCTCGGAAATCTCTACCGCACCTCGGACGCCAAGTCCCGCTCCATTAGCCCTGAAAATTTCACCGGCGAGAAAGGGGCCGGGGCGATGGCAACCGAAGGCACAGGCAAACATGCTTCGGGTGACCTTGGCAAAGGTTGGAAGGTATCTCCATCAGTCCGGGTCAAGGCCGGCACCACGTTCACCTTGGGCGATATCAAGGGTCCCGGTGTCATTCAGCAGATCTGGATGACTCCCACAGGTAACTGGCGGAAATCCATCCTGCGCTTCTATTGGGACGGCGAGGAAAAACCCTCGATCGAATGTCCCGTCGGCCATTTCTTCGCCTCTGGTCTGGACAAGTATGCTCAGATTAATTCGCTCGCTGTTTGCGTGAATCCCGGCAGCGCTTTCAATTGCTATTGGCAGATGCCGTTCAGGAAGTCCGCTCGCATCACCCTGGAAAACACCGACAGCAAAGACATGGTCCTCTATTACCAGGTGAATTATGCCTTGAGCAAGATTCCCAAGGACGCCGCATACCTGCACGCACAGTATCGCGAAGAAATGCCGCTCAAGGAAAAGGGCATTTATACTCTCGTCGATGGGATCAAAGGCAAAGGACATTACGTTGGCACTTACATGACCTGGAAGGTCCATAGCCCGGGCTGGTGGGGTGAAGGCGAAATTAAATTCTACATGGATGGTGATCGGGAGTATCCCACGATCTGCGGAACAGGAACGGAGGATTATTTTTGCGGGTCTTACAATTTCGAGAATCGCGAGACCAAGAAGTACCAGGTCTTTTCCACCCCTTACAGCGGCCTCTGCCAGGTGCTGCCGGCAGACAAGATCTATGAAGTGGGCCAGCAATTCGGTTTGTATCGCTGGCATATCCAGGACCCGATCCGGTTCGACAAGGAACTGCGTGTTACCATCCAGGCCCTGGGCTGGCAATCGGGCGGACGCTACCTGCAATTGGAGGATGAGCTCTCCAGCGTTGTTTACTGGTATCAGCAGGAGCCGCATGCTGCGTATCCGACATTGCCTGCTGCAGGCAAATAGCATTCGGTGTAAGCAGTCATGCTTCTGCAATTCACGCCGCCTACTCCCAGGCGGCGTTTTCTTTGTGCCGCAAAACCACGTCAGCCTCGGGAGGGCACGGAACGATTGGAAGGACAGTCCCACATCCAATCGTTTCTTAATTAGACGTTTGTGATGCCAAAATGCATGGTTCGGACTTGCAGGACGCGTTCAAAGGTGTAAAGTGAAAACCGCAACCCCCAATGGAGAAGAAGGTCGGTTAAACAAAACAATGGAAGCGGAGAAATCCACCTGGAGCAACATACTCATCCTAGAGTCTATGAAATTACCAAACCTTAAACCATGTCTCCTGGGCTTGGCACTGGCGTTGACCAGCGCAGCACAGGGCGCCGAACTGGCCCGGTTCAACTTTAACGAAGGCACTGGCTACACCACCACCGATTCTACGGGTGGCTATGTCGGCAAGTTGGGCAATGCACTGGACCCAGTCGTCGATTTTTCCCAACTGATCGATGCCTCCCCCTCCGGTGGGACCGGCGATCGGTCACTCACCAATGCGGGGGCGGGGTTCTTGATGGCAGATGACACCACCAAGGTGCTTGCCATCACCAACGGCCCGATCACCGTTGAAACCTGGGTTTACCTCGATCCAAACTGGGTGGGGAAATCAGCCGAAGGCGTCGTTGCCTACGGTGGCTCTTACAAGTTGGGATTTAAAGGCGGGAGACAAGTGTTCACCCTGTTCGGCATCCTGGATATTACCAACAACGCCTACGGGATATTTGTGGGAGGCACGTGGACCCACTCAGCCGCTGCCTGGGAGCCAGGTGTGGGCGTTCACTTTTACGTGGACGGGACCGAGTATTTCGAGGTGCTAACCAACTTCCCAGCCAGACCTCCACAGCACACTTATCTGAGCTTAGGCTCGGAGGGCACCGGTAACAACACGGCAGCGGCTCTGGACCGGGTACGCATTCATAATGCGCTGCTCACCGCCGGCCAATTGGACAATATCGCCGCCACCCCTAAGCCGACGTATCCAACCACGCTGGTTCACTATGATTTCAACGAACCGGCGCTCCCCTCCACCAACTCCGTCGGCCCGGCAATGCCAACAACCGATGCCTTCGTGGTGTTACCTGAGCTGACTGGCCCCACATGGTCGAGTGACTCGCCGACCGGGCTATCAGGAGACTTCTCCCTCGGTTTCTTGAAGGAAGCCGCGTTGACAAAGGAATTCGTCGCTGCTCCCTATGGCGCGAATCCAGTCAACCTGGGTGTGAACAATACCAACTACACGCTGCAGGCTTGGGTGAAATTACCAACCGGTCCTTTCGAAAATAGACGTTTAATCTACCGCACGGATGGTCCAGCCCCTCGTGCCGCGCTCTCTATCAATGCCACGCGTGGTTTGCACACGACTATATACGGAAATACTGATTTCGCCTCCTCGGTCATTGTGCCGAACGACAACCGGTGGCACCACGTTGCAGCCGTTATGGAAGGTTACGCTCGGGTGCGCTTTTACCTGGACGGCGTTCTCCGTCAGACTATGAACCGCACCGCGACCGGAGTGCCCTCCTCCTCGACAGGCAACCAGATCTACATCGGCAAAGAGAGCGAGACTGTTTTCTTCCGAGGGCTCGTGGATCGGGTGATCATCAACAACAACGCTCTAACCAATTCAGATGCAGCACCCATCGACTACCCGGCGATTCCAGGGCTGCCTGTCTTCCCGACCTTAGCTTCCCATCCGGCGGCTGTGGCTACAAACCTGGGAGCCACTGTGACGTTCACCGCCGCTCCCACAGGAGCCACGAGCATGCAATGGTATTACCGGACTAATCTCGCCGATCATGTGGGTGTCAAATTGGAGGGCGAAACAGGCACCAGCCTGACTCTGGCCAACATCACCGCCGCACACCTCGGCTATTACTACGTGGTAGCGACCAACGCCGTTGGTCCCAATGAGTCCTACGCGGCAGCCCTAAGCCTGCCCGTGGATCTGACGGGAAAACTTTTTGACTTCGAGACTCCAACCCACACATCCGGTCCGATCGAGGGCCAGGACGGCTGGACAAATGATCAAAATGGCAATGCCGCTCGCGTACTGACCGCCACCGAAATCACCAATCAACTCGCGCTCGGCAGCGTGGCGGCTGGAGAATCGGTTCATACGGGAAACCAGGCGCTCCTCGTCAATGGCATCGGACTTGCCAGCACCACCGTTAGGCGAATCACGGGTTTGGAGACCTCCACCAATGTGACAATCGAGTTCTGGGCCAGAGCACTTCCGATTGGCACCTTGGGAAGCGCCATCGGCAACGTTTTCATCGCATTGGAAAACGGCTCTGGAACACGCTCCGCAGCCTTGCGGATTGGCCCTTCCTACAGCATTGACTTCGGAAGCAGCACCAACAATTCCGGCACAAATGTCTGGTCGCCTACCGGATTGACGGCCGATACCACAAAGTTCCAAAAGTTCACCTTTAAGATAAACTTTCAGACCAAGGTGTACCACTTGCTCGTCGATGATGTGGACTTCAGACCGGAGGGCATTGGTTTCTACGCTGCCGGCGCTGAAAGCTTCCGGCAGATCCGCGTATTCCGTGGTGCCAGCCAGGCCGGCCTGATCCTGGATGACCTCAACGTGCCCTCTCCAGTTAAGATCACCGCAAGCGCCATTGCCAACAGCAACTTCACTATTAAGTGGCAAGGCGGCAGTCCTCCTTACCAGTTGCAGCGGCGTGCATCGCTCGACAGTGGCACGTGGGAGAATGTGGGCACCACAACCACAGCCACTGAAGCATCCGATACATTAGGCGCCGGCCCCGCGTTCTATCGTGTGACAGGCCAATAAGCACCTAAGTTTTTCTCAAGAAATGCCATAGCGGCGCTGGTCTTCCAGCGCCGCTTTTTTGTTAAGGATGCAAGTCAACGAATCAATGTGGAAAGGTGACTCCACCCGAGTGGGTTCCGCTGCATATGTTCGCTGACAACGCCCCATGATTTCGGTCTCAAGTTCTCAGCACCGAGCCTTTCGCTACGTCCCTTGCCCTCCTGGACTGACGCAAAGCGACTATGTTCGAACGGTGCCAACCTCCCGCGCCGCAGGCATGGGTCAATAATAGGGTATCGTTTGAAACCCCTTCTTGAAACCTTCGACTGCGGCTGTCACAATATTCTCACCTTTCTCCATTGGGCTTGGAGCGTGTGCGACGCGCCAAACTGGCTCCCCCCCCTTCCCGTCGGTCTTTCAACCTTCAACTCGATACTTTCAACCTTTAAGCTTTCCCGGGGCGGCGGCCTGACGGCCTTGCCCGGGTCTATTGAGTTACCGCTCCTTCAGAGCTCCAGAAAAAACGGAACGCGCCCGGTGCGGAGACCGGGCCTGCAACACCAAGACCTTGGTATCGTGCTCATGCTTCAACGTATCTGGAGCACGACAGCCCTGCACGATGAGCGATCAGGATAGATGAACGCATCAGCCTCAGTTCAACCAGAATGGTTGCCAGAAGGTAGCCGGAGTGTCACAGCGCAGCGAAGACCTCCGGTCAGATGCAGATCGGAACAGCACCCCGATCACGGGTGCCAGACCGTCCATCAAGGGTTGCACGGACCCACACTCTATTCTTGAAATGAAAAACAAAGCCTCTTTCCCTCTGTTCTCTTCGTCCCCCTCCTGTTCAATTTTCCAGGTGCGGAGGTCAGAATACCTATTGCTTACCCACTCCCGGCTCTTTACTTTCTCCGCAGCACCCGTTTATGAAGCAAAACTGTTTCAACCACCTCGTCCAGATGTCACAAACCCGGCTCGCAATGCCAATCGCCATGTATCCAGGCTTGCACATGACTGGAGCTACGGTGAAGGACATCGTGACCTGTCCGGAAGCTCAAGTGGAAGCGCAGGTGGCCCTTCAGGAGCGCCATCCGACTCCCTTCGTTCTCACAGCGATGGATCTGAGCGCCGAGGCGGAGGCCCTTGGATGTTCGTTGTTTCTGGCCGAAGGAGAGGTGCCTTCGGTCACCGGAAGACTCATCACGTCACTGGACCAAGCAAAGGCTCTGGAGATACCTGTGCCGGGCACGGCCCGCACAGAGGTCTATCTGGAAACTGTGCGGCAACTGAGGAGCCGCTTTCCCAAAGCACTGGTCCTGGGAGGGTGCATCGGGCCGTTCTCGCTAGCCTCGCGCCTGACCGGAGTTAGTGAGGCGTTGGAATTAACAGCGATGGAGCCGGACCTAATGCATGTGTTAACCGAGAAGTGTGCCGGCTATTTGGCGGGTTACCTGCGCGCCTACAAGACTGCGGGTGCTGATGGAGTAATCATGGCGGAACCTACGGCAGGCTTGCTGTCGCCCCGAAGCATGGCGGTGTTCTCCTCCGCATACATCAAGCAGATCAATCTGGCGGTTGCCGATGGGCATTTCGCATTTATCCTTCACAATTGTGCCGCCAAACTGGCCCATTTACCCGCAATTCTCGAGACAGGCCTCACCACATTTCATTTCGGCGCGCCCATGGATTTACCCTTGGCTCTGGCGCAGTTGCCTCCAGAGATTGTCCTGTGCGGCAACCTTGATCCTGCGGGAGTTTTCTGTCAACTGACTCCCAGTGAAGTGACAACCCGAACACGTGAGCTGGCTATGCAGACTGCTGCCTACCGGAATCACGTTTTATCCTCCGGGTGCGATGTCCCGCCAAATGCACCATTGGCCAACCTGGATGCGTTTTTCGCCGGGGCCGCCGCTAATCCCGATGTCCTTTGACAGGCATTTTTGTCTTTCCAGCCAAGCCGAGCCGTTTACCTTGAGTATCAAAGAACAAGAATGGGCTCAAATCGAAGCGTGCTGATCGTGGATGATGATCCGGAATTTCGCCGGGTGATCGCCGAAGTCCTTTCCAGCCGTGGCTGGGAGGTTCTCCATGCCAGCGAGGGCGAGCAAGGGTTGCAACTCGCCCGCAAGCATCTTCCTGATCTGGTCCTATGCGATCTGCTGATGCCCCGCTGCAACGGGTTCCATTTCTGCCGCGCTTTGCGTGCTGATCCCCAGTGTGCCAGCACCCGAATCGTGGTCACCAGCGCGCGAACCTTTGCCTCCGATCAGCAGGACGCCTTCGAAGCCGGGGCCAACGATTACTTTACCAAACCTGTCAGCGCCGGGGAACTGGTCGATTATCTCTCAAAGATCGATCAGCAAAAACCGGCGGCAGAGGACCAGAACAAGCCTGCCCCTGCACCAGGGTCACCGATGTTTCTCAAGTTCTGGGGAGTGCGCGGCTCGATCGCGACGCCTGGAAGCGGTACGGTACAGGTCGGAGGAAACACGACATGCGTCGAAGTGCGTGTCGGAGATCAACTGATCATTTTAGATGCCGGGACGGGTTTGCGCCCCTTGGGCCGGGCGTTAGTTACGGAGTTCGGGAAACGACCGATCAATACCACTCTGCTGATCACTCACACCCATTGGGACCACATCCAGGGGTTGCCGTTCTTCATGCCCCTATACCAGGCCAACAATCACCTTCATATCATGGGTTTCGAGGGGGCGCGGCATGGTTTGGAAAAGGTGCTCAGCCGTCAAATGGAGAGTCCGTTCTTTCCAATCAGCTTCCACCAACTGCCCGGGAATATTGAGATCGACGAACTGAAACAGATGGAGTTCAAGCTAGGTGATGCACAGGTAAACGCCGCTTTCGCCAATCACCCGGGAATTTGCGTGGGATACCGCATCTCTTCAGCAAGCGGGGCTCTGGCTTTCTTCCCCGATAATGAAACCCGATGCATCGGCGAGACACAACATGACCCTGGGATGCTGGCCTTTCTCAAAGGTGTGGATGTGCTGATCATGGACGCCCAGTATGATCGCGAGGAATACAAATCGCATGTGGGCTGGGGACATGGATGCGTGGATGCGGTTGTGGCCCTGGCGGTCACTGCCGGGGTAAAGCAACTCTACCTGTTCCACCATGATCCGGATCATGACGACGCGACTGTGGCGCAAATCGAATCGTATGCGCAGGGTTTGGCCAAACAGATGAACTCACCGCTGGAAGTGCGCGCCGCCCGCGAAGGTGTGACCGTCCATTTCCCGGCTGCATGATGTAGCGTCAGGGGTCCTCGCCTGCGAGCACGGGCGGCGTCTCAGGCAATAGCAAAACCTGGCACCCAAACTGCCGGTTGAAAACCTCCAAGCGCGCCGTATAGTACTTCATAATCCGATCGAGATGTGAGGGCACCCCAGTTCCCACGTCTCGCAACACCGTGGTGCTATGAATACTCTGACCGGCTTGAACCAGTGTTTCTCGTTCATCAACGCGCAACTGAAACCTCCAGGTTCTTTCCCGGACGCCTCAGTTCCCCGCCGAGTAGTAACCCTTTCCCGCCAAACGGGGAGCGGTGCTTGTGAAGTGGCCAAACACCTGGCCGAATTCCTGGAGGCCCGGGCGCCAAAGCCGGACTGCCCCTGGACGGTATTTGATCGAAACATCGTCGAGAAAGTAATTGAAGATCATCACCTTCCAAAGCGCATCGCGCGGTTCATGCCGGAGGACCGAGTATCCGAAGTGACGGATATCATGGACGAGCTTTTCGGATTACACCCTTCTTCCTGGAACCTCATCCATAAGACTTCGGAGACGATTCTGCACCTCGCGGAGATGGGGAATGTGATCCTGATAGGCCGCGGTGCCCCGGTGATCACGGGCAAACTGGACTACGCCTTCCACGTGCGCCTGGTCGGTTCGGTCGAAGAGCGCGTCAGGCGTTTAATGCGTCTGATAAACGTGGAAGCCGCGGAGGCGCGCGAGTTCATTCACAGGGAGGACAAGGGCCGGGAACGTTATCTAAGAACTTACTTCAATAAGGACATCAACGATCCCCTGCTCTATCACCTGATCATTAACACCGACCTGATTTCTCCAGAGGATGCGGGGAAACTCATCGGCGAGGCGTTGCTTTCCCGCACGGTCAAGGAAACGAAACGCGAATCCGCAATGATGCTTTAATTGGCGAACACGTTCATCACGCGGTTCCACCCGCGCAGACGTCCTGGGGAGATGGGCGTCTGAAAGCTGTCGATTACCTTGGCCCAATCCAGTTGCAGAAGGAATCCAATGCTGTGTCCCCCGCGCTGGCCTGAGCGGATCGCATCGAAGCCATAACCATAGCCCACGGCCACCCTCCATGAAGTGCTACGATAGAAAATTCCGGCACCAACCCCGCTGTGCCAATTTCCGCTCTGAGATAATCCCGGAAGGTAATCGACGACCGCACCGGCTGCGTTGAAATCGAGGTTCCACCGGCAATCATCTCCCAGCGGAACGATGTAGTTACCCTTAAGCAAAACAAACTGATCTGCGCTGATTTCCTGGTAATAGTAGCCAGGAATCGACAGCGGGAACTCGGATGCAAACGGCAGCAGCGCACCAAGTCGATAGGTGCTGAATCGATCCGCATTCAGGCTGGTTCCGGCCGAAAGCTCCACGTTGAACACGTGCTTGATTTCTGGCAGCTCATAGGCCAAAGCCGCTGCAGCATAAAACGAGTGGGTATGTCGTTCCACCTCACGGTCTCCGTAACCATATCCTCCCTCCTCGCTGCGGAATTCGCCTTCGTACCAGATGGATAACTCCATCGCCAGGCTCGGATAGAGAATGGGCTCACGGCCGCCCCAGCGCAGCCCGGTGCGCACGCTGAAAGTGCCCCGATTATCCGGCAACTCGAAATCATTCGCCGTGTTGCTGTCGTCATCAAAAGCCAAAAAACGACCAGCAGTTCTAAAAACTCCGTTCAGGGGAATGCGTGATCCCGGATTGAAGAGATGATACACGCTCGCGGAAAGTTCCCCTCCATGCCCAATGAACGATTCGCGCGTGTGGTATTTCCCTTCGCGAACCTCTGAGTAGCTGTCGGCAAATCCACCGCCAGCCATGCCCAAGGCGAAATCGGTATTCTCACCGAGCGCTTTGCTCATGCCCAATTCTGAATCGATGTAGGTCGGAGCGAGGGCAAAACGCAGAGTCAGGTTTGTGCGGTAAAACCCCGGTTGATTATGATAGTAAAAGGCGTATCCGGCGAACGGCGCGTGCCCCTCCAATGCGGCGTTATAACCCAACTGGACCAGGTCGCGGCGATAAGGATCGATCTGGGCCATGAGCGACGCCGGGACGCAGCCGCATCCGATAGCGGCCAGGACGAACAATCTTTGCCAGGGTTTCACTCTGCGAGAGGTAGCCGAATATTGGTTATCCGGCAATCGGTTTTATACCCCGTTGTGCTTTGACTTTCTCCTGCCCCTCGTCAATCTCTGCTATCGGACCGGTAGCTTCTCGGTATAACCCACGCGCACAGGCCCCATTAGACCCGCCGGACGCAACGGGCTGTCCTTTTGAACGACTTGAGCAGTCAGCGAGGCGGTTTCAGCCCTGCCTGGCAGACGTGCGTCGCCGACCAAGTGATTGTTCCAGGGATTGACGACGTCCACTTCCAGTTGGTTTGCACCGAGCCGCACTGCATCTGTAACGTCGAGCCGCCAGGGGGCGGTCCACAAAGATCCGACCGGCTTGCCGTTGATGCGAACATTAGCAATGCCTGCCACCTCGCCCAGGTCGATATAGACACTCCGGGCCTTACCGGGTTCCGTCACGGAAAAGGTTTTGGCATAGGTGGCGGTTCCGGAAAAGAATTTCACAGCATCAGACTCGTGCGTCGCCCAGTCCATCAGGTGATCGAATGTGAATTGCCGAGCGGACCCAATCGCGGGCACGAACTGAACCTTCCACTCTCCTTGCAACGGTTCAGCGGAAGGGATCTGCGCAAAGCTAAGTTCGTGGACCTTACCTTTGACAGTCGTCACCCGGTATGTCCCGGGATGTTCCACGCGGGCAATTGTTGAGCCGGCCACAAGCCCGAACCGTATATCGGGCGCGGAGCTTTCACTGGGGCGCGGCATGGCGTCCATGAGCGCCTTCAACCGCTCAGGCGTCAGAGCCTCATTGTAATCCGTCAATCCACGGATCTGACCACGGAACCCCGAGGAAGCTCCTGCCGAAAGGCTGGAGTGGACGATGTAGCGAGTGGGTAATCCACGCCGGGCGAACACTCCATTTAGATACAGGCTTGGACGCTTCTCATCATAAACCAGGGCCACGTGCGTCCAGTTCGTCACCGGACCAGGGTGAACCAGGATCGGAACAAAATAGCTACCTGCATGCTCGAAGACGGTTATGCCGTTCACACCCACGGAAATACCCACACCGGCATGCACGTCGTCTGATCCGAAGGTGCTGCCATGTGCGGCGGCGAGCACATCGTTCCGCGGCATATGCAAGCCGCTGATACCTTCGTTCTTCTCAGGCAGAATTGTCGTTTCCGCGGAGGGACGCACCCAGAATGCCAGAGCGAATGAGCCGGGTTTTGACAGCTTGCCAGCCGCGGGCTCACGCACCGGGGCAGCAAGATCCAAGAGCACAGAGTTGCCCAGTTGCGCCTGGATTACGGGGTCGTCGGTGCGATCGCTTTTCTCGCGAAACACCACGAAAACCGAACCGTTCGCAGAGAGCTTCAACGGCACTCGTGTGACACCATTGGTTTCGAGCCAGGCGCCAGCCTTCGTAAATTTTCCTGTCTCAGGCTCCCAGTATTCGGGCCTCCGTCCAGCGATTCGAAACTCAGCCGTGGTGGCGACTTCATCGGAGCGAGGGTTTGCAACAAAGTAGATATCGGCTTTATCGGAGCGACGATGCGTCACCTGGAGGGATTGCTGGCACGCGAAATCCGGCGCCACCTTCTCACGCTCAAACAATGTGGCGAGCGGGTATCCCCAAACGAGCTTCCCTTTACCCACAGCCCGGCTTCCCTGAGCAGGGTCAGGAGACTCGCCCCAGAGTTGGCGAGCCAGTTTGCTCACCTCTTCGTCGCATTGGGGAAACCCCTCACGACTCGGCGATTTCACAGGTGCGCGGCCGTAAACGGTCGCACCTGACTGAACCAGATCCTTGATTCTGCGGAGCACTTCGGGACGCATGGTAGCCTGGTCCGGCAAGACCAGTACCTTGTAGGCTGGCCCATCGGAGGCGACAAGCGAGCCATCCAATACTTTTAGATGGTTTTCAATAACCTCCGCGTTGATGAAATCGTAATCAAAACCGCGCGGCAGTTCAGGGTTCTTTGTTCCGGTCATTTTCGGAGCATCTTCTCCAATGAAATAAGCCACATCGGCAACGCGATGTCCCTGCTGTAACAGCCAGGAACTCCGGCGCAAATAATCGATCCAACCACGGCTGCTCTCGAACCAGGTATTGTGCCGGTTAAACTCTGTGCCGAACCAGGCATCAACACCCGGTCGGCGATCTTCCCAGGGTTGATGGATATAGACGTGCAGGACGAAATGATTGATGCCTTGGATGAATGCCCAATCACCACGAGCTTTCAGACTACCCGGAGTGCTCTGAAAGGCTGGCCCGCCGGTGAAGGCTTCGGCTGACACCAGGCGCTTGCCATAGGTATTGGCGCAGGAAGAAGCCGCGCGGCATTCGATCTCGCCCAAACCGGTGACCCAGAACTCACCTCCGATGCGGTCGGATTGGCTGCCGTATTGCAGAAACTCGGCGGGAAAACCCCAATGCCCGTAATTCTCCAGCCAAAGTCGCACACCATTAGCCTCGCACTCCTTGCGCAACCCGCCGACATACTCCGTTGCGATGCGATCAGCTACGAGCCGGCGCAGATCCCAAAGAAACCGTTCAGACTGCTCGGCGTTCTCTACGATTCTCCCGGTCAACGCAGGCAGCCAAGGCAAGGGATCATATCCGAACCGCTTGGCAAAAGCGGCTTGCAGGCCGTCTGTCCAGTTCTGCGGCCCCATTTCGTAGCTATCAGCCACAACGCGAGTGAAAGCCTTGCGCTCGCTGGAAGGCATGCGCCGCACCAGTTCGCCGATGAATGCGTTGAAGTGGGCCTTTGCAGCAGCTCGATTCATTTTGTCCACCTCAAGCCCCTGCCCTTCTGGAGAAGCGGGCGAGTTCCGGGTGCCGGTGGGGGTCATACCCGTGCGAACGATCACCCAGTCACCAGGAGGGACATCCCACTCAAGAACGCCCGCAGCCGTGGTACTGGCACTTAGATCGCGCACCTGCTTTAAGGAAATTGCGAGATCAGCTTGATCGATCTCCGGCTGCGTGGACCAGAGATACGAATCCCATTGAGGCGAAGGTGTCGGATGCATCTTGCCGAGTTGTTTTTCAACAAACCACTCAAGCCGGGCCGCAGGAGACAATTCGATCTCGGCCAGTTCGGCTGGACCACGTGTGACCGTGAGATGAAGCCGAAACGAATCTGACGAGACAGGTGCAAAGCTAACCGCCACTGGCCCGCTTGGCATTGGCCCAACCCCGATGCTGTTATTGCTGCGATCGGCGCGAAAGCTCCGAACCAGGCGCCACCCACCGGTCGAATCCCGGGCCTCCAACCTGGCCTCCACCACAAACTCAGATCCGCCAGGGTAAAGAGCCAGGGAGCGGATCGTAACCTCGTTGGTAAAGGTCGCTGTTAAGATGTGTGCCCGATTCTGGAGAGAAGGCAGGCTAACTTTGGAATTCAGATCCCCATCAGTAAGTCTGGACAAGTCCTTAGTCTCAGGTTCGGCCTCGAGCCTGGCGGCCCATGCGGCAGCATTTCTGCCATCATATTTGGGAGCAGGAAAGGCGAGAACCGCTACCTGCTGGAAATTCTCAGCCGGGGTTTGCAGAGAACCCTTGAACCGGCTCGGCCCGGAGACTCGGGTTTCCGAAGAAACCAGGTAGCGCATGGCTTGGTCGGGCTTGATCCATGGTCCACCGGATTGGCTCCATCCAGGGCAATTGAACATGCCGATATTAACTCCCACACGTCCGCCTTCCCGGATGGCATGCTCGATCATGCCCCACCAGGATTCACTCAGAACTTTGACATCCCCCGGCTTGGTTTCCGGCAGATAGATATTGCCGATCAAAGCTTCGCCAATGCCGACCCGAGCCATGGCTTCCAGGTCCTTGGTGATCCCTTCTTTACTGATGTTGTCACTGATCCAGTACCAGTAACACCAGGGTTTGGTGCTATCCGGCGGGGCAGTGAAACCGCGCTCCAGATCATCGGCCGCGCCTTTGACAAGCGAACCGCACAGTATCAGACAACAGAACCAAAACAGCCGGATCTTGAGTAGTTTCATAGTTTGTTAGGGTTCAAGCCTCGTCTTTCAGGTAAATGGCCTTCAGATACTCGGCCTCAGGAAACCCGGCCGGATGGTCGGGAGGATGCAAGGCTCTCTGCAGTTCCCGGAGTTTTCTACCGGAACCGTTGCCAGCGGACAGGACTGTATTGAAGAAATCATCTTTTGATACCTGAGCCGAGCAGGAACATGTCACCAGGATTCCGCGGGGAGCGAGACGTTTCAAACCCGATCGCACCAAGCGTGCATAGCCATTAAGGGCTCCAGCACGTTCGGCTGCTTTCTTGGCGAGTGCGGGCGGATCTAATATGATAAGGTCGTAAGTCGGCCCTGGCTGATCCAGCCATTCGAATGTATCGGCCTGAACCGCCGTGCGCTGGCAAGCGCTCACTCCCGGCAGAGTGGCATTCAACTGAAAGTTCCGTTCAGCGCTCGCAAGCGCATGAGCGCTGATGTCCAGATCTGTAACGTGGCTGGCGCCACCCTGGGCTGCATAAAGGGAGAATCCGCCGGAGAAACTAAACGCGTTCAACACCCGGCGTCCCCAAGCCAGGCCGCCCACTAGCCGGCGATTCTCGCGTTGATCCAGGAAAAATCCGGTCTTCTGTCCGCGTATCACATCGGCTTCGAAAGCCAGACCTGTTTCGAGAAAGACCACAGGCTTCTCTGGAATTGAGCCATGGAGAACCTGTCCATCGTGAAGTTTAAAAGTGGCGGCAACCTTCTGGATATTCCTGCTCAATCGCAAAACCAACCGCTCGGGGTGCAGGCGTGACAACAGAAGCTCAGTGATCATTCCCAGCCTGGGCAGCCATGCCCCGGTGTAAATCTTCAGCACTACGGTTTCCGCATAGCGATCGAGCACCAAACCGGGCCAGCCATCACTTTCGCCATGTATCCAGCGGAACCCAGTGGTGGTTGGATCGAATAGAGCCGTTCGACGTTGCAGCGGCGCCGACAAGTGCTCCTCCCACCAGGCAGCGGAAAGGTCGCAAGGTTTGCCCGCATGCAAAACCCTCACGCGCAGGGGCGAATCAGGATCGAAAAGGCCAACGGCGAGAAAAGAGTCGTTCCGATCGAAAATGACCGCCAGTTCACCCAGCTCACCCGGTCGATTCTGGTCGCGGACGCTGTCGGCATACACCCACGGATGCCGCGAGCGGACAGCCGTTTCGGCAGCGGCACTTACCCGCAAGCGGAGCCGCGGTTTATTCTTCGGCCCAGCCTGGGTAGCGGATGAATGATCGGGCATGATATGATTATGGGGCGGCTGGCTTGGAACTGGTCTTCGTCACGCGATAGAGATGCGTTTTTGTGCGAAGCAGGAGTGCATCATCCAGCACAGCGGGCGAAGCCATGAACCCGGCAGATAAGGAATTCGTCGAAACCGGCTGGAACGTAGATCCAGGCTTCAAAACTGTCGTCTTGCCTTCCTGCGAGCAGAAAAACAAATGACCATCAGCGAACACAGGAGAGGCGGCATACTTCCCTCCTATACGCTGGCGCCAGACCTGTTTACCCGAATCAGCGGCGACACAGGTCACGATTCCCTCATCGCTGATCATGTATAAAAGATCGTTCACGAGGATTGGTGAAGCCGTCTTGGCGACCTGGTTCTCATACTTCCAGGCGACATGAGAATCCGTAACGTTACCGTTCCCGTTGATGCGCACCGCCCAGAGTTCGGTCTTTCCAAAGCCCGTAATGACATAGGCGAGGCCATCACGAAAAACGGGAACAGGGGCACCCGACCAACCACTGTAACGCACTTGCCAGAGCTCCCGGCCATCTTTCGGATCATAAGCATAGGAGGCTTTGGCACCCGAGCTAAGCATCAGGAAGGAATCGCCTGTCTTAACGATCAGCGGCGTGCTGTGTGCTTTACGGAGGTCGCCATCCCGAGCCATCTGACCCGGAACATTCTCATCATTCCAGGGCACCGTGCGGTTCGTCTTCCACCGGGTTTTGCCGGTGGCTTTATCCAGAGCGATGAGATACTGATGGTCCGCGCCATCGAAGGTAAGAATCACCGTGTCCCCAAAGAGAACAGGCGAGGATGAGGGCCCGCGATAATGACGGCAAGGCATGTCGTCGCGCTGCCAGATCACTTTGCCGGTATGAGAATCCAAACAGGCCGTCCCATAGCTGCCGAAATGCACATATACCCTGTCCTTTTCGAGGGCCACCGAAGGAGTCGCGTAGCAATTCATGTTGTTCCCCAGCGGCTCCGGCTTGTCGCAGTGAAAAATCTTTTGATTGAACAACACCTTGCCTGTCCGTTCGTCCACGTGCAGCGCGAAAAAATCGTTTCCCTCTGGTGTGGCCGTTGTCAGCCAGATCGAGCCATTCATTGAAACGGGTGTGGACCAGCCCAAGTGAGGAATCTCAGTCTTCCATGCGATGTTCTCCGTCTCACTCCAGGTTGTTGGCAAACCTTTGGCGGCAGGCGCATGACCGTCCCCGGCCGGGCCACGGAACTCAGGCCAGGCGGCCGGGCTCAAAACTGTGGAGAGACTCAGGATAGCTGCCACCCAGATGGTGCTATTGCGTAGAAAAGCTCGCATATGATGATCAGGACTGATGGTTAGTGTTTCGGACACCTGGGGGTATGTTGCCGAAACAATGGCGAACAGCAAGCCGTGGATTCGAACCGCCCGGCGCGCGGGTTTGATTAGAATTGGGTGAGAATTATAAACGTATCAGTTGGCGATTAGAGTTTCGCCTGACGCGCTTGCACTGCCTCGTAGCCCCGGAGTGCGCCCGCAATTAGCCCAGCACTGCCTGATCAGAACTTCACTTGCAGGATGGAATCGTCGCCGCGCAGTTCCGGTGCGACTTCGGAAATGAGCTTCCCGTAATCCAACTTGATGATTCGGTCCGCGCGGTTGAAGTAGCGATCGTCGTGCGTGATTACCAGCACGGTCTTGCCTCGCGCCTTCAACTCGGGCAGAAGCTGGGTGTAAAAGATGTCTTTAAAAAGCGGGTCCTGATCCGCGGCCCATTCGTCGAAGAGATAGAAGGGACGGTCCTCAAGATAAGCCGTGAGCAGAGCCAGCCGTTTGCGCTGGCCTTGCGACACTGCGGTAGTGGACAAGCAGCCGTTCACGACTTTCACCTTATGATGAAGGTGGAGCTGCTTCAGGTAATGCTCGGCCTTGGAATCCAGGTTTTGGTCACCCAGGCCCAGCAGGTTGTCGAACAAATAGAAGTCAGTGAAAACAGCGGAAAAGAGCTGGCGATAACTATCCCGGTTCTCGTTCGTTATTGGCTTTCCGTCCAGGCGAATCTCGCCGCCTTCGGGGATGTAAAGTCCGGTCAGGATTTTCGCAAAGGTTGATTTGCCGCTGCCGTTGCCGCCGACCAGGAACACGAGTTCGCCCGGACGGAAGGTCAGATTGATCGGCCCGAGGACGAAGTTGCTATCATCCTGCTCGCGGTGGTAGGAATGCACCACCTCGCGAAGCTGGAGAGACTCGAAGCAGCAATCGTCTTTAGCAGGCTCAATGGAGCAGGTCTCTGTGGAATGAGTAGCCAGCGAGATCCCGAGTTTTTCAACTTTGGCCAAGGCCACATTAGCCCGACCGAAAAACGAGACGCTGCTCATGACGCCGGAGAGCGGTCCCATCAAATACAGCGTGGTTATAACGTAACCGGTCATCGTCTCACGATCGATATCCACCAGTCTAGGTGTCAGGAACAGGATCAGGCCGATCAGGGCAAAATAGAGCAGATGGCTCCAGTTCTGCGCGCCGATAAACCGGGCTTCAGCGGCCACATTGTGCTTTTGATACCTCTCAGTGCTGAGTTGAATGTTTTGCTGAAAGAACGCTCCGCGTCGGGAACGATGAAGCTTCAACTCTTTGATTCCTTCCGTCAGGGCACGAAATGCGCTGAACAACCGGTCCTCTTCCTCGCGGGCCTGATTGAGATACTGGAAGGCACTCTTCACCATCCAGCGATACCCGAGCGTACCGATGATGATCAAAATTCCAACGGCCAGCAGGATCTGCCAGGACAGATAGCCCAGGTAAACGGCGCCACCCAGGAGAATGGCGAGGTTCACGCTGATCAACGGGATCGCCAGCAACGCCTGGGTGATGTTGAAAACGTCGTCCGTCAGGGCCACCAGCACACGGGCCGTGCCGATATCCTCCAGGTCTCGTAATGGAACACCCAGGATCTTGCGAATCAAGTCACGGCGCAACTCGGCGATGGCCCCCTGGGAGAAGTTGGCCAGGAGCATTTGGGAAACGAAATTCGTCACGATCTTGCCAATACCCAGGGCGACGAAGCCCCAGATCAACCAGGCAGACGCAGGATCAAGGGTCGTGAGCGATTCGTTAACCAGCGCGATCAAGCCGGCGTTGCAAGCGCCGCTCAAGAGAGCCGCCAGGACTGTCCAGATCATCATGACCCGGCAGGTGCGAAAAACGAACTTAAGTAGAATCATACGGGTTGTGGTTTCAATGCGGTGAGAGGCGAAAGCGTGACCGTGGGTGTCCTTTGGGCCCGGCGCAGGCAAGCGTCGAGTTCACGCGCCAACACCTGCACATGTGGGTCCACGAAAATGTTCTCGTGCGAACCAGGAATGACTTGCAGGTGCAACTCCCCCCGCACGAGGCGGCCCCATCCGAAGTCTTCATCAAAGGAGCAAAAGATCGGCTGCCCGCGAGTGCGCAGCAGCGTGACGGGGCCTTCATACGGCTGCTCGACATGTTGAACGAGAGCGTCCAAATGGCACTGCCAAAGCTTCAGCTCGCTCTCTGGAAAATAGGTCAAGTCGATTACATCCTCCAGGTCAACGATCTCGCCGGGTTTGCCCGGTGAAAAGCGCTGCTTGAGCTTGCGCACGAGGGCACGGCCCTTTCGGAGGAAGAAGTTCCGGCGATCCTCCGGCTTGAGCGCAGCAAAATCCTCCAACCAGTAATAGAGGTTTCGAGCGAACCGGTAAGGACGCCACCAACCCAGCCGCTCATAGCCAGCGTTTGACGGTGAGCTATCGATCAAGGCCACCATGTTCACCGCGTGCCCCCGCTGGCGAAGCAGGCGTGCCATTTCATACGCAACATTACCTCCGAAACAGTAGCCACCCAGGTAATAGGGACCATCCGGTTGGAACTGGAGGAGAACGCTCACGTAGTATTCCGCCATCGCAGTAAGGTTGGAAAACTCTTCTTCGCCAGCCTGGCCGCGGGACTTGATTCCATAGATGGGCTGGTCGAGACCGAGATGCGCTGCGAGGTTTGCATACCCCCACAGCACGTCACCACCAGCTCCATGCACCAGGAATAGGGGAGGCCGTGAGCCCTGCGGCTGAATTGGAACCAACAGGCTGGAACCGGCATGCTGCTTGCCCTGGCTTAGCACCCGGGCAAGTTGCTCAACCGTTGGTGCCTGAAACAATGTGACCAACGGGAACTTTCGTCCGGTTAGCTGCTCAATCTCGGCAAACAGACGCACCGCTAGAAGGGAATGCCCACCCAAATCAAAGAAGTTATCGCGAATCCCTACACGATCCACTCGGAGCAGCTTCTGCCAAACCTGGCAGATCTGGCGTTCCATGGCGGTGTGCGGTGCTGAGTACTCACTCCTCCTTACATGGCGAGCCGTCACCCGGCTCTCGAAATGCCGGTGGATCTTCTCCGGCTCATTCAGGGTCAGCGCTATCTCACGGCAGCGCGTGAACTTCTTCGCATAACCAGGAGAGGAACCCGCAGTGACTGGAACAGTTGACGGCTTAGCCTGCGGATCAGGCTCATTTGGAGCGATGTCAGCCGCGTACCCGGCGGGGAAGCGGAACGTGATGCCATCAGCAGCAGCCTCGCCATATTGTTTACCCACCGTCTGAAGGAAGTCCAAAGCAGGCTTGTTCTTCGGCGAGCGAATGAACGGCACTTCAATGATCTTGATGCGGCGTTCCCGGGCGATATTCCCGAGCCGATTGAAAACCTTGTGCTCCACCCCACGTCCTAGAACTCGGCAGCTCAGGAGAAACGTATCCACCTTCAAACCGCGATCTCCCGTGGAGAAGATCACCACGCCGACCAGGCCATAGTCTCCGAAGCGATCGCTAACCTGCACCGTTAGCACCTGGTTCGCAGGAGCAAGCGCCAGCAACTCTGCCTCTGTGCGGCGGCGCGTTGTAAAATTGAACTGGTTGGTCCGCTGCGTGAGCTGCGCCAACCGAGTCACCTGATCAGCAGTCATCGGCTCAATTTGTATATTAAGCTCAAGGCTGTTCAGAAAATCACCCAGGCTCATGGTCTGGGAACGAAGCTGTTCCCGTTGAGCGTTCTGGTGATACATCTCGGCACGCTTCTTATCTTCCTCAGTGATTTTCAAATGATCAAAGACCCAGGCGTGCCTCAGGAACTGCTCAAACTGCGCCGGTTGCTCGGGTAGTTGCAGAACCAGCACCTCCGGACAGTTCGCCTCCACCTCGGCGCATTCCACCGGATTGTCGTCAAGGAAGGTGAAACTATCCAAGCCCAGGTTCAGTTCCCTGGCCAGCGCTTTGAGGTTCTCGGATTTGGGCAGCCAATTCAGCTTCACCGCCGTGAAATGCTGCCTTTGCAGGGGCATATCTGTCCGTTGCACAAACACCGCTTCCACATCTTCCTCGTTATTCTTGCTGCAAAGGCACAGCAGCCTTCCTGCGCCGTGCTGGGCGACCATGAAATCCTGCAAGGCTTTCCAGGCAGGCTCGAGACGAATGCCTTGAGGTCCCTCTTCACCACATACGCCGGACCAGAGAGTATTGTCGCAATCCAGAACGATCACTTTGCAAGGTGGCCGCTTGAGGGCGTTGTGACGCCGCGCGACTGCTGCCGCCAGAGCGGTAAAAAAGAGCGGAGTGTAAGGCACGCTGCCGAGCGCTTCCGTGCTCGCATCGTAATAGTCGTCCACCGGATACCATTCAAAAATCTGACGTGAAGTCAGCACGTAAACGCCCGCCAAAGCCTCCAGTTCGCCGGCGAGTGAATGCTCCGTTTTTTCCAGGAACGCGAGCATCTCCGCCGAGCGCATTCTGCCTGATGGCGGGCAGAAACACACAAGCTGCGGGGTGTTCCTGACCGCCGCAGCACGCATCGCCTGCACAAACTCGCTTGCGGTCCGGGTCATGGCAGCCTGGGCTTCTTCCATCGAGGCGTTCACGCCAGCCGACTGCCAATCTTCCAACCGGATGAGCAGCAGGTTCAGACCACCTGGATTGCTGCGGAGCAAACTAGATGGGTTTAGCAACTGCTGAAACACCTGGTTGTATGGCGCGAAATGAACGGCCACGGGTGCCTGCAACTCACGCATCCAATGCCGTAGCGGTTCTTCGAGCGGTTCCGCCGTGAATGTCGCAGAGACGTTGATGATCTCCTGGCGTTGCCGCTCACGCGCCCGGCGAGCCTGGGCCGCCAACTCAGGCACCACCGAAAAACTCTCCAGCGAGACATTCAAATCCCGCACCAGCATCTCCAGAGTCCGGTGCAGCGAGCTTAGGAGATGATCGATGGTAGCGGGTTCAAACAGATCGGTCTTATACTCGCAAGATACAAGCAGACCGCCATCTTGAGGCTCCGCCTCGAAGCGAAGATCCAACAGCGCCGCACCCGTTGAGATCTGAACAGGAGAGCCCTTGACCGTGCTGGTTTCAAAGAGGCTTGGTGGAAAGTTCTGGTACAGGAACGCCACATTATATAGTGGATTCTCGTTCTGGCGCCGCTCCGGGTTCATGGCTTCAACCATGCGTTCGAAGGGACAGTCCTGATGCGCCTGGCCATCCAGCACCGTCTTGCACATGCGCCGCAACGCCTCATGCGCAGTGGGCACTTCGTTGAAACGCGCGCGCATCGGCAGGAAATTCATGAAACAGCCGATGAGTTGCTCGGTTTCGTAGCGGTTTCTCCCGGCCACAACCGTCCCGAGTACCAGGTCCTCCTGGCCCGTCCAGTGGCGCAAGGTGATCGCCAGACCGGTCATCAGCAGAATGTAAGGAGTCACCGCCTCACGCTGGCTTAGTTCGTTAATCTGCCGGAGCGTCCCGGGCGGAAGGAAGAGTTCACGGACGCTACCAGCGTTGCCCTGAGTTTCGGCTGCGAAATCGGTGGGTAAATCCAGCACGGAAGGCGCCCCCACCAGACTTCCCTTCCAATAAGCCAACTCCTGCTCAAGGACCTTTCCGTGCATCCAACCGCGTTGCCAATGAGCGAAATCGGCGTAATGCAACGGCAGTTCGGGCAAACCAACTGGAGCGGTCCGCCCGATCAAGGCCTCGTAGCAAAGTGCCAGTTCGCGTCCCAATAAAGTGAGCGACCAGCCGTCGGAAACTGCGTGGTGCATGACCACGACCAGCAGGTGTTCGTTATCCGAAAGGCGAAGCAGGCGCCCCCGCATTAACGGCGCGGTGGCCAGGTTGAACGGCCGGCGTCCCTCATCGATGGCTGCTTCCCGGGCACGAGCTTCCAAATCTGCCGCAGGTGTGCCGCTTAAATCCACTGTTTCCCAGGACATCTGAACGGAAGAATGGATCACTTGGCACAACGTGCCGTTCTCATACACGAGACTGGTCCGGAGCACCTCATGGCGGTCGATCACCTGGTCGAACGCGCTACGCAGCGCAACAGCATCCAGGCTTCCCTTGAGACGCACCGCCCAGGGCACATTGTAGGCATGCCCCCCAGGATCAATCTGATCCAGGAACCAGAGGCGCTCCTGTACAAATGTCACTGGCAACGGAATGTTTCGGGAAATAGGTTTCAAAGGAGGCGGCCCCGATAACCCCTGGTGCCATTCACCATTTGTTATGCCTTCGGCCAGCGCTCGAATAGTAGGTGCCTGGAATAGTGCGCGGATGGGCAACTCGGTATTCAGAACCTCACGCGCACGTGCGCAGACGCGCATCGCAAGCAGAGAGTGACCGCCTAGATCGAAAAAGTTATCCTTCACTCCTGGCGCCTTGCTCAACCCGAGGGCGCTCTGCCAGATGCCGGCGAGCTTCTCCTCCATCGGATTGCTCGGAGCCTCGGCATCACGATGAACGACCAACGGCTCGGGGGCAGGCAACGCCTTTCGGTCGATCTTGCCATTAGGCGTTAAGGGCAACTGCTCCAGCACGACGAACCGGGCCGGGATCATGTGAGCGGGCAGGCGCTTTTCGAGCGCGTCACGCACCCGGCTGATGACTGCTTCTGGCACCAGGGAGGAAGCCAGATAGGCGATCAACCGCTTGTCACCCGGACGATCCTCCCTGGCGACCACGACTGCGGAAGCCACGCCCGGTTGTTGCTTCAGGGCTTCCTCGATCTCGCCTAGTTCAATCCGGAATCCGCGGATCTTGACCTGATGATCCAACCGACCCAGATACTCCAGCTTTCCATCGCGGCGCCAGCGTGCGAGATCGCCGGTGCGATAGAGCCGGGCTCCCGGATGGAGAGGATGTGCCACAAAGCGCTGAGCCGTGAGGTCCGGGCGGTTGAGATAGCCCCGGGCCAGACCGTCACCTCCAATGAACAACTCGCCTGGAACACCGATCGGGACGGGCTGCAACTGGCGATCCAATAACCAGACGCTTTCGTTCGGCAAAGGGCTGCCGATGGTCGGCGTTTCGCCGGGCTGCCGCAAAGCGCAAGTGGAGTATGTCGTGGTCTCGGTCGGACCGTAGAGATCGTACACATTCCGAACAGCGGTCTGGGCGTAGATCTGGTCAACCAGGCTCGATGCAAGAGGCTCGCCCGCCAGGTTAACCGTGATCACATTTCCCGGCACGGACCGGGCAGCCAGCAACTCGCGCATGGCGGATGGCACTGTATTGACCATGCGCACTTCGTTTGCGGCCGGTAATCCAGCCAAAGCCAGTGCGTTTTCCGCCAGGATCACCCGGCCACCAAGACACAGGGGGACGAACAGCTCAAAAATGCTCAGGTCAAAGCATATCGAAGTTGAGGCCAGCACCCCTGACAACTCCTCGCTTGAAAACACCTCGCGCGCCCACCAAACCAGAGCCACGGCTCCTCTGTGATTGAGTTCTACTCCTTTGGGAACGCCGGTAGAGCCTGAGGTATAGATGACATAAGCCAACCGTTGCCCGTGATCGGCCCCGTTGGAATCCAGTTGCGGACCTCCACTCTGGGTAGCACTTCCGTGCAAGTGGACATCTTCAACATAGAGCACCTCGGCATTGTGCTTCGGCAATTTGCCGGACGATCTCTGATCCGTGATGAGCACACGAGCGCCTGAATCACGAAGCATGAATTGGAGCCTGTCAGCCGGGTATGCCGGGTCCAAGGGAACATACGCAGCCCCGGCTTTAAAAACTCCCAACATCGCGGCGACCATCTCCCAGGAACGCTCAAGACAGATGCCAACGATCTGTCCAGGCTCCACTTGTAGAGCCTTTAGCCTCTCGGCGATCGCCCCGGTTGCAGCAAAGAGTGAACCGTAGGTCAAGCGCTCCCGACCGTCCACGACTGCCTCGGCATGTGGGGTTCGGACAGCTTGCTCGACAAAAAGATCATAGAGGGAAAGGTGCGATGGATAAGGCTTTCGCGTCTCAACCCATTCTTCCAGCGTCCGGGTTTCGGTTTCCGGAATCAGGGGCAGACAACTCACTTTCTGGCTGGAACCCTCCAGGGCACCCGTCATTAAAACCTGCAAGTGCTCGGCGAGCCGGGCAATCCGGTCCGGTTCGAACAGCGGCATGCTGTAGTCAATCCATCCCTCAGCACTGTCTCCGAGATCGGTGAAGTGAAGGTGCAAGTCGAGCCGGGCGGTGTGATTCTCGATGGAGAACGGCGCAACGCTCAACCCACCTGCTTCCTTTGCATACAACGGCTCTTCGTCATAAGTAAATTTGACCTGAAAAATGGGTGTGTGGCTCGCGTCGCGGGGTGGCTGAACCGCTTCCAAAACCTCTGCAAACGGAAGGGCCGCGTGCTGCAGGGCACCTGCCCAGCTCTCTTGAATACGGGCTAGAAGGCAGTCAAATGTGGGTTCCTCCGCAAACCGGCAGCGCATTGCCAGCTCGTTCTCGAAACCTCCGAACAAGTTCTCCGCTTGCAACTGTTGCCGCAGCGAGATCTCGGTTCCAATCACTACGTCTGGGCTATTCGAATACCGATGCAGCACGCTGGCGAATGCTGCAAGCAACACGGTGAATGGCTTGCACTGGTGCGCGCTGGCGAACGTTTGCAGCCTGCCCCAGAGTTCACTGGAGAGATGGATGTTGTGCCGCGCGCCATCATCGTTTTGGCAGGCGGGCCGCGAGTGATCCGCCGGCAATTCCAATAGGGCGGGGATTCCACTCAACTCACGTTTCCAGAACTCCCGTGCTGCCTCCATCTGTGAGTCGTCCAAAAGAGAGGTGCCTATCTTCGTTGAATACTCAGCATTGAGCGGCGGCAGCGGGTTGGGTCGATTCTCCACCCGCGCTTCGTAAAGCTTCGTCAGTTCTCCATAGAGCAAACGGAGCGACTCGATGTCTGAAGCGATTGAGTGCGTTACGAGCACCAGGAAATGTTGCTCTGGGGCTGCACGCAGAAGGATGGCCCGCAACAATGGCCGGGTGCAAATGTGTGAACGGCGCGCCTCTTGCGCCGCCAGAAGCATGGCTTGCGACCTCGCCTGCCCTGGTGCGGCACCAGTCAGATCCTTCACTTCGAGTGCGATCGCCGTAGGTTGGCAAACCATGCGCACCGGGATTCCGCCAACCTCGGCAAACACGGAACGCAGGGCTTCGTGCCGTTCAACGAGGGCGCGGATGGATTCCTCGAGTGCAGGCACATTCAGAGCGCCCTGGAGCCTCAGGCCTAACGGGAGGTTATAAGCCGATTGGTCTGGGTCAAAATCATCCAGGAACCAGATCCGGCGCTGAGCAGCGGTCAGAGGGACAGCGGAACCCATGGCAGCCCCGATCAATTCAGCGTCAAGCGCGAAACGTTGCCCCTGCTCCACAAGATGCCTGGCCAATGACGCGATATCCGGATTACCAAACAACTCCGCCATCGTGACGTCTGCCCGCATCATGTCGCGAATCCGCGATAGGACACGTGTCGCTAAAAGCGAATCTCCTCCCAAATCAAAAAAATTGTCCGCAACCCCGATCTGATCCAACCCCAGAACCTCACTCCAAATCTGGCCTAATGCCTTTTCGACCGCCGTGGAAGGAGGGACAAACTCGGTATCCAGATGAGGCCGCCCGGATTCGGGTGCCGGAAGGGAGCGCCGGTCGATCTTTCCTGCCGGGGTCTTTGGCAGCGTCGGCAGGAACATAAAGCTTGCGGGCACCATATGCGCAGGAAGGCGGGACTTCATGAATCCACCGGTCTGTTTCGCATTCAAGGTGGACCCGCCCCGAACAACGCAATAGGCGACCAGTCGTTTTCGACCGGGCTCATCCTCACGCGCAAGCACCACCGCATCGGCAATCTGCGGGTGCGCCCGCAAGACGGACTCAATCTCACCCAATTCAATACGGAACCCGCGAATCTTAACTTGTTCATCGCGGCGCCCCATGAACTCAATCCGTCCGTCCTCAAGGAACCGAGCCAGGTCGCCAGTGCGGTAAAGACGCTTGGTTTCCAGCTCACCCGGGAATGGATTGGGCACAAACTTCTCACCCGTGAGCTTCGGGCGCCCCAGATAGCCACGGGCCAGTCCGGCACCGCCGATGCACAACTCACCTGTCACCCCGATCGGAACCAGTTCCAGGTTGGAATCCAGGATGATTGTCTGGGTGTTGGGAAACGGCTTGCCGATGGTCAACCGATCGACGTTACGTTCGGCGATTTCGGATGTCGCAGTAACGGTGGTCTCTGTGGGTCCGTATGAATTGATCAGCCGCACGGCGCCAGGGACCAACAAGTTCCATCGGCGGAACGCCTCGTCACTGGCTTTTTCTCCACCGATAACCACCAACCGGACACTGGCCGGCATGGTTGCCTCCCCCAATCCATTCACCAGCTCATGCCAATACGCAGTAGGCAGGTTCAAAACGCTGATGTTTTGCGTCCGGAGAAAGTCCAGGAACTTGGGGATGGAAGAGATCGACTCATCGGAGCGCAGCACCACCGCGCCGCCAACGAGCCAGGTCGGAAAGATTTCTTCGACTGAAATGTCGAAGCTAATGGCCGCAAACTGCAGCACCCGGTCGTCCGAACTGAGGGCATATAACAAACCGCAGGCATGTCCATGGTTGAGCAGTGAACGCTGGGTGATGACGACGCCTTTTGGAGTGCCGGTAGAGCCCGAAGTGTAGATCACATAGGCTGCGTTCTCAGGCGTTCCACGTGGTGCCGGGTTCTCGTCATCGAGGTTTTCAATCCGGGTTTTCTGGGCCGGATCATCGAGGCAGATCATTTCCCGCTCACCACCGGGCAGATGCTCGATGAACCGATGCTGGGTGATGATCACCCGGGCCTGGGAATCCTTGAGCATGAACGCCAGGCGCTCCTTCGGATAAGAGGGGTCCAGCGGCACATAAGCCGCGCCGTTCTTCCAGATAGCAAGGAACGATGCCATCAAATCGGGTGATCGCTCCAGGCATACGGCCACAAGGGATTCGGGGCCGACACCGGATTCCTGGAGGCGCCGTGCCAATCGGTTGGCACGCGCATTGAGCTGATCAAAGCTCCAGGCACCACCGGGCCAAATGACAGCCGGAGCATCTGGAGCGCGTTGCACGCACGCTTCGAATTGCGCCGCATAGGTGGCCTCCAACGGGAAAAGCACAGCCGTGTTATTCCATTCTTTAAAGATCTTTTGCCGTTCGGCCTCGCTCACCATTGGCAGCTTGCCAATCGGTGTCTGCGGATGCTGCACAGCACCGGTCAGCAAAGTCTGCCAGTGACCCAGCAACCGTTGCACGGAGGCGGCTGGAAACAGGGCTGGATCGAATTCAACTTTGCCCTCCGGGCGCGCACCGCGGATGTCCAAAGTCAGCCTGAGTGCCACCTTGCGGTTCTCGTCAGCCCCATCCCCGAGGGCGACTTCAAAGGCGACAAACCAAGGCTCATCTGCCTGATCCAATCTCACCAGTCCGGCCTTCCTGGCGAGTTCATCGAAAGGCAACTCCGGGCTGGCCTCAATTTGCATCAAGGCAGGGTGGATCGAGCAAGTAGCAGGTCCGCCGGGTGAACCGGCGGGGAGTGCCAGCAACTCACAGCCACTCGTTTCCTCCGGGGTGTAGCGGGTCAAGAGCGCCTTGATTACGGCAAGCATCAGCTCTGACTGACGAAGCTCCAGCCGTTGAGAAAGCGCTCTAAAATCGTCCCCCGTTTGTGCATCCAGGACAATGGTCTCCACGGTTAATGCAGCGCCATCCTCATTAGGTTCTGTGGTTGGTTCAACCTCAGGGTCTGTCTCAGAGTCGGCGGTTCGAGCCTTCGAAGAACTTGTCTTCTGCAGCGAGCCAACCTGGTGCAAGAGCATCGCCAGGCTCGTAGCTCCCTGCCCCAACTCCTCCGCGGATAACAGCTCACCGTTGGTGCCCAGCCAGAATAATGCGGTATTCACCAGAAGCCCTTTGAAAACCTCCATGCGCGTTGCCTTCTTCGTCGGCAGATGTGAGCCTCTCTTCTCTTGTTTTGCCATCACCTTTTCCAATTCTCCAGATAGATGAGCCACGCACGGCTCGTCTAGAATCTTCTCGTGCGCCCCGGGCACAACAATGATCTCCACCCCGCCCTGTGCATACTCAGACCACCCATAGTCGGGCTCAAAAGAGCACCATAATGGATGCCCCGGGCTGCGGAACAAATGCACCTTCCCATCGAAACCCTGGGGATGAAATGTAACCAGCGCCTGGATGTGGGCTTCCCAGACTTTCCTCTGTTCCTCACTGTAAGCGGAAAGATCCACGAGATTGGCCGCCTCCAACTGGCCGCGGCGCCGGTCGGAAGCTCCACCAGTGGCACGAAGCCAGCGAACCACCCTGCCGAGCTTCCACCGGAAGAATTCCTTCCTTTGGGACGAACTCCAGCTCCAGAAATAACTCGCCCAGTAAACCATGTTGCGGGCCAGGCGCACCGCCCATTGGGGCGTCCACGGAATTCGCATATAGCTGGAGTTCGGTGGTGCACAGTTCAACAGCGCCAACACAGCAACCTCTTCGCCGGCTGCCTGAAGCTGCCGCGCCATTTCGAAAGCCACATTTCCGCCAAAACAATAGCCCCCGAGATAATAGGGACCATGGGGCTGCACCACCCGCAAGTCGTTGAGATAATGCGTTGCCAGGTCCTGGATCGACCTGAACTCTTCCTTTCCATCCAGGCCCCGGGATTTAAAACCATAGACCGGCTGGTTGCGGCCGAGGTGGCGAGCAAGGTTCACATAACCCCAGAACATCCCTCCCCCAGCGCCGTGCACAAGGAAAAGGGGCGGGTTATCACCAGCCGCCTGGATCGCCACTACGGAGGTCGAGCGATTCGCGTGGTTCTCGGGAGTTTCTTCCCGCAAAATGGCCGCTATCTGGCGGATCGTAGGGGTCTGGAAAATCGTGGCCAGCCGAAGCTTGCGACCAAACGCCTTCTCAATCCGCGTAATGACCTGTACAGCCAGCAGCGAGTGGCCGCCTAACTCAAAAAACTTGTCCTCCACACCGATGGGTTTCACCTTCAGAATCGCTTCCCAGATCTCCACCAGACGCGCCTCCACCTCATCAGTCGCGCGCACGTATTTCTTTTCCAGATCAGGACGGCTTTGTCCCGGCTCAGGCAGAGCACGCCGGTCCACTTTTCCGTTCCCATTCAATGGCAGCGATCCAAGCTGAACGAAGGCGGATGGGACCATGTAGTCGGGCAGACTCTTCACCAGGAAGGTGCGCAAGTCGGAGATATTCGGGCTGGAGCATGGCTGCGGCACGAAATAGGCCACCAACCGTTTGGTCCCGGCGGTCTGTCCGGAGACGTTTACCACGCATTCACGGATATCCGAGTGCCTTCCCAGCACAGTCTCAATCTCTCCAAGCTCGATTCGAAAACCTCGTATTTTCACCTGCCCGTCTATTCGACCGAGAAACTCGATTGTGCCGTCTGGCAGCCAGCGCACACGGTCGCCTGTCCGGTATAGGCGCTCGGACTCACCGCCAAAGGGATTGGGAACAAACCGTTCCCTGGTGAGTTCCTCCCGGTTCCAATAGCCGCGTGCCAGGCCGTCGCCACCGGTGTACAGCTCCCCAGCCACACCGATCGGCACAGGCAGCATGTTTTCATCGAGTATATATACCGAGGTGTTCGAAACAGGCCGTCCGATCGGCACGCTCATTGCCCCTTCGGGTACACTGGTGATCAAGTGGCAACAGGTGAAGGTCGTGTTTTCCGTAGGCCCGTAGCCGTTGAGCAACCGTTGGGGTGGTTGATGACTCAGAACCGACCGGACCCACTTGGGATCAAGCGGCTCTCCGCCAGCCAGCAGTGTCTCCACTCCGGCAAATGCACCCGGCGCTTCTGCTGCGAGTTGATTAAACAGCGCTGCGGTGAGGAACATGGCGGTGATCTGCTGGTCACGCAGTTCACGCGCGAAATCGCGCGGGCTTAAGGCCACGGCCTGGGAAATCCCCAAAAGCATTCCGCCGTTCAGCAGGGCGCCCCAAATCTCGAATGTGGCTGCATCAAATGCGGCATTGGACACCTGGGCAACCCGGCTGCCCGCCCCAAGACGTATCCAGTTACAGTTGAGCACCAGGCGATTGACTGCGCGATGAGGGATGGCCGCACCCTTGGGGGTTCCTGTGGAACCCGATGTGAACATAATGTAAGCCAGGTTCTCGGCTTTTACATTCACGGTAAGGTTCTCGCGGCTTTCCCGCGCGATGAGCTCCCAATCCGCATCGAGGCAGATAACCTTTGCGGCTCCGGAAGGAATCCGGGACAAAAGGGCTTGCTCAGTTAGAAGAATCGGGGTGCCTGTGTCCTCCATCATGAAGGATATGCGTTCCCGTGGATAAACGGAGTCCGCCGGCACATACGCTCCACCGGCCTTCAAGATGCCGAGAAGCGCCAGGATCAACTCGGGTGAACGGCGCAGGCAAACCATGACTGGCACTTCCGGCCCCACTCCCGACTGGCGCAGATACCCTGCCAATTGGTTGGCCCGCGCATTCAGCTCCGAGTAGGAAAGTGAATACGAACCGTAGGCCACCGCTATCCGGTCTGGCCAAGCCAGGGCTTGTGCCTCAAAGACCTCGTGAATGGTTTTCTCGCGTGGGTAATCCGCCCGTGCAGCACCCCACTCCGCTAATTCCGACCATTCTTCCGGTTGCAGCAAGGGAATCTGTGCAATGGGCGTTTCCGGTGATCGAACGATGCCCTGAAGCAGGTTCTGGTAATGACCGAGCAACCGTTCCACGGATACCCCGCTAAGCCGGTCCAAATTGTATTCCGCCTTGGCAACAAGGCCCCGGCTCGTTTCCTGGATCACAAGCGTCAGATCGAACTTCGCTGTGCCCGTATGTGCTTCGCTCAAATCAACCGTGAGTCCTTGCCAATCGAGCGACTCCAGCATGGAGTTCTGCACCACGAACATTAACCGGGTGAAAGGCATGTGACTGAGCGTGCGTTCCGGGTGCAACTCCTCAACCAGTTTTTCAAAGGGTAGATCCTGGTTAGCCTGGGCACCAATGGCTGTCTCGCGGACTGCGGCCAGCAGTTGGCGGGCGTTCATGTCCGCTTCAAGCCTGGTGCGCAACAAAACCGTGTTGACGAAGAAGCCGATGAGGCCCTCGGTCTCCACACGAGTGCGCCCGGCAAATGGCGATCCCACCACCACATCGGTCTGCCGTGTATAGCGAAAGACCAGCGCCTTGAGAGCTGCCAAGAGCACCATGAACAAGGTAGAAGCCTCCTTCTGCGCCCAAAACTTGACTTCCTGGCTGAGTTGCAGACCCAAGGGACGCTCAACGATACCACCCCGGAATTTCTCAATACTGACTCTGGACTCTCCCAGTCCCAAATCGGTGGGAGCTCCGAGCCCACCAAGACGTTCCCGCCAATACTCCATCTGTTTCTGAACGGAGGGATGATTCAACCGCTCGCGTTGCCATCGGGTGTAATCCGCGTATTGAATGGGCAGCGCTGGTAGAGAAGGTTCCCTGCGCTCAAGACGCGCCCGATAACAAACCCCCAACTCCTGAAACAGCACCTTCAGCGACCATTCATCGGCTACGATATGGTGCAGACAGAGCACGAGTAGATGCTCTCCCGAACTGATCTTAATGAGCACCGCTCGCAACAGAAGATCGGCGCTCAATTTGAAAGGTTTTGAAACGGCCTCGCTCACCACCCGCCGGCACTCACTCTCCCGCTCTGTTGAGGGCAACTCACTAAAGTCAAGACGGCTCAGGCTAAACTCGCCCGAACCGATGACTTGCCGCGCCTCTCCTTCATCCGCGACAAAACGGGTCCTCAGAGCCTCGTGCCGGGCGACAACAGATTTCAAACTCCATTCGAGCGCCGTGGCATCCAGGTCGCCGTAAAAACGTGCCAAAGCTCCGATGTTATACAACGGACTATCAGGCTCCAGCAGGTCTAAAAACCAGAGACGCTGTTGGGAAAAGGAGAGCGGCAGCGCAGCCTCAGTTGCCGCAGCTTTCCGCAACCGCTCAGCCAGCAAGGCACGCTTCGTCTCCAGATCCAGACGCGAACTCTTCTCTGCGATACTCATTTAAAAACCCTTTAACTCCGAATCCCTCAATAAAGCATCCACTTCGCTTTCTGAAAGCTCGCTTAGCCTTGCCAGCAATTCAGTGGCCCGGGCGTTTCTAGTGGCGAGTTTGATCGAACTGATATCACCCTGGGGTTCCATGCAATCAATGACCGCTGCCAACCCGGCGATGGTCGGAGCTTCGAACATGGCACGAACGGGCAACTCGACACCAAAATTCTGTGCGATCCTCGAAATCACCTGCATTGCGAGCAGCGAATGCCCCCCTAACGCGAAGAAATCATCCTCCCGATTCGGGGAGGATACCCGCAGCACCTCACTCCAAATGCGAGCCAGTTCCGTTTCAGCTCCCGGACGGGGCGAATCTCCAGCTTGCCTAATCTGAAGCTTGGGTTCAGGAAGAGCGGAACGATCGGTCTTGCCGTTAGCCGTGAGAGGAAGCTCTGGCAACTGGACGAAATAATTCGGGACGAGATGAGCCGGCAATCGCTCGGCAAGATGCAGTTTTAGATCTTCTGGCAGCACCAACTGGTCCTTCTCTACGACGTAGTAGGCCACCAAATGACAAGCCCCCATGCTATCGGGTGGGGCTGTCACCACACCCGATCGAACGGCGGGGTGAGAACAAAGCACCGCCTCGATTTCGCCAGGCTCGATCCGGAATCCACGAATCTTCATCTGGTTATCCAGGCGGCCCAGGAACTCGATTGTTCCATTAGGCAGCCACCGGACCAGGTCTCCCGTCCGATACAAACGCACCGGCTGCGAAGCGGGTCGCAGGCGAGCCAGGACGAACTTTTCACTGGTTAACTCCAAGGCATTTAGATAACCGAGTGCCAACCCATCACCAGCGGCAAAGAGCTCCCCCGGGATACCGACGGGTGCCGGTTCAAATGCGTCGTTTAGGATGTAAACCTGGGTGTTGGGAATCGCTCTCCCAATAGGAACGCTGCCGGTTCCTGCCCAATCACTCGGAAGCGAATGGCAGCAGGTGAAAGTCGTATTCTCCGTCGGCCCGTAGCCGTTAATGATCCGGCAACCCGGAAGACCGCTGATTGCTTTCCTCACGTGAGCCGGTGATAGAACATCACCTCCCGCGAGCAACTGACGCAACCCCGTGAGGCTCTCCAGGTGATTGTCCACCATCTGATGGAAGAGCCCCGCCGTCAGCCACAGTGTGGTCACGCGGTTCTCGATCAACACGCGGCTTAACTGCTCCAGCGATAACAACCCGGGAGGAGCAATCACGAGGCGCGCCCCATTTAAGAGCGCTCCCCAGATCTCGAACGTGGACGCGTCAAAGGAAACGGGGGCAAGTTGCAGGAAGACCTCGTCAGATCCCAGAGCGGCGTAGTCAGTGTTTCGAACCAACCGGACTACCGCGCGATGCGGCACCACTGCTCCTTTCGGAGTTCCAGTGGAGCCCGACGTGTAAATGACGTAGGCGGGGTGTTCGGCCGCATTGGATTGTGGAATGAAATCAGGTTCCCCCTCGGCAAGATCCACAGATCCGATATCCAACACCATGGCTCCGCAACCATGCACGGCGATCGCCGTTTCAGCGCTGGCAATCACCAAAGGAGCGGCTGTATCCTGGAGCATCCACCGCAATCGTTCCTGCGGGTACGCCGGGTCCAAAGGCACGTAGGCCGCACCCGCCTTCAAAATGGCCAGCAAAGCCACAATCAACTCCGGGCCACGTGGCAGGCAGACGCCCGCCAGACTCCCCTGCCCTATTTGATAATGACCCAAAACTTTAGCCAGCCTGCTCGACCGCTCATCTAATTCGCGATACGAAAGCACGTCTGACCCGAAGCAAATCGCCGGCTTGTCAGCGGAGTCAGAGGCAACCCTGGCAAAGACTTCATGAACGCCTAAATCGCGCTCGTAAGCTGTGATTGGGCCCACACCGCGGGTCAGCATCACCTCGCGCTGAACCGAGGAGAGAAGCGGGTACTCCCAAATTCTCCGAGCCGGGTTTTCAACAATGGCATCCAGCAACACCAGGTAGCATTCCAGCCAGCGGCGCACGGTTTCATGCTTGAACAATGCCGTATCAAACTCGCTTCGGACCTCCAATCCCTCTCCCGTTTCAGTCAGCAGCAGACTCCAGTCAAACTTTGATCCCCCGTTATCCAGAGGACAATGCTCGCCCCGCACACCATGAAGGTTCAAGGATTCGCGAACGGCAGGCTGCAATCCAAAAACCACCTGGTAAAGAGGGTGGCGCCCGGCATCGCGCTCCGCATGCAGTTCACCCAGCAGAGACTGAGGCGCGACATCCGCGTTGGCTGTGGCACCCAGGACTGTGTCACGAACTCGGCGCACCAATTCGATGAAATCGGGATGTCCACCACAATCCGTGCGCAGGGGGTAGGTGTCCGCAAGGAAACCAATGATCGGCTCAACCTCCGGACGGGTGCGTCCGGCGAACGGAGAACCAACGGTGATATCGGTTTCGCGAGTAAACCGATGCAGCAATACCTTGAATCCTGCCAGTAACACTGTGAACAGTGTGGTTTGCTGATTCCGGGCTAGCGCTTTCAGACGCTCTGCCAGGTCCGCAGGCACATGAGCGAACTGTGTGGCTCCTCGATAGGTGCGCTGGCTTGGGCGTTGGTAATCGGCGGGCAACTCCATGACTGGCAGTTTTCCCGCCAGTTTCTGATGCCAATAAATCTCCTGATCCGCGTGATATCCCCCTGTGGTCACAGATGCGAACCAAGCCACATAATCCGCAAACTGGATCGTCAATGTCGGGAGTTTGGCTGGTCTGCCAGCCACCCATGCGGCATACAGCTCAGTCAGTTCTTCGGCGAAAACCTGGATCGACCATGCATCCGCGATCGTGTGGTGCAGGTTGAGCAGTAGAAAATGGTCCTCAGAGGCTAGCCGGAACAGAACTGCTCGCCAAAGAGGCGCTTGGTACAAATCAAAAGGGCGCTGGGCCTCAGCCTGGGTCAATCGTTCCAACTCGGTCGCCTGGCGCTCTGGCGGGCATTCGGAGAGATCAACAATGGGCAGAAAGCAAGGAACCGCATTGTGAATTAGTTGAACGGGCGCTCCCCCTTGATTCTCAAAGGAGGTTCGAAGCGTCTCATGCCGATGAACCAGTTCCTCCAATGCCCGCTGCAACCCCGCCTGGTGCAGCGGTCCACGGAGCCGCCATCCCTCTGGTATATTGAACGCGGAGGTGTCGGGATGGAGTTGATGAATAAACCAAAGACTGGCCTGCGCTGGACTGGCAGGCTGCCGCTCGGGTTCGCTCGCGCCGGGGTTGCTCACAGGGAGGCCATGAGTATCCCCGGCGGGGTGGGTTCGACTTTGCTCCAATGATCCCGTTAGCACTGCATTCATGAGAGGTTGATGTAAAGGTGACGCCGGGTTAGATGACGCGGTGGTTGGCAACCGGCTCCACTAAGAAGCGAAGCATGCCCGCGCCCAGTGAACCCGGCGTAAATCATCGAAAGCCACACGACTGCAAGGGAGCACAGCGGAAAAACCGCATCTCCTGCAGGTGTCAACGCTCCAACCCCTTCCCTACAAGAAGGGCGTGGTCTTGTTTTGCCGGTTGCCATACGAGCGCCTCCACCCTAGGCGTCACGCAACAGAAGAGTAAGTGGGTGAACGTCCTAGTCGTTTGCCGAAAAAACCCTCACCCCCAAAAGGTTGCACGACACGACGGCGACTCGTTCTAAGTCCAGATTCCTTGTAGAATACCTCTGCACGTATTAGGAATACTTAGGTAATATACCCTATATAATCGATGGCAGAAGGATGGTTTGATTTTGGACAGACTTATACCTGTGAAGCGAAAACGCGCATCATCCCATACAGCTCCGAATGCAACCACGGGCCACACCTCTGTACCGATCGGGAGTATGGCCGCGCGACTAGGGAAGCACGAGAGAGCGCGCGGGACAGCGCAATCGAGCAAAGTAAGAAGAATGAATTGCCTGCGGCCTGCTTTGAACCGGGCGCTAACCGAAGCGCATTACGACTCTTTGTTACGCCACCGGTTAGGTGGAAGGGAAAAGGCCATGGATGAATGCAGCCAAGCCCTGCACAACGGACGCCTGATGGCCTGGTTGCTTGGGCTTTGCCAACTGCCTACTTCTTAAGCTCGTAGCAGAGCAGGACGTCCTGATCCCGCAAATAGAGCTTCCCGTCCGCGATGACCGGGTGCGGCCATGTTTGTTTGCCGCTGCGGTCGGGTTGATCAAATCGCCCCAATTCCTTGTAGCCGGCGGGATCGGCGGCGACCATGGCGATGGTTCCTTGCTTATCTTCCTGGCGCAGGAAGAGCTTGCCATCCGCGCACACCACAGCTCCTTTGCCTAGAGATTTGTCCTGCCACTTGGCTTCACCGGTTTTCAGGTCCTGACAAGTCCATCCTTTGTTATCGGAATGGCCATAAACGTAATCACCAATCAAGATCACACCGCCGTGGTGGTTTGCGATTACTTTGTTTTCATAGACCTGCTCAGTGGTAAACTTGCCATCAGCCGAGGAGACCTTGAACAAGTTGCACCCGGAACCATAGCCAGAGGTTACATAAACAAAATTGTCCTTAACCACCGGGGTGGGGATGACCGCGGTCTTGCCCTTGCGCGCCGCTTTCCAAAGCACCTTGCCTTCAGTGCTCACGCCAACCACGTTCTCCGCCGTAAGCTGAACATACTGTTTCACCCCGCCGATTTGCGCCACGATCAAAGACGAATAGTGGGCGGGGTCGGTGAAATCCGTTGTCTGCCAGACGACTGAGCCGCTCTTCTTATCCAGCGCCACGATGGCCCCTTTCTCTCCGCCTGGTGTGACCAGCAGTTTGTCGCCATCCACCAGGGGTGATTCCGAAAAACCCCATTCCGGACGTTTGCCGCCAAAATCCTGCTCAAAGTGTTTACGCCATTTTTCCTTGCCGTCAGTGGCTGAGAGGCAAACCAATTCTCCCCATTGATCCACGACGAACAACAGATCACCGGAAATAGTAGGTGTGGCACGGGGACCCGCGAAACCGCCCCAACCGGGTGCTCCGGGTTTACCCAAACGCGCAGCCCAAACCTGTTTGCCGTCTTTGACATCCATCGCGAAAACGAAACTGCTATCCGGGCGGTCGCCGCAAGTGTAGATCCGTCCGGCGGCAACGGAGACAGTGGAGAATCCGGCACCAAGGCCCGTGGATTTCCAAACCAGCTTGGGACCTTCAGAAGGAATGAGATCGATCAAACCGGTCTCTGTAGAAATTCCGTCGCGGTTGGGTCCCCTCCATTGCGGCCAGTCTGCCGCGTGACCGACATCCGCACCTACCCCCATGCCCACCAGAACTGCGGTTAAGATGACCTGTGAAAGCTTTTTCATAACTAGTAACGGCGCGTCATGATCTGATAGCATACACCAAAAAGCAAACCTGATCGCATTGACAGCCCATCCCTCTTGCCAGGGTGTAGATCAACGCGTCTGATTGCGTATCTTCATCGAGGTATAGAGCCGGAAGGGTCACGCGGCGCGATCTTTTTCTCGGAACGCCTCAGCGGCCAAGTTTTCCTGGCGTAGAACTTCATCCACCTCACGCGGATTGGCCAGGAAATAGGCAATGGCGGCATGCACCTGCGAGAGATTCACTGAGTTCACCAGGGCTAGGATCTCTTCCGGGGAATAGCCAAGACCGTAATAACCGGCAATACGATGCACCGGAACGCGAGTACCCGTCAGGCGCGGACGCCCAATGCCACTAGGATTTCAAATCTTTGGCTAGCTGGTTTTCGAGTATTTTTCGTGCTTGTGCCCGTGTTCCGACCAGTGGTGGGAATGATTCTCGGACGTGACGCTTGGCTCTGGGTTCACGAGGGCGGGGTTTGTTTCGCTTGGGAAGCACGCACCTGGCCAGTTCGATCAGTGTTGTTTTCCAATCGTCCAATAGCTCACCAGCGGTACTTCCAAAGTTCTGCAGCCACGCTTCGAGGCGCCGCCGGCAGGCTGAGAAGGATAACGTGAGCGGGGATATGCCCTTCTCAAGGGCGGCACAGAGCATAGCCGCCCGGATAAGGTTGTACGCCAAAAGGCAAGCCAGCCATGTTTTGCGCGCCATGGCTGCGGATTTAACGTTTAAGCAATCGGCCCCCATCTGAGCTTTGATATACCGCAGATTGAGTTCAACATGCCAGCGCAGGCCATAAAGGCGGACCATCTCCTCCATCGGATAGTGCTTCGGGTCAGCCAAGGTGGTGAATAGGCAAAGCATCTTAGGCCGAAAACCTGGAGGATGCACCTGAGCGACGATAAGACGGCCCTTCACCGGCTCGGCACTGCAACCAGGCTCTAGCTGATCACGGCGGGTCGGGTTCCAGGTGACTTCAAAGTCACCCTCCCGCAGAGGGTGGCCCAGCAGTTTTTTTGCCCGTTGCAGGGTCAGGCGCAGGAGAACCTCCTTGGAAGCCTGGCGCGCGCTCTGCACAATGCGGAAAACCCCGAAGTTGCTGTCCCCCAGGAACAGGCAATTGCCCACGGCACGCAGAATGATCTGGCAGCCCAAGACTTGTTCGCTCAGGCGGGTTGGCCCCATAGCACAATCCAATGCCGCACCGCTCATGCAGCAGAAGGTGGCCACCGCCCGCATGAGGCACCAGTAGGCCTTTTCTTTGTACTGATTGCCATGGCGGGTGAACGTTCTGGAAATGTTGCCATGAGCAGGCAGCCGAACGGTGGTGCCGTCCAGAAGGCATACAACAAGGTTATTCCAGAGAGTGGTGGAGCTTTGCTGAGCGACTTTGCCGCCCTGCAGGCGCAGGGCTTGAGCCAGAAACGGCTCGGGAATACGGGTGCGCGCCTCGCTGTAGGTGCCCGTGGCGGCGGAGCAAAACTCGCACGAAAGCCGGGGACTGAGGCGGCGGGCACCGCCCTTTTTGGCATCGACAACAGCGGCATCAAGGGTGTGATCAGAGTTGAGCCACTGAAAGAGCAAATACCAGAGGGTGATCACCGGGGTAAAGAGTCGGTCATAAAAGGTGAGCTTCTTGAGAGCGGGCAGTTCGAGCAGAGCATGGCTGGGAAGCACCTGGAGAAAGAACTGCAGCAGTTGGGCCGGGGTGAAGGGAGCTGGAGTTTTGGCGGGAGCAGGTTTGCGTGATTTATTTGGTTGCATAAGTATGCATCTGTACCTATATGCATACGTTATGATATACTCTGCCATTGTGAATCAAAAAAGCAATCCATCACCCAGCCAGCAGCGCTTTAAGGAAACACTCCTGTCCTGCTGGCCAGCCTTGAAAGGTTCGCTGGCCCTGGTTTACAAGCCCTGCATCCGCCCAGGGTGCCCGGCTTGCGCACGTGGAGATAAGCACCCGAACTATCTCTTAAGCTTCACCCAGGAAGGCAAACGTCGTTGTCTCTACGTCCCCAAGGCTATGGTTCCACAGTTGGAAAGGGCCTTGGAGAACGGTCGCCGAATCGAACAAATGCTCTATGAGATGGGACCAGCTTTAGTGCGCGAGTTTCGAGAAATGAACCCAGCGCAAACCGGCCCTTGTAAGAAACTTAGGCGAACAAAGAAAACCAAATCCTAGTGGCATTGGGCGCGGACGCCCGCCACAAACGCCCGGAGTCGCTTCAATCATTGAACCGATGCTCATAAAATAGACTTAAACCCGAGGGCCTCTGGGTTAAAGTGGAATTTGACCGCAACCGGACAACACGTCGATCCTCTCCTGTTGTGTGCTTTGAACTCGGGAAGCCGAAATGGGACGCGCCCGGTGCGGAGAAGGTGTGAAAAATTTAAAATTCGAGAAAATCCAGCAATGTAAATAGCTGAGAATCAAGGGCCGCATTTTTCATTTTTTGGCAGTTTCCAATATTTTCACACTTTCGGAGACCGGGCCTACAACACCGAGGCTCTGGTATCGTGCTCATTCCTCAGCGCATCTAGAGCACGGCAGCCAGGCACGATTATCGAGCAGAATGGATGAACGGTTCAGCATCGGCGCAACCAGAATGGTTGCCAGAAGGTAGCCGGAGCGTCGCAGCGCAGCGGAGACCTCCGGTTAGATGCAGATCAGAACAGCACCCCGATCAGGGGTGCCAGAATCTTCGTTCCATGCGCCGCCTTAGATGCCGCCCTCTTTTTTTGGTTGAGCATCGCTTGTCGAGTTCCGCCGAGCTCGGGCCGATTTCTGCAACTCCTCTTGATTGTTGAGAAAGGCTTTCCAAGCCTTGGCGGGAACATTGGTCACTCCGCCGTCCAAAAGTAGCACAGCACGTCCTCCAGAGAAGTTCCGTTTGCCGTTGGCATAGAGTCCCTCCCGAGATTCCCATAGAATCGCTAACCTGCTGTCATCCGTCTGCTCGAACCCAGGCACGTAGACCCAACTCGTGAGGGAGGCATCGATCGGCTTTCCCTGATCGAGTGCGGACTTCAAAGCCTCAACTTCTCCCGAGACACCGGCCAACTCCGGACCCAAACAGTAGTCCGGGTACAGCTTTCGAAGAGCGTCGTAAGCCCCATCTGCGCTGTCTGGAAACTTACCGAAGTGGTCGGCGGCGTAAGAATCCAGTACCGCTGACATATGACGCAGTGTAAATGACCTGTCGCCATATGGAAACATGCACTTGTACCAACCAACAATGGCACCCAAAACGACGAGCACAGCTAAAGTCAATTGAATTGAGAGTTTCCTCGTCATTTCAGCACAGCGTAGCTACTACAATTGCCTGACATAGCTCCCCAAAACTTGCACCCGCAACCCGGCACTTGCGGTAACCGGCCAGGCAGGACCAGTAAACGGCAAACTCAATTAAAGTCAAGAGCAACGCCAAAGGAAATGGGACGCGCCCGGTGCGGAGACCGGGCCTACAACACCAAGGCCTTAACTCACCTGTTCGTGCATCCGCGCATCGAAGGTCTGTTTGCCAGCCTTCGTATGGGTTACGGGACAAACCTCCAGACCCCTTCGAATCATCAACGCGTGATCTTGGCCTTGAGCCTTCAGCCATCTCTTACGTCGCTTGCGTCTTGGACTGCTGTAGTCCTCTACAGCCTTTCGGGGCGAAGGGCCTGGAACACCAGAGCCGAGACGGCTCTTCTACTATGCTTCGCCGCAACCTCCGACCTCCGACCTCCGACCTCCGACCTCCGACCTCCGACCTCCTTCCCTTCCGCGAACTCCGCACCTCCGCGTGCCACTCGCTTTCTCTGCCTTTCTCCGCCTGCCTCATGGTGGCCGCACCGCCAGGTGCCCAGGTGCCCGCTTGCCGCTGTTCAAACTCTACCTTCTGATTTATCATCTGCGCCGAACCAATGAGCGAAGCCGCTAAGATTGACCCGCCAGTGTCGCCCGAGGAAGCAACCAGCTTTCCTCCCGGGCTGAACAATGCTTACTGGTTCTCCACATTCAACGCCTTCTCTTTTCAGATCGTGTTGAGCAGCCCCATGGTTCTGTATGCCAAGACCCTGGGCGCCAGCGCCACGGTTTTGGGAATCATAGCCGGCATGATGCCGTTGCTGGTGATCTTCCAGATCCCCGCCGCCAGCCACATCCCGCGCCTGGGATTCCGCCGATTCGTCTATGCCGGGTGGGGCACCCGGGTTTTGTTTATCTTTGGAATGGCCGCAGTGCCTCTGACAGGGTTGTTTCTGAGCAATGGGAACCAACTGGCGCTGATGATCATGCTGCTGTTCTGCTTTAACCTTTCGCGCGGCATTTCCAGTTGCGCCTGGCTGCCTTGGATCACCGCTCTAGTGCCCGCTACCTTGCGCGGACGCTACCTCGCCCGGGACGCCGCCGTTCAGAACCTGGCCAGCTTCTTCACGTTCCTGGTTGCCGCTGGCTGCCTGGTGGGAAGTCCCGCTCCGTGGCAGTTTGCAGCATTGTTTGCTTTTAGCGCCGTGACTGGCGCGATCAGCCTCAGCTTCCTAAAGCGCATTCCGGATGTCGCCATTCCGGAGGACCTGCGGGCCGGAAAAGGTCCCGTGCCCTGGATGGCCATGTTTCAGTTCCCGCCTTTTCAGAAACTGCTTCGAATGGTGGTCGCGTGGTCGGTTGCCTACGGAGGCATCACGGCTTTCATCGTCGCGTTTCTAAGGTCCGAAGCCGGAATGTCTGAAGGACGCATTCTCCTCATCAGTTCCATTGCGTATCTGGGAGGTTTGAGCAGCCTCTGGTTCCTTGGCTCAGGCCTGGACCGGCTGGGCAGCAAGCCTATCCTCACATTCTGCTTTGCAGCATGGGCGCTGGTGGTTGCGGGTTGGGTGTGCCTGGCGGGCAAACTGATTCCCGTGGGACTAACAATGGTGCTCGGCCTTCAATTCATGGCCGGCCTGCTCACCGCCCTCGTGCAGATGTCCAATACCAGATTGGCCATGGAGGTTGTCCCCAAAATGGGACGAAACCATTTTTTCGCCATCTATTCCGTTTTGAACAATGTGACTCTCGGCATCGCCCCGATCGCCTGGGGACTCCTCATTGACGCTGTCGGAGAACGGGCGCCGCATTTTCTGGGGCTGGTTTGGAACCGGTTCACGGTGTTCTTTGCCGGAGCATCCCTGGCCTATCTAGTGACCCTCATTCTTTCCAGGCGCCTGGACGAACCCAAAGCGGTGAGCATGGAAGCGTTGGTGCGGGAAATCCTGATTGAATCCCCTCAGCGGGTGCTGTTGCGGTTTTGGCCTAGAAGTTAATTCAAGTGGCCGGGAGCAAGCGTTGAGCTACCTGATCATACGTGCTCACCACATAATGTGCCTGCGTCAATTCCTCCGGAGGATGGGTATTGGCGATCGCATAAACCGTCATACCAGCAGCCAACCCCGCTGCTATTCCAGGTCGCGAATCTTCAATGACTGCGCAACACTCCGGTGGAACTCCCAGCAAGCGGGCCGCTTTTAAGAAAATATCCGGACGCGGCTTGCCGTGCTCAATGTCTGAGCCGCTTACCGAGATCGGGAAAAACCGTTTCAGATCACGCAAAGCCAGTACTTCCTCCACGATCGGACGCTCCGATCCGGAGGCCAGAGCCAGCTTATAGCGGGTGGACAAGGCTTCCACTAATTCGTAGAGCCCCGGGAAGAGCGGCTGATCTGCCCGCAGGATTTCGATCACTTTCCGCCGTTTCAGCGCCATCAACTCGTCGAAAGGCTGGGGCGGTCGATAACGTGCAACAAAATCCACCCACAGTTCCTGGTCTGATCTTCCAATGTAATCGGTGAACTTGAGGCTGTGCCGGTGCTCGTAACCGATTTCTTTCACTACATCGTAAAATGCCCTTTCGTGCCGCGGTTCGCTGTCCACGATCACACCGTCCATGTCAAAAATGACTGCCTGAATGGGTTTATTCATATGACGGTTTTCGCGAGCTGAAGTATCCGGTTGAACTGTTTGGCAGTGACTGGCATCACCGAGAGCCGGGATTGTCTGACCAATAGCAGGTCCTTAAGAGCGTCATCTGTTTTGATGGCAGCCAGCGATACTGGCTCTGCCAGAGGTTTTGAGGGCGCCAAATCCACGCAAACCCACCCGCCCTTAGTCTCGTCTGATTCGACTGTGGGATCTGGGTAAGCCTCACGAACGACTTTGGCAATTCCGACCACCTGCTTCTCGCTCACGCTGTGGTAAAACAGCACCAGATCCCCCACCTTCATCTCCTGCAAGAAGTTGCGCGCCTGAAAATTCCGAACACCAGTCCACGCGGTGCGCCCATCCTGGACCAATTGGTCCCACGAATAATCCTCGGGCTCCTGTTTGACCAGCCAGAATTGCTTTGCCATTCCCACACAGCATGGCAGATCCACCCCTGTGCCGTCACGCCGTTTTGCCTATTCAGCCGCGTCGATTTGTGGGTAAACTAGGACGTGCTCCAGCGAGCACGTTTTATGTCATTGGCAGAGAATCTACAGTCTATCCAGCAACGCATCGCCGCAGCCTGCGCTCGGGCGGGGCGATCACCCGAATCGGTCACCCTGATTGCGGTCTCCAAGACCCATCCGCCCGATGCGGTGGCCGAAGCCGCGAAACTCGGGCTGCTGGCATTTGGCGAGAACAAGGTGCAGGAGGCCAAGGCGAAGATTCCACTCTGCCCGGGACGCTTGCGCTGGCATATGCTGGGGCACTTGCAGTCGAACAAATGCCGGGACGCGGTAAGCCTCTTCGAGATGGTCCAAAGCGTCGATAGCTTGAGCCTTGCTGAGGAACTGAGCAAACGCGCCGACCAGGCGTCGAAGACCCTGCCGATTCTGCTCGAAGTCAACATTGTGGGAGAGGCCAGCAAATTCGGTTACCGGCCTGAGAAGGTCCTCGAAGAGTTGGCGCAGATCAACGCCCTGCCCCGCTTGGAGATTCATGGTTTGATGACCGTACCACCGTGGTCACCTACCCCGGAAAAAGTTCGCCCTGTTTTCCGTCAACTGCGTGAGCTCAAAATGGAATGCGAGCAGAAGCTGGGAGCGCCACTGCCGCACCTGAGCATGGGAATGACAGGCGATTTCGAAATCGCGATTGAAGAGGGTGCCACGATGGTACGCATCGGCACCGCTTTGTTCGGCGAGCGAAGCTACGCCAAGACCCAGCCGAATTAGGGTGTGGACTCTCTGTAATGTCCTACATCAGCCAATACTGAATGAAGGACGTATTCGAGCCCGCGAGCAGTTCTTGCACTCGTCAAACCGCTCATTTGCCTTACATTGAGTTACGTGGATTGGTTGTGGCGAAAACAAGCGTGGGGTAATTTCCACAGTTTTGTGCGCCGGCATGTGCAGCGGGCGTTGCGTATCCGGCAGCGCATCCCTTTCAGCGAAGAAGCGTTTCACCTCGTCCTGGCCGGTGGCGTTGGCGTGATTGGCGGGTTGGTCAACCTGTTCTCCTACTACGCCATGGAATCTGCCAAACTGCTCTTTCTGCGCCGCACTGGCGACCTCGTGGAAATAGCGGAGATCCTGGCTCCTTGGGAACGGGTGATCATCCCGGCCCTCGGAGGCTTGGGTGCCGGCCTGGTGCTTTACTGGGGATTGCGGCTCGCTGGCCCGCAACGTTCCAGCAACCTCCTCGAAGTCGTCGTCGCGGGAGACGGTCGGCTCCCTTTTCGCAGTGCTGTTGTAAAGTTTCTTTCTTCCCTCGTCAGCATCGGCACTGGAGCTTCCATCGGGCGCGAGGGCGCAATCACCCAACTCTCCGCCACCCTGGCGTCCAAATGGGGACAGCTCGCCAAGTGGCAACCTTACCGGCTTAGGCTGCTGGTGGGATGCGGCGCGGCAGCCGGCATTTCTGCCGCCTATAATGCGCCGATCTCAGGAGCCGTTTTTGCCGCGCTGATCGTTGTAGGCAACTTCTCCATGAACCTGTTTGCCCCGCTGGTTTTTGCCTCCGTGGTGGCCACGATGGTTTCCCGCAGTTTTTTCGGGTTGCGCCCTTGGTACTCAGTGCCGCCTTTCGAATTCACCAGCATCACTCAGCTTCCGTGGTTTCTGTTCCTCGGGTTAGTGACCGGGGGCGTGGGCGCTCTATTCCTCAAGCTCTTGAACAGAGCCGAGGAAGCCTTCAAGAAACTCGACATGCCGATCTATACCCGGCTGGCGTTGGGCGGGTTGATAGTCGGTTTAATCGCTCTTGCCGTTCCCGGGGTATGGGGAAATGGTTACGTGATCACAAACCGCATTCTGCAGGATCATTACCCCGGTGGATTCGAAGGTGTGCAGATTCTTGCACTGCTATTCCTGGCGAAATTCGCCGCGACTGTCATAACTGTCGGTTCAGGTGCGGTGGGCGGCGTTTTCACACCCACCCTCTTTCTGGGTGCTGGTTTGGGCGCAGCCATTGGCTTGCTTCTACAACAATTCGGTGCGGGACAAAGCCTGCCGCTGACGACTTTCGCATTGGTTGGCATGGGCGGCATGCTTGCAGCCACCACACGGTCCCCGCTCCTGGCCATGATCCTGATCCTGGAAATTTCCCTCGATTACTCTCTGATGCCTCCCCTGATGCTGGCGAGCGTCGTCTCCATACTCGTGGCCAAGCGCATCCATCCATCCTCCATTTACACTGAACCGTTGCGTCAGAAAGGAGTGACGGCACCTCAAGATGCCACCAGCTCAGAAGCAGCCACAGAACGCACGGTGGGGGACCTGATGAGGGCGCCCATCGAACCCGTTCGAGAGACTGCCACCCTTCGGGAAGCCGCTGAACGTTTCCTCACGAGCTCGAATAATTTCCTGCCCGTGGTTGATGGAAAGAATCAGTTGGTGGGGCTGGTCGCCCTGCATGACCTCAAAGAGTACCTTGATCCCAACCACGAGCTGCCCGGATTTATTGCCTATGATGTCATGCGCCCTCCACCGACCTGTGTCACCCCGAATCAACGTCTGCTCGAAATCCTGCCCGTCGTTTTGAACAGCGAACTGCGAAACATCCCCGTGGTAAACACTCTGAAAGAGAACCGGCTCGTCGGTGCCATCAGCCGCTCGGAAGTGCTCTCAGTTTTTGCCGAAGTCATCGCCGCGCGCGATTCAACCGAGCCCGGTTCATCCTAGAAACGCGAGCGCTCCGACCGAAGCTGCCAGCAACCAGATCAGCAGCACGGTCGTGGAACGGCTCAACCCATGCCGTGTGAGCCGGTGAGAAAGATGGTTGTTATCGCCCACGTAAAATGGCTTGCCCAGCCGCCACCTGAGCACCACCACCCATGCCATATCCAATAAGGGCACGGCCAGGACCAGGAGGGGGATCAGCACTGCCAACGGACGGGGCGCCTCCGGAGTATGGAAATGCGGCAAGATGCCAAGCACTGCCAGGAGAAATCCTACGAGGTGGCTGCCTGAGTCACCCAGGAAGGCCTTTGCTTGTGGAAAATTGTAAGGAAGAAAACCCAGCAAAGCCCCAAAAGCCAGGAAGGCCACCAGCGCGACCAGATACTGTCCGTCACGAGCCGCAAGCATGGCAAAATACCAGGCGCCAATGGCCCCCAGTCCCGCACACAGCCCATTCATGTTATCCATGAAATTGAACGCGTTAATCACGGCCAGTATCCACAGGATCGTGATTGCGTAACTAAACAGCACGTTGGGTACAAAGAGCGTCACTCGAACGCCAGAGGCTGCCACGAGAAACGCCACGATGATCTGCCCAAGAAACTTGGTGCCGGGGCGCAATTCAAATTGATCATCAACCCAGCCAACCGCGAGCATTCCGGCAGCGCCTGCAAGAATTCCCGTCAGTTGAAGTCCGCGCTGATGGAACCCATACAGCAGCGGGTGCAACACTGCCGCCGGATCGGAGATCCATCGGCTGACCAGCAGGAATAGCATGCCCCCAAGAACGGGTAACGCCATCCCGGTCATCACTGTCAGCCCGCCGGCAAGAGGCACAGGCGTATGATGGATTTTGCGATGGCCGGGATCATCGAGCATCCCGGTTTTCAGACACCACCGCCGCCACAGGGGAAAGGCCCCCAGGCTGATGCCGAAGGCACTCACAACCGCCAGGGCATAGATGTTAATCGGAAAACTCACTGCCGAAGGATTTGGAATTGGCCGCGCAGGCGCGAGCAAAATCCGCTCAACGGAATGGATCAGCGCCCTGGCGTTTAAGCCGAGACTTGGTTCTGAACCAACAAGCGTTGATACAACGCGTATATGTCATCAACCATCTTTTGAACCGGAAATTCCGTCCGGACCAGTTCTCTTCCCGCCTGTCCAAGCCGCTCCCGCAGGTCGGCATTCAGGCTTAACCGTAGAATGGCATCACGCAAGCCAGCCCTGTCGCCAGGCCCGACCAGCAATCCCGTGCGCTCCGGCAAGCATACCTCAGATGCACCGTCACAGTCGTAAGCGACGACCGGTTTCCCGGCGGCTAATGCCTGCGGTAATGCTCGGGCCAAACCTTCCCGGAACGAGGCATGCACCAGGATATCCATAATCCCGATCAAAGCCGGAACCTCTTCCGGGGGCACCAACCCGGCAAAAATAAACCGGTCTTTGAGTCCCAGTTTAATGGCCTCCTGCTCGAAACGCTGCCGCCATTCACCGCCACCCACCAGCAGAAACTTGATCCTGGGATCTCTTCGAACTAATTCAGGACTGATGGCAAAAAGGTCGTCGTGTCCTTTGAGGCGGAATAAGCGGGCCACTTTTCCAACAACAATGTCTTCCGGGTTTAGGCCAAACCCCACGCGGCGCTTCAGTTCATTCCGGGCATTCAGGAATGGCTCGAGATTAAAACCGCTCAGTATCCGGGTATATTGATCGGGATCGCCGATGTCAGCCTGCAGGTACTGGCGCCGCATTGCGTCGGCAACCACTATAAAGTGGGTCGTCGCAGACCCTGCCTTTTTCTCCGCAGCACGAAATACCAGGTTTGCGAGAGTGCCTTGGAATGCTCCGAAGGAAGGGCCATGGATGGTGTGGATGACCACGGGAACACCTGCTTTTCGGGCGGCCAACCGACCGAGCACACCCGCCTTTCCACTATGGGTGTGGACGATATCGGGCTGCTGTGATCTGAAGACCTTGGTGAGCTTGCGCCAAGCCATAAAATCCATCCAGGGATGCACCGGACGGACCAGCTCTGGAAGGATCTGAGGGTGAATTGACGCGCTGGAAAGGGAGGCATCCATCGAGCCTTCAGGCCCGGTAGATGGGCCTGAAATCAAACTCACCTGAACACCGGGCTTCTCCCGGAGGCCTAAAACGGTCGCTACGGTATTTTCCTGTGCCCCCCCTACGATCAGGCGGGTGATCACATGTATGACCCGCATGCAGTCCCTTTACTTGGCGGCTTTTGTGTAGCTCTGGATTCGATCCCGGATTTCCTGCGCCTCAGTCGTGTTGGCGGGTGCGTTGGTTAGGTATAGCTGGAAATGCTTGATGGCCGTATTCGTGTCTTTCTGGCGAATCGCCACCTCCCCTAACCCATATTGGACCTGGTAAGCTGCGGGATAATTCTCCGCGATGTCTTCATAATCGGCCCTGGCTTTTTCAAGGTTCCCCATTTGAAGGTGAGCGATGGCCCGGTTGAGCAGCGCGGTGTAGAAGATTTGCGTGTCGTCTTTGCGATCCAGTTGCTTGAGCGCCTGGTCCAACGCAGGAACAGCGTTGGAATACTGTTTGGCCTGCAGCCAGGCAAATCCTTTATTCACCAACGCGTTTGCATTACCCGGGCTCTTCTTGAGCTGACGGTCCAGCCAGGCGAGGGCGTTGGTCGGATAACCCGCATTGATGAACCACTGCGCGATGTTGCCAAACAGCTCTTCGTTCTCCTGGATTTGGGCCACCTTCTCCAGAACCACTTCCGCCTCGCTGGGCTTACGCAGTTGCAGCAGGGTGAAGCCCTTGCCTGCGAGTGCATTGATATCATTTGGCGAGGTCTTGAGGATCTCTTCAAACCAGGTGATCGCGTTGGTGTAATGTCCAGTGTTCAGGAACATCTGGCCGGCAGCACTGCGAATATCGGCATCGGGGAACTGCTGGGCCAACTTGCGGTAAGCTTCATCGGCCTTTTCAGGGTTGTTCGCAGCAAGATGGGCCATGGCTTCAGTGCTGGTGATGTCCAGCACGTTGGACCTTCCAACACCGAACCTGGTGGGTTGCTCCCGGATGAGCTTGATGATTTCCAGCCCCTTCTCAGGCATGCGCACCCGTGAGTAGAGTTGCACCAGGGCCAAACGCGCCATCAAATTCCCGGGCGCCAGTTCAGTCACCCGTTGGAACTGTTGGATGGCCTGGACAAAATTATTGCCTCGCGCGAACTCCTGCCCCTGTTGGAAACAAAAGCTCGGGGAATCGAATGGGCCATTCGCGTTTAACGTCTGGGAGAGGTTTTGGTGTTCCCCAAAGGCGCTCTCCATTTCTTTAGACAAGGCCACTTGTGAGTTCTTCCCTGCCTGTTGGATTTGATTCTCCTCCAGGTTGACACGCGCTACCAGGTTTTCGGGGTTCAATCGGATGGCTTGCTCGAAGTGCGCTGCAGCTTCCTTCAGCTTGCCATTCCGTTGCATCTGCACCCCCCAGTAATTCAAAAACTTCGAGTAATAGCTTCCCAGGGAGGACGCATCTTTGTTCTGCTCGACAGGAAGGTGCAAGCGAGTGAAAAGTGCACCAGCCCAACCGGGATCTCTTGTAGCCGAAATCGCTTTGGCTACTTTTCCCAACTTGGGCGCAGCATCCCGCCAAAAGCCCTCGTTGCGAGCGATAACCTCAGCCGACATCGCCGGTGGAAAGACCGAGTTGGTCGGATACCGGTTCAGTTCATAGACCATCCCCTGGGGCGTCGGATAGAACCATTCGAAGTAGTAGCCAAAGCTTGGGTTCAGGTAATACACCGAATTGGAGTGGCTAAGGAAATCGAGAATGCCAATCAACACCAAGTCGTCCACAGGCTGATTCTCTACAACCGCTGGTGTTTTAAGCCAGCGTCCAGGATGTCTCTTGAGCAGATGGGCGTGATAATTTGGGTCCTTAAGCAGAGCGGTATCCACCAGTAAGGGCGCATTGGTACCCTTCTCTTTTGTTTGAGCCGCATCCACCAGGAACGAACGGCGTTGATCATCAGAGAGCAGGATTGCGTTTGAGGCCGGAAGGTTCTGTTTACTGAGTTCCGCGAACTCCCGGTATATGCCGCCATTGGTGACTCGGATTTGAGGCAGGTTCCGGTAGATAAGCCCGAAAAATGCGAAAGCCGCCATACCCCATGCCAATCCCAGCGCCGGGTATTTGATTAGGGGATTGTAGTCCTTAAACACCCAGGCTTGCCGTTTGGGCGGTTTCATCCCGAAAACGACCAAAAAGTAACCTGCAAAGTAGCCCACGCTCAGGGCGCCTAAAAAGTAGAAGCTCAGTAGATGCAGCCCGCTGGTGTACAGTTGCGGGAGATAATTTCGGGGGCTCAACCTGGGATCAAATGCCACCCAGGTGCAGAACACCAGGAGGAACGCATGAAAGAAGTGAAAAATCCATCGGGAAAGCAAAATACCCAACCGGCTTGTATCGCCAAAAAAACTAGGCCAGCGGATCACCACCATTAACAGCGGGACCAGTGATGGGAAGGCAAGAACCCACAACGGCGGATCACCCATAAAGAGTGCCGTCTTGTTAAACGGAAGAGCCATCAGGTAGGTCTTTTGGGCGACCAGATTGGCTTTTAACGACTGCCAGAAGCTTATTTCACTGTCACCGCTAATCATCTCGACCAGGGGCAGCAGGAGATAGAAGAGCAGTCCAATGCTGCCCGCCACGAACATGCGCAACAGAAAGCGCCCGTTAAAGAACGTGTAACCCTTCAGCCAGATGAGCGATGCAAGAAACAGAGGAAAGAAGGCGATCATCGCCCAGTTGTTGGTCATTGCGGCACCGTAAACCAGCGAAGACCGAACCAACCATGAGTCGTTTTCCTGGATTCTGAACTCCAGCAGGCAGCGCACTAAGTATGCAAACAACAGCAGATCAAACATCTCGATGGAAGCCGCCGTGGCGTCTTCCCAGAAGGTGTGCTGTAACCCAAGAAGCACCGCCGCGAACACCGGAGGCAGCCATGCAACCCGAGTTGTCAGGATACTGAAAGCGGAATGGCACCGCACCCGCTGCTCCTCGGTTCGATCATGAGGAAGCAACGCAACGCAACGTGCGAGCAACCCTATGGATAACGCGGCACAGACGGCTGAAAAGATGTTCAGCGCCAGCGGGATCCAATTTGCAGGCAGCAGGGTGAGCGGGAAGGTAAAAGCCAGGTACAACGGATTTGTTAGTGCCGGGGTACGAATGTAGCCAATCGCTCGTGCTGCATTTCCCAGACTGTTAGACGTCACCCAGGGATTCAGCGTCACCAGGTACACCACCAGAGCGATACCTGCCAGAGCCCAAGGCAGCACCGCAGGGATGAATTTTTTTTCAGGGTTTGGTTCCGTTTGCATGGTCATGCTGCGAAGCAGAGGGTGCAGGAATATCTCGGGTGTTGGCAAGCCCGGTTTCGTTCTCCAAACCTGCTGGGCAAATTAGACATCGTGAATAAATAACTACGCTCCGCGATCTGCGTAAGTGTCGATCTCGTTTTGACTTGGACCACTGCCAACGCGCGACGTTCAAACCCCGGCGTAGCGCAGATCGGCCACACATTCCACATGAGCGGTCTGTGGGAACATATCCAACGGCTGCACTCGCTCAACCCTGAAGCCCCCCTCCGAAAGCTCTTTCAGGTCCCGGGCCATCGTCGCTGGTTGGCAGGAAACATAGATGATCTGCCGCGGTTTAACCTGGCGCAATGTGGCCAGAAGCTCCGGGTGACACCCTTTTCTTGGAGGATCGAGCACGACCGTGGATTGCTCTGGGGTGAAGCGCGCCAGCAACTCCGGAAGCTTCTCCTCAGCCGATCCGGCAACAAACTCGCCATTGGTCTTATGCATGTCGGCGGCATTTTTCCGCGCAGCTTTGATGGCCATGTGGTCCAATTCGACGCCCGCGTAGGACTCGACCAAGTCCGCCAGTTCAAGCCCGAAGAATCCCACACCGCAATAGACATCCACGAGATGCCGGGTCCCAGCGTCCATTAAACGCTCCCTCACGGCTTTTATCATTTCCGGCAGCAGAAGGAAGTTGTTCTGGAAGAAGCTGTCGGGTGGCACCTGCCAGCCTTCGGGTGGAATACGCAGAACCACCTTCAACCCTCCCTTGGGCGGCGGATGCGCACGCACATGGCGAATCTGCTCGTTCAAAGCCGGTTCCGCGATTTTGCACTCCTCGATATCCACCACCAACCGGTTGTCGGCGCGTATGAAACCTATGTTGAGCCCTTGCTTGAACTTGTCCCATTGGCTGCGAATCATGATCCGATTCCGATAATGATACGGATTCGGACAGGGAATAACCGGAGCCACCAAGGCAGGCGCCAGCCCGCCAATGCGTTCAAACAAGTCGCAGACCTGCTTGTGCTTAATACCGAGCTGAACCTCGTAGGCGATGTGCTGATACTGGCATCCCCCACAATCGCCAAAATAACGGCATAACGGCTGAACCCGGCTGGCGGAGGGATTCACCACCGTCAGGAGGCGGGCCCGGGCAAAGCGTTTCTTCACCTCCACCAACTCGGCTTCGACTCGGTCGCCAACTGCCGTAAAGGGCACGAAAATCACAAAGTCCTCGGCACGGCCGACCCCCTCGCCGCCAAAGGCAATATCCTGAATCTCTAGCTGTAATTTGTCTCCGACAACGAATGCCATGAAGAAAGTTTAGAAGTTATGGCGGGCGGCCAAAAGGAATTTATCCCAAAACAGCAGATTCAAGCGTCGAACGCGTAGTAACCGACCGGACGTAGAAAGGCGGGAGCTGGGTTTAGGCGGTCTTCTGTGCTGACCAGCGCTTCATGTGGTCTGCCAGACGGGAATGCAAACCTTCCAACGAAGCCCGTTTTTCTTCCAAGCTGCCCCCTGCGGAGAGACTTGCGGTTTCCTGCTGCAAAGCACGATTGAACTCCAGCACACAAGACTCGCATAAAAAACGAGGTTTCTGCCGCCCAAGACAGAGCTCAATGATATCCGTCCCCACGAAACAGGGCTGATTGCCGCAATAATCGCAGGCTTTACCGGGCGCTGCCTTTAGAAAGGCTTGCTCGGCCGGGTTGCCTAGTTCGGCGTAACACTCGCCGCACAAGTGTTTGGTGTGCTGCTGCTGGCCTAAGAGAAAGGTTAAATGGCACGTGGCCTCATTCTTATGGCAAGCTTCGCAGTTCATTTTAGTTATAGTCCCCGATTGGCACTCGTTCCTGATGCACGCGTGGCCGCTCCCGTCCGTCCTGACTCAAACTGGATCATAGACACTGGAAAGACCAGTAAGATTTACCCCCCTTCGGCCTGGCTTCGGACCCCGAACCTTCAACCCCTTCGTTCACCTACGCAGCAAGGCAAGAGGGCACCCGGAACCTGTGCAGGGTGCCTCTTTCCCTTGCTTCGGTGTTCTCTCTTAGTGTCACTATCTCTATATAGGCTATGTGACACTCTGACACCTGCCCATTTTATTGGGGTTTTTGAGGGTCGAAAAACCGACAAAAATGGCAGATGACACCTCTCCAGCTCACGGGACTTTGGTAGCTTGGGATTCCCTGGGCATACTCGCATTGTGTGTGTTGAGTGAGATTCTGCCGACTTTGCATAGGAAAGTCGGGTCTATGAGGGCTAAAGCGAACTTTTTCTTGCCAAATTGAACATTCTGCGTGATCAATCCATCTGAGCTTTGTCAGACAAAGTGAATGGATCACCGCTTAACCTTATGAAAACCCTGCTCATCAACCCCACTCACCCGGCTATCGGCAGCCGTATCCCGCATGAACATCTGCCGCCTCTTGGCTTGCTGGCGTTGGGCGGCCCTCTGCTCGATGCAGGACATCCGGTACGTTTGCTCGACGCAGACCGCCAGGGCTTGGCACCCTCCGACCTGGCCCATTCCCCCGAACTGCAACACTTTCAACCAGATGTGGTGCTCATCGGTCATTCCGGATCGACCTCGGGCCATCCTTCCGCCATGGAGTTCGTGGCCTATGCACGTGCCCTGTTCCCGCACGCCTGGATCGTCTATGGCGGGGTGTTTCCGACTTACCACTGGCTTGAGGTGATGAATAAGGAACCGCAGGTTGACTTCATCGTGCGAGGTGAAGGGGAGAGAACGATTGTGAGCTTGGTAAGCGCCCTGCAAACCCGCCGCCCGCTCTCCGAAATACCGGGCGTGGTCTTCCGGCGGAATGCCATTTCAGGTTCGACCCGGTGCATTGACCCGACGCTTTCAACTGAGACTGTGGCGAATGAATCCGCACGCCTAATCCAAAACCTGGACGAATTCAGGATCGGATGGGAGCTGATTGACCACTCACGCTATACTTACTGGGGAGATAAACGGGCGGTGGTGGTGCAGTTTTCGCGCGGCTGCCCACATCATTGCCATTACTGCGGACAGCGCGTGTTCTGGCAAAGCTGGCGGCACCGTGACCCAGTGAAATTTGCCGCAGAACTGGCACGGCTCCACCGGGAGCACGGAGTGGAGGTCATCAACTTCGCGGATGAGAATCCGACCGCCTCACGCACGGCATGGGAAACGTTCCTGCGCGCTTTGATCGCTGAAAACGTGCCGCTGATCCTCGTCGGTTCCACGAGAGCCTCAGACATCGTTCGGGACGCCGACCTGCTCCCCCTCTATAAAAAGGCCGGTGTTGCCCGGTTCCTGCTCGGAATCGAAAGCACGGACGAAGCAACACTTCGCCGCATCCAGAAAGGAAGCACTCAGGCTGTGGATCGCGAAGCCATCCGGTCGCTGCGTAAGAGCGGTATCATTTCGATGGCAGCATGGGTCTCTGGATTCGCTCAGGAGACTGATCGCGACTACTGGCGAACCTTGCGTCAGCTCCTCTCCTATGATCCGGACCAGATCCAGGGGCTGTATGCGACACCCCATAGCTGGACACGGTTTGCGACAGAGGAAGCCAGTCGCCGGGTGATTCAACCCGACCTGAGCCGCTGGGATTACAAACATCAGGTGCTGGAGAGTCCGAATGTTCCTAACTGGCGCGTTCTCCTCTGGATGAAGTGCATTGAAGCCGTTGCCCAGCTTCGTCCGAAATCCATCTGGCGGCTGCTGGCTCATCCCGACCCTGGGTTCCGGGCAGCCATGCGCTGGTACTACCGGATCGGTCGCCAGGTCTGGCCGTATGAACTGTGGCACTGGCTGTTCAGCGATCGTCGCACAACCGCAGGACCGACGGTTTCTGAGTTTTTAGGGTTATCGCGTAGGACCACACAACTCAAAAGCCCTAGCGCGCCGAAGGCCGAGACTGTCCTCACATGAGCAAGGTAGATCATGTGTGCGAACGAAAGCAAAGCATCCACAGATTTCACAGATGCACACAGATATTAGAAATCTGAAAAGAGGTTATGGGAACGGTGGAATCCAAAGCGGGACTTGTGCGTGGATCGCCAAGTGCCTGGTTTTTTGATTGTTCGCGAGCTGGGAGGAGCGCAACATGCGGTTGTTGCCTCCGTGCTTGATGCGGGAGGTCAAAGAACCCTTTATGAGACTCCTTGGAATCTGTTTGCTTATTGGCGGAGCGCTGCTGTGTCCTGCGTCAGCCCGCGCACAAGTTGAGAAGGTCGATACTTCGATCGGCGGCGTCGGTTTTCTGCTCGAACCAACCCGGCCAACCGTCTCGCTGCCCAACAGTATGCTGCGATTTTATCCCGTGCGGCGAGATGTCCTGGACGACCAGATCCATTCCTTCCCGCTGATTGTGCTTTCGCATCGCCAGGGAGAAGCATTTTCAATCATGCCAGGAGCCCAGGTGGATGCGCTGCGCCGTCCGGCAGCTTACGACCAGGAGCAGGCCACACCTTACTACTACAGCACCCGGTTCGATGACTCGCTGGTTCGCACCGAATTCGCCCCCTCCGCGCGGTGCGGTTACTATCGGTTCACCTTCCCGAACCAACAACCGCTTCTGCTTTTGGCGAACCGCCACGATGGCGAATTGGCAGTGGACCCGAATGGCGAGGTTTCCGGCACAGAAATCTTCAACAACATGAAGGCTTATGTGTATGGCCATTTCAGCAAACCTGTGAAGGTCGAGCAAACCAAGGACGGCGCGAAATCCCGGCTCGTAGTGCGAGCTGAACGCAAAGCGGAGACACTCGAGTTCCGCTACGCCATCTCATTCATCAGCATAGAGCAGGCAAAAAAGAACCTCTCGAATGAAATTCCACGCTGGGGGTTCGAGGCTGTTAAGAAAAAGGGGCGCGATACTTGGAACCGGGCCTTGGGGAAGATCCAGGTTGAAGGCGGCACTCCCGATCAACAGCGCGTGTTCTATACGGCGCTCTATCGTTGCTATGAACGGATGGTAAACATTTCAGAAGACGGCCAATACTACAGCGGCTTTGATCGGCAAGTGCATCAGGATGCGCGTCCGTTTTACGTGGACAACTGGCTCTGGGATACCTATCGAGCGCTTGAACCGCTGCACACGTTGATCAACCCGACCCAGGAAGCTGACAAGCTGCAATCTTACGTGCGGATGTACCAGCAATGCGGCTGGATGCCTTCCTTCGCTCTGCTCTGGGGAGATTGGCCGGCTATGACGGGCAATCACTCGGCTGCCTGGCTGGCCGATGCCTGGTTCAAAGGAGTCACGAACTTCAACATGGCCGTGGGATACGAGGGCGTGCGCAAAAACGCCTTGGAGGCGACCATGCTGCCATGGCGCAATGGTCCCAAGTGCGCTCTGGACGATTTCTATGCTGAGCGCGGATATTATCCCTCTCTCGCCCCTGGCGAGAAGGAGACCGAACCGCTGGTGGAAACGCGTTGGGAAAAGCGGCAGGCTGTCGCTCTGACCCTCGACCATAGCTATGACGATTGGTGCACGGCTCAGATGGCGCGTCAGCTTGGCAAAACTGAGGACTACACCCTCTTCATGAAGCGGGCGAACAATTTCACCAACCTTTATCGACCGGACAAAGGCCTGTTCTGGCCCAAGAACGCCCAGGGGAACTGGATCGAACCATTCGATCCCAAATTCTCGGGTGGCCCCGGCGCGCGCGATTACTTCACCGAGAACAACGCCTACACGTACCAATGGGATGCCCAGCAGGATTACGCCGGGTTATTTGGGCTCATGGGCGGACGCGCTTCTGCTGAAGCAAAGCTCGATCGTTTGTTTCGCGAAGACCTGGGGCGATCCAAGTTTGAGTTTTTCTCCGTGTTCATGGATTCCTCAGGAATGGTGGGGCAGTTCTCCATGGGGAACGAACCCAGCATGGCCACGCCCTACATCTACAACCACCTGGGGACTCCCTGGAAAACTCAGAAGCGGATTCGTCAATTGGTAGAGGCATGGTTCACCGATACTTACCTGGGAATCCCGGGAGATGAGGACGGCGGCGGGCTCTCAGCCTTTGTGGTGTTTTCGATGATGGGCTTTTACCCGGTGGTACCAGGAATACCCGTTTATGAACTAGGCAGCCCGGTCTTTGATCGCGTAACCGTTCGGCTGGAGAATGGAAAGACCATCAAGCTCATCTGCAAGGATAACTCTTACTACAACAAGTATATCAAAGACATTCGTATCAACGGCAAGCCTTCGAATCAGATCTGGTTCCGGCATGCGGATGCGGTCAACGGGATGACCATCAAACTGGAGATGTCCGACACCCCAAACAGACGGTTAGGCGCCAGCGCAACGGAACTGCCGCCTTCGAGTCTGGGTTTTGATCCTGCGACCCTCAGGTAGGGGGAACATGAAACGTGATCCGTGAAACGTGAACTCGGCTTCGATGTTGGTTAGCGAAGACGGGCTAAACCGTAATGCGTAATTCGTGATCCGTAACCGGGGTCTCGTCCTGTAGGTCCCGTGCGTTTGCTGATCGTAATCATTTCCCGCTCACTCTTCCGACGATGTTCGTGCCTGGCACCGCGCCGTAGTACCGGCTGTCGAGAGAGTTGGTCCAGTTGTCGCCTACGACGAAATAATGCTTCGGAGGTACAGTGAATGGAAAGCTCACCCTGGCCATATCGAGGATGGGCAGTTTTTCTGGGGGGCAATAAGCGTTGGATAAAGCCGCCGGCATTTCCAGGAGCGCCCCGTTCACAACAATCCCGGTCGAGCTCAGTGAAATCGTTTCACCAGGGAGCGCGATGACTCGCTTCAGGTAAATCGAATTATTGGGCAGCGTTGGTGCTGGTCCATAGAGGGCAACCACATCCCATCGGCGTGGCGGGGAGGCAGCATACGCAAGGTAGTTGATTGTAACCGGCTCATTGTTCGTAATTGTGGGGGCCATACCGCCGGACAACTGATTAGCCTTCCGACACCCAACGGAAATGGTAGCCAGGAGAATCGCGGCAAGGACTGGAAGGCGGGTTTTCATTTTAGGGGCGGACTCCCATGGCATCAGGTTTCGGAGCCTCCAGATTGGGCGGCTGTTCAAAGATAAACCTGTAATTCTCGAACAGCCGAAATGCCTCCATGGACACAGTCTGCAGCGACACGGGTAAAGTGGTAATATCCTTTGGCTCTGAGCCTGCCCAGCTATCGATACAATCGACACGGTAACCCGAGGACGACACCTTATGAATCACATCATACAGTTGCTGAGTTGCATCCAAGTCGTCCTGCTCTTCTTCGTACCAATCTTCCGGAGGGCCAAAGCCGAGCTCCACCGCACTGGAATGCAGGTGCCGAAATGAACAACTACACCCGGATCTCGATCCGACGAACCAGTGAGTCGGAAACTCCAGGAGGGACATAATTTCCGCATCTCTGTACTCGTGATCCTCAGCTTTCTGAAATCTCACGAGTTCCGTGTTGTAGGAACGGAGGTCTTCAAAGCTGTCCGTTGAGATGTACAAGGAATAACACATGGTATCACGCCCCACGCAAAGTGCAGCCTGCCCGGGACGAGGGCAACAGGTAAATCCCTGCTTTGCCTTTAGTCGGCTGGGCAAGATAAGTCAAGCTTTTGCAGAGACTGGAGCACGGCTGGTGACGGTTGAACTACCCGGCGGACACCGGGCCCTCCCGTTGTACCGCTGGGACAAGAAGATGAAGACAGGGAGAAAACACATTCTTTGCATAGCGAACGGTTGGACACCAGCGATGTCCGTTGCACTTCCTTACTGTTGGTAACATCCAACCCTTACAATAGAAAAGTTCCTGGTTATTCAGGCTCGCGCCTTTGCGGCGCAAGCCTGAATAACCAGGGTGGACATATAAAACAACGCGCGGTTACCAACAGTACTGATTCCTATTCGGTCGGCATTCCTGCGACTGGATGGCAGCACCCGTGAGTAAGCCGAATGCCATCTGAAAGTGACAAAGCCGACCTAGACCTGCCGCTTGCGTATCGTAGCCAACTCCTGGTCCGCAGGGCTGAGCAACTTGGTATTTCATCCCAGTCGGCGGCGGATCGCGGCAACGGCTTCTACCCCATCAATCGAAGCAATTTTGCCTCTTTCGTACGCTTCCAACCGCTGATCCGCCTCACGGCCCCACCGCTCCATGCGCTCGGGGTCCCATTACTCAATCCTCACCGATTATCCGCGAGACTTTCGGGGACTCTTTACCTACGCTACAGCCATGCACCCGTTTTTCCGACGTCTCCGCAGCCCAAAAATCCGTGGCTTCCTCGTCCTTTGCCTGGCAGTGCTCGGATCGTTCACTGTCTCCGCACAAAAGTGGGATACAAATTTCAAGTCTCCGCCCGATTCAGCACGTCCATGGGTCTATTGGTATTTCATGGATGGCAACCTGACCCGTGAAGGGATGACCGCCGATCTGGAGGCGATGAAAAAGGCGGGGATTGGCGGAGCGATCTTTCTAGAGGTGGACATCGGTGTTCCGCGCGGGCCAGTTCACTTCATGAGCGAGCCGTGGCAGGAACTGGTTCGACACGCCATAGCAGAAGCGGAACGCCTCGGCATCGACATCGCACTGGGCGCGGGACCAGGCTGGTGCGGGACCGGCGGCCCGTGGGTTAAGCCTGAACAATCGATGCAGCACGTCGTAGCCAGTGAAACGAATGTCACCGGGCCGACTCGGTTTTCAGCCGCACTGCCACGTCCGCAACCAAGGAAACCATTTTTCGGCGAAGGCACATTGACTCCCGAACTCGCCAAACAATGGAGAGAGTTCTATGAGGATGTAGCCGTGCTCGCCTTCCCCACACCTGAGGGTCAGCTTCGAATCACGGACATCGATGAGAAAGCCCTCTATTATCGCGGCGCGTATTCCTCGCAACCCGGCGTCAAGCCGTTCCTTCCCGCTCCGGCGCAATTCCCGGAAACACCCTCCTCCCAGCAAATCGCTTCGGAAAAAATTGTGGACCTGACAGACCGCCTTTCATCCGATGGCGTGCTGCAATGGGACATCCCGGAGGGAAACTGGACCATTCTCCGGTTCGGCCGGACGGCTACGGGCCAAACCACCCGCCCTGCTCCCCTGCCCGGCTTGGGATTCGAATCAGACAAGTTTGACAAGGAAGCGCTGACGGAACACTTCGATGCGTTTGCCGGAAAGCTGATCCGCTCATTAAAAACGAAGCCCGATTCTAAGCGTCCTGGTGGCCTTACCACTGTGCACTTTGACAGTTGGGAAATGTGTTCTCAAAACTGGTCGCCAGGGTTTGCAGCAGAATTCCGGAAACGCCGAGGCTACGATCTCCTCAAGTTCCTGCCCGTAATGACAGGCCGCGTGATTGATAGCGTGGAGGTATCTGAGCGTTTTCTGTGGGATCTGCGTCAGACTGCCCAGGAGTTGGTGGTCGAAAACCATGCCGAACATCTCAAAACCCTGAGCCGCCAGCATGATCTGCTGCTTTCGATTGAGCCGTATGATTTGAACCCAACTTCGGATCTTACCCTGGGAGCGGTTGCGGACGTGCCGATGTGTGAGTTTTGGTATAAAGGTTTTAACACCACATACAGCGTCCTTGAAGCCGCATCGATTGCGCATACGACGGGACGCTCGATTGTCGGTGCCGAATCCTTCACCTCAGAGCCGGGTGAAGATTGGCAGGGATATCCTGGGGCCTTAAAGAACCTGGGAGATTGGGCTTTTGCCGCGGGTGTGAACCGGATCAATTTCCACCGGTATCAGCATCAACCCTGGCTGGATCGGCGGCCCGGGATGCGGATGGGCCCGTATGGTGTGCATTGGGAGCGGACCCAAACCTGGTGGAATATGGTCCCGGCCTATCACACGTACCTGGCGCGCTGCCAGTTTTTGCTGCGGCAGGGCTCATCTGTGGCGGACATTCTATATCTGGTGCCGGAAGGTGCGCCTCACGTGTTCACTCCGCCTGAAAGCGCCCTGCGTGGCACACCTCCAGATCGTGCAAGCTACAATTTTGATGGTTGTTCTCCGGAAACGTTGCGGAGCAGAGCTCGCGTCAATAATGGCCGGATCGAGTTCCCCGGAGGCACCAGCTATCGGCTGTTAGTACTGCCGCAGTTCGACACGATGACACCCGGGCTGCTGGCAAAAATCAAAGAACTGGTGGTCCAGGGTGCTACCATTCTAGGGGCGCCTCCTCAAAAATCTCCGGGTCTGTCCGGCTTCCCCGAATGCGATCAGCAGGTGCAGCAGATCGCCGAAGAAATCTGGGGCAACGTGAGCGGTTCAAACCGGATGCGACATCTTGGAAAGGGTCGCGTGTTTCTGGACGAACAGGCTCAGAAAAGACTGGCTGACTCAGCCCATTCACAATCGAACAGCACACAGATTTATCCTCATTACGATGCAGCGGCTCGCATCTTGAGGGACGATGGTATTCCTCATGATTTCGAAAGCCAGGGCCCGCTTCGTTATACCCATCGGCAGCAAGGCAGGGATCATCTCTACTTTGTCGCTAACCAAACAGGATCACCTGTGCATGCAACCACCCGATTCCGTGTGAGCGGCTTGCAGCCCGAACTTTGGGACCCATTAACCGGGGACACCCGCGTGTTGCGGACTTTTGAACAAGCCAAGGGGGCAACCACGATACCTTTGGACCTGGCTCCTTATCAGAGCTATTTCGTCGTCTTCCGCAAAAGCACCCACCGGACGAAAAGTGCCAGTGGAAATTTCCCGCAACTGGCCAATGCTCTCGTTATAAAGGGACCTTGGAGCGTTCAGTTCGATCCCAAATGGGGTGGTCCAGAATCCGTGGTGTTTCCGGAGCTGCTTGACTGGGCAAAACACTCCGACCCGGGAGTGCGGCATTACTCCGGCGAAGCTGTTTACTCCTGCAACATCCAGGCCAGTAAAGCGCTTGCCCGGCAGACCACCTGGCTGGAGCTGGGACGCGTGGAGGTCATGGCAAAGGTTAGGGTTAACGGCCGCGATTGCGGCACCGTCTGGTGTGCTCCCTGGCAGGTTGAACTGCCTCAAGGCACCCTGCGTCCCGGCGATAACCGGCTGGAGATTACAGTCGCCAATTTGTGGATTAACCGGTTGATAGCAGATTCGGCGTTGCCAGAAGAAAAGCGGCTGACTTGGACGACTTCAAATCCTTACAAACCGGATTCAAAGCTGGTTCCATCGGGCTTGCTTGGGCCTGTGACCCTCAAACAGTTATCGGAACGTTAGTCCGGAGCCGATACCTTAACTATGGCCTGGGTTCCGTCTCTTGGTCTGGCACGGGTTTGCCGGCCTCCTGGCGGAGCTCCGTGATTACGGCGTCAAAGGCAGGTTTTGGGTGTCTGGCACGATCGAACAGCAACGGATGATTCTGACGGCGCCAGGGAAAATAGTTCAGCCAGGATTCGCCATCGTGCAGGTTCCAGAAAGAGACACGTTCTATCACAGCGCTGTACTTCTTAAACAGACGGAACAACTGCGCGTACTCGTCAGCTTGTTGTTTCAGAATCTGCGGCGGGCATTCGGTCGGATAAGGATTATGTTTAGCTATTTCTTCTCGATGTTTTCCGTTATCAGCCCACCAGCGACCGTGTGGGATCACGTCGATATCCAACTCCGAAATCACCACCTTCAGACCTGAATCTTTAACAACCTTCAAGGTTTCTTCCAAATCTTTGAAGGGCACCTGCCCTAGCACATAATGCCCTTGCAAACCGATCGCCTGAAGCGGCGCGTTGCGCTGCTTCATGAGCTTGATTAACTGTATTAGCTTGTCCCGTTTTCCAGGCAACTCGGTGTTATAATCGTTATAGATCAGGATGGCCTCCGGGTCTGCGGCGCGCGCATACTCAAAGGCCTTTATCATAAACTCTTCCCCGCACGCACGGGTCCAGCCGGAAGGGCGCAGAAAATTCGTGCTGTCATCCAGCGCCTCGTTTACCACATCCCACATAGCGATTCTTCCCCGGTACCGCCCCGCAACGGTTTGGATGTGCCGTTTCATCCGTTCCAGTAGGACCTTGTCCGAGACGTCGTTGGTTCCATCGCGAAAGAACCAGGGAGGGGTCCGATCGTCTTTAGCCCATACGAGGCAATGACCCACGATGCGTAAACGGTTGGACGATGCGAAGGAGACGAACTCGTCTGCCAACTCAAACTGGAATCGCCCTTCTTCAACTTGCACCGGGTTAGGCTTGAGACAGTTCTCGGGGGTGACGGTGGAGTAATGGTGCAGAAGCAGCGGCCAGTTGTCAGGTCGCACCGCGATGCGATCACTGATTCCTACGCCGATTTCGAAGTACGGCGCGGCGGCGGATTTGAGAGATGCCTCCGTTCTGGCTTCCTCTCCCCTGGCGCATACCGTGGCCAATGCGAAGACGACCGCCAGTTGCAGTGTTTTGGTCATGAAACCATTAAGCCTGTAACGCATCGCAAAGGCTAGAGGAAAGGCGGGAGACTGCGTGCCCTACGGCATCGGGTCAAAATCGGTTGGAAGGTTCGGGTTCCGGTGATGCTCGAACATTCTGTGGATCTGGCCTGGAGTTGTGCGGGAGATGCTCAACTCGGGCAACGCATCTTCGCTGAAGAAATCGACACCATCAGTTTCCGAGCTCAACCTCGGCGCTCCTCCGAGCAGTTCGCAAAGGAAGAACATCTTGTAGATATGGAAAGGAAATGGGGGTTCGTGTGGATGCTTGCTACGGTCGAATACGGCAAGCAAGCGTTGGGCGCGCACTTCGAAGCCGGATTCTTCGAGCACCTCCCGCACCGCGTTCTCAGCCGGTGAAGAGCCAACGTCGCCCCAACCGCCTGGGAGTGTCCATTTGCCTTCGCAACTCTCGCGGACCAACAACAGCTTGTTGTCTCTGAAGACCACACCGCGCACATCCACTTTCGGCGTGGCATAGCCAGTTTCAGCGGCGAAGAACTGGCGAATGCGGGTGAGTTCGAGATCAAACTGGGCAGCGGTCATTTCGGCCGCGATCTCCCGGATCTGGTTGTAGCGCTCCACGTCATAAGGGCTGGTGGCGAACTCCAGCCCTGTTTGGGCGATTGCCTGCAATCGAAGACTCCAATCAAGGTGCTGCCGGGAATTTGACGCGCTCATGTTCTAATGATGATGGAACAACCGTTCACGGTTTTGGAAAAGATACCACACGATGAGAACGTTGAGTCCGAGAATGATGAAATAGAGCGTAGGCGCCCGGCGTTTGGCCGGGCGCTCGCGATCTGGATTCTGACAATTCAACTTAACGGATGCTTTCCATCAGCCTGGGCAAGAGCTCAGAGATCTTGATGCGCTCCTGCTTCATGGTATCACGTTCGCGAAGCGTTACCGTGTCCTTGAGGTCAGGCCCTTTTTCACCCAGCGTATCAAAATCTATTGTGATACCGAAGGGCGTGCCTGCTTCATCCTGGCGGCGGTACCGGCGGCCGATAGCACCCGCTTCGTCGTAGAAAGCGCTCATATGGGGGCGCAACATGTCGAGCACTTCGCGTGCCTTGGCCACGAGTTCCGGTTTGTTCTTGAGCAGCGGAAAGACAGCGACCTTCACGGGTGCGATCCGTGGATGCAGCCGTAAAACCACACGGCTTTCGAGCTTGCCCTTATCATCCGGCGCCTGGTCTTCAGAGTAAGCCTGGCATATCAAAGCCAATGTCAAGCGATCCACACCGGCGCTGGGCTCGATCACGTGGGGCACGTAATACCCCTTCGTAAGCGCTTCGGCATCGGCCTGCGCTTGTTGCTCTGCTTTCTCCGGCGTCTCGCCGCCTTTGGTCCAGTACCTGAGCCGCGCTTCGTAATAGGATTGGCGCAGTTTGGCTTGCTGTTCAGCCGGGAGCTTGCCCCAGACCGCTTTTAGCTCCTCATCAAATACAGTCATCGGCTTGCCCGAATGACGCTGATGCTGGCTCAAGTCGAAATCGCTGCGGGCGGCCACACCTTCGAGTTCCTGCGTGCCGAACGGGAACTTGAACAATAGATCGACAGTCGCACGGGCATAGTGGGCCAGCTCTTCAGGCTTCTGCCAGTATTCTTCCAACGTGGTGCGCGGCAATCCAATCTCGCCGTAAAAGCGGATGCGTTCCTCCAGCCAGTATTGGTGCCACATTTGCCAGCCCCAGTTCGACTGGGGTTCACCGGGGTGCCCCGGGCCTGCTGGTTTGGCTACGGTGCCACAGATGGCTTCCACGACCTCATCCGGCTTGATGAAGAACTCGAGTTCCATCTGTTCGAACTCGCGAGAGCGGAACGTAAAATTGCGCGGGGTGACTTCATTTCGGAATGCCTTGCCCATTTGCGCGATACCGAATGGAACCTTCTGGCGCGAGGTTTCCATCACGTTCTTAAACTGCGCAAAAATGGCCTGAGCGGTTTCCGGGCGCAGATAGGCGGTGGAATCCTCGGTTTTAATGGGCCCGACCGTGGTCTCAAACATCAGGTTGAAAGGACGGGCCTCAGTCTTTTCACCATGGCATTCGCTCGACATCTTGCTCGGCTTTTGCGGGCAGGGAATCTCGTTCATCTGATCCGCGCGGAACCGGCACTTGCAGGTCTTACAATCCACCATTGGGTCGCTGAACGTGTCCACATGGCCCGAAGCTTTCCAGATTTTCGGGTGCATGATGATGGTTGCTTCCAAACCAGCAACGTCATCGCGGAACCGGGTCATCGAGTTCCACCAATACTCCTTCACGTTGCGCTTCAGATCGGCGCCCAGCGGACCGTAGTCCCAAAAACCATTCAGCCCGCCGTAAATCTCGGAAGATTGAAAAATGAACCCCTTCCGTTTGCAGAGCGAAACGATTTTTTCCATTAACTCGCTGGATTTTGCATCAGCCATAAGACTACCAGCCTGCTAGAATGGCCCGAGAGTGTCAATTTTTGTGTGCCGGGCGAGGTTGGAAAGTGGGTGAGCACCGCAGTAAAATGAAAGGGAAATCCACAGATTTCACAGATCCGTCCGGATGTCCTGCCGAGTTCGCGGTTAGCGTGAGAAACTGGCGCGGCCAGGGTGTGACAGCGGCTCCCCCCTTGGAACGCGGAGCACACCCCGGCCGAACCAGCGCCATGAAAGATGATTATCGTTTCTTGAGCTCGATGCTTCCGGCACTCGTGCGCAGGTGCACCAACGGACCGCCCTGCCCTACTTTGCCCTTTAACCGGCCGTCATCAACTTTCCCGACTACGGTAACGGGGAAATCAGTTCGAACGCCACCAGCACCGGTCTCAGCATCCAATTCGAAGGAGGCATCTGCAGGCAGCGCCACAGCAACGCCCCCGCCGCTTGTCGAAAGTTTCACATGAGCCGGCATCTCGGTGAGCGAAGCCCGGACTGAGCCACCGGATGTCGCGGCTTCCACCGCACCGGTTACTTCCTCGATGTTGATCGATCCTCCTGATGTGCGCACCTGAATTGGCCCTTTGAACTCCCGCACGGTGATGCTTCCTCCGGCGGTCTTTGCGGCCAATTCGCCGTTGCCTTGGTTAATCTGAATTGAGCCGCCACTTGTGTTTAGCTCGATATGCCCATCGCACTGGGAGGTGTGAATGCTGCCTCCGGAGGTATGCCCATCAAGGTCGCCCTTGATCCCGGTGAACTTCAGGCTGCCGCCGCTGGTGCGTGCCCGGGTGCTGGAGGCCAAACCGCTGACGTTAATGGAACCGCCGCTGGTCTTTACATCAGCGGTGAACTGTGCCGGGACGGACACCCTATAGCGCGCCTCATTGCGGTTTTTCCCTGTCCAAATATTCCGATCCTGACTCTGGGTGCGCACAACGATATTGTCACCTTCAGCTTCGATTGTAACGGGGTTAGACTTGAGATACTCCTCCTCAAGGGCTTTCTTCTTGCGCACGACTTTGCGCCAGACCTCGACTTGGACCTTATCGGTCCCATTTGTAAACACTTCGATCGACCCAAAATCCACATCCACGGTTAACCCGCCTCCGGCGATGGCAGGGAGTTCGCGGCTGATGTTTTCCTCAGTAGCCGCTAAGGCAGTAAATCCACAAAGCCCCAGCCCGAGGACAAGGGCCAGTTTGGACAAGGTCACATAACTCTTCATAGTGTTGAATGGATATATACTATTTCTGAAACCGCATATCGATACTACACGGAAATGACGTAGAGGTTTCAAAAAAATTCATCGATCGTGCTGTGAACCCCTGTTTCCAAGCGATAGGAAAACGACCCCGATCAGGGGTCGCAGCAGCATCGGCGCAACCAGAATGGTTGCCAGAAGGTAGCCGGAGTGTCGTAGCGCAGCGGAGACCTCCGGTCAGGCTCGAATATCAACAGCACCCCGGAACGGGGGTGCCAGACCGGTTCACCCGAGGTCTTCTGATAAAACACCCCTACTCAAAAATGAAGAGGCGAGACGCCTCTTCTACTCTGCTGAACCTCCGACCACTGGGTCCCTCCCCGGACTTCATAATTGCCAATTCCTAATTCTGCCTTCAAACGGTGCCGGTGGATCACTCGACATCAGGCGCTCCTCTGATAACTTGTCCACGTGAGTTTTGTACAAGAATTTGATCAACTGCCAATTGCGAGCTTGCTCCGGCACGCGAATGAGTGCGATGCGGCTTCCGCGCAGGCAAGTCTGCTGCGGGCGCGTCCGACGCTGGAAGATTTCGCCCACCTGATTTCCCCCGCTGCCACTCCGCATCTGGAAAAGATGGCCCTTAAGTCGCAGCAACTTACCCGGCAGCGTTTTGGCAATGTAATCCGGCTCTTTGCTCCGCTCTATCTTTCTAACGAGTGCATTAATAACTGCCGTTATTGTGGGTTTTCGCGGGACAATTCCATCTTGCGTGTGACGCTCTCTCTCGAGGATGTCCGACGTGAGACCAAAGCAATCGCAGATGAAGGTTTCCGCAATATTCTTCTCGTGTCCGGCGAGCATCCCAAGTTCGTTTCCAACCGCTACATGGAGGATTGCGTGCGTGTCGCCCGGGAGTTTTCACCGAGTGTCTCGCTGGAAGTCGGCCCGATGGAAACAGCGGAATACGAACCGCTGGTGAAGGCGGGCGCGGATGGGTTGGTCGTTTACCAGGAGACCTATGATCGGCAGGTCTATGATCAAATGCACACGGCTGGTCCAAAGCGGGATTTCAATTGGCGGCTTCTGACCCCTGAACGCGCCTATGCGGCAGGCTTCCGCCGATTGGGCGTTGGCCCCCTTTACGGGTTGGCGGATTGGCGCTTTGAGGCTCTGGCTGCCGCGGCTCATGTTCAGTATTTGCTCCGGACCTGCTGGAAATCGTATATCACCATTTCCCTGCCGCGGTTGCGTCCGTGTGCCGGAGAGTTCCAGCCCCTGACCCAGATGAGTGATCGCGAAATGGTTCAACTGGTCTGCGCGTATCGGATCATGTTCCCGGATGTGGGTCTGGTCCTTTCCACGCGCGAATCTCCGACATTGCGCAACGGTCTGATCCCGCTTGGCATTACGATGGTCAGCGCCGGCAGCCATACAGAACCCGGCGGCTACACCGGCGCAGGAAGAGATAAACTTCACCATACCGAGAAGGGCCGTGTAGTAGAACTTGGTGCCAGCGAATGGGCGAAGGCAAACGAAGCCGGCGCCACCGGCCAATTCCAGATCGCGGATGAACGTTCCGCGCAAGAAGTAGCCGAGTTGCTCCGGCGTCTGGGCTACGAGCCGGTGTGGAAAGATTGGGATGCTGCGCTAACTACTTAGACATGGATACTTCACACGTCATTGCCAATGGAAAGCCGATCGCAGCCATTCTGCCCTGCACGATTGAGGCGTTTTTGACGGCACAGGGTTTGCCACCTCGAAGTGTCGTCGTCGAACACAATGGGGACGCGGTTGCGCCATCAGAGTTCCCTCAGCGCAAGATCCAGGCGGGGGACAAGCTTGAGATCGTGAAGATTGTAGCTGGAGGGTAGGTGGGAATGAGGGCGGCGGCGAGGACGCCGCCCGCCCAGAGATTCAGGCTTTATTTTGGTCCCGATTTCGTGTTTAGTGGCGCGCGCATGAGCAAAACAGCACTCTTATTCGCGGGCCAGGGCGCCCAATATGTCGGCATGGGCAAGGATCTCGCGGAAGGTTTTCCGTCCGCAAAGGCATGGTTCGATAATGCCAATTCTGTGCTCGGATATGATCTCACGGGCGTGTGTTTCAACGGGCCAGAAGCCGATCTCACCCGCACGGAAAATGCGCAGCCCGGCATTTTCCTCGTCAGTTGGGCGGCCTTCAAGCTGTTGCAGGAACGCATTCCCAACCTTGAATTCAGCGCCACGGCAGGGCTCTCCCTGGGTGAATTCACCGCTCTTTCGGCCGCCGGTGCCATGAGCTTTGAAGACGGCATCAAGATCGTCCGTCAACGCGGTCGGTTCATGCAGGAAGCTTGCGATGCTACGAAGGGTGGCATGGCGGCCATCATCGGGCTGGATGAAGCTCCTACTCGCGAGGTCTGTGCTGAAGCCGGTGTTTCGCTCGCAAACCTGAACTGTCCGGGACAGATCGTTATTTCCGGTGCGGCAGACAACATTGCCAAGGCCTGCCAGCTTGCCAGCGCCAAGGGAGCACGGCGCGCGATGGCGTTAACCGTTGCTGGTGCCTATCACTCTCCTTTGATGGCCAGCGCACAACCCAAGCTTCAAGCCGCACTTGTCGGCATCGAACTGGTCGCACCTAAAGTCCCCGTGATCTCGAATGTCACCGCTCAACCGCACCTCGGGCCCGACGCGATCCTCACCCGTCTGGTGGAGCAAGTAACCTCGCCAGTGAGATGGGAGGAGTCGGTCCGGTATCTGCTGGCCCAGGGTTATACCCGGTTTATCGAACTCGGACCCGGCACCGCCTTGACGGGCTTCCTCAAGCGTATCGACAAGACAGCCCAGGTCCTCAACGTGGCAGATGCCGCGAGCCTGGAAAACGCCGCGAAGGCCTTGTCTTAAGAACGGCTTTACTCAGCACGCCACCCTGGATGACCGGGGTGGCGTTTTTATTGCACGCTCATCAGGGCCAAGAGCCTGCCCTCAGACGGAGTGTCGAAGGGCACGCCCCTGCCGAGACCTAGCCTTCGAAATCGTATATGACAACCTTGGTGGCGTATTTCTTGAAGACCTTTTCGACGAATTCAATGTGCTGGGGATGTACCTGGTAGGCGTCCTGGCTGGCCTGGTCCTTGAAGACCATGTTGAGCGCGACGCTGTAGGTTTGTTCCACCACTGGCCGGGGGCTGGTCACCATCTTGCCTACATGGAGGAATTCCACGCCCGGGATCGACGGAAGATACTTGTTGGCTCCGGCGACCAGTTCATCTGCCGCAGCAGGATTCGCTGGGTCGGCCCAAAAAACGACCACATGACTAAGTTTGCTGCCAGACTGTGATAAACGATCATTCATATAAAAAAGCGATTCTCTTGTGCGGTTATTCAACAACGGAACAGGAAAGAGGTCAATCAACCCTGCCCAAAGTCAAGTGCTGGTCTCTTTTATCGCCAGCAGCACTTTACCCATAGGCCCTTGGGCGAGCTTTTCAAAGGCGTCGGGCAGTTTATCAAAAGCGAACACTGAGTCCACCAGCGGACGCGTGCTTGCTTGGGCAAGAAACCGCTGGACCTCGGCCCAGGCCTGTCGGCTCTCTTCTCGCGTGTAGGTGCCTACCGCCACGCCCCCCATTTTCAAGCGGCGAAAGAACAAGGTCGCCGTATTGAAGTTTGGAACCGTGCCAGCAAGACGCCCCACCAGGCTGACTCTCCCTGATTGCCCCAGGACATCGATCACCTCTGATAACAGGGCTCCCCCCACACTGTCCACTGCGAGATCCACCCCTTTGATGTTTTTCTTCAACTCCTTGCGCCAGACACTATCCTGCGGATCGATCACGACAGTGGCTCCGAGTTGCTGCAATCGGGTGCGCTTGGAAGCGCTCCGTGAAAGAGCAACGACAGTGTAACCCATGGCCGCAGCCAATTGCACCGATGCCACCCCTACCCCGCCAGAAGCACCAGTCACCAACACGACCGCATTGTCAGGCAGAGGTCCCCACATGGTTAAAGCCTGGTAAGCGGTCAGATAAACCAGGGAGGCCCCCGCTGCTTCCTGGTCGCTCCAGCCTGCAGGAACAGGAGCAAGATCCGTGGCCGGAATGACCACGCGTTCCGCAAACGTTCCGGGTTTATTCACGCCCGTTTCCCCACGCATGATGGTGCATTTCTCTCCGATCTTAACATCGGCCACCCCTTCGCCCACACCAGCGACAACGCCAATTCCATCGCGCCCCAGAATGTGGGGAAGACTTGGCCGGGCTGGATACTGCCGCTCGGCAAGGTAACGGTCAGCGGGATTCAGAGCCGCATACAGTAGATCCAGCAATACTTCGCCCGGACCCGGCTTAGGATCGGGAACATCACGCAGGCGCAAGGCCTGAATGCCAGCCAACTCATCGATTAACCATGCTTTCATTGAATATCTCGTTTCAAATTGTGTCGTCGCAGAGCGATTTCCTGGGCCATCAGCTCCGCGCTGGAATACCGCGTAAAGCCTGAGGGCGGGGCCATCAAATCCGCGGCGGGCTGGCCCAGACGCACGCGAGAAAGCTTAACGGTTATGTTGGTTGTAGCAAGCTGGACAGGAAAATCACCCGGCTTTTCTGTGCGTAAGATCTGCAATCCACTGTTCGGAACGGGATTGGTGGCCGCCAATGAACTGAGAGTGACTGGGGCATAGCCTTGGAGCGCCTCACTCAAGACATAGCCGCTTCCCGCGGAAGTGTCCCAAATAAACGTGAAAATCTCCTCGGGCGCATCTTTGTGCGTCTCCGGGTCCGGATCAGGAGCAAACACAAGAATGTGATCAGCTCCGTATAGCTGGCCTTTCATGCCATGGGGAGGCGCTGTGGGTTCACCGGTGGCTTCAACCCGTGCGGCGAACGCCGGCTGGCGAGCCAGGTGCCGACCGATGGGACCAGTGAGAAACTCGGGGGGCAACGGGGCATAAACCGGTTGGAAAGGCTGCAGCAACTCCAAATCGCGATCGCGTGCACAGCCGAACAGGCTCAGGAAACCGGCGCAAAAAAACACCGCACGTAATGTTCTCATGTGGATCGTTCTCATTCGTGACCTGCGATTGAATGTGGAATATACGGTGCTTCGATTGCTTGAATTTGCGCAGGCGTCAATTGGATGTCCAATGCGACAACTGCATCCTTCAGGTGCTGTGGCTTGGACGCGCCGACGATTGGGGCAGTGATCCATTGTTTCTGAAGCAACCAAGCCAATGCGATTTGGGCCGGAGCCACACCGCATTGCTGAGCAACAGATCCTACCGCGTCAACGACCTTCTGGTCTGAGTCGTTGGTGGCGTCATAAAGTTTGTTGGCGTATTCGTCGGTTTGGGCACGCGAGGTTTGTTCCGGGCGTCTGCCAGCCAAACGGCCTCGAGCCAGCGGACTCCATGGGATTATTCCCAAACCACGAGAACGGCAAAGGGGTATCATTTCCCGTTCCTCTTCCCGATACAGAAGATTGTAATGGTTCTGCATCGATATGAATCGGGTCCAACCCCGGCGTTCGGCCAGGTTCAACATCTCGGCCAATTGCCACGCATACATGCTGGAGGCACCCAGATAAAGCGCCTTGCCCGCTCGAACGACGTCGTTAAGCGCCTCCATGGTTTCCTCGATGGGTGTCTCCGAATCGAAACGATGGATCTGGTAAAGATCGACGTAATCCGTTTGCAGGCGCTTCAAACTGGCATCGATCGCCGCCATGATGTGTTTCCGCGAGAGGCCACGTGCGTTTGGCGCGTCACCCATGGGATTATAGACCTTGGTAGCGATCACCAACTCTTCACGCGGAGGGCCGAAATCCTTCAAAGCACGTCCAACAACTTCCTCGCTCTTGCCCACCGAATACATATCGGCGGTGTCAAAGAAATTAATGCCCAACTCCAGGGCAAGCTTGATGAATGGCCGGCTCGCCTCTTCATCCAGGACCCAAGGCCGCCATTTGCTGGACCCGTAGGTCATCGTTCCGAGGCAAATCCGAGAGACCTTGAGACCGGTTGTGCCCAACCTTACGAATTGCATATCACTCAAAGTAGAGTCTGCCGTGTGGCGGTCAAGCGGTTGCTGGGCTTTGGCTTAAAAACCGTTGATCTTACGGACGGCTCGCGAAGTCAGCCAGACCGGCATGCGGCGTGAGATCACTGCGAGCAGCCAGTTTTGGAATCCAGGAATTACAACTGGTTTGCCACGAAACATCCCCCGACAACCTGCTTCGGCAACCTGTTGCGCCGTCATGACTCGCAGCCCGCTCATCATCCGGTTCATGCCGGCGCGTTCGATAAACCTGGTGCGGGTTAATCCCGGGCAGAGTGTTGTGACTGTGATCCCGGTGCCGCGTAACTCCTCACGCAAAGCTTCTGAGAAGGAGAACACAAAGGCTTTCGTAGCGTAATAGGTAGCCATGAAGGGGCCGGGTTGGAAGGCCGCCGTAGAAGCAATATTCATGATGCGCCCCCTTCCCTGATTGCGCATCGGCCCCAGGAAACGGTGGGTCAACCACATCAGAGCCTCTGTGTTCACTCGCACCATGGCGAGTTCCTGCTTGAGATCAAGATCAGAGAAAGGTCCGTGTGAGCCAAAACCAGCGTTGTTGATCACAATCTCTACAAAAACATCCTTGAGCTGGTCATGGATATGTTCCAGGAACTGGGTCTCCCCCAAATCGCCCGCCAGGATTCGCACCTCAATGCCGCGTGAACTCAGTTCGGATTTCAACTCCTCCAATCTCGCGACATTCCTGCCGGCGATCGCCAGGTTGAAATCACCACGCGCGCCCAGGCAAAGCGCCAGTTCACGGCCAATGCCCTCAGAAGCCCCGGTCAGTAAAACCCAATTCCTCAAGTTCAGGCTGATGCCACCTGGCTGGCATGACGTTGTATCCGCCGCACCGCATCCACAATGGCTTCCATAGAGCTGCGTGGCGCGAGCAGCATGTTTTGAGTAAACCAAACCGCCTGCTCACATAACAGATCGTTCTGCGGACACTCATTACGTTCCTGCCACTCCTTGAGTTCCCTCTCGGTGTACAGCTTTTGGTAATGCCGGGACTTCACTAAGCCGCGCACATAGGCATCCTTGTTTAACGGCGAGTAGCCACTCGAACATGGGATGCCTTCTCGCTGCATCGCTTTGAAGAACTTTGCACGGTCCATTCCAGCAAATTGCTCCTTAAGATAGCGGAACATGTAAAGGTGATAAGCATTGCGGGTGCAGCCGGGATACATCTTGGCAGGCACGATGCCTGGAACCTCACGCAACATACGGGTCAGGTATTCCGCGTTCTCAGAGCGCTGACGGGCTTGCTCCTCCACGCGTGTCATTTGAGCACTCAAGAGGCTTCCTTGAAACTCGCTTAGACGCAGGTTAGATCCGCGCGTGCCTGAATAATTGAACGCATAGCCCGTGTTCCCACGTGCCCTGCCCTGGTTATGAAAATTGTAGCATTGCTCCAGAAATTCTGAGCTATTTGTTAAAACGGCTCCACCTTCACCGGAATTCAGGTTTTTGCTGGCCTGGAAACTGAAGCACCCCGCCAATCCGAGTGTTCCAACTTTCTTCCCCTTCCATTCGGCTAAATGGGCCTGGCAGGCATCTTCCACGACCGGCAGGTTCTTTTCCTTGGCAATTTCGAGAATCTTGTCGAGGTTAGCAACTGATCCGCCGAGATGCACCGGCATGATTGCCCGGGTGCGCTGAGTGATTTTCCCCGGGATTTTGTATGCATCGATTTGGAAAGTCTCGAGATCCGAATCGACGAATACCGGTAGAGCGTAATTCAGAACAACCACGTTATAGGTCGCTACAAACGTGTAAGGGGGGATAATCACCTCGTCCCCTGGCCCGATCTCCAAACCACCCAGAACAGTGGTCAACGCAGCGGTTCCAGAGGAAGTGGCAAGGCAATGTTTCGCCCCGGTGAGTTTTGCATAGGACTCTTCAAATGCAGCCACCTTTTTACCGTTGCCTCGGAACCAGTTGCCGCTCCTTAAGGTATCCTGCAACGCGTTGGATTCCTTGTGATCGAACACTGGCCATCCAGGAAAACCGTTGCAGGCGGGTTTGCCGCCCAAAATAGCAGGTTTGGCTTCTGCCGAGCCTGCCTGCAGAGTCACTGGCGGTTCAGCCTGGCTACTAAGTGTAGCAGCGCCGAGTGCCATGCCGGCACCGGCGACTGCACTGGTTCCCAGAAACCGGCGACGCGTGATGTTAGTCTTCATAAGGAGCGATGCGTGAGATTATACCGGCATCAGAATGCGTGAAAGCAAAAAGCTGATATGGGGCACGTTCCGATCCGTTCCGATAGGGGTGCTCTCAGCGGGAGAGCTGTCCCCCGTAGTCAAAGTATATCGTCGCGCTTTGTCGGCCTCAGATGTCTTGTACGAGTATCAACTCGATTAGACTTACCTTCCCGGGCCGGAGCGCGATCCATCCGCTCCGGCCCTGTCAGCGAGAGTTAGCGCCGGAGGAGCAACAATCCGTGCGCAAATCCTCAAGATTATTTTTACGCGTTTGTCACCGGTCACCAAGCGTCAAGTGCCCCGAAATCCTCCTGGAACCTAATTTTTCTAACGGGGAATGTCCCTATTTTTTCTCTTGACTCAGTTAGTATTCAAGTTTACAAGAAAACCATGAAGCACCTCCTCCTAAACCTCCTCTTTGGACTAGCCTTCACGTCAACAGCATCACTTTCGATCGCAGGCGGAGTTGTTTCAGATCTTGATGATGTCAGCCTTCGCACGGCGTTAGCCGGGGGAGGAACCGTGACCTTCTCTTCCAGCGGCACGGTCGTGCTAACTAACACGATGGTCATCGCGACTGACACGGTGGTGGACGGCGCGGGGCAAACTGTGGCTATTAGTGGGAACAACGCTTTTCGGGTGTTCGAAGTCAGCCCCGGAGTGAATTTCACTCTCCTCAACATCAGTGTTATCCAGGGGAGAACAAATGAGGGGGCTGCTGTTTTTAATGATGGCGGGAACGTCGTTGCTTCAAACTGCGTCTTCGCTGGAAACATGGCGATCGGCGCTCCCGGCACCAACGGAATCAACGTCGCTTCATCAGGTATGCCTGGGAGTGGCGGGGCCATTTACAGCGCCGGGTCCTTGATCGTTATAGACTCAGCGTTTTCGACCAACCGAGCTATCGGTGGAGATGGGGGAGTAGTGTGGCAAGCATACGCGTTTACTCAGTTCGGACACGGAGGCGAAGGCCGCGGAGCTGCGATTTACGCCAGTGGAATTGTTGGTCTGACAAATTGCACTTTCACGGCAAATGATACAACGGGTGGAGACGGGGGAGCGTCCATAGATGCAAGCGTGTCCGGTGCCGGCAATGGAGCTGAGGCTGCCGGAGGTGCAGTTTATGCGAGCGGAACCCTGAATGCATCAAAATCGACATTCTCGTCTAACGCGTGCACGGGCGGCGACGCGGGCCAGGGAACTGGCACGGGCGGCGGGCCCGCAAGAGCCTCCGGGGGGGCGCTCTTTTGCATCTCGAACAACGCCACCCTTGTGGACTGCGCATTCAACGCCAACAAAGTGGTCGGTGGCTACAACAGGAATTCCAGGGCGATGCCCTACCGGGGTGCAGCGTCCGGGGGAGCGATCTGCAGCATTACCAGCACGGTGATGATCGCCTCCTGCACGGTGAGATCTAACAATCTATCGGGAGCTCCTGTATTTGGTGGAGGCGTTTACCAACAAGCTGGCACGATGACAATTTCCGGCTCTTCGATCACTGGGAATGCCGCTGCGGCGGACGAAGTATCCAATTACTATAACTTCCCTGGCCCACCTGCGTGGGGTGGCGGTTTCTACAGTGCTGGAGAAGCGCTAATAACTGATTCCATCATCGCCACAAACCAGCTAGAAGGGGGACCGGCGATAATGCACGTAGGTGAAGCTACAGCAGGGCCGGCATACGGAGCCGGTTTCTGTTCAGTCGGCGGGGCAACGTTGTACCGCTGCACTTTGGCAGGAAACGTTGCTATTGGGGGAGCTTCACATGGCGAGTTTGCGATGCAGGCTGGTGATGCGAAAGGAGCTGGAGCTTACTTTGCCACAAATGCGGCAGCTCTCATCAACTGCACTATCGCAGGCAATTCTGCGCAAGCTGGTTCGCGCGGTCTGGAGGATTTCGGCTCGGCCGGAAGTGCGTTTGGCGGGGGCCTGTTCACCGACCGGGCTACAACTTCACTAACCAACTGCACTCTGGCAGAGAACGAGACCGTCGCAGGACGCGGTTGGAACGGAGTTGCCTACGGCGGCAATGCTGCGGTGCAGACAGGGACAATTCAGGTGTTGAACACCATCCTGTCGGCAGGAGTCAGCAGCAACGCCTATGGGACGATCACGGATTTGGGACACAACATCTCCTCAGATACCAGTTGTTCGTTTTCCGCTCCGGGGAGCGTCAACAATTCCAATCCCATGCTATTGCCTCTGGCGAACAATGGCGGCTTCACTCCCACGATGGCGCTTTTGCCCGATAGCCCTGCCATTGACTCCGCCACTGCGGTCACCGGCGTGGATGTCGATCAGCGTGGGGTTACGCGTCCGTATGGAACGGCACCGGATATTGGCGCTTACGAGTGGAATGCCACATCGTTTTACACGGAATTCTCGCTTTCAATAGTCCGAAGCAACGGCAATTGGACGTTACCGATTGTTGGCCCGCCTATGATGACTGTCCGAGTTCAGGTTTCAACAAACCTGACAACCTGGTCGGACATTTCAACCAACTCGACCGGCGCCAAGGGTACGTTTACGGTCGAAGCTCCACAGACGCCTGGTTCTGCAGCGTTCTATCGCACTGTGGCGCCTTGAGGCTCGGGAGAGATCATATCCTTGCAAATCAGCCGCTTACGAATACAACCTGAGTCGGATTCATCGGTCCCAGAACTCTGGGCCTGATGGTTTTACCTTCTCGGTCCAAAGCAGTCATGAGGCTGACGCAAGGAAGAACCGGTGAGGACTGCTTGGATTACGGTTTTGCATTGACTTGACTTACTACTACGGTTAGAAGAGCACCATGAAGTGTTACCCATCTTGGTTTTTCACCATGCTTTTGTTCGCTATCACAAGATCGGTGTCAATAGGAGGTGGAGTTGTTTCAGATCTTGATGATGTCAGCCTTCGGACGGCGTTAGCCGGGGGAGGAACCGTGACCTTCTCTTCCAGCGGCACGGTCGTGCTAACTAACACGCTGGTCATCGCGACTGACACGGTGGTGGACGGCGCGGGACAAACTGTGGCTATTAGTGGGAACAACGCGTTCCGGGTGTTCCACGTGAATCCTGGTGTGAGCTTCACTCTTCTTAATGTTAGCGTTATTCAGGGGCGGACGACCGAAGGCGGTGGTGTTTTCAACGAAGGAGGAAGTGTGGTGGCTTCGAACTGTGTGTTCGCGAGCAATATGGCTATCGGATTTCCTGGCACCAACGGCACTACGGTGGCTAGCTCCGGCATGCCTGGAAGCGGTGGGGCCATTTACAATACGGGTTCATTGATCGTTCTGGATTCGACGTTCAGCACCAACCGAGCTATCGGTGGAGATGGGGGAGTAGTCTGGCAATCAACCGCGTTCACTCGGTTCGGAGACGGAGGCGAAGGCCGCGGAGCTGCGATTTACGCCAGTGGATTCGTTGGTCTGACAAATTGCACTTTCACGGCAAATGATACAGTGGGTGGTAACGGGGGATTGTCCATGGACCCCTTCACGTCCGGCGCTGGGAATGGAGCTGAGGCTGCTGGAGGGGCTATTCATGCGAGCGGGACCTTAAATGCATCAAACTCGACATTCTCGTCTAACGCGTGCAAGGGTGGAGACGCGGGCCAGGGAGCTGGCACGGGCGGCGGGCCCGCAAGAGCCTCCGGGGGGGCGCTCTTTTGCATCTCGAATAACGCCACCCTTGTGGACTGCGCATTCAACGCCAACAAAGTGGTCGGTGGTTACAACAGGAATACCAGGGCGATGCCCTACCGGGGTGTAGCGTCCGGGGGGGCGATCTGCAGCATTACCAGCACCGTAATGATCGCCTCCTGCACGGTGAGCTCTAACAATCTATCAGGAGCTCCTGTATTTGGTGGAGGCGTTTACCAACAAGCTGGCATGATGACAATGTCTGGCTCTTCGATCGCTGGAAACTCCGCTGCGGCGGACGAAGTTTCCAATTACTATAACTTCCCTGGCCCACCTGCGTGGGGTGGCGGTTTCTACAGTGCTGGAGAAGCGCTAATAACTGATTCCATCATTGCCACAAACCAGCTTCAAGGGGGACCGGCTACCCTGCATGGACCAGTTGCTGGGGTTGAAGCAGGGCCGGCATACGGAGCCGGTCTCTGTTCAGTCGGCGGGGCAACGTTGTACCGGTGCACTTTGGCAGGAAACGTTGCTATTGGCGGGGCTTCACATGGCGAGCACTTTGCGATGCAGGCTGGTGATGCGAAAGGAGCTGGAGCTTACTTCGCTACAAATGCAGCAGCTCTCATCAACTGCACTATCGCAGGTAACTCTGCCCGAGCTGGCTCCCACGGACTTGAGGGCTACGGCTCGGCAGGAAATGCCCTGGGTGGCGGCTTGTTTTCCAGTCAATCCACAGCATCTCTAACCAACTGCACTCTGGCAGAGAACGAGACCGTCGCAGGACGCGGGTGGAACGGAGTTGCCTACGGCGGCAATGTTGCGGTGCAGACAGGGACAATTCAGGTGTTGAACACCATCCTGTCGGCAGGAGTCAGCAGCAACGCCTATGGGACGATTACGGATTTGGGACACAACATCTCCTCAGATACCAGTTGTGCGTTTTCCGCTCCGGGGAGCGTCAACAATTCCAATCCCATGCTATTGCCTCTGGCCAACAACGGAGGTCTTACTCCCACGATGGCGCTTTTGCCCGATAGCCCTGCCATTGACTCCGCCACTGCGGTCACCGGCGTGGATGTCGACCAGCGTGGGGTTACGCGTCCGTATGGAGCCTTGCCGGACATTGGCGCTTACGAGTGGAATGCGACATCGTTTTACACGGACTTCTCGCTTTCAATAGTCCGAAGCAACGGCAATTGGACGTTACCGATTGTTGGCCCGCCTATGATGACTGTCCGAGTTCAGGTTTCAACAAACCTGACAACCTGGTCGGACATTTCAACCAACTCAACCGGCACCAAGGGAACGTTCACGGTCGAAGCCCCACAGACGCCCGGATCTGCAGCGTTCTATCGCACTGTGGCGCCCTAGAAGGTGCAAACCATCGAACTTGGGTTGATTTTTGCTGACCAGAATCAGGGCTGAATGTGGAACAGGCCCGAAGGGTCGGTCCAACACCCGTTTCCGGTCAGGCTAAGTTATCATAAGTAGTTGAATGCAAGTAAGATAGAAGAGAATGCACTCAATATCTTCTTTCTCCGTCCAAGTGAAAGGCAAGTCATTAGCATAAGTCGTTCTAATTCCATTGAGCCGCCTGAGCACTGATCCCTATTTCTTCATTCCAGGCTAGTTTCTGGTTGAAATGGTACGGTACTGCAGGTAAGGAGTAGGAGTAATGCTCCGTCCTCTAAGTGCTCTATTGCTGTTCTACTCTGTAATAGAATCTTTTGCAGGGGGAGCTATCAGCGTCTGTGATGATTCGAGCTTACGCGCGGCGCTGGCCGGAGGTGGATCGGTTTCCTTTAGCGTAAGCGGCATAGTCGCTCTGACCAACACCTTGGCGATCACGAACGACACGATCATAGACGGGGCCGGACAAGACGTCTCGATCAGTGGAGAAGGTTCAGTTCGAATTTTTCACGTTTGGCCGGGAGCCAGTCTCACATTGCTCAACGTCAGTATGATCAATGGGCAAACGAATGAAGGTGCCGCTATTTACAACGAGGGTGGCAGCGTACTGGCATCGAATTGCCTATTCACAGGGAATGTGGCGCTTGGCATTCCAGGGATCCATGGTTATGGCACTAATGCAGCTTCGGCTGGCACTCCTGGCTATGGAGGCGCCATCTATAGCAGAGGTTCATTAATCCTCCTGAACTCCACGTTCCTCACCAACAAGGCCGCAGGTGGAGAGGGTGGTTCGGTTATATCCATCGGATACCAGAGCTATGGATCTGCGGGAGAAGGCGCACCGGGCAAAGGTGGCGCTATTTATAGTATCAGCCCGCTGGAGCTGACGAACTGCACATTTCTACAGAATCGTGCTGAAGGAGGAAATGGCGGCTCATCGGCGGACGCGAACGTGGCGGCGCCGAGCCAAGGAGCTGAAGGCTCCGGCGGGGCCATCTACTCAGGGGCGAACTTAAATGCCTCCAACACCCATTTTTCATTGAATTCATGCAAAAGTGGGGATGGGGGCACAGGGGGGGAGGCTGGCTGGGGAGGGATACCCGCCGACTCCAATGGCGGCGCGCTTGTCTGCTTCGCAGGCGATGTATCATTAGTGGATTGCACCTTCAACGGGAACTCCGCTGAGGGCGGATACAATGAAAACGCGAGAAACAACCGTTTCCGGGGGGCGGGGCGAGGTGGAGCAATTTATAACATTAGATCCAAGGTAACGATCTTGAATTGTCAGTTGAAAACGAATTCGATCAGTGGATCGCCGGTTACTGGCGGAGGTTTTCACAATGGCTGGGGGCCTGTCACGATTTCCAACTCCTCATTCATAGGGAACACCACTGCTGCTGACCGGATGACGAGCTACTATGGCTCGGACGGTGCCCCTGCTTCGGGTGGAGGCATTTTCACCTCCTGGGGAGACATGTTGATAACACATTCAACCGTCGCTTCCAATGAGATCAGAGGTGGACGCAGCACCTTCTTTCCATATCAGGTGAGTGATGGCGGGGCAGCATCCGGGGCAGGCCTCTGCGCCGTAGGTTCCTCCTCCTATCGGCCGGATATTTCAGGAAGCATTCGACTCAATCACTGCACTTTCGCAGGAAACACCGCCACAGGCGGGATCGCAGAAAGCGATTACGGCGGCAGAGGCGGAAACGCCTACGGTGCGGGAGCGTTTTTCTCTCTCCCAGCTCAAGTCCTTAATTGTACCTTCGCCGGAAACACGGCTCAAGGTGGTGGTGTGCGTACCGGAGACGCCGCAAACGGAGGGAATGCCTTCGGCGGAGGGTTGTATGCAGCGGAGGAACCAGTATCCCTGACAAATTGCACGCTGGCGGAAAACAGGGCATTGGCTGGTCTTGGATGGGCATACCACTGGGATGGGTCTAGCTGTGGCGGAAATGTGGCTTCAATTGGTGGGTCGGTTAGGATGTTAAACACCATCCTCTCGGGCGGTACAAGCACGAATGCTTTCGGGTACCTAGGAGACCAGGGCCATAATATTTCCTCGGATGCCAGTTATGGGTTTTCAACTCCAGGCAGAGGCAGCTTCAACAACTTGAATCCGAAACTGCTGCCATTGGCGAACAACGGCGGTCCAACCCCTACCATGGCGCTGTTACCGGATAGTCCAGCCGTAGATTCTGGCGCCACTGCCGCCGATGTGAGCTCAGATCAGCGGGGTGTGCCCAGGCCTTATGGAACGGCACCGGACATCGGCGCATACGAGTGGAACGCGACATCGTTTTACAAAGATTTTTCCCTCTCAGCGGTCCGAAACAATAATCGGATGACCATGCCGATTAAAGGACCTGGCACGACGATCTTCCGCGTTCAAAGGTCAACCGACCTGCTAAACTGGTCAGACATCTGCACCAACACGAGCGGGACAAGAGGAATGATTATTATTGAAGACACGCAACTGCCAGGTGCCTCCGGGTTCTATCGTGTCGTCTCACCTTGAGAGCAGTCGATTCGGGGCACGATCAGCCGCGAGACGCCGCTGCCAGTGTGGGCAAAAGGGAGGTGGGCTGTTCTCCACCTCGTGATGTTCAGTCTTTTTTCTTCGGTGTCGATCCGGGGGAAAGAGCGGGTTTATTCACCCGAAATTCCTTTAGCTCTGCGTATATGGATTGTGCCAGGCCTGACTTCTGAAATCCAACCACCTTGGCCCCTCGCACCTGAAAGAACCTCTCAAGATCCTCACTGGTGTAGGTTTCAAGGATCGGATAATGTGAAAAGCTTTCTACAATCTGCTTGCGGCTCCCGGGTGAAAGATCACGCGTAATGAGCACAAAATGCAGGTGCCCTTTTTGCCGTTGCAGATTCTCCCGGCCCACTACCAGGATGCGCGAACGCAACACAAACGGGAACAGCCGCTCAACTTTCAGCAACCGGGCTTGCGCAGCCTCCGCAGACTCCTCCTGCGACGTTTCCGGTGCAGGAGAGTCCTCCTTTTGCTCAGGATCAGGCTGGGATTCACTTTCAGAGCTCATACCAGCTTCACTTTCAACTTGCGGCCTTTAAGTTGGGCACGGTTCAGTTTGGCGATGATGCTATTGGCGTGCTCAGTGGCGACATCAACGAACAGGTGCCGTTCCCGGACATCAATATGGCCGACAGCCTTGGCGGGCAAACCGGTTTCACCCATGATCGCGCCGACTACATCACCCGGGCCGACTCCCATTTCCTCACCAACATTGATATGCAAACGAGTTTGCTCAACCGGGGTGCGTCGGCTGACCTTGGATTTTGCCTCCTTCTCGGGGAGCGCTGCAGGCTGGCGGATGACTGCCGGCTGGATAGCGGGCTGCTGCGGTGGAGGCGTAGTCTTCGGGATTTTTGGCGATTCCTGCTTCAACTCCGGGGCTGCTGGCGTCGCAACCGGAGCCGGTGTTGGGACGACCAGCGCCACCGCCGGTGCAACCGCCGGCGGGACGGATCGGCTCGGCCGAGGCTCGCGCGGGATTGGGGCGGGACGCTCGCCAGCGCGTTCGCGCCTGCGTTCACCGTATCCGTCATCCCCTCTGCGCGGGGGGCGTTCTCCACGCTCACGAGGCTGGCGCTCGCGGCGATCCATGCGCTCTTCAAACTTGGGTGCGGGGGCTGCATCGCGCGGTGCATCTCCTCCCTGCAAGTGAAACAGAAGTGCAGAGGAAATATCCGTGGAGCTGTAGCCCTCCTCCAGCAACCGCTCGATCATGTGATCCTGCCGCTTGAAATCCCCAGCTTTCAATGTGGCGCGTACCTTGTCGAGCACCACGTTGCTTCGAGCTTCTTCCACCTCATCCAGCGTAGGCGGTTTACCGCGCTGAATGCGCACGTTCGTGTAACGCTCAATATTGCGAATTTGAAAAACTTCTCGCCCGGATACGAAGGAAATGGCGCGCCCTTCCCTGCCCTGCCGCCCGGTGCGCCCGATCCGATGCACATAATCCTCGGCATCGTAAGGCAAATCGTAGTTGAAAACCACCTCCACGTCATCGACGTCAATGCCGCGAGCCGCGACGTCCGTGGCGACCAGGAACTCCAGACCGGACTTCCGGAACTTATTCATTACCCGGTCTCGCATCATCTGGCTCATATCTCCATGCAAACGGTCTGCGGAGTAGCCCTGGGCATTGAGCGAATCGACCAGATCATCAACCATGCGTTTGGTGTTGCAGAAAATGATACCCAGCTTCAGATCGTGGATATCGATAAGGCGGGTAAGCAGTTCCACTTTATACCGGCGGTCCACCTCGTAGTAAACCTGCTCCACAGTCGGAACCGTGAGTGCTTTCTGCTCGATCCGGATACTCTGGGGCTCGCGGGAGTATTTCTCAATCAGTTGTTGAATTGGGCGTGGTATGGTGGCAGAAAAGAACACGGTTTGCCGTCCCCCCGGGGTCGCCTGCAGGATGAGCTCAATATCATCGCGAAATCCCATGTTAAGCATCACGTCGACTTCATCCAGGATAACCATCTTCACAGTCTCCAGGCGCAAAGTGCCCCGGCGCATGTGATCCATCACCCGTCCCGGGGTGCCGATCACGATATGAGCGCCCTGCTTCAATCCGAACAGTTGGCGATCATAGGATTGCCCGCCGTAAATCGGCAATGCCCGGAGGCCTTTCTTGAAGAAAGCGAGTTTATGGATCTCTTCGGAAACCTGCACGGCGAGCTCGCGGGTGGGGCAGAGGATGAGAACCTGGGTGTCGCGTTGCTCGGGCTTCACCAACTCGATAGCTGGCACACCGAAAGCCGCAGTTTTGCCGGAGCCGGTCTGGGACTGGCCAACGACATCCTTGCCCTGTAACAGGACTGGAATCGCCTCGGCTTGAATGGGCGCAGGCATTTCGAAGCCCAGGCGGTCGATGGCCTTGAGCACATCGGGCGACAGCCCGAGCTCAGTGAATGATTTTTTTGTCATGAGAAAAGGTTCCCTGTGGGATGAAGATAGCCTTATGGCGGGCTGGAACCCAGACCAAAAGAGTAGAAAATGAAGGGGGATCGGCTTGGCGGCAGGTGAACGGGAGGGAATTGAGGTTGAGAGGGGAGGCAAGCAACTGTGCGCGGCCGCGAGTGTAAACTAAAGTAAGTTGACACCATCCCCCAACTATGGCATTCCTTAGCCTAAGCACTCTCATGCACCCCTCTGCCTACCCTCAGAAGGGTGCGTTTGAGTGCATAACCTCAACACAAAGCCATGAAAAGAAGAAGAGAAAACCTCTCGAAACTACTAACGCTCTCCGTTTCCGCCCTCGCCCTGCTCGGGCCAGCGGCGGCCACCGCAGCCATTTACTCAGAAACTGTGCTTGCTGACAACCCAGCGTCCTACTGGCGCATGGAAGACGACCAAGTCTACGGATACGTTACTGATAGCGGAAAGATGGGCTGGAATACTGCCTACTCCTCCTGCAACAACTCAGGCCCCTGCCAGCCAGTGCTGGGCCAGGCAGGCATTGAAACCAATTCGGCCTTCTTTCATCCAACGAACATCGATGGGACAGTGTATTACCCCTATCTCTCGGTGCCGTTCTCTCCAGACCTGAATCCGGTTGGCCCTTCTCCGGAGAATCCTTCTGGCCCATTCGCTATGGAGGCCTGGGTGAGGCCGATTAGTGCCCCTGCCACAGGGTTTCGAACAGCGCTCGGCAGCTATAATCACAGTTCCGGCAGCGAGGGCTGGTTTATTTATCAATCCTCCGCTCCGAACCCCACCTGGATATGGGTCCAAAAATACGGCGGCATTTGGATAGATGCCGGGGCGGCTCCCATGTTTGAATGGCAGCATTTGGCGGCCAGTTTTGACGGCACCAACCTGAGCTTCTACCTCAACGGAGAGCTCAAGGGCACTGCCTACGCATACGATGCTAAACCGAACTCCGCGAGCGAACTGATGATAGGTGCGATGAACCCAGGGGGTGGCTATTTTGACGGTAACATCGATGAAGTGGCTATTTATACCAATGCGCTGGCCGCCGACAAGATCGCCCTGCACTATGCGGTGGGTATCACCAACATCCGAGTCGTCGTCCAACGGCCCACGATCACGACTGACCCGCAATCCGTCACAGCGTATGCGGGCCATTCAGTCAAATTCAGCGTCGCTGCGGATGGGACACGTCCCTTTGACTACCAATGGTATAGAGGGACCACTGCCATGCCTGCTGAGACGAACGCGGACCTGGTATTCATCTGCGCACTGGCGGACAACGACACCAGCTATAAAGTGCGCGTTAGCAATGGATCGGGATTCGTGGATAGCTCGATGGCCACCTTGACGGTGCTGACCAACCTGATGCTGAACTCAAATCCGACTTCCATTACTCGTAATGAAGGGAGCAAAGCCGCGTTCCGCGCGGCCACAGAAGGTGCGGGTCCTATCTCCATCCAGTGGTATAAAGGCACTACTGCCATCCCCGGTGGCACCAATGAAACCCTGTGGCTTTCGAACCTCCAATTGACGGACGATGGCTCGACCTATTATGCCCACATCAGCAATCCTTACGTGATTACAAACTCGGAACCCGCCACTCTGACAGTGGTCGGGCGCGCCAACCCGGTGCAACTCACCCGCTATGGCAAGGTCGTCGCCGCCGATGATCCGGTGGCCTTTTGGCGCCTGGACCAATCGTCGATGGGGGATATCGCAGTGGACGCGATTGGCAGCTTTGATGGCACCTTCGAGGATGCCTCGTCCACCATTACGGGTGTCTTCGGTTTTGATGCGAACTCCGGAATTCCTCAGGAAACCAATAAGGCGATCTCAGTCACCGGCGGAGCGTGGGTCAAAGTGCCCTACGCTTTGGAACTGAATCCTTACGGGCCATTCACGCTGGAAGCCTGGATTCAACCGAGCAGCATTTCTGCTAATAGTGAAGACTATCGGTCCGTCCTGGGAGCACTCGGAAACGGTGTCGGTGGCCCGATCGGCTGGCATATCTACCAGATTCCCGGCAGCAGTGAAACGCCGAATGGCCAGTTCCTGATTGCCGCATGGGCTGACAACTGGGCGAATACGTGGCTGTATTCGGGCGAGAACATCGTGGCCAATAAATGGTACCATATGGTCGTAAGCCAGGACGAGTCCCTCTTCCGCATGTATCTCAACGGTGTGCTTCGCATCGAAGAAAGCTATGATCGTTTCGTTCAAAACGACGATGGTGCAATGGTATTCGGATGGCGCACGGACAAGGATTGGAAGCCGTTCCGTGGTGTGATCGATGACGTTGCCTTCTATAACAAAGTGCTTACACCGAGTCAGGTCGAGGGCCACTATGCCGCAACCGTGCGCTTGACTATGACCAAGGTGGACAACAAAGTTATCCTCTCGTGGCCGTTTGGCACGCTTCAGCAGGCCAACACTGTGAACGGCACCTATAGTGATCAGGCCTTCACATCGCCTTACACCAACGCGCCGGGTGCAACCCCAGCCTACTTCCGGGTCAAGGCGTACTGAGAGAGCTCTGCTCTTCAGTTTACTCTTCGCATAACCAGGAGCCGGGACCGCAAGGTTCCGGCTCTTTTGTATGTGGGTAAGTGGGCGAGTGCGATTAGTTGAAAAAGAAAAAGAGCGGCCGACGAAGAACCGCTCTTTTTGATCGAAGTGACTCCCCCCTTGCGAGCCACTTAAGGGTCACACGCCACAGGATTAAAAACCCGCATCAAAGCCGGTATAGGGTGAGGACCCTAGAACTGCTAAAGGGGAAAAGAAAAGAGCGCACCAACAGGGTGCGCCCAAATACACACGGTTAATTCGAAAGGTATCCGGGCGACAAAACCGAAGCAAATCCTTTAAAGGGGGTAAAAAAAGGCGGCTCCACAAGGAGCCGCCTGAACCTAACTAACCACCATTACAAGGAACCGGACGCAAGGTAACCTTTATAGCGTTTGCAACAATGGGGTGATTACCCCAAGGAAGGGTTGACTTAACTCATCAGTCCCCGCAGGACCTCGAGATTCTCCACGTCCTCGTGAAGATCATCGGATTTCGGGGTCTCAAGACAGCCGGGGTGATTCGTAAAGTGTGAGTCTTTTAGAATGTGAGCAAAGCCTTGTGCGCCGATCTTCCCTTTGCCGATGTGTTCGTGCCTGTCAACACGCGACCCGAGATCCGTCTTCGAATCGTTGAGGTGAAAGGCAAGAATCTGTCGCAACCCGATGAGATCCTCCACCTCTTTAATGGCCGCATCCCAGCCCTTCGGTTGGCGGAGATCGTAACCCGCAGCAAAGAAATGTGCGGTATCCAAACAGATACCGAGCCGTTTCGGAGCCGCGACGCCATCGAAAATCGATGCCAGATGCGCGATCTTACTGCCCAAACAACTCCCCTGCCCTGCTGTGTTTTCCAGGGCAATTCGAACGGGGGAATCAGCAGTCGCAGCGAAGACCTCGTTTAAACCAGCTATGGCTTGAGCGATACCCTGTTCCTCACCCAATCCCAAATGGGCACCAGGGTGCAACACGAGGAAAGGGATCTTGTATTGAGCAGCGTATTGGATCTCCTGGATTAACGATTTAACAGAGTTTTCGCGTGTGGCAGAGGCTGGCCCAGCCAGGTTGATCAAGTAACCAGCGTGCCCGAAGACCTTCTTAATCCCGCTCTCCTTCCAAGCCTGTGCGAAACGGTCGCAATCCGCGGCAGCAGGTGGATTGGCGAACCACTGTTTGTTGTTTTTGACAAAGACCTGCAGCGAATCGCATCCAACACTTCGCGCGCGTTCGACAGCTTTGTAGAGTCCACCAGCGGTGGACATGTGAGCTCCCAATTTCACGAGACCTAGAGTTTCTCCGGTTGCCCAAGCAGTTCGGCCACACGGGAGAGAAGCCGACCTGCCGCGCCCCCATCCAGCACACGATGATCAAAGCTCAAAGTCACGTTTGCCTCCATGACGGGCACGAACTGACCTTTCGCCTCATCCCAGCTTGGCACTTTGCGCGCGGCGCCCATCCCGAGCACCAAGGTCTGCTCAGGCAGAGGGATTGGCGTAGCCCAGGTGAGTCCAAATGTGCCGAAGTTAGTCACGGTAGCGATTGATCCACCGGTGGCATCCACAGGGAGTTTTCGCTGGTGAGCCAGTTTGATCAGCTCATCATAACGCTGCACCAGCGAGACCAGAGAAATACGATCGGCGTTCCGAATGACAGGTACTAACACGCCCTCCTCAGCCTCTACGGCGAAGCCAACGTCAATTGAGGATGGGTGAACGATTTGGTTTCCTATCAGACGCCCGGCGGGTGCGCTATTTTCAGAAAGCGCAATCGCCAAAGCCCGGAGCGCGTATAACGCCGGACCTGGTCGTGGCGTGCACGTTTTGCGATGTACCAATAAGGCATCGAAACATACCGGCAACGCTACGGTGGCCAAGGGACGCGTCCAACTCCGCCGCATGGCATCTGCAACCGCCACACGCATCGAAGAGGCGTGGGTCAAGCGGTGCTTCCCCAGGCCCTCAACGAAGAACTCAAAATCTTTGATGGTGAGACGTCCCGCTGCGCCGCTGCCTGGCAATCCCGCCAGATCAGCCGCGTGCAGCCCCAGTTCCATCATGCGCGCTTTCAACCGGGGCGAAAGATAGCTCACTCCGGCCGCATCCGCCGGCACCGGCAGGCCGGTAACAGTCGGCTTCACGGTTTGTCGCTTCGGCTCCGGGCGTGTGGCTGGTCTGCCATTCTCTTCTGGTTCGCTGGCCGCAGCCGTCACAGCCGGTGAGGTAACATCGAGTCCACATCGGGCGGCATCTTCGGCACTGACCTCCAGGAAACCCAGCGTGGTGCCCACGGCATAACTCTCATTGACCTGCGCCAGGATGCGGTCAACACGTCCCGGACAGGGTGAGGTGATACTGCTGGTAGCTTTGCTGGTCTCCACCTCGATGATATCCTGATCGGCCTGGATTGTATCCCCTGCCTTGACGAGCAGACGAACAACGGTGGCTTCGGCGATAGATTCGCCGAGCTGCGGCATGATAATCGGAATGGCTGGCATGCGGTTTTAAAGTTTAACGCCCGGGTTCACGTTGATTACCTGGCTCAGCGGCGTAATAGTTCCCGCGCCGCATTGGCTATGCGCCCCGCGGCCGGCCGGTGAGCCGTCCAAAGATTCGGATGGAACGGCACTGGTGTATCCTGCGCGTTCAAGCGCATGGGAGGGGCATCCAACAGCCCGAACCCCTCGCTGGCCACCCTGGAGACGACCTCAGCAGTCACGCCTCCCCAGGGCCAGGATTCTCCCACGCACAGCAAACGGCTGGTCCGCGCCACCGAGCCCATGATGGTATCGGTATCCAGCGGCTTCACTGAACGCAGATCGATCACTTCCACCTCAAATTTTTCAGCAGCCAATTCTTCGGCAGCCGCGAGCGCCTCGTGGACCATAGCCCCGTAGGTCACGATCGATAGATCGCGTCCCGGACGCGCCACTCGCGCGCGGCCAATTGCCAGGGCTTCGCTGGGCAATTTTTCCGCTTTCAAATGGTAATACAGATACTTGTGTTCGCAAAAGATGACCGGATCATCGAGTGCCACTGCCTCCAGTAGCATGCTGTAGGCATCCTCTACAGTAGCAGGAGTCACGACAACCAAGCCGGGATAGTGGGCGTAAATAGCCTCCATGCTCTGGCTGTGAAAAGGCCCGCTGCCAGGTGTGCCCCCCGAAGGCAGCCTGATAGTAATCGGACAAGGCACGCCTGTGCGCCAAAAGTGCGTTGCTGCCTGATTCACGATTTGGTTGAAACCGCAGGTCGAGAAATCTGCAAATTGAACCTCGATGATAGGCCGCAGACCATTGATGGCCGCACCTACAGCCAGCCCGACCATCGCATCCTCACTGATCGGTGCATCCATCACCCGCCCCGGGAACTGGGCTGCCAGGTTCTTAGTGGCCTTGAAAGCTCCGCCAAATCCGCCCACATCCTGGCCGTAAATAAACACGCGCGGATCTTCCGCCAAAGCCCGTGCCTGCGCCTCCCGAATTGCGTCCAAATAGGTGATGCTCATGCTTCGGTGGAAAGAAAGCCCTCCTGGAGATGTTTCGATGCCAGCGCGCACCATTGCTCTTTGAAAGGATCGGGTGCGGCTTCCCGCTGCGCCTGCCCGACTGCGGCTTCCACCTCGCGAACCGCCGCTTCACGCCAATCCGCCAAATCGACGGAGTTCGCCTGTCCAGATTCAATGAGCCGCTCTTCTGCTACTCTAAGGCAGTCCTTTCCCACTGGAGAACACTTGTATTTAGTATCCATGTAGGAAGCGTCATCATGCTCTCCGTGACCACACAGCCGAAGCAACTTGGCGACGACTAATTGCGGACCCTGCCCTGCCCTGGCCCGCCGGACGGCATCGCCCATCGTTTCGAGGCAGGCGGACAAATCCGTCCCGTCCAATTCCACTCCCCGAACACCGTAACCCGCAGCCTTGTCCACTAGCGATTGACATGCAAATTGACGCTCATTGGGTGTGGAGTAGGCGTAATGATTGTTGGCGACAACCAGAACGAGCGGCAACTTCTCAACGGCAGCCTGATTTAATCCTTCGTGAAATGCACCCGTGGAAGTCCCGCCATCCCCAAGGGAAGCAGCCCCAACTGTCCCCTGCACTCCGCGGAACCGGTGTGCCAGCAAGCAGCCGTTTACAACCGGTATCATCGCTCCCAGGTGACTGATCATCGCCAGCATCCCGTCCTTGGGACGTCCCCGATGCACGTTGCCATCACGTCCACGCATAGGACCTTGAGCAGAGCCTAGATAGGTTCGTACAGCTTCGAGCGGGGTCTCGCCGAAGGCTAGCCGACCGGCTGTATCACGGATGAGCGGAGCGAAAACATCGCCTGGCCGGAGAGCCAGACCTGTCGCCGCGCTCAGCGCTTCCTGGCCACGACCAAGAAACACGCCGCCGTAGATCTTGCCCGCTCTGTAAAGGCTGGCCACCTTGTCATCAAGCACCCGGGCCAACAGCATCAGGCGATAGGCCTGTTGCACGGTTACCGGTGCGCGCTCAAGCTGTTCTTCGGTACAAACCATGATTGGTCAAAGTAAACAGTATGCCTCTTATTTAGCCTGCTTATGAGTGCACACGCAATGTTTCTTTGTAGGAAGGGGGAAGATAGCGCCCTTCTAAGTTCCTACCGGAACGGAGTTTTAAGGTGCAGTAAGGATGACTGTAATGAGACGGCGCGCCGCCAAAGTGCTGCTTCAGTTCTGCCACTTTGAGGACTGCTTAGCGCTAAACCCAGTTCCGAGTGAGGTCACCCCGATCTGGAACACCGCGTCGCTGTGTATAGACAAAATATGAAGTCGGCGTCCGCAGCAGGCATGCAACATGCTGATAGTCAAAGCAGGACCGGATCGCGGGCGGCTGTGTATAAACTGGGCAAATTCCCCCGGCCTAATGTCAAGAAACCGAGAAAACAATGCACCGTATCAAGCTGAGCTTTCATTTGCTGATTCCAACTCTTTCTTTGCTCCTTTTTGCATATACCTCATTGGCTATAAACATCATACAACAGCCGAAGAGCCAGTTCGCACTCCTTGGGGAAGATTGCGTGTTGTCTGTCGCCTCTGATGACAGTTCGGCTGCCTACCAGTGGCAACGCTCGGGCACTAACCTCCTGGGCGCTACTTCAAGCAGCCTGACGCTCCCAAACATCACTCCATCGGTGGCTGGCGATTATCGGGTCATCGTTACAGGTGGAACCTTGTCACAAACCAGCGAGGTGGCTGTGGTGCGGGTGGGATATCCCTTTACTGAGCTGTTCAATACAGGGGTGGAGGAGTCAGCAAAGGTGCTGCCCGGGGCCCCTGGCGATCCGCACTGGGAACTCCTGGAGAGCGCCGACCGGCTTTATCCCAATCCACAAACTTATACGTTTAGCTGGGGGCCGTCACACTGGCTGACAAATGGCACGGCATCGCGCTGGATCAGCCCCTGGGATGGGGCACAACTCCAGGCAGGTGCCTATGTTTATCGGACCCGCTTTCTACTTTCAGATCTCGATCCATCCACGGCAGAACTCTCCGGGCAATGGCTCGCCGACAGCCAAGGAACCGAAATCCGCTTAAACGGAGTGTCCAAGGTCTTGGGAGCCGGCGCTTCGCCCTCATCGTGGACGGCGTTTTTGATCACCAACGGCTTCGTTTTAGGCGAGAACACCCTCGATTTTGTGACTTCAAATGCTTCGCTTAAGCCAGGTGGGATTCGCGTTGAGTTGAGAGGTGTAGCACTCCAACGCACTCCTGCCGCACCAATCATCACATTTGCTCCCGGAAATGTGTCCACCCAGGCGGAGCAAACGGTCGTGTTCCGAGTGGCCGCTGCAGGTGCATCGCCAATACACTTTCAATGGCATCGAAACGGAACCGCGTTGCCAGGCGAAACCAATCGCTTTCTGAGAATTCCCGAAGCGAGCGTAGCTGATTCAGGCACCTATTCAGTAACCGTGACCAACAGTCTGGGCTTTGTCATTGCTTTGACTGAATTGGCAGTTAATGCGCCCGTTGAACTCGCCTGGGTGGGATTTTCATGGCCGGGCGATTCAAGCTTCCAGGACCTTGGAACAGGCACCCTGTCGGACTCGGCGGAGGGTGCAAACGTGCTGGTTACTTCGGCCCAGAGTAGTGTGTTTTTCCAGGAAATGGCCCACCCAAATTCGATTGTGGTGGACACGGCCGCAACCTGGGACGGCCCTGGAGGAGGCCTGGCAGGAGCGGCAAGTCTGGTCGTCAAACCCCAAGCAGCATTGCAGGTAGGCTCGTTCAACACCTTCACCGGACCGACTCGAATCGACGGCGGCACTCTCGTTTTCCCGTCCCTAGGGCCAGGAATGCTTAGCCAAGGCCCGATTATCAACGACGGAACCCTGGCGCTCAACGCACAAGGCGTTTCTTATGTGATTGCAAATCCAATAAGCGGCACCGGCAATATCACGATTCAAAACACTTTGGACGAAGCCAGCCGGATCGTTCTCCTGGCCAGCAACAGTTTCTCCGGCACGACGATTGTTAACCCTGACTCAGGTCTAACTGTGCGGAATCCCGGCGCGCTCGGCTCCTCTGCGGGAACCACTATAGTCAAGGCAGGAGCTCAGCTCAGGATTGATGTTAATATCGATCTGGAGGAACCACTGAACCTTACAGGCCAAAATCAAGCCGGAGGCGCGCTGCTGAAGGATGGCTCTGGCTTAACCCGGTTGCTCGGACCGGTAGAGTTTGGCGGTGAGAACACCGACATCACAATCCAAACGAACTCCTCCTTTGAGTTTGCGGGCGGACTCCTCGCCAGAACTGATCCAGCCCTGATCCAAGGACCGACCTTGAACCTGACTGTTCACTCGAATGCTGCTGCTATCATTAATGGGAAGCTCAGCGCGTATACCCTCAGCAAACGCGGTCTAGGAGATCTCGTTCTTAACGGCGACATTGACCTATTGACCAACCTGAAAGTGGAAGAGGGAAAGGCGCGAATTTCCACAATAGCCACAAACTGTCAGAGTATTGAGATAAACCCCAATACGCGTGTCGAACTCTCGAACGCCGTCACTAAGGCCGATATCCGGTTGTTCGCTAATTCCAATGCTATTTCGCGCCCGACACTCATGGCAGTGCATGGTTCGAACGCGTGTTTGGGACCCGTCTCCGTGATGGTGGATGCGGGACAGACCAACGCCTGGGCTGAGATCGACGCCGGCGGTCCTGGAACGGAGTTGCACTTAGCAAGTGTCCCGTCAGGCGGACTTGGGTTGGTTCTATCAGGTGGCGGTTTCGGCTCCATAGAATCGGCTGGGAATGAACAGGGCGGTGGTTTCTACCAACTGACAAAGACCGGTACAGGCATCTGGGAAGTAAATTCACCTATCCAATTATCCACCTACGTACTATCAATTGAGTCGGGGACACTGCGGTTCAAAACCAATTGCACCATTTACGGGTGGTTCGAGTATGGGTCAGTTGGTGAAACGGCGATTCTCGATATAAATGGGGGTTACATTGAGCTTCCAGATCTCCGATATAATGGAGGCAGAACGATAATCGGCAACGGCAGCAAGACTAGAGACTCGCGTCTGATACTCGCAAGTTACTTTGGCACTAATATATACTATGGAGGTGAAATTTGTGACTCAGTCAACGGCGGCACACAAAAGCTGGGATTGGAGGTCGTTGTTGTAGGTAATGGGAGCGTAACTCTGAGCAACGTCTGCACTTATAGCGGGAGAACAACTGTTAGTGGAGACCTTCGCCTGGTAGATCATGGGAGTTTCCCCAACTCAGCCACGATCTTCTTGTACCTCGGCGAACTTGATGCCAGGCTTCGGAATGACGGTACTTTCACTCTCACTTCGGCGCAAACGCTGCACAACCATCCGGAAGTCCTCTATGACACGCGCATTCTTGGCGGGCTCAAGCTTGAAGGGACTGTCGAGTTGGAAGTATCGAAAACAACGGCAGGAATCGCCACAGATCGCATAACAGGCCCGACCCAGATCGCTTTTGGCGGCCAACTGAAACTTCAACTGCTCGAACAACCGCTTGCTGCGGGTGATGCCCTGTCACTCTTCTCTGCTGGAGCTTATTCCGGCGCGTTTGCCTCTATTCAGCCGGTTGAACCTGGAGCGGGTCTTGCCTGGGACACCTCCACCCTGCTCACAGATGGAACCCTGCGAGTCGTGTCCGCAAACCCTGCTAGCCCCAGCATCGGCATCACCCGGACAGAAGGCGGCAAAACACTGCACCTCTCCTGGCCATCCAATTCGGGCTGGCAACTCGAAGCTCAAACCAATCAGACAGCCTCGGGCCTGGGCACTATCTGGTTTCCGGTGCCTGCCGCGGTTGGAACCAACCAGATCTTTCTCCCGCTATCCGGCTCCGCCAACTCAATCTTCTACCGACTGGCCCCCATTGTTCCATAGGCCATTACAGAACCGTCCTGTGGTTATACGATACAGACTTCAGTGAATTTGACGCCTGTAAGCTGAAGGCGTTGGGCTTCACGCACAAACTTCTCTGTTGCAAAAATGTAACCTGGGTATTCCTTCATCCTGAAGAGGTCCAGTTCCGGGGGAATTGTTGCGCCCAACAACTCGTAATCATCCCACTTCTCGAAGTCGGTCCCAGATGTATCCAACCATCCACACCCCGCACAGGGTTCAGGAAATCCATTAAGGGACATGGAAACGGCAGGCTCCAAAACGAGCTCTAGGTGTATGAATGGCCTCTTCCCCTTCGGCACGACGTTCGTTTTAACAGTCACCAAGCCTTTCACGCAACTTTCTGTCAATGCCTCGCAAACAGGAGGCGCGATAAGTATCACCGAGCCAGAACCCCATGCAAAATCGCCGTGTTTGCCCAAAGAGATTCCTGAAAGTGGGCCAAACTCGGTCCCCGGCTTTACGTACAGGTCTTCTCCAAAACGGGCTCGCAGAAGACTTGCAAGTTGCTTGAATTTCTCAAGACAAACTCTTGGGCCTGATTGGGATATTGCGCTTTCCAGATCAACGGGCAGTTCGATGGAAGGATAGTACAGTCCGGTTCCTGACCAGATATGCCCACAGACGCTGCAGCCTATTCCCGGCAGCCTCCATCTGTGTTGCGCCTCGAGGCTTCCTTGATGTCTCCAGTCTTCATCGTCTGCTCTGACTGAAAATAGCTTCATCTCTCAGTAAGCAAAACCGTACTTTTCCATCATCATCACAGCAAATCTAAGCATTTCAATCTTTCTCGGAGGCGGCGAATTGCGCCAAAGTTTTGTTACCCGGGAAGAGCGGAGAGAAAGCTGAAAACCATACGTTGCGCCAAAACTACTGTTACCGTGGGTGCCCTCATTGAGGCCGTGCGAGACCAAACCCGCATCGTCGATCTCAAACAGGTCAATCGTGTGCTCATCCAGCCTCATTGGAGGAAAGACTGCGACAATCTCGCCGTAACCTCTCCTGTGTTCACCCAGCCTCATCAAAGAGAAAGTGAAGACAAATGATCAAGCCATCGCTTAGACCTTCGGCCACACGCTGGCCCCGCGAGCAGATCCGCGTCGCCAGGCCGGCTCCACTGGTCCCCTTGCTCCAAAAACGCAGCCTTTTCAAGTCTTCGTTTCCTTGGTCCCCCTTCTGTTCGCAAGGTATAGCTGTTCTTATCGGAACATAATGTTACACAACAAAGTAGCCAAGAAAAGACCTGGAGAACAGAAGCAAAGGGTCCTCGGTTGTCTTTTGCATCTTAGCGTCTTTGCGTGAGTACATTCCTGCCGTTGGCCTTTGCTTGTTTTCTTCGTACCCTCGTGTCTTCGTGTGATTCACCTGAGGTAGATCGCGGTAAAACTCCTCCAACCTGAAACCCCAAGCTCAAACCGGCCAACCGTGTCGTAAGGCTACGACCAGTTCATGGCTATTCGGTTACAAAACACGACTTGTCGCGCCGAAGCCGGGCGGAGGCGGATGTCAGCGCGGCTGTTTTGGAAAGAACCTGCGATGACAAAAAGGCCAAAACTACAATAGGAAAAAAGTTCGTAACACTTAAAGACGTCCTCACACGCTTGGCTTCCAGCTAGGAATTGACTCATAATATTCGAGCATTTGATTAATGTGTGTAGCGACAATTAAAAGTTACCGGTGACGAGTATCAGTTTTCCGGTGGTTTGGGATGATGGCGACGGAGGGGTGGCCTTGAGGTCAAACCCTCGGTCGATGATCACCAAACAACAATACCGAAAACTGATGAGCGAGTATCAAGAGACCAGGAACCTGACACAAAGCGCAATGAAGGCTGGGATGAGCCGGCAAATTGCACGGAAGTACTTAAACGAATGCAAGCCACCCGCGGAGTTGCAGGCCAAGCACACGTGGAGAACACGGGAGGATCCTCTGGCAGGGATTTGGCCACAGGCGTGTGCCATGCTGGAAGAGGCGCCGGATCTGGAGGCCAAAATGTTGTTCGAACACCTTTTGGAGTGTTCTCCGGAAGCGGCCCAGGAGCAACATCTGCGAACCTTTCAAAGACGTGTCAAACTGTGGCGCTTGGCCCAGGGCCCTGACAAGGAGGTGTTCTTTCCACAGGACTGGGAGCCAGGCCGGGTAATGGAACTGGATTGGACCAACTGCAATGAGCTGGCCATCACGATTGCCGGGCATCCTTATGATCATCTGTTGTGCCATTGCGTTCTGGCGCATTCCAACTGGGATTGGGCTACACCGTGTCTGTCGGAGTCGCTGCTGTCCTGCCGCCAAGGTTTGCAGAACGCGTTATACCGGCTGGGCAAAGTGCCCAGGGAACTGCGAGTCGATAACAGCAGTGCGGCCACGCACCGCGTGGGAGCAGGCGGCACGGGCCGGGAGTTCAACGAGCAGTTTGAGTCTTTATGCAAGCACTACGGGATTGATCCCCACACCACCGGGATTGAGTGTCCCAATGAGAACGGTGATGTAGAATCGAGCAATGGGCATTTGAAGCGTCGCTTGCGGCAGCATCTGCTGGTGCGTGGCAGCCGGGACTTCCATTCGGAGCCCGATTATGAGCGCTTTCTGCATGATGTGTTGGAGCGGGGAAACCGGCATCGGCAGGAAAAGCTCACAGCAGAGCTGGCAGTCATGAAGCCGCTGCCTGCTACGCGCTTAAGTGAATACGACGAGGTGATTTGCCGAGTGAGCAGCGGCAGCACCATTCGCGTCAAGAAAGTGGGCTATTCGGTGCCCGCACGGCTCATTGGGCACGAGGTAAGAGTGGAGGTTTACGAGCGCGAACTCAAGCTATACAGCGGGCGGCAACTGCTCCTGGTTCTGCACCGGCACTGCGGGGACAGAGGGGTGGTGCTCAACTACCGGCACGTGATTGATCATTTGTTGCGAAAGCCGGGGGCTTTTGATCGCTATCGCTATCGCGAGCAGCTTTATCCGAGCCGATCTTTTCGAGACGCACACGACCGGTTGGTCGCCAGGCACGGCCAGCATGGCGGGACGGTGGAGTATTTGCGCCTGCTCAAACTGGCCAGTGAAGCCGGAGAAAGTGACGTGGAGATCCTTCTGGCCGACCACTTGAGTCCGCCTTTTCCGGAATGGAGCGTGGAAGGCTTTCGGCGCATTCTCCAACCCGAGCCCAAGCCACAGGTTGATGAAATCAAGTTGCAGCCGGAGTGGCATTCCTATGACGCACTGCTAAGCCCGGAACTGGAGGTGACCTATGTCAGCTGAAGGATTAACAGGGCTGCTGCGCGCGTTCCGCCTGCCCACCATAGCGTCAATCTGGGAGGAGAGCATCACCAGAGCCGAACGTGAAAACTGGGGCTATAAACGGCTCCTGCAGCATTTGTGCGAGAGCGAGGCTCAGGATCGCAGTGAGCGCAAAACAACCAGGCTGCTTCATGAGTCGGGTCTTCCTGATGGAAAAACACTAGGCAACCTGGATGAGAAGCTCCTGCCGCCAAAGATCCGGCGGCTCTTGCCAACGTTGCTGGAAGGGCATTTCGTGGAACGCGCTGAGAACCTGCTGGCGTTCGGATTGCCCGGAAGGGGCAAAACGCATTTCCTGGCGGCTCTGGGACGCGAACTGGTTTTGCGGCACCGCTACCCGGTGCTGTTCATCCCCACTTTCCGGCTGGTTCAGCAACTCTTGGCAGCCAAGAAAGAACTGCGGCTGGAAAACGAGCTCAAGCGTCTGGACCGATTCGCTGCGGTCATTTTGGACGATATCGGCTACGTGCAACAAGACCGGCAGGAAATGGAAGTTTTATTCACGTTTCTGGCTGAGCGTTACGAGCGGCGAAGCGTCATAATCAGCAGCAATCTGGTCTTTTCAAAATGGGATCAGATCTTCAAAGATCCGATGACAACAATGGCGGCTATTGACCGGCTCGTCCACCACGCCACCATTCTGGAATTTACCAACGGGAGCATCCGGGCTCCTAAAGTACACGATCGTCCGTCCGAGCACTCCGCGGCGCCAGCAACTTCCATCGGTTCCACTCCGTCGCGGGTGCCTGACGGCACCCACGACTCCGTTTCACCAATGGAAGTTGCTCCTAAACCCTGAACATTGGAACGAACCATGAACGGATAAATTTCCACCCCAAAACCACTGGTAACTTTTAATTGTCGCTGGTGGTAACTAATAATTGTCGTTGACCAAATTAATGCCCACATCATACTTATCGCCAAAGCTTGTTCGGATATCGTTCACGTCCATCAGCAAAGCCTCACCAAATTTCCCTTGCTCGATTAACTCAGCCTATTTGGCGCGAAACTCAGCTCCCGCCCGTCCTCGGCTTCCATGACCGGCGGTTCGAAAATGGTCTGGTTTTTCCATCCAGATTGCTGGCCCGACGAAAGATCATGCGCCGTCATGGCCCTGCGTAAAATTTCCTGTGCCTTCTGGAAAGATCTTCAAATGCTGCTGACGAGGCCTCGATGAGTTCTTGAAGCCGTCGGCCACACCAAGGGCAGTATTGGAGCCCGATCTCCGAAGAGAGATTTACCTTCACATCCGGTGCGTTGGGGTTCGACTTCACCTTCTCAATATCCTCAAGCGCAATTCCCCTTGATTGAAGTAGAAACAGAATGCCGCCCGGTGTCTTATGCACAAGAATAGCCACTCCTCGGTGACCAGCGGCTTCCACGCGATGTTGAAAACCCGCACAGCAGAATATTTTATTCATTGTAAAGTCACTAGTTACTTTGGCGTAACCAAAAACTGGTTCAACTTTCCAGAGGCAGGAGGCAAAATCCTAGTCTCGGGCGTAACAATCCCCGTTGGAAGATGAAGATCATTGAACGTCTCAACATAACCTTGCAGTCTCCACTCGTCGAACTTCGGCTGAGGTATCCTAAACTCCAGCAACTCAGCAGCAGGATCGTAATGTGTCAACTTGGAACGGTGATGGCCTTGATCCAAGCGGCGTGCTGGGCGTCACTCAGTTCGCCCAGATAAAGAAGAGTTTTCTGGAAAGGACTACGACGGCCCGGCTGGCGGACGTTTTCAACGACGCTATAGTAGCGATGCTCCTTGCCATCCTTCTTGCGGGTGATGAAGCGCAAAAACATAATCTGGCAAGAGTATGTCAGAGCCACCGGGGGATGGTGCAAGGGGGTGGGTCTTCACTGCAGCTATTTTGGGGATTTTGGAGTCACAAAACATCGATTTTACTGTGGTTTTTGAAGATTACCTTCGCGAAAACAGGCAAAAACCGCTCCCAGTATCGAAAGTCGGGTTAGTTCAGTCGACGGCGGCTCAATCGCCAAACAGGACACGTCGGATGGACTGGCCTGGCGGCAAAGTACGAGTCTTGTTCCTTAACTGGCCGCAAATCTCAACATAAACACTCCTATCGATTATCTCCAAGTTGGCGATGACATCAGCACCTCCGAGGAACAGTGGCACTTTGTATCCCACGCAATCCTCGAACGCCAACTGGGATGGGTGCTGGCTCTGCCACTCTCGCCAAAATGGAGTGGCGAGCGCATCGTCTGCATGATGAACCAGTTCAACATTGTGGAAGTCCACCACAGACGCTGGAATCTCCATCGCTTCTCCTGCTCCGACCTCCAGCATTAGCACTTGGGGTTGCCCGTCCTCGATTCGAGAACGGTCGCATGCAAAGTGTCGGCCAAGCCAGTCAAATGCAAATGGCACAATTCTTCCACGATACTCGGGAAAAACAGCTTCCATGGCTTGCGTTGCTGAGAGGATTTGATCAACGCGAAGCACCCGATAAAGTCCATTGTTGAACGTCCTACCTCCAAGTGCATCGAGCACATGATCAAGGTGCTCGACTCCCCAACCGCTACAACTCGGAGAACCTTGGTGCGGGTCATCCGCTGTAGTCGTGAATACAGAGCTAAACTGTTCGAGATTCATCAATCCACCATTATTACCTTGTTGATCGTCTGCAGAATAGACCCTCTGGCATGCGTGTCAGCCCAAAAAGCCCCACCAGGACTGATCGCAGGCACCAACCATTCCCCACGGGATTGCTCCCCAGAGCCCATGGTTGAGACGAGGTCGCTACCATGCTCCGGTGCATCCACCCACATTTGACACCTTGCGGTAAGCCAGTTCCCGTCGTTCTTCTTATCTCGATTTCCGAGTGACTTGAGGTACCCCTTCCAACTCCTTCCAATCAACCTCATCCTTCATAGCCTGCCGACGGTCCTTTCGTAACCTTCGGCTGATTGGGGTCAATCTCCCGTCCCGATTCATCGAATAACCTTGCCAAGCGACTGGACTCCTCAACAACCAGCTCAGGAAAGCTATTCCATCGGTGCAAAGGTTTTACGGACTTACGTGAACAGAGGTAGACCTTCCCATCACGTCGGTCCATATACAAATGATAGCCGTTGTCGCAGGAGTATCCTCCTATAAAGAAGTGCCAATCCGCGGCGTCAGGCAATCTTTCGATGGTATTAGGAGTGACGATACAAAACGGCTGCCACACCGAGTCAATGGTTCTCTCGTAATTGGATCTTTGTCCATAGATCGAAAGAGAACCTGAGAAAATTCTAAAACCATTTGCGAGATTCAGGAAATCCCGAAAGACATCCGGAACATAGGCTCCCATTTCTCCTTCGATCTGGTCGATCTCGCGATCAGATATCGGAGGAAAAAGCGCGTGCAACCAAGCCTGAGGGGCAACGTGCGGGACGCGACCAAAAAGTTGGGTTCCATCGGGAAGGGTCCGATAGCCCAAGTTGCCCGCCCGCTCCATAAGTATCCTGAGGTGCTTCAGATAGTGCATTCGTTAGTCACATAAGCCGTCATCTCTAAACTCCCAATAATAATCCCGGTCCTCGGGCTTTGGTTCCGGGAGCGAAAATAACTCCACCTGTTCACATGGCAAAAGATCATTGTAGCATCCTGCGTGCACCAGAGCAGTCTGGCCTGGGCCAACGTGGCGGATGTTTACGCGAACGGCTCCGTTTAAACGTCTATCTTTGGACTTAACCCCAATCGTTAAGGTGCACAACGAACGTCGCCCCGTGTTCGTTATCTCAAGAATGTGGTTTTTGTCGGCGTCAATCCCGACTACTCGCCAGTGGATTAACCTTCGCGCTTCGATGATTTCTGCTTCCTCCTCCGTGAATGGCTTTGGCCCCCTTAATATCTCCGCCCATCTTCCCTTGCTGTAGCTGCTCCGAGCAAGGGCACAACTTTTCGAGAACCATTCTTCAAAACTAGCAGCCACCTCTTCTTCCGAACCCGATTCAAATTCAAAAATTGGATGCTGGCCCGAGCGAGTCTCCCTTTTTACATAGACGCTCGCACCATCGTGAAAACCCAGGTGATAGATTCGCGTGCCATTGTTGAGAACCGCCTCCCGGGGCGCAGCAAAAATGCCGATGCGAAAACTGATGCGCCGATTCCGGTATAATCTCGCGTTTCCAAACTTCAGAACGAACTCCTTATATGCTGAAGGAACGGGCAAGCCTGATCCCAACACCGCCTCCCTCAGTTTCGCATCCGGCGGACCGTCAATGACATGAAACCGGGGCGTCTTGATCGCGGATGCTTCCTGTTCAAACCATTCGAACATTGTTATGTCTTATTTCTCAAGATTCCAGCGACACACTAGGTCATCTCACTGCCTCTTTGGGCTTTTGAGTTTTGATTATTCAACCCGCAGTGGCCCCTCTGCGTGTCAGGGTTGCATCGAGATGATCGAGGTGGTTTTTCAAATCCGAGATTGAACTGGAACGCGCCAATTGATTTGGGCTCGGAGACACAACCACTTTGACACGATCAAACCGTTTCAACATTGTCACCTCCCCCAAGATCGCCTGAATTGCCAATGTAGCCGCTTGCTTTTTTGCAGCAAGGTCCATAATCGGCCAATCTGCGATTATGGCGATATCGAAGAAGCTATTGCTATCATATCCGGTGAGAATGTAGCGCCACCCCGACGAATCGAGCGTAACAACCTGTCCCTGTTTATTTCGCAAACGAATTCGGCCATCCCAATTCTTGGGCGGGCGTCCGGCATATATCTCCCAATTTGGCAGAACAGGAGCTTCTTTGACAATTTCTTCCGCGACAGCAAGGTTTCTTAATGATCCATTCAATGCGATAGAGAATGAATATGGTCTTTCTGCGCCAGGGCCAACCTCCCATCCTACTTCGTTGGTTAACTCATTCATTTTGGCCGCAACCATCCGGGCAATTTCTTCCGTCACCCCCTTCTCTAGTAGAGCGGCCGGTTTATCCTGTACCGACGCGAACCACCGCCAAAACTCGCGTATCCGCTCTTTCCGATGACAACATGCCTTTGTTTTATTTTTCTTTTCGGATTTCATTGCGACGATCATACCTCAAAGACGTTCTCACACGCTTGCCGCAGATGACCATTCAGCAAGTGCCGGAAATCCTTCCCGGCGCCTGGGGCAAACCCGCTCAGCAGCCTCTTCGCAAAGCATCATAAATGTCAGAGTCAAATAGCCTTTGACATCTACGACTCCCCGGACTCCTGTTGTCCAGTGGTGCGGACTCTGCTTACGGCCCACGTGGTTCCCTGTGCACGGTTACGTTTTGTCATTCACATCGTTGTTTTTCTTTCAAAACGCCAACACTCGGTACGGGTGGTTGACTATTCCTTACCCGGCAGAGACTCGCACCCTGCAAGAGGCACCAAGCTTTGCTTGGCGCACACGATAGGAAAAAAGTTCGTAACAATTTGTCGGCCGTTTGGCCGAGGCTATGATGGAATAAGATCGGAAAAATCAGGGCACGACGTCCGATCGCATTAAAGTAATCTTCCTTATCCGGTCGCCGTCCAACTGATACTCAACATGAGTGAAGTAACCGCCATGTGCGAAGCGGTCCCATGCTCCGTAGTCGCCGAGAACCGGATCGCTGAGCCGACTGCCACTCTTGCAGGGAGCGCCGAGCCGGGCAAAAACCTCTTGGCGGTTTAGTGTAAATGGTATGTCTTTAATGGTTTCTCTAAAAAAGCGCCTCTCATCGAAATAGAGAAAAAGACTGTTCACCCTGTCTTCTCGATCACAAACGATATCGATACCGTGTTGGGCAAACACGTAATCAATGAGCGGCTCTTCGAGATCGGTTTCATAGGTCCTCTCAAATTTCCAATTCTGGAAAGGCGGATCCGCCAAAAGCTTGGAGGCATGCTTGCCTAAGTAGCTTGCCAGCATTTCAGTCGTTATAATCATCGGTTCCTCATTGCCTCACCAAAGACTGCTCGATCCCGGGCAGCAGCAGCCGCACGATCGGCTGCATCCTATGCTATCCGAGACGGCGTGTTCTACCTACGTTTAGGCACCTATCACGATATTCCACCATCCGGTGAGAACCTCATCCAGATTCTTGATCGTTCGGAGCGTACGAAAATGGCGATCGTATTTTCGCAGCACCGTGCGCCCATGCTCATTTCTCATCGTGTAGATAAACATCCATCCGGCCTCGGCCAAAAACGCGTGCTCTGATTCTCCAATATTGATGCCGAGTTCTCGCGCCTGTGCGGCCATCTGCTCGAAGTCCGGCAATCTAAAGCCATGAGACACATCGACTCCACCCGCTATATTTGTAGCAAAGGTGAGGTGCGAGTTCCCGAGGCTGGCCCCAAAGTAATCTCCGTAAAATGAAGCGAGCGGGTCAATATCTACTGCAAGCAACCCGTCCCGCCATTCTCCACGAGGAAGGAGGATGCTCGTTTCATTGTTAACATGGGTGAATACAATTTCTGCACCCACACGCTCAACCTTCGTGCTGTGAGTCCGCAACCAGTTTTCTAGGTGAAACGGATTCATGGTATACGTGACTGAAAATGCTCCCACACATCCGCGTACATACAATCTCTAAAATCGGAATCCCGAATACCCGATACCAATTCGGCCAACGTTATGACCAGAAAAAAGTTCGTAACACTTGTTTATACGACGCTTCGCCGATTGGGGTCGAGATAATCAAAAGACTGCTGCTCGAACTTCTGCTCAAGGGCCTCAACTCCCTGCTGCTTCTTGAACTCGACTTCGTACTGAGTAATGGGTACGAGCCAGTAACACTTGGCTGTAATAGTATTGCCCGCGGATAGATTCTCTAGCTGCGGCCCGTCTAGGTAAGGCAATGAGATCAACCCATGATCACACTGCGAATTGCCCTCCCATGGTCTCCCAAAGTTCACGGTATGCCACAGGTCCAGCGACGCCCCTGTCCGGTGGAAATGAGCAGTGACGGTTAATAGTTCTATCAGGGCTTCGCATGCCGACCTGCTGAAAATGTGCAATTCCAGCGGCTTGGAATCCTCAGGGTTGGACATACAACAGGTGGCATAGGTCCACATATCACGGTTACCATGTGGTGCAAAGACAAGGACAGCGAAGTCTCGAGGCAGTTCATGGACTGGCCCTCTAGCGAGCTTCCTGACCTCAGCGGCGGTTCCCCATGCCTTCTCGTAATGGCTTTGTATCTGCTGAAACCACTTCATAGTCCGTATTGTTAATGAAAATCCGCAAAGATTTCATTTACGATTCCACCGCGAAGAAGGCCACACTTTCACTCTTGGCCCGGTCTCGAAGCAGGGAGACCGTTTGTTGGAGATTTTCGCCCGAAACACTGAGCAGTTCATCCATGTCTCGGCGCTGGCGGGCAAGTTCGGCTTGCACCAAGGGATGCGAGAGCACGCGGGCCTCACCGCCGGGTTGGTTCGTGTCAACGTCCTCGCGGTTAAGAACAAAATTATCTAGAGACTCGTAAGCAGTTTGCGCGGACCATGCGGCATCCTGTGCTTCCCCACTAATCCGAGTGCGTAGCACGTAAGCCACCGAGATGCCCGCGTCCTGGGCATAGCTCGCCTGTTCGGTCCACGGCTTGACCACATCTTCTTGAGGAATAAGCGACATGCATCCTTGGAGTTGTCTCTGAAGTTCCTCCCCATCGCTCTTGGTCGAGTTCATCCAAACGTCCTCAAGTGCTCGGACAAGAGTGTTTGGGTCCTCAGCATGGCTCTCTCGCAGGAATGCCCGATAGGCTGGCATCTGGCGCTCAGCGCATGCTGCCGCAAAGGCAACACGGAGAACCGGTGGCACTCGCTGTAGATCAGCGATCAATTTTTGCTGGTCAAAATTCATCATGTGATTCAGTGCGGCCAGACCGCAGTTGTTGGGCTCGTAAGGGTGCCACCGCTGGCTCTAATTGCTGCTTCACACTCTGGACAGATAGCCCTAGTCACACCAATCGCTTGCGGGGTAAGACCGTTCTCGTCCGCGTGTTGAAGCGCAGTGACCTCGGCATGCGCCCCCGGTAGTTTCGCCGCCTATCCCGCCCGCGCCCTGCATTGAACCGCTCAGGTCCAGGCCACGCTGCAAGGAACCTTCGCTGCCGAAGGTAACGAACAACAGCGCCAGGATGGCCAGAAAACGGATCATCGGTTCGCAGCAGCATAAACAACGGAACGGCTATGTCATCCGCAAAAAAACGGCCAAAAGAACCGGAAAAGAACATTTCTCACAACAAAGAAGCCAAGAAAAGACCTGGAGAACAGAAGCAAACCGCGAACCGGCCAACCGTGTCCTAGGACTACGACCAGTTCATGGTTATTCGGTTACACAACACGACTTGTCGCGACGAAGCCGGGCGAAGGCGGATGTCAGCGCGGCTATTTTGGAAAAACCCTGCGACGACAAAAAGGCCAAATCTACGACCGGAAAAAAGTTCGTCACACCCACTCCACAACCCATCAAGCGAGGTTCATTTCACCTGACCGCGACGTTGGGACTCATATTCTTTTAGAAGATCGTCATCGTCAAACCTGATTCGATTCCTTTGGCAGATCCGTTTCGCTTCACGGATAGCCGTAAGCGCTCTACGTGTCCGGCCTGAATCAAAATACAAGACCCCCAATAGCACTAAGCGATCGGCCAAGTCACCCGGACCATACTCATCTAGCCTGGGCTTGAGCCTGAGCAACCGCTTGATAAGCTTTATCTCACTATTTCGATAGAGTATTGCCCTGTCAAAATCCCCTCGGGCTTCGAACAGGAGAGACCAGCATTCCTCGCCTTTGATTGCCTCGTGTTTGCTGGCGGCTTTCAACAGCAGCGGTTCGAGGATTCGGCAGTAATACTTGGCTCTAGAGCGATTGTCGCGGCCATACAACCAGTATAGCAGCTTGGCGTGGCAGTACAGAATCCTATCCCAGATTCCTTCGAACTTTCGTCTCCTAAGTCTTCGAATGCAGGTTTTGGTTTTCATTTACATCGTGGATCTGGTTTGCACGGCTTGAGCTTGGGGAGCAATTTTCGCTGCTCTTCAGACAGACTGTTCCACTTATCCCAGGCTTGCTCCAATTCAGCGCTCTGTTGGTCGCGCTTTTTTTCCGCTTCCTTCTGAAACCTCTCCTTCTTCTTTTTACCTGACTTTGTCTGATGATCCCGCCCTGGAGTGTGCTTCCTCCCGCCTTTCGGGCCTCTTGGTATATCCTGAATTCCCAACTCTTCCTTTCCCAAATCTATAGACTCTCCCATGAGAGTTCCAGCAGGATTCAGACACATGCGAGCCGTCTGCACGGGGTCTGGAGCATCCTTATATGGTGGGAGTGCCTCATCACTAGGCCCCGGCGCATTGACGATGGCTTCGGTGGAAAGCAGCATAAGGATAATCGGTATTAGGATCGGAGTCTCACCATGCGGATCAACGTAGTTCAGCGCGTTATTCTCATTAAACCGGTATACGTTGATCCCTCCCTCTTGCCCAACAGGATCCTCGTTCAACCAGCGTTGGAGGTTCGGGTCGTAGAAACGGTAGCCGTAATAGGAAAGGCCGGTGAGGTTATCCGTCTCTTTGGATGAGAACTGATACCGGTTTACATCAGCCATCGGACCCCACTTTCCAAGGACCCGGGCAAACGGATCATACAAATAGCGGGCGACCACCGCACCGCTGGAATCAGTCAGTCTGCTGATATTGCACCCGACGCCACTGGCTCATTAATGACTCCTCCACCCATGTGATGGGAGCGCGGACACCCTAAGCAACACGACTTGTCGCACCGAAGCCGGGCGGAGGCGGATGTCAGCGCGGCCATTTTGGAAAACCCTGCAACGACAAAAAGACCAAAACTACGACAGGAAAAAAGTTCGTAACAGTCAATCACGAAGGAATTCCTTGGCCTCAGCCGCCACAGGAAGGTGCGGATGCGTACGAAGGAAAGCTCGAAGCTGTCCGACTGACCGGCACTCATCGAAGAATGTCCGGCACAACATCCGGAGGGCGCTCAGGGTCTGGATCGTCTTTTCTGCGGTTACTGGCCAATCGAGATCCAGCACAAACTCCGCTGGATCTCGACCTGGCAGAAACATAGCCAGTCGACCGAGAATATGACATTTCGAGATGACTCGGGGTAAAGAATCATCGACCTCCCGGATCGTCACTCCGAGGTTTACATAATATTGTGGCCCCCAGGCCGATTTTTGAAGGGAAACCACCTGAAATAAATCTTGAGTCGACCGGTGCCAGAAGAGCCCTCTGCGTTCGAATCCGAAATCCGAGAGAGTGACAGATACTGCTTTCGCCATCTGGGTTGGTGTTTGGGCTCGGCTCTTCATCATACGTCCCAACGATTAACCTATGTGTCAGTATTGATCGCCTTGGTTTGGTAATCAACCATTGGATTACAGGGTCACAGAGCTACCATCAAAGCATGGTTCTTCGGCCACAAAATCGGACGCCAGTGCGGCCAACATCCCCACCACGCTCTGACGCCAACTAGGTCAAGGCTATGACGGCAAATAAGTTCGTAACACTTCACGGATGCGGCGACCCAAGCCGTCATAAAACGTTTGGCGGACGCCTGGCGATTCTCCGGCAGCAGCGGGGAAAAACGCATATACCTTCATAAGGCAATATTACTTCATTAGTGAGGAAAAGTTCCCGCAAAGTGTCTACATGTTTACATTCCTAATCCTCGATGTCAGGCCTGAAAACCGCATTCTCTTTAAGCCGCTCCTGGCGTTCTTTGAATCTGGAATATAACTTAGGAAACGTGGCCGAAAGCCACGCCGGATCCGCGTCAGCGTTTTTGAATTCCTTGTGAAGCAGGGGCGGTTTGGCATATTTGCTATAATCCAAAGGTAGCCGACCGGTCAGCCCAGTTTTTGCATTGTAAGCTTCCACCGCCACAGATCCAAAGCTGAATAGTAACGGCTCTCCGTGTTCGCCGTTATTTCCGTCGAGATCGGCAAGAGTATCGGGATTGTCTAGAGCTTTTTCGTAAACCAACTTCCCCTGGCAAATCAACCAGCCTCGAAAATCGACGAACGAATCATCCCCACAGCCTCCCATCATAAGCTCGGCTGCGATCCAAAGCAGGGCATCATACGCTTGGACTCTCAGTTCCATTTGTCGCTCGCCGAACTCGAGGATGTCCGACACCGGCTTTTGCTCTAGATATTCGATCAGCCAGATGGGAATCTCTGTGGCTTTTGAGCCTCTGTTCCTAGCCTGTTCAATTATCTCCCAAAATGTATCACGATCAATCATTGCCGTCAGGTTCTACTCAGAATTCACAACCTTCCTCCGCTTTCAAGGCTGGAAAGCAAACGACTCAAACGTCTCAGTTCCTCCGGGGCGGTACAGTAGAGGCACGCTAACCCGGGGGTCAAAAACACCGTTAATTGCCACTCCGGATCAGAATCCTGGTCAACAACTATACGATAACTCTCGGGCTGCGAACTCAACAATCGGTGCAACTCAGTCCAAAACGGGCTCCGGTAGAATGCTTTGCTCAAGATGGTTATCGTGAACTCCCGTACCGGATAGGCTGGCGGAGGGGAGACTCTTGGCCGTTGGCGGAGGTCCGGTCGAATGGCAAAGTCTGATGAACCGTAGTGATCCCCTTCCTTCCCAAACAGCTCCAAAGAGGTTAACAGTTTCTTGTACACACTTCTAACCTCAGCCTGAAAGCGGTTCTCTCCCATTTGATTTGAGGGGCTGGGCGGATTGTAATGTTCACCCGCCAGCTTGCACATTTCCGCTTTGTCTAGAATCGCAATTTTCATCACGTTTCGCACCACGAGCCCGTCATTTCAATCGTATGACTTGGCACTCTAATTCTCGAGGGACCTTGAAGGGCAGGCCTTCGCGTAATCCTATGTTCTCCAGCGTTGTGCCGTCCAAACAAAGCAGCTTGTCCAACGATGATTTCTTGAACTCCGATTTGCGGAAGTAGCGCAAATACGTTTCAAGACATTTTTGGAATTCGTCTGCGTTCTTTGCCTGCAAGGCCCGGACGACTTCTGCTACAAGTTTGGGTTTCTCCTTTTTGCCTTTTCGAATCGTGCCAAAGCACGCCTCGTAGTCAGAAGGAGCCGACCCGCGCAACAGACTCGCCAAAGCAAAGCAGGCGGCAGCGTCTTCCCGAGTTGCATCGACACCCGGCCTGGTCTCTTTCGCCGGATACTCGGCTAAGAGTTGGACCGCCTTCCAATCACCGAGTGCTGTCGCCCAACACAATGCTTCTCGGAACGGCGTCACCCACGTGGCGTGAATCCTCCACCAGCCTGGATCAAGGGTATTCAAATCGGTAAGAATCCTCCCTCGCCATTCTCCATGAAAGTATTCCAGAGCGTGCTTCACGCATTTCTCGGCGTATCGCTTGGCTTCGCTCGTGTTGCCCAAGCAGTAGTGGCAGATCGCCACATTGGTCGCATCCGTGACCAAATCACTCTTGATACTCGAAACGAGCCAGTCAGGTGGAGACATCTGCTCATGTGTTTCGTACGACGGTAGAAACTGCCCGAGTTCGAACTTGGCATCTAGGCGACAGAAAAGATTCTCAGGCATAAACCTCAAATTAGAAAGAACTGCCTCCGATATTCTGGAAATCCTTGAGTTCAAAAATTGGGTCTTGGACCACATCACCGGCGTCTATTCTGGTAATGACGACCATTCCGCGCAACGGCCCGCCGTCCTGTCGAATTAATTCCACATTCGTGCAAGTTGTGAGGAACAGCTCACGAAGAATCAGCTCATAAAACAATTCGCGAGCCTTTGGGAAATTTGATTTTCTCCCCACGCTGCCAAGCGGCAGTGAGCTTTGCGTAAAGTCCCTCATCGAGGATTTCATGTAGTGCGCCACCTTTGATTTTGCTTTGCTTCATCGCGGCGACAATGCCATCCCCAGTGAGCAAAAGAGCCATGAACCGAGTCTTGGGCTGATCGCACTCGGGTGTAAAAAAGGTCTCAGCCACGGGTACCGTGAGAAACTGTCCAAGATGTTGCACCGATCCAAGAACTTCTCTTGGACGTCCGCACTCCGAACATGGCCCTCGAACCACCTGATATACTTCAGGCCGCACCTTAAATCGGCTAGCAACCTTAACAACGCTCCATCCGGTTTTCCCCAGAGGTTTCAGCTTTAAGCCTGGAAACTCCTTGGCTTCGATCAACTCCCTGAAACGGGTATTAATACAAAGTAGATCATCGTCAGACATGAATATGTCTCCCTTTACTCGAATGATCGGTTTAATGTCCTCAAATCCGAGAGCAAACACATCGTCGTAGGAAAACTGGAGACATCTCGGACAGATTAAACGATCATAGGGCGGATTAGGCACGATGGCCTCTCGCTCCTCCGTATGCATCAACCAATTTGAATGTGGCAAATCGGCCGGCCAATAATTATACAATCTCATCGTAACTGTCTCCTGGATTGACTCGACCTGGCATCATGTTTAGGCCATACCCTGATAACGGGCGAGTCCAACCGCGTTCCCCTTGCAGACCTAGGCATGGTCGGTCCATACCAGTTCGAATTCAAGCGATGTCCTCCGTAACAAGGACATCCCGGGCACTCTACAGAATGACCCTGGAGCCTCTTGGCCATTTGAATGGCACTTGATTTGCGGCGGCTTCCTTGAACAACGATTCCTCCTCCGTCGTTAGCAGCCTCTGAAACGTGCCACCCTTGATCCTTTGCTCCTTCAATCGCAAAACAATGCCTTCGGTGGCGAAAAGGTCTCGATCTCCGTTCATAGAGCCCCCCCCGGTCGAAGGTGGGGCCAAAAAGCGTCCTTGGCTCGTCTGGAACCTTAATCTGACTCAGGAACTTTATTAAGCCGGTGATTTCCTTGGGGCGCTTGCAGACCTCGCAAACGCCCTTGCTGTATTTGTAAGCATTCTTGTCCGCGTCAACCTGGCGACGCAGGTTCATCACGTGCCACTTTGTTCCGGGAATCGGTTTGAACGCCAACCCGGCGAAACCACTCTGCTCAACAACTCGCAGAACGCTGTCACTGACGCACTCGAACCCCTCGTCCGAGCCGAAAAAATCACCTTTGGCTCGGATTCGGAGACCCTCTTCGAACCCTTCTTCAAAAACCCTGTCGTGATCGATCTTTATGCACTTCGGGCAAACATGCTGGGAATACCGTGGCTTCACCGTGAGATACGGTGGGTCCCGGTGTGCATCGAAGATCAACCAGTTGAACTGCTCCTGGTCATGAGAAAAGAATTGAAAGTAGTTCACTGAAACATTCCCAGTTTAGCGCGCAAGCGTCTGGGAGCAATTCCGGTAATTCCTCATCAGCCAATAATCGCCAATTCCCCAGCGCCTGCATGCGCTATAACCAGTTTGACGCGCCTCTTTCAATCAAGCATCACAAATAGATAGTTCTGGCCTGAATCCTGGACTGGCTCATACCCTTGCTCTTCTGCAATTTGCCCAGCCCATCCTAATAGCTTTTCACGAGCAGTCTCTTCCTTAGGCAGTGAAATCACCAACTTGCCCGTGTTCTCCTGTTGATCTGCATAGCGATCGATCTCCACAGCGGTGACTCGGACCGCTCCAAGATCATAAATGTATCTCGCCAACTCAATGGAAGCTTCGCGGGTCGGTAACTCGCCCAAAGTTCGTGTGGCTGAACCTTCGGCAAGCCACTCCAGAACCTCCCGACTATTAGCGTCAGCCAGTAACTCTTCGGACACCATGTCTGTCTCAGCTTCGTCCCCGGCGGCTTGAGAGGATTCTGGGACAATACCCCTGCGTGCCTTAGGCACTTCATCCTCGTATCTGGGGAGTGACGAGTCCGTTCTGCAGGCTTCTTGATACTTCTTCTTCGATACCTTCTTGTTGGCGATGTAATAGGTTTCAGCACAGAACTCCCCATCCTCAAAGAATACGATCTGGCGGCCAGTGATCATTCCGTTTTGCATCGGCGTTTCTCCCATGAGCTGTCCATTCGGAAACCACATCTTTTGGATGCCGGTTCCGTTCCGGATCTCATATTCACCAAGGAGCTTTCCAGATTCATCCCAGAATCTTGCAACCCCTTCGACCATGTCATCTTGAACCGGTATTGCTGAGGTCAGGACACCGTTAGGATGCCAATGCTTCGTTACCCCGTTCACATGACCTCGAACGTACGTGATCTCGGTTTCGACCTGGCCGTTGGCATAAAAGGTTCGTTCGATCCGTTCCTTTTGAGAACTCATAGACTTTCCTTAACCGGATCACCTAAAACAGAGTTGACCTGTCCGAAGCCGGCCACGGAACGCAGCGGTTTCCCGCTTCGATTCGTGCCATGGATTCCTGAGAATAAACTAGACTTCATCAGTCCATACCAGTTCAAACTCAAGGCCTGTCAGTCCGTGGTGTTCAACGACGGCTTTGAACTCGCCGTCGTCCGGATCGCCCGTGAACTCGACACAATACATTCGGGCGCCTCGATCTTCCCGAATCTTGAAAATGGTTTCCTCTCCGAATCGTGTCGGGATAAACGCAGGTTTTTTCAATACTTGGTCATCCGGGGTTGGGCCATACTGATCCCAGTCACTTTGTTTGTGATCCACCACGTTGATGGTGTTCGTGATGTTGTAAATCCAGTATTCGCCTGGTTCCCCTTCGACCCGGATCGGAAGGAATTCCCCGGACATTTCAAGCGCCTCCCCAGCTATCTCGCGCCCGCTTTTATCGCATACAAGACCACCACAAATTCTGAAAAAGTTTGGCTTAGGAACCAAAGGCTTCTCGATATAAAAGGTGGGGGTCTTCCATTCACGATCAAACGGAACACCGTTGAGCCCTTCTCCATGTGGTAGAATATACTCCAAGGTCTGGTCTTCTGTAGCGAGCAGCGAATACTCTTTGAAACGTCGATCCTTGGGTCTTCCGGTTGGTTTAAACTCATATACCTTCATAAGGCAACATTACTTCATTAGTGAGGAAAGGTTCCCACAAGGAGTTCATAAGCAGATTGTTGAAGAACTCGCACACGCTTGCCAGGCGCAACAGCCTGTAACCGCGTTTCAAGCTCCAGCCAATATTTTGTCGTATGAACAACGGAATGCACAACGGCACTCGCATAAAGTGGAGGTTTAACTTTCAGATTTCTTGGAAGCGCAACCCCATTACGAATGTCGTTGAGGTTAATGATTCCGGTGCCGGGAGCAAGCAGCAGTTGTCTGCAACGTGCCGCTCCTTTAGCTCGAAGCGCCACAATGTGGTGAGCTGCCAACAAGGGATCTTTCAACTTCATCGCTGCTCTGAGAGCGTTCGCATTGTGCGTCAGCACGCTCTCATTCCCGACGTAGTAGTTGTGGTTCGTGCTGACTTCAAAATTGTAGACCAAGAAATTCCCGCTGCGTTTCGCAACCGAAGAGACGGCCAGAGTCCGGTCATCACTAGTGACGAACCGGTCTCCAGTTTGAATCTGATGCGCAGGAATCCAGCCCTTCCCAGAGACATAAAACGGGTGCTCGCCGGTAACCTCAAAAGTGTCACGGCCAACCGCAATTTTGAAAATCTCGCTACGCTGATGAATAAAGCGGTCTAGTACCGGTCGCAAGGCCAACTCCTCAGTTACTTCATTCCAAGCCCAGACGTTGTCTCCAGCTTTGATTACTTCGATCGGCTTTAGTCCGGCTTCGGTCGCGACAAGAGTACCAGCAAGGAAGCATTGCGGCACAAGCTCGACCTTTATCTCTCCGAACTCATCGTCTTCCATGGATGCAAGAATCGTTGCGATCAAATTCTCGCGCCAAAGAATATAGGCGGCCACTGCCCTTTCCTCCTCAGTTTGGAAGCAGCCTTTTACGACTTCATACGCGTCCAGCACTAACCCAAGTCCCGTTTCCTCCAAGATGAAATCTGACAAAACCTCATTCATGCCTTGGCGGGCTTGAATTCCGAATAAGGTTGCTCGCAATGCAGAACCGGTCCCCAGTACAGCGCCGTTGTACATCGAACTCAGAGACATACTTATCGTTGATCCAATGGAAAGACCAATGAAGGATTCATGCCCGGATGGGTCAATGGCGTTGACCGAATTGCCCTGGCAATACAGATACTTATGCAGGCTCAGGGGGTCCTGGCTGCTGCCCTCGTAGGAATCCATCGTCCAGAACCTGCCGAAATCGGGTTTGTAGTATCGGGCGCGGAGGTAGTACATCCCGAGGTCTTGATCCCATTGCTCGCCAGTATAACGGTAGTTATTGACGGTGGGGGTGGTGCCGGGGGGAGGTGTCTCTGGCTGAGAGATGTCGAACCAGGCCCAGGTTCCGCCAGAAGTTCGCGCCTTGCGCTCCGTCAAAATCCCAAACGCATCGTAAGTGTATGCATCGACGACAAGGCCGGCATCATCGGCCACATACCGCACGCTGCCCAGTCCGTCGTAACCGTAGTAGCGGGTCGTGCCATTGCGCTTTTGACTGATCAGATCCAGGCCATAGACATACTGAACGCTATCGCCTGCCAGGCCCCGAACCTCCGTTGCAGTTAAGGCCCGGTTATACACACGCACCTCGTCGATACTCCCGGCAAAATAGTGGCCTCCCGACTGCCGCCCGCCGATTCGGAAATCGTTTAGCACTGGAAGGGCATCTACGATAGGACCGGAGGCATTACTGTAGGTTTGAATCAGCGCACCGTTGGCATAGGCACGCATCCCGCCATTGCCATAGACGATCGCCACATGAACCCACTGGTTGGCTGGCACCGCCCAACCGGTGCCAATCCAATGCCATCCGGGATCCTCGTTCGCCACGCCCCAACAAAGATTACCACTAATCACCCCCAGGGCATATTGGCCCTCGTTGTTGATAATACTGCCTCCGGTGCCTGTTAAATAAATCCAGGCACTGGCCGTCAACTCTGCACTCACCGTCAACCCTGGCTGCGCACCTACCTGGATGTAATCGTTGACTCCATCAAAAGTCACGGCCCCACCTGCCCTGCCGGAACTTCGGACAGGTCCATTCACTAACGTTCCGTTGTAACCATTGACCGATTGATCCAGGGCTGTGGTGCCTGTAGCTTCGTCGAATCGCCAGTATCCCACCAATCCCACGGTTGATTGATCCGGGATCTCCTCCATCACCTGCGCATAGCCGGTGGGGTTGCGATCCTCTACCAGATACCTCGTCACAGTGGTCGTGTCATTCCGAGTAACCGCCTTCTTCACTCGATTCCCGGAGTCGTCGTAGGCGAACTCCACCGTGGTACCGGCTTTCGAGAAGCGGATCAGGCGATCCTCAGCATCATAAAGGTAAGTACCGCCATTGTTGTCGTTGGTCGTGTTTCCGTTGGCATCATAACCAAACTCGGTTCCAGGATTGAGCCGATCACGCTCATCAAACTGATGCCCTGCATAGGTCGTCAACCCGGGCATCCCGAATACCTCGCGTGACCGGCGGTTACCGACCCGATCATAACCTGTCCCTGGTGTTGTGCCCTGATAACTGGCGGCTCCAACTGGAGTTCCCGTAATGCTAGGCCGCACCGTTTCTGTCACCAACCGTTTCAGGGCATCGTAATCGTAATCAACGGTGCGGGTGCTCTCCGCCAGGTGCTCAACCACCCGACGGCGCTGGCCTGTCGGCGAGAGCCTTCGGCTATCCCACTCGGATGATCCGCCCACGCCTGCGATAGCGTTGGTTCCGGCCTCATCGTAGTCGAAGTTAGCGACCAACGCGGTTCCCCGGGTGCTGCGTACGCGGCGCAGCCAGTTGCGCGGGTTGTAGTCATACCCCGAGGTGATTCCGTTTCGATAGGTGGTTGTGGCAAGGCTTCCCACCGCACTGTAGGCATAAGTGGCATCGGCCACCTCGGAATCCGAACTCACCTGCGACAAGCGTCCCTGGCCATCGTACTGGTAATTCCAAACGGCGCTCGAGGCATTGGTGTTCAAAACACTCAGATCCTCGAAGGCTGATGTCGTTCCAGACCAACCCGTGAAGTTTGTGCGAGCGGAAATGCACACGAGCTCGCCAAAATTATTGTAGCTGTAGCTCAGGGTGCCTTCGGGAGTGGATTTGACTCGCAAATCCCCGCGTGAATCGTAGGCCTGCTGGACGGTTCGTGTGACACCGCCCGTATGCTGCACCTGAACCAACTGGCCACGCGCATTGTAGGCGTAACTGACCCAGGCTGCCGCAAGACCGGCCTCGGGCCGGGCTGGAAGCGCCTTGGACATAATACGTCCCATGCAGTCGTTGGTGATCACGATGACCTGTCCATTAAAGTTCGTTACGAAGCTGCGCGCAAGAGTCTGGTTCTGCCAGGCCACTGAATCATACCCAAACCCCTGGACCGACCCGCCAGGCAGTATCCGTTTGACCCGGCGCCCCAGAGCGTCATACTCGAAATAGGTGACTCGTTTCTCGGCATCCTCTTGCGTGATCAGATTGCCGAGGGTGTCATACCGGAACTGCGTGACCGTTGGAGACGCCGAGTCCACCGCGAGCTTTACAGCTTGGAGCAGCCCGCGAAAATCGTAAACGTACTCGGTTGCAGTGCCCGCCTCGTCCTCCTCACGGATGCGGCGTCCCAATCCGTCATAGAACGTTTGGTGGATGCCTGGGGATTCCCCGGCAGCAGCCGGGAAGACTGTTTTTACAAGTCTGTTCTCCTCATCGTAGAAGTAGGAGGTGGTGTGGCCGAGGTCATCGGTGACAGTCGCTTGATTCCCGTTGGGATCATAGGTGAAGGAAGTAACGACGGGCTGAGCGCCAGCACCGGGATTAATAGCGGCCTCCGGGTCGGTCATGCTTGCGGTATAAGCGAGATAAGTAATGGAGTTGGTCCTTCTTCCAGCGGCATCATACGTGAACTCAGTAACGGCTTAAGGCTCATTTCAGGCGGATGATGTGGTCTTCAACTTCCGGGGGGATGCTAAAAGCCAACCCCACGTGAAGGCCGAGATTGAGCAGCGTTGTGCCGTCCAAACAAAGCAGCTTGTCCAACGACGTTTTCTTGAACTCCGATTTGCGGAAGTAGTGCAGATACGCTTCAAGGCATTTCTGGAATTGGTCTGCGTTCCTTGCCTGCAAGGCCCGAACGACACCTGCTACCAGTTTGGGTTTCTCCTTTTTGCCTCTTTGAATTACGCCAAAGCACGCCTCGTAGTCAGAAGGAGCCGACCCGCGCAACAGACTCGCCAAAGCAAAGCAGGCGGCAGCGTCTTCCCGAGTTGCATCGACACCCGGCCTGGTCTCTTTCGCCGGATACTCGGCTAAGAGTTGGACCGCCTTCCAATCACCGAGTGCTGTCGCCCAACACAATGCTTCTCGGAACGGCGTCACCCACGTGGCGTGAATCCTCCACCAAACGGCATCCCGCGTCTTGAGGTCCGTCGGTATTTCTTCACGCCATTTACCGAAAAAATACTCGACGCCGTGCTTCACACATTCAGCGGCGTAAGTTTTTGCGTCTCCACTCCTTCCTTCGCACCAGTAGAATAGTGCAATAAAGGTAGCATCATCCACTAGAGCCGCTTTTGATCCAGGGACGAGCCAATCAGGTTCAACAGCGTTGAGCTTGCGCTCGTAGGCTGGATAAAACTGACCGAGTTCAAATGTTGCTCCGAACTTTTCGAAAAGATTTCTCCGCATAGGATTGCCGTCAGAAAGAGTTTTGGCCGATATCTCGCAGTTCCTTCAATATGAACTCCGGGTCTTGAACCACGCCATTCGCGTTGATCTTTGTTGTTACGACCATTCCTTGAAGTTGATCATTTCCCATTGCTTGCTCGAGTTTCACTCCCCAAGGGTCTCCCTTGGCCTTCAGTTCGCGAATCTTCTCTCGAATCCAATTCTGGCTCATCTGCCCTTCTGCAAGCATTGAGGTGCCGCCTTTGGCTTCCAAAATGACGAACTTTCCATTGAACTCGTAAACATCATCAATTCCATGATACCTCGGCATGAAGCCTGTCGGGCGCATACCCATTTTTCTGGCGACGAACGCCGCGCCAATTTCTCCCATTTGCTCCGCAGCTCGAACCGTACGTCCTCCTGATTGTATGAGAGACTGGAACGTCCGATTCAGCGTTGTGCCGGCTCCCCATAGTTTGTTGCCGTAGATGGCCAACTTATCCCAGGTCTTCTTGAAGGGGATAAAATCGGAGGCGAACATCCCCAGCGCGATTGGATCGACTGCACCCGTGGCGGCAAGCTTCTGGAGGATTGTTACGCCGTCGCGAAGCCACTCGACGCGATCATAGGCTGCGGCGACTCGAATTCCGACTTGAGCCGTAATCCGCAGTCCGATGGCGATGCTGCTATTTACGCTGATAATGCTCTCATGCCCGGACGGATCCGTCATGTCTACGGGCTTGTTGTGCGCATACAGATACTTGTGCAGGCCGAGCGGGTCCTGGCTATTCCCCTCAAAGGAATCCATCGTCCAGAACCTGCCGAGATCGGGTTTGTAGTATCGGGCGCGGAGGTAGTACATCCCGAGGTCTTGATCCCATTGCTCGCCAGTATAACGGTAGTTATTGACGGTGGGGGTGGTGCCGGGGGGAGGTGTCTCTGGCTGAGAGATGTCGAACAAGGCCCAGGTTCCGCCAGAAGTTCGCGCCTTGCGCTCCGTCAAAATCCCAAACGCATCGTAAGTGTATGCATCGACGACAAGGCCGGCATCATCGGCCACATACCGCACGCTGCCCAGTCCGTCGTAACCGTAGTAGCGGGTCGTGCCATTGCGCTTTTGACTGATCAGATCCAGGCCATAGACATACTGAACGCTATCGCCTGCCAGGCCCCGAACCTCCGTTGCAGTTAAGGCCCGGTTATACACACGCACCTCGTCGATACTCCCGGCAAAATAGTGGCCTCCCGACTGCCGCCCGCCGATTCGGAAATCGTTTAGCACTGGAAGGGCATCTACGATAGGACCGGAGGCATTACTGTAGGTTTGAATCAGCGCACCGTTGGCATAGGCACGCATCCCGCCATTGCCATAGACGATCGCCACATGAACCCACTGGTTGGCTGGCACCGCCCAACCGGTGCCAATCCAATGCCATCCGGGATCCTCGTTCGCCACGCCCCAACAAAGATTACCACTAATCACCCCCAGGGCATATTGGCCCTCGTTGTTGATAATACTGCCTCCGGTGCCTGTTAAATAAATCCAGGCACTGGCCGTCAACTCTGCACTCACCGTCAACCCTGGCTGCGCACCTACCTGGATGTAATCGTTGACTCCATCAAAAGTCACGGCCCCACCTGCCCTGCCGGAACTTCGGACAGGTCCATTCACTAACGTTCCGTTGTAACCATTGACCGATTGATCCAGGGCTGTGGTGCCTGTAGCTTCGTCGAATCGCCAGTATCCCACCAATCCCACGGTTGATTGATCCGGGATCTCCTCCATCACCTGCGCATAGCCGGTGGGGTTGCGATCCTCTACCAGATACCTCGTCACAGTGGTCGTGTCATTCCGAGTAACCGCCTTCTTCACTCGATTCCCGGAGTCGTCGTAGGCGAACTCCACCGTGGTACCGGCTTTCGAGAAGCGGATCAGGCGATCCTCAGCATCATAAAGGTAAATGTACCGCCATTGTTGTCGTTGGTCGTGTTTCCGTTGGCATCATAACCAAACTCGGTTCCAGGATTGAGCCGATCACGCTCATCAAACTGATGCCCTGCATAGGTCGTCAACCCGGGCATCCCGAATACCTCGCGTGACCGGCGGTTACCGACCCGATCATAACCTGTCCCTGGTGTTGTGCCCTGATAACTGGCGGCTCCAACTGGAGTTCCCGTAATGCTAGGCCGCACCGTTTCTGTCACCAACCGTTTCAGGGCATCGTAATCGTAATCAACGGTGCGGGTGCTCTCCGCCAGGTGCTCAACCACCCGACGGCGCTGGCCTGTCGGCGAGAGCCTTCGGCTATCCCACTCGGATGATCCGCCCACGCCTGCGATAGCGTTGGTTCCGGCCTCATCGTAGTCGAAGTTAGCGACCAACGCGGTTCCCCGGGTGCTGCGTACGCGGCGCAGCCAGTTGCGCGGGTTGTAGTCATACCCCGAGGTGATTCCGTTTCGATAGGTGGTTGTGGCAAGGCTTCCCACCGCACTGTAGGCATAAGTGGCATCGGCCACCTCGGAATCCGAACTCACCTGCGACAAGCGTCCCTGGCCATCGTACTGGTAATTCCAAACGGCGCTCGAGGCATTGGTGTTCAGGACACTCAGATTCTCGAATTCGGATGTTGTTCCAGACCAACCCGTGTAGTTCGTGCGAGCGGAGATGCACACGAGCTCGCCAAAGTTATTGTAGCTGTAGCTCAGGGTGCCTTCCGGGGTGGATTTGACCCGCAAATCTCCGCGTGAATCGTAGGCCTGCTGAACAGTTCGTGTGACACCGCCCGTATGCTGCACCTGAACCAACTGGCCACGCGCATTGTAGGCGTAACTGACCCAGGCTGCCGCAAGACCGGCCTCGGGCCGCGCTGGCAACGCCTTGGACATGATACGTCCCATGCAGTCGTTGGTGATCACGATGACCTGCCCATTAAAGTTCGTTACGAAGCTGCGCGCAAGAGTCTGGTTCTGCCAGGCCACTGAATCATACCCAAACCCCTGAACAAACCCGCCAGGCAGTATCCGTTTCACCCGGCGCCCCAGAGCGTCATACTCGAAATAGGTGACTCGTTTCTCGGCATCCTCTTGCGTGATCAGATTGCCGAGGGTGTCATACCGGAACTGCGTGACCGTTGGAGACGCCGAGTCCACCGCGAGCTTTACAGCTTGGAGCAGCCCGCGAAAATCGTAAACGTACTCGGTTGCAGTGCCCGACTCGTCCTCCTCACGGATGCGGCGTCCCAAGCCGTCATAGAACGTTTGGCGGACGCCTGGCGATTCTCCGGCAGCAGCCGGGAAGACTGTTTTTACAAGTCTGTTCTCCTCATCGTAGAAGTAGGAGGTGGTTTGGCCGAGACCATCGGTGACAGTCGCTTGATTCCCGTTGGGATCATAGGTGAAGGAAGTAACGACGGGCTGAGCGCCAGCACCGGGATTAATAGCGGCCTCCGGGTCGGTCGTGCTTGCGGTATAAGCCAGATAGGTAATGGAGTTGGTCCTTCTTCCAGCGGCATCATACTTGAACTCCGTAACGGCACCCTTGGGGCTGACTGAGTATTGAACCTGGCCGAGAGAATCGTAAACGGTCCGGCTGAAGTGCCGGCGTTGTGCCTGTTGCCCCTGCCCTTCAAGAAAAACGACCGCATTGGGCCGAGCGGCCCCCGAGCGCAGAACGGCGCTCATATTGGCTTCCTTCTTGAGCGTGACCTTATCCCAACGTTCCGAACGAACCATCCGGCCCGCCGAATCGTAAACAGATCGGCTCGCTGAGGCCGTGGTGAGTTGGTTGGAAGGATAAGCGCGATCCTGGCTCCACTCCTGACGCCCAAATCCATCATAGGCGGTCCGGCTAACGGTCCCATCCGGGTAACGAGTCTCGATGAGGTTTCCACTCACATCGTACTCGGAAGTGGTGGTGTGGCCATAGGCATCGGTGGAGGTAATGATTCTGCCTGCAAGGTCGTACGTGGCTGTTGTCGATTGCAGGACGGTCCATATACCGCTGTTGTTCACCCAATCGTTGACGGCGGAAGTGCCGCAAGGGGTCTGGCTGACTTTGGTCACGGTATTCGTCACCCTGCCCAAGGCGTCACTTCTGAATTCCGTGCAAATGAACTCCTGTTGTCCGGATGGGAGCAAGCGAACCTTGATTTCTGCGAGCCTGTCGCCGTTAGGATAATACGCGAACCAGGATGTTATCGGCGAATCGACGGTCCCCTGGGTGCTCTTATCAGCGCAGTATTCTGTGGTCTGCTCCAGATCCCCTGCGGGAGTATACCGATAGTCCCTCATGACCTGGTAGGGAATGGAACCGTCGATTATTGACTCCCGCATGAGCAGTGTTGGGGAATTCGAGGCGATTTTGCCAGGGGAATAGTACTCGTAACTCGTGCGCATCCCTCTCGGGGAAAGATGGGCTAGAGTGTTTCCTCTTTTATCGTAACTATAGATGTTCGTATTCCGGTTGGCATCTACGGATAGCGTGGGTAATCCCAACTCATTAAACTCTGTGCGAGTGCTGTTGCCGAGCTGATCCGTTTCCCCGGTCATTCGATCCTGCTCATCATAATGGAAAATCTTCGAATTAGCCGAAGCGTCAGTTTGCGTGGTTAGCCGTCCTTGGGGATCATAGGAGTTCGTGAGGGAACTGCTGCCATCTGTAACGTCGGAGATGGCACCGCTCAAGTCGTGATTGACCGTCACACTGGTGGTGTTCGTTCCAACCGTCTTGCTGATCTGCAGCTTGTTTTGATCATCGAGCGAGTAGTTCGTGACCTTTCCGTTCGCATCGGTCTGGCTTAGCAGATCACCGTCCCCGGTGTATTGATTTGCGAGCACGCGGATTCCGCGGACATCGTATGAGGTTACCAGGCGGCGAGCATTCGCAGCCGAATAGCCAGAGGCGCTGACATTCGTGGTGCCATATTCGTAATCTGTTACCGCGAGCGTGCTGGAATCGTTCCGTCCGACTGGCCTGATGACCTGGCGCAAATAGCCGTCGATAATTGTGTACTGAAGATCGGGCAAGGCTCCCCAGCGCGGATCCTGGGTGTAAACAAGCAGGTCTTGCGAGCGATGCTCAAAGAAAACGAACCGGCCACAGGAATGCTGAATACGCTCCAAGCGGTATGGAGGGTTCGAGGAATACAAATAATCAATCCGATTCGCATTCAGATCCTCAATATACGACAACCGCCACCGCAACGGGTCACCGGGATCTGGCTTGAAGTAATAGGAAATGCCTGTCGGGGTCGAATACTGCAAAACCCCTCGCGGGACCGATAGGGAAATGGAAGCTTCTTCCCAGACTTCGGAGTTTTCAACCTGAAGGTCCGCACGGTAAATGCCTGATAATGTACCTTGGTTGGGATCATAAGGCAGGACCTCCATTTCCACCGTGTCATAGAGCCATTCGAACATCTCATGTCGCATTTCCGGTGCCTGTTTAATCCCCACCTGAAAGTAGGCACTCTGCCCATCGGGAGTCGTCACTGTTAAGACATGATTCTGACTTTCACCGATGCTGTAATAGGTGGTGCTCAGGAATTCAGAACTGGCCGGTTTCCAGCCGGTTTCGAGCGGGGCTGATAGAGTGACGCTGGGGGCGGTCCAACTGGCGTTCCAGCCTACCGCGAGATCACTCAGGGTGGAATTAGTGATCCGGCTTGAATACGCCCGGGAAAGCACGATTGGCAAGGCTGGTGCAGGCAATTGGAGATCGGTAACGGCTGTCTGGTAGGCACTCAACTCTGGTCGGATGGTCACTTCAACCACGCTAGGCGTAGTCCTAAAAAGCGACTTGGCGGAGATGTTGGCGGGGTTGAGACCAGCCACCTCGACTGTCGCCCAAACCAGGTTGCTTCCCCCAGGGACACGAGACCACAGAAACTCTGACCCGCCCTCAACCGAGCCAATGGGGTTTCCGTTGGCGTAGTAAACGACGCGGGCCACTCTGATGAAATCAAATTCGACCGATAAGACCAGATTTGTGGGACCGATAACGCTCAAGGACGATCCGTTCGTGGAGGTCCAAGCTCCGACCCTCAGGCACAGGTTGGTAGCAGCACCTTCCTGGACGTTATCTTCTTCCCAAATGATCCGTTGCGCGTAGGGTTCGCTTGGCAGCTTGGCAAGGTTCAGGGTGCGGACTTCAAAGTCGAGCGGGTATGTCCTCACGGAACCTTCGTCAAGCACGGAACTAGCCGCGCTCGGCAGATTGTAAACGCACTGGTCTGCTGCGCCCTGATAAACCAGATCCAGTGCCCCATTAATCCGGCTGAATAATTGATAGGAGGCGGCGCCTCGGACTGCGGGCCAACTCAGATGCATGGAGCGCTGCCCACCTTCTTTGATTTGGCTGGCGTTGATTCGCCGCGGCGGGAGGGGTGCGAGTGACCCCAAGGGACGGGCGGTCTTCACATCCGAAGTAATCTCGACGCCAGTCGGAGTGATCGCGATAACACGGTAGCTATGGTCGATGCCGTTCTGCGCGTCTAGGTGGTAACAACAATTGGTGGCGTTCTCCCTGGCAGATGAGCTGAAAAACTGCCCGATATCACTGAAAGGGCCACCTTCGGAGGAATGCTGAACTTTGAAACCAGTGGCTCGGATGGGCGGCCATGCGATTTTTACGTATCCATCGCCCGGCTGGAGAGGCAGCAAAGTAAAAGCCAGATCCTCGGATGGCGTCACATTGGTTTGACCCGGGTTGCCGCCTTTCAGAGAAGCTACAGCTAAGTAGCGATTGTAGTTCGTATCGATGGCACTAACTCGGTAGGTATAGGTCTGCCTATTCGCCGCCTCGTCATCGAAGAAGGCTAAGCCATAGCTCATTTCGGTCAGTATATCGTAGTGGCCGTCGCTAGTGGCACGTTCAAGGTAGAATTGCCAGTTCGTCTGACCGAGAGCCTCCGCATCGATTCCCGGCAAGTGGGGAACGGTCCACTCCACGAGAACCGAGCCCGAATAGGGGGTAGCCTCCGCGCTGAAGATGAGACCTGAGTTCGGCCCCAGCCTCGAATCGTTTGACGGGCTGGCTGCGACGACTTCCGAAACCAAGGCTTCGCCGGAATCATAAGGATACGCGGTAACCCGGTATCGGTATTGCGTGTTGTTAGTCGTGGCATGCCAGAAACGATTCACCTTGAGATTGCTTGCCAGAAGCAAGGATGGCGTGTCCCAAGGATCCGTTGTATAGCGCACATCGAAGCTGGCGTACCTGGGGTCGTCTTTCCAATCCAGATACACCTGCTGATACCCACTGATTGCTCTCAAGCCGAAGGGCCAGGGTTTACCCGCAGGAGACAACGGGCCGACCTGCAGAGAAGCCTCGCCCTCGTCGGCGGAGACAAGAGCCGAGACGGAGGCCCAGCAAACGGAATAAGGGGCAACACCGAAGCTAAACTCCCACACCACCTCGTTATCGTGTTGCCGCACAGGCTTTGGAAGTCCGAGATCCCGTGTGTAATGCCTGATCGTTTTTTCCGTGCCAGTGGGGCTCAAGGAATAATGCAACCGGAAGCCTGATAGGTTGCTTCCCCAATTTGGTCCCGGAGTCATTAGCCCCGGACACAAGTCTTGAATGAGCAGACGATTGAGCATCACAAGTTCCTGGCCGGTAGCTGGCGCTGTGGTCCGGTTCAAGAGGGCTTTTGTCTGATCGGATAAGGTAGCGTTTCCGAGCATGCTTTCCTTGTAGAAAGACCCCCTAATCCCATCGGACGGTTGTGTCATGATATAGTTCAAGTTGGACGTTACCAACCCGAGTCGAACGGAAGAAGAGGCTGTGGCAAACAGGGCCTGATCTGCGGGGCTAAACTTTTGCACGAGCGAGTTTGGAAGATAATCCGGTCCATCGGGAGGTATCTCATAGGACTGAACCAGCCAGTTCGCAGAAACTCCGCCATCGCCGTTGCCCCACACTGACCCACTCAGGAAGAATTGGGTGTACAAATACGAATAGTCGAGAAGGCGTCGGTTAAGCTGCACACGCTCAGCCGGCGTTAAAGTTTCTTTAGCGAGCAGCGCCTCTATAATGGGCGTGGTCGGCAGGCCAAGATCGGTCGTGTAAATGCAGCCATTGGTGCCGCTGTGAATGGACTCAATGATTTGGTTCAGCGCCTGAGCCAATGCAGCCGGTTTGGGCTCGTTATTAGAACCCAGGAGAACGCCGTGCGCTGAGGTCATCCGGTCCCACAACCAACCGGATAAAGCGCGCGTCGGCGTCACAAGCTCGTTGATCAGGTTTGTGCCATAGTCATCAGGGAAGTGATGCGATGCGAACCGCCAACTAGACTGGTTTTCGATGGCCGGTCCTGACCATCTCAATGTCACACGATCATAACCTTCAGTCACTTGCTCACGTTCAGCCCGCAGTTCGGCGCGCCATGCCGGTGAAATATAGGGAGCGGGCGCACAGACCTTTGCGCCTGTAGGCTGAAGTGGATCGCTCGGGGTGCCGCCGGAATAATTCCAAGCTGTGACTCGATACGATGCCCCTTCAGAGAAGCCCTCATCCAGGTAGCTCAAAACATTGGTCGGTTGCGTGGCAATCAGGATGAAGATGGGAGGACTGGAGTTAGTGGCGCGTTCGATGCGGTACTCGACTGGTTGGCTGATCTCGATATTCCCTGGTGGGTTCCAGGAAAGAACCGCGCCCCGGCAACCGTGCGTGCACAAAAACTGAGTCACAGCTCCGGGTGGTTCTTGAGGACGAACGGCCACTTCCCAGGAATTCGCGGTCAGAGAACCGTTCACTTTAGCCGCCACCCGATAGTAATAGGTGGTTCCGTTGACCAGAGGTCCATTATCGATCACCTCCAGGCTATTGGTGATGACCAGAAGCTCATAGCCATCATCCCTGCTGGTAGAGCGGAAAACGTAATATGACTCCGCGCCTGGATAGGGTTGCCAACTGATCCTGGCCGACTGATCAAGACCTACCCCTTTCAAACCGACGGGCTTCCCTTCTTCCCGTGTGCCTAGGACGAAAACATTGTGTTCAGTGCAATGCAACTCGGTGGCATTCTCAATTCCTGGGATACGGACCGCCTCCGCTTTGAAGTTGGATGTTCCGTCCCAGTCAATATCGCCCATAGGGCCGAGTTGACAGCCGCGGTAGTTAAGTCCCCACCCCCAAAGCAATCCGCGATTGTCGATGGCCATGATGCCGTAGTTGCCGAAGGCTACTACGTTGGTGATGTCCGCCATAGTAGAGATCAGCGTGGGCCGAATCCGTTCCTCATTGGCAAGCCACGGCTTGTAGGGAGTTCTATGCCCCCAAATCCAGACTTTTCCCTCGCTGGTCAAAGCGGCACCAAACGCCCAACCAGCAGAAACCTGAACGATGTTCGACGGCAGCCCGGCGACGCGCTGAGGAGCGTTCGTGTGAGCCTCCTGCATCTCCATGGGGGATGGAGAGTGGATAAATGGCGTGAATATATCCAAACCCAATCCCACCAACCCGGAGTTATCTAGAGAAGGAACGTAACCCAACTCTAAAACGTCTCCATTCTCCTTCAAGAAAACGTAGTGGTTGAAATTGGCGCTCATCTGGCGAACGGGCGGGTTCGTGCCCAAGCTGGGTAAGAGGGTCGGCTTCCATTTCTCATGGTATTCGCGGTCAACAAACTTGTCGTATTCCCAGTCAGGTGTAGCAACAGAGCCCCACCACCAAATGGTTCCGTCTGCACATCGGGCGACAGCGCCACACTCTCCGCTTCGTACCTCTATTACCTTTCTCCCATCAGGTGTGGCTGGAGAGACGCATGGGATTTCGATCGGCATGGGGGTCACGAGATGCCGACCGAATGAAGTGCTGACTAAATCCCCATCAGCATCAGGGTCACGCCCCTGGACACCAGTTTGGCGGTACATCGGGTCATCCAACCCTCCCCAGGACCAGAGGGTTCCATCGTCCTTAAGTGCGATTCGCCATCCTCCCGCCAGACGCCCTCCACAGATCGCTTTTAGCCCAGTAAAAGGCTCAGGTTGTCCACATAACCTTGGAGCCCGATATCGCAGGGGTGCAGGCGAAATGATTCCGGGGAAATATACGTTCGAAGGTATATCGAGTTCACCCAAGGCAAACGCCTTGTCCTGCTTTGGGTGAGTGGTTAGCCGGGCGATCCCAAAAACGGTACTGCTCCAGTTCTCACCCCATTGCCAAAGCTGACCATCCGAAGTAACAACGTCAGCCGATCGCATATCTGAGATTATGGAGATGGCATTCGAAATCCCCATTACCTCTTGTGGCTGCTGTTCCATGTGGATAGAGTTCGTCCAGTTGTACGCCGAGGATGCCGGCAGAGGCTCGTAGGGATGGGAAACAGTATCCTGGATGAGGAACCCATAGTCGCGCTGCCATTGAAGGCCTTGATTCATGACGAAAGGCGCCGTCTCTTCGAGAGAGTACCAGCCGTTACCGAGTTGTCCCCACTCATTCCACCCCCAGGAATAGAGCTGGGATCTTAGGTGGTGCTGGAGAAATACAGGCACCGAGTTTGAGGACCTCGCATGGTCGGTCGCCACGTGCACGACAAACACCGGATTCGTGGCATTAGCAGCGCCCGCCGGAGCGCTCCATGTCAGGGCAGATGAGTGTTCGACAATCCGATCACCGGAAGAATAGAGATCCCCATCCACATACAAGGTGCCTCGGAGCACCTTTTCCACAACGAAATAGGTGTAGTTCGTTGCATCGGAGTTTTTTTCAAGATCTTTGCCCGTGATCCGGAACGTGCCCTCAACCTCAGGAAGCCTGAGTTGCTTCATAAACGAGATGCTGGGCTGATCAACGGTAGTGACCAGCAACCCGGCTGAGGCCTGGGCAATACCGGAGGAGTTACTCACTATAACTGAATAGGTCCCGGAGTCATAGAGTCCGATTTTCTCAAGCCTCAGGAAAGCATCTGTTTCCCCTGGGATTTCTGAGCCTTTGAAGGACCATTGGTAGATCAAGGGACTGGCTCCTGTCGCTACTACCTCAAATACGGCGGTCTCGCCCACCAGGTTCGTTTGGGAATTTGGGGATCGCACAATGAACGGGCTAAGGCCGGTATTAGTAACGACAACAAGTGCGTTGCGGCTCTCCACTTCACCTGCACTGTTCCAAACCCGCACCTTCAGGTGAATCTGTGCCGACGTTGGTACCAACGTGAGGATTTGCTTCGTCGCCCCATACAGCACCTCACCGTCCCGGTACCACTGGTAGTTTAGCGGAGCTGTTCCGGTCGCAGATACAACCAAGCTCGCACCTTGCCCGGCGTAGACGACCTGATCCTTTGGATGCTCCCAAATCGCAGGGGGCCGCACAGAATTGACATAGAGTGTTGCTGTTTCGCTTTCCACAGGATCAGCACCACTGGATTCCACAATAACCTTGTAGCCACCGCCATGGCTCTCCAGCGCCGCAGGAATAACAAGACTCGCGGTTGTGCCTCCAGGCACTGGAACCCTATCGTGTTCCCAACTATAAGTCAGCGTTCCCGATCCAATCGCTACCACTTGAAACCGAACCGAGTCTCCGGCATAGACCACCTGATCCTGTGGTTGAGCCAGAATCCTTAAAACTGAAGGCGCCACAAAGAGGTCCAATCCCGATAAGTTAGTGGACCCGAATTGATTGCTAACCGTGAGACTATAATTCCCGGCGTTGGTGGCATCGCAATGCTCAAGGATGAGGAACGGAGCGCGGTTAGCATCCCACCCGGGTTGAGAAGAATCTACATCCAGCCCATCCCGTTTCCAGTAGTAGGTGAGGTTTTCGCCTTCGGCGAAAGCCCCAAAGCTTGCACGATCCCCTGCCGTGACACTTCCGCCTGAGGCGGCAGGTTCGAAAACCAACCCGTGTGCCAGAAATCCATCATGCACGGGGGGTGCCAACTTGCCTTTAGCAGACTGAAAGATATAGAAAATCTCCGCAGAAAACAGGCTTCGGCTGTAAACTGAAATCTCATCAACAAGGCCATAGAACCGTTCCGTTCCATCCACACGTGAGCCGAGGACAAAGCAAGCTCGTGCCGGGGTCGTGTCCAGGTTCGTAGCTACGATCTCACTGGCCAGTAAGCCGTTCAGATAGAGCTGGATCGCATGCCGATCGGCATCTAACTCAGCACAAACGGCAGCGAAATGCACCCATTGACCAACTGGCACATTGCACGATACTTTTGCGCTACCCATGACCGTGAATTCAATCGACTGCTCGTGCCCCCCCACCGCGCCGAGAGTAACAGCATAGTTTGTGGAACCTGGGGCATGGCGTTCGAACAGACACCCACCGCGAGGTGATGAGGAGTTAACCCAACCCTCAACAGTGAATGATGTAGAGTCGATGGATGTCTCAGAGGTTCGAATCATGGCACCGGAGCTTGAATCGAACTTGAAAGCCTGCCCAACAACACCTATGTCGAACTTGGGCGCAAAGACACCTTCTCCGGGCGTCATACACAACCCGTTGTGCCTCCCCGTTCGATCAGCCAGGTTGCCATCGCCCGGCCACCACGCAATAATTCCCTGTGGACAGGGCGCAGCGTCCCCATATGTTCCAGAGGTAATCGAGCTCGGTGCATGGCCTGGGGCAAAACCCCGCGCACGAATTTGCGTGTTGGTCAGCACCTCCACCGGACTGGAATAGAGCTGGCTGAACTCAGTTGGAAGGCTTCCATCCACTGTATACCGAATTGTAGCGGTGGGGCGATCTGGGATCGCCATTGAAACAGTAACCGGAAGGACATTCGTCCACGGAGGCGAAAACTCTACCGGCGGGAGAAGAGCGCGGCCCTTTCGCACCTGGTAAATGTACCGCCCATTCCGGCATGAGCCGTGGCTGCCGCTGACGAGTGCGTTGGGTCCTCCATCTATCAATTTCCCCGGCTTTCCTGAGCCATACATTTCGAAGAAATCGGAACCGAGATTGAAGCCAACCCGCGCCGATACACCGCCAAAACCGCTGCTACCTTGGCTGGCGGACCCCGTCTCCCATTGGATCCTCTGGAAGTTGAGTTCAATATCAAAGTCCCCGAACTCGGCATCAGAGCGATCAATCAGCAGAAGCTGGAAAAGGTTGGTTTTATCAACTTGTTGCCGGTAGTAACCCACATCCTGCCAAGTGATTCCGAAAGCCTTGTGTCCATTCACTTCTCCCGTACCGTACTTGACTTTTCCAACGCCTTTGGTGTCCACATCGGCCCAGAACGGAGCAATTAGGTAATCGAGAGATTTCAGCACATCCGGTGTCCATTCCTCCAAGCTCTCGGTAAAAGTCACGTTGCCATTGTTGTTGACGTAAAGGCTTTCGAAAAAGGAAAACCTGTCGAGTCGCACCGGGAAGCCCAATGACACCAAAGGACCGCTATGATCATCATTGGGAGGGAGCTCGTCTAAATCGAATCCGCTCCGAATCAATGGGGATAAGGGCTGGATAGTCATCATCGACACGGCATCAGGTCCCACAGTGTAGTTGCCCGCCAGGAGCTGGAGAATCACTTCATCTCCGGGATCCCCCAAGCTTGCTGGGATACTAATCAGAACTGAACTCTTGCCATTCGGCAGAGTGATGGATGTTTCGTAACCTTGGTCGGGACGGGAATAGTTTGTCACAGAATAGAAGACAACAAGGTCACCATCACTGCAATTTCTGCTAATCTCAAAAACACCATCACTGCAGGACTCCTCGGGATCGGTCAACTTAGTCACGCTGACGGTTTGACCGTAAGCGGGCGCGATCGAAGCTGAACGACTCGTTATAGTTCCGAATCGGTTCATCACCTCCACAGCATACTTGCCGTAGCTAAAGGGGGAGACCGCGGCGATAGCGAGTGTCTCGCTCGTTTCTCCCTGGATTACATTACCGTTAAGCATCCACCGAAAACGCATCGGAGGAGAACCCTGGACGGAAGCCTTCAACGTGACCCTGCCACCAAGGCATACCGATTGATCGGATGGCTGACCTACGATCATTGGAGGGCCATCGCAAGCGCTTACTGTATCCTCCTGTACCCGTTCGATGGGCGAAATCACCAAACCAGCATGGCACCCATTGATCAGCCTAATAAAAACCTTACTGCAAGCCTGGCCTTTGGAACCAAAATACTGGGAAGGGATCTGAATCCGAGTTCGTAATACATGTTGCTCCAGGTCGATCTCCCACTCCATCCAAGCGAAAGTGTGGTCGTACACAAGCATTAGCCCCGTGCCCCCATCGACAGATGCGTAGATCTGCATCCTCTCAGGCGGGCCAGCGCACGACTCGCCGTTGTTATCAACTCCAAAGTTAAGCTCCCTGCGTTTCTGATACCACTCCAGATGTCTGGAATCCCACCCAGATAGAGAAACCGAGAGATTATATCCGACGATAACCTTTGGATTATCGAACACGAACTCGACGTCTTGTGAGCAGGGGGTCGGCTGGTGACCCGACACGCCTGTTTGATTATTTTGAACCTCGTTATATTCCTGAAATCTGACCCACTTAGGTGAAAGCACTCTATCCACCCATCTCGTGCCAGCACTTGAGCATACCGTCAGTGCTGCGGGGGCACTGATCGTGGTGCCATCCGCGTTGGTAACTTCGACAGTATAGATGCCGACGTCCTGTGAGGTGGCTGCGGTTATTTGGAGAGTAGCACTCGTCGATCCGCTTAAGCCCGCTCGATCAGATAGCCGCGTTCCACCTCGTTTCCATTGATAACCCATGGGTAATGGACTGGTCGCGACCACTGAAAAACTGCCGGTCGCCCCCGCTTCTATCTGGAGGTTTTGCGGCTGTAAAATGATCACAGGGCGGCTCACCAGTCGAAGTATGGCGTTTGTGCTGATTTGTTGCCCCGCTCCGTTCCACGTCCGCACCTTATAGCTCCCCGCATCGCGTTCCTGGACGTTGGGCAATACCAAGGCCGCGGAGGTAGCCCCGGGCAAATTTGTATCTGCGTGCATCCATTGATACTGCAGAGTTGGAGAACCTGTTGCCGCGACATCGAACCGGGCTTCCTGGCCAGTATTGGCCACAACATTAGTAGGCTGCATGGTAATCGTGGGGGCCAGGAGAACCTGCAGGAGAGCCGAACTGCTCAAAGCTGAACCAGCAGCGTTGCTGACCTTTACCCTGTATTCCCCTGCCCTGAAGGTCTGTGCCGATACCATTGTGAATGATGAGCCAGTAGCCCCTGTGATATCGGTTCCCTGAAATTGCCACTGGTACTGCTTCGGCGATGTGCCCGTCACTCCCACAGTGAAGGTGCACAACGATCCCTCAGCAACTGCCTGTCCTGCAGGTTGGGCCACGATGACAGGAGGAGTTCTCACGGTCAGAGTTGCTGTCCGGCTTACCACCTGCCCTGCTACGTTCGAGACCGTGAGGGAGTAACCCGCGGCATGTGAAGGCTGGACGTTTCCGATCAGCAAACTGGAGAGAGTGGCACCCTGAATAATTGTTCCGTTTCGTTTCCATTGGTAGGAAAGCGGGAGCGCTCCCTTGGCAGTCACATTCCATCCAGCATTCTCACCTTGGTTAACCGTGAGGTCGGAAGGCTGGGTCGTGATTGAGGGTGGTGGCAGGTTGATCAATTGAAACCCGCCCAAAACCGAATAACCGTCAACGCCAGCGTTCAGTGTAACCTTAACCGTCTCGCCAGCGTGCACCTCGAACCCTCGAAAAGCAGCGTACTGCACTCCCTCTTCCCAAATAAACGGAAGACGTACTGGCCAATCATGGGTCCTCCGGTTTCCGTAACCCTGGGCACCAACCGCTAAATCGTAGTTTCCATCTTGCGAGTAAAGATACAAATCGTAGAAGCCAGCCGGAACGTTGCTCAGGACCATGAACGCTGGACCGGATGATCGATAAACATAATTCCCCTGCATCGGATCGGGACAACTGAACCCCCAAGAACCCGGAGTGTTGCTCAAAGTGCAGCTAATCGAAGTCTGCACATAGGAAGCGTTGTGCAGGTCATTTGAGATCGCCCATTGCGAATAGGACGAATGCATGGCATTCCAATAATCTGAAGCCGATTGCCCAATCGCCGCAGGTCCTACCTCCGGTGAATCATCCGTGGCCAAATCCATGTTTATTAGCAACGGAGGTGCGGGAAGACTGCTATCACGAATAAACACCTGTGCGTCCGACTCGGTGCCCAGGACATACTGTCCCGACGCGCTGAGCACCAGGTTCAATCGAGAGAATGGAATATTGTGTGTCTGAAGCGGGGTAACGACAATATTCGTCGCAGCTTGTCCCGCTGAGAAGGTCACCGCGCCGGGAAGTGCCGCGTAATCCGTGCCAGCCTGGGCAGCTCCGGACGTGCTATAATACACCGTGAGAACACTGTCCGTGAGACTGCGTTGAATACGAAAAGAAGCGGTATCTCCAGCGGTGTTTTTGTCCGCGGATTTGTCCAGGGCTGTTACCGTCACATAGCATGGTTCTGCGATAATTCCCGGCGACGCGTAATAGACGTCGAACTTGCTCTGGGCCAGGGACAGGTCCGATGCATCGACGACCAACGCAGGACCGTACTCACCATCGTAAGGGGACTCCCAATCCTGATACTCATCCGCACCTTCCCCAACACTGGTATCATTGATCGAGGTCATAACAGCTTTTTCTTCACCTGATCCGTTCCAGTGAAAGGTATCCAGTTGCAGGGAACTTCCGCGGGTATACTTAATCACAACGTCGGGACTGAAGTAGCCATCGTATATATAGACATCCCCATCGATAATATAGGTCCCATAGTCGAAGTTCATTTGATCTGCGTTCACCACAAGATCCCAGTCGATCACAAAACTTGTTTTCGATTCAGGCAACAACGCCAGTTGGTGTTTTCTAGTGTTCTCAACAAGTCTTTCCGGCGCGGGGAGGCTGCCTGCTGCAAAAAAGCGTTTCTGTTTTGCTGTCGAACTGTTCGTTGCACCGGCAGTGCTGGAGTTCGTTGACAAGCCACCGACAGGCGGCAATTCCTGCAATTGTGAGCGTATGTTTATCAAAGGGATTTTCTCGAAGAGGATCTTTCGCCCATCTATCTCAGAGTGTTGTTTGGCAACCCGCATGCCTTTCATCTGTTTTCCATTTACCTTCAGGAACGCTTCTCCCGGAATAAGTCGCATCGATCCAAGCCGGATGTCCTCATCCGCCAGATCCCCTGTTACCGTTGGAAAGGATTTCTTGCGAATCTGAGCTTTAGGGCTGTGATGAACCTCCGAGAGAACAACCAGGAATGTTGACGTGGAATTGAGCCCCCAAGCCTCAGGAGGCGGGAGTTGCTCTCGAAGGTTGATATTCTGGTGAAGAGCGCCCCTTTCACAATGATAGATCACATCGGCGCGGACATCATCGAAACAATCTGCGTAGGATACATGGTTGCTTTCGATGATGGCACCTGGTTTTTCGACGATGCCCCCAATTAGGACGTTGGTCTGTAGCGCCCAATCGAAATACGCCAGTCCAATCACGGTTATCTCAAGTCGCTCCCCGTCGGGCATGCGCACCAGCAATGACTCCGAATTCAGCGTCGCTGGAAACCGCGCCTCGAAAGCAGCTCCCACATAATAGAAAGCCGCATTGGACTTTACTAAACTTGGCGAAGCGTCAACCCATAGCTCTCCCTGTCGCCGCTGTAATCCGTTGGCGACGATTGTAACCCTGTTGGTGAAAATCTCCACGCCCCCCGCAGCATTCGTGACTGACTCGACAACTGCCGTGACCTTGTGATGGGGCGCCCGTGTAAGCACATGCCGAGAGAGGTCCTGATCGTTGGAACCTGCGAAAGCTGTATGGATCGCAAGAAAGGCAAAAAGCAGAGAGCGAACACCAGCGCATGTTTTCATGGGCGTGCAAAGCTAGGCCGGTCGTCTTCATGACACATGGAAAGACACCGCAACCAACCAAGAGCAGACACCCACGAGAACTCACACCCTCTCTTCGCCAGCCGCTGCCAAGCGCGCGGATGCTTTAGATGAGCAATATGACCGACTATTTACTGCGATTGAATGTTGTGCTCTCCTTTTAAATCCAACCAGATTTTCCGTCAATAACTTTCTTTAACTCTGCACATTTCTCTCAACACTTTATCTTTGTTGCGTTTACGTAGCTTAACCCAATACGCTTTGAACATTGGGTATAGCTTTTGATTCTTAATCATTCCAACGGATCTCTGCACAATAGGCCTCCTGTCCTCCTGCCGTCAGGCAGTGCCGAAGAGGTCCATCTGCGGGGCGGGGGCGAGGTTCTTGAGTTTCTCGCGGTCCTGTTGCCGACGGCTGACCTGGCGCACGTTGCCTTCCGGGGTTAACTCGGATTCCTCCAGGTTGCGCAGGATCTCCTTGGCCCGTTGTAGCACGGGGTTGGGAACCCCGGCCAAACGCGCCACCTGGATGCCATAACTCTTATCGGTGCCGCCTGCCACAATCTTGCGCAGGAACACGATCTGATCGTGCCATTCCCGCACTGCGATGTTGAAATTTTTGATCCGCGGGAAACGTCCAGCCAGCTCGGTCAGTTCATGGTAATGTGTCGCAAAAAGCGTTTTCGCCCCCACCTGGTTGTGCAAGTATTCGACAATCGACCAGGCCAGGCTCAGTCCATCAAAGGTGCTCGTTCCACGCCCGATTTCATCGAGTACCACCAGGCTGCGCGCGGTTGCGTTGTTCAGGATGTTCGCAGTTTCGCACATCTCAACCATGAAGGTGGATTGTCCCCTGGCCAAGTCATCGCTGGCGCCGATACGCGTGAAGATCCGATCTACCAAATCCACCCGGGCCTCCGTAGCAGGAATAAACGATCCTGTGTGTGCCAGCAAGGTCAGCAATGCGGCCTGCCGGATATAGGTGCTCTTTCCGGCCATGTTCGGACCTGTGATCAACGCGATCTGAACTGAGGAATCAAATACAATATCGTTCGGAACAAAACGCTCTCCGCCGAGGTTCTGTTCGAGGACGGGGTGGCGTCCGTCACGTATGTTCAACACACCCTCATCCCGCACGGTGGGGCGGCAATATTGGAACAGCCGCGCCACCTCTGCAAAGGATGAGAGCACATCCAACTGCGCGAGGGCCGACGCCGTCTTCTGAAGTGCGGCCAAATATGTGAGCACCGATTCGCGGAGTCGCTGGAACAACTCGTATTCGAGCTTCACGCTGCGTTCTTCCGCTCCCAGGATCTTCCCTTCCATCGTCTTCAGGTCCGGGGTCACAAACCGCTCGCCATTGGCGATCGTTTGTTTGCGGATGTAGTCCGACGGCACCTTGTCGAGATGGGTCCTGGTGATCTCGATGTAATATCCAAAAACCGAATTGAACCGCACCTTGAGTGAAGGAATCCCGGTTCGGGTGATCTCGTCCTGCTGAAGCTTCGCGATCCAATCTTTGCCGCCGCGCATTGCCAGTCGCAATTCGTCCAGCGCGGGGTCAAAGCCGTCCCTAAAAATGCCGCCTTCCTTAAGCGCCAGCGGCGGTTCATCGACAATTGCAGCGGCAATCTGCGTGCGCAACTCGGGGCATTCAACAATCTCCGCCCTCAAAGCGCCGATCAGGCTATCGTCCGGGTTGGGGCCGGGCACTTCCAACGAAGGCAATTCACGCATGGCGCCGTGGTTACCTGTCGCTCTTGCCAAGGCGTCAGTCAGCACGGTTTTCACTGCGGGCAACTGCTCCAACCCGGTGCGTAAAGAAGCCATGTCGCGCGCGTTACCGCTGCCGGCGCTGAGGCGGCCGACGGTGCGTTCTAGATCCCGCACTTGCTGCAAAGCATTGCGCAAGCGCTCCAACACCTCAGCATCCTCAAGCAGGAGTTGCACGGCGTCGTGCCTTCGTGCGATGGCGTCTGCTGAAGCCAGGGGTTGGGAGAGCCAATCGCGAAGACGCCGCGCGCCCATGGGGGTGACGGTCCGGTTCAGGGCACCGAACAACGTCGCCTGGCGTGGCGCGTCATGATGGAGCGGCTCCAGAACTTCCAGATGCCGCAACGTCGTGAAATCCAAGGCGAGATAATCTGTCCTCTGATAAAACGAGATGCGCGTGAGACCGGAGATGTCCCGGCGCAGGTGCTGGGAAAGATAATGCAGAACGGCGCCAGCAGCCCCGCTCGCAGCATCCCGGTCTTTCAAGCCGAACCCATCCAACGAACTGACTTTGAAATGATCGCGCAGGGTAAAAACGGATGTCTCAGCGGCAAACACCCAATCTTCGTATCCATTCAGGACCCAGCCGAAGCTGGATTCACCAGTCAGACCAGGGTTGCCCGGCTCAGCACCCGGAGTTTCCGGGGCAGGCGCATCCGATGTCTTTCCCCGCTGTCCAGTGCGCAGTAAGGTCAGCAAGCTCTGAGCTTCACCAGGACAGATCAACTCAGCCGGACGCACCCGCTGCAATTCCGTCAGGAGCGCGTCGTCACCATTGAGTTCTGTGCTGCGGAATTCGCCAGTGGTCAGGTCGGCAAATGCCAAACCAAAGACCCCGCCCGACTCATAAACTGCCCCAAGAAAATTGTTGCGTTCGGAGACGAGCATGCGCTCATCGAAATGAGTCCCCGGGCTCAGGATCGAAGTGACCTCCCGCTTTACCAGTTGGCCTTTCTTCGCATCCTCCACCTGGTCGCAAATGGCGACTTTGCGTCCGGACTTGAGCAGTTTGCCAATATAGGCATTGGCCGCGTGGAAAGGGATGCCGCACATCGGAACGGTGCCACGGCGGGTCAGGGCCACATTCAGCAGACGCGCCCCATCCTGAGCGTCCTCGAAGAACATCTCATAAAAGTCGCCCAACCGGAACATGAGCAAGGCGCCGGAAGGCAACTCGCTCTTGATCCGTCGATACTGCGCCATCATGGGCGTCAATTGGGTCTCGGCAGACATCTCCGCGCACAATATTCGGGATGACAGGAAAGGTCGAAATCAAATTTCACCTGGGGCGGTTTTTGGGGTGTGAAAAAGGGGATGTGCAACACAATGAACTTAAAGGGAAATCCGCAGATTTCACAGATCCACCCAGATGTCTGAAAAGGAGCTCAAGCATTATGCGCGCACGGAGAGAACCCGGGGTGAGGCGGAGGACAGTCAAAGAAAAACCCGGCGTTAAAGCCGGGTTCCTATTCCGAATCTGACGAATATGCTAAGCTACGAACCGGCGGCGGACGAACGCCATTCCTGAAAAGGCTATTCCAAGAAGCATCAGAGTGGATGAGGAATCAGGAACTCCGAATGTGTAGGTAAGATTCCAGGTCTTACCGCCGGTTGGAGCTTGGTCCAATGTGCCAGACACATAGACCTTACCGTTCAGAACGTACTTGGTGTTTCCCACTGGCAAGTCACTCAGCGGTTCCTTGTCATCAGTGACGTCACCATTCTTGTTCCAATCCCCGTACCCATTGAAGAATCCATCGGAGAGCAAAACCGCATCAAATGTGTTTTCTCCAAAGTTAATGGATTGGATTGTTCCGCGCAGCACGCTGTTAACAACATTACCACCGGAGAGGTTGTTGATCGCCCAGGTCTTGCCCGAAACGGGACTGGTTTCGTAACTATAAGTTCCTGGCGATACATAAGCCGGGTATCCATCCACGGCAACAATGCCCGTCACATTTAGGTCAAACCGAAACTGCCCCCTATCTCCGAACTTGTCCGCCCAATCGTTTTCAAGCCCGCCGTTATAGTCGCCGACAAAATCGATGCTTTGTTGAACTGCTCCAACTCCGACAGACCCTCCGCTGCCCGTCGCGAACGGGATCTGCGCGTTAGAACTCAGACTGATTAGCACCGAGAAGGATAAAGTTAGAAGTGTTTTGTTGTTCATGTTTTTTGGTTAAGGTTACTGATTTCTAGAGGGAGCAAGAAGAATACCAACGAATTCGATGCATGATGCAAACCATTGGTGTAAGATATCTTACAATCAAAAAGCCATTGCCTACAGTTTCTCACCCCTCCAGTATTTCGTAAAGCATGCCGACATGTGAAAACAACTTTTTTGCAAAGAAGAGTTGTAAACAGTTTTACTAAAGTAACTTAGGTAAGGCTCTCAGCGGGAATCCAAATGTAAAATAAAATGACAAAAACCGTAAGCGGAATTGCGTCCGAGTGCTCAAGCCTTGCACGGCTCAATCTGTGTTTGATGGCTGCAGAGTTCGCTTACCACTGGTATTGCCTGATCGACGGATAATTGTGACAGTCCTCGAGGTCTCACCTTGTCAACCGAGGGAACGTTCATTCCCTGGAGAACTCGGATCTGTAAACCCTCTCAAACGCTACCAGACAACAACCAATGCCTCCTTTAATTAGCTGCGCATCATAATCCCGGGTCACCGAATCAAGTTCCCTCAGCCAACGTCCCATCAAGCCATAACCAAGGCCGAACTTTGATTGCCGTAATTCTGACCACGTGAGGTTAGGAGAAAGTTCGATTTCCAGGAGTGGAGCGCGCATGTCAGGCAACGCCAACCAGAGAGCGTACGGCGTATCGCCGCTCCGTGACCTTGCAGCTATGAACAGCTTAGTGTCTCCCATCGAACAGGTAACAGCTTCCGCCGTCGTGTTTCCCACAACTATTGACCAACGACTTCCCGTCTCAGTGGTCGCCGTCCCTTCGTAGGCGCGAGGGAGAATTCCCAGCAGCTTGTTTGCTGGCGCAAGCTGCATAGCGATCTCCGTTGAACCCGCCACACATGAAAACATTATACCCGAACTGGAGTACTTATGTTTGCTTTCCACAAATGTGACCGCAGCCGTTCTATCGATCCCAGAAATGATAGAAATGCGTGTCGGGCGAACGATACTATACAGGTTTACAGGAGGTCCCATGACCAAATGTGCTCCCGGGTGATTCTCTTTGGTTGCGCTTGGTTTCGTATGCTGGCCAGGACCGCTCACACGCTCAGTAAACACCAGTGGCTCTGAAAGTCAAGTTGCTCTGGGAGAACAAAATGGACGCGCCCGGTGGGGCACCGGGCCTAGTGCGCCTGCGAGTGGGTGCAAACAAGGTGGTGAAAGTCCGCCTCCGGGAGAAGTTCACCCCCGGTAACCGAAGGGACTGCGCGGGAGAGATTCCCGTGTGGGGAGCAACGGAAGGTGAATGACCAGTCCGTAGGATAACGAACCCGATACGGCTGACCGTGCTGGGCGAGCCTGCTAGGCATGAGCGAAGCCCCAAGCGGGATTGAGTTACCCGCAGCCATAGATAAATGCCAGCGCTGAATAGTGAACATCTGAAAAGCCTGGTTGGACACGGGAAGTGGGTGGGGACGGAATGGTCAGAAGGTTGCATGCATGAAGCAGGGAACCCTGCCGGGGCAGCACGGGAAGAAGGCCTCTATTGGCCGAGATCCCGCCCGGCACAGGTCAGAGCGTCCGTAGTAGCGATGAAGCGGTGCAACATAACGCCGTGGAGCCAAGGGACGCAGGAAGGCAGATGCAGGAATGGTAGAACAACGAAAGCCAAAAGCAAACCGGCACGAGTGTGGTCCCAAAGGCCACTATGCCTGCCGGAGAGATCGCACTTCGATGGAAGTGGGTGGAACGTTCGGTCTGGACCGACCGCATGTTGATGGCCTTGGAACAAGGGATCAAGGGAGGCCGATGGTACAGTCTGATGGATAAGGTATGGTCGGAAAGCAACCTGATGAGTTCGTGGCTGGCCGTAGCGGCAAAGCGCGGAGCAGCAGGAGTGGACCGGCAGAGCGTTGCTGCGTTCCAAGCTCATCGGGAGCAGGAACTCAAACGCTTGCACCAGGAACTGCGCTCGGACAGCTACGAGCGCCGGCCTGCCCGGCGGGTCTGGATAGACAAGCCGGGAACAAAAGAGAAGAGGCCGTTGGGAATACCGTGTGTAAGGGACCGAATCGTGGAAGGCGCAATGCAGCGAGTGCTCGAACCTATCTTCGAGCGTGAGTTTGCGGAGCACTCTTACGGTTTTCGGCCCGGACACAAGGCGCAGCAGGCAGTGGCGCGGGTTGAAGGGCTTTTGCAGGGCGGCTACACTTGGATTGTAGACGCCGATTTAAAAGGTTACTTCGATTCGATTCCACAGGAAGCCTTGCTCAAGATGGTGAGCCAAAGGGTAAGCGACCGGCGCGTGCTGCGGCTCATCGAGCAAAGCCTCAAGGCGGGAGTGATGGAAGAGATGAAAGGCTGGCAACCCACCGAACAAGGGACACCGCAAGGAGGCGTGCTCAGTCCCTTGCTTGCCAATATTTATCTCAACCCGCTGGACCATCAGATGGCCCAGAAGGGATACCGGATGACCCGCTATGCCGATGACTTCGTCATCCAATGCCGCAGCCGCGCAGAGGCCCAAGAGGCCCTCGAAACGGTAAAGCAATGGGTGATGCAAGCCGGACTGCGGCTCCACCCGGAAAAGACCCGGATAGTGGACGCAACCCAACGAGGCGGGTTTGAGTTCCTTGGCTGGCACTTCGAACGAGGCTATCAATGGCCGCGCGAAAAGAGCCAAACCAAACTCAAAGAGACAATCCGCCAGCTAACGCCACGGACCAGTGGACAGAGCATGAGTCAAATCATCCAGAACCTGAACCGGCGGCTTAAAGGCTGGCGAGGGTATTTTGATCATGGTGTGCGCAATGTACACGAAGAACTCGACAAGATGGTTCGGCGACGGCTGCGGCAACTTCTTCTCAAGAGACGAGGCAAGCGAGGCAAACCCAATGGAAACGTAAACAGACGATGGCCAAACCTCCACTTTGATAAGTTGGGCCTCTGGCGGCTGGCTGGAGAGCATCAACCAAATCATCAATCATAGAAACTGCCGACTGGAGAGCCGTATGCGGGCAAACCGCCTGTACGGTTCGGAGGGAGGGGGAGCGGACATCCGCTCTCCCTACCCCTATCAACACAAGATCCCGCATCTCGGTGTCTCGGTGTTCTTTGCATCTTGGCGTCTTCGCGTGACCTTAAAGCTGTTCCGTGTGCACGGACGACACACGGACACCACGGACAGTGCACGGACGACACGCCGTGGACCTAAAGGGTTCAAGGAAATCCTCTCAGGGCTCACGTAGCGTAGCCCTCAGTCTCTCGGCCCCTTCTCCTGTTCACGGACTAAACGCGCGATAGCCCGGACGTCGTGATAATTACCCTTCCAGTTGTGAGCTTTGGCGGGATTCTTTGGCTCACCGGCAGCAGTGACGGTATCATACCAGATCCCATCATGCGGGTCGGATTGATGTTCCCGCACAAATCCGAGCAGCTTCAGCAGCGCTGATTCGTATCTGGGATCGTGAGGTCTTTGTTGGCGCGCATCGATCGATGCCGCCAGCATTTCGGCCTGCACCCACCAGACCTTATCGGTTTGATGCGCCGGTTCTGTCTGTCGTCCCAACTGGTATAAGCCGCCGTGTTCCGAATCCCACCCGCATTTCAACGCGTGGTCGATATGCGCGAAGAAGTGTCTCCAATCGGGTCGGGTTCCGAGGGCTTGTTGGGCCTGAACCATCAGCCAGGCGAATTCCACATTGTGTCCATAGGACAGATCGCCGGTCACCGGTTGAACGGCCTTCCAGTCCGGCTGCCGGTGAAAGCACGATCTCTCCGGATGACTTGGATAAAAGTAGCGTTGGTTGATCTTCAACGATTCCTGGAGAGCCCGTTTGACCTCCCGATCCTGGGTGGCCCTGTATAACTCAGTGAAGGCCTCCATCAGGTGTAAATGCGTATTGGCACTTTTGTAACCAGCCACTTCCACCTGTGGGTTTGTATCCCCGAACGGCACTGGGGTCCAGTCCGCCTCGAAATGCTCGTTCCATCCTCCATGCCGCTTATCGTGCGTGCGGGCCTGCAAGGTCCGAAACAAAGCCATCGCGCGGTCCAGGGCCTGGGAATCTCGGCTAGCCCTGTAATACTCGACAAATGCGTAAATGACGAATGCCTGACCATAAACGATCTTCCGTTTGTTGAGTGGATTGCCCTCCAGATCGGTAGTCCAAAAATAGCCGTCGTTCACCGGGTCGCGAAAATGAGTTTCGAGAAACCTGAAGCCTTGCCGGGCTGCCGCCAGATACTCCCCCTGCCCTCCGTCAAAACCGGCGTTCACAATATGCGAGAATCCCCAGATCATCCGCGCTTGAGTGACCAACTGCTTTTCCCGAGCGCGTTGGGCAGGTCGGCCGGGATGATCTGACAACAGAAAGCCGCCGTGAACAAGATCTACTGTGTTCTCCCAGTAGGGCATGATTTGATTGGTCAACTGATTGCGAAACCAAGAGGCATACTCGGGCACGGTTCGCGGTGCCTCCTGCGCAGCGTGCCCGGTGCCGCTCCAAAAAAGCAAACAGGCCACGATGAGGCGCGCGAATGAGCGGGTGAAAGTCATATCGCATCCTGACAGCAAAGAGGCGGGCCTACAAGTGTATGGAGAGCCTCACCGACCAAGAATCACCCCCAGGTTAGAAGTGAGTAAGAATTTTGGTTGGACACGCTTTGTCCAACCCGCTCCCGCATTCTGAGACCATTATGAAGACGCTTGTGGCATGGAAAGAATCTCTCAAGAACGACGGTCGGGTCATTGCTCAGTTCGGCCGGGCCCGCCTGGTTCGCAGATCGGATGGCGGCTTTGAAGTTATGGGCGGAACGATCTCAGATCATACCGATGCCAAACAGTGGATTTCGCTGTTCTTGCACGAGGCAGCCGTAACTTACTCAAAGTAAAAGCTCGGGCGTGAAAAGCCGAATTGCCATCTGCTTCACAGCAGATCACCCCAGCACTGCCCGGGCGCGTGCCAGCCACTCATCCAATCGCTTGGGCGAGACGGGGAAGGCTGTACCCAGTTCCTGGGCGAACAGCGAGATTTTATACTCCTCGATGGCACGGCGAAAGTCGTGGTAAGCCCTGCGCCCGGGCAAATCGGCTTTGACGGCGGCGGGACGCAACTGCTCCAGGGCGGCGGCGTATGGCGCCACAAGCCTGGACCTTTCCTGATCTTTGGAGGGATTCACCCGTGAGCGTTCCGCTCGCACCTGGAGCGCACGCGCGTAGCGATGCAAGTTCTGCAACTCGTCATAGGAAATCCCCGCCAGGAAGTGCGGCGGCAATAGGCGGTTCAACTCACCCGCTATAACATTCACAGGGCCGGGAGCAGCCGGACGCTGCAGATCGAGTTGAGCCAGGGAGGATAGAGTCCGCGGCCCGTCTTTTGTTGAAGGTGCAATTACAGGAAAGCCCCTGGCTAGTTCATGTCGGATCTTCAGTACCGGCTCCAACCGCCCGGCGAATTCAAACGCCAATCCAGGCAGACGACCGCGAACAGCTCCGATTGCTTTTTGAAAAGATCTTTCCGCCAGCGGCCAGAAGGCTTCAGCCGGGAACAGATGACGTTTGAGCAACTGATAAGCATCGTCTTGAAGTTCATCAGACGTCATAAAACCCTTCAGCAACGGCTCCAGCCGGCTGAGAGAGCGCAGGTCTTTTTGCATCCAGGCGAGGTCTTTGCCCAACTCGGCTTCCAGGAGACGGTGAATGCCTGTGAGGCTGGCGCTTCGAGCGAGAGTCTCCGTGTGGAAGAGCTTCAAATTCACCTGGTCATCTTCGAGTTGCAGTCCGGGAAAGGCGGCAGCAACTGAACCGTCGCTCTCCTTGAACTCGATGCGCGGCGGGAGATCTCCCACGCTCCAACTTGTCACCCCGAACCTCTCCCATTGCGCCGCAAGCTTTCCGCGCAAACTCACCTTGGGCGGCGGCGCCGGTTCTTTGACCTGTTTGCGAAGCTGATCGAGATCGCGTCCGCTCGCCAGAGTCTTGGCATGATTATCCAAAATCTCGATCCGGGTGCGGAGGTGGTTCGGTAATGCATCCGCGGGCCAGGAATCGGCAGTGACACTGATGCCATAGCGTTCCCGGATGAACCGCGCCAAATCGTGCTTGAGGCTCTGCCCTTCAGGACGCAGATCCTTGAGAATTTCCGCTACTTTCGGCTGCAAAGGCATCAACTCACGTCGAAGGCATTTGGGCAAGGTCCGCAACATCTCGCCGATCTGCGCTTCACGCAAGCCGGGCACGGCCCACTCCACACTGGCACCAGGCACACATTGCGCCAGGCTGAAACCCAGCTTCACCGTTACGCCATCGTTCTCTTCCCCGGGTTGGTAGGCGTATGAGAGCGCGACTGGCTGGCCAGCCAAATGAACCCGATCGGGAAAAGCCTCAGCGTCGAAAGCCAGATCCGCATCAGCGACCAAGTCAGCCTCCTGCACCTGCAAGTAATTGGCCTGCTGCCCGCGCAGAACACGGTTCAACTCATCGATAGAGGAGACCTCGGGAATGCGGGAAGCATAAAAGGCCGCCAACGCGTCATCCAGGTTTCCTAGATCGTGCCGCCTCATGCGGGTCTGCCAAATCTCTACTTTCTGGCGGACCTGCCTGTTATGCGCAAGAAATGGAAACCTCGCAGGCAGCTCTTTTTCCTCCTCCGGTTCGACGGATTCGATCAGGTTGCGAGAGGTTGGCGCGCGACGGATGTCACGCCGAGGGGAGGCTTTTGGGATCGCAAAATTCTCTTCCACCAGGGCGGACCTGATGAAGATCCGGTTCGCTTCAGTCGGGTTCACATTCCCAAAAGCCACTTTGCGCCGGCTCACAGGCAACCCGTAGAAAGTGATTTCCTCATCCGCAACGACCCGTCCGTTCTCCGGGCTCCAATGCGGGTTAAGATAAGTGGTCTTGCACAGGTGCGGTGCCAATTGTGGAATCCAGGCTGGGTTAATGCCTGCGGCGGTGCGGGCAAAAAGCTGTGAGGTTTCCACGATTTCACCGGCAACAATCCACTCTGGCTGGCTGGTGCTGGGCCTCGGCTGCGGTTCGGCGCGTTTAAACCCGGTTTTCTTATCGGTTTTGCCAGGCTTCTCGTATAAGACCGATCCCGGGAACAAAACCACCTGCCGGTTGCCAGGGGCTTTATAGCGATTCCGTTCCTCGCGCATCGCCACGTGTCCGAGCAGCCCTGCCAGGATGGAGCGATGGATTGAATCGTACTGGGCGTTGCTCTCGTTGATGCGAAGATCTCCGAGTTCGCCGAGAGCCCTTTCCAACTGTGCATGCAGGTCCTGCCACTCGCGCATGCGCAGATAAGAAAGAAAGTTGGCCTTGCAAAATTTGCGGCGCTGATTCTGTGTCGGCAGCTTCTCCCATTTCTCGTGAACGGCATTCCAGATGTTGAGGAGCGTCAAAAAATCCGAGGAGGGATCAGCAAACTGGCGATGCGCGGCATGTGCAGCATCCCGCTGCTCCAAAGGACGCTCTCGTGGATCTTGAATGCTGAGGCCCGCTGCAATGATGAGCAACTCGCGAGTGGCATGCTCCCCTTGAGCCTGGATCAACATACGCCCGAGCGTGGGATCGATGGGAAGCCGGGACAGATCGCGTCCCATGGGGGTGAGGTCGTTTCGCTCATCCAGCGCGCCCAATTCCTGGAGCAACCGGTAGCCACCTTGGATCGCCGCAGGAGTAGGCGGGTTCAAGAAAGGAAACGTCTCAATCTCGCCCAGACGCCAGGCTTTCATGCGGAGAATCACCTCCGCGAGATTCGCACGCTGAATCTCCGGCTGGGTAAACGCAGGACGCGCAAGAAAGTCCTCCTCGGAAAAGAGCCGGATACAAATACCATCTCGGACACGACCGCTCCGGCCCTTGCGCTGATTTGCGCTGCTCTGCGCCACAGATTCAATGGGCAGCCTGCGCGTGCGCGTGCGCGGGTTATACCGGCTGATCCGCGCCAAACCCGAATCGATCACGAATCGGATGTTGGGAATGGTAAGCGAAGTCTCGGCGATATTGGTGGCAACAACCACTTTGCGCCGGTTGGACGGGGCGAAGACCCGCTGCTGCTCACCGCTGCTCAATCGTCCGAATAGAGGAATAATCTCCGCGGAGTCCCCACAGCGCGTCCGCAACAGATCAGATGTTTCGCGGATGTCCCGTTCGCTCGGCATGAAGATCAGGACATCTCCATCGCCGGGTTCGCAAAGCACCTGCTCCGCGGAGCGGGCCGCAGCATCGATAAACGTCAGATCCCCCTCCTCTTCGGAATTCTGGTCCAGGGGAGAGTAAACCACCTCGACTGGAAAGGTGCGTCCCGAGACCTCGATGATGGGTGCGTCGCCAAACGCCTTGGAGAATGCTTCGAGATCGATGGTGGCCGAGGTTACGATTAACTTCAGATCGCCCCTGCGTTCCAGCAAACCTTTGAGGTGGCCCAGCAGAAAATCGATGTTGAGACTCCGTTCGTGTGCCTCGTCGATAATCAGTGCGTTGTAGGCCGCCAAAAGAGGATCACCCTGCAATTCGGCCAGCAGGATGCCGTCTGTCATGAACTTGATGTACGATTCGGAACTGGTCTGATCGTCAAACCGGATCTTGCAGCCTACCTGCCGGCCGTGCTCAGTGTTGAGTTCCTCGGCCACACGGCGGGAAATAGAAAGTGCGGCGAGGCGCCGCGGTTGCGTGCAGCCGATGGAAGCTTCAATCCCCAGCCCCGCTTCCAAACACATCTTGGGGATTTGCGTGGTTTTGCCCGAACCCGTCTCACCGCCTATGACCACCACCTGATGCTGGCGAATGGCTTTAACAATCTCATCCTTGCGGCTGACGATCGGCAACCCGGAAGGATAGGTTGTCTGCGGCACGCTGGTTCGGCGACGCTCCCGCAAATCAACTGAGCGCCGGGCCTGGTCCAGCAACCGCTCCAGGAGGGCATCATGACGTCCGGCGTGGTGACTGTCTTTGATCAGGCGCACCATGCGCGCGCCCAGCCGAACCCAGTCCGCCGTCATGGCGCGGGGCAGCAACTCCTGCAGTTCTTTTATTCGCGGATCGGTCATTGGAACAACCTTCAACAATATACGGGAACGCACGATGACTTAACACCACATTTCATTTGAATGCCCCGGGACCACGTGCAAGTCTTAGGACCGATGCACGGCAATTTCAGGAATCTGGCCTTGGTTGTGGGATTCTCTGTGGCGACAGCGCAAGCGGTTGAGAAGCCTGCCGACGCCTGGCCGATGTTCCATGGCGCCCCTTCCCTATGCGGCGTGGCCAGCACCGAGGTAGGCCCACGGCTTAAGCAGCAGTGGAGCTTTAAAACCGGCGGGGAGATTAAATCCTCACCAGCCGTTGCTAACGGGCTGGTCTTCATCGGGTCCAATGATAAGAACTTGTATGCACTCAAGATCCAAAATGGCGAGAAGATGTGGAGTTTTGCCACCGAGGGATCGGTCGGTTCCTCGCCGCTGGTGCTTAACGGGCGAGTTTTTTTCGGATCAGAGGATGGTAACTTGTACAGCCTGAATGCCACCAACGGCGCACTGATCTGGAAGTACAAGACCGAAGAGAAGATCGTTGGCGGCCCAAACTGGTTTGCTCGCGACGGCACGAATTACCTCCTGGCAGGCAGCCATGATTTCAAACTGTATAGCCTTGAAATGCTCACAGGCCGTTCCAACTGGGTTTATGAAACCGGCAACTATATCAATGGTTCGCCCGCACTCTGGGCCGGTAACACCGTATTCGGCGGATGCGATGAAGTGCTGCACGTTGTCAGCCTATCCGCTGGCGAACCGATCAAGCAGATTGAAGCGGGGGCCTATGTTGCCGCATCCGTAGCTGTCTCTGGCGATTTTGCTTATTTCGGCCATTACCAGCATGAACTGGTGTGCATCGACCTCAAGGCAGGAAAAAGGGCGTGGGCGTACAAAGATCGCGAACTTCCATTCTTTTCGACTCCTGCTGTTAACGATGATGTAGTGGTCATCGGCGGCCAGGATAAGCGCGTCCATTGCGTCAATAAATCAAACGGCAAAGTGCGATGGACATTCGCGACACGCGGAAGGGTTGACAGTTCACCTGTGATTGCAGGGCAGCGCGTGGTTGCGGCGTCGGGCGATGGGCGAGTTTATCTCCTCGACATAAAAGACGGTCGTGAGGTCAGTTCATTTTTGTTGGGCAAATCGATCGAAAGCTCACCTGCGGTGGTCGATGGCAAAGTATTCATCGGCTGCGATGACGGTGCGGTTTATTGCCTGGCCAGCAGTGCGGAAAACAAACCCAAAGAACCCTAGCAGACGCCCAGTTGCGTGAATCTAATCATCCTTACTCCGGGAGCCGGGGGAATGTATTGTGGGAATTGTCTGCGAGACAATGCCCTGGTGGCGGCCCTTCGCAAAGCTGGACACCAGGTATTGATGGTTCCCCTCTACCTGCCTCTCACGCTGGATGAAACGGATCAGAGTGCCGATACTCCGATTTTCTTCAGTGGCATCAATGTTTACCTGGAGCAGAAATCCAAACACTTTCGGAACGCACCTGCGTGGTTTCATCGTTTACTCGCGGCCCGGGCCCTGCTTCGCTGGGCTGCGGAAAAAAGTGCATCCACCCGGGCTGAGGAGGTTGGAGATATCACGGTTTCCATGCTCCAAGGTGAGGGTGGGAACCAAGCCCGGGAAGTGCGCGAATTAGCAGCATGGCTAAAGACGCAACCGCGGGCGGACGCGATCTGCGTGAGTAATGCATTGCTCACCGGCATGGTGCCGCTTCTTAAGCGTGAACTGGGCCTGCCTGTGCTTTGCTGGCTGCAAGGGGAAGCGCCATTTATCAACAGCGTGCCGGAACCGTTTCGAACCGACTGCTGGCGTTTGCTTGGCGAAAATGCTCGCGAGGTGGATCTATTCGTGGCACCCAGCCGTTACTGCCTGGAGTTGATGAGCAACAGGCTTTGCATTCCCCAGGAAAAGATGCGGCTCGTTTACAATGGCATCAACCTGGAAGGCTACGCTCCGACTTCGGAGGAGCCTGTTCAAAAGACCATCGGTTACTTCGCCAGAATGTGCCGCGAGAAAGGCCTTGATACGCTCGTTGAAGCGTTCATTGCGTTGCGCCAGCGCAATCGGCTTGGCCAAGTCCTCCTCAAGATAGGAGGCAGTTGCGGCCCCACGGATGAATCGTTTGTTGCGGAGCAAAAGAACCGGTTACGAGCCGCCGGGTTGTTGGAAGATGCGGAGTTTCATCCGAATCTGGATAGGGCCGCGAAAATCGAGTTTCTGAAATCTCTGTCCGTCCTCTCGGTGCCTGCCAGGTATGGAGAAGTCTTCGGACTGTACCTGGCCGAAGCCTGGGCTGCGGGAATCCCTGTGGTTCAACCTCGCACAGCGGCATTTCCTGAGTTGATTGAACTTTCGGGCGCCGGGTTGCTGTGCGAACCGGAGAATCCATCTTCCCTGGCTACCACTCTCGAATCCATTCTGATTGATGATGCGCAGCGGAAGGAAATGCGCGCCGCTGCCCTCGCTGCATCGCGGCAAACCTTCAACGTGGAAGCAATGATGCGAGAGACGCTCAGCGTGTTGGACGAGTTGCGAAAGGGAACATAGGGGCATGGTTAATTCGCCGTTTGTATGCCCCATGGGTTACAAACCACACTCAGGCAATGAAAGCGTGCACGCGGCTCTGCTTGAGCCATTCGAAACACCCCATCTGAGCCCACGTCGCTTCGCGTCTTGGACTGCTGTAGTCCTACAGCTTTTCGGGCAGAATGGCTTGTGACTGCGAGACATCCCAGAGCCGAAGGCGGCTCTTCTACTTTGCTTCGCCGCGTCGTTCGGCTCCGACTCCGGTCACGGTCCCCAATCCCAACGGGATTGCGCCCTAAAGCCCAAGGTTGCGACGTCAGTCGCTACCTTGGGTTCCCATGACACAATGTTTTCTCCTTTCTCCAATTGGCTTGGCGCGTGGGCGACGCGCCAAGCCAATTGGAGAAAGGACATTGTTTGTTGTGTGCTTTTCCCGGGGCGGCGGCCTAACGGCCTTGCCCCGGGCTATTGGCTTATCGCTCCTTCAGAGCTCCGAAAAACAGCATGGGACCCGCCCGGTGCGGAGACCGGGCCTGCAAGACCAAGGCCTTTGGTATCCTGTTCGTTCTTCCGCGCATCTGGAGCACGGCTGCCGTGCAAGCAGGATGGATGATCGGATCAGCATCGGCGCAACCAGAATGGTTGCCAGACGGTAGCCGGAGCGTCGTAGCGCAGCGAAGACCTTCGGTTAGATGCAGAACGGAACAGCACCCCGACGAGGGGGTGCCAGAGTCTTCGTTCCCTCCGCGGGTTGGCGTTCAATTCCCTTTCGAGAACTGCCGACGGCGGAGTATCGATCCATACACCTACCTCAACGACCCTCTCCCACGCTTGCCGCAGATGACTAATCCAGTCCCAGAAATCCTCCCAGGCGCCTGGGGCAAAACCACTCCGCAGCCTCGTCGAAAAACATCATAGATGTCAGAGGCATACGGCCTATGAACTCTACGACTCCCCGAACTCCTGTCGTCCAGTGGTGCTATGAATGGCTATAAGTGACGCTTACTACCATTCAACGGTCTTCCTGTTTCTGACTTTGCCAAGAATGGACAGCACCGAACCCGAAAAGCCTCATTTTTGGTCGAGTAGTATAGTACGTCAGTATAGTACCTTTTCTCTCCGGCAAAACTCTTGGCTCCTCCATGCTATGCAAATAGTGCGCGGTTTCGTGAACCGAAACATGAGGTTAGCCTTTCTTGGACATGCCTGGACTTGTCAAGACTGGCGCACCCAACCGTCATTCTTATCACTCTGCTTTGGTCTTGGTTGGCCTTCGAACCTAGTACCACAACATTTCGCAAACTCCTAATGCCCATGAGGCTTTGGCATGCTTGCATGTCTTACATTTCACTACGGCTTAAACAGACTCCAGACATCCTTGCGAAACCCTTCCGGACCGCCGTCGGTATAAGCAAAAATGCGCAACCTGCCTTTTCCGGCTCTGACAGCTATTATAGAGGTGTAGCCTTCCGTGGCGCAAAGAACCGCTTCAACACTGTCCCTATCGATCTTCCACCAAGGCAGAGCAGCGCTCTCAAAAAACGTGTCACTCTCTTGACCTTTCCGAGTCGAAAAATTAACTGATCCTAGTAAGTCATCCCACATGGTTTCGGGTAATTCAAAACACATAAATAAGGTCCAGTCTTTGCCCCCAACCATGCTTGCATGCTTAAGCTCCATTTGGTCTATTAACCGTATCCGTAGCGAACCCAGCAAGATGGACCTAGCCCCACCCTCGAAATCTGAGGTAGAAAAGACATTTCCGTGTTTTCTTCCAAAAGCCCAATTCGAGCAAAAGGTGAATAAACAAATTATTAGTATGATAATCCCACAGACAATTACAACAAACCTTCTCGGTTTTGCGGTGGGAGTTCCTTGCTCGATCATGTCAGAGCTCATTAGCGCCCACCCCCATCTGAGATCTCGATCCCAGATCCGAATCGTTGCCCTTTGGTCCAACTTATAACCACAGTCTGTTCACCGACCATCTCGTACTCTCGCGCCACTCCCCACCGGTGAAGCAAAGCCATTTCACGATCCGTGACAAGGCCTCCCTTTAACCCGTTATTGAGGTCCCAATCATAGTTGTCTCGAAAATTGAAGGACCAGTTGAGCTGATATTTCTTGCAATTCCGACTCGCACTTCCTCGCGCCCAAGTCCGATAGCGCCCAACGGCATAAAGCCAGTTACCCTCATCATTGCTTGCAGATTCCTCCTTTATCGTTACCATCTGCACTGGGCTTTTTTGTTCCGTTAGTCGCTCGGCGGCAGCCAGTGCATCGTTTAGCTCTTTGATGAAATGTTTCTTCGCATCTTGGCTTTCGTCGTTCATGCCTTTAAACCTAATCGTGTACGTTGTACCGGAATTCAATAGGAAGTGTTGAAGATGCGCAGCAGCGTCTCGAAATCCGCGTACATACCCACCTGCCACAGTCAAGGTAGCCCTTGTAGAAATCGCCTGAATTTCCCCAAATAGTCCCTTTTCCGTGTTCCAGGTGCTTGAATCCAAAGGTAGCGTATTTGCTGGCGGAGTTGTTCCTTCAGCATAGGCCCCCAAACCTACTACGTCGAAAAAGGAAATCGGATCATTGGCTACTAAGGAGTAGAGGTTGAGGCCACCCAACTCCTCAAGCAAATCGCGCCCTAACCATCTGGCTGTGTCGGGGCTATAATACCGACATCCGTAGTAAAGGAGGTCCGTCTCATCATCGTGGTACTTAGTCGAGAACCGGAATGGATTAGCCTTGTTCATAGGTCCGGTGGAGCGAATCAGTTCGCCGAATGGGCCATATTCGTAGCGGGCGGATTCACCGCTCTGGCCGAACAAAGCCGCAACGTTGCCGTTGCCATCATAGCCCACGACGTGGGCACCTGAGGAGTCGCGAACGGATAACAGGCCACCTACCCCGCCGGCACCCTGCATTGAACCAGAGAGATCCAATCCCCACAGATACCGCCTGCCTGCGGTGCCATTGGTGTCCACCTCTGCCAGAAGATTCCACCCATCATAAACGAAGCGGTTACTGAGAATTAAATAACTGCCTACGGTGCCGGTCCATTCATTCCACACCGATTTCGCAATGCGCCTTCCCTGCCAGTCGTATTTGAACTCAAGGCGCTTGGGAAGACCGCCTCTATCATCCAAGTTATTTACAGCAACCATCCTAAGCAACCTGTTTTCGGCGTCCCAAGTATAATTCCAACGACCATCAGAACTTAGGTTCCCGTCGGCGTCATATGTGAAGGACTGGGTGCTTGGTGACAGATACTTGTAACCCGGTTTGTCCGTCTCACCCCGTACGGTGACTAGTTCCCATAGAGCTGAGGAAGAATTGGGATAAGTTAATGCTTTGTGGAAGTACTCACCTTTGCGATATGGTGCAGCCGCATTATTATTCGCACTCGGGCTGGTGACAGTGACACCAAGGTCCGATAGAGCGACTCCAATTACGTCCAGTGCCCGGGTCGAGGTAGTCCGGCTATTAAGCTGATTGAGCCGATTTGCTGAATAGCTGGTTTGCCGATCATTAGCCTGTGCTTTGGTCCGATTTCCGATTGCATCGAAGGCATAGCCAAACTGCTGGCCCGAAACCGGGCTCCCATCACTCCAGTACTTGCGACCGCTGGTCACTTGACCCGACGCATCATATTCATAAAGCCAGTAGCTGCCGTCTTCAACGGTCACCCGAATGCGCTGATTGGCATTGTCGTAATTGTAGGAAAAACTGGCGACTGAACCACCGGCGCCCGTTGAAACCCCTTTTAGCCGATTAAGCTTATCGTATTTCTTGGTGGTCGTCACCTGACTGGCTCCGTTCACAAAAGCAATCTGCCCTACCAACCGAGAGCTAGCAAGGTACCCATAAGTTGCTGAAACTCCCCGAATATAAGCGGTCAGCCACTCCGAGGCCGAATGCAATCGGTTGCCAGCTTCATAGGAATACTGACTCCAGTTCAAGGGGCCCAGGCCGTACCAGGCAACAACATTAGTGCGTCTCAGCCAGTGATCGTAGCCGTTAGTGACGGAAATTCCGGCCAACGAGCCACCGACATATGACTCTCTAAGCAGGTTTCCGACATAATCGTAATCCAGCGTTGTTTCTGTGGCATCTGCCACAACCTTCTTAGTCTGCCCAAAACGGTCGTAGACTTTAGTCACTGAGGGTGTTCCGTCATTATAAGCGGTAGCGGTTAAATCCCCGTGCTGATTGTTCTCCACGGCATCATCAAAACCATATTTGTAATCTGTTCTAACCGGAGTCGAACCGATGGTGCGTAACCAAGTTCGTGTTTTCAGACGTCCCCCTGCAGTATAGTCATACTGAGGACCAGCTGTACCTGCAGCCGTTGGGGCGGGGGGAAATCCATTGGTAATGTTAGGGTAGTCCTTGGATAGAAGCCAGCCCCTGTTTTCATCGTAGTTCCAACTGGTCACACGCGCACTAAATGAGAGGAAGGCTGTGGACCAATTGGTCATCCACCGCATACGGCCCGCATGATCATAACCGTAAGCGACGGGATATGTGCGCGAGCCATGGCTTCGTTTGAGGAGACCGCTCGGGTAGAACTCATTCGTTACGGTGGTCCGGTCCGGCTGAACCACGTTCGTAGCTCGGGACATCACGTCGTAATAGGTATAGGTTACTTGCGGAACCCCGCCCAAGGTACCCGGATTCGGTGTAGTGACCGAGATAGGCAGATCAGCGTTGTTAAAAGTATAAACCGTCGTGCCAGTGGCAGAATCTGTAATGGTGTTTTGCCTGCCATGTGAGTCGTGACCATAAGTAACAAAGCTCAAGTCGCTCCCGTTGGCTGTTGTCCGCAAGGAGACCATTCGACCATTCTCGTAAACTTGTTGGCTTACGCTCTCGTCTGGGGCAATCTGGCTGACAGTTCGGCGCGTTGCAGCCCGATTATAAACAGTGGTGGAGGAAGTCCAGACTCCAGGGCTCGATTCCTTGTCCCAAAGCCCACTCCATGCCTTGGTTCCGTCAGTAGATAAGTCGATCCTGGAGATTAACTTCCCAATACCAGAACCATCACTCCACCTAAAGGTATCGACCCGGCGAATATCTACCCCTCGGCCGTTTCCCGGATTGGAAGCCGCAAGATTGGTCTCCAAGGTCTGCGTGATACGATCAGGCCCAGCAAGAATCGTGTTCCATGTAGTAGGATTACATAGTTCAGTGTAGCTGGTTAGCCCGCGCGCGACGCTACTAAGCGCTTGAATCGTATATTCCCGATTACCCTCCGAGTTGTATTTGTACAAGGAGATCACATCGTCCGGGTCACGTTCTTTCCACGGTTGCCCTTGTGCATTAAAGTAGATTTGGCTATACGGCGTTGCCTGGTCGGAACTGCGACGTGGGAATTCGGTTCGATAGCTGCGCCCCAGAGCGTCCTGATAAGTCTTTGTCCATTCCTTGCCTGTGGCCGCCCCCTTGATCTCCTTCGTATAATATGCGCCGCCCTCAACGCCGTATTCATAAAACACGGGAAACACAGCGCTGCCCGTCACACTTTTCAAAGTGCCATCTCTGTAGTGACTCTCAATCCTTGTGCCGCCATCAGGAAAAACTTCGGTCGTGACCAGAGCGCCGTTGATAGTCTGGCGTTGATAGGTGGTGACACCGCCCAGTGCATTTGTCGATTTGGTCAATTCTCCCGCTTCGTTATAGCCCGCCCGATTCAGGGTCATAACACTATTATCAGAACCGATTCGTTTAACTTCCACCACTCGGCCGGCGGCATTCAGCACGTTTGTTATCACTATCCCGTTCTTCTTTGTCGCAGTGGACCGACCAAGAGAATCATAAAAGTACTCAGTCGCGACGCCTTCGCGATCAATTGAAGAGTTCAACCCACAGCAGAATCTCTGTGCCTCGGTCCAAGTGCCGTCAAGATACTCCGTTCTTGTGGGTCGTCCGAAGCTATCTGTCGTAGGTGAGGCCTCTCGCGATAACGTAATTCTCTGAATCCGATCCTGATCGTCTTTGAAGATAGCGAACCGTTCAACATAAATCTGGTGACCCTTCGCGTTAACCTCCGTCACTGTTCCTGTTCCCGACTCGATGACCGTTTTCTCGCTGTTTGCTCTTCCTTTTGTGATCGTTGTCCTTTTCCCAGTTGCCGTGAGCTCATACACACAAAAGCTCATGGTCCCGTCAGGATTCTCCACGCTACGGATACTTCCAGCTTCGGCCCCAGTCATGTAGAATTTGGTTCTTGTGACCATGTTCCCCTCGCCGTCCCAAGCAGCATCAGGATTGAGGCAGGCGATCCTTCGCTCCTCCCCAAGAATAGAAATGAAATACGATTTCATGGTAACAGTCCCCAGATAATACTCAACGGTTTTGCGCGGTATATGGGCCTTCTCGACTACATCGTCTGTGGAGCCGGCCACATCGGACGGATTGTAAGAATATACAATTCGGCGGCATGTATCGTCAGTCGGGGGAGTGTTCTCAGGAGGTGCGGCATCGGCCAGTCCTGAATAGACCACGGCCTTTCGGCCTCGAGTATCATACTGGTAAAACTCCCAACTGCCGTCTGGCCGGATGAGTTGCTTGAGTGGAATCAGATTCCCCGATGGCGTGAAAGGTAGGTTTGACTCATAATAGGAGAGACTAGTTTTCTGTGCTTCGTCTCCGTTACCAACGATCTCTTCGATGAGTGCGGCTCCCCAACTGAAGCGCCTGTAAGCCTTTACTGACCTTGACAGTTCGGCGCCATCTGGGGCAACAATCCGACGCGTTATTCGCTGGATTAGTCCTGCTTCCTCGTATGAGGTCGAAACCTCCGCATGCCCCCCCTCTGGAAGCGCAAGTGTCCAGGCCTTTGCAATGTCTTGGTAGGAATAGTCAAAAACTGTGATTTTTGAATCGCGGGTCTCGGTAATGCGCAACTTATTATAAGCGTCCAGGTCAGGATTCTCGATAGTCCATTTCACGAATGGCGAGCCGCTTACCCCATAGGCGTCCCCCTGTTTGGCGAGAACCTGTTGAGCATGGTAGAACTCGATTTCGTATTTTCTCATTTCATCGATTGTCACTACATTGGCCAGCGCCTGTTCGGTTTTGACCTGGATAATCTTGCCATTCGGCTTCAGCACTTCCACTAATGTCTCGGGCCCATTGAATCTCAAACGTGAGGGGCTAGCCATGTCAGGAGACGGAGCGCCAACCGAAATCGCCAACACTCCCGCGCTTTGCCCTGCGATTGTGGAACCCATTGAAAATTGGGGCATTATGCCCCCGGAATCCATCATTCCGTATGTGGAACCAAAAGAATCCCCGCCACAGGCTGAACATCCTTCACCGACTTGGCTCGGCCCTGAACCTGGAATGTTCGCTGCAACCGAATTTTGGACAACTTCCATGCGAACGTTAGAGACTGCGAAGCTTGCATATCCGCCTGAAAACCCCGTCGCGAACGGCGCATCAATTGTCCTCTCTCCTGTGCATATCTCGTAACCAGTCCCTGGCAACCGCAACTCGCAAGTAGCTGGTTCTCCCGGGTTCTCCACCCCGTTGACGCTTATCGTTAATGACTCTTGCCAACGCACGATGTATGTCTTTCCAACTTCAGTGCTTGGAATTCTAAACCTATATTTTATGCCAGTAAGGGTTCCGCACCTGTGGCGGCATCCAGCCAAGATTCGGCTGAGACAGCGGATGCACTTTCGCGGGTTTCCGGATACTCCAGCGCGGCCTTGATCACGTCGTGAAGTATCTGGTCCGTGAATTCTTCAGAAAGAGTGCGCGTGTTCACATGATCCTCTTTATCGTGAGCCGTTCCATATGAGTCAGTAACAGTCTCCTCAGAATGATACTCTTTCCGAAATACCGTGGAGGTGGGAGGCTTATCGATCAAATCGTGTACACTCATGGGATAGAAGCAATCCTCACGATCCCATCCCGCCGCGCTTAGGGTGGCCGTACACTCTTCTGTTATGCCGCCATTTGTTCTTTTATAAGTACTGCTTCCAGAGAAGCTGCTCTCAGGACCACCCAAGGCAGCATCATAGTCGCCCTTATATTTCTCGGTCCTAGATCCCTCAAGGTACTGATTCCCGTGCCTCTCGGAGACGAACTCATGGCTACCGGTAAATGCATCAACTATTTCTGACTTAAGATAATACTTCGGAGGAGTGCTAGGAACAAATTCCCCATAACCAAACTTTGCTTTCGAAGCGGTTGCTTTTCGATACTCAAGTAGCACAGTGTCTGAGCACCCTGCATGCAAATTGATCGGGTGCGCCCCAAAGTAGCTTAGGATGATAAGCCAGGATAGATAACGAGAAAGAAAACCAAAATTGTTCTTCATGGAATCGTGGACTGGGCATTGGACATGCATACGTTGATTAAGGAGGCATTCAGTCACAGCAAGGTAGAATTCACCTCACGGGGAGCTATAAAGTGGGGTGTAGATTTCGAAGCTCTTAGCTGACGTTAACTTGTTAGCTGAATTGTAATCTTCCCAAGGCGAAGCGTCCCCGATGGGTACGCCGTCTCCGTTCCAGTCTTCCAAGTAGTCCGGCAGACCATCATTATCACCGTCGATTGGGCTTCCATCAGCACCCAACACGACATAATGCTTGCCAATATCGAGCGGGGTGACTCCGTCTTTAGCTTGGTCCGTGGTCATGGTCTGATGGAACAGACCGCCCGATGCAGCGCTTCCATAAGTGCCAACGTTTAGCACTGGCGAGTTAGCAGGCACATAGTAATTTCCCAGAGAACCTTGAACGAAACTCAGGCTTGTGAGAACCCGGCTATCAGCAGTGATAGGGGTCAGGAAGCCGGTGGGATTGGAGTTCACAAAGACATTATGATGATGGCTGACTGTGTAATCGCCAAACTCGTCCACAATTACGGAGGAGAGAATATTGTCACGCACCTCCCATGTCGCCGGGGTGTAGGATTCCATCCCAAGCACCCCTCCGTTAAGGGTGTTATTGGCAAACACCACGGGCATGTTCCCAACCAGGCCGGTATAATTGTACTCCATAACGTTGTTCTTAAGCACTGCGGAGGTCGCGCCGTAGGACACGTTGATAGCGCCATTGAGGAATTCACAATCCTGTATGACCAGGGACGTAACGAACCACTGATAACTCATTGCGAGGATGTTGTACGCTCCATAGTTCCCGCCCGACATTCGAGAAAAATGGGTGAATCGGCACGTAAACGCATCGGCTGCTGATTCACTTCTGATAGGAAAAACCGGAACGTTCATCGAATTCAACGGGTAGGTGCCAATCTTTACGGGCTGTTCCTGCACGGTCCGGTAATCAACAAACCGGTTAGGATTTGTGGGTGTCCCAATGCTCGTGAAGGCGACCGAGTTGCGAAGCAGAATGCCTTGCTCATCGAAATACCCCACCACTACACCGTTGGTCATCGTCAGGCAAACATCGTTGGCGGATGTAGCATTAGTAATAGCAAAGAGACTACACAAATAATCAATGGGCGGGTAATGATACCCCAGATCAGGAGCATCGGTATCCCGCTGTGCTTGCGGAAAAAGAGTAACACTCTCGGCTGAAATCACATTTGACACCAAGATCGGCGGATAGGTGGTCTTCTTCGAGAGCGACTTCTTCAAGGCCGCATCAATTGTGACTACACCGCAATTTCGGTTAGCGCTATTCGGCGGAAGATAAAACGCTCCAGCGCCAGCAGATTCAAAGTTGGAATACGCGCAGGCTGTTTGGACCAGTTCCTGTTCTGGCATTTCGACTGAATTGAAGATGCAATTAACGAAACTCGCGGTCCTCCCGTTCAAGCTGCGCAATGAGGTCTGTGCTAGGGTCAAGTTCTCCGCGGTAAGCGCGATGGTTTCAGTTAAAACATCGAAGGCATCGGGCGTAGAGGCAATCAGCACATTGCCAGCGTAGCATGTATCAGCCATCACTATCCCCCTTCCGCAGTTAACGATTTGGGAATTCAGCAACCTCACTGGGGTTGCATCCCAAAACTGGATTGCGGTTTGAGCATACGTAAACCGCAAATCGTGCAACTCACCACCGGGCGCGTAATAAAAGAAGAGGGCTGTTGCTCGATCCGGCTGTGGACTCCCGGTGCTTCCAGGAAGGATCTCTCCGATAGTGTTATCATGGACCGAGGTGAACACCGCAGGCTTATAAGCTTCTGTCTGGCACACAATAGTCCCGGCCGGATCGACCAATGCGATGCTGTAGTCGGTGTTATCCACGAAGACTACGCCACTCTTCACCACCGTGCCGCCCTCAATCACAGTGCGACCTGTCAAACCGACTGGAGCTATAACCCAATAGTTGGTATTTCCTAGGAATGTAAAGTTGTTTAGCGGGTTTATAACCCCATAGTCACAAAGGAAACCCGACCGCTCCAAGGTCTCCAGTTTCGCCAGTTTCATTCCGATTGGAGCCGTTTGGTCTGCTTTCGCGACGAAAGGGAGGTGCTGAATCAGGGCCGCCAAAACGTCATTACCCCTTCCCTTCCGCGACTTGGTTCGCGAAGCACCCTCCGGGGCCGGCAGCAATTTCAACTTAGGTTTTGCGTTCGTGTAATGCATTTCCTCGATGAGAAAATTCCTATCGCTTAGCTTCCTGAGTTGCTTAGCAATACGAACATCATCGGGAGCCGACGGTCTAGACCGTATCGAGAAGGCTTTACCCTGTTTAACTGTTGGGGCGGGAACAAAAGGAGACACCTGCGAGTTCAAAAGGAGACAGGGATTTGGCCCATGGTCTTTATCTCTCTTGGTCGAGGGTTTGAGAAGGCCTGAGCGTAGCGAAGGCCGACGAAAACCCTCGACCAAGAGAGACCGGTGGTATTGACTTATCATATCAAAAGAAGCAAATCGCTAAACGCCTGACCAATCCGTTTGTCCGGCAAATCCTTCAGCAGTTCAATCGGGGGCGTATTGACGCCACAGAGGCCTCCCATTACCTCCTGATCAGCCGCGCCCACCTTTACCGGCTCCGCACCCGCTTCCTTAAAGCACGCTCCCAATTCGCCGCCCAGCTCTCGGGCGGCGACCATTGGCCAGCCTGGCCACCAGCCGCCATAACCTTCCTCAAGGAATTCATTCCCCTTCAAAAGCCGCCCAACTTCCAACTGGTGGCCGACGAACTGGAAAGCCGCCTGGGTTTCAAGCGCCATCGAGAATCGGTGGCCGCCTTTGCCAGAACTCACTTTCCACACCTTATTTGTCAGCCTGAACCTCGTCCCAAAGCCCGACGCCGCTGGGAACGCTCACGCATTGATGAACTCTGGCAGCACGATTCCTCCATCCACCAGTGGTGGCCCGCTAACGAAAAGCAAACTCTGCTTCTGACCGTCGATGATCATTCCCGCAAACTGCTGGGCGCGGTCTTTGTTCCCACCGACACCACTTGGAATCATTTCGAGCATTTTCGCCGCCTCTTTCTCCGGCACTCTCTGCCGATGGTTGTGTACACCGACGGCCTGAGCCTCTTTGGCCATGACTCCATGGCCGATGACCGTGATCCCTGTTCGGAGTTTCAACGGGCCTTCTCCGCTCTGGGAGTGACCCATCTGGTCGCTCCCAGCCCACAGGCCAAAGGCAAAATCGAACGTCGCTTTGGCACTCTGCAAAAACGCCTGGTGGCCATCCTGGCCTATGAAAAAGTCAGCAGCTACGTCACCGCACAGATCGTGCTCGACCGAGAGGTTCAACGCCAGAACGCCACCGTTTGCCGCACCACCGCTCTCAGCCCGAATGCGGCCTGGGAAAAGGCCCGGGCAGAAAAGCGCACCGTCACACGTCCCTGTCCGCCTGCAACCCTCATGGACCTTCATCTGGCGCTCCATCTGAAACGACGAGTCAACTCTGACAACCAGATCGACTTTCTTGGCCAAAGCTGGCACATCGCTCCCACTAAACGATCCTCAATCTCCCTCATCTATCATCCGCTCAGACAGTTCTGGGCGGTCACAGAACCCCCAAAACCACCCCTCAATACCTGGCCGGAAATCCTCGGAAACTACTCGCTTTGAAACTGTCTCCTTTTGAACCCGCGCAAAAGTCTCCTTTTGAACTCGCGCCGACACTTTACCCTGTTTAACTTGCATGCCGCCTAATTTGAAGGTCTCATCAGGCAGACCGTCCTTGATTTGGACCGAAAGGGTTTCGCGTGCGATAGGGGGTTCAAAGAACTCTGTGAGAATCTGAAGTCGGGTGCTTGCCGGATTCAGATTGAATGCCTCAGGAGCGGGCAGATCATTCCTGATGATAACGTTTTGCTCCCAACCGCCAGGGGTCATGACATACTCAACATCCGCAGACACCTCATCGAACGCGTCGGAGTAGGTTACTCGGTTATCTCCCACGATCTGCCCTTGGCAATCACGGGTCTCTGCAAGCAACACCGCCTCCCCTGTCGCGGAATCGTAGTAGCTCAACCCCATGACTCGGGTCCGGACGGTCTGCCCCTCCGGTGTCGTGAATACCACAGGTTCCGGGGATTTGAGATTGCTTTTGAATTTGGCCGAATAGGCAGCTCTCTTCAGGCTTGCTCCATCCAAATCTGCCTCGACCAGGGGTGCGGCAGGAAGCCAGCTTCCGTTCTCCAGGTAGTTCAGACCCGACCCGAGCTCAATGTAAGCGTTGGTGATCGTGACGGCCTCGCCCATTACATTGGTTATGGATCGCACCACCCCAATCGTGCGGTGATGGGGGCCTGCATCTAAAACCAGTCGTTCGGACCCTGTGGCTACGCTCGCAAAACACGCGATAGCCAGGAATGGTAGCAATCTCATATGATCGTTTAACTCTGTCCACCGCTTTAGTACGTACCGCACAGGTGCTTCATTTCGGCGTAGTTCACCGGTAATGGTTCAGGGCCTTCGTCCCCAACTCTCAAATGAGCTGGAACACGATTTAGCGGTAGGTGAGGATTTTCCCCTCCGAAGCCAGGTTTTCTCTCCTGGCTCAGGCCCTATCTCAAATACGGCGTTAATCGCAAACGAAAGGCTTTTGTCATTTGAACAACTCTGGACTTGAACAAAAGCTCAGTGATTAGGTTTTACATTAATCCCGCCATACATGTCAAATCGTTTGCGGCATTTTTGTATATATTAGTGTGTGACATGCAGGACATAAGCCTTCCGCGCAGCCCCAAAGCCCAAGGTTGCGACGGTTCCCATGACACAATGTTTTCTCCTTTCTCCAATTGGCTTGGCGCGTGGGCGACGCGCCAAGCCAATTGGAGAAAGGACATTGTTTGTTGTGCGCTTCTCCCGGGGCGGCGGCCTAACGGCCTTGCCCCCGGGCTATTGGCTTATCGCTCCTTCAGAGCTCCGAAAAACAGCATGGGACCCGCCCGGTGCGGAGACCGGTCCTACAACACCAAGGCCTTTGGCATCCTGTTCGTTCTTCCGCGCATCTGAGGTCTGTTCGTCACCTTCGTAGGGTTTACGAGAACCAGCAGGATTCTGCGACCCCTGCCCGGGGTCGTGCCCATCTGTCTCTGCCCCGGGGTTGCGCTCGCTCCTCGCGCAACCCCGGGCTAATAGCTCGCATTCCCTCGGAATGCACGTGGGCGAATTTCGCCACGTGCTCAGATTACCAGACAGCGAATCAAGTCGGCATGTGGAACTGCATCTGGCCGGTGAGGCGCTGGGCGTACAACAGTAAGTCCCTAACAGCCATTCCCGAGCTCTGAAGGAGCGGTAAGCCTGTAGCCCAGGGCCAGGCCGCAAGGCCGTCGCCCTGGGTATAAAGCATTAGAGAAAAACCTATTTTCATCATCTGGTTCGGCGCGTTCCAGCGCGCCGAACCAGATGATGAAAATAGGAGAGATGATTTCGGGCCGACCCCGGGTAGCGACTGACGTCGCAACCCGGGGCTTTGGGGCGCAATCCCGTTGGGATTGAGATATGTCACCACCCACGCTGTCGCGCACGTCTCACGAACACCGCACTCCGCAAGAACCAGATGGAAAGCGCACCCCGCCGAAGTGGAGCCAGAATGCGGACCTGAATCGGCCATCTCGAAATTGGTTTCTTTTACCAAAAAGCGGCGCTTCACGCCGCACTCCACGACTCGTAGCGTATCCCGATGGGTGCAGCCAACACTGGTGAATCGCCTACCACCCGACACCCTGTCACGAACGAACAACGTACTGTGGGTAATTACGAACCGAAGAAGAAATGTTCCCTGGTTTTTCAGGTTTGCGCGCGTTACCCACAGTACGAAAAGCGGTCGGTAGGTTGGTGGTCGGGAGCCATATTCGCCATAGGATCGCCGCTTGCGGTCTTGGACTGCTGTAGTCCTACAGCTTTTCGGGTAGAATGGCTTGAAACCCCCGCCTATCCAGAGCCAAAGGCCCGCAAACCCCGCGATCCGCCCCCTTCCCCAATCCCAACGGGATTACGCCCCAAAGCCCAAGGTTGCGACGTCAGTCGCTACCTTGGGTTCCCATGACACAATGTTTTCTCCTTTCTCCGATTGGCTTATCGCTCCTTCAGAGCTCCGAAAAACAGCATGGGACCCGCCCGGTACGGAGACCGGGCCTAGTGCGCCTGCGAGTGGGTGCAAACAAGGTGGTGAAAGTCCGCCTCCGGGAGAAGTTCACCCCCGGTAACCGAAGGGACTGCGCGGGAGAGATTCCCGTGTGGGGAGCAACGGAAGGTGAATGACCAGTCCGTAGGATAACGAACCCGATACGGCTGACCGTGCTGGGCGAGCCTGCTAGGCATGAGCGAAGCCCCAAGCGGGATTGAGTTACCCGCAGCCATAGATAAATGCCAGCGCTGAATAGTGAACATCTGAAAAGCCTGGTTGGACACGGGAAGTGGGTGGGGACGGAATGGTCAGAAGGTTGCATGCATGAAGCAGGGAACCCTGCCGGGGCAGCACGGGAAGAAGGCCTCTATTGGCCGAGATCCCGCCCGGCACAGGTCAGAGCGTCCGTAGTAGCGATGAAGCGGTGCAACATAACGCCGTGGAGCCAAGGGACGCAGGAAGGCAGATGCAGGAATGGTACAGAACAACGAAAGCCAAAAGCAAACCGGCACGAGTGTGGTCCCAAAGGCCACTATGCCTGCCGGAGAGATCGCACTTCGATGGAAGTGGGTGGAACGTTCGGTCTGGACCGACCGCATGTTGATGGCCTTGGAACAAGGGATCAAGGGAGGCCGATGGTACAGTCTGATGGATAAGGTATGGTCGGAAAGCAACCTGATGAGTTCGTGGCTGGCCGTAGCGGCAAAGCGCGGAGCAGCAGGAGTGGACCGGCAGAGCGTTGCTGCGTTCCAAGCTCATCGGGAGCAGGAACTCAAACGCTTGCACCAGGAACTGCGCTCGGACAGCTACGAGCGCTACCTGCCCGGCGGGTCTGGATAGACAAGCCGGGAACAAAAGAGAAGAGGCCGTTGGGAATACCGTGTGTAAGGGACCGAATCGTGGAAGGCGCAATGCAGCGAGTGCTCGAACCTATCTTCGAGCGTGAGTTTGCGGAGCACTCTTACGGTTTTCGGCCCGGACACAAGGCGCAGCAGGCAGTGGCGCGGGTTGAAGGGCTTTTGCAGGGCGGCTACACTTGGATTGTAGACGCCGATTTAAAAGGTTACTTCGATTCGATTCCACAGGAAGCCTTGCTCAAGATGGTGAGCCAAAGGGTAAGCGACCGGCGCGTGCTGCGGCTCATCGAGCAAAGCCTCAAGGCGGGAGTGATGGAAGAGATGAAAGGCTGGCAACCCACCGAACAAGGGACACCGCAAGGAGGCGTGCTCAGTCCCTTGCTTGCCAATATTTATCTCAACCCGCTGGACCATCAGATGGCCCAGAAGGGATACCGGATGACCCGCTATGCCGATGACTTCGTCATCCAATGCCGCAGCCGCGCAGAGGCCCAAGAGGCCCTCGAAACGGTAAAGCAATGGGTGATGCAAGCCGGACTGCGGCTCCACCCGGAAAAGACCCGGATAGTGGACGCAACCCAACGAGGCGGGTTTGAGTTCCTTGGCTGGCACTTCGAACGAGGCTATCAATGGCCGCGCGAAAAGAGCCAAACCAAACTCAAAGAGACAATCCGCCAGCTAACGCCACGGACCAGTGGACAGAGCATGAGTCAAATCATCCAGAACCTGAACCGGCGGCTTAAAGGCTGGCGAGGGTATTTTGATCATGGTGTGCGCAATGTACACGAAGAACTCGACAAGATGGTTCGGCGACGGCTGCGGCAACTTCTTCTCAAGAGACGAGGCAAGCGAGGCAAACCCAATGGAAACGTAAACAGACGATGGCCAAACCTCCACTTTGATAAGTTGGGCCTCTGGCGGCTGGCTGGAGAGCATCAACCAAATCATCAATCATAGAAACTGCCGACTGGAGAGCCGTATGCGGGCAAACCGCCTGTACGGTTCGGAGGGAGGGGGAGCGGACATCCGCTCTCCCTACCCCTATCAACACCAAGGCTCTGGTATCGTGATCATTCTTCCGCGTAACTGAGGTCTGTTCGTCACCTCCGTAAGGTTTACGAGAACCAGCAGGATTCTGCGACCCTGGCCGGGGTCGGCCCGCTCCCTTATAATTCCACGCCAAGATGCAACGGGCTCTCCCGATTTCACTGTGTCACAAATCTTATCTGGAGCTGTTTGAAATATCCGACTGACCCGCGGATGTTTTCGGGGTATCTTTCGGCGTGTTTAGTATCGGATCACCACTCGCCGAACTGCCCTCCCTGAACCAGGTGGCCGTACCTGATTTGTGGCAACAAAAGGCAGTCGCCGCGTTGCGCGCCGGAAAGGATGTGGTGGTTCAGGCTCCTACTGGGGCAGGGAAAACCCTCATTTTCGAGCTCTGGTCCAACCAAGGCAAAAACCGGGGACAAGCCATTTACACTGTTCCAACACGCGCTCTGGCTAATGATAAACTGGCCGAGTGGCGCGCACGGGGCTGGAACGTGGGCATCGCTACAGGGGATTTGGCTGAGAATCTGGATGCTCCGGTGATCGTTGCCACGTTAGAGACCCAGAAAAGCCGGATCATCCAGGGCGATGGCCCGGCCCTTCTTGTGATTGATGAATACCAGATGCTCAGCGACCCCGATCGCGGTTTGAATTACGAGCTGGCTCTTGCATTGGCGCCTCAGCATACACAACTCCTCTTGCTCAGCGGGAGCGTGGCTAATCCTCAGGATATTGCCAAGTGGTTCCACCGGCTAGGCCGACAGGCAGAGGTCATCCGACATGAGGAGCGGCCGGTGCCGCTTGAAGAGGTGCATGCCCATTCCCTCAGCTACCATGTCCCAAGCGAGATACGAGGCTATTGGCCGCGGCTGGTTGCCAAAGCCCTGGCGGAAGATCTCGGCCCGATTCTCATCTTCGCTCCACGACGTCAGTCGGCTGAAAGCATGGCGGCGGATTTGGCCCGCCAGCTTCCAACACCGAATCCGCTCCAACTCAGCCCGGAGCAAAAATTGGTGGTGGGCGAACACTTAGGCAAGCTCCTCAAGGCTCGGGTAACCTATCATCATAGCGGACTGAGCTATGGCGCGCGCGCCGGGGTTATTGAACCGCTGGCAAAGGCGGGTCAATTGCGCGTAGTAGTCGCGACAATGGGCCTGGCTGCGGGCATCAACTTCTCTCTGCGTAGCGTAGCGCTGGCTGCTGAGTCCTACCGTCGAGACGCCACTGAGCAGATGCTGCGCGCGGATGAGATCATGCAGATGTTCGGTCGTGCGGGCCGGCGCGGTTTGGATGAAACGGGCTTTGTCCTGATTACTGCGAACGAGGTGCGCCTGCTCGATGGCCATGCGTGCCACCTTTCGCGCAGCGCTGCCGTGGATTGGTCGGCGCTGCTGGGGATCATGGCCGCAGCGGCGCGCCAAGGCAAAGCACCCTACCCGGAGGCAGTTCGCACGCAGGAGCGGCTGTTCACGACCAAACCCATTGTGCTCGGGATTGAAGAATCGCTACGGCATCCGAGTGTGCCCTGCAATCTCCATACGGATTCCGAGCGCGCACGGCACGTCCGCAGACGCGTGCGGGAATTCCATAACAGCCAGGGGGAATGGGAACCCTTGCACCAGATGCACAGCCGGCCTGTCGGCGAGATTCTCACTCCAGTCAACGGAATTGATCCTGCATCGCCCGTCAGTCTGATTTCAATCCTGCATGTCCCGCAGGCTTTGGAGAAGGTGGGCACTGGAGCCCTCTGCGCTGTGACGGAACAGGAGGGGAAACCGATTTATGGAAGGGCGAGCACGGTTGCCGACATTCTCGCGGGGGATCGGGTGCTTCTCGCGAAATGGGTGAGGCGCATACTAAACTGGAGCAATCGGCAGGTGCCTGGAAAAGAATGGCAGGAGAAGGTCGTGCCAGCGTTGGAAAAACGATTGAGCGAGCTCAAGACTCCGGTGTTGAGGTTTGTCCAGGAAAGCCACCGCATCCTGGCTCACGTCAGCCTGGCTGAACTCACCATGAAGGTGACGGTGGACCGTCATGGGACCGCCCTCTGGCGGCCCATTGAGCGAGAGGTGTTACCTGCCGATTGTGCCCGGTGTTCTCTCGTGGCCGTTTGCCTCGCATTACCCACAAGTACCGGTGTCGCTTTGCTGTGGCGGCGGCTGGGCCTGGTTGACGCCGGAGGCGCTCCCACACAACGGGGGCAACTGGTGAGTTTCTTCTCGCAGGGTGACGGGTTGGCGATTGCAGCGGCCCTGGAGGACACATCCTATCCCCTTGAAGAGCTGATCTATGATCTTGCGAACCTTGATGGTGGATTCAGATTCTGCGGCGACGAGAATCGTTGGGGAGGGCGCCTTGCCCAGGTGTGTCATGAACTCTTCGGCCTTCAGAGCGTCGCTGGTTATTTAGAGAACGGCGTGCCACCCAAATACGGCGCCGGAGCAGAGCGCGTGGTGGCATCGGTCCACAAGAACACGGCAGCAAAGCACAACTGGGTGACGGATCTGCTGGGGCCGGGGGACATTGATCGTGTATTCATCGAATGGCGTAGCTTACTACGTCAGATTGCCCACGCCCCTGATCTGGACTGGCCCCGGTGGAGAGAGCTTCAACGGCTGGCACGAATCACTCTAAATGAAACGGAGTCACCTACGCTGACTGATCTTCCGCCTTTGGAATATCACCAAACCCGACGGGTGGATCATCGCCTTATCTTGCGCCGCCATTAAGGACAAAGACCGATTCTTGTGTACGATCCTCGCGCCTTGATCAAGAAATCTAGGGGCGCTTTGAAAGGTTCAGCAGCCTGCGAACCACACGCAGGAGGTCGATGTTGTCGAACGGCTTCGCCAGGTAGGCGGTCAAGTCTTTGCTGTCTTCGGGGGGCTGGCTGCAGAAATTCACATCTCCACTCAGCATGAGAGCCGGGAGATTAGGAAATTTTTCTCGCACGAGAGGCAATACTTCCCACCCGCTTTTCACCGGCATGCTGATATCGAGGATAACGAGATCAACCGGCGGGTTGACTGTGTTTATCTTAGCCACGGCCTCGCCTCCATCCGCTGCCTCCGTAATCCGGTAGCCACGATAAGCAAGAACGGCTCGCATGAGCATGCGGAAGCCGTGCTCATCATCTGCGATCAGGATGTGTTCGGCGCCTTCAAGGCTTTCCGCTTCGACAGCCCGCGTCACCAACTCCCGCCGCACGGCGCCTTCTGAATGCCGTTGTCGACAGGCATTGAGCAATTGCGCTCCGCGACGCGCGCTGGTCTGAGCTTCGCGCAGGAACATGCGCAGGTCCTCCGGCAAATCTCCGGCCAGGGCCAGGTCAATGCCCGAATGAATACTGGTCAGGAGGTTGTTGACATCGTGCAACACCTTTCGTGGCACTGGCACGGATTCACCCTCTTGTCCGCCTGAAGCAGTGCCCTTGGGTGCGGGACTATTAGTCAATTCCTTATCCATTCCCGCTTACCATAACCACATCACATGCGCCTTCAAGCTTGTAATAAGCCTTGTAGTAACTTAAAACAAACCTCCAAACGAGCGGTTTTTCGTTTTAGACCGCTCCGGCGACGAAAAATGGCTAAAGCACCTCTCAATCCGTCCGATACCCGAGCGGAGCCCGTGGATGATTCTTCCGCGGCGACCAACATGGACCCTCAGCCAAATCGTGCGCCGACAGGTTCAGTCGATGAGCCGTGGACTCCTCGACCGATCGCCCGACCCCATTTACTGGAATCCGGTCTTGCATTACTTGATACGCAACAACGGGTTATATCCTTCTCGACCGAGATGGCAGACTGGTTTGGCGTAGCGCAGGATGAGGTTCGCAACAAAGATTTTGGCACGCTTTTCGCAACACGCCTGCCGGAATGCGGCCAGCTTTGGAATCAGATAGTTGCCAGCGGTGAACCGGTGACACAGAAGGAGATCAAACAGGTGCGCAATGGTGTCACGGAGCACCTGCGACTGGAAACCGCGAGCAATCCTGCCGGATGGTTTGTACGCCTCAGCTCGGTGCTACCCAGTTCAGCCGTTTTGATCGAGGAGGGCTATCAACCAGGTGAACACAACCATCGCCAGCTTTTCCTGCGGCTTCTCCGGGCTGAATCCCGGTTCGACAATTTGCTTCAACGCTGGCCCGGCGTGATTTTCACCCAGCGCGCGGATTATTCGTTTCAATACGCCAGCCCCGGGATTACCGCGCTCACTGGTGTGCCTCCTGAAGATTGGAGGCGTCAGCCCCAAAAATTCTGGCAGGTGGTTCACGAAGCCGACGTTGAAGAGCTCCGTCATCAATGCAAGCTGGCGGCTCAGCGGCCTGAAGGAGTGAGCACGACCTTCCGAGTCCGCCATTTGCAGACCGGCCAAATCACTTACCTGCTCGAACATCGCAAAGCCATCACGAGCCGTTCCGGGCTGATCTTGTCTTACGAAGGCGTATGGCTGGACATTACCCGGCAGACCATCGCCGAAAAGCGCCTCTCCAGCGCCGCCTGGAAGGATACCCTGGCAACCCTCACGGTTGGCCTGGCGCATGACTTCGGCAACATCATGTCCGGCATCCTCTCGCTCTCGGAGCTGTTTCTGGCTCAAGCCGGTCACGAACATCCGTTCTATGACGGGCTGGGGATGATTAAGCAGCATTCAATGCAGGCTACCCAGTTGATCCAGCGAATGGTCAACTTGCATCGCTGCAAGACTGGTGAGCGAAACTATCATAACCTTAACGAGCTGGTGTCGGACATCGTGGAGTTAATGGCGAAAGTGCTTCCCCGCCGGATCAAGGTGAATCTGGAGCTGTCTCCGGAGCCTTTGCCTGTTTATATGGATGGGGTTGAGTTTCGACAGGTGGTCATCAACCTGGCACTGAACGCGGCTGACGCGATGCCTCAGCGCGGCGTGCTTACGTTGCGGACCCAACGGCTGACGGAAGCGCAGACACTTACCAATAACCAGGGAGCATTCCCCCGCCTGCCCTGCGCCTGCCTTTCCGTGCAAGACAGCGGCTGCGGCATCCCGGCGCGCAATCTTCCATTCCTCTTCGACGCTTTCTTCACGACCAAGCCGGTCAATAAAGGCTCGGGCCTGGGGTTGTACAATACCAGGTTGTTCATTGAAAAGCATGGCGGTGCCATCTCAGTTGAATCCGAGGTAAATGTGGGCACGCGCATGCATCTGTGGCTGCCTGAGGCCGACTTCACGGAGAACGAGCGGCAGCAGCTTTCACATCGAACGCGGCGCCGCGTGCTGCTCTTGGGGGAGTCAGGGCTCCTCACCGAGAGTATGGCGGAATCGCTCCGCGTGCATGACTACTACGTAGTAGTCACCAACGGCCCGGAACGCGGCAAGGAATTGCTGGTATCCGAGGAAGCCGGTTTTCACGGTCTTCTCCTTTTAATCAGGCCTGACGAACCGGTCTGGAAACAATGGCTGCAAGAGCTCCCGGCAGTCTTCCAGGGCAAAATTGCCATCCAACTCGTCAGCGGCCATGAGGATGAAATGGATCCCTCAGTTCTTGAGAAAGCCCAGCTCGTGGTCCGCTGCGACATGGGGGAGGCAGAGATGATCCAGCGGTTTGATTCCCTATTTGCCTAAATGAACAGCGCCTCACAATTGCCTGACGAATTAAAAAACATCCTGGTCGTGGATGATGAGATCATCGTGCTCACGGCGCTACGGGAGACGCTGCGCCTGGAGGGCTATCACGTGGTCGCTACTCCCGATGCGCTGCAAGCACTGGAGGAGATTCGGAAAACACGTTTTTCGGTGATCCTGACCGATCAGCAAATGCCCATGCTGACAGGTCTGGAGTTCCTGGCTCAGGCCAAGGAAGTCCAACCTGATGCAACCCGCATTCTGATCACAGCGGTGCTGAGCCTGAGCACCGTCATTGATGCCATCAACAAGGGAGAGATCTACAGGTTCATTGTTAAGCCCTGGTTGCGCGAAGAATTGCTGGTGACCATCCGCAACGCCGTCCAACGGTATGAATTGATCTGCGGAAACACGCAGTTGCGGCAGGAGGTGCAAACGCAGAACGTGCAATTGCAGAAAGAGCATCTCGCTCAGCAGAATCTCATTCGCGAATTGGAACAGAAACAGCGCGCGCTGGAAACGGAGGCCAACGGCACACTCCATCTGGTGCTTAAATTGATGGCAGGAGTTGACTCCCGGTTGAGCACGCGCGCGAACAAAGCGCTCGAACTCGGTCGCGCCCTGGGACGCAAGGCGCAGCTAACTCCGGTTGAACAGCGCCGCCTGGAAATCGCCGCCCGGCTCCATGATATCGGTTTGCTGGATGCCCCTCGCTATTTGTTGGAAAAATGGCTCGCAGACCCCGCCCTGCTGGATCTCGAAGAAACGCTGCTGATGCAACGTCATCCAGCCTGGGGCGAGGAATGGATCAACTCCACGTTGGGGGACCCTGAATTGGGACGTCTCATCCGTTCACACCAGGAACGGTTCGACGGCACGGGTTACCCAGATAGGCTTCCCGGTCCAGCGACACCTTGGCTGGCACGGCTCCTGGCAATAGCTGCGGCCTATGCGGCAGCCCCCGGCAGTGGCAACGCCAGGGACACCTCGATCGCAACCCAGAGCGGGTCCGCGTTCGATCCGGACGCCGTCCGATTGTTCCTTCAGGTCTTGCCAGAGTTGGAATCGAGCAACCGAATCCGCCAGGTTCAGCTTTCTGAACTGCGCCCGGGTATGGTACTGGCCAAGGGGGTTTACAATGCGAAAGGCGCCCTGCTGCTCCCTGAAGGTCAGACCCTAAACGAACCCCAGATCCAGTATTTTAAGGATCAGTTATCCGGTTTGAATCTGGGACAGTTCGTCGTTTACGGTTGAACAACGGGAGCAAGCCTGCGTGCTTTCAGGTAAGTGAGTTGCCCCTCACTCGGACTGGCCGGAACGCCCGTAGAAGTGACGGAATCCCCGCCAAATCCAGCCTTTACACCCAGAGTGCCAATCCGCAGAGTATCCCCCGTGGAAGTGTCGGGACAGGGCAAAAACCCCGCTTTGGGAGGAGGACGCATAGCGGCCGCTGAGGGAAACCTCGAACGCCGGCTGCTGGAGGCTATTTCCCGCTCTCAAACCTATTTACTCGGGCAGCAGCATGATCCTGGGTATTGGGTAGGCGAGTTGATTGTGGACTCCACCCTGGTGGCAGACACAATCGCCTATCACCATTGGAACGGGAAGGTGGACCTCGAATGGCAGCGCAAGGCAGTAAACCACATCTTCTCGATGCAGTTGCCAGATGGCGGCTGGAATATCTATTACGGGGGGCCGCCTGAGGTCAACGCCACCATCAAAGCCTATCTAGCACTCAAGCTGGCGGGAGTGCCAGTGACTGATCCGCGCATGCTGCGGGCCCGCGAAGTTGCCTTGAACCTGGGCGGCGTGCCCCGGATGAACACCTTCTCAAAACTGTATCTGGCTTTGCTGGGGTTGTTCCCGTGGGATTACGTGCCTACGATTCCTTGTGAGGTCATCCTCATTGGCAAATGGTTCTACGTTAACTTCAATGAGATGAGCTCGTGGAGCCGCTCCATGCTGGTTCCCCTGGCCATCATCAATCATTACAAGCCAACCCGCCCTCTCAAGAATAACATCAACATCGATGAGCTGTTTCCAGAGGGGATACACGAACGCGATCTGGCGTTGCCTCCAGATCCGGAAAAGCTTTCGTGGCGTAATTTTTTCCTGTGGCTCGATCGCGTTCACAAATTTGCTGAGTGGTTCGCGCAGAATGGCGTGCACCCGTTCCGTCGGCGCGCCCTGGAACGTGCCGAACAGTGGATGCTGGAGCGTTTTGAGGGCTCGGATGGCTTGGCCGCCATTTTCCCCGCCATGCTCAACTCGCTCATCGCACTCAAAGCGCTGGGCTACTCTGACAAGCATGCCCAGGTCCTGCGCGCCGAACGCGAGCTGAAGAAACTGGAGCACGAGACTGAGGACACCGTCCGCATCGAGCCCTGTCTTTCGCCTGTCTGGGATACAGCCATCACGGCGATGTGCCTGCGCGAATCCGGTGTGGCTGCGGATCATCCCGCCCTGCAGAAGGCGTGTGAATGGCTTATCACGAAGGAGATCCGCTTCCGGGGCGACTGGCAGTATAAGAATCCCGCCAAGGTGGAGCCCAGCGGATGGGTCTTTGAGTTCGAAAACAAGTGGAATCCCGATGTGGATGACACAGCGATGGTCCTGCTCGCCTTGCGCAAGATTCCCACGAGCGATGTGCGCAAGCGGGACGAGTGTCTGCAACGCGGTATTAACTGGCTTCTCGCTTTTCAATGTAAGGACGGTGGCTGGGCAGCCTTCGATAAAGACTGCACCAAGGGCGTATTGGAAAAGGTCCCATTCGCCGATCATAACGCGATGCTTGATCCGGAATGCGCGGACATCACGGCCCGGATTTTAGAACTGCTCGGCTACGAGGGTTTCAGTATCGATCACCCGCAGGTTCAGAAAGCGCTGCGGTATCTCCGCGAGGAGCAGGAGGAGGATGGCTCCTGGTACGGGCGTTGGGGTGTGAACTACATTTACGGCACGTGGCAGGTGCTCCGCGGTTTGCGCGCTTTGAACCTGAACATGGAGCAACCTTGGATTCTCAAAGCCCGGGAATGGCTTGAAAGCGTGCAGCACGAAGATGGCGGCTGGGGGGAACGTTGCAATACCTATGACGACCCGGTTTTCAAGGGCCAGGGGCCAAGCACTGCTTCACAAACAGCATGGGCCATCATGGGCCTCTGCGCCTTCGATGAGCCGGATAATCCGCATTTGATTCGCGGCATTGAATACCTGGCGAAAACTCAAAATGCGGATGGGAGCTGGACGGAGCACGAGATCACCGGCACTGGGTTCCCTAAAGTCTTTTATCTAAAATACGATATGTATCGAAACACCTGGCCACTGCTGGCGCTGGCCAACTTTCGAGACCTGCGTGCCCGCAAACTGGCAGGCGGCAACGGTAAACCTGAATTGCAGTCGTCCATTCCAGCTTCCGTTCTGTGAGCATCTTCTACCGAAACATCGTCCGGCCATTCTTGTTCCGGCAAAATCCCGAAGCCATTCACAACCGCACCCTGGGTGCGCTAAAAATCGCTTCACGGACTCCCCTTATTTCAGCCGCGCTTTCCGCTTGCTACGGAGCGCCGGAGTTGCCCGTGGAGTGCCTGGGCTTGCGGTTCCCAAACCCAATAGGTTTGGCAGCAGGAATGGATAAGCAGGCAGAAGCATTGCCCGCATGGGCGGCTATGGGGTTTGGCTTTACCGAACTCGGTGCTGTCACGTGGCATCCACAGCCAGGCAACCCCAGCCCGCGTGTCTTCCGCATTGTTCCGGAGCAAGCGATCATCAACCGCATGGGATTCAACAACCCCGGTGCGGAAGCGGTAGCTCAGTCTTTGCAGAAGTGGCGGGAACAAAACCGCTGGCCAGCCCACCCCGTGGGAATGAATCTGGGGAAATCCAAGATCACCCCGCTGGAAAAAGCAGCCGAGGATTACGCCAATTCCTTTCGCGTACTTCGCCCCTGGCTCGACTTTTTCGTGGTGAACGTGAGTTCGCCCAACACACCTAACCTCCGGCAACTCCAGGACAAATCGGCCCTTCGCGATATCTTTTCAGCTCTGAACCAGGTCCAATCCGGTCTGCCGGCAAGCGAGCAGCGCCCTATCCTGGTGAAGGTGGCACCAGACCTCACGTTCGAGGCGCTCGACGACATTGTCGAACTGTTGGGCCCCTGTCGGGTGGCAGGAATTGTGGCAACCAACACCACCATTACGCGTCCATCGAGCACTGATCCAGCGGTTCAGGCTAAATACGCGGAGACGGGTGGGTTGAGTGGGAGGCCTTTGCGCTCCAAGAGCACAGAAATAATTGCTCACCTTTATCGTCAGACACGCGGCCAAGTACCTATTATTGGGGTGGGAGGAATCTTCACTGCCGCCGATGCATGGGAGAAAATCGCTGCGGGAGCGAGTCTTTTGCAAATCTACACGGGTTTGGTGTATGAGGGCCCCGGGCTCTGCCGGGCACTAGTTAAGGGTTTACAAGCCAAACTTAAGATGCATAGTATAAGCAGGTTACAAAATGCGATTGGCTCAAGTCATACCCTCCAAAGCACGGTTCACCCCGATCAAGGCACGGCGTCAGAACGGCGTTGAGAAGCTGCGGTATCGCGGCAATTCTCTCCTTGACCATTGCCAGGAAGGGATTTATAACATGACTATCAATCGTTAACCCTGGCCCCATACTATGACACTGACAAAACGGGATTTGGTGATTCGGATCAGTGACGAAACGGGATTGATCCAGCAACAGGTGCTCGATGTGGTCCAAAAGACCCTCGATTACATTGCTGAAGCACTGTCTAAAGGAGACAAGGTCGAACTCCGCAACTTTGGCGTCTTTGAAGTCAAAACGCGCAAAGCCCGGATCGGACGCAACCCAAATGCGCCGGAGACCGATGTGCCGATTCCTACTCGCTCGGTTGTGAAGTTCAAACCGGGCAAGGAGATGAAGGCAGAAGTGCTCAAGATCGACCCTGCGGCTTTGCTTGCGGCCGAGCGTGCGAACAACGCTCCCATCCAAGCTCCAGCCAAGACGATCCTGCCGCCTCCACCGTCCCAATCAGCCGCTGCTTCGTCGCAGCCCACCGCCACTTAGTTGGCGACCAACGTTTTTTGACGGGTGCACCCCTTTTTTCGGGAGGCACCCGTTTTTCTTTTGCTTCGTTACCCGTTGCTATACCCTGCGCCGGGTATGGAACATCTGCCCGGTTTCCGAGACTTCTACCCAGAACCGCTGCCTCCAGGAGAAGACTGGAGTGCGGATGCGCGCCAATACATCTTTGACAAATGGCGCGGCGCCGCGCGGCGTTATGGCTTTCGCGAATACGACGGTCCTCCGCTGGAATCGCTGGAACTCTTTACAACCAAGAGCGGTGAAGAGATCGTTGGCCAGCTCTATAATTTCGAAGATAAAGGCAAGCGCGAGATCTCTTTGCGCCCCGAGATGACTCCTACACTGGCGCGCATGGCTGCGGCGCGTGAGCGCAGCTACAAGAAACCATTCAAATGGTTCGCGATACCCCAACTGTTCCGTTATGAGCGCCAGCAGAAGGGGCGTCTCCGCGAACACTTTCAGTTTAATGCCGACATCATCGGAGAAACCGCTCCCACCGCTGATGCCGAACTCATTGCGCTGCTCATCGATACTTTGCGTGATCTGGGCCTGACCGCTGAGCATTTCGTCATCCGGTTGAGCAGCCGAAATGCCTGGCATGATTTCTTTGTTCAGGGCCAGGGCAAGCCCGAGGACGAATATGGTTTCTACCAAGCCATCGATAAACTCGAACGGGAAACCCCGGAGCAAAGTGAAACCAAGCTCAGTCAGATCGGTTTCAACCTTGCCCAAGTGAAAGCGTTCATTGAAAAGGGCGAACCTACCTCTGAACTGGCAGCCATTCTGGAAAGCCTGGCCGCACGCGGCTTGAGCGATTTCGTCAAGATCGACTATGCAGTCATCCGCGGCCTCGCTTATTACACTGGCGTTGTTTTTGAAGCGTTCGACCGCAAAGGCGTTTTCCGAGCAATCGCTGGCGGTGGTCGCTATGACAACCTTCTCAAGCTGATTAGCGCTGGGCGCGTGGATCTCCCCGCGCTGGGCTTTGGCATGGGCGACGTCGTGCTTACCGAGTTACTGAAGGCGAACGGCTTGCTGCCGAAGTTCGGTGCAGGCGTGGACGTATTCTGCGCGATTGAGGACGAAAGTTTGCGCAATGAAACCATCGGGCTGATCCAGGCGCTTCGAAATGCGGGATACACTACCGAATACCCCTTGGTGGCCGGGAAAGCGGATAAGCAATTCAAGCGCGCACAGGAATTGGGAGCCGCCTCACTCGTCCGATTGAATCGCACTGAGGCTGGGGCCGTCCAGGCCATCGTCCGCAATCTGTCCACGCGTGAAGAGACATCGATGCCGGTGGCGGAAGTGCCTGGCGCGATGCAGAAGAAATCGTAACTGCCTGCAAGCGGAAGGCTGAAGGGCTTCACGTCAGTCTAAACACAGGCGGTCGCGCATTAAACGACCGCCTATGCCCTTGAGATGCAAAAAGAGCGAGGCTTGCACCTCGCTCTTTTAAAATGAACCGGACTTGCTTAAGCGGCCTTAGCAGCAGCCTTGGTGCTCTTGTTACTCTTGGTTTCCTTCTCCTTGACCAGAGTCGCACCCTTGCCGAGACGGCTGCGGAGATAAGTCAGTTTAGCGCGGCGCACTGCGCCTTTGCGTTCCACATCCACCTTCTCGACGCGCGGCGAGTGAAGGGGGAAAATACGTTCGACACCTTCGCCGTAGCTGATACGGCGGACGGTGAACATCTCATTGAGTCCGTGACCCCGGCGGCCGATCACGACCCCGGAGAAAATCTGGATACGTTCTTTGTCGCCTTCGACGACCTTCGTGTGCACTCGCACGCTATCACCCACACCAAAATCGGGCACGCTCTTGCGGTACTGCGCCGACTCAATTTTATCAAGTAATGCCTGGTTCATAAATTATCTTCGTTTTCCAATAAATCCGGCCGTCGCTCCCGAGTCCGCTGCCGGGCTTGCTCAGCTCGCCAGCGGGCTATCTCCGCATGGTTACCTGAGAGCAACACTTCCGGCACGCCTAAACCGCGGAAAACAGCCGGTCGCGTGTACTGCGGATACTCCAGCAAATTCTGGCTGAATGACTCTTCCCGTGAGCTTTCATCATCGCCCAACGCCCCGGGTATCAGCCGGGTAACGGCATCCACGATCACCATCACAGGGAGAGCCCCGTTGGTCAGCACGTAGTCGCCGATTGAGAGTTCGTCATCCGCCAACTCCTGGCGAATCCGCTCGTCAAATCCTTCATAGTGGCCGCAGACCATCAGGAGGTGTTCCTCCAGCGCAAGTTCCCGGGCGATCTCCTGGTTGAACTTTCGCCCGGAAGGCGAAACCAGGATCACCCGCGTTTTCTCTTGCGCAATGGCCTCTACGGCTTCAAAGATCGGTTCGGGCTTCAGCAACATGCCTGGGCCCCCGCCAAACGGACGATCATCCACTGTCCGATGTCGGTCATGCGCGTAATCGCGCAAATTGTGGATTGTAAAATCCAGCAACCCCACCGCTCGTGCCCGCTTGATTATACTTTCATCCAGCGGACCGCTAAACATCCCCGGAAAGAGCGTGAGCACATCCACTTTCATGCGGCATTGGATCGGTCCGAAAACCGGCTTGTCCCGGGGTTTGCTCGGGGCAAACTGGCTACGCTCACCGGCACGGGATTAACCCGCCGGCTTTTCTTCAACAATCTCCAGCGTGCAGCGCAGGCCCTTGCGGGCGCTGCCAGCCAGCAATAATGACCGGATCGCGTTGATCGTCATTCCCTGCCGGCCAATGACCTTTCCCACATCTTGCGGGTGCAACCGCAGTTCGTAAACTGTGGTGCCCTCGCGCTGCACGGGGGTGACCGTCACGGCCTCCGGATTCTGCACCAACCCCTTAACAACGTATTCGAGAAAGGCTTGCATAAGCCTGATAGCGGTTTTTAGGCGGCCTGGGCCGCTTTGCCTGCTTTCTTAATGAAGCTGGCAACCGTCTCGCTTGGCTGAGCACCCTTGCTCAACCAGTAATTGGCACGGTCCATGTCCAGAGTGAACTTGTCCGCCTTCTTGCGCGGCTGGTAAGTTCCCAGTTCCTCAATAAACTTGCCGTCGCGGGGACTGCGTCCGTCCGCCACTACAATGCGGTAAACCGGTGCGTTTTTCGCCCCGACCCGCTTCATGCGAATTTTAACTGCCATAAAATCTTGTCTGTTTTTTTACGTGGACCAACACTGTCCACGTTCCGGGGGTTACCCCAAAAAGAGGGTAGAGACTAGTCTTGGGCCTGACCCATTGCAAGCCCTGTTTTTAAAGCAACACGCTTAATGTCATTCCTTGTGGTTCTGGTTTGCGCTGCAAAGGCGCAGTCCAGAACCACCAGGAACTTTTCTATTTTAAGCCTGCTCCCAAACCACATTGTCGTTTTACGTGTCTCCGCAATTCCTAATTCATCATTCTAAATTCCCAAGGTGCCCGAGACGTCGCTTCTGCTTTGGAATGGTCTCGTTTGGCGCAGGAGATTTCGGGTTGCGTTAGTCAAAGCAGCAGGCGGCATTGATTCGCAGTTTTATACTGGGAATGCGAATGGAAGCGTTTCCTGTTTTGGTGCCGCGGCTGCCGCTTCTATGGCTGCTGCAATTACCTTCCCCAGATCGACCGCAGTTTCCGGATTGGGCCAAGGCTGACCTCCGTGATGAATCAGGGCGGCATTTCCGCGGCCCATATTAGTTCCGTTTCGAACGAACACGGGGACGAAATGAAACCTTTTGAGCTGTTCTATGGCCCCCGCCCAAGTGCCTCCTTTCTCTAAATCCGAGGTTACCACCAAGCCCGCATCGGCAAGTGCGTAGATGGCTTTATTACGTTGCATCGCGTGCCCCACATTGAAGCCTGCCGCCGGATCGTAGGGGGAAATGAGCGCCAACCGCCCCTGCATTAACGACTCGCGATTGTCGCTCGCCAACGCAGCCCGTTCCAGACTGTCTGCCATCACGCCAATTACTTCTCCGCTCGCATGCACGGCACCCTGCATGGCTGCACGGTCGATTCCTTTCGCTCCACCGGAGACGATGGGCCGATGTGCCTGGGCTGCGAGCCGTCCCACGTTTTCGGTGAAGCTGATCAGTTCATCGTCCACATGCCGGGAACCAACGACAGCCAGCCCACCCTTTTCGAGCAGTCCAATATTACCGCAACCATAAAGTAGAGGGGGGGCGTTCTCCTTCAGCCGGGCTTTCATGCGTCTGGGGTAAGATGAATCCGCCCGGCTGATCACCCAAATAGCGCGAGCATTCCAGTAATCCACCGCCTGACTAAGCAAAAATCCGCGTCCCAGGAGCATTTCCATTCGCTCCCGACCGAAAGGCTGCGCACAGAGTTCGATTAGGTTTTGCGCGTCCGGCCCGATCAGATCGCCGGGTCTGCCTTGGTTCTCGCGCAGAATGCGGGCGAGGCGGTTATACTCGGATAAGGTAAGCAGATCCTGCGATACCGCACCGCGCCCGCCAATGAGCGGCGCGGTCAGCAACAGGATTGCCTGCGTGTTTGGTGTCAAAGGCTCCATCATTCGTCGGCGTTTGCAGTTGAGGCCAGTGCTAAAGGATACACCAACCCGCTCCCGTGTGAGGTTAAAGGAAAGGCGGTTACAGTCAAAGTCCACTTTGAATCCACCATATCATCCACCAGGAGCACAGGACCCGCCGGCACATTCGATTGAATCCGCATCCAACATGGCAGCCCCGGATGCCGGATGGGTAGCGGCTGCGTCGCTGCCGGACTTCCATCTGCGTCCATCTGTGCCTGCGGATTTCCGGACGAAAACCCAGAATCACGCCAAGAAGCCCAGACGCAACGAAGATCACAAGGTGGGGCTTTATGGAGTTTCTGAAGAATCTTGGCAGTCCTCGCGAGAGTTCTTCCCTCTTTTTCACCTGCTCTGCGGATGACGAGGGGGAGCGAGACGTGGCCTTCAAAACCAGTGGCGTATCGGAAGCTGCCGCCGCGTGCGGAGACGCGGCCTACAGTGCGAAGTCCTGCCGTGTTACTCTGGCGATCTATGGCCCTTTGGCTCTTGGCACCTCATTAGCGTCAGATTAGGTTCCTATTAGCGGTTTAAAACCCGGTTCCCGTCGGCTGATGCCGTCCCTAATGTCTGGCAAAGAGGGAATCAACCGCTGATCCGCTAATGCGCCACGAATGTGTAAGTGCCACGCAAAAGCGGTGGGACGGCTGTCTTCTCCTTCGTTTTTCTCGGTCCCTCTCCCGTTCAATCTTCCGTGTGCAAAACACAGAGGCGCGGCGAGACGCCGGCGAGGACGCCTGACGCTACACCGGAGTTGATCAGCGAGATGCCGCCGCGTGCGGAGACGCGGCCTACAGTGCCGAGGCCATTGAAGCAGGCGAAGAATCCGCAATTCCTAATTCATCATTCTAAATTCCCAAGGTGCTATGCCGCTTTGGCTAAAGGCAAGCGCCGTTGAAGGAAGGCCAGGACACGGGGCCAGACTTCATCGAGTTCCTGGCGGGTCAGGCAAAACGAAACGGGGAACTGGCAGTAGTCGGAGCATGGCTTGCATGGACAGGGCTTGCCTTCAAGGAGCTCACCGAAGGGGTGCATGGGCGCGAACCATTCGGGCAACTGCGGTCCGAACAATGTAAAGGTAGGCACACCTGAAATAGCGGCCAGATGTGCAGGGCCTGAGTCGTTCCCGAAAAACGCACCCGCAGATCGCGCGATCTCCCAGAGGCGAGTGACACTCGTTGGCGCCTCAGCCTGCGTTTCACCAACGCCCTGCCACCAGTTCAACTGCGAAGGATCGCACGCCACACGCACCTCATAACCCAGATCTCTTAGACGGCGCACCACCTCGCGATAACGATCCAACGGCCAAACTCGCACGGGTTGCGCCGCACCGGTGTGAACCAGCACATGGCTTCCTGTGCCTCGCCGGGATGGGGCGACATCCTTCATGTCCGGCAGGGTCAATCCAAATGCCTCACCCAAGACCCGCCAACTCTCGTAGCGGTGCAATCCCCTATCCACGAGCGGGAGAGGGTTTGTTAGAAACGCCTGGCTCTGGACGCGCGGGAAGCCGTAGCGCTGGCGTGCTCCAGCTAACTTCAAAACGACATGATCCCGCGGATCCCAACGGGCCGACAAGCCGACGTCGAAATTCATCTGGCGCAGGGTTCGCAACTGGGCTCTAAGCCGTCCCCAGGGCCACGACCATAACTTATACTTTCCTCTAAAAGCAGTCCACGGAGCCACGAAGGCTTCCACGTGAACATCAGGCCACAGATGAGGCTGGAGTTCCCGGGCGTAGGGTTTGGCCAGAAGGGTGACCTCGTACCGTGCGGATGCGGCACGAAGGAAGTGAGTGGCGATGACCAGGTCGCCCAGTCCCCACAATTCGACCACGAGCAATCTTGGTTTGCGCGAAGCCATTCAACTCTCCCCTTTACGGATTACGGCTTTGCCTCCGCTGCGGAAAGCCTTGAGTTGGGCGGGATGATTCTCGAGGAAATCGACCAGGCGCTCAAACACCTCCAGGGTCTTTGGCCTGAGATGATGTTCGATTCCTTCCACCTCGTACTGAATGGTCTCCTCGTCCAGGCCGAGCAACTGAAGGAGACGCGTCAGGGTTTCATGGCGCGCTTTAATATGGGCGGCTATTTGGGCGCCAGCAGGGGTGAGGGTAAAACCGCGGTAACGCTCGTAATTGACGAACCCGCGGGCAGCAAGGCGGCGGACCATGTTGGAGACAGCGGAGCGGCTCAGGCCCAGAGCGGAGGCGATATCGCTCACACGGGCGTAGCCCTTGAGCTCGACCAGTTCATGGATGCGCTCGAGGTGATCCTCAGTGGATTCGGAGCGATCCGGTATAGGTTGTGCAGTGGCCCGCTTCACTGTGGGTTTTCTAGCAGAAGTATTCGATGGAAGAAAGCCGGATAATGCCGGATAATGTATTAGGCCTAACACTTTCTATTGGACACAATAAACATACTCAACGAAGGTGCATCCATCTGAATACGTTTTTGCACTATGGAAACCAGCAGTGTTTCTAAACCCCGCACCACCACAGCCAGAGTCGCCCCAACCGGCTGGCAGCGTCAGGGTGCCACCCCTTCCCTTGTCGAATCCTTCCGTACCGTGCCTGTGCCCGGACACGGAGCAAGTTTCTGGCGGAAATTCCTGGCATTCTCAGGTCCCGGATACCTGGTAGCTGTGGGTTATATGGACCCAGGAAACTGGGCGACGAGCCTGGCCGGCGGCTCAGCCTACGGCTACAGCCTGCTCAGTGTCATCCTGATGGCGAACCTCATGGCGATCCTGTTCCAACGCCTTTCCTTGAAGCTGGGCATTGTGGCCGAACGCGACCTTGCCCAGGCTTGCCGGGATCACTTTTCCAAACCAGCGACCTACCTGCTCTGGATCGCTTGTGAAATCGCAATCGTGGCGTGCGATCTTGCGGAGGTCATCGGGTCGGCTATCGCCCTGAATCTGTTGTTCGGTCTGCCGCTGATTTGGGGCGTCTGCGTGACCGCACTCGACGTCCTTGCGATCATGTACCTTCAACAAAAGGGGTTTCGTTACCTGGAAGCCCTGGTTATTGCTCTCATCTCAACGATCGGAATCTGCTTTCTCCTCGAAATTGTTTTCTCGAGTCCAGGGTTGATGCCGATCCTGGGCGGGTTCGCCCCCAAACTGGAGGTCATTCAAAACCCGGGCATGCTTTTCATCGCGATCGGTATTCTCGGGGCAACGGTCATGCCCCACAACTTGTATCTCCATTCAGCAGTTGTACAAACTCGCAATTATGAACGGACCTCCAAGGGCAAGCGGGAAGCCATCAAATTTGCCACGCTCGACTCCACACTGGCCCTGATGGGCGCGCTATTCATTAATGCGGCGATCTTGATTGTGGCCGCGGCTGTTTTTCATACAAACGGCAAGACAGAAGTCGCTGAGATCCAGGATGCCCACAAACTGCTCACCCCGATGCTGGGAGTTGGGATGGCTAGCACACTGTTCGCGATCGCTCTTTTGGCGTCCGGTCAGAATTCAACCCTCACCGGCACGCTGGCGGGACAGATCGTGATGGAAGGGTTCCTGAACTTGCGCATGAAACCGTGGCTGCGCCGGGCGATCACCCGGGGCCTGGCCATCATCCCGGCGGTCATAGTCACGGCCATGTATGGCGAAAGCGGCACTGCAAAACTGCTGATTTGGAGCCAGGTCATTCTCAGCATGCAGCTTTCGTTCGCCGTGATCCCGCTGGTGGCGTTCACATGCAGCAAGAGCAAGATGGGCGAGTTTGTAAACGGCCCAACAGTGAAGTGGCTCTCGTGGGGCTGTGCCGCCATCGTAGTGGTCTTAAACCTCAAGCTCCTGGCAGATATGTTCCTCTGAGCAGGCATGCCACCCGCTCACGACGCCACCAGGCAGGCCCAGTTGCCGAAGCTTCAGTCCTCGTCCTCTTCGGCTTCGGGCGTGGCGAAAACAAACGACGCACGGACCGGAGCCGGCATGGCGGAGTCGCGGCCTCGCACAGAACGCCAGACGATTTCATTCAGCAATAAGTCGTCAGCGGCGTCTTCCTTGGCGAAGTTCATCTTCACGTCGGCGCCCCACGCCAGGCCGTCATTCATCTCCTCCAAATCCACGCGGGCTGGCACCGATACAAACGGGGTTAAATCCGGGATGGCTTGGAAGGAATGGTACATCGGCCGTGCGGCGGCATCGAATTGCGACATCGGCTGGAGTCCCAGGATCAATTCCATTGTGCGCAACATGCTGGCCGTGGAATACATGGTTGAATCGACGAAGTTCCGTTTTGTGTACGGGCTGATCACGTAGGCGGTGGTTCGATGCGCATCCACGTGATCGGGGCCGTTCTGGGCATCGTCTTCCACGACAAAGATGGCTGTCGTCGCCCAGAATTTTGAATGGCTGATGGCTTCCATGACCATCCCCATGGCGAGATCATTCTCAGCCACAAAAGCGCGAGGAGTTTTGAACCCCTTTGCCACTCCGCGCGTATGATCATTTGGGAGCCGCACGATTTGCAGCCGAGGCATTTTCCCTTCCCGTTCGAACCGCTTCAACTCGGAGATGAACCGATTCGCCCGATCAATATCCGAGTATCCCATGTCGAAGCCTCGAAACCACGGATCAAAATGGCCTTTGAGCGTTTTAATGCGGGTGGTTGCCGGGTCCTTTGGAGTGCGTCCGTTCACGATGAACTCGCCATAACTGCGATAGGAGACTCCCGCCTCACGCGCCTTATCCCACAAGTAACCTCCCGATGGTGCGGCGATGCGGAAATTACCCTCGGCCGGGAACGCGTATTTTCCGGCCTGATTGTGGCCATAGCTCATGGGCCACATCTTCTCCACAAAATCGGTGGCATACGCGCCCATGCTCCATTCATGACCATCGGCGCTGACTTCGCTTTCCACATAAAAATTATCGAGCAGAACAAATTCCCGGGCCATCTTATGCTGGTTAGGCGTGACCTCCTCCGGGAATAGGCACAGAGATGCATCGCCTTTGCCTTCCGGCATGTCACCCAAGACCTGATCGTAAGTCCGATTTTCTTTGATGATATAAATGCAATGCTCGATGGGGGACGCGCCGCCGACCTTGGCAGGAATCGGGTTGTCTGCCGGGCGAGGCGCCGAAACATCTGCTTTGGGGCGCAGGGGACTGCACGCATAGGCCTGAGCAGTGTAAGCGGCCATTTCTTTGGCAAAAGTCTCGCCCGAGGGCAGCTTGATCACGCTCAAGGTGCCGTGGAACAGCCCGGCGATGTACTCCACCGTGGGCATACGACGGGTTCGCTGGCCGGGTTGGGGGCCGAGAGGATTCGCCCGGGAGTTCAACCCTTTGCCATTGGCCACGAGCAGGTGCTTGCCATCTCGTGTGACGCGAACCGAAGTTGGATACCAGCCCGAGGGAATGAACCCCAATGAACGGCTGCGGCCGGGCTTGGAAACATCCACGACGGCGATCACGTTGTTGCACGCGTTCGCAACGAACAATGTCTTTTCATCGGGTGAAAGCGCCAGGCTGTTCGGAGTGGAGCCTTCGGGAGACTCCGGGTAGAGAGCAGCCCAGATGGTCTCAACGTTCTTGCCTGAGTCCGTGTCGAAAACAGACACGGTGTTGCGGTTCGCGTTGGCCACATACAGGTATTTGCCGGACTTGCTTAGCACCATTTCACACGGATGCTCCTGAGTATGCCAATGGTCGATCACTGTCCCCTTTTTCAAATCGATGACCGCCACCGATGATCGAGCCCAGAGACTGATATAAAGGCGGTTCCGTTTGCTATCCACGCGGCAGGCGTAAGGATGGGGCGTGGCAGCGGGGGCGACATCCTGAGCGGCTTCGGCTCGTTTCAGAGCCGCCGCTTCATCAAAGTCGCGCTCCTCCTGCTCGAGGAAAAGCCGTGAATCGGCTACTGTTTTTTCCGGAGCGAGCCGGATCTCCTTCTCCACCGTTCCTTCGGGTAGGTCCACAACGCTGACGACATGTCCCGAGACATTCGCCGCAAACAGGCGTTTGCTGGAAGCATCCAGTGCCAGACCCGCCGGAATGCCACGAGCCTCCACGTCGCGCAAACGGATCGCGCGACGATTCTCGAGCTTTCCTTCATTGAATTCGAATGCGTAGATCACTTCCTGGCCTGCGCCACTGCAATAGAGATGCTGTCCCTTGGCATCAAATTCCAGCCCGTAAAAGGACTCTTTAATGCGCGCTTTATCGATGACTGCGCGTGCTTCCAGATCAATGGTCCACACTTCATGAGCGCTGAATCCGCTGTGCAGGACGGCCACAAAACGCCCGCCGGGATGCACAGCCACATTAACCGGAAAGTCAGACAGGGGAATCTGCTCACCAGCCGGCCTCAGCGACCATTGGTTCGGCAAAAGCATCGAACCATCGGCTTGTTGACCGGGCCAGACCTGCCCTTGCGCTTCAGAGGATGAAGCGGAGCGGGGTTCTTCCGAGGAGAATCGGGCACAACCTCCCAGCATGACCAACCCGGCAACGAGGAAAAAACACACCTTGCGCATAAGCCTGAGTCTTGTGCCAGCTTCCAGGCGCCGGGTAAAGCGTCAAATTACAGTTTTCCGATTTGTAACCGGATTGGGACAGGATTGAGGCAGAGAAAGACAGGAGCACCCTTTTAGACAGGATGAACAAGATAGACAGGATGGAAGGGGCGCTTGCTACTCCGGTGATTTCGCTATTTCCGAATCGTGCGGCTTCAGTTCGGTAATATGGGCGAGGAGTCGAAGATTTCGGTTTCAAGTTAAAAGAGGAGGTGCGTAACACTTTAGATCAGTACTGTTGGTAAAAAAACCAGTGTAATTAACATTCCTGGTTCATCGGGTTGGCGCCAGCAAGCGCCAACCCGATGAACCAGGATAAAATCAAGGGGGGCGCGGTGGTTACCAACAGTACTGATCTAAAGTGTCCCTGCAGCACCAGTGTATTCGACGGCTCCTTCTCGCGTTTTTATCGCCCGAGGTTCCACCTCGCCAGCGCATTGACAAACCCGAACGCGCTACGCGTCGTCGCGGCGTGAGCTTGCGAAGTGCCGCTTTCTCGCAGGACAGCACTGAGACATAGTCAATCCGCCAAACGCACTTCCCCGGCAACCATAAAGTCGATATACCGGTTCCCAGTTGAGACACTCCGAGCGGCAGACGCTTTCCCGGTGGTTGTGAACTCTCCTACGAAAAAGCTGTAGAGGACTAGAACTCTCCAAGACGCGTAGCGTTCCCCTATGGCAAAGCTCCGAAGCATGGTCCAGTTTTTCGCCCAAGGATCGACGGTCCAACCTGACCCCGAGAGACCCCTGCCCAGACTTAGTCGCTCGCTCGCGTGGTGGAGAGTTCTTCAGTCCCGCCCCGAACCCGAAGGGTTCACAGCTATTAGAAGGTGGTTGAGCGCGTCAGCGCGACACCACCGGACATGGCGTTGCTCCATCAGCATCCCGTTTCTATTTGGCAGCAGCAGTATCGACCTGAAACGTTCCAACGTCATCGAGGGGCTGGAGAGGAGGAGCAAGGAGGTTTTGGAGCAGCGCCTCTATCTTGTCTAAATCCGCCAGTGAAGCCCGCACCAGTATGGTTCCATTCGTGGGATTCACAAACACAGCGGCTGGCGGGACAACGTTAACACCGTTGACCTCCAGAAAACGCCTGAATGCCTTCTGGTGGACCGTGGCTTGATCTGAATCGTCACCGGCTGGCCGGGTGCGAAAAGTCGCTAATCTGGTTTCCAGGGTTTCTGCGCCCACTCGGAAAGTCCGAACATGGAGGGCGTTTTGGTGAGGTTCACTGGGAGTGCCGCCAGCGAGCCCACCCGCAGCCGAGGCAGGTTTCTCCGCCAACAGACGGCGACTCTCTCCGTTAACTCGCGTCAATTCCTTATGTTCTTGCCGCAGCCGTCCTACCTCCCCTCGAAGTCTTAACAATTCACCTACTTCTTCTGCTGCCAAGGCTTTGGTCGTACTGACCTCCCCAACAAGCTTCGATGGCCTCTGATTCGCTTCAACCAATGCGGTAACCTGATTGACTTGATGTCGGAGAGTCAGGTTTTCGGCACGCAATCTGGTGATTGACTGGTATTGAAAAGTTAAAGGTAAAGCCGCTGCTGCAACAGCAAGGGCGCTTATAACACTGAACTTCAGCTTCGAAATCGTCACAGCTTTGACAAGGAAAGAAATCCCGCCGCCCGCAACAGCACCGGACAAAGCGGCTCCGGTGATGGCCGTTGCTAGGCCTGCGGGTGCTGCGGTGACCACACCACCTGCGAGCATGGTGCCCAAGGCAACTGCTGGCAGCACGACCCCTTTGCGCGTCAGCATCAGTTGTAATTGCTCCAGGGCACGGGCCACCCTTTTTTGCGCGGCGTTTTCGCTGCTCCCTAACGCTTCGCCAACTGAGCGTAGATCGAGGCGCTCATAGAACCGCAGCAGGATGGCCTTGCGGTCGTCTTCGCCCAACTCGTTGATGGCCTCGTCCAAGGCCGGGCCAAGCCGCCCGAGCCCTGCATCGTTATCATTCAGAGCGTTCATTTCAGCAGCCTGCCTCTCTCGCAGTTGACGCCGTCGCTCTGCTCGCATCACCTTGGCAGCGACGAAACAAGTGTCGCGGTGAAGCCAGCCGCCCAGCATCGTATCCGGGGAAAGCTTGGGAGCCTGACGGGCCAAGTCCACAAAGACCATTTGGACCGTATCCTGCGCACGGTGGACGTCACCGCCCACCAACCGGAGCGCGGTTGAGAACACCAGGTCTATGTAGCGCGTGACCAGTTCCCGGAAGGCTGTCTCCGAACCGGTCTTTGCGTAATCCACAAGCAGTTGTTGGCTCGCCGTCATCATCACTTCACCTAGTAAAAACCCGCAGTCCCCTGGAATCAGCCAAAAAAAGTTGGGCGGATCCCGTGAATGCCTCAGCACCCCGGGGACGGGGTGCACAACCGGATGAATGAAGAACGGAACAGGAAACAACAATAATCTGATCAGAAGGGGAACCAAGAGAACGAAGACCTGAAGGAGCAAACGAGTTGATACGACTACACTACACGGCGAAAAGCAACGAGTCGGCAGGTTCTTCCTGGGTTGAAATTGCGGCAAATGGCACTCGGCCACCTGATTGTTTCTAGCACCCCGTTTCCGGGGTGCCATTCCAATCTGCGACTAAACCGGAGGTCTTCGCTTCGCTACGACGCTCCGGCTACTTTTTGGCAACCCCTTCAGGTTGCGACCCAATGCTTCATCTTCACATCTGCGCGCATCTGTGAAATCTGTGGATGCTGCCATTCGCCTCAGATCACGGTGCCATGTGGGATTACGGCGTTCTTAGGTATGATCACGATGCCATCGCGGATGTAATAAAGGGGATGGTCCACTTTGTCGGGTTTGCCGGCAGGTGAGATCACCACGTTATCACCAATGCGGGCATTCTTATCCACAATGGTATTATCGATCTTCGTATTGCACCCGATACCAATGCGAGGACGGCCCAACCGCTCGTTCTCCAGGATGGATTCCATGGATTCGTAATAGTCACTACCCAGCAGAATGCTGCGTTCCAGCAGGGTGCCTGCGCCCACAAAGCAGCGCACACCCACAATGCTGTGGGTGATCGTTGCACGATTCAAAATACAGCCATCGGAGATCACGGCATGGTCGATAATCGCGCCGTTGATCTTTGATGCCGGCAGAAAACGGGGCCGGCTGAAAACCGGTGCCGACATGTCGAAGAAGTTGAACTTGGGCAGCTCATTTGTGACGTCCAAATTCGCCTCAAAGAACGCGCGGATGGTTCCGATGTCTTCCCAATAGCCCTGAAAAACGGACGAATATACCCGGTGATTATCGATGGCTTGCGGGATGATGTGCTTGCCGAAATCGGTAAAGTCGTTCTCCAGCAGCTTGCGAATAATGCTGCGGTTGAACACGTAAATTCCCATCGATGCTAGAAACAACTCGCCGTCGCCCTGAATCCCAAGCTGCTCGTACCAACTTGGGTCCAACCGCAATGAATCCTGAACAGCGGGCTCTTTGGGCTTTTCGACGAAACGGGTGATGCGCCCGGAGGCATCCGCCTGCAGGATTCCTAGCGATTCGGCATCGCGCCGGGTGACCGGGATGGTAGCGATGGTGATTTCAGAATCGCGCTGGCGATGGAGTTCGATAATCTGCCGGAAATCCATCCGGTAAAGCTGGTCACCACTCAGGATCAGGAGGTACTCCCAATCATGGTTCATGAAATGAATCATGTTCTTGCGCACCGCATCCGCCGTCCCCTGGTACCAGGAAGCGTCTGAAAAGGTCTGCTCAGCGGCCAGGATCTCGACGAACCCGCCGGAAAAGTGATCGAACTTGTAGGATTGGGAGATGTGCCGGTGCAACGAGGCCGAGTTGAACTGGGTCAGCAGGTAAATGCGCCGCAAACCGGAGTTGATGCAGTTCGAAATGGGAATATCGACCAACCGATATTTACCCGCGAGGGGGACAGCCGGTTTGGCCCGCTCTTTGGTAAGAGGGAACAACCGGGTCCCCTGCCCTCCGCCCATAATGACGGAAAGCACGTTGCTGGTATTGACTGATTGGCGACCTGTGTGCGACGACGACATAACAAAAAATTCCCTGCCTCTTGCTGCTGTTAAAGGTTACGGCTGTTATAGCTCCGGAATGGCAAGGTAGCAAGTCGTTAGCGGTCGAAGAAAAATGTGCTACAGTGGGCGGCTGAAGGCCGGTTTAATTGGCCTAAACCAATGGGGCCATGATATATAGCTAAAAATTGTTATCGAAAAAACAATATCGGTGGAGCCATGCAACGGTTTTTTTGATCTATTACTCCTGTGTTCGCTTTTAACCAGTCTGCTTCGGGAGTTCGCCATCTCGCTGGTGACCCAGCACGGGCACTCTGCCCCAGGCAGGCCCCCTCTGGAAGGCCACTTCCTCCCTGTCTTTTCCAGTGAGCGCCACATCCGAACAGATCCTGAACCCCACCTCTGCTGCCAAAAGCGCGGCAGCCGCTGTGCCGTCACATTGCTTTCACTGTGGCGAGCCATGCCCGGATGTTGTGCTCGCCCGCCCGGGAAAGAACTTCTGCTGCGCCGGTTGCCGAACGGTTCATGATCTCCTGTCGGAGAATGGTCTAACTCAGTTTTACGATCTCAACGAGCATCCTGGAGCGAAAGTGCGATCAAGGTCTGCCGCGGCTTGGGCTTATTTGGACGAACCAGCCATCAGCGAGAAGCTACTCGACTTTGCGGATGAGAATCTGGCGAAAATCACCCTGGAGATACCAGCCATCCATTGCGTGGCGTGTGTGTGGCTGCTGGAAAACCTGTTCCGACTGCACCGTGGTGTGGGCGCTTCCCAAGTCAACTTCACCCGGCGCGAGGTTTCAATTTCCTACACCCCAAAAAAGATCAAGCTGAGCGAGCTAATCGCGCTCCTGGATTCGCTTGGTTACACCCCGCATTTGACCCTTGGCGAATTGGAACGGCGTCCGGTCGATCACACGCGGCGGCGGTTGTGGCTGCAAATGGGCATTGCCGGGTTCGGCTTTGGCAACATCATGCTGATCAGCCTGCCGGGTTATCTGGGGCTGGACAGTTTCAGCGGACCGATGTTTCAGAAGGTGTTTGGCTGGTTAAGCCTCCTGCTGGCGCTCCCGGTGGTTCTTTACAGTGCCGGAGATTACTGGCGTGCGGCTCAAACCTCCTTGCGTCAGCGCATCATGACGCTGGACGTGCCAATCGCTCTAGGACTCGCCGCTCTTTATTTGCAGAGCGCCTGGGAGATCCTTTCTCACACAGGTGAAGGTTATCTGGATTCGCTTGCCGGTCTCGTGTTCTTCCTGCTTTGCGGCCGCATTTTTCAGCAACGCACCCAGGAGCGCATCTCCTTTGAACGCGATTATCGGAACTTTTTCCCTCTCTCCGCCACTCGCCAGACATCTGGAGGAGAAGAATCCGTGGCCATTTCTCAATTAGTTGTGGGAGACCGGCTGCTGGTTCGGAACGGAGAGCTGATCCCCGCCGATTCACGCCTGCTCTCATCCAGCGCTTTGATCGATTACAGCTTTGTTACGGGCGAATCCGAACCGGTGCTCAAGCAAGCGGGCGCACATCTTTACGCAGGAGGCAAGCAAACAGCCAGCGCGATAGAGGTGGAAATTCTGAGGCCCGTTTCCCAAAGCTATCTCACCTCGCTTTGGAATAACGACGCATTTCGCAAGGACAAGCATAGCTGGTTGTATTCCCTGACTAACCAGTTCAGCCGCTGGTTTACGCGAATCGTTGTTCTGCTGGCGCTCGTGGTGGCAGGATACTGGGCATTGACCAGCAGCATCGGAGCTGGCCTGAAGGCTTTCACCGCAATCCTGATTGTAGCGTGTCCCTGTGCGCTGGCCCTCTCGGCTCCATTCACCCTGGGCTCGGCTCAACGACTGCTCGCCCGTTTCAACATCTTCCTTCGTAAAGTGCAGGTGCTGGAAACAATGGCCCGTGTGGACACGATTGTTTTCGACAAGACGGGCACTCTGACGATGGCTGAAGCACCCGAAACCTCATTTCATCCAGCTAGTCACCTGGGACAACTCCGTGCGGAAGAGGCGGGCCTGGTTGCTGCTTTGGCACGTCAATCGACCCATCCTTACTCAATGCGGATTGTCCGGCATCTTGCGGTTCGCAATGTGCCTGGTTCCGTTGAAAACGTTAAGGAAATCATAGGGGCAGGGCTTTCAGGGAAGATCTCCGGACACACTGTAGCCATCGGTTCGTTCGCATGGCTCAAAGCATCCGGGGTAAGCCTGGACCAGCCACCATCAGCCGCGGGTGGATTGGCTGCTCTTACCATTGATGGCGCGCATCGTGGCACCTTTGTTCTGGCGAGCCGCATGCGGGAAGCGGCTGACAAGCTGATCCTGGAGCTCGGACATCGGTATGAACTAGCCCTCCTGAGCGGCGATAACGCCCGCGAACGGGAGCGTTTTCAGGCGTGGTTCGGCAGTGAAACCCGCCTGCATTTCAATCAGAGTCCCCAGGAAAAACTCCAGTTTATCGAGTCTCTGCAACGCCAGGGACGAGTCGTGATGATGGTTGGGGATGGCCTGAACGATGCCGGTGCGTTACGCCAAAGCGATGTCGGGGTGGCCGTCGTTGAACGCACAGGAGCCTTCTCCCCGGCGAGTGACGTCATTATGGAAGCAGATAGTGTGGGGCAACTGGGACGACTCCTGGCATTCTCGAAGAAATCAGTTCGAATCATCCACTTGAGCTTTGCTGTTTCTGCATTATATAACCTCATTGGAATCAGCATTGCAGCTTTGGGCGTTCTCTCGCCTTTGATAGCCGCTGTGCTGATGCCGTTGAGTTCGGTTTCCGTCGTTTTATTTGCCTGTGGCCTGACCACGTGGGCGGCAAAGTCTTTAAAACTATATCGAGCCTGAAATGTCTGTCATCGTCATATTGATACTCGCGAGCCTGAGCATTGCCCTGCTGTTCCTGGGCGCTTTTGTTTGGGCCGTTCGTTCCGGTCAATATGAGGATACCCAGACCCCTTCCCTGCGCATCCTGACCGAGCCGGAGGCTGCGCCGAAAAATCAACCCATCCACAACAACAACCGACACGAAGATCACGCATGAGTGTAACAGCCCTGCCGCAAGACAATGCCGGGTTGCGGAGCAACCGCACTGGACCTATTGAAACCTTCGCCTACGACAATCACGTCGTTCGCGCATTCGCCATCGCGACTGCGATCTGGGGACTCGTAGGAACCAGCGCCGGACTGCTGGCCGCCTGCCAACTTTTTTGGCCCCAGCTAAACCTCGATACTCCGTTCACCACATTTGGACGTGTCCGCCCACTGCACACAAACGCCGTGATTTTTGCGTTCGTAGGCAACGGCATGTTCTGTGGCATTTATTACTCGCTCCAGCGGCTGTGCAAAGCGCGCATGTTCAGTGATCTGCTGAGTTGGATCAACTTTTGGGGCTGGCAGGCGATCATCGTAGCCGCCGCCATCACCCTGCCGCTCGGATTCACTACGAGTAAAGAATACGCCGAGTTGGAGTGGCCGATCGACATCGCGATTGCCGTCGTTTGGGTCGCGTTCACGATTAACCTGTTAGGGACCATTGCCAGGCGCCGCGAGAAGCACATGTATGTGGCGATCTGGTTTTATATCGCCACGGCGCTCACGGTGGCCATGCTCCACATCTTCAATTCTCTCGAAATCCCCGCCAGTGCTTTCAAGAGCTACTCCATTTATGCCGGCGTTCAGGATGCCCTCGTTCAATGGTGGTATGGACACAACGCTGTCGCGTTCTTTCTCACCACGCCCTACCTGGGCTTGATGTATTACTTCCTGCCCAAAGCAGCGAACCGGCCGGTGTTCAGTTATCGCCTCTCGATCATTCATTTCTGGGGCCTCATCTTCATCTATATCTGGGCCGGGCCTCACCACCTGCTCTACACCGCACTGCCGGATTGGGCGCAGTCCCTGGGCATGGTCTTTTCAATTATGCTGGTTGCGCCTTCATGGGGTGGCATGCTCAACGGCCTGCTGACTCTTCGCGGTGCATGGGACAAAGTCCGCGAGGAACCCATGCTCAAGTTCATGGTCGTGGCTGTTACGGCTTACGGAATGGCCACATTGGAAGGACCCATGCTGGCAATCAAGAGCGTCAATGCTCTGTCGCATTATACCGATTGGACGGTCGCTCACGTACATACCGGCGCGCTGGGATGGAACGGATTCCTGACGTTCTCACTCCTCTATTGGATCATCCCCAGGCTTTATAATACGAAGCTCTGGTCCACCAAACTCGCCAACTACCACTTTTGGATTGGGCTGCTCGGCATGATGTTCTACGTGGTCCCGCTCTATACCAGTGGCGTTACCCAGGGGCTGATGTGGAAACAATTCACGAGCGACGGCTTTCTGCAATACCCGAACTTCCTGGAAACGGTCATCCGCCTGATCCCGATGTATCAACTCCGTGCGATTGGTGGCACGCTCTATGTCACAGGCATTGTGCTGATGATCATTAATCTCTATCGCACCATGCAGGTCGGGAAATTTGTCGGAGACCAGGAAGACCAGGCGCCCGCTTTGAACCCGAAGACCTCACGAGAAAGCATGAAGCTCGGCCATCGCTGGCTGGAGGGCGTGCCGGTCACCTTCACGGTGCTAACCACAGTTGCCGTTGTCATTGGTGGGTTGATCGAGATCGTGCCGATGTTTCTCATCAAGGAAAACGTTCCCGCGATCGCCAGTGTGAAGCCTTACACTCCGCTGGAATGCCTCGGACGCGACATCTACATCCGCGAGGGCTGCGTCGGGTGCCATTCGCAGATGGTGCGTCCGTTCCGCTCGGAGACGGAGCGTTATGGCGAATACTCGAAGGCGGGTGAGTTTGTATATGATCACCCGTTCCTCTGGGGTTCGAAGCGCACCGGGCCGGATCTGCACCGGGTCGGGGGCAAGTATCCTGACGCGTGGCACTATACCCATATGGAGGACCCGCGAAACACCTCGCCTGGCTCCATCATGCCGAGTTATCCCTGGCTTCTGACAGCGAAGCTCGATGCGAAGGTTGTGGAGGATCGCATGCGCGCGTTGCGAAAGGTGGGTGTGCCTTACACAGATGAGCAGATTAGCGGGGCTCAGAACAGTATTCAGGAACAGTCTGCGAAGATTGTCGCCTCGCTCGCAACCGGCTCAATCACCAATGCGTCCTCTGACCGTGAGATCATTGCACTGATCGCGTATCTGCAGCGGCTGGGGACTGACATCAAAGCAATGCCCACCAACGCCCCGGCGGCAGTGGCCAGTACCAGTTCACCCTCTACCCCTACCCAACCATGATCCAGAACGTGCTACGCAGTCTTGGTGGGATCGATGCTTATGGCGTCATCTCGTTGTGCCTATTCGTCTCGGTATTCTCCGGGGCGGTTGTGTGGGCGCTGTTACTGAAGAAGAGTCATCTGGATGCCATGGCTCGCGCGCCTTTGGATTCGGATTCCGAGCATCAACCCTAATCGTAATCTAAACCTATCTGTTGCATATCGCCATGAATCATCAGACTCCTTCCAACCCGGATCGGGAACCGAATGATCCGCTGCTGCTCGATCATGATTATGACGGGATACGCGAACTGGACAACAAGCTCCCACGCTGGTGGGTGTGGCTGTTCAACCTGTGCATCGTGTTCGCTTTTGTTTACATGATCTATTACCACGGCTTGGACAAAGGTCAGTTGATGGCCGCCGAATATAAGCATGAGATGAGCATCGGTGAGCAGATTAAGACCCGCGCTGTGGCTGAGTTTGAGCAGCGCATGGGCACGCTTCAACCCTCGACGGACGCCCTGATGCTCGCTCAAGGCCGGGAAACCTTTGAAAAGCTTTGCGCTCCGTGCCACTCGGCGGATGGCGGAGGCCTCGTCGGCCCTAACCTTACCGACACTTACTGGATTCACGGTTCCAACTTCGTGGACAATTTGAAGATCATTTGGAACGGCGTTCCTTCCAAGGGAATGGTTACCTGGAAGGGCGTGCTTAAACCGGACACCATCCATGCCGTCGGGAGCTATATCTACACGTTGCGCGGGACCACGCCGAAGAAACCGAAAGCACCGGAGAATACGGTACAGGCTCCGACTGGCCCCAGCGACTTCGAATAGCCGTGCCTGAATCCAATCTCAAATCACCTCGCCCGGGCGGCGCACTGCGCGACCCCGATCCACGGGATTTCCGCGATCAGATTGCCACGGCTGATCAGGAGGGGCACCGGAAATGGCTGTATCCTGCAAAGCCGCGGGGCCGTTATTACCGCTGGCGGTCCTGGCTTTCCTGGGTGCTGCTGGCGGTGATGTTCGCGGGCCCTTTCATTAAGATCCAGGGCAACCCGCTCCTGATGGTCAACGTGGTCGAACGCAAGTTCTCCATCCTGGGCGTGATATTCTGGCCGCAAGACAACCTGGTGTTTGCGCTTGGGTTCCTGCTCTTTCTCACGGGGATTGCGGTTTTTACCGCCGCGTTTGGACGCTTGTGGTGTGGCTGGACCTGCCCGCAGACCGTACTCATGGAGATGGTATTCCGGAAGATCGAGTATCTTATCGAAGGCGATGCAGCCGCTCAACGGGCGCTGGATCGCGCGTCCTGGACCGGAGAAAAGCTGATCAAGAAACTCTCGAAACACGGCATCTTCTTTGCCCTATCCTTTGTCATTGGCAACACGCTACTGGCTTACATCATCGGGATGGATGCGCTGCGCGAGATCATTACGGATGATCCGCGCCAGCATATCACCGGGCTGGTGTTCATGTTCCTTTTTTCCCTGCTCTTTTACGGCATCTTCGCGCGATTCCGCGAGCAGGCGTGTACCTTCATCTGTCCCTATGGACGGCTCCAATCCACGTTGCTCGATGAGAACAGCATCGTGGTTGCGTATGATTACAAGCGGGGTGAGAAGCGCGGGCGTCTCAACCGGTCTGAATCAGTCGCGCAACGTTCGCAAAAAGGAGCCGGTGATTGCATCGATTGTTTTCGCTGCGTTTCGGTCTGCCCCACGGGCATCGATATTCGCAATGGCACGCAAATGGAGTGCGTCAGTTGCACCGCGTGTATCGATGCGTGTGACGAAGTGATGGATAAGATCAAAAAACCGCGCGGCCTAATCCGTTACGCTTCGTTGAACGGCATTGAAAAAGGCGAACGGCTCAAAGTAACACCCCGCATCGTAGGTTATTGCGTCATCCTTCTCGTGCTCGGCCTCGGATTGATTCTGATGCTCGCCACCCGAAAGGACGTCGATGCCACGTTCCTCCGCGCACCGGGCGCTTTATTCCAGCAGACGCCAGATGGCAAGATCAGCAATCTTTACCTGCTCAAGCTGACAAACAAGACCCATCGTCGGGTGCCGGTGAGCCTCAAGCTGGAGAATGTAAACGGCACGCTTTCGGTTCTAGGCGGCCAACTTGATCTACCTGCAGAGAAACAAACGGAGGCATCAGTCCTGGTTCAAATCGCGCCAGACCAACTCGCAAAAACCAGTGTCGAGATCCGTGTGGGCCTCTATTCGGGTGACAAGCGGATCGATACGATAAAAACCATCTTTGTTGGCCCACGGAGATAGCCACGTACTACATGAACAGGCCATTACCAAAATCGCCATGGAGCCCCTGGCCAATCGCCATCGCTGGATTCTTTGCACTGGCCATTGGTGGCGCGGTGGCGTTCGTGATCTTCTGCAACATGCACCCGGAGGAACTCGTCGCTCCTGACTATTACGAGCGCGAAGTCAGGTATCAGGGCCAGATGGAGAAGATGGCGCGCGCGCAGGAGCTGCCGAACCGGCTCAGCCTCACGTATGACGGTCTGAGGCAGGAATTGCGTGTTATTTTTCCGACTGAAGCCTTTAGTTCTACGACGACCGGGAGCATTGATCTCTATCGACCATCTGCCAGCCGGTTCGATAAAGCTATCGCACTGGACCCGGCACAAGGGACCACCCAAGTGATCGACACGAAGAATCTCGCCCCCGGGCTGTGGCGGGTCCGCGTTATCTGGTCACACGGAGGCCATGAGTATTGGGCGGAGGAGAAAATCACCCTTGAGGCAGGCAACCCCGCTACGGCAACGCAAGCCTCCGTAAGCTCCCAAATCCTGGCTGCTAACCATCCACGCTGAATTTATGGAACTCTGGACAGCTCTAATTCTTGGCCTTGTCGGTGGATTACACTGCGCCGGAATGTGCGGCCCGCTGGCGCTCGCCTTGCCCGGAACAGACCGAAGCGGTTTAGTTTTCTTGCTTGGGCGCATCGCCTATAACGCCGGACGCATCATCTCCTACGGTCTTCTCGGAATCCTTTTCGGGGCACTGGGAAAGACATTCTGGATGACAGGGTTCCAGCAATGGACTTCCATTGCGCTCGGCGTGCTGCTCCTCGCAGGGCTTTTTGCCTCACATCGGATCGCATTGTGGCAGCCCATCACGATGGTGGTTCAAAAGGTTAAGACCGGCATGTCAGGCTTGCTGCGGCAACGCTCCCTCACGGCTCTCGGTGTACTGGGCATCCTCAATGGGTTCCTGCCATGCGGCTTGGTTTACGTCGCCTGTGCGGGCGCGGCTGCGACGGGCAGCATCGGCGCCGGTGTCGAGTATATGGGAGCTTTTGGCCTGGGTACCGTCCCTACGATGCTCGCTATTAGTTTGTCCGGGAAACTGATGCCGATCACTCTTCGTTTAAAACTGCGCAAAGCCATCCCGGTTTCTGTGTTTTTGCTGGCGGCGCTCCTGATTCTGCGCGGCATGTCTCTTGGCATTCCTTACGTCAGCCCCGTGCTGGCCGGTCAGGGCATTGATGCGTCCGCAACGCCTGCCTGCTGCAGTCATTGATACTGGGGGAACTTATCCACAGATGGCACAGATGGACGCAGATAAACGAGGAGTTACCACGCGGCGGGCACCTGATTCGAATTGAACAGGAAGAGGCCAAGAGAGACCAGAGGGGTTCTTCTCCGCTGGCTTTGCAGCCAGAAGGGCTGCCAGACGGTAGCCGGAGCGTCGTAGTGAAGCGAAGACCTCCGGTTAGCTTCAAAGCAAGACAGCACCCCGAACAGGGGTGCCAGAGGTCATCATCTGGCATTAAATTTCACCACCAACCCCGAGAAAAAAACGCTAATCGGAACCTAATCAAACGCTAATCCAAAAACGGACAATGCCTTTTTAGCGTTCCACAGATTAGCGGTTCCGTGTCAACACAGACTGCTTATCTTCGCTGATCCGCGGATCTGGCTTGCAGGCTCTCACGAGCAACTCCTCTCGATGGCGGGTCTTGAGCATGTCGCCATTGATCCGGACGTGAGTGCGGAAGAAGCGCTCACGATAGAAGCTGGATTTGCCGGTGGCTTGGATGCCTATGAAGAGAATCATTTCCATCGCGATGTCTATCTCTGAAATGTGGCTAAGCAGGATCCAATCTCCATGACGATGTGCCTGTCGAGCATGCCTGCGCTGTTCGCGAGAGCTTGCCTGATCTGCTGAATCTGCATGGCACTCGGCTCGGCAAAACTGGAATTGTAGGTGGAAATCCATCTTCGAATGCCCGCCTTAGCCAGTTCGGAAATCATAGAGTCTGAATCGCCGCAGGCATAGAGAAGCGGTGCCAGCCTCTCCCATTTCCCGAATCGTTGGATGAGCATTAACGCATGCTTCCGCACGTATAGCCGTGAGTCGCTCTGGAATAAATGCCACAAGTCCCCAAAATCCAGAAAACGGGCCTTTGGGAGGCAAGCCCTGACCGACTCACGAGACACGCCCGGGTGGCTGTCTGCCAAACCTGTCAAAAATTCCGGCAGAAATGTCTCAGCATCCAGCCTGCCGAGAGCGTAGATGGCCGCCTTTCTCAACCGGGGCTCCGCGGCCAGCAGGAATGGTCGGATCTGCTCAGCATCTGTCTTTTGGCCAACCTCCCCCAACCCGCGGATCGCCGCGGGCAGGACGTTCGCGTTCCCTTCTCGAATGGCAGTCGAGTAATAGGGGCCAATCTCGAAGCCAGACTTGGCAAGAAAATGCTGAGCTGTCTCCCGAGCGCTGGTGCTCGTATCGAGCAAAGCCAGGCGTAAAGGCTCCGCTGCCATATCTGGCAAACGGGATCCCAGTGCCCACAAAGCATCCTGTCGGACAGGACGGAAGCGGTCTTTAAGCAAGCTGCCCACAACCTGCGGTAGCTCTAAATCAGGCACCTCAGGCAGAAACCGCCTCACCGCCCAGGCTCGAGTGGCTGGATCTGGGTCGTTGAATGCGGTCCGAATCATGAGACAGCGGCCAGCTTCATTCGCACCGGCAGCCAGTTGAAAGCTCGCGCGACGCAGTGCCCGATCCTGGGAAGCCATGCCAGCCTGGATCGCATCACGGCACTCTGGTCGACGCAGCAATGCATAGATCATCTCCACCAGGCTCTTGTCAGCCCGGCCCCGCTTCTCGAGGCGCATTACAAGGTGCAGATTGCTGATGAAGTTCGCGGCGTTTTCTGGCAGGAGGCGTTCCCGAACTCCCGCAGAGGCGCAGTCTTTGACAACCGGCACCCAATCATTGAGTCGCAGCAGCAGAAAGGGCAGTTCGCTGCCATCTTTTACTTTGCAGAGTTCATCAACGGCTGCTTCGCGGACATATCCATTTGTATGAAAGCTGGCCAAGCCACAGAGAGAGGCGGCAAAATCGGTTTCCGCGAATCGCGAAAGTCGCGATGGTTGCAACTTTTGCCAACGGATGGTCGCGTCCTGATTATGGGCTCCAACCTCGCGAATCCAGGATTCCAACGAAGCTAGCTCTAGCGGACTAAGCGTTTGCAGAAGACGATGCAACGCCTCCGCAGTCGCGCGCCAGACCGGGCCGCTGGTATCGGCAAGAAGGCAGACGATTTCGGGGATGGCAGCAGCTTCGTTTGATCGGCCGATTTCCTGCAGCAGTTCGACCTGTTCCTCAGCGCTGATAATTAATCGGCTCCAGAAACTGCCGTCCAGCAGACGGCGAATTCTTTTTTGGTTCTCTGGGCAAATGCTTTTCATCGATTTGGATTAGGGAACACCCTTCGGGCATCTTTAGTCTGACGGGCGGATAATAGCTTGTCAGTGAGCTGCTCAGCAGGGAAATCCATCTGCAGAAAGCTCATTGAGCATTTAATATCCACGCCCACGGGACCAGGATAGATATGGGTTGGAGATACCAGCACACAACCGATTGGAGCTCCATAACCACCATGGCCATCGGGATTGAGCACGAGGTCAGTCACACCGGGGGCACTACGAGCATTCAACGTCTGTTGCAAGCACGTTGAGTCAAAGGATGCGCGAATGGAGTTCGTGCCAATGACGGTGATGGGTTTGCCGTTTCCATTGGCTGACGGAATGAAACCGGTAGCATCACCAGTGGCATGAATCTGAATTGGATTGTCAGCACTCATTCGCTTGCTTCTTTCTAAACTATCGGCATGAAGAGGGCGAGCTTTGTGTCGCTCGCCATCCGCGACCTGGCTCGTGTTTACGGATGAGAGCCGATACTGGCATCTCCCAAGGAACTCGCGGATAGGCAGCGTGATCCATTCCTCCCAACTGACTGGGCGGAGTGATTTCGCACGGGCACCAGTGCCGCGGTCGATCTCGAGGGCAGTAGCCACGTTGGTGGCCATCATGCAGAACGCCTCCTGACGTTGCGCTGTCGGCGGGAGTAATCGCCTGCCAATTCCGGTTGAGTATCCGCCGTCGCTCAAGAAGCTATGGCGGGATCAGCCAGCACGGTTGCTCTGGTCAATATCCTACTCACACAAGATGTTTGTCCATAGCCACCGTTCGCCATGGGCAGAGGTGTTTGTTCTTTGTGGAAGGACTACAGCGGTGCCTATCCGGGGATAAGAGCGGCAAAACCTGATACTGGACATGGGCAGCACTGCCTTGCCATGATTGGTCCATGGCATTGTTTGACTGGCTGTTCCGAAGACCTGTCACCTTCAAGCCCCAGCCTGCGGATCTCAAGATGTGGAAAACATCCCGCAGTTCCGGGATTGCACCCCACTGTGAATGCTTAGGGCCCCAATATGAGAACGGCGAATTCCGAGAATTGCAATTACATGCCGAACTCCAAGACGTGCAGTCCGATGGTTGGAAGCTGTTGCTGGAACTCGTTGCCAGGGCGGCTTCAAGGCGCAGCAGAGAATTTGCCCCAGGGCTAGAGATGTCTCCTGAACTGTGGAGCCAAGTGAGTACTTTGCCTCCTTCGATTTCAAAGCTGACCTCAGTTCGGAAGTTATACCTTTATGGCAGTCATTTGGTCCGGTTGCCTACCGAGATTGGTGATATGGTCAATCTCGAAGAACTGGATCTTTATACCTCGTATCGATTGCACTGGGTCCCGTATGAAGTAACTCGGTGTGCTAAACTCTCGCAAAGCCGAGTCAGCACGCGCGCGCTCTACGGGAACTATAAGTATCGTCCCCCCTTCCCGAAGCTTGGCGGCGATGCGGCTAAAGCCAATCTGCCGGCCGAATGCAGCGTCTGCCGCCAACCGCTTCACCGGGAATCTGTTCAGCAGGCATGGATTTCCTTGCGTGTCGCGACCGATGTTTTACCGCTTCTGGTTAACGCATGTTCTGATGAATGTATCAGACGGTTGCCGCCACCAGCTAAAGATTACATTAGCCAACCGCATCGTGGAGGCATAGGCCTATCTCAACCGCCTGCTAAATATGCCCCGTCGGCCTGAAAGTGTTTAAGCATTCTCTTCCTATACTCGCAGGGAATTCGTTGGCACACACTCCCAAGGTGATGAGCCATGAGCCATAATGAACGGGACAGTAGGAATGTCGGTCAAACAGCCTTCAGCTATGCCATATCTAAAACTTCTCGGCCTGCTCGCTTGGACATCCTGCATCTGTTTTGCGACAGCTCAGGATTACGGTTCTGAAGAGGAGTATGAGAAACTGAAATCCTACGCTTCCCCTTCCAGCTTCTATCCGGATGGCAATTCAGGTCAACTGCAACTGCTCGTAATGTGCATCGACCGTGAGGATAGTGCACTTCTGGAAAAGCTTCTGGATGCTGCACCCAAGTTCGCCAATGTAACCGAAGGGATGTCAGGCTGCTCTCCCGTGCATTGGGCAGCGTTTAAGGGCAATACGAACATCCTGGGAATTCTTTTGAAACACGGTGCCGACATTAAGAAACGGGGTACAAACTGGAAAATCTCTGCCTTGCACATAGCGCACGACGCCCAAACGGCTGATTTCCTCCTGAGGAACGGGGCCGAGATTGAAGCTGTGAATTCGAACGGGCAGACACCACTAATGTTGGCCGCAAAGCGAGGGGATGCGGGAGTTGTACAGACTCTGATTAAACACCGCGCAAGCCTGGATAAACGCGACAAGGCTGACCGGACCGCCCTGGAATTTGCGCAAGCGTTCGGTCGTTCAAATGTCGCCGCGCTTCTGACCACTGCTGGAGCGTCCCCGCCTCGGAAAGGCAAAGCTGATTTCCCTTATGATATCGCAGTGGGCAGTTGGATTCGTTACGGCACGAATCATCCCTTTGATCAAACCACTTTGGTTAGAGGAAACCAGAGGTCGGAGGAGCGCCTCCCTGACCGTGAGTCGCAAATTATCTCGAAGAAAAGAAAGCTTTAGCGCAACAAATACTCAAATGCTGCCCACTTTCATTGCACTTCCGTACTGTTGGTGGCGTAAAGCCCCACAACCTGCATTTCAGTTTTTCGGGTTTGCGCTTTTCGGCGCAACCCCGAAAAACTGGGGTCTACATAAAAAGAGGCACGAAGCTACCAACAGTACTAATTCCGGTTTGGTCATCATTCCTGTGAGCGAATGGAACACGTCTGTGTGCAGCGCATCTGTTCTCGGCAAGAAATACTAAATTCCCGCTTTTCTTGGCGTCTTGGCGTGATCCATTGTCTTCTTCGTTTGAGTCGTTCTTGCATTTGAGTTTGCAGGGCGTGTGCGCGTTGGCCACCCTAGCCATGCTGTGAGCATCCCTGCCGGAATTGGAAATAACCCCTACAGGCGAAGCTGGTCTGCGCATCGTGCGCGGATTCTGGGGTTGCTCATGCTTATCCTCGTTACTGGGATACTGCAACCGAGTGCGGTCGCAGCCTCACCTGATGTCCTCACGAATATCTCAGAGCTCCACAGGCTTGCGGGGAAAGAAACGGCCATCCCTTGCCAGGTGCGTCTCGAAGGCAGCGTCCTCTGGAGAAGTCCAGACCAGGATCAATTCATTCTGCAGGACGATTCCGGAGCCATTCTCATCCATTACGACACGCGGGCCCAATCGCTGCCGCTTGGACAGCGCGTCCTTCTTGCGGGCGATGCCTGGATCATCCATAACGCGCTTCACGAGGCGATCATCGTGAACGATGGCTTGCATGGCCTCACCGAAAAGTTTGCCACCGCTACCCTGCCAACCGGGCGCCACCCACTGCGCGTCGATTGGTTTAATGGACCTGGTGCATTTGACCTGGAGTTGCTCCTGGAAGGGCCTGACATTAATCGGCAGAAGCTTCCCGATTCCGCTCTGTCCCGAGCAGAGGTTGAATCAGCCAGCGGGAATACCAACTGGTTGCCGGGACTCGAATACTCTGCCTATGAAGGGGATTGGAACCGGCTCCCCGATTTCGATCATCTGACTGTGGTCCGGACCGGGACTGTTGCCAACCTTGATCTGGGGGTTAGGACACGCGACGAGGGAACAGCCGTCCGGTATCGCGGGTTCCTGCAGATCCAGCAAGCGGGCGATTACACCTTTCGACTCAGGTCCGATGACGGCAGCAGATTGTTTCTAGGCGCTCCTACTCTCCAACTCACTGTGTTGGAGGAGAACAAGCTTCCCGTGCCTGCGCGCATTCTCCCCGGCCAGTCCCTCGCTCCAGCCCAGGACCATTCGTGGTCAACGGCTGAAGGAATCATCAGCTTTGTAAGCGAAGCCACCGATTTCCTCCACTTGGAGCTCACTGCCGAAACAGGCACGCTACAGCTCGAATTACCGCCAAACGCGAAAAGTTCCTCGACCGCATTCCTTAACAAGCCGGTGCGGGCTACAGGAATCGTGCATGCGACCTATACGCCTGAAGGACGTCATGTCGCCGGGTTGCTCCGAATTCCGGGCCTGCAACAACTGGAACTGCTGGATCGGAATCCGAATCATGAAAACGAAGTCTCCTCAAGTCAGACTGAAGGAAGACCTCACGCCCTGATCACCCGAATCAGGGAGATAAAAATCCTGGAGAGCAGTGAGCTCCGGAGGGGCTTGCCCGTCAAAGTCCGCGGCATTGTCACCCATTTCAGCGGGGACAGTTTGTTCCTGCAGGACGGTGAGAGCTCGATCTACGTTCGATTTGGGGACCTCAAGTTTGCCGAGCCTCTGGGGCTGTCCGATTACTGGGAAATCGAAGGAACAACCTTCGTTGAATTCGCACCGAGCGTCCGGGCGGCTGCGGGACGGCGGCTTGGTCCTGGCATCATGCCTGAGCCACTCCGGCCGACCTGGGATCAGATTATGAACGGCAGTCTGGATACTCGCTTCGTGGAATTGAAAGGAGTCATCATTTCCACAGCAGATTTCAGCATGGAACTGTTGACCCACGCCGGTAAAATCAAGGTCACCTCGGATCTCGACCCCACGATCAGCAAACGAAATGAGAATGCGGTCATCCGACTGCGCGGCTGCGCCATTCCCGGACGTGACGAGGCTACTCTTCAGGTGCGCTCAGGCCGGCTCTGGCTTTGCAGCGCTTCCCTGAACGTCGATCAGGCTCCACCCCTGGACTTGTTCGACACTCCTTTGAAGCAGGCCTCAGATCTGCGACGTTTCGATCCGCACGCCAGCGCCCTCAATCGTGTAAAGGTCGCCGGGCAGTTCCTCCATTCGCATGGCGGCCAATATTTCGTCCGGGAAAACGCGGGTGGATTCCGGGTTGAACCCCGATCGAGCGAGTCGCTCAGGCCGGGTGATACCGTTGAAGTCGTCGGTTATCCCGATCTCACAGGGCCTTCTCCCCTGTTGCGTGAAGCCCTGGTGCGCCGCACAGGTCAGGCTCCTCTGCCAGCTCCACATTCGTTGAACGAAGACACTCTGCTCGATCGTCGGCACGATGCGTTACGCGTTACCATTAGAGCTCGCCTGACCGATGTGGCATCCGATCAGTCGGGGCAGACTTTCTCGCTCTTGAAGGGCAGCCAGGCCTTCAGTGCGCGGCTTGGCAGCACCAACGGATCACGAGTGCAGGCCCTTCCTGGAAGCCTCGTTGAAGTCACTGGTGTTTTCTCCGGCAAAAGTGCCGAGCCCATTTCCAGTAACGACATCGCTGCGTTCGAACTGCTGCTGAATTCAGGCGCCGATGTCGTCATCCTGGAAAAGCCAAGCTGGTGGACGCTCCGCCGACTGCTGACAGCGCTGGCAATCGTTGCGGGCGTCCTGGTCGCAGCCATGGTCTGGGCTCTGACGTTGAAAAGACAGGTAATCGCTCAAACCCGCATCATTCGAGATAAAGTCGAACGCGAGGCAACGATGGAAGAGCGGGCACGGATCGCACGAGAAATCCATGATACACTTGAACAGGCGCTGGCTGGGACTAGCCTCCAACTTGATGCCCTCGCCGGGTCGTTGCCGAACCCCGGCTCGGGCCCGAAACAGATTCTTGAAATGGCACGCTCCATGGTGCGTCATGCGCAGGAGGAGGCGCGCCGGACTGTACGCAATCTAAGGTTGCTCGCTTTGGAGCGGAATGATCTGCCTGCTGCCCTTGCACAGGTAACGACCCGATCATCGAATGGCGGATCACCTGGGATCGAGATCTCTGTTTCGGGCACACGCCGCCCCCTTCCCAGCCATGTGGAGAATCATCTTCTCCGAATCGGCCAGGAAGCAACGACCAATGCGCTTCGCCATGCGAATGCCAGGAACATCCGGCTGCAGTTAATTTACAGTCCCGAGGAGGTGGAACTCATCGTGAGCGACGATGGCTGCGGGTTCGATGCCGCGCACGCCTTGCCTACCGAAGCCGGGCATTTTGGATTGCTCGGCATGCGAGAACGCGCCGAAAAGGCGGGCGGCACGCTACAGATTAGCAGTGGCCCCGGCAAAGGAACGTCGATTAGGGTGGTGGTGCCGCTCTCGCCGAGAGCGGTGTCGGAGGCGTGATTACAAGCACGTGTAATGTTGAAAACCAGGCGGCCTGCGGCCGAGGCCGCCCTACCAACCAACACCAGTCGGGCTGGGGCGAAGGCCGCCCTACCCCGGACGTCCACGTGCACATGATCTCCACTGCCTAATCAGGCCCTTGACCTGGCGATGTCGTTCGCCCAATCTCCCGAGCATTGTATAATGTCAAAGTGCCCCTGGAGAAATCAGCATCGTCCGGCTCGCATGGCGCAATGAACAAAGAAATCCGCATCTTGATTGCCGATGATCATTTCGTGGTCCGAATCGGTCTGCTGACTTCTTTGAAGATGGACCCTGATTTAAAAGTGGTGGCTGAGGCCAGCACTGGGGCGCAAGCCGTAGAGATGTACCGCCAACACCGGCCTGATATTATTCTCACTGACCTCAGGCTCCCTGATTTGAGTGGAATCGAGGTAATGACCCGTCTGCGGAAAGAGTTCGGCCAGGTAAATGTCATTATCATCTCCAGCTACGATGGGGAGGAGGAAATTTACCGTTCCTTTCAAGCCGGGGCGCGTGCTTATCTTCTGAAAAATGTTCTAGGCGAGGAGCTGTTTCAGGCGATCAAGATGGTGCATGCCGGCCAGCAATACATACCCGAGCACATTCAACGCAGGTTGTCGGAACACAACCCGGATTCCGATCTGACCCAGCGGGAGCTGGAGGTTCTTCAGCTACTCATAAAGGGATTAAGCAATAAAGAAATCGGGCGAATGCTCGGGTGTACCGAACACACGGCGAAGTTCCATATTAAGAACATTTTGACCAAGCTGGAGGTCAATGATCGAACGGAAGCCGCCACAGCAGCGTTTCATCGAGGCATCCTGCATTAGCTCTTCATAGAACCGCCTTCGGTCTAGCCGTCCCGCGCACCTACCCGTTCAGGCAGTATCCGAGTGTTGCAGCAGGAGTTTATGTTGGGGTAATGATCCGTACCCATACCCATCCATTCATAACGAGGCTTTTCCAGGCTGAGGCGAACAATGGCGCGTTTGGAACCCGCCGTCAGGAAACTCCTGTGTCCCTTTAACGTTTTTAATCCAAGTCCAACCCCATGAAAATCAATCTACGTTCAGCAACTCTGTGTCAGCTCACAGCAGGCTGCCTGCTGCTGCTCAGCACCTCGCTGCAAGCAGCGCTGGTAGGCTATTGGAACTTCGATACCAACTCGTTAACGGAGTCTTCCGGTTACCGCGCGGCAGGCACCCATGACGGCATACCGGTGGGCCGCATCGGTTACACCGCAGGTGTGCGGGGAACCGGCGGGGCGCTCGATCTGAGGGGCACTCTTGGCGCTGTTAAGGTGAAGAACTCCAGTTCCAACCAGAATCCTGAAGGCAATTACCAGGACACATTCAGCGCGCAGCTTTACAACAGCACTGCCGGATTCACGATTGCCTTCTGGGCAAAAGAACTGCCGATTGGTTCCTGGCAGCCCTGGATCTCCCGAAACGGGGAAGGTTCCTGGGGTTATCAAATTCGACGCACCGGCGACAACTTCGCGGGCTTTACGTTGCGCTCGTCCGATGGTGAAGATGATCCCTCGCCCGCGGGGGCTTCCACTGATTTCAGCGATCATAGATGGCACCACATCGCCGCGATCTATAATCCGGTAACAGGTCTTCGACAGATCTATGTGGATGGAATCCTCCAGACAGAGGTCGCAGATGGCAACCTGTCCAACGCGCCCGGCGAGTACCTAATGTTCGGCGCGCGACATCCCAATGCCTGGGACACCAACGTATTTGACGCTTTCTCTCATGTGGCCCTGGATGAAATCCGGGTCTATGACAACGCTCTGAGTTCTGTGGATGTCCAAAACCTGGTTGGAACCCCTTGGATCTATGTCGATTCTGCCGCCTCGGTAATGACGGCTGGCGGGGCAAACACGACTGTGACCGTGACGGTTCCGGAAAGCCTCGTTGCGACCAGCGCAGTGGAAGTAACAGTCACCTCGCCGAACCCGGCGATCGTGGATGTGGTTGGCAGCACGGCCGGTGTTCTGAAACTTCAGTTCCCTGCGGGAGGCAGCAATGTCAGGACGTATGAGCTTCAGGCCAAGACCTCGGGCATCGTTGTGATTCAGCACAGCAGCACCAACACGTGGGTCGATGGTCCAAAGGAAGTCATCGTTTGGCCAGCCACAGCTCCGGCCAGCGGTTTGGTCGGTTATTGGAACTTCAATGATGATACGCTGGTCGAGAGCAGCGGTTACGCTCCGGCCAGCCTGCACAATGGAACGTCCATCGGACAGGTTGCCTATGCACAGGGACCGAGCGGTCAAGGTCGCGCCCTGGCTCTCACGAACGCGAACGCCGCAGTGCGCATCGACAACTCAGGCCAGAATGATCGCAACGTCGCCCAGACGTTCGGCAATGATCTTTACACAAGCCCGGACGGATTCACGATTGCGTTCTGGGCCAGGAATCTCCCCGCCTCGGACTGGAGCGCCTGGATTTCGAAGTATGGCGAAGGCTCCTATGGTTACCAGGTTCGGAAAATTGGCGGCGGCCCCAGCGCAACCTTCACGTTGCGGAGCTCGGATGGGACGGATGACCCCGGCACTACGACAGCCGATTTCAATGATGGCCAGTGGCATCATGTGGTGGCGGTTTACGATCCTATCAACTTTCAACGCCGCCTGTACATCGACGGCACCGCCGAGATCAACACCTACGACGGCAATCTTGATCCCGGCAGCGTGCCGGGCGAACACCTCCTCTTCGGCGGTGTGGAAAAAAACAGCAACAATCCCGATCAAGGCATCAGCTTCGGAGCCAATGTTTACCTGGATGAAGTGCGGATCTATAAGAAGGCGCTGAGCGACCAGGATGTGCTCAACGTGCTCAACTCCATTGTGGCTTCGCCGCGGACCATGTCACTCGTGACACCCTCGGGGAATGACCAGTTAATCACGGTGACCTTGCCGCCCTCACTGGTAGCTACCAGCACGGTAAACGTGGTGGTATCGAGCGATAAACCGGGAGTTGCGGCACCCCTCGGCGCAACGGGAGGCAGCCTGGCATTGGTGTTTGCGCAAGGTGGCGCCAACACCCGCACCTTTGCCGTGCAGGCCAACGGGCCTGGCACAGCCCACCTCTCCTACTCATCAGCCCAACTGCCGTCCGCAGCAGCAACCACGATAGCCGTCTCGCAACCGAACAAGAACGGATTGGTCGCTTACTGGAATTTCAACTCCCAAAGCCTGGCGGAGAGTTCCGGGTTCCAACCCGCCGGCACTCACGATGGACAGGCCATCGGCAATGTGGCCTACACACCCGGATTAGGTGGCGGTTATGCCCTCGACCTGCGCGCGGCTTCCACCGCTGTGCGGATCAGCAATACGCAACTCAGTGACGCAGGATACCGAAACACATTTGACGGATTCCTTTATGGCAGCCCGAATGGATTCACCTTCAGTTGCTGGGTGCGCGGCATGCCTCAGAACAACTGGAGTCCCTGGATAGCCAAGGATGGCGAAACCTCCGGATACCAACTCCGGCGTGCAGGCGATCCGACTGTCGTGGGCTACACGATTCGCAACTCAGATGGCGATGACGACGCCACCTCGCCCACGGCTGTCATAGCGGACAACCTCTGGCACCACCTGGCGGCCGTTTACGATCCAGTCATGTTCCAGCGTGTCGTTTATATCGACGGCGTGGAGCAACTGAACACGTTTGATGGCAACCTCACGCTGCCTCCCATCAACTCCGCATTGTTTTTCGGAGCACGCGATCTGCCGTCGGGCAACCCCTTCTTTGCGGGGGTTGTTCTCGATGAGGTCCGTGTGTATGACAAGGCTCTGTCCGCAGCGGAGATCGCCACCCAGGGCGGCACCCCGATGATTGTCCTGGGCCCGGGGAATCTGAATCTGAATGTCGGCGATGCGGACACCACCACCTTTGAGCTCCGAGTGCCTGCGACCCTGCTTGCTACTTCCGCCGTGAGTGTGATTGTCAGCAGTGCCAACCCGGCAGCAGCCACACCAGTTGGTGCGGTGAACGGCAATCTGACCGTTAGCTTTCCGCTCGGCGGTGCGGATACAGCCTTGATTGCTGTGCATGCGGGCAGCATTGGTCAAACCGTGTTCACGGCCACCAGCGCACAGGCATTGGTGAATGGGGAGGTGATTATCAACGTCAGTCCTCGTCCTCAATTAATCGGCAGGTGGTTTACAGGCCTACCCAGTCTGGCTGACATGTCCGGATTTCAACCGGCGGGCACACACGATGGTGTGTTGATCGGTAGCGCACCCGATCAACTGGCATACACCACCGATGTTCCCGCCGGTTTCACCGGCCAGGCCCTGGACTTGCTCGCAGGGAACGTAGCTGTCGCGATTAGGAACTCCGCCGCCAGCGACGCAGCATACCTGCCAACCTATGACACCCTGATGACGACCAACTTCACCATCACCTTTTGGGCTAAGGGTCTTCCGGGTAGCTGGTCCGCCTGGGTGAGCAAACGTGGCGACGATAACATCGGTTACCAGGTGCGCCGCTTCGGCGGCGACACTCGCGCGGCTTTCACAATCCGCGGCACACCCGGCACAGATGATCCGAGTGGCAGTATGGATCTGGCGGATGCTTCCGTTTGGCGGCACTTTGCTGCCGTTTGGAATGGTGTGACCGGCACGCGGCAGTTGTTTATCGACGGGGTGCTGGACACTGGGATCAACTTGACCGGTGACATTGGACCCTTTACTACGGCTGAAGGCTTTCCGTTGGTTATCGGTGGCCAGGCCAATTCGGATGGATTGGCGAATCAATTCGCTGGTTACCTGTTCGATGTGCGGATCTATAACAACGCGCTTTCGCCCGCAGGAGTTCAACGGTTGTTGGCACCCCAGATAGAATCACCTGTGTTAACCGTGCGTTCAATTGGCGGGCAGGTTCGCATCTCTTGGCCAGCGGCTGCCACTGGGTTCACCTTGCAGGAAGCCTCATCGTTAGGCGGAAGTTGGTCCACCAGCAGCGCTACCGTGACTGTCGAGGAAAGCGAGCACGTCGCAATCGGCGCGGCAAGCGGCACCCGGTTCTATCGGCTGACTCAATAGCAGCATGTTCACACATCAGCCCGGTCTCATCGCCCGCGGAGGTGGAGAGACCGGGCTGGTTTTATTTCTATAGGCAGCCGACTGAGATCGATCGGCTATCGAGTTGCCCAACCGGCATCTGGATCACCGATCGATCCTTTGCCTGTCCCGTAGCTGCCGCTTCTGCCGTAAGGCGCAACGTATGTATGAGAATCGAAGTCGCGGTCCACGGGAGCTTTTTCGCTGATGACCCAGGCGTCTTTCGGGACGTCGTTGGTGTGGCCTGTGAGAAGCATTTCGTAACGTTGCAGGGCCGCCTCAGCGATTGGCTTTTCAAAGTAGGGCTTCAAATCGGAAACAGCATGTGGGAGGTTGCCTTCGTGCGCCTCAATGAACTTTGTAAGTGCGGAAGAGGTCTGAGTGGCAAAACGGCTTTTAGCCAGGGAGCGAAGCTTGGAAAGCGCCTTGCGCACTCCGGTTTCGTCGGAGAGATCGGCATCTCCTACCGCCTGGAGCCAATCGTTTTCGTTCAGTAGTTGTAATTCCGGAATACTGCGCTCCGGCATCTTTAAGAGGTGCTGGTAAAGATCAAACGCCTTGTCTGTCAGAGAGAGCACAGACTTCGTAAATGGGTCTTCCACGTACGCTGAAGATGCCGCTTCTCGTGTTCGCGCCGCTTGCAGCCGCGTGATTTCGCCTCTTAATTTCGGGATTGAAGCCGTCTGTTCCCGCAGTTGAGCGATATCCTGCTGAAGCGCTGCAATCTGCTTTGATGCTTCATCGTGTTGATTTGCGGTGGCCTGCAATTCTTGCTCCACTGCGTCTCGATCCTGTTGCACGGCTGTAAGATCGTGGCTCATCTGGAGGTTCTTGTTTACGCCGAAGATTCCGCCACCGACCGCTGTTACGAGCCCAGCGGTGATCAGAGTCTTTTGTAGAGCTGTCATAGCAATTACCTTGGTTTGTCCAATGAGTGAGGCTGTGAGTGAGGAGGAAGCGAGCAGCTTGGCGCCCGCGCATATCCCAACTGATACGCCGGCTGGGGCCGCTTGAACCGCATTGGCTGTTAGCGTGGCGCACAAGCCGGCAGTTCCAACCTTGACCCCGCGACGTGCGAGCGCCTCCCTGAGACGCTCCAAAGCCCGGCTTACACGCTTTTGGGCGGCCTCTTCGTTGATCTTCAGAGTTTCCCCAATTTCACGCGCCGTCTTTCGTTCGAAAAAGCGGAGCATCAACGCATCCCTATCTGGCCCTCGCATTTGCTGCAATGCGGCGTCCAAGTGAGGAGCCGTTGTTTCCCAGGCCGCGCCCTCATCCGAGTCCCGTAAGTCACGCATTGCTAACGCCTCCTGCTCACGCCGACGTCGTCTGGTTTCACAGCGAATGGCGCTGGCGGACAGGTTTTTGACTGTCCCGTGAAGCCAGGAAGAGAGAACAGCAACGTTTTGCAGATTACCGGCGCTCCTGGCTAGCGCTACAAATGTGGCCTGCGTGATGTCCTCCGCCAAATGTGGATCGCGGACCATTCGCATCGCTGCCGAATGCACATGGTCCACATGCCGCCGGACGATCTCAGCAAAAGCGTGCTCAGACCTCTGGGCACAGAAATGGGCGATTAGCTCCTGATCTGTCATCTTTATTCATTAGTAGCCGCGGAGATCAAAATCGGACAGTTTAACTTAGTTCTTTCTGCAGAGGAAGGCGGCTGCCCATCATTCCCCGGATATTGGAAACCCGCTCCTGCCCATTATCCCCCCCTACCTTCGTGCATCGTGCATCCTTTGGATTCGCATTTCATTTTAGAGCCGGGCAAGGTACAGTCCCGGTTCGTTTATGAAGCAGCAGCAGTTTGATTCGATAGACTCGGTGATCGCCGACCTCCGAAAAGGCCGGATGGTAATCGTAACCGATGACGCCGACCGCGAGAACGAGGGTGACCTGATCATGGCGGCGCAATTCATCACACCCCAAACCGTGAATTTCATGGCCAAGTTCGGGCGCGGCCTGATTTGCGTGCCGACCACTTCGGACCGGTTGCAACAACTGGGCATTGACCGAATGGTGCACCAGAATCGTGAGAGCTTTAAGACAGATTTCCAGGTCAGCGTGGATGCCACGAAGGGAATCACCACCGGCATCAGCGCCGCGGACCGGGCCGAGACCATCCGGATCATGGCTGATCCCACGGCAGTGCCGAATGACCTGGTAGCGCCTGGTCATGTGTTCCCGCTGAGGGCCAAAGCCGGCGGGGTGCTTCAACGAGCCGGTCATACGGAAGCGGCGGTTGACCTGGTGCAGATGGCCGGGTGCCGTCCCATCGGCGTGATTTGCGAGATCATGAACGATGACGGCACGATGGCTCGTTTGCCGGAGCTGCGGAAATTTGCGCGGAAACACAAGCTGAAGATCTGCACGATCGCGGATCTTATCCAATATCGGCGGAGCCGGGAGAAGCTCGTCGAGCGGGTAGAGGTTGTGAAGATGCCCACGGACTATGGCGAATTCGATCTGTACCTGTATCGTTCGAAGCTGGACAATCAGCATCACCTTGCGCTTGTGACCGGTGATCTGACTCAGAAGAAGCCGGTGCTGGTACGAGTCCATAGCGAATGCCTGACCGGGGATGTGTTCGGCTCCCGGCGTTGTGATTGCGGGCCACAACTGCGCGCAGCGATGCAGCAGGTGGCAGCCGCCGGTGCAGGGGTGATTGTTTACATGCGGCAGGAAGGCCGCGGCATCGGATTGCCCGCGAAGATCAAGGCCTACAAACTCCAGGAACAGGGCTATGATACTGTGGAGGCCAACCAGCAACTCGGGTTCAGCATGGACCTTCGGGAGTACGGATTGGGTGCGCAGATACTCGCGGATCTTGGAATCAAATCCATTCGTCTGCTAACCAACAATCCCCGCAAACTCGTTGGACTGGAAGGCTACGGCTTGAAGATCGTAGAGCAAGTGCCCATCAAAATTAAACCCAATCCGCACAACGCACGCTATCTTAAGACCAAGCGCGAGAAGATGGGCCACTTGCTTTAATTGGGGAATTTTCTGACTGACTATGCTGAAGAAGAACAAATCCAAGGCACCGAACGCCTCACCCCGGGGCGCTCAATACGTGATCGTGGCCTCGAGGTACAACGCCAAGTTCGTGGATTCCATGCTGAAGGCCGCGCGCGAGGAACTGGCATCTGCGGGTGCCACTGACATTCGCATCTACCGCGTGCCGGGCGCCTACGAGGTGCCGATCGCTGCCAAGACCCTTGCCGCGAGCCCGGCTCCACCTTCAGCCATTATCTGCCTGGGCGTTATTCTACGGGGGGAAACCGTCCATGCCGCGCACATTGGCGAGGCGGTCAGCCGCTCTTTGATGGAGATCCAACTTGAGCACCAGGTTCCGGTCATCCACGAGGTTTTGTTGCTGGAAAATCAGGAACAGGCTCGAGTGCGTTGCCTGTCGCCGGAACACAACCGCGGAAGGGAAGCGGCCCAGACGGCTGTGGCGATGGCAGCTTTGATGCCGAGCTTGAAGAACGCCTGGCAGATGCCTGCCTCGAAATAGCGATAGCCCAACACCCTGATAATTAGATCTTAAGAGCGGCGCTCCACAATCTGCTGGCTGGCTTTTGTCTTGGCGATCATCCCGGGTGCAAGCACCCCACGCCAGTTGCTCGAAGGGTACACCACCGATCCGCGACCAATCACCGTTCCCGGGTTGAGCACGCTGTTACATCCGACTTCTGCGCCGTCCCCGAGCAGAGCGCCGAACTTTCGCAAACCGGTATCGTAGCTCTTTCCCTCCCATGAAACTGTAACGTGCCCGGAAAGGGACTTCACGTTGGAGAGAACGACGCCAGCTCCAATGTGAGCCTTGAAGCCCAGGACCGAGTCACCAACGTAATTAAAATGTGGAACGGCGGCGTGGTTGAATAGAACTGAGTTCTTAATTTCACAGGCGTTTCCCACGACACAGTCGTCGCCAATAATCACGTTCTCCCGGATATAGGCATTATGGCGGATCTCGCAATTCCTGCCTATGATCGCCGGGCCTTTGATCATTGCCCCGTCCTCGACAACCGTCCCCTCCCCTATAAACACTACATCGCCGATGAATGCCACGCCTTCGCATTTGTTGTGCAGTGATGGGTGGATGTTCTTACGAACATACTCCGCGATTCGGGGAAGAACCTCCCAGGCATGCGTGACCCCGGCAAACAGGCTGGCATGCTCCGTTTGTGACAAATCAAACAATGACTCAGGAGTGAACATGCCGCCAGAATACCGCACTCGGCGAGGATTCCCCAAGCCATTTATCACCACACCAGGGTCAGGACATCACCGGCTCCAGCGGGAGCTTCAATCGCACAATGGCCGGCTTGCCGGGGGCCCCAGGCAGGATTTCGAACTTGCCGCGATGCATTTCGAGAATACGCCGGCTGACGGCCAGGCCTAATCCCATGCCCGCCACGCGAGTGGTGAAGAAGATGGTCGATGCTTTCTGCGCGGCTTCAGGTGTAAAACCTGTTCCGTTATCCTCCACCTCGATGCAAACCTCCGACTTGCCATTGATCTCCACGTAGCCGCGAACGGAAACGATCGGGTTATCCGGGTTGGCTTGGATCGCGTTAAGAAGAATCTCGCTCAGGGCCTGTTTAAAAGCGGTTTGGTCAACCAGCAGCCGTATGTTCTTATCAGCCAGTTCCAGTTTGAGCTGGGGAGACACAGCGAAGGAATGCTTGCGGGCATCGCGGAAGGCTTCTTCGATCAAAGCGCTCACCAGGACGGGTTCGCGGCTGATAAGGTTCTCACGACAAAGCAATTTGAGTTGATTGCCGCGGCGTGACAGACGATCCACACTGCTGCCCATCACGGTCTCAAGCTCCACAAGGAACTTGGGGTCTTTGCGGCATTCGGGCAGCATTTGCTGCAAGCTGGAAAGAGGGGTGATGGCATTGCCGATCTCGTTGGTTAAGGCGAATGCCGCCGTCTTGACCAGGCGCGAATTGGCGACCTCGATTTCGAGGTGCTTGACTTGCTCGGCTTGTGTGATGTCATCGGCCAGGAGCAGCGCGGACACCGGCAATCCGGTGGCCTGCCGCTGGAAGGGGACGATGGTGATGCTGTAGAAGCAGCCGGGAGCCGCCTCGAACTTGAACGGAGGGACGGCCGTACCACTCTTCAAGACCTGATGAACTCGCGCTCCAAGGGCCTGGGGCAAATCGCTAAACTCCAGGTCGCCGCTGCGCCGTTCATTCTTGCTGAAGTAGCGCCGGGCGTTCTTGTTTGCGTGCAGGATGCCGAGGTTGCCGCCGAAGACGATGCAGGCGCTGCTCAATTCGCGCAGCACTCCAGTCATCATTTCCAGGTTGGCAGCCAACTGGTCGTGCAGCCAAATGTTCTTGATCGCCAGCCCGAGCTGTTCGAGCAGATGGAAAATCAACTCGAGCTCAGAATTCACCAGGGGTTCGCCGGTGATCCGTCCGTCAAAAACCGCCACCCCAAGAAGCGTCTCGCGGTCGAGGATGGGCACGGCGACCTGCCCGCCAAGCACTTCAAATTCGTTCTGAGCGTCGAGGTCCTTGCGGGCCTCCTCAGAATTCTTGCGCAGGATGCGACCGAGGCGGAAAAGCAAGCCACCGAGCCCGGTGTCCATGGTCAGCTCAAAATGTTCCAGCAAACCGGGGGAAATACCGATTGCCGAGGCGCAGTGGAGCTTGCGGGCCTCCGAGAGAATGGAGCGTTCGCCGAAGCCGCCGGCTGGCTGGCGCAGGAACAAGGCCGCCTTATTGATACTCAATATTTCCCTCAAAAGAATGAGAAACTGCTTGAGCATGGCCTCCGCATTGAGCGAGTGGGTGAGAATGGCGGAGAAGTCGCGCAGGATTCCGAGCGAGGGCATGCCTCCCAGGCTGCCGCGGACCTCGGGTGGCGCCACCCTGCTGGCGGCCTGGGGCACGTCGAAAGTTGGAGAAACGGCCCTGGCAGCGGGCTGGCTCTGCCAGAGCTGGTCCAGAACGGTGTTCAGCATTCGGGCCCGAACAGGCTTGCTGAGCACGAAGCGCGCGCCCTGCAAATAGGCCTCCTCCTCCCATTCCCATTGCCGGGTTCCGGTATATATGATGATGGGGCACTTGGGGGCACGACGACGCACCTTCTCAAGAGACCATACGCCTTGGGGCTCGCTGAGTTCGACATCAAGAATGCACGCGTCGGCCAGTCCGTGGGTTAAGAAAGGTTCTGCCTCATCCAGGTTCGACCGTTCGATCACCCGGTATTGCTCCATGTTTAGACCAGCGCGCAGAGCTTCCGCGAGGTCAGGATGTTCAGCTAAGACTAATAGTGTTTTCATGCCTGCGTTTGCCGCGCTTATGGGTTCCGCTCATCTGGATGGTCCGCCCCGCCATCGAACAAAAGCCCTGCCCTTTGTGCTGCCCAGCAGTAGGTTTTGCTGTAAACGTGCCAAAAACCCACATAACTGAGCGCCGCCATTAGATGATGCATAAGCGCGGACTTGGGTCAAGAATGTTGCCGCAAGTGAGGAGACAAAAAAATCAAGCGGTTGGCAACTCGGTTGAATACCGATGCGGCCAGGAAGAAATACGCAGCCCTGTATCCCTAGTTTTGCGGAACTAATCGCGCGCCAACAGCTTTTCCCAGAGGCTTTGGCTCAGAAGCGACCTATGTTCCAGGCCCTCCTCTGAACTATTGCCAACCGGAGCAGTGCTCGGATTCACAGGCAAATGAATCGAAAACGTCGTCCCCTTCCCATCTCCGCTTTCGGCGCTGATGCGGCCGCCGTGGTGATGAACGATGAAATAGGAGGCCATGAGGTTGATGCCGTACTCCATCGGGCTGTCAGTGCGAACCACAAAGGGATCAAACAAGAGGCGCAAAGACTCCCGCGGCACACCGGGTCCGTTATCTGATACCTTAATAACGATTCCTGGAGATCCTGCATCTGTTTGGTTACTGGCGGTAAAACGCACCTGGGCGCCTGCCGGAAGGCTGGCCAGTTCATCTTTGAGCAATAGCTCGAAGAGCCGCCGCAGTTTCACACGATCCGCTTTAATCTCAGCTAAATCGGCAGGCATCTCGTTGACGCAGGAAACGCCTTTGCCACGCAACTCCTCGTCCATGTCTTGAAGCACCTCGCCAGCCAACTCCCGCACGTTGACTTGATCATCAAAAGCGAAGCTGGAGGTCTCGGAGGCGGTCCAGAGATTGCGCAGCAGGTTATTGATCTTTTCCAGTTGCGCCTGAGCGTTCTGATAGTATTCCTTCCAGAATTCCGGATCACGGAGGCCCTCCATGCGGGCCTTTTCCTCCTCCATTTTGGCAGGAGCCAGGTCCAGGAAGGTTTTCACAGCCGTCAGTGGGTTGCGAATGTGATGGCTTAACCCGGCGGCAAGAAGGCCCAGACTCACTATTCGGTCCGCCATCATCATATTCCGCAATACAGACATCTTTTCCTGCAGCAACTGGTCGCGCTCCCGTTGGACCATAAAAAACTCCAGGCCGCGCTTCAGGGTGGTGTTTAGCTGCTCGGGATCCCATGGTTTGGGGACATACCTGTAGATGGACCCTGTGTTGATCGCGGCTATGGCCACATCATACTCTGTGGTGGCGGTCACCAGGATTCGAATGATTTTGGGCGCGAACTGGCGGGCCTTCTCCAGCAGCCAAATGCCTTTCTCGCCCGGCATTCGCTGATCTGTCATGAGCACGCCTATTTCGTCCCTGTGCTTCTGGAGCACTTCCCATCCCTCCTTGGCGCTTCGAGCGGTCAGGACACGGAATTCATCTTCAAATGCGCGTGCAAAACTGGACAACGACATCTCTTCGTCATCAACGTAGAGGACGGCGAACTCCCTGTAGTTGTAGTGCTGGTCCATGCTCAGGTCGCTTCGTTTCTTTCTGTTATCGGAAATTCCAGGCTAAACTCGCAAAATTTGCCCTGTTCGGAACGCACGCGAACCTGGCCCCCGCACTTCTCCACCACGTCCTTGCAGGTGGATAATCCCAATCCAGTGCCTTCGCCCACGTCTTTTGTCGTGAAATACGGATCAAAAACCTTGTCCAGGATCGATGGGGCAATCCCCGTGCCGTTGTCGCGCACGATCAAGAATGCTCGATCCTCGGCCTGCCGTCCAGTGATCTCGATGGAAGGCCCGAGGTCCTGGTCAAACGTCTTGAGCTTGAGGGCATCCGCAGAATTGAGCAGCAGGTTCACCAGGGCGTCGATCAGGCTTTGCTTGTTGCCCCAAACGCGCAACCCAGGCTCAAGGGCCTGAACCAGGGTGACCCCTGCCTCTCGCATTCGGGAACTGGTGAACATCAGAGCTGCATCCACTACTTCGCGCACCTCGACCATCTCCTTGATTTCGGTATCCGGGTGAGTATATAACCTCACACGCTGGACGGTGCTGATGGCCTGTTTGATGCCCGATTCCACATCATTGGAAATCTGCTCCATGGAGACCCTTTGGGCATCGGGCACGGCGGATATCTTTTTGCGCAGGGCGAACAAATTGGTCCGGGTGTGGTTAAGGGTGTTCCCTATATCGTGAATGATGCCCCCGGCAAGGACACCCAGGGCGCGACGTTTCTCCGATTGCACCAATTGCAGTTGGGTGGTCCGCAGTTTCTGGATGGTTCCTTCCAGACGATCGTTGCTGGTTTCCAATTCGCTCTTGCTCCGGGCCAACTGCTGGCTGAGCGCGGTCTCCCTGAGACGCAATCGGTGATGTATCCTGCTGCCGGTTACTACAATGACGCCTGTGAGTCCCAAAAAATAGAGATTGTTGGCGAAGACGCTGAGAGCGGCAAAAAGCTCATTGCCCTTTGGGAACCCATGCAACACACAAGCTCCCACGTACATGAATGTAATGATGGCGAGAGTGATCAGGCTTAGAGGAACGCTCCATCGCAGAACGAAGGCGATCGCAAGCAAAATCAAGTTGAGCCCTGCGTAATAGGGAGAGAATGGCCCCTCTCGCTCATAAATCATCCAGCATATGAAGAAAGACGGAAGGAGAGCGACGAACAACCCAACACCCTGGTAGTGTCGCAAGCCAAACTCGGAGCGCAACAAACCCGGGATCGGCACCAGGATCAAGGAGCAGGTCAGGCGAAAAATCAGAAAGAGCCAGCGAGCTTCGTAATCCCGGTAATAGTAAGCATAGTCGAGCAGGAATCCGACAGGCATCAACACCATGACCAGGTAGCACCCGACCCGCAGGTGCCGAACCATTATCTGGCGCTCATACTCGGCTTCCGGTATTGGCGTGGGTGCTTGGAGAGATGTGGGCTCACTCGGCATGTTCAGGCTTGCGCAGCTCCAGGAAGATATTCACGCCGGTGACATCCCGGCGCAGAACCACATCTTCGGCAGGCACGCCATCCGGCACCAGCATACGCATCGAGGCGCTGTCACGATAGATGAGGTTCCAATCCAGGAAGCACTCCATCTGCCCTTTGCTGGGATGATGGTCCACGTTGGTTACCATGAGCAACCCGCCCGGGGCAACCATGCGCCAGAAAACTTCCACCAGGTGCCGGCAAACATTGGCGGACAGATAATCGAACAAGCCGGCACAATAGACGACGTCATAGCGTCCCACTTCCCCGGAGGTCTCGATTCGGGTGCTTTCCTTCAAGACTTGTTGAACGGATTTGCGGACGAATGCGAGCCCCATGCGAGGCGCGTGATTAACCCGGGCTCGCTCCAATTCCTGCTGAGCATGAGTGAGGGTTTCCGCGTTGAAATCCACCAGCGTGAAATCTGCTTCGTTCATGATGGCAGACTCGGCGGCGAGCTTCTGAATCTCGCGAGCGGGTCCGCAACCCAGGTTGTAAATGCGTGCCCTGCGGTGGCTGCGAGCCACACGCAGCACCTCCTGCTCGAGATTCTGGGCCAGGTAATCGATCCGGTTCCGATGAGCAACAATTGGTGGCAGCGAAAGAGAATAGCAATTGAGCACGCGGGCGAAGATCGAGGGGCCGTCACACGGCTCTCCGAACATCATTGCTACCATCTTGTAGTCTCCGGCATACCCGAGAGGCTTCCTAAAAGTTCGAAAAACAAACGGCGCATCCATCAGTAACGGACGGACCTGGCGCTGAGCATAGGCGTAGTAAGCAGGGATGAGTTCCTCTGGAACCCGGCGGGTGGCTTCCTCAAAGCGATCGAATAGATCAAAGATTGTCCGCACGATGGGTTCGCGAATCTGCCAGGCAGCTTCTCGCTCCAAATCCACCCGGGCGCGCCCGTTTGCAGACTTAAGGCCCAGGGCCACATGGTCCAGCCACATCCGGACATCGGTGAGGTAATTCTGGAGCCCGGCCACAGCCACCGTATAGTCAGAACTCAGTTGGTGCAGTTTCTGATGCACGGCAAAAAAGTCCTGGTACCTCTGGAGAAGCCCGGCAGAATTTGTCCCGGTCAGTGCCTGGAGATCGATCCAACCGTCCTCGAGACTGGCCTCGCAGACGGTTGTAGGGCCGGCATTGATCAAGGAGCGAACCACAGCTCGCCCCTCATAGATCAGCGTGCCATTGTAGAAGATTTGGAAATCTTTGAGTGCTTCTGAAGCCCTCAGCACACTGTCCAAGGTGCAATGATCGAAAACGACCAAATGCCGATTAAAGCGTTGCGCTGTCGCACGTATCTCTCCGCCTTGCGCATCCCGGAACATTACCCAACTATCGAAAGAGTTTTCTTTTTTTGCGTCAGTCATTGCCGGTGGCGTTGTTTGCGTCTCTGGTCGATTAGCTCAGATTCTGAGTTACTTATAAACATTTTCCGGGCCAAGCACGATGGAAATCGACACTAACCGGTTGCTTAACGATCATGGATATGGCATCTGGTTTGCTGAACCTAAGTCAACGCTCGTTGCGCGGCATGTTCCGCCGGGCGGTTCAGGAGTAGCAACAAAGTCATTAAAACATCGGGATTTTTATCAAACGTCCCGAACCGGGACAGTCCATGTCTTAAATCAGTCAATTGCATGAACTCTAAACCTCAGAATGGGAAGAACCTGCGGCAACGTACCCCTCAGGCTGGCAGGCTCTTAGCACTGGCCTTGGGAATCTCTACAGTTACTTCCTACTCGGAAGGATTTCGCAACCCTCCCCCGGGCACATTCAACATGGGGCGATCCGGAGGGCGTATCGCGCACGTTGATGACGCTTCCGCCGTCCACCAAAACCCTGCCAACCTGCTGGATCTGAGTGATATTGAGCTGCAACTCACTCCCACAATAGTCAGGATCTCAGCGGATTATGATTCGCCCTCAGGGCAGAGTGCAAAGACCATTCATCCCTGGAAGTTCCTGCCCAATCTCTTCCTGGCCGCCCCACTGAAGCAGGATACCATCGCTGCCGGCCTGGCCATCACCACTCCCTACGGGATCGGTAGTGAGTGGGATAAGACCTCCTCTGCTTATGCTCCCGGCGGGGCACTCCGCTACACCGCTCCTTTTTATGCGGAACTGCAAACGATCAACATCAATCCGGCTGTAGCCGTTAAACTGCATGACCGGCTCCGGTTCGGCGCAGGGCTCGATGTTATGTGGAGCGAGCTAACACTGAAACAGTTTTACCCGTGGGCGCCCTGGGGAATTCCTCAGGAAAGCGTCATTCAAAGTGAAGGTGATGGCTTCGGATTCGGGGCTAACCTGGGTCTGACCTGGCTGATTACTGAAAAACATCGTCTGGCATTGACCTATCGAACCCCCATGAACACTGATCTGGAGGGTGACTTTAAGTCTTCCAACACCCCAGCCCCACTGACTGGATTGGGACTTACCTCCTCAGGCTCCTTTGAATCCGAAATGCGTTACCCGACCATTATCGCGTTGGGCTACGGCTTTCAGGTCACGGATAAAATTCGGGTGGGCGCCGATTTGGAGTGGCTGGAGTTCTCTCGTTTTAAGCAACTGCCGCTGGATATTGCCAATAATAATCCCATGCTGCCTAACCGCAGCATCAACCAGGACTGGGACGACACGTTCACCGTTGGCGTGGGTGGAGATTGGAAGCTTGCACAGGGTTGGGTCCTGAGAGCTGGTTATCAGTTCTATCAAAGCCCGGTGCCGGATAGAACATTCTCGCCCACGATTCCCGATGCGGACCAAAACGTTTTCACTGTCGGCCTTGGTTATCATTACAAAGGCCACTCGCTGGAAGCGGCCTACGGTGCGGATTTTTATGATACCCGGCGTATCAGCGCCAATCAGCAACCGCTCTATAACGGCACATACAAGATCACAGTCCATCTAATGTCACTGGCCTATCGATGGCGATTTTAGCAGGCCCTGGCCGACACGCTTCACCATTGGGGGAGAACATCCCTCAATGGTGCATTTTTATGACGAACGATTTTGCATGTTTGTTTGCCCACTAAATCAATCTCGGGTATAGTCCCCCCGGACCTAAGCAATGAGCGACTTTTGTATGCAGAGCTCAGCCAAGCACCCGGACTTAAGGGGACTGTGTAGTTTTTGTCTCTTCAACTGGGAATCACAATCCGCGACGGTCAGCCCCGATTCCGCCACTCTCCTGGAGTTGCCAGCCTCTCCAGCACCTATCTCGGTTTCGATTGCCCAGCTACCGGTTCCGTTGCGTGAGCTTGCACAGGAGTCCTCCCGCACGCAGCAGATCCAGGCGAGCCACAATTTCAAGCTCACACTCCCATCTGGAATTGAACTCATCTGTGAAGCAGAAGCATTCCCGTGCGGCGCACAGACATTGGTCACATTCAGATCCCGCGAGAACTCGGTGGAGCAATCCCTCGCACGCCTCGAAAGACTGGCCAGTATGGGCACTCTTTCGGCCATTATGGCCCACGAGATCAAAAACGCTTTGGTCGCCAGCAAGACATTCGTCGAACTCCTGTTGGAAAAGCAGCCAGAATCTGAACTGGGTGAAGTGGTGCGCCGTGAACTGAATCGAATCGACGAAATCTCCAGCCGTGTGCTGCGCTATGCCAACCCGCGCCATTCCGCGAAGGCAAGCTTTCACCTGCACACCTGTTTGGATTACCTCCTGCGGCTATTGCAGCCAAGGATACGCAGCCAAAGCGTTGAGCTCAAAACAGTCTTCGAAGCCGAGCCCGACCTTTTGCACGGCTCGGAACCTGACCTGCAGCAAGCTTTCTTAAACATGCTGCTCAATGCCCTGGAGGCCATGGGGCAAGGCGGCACGCTCACGCTCGTCACCGAGAATCTGTCAGGCCCTGAACCGAAACTGCGCCTGACTATCCGCGACACGGGCCCGGGCGTCAGCCACGATGCTTTTCTCAATCTTTTCCGACCGTTCTTCACTACTAAAGCGAACGGAACGGGCCTGGGGCTATCGATCGCCCACCGAATTATACGGGAGCATGATGGAACTGTGGCGCTGGAACCCCCCGCAGGAAACGGGGCCTGTTTCGCCATCGACCTGCCGGTGGGGGCGAAGTAACTAAAGGCTCTTGTAGAGATTCAGGCGGATTCCGGATGCTGGATTGCACTTGCTGTTTGGCATACAGCGCGGCACCTTCGCATCACCATGACCCACGAGTATTCGGCAACAAAGCTCACGCCCCGGGCTGAACGGCTGTTACAGTTGGCCAACTCACACGCTCACCGTCTGAACCATAACTTTCTCGGCACCGAGCATCTGCTCCTGGGTTTAGCCGATCTGCGAGAAGGGAGGGCGATTGCGATTTTGGAGCAGATGGGCATCGATTTGCATGAACTCCGTGCGAAACTTGAAACGGAAATTCCAATCGGCCCCGATCAAGGCATTAAGACTGGGAAAGTCCTTCATACGCCACGCGTGAAACAAGTGCTCGCCGTGGCGGCCGGGGAGGCCCAGGAACTGCACCGGGAGTACGTCGGCACCGAGGACATCCTGCTGGGCATCATCTGCGAGGGAGAGGGTATCGCAGCGCGCCTGCTACAAGCCGCAGGGGTGGAATCGAATGGCGTGCGCCAAGCCGTCAGGCAACGATCTATGGGTTCTGACGAACCAGACAATTCGGAGGATTCTGAGTGGCCGCGCAGTTTTCGAGACCCATTGAGCGTTTTTGTAGACGACGGCAAGTTATACGACGTTTACTGCCGCGAAACGGGCGAGGGTCTGACCCTTTACTCCAACGTACGATTCAAGAGCGTTCGAACGCTCCTCTCCCCGCCAGATTCAGCAGGCTTGCTGCTGGATTTCATCGAGTTGGAGCAAACCGAAGGAAAGTCGATCTTCGTCGCCCGCTCTTGCATCGTGAAGTTTTGTGAGCCGGGCACGGGGCTCGATGGTGAGAAAGTGCAGGGCTAACCAAATGCCGGGCGGAATGGTATCATTTCGCCAGTGCAACAGTCGGCCCGTTGTGGAGTGAACCGACGCCTCAGACGATCTTGATCTGGAGCTTGCGGATCTTGGCCTCAATAGCCCTGTATTGAGGATGCTTGCGGATAGTTCGCAAGTCGGGGTCTTTCGCCAGCCATTTGAAATCCCGGTATCCCAGGGATAGCGCGTGCTCCAGGGAATTCAGGGCGGCATCGACTTCACCATTAAGCGAGTAGCTGCAGGCCAGGTTATAAAACACCAACGGGTTGCGAGGCTCGAGCCTGGAAAGCTTCTGATCTACCTCCAAGCTGCTGCTGTAGTGGCCTTTTTGGGTATAAAGGTCGCCGAGAATCTGCAGTGCTTCCACGTAATCGGGAGCACGTCGAACAATGCCCTCCATGAATGAAACTTTGATCTCAAGTTCGCGAGTTTCTTTCCGATTCAGTTTCTTATTTTTAGCACTGCTCTTTTCCGGCATACAACAGTTCGCATTTTTCCGTAGTGCAGGGGGCAAGTCAAGCGTGCCAACGTCCGCGGCCAAATCATCTTGACCAAAAACTCTGAATCAGCGGCTTGCAACGGGAGCCGCTTCGTTGATTATAACCCCCATGAAATGCTTCGTGACGGGCGCCTCCGGTTTCATCGGCGCCAACCTGGTTCATGAGTTAACCGCTCGTGGTCATCAGGTTACAGTCTTGCTCCGGCCCGGCGCGGACACCCGTGGGCTGGCGGGGGCTCCGTTTGAGACGGCTCCCGGTGATGTGTGCCAACCTGACACACTCCGCAAAGGGCTCAGCGGGTGTGACTGGTGCTTCCACGTAGCCGCCAGTTATAGCCTTTGGCTCAAAGACTACGCCCCCATGTATGCCGCGAATGTGGACGGCACGAAGAACGTGATCGTAGCTGCTGCTGAAGCTGGTTGTTCAAGAATCGTTTACACAAGCACCGTGGGGTGCATCGGGCTTCCCAAATCCGTCAACGGCACGGTTACCCCAACGGATGAAACAACACCTGTGGCGGAAACACAGATGTCCAATCACTACAAACTTTCGAAGTGGCGCGCCGAACAGGAAGCCCTGGCCTGTGCTCAGAAAGGGATGCCAGTGGTCATCGTGAATCCCAGCGCCCCTGTGGGACCGCGGGATGTGAAGCCGACGCCTACTGGAAAGGTGATTGTTGATTTTTTGAACCGCAAGATGCCGGCTTATCTGGACACAGGATTGAATTGGGTCCACGTGCGCGACGTTGCGGTGGGACACATCCTGGCTGCAGAACGGGGGAAGGTTGGTGAACGTTACATCCTGGGCAACGCCCAAGGCAATTGGACTATGGCGGAAGCCTTTGCTGTGTTGCAGAAGGTATCGGGAGTAAAGGCCCCAAAGATGCGCATCCCTTACTTCGTGGCATGGCTTGCTGCACAGGTGGACGAGCGGGTCTCGGCCATCACGGGCAAGCCGCCCAAGGCGCCGTTAGCAGGAGTGCGCATGGCCAAATACAAGATGTTCTTCAACCCCGCGAAGGCGATTCGCGAACTAGGGTTGCCCCAGACTCCTCCCGACCAGGCACTGGCCGATGCAGTAGCATGGTTTCGTAGCAATGGTTACGCGCAATAAGCATTGTAATAGAAAGGGTGCATCCGAGCTTTCGCCAGGATGCACCCTTATCACCGATCGGGTTATCCCCGTTACTCAGTTGTCATCACCAGTCGATAGAAGACCTGCTGGCCTGGCTGTGAAACGGTGACTTGGTTCTTGCCGTTTACCTGGATCACCGCACCGGTGAGAGCCTGCCAGGTGCCAGTCGTCAAATCAGTCCGATATTGAACCGAATAGCCGCCGACTGAAGCCGGCCATGTAATAACCAACGAACCAGTTCCAGCAGCCTGGACGTTCAACGGAACAAGCGGTTTGTAGGAGAAGTCGCTGATCGTCTGAATGGAAGTAGAAGCACCGTCTGCACCACTGAACCCGACATAGGCGGTCTCAGCCCCTACGATGGCGGGCAGACTTCCAACAACCAGGTTCGTGCTGAATGTGTCCTGAGTGGCCTGATCCGTCAGCTCGACTTTGAGATTCGGCTCCGTATAGGTGAGTTTCACGCTGATTGCGTTTCCATTCGCGATGTTCACCGGTGAAGTCCCGGCATAGTTGCCGGATCGGGCACCATTGGTGCCGAATCCGATGCCGGGTGATTGATAGATGTTGAACAAAACAGCAGCGCTCGGCGTGATGCCGGAGAAGCCCAAGCCGCCTCCGGCTCCGCCCAGAGCCGCCGTTCCAGCGGGGGAATTCTGCAGGACAAACGCAGCACCATCAGCTCCGTTAACAGACACATCCTGATAGGTGAAGGATGCCTGGAAGCCGCCGACATAGAGTGGGAAGCCGAAATAGGCACTCTTTGCCTGACTGTTGCCGCCGTCAGTCAGAGTCAGCACATTTTGGCCAAAGGTTGCCGGCGAGGGCGTTCCATTCAGTTGCCAGCCCAGGCCATCAGAGGCGAAGGAAGGCACCTTGATGACTTGCAAGGTCCCTATGCTGCTGCTCACCGGCCCGCCCTGGCTGTTGGATATCTCCACCTGATACTGCGCGCCGGATTGGCTCGACTGGACATTGATCAGGGTTAACACGTTGGTTCGCGATCCGGTCACTTGAGCGCCATCAGTCAGCGCCACTCCATTGAGCTTCCATTGGTATTGCAGCGGCAAGGTTCCACCTGCGTCCACACTGATGGTTGCCGTGCGGCCAACATAAGCGATGGTTTGCGTCGGGACGTCCACCTGGATGACCGGCGGGCCTGCAACCACGGTCAATTGCGCATACTCACTGGTGATTGAACCGAAAGCATTGGTTACTACCACGAGATACAACGTGCCACTCTGGGCAGCGCTTACTCCGTTCAACACGAGGGTGGAGTTGGTGGCCTGGGCCAGCGGCGTGCCGGGAGTGCCGGAAGTCGCGTCGTACCATTGATAAGAGAGCGGGCTCGTCCCCAGGGCAACGGCACTAAAGGTTGCGGAACCGCCTTCGGAGACGGTCGCGTTGGCTGGCGCCTGGACGATTCTTGGCCTCACGCCAGCGGCATAGTAATGCGACAACACCTGGTTAAGACTCAGAGCGCTGGTATAAACAGCCACTTCATCAATGCTGCCGAAGAATTGCCAGTCATAGCTGTTGTTGCTGCTGGAGCGACGGGCGCCAATCGCCACGGGCGCGCTGCTGCTCTTTACCCCCGCTTGCGAGGGCATGCTGTTCGAACCGCTCAACTGACCGTCCACATACAACAAGACAGCGCCGTTCACCTCGTCGCAAACTCCGACCAAGTGATGCCAGGTGCCATCGAGGACATTGGTGCCCGAAGCAACATGAGCCGAACCAGCGGCGTCGCGGACAAAGAAGCGGAAGGCGTGGCCCGACCCGCCGGTGTCCAGACAGAATTGCTCAGTAACGCCCTTTGAAACGATACCGGCGTCATAGGAAGCCATGGTCCCATTGACCCAAGCCTCGATTGAGAATGTGGCATTGGCATTGGTGGCAAAATCCACACCAAAAATTTCGCCTACATAGGAATCTGCGATCGCAAGAGTACCGAAATCCGCCGCCTTGTTTGGATCATTCGCAAGTGAGCCGGGGAGAGCGAGGATCGTGTTTGCATAGGAGCCGCCATATCCGCCCAAATAGTCGTTACAGATCACACCGTTGTTTCCGAGTCCATCATCGGGGGCTTCATCCATCCGCCAGTAACCGAGAGGGCGGTCGGCCATGATCGTGGAGGGATAGGTCTGTGTTGGCGCTGCAACGACCTTCAAGGTCATTCGGTGAGTGTTGGTGGTTCCGGAGGGGTTCGCCACTGTGCAGCTAAAGACTTTCCCGGCATCCGTCATAGCCACCTGCCCTGGCGTATAGTTAGCGTTAGTGGCCCCGTTAATGGGAGTGGTTCCGTTGAGATACCACTGATAGGTAAAAACCGCAGGAATGCCAGTAGCCAGGACCCTGAAGGTGGGAGCGGAGCCGACGAATACTGTCACGTTCGTAGGAGACTGTTCCGTGATCAACGGCGGGGACATGACATTAGTGTAAGTAAACGAGCAGACGGCGAAATTTTTGTTATCACCACCCGTCGGATAATCAGGAGTGTCATTGCTGTTAAACACGTATGGGCTGTACCCGTTGTTCTCCAGATTGCCACTGGCGTTGAACCCGCTCACGTTTTCTTCGCAATAGGGATCGCTAGTGGTGCGACCATTCATTTGATAGACAATGATGGAATAATTGCCTGCGGGCAGCGTGAGTGGTGCGTCCAGCGGGGCGAAACGGAACCCGTTGCCCAAGGGAGCAGCCGTCCCGGCAGGAACATTCACATTAGCCAGCGGGATGTCATTGGTGAAGAGGGTTACATTATGGGCGGCAGCCAAGCCGTCAGCCTGGTAATCAAACACACCCAGGTCAAAGATCGTAATACCAAGTCCATTCACTGTGAACTTGTGCCCGATGTTAAGCCCGTCGTTGTTGGCCGCACCACCGAACCTGGCCATCGCCGGGTCCGCGGTATAGGCAATGGTCACCGGGCTGAAGTCAGTGTAAAGGAACGACGCACCAGCCAGGTTCGCCGAAGCCGTGCCCAGGGAGCCTCCGCCAGTCCCCGGGTATGCGTTGGCGCTGGTCGAGAACTCAAAAACAGTCTGAATGTGCTGAAGGTTAAACGTGCCGTTGAAGCCGTTGCAGGCTGGGCTGCCGGTATCGCCGTAGCCGTCGCTGTTATTGGCGGTGCCATTCATCTGATAGGCAACCACTGAGTAAGTCCCCGCTGAGAGGATTAGCGGGCTGGCTAGAGTCATGTAACGAAACCCGTTTTTCAGACTTGCGGTCGTCCCGGCAGGCACCGTCACCGAAGCAAGCGCAGTCTGGTTGCTGAACAGGATGACATCGTGGGCTGCCTTCAACCCATCTGCCCCGAAATCATAAACACCCAGGCTCAGGACTTGTATGTTGGTGCTGGCGACGGTGAAGCTCTGGCCGATGTTCAGCCCGCTGTTATTGGCGGCGCCACCGTAAGGGGTGCTTGAGTTGGCAAAATAGGCTGCCGTCTGCGCGTTGGCAGAGGCGCCCAGCCAAGTGAAGGCAGCCAAGGCTGCCGCGATGAAACACTGTTTCTTCATTTTGATCTAGGTTGGTTGTTCTATTCGAGGTTTGCCTTCTAAAACGGTTGCATTCACAGACCCATCCCGGGTCCTGGTTCAACGTGGAGTTATACGTCTGGTCGCTTGCAAGGCACTGCCCATGATGGCAGGTCTGTCCCGTCATTCAACCAGCCAACTAGCCTAGCGCTGACTAATACTTTTGGACTAGTCCCCGGCTCGTTCGAAAACTGGATGTCGCAGAAGGTCACTGCTGCACCAGGCGGTAGAAAGCCGAGCGAGTGGCCGCCCCAGGGAGGTCTGAATAAGAGTCAAACACCTCGATGGCCCCCGCCGCAGGCGCAATGTTCGTGCTGATGGGAAGCCAGCTCCCAGGTGCGAGATTGGTCGAGCGCTGTGTTATGTATTCGCATTGCGGGATTCCGCAGTAAGTCAGTGTGCAATGAGTGCCAGCCGGCAGCACGCTCGCATTGGTGCTGCCTGGCGGCGGAATCAGTTCCATAATCGCCTTGCTCCAGGCTGCCGCCATCTTGTCATAGCCAGATTGATTGGGGTGCAGCCCGTCGATGAGATCAGAGGCGCCCAGCGCGGCATGCATATCCACGAAGGACACCCGATGTCCCAGCGCTGCATGACTTTTCACAATACCCGGTATAGATCTGTTGAGACCAGCTTGAATCTGGTTCTCATAAGTCGAGTTGTCGGTACGCAACACCACGTTGGCCACAATTAATTTCGCGTTTGGCCGATTCGTGGCAATGTGCCAGATAAGCCGGTCGAACCGGTTGGTCGCGGAAGGCGTGGCATATTGCTGTCCGTAATCATTAGTGCCAATCAGCAACAGGATGATGTCAGGGCTGGCAACCGCGTTCACCCAGGCTGAGAATCCCGATGTGATCTGGTCGATCCGATAACCAGAGTGGCCTTCATGGTCCTTGGATGGCAGCCATGAAGCCGGGTTATTTTTTTGTGATCCGACAAACATCACATTGAAATTACTGCTGACCAGCATCTGGAACAGCGGCGCACGATACCCGCCCGCGGCACCCTGCCCGTAAGTGATAGAGTCCCCCAGCGGCATGATCTTCAGAGGCGTTGAGGGAGGAATCGGGGCAACACTAACCTGCTGGGGATTTGTGCTCATGATCGGCCCACCCAGAGCATTCTGGGCCGAGGCCGCATAACCTCCCGCATGTCCCATGCGATGGACCGGACGCAGGTTTGTCAGGACCAGGACGGCATTGGTAGCACCCGGAATCGGAACGAGGGGGCTGCCGTAGTACCACTGGTACGTGATGGGCGAACTGCCAAACGCATTTGCGGTCAGTGAAACCGACTCTCCAGGGTTGTAGTAGCTCAACTGAGGCGTGATGACAGGAGCGCAGACGGCGACAGAAGCGGTGGGAGTCAGGGAATATGTTAGCGAGGCACAACCAAAGTTACCTGCGGTTGTGCCGTTATTCCCGCCGCCTGTACCGGGGAAGCTTGGGCTCCCACTCGTCGTGAACTCATAGATGCTGCCTCCGTTAAATAAGTGGGCTCCGCCGTTGAACCCATTATTAGCGCCGGTGAGGTCACTATAGGGGTCACTGTTGGCTCCCCCATTCATTTGATAAGCGATGACCGCATATTTTCCCGGCGGCAGGGCGACCGGGACCGGCAGCGGCGCGAAACGATAGGCGTTCACCAGAACGGCGTTGGTACCGGCTGGCACCACTACAGAACCGCCAGTGACAGGCGCATAGGCAGTCCCCAACTGAACAAAAAGCGAAACAGTGTGCGCGGAAGCCAGACCGTTGCCGGCATAATCATACACACCCAGGCTGGAGACCAGGATGTTGGTGCCGCTCACAGAAAACACATTTCCAATGTTCAATCCGGTGTTGTTTCCGTTCACCCCGTATGGGCCGCTGGTGCTTGCCGTGAAGCCCACGGTTTGGCTCACTGCGCCGGCAACCGGAGCATAGTCGAACGAAGCGCAAGCGAGGTTCGCTGAACCACCGGAATTCGGATAACTCGGGCTTGCAGCGTCGGTGAACTGATACGGAGTAAAAGCGTCATCGCTCACATAGCCGTCACCGTTGAAACTGGATGCGTTGGCTTCGCCATACCCGTCGCTTGTGCTGCCTCCGTTCATTTGATAGGCAATCACCGCGTAACGGCCTGCGGGCAGAGTCAGCGCCGCTGGCAATGCCGCAAAGCGGAATCCCTTCGCGAACGGCCCGGCTGTCCCGGCCGGAACCGTGGTGGTTCCCCCTGAGATCGGCAGATACGTCCCCGCGGAATTGGTGAATAAGGTTACAACATGGGATGCGTTGAGGCCGTCCGCGCCGTAATCAAAGACTCCGAGATTCAAGATCTGGATGGCGTTGCTCACCACCGTAAAAGTATGGCCGATGTTTAATCCCGTATTGTCCGCATTCGCGCCATAGGCCGTCTTTGCGCTGTCGGCTATATAGCTTGGATTGAGGGAGGACACCTCGTAAATGAATGAGGCGCTTCCAAGATTGGAGGCGCTGCTGCCCAGGGAAGCCCCGCCTTTGCCGGGATAAGCACTGGTGTGAGTCGTGAATTCATAGACGCTGCCGCCATCCGTAAAATCATCCCCGCCGTTGAAGGTGTTATTGGCCCCGCTGATGTCGCCATATGCATCGCTCGCCGAACCACCGTTCATCTGATAGACCACCACGGAGTATTGGCCCGCCGACAACACCAGCGGAGCGGCCAGCGGCACAAACCGGCAGCCGTTGATAAGTGGGGCGCTCGTGCCGGCGGGCACCGTCACGGAAGCCACATTGACCGTGTTGCTGAAGAAGATCACCAAATGCGGCGCTTTCAGCCCGTCGCCGCCGAAATCGTAGACGCCCAATTGAAGCACCCGGATGTCTCCATGTCTTGCGGTAAAGGTGTGTCCGATATTCAGGCCGGCATTGTCGGCAACTTGCCCAATCGGCCCGCTCACGCTCGCGGAATAGGCTGTGACGCTGCCCGCGGCCAGCCCCGGCTCCACGCCACACACCCATTGCAAAGCAAACAAGAAAGAAAGAAGGACGCCTCGGCCAGAATAGGAGTTGAATAGTCTTTTCATCAGCACAAAGAAGTCATGATAGGCGTCATGGATCGTGAAAACGATCTTCCAACCGGGTTAAACGGTAATAGTGCTTTAGTATTACCAGGGCCTGCCTAAGAACGGCGGCTTCCTGAAGGTGGGCAGGACCGCCGCACCGTCACACCGCCCTACCTGGAGAACCCGAAGGGTTCCAAGCTATCAGCCGGTGGTTGAGCGCGCCAGCGCGATACCACCGGAGCCGGAGCCGTTTACCTCAGCATCCCGCAAGGCATACCAGCACAGACGCTGTGCCTCGGGTCGGATGAAACTGAGAATTCTCTGGCCTTCGTTGCCTTGGCTCCTCTTCTGTTCACAATGCCTTGCTGTTCCCTTTCAGGGTTTTCCCCTCTGTTCCCTTGGTTTCCCTCCTGGGCAATTCTCTTTCGTGACTTCCCCAATCAATCACAAGTTGAGGGTTGAAGGCCAAGGGCGTCGTGATGTACGATCCCTCTATTAGGAACACATGTTTTCAGACGTTCTCCGAATAAGCCTGCACTGTTCCAAGCTGCGAAACAGGGTGTCGCTTTGGTCTCATGGGCTCATCGCGCTTACGGTCTGGCTCGCGATCCCATCAGCATCAGCGGCTCCGGTGCCGCTCTGGATCATGCCGTTAGGAGATTCAATCACACTGGGCTCGTTCGTTCCAGGAGGCTACCGCGCGCCGCTGTACCACATGCTCACTAACGCCGGCTACAACTTTGAGTTTGTCGGCTCGCTAACGGCCAACGGAGCCCCAGGCCTGGCAGACCCCCGCCACGAAGGGCATTCCGGTTGTCGGATTGAACAGATTGATGCCGGGTTTTGCGCGTGGGCTAACCAACTCCCTGAACCCGATCTCATTCTGTTGCAGATCGGAGTGAATGATTTTGCCCAGAATCAGGAGCTCACTTCCGCAACCAGCCGGTTGGACCATCTGATCTCCAGGATCACATCACACCGGCCTGCCGCAAAGCTCATCGTCGCTGACCTCTTTCTGCGCGATGATTACCCCGACGTCGGCAAGATGATCCAGACTACCTTTAACCCGTTCGTTCCAGGGATCGTCGCCCGCCACGCGGCTCGGGGCGAGCAGGTCTATTTTCTGCCTCTCAACTCCGCTTTGGAGAAATCCGACCTGGCGGAGGGCCTGCACCCCAATGAGAGTGGTTATCAAAAGATCGCCACCTGCTGGTTCAGGGCCATTACAAATCTCGTGTCGACTTTGGGCGCCACCAACTTGCCGGTCATCGCCAATGTGACCGGAGAACGGGCCTGGACCAACCTCGTCGTGTCCTTCAGCAAGCAGGTCAATTCTGAGGCAGCCAACCCAGCCAATTATTCGCTCAACGGCGGCTTGCGCATCCTCGGCGCCTCGCTTGATCCGACGACGCTCCGGGATGTCCGCCTGACCACCACGCAGCAGACTCCCAGTTGCGCCTACCAAATCACCGTGAGCAATGTGTGTGATCGCACACCTGCTCGCCGAATGATACTCCCCGGCTCCACGGCGGCATTTGCCTCTGCCCCAACTACCGGGGCATTTAACAACGCGCCCGAGGCCACCAATTACACGCTGGTTTATTCCCTCAGCATTCCGGACTTCGCTTCCTACAACTCCAGCCCCGTGCGTTACGAGGTCGACCACCATCGGGCAATCCGCGGTTTTTCCCGGATCGCCTATTATCTGGAGCTGCAAAAAGGCGACGCCTCGCCGCAGTTCGTGTGGGTTTCGATGGACGCATTCACGGATGACCCGGCGAAGATTGGCGTGCCTGCTGCAGGAACCGGAGCATTCTTCCAACAGCACGTCACAAACATGAACGTGATCTCCAGTGTCCGCGGCGTCGCAACTGGCCGGGGGCTGCGCGGTGGCTATCTGGAGTTCTGGCCTCTGGCCTACTCAGCCAACAACGCAGCGAATATTACCCACGCCAGCAGCCTTATTTACGATTTCAGTGACCAGGCGCGCGTCGGCGACTGCGGCTCAATGCAGGTTCACAGTATCGAGGCTGCCCAAACGATTTTCGCCTTTAATCATTGGGCCACCGGCAAAGCGATAGGAATCGACCTGGGAATTGGGAACGGACCCGGAGCCAACCCCGACTGGACCTTTTCGAACAACGCTTCGAACTACACCAGAAAGACGCTGCAAGTATTTGTCCGTCCGACCAGCGGCACAAACGCAGCAAATCCCCTTTGACGGATGATCGCCCGTGAACCGCACCCTGTTCACCACGCCATACTCTGGCGCGAACCCTGCAGACGCCCCTCGGAGACGCGCACAAACCCTGCCTGGCTTACGGTGTGGCAGATCGTTTTGCTCCTGATGCTTTGGGCTGCCCAGGCGCCGGGACTCACTCCTCTGGAGACCATGACGCAGTTGGCTCACTCCTCTTGGGGGCCGAAGCACGGCATCGCCAGCGTCACTGGGATAACACAAACCAAGGATGGTTACCTGTGGATCGGCACTGCCGAAGGGCTCTTCAAATTCGATGGGATCAGCTTCTCTCGGTGGCAGCCAAAACCGGATGAAAAGACTTCGGGCCCCGGGGTCAATGCCTTGTGCGCAACCAGCGATGGCAGCCTTTGGATCGGCTACAACGAAGGTGTCAGCCGCCTTCATGAGGGCAAATTGACCGTGTACACAGCAGCGGACGGGCTGCCGCCAGGTGAGGTCACTTCCCTTCTGGAGGACCGGCATGGTGCCATCTGGGTTGGAACAGCCAAAGGCATAGGCAAATTGGTTGCCGGACGATGGAACAGTGTGGGCCGGGATAGTGGCTTCCCTTCAGGCAAAGTCCACGTCGAACTGGAAGACAGGGCCGGAACCCTCTGGCTTGCGGTCGATGATCCGTCGGTCGCTGGAGGCACTCTTTTGGGCGCATTGCGCCGCGGTCAAACCCGAGTTGAGTTGTTGTCTGACCACCTGGGCACTGTTGCGCGAATGCGCGAGGGGCCCGACCTGAGGATTTGGGTTGTAGAAAGCACCGGGGCGATCCGGCCATTGTCAGCGCACCAGGGCAAGGTTGTTCTTCAATCTCCCGGGCTGGCCCTTGAAGCACAGGACCTCCTGGTTGACCGGGACGAGACGGTGTGGATTTGCACGGTGGGCCGGGGGCTGATTCGTTTCACCGATTCAGGTGCGATGCTCTTGCAGACAAACGGAGCCTCTCGTATCCAGGATAGCTTCACCGAGAAGGACGGGCTCACAAGCGACTTTGTCTCCTGTGTGTTTGAGGACCGGGAAGGAACGATCTGGGTAGGTTCGGCAGGTGGCGTGGACCGTTTCCATGACAACAAACTTGCGAGCTTCTCTATTCGAGAAGGCCTGGCATTCGACCAGCGCCTGATGGTCACATCTGATACGGGCGCTGCCGTTTGGACCGGCTCGGAGCAAGGCCTGCAGCGGGTCAACGGGCAGCAGGTCGAGACTCTCGGCCTGGATTGGATCGGGCCGGGCCTGGTCAGCGGGGTTTACAGTTTTCACACTGAATCGCCGGGCACGGTGTGGGTTGCCGCTCAAAACGGTGTGGGATTGCTCAGAAACGGATCGCGGTCGTCACTCAAGCTCGATGGCGGGCTGGAGATGAATAATGTGACAGCCATGACCCGGGACAAGACCGACGGGCTCTGGCTCTGCGATCAATTCCAGGGCGTGTGCCGCGTCGTGAATGGCAAGCCCAGGATATTCCCTTACAGCGACCAGCTTCCCGCCTCAGTGGTCAACGCCGCGATTACGGATTCGCAAGGCCATGTCTGGCTCGGTTTTCAGGACGGCAGCGTGAGTGTTTACGATAATGGGCAGTTTCACCGCTATACCGTGCTGCAAAGCGTCATGGCCATGCTGTGCGATCGTAAAGGCCGGGTTTGGGTAGCCGGACTCGGCGGACTGAGTCGCTTCGCGGGCGACCATTTCGAGATTCTTACGGTCCAGGATGGCCTTCCCAGCAATCAACTCAGCACGATTGGTGAGGACAGCAACGGAGATTTTTGGCTGGCAGGTCACTCCTCTATTATCCGGGTCTCACCAACCGAACTGGACCACGCGATTACGAATGCCCCGCACCTCATCCGCGCCGAAGTTTACGACGCAACCGATGGCCTGCGCGGGTTCCCGCGCCAGGGCCGTCCATTCCCCGTTATGACCAAAGCCGGTGACGGCAAGCTTTGGTTTGCCACGACGGCAGGTCTGACGGTGATCCACCCGGATCGCATGCGCCTGAACACCAATCCGCCGCCGGTCCACATCGTTCAAGCCATCGTGGACGGAAAAACGGTCGCAGCTCTGCCCGGCATCCGATTCCCCGCGGGAACAAAGGACATAAAGATCGATTACACTGCCCTGAGTCTCGTTGATCCGGATAAAGTCCGGTTCCGGTATTGCCTCGAAGGGCATGACAAGGACTGGCGCGAAGCCGCTGCATTGCGCCAGGTCTCTTATCCAAACTTGAGTCCCGGGATCTATCGATTCCGCGTCACGGCCTGCAATAACGACGGGGTTTGGGCGGAGGCAGGAGCCACGTGGGATTTCTCTATCCGTCCCGCTGTGTACCAGACCAGGTGGTTCTTCGCGCTGGCCGGAGGCTGCTGTTTGCTATTGTTCTGGGGCGTGTACCGCTGGCAAATGGCACGTGTTACCGCACTGGCCGAGGCTCACATGAACACACGGCTGGAGGCCCAAATGAACGAACGCAAGCGCATTGCCCAGGAATTGCATGACACTTTGCTGCAAGGGTTCACCGGCATCCGACTGAAACTTTGGGCGCTCTCCCAGCATTTGCCCCAATCCCCTGCCACTGCCAAGGAACAGTTGGCAAAGGTCATTCAGCAAGCGGACCAGTGCCTGGCCGAATCCAGAAGCTCCGTCTGGGCATTGCGCTCTCCGCGGCTGGAAGAAGCGCAGGACCTGGCCTCCGCGCTGGCACAAGCTGCCGAGCAGTTGGTCGCCGACAAGAAACTGCATTTGAATTTCAATGTCATCGGGAAACCCCGCGAACTCTCTGGAGTGGTCGAATTCAATTTGTTGCGCATCGGAGAGGAAGCTATAACCAACGCCGTCAAACATGCCCAGGCGCGCAGCATCGATATTCAGATCACATTCGAAGAACGCAACGTCGCACTGCGGGTCAAAGACGATGGCCGAGGTTTCGATCCCGACCATGTCCCCGTTGCGCAACGGGAACACCAGGGGCTGGCGGGCATTCGAGACCGGGCCGCTATTTTGGGCGGAACGGTGGCGATCAAAAGCCGCCCCGGCGAACACACCGAAATAATTGTCATTGTCCGGGCTTGATGCGCCACTAAATTCACTATGTAATCAAAGCCGATCCAGCAACCATGCCCACAGAACAAACCGCCCCTCATTCGAAGCCCATCCGCATCATGTCGGTGGACGATCACCCGATCATGCGCGAAGGATTGGCCGCAATGATAGGAACCCAAAGTGACATGGTGATTGTCGCTGAGGCAGGGGACGGACAGACCGCCATCGATGAATACCGGAAGCACCAACCGGACGTTGTGCTTATGGACCTGCGCCTGCCCGGCATGGGTGGAGTGGAGGCAACCGTGGCCATTCGCAGGGAGTTCCCCGGTGCCCGAATCGTAGTCCTGACCACCTATGAGGGCGATGAAGATATCTACCGGGCTTTGGAGGCGGGAGCTCAGGCGTACCTGCTCAAGGAAATGCTGGGCGAAGATCTATTGCGCGTAATCCGTGAGGTTCACGCAGGCCGGCGGCAAATCCCCCCGGCGGTTTCCGCCCGGCTCGCCCAATTCCTCCCGCGAGTGGAACTCAGCGCGCGGGAACTCGATGTGCTGAAGCTGATTGCCAAGGGGCTGCGAAATAAAGAAATCGGCGCCAAGCTTGGCATTGCTGAGCCCACGGTGAAAATTCACATCAAGAATATCTTCGAAAAGCTCAACGTCATCGATCGCACACAAGCGGTCGTCACCGCTGCCCAACGCGGGATCATACACTTTGATTAAAACAGCCGGACGGCTCTTCTACTTTGTCTCTACAACGAAAACTTGGTTGTGCGACCCGTCCACCCGAGCCAAATGGCACACATAGGCAATCTTTTCGCCATCAGGTGAGAACACGCAAGCTTCTGGGCGCGGGCCTGTTTCACTGCGGTCCGGAGCGGTCAACCGCCGGGTTTCGCCGGTCGCAACCTCTGTTAGACAGACGCTGCCGTCCATCACATGAGCGATGGATCGACCGTCTGGCGACCAGCTAAACGCGGAAGCGACCGGGTATTTGTTGTGAGTCAGTTGGCTTGGCTCGCCGCCGTTAGGAGAAACCGCCCAGAGTTGCGCGATTCCTTCATCATCTTTCATTAGGAAGGCGATTTGCGAACCTTCAGGTGAACTGCGCAACCAATGCCGCGGCCCTTGCAGACCGGGATAACGCCGGTTCTCAGTGCGAGTCAGGCGGCGCTGAACAGCTCCTTGCGGCGGGGATGGACGCAACGATTCGGTACCGGCCAAAGGGCCATCTCCCGGAACATCGAGCCGATCAGGAAGATCGACGATAAACATCTCCGAAAGCGTCTCACCAGAGGCGCTCACAACGTTACCTTGAAAGGCTAACGCACGTTTCTGGCGCGAACCGTCTGAACGGACGTAGCCGTCCACTCCAACCCATCCTTCCTCAAAGGCGCGCTTGATCTCATCTGATCCGGGCCTGGGATTGGCCGTAGTCCGCGTAACCAGGACAGAAAAATAATCGCCATCATGGTTTCTGGGATGACCACGGTTAACCTGCACCTTTCCGTAAGGCGCGCTGACTCCTACATTTCGGAGATTCACATGCTGCGTCGAGGTTTCCTGAGACACCGCCGAGAGCACATGATCTTCATAGGTAAAACTCGCCCAATCACCGGCGGGGGACCACACATGAACATGTGAACCACCACGCAGGGCTCCCGGCGTGAAAGGAGGCACCAAATCCCGGGCGTCGAGGTTCACCGCTCGATTCGGAGCTTTAAGGTCCACGATAACGCCCTGGCGATGATAGGCGTTGTACTGCCAGTCGGAAGTGGGATGCTCCGGTCCGAGGATGAAAACCACTTTAAACTCGTAGGGATGAAAGGTCACGACACCGCATCTCGCATCATGCTGTGCCTGATACAAAACGCGCACTTCACCGGTTTGCCAGTGCACCATTTCGATCCGATCACCATCAAACTTCTCACCGGCTGGATCTGAACGGACGTCATACACAATCCACTCACTGTCCGGGGACCAGACTCCAATGTTAGTCAGAATGCGCCCACCGGCTCCGCCCGTAATCTGACGTCCGATTGATAACCGAGAGGCTGCGGCAGTTCTGTTCATGGTCCGTGCAATCGGAATGATGGAGCTTCGCGTTGCCCCATCTTCAGGGCTTCGGACCAGCTTTAACGGATCCTGCCTTTTTGCCGGTTGAAGGCTGTGGTGTTGTGACTGGCACGGAGTCCCCCATACCTAACGATCTGAAACCCTTGAACCGATGGAAGGTGAGGTAGTTCGCGTCGTGATTATTACGCGCCCCACCCTCTTCGTCGTCATAAGCGGTGCGAACGAGCGCGACAAGGTCGTCCCCTTCGAAATGCCAATCGGGGTATTGAAACCCGTGCTTCCGGGTATCCGGATGGTGCAGCAGGATGCATCGAGTTTCCCACTGGCGCAGGTTATCCGAACGGAGCAACGCCAGCGTATTGCGGACGCTACCGGGAACGCCGTTTGTCTTGAAGGCTTCCAGGACCGGTGTCGCCAGAGCCCAATAGGCTTTGGATTGAGCATCGTAACGAATCACGAACTTCTTTCCGCCGCCCGGAAAATCAATGAACCCGGTCGCTGGATCGAAGGAAGCCGTTTTTCCATCGGCACTGATATTTACAATGGCAGCACGCTCCGGATATTCCGGAGTCTGGACCCGGAGAATATCCGCCACGTTCCCATCAGGGGTAACGACTGCATTCCCTTCCAGCCATGCCTGGAACTTTCCACTGAGCCACTCCGTCTTTCGCGGAAGAAAGTTGCTAAACGTCCAGTTCCCCGCCTTCAAAAGATCCGCGTCCACGGGAACAGAGAGCATGCCGGCGCGATAACGTTCTCCCCACTTTGTCCCGCCCATGGCGTCTTCGAATGCCCGCCACAATCTTCCATCGTGCTCCACGATCGGCATAGGTGCTGTGTGGAACTGCCCTTCAGGGGTCAGCAACCCTGTGCTGGTATCCGATGGCTCGCTCCAGGTTCTCCCCTGGTCCTTGGAACGGCGCATGACAATCCGACCGTGATGTCTATCTGTGCCCATCAGATACACCTGGCCTCGATGAACAAAGAGTTGATGCCAGAACAGGCATTTGAGTTCGCTAACCTTCGCCCAGGATTCGCCTTTGTCTTTGGAATGGAAAAGCTGCACGGTTGGGCACTCGTGCTCGGCGCTCTTCGGCCCGAAGTAGTCATGCGAAACCAGGTAATCGCCATTGGTTAGCAAAGCCAGGCTCGGTGAACCAATGTATAGGCCGCTGGACGCTGGACTATGGTGAACTACCGTACCCGGGACGCTCCCGGTCTTTGTTTCCGCAACTACAACCGGAACGCAAGCCACGATCGGCAACCAAGCTGCCAGAAGGAAAAAGAAACGCTTGAGCATTGATGCGATTTTAGTGCGAAAGAAATGAATGGAAAGGCCTATCATGGAGGGTCCGACGATCGTTTCGTACGATTATCGGACTGACCCTTTTGTGCGCTGGCTGTTTGCGTCCCCGCTGCCTAATGTCGTTGCATGCAATCATACGATTGGCTGCTTTTTGATGCGGACGGCACGCTCTTTGATTATGACCGGGCGGAGGCGTCTGCTTTGGGGAGGTCATTCGCCGAGGCCGGGGTGAGTTTCTCCGCGGAGATGCTTGCGGCCTACCGAGCCATCAATCGCGATCTATGGCAGGAACTTGAGCGAGGCCTGATAAAGCCAAGCGTGCTCAAAGTGCGCCGCTTCGAACTCCTGCTCGGCGCTCTGGGACTGGCTCTGCCCGCCGAGGAGTTCAGCCACCGTTACCTAGATCATCTGGCGCACGCTTCCGATTTGATGGAAGGCGCTGAGGAGCTGATAAGGACCTGCGCACCGCGTTTCCGCCTGGCTCTGCTCACCAACGGCCTGAGCCTAGTTCAGCGGACGCGCCTGGCTCACTCTACGATTAGCAAATTCTTCTCAGTGCTGGTCATTTCGGAGGAAATCGGCGCAGCAAAGCCCGGCACCCCGTTCTTTGAGCATGCCTTTCAGTTAATGGGGCGGCCTGCACCCGAACGCGCACTGATGATCGGAGATAATTGGAATTCTGATATTACCGGGGCGATCAGTTTCGGTGCCCACGCATGCTGGTTCAATCCCACGGGACTGCCCCGGCCTGCCCATCCGCCCATCCAGTTTGAGATCGCCCGATTGACCGAACTCAGCGAATTGTTGAAAATTCAGTGAATTTCGAGCATTTCCGATGCTTCCGCTTTTGAGGCTGATTGCGCTCCACTTATTTCGTGTGTAGAAATTTTTAATGGAAATGTAAGCTGCTTGTTGACCCAGCCCGTGTTTTCCTATTTAATTCGCTTATGCAAATAGAAAGTCTGAAAGTTTTTTGCGACCTGACAGAGACGGAGAGTTTCACCAAAGCGGCCCAGATCAATGGTGTGACTCAATCCGCGGTCAGCCAGACGATTTCTTCCCTCGAACGCCAATTCAAAAGCCTGCTGATCGAGCGCAGCAAGAAGAATTTCCGTCTAACGGCTGAGGGCGAAGTGCTGTATGATTATGCAAAGCAAGTGCTGCAAACCTATGATGCGTTGCACAGCAAGCTCCAGGAAATCAAAGAGATTATTTCGGGTAATATTCGTCTGGCCACGATCTACAGCCTGGGGCTGCACGTTCTGCCGCCTTACCTGAAGAAGTTCCTCAAGGCCTATCCCACCGTCAACGTGCATGTCGAGTATCGCCGTCACGATCTGGTTTACGAGGATGTGCTGGGAAATGTGGTTGACCTGGGCCTGGTGGCTTACCCGGTGCGCGATGCCAAGCTGGAAGTGATCCAAATTCGCAAGGATCCTCTGGTGCTGATCTGCAACCCGCACCATCCGTTCGCCAAATCCAAGAGCATCAAGCTCAAGACGCTGAACGGCTGCAAATTTGTCAGCTTCGAAAAGGATATCCCGACTCGCAAAGCACTCGACAAAATTCTCAAGGATCATGGCGTGAGCGTCGAGCACGTGATGGAGTTCGACAATGTGGAGACCGTGAAGCGCGCTGTGGAAATCGACTCGGGCGTCGCCATTGTTCCTTACGAGACGATCCGCCAGGAAGTGGTCAATGAAACCCTCGCTGCGATCAAGATCGACGACGGCGATCATTTCCGCCCGGTGGCATTGATCCACAAGAAGAATAAGGTCCTCTCCCCTGCGATTAAGCAATTCATCGCACTGCTCAAAGAGAATCCGTAATCGGTTTGTTTTCAAAAGCGCCGAGCCTCTGGTTCGGCGCTTTTGCTTTGTACCACATTAGCAGGTCAGCCCCGCCCTTTCATCCTGGCGTAGGCGGCGAGAGCTGTCTCGCGCGACGCATAGAGACTCGTAATCGGCTCCGGATACCCGGACCCCTGCAGTCTGTCGCCGGGAGCGAGCCACGGCTGGTGAACCCAGCGATCCGGCACTTTGTTCAACTCAGACACGTACTTTCGGACGTAGAGCCCTTCCGGGTCGAACTTCTCTCCCTGGAGCACCGGGTTGAACACCCTGAAGTAGGGTGCCGCGTCGGCGCCGCACCCTGCCACCCATTGCCACCCCAAGGTGTTACTTGCCAGATCGGCATCCACCAATGTATCCCAGAACCAGCGAGCCCCCTCCTGCCATTGTATGAGCAGGTTTTTCACAAGGAACGAGCCCACTACCATGCGCACCCGGTTATGCATCCAGCCGGTCTGCCACAGTTCGCGCAGCCCGGCATCTACCAGCGGCACTCCTGTCTGGCCACGTTGCCACGATTGCAGGAGCTGTTGATCCTCGCGCCATGGGAAGTTGCGAAACTCGCTTCTCAATGGCTGATTGATCGTGTCCGGAAAATGGTAAAGCAAGTGATACGCAAACTCTCGCCAGCCTAGCTCCGTTAAAAACTGATTCCGCTCCCAGCCAACAGCACCGGCCTTCGCCCTTTCCCCAGCGATCTTCGCCCAGATTTGACGGGGGCTAATCTCACCAAAATGCAGGTGCGGCGATAGCCGGGAGGTCCCCGGTTGATCCGGGCGATTCCGGCCGTTGCTATATCCTTCGAAGGCCTGCTCCTGGAACTGGTCCAGCGCACGCCATGCTCCCCTCTCACCCGGCTGCCACACGTTCGTAAAGCCATCAGCCCAATTCAGCTTTGGCAGCAAATCCAACTCTTCCAATTTCAGTGAGGTTGGGGCTTTTGTAACGCCAGACAATGCGCCCGGCGCGAGCAAGGGCTCAGGTTTTTCGCCTGCGGCCATGCAGGTCTTCCAGAACGGCGTGAAAACCTGGAATGGTTTACCGCTGCGGTTCTGGATCAACCATGGCTCGTGTAAGAGCGCTGAGTTAAAGCTTTCGGTTTCATAGCCTGCTGCTTGAAGAGTGGCTTCGACCTTTTCATCTCTGGCTCGGGCATACGGCTCGTAACGCCGGTTCCAAACCACCCGGCGCGCCCCGGTCTCGTGCAACAGCTTCAGCAACACCTCATGAGCCGCACCACGACCGAGCACCAGTCCCGTTCCGAGCCGTTTGAGCTCCGAGCCCAGCGATCCGAGGGAATGATGGAGCCACCATTTTGAAGCGGCACCAGGAGCCCAATCCCCCTCTTCTTCCGGTCCCCATATATACACTGGGGTGATTGGTTCACCTGCCCGACAAGCCGCGTCCAGGGCGGGGTTATCAGCTATCCGCAGGTCTTGCCTGAACCAAACCAGGGTGCCTCCGCGCGAAACGCTCATTAATTCAGCCTCCAAAGGGCGAAGTTCAAGCAGCCGGCAAAGATAATCCAGGCCAGGTAAGGAACGAGCAACCAGGCTGCGAACCTGCAAACACCCCAAAACGTCACAATGGTGCCCAGCAGCAAAACCCACAGTGCTACGATATCAACGAAGGCCAACAGCGGTTGGTGCAGTCCGAAGAAGAGCCATGACCAGAGACCATTCACGGCTAATTGCGCGATGAATAAAGCGAGCGGCAGGAGCCGCGCTTCGAAACCACCTTCGCGCCACACCCGCCAGGCGGAGATGCCCATAAGCGTGTAAAGCGTGGACCAGACCGGTCCAAAAACCCAACTCGGTGGATTCCAGGCTGGCTTGGTCAGCTCAGCGTACCAGGCTCCCGGCTTGGACACCGCCCCGAAGCTGGCCACGGCCCAGCAGAGAGCCAGCCAGCCCAGCAAACCCAGAATGGAACTCCAACCTTGAATCTTGCTTCCATGGGGGCTGTTCGTCATTCATGCTAATGGTAGGCCATAAATGGTCTGGCCGCAAAAGGCCCATGGGCCGACTTCCGCCATTCCCTGCGACCAAACAGGCACGAGCCTCAGCAGACGCGAAGTGCGCATTCCGAAGGAATGCTAGACAGTAGCCAGGGGTCGCAGACTACTCATTCTGCATTCGGCCTCAATGTTTCTCGATCCCTCCCCTGTTCAACTCGGTTCCCCTCCTGTTCGATCCTCCGGTGGGGGAACCGAACGGCGGCGAGACGCCGCCTCCACTCGCAGGCGAGGACGCCTGACGCTACACACGGATGCGCCGCTTTCTCGGGTTACTTCCTCCCGTTTCGATCTCTTCCACCTACAGGAATAAAACAAACGCGCCACTGGCTGCTGTTCGTATCCTGCCGGTGTTGCAAAAGCCCGAAGAGCGCAGACCACTGTTTCTTCTCAGGGGTCTGTTCCTGCCGGTATAAGTTCCACAACAGCGATTTGCTGCGGGCTCCGGTCACGGCGTTGTTCTCGGCCCGCCACAGCGCATATACCGGAGACCAATCGCGTTCAATTTTGTGACTTCCGGGCGTGAGAGGTTCAAGGATCGAAAGGACTTGAAGCCGGGTGTTGCCCTTGTGATCCCGCTTGTGCGTAAAAAGCGGCCAGCAATCGACCCGGCGTCTGTATGTGTTTGCCTCCGTATTGCGCTCAATCAAGTCCGAGTAGAGGAAGAACAGCAACCGCGTGCGTTTGAGGTCCAGGGGCGCCACCTGCGTGCGCTTGTAGCGATAGACCGGCCACATATAGGTGGCACTTTCCATTGTAGGACTGCGGGATTCGCTGAACAGTGGCCAAACACGTTGGGTTTGTTTGCCAGGACCATCGGCAACCACAATGAATGGATAGGGTAGATGCCATTCCTGGTATTGTTTTTCCCGATCGTCAATCCGGGAAAAGAATGGCCAGAGAATGGTGGTGGAATCTCGCATCGGTGAACGCAACAGGCTGTATAGGGGCAAGGCGGCTTGCTGCCATTGTTCATTGGTTGAGCCGATCCCGTTGCGCTGGTTGTGAAAGATTGGCCAAAGAGCCATGTACCGGTCATGCCCGCCGATCAATTGGGCATCTCCCCAGTGATTGGTCCGGCAAGTCACTTCCTTGTGCTCCTGGCCGTACAACGGCCAGAACTGCCACCCTTGAAGCTTGTCCCCATGCCGCAAATGGAAGAAGGGGAAAAGATAATTATCCGTCACAACGTCTTTGCGCTGTGTTTGGGAGTAGAGCGGGAAAAGCACGAAGTGGATTCTATCCCGCATAAAACGGTTTTGCAGGTGTCCGTAGAGCGGAAACAGAGCCGTGTAATTCTCACTTGGATCGGAGGAGCGCTGCTGGAAATAGAGCGGAAAGAGTGTGAAACGATCGCGGTTTGTTTCCGTCTGAGTTGGGCCTCCGGAATAACTGAGCAACTGCAGAAGCTGCGCGCGATACTGCTGCCCGTAACGGTCATAGGTAAACAATGGATACAGAAAGTCGTATTCCGCTGTCTCCACTCCCGGATCCTTCATCACAGAAAATAACGGTGGTATGCCCCACGTTTGTTCTTCGCCTCGTTTCTCCCGAAAGTAGAAGGGCCCAACCGCTTCTGTCCTCTGCCCCGGTCCAAGGGTGAGATCGTACGAATCGTAGAGAAAACCAATATTCGGCCCGGAGGCGTCGTCCACCGAGGCATTGGCAACGCCTCCAGCAAGCCAGGGCAAAATGGCTAGAAGGCCGGTGAGAGACCAGCGTCGCGACAGTTTGCCAGAACGATGTGCGTTTTCAGTACTCACAGATAATTGATGAATCAGCGCCGATTTCAGCGTGTTTGCACTATGAAGTCCCTTTAGGAATAATCAACTATTTTGAGGATTCCTTCGAGGGATCGGTCGATTCCGTGGCCCGCTTGCGTCCGAAGAAGAGGCTCAACAATGCGGGCACAAAAGTCAGGCCGGCGATCATACATGTCGCCAATCCCACGGACATGACCAATCCGAGGCTGCGAATGCCCCGATGCTCAGCAAGGCTCAGGCTGCCAAAACCGGCGATGGAGGTCAGGCCTGATACAATGACGGCTTTACCTGTGCTGCGCGTAAGAACGCTGGGTGTTTGTTCCTCCGCGTAACGGTTCAGGATATGGATGCCATTGGTAACACCGATACCGATGACGAGCGGCAGGATCATGATATTTGCGGGGTTGAACGGGATTCCCGCCCATCCCATGAACCCTCCGAGCCAAATGAAACCGACGGCGACCGGCACCAGTGCCAGCAGGAGTGAAATCAGGCTGCGGAAATGCGCGAGCACCAGAAAGACGATGGCGATCAGGGAATACAGTGCAGCCTCCTGATAGCTGCTCTTCAACAACTCGGTGTAATGGAAAAGCTGCACAGGCGTGCCCGTCACATCCGGGTAAACTGTTGTCACCTGATCAATGAACTCCTTTTGATTCTCCCGCTGCCAGATGTCTTTGCGTGGATAGACCATTAGCAGGTACTTGCCGTTTATCCCCACAAACCGGTTCCGCAGTGAGGGGTTCATGTCTTCAATCCGGAGCGGGCCGCTTGTGTCCTGGGTGGCCAGCGCAGCAAACGTATCTCGCACGTCAGAAAAGAGGGCCCGCTGAAACTCACCCAACCGGTCGGCGGTAGCTTGCCGCCGGTTCTGATCACCTTTCAACAGCTCCAGGCGCAATCCCAGGATCGCGCGGCGCAAGGACATCAATTGTTTATCAAGATCTGGCTCCTCTTTTTCAACCTCCAAATGCGCCAGGTCCAGGTAGGCGTAAAGCGTAAGCAGGGAGATGCTCAACTCTTCCAGGTTCACAGGTGCCGGATCTGGATTGCCAAAATGAACAATCAGTCTCTTGATCTCATCCACGATCGGCAGCTTGCGCACCTGGTCCCCGCCAAGGAATAGTGAAATCGAATCCACGCTTGCCACTGCGGGCAAATTGGTCAACTGCTGCTCAAGCTGGACCGCGTGCGGCACATTGGTGGCAATCACAGCGCCATACAGCACAGATTTCGGCGTGGACTTGAGCAGTTTCTCCTCCACTTGCACAGCGGGCAGGTCTGCGCTTTGCATGTGCAGCAGGTTGTAATCGAAATGGATCTTGGGAAGCTGGGTCGCTGACAAGACACACAGCGCGACCACGACAGCGGTAACCGTCCCGGGTCGACTCAGCCATATATTTTCCAACCGTTGGCGGCGCGCCAGGGTTTCTCCATCTTTATGATCAATCACGTTCTGCTTGCCTTTCAGCAGCAGCACGGGCAGGAGGGTTAACATCGGGATGAGACAGACCAGCAGCCCGCCACCACAGATGATTCCCATTTCCTGAATGCCTCGAAAGTTGGTGAAGGCCATCACCAGGAAAGCTCCGGCAGTCGTGAAACCACCTGTTAAAATGCCTTGCCCGGTGTAAACCATCGCCGTCCGCAGAGCCTGTTCATCCGGTGCGCCATGGCGCACCTCCTCTTCATACCGGGAAATCAAATGCACTCCGTAATCAATCGCGAGACCGATCAGGATCGGCACGAAGGTGACCGTCAGGATGTTGAGATGCCCCACCGTGAGTGTCGCAAACCCCAGGGTGTAACCGATACCTACAATGAGGCAGATAGTCGCCTTAACCGGACGCCCCGTCTCTTGGAAGCCATAGATGAAGATCAATGCGCATAGAACCAAGGAAACGACGCTGGCCAGGGTGGTGTCCTTTTGTGACTGCTTCATCTCGTCCATTTCAAGGATCGTCTCGCCGGTCACACCGACAGTCAGGCCAGGCACCTCGCGTTGAACTTCATCGACCAATTCTCGTAACCGGTCGGCTGCAGCCCCGTTCAGCTCTTGTCGAACGGCTTGGGCCGTTACCAGGTAGAGCCGGCCTTCTCCAAACGTCACATAAATCTGCTGCTCAGCATCCTTCCCGGCATCGAACAGCGCGGTGACACCCGGTGAAGGCGGCAGGCCCAACCGCTTTAGACTGGCGGTTCCCTGGCGAACGATTCGCTCCAGCGCAGGCAACGCTTTGATCATCGATTCGTTCTCGGCGTTGGCCTCTCGTTTGGCGCCCCGAAACTGTGAATTGATGAGGTTAAAAAGTGAGACGAGATTTGTCGTGTGGCTGAACCGTTCCAGGAATGGACGAAAATCCGTCAACGTGCGCTGCAGTTCGCGCAGGTCTGGTTCTGGCACCAGCAGCAGAGCCTTGGCGCCGAGCATCTTCAGGTCGCCTTTATAGAAGATGTTATTGAAGAGATTGGTCTCGGTCTCTAACCGCGCGCCCAGACGCTCTACAAACTGCCTGTTCTTCTCAGGCGTCTCGCTCTCCACGACTACCACCAGGTCGTCCTGGGTGGGAAACTCCTTTTTGAACTGCAGGAAGTTTCGATGATACTTCTTGTCAGCTCCTACCAGGTTATTGCGGCTGGTATCGAACTGCAGGTTGGTGATCGTGAAATAAACGGCCAGCCCGAACAGGAGGATTTGAGAGTACAGGAACCATCTGGGATGGCGGCAGATGAAACCAGCCAGCCAGCCCAACCCGCGTGCCACCGGGTTATTGTCGGTGAGCGGCTTGATGTTCATCGGAAAACCACGAACGAGTGTTCCTTACACGGATGAAAGGTGGAACGGCACTTATGCCTTGGCTCCATCCTCAGGAAACTCCGCATTGGAATACACTTCCTTCACATCATCGTGATCTTCAAGTGACTCGATCAACTTATTGACGGCTGAAATCGCAGGGTCGCTGTTGAGAAGAACGGTCACGCTGGGGATGGAGGTCACTTCAGCGGCTGCGGGTTTGATGCCTTTGGCCTCGATTTGCTTGTGAACCGTTTCAAACTGAGCGGGCTCGGTCAGGATTTCATACCCCTGCTCTTCCGCCTTGAAATCTTCCGCACCCGCTTCGAGGGCGAGTTCCATAAGCTGATCCTCACCGGCTGCTTCGCGCGGCACAATGAGCTGACCCTTGCGTTGGAAGAGCCGCGTTACAGAGCCTTGAGTGGCGATACTGCCGCCAGCCTTGGTTACAATGCTGCGGATCTCAGACGCCGTGCGATTCCGGTTGTCGGTGCTGATTTCCGCCAGGATGGCTACCCCGTGCGGGGCGTAAATTTCATAGGTAAGGTCCTCGAAATTGACCACTTCGCCTCCACCAGTACCCTTCTTGATCGCCCGTTCGATGTTATCGTTAGGCATGTTGGCACCACGGCTTTTGAACAACGCCATGCGCAAGCGCGGGTTCATTGCCGGATCGCCACCGGCTATTTTGGCAGCGATCGTGATTTCTTTGCTCAGCTTGGAGAAGATCTTGCCGCGCTTGGCATCCACAGCGCCTTTGAAGTGCTTAACCTTTGCCCACTTACTATGTCCTGACATATTTGATCAAGTAGTTTTAGAATCTTATTCCGACTTCTCCACATACACGGCGGTGCCGTAACACAGCACCTCGGTTATTCCATTACCGATTTCCGTCGCGTCATAACGCACGCCGATCACCGCGTTACCGCCCAATTCGCCCGCATGAGTCAGCATTTGGTTAAATGCATCCTCCCGTGCGCGTTCGCATAAGGAGGTATAAATGGTAATATTGCCGCCGATCAGGCTTTGCAGCCCGGCGCCGATGTTGCCCACAATCGAGCGGGACCGCACGATGATGCCCCGCACAACCCCGAGCGACCGCACGACACGGTAACCGGGCAGATCGAATGTTGTGGTTGTCAACGGATGGGTTTGCGCCATAAACCGCTGGGCATTGAACACCAACCACGCCTTAAGCAAAAGGCAAAACTGAGCAGGGAGATCGCCCTGGGTGTGGTCAAAAGTGGGTGAGGCCAAGCTAGCCAAAGTCCTCTTTTACCGAGTGCCCGGAACACAGAGCATCGACAGTTGACGCATTCGTGAGAGCAAACTAGTGGGATCCTGGACAGTTTCTGAGTCATCTGTGGAGGGGTCGACATTCCTCCACGGATCGCCTCGCTCCTGTCCCAGCGGGACAGTTGACAAAAGCCCAATGCTTCAGCTTTGGGTGGCGATGTTCGATATTGACCAAGTTCCGAAGGAACGGCTGAATGTGGCCATGTCCTACGTGAGCTCATACTACCATTGTGTCTTCAGCACAAAGGATCGTCAGCGCCTGATCACTCACGAATTGAGCCAAAGGCTTTGGCCTTTCCTGGGTGGCATTGCACGACAAAACGAAATGAAAGCCGTTGAAATAGGCGGCACGCCCGACCACGTCCACATCCTATTATCGCTACCATCCACCTTCTCAATTTCAAAGGCATTGCAGCTTATCAAAGGAGGGTCGTCAAAGTGGATCAACGATACTTTCCCTGAGCAAGGTTTGTTTCGCTGGCAAATCAAATATGGGGCCTTTAGCGTCAGCGAGTCCCAAGTGGATAAAATCGTTCACTATATCCAGAACCAGGAGGCGCACCATCGGAAGATGACTTTTCAGGAAGAGTTCCTGGCGCTGCTGGAAAAACACCGGATCGAGTATGATCCGAAGTATCTGTGGGAGTGACAGTCGTCCCTTGCGGGACTCTGAACCTATTATGTCAAGCACCCAATGCTGAAGCATTGGGCTATTGTCAGGAAGTCCCTGCCGGGACAAATGAACCGCATGGAAAGAGCTCACATCTTTTGGATAGGGGCTTCTTCTCAGACATCTGAATGAATCCGTGAATTCTGTGGTTTTTTATTTTACGCGTTGCTCACCCACTTTCAACCATACCCGATCGCCCTAGTATTCCCGATCCTTTTTCAGGCCGGGCTCCGGAACGGGGTAACGGCCGTCGGCACCCATTTGCAGCGGGGCTGGGGAATCAGGCGTCATTTTGTCCACATCCGCAGCGAACTCATGAGGACATTCCAGCATGTCCTCATAGGTCACGACCTGTCCCGTATGCGCCGCCATTCGCCCCATGGAAGTCACCAGGCTGGCTATCGCACCGCGTTTCACCTCGTTGTAGGGTTCATTGTTCCGGATCGCGGACACCAGATCGTCCCACTCCAACTGGTAGGGATTCGGCTCCGGCTGCGGAAACGCCCAGGTCATATCCGCCCGTGTGAAGTTTTGGCCCTTGAAAATGCGGCACTTTCCCGGCGTATGCACGGCAGTCGAGATGATGGCTGAACCCTTTGTCCCGTGCGCATAGCTCGCAAACTCATCATGACAGCCTGATTGATAGCGACCGTTAAAGAAGAAACGCGAGCCGTCCGCAAACACATACTCGATGGCGTAGTTGTCGAAGTTCTGATCCAGGGAATCGCCCCGGAAATGCCGGCCACCGGTCGCGTGTGCTTTGATAGGCCACGCCCCTTTCATCCATGCGCATTCATCGATCTGGTGGATATTGTAATCGCTGAACAACCCGCCACTCGCCCAAAGGAAACTGTGGAACCGGCGCACCTGGTGCATGAGTTCACTGGTGCCCGCAGCTCGCGGAGCTGCCAGTGCTGCCTGGCTGCCCAACCGGCAGGCCCGCAAAAGCAGCAACTCGCCGATTTGCCCATCCTGGATTCGTTTTAAGAGCTCCTGACGGGCCTTACAGTGCCGCACCATTAAACCGACACCGACCTTCAGGTTCTTCTTTTCTGATTCTTCAGCCAAGGCGAGCATGCGCTTGGTGCTGGGCCCATCCACCGTCACCGGTTTTTCCATGAACACGTTGAGCCCCTTGGCAACGGCATAGCTGAAGTGCACCCAGCGAAACGCTGGCGGTGTTGCCAGAATGGCGATGTCTCCCGGCCGAAGGCAGTCCATGGCTTTCTTATAGGCATCAAATCCCATGAACCGCCGCTCGGGTGGCACGTCCATCTTATCGCCCACCTGGTTTTTCAGAGACTCATAGCCGCTGGTCATCTTGTCCGGGAAGACGTCCGCCATTGCGACAAGCTTTATAGGACCGCCCTTGGTGGACAGCGCGTTATCCGCCGCACCGGTTCCACGTCCGCCGCAGCCGATCAATGCTACCTGGATCAGATCCGATCCTGCCGCGTGCACATGCGGCAGCACCAAGCCGGAGACGGCGGAAACAGCGGCGACGCGCCCGGCTTGGACAATGAAACTGCGACGAGAAGTTTGAGCGGGGGTGTGATTCATGTGGCTATTCTCCGACTTTGTATCCAGAGGTGTCAAGGCACTTGATGAACCACAAAGGGCTCACCCAACTGATCACCGCAACCAGAAGGGTTGCAATTCCTTGCCGTTCTCTTTGGAACAGAATTTTCACAACGAAGTAGCCAAGAAAAGGCCTGGAGAACGGAAGCAACGGTGAAAGGTTCTTCTTTATCTCCTTTGCATCTTTGCGTCTTGGCGTGAGTACATTCTGCCGTTTCGTCCTTTGCTTGTTTTTCTTCGTGCCCTCGTGGCTTCGTGTGATTTACCTGCCCTGCCGTTCCGCCTCAGACCGCTGTTCTCTCCGGTCCCCTCCTGTTCAACTTCTCTGTGTGATCGGCGGCCTTGGCAATGCCGCCCTACCCAGCCCGTTCCTCTCATCGCGGCTACGCCTCCGCGTAATGCTCGTTCAGAGCTCTGAAAAACGAAACAGCCCGCCCGGTGCGGAGACCGGGCCTACAACTCCAAGGCTTGGGTGTCCTGCTCATTTGCTGCGCATCTGGGGCACAATCGCAGAGCGCAATGATACAGCAACAATCAGAATGGCGGACCGCAATCGGCATCGCCGCAACCTGGAGGGTTGCCAAATAGTAGCCGGAGCGTCGGAGCGAAGCGAAGACCTCCGGTCAGATTCGAACGGAATCAGCACCCCGACGAGGGGTGCCAGAGCCGTTGTTTCTGTCTGCGGCCATCTGTGTCATCTGCGGATGAAATCCTGAGGTAAATCCCCAGATGACGCAGATTCACGGAGAGACCGCCCTGAAATGGATGCGGCAGAGAAAACAGTTTTGGCATTTGCTCTTTGCCGCGATATTGTGAGTCAATGAATCGCCGCGAATTTGTTAAGCTGAGCGCTGTTGCGTTGGCAGGCTCTCTGGCTCCTGCCAGCGCGCAGGTGGAAATCATCCGGCGCTCAAACGCTCTCGATATCGATCCGACACCGCTTTTCGAGCTTTCTCCCTGGTTGTACATGCAGTTCATGGAACCGCTCGGGGTCACCGACAGTTCTGTGGAAGCTTCCTGGGACCATAGCAGGAACGATTGGCGTCCCGACCTTGTCGAGGTCACGAAGGAGCTTGCTCCTGGAATGCTCCGGTGGGGCGGATTGTTCAGCGCCTATTACAAATGGCGCGAGGGGGTCGGCCCGCGAGAATTCCGCAAACCCATGCACAACCTCGTTTGGGGCGGCATCGAGTCCAACCAGGTTGGCACAGCCGAGTTCGTTGGTTTTTGCCGCAGGACCAAAACCGATCCCCTCATGTGCGTCAATTTCGAAGCCGAAGGTGATCGCGACTGGGCTCGAAACGCATGGGGCGAGATCCGTTCAGGGGATGCTCAGGAAGCCGCCGATTGGGTCGATTACTGCAACAATCCTTCGAACAAGGACCGTCTGGCTCACGGCCACAAGGAGCCACTCACGATCAACGTGTGGCAGCTTGGCAATGAGACATCCTACAGCCGCTCCCGTTTCAACCGCGATACCGCTGTTCAGAAGACAATCGAGTTCAGCAAAGTGATGCGCAAAGTCGATCCCCACATAAAGCTCATCGGATGGGCTGGGCGCGATTGGGCAGAGAAGATGATTGAGCGCGCAGGCGAGCACATCGATTACCTGGCCTTCCATCACTTGTTTGATCCAGGCAAGGGAGATCCGAAATCTCCCCTGCGCGATGGCGAGTATCACAAAGACCCGGACGCCACGTGGGCAGGGCTGATGAAAGGAGTGGAGATGCACGAGCGCGAGATCCTGCACATTCGTGAACAAGTGGCGGCACACAAATTCCCGCTCGCATTGACTGAATGCCATTACACAATGCCGGGGCGGGATCGCTGCGATCTGAATTCAGTCTGGGCAACCGGTGTTTCTTACGCGCGCTTCCTTAACTTGCACCAGCGTCACGGTGATCTGCTCAAAATCGCAAACCTTGCAGATTTTTGCGGCACGCGCTGGCAGACCAATGCTGTCATGCTCCCGGTTCCAGGAGGAAGCGCCTACATGCTCCCGGTAGCCAAAGTCATGATGCTGTATCGCAAACACAGCGGACGTAACTTCATCCGAACAACCAATGGGCCCGAAGGTTTGGATATCACAGCCAGCCGCACAGGAGACAAGTTGTTCCTGCACATTGTGAATACAGACAGAAAGCGTTCCGCAAGGCTCGATCTTTCTGTGCGAAACCATTCCATCACAAATTGCACAACCTTCACAATCGCTGCCCCGCCCGAGTTCGAGATTTGGTCTGCCGAAAACGACCTCATGAAAGTTCAGGAACGGCCACAATCCTCACCCGCAGCGCTCACCCTGCCGGCAGCGTCTGTAACCGCAGCAGAGTTGACCATCGCAAGTTGATTGTAAGCGTTCCGGTACCAGAATTTTCTTTCAATCGACGACGTATCTGGGATCTCGAATCGTGCTCTCCGCTTGCGCTACAAGTGACGCACGACTAATCCGGTCAGCCAAGTAACGCCAAAAGCGCCAATAACCATCCAAACAATCGCTCCAATAACCAAAACCCAGCTTAATGCAAGGCGGGCCGGTGAAAGTTGCGCCTCGTGAAGTTGGTGCCGCATTACCGTCCGTTTAAGCAATCTTCTTGTCGTCCAAAAGATCCCAAATCCAGCCGGTAGGGCGATGATGAGCCCGACCAAAATTCCCAATGCCCCCCCGCGTTTGCCTTCCATGAATCCGGCTACCACTACAGTTACACCAGCGACCAAACTCAGGATTTCCATGAACATGTTATACCTATTTGCCTGGTTGGAAGAACAGAGCCGCGCCCGCAGAAATACCCGTTGCGGACCCGCCTCCGCTTGAGGGAGTCGGGCCTGTTCCAAGCCAGTTCCAAACATCGATCGCCAATGGCAGCTTCGGATTACGCATAGAAATTGAGTCCTGCGGCCAGGCCCATTGGGTCTGCACTCACAAACCGTCTGATGTACGGGTTATAGTAACGCGCCCGCATGTGATACAGGCTGTTGGGATCAGTCATCACTCCATACATTCCATTGAAGAGGAACGGAGTGTCCACGGTAGTGCCAACGCGCCGGGTGATGCGCCCATAAGTGCTGTATTCCACACGCTCCAATACCGTGCCCGCCGGGCCGCTCAATGCAACCGTGGAACCACGATAATCGAAATGATAGTTGCGTATGGCTGTTTCCACACCTGCGGCGCCTAACGAGCAAGCTGATACTTTTTAGGCGACCTTCTGAGACTACTCCCTGCCGGGTCTAAGTCAATCCCGCAAGACCCTTGGCGTTCTTTGCGTGTTTCCTCATTACCAGTTTCTGTCTGTGACCATCTGTGTCATCTGCGGATAAATCCCGGAGGTAAATCCACAGATGAGGCAGATTCACGCAGAGACTGCCCCGAAACGGATAGGGCAATGAGAAAGACCTGAATGTCACGCCAAGAAGCCAAGACGCAAAGGTAAGAGCCGGATCATACAGAACGGGGATGCAGGCCACCCTCCGGCGTAGCGTCAGGCGTCCTCGCCGGCGAGTTCGGGCGGCGTCCCGCCGCCCTCCTGTTCCGGCCTGGTCACGCTGAGCCATCGGGCACAGCCCCTATGGGCCATTGGGGCTGATCTGGATGCCGACACCACGATGTTCCTTCAATCGACGACGTATATCGCGGCTCGTGCTCCCCACCAATTCCATCCCTCCCAACACCAACGGTGTTGCGTCACGAAGCCCAGGGTTGCGACGCCAGCCGCTACCCTGGGTGCCACGTTTTGTTTTTCCACCAACCCCAACGCGGGTTGCGCCTCAAGCGTCAAGATCATCGAGAGTTGCCGGAGGCGACACATTGATCCTTACGCATACCTCAAAGACGTTCTCACATGCTTGCCGCGGATGACCATCCGGCAAGTGTCAGAAGTCCTTCCCGGCGCCTGGGGTAAACCCGCTCAGCAGCCTCTTCACCAAGCATCATAACTGTCAGAGGCAAATAGCCTCTGACATCTACGACTCCCCGGACTCCTGTTGTCCAGTGGTGCTTGGCACGGCTTGGCACGACGCTTATCCCTGAGTCGGGGAGAACGCCAAAGCCTCACAGGGTTGAGAAAAGTACGGGCACAGTGGTCTTGGACGCAGGTGTTCAGTGTTGCTTACTCCCCGCAGAGTCGCTGGGTTTCTCAGGTGACTCCTCGGAAGAGAATCCTGCTATTGGAGAACTCTGGCGCAAATCCGCGTTGCGCAGACTCAACTGCGACAGTGTTCCAAGATGCAAAGACACTGATTCCACAGCAAGATTGCTCACATCTCGCCTTCCACCGATAATCAGCGGGACTCTGAAAGCGAGGTGCTCATTGGCCGTTGGATCAAACCCTCTGGCAGCCGCCGCGGAAAGAAGTTCTCCATCTAAAGCGCCGGATTCAACCGGTGTCGCCAATGCCTGGATAAACCAGTTGATCCCTTCAAGCGATTCAGCCCTGCCGCCCTCGCAATAGAACTTAATGAACTCCCTCTTTCCACCGCTAAACCTGTAGCCATACTGATCCCCAAACACGTCTTCAGCGATGAACAATATCCCCTCGGTGAGCGGGCCATAGCCCTGTACCCACTCCGACTTGTTCCACTCTTCCAAACTGGGGATTTGTTCGTCGTTTGTCATGCCAAAGACCCGGAAGCACCGATCAAGGGTAATGAATCCATCTGAAAACTCTAGCAGGGCCGACAACCCTTTGGGGCACGGGTAGCCCAGCAGTTCGTCAGGCACGGCAAGGACCGGCGCCCGTCTGAAAGTGACAACTGGCGCGAGATGACACTCTAGTTCGTTATTCATCGAGAAATCGGTAAATTGGAGTACCGTTCGGATACTGCTTCCTTGCTTTGCCTTGGCCCTTGCTCGATTAAACCTTGTTGGCGCGCCAGCAAGTGTCGGTCCTCACTATCTACACAAATTCGGTGGTGAAGGCGGGGCACTAAGTTACTCATCCTAGTTTTCCGGAACACGCCACCCTTATAGCCTGGAGGGTTTGACAATGTCAAGGGTGAGAACTGACACCTGCCGCTGGCAATGAAGATCTTGAGATTGCCGCAGCAGGTCAGCATGGCTTCTCCAAAGCGCACACCAGGGCGGCGGCCAAAGGGATGGTAGGATTTCCGCAGACCTCTGAACCTACCAGTCTGTCCCCACAAAGAACACTGCGTTGGTGGACACCGGGATATACTTGTAATTCTTCAAAGAAAAGTAGTTCAGAAACTCCGCTGAGCCGACCATCACCCCCCACTTTCGATTTCGCCCACCATAGGTTACTACGACTCCGAAGTCTTCCTCTCCGAACTCCATGACGTTTACTCCCGAAGTATCATCACGCCGCCCCAACCGATTCAGGCTTTCGGGCAGTCTCTTTATCATTCCAGACTGCTTCTGAAGGGCCGTTTCCGCCCCAATGGAATAGAGGTCGGAAGTCATCTGCTGCCAGGTTGATTCAGAATTATTGGCCATGAGAACACGGGTGAACATTCGTTCAGAGTTGCGTAAACCAACAAACAGTATTATTAGTGCTATCGCTGAGCAACATGCCGCCTTAACCATCGCTTTTAGAAAATGCGACATCCCTTTTCCCTTGGGATGGTTCCAGAAGAGTACCGGTCCGACTACTGAGGCGGGCCAACAGAGTATACAAGTGACATACTCTGTCCGACTGGGGATTAGCTGGCGTGCAGTCGCCCAAACCGCCACAAACGGCCAAGAAACGGCGACCAGAGTGACTATCCCGCCAAGCCAACGCTCAAAAGTCTTCATGGGAAAGGAGGTGAAAGGGGGATTTCGGATTGTAGTCTCAGCCCATCCCAGTACCAATTCTGAGGCCACGCGGGACTGTTAATCCCCTTACGCCTGGCACTTTTCCTCTGCGTAAGGCAGGGATATGGCCATCTCAGGTCAGCAGGTGTCAAATTCACTTCCGGCAATTCACGATACAAACGCAGAGCGTACGTTGCGAACCCTCCGGTGGTGAAGGCAGGCCACCAAGATATTCGATTCTAGGTTCTAGGGACACCTCCCCCTTATAGTCTGGAGGGTTTGACAGTGTCAAGGGTGAGAGCTGACCACCGTTCTTCTCGGCGTAATTGAGCGATTCGAACAACCCCAACTGGGCCCACCTCGCTTGCGTCTTGGACTGCTGTAGTCCTCTACAGCTTTCGGGACGGACTTGAAACGCCACAGCTCGTTCAGAGCTCTGATAAACGAAACAGCCCGCCCGGTGCGGAGAGGCTTGGGTGTCCTGCTCATTTGCTGCGCATCTGGGGCACAATCGCAGCGCGCAATGATACAGGAACAATCAGAATGGCCGAACGTAATCGGCATCACCGCAACCTGGAGGGTTGCCAAATAGTAGCCGAAGCGTCGAAGCGAAGCGAAGACCTCCGGTCAGGTTCGATGGAAACAGCACCCCGACGAGGGGTGCCAGAACCTTCGTTTTTATCTGCGGCCATCTGTGTCATCTGTGGATGGATTCCTGAGGTGAATCCACAGATTACACGGATTCACGCAGAGACCGCCCCGAAACGGATACGGCAATGAGAAAGAAGGACTAAATGTCACGCCAAGAAGCCAAGACACAAAGGTTGAGAACGGAAACGGCACGCGGGGCCACCCTCCGGTGTAGCGTCAGGCGTCCTCGTCTGCGAGTTCGGGCCGCGTCCCGCCGCCCTCCTGTTCCGGCCTGGTCACGATGAGCCATCGGGCACAAACATAGGCACAACCCCGTTCAGGGTTGTAAATCCCGCGCGAACCCCGAACCCAGGGTAGGTCGTTCCGCCTTCGCTACGCTTCCGCCTGGAACCGACCAACCGCTGGGCTATGGGGCGCAGCCCCATTGGGGCTGATCTGGACGCCGATACCACGATCTTCTTTCAATCGACGACGCATCCGGGATCGGGGATCGTGCTCTCTGCTTACGCTACAAGTGACGCACGACTAATCCGGTCAGCCAAGTAACGCCAAAAGCGCCAATAACCATCCAAACAATCGCTCCAATAACCAAAACCCAGCTTAATGCAAGGCGGGCCGGTGAAAGTTGCGCCTCGTGAAGTTGGTGCCGCATTACCGTCCGTTTAAGCAATCTTCTTGTCGTCCAAAAGATCCCAAATCCAGCCGGTAGGGCGATGATGAGCCCGATCAAAATTCCCAATGCCCCCCCGCGTTTGCCTTCCATGAATCCGGCTACCACTACAGTTACACCAGCGACCAAACTCAGGATTTCCATGAACATGTAATACCTATTTGCCTGGTTGGAAGAACAGACCCGCGCCCCCAGAAATACCCGGGCAAGTGTCGGGCAAGTGTCGGTCCTCACTAACTACACAAATTCGGTGGTGAAGGCGGGGCACCAAGTTACTCATCCTAGGTTTCCGGGACACGTCACCCTTATAGCCTGGAGCGTTTGACAATGTCAAGGGTGGGAACTGATACTTGCCCTGGCAACGATGATCTTGAGACTACCGGAGAATGTCAGCATGGCTTCTCCAAAGCCCGCACCAGGGCAGCGGCAAGAGGGATGGCAGGATTTTCCGCAGATCTCCAAACCTACCAGTCTGCACCCACGAAGAACACTGCGTTGGTGGACACCGGGATATACTTGTAATTCTTCCGAGAAAAGTAGTTCAGAAACTCCCCAGAGCCGACCATCACCCCCCACTTCCGATTTCGCCCACCATAGGTTACTACGACTCCGAAGTCTTCCTCTCCGAACTGCATGACGTTTACTCCAGAAGTCTCATCACGCCGCCCCAACCGATTCAGGCTTTCGGGCAGTCTCTTTATCATTCCAGACTGCTTCTGAAGGGCCGTTTCCGCCCCAATGGAATGGAGGTCGGAAGTCATCTGCTGCCAGGATGATTCAGAATTATTGGCCATGAGAAAACGGGTGAACATTCGTTCAGAGTTACGTAAGCCAACAAACAGTATTATGAGTGCTATCGCCGAGCAACATGCCGCCTTCACGATCGCTTTTAGATAATGCCACATCCCTTTTCCTTTGGGATGGTTCCAGAAGAGTACTGGCCCGACTGCTGCGGCTGGCCAACAGAGTAGGCAAGTGACATGCTCTGTGCTATTGGGGATTAGCTGGTGTGCAGTCGCCCAAACCGCCACAAAAGGCCAAGAAACGGCGACCAGAGTGACCATCCCGCCAAGCCAGCGCTCAAAAGGTTTCATGGGAAAGGAGGCGAAGGAGGGATTTCCGTTTGTAATCTCAGCTCATCCCAGTACCAATGCTGAGGCCACGCGGGACTGTTAATCCCCGTACGCCTTGCACTTTTCCTCTGCGTAGGGCAGGGATATGGCCATCTCAGGTCAGCAGGTGTCAAATTCACTTTCGGCAATTCACTATACAAACGCAGAGCGTACCTTGCGAACCCTCCGGTGGTGAAGGCAGGCCACCAAGATATTCGATTTTAGGTTCCGGAGACGACCTTCCCCTTATAGTCTGGACAGGATACACCAATCACGTTTCCTCATGCATATTGCTCAGTTCGCCATTTTTATAAAGGGCAACCCAAAACCTACCAGACGATGTTGGCTGGAATACCACCTCCGCAACCTCAGGCTGGATGCCATAGAATTCAATGGTCGCGATTGACAGCTCTCCTATGTCCTCCGAACCAACCTTGGCAGTGACCGTCTGTTTGAATTTATCAAAAGCGGCAGAAAAAGTCTCAAGATCATCAATCAGCTTTTGTGCAAACGGCAATGCAGCAGCAAATGCATGCTCGTCCTCAGGCAGTAGCAGGAGTACCCGCCGACCGCCAACCTCTACTACCCTTTCATGTCTAATATTGTCCTCCCTATCGACGAGTTCGAAGCCAAACGCATTCGAACCCGCTAAAACTTTTCCTGTTCTCAACGATTTCATGGGACTTGATGTTGTGCGCTGGGTTCTAGCTCGGTCCAGCCAGAACAAAAGGAGTTTTCCACCATAAACAAACAAGAACCATGACGCTATACCTATAGCCAGTCCACCGATACCGCCAGACGTTTTTGAAAACCCGCTCCGTTCGAAGTAACCCAGTGAAACCCCGGTAATGACTGCAGCAATCATCCAAGGAAGCATCTCTATGAGTGTCATAACGCCTCACTTTCTTGCTCAATTTGAGAATGCACCGAGAGCACCCCCACCGCCCGCGCCCGCTGGGGTTGGCCAAGCTTGTGAAAGCTTCTCCCAAAGTTGATACCTTTTAGGCGACATTCTGAGACTACTTCCTGCCAAATCTAAGTCAATCCCACAAGATCCTTCGTGTTCGTTGCCTAATTACTCGTTCCCGGTTTTTATTTGTGACCATCTGTGTCATCTGCGGATGAATCCCGGAGGTAAATCCACAGAGGACGCAGATTCACGCAGAGACTAAAAAGCCAGGATGGGGAACGAAACGCCTCAAAAACCGCTCATCTGCGGATGAACGCTGATAAACCGCTAATGGGAGCCCATAAACGGGAAGCTCTTTCTTTTTGATTTGGCCCGTTTTCTTCGTGGCTTCGAGTCTTCGTGTGAGATCCTGCTGTTTCGGGTTCTTCTTTGCATCTTGGCGTCTTGGCGTGATCACATTCCTGCTGTTTCCCAGCCCCCTCTGTTCTCTCGGTTCCCCTCCTGTTCGCAACTGCCTTGCCGCTCCCATCGGTACAGAAGGTTTGGAACAAAGAAGCCAAGAAAAGGCCTGGAGAACGGAAGCAAACGGTGAAAGGTTCTCCTTTTTCACTTTGCATCTTGGCGTCTCTGCGTGATCACATTTCCGCTGTTTCCCAGCCCCCTCTGTTCTCTCCGGCCCCCTCCTGTTCAACTTTTCTGTGTGATCGGCGGCCTAGGCAATGCCGCCCTAGCCTTGCTTTTCTCCGCGCCTCCGCGTGAGACCCCTTCCCCCGCCGCGTGAGGTCAACCGGCCTGCAAGAGCCGGGACGGGGCTTCCACCTGCTGCCTCATCTGCGCCCATCTGTGTCATCTGCGGATGAATTCCGGCTGTGAATCCACAGATGACGCAGATTCACGCAGAGACTGCCCTGAAACGAACCCCGAGCCGACCTTTGCGATCTTCACAGGCTTGCCGTGCTCTGCCTGATAGCGCTAAAGTTCACCCATGGGCAGCCAGATTGATGATAAGCTTAACCTGATCTTCGGACGTCGCAGCATTCGTAGTTACACTTCTGAACCTGTAGATGACGCCACCATACAGAAACTCCTGGAGGCCGCTATGGCAGCTCCCTCGGCAGCCGCTACTGATCCCTGGCGGTTCGTGGTCATTCGCAATCGGCAAATGCTGGATCGTATCACGGCTGCGCTGCCTCACGGCAGGATGCTCGGCTCGGCACCGCTCGGGATTGTCGTTTGCGGCGACATTGAAGCCGCCCACACGAAACAACTCAGCTATTTGCTCCAGGATTGTTCGGCAGCTATCGAAAACCTCCTGCTCGCGGCGCATATGCTTGGCCTTGGCGCCTGCTGGCTGGGTGTGCATCCACGTGAAGACCGAATTCAAAGCATTCGCGAGATTCTAAATCTTAAACCGAACCTCATCCCTGTTTCCTGCCTCGCCATTGGATATCCGGCTGAAACCAAAGAACCACGCACCCGGTTCAACCCCGATTACGTGCGCAGGGAGGATTAGGACGGGCATTGGGCTTTTAACTCACACACATGAAAAACCTAGCTATCACCAGTATCGGCGCGCTTCTCGCATTAACCCTCACCTCTTGCTCCACCGCACCTAAAGGCGGCAAAACCATTGAGCTTTTTAATGGCAAAAACCTCGAAGGCTGGAGCTACGTCTCGGCTGACCCAAAACTAACGCGCGATCAGATTTGGACCGTGACAGATGGTGTGATCAGTTGCCCGGGCAAACCTTTGGGGGCGATCTACCGAGGACCTGCCGTGACGAATTTCCGTGTTTCAGTGGATTACCGGTGGCCTGCTGGCAGTCAACCCGGCAACAGCGGTATTTTCTCCCGCATGACCTTGCCGCCCAAACCTCTGCCGCAGACCGTCGAAGTGCAGTTGAAGCATGGCGACGCCGGGGATGTCATGGGCTTGCATGGCCGTCAGATCGACGCTGCACAAAACCGTTTCTTCTCATTGCGTGGGCATCCGGTAGCCGGTGACATCGCTGGAGTGAAGAAGATCGCAGACCATGAAAAAGCACCGGGCGAATGGAACCATGTGGAGATCCTGGCCCAGGGTGATCATTATCAGGTCTGGCTCAATGGCACCCTGGTCAATGATGTGCGAGGTGTAGAGGTGCTGGCCAGTCCCATCGGACTCCAATGTGAAGAGAACACGGTCGAGTTTAAGAACGTGCTTCTGACTCCACTGGATTAAAGGGAGCGGACGGGACCGCTGGGACCAAGGCGACTGACGGCAGCTCTGCTGTGTGCAGAGCCGCCTATGCCTCACTCGATGGGGCCTGGCGTCTGTTTCAGCACAGCCTTGGCGTGTCTGGCATAATGGCCGTGCAAGTCCTTTGAGTACTGCAACAGGGTTTTCTCACCCAACCCTTCGTGATCCCCGCAGCGATAGAGCGCGCGGGCCAAATACAGTTCACTTAGCGCCTGGTTGCGCACCGTGTTATCAGTGCCGCTCGGAGGGTTGGCGGCCATCGCCTCATCAATGGTGGATACCGCGTGTCCACCCAGCCCTGGCTTGCGCAGCAGCTCAGCCAATGGCTCAGCCGCTGCCTTGTTACCGAGAGTTTCCAAGGCCATCGTAACCGCACGAAAATGGGAGAACTCACTATCTGTCCCCAGTTGACCCACTTTGTCCAGGATAGGCTTCAGAGCCGTTGTTGATCTGGTGCGACCCAACGCAATGATCAGGCTATCCAACGGGCTCATTGATCGGCCAAACTGTCCCATCCCCGTGTAACGCCAGCCTGCATCCCAATTCGTGCTACCGACAGCTTTGGCCAACTCAGCGGCCCCTGCGCCATCGCCCATCATTCCAAGGATATGCGCGTAAACCAGCCGGTCCTTTTCAGGCGCAGCCACCAACGCCTGACGCAGCATCGGTTGAGCGATGTCGAAATGGGAAAGAACGATCTCCAATCCTTCGTAGTCTTTGACCACCCGCTGAACAGCTTCAGCCACCAGTTCCTTTGGCAATGGAAAGCTGTCGTTCTCTTGGAGCACGCTCTCAGGCAAGTTGCCAATATCAACCAAATGCTTTTGCAACTGCCGGATATCCAACTCTCGGGAGCTGCATCCCTTCTTCACGATCATCGCAGCCCCCAAACCGGCGGCATACCCCTGGTTCTGCACATCGGGCTGCATCCGGATGCACGGAATTGCATCCCGGTGCGCGCTGACACCGAGTCCCGTCACAATCACCCCTTCCAATCCTCGCGGCAGCAAACAGCGCCACGGAACACGCACATTGATATCACCGCGACCTGGCGGACGGATCATGAACATGGGATGGACGATATACCCGTGCGTATCGAAGTTGCTTCGGGCAACAACAATCGTATCCGGGAAGGTGCGCCCCAACATCATGTCCATCGGTGAGAAAAAGAAATCCCCTTGGATCTGACGCCGCTCCCGCGTGTCGATGAGCTGACCCATGTCATAGGAATCCTTGAACTTCGCCTTGGCGGTCACTAAAACGCGCCAGATATCGAACACATCCGTGTCGTCCACGAATGTGTAATCTGTGTTCGTGTATTTCTGGCCCAATTCACGTGGTGGCAGACCGGTCCCCTGCACTGCCACATCCGTTTCATCGGTGTAACGGCACACGGCACCACCCGCCGCCGCGATGTCCGCATTGCCGGTGGAATCGATGACCATCTTGGCGAGAATCACACCGCGTCCAGCAGGAGTTAACACCACCACACCTGTAACCCGTTTATTCTCGATGACAGTGCCCTGCCCCAGGACTCCATACCACAAATCGACCTTGGCCTTTCGCAATTCCTGCCGGAGCCACTCGCTTTTGTGCTCGGGATTCCAGGTTCCTTGCCGGCCCTTGTCGCCGAAAGCTGCGACTCCTTTATCTATCTCCGTCGAAAAGCCCACACGGTTCCCATGATAGTAACTCGCGATATACCCAAGCGTGCCCACTCCTCCCAACCCGTGCAGATACTCAATCACCAGAGTGCGCGCTCCAGCGCGTCCGGCAGCGATCCCTGCCGGGGCACCACCCGTGCCTCCGCCCACGACCACCACGTCGTATTCACCCACGATCGGCACTCCATAGGTGCTCTCAACCACGCGCCTTTGATCCGCTCGATGGTTCTGTTGGATTGCCACCTCGCCTATCAAGCCGGGCTTCTTTGCGCTCGGCGGCGCTCCCACCACGCGGAGCCCTTCTGACTTCGGCTGAGCTAATGCAACCTTGGCTGCGGCTCGACCGATCCTTTCTCCAACAATCATCTGGTTCAACGGCCGCACCAAAACTGCCGCTGCTTCCCGTGAGAGATCTGCACAGCCGCCCAAGGCGAAAATACGTTCCTGCTTGGCGGGCTGAAAGCACTCCACAGGTACCTTGTCCGGTCCCTGCCAGCCCCCCCGAGAGCTCTTTCGCCCACGGAACTGATCCGGCGGCACCTGGAACAAAACCTCGGAGCCGTCCAGCGCCTCAGGCGTCCAGGTCTTGTCTCGCGCGATTTGCTCCGCTTCCGAAAGAGCGGCGAAGCTGCCATTCGGCATCGTGATGTCCAACTCGTAATGGTGTACCGGGAAGATCTGTCCGGCCGCATCGGTGATTTGAAGGGTCTGAGCACTGGGGATGATCCGCATCCCATCACCCGTCCTGGCCGCGCCACCCACAACCACGCGTCTGAACTTCGTAACGCCGGCGGGATAAGGAGTAAACGAGGCGCCAGCCATCCGGGCTACCTGGCTGCGCTCCGTTGCATCAATAATCACTTTGGCCGCTACAGCCTGCCTGCCGGATCGCGTCGAGATGACGACCCCGGCGATGTTGCCGGTGGAATCACGCAACAACTCAGTGGCATAACACCAGAACAGAAAAGGCACTCCGGCCTTGATCAGCGCCTGGTCCAGTGAGCGTTTCACCTGCATGGGTGTTGTGAACAGCGCGGGCTTGGGGAGATCCTGCGCAGGTTGCGTTTGCTCGCCTTGAAGAACCACCTCACCCAAAAGCAACCGGCTCGCGCCGGGCGCGCGTTTTACCTCCAGCCGCAAATACCGCGCGTTAGTGGAAACTTTCGTGGACATCACCTGCGCGGCATTCTCAAAAATTCCACGGCCCTGCTGCGCGTTGGTGATCACGCCGAGTGCTGACCATTTCTGTTTGTCAGGGCTGACCGAAACAAACACCTGCCCCACCTCAAAGTCTCCCGGACGTTGGTAAGCCATCACATGGATCTCCCGGACAGCCTGCTCGCGCTGCAAATCGAGCGTCAAAATGACATCACCATCGAACTGCACGCTTTCACGGGACGCATTCGACCATTTGCCATCAGCGAGCAGCGATTCGGGGTTGGTATCACGATGTTTCGCAGATGCGGCGGGGGTGGCAGAGTACTTCAGCGGCAACACAGGGCCTACGACGCGCGGAGCATTGTTCGCAGGCTTAAAGACCTCGCGAGCCAGGTCGGTGGAAGGCTCCTCTCCTGGCTCAAGCCACAGACGATAGGTGGCGCAGATATCCTCTCCAAGGTACGGCCTTGGCGCAGCCAAAAAGACTTTGGCACCGGCGCGTGCGGCCTCGACGGCTGCGGCCACCCCGCCTGCTCCACCTCCTACCACGACAACGTCCACATCGTGCAAGACAGGAATGGAGCCAGCGGGCTGAACTATCTCATCCGACCTGCTGGAAAAGGGAGACAAACAGAGTGTGATGCCGAGGGCGAGGCCGTTACAGATCCGTAAAAGCTGATTCATAGATGCGCAGGCTATCCTAATGACCTGCGCATCGGTGTCGAGCCGGATGTAACTTTACGCTTAACTTATGTCGATCTCACCCGGTTCTGCTCGCTAATCTGGCCGTTCAGGGTCCAGAAGTCATAGATAATGCCAATGCCCAGAAGGCCGACCGTGAAGAGGTACAGGAGGCCGGTTCCCCATTTGCCCATGTAAAAACGGTGCAACCCGAATACCCCTAAAAAGGTTAAGAGCAGCCACCCGACCGAATAGTTGAGCGGCCCGGAGATATAGCGACGATCGGCACTACGATCCATTGAAGGGATCAGAAACAGATCGATAAACCAGCCAATGAGCAACAGACCGCCGGTAAACAACCAAATGGTGCCGGTGATCGGCCTGCCAAAATAGAACCGGTGCGCGCCCGTGAAACCGAAGATCCAAAGCCCGTAGCCGACGACTTTGTTATGGGTGCTGACGGATTCATTCATGGGGGCACCCTACGCTCTGCCCGAGGGACATTCAATTACAAGCGGAACCGAAATTTGTACCTTCGATGCTTATTTATTGGAAGCGGAGCGCGTCTGAATTGCCAATTGTCTGGCGTTCTGATTTAACCGTGCAAAATCCTTCCAGGCATCAGCGCGATTGGACGCATACACCCACAGATAGGGAACTTCACTGGGTTCCCAACGTTCACCTTTTCGCAGCGTCTTCTTAACCGTCAACCGGCTGTCTGGATGAATCCCTCCTTCGGGATTTGTCCAGAAGATCACTTCCCATCCGCCGGGTTGGTGCAACGAACCGAAACACCCACCCCGCTCAGTGTCTGTGATAAAGTGTGCCGCGCGATAATAATTAGGCACTCCGGGACCACCGACAACATCCTTCTCAGTCGCTCCGCCGATCGCGGAGCGACAGAACCAGTAGGCTTCAACCAATTCCCACTCGCGTGCGGCGAGACTCTCCACCCACAAGGGTCGAACCATTGCCAGGCCGGTCTTCTTAAAGACAACCGCACGAACGCGAGCTCGATAGCCAGGCTCAATGCCGGCTTTGTCCGGGTGTTCAACTTCCGCCTCAACGACCCAGGCGTCTGGCTGCTCAACTGTTTCAAGCGACAACACACACGAACTCTCGGTCCAACTGTTTTTGCCTTCCCACTGCTGGTGCACCGCAAACACCAGCTTTCCCAGTTCGAGTCCATTGGACTCGATATGGTCGAAGAGTGCGCCAGTCTTTCCACTGGAACTCCAGCGCATCCCGCCACTTTTCAGATCCAACCGTTCCCTCCTCTGCAGAGTTGTTCGTGGGATGTCGATTCCAACGGTACCGCCCGGCTTGAGTGTTTGAAGCGTCCCAAAGACAGACCCGCTCTGCTCAAAAACAACCGGAACGCCAACAAGGTCCTGGCTGGAAACATTCAGAAGGGTGATCTGTTCCATGCCTGCTTTACCGCCGATCACTCGCTGGCTTGTGCCGTCCCAATTCTGCAGCTCGGCTACCCAGGGCGAATCGGAGGACATCTTGAAGGTCTTGGTCTGCCCCGGTTTCAAGCTTACCTCCTCGACACGGCTGCGTCCCTGCTGCACCAGGCGAACAGTGCCTTTGCTTTTGATCGTGTTGGTGTTGATGACCAAAGCACCGCGTGGCGCTGCTTTCAGGTCCAACTTTGCCGAAACGGTGCTGCGTGCGTGACGCGGCTCTGCTTGTGAGTTCACCTCAGCGGCGACTTTTGTGAACACCGAATAAGGTTCGTCCTGCTCGTTGACCAAACCGTAATTGCTGTCTTCCGGGAACGTAGAGCTGATGCCCAGGGCCGGCTCGTCAACCCACATGAAATAGTGATATCCTGCGATGAACGGCAGATCGGCCATCGTCCGAGCGAAAATCCGGTAGCAGGCTGCTTTCTGTTCCTGAGTGTCCACGCGCATCCCAGCGCCGTGCTTGCACGGCAATCCGCTATCGAGCGCGGGGAAACTCCATTCGGTGATGATCATCGGCTTTTGCACCACCTTGTAGTAGCTGGCAAGCTGCTCTGGCACATCCTCAACAGTGGCGCCGGTGCCGTCAGCTTGCCATGCGCCCTCAAAATCGACACGCGGATAGGTGTTGATGGTGAATACATCATTGTAACGGCCTGCGGCAGCCAGGACCTGCTCGGGGGTTTGTCCTGCAAAACGGCAGCCCATCACGAGGTGATCCGGATCGGCCTGCCGCATGGCTTCTGAAGCCACTTTAAAATAGCGCTCGGCAATCACTGCCAGGAACTCCCCTTGGATCGTGGCCAAGCCGGCGCTTGCTGTCGGAACATTTGTTGCATTCAGGAAGGCCGTTTGATCGGCGTATCGGGTGCCGAGTTGGCGATTCACCTCAGCCAGAGATGCATACTTGCCGATCAGCCATTTACAAAAGGCCTTTTTAGCGGCCTGCTGAGGGGGCAATTGAAAGACCTCATCCACTAAGTGCCCTTGTTTGCCGTACCATTCCAGCTCGTTATCCAGGAATATGCCGACGCACCAGGGATCTCCGCGTGAATCGCCCGCGATACGCCGTGCCACCATTCGGCAATGACTCTCCCACCGAGGGCTAAACACGTCTGGAAACCCAGTCCAATGGATCGGACGGCAAATCCATTCGCGCTGAGCGAAGCTGGTCCCGAACGAGGCGAACTCGATATGCGCCATGCCCTGGTGCCTCAACGATTGGCTGTGCCCGGCAGGGAGACAATTGAAGCCCCATTCCTTCAGACGCTTCAACGTAACGGCCCCCCAAACCTGCTCGTTCCCATACTTGGCTTCCATGTTGCGGTGGTAAGGCGCGTAGCTCAACGCCTCACACCAATGCCCGCGATAGCTCACATGATCCGCTCCAACATCAAAAAACGGTTTACCCTCCGGATCAACCAGCCACCAACGTCCATCTGCCTGCAGTGTGCGAAAGAAACCAGCACCTTTCGTGAGCGCTTTGCCCGGGCGCGATACCCAGGAGGGAGGCCAATTCGGTTTAGCAGGTGCGCTGGCAACCTGGATCACAGTTGCGTTTGCATTGTCGAACCTTGCCTTGAGGCCACTGGCGCGCACCATCGGAAGCCCAAGGCGGACTGCAGGACTGCGCTCAACGAACCGATATCCAAACTCGGCAACCGTCTCCGCCCCTTGTAGGACGCGGCCTGTGATATTTGAAACGGTTAACTCCATTTCCAGCCGGTAAGTCTGGCCCGTCTGCCAATTGAAATCGGAACCGCGGCTTGGCAGGTATTCGAGTTGCGACCCTGGTTGTGCTTGTGCCAGCCAAACGCCATTGAGCATCTCTTGCATCTCGATCCGGTGCTTGCGCCCCAGGTTTTCGGGAGCAACAACGAGGTTGAGGGCCCAAAAGTTTCCGTGGTCTTGGAGCAAACCGATGCCGGCTGTCAGCCAATCCCCCTGCTTCTCTTCCAGCACGGTGAGATCACACGAATAACGCACCGCAGTACCCCAGGGCACCGCGTGCCAAACGCTGGCACCTTCATCACCCTGGTAGGCACCGTCGGCAATGAGCCATCCAGTTGCCAACGGCTCCCAGGCCGGGGAAGCTTCAGCATCGTTCGGATAGCGTGAGAAATCGTCAGTGAAAGTCTGGGCGTGAAGGATGGGAGATAGAAGAGTCAGGAACAGCAACCCGAGCCACGCCGGAAATCGAATCAGAGATTCATGCCTGCACATGGCCAGAGCATAGAAGGCCCGACCGGTCGAGTAAAACACAGGTTGATACCGTATCGCTTTCGAGTCGCGCCTTTGTTGAAATCGTCAGGTCTGTTCAGGGCAACGGTTTTGCACGGAAGTACCGGGCTGGCTCATTGGGGGTCAGCGACAGTTCAATCGGCCACCAGGGATAACCGTCCTCCACCCATGGAAACCAGTTCACTAAATCCTCCGAGGCTTCCAGGACGTAGGGGGCTTCAACCTCCGGAGGTAACAGGAGACGAAGCGGTTTCCCTCCCATCAGGCGCAGCATCATGCGGCCACGTACAGCACCATCAGGATCCAATCGTGCCAAACGCCTGCGTGGCTCCCCATTGATCGAGTCGAAGGCACCTGCCAGGACCATGACGCCATCAGGTTGCCGAGCCAGCGAGCCGGTCGGAACGATTTGTCCGAATGTTCGTCTTGAAGTAATAGGGGCATTAAACCAGAACGGGCCTTGCTGCCGTAACAGGGGTAAATCGCAGTACAACGGTGTGAACGTTTTGTCCCAGGCTCCATCGGGAAGCAGACGCGCGATGATGAACTGGACTGGATTCTCTGAGTTTGCGTAAGGCGGTATCGGTGCCACTTCAAACAGGGCGGCTGTGAACAGAATGCGGCCGTCTTCTTGCACCAGCAGTTGGCGCGCTTCCGAGTCGCAGTTGGTCGGCGGTGCGCCCGTTATTTGGAACGATCTATCGCCTGTTCCGTTCGTATTCATACGTACGATCGGCACCAGCCCGCTTGTGCGAGAAACGCCCAGGAGCAGTTTGCCTTCCGGAGCAGCAGCCAAAGCGAACACGGAAATCCCTTGAGTTATTGTGTTGGTAAAGCCTCTGTCAATCTCCCCAGTTCCGCTAAGTTTAACCAGTGAAGGTGGCGTGCTGGCTAGGAAGTCATAGTTGACTGTGAGATTCCCTGCGGCTAACAAGCTGCCATCGGGCAGCGGGAGCAGGAAATGAATCGCCGTAGGATCGTAAAGCATCGGCCTGGTGGATGATGAGTCCGTGCGTGGGAATGGGGAGACAAACGTGGTATCGACGCTCCCGTTGGTCTGCAGTTTGGCGAGATGCCGCCCAAATCGGCCATTCATGTGAGTGAACGCCCCGGCAACCCAGATGGCACCATCATTCTGAGGCAGCAACACTCGGATAAAGGGCGCGCCATTGGTGTGCTTGATTCCCTGGCCGGGATCAAACGATTGGTCGAGCGAGCCGTCCGTGTTGAGTCTGGCCAGACCGGCCCGAGGCGTCCCATTTACTGATGCGAAGCTACCCGCGATGAGCACCTTGCCGTCCGATTGGACAGCAAGTGCCGTAACATTCCCATCCGGCCCCGTTCCTGGATCAAAGCTGTGGTCCAGCAGGCCGCTGGCGTTCAAACGTGCCACGCGAGAGCATGCCTCTCCATGCACGCTGGAAAAATCGCCTCCAAGATAGACGCCTCCTTGAGGAGAATTTGCAACGGCCTCCACAACACCAGCGATCCCGCGTCCCGGCGTGGTTGAAAAATCTCCATCACTTACAGCCAGCCAGGCATTCGAACGTGCTCCAACAGAGAGGTTCCCGCTGGCACTCAGTTCCAATCGGCACATCCTTGTCGCTTGGTGTTCTGCATCATCACGAAGAGGAACACATATTACGTTTGTGCCAGACAGCGAGTCGCGTCCATACCGGACCGTTGCATTGGTGAGGATGACCGCCCCATCTCCGCTCAGTGGAGTTATGTTCATCTGAGCTGAAAGGTTGGTCGAGAGAGCCCCGCTCCACTTGACATGCACGGCGGCAAAACCGTTTTCTTCACTAGCGGCAAATTGGCTTTTGGTGAATTCAATCTGTGCGTCATCATTCGTAATTGAGACCTTTATGCTGCCCGGCGTGCCCACGATAAAGCCGGAGCTCGGGTTCAGCAGCCTTATAGAGAATTGCTCAGTCCCTTCCACGATTCTGTCATCAAAGACATCAACCGATAGTCTCCGCGCCCATTCTCCCGCGGCAAATACGAGATTGGTCATAATCGCCCGGTAATCTGATCCGGGCATGGCGGTCTCACTTGCCGTAGCGAGCACAACGCTCGCTGGTTCCGAAGCATCCCCTCCGCGGCGAACCTCGAACGAAAGGGAGGTGTTGGTTTCGACCAGATTCAGATTTGTTACATTGAACGAAAAGGACAAGGGTTGGTTCAGAGTCTCAGCTAGAACCTTAACCAGGTTTGCCTGCGTAAACCCGTTATAGCCGGAAAAATCACCACCTATCAGCCACCCCCCGCTTCGAAGCACTGCGATCGCATTTGCAGCCGCGTATGAGCCTGACTTTGCTGTGAGCCCTGTTCCCGGATCGAAGCCTCTATCTACCGACCCATCTGCATGGAACCGACGTAACACCGTAAACCCCGAACCGCTCGGGGTGGAAAACGTTCCTGAAACGAGTACACGTCCATCGGCTGAAGTGGCAAGAGCATCCACACTCTCCAGGGTCTCAAATGATGTTCCCTGGATCTGAAACCCAACATCTGTGGACCCGTCAGGGTTCAGCCGCCATAAAGGTCCGGCGCTTGGCAAGCCATAGGCCCAACTCGGCGCGCCGGCCACCACGATTCGCCCGTCCGGCAACGGGCTGAACCGGCCTGAGTAGTAATAGGTGGATTGCCGGTCTGCTGAGGGGATAAAACCAGTATCCAAAGTTCCGTCGGACTTCAACTTGCTTAACGAACTGCCCAGCCCGACTCCCCACGCATAGAAGCCTCCATCCCGACTTGGTTCCAATTGGTAGATCTCCACTTGCGGCATGTGGTTGGTGAACGCCTGGTCGATGATTCCATTCTCCGACAGCCTGAGCAGCACTCCTCTTGAACCCTCTGCGACGGGAAGATCACCGGCGCAGACGATGCTGCCATCGGCGAGCGTTGTGACGGCCCAAAAGCTGGGAGCATAGTAGCCGTTGGTGGGAATCGAATCGAACGGTGAAAATCCGTCGTCGCGAATCCCGTTGGCATCGAAGCGCACCAGGCCGGGCCGGCGAACGCCATCGACATTTTGAAAATCTCCGGCCACCAGGGTGCGACCTGTGCTGTCCACCGTCACACTCGAGATCGGGCCGTCCAGCCCTTGAGCGTGGAGAAAAGGTGTCTCCACAGTTCCATCCTCTCGCAACCGCACCAGATGCGGTGTCGCCTGGTCATTCACTTTGGTGAAAGTGCCACCGATGACAACCCGCCCGTCATCCAACGGGGAGATCGTTTCTACGGCACCGTTCAAACGGATCACAAAGTTCGTATCTGGTGCACCTGCGGTGCCCTTGGAGGCATCCGTAAGCGTAACGACAACATTTGTGGCATCTCCGAGCAGCGCGCCATCTTGAGCCTTTGTTAAAAAGACCTCGAACGTTTCTGGGCCTTCTGTCGATGTATCCCCGAGCACAGGGATGAAGATGGATTGGCTGCGCTCGCCTTTTGTGAAAGTTATCGTGCCGATTACCGCCTGATAGTCCGTGCCCGGTACGGCAGATCCGTAGCGGGTTCCGAATGTCACCGTTTGAACTCGGTCTAACCCACCATGCCGTATCAAGGGAATTTGCGCATGCATTCCATCCTCGCGCACCTGGATGGCGGGCACCGCCATTTCGATCACGGCCGTTGTGCAATCTGGGGGTGGCAGCAAGCGCAAGAGGTAGGGATTCTGGAATCCTTGAACGCTTCCGCCGGACGCGCCTACAATGATGCTCCCGTCGTTTACGGGTGCGACCGCTAACGGATACCAATCCCCTCCCATGGCGACATCAAAGCAGTAGTCGAGCGTGCCGTCGGGTGTTAACCGGGCCAGCTTTCCACGAGAAACACCATTTACTCTTAGGAAGGTGCCGCTCACAAGGATTCTTCCATCCGGTTGTAGAACCAGGCTGTAGATGCCGCTGTTGTAAGACTGTCCAGGCGATTCAAAACCAACCTGGAACGTGGAATCCAGTGAACCGTCAGGATTCAATCGAACCAATCGAGGAGCCGTAACGCTGAGCCCGTAATCCGCATAAGTCGCCACCGCAGCGATGAGTTGGCCATTGGGGAGAAGCAACGCCCGGCTGAAGCGTTCACTCGAACCAAAGGGTGATCGAAAACCCGTATCCACCGAGCCATCGATGTTCATCCGAACCAGATTGGTTATCGCGACTCCTGCCAGATTCGTAAACGTCCCCGAAATGATTGGCTTGCCGTCGGGTTGAACCGTGAGGAGGGTAAGGTAGCTATCGGCCCCGAATGGTGATTCGAATGCCGGGTCCACTGTTCCGTTTGAAGTCAATTTAGCGAGCCGATTGAGAGTTCGTCCGCCAGCCTTGATGAAATTTCCGCAAATCCATATGCCGTTTGTTGAATGCGCCACCGCTGTGATCGAGCCCGCTGTGAGGTCACTCGGCGGGACGAACTCGGTATCCAGTGCTCCATCTGGTTGCAGTCGCGCCAGGCCCGGGCGCGCTACGCCGTTTACTTTGGTGAAGGATCCACAAATGAGTATTTTGCCGTCCGACAACGGTTGAATGCTCGAAGGATCCCTATCCAACTGGGCTGTGAATTGGGCATCGATGAGCCAATTGGTTCCGAAACGTGCGATGCAGCCGTGCGCTGCCCCGGCCAGGTTGGCAAAAGCCCCGCCCACCAGAACCTTGCCATCCGATTGGACGGCTACCACTTTAACGGGGGCATCCGGCCCTCCGCCCGAGGGGAAGGTGGGATCTACCATTACCCATTGTGCCATTCCATTGAGAGCAACCATGAGAGGCAGGCTGGCCGTGAGCAACCTCATACATAAACGGGTCCACAGCCGATTGCACGTGAGCGTCAAGGTGGTCCGGCTCTTTTGTGTAAAGAGCGATCTGCAGGCGAATTTCATAATGATCGATGAGCATCAGAGAGGATAAGGCCAAGTTTGTCAAGAGTAACTCCGTGAGATACCCTGCGTTTAGAGCCAAGCTTTCTTACTGGTTCCGTTTGAACAAATGAAGAGAATTGACGTCTATTACTTTGTAACGCAAAGTATATCAATATGACGCTGCTTAACACACCTGAATCCAGATGGGTCGAAGACAGGCGGCGGCTGTCAGCCGCATTGATATTCCTCAGAACTCATAACCTTGTATGAACTCAAAGCTCAAGCTCGGTCTAAAGTCTGCGGGTCTTGCACTGTGCGCCTTCTGCCTGGCATTGGCTGTATGGCTGCCCTGCCTGCACCTGTTTTTTAAGAAACCAGTCTCTAATTTCTATCGCCAGGAGGGCATATCCCCGAAAGCTCGTGAGTTGGCAGCCCGCCATTTAAGACTGTGGACCGATCCTGCGTTGAGATCTGCGGAACTGAAGAAGATGCGCGGGAGCAATGCGGAGTGGGATTTCATGGGCCGAAGTTTTCTTGTCTGGTCGCTGGTGAATATGGGGCTGCGCGAGCCTGATATGAAAGCGCAATACTTGCCAGTGATTGACCAGATCATTCAGGAGACCGTGAGGATCGAAAGGGAGAACGGAATCTACGTTTTTCTGATGCCGTATGCGAAGAGCAGGCCTTACGTGGTGAAGCCGGCCAGAAGCCTCTTTATCGATGGAGAGATCGCTTTGATGATGGGAGCCCGCCGCATGCTTCAGGAGGAACCCGCCTACAAGCAGCCGATGACAGAGCGTTTGCAGGCAATCGAAAAGTGCTGGCGTGCCAATCCGGTTATGGCGGCGGAGAGTTACCCGGATGAATGCTGGACCTTTGATCATGCGGTGGCGCTGGCTGCATTCAAGATCGCGGACCGGCTCGATGGTACGGATCATTCCGCCCTGTGCAGCAGGTGGATTCAGTTGGCCAAGCAAAAACTCCTTCACAAGGAAACCGGTTTACTGGTGTCCAGCTTCCAGACGGATGGCACCTCGTTGGATGGTCCGGAAGGATCGACCATCTGGATGGTGGTCCATTGTTTGAGTGTGGTCGATGAGGAGTTTGCTCGGGACCAGTATGAGAGGGCTCGCAAAGAGCTTGGCAAGGTGGTTCTCGGGTTTGGCTACGGCACTGAGTGGCCAGCGTCATGGCAAGGACCCAAAGATATTGATTCAGGAGTGGTGATACCCGGCTTCGAGGTGAGTGCCGGGTCCAGCGGAATGGCTTTTATGGCGGCTTCGACTTTTAAGGACTGGAATTTCCTGCAAGCTTTGAGCGCGACGTTGGACATGGCAGCCTTCCCCTCTGTTGTGAATGGCGAGCGAAAGTATTGTGCGAGCAACCAAGTCGGGGATGCCGCCCTGTTGTATGCGAGCGTGCTCGGGCCGCTCTGGGAAAGGACAGCCAGACCATGAAAACAATTCTCAGAATGCTTGGGCGAGTTTGGAAGGCTGACAGCTTTTCCCCAACGGCTTTCATTGCGAGAGCAGCGATCATCACAATTCTCTTCGGGATCTCGGAACTGGCGGGGTTGCGAGAATACACCACCTTCCTGAGTGGCACCTCTGCCAATCTGAACGTGAGTTGGCAAACAGCAGCCACCCTCGGGTTGATCCACCTGCTGATCTATGTGGCCTTTATTCTGCTTGTCCCTGCGTCTTTGATAACGGCGGGTATCCTTGCTGGGTTCAACAGGTGTGTTGAAAGGCGCCGGAAGGCACAACAAGAGATACCTGAACAAGCGCCCCTAAACACCAGAGTGTGATATTCGTTCCGCACCTTCACGAACCCGCGCTAAAGCGTTCTTCTCTGATTTGATAACCCCGATCAGGAACCTGCGACCCCTAACTGGGGTCGTTTGCGTTCTATTTCCTTACCAGGGGTTGCGCTCGTTCCTCGCGCAACCCCTGGCTAAATGCTGACATGCCGTCGGAATGCAGGGGAATCCAAACCTATTTCAGGTTTCAGCTCGGATCCCACCGCGGACAAGTCCCTACCTAGTTTTGTCAGTTTCAGAGTCCGTCACCTCTCTACCTCTCCTAAGGGCGTTGCGATTCCAATGTGCGCCTGCTACACAAAGCGAAATCCGGACTGTGGGTAGCCTCCAATTCCTAAAAGGAATCGCATCGTGGCCATGGACCTTATAGGGTATTCGCGTGTCCATACCAACGTGCAGCATGGCCGTGGTTAATTTGATGCGCCGCAAGGCTGCTCGTTCGGTAGACTGGCTCCTGTTGGTAACGTGCGTATCGTTTGGAGAGCTTAGCCTGGCTTTCGCACTGCGGAGGTTGGGCGGGTTTCCCGCTGGAAAGATTCGTGTTGTATCCTACCCAACAGGCACGGAGGTGTGGGCAGCAAACCAAAGGTAAAGCATGAATAGTCTTCCTGTTCTCAATCCCAAAGCCGCTGCTATTGACGTGGGCAGTGAGCAAATGCATGTGTCAGTTGCTGGCGGGCCGCCCAAGGTGTTTGGCTCGACCACCACCGAGTTGCACGCATTGCGCGACTACCTGCTGGAGCAAGGGGTCAACACAGTGGCGATGGAAGCGACCGGGATTTACTGGCTTTGTCCGTATGAGGTGCTGGAAAAAGCCGGTCTCAATCCGATCATGGTGAACGGGAAGCATGCGTTCGCAACCTGCCAGGCCGCAAGACCGACATGAGTGATTGTCAATGGCAGGCGACCTTGCATGCGCATGGGTTGCTCAGGGCGGGATTTGTTCCGCCCGATCATATCCGGCGTTTGCAGGATTATTTGCGTTTGCGCGCCGATCACATCTCCAGTTGCGCCACGAGCGAGCAGCATATGCAGAAAGCACTGGAGCGAATGAACATCAAAATTCATGACGTGATCAGCGATCTGACCGGAGTGAGTGGATTAAAGATGGTGAGAGCTATTCTTGAGGGAGAGCGCGATCCGGAGAAACTGCTGGCATTGTGCGACCCGACGATCCAGAAGAAGAAAGCCAAGCGTGTGTGCGAAGCGCTGCGAGGGACGTGGAAGCAAGAGCACCTCTTTGCCCTGCGCCAAGCCTTGGCAGCCTGGGAGTTTTATCGCGCCCGGATTGCCGAATGCGATCAGGCTCTGGAAGAGGTGCTCAAGAAAATGACGGAGCACAAGGCCGATCCCCCTGGGGAGTTGCCCAAGTCGGACCGAAAGAACAAGAGCAACACTCCGCAGATAGATGGGTTGCTGAAGTTGCTCTGGAAACTCTGTGACGGCAAGGATGCGACAAAGCTGCCCGGGATAACTGAGCACACACTGCTACGGTTGGTTTCGGAGGTTGGAACCGACCTCAAAGCCCATTGGGAGAACGAAAAGAGGTTTACCTCGTGGCTGGGGCTGGCTCCCGGGACCCATCAGAGCGGCAAGCGGCGCAGATCGGAGAAGCGATCAACCAACAAAGCAGGCCGACTCTTATGTGTGATTGCCCGAGCGGTGGGCAAGACAAATGATCGAGCCTTGGGAGGGTTCTATCGAAGAATCCGAAGCCGCAGCGGCGGCCTGGTAGCAAGCAGGGCACTGGCTCGCAAGCTTGGAGCAATGTTCTGGAGAGTGATGGTCCACGGATTAGCTTACGTGGAGCATGGTCTGGCCAAGTATGAGGAAAAAGTACTGCAGACAGAACATACGACATTAGCCCGCCGGGCCAGGAGACTTGGACTAACACTAGCCCCTATGCAAAACCCTATGAAAACCTAGCTTTGCCCTCCCAAAAATCCTGCCGTCGTTAGGCAGGTCCATGGAAAGCTATCGCCGCCTTTGATTCCACCCTGGTTCATCGAGTTGGCGCTGTTTCGCGCCAACCCGATGAACCAGGAACAACTTATCTTTCGGATTCTTTCTACCCACAGTACCGATCTAAAGTGCATTCCGTAATCCCAAGGCGGTGCTTCCTCTGCGCCGCATCCCCAACGTCCAGGAATGCTGAACGGACCGGTTGTGTGTCGTGCTTAGATCGCACTTAAACCAAGAGAACATTTTGCGGATTACCGCCTGCGCACTCCGCCTTAGCCGGCGTTTGTCTCGCGATGCTAGCACCCATCTTTCGCTCGATTTAAACACCCGACGAACAAGCTAAACCGCATACGCGCCACCACGACCCGAACGGATGAATCATTCCTTTCGGTCTGCGCCTTCGTGCGACCACGCGGTATGTCCCGTCGGAATCCTACGCCGTTTTTTGTATCAGCTTCGTTTGCCCCGGGATCGCCACTGGGTAGATTCCATCAGCACCAGGCTTTACAGGCGGTTCTGTCTGCATCGTGATTTCGCCCGCCGGCGGGAAGGCAAATTTTGAATCAACGGCTTCCTGCCAGGAGACCTTCTGGCCTGAGTAAACGGCGAGCATTCCCAGGATGGTGGCCATTGTGGAGTCGGCGAGCACCTTGGCACGTTGGAACGGTTTCCCTTCCCGGATGGATTGCAGGAATTCCAGGTGCTCCTGCTCATAGGGCGATTTTATCGGCGAAGTGCCCCCGGCGCGCCAAATGATTTTGCCTTTCAGGTCGGTGAAGTAGGGCTTGTCAAAGCCAGCGAAGTGGCACCGCGCTTTAGTGCCATGGAAAATGTCATGATTGTAACCATGGCATCCTGTGGCGGTCCGGCAGGAACCGTAGATGCGCAATCCATTTGCATATTCATAGGTGACCTGGTGATGATCAAACGAAGTGCCCATAGCGGCTTCAAAGTGAGTTGATCTTCCGCCCATGCCGTGCGCCTGGTCAGGCATCACATCTCCCAGCGCCCAGAGCGCGGAATCCAAGTTGTGGATAAGTGATTGCGGGATGTCGTCTCCCGATAGCCAGCTAAAGTGATACCAATTCCGTAGCTGATATTCCAACTCACTCCACTCGGATTGGCGCTCGATGAGTCGATAAGGGCCACGCAGGTAATCGCACTGAATCGCCACAATTTCACCGATCTCTCCGTCCTGAATGCGTTTGATGGCCTCGCGGCGTCCAAGGTGATATCGATAGGTGACCCCAGCCAAGACACCGGTTCCGTTCTGTTTGGAAATTTCATCGATCTGACGCAGCTTCTCAACTCCTGCTACGTCTACAGCGCCGGGCTTTTCAATGAACACATGTTTCTTGGCCTGTACTGCTGCCAGCCCGTAGTCCGGATGGAACCGTGACGCGCAAGCGATCAAAACCACATCGCAGTTTTCAATCACCTTCCGATAACCGTCCAGGCCTGAGAATTGCCGTTCCTTCGGCACTTTGATCCGGTCGGGAAACATCGGGGAGAGGGTCTTAACCGCGCCTTCGATTTTGTCCGGAAAAATGTCCGCGGCAGCCCAGAGTTGAGTGCCCGCATCACCGGTCAACGCATCGCCGGCAGCTCCGGTGCCGCGTCCGCCGCACCCGATTAGGCCAAGTTTGATGGTGTTGTTTTCAGCCGCATGTGCGAAACGGCTGACATCCAACGCGCCGACTAGAGCGATGCCAGTCACGGCAGCGGATGTTTTGAGGAAGCTGCGGCGGTTCACGGGAGTGTTGATCGGATTCTTAGTTTGCATGGTAGTAAAAGGCTTTTGGTTTTCCGGGAGATCATGGTTTAAGCCTGACTGGACGGCCAAGTTGAGCGGAACGGTCCGCGGCAAATACGATTTCGTGTGTTTTGACCGCATCGGCGAGACCGGTGAGAGGCATTTCCTTGTTCTGCTCCAGGGCGTCAAAGAAAGCCTGAAACTGGGTTTTATAGGGATGATCGGAGACATCACCTGAATCGAGCAGTTTCATGGCTAACGTATTCCAGCCAATCCGATCGGAATTCAGATCGATCGAATGAAATTTGTTATCCAAGAGGCTGCCCTTGCTGCCGGTCAGGTGGGTGTGAAAATAGTAAGGTTGCAGGCAATCGATTGAGGAAGTGCATTTGCCAACCGCCCCGCCTTTGAACTTCAGCATGGTTACCGTGGTAGTGGGATATTCGTAAGGAGCGAACGTTTCGCTTTGGGACTTGGTTCCATACGAGGATACCTCCACGACTTCATCGCCCATGCAAAGCAGCAGGGCATCCATGGCATGGCATCCGGCTTCCAACAAGGAACTCCCGGCTTCGGCCCGGCTTGTGCACCAGCGGAACTCGGAATACCAAGGGCCGATGCCGTGGTAATAGTCCACCTCTCCATAGTGCAAAGTTCCAAGTAACCCCTGATCAATCACAGCGCGCGTTGCCTGGAACTGGCTGGAAAATCTGCATTCAAAACAAACGCAGGTCCGAACACCCGCCTTCGTAATGGCGCGCTGCATCGCCTTCAAGTCGCGCATGGAAAGACAGAGGGGTTTCTCAATGATCAGGTGCTTTCCTGCCTGGGCGGCGCGAATCGCCTGGGCGGCATGTTGCTTTGGATAACCACAAAGCGAGACCACCTGAATGTCCGGGTCCGCCAGCATTTCCTCAAAATCATTGTAAACCCTCAACGGCGTGCCATGTCGTGCCTGGAGCTCCGCCGGATCGAGTTTGCGAGCGGAACACACCGCAGTGACGCGCCCTTGTGTGGTCGCGCGAATGGCATCGATATGGGCGGCTGAAACCCAGCCATAACCGACAATGCCAACGTTGAACTTTTTCATACAAATCGAGTCATTTGATCTGAACGGATCTCCCCGTCCGTGCTGACTCATAACACGCCGCAATAATCTTTTGGTTCCGCACGCCGATCTCCGCACCTTCTTGAGGCTCGCCTTTGAGAATGGATTCGCTGAAGGCTTCGATCTCGGCGCGATACATGTTGACCGGCTCGGGTGAGATTCTCAGAGGGTCTCCCGAGGTGCGCGACTGTTGAGCCTCATACTCGCGAGGCGTTGATTCAAGGCGTGCGAGCATCGCGCCCTGGCTGCCCTGACCGATGGTGCCGCTCGCCGTGATGCTGCCCTTGGAACCATAAAGTTCCAGCACGTTGCGGCTGCTGTCATCGGGGATGCAGAAAAACGTATCCACGGAACCGAGAGCGCCGTTCGCAAACTTCAAGAGTGCAACTGCGCTATCCTCGCTGGCGTAAGAATGAATTGTGCGGTTGATGAAACAGTTCACCTCAAGCACTGGCCCGAAGAGCATTTCCAGCAGGTCGATGCAGTGGCTTCCCATATCGATGAGAGAGCCGCCACCCCCCAGTTCGGGGTTCTGTCTCCAAGCCTTGGCCATCGGAGGATACCAGCAGGAAAGCTGAGCTCGTGCAAAGACGGGTTTCCCAATCCGGCCTTCCTGGATCAGCCGGACTGCGGCTTGATGCTGCGAGTGGTAACGCATCATGAACGCGGTGCCTAGCTGCACTCCCGCGGCTTTGCAAGTGGCCGCCATGGCCTCGGCTTCTTCCACCGTTAGGCCGAGCGGTTTCTCGCAGAGAACATGTTTGCCTGCTTCGGCGCATGCTTTGACCTGCGGCAAATGGGCCGCAACGGGACTGGCCACGTAAACGGCATCGATATCGCTGGCCAGCAAAGCGCCCAGGCTTTCGGCTGCCTGCGCCTCAAATTGTTGGGCTATCTCCTGATTCGTTTCCGTGTTGCCGCCCCAGACGGCCATGAGTTGCGCGTTACGTGCCGGCACGAATCCCTCCGGAATGGTCCGGCGCCGGGCGATGCCGCCCGAGCCGATCACTCCCCATCTGATTTTGCGCTTCATAGTCATGCCCCTTGCCGCCGAACCACACCCTGCCGTTCTTCGTGGAAACGACGCGCTTTCTGGCTGTCCCGCAACCGGTCTTCGAGTGCCCGCCTGGCTTCCACAACTCCCGATTCAATGCATCTCGACATCACAACGACCGATACCTGGCCGATAAAAGTTGAACTGCACATTCGGGTGATCAGCCAGCAACGACATTGGCACCGCCGCATCCGGGATTTTCTTCGCGATCATCAATGTGGTGAGGCGCTGGCCAAACGGGTTGTCATGGTTGCCCGCCTGCCAAATAGAAACCTTCTCCGCTTGCCAGGTTTCAACCGGACCGACCGAGAGCGCTTGAGTGGGCACCAGGGAAATATTGCCGCCACCGGAAGTGCGGGCGTTTTGAGCGATCGTGAGTGGGTGCAGGTCCACAACACGGGTTGTGAGTTTGCGGTATTCTTCCGGGGAAGGCGGTGCGTCCTTGAATTTGCCTTTGCGCCGAGGTGGATCATTGAAAGCCCAGTGCTTCACGTCACCCTGGCCGCCTTGCATTACCGCACAACGAACCCCCGCCGACCATGTTTTGCGATAAGCTGCCGTGTCTGCCTTGGGAAAATGGAGATTCGCATCGGGCATCACCAACTCTTTGCGAATGCGGCTGAAACAGAGTTCACGGTCAGCCTTCTCGAAGGAAAGCGGATGGGAGGCTGGCGCCTCTTTCCCGTTCAGGTACCATTCGTCCATACCCCAAAAATGAGCGGTATGGAGCTTGAGATCGAGAGCGTTCACCAGCCGGGCGACCAGCGGGAGTTGCTCGGTCGGTCCGATCGGCCCACAGATTCCGACCGGGTTATCAGCGGTGGATTCTTTCCAGGCTGTTATATATTCAAGCGCTTCTGCCAGATAAAACTCAGCCAAGTCGTCATACATGACCACCCGGAAGCCTGGGCGCGAGAGCTTGACCATTTTCTCCGGTGTGAGGGATGCGGCATCCCGGATGATTTCGTCGTCAAGTGTGGTGTAATCCCACCAATCGGGAGCGATGGAGCTGAGTTTGCGAGGCATAAAGGTTCAATAGACTATGGCGGACGCAAAGACAATCGTTTTATCTTTACGCCTTTCCTCCCAGAAAGCCTTCATGGAAGAACACAGGTTTATAGCCTTGCTCCGTAACCCACCGAATCGCGGTTTCCACCCGGGTTACCTGGTCCGGGAGGTGGCGCTTGTAGAACGGCCAGAAATATTGCTCGTGGGTGAATAAGTCCATGATCTCTTTCCGATTCGGGTCCTCCGCTGCCTTGGCCAGAGTTGGAACCGTTTGATCGACCGGCACGGTGTCGCACACAATATCTATTCTTGAGAAAACGATGCCGCTGTCGAAATCCATGAGCGCATCGTGGTTCCAAAGATACTCCGAACGTTCAGCGTCCAGGCGATAGTTGATATCCCAGCCGTCCTGGGAGGGACGGAAGTAGCCACTCAAGGCGCGAACGCCCCTCCGGTATAGGGGTTTCAGAGACGCAGGATCGACCATGGCCCAATGGATGACTGTCGGCGGGGCGTAGGTGGACTTGCCAGCAAAACGGACAATCTGTTCAGCCACCAGATCGAGATCACCAATCAGTTTCTCTGGGGCAGCGTCCTGGTACGGGCGATCAGGATCATTCGCATACGCATGGAAGGCGAGTTTCAGCCAGTCGGCATTGTCTTTCCATTCGCCTTTGTACCGGGTTGGGAACTGCGTCAGGTCGAAGCCGTCGCCTGTCGTATAATAGATGTTCAGGCTAAATTTCGTGCCATAACGCTGATGAAGGTCCTTCAGCACTTTGAGGTAAAAACAGTCGAACAGAGATCCGTATTGTTTTTGAGCGATGTCGCGCAGGAAGAAGCTGTTGTCATCGATGGAAAACCGGTAGCGGGGCTCGGAATGGCGATCCCAAATGACTCGCACCTCGTGCCGGACTTTGCCTGAAACCCCGTTGGATTCGGCTCGGATGACAGTCTCCTTATCTCGAAGCAGGATGGCAGCGGTGAAACGGAGTCCCTGGCGTTGAGCAGGTTGGCCGTTCACTGTCACTTTGTCCTGCTCCGGGGCCTCGCCGGTGACGTTGATTTTAAGCCCGCCGGGAACGACTTCTCCCATGTGCCTGTTGAGGACTGCCCCATGGAAGGGTTCCAGGATGCGGACCGGCACGGCTGTACCGCTCCAACCATGCAGGGCAGTTCCGGCGACAAGACCCGAAGTGCCAAGGGCGATCGTTTGGATGAAATTCCTGCGCGTGAGTTGGGCCATGGTTTCATTGTGCTTGCTTCGGTCGGATGCCTCTACACATTATCAACCTTAAATCGATACTTTTCTGATGTGCGTTGACCTCCCAACATGAAAGCGGTTTTCCAGCGGCTCACAACTAAATCCCCGGAGGGCTTCACGTTTAAGGAGCTTCGGAGTTCAGGGTTCAATTGTCCCTGGCATGTGCATCCCGAGTATGAACTCATTCTGCTCTTGTCCGGGAGTGGCTACCGTGTCGTGGGGGACAACATCTCGAGGCTCGGGCCGGGAGACCTCGTCATGGTTGGCCCGGATCTGCCCCACATCTGGCAAGCTGAACCGTCCGGTGATGGGCAGCCCAAGGTCCATTTTTTGCTGCTCCAGTTTGAACCCGGCTGCCTGGGGGATGGGCTGTTAAAACAGCCCGTCATGGAACCTGTGCGGCGTCTGCTGGCGCGATCGCAACGCGGTTTGCACGTAACAGGCCGGACACGCCAAGCGGTCAGTCTTCTGCTGCGTGAGATGGCAGAGGTTCAGGGCATGGAACGGGTTGTTCGATTTCTGCAAATTCTTGTGGCCCTGGCGGGATCAAAGGAATGTGAGCTGATCACGAGCCCGAGCTTTGCTGCGCGCGCTGATGGCTTCGATGAGGACCGGATGGACCGCGTATTTCAGTTCCTGAATAGCCAGCTTGGAAAGCCTATCCGGCTTTCTGAGGCGGCTCGCATTGTTCATCTAAGTGAGGGGGCATTCAGCCGGTTCTTCAAAGCCCACACTGGGAAGACATTCCCACAGTTCATCAATGAATTGCGGGTCGGACGTGCGTGTGCCCTTCTGATGGAAGAAGACTTCAACATCACGGAAGTCGCCTTTGCCTGCGGATTTGCGAACCTCTCGAACTTCAACCGACAGTTCCTCGCACTCAAAGGCTGCAGCCCCCGGCAGTTCCGGGTTCAATGGAAGGATCGCCTCGGTGCCGCTCCTGCCCAGTGATGGGAATGAGGTAAATGGCGGGCAAGTCGGAAAAATATCAGAATGAGCTGGAACATGTGTAGCAGGTCACCCGGGTTTGCGTTATCAGATCCAGACTATGCGCAATCATTCACCAGCCCCCGGGAATGGCCAACAGTTAGCAATTGAAGGCGGTACCCCAGCCGTTCGTGACCCGCTTCCTCATTGGCCTGCATTCGACGAAGCAGGGATTCAGGCTGTAGAGCAGGTGCTCCGGTCGGGCCGGGTGAACTATTGGACTGGCCGCCAGGGGATGGAGTTCGAAAAGCGGTTTGCGGAATGGCAGGGGAGCCGGTACGCCGTAAGCGTCTCGAACGGCACTGCGGCGCTCCATGTGGGGCTCACGGCTTTGGGCATCGGGCCGGGTGACGAGGTGATCGTGCCGAGCTACACGTTCATCGCGAGCAGCTTTTCGATCGTGCAGGCCGGCGCCATTCCAAGGTTCGCCGACGTGAATCTTGAAGATCACTGCATCAGTATCGCGTCAGCAGAGAAGCTCGTAAACGAGCGCACACGCGCCATTATGCCGGTCCATCTCTATGGCAACGTCTGCGACATGGATGCTGTTCGGGACTTCGCGAAACGGCATAACCTCAAGGTGATCGAAGACAATGCAGAAGCTTTCGGCGGTGTGTACAAGGGCAACAAGACAGGCACTCTGGGGGATATCGCCGGGTGCAGCTTCTGCCAAAGCAAAACCTTTACCACCGGGGGCGAGGGAGGAATGGTCACCACCGATGACGAAGAACTCGCATGGATTGCGCGCAGCTTCCGGGACCACGGTTATGACGTGAAAGACAGGCTCAACCTGCTGCAACTTGAGCAGAAACTCTCCTACATACACAACATGGTCGGCTGGAATTATCGCATGACGGAAATGCAATCCGCCCTCGGATTGGCTGAGTTAGCCCGGATGGATTCATGGAATATGCCTCGCCGACGTCGGAACGCCCACATCATCATCGATGCGTTGAAAGAACTGCCTCAGATCAAGTTTACGCCGATCGATACGCCTGAGCGGCAGAACGGCTTTTTCGTGCTCGCGTTCTCATTGGATATGGATCAGATGCGTTGCGATATTGATCAATTTGTGAAGGCTGCCGGTGCGGAGGGAGCTCCCTGCTGGAGAGTGTTCTGGCCGCAATGCCACACAGAGCGCGCCTACAAGGACCATCTCGCATTTGGCAAATCGCAGTTCCCATTTCGCTCCCTGGAGTATGCCAATCCCTCAAGCGTGAATTACTCGAGGGTGAAAGTGCCAAACGCCGTATGGCATCAAAGCCACACATTCACCTGTTTCGCTTATCCGACTTTTGAGCCGCATCACTGCGAGCAAATCGCGGAGGCGCTTATCAAAGTCATCCGAGCCTGGAGCAAGTAAGAATAACAATTCACTCGTTTTGCATTTACCAATGACCAACGAAGGTTAACATCCGTTTAACAGAAAATACCTATGCCTCAAAAACAGTTTTCTCGCCGGGATTTCATTTGTGCCGCCGGCTGCGTTGCCGCCGCTGCTGCGCTGGCGCGCCCCTCAAGTTTGCTCGCCGCCAAACCAGCCAAACGATGGGTTGTTGGTTGCCGGGATGAGATGCTTAAAACCGCGAACACAGCCGATTCGTGGTCAGCCATGAAAGCTTTGGGTGCCGAGGCGATCGAAGTTCAGGTGCTCCCAGATATGACATGCCCCGGCCTGGTCCATCCAGAGGGCCGTTATGAGCTGGGGACAGACGATGGGCTCAAACGATTGAAAAACGATCTCGCCAAGAACGGTTGCCGGATTAGCGCATTCATGATGGCGAATTCGTTGGAAACCCGTTACGACCAGGAAATGGAATGGACAGGGCGCGTGGTAAAGGCGGCTGTGGCGTTGCAGGTCCCTGCCATCCGCATTGACGTGGTGCCTTCGAAAATGAGCAAGGAAGAGTTCCAGCCATACGCCATCAAAGCCTGCAAACAGATGTGCGAGATCGCCAAGGATCAGCCCATCCGATTCGGCGTGGAAAACCATGGGAAAGTCACCAATGATCCCGAATTTCTGGAGCGGTTGTTCAATGGTGTCGGTTCTTCGCAGCTCGGGTTGACGATGGATTTCGCGAACTTTTATTGGTGGGGACATCCCCTGGCAGACCTGTACAAGATTTACGAACGGTTTGCTCCTCGCGCCGTGCATACGCATTGCAAGAGCATCGGCTATCCAAAAGAGAAACAGAATATCAAGCGCGAGATGGGCTGGGAGTATGCCAAATACAATTCCCCAATCCACCAAGGGGATATCGATTTCCGCCGCGTCGTCGGGATTCTGCGCAGAGCTGGCTATTCGGGCGATCTCTGTGTGGAAGATGAATCGCTCGGCAAGGCCCCTAAAGGGACGGAAGCCGATCTCGTGCGCAAACAGATCGCGATGCTAAAGGAGCTTTCAGGAGCAAAGTAGAAGAGCTCGAGTGCGGACCCGCAAGGTCCTTACTTACGGGTGATGCCTTCGGTTACTTTGACTGGGAGAATGCGGCCTTCCTTGTCATAGCGCATTGGCGAAAGACAGGTTTCCCGGTGGAACCCGTCCCCATCCGGTATCCGAAAACGATGATAAGCGATCACCCATTCATCAGTTCCAGGCATTTTTACGATGGAATGATGGCCTGCCCCTTTCACAGTGCCTTCCTGGCGCAGAATCGGGTTTTCAGGGCCTTTCGTGAACGGTCCCAGCGGTGAGTCGCTCGTGCCGTAAGCTACGGAATAGCGAGGATCTCGCGTATCATACTCGGACCAACTCAAGTAGTACTTGCCTTGCCGTACATGCAGGAACGGTCCTTCGTTATAGCCGGGAGGTGTGATGTCGCGCACTTCGGCCTTATCAAACGATACCATGTCGGGATTGAGCTTCACCGCTTTGCAGCGCCCCTGTCCCCAGTACAAATAAGCGGACCCATCCTGATCGACGAAAACCATGGGGTCGATCGCCTGCATTTTCTCAAAGTCCGTCTTGGCAACGAGCGGTTTGCCTAACGGATCTTTAAAAGGCCCGACGGGCGAATCGGCAACGGCCACCCCGATATTCTGTGCTGCGCTGAAATAGAAGTAGTATTTGCCGTCCTTGGTCGCCATGGCAGGAGCCCAGGCATGCTCTTTCGCCCAGGTCAGATCTCGTGGCAGGTTGAGAATTTCGCCTTCATTCTTCCAGCTAACCAGGTCCCGCGAAGACCATGCGCTAAATGACTTTGAACTCCACCCGGGGAATCCGTCGCTCGTGGGATACAGGTAAAAGGTGTCGCCAAAAACGGCGATATGCGGGTCGGCGTTCAGGCCGGGTAGCGCGGGAGGAGGGGCAGTTGCCGCCGTGGTATACACTTCCTGAAGACGGACGTATTCAGCTTCGGTTATAGGGAGCACACTCCCATGGCGCAAACGGAACGGAAATTCGAAATCCGGTCCTGGAGAGAATTGTCCCCCAGCCAGGTCCTGCGACAGGAACGGTTTGTATCCCTGGCCCTTGCTGTAGTAGTCGAGCAACAGACACCACGTTGCCGGTTCCCCGTTTTCCCTCCGATCCAGCACAAAACAAGCGGGGCCTTCATACCCGGTCATCTTGGCCAAAGAGAAGCTTGAGACAGTGCTCCAACCGGTCATCAAGCCCGGGCTATACTCCAGAGTAATGGCCTTGAATTGTTCGTCTTTGGTGAACCGATAGTAATTCGTGCCACTGCGCACGATAGTTGTATCGATCACCTGGGTAGGCTTGTCGATGTAAACGAACGGAGGACCGAACGTGTGGAAATCCTTCGTGCGGCATGCCCAGATTCTCTGTTTTTTGTAATCATCATCGCGGGTGGTTGAAGCCCAGAAGACCAGGTAGTCACCGGCGTCCTCGTCGTACACAGCTTCCGGAGCCCATGTGCAACCTGCATTGGTATGGGCGACCTGCACAAGGCGCGGTTCGGACCACTGCACCAGGTTTGTCGAATCCCAGATCACAATGGATCGGCTGCCCGCGTGTGTCGCCCGATGCCAATCGTTCTTCAGGTGAATCGATAGATCAGTGGCCAGCAGATAGAATCGCTGACCATCATGCGAGCGAAGCAGGTAGGGGTCCCGAACACCCTTCTCGCCGAGTTTGCTGACCAGCACCGGTTCGGCCTTGTTCAGCGCCTCCCATTTGCGCCCGTCCCGGCTCAGTGCGAAGTAGATTTGCTCCGTTTGTGGAGTGGCTTCGCCTTTGAAGGTCACAAACAGAAAACCACCTTCGGCAGCAACCGCCGCCCACGTGGTGCAGAGGCACAGTAGTAATAGAATCCGGCTCATGGTTGATAGATGCAGCATAGAATAAAAGGGAGGTGGAGAAAATTAAAAATTCTGGCGGAGTTCGCGGAAAGCAGAGGGACAAAAAGCCTCAAAGTGATCACGCTAAGACGCGAAGACCCAAGGTGGAAGAGCACACCAGGGTGGAATCGAAGGGGGCCGGTGGCTGCAAACATTACTGATTTTCGGTTCGACCAGCATCCCTGCAATCGAATCGCAGCACAAAGTCCTGCCATAGCCCTTTTAGAGTTCGTCCGTGGTGCTGGAATTGATGGCTTTCCGCCTAATAATCAACTGATCCCAATTTCATCCCCGGCGAAGAATCTCAACAGAATCGCCTTGCCCCAGGTACACCTCGTCAATTTCCGAAAGAAACAGGCCATGCCCAAGAACTCCTGGAATTTCGCTCAGCCTTCTGGCGACAGCGCTCGGGTCCGGTATCACTCCGAGGAGCAGATCGAAAATGTAGGCGCCCTGATCCGTCAGAAATGGAGAGCCATCCGGTCGCATTCGGCGGCTTAGGGGAACCCCAAAGCCCTTTAGCGAACCTTCAACAAACGCCGCCGCAAACGGCAGCACTTCAACCGGCAGTTTGAATCGGCCAAGGGTCTCAACCAGTTTACTCGAATCGACAATGATGATCACCCGCTTCGATGCGGACGCGACGATCTTCTCTCTAAGCAAAGCGCCCCCGCCGCCTTTGATGCCTTGCAACTGGGGCGTAACCTCGTCTGCACCATCGATGGTCAGATCAACCTCAGAAACCTGTTCAAATGGAACGACGGAGATACCTTCGCCGACCGCGAGACGCGCGGTGGCGACGGACGTTGCTGCAGCGATGATCTTGAGGCTCTCTTCCCGTACGCGGCGTCCCAGTTCACGAATGGCAAATGTCGCAGTGCTGCCGGTCCCGAGACCCACAATCATTCCAGGCTGAACCTCAGACACCGCGCGAACGGCAGCCAATCTCTTCTCACGGTCCAAATCAGACATGGGGCACAAAATGGCATTTCTTGAAGTAGAATTCCAGAGCTCAGGCTTATGCCTCCTTTAAAACGCCATCGTGACGATGCTGCACCTTCCACCGGCTCACCGTGGGGATGAACGCCTCGTGAGGTCACCGGGGTGGCGTTCGTTCCTCGCGCCACCCGGGCTTATAGCTCGGATTCCTTCGGGATGCTCCTGTGCGGGAGAACACAACGAGACACGCCCGGTGAGGACACCGGGCCTTCAACACCGAGATGCGGGGTGTCCTCCCGTGCAGTGGTGCCCGCGAGGGGATGCCAGACCCGGCATTGCCATCCCATTTCTACTTGTAGCCGTGCGCCCAGCATGTACCGTTGAAAGGTCCGCCCATTATTGACACGACTATGAAAAATTTTACAGAACAGCAAAGAATGGCGCTTCTGGATCTAGCGATGCTTGCGATGTATGCGGACGGCCGGCTTACATCTGCGGAAGATCAACGTATCGTTCGTCTGCTAGCGGCTCTCGGATACGAGACCGATTATGATCGCGGCAAGCAATACGACGCATCTGTAACCCGGATCAGCCGCCATTCGCAGAGCGCCGCCGAGGCTCGCGCGCACACGTCGTTGCTTGCCGCAAACTTCACCAGCTCTGAACAGCGGCACCAGGTCCTTGAATTGCTCAATGAGCTGGCAGCCAGCGACTACCAGGTCGCGCCGCAGGAGAAGAGCTATCTTTCGATTGTCCGGGAAGCATTCCAAGGCTGACACTCATCATCTCAGTGGTGTAATGAGTCCATAGTTGGGAAAACGGAGGTTGCCTGCCAGGCCGAATCCAGCAATAATAGACGCTGCCAATAGATCCGAGCGATGGATCTTATGAACTGCATCCGCTGTTCAAGGGAATGCTCCCCCGGTAATTTCACCCGCGGTAGGTCCATCGCCATTGCCGTTTTATTTTATGCTTAGAGCTGGAATCGTCGGCTTGCCCAACGTGGGTAAGTCCACCCTTTTTAATGCCCTCACCCGCACTCGCAAGGCGGAAGCGGCAAACTATCCCTTTTGTACTATCGATCCGAACGTCGGCATTGTCATCGTGCCGGACGACCGGGCGGCTGTGCTATCCAAGATCGCCAACACTTCGGTGATCATTCCTGCGGCTGTCGAATTCGTCGATATCGCCGGGTTGGTGAAAGGCGCGGCGCAGGGCGAAGGGTTAGGCAACAAGTTCCTAACTCACATCCGCGAAGTCGATGCCATCGTGCAAGTTGTCCGGTGCTTTGAAGATTCAGACATTCATCACGTTGCAGGCGACATCGACCCCATCCGCGACATCGAAACCATTCTCACCGAGCTGGTGCTTGCAGATCTTGAGGCTGTTCAGAAGCGCAAGGACAAGGGTGCCAAAGACGCCAAGCGTGGCGACAAAGTGGCTGTGGCAGAGGCTGAGGTTCTAGATGTGCTCATCCCGCACCTGAATGCGGGGAAACCCGCAATCACGCTGAAGCTCTCACCTGAGCACAAGGCCATCGCTAAACGCTTTTTCCTGCTCACTGATAAGCCGACCATTTTTGCGGCGAATGTGAAGGAGGGCGATTTGGCCACGGCTGATTCGAATCCGCACGTAGAAAAGGTGCGTCATTACGCGAAAACCCACATCGCCTGCGAAACGGTTGTTATCAGCGCGCAGATCGAAAGCGATCTCATCGATCTTTCACCCGAGGAAGCCCGGGAATTTCTCCAGGCACTTGGCGTTCAGGAATCGGGCATCGGCGCGTTGATCCGCAGCACATATCACCTGTTGGGGTTGCGCACGTATTTCACCGCTGGCGAGAAAGAGGTTCGGGCCTGGACCATTCATGCCGGGGACACCGCGCCGAAAGCCGCTGGAACCATCCACACCGACTTTGAGCGCGGGTTCATTAAAGCTGAAACTGTGGCCTACCAGGATCTGGTGGACTGCGGCTCCATCGCCGCCGCGCGAGAAAAAGGCTTGTACCGCATCGAAGGCAAAGAATACGTCGTGCAGGATGGCGACGTGATGCTCTTTAAGTTCAACGTGTGAGCCAGGAGGTGTAACCTTTCCGCAGGCTCCTGCGCCTCAAGGTACGTGCGGCAATGGAGACCTCAAAGGTGTCAGAGGCAGAACCCATCACTCCGGATTGGCTGGCCCAGGTACGCGAGCGGGACGAAGCAGCTTCGCGACGCCTGGTCGAACGCCTCTACCCAATGGTGCTCCGAATTGTGCGGGCGCATCGTCCCTGGCAGATGGCTGAGGAAGACCTTTGCCAGGAAGTTTTCATGAGCCTCTTTGCGAGTCTTGAACAATACCGCGGGGCAGTGCCCTTTGAGCACTGGGTGTCCCGGGTGGCCGTCCACACATGCATCGACCAGTTGCGCCGATACCGAGCACGACCCGAGCTTCGCTGGGCCGACCTATCCGAAGCCGAATCCGGCGCGTTGCGTGCCATGGTCGCAAGCGGATCTGAGCCGGGTATTGATCACGCGATTGCCAACCGGGAGCTTGTTGGAAAACTACTGGACGCACTGGACCCCAAGGACCGGTTGCTGATGCAGTGGCTCGAAATTGAGGATTTATCTGTAAACGAAGTGGCTGTCCGGACCGGCTGGAACCAGACGCTGGTCAAGGTGCGTGCCTTTCGAGCACGACGCCGCATGCGGCAGGCGCTCCAGGTCATTATAGAGGAGGAACAACCATGAGGGATGACGCAGACGGCTTGCTGAGAAGGATGTTGAAGGCTGCACATGAGCAGCCTTATGAGCCTGGAGTTGAGACCGCGCCCCTGGGGTTTGCCAACCGTGTGGCCGCGCAATGGGCAAGACAAGCAGGTCCAGACTCCTCTCTTCCGCTCTGGGAGCGTTGGTGCGGACGTGCAGCAATGGCTTCGGCAATGGCGGCGATCCTGGCCGGGTGGATGGCCTGGCAGACATGGACGCCCGTGCAGTTTGAGGAGGAGGCCCAGGTCATTCAAACATTGGCCGAACACGCTCTTTTCCCATGAAGATGCGACCTTACTCAAAGATTATTGGGACCCTCCTGCTGGTCATTTTGTGCAGCGGCGCCTTGGGAGGAGCGGTCGCATTGCGCGTTCAGCAGCAACGGCAGCATCGTCAACGACCGGCCATTCCCGCCTCCCTTGAAATCTACCAGGAGCACTTGATACGGCACCTTGAGCTAACCGCTGACCAGCAAGGGAAGGTGGTTCCCCTCCTTGATAGGCGTGCTGCCGAGATGCGCGCCATCATGACGAATGCGGTATCCGAACTGCGGCGAGCTCGAAAGGAGGCGGAAGCTGAGATCCGGCCTTTGTTGACTTCTGAGCAAAACCAACGGCTTGACGAACTGGCCCGTGAACGCAGCAAGGTTCGAGACCAATGGCAGCGTGGCGAACGTTTAACTCCAGATCAGCGTCAGCGCCTGCGTGAACGCATGCAGGAGCACCTCAAGAACCGGACCAATGCCTCCCCTGAACCAGAATCCATTACGAACTCGGGCGGCCTGTAACCTTTCACACCGCCCATCCGCCATAAGGGTTTGAAACGTCTCTGGATTAGCGGCTCAACCGATCTGCCGATTCAGACAGAATCAAACGCAATCAATTATATGAGATACGGATTACTGAAAAAGGCTTCCATCATTATGGCGGCAGGCTTGCTTTGCTGCCAGCCACTTGCTTACGGACAGCAAACCAACACCACGGATCGCGCAGCGGTCGTCCGCGAGCGAATGCAGGAAATGGCCAAGGAACTCAATCTAACTCCAGAGCAGAAGGAAAAGCTCAAGGCCATCATGCAGGAGGAAATCCAGAAGGCGAAAGCCATTCGCGATGATACTTCCATGCGCCGGTTCCAGAAGGCGCGCAAGCTCAAAGCCATTCGCGATGACGCAACGCCCAAGGTGAAGGCAATCCTCACTCCTGAGCAGTTCAAGAAATGGCAGGAACTGCGAAAAGAAAACCGTGAGAGCTGGAAGGAAAGCAGGAAGAAATAATGTCCGTTCCGTCAGTCCCGGCGGTCTCATTCGTCCCAATGATTATCGGAGAATGGGACCGCCCTGTCAGACTCTTCTACAGCCTCTCCAGCTTCTCCAACCGCCGCTTGCGAGCTTCATCATCCAACCCGGGTTGCCAGCCCATCCGATGATGCCGTGCAAGCTGGTATTCGAAAATACATAGCGCGCGGCGCAGCCGGAGCCACCAGCGGCGCGCTGCTGAGGCTGGCTGCGCCGTGGGTTCCGTCCGCCGTGTGCCCGGGAGCGCCGGGAGCTGGAGGTTGCCCGTCTTCATACCGGGAATGTGGAGGGAATCCAGGAAATTTAACAGATACAGCAACGTGACTTTCATCGCTGTACAGTCCAAACTGTACAAGGTTGGTTTGTCTGAAACTGTATCTGTGCTGGTTCGGCCGTTGCGTGCTACCCTGAGTGTATGAAGCTGTGCGAGAACAAGGATGGCGGCCCGGTCTATCAGAGACTTGCCAGCCGTCTGGAAGAGATGATTCTAAGCCGCTCGCTGCGGCCTGGGGATCGCCTGCCATCTGTCCGGCAGTTCAGCCGCCAACAGCGGGTGAGCGTGCCTACAGCTCTGCAGGCCCTGGCCACTTTGGAAACTCGCGGCCTGGTGGAAGCGCGGCCCAAGTCAGGCTTTTATGTGCGCGCACGATTGACGGATCAACTGCGCCAGCCGGTCAGCAGGGGCGGAGATGGAAGCCGAGCGGTTGACCTGGGCGGACTTGATCCACTGGCCTCTCTGCAGACCAATCAAGGCGGCTCCGCACGCGTACCTTTAGGGGCAGCCTTGCCTTGCCCGGAGCTCTTGCCATTCAAGAAACTGAGCGCGATCGTCAATCGCGTCATGCGTGAGTCCGGCCCCGAAAGCCTCGCCTACGACATGCCCCCGGGCAGCGAGGTTCTGCGCCGGGAACTCGCCCGCCGCTCGTTGGAATGGGGATGCTCGCTCAATCCTGAGGATTTCATTGTCACCAATGGTTGCACCGAGGCAATGTCGCTAGCCCTGAGGGCAACATGTCCTCCGGGCTCGACGGTAGCAGTGGAGACTCCCACCTACTTTGGCTTTGTAGGCATGCTGCGCGACCTTGGCCTGAAGGCTCTGCCGATTCCAAGTGACAGTGAGCGCGGCGCGGATTTGTTCGCTCTGGAACGGATGCTGCGGCGCAATCGCATTTCAGCCTGCGTGTTAATCCCTAACTTCAATAATCCCACGGGCGCTCTTATGCCCGCTGAGAATAAACAGCAGTTGGTGCGGCTAATGTCTGAACGTCAGATTCCAATCCTGGAGGATGATCTATATGGGGATCTTCAACATCATGGAAGCCGGCCGTGTTGTCTCAAGGCTTTCGATCCTGATGGCTACGTGCTCCTGTGCGGCTCATTTTCCAAGACGCTTGCCCCTGGGTACCGCGTTGGCTACCTGGCCGCAGGTCGCTGGCGTGATCGTGTCATGCGCCTGAAAGCGAGCAGTTCACTGGGCTGTCCCACTCTCACAACGCTTGCTGTGGCGGAGTTCCTCAAGAGCGGAGGCTATGATCGCCACTTGCGCTCTTTGCGGGAGCATTTTCGCAACCAGGTCTTGCGCATGGGTGAAGCGGTGGCCCGATATTTCCCGGATGAGATTGGTCTTTCCAAGCCACAGGGTGGCTTCGTTCTGTGGTGCGAACTACCTGCAAAGGTGGACGCGATCCGACTGTTCAATGAAGCCCACGCAGCCGGTGTGAGCGTTGCGCCTGGTCCGTTGTTCTCACCTCAGGGTGGATACCGGAATTTTATCCGGCTCAACTGTGGTTATCCATGGAACGAGGACATGGAAAGATCGGTGGAACTCCTGGGGAAAATGGTAAAACGACAGGCAGCCTAACTAGAAGAGTGCCCCTGGCGCTAAGCGGATGTGTCGAGAATCTTCGACAATTCGGAGTCCGTCTTTGTTTCAGACGTGGTGCCCGTGGCTTTGTATGTGACCCACTTCGAGACCAGGGAACTCACCGAATCCGCGGCTGAGTCCGATGACGATTTGCCCAGGAGCGTGGAAACCAGGCTGCTCTCGGAACTGCCACCGAACATGGCGTCCAGAATGGATCGGTCAACAGAGGCCCGATTCTCCGCTATGAGCTTTGCCGCATCGACTCCGGTTTCGGAAAGTGTGATGCCCGACTTGGAGAGATCATTCTTCACCGTGTTCCAAGCGGTTTTCGCAGCTTCGGTATCTTTCTGGGAGATCGCTTGTGAAACGGTTTGGAAATGGGCGTTGATCGAGTCCGGGTTTGCAGCGGTGTCGCCCGTTGTGGCGTACTGCGGATAATCCTGCAGCAAGCTGGTCAGCTTGGATTCCGCCGTGGCGATGTCGCCTTTTTCAATAGCACTTCCGATGTTGAAGAGGCTTCTCTTCAACTTCGCGCTGTCAGCCAACGAGGTGGCGTAGGCCATGCTCGCCGAACTAGATAAAGGATTAACCGTGCTCATACTATTACTCTCAAGACCATTATCGGCTCCTTCTAAAAGAACTTTAGGAAAAAGATTCTAGCGTTTACTATCGATATATGAACACGTTACGGATATGCGTCAAGGAAACGGCCACGCGTTTTATGCTCTGGAGTGCCGTGTTAGTCCTCTGTGGCATGGGCTCCCGCACATGGGCAAACCCCGATAGCATCTATTCAATCGTCACCAACCCGGGCGAGGATGCCTCCGTGCAGATGAACATCGGCTGGCATTCGGATACGAACACTACCGGATGTTCCGTTACCTACACGTTGAAATCGGATGCCACCTGGGTCAAAGCCAGGCACGTGCTGGGTGCCGGGCAACTTTGCATGGTCTTCAACGGCATCCCGTCGAAATCGGCCTCCAATTCAAACATAACTGAGACCGCGGTGTTCACGGATTGGGGTGTCACTCTGACCAATCTCACCCCGGATACGGAATACCAGTACAAGATTTGCGACTCAGCGAAGAACTGCAGTCCGGTGTATCAGTTCAAGACTGCTGGCGCGAAGGAATTCAGCTTCTTTTGGCTCGGAGATTATCACGCCTACACACCCCTCCCGGGACGGTTGCGCCACGCTGCCAAGCTTATTGATGCCGCGGTAAAGATCGATCCCAGCGTGGATTTCCTCTTTTCCACAGGTGACGTCATTGCCTGGGGTGGGAGCTACTCCTTCTGGAAAGACATGTATAAACAGGATTTCTTCAACAAATTTATGTTCGCCAACGTCATTGGAAATCACGACGCCATGACCCGCACCGGGACGGTCAGCTCGGACTTCTTTCGAGCGGCGAATCACTTTCCCTTGAACGGTTATGCGGGTCAGGAAGGCGTCTGCTATTGGTTCCTGTATGGGCGTGTGCTGTTTCTTACATTGAACAACGAAGTCATGGTGAAGAACCCTGCGGGAGAACAGGCGGCCAAAGACTGGGCCGAAGGAGTCATCCAGAAGCAAAAGGGCCGATTTGATCACATCTTTCTTTGTGAACATTACCAATGGTTCGATGGCCGGGCCGGGAAGACCAGTTGGTATGCCAATTGGAAAGACTTCTGCGACAAACATAACGTTGCGCTGGCGCTGGCAGGGAACAATCACGTCTATCAACGCACACATCCATTGCGACAGGATAAGGTGGTGGAAACCGGGCTGGGAACGATCTACATGGTAGTGCCGTCGTCTGATGGCGAGCGTGGTGTGCGCGCGGGCGCGATAACCAATAACGTGGAGAAACTGGCATATACTTACTCGGATCAGAGTCCAACCGGCGCCATTCGAACCGTAGGCGGCATTCTGGTCACGGTGAAGCCAGGGACTGTTCGCACCCGGCTGATCCATCTGGGTGAGGATAAGAAATACCAGGTGGCAGACGAACACACCGCCCCGTTACTGCGGGCCGACAAGTAGAAGGGGCGTCTCGCGGCTTTCCGTTGTTCCGTCCGCACCCCGCAATCGATGCCAGCATTCATCGAGCGTCAGATTGCTATATAGATGATTGTCACCTAACGTAGGCGGAAGTTCACAAAACAATGAAGCTGGCGTCCAATGTTATCCAAGCCCCCAACTGCGCCGTTCATCCGGTAACATTGGTCCTTGAAGCGACACGACGGTACAGGCGTCGTATCCGGAGCTTCGGCTGGGGTCTCGTTGCGTTGCTTTGCGTTTCCGAGGCGCAGGCGAATGTGGCTCTGTTTAAAAACTTCATCGAGTCGCCCCCGGCGAATATTACAAACCTTGTTTACAAGGTGCGAACGGCTGGGGACTCCACTCCGCTCGCTTTGGAATACGATGCCGGACAGGGATCCTTTGTGCATTCAAAGAAACTTGCCGATTCCAGGAGTGGTTTGAAAACCGGTCTTGATGAACACGGTTTCAGATGGTTTCTGGCCAAATGGCAGCCCGACGCTTTCCTCGTGCGCGGCATCGATCCCGAGAAGGACGGCTCAACTCTCACTAACAACCCTGCGGCTTTCCGATCTGGTGGGCGGTATGCAAGCAACTACTGGGCGCTTTTCGGGGATACGCTCCAGACATGGACGGCTCCTAGTCCGCTTCCTGCGGATGCAGCCAGCCCGCATAAACGTGTAAAAACGAGCAGCGCCCACAAGGGAGCTCTGGTCGCCAGTGAGAACCTGCGGCAACTTTTGAACCTGGGAATCATGAGCGTGATTCCTGGAACAATCCGATGGGATGGGAACCGCTTTGAGATTCCCTCAGCCGATCTTGATTCTGTCACGATTAAAGGAACAGCCGTAGTTGAGAAGGACCGCGTGGTCCGGCTGGAATTAAAGTACAACGAGTTCCCTTATGTCATTGAATATGACTACTCGCGAGAACTCCCTCTTACGTATCTGCCAAGTCGGTTTGTGGTCAAATACCTTGGCAATCAAAAACCAGAGTTTCGATCCGAGTTTGAAATACTCAAAATAGAAACCAGCCCGGAACCTTTGGGTGCCGTCGATTTTGATCCAAGCAACGGACCTCGGAAAGTAGCCTTGGGCGAAGGAGAGCATTACCTCCACACAACAGCGAGCAGGCATTGGATCTACGAGAACGGCGGACCCAAACGACTCGGAACGAACGGCGATTTGATCCCTCTCAAAAAACCGGTTCCCCTCGCCACGCGAGACACGGTTGGGCATCGGCGCCTCGTTCTGACGGGGCTCGCCATTCTGATGCTGGCCCCCGTTTCAGTTCTCGCCGCGTTGTGGCTTAGAAATAGAAAAATCAGGACACAATGAGAATTGCATTCGCTTGCCAACCCGCTTCTACCTATTTATAACCATTTCTATCAACATTTGAATATAAACGGGTATATTTAACTAGAAATCCCGCCCGACACGTATGGACCCAATCAAGCCTCTCCTACTAAAGAAAAAGGGCGCCCGGAAGATCCGGACGCCCTTTGTGAAATTTGCAGGGGTTACCGTCCCTTGAGTGCTGCGAGACCGTAGTCGCGGTTCAGCTTCGCAATGAAGTTTAGGCTGATTTCCTTCGGACAAACCGCTTCGCAAGAACCGGTGACCGTGCAGGAGCCAAAGCCTTCCTTGTCCATCTGAGAGACCATGGCCAGAGCGCGGGCGTTCTTCTCCGGATGTCCCTGCGGGAGCAGATTCAGGTGCGAAACCTTGGCCGCCACAAACAACATGGCGGAGGCGTTCTTACAGGCCGCCACGCAAGCGCCGCATCCGATGCATGCCGCCGCGTCCATGGAGCGATCTGCAATCTCTTTCGAGATCGGGAGGGCGTTGCCATCAGGGGTGCCGCCCGTGTTAATGCCGATGAACCCGCCGCTTTGAATGATGCGATCAAACGAGGCACGGTTAACCACCAGGTCGCGAACAATCGGGAACGCACGGGCGCGCCACGGTTCTATGGTGATGGTCTGGCCATCTTTGTAATGGCGCATGTGCAACTGGCAGGTCGCAGTGCCGCGATGGCCGCCATGTGGCACGCCGTTGATCACCAGCGAGCACATGCCGCAAATGCCTTCCCGGCAATCCGAGTCAAAGGCAACAGGATCTTTCCCTGCTGCCATGATCTCTTCGTTCACCACGTCGAGCATCTCGAGGAAGGACATATCCTCGCTGACACCCTTGGCCTCGTAGGTCTCAAAATGGCCGGGCGTCTGGCCGTTCCGTTGCCGCCAAATTTTAAGTGTCAGATTCATTTATAACTCCGCGTGCTCATGTGAACTTCTTCGTAAACGAGCGGTTCCTTGTGCAGGACCGGCGCCTTGCCTTCACCCTGGTACTCCCAGGCTCCGGCATAAGCAAAGTTCTCATCATCCCGTTGGGCTTCGCCTTCGGGGGTTTGATACTCTTCCCGGAAGTGACCGCCGCAGGATTCTTTGCGGTGGAGCGCATCCAGGCACATTAATTCGCCAAACTCCATGAAGTCAGCCACGCGTCCGGCATATTCGAGCGCCTGGTTGAACTCCATCGCTTCGCCAGAGACGTTGACTGTCTTCCAGAATTCTTCGCGCAACTCGGGAATCCGCTTGAGCGCTTCCTTGAGGCCGGCGTCATTGCGGGCCATGCCGCACTTTTCCCAGAGCAACTTGCCTAATTCCCGATGCAGGGAGGTAGGCGTGCGTTTGCCCTTGTTGTTCAACAGGCGGCGGGTGAAGTTATTGATCTCTTCCTCAGCCTTCTTGAACTCGGCACTGCCGGAGGAGGGCTTGCCCTGCTTGCAGGTGGCAAAGTAGTTGCCGATCGTGTAAGGCAGCACAAAGTAGCCATCCGCCAAACCTTGCATCAGTGCACTGGCGCCCAGGCGGTTCGCACCGTGATCGGAGAAGTTGGCTTCGCCGACAACGAACAGACCGGGCAGCGTGCTCATCAGGTTGTAATCCACCCAGGTGCCACCCATGGTGTAATGCACCGCCGGATAAATGCGCATCGGAACACCGTAGGCATTCTCGCCGGTGATCCTTTCATACATGTCGAAAAGATTCCCGTAGCGCGCCTTGATCGTCTCAAGGCCCAACCGCTTGATGGCATCGCTGAAATCGAGATAAACACCCAGAGCACCGGGACCGACACCGCGGCCCTGATCGCAGGCTTCCTTGGCGGCGCGTGACGAAATGTCACGAGGAGCCAGGTTGCCGAAGCTCGGGTATTTGCGTTCCAAGTAATAGTCGCGGGCATCTTCCGGGATTGAGCCGGGAGCTTTGCCGCAATCTTCTTTCTTCTTGGGCACCCAGACGCGTCCGTCATTGCGGAGCGATTCGGACATCAGGGTCAGCTTGGATTGATGTTCGCCGCTGACCGGGATGCAGGTGGGATGAATCTGCGTGTAGCAAGGATTGGCCAGGTAGGCGCCCTTCTTGTATGCGCGCCAGATGGACGTTACATTGCAGCCTTTCGCATTGGTGGAAAGGAAGAACACATTGCCGTAACCGCCGGTTGCCAGCACCACCGCATCCGCGGCATGAGAGGAAACCTCACCGGTCACGAGATCGCGCACGATGATGCCCTTGGCATGGCCGTTAACGACTACCACGTCGAGCATTTCGGTGCGCGGGTACATCTTCACAGCGCCTGCGCCGATCTGGCGGCTCAGAGCCTGGTAAGCACCAAGCAGAAGCTGCTGACCTGTCTGACCGCGTGCGTAGAATGTGCGGGAGACCTGGGCTCCACCGAAGGAGCGGTTGGAGAGCAACCCGCCGTATTCACGGGCGAAAGGAACGCCCTGGGCGACGCATTGATCGATAATATTGACGCTCACCTCGGCGAGGCGATGCACGTTCGCTTCACGCGCCCGGAAGTCGCCGCCTTTGATCGTGTCGTAGAAAAGGCGGTGGATGCTATCGCCGTCGTTCTGGTAATTCTTCGCGGCGTTGATACCGCCTTGAGCGGCGATACTATGAGCGCGGCGCGGGCTATCCTGGTAACAGAAGCATTTTACTTTGTAACCGAGTTCAGCGAGCGTAGCTGCGGCGGAAGCGCCGGCCAAACCGCTGCCCACCACGATCACATCGAACTTCCGCTTGTTGGCGGGATTGACCAGCTTGAGATCGAATTTATGCTTGTCCCACTTATGCGCGAGTGGTCCTGATGGAATTTTGCTGTCGAGAGCCATATTACTTCGTTGCCTCCTTTAAGATGCCGAGCAGCACCGCCGCCGGAATGGAGGCGTAGCCGAGGAACAACACTAAGCCAATCAACCGCGCCGCCTTGTCCAGGAGCGGACGGTAGGTTTCATTTTTCCAGCCAATGGATTGGAACATGGCGCTGATGCCATGGCTGAGGTGGAAACAAAGCAATCCCACACCCACCAGGTAAAAGAGCGAGACCAGCGGATGTTTGAAACCCACAACAATCATCCGGTAAATGTCATGGCCGTATTCAGTGTCCGTGAAGGTGACGAAATCCTGGCCCGTGAGGTTGATGCCCTTGGTGCGAATGGTGAAGTGCAGCAAGTGGTAGATGATGAAGGAGGCGACGATCAGGCCGGTCATCAACATCGTGCGTGAGGCGTAGGTGGAGCCGACGGGTTTGTATTCGCCGTAGGCCACCGGGCGGGCGGCCCGGTTCTCCCGAGTCAACTGAGCGGCTGACCAGATGTGCAGGCCGATGAGAGCGAGCAAGCTCAAGCGTGCCGGCCAGATCAATTCCGGTACGGATTGGAGGAAGTGGCCATAGCGGTTGATGGCCTCGGGTCCCAGGAAAACCTGGAGATTGCCGGCCATGTGTCCAATGACGAACCCGAACAGGCAGAAGCCTGAAACGGCCATTATATACTTTTTGCCTAGTGACGACTTAAAGACGTACGCGATTATGTTCATGGGATTTTTCCCCGACCTCGATTGACGCAGTGTCAATGACGGGCCGTACTTTAATAGGAACAGCGGAGAGGTCAAGAAAATGAAACTAATAATCCGGGCAACCGGGAGAATCAGATTCGCTCAATAATACATACAATTAACGCACCTAATGTTATCAGGCACCACCCGATCTCTCCGGCCATCCATCGACCTTCCTGTGCTGACTATCAGCGATCAATGTCCGGGATCACCAGGTCCAGGCTGCCCATCAACGCCAGCGCGTCGGCCAGCAGCATGCCGCCGCTCGCCTCTTCAAACAAACTCAAGTTGGACAGCGAGGGCGTCCGCAATTTCACGCGATAGGGAATCTCTTTGCCATCGCTGATGATTCGCACGGCAAACCGGCCTCGTGCTGCCTCCGTGGCATAGCAATAGTCGCCTGCCGGAAGCTTGAGAACACGTGGCACTTTTTCGGCAACAACCGGCCCGGCAGGCAGACGATCAAGCGCCTGCTCGATAATCCTCAGGCTCTGGACCATTTCCTCCATGCGAACCAGGTAGCGCGCCATGGAATCGCAAACCGTCGAAGTCGGGATCTCGAAATCGAATTCCGAGTAAGCGGAATAAGGTTCGACCCGGCGCACATCGTAAGGCTCGCCCGACCCGCGGATGACGGGTCCGGTGGCGCCGTACTTGCGGCACAATTCAACCGAGATCGGGCCGATGCCTTCAAGCCGCTTTTGGAAGATGATATTTCCGGTGACCAGTTCCCGGTACATTTTCAGCCGAGGCCGCATGTGCTTGACAAACTCACGTGTGCCTTTGAGGAACTGCTCATCGACATCGTTGTAGAGTCCGCCAATCCGGTAATAGCTGTAAGTTAAGCGTGAGCCTGTTATGCCTTCCAAGAGGTCCAGGATCTTCTCACGATCATCAAATGCGTACAGCAGGGGAGTGAACCCGCCCAGATCCAGCAGAAATGCGCCCCACCATACCAGGTGACTGGAGATGCGGTTGAGTTCGGAAGTGATCACGCGCAGGTATTCGGCCCGCGGTGGGATCTGCAGCTTGAGCCCCTTCTCGATGGCGCCTACAAACCCGTGAGTGTAGGTCATCGCGGAAAGATAATCGATGCGGCTCGTGTTGGGGAGGAACTGCGCGTAAGTGCGGTTCTCAGCCATCTTCTCCTGCATGCGGTGAATGTAGCCGCAAACGGGCTCAGCATTCATGATGTACTCACCGTCCATGGTGAGCTTGACGCGCAGCACGCCGTGGGTGGCCGGATGCTGGGGCCCCAGGTTAATGACAAACGTCTCGGTCGCCCCGGGAGCTGTGGGCAAAGGCTCTTTACTTAGGATCACTGGCAAAGTCCTTTTTTAGGGGGTGATAGGTGGCATCCTCAGGCAGCAGGAACGGCACAAGGTAAGGGTGGCCGTGGAAACGGATGCCGAAAAAGTCATGAGTCTCGCGCTCGTGCCAATTGGCGCCCGGAAACACTTTAAGAATCGTATCGATCTCGGGGTTCTCGCGGGGTATGCGGGCGCGCACAGCCACTCGCATGCAGCGGGATGGATGGAAATAATCGTAAACAACTTCCATCTGGTTCTCAGCCATCCAATCAACTCCGGTGATCGTATCGAGAGAGAATCCTTCGTGATCGAGCACCTGGGCGCATCGGACAACATCTCCGGGTTCCACCCTGGCTTCGGCATGATAACCGCGCCAGGCGTAGTCCACGCCTTGAAAGGGGATGGGCAGTTTGGCCAGCGACTCCGGCACAGGAACGGGAGGAGGCGGTGGCGGCGGGGGAGCCGCCGGTTTAGGAACTGCGGGGGCCGGCTTGGGTGCGGCCGGTGCTGGAGCAGCGGCGGCGGCGGGGTTGCTGGGAGCGGCAGCCGGCTGAGGAGCGGGCGGCACGCCTGTGGGTTGATCAGCACCTGTGGGATTCATAGCAGAACTGAGGCAAAATTAATCCGGCTTCACGACGGGCCAGCGCCGCTTGCCTGTGAGCTTCTCCTCAAGTTTGAGGATGCCCTCGATAAGGGCTTCGGGACGGGGAGGACAGCCAGGAATAAACACATCAACCGGGAAGAGCTTGTCCACACCTTCGACCACGGCGTATTGGCCAGGGAACACAAACGGCCCGCCTGAGATGGCACAATTGCCCATCGCAATGACCCATTTCGGCTCGGGCATTTGGTCATAGAGCGTCTTTACTGCGGGCGCCATCTTCTTGTTGATCGTGCCGGCAACAATCATGACGTCCGCCTGCCGTGGAGAGGGGCGGAACACTTCGGCACCGAACCGGGCCAAATCAAAGCGGGAAGCCCCGGCAGCCATCATTTCGATGGCGCAGCAGGCCAGACCGAAGGTAAGCGGCCAAAGCGAGTTGGCACGGCCGAGGGACAACAGGTCATCCAACACCGCAAACTGCACGATGGGCGAGCAGTCTTTTACGAGTTGGGAGAGATCTTCTTTCGTTTCCATTCAAAGACACCTTTCTTCCAGGCATACACGATAACGAGCGATAGTATGCCCACGAAGATGAGCAGTTCGACAAAATCGCGAATTGGGAACACGCGCCCGTAAACCAGGGCTACGGGGATCAAAAAAAGCACATCCACGGCGAAGGCAACAAACACCAGGGCGTAGAGATAATAAACCGCGCTGTAACGAATCCACGCATCGCCGATTGGCTCCATGCCGCACTCAATGAACTGGTCGGTTTTCTGGGCCGTGTTGCGGGTCTTGCGCGCCTGCAACAAATGCACGACCACGAACGGGCCGGCGGCAAACCCAAGGCCAGCCAGGCAAAAAGCGAAGGCGTAAATCAGATCGCCAACAAGGACGTCTTCCATAGTTGTTAATATTGAAAAAAAGGCGAAATTGTTGGCAACACAAATGGTGGCAAAACCTCGCCCTTTTTTGGCTTCCGGATTGTCAGAATATGGCCTTCCCTGCCCTCTTACCTAGGCCGCGCCGTCCTTGGTTCGCTTCTCTTTGCTCGGGGGAAGCGAGCGAGTGATCTTGATTGCTTCAGGCGTTTTGTAGTGCCGTTTCAGTCCTAACTCGTTCATCAGACCCGAGGGAACACGCGCGATAAATTCGGGAAAAATGCGCTCCACCCGATCGCGCAGCAGCTTCTGGCCTGTCTTGGACGCCCAGAAATCCTCCTCAACCTTGCTCAGCGCGATGCCCGCCTCATCGGACGTCATGTTTTCGCGCTTTGCCAGGAACCAGACTAGTTCCTTATCGCCAGGCATGCAAACGGGGAAAGGAACGAACTTGAGCTTAATCTCCTGCTCTTCGTCCTCTGGCTTGGCTTCTTCGGTGTTGACCTGCACTTCGCCGGTGAGCTGGGTGCCATTGGGCAACGCGATCTCCACTGCAAGCGTTTTCTCCTTCTTGTTCGGCTTCACCGCGACGTCAGCCTCGGGAAAGGACTCGACGAATTGGCGCTTGGCCTGTTCGATACTGGCTGGCTCCAGGTCCTGAAGGGGAACACGAGCGCAAAACTTGTCAAAAGCGCTGGTCTGGGCTTTGGACTTGAGTTCGCTCTCTACGAGGGAATAAATCTTGCCGGCCAGTTCAGGATCATGGGTTGCCTTCGGCAACACCTTGCGCAAGAGATCCAACAACTGAGCCTCTGTAGCTTCGTTCTTCTTCTTTTTCATTCGTTCAGCTCTCATGTTGTGCCAAATCGACGGACCAAAATCAGTAAAAATCGAGAGTCATTGAGATTGCAGAGCTACCAGACCCGGTAATAATAAGGGAAAGCCGCGGCTGGCAGCCGGGGTGGAGATACGAAGTAATGACCGACTGGAATATTCAATCGCGCGCCCATGCGTGTTCAACGTGCACGCGCGGGTTTACCGACAAAGAGTGCTTTCACACCCTTCTCTACGAGGAGCGATCTGAATTGCGCCGTCTCGATCTTTGCCAGGCTTGCTGGGACCGCGATCCTGAAGGCGCACGTGAGCGCAAAGGCTTTGTGTCTTACTGGCATGGCGTTTACGAGGCCCCTGCCCCGCCCACGGAGGCGATCCAGAAAGAAACCGCCGAATCTCTGCTCCGCAAACTCATTGAGCTTAACAATCCGCAGTACATTCCTGCCGGTTACATTTTAGCTGTCATGCTCGAGCGCAAGCGCCTCCTCCGGGTTAAGGAGCAACTCCGCCGCGAGGGACGCCGGGTTTTCATTTACGAGCATCCCAAATCCGGGGATGTGTTCACGATTATCGATCCGGATCTGCAACTGACCCAACTGGAACAAGTGCAGAAGGATGTTGCGCACCTGCTGGAGCACGGAATCGCAGGGCTGACCCCGGCTGAACCGCCTGCTGCCACTGAACCGCCGTCGCCGCCGTCTCCGGCTGAAACTGAGGAAGCGCCCTCAGAGACCCCGGTGGATGAGCCTGCTGCTGACGCTGGTGCAGAGGCACCTATTAAGGACGCGCCACCCAAGGAGTAACAGCCAAGCTGTGAGTGACTACGAACAACTAGAGGAGCGGCTGGGCCATCGGTTCAATAACCCCGATTTGCTCAAGCTGGCATTGACTCATCCCTCAGTTGCCCATGAGCACGGGGGGGTAGCGCCAACCAACCAGCGACTGGAGTTCCTTGGCGATGCGGTTTTGCAATTGGTCCTCACCCATGAGCTCTACGTGAAGTTCCCGACGGACGATGAGGGGCCACTTTCCAAAGCTCGGGCAAAACTGGTTAACGGCATTGCGCTGGCTGAGAGGGCGGCGGCCATAGGCCTCGGTCCTCATCTCATCCTAAGCCACGGCGAAGAGTTAAGCGGGGGGCGCACTCGCGTCTCCACTCTGGCTGACGCCTTCGAGGCGGTCCTCGGAGCCATGTATTTGGATGCCGGGTTGGAGGCTGCCTCACGCTTTATTCTAGGCCTGTTCGAGCCGGCCTTCAGCCAATTGGACCATATCCCCTCCGTCGAGAATCCGAAAGGGGAGTTGCAGGAATTGCTTCAAGGCAAATCACTGGAAGCGCCTTGTTATAAACTCATCTCTACAACTGGCCCGGACCACGACCGTGTGTTTGTCTGCACGGTGAGCCATGGCGGGGAAGAACTCGGACGCGGCACGGGCAAGAGCAAGAAGGTCGCTGAAAGTGAGGCGGCACAGATGGCTTTGGCCCGGCTTTGCAGTCAGCTCGCAACACCACCCACCGATCCACAACCCTAACGAAATGCCGGACGGTCAGAACATCGATTATCAGAAGGATGGATTCGTGATCAGCACCGACCCGGCCCGTTTGGATCTCGAGGCGATCTCCGGGTTTCTTTCACAGACCTATTGGGCTAACAAAAGACCACGTGAGGTGCTCGAACGAGCCATTGCCAATTCTTTTTGCTTCGGAGTATACACTGCGGACGGCAAGCAGGTTGGCTTCGCTCGTGTGATTACAGATCGAGCGACATTCGGGTATTTGGCAGATGTTTTTATCCTGGACCCTTACCGGGGCAGGGGCCTTGCGACATGGCTCTTGAGAACGATTCTGCAACACCCGGAGTTGCATACGCTTAGCCGGTGGTCACTAGCCACTCGCGATGCGCATCGGTTATATCGCAGCCTGGGATTTACCGATTTGCTCCGCCCGGAGCGTTACATGGAGTTTATCGTTCCTGAGCAGGGCTCTTCGGAGACGGGTTTAAAGGCCTTGCTCCATCGCACCCGTAAGATCATCCGGCGAGCCCTGGATGGCCCGCCGGACCCGAGATGGTAACTGCAAACCTAGTCCGCGTAACCTTCAGGGTGCTTCTTATGCCAGGCCCATGCCGTTGAAATGATGTCCTGCAGCTTCGGATACTTCGGCTTCCAGCCGAGTTCCTGAATGGCTTTATGAGCCGCAGCCACAAGCTTCGGCGGATCACCGGCGCGGCGCGGCTTTTCGATAGCAGGGATTTTCGTGCCGGTGATCTGCTCGCAAGTCTCAATCACCTGCCGGACGGAATAGCCATCGCCATTGCCGAGGTTAAAGAACCCCTGTTTGCCAGGAGCCAGCGCCAGGATATGGGCCTGGGCCAAATCAATGATGTGGATGTAATCACGGATGCATGTGCCATCCGGGGTTGGATAATCAGTGCCGTAAATCTCGACCTGCTTGGATTTGCCTAGCGGAACCTTAAGCACATTCGGAATTAGATGGGTTTCGATTTTATGATGCTCGCCAAAGTTCGGGCTGGCCCCAGCCGCATTGAAGTAACGGAATGCGACGAATTCCAAGCCGTGAATCTGATGATACCATTGAAGCATCTTTTCGAACATGAGCTTGGATTCCCCGTAAGGGTTGATCGGTCGCTGCGGCAGATCCTCGGTCATCGGCACGCGATCGGGCGGGCCGTAGGTGGCGCAGGTGCTGCTGAAGACAAATTTCTTCACACCGCCCTTGAGAGCCGCGTCCAGCAAGCTCAACCCGTTCACCACGTTGTTGTGAAAATACTTGCCGGGCTGGGTCATCGACTCACCGACCAATGCGCTGGCGGCAAAGTGTAAAATGGCTTCCGGCTTGGCGTCTTGTATCGCCTTCGCGATGTGGTTCGGCTCCTCGGGTTTGCCCAGCACGAATTTCGCGCGCGAATCCACCGCCGAACGATGGCCTTCAGTCAGATTGTCATAAACCGTGACGTGGTGGCCTGCATTGAGCAGCTCTTCGGTGCATACCGAACCTATGTAGCCCGCTCCGCCAGTTACAAAAACGTTCATAAGGCTCGAAACCTAATCGCCCGAGCCTTCCGGCTCAATGGGAAAAACATGCTCACCATTCAATAATCACAGTGGGACTGACCGGGTAACGTCCGCATTCGGCGCCGTAAATGGTTAACCCACCGCAGGCAAGCGCATCCGGGGGAACAGCGCAGCGCAACCGTAGAACCTCTGGGCCAGCCTCCGCAATATGGCTAACAACGGCTTCCTCGTCGGCGAAAGCATGAGAGAGGTATCCGTAGGCCCCGACACCTCCTCGATGGTAACTCAGCATGCCACGTGCATCGTGGGGATGATTGCGCAGTGTCGCCTGGTAAAGCTTCACGTCGTTCAACGTTATTTGGAGTGTGGTGGGAAACGTCTCACCATCAGTCTGGGGCGCATCGACACGATGCGACGAAGCCTCGCATAGAACTTTCACCCTGTGTGCGTGGCGTAGATCGGCACCATGGAGAGGCAGGTGCCATTCAAAAAAGCCTGAGCCAAAACCGGCGCAGCAATCTTCAGCACCGTGCTTAGCGCGATCTGCGAAACCACCACTCCATTCCGCAGCCGCCCACGTGGATGGCCACCCGCGGAGAACCAGAGTTCGTGGCCGCTCTTCGCGCTCCGGCGGATAACCCCTTGTTACCAGGAAATGAATGAAATTTTCGGCAAGCCGCGTGCCTTTATTCGACACGGCTGTAACCAGCAGCGTGCAGAGCATGCTGTTCTCCGGCATGCGCAATTCCAGCGTGGCTGCGTGGGCCACCTGGCGATGGGGGAACCGGATGCTGGTCCTTCCGCGAGCCAGGTTCTGGTGAAGGCGTCCTTCCGTATCCATGCCACCCATTTCCCAGTGCAGGGTCACATTCTCGGTTCGCACAGTCGAAAAATGAGACGAGGCGACTTCTATGCGAATCACCTCTCCGGGCTGGAGCTGTTGGATGGGAGGAGCATCTATCGGCAGCGCGTTACTCTCGTTGACGACGCGAGGATCAAAACCAAACTCTTTGGGAGTTCGGTCATAGTTTAGAAAACCGTTGTATTCCCATTCAACATCGTGGAGCTCCGTATAGATGTATGCGGCGATCTGCTGATGCCTCCGCAATTCGTTGGTCAGGAATTTGAAACTCCAGCTCGTGTCCCGATCTCCATCGAGCGCGCCCACGCCGCCGAATTCGCTGTTGATCAGCGGCTGGCCTTTGTGCTTGAACCCATCCACGTAGTTGAACGTAGAGCCCACAAAAGTCGATTTTACGATCCTCTCAATGTGCGCCTTCGCCTTGGTGTAATCGTTCAAGTAGAAGTGCCAGGAATTGATGTCTGTATCGCAATGCAGATAGTACTCCAGATGCTCCCAATGACAGACGCTCATGTCCTCGACCAGGCGCGTGGGATCGAGATGCTTGGCGAGTTCCCACATGTCCTGCACCCATTCCTTGGGTGCGAGCATCCCGGTCTGACGGGCCGCCTGCATCAGTGGTTTAACAATCGCTTCAGACGGAGCGTTTGTGCTCGCTGACACGGCGGCTATGGGAGGCGCCGCGGCTGACCGAGGTCCAGAAGGCGGTTTGTTGAGGTATTCCAATAAAGTCGTCTGCCCCCCAAAACCCCAGGTCTCATTAAACAAACACCAGGCAAAAATCGATGGATGATTGAAATCCCGTGCGATGCCGCCCCGCATCATGCTCTCGAAACGTTCGCGAGCCAGAGGGGTATCCCCACCTTCACCAAAGTTCGGAAAGTCTGCCATCAAAAGCATCCCCAACCGGTCTGCCCAGTAAAGCAGCAATGGGTCATCGATCTTGATGTGAACTCGCAGGAAGTTGAATCCCACCTTCTTGGCATACTCGATGTCGTTCTTGAGCGTCTCTACAGACGTGGCGGTGTAAACACCATCCGGGAAATAGGATTGATAAAGCGCACCTCGAAGGTAGCGAGCCACACCGTTTACCCGCAAAGCAGCAGGCGCCCCGCCCTCCTCGGCAACTTCGAAATCGATCTTCCGCATGCCAAAATAGGACCGGAGATCATCCATCAGTTTGCCCCGTTCATATAACCGAAGATGCACCTGGTACAGATGCGGCGAGTTGGGGTCCCAGAGAAAAACAGATTCCAAGCGCACCGTGCCCGAAGCACATCCCTTTTCGATTGGATACCGCGCTTGCTGCGCATGACCATCCGGGGCCGTGATGGTGACTTCCACCTTGCCCTCTTCGCTGTTCAGACAATCAATCTCAAATCTGGCGGTCCCTTCATCGATGTCGGTTATCACCCGATGTTTTTCGATGTGAGTAGCACTGCGAGGCTCGACGAAAACGGTCTGCCAAATCCCGCTGGTGGTTGTGTACCACCGCCACTGTTTACCCACCGGTTGCTGCGCGTTATCCATCGGATCTTCAACCCGCACCACAATCTCGGCGAAAGGCCCCGCTTCATTCCGTTCCAGGGCATCAGTCAGATCGAACTCGCTGGGTAAATAGCCGCCTTCATGGTGGCCGAGGTGCTTGCCGTTACACCAGCAATCGGTGAAGAAGTCCGCTGCCCCAATGATGAAGATCACGCGCTTGCCTTGCCAGACATCATGGTCGGGAATCTGGACCCGGCGTCTGTACCAACCTACTTCATAGCGGAGTGCCGACCGGTGATTCTCTCGTGTGACTTCAAGCGGGTTGCGAAAAACGCGTGTGGAATAATAATTGTCGTTACCGGCGGAATCGGCCTCCCCCCAGGCGGCGAGAGACTCCCAGCAGAAAGGCACGATGATCTGCTCCCGCCACTCCAATTCTGTTGGAACAAACCAGCGCTCCGCCTCCCCGCGACGGTTGGGATCAAACCTGAACTGCCATGGGCCGTTCAGGTTTAACCAGTCATGTCCCTCCAGACACCCGCGCTGCAGATCCGGCCGCGGGTACTCAGGCCGGGGATAAAAAAACCGATTCGCCATATCATATCCTTCAACCGTCCGCGCCTCTTGCGCCCTGGTGCTCGTTGGGTGCCAGGCACGGCCCAGGTTTCTCTGCGCCCACTCCCGCGGCACGCCTTCAGTTCTTCAAGAAGCTTCGGCCAGAACATTCCGCCGACGGCCATTGACTCCCCTGCGTTTTGACATGCCTTTGACAGTGAGTGGAAAGGTCACGGCCGCAACCGCAGGCGGTGTCTCCAATTGTAGTGCGTCCTGCCGTGACATGTTGCTGAGCTTGGCATAGAGCGTCAGCGCCTGGGCGACCACCTGGTCCATGTTGTAGTACTTGTAAGTGGCAAGCCTTCCCACAAAGTGCACCCCGGAAGCGTCAGCCAACTCCTGATACTGTTTATATAACTCTGCGTTCTCACGCCGAGGAATTGGGTAGTAAGGATCGCCCTCAGCGCAGGAGTACTCGTAAACGATGCTGGATTTGGGATGTTCCTGCCCAGTCAGGTACTTGAACTCGGTCACGCGCGTATAGGCATGCTCGTTTGGGTAGTTCACGACTGCTACCGGTTGATAGCGAGCGAGGTTATGTGTCTCATGCTTGAACTCCAGACACCTGTAGGGAAGTTTCCCGAATTGGTAATCGAAGAACTCATCCACGGGTCCGCAATAAATCAGCTCGCGGAAAGGCAACGCGTCTTTCACGTCCTGGAAATCTGTGTTGAGCATCACCTTGATGTTCGGATGATCGAGCATCTTCTCGAACATGCGGGTGAATCCAAAACGCGGCATCGCCTGGTAAGCATCAGTGAAATACCGGTCGTCACGGTTGGTACGGGTAGGAACGCGGGCAGTCACCTGCGCATCCAGTTCCGAAGGATCAAGCCCCCATTGTTTCCGAGTGTAGCCCCGGAAAAACTTTTCGTACAACTCACGACCCACTTTGCTGACGACCACGTCTTCCGAAGTGCGGACCTGGTCCACCTTCTCTGCGCGGGATGCCAGAAACTCCTCCACCTGGAAAGCGCTCAGGTTCAGGCCATACAATGTGTTGATCGTATCCAGGTTGATAGGTATGGGCACCAATTGGCCATCTACACTGGCGAGCACCTTGTGCTCATACTGGCGCCACTGAGTGAAGCGAGTGAGGTAATCAAACACTTCCTTCGAGTTCGTGTGGAAGATGTGCGGCCCGTACTTGTGAATGAGGATGCCATCATCATTGTAGTGGTCGTAAGCGTTGCCCCCGATATGCGAACGCTTGTCTATCACCAGCACCTGCTTACCTGATCCTCGGGCCAACCGTTCAGCCAGCACGCTGCCTGCGTAGCCGGCTCCGACGATCAGGTAATCAAACATATACACTTTTCCAGCGCGTTCCCCGACTTGGGAGGCGTTCATGCGATTACCCTCTCCATCCGAGTAACCCGAACCGCATCACCGATGAGTTCCTCCAGTTTATCCACGATGGCTTCCCATGAGTTTTCTCGCACCATTTTCAAACCCCGGCTGATGGCACGGTAATCGGGATGCGCAACGGATCGGCGGCAGAGTTCGATGAACTCCTCGTGGGAATTGGCGATTTTCACCACCTCTCCGAAGTTGCTGACCACGTCAGGAACCGCCGTGCTTACAATCGCACGTCCCGTAGCCATGTACTCCAGCGCCTTGGTCGGATTGATATACTCGGTGGATTCGTTTCGAGCGAATGGCATCAGGCAAAGGTCAAAACCTTTGCACACAGCCGGCAGTTCATTATAGGCACGCCCTCCCAGCCAATGGAGGTTGGGACGCTGCGGCATCGACCCGGGATCGACTTTGACGACGGGGCCGATAACCACGACGGACCACGCCGGGTTGGCGTCGGCCATTCGAGCCACCAACTCGTAATCCATCCGTTCATCCACAACACCGAAGTAGCCCAATACAGGCTTGGGCAAGCTAGCGAGCTCCGCGGGAATCTGCGTGCCGACTTCACGGGCCTTACCAAAATGACCTCCATCGACTCCGCAGCCATAAAAATGGCAGTTGCTGTTCCACTGGCTCTTGGATTCGTAAAGACGCCGTCCGCCCGTGAACACCACATCAGCCCGCTGGAGCAAATCCAGTTCTCGCTGTGCGATTTCTGGAGGAGCTCCCTTGAACTTGGAAAGCTCGTCCATGCAATCGTAAACCACCGCGAGCTCTCCCATGCCCTCGCCAAATGCAGTGAAGGCCATAGGATCATAGAACCATTGAACAAAATTATCGAACTCACCCGCCAGTGGTCCTTGAAGGACCTCCTCCAAGATGCGGCGGCGTTCGCGATCTACATACTCGCCATCTGCCCAGCGCCAGGCAGGAAACTGCATGCGCAGAACAGAGATATTTGGAAAGTCTGCCAGGGTGCTCAAATGCGCCGTGGGTACAGCCAATGTTTCATCAGGCCCGGCCATTTCTACAAACAAGACCCGGTGTTTTTGGCTGATTCGAGAAATGAACTGCTGCGGGCGTTGCCACACCCAATCCCAGCATAGGTGGCAATGGACTATCAGTGAAAAGGTTTCGTCACCCGAGCTTTCAGTATCCGGCACGATGTTGCGCCGCTTGCGGGATCTGGGCTTCTTACTACTACTGCTACTCTCACGAATGCGGCTTGAACTAACAACCCTCGTTTCCCTTTCACTCGCAATATCTTTGCCCGGTGATAGAACCTCCGACCGCATAGGTGCGTACGACATAAAAATAAATCTATTGATGACCGAGTTCACTGCTGCTGGAGCTGTCTCCTGCGTTCAACCAAAAGAGGACTAACATTCTCCATTTAAGGGACTTCAGGAGACGCTTTGTCTCAATGGGGTGAACCCCCAAAAACCCTGGCAGAGGTGGAGAAGGCAGCCCCGAAAGCTTGCCTACTCTCCAGATTTTGTACTTTCCGCATCCGCAGGTGGCTCTATCATGCGCCCTGAGGAAATAACATTGCACTGAGGCAGTTTCGCGACGATTAGATTACACGTCTATGAATTTGGATGAGGCACAGAAACAAAAGGTTGAATCGTGGATTAACGAAGGACTTAAGCTTTCGGAGATCCAAACACGGATGGACAAAGAGCTGGGCGTGCGCCTCACGTACATGGAGGTCCGCCTCGTCGTGGATGATTTGAAGCTAACTCTGAAAGATCCCGAGCCACCCAAACCCGCGACCCCTCCCCCAGCAAACACTCCAGAGGCTGAACCTGAAGTGTTACCGATTGAACCTGAGCCGTTGGAGCCTCCTGCTTCTGGCGGCAAAGTCTCTCTCACCGTCGATCAAATCACCCGCCCGGGGGCGGTAGTCAGCGGCAAGGTTACCTTCAGCGACGGCCAGCAAGCCGTTTGGTATCTCGATCAAACCGGCCGCTTGGGCCTCGGGCCCGAGAAACAAGGGTACCGCCCGCCCGCAGCAGACGTGCAGCAATTCCAGATGCTGCTCGAATCCGAACTGAGCAAGCTCGGGTTTTAACTACGGAGAAACGGGGGTCTGGCTCGGACGATCCTCGTTTTTCAACTCCTGCCCGATTAACTTCTGGAACGTGGCTGCGTCGATGGTTTCGACTGCAAGCAGATGCTGAGTCACTAGTTCCACCTGGGCGCGGTGAAGCTGCAGGATGTCCTTAGCCTCGGTATAGGCATGATCGAGGATGGATTTTACCTCCGTATCGATCTGGCGCGCCGTTTCCTCGCTGCAATCCCGCTGAAACGCACCGTCCGCGCCTGGCAGGAACATACCACCCTGTCGTTGGACGCAGCGCGCCAGCCCGACTGCTTCGCTCATTCCAAAGAGGCAGACCATTTGGCGGGCCAGCGTGGTCGCGCGATCCAAATCGTTTTCAGCGCCCGTAGTCACCTCGTTAAAGACAATCTCCTCAGCGGCACGACCGCCCAGCAACCCGCGAATCCGCTCTAACAACGCGGTGCGTGTCATCAGGAACTGATCATCAGAAGGCAACTGCATCGTGTAGCCCAATGCCGCGCGGCCACGGGGAATAATGCTGATCTTGTGCACAGGATCGGCGTTCTTGCTGTAAGCCGCCACTAGCGCATGTCCCACCTCGTGATAGGCAACTCGCCGCTTTTCTTCGTCTTTTAGACGGCGGCTCTTGCGCTCAGGTCCCGCCACGACTTTCTCTACGGCCTCCTCCAAGTCCTTCTGCTCGATTACACGTGCATCACGACGGGCCGCCAGCAATGCAGCTTCGTTCAGGGCGTTGGCAAGATCCGCGCCCGAAAAGCCAGGGGTTGCCTGGGCTACGAGCCTCAGTTCGACATTCGCCGCGAAAGGTTTGTTGCGTGAATGGACCTTGAGAATCGCGAGCCTGCCTTCCAGGTCCGGCGCATCCACGACGACCTGTCGATCAAACCGGCCCGGACGAAGAATGGCGCGATCCAGAACATCCGGGCGATTCGTCGCAGCCAGGATGATTACGCCCACATTGGCGGCAAACCCATCCATCTCAACCAGGAGCTGATTCAGCGTCTGTTCGCGCTCATCGTTAACGGCGCCTACGTGAACTCCACGCTGCCGGCCGATCGCATCAAGCTCGTCGATGAAAATGATGCAAGGCGCCTTTGCCTTAGCCTGTTGGAACAAATCGCGGACCCGTGCGGCGCCAACACCCACGAACATCTCTACAAAATCACTGCCGCTGAGTGAGAAGAAGGGTACGTGGGCTTCGCCCGCTACGGCTTTTGCCAACAGCGTTTTGCCTGTTCCGGGAGGCCCGACGAGCAACACGCCTTTGGGAATTGCCGCCCCAATGGCCTTATAGCGGTCAGGGTTCTTCAAAAACTCCACCACCTCCTGCAACTCGTATTTGGCCTCGTCGCACCCGGCAACGTCTTTGAAGCTCACACCTGTCTCTTTCTCTGCTACCAATTTGGCGCGACTCTTGCCGAAGCTGAGCACAGATTCTCCCGCGCTGCTCATGCGCCGGCTCAGGAAAGACCACAACAGGATCATGATCCCGATCGGGATCAACCAGGCCAGGACGAGCTCGGTCATGAAACTTGGGCGCTCCCCCTTAAACTTAACTTTTGCGGCTTGCAACTCCTCTGCCAGCTTCGAATCGTCCACACGGATGGTGCGGAACTGGAACACCTGTGGAGCGGAGGAGTTGGTGGCGGTGAATGCCGCGTGATTCGTGGCGTTCAATTCAATCCGGCCTTGAACACTCTCCGGCCCTACGGCGCATTCCTTGACCTCACCCTGGCGGACATGCTCTTTGAACTGGCTATAGGGAATGGCCTGATAGGTCGTACGGTTAATGGCCACCTGCCAGGCCCAAAGTATCAGGAGCATGGCGGGTAGATACCATAAGGGCGCGCCCCATTTAGGGACTTTCGGGGCAGTTTCTTTTTTATCCTGCGGCTCGCGGGTTGCCATCGTTTTCTTTGCTGCGGGGCGGGCGTGAGCCCTTTCCCGCTTTATGGGGATTTGCTGTTCTCGATCACCACGTAACGCGTCATCCCCCCAGCGCCAGCGCCACCGCTCCAAACGCGCAGCAGCACCCGGTCGTTCTTCAGTCCTTTGCTTAACCGAATCGCATCGTCGGAGGATCTGACCGGTTGGCGGTTGATCTCAAGAATGACATCTCCAGGGCGCAACCCCTCAGCCGCGTTTGAGCTGGGGTCCACGTTTGTCACCAAGGCGCCACGAATGTTTGCAGGGATACCCATCTGCCGCCGCACTTGCGAGTCCAGGTCGGTTACTTCAACCCCATCCAGCACATCTTCCCCTTCCGGGTCCTTCCCTGATGAATCAGAAGGACCGCCAAACATATCGCTCGGCAATTCACCCAGCACAGCACTGAGAGTCTTCTCAGAGGCTTTCTTACCATCGCCACGCAGGACTTTGACGTTGATTTTGGTCCCCGGCGAGATCTGCGCCACAATCAGTTGCAGGTTTCTGGGATCAGCAACCTTCTTTCCGTTGACTTCCATGATCAGATCTCCGTCTTTAAACCCGGCCTTCTCGGCAGCACTATCGGGCTGCACTCCACCCACAAGCACGCCAGTGCTTTCAGCGGGCAATCCTAAACCTTTTGTCAGGCTCGGAGTTAACGGTTGAAGACTAATTCCCAGATAACCCCGGCGCACCTTACCCTCATTCGTGATCCGCTCCATCACGTAGCGGGCCATGTTAACAGGCACCGCGAAGCCGACCCCTTGAAAACCACCGCTTCGACTGAGGATCGCAGTGTTAATACCGACCAGGCGGCCTTCAGCATCGACAAGCGCACCTCCGGAGTTGCCCGGGTTGATCGCAGCGTCCGTTTGAATGAAATTCTCATAGCCGGTGATGTTGAATCCACCGCGCCCCAAGGCACTAATGATCCCCACGGTCACTGTCTGACCAACGCCGAAGGGATTGCCGATAGCGATCACCAGGTCACCGACTTCGAGTTTTTCGCTGTCCGTCAACGTGATCGCAGGCAGGTTCGTCTTCGCATCGATCTTGAGCACAGCGATGTCAGTCGGCGGGTCGGTGCCGATCACTCGGGCTTCATATTCTTTCTCCCCGTCACCATTGGAAACGGCCACTTTGACGACATCCGCATCTTCGACAACATGGCTGGCGGTGAGTATATATCCGTTAGGCGAAACAATGACACCGCTCCCCAGGCTCTGGGCTTTGCGTTCTCGTGGCATCTGCTGGCCGAACTCCTCGCCGAAAAATCTTCGGAATAGCGGATCGTTCATGAAAGGGTGGAATCCGCCGCTGCGTTCCTTGACTGTGGTGCTCGTGTAGATATTCACCACGCTCGGCGCCACCTTCTTAACCATCGGGGCGATGCTGGTAGCCAGCTTGACCTCACGGCTCAGTGGCGCTTCCTGGATAACCAGCTTGGGCGGAGGGTTGGTGTTGGCGTTTAGCTTTTTGTCGTCCTGCCCTTGAACGTTCCCTGCCAAAATCCCAAGGCAAGCCAGGAGAAAAAGCACCCTGATTACCGAAATACCTCGTCTATTCATAATATATACCTGCCCTGCAAATTCTGTTGGAGCCGCCAACGACGTTTCTCGCTGGTTCGATGCAGGAAATGAGCTCCCTGTTCGAAAATTTCCCCGCCCCTCGCATCAGGGATAAGTTCACACCAAACGAAGGATTGTCAAAACACGAGAAACACCCCAAGGCAGGGGGGAAAACCACTGCCTTTTTCCCCTCCGCCGCTGTTCAGCGCCTTCCGCTACCTTTGCACCCGGGCACTGCCTCCCTTAACCAGCGACTCGACTTCTTTAAGAGATGCCATCGAAGTATCTCCCGGGGTGGTCATAGCGAGCGCGCCATGAGCGGCACCGTACTCCACGGCCTTTTGGGGGTCGTTAAACTTCAGGAAGCCGTAAACAAGACCGCTTGCGAAGCTGTCTCCACCGCCTACCCGATCTAGAATCTCCAAGTTCGGCCGGTTAGGCGCCTGGTGGAAGCGTCCATCAGCCCAACAGATCGCGCCCCAGTCATTCCGAGTAGCGCTGTGCACGGCTCGCAATGTCGTGGCAGTTACCTTGAAATTAGGGAACGCTTTGACCGCCTGCTCGATCATCTTCTGGAAAGCGCCTATTTCAATTTTAGAAATGGCTTCGTCCACACCCTCCACTTCAAACCCAAGGCACGCGGTAAAATCCTCCTCGTTCCCAATCATGACATCCACGTAACGGGCAATCTCGCGGTTGACTTCCCTCGCCCGGGCCTGGCCACCAATGCTCTTCCACAATGACGGCCGGTAGTTGAGGTCGTAGGAAACGATGACACCATGCTTGTGAGCGGCTTGGACAGCCTCAATCACCAGGGCCGGGGTGGTGTCGCTTAGCGCGGCAAAGATCCCGCCGGTATGCAGCCAGCGAACGCCTGACTTGCCGAAAATGTGGTCCCAGTCGAAATCTCCTGGTTTGAGCTGGCTGGCAGCGGTGTGACCACGGTCAGGAATACCCACCGCGCCGCGTACTCCGTAGCCGCGTTCCGTGAAGTTAAGGCCATTGCGGACGGTACGGCCCACCCCATCAAACGGCATCCATTTGATGAACTCTGTGTCCACGCCCCCTTGCAGAACAAAATCTTCCAGCAAACGCCCGATGTCGTTATCGGCAAAGGCTGTACACACGGCGGTTTTCAGGCCAAAACAACGGCGCAACCCCCGGGCCACGTTATATTCGCCGCCACCTTCCCAAACCTTGAACTCGCGGGCTGTGCGTATCCGTCCCTCACCGGGATCGAGGCGCAGCATGATCTCACCCAAAGAAACCAAGTCATACTTGCACTCTGCGACCGGTCTGATCTTTAAAATCGACATGGCGGAAATGTGCAACGCCAGGGGGGCGTCACACAAATTAAAAAAGAGGCCCAGATTAATGGGACTGATAAACCGGATGGGACCGATAGGACAGACCGCCAGGATGCACGAGGGTTAACCAGCTAACCAGCCATCCAGAGTTGCCAAAACCCCTCATTCTGCTAATGATCATCTGTGCAGTTGTTTGTTCAGCGCAGTGAGTTGCGCGATCTCTACGAGAAAGTCGCCACCGGCCAACGCCTCACGGAAGCCGACGCGATTCGGCTGTTCCATAGCACCGATATTAATACGATTGGCGCCATGGCTGATTTGGCCTGCCGTCGGCAGAACGGACGCCACGCCAGCTACATTGTTAATCGGTATATTAACTACTCCAACTACTGCATCCTAAGTTGCCAGTTCTGTTCGTTCGCACGCAAGAAGCGCGATTCCGACGGGTTTCAGCTTTCCGTTCCGGAGATGGTTGAGAAAGCCAAGGCCGCTCTTGCTGTGGGGATTACCGAATTGCACATCGTCGGCGGGCTGCATCCGTCCCTGCCTTTTGAGTATTACACGGAGATGCTCCGAGCTCTGCGGCAGGCCGGACCGAACCTCCAACTCAAGTGCTTCACAGCAATTGAAATCCTGCATCTATCCTGGCTGGGAAAAATGAGCGTGGAACAGACACTCACGCGCTTGCGAGAGGCCGGGCTGGATTCACTTACAGGCGGAGGAGCAGAGATTTTCGCGCCTGAGGTTCGCGAGAAGATCGCGCGGGGCAAGGAATCTGCCGAGGAGTATCTCGATGTGCATCGCACATGGCATGGCATGGGAGGACGAAGCACCACCACGATGCTGTATGGACATATTGAAACGCTGGAGCAGAGAGTGGATCATTTGCGGCGTTTGCGCGAACTCCAGGACGAAACCCACGGATTCTGCGGGTTTGTTCCTCTTCCCTATCAGCCTGAGAATAACAACATCCCTGTGCGGACGCGACCGACCGGTTTCGACACGCTGCGGACGATTGCGATCAGCCGGGTCTTTCTGGATAACTTCCAGCATATCACGGCTTACTGGGTGGGACTGGGGATTAAACTGGCGCAAGTCGCCTTGAATTACGGCGCGGACGACCTCCACGGTACTATTCTTGAGGAGCACATTTTCCACATGGCCGGCGCCACTTCACCACAGGCACAAAGCGAATTGGAGATGGTTAAAGCCATTCGGGAAGCCCGGCTGGTCCCCGTGCGGCGAAACACCTTTTATGAGCCGCTTAAGGTCTGGGATGAACCACCTGCCGCTCCAATTCCTGAGCTAGTCCCCGCATTATGAACGGCAACGGTGAAGAGCAGAAGCTTCGGATGGCTCCGGCGGAACCCGCCGAAGTGACGGCGCGGCGGCTTGAAAAGGAACAGCAAGCCCTCAACAGGCAGCGCGAGACCAATCTCGAAGACTCCCTGGCGCCTTTTCGGGTCGGCTCGGTGGAGTATCTGAATGCCGTGCCACTCACCCGCGGGATTGAGAATGAAGTCCTCTTCGCAGTCCCCTCCAAGCTGGCAGAACTTTTGCGAAAGAACGAGCTAGATGCGGCTCTCGTGAGCGTTGTCGAGGTGCTGTTCACGGGGAATTACGACATCCTGGACGGTGTAGCGATCGCGTCTCTGGGTGAGGTGAAGAGCGTTATTCTCGCCCACCGCCGCCCACTCGCTGAGGTCAAAGAGGTTTATTGCGACACTGCATCGCTTACCAGTGTGCAATTGATGCGCGTGCTGCTGGCTGAACGCGGCCTGCGGCCGGAGTTGAAACCACTGGCGAGTTATGACTTTTCAAACCTGCCCGATTTCACGTTGTTGATTGGAGACCGTGCGTTGGACCTGAACCTTGGGGCGCATGAAGGTCTGGAGATTCTTGATTTGGGAGCCGCCTGGTATGAGCTGACCGGCTTGCCATTCGTGTATGCCATCTGGGCATTGCGACGTGGACTGGATACGGGCGTGCTGCGTCGCCAGTTGCGCGATGCCCATGAGTTTGGGCAGGAGACTCTCGACCACATCATCCGCACCCGCACCGAATATACCGAAGACTTTCGCAAAGATTACCTCGGCTGGCATATCCATTACCATCTGGGGACGGATGAGAAACGAGGCATCTCGCGATTCATCGAACTGATCCAGAAACACGGACTGGGAAGCGTTCACCCTCCACAATACGTTTAGCATCACTCATCATGGCTCTGGAAGCGTGACTGTAGCTTTGGCTCGCGCGTCCGCATCTGCCTTGGCCTTCGCCTCGGCTTTTCGTTTCTCAGCCATCAAACGGTCGTCCACCTCAGAGGCCTCGGTTGGATGAATTCTGTGGTAGTACGAGTTGGGCTTTGCCAGATCGCGTTTGTGCAGCAGCAAGGTCTGGAAACGCTCCGACGTGCTTAACTCATACTCCACATCCATCTTAATGGCATCGAAGGGGCACACCTCGACGCAGATCTGACAGCTCATGCAAACCGAAATATCGATGTCAAAAACCCGGGGCTGAAACTGCAGTTTGCCTATGTAATCGGGTTTCTTAACCGTGTCCTTCTCAATATAAATGCACTTGGGAGGGCATTCTTTCTCGCAAATCTGGCATGCCACACAGCGCAGACTCTGAATCGGATCAGGTCCGTCATGAACCAGGAAAGGAAAGTTGCGGGCGGCTTCTTTAACAGGCAGGCGTTCTTCAGGATATTGAACCGTGGTGAGACGTTCCTCGGAAACATAACTGCCGAAGAAATTACGCGCCGTCTCACCTAGCCCTTTAATAATGCCTTTACCCAGCATGCCTGTGTTCCGAACCTAGCATACCTTAAGTTTTTTGGTAGAGCTCACCACCTTTGTCTGCAAATTCCTGGGCTTTTTCTGCGAGCCCGGTCTCCAGAGCGGATTTTTCCTCCAGCCCTTTCTCGGCGGCGTACCGGCGCACATCCTCCGTGATCTTCATGGAGCAGAAATGTGGGCCGCACATGCTGCAGAAATGGGCGACCTTCGCTCCTTCCTGCGGCAGGGTTTCGTCGTGAAATTCGCGGGCGGTTTCAGGATCGAGGCTCAGGTTGAACTGATCCTCCCAGCGGAACTCGAAGCGCGCCTTGCTCAAAGCGTCGTCCCGTTCGCGTGCTGACGGATGCCCCTTCGCCAAATCGGCGGCATGGGCAGCGATCTTGTAAGCGATCACGCCATCCTTCACGTCTTTCTTGTTCGGCAAGCCAAGGTGTTCCTTGGGAGTGACGTAGCACAGCATGGCGCAGCCATACCAGCCAATCATTGCCGCCCCGATGGCACTTGTGATGTGGTCATAACCGGGCGCGATATCTGTCGTAAGCGGCCCCAGAGTGTAGAATGGAGCCTCGGCGCACCACTCCAACTGCTTGTCCATGTTCTCCTTGATCAGGTGCATGGGAATATGGCCCGGACCTTCATTCATCACCTGGCAATCCAATTCCCAGGCGATGTGCGTCAGTTCGCCCTGGGTCTTCAGTTCCGCAAATTGCGCCTCGTCGTTGGCATCGGCGATAGAGCCCGGGCGCAACCCGTCTCCAAGGCTGAAGCTCACATCATAGGCGCGCATGATCTCGCAAATCTCTCGGAAATGGGTATAAAGGAAGTTCTCTCTATGATGCGCCAGACACCATTTGGCGAGAATCGAACCACCTCGCGACACGATGCCCGTCGTCCTGCGCGCGGTCATAGGGACATACCGCAGCAGCACGCCGGCGTGCACGGTGAAATAATCCACGCCTTGCTCGCACTGCTCAATCAAAGTATCACGGTAAACCTCCCAGGTCAGTTCCTCGGCCTTTCCACCAACCTTCTCCAGGGCTTGATAAATAGGCACAGTGCCGATCGGCACGGGTGAATTGCGGATAATCCACTCCCGGGTTTCATGGATGTTTTTCCCGGTGGACAAATCCATTACGGTGTCGGCACCCCATTTGATGGACCAGCGCATCTTTTCGACTTCCTCCTCAATGCTGGAAGCCACGGCCGAATTGCCGATGTTGGCGTTAATCTTCACCAGGAATTTGCGCCCGATGATCATCGGTTCCATCTCCGGATGATTGATATTGGCCGGGATGATCGCGCGGCCCGCCGCCACCTCGTCACGAACGAACTCGGGTGTGATGAAAGCCGGTATGCGCGCCCCAAAGGACTCCCCGCCCAGATCCCGCTGCGGACGCTGCCCGTTCGCCTGCTCTCTGCCCAAATTCTCACGAATGGCGATGTATTCCATCTCCGGAGTAACAACTCCTCGTCGGGCGTAGGCGAGCTGAGTCACGGCCTGCCCTGCTTTGGCCCGCAGCGGCTCACGCCGCAAGCCGGCTGGGATCTCGGCGTCGCTCCGTCCGGGTACCGGCTTGTAGCTTCGGGTCTGAAGTTCGACATCGCCGCGGCTCAGTATCCATTCCTTGCGGATTGCTGGCAAACCCTGCTCGATGTTCCCTTTGTATTCCGGGTCACCCCATGGGCCTGAGCAATCATACACGCGCACCGGGGCGTTGTGCTCCGACTGTCCGCTCAGGGTGTGGGTATCACTGACCGTGACTTCCCGGAACGGAACCTGCAGCCCGGATTGCCTGGCACCAGCCACGTAAACACGCCGGGAGGAAGGCAAGGCATCACTGCTGTGGGGCTGAACGTCGTTTTTCGGTGCGATCATAATTGCATGTATTTTGACCGGGAAAACGGGCGAGGAAAATTCATTCCCTTCGCCAGCATTACCTGGATCAGGTTCAAAGGGTCTTGCAGCGCTCCCGCACCGCACTCTCAGCCTTCGCACATGCAAAATGGACACATGCCGGTTGGCTCCCCAAAAGGACGCGGCAAAGTAGCGCGAAACCTTCCTGGACGCAACCCTGCGGCTGGCTTTATTGAACGTCTGGCCGCCGGATTGGTCATTGTTTGGTTGGCTGCCAACTTCGCATCTGGCGCCTCGTGCAGTCCGGGTCTTTCCAGGCGCAAACTTTCAACTCGCTTGGAAATAGCCCCACCATTATTGTGAAGCCTTTAGCATTGTATGAGTAATAATAAGAACCTTGGCTCAGAATCTCAGCCACCACCTGCGCCAGCGCCAGCGCCTAAACCCGCTTTGGCGATTCCCGGCGCAGTCGCCCCACTCTTTCGCAAGATCGATTGGCTGACCTTTGGCATCGCCACCGCCTTGATGTTCGCCATCTATGCCTTCACCCTGGCGCCTCAATTGACTTTGCAGGACTCCGGCGAATTGGCGGTCGGCTCTTACTACGCCGGCGTGCCGCATCCCCCGGGATACCCGGTATGGACGATCTATACCTGGTTATGGACGGTGCTTTTGCCAGCCGGCAACATTGCCTGGCGCGTGGCCCTGGGGACCGCCGCCTCCAGCGCGCTTGCCTGCGGACTCCTTGCGTTGATGGTCGCCCGCGGCAGCAGCATGCTTGTCGAGGGTATCGAAGAGCTCAAGGAGATGAGCGGTCGTTGGGAAAACGCCCTCTGTCTGATCTCCGGTGTGGTCGCGGGGCTCCTGATGGGCCTGAACGGGTTCACTTGGAGCCAATCGGTGATTGTGGAGGTGTACATGTTCGGCGTGGTTTCGCTGATGCTTGTCCTCCTGTTCCTGCTCCGCTGGATCTATGCGCCTCACCAACTGCGCTATGCGTACTGGGCGTTGTTCATGTTCGGCGTCTGTTTTACCAACCACCAAAGCTTGATCGTAGCAGCTATCGGCGTGGAAGTTGCCATCGCCGCTGGCAACCCCAAACTCGGACGCGACGTATTCCTCGGGAATGCGCTCATATATGTTTTGTACTTCCTGGTGCTGGCATTCACAGGAAAGCATGTCTTCGCAAATATCGGCGCTAAGCCGGGGCTTTTCTTAATCTTCAACACGGTCGGCATCGGGTCTATTGCTGCCGCCATCTGGCTGGCGATAAAAACAAAAGCCATCCTTACTGAATGGCGACCGGTGATGATCATGGGCTTGCTCTGGCTCTTAGGTGCGGCGTTCTACTTCTACATGCCGCTGGCCGGCATGACCAATCCACCCATGCAGTGGGGTTACCCCCGAACCCTGGAAGGCTTCCTGCACGCCCTCACCCGCGGCCAGTATGAGCAACCCAATCCGACCAACCTCCTCAGCGAGCCCGGCCGGTTCTTTAACCAGATGGTGATGCTGTTCAGCAACATCGTGGAAGAGTTCACCTGGGTCTATGCTTTCCTGGCGCTGGTTCCTTTCATTTTCTTCTGGAAGATGCAACGCCGTGAACGGGCCTGGATCATCGGGCTCACCGCGATTTACCTCTGCCTCGGCGTCCTGCTCATGATCCTGCTCAATCCGAACCCGGACCGCGCATCGGCGGACCTGGTGAAGGTGTTCTTCGCAGCCTCCCATACGATGGTGGCGGCCATGATTGGCTACGGCATGGCGCTTACCGGAGCATTCATGGCAACCCACTATAAGAACTTCCGCCCGTGGGCTCTTGCCGGCGGGGCGGTAGCCGTGTTCCTGGCCATCTATGAAATTATTAAGGACACCGAAGAATTTTACTTCGGCCAGGCCGCGAACATCCCCACGTCTCAGATCCTGTCCCACATTGGGAAAGCCTTTAGCGGTGAGTTCTATGCGGTGCCGATCTTTGCCGGTCTGCTGCTGATCGCGATGACCGTCTTGTTCACGCTATCGGTTGTCTTCTATCGCTCGCGTGCGCCGCTGTTGATCACCCTGGGAGTGTTCTCACTGATGCCCCTCAATCCGCTGGCTCTGAACTGGTATTCCAACGAACAGCGCAACCATTTCTTCGGTTATTGGTTCGGACATGACATGTTCACACCGCCATTTGCCGGGGCTGATAACAAGCCTTTGTATCCGCAAATGACCAAGGATGCGGTGCTGTTCGGCGGCACTGACCCGGGCCGGTTCTGCCCCACCTACATGATCTTTTGCGAGAGCTTCGCACCCGGCTACTTCCACCCGGAAGAGGACAAAGAGTTCGATCGCCGCGACGTGTATATCATCACTCAAAACGCGCTGGCAGATGGCACTTACTTGAACTACATCCGCGCCCACTACAACCGAAGCGAGCAGACTGATCCGCCGTTCTTTCAAGAACTGGTCCGCCCCGGAGATGAGCGCGAGAAGAACTTCCGCACAAATGGCCTCGCGCGGATGGTGCGCCCGCTCGACAGGTACTTTACCGGCTTGGGCGATCGGATCGAAAAGCGCCGCCGCACCTATACGTCCTGGTTCCGACCGGAACACTTTACGGACATCGCCGCCCTGACCGGCAAGCTGAGGCCCGGCGCGACCCAGGACGCGGTCTCGAAGTTTGTTTTTGAGAATCTCTCGCCGAAAACGCAGGAACTGGTGAAGGGAAGTGGCAACGAGGCGGCCTTGCGCGATGCCTTGGCCAAGGACCTCAACCAACTGATCGATCGCGAGGTTGGCGTGCGGCTTAAACTGGAGCGCCTGCAGCAGGAAAAGCAATCCATAGACCGGGAACTCGCTTACGGCAACCCGGATAAGAACCTGCCGCCGCGCCAGGCAGAACTGGCTAAAGAGATCGAAGCGTTAAACAAAATTCCTGCGTTCTACACGCCAGAGCGGTTTCAAAACGTCAAGCTCTCGGATTACGTGGCCGAGTTCATTAAGCAGGACCCTCGAAGCCACACGCGGGTGCGATTGAATCGCCTCCTCCTGGAGGAAACGTATTCCACCGCTATCGCGAAGACAAAGGGCGGTGTCTATCCCGACCGGGAGATTTATATACCGACACCACAGGACTCACAGGATTGCTTCCAACGTTATCTAGGTGACGCTCAGGAACGTCTGCAGCGTAATGCGCTGAAACCTGGCGAAGACGTCCGAGTGATTGACGGCAAGGTCCAGGTCTCAGGACAAATCGCGGTGATGAGCATCAACGGACTGCTCACGAAGGTGATCTTTGACCAAAATCCGAACAACGAGTTTTTTGTCGAGGAGAGCTTCCCGCTCGACTGGATGTTCCCATACCTGACGCCCTACGGGGTCATTATGAAGATCAACCGCCAGCCGCTGCCAACCCTCACCTCAGATATACTGGAGCGGGATCACAAGTTCTGGCGTGAGTATTCAAAACGCCTCACAGGGGATTTCATTTCGTATGAGACTCCGGTTAAGGAAATCACCGATTGGGTCGAACGCCGCTATTTACGCCGCGATTTCCGCGGTGTGACCGGGGACATCAAGTTCCTGCGGGATGATGATGCGCAAAAGGCATTCTCGAAGTTGCGCAGCTCGATTGGCGGTGTTTATGCCTGGCGCATTAGCCCTCAATGCCCGCCCGAGTACCGACCTAAGAGCCAGGCCGAGTTCGATGCTGTCGTACGCGAAACCGATTTCACCTTCCGCCAGGCATTCGCCTTCTGTCCCTACAGCCCGGAAGCCGTGTTCCGCTACTCGAACTTCCTTGTTCAGTTTGGGCGCTTGGATGACGCGTTGCTGATCGCGCAAACTTGCTTGAAGCTCGACCCCTACAACGGCTCCGTCATCGGACTAGTGGACAGTTTGGAAGCATACAAGCGCACGGCACCAGCGCCCGCGCCTGCACCCGCGGTTGCTAAGTAGTAAGCCGGAACTTTGTCTTCTCAAAGGGCAGCGCCGATCCTTGGCGCTGCCCTGTTTGTTTTAAGAAACCATCTCCGCTGGCCTTTCAGATGTTAGCCCTTCCCAAGGCGCACCATGGTCCCGTCGTTGTTTAGTCGCATCTGTTCGCCACGCCACACAACGGTGCTCCCCAGGAAAGCGGCGGCCCAGACTCCTGTCTGCAAGAGGTCTTTAAGGTGTGGCATCAGGATCGGCGCAACTGGCTGGCCTGGGTTCAACAACCGCTGCTGATCTCGTGCGGACCAGGCGCGAATGATCGCTGCAAGCAAGCAGAATCCCAAAGCCCACGCGCCAGGGGTGATTGCCAGCCATAATACAGGCCACAGTGTCGGATTGCTGAGGATGCTGAAAAAGTAAGGCAGACGCTGGCAGACGCGGATCGTCCGTGCCCAGCGTAGCTGGTGCGCCCACGTCTCCGCCCAATTGGCCTCTTTAGAACGGCATTCCACCACAACAGGGCACAGAGCGATCCGCTTCCCAGAGCGAGCGATCCGGTGGCCAAGCTGATAATCGTCCGCCAGGCAATCACGCAAGGCCGTAAACCCGCCTATTCCGCGCACGGTTTCCCTTCGGCTGACCATTACGGCACCTAGGGCGAAGTCCATGGGCTTGAGCGCCTGCGCCTGGAGCACCTGGCTCCAGAAATCCGCATTGATCGCCACCGCTTCCCACTGAAGTGCACCCCGGGAGGTGGCGGCCAACCGATAAAAGCAGTTTACCAGCCCGACATTTTCATCCTGCAAATGTGCTACGGCCTGCGTTAACAAGTTAGGAGGCGCCCAGACATCGGCATCGCTGACCACGATCGCATCGTGCCTGGCTCGTTCGGATAGCTGTTCAAGTTTTGAGACTTTGAGATTCGCGCCGGAAAGAGGACCGCAAATGACCAATTCGGCATCCACGCACGGGTATTGCTGAATCAACCCACGCACGATCGAGCATACCGGATCATTCCCATCCGCCACGCCGAACAGAATCTGGACCGGCCCAGCGTAGGCTTGTTCAAACCAACTCCTCAAGCAGTGCTCAGTATGGTCATCGCAACCTTTAAGCGGTTTCAACAAGGTCACAGGAATGGGTGAACTGGGCGGGCGGCGCTGATGCAATGGGAACCGGCGTGCCAGCACCCACTGCCAAAGCATTAGCAGCAGGCTCAGCAAACTCAAAGAACCCAGGATTACGGTAGCGACCACGGGTGATCTTCGTAGTCCATGCAGATGCGTCCGGCAAGCTGAAATGAAACTTCGAAAAGCACTCTTCCCTGGTCAAAGCAGCTCATCCCAACCGAAGATCAGATCAACTGAGGCAGGATTTGCTTGCTGCCACAAGCGCGGAGTTCCACTTTGGAGCCCACGGACTATGTGAGCAAAACCACAAGTATGAAATCGCGCCTGAAGATCAGCTTGAAGATTCTCCTTCTGTCCATTTGTACCCTTCCCGTATTCTGTCGAGCCCAAATGCCAGATCCTCCAGGACAGGCAGGCCCAGGCGAACACCCGGTCAACGAGGCCTACCTGTTTGCTCACATGATGCAGGGCGATTATGGCCGGCTTTATTACAGCGTCAGCACGAATGGACTGCACTGGACGATTCTCAATGGCGGCAAACGAGTCAGCCAGGAATACCGGGGACATGCTGATATCTCCAAAGGTCACGATGGCCGCTATTACCTGGTGGGAAACCGAGCCGATGACCAACCGGACATCAATTTCTGGGTTTCAGACGATTTGATCACCTGGAAAAAGCACTCGGATTACACTCCCGACCTCACGCGCGTGCCCGATTATCCGAAAGCGATGGCAAGGATCGGCGCACCCAAGATCTACTTCGACAAACCAAGCTCACAGTATTTGGTCACCTGGCATACCACGCATGACCTTGGAAAAACCGATCTCCCGGAGCCTTACTGGGCCGGACAGCGCACTTTGTATGTCACTTCGAAAGACATGCGCACGTTCTCTGATCCTCCCAAAAAGCTCTTCACTTGGGACATGGCCACGATCGATGTGATCATTCGCAAGATAGGCGGCTTTTATTACGCCATCGTCAAGGATGAGCGCTATCCCACGATCGAGTGGCCAACCGGTAAAACGATTCGCATCAGCCGCTCGCCGGACTTGCTCGGTCCCTATTCCCCGCCAGGACCGCCCATAAGTCCAAGCTTCCGGGAAGCACCGACCCTTATACCGTCACCGACAGGGAAGGCGTGGTACTGTTATTACGAGCAGTATCCGGGGGTCTCCTATGGCTTATCCGTCGCGCAGACCCTGGAAGGACCCTGGTTTCAACCGGCTGGATATCAGAGGCCAGATTGGGATAAGTATAGTCTGCCGCCCAAGGTTCGCCACGGCTGCATGATCGTCATCAGCAGAAAAGAATATGCAGCGCTCGTAGCCGGGTTCGGTGCACCAATTAAACCTGCAACTCCTTAATGGTCGTCTCCGGAGGGGAACTTTCGATCGGTCGGAAAGGGTGGCAAGTTCTTTACCAGCAGCGGGTCTGCGCCCACGGGTGGACAGATCACCATAGCCACCCCGCCCTTCGTCTGCATCCATACCTTTTCAAAATCGCTCTGGAGCCATTGGCAGAGGAATCCGCGCCCGCTCTTACCCATGGCGGAATCGGTAACCACCACTCGCCCGTCGTCAGTCACGCCGCAAAGAGCTACGATATGGTTGCCCATAGAGACATACGGCGGAGATTTGCACTGCCCTTCCTTCAGGCGCATGGAACACAGGATCACTTTGTTCTCTGCCAACGCGTTGCGCACAGAAGTCCAATCGCGGAACCTGTCAACATACCCTTCATATCCAAACTCGGCAGCCGCAGCGATCACGCGGGGCCAAAGACCCGGGTAATTGTATTCAGGGTCATGGGTAAACCGCACGATGTCTTCGAGCAACACGGATTTGCCATAGTACTCCATGGCCGAAGCCAGAGCAGCGGATTGGCACCGATCTTTCATCCATTCTCCCGCGGCATTCGTTTGCCGCCGAAGCGGGATCTCGAGCACACGACCTTGCAAAGCTTCCGAAACGCTCACGGCTTCCGGCCTGGATGAATTCAGGTCCGTAGCCACAATCGTGATGGCAGGCGGCTTGGCCAGCGCTTTGGCTCCTGCAGCCACTACTTTGAACCGAAATCCTGTGGCGTTTGTTCTGAGCTTGAGCCAGTCCATGTCGAGTTGACCTCGGTCGAAGGTGGGACGCTGCCGGTTTGTGATTCCATCGGCAATGGGTCCCCAGAACCCGGCATACAGCCACTCACTGGCATCCCCGGGGGCGAATTCGGCTTGAAGATAAAGGCGGAAGGTATCACCCAGCTGCGGTCTCCAGGAGTAAATGAGTTCATCGTAAGCAAATGGTGGACGGACCCAACCGGACATCCACGCACCGGCGTCGGCCTTCTGGAACGACTCAGGGGAGAGCTGATGGCGCCAGTCCCGAGGCTGGCTGTTCAACGGCTGTACAGCCCGTGCCATGAGTGAGATTAAGCAGAGAAACGCCAGAATGATCCGGATAGAACCACCGTGGATCGCAGGAGGTTGGTGCATACGAAAGCGCTTTAGGTTGGCCGCTGGTCCTCGGAATCGGCGGAAGCTTCATCCTCGACCTCTTCACCCTCCATGCCTTCGCAGGCAGCAGCGGTGGCTTCCTCAGCCGCTTCCAGGCTGGCGTAATACACACCCAAATTGTGCTGGGCTGTTTTATCCCCCTGGCGGGCGGCCCGACAAAACCATTTCACAGCTTCCCGCACGTTTTGCTCCACGCCGCGCCCCGTCTCATAACAGAGCCCCAGGTTGCACTGCGCGGGACCTACCTCCTGTTCGGCAGAGAGACGATACCACTTGACCGCCTCCTCGTAGTTTTGAGGTACGACCTGGCCCGTCTCGTAGAAAACTCCTAAATTGAATTGCGCCTGCGGCTCCCCCTGCTCTGCGGCGGCGTGGTACCACTTGACAGCCTCAGCGTAGTTTTGCGAAACGCCTTGCCCGGTCTCATACAAAACGCCCAAATTGAACTGCGCCGCAGGATCTCCCTGTTCGGCGGCTTCCCGGAACCACTTGGCGGCCTGGCCAAACTCCTGAGGAACTCCAGTGCCGGTCTGATAGCAAAATCCCAGGTAACACTGTGCCGCGGTGTCGTTCTGATCGGCGGCGCGACGGAACCACTTAACCGCTTCGGTATAATCCTGCTGCACACCCTGGCCATTCTGGTAGCAAATGCCCAAATGACATTGAGCCACCGGGTCACTCTCTTCGGCAGCCTTCTTTATCTCCTCAAACGATTGCCAGGATCGGCGGTTTTTTTGCATGCTTTAGACGGGTCCCAGCATAGGCATATTCCGGCGAAGTTCAAGCCCGGGCAAGAATTTCATAAAAAGAACTCTTAAGTCATGGGATGTTAACACTAATGTAAAGTCCTTGAATGCGTTCCATGACAGGTCCAGCATGTACCACCAGCAGGCGCTTATGATGAACACACACCGCCCCGTTGTATTGATGGTAGCGCTGGCACTCGCGCTGTTCGCTAGCCTTCTCGCCTATTCTTTGCTGCCCCCCAAGGCCCATGCATTCTCCAAAATCGGCGTCGATCCCAAAGAAACCCTCCCCTGGCCTGATTTCAGGGGGAAAGACAGCGAAGCTCTGACGGCCTATCTGAACACGCTTACCTGTCGCAGCCGACTGGCAAGCGTTAGCCGCAGCCAGCTTGAAGATTTTGCAGTAGAAAGAATCATACCGGTTCGGGGGACCTCCATGTTCGAGATCCGTTACGCAGGAAAGGATAGTGCCACAACCCTTTGTGTGGCTTCCAACGCCGCACAGATGAGTATCGAATTCTTCGCCACTAACCGTCCTGCATGGGAGCTCAGATACGTCGAAACCGTGGAATTCACTCCCCCTTCCGCATGGGAAAGGATCAGGAGTATTCTGGGCCTCTAGCCACTTTCCGCTTGGGTTCGCTTTTGTCCCGCCACAATCCTCCTTTATCAGAACGGATGTCTGGCCTATCTTGCGCCCTGCGTTATGGATTACGAAGCGGTTATCGGGCTGGAAACCCACGTGCAACTGAAAACCCGGTCCAAGATGTGGTGCGGGTGCCCCAATGAATTTGGCGCGCCTCCAAACACCAACGTCTGCCCGGTCTGCCTCGGTTTGCCCGGCGTCCTCCCCGTACCCAACGCCGAAGCGCTCAAGTTAACCGCCCTCACAGGTTACCTGCTCAACTGCACCATTCCGCCCCGCGCCAAGTTTGACCGGAAGAATTATTTCTATCCGGACATGCCGAAGAATTACCAGATCACCCAGTATGACCAACCTTCGACCAGCAGCGGCTATGTCGAGTTTGAGCTTAATGGCGGTCTGTCTAGGGTCCGCATCACCCGCGCGCACCTGGAGGAAGATGTCGGCAAGAACTTTCATTTTGATCGCAACAGCGGAATCGATTTTAACCGCGCAGGCGTCCCCCTGATGGAAATCGTATCGGAACCGGACATCACCAGCTCCGATATGGCTTACGAATATCTGAATGCCCTTAAAGAGATCCTGGTCTATGGAGGCGTCAGCGATTGCGACATGGAAAAGGGCATGGTCCGTTGCGACGTGAATGTGAGTGTCCGACTGAAGGGCACAAAAGAGCTCGGGGCCAAGATCGAGATCAAAAACATGAACAGTTTCAGCGGCGTGCGCAAGGCGCTGGAATATGAGATTCCGCGTCAGATCGAGGTGGTCTCCAAAGGCGGCAAGCTGATCCAATCCACTCGCCGATGGGATGATGTGGCTGGCATCACGGAAGAAATGCGGACAAAGGAACATGCGCACGACTACCGCTATTTCCCGGAACCGGATCTGATGCCATTTGAACCGACCGAGTCATGGCTGGAAGAGGTTTCGAAACGTGTTATCGAGTTGCCCCTGGCCCGCAAACAGCGCTTTATCCGCGAGTACCAATTGCCCGCAGGTGATGCCCAGACGTTTGTATGGGACCAGCCGCTAGGCAACTACTATGAGGGCATCGCACGGAAAGCGAAAAATCCTAAAGCGGTGGCCAATTGGGTTATCAACAATCTGCGAGCGAAACTCAGCGAAACAAGCACGACGCTCCCCGCACTCAAGTTCGCTCCCGACTCCATCTCAGAGCTGGTGGACCTTATCGATTCCGGAAAGATCAGCAACAAGATTGGCCAGGATGTTTTTCTGGAAATGTTCAGCACCGGCACAGCGCCTGGGAAGATTGTCGAGAGCAAGGGCCTCGCGCAGGTCAGCGACAGCGGAGCCATCGAGGCCTTTTGTGACCAGGCGATAGCTGCGAATCCAGGTCCAGCAGCCGATTTTAAGGCAGGCAAGGTAGTAGCGCTGAACTTCCTTAAAGGTCAGGTCATGAAGCTGAGCAAGGGCAAAGCGAACCCCGGCCTGGCCGGTGAGATCCTGGAGCAAAAGCTCAAGGGGTAGCCGGGCATCTCAGCCACATAAGCGGTCTTGACTGAGCGCTGGCTACGGCTCAGGATGTCATCATATCTAAGCCCCGGTTCGATGCCTTGACTCGCTGTCACTCGCTCGACGCATCGCCACCGAGGCACTGTGGTGCCTATGAAACCCAGCATGGACAAAGACCTGCATCATCAGGCGGTCCAACGTGCTCTTGCCCTCGGTCGGGGCACAGACCCCGCAGTGCTGCCGGAACTCATTGCTCTCCTGAAGCACCCCTCCAGTGAAGTCCGCCGTCTCGCGTCTTCCGCTATAGGCAAGCTCGCGGTTTTCGGCGCAAATCCCGCCGATGCCGTAACCGCGCTTGGCCCGGTGGCTCTGAAGGACCCGCATCCACAAGTGCAACAGTATGCGATCAAAGGCCTGAAGGTCTTTGGCGCCGCTGCTCAGATCTTCCTGCGCGATCTGGATGACCTGGCCTCCAATTCCAACCTGAAGGATTACGTGCAGCGCACAGCGCACTCCGCGGCCGAAGGTATCCGCGAGGCCATGCGTCAGGCACAGGTGAATGCGCGTAAAAAGTGCCAGCGCTGCGGTCGTGAACTCTCCGCTGACGAGGTGGCTCGGAGCCGGCTCGCTTTTCAACGCCCCTTCTGTGATCCGTGTTTTGATGAGGTCTATTTGGAACGGCGTAACTTCGAGACGAAAGTCGAACTCAATAAGACTATCCAAGCCAAAGCTGGCACGCTGGTGCAATCTCAGGGCGAGCGGATGATCTCAGACTGGCTGGCAGCCCACAGGATAGCCTTCCGCTATGATGAGCGATTCCGAATCCTGGAGGGGTATGCGATACGCCCGGATTTTTACCTGCCCGAACTGGATGTGTATATCGAGTATTGGGGCCTCGACACGGCAGAGTACAAGATCGGCATGCTCAAGAAGCAGCAGCTCTATCAACATGAGGGCAAGCGACTGATCTCCATCTATCCCAAAGATAAGGAGCACCTGGATGAGGTGCTCCGATCAAAGCTCCGCATGCTGGGCTTTCCGGCGTCGGCGAGCGTGAGCGAGCCAACCGGCTGAGCACAGCCAGAACCTATGGCTTCTCCAGGATCTGGCCATCTGCAAGCAGTCTGGCCTGGAGCCCGGCGTAAGGCACATCCTGGACGGCTTGTTTAGCCTCGATGGCCATCACAGCAGCCGTGGCGGCGCTCTGGCCCAGGATCATAAACACCGGTTCCATGCGCATAGATCCGAACGCCGCATGCGAACTGGACACGCAAACAGGCACCAACAGGTTCTGGCACTGTGCCTTCTTCGGCACGAGCGCACCGTAAGAGATCTGGTAAGGCCCCTTGGTGGAGACTCCGATATCTCCTTCATTGTCCACAAAGCCCTGCGGCGTCACGTACCGCTGCACGTTATGGGAGTCGATGCTGTAGGAGCCCATTCCGACCGGCCCAGGTGTGGGGCGTGTTTTGAGCAACTCATGCTCGGTCATGACGTGCATGCCAATCATGCGGCGCGCTTCTCTGACGTAGATCTGGTGAGGCCAGTTGCCGTTATCCGCAAATTCGTCCTTTGCCAGCCCCCATTTGCTCATGGCTTCCCGAACATCCTCTGGCACCCGGGGATCATTGGCGATGAAGTAGAACCAGCCTTTCTGGTAGTTCTCGTGCTCCTTTAGGATCTCCCGGCGCCGCTCGTAGCTGGCTTCCGGATAATCGTAATTATAGCCGATGTTGTCTGTGCTCATCGGCCCATGGTTATTCGTATCGGTCTTGCGATTGGGGATAGGATCGAACTTGTCGAATGTTTCCCGCCAACCGGTGCCGAAAATGCGCAGCATCAGCTCGTAATCGGCTGCGTCGTAATTGTCTGGTTTAGGAAACGGCACTCGGTTTTCCGGATGATCCGTCAGGCACATCCGATAACAGTAGGCCTGTACACGTTTATCCCCAGCACCGAATTCACCTGGCGGTTCGTTGCTGATGCGAGGCAGAAGCCCACTCTTGGGATCACCGGACACTTTGTAGGGGCTGATCTGCTTCTTGAGCACAGCGAAGTTGTGTCCGTGATGGACCACGCCAGTTTGCACCCCAGCCCATTTCTCGCCGTAAACTGATTGAGCTTCCCGACCGACGTGAAAAGCGACACCAGCAGCGGCCATCAGATCCCCTTCGTAAGTGGCGTCGATGAACATCCGGCCGCTGAACTTCCTACCGCTGAGCATGGAGATGGATTTGATCCGTCCCTTCGATTTCTTTACCCCCTTGGCGCGGTCCAGCCATTCGTCACGATGCACCGGTATCTGGTATTCTCGAACGAAATCCTCAAAGACTCTTTCGGCAGCATGCGGCTCAAAGATCCACATGGTGCGCTGGGCTCCATCGACCGCCGGGGTGCCTTGCCCTTTATTTCCATATTGGCCGCGTGCTTGCCAGACCCACGATTCAGGACGGCTGTAATGCTGATAAACCCGCTGGTAAAACTCGCGCGAAATTCCGCCGATGACTGACTTATCTCCTGTATCCGTGAAGCCCAGCCCGCCGCTGGAAAGCCCGCCCAGATGTTTGTCGGGGCAAACAATGACAACTGTCTTGCCCATGCGCTTGGCCTGGACTGCTGCCGCAATGCCGGCTGAAGTTCCGCCATAAACAACAAGGTCATAAGTCCGGCCGAACCCCAGCAAGGGCATCAGCAATGCAGCCAGCAGGACACAAGTGAGTTTGCGCATGGCGGAAAGCTAAATAGTTTCGAAGACTCAGGCCAATCTTTTTGCCTAAATCGAGCTCAGTTCCATCCTGAGCCGTGCGAGCAGTCCTGAATGGCGCAACCGGATCTCCTGGTTGCGCACCGCCATGGCGAGGGCCTTCGGCTGGCCTACCAGCACAACGAGCCGCTTTCCACGCGTCACACCAGTGTAAATCAGATTACGTTGTAATAGGAGGTAATGCTGCGTGGCGAGTGGAATCACCACGGCGGGGAACTCCGACCCCTGCGCTTTATGGATGGTGATGGCGTAAGCCAGTGAGAGTTCATCCAACTCACCGAAATCATAGACCACCTCGCGCTGGTCAAATGTTACCTTCAACTCGCGTTCGTCAAGATTAATAGCGTTGATACGCCCGATGTCGCCGTTGAACACCTCTTTGTCATAGTTATTCTCGGTTTGCATCACCCGGTCGCCGGGCTGGAATGTTGTGCCGAACTTCTCGACATGCGGAAGCTCAGGCGATGGCGGGTTGAGTTCTCGCTGCAATACCTGATTCAACTCCCGGATGCCCAGGGAACCGCGGTTCATGGGGGCAAGCACCTGGATATCTGACTTGGAAAGTTTAAAACGGGCCGGGATTCGTTCCTTAACAACCTCCAGCAGGGTCGCTACGATACGCTCCGGCGTTTCGCGCTCAATGAAATAGAAATCCGAGTCGCTGGTTTCTCGTGCGACATCCGGCACCTGGCCCTGATTGATCAGATGCGCATTGGCAATGATCCGGCTCCCGGCTGCCTGGCGGAAAACTTCAGTCAACCTCACGACTGGCACGCGACCGCACCCAACCAGATCACGAAGCACCATCCCGGGACCGACCGACGGCAATTGATCAATATCGCCCACCAGCAGGAGGTGGGCATTCGATGGCAATGCCCTTACGAGTGCTGCCATGAGAGGCACATCGATCATGGAGGTCTCGTCCACAACCAGGAGATCGGCCTCAAGCGGGTTGGTTTCGTGGCGAGTAAATCCGCGTCCGGGCTGCACCTCAAGCATCCGGTGAATTGTGCGCGCCTCGAACCCCGTGACTTCAGATAACCTCTTGGCAGCCCTTCCGGTTGGCGCGCACAACAGGCAGCGCACCTTTTTTGCGCGCAGTATAAGGAGGAGGCTATTAACCAAAGTCGTCTTTCCCACGCCCGGACCGCCCGTGATCACCGCTATACGGTGCCCGAGCACCTGCTCAAGGGCGGCACGCTGGCTGGGCGCGAGGCTCTTGCCTGTTTTCTTCTCACACCATTCGACCGCGGCGGCTACGTTGATTGGCGGGAGGGTAGGTTCCGAATCGCACAATCTTAATACCCTGCCGGCGATGATTTCTTCCGCCTGCTTGAGCATCGGAAGGAAGATCATGTTCTCCTGCCCGATGCGTTCCCAGGCCACTTCCTTGGACCGGATGCAAACTTCCAGCGCCTGCTCCACGATGCCGCTTTCAACCAGCAGCAACTCGGCCGCAGCTTCTTTCAAAGTCTCCACTGGCAGACCGCAATGCCCCGCCTGGGTGGCTTCGAGCAGCACATGGCGCAATCCGGCCTGGGCTCGCAAAAGAGAGTCGTGGGGGATGCCCAGTTTCTCTGCGATCTGATCGGCGGTTTTGAAACCGATGCCTGCAATGTCCTGCGCCAGCACGTAGGGATTCGCGCGCACTCTGTCGATCGCCTCAGCTCCATATGTTTTGAAGATCCGCACAGCGCGACTGGTGCTTACGCCGTTGGAATGCAGAAAGACCATGATTTCCCGAACGGCTTTCTGCTCCTCCCACGCCGCCTTGATGCCTTTGCGCCGCATCGGTCCGACGCCCTCCACCTCCTGCAACCGCCCGGATTCCTTCTCGATTACTTCAAAGATCCGCGTGCCAAATTTGCGCACTAGCTTCCCGGCATAGACGGGGCCGATCCCCTTGATCATCCCGCTGCCGAGAAACTTCTCAATCCCTTCCAGCGTTTGCGGCGGGCTGCAGGACAACATTTCCGCACGGAACTGCAGGCCAAAATCCCGTTCCTGGGTCCAGCGCCCCTGGGCGGTCAGCCATTCTCCGGCGCTAACGCTAGGCAGCGCGCCCACGACCGTCACCAAATCGCGCCGACTTTTGACTTTCACCTTCAGGACGGCAAACCCGTTCTCTTCGTTGAAGAACGTCACCCGCTCAATCAGCCCCGAAAGGGATTCGGGAGGTGTGGACGACGTGGTGACTGGGCTCGGCATGATCAGCGGCGGACGGGTTTAAACTGCAACAGCACCACGCCGTGGCGAGGGACAGTCGTAGTGAACGACCGGTTGTAGGTGCCTAAATCCCATTGACGCCACAGATCTCGTATGACGCATTTGCCCTGGAGGCCAAGCTCGGCGGCAGTAATGCTCATTTCCGCCGGCTCATCCCCGCGGTTAAAAAGTCCGGCTACGCGTGATCCATCGGCCATGGGTTTAGCCCAAACCTCCAGCGATCCATCCACCCTGGTCCGGGCAGCCTGTCTGCCCAACTCATCCTGGTTAACCGCGATAACCTCATCGTTGGTCAACAGGCCGAGCGTGAACTCATCCAGGCTCGTCAGGTCGCACCCGATCAACAACGGTGCGGACAACAAGCACCACAGGCTCATGTGCGTGTATTGCTCGTCCGGAGTCAGGCGGGTTGCACGCAACTGCGCGCTCCAGCCAACCTGCCCGAGCACCAGCATATCAGGATCATTCCAATGGCCCGGCCCTGCATACTTCTCGCGTCCTGCCTGGGCGAAACCGATACCCGACATACTCGACCATGTGTCGGTGATGTCGCCTGTTGTTCGCCAGCAGTTGCCGCCCACCTGCGCGCCCCAGTCCCAGACGTCACCCATGCCGTATTGGCAGAGGCTATAAACAATGTCTCGCGGCACGGAATCGAGCGCCTGGCGCATAAGCTCATACGGCGCGCGCATGCGGGAAAGATCCGGGTTCGGATATTGCATGCCGTAACTGCACCAATCGTATTTCAGGTAATCGAATCCCCAATTCCCATATTGGCTGGCATCGGCAAGTTCGTGTCCGAAGCTGCCTTCATGGCTGGCACAGGTGCGGACACCCGGCGAGGAATAAGTGCCGATCTTCAGCCCGCGGCTGTGAATGTAATCTGCCAGCGCCTTGAGATCTCCAAATTTGGCGTTGGGCTCGATGTTTCCTGTGGAGCCCCGTTTGCCCTGCCAGCAATCATCAATGTTCACATAGGTCCAGCCGTGCTGGCTAAGCCCACTCGCCACAAGCGCGTCCGCAGCGGCACGCACGTTCGCCTCCGTCACATCGCATCCAAAGCAGTTCCAACTATTCCATCCCATGGGAGGTGTCAGGGCGATTCGCTCACCGCATTCGATCCGGAAAATGCGCCTGGCTTCGCCGAGGTGGTTTTTCGCGATCAACTGAACGCGATGGACGCCTTTTTCACGCAACTGCCCCGTTATCCGCCCGCTATCCGGGTCAAGGCTCAAGCCCGCCGGAAGACGATCTGCTGAGAAGTGCATGGGCCTGCTGCCCGTGGCTGGAATGGCATACAAGAAAGGAGACCCCGATCGCACACCAAAGACGGAGGGGCCGTTGATGCGAGGACGAGGGGAAGCCTTGGGTGTTAGTACAATGGCCGGTTCACGCGGCGGAACGGCAGCGCACGCTTCTCCGGTCCGCATCGAAATAACCGTATTGACCCAGTCTGCATGGTCGAAATCTTTGGAGTCACCGGCATCGTCTGTTCGCAATTCCAACCGACGCACACTTTCCAGCGAGATGTCAAAGGTGCGAGCGGGCTCGCCGCCTTTAACCACACCGCTGGTCCACAGTTCACGGTCGTCACCGACGATTCTGAACACCACCGAACCCCGCTCATCCACTTCATCATCCACGCCGACTGCTCCGGTTATCCGCTCGGCAGTGCCACGCAGATCGATCTTGAACACACTTGGCGCATGGGTGCCCAGGCCATTCGCAAAACGCGCTCCTCCGATGAACAGGGGGCGGCGCTCCACGGACTTCCCGGCCTGCGGCTCGCCCCACCCTTGTTCAATGTGCTGAAGGTCGAGGGATTCCAGGCGAAACGTCTCCCCCTGGGCTCCTGCGCCGACCAGCAGGAGAGCGGGGACACAAACCCAGAGCAGATGTTTCATTAGTGCGCGTGAACCTCACCGGGTTCGTGGTTATGATCTGTCTCTTCAACATGGCCCTCATGCGTCGCCTCCACAGCAGGCACTTTGGCTTTGCCATGACTGTGCCCATGGTTGTCCCCTTCGAAAACACCGATCAGCAGAGCCACACCGATGCCAGCCAGAAGCGCGATGGAAAGCCGCACGCGATCATGGGAATGGAAGTGGAGTTCGGGAAGCAAATCGCTCGCAGCCACGCATAGAAACCCGCCGCCGCAGAACGCCAGCGCAACCCCCAACAATGCCTCATTGGATGCAAGCATGTTGCCCATGCCCATTGCGAAAAGCAGCGCACCCAATGGCGTGATCAGTGCGAAGCTTATATTAATAAGCCGCCGGGTCCTGGGCTTGCAACCCGAGGCTTCCACAAGGGTCATCACGGCCATCGCATCGAACGGCTTGTGCAGGATTACCGCTAATGCCGCACCAAAACCGACCCAACTGCTCTGATCGCTGCTCGCCGCCACAGCCGCCGAAAGTGCTACGCCGTCCATCAAGGAATGCAGGCCCAGGCCCAAAGCCGTGCCCACCCATGTGAGAGGCTGAACGGTCGGCCGATGATGCTCATGCCCGCAATCATGATGTTCCGGATGTCCATGGCCGTGGTCGTGAGACTTCTCCTGATGGTGATGCGAGTGGCCTGCGCTGCAGGCAGTCGCCGGTTTCTGACCGGGGGTGTCGTGGCTGTGATAGTGAAATACCCGCTGGAGGAAGAACATCGTCAGAAACCCAACAAGCGCCCATTGCATGGCGCGGTCGAGAGATGCCGTTTCGGCGGCGGCATGGGGAATCATGTGGAGCAACGCAATGCCCAACATAAGCCCGGCTACAAAACTCAAGGCGATCTGCAGCCGCGTATGGGTGAGTCGAAACCACGCCGAGAAAGTGCCGCCGGCAAGCGACACAAGCAGCGCGGCGAAACAATAAAAGGCCAACGTTGTTCCGTTCATCAGGGTGCAGGATAAGGGAAAACCACTCGCAACTGAAAGTACCGACTCATTTGACCGGCAACCGGCAAATGATCCCGAAAGGTAACCCGCTCCGTGCCATGCAAAGATTCCTGCGAATGCACCGTGGCAACCTGCTCCCAAATGGGCGTCGTAATACTGGTAGTGGCAAAGACTTCGCACCAGGCATCCTTCGCGGGAAAGGCCGTTTCGAAGGTGATCGAAGCGTAGGCGGCGCCATTCGTTGTCACGATGCCGGGCTGAGCCCAAGCCCGGTGCTCCAGCACTGTGGGGTCGGTGCCGAAGACATACTCAAAGCTGTTCGGCGCATGATCATGATCCGGATCTGCTGCAGCAGCGATCACGTTGGTCGCACACTCGCAGGGCCAGTTGGTGGCCACCCAGTTTTCGAACGGGCGCAGCGGCAGCACATGGAACGTGAACGGGGTTTCCGGAGACAGCCGCGCCTGGGTTTCTCCAGCCCTGGTTGTGAGCGCCTGGAAGTACAAGCGATAGACACCGGAGGTCGTGAATCCCCAGTTGTGATGCGCGTGGCCGCCAGCCGGGATGGTAATGGCATCCGACGCGCTCAAACCGTCCCGGCTATCAATCTGCACCGCCACGCCGCCTGACGACCCGGCCTGCCAAAGCAGGAACTGACCGGGCCCTTCAACCCGGGTCAGCCGCAGGGTTATCGGTTCAGGGAACTCGGCCGAACCGAGGCGCTCGCTTGAAACGCCGACGTATGGCACCCCGGCATACGGGTTCTGCGGCAGAATCCAGAGTGAGTCACCTTCGTTACCCAAGGGTGTGCCTCCGGGAATCGCGAATTTCATCGCTTCCGGGCAGATCACCACACACTCGTTACTGGCATAACGCATGCCGGAAGAGTCGTCAGCAGCGGCCAGGTTCAGTGCCTGCGCGGTCGAATCCCATGCCACATCCAACAAATCAACATGTTGCTGAGTGAACTGCACACAGGGAACTGCCGAGCTGGGGAGCGCCGCAAGAGCCCAGGCAAGAACCGCAATTGGAGAGATGATTCTGAATCTCATACGCGCCTCCGAATCATTAAAAACCAGCCAGCGGCTCCAAGCACTGCCAGCGACAAGGCGCTTGGCTCAGGAACGATCCCCACCGAGAAGGTGTAGGTCACAGGCCCGCTCGAAACGAACTGGTTGCCATCCGCAAGGATTGCGGAAGCTTCGAAATCGACCTCATACACTCCCGGCGTTGTAAACGCCCAGTTCACGTGTCGATGACTGCCTGCTGACAGCAGGAGGTGGTCCGCTCCGGAAATGCCATCGCCGGAGTTCACAAAGACGGTAGGACTGCCGAATACTCCCACCTCGTACATCGAGAATGCACCAGGCGCTCTGACGGCCCTGAGAGAAAGTGTGATCTCATCATTTACAAACAAGCCAGGATCGAGTTCCTCTGTCCCCAGTCCGAGGAATAGCAACGAAGGGTTCTCCACCTGCGGCAAAATCCAAACCGAACTGCCGGCAGCACCGAGGAAGGACCAGGAGTCCCCGGATGGCACGGATGACTGAGCCTGGGCGATGTCCACTGCCAGGATCGCCTCTCCGGGTTCATACTCCATCGGTGGCGAAGCCTCGTGCTGGCCGATGTGGAGATCAAATGCGCCGGATTCGAACGCGATCCCCACATCCGTATGGCCTGTGGTCAGGAGACTTTGGGCATTTAAGCTGAGGGAAATCACACCCATAAGGGCTGCGGCAATCTGCAAGGTTCTATTCTGTTTCATAAGGTTGTTCTTTATTGGGAGTTTTTTTATTGGGGCGGTTTGGCCAGATTCTCGCCAGCTTCAAACCGGGCTTTGACACGTGAGGCGGAGAGCCTCTCCACATGGGTATCGGCAAAGAGATAATTCGCCGATCCACCGTGCCGATCAGGCTGGATATCGGCCGTGACGGATTGCCACCCCTGGAGCCACTGGCGCGAGTGTGTGTGATCATTCATCGCGTTTATCCCAATGGCATCCGCAATCTCAAACGCCAGAATTGTGAGGCTCGGCTTTGGAAGCGCATCCAGCTTGCGAAACGATTCCAGCCGCCTGCCAAAGGGATCCGTGAGATCCACGGCTGTGAACTCGTTCAACGTGTAGCTGGCGGCATGAGCTGCCAGCCGCAAATCGCGTTTGGGATCTGAGGGGCAAAGCCGGACTCTGTCCACATTCGCCAGTTGCGAGGACAACTGATAGATCCAGGATTGGTTTGTAGTCGTGCCGTGCGTGGTAGTCGGCAGCCAGCCACCGTTATCATCGGCATACATTTGCATCGCCAGGCCGATCTGCCTCAGGTTGCTTGCACACGCCGTCTGGCGCCCTTTTTCCTTTGCCCGTGCCAAAGCGGGAAGCAGCAGCGACGCCAGGATGGCGATAATGGCAATGACTACCAGCAGTTCAATCAGCGTGAACCCACGCGATACACGCGTTCTTTCAGAAACATTCATTTCCACACAGGACGTGTTTGCCTGGGAAAAGCCAGGCCGGGCACGCCTAAACCCGATAGGAATCAGTTGAGAAGAGCTCCTTTCTGAAGCTGGATACGCTCAGTTTTCTCAGGCGCGATCGCCTAAAAGATGGGTGTTTGGTCACCAGCCGGCGCAAGGGAACAGCTCAGAATGGACCAGTGGGGTCAGGCAAGAACAGGCGGGGCACGTTCGGGCGGCAAGAGTGCCGGCGAGAATCCGGATACCCGGCATTCAAAGGTCGGGGTGGCCTCGAGAAAAATCGAAACGGACAGAACGGTAGAGGAACACGCAGGTTTCTCCACCTGCCCATTAGAGAGGAGTGTGGCTGCGCATTGGTGGCTGGCCTGCTGCGCGTCGTCATGGAACAGATGGTGCAGATCCGGTGAGCACGCCAGCGCGAGGGAGAACAGGTATAACAGCAGCGCCAGGGCGGCCCACGCCCGTAATTGGGTGCGGTTCGCGCGCGAACGGAATGGAACTGGCGGCTGCATGCGCTTAACAACGACGCAGGGAGAGTCGCCTAATTGCAATGCGTTTGCAATTAGTATTTTCGCTTTTTCTTCGCACCCTTCAAAAGCCGGTCCGTGGATTCTACACCGCTAGCCCTTCGCGCCCGGCAGCGCCTCTCACGAAGCTCACTCCCTGCTCATAGTCCTGCGCGCTGGCCAGGTGCTCCAGCATAAGCGGAGGGTTCTGCGGGAGCTTTGATAACCGGCGCAGAAAGGTCGCGTAATCCAAAGATCCGCGTCCAGGGATGACTTCGCGGAAATGCACGTTCATCTCAATGTCCCACGTCAGGTCCTTCGCATGACAGCTCACGATCCATTTGCCCAATTTATCAAAGCACTCGTTGAGCAATGCCGTGTTTTGGTAGTACCTGGCTGGCGAGTTGATCAAGTTGCACGGATCGAGATGGACTTTGAAAGCCTTTCGGTCCACCGCCTTGATAAGCTTCAGGCAACTCTCCGGACTGTCCGGATACATCCAGCCCATCATCTCATAGCAGAAAGCCGCCCGCTTTGGCTTTACCGAATCAATAATAGTGCGCGCGTTCTCCACCGCAGCGTCGAAGTGGCGGCGGGTCAAATTCTCGGGATGAGGACCGAACCACGAGTCCGGGTTGAAGGAGCCGGCAATATCCACGCAACAACCGGCTCCAAGCTCATCGGCTAGCGTCAGCCCTTCAGTTACCGTTTCGAGATTCTTCCGGTGCTTCACCGGATCAGCATCCAGCAGGTTCACCCATCGGCCCACCTCAGCAATGACCACGTCGTGCTTTTTGAAGCTTCGCTCAATAGCCCGGAGACGTGCGGTGTCCTTGAGGTCTGCCGGTGGACAATACGCGCCGCGGTAACCCAGCTTCACGTGCGCCAACGCCAATTCCTCCGGATCGTCAGGCCCATTGAATACCGGAGCTCCAATTCGCAGGCGCGATGGCGTCGTAGACTTGCGATTGCCTGCATGGGATGCGAACGGGAGAAGGCCAACAGCCGTTGCCAGGCTTGCGGCAGCCACACCGCCAAGGAACTCACGACGAGCCATTCCGGGATTCTTCATCCGGATTGTTTGCCGTGGAATGCCTGACTTGGCAATGGAAAAAGACCTCAGTCCAATCCGCGCTCATCCAGATCATCTTCGTCCAGGCCCAGGTAGTGACCCAGTTCATGCAGGTACGTGGTGCGCACTTCTTCGGCAAAAATCTCCGGCTCACCCCCGGAATAATCCCATAGGTTCTCCAGAAACAAAATGACCTGCGGCGGCAAAGGAGAAAGGCCATGCCCTTCCTCGCTGTATTCGGGGCCCACAAACAGCCCCAACGTATCAGACAGAATCCCCTCGGCCTGCAGAGCGGGATTGGGGATTCGCTCAAAGGTCACAGGCAGAGCACGAGCCTTGGGCTGCAACGGTGCAGGCAAATCCTCAATGATGGTCTGGACCTCGCGGGCGGCGATCTCGTGACAAGTGCCAAAATGGAATGCCATGGTGCCTAAGAATGACCCACAAGAGTCGAGGAGGCAAACGCCGGCCGAGCGTGTGAACGGTCAGTCTTCGTCCAGGCACTGGCGGACGGTGTCCAGCAGGTCACGGGCGGTGCACGGTTTTTGCAGGAAATGGCTGCGGGTGCGGCGAAAAAAGGAAGTATCCTTGCCAGTTAATTCCGAGCTGTAGCCGCTCATAAACACCACTTTGAGGGATGGCGTTAGCTGGCGCAGGCGCTCACCCAGTTCAAAGCCGGAGATGCCTCCGGGCATCACCATATCCGTGAGCAATAGCTGGATGCTGTCCTTGTGTTTGGCATAGACCTCGAGCGCTTCAGGCCCGGAACTGGCTTCCAGAATACGATAGCCGCGGCTTTCCAAAACCCTCCGGGAGACGGTTCGCACGGACGCCTCGTCCTCGACCATCAGAATGGTCTCGGTCCCGCTGCTGATGGCGTTCTCAGGAGACCGCTCTGCGGCGACCGAGCGTGCTTCCACTCGGGGAAAGAAGACATCGAACGTGCTCCCTGACCCCGGCGAACTCTGGACTTCCACCCAGCCCTGATGTTGTTTGGCGATGCCGTAAACGGTCGCCAACCCCAACCCGGTGCCCTTGCCAACCTGCTTGGTGGTGAAGAACGGTTCGAAAATGTGCCTCAAGTGTTCCGGGGCGATCCCAGTGCCGGTGTCCTGGACGCGCAGCCGGACGAATGCTCCCTCGCGCGCCTCCGCATTGCGACGGGCGCTTTCTGGAGTGACATCTACCCGCTCGGTCTGGATTGTGAGCCTGCCTCCGCGAGGCATCGCATCTCTCGCATTCACTACCAGGTTCACAACAACCTGTTCGAGCATGCCTGCGTCCGCCTGGATCATCGGCAATGCCGGATTCATCTCGCACTGCAGCTCGATGTGTTCTCCGATGATGCGGTTCAGCATCTTCGCTACGTTGCCGAGCACATCGTTGAGTTGCAGAATGCGCGGCTGCATGCCTTGCTTGCGGCTAAACACCAGGAGCTGGCGTGTCAGATTCGCAGCCCGATCGACTGCGGAAGCAATTTGCTGCAGGCAATCCCGTGTTTCAGCGGAAGTGGTTTCTTCGGCATCCATCAGAGCGAGGTCGGCATTGCCCTGAATGACTGCCAGCAGATTGTTGAAATCATGAGCCACACCTCCGGCCAACTGCCCGATGGCTTCCATCTTCTGGGATTGCCTGACTTTCTCTTCGAGATTCTTGTGGTCGGTGATGTCCCGGGAAATCCAGAAAACCCGATCCGGTCCGAGCGGCGAAACGTGGCCCTCAAACCAGGTGGGGAGCCCGTTGATCTCCAGTGTGTATTCAATCCGCTTGAGCTGCTGATGATCCAAGGCTTGCAGGACGGATTTCATGACGTTTTCCGCGTCAGATTTCGGCAATACCTCATAGACGGTCCTGCCAAGCAACTCACGGGCGGGACGGAACAACCCGGATGAATTGGTGGGGGCCACTTGCAAATACTGGCCATTACGGTCCAGCACCAGCACCACATCGGTCATGGCGGCGAAGAGCGCACGCAACTCGGCTTCGGACCCCGCCAGGGCCTCCTGGGCGCGAATCCGATTCATGGCTCCACCACACTGGTCAGCCAGGGCCTGCAAAGTCTCAAGCCCGGCCTGGTCGTAAGCATTAACGGTGTATCGATGAATCGATAGAACGCCAATGGTCTCTTCCCCGTTTCGAATCGGAACCATCGCAACAGACGCCGAAGGGCGGGAACAGTTCCCGAAAGCGGTGCTGCCCGGAGTGTGCTGATCAGGCTCGGTCTTGAGGATGAGACTGGCTCCATGCTCAATTACCGAACGCATCAGATCCGAAGTGGGCTCCAGATCATTCTGAGGCGGTTGTTCCCATCGCTGGCCATCAACGGTATCGATGCTGAGCACTGACCAGCACTTGCCCGTCGGGTGATCATAGAGACATACCGAGCAAGCGTCCCATCCCAGGATGCTGCCGGCGGTATCTAAAATCATGGAGGATGCCTCACGCGCACCTTTGGCTACACTCAGCTTCTGCCCTAATCTAGCCAGGGCGGTGGATAGAGCCTCCGCACGGCGCAAGCTGGTGACATCCCTAAAAATGGTAAAAATCAGCCTCTGGCCATCGCCCATGTCGAGAAACGAATTCGAAATATCCAGTCCGACTTCTTCTCCATTCCAAAACCGGGCGGTGGTGCTGAAGTGCGGCACGATCGTTCCCGTATCGAACCGCCGCACATACACATCCATGCCGTCATTCGGGCCATGGCTGAAATAGGTGACTGAGAACGGTTTCCCAACCAGCGCCTCACGGGGCAGCTTTACGATGCGGCAATACGCTTCGTTGACCGCCACGATCTGCCCTTCCCGGTCGGTCAGGCGCATGCCTTCATTGGATTGTTCCCAAACCGCCCGGAACCTTTCCTCGGAATGCCGCAACGCCTCGATAGCCCTGCGTTGCTCACTTACGTCACGGGCGATGCCCATGACCATGAGCTGATCGTCGATCCTCACCGGGTATGTGGAAATCTCGACACGCAAGAGTTCGCCATTCTTGCGGCGCAGCACGAAATCCTGGGGTCCGGTGCTCTCTCCAGCCTGGCTCCGGCGGACAACTTCCTTGGCACGTTCCCTCTCCCCCGGCCCGAGAATATCGAGATCAAAAAAGCTTTTCCCGCGGAGTTCCTGCCGTGGGTGGCCGATCAGTGTTTCAGCAGCGCGATTCCCGTCGATCAGACGTCCTTGCAAATCGTGCAGGTAATGGGCGTCGGGTGCGTAATCGAACAGCAGACGGGCTCGATGTTCCGAGTTGCGCAAAGCTTGCAGAGCCCGCTGTTGTTCGCTGACATCATCCACAAAACCCTGCAGACCCTTGAGATTCCCCTGATCATCAAACAGACCGACCCCACGTTCCCGAACCCATTTCTCGTGCCCGCTGCGCGTCTGCAGCCGGTAATGGAGCAGGTATGGTTGCCGGTCCGCGATGGCTTGATTGACCTGCGTTCGCACCATCGGTCGGTCATCGGGATGAATGAGGGAAGCGAACGAAACCAAGCGGTTTTGAATGATCTCTTCGGGATGATATCCTGTAAGGTCCAAACAGCCCTCGCTAATGAACTGAACCGTCCATGCCTCATCGTGCAAGCAGCGATAGATCATGCCTGGTACATTGGCGAGCAAACCTTCGATGCTTTCCGCCAGGGGAGTATTTGCGGATGGATCAGCCGGTTTCACGATCTTATTGGGGTGATGAATAAAACATCTTTACCAACCTTTCAGATATTACCTGCCCCGCTGGCAAGCAGCAATGAATTCCGGTGCAAAAAGGCTCGCGTTGCAGGCAGTGGGCTGAAAAATGCATTGAATGCCTGCCCTGCCCCAGGATTAGTCATAAATATGCACGCAGGTCTATCCACGCCAGGTGTCAGCCAGCAGCTTGAGCGTCATCACCAGCACTACCGTGAGAAAAACCGGGCGAATGAACCGCACCCCACGCGTGATTACCATGCGCGCCCCCAACTGCGCTCCCAGCAACTGGCCAACCGCCATCACCAGGCCGGGAAGCAGAAGCACTTTGCCTCCCACTGCAAAAAACATGAGCGCACTGAGGTTACTGGCGAAATTCATCACCTTCGTATGAGCCGTGGCACGGGTCAGGTTATATCCCTGCATGGTTACGTATGAGATCGTCCAGAAGGTCCCTGTGCCCGGACCAAGAAACCCATCGTAAAACCCGATCCCCAGGCCAAATACAAAGTCAAAACATCCCTTGCTGATCCGAGGATGAAGATCCGCCTCCCCAAGCTTTGGCTGGAACAACATATAAATCCCCACAGTGACCAAAAGGACCGGTATCCCCTTCCTTAACAGCTCCGGATCAAGGAATTGAACACTCAAGGCGCCAGCCGCCGCTCCAGCAAAACAGATGACAAATGGACGGATACAATCCTCGAGCCGCACCGCGCCAGCGCGCATATAATGCCAGGCCGCACCGCCGGAACCAAAACTGGACTGCAGCTTATTCGTCCCAAGTGCAAGAGGCGCAGGAAGACCGCAACTCAGAAGGACCGGCAGTGTGATCAACCCACCGCCACCAGCAATCGAATCGACGAATCCAGCAGCAAGCGAGGCTAGAAACAGAAACGGCAGCATCCAATATTCGATCATCCGCCTCTACGCTACGGAAACACACTCCTGGAGAATAGAAAAATTGCGCCCTCCGTGTGCTGCAAAGGCTATACACTGGCCGATGCTCGCCTTAGGATAGCGTGTCTTCCAACGAGCCAAACTATGAGATTGAGAAAAGCCTCAATGAACCTCTCCTCCCAACTCGCGTTACTCGCGCTGACAATGGCCGCTGCCACGAGCACGGCAGCTTTGCCAGACTTGAGAATTTCAGACAACCAACGGTTCCTGATTCAAGAAGACGGCAGGCCGTTCTTTTATCTGGCAGATACAGCATGGGAACTGTTCCACAAACTGAACAGAGAGGAAGCCCGGACCTATTTGAAAGACAGGGCGGACCGTCACTTCACAGTCATCCAGGCTGTAGCACTGGCAGAGCTTGATGGACTGCGTGCGCCGAATCCCTATGGCCATGTGCCGTTTCAGAATGAAGATCCCACGAAGCCCAACGAGGAATACTGGCGCCATGTGGATTACGTCATCGACCAGGCAAATGGACTGGGCCTATATATCGGCATGCTGCCCACCTGGGGTGATAAGTGGAAGAAGGCCTGGGGTGCGGGCCCGGAAATCTTCACACCAAAGAATGCAGAGATCTACGGAGAATGGCTCGCGAAGCGCTATAAGAACGCTGGTCTTGTTTGGATTCTTGGCGGGGATCGGGCACCCGAGCCTGCCCACTTGGAAATCATCCGTGCCATGGCACGAGGTCTGGCCAAGGGCGATGGCGGCAAGCACCTGATGACCTACCATCCACAAGGTGCGCTCAGCTCTTCTAAATGGTTTCACAAGGACGAGTGGCTCTCGTTCAACATGCGCCAGAACGGCCATGACATTATCTATACAGGGCGCTATGACCAGACACGCCTTGATTACAATCTCAAGCCGATCAAACCCGTGCTGGATGGTGAACCGGTGTATGAAGATCACCCGGTAGCGTTCGATCCAGTCAAGCAAGGCTACTCCACTGCTGCCGACGTTCGCCGAACCTTGTACTGGAACCTGTTCAGCGGTGCGTGCGGTCACATCTACGGGAACCACGCCGTCTGGCAAATGTATGATCCGGCCAAAGGCAACCCGGTCAACAATCCCCTGATGCCTTGGATGGAAGCGCTCCGCCAACCAGGCGCGAATCAGATGCAATATGGACGGACGCTTCTGGAATCACGCCCGTTCTTGACGAGAATCCCCGATGACTCCCTGATCGTGCCGGATGCGGCAACCACGAACTCATTACCCGGAGCGGGAACACGGCGATTTGTAGCTACGCGTGACATCGAGTGCACCTATGCAATGGTCTATGTCCCGGTAGGGCGTGCTTTCAAAGTCCGCCTTGAATTGTTCACCGCTCCGAAACTTCGCGCCTGGTGGTTCAACCCAAGGGATGGGAAGGCGACGTCGCTTGGAGAGTTCGCGCACTCTGCTATTCGGGAGTTTGTTCCGCCCACACCCGGGGAGTTGTTGGATTGGGTGCTTGTCCTGGATGATGCCGGTCGAAAATACCCGGGGCCTGGATCAAAAGATTGGGAAGGGAACGACCCGCACCCACGACCAAAGGCTCGTTAGCCGCTCCTGGGAGAAAGAAAAAAGGCCGGTGGATCACCCATCAAGAAGCTGACGGGCAGGCACTCCACCGGCCAAATGGGATCTTACTTATCCTGCACGCGCAGGGTGTATTCAGGTGAGAGCACGCTGCTGGTCTTGCGCTGGCCCATCGCGAGGTAATCGAAATCGAATTTGTAACGGTAGTGCACCTGGTTTTGATCTTTGGGTAAAGGCACCAACCCTTCCCAGCGATTGGTCATCAGCACCGTTTGACGCATCGGATAGGTGACCGTGCCCACCACGATTTGCGGCGTGATGGTGTCCCACTTCAGGCTTTGCTGCCGGGTGGTCAGGGCCACCTCGACCGGGTACAGGTTGTTCGCGTTGCGCTCCTGGCGCTGAGGGGTCAAGTTGGTGAGGGTTGTCGCACAACCCGTCAGCAACAGGGCGAGCAGAGATACCGGCACGAGTTTCTTAAACATAACAGGCAGGAGCGTGGCAAACCCCAATATCCTTGTAAAGGGGCATTTAGTCTGCCACATTGCGGTTTTGCGTTTGACCGACCTTGCCCAACAAGGTTAGGGTGCGCATCCAATTACCTAATGATTTTATGTTTGGGACGATAAGAAAACATCAGAACTGGCTCTGGGTGATCATCATCACCGTAATCATCATCAGCTTTGTGGTCTTTTTTTCCCCCTATTCACGGGTCGATGAGGGACGCCAGGGCGGCAACTACGGTTCAATCAGCGGCGAACGTATAAGCCGCGAAGAATTTGCCAATGCCCAGCGTGAGGTCTACCTGCGGCATTTCTTCACCAGCGGCGGCAAGTGGCCCGATGAAGAGGCACGCCGCGCCGGGTTTGATGCCATGCGCGAAACTTACCAATGGCTCTTCCTGGTACAGAAACAGCGGGACATGGACATCCATATCAGCAGCGAGCAGGTGGCCGAGTTCGCGCGCGAAATGGTCCGCCCACTCGATCGCCGTGGCGTGAGCACTCCCCAACAGTTCATCGAACAGGTGCTCAAACCCCAAGGCATGGGGGCAGCCGATTTCGAGCGCTTTGTCCGCCATTATCTTGGCGTCCAGGAGTTGATCTCGACCATCGGCGTCAGCGGCAAACTCGTCCCCCCCACCGAGGTTGAATCTCTGTTCATCCGTGAGAATCAGGAAATCCTGGCTGAAGTCGTGCTCTTCGCCGCCTCCAACTACCTCTCCCAAGTCACCATCAATCCTGAGATTCTCGGTCAGTTCTTCTCCAATCAGATCGCTCGATACCGCATCCCGGAACGGGTTCAGGTCAACTATGTGAAGTTCGAGCTCACCAACTACACCGCACAAGCCGAGAGCGAACTGGCGAAGACCAATCTCACTCAGATCGTGGAAGACAACTATCGCCGCCTGGGCACGAACTACTTTGCCGATGCCAAGACGCCGGAAGCCGCCAAGGCGAAAATCCGTGAGGAACTGATCAAAGCTCGCGCCTTGGTTTCTGCCCGGCGCGCGGCTGCTGAATTCGCAAGTCCCCTGTTTGAAATACAGTCTGCCAAGCCCGAGAACCTCGACACCTATGCCAAAGAAAAGGGCATGAAGGTTTACACCAGCAAACCCTTCGACCGTAATGAAGGCCCGGCTGAACTCGAGGTGGGGCCTGACTTCGCAAAGACAGCGTTCACTCGCACAGAGGAAGAACCCTTCTCCCCCCCTGTGCTTGGCGAAGATGGAGTGTATGTTCTCGCTACCACCAAGCGTTTCCCCAGCGAGATTCCCACGCTGGCAGAGGTACGCGAAAAGGTCACAGCCGACTTCCGCTACAATCAGGCAATGATGCTCGCACGCCAGGCTGGTCTGGCCTTCCAAACGCAGGTAACCAATTCCTTGGCTCAAGGCAAAACCTTCGATCAGGCTGCGACCGAAGCGAAACTCAAGCCCATCACACTTCCTCCATTCAGCCTGAGCACGCGCTCCCTGGGCGAAGTGGAAGAGAGCATTAATCTAAACCAGCTCAAGGATCTGGCGTTTGACACCGCTATCGGCAAAGCGAGCAACTTCCGAATGACCGCCGAAGGCGGCGTCATCGTATTCGTTAAAGCGAAGCAACCCGTCGATCAGAACAAGGTGAAGTCCGAACTTCCGGCATTCGCAAACTATGTTCGGCAAAGCCGCCAGAACGAGGCTTTCAATGATTGGTTCCGTCGTGAAGCCGAAAAAGCCCTCCGCGACACCCCTGTCTTCCAGCCGCAACAACCTGAGGTCGGCCCCTCTACCGGTCAGAAGGCACCCGCGACCGCCCCGAAAGCGCCGGCTGCACCGGCGGCCAGCCAAAAACAACCTGTGGCTCAAAAGGCACCCGCTCCGACTACAGCCAAGTAAGCGTTAACTTAATCCAGATCTCAAAAAAGGCCGATGGATCGCTCCATCGGCCTTCTTAGTTTCACCAAAATGCCTCACCTGATTCGAACCTCTGAGGCGTGAATCTTCGCCGGCATCACTCCGGGAATGCATCGGCTCAAGAGCCGAATCTCATCCTTGTGTTAAGTCCACTAACCGCAACAGGTGCCATCACGCACTCAGTCGGCCGGAGCCCGGGAGTCGTTGAACCAAACGTGGTTTGAAAGATTCCGTCAGGAGTAAGGGCAGGCCCTATCCGCCAAGCTGCACACGTGGGTCAGCCTGAAGCAAGGTCCTCAAATTCGCCCATTCAACTTCGTTCATGTCATTGAACGCATTCAGGTAAACGGCCACGGCTTCTTTTGGATATTTGCTGAGCAGCGTTTCGATCGCCGGTTTCAGCTTCTCGTCTGCCATGGTCGTCGGCAGGTCCTCGACAACGCCATTCTCGTGTTCAATGCCCAGCGCATTGAGAAAGTCGACAAGCATCCCATTGTACTTCTTGAGCAGCCAGGCACGGATCAGGTTGCCGGTCACGAGGTCAAGGGAAGGCCGCGAGAGCGTGGCCAGCATCGTAGCATGCCGTTGCTCGCGGGGTTGGCGCTCCAGGAAAACAGGACGAACCTTGCGAACCTCAGCCACGGCCGCCACGGCGGCTTTATACAGGGGCTTATCGGATTCGTAGGAGAAGTTGATAATCTCAGCCGCCAACTCGGGCGACATGAAACCAAGCAGTTCGTGTGAAGCAAGCATGGGCAAAATAGTTGGTAAATCGTTCAATTCGGTACCGCTGGGCATCTGGTCTGAGCCCGCCGCAGTGTAAACTAAGCCTGCTGGGGAGTTCAATGCCCGGTTTTATCAGAATCTGAACCGGCTGAACCGGGCTGCTTATCATCCTACTGAAACAATTGTGATCTTGTGATCGCGCGCGATCCTCTCCACCTGGTCCTGCTCCAGTAATAGCGAGCGGCCTGACTCCAGGGCCAGCACCCGAATCCGGCTTTTCGCACATACATCGAGAGTTACCGGGCCAACGCAGGGAATATCAAAACGCAAATCGTGCTTCTCCTTCGCGACCTTCACCGCCACCGCTCCGCCTGCTTTGCCCCCCAGTTCGCCCCCGCGCGCAAGGCATTTGTCCGTGCCCTCGAAACCTTCCACCGCCAGAACGGTCCCACCTTTGACCACCACCGTCTGACCGATCTCAAGCCGGGAGACTTCCTTGGCAATTCTGAATCCGAATTCGATGTCTGCCGTTTCTTCTGAGCTGGGTGCAGGACCAATCCGAAAGCCGATCTTTGGCATGAGCGGCTCCAGCCAGGGTATAGCCTCAATGAGCTCCACTCCGTCCTTCTTCAGTTCATCGGCGATGGCGCCAAAAATCGTGTGGGCATTCTTCTCCTTCAGCTTGAACAGGAGCGCCACCGCACGCAGGTCGGGCCGGACGTCGAATAAATTCCGGGGAGCAATTTGCCCGGCCATCACGCAGTGCCTCACCTGATTGTCCTTAAAAGCCGAGATCATCTTCGACAACTGACCTACCTTCAACCAAACCAGTTTATCGACGATGTGCTGAAGCGCAGGATCAGTCTCGCCCTCGAACCCTACAGCAACAACGCGCTTCACGCCCATCTGTTTGGCCTGGCGGGCCAATAACAACGGCAGCGATCGGTTCCCTGCTATTAAACCCAGGGTTTCGATGTTTTTATGCTCAGTGATCACTTGCAGCCATCCTTTTATACCGCAGCAGCCCGAAAAACACGCGGAAAATAAACTCAAGTCGCTGTAATCCCGTGTCCTCAACGCAATCACCCGGCATCTCCTTGTGGAAATGCCGGGTGCTGCTCAGGCAACCAGACTTCTCACTCGCTCTTCAGCACATCTCCCGACTTCCCTGGTCCGTTGGTCGAAGCATTGGAGGTTGGGTTGCCATCGCGACGGCGCTGGCGATTCCCCGGACCCCAGGAGGGATCAACCAACTCAGCGTTCCAGGCATTCCATGCAGCGGTCAACTCCTTCACCACACCGGGGTGCTCGCCGGCAAGGTTATTTGTTTCTGCAATATCGTTCGCCAGGTTATAGAGCTCCGCTCCGTCGGCACTGGCCTTGGTTCCGGGGACATAAGCCAACCGCGGTTGGTCGGGAGAGAGAGCTTTGACCAGCTTCCAGTCGCCCTTACGAATGGCAATCTGCTGCCCGAAACGCCAGAACAGAGCGTCATGAGGGCGGCCCGAACGTTCACCGGTTAGGTAAGGAAGAAGGTTTACCCCATCCAGCTTCCATTCAGGGTTAATGGTTGCACCCGCGGCGACCAAAGCTGTCGGCAGGATGTCGAGCTGAATGATTGGCCGTTCATCAACAGTCCCCGCCGGGAGCCGACCTTTCCACGAAATGAGAAACGGAACGCGGACGCCACCTTCCCATGTGGTCGCCTTGAAGCCGCGAAGCGGATCGTTCCTGCTGGTGTTGTCGCGAGTCGGTCCCCCGTTGTCACTGAAAAACACCAGGAGCGTGTCTTCTTCCAGGCTCGCCGCGCGGAGTTCCTCAGTAACTGCTCCGACACCCTCATCCAATGCAGCCAACATGGTTGCAAACCGGCGCCGTTTTGAATCCTCGATGTGGGCAAAGCGATCCCAGAAACGGGGATGGACATCCAGGGGACTGTGGACCGCGTTGTAAGCGAGGTACAGAAAGAAGGGTTTTTCATCCTTCTTGTGGCGCTCAATGAACGCCACCGCCTCGCGCGTGAAAGCATCCGTGAGATAGTTGGTTTCTCCGACGACTTGCAACCCACGCCGAATGGGATCATTAATGTCGACACGATTTGTGTAGGTGCGGGCAGCCCCGAGAAAGCCGAAGTGCTCATCGAACCCACGATTCACCGGGTTGTATTCGTCACTAAAGCCCTGGTGCCATTTGCCAACCAGCCCCGTTGTGTAACCAGCGGATTTCAATCGGTCTGCAATGGTCTTTTCCTTGAGAGAAAGTCCAATGGACTCACCGTTCTCGCCCGTGCGCCCGGGGTTGAATTCATGTCCAAAACGCTGTTGGTATCGCCCGGTAAGAAAACCGGCGCGCGTTGGACTGCAATAAGGGCCGGAGACGTAACCGCTTGTGAACCGTATCCCGCTACGAGCCAGCGCGTCCACGTTCGGCGTGGGAATGTCCTTGCCACCTTGCACGCCGATATCTGCGTATCCGAGATCGTCTGCAACAATCACAACGATGTTTGGGCGTTTGCCGGTTTGTTTCACGGGAGACCCGGGCCCGGCTTCAGCAATGATCGGCAGCACTAGAAGGCCGGCCAGCAAAGCAAAGAGCTTGGGATGCTTTGCAGCCGGATTCCTTGAGTTTGATAGTTTCAATTTCATATGTGTAGGGATTGGATTGGTTTTCTAAAACGTGTTAGCGAGTGAGGCGAAAGAATGCCGCAGGCGCGTTTGGTGTTATCGCATATGGGCTGGTCGCGCCGGGAACGTCCTGGAATGGACCGGTCGGATCATCGGCAACTTGCAAGCGTGCTGCACCGTCCCACCGAATGACTGGCGCGCCCCCTTCCAGGTGAAAGCTGGAGATTCTCGGCGTGGCGGCTACTGTGCCGGCAACTCGGAAATGAGCTTCTGCCCGATCCGGAGCAAGTGCTGTGTTATAAAGGGCAACCTCATCGATATAACCATCGAAATATGGCAGATTTACCGCCGTCGTATTGGCACTCGTATGAAGCAGCGTGTTCCCGCGACCGATCTGCACATCAGCGGTGTGGATATAGAGCCTGCCAGCGCCGCTGGCGCGTGAGACCTCAAGGCCGTTCAGATAAAGGATGAGCTGGCCCGTGGCCAGGTTTGTCCCGCCATCGAACACTGCCGTAACATGGTAGGTTTGACCGGCGGTTACAGGCACGCTCACAAACACGGGCGTTCCCGGAACGCCAAAAGGCGAGCCCGGACCATCGTTTGCCGTGTTGTTCCACGCAGTGAATACCAGGTCCGCTTCATTTGGATTTGCATTGGCCGGGTTTCGCCAAAGATAGATCGAGAGCCCACGGGTTCCGGCCCCTTGCTCGTAAAGCCCAGCGGTGGCCGCAGTGCCCGTGCTTCCGGGAGCAGGCACTCCAGTGGCCTTGAACCAGAACTCAACTGTCTTCTTTTCCCAGGGACCAGCCCCAATGTTGATATCAGAACCGTTCGGGATAGTGATCCTCTGGCTGTTGGCTGCCGTAAGCCGTGTCGCCCCGTTGCCCGAGGCGTTCGGCACGAGAGCTGGCTGGCCGAGCAAAGGACCATTGACCAGCGTCGCAAGAGTGGTCGCCAGATTATCGAGCTCAGATATAAGGCTGTGGGCATTCACCCCGATTGTTTCATCAAATCTCCAATAGCGAACCGGGTGATCGGCCAACACCTCATCGACGTAACTGGCCTCGCTCACGAAGGGCAGAGTTGTGACGAGCGAGTTTCCAGAAACCGAGCGGTCTCGCAACCCGTCTAAATGCACAGTATACGATCCTTGAGCGGCCTGAGGTCCCGTGCTGAGCGTAACGAGCTTCCCATCCGGAGACACGGTCACGCTCGAGAGGGACAGGGTGCCCGCAGAGTATCGCGCAAGATCCCCGGCAGTAGAGATGTCTAATGGTTCGTCAAACCAGATACGCACCTCGTTCAAGGTGCCTGCCAGTCCCAGGACCCTTAGAACGGCGGGGGGCGAGCGATCCGAATCGACTGTCAATACAGCTTGCGGGCTGGTCACCTGGCTGAATTCGTTCCGCAAAACCGCGTGATAATGCCCAGTCGAATCACTTGCAGCACTGATGAAAAGCACTCGATTAGTTGCCGCTGGAAGAGCTGTGTCGTCACGGTACCACTGGTATGCGAATGGTCCCACACCCGTGGGAACGATTGAAAACCGGACTATCTGGTTCTCGGCTGCAGTGATATTCTCAAGCTCGCTGCCGGCGCCAATTCCCACAGGCCCCAGATTCCCTGGCTCAAAATTGAAGCGAATATCATCGAACCAATGCGTCTGATAGGAGCCTCCCGTGCGAGCGGCAAACCCGAGCCGCGCGCTATGTATCACATTGAAATCTGGAAGCGTGTAATGGATGATTGGAACCCCGGCGTAAACCGCGGTGAACGTGTTTCCACGGTCCAGCTTCAAATCAACATCCACCCACGCGCCATTCGGATTGTGCAGGGAAGGAATCCCATTGGTCCCAGTCAGCACGTTGGTAAGCACAACGCCACGCCATTTCAATGCGATGGAGGGGGAACTATCCCCCGAGTTGCTGGCATAGTTATCGAAGGCGACCACCAAACGGTCCGCCGTAATCGTGGCCAGCGGTTGGTATCCCTCTTCAGCAACTCCCAATGTGGCTGTGGGCAAATCAGCGGCAAGGTTCACCGAGAATCCATCGGCCGCGTTGCTGCTGGTATCACTGATCCTCACTTTAAAACTAATTTGAAACTCGCTTACATCACGACGATCCGAGAAAAGAATTGCCCCGTTCTGGTTCACTGTGGCATCGGTCAGCCGCAGATAGCCTGAGTTGTCATAACTGCCACCCTCCACCAACGAGGCATTTCCAAAGAGCTGATAAGCGCTGGAAACGGGCTCGTCGAAACCATAATGCAAAGGTGTGGGTGCAACGAAGCTGAACGTTACCACCGCGGGGGGCAGTTCGATGCTCCCCTCCGAGCCTTGCAATACGATGTTGCTAACGCTTAGCGAGTATTCGCTCCCGGATTGCAGCGTGAACCCGCTTCGAAACAGAACGGTTCGATTATCCGCAAGCAACTCGGCAGTCCCGAGGGAAAGCACAGAGCCTGTTTTGTTTCGAAGCGTGTAATTGCTCAGGTCAGTCGCGGTGAGTTCCGAAACTGATGCGGGAAAGGTAACCATCAGGAGGTTGGGATTCCCCCGGGTATCGACACGAACCTGCGATACTCCCGGCGCGGTATCGATGCCCTCCCCTGCCCTGTAGTGAGCCTGCACACGGGTGGGTGGCAGTGCCCGGTTATAAAGCGCCACTTCATCCACGGTGCCATCAAAGTACCCCAGGTCACCGCTCTCACCGGTGTGTATGCGGCCATTGCCGAAACCCAAACGGACGTTGCCAATATGATTGTAGATCTGCCCGGCTCCCTGGGCGCGTGCGACCTCAACACCATTGACATAGAGAATGAGGCTGCCATTGGTCCCGGCACTATCGCCATCCAGCACCGCCACTACGTGGTAGGTCTTCCCCGCGACAATGTTGGTTTGAACGAAAACAGCGTCGCTGGCGGGCGGTCCAAAGGGAGAGCCCGCTCCATCTGCCAGGTTATTGAGAACGTGAAACACCAATGCCGCCTCGTTGGAATTAAGATTCGCCGGATCTCGCCAAAGGTAGAGCGCTAGATCACGGTTGGCGCCGCCCTGCTCCCATAATGCCGCGGTGGCGGCGAGGCCTGTAGAACCAGGTGCCGGCAGAGAACCAGCCCGGAACCAGAGCTCTACCGACTTCTTGGCCCAGGGACCTGCCGAAGTGTTGATATCGTTTCCGTTCGGAACGGAAATATGCTGAGCGTTTGCCGCGCGGAATTCCACACCGGTGCTACCCGGCTCCGCCAACAAAAGGCCGGGGACGCGCAGCTTGGGATTATTGACGGGTGACGCCACTGCGCTGGTTATGGCTTCGCGGGCAGACGCAAGGCTGCCAAGATTCCGAGTGCCATTTGTCTCATCCAGCCGCCAGTAGCGAACGGCACCATCTCTGAGCACTTCACCCACGTAATTAACAGCCGCAACGAAAGCAGCCGTTCCCGTGAATGCATTCCCCGCCGCTGCAGTATCCTTCACTCCAGAAATGGTCAAAAGGTAGAGCTGTCCTTCAACCAACCCGCCTGTCTGCAACGTCACAACCGTGCCATCCTCATTCAAGGTGGCCGAATAGACCGGCACCAATCCCAAACTATAACTAGCGGGATTGGTGGCCAAGACAGGGTCGAGTGCTTCATCAAACGTGAGTTCAACCAGGTTGAGGCCCGAGGCCAGCCCGCGAATGCCAGCGAGCACCGGGGGCACAAGGTCCGGGATCGTATCCAGAGTGACCACCGGGCTGACAGTCGAGCTGAATTCATTGCTTACGACGACGTGATAGGAGCCCGCCGCCGCAGTGGTAGCGCGAAGATTGAGCGTTGAATTAGTTGCGCCACTCAAGGCCTGGCCCTCATGAAACCATTGGTAGCTCCAAGGCTGGGCTCCTGTTAAGAGGACTTCAAAACTGGCCAGCCGATTCTCAAGCACCGCCAGGTCCTTTAAAGGATTGTTGGATGCAAACCCAACCGGCCCAAGGTGCGGCCCGCTGAATGTCCACTGAATTTCTGCCGGGTTCGGATCGAGCGGGTTTGGAGAGGCAGCCTGGTCCTCCACGTTCTGCACAGAAACCCGGTATTGCGCCGACTCCACGAAATTGAAGGCGCCTCTAAGCTGCACCGATGCGCCATCAGCGAGCAGTTTTGCGTTTGTAATGGAAAGAGCCGCACCACCCGGCTCCGGAGTCAGGGCATAGTTCGCGAGGTTGGTTGCACTCACTGGATTCACCTGTTTGCTGAAGGTGACAACCAGCCCGTTCGGATTCCCCCGATGGTCCACAGCCGTTACCCTTAGCGGGGTAGCCACGGCTGTGACGGTCAAATGTGTGCTCGTGCTATGCAGCACGCCAAACGCGTTCGAAACGACAGCTTGAATGGTCACCCCATTGGCAGACAACGGAACGTTCTGCCATCGTAGAAAAGACAGGTCCTCCCCCGGAATAGGAATCCCATTACTCAGCCACTGAAAGCTGGCCGGTTGAGCGGCGATTACATCCAATTGCAAGAGAAGTGGCTCCAGTTCATTCACGTTCGTTGCGGCAGGCAGGTCGCCCGCATTAAAGCCATCTGTATTGAACTCAGGAGGCAAATTGGCTGTCGTTCGGGAGAGATAGGCATCCACAGGATGCTGTGCGAGGTGCAAAGCGGGTATGATTTCCTGCACGCCATCGGGACGTTGCCACCCGACCTGTAGATAGCTTGCCCCGCTCCCTTGCTTATGTCTTACCTCGAAATAGTACTTCTGAGCGCGGACCAATGATATTGGCGGCGAGCGCCGTTCGGTTAACCGCACGCCGTTAAACAGAGGAGCGCCTGAGCCCGTTTCATAGGCAATACGAACGCTGCCTGATTCAAGATGGTTAGTGCTCAACCAGAGCTCGGAACTGTCATCGCTGGCAATGAAGAAAATGTAAGTGCCATTGGTGGGAGCCTCCAAATAGCCCCGAACCCAGGAACCGTAATCGGTTCCACTGTTCTCTTTGCCTTGCAAGCCAAAGAGCGGCAAACCGCCGGGATCGAGTGTAAAATCATCCAACTGTTCCCTAAACGTGGGGTTGCCCGGGAAAATGGCTGCATTGGTCAATGCATCCACTCCCGTGCCGGACACGCCATCGTAATAGGAACGGGCGGCGGAACCCGCTATTGATTCGACCGGCCAGAGGAGCGAAATGGCCAGTGCGGACATCGCCAGGATCAGGGCGGGTCTATTCTTAATCGTAAGTCTTATCTGCATAACAAAATTGATTACCAAGTTGTGAATGTCGAAAGCTGGATGGCTAGTTCATCCAGGCAGGGAACTGCACCCGGGTCGGCCAGGCCTCGGTATCCCATTCCCGATGCCATTTCAAAGCCCACAGTTTTTTCAAAGGAACGGGGCGCGTTGAACCATCAAAGAAGGTTGCCTGGATGCGTTTGCCATGACGTGGAAATGCGAAGTGCTCCATCTCATGGTCCTCGAATCCTGCATCTCCCACGGAGTAGCCGTCCTCCCTCGTGGATGGCATATAAGCGATGCGGGAACCGTACCATGGCCCGCCGCCACGCCACCGGGAATCGAGTTGCAAGGGTGTATTTACCGGGTCCGTGGCAGCCGAGAGAGAACCCCAATGCCACTCGCGTTTCCGCTTTTGGATATCGATTGGCGCATTGTACGCCCAGAGGTTGAGGCCGTAGCTCGCGACTTCATTGCTGGCTGTCTGGCTAATACCCATGATATAGGCGCTCTTTACCCCGCCATAGGTCTCATACCCGCCAACCGGGCTGGGACGCCGTTGCGTTGCAGAAGGGCACGTGAGCAGTTGCTGTTTGTCAGTCCAATAGCCCTGCAGCACACTCAGCCACTCACCCCGAGCCCAATTGACAGTAGTGCCGCTCGAGAACTTGCCGTTGAAATCTGATGTGTAGAGGCTCCAGTAAATGGACCATTGCCGCAGATTCGAAACGCAAGCAATGGATTGGGCTTTGGCTTTAGCCCTCGAAAGTGCCGGCAACAGCATCGCGGCCAATATCGCAATGATTGCGATGACCACGAGCAGTTCGATGAGAGTGAACGCTTTTCGGGAGTAGCCCCGCAGGACCGGAGAACCGGAGGATTTTACTGGATTCATGGGAGTCTAATGGTTTTCGTTGCATAGTCCACCTCCTCCAGTTGTCCGGTCGGGGCTCAACCAACGATCGATCGCCAGGCGATCTATCGCGGCATGTATTCTTGAGTATTCTTAGTAGCTTATACTTGGTTCTTAATTGGAGCTCGTGCTCAAGTCGAACAGAAGCTCCGGTGGTTTTTAGTATCAAGGCCGCATCCGGCCCGGGATTTGGAAATCCTTTTTCAGCAAGCAAGCAAGAGGCATCACTGTTGAGTCCTGCGTGCCTCATCGGCCAGCGGCGTGCTGAGGTAGCGCTCGCCTGTGCTGCAGCCGATCGTAACGATGAGTTTACCTTTATTCTCCGGGCGATTTGCAGCCTGCAACGCCGCCCAAACATTTGCACCAGTCGATATTCCCGCCAGGATTCCTTCCTCCAGGGCCAACCGCCGGGCCGTGGCAATCGCATCCTCGTTGCTGACGGTGATCACATCGTCAAGAACCTGCAGGTTGAGATTGGCGGGCACAAAGCCTGCCCCTGTTCCCTGGATCTTGTGCGGACCTGGTTTCACTGGTTGCCCAGCGCGAGTCTGGCTGATGACCGGAGAGTCCTTCGGCTCGACTGCGATCGACTGAAATGATTTCCGGCGCAGCTTGAACACCTCACTAACACCGGTGATTGTTCCCCCAGTGCCTACCGCCGAAACAAGGATGTCAGCCTTGCCCTCCGTATCACTCCAAAGCTCCTCTGCCGTCGTTCTTCGGTGTGCCTCCGGATTCGCCGGGTTGCTAAATTGTTGCGGTATCCAGGAGCCCGGAATTTCCTTGCTCAATTCTTCAGCTCTTCGGATGGCCCCCTTCATGCCCTCCGAAGCGGGAGTCAAGACCAGCTTCGCCCCAAGCAGCGCGAGCAGCGTCCGTCTCTCCAGACTCATGCTTTCCGGCATTGTCAGTATCAGCTTGTATCCTCTTGCAGCCGCAACGAAGGCCAGCGCAATTCCGGTATTGCCCGATGTAGGTTCGATGATCGTGGTCTGTGGAGTAAGTTGGCCGTCACGCTCGGCTGCCGCGATCATCGCATGGCCGATTCGATCTTTCACGCTGCCTAGCGGATTGAAAAACTCCGCTTTCAGCGCAATGGTGGCTGGAGCGCCGGCTGTTATCCGATTGAGCTTAATCAGGGGTGTGCGTCCCACCGTGCTGATGACATCAGGGTAAATTGGCATAAGGTATCTCTTTCTTATTAGGATTGATTGGAACTGACTCTCTGGTTTGAAGCCTCACCGTCGGGCTTCTGGAAACGAACCTTCTCGGTTTTCTCGATCTGCACCACTTGGGCGTCGTGCACAACGATCTGTACCGTGCCAAACCGCAGCGACTCTACCTGAGTCTTAACAGCAGCCAGCCAGGTCGGCTCAGATCCGTGAAAGTCTGAATGTTTCATACAACTGATCGTTTCAACGTCTTAACAATACCAAGAATGGTAAGCATGTCAACTATGTTATGTACTCTATGTAAGTCGTTACTGTCGAATGTCTTCCACACATTCTGAGAAAGACCATTTAATGATATTCTACTGTCTTAGTCGCTATTAGGCGCATTTCATTCTTCACTTCGCTTTTGACACGGCCCCTTCACAGGTCGATTTTTGCTTTAGTCTGCGCAGGGTCCCGCTGATGATTGAGAAAGCCAGATGTCCTCCAACGTACCTACAGAGCCTAATTCTGAACTGGCGGAAATGCTGGCACTCCAGACCGCCCCGGGAGAACTGTATCGTGAAGAGAACGGGCGGCTCCGCTGTTTTGCGTGCGGTCATCGCTGTTTGATCGCGGACGACAAACGAGGCATCTGCAAGGTGCGATTCAATCGTGGCGGACAACTCCGAGTGCCGTATGGTTACGTCGCCGGTTTGGCGTGTGATCCCGTAGAGAAGAAACCGTTCTTCCATGTTTATCCCGGCTCGGACGCGCTCACGTTCGGCATGCTCGGATGCGATTTTCATTGCGGCTATTGCCAGAATTGGGTGACCAGCCAGGCGCTCCGTGATCCTTCAGCGGTCGCAGGCACGCGCCGCATTGAGCCCCACCAATTCGTGGAAGCCGCTTTGCGCAGTGGCGCACGCTTGGTTATCTCAAGCTATAACGAACCCTTGATCACCGCAGAGTGGGCTAAAGCCGTCTTTGAAATCGCCAAACCAGCCGGCCTTGCTTGCGCCTTCGTCTCCAATGGCAATGCCACCCCGGAAGTGTTGGATTATCTTCAGCCCTACCTGACGGCCTACAAGATCGATCTAAAAAGTTTTAACGACAAAAACTATCGCGAACTGGGAGGCGTGCTGAAGAATGTGCTCGAAGGGATCAGAATGGTCCATGAGCGCAAGATCTGGCTGGAGATTGTTACGCTTTTGGTGCCGGGATTCAACGACTCGGAAACCGAGCTCCAGGATCTGACTGCTTACATCGCCAGCGTGAATCCGAATATCCCGTGGCACGTGACGGCCTATCATCAAGACTATAAGATGCGAGAGCGCTCCGGGACAACGCCTGAACAATTGTTGCGGGCGGCACAGATCGGAAAATCGGCAGGGCTGAAATTTGTTTACGCCGGCAACGCGCCCGACCGGGTCGGCTCTTGGGAGAACACGCGATGTCCGCAGTGCCAAACGACACTCATCGAGCGGCACGGCTATCTTCTCCGCGATTATCGAATCACGGCTCAAAGCACCTGTCCGGATTGCGGTGAGAAGATCCCGGGCGTATGGCCAACTGAACCGCCTCAAACGAAGGATGGAAGCTGGCATGACCGACTGCCTCGTGCGGTGCGGGTTTAGTTATGAAACTGAACGTCAAAAGAGGTGCGGTCCGGCGAGCAGCAGTGGCTGGGAAGTTCTATCCCGCCGATCCGTCGGAACTGCGACACTTGATTGAGAACTTGCTGTCAGGAACCGAGCAAGGCACTGGCCCTGCTCCCAAAGCACTGATCTCGCCGCATGCAGGTTTGATTTACTCCGGGCCAATCGCGGCGTCAGCCTACGCGCAGCTTCTGCCCTTTAAAGAAACGATCCGGAAGGTGGTGCTGATCGGGCCAGCACATTACGTATTCGTGCCCGGCATGGCGGTGCCCACAGCAGAAGCCTTTGAAACCCCTTTGGGAACCGTGAAGGTAAACCGCGAGTTGCTGGAGAAGGCGCGGAAGTTCCCGGTGGTAAAAGAATCCGATGCGGCGCATGCGCCTGAACATTGTTTGGAAGTGCAGTTGCCGTTCCTGCAGGTAGTGTTAAAGGAGTTCGAAATTCTTCCGTTGCTGGCGGGTCAGATTGACGGCGAAGAGATCGCCCAGGTTCTCGATTCACTTTGGGGTGGAGCCGAAACCTGTTTCATCATCAGCTCGGATCTGAGTCATTTTCTGCCATGGCAAGCGGCACGCAAACTCGATACGACGACTGCTGACGCCATTGAGAACCTGAAGCCGGAGTTAATCGGCGAGCATCAAGCCTGCGGACGATTGCCAATAAAAGGTTTTCTGGAAAGCGCCTCGCGTCACAGTCTGAAAGGCACGCTGCTCGATCTGCGAAACTCGGGTGACACCGCAGGCGGCCGCGACCGTGTGGTAGGCTATGGCGCCTTCGCATTTAGTTAAAGTGGTGGCGCGGCATCGTCCGAGGCCGCCGGTTCCATCCCGCTTCAACGGAGCCGCGCTCAGTCGAGCGCGGACACGCGATCCAGGCATTCCGAAGGAATGCGAGCGATTAGACAGGGGTTGCGCGAGGAACGAGCGCCACCCCTGGTAACGAAACATAACAGACACGACCCCGGCGAGGGGTCGCAGATTGCTGGTCACGGTCATCATATCATGCAAAACCCGGTTTGCGCTGGCATACCTCTCAGGATGCTGACGGAACTGCGCCTGAGCCGGTGGTATCGCGCTAACGCGCTCAACCACCGGCTAATTGCTACGAACCCTGCGGGTTCAGACGGCGCTCTACAGCGAGAGCGCCCTACCAAGACTAAAAAACCCGCGGCGGTGGCCGCGGGTTTTATGAGTCAGCTATGATTCCTTTCCTTTCGTTTATTCCACCTGAATCCGACGGGGCTTCACATTCTCCGTCTTCGGCAGAGTCAGTTTGAGGACCCCTTGGTCCATGACCGCGCGAATCTTCGAAGTATCGATCGCGGGATCGAGCTCGAAGACTCGTCGATAGGCGGCCGGGCGTGATTCGCGAAACAGCAATTGTCCCGGGATCGTTTCCTCGTTTCTACGTCCCACAATTGTTAGTTCGTTTCCTTCGAGTGTGATCTCAAGGCCTTGCTTGCTCACTCCTGGCATTTCCGCCTCGACCATATACCCGTCGTGAGTCTCATAGATATTTACCCCAGGCGTGATGTAATCCACTGGCCGCTCAGCCACGGTGTTCATTTCGTTTTGCAAAGTCGCTTTCATTTAAAATTTTCTCCTTGGTTGTGGGCCGGCGTTCGCCGGCCCGTTTGGTTCAGCTCACGTTCACGTCGATATGTTTCGGTTTTGCTTCCTCCGCCTTCGGCAGAGTGATGGTCAACACGCCATCCTTGTATTGCGCCTTCACCTTATCCGCGGCGACCTGTGTCGGCAGCGAGACGCTCCTCTGAAATCGGCCGAAGAATCGTTCGGATCGATACGGCTCCCCTTCCTCCGGGTGTTGCTCGGATTTCCTCTCGCCGGATAGAGTCAGAGCCCCATCATGCAGGGATACTTCGATTTCTTCCTTTTTCATGCCAGGCAGTTCAGCCCGCACGACGACTGCATCCTTATCTTCATACATGTCGAGTGCCGGGGCCCATCCGCCCAGCAACTGCGTGTTGCGCGCCAGTTCAGCCAGAGGCGCGTCGAACAGCCGATCCAAGTCGTCTCGCAGTTCAAAGAGGCGTCCGAAGCTCGGCCAAGCGGCTAGTTGAGGTCGTTGCCATCGAGTTAAGCTGTTCATATTTAATTTCCTTTCGTTCTAAATCTCAGTTCTATTGTTATCGTTCGCTCTTTCCTTATAGCTTTAGGTATGCCAAGAGACCATGTGTTTACTAAGGGATTGGTTTACAGTGGCTTATACGTTTCAACACCACTAATGAACTCGCCACGTGCGCCACTATGGCTCTTTCTGAGCCTAAAACCGCGGACCAACCCATAAGAACTATGCGCCATTATGTCCCTTCTTAACCCGCATCATCCGAGGCATTAAGGAAGCCTCAGCGAATCGCTTCCAACGTCAATTCTGGTTCATACTTTCATTTAAGCTCGGATCGATTACAGTTGCCGCGACAGGTTCACCCCAGACCTGGAGGTATGAACAAGTTGTTGTTAATTGATGATGAGGAAGATGTCCGTTACTCCTTCCAGCGGATCTTTGATTCGCCGGATATGGAGGTAACGACCGCCGCCAGTGGGGAGGAAGGTCTGAAGGTCGCCGCCCGTCTGAAACCAGACTTGGTGATCATGGACATTCGCATGGGAGGTGTGAGCGGTTTAGAAACACTGCGACGGATGCGCCAGGCGGATCCAAAGCAGCTAATAATCCTGATGACTGCCTATGGGACTACCCAGACAGCCATCGAGGCGATGAAGCTCGGTGCCTATGACTACCTGCTAAAACCATTCGATGTTCCCAGACTTAAGGAGCTGGTCTATTCCGCTCTGAAAGCCGGGCGCGACATGAAGCAGGTGGTTTCCTGCGCACCGATGGTCGATTCCGAGGATCAGGAAGTCGGAATCGTGGGGCGAAGCGCGCCGATGCAACAGGTCTTCAAGCTGATCGGGCAGCTCGCGGTTTCCGATGCCACCGCATTGATCACCGGGGAGAGCGGGACTGGCAAGGAACTTGTCGCTCGCGCGATCTATCACCATTCACAGCGCAGCAAGCAAACATTCCTGGCGATCAACTGTGCTGCGATCCCGGAGCAGTTGCTTGAAAGCGAACTCTTCGGGCATGAACGCGGAGCGTTCACGGGCGCGAATATGCAGCGGATCGGCAAGTTCGAGCAATGCAATCGAGGCACTCTCTTTCTGGATGAAATCGGAGATATGTCGCTGCCGACGCAGACCAAGATCCTGCGCGTGCTGCAGAACGGGAGCTTTGAACGTGTGGGTGGCAGCCAGACGATCAAATCAGACGTAAGGCTGATTGCCGCCACGAACAAACCGCTGGAGCAAGCAGTGGCTGCCCGCCAGTTCAGGGAAGATCTATTCTACCGTCTGAACGTGGTGCGGATACATCTACCGCCATTGCGTGACCGTCCGGAGGACATTCCGCTGCTGGCCGAATACTTTCTCAAGAAGCTCGGTCGCGAACAGGGTCGGAGGCCATTGGCACTTGCATCCGGGGTTATGAAGGCCCTGGAGCATTTCTCATGGCCCGGCAATGTGCGCGAACTGGAGAACGCCATCCGCCGCGCGATGGTGATGGCAAAAGGAGAAGCCATACTCGTAGGGGATTTGCCGCCTGAGGTGGTCGAGAAGAGTGCTTTGAGTGCTTTCGCGCCCGCACCTGCAACTGGCCCAGCACTGACCGCTGAGCCCTCTGCAACCAGTGCACCAGCGCCTGCAACTGAGAGCATCGAAGCTTTGGTGCGACCCTTGTTTCAATGGTTCCGGCGCGATCCAAAAGCGAAATTGATTCCCTCTGTGGAGCGGGAGCTGGTTATACTGGCTCTGCGTGAAACAAATGGGAATCAGGTGCATGCGGCACGCATGCTGGGCATCACTCGCGCTACGTTGCGCAAGCGAATTGAAAAGTTCGCGATCACCCGGGAATTGAACATCACCTAATTGCGTGAGTAACGCGGCTCCAACTGTTCACAAGCTCCTGCTGCTGATACCAGCCTATAACGAGGAGAAACGCCTCGAACCCGTATTGCGGATGTATGCTGAGTATTTCAAGACTCATTATAAAGGCGCGTTCCAGCTAGTGGTTGTGCTGAACGGTTGCCGCGATAACACAATGGGAGTCGTAAAGCGGGTGGCGGCGGATTACCCGGCCATTTCTGCGATCGAATTCTCTGATCCGATCGGCAAAGGTGGTGCGCTAATCGAAGGGTTAAGACTCGCACCGCTCGCCGATGTCATCGGTTATGTGGATGCGGACGGAGCGACCCCACCGCACGCGTTCTATGACTTGGTAAAGCGAATCGATGAAGCCGATTGCGTCATCGGTTCGCGCTGGGTGCCTGGGGCCATCTTGCATGTGGAACAAACCAGCAAACGGCAGTTTGCCAGCCGGGTGTTCCATCTTATCGTGGAAGTGTTCTTCCAAATGCACATCCGGGATACGCAGTGCGGGGCAAAGGTGATGCGCCGGGCGGCGGTTGAGCGCGTGCACTCCACCTTGCGCATTGCCGACATGGCATTTGATATCAACCTGCTCTATTCGCTAAAGAGAGCAGGATTCCGCATCTTAGAAGTACCGACCGAATGGACGGACAAAATCGGTTCCAAAGTCGCCCTGTTTCGCACCTCACTCACCATGTTCCTTTCAGTGGTGCGAATCCGGCTGATCTACTCACCATTCTACAAATGGCTCCGTCCGCTGCGGCCTCTGGAGACCTGGGTATATAAGAAGTTGCGTGCTCCCGTGCCCCGCCCCGCTCCCGGCAAAGAGCCTCAACCGAACGCTACTCTTACTTAACGGATTTAACGAAATCCATCACGGCCTGGTTCCGAGCTTTCATGGCTTCGGGAGAGTTTGCGTGGGCTGTGGGGATGTCATTAAAGATTTCCTTGGTTATAGGCAATGCATTATACGCCGCGTAAACTGTCGTTGGAGGGCAGGTCTGATCAATAAAACCTACCGTGACAAATGCGGCTTTGGCATGCGTGCGAGCCGCGAAGTTTACCACATCGAAGTAACGCACAGCTTGGACGATCTTCTCATCCGGCTTGCCATCAGAATTCGACGGCACGAACTTCGGCCAGCCATTCACGCGCCCGACTACAACACCTGTGTGGTCGCATCCGGCAGGAACGCCCGCCGCGATAAAGCTCACGCGCGGTTCCAGTGCCGCCACAGCGAATGATTGGAAAGCACCCTGGCTGCTGCCGTATACCACGATGGTTTTGCCATCCCACTCGGGCTGGGCAGTCAGGAAATCCACCGCACGCAGGGCGCGCAAAAACATCCCGAGGAAATAGCAATCCTCGCGCGATTCCCGCCCTCTTATGCTGTATCCCCTGAGCGACTTCGACTCCGTTTCTTTGTAATACTCCGCTGGCTTCCCGTTCGGCAACCCATGCGCATTGATGTCCATTGCAATGAAACCGCGTTCCGCCCATTCCCTGGGACCCCATGTGCTGGCGGTATAAACACCAGCGCCGTGCAGCATCAGGATGATCGGAAGTGATTTGGATTTCGCACCGGCAGGACGCACATAGTATCCGGAGGTGGGGGCGTCACCGACGCAATCGGCCTGCACGTCGAAACACTCGAGATTGGTCGCGGTGATGGTTACAGGCTGCATCCGGACGTTCATGGGAACGGCGGCCAGCTTAGCTTTCTGCTCCTTCCAGAACGCATCAAAGTCATCCGGAACGGGCATGCTGGGCTTGATGAGCAGTGGATCGATCGCAGCACCAGCAAAAATGGTAACCGCAGGTGTCGTGTTGGTTGCAGTCACACCGCAAAGCAAATGGCCGGGCTCGTCCAGCCTGGCTGTAATCACCCCTGCCCCGTTGTTGAGCTTGAGTGTTCCTGTTTGAACGGGGGCAACGCCGTCTTTGCTGACCTTCCAGGTTAAAACGGCGTCCGACGGAACCTTCGAGCCGTCGGGCCGCGTCACTTTGAAGGTGACGGTTTCACCCTTCTTATAAACGGCGCCCTCGCGGGCGGCCGAAACCTTAAAAGCAGCGTTGGAACTGGTTTGCGAGAATGCCTGGAGAGCCAGCGAGGCCGCCAGCAGCACAGCCAGCGGCAGAGCACGGATTGGTTTCATAAATGGAGTGATTGGAATCGAGGTATCAAACCACCGGCTTAATCCACAATCGGGCGCAAAACGATATTCCGGTAATCGATATTATTATGATCGCCCTGGAGATAGATGGGGCCGGGTTTGGATTCGTCGCTCCACAGAGCTCCGCCAGTGCACCCGAGCACCGGCTGATTATCAATGATCGTCTTTCCGTTGAGCACCACGGTGAGATGCCGCTTGACGAGGGTGATGTCCAACGTCTGCCATTGGCCAATTGGCTTTTCCGCGGCCACAGCAGGAGTGATGCGGCTGTAGAGCGCGCCCATGTTGTGAGAATCGACAGGCCTGCCATAGGTCTCCGCGATCTGCACCTCATAGATGCCACGGAGATAAACTCCGCTGTTGCTGTTCTCTTGCGTACGGACTTCCAGCTTCAGGTTGAAATCTTCAAATTCGCGGTCCGTCCGGAGATTGCCGAAATGCTTTCCCTTTTCCACGCGATTCATCAACACGCCGTCTGCGACACTCCAGCCATTATCGGAATTGGGATCGACCAGGCGCCAGCCGGTCAGATCATTGCCGTTAAAAACGTTCACCGTCTCGCCGTAGCGAACTTTCGAGAGGTCCGGGCGCTCAGGGAGCGGAGGGATGCGCTTGCCGGTGAAGTTGGCCTGATCGTAAGGCTTGCCACTGGCTTTCATTTTCGCCGTTTGCAGTTCCATCTTATCACCCGAAAGCTTGGCGGTAATGGTTTCGGTGACCTTCTCTTTCTTCTCCACGCCCGCAGGGGTCTTCTCTTTGACTTCGGAGAATCGCTTAATGGTAAGGGTGTCACCTGAGACGCTGATTTCATCGACAGGCACGACACTACCGCCGCCCCAGAGAATGTTGCCCTGCAATTTGCCGCTGGATTCAGCAACACCCAGCCAGCCGGCACCGCCGCCGGGGATGGTTAGCGCCCAGCGTCCAATGAAAGGATTGGAGGCAGCGAAAAGAGCTTGAGAGGTTAAGATGGCCACGCAGGCCAGGAGACTGGTTAAGCGACGGAATGAAGGCTGGTGCATATAGATGACAGAACTATTTTTCGTTTACGTTACGTATCCGGAGCCCGGACCGCACTCCTATTTCTGACGAACTAGGATACTTTTGTGTTCAGATGGGAAACAACAGACCGGGTGGTTAGGCCCGGTTTTTCCAGGAAAAGCCCGAGCAAACCGCCAGGAACAGCATGTTGCATACGCCCATTACCTGAAGCACCTGGATCATTGACCCATGGAACTGGGTGAGCGCCACCATATAGCCGATCGCAACCAGAACAGCACAACTCGGAAAAACGAAGTCCAGCGTGGGGCGAGCCAGCAAGTTGCTCAACAACACGTTTGCCACCGCCAGGGGCACTATGGCGAAAGCATACCAGGGCAGGATGGCAGCAGCCGTTGCTACGTATTCAGGTGTATAGACAATCGGGATCACCCAGCGTCCAACGAGTGAAAGTCCGGTCGCGCTGAGTATGGCCAGGATAGCAGTGCCTGCCAGAACGAGACCCATTAGGTTGCTCTTTTCGGATTTAGCGGCGCTATGGACCAGGCGCGGGAACATAACAGCGGCGAGAGGCAGCACCAGCCACATTAACGCACGAGCCATGGTTCCTGCACTGACGTAGAAATCGGCATCTGCTTTGGAGAAGTAGCTTTTTGCAAAAAGAGTATCGACCGTGAAGAGAATCTGGAAGGCAAGGAATCCCATGGTCAGCGGAATGACCTGCCGCATCAAACCACGCCAATCGAACGAGGCTGCGGGCAGCCGCCAGATCCCTCTCGTGTGCCACGCTGCGATGAGAAATGCAACCGTCACGCCGAACAGCACTCCGGCTACCATTCCCGTAGCATAGGCGTGCAGAATAAGGACAGCAAAAGCGGCAACGAGGACCCGTCCGATCCCGTTTGAAAGCATGCTCCAACCCAGCCAAAGGAAGTTCTGCTGGCCTTGGAGCACACCCAGAAGCAGGGGGCTCCATAGCGAAACCAGCACGATAGGAAGCATAATATAAAGGGCGGTTGCATCCCCGACCTTCATGCGGGTTAGAATGGGTTCCTGGAAGATCAGGGCCAGGATCGCGCCGATAAGCCATACAAGGCCGGTGGCGCCAAGCATTAGCCGGAGCACGCCCGAAAGCTCACGTTCGGAATTGGTGGCAAGGGCCTTTGCCGTTTGCTGGGCAAGGACCATTTGCAGTGGAATAGTGGGCAGCACCATTACAACAGCCAGCAGGGCGCCGAAATTCCCGTATTCACCCTGCGGGATGGCCTTGGCCAGCGGGTGTACTGCCCACATGAGAGCTCCGCCGGCGATGTTGGCAATCATCAGCCAGCCGCTCTGGCGGAAAAAGGAGGCGTCTCTTACTGCGCCACTGATAACCTTCGAATCAGAAGACATGCGAATTCGACAGCAGCCTACAGTTCCGGTTCAGGCAAGGCCAGCAAAGTAGTTCAGCAACATGCGGCGGGCGCGATCCACTGCCTTGAGCGAAACCCACTCGTCGGCAGTGTGGGCCTGAGCGATATTTCCCGGGCCGAACACGACGCTGGGAATCTTCGCCCCGGCCAAAACGGCTGCATCGCAGAAATATCGTGCGCCGAGCGGTTGCCGCTGACCGGTTCCACGGAGGAAATCGCTTACTGCGGGAAGTGTCGCATCGGTCTCCATTGGTGGACAGTCAGCCACTTTTTCATCCTGAACCGAGGCACTCAAACCGTGTTTGGCAAGGAGAGCTTTGATCTCTGCAATCACACTGCGTGCGCTTTCACCCGGCAAGGTACGGCGATCAATGAGAACGTGGCAGGATTCGGGCACGATGTTCGGCTGGATCCCGCCCTGAATAACACCGACACTGATCGTAGGAAAGCCGAGCAATTCATGCGGACGCCGCTTTAGAAGTGTCGCATAGTTCTTTTCCAGCACCTGTACCACGCGCGCCATTTTATAGACCGCATTTTCACCCTTCTCCGGCCATGCTCCATGCGCGGCGCGGCCTTGGGTTGTGATCCGGAGCCAAAGACTGCCTTTGTGGGCGGTGACAACCTTCAACTGAGTCGGTTCGCCCACGATAGCGATGTCCGCGCGAATGCCGCTACGTGCCAAGGCTCGGGAGCCAAGCTGCCCGTGTTCCTCATCCACCAGGCCGGCGAACAGAATCTCGGTTTCGGTTAACCGGCCCTTCGTGCGTGCCAGGTCACATAAGGCCGCGAGCATAGCGGCGACTGATCCCTTGGTGTCGCACGAACCACGGCCGGAAAGCCGATCCCCCGCGCGTGAAGGTGTAAATTGGCTTTGGCTCCCATCAACTGTATCGAAGTGCGGAGCCAGGATAATGCGCCGCCGTAATTTGCCCGATGGAGAGAGACGCGCCAGCAAGTTTGACCTGCCGGGAGCGGCTTCCTGAAACTCAATATCCAGCCCTGCTGCCGCAGCCGTAGCGGCAACGAACTCCGCGACGTCCTGCTCTCCAGCACGTGGGTGGTCAGACGCCACCAACGAGGGGTTAACGCTGGGCAACGCGATCAGTTCCTTGAGCAGTCTCGTGGTATCAGTCATGGGTGGTGCGATTAGAATCGTTATTGCCGGCTCAGAATTCGTGACCAGGGATGCAGGAATTTGAGGGCGTAATGTTCGTAGGTAGTGAGCACCCGCCCGTGGGCGATGAGTTCATGCATGGCCCGAAGTTCGAGGCAGAAGTCGAGGTCGTGAAGCGGCCTATTCTTCAACAATCGTTTTTCCCACCGCTCTGGATCGGTCACTTCCGGCACAGATTCATCCATACCCGGGCGGAAGGACATGCCCCAGTCATCCCTTCGAATATACCCTTCTGCCGGGCCACGATTTTCGAGCCATTCGTCACAGAGCATGACACAAATGGACCGTCCGCGGCTCGAGCCTATGCGGTAAAACACCAGCCGGGCATTCGATTCGGAGAAATAGCTATACGCAATCTCATCCGCATTCTGGGGCGGAGGGGTCAGAGTCGCCTGGAAAGCAAGGTGGAAACCGGAAGGTGACTCAGGAGCGGCTTCGAAGCAGAGATTCTCGTCAAAGATCCAGAGCATATCGGTCGAGAGCCCACGTTCGCTGAGCAAGGTACGCCAATAGCTAAGCGCTTCGGATACATGCGGTCGCGAGATTTGTGTTTCGTTTGGCATAATGCTGCTCTGAATCGGCTTGATTTGAAGGCCCGAACCCGGGCGCCTTCACCCAACCTGCTTTGGATGACCCTATTGTCAGGATACCATCCCATGGAAGTCAAGAAGGGCTTGATCCCTCTTATGGAGGTTTAAAGGAAGTCTAAAGCCCGGCGGATTATGCATTTCGAAACGAACTTGCAACAATCCGTATCATCGTAAAGTTGTCGTCCTTGACTGGAGGCGGATCAGCGAATAAACCTTCGGCATGCTCGCAGGCCCACAATTTGCAGCACGATATACTTTACGTTCCTCCGCAAGAGGCACGATGGGCTTCACCTTGATCGAACTGCTGGTTGTCATCGCCATCATCGCTATACTGGCGGCCCTGCTGCTCCCAGCATTAACCGCAGCGAAAGAAAGAGCCCATGCATATCAATGCCTAAACAATGTTCGGCAGCTAAATCTCGCCTGGCGCGGGTACGCCGTAGATTCCAATGATCGCCTGGTGCCAAATGGGGATTGGTCGGTGGGTTATAAGGGCTGGGTGGACGGCTTCCAAGACTTCTTTCCCGAAAACCCGGCTAACACGAACGAGATTCTGATCAAAGGAACTCCGTTCTACCCATACACTCGTTCTGTTAAAATCTACAAGTGCCCAGGCGACACGTTCACCTGCATCGAGGGTGGTCAACCCGTGCCGCGACTTCGAAGCTACTCGCTGAATGCCTATCTGGAAGGCGGTGCTTTCCTCGAAGTAAAAGCAGCTTCAGGAATCCCCGCAGATGCTTCAACCCGTTTCGACGGACAATTCAAGGCTTACAATCGATTGTCCGAAATTCAAACTCCGAGCCCTTCTAATTTGCTCACGTTCATAGACGAGCATGCCGACAGCATGAACGATGGGTGGTTCATTACCGATATGACCAATCCGACGTTCTGGAATGACATCCCTGCGACCTATCACGCCAGGTCCAGTGCGATTGGTTTCGCTGATGGCCATTCCATTGTTAAAAAGTGGACTGATCCAAGAACCTTCAACCCCGTGGTAAAAAACGGGTGGTTGCACTTTGTTCCGGCACCGGGAAGCAGAGACCTGACTTGGATCATGGAGCGATCCACAGCGCCTCGTAACTGATTGACGTTAGGCGAAAGCGTCAATTTTAATTTTCTCTCGCACTTCTCACCCGTTCAGCTCATCTTTACCCGAGTATGAACGCGTCTCTACCAGGTTCCCGGATCAACCGCCGCAGTTTCTTACGCTCCTCTACGCTCCTCGCAGCCGCCGCAGTGTCCGCCCCAGCCATTGTGCCCGCGTCTGTGTTTGGTCAAAATGCACCGAGCAAGCGCATTACTTTGGGCATCATTGGATGCGGCAACCAAAGCACCGTCGATATCCCCGAGTTCCTGGCGTTCGATGACTGCCAGATCGTCGCGGTCTGTGACGTCAATAAAGCCAGTTTTGGTTATAAAACGCCTAAACAGTTTTTGGGACGCGAGCCGATTCGCACGTTCGTAAACAACGCCTACGCCAAGAAAACCACAGCCGGACAGTACAAAGGCTGCGATATGTATCACGATTTCCGGGATGTCCTGGCCAGAAAAGACATTGATGCGGTCGTCATCATAGCCCCGGACCATTGGCATGCGTTGATGACCGTGATGGCCGCCCGGGCTGGGAAGGATATCTACTGTCAAAAACCGCTCACGCTCACCGTGGCCGAGGGGCCCATCATGATTAAAGCGGTGCGAAGCCTGAATCGGGTGCTGTCCACGGGAAGCCAATGGCGTTCGAACCCGCTGATCCGGCGTGCGTGCGAACTAGTTCGCAACGGTCGAATCGGGAAGGTTAAGCACATCACCACCTACGTTGCTGAGAACAATTTCAATGGACCAGGACCCGGCTGGAAGGAAGCGCCAGTGCCTGAAGGATTCGATTACGATTTCTGGCTGGGGCCAGCTCCCAAAGCTCCATATCATCCGGACCGCTGCCTGTATAAGTTCCGGTTCGTGAGTGACTACTCGGGCGGCCAAACGACCAATTTCGGGGCACACTCAAACGATGTTGCTCATTGGGCCATGGATTATGACCGCACGGGGCCGGTTGAAGTAGAGGATCTCGGCGCGGAGTTCCCTGCGAAGGGTGATCTCTTCGATACCGCAACAAAGGTCGCCTTCCGTGCTCGTTATGCGGACGGCGTTACACTCGATTGCCTGACTGACAAATTCAGCTTCGGAGTCAAATTCGAGGGCACCGACGGATGGTTGCGTGTGGGGAGCAAGGAAATCGAAGCCTCTTCGGAAGCGATCAAGAACTCCAAAATTGAGGAAACGGAACCTCGCCTTTATCTCAGTCCAAATAATTACCGCAACTTTATTGATTGTGTGAAGTCGCGGAAGGAACCGATCCAAGCGGTCGAAACTGGCCATCGCACCGCCGCGTTGTGTCACTTGGGCAACATTGCGATGAAACTCAAACGAAAGATCAAGTGTGATCCCAAAGCCGAAACGATCATCGATGATGCGGAGGCATCCAGGATGTTGTCACGCCCCATGAGAGGACCGTGGAGTTACGATATGCCGGTGAAAGGTTAGTGCTTGTGTGTGGAGTGGCGGGTTTGGCCACTGGGCTCAAGCTTACACGCCGATCGCCTGGGACCAAAATCGCCGTTCTCGAAAAGGAGGATCAGCCCGGACGGCACCAAACCACACATAACAGCGGGGTGGTTCATTGTGGACTTTACTACAGGCCTGGCTCGGCCAAGGCCAAGATGGCTGTTAAAGGTTTTCGGCAAATGGTGCAGTTCAGCCAAGGCTGACGATTCAAGAATAGATGTTTCTGGGGTGTTTGCGTCTTCGCAGAATACCGTAAACGAGAATGTCACGGGTGTGAACAACCCCTTGAGCGAGAGTCCAGAGCAGCGGACCGCTAACAGGGCGAGCAGCCTTGACAATTTGATCTGAGTAGGACCTGTTTTGTTGCTCTCGAAAGCGTTTAGCCTTGATACCGGATCTGACCGCAAACAGCCCCTTTAGCTTCAAATTGCGGAATATTCCCCTTCTATCCCCACCTCGCAGATTCTCCACCAGTTCCATGGTGCGCCATTCGTCCAGGACCAAAGCTTGCGTATTCAACGTCTCTCGCGAGTTTGTTGAGGTGTTGGTTCCGTGCCAGCGGTACTTGGCCAGGGCCAGATCAGCACGGACAATGAGGCCGCAATGATAACCCCACTCGGCCCAGAAGACCATGTCCGCCAACATCGGGAACGATTCCCGAAACTGGCAGGGGGCCTCCTGATAGTTGGTCTTCATCAACGATGCGCAGAAAGCCTGGTTGCCGATCTCAGCCTTTTCCCGCAGGAACGCGTCCTTAGGCATGGTTCGCATCGCGCCCGTGTTCTGGCCTGAGCGGCTCAAGTAATCGCCCCTTTCATCGATCCGCTCATCCAGGCAAAACGCCAGGCCTCGCCCCGGGCAACCTTCCAAAGCACGGGAGAGCGTCTCATAAAAAGCGGGTTCTATGAGGTCGTCAGCGTGCAGAATTTGCAGATATTCCGTTTCCGAGGCATAAGCTAACGCCCGATTGCAATTGCCGAGCAAGCCGAGATTTCGGGGGTTCTGGACCCACTCGCAACGGAGCCTGGAGTAATTGCTGACTAGGTCTTTGGTGTTATCGGTCGAGCAGTTGTCAATTATGATCACCCGGTCGGGCCTCATCGTCTGGGCGGCAACGGAATCCAGAGTTTGCGTGATGAACGTGGCCCCGTTATAGACTGGGATAGTGGTGATGAGTCTTGCTTTCATTTACGATGCACAAAGTTTGCCGGCGATCCAGGCGCCCCGTAGGACGCAATCATCCGTCCAGTAATACTTCCACTGTCCGAAGCGGCCAGCCAACAGCAGGCTGCCGCCGGGCGGGGAGGATGGCACGCGTGCCCAATCCGTGGTAGGCCATAAGTCACCCGCCGCGCGTTCCAGGCCATAGTCTTCCAACCACCGGTAAATGACTTCCAAAGCGGAGCTGTAATGGGTGTCGAAGACAATATTGGCCCACGGCACCCAGCGTGTCCGCGCCGAGGCCGAGTCGGTGTCCTCAATGACACCCATCTCTGCTAGTTCCGTGACAACACGAGCGGCGATAGTTCCGGGGCTCTCGGTCAAGGGACGGCGGCGACTGAAATACACCTCTACCTGGGCGCCCGTTTGATCTGGCGGGGCATTCCAATTGGACAATCTTTCAACGAGATGAAATCTAGTGGAGAGTTTATCCTCGTCGTACACGTAGAACCAATGACCCTTGCGAAAGGTGGTTCGGGGGGCGTGAACGTTTACCAGGAGCAGTTGGGAGCACAACAGGGCACGGGCAGCGTCCAAGATGTCGGGCGGCACCCCATTGCAACGGCTGACAAAAACAGGCAGCGGCAACGTGTTGATCAGCCGTTCATAATCGAACGCCTCTCCCGCCGCTGTCCAGACCCTCTTCTGCGACAGGTCAATCCGCTCCACCGCCGCGCCCAGCCTGACATTGGCTTGCTTGAGTAAAACGCGTGCGAAGGATTGGAACCCGCCCTCGCGCGGGTAGCGGGCTTGGGTGATGTAGTGCGTCTGGTACGGCAGTGGGCCGCGGCTGCCTGCCACAAGTTCCTCGGGGCGGGGCGAGTAAACCCGCTGCCCAATCCAGTCCAGTGAAAGGTCCGAGGCTTCCACCGTCCAGTACTTGCGGGCGTACGCGCCGGGAAACCATTTGGCGAATGCATCTCCAAATGTGGTCGCCAGCCATTCGCCGTAATTACGCGGAGCCGGGAGCGAAGCCGGGCGCGACAGGAATGATTCAACGCACCGGGTTCTCTGCGGCTCCGGAACCTGGTATAGATTGCATTGCGCGGGATGATCGAGCCAGTGGCCGTGGAAATAGTTTGCGGTCGTGACTTCGAGGTCATTGGAGGCGCCTTGCACGCTTTCGGCAAAGAGTCGCTTCACATAACCATGTTTTGTGAAGGACACGTGCGGTCCGATATCCCAAGAGCAATTGTCCCTGCGCTCCGAGCGAATGTGGCCGCCCGCCGCGCCTTGCTTTTCAAGGATGAGACAGTTCTCGTGGCCGAGATGATACGCGGTCGATAGTCCGGCCAAACCACCGCCCAGAACCAAGTTCATCTTTGCCCCTCCAGTAAGCGCCACATCTGAACGATGAATTCTGATAAAGGCTGTTCCGTTCCAGAGAGCAAATCTGCGTGCCTCGTTGCCGGCTGGAAAAATGGTTCGCTGTTATCGCCCCCGGGGCAATTCATCTGCACATCGTGTCCGAAGTTGCGCCGGATCTCCCATGCAACGAGTTTGGCCCATTCCAACACAGACATTGCCCGCGCCCCTGGAATGTGCAGCAACGGCACGGGCTCTTCCCGCGACAAGTTATTGTAGATGCCTTCGCAGACACGCTCGACACTGACAAAATTTCTTACCTGGAGTCCGGGGGTGCGCAACGTGATGCTCCCAGTTTCAAAGGCTTCCCGAATAAATCCGAAGGTAACCAATGTCCAACGGCCAAACCCGTCGAGCGTCTCAGGAGCGCCGTAAAAGTTGGTGGGCCGCACTGAAAAACCGCTTAGCCTTGAAAGCCGGGTGTAGAGCGCCACTGCCTCCTCCGCCTGCCAGTGCGTCAACCCGTATGCATCCACGGGATAGGGCGGGGAGCTTTCATCCAGCACTCCGCGCGGTCTTCCGAAAACTCGGAAGGTTGAAAGGTAAACAAACCTGGGAATGTGCATGGCAGTCGCGAACTCCAGGGCTGCCACCGTTCCGGCTACGTTATGAACCGTCGCGTCCGTAGGATTGCGAGCGCACGCGACTTCATGGGCCGCTGCGGCGTGAAGCATCGCGTCGATCGGGCCGGGCAGCCTGGCGGACGCAAGTTTCTCCGGCCGATCCAAATCCACAGCCAGATCCGCTCCAGGCTTGCGTGAGCCTTTTAACACCCGCCACCCGCGCTGCGTAAAAAAGCGGCAAGCCACATTCCCAAAGTAACCGCCAGCGCCGGTGATGAGGATGGTTTTCACAAGCTTTTAAAAAGGGCTGCTAAAATCGTTGAATCCCTGAAACTTCTGATCGCGCTGGGAAAGCAGTGGTTGCATGATGGGCCAATCAAAACCGAATGAATTCCACGCGATGCCGGCGTCGTGCTGCGGGCTGTGGCCGTGATCAGTGGCATAGTACATGAGCGAGTTGTCTTCCAGGGACAGGAACCCATGGGCGAAACCCACCGGGATGAAAACCAACTCGGGAGCAGCACCTGAAAGCTCGCGGCTAAATGTCTGCTGGAATGCTGGTGAGCCGCGGCGCAAATCGACAACAACATCGAGGACTCGTCCACGCGTGCAGTAAACGAGTTTGGAATGAGCAGCCGGTGGCAGTTGAAAGTGCATGCCCCTCAAAACACCCCTGTGAGAAATGGAATAGAACTCTTCACGGGGGGTGAAGGAAATTCCCAAATCAGCAAACAACCCTTGATGGTAGGTTTTAACAAATGTGCCGCGCTGATCCTCGAAAAGACGGGGCTGGAGCACGCAGAGCCCGGGAAAACCGGTCGGGATCAGCGTAAAAGGGTTTGGTGCGGCACCCATACACTCGCTTAGTCTTTGCCCACAAATTTCCTGATCGTCTCAATCATATAATCAAGCATCTCGCGGGTAAGTCCCGGATAGGTGCCCACGAATAGGACTTCATTCATGATCTGATCGGCTCCCGGCAGATCACCCACTACTCTGAATGCGCCAGGGCAGTCTTTCTTGAGCTGCACGAACACTGGCTGACGAACCATGTTGCCGCCAAACAGCATGCGGTTGCCAATCTTCGCCGCATCCAGATGACGGGCGAGTTCGATCTTCGTAAACGGAGCCGCAGGCTTAACACGAATCATGAAACCAAACCACGAACACATTGTGCGATGGCCCGAGCCATCCCATGTGAACCCGTTCCGGCTCCAACCGGTCGCGTGCGTCGGCAGCATGAAATCAAAAAACTCCTCGCAGTCACTCAATCCGCGCCGCAGATAATTCCAGTTATCAATCCGCGCCAGCACAAACTGCGGCAACCGTGTGAGCTGCACGCGACCAATCGCAGCCTGGATATCCAGCGGCTTTAAATTGTATCCCAGATGAGAATAAATGTATTTGTGATCGTACCCGCGCGGCAACTCGCCCAACTGCCAGTCGAAGCGTTTCCCACAGGTGTTGTCCACACCACTGGCACACCAACAATCCCGCCCCCAATCCCGGAAACTCTCCACGATCACCTTGAGTTTCAGGTTGTCGCGCACGTTGACGGCCCCGCCTTCTCCGAGCGTCATATGATGAGGCGGATAGAAAGACTGCGTCGAGAGATCTCCGAAGGTCCCGGTGTGCTTCCCATCATAGGAGCAGCCCAGGGCATCACAGTTATCTTCAATCAACCAAAGATCGTGACGGCGGCAGAACTCAGTTACTGCTGAAAGGTCGAAGGGATTGCCCAGCGTATGGGCCATGAAAACGGCCTTGGTCTTGCCTTCATTGTAAGCATCCTCCAGTTGCTCGACGCGCGCATTGAGAGTGATCGGGTTGTTGTCGATGAAGACCGGCACGAACCCATTTTGCACAATGGGGGCAACGGTCGTCGGGAATCCTGCAGCCACCGTAATAACCTCATCCCCGCCACGAAGCCGCCGCTGACCAAGCCGCTGGCTGGATAATGCCGCCATGGCGAGAAGATTAGCGGATGAACCCGAATTACAGAGCACGCTGGCTTTAACTCCAAGGAATGTGGCCAGGCCCTTCTCGAATGCCTCGCCTTCTTTGCCGAGCGTCAGCCAGAAATCGAGAGTAGAGGCCACGGCAGCGGCTACCTCATCCTCGGTGAACACTCGTCCAGCGTAAGGAACCACCGTTTTCCCGGGGATGAACTGCGGCTTCGCCGGGAGCTCCTGGCCATCCGGCCTTGGCTCATTTGCAGGCCGGTTGGCCGCGTGCATCAAACGCGAGTATTCCCGCGTCATTCGCATAATCTCTGCTTTCAATTCTTCTGGGCTTAAGCTCATGTCTTTTAATGCCGACGGATCAAAGCTGTTAGTGGACGGCCTTGCATTCTGAAGCGCTCATAAGGCCCATGCCATACCCTGCCGCCGCCCCGCCTCAACATACGCTTCAATTTGGGCTTGGGAAAATTTCAGCATGTCCGGATGCCCAACCACATGCCGCTGATGGTACCAATCCACAGTGTGGTGGACAGCTTCTTTAAAATTCCATGAAGGACGCCATCCTAAAAGCGCGTTCGCTTTTTCAATCGCAAGCGCCAGCAGCCGGGCTTCATGCGGACTGTTCGGATTGGAATGATCCTCCCATTTGCCCGGCCAGGTATGGAGGATCTCCTCAACTAATTGACTAACCGGCTGCCTGGCTGATGGGTCCGGGCCGAAGTTAAATGGTGTCACCAATGGAGATGCCTTCCCTTCGGATGCAATCCTCGACGCCAGCCACAAATAACCGCTCAGACATTCCAGCACGTGCTGCCACGGCCGAATGGCCTGGGGGTTGCGTATCGGGATGGCTTGCCCCGCCAACAACGCGCGCACGCTGTCCGGAACGATGCGATCCTGTGCATAGTCCCCTCCGCCGATCACGTTACCAGCGCGAACGGTCACGACAGCGCCAAGCTTCGGATTGGGCTGAAAGAATGATCGATTCCAGGATTGGGCCACTAGTTCAGTGGCGGCCTTGCTCATCGAGTAAACATCATGCCCGCCGAGCGGATCACATTCTCGATAGGCGTATTCCCATTCCCGATTCTCATAGCACTTGTCACTCGTGATCACGATGACCGGTGCGGCAAGCTCTGCCGACCTCACGGCTTCCAGCAGATTCGCTGTGCCAAGAGCATTTGTCTCCAGGGTTTCCAACGGTTCCGCATAGGACAAACGAACGATCGGCTGTGCCGCCAGATGGAAGACCACGTCAGGCTGAACCTGCTTTACGGCACGTTCCAGACCCGAGCGGCCTCTCAGGTCACATTCAATCTCTTTCGCGAAAACACGCCCGGAAATCAGCTCATGCAAACTTGGTTTGGTCGGTGCGGGCAGGCTGATGCCCGAAACCTCGCCCCCGAGCAGGTTCAGCCAAATGCCAAGCCAACCGCCTTTGAAACCGGTATGCCCAGTAACCAGAACCCTCTTGCCTCGGTAAAAAGATTGGAACATGACAATCGTTTCCTAAGTAATCACGCAAACCATGGAGGATTGCCGTTTTCCACGAGCTTTGTAAGGTGCTCGCGATCCCGCTGGGTGTCCATGCATGCCCAGAAACCCCGGTGTCGGTATATGGCCAGTTGCTTGTCGCGGGCCAGCTTAACCAGAGGCTCTCTTTCCAGCACGCAATCCTCGGCCTCAGACAGATACTTGCAGAATTCCTTTCGGAAGAAGAAGAATCCCCCGCTTATCCAATGGTCTTCGATATCCGGCTTTTCGGCGAACTCCACCACCCGATCTCCATCCACTTTGATCTCCCCGAAACGTGATGGTGGATTGACTCCCAGCACAGTGCCTAGCTTGCCGGCTTGCTGATGACATTTCCATTCTGCGGCCAGGTTGGCATCCGTGACGCCGTCGCCATAAGTGACTGCAAAATTCTCGGCTGAGCCCAGGTACTTGCGCGCCGCCTGGGCCACCCGGCTGCCAGTCATGTTCTTCTCGCCTGTGTAAGCCAGGGTCACCTCCCAGTCCAGGTTCATCCGTGCCTCGTGCACAATCACCTCGTTGGTCTTGAGCTTGATAGTGCAATCCGTGTTGTGCAGATGGAAATTAGAAAAGTAATCCTTGATGAACTCCGCACGAAAGCCGAGGCACAGAATGAACCGGCGGCAGCCGTATTTGGCGTAAACCCGCATGACATGCCATAAAATCGGGTGCTCGCCGATCGGGACCATCGGCTTGGGACGAAACTCCGTTTCTTCTTTGAGGCGCGTCCCCAATCCGCCGCACAGTATGAGAACGGGCATTTGATCGGAAATCAGACTGTCAGACATGGCAGCAGTATGATGAAATCCGCTTCCGGAAGAAAGTCGCAAGTCACCAACAAAGTTGGGACCGATTCGCGGCCATCAGAAAATGACATCTTCTAAGAAGCGCAGGTCTCCGATGCACTGGGCCAAGTGTTGCCCTATGGCCCTCCCCTTGAATGCTACAGCGCAACTCGCTTGAATCCTGGAAACACTGCTAAGGCATCTTCAGTCGGAAAAAGGCCGGGGGCTCCGAACCTGGCGCGATGATGCCGAAACTACTGTTCGAATGAAACGGATTGCCGGAGTAATTGGTCCAGTTCGCCGGCCATAACGAAACCGTGCATTCCAACTGGAAATTGGTCGCCCAATCAGGCCACGACACGAATACTCCTTCCGAGCGATTCAGTATGCTGATCGGCGGAAAGGGCCGAAGCGTAACGAGACCGTCTTCGTAAGCCGTGGATGCCGGTAGGGCGGTGGTATACGAAACCTCGCGAACCACAGGTGAATCTGCCAGTTTCAAAACGCTGGGCCCCGGTCCTTGGATGCTTAGGACGCGGAAAGCGACTTTGACCAACTCACAGTTTCCGGCGGCAAATGTGCCCGAACTTAAGCCAACGACAAAGCCGACCTTCCCTGCCGATGCTTGCACGGTATTCATGTTGAACGTTGCGGGACCAACCCCGGTTCCCTTGGATGCGCTTAAGAATTGCAAGCGGGTCGGATCAAATTCCAAGCTACAGCCAACCGCAGCCTCGTTCCCCTGACCCGCTAGCACGATGCTGACGGCTCCGGTTTGACTCTGAAACCAGGAAGCGCTACTGACCATCAATCGCCGTTCAGTACCGTCTCCTGTGGAACCTCCTGCTGACGGGCTCGTTTCAGTCGTCGGACCTCCGAGGGGAGTCGCCGGATCAGCCACTCCCGCGTACCTGCCTGCCTGCACCCAATCAGTGACCTTTATCTGACCGTCTCCCGAGGTTGCTCTCGGGGCACAATCGGCTTTCTGAAACTCGAGGGCGTTCGTAGGATAATCAAGCCGGGCTGCGTACCGTCCCAGCAGGGTCCAATCGGCTATGGCAAGAGTGCGATCCCCATTGGGACGCGGCGATGTGTCGCCTTCCAGAACAGAAGCTAAAATGGTTGCCGAAGCGTTGCCATACTGCGCAATAATCGGCTTTGAGTCATCGTCGAGCACCTGTCTGGCGGTCGGGAAATCTCCGAAAGTAAGAGGAACCGTCGCAGGGCTGGAGCGAATCCCGGTGTTAAAGGTAAGCAGAACGACTTGCTGAGTGCCGGCTGCATAGGTCTGATCCGTTGGTAGTCCGACCATCACACCAAGACGCCCGACGTTGGTTTGGGTCGTAACCACAAACAGGATGGAATCGCCGGCGTTGGTGCCCGCGGCAGCCCCCGCGAAATACAGCATCGTATGGGGGTAGTTTACGCTGAACTGCAGCGTGTTCTCTTTGCCGTTTGCCCGGATCTCAACCGGAATGACCAATTGACTGCCGCCCATTGCGCTGGTGCCAACCAACCTCATTACCGGTTGGGGAAGATTGACGGTCAGCGTAGCATTCGAACTCGTGATCAAACCGAATGTGTTGGTGACGGTCACTGAGTACAAACCAGCCTGCCATGGCTGAACATTCGACATTGTCAGCGTCGCAGCGGTTCCGTTGGCAATGTTCGTGCCATTGTGCGTCCATTGATAGCTCAGCGGTTGCATTCCATCGGCTGAAACACGGAACGAGGCGTTCTGTCCCATAACTGCGGTATAGTTGGTCGGCTGGCTGAGAATGGCAGGTAGCCCTGAAGCCGTCGTGAACGCTTGATCGATCCCATAAACAACTTGGAACTCATTGCTCGCAACGGCCCGATAATGATAGGTGGTATCGCGGAGCAGTCCGGAAAGCTCCGCAAAGTAGCTGCCTCCTGGACTGTCGGTGGTCCACAATGGACCATTCTCCAGAGTTCCTGTCCTCCCGTTTGCAGAAGCGTCCGAGGTCGTGGAACCAATGCCCTCGTCAAGGTTCCAGCCTACCAGAAGGTTCGCGTAGTCCGGATGTTCAGAGCTCACCCCGTTCGTCATCCAGTCCCTAACGGTTTGAGCAAGCAGGGCCTTACTCCAAACCCGCACCTCGTCGAGATCACCATAAAAACGACCGTAGTCAGAGGCTCCGACAGGTCCGCAGAGATTAGAACTGGGATGCGCTGTTTTTTCACTCTTTAAACCCGTACGAACCCAGTTGCCGTTGATATGGAGCTGCGGCACTCCACCGTTGTAAGTGACTGCGAAATGATTCCACCCGGACAGGCTGCCTGTATGCACAAGCACCGGAGCCATGAAATTGTCTGTATGTTCGACCACCATTACGCCGTTAGTGCCAACGGCCACCCCGGAACCCACGTGGTTGGCCGGGTAGGAGACCCAACTCCCATGGTCCGGCGTAATCACCCATCGCTGCGCCCCGTTGTAATATATGCTTCCGCCCGCAGATTCTTGGGCAAGGTTCAACCCTCCGAGCGGCTTAGCCCAAAACTCCATGGTGAAGTCGTCCGTCACATCCGGAAACAAGCCCGTCCCCGTTATCACTTGGTCATTAACCCCATCAAAGGACAGGGCTGCTCCGATAGGCCCATTCAAAGCGGGAGCAACCTGGCCATAGTTCGTCGTGGTGCCCCACTCGAAATGGACCTTTTGGGGCGGCACGGGCAAGCCTGCCAAAGCGCGCAGCACGGCAGTCGTCATGCTCAGGCTGCTCGCTGGCATTGTTGTGATGTCCGGCAGGCGCTTGTCAATTTCAGGCGTCGTAAATGTCACATTGGATCCATAAGTTGCGATACCAGCTTGCATGGCAACAATGCGGTAATGATACGTCGTCTGAGGCGTCAGCTCATTGAGGGATGCGGAAAGGTTTTGCCCCAGAGGTGCCGTTTCGGTAGTCCATGCCCCCCCCGTGAGCACTCCGTGCAAACCATTGGTGCTTGCATCGGTAACCTGTGTGCCACTGCCCTCGTTCAGGTGCCACCAGGTTGCCAGCGAAGATAGAGCCGGGTGCCCCGTCAAATCCTCAGAACCTTTCCATCCTTGCAGAACGCTGCCGTTCAGGGCCGCCCCCCAGATTCGCACTTCGTCCAGACTGCCCGCGTAGCGTCCATAATTAAAGCTGCTGCCGGCATTCAGATTCGCACTTGGATGTTTTGGCCTTTCCGCATGAAGACCATATCTGATCAGCACACCATCTATGAAAAGGGTTGGTTGGCCCTGGTCATAGACGACGGCAACATGAGTCCAGCCAGAAAGACTCCCTGTATGAACTAGAACGGGAGCCAACAAGTCTGAGGAGTGTTCAACTACCATCACACCGTTTGTTCCCACTGCGACTCCCACCGCCACATGCCCCCAGCCATAGCCGGACCAGTCGCCATGTTCAGGAAATATCGCGTACGGCTGTGGGCCCTGAGCGTAAATGCTCCCATTCGCAGCCTCTTCTACAAAGGTCAAACCGATGGTGGGCTTCGCCCAAAGCTCCATGGTGAAGGTGTTCGTAATTCCAGGGAACCGCCCTACCCCTGCGGTCACCGCTGTGTTGGAATCGAACTCCAAAGCACTTCCCACCGAGGTGCGCTGTGCTGGCAAGACATGCCCGTAACTCGTGGAGGTTCCCCACTCGAAGTGAACTTCCGGCAAGGAGATGTTCGCTGGCGCCGAAGCACGAAGCACAACGCTCGTTGAGCGCAAGTTACTTGGAGCCTGAGTTTCAAAGGTGCCGTTTTGGGCTAAAACAAGCTGGGCTGCAAACAAGCAGGCCAGCATGGCAACATTGTTGAAATGGAGCTTAGGGTTGTAGGTTTTATGGTAAATCGTTCTGGAACTGGAGGGCAGCAGAGCCGTGAGCATAGGGCCGACTTTCATTATGGAAATAACTATCAGACCGGAAAATAAAGTCAAGCTTACTATGACCCGTTATGTTCTCCCTGATACCATGTGCATCTGTGATACTTCTGTGGTGAGCGTGGGGGGCAGTTTGTCGAGGTGGATTAGATGCGTATTCCCGGGAGATCATCCGCAAGGCTAAGAGCCCTATCGGGCTTCCATTATGGCTGGCCGGACAGATGGTGGTCGAAGCACGTGAACTGCTCGTGTTTAAGCTGGGTCGCCGACCGCTCACCCCCAGAACATCTTCAGCTAAGGGGATAGTGGACAGATTGGTGGCTCGAACCCACGTCCGCTTTTAAGGCTACCCAGAGCCACCCCACGAGAAAGCTCACGCCGCCCAAAGGGGTGATCGCGCCCAACCATTTTATGTTCGTGACGGCCAGCAGGTACAGCGACCCGGAAAAAATGAGAATCCCTACGAAGAAGCTGAGCCAGGCGCCGGTTGAAAATGCCGGTCGATCCACCAACCAAAGCATCACAAGGGTGTGAATAAAATGGTAGAGTACAGCGGTTTCCCATGTGGCCGCAGTTCCGTTCTGCGCAAGCAACGGTTTGAGCCCGTGCGCACCAAAGGCGCCTAATCCAACGGCAAGAAAACCCAGGACTGCCGTCATCCGCAATGCCAGCGTTTTTGTCATAGGGTATTTTAGCCTTCCCTTACGTACCTGCAAGGGTCTCGAAATCGAGATAGGGGGGCTTGCAGCATCCTCCTCTGTTAACCCGCACACAAAAAAGGTGGCCGCACCAGAAAAAGTGCGACCTCCGTGACAAACCAAACAATCTAACGGCTAACTTTGCTCTTAACCTCTGCCCTGCCGGGCTCGGCGCAACCAGAGCAGCAGACCTCCGGAGAGCAACATCAACCCGCTGGCAGGTTCAGGGATGGAGAATACCAAGTTGTCCAGTGACCATGTCGGATCGGGAATTTCGACTCGAGTCAGATCACTGAACTCGGCTCCGAAGTAGAACGTTTTGAAGTCTATCCCCGAGCCAGTGAAGGTAGTTGTAACAGTTCCACCCACCTGGTTGTAGCCTACAAACCGGATCGAGAAGTCTGGCACGACACCACTGTACCCAGCGAGATCCACCGACATCAGTCCGAACGCGAGCCCATCCAGGTGGCTGAAGGCGATTCGATCAAGCAGCGTTGCCTGGATATAGGATGTCCCATTATTCGGAACTGGATATCCGGGATCCCCACCTCCGTTACGACCGAACGCGCCACCTGGCTGAATTGGTACGAAGCTAAGGCTGGACTCCTGATACTGACTGATATAAACCGACGTCCCTGGAGGCAGGGGCGTCGGCTCATCAAACGTTACCTGGAAGGTCCCCTGGCCATACACAGAGCAAATGGCGCCCCAGGCCAACTGGAAGACCGCCATGGTCTTAATCAACTTAGTTCTCATTTAATAGTGTGGAATAATAGGAATCGCAGCTTTAAAGTCAAACGTCCTGTTTTGACTTTAAGTCGAAAACGTTTCGTGAATCTGCCTCGACCAAACAGCCCAATTCCAAACAGATTGAGCGGCCATTGCTCCACGCAATGGCCGCTCGCAAAAGGTGCCCTAAATGAACGTTACGGCTAGGGCTTGATCAGACGGTAGAAGACTCCGGAACCGTCTCCGGGTATGACAACTTTATACCTGTCTCCTTCCAGCTTGGGCTCGGCAGTCACATTCGTCCAGTCGGACGCCCCAACAGTTCCAAGACCTTGGAGATTCATATTCGTAGCCCAAGAGGGCCAGCAAACCATCACAGCTCCCACATCGTTCATGACGGTCAAGGTCGGAATGGGGCGTACGGTTCCCTGAGCGTTTTGATACGCTGAAGCCAGCGGCGCGGCGGCTCCATTTGCGATCTCACGAGGGATTGGCAAATCCCCGAAGGCAAGACTTGTCACACCCGGGTTCTCAGAAGGCATCCCCCTGAAAGTCAGGGTGACCAGTTCCCTGTTCCCAGCCTGGAAAGTCCCTGAGCTGAGGCCTAGTGCTATCCCCACTCTGCCTTCACTGATCTGAGTGGTGTTGATGTTAAGCGAAGCGCTTGCTGCTCCGGAGCCTTTGCTCGCGCTCTCAAATTCCAAGCGTGCAGGATCGAACACCAAGCTGAAGCCGAGAGCGACCTCAGTTCCATCGGCGGCCAATGTAACGCTGACATTTCCCGATCTATTGGTGAACCATTCTCCATCACTCAGAATGAGCTTCCGTTCAGCGCTACCAAAACCTGGCTGCGTAACAATCGCCCGAGACGCTTCATTGAGAGGGCCTCCGATCGTGGTCAGTGGGTCCGCGCCGCCAGCGTACCGGCCAGCCTGAACCCAATCCGTAATCCCGATCCTGCCGTCTCCCAGGGTTGCCCGGGGAGCGCAGTCCGCTCGCTGAAACTCACTTGTATTCGTAGGATAATCCAGCCGAGCGGCGTACCGCCCCATTAGCACCCAATCAGCAACGGTGATTGAACGATCGCCGTTTGGCCGTGGGGTGACATCGGCCTCCAGCACTGATGCACTCAACGTCACCAAGCCCGAGTTATACGTTGCTCTCAGCGTCTCCGCTTGAGCGTTGACCAACTGGCGCCTTGTAGGTGAATCCCCAAAGCCCAGCGGGAGCATTGTTGGGCTTGTTCGAACAGAAGAACTGAACACAAGCTCGGCTATCTGGCGGGTTCCCGCGGCTATCGTTTGCTGAGGAGGCATTCCCAATACCAATCCCACTCGGCCATTACTCGTTTGTGCCGTGTTCACAAAAAGAGTGGCATCGCTTGTGAAGTTACTGGAAAGATTGGCCCCCACAAATGTCAGAATCGACGGAGTGTAGTTGACGCTAAATTGAAGAGCGCTTTCATTCCCATTCGCGATAATCTCCACCGGAATAACGATTGTCTGCCCTGCCATTGCAGAAACACTGCCCATACGCACCACTGTGGGCGGCAGTGTAACCGAGAGGGTTGAGATCTCGCCCTGTGCGCTGCCATAGGCATTCGTCACAATAGCCGAGTAAAGTCCGGCATGGCTCAATTGCACGTTCGGAATCGTCAGAACGGACGAGGTGGCATCAGCGATATTGGTCCCGTTGAACACCCATTGGTAGGACATGGGTTCGGCCCCTTCGACCTGAACACTGAAAGACACGCTTTTCCCAGCTAGAATGGCAACTGAGCTCGGGGTGCTCTTGATAACAGGCCTCACAACGCGGGTAGTGAACGAGACATCGGCTCCAAATGACACTCCCCATTCGTTGCTAGCCACCGCGCGGTAGTGATAGGTACTTTCGGGCGTCAACCCAGCTACACTGGCAAAGAATGCTTCCGCCGGGGCTTCGCTTATCCATGTCGGAATGCCCATGAACTCTCCGTTGCGTCGATAGGAACTCGAGTCAATAGCGAGCGATCCACTCGCGGATTCAAGCGTCCAAGCCAGCATCAAATCGTTGAATGAGGGGTGGCTTGGCCCTATGCTTTGGGTCATCCACGTTCGCAGATCGTTCGGAGTGAGCGCCACGCGCCATACGCGAAACTCGTCGAGTGCCCCCTTAAAGAGTCCGTAACCGTAATGTTGAGCAGAGAGGTTGGCGCTGGGATGAGGAACCCGGCCGCTGGCAATCCCGGTTCGCACAAGCACTCCATCCAAGTAAAGGCTCGGCTGCCCCTGATCATAGATCACTGCAATGTGGGTCCAGCCCGAAAGACTTCCTGTGTATACAAGAACGGAAGCCATCGTGTCAGAGGTATGCTCGACCACAATGACTCCATTGGTGCCCACGGCAACCCCGGTGCCAACATGGCCTGCCGGGTATCCGGACCAGTTACCATGGTCGGGCATTACGGCATAAGGCTGGGCTCCCTCGTAAGTAATATTCCCGTTAGCTGCTTCCTTTGTGAAGATAACAGCACCCACAGCCTTAGCCCAGAACTCCATGCTGAATGTGTTGGACACCGTAGGGAACTGCCCTGAACCAGCGCTCACGCCGTCCGTTGAGCCATTAAATTCCAAAGCGTAACCAGCAGGGCCACGGCTGGCTGGGATTGTGTAGCCATAGTTTGTCGAGGCTCCCCATTGAAACACAACCTGCTGTGAACCATCTATCGGGGTCGAGGTTGCACGTAGAACCGCGCTGGTCGTCGTGATCGCGAGAGGCTGCAACGTTACCGCCACCGGAGGAGGAGGGTTTGTGCTGAGGGTCGTGAAAACAGCGTCTTCCCCATACCCGATCTGAGAATTACCCGTGATCACAGAGCGGAAATGATACTGCGTATCGGGTTGAAGCCCTGAAATCGTGGCAGTATGCAGATCAGATGAGCTCCTGCCGTCGCTCCAAAAGGCTCCGTTTTGCAGGGTTCCATTGATCTGATGCGCTGTGGTGTCCTGAACACTGGTCCCTTCGGCCTCGTTCAATGGCCAATGTGCTAGAAGTGCGGCGGAAGCCGGATGGCTTGAGATATTTTCGGTGTTCATCCAGGCCGTGATCGAGGCCGAATTAAGGGCTTGGTTCCAAACCCGCATATCATCGATCTGTCCTTGATAGTGCCCATATGAGTAGCCACTGGTATTTCCGCTGATGTTAAGGCTCGGATGAACGAACCGGCCGGCGGCAATTCCGGTCCGCGCCAGAGTTCCATTGAGGTAAAGCCTCGGCTGGCCTTCTGAGTAAGTTAGGGCCACATGAGTCCAACCGGATAGGCTCCCCGTATACACAAGAACTGGCGCCAACAGCGCGTCCGAATGCTCAACAACGATCACCCCGTTTGTGCCCACAGAAATCCCGGCACCCACATGACCGGCAGGATATCCAGCCAATGGACCATGATCGGGGAAAACGGCGTATCTCTGCGGCCCGTAGTAGTAGATATTATCGGATGCTACTTCCGCAGTTAGGGTGAGCGATCCAGCCGGATTTGCCCAGAACTCAAGGGTGAAATTGTTGGAGGACTGAGGAAAACGGCCTACGTCGGCCAAAACCTGGTCATTCAAGCCGTCCAACGAAAGACAACCGCCACTTGCGCTGCCATGCTGCGCACTTGCTGTATTCCCATAGTTTGTGCTCGTTCCCCATTCAAAGGAGACAGTTTCTGTGCTGATCGGGCCGGACACGGTCGCGCTAAGCAGCGCACTGGTCTGGGTGATGCTAGACGCAGGAAGAGTGACAACAACGGGCAGCGGCCCCGATGGCGTGGTAAAGCTGACATCCAGCCCTGCTGTCGTGTTGGTTTCCTCCAGAATCGCCCGGAAGTGGTAAGTTGTGCCAGGGATCAAGCCGGCGAGAACCCCTGAAAACGATCGTCCTGCCGTAGTTGCACCTTGGATCCAAGTGGGAGTGCCTCCGAAGGCACCAACTCTGCCATAGGCGCTTGCATCTCCAACCTGTGCGCCAGTCCCTTCGTTCAAACTCCACTCGGCCAGAAGTTGGCTGTACGCCGAATGAGCCGAGGTAATTGAAGTGTTCATCCAACTCTGCACCGTTGCTCCACTCAATGCAGTTCCCCAAAGCCGCAATTCATCCAGCGATCCCTTATACCGCCCATAATCGTGATAACCTGCCGAACGGCACAAATTGAGGCTGGGATGAGCTGGCCGTCCGCTCGCCAAACCGATTCGCGCAAGCATCCCGTTAAGATACAACTTCGGGGTCCCCCCCTCGTACACCACGGCGACATGAGTCCAACCTGAAACCGGAGCGGCGTATACAAGGACTGGTGCCAGTATATCATGGGCATGCTCGACTACCATGACACCGTTAGTGCCTATAGCAATTCCTGTTCCAACATCCCCGTAAGGATACCCCATCTCAACAGCATGATCAGGCGCAATCGCAAATGGCTGGGTTCCAAAATAACTGATGTTGGCCGTAGCCATCTCTTCAACCATGATCAGGCCAGACGTTGGTCGAGCCCACACTTCCATCGTGAAGTTAGAAGAGACACTCGAAAATGACGCGACACCTGCAGTAACCCTGTCCCCCGGGTCAAAATCCAAACCGTAGCCGACCACCTCACCGGCCGCATTTAACGTATTTCCGTAGTTGGTGGATGTACCCCATTCGAACCTTACCGTGGAAGTTGCACTCGGAGCCAACACGCTTGCTCGCAGTACAGCGCTCGTAGCAGTTACCTCGCTGGCTGGTAGAGTTTCAACTATGGGAGCCTGCCCCAGAGCTGATCCTTGCGCCAGCATGGTTAGACCTAACGACACGAGAGCACTTCGTGCTGCTCGGCTAAGAATTGACGTCTTCATATATCAAGTGAGGGCTCTAAAGGGACTTAATACTCGTCTCGAGCGGACAACGAGCAAGCCTATCAGGTGCAATTAATAAATGACCTATCAAACTTCGTCAAGATCTAATTGCCTCCAATTCTTCTTTACTTTCAGCCGGTCAAATTCACGGCTACTCGGGCAGCATCTCGTAACTGACAAAAGCGAAACTTTGGCTGTCGGGTGCCCATGACGGAACGTTTATTGTGCCCTGCCCGCCGAGCAGTGTAGCCAGTTCCTGAACAGGCCCGCCGCCCACGGGTATCAACCGCAAACGCACCGGTTGGTTGGCGGGGTGACCCTTCACGTCTCCATTATAGGTAAGGCATGCAATCCATTTGCCGTCCGGCGAGGGGTGCGGAAACCAATTGTTCCACTCGTCGTTTGTGATCTGCTCGGGTGATGATCCATCCGGAAGCATGCGCCAAATCTGCATTCGACCGGTCCGTTCGGAGTTAAAGTATATGTACTTTCCATCAGGCGAATACTCCGGGCCGTCATCCAAACCCGGGGACGTCGTCAAGAGCCTCTCATTCCCACCCTCCGCTGGAATGGCATAGACGTCGTATTCACCGTTGCGCTCCGCGCAATACACGAGGGTCCGACCGTCGGGCGACCATCCATGCCAGTAACTCAGACCGTTGAGCGTGACGAGCGCAGGCGTGCCTCCTCCGATGGGCAGCGTATAGATCAAGGATTTACCAGTCCTGGATTGATCGCTAAGCGCCAGACGGGTGCCATCCGGTGAGATGCCGTGATCATTGTTGCACTTCTCGGCAAAGCCCGTGTTGATCGTCTGCCATTCGCCGCCCGAACTGGGCAGCTTCTGGATTCGCCCGGCTGAGTTGACCAGCAAGAACTTGCCGTCCGGCGACCAGTTGGGCGCCTCGAAATGCCCGCGGGAATGAAAAAGAACCCGCCGATCCAGCGATTTAATGGACAAACGCTCCAGGGTGGAATGCAGCGTAAGCTCCAGTTTCGCGGGTTGTTCGAATGATACCCCGGAGAATCTCGCCGTCTCTAGCGCCTGATCGTCGTGCGCGCAAACCGCTAAGCCGGCATATGCGTTGGAAGACAACTCGACTCGAATGAAAGGCCCCGCTGGCGCCAACTTCCCACTGGCATCAGGCAATCGCATATAAACGGTGTTTCCAAACCGCCGCAAACCGATGCGTGCCGGATTGGTCTGCCGCACCTGAATCTCGCGGGTCAACCCGCCTTTCACCGACCGGAACTGCAAGGAGGTGAGACCATCCCCATGCACCGCGACATCGACATACGGTGAATCAGGGTCCAGCGTTTCGCGAAGCATCAGGCAGGCCTTGCGATGAGGGTTGCCTCCGGGTTGTGGCCAATCGATGTTTGCTGAAAGGGAAAAATCACCCGCACAACGGGTATATACGAAATGACAGGCGTCGTTCGTAAACCACATATTATCCCCACCGCCGCTCACATGAAACACTCGCTCGGTGGGATCATATCGGAAGCTCCCGGCACGCGCCGGACGTCCAATCGCCGCCTGGTTGGTAAAGACGACCAGTTCAGCCCTCAGCATCTGGGCGAACAACAGGCAAAGAATGATGGCGATACGCATGACGCACCCCGGGCGTGAGGCCACGCTTGCGGGGTGCGAAATAGATAGCGCGCTTCCGGGCTGCGCGCGACAAGAAAATGGTTACTGCACTTTCAGGGCCAGGCTTTCCGAGTGGCTGTTGAATTCCGGGGCATACATGCATTCGATCGAGGCGATACCCGTCTGGTATTCGCCCTTCAACTGCACCCGGCTGGAGTATTCGAACACGTAAACACCCTTGGGCAGGTAATCGATGAAGAAGTGGCTGGCCGTGTCCCGTGTGCTCTCGTAATAGGAGAGCCCGTCCTGGTAGCGATACTGCGAAAGAACGTTCACCGGTTCCACTCCGCTGCCACGCTGATCTTTGAGATGGATATACTCCATATCGCGATCCGTGCGCAGTTCCACGCGTGTGACAAGTTCATCACCCACTTCCAACGGGCCACTCACCGGCTCGATCACAGGGCCTGTAGCCTTGTTTACTTTCCGATAGCAGGTCTTTTTGAGCTTAAGCGGCGTGCCTTCGTAAGGCTCCACCTTTGCCATATCCTCCAGGTATGCCCAATGGATCGATCCCCATGCCACACCCTTGTCCGTCTTCTCGACCGTGACCTTGCCCAACTCAGGTTTGATCTCCGCTGGTTGAAAGCGATGCTCATAAAAGCCAGTCCCGGCCTCCACGCTTGCCCCTGCTTTGGGCGTCAGATCCAACTCTCCCACTTTAACTTTAACCAGTGCATCACTCGAAAGCATATCGCGCCCGCGCAACAACAGCGCATAGACGGCATCTGCTGTAGCCTTGGTGGTCTTCCAATCCTGCGTCTGTTTTTGTTTGAGCAGCCAGACTCGACAGTCTTCCACAGCCTCAAGATCCCCGGCCACTTCGTCGAAAGCCTCAATCATCAGGGCCTGAGTTTCTATCGGAGCGCGGTACCACCACCAACTGTGTTCAGTATCCCGCCAGAACCGGCCCAGTTCTTCGTTCGTAACACTGCGCTCCTTCAGCGATGCCATGATAGCCTTCGGCGTGTCATCTGAAGCTGACTTCACTGCCGCAAACCGATGGAGAGCGAGTGCCAGATGGCCTTGGGTCTGACGATTCTGTGTTTTCAGCCAGAACTTCCGTGCCTGCTGCAAATAGAATTGGATCGCCTTCTCATGACCCGAGGACACGGGACGATCCTTCAGGAAGAAACTCCTGCCATAAAGGTACAAAGCATCCGTAGGTGAAGGAACGCATTCCTCAGGATGAGGATTCCGCTGGATATTGTCATAACGATCTTGCATCCAGGCATCGAGACTCTGGAGGGCACGCACAGCAGTTGAAACATCCACATCCACCTGCAAATGGCGGAGTCGACCGAACCCAGTCACGATGTAGAGTGTTATATACTCGTTTCCAGGCCCGCCGGGGAACCATGGCCACCGTCCATCACCCAATTGCATTTGAGTCAGTTTTTGGAGCGTGCGCTGCATTTCGTAATTCAGGCGGTTGTCTTCAAACAAAATGCCGACGTTGCGGCGTGCCTGGCTCTCGCTTTGGGCCTGTCTTACCCATGGGGTTTCTTCCAGCGCTACACTCTTAAGGTCTTCATTCTTTTCGAGCGGGCTGTCGAGCGCAGGTGTGTTGCGCCATTGCTCAAAGACCTTGTGAATTTTTGGGTCCGAACCAGCGATGCTGCGAGCGAGCGAATTCGCGTAGAATCGGTTAAAAGTCTGCTCGCTGCATTCGTGTGGAAACTCGATCAGGTACGGCAAAGCCATAACCGCATACCACGCCGGATTGGAGACCATCTGCACCACCAGATTCTGGTGCTGCAACGTATCGGATTTTCCCGAGTTGAGCAGGTGCGCAAACTCGAACTGTTTCGTGGCCGGGCCGCGGATGGGCAAAGGCAGTGACTCACGCACCAGAATGCGCCGCGAAAGAACTGGCACCGCTCCTTCCTCACCATCGGAAACCGCCTGTGAGGCGGCCACAGCTTTGTAGGTTAGAAAACCGCAATTATCGGGGACGGAGATGCGCCATGAGAAGCTGCGAGACGCCTTGGCAGCCAGCAGGAACGCCTGTTCGGGCTGAGTATTGCCGAGCTTTGCGTCGGCAGGCGCGTTACTGATCCCGCCGGTCATCGCTTCCTCAAACACAAGCCGCACAGAACCGGATTGCGGCGTCTCGGACTGATTCGAGACTTTCACAGTAAACTCGATGGTATCGCCCTCTCGCAAAAACCGGGGCGGATTGGGTTGCACCATGAGGTCCTTGGCAGTGACCGTGCTGCCTTCCATGTAACCGCTGCGGGCTTGCTGATCATGTGCAAAGCCCATGAACCGCCAGCGGGTCAAAGCCTCAGGCATCGTAAAACTCATTCGAACCAGTCCGTTGGAATCCGCGACAAGCTGAGGATAGAAGAATGCTGTTTCATTGAGGTTCTTCCGTGCTTTGACCTCGTTGAGATCCGGTTTGGGACCTCCGGTTGGTTCGTTCGCGCCCCCTGGTCTGTTATCGTTCAACGACTCTTGCGCAACGCCGTCCGCCAAAACCGTAGATCCAGCCCTGGCAACTACGATCGAGTCTGCCGCGAAGGCAGCCGGAGCGGCCGGCATGAGAGTCACTCCCCGTGCCATTTTGGATTCGAATCTGCCGTAGGCCCGGCCACCAAAACCAAGTTTGGCGTTAAATCCAAACCAGTAGTTATTGACGACTTCGGGAGGCAATGACCAGGGCGTCAGATGGGCATACGAAACCGGTTGTTTCCACTGGCCTAATACATGGTTGAAAGAGCGTTCCGTGTTGGCGAACACGTTGTGAAACCACGAGTTCTCCTGACGGAACACATCAAACCGTGTCAGCCAGGAATGGTAGGCGAATGCATCCAACGAGGCGTCATATAGACCAGCTACGAATTCCGACGTTACCTTGGAGGCCTTAGGGCCCGAGATCACTGCCGTCCAGGTTTCTTTTTGACCGGGCTGCAACTTCGAAGTGAAGTGCTCCCAACGGACCTCCAGTTCCTTGTTGGACCAGGGAACCTCGATCTTTCGTGAAGCGCTGTAGAGCCGGTTTTCTCGCACATAAGTCACATGCAGGAAGAATCCACCGCGATGATCCTCCGTGACAGGGATCTTAATCTCCTGTTGCGTTCTGCCCGACCGGGTCCAATAGCGTTGCAGTATTTTTCCGCGATGCTCAATTTCGATCAGGGCTCGTCCTGAACCGTACCCAGTTCCCCAAACCGCCTGGAACTCCTGGCCCGGTTCGCGCATCCAATTGGCGGCCTCCACCAAGTAGGGGATGCGTATCCCGAACTTGGACGCAGATGGGTTCAGAACCCGCATTGGCATTTGGCCTTGGACTTTCTTTCCGAATGCGTCCTGGCTTTCCATGATCAAACGATAAGCGCCTTCCTTCAGATTAAACGCCAGCTTGGCAGTCCCGTTCGTGTCCGAGGTGAATCCCCGCTCCACCACCACTTTATCCAAGGGCCATGAATTCGGGTCCGAGTCATCCTTATCCGCCACGCCATCCTCATCTTCATCCTCTGCACCGAGCCTTGCTCGTTGAACCGTTGAAGGTGCTTTCAGCGAGTACACCTTGGCCACTCCCTCTGACACCAACGGCTCGCCGTCCAAGGTCCTCGTGTGAACCGATACCTCCACCGGTTTCGACGCGGTCTGCCATGAGTCGAGCGTAGCCGTCACTTCAAGCGCGGCGTAGCCCAATGCGATTGCACGCGACTCGGACCGTGTCTCGCCTGCGGAATCCGTCACATCCGCATGGACTCGGAATGTAAATATCGGGCTGTCCTCCTCCGGGATCTTGGGATCGGGTTTAGCCGTAAACTCGACCTCGAAAGAACCGTCCTGTGCTGTAACAAGATCGCCGTGCGAAATCTCCTCGCTTTGCCCACCCCAACCACGGCCTGATCGATACCAACCCCACCAAATAGGCATTCGCACTTCACGCACAACCCGGTAGCGCACTTTTGCCCCATCCACAGCCGCGCCCGTGTAGCCCATCGCGTGGCCCTTAACCTTGGCCTGCTCGCCCAGTTTCAATCCCTCTTTAGGCGCATCCAGCACCGCTTCAAACTTGGGCCGCTTGTATTCCTCAACCCGAAAACTGACGCCGCCCGTCAAGGACTGCTCAGCTTGCAGGGACATGGCACCCATCACACGGTCGCGTGGGGCCGTAAAGCTTCCAGCAACAGAGCCGTAATCATTGGCAGAAAGCTTTTGCCGCGCGACCTCCTGCCCGTTCGCATCCCGGAAAATCACCGTCACCTGCTCTCCGCGCATCGTCCGGTACTCGTCCTTCGCTGGATCAACCCAGAGGCATATTCCTTTGAACTGGATCGTTTGGCCCGGACGATAGATCGCGCGATCTGTAAAAAATACGATTCGGCCCTCCGGGCGGGCGGGCTGCGGCGGTTCACCGAGCCACATGTCCTCCCCGGTCGCGAGTTCCTTGCCCTGGTGCCGCACCCGCGCAAGCACCGCTCGACCGCCGGACTCCTCCACTTCGAATCGACCGTTCTCATCCGTCCGAAGAGTCGCAAAAAGCTCTCTGATATCGGAATTAAATACCTGGCGCCAGCACTCAACTTCCGCACCGGAAATTGGTGCGCCAGACAAGGCACCCACGACCAGCCCTTCCATGCGCCCCATCCGCGCACGAGTGACAACCGCCAACTCGCTTACCCAAACATCTGTCATCGAGACTATGTTGTCTGTTTCGCCGAACTGCGGGTCCACACTGGCCGCTATGAAATAATATCCTGGCTTGAGCGTCGCTGGGGCGGACTGAACGGACAAACGCTGTTTGAAGTCTTTGGTAGGGGGGAGGGTTGCATCCCAGGTGAGCGCAGGCGTGCGGTCCAGGAAAGTACGCCGCTCTTTTTGTGGCAGGTTGGACGGATTACGATGCGCCCGGCGTGTCACCTCCGTCCAGTTTATCGGGATGGCGCGAAAATAGACCTTCCCCAGATTGCGATAGTTGATCCTGATTTTGCCGCCGATTTCTTTGCCTCCCGGAGTCCAGACCCGTTCGGTGTTAATGTAGAGATTCTTGCCCTCAATCTGATTCACCAGATTCAGGCACATTTTGCCAGCCGCCGAGTCCTTGAACGTGTTAGCGCCTCGCAAGGCCAATTCTCGCGCTCCAATCCAGTCGCCTTCACTGTGCATCACCTGAGCTTGCCGATACATCGCCACAGCCGAGATGTCGAAATCCACATACTCATGGATGAACTTTGAAAGCGCATCCTTGTAACGTTTGTTTTTTTCGTCGCCTGACGCTGTGTTCCAGGCCCATTCGAGCCGGCTCAGATCCGCCTCGGCAAATGCCAGGCTCGGCGCCGGGTCGTTCTGGTGGAATCTTAGGAGTGCCTGAAGTAATCGGAGCGCGCGCAGAGACGGAGCATTGGTATCGGCAGTCTCTTGGGACCAGGACATAAACTCCTTTACTGGTCCCAAGGCCGGGCTTGTCGCGGGGATTTCGAAAGCGTTCTCCGGCTTGATGCCCCATTGTTCGCCGGCGCTGTAGAACCCAATCGCCTCGTGAACAAGAAAGTCGTAGAGAGTCGGCCGCCACGCGTCGGGCATCACCCCTCGAATAAGAAACCCATCCCATTCACCGATTGGCGTGCGGCGCAACTGGTCCGGGGCGCTGAGTGAGGCTTCGAAATGCTGGCTGATCTCGGAGAAAAGGCGGGGCAGATCCCAGGTGGTGAAATCCGGACCTGGCTCCACAGCCGTTTGAGAGCGCTGCATGAAACGCCAGCGGTTTTGCTGGTAGTACTGTAAGTACCAATGGGCAAGCACAGCCTCTAGCAAGGGTTTGGTTTCTGCCGGGGCGTTAGTCAACTCCACCTGCAGCCGTGTGATCCTCTCTTCCGGCTTGTTGCCCTGGATCTGGCCTTCAAGCGTAATCCGTTTCAAAAGCGCGCGCACAGCCTCTGGATACGCTTTATCTGCCAGAGCGCCATCAACGATTGGCTGAAGATTTGTGATGGCCGTCTGAGGAAGACCTTTGTTAATGGCCTCCTGGACTTTCTTCCAGAGCTCTTCGCGCGGCGCCGCGCCAGCCGCTGTATGCATAAGAAACGCAAGGATCAGGGACATCCAGATGGATTTCATAATCGTCGTTATTATAGCTCGAACCGTATCGCATTGGACGGGAAAAGAAACTAAACACTCCCGGAAAAGTTTCAGAGAGCACCGTGTGAGTGCAACCAGAATGGTTGCCAAATAGTAGCCGGAGGTCGGAACGAAGTGGAGACCTCCGGTCATGTCGCACAGATTGGAATTGCACCCCGGAACGGGGGTGCAAGAACCATCCTCACACAAAGACGCAAGGACCAAAGGTCGAAGACTAGGAGCGCAAGTTTTCTGATGCCACCGTCATCAGCAAGCGGTCGAATAACTGCGAGTTCCTTTGCAAGTCAGCACTGTCGGAAAGGACTTGTCCACGGACGGAACACGGACGTCGGCACCCTCCACACTAGCTCAACAGCAGGCGTTTGTGGGTTCTTGCTTCCAGGACCTTCGATCGTTCTTCCAGCCGGGATCAATCCCCTTGGTCAACAGTCTCTTCCACCGGCTTGCGGCGGAAAAGGACTGCCACGTTCCCCACCAGCATGATCAAATGACTTCCGGAGGCTTCCGCCATCTTAGGAGCCAGTTCTTTCTTTTGATCCTTGAGATCATCGAACTTCACCTTGGTCAACTCATGATGCTTGAGCACATGGTCGAGCGCGGAGAGAAAGCCCGGGCTGAGGCCCTCTTTGCCCACTTTCAGAGTGGCTTTGAGCCTTTGCGCGCGGGCTTTTAATGTTCTGATCTCGGCATTGGAAAGCGGATCCATCCCCAAATCTGGACTTTACCTGGGCAAAGGTCCAGCCAGGAAGGGGTGGGCGCACGGCGACGGATCACATTTCCCTGAGCCGTTCTCGCCACTAATGCCTTGGATTTCGCCCATTCTTTGCTAATCTTCGGCCTAGAATCGCCGATGATATTTTCGGGCAACCATCCATTAGATGGCAGAGGGTATTTATGGGTCCAGGGCTGCTCGTTCAAACCTGCCCGGGATCTTCGTGGAACATGAATTTGGCTTTACAGGCGTGCACACTTTAGGTCATCGCAGTTGTGAGAGCAGAACTCAGTGGTGGCACACCCTGGAGTTTGCTGCCTGCCTTCTCGCCTGCCTTTTCCTCGGTCTTCAGAGCGCCTCAGCACAGACAGACTACTCACATGCTTGGGCTGGCTTTTCAAAGCAGGAGGCTGCGAAAGGACGCCCAGTACGCGTCCATGGCACAGTGCTCTGTTACGACCACGCGTGGGGACAATTCTATCTGCATGATGAAGGCGACACGGTCTATCTGAACCCGTTGTGGTTTACGAACCGGTTTGAAGTTGGACAACAAATTGAGATTCAGGCCCACACGGCGTGGGATGGCAACTCCCCTGCCCTGACCAATGCTGTGGTAAAGATCCATGGCCACGGATCACTCCCCAAACCCACGCGTCTCAAGATGGGTGAGTTGGCGAAACAGTATGGGCAATGGGTAGAGATCAGCGGTTGGGTACGAGTAGCCGAGACAAGCCAAGGCCGGGTGACCATGGTACTCAAAGACGGAGCGCAGCCATGCGTTGTCTATGTAATGGGTACAACCGAGAACAGCCCATTCCGCTATCTACAGGACGCATGGGTTAGCGTTCGCGGCATCAACGCCAGCCGAATTGAAAAAGGCAAACTGGTCTCTGCCTCTCTTTTCGTCCCAAACCTAGGGATGGTAAAGGTTTTGAAGCCCGGCGAACGTGATCGCTGGAAATTGCCCATCACACCAATAGATACGTTGCTGACCAAGCCCTTAGGGGATTGGACAAATCATCCAGTGCGCCTGAGTGGCTTAATAGATTCATACGAACCGGGCGCAAGACTCACGTTTCATGATCCAACCGGAACGCTTGAAGCCGAAGTGCTTCAGATCAGCACGGCTAACCCCGGTCAGCGGGTTGAGCTTTGGGGATTCCTGGGAACCCGCAGCAACCGCACGGTCCTGGCGGATGCCTATTTTGAACTGACAGGAAATGCAGCTCGCACCGAAACCCCGGAAACGGTAGCCAGGCGAGCACCCGCCGAGGGGCCACTCATCACGAACGCACGGGAGATCCGAAGGATGTCCCGTGAGGAAGCCAACGAGGGCCGCGCTGCCCGTTTACGCGGCGTGCTGACTTACGCCGACCCCTCATGGCGCGTGGTCTTCCTGCAAACCGACGATGACGCGATCTTCCTCGACACGGATCAGGCGGATCTGAAGGCTGGCCAATATGTTGAAGTAACCGGCCAAACTCAGGAAGGTGGCTTCGCTCCCCAACTTGTGCATTGCACCACGCAAATCCTGGGCACAACGAACTTCCCAACGCCCGCCCGGGTGAACTTGCAGGACACTGCCGATGGGACTTTCGACTCCCGTTGGATTGAAATCGAGGGAGTCGTGCGCCGCGCAACAAAGGAATCCGACCACATCTCACTCACACTCACAACCCCCGAGGGACGGTTTGGCGCCGTAGTCTACGATCCGGGCCCGGAGCCCGCTCCAACGCAACTCATTGATGCACTGGTAACGTTGCGTGGCGCGTGTGGCTCCCAGGTGAACAGTCGAGGCCAGCTCAATGGAATCACGGTAGAGGTTCCAAGCCGCGATGAGATTCGCATTGTGGATGCCAGCCCCGCTGACCCTTTCGTAGTAGCACCAACTCCCATCTCCAAAGTCTCCACCTTCAATTCCGATACCCGCTCACGGCGGAGGATCAAGGTCAGTGGCATCGTGACCCTGATTGCGCCGGACCGCACGTTTTACCTGCAGGACGGATCAGCCGGCATTCGCATACAGACGAGCGAGTCCGGGCAGGTGCATGTGGGGCAACCGTTGGAGGCGGTCGGTTTTCCTGCTTTGTTGGGGTTCTCACCGCACCTCGAAGAAGCGATTGTGCGTCCAGCCGGTTTGGGCCGGTCACCTGCACCCAAGCGAGCTACAGCCGCTGAGATTCTCAACAGCGGCAAGACGGATGGTGTTCTGGTCGAACTAGAGGCCGATTTGCTGCAAAGCACCACCAAAGCGGCACAGCCTCGCTTCCTGCTTCAGGATGGGGCAGTCATTTTCACTGCTCAAATGTCGCTTCCAGCGCTGCGTCAAAGCTTTCCCGAGATGACCCCAGGCAGCCTGGTCCGGGTGCGTGGCGTGTGTGTGATCCAGGGAACTGAGAACCGGGAAGCTGCCAGCTTCCATCTCTTGCTGCCGGATCTGAATAGCGTCAAGGTCATCCGCAACGCGCCCTGGTGGACTCTGCGCCACACGCTGCTGCTGCTCGGCGGCATCGCCGTGGGCGGGTTGCTCGCTGCTATTTGGGTAACATCGCTCCGACGGCAGGTGCGCGCCCAAACTGAAATCATCCAACGCAATCAACGCGAGTTGCTGGAGACTTCACGACAAGCGGGAATGGCAGAAATTGCAACCAGCGTGCTCCATAATGTCGGCAACGTTCTCAATAGTGTGAACGTCTCTGCCACTCTCGCCACCGACCGCCTCAAAGCTTCCAGCATTCCCATGCTCTCACGCACCGTGGACCTGCTCGACCAGCATCGTGATGACCTCGGAGAGTTTATCACGCAAAACGCGAGAGGGAAGAATCTCCCGCCATTTCTTAAAAGCCTGGCGGCACGGTTGCAGGAGGAGAAAGCCGTCCTTCTCAAAGAGATGGAAGACCTGCGCCGTAATGTTGAACACATCAAACAGATCGTAGCCATGCAGCAGGGCTTTGCCCGGGCCAGCACTGTAGTTGATGCGGTCGAACCGACTGAGGTCATTGAAGACGCGTTACGAATCAATGCCAGCGGGTTGACCCGGGCGGACATCAAGGTGAAACGGCAGTTCGATCCATTACTCGGCGAGGTCCGCGCTGATAAACACAAGTTGCTCCAGATCCTGGTCAACCTCATCGGGAATGCCAGAAATGCCTGCGCTGAGTCCACGTCAAATCCGAGAGAAATCATTCTCTCGGCGGCCTGCTCGAACGGCACGGTACAAATCTCTGTGGAGGATAATGGGGTGGGAATTGCTCCGGAGAATCTTGCCCGAATATTCAACTTCGGTTTTACGACTCGAGAAAACGGCCACGGCTTTGGTTTGCACAGCACCGGCCTGGGACAAGGAGCACGTTTTACCCTGGAAATCCCCATTCCTGAAAACGTTACTTCCAAGCCGAACGGAGCTGGTGCACCTGTAGGCCTGTAAATCGGACCACGCCGTCCACTTCCACGCTTAGATCGCGGTCTTCGGCGCGTGGAGTGAATGGCATCGGAACATAAGTCAGCCCACCACTGGTGAACACCTCCAAACCAGTTCGGTCGCAATAAACGATCAAATCCTGACGCCCGCCCAACGAAGGCGCCGGGGCCTTGTGACCGTTAACCACGATTTCGTCCGTTTTGGAAAGATAGGAGATTTGGGCACCGCGGATTGTGAAAGTGACATCGGCGGAATCCTCAAATTCCGCTCTGAGCTCGACGAGCTCAGCCTTTATCTTCGAAAGCGGATTAACACTGCCAGACCTCATCTCGATTGAGCCCAACTTGAAGCTCTTGCTTCGCAGCGCTTGCAACTCCTTGACCGGCGTCCAGGATAGACGCGGCTTTTGATCGCATGCGATCAGGCGCAGTTCCAAAGGCAGCGACATGGATTGATTAAAGGGCATGCCTGGGGTTGGTGTTTGAAACCAGCCGATTTGAATTCGGCGTCCGTCACTAGCAGGGATATCGCTGAACGTTTGGGCGGCATAGAAGCCCTTTCCCCGGTGGCCAGGAATCTTTGTCTCTTCAGGGGTGAACACCTTGCCGTCAAACTGCCCGATGGCATACTCACTATTGGCCCCGTAAACGATCCACTTGGAAACGTTGGGTTGCCCATCCACTGGCAATTCAAACAGGTCCGGGCACTCATATAGAAAATTGTCGTTGCCCTCACCGCCCTCCAGCACGCTGGCCAGCGACCATTCCCGGAGGTTTGGTGAAGTGTAGAAATGAACAGTGTGCTTCTTGTCCTTGGAGACATAGAGAACCATGACCCAACGTTTGCTGGGTGCATGCCAGATCACCTTGGGATCACGGTTGCCGCTCGTGACCTGCCCCATTACCGGGTTTTGAGGAAGCTTTTCAAAAGTGCGACCGTCCACACCGGACGCGAGGCACTGAACTGTCGGGTCACCGGCAGCCGTGTAGAGCAAGCTGAGCGGTGCTTTTCCCGGCTTGCCCAGGCCGCTGGTGTTGTTCCAATCGACAACCGCGCTGCCGCTATACATTGGGCCGAACTGATCAGGCATCAGCACATCGCCAAGTTCGCGCCAATGCACGAGGTCGCGGCTAACCGCATGCCCCCAATGCATGTTCCCCCAATTCCATCCATAAGGGTTATGCTGAAAGAACAAGTGATATTCGCCGTTGTAATAGCAGAGCCCGTTCGGATCATTGTTCCAGCCGCGCCGCGGTGAAAAGTGGAATTGCCCTCGCAAAGGTTCGCGATAAAGGTCCCGTGCGTCTTTAAGCGAATCGCTCTGCTCGATCGCACTAAGCGCCGTCGATTCCTCCGGAAGCCGGTCCACACGCAGTTTGATGTTCTTCCCTCGCCAACTGCGAACGTCCATGGGCGCCCACCAATCGGGAGCCGCATCCGCTAATTCGATCTCATTACGAACGGCAACACGCCCATCGACGATCACGCTCACCATTCGTTTCGGTCCGCCGTTCTTAATCGGCAGGTTTAGATAACGCCGTTTGATTCTAAATTCGCGCTCCGCATGAGTCAGCGCTCGCGGCTGTTGATCAGAAAGAACCAAGTGATCGATGTTGATATGCCCCCAACCGCCGGTCCGGCGATCCACAATACGAACGACTGAGGATTCGCCTTGAAGTTCCGTCAGATCCCAAGTTTGCCAGCCCAAGGCTTCGCTCCCTCCTGGCTGAGTGTTTGGGCCGGTGGCAGTTCGACAGGTCTTTCCGTCCACCTGCAACTCGATAAAAGTCTCCTCCGCATATCCTCCGCCCCCAATCAGGAACTTCAAATATCGCCGATCTATCACAAAGGAAGGGCTGATCAGTGTTCCGGTCGAGCGATCACCACCATAGAACGAATTGGCCAGCGCGCGACCGCGGAAACCTTCAACTTTCATTTGCCCGGGAAGGGTGCCTTGGGCCGGGCCGGAACCAAACGCTTCCCCTTCCACTTGCCATCCGCTGTAGTCCGCACCTTCGAAGTCCATGAGCAAGATGTCAGGGCGTGCGGGGGCTGAAGCGGCAGTACCCAGGAAGCTCGCGGAAAAGCAAGCAATCCAGGTGATGATCCAAAATAATCGTTTCTTCATATCTTGAGCGTGCGAGTCGTCCTTCAACACACAGGAAAGCCCGGAGTATTGAATACAACCGGAATAATGGCCGGAATAGCTCCCGATTCAAGCACTCACTCCGCATTTGCCTATCCTGCCGTCTGAGCGAATCTTACCTCGGGTTTGCCGTAACTATGATACGTTATTTAAGATCACCTTTAGCTAAATTCGGCCTGAGCGTCCTGGTTCTTTCGGGACTGGCCATGCTCGTCATGCCCGGATTGGTAGGCGCTCTTTTCTCGCCGGGTCAGTTCATGCCGCATGTGCATTGTTACCTGGACGACCCCCGCATGGTCTGGCTCCAGGGTCTTTCCGACTTCTCAATTGGCGCTTCCTATATGATGATCTCCGGGGCACTGGCTTACCTTGTTTATCGTGCCCGCAAAGACGTTCCTTTCGAATGGATGTTTCTAGCTTTTGGCATTTTCATCTTTAGTTGCGGTTGGACACATTTCCTGGAGGTCTGGACTCTGTATCATCCCACTTACTGGCTCTCGGGAACGGTCAAAGCCATCACGGCTGTGGCTTCCCTGGGAACGGCAATCGGGGTGTTTTACCTCATCCCAAATGTATTCCGGCTGATCCAGATCACCAGGACAGCCGAGCAGCGGCGGCTGGAACTGATCAGGAAAAACGCAGAGTTGGAGCAGGCGTATCGCGATCTGGAGACCTTCTCCTATAGCCTTTCGCATGATATCCGCGGACCGTTGCGAGCCGTCAACGGCTTTAGCCAAATGGTTCTGGAAGATCACCGGGAAGCGTTAAAAGGTGAAGGCGAAGAACTCATGGAACGGGTGGTTGGCGCCGCGCAGCGGATGGATCGTCTCGTCAATGATGTGCTCGCGTTAAACCGCCTCTCACAGACCGAAGTGCGCACCGAGAAGGTAGATCTTGAGAGCACTCTTGAAATGATCCTCCGGGGACGTCCGGACCTGCAACCTCCGAAGGCTGAGATCCAGATCCAGCGACCACTCCTCCCCGCAACAGGCGATCAGGGATCGCTTGCTCAATGCCTCGAAAACCTCCTGGGCAATGCCGTGAAATTCGTGAGCCCCGGCTCAAAACCCCAAGTGCGGATCTCCACGCAATCTGTGGGAGACCGAGTGCGGATTTGGATCGAAGATAACGGCATTGGCATCCCGCCCGAGGGTGTTGAGAAAATCTTCAAACCGTTTCAACGTCTTCATCGCCAGGAAGATTATGAAGGGACTGGCGTAGGGCTGGCGATCGTACAGAAAGCCGTTCAACGCATGGGTGGCACGGTCGGCGTTGAATCCGAGGTTGGCAAAGGCAGCCGCTTCTGGGTGGAGCTGCCTTCAGGCTAAGCTTCTACACAGGTCGCTCCGAGTTTGCAGCGAATGAACGTGAACAAATCGCTTCCATTTGACGCAATTGCAGAGGCCCAAGCAGGAGCTGGGCAAATACAGCGCCGCACAGCGCCATGAACATATCCTTTTGCGCGTCCCAGATGTCCCCTTGTGACCCGAGGAAGTCATCGGCCTGCTCGCCGCCAAACATGACGGCATATTGCCATTCAAACAACTCGTACGCGGCGCTGATGGCCACGGCCACACAGACACAGAGCACGAACAGCCACTTGCCCGCTTTCAACGGGCTCGTTCGCAGTAATAACTCCCTGGCCACCATCGCCGGAATCACGCCCTGAAATACATGCCCCATCCGATCGAAATGATTGCGTGAGAGCCCGAATGCGTCCCGCGCCCAATTACCAATCGGCACTTCGGCATAGGTATAATGCCCGCCAGTCATCAGGATCAGTGAGAAGAACCAGACCAGCACGTAGCTGGTCGTGGTAAACTGAAACTTCTTGTAAGAGGCTACCATCAGAATTCCCCCTATCATCGCTGGCAGGGTTTCCATCAGCCAGTTGAACTGCCCGTTGGGGTGAATCCCAGACCAGACCAGGAAAGCAATTCCTGTCACAAGGAGCGCCTTGTGAATCAGCGCCGTTTTGGACTCGCAGGGACAGGGAGGTGCATCTTCAGGCCCACGTGCCGAGCTGACCTCAGATTGGGTTTGCTTCATTTTCCCGGGATTACTCTATTCCGAGCAGTTCCACTTCGAATACAAGGGTGCTGTTCGGCGGAATGGATGGGCTGGGGCTTTGCTCCCCGTACGCCAGGTTCGCTGGGATCTCGAACCGGAATTTATCTCCCACGTGCATGAGTTGCAGCCCTTCCGTCCACCCGGGAATAACGCGGTTCAACGGGAAGCTGATCGGCTCGCCGCGCTGCACTGAACTGTCAAATACTGTCCCATTCAACAGCGTGCCATGGTAGTGAACCTTCACGGTGTCGGTCGCTTTTGGTGCCTGGGTTCCGGTTCCCTTCTTTACAACCTGGTACTTCAGCCCGCTGGCCGTTGTGACCACCTCATTGGTGCTGGCTGTCGATGTTTGAGCAGAAGCTGCATCAGCCGTAGCCGGGGATTTCCCCTGCTCCACCCAAGTTTCCGTTTTTGACTTCTTTTCCGCGCAGCCCAGCAGGCAAACACAGGCTGCGAGTGTTAAACAAAGCTCTTTGCGCATGCGGGCAATCTCCCATATCCGCTCGCGTGCCGGAAGCTCTTTTTGATCAGCATCAGCAACTCACAATCCGAGCGACACCAACACTCTACAGTAAATGTAATGTCCGAAGTCGTTGGGGTGATTGATATTATTCGCCAACAGATCCTCAGGTTTTTTGCGTTCCTCAATGTTCAGCCAGGCGTGGTAAACATCCGCGTAAGCGCATTGTTTGTCGCGAGCCACCTGCTCCGTCGCGGCCGCGTAGGCTTCCATCTGATGTGAGCCATAATGCCATTTGGGGTTGGGAGGAAACGCTGAGAATAGGATGACCTCCGCACCAGTCGCCCGGATGCGATCGATCAGCGTCGTTAGGTTCTTGCTAAATTGAGGCAGGGGCACGCCGAATCCTTCCCGGTTATGATCGTTCATGCCGAAACCGATCAACACGAGGTCAGGCTTTTGGCTCAGTACTTTGTCTTCGAGGCGCTGCAAGCCTTGCCCAGTCGTATCGCCTCCCGTTGCGCCATTGATCGCCTGGATAGCTGATTTTGGGTATTTTTGCCGCAGGGCCTCCGCGTAGCGCATCCAAAAAATAAGACCGGGTTCACTGGCATCTCCCCCCGCGGTGATGCTGTCGCCAAAGGCTATCATCCGTAGCGGTTTGCCCTCGCTTAGTTTCTTGCGGGTTTCGGGCAAGCGCGCCTTGCCAAATCCTTCGGGTGCTGAGGGCACAGTCCATTTTTCCCGATGTTCATAGTCGGCAAAGACGAAGAACTTGCTATTGCCGAATCCCGGGAATTGGTCGTGATGAAAGTCGTCCTTGCCGTAGAGCATGTTGGTGCTGAAGTCCGGGATACGGGAGTTCGCTGTGCGCTGGACCTGCCCCTGCGCATCCACAAGGAAATCGCGCCCCAGCTCGTACGTGACCGTGTGCGGCAGCCCCTGCCGGTACGTGCTGCGCAAGGTGAACGGCCGATTCAGCAAAGGCGCAAATGCCAGTTTGGCTGGAGATTCGCCAGCAAGAACCACCGACTCACCAGTTTGAATCTCGGCAGGTCTTTGAAGAGGATTGGAGGCACAGCCCCCGATGAGCAGAGCGGCCATCGATATCTGACATCCGCTCCATAACCGATGCAGAAGGGTTCGGATGTTCATGGTTTTGCCGGGGTCAGTTCGGTGATAAACACGTTGCGAAACAGACATTGCCCTCCGCCAGGCACTTCACACTGCAGTGAGATGAAACCTTGCGGGTCCTCCAACCCATCAGCCGTCCAAGCGGGTTTTCCGTTCATTTCCAACACTGCGGCGGTGCCGCGCACGGTCAGTTTGAACTTGTTCCATTCACCTGCCTTGAACAATCCTTCGCTCTTGGCGCCTTTCAGCGCGGATACATTTCCTTCGTCACCCTTCCGCAAGTTGACCTGATAACGGCGCGGCCAGGGTTCGTTGGTGGGGATGGACGTATAACGGAAGTAAACCCCGCTATCCCAGTTATCCGGTTTCAAGGATTTCCACTCACACTCAAAAACATAGTCCTTATATTGTTTTTTGGTCTGAATCACACCATTGCCTCCCTTGATGAGGATGCTCCCGTCTTCCACTGCGGCGTCGCATTTCAATACGTCCCAACCTTCGAGGCTTTTCCCATTAAACAGGGCCACCCGGGAACTGGCGGTGGTGGATGGCGCGGGTTCGGCGGGGAGGTTGGGAGTTGCAAGGCAGCCGAGTGCTGCCGCGCAAAGGATGGCTAAGGTCTTGTTCATGGGGCTCATTCGCTAACCTTAACTTGTAGCCGTGTCAAAGTAATTCGAATGTCCCTGGTGGCTGAAGTCGCTGATCGGGTAGGAGGTGAGGGTTAGAACCTCACCGTCCTCCCACACCACCGGACGTACGGTTCCGTATCACGGCGGTTCATAAAGACCGCTGCTTGCGCAGCGTCGTAAACCATTGAACCTCCTCCAACAACGAGATGAGTCCCCGTTTCCGGAAGTAAGCAGTCGGAAGGGCCGCGTTCATGTGCGATGCGCCCGCGTTCCACCACGGGCCACGGCCATTGAAGGCACTTTCACGGGCGCGTTCCCGATCCAGTCCCAAGGCGATGAGCTTGCGCATTCGTGTGCGCGGTTTCTTCCATTTCCTCCATTCCACGCACCGCAGCTTGCGCCGCAGCCATTGGTCGAGGTCTTCAAATACGTTTCTCGTTTCCGCGACGCTAAAATAGCTGGCCCAGCCTTGGAGCTTGGGTTTGAGGCTTTCCAGAAACGCTCTCAGGTTGCGGCCTCGTCCCTCGCGGAACTTTGCCCGCATAGCTTCCTTGAAGCGTTCCACGGACTGCGGAGCCACTCGCAAACGGCATGCCTTGTGCGCGGTCACTGAGAAACCCAGAAACTTCCGTCCCCATGGCCTCTCCACCGCGCTCTTCTTCGGGTTTACCGTCAGCTTGAGCTTTTCCTTAAGAAACCGGGTCAGCGATGCCATCACCCGTTCCCCGGCCCGTCGGCTGCCTACGTAGATATTGCAGTCGTCGGCGTACCGGCAGAACCGATGCCCCCGCTTTTCCAGTTCCTTGTCCAAGTCATCCAGCAGGATATTTGAGAGCAGCGGTGAAAGGCCCACCTTGGGGTGTCCCCTCGCTCCGCGGCTCCACCAACCCATGCTGCATGATCCCGCTCTCCAGATAGCGCCGGATCAGTCTCAGCATACGCCGATCCTTCACCTTCCGCGCCACCCGAGCCATCAACACGTCGTGGTTTACTCGATCAAAGAATTTCTCCAAGTCCATATCCACTACCCAGCGTTTGCCGGACTGAATATAGGCCTGTGCCGCTTTGACCGCCTGTGCCGCACTGCATCCAGGCCCAAACCCGTAGCTGTGCGGTGAGAACCCCTTTTCCCATACGGGGCTTAGTATCTGATGCATCGCCTGCTGGATTAAACGATCAAGGACCGTCGGTATTCCCAGCATGCGTGTTCCTCCTCCGGGCTTGGGTATGTCCACTCGCCTGACTGGTCGTGGCTCATAGGTCCCGCTGAGGATTTGCTCTTTGATCTCTGCCCAATGCTCCCGCAGGAACTCCCGCAGTTGCTTCACCTCCATGCCATCCACTCCGGCGGCACCTCGGTTGGCTTCTACGGCCTGCAAGGCCTTGAGCATGTTACCTCGCTCGAGCATTCTTTCGATGAGGTCTGGTTGTTTGGGGCCGGTTTGTTCCTTGCTTCCCGGAAAGTTTGAGCCGCCAACCCTCGCCACTTCGGGCTTCCGGCCCCGGGCTCGCTGGTCAGCTTCAGATATCTCAATCTTCTTTTCTGGCTCTGCTTCTCTCATCGGGAACAAGGGCTCCTTCCCTTGTCTTTATGTTCAGCCCTTCAGCCGCGAGGCGGCTTACTATGGCTTCTGCTGACTTCTCCGTCGGCTTCGTCGCAGCCTCTCGACCACGCTAGTCCCGCAAGCGGAACACCGCCGGAGATCTCCCCGGGTATTGCGCACTGACTTCCACGCTTATGCCTGCCACATCTACTTCCGCAGTCTCCGTGCAAGAGTTGGACTTTGAATCTTCATGCCTTCTCATCCGCTGCGGTTGCCTCTTATGTGGTTCCTGTTTGTCAGGCCAGCGTTTTGCCTACAGCTTCCTTCAGATTCGGCCTCGCGACCGACACCCTTGCTGTTCAGCTAGCACTTCCCCTTGCCGGGTGCGCATTGGACTTTAACCAACTAGTCAGTGCACCCTGCCGGGCGCACAAAATAAAAGGCCACCGTCCACGAGGACGGTGGCCTGAACCATGAACGATTCGATTGACTATGCCAAGCGGCGACGGATGAGTCCCAATCCGGCCAAAGCAGAGCCGAGCAGCATCATCGTGCTACCAGCATCCGGGACGGTTCCAAAGACCTGGACATTTACGTCTGAAGGCTTGTCCCAACCCCAACCAGGATCTCCAGAGCTCCAGTTGCCGATACTTGTTGTGTCCAAATCTCCGCCGATTACCTGGGCATAGAGCATGGAGTCATCCGAACCCTCCTGCGGTGAACCGCTCAGGTCTTTGTTGGAGGCATGCGCAAATGGAATCTCGTAGTTGTCATTCCCGGTTCCATCGAGGAAAAAGTTATAGGTTTGCCCGGGGAGCAATGAGAAGTTCACTTGAAAATCCAATTGGTAGATCTCTTTAAAATTGTTGTTCGGAAGTTGATAGGTCTGCCCGTTCGCATACTGCGCGCCTGAAGTGATGGTGCCACTGGTCGGTGCGCCAAAGCTCATGGTTCCAGCCAGCGCTCCCCAAATCGAAACGTTGCTGACAGGTTTGAAGCTCCACATCCGGATGGAAGTGATGTTCCAAGCGTGGGAACTGGTATTCTGGAAGGTGTCACCAACAACCCAGTAATCGCCAGTCGTATACTGTGAAAACAGCCAGCCGACATTGGAGCGATCGGCGCCCGCTACGTTGTTGAGGTTGGCGGTAGGTAAACCGCGATCCACGAGCACATCAGCGGAGGCTTGCCATTGAAGGGCCAACAGGACGGTGGTTGCGAGGAGGGTTCTTGATTTCATGCGGCTACAGGTAGCAGGCCACCTGCCAACCGCTGCTTGCACGATTCTGGATCAGCGCAAGTAAGCTCACCTTAGCAGGTTCCACACGGGGAATCTTGCTCAGACGAACTAATCTGAATCGGTTCGAAGCGTAAGACATACCGACAGCTAATAGATTTGCCAAAGGGCTGGTTAATGTAAACGTTTTCAGAGCAACACACTACATCGCTTCGAATGTCATGTAATTTATCTCGACATTTTTAAAACAAATCGCCCGGCGCCTGACTGCACTCTGATCCTTGCGGCTCCTCCCGTTTTTTCGCTTTCATTGACTTGATGGGGCATGATTTGCATTATCTTAGAGGGTGCTCTGCCTATTACGACTCCCCAGCGCAAGTCGAAGTCTGGCCGCCCAGCATAATAACCTTGTACATGCACCAAGTTGTTGCAAAAAACCAATTAAGCCCGAACGTCACCCGTTTGGATGTTACAGCGCCGCGGATTGCCGAAATCCGGCAACCCGGCCAGTTTGTAATCGTCCACATGGCCGAAGGGGCAGAACGCATTCCATTGACCATTGCCGACGCGGACCCCGCCGCCGGAACCATTTCCCTGGTGATCCAGGCCGTAGGCAAGAGCACACGCGACTTGGTTGCATTAGAACCAGGGCAAATGATCGGTGGCATCGCCGGTCCTCTGGGCAAGCCGACGGAAATGATTGAGACCGGCAGTGCACTATGCATCGGCGGAGGAGTAGGAACTGCGGTGGTCCATCCCATTGCACAAGGCCTTCACCGTAAAGGGGTGGCGGTCCATAGCATCATCGGCGGACGCTCTCGTGAGTGGGTTATTTTCGAGAACGATCTTCGCCGCCTGGGAGAGGTCACCGTATGCACCGACGACGGCAGCTACGGACGCCACGGTTTCGTCACCGATGCCGCCAAGGACGCGTTGGTTCAAGGAAACATCGATATTGTCTATGCCGTGGGCCCGGTTCCCATGATGCGCGCGGTGGCAAACCTCACGAAACAGTTCGGAGTGCACACCATCGTCTCCCTCAACCCAGTCATGGTTGATGGCACCGGCATGTGCGGCGGATGCCGCGTTAACGTGGGCAATGAAACCCTCTTCGCTTGCGTGGATGGACCAGAATTCGACGGCCATAAAGTGGATTTCGACCTGCTGATGGACCGGTTGGGCACCTATCGCGAATTTGAACAAAAAGCCACTGCCTGCGACGCTGGTTCGTGCCGCATCGGGCTGGGCAAACCTGTTTAACCCCTGTGAGTACTAAAATCACCGCCCGCGAACGAATGAAGATCGACCGTCAGAAAATGACGGAACAGGAACCGCTCGTTCGCAATGCAAATTTTGATGAAGTCAACCTGGGCTTGCCCGAGAAAATCGCGCTGCTCGAAGCGGAACGCTGCCTCCAGTGCCGTGATCCGAAGTGCGTCTCCGGCTGTCCGGTGATGGTCAACATCCCCAAGTTCATTGACCTCCTTTCAACAGGCAACCTGGCTGAAGCCGCAAAATCATTGCTTTCGGACAATGCGCTGCCGTCAGTGACCGGACGAGTATGTCCTCAAGAAACCCAGTGCGAGATCGAATGCATCCGGGGTAACAAGAGCTTGCCGGTGGCCATTGGCTACCTGGAACGTTACGTAGGCGATTGGGCGCAAGGTCATCGCGACCAGGTGCCCATGGATATCGCACCACGTTCCGGGCGCAAGGTCGCGGTTGTGGGGGCTGGCCCGGGTGGATTAACTGCCGCCGGAGAACTGGCCCGGCGGGGACATGATGTGACCGTTTACGAGGCGCTGCATAAGCCAGGCGGCGTGCTGGTTTACGGCATCCCCGAATTCCGCCTGCCCAAAAAGATTGTTGAGGATGAAGTCGCGCGACTGGAAAGCGCCGGCGTAAAGATCGTCTGCAACACGGTCATCGGGCGGACATTCACAATTCAGGAGCTGCGCGACAACCATGATGCGGTTTTCATTGCGAACGGCGCAGGTCTGCCGGTGTTTATGAATGTGCCCGGTGAAAACCTCAAGGGCGTTTACTCGGCCAACGAGTATCTGACCCGCGTGAACCTGATGGCAGCGTATCAATTTCCAAGGTCCGATACGCCAGTGCTGCTCGGCCAGCGAGTGGCAACGGTCGGCGGCGGCAACGTGGCCATGGACTCCGCCCGCACGGCCAAGCGCCTCGGAGCGAAATCTTCCATGATCGTTTATCGTCGCACGCGTAATGAAATGCCGGCGCGTGCAGAGGAGATCCACCACGCCGAGCAGGAACAAATTGATTTCGAGTTCCTCGTTGCTCCCGTGGAGGTTGTGGGCAATGAGAAACGATGGGTGACTGGCTTGAAATGCGTGCGAATGAAGCTGGGCCAACCCGACGCTTCGGGACGAGCCCGCCCAGAAGTGATTCCTGGGTCCGAGTTCATAATCCCCTGTGAGGTGGTTGTAGTGGCCATTGGCACCCGTGCCAACCCACTGCTGACCGCTACTTGTCCGGACCTAAAGCTTAACAAGTGGGGTAACATCGTTGTGGACGATAAACTCATGACGAGCATTCCAGGAGTCTTTGCCGGAGGCGACATCGTCCGCGGTGCAGCGACTGTGATCCTGGCAATGGGTGATGGCAAACGCGCCGCCCAAGGCATCGACGCTTATCTGGGCACCCTTCCGAAATAAGTGAGCCACGCTCTTCGCGCCACCTGAGAAATCGGGTGGCGTTTTTTTGGCGCTCTGGCAGAGGGCGTCAAAAATTCTGGCTCCAACTCCGGGGCTTGTCTTAAGATCAGGGATGTCACTTTACCGAATTGGCGTTATTGGCGGCAGCGGCCTCTATCATATAGAGGGGCTCACCCGCCAAAAGTGGGTCACAGTTAAAACACCGTTCGGCGCTCCTTCGGACCAGTTGCTCACTGGCGAACTTGCGGGACGGAGTCTTGTTTTCCTTCCGCGGCATGGACGGGGCCATCGCTTGCTTCCTTCGGAGCTAAACCATCCGGCAAACATTTGGGCGATGAAAAAGCTGGGTGTTCACTGGATCATCAGCGTGAGCGCCGTAGGATCGCTTCAAGCCAAGTACAAGCCCTGTGACATCGTCTTCCCGAATCAGTTCGTGGATCGGACTAAACAGTCAGCCGCTCATACCTTTTTTGGTCGCGGTATCGTGGGGCATGTGGCGTTTGCTGAGCCGATCTGCGAGGAACTGCGCCGGATTCTGTTGAAGACCGCCCGTTCTCTAAAGGCTCGCGCGCACGATGGCGGTGTATATGTGAACATGGAAGGCCCCGCTTTTTCAACCCGGGCAGAGTCGTTAACAAATCACAAACTCGGGTATGATGTTATCGGCATGACCAATCTCGGTGAAGCAAAGTGCGCGCGTGAGGCCGAGATCGCTTACTCCAACATGGCGATGATCACCGATTACGACTGCTGGAAAACCGATGAGGCCCACGTGACCGTCGAAATGGTGCTCGCAAACCTGAACGCGAACTCAGCCATGGCCAAACAAATCATTGCCAAGGCCATCCCGCAGATCCCCCAGGAGCCGAGTTGGCCCTGCCACGATTCCCTGAAATACGCCATCATGACCGACCGTAAATACTGGCCGGCCAAAACCATCAAAGACCTCAAACCCCTGCTCCAAAAGTACCTTTGAAATGCCTATGAACGTTTTAATTCGAATCCTGTGCGGAATGCTCGTCCTGGGCTGTGTAACAACTGCGTCCGCCAAAGATCCCAAGGTCCGCACCGGGGTTGAAGTTCTCAAGCAGCGCAGCTTCGACGTCCTGCGCGGCAAACGAGTCGGCCTGATTACCAATCCCACCGGTGTGGATGATTCAATGCGGTCCACGATCGACATTCTATTTGAGGCGCCTGGGGTAAAGCTTGTGGCGTTGTTCGGACCTGAGCATGGAATTCGCGGTGACATCTTTGCCGGTGAGACCGTCACGGATTCGGTCGATGCGGTAACGAAAGTGCCGGTCTATTCTTTATATGGCAAGACTTCGAAACCCACGCCGGAGATGCTGAAGGACCTGGATGTGCTGGTCTATGATATCCAGGATAACGGCTGCCGCTCCTACACCTACATTGCCACCATGGCCCGAGCAATGGCCGCCGCTGCCGAGAACGACAAGGAATTCGTCGTGTTGGACCGCCCGAATCCCCTGGGAGGGAAACGGATTGAAGGAAATCTGAATGAAAAACCTTTCCAATCGTCGGTCAATTACCTCGCGATTCCCTACGTATATGGCCTGACCTGCGGCGAACTGGCCGCGATGATTAACAAGGAGGGGCTCATGGACACCACAAACAAATGCCGGCTCACGGTGGTGTCTATGAAGGGGTGGAAGCGGGAAATGACCTACAATCAAACCGGGCTCCCGTGGGTTATGGCATCGCCGCACCAACCTGAAGCTGATTCTGGGCTGTTTTACGTGGCTACAGGGATCATGGGTGAATTGGGCGTCATTTCTGAAGGCGTGGGCTATACCATGCCGTTCCATATGTTCGGAGCGCCCTGGATCGATCACAAGGCACTCGCGGACCGGTTAAACGCGCTTAAGATCAAAGGGGCTTTATTCCGTCCTCTGGTTTTCAAGCCCTACTACTACACACACAAGGATGTGCAGATGCACGGCGTGCAGTTGCACTTCACGGACGCAGCACAGGTGAACCTGATGAGCCTGCAGTTCATCATGATGGATGTGCACAACCAGATGTATCCCGAGAAGAACCCATTTCAACTTTGCAAACCAGCCAGGCTGGATATGTTTGACAAAGTCTGTGGATCATCCCTGGTGCGCACGAAGTTCACCGCGAAGATGTCTTACGCGGATGTAGAGCAATTCCTGAACAAAGACATCGAGAAATTCCGGGCTCAATCGCGCAAATACTATCTTTACTAAGCATTCGTATCCGCGAAGAGCGTTGAAAGAGCCGTCACCAGGCGGCTCTTTCTATTTAGGTTCGGAACGTCTTATGTAAGGTTTGGCGTGTTTGGCATGGGCATCCCAGTTCGCCTTGTACTTTCCGGCAAGCTTCTTATCGCGGATCACCAGCAGGTTCTCAGCATTCCGCTCCTCTGCTGCCTTCGTAAAGTTGAACGAGCCAGTGATCACCGTCCCATTGTCCAGGATCATGACTTTGTTATGAGCGATGGCATGGGCACTGTCGATCATTGTGAGCACGCCTGCGTTTGCAAGGAAGTCCGCTGAGGAGTATTTCTCCGATTCCTGGCTCTTGTCCAGGATCACACTCACGCGAACTCCCCGTTTATGAGCATCCACGACCGCTTTGGCGATTGGTGCGCTCGTGAAGCTATAGGCCTGGACAAGCACAGTATTGGTAGCCCGATTCAAGGTGCTAACCACAGCCTCCGTACACCCGCCGTTGGGAGAGAAGTAAACTTCTATCTTCGCCGCACCGAAGCAGCATAAAGTGCTGATCCACAAGTAGAAAATGATCTTCATACAACCCGAAGGGTCAGTCCGATAATCGTACGCTTCTCTCATACCTCAATTCGGATAGGCCCGCAACTTCTCCTTCAACTCCAGCGCACGGCGTTGCTGACTTCCTTCCGCCTTTCTCACCGCCTCGCTCACTCGTGTTTCACATCCCATCCCTAACCTCTCCGCGATCCATCGTCGGCCAACCGTGGTATGACTTCGCAACCACCATGCCAGGACCTGTTTCTCCAGTCGCCCTTTGGGTTGATTTCTCAAGTTCTCCGGACTCATCTCCAATGATTTTAGTCCCCAGGCCAGCATGCGTTCGGCCTGATCCTGTCCATGCGCACGTCTCACCTCTCCATCCAGCGACTCCTGACGCTTGCCCTTCGCTACTTCTCTGGCCCGCGCCAGCAAGTTCAACCGAAACTCTTCCCCTCCTACATACCATCCTCGGCGCACGCTCTCCCAGGCAGCTTCCAACTCCGCCCGGCCAGCTTTTATGCCGAGTTCCAACACACGGCTCTCCAAATAGGCCTCATAACCCTGTTGCTGCCCCGCTCCCAGGTGCAGGCTTCCAAGCACCCGGTCCTGGATCAGCCACTCCGGACCTTTCCCTGCTCGATAATCCGGGTAACTGCTCCATCGATACTCCCACAGTTTCTGTTCACCTACCCGTATAAGCCTGGCTCGCGCCGGATTGAGGTGAATGTAAGTACTGACTGTTTGAAAATACTCTCCCTGTCTCGCATCCACCGGAACGGATTTGTAGCGTCCTTGAAAGAGGTGCCCCCGCTTGTGATGCCTGGCGTTGTAACGCTGCGTAAAGGTGCCTTGCAGCCATTTCATCCCACTGACCAGGTTGGCTTCCGGTGTCTCCAGCAGCAGGTGATAATGATTGTTCATCAGCACCCATGCATGAATACGCCATCCGGTGCGCCCACAGGCCTGTCTCAAGGTAGCCACCCACATCCTGCGGTCTCCATCATCGACGCAGATATTCCGCCCCTGGTTTCCGCGGGCCATAATGTGATAAACAGCTCCCTCGAACTCAACGCGCAGCGGTCGTGCCATGAGGTTCATTTGAACTCCGACCATCGTTTTTGTCAACCTCTTTTCGTACGATTATCGGACTGACCCTTCGGTGAAAGCTTTGGGTCCCAGGCTTTCGAGGTTTGCTGTTAGGAAGTGACGATTGACGTCATCTTGATGGGCCGGTAGGCTGACCCCAAGCGAATGCCAGAACAACCGACAAAACCAGAAGTACAGCAGGTTCCCAGGAGATCGTTCAGCGAATTCCAGGAGTATCGGCGGATTCCTTCTCTACTCATGTTGATCCGGGAATTGAAGCATTTCCTGCGGGATTGCTCTTCGGTCCTGGATATCGGGTGCGGCGACTTGTCCCCAATGCGGTTTATCCCCTGTGCCAAGCTGGTAGGTGTGGATGGCTACGAACCAGCACTAAACGGCGCCCGAAAGCTCGGCAGCCATGATGAGTATCACCTGTCCGATGTCACAAAAGTCGCCGAGTTGTTTCCTGATCGCCGCTTTGATGCGTGCGTGTCGCTGGATGTTATCGAACACCTGCACAAACCTCAGGGCTGGAGTTTGCTTGAGCAGATGGAGCGATTAGCGACAAAGCGGGTGATCATTCTGACCCCCAACGGTTTTCTGCCTCAGAAGAGCCATGATGGAGATTTGCAGGAGCATGTCTCGGGCTGGACTCCGGAAGAGTTTCGCGCCCGCGGTTACCATGTCTATGGGATGTACGGTCCCAAAAGTTACCGGGGAGAGAATCACCGCATCATCAAATCACCCGTGCAGTTCTGGCTCTTGGTATCCATCTTCATGCAGTTCACCAAGACCCGACGAGACCCGACTGAGGCGGCGGCCATCCTTTGTGTGAAAGAACTTGGCGGCAAGTAAAAACGCCCCCGGCTCGGTGCCGAGTGCCGGGTTCTTGAAAACATCAAATCGGGCGGTCCCTGTAGGTCTCCAGCTTGCCGGTGAGCGTTTTCAAAAAATAGACCGGGCCAGGATCGCGCAGGGTCTTGGCCAGGATTTCCCGGTCCGATACTTTCCGAATCCTGCGCACAAGCTCCTGTCGTTCCCTGATACGCCCCGCTTGCGTGAAACAGCATGCGAATGCCTTAAGGTGTGCCCTGGCCTGGGGGAGTTTGAACTTAACCAGTGACGTGACCAGACCAGCAAAGAGAATGATAAAGAACCTGGGCATTATCCTCCATCGTGCCGCAGCGCCCAGATTCCCCAGCAGGCTGAAAGTCATGTTGGGCAAATAAAGCCCCAGTGCAAATCCCGAATGAGGTCCAGCGGTGCCGCCAAAGAAATGCTCATTTGCAGGACCGGAGACAAAATGCACCTCCGAGCCCGAGAGCCAGGCGCGGTGGCAAAAATCCGTTTCCTCGTAATAGCAGAAAAAGCTCTCTTCGAAGAGAAACCCGCCGATTCGATCAATGAGAGGTTTGCGGAACAAAAGGCAGGCGCCTTTGCCGCAAAGAACCGGATAATTGCGGCGGTATAGCTCGGAATCGGGCTTAAAACAGCCGTAATGATAGGGCAGCCCCCAGGATGTAAGGAAGGAACCGCAGACGTCGAGCACCCCTCCATACCGTGGCAAAACCATCTTTCCCTGGACGATTCCTACCTCTGGGTGCTGCTGGAGGTACTGGCACAAGGGTTTCAGGAACTCGGGGTGAACAACCATATCGTTGTTCAGCAGACAGACGAAATCGCCGAAACAATGTTTAAGTCCCAGGTTGTTGCCGCCGGCGAACCCAAGGTTCTTCTCGCTCCTTACCAGCTTCACCCACGGGTACTTGTTGATGATGCTGATCGATTCGTCGGAGGATGCGTTATCAACCAGCACGACCTCATAATGCGGATAAGTGAGCTTTTGCAGGGAGGCGAACAGATCGGTGAGGAACCGAGCGCCGTTGAAATTGACGACCAGAATGGAGATCAGCGGAGTTGCTGCCCCTTCAGGCACGGGCCGATCGGGCGACGGTAAATTCATTCTTACTTGGCCATCACCTTGGGTGGCCCATGGCGCAACATTGAAAGCAGTTCATCCCAACGATTCAAGCGAAAGCGCAGAAACCGGAGCATCTGCCAATCCGTACGGCGGCGCAGATTGCGCAAGTGCAACCGTTCATACCGAATATGGGTTCGCAAACGCCAGCAGCCGATGAACGCGTCGATGTAAGCGCGCCGGATAAACGACCAGCGCCGAAAAACGAGAATTGCGACAAGGGCCTCTACCATCAACAAAGCTACTTGCAGCGGAAAGATCAGGAGGAGAAGGTCCTCACTATTTTTAAGGGGCATCACCAGGCAGTTACGGTTTGTGTAGTACCGCTTGCTATCGCTGGTCCGCATTTCCACAATCTGATCGCCTCCCGCCGGATTCACATTGGCAGCGCCGCGATGATGCAGCCTGGCGGCAGGCACCAGGACACCCCGTGCGCCGGTCACCCAGGCGCGCCAGGAGAGATCATACTCGTCCGCATACATGAAAAACTTGGAATCAAACCCGCCGAGTTTGCGGAATAATTCCCGGTTGATCATGAAGGAGCAGCCGCCGGCTACAAACATTTCACGCGTTTTCCCTACTTTGCGCGGCGCCAGGCTCATCAGCCCGAAGATGTCGAACCCTGCCCCGCCAGACGACTGGATGGAGTTATCGTTGTAGTTGAGCATCAGGGGAGTGCCGAAATCCGCTTTCATGCGCTCCATTTCGCGAATCAGAACCTCCAGGCAGTCCGACTCGAGCCATGTGTCGTTGTTCAAAAAGAACAGGTACGTGCCTTTGGCAAGTTGCGCGCCGAAGTTGTTGCCTTCGCAAAACCCGAGATTCGTGCGGGCCGGAATGAACTTCCCCCGCGGGCAGGCGTCCACCAACTTGGCGGCAAGTTCATCCGAACCATCACGTGATCCGTTATCAACAATAAGCAGCTCAATTTCGGAAAAGATTGTCTGCCCCTGGAGCGATTGAACGCACTTTTCCAGCCATGGGGCACCATTGTAGTTCAGTACAATGACAGAAATCAGAGGACTTCCAATCCTCTGCTCTGGGGTGGACGAAACATCTGGCTCCATCTTTACTTCAGTATAAGAATGCAAGGAATAGAGGATGACGTCCATCCTGAAAGCTGATTATTTTTATTTTTAGTCATTCCTCTCGCCGGGCCGCGGCAAGTGCAGTCCTTTCCTGTTTGCGCATTATACCCCATGGATGGGCGGCGGTCGCGTCGTAAGTTGACTGACTATGCGAAACTTGAAGAATTCCATGCTTATTGGCGGTATGAGTGCGGTCGTAGCCTTGACATGCCTCACCGGTTGCTCCACCTGGGGACACAAAGATAGCGACCGCAGCGCCGGTCGTGTGGTTGATGACCGCCGAATAACTTCGGCCGTCGAAGATCAACTCGACAACGAAACCGTATATAAGTTCAGCGACGTTGATGTAAAAACGTTCAACGGCGTCGTCCAGTTGAGCGGCTTTGTCACCACTGATGACCAGAAGCAGCGCGCTGGAGCGCTAGCCGAACATGTACCCGGCGTTGCCCAGGTTGTAAACGGTATCAGCCTGAAGCCCGAGCCGCTGACTCCGACCGGTCGCACAGATGGCGCTCAGCCCTCTCGCTCCTATAGTGACAACCTTGCGCCAAAATCGAGCAACACCAGCACGAATTCCAACACAAACTCACCGTCCCAACTCGATAGGTAAGACAGTTTCGATCCGCACGTAACGCGAACGCTCCGCAGGCGACTCTGGAAGAGTCATGCCGAACGGAGCGTTCGTTTTTTCGCACCCTTCTTCCGAGCCAACTGGACAGGCCTCGTTCTGCGGCTACCTTGCCCTTAGCAAATGAAGGGCAATTCAGACACCGCAGAGCTCGCGAGGACACCAACTCCCATGACTACCAGTCTGGCTGTGAAGGGCATGACTTGTAGCAACTGCGCGCGGCACGTGACCGAGGCGGCTCGTAGCGTCAGTGGTATCCGGACCGCTTCTGTAAATTTAGAGCGCGGACAGGCCACGGTTCAATGGGAGCCTGGCACTTCCCCCGATCCAGTGCTCTTGATCGCTGCTATCGAAGCCGAAGGATACGAAGCGAGTGTAGCGGTTGCCGAACCGGAGAGCGGCTCACCCGGGAAATGGAGGCTCAACTTGTGGGTTGGGCTGCTTGGAACTTTGCCCCTGATGGTTGGGGAGTGGTTTTTTGGCCTCGGAACGGAAACATGGTTCCAATGGACAAGCCTGGTTCTAGCCACTGCCGTCCAGATCATTGCCGGTGCTGGTTTTTATCAAGGTGCGTGGCGGCAACTCAAGCGTGGACAATCCAACATGGATACCCTGGTGGCGCTGGGATCAACCACTGCTTACGGCTACAGCCTGTGGGCGCTGTTGGCCGGGCATCACGGGCACCTCTACTTCATGGAGGCTGCTGCGATCATCACCCTGATCAGCACGGGACATTGGATGGAAGCCCGGGTAAGCTCACGCGCCTCCAGCGCACTGCGCCAACTACTCGACCTGGCTCCACCCCGCGCGCGCAGGCTGACGGCCGGCCAGGAAACTGAAGTGGATGCCAGAGAATTGGCACCGGGTGACCACGTACTAATCCGTGCTGGCGACCGGGTGCCTCTCGATGGGGAAATTATTGAAGGGGCCACTTCGATTGATGAATCCATGCTCACCGGAGAGTCGGCGCCGGTTGATAAAGCCAGTGGATCTTCAATTTATACCGGCACACTCAATCTAAGTGGACGTGTAGTCGCGCGGGTCACCGCGACGGGTGAAGAGACGGCTCTCGCTCGGGTTATTCAAGCGGTGGAGCGCGCGCAGAACAGCCGGGCAAACATTCAACGTCTGGGAGACCGCGTCAGTAGCGTTTTCGTCCCCATCGTTGTGGCAATCGCGCTAGGAGCCGGGCTTTGGTGGGGCTTTGCTCCGGAATCCGCCGCACGAGTCCACAATTCCCTCGCTCCATTTCTATGGCCGGCCCACCCGCCGATCGGGCAGATGGCTGCGGCTTTCATTATTGCAGCCGCAGTTCTGATCGTCTCCTGCCCTTGCGCCATGGGTTTGGCCACGCCCGTCGCTATCATGGCTGGGGCAAATGCGGCCGCTCGCAATGGAATCTTAATCCGGGACGGTGTTGCTTTGGAAAAAGCTGGAATCATCAACGCCGTCTGTTTTGATAAAACTGGAACACTGACTACCGGCAAACCCATCTTGGTGGACAAGTGGATCCTGGATGAAGCGTCACTGCCAATGCTGAGCGCAGCGGTAGAGCTCGCGAATCATTCTCAGCATCCCATCAGCCGCGCCATTGCCTTATCGGTTTCTTCCGCTGGGAATCAGATTCGAGAGTCGGAAGAGATCCATGGTGCCGGAGTTCGAGGTTCGCTCTTTTTGAATGGCAAATCGGTTGAGGCCAGGCTGGGCTCGGTTCGCTGGCTGGCTGAGTCCGGTGTTGCGCTTGAAGCTGGCCAGGAATTTACCAAACAATGGACAAGCCAGGGGGCCACAGTTTCAGGCTTTGCAACTGAGGGAAAGCTACGCGCCTTGTTCGCGGTTAGGGACTCCCTAAAGCCTGGATCGCACCAGGTGATTCAGGAGCTTAAACGCCAGAATCTCGAACTCTTCCTGATCACTGGTGACAATCGTGCGACGGCGCTGGCCATCGCCGCACAACTCGGCATTGAAGCCCAGAATGTGGTGGCTGAGGTGCGCCCGGATCAAAAGGCAGGCATCGTGAAGCAGTTCCAGGACGCGGGAAGACGAATCGCATTCGTAGGAGATGGCATCAACGATGCCCCGGCTCTACGCCAGGCAGACCTGGGGATTGCTGTCAGCCGCGCCAGCGACATCGCCAGAGAGGCGGCTGATATCATTTTGCTGAACTCCGAGATTGAAGCCGTGCCGGCGAGCATCGGCCTTGCCCGTGCCACCTTGCGAACCATCAAACAAAACCTATTCTGGGCGTTCTTCTACAACGCCGCTGCCATTCCCCTGGCCGCGCTCGGGTTCATGAGTCCCATTCTCTGCGCTGCTGCCATGGGGTTCTCCGATCTCATTGTGATCGGCAACGCCTTGCGGTTGAGCCGTCGCCGGTTCCTCCACTTCCGGACTTAAAACTCGGCCCACAGTCCGGGCTTCAAGAAACGTCTTAAGTTCAGCCGCGGCGCGCCCACCAAAACCTGGCACCTCAGAGAGCTGTTCTACCGTGGCGAACCGCATCCGTTGAACAGAACCGAATTTCTTCAGCAAAGCAGCCTTGCGACGATCCCCGATGTTTGGAAACTCATCCAGAATGCTCTCGGAAATTTTCTTCAATCGCAGCGAAGCATTGTAGGTATTGGCAAGCCGGTGTGATTCGTCCCGCACCCGTTGAAGGAGCTTAAGGGCGCCGTTTGTATGCGGCAGACGAAGTGGTTCGGTTTCGCCCCTCCGGTAAATCTCTTCATACTCTTTGGCTAAACCAATCACGGGAATCCAGTTGAGCCCCAGCTTATCCAGTTCCTCGCATGCAACTCCCAACTGTCCTTTTCCGCCATCGATCAGGATGAGATCGGGCATATTGCCACCCTCACTGACTCGCCGGACAAGCGCAGGCAGATCTGGTTTGCTTGGGGAGCCTGGTGGGTGTCCCTTCTCATCGGGATGTCCGGTTGCTGTTCCCTGGCTTTCAGGCACTAACCCGCTGAGCCCCTCGGCGGTCTCACCTGTGCCTTGCGCTGGCTCAGTTGAGGTCGAAGTGGCTTCCTTAAGCAGCCGCGAGTAGCGCCTTCGAATGACCTCGGCCATCGAGGCGAAATCGTCCTGACCCTCCACAGTCTTGATCTTGAACTTGCGATAGCTGGAGCGCTCAGGACGTCCATTACGGAAACTCACGAGGGACGCTACTTTAAACGTCCCGCTGATATTTGAGATATCGAAACCCTCAATGCGCTCGGGCGGGCCTGGCAGCCCCAGGAGCTTTCCAAGTTCAGCCAGGTCGGACGCTGGGTCGATTGCGAGCGGCAGGCTGTAAGGAATGCGTTCGAACCGGTTGACCTTCTTGGTGGTGTGCTTGAGATCGTTGATCAGATCACGTAACTCGGCCGCTTTTTCATATTCCTGCGCGGCAGCCGCCTTGCGCATCTCAGCCTCTAGTTGGTCCTGCATTTCGGCGCATTGACCTTCCAGGAAGTCACATGCAGCGCGCACCTGCTCCAGATATTGATCATGCGTGACATTGTTGATGCACGGCGCGGTGCAATACTTCAGGTGCCCGTATAGACAGTGCTTATAATCGCGCTCGGTGGGCGTCAGTGGCCGGCAACCGCGCAGGTTATATTGCCGCCGGACCAAAGCGAGCGTGTTGCGGAGAGCGCCGGAATTGGGAAATGGACCAAAATAACGCGCCCCGTCCTCCTGTTTCAGCCGGGTAAGCGTGAATCTCGGTATGGGGTCATTGAGGTTCACCTTCAACATCAGGAAGCGTTTGTCGTCGCGGAAACTGATGTTGTACCTGGGATGGAACTCCTTGATCAGCTTCCCTTCCAACAGGAGGGCTTCCGGTTCGCTTCGAACGGTGTGATAGTCGAAATCGTGGATCGAGTCTGTCAGAGCGCGGAACTTCAAATCCCAGCCCATTCGGCGCGATGGTTGGAAATAGTGGCTCACCCGCTTGCGCAGATCCCGGGCTTTCCCCACATAAATGACGGTGCCAAACCGGTCCTTCATAAGATAGATCCCCGGTTTGTGGGGCAACTCGCCTACTTTCTTTCGAATGTGCTCCGAGACTGGCATCACCACTAGAACTTTAGCAGCGACACCGGATGAGGCAAAGCATTCGTGTTCGTAGCGCACCAGGGTGAAAACAAAAGGTTACGGTACCCCACAGTACGGATTTTGGTTCGGTTGGCATTACTGAATCCGAATCGCACACCCGGCACGAGAGGTAAAGGATCCTTTGAAACTGACAAATCCAATTCAGGACCCGGTAGATTTCATAATCAAGTCTGCCGTTACATCCGAGATATGCAAATAGCCTAAAGCTCCTCATTCAGGCCCGCATCGAAACGTCTCGCAATAGAAAGCGCCAGTCGTTGTGCGCCACAGGTGTGATTATAAGTGGGTGAGGGAAAGCCGAGATCTATCCCGTGTTCCGGATAGATATGCTTGGTTGCCAGGTGATTTCTCCGCCTTATCGGATTCGAGTGAATTTCCCTCTGATTCTATCCAACCTTGGGCACGCTGCAGAGCGTCAAGTGGGCACCCAGGCGAGAAATCGTCTTTTTCCGAAGCCCCTGAAAAGGGGCGACCGCAAATAGCCCGGCACGGGAGTGCTGGGTCTTGCGTGCCATTTAGATCAATCAAGTCCCGAAAGGGACGACCGAATCGGTGTTTTTTTGCCTTGATCAGCAGCCAAGACCTTTGTTGGCTCTCTGGCATGTCCTACATCAGCCAATACACGCATTGTGTGTTCAGCACAAAAGATCGAAGGCCGCTGATCACTCGGGATATCCGAGCGCTTCACAGGTTGATAGAATAGTGGCTTATATTGGGAACCAGGAGCTGCATCACCGAAAGATGAGTTTCCAGGAGGAGTTCAGGGCGTTGTTGCAGAAACACAACATCCCGTTTGACGAACGTTATCTCTGGGAATGATGCATGGTCGGCCGCCCCCGCGGGCCCTGCGGGGCTTCTACGACTCATTCCGACCGTTATTCCCAGCACTCCCGTGCCGGGCTACCTGCGGACGCCCACTTCGGGGCTACAAGGCTGCGCACGTGCGCCAGGCGAAACTCTGAATGCCGACCCTGTAGGAGTTTTAAGCCTCACCCGCTTCTAATCACACCCGTGCACCCGTGCGCCGCACACATAACCACATAACCACATAACACCGCAACCATTGCTTTGTCGTTTAAACTTGCTATAATAAACACATTCAAGCTGCAGCAAATCCTTAATTACTATTATGGGAAATCACATGTGGAAATTCTTCCGGGCCGGAGGGTTCGACCAGGTTAAACTGGAGACCGGTGCGGATATGTTAAACCTCGACAACCTGGACCAGAAGCTCTGGGTCGCGCTGGCTTGTCCAACAACAGGACTGCAGTTTGACTCTCGCACTCTGGCGATGATTGATACGGATAAGGACGGTCGAATCCGTGCTCCGGAGCTGATTGCAGCCATCAAGTGGGCGGGCGGGCTGCTGAAGAATCCCGATGACCTGGTGCGGCGCATTTCTCCGCTGCCGCTTGCTTCCATCAATGATTCAACGCCGGATGGCGCTCGCATCCTGGCGAGCGCCAAACAGGTTTTAACTAACCTTGGCAAGCCACAGGAGACGGTTATCAGCGTTGATGACACGGTGGATACCGGAAAAATACTTGCACAAACGGCGTTCAACGGGGACGGCGTAATCGTCGAGGCTTCAGCCGCGGACGAGGAGACGAAAGCGGTCATCCGCGACATCATTGCATGCCTGGGCTCCGAAATCGACCGCAGCGGCAAGCCAGGTGTAAGCCAATCAAGAGTCGATCAGTTCTTCACCGAGGCCGATGCGTTTTCAGTTTGGTGGCACAAAACCGAGACTGACAAATCGCTGCTCCCAGCCGGAGCCGGGACCGAAGCGGCTGCCACAGTCGTCAGAGCGGTTAAGACCAAGGTCGACGACTTTTTCGCCCGGTGCCGGCTGGCTGCATTTGATAGCCGAGCTTTGGAAGCGGTGAACCGGGAGGAAAAGGAGTACCTGGCCCTGGCAGCCCGTGACCTCACCATCACCTCCGCCGAAATCGCGGCCTTTCCACTGGCTCACATTGAGGCCGGAAAATCCTTGCCGCTCACTGAAGGCGTGAATCCCGCGTGGGCTGGGGCTCTGGCGACACTATCGCAAGCGGCGGTGACCCCAATGTTAGGAGCCAAAACGGCGCTAACCGAAGCAGACTGGCTGGCGCTGCAGGACAAACTGGCAGCCTATTTGACCTGGTCAGGCAGCAAAGCCGGGGTGTGCGTTGAGAAACTTGGAATCGCGCGTATTCGCACCCTGCTGGCAAGCAAGGCCAAGGAGACAATCACCGCGCTGATCGCCAAGGACAAAGCGGAAGACGCCAATGTCAGCTCCATCACGATGGTCGAGCGGCTGACTCGCTATGTTCGTGACCTGCATGAGCTCAGCATCAATTTCGTCAGTTTCAAAGATTTCTACCAAAGTGTATCCCCGGCAATCTTCCAAGTCGGCACGCTCTATCTGGATCAACGCAGTTGTGAACTAACCATGCGCGTGGAGGATGCCGCCAAGCACGCCGCAATGGCCGGTCTGGCGGGTGCCTACCTGGCATACTGCGATTGCGTCCGCAAAGGCACTGGAGAAAAGCTCAGCATCGTTGCAGTCTTCTCTCAAGGTGATGACGACAACCTCATGGTGGGGCGCAACGGAATTTTCTACGACCGCAAAGGAGTGGATTGGGATGCGACGATTACCCGGATCGTGGCCAATCCCATCAGCTTGCGGCAGGCTTTCTGGCTGCCTTACAAGAAACTCGTCCGGTTCATTGAGGAACAGGTTGCCAAGAGAGCTTCCGCTGCGGAAGCTGCCTCTACCACCAAAATGCAAACGGCTGCAACCAAGGTGGCAGAGGTCGACAAAACCGCCACAGCAGCCCCTGCCGCTGCTAAGACTGAGCCCAAGAAGATCGATGTTGGCACTGTGGCCGCCTTGGCGGTTACCTTCAGCAGTTTGGGTGCGTTCGCAGCAATTGTCTGGCAACAGATCACCGGTTTGGCGCTCCTGGGTCCGCTAGGTATCGCTGGGGCAATCCTGGGAGTAATCCTGCTGATCTCGGGTCCTTCGCTGATCCTCGCTTTTATCAAGCTGCGGAAACGCAATCTAGGTCCGATCCTGGACGCGAACGGGTGGGCAATTAACGCGCGAGCAAAGATCAGCGTTCCCTTTGGCGCTAAGCTGACAGAGATCGCGAAACTGCCTCCTGGCTCCCAGCGAGACCTGATCGATCCGTATGCCGACAAGAAGAGCTGGTGGCCGCGGATCATCGTCGTGCTGTTTATACTCTGGATCGCTTACTGGTGGCTGGACAAAAAGGGCTACATCAATAAGTCGACTCACACAGAAACTCCGGTGCCGACTGTTATAGTTCCGGTTGCGACCAATAGCCCGGTTATTAACTAGCTCTCACCTTCAGCACTCGGGCTTCGGCAGGCGCAACCCTCCCGGAGCCCTTTTTTTGTTTCTAACTCACATCTTCGATGAACCTTTTCTCACTCTACGCATTCTACTGGTTGTAATGCTGGCTGTGGCTGAACGCGAACAATTACCGGTGGCGCAAGCGCGTGAGGGCGATCCTTCGGCTTGGGATGCCTTGTTCCGCCGGTTTCAACTGCCGCTCTTCACGTATGTTCATGAACTGATTCGGGACGAACAGCAGGCTTTGGATATCGTTCAGGAAACCTTTATCCGTGCCGTTCGCTATGTGGGTTCGCTCCGACACGAAGCCAAGTTCGGGAGCTGGCTCTTCGGAATCGCCCACCAACAATGCCTGGAGCATTGGCGACGCACAGGGCGAAAGCAGGCATTGAAGGACGAATTGGTCCGTGAGGTCCCCGATCTACCCGAGGAACCCGATACATGGCTCATTCGCACCGAGGATGAATCCCGCTTTATGGATTTGCTGGGCCGATTACCGGAAAACCATCGAGCCGTCCTCGTACTGTATTTTCTCGAAGATTTTTCCCTGGAACAGATCGGCCAGGTTCTGCGGGTGCCGGTGGGAACCGTCAAAAGCCGCCTGCATCATGCCAAACAAAACCTGCGGCGTTTAATGGAGGAGACAAATGAAAACACCCCGTGAATTGTTGTTCGAGAGGAACCGCCCAGCAATGCCACACCTGGATGCCGCCAGACGACGAGCCATCGCCCATCTGGCTCATCCCGAGGCGTCGCGCTGTTTTGGGTTGGTCATCCCACGCTGGCTGCGCTGGGCCCCGCTGGCATCAGTCTGGCTGTGCATCGCTCTGCTGCAATGGCACAGCCTGATCGCGGTTAGATCCGCCGAGAACCTGCCGCCTGCCACTGAGCGAGAGATAACTTTGAATGTCCGCGCAAATCGCGAGTTGCTCCGAGAAGCTATCGGCGACTCGGTTGAACAAACACCCCGGATTCCCGGCCCACGCACTTCCCTGCTAGAACCTAAAACCACACTCATCGTGCTATGACAAACACCCCTTCTGAACCTCGCGCGCCGCGCCGCAATAAACTCCTAAAAGCTCTGGGCTGGGGACTGGTATGGGTCTTCAGCCTTATCGTGCTCATGTATGCGGTTGAGAACTGGCGCGGTAAACGGGCATGGAGCCGGGTCCGTCAGGATCTGGCATCTCGAGGCGTTCCGTGGGAATACCAGAAACTGGCGCCCCCGGCGGTGCCCGATTCTGAAAATTTCGGTGCCCTTCCCGTAGTCACCAATTGGTTCAAAGAAACTGATCAGCATGCCCAAACCGATTTTACGGATCGGTTAAGCGAAGCGCAGAACCTGATCAAAAAAGCCAGAGTGGATCGTAAGGTTCCACAACCACGGGTGCGCACTGATCTGGTGGCATTGGCGGCGGCATTCGAAGCGCTTGACGACAAGAAAGACGGTTCTGCGGATGTGCCTTCCACCAAACCAGAGGATGATACCCCCACAGCGCGCCGCCGGGCCGGATTGCAGATCATTGAGCGACTCGCTAAGAGCCGCGATGCGCTCGAACAGGTACGCGCCGGGCTTGAGCGGCCTTATGCTCGCTACCCCATCAACTATTCCAATCCCATGCCGTTTGCGATCAAGCTAAACCACCTTCGCAACCTGCGCGAATATGCCCAACGCTTTCAGATACTCGCTACTGCCAAACTGGCCGCAGATCAACCAGAGGGAGCTCTCGCCGATGTCGAAACCTTGATTGAGCTTTCGAACACGTTAAACAGTGAGCCCGTCTTGATTTCACAATTGGTTCGAATCGCCATCTTGAATTTGGCAGCACAGCCAGTCTGGGAAGGGCTGGAGGCCAAGGCCTGGCGTGAACCGGAACTGGCGCGGTTGCAGACAGCTTTTGGGGAGCTCGATCTGCTCGCAGATCTCAACAAGGCGTGGGTCGGCGAACGTGCTTGCGCCCTTTCCACCCTGGATTATTGCAGGCGGCAGGGAAGCTTGAATACGATCATGTCGGCAAATGATCCAGACACTGCCTCCATCCCACCAGAACCCGGGATAACAAAGATGTTGCCCAACGGCTGGTTTCTTCTCGAGATGGCAAACTACTCACGCACCATGGATGGATTCCTCAGTGCGGTGGATTTTGACCAGCGGCGGATTCACCCGGAAAAACTCAAGAACCAGAACAAGATGTTTGAAGCCACCGACAGCCTTGGTGGCCGGCTCGGAATCCTGTGGAGGCATGAGTTGATGGCCAGGGTTCTAATGCCCGCTTTGGGCAAAGTTTTTCATCACTTTGCCGCCACGCAGGCTACTATCGACCAAGCTCAATTGGCGTGCCGACTGGAAGCACTCCGCCTGGAAAACGGCACCTACCCTCCAGGCTTGGACAATCTGAAAGGGTCGAAGTTGCCCGCAGATCTGATCACGGGCCAAAGCTACTCCTACAAGCCCGATGGGGACGGCTTCAAACTATACAGCTTCGGCTGGGATGGTGATGACGATCAAGGCGCATCGGTGCCTCCTGGCAAGACGGACCAATCAGGCGATTGGGTCTGGGGCTATGTGCTGCGTTGAAGCAGCATCGACCGATCGCATCTGCCAACCGTCATGGAGGCTCGTATCATCGCGAGCCTCCGTTGCTCTACTTAGAATGGCAACCGTGAATAGCATCTGGCCAGGAGCCAGCCCAGGAACTCGGCTGCCGGGAAGATCAGCACAATTGCGGTGAACGGCGCCAAGTCGGCAACTCCAAGGGTCAACGGAAGCCGGCGAAGCGGCTTGAGCAGACTGCGACCGCTAGCCGTGATAAAACTCCAAAAGGCGTGGTTGCCGAGATAAACGTAACTGTTCAACAGGTAAAGGGCCAGGATAGCGCCAGCCAAGTAGCGCCAGGGCAAATAGGCAGCCACACCCAAAAGCATGCCCTGCTCCAAACGATGAACCGGGCCAAGAGCAGGCGGGACCAGTCGCATCCAACCCAGCAACGGCTCGAAAGAGAGCCAGACCACCAGGATCACAACGAACGGAAGCGCCCACCTGACCATCAGGGGCCAGCGATCAATGAATCCCAAATGCATTCGCACGACACGTTGCACCGGTTCACCGTCTGCTGGATTCGAGTTTCCATTCAAAATGGAAATGAACAGCGCGGCCAGATAGAAGAACCCAAGTGTTCCCAGAAAGCCGACCAGCGAGAACAGTAACATCCGGTCCTGGAAATCGCTCCGGAAGGTGATGCCAATCGGTCCAAGAGAGATGGTTGGCATCCAATCCACTGCCGGGCCAATCTGGTGGTAAAACCACCCTCGGAACAACAACACTCCAATCAATGAAGTGATATAAGCCCAGCGTTTGCCGCGCCTGGGTTCGGCCCGGCGCAAGGTGGCGACCAGCGAGGATGCGCTGGTACGCACGAGCGGATCGAAGCCGAGTGCGCGAAAGTTCAGCCAGAGCAGCAATGCCGCCAGGTTAACAATAAAGTCGATGATGTTCATCCAACAGCCGCCGGCCTCAGGCCGGTCCTGGCCGTTATTAATAACCGGATTACATCATCTTGAGAAGCGTCTTCGCCATTTCCGATGGGGTTTCGGCAATCCGCACCCCAGCCGACTTGAGCGCATCGATTTTGGCAACGGCAGTGCCCCTGCCGCCACTCACTATGGCGCCGGCATGCCCCATGCGCCTTCCGGGAGGCGCCGTTGCCCCGGCTATGAAACCTGCCACGGGCTTTTTGCAATTTTGCGCAATCCATGCCGCTGCCTCTTCCTCGGCAGCTCCACCAATCTCCCCAATCATAATGATCCCGTGGGTTTCAGGATCATCGTTGAACATTTTCAGCACGTCCAGATGTGAGGTGCCATTGACGGGGTCGCCCCCGATACCCACACAGGTGCTCTGGCCCACCCCGAGAGAGGTGAGTTGCCAGACCGCTTCGTAAGTGAGGGTGCCGCTGCGCGACACCACGCCAACATGTCCCCTCTTGTGAATATACCCCGGAGATATGCCGATCCGGCATCCGCCCTGTGAATCTTTTCCGGTGCCCGGCGTAACGATTCCCGGGCAATTGGGGCCGATCAGGCGTGTCGCACGTCCTGTCATGGCCCGTTTTATCTTCACCATGTCGCTTACTGGGATGCCTTCAGTAATGCACACGACTAAATCGAGGCCCGCGTCCACACCTTCAAGAACTGCATCGGCTGCAAATGGCGGAGGGACGAAGACAGCCGAAGCTGTCGCTCCGGTTTGTTTCACGGCCTCAGCAACCGTATCGAAAATGGGAATCTTACCTTCGAACATTTGGCCCCCTTTGCCGGGGGTAACCCCCGCTACCACCTGGGTTCCATAGGCCATGCTCATTTGGGCATGTCGCGCGCCGAACGCGCCAGTGATTCCTTGCACGAGCACCCGAGTTTCCGGTGTTACTAAGATAGACATGGTCTTTTGGGTTAATGCACCAATACTGATTCCCGCACCGCTTGAACCACCTTCCGGGCACCATCGGCCATGGTCTCACCGTTGATAATGGTCAGCCCGGATTCAGCCAAAGTCTGTTTGCCGGCTGCGACGTTATTGCCCTCCAAACGCACCACCAGAGGGAGCTTTAGTCCGGTCTCTTTCACAGCGGCGACGATTCCCGTGGCGATCACATTACAATCCATGATGCCTCCGAATATGTTCACCAGAATTCCTTCCACGTGCGGATCTTTCAGGATGATCCGGAACGCTGCCGTGACCTGGTCCTGGTTCGCGCCGCCGCCAACGTCGAGGAAGTTGGCCGGTCGCCCCCCGAAATGCTGGATGATATCCATGGTCGCCATGGCAAGGCCGGCCCCGTTAACGAGACAGGCGATATTTCCATCCAGTTTGATGTAATTCAGATTATGCTGGCTGGCTTCGATCTCCAGTGGCGCTTCCTCTCCGAGATCGCGCAAGGCTTGAAGATCCGCATGCCGGAACAGCGCATTGTCCTCCAACGACATTTTAGCATCCACAGCCTGCAAAGTGAGTTTTCCTTCCCGTGTTTTAATCACGCAGAGAGGATTGATCTCAATCAAACTCGCGTCGCATTCCCACCAGGTGCGGTACAGCCCCAGGATTAACTTGGCTCCCTGCCCTATCAAGTCGCCCTTGAGCCCAAGGGCCGTAGCGATCTTGCGCGCCTGATAGGGCATCATGCCCAGGGCGGGATCAATGCTCTCCCGAAAGATCCTCTCAGGAGTGTGGGCTGCGACCTCCTCGATATCCATCCCACCCTCTGTGCTGGCCATCACAACCGGGCGCGAAGTAGCGCGATCGAGCAAAACCGCAATGTAGAGCTCTTTCTGGATGTTTGGGGCTCCCGCAATCAGCAGCTTGTTAACCAACCGCCCCTCCGGCCCCGTTTGCTTGGTGACCAGCACGTTGCCCAGCATCGCACGAGCACCCTCCTCAACCTCAGCAGCGGTTTTGAACAGTTTCACCCCGCCTTTGTAGCCGCTAAGAAATGTTCCTTTGCCACGCCCGCCTGCATGGATTTGCGATTTGACCGCCAAAAGGGTCTCACCCTGATTGAACAGCTCTTCAGCAATGCTTCGGGCTTGTTCCGGGGTGTCGCATGCGGCGCCGCTGGCCATCGGCACACCGCGGGCCGCCAGCAAATCCTTGGCCTGATATTCGTGTATGTTCATGGTTGATGAGTGCCGGTAAGCTCAGGCCCCGGCCCGACGTTGAGGTTTGGAACGCCCGCCATCTCCTACTTCCGTTCTTTGATTGGAATGTAGCTGTTAAGCGTTGGTCCCGTGTAGATCTGCCGCGGACGATAAATCCGCGTGGGCGCTTCCATGACTTCTTTGTAATTGGCAATCCAACCTGGCATGCGGCCGATGGCGAAAATAACCGTGAACATTTCCAGAGGAATCCCGATAGCCCGCATGATAATGCCCGAGTAAAAATCGACGTTCGGGTAAAGCTTGCGCTCGACGAAGTAGGAATCCTGCAGAGCTGCTTCTTCCAAACGCTTGGCGATATCCAGCAGCGGATCGGATACGTTAAGCTTCAATAACAGATCGTCACATACGCGTTTGATGATCTTGGCGCGCGGATCGTAGTTTTTGTAAACCCGGTGTCCGAAACCCATCAGCCGCTTGCCGCTGTTCTTGTCCTTGGCCGCCACAATGAACTTGGAACCGTCATCCCCCTCGGCGTGAATTTGCTCCAGCATCTCCAGCACTGCCTGGTTAGCGCCGCCATGCAACGGTCCCCAAAGAGCGCAAACACCCGCTGCCGCGCTGGCAAACAGGTTCGCCCGGCTGGATGCTACCATCCGCACGGTAGCGGTGGAGCAGTTTTGCTCGTGGTCGGCATGAAGCAGAAAAATCAAATCGAGGGCTTTGACCGCTTCCGGTTTGAGCTCGAAATCCGCATACGGCAGGGAATGCATCATATGCAGAAAATTGGCCGTGTACTTCAGATCGGGCTTGGGGTAAATGATCGGCAACCCTCGCGACTTCCGGTAAGCAAAGGCGGCGATGGTTCGCACCTGGGAGAGCAGCCTGGCCGCTTGCATGATAAACTGCGGCTTCTTGTCGTCGCTCAACAACTCGGGGTAAAAACAGCTCGCGGCATTGATCATGGACGACAGGATCGCCATTGGATGCGCATGGGTGGGGAATCCTTCGAAATGATGCTTCATCGCTTCGTTCAGCAGCTCATTATCGGTGAGCAGGTCTGAGAAACGGCGCAACTCCGCACTGTTCGGCAATTTTCCAAAGATAATGAGGTGTGCCACCTCAATGAACGTCGATCGCTCCGCTAATTCTTCGATTGGAATACCGCGATACCTGAGGATGCCCTTCTCGCCATCGATGAAAGTAACGCTGCTCTGGCATGAACCGGTATTCGCATAGCCGTCATCCAAAGTGATATACCCGGTCTGGTTTCGGAGTTCTGAAACGTCTATCCCCTGTTCTTTTTCGCTGCCTTCAACAACCGGCAGCGTGTAGCGTTTTCCTTCAATCAGCAGTTCCGCAGTTTTATCCATAATCTTTATTATTAGGCCTTTTTGTGCGTTGGTCCGCAAAATATGCGAACAGTACAGGCGAGGCAACTGGAATAAACCCCTCCTTCCAGATCCCAAAACAACGGGAGCAGCCTGTCACGTAATATGCACCAATTCTCTTTTCCCGCTGCAACGAAGTTTATCGAACAACAACTTTTTGGTAGGAAGCCACCCCTTGAACGATCGCCCTGGCAATCCGTTGCCGGTAAGCCGATGTGGCCAGCTTCCGCCCCTCTGTGGCATGGGAGAGAAACCCTGCTTCGACCAGGACCGCAGGCATAGTGGCGGGGCGTAGCACGGCAAACCGGGCGCGCCGGACCCCGCGATCTACGGTTCCCAGCGTGGTTATCAGCGACTTTTGCACATGGTATGCCAGCAAAAGATTGGCCTGGTTATGCCTGTTCCCAGTGAAACTCCCCGAGTCGGCGCCTTCCCCTTGCGAGTTGGTCGAAGGGGCTCGGGCAGGCGTCAGGCTGTAAACCTCCGTTCCCTGGGCCAGGCTGCGTGGACTTCCCGCTGCGTTGAAATGCAGGCTGATGAACAGATCCGCGCCATTGCGGGCGGCGGCTACAGGGCGGTCATCCAGTTCAACCGTCACATCCTTGGTACGGGTAAAAACAACTTTATACCCCGCTTTGCGGAGTTGTCCGGCCAACTCGGTGGCCAGAAGCAGCGTGTATGTCTTCTCTTGCCGGTTTCCTGTGCGATGCCCCGGGTCCTTCCCCCCATGTCCGGGATCGATGCAAATCGTTCGAATCCGCCTGCCTTTGGCCATGGGGGTGGGCCGCAGGAGCGGGGTCAGGGTATTCTGGATGTCCACTGAAGACATGTAGAGACCGCCTCCGGAATAGACCAGCGGATAAAGAAGCCACAACTGCACGCCATTTACGCGGGCTTCCCGTGAATCCACTATCAGAGAAATCCGCCAAGCTGCACTTCGCAACTGGAGAGTTTTGTCCTTTGTGATCCAACTGACCGCCAACCCTTGAGTCTTACCCCAGTCCACCAATCGAACGTAGTCGCGTCCATGGAACTTGGCCGTACGCACCGCAGGATCTGCTCGTAGAAGCCCGGTAAAACCGGCCCATACGATCAGCAGCAGACAAGCGAGCGCCGATCTCATGGCGCAGAATGTGCCTGCGATGTAGAGTGATATCAAGGACGAGAAGCTGACCTGGAACTGCCTGACAGGGCAGACATTAACAAGCTAGAGATCTGGGAGAAGATATCAAACCGCTGGGACGAGGTTATAGACTGAGGGTTCAGCCTGAAGGGGTAGGAATCAGGCTTTCTCCATGAAATCGACTTCCAAACAACCCCGTGGCACTTCGAACACCCGTTTCCCATTCCGGAATGTGAACACTACCCGGACATCTTCCATGTGCCATTTCTCGACGAAATCCAAGGCACGGTCGATGAGGCGGAAGTCGCGTGCTTTCGCTGGATTATCCGTCCAGCAATCGGCACCTGCGAAGAACAAGCCTGTTCCTGAATGGCGCAATACCGTTCTCATGCTAACGAATCAAATTAAAAGCATAGCTAGTGCCAAACGTTCAATAGCCGCAAATCCTTGAAAAACCGAAGTGTTGAGGCTTTGCACGTAACGAAAATGACGCATCAGGAGTGAGAATCACGCATCCCATCCCGCTATATATGGTGGTTCCGGCCTCATTGTGGGCGTTTTACCCCAATTGCCATGAGCACGCCAAAAGGCAGTGTAGTGCAGGCTAGAACTCTTATACCTAAGGCATCTCTATGAACTGCAATGTGGGCGGAACGGATCGGACCATTCGACTGGCTGCCGGTGTCACGGCACTTGGTTTGGGGTTGTTTGGACCAATGAGCAGATCGGGGCGCATCATCGCGTTAACCGTCGGCGCATCAGCGCTCTTCTCAGCTCTGACTCGCTATTGTCCGGTAAACCAAGCCCTGGGAATCAACACGTGCTCACCAGTGGAAGCGGCAGGTGAAGCTGTTGAAGAAATCGGAGATAAAGTCGAGGCGGTGACCAATCGCGTGCTCACCGCCTAGCGAAACGCCAGAGGCTAACGGCTTCGATTGACCGGGATCGCACCCTGCCAGTTCAGCACGGTATGCCTGTCAGCGTACTGTATATTGGAAATAGCCCCGGTAATGAATTCCTTGGCGCCAACAACGGCTTTCACCAGGGTAGCTCCCCGGGCTAGCAACGCGGTAATCGCGGCGGAATAGGTGCATCCAGTGCCATGCGTGCTCACTCCCTGAACAAACGGTGCCTCAAGAAGCCATTCATCACGACCGTCAAAGAGGATATCCACAGCGGCGTGGAGCCCCTTTAAATGGCCTCCCTTGACCAATACCGCGCAACCATGGGCGTCATGGATGATCCGGGCGGCAACACGCAAATCCTCAACCTCCCGAAGCTTGCGTCCTGCCAGAATCTCCGCCTCATCCAGGTTCGGCGTAACCAATCCAGCCAATGGCAGCAGATCCTGGCGCAGGCTGCGCACGGCGTCAGCTTTCAACAACCGAGCGCCACTGGTTGAGACCATCACGGGATCGACTACCAGGGGGGCAGGATTCGCTTTCAGCGCCCGCACGACTGTCTTGATAATCGATGCGGAGTAGAGCATGCCTGTTTTGATGGCCGCCGGAGGCAGTTCCTCAAGTATGGCGGCGATTTGCTGCTCGATGAGCTTGGGAGAAACTGGCTGCACGCCGCTCACACCCCGTGGGTTTTGAGCGGTCAAACAGGTAATCGCGGTGGTTCCATGGACTTGCAGCGCTGCAAAGGTATGAAGATCAGCCTGGATGCCAGCGCCTCCGCCGCTATCAGATCCGGCGATGCTTAACGCGATTGGAAGCTGTTTGCGGCTGCTCATAACTGGGGACAGAATATGCACCACATGGATGCAGAAAAGTGGTGGGTTGGCTGGGACTCGAACCCAGGACCAACGGCTTAAAAGGCCGCTGCTCTACCGACTGAGCTACCAACCCGATGCCCAAGTCAGAAGTCTGTTGCAGGATCATTGGACCAGCTTGCACACGACTACATCAAGAGCGCCGCGAAAGCTAAACGAGATAGAAACTCAGCGCAAGTCATTTCACCGGATCAATCCGGGACAAACACCGACAGACACGGACAGGCACACGGGCGCACAGATCCGCGCAGAAAGGAGCCACTCGTTACCCCAGGATGGCCAGCGTGATTCCAAGCAGTATACCCAGCACGGCGGGGAGTTTGCGCCAGCCATGTTGTTCGCCGAAAAGCAGCAGGCCTCCCGCAAAACCGATCAACGTGCTGCCCCGCCTCACGCTCATCACGAGGGAAACCAGGGCTTCCGGTTGCCGCAAGGCACTGAAATATGCGTAATCCGCCAGCAACAGAAACACGGCGATGCATGGGATGGTCCAGCGCCATTTAAACTCGTTTCGCGCCCACCACCGCCTTTGCCAGCCAATGGCCAGCGGCAGGAACAACACAGCCAGGTAAATGGAGAACCACGCTTGCACGGTGGGAACAGAGAATTTCAAGTGCCCCAGGAGATGCCGGTCATATAAGGAACTCGTTGCACCCAGTAGCGTGCCGGCGATCAAGAACCAGATCCATCGATTACGATGAAAATGGATGCCTTCCCGGGCACCGGCCGCCGATAGCCCCACGAAGGATGCCAGGGTGGTTAGAATCCCAATCGTCTCCAGCAACGATGGCCGTTCTCCCAGGATCAGAACGGCCCCGACCAACGTCCAGAGCGGACTGGTCGCCCGAACCGGGGAGCCTAAGGAAAGTGGTAACTGCTTGAGGGCGAAATATGTAAAGATCCAGGAGACAGCGACAATGGCTGATTTGAGCGCGATCTGAAGGTGTTGGACGGCTGACAGGTGATCCGTGACGAGCGCGTTCGGGAGCAGGCCTGGAGTGAAGGCTTCTATCAGGAGCAATGGCAGCCAAACGGCTGCTCCGGTCAGCGTGCTAAAGAATAGCACCGGCACGACGGCATTGTCCCTTACGGCGTGTTTACTGCAGAGCTCATACACGCCGAGGAACAGGGCTGAGACGAGGCTGGCTGTTATCCAGTGCATCCGGGGCAGGTTCTCACCGAAAGTCTGGGGATTGTAGGATTACAGCGAGGCTAAGCAACGTTCTTTGCAACGCCTCCGTGGCGAAAGACGAGGATGGCCTCTGTAGGCCATTGTCCTGAATACTGGGATGACTACGTTGTCCACCTGACCCCCGATTGCTTAGGTAACCCCATTGTTTGCAGATGGGAATGGACGACGCTTTGAGGTGAGGTTTGGTAAGTTGTGGTGAGGAAAAGGCGGTCTGGAAACGGGCCGCCTTTTTTCGCCCTTGAGATCCCAACGCCACGGTGCAAAGCTCCAGGTAACATGGGCCGGTCCTACTTGTACGAATGCTCCAAGTGCGGTTACCGCACCAAAGTTTCCGGTCGTCATGACCGGGGCGTCCACTTTCACGTTCAAACCATTACCTGCCGGGACTGCCGCCAGCTTTATGATGCGGTGGTTCGATTGAAAGTGCCGGATCATGGGTTGCCAAGGTTCAAAGCAAGCCCACCCGGGCTCAAAGAGGCGCGGCTTCGTTCAGGGAGCTCGAGTTCCGGAGGACCTCCTGGTTTTGATGAGGCCTTGAACCGGTTAACTTTCCAGAACGCACCGAAGTACCGATGGGAAGTCTATCGTTTGCAATGTCCCGTCAATGCTGGACATCGGTTAAGGCCATGGAACGAGCCGGATGCCTGTCCCAAATGTGGGGTTCTGCTCGAAAAGGGAGCGATTCCGTTCCGGATCTGGGATTAATCACTTGCCGGAGCCGTTGCTATCCCGCTGGCAGAAGAAGATTCGGGTTGGCAGGAGATTCCTCACTTCCAATCCACCTTTGACCGGCCCAAACGACTTCTCCAAGTACGGCCGCACTGCTCCTGAAAACTGGTATACCAGGAAATGACCGCCCTCACGCAATTCTGAGTACGTGCTCTGGACTATCTCAATCCGCAACTCATGCGGGATCATCGTAAAAGGAATGCCGGAAACCACGGCGTCGGCGGGTCCAGGCCCGAACCGGCTCAGGACCGATTTAATGTTGGCAGCGGATTCCTCGAACAGATGGAAACGCGGATCGGATATGGTTTTCCGCAGGAAGTCGCAGAAATCTGGATCGATCTCAAAGGTGATGAGTTTCGCCTCTGGATGCATTCGCTCAAGGATGCGCCGGGTAAAAGTGCCCGTCCCCGGACCGTACTCGACCAGCAAGCGTGCCGTCTGCCAGTTCACTGGACGCAACACTGAGTTTACAACATAGATTGAGCTAGGCAGCAGCCAGCCGACGCGGTTCGGGTGACGGAGGAAGTTCCGGAAGAACAGAAGGTTTTGCGACGGTGTGCGCTGAGACCCGCTGTCGTCAGGGCAACCGCAACCGGCAGCGTGTGCGTCAGAATGCATGCTCGCGAGAGTTATACCACCCTTCAATGACGTTTTCCAAGGTTCAAATTAGCACGCGATCGCCGTGGTTCAAAATTTCATTTAACACCAGCAGGGTGGGGACTTATGCTGCTTGAGTGAGCGGAGACACACGCACAGCGATAACCTACCGGTATGAGCGCTGGCGCTCAGTATCGACCGGGATTATCGAGACAGCAGCAACCCTTTTTTTGCTGCTGATTGCAGTGCGTTGGTATGGAGCCGGTCCGCTATCCAAGGCCTTGATCGCCGGGGGCGGAAGTCTAGGGCTGCTTCTCGCGCCCTGGCTCGTATCGAGGGTCGAGAAATGGGGGATCCCCGTGGCTCGTGCTCTGGCGTCGCTGGCGTGGCTCGGGGCTGCAGGGTTCCTTGTGATGGCCGCAATTCCATTGTTACCGGTCTTCGTTGCTGGTTCGGTGGTTACCTTGACCGCGTCTTCTGCGGCGATCCCGCTGATGACGCAAATCTACCAGGAGAACTACCCTAGTGATCAACGGGGCAGGCTTTTTGCCCGTACAATGCTGATTCGAATAGCGACTGCTGCCGTGTTTAGCGATTTGGGAGGACGCTGGCTATCTCATCGTATCGACATGTTCCGCGGGCTGCTGCTGGTGTTCGCACTGGCCTCTGCATGGGCAGGGTTCTTACTGGCGCGCTACCCTTCCCGTCCACTCACAGCCTCCGGAGGCACCCACCCATTCCATGCGCTGCGGTTCGCATTGGAGGATAAGATCTTCGGGCAGACTCTTCTTGCCTGGATGTTCATTGGGTTTGCGATGTTGATGATGTCCCCGTTGCGAGTCGAATACCTTGCCAACCCCGCTCATGGCGTGCGGCTCAAGGGCGAGTTGCTCACAGCCGGAGCGATCGCGATGTTCACGGGAGTCATTCCCAACATTGCCCGATTGTTCCTAAATCCCATCTGGGGGTGGCTATTCGACAAGATGAATTTCTTCGCACTACGCCTGACACTCAATCTGGGCTTCGCCCTGGGGATTCTCTCGTTCTTTACTTCGGGGAGTCTGACGGGCCTGGTGATCGGTGGTGTGCTGTTCGGCATGGCGAACGCGGGTGCAGATGTCGCGTGGAGCTTGTGGGTGACCAAGTTCGCTCCGCCGGAACGTGTGGCAGATTACATGTCCGTGCACACCTTCTTCACTGGAGTTCGGGGAGTTGCGGCGCCGATCGTGGCTTTCTACCTGGTGGCTGACATTTCTCCCCAGACAATGGGCTGGATTGCAGTGGCGCTGATCGGTGTCGGGTCCGCGTTCCTCATCCCTGGTGTGAAGCGCGGGACAGGTGCTCGCCCGGGTTCCGCTTTGGTGGAAGAATCTCCCGAATAGAACCGGAGGTCCTCAAGGGACCTCCGGAGTGTGAAGGAGTTCCGCTGTTTAGTAGGGGAACCTGTTGACGTTATTCGTAGGGGTGCCCCCTGGTGCGTTCAGCGGGGCCGAGCCACTCCCTGTGACAGCTCCGCCTGTTCCTAGGGAACTGCCTCCAACGTTCCGGCCAGTTCCTGGAGCGCCACCAACGGTTCCGCTACCCAAGGTTCCTCCGCCAATTGTACCACGGCCGAGCTGACCGCTATTGCCTTGATTCACAGTTCCCGATGGGGGTGTCCCTACACTTGATCCGGGCCCGATTCCCAGCCCAGTCGAAGTCCCGGCTCCAACACCCAATCCAGTTGAAGTCCCAGCTCCAATCCCTGTTGTGCCCGTCGTTGTTCCGGTTGTGCCTGTGGCAGTGCCTGTTGTCGTATCAATGTTCGTCACTATCCCGTTGGTGGGAGGCATCTGTTCGTCGATGGTGCCAAGATCCCCGGACCCGCCCAAAGGGGCCGATGGGTCGTTTGCAGATCTCTGGCCATTCACGCTGGGATTGGCGTTCGGAACTGGCGAGGGAGGATTGTTATAGGGACCCAGAACCGCGGCAGGAGGCAACGGGCGGGGGATACCCCCCGCGCCCATGGCGGTGCCTGTGCCTGCTGTGCCGCTTGAGCCAGTGGCCGTGCCCGTCGCAGTGGATGCTCCAGCGCCGCGTGAACCAGCAGCCGCTCCGGCTCCGGAAGCGCCACCCCCAGAGCTCTGGGAGATTCCATTCTGTGCCACCAGGGTGGCTGCGCCCAAAACCACCGCTGTCGTGAAATTCTTAACATTCCGTCTCATTTTCATCTTCATTACTAAACCTCGGGCATACAGGTGTTTACTCAATGGGTTATGGTCTGTATTCCCGAAGCGGAAAGACGGGGTGCAACGGAGAGAGAGTTAACGGCAGTAAGCTTGACACCAGCCCAAATCCGGGACAAAAGGTCTCATGCCGAAACTTAGATGTCTGCCAACGGGCCTCCTTTTCGCTCTGGGCCTGCTGATGTTTGCCGGGTGCAGCCACACGGAAACTGCCAACACAGGGGGAGTGCATCCTGACAATCTGACTTGCCAAAAAGATTCGGAACCGCTCGGGGTTGATCCCATCGGGCCGCAACTCGCCTGGCAATCCCCGGCGAAATTCGGACGCGGCCAAACGGCATACCAGGTACGGGCTGCCAGTTCGAAGGATCTGGTCGGCACTCCCGATCTTTGGGATTCTGGAAGAACGGACTCCCCTCTGACCCGCGTTACATATGGGGGCAAGGGCCTTGCGAACTCTCAGCCGGTATTTTGGCAGGTGCGCGTCTGGAACGAACGTATGCAGGCCTCAGAATGGAGCGCTGTCGCACGGTTTGTAACCGGGCTGAACGCGGCACAGTGGCAAGCCCACTGGATAAGGGCAGCAGAAACCAACGCGACTGTTTTGCTTCGCCGAGAATTTGAGATCAAGTCGGGTATTAAGCAGGCCTTTCTCCATGTATGTGGGTTGGGACAGTATGAGTTGCACGTAAACGGTCGTCAGGTTGGAGCGGACGTGCTATCACCCGGGTGGTCCAAATATGACCGCACTTGCTTGTATGACACCCACGACCTCACTGCTGAGCTGAAAGCAGGAACCAACGCGCTGGGACTATTCCTCGCAAACGGGATGTATAATGTCTCTGGCCCACGCTACAAGAAGTTCACGGGCTCGTTCGGTCCACTTCAGGCCATCGCTCAGTTGGAAATCGAATACCTGGACGGCACGAGGCAAACGTTGGTGACTGACACGAATTGGGTAAGCCACCCCGGGCCTATTACCTTTTCCTGTATTTTTGCCGGCGAAGATTATGATGCTCGACAGGAGGTTCCGGGTTGGAGCGCACCTGGATTGGAAGCCTCTGGCTGGCGATCGGTGGAGATATCCTCGGGACCGGGTGGTGTTTTGCGAGGACATGATTACGCCGCGGCGCCACTTCGGATCTTTGAGACATTGAAGCCAACAAAGATCACTCCCTTGCGCCCCGGAACAGAGGTATATGACTTGGGCCAAAATGCTCCGTTGATGATTCGCATGCGGATCAAAGGCGCGACCGGAGCAATCGTGCGAGTAATTCCAGCCGAGTTGATCAACGAAGATGGCAGTGTGAATCGTCGTTCAGTAGGAGGCGGCGAAGCCTGGTGGCAATACACCAAATCAGGCAACGATGTGGAGGAATATACCACACGGTTCTGGTATCACGGCTCGCGTTACTTGCAGGTTGAGCGGCGCGGTCCGGATGCAGGTTCTCCCCTGCCCGAAATTGAATCTTTGGAAGGTTTGGTAATGCATTCGGCGTCTCCCGCTGTAGGGGAGTTCTCGTGCTCTGATGACCTCTTCAACCGAATTCACACGCTCATTCGCTGGGCACAGCGCGCAAACCTGATGAGTGTGATCACGGATTGCCCACATCGGGAAAGGCTCGGCTGGCTGGAACAATACCATCTCAACGGACCTTCGCTCCGATACGAGTGGGATTTGCGACGGGTCTTCGCCAAGAGCATGACGGACATGGCGGACTCGCAACTGCAGAATGGCCTCGTACCCGATATCGCGCCGGAGTATGTGGTGTTCAACGGGGGCTTCCGCGATTCACCGGAATGGGGCTCGGCGGTTTTTCTGGTTCCTTGGCAAGAGTATGAATGGACGGGTGATCCCACGCTGCTCAGAGAGTATTACGATACCATGCGCCGGTATGTTGAGTATCTCAGCAGCACGGCGACCAACCATATTGTAAGCCATGGACTGGGGGATTGGTACGACATTGGTCCCAAACCGCCCGGTTACGCACAATTAACGCCACGGGCTCTCACGGCGACTGCCTTCTATTACGAAGGGGCTCGGATTCTCTCCAATACCGCCCGCATGCTTGGAAAAGCTCAGGATGCGATCAAATATGGCCGTCTCACGGAAGAGATCAAAACCGCTTTCAACCAGCAGTTCTTCAATCCCAAAACTCTGCAATTCGCGGAGGGTTCGCAATGCGCCAACGCTATTGCTTTGGTAATGGATCTGGCGCCCAAAGAACACCGAGTTGCGATCCTGGATGCCATTGTCAAGGATGTGCGCAGCCGTGGGAACAGCCTGACGGCTGGGGATGTCGGCTATCGTTATTTGCTTCGCGCCCTGGCTGATGGTGGCCGCTCCGATGTCATTTTTGACATGAATCAGCAGAGCGAGAAGCCGGGCTATGGTTATCAGTTAAAGCAAGGGGCAACGAGCCTCACCGAAGCCTGGGACGCAGGGAGTGCATCCTCACAAAACCATTTCATGCTGGGCCATATCATGGAGTGGTTCTATCACGATCTTGCAGGATTAGGGCCGGACCCGGCGGGCCCAGGATTTGAACGTATCAAATTCCAGCCGCAGCCGGTCGGTAACGTTACGTGGGCGAAGGCCAGCTTTCATTCGGTTAGAGGTCCGGTAGCCAGTTCCTGGACGCGGGATGGCCGTGGGTTCCAACTGCAGATCACTGTGCCGCCGGGAAGTATCGCGAGCGTGCGAGTCCCTGGGCTAGGAGGGTTCGAAGCGCCTCGCGGGGCGAAGCTTCTGCGCACGGAAACCGAGGCGCGGGTTTACGAGGTGGGAGCCGGCGAATATCAGTTCACGTCAACGTGGATTCCGCAGTAATCAGAGGGCCGGGGGGTCATGGTTTTTTTCGATCAAATCTGCCGCGCCACCATGAGCGTCCCACTGGGAACAAATCAGGAGCAAGCCATCTCGAAACCCAATAGATCACAGGAGGGCCGAACACAACGCAAATAGGCACAGCAGCGAGGGAAGGCAGAAACCCAAGAATCATGGCGAACACGAGAAACACAAACGAAATACAAATAAGATAAGCGCTTATACTGAGGCCCCGCGCCCAGGCAATGAGAAATGGTTTCATAACTTCTAATCAAAAAGATCCGCACTGTTGAGTTTGCGGTACCCCGTAAAGGCCGCCGCACCTATTCCGCCCCTCACAAGAGCCAACCCCCACTTCAGATTCGTTGCTTCCCGGAACTTCTCTGGTGAATTCACGCGCACCACAGGCTCGCCGTACATCGATCTGCCGGAAGAGTGATAGTAAACTGCCTTGCCCGTGATTTCACTGCGCGTTGCTGAATACCCGATACAACCGCAGCAGACGGCCGCCGCAATCGTTGTGATCAGCAACCTAGCAGACATCCCGTTCGCGATCCTAATCGCCGATATGAAGAGGAACAACCCTAACAACCAACAGCCACTCAATATCCTGCCCTGGCTTAGAAGAACTCCGCTCATGACAATCCCGAATGCGATTGCGACGATAAATCTCCCGTTCATACCTGTGACCAGACGGTTTCCGAGTTTACGGCTGAAAGTAAGAGCTCATTTGTGTGGTCTCTAAGTTCTGATGCACTCAGGCTGTAGAACATGCGATCCAATGTAAAGGAATTCGTTTTGTGGATGTCTCAGAACGTCCGCACGGCCTAAAGAGAATGTCCAATACCACCTATCGAGCAGGTTGGGGGCTGGTCCACAGGCCTGAGGTCATAAGTCCCGCCCATCGGACAGACGGGTACCGAGTTCGACCAACTCGGTCGGATAAAGGGTTTCAGATCTTCCCAACTTGGGATCTCATTGGTGGACTTATTGAATTCCATAGCCCATTGGCTCTTGGCTGATTCGATCTGACTTAGGTTGCTCACACAGGGATAGCTCGCCCGGGTGGGCCGCACAGGAAAGCGCAGGTACAGAAATGTGCCCAATCCCGCTAAAACGAAAATAATAAAGGTGAGTTTCATGTTTCATGGTGTCTTCTCATCGAGACCCTGAGGTCTCAAATTTCAAATCGGAAGAGAGAAGGGGAAGGAAATGTGGTGCTTTCATCTGATTGGACCACTTTATGTGCGTTCATTGCAGTTTGGCAACCTTTTCTCAAGCACGGAGCAAAAGGGGTGATTGGAAGTTGGGGAGTGGAGAAAACATACATGCCTCGTATTAACGAAGTCTGATTTCAGCATTCGCAAGCGTCACACGTTTGCTTCTGACGCCTTCGCTCGTGATACAAATGTCCGAAGAACAGGCGATGGGCATTGCACTTCCGTACTGTTGGTAACCTCCAGTCTTACAATAGCAAGGTTCCTGGTGGTTCTGGTTGCGCCGCAATGGCGCAAACCAGAACCACCAGGAATGACATCAAATGGAATGCGCGGTTACCAACAGTACGGATTCCTGTCCGGTTGGTTGTTTGCGATCGGATGACAGCACCCATGAAGGCCGAATGCCCTCTGAAAGTGACAGATTAAAACTAGGACTTGTCCAGGGTCGTGTCCGTCCTGAACGCTACCAGGGGTGGCGCTCGTTCCTCGCGCAACCCCTGGCTAATCGCTGGCATTCCTTCGGAATGCTTGGAACTGCACCTTGCGGTGTGACCACCGGGTAGCGCGGTCGTCTCGACTGCGAGTTCGCGCACCGTCCCGGTGCGCCGTCGTAAAGGGATCGGTTTACGCCGTGCGCAGTTTTGGATCCTCGAAACTCGCTAAACCCGGCGTAAGTCCGCTTGCGGTCGTGGAGGGCTGTAGTCCTCTACAGCTTCTTCGCACCACGCCGTTTTTCGAACAAGGCGCGTGTGATGCGAGATCGAGAACCGAGGTGAACGAACGGTTTTGGATTGTTCTTTTTTCAGAGCGTTACGACCTAAACTCCAAACGCGAATGGATTCCATGACCTCCTCTCCCTGAATGAATATGCAAAACATTCGCCTGGAAGCAGGCAGAACCCGGAGCGAATCAGCCTCTTAACATTTGACCAACCGCCCGGTGAGGTTAATGTTTCGCCGGACAATGAAGGTTGCCGATTACCATATGCATACACCGCTGTGCGGCCACGCCAGCGGAGAACCGACTGATTACGCCGCCCATGCGGCAGCAGTGGGCTTGGATGAAATGGGCTTTACGGAGCATGCCCCGATGATTCGCGATGGTTTCGACGACTGGCACATGACACGCGCTGAAGTTGGCATTTACCTTGAAAAAATCGAGCGCGCCCGCCGGGAGCATCCGGGCATTCAAATCAAGGCCGGCCTGGAAGTGGATTACCTCCCCGGTCATGAGGATCATATCCGTGAGCTTTGGTCTCTGCACGACTGGGATTATTTCATCGGCTCCGTGCATTATATATCGGACACGTTCGCCATCGATAATCCGCACCTGGTGTCAGAGTGGCAGAAACGGGACACGCTCGAAATATGGACCGAGTATTTCTCCAGGTTGACGAAAGCTGCCGAATCCGGCCTGTTCCAGATCATTGGGCATGCGGACCTGTGCAAGCGCTTTTGTTTCTACCCGCAGCAGGAGTACCAGCACCTTTTTGATCCATTTATCAAAGCCGCTGCCCGGAGTGGAATGGCGATTGAACTTAACACAGCCGGCTTGCGGAAGGATTGCAAGGAGATCTACCCACACCCAAGCTTGTTGCGTCTGGCCAAACAGAATGGCGTGCCTATCACATTCGGCTCGGATGCCCATAAGCCCGGAGACGTGGGCATGAATTTCGCCGAAGCAATCCAGCTTGCCCGGGATTGCGGCTATTCCGAGCGGTGCCGGTTCACTCGCAAACAGCGTGAACTGGTTTCGTTCTAGCTGAACCTCCCCAGGCCGCACTACCAATAATCAAGCAGCCAGGAGCTCGGCCACTTTGGCGGCCATATCCTTTTCTTTGACCAGCGATTCGCCGACCAGGATTGCGCGTGCTCCGCAGGATTGGACCCGGGCCACCTCGGCCGCTGTGAATATGCCACTCTCGGCCACCAACAAACGCTTCTTGAGCTCGTCCCGGCCTAATACCTTCGCGAGCCGCTCGGTGGTTGCCAAATCAACCTTGAAAGTCTTCAGATCTCTATTGTTAACCCCGATGAGCCGAGCATCGGCAGCTAATGCCCGGTTCAACTCGGCTTCATCGTGCACTTCCACGAGGGTCGTCAATCCAGCGGCGGTCGCCAGCGCCTGGTACTCCTGCAATTGGTCATCGGACAGAATTGCGGCAATCAGCAGGATGGCGTCAGCGCCGTACTCGATTGCTTCGAGGATTTGGCGCGGATCGATAATGAAATCTTTGCGCAGAAGCGGGAGCTTCACTGCTTCCCGGATCTGCCGGAGATAGTCCAGAGAACCTTGGAAAAACTTTTCATCGGTTAATACGGAGAGACAACTTGCGCCAGCACGCTCGTATTCCCGTGCGATCCGGATGGGATCGAAATCCGCACAAATAACCCCTTTGGAAGGCGAGGCCTTCTTCACCTCCGCGATCAGCGCCATCGTGCCCTTCGCGGGGTGCTGAAGCGCGTGCAGAAATGAGCGGGGCTGATCCCGGCGCTGAGCCATTGCTTGCTGGAGGCGCTCGGGTGTGACGGGCGTCGCGGGCAACCGGGCGATCTCCACCTTTTTTTGTTCAACGATGGTATCGAGGATCGTCATGCTCAATCTTCGTCCTTTACGCCTTGCATGCGTTTCATAGGGCAACCCGCCCGCAGCCAGCCGTTGACAAAGGCATCCAACTCGCCATCCATCACCGCCTGAACATTGCTGGTTTCCACGCCTGTGCGCAGGTCTTTAACCATGCGATACGGCTGAAAAACATAGCTCCGGATTTGATTTCCCCAGGAGATACTGCCCTTCTCGCCATAGAAACGCTCCATGTCGGCTTTCTGCTCATCGACACGTTGAGCGTAGAGTTTCGAAATCAACATCTTCATCGCTGTGGCGCGGTTCTGATGTTGCGAGCGCTGGTTTTGAGACGCCGCTACAATGCCCGTCGGAATGTGAGTGATGCGGACGGCGGTTTCCACCTTGTTCACATTCTGACCGCCTTTACCGCCGGATCGGTAAGTGTCCACTCGGAGTTCAGTCGGCGGAAGGACAATGTCCGATGAGGTTTCCTCAATTTCGGCGATGGCATCTACGCTGGAGAAGCTGGTATGACGCCGCTTATTGGCGTCGAATGGTGAGATCCGCACCAGGCGATGGACGCCGCGCTCGGCTTTGCAGAAGCCGTAGGCATTCTCTCCGGTGATCAGCAGGGTAGCGCTTTTGATTCCGGCGGTTTCTCCCACGAGCACGTCTTCAACATCCACCTTCCAGCCGCGCGATTCGCCCCATCGTTGATACATGCGCATGAGCATGTTCGCCCAGTCGCAGGACTCGGTGCCCCCTGCCCCGGCGTTGATGCTCATGATGCAGTTCGACTTGTCGTGTGGGCCGCTGAGGAATACCCGGAGCTCAAGCGCCTCAAGTTTCTTGAAAAAGGCGGACAACTCCTGCTCCAACTCGGATTGAATCTTTGTCTGGGAAGCCTCGGGCTCGGCTTCTCCCAGTTCAACCATAACTCTGAAATCTTCGAGCTCTTTCTCTGCCTTCAACAGCGGTTCGCTTCTATTGCGAAGGGTGTTGGCTTCGTCGATGAGTTTCTGGGCCTGGTCGCGGCTATTCCAAAACGTTTCTCCCGCCATCAAGGCGTTGATCTCCGCCAGTCGTTTTTGCGCGCTGGCGACGTCAAAGAAACCTCCGCAGATGGGTCAATTTGTCAGCGGCGGTGGTCAGCTCAGAACGGATCATGTCGAACATCGGCGCAATGTAGGCTGAGCGAAAGTGTGTTGCAACCTCGAAGGACCTGAAGGACGGCTAGGAGGCTTTCAGCAGCTTGACGAAAACAGTGGTGCCATGGCCTGGCTGGCTCTGAACAGTGAGGCTGCCGCCATGCACCTCGGTGAGACGCTTTGCGATCGCCAACCCGAGCCCCAGACCCTGCTGTTCGTGCATTTTGCGCTCGAATTGCATGTAGGCGCCAATCCTGGAGAGGTGCTCAGAATGAAACCCACGGCCGAAATCCTGGATTTTGAGGACGACCGAGTCGTTGACCTCGCCGAACGACACGTTCAAAGCGGTGCCGGGTGGAGAGAACTTGAGTCCGTTGGACACCAACTCCGAAACGATTTTTCCCAGGTAATCGGGCGAAATACGCACTGGGGTATCGGATAGCTGAAAAGTAACATCGTTTGGACGTTGCGCTTTCTCAGCCTCGCGCCTGGTGCTGCCGATGATGATTTCACTGGGTGAGAGCGAGATGGATGTCTGAAGGGTGCCGACCTTTTGGGGATCAAATCCAAGCAACTCAATCTGGGCGTAGATCAGGAAGTTCTCCACCAAGCGCTCCAGCCGTTTTCCTGAATCATAAATGCCCTGGCCCATCTCGGCGACTTCCCCTGCGTTCAGGTTGGCAGCGTCCGAGGCGAGAATTTCACCAAAAGCCAGGATACCGTTAAGGGGCGTTCGCAACTCATGAGGAAGCATCAGGCTGATGTTGTCCCGAAGATCGGCCAACTTTTTCTCAGCCTCTTGTCGAACCGCCTGAACTTTTTTGAGCCGCGCATCCACGGCTGCATACAAGGCATCCAATGTGAAAGGCTTGGGCAGGTAATCATCGGCCCCAAGTTCCATCCCATGACGCATCCCGGCATTATCTGCCAAACCGGTCATTAGAATGAACGGGATAGAGGCAGTGACCGGCTCATTCCTCAGGGCAGACAGGGTTAAATAACCGTCCACCTTCTCCATGTTCACATCGCAAAGGATCAGATCCGGCAGATGCTGGCGGGCGGTTTCGATCCCGGATGAGCCGTCGCCAGCCTCCACGACATCGAAGCCCTTTTGCTGCAGAGCCATGGTAACCATCTCTCGCAGCCACTCTTCGTCATCTATGACCAGAATCTTTTTCATTTGCTCCTGACGCCGAACTGGCGAAGGAAAAGTCATGTGTCCCGGGTTGATACAAAAAAACCTCAGGTTCAAGACACAGCAATTCCCATTTGCCCCCATTTCTTAGGCCGACACCCGTTTTGCCGGACGACGGCCCCCTGATTAGCAAGTCGCTTGCCGCAATATAGCATGCCAAGCGATTTGATACGACGACCTCCAGGGGGAGTCAGTCAGAAAGACTCCTCAGGGACTGCATTACCATGTCCACAGGCAGTTTCTGAAGTTCTGCCCCCGCTTTGAGAACACGCACCTTTGGCCCCAACGGACGCCAAACCTCTTCGATCGTTTCTCCCCACAGAATGAGAGCAGGCACGTTTACCGCTGCGGCCAGATGGGATATTCCCGAGTCATGCCCGAGAAACCCGGAGCATCCTTGGAGCACGCGCGCCAGAGCTGGAAGCGGCATGTTGCGAGCCAGGCGCAGCCGTGCCGGAGGCAGCGCGGCCGTCAATCTCTGAAGCCTGTCCCCCTCAGCCTCACCACCCACCACCAGGAGATTCCAGTCTGTTTCGTTGATCAGCCTTTGAATCAGATCTGCCCATTGGGATTCAGGCCAATTCTTGCGTGGTGACCCGCTGCCGGGATGCAGGGCGATACGAACTGATTCACCGTTGGACACACCGAAATCCAACCGCGGCACGGGGTCAGCGTCAAAAATGGCGAGCCGCTCCAAGGGCTGCAGAAACACGTGGCTGGCCGGGATGGGTTGGCGTTCGTCAGGCCGGTGAGGGCCCTGAATAATCTGTGCCGAGCTGCAACGACCGACGTTCGTCTTAAAAATGTGGTCTGGGTCGTACAGGTAGGAAATAATGATGTCGAAATCCGAGAAGTAGTCGATGAGGTTCGGGTCTAGATCGCCGTTTCTCGCGAAGAACCCAGCCAGTGGCCGGGCCTCAATAGACTGGCCTGAACTGACCAGACCACTTTCGACAGCCAAGCCGACCAGGTGGGGGTAACCGAGGATCTCCAGACGGGCTGCGGGAAACTGGCGGCGCAAAGCGGTCAGGACCGGCAAGGTGAGGATGAAGTCACCGATCGCCCCACCGCGTATGACAAGGATTCTGCCGCGCGCGCCTTGCACTGACATGAAGGAGCCTAGAACCGCAGCCAGCCGAGCACAATCAGTAATAATGCCAAGGCTGCGTTCAGGCCACAGATGATCTTGAGCCGACTCGGAATACTCACCATCCAATCCAGGAAATCACGCATGCGCCAGGGGGAGATGGTCAACCACATCCCCGCCAGCACGAACACATAGGCAAGCACTTGGACCACCAGAGCCCAGGATGTTGAGGAAAGGGCAACCCGCCCTGAATCCACCATCAGCTTAGCCAGGAGCAATAAAACAACGGCTAACCCGCGAACGGCCAGGAAATCGTGCACGAAAAGGCAGGTTCCAATACCAATGGCAGCAAAGCCGAACAGGAGGAAATTCTTAAAGGCAGCGAAATCTGCTATCGATTCCTGGCTCAGGTTGTAGAGAAACCAAGCCGATCCAAGCAGCATCAAGGCGACGCCCCACGGAATCGACCGGGGAAACTTGCGTGCCCTATCAGCAAAGCGGTCTGGCTGCACCAGGCCATAGACCCACGGCACTCCGTAAATGAGGCCTAGCAGGGCACTTAGAATGGATAGCTTCAGAATCATCAGCTCACGTGCGCCACAGGATGGCCCATGCTACCCGGGCGCGCAAGTCATCTTAGGAAACGATATCGGGGTTGCCGTACAACGTGAATGACCCGGCCCGGACAATCTCCAGTTTCATCAACTGCCCTCGGTGCCGCTCGGAGCCATCGAACACCACAATCCGGTTACAACGAGTTCTCCCTGTGTAGCGCAGGGGGTTCCTCTTACTAGGGCCTTCTACCAGAATCTCGACGGTGCCTCCCACAAGGCTGTTATAACGTTTTGCGGCTAGTGTATTCACCGTCTCCAGGAGGCGCATGTTGCGCTCTTCCTTAACTTCTGTGGGCAGTTGATCGGGCAGACCTGCCGCAGGGGTATCACGCCGCTCGGAGTATTTGAAGATGTAAGCCTGGTCAAACTCAACTTCTCTGGCCAGCGCAAGTGTGTCCTCGAAATCGGCCTCAGTCTCCCCTGGAAAGCCCACAATGAGATCGGTGCTGATGCCCATGCCGGGATGCTGCTGGCGAAGCTTCCCGATAATCTCCAGGAAACGTTCCCGGGTATACCCGCGATGCATCTGCTTAAGAATTCGATTGCTCCCGCTCTGAACCGGGATATGGGCACTCTCGACCAGTTTAGGAAGACGCCCATACGCCTCGACCAAATCATCGCCATAACCTTTGGGATGAGGGGAAGTAAAGCGGATGCGTTCCAACCCATCGAGCTCATGCACCGCATCGAGCAACTGAACAAAGGGGGAGCGACCGTTGACGACGGGCAAGTCCCGCCGTCCATAGCTGGTGACGATCTGTCCGAGCAACGTGACTTCCTTAACTCCGCCTTCTACCAGCGTCCTGATCTCTGCGACTATTTCCGGGATAGGGCGGCTGCGCTCAGCTCCTCGCGTGAAAGGAACGATGCAAAACGTGCAGTGTTGATTGCAGCCTTGCATGATGCTGATGAAAGCGGACACTGCTTTGCGCGATGCGCCCCCCGAAAGATGCTCACGGATAGCCCGTTCGCTTCCGTTCTCCTCAGCGACATCAACAACCTGGCTGGCAGCACCAGAAAGCAACTGGTTCAGATGCTCGGCGGTGTGGTGGATCTTCTGGGTACCAAGGACGAGGCGCACACCAGGAATCTGCTCCAGAAGTTGCGCTCCCCTGCTCTGCGCCATACAACCGAGGAAGCCGAGGATGGCTTTCGGGTTGGAGGGGCGGAGAGCGGCAGCGACAGCCGTCATCTTGTGAAGCGCCTTTTGCTCCGCCATGTCGCGCACGCTGCACGTATTGAGCAGCACCACATCGGCGACGGTTTCGGAAGCGGCGAGCGAAAAACCCTGGGCGGCGAGCTGAGCCGCAAGAGCCTCGCTATCGCGCTCATTCATTTGGCAGCCGTAGGTTTTAATGTAAACACTGGGCATTTGGCTTATTAAACCGCTGCGCACGTTACGACATAAACGGGTGGATGAAAAGAGCTAAGAGTCTTGCCGCGGTTGCGTAATACTGTCATGCTGAACCTCAACACCGGGCGCAGGTTGAGGGGCGTTCCGGACACAGCCATATGGCGCAGGATCGATTAAGAATTTTGTTGCTGGAGAAGGACGCGGGAACAGGCCGCAAGCTGCAGGATATGCTGGGACAAGCGCCCGAGCTCCAGGCGACATGCGAGTGGGTGCCCAGCCTCACGAGTGGACTGGCGCGTCTGGCCTCGCGGAAGGATTTTGATCTTATACTGATGGACCTTTTCCTGCCGGACGGCGCAGGCCTGGGCAACGTAGCATTGTTGCGGGAACAGGCTCCTAATTCACCCGTCATCGTGCTTGGCCAGGTGGATCATGCTGAGCTCGCTCTTGAGAGCGTGCATGCCGGCGCGCAGGATTACCTTGTTAAGCCCCAGCTCAGCCCTATCTGGCTGGAGCGCTCCTTGCGTTATGGGATCGAGAGCTTTCAGGCCGGCTGCGCTTTGCAGGCAGCGGAGCAGAAATACCACAGCGTCTTCGACCACCTGATCGAAGGAATTTTTCAAACAACCGTCGGTGGCCGCTACCTCATGGCCAACATGGCCCTCGCTCGCATTTACGGTTACAGCTCGCCAGAAGAGTTGATGACGGACCTGGTGGACATCGGCCGCACGTTATATGTGCAGCCAAACCGGCGTCAGGAGTTCATCGCGGAAATGCAACGGCGCGATGAGCTGTCGGGGTTTGAATCCCAGGTATACCGCAAAGACGGCAGCACGATCTGGATTTCGGAGAATTGTCGTGCTGTGCGCGATGCCACGGGCCAGGTTGTTTTTTATGAAGGCACTGTGGAGGACATCACCTCCCGAAGAAAAGCGGAGGAGAACCTGCGCAATTCCGAGGCGCTTTATCATTCGCTGGTAACCAACCTCCCTCAGAATATTCTCCGAAAGGACCTGGAAGGACGCTTCACTTTCGCCAATCAACAGTTCTGCTCGACCCTGGGCCACCCCCTGCACGAGATCATCGGCAAGACGGATTATGACTTCTTTCCGCCGGAACTGGCCAAGAAGTACCAGATCGATGACCAAACCGTGCTCAGCACCGGCAAGGCTTACGACACGGTCGAAGAAAACCAGCCATCGGGCCACAAGAAGGTCTATGTACAGGTGGTGAAGACGCCCTTATACGGCGCGGACGGCAAGCCGATCGGCCTGCAAGGTATCTTTTGGGATATAACTGCCCAGAAGCTGGCGGACGAAAAGATCCGCCGAGCCAACTCTCAATTGGCGCTCAGCCGAAAACAGTTGCGGGAAAAGAACCGCGAGATGGAAGACGATCTCAAGATGGCCAAGGAGATTCAATTGGCCATGCTGCCCCAGCAGTATCCCATCTTTCCTGTGGCTTCTGGCAGCGAGATCAGCGCGATTCAATTTAACCACGAATACCTGCCCGCTGGCACGGTGGGCGGAGATTTCTTCACGGTGTCAGCGCTATCGGAAACCGAGGCCTCCGTGTTCGTATGCGATGTGGCGGGCCATGGGATAAGGTCAGCCCTGGTCACGGCGATGATCCGGGCGTTGGTAGAGGAGCTGAAGCCCGTGGCATTGGATCCGGGGAAGTTCCTGGAGAAACTGAACGCTGATCTTTGTGCGATCCTGAAGAATACGGGCTCACCGTTGCTGACGACTGCACTCTACCTCGTGGCCAATGCTGCCACGGGCCAAGTGGTTTGGGCAAATGCAGGCCATCCCAAGCCGGTGATTGTTGAGCGGTCCGGCGGGACCACGCGTTTGATGACACATCACGCCGGGAGAAACTACCCTGCGTTGGGCTTGTTTGAAGATGCCAAGTACGAGTGGTCAGAAATCTGCATGACGCCCGGGGACCTGCTCTTGCTCTTCACTGACGGGTTGGTAGAAGTGCACAACCAGAAGGAAGAACTCTTTACGGAGGGCCAGCTTCAGGCAGCGCTCACGCGGCACATGGGCCTGCCTTCCAATCAACTGCTCAAACGTCTGCTCACGGAAATCAAGGAGTTCGCGCAGGGCAGCCGATTCGATGATGACGTGTGCCTGGTGGCTATGGATTTTGTGGGGCGGACGGCGAAAAAAGTTTAACCTTCAGCAAAACTTTTCTTTACTGGAGTTCGCTTTTCGAGTAGATAACTTATAGCCGCTAAAAGCGGCTACCGCGCATGGCACTAGAGACGCGAAAAGCCCGGCTGGACCCAAGCCGATTCCACGGCGCAACGGTCCTCTTATTTCGAGAGTGTCTTTTACCACAACCTCAACACCCTCAGGCGCTTTGTTGCCTGGGCGGTTTGCGCGCGGCGAGCACGAACCCCAAAAAGAAAGGCAGGAGTTAAGCCAATGGACCTCCATCATCCTATCCTGAAAGAGTTCCCCGAGCACCGCGAAGTGATCCGCCGTCTGAAAAACACGGATGATCATTTTCGCAACATGTTCGACGAATACCACCGCCTGGACGACGCTGTGTACCGGATTGAAGAGGAAATCGATTTCGCGTCAGACCAGGAGATTGAGGAGTTGAAGATGCGCCGTGCCAAGCTCAAAGACTATATGTATCACTGCATCCTGCACGCAGCGCCTGCTTGTCCCGCCTGCGAAGGGACTGGTGTAGCCCGGTAGTCTCTCTCTTAAAGCACCACGCGCCCACCCATGAAGGAGGACGCGTGGTGGAGCGGTAAGGCCGCTCAAATGTTGGTATTTATTGGCCCGCTCAGGCGGGCTTTTTCATTCCGCAATGACTCGCACCCGGTTCTGAGAGGCGCGTTTGCGTTGGTTCTCATCCAGGATCTTCTTGCGCAACCGGAGGTTCTTGGGAGTTGCCTCCACGTATTCATCGGAGCCGATGTACTCCAAAGCACGTTCAAGTGACATCTTCAGCGGAGGGTTCAACTGGATTCCTTTTCCGTCACCTTGCGAACGCATGTTCGTCAGTTTCTTGGCTTTGCACGGGTTCACGGGAATGTCGTTTTCGCGGGCGTTCTCGCCCACAATCATTCCCTCGTAGATGGCTTCACCCGGAGCCACCATCAGACGGCCGCGCTCCTGGATCATGTTGAGGGCGTAGGCCATTGCTTCGCCACTCTCCATGCTAACCAGCGACCCGTTCTTGCGGGCGATGATCTCGCCGCGATCCGCGCCGTATTCATGGAACAAATGGCTCATAACGCCCAGGCCGCGCGTCTGATTGACCAAATCGGTCTCAAACCCGATTAAGCCGCGGGTGGGAATCAGCGCTTCGATGCTGATGTCATTTCCGTGATGATTCATCGCCGTGATGTCGCCCTTGCGGTTCGCCAGGTTCTGCATCACGTCGCCCATGGCTTCCTTGGGGATTTCGAGGAACAGCTTTTCGATGGGCTCCATCAAATTGCCTTCGGCGTCCTTGCGATAGATGACTTCCGGACGGGAAACCAGCACTTCGTGACCTTCGCGGCGCATCTGCTCCACTAAAATTGCAATCTGCATTTCGCCGCGCCCGCTGACGTTGAAAATGTTCGGAACCTCAGTTTGCTGAATGCGCAGAGCTACGTTGGTGCGGATTTCCTTAACCAACCGTTCCCAGATATGACGTGCAGTAACGAGTTTCCCATCCATGCCTGCGAGCGGCCCGTCGTTTACGGCGAACTGCATTTGAATGGTAGGCGGATCAATCGGCACGAAGGGCAAGGGTGTGCGGTCGGGGGAATCGGTGATCGTTTCTCCGATGAACACCCCTTCGAAACCGGTGAGTCCTATGATGTCGCCCGCGTGCGCTTCCGGCACTTCGATGCGCTTCATTCCCTCAAAATGGTAAATGGCAGTAATCTTGGATAACTCCTTGGTTCCATCTCCATGGATACACACGGATTGATCCCCTACCTTCACCTTGCCACACACGATCTTGCCCAGGGCGATTCGCCCGAGGTAATCGGAATAATCGAGGTTGGCTACCAGCATTTTGAAGCCTTCACCGGCATGCGCGCGCGGCGGAGGAATCTGCTTGATGATCGCATCAAACAGGGGCTCCATTGTGTCGCACAGATCTTCCATTTTGTGCTTCGCATATCCAGCCTTGGCGCTGGCATAAACCACTGGGAAATCCAATTGCTCATCTGTTGCGTGCAACGAGACGAACAGATCGAAAACGGCGTCCAACACCTTGTGGGGTGTCGCATTGTCACGGTCGATTTTGTTGATGACAACGATCGGCTTGGCACCCGCTTCCAGGGCCTTGCGCAATACGAAGCGCGTTTGCGCCTGGGGGCCGTCAACGGAATCAACGACCAACAGCACGCCGTCGATCATGTTCATGATACGCTCCACCTCGCCGCCGAAGTCGGCGTGACCGGGAGTGTCAACGATGTTGACGTGGTAATCCTTGTATTTGAAAGCTGCGTTCTTGGCCCGGATGGTGATGCCCTTCTCGCGCTCGAGGTCCATGGAGTCCATCAAACGCTCTTCCTGGGATTCGGCCTGGTTGGCACGGAAGGTGCCCGACTGTTTCAACAAACAATCAACCAACGTCGTCTTCCCATGATCGACGTGGGCAATAATCGCAATATTTCGAATGTGCTGCATATAAGTCAACGCTTCCCGCCACCCGTTCAGGGTGTCATCAAAGCCGGATTTGTAACCACCGGGTCTGCGCGGGCGGTACCTCCGCCCGGGAGAAGAGCCGATTATTCTGCCTCATCCTCTAGAAAACACAAGCTGAACTTGCAGCTATAAAAGGTGTAAAAAGGAAGCTTGTTACGGAACCAGTTGCACAGGAGACGCTCCCGCGCACCAGGTGAACCTCGACAAACAACAGGAACTCGGTCTAATTCCCGGGTTTAACCACGGATCGCATCCGGTTCGTGCCGGGTAAAAAGTCGGTGGCCACATTGATGGTTTTACCGTCCGAACTGAAGGTCTGCCGGAGCGGACCCCCTGCTGTCCAGGTTCCAGAGCTGCGCGATCGGAAATTCTCCTGCGCCCTGGTAAGGCTCCAAGGATGGTTCCCATTCTGTCCGAGCCGAATGGTGAGGGCGATCCGTTCGAGCCCTCCGGTCGCGGCGCCAAACAAAAGCAAAGGCTTGCCAAGGGGAACCTCGGCTTCGATTGAACTAAAGCCATTAGTCAATTCGAGGAACCCTGCCTCCCGGCAGAGGTCGCTGGTTAGTTCCAGCTTGAGCGGTTCGCGAGGCGAGATCTGCCTAGCAATAGAGTCTATAGATGAGAGCACGGCTGTGGGATCGTCCGCCGCAATAGAAAGGGCTTTCGCGCGCAGGAGCATCTTAAGTGCGGAGTTTGTGTCCTTGAGCGACAGGAAATGACTGGCGAGGTTGGCACAGGCCTGCGGGTGAACTCCAGGCGACTTCTTGATCAATTCATAAAACCGCTCCTGCTGGCTACCAGAGAAACTTTGCCGGAAAGCCACTAAACTTTCAGCCGAAGGATCCGTGGCAAAGAGTTGATCGATAGCATTGGTCACCTCCTCTTGTGAGAAAGGCTCCCGGTAATGCACGACAAACTCGGACATGGTTTGCGAAGGTCCATGAAAAGCCTCGCCGCCGGCAGGAACGCGGAAAATCTCAAGCCTACTTGCATCCTTTCCAAGACGGGCATATTCGGAGGTCGTGTTTGTGAGCGAGGTGTCCTTGCAGCGCCATCCGGCTTTTTCAAACTCACGGATGAGATGCAGTATCTGATCTGCAGCATTTGAGCTGGATGTAAAACGCCAAAACGTTTGGTTGTGAGTGAACAAGCCGTGATAGGAGCAGCCTCGCTCCGCTCGCACAGCGGTCAACGCCGCAAAATCCTCCACAGGACGATACGGACCATAGAAACACGATGGCAGTTCCGGCATCGGCGGGAACTTGGCGCTGAGGGCTTGAACCTCGTTTGAAATGGCCTTGGTCAGGCTGCCGCAGATGGCCTTCGTCATGTCGCCATACGCATCAGTCCTTATCCCTTGAAACGTGCTTTCCAGGTTGAGATAACCGCGCCATGCAAAGGACACAACAGGGGCTGTTGCGTAGTCACTTGAATGATGATTACTGGACCAGGGTGCTGTTGAGAAGCTGGCTTCAACAGAGGTCTTTGTGGTTCGTATGATTACCCCTTTTGAACCCAGGCTTGGCAAATCCAGGCGAATGAATACATCGGGTGCACGTTCGCCTTGCGGAATCCAGGGCGCTTTCCCCACAATTCTTACCTCCTGAAAACAACCGCCGTTGGTTAGTTGCTCAGCCATCAGTAACGCCACACGCTTCAACAGCGGATCTTTGGCATCGTCATAAACCAGGAGAGCGCGTTGAGGGGTGAAGGTGGCACCGTCTGTAGATGACGACGTGCTGGAGGAACTCATTTGGCTGCTGGCATGTGTCGAGCCAAGCTGCACCGAAGCCTTAGGAGCCGTGCCGCTGCGACATCCGCGCACCAAGAATACCGCGAGAAAAACCAATCCCAGCAGGGTGATTATCAGGCCCGCGCGTCTATTTGGGATGTGCATGAGCCGCAGTGAAAGACAACCGCAAGTGTATGTAAAGCAGATACGGACAACGAAATGGGACACCGGACCTACACCACAAGACCCTGGTACCTTAAGCACGTAAGCGCGACACCACCGGACCTGATGTTGCGGCGTCAGCATCCCGCGAGGGAATCCAACATTCTTAAGAGGGCCTGCAAGACTCTGCGACCCTGACCGGGGTGATACCCGACACCACAGACGCCTCGACGAGGTCCCAAAAGGCGCTCTCAGGGGACAAGTCCTGAATTGGATTTGTCAGTTTCAAAGGATACTTCACCTCTCGTGCGGGGTGTGTGGTTCGAATCCAGGAATGCAAGCCGAACCGAATTCCGTACTGTGGGTAGCCCCCGCACCCCTTTGATTTCACCCTGGTCCATCGGGTTGGCGCTTCTTGGCGCCAACCCGATGGACCGGGAGTATTTTTCACTCGGATTTGTTCTTTCCATGGACCTGCCTAACGACGGCAGGATTTTTGGGAGGGCAAAGCTAGGTTTTCATAGGGTTTTGCATAGGGGCTAGTGTTAGTCCAAGTCTCCTGGCCCGGCGGGCTAATGTCGTATGTTCGGTCTGCAGTACTTTTTCCTCATACTTGGCCAGACCATGCTCCACGTAAGCTAATCCGTGGACCATCACTCTCCAGAACATTGCTCCAAGCTTGCGAGCCAGTGCCCTGCTTGCTACCAGGCCGCCGCTGCGGCTTCGGATTCTTCGATAGAACCCTCCCAAGGCTCGATCATTTGTCTTGCCCACCGCTCGGGCAATCACACATAAGAGTCGGCCTGCTTTGTTGGTTGATCGCTTCTCCGATCTGCGCCGCTTGCCGCTCTGATGGGTCCCGGGAGCCAGCCCCAGCCACGAGGTAAACCTCTTTTCGTTCTCCCAATGCTCTTTGAGGTCGGTTCCAACCTCCGAAACCAACCGTAGCAGTGTGTGCTCAGTTATCCCGGGCAGCTTTGTCGCATCCTTGCCGTCACAGAGTTTCCAGAGCAACTTCAGCAACCCATCTATCTGCGGAGTGTTGCTCTTGTTCTTTCGGTCCGACTTGGGCAACTCCCCAGGGGGATCGGCCTTGTGCTCCGTCATTTTCTTGAGCACTTCTTCCAGAGCCTGATCGCATTCGGCAATTCGGGCGCGATAAAACTCCCAGGCTGCCAAGGCTTGGCGCAGGGCAAAGAGGTGCTCTTGCTTCCACGTCCCTCGCAGCGCTTCGCACACACGCTTGGCTTTCTTCTTCTGGATCGTCGGGTCGCACAATGCCAGCAGTTTCTCCGGATCGCGCTCTCCCTCAAGAATAGCTCTCACCATCTTTAATCCACTCACTCCGGTCAGATCGCTGATCACGTCATGAATCTTGATGTTCATTCGCTCCAGTGCTTTCTGCATATGCTGCTCGCTCGTGGCGCAACTGGAGATGTGATCGGCGCGCAAACGCAAATAATCCTGCAAACGCCGGATATGATCGGGCGGAACAAACCCCGCCCTGAGCAACCCGTGCGCATGCAAGGTCGCCTGCCATTGACAATCACTCATGTCGGTCTTGCGTCCTGGCAGGTTGCGAACGTACTTCCCGTTCACCATGATCGGATTGAGACCGGCTTTTTCCAGCACCTCATACGGACAAAGCCAATAAATTCCGGTCGCTTCCATCGCCACTGTGTTGACCCCTTGTTCCAGCAGGTAGTCGCGCAATGCGTGCAACTCGGTGGTGGTCGAGCCAAACACCTTGGGCGGCCCGCCAGCAACTGATACATGCATTTGCTCACTGCCCACGTCAATAGCAGCGGCTTTCGGATTGAGAACAGGAAGACTATTCATGCTTTACCTTTGGTTTGCATGCCCACACCTCCGTGCCTGTTGGTTGGATACAACACGAATCTTTCCAGCGGGAAACCCGCCCAACCTCCGCAATGCGAAAGTCAGGCTAAGCTCTCCAAACGATACGCACGTCACCAACAGGAGCCAGTCTACCGAACGAGCAGCCTTGCGGCGCATCAAATTAAGCACGGCCATGCTGCACGTTGGTATGGACATACGAATAACCTATAAGGTCCATGGTCACGATGCGATTCCTTTTAGGAATTGGAGGCTACCGACAGTACTGAAGTGCAAAGGAAATCGCAGTTATCCGACCGTTTGGCTAATGACGGTGGCATCAGAAGACTTCCCCTCTTGTGTTGTCGGCGGCCTCGGCGAGGCTCGCCCTACCCATCAATACCCTGCTCTTCTTCGTGGTCTTTGTATCTTCGTGTGACATCCCTGCCGTCCAGCGAAAAAGCGGCGCTTCGCAGGCTTCACGCCGCCAGGACGCGTAGCGTTTTCCGCACAGCTAGTGCCCAACTTGGTGGGCTGAGGTGTTGCCATGCTGAGTGTTTGAACTTAGGAATTCACGAATCCGGGCGAAGTCCGCTTGCGGTCGTGGAGTGCTGTAGTCCTCTACAGCCTTTTCGTGCCAAGTCAATTTTCCCTACAGGATACGTGTGATGTGAGATCGAAAACTTTTGAACTTTGCAGTTCTTTGTTCCCGCGTTGCTCACCCACCTTCAGCCACACCCCGTCAACATCCGGCTTTGATTTTAGACCAAGACTAAGCATCCTCCCATGCCGTCATGGGACACTATTGTCGAATCTGCGGCCGATCACGTCCGAATGAGCAGTTCAGCGGACGCGGCCACCGCGATCACGTGTGCAAGGCATGCCAGAGGATGCCCCGCGGATTCAAGCAATGCATCACCTCTCCTCTTTGGACGGCGCGTGCGTGCGATTGTGGCAGCGGCGTGAGCTTCCGCGACTGCTGCATGGATCGCGAGAACGGTCTGGTAGACGAATGGGCTTATGAACAATGGATAACGGAGCGTGAACAGGAACTCGATGAGGAGCGCCGGCGGGGTTACGTCCAAGGTTTTTGTGGGAATGACGGCTCACGGGACGCTTCTCTTTCGGAAAGAGCTTTGGTAGGCTCGCGGGGTGGATTCGAAGAGTTCGACTAATAAAACGGGACCCACGCGAGCGGAATTGCTAAAGGACGTCTCGCGAATGGTGGTAAAGGTCGGCACCGGTGTTCTCACCGATAGCAAGAAGCAGCCGGATCTCGCGCAGATGGAGCAACTCGTTGCCCAAATTGCCGAGCAGAGGAAAGCTGGCCGCGAGGTGGTGCTGGTGACCTCCGGCGCTGTGGGCGCCGGCATGGGCGTTTTGGGGCATAGCAAACGCCCCCAGGAACTCGCCGAACTCCAGGCCTGTGCTGCGATTGGCCAGTCCCGTTTGATGGCCACCTACGAGCGGCTTTTCGCTAAGCACAACCTGGCTGTTGCCCAGATTCTTCTAACGCATGCCGATCTGGAGCATCACGAGCGGCACCTCAACGCACGCAACACGCTGGTCAATCTGCTCCGACACGGAGTGGTTCCCATCATCAACGAGAACGATGTGGTGTCGTTCACGGAACTCAAGTTCGGCGACAACGACACTTTATCCGCGCTGGTTGCCTCGCTGCTTCCAGCCGACCTGCTGGTGATCCTGACCACAGTGGATGGTGTGATTGAAAGTTTCGGCACCCCGGGCGCCAAGACTATTACAAGGATTGAGAAGATCGATGCCGCGCTTGAGCAAATCGCAGGTGGTACCGACAGCGCGACTGCGGTAGGCGGGATGGCTTCCAAAGTACAAGCCGCGAAGATTGTCGTGCGTTCAGGCATTCCTTTGGTGATCGCAAGCGGACGCAAGAAGGGCACCTTGGCAAAGGTGCTCAAATGCGAACCGGAAGGGACGCTGTTCGTTCCTCGATCAACCCGCATGAAGGGCCGCAAGCGTTGGATCGCATTTTTTCATTATCCAAAGGGCACCCTCGTTGTTGACGCCGGAGCGCGCAAAGCGGTTCGGGAAAGCGGCAAGAGCCTCCTGCCGCCGGGTGTGAAACGCTGTGAAGGAGATTTCGAGGCCGGCGAGGTCGTCGGTATTCGCGACCTGGATGGAACAGAGTTTGCCCGCGGCATCGCTGGGTTTGGCTCGGCAGAGATTCGCAACGGAAAACTCCAGCGGGTTGAATTGGTTCACCGCGATAACCTGGTAATCCTGTAAACAGTTAACGGGCGCGGAAACAACGGCTCACATTGTGAAGAAGAAATCATCTGACCGCCGTCCTGCAAAAGGGTCCAAGTCCAACCTGGACGTTAAAGGCATTCGCGAACTGATCGGCGTGATGGAACGGTTGCGGGCGCCGGATGGCTGTCCCTGGGATCGGGAACAGGATCACAAGTCCCTGCGCTGGCATGCGGTAGAGGAGGTCTATGAACTACTCGATGCGATTGAAGCGGAGGATGAGCATGAGATGATTGAGGAGTTGGGCGATCTTCTTTTGCAGGTGGTCTTTCATTGTCAGTTAGGCAAGGAGCGCAACGCCTTCGATTTTAACGCGGTCGCGGGAACAATCGCGGAGAAGCTCATCCGACGGCATCCTCACGTTTTCGGGAATTTGAAGGTGGACGATGTGGACCAAGTCTGGAGCAATTGGGAGAAGATCAAGCGTGCCGAAAAGGAAGGCACCCATCGGGCGCGTCCATCGGCCCTCGACGGAATTCCCAAACACCTGCCCGCGCTGATGCGAGCGGAGAAACTGCTCAAGAAAGCGCGCCGGGCCAAACTGCCGGAACCGGCAAAGTCCACCTCGAAAAAGAAGTTGTCCAAGGCCGAAATCGGACGCGAACTGTTCCGGCTTGCAGCCTACGCGCAGAACAACAAATGGTCCGCCGAATCCTTGCTCCGATCTGAGACGCTTAAGCAAGAGAAAGTCTGGCGAAAAGCAGAAGGTAAAGTGGCTCTTGTTTCACCGGGCATCTCCAAGCGCAGCAAGCTTAAGGTTTGGACTGGGGCAGTGCCCAAAACCCCCATCAGCAAAGCGGTCAAACAGGCACGCGACTACAACCGGTGACATTTGTTGATACTGGTTTGAACCAAGCGGTATGCCATCAGATTGACATCACCGCTTAATGCTGTTAAAGTGGTGGCATGACGCGAACACAAATTCAGTTGCCGGACGATGTTTACGATCGCGCTCGAAAGGTTTGCGAGAGCCGGGAAATCTCTCTTGCTGAACTAGCCCGGCGTGGACTCGAATACATTTTGAGTGTTTACGCCCCGGAGCCGGGCGATCCCACCGAATGGCGGCCACCAACGCCTCGCTCTCTTGGTTGGGGAGGTCTGAGCGACATTGAACTAAAGGAACAGGCACAGCGCACCGATCTGGATCCGGGTGTCACTCCGAGAGACAGAAGGTGATTGTCTATGTTTTCGATCGATACCAACATCCTGCTACACGCATTCAACAAAGATTCTCCCAGCCATGAAGCGGCTTATGGCTGGATGATTTCCATCCAGCACAACGAAGACGTGGCGATTTCCGAGTTCATTCTGGCGGAATTCTACGTTCTGCTGCGCAACCCAGCCGTATTGGCGCATCCTCTCGATCCCGCTGACGCAGTAGAAGTGATCGAATCCTACCGCCGACATCCCCGCTGGCGACTCATTGGTTTTCCAACGGAAAGCCGCCCGTTGCATGAGGCTTTGTGGCGTCAGGCTCGCCGCAGAGATTTTGCTTTTCGGCGTATTTACGACGGACGCTCAGCTCTCACGATGATCGCCCAAGGGGTAACGGAATTTGCGACGGTTAACATCAAGGATTACGAAGGCTTTGGCTTCCGAAAAGTGTGGAATCCCCTCGTGAATTGAAAGAATCCGTGGGCTACCGGCTGGCCTGCTTCGTTCCAAGGCTTAAGTCGAAGGATCGTGTTTTCCAGGAAAGGGCGCCCGTGGGGCAATGCCGGACGCAATCTTCGGCCACTTTCTTCAAACCTTCTTCAATCGTGCGATTGAAAGGCGTGGCAACCCGCACATCAAACCCGCGTCGAATAAACGTCAATCCGAGCTCTTCGCCGGCCTGTTCTGTCAGTTTAACACAGATGCCGCACAGGATGCATTTGCCGGGTTCGAAGATGACTCCGCCTGGCTGAAGCTGTTGATCGAAGTTGCGGCGTTGCTGGCGGAAGCGGCTGGCGTCCACCTTGTACTGCTCGGCATAGCGCTGGAGCGCGCAACTGCCCGATGACCGGCAATCACAATGCAAACAGCGCGAAGCTTCCAATGAGGCCGCCGCTCGACTTAGCCCGGCTTTCGGCCCGCAAGGTGTGCCGCCCACCTTGTTAGCGCTGCGCAAAAACAACTGCAGCTCGTCGGGCGAGATTCGGCCCATGACACTGGAGAACGGTTTGTCCGGGCGCTGCGGAACCTGCCCCCGAAGAAACCGGTCAACCGCGGAGGCGGCAACCTGGGCATCGCCCAGGACCTTCACGATTTGGTTCAGATTCCGCACGGCGCGTCCTGTCGCGAACACCTCTGGGTGACTGGTAAGCCAGGAGTCAGGATGCGTTTTGATGAATGCCCCGGAGTTCTCCACTCCGATGCTTGCGGACTCCGCAGGTGAGGTCTCGCCAGTAGCGATGACGACCGCGTTAAACTCCCGCAACAAACTATCCAATGTCATGTCGCGTCCGAGCTCCGTGTCAAGACGCAACTGTGCGCCCATGCCACAAAGCGTGCGAACCTCAAAATCCACAACGTCGGGCGATAGATGAGCCTCTCCCAAGGTGCGCAGGCTGCCTCCTGGCTGTGACCTCCGATCAATCAGGGTGACCGCATGTCCTTCGCGCAACAGGTAGTATGCGGTCCCCTGCCCTGCAGGTCCTGAGCCTATGATTGCCACAGATTTTCCGGAGGACGGTTTGACGGTTGGAAAATAGGGCTGCGGTGACTTGCGATTTTCTTCGGAGACCGTGCGCTCGAGGTTGCGAATGCCTGCCGGATCATCCCACTGGCCACGACGGCAGCCCTGCTCACAGGGATGATGACAAAGCCGCCCTAAAATCCCAGGCAAGGGTAGCGCCTCGCCAACTGTCCGGATGGCTCCATCCAGGCTGCCGGATTCGATCTGCCGCAGCATGACAGGGATGTTGAGGCGCAAGGGACAAAGCCGGTTGCATGGAGCCAGGCAATCGCCTACATGATCACTGAAAAGCAACTCCAGGGCCGTGCGCCGTGCCTCGTGCACCTCCATGGTCTCGCTCTCGATAGCCATGCCCGGTTCGGCAAGCGTCCCGCAGGAGGGCACCATTTTTCCGTTCCACTTGACCAGGCAAACGAGACAGGAAGTCAGTGGACCGCACCGTTCTAAAAAACAGAGTGTCGGAATCTCAATTCCCAGCTTGCGGGCAAGTCCAAGGATACTCTCACCGGTCTTGGCTTCTACCGGACGCTTGTCGATGGTGATGGTGAAAGTCTCGCTCATACCACCTCCACCGCGTTGTAGGGACAAGCCTTGCGACAGGCATCGCACCGTGTGCAAAGCTCTGTGTTGATCACATGCCGCTGGTAAGGAGTGATCGGGATGGCATCCACAGGACAGCTTCTCGCACAAATCGCGCAACCGGTGCAATTATCTTTGATCCGATATTTGATCAGTGCAGTGCATTTCCCGGCGGGACAGCGTCCATGTAAATGCGCTTCGTATTCGTCGCGAAAATACCGGAGCGTGGTGAGGACTGGGTTTGGAGCTGTTTTGCCAAGGCCGCACAAGCTGCCCGCGCCGACCTGTTTTGCCAGGTGCTCCAGTTCGGCCAGATCGCGCGCATGCCCTTTCCCAGCACAGAGTTGATCCAGAATGTCGAGCATCCGGCGCGTGCCGATCCGGCAGAAAGTGCATTTTCCACAAGACTGATTCTGCGTGAACTGCAGGAAATATCGTGCGATATCGACCATGCAGGCGGAGTCATCCAGAACAACCAAACCACCGGAACCCATGATCGCTCCGGCAGCGCGCAGCGATTCATAATCGACCGGTGTATCCGCCATGCGCGCGGGGAGACACCCACCCGATGGTCCCCCAATCTGCACGGCTTTGAATCGGCGTCCAGGGGCCACGCCCCCACCGATTTCCTCGACAATTTCTCGTACCGTTGTGCCCATCGGGATTTCGATCAACCCGCCGCGGCGCACATTGCCTGCGAGAGCAAAAACCTTCGTTCCCTTGCTGGAACCTGTGCCGTGCCGGGCGAATGCCTCAGCGCCTTCGCGCAGAATCCACGGAACCAAAGCAAGGGTTTCGACATTGTTAATCACCGTGGGCTTTCCCCAAAGCCCCTGCTTTACCGGAAAAGGCGGGCGCAAGCGCGGCATGCCACGTTTGCCTTCGATTGAGGCGATGAGCGCGGTCTCCTCGCCGCACACGAATGCACCGGCGCCTTCTTTAATCGAGATGGTCAGAGGATAATCGGCTCCCAGCAACCGCTCACCGAGCCAGCCGCGTTGCTGCATGAGTTTAAGCGCGGCACGCACTCGTTTAACAGCCAGGGGATACTCATGCCGGATGTAAAAGAACGCCTCGTGTGCACCCACTGCAATCGCTGCGATCGCGAGACCCTCAATGATCCGGAATGGAAAGGATTCCAACAGCATGCGATCCATGAATGCCCCGGGATCGCCCTCATCTCCGTTGCAGATGACGTATTTTTGCAGGCCCGGCTGATGTGCAGCCAGACGCCACTTCGCCGCAGTTGCGAATCCAGCACCGCCACGCCCCCGCAGACCAGCGGCCTCGATCACATCAATGATCCCTATAGGAGTGAACGGCTTTGCCTGGGTCGTGTTGTGCTTCCATTCAACGGCCAGGCACCGGGCCAGGGCCGAGAAGCCGCCATGCTCGATGTACTCAGGCAAATCGAGCGGGTCCGCTTTGCCAAATGATTCGGTGGCGATGTGCACCTGGCGATCGAGAAACGCCGCAACCTCCGGCTGTTTCACATCGACCTCATGGCGCGGGGTATAATCAACGGGCTGTTCCAGAAGCAGGGTGTCCAGGGCGCGATTCCACATGCTTGAAAGGCGGTGCAGCCAACCGCGGGCACCGAAATGCCGGAACACGAGGTTCCGCGCATCCGCAGCCTGGAGTCCTTCGTAAAAGGCCGGCTTCTTGCCGGGCTGAATGACTTCAATCAGCGGGGTTCGATGACAGATGCCAACGCAACCAACGCGTTTGACCGTTACATCGACGCCAGCTCCAACCACGCTACGCTGCAGCGCGGCAAAAAGTTGATCGCTTCCTTTGGCCATGCAGCACGAGCCAAGGCCAACATTGATCTGGGCTTTGGCCTGGGTTGATGTAGGCAGTTCTTCAGTTTTGGGAGCAGCCGATCCATTGGTTGTGCTGGCTGAAAACTCCCGGATGATGCCAGGAGCTTTCTCGGGCGTGACATGACCAAAGGTGCTCTCCTGGATCTTAACCACGGGCGCCAGGGTGCAGCAGCCAAGACAGGCTACCTTCTCGATAGTGAACAGGCCTGCCGCATCGGTGTCCTCTCCTGGAGGAATGTTCAAATGCCGCCGCAATGCGTCCTCAACCCGTTCGGCACCTGTCACATGACATGCGGTCCCCCGGCACACGCGCACGATGGACTTGCCCGCCGGTTTGAGACGGAACATGTCGTAGAACGAAGAGACGCCCGTCACCGATGCCGGAGTGATCGATGTGGTCTCGCAGACCTTTAGAAGAGCTTCTCCAGGAAGGTAGCCATAATGTTCCTGCAAGCCCTGCAAGATGGGAATCACCGCCTCGGGCTCCCGACCGTGCCGCAAGATCAGTTCATCCACATACGCCAGATCAGGCTTCTTGCCGGAGATGGGCGCGGCTTCCGCGACGATGGGCTCTGGTGCTTGCACGCTCATGGCTGAGCAACTTTCGTTTCACCCCCGAGGCACCAGAGGTTCGTCATACCGCGCACCACGATCCAATTGCCAATAAAAGCCGGGCTCGCGTGGAACGAATCCGGCATGGATGTATGCGAGACTTGCTTGAACGTTCTCGCTGCCTCAACAACAAAGCAATCACCTTTCTGACTGAACAGGTAAACATGGCCGCCTGCGATGGCCGGTGAAGCATGAAACTCCATCTCGAAATCATGGCTCCACTGCTTCTTGCCGTCTTTTGCATCATACGCGATGAGCAGACCGGAAGTGCTCAGTGTAAACACCAGCTCACCATCACTCGCGGGGCTGGTCACATCCGGCACATCCTCTTCGGATGTCCAGAGCACATGGGTCTTCATGACATCCCCCCGGCCGTCAGGTTTGATTGCCAGTAGCCGGTCGGTTGGGCTGGCCACGAAAGCCAGGCCACCGGCAAAGATAGGCGAAGGGGTTACCTCGCCATTCAGGCATTCAGCTCGCCATAGTTCCGCTCCGTCCTCTGCCGCATAGGCAATTGCCAATGGCAGTGACAGGGTCAGGATTTGTGTCGTGCCGGCGGCTTCAAAAACCACTGGGGAAGCCCAGGATGCACCGAGCTGGCGCGGCTTTTGCCACACCACGTTTCCGGTCGCACCATCAAAAGCATAGAGTCGCGATTTCCCCTGTTCACTCTCACCTTGGTCGAGCTGAACTATCAGCCGCTCTTTGTAGGTTGCGAGTGAAATGGCGTGCCCATAGGCATTGGCAAGTCCACCAAAGTTCTTAACCCAAACAGCCGCTCCATCGAGCGAAAAGGCGCCTAATTCACCGTTTGAGAAGATCGCGTAAACGCGGCGGCCATCAGTGGCCATCGTGCAGGGAGCGTAACCGGTGGACTCAGGGATTTCGGGCGGCGTTCCGTTGGCAGGAGCGTTCAACGCCTTGCGCCAAAGCGTTTGACCCGACTTCAAATCGACGCATACAACCTCACGTTTTGTGGCGTCCCCGCCGGAGAGCAACACGCGATCGCCCCAAATTAAAGGTGAGTTGAATCCCGCCACAGTGATCGGGACCTTCCATCGAATGCCTGAGCTGGCAGCCACGTCCCAGGAGGTCGGTGGCTTGGCGCTCGTGGCATGGCCGTTTCCATTTGGCCCCAGAAAACGAGGCCAGTTCCGCCGATATTCTTCGATAGGAACGGGAGGTTGAACTTCCGCTGTAGTGGTGCCGCCGAGAAGTTTGTCGATTTGTTCCGGCCTCTCGGGCAGTGCTTTCCCCGGTCCCGTGGATGACACAGCGAACCCCACTGCAACTGCACAGGCAACCGCGGCCACCCCAAACCGCGCTGCCGAACGGGACCGGTCCATTTCCTGCGGGGTTGCAGGTTCGCCAGGAATAGGAAGCTGCGCGCGGGCTTTCTGGGTCTGCCGCAGACTCACCACGAAAATGGCGGCCCCTCCGAGCAGGAGCCAAATGCCGGTTTCAGTCCTGGCAAGCTGATGAAAGTAGGTCTTGCGAAGCTGCAGATCGAGCTGGCGGATGCGTTCCTTCAGAGCCTCATCGCGTGGGGATGAGCGCAATTTCTCTTTCAACTGCTTGAGCTCGGGTGATTTGAGCGGGTCTTGCTGCCGGGTGGTGACGTGGCCGAAAACCAGCATGCCACCCAGCGCCACGCAAAAAAGCGCAGCGATCCAGGCGGCGTACCGCCAGGCGGTTTGTTTGTCGTAAACCCCAGACATTAAAGGCCTCTGCTCTTGTACCTCCGTTATTGTCCAGGGAACAGCCAAAAGGAGCTACAGCACATTTGGCTTTTACCGGTCTTATTTTGCCGCGCTGAGAGCTGAAACGGTGTAGAAAATTGAGCACTTCACCCCATTCGAATATCCATGTTCATTTCGGATGATGGAGGTGGCTTTCGGGGCAGATGCCCTGTTCCGCAAGCGACCATTGTCATGAACCAGCCATACCGTCTCGGATGCAACGCTCTCGTCCTCATCATTTGGAGCTTGGCCATCGTTTCCGCCCCGGGCCAAATCACGAAGAAGGATACGGTTGTCCCCAACATTTTTGAGTTCTCCCAAAGCGATTATTATGTCACGAAGGGTGCCACCTCCGCTTGGGTTACCATTCGGTTCACACCGGGCCACCGCGGATACTACGGGACTGTGACCTTCAAAACAGAAGATGGCACCGCGATCGCCGAGCAGGATTATTCCCATACGGAAGGTGACGTCAGTTTCTCGTGGGTATTGGAACGCGAAGTGTTCGTTCCCCTGTTCACCAATTTAACCGACGAAGTTAAAACCATCCGCCTGCTGTTGGTTCAGAGCTCGAATGACGCCAGCGCGGTAATCACACGAGGCACTGCAATGCTTCATGTGAACATCCTGCCGCCACCCGAGCTCGCCATTAAACCGGCCGGTGCCGGGTTGCTTCGCATCGAATGGCCCGAGGATGGGACGGACCTGGTCCTGGAGCGTCGAGCAAGTTTCAGTGATCCGAATTGGGCAGCGGTGACCACAGCCGTTAACCGCAATGGTGCGGGTACTTGTTTTGTAGAGGAAGACGCGAGCGCCGGACTGGCCATGTACCGGTTGAGACGGGGACAGTGATCGAGGAGAGATAGCCCACAGAAAACCGCTGATCTGCACCGTTGATGGCTTCGGGAAAAAGGGACGCGCCCGGCGGGGCACTCGTAGGCAAGGCTGAAGGATAAAGGCTAAGGGCTGAAGGCAGGTAACTTGCTCATACTTCCGCGCATCTGGAACATCTGAGCAACCAGGTGGTTGCCACATAGTAGCCGGAGCGTCGCAGAGAAGCGAAGCCCTCCGGTTGACTTCGGCTTAGGCAAGCCTCCCCAACACCAATGGTGTTGCGTCCCAAAGCCCGGGGTTGATCGTTCAGAGCCGAAGCGAAGTGAAGGCGCGGGACGATCTACCCTGGGTCCTGCGGCGTTGTCCGACACAACCCCAACGCGGGTTGTGCCTTCATGCAAAACGCCATCGTGACAGTGTAAAAACCCCGCACCAAGTCACGATGTGGATGAACGCCGTGTGTGTGGGATTCGTTCTCCATTCTGGCTTCCTCGGGTGGCCGCACCGCAAGGTGCCGCCACGTCAGGAGACGCGGCCTACAGGGGCGAACGACACCTCTGGTCTCTTCTGCTTCGCTCCTCTGTTTTCTCGGGTGCTCCCCTGTTCGATCCTTTCCCGTTTCTCATAGCTCATTCGTGCGAGAAAGCGGCGCTTCGCAAGCTTCACGCCGCACTCGAAAACGCGTAGCGCATTCCCAAGTTTGCACGCGCAATGCCACCGGTTACCGATCGGTTGACCGGCTTGGCTAGGCTCCCGCAACCAGAAGGGTTGCCAAAAAGTAGCCGGAGCGTCGCAGAGAAGCGAAGCCCTCCGGCTAGATGCAGATTCGGAATGGCACCCCGATCAGGGGTGCCAGAAGAGCCGAGACGGCTCTTCTACTTTGCCCTGGCTAGGCCACCTTCTCTGGAGCAGTCGCCACAGGAGGCTGCGCCATGATTCCCCGCCGAACCAACTCGTTTGGACAATACTCAAAGCACCGGGCGCACCCGACGCAATCACCACGGTCGGGCTCGTAATCGGTGCGTTGGCAGCGCAAGGACAAGCTAATGAGCTTGGCGGCAATCACGAGGCCAATCCATCCGCCGAAAATCGTAGTCCCAATCTCAAAGTGACGGCGAATCCGCGCTGCATCCAGAAGCAGCTCACGTGGGTTGTCGCGGGCCCGTTGCAGTTCCAACTCGGCTGGAGATGGGGCACCGGTGCGCGGGGGCGCCTCGCGTTTTTGAAGGTACCGCGCAGCCAGATCGACGCGAGGATGCACAAGCGCAGCGGTGCTGCTGAATCTCCAGCCCAGCCATGCGCCCCCAATTATCAGGAGCGGTACGGCAACAAGGAACACTGCCAACCGCGTGCGATCTCGTGACAATTGCGCAGGAGCAGGTCTGCCAGTCTCGGGCTCGCGCATGGCACCGAATGGACAGGCTGCCGAGCAGAGACTGCATTTCGTGCAGTAATCCGGCGTCACGCGAACGCGCCGGCGGGAAAGCACAGCGCCCATTTTGAGCAACGCGCCGTATGGGCACAGAAAACGGCAATAAGGACGCCCGACGAACATGCCGAGCAGGAGCAGGGCCACCCCAATAACCACCATGAGCACGCGACCGTTGAGACGGAACACCGGGACAAACGGGTCGTACTGGCAGATGATGAACGCACTGCCCGTGGCGGCAAAAAGCACCCCGGCTCCCAGATAGATAAAAGGCAGAACACTCAAACCATGTTCCAGCCATGGAGGCACTTTGATGGGCTTGAGCAAGACGAGATCTTGAAGGGCGCCGTGCGGGCAAACTCCGGCACAAAAGGCCCGGCCGGCAAACAACGCCACTCCTAGTGGCAGGGTGAAGAAGAGTATGGCTGTGACGGGCGCCGCATATCCCTCGCCGCCCAGGGCTAGCGCCACGTTCTGAATGGACCCGATGGCACAGATACATCCGTTCCGATAAAAGCCAAAGTAGGCGAGCGAAAAGAGGGACAGCGCGATCAATCCCTTTCGAGAACGCCGTCTATAAATCAGATAGGTGGCTATGCCGAGGCATACAGCAAGAACCGCAACATCCGCCGCCGCCAGCCAGGAAGCCCGGGGGAGCGGCGTCGTCATTTCCGGCAGCTTGTGGCCGCTTTCAAAATCCGGAGGCGGAAAACGCTGTTCGGCAGAAATGCTCGGGGCAACCAGGGACCAGACCAGGAGGCTTAAGCTGAGAAAAAGGCGCTTCATGGTCAATGGCTGATCGTCTTGAGGATGTAAGGTTGATCAACCGGTACGCGACGGAACGCGTCGCCCGCACATACCTTTGAGATGGCACACTCGTTGCAGTTCACACAGACGTCGTGACGCACCTGCAAGAATAGTGATCCATTACCGAACAGGTTGCAGCCTTCTACACAACGCGCGCAGCCGATGCACAATGCCTCGTCGATTTCGTATTCAAAGTATGGATCTTCAACGTAGGTGCGTTTAATGGCAGCCGTAGGGCATTGGCAATTCTCCGCGCCGGTATTGAGCGCGTTTGGTTCAGGCTCAAAGTATCCCGTGCACAACTCGCAATAACCGCAGATTGCGTAGGCATGCACGCATTTGACTGCGGATTGCTCCAGCACACATGCTGTCGCGCAATTGCCACAGCGCACGCATTTCTGCGGATCGATCTGCCACACGAATTCTTTACCCGTTGCTTTCCCAGCCAGCAACCCAAGCACGCCGCCCACTCCAGCAACGGCGGCAACGCGTGCACCTTCTCGGATAAAACCGCGCCTGCTAACTTCGTTTTCTTTGGCTGGGTCCATGTTCAGGACTTCTTCTCCACAGGAATCATCACGCGCACCTGGCCACTCACCAGATCCATGACGTACACCCTGTCACTGTCATCGACTGCAATATCCAGGCCGCCCAACAAACCGTCCGCCCGCCGGGCCGCACCGGACCTGGCGTTGTTCGGAAAAAGCTCGGCTCGCGCCACCACGGATTTGAATGTGCCGTCTGTGTCGTAAAGCTTCACTCGAGGCACACCCTTTTCGCTCGTGATGCAGCGGCCATCCGGCAGCACCGCGATGCCAATCGGGTTGCAACACCCACAAAATCCGGCGATACCACCGCCCGCAACACCCCAATGCATTTCCAGATCTCCATCGGGAGTGTAAACATCCACCCGGTGCCGACCGGGATTGTTGACGCGCAGCAACCCGTCTTTTCCCAAAGCTACTTGCAGGTATGGACTAGGCAGGATTATGCCGGGAACTCCTCGCTGAGCATTCTTCTCACCGATGCGTCCAAGGACTTTCCCCTCGAAATTGTATCTGAGCACCACCCGGTTGCCGGAATCCGCCAAATACAAATCCTCCTTGCCAGCAACCATTCCGGAAAGCCAGGTTTTCTCACTAGGTAGATCCCAACTGGAAAGAGATGATGCTTTGCTGTCTCGCACTTCAACCCGGCTTTTCAAACCGATGAAGATCCGTCCATCCCGTGTGCCTGCCGCGCATCGAACCGGTTCTGCGAATTCAACGGCCAACTGTTCTTCGCCCTTCAGATTGAGAACACGGAGATGATTGCCGGCCGCTACAAAAAGCTTCTCGCCGGACACAGAAATGCGGCGGGCCTCAGGAAAGAGCATCTGAAATGCCGTGCTCTCGGCATGGCTGATCAGCTTGGGATCAGTCTCTCGCAAGCCCTCGGTATTCAGGGCGAAAGGATTGGGCTTATCCCCTGGTCCCGCTTGCAGGTTCCCGGAGAACAAGCCTAAACCGCCGGTTGCGGCTGCGGACAACCCCAGCACACTGCGCCCAATGAACTGACGCCGCGTTACATTGTTGGGATTGGTTTCCATCAGGCTTCCTGAGTTGGCTCGGCCTGATTGCGAGAGCGCCGCGCCCGGCGCAGCTTCATCCATTCAGATAGTGAAAGCCGTGCGCTCTGCCCCTGCTGCTGACGGGTCGAAAGGGCCGAAGGCAGACCGCAGAGTGGCAAGCGCCCGCATGCGTTGCAGATCCCCCGGTTCACGCAGCGACCGCCCAGGGCTTTTGAGGTGCGCCCAGCGATGAGTGCGCCAACGCTCAGAATGCCAAGCATGGCATAGCGAGCGAGACTACGGGCAAACTCTCGCCGATTCTGTTGCCGGCTGGTGGATGTGGACATAAGCGTAGCCGTTTTTAAACCAACTTCAGTTTCGATGGAAGCCGGATCAGTAGCTACAGCGCATTTGCCATTTACCGACCCTTTTTTGCCCATCGCATGGCTGAAACGGTGGACAATCAGGTTGAACAAACACCAGACCTCAAAGAGTGTGGCGGCAATGCCAAGTGCAGGATATGAGCCCTTTCCGTCCTGTCCAACTGATCAATGATGTGTTCTGGCAATCACTCCAACCCGGAGCAAACGGGGTAAAAACAATTTACATTTACATATTGACAACTTTTCAATGTCGCGCTACAAACGCGTTCATGCACCCATTTGTCACGCTTCGATCAACGTGTTTACTTTTGTGCGCCTGCTCACTGAATTCTGTTATCGCGGATGTTTACTATGGGCCGCAATGGAACGAAGAACCGAGTGCGAGAGGCTGGAGCATCTCTGGCGGTGCACTGGAATTGACAAAGGACGCCACCATGGTCTATGGCAAGTACACGCGTGGATCGGGCGCCTTTCAGGATGGGTTGGTTATATACCTGGACACGAAGCCGGGCGGATTCAGCAGCAACCAGCAACTTAAGGATTACGGAGATGGTTTTCGTCGCTCGATTTCCGTTGCAATGGACGATAGTGCACGATCTACGGTCAATTTTGCACCAGGCTTCACGGCAGACTATGCGATTGCCCTGAGTTGTGAACTGAATGGAGGGAGGCTTTACGAACTCGTGGCAGGCGGCTCGTTTGTTCCACTGCCTGAGAACGACCAAATCTCCGTGGGCTTTAATCCCGCAGGTAACGTCTACTCCCAGGATTTTACATTCAGTTTTTCCTGGACGTCTGTAGGACTTAGCGCGGTCGAGAACCCCGGTTTTGCATTTGAAACCCTCAATGTGACAAAAACCGGATATTCCAACTTGGAAAGTCTGCAAACGATCAGCGGCGCGGGTGGTTTTGGCAACACCATCACCTTCTCTTCGGTGGATTCGTTCGGTGTCCCACTCGTTGTGCCGGAACCCACCACGGCGAGCCTGTTCGTGCTCGGCATAGGTGCCTGGCTGATGCGCCGGCGGCAGTAGCCTATTTTTTGACCTGCTTCTTTTTGAATGCCGGTTTCGCGAGCCTAACAGTGATCCTGCGTTTTCCGGTAGCATTAGGGTTCACACGCTCGGGAGTTGCGGCCTGACGCGCCATCTCAATGAAGTCAAACTGGCTGCGTCTTGGGCGGATCCCCTGTGCTGACCGGGCTTTAACATAGGTCCCATCCGCGCGCAAGAACCGGGCGCGGGTGTTGTCAGCCATCGTAGTGCCCAACAGATCGCGCACGATTCGTTCCCGCACATTCCCATCGACAATCGGGAATGCCATTTCAATGCGCCGAAACATATTACGGGGGAGCCAGTCCGCGCTGGCCAGGTACACCTCCGGCTGGCAGGCGTTCTCGAAATAATAAATCCGGCAGTGTTCCAGAAAACGATCAATAATGCTGCGCACGGTGATATTCGCGCTCACCCCGGGAACGCCGGGCCGCAGTGAACAGATGCCGCGAACGATAAGATCGATCTTCACGCCCGCCTGAGAGGCGCGGTATAGAGCCTGGATCAAATGCGGGTCAGCCAGCGAATTAATGCGGGCAATAATCCGCGCGGGCAGGCCCCGGCGGGCATTATCAGCCTCGCGCTCAATCAGCTTTAATAGCTGCGAATGCAGTTCAAATGGCGCCACGATGAGCTTCTTCATCGGCTGAAACTGGCAAATCCCCGTAAGCAGATTGAAGAAGTTCGTGACGTCTTCCCCGAACTCAGGACGGCAGGTCAACAGCCCTAGATCGGTATAAAGCCGGGCTGTCGTGGGATTGTAATTCCCCGTGGACACGTGCACGTAACGTCTGAGTTGGTGCCCCTCACGACGAACCACGAGACAACTCTTTGCGTGGATCTTGTATCCCACGAGGCCATACACGACATGAACCCCGCTCTCTTCCAGGCGCCGGGCCCATTGAATATTGTTAGCTTCGTCAAACCGGGCCCTGAGTTCGACCACAGCGGTGACTTGCTTGCCGTTCTTCACAGCGTTCTCCAATGCGCCGATGATCCGAACGTCACCCCCAGTGCGATAGAGGGTCTGCTTGATCGCGAGCACATCAGGATCAGCCGCCGCCTGCTCTAAAAACCGGACCACTGTTCTGAAGCTCTCGTACGGATGGTACATCAACACATCGCGCTGGCGGATGACGGAAAAGAGGTCCGTCGCCTCAGCTACTGGCGGAGCTTCCGGCGCCACGAAAGGTGGATCGCGCAACTCCGGTGAATGGTCCCCTTCGTAAAGGGCCATCAACCGCGTAGGATTCAAGGGACCTCGTATCAGGTAAAGGTCGTCTTCCGTAAGTCGCAAGGTTTGCAGGAGCATCTCCTGGATTGGGGACGGGCAGCCGGCCTCGATTTCCAATCGCACCGCGTCGCCTTTGCGCCGGTTGTGCAACTCATTCTCCACCGCCTTCAGCAGGTTGGCCGTTTCTTCCTCATCAATGTAAAGCTCGCTGTTTCGGGTGACACGAAAAGGCCAATACCGAATGATCCGTGTCCCAGGAAACAAGTCCGCAAGGTGGTCGCCGATCAAACGCCCGAGATAAATGTAATCCATCCTGCCATCTTCTCGCGGCAGCTTCACCAACCGGGGCAGGATGCGAGGGATTTGCACGACAGCCATGTGCTGATCGGTTGCCCCCTCCCGCGACATTTCAAGCTGCACAATCAGGTTGAGCGATTTGTTGAGCAACTGCGGGAACGGATGGGCTGGATCGATGGCCAGGGGCGTCAGCACCGGACGCACTTGAGTTCGGTAATAATTCCCCAACCACTCGCGGTCGGCCGGATCAAATTCATCCTGGGAAGTGGCGATGCGCATCCCGTTCTTAGCTAAAGCCGGCATCAGATCCTCGCGCCAGCATCGGTACATGGCCTCCACCATCTTCCGGATTCGCTTAACGATGGCGCGGAAGGTCTCAGAAGCCGTGAGCCCATCGATGGAGCGTTCGACCACATCGCTCTCGATCTGTTGTTTCAAGCCGGCAACACGCACCTCGAAAAACTCATCGAGATTTGAGCTGGTGATGGAGAAAAACTTGAGCCGTTCAAGCAATGGGTTGCGTTCATCGAGCGCTTCTTCCAGCACTCGTTGATTGAACTCAAGCCAGCTTAACTCCCGATTGATGAAATGGGAGGGGCCGAACCCGGTGCTTGTATGTTTGGGTTGCACGTCGCCGCTAATCATAGGCCAACTGCCCTCTTTTGCCAATGGCACGGACGACCCGGCTTTAGTGGTGGCGCCGCTCTCGCCAAGAATGGCTTCTAAGGACCCAGCGCCGGCTGTGGTGATTGGTCGGCGGCGGCCTTGGCAATGCCGCCCTACCCATTTGTAGAAAGTGCATGATCCTTCAGGCGCCTTCGTCATCTGGCACTTGCGGGGAACCGAATCGTGCATACCATGGCGCAGATGAAAATCGAGAAACTCATTGAGGGCAAAGGAGCGGTTCCGAAATGTGGGGAAAGCGTTACGGTCCATTACACAGGCTGGCTGCAGGACGGCACCAAGTTCGACAGCTCGGTCGATCGTCTCGAACCTTTTGTATTTACCCTGGGCACCGGCCAGGTCATCAAAGGGTGGGATGAGGGAGTGGCCACGATGCGCGTTGGGGATAAAGTCCGGCTCACGATTCCGCCTGAGATGGCCTATGGGGATTGTGGATACCCGGGTGCTATTCCGCCAAAGGCCACGTTGATTTTCGAAGTGGAGTTGCTGGCCATCGGCGAGTGATAGCTGGTTCGCACTAGCGTTGTCAGCATCAGCGCAACCAGAAGGGTTGCCAAAAAGTAGCCGGAGCGTCGGAGCGGAGCGAAGACCTCCGGTCACATCCGCATGGAATCAGCACCCCGATGAGGGGTGCCAGCGTGTCTATGAGAACCAGCAGGATTCTGCGACCCCTGCCCGGGGTCGTTCCGATCTTCCTTTGCACCCGGATTATCCAAGGGCCGAAGGCTGTGAAACGCCGCCCATCCGAGCCCCGGATCAGGGGCGGCTGATAATAGCCCAAGGCAAGACCGCCCTGCGGTCACCGCCTTGGGTTCCACCCCCCCCCATTATCCGGTTTCTTTTCTCCTATTGGTTTGGCGCGTCACAAACGCGCCAAACCAATAGGAGAAAAGAGGTATATTCCTTATGACGCTCTACCCAGGACTGCGGCCTTCGGCCTTGTCCTGGGCTATTATCATGCCGCTCTTCCAGAGCTCAGGAATGAGATCAGTTCGGCTCTACCGGTGCGCCTGTCGCTTCCGTGTTGTTCCACACTTTCTTCATGATGCGCCGTCCGCGCCAGTCATAGCCAAAATCCAGCCGTTGCTGCGGTCCAGTGCTCGTCCGGGCAACCATGCTGGCCAGCCGGTTTTCGGCATCCCAACTGTAAGCCCATCGGCCATCACAACTGAGAGAGCCCATTCGCTTACCTCAGGCGCGTGATGCGCCACTTGTCGTCTCCCACGTAAGTGAAACGAATCTCGGCGTTCCCGGTCCTGGCCGGAAGCCCCAACTCGGCACGCATAAAGGTCGCCTCATGCGCTACGCCGGGAGGATTGTCACTTGGAGATCCAGATCGAGCGTATCCGGAAAACCCCTGCGTGCCGTTGTCTTTCCATTTAATTGTGATCCGGTCTTGAATACGAACGGCTTCCATAATGGTGGCCGATTTTTCTGACAATCGATCTTCGCCACGAGCGGGCATTAAGCGTCCCGGCCAAGATTGATCGGGAAGTCCAACCGCATCGGTAACGAAAACCTCATTGGTGCTCAAATTGAACCACACAAAGGTGACCTCACCAGGAAGAACACGCGGGCTCACGCAACTGACGCCTGCAAAAACCAACGCCAAACTGGCAAGCAAGATCTTTGTCATATTCCTCCTTTAGAAGCCAACGCCTGCGGCAACAGCTCGCTCCACAATCCACTCGTATGCCTTGCTTGTTTGAAGCGTCAACGACATGCCAATGTCTGAATGGCTGGTTGGCGATCCTTCGTACGCCCAATCAGTGCGGTAGAATTTCCGCGCGTTCTCACCTGTGAAATGCCAAGTCGGAAAGAGCGGCTGATTGGTCGAAGTTTTAACGGCATGGTCGAAATGCGCAACGTTGCCAGGCACTGCTCTGGGCCACCAAACATCAAAAGGCATCTGCGCCACGGCGTCAAAAAGCCCGACCCAGTTCACCGGAATTGGCTTGTCTCTCGTTCCGCAACAATCGCAACCCAGATCGTTGAGCATCTTAGCGACGCCTGCCGATATGATTGCGCCTCTGCTCCAGCCCGTAAGATTGATTTTGAAGTCGTCTCCATTTTGCTTCGCTTGACAGTAATCTTTGCAAATCTGTTTATGCACCGTCAGAGCGATAGAATAGGAATCCAGACCGGTCGCCCCGAAACGTGGACCTCGCCAGTACCTGCTAGGTGATTCCGTTGTCATCAAAGACAATACCCACGGATTTGCTCTGCGTCGTGGCGTTGACCAAGTTCCGTCAATCGCATAAAAGGCGAGGCCGAGATTGTCCACATGGCTGAGAGGATTGTTCCCGACAAACTCATAGATATTTGGCCCGCTCAGTAGTTCCGATATGCCGACTTGTTCTTCATCCGTCATCCAGTCACGACCACGAATCTCCTCAATCGGATCCCTGCTCTTCCACCTGCCGGTGCTGGGGGTGTAATCGCGGAATAGGTATTTGCGGTCACCCGTGACGTTATCCTCATACATGGTGCTGAAACGGAGGGGCATCAGGCTGGCAACCGGTCCGGTGACTCGAATGGGCTCGGAGAATGGGCCGTATTCGTAAGCCGCGCTCTCCACTCCATCGGCGGCATTATGCAGCGCCACCACATTCCCGTTACCATCATAGGAAACCATGTGGGTTGAAGGTTGAGAAGGAGTTGAAGGTTGAAGGTTGAGAGTTGAAGGCCCGAAGTTCACCGCCAGAACACCGCCAACACCACCTGCCCCTTGAATGGACCCTGACAAATCGCTGCCGCGCATGAATGACGCTACAACGCCATTGGTATGGTCGAGGATGGCCAGCAAGACTTGGCGATCCCACACGAAACGGTTCGTATAGGCGGGATAATAGACACCCCCGCTATTGGTTGAGACAATGCGCTGAATCCACCGGCCATCCGGCAGATGGGTCCATTCCTCTCGCATGCGCGCCTGACCCGGGACATTCACCGCGCTCTCCACCTCAACAAGACGATTCTCAGAATGCAAAACATTCTCAGCCGATTCGCCAGGTCATATGTCCGTGTGGTGGTCATGCGCCGCACACTCGTTTCGTGACTCAGTGAAATCTAATGACCAATTAAGTCCACGACTAATTTTCAAGTAATGGAGCGCTAACATTTCTAGCCCCTACGCTTCATGTTCCATTCGGAAATATCCAATCAACTCCCAAGTTGCTGGCTCTGGGATTGGGCCAGAGCTCCTTTAGTTCTGGATGGCGGGTGTATATATCCTTCAATTCCCCAGCACTCCATTTCATGTCCTCACCGTGTAGTAAGGCCATGAACAAAGGAAGTATGTTTTGGAACGAGCGCGAAATACCCCAACGCCACACATGTGGCAATCAGAATAGATCCTCGCAACAGCAAGGCTTTCTTTGCGTCAAGGCTACCCATTTCTACTCCTACTTCCCCGACTGTTTCTTCAGCACTTGCAGGAATCAGCATTCCATTGAGCTCGCTCATAAAGAATCAACGGAACGCCCATGATGTATTGAAATTACATGCTCCCCTTCGGCTTTGTCTATCACTACATAACCAAGGTTTATGGCAGTCCCCAGATGGAACCAAGAGTATTCGTTGCCCTTCAGAAACGACATGGCCCGCTGAGTTGGTTCAAGCCTCTTACCTGTTAGCAAGTAGTAACTCGTTGAATCCATCGGCACAAGTGAAACGCCCTTGGCTGCAAGCATCCTTTGGAGTTCGACTGCCGGCTTGCCAATGCACGCGTCCTCTCCCCAAGGAAGGCGCTGTTTTAAAAGCCCCAAAGTCGTTGGGTGGAACGGAAGTATGAATAGCGCGATCAGTGGCAGTAACAGGACTATTATTACTCTTTTGCTCCGGGTAATCATTATAATCCAGGGTAGTGTTTTCGCCATTCAGCTTTGAGTGCAGCCGTGGATGAAAACGTCTTTGTAAAGACAAAATCCGGCACCGGTTTGCTATAGCCGGGTGCATCATCACCGGGAGATGGTGGGGTATAGCCGAACGACGTTAACAAGCCGGATACGTAGCTGTTGGAGTTGAACTCGTCCCACTTATCCCAGGCGGTGTAGCTCGCGTCGGGAAAGAGTTCGTATTCAAGAGTGGTGTGTTCAAAATTCCAATTCAGTTTCTGGTTTCGGAGGCTCACCTTATTAAGAAAAGTCAATGCCTGACCGAAGTCTGCAAAGGTTGTGACAAGACCTGCATTCAGAAGCGGCTTTCCAACGTCGTTAGGCCGGTTGAAACTAGCGTGAAGCTCGTCAGCCTCTAGATCCGGCCCAGCACCAATAGTTAAAACATACAACATACACGGGCCGATGAACTCATTTCCCGCTATCTCCGTTTTCGAAAGCGCTGGATGAAAGTGGAAGAATGGCTGAGAAGCCGCGTTATATTCGTCTGTAACCAACCACAGCTTAGAGTGGTATTTCCCGCCCATTACAGGATGATTTCCATACCAGAGTTCGAAAAATAACCCCAGAAAATCAATTCCGCAAATTGCGTCATTACCCAGGTGTGCGTAGCAGTTCACCCCCCCTTCCTCTTGGATCGGATCCCTGCTCTTCCACCTGCCGGTGGTGGGGGTGTAATCCCGGAACAGGTACTTACGGTCACCAGTGACGTTATCCTCATACATGGTGCTGAAACGCAGAGGCATCAGGCTGGCAAGCGGGCCAGTGACACGGATGGGCTCGGAGAATGGACCGTATTCGTAAGCCGCACTTTCCGCTCCATCGGCGGCGTTGTGCAACGCCACCACGTTCCCGTTGCCATCATAAGAAACCATGTGAGTTGAGGGTTGAAGGTTGAGAGTTGAACGCCCGAAATTGACGGCGAGAACGCCTCCAACGCCTCCTGCTCCTTGAATCGACCCTGATAGGTCGCTGCCGCGCATGAATGACGCTACAACGCCATTGGTATGGTCGAGGATGGCCAGCAAGACTTGGCGATCCCACACGAAACGGTTCGTATAGGCGGGATAATAGACACCCCCGCTATTGGTTGAAACAATGCGCTGTATCCACCGGCCATCCGGTAGATGTGTCCATTCTTCACGCATACGCGCCTGACCCGGGACATTCACGGCGCTCTCCACCTCAACAAGACGATTCTCAGAACTCCATGTGTTGGTCCAGAGCGAATCCGAGAGCAGATTCCCATCTGAATCGTGCCAGAAGCTCTCATTCGCTCTCGGCACCAACACATTGCCCGCAATACTCGTCTGTCCTGCGGCGGAGACTGTGATGCTTTGCCAGACTGGTGTGCTGCTGTTAGCCACGGTAACTGCTTTGCGGAAGTATTCACCTTTCCGGTAGGTAGCCTGACTGTTGACAGTGACTGTGTTGGTGGCGAAACCGACACCCATGACATCCACCACGCCGGGAACCGTCCGGCTGGCGTATTGGTTCAGCAGATTTGCTGAGTAATCGGCGTTCCGCAAGTTCGCGCCATTGGAATCCCCACCTGCCCTGGTCCCGGTGCGATTGCCGATATCATCAAAGGCATACTCGAATTGTTGTCCGGGCACGGGCGTGCCATCGGACCAATATTTCTTCCCGGAAATCACCTGGCCGAGTGAATCGTATTCGTAGCGCCAATAACTGCCATCGGCTTCACGGCGCAACGTGCGTTGATTGGCGGCATTGTAATCGTAATTAAACGAGTTGAGCGTTGAAGGTTGAGCGTTGAAAGACTCAATCTTCAGGAGCCGATTGGCCAGATCATATGTCCGGGTGGTCGTCATGTGGCGCGCGGTCAGGTTTGCCTTGTTGCGAACTCAGTGAACTTTAGGGATCGGGTTAAGTCAACCGGTAATCTCGCAATGGGACGTTGTTCTGAACCTGCCGGGAAAGCGGTGCTTCACAGAACTCTCCAAAACGCGTAGCGCATCCCGATGGATGCAGGCGTTATCACAGTCTGGCCCCGCGATTGTCTCGCCCCAGAACCCGAAGGGTTCGCAGCCATTAGACGGTGGTTGAGCGCGTCAGCGCGACACCACCGGACCAGGCGTTGTTCCGTCAGCACCCCGATGAGGGGTGCCAGCGTGTCTATGAGAACCAGCAGGATTCTGCGACCCCTGCCCGGGGTCGTTCCGATCTTCCTTTGGACCCGGGTGGCGCTCGTTCCTCGCGCAACCCCGGGCTACTCGCTGGCATTCGTTCGGAATGCACCAGGCTAAACCTGCAAACCCTCTTCGAGCCGACAACCCGTTATCTTAGCCTGTCCATACGTCGCTTGCGTCTTGGACTGCTGTAGTCCTCTACAGCTTTTCGGCACTGACTTGGAACGCCCCCGATATCCAAAGGCCGAAGTCCGAATGACGCCCCACATCCGAGCCCCGGATCAGGGGCGGCTGACAATAGCCCAAGGCAAGACCGCCCTGCGGTCGCCGCCTTGGGTTCCAGCCCCCCATTATCCGGTCTCTTTTCTCCTATTGGTTTGGCGCGTCACAAACGCGCCAAACCAATAGGAGAAAAGAGGTATATTCTTTATGACGCTCTACCCAGGACTGCGGCCTTCGGCCTGGTGGGCTATTATCATGCCGCTCTTCCAGAGCTCAGGAATGCATGGATCAGTTCGGCTCTACCGATGCGCCTGTCCCTTCCGTGTTGTTCCACACGTTCTTCATGATGCGCCGTCCGCGCCAGTCATATCCAAATTCCAACCGTTGCTGTGGGCCGGTACCCGTCCTGGCAACCGTGCGCCGCTGCATCACTTCGCCGTTCGGCATCACTCGATGAGTGTTACGCGCCATTTGTCGTCTCCGAGATATGTGAAGCGGAGTTTTCCTGATCTTATTGTTGCCGGGATGCCCAATTCCTCTCGTGTCCACATCATCTCACGCAAAGGTGTCTTGTTCACATAATTGCCACCCGGCCAACCTTCCACACCCCCATCTTCCCAGATAAGCTTGATTTTACTACCCGTTCGGACGGGCTCAAAGAATCCGCATCCTTTTACCGAGAGTGGTCCTTCGTCGGGCACTGGAGCCAAACGCCCAGGCGACGCCTCCGGTGGCAGTCCGGTGATCTCCGTAATCCAGATCTCATTGCTACTCAAATTAAAGTAAACGAAATCAACCCTGGATTCACCTCTCCGGCATCCCGCAGAGAAGAGCGAGATTACTATAAAGACAAAACAGATCCTCAGGGACATAGTATGTCTTTCTTAAAATTTGACTCCAGCGGCAACGGCTCCTATCAGTGAACTTTAAGCACCTGAATACGTCAACCGGTAATCTCGCAATGGGACGTTGTTCACGTTGTTCTGAACCTTCCAGGAAAGCGGTGCTTCACACCGCACTCCAAAACGCGTAGCGCATCCCGATGGATGCAGGCGTTATCACAGTCTGGCCCCCGATTGTCCCGCCCCAGAACCCGAAGGGTTCGCAGCCATTAGACGGTGGTTGAGCGCGTCAGCGCGACACCACCGGACCAGGCGTTGTTCCGTCAGCACCCCGATGAGGGGTGCCAGCGTGTCTATGAGAACCAGCAGGATTCTGCGGCCCCTGCCCGGGGTCGTTCCGATCTTCCTTGCACCCGGGGTGGCGCTCGTTCCTCGAGCAACCCCGGGCTAATCGCTGGCATTCCCTCGGAATGCACCAGGCTAAACCTGCAAACCCCTTCGAGTCGACAACCCGTTATCTTGAGCCTTTCCATACGTCGCTTGCGTCTTGGACTGCTGTAGTCCTCTACAGCTTTTCGGGTCGAATGGATCGGAACGTCCCGGTTATCCATGAGCCGAAGGGTGAGACGCCGCCCATCCGAGCCCCGGATCAGGGGCGGCTGATAATAGCCCAAGGCAAGACCGGCCTGCGGTCGCCGCCTTGGGTTCCAGCCCCCATTATCCGGTCTCTTTTCTCCTATTGGTTTGGCGCGTCACAAACGCGCCAAACCAATAGGAGAAAAGAGGTATATCCTTTATGACGCTCTACCCAGGACTGCGGCCTTCGGCCTGGGCTATTATCATGCCGCTCTTCCAGAGCTCAGGAATGGGATCAGTTCGGCTCTACCGGTGCGCCTGTCCCTTCCGTGTTGTTCCACACGTTCTTCATGATGCGCCGGTCATTTGGTTTCCATCCGCTTCCACGAGCCCACCCGAATACCTGACTTACCACAGTCAACCCTGTTCGATAACTGCGCAATCAAAGGAACAAATTCGCGTAGTTTGCAGAGTCTTTCGGCCCCACCTTTTTCAAGGTAGCACACCACCACCTCTTTCCCCTGACTCAACGTAAAGTAAGACCATAGAATAGGGATACGCTCATTGTCGGCTGCAGACCAATTCGTTAACCAGCAGTACTCGCGAGCGGGTAAACTGAAGGCATTCGTCCAACCACCAATCTCAAACAACCTCGGTCGCGTAGGAAACGCTTCCTGGTATTCACCACACAACTGATCAAGGTTCGAAATAGCGCCTCCCTTGAGAAGCGGAGTAACACTCAGAGAAACCGAACTAAGCGATTGGCTCAACTGTACGAAATCGGCCTTTTCTTGAGGAAAAGGATCCGGATCTCCGCACCCCGCAACGAGGACTAAGATTACCAAAAATTTGCTAGAGCAGTTCACCATAGGAGGTGTGTATAGGAATATTTGCTTTCTCCGCTAGGAAAATAACCTGGGGCAATAACTCCACCGGCTGAATGCCAGAGTCAACTCTTGAGTGTATGAGTGAATCGTTGCTTGGAAGCCAGCCGTCATAGGCGAACCGCTGTCCGTTGGTTGCGCCTTCTTGCTTACTCTGGCTGAGACCGGTCACAAGTCCAGTAAACCCGAATAGCGATTAAAGTCAAGCGGCGCGATGCCACCACGCCACCGTCCTCTGCGTAGTTGCGCCATTCGCAACGCCCCAACGCTGCCCAGTCGCTTGCGTCTTGGACTGCTGTAGTCCTCTAGTCCTCTACAGCTTTTCGGGTCGAATCGCTTGGAACGCCCGGGATGTCCAAGAGCCGAGGTGCCGCGAGACGCCGCCCTTCCGCCCTCCTTCCCCAATCCTGAAAGGATTGCGCCCCAAAGCCCATGGTTGCGACAAAGTCGCTACCATGGGTCTCGTTCCAATTGTCTCCTCTTTCTTCTCCTGCCGGTTTGGCGCGCTGAATTCGCGCCAAACCGGCAGGAGAAGAAAGATCATGTGTTGTGTGGTTTTACCCGGGGCGGCGGCCTGGCGGCCTTGCCCCGGGCTATAGACTTACCGCTCCTTCAGAGCTCAGGACGAAGGTGGGAAGGTGTTGAAAGATCCAGGTTGAAGGTTGAAAGCCATCCTCTTAGCACCTTGGCTGTGAATGTTGCAGGCATGATCCTTATCAGCGTCAGATTAGGTCCCTATTAGCGGTTTATCATTCCGTTCCGGCGGCATCCCGAGTGGTCCAATCGGCAGTTTCATGCGGAGGATAAATAACGACATCAATCTGAACCTAACCGGAGGTCTTCGCTCTGCTACGACGCTACGAGACTACTTTGTGGCAGCCCTTCTGGCTGCTAAGCCAGCGGAGAAGAACGTCTCTGTTCTCCGACCTCTATTTGCCTTTCCGCGTGCAGGCTCAATCCTGGTAGCCCGCTCTCGCCGCAGAGCGCCTTCAGAACCCTCATCGAGAGGTCCGGGGTGGTCGAATCTCCGCGGCCTCGGCGAGGCCCGCCCTACCCCCATCAATGCGGCTTACAGCAACAGCTTGATTGCGGCGATCACGGTAAGGACTAAGGCCGTTGCTTCAAAGACCCGTTGGTTCATTCGATGTAGGATGATCGGTCCGAGCAATGCGCCGGGTATCATGGGCAGTATCAGGATTGCATCGAGCACTAGGGATTCCCGGGTGATTAGCCCCAACTGTACGCTGAAGGGGACTTTGAAAGTATTCACCAGCATGAAGAACCAGGCGCCGGTGCCTACGAATGCCAGTTTCGGCAGCCCTATCGAGAGCAGATACAGGAGCATTACCGGTCCGGCGGCATTGGCAACCATGGTGGTGAACCCGGCTAGTATGCCCGTTATTGCTGCAAACCAGATGGTATGGGGCAGGTTACTCCCAGGGTCGGTGGTGCGTTGCCGCCAGTAATGCACACCCACCATGACTAGTAGAATCCCTCCAATCAGCCGTGCGATGACCAGGTTGTTGGCCCAACCCAACGCAAAGTAGCCGAGCACCACTCCCGGAACCACCCAGGGGAAAAGCTTCCAGAGATGCTTCCAGCTTGCGTGCTTGCGAAAGAACGCCACACCGAAAACATCCGCACAGATCAGGAGCGGCAGCAGTGCTCCGGTGGAGGCGCGAGGGGGCATTGCATTGGCGAACAACGCCACTGCCAGCACACCCAGGCCCGCGATGCCAGTTTTTGACAAACCGGTCACAAAGGCTCCCAGGGCGAGCAATACCCATTGGTAAATGCTTAACTCCATAAAAAAAGCCGTTCTATATTAAGGCTAGAACGGCAGGTGCAACGTGTTCATAGCCCGGGGCTGAGGAAACAGCCGCGGGCGCAGACATTAATGTTTACCGGACCTTGCTCTTCAGTGCCTGAGCCCAGACTTCGTAACCCTTTTCTGTCAGGTGCAGGTAATCAGGCATGATTGATTTGGAAATCGAACCGTCTGCTTCGATCAGTTGTGAGCCGATATCCAGATACTCGATGTATTTGCCATCAGCCATTTTTTCCAAGGCCTGGTTGACCTGGAGAATCTTGCCGCGTTGCGAGCTGAAGGACTGGCCGCGCGGGAAGATATTTACGAGCACCAAGTGTGTCTTGGGCAGGCGTTCGCGTATCTGCTTCACGATAGTCTGGACGCCCTCCAAAATATCGGCTTCCGAATTGTCGTCTTTATTCGAATTGTTGGTGCCGATCATCAGCACGGCGTGTTTAGGTTTCAGGCCATCGAGTTGGCCTTGTTCAAAGCGCCAGAGCACGTGCTGAGTGCGGTCGCCGCTGACACCCAGATTGAGGCACTTACGTTTGCCATAGTACTTTTGCCAGACGTTCTTGCCACTGCCTTCCCACCCCTGTGTGATGGAATCGCCGATAAATACGATATCGCATTTGCCCGGATTTTCCCGAGCGCGTCGCAGCACTTCCTGTGTGCGAATGACGGCTTTGCCATCACGGGGCACGCCGACGATGGCGGAGTTGGTCCGGGCTGCAGGTGTGGCAGTCGCGGGAGCATTCTGGGCGACTAACGAAGAGCAGCAGCAAGCCGCTGCGAGAACAAGGGGTAAGAAGCTATATCGTTTCATTGAGGGCAAACTGGCAGGAAGGCACCCGGTGTGTCAATCCACCTGTTCGCCGGGCGGAAGGCAAATGTGCTGGCAGCAGTCCCTTCGGCTAATTATTCACGGATCGATTACGAGATCCTTCAGAGCCAGCGCTTCACAGGTCGGTTAACCAGCGGGGTCGCCCTTCGATTGACCTTTTAGACGGCACGGCTAGTCTTTCGCCAGTGGCTTCAAGTGTTCAATCAGGTGTGGGGACTCCGCCGAACGACGGCGGAAGTGTTTTTGCTACCACCCATTGGTCCGTTGTTGCCGCTGCGGGCTCAACCTCGGCTCCGGCGGCCGCGAAGGCGCTGGAGTTACTCTGTCAGACTTACTGGCAACCGTTGTATGCGTTCGCTCGTCGATCCGGGCGCACACCTGCGGATGCGCAGGATCTCGTGCAAGGATTCTTCGCCGAATTCCTGGAGTCACAGGCTTTGGCCCATGCCGATCAGAAACGGGGCCGCTTTCGATCATTTCTCCTGGCTTCATTCAAGCATTTCGCAGCTCACGAGAGAGAAAAGCAGCAGGCGATGAAACGTGGTGGACGACAGCACGTGCTAGCGCTGCCTTTCGATACCGCTGAGACCGGTCTGGAAATGGCCGATACCAGTTCGCCGGATCGTGCCTACGACCGGCAATGGGCATTAACGCTGCTGGATAGCGCGTTCCGTCAATTGCGGTCGGAGTATCAAAGGACCGGACGTTTGGAATTGTTCGAAGGTTTGAAGGAAACGCTCTCCGGTGAGCGCTCTGAACTACCGTATGACGACTTGGCGCGTGGTTTAGCAATGAACCCTGGGGCTGTGAAGACGGCGGCCAGCCGGTTGCGTGCACGATACCGCCTGGTCTTGCGCGAACAGATTGCGCAGACCGTAACCACCACGGCTGAGATTGAGGAGGAACTGCGCTCGCTGTTTCAGGCCTTGAACGAGAGGGGGAAAATGGTTTTGTTTCATGCCGTTATACCCAGGGCGGCGGCCTGACGGCCTGGCCCTGGGCTAGCGGGTTGCCGCTCTTTCAGAGCTCGGGAACAGGTCCGTGGCGCGTGCTATCTCAAGGACGGTGCGCAGGACCGCACCGTCCCAGGAAGCTCCGCGTGAAAGGCCGGTCCATGCCCAAAGCGGCTATTTGTTGAATCCTTTGTGGTTCATGAACTCCCAGATGCGCCCCATCCAAGTGTAGCTGCCGGTTCCGGGGGCGGCCTTGTTCTGAAAGCAGTGCTCGCGTGTGGCCAGCGTGTGAAGATCGGACTGGATGCCCATGCGGCGGAGCTGTTCCCAGCACTTCACTGAATTCATCGCCGCCCAGCCGTCCGCGTCGCCGTGGATGAACAGGATCGGGCACGTCGCAAGGTCTAACGAGAACTCGGGGACGAGCCGCGCGTCGTCCTCGTTGCCGCCCTGGGCGTTCGGTTTATCCGCGCCGTCCGTGAGCGCGTAGGCGGGATAGATCGCGACCGCCCACTGCACGCTGCAGGAGAGCTTGTCGAGATCGTCGATCGGCGAATAGGAACGGCGTTTTGAGCTGGTCGCGCCCATGAGCGTGAGGTGCCCGCCGGCCGAGGAGCCCATGATGCCGATGCGGTCGGGATCAAGCCCCTTGGCCGAGGCCTGGCTGCGGACGATCCGCACGGCGCGCTGCAGGTCCTGCCATGCGGTCGTGTGCTTGGCCAGCCCGCCTAGCGGACGGGGCGTGCGGTATTTCATCGTCACCACCGTCATGCCCTTCTCGTTCAGGTAACGCCGTGTCGGCGCGACTTCGAAACCGTCCGGGCTGTTGCCGTTGTAACCACCGCCGGAGTAGATGATCTGGATCGCCTTTGTCTTGGGCTCCTTTGGCATGTGCCACTCGAGATAAGGCAGGCACTGATTCGTCTGGGCGTCTGGCTTCTGGCCTTCCGGCCAGAGCGGCTCCTTGAGGGTTTCGCGGCGCGCGTCGTCGTTCGGATAGCGGGCCATCAGATCCTCTTCCGCGCCGAGGCGTCCGTCGAAATTCATCTGGCGGATGTACTCGGCGATGCGGTCGAACCAATGGTCATAGGCGGTGCCGTCCTCGCCTTTGTTCGGGCTGCCCATGAAGCCGTGGGGCCGATCCGCGAAGAGGTGGAGCTCGGCCGGAATCTTCATCCTGCGAAGCTGGCGGTAGATCTGCGTGGAGCCATTCGGCGAATAGGCGTCCGTCCCGCCGTGGAAGAGCGCCATGGAACACGTCTTCGCGTCGAACTGGAACACGTCCGAGAGCCGAACGTCGATCGCGTCGCCCTCGCGCGTATTGGGGCCGGTGAGTCCGTCCGTGAGCGCGTAGGCGGTGTAGATCGGTACCGCCCAATTGATGTGGCACGGAAGCCCGTCGAACGTGTCGACCGGCCCGTACGCCGGCGTGAGCGCGCTCGTCGCGAGCAGGACGGTCAGGTGCGAGCCCGCGGAAAAGCCGAGCGCGCCGATCTTCTCCGGGTTGAAACCGCGCTTCTGCGCCTCGCTGCGGACGAGTCGGACGGCGCGCTGCCCGTCCTGCCATCCGCTCTGGTAGATCGGCAACCCTTCCGGACGCGGTGTGCGGTAGGTGAGGCTCACGCAGACAAAACCGAGTTCCCTGAACTTCTTCGCCACCCGGTCAATCCATACGCCGTCGCAGCAATTCTGATATCCGCCACCGGAAATGAGCAGCATGCAGGCGCCGTTGTTTGTCGCCGGCGCCTCAAACCAGTCGAGGTACGGCATCACGTGTTCCGCCGCCTTGAATCCCGGAGCCTTCACCTCCTCGGTAGTCGCCGCGATCTGCTGGGGCTGGAAATCCGGAATCTTGCCCTCCGGCCACAGTGCGGCCCGTTCCCCGGCGGACGCCAGAATGGTTAGCCCTAACCCAAAACAAAGAATCAGTATCTTTCTCATCGCATCCTTTTCTTACCTTTTTTCTCCTGCGTCCCGATCGTTGGCTGTGCAGCCAGACTTGCGCCGCCTGGGATTTATCCCAAGCCGGCGCCATGAACACCCAGGCGATCACGGCCTCATCGATTGTCCGCATGCTGGAGCAATCGGATAGCTTTGGCAACCGCTTCAGCCCATCAGTTCAATGGTTGCCCGGCCAGGGGGCGGCGCTGAGCTTGGCCAGAATCGCCAAACAACTCAGCCATAAAGCGCTGGCAGAGGTGACCGGACCTTATCAGGAGCGCTGGTTGGCGGACAACAGCAAAGCAGCCGCAGCCATAGCGCACCATAATAGTGACAGACACGCAGGCACTTTTTCACCATGCGTGAATATGTTTTCGCACCGCACTACGAAGCCATAACCCGATAGAAACCCTAAAGGATGTGAGCCCGTTCTGCGCCTTACATTTGTCCCGGAAGGGACTCCTGAAAATAGCCCAATGCTTCAGCATTGGGTGCTTGACATAGTATGCCAAAAAGTCCCGAAAGGGACGGCTGAGTGCGACTGTGAAGGCGCACAACGTGCCACCAAGCTTTACGACCGCACCACTGACCGAATTTCCTTGGACCAGATCGAGCGGATCGCAATCTAGGCGCTGACGCCCGTGCTGAGGCGCGGCGGGGCGAATGCGCTCGGCATGAAAGAGAACGGTCATCCCGCCGTCGCCTCCGGCACGTTTGTTCGCTTTTCTTATCTCAGGAAACCGCCTACTACCACAACAGTAAGAAATAAAACCGGGAAGCAGGCAAGCGCCCATAAGAAGGTCGCGAGGGAACACCGCATGGAGGGGTACCCGCTTCGATTATCCCTGACCAAGATGAGGAGCGTGAAGGTGCACCAGAAAAGACCAAGGGCCACTGCGATCCCGGCCTGGGCTAGAAATGCTGCACCCTCTTGGTGAAGGCGATAACTGTGCTCGGGCAAGAACGCAAAGGCGTAAAAACCCAGTACTACGGCAATGACAGATACCGTGAGGCTTCGATGGTGAAGGAATTGGAGTCGTCTCATGAAAGCGAGCAGAAAAGTGAGCGGCGGCTGCCCGGAACGCAAGACCTGAAATCCGCGCAAACTCGCCGTCCGCTGCGCTGAGTGTTAGCGCGGTGCTTCAGCTGTTTCATCCTTCCAATCATAAGGGCAATCACATGACAATGCCTGCCCTCCACAACGCGGACATCGCTCTACGTCGCATCCCGCTACATGGATCTGGCCTTTGACTACATCGCAATCAGGGCAGGGGCCAGCCTCGGCTCCCCAGTCATCCTCCTCAGAACCATACCGGACGCGCTCGTATTCTACGCCACCAATCTTGGTTCGCGGTGCAAGCTGAGCCGCCTTGATCCGCTTTGACCATTCTGGGGACTTGCTCATAGCGTATTGGTTCCAATCTTCGTCCGCTAACGACGCTCCGCAGCAGCAGCGGCGCGTCGGTGACATCCGAAATGTAAACTGATGCTCATCGCCGCGTCCAGTGCCGGTGGTAGTTAGCAAGTCATCCCCGATCGCGGATGAGAAAACAAACCTTGTAGGTACCTGAACAAACACCAAAGCGCGGAAACACACGTGCCCAAGCCCCCCACGATCATGAACGGAATCAACGTGAAGATGACCCCATCATAACGACCGTCGAATAAGTTAGGTGGGATCTTCTGCGGGTCATGCGCCTGCAAGTGGTCCAGGCCAAGGGCGGCGAAATAGCTACCAGCCCACATTGCCGCGAAGAGACCTAAAAGCAGCCATCTCGGGTTATTCCAAAGGAATTTCATAGGTGCTCTACATGCTAACGTCACTGCGCAGGGGCGCAATCGGCGCGTCCACTGGCGCAGCCTTGTTAGGCGACATCATCGCACATTCCTCTCCACCCATAGTATCGATTCCTTATTGTAACTCACCGTGTTCGTGCCGCTCTCTCTTATCTGTATCGCGTCGGGCGAGGCCTTGAGCAGGGTGCCGGATGCCCTCTCGACTCCATGCATATGCACCGTGACCGGCGTGCCCTGTGTCCATTGCAAATAGTGGGTGAGATCTCCGGCTGTCTGTTTTACCCACAGCCAATTCGTACCTCGCCACTGGCCAAACCAATAGACCCGCTGTGTATCGGGTGCGTATTCCTCAACGTAATGACAAGTTATCACCATCTCGGTGCCATCTGCTAGGTCATACCGGAGCCGATATTGCCCACGGTATCCGCGATCGGGCTGTCCGAGTCGGTTGGTGACATCGCTGACCGGCATCCAAAGCTCCAAGAACTTGAACTGATCCAGAGTTCTCTTGGAGTGCGGTTTGCAGCCGAGCAAAGCCACGCCAACAATAAAAAGGATGAGCAGCTTCATGGCGCCTTCCGCATAACGTTCAGGGTGAGCGACGGGAGGCAGCCGACGCGGATATCCGATTTATCTCTGAGCGACTCGGCTGCCTCCCGTCCGCTCTACCCTGCGGGTTGGGCTCAACCTGTGCCACGGCTTTGGCAATAACGAAGCCCTCGAAGCCGATGGCCGAATCAATGGTCCATGCGCGATAATCCGATCCTTCCAACTTGGCACGATACCGTGCTGGGTCGTCGTCCCAGAGCGCATATCCGCCGTGCCCGCGCCACCACTCGGTCAGGTGCGGCCCAACCCGAGCGAGCAATTCCACCAGAGGCAACTCAGAGATATTGTTGATGACCGCGGCGCCGGTGTGGACAAAATGGTATGCCGCCACCTCGGAAAACCGGATCACCGATTGCTGCTTCGCCTGGTTTGGGTAGTCGTAAACCAAGTGAAGCGAAATAGTGCCCCCGAAGTCGCTAACCGTGTAGCCTGCCATGTGGAAGTCGTGGTATTGCATTAGTCTCAAGCCGAACGACGCGCGTCACTGGCGCCGCGTCCTGTAATGCCCGAATGTAAACACACGAGCTCCGCGCCGTCCAGTGAATGCGGCTGGTTAGCCCTCATCCACATTGGACAACAGCCTGAGCAGTCATAGACAGGGTGGAGATGCGGGGGCCGCTGCGTTAGGGGGGTAAGCATCCGTCCCCTCCAATCCGATGTCCAATTCTGATGCCAGCCGTTGGGCACATTCTTGAGCTGCATAGCAAGGGCTGCCTTCTGCCACATTGAAATACCGAATCAGGAGCTTCCGTCCAGAACGCCGATGCAAATACACAAAATGTGTATCCGAATCAGGACTCTGGACCCTACGGACGATCACCCTGTCGAATTCAGAAAACGGTATTACACGACTCCACAGCGTATAGGTGCCAAAGAGCCTGGAATCGAAGCGTAGCACACGGGCGGCCACGTCTACGATTGTCTGTCGGCGGACCAGCATAGCGAGCCCGGAAAGGAGGAATAAGGATCCCAATCCAACAACGAAGGCATTCCCGCGCTCCATTCTGAATCCCATCACGAGTGCGACGAGTCCGCAGAGCAGAGCCATTGCACACGTAAGCCAATACATCCCCCCGCTGATGGGATGCAACTCGTAAGGTGTGGTCTTGAAAGCGATCGACATACGGTGCTTAACGGTCAGCGCAGCCACGCCGGGCCAGGGACGCTCGAATGCAAGACAGACGCGCTCCCGGCGTTGGCTGACCCGTTTTGCTGGGACACGGGATCATCGGAAAATGCTGGGTGCAAGGAGTATTAGATACCCAGCAGGCGCCGTCACCAATGCTGCGAGCCAGACACTGATCCGCTGCTTCCCGGGACTCCACGCGGCAACGCCAGCAATCCGCCAGAATACGAGGACCCCGACAACAGCCGAGACAAATCCAAGGACAGCGAGAATGCCGGAAGTAATCAGCTCAGGTGTCCCTATGGTTGCCGTGGCAACAAGACTCGAGACAACAGCAGGAACCAGTGCTCTTCTAATATTGTGCCTCATAGGCTAGCTCTGATCTTTTGCGTCCCAACGCCCGGCCTGAGCGGCGCGGGGCCAAGAACGCTGGAATGCAAACAGGACGCGCCATCTCGCGTCCGCTCCAGGCCGCTTGTTAGTCCTCATGCTTTACCTCAACGTGCAGCCTCCACCCTGTCAGATTCATCACCAACCTTGACCGGAGATCAAGGTCGGGCAGACGCGAGCCAGAGGGCTGCACCACTGTTACTCTTGCCTCACGTGTGGCATCCTCAAAAGACGCCCGGATTATCCGCAAGGGACTTAGCGTGTTCGCGATAAACCGCTCAGGAGACTCGTCCCAGCGAACAACGTCAAACATCTCTCCCCCGCCTAACTCGCCCACGATGCTTTTCGCACGCGCACCCCGTAACCCCGCGCAGGTGCCCACCGGATCGCATTTTGGATCGCTCGAAGCGACTGCAAGGATCGAGCGTTTGCCCGACTCACGGACAATCCCCATGACCTTGATGACACCGGAGGTCACCTCTGGAACATGCTTGCGAAGCAGTCGCCAAATCAGCTCTGCCTCATTCGATTCGCTAGGCATAGGCCGCTTGGACTAACGAGTGATTAACAAACGGATGGTCTGTTTGTTCCAGCGGTTTGAACTTGCCATGCAAGTTACTCATCTTCCGAGTGTCAAATCGCAATATGGTCCCTGTCAACCCTCAATTACCCTCAATTACCCTCAATTACCCTCAAAAAAACCAAATATACCAACCATCTGTTCGTTGCCCCAATTATGAGGGTGTGATTTAAAATGGGTGAGCAACACTGAGAACTGCAAAGGGAATGAAAAATTGGCGCCAAGAGGTCATTATTCACAGGAGCATAACCCTTTCCGTGCCCTTCGGTTGTCCCGGAAGGGACTCCTGAAAATAGCCCAATGCTTCAGCATTGGGTGATTGACATAATAGGTCCAGAGTCCCGCAAGGGACGGCTGAACTGCCAATCCCACTGATACTGCGGATCTTATTGGACCAGGTGTTTTTCAGCAGTGCCAGGCATTCACACTCAGCCGTTCCTTCGGAATTTGGTCAGTATTGAACACCTGCCACCCAAAGCTGAAGCTTTGGGCTTTTATCAACTGTCCCGCTGGGACAGGAGCGGGGCGACCTGCGGATGAATGTTGAAACTTCCACAGGTCGCTCCCGACTGGCAGCGGTTGGCTGTTCCGCGGCCATATGCCAAATGAGCGCAGCTCTCCAACAGGTAAGCGAGTTCGTGCTCTTCGAAGCCTCTGAAAAGGGGCGACCGCTTCGGATGTTTCTGCCTTAATCAGGGCTAAGCCCTTTGCTGGCTCTCTGGCATGTCCTGCATCAGCCAATGCCCGGCTTGTAGGTTCAGCTCGAAAGATCGAAGGCCGCTGATCACTCGGGATGTGTAGTCGGCCGCCCCTGCGGGCCCTGCGGGGCTTCCACCACTCATTTCGACCGGTGTTCCCAGCACTCCCGTGCCGGGCTACCTGCGGACGCCCACTTCGGGGCTACATTCCCCCGTGCACCACGCTCGGCAAAACTCAAATCACCGACCTCATAAGAATTACGAGCCTCACCCGGTTCTAATCACACCCTGACCCCGTTCGATCGTCAAAAGCGGATTGTCCAGGGCGGGGAAACGTTGCAAATTAGAACTATGACGCGAACACTGACGGCGGTTTTAATCCGCGAAGGGGACGGATTCGCAGCTTTGTGCCCCGAGATTGACGTTGCCGGTCAGGGAGATTCTGTGGAGGAAGCCACGGCAAACCTCCGCGAGGCTGTGGAGTTGTTTTTCGAGTGTGCGTCCAGGGAAGAGGCCAAGAATGGATTGGTTTCAGAGTCTTACGTATCATCGATGGAGGTGAGTATTGCCTGAGTTGCTGCTCTGCGACGCGCCGCCGCTGAGTTCTGGCGTTCGGCGTAGCGAACCATGGGAAAAGTCTTTTGGTATCTAATGTTTGTCGCCATCTTGGGGTCACCGATCTGGACATCCCTGGTCGTCCTCCTTGTACCTCGCAGGCTCTCCGTGGTCGCGTATTGCCTCTGTGGCATTCAGGCCTCACTTGCGTTTGTTGTCTGGTGGTTCTTTTGGGGTGGCGGCATCGGAGCGGAGGCTCATCTTTCAGAGTCATGGCAGGCCCTGTTCGTATTCGCATTACTGCCGGTAGTGGTCTTGGTATTCCGGTTTCGGCTGCGGCGGCCAAAGGCCGAACTTGGCGCTCCACCAAATGGCTGCCCGGCGGAGAAGTTTGGCAATTCGAGTGTCAGTGGGCCGCCATCGGTAAGCTAATCGTAAGACCCGTATGAAAACGCCTCCAGTTATCGCGACTGTCCCTAAGAGAAGGCGCATACGCACTGCGCTTTACGCGCTGCTCGCATTATTCGCATTAGGGATAGCGATCATGGGCATCCTTATTGGTTTCTTTCACGTCATTCGCCCCGAGCCACCGAACGAAAGCGCTCTGTTCCAACATTTCTATAAGCACCGCGCGGCCTTTGAGCAGCTAAAAGAGATGTTTGAAGCAGATCAGAGATACGCTTTGCGAAGGGTGAGCCCATTTGGAGTTGTAACTCAAAGGCCCTTTTTTGAGGGAAAACCCACAGCGACCAGTGATTTTACTCGGGACCGTTACCAGCAGTATCTCCGGCTCCTTGATCAGGTGGGTTCCGTGCAAACCTTTCGCGTCGCCGGTACTCCTGGGAATCCTACCTTTACTCTTTGGCAAGGACTCTGGATTCATCATTACCTTAACATTGACATTGTCTGGTTGGATGGTGTGCCAACCAACCAGGTCAACAGCTTGGATCAATGCCGTAATCTGGGAAACGGGCAGCTCTTCTATAGACACATTGATGGAAACTGGTACTTCGAAACCAACATGCGGCCGTTCTAACAAGGCTGCGACAGTCGACGCCGATCGCGTTTCGCTTGCATTCCGAGCAAACGGGGGTTGGCCCCAAGGTCGAATCCACGGACACGTGCTGATCAGCGTGATATTCACTGCTTCCTCGTTGCTGTATCATTTCGGGGAGTCTCTGCGTGAATCTGCGTCATCTGTGGATTCACCTCAGGAAATCATCCGCAGATGACACAGATAGCGCAGATAAAACGAAGATTCTGGCACCCTCGTTGGGGTGCCTTTTTCATCCGGATCTGACCGGAGGTCTTCGCTTCGCTCCGACGCTCCGGCTACGTTTTGGCAACCCTCCAGGTTGCAGATACGTTGAACCATCCTGATCGGGACTGGGTAAGCCGCGACCGTGTTGTAGGCGCGGTCTCCGAAGCTGTGAAATTATTGAAAAACACCAAAAAATGAAAAATGCGGCCCTTGATTCTCAGCTATTTACATTGCTGGATTTTCTCGAATTTTAAATTTTTCACAGCTTCTCCGCACCGGGCGTGTCCCATTTTGTTCTCCGGAGTTGTGGAGAAGCGGTAAGCGGCTAGTCAGGGAAAGACAGTCCGGTCGCAGTCGGAGAGGGTTGAGAGTCTCTGGTTGAATGCTGGGTGTGTCCTTTCTGCTCCGGATCGACTTTATGGCAAAGCAGCCCGGGCTTTCCGTTCGCCCGGAAATAAGGCGCGGTGCGCGGCCGACTTCGTCCCCCTCAAACGGCCGCTCCACATAAGTCACCAGCGGCTTCTTGGTCCCCCACTCACAGGGGACGAAGAATGCCTGCCCGCCGAGCAATTTCTCCAATCGATTCACCATCTCGCTGGCCACCCCAAGTCCAGCCTCCATCGCAATGTTGGCTTGCTCAGGCACGCAAAACCTCCATTCTTCGCGCATGACCACAAGACGGCGAACCACCGCTCTCACACTGCTGATACTCGTCGTATTTTTCGCGGCATTGGCCTATGTCCTCCTTTCGGAGAAACCAATCCAAGACCCACGCTATGCGGGAAAAAGTCTCTCGGAATGGATCGAGATTTACCAACACACCCCGGGGCCTTCGCCGAGCGAACCCTCTAGAACCACAGCCGAACGTCTTGCAGCCTTTCGTGCTAACGAGGCTCGTATTAAGGCTACTCGTGCTGAGGTCGAGCTCGCTGTTCGCTCCATTGGCACCAATGCACTGCCTTACCTCTTGGATTGCTTTCGCTACGAACTACCTTGGTGGCGAAAAACCCTGCTCAAAGGTGCCACTTTGCCGGTAGGTGGGAAATCCCTGGCTGAGGGCAAGATAGTCCTCTTTCGATCCTCGATTATCGGTCCAAACGCAAGGAAGGTACAACAGGCGGATCTGGGATTCGTGATCCTCAACACCAATGCAGCTCCAGCAATCCCGGAACTTGAAGCGATGATGAAAGACGATCAGAAGCCAGAGAGAGCGTTGCGCGCGATAAACGCTCTCTCTGCAATTGGTGTACCTGCAGTCGGAGTGCTGACCAACGCCCTCGCGGACACTAATCAAATACACCGCTGCGAGATCATGTCGGCTTTTTACGTTGTTAGGGAAATGAGCCCCCCGTCTCGCGATGCTTACCTCGGCGCGTGCCTGCCTGCTTTGAATCAGGCGCTCGACGACGCGGACGCCAAGGCGCGTCGTCAGGCAAGGACCTCTCTCTACAATATCGAGCACTGGGACGAAATTCTTGCTCGACTGAAGGACGTAGGTAGCTTTCGCCGGGCGCGCACCAACTCGCCAAAGCCCGGTGTCGAAGGTCTCACCAACACGCCCGCCCGGTGACCCTTCGTCCCCTTCGCGATCTTCTGTAATAAGAAAATCCGTGTTCATCTGTGTCATCTGTGGATTCACCTCCGGAATTCATCCGCAGATGACACAGATGGGCGCAGATAGAACGAAGATTCTGGCACCCCTCGTTGGGGTGCCTTTTTCATCCGAAGCTGACCGGAGGTCTTCGCTTCGCTCCGACGCTCCGGCTACGTTTTGGCAACCCTCCAGGTTGCGCTGGGGAAAGGAATTTCACGCGGAGGCGCGGAGACGGTACAGTGGCCTGTTCAGATTAGCGCCGATTAGCGAGAATTAGCGGTTCAATTGTCTGGGGCTATAGGGTTGTCGTTCCCCCGTGCCGAGAATGCGCGGGCGGATGAGCACAATACCTGGGTCTTGGTGTTGTAGGCGCGGTCTCCACACCAGGCGTGCCCCCGCCCCACCAACTTCTGCGTTGTCGAATCGGATTTGCCCTTGCTCAATTCCCTGGATGATCTCGCTATAATGCAGTGCCTGCTGCTGCCACTCACCCCTTTCGGCGTTGAGCTTCCAATCCTTCAACATTCAACCCGAGACTCTTAACCCTCTCGCACCGCGGCCCATAGGCATCGAATACGCGGCGTTCAGCATACGCTGAATGTGGCGGCTTTAATGAAAACCAAGTTTGGTTTACTGCACATGAATCTGGCTTTTGTCCTAAAGAAATTCGGGTCTGGCTCCGTAGATGAATCAGTGCTAGATTGGGGAACGAAACCACTGAACAAGTCGAAAAAACACGGGAGTCCAAAGGGGCGCAGGGACGGTTTGAAGCGAAATCACCGAGCCAAGCGTAGTGTGAAACCGCGCCCATTGCTGGAACAGCCGGTGCCGGAGTCTGCCGGGGCCTTGCCTTGCCAGATTTGTGGCCACCCGGTTGCGCCCAATCGCCTCCACTTTCACATGGTGCGATGTCATGGCGAAGTTTTCTCCTCCAAACAGGCTAATGCCTCCAGGTGAGTCTGTCCGGGATACCCCCGGGCAATTCTCTCGGTCGTTTCTAAAACTTTCGGGCTTCTTGCTCTGGGAAATGTTCCACATCCGCCCTGCCCGGTCTCAATAGCTCATGGCGTAAGCCATCGCTGAAAAGATCGCGATCTGTGACTTGACGACTTGGCTCGGCGCCAGGCGCAAGCTACCATGCGCAGGCGAGCGTCAATCAGACGCTTGCAAATCAGGATTCTGGAACCCTATGAAAGTGCATTTAGTATTTCGGTTGCTCGGCCTCGTCGCCGTCGCTTGCCTCGGCAGCGCGGCTTTGTCCGCTTTGGCCGATCCGCCGCCGCCAGCGATCGGCCCGATACAAATCAGCGGTGGGACGATGTCGGTGAGGGTTAATAACATGCGGGCGGATGCGTATTATACGGTGCTCGCCGCGGAGTCGCTTTCAGCCGGTTTCAAGCCGCTGTCGGCAGTGAGAGCCACAACAGGCGACGCAGCGAATGGCAAGTCGTTCAACATCGCAATTGGCAATGCGAATGCCATGTTCGTAAGGGTTGATGCGTCCGATGCGGCATATTCCAACGGCACAGGCACGAGCGTATGGAAGCCATATGCAGCGACGATGACGCACCGCGAGGGCATGGAGTTGGAGAAGGTGTACGGAACGGCCATCACCTCCGGCACCACCTACACGCAGCAGGTGTGCGTCTTCAAGATGAAAACGGATGGCGCCAGTTCGAAGCTGGTGACCTGGGCGATGTCGGCGAATGGCAAGGACTACACGCGGGGGACGCTTACCGCGATCGCCCAGAATTATGAGCGACAACACCCCGGCTGGATAGTCCTCGGCGGAATCAATGCCGACCAGTACTTTGCGAAATTTGGAAACGGTATCGTTGATGGCGGCGCCTACGTCCAGCCGCAGCCGTATTATCCGCTCGTCGTGGACTACGGCAAGCGCCTGACCGCAAGCCTGACTGGCAACGCGACACAGGTCGTAGGATTCAAGAACGACGGTTCGGAAGACGGACTGGTGACCACCAGCGGCGGAGCGGGGAGTTACGTGCTGAGCATCCTGGGAGCCGACGACGCGGTCCTCACTGAGTACGCAGTCGCGAAAATTAACTCCTCGCCGGCTTTCGGCAGAACGGCGGTATGGACGTCTGTCCACGCTACAAACGCGGCTTCCTCCTGGCCTCCCGCCTCGGTTTCCACCAGCGATACGCTGTTCGAAGTGGACGGTGATCTGGCGTACTTGTCGAACTGCTCGGACTACAACTACGCGAATGGCACCATCGCCGGCAGGAACTCATTCTTCGGCATTGGAACGGTTACAAACGTGGCGGTGGGGCCCTTGTCCAGCGTGGCCATCCAGGCCGGCAATTTCGGCATTGAAACATCGGACCCTGCCCTGCTCGCGGCGCTGGCCACCGGCCGGCGGGTCCGGGTGGAGCAGAGGTTCGGCAACGCGGAGATGAACATCGTCGAGGCGGCCAGCGGATACCACTCCGACCACATCGTCGACGGGGTCGAGCAGACGGCACGCGCCAACGACTCTTACAACACGATGCACTATTCCAGGTCGCTGTTCGGCATGACCACCGATGGCACCTATTGCCTGATCACCGCCGACATCAATAACGGATACGGCGGGCTGACCTTCAAGGAATGCAACGCTCTCGCCAGGGGCTGCGACCTGCGATACCTCTACCAGCAGGACGGGGGCGGCAGCGTGACCGCGGTCCTGCGGACCAGCGCCGGCGGCTTCCAGGTGGTCAACACGCTGCGCGACGGCAGCCAGCGATCTGTGTTGAGCGCATTGCTGTTCGTCACGAAGACCAACGTCTCCGTCGCGCCACCTGCCATTACGAGTCAGCCCCAGAGCCTGACCGCCACCCCGGGCGACGGCGCCACGTTTATCGTCGCGGCCAAAGGTTCCCGGCCCCTTTATTACCAGTGGTTGTTCCACGGCACCAACCTGGCCGGGGCGAGCACCTCCAGCTACACTTGCGCCAACGTGCAGCCGGCCGATGGCGGCCCCTACTCGGTGATCGTCTCCAACGCGCAAGGCTCAACCCTCAGCGCCGATGCGCTGCTGACCGTAGGCCCGGCCAATCTGGCGCGCAACGGGAGTTTCGAGACGCCGCTCATCGCCAACTGGGCTTACCAGGGCGCCAGCGGAGCCGCGAACACCTATAATTTCAACGGGGCGACGGGGTTCGCCTGGGTTTTGGGGGCTAGCGCCGGGATAGACCATAATAGCGGCACGTGGTACGCGCCCGAGGCCCCGCACGGAAGCCAGGCGGTGTTCGTCCAGGGAGCCAACGGCACGCTGTCGAGCGTTGCGCAGTCGCTGCAATTCTCCGATATCGGCAGCTACACGATCGCGTTCCAGTGCGCAGGCCGGGCCGGCGGTGGCCCCAATACGATTCAGGTGCAGGTGGATGGCGGGACGATTGTGACGATCAGCCACGACAGCCAGAGCCAAAGCGAGTGGCAGTCGTTTACGGTGACTTACAACTGCACGCAGGCCGGCACCCACATGCTGTCATTTGTGGGCGTCCGGCCCGGTGACTACACTTCGTGCATCGACAGTGTGAGCGTGACGCGCGACAGCACCCCGTAAGAGCGGCTGACTTGGACGACGATCCTTCAAACAGCACGTCAGGAACAGAAAGACATTTTGAACAGAAGGGGAAAGAGAACGAAGGTCTGAAGAACATGAAAGGCACAACCCGCGTTGGGGTTGGCGGAAACGCGGAACGTGAACCCATGGTAGCGACTGGCGTCGCAACCCTGGGCTTTGGGACGCAACACCTTTGGTGTTGGGGAAGAGACCGATTGACAATGGGCAGGCGCCTCGATCCAGATACGTCATCGATTGAAACGCAATTGTGGTATTGGCATCAGGATCAGCCCCAACGGGCCCAACGGGGCTGTGCCCCATAGCCCAGCGGTTGGTCGGTTCCAGACCGAAGCGTAGCGAAGGCGCGGGAGAGACCTACCCTGGGTACGGGATTTCCCTGGGATTCCCAACCCTGAATAGGGTTGCGCCTCGTTCCTGTCTGCGTTTCGGGGCAGTCTCTGCGTGAATCTGCGTCATCTGTGGATTCACCTCCGGAATTCATCCGCAGATGACACAGATGGCCGCAGATAAAACAAATATGCCAAATGACAGTCCAAGACACTTCCATGAAACAGTATAGAGCAGACCTCCCGGCTTGGATCCTCTTTGGAGGACTTTCAGCCTCTCCGTGGCTCGTGGTTTGGGCCAGTTACCCAATAAAGATTGATCTTACGGCACTAGCCGTTGCTATTGCCTCTTCTGCATTTGCCTTTGCATGGCTTTTCAGTTTTCGAATTGTGATCACGCCTAAAGAATTGGTTTTTCGGAGCCTCTTTCGTGGAAGAAGAACGCTTAGGCATGAGGAAATTAAATCCGTGAGTTTGACCTGGAAGTGGGAGGCACATAAAGGGCCTTTGGGTTTAGTGGTCGAGCCTCGGGACGGCACGACCGCCAAGCCTCTGCAGATCAATGCAAAGTTTTTTTCCCGAGAAGCAATCCACGCAGTTCTGGACTTGGGGGCACGGGTTGGAAAGTCAGATGACGGCGGGTTACGGGACGGAGTTGTTTTAAGGAATTTGCGTTGCTATAGAAAGCGAAGGAAGAAATGACGGTTGGCGGCAACGGCCCGACTGCGGCTAAAACGGCTATGATCAACCAGAGTGCAAGAGCAGAGTCGGTTCCGACCGCCGAGGCGATGCTGGACACCGAACCTCATTTCATTTAAGCCTGCCGGAGAGCATGCACTCTCCGGCCCAAACTCGACGATCCAGTGAACCTGGTCCTCTTGGCATTCGCGGCATCGAATCAGAGACTGATCGTTTTCCTCTCGGAATTGTTGGCGACAACTCCTCGCCTGATTATCTTCGTCCGATGGACGCCGAGATGGAGCGATACCTAGCAGAGACGCGCGAAGACATTCTAGAGGCCCAATTTCACACAGGACGAATAACGGACCGATGAAAAGAACATTCCTAGTCATCGACTCACGCACCCTTCGCACACGCCCGGCCGGGCCAGCTACCGCGAACATTTGGCTGGAAATCAACGGGCTGCAATATCCGATGCTCGAGTGGAATGATTTCGTAGTTATCGTCATGGGCTGGTGGGTTCTCGCGTTGCTACGTCTGGTACGCGGAGCTAGCGCCCTAGAGATCGTGCATTTTATGGACGGGCCCTATTCTGTCGAGGTTGACATACTTCAAACTGGAATGATGCAGTTTCGCGTCCTCAAGAGAGATTTGGCTGGAGGTGATGAGCTCGCAACTGGGGAAGCACCAGCCAAGCTGTTCGTTCCTGAATTGATCTCGCAGTCACGCGAGGTTCTTTGTGCATGCAAAAGGCAGAATTGGTGGTCCACGGATGCCGAGGTTTTGGAATCGTCAGTGGAGGCTCTAGAGCTATCAGAGGCTCGGTTTCGCCGGAGAGACTTTTAGTTCTTTCAACGCCTGTTTTACCGCATCCGATAACTTGAGGGTTTTCTGATCCAGCCGTTCGATACCGTTGGAGAACGAATAGGGGCAGGAGGGATCAGTGCTGCGCGGGATCCGAAGTTGTTTCAAGCCCGCTGGAACCAACTCCTTGGCCATCCTTTCGACCAGCCGTTGACGCGAATCGAAACTCTGCGGATTCAACTTTCCCAGCATCATGGCATAGGACAGCAGGCCTTCATGGAATCTTGAATCGAAGGTCGCAACGCTGAAAACGTAGTTGTTGTCATCACCGTAGATATTGGCCTCGGTCACTCCCACATACATGGTGCGACTATCCGAAGCTCGGTAGGGATTCAACTGTTCACGCAGTGCCCGCATGTAGGCATCTACACGATATTGACCCGGTTCGACTCTGATCTTCGCAAGGAGATCCGTTCCCCAATATTGCGATGCGGCGTCCTGCGATTTCAGCGCTTCGGTCAAAGCATTGGTATAGCGATCCTGATTCCAACCGCTAAAGTTGATGTTCGTTTTGGCCAGTTGGACCAGAATGCCTTCCACCTGACGTTGTCGCGCCATTCGATCCGGCGAGCCCCAAGTCCATTCGCGATCCAAGCGCCTGATCAGGACCGGCACATCTGTTGTCGCCTGACAGGTGCTGGCAACTTCTTCAAGCAGCCAAGGGTTGCATGGGGGAATGGGAATGAGAACGACCGTCAATCCGGTGTCGTTGGTGCTCAGCACGGGGAACTTTTCCAGGGTTTGAGGCTCAACACCGAGGAACTTGCCGGCCTTGCTAATCTGATTTGGATCTTCGGCGTTTTTCAGAACGACCCGGGCACTGTTTGTCGCTGCCGTTAGGTCCGGTGTATGTTCCATGAAAGTAAGATGGGCTTCGTAATCGAAGGGAGCCGTAGCGAGCAGGTTCTTGAACACGACCAGCGATTCTTCTTTTCTGCCTGCTTGCAGCAGTGCTTTCGCATGTTCTCGAACGCTGTTTTGCCACTGGCCCATTGAAATATTCTCAGCCCTGAATGCCTCCTCGTAGCGCTGCTGGTTTACCAGCCTGAGAAGCTCAGAAGAATCGGGCCGAAACCTGGGTGGAGCCTCTGGCAAGGCGGAAAAGACCCACATAGTGACCGAATGCGGGAGTAAGAAGACGAACAGTTCCTGAGCCACATTGGTAAGGACGACCTTTGCGTGCAGTTCGGTCTCTGTGATCTGCAGGAAGGCGCCTTTGTTGGTCGTGATCGCAACATTGATGTTGGCCAGAAGGTTATTGAACGCTGTACGGCAGGCAGACATCTCGCCGCCGATGCGCTCGACCGAAATCATTCCATTCGTGCCGGCTGAATAGAGAAAGTGCGCGAGACCGTTGGTTTCGCGTTGATTCACAAGAACCATCGGGTGAGGGCCATTGGTAAAAACCGGTCTGTAGTATTCCGGCAGGAAATAAGGGATCCGGAGTTCAGCCGCCGAACCGAAAGCGGTCGTGAATGCCAGAAATGCGACGAGGAACACGTGCTTCATAAAGTTGCTAAACTAAAAGCAGAGGCGGGAGGACACCGCCGCAGCGCCGTACGAGTTGGTTCAATGATTGAATGGCGTTATCTATGCCGGTTCGGGAGCAGGTCCGGCAAGGAGATTCGATTCGTTAAGCTGCACATTCGGAATATCAAGACATTCTGAACAGAAGGGGAACCAAGAGAACGAAAGTTCGTAGAACTTGAAAGGCGCAACCCACGTTCCCTGAGATCCCCAACCCTGAATAGGGTTGTGCCTCTTTTCCACGCCTAATGCGGATCCGATTCGATCTCATCTCCCATCCTGACATAAGAGGGTTCAGAATAGACCAGGCTGAAAGGGAGGGCGGCGGGACGCCTGAGGCTACACCGGCAGGTGGCTCAGCGTTCCGCTCTTGTGCCTGAAAATCTTGGCGTCTTGGCTTCTTGACATTCCTTCTTGCTCGTTGCTGTAGCCGTTTGGGCCAGTCTCTGCGTGAATCTGCGTCATCTGTGGATTCACCTCCGGAATTCATCCGCAGATGACACAGATGGCCGCAGATAGAGCGAAGGTTCTGGCACCCCTCGTCGGGGTGCTGTTCGCATCCGGAGCTGCCCGGAGGTCTTCGCTGCGCTCCGACGCTCCGGCTATTTCCTGCCAACTTCCTGAGTGGCCTTGGCGGAGACCAGTTGGCGTTCATAAGCTTATTAAATCGCATTTTGCTACTTGAATAGCGCAATACGCGTATTTAAATTATCTGTGTGCAGGGGATAGATCAAAACGCAATGGTTCAGGCCTTGACCCTTTTGGGCAATCTGATGGTCACCCGACAACGGCCTGTGCTGCACTTGGTGGTTTGTGGCGGTTCGGCGCTAATAGCTTTGAAGTTAGTCACACGAACGACGAAAGACGTCGATGTCCTGGCGATTATCGAGAACGGTCAATTGCTTTGTGCCCGCCCCCTACCCGATTGGCTGCAAGAAGATGCGACGGCAGTTCAAGTCGAGCTCAAGCTGCCAGACGGATGGCTCAACGATGGTCCTGCTGATGAACACCTATTTCGCCTCGGCCTTCCTGGAGGTATGACGGAGCGATTGATGGCGAAAGAATTTGGCCCACTGCTCACTGTCAGCTTCATCAGCCGATACGATCAGATTCATTTCAAGTTGTTTGCAGCGGCTGATCAAGGCGGGCGGCACTTCACGGATTTGGAGAAACTTTCGCCTACAGAAGAGGAAGTCCGAGCAGCAACACGCTGGGTTTTCACCCAGGACGACTCCGCTGCATTTCACCAATTGATTGCAGAAGTTCTCAATGCACTTGGCCATGGAAATCTCATTAAACACATTTAAAGAACGCCTGCAAAAACGTCTCTTGGACTTTCTTTGGCGGCAATGGAGTGCTTTGGGTGTGGCTGGCAGCATCGATGGAGACGATTTTTGGATTGTCGATCCCGAGGCACTCCTGCTTGTGACGACCACGTTCGGACGGCATGACCCAAGGCTGCTGGATGAAGTGCTCGACTGGCTGAATACCAACAGCCAGTTGGTAAACCTTCAGCGTTTACAAAACATGTCACAGTATTTCGGCAAGCGGTCCCTTTTGAACGGCATTGCTGAACACCTGAGCCGACGTGCGGTAAACCATAAATGGCGAACTTTCCTGCGCGCCGCCAAACCCTCATCCAAAACTGAATTGCTCTTTCCAGGTGTGCCTGTTTTTGGGGAGGCGGACGAGTTGTTCGCGAGGCATGGTTGGAAGCGCGGCGTAGTTAGACTCCGTCAGCTCAGCCAGTCGCCGGATCCGAATCGCGCCACCAATTTGTTGTTCAAACTTCGAAGCCTCTTCGGAGTTCAGGCGCGCGCGGAGATAATGGCCTATCTGCTCGCATGTGAGTCGGGTCAACCGACGAAGATGGCAGAACAGCTTGCCTATTTTCCACGCACAATTCAGTCGACCCTTAACGATTTGGAGCGCTCCGGTCACGTGCTGTCCAACCGCCCAGGCCGGGAGAAACGTTTCTGGTTGCGTCGCGAAGAGTGGCGTTTTCTCATAACCTGGCGCATACCCCAGTCGGAGTTTCCTTGCTGGATCGATTGGCCATCGCGATTTGCCGCGCTGGAAGCGTTTTGGGAATTCCTCAACAAGCCTGAATTGGAGACAGCCTCTCCTGGTATTCAGGCGATCGAGTTGCGCAGCAGCCTCGAAAAAATGTCTCCCGCATTCCTGCGCGAGAAGATCGACACACCACCCGGCGCTAGCAGCTCCGAATTTGTTAGAACGGTTGTGGATGCTTTTGAAAGGCTATTCGACTAATCCCGCAACCTTTCTGGTTGCTCAAGAAGGGCTCCCTATTTCAAAGTTTTCAGTGATCCGTCTTGCATCGGGGTCATGAGCTTCTTAACGGCTCCCATGCGGGAGCGAACGTGGAGTTTTTCGTAAATTCGCCGAATGTATGTGTAAACAGTGTTGACTCTGATTTCCAGGGTCTCGGCAATCTCCTTGCAAAAGAAACCCTGAGCCATCAGGTTCAATACCTCGCGCTCCCGGGATGAAAGCTGTTCCAGCTCCGAATGCTGCGGCTTCTGGAACGCTTGAACCACCTTGCGGGCAATCAGGCTGGTCATGGGAGACCCGCCGGCGCGAACGTCCTGCAGTGCCTGGATGATCTCCCCACGGCTGCTCCGCTTTAACAAATACCCGACGGCCCCCGCCTCCAGCGCATTAAAAATGTGCTCAGAATCTTCATAGACGGTGAGCATGACAAACTGAGTGTGGGGCATCTGATCCTTGAGTTTGCGCACGCACTCGACGCCGTTGAAGCCCGGCAGATTAATATCCATGAGCACAATCTGGGGCGCGCAGCCGGGCAAACCCTTAACCGCGCTGGGACCGTCACCGTAGGAGCCAGCACAGGTGAACTCGTCCACTGATTCGATCCAGCCACTCAGGATCTCGCACATCCGCTCGTCATCTTCCACGATGCAAATCCGTTGGGCGCCTGGCTTGCTGCCCGCCGCGGCATCCGAGCCCTTTTCTCGCGAGCTTTCTCCCGACTCTTTCATATCTCGAAAATGCTCATGGTTGTTTCTTGATGATAAGCTGAACAGTCGTTCCAGTGCCGGGGTTGCTTTCAACAAGGCATTGTCCGCCGATCTCGCTCAGCCGCTGGCGCATATTGTTCAATCCATTGCCCCTGGAAACAAGCTCGGGATCAAAGCCCTGGCCGTCATCCTGGACGGTCAGAGTAAAACAATCGACACCCATTGTGAAGGAGACGCGGACGGCCGTTGCCCGGGCATGCCGGGCTGCATTGCTCAAAATTTCCTTAAAGGAAAGGAAAAGATTGTGCCGGACCTGGGAGGTCAACGTCCAGTCCGGGACGTCAAAGTCCAGGTTCAAGCGGCATTGGATTCCAATGATCTTGAAGTAGTCCTGAGCATACTTTCCGCAATAGGCAACAAGGCTATCAAGCTTGTCGTGGCTTGGGTTGACCGCCCAAACGATTTCATCGAGCGAACCCACTATTGCGCGCGTTGTGGTGCTGATTTCATCCAATTCATCCATCGGCTGAACCGACTGCTTCAATTGTTCTCGCGCTGCCTCGCTCAGCATGGAGATTCGCGTGAGTCCTGAGCCGATGTCATCGTGGATGTCCCGCGCAATCCGCGTTCTCTCCCGCTCCAGCGACTGTTGCCATCGCAACCGTTCCATCTGGAGCTGCATGCGACGCCGTGTGAGGTGCCGTGCTCCCACCCCTACCACAGCCGAACCAATCCCCACGCACAAAGCAATAAACCAAACCGATCGAAAAAAGGTAACCGGCACATAAATCGGTAAAGCAATCGACGCCACTTCCACCTCATCAGGTACTGACAGGCCGACGACGCGAAATGTATATCGACCGGGTGGAACAACGTCATAGACACTGAAGTGCCGCCCCCCGATTCCAACGCTATATATCTGCTTCCAGTCGAGCGTTAAAACATCGCCGGGCTTGGCGTGGCCTTTCAAAGGAACGGTGCAGAACCATTCGCCAAAACTTTGGATGTGGGAATCCAGCGCAGCCAGGACATGGTTAGTGGGCAACTCGCCACACCGCACGACTTGAAGGATGTCCCGCCGCAGGCCACCACGAACCCAATCGAGAGGTGTCCCTGTCGGAGCGTCGAGGTCTTTGCCTTTTTCGAAATCGTAGTTTAGCCACAGTTCCTGCCGCCCAGTCAGCGCGTCGGTGACCCTCACGTTCAAATCGTCGATGGCTAAAACTCCCACGTTCTCGATGGGGCCTCCGGAAACGAGCAGCAGAACCATTCTAACGGCGCCCTCGGGCACGGTTACCTTTTGGCGCGAGGGGACGAAGTAGGAGTTGGTGATTGCTCCCCGCCAGCCCGGGCTGTTTCCCAATACTTTAAAGCTGGTTTCGCCGACGATATCCTCCGCTGCATTCTGGAAGCGCACCGTTACGCGCATTCCTTCCACACCGATTTCCTTCCATTTTTTATCTATCCCCTCGAGCATGTATTGCAGACGCAGACGAGGTTTATCGCTATCCGCCTGGCCAAAACGAAAACTCAACGCGTGGTTCCCCGGGGAAAGATTCAACACCTGAGCATTCGTGCTTTCGTCCAGGGTCTCGCCATCCAACTGAAACAGGCGGACGCTCAACTCGGAATCTGGCTGGGGGGCAATTTCGTCGTTGGCGATCGCCGCCAAACCGGCAAACCAGGAAAAGCACAAAACAGTCACAAAAGCCCCAACGAACAACTTTCCTGTTCGAAGGCTCATTCGAAAAACCAGTAGAAAGAAAGCATCATAGAAGCTTCGCCGTGACCATACAGACACCTGTGCCCCCCGGCAAGCGTGTTCCAAACTGGGATTCGTTCTATTTGTAATTAGATTTGGGGACATGACTAACAATCATGCGGTGTTAAGCTGTAAACAGAGGCAGCCCTGAAGCAACGATTGTACTTGCTGCCAGCATCAAAGCGAGTTCATCAGGCGGATGGACCTCGCGGCGATCAGGAAAGCAAGTTCCCGTCTTTCAGTTAGCGAGCTAAAAGAAAAACACTCCAACAGACCCATGCAACAAGCACACAAATATAAATTACTATTCGGATTGGCTTCGTCCTCAGCCTTATTCCTTCTGTCCGCCAATGCAGCGATTCCCCTGTGTTATAACCTCGGGAGCCTCGGCGCCGCAGGCAACGGCACCCATACTACCAACGTCCTCGTTTATCAGCCGGGAGCTGCCAGCACCAACCAGGACTATTCCTCCTACTATAGCGGTGGTGCTGCTGGAGTGAAGGGCGCGCACACCACGATTCCTTTTAATGCGGCGCTGAATCCGGCTTCGGACAGTCCGTTCACGATTGAGTTTTGGGCCAAACCTCAAGCGTCGGATGGTGACGACTGCCCATTGTTCAACCGGGTCAGCAGTGGCAATCGCTCAGGCTGGGCATTCTTTCAGCGCGACGCCGCTACCGGATGGAATTGGCGCTTGTTTAATGGCAACGGGAGCACAGTGGGCTGGAGTCTTACCGGCGGCACCGCCACCTTGGACGCCTGGAGCCACGTGGTAGGCGTATGGGACGGAACCACTGCTAAACTGTATGTCAATGGAGTGGACACTGCCGCTGCCAATACTGAAGCCGGTGGCTACAATGCCAGCACCGCAGCCATCTTCTCGGTGGGTGCCTACGACGACGGTTTAAGCACCTACACGGGTTATATGGATGAGATTGCTTTCTACGGCTCAGCTTTGAGCGCAGACCAAATTCTTGTCCATTACAATGCGGCCACCAGTCCGACACCCGGCGAGTACTACCGTTCGGTGGTAATGGCCGACGGCGCGGTGTTGTACCTTGACAACAATCCACTTCAGAATTGGACCGCCTACAATGTTGGCACCCTGGGTGCCGGAGGCAATGGCGTGAATACTCCGGAAGTCGTCATCGACCAACCTGGAGCTATCGCGGCTCCTCTCGCTGGCGAGGACCACTCTTCCTATTATAGCGGTGGTGCTGCTGCGGTGAAGGGCGCGCACACCACAATTCCCTTCAATGCGGCGCTGAATCCGGCTTCGGACAGTCCATTCACGATTGAGTTCTGGGCCAAACCCGAAGCGTCGGATGGTGACGACTGCCCTGTATTCAACCGGGTCAGCAGTGGCGATCGCTCAGGCTGGGCTTTCTTTCAGCGCGACGGCGCTACGGGATGGAACTGGCGCTTGTTTAATGGCAACGGGAGCACCGTGGGCTGGAATCTGACCGGCGGCACGGCCACCTTGGATGCCTGGAGCCACGTGGTGGGTGTCTGGGATGGAACTACGGCTAAACTGTATGTGAATGGAGTGGACACTGCTGCTGCCAATACTGGAGCCGGTGGCTACAACGCCAGCACGGCAGCCATTTTCTCAGTGGGAGCCTACGACGACGCTTTAAGCACGTACACGGGTTATTTAGATGAGATTGCATTCTACGGCTCAGCTTTGAGTGCCGACCAGATCCTGGCCCATTTCAATGCGGCCACCAATATTGTGCCGGGCGCTTACAGCGCGCTGGTTCGGGCTGACGGTGCCAGGCTGTATCTGGACCAGAATCCACCTTCAGCCAGCATCACAAAGAACGGCTCGAGCCCGACAGTTACCTTTACCGGGATTCTCTCCGAATCATCTGATCTTGAGGCCCCCTTCTGGACTACGTCGTGGACAGACCTTCCGGGAACCAGCCCTTACACCGTGCCCGGAGCAGCGTCGAATCCGTTGTTCTTCCGGTCTCATAGATAGGACCGGCATCAAAAGTGCATAAGTCCGAATTGGATTAATCCAAAGATCGGCAGCGAATCAATCGTCAATCCCATCGGGATTGTGCCCCAAGGCCCCGGGTTGCGAGGCGGTCGCCACCCGGGGCGTAGTCGTTAATGGGCGGAGGCATCAATGGGTGGGGCGGGCCTCGCCAAGGCCGTTACGATCCCGTGGGCCGTGTCTCGTGACGCGGCGTTGGAATGGGTTTCACGCGGAGTGCGCGGAGAAAAATAGAGACTAAAAGGCAGAGGCCGGAGGTCGGTGATCGTGAGGGAGCCCAGCCTGGTGAATGCCAGATATCACAATTCAGGGTTGAATGAGTCTGTAGAAACGGTCTTCACCTGGAATAATGGTCTCAAGGTGAGGCTGTGTGGGCGGGGGAGTGACTGAAGTCCAGGGTCCGGAAATTCCTGGAGCCCACTGGAGTTGGGCACTGCCGGTCCAGTCCAGTTTGATTTGGTTGCCTGTCCGCAAAACAGGGGCGAACACTGGTGGTGGCAGCACCGGGTCCAACCGAAGCACCCCCAGGTAGGTGAAGTGATTGGCGTTGTTGTTTTTGGGCGCTGGCCCAACAGCGATGATTATTTCGCGAGCTGCATTGGGAACAATTCCAGTCACCATGACGGAATTGGTGAGGTTGTTCGCGGCGTCCAGCGCCCCGAAACCTGAATTTGCCCCAGTAACGGTGTATCCGGTTTCCCGGTTGTCGCCAACTCCAGTGCGGGAGGCAAAAAAGGTGAGGTTGTACTTGGCTGTCGGGTCGAGACCGGTGAATTTAAACTTCGGGAAAACGTTGGCCAATCCGCTGAACGATTCGGTGTTGCCAAAGAGTGAATCGCGGGTGGCGTCCGGCGGGAGCCACGGGGAAGCCGTCGTGCCGTTGTCGTTGGCGCCGTTGAACCGGCTCAGCATAACCAGGCCGATTGTCGTCGCTCCGTTCTCGCCCGTGACCAGATTGGTTAGCGAGCCAATGGATGAAGCCCCCACAGCGGTGGTAACGTTGTTCCATTGATTCAGTGGATCGTCAGGAGAGGGTCCCATCGAAGTCGTGCTGGAACCGCCGAAATCAAAGAACAGGGACTTGGAAAAAGGGTTTTGTTGAGCGGGCAGGACGTGAAGAACAGCCGCGCTGCTGGTGGCGCTGTAAGCCAGATTGCTGACCGACACCACGAAAATCGCGCCATTCATGTTTGTTGTCACGGAGGGAATCGTATAAATGAAGGAGTTTGCGTTTGCGACGGGCACTCCATTGCTGAGCCACTGGATAAAATACGGTGGCGTCCCTTGAACTGCAGCGGTGAAGGTTGCGGACTGCCGCTCATAGACATTCTGGTCTTCGGGGTGGCGAACGAACGCGATGGGTTCCTGCTGTGGCACCGCATCCACGCGCATGGCATTCAGATAGGTGAAGTGGTTGGGGCTGTTGTTATTGGTGCCCGGCGCAAGACGGATTGTAATCTCCCCTGACGCATCAGGTACAATGGCTGGCACCATAGTGGTGGCTTCCTGATTGTTGGCAGCATCGAGCACCGCGGACCCGCTGTTTTGACCAGTGACAGTATAGCTGGCCTCGCGGTTGTCGGCGACGCCCGTGCGGGACGCGTAAAAGGTGAACGTGTAGGTGCGCGTGCGGTTCAGCCGGGTGAGTTTGAAGCTGGGGAAAATATCGCTTTGGCCGTCGAAGACTTCGGTGTTGCCGAATAACGAGTCGCGGGTTGCGTTCATGGGAAGGATTGCCGAGGAGGTTGTGCCGTTCTGGTTGGCCCCATTGAAACGGCTGATCATGGTCAAACCAATGTCGGTTGTGGAGTTCAGGGTTGTGACGAGGTTCGAAAGCTGGCCCAAGCTTGAGCCGCCGATCGCCTCGGTTATGTTGTTCCAATGGTTGTCTGGATCGGCTGGAACTGTGCCATTGGTAGTGATGGCCGAAGCAACGCCGAAATCGAAGAGAAAGGCCTGAACGCCGGTTTGGCTCGCGCTGGAAACCGTGGACCAGGCCATATTCTCGAGAAATCCCGGCGAAACCGTTAAACCAAGGTTCAACCCGGTGATGAGGGCGTTGGTAGACAGACCGTGCGGGCTCACGCCATAAATCAAGCTATAGAAGACGCACGCGGCCAGATAGTACCCGTTGTTGTTTCCATGATAATTGTCCGTGCCGAACAGCGGCACAAACAGCGGGTCCGAAGGCTCACGCAATCCCCCGGCGTTTTCCCAGGCCGTCCCCACGGGTCCCACAATTACAGGCGGATTGCTGGGAAAGGCCACGTTTAAAGTGTCGGCCAACCCATGGTAACTGTCGCGCAGCTCGTTTTGAAACTCTGTGGTGCTCGCAAAACTTGCAGGTGAAGAGACCCCGGTGATCAGCGAATGAGACGCGGATCGAGACCAGGTCTCGAACAGGATAACGCGCGTATTAGGGTTGTTCGTCATGACCTGGCGATAGAGCAGAGATCCGTACGCATAGTGGTCGGCGACGCTGCCGCTGGCCAGGTGTGTGGGTTCCGTGCTGTAATTCTGGAGCACTACGTGCGTCCACTGATTGTAGGTGATGGCCGCCTGCGAGGCGGAATCCTGAGTGTGGAACTGAAAATCCTGACCGCCTACTGCACGCATCACCGTGGTTGGGTCGGGATGCCCGCCTGCCTGTGCCAACCGGTCAAAGATGCCGGGAACTCCACCACCGCCACTTCCGATAGTAAAGCTGTTGCCGATGAATAGCACACGATATTGGGCATGGGCGCATGGTGAGGATGCAAGCATCACGCCCAGGACTGTGAGGAAAAAGAAGCGAAGTCTGCGGGCAGCCAGACAAAAGCGGATGATCGGCTGTGGAGTGAAACCTGTGAATGTATAACAGAATAGGTTCATAGATTGATCAAGACTTTTGCAGTCAGCCTCACGGGATGACGGTTAAGCTGTGATCACGCCGGGCAGGACTTCGACCGGCGTAATCAGCGACTGCAGGAAACCACATGGGCTGTGAGGCTACTGCTGCAACCGATAGTACCAGCTTTCACCCGGCACCAGCGACTCACTGTAAGGCGAACTGGGGAGAGGTTCAACCGGCAGCCAGGGGCCAAGAACAGATGCAGCGCGCAGGAGCCGCCCCCCGCCCTCCCATTGCAGTTTGATTTGCCCGTTCTCGATGGCAGGCGGCAGGAACATCGGAGGTGGATTATACGGTGCCACCTTCATTACACCCAGATAAGTGAAATGGTTGGCGTTGTTATTGTTGGCGGTGGGTGCAAGGCTTACCGTGATTTCGCCGGCTGCATCCGGGGAAATCCCGGTTGCGGTGACAGTGTTGTTCACATTGTTTGCAGTATTTAGCGTGACGAGGATGCTGTTAGCCCCCTGCACCGTGTACCCCGTCTCTCGGTTATCAGTAACTCCCGTGCGCGAGGCGTAGAAGGTTAGACTGTAGCGCCGGGCGGGATTAAGTCCGGTCAGTTTAAAACTGGGGAAAACATCGCTTAGGTTTTGGAAGGACTCGGTATTCCCAAAGAGGGAATCGCGGGTCGCTTTCGCTGGAAAGACGCTGGAAAGGAGAGTCCCGCTTTCGTTGGCACCGCCAAACCGCTTGATCATCATCAGCGAGTAAGGGGTCTGTGCATTGTGGGCGGTCACCAGGTTAGGCAACACTCCCGTGTCCGAGGAGCCCACGGCTGCGGTAACGTTGTTCCAATAGTTTACGGGGTCCTCGGGGGCAGGGCCGAAGCCCGTCGTATTATTGCCGCCAAAGTCGAAGAGCAGATCCTGATCTTCAAGGGGAGTGACTGAGCTGTTTAGGATGGTGTTGGGGGAAATCGGATTGCCTACCAGGTCCTGCACACCGCTAACAGCTACCGTAAACGCACCGGTGATGGGCACGTCCAAGGTTAGCGTGATCATCTGTCCTGCGGTGTCGGGTTGGGCGGCCACCACGTTCACTGTCCCGGCGTTGACTTTGTAGTTTTCAGGCGTGTAGGCCGTGGCGTTGAGCGGCTCGTTAAACTGGAGCAGAAGAGTCGTCCCATCGTAGCTGTTGGCAGCAAGCAGCACCGGCGGATTTGTATCTGAACTGACGGTCAGGACTGCATTGGTGCTCAGCACGCCGTACACCAGGTTGCTGACAGAGACCTGGTATTGCCAGCCATCCATGTAGAGTTCCACCGATGGGATAGTGTAGCTGAGTTGCGTTTCTCCCGGTATGGGTGTGCCGTTCTGATACCATTGGACGGAATAGGGCGGTGCGCCGGTTACGACCGTTGTGAAAGTGACTGGCTTGTACTGCACGACCTTCTGGCTGACGGGTTGGAGGGTGAAACCCAGAGGTGTCTGCGGAGGAATAGCCTCTACCTTTAGCACTCCGAGATACGTGAAGTGGTATGGGCTATTGTTGTTGGCTGTGGGCGCCAGACTGATGCTGATCTCCCGCGCGCCGTCTGGAGTAATCCCGCTTACGGTTACTGTCTGGTCTTCATTGTTTGAGGCGTCCAGAGCGGCAAATCCGGAGTTACCGCCCGTGACCGTATAGCCGGTCTCGCGATTGTCGGTTGCGCTCGTCCTGGAACCAAAGAACGTGAAATTGTAGGTGGTTGCCGCATCCAGGCCAACCAGCTTGAAACTGGGAAACACGTTTCCCAACCCAGACCATACTTCCGTGTTGCCATAGAGTGAGTCGCGGGTTGCGTTCATCGGGTAGCTTGTAGAGTTCTGGGTGCCGTTTTCGTTGGCGCCGTTGAAACGGCTGGTCATCAAGATGCTTATGCTGCTGGTGGAGTTGAGCGTCGAAATCAAGTTCGACAGCACTCCGGTGGGCGAACTGCCAATAGTGTTGTCCAGATTGTTCCAGTAGTTATTCGGATCGTTATTTGGGGCCGGGCCAAGGACGGTTCGATTAGCTCCCCCGAAATCAATGAGATAGTTTTGAGCCTGCACCGAGATGATGGACAGTGCGATCAGCCCCGCCGCAAGCATCTGCGCCAAACCCGAATTGGCTTGCGTGCGTCGGCGGAGGGAGCGTGAATATGTTGACTGCGTGGGGAGAAAATATGCGCACGCGGTTCTGATGGTGGAGCCTATGGTTCTCATACGAATGCTTGTTGGGATATGTTATACATTGGTTTACCATCCTGATGAGGGGCTTCGATAGCTGTGTGCTTCGCAACGGGGGTTCCATGAGCTGGAGTGTAAGTCAGGAGCCGCCGCTCGTGTCAACTTCAATGTGCCAAGAAAGGCGAACCTTCAGTCTGAAAAATGGGGGGGGAGCTCCCCCCCGAATTTCTACGATTTGATTCAGGGCGGTTTACTATTCCCAGCCGAGAGTGCGACGCGATGAATCCACAATTCTTGATTCTTGCCCTTTTCGTGCCGTTTGAGAATGATCAAGCTTCACCAAATCGAAGCGGTTTGGCATCTATTTAACCCTGAAAAACCGGACGCGATCAGCAGCCGATCGAGGACTGGTGTACTCAAATGGTATCCTGTTAGTCGCGACGGGAATCCAGGACGAAAGATTCGTGGAGGTCTCGATGATGCCCAACTGCCCCAGAGGCCCGTCAACCTGGAAACTGTAACTATCGGGCAACAATTTTGGTGAGACCATTAGCAAGGGAGGCGTTGCGGACAGCGTTAGAGCGACATCACCCGAGCGACCTTGATAACCGTCCACTTGAATCTCATATGTTCGGCCACGGATTGCTTCGAACTGCAAACGGCTGGTGGTGCCACCAAAGGGGTCGTCGTCGTTTTCCGCGATACGCGTCAGGTCGGTCAGAGAACCTCCCGAGTAAACCGCGAGCAGGGTGTCAAAAGTGCTGCCTTTGGCGGATACTTCTACTGTTCCTGAAGCGGGGGCAGTCCATGTCCACCAAACCGTCCGATTGGCAACGGAGCCAGGAAGAGAAGGTTCGCCAGGCTCGCTCGTGGCTCCTGAGTTCTGGCCCTGTGCGGCAATGCTTGAACCAAAAAGGATTGTTCGATGGGCAAAATCATCATTGATTGGCTTGGTGCTGTCCGCCGAGGAGGCAAACAGGTTGAGCCTCAGATTTCCAGCGGCCCCGGCATACCCATCGGCCGCAATTTGGTAGCTCGTCCCGGCCACAGCCGTGAAGGTGAGCCGGCTGGTAAAATCACCCCGGGCAGCAGCGTCGTCGTTAGACGCAACAGGAGTCAATGTGAATAGAGAATAGCCCGTATAAACGGCAAGCACAGTGTCAAAGTCGCTGCCTTCTGTTGAAACCGTTGCTGTGCCGTTGGACGGGGCTGTCCATTCCCACCAAAGCGAATGGCCTCCAGACTTCCCAGCGTGATAGGGTTCGTAGCTTTCCCTGGAAGCTTTCATTGTTGAACTCATAACGTTGTTCGACATGCCGGACAGAACCGTGCGGTTCGCGAACATGTTATTGGGGGGGGTTGTCGCGAAGGGCATGAACTGGAGACTCAGGCGCACGTTGCCGACAGCGCCGCGGTAGCCATCGACTGCGATCTGGTAGGTCATGCCCGCGGTGACAGTCGTCTTTATGCGGCTGCCGGTTTCCGGCAGGAAATCATCGTTGCTAGCTATGCTGTAGAGCGTCACTAGAGTAGTACCACTAAATAATCCAAGCAGGGTGTCAAACCCGCTTCCTGCAGTGGAAAGGACCAGCGCACCATCGGCAGGCGCAGTCCAGGTCCACCAAAGCGATTTGCCGCCTTCGGTGCTGGAAATCAAGGGCTCGCTCTTCTCCCGGGTGGCTCCAATGTTCGTGGTTTCGATCTCAATGTTTGTCCCGGAAAGAGAAGATGCGTATGAGAAGTTGTCGTTGAGTGGTGCTGGCCCGGCTTGATCGATTGCCGCGCTTAACATCACAAGCCCGTTTGCACCATCAAACCCGTCGACGGCGATATGATATCTGGTGCCCGCAATAGCGTTGAACCTTGCCTCTGCCTGAGTAGTTCCCGATCCCGGATCATCATTGCTGGTGAGCGGGCTTAGTGTGGCAAGCTCAGAACCTGTGTAAACGCCAAGCAGGGTGTCCAATCTGCTGCCCTTAGTGGAGATTATTGCCGCACCAGACAGTTCCGGAGTCCAGGACCACCAGAGACTCTTGCCCCCTGCATTTCCGGCGTGCAAAGGTTCCAACGCCTCTCTCGTAGCGAGTGTGCTTGAGGCGACCTGCACGAAAGAGGCATTTGTCAGACGAGTGCTTTCTGCAAAATAGTCATTGGTGAGCAAACCCACGGGTGTTGCAGAATAGGCAAGGTCCAGTACGATTCTGCCACTGTCACCATTGAAACCATCGACCACGATGTTGTAAGTCACTCCAGCAAATACATTGAAGTGGACTGAGCTGGTCAGGCCGGCCGCTGGATCGTCATCGTTGCTCGCAACAGGTGCGTAATAAAACCAGTTTCCATCATATACCGCGAGCAACGTATCAAAATCGCTTCCAGCAGTGCTGGCGCGCACGCTACCGTTAGTTGGAGCCACCCACGTCCACCATAGACTCTTCCCGCCAGTTAATCCGGCGTGATTAGGCTCCGTCAGTTCTCTAGTCGCAAGTTGATTGCTTGCGGTTACACTGATCCTGTTGGAGGTCCAGAGCAGAGGAAAGCGATTCGCAAACATGTCGTTGCCAACCGTTGGAGCCGGTGCGTCCGGAGTTACGGCGAGGTTTAAACGCAGGGTGCCGGTTGCACCTCGGCTGCCATCGACAGCGATCCGGTAAAGACGACCTGCAACGCAGCGAAACTTCACTTGGCTCAGCGAGCCTAAACCCGGGTAATCGTCGTTCGATGCAATCTCTGTGAGATTGGTGACCACGCTGCCAGTGTAAACCGCCAATAAGGTATCGAACTCACTTCCAGCCGTGTCCATTGTTACGACTCCAGCGGAGGGGGCAGTCCACGTGTACCAAAGAGAATGGCCGCCTGTAACCGAGCTATGCAGGGGTTCGTCTTTTTCGATCGTGGCGCGCACGTTCGAAGCAGTTACAGTCACATCGCTTCCAATCAACGGAAGGCTCCCGGCGAATGGGTCGTTCGGAACGGCGGGCAGCATCGTGAAACGGGTCGTGGCCCTCATGCTTTCCGTCCCGAGATTGTCAATGGCAATCGCCTCAAGAAGATTAGTTCCCAGGGGCGGATTCTCCAGGGTCAACGCAAAAGGCTGGCTTGCGGCGATGCCGACTAAAATCGAGTTGAGATAGTATCTCACCTCTTGGACAGAACCGTCCGAATCGAGTGCCGAGGTGGTAATTTGGACTGCGGACGGAGCAGCGAAGGTTGCGCCCGAAGAGGGGGAGAGAATCTCGATATTGGGGCGATAATTGAGAGTAACGTCCACAGGCTCTGAGCTCACCGTGCCACCCCAGTTATCATGTGCAATCGCGGTGACGGAATAAGTACCTGGCGGTGGGTTGGTCCAGGCGAATCGAAAGGAGGAATTCGTCGAGGCACCCAGATAGGCGAAACCAAGATAATACTCTACGCGCGTAATCCAGCCATCAGGATCATCAGCCTGCGCTTCAAGCTGGAGAACGCCAGGAAGCGGAATAACTGTGCCGTTGGTCAGGTTGCTCACGCGCGCGTAGGAAGGTGCCAGATTCGAACCAGCCCCGGCAGAGGGGAGCTTGCTGGCAGTAAGAAACGCGTTGGTTTCAGTGCCGCAGAGGGAAAACAGTTGGCCGCCGTACACTGATAGCTGACGAATGGAGGAGGGAAACCCGAAGCTGCGTTTGAGCTGAAAGTCCCGAAGATCATACAGGTTCAGTGCCGAGCCGAGAGAGGTAAACAGGGCGTAATTCCGCGGCGCGAAAACGGCAGACTGAAAGTACGTCGGGCTGAGGGTCCTTTGGATGATGAGGTCATTGGCAGGCGTGTCGCTGCTCGTGCAGATATAACCTCTACGCGTTACAAGATTAGTGCCATACGGGTTGATCACGATGAGAGGCGAAGTCCAATGGTCGATTCCAGAGCGGGACATGGAGTCGGTAATGACGCCCGTGCTGGGATTGAGGTCGAAGTGGTGGACGTCACCACTGCTTGTCCAGGCAGAGGAGCCATAGAAGAAGTTTTGACTGGGGTGCAGGGCGAGACGCGTATTACCGCTGCCATAACTCCGGAGCCAGCAGACTTCCTTGCCATCGGCGATGCGAAAGCTGCGCACTCCCGAACTGGACCGGGCCGAGGAGATCAGAAAGGCGTCCGTGGCAAGCATGTCGTAGGGAGTTTCAGGGATTTGGAACTGGAAAACGCGTGCTGAAGTTTCGAGATCGAAAACGTTCACATTCGCCGGGCCAGTATTTGTGGGAACCTCGGCCACGTACATCCGGGCTCCGGATGGCGCGATCGTGATAAAGCCGGGCGTGTAATCAAGCTGAAACCAGCGGTCGATCACTGCGCTGCTAACCAGCGGAGCGCTAAGACTGCCGGGGGCGGCGTTGGTATCAAAGCGGACGCGCAGCACTCGGTTCGAGACTGTGTCCAGGATGTATAGATGCGGGCGGACAGGGTCAAAGGCGGAAGCGCCGATGTTCAGTCCAGTGGCGGTGGCAAGGCGATTGGAGGATGTAACGCCGAGATCCGGGATGGCGACGACCTGGTTGGTTTTGACAAGGGTAGCCACCGCGCCAAATCTATCCTTCACTTGGAGCGTCACGCGTATCTGACCAGAGATGTTATACCGGTGTGTTCCGCCAGGGTAATTTGTGAAAGGCGTGTCGAATGTGCCATCGGACAGCCAGTCCCAACGATAGAGAAGCTGATCCGCCGGCGTGGAGTCGTCTCGCGAAGCGGCCGCATCGAAGGTGGCATTCTGGAAAGTAAGGAACTGGGTGGGTGTGGCAGTAAATGCCGGCTGTGGCGGAGCATTCGTTTCTGCACCCCAGGCTGGGGACAGAATACGTTGGAGGACGAGGCGGTTTGTTTCGAGCGAGGCAGCGAATATAGAATTGCTCCATCCGCCAATATAGGTGGTACCAGCTAAAGCCGGGTAGGTGGCAGCGAGTTCAAAATTAGTGCTGTTGTAGAACGAGACTTGTCCCCCGGCTGCAGTGAACAGCGCGGGGCGAGCAGGATCGAACCAGGCATCTGAGATAGTGCCGTTCTCGAGCCGGCGAAGGAGTACGGCGTTGGTTGAATGGACCTTGCCAAAGGCATTCACTACCCACTGGCCACCGGAGTCTGGGAAGATGGCTCCGCCGGATGCACCAATCGGTGTGCCTGCACCAAACTTCCCTGTTAAAGGATTAAATGCTATTTGGTAGATGCTCGGCGGACTAACATTCCGTTCCGATATGAACACCGTGTTCTGTGCACGGGGCAACGCCAGTTCACTGCTGGAGGAAGTATCAGCCTGGCTGAGCAGTAAGCCAGTCGCGCTGTTGAAAGAGGCGAGCGACAAGATGCTCCGCGAATACCCCGTGGCAATTACAATGCGCCGATCTGTTGCTGCGATCTTGTAAACATCCATCGGCACGGAGAAGGTGCGATAATCGAACCCGGCGCTTAGGTCAAACTCAGCAATCAATGAAGTTGGGACCTCGGCACTGTAATCCCTCTCCAGGAGAGCTACATACAAATGACTTCCTTGCGGATTTACCGCAATGGCTGTGGGTTTAAGTGCGAAAGTGACTTCCCCTTCGACAAGGCCTGTGATCAGATTAATTTTCAAGAGACGGCGTGTCTTGTCGCTTGTTGCGTATAGGTAGGGCCTGACCGGGTCGAAACTCACTGCGGACGCCGCGATGGGTGCTTCGAAAACGGGTTCCAGCGTCTCCGGATCAGGCTCGGCTATAGGGGTGGGGATGTGGATCAGTTGACGATTAGCACTCAGAGCCGCATAGCGATCTTTCACCTGTAAGGTCACAAGCTTGGAGCCAGCCAACGGATATTGCCAACTCGCTACCGGAGAATTGGTGAAAGTTGTGTCGAATACGCCGTCATCATCGAAATCCCACCGGTAGAGGAGTGCTGCGGTTTGGTCGGTGTCGTCCGTTGTAGATGAAGCATCAAAGCGGATGAACACAGGCATGCCTGTTTCCGAATGCCAGGCAAAACCAACTTGGGGCGGTTGGTTGGACTCACCCCCAACAGCCGGATTTGGAATGGGCAGCACGCTGGTGCTGTTGGAAGAGACGGAGAAGGCAAATACAGTGTTGGAGTTTGCGAGGACGAAACGCCCTCCTGTCCCGATGGAGTACTCTCGCGCAAGGGTGAATGTTTCGCTGTGGTAATAGCGCAGTTTGGCTGCCGCTACGGTAAAGAGGGCTTTGCGCGTTTGATCGAAAAACATATCCTCGGCTAGACCCCCTTCGAGAGTCTGAACAAAAATCATGTCATTTTCTCTCGTATCAGAGCTCGTGAATATGCCGCCACCGCGGGTTATTACCAGTTTGCCTTGAGGATGGACCCAGACACCGGCTTCAACAGGGTGATGGCCGTGGTATGGGGAGCCGTAAGAGGATATGTAGCCTCCGGGCCCGAAATTGACCCGGTAGATATCATAGGGGACCGAGTCTGTGGCTGCCGCGTAGTATGCTGTGCCGGAAGGGTGCAGGGCGATTCTTGCTTTGGACCCAACAGAAAAATTCGTCCGGGCCTGCCCAGTCCCCAGCCAGAAGGCTGAGGATTCCTGAAACTGGTTAGCCGGGCTCACGATTAGCGTGTCTGCCGTAGCCAGCATGTCAAATGGGTCCGCACCGATCTCCAATTCACGAGTGCGAACTCCCGCCGCCAGATCAAATTCATCCACTAAGCCACGGTTGTAAGGCCGCTGGTAGACTCTTGGCCACTCTGGGGTCAGCCCCGCATACAAAAACCGGCCATCGGGCGTAAGACATAGTTGAACTGGCGCCATAAAGCAGGGGAACTCACGCGCGATACGGCCGGTCACAAGGTTTAGTTCAACGATTCGCTTGCCGACAGGGTCGGCCAGGAACGCGTTGGTTTGCTGCAAGCCCAGAGCAACTTCCGATGCGGCAAACGGCACCTGAAACGGGATGTTAGTGCGCCCGGCAATTCCAAAGTCGTTACCCAGAATGATGCTAAACGTATTCGTCGCGCGGGCTTTCATTCCCCGCGAGTCTTGAACTTCCAGGAGGATGCTCTTTTGGCCAGGCATGCTGAATAGGTGTGAAGCTAGCGGACTCGAAGACCAGTCCGTATCGAACTGCCCATCGTTCTGCCAATCCCAGCGGAACATGAGTTCCTGCAAAGCATCCTCGCCGTCCTTCGAGGCAGAGGCGTCGAAGTTGACCCTGGATATTGTATCCAGCGGAACGGGATCCCAGGTGAATGCCGGGGTTGGCGGCGTGTTGATCGCGGACCCGGCAGCCGGATTCGGCATGACAAACAGGCGCGTTGCGCTGCTTTGCATTGAGACGCAAACCAGAGAGTTGCCCGATAAGAGCAGCAGGTCTGGGGTGTTGGTGACCTGGAAGTTACGGATACTTTCAAAGGTCGTTGCATTGTAATAGATGACGTTCGTGGTTGTTGCGGCGAAGAAAGCGTTTTCATTCGTGTCAAACGCGGCCGCCTCGACTCGAAAAGGAAGCGAACCGATCGAAAGCAGGTCCTTGGAGGGATCGCTCGAGACTGAGAACATCTCTCCACTCTGCGTGATAAGGTTGGTGCCCGAGGGGTGGAGGAACGTTTTGCTCGCGGCATAGCAGCTGCGATTTGCCCGAAAGGTGATCTGCCCGGTTAGCAGGTTAGCTGAGAAGTGGCCAATAGAAGAATAACCTATGCTGTAGAAGTCTGATGGGGAAAGAGCTTTCACCAAGCGGCCGTTGCTGCCGAAGCCCCAACTATCAAGGATTGTGCCGGAGCCGCTTCGATAGGATTGGCCCACCCCGTCCTGGCTCAGCAGCACCAGCAGCCCTTCCTCCAACGCCAGAAGATCTGAAATGTTCTCAGAACCGACTGAAAAAAAGTTGATCATCCCGCCCGAATCCAAACTGAGTGTTTGAACGTAAGCCTGGCCTTCGTTCGAATCAGATGGAAAATGAACCACCAGGTTTTTGCCGTCTGGAGAGAGAGTCACGAGCCCGGGATGAAAATCGAACGCGAATGATCTTTCAACAACACCCGTCGCCGGATTGACGCTCCAAACCCGGTTCGATTCCGTTTGGCTGAGATACAGTCGATTGCGAGCCGCATCAAAGACAGCGCCGCGTGCATTGTAAGAGAAATCGGCCACCTTCGTAAACGAGGCCGCCGCGCTTTCGGAAGGTTGAATCCAAGAGAGGAAGAACGCCGCGGCGAGACAGAGTGAATGGCTGCATTGCATAAAATTAATGAATAAGGCGCTGTTTTTGGCTGATTTTTCTCGCACCAACTACCATTGACGAAGTCTGTAGAAACGTTGGTCCGCCGGGGCCTGTGCATCCGTTGCATTAAGAATGACGCCGGTTCCAGGAACCAAAGGCATGGCACGCCATCCGGCGTCGGTTCCTCCCAATCGGTCAATGTACTCGATGCGATACACCCGGCCTGGCTCCGATGGGAATTGCAGTTTAAACCCTCCAGTGTCAGCCAAGGCATTGGCCAGCACGGCATGGACGGGGCCGGGGTGTTCGGCAATGAGTGCGAGAGAGTGCGCTCCACCCGCGGCAACCGAAACACAGTTGGAGAGGCCCTGCGGAACATTCGTTTGGCCTCTGAGGTTCCACCCCCACGGGACGATGGTGCGGTTTTGGGTAAGACTAAGGTTGTGCAGATCACCGGCAGAGACATTGAAGATGCCGCCTAAACCAACAGGCACGTTTAACTGCCAGCTTGAGTTGTTGCCCCAGACAACGATTTTGCCGTCCGCCAGCACGGCCACAGAGTGAGCCAGTCCAGCGGAGATAGCGATTGCGTTGGTAATGCCTGGCGGGACATTGGTTTGCCCATAGGCATTGGAGCCCCATGCGGCAACCGAGCCGTCCTCCCGGATAGCCAGAGAATGGTTCTCGCCGCAAGAAATGGCCACTGCCCGGAGGCCTGCAGGGACATTGGTCTGCCCGCTATTGTTCCCGCCCCAGGCAACAACCGAACCGTGAGACCTCAGACCAACGCTGTGTGACAGGCCCGCTGAAAGTGCCACGACCTCGGTGAGTTCAGGCGGCACGTTGCATTGCAGTTCCGCGTTTCTGCCCCAGGCGTCCACTGTTCCACCTGCTCTCAACGCTAGCGCATGTTGAGCTCCGGCAGCGATAGCTATGACATTGCTCAGGCCACTCGGCGGGTTGCACTGGCCAAAGGTCGAATCCCCCCAGCCGATGACGGTCCCGTCTGCTTTCAAGGCCAGGCTGTAGTCACGACCTGCATCGATGGCTATGGCGTTGCTGGCTGAAAGGGGGACCTCGGTCTGGCCTGCCTCGCCATAGCCCCACGCGACCACGGGGACGACCGTCAAGGAAGCAGCCCTGCTGTTCGAGACGTTGTAGGGAGTCTCTGCTCGGACACGGTAAGACCCGGTAGAGGCCAGTGTCACGCTGTCGATTGCCAGCACGTTACTGGTCGCGCCGGGGATATCCTTACCATTGAACTGCCACTGGTAGCTCAATGGGGGGACGCCCTCGGCGATTGCAGAAAACACCACCCGCTGTGTGAGCCTTGCAACCGTGTTGGTAGGTTCTTGAGTGAATCTCAGCGCATCCACAGTGAGAACTGTGTTGGTTATGAGCGCCGTTCCGGAAGCGTTTCCGATCATCACTGTGTAAAGACCCGCCTGGGATGGATGAAGATTGGTGAGTTCCAGGAATGCATCCCTGGCTCCGGGAATATCCGATCCGTTCAACCGCCATTGATAGGAGAAGGGGGGCGTCCCAACGGGGGCAACGGTTAACATTATCGTGCTGCCATTGCGAGCGGTTTGATACATCACGGGCTTCGTTGCCTGTGGCGGCCCATACCCGATCAGAGCAAGGTTGTGGGAGTTGCCGGAGGAGATTTTGACCACGCCTTTAACCTCCGGGGGCGTGTTCGTCGCTTCGGATGAAGTGCCACCCCAACCCAAAAGTGACCCATCGTTACGCAGGGCATAGCAGTGCAGCGGCCCGCAGGAGATCGCTACAACATTGGTCGCGCTGGCGGGGATGCTGAGGGGTTTGTTGTTAAGGGAGCCCCACGCCGCGAGTGTTCCATCCGCTTTCAGCGCCAAGGTGAAATCATAACCAGCATCAATCGCCACTACTTGTTTCAGTCCACCGGGAACATTGGTTTGTCCGTACGAATTGGCCCCCCAGGAAGTCACGGTACCATCGGTCCGGAGCGCCGAACTGTGATAGCGGCCGGCCGCAACCGCCACCGCGTTCGTTAGACTCGTGGGAACTTTGGTTACTCCATACTGCGTTGTTCCCCAGGCAACAACGCTTCCATCAGCCAGCGCAGCAAGATTGTGATCCACTCCCGCCGAAACCGATACCACATTCACCAGGTTGCCAGGCACATTTGCCTGGGCATAGGATTGCACACCCCACGCACGGAGGGTGCCGTCCCTCTTCAGCGCAATGGCGTGGGTATTTCCGGCAGTTAAATCGATCACGTTTGTGAGGTCTGAAGGAACGTTTGTGAGACCGTAATAGGTGGTCCCCCAGCACCTGACATTCCCCTCCGCAGTTAATGCCAGACTAAAGCCTGATCCGGCGGCAACCCCAACAACATTGGTTAGGTCGGCAGGCCCACTGCCAGAACTCTGGGCGGTTCCGCCCCCCCAGGTGGCCACATCAACCACGCTGAGGCGGCAGGGGGCCGTCTCGACCACGCCATAGCGATTGCTGGCCATAAGAGTGTAGTGCCCCGCATCGGCATGCTGCACGTTTGTGAGCAGAAGCGTCACGGAGTTCGCGCCAGGAATGTTCTCCCCTTTGAAGCGCCATTGATAAGCATCTGCAAGATTCCCCTCGAGCCTCCCCAGCAAAAAAGCTCGTCCCCCGCGAAAGGCCACTACGCTGTTTGTTTCGATGGAAGCGTAGCCTGGAACGACTTTCAACTGGCAGTCACCACTAATCGTCACGCCGAATTCGTTACTGACGCTGATTGAGTAGGCTCCGGCATCGGAAGCCTTCAGATCGGTGACCATCAGGCTGGGTCCTGTGGCTCCCGGAATATTCGTCCCAGCATGACGCCATTGAAAACTTAATGGCCATGCACCATTGGCCTCTGCATAAAACGAGGCGCTGCGTCCGCCAAGGACTGCCCGATCAATCAGGACCGTGCTCACGGCTGGGAGCCCTTCGCCGACAAGTGCAAGGTTGAAGGTGCTGCCAGCAGAAATTCCGGTGACCTTCTCGAGCCCTGTCGGAACAAAGGAAGCCTGAGATGGATAGCTATTCAACTCGCCCCAGGTCACCACCGTGCCGTCGCTCTTCAAGGCCAAGTTGTTTAATCCTGCCGCTGAGATGGCAACGACATTGCTCAAACCCGGCGGCACCTCCGCCGGAACCAGGCCCTGCAGCGTCTGCACTGATCCCCAGGCCGTGACCGTTCCATCGGCCTTAAGGGCAAGTGCATGGAAATCGCCGCTCGCTACGGCAACCACGTTTGAAAGATCAGCCGGCACTGCGCTGTAATTCCAATCCCCAGAGCCCCAGGTATCCACGGTGCCATCTGCGTTAAGAGCCGTGCCACCGTTCATGCCCATGGCCATACTCACTACATTCGTCATACGGGCCCGAGGGTAAGTCTGACCACTATTTTCCAGGCCCCAGGCGACTAGCTTTCCATCCGCCCGCAGTGCAACACTGTTGTAGGGAGAAGCCTTCATGGCTACGATGTTGCTCAAGCCTGCGGGGACGGAGCTCTCTCCAAAATTATTTCTGCCCCAGGCTGCCACGAAGCCGTCGCTCTGGAGCGCCATGCTGTGCCAGGAGCCAGCCACTACAGATATGACATTGCTCAACGCGGGTGGCTGAAGATTCCCGCTGTCGCCCCAAATTCGAACGGTTCCACTACGAGTCAAAGCTAAACTATGCCACCCTCCCGCTGCGAGGCCGATAACATCCTGAAGATCCGCCGGGACATGAGTCTCTCCGCGACTGTCCACCCCCCAGGCTGCAACCGATGAAACGCTGACTGCCACAGGAGAACTGGTAACGGAACCATAATCGTTCCTTGCCCGGATTGCGTACAGGCCCGCCTGATCTCTGCGTATCGAAGAGAACACCAGCATCGCATTCGTCTCTCCAGGCAGGTCAGTCCCGTTTAACTGCCACTGAAGCGCACAAGGGGCATGGGTTGTTATCTCTGCGGTGAGCCCCAGGCTGGCACCTGGATAGGCAACCAGTGATTCAGGCCGGAGTGTGACGAACGCTGGAGGCACAGAAACCTGTGCTGGACGGCTCGTGACCTCGCCATGGCGATTGCGAACCACCACTTCATAAGTTCCTTCCCGCATCAAGGGGCCAGCCAGACTCAGGAGATCGTTGGTTTCGTTGGGCAATGGGTTGCCGTTAAATCGCCACTCGTATGTCAGTGGCCATTCGCCGGCTGCTTTCACTTTCAGCAGGGTAATCGCACCTCCAAGTACGGTACGGCTCGTGGGCTGTTCAAGTATCCAGGGCTCTCCGTCTCCCTGAAAGGCCACGTCGAAGCTCCAGCCAGAAGCTACTGCAAAAACGTTGCTCAGGCCCGGCGGTGCCACAGCCGCCGTCTGGCTGCCTGAAAAACTTCCCCAGTTCGAGACCGTTCCATCGCGGAACAGTATGCAACCGTGATCCATACTGCTCGACAGGGAACGCACACCACTCATCTTTTCCACTGTTTCAGCGGGATAGTAAATGTTTGAAGGCCGGACCAGGAGCGTGCCGTCAGCTCTCAATCCGATAAGCATGCCAGCAGGAGCGAGCTGAACCACATTTGTCCAACCCGGCAGGGCGATCTCCCCCGCGGCCGTGTCAAAGTAACATGCAGTTCCATCTGATTTCACAGCGGCTGTGCCCGATGCCTCGGCAGCAATGGAGACGATATTTGTCCAGTGGGCCGGCAATTCGAGAACCACTCCGCCAGTCCATGCAGTTAATGTGCCGTCTGCTTTGAGCGCCACACAATGAGAGAATCCGCAAGCTATTCCCACCACGTTGCTCAAACCCGCGGGAACCCACGCAGGCTGCATCGACCACCCATCGGACATCCTTCCCCAAACTGCCAGCGTGCCGTCCGACTTGAGGGCAACTGAGTGGTATGCCCCGCCTGCGACGGCAACGACGCCGTCCAAATCCGATGGGACGGCGGACTGGCCGTGAACGTCATTCCCCCAGGCATAGACTTTTCCCTGGCGGTCCAACCCGAGCAGGTGATCACTCCCGGCAGCTACAGACACCAGGTTTGTGACGTTAGACAAGGCGTTTGTTGCAAGCCATGTGGCGGGTCCCCAATGCGTGAGTTGAGAGCCACTCAGTTTTTGGTGCGAGCCAAGCAATAGGGATACGCTGAGCATCAGGAGATTAAAATGCAATTTCATCGTAAAACACACGAACACCCCAACTGAGTCATATCGAATGCAGAATGGGGAACCTGAACGGCCCTCCGTCGACTCGACTGGAAATGCTAGCAACGTGAGACTATAAGTGAACGCCACATAGTCAAGGCTTTTAAAAACTGAATATCACACCGATGGAGGCACGGTCACATCCTAAGCAGCCAAGGGATCGGAGATACCGCTCTCGACGCTTCTCTCTTTTGGCGTTAGCATGAATAGGGTAGGCTTGGGACTTCACCTTAAAATGCATGAGTCTGTGATAATCTGCTTAATCACCGCACGGCGGCCCTTGAAATGCCTTTCACGGATTGAACCCGCCGAGACTAGACAGCCTGTTTCAAACCACCACTCGCACAGGGTATGGGGGCTTCGTGCCTTAAAGCGGGAGGTTGGGTGCGGCCTGCTTCTGCTCTTCGCGCTCATTGGCTTAATCGAAGCAAATGCGGCACCGGCCATTCTAGTCACCAACCTTCCACCCTACGGCTCCACCGAGTTTCTTGCCGGAAAGGTCTTGTCTGCGGATCCGATGACACATGCGGTTGCTGTTTATATCTACGTACCAGGCTATGGCTGGGTTACCAAGCCCACGTGCGCCCAACCGCTCACCCCCATCAAACCTGATGGCTCCTGGCGCGCAAACATTGTATCAGCGAGCAGTGATGCCTCCGCGACGAGGGTGGCCGCTTTTCTGGTGAATACCAATTTCAACCAGGACTGTGTCCTCGGCCTGGCGAATCTGCCTACCAACCTCTATGCCCAGGCGCTCGCGAAAACCGTAGTCACCCGCGCGACACCAGGCGTCCGCCGACTCTCTTTCTCCGGGTACGATTGGTGGGTTAAGAACGGTTCTACTCCGGTCGGGCCAGGACCCAATTATTTCTCCAACAGCACGAACAACGTCTGGATTGATGCGCAGGGTTGGTTGCACCTGCGTATTACCCATCGCTCAAATCAGTGGCAATGCGCCGAGATCGTCTCAGCGCGGACTTTCGGTCCGGGCCATTACCGCTTTGAGTTAGCAACGGCGGCCGACAGTCTTGACCCGAAGGTCACACTGGGACTGTTCACCTGGAGCGACGACCCGGCATTCACGTATCGTGAGATTGACGTCGAGTGTTCTCGCTGGGGTGACGCAGATGACACCAAGAATGCGCAGTTCGTGGTACAGCCTTACGATCAAGCCGGGCATCTTGCCCGCTACCGAGTGCCGTCCAGCGTGACAAATTCCACACACTGTTTTGTCTGGGAAACCAACCGAATCCGGTTTCAAGCCTTTGTTGGCGCTTATTCCTCCGCCCAGCCCGCCACGAACCAACTCGCTGCCTGGGTTTTCTCGAATGCGTCGGCAGTGCCGCAATCTGGTGATGAAAATGTGCGGCTCAATCTCTGGTTGCAAGGCGGTCACCCTCCGACGGATAGCAAGGAGGTGGAAGTGGTGGTCAAAAGCTTCGAATTTGTGCCGCTTGAAGCGCCAACGCAAGCTATGCTCCATCTGCCTCGGTTGACAGGCTCGAATGGTCCAATTCAACTTAGCTTTACCACGGTGCCAGACTTCCGGTATCAGGTGCGCCGATCAACGAATCTTCAGGACTGGCAGGCCTCCCCCTCCCTGCTTGCCACAGATACGGTCACCCGTTTCCAGGATGCCAACCCACCCGGAGCTGCAGCCTATTTCTACCAAGTAGTCAGCCAGCCGTAATGAGCATCTTGACAGCATACATGACCCGCATCATGATGCTTCTATGAGAACTACGGTCACTTTGGATAAGGACGTCGAGCGGCTGCTGCGTGCGGCAATGGATGGTACGCGACGCAGCTTCAAAGAGACCCTCAATGCTGCGATTCGCACCGGACTGGGCCCGAAGACAGTTCCTGCTTCAAGACGCCCCTTCGTTATCAAAGCCCGCCCGCTGAGAATGCGCCCCGGTTTGGACCCTGCCGGGTTCAACAAGCTGGCGGACGATTTGGAAGTGGAGGCCATACTGGAAAAGAGCCGTTGTGAAGGGCGCAAATGATCATTCCCGACATCAATCTCTTGCTTTACGCCTATGACTCGAGTTCCCCTTTCCACGCCAAGGCAGTGGCGTGGTGGCAACAGTGCCTCTCCGGGAGCGAACCCGTTGGATTACTCCATGTCGTAGTGTTCGGGTTTGTCCGCGTTGCTACTAATACCCGCGTTTTCCTGCATCCTATGACGCCCGGGGAGGCTGCCGGGCATGTCTGCGGATGGCTCGAAGAGCCGCTGGTGCAGGTGCTTGATCCTGGACCTGAGCACATCCGACACACGCTCAAACTCCTGGAAAATCTCGGTACGGCCGGGAACCTGGTGAGCGATGCCCAACTGGCGGAGCTAACCATGGAGCACGATGCTGTGCTGCACACGGCAGATAGCGATTTTGTCCGGTTCCAGGGGCTCCGTTGGTTCAATCCCCTAACAGGAATGAGTAGTTCGAACCTGCGCCGGAGGAAGTCCTCGTAACGACAGGCGAGTATGGCCCGGGTGCCCGGGTTCCCAGCCAGAACTGCCCTGTTGACGGCCTCCTTTCAAACTGCGAGTTTTAAGCTATGCCTGTGGAAGCAACATATCCGCATATTGTGAAGGAGTCGGAACGATCGGCGCGCTTGGAGCGCCACCCTCGGACCCGGGTGGCGATGATCGTAGCAGATTACTTATGGCGGGGATGGTCAGCGGAAGAAATTGCACGCCAGTATTCGTATCTTACTTTGGCTGAAGTCCACGCGGCAATGACCTACTATTTCGATCATCGGGAGGAGATCGAGGGTGAGCTGATCTCCGAGTACCGGGAAGTTGCAACCTGGAAGATGGCTAACCCTACCGCACCGCTCCTGCTGCGCCTTAAAGAGCAGGCTAACTGATAATGGCTTGTCGGACTCTACACTTACAGCTTTTCAATCCGCCGGAGCATGGCGGGACGATTGGAGTAGCGTGTTCGAAATTCGACGAGTTTCTGCTGGAAAACGCCGATGTTAGCCGCTTGGGCATAGGCATCGCGAAGTTCCTGCAGTCGGTTGGCCACTTCGTCATACGCTGAACTGATCTTTTGAGCCATCAGCGGGTCGAACTCCGGCCAGATGCTTCCTGCGCGCTCAAAGATAGAGGCAAGGTGCTGCTTAAGACGCTCCGCCTCACGTTGCCGCTTCGCGGTCTCCGCTGCGGCCTCTTTCTTCAAACGTTCTTTCCTAGCCTTGATGGCTTTGGATGCGAAATCAATGCAACTGATCGTCTGCCCGGGGGAGGTTTTTGCCGGTGGGGATGCTAGCCGGTTCAACTCCGCCATCACTCCCTGTCCGCCACCTTCGGCAACCCTCGCGAGCAAGGCCCGCATCTCCGGCTCGGAAAGTTTCTCAAGGATCGCCTTCATGGGTACGCGTTCCTGCATGCTGGCTTGGGACATTGTGGCGGCAACGCTGAGTGCATCTGTATCTACAGGAAAGTGCTTAATTAGTTCCGCCAAAGCGGGGCTAAGCTGGTCCAGCCCGGACGGGATAGGCGGCATTATGACTTCGGCGTCCCTCGAATCCTGCCATTCATCGGGATGGAAATCCGCCAGCCACCCTAAAAACAAAGCCCGGTAATCACCGCGCATCAGCTCTTCGCGGATTCCCATCAGCTCTTCTATGAGCCCCTCGCCGGAAGTGCTGGACCAGCCACCATCTTCATTGTAATCCCACCAAACAATGAGCCGGTCTCCGATCCTCTTTATTGTGAGGGTATCTTCATAACGTTCACCCTCTATTAGGTATGGCTGGAGTGCTTCCAAGGCGATTGTCCCGTTAGGAAAGGCGAGACCCAGGCGAACCGTTGCCCAATTTGCGATGTAGAAGTGCGCATCGTAGTATTTGAGCAACGTATCCTCGCTTCCGTGGAAACTACCAAAGTGATAAACGTTTTTCCACCGGATACGGGACACCTCGGCACGGGTGGAACATCCCCGGGCATACCGCAGTCCTTCGTCAGAAATCGGGCCGTCGATGGCCGCGAACTCATAATACTGATACTCACTCATGGTTATAACCTACTCGGAACCGAAAGGGGCTCCTGAAGGATTACATTGAGCGACATCCGAGTCTAAAGAAAGCCATTTCGGGGTGTAGATTCATGTGAACATTGACGAGGCCAGATTCCCCCACCCCACACGATTCGTAGAAATGACAGGGATCGATCGTGACAAAATCGGCTTGGCAACGCGCTGGATTCGTATTGTTCCGCCCAGCAACCCTCGATCTCATTTTAACGAAGATGATGAGAGGAAACGATGAAAAAGACATGGGTGATGCCGCATTTCTTATCCGTCATGATCGCATTACTGAGTCGTGCCTGGTCGAAGCGTTTGCTCAAATGAAGGCCATTGAACTTGCTGAACTTCGCGATGCGTTTGAAAAGGCGAGACCGATCGTGCTCAATGTGGCACGCGAGCGCTAAGTGAAGCAGTCACAGCCCCGTCCCCCGTCCGGCTTCGGACCCAATCCTTCAGCGTTCAGCCTGGACCTTTCAACCCTTCGGGGACTGTTGGGAATTGCTTAAGCATCTTGATAACTTAGGTGGGTCTGCTAACGCCACCTCATTCTGATCGATATTATGTATTCCAAACCTTCGGTGACTTCCTTCGCGCCAGGAGCCATCCTTTGGTCACACCGAGGAGAGCCGGGATTCCGCTATCTCATCGAGAAGTCGGCTCAGGGGGTTGAATGGCGGCCCTTCACGGTGATCACGAACACCACCAGCACAGTCACATTCAGCAACACCACCGAGAACGGCACGGGCTTAGTCTTTTATCGCTCGCGAATTCTGGATTAAGGCGCCACTTCAATTTTTACCGATTCGTTGCTGACCCCTCGGCGGGGGTGCGCTCGTTGCCAAGGGCTTGCGCCATGTGATCGCCGTGGAAGTGGTGTCCATTCATGGCTGGCAATCCGTCAAGAACCGTTCAGAATAACTGCATCAACTTGAATGGCCCGACTACAATCGACGCGCAAAATGCAAGCGCACTGACGAAGAGCGCAGCCCGATTCATGGGCATCCTTGAGATTGCGGAGGATGCCATCATTTCGGTGGACGCCGCGCAGCGCATCGTGTTGTTCAACCAGGGGGCGGAGAAGGTGTTTGGCTACAAGCCCAATGAAGTGATCGGCCAACCGCTCGATCAACTGCTGCCGGAGCGATTTTTGCACGTTCACCGGGAACACATCCAACGATTTGGACAATCCCCCGTCGCCTCCCGCCTTATGGGACAGCGCAGGGAGGTCGCAGGACGGCGGAAGAACGGCGTTGAGTTTCAGGCCGAGGCTTCCATCTCCAGACTCGATCTTGGCGGGGAGGTTTTGCTCACCGTTATTCTGCGCGATGTGACTGAGCGCAAGCTCTTGGAAGCGCGCCTGCGACGCAGCGAACAGAATCTGGCTGAGGGACAGCATCTGACCAAGACGGGCAGTTGGATTCTGGATTTTCAGACGGGAAACACCGATTGGTCCGTAGAGACGTGCCGCATCTTTGGGTTTTCTGATCCGCCACCTTCGCCGCATTACAGCGAATTTCGCGCGCGGGTGCGGCTGGAGGATCGCGACGCCGTGGATCGCGGGTTGCGCGAGAGCTTTGAAACAGGTGAACCGCGGCCTTTGAGTTATGTTTTCGTTCTGCCCGATGGTACTCGCAAGCACATCGAAACGGTTGCCAAACGTTTCATTGATATAGATGGCGGGGTGAAATTGATGGGCACGGTCATGGATGTCACCGAGCGCAAGCGAGCGGAGGATGCGATTCGCGCGTCGGCCAAATGGGCACGCGGCCAGGCTGATGCACTGGCCAGCACGCTGGATGCTCTGGCGCGGGAATCCTCTTCCGACCGCATCGTGGAGCACGTGTTGCGAACCATCATCAGCCAGTTGGACGCCCATAGCAGCAGCGTCTGGCTGCGCGATCCGGCCAGTGGCTTGATGCATTTCGAATTTGCGCTGGAGAATGGCGCCTTTAAATCGAAGACTAACGCGGCTCTTGCAGCTATCAGCCCGGCATCCAGGATCGACGATATTTGGCCATGGCCAGAAGTCGTCCGTAGTGGACGGCCTTATGTGTTGGAAGATATCCGGGACCAGCCTGATTTTCCGTGGCGGGCGCACGTGCTTGCACAGGGGGTCGTCTCGATCTTGATTGTGCCCATGTTGATCGCAGGCAAAGTCGAGGGGGTAATAGGCATCCGCTTTACAAAGACACGGGTCTTTGTCACGGAAGAACTGGAACTGGCCCAGGCACTGGCGCATCAAGCCATGCTCGCCATGCAACTCAATCGACTATCGGCCCAAAGCAGGCAAGCCGCGGTCCTAGCCGAGCGCAACCGGATGGCGCGTGACCTGCACGACACCCTGGCCCAAGGTTTTACCGGTGTCATCATGCAGCTTGAAGCCGCAAAAGGCGCGAGCGCCAATTCCGATGCCACTGCCGCCCTGGCGCACATTGAGCGAGCGGAGGCGCTCGCGCGCGCCAGCCTTGGCGAAGCTCGCCGTGCCTTGCACGCCATGCGTTCGCAGTTGCTGGTGGAGGGCACCCTTTCCACCGCGTTGGACGAATTGATCAAACGGGTAACACTGAGCACTGAACTTCAGGCTGAGCTCGTGGTTGAAGGCGAGAGCCGCGTTCTCCCACCGGAATGGGAGGAAGGCCTTCTGCGCATCACCCAGGAAGCACTCACCAACACGCAGAAATATGCGCACGCCCGTCAATTCCGGGCGACACTGGCTTTTCTTCCACAACGGGTGCGCTTGCAGCTTGTGGATGACGGACGTGGCTTCGACCCTCGAACGGAGCATGAAGGATTCGGACTAATCGGGATGAACGAGCGAGCAGAGCAATTGGCGGGTAGTTTCATTCTCCGTTCGAAACCCGGCGAGGGAACCGAGATTATCGTCGAATTGAGCCAGGCCGGCGGAGGAGCGGACTATGAAATCGAGCAAATCTGAGAGTTCGAAAGGCAGTTCCACCCCGAAACGCCGCGCGGCAGGGACCGCAACGATTCGTGTCCTCATTGCGGAGGATCACACAATCGTCCGCGACGGTTTGGTTTCCATCATCAATCAACAGGCTGACATGGAGATCGTAGGCGAAGCAGGCAATGGACGGCTCGCTACAGAGCTCTGGCGGAAGCACCGTCCCGACGTGACCTTGATGGATCTGCGAATGCCGGAGCTCGACGGCGTCAGGGCCATTTACGAGATTCGGGCCATTGATCCGAACGCCCGGATTATCGTGCTGACCACCTACGATGGTGATGAGGATATCTATCGCGGGATGCGCGCAGGCGCGAGGTCGTATCTGCTCAAGGATGTTCGGCGTGAGGAATTGTTCCAGTGCATCCGAGACGTCCACGCGGGCCGGACCGTTCTGCCGCCCACTGTTGCGGCCAAACTCGTCGAACGCCTGCCCGCCGAAGAACTCACCGCACGGGAAATGGAAGTTTTACGATTGCTTGCCGCTGGCAAACCCAACAAGCTTATCGGCGCAGATCTCTCCATAACTGAGGTGACGGTCAAGAGCCACGTCCAATCTCTCTTTCGCAAGCTCAACGTCTTGAGCCGGACAGAGGCCATCGCGGTGGCGACTCAGCGCGGACTGCTGCGCATCTGACAAATAGCGGGCGCTGAATGCCCGCCTCTTCACGCGGGCCTTCAGATCGAATCCTTCTTTGGAAGGAGAAGCCGGTCCGTCCAACGTCCAATTTCCAAATGGATGGCGGCTGATAAGCTCCATGCATGAGCTGTATCACCTTTGGAAATGCAACGCCCGGCATTGCCGTCCGATTTGATTCCGGCCTGCGCGGCGGCATCAGACCCCGAGTTACCCCAACAAGCCCATAAAAACCGTCAGTGAAAAAAATCCTATGACACAATACCATAAACTCTATACGGCGCAGGATTCAGCGATTGTATTCATCGATCATCAGCCTCAGATGCTTTTCGGCGTAGCTAGCATGGACCGCGCCACGCTTATTAACAACGTAACGCTTCTCGCCAAAACGGCCAAAGAATTCAATGTTCCGTCAGTGCTCACAGCGGTCGAAACCGAATCGTTCAGCGGGTACGTCTGGCCGCAGTTGCTCGATGTTTTTCCCGGCCAGACCGTGGTCGAGCGAACTTCCATGAACTCCTGGGACGACTCCGGCTTCCGCCAGGCGATCGAAGCCACGGGTAAGAAGAACATCATCATGACCGGTCTGTGGACCGAGGTCTGTGTCACTTGGCCGACGATCGAGATGCTCGGCGCGGGCTACAACATTTACGTGGTGGAAGACTGCTGCGGGGCCACCTCGCCTGCCGCACAGGAGGCCGGGCTCTCCCGCATGGTGCAGGCAGGTGCCGTGCGATTGACCACGATTGCGGCTTTGCTGGAATGGCAGCGCGATTGGAAGAACAAGGAGCATTATAACAACCTCATGGGCATTCTCAAAGGACAGGCTGGCGCATATGGCGTTGGCGTCGAATACGCCTACACGATGGTGCACCACGCGCCCCAATCGGCGCTTAGTCCGCAAGTCGTCCCGAAACGGTGATCCATGGCAATTCACATCGCCATCACCCGTCGCGTGAAATCCGGCTGCGAAGCTGAGTTTCAAACCGCCTTGCGCGAGTTTTTTCAGGATTCCTTCGCGCACGGCGGGGTCCTCGGCGCGACGATGATCGTGCCGCCTCCAGGTTCGGCTTCGCGCGAGTTTGGCATCCTGCGCACATTCCGGGACGAAAAGGAGCGGGACGATTTTTACGCCTCTCCAATATTCAAGGAGTGGCAGGCCAAGTGTGCGCCTCTGACTGAAAGCGATTCGTGGACACAGCGTCCACTGCATGGGCTGGAGGCTCTGTTCCGCGGCCCGCAGATTCCACCGCCAAAATGGAAGATGGCTGTGGCCACGTTTCTCGGTGTGTTCCCGCTAGCGATGGTTTTGAATCTCACTCTCGGCCCAGTCATCCATGCTTGGCCTTTCATCATTCGCAACGCAGTTTTCAATGCCTTTGTGGTGAGCCTGCTCGCCTGGGTAGTGATGCCGGTCCTCACCAAAATTCTGCGCGGCTGGCTGCAACCCGCTTCCGCAACCCAATGAACAAACTCATGAGCCCGACCATTCCCGACCTGATCTTGCGCAACGGCCGTATTACTACTCTCAATCTGAAATACCCTGAAGCCAAGAGTGTCGCCATCAAGAATGGGCGGATTATGGCGGTGGACGACGCCGGGCCATACGGGCAAGGCACGCATACCACGGTCATTGACCTCAAGGGCCGCCGGGTGATCCCCGGCTTGAACGATTCTCACCTGCACGTCATCCGCGGCGGGCTCAACTACAATATGGAATTGCGCTGGGACGGCGTGCCCTCCCTGGCGGACGCGTTGCGAATGTTGAAGGAGCAGGCGCAACGGACGCCGCCTGGCCAATGGGTGCGGGTCGTTGGCGGCTGGAGCGAGTTTCAATTCGCCGAACGCAGGATGCCGACGCTGGACGAGATCAACGCCGCCGCGCCCGAAACCCCCGTGTTCATCCTCCACCTGTACTGCCGGGCTCTTTTGAACAAAGCGGCGTTGCGTGCTTGCGGTTACACCAAAGACACGCCAAATCCGCCCGGCGGCGAGATCCAGCGGGACACCCAGGGCAATCCCACGGGTTTGCTCATCGCACGTCCGAACGCCACGATTCTTTACTCGACGCTGGCCAAAGGGCCGAAACTGCCGCCGGAGCATCAGTTGAATTCCACCCGTCACTTCATGCGCGAGTTGAACCGGCTTGGCCTGACAAGCATCATCGACGCGGGAGGCGGGTTTCAAAACTACCCGGACGATTACGCGATTATCAATGAACTGCACAAGCGCGGTGAGCTTACCTTGCGCATCGCCTACAATCTTTTCACCCAAAAACCTAAACAGGAGAAGGAAGACTTTGCGCGCTGGATTAAGATGACCGCTCCGGGGAAAGGCGATGACTTTCTGCGCTGCAATGGCGCAGGCGAAATGCTCGTGTTCAGCGCTGCGGATTTCGAGGATTTCCTCGAACCGCGCCCCGAGTTGAACCCGTCTCTGGAGGGGGAATTGAAGGAGGTTGTCGCGCTGCTCGCGGCCGCCCGATGGCCGTTCCGACTCCACGCGACCTATGACGAAAGCATCACGCGGTTTCTCAATGTCTTTGAAGAAGTGAACCGCGAGGTGCCGTTGACAGGTTTGAACTGGTTCTTCGATCATTGTGAGACGATTTCGGACTCCAATCTGGAACGAGTCAAAGCGCTCGGCGGCGGCATCGCGGTGCAGCATCGCATGGCGTACCAGGGCGAATACTTCATGGATCGTTACGGCAAGCAAGCCGCCGAACGCACACCGCCCGTTCGAAAAATGCTGGAGCTTGGCATCCCAGTTGGCGCCGGCACGGATGCGACGCGTGTGGCGAGTTACAATCCCTGGGTGTCCCTCTACTGGTTGACCACAGGCAGAACAGTGGGTGGTGTTTCCATGTATCCGGGCAGAAATTGCCTGAGCCGCGAAGAGGCCTTAAGGCTCTACACGCAAGGCAGCAGTTGGTTCAGCGCGGAGAGCGGCAAGAAAGGCGCAATCGCCCCCGGCCAGTTCGCCGATCTGGCTGTGCTCACCGACGACTATTTTGCCGTGGCTGATGAAGACATCAAAGCCATCGAATCTGTGCTGACAATTGTTGGCGGCAGTATCGTTCATGCGACGGATGAGTTCGCACCCCATGCGCCGACCCCGATTGCCGTGCTGCCCGAGTGGTCGCCGTTAAAAGTCTTCGGCGGTTACGGTGCTCCACTTGATCTTCGAAAAGCCGTCCGCGCCGGAGTGCCAATGCCGAAGCATGAACACAGCGCCACCTGCCATGCGCAGGGATGCAATCACGCCTGGCATCAACTCGTTGAGGGAGTTCAGGCGGCTCGGAGCCGCTACACGGGCTTCTTTGGCCTGGGATGCGACTGCTCCGCGTTTTGAATGCCGGACGACGCTAAGCCAGACTCCCTCACCCGGTCGGATTCCTGGATTGCGGCAGAACCGGTGCTTTGCCTGCTAGATGATCAGGATTCCAAAAATACCACTTGCGGAATTTGCAAACTGTTACGATTGTAGTAACAGTTATGGCGGTTAACACTCAGTTCTCGATAGCGGTGCACATCATGGCCGGCTTGGCTTACCGGCGCGGCCAGGATACTACGTCGAGCCAGCTTGCGATGAGTGTGAATACCAGCCCGAGTTTTATCAGGCGCACCCTGGCTAAATTGTCCAAGGCGGGCCTGGTGGAGACGGCGACAGGCAAGGCCGGGGCCTGCTGGCTGGCTAAAACACCAGCTCAAATAACGCTCCTGGATATCTACCGTGCGGTGGATGCGCCCAAGGCATTTGCCATTCATCATTATGCCGAACAGAAACGTTGCACGGTAAGTTGCCACATCAAAACGGCATTGGAGCATGCCTTAGCGAAGACGCAAAAGGCCATGGAAGCGAGCCTGGGTGGAATGACGCTGGCGGGGATCATTGCGGAGATCGAGCGATAAATTTTTTTGAACCAAACTGTTACCACCAGAGTAACAATAAGTAAACCTTACACGGAAATCGAAAGAAAAGAAGTATGAGCATTAACAGCACGCAAAAACTCAACGGCAAGGTCGCCGTCGTAACCGGGGCATCCAAGGGCATCGGAGCTTCCATCGCGAAGCATCTCGCCGCAGAAGGCGCTGCGGTAGTAGTGAATTACGCCTCAAGCAAGGCGGGCGCGGACAAGGTCGTCAACGAAATCACAGCGCAGGGCGGCAAAGCGTTTGCCGTACAGGCCGATGTTGCCAAAAAGGGGGATATTGAACGGCTGTTTGCCGAGACTAAAAGTGCCTTTGGCGCACTCGACATCCTGGTGAATAACGCCGGGATCTACGAGTTTGGCAATCTTGAGCAGATCACCGAGGAACACTTCCGCAAGCAATTCGATGTGAATGTTCTCGGTCTGATTCTTACCACGCAGGCGGCGGTGAAGCACTTTGGTTCGGGCGGCGGGAACGTGATTAATATCAGCTCCGTCGCCGGGGTTAATCCGATCGCGGGTGCTTCGGTTTACTGCGCCACCAAGGGGGCAGTGGACGCGATCACAAAATCACTCGCAAAAGAACTCGGACCAAAGAACATTCGGGTCAACTCGATCAATCCGGGCATGGTGGAAACCGAGGGGGCGCATTCGGCTGGCATTCTGAAAACAGAGTTTCCCAAACAAGTCATCGCGCAGACGCCGCTTGGGCGCATTGCTCAGCCGGACGATATCGGCAAAGTGGCTGTTTTCTTTGCCTCGGATGAGTCCGGCTGGGTTACTGGCGAGACACTCCTCGTGTCGGGCGGCATGCGCTGATTAACGGCTATTGCTGCCAGTACTTGACCCGCAGGTTCGGGGTTGTGCCCCTGCTCTTTTTAAGTGACTCCAGGGCGGGGACATCGCCTGCCAGCGCCTTCAGGAGCCATTCACCTTCCTGTCTGCACACCTGATTCTGTTTCGGATAGAAGTTGTTCAGCAGGAAGATCGCGTACCGGGAGAAGCGGAACTCGCCAATGACGGTTTGCCGTTTGGAAACCGGGTCAATGTCGACAGCGGCACAATTGCGGAGCCGGATGTTCTTAGCCAGCGATGGGAAATCCAGTGTTTCGGCCAGGACTAAGGTGTAGGCGGGTTCCAGGTCCTTGGACGAATGCGCGTCCGTAACGCCGATGACGGGGACCTTCAGCCCTTGCGAGCGCAGTTCGTTGTAATGAAGAATGCCAAGGTCGCTGCTCTCGCCATTCAGAACTTCCATGGCATCGAACCTTGCGGTTTGGAGGATGTAATCGGAAACAATTGCAGGTACACACTGCCGGTCGTAGGGCCGCCAATAAGGATGGGAGAATACGCAAAGGCCCCCACAGGCGCGGATTTTGTCCCAAACGACATACGAGGCAGCCACGTGATATCTGAGTTCCTCGGGCATGGTGCTCGGGAGTTTCGCTGATTCTTCGGCCACGGCCTTGTCATAATCTTCGCGATTCTTGGTGAACCACTCCGTGATGCTCTCCGAGGCCCCAAGCGAGAGGATATGCACCTCGTTTCCTGGGCTGTGGACTTCCTCACCGGGGAACGTTTTCATGTCCGTGGGGAGTTTGGAAATATCGGCGATTGCCGACAGCGAGGCGGCATAAGTTCTGTGATCGGTTTGAATGGCGAAGTCCTGCCCCAGTCTGCGGCAGGAAGCGATCATCATGGCCGGTGTTTCGTTTTTAGCGCCATCCGAGAAATTGCTGTGCATATGCACGTTGCCGCGGTAGGGCCTCAGGGCAAAGTAATCCGGTTTGAGCGAATAGAGGGCGGAAGTTCCGAGAACTTTGGGAGTGTCGGTGGCGGAGCTTCTATGGACGATTCTCAACGTGTGTTCCGTCTCGCCTCGGAAACGTGTCGTTACAGTGACAGTGTGGCCTTCCACTTTAGCCGGAACTGCTTCGCTTTTGCCCCATCTAAGCCTGGAGCCTTTGGCCTCCAAACCATCCGCGCATACGTACTCAGCCTGAATGGTTTCCGAGTTGGTGAGGAGAGGCTCGTTTTCAAACACGAAGGTGATGGTTGCTTCGCTATCCGCCCGGACGACCAGGGGGAAAGTGTCGATATGTTTGGCCTGCAAAGGGTGGATGGCGAGAAACGCCATCACGAACATCGATTTGAATGAAAGCTTTTTCAACATGGCGCTGTGCGGCAGATTTTTAAGTGACTGAAATGAAAACAGTGCTGACACCCCGATTCTGTGAAGGGCGTCATGCATTCGGGCCCTTTTGCCTATGTATTAAGTCTTCAACCACGAACCGAGCGGTCGACCGGTGTCGCAGCTTGCTAATACCTTATTAAAAACAGGTCCACGTCGCTTATCAAAGAAATTTCGCGAAAGCGCGCAGACAGCCGATCAATGAATATGTGCGCTGCTCAGAACAGCCGGTGTTTTCGTTTTGTTATGGGCAAGCGCCCGCCATTCGTCTAAGAAACAGGATCACATGCCGCATAGACCAGCACTGGAATGAATGTATATGAGACCAGGACCTGACTTATCATCTCCACCACCTTTCAGAATGATCGCCGGATTCACACTCATCTTGCTGCTTTGCGCGCCGACCTCCCGTGCCGGGAATGATAATGAAGTTTTGGAAGGTGCTGAGTCCTGGGCGGGACGCCCTGCTTACCCGGCTGTGGTGAATTCTGTCGTGAAATCCCCTCTGCAATCGATAGTCACTCTTAGGGGTGAATGGGAGTTCACTACTCATGGCACGGCGCCACTGCGTCATCCGGTATGGAATGCACTCTACTCCAAACCATGGCCTGGCTCCCGCACCATTCAGGTTCCCGGGTGCTGGGAGGCGCAGGGAGTCGGTTCCCCGGACATGGGAGATTCATGGGATTGCAAGTGGGACCACTGTTCGAAACCGCTAAACGCCGTATATAAAGGCGATGCCTGGTACCGCAAAACTGTGACTGTTCCAGAAGATTGGCGTGGCAAACGAGTGTGGCTGAAGATTGGTGGCGTGCGTTCGCAGGGCTGGTTCTGGGTCAACAACGCGCCTGTGGCGTGGGTGGACAATTACTGCGGCACGTACAAGTACGACATCACCGACCTCGTGGAAGCCGGGAAACCCGCTACCGTCGTGGCGGAGGTCAACAATGTGCTGCCCAGTCGGAAGGGACTCTTCAGCAGCACGCACCGCTTTGGAGGGCTTTACCGCGACGTGGAGTTGGAAGCGACTCCGGATGCGCGGATTGACTATGCCTGGGTGCGGGCCGATTTCGATCAGAAGACGGCGGAGATCCATGCCACGGTGGCTTCGGCGCAGGGAACGTCCCTGCAACGCCCGGCGCTCCGGGTTTCAATCAAAACCGTGGACGGTTCGCCGGCTGGCGAGGGCTCGCAGGACATTGTGCTCGATGATCCGAGCGGGATGAAGGAGGTAGGGGTCCGCGTTGCACTAACGAACTTCCAGGCGTGGTCACCGGAGAGCCCGAAGCTGTACGTGGCCGATATGGTGTTACTGGACCAGGACAAGCCTGTCCACGGTTGGGTGGAACGCTTCGGTGTTCGCAAGTTTGAGGTGCGTGGTGATCGGTTTTACTTCAACAACAACCCATTCTTCGTACGTGGGTATGGGGACGACTTTGTTTATCCCCTCACGTTAGTGTCACCGGCTTCACGGGAGGAACATTTGCGCCATCTCAAGCTCGCGCGCGAGGCGGGCTTTGTTTATGTGCGGCTGCACACGCATTGCGAACTGCCCGAGTTCTTCGAAGCCGCCGATGAAGCAGGCGTGTTGATTCAGCCGGAACTGCCTTATTACGGGGATTACCCGACGGAGGCGTTTGCGTTTGATCCAATCCGCGATCTGAAGGAACTGATCACCCACTATCGGCGGCACGTTTCCCTGGCGACCTACTGCATGGGAAATGAGGGAACGCTGGGCGACTACCTTGGGGCAGAGATCAAGAAACTGATCAAGAGGACCGATCCTGATCGGCTGGTACTGCACCAGGACGGCACGCTCAATAACGCGGAGAATTCCGATTTCCGCAATGGTCCAATCAACGTTTGGGAGCCCGGAAGCTTTGTGACTGATGCGCCATTCATCGCGCACGAGTATCTGAACCTCTCTGTGAAACAAGACCCGCGGCTTGCACCAAAGTTCACGGGCGCCATGGCGGCACCAGTCCCGCTTGAAATGCGAGACGGGTGGTTGAAGGAGGCGGGATTGGACCGGCGCTGGGGTGACGCCTGCCAGGACGCTTCCCACGCATTGCAGCGGCACTACCAGAAGGAGGGGCTCGAAGCCGCTCGCATGGACCCCGCATGTGACGGCTACAGCTTTTGGACCTTTGTGGATGTCATCGTGCAACAGGGGAAGACCTACAGCGCCCAGGGCTTTCTGAATGCCTTCTGGGAGCCGAAACCCAACGGCGCTTCCCCTTCCGAGTTTGCAGCCTTCAACAGCCAGACCGCTCTGCTGCTCAAGACAGAACCGACCGAGCGGATTGCGGTGTGCGGCGATCGAGTGAAGCTGGACTTCTGGATCTCGCATTACGGAGACGAGCCGATTCCACAAGGACGTTTGCGTTGGGTCTTGCGCCAGAGCGGTGTGACGCTCGCCGATGGTGCTTTGGAAACCGCTCAGGTTGAACTCGGCTCCGTGCGTTCCTTGGGAAGAGCCGAGTTGCTCATCCCCGAGTTGACTAAACCGACCCGAGCTGTTTTGGAGGTCTGGCTGGAATCGAGCCGTATCACAAATCAATGGGACTTCTGGGTGTTCCCCAAACGTTCCGTCCCACGAGTCGAAGGCATCGCTGTGTCCCATCCCCTGCTTGAGAAGCTGGCACCGCTTTACACCGGGTTAGTTCCTGTGGGGCAACTTGAGACGAACTCGGCCGATTTGCTCATCTCCTATATTGGTTCGCCGGATGTCGAGCCCGCGCTGGCCTCGGGCAAACGGGTGCTTCTGTTGAACCGCACCAGCGGGGAACCCAATGTCAGCCTCGGTTGGTGGGCCATGGGCCAGCAGGTCGGGACAGCATTCTTGAGGCATCCCGCTCTCGGCGAGTCTCCACATGAAGGTTATCTTTCGCCTCTGGCCTTCCGTATCCTCAAAACGGGCCAGAAATTGCCAATGTTCAGCGGGGTCAGCCCGGACGATCTGTTTATAGTGGGCGAAGGATTGGACAGCTATTTCCTTTATGCTGGGCAGGGGCGCGCCGGAAAAGGCAGTGCGGTGATCACGTTCGGCTTGGACCTGCTTTCCGGATTTCCCGAGGGCACCTGCCTTTTGGATGGCCTTATCCGTTATGCTCGCTCTCCTGCTTTTGATCCAAAGGGAGAGATTCTAAACCTGGAGCTTTTCAAGGCGCCGAACGGCTGGCTGAAAACAGTGAAAACAGGCGATGCTGGAACCGAGCATCCCCCGATTAACGCCCAGCAACTCGTTGTTGCCCGTGGAATGTCAGGAAAGAACGAGCTGATCTGGGAGACTCACCCGCTTCGGCAGGAACCAGGAAAGAAAGAATGCTTCGTCACATGGGAGGGCGGTATGGGCTATTTTGCTGAGCCTGAGGCCGCGTTTCAGTTTTATGTCAATGACCGGAAGCTGATTGATGGGATCAACATCAGTCAGGAAAGCAGGACCTGGTGGAATGCGGAAAAGACTGTAAGCCTGCGGTATGAACGGGACGAGTCCCGCCCTGAGATGGGCCGGTTTATTCTGAGCCTTCCGGCGGAAATGGTGACCGCTGGACAGTCCCTGCGCTTAAAGATTGTTGGCAGTGAATCCAACAGCCACCGGTGGATCGGCGTCTGGGAGACCTCCTGCGAGGCGCCTTGATGAGCCGCGGTCACCGACGTTGAACATCACAGTCAAAAACCCCAGCCCATTCTCATGGGACTGGGGTTTGTTTTTACGAGCAATGATCCGCGCAGCTTAATTAATAGCCGTCTGTGCTCCAGTTTTCGGACCCATTGTCGTTCGTGCGAGAGAGCGAGGTGGAAAGGTCAATCTGGATGTAGGGATCGCCAGCGGTCCCGTTATTGTACTTGGGCAGCTTGAATCCGCCATCTAGCTGGACAGGCGGGTTGAAGGCGTAATCGGAAACGATTGCCCGGCGCTGCTCAATCCGGTCCGGGAACACCCGGAGAACCATCAGGTCAAAGGACCAGATAATATCTTTGCCCATTTGAATAGTTGGGCAATGGTTTTTGACGCTCTGGTAAGCGGAGCTAACCGTGTCATCGGCCACAGGGAAATGAGTGGCAACCACCAGCCTGGGTTTGGGATTTATCTGAGTCAGCATATAGCCAAACGCTCCTTGAGGAGTGTGAGAACTATCTTGCACGGCTTTCAATTGTTCAACCGTTGCCAGATAGTTGGTATAGATCGGGCTGGTGGTTGGGGGCGGTGCATTCAAGCCCATGTTTTTGTAGGCCCACACTTCAGGAGGAACCACCATCTCATGAATGAACACGTCCACACCCTGGCCACCGTTGATAGCTTCGTTCACGCTGTTGGTCTCGGGCTTGGTGTCACTGCTGTACGTCATTGTCAAGGGCTTGGTTGAACCAGGAGGGGTCCACGCGAGCTTAAACCCCAGCGAGCCTTGACGGCAATGGATCACCGGGTAATGGGTGACTCTTGCGCCGGTAGCTTTGTTATCATAGGCAACTCCGCCAATCGTCCTCCAATTCAGTGTAATCGGAACCATGGCGTAGCCCTCATCAGCCGCATCGTCCCCCACGGGGACTGGATCATGAGGCAAACCCCAGCTCGCTTTCGTAGGAACCAGGTAATTGGTGTAGGCACTCGGTTGGAAGCTGAAACTTTCTGAATGCCATCGCCAGGCCGCCCGGGCCATCGCACAGAAATTACTGACACCGTCGTCGTACTTCAGGCCGGACCCCGGGGCGGGCACGTCCGACATGCTCTGTCCGAAAACGTAGAGTGGTGATTTGCGGTCCCCGGCAGGTCCGAAACAATAGATATGAGCAAGATCGCTCATGTGATCACCATGCAGGTGATTGATGAATACCTTGTCCATCCGGCGGAAGCCCACCATGGCCGCCGCGTAGTTGGCGGAAACCCCAGCGCCGCAATCGAAGATGAACTGGTCCAAAGCCCGGCCTTTGTAAACAGTGTCATTCGTGTTCGCCTTCCAGCCCACTTCCACGAAAATGCTCATTTCAGCCTGCGCCCGGCGTACCGGCAATGGAATCATTGACCCCATGAACGTAATGCGCATTTCATTGGTCTCAAGCGGAGTAAGGGGATTGAATCCTTCCAGGTTTTGAACGTAGCTGTAGCTCGCAGCCGGTTTGTAGGTCGGGTCCGGCGTTACCATCCGGTAGAACATCGGCACATTGACACTGCCGGTCGCTCCCAAACCGCTCAAGCGGCTCTGAGCATCCTGCCACGAATACCAGTTGGTTAATCCGCCGTCGGACCATTGCACGGCATAGTGAGTCTCCGTCCCGCCCGGGTCACTCCACGTTAACTTGCCATCTTGACTCAACGAGTTGATTTCGAGCTGCCCGATTGCCGGGTTCGGCAAAAGCCCCGTCAGGGCCACCGCGATTAATACGGAATAATCGCGCAGGTGTTTGTTTATGTTCATGGTTTCTGAGGTGTTGTTTTCGTTAGCGGTGCCGGCTCTTTCTCCAACCGAATGCGTGGAGGCAGGCTGTGGCGTCCGCTGCCAGACTCTTGAACATGCTAGCAAGACGAGGCGGATCGTGCTGAGAGGGGATCTGCGGAAATTGTGAGAGGGAAACTGCTCTCGCTCGCATAGCCAGCGGGACACGCATTGTGTGTTGGCGGCGATCAGAAACCCTGCAATAGTCTTAGGATATCCAATGTTGCGACGCTCAATGCCAAGATCACAGCCCGTTGCGGACCCCGCCCTGAGGTGGAAGCCGATCCGCGATCGCTTTGCGCCGGAGTTCTTTCATGCCTGAGACGCTGAGCTTCTCAATAATGCGGGCAGAGTAAGATTCCACCGTCCGAGGGCTCACGTGAAGCTTGTCAGCAATTTCTCCTGCGCTCAACCCCTCGCCCAATAGCGCGTAGATGCAGCGCTGCCGGTCACTCAGTTCTCTTACACGGTCCTCCCCCAGATCAACGCTATCATGCTCCAGCAAGCCTATCGCGGCCCGAGGGCTCACGTATCGTTTGCCCGACAGGACGCATTGCACGGCTTCCACCAGGCAGGAGGCCACCTCGCGCTTGGTTACATAGCCAGATGCCCCGGCGGCAAATGCCTTTCGGACGACGTGCGAATCCTCGTGCATTGAATACACGAGCGAAGGCAGTTGGCGCTCCTGGAGCTTCGTTATCAGCTCCAGTCCGCTGCCTTCACCCAGAGAAAGATCCACTACCACAAGGCGCGCAAAGGAAAGCTCCGGGTGGGCGAGCGCTTCCTCAAGGCCGCCGGCCTCTCCACAAATGCTGAAACGAGCTTGTTTGAACACCATCATCAGACCCTGTCGGACCATGGCGTGGTCATCGACCAGAAACAACGAGGGAAGATTTGCAGCATCTGTTGACATGAGTTTTCTACTCCTATTTTGGCTTCGCTGCCTCGCCGCACGGGACCTGGCACATCACGATGGTCCCTCCGGTGTCCGGGTGGTCAACGCGGAGGTTGCCCCCCATGGCTTTGGCGCGATAGTTCATTATCTGTGTCCCCATCCCTCCAGATCTATGCCCCTCTCCCGGCCTCTGGCCTTGGCCGTCATCGACAACCCGCAGCGTACAGGTCTCTGCCGTGGTATGCAATTCCACCTCGATCCGTCGGCACCGCGCATGTTTGACCGCGTTTGTCACTGCCTCCCGGGCAATGCGATAGAGGTGGTGCACCGCTTGTGGGCTGAGACCGGGCGTTTCTCCCTTCTGCCGCACTTCGCAGCTTATGCCGCCATCCGGCAGCTTCTTGCCTAAACGCTGTAACGCGGGCACAAGCGACTCCGGGTCCAGTTCTACAGGACACAACCCCTTCGCCGCGTCATAGGCTGACCCAATGCAGTCCTCAAGAACCCCGCCAAGGTGGCGGACAGCTACTGTTTCCGCTGACCCATGCGACGCCAGAGTATTTCCAATCGCCGTGCACTCCAGCAAGGCGGCGGTCAACTGCTGGCAAAGCCCGTCATGAAGCTCTGAGCCGATCCGGCGTTGCTCATCGTCGCTGACCCGGGTGATCTCATCCTCGAGCCGGTGGCGTTCAGCCACGGCCGACTCAACCTCGTGCCGTGCGCTTCGCTCTTGAATCATGACCCTCAATTGGAGGTCCTGGAATCGCGCAAACAAGAATATGAGCGGCACCAAACCCGCCAGCATCATCGTCCCTTGAAGCGACCAGAACGCCGGGTTGGTGCTGTAATCAAGAGCCAAGTGGCTCTGTTCAAGCACTCCACCCGCTGTCAGTCCAGTTGCTCCGGCAAAGAGAATCAGACTGACTCCTGCCGCCAGCCATCCAGCCCGGTTGCCCACCAGGACCAGGGCCAGCAAGGGAAAGAGCATCAGCCCGATCCGCCCGCTGCCTACCAGGCCGGTTGTTCCCAGTTGAATGGCGGAGATGCTGTAAGCACCGGTAAAGAAAACCAACGCGCGTGCCGCCAGGCTCCAGCCCCGGCAAAAGGCAGCAATAACCAACAGCAGGAAGCCTATGCTCACAGCCACCCGCAAGGACCAGGACAGATGCAAGCCGTCATGCAAGACCGCCACAACCAACATTGGCAGGCCAATCAACATTACCACCAGGATGACGACGTCCATCGCCTTCGCGCGCCATTCGTTTACCACAGCACTGACTTCAGCAGCCACATCGGATTCGTGACTCATACTTCCTTGGTTTAAGTAGAAGCTTTGGTCTGGGCCTTGGGAGCATCGGTTGTCTTTCGCGCCGGAGCTTTCTTTCTGGTATTCCACCAGGATTCCCACTTGGCAGCGTCATCGTCTGAAACGTTTTGATGCGTTGCCAACTTGATGACCGCGAAGGCCTTTTCACGGACGACGGGGTTCGGATCACGCAGCGATTTCAGTATCAACTCTATCGCTTTGATGTCGGCGTTTCTCCGAAGAACTCCTAAACCGATCAATCGCGCTTCGGTAAAGCGGTTTGTAACCATTACGGTGGCCTCGGAAGAAGTGAGCCAGCGCTCGCGCTCCTCGACTTGGGGGCCTGCCATGAATGCGGGCGGCATATCGGGTTCTCGCCCCTTCAAATTCTCTATCAGGTAGACTGCTGTTCGGATGTTCTCAACTCGTGGGCCGCTGAGGACAGCCAGAAGATCGGTTCGCGAGACGACCTCTCGCTTTAGCCTGCGCAGAATATGCAGCGCCGCTTTCTGAGCCTCTGGATCGGACTCCGTCAATAATCGACGCACAGGTTTAGCCGGGAGGGCATCGGGGTTCAGTTCACAGACAACCGAAAGCGCGGATGCGCACACCCGCCAATCCGAATCCTTTGCCAATGATAGATAACGTTGTATTTGGTCGCGGCTTTCACGTTGTCCAAGAATACCCGCCGCTTCATTGCGAATTTCCTCGTAGGGATCACCAAATAGCCCTTGGAGCAGTGGGATGAACCGTTTGTCCCAGTTGTTGGCTGCGGCCCGAACCGCATTGTGCCGAGTCCGCGCATTCTGGTCCTTGAGCAAGACAAGAAGGGGCTCGACCATCCTGGGATCGTGGACGCCGATGAGCCCGAAAGCAGCGTTCTCCCGGATCGTTGCATTTGTGCTTCGGCAAGCCGCAAGAAGTGCCGAGGCTCCATCCGCTCCGAAGGATGCCAACACCAGGCCAACCGCGCGGCCCGACGGCTGCGCCAGGATCTCTGCCAGCATCGGAACTGCTGGTTTGAACTCCAGGTCATGCATCTCGGCAGGTGAGAAGATGCGCTTCACTTTTGTCAGATACCAGGTGTTGCCTCTGAGCCGGGCCAGCGTGCGTGCGGATTTACTAATCTGGTTTGTCGAGACTCGAATACAATTCAGGAGTTCGTCTCCAGTTGCATACCCGTAATCTTCCAGGGAAATCTGGTCTGTTGGCGGATCTTCGCGGACTATCGCCTGCAGGTCTTCTACGGTCCATTTCTTCCGAGGGTTTGGTTTTGAATAGATGCCACCGCTGGGGGTGCGAAGTTGCGGTGCCAGCTCGAAGGAAAGTTGTAGGACACGGTTGTTCTCTTCACACTGCCGACGGCCAGCAGCATACCTTGCGCTCTGATTCTCGGCTTGAGCCAACCGTTGGTTGATCACTTTGCGGTTTTCATCATAAAGAAACCGATTGCACAGAGGTTTTTCCGAAAGAACATAGAGCAGCACTTCCGACGGCTTTCCACCGACTGCTGAAATTTTCAGCGGGAAGATGCAGGTTGGTGTGTCGAAACTGATCAGGAGTGGGTGCAACTCGCCGCTCGCGAGCTTTTTCTGAATTGAGAACCGTTCTTTGGCTGTTGGAGCCTTGCCACGCCTTTTGCGAGACGACTCTCCTGAGGGCGCGTTCAGTCGGATCTTTACCGCGACGAAGTACCACTGCCGTCGGATGTAGTCATTGACGATGGTCTCTTTTTCGCCAGGAAACGAATAGCCATTGGATTTCAGCCACTGTTGCAGGCTGCCCGCATCGCGAGCCGAGAGCACAGCAATCTCATAGGCGCCAACCGTTTTTGCTTCAATGACCTTCACGGGTGGCTCCGGGGCGCTCTTCTGCAAACGGCTTATCGGTGCGCCTGCGGACCAGCCGTTCCTTATTGGGTGCTGCTGTGTCAGCAAGCTGAGTTCATAGAATGCATCCATGGACCCTTTTTCCACCTTCGGCAAAGCAGGGACCGGAATAAGCCAGCCGAACTCCTGAAGAGGGCCTTCGTATTTAACCTGGAGCAACAAGTCTTCACGCCCGGCGTGATGCACGAGGACGGCTTTCTGAGTCGGCTCGTTGATATCGATGTTCTTGTCCCACTTGAACACGAAGCAGCCGTCGGCAAGAGCGGTGCCTGGAGAAAGGTGTGCGAGCGCCAGAATCAGCGCAGCAAGGACGGAGGCTCCATGGCGGGCGAAAAGGGGCTTTTGTATCCAGATCGGCATAGGTTTGATTGGGTGGATACTATCCCTGAGGCGGCATCTGTTGAAGAGGAAAAAGGGATAAGCAAGTCATGACTCCCTCTCTCCCTGGTTCGATAGCCATGTGAGTAACTTTGTTTGCATCAGGCATGACGCATCATGGATTATTCTCCCTTCCCACTACAGCCTCGGATCGACCGGTTCGCTTTCGAGCGCAAGCACCCCAAAGACGCATTCATGGACACGGCGGAGCGGTTCCTGGCGCACAAAGCGTTCCAATGCCTCAATGCCGAGAGCGAACTCGCGGATCGCTAACGAACGCTTTGTGGATAATCCGCGGGATCGGAGCCGCTCCAGGTTTTCTGGTAACGTGTACTCGGGTCCGTAAATAATCCGCAGATACTCCCTGCCCCGGCATTTGACCGCGGGTTGGACGAGCCCCTTCCTTCCGCGCGCAATGAAGTCCAGAGGTTTGACGACCATTCCTTCGCCGCCTGCATCGGTTAGCTCCTGCCACCATTGGATGCCGTCCGACTGGCGATCGGCATCCGTCACATCAACGAGTTTGAAAGGTGTTGCGAGCAACAGTCCTGAGTCGGCAGCGCAAAGCTTTGCGAGCGTCTCCATGTGCCAGGCGTGATCCTTCCCGATATGCACCTGTCCTTCCGTTGCCAGCAAGTGAAATGGCGCTAGCTTGAGATCGCCCAGCGAACTCACAGGCCAACAGTATTGCTGGTAGGCCTGCACGTAATCGTTAGCAAGCTTCTGCCGTTCATGGTGACGATTGAGCAGTTCCTGGACGTCTGCGCCATTACTCGCGGCGGTTGACAGGGAACTCATGACCTCGGTTAACGCTCCGCGGGCAGCAGCGCCTACTGCTGCATATTGGCCTTTTACGAGCGCTTGGGCTTTGGCCGACCACGGCATGAGCTCGCAATCCAGGCACACCCAGTCTGTTTTGAACTCGTCCCAGAACCCGGCACGATCCAATGCTGAGCGCACGGTTTCCAGCAACCCGGCTTCAATCCGGCTGTCATCAAAGAAACGCCGCCCGGTGCGGGTGTAGCAGATGCCGATTCCTTCATTGCTGATGCCGAAACGTGTTCGCACGGCTTCCTCCGATCTGCAAACAATCACCACGGCTCGGGAACCCATGTGCTTTTGCTCGCAAATCACCTTCGGGATGCCTTCGTTGCGGAAATAAGTGAACGCCTCCGCTGGATGCTCGAGCAACCCGGGCTCCTTCGTCGTCTCTGAAGGCGACATCGTGGGTGGCAGATAAATCAGCCATTTCGGATTGGCGGCAAACCGACTCATGACCTCCAGCGCGGCGGTCGCGTTTTCCTCGCGAATGGTGACATTCGACGCCAGCCGCGTGGAAATAATCCGTTTGCCCTGCACGTCCTCCATATCGAGCAGGTCGTCATGCTGCTGCTGGGCGGAGAGCGGTGCCGGCTTTGTTTCGATCAGAAACGGCCTTGCCGATTGAGCGTAAGTCTGGTTCGCAGGAACTGAAACGAGCTCTTTCTCCGGATAGCGGAGGGCTGTGAGTTTTCCGCCGAAAACGCACCCCGTATCAATATTGATCGTCCGATTTAACCATTCGGGTTCCGGCACGGGAGTATGGCCATAGACAACTGTGGCCTTTCCCCTGTACTCTGCCGCCCAGTTAAACCGGATCGGCAGCCCAAACTCATCGGTCTCACCGGTGGTTTCACCATAAAGCGCAAAGTCGCGCACCCTGCCAGAGCCACGGCCCTGCATGGACTCCTTCATCCCTGCGTGGGCTACCACCAGCTTTCCACCATCCAAAACATAGTGGCTGACCAAGTCATCGATAAACGCAGCTACCTTCGTGCGAAACTCAGGAGACTCCGCTTCGAGTTGCTCCAGGGATTCGGCTAATCCATGCCGGACGTGCACGTCGCGTCCGCGCAGCTTGCGCATGAGTTTCATATCGTGGTTGCCGGGGACACAAAAAGCAGCACCGGATTCCACGGCGTTCATGACCAGCTTAAGAACCTGGTGGATCTTGGGCCCGCGATCGACAATGTCACCCAGGAAGATCAGCTTGCGTCCAGGGGGAGGTGTGATGAGAGGTCCGGTCGGTGTTTCTTCCAGGCCATACCCGAGCTTGCCAACGAGTGCGACCAACTCATCGTAGCAGCCGTGGATATCGCCAATGATATCAAACGGACCGGGCTCATGCTTGAGATTGTTCCAGAGCGGTTGCCGCTCGATTGTGGCCGAATCTACATCCTCCTCCGAGTTCAAGACAAAGACATGCCGGAATCCTTCCGTGTTGAGATGGCGGACCGACCGGCGCAGTTGCTGGACCTGCTGACGGACCACGTGCGGGCCGAAGGTTCGATCTGCGCGGCTTTGGTTGCGCTCGCGGCAAAGCTTTTCTGGCAGATTGAGAACGATGGCCACAGGCAGACAATGGAATTCTCTCGCCAATTCGACTAAAGACGCGCGCGCTTCAGGTTGCACGTTCGTGGCATCAATGACGGTGAGCTTGCCTGCAGCCAGTCGCTTTCGGGCGATAAAATGCAGGACCTCGAAGGCATCACTGGTCGCGGCTTGATTGTTTTCGTCATCCGAAACGAGGCCGCGGCAGTAATCCGAAGACAGGATTTCAGTGGGTTTGAAATGCTTGCGGGCAAAGGTGCTCTTCCCGGAGCCGGAAGCGCCAATCAGCACAACAAACGAAAGTTCTGGAATGGTGAGGGTCATTTTACTTCGTAGAGAATTCAGGCGGGATAGGCTTGCCGGCGGAGCGAAAAGTTCGAGCGTAGATATACTTCCTCCTGCGCGCAGCAATCTCCGGCGTCCTATTCGGCATCAGAGCGAGGTAAGCCTCAATGGCGGCGTTCATTTCACGGGGGTTGTCCAGGGCACAATAGGCGATTGCCCGATGCATTAGCAGTTCGCGCTTTGCGCGGCGAGTCATTCGTCCGCTACCCTCCCAAGCGGCACAGTTGTCCAACAATCTTTCCCAGTCATCACGGAACCGAAAGACATCACCCTGTGTTTTCCAGGCGTCCACATTTGAAGGCTGGAGTTGCAGCACTCGGCGGCTGACATCCAAAGCCTCATCATGCTGTTCGAGGTGAACGAGAGTGTCTGCTTTGCAGGTTAGCGCTGGAATCCAATCACAGGTCCCGGCGAGAATCCCGTTCAGCACTTGGAGACATTCTTCATAGCAATCGCTGTAATGAAGTTCCCACGCCAACGCGAGTCGTGATTCAGCCAGCGTCTTGCAGGTGGGCAGAGCATCCAACCAGTTTTCGAATGCGCCTGATGTGCTGAGAAAAATTCGTTGTAACCCATCCCGCTCGGTCCGGCGGCTATCCCCTGCGATGAAGTCCAAATCCACCCGAAGGCCGCCTCGGTGTGCAACCCAGTTCAGGAGGGCTCTGGCCTCTTTAGCGTAATTCCGCCGCAAATAAGGCAGAACAACTTCTTGCGTCCATTTGTGCTCCATTTGTTCGGCATACATTTCCCCATTGATTTGCCTGTCCAAACGCCAGCGGCCCCTGGCAACACGCGCGATACGATCATGGTGATGCGCGACTTCATGAACGAAGGTCTTTAGAGCATGAAGTCGGAGATAAAATTTGCAGAAGGATGTTGGAACAGGGATCCGGTTCCAATCGCATACAAACGCGTAGATTGAAACCAGCCCGGATTTGAACATAAAACAACCGAGAGTCTCCCCTCCAAAAACCCCGGAAAACAGCTTGCTGCCCAGCCGGCCTATCAATGGATCTTGCTCTCTGTCCCCTCCTTCAGCCCATGCCTCCATTTGTGCTTTACCCAAAGATAACTGGATTCGGGAAATGCCGAGCCTCGCGCTCTCCGGAAGTTCCTTTAAGACAGCTCGAATATCATCTGGCGACGCGCCGTGGTGCACAAACTCGCCCTCGTCCAGGACGTCGATTGGAATTGTGCTCACGGGAGTTGAGGGCAAAGGCGGGAGACTTCGTTCTCGCTCTTTTAGGACAAGCTCCTTGATTCTTCGCTTGCGATTCAGCGATTGCACGGCCTGTCGTAGAGCAGCCTGTTTCTGATCGGCCTCAGGAAACTCCTTTCTGCTAAGCTCGCGAAGAGTTCGACGCGTTGTGTGGATGCTTCGAGCCATACTATTGCCTTTCGAAAATCCCCATCTGCGTCGGGGAGCCGACAGCCGCATCCTCCGGGCCTACGGGGAGAAAGCGCACCTTGTAATCGAACCGCTGGGCTATCCGTGCTGCCCATTGTTGGAACTGCCCGCGCGTCCATTCGAAACGATGATCTTTATGACGGAGCTTGCCAGTCGGCAATGATTCCCATTTCACATTGTACTCGGAATTGGGAGTGGTCAGCACGACGGCACCTGGACGGGCAAACTCAAACAAAACGCGTTCGAACGCGGCCAGCCGCGGCGGGTCAAGATGTTCGATCACCTCCACCACCGCTGCTGCATCGAACCCTTCCAGCCGTTTGTCACGATAGATGAGGGAGCCGTGCACCAGTTGGATGCGCTGACGCTTCATTTCAGGCAAACGCTCCAGGTCGAGGCGATCTTTGGCAATCTCAAGCGCGCGGAAAGACACATCCAAGCCCACGATTTGCTCAAACTCACGCTCTTTTAACAATACCTGGAGGAGTTTTCCTTCACCGCAGCCCAGATCGATCACCCGCTTGGCGCCGCTGCTTTTCAGAGCGGCCAGCACCGTGCCAAGCCTCTGCTCGTTCAGACTGATCTTCTGCTCGACGGCCGCTTCCTCCTGGGCATGGGCCTGCTGAGCCTCGTCGGCCGCAGGCTCCTCCTCGTTTACGAGACGCTCCAGAGCGTCATTGATGAGATTGCGCCGGTATTTCAAATAGCGGGCTGTAATTAGCTCCCGTTGCGGGTGCGTGGCAAGCCAGCCCTCGCCCCGCTTCAACAACTTCTCCACCTCATCATCACCAACCCAGTAATGCTTGTCATTGTCGAGCACGGGAATAAGGACATAAAGGTGAGTGAGCAGTTCGCTCAGCCGGACAGTTCTTTCGAGGCATACCGTGTAGTAGGAGCTCTCTCCCCAATCGGGAAACATGCTGTCCAGCGGATACCCTTGCGCCTGGACCGTATAGCCCAAAGGTTCAAAAAGGCTGCGCAACACCCTGTCTCCACCGCGGCAGGGGAGCACCGCGAGCTTTGCCTGCAGGTGTATCGGTTTCTCAGCGAGCTCCGGACGCTCCTTGCATTTCCCCGTCATCGCACTGCCAAACACATCAGCGATTGCTACGCTCAGGAACGAAGAAGCCACGTAGGGCCTGTCGTTCACATACTGTTCGAGTGAGAACCGCTCGCCAGCCGGTCCACGCCGGTTTCTTACCAGGCCCACAGGGTCAATCTCCAGCAGCAGGCCTACCGTGCACCGTTCAGCAGTTGCTTCCGGGTAGAATACGTGTGCAGTGCCGAAGTTCTGTGCGAACGACTGCACTCGCGCCGGGTTCTTGCGGAGCAAGTAACCCAGATCCGTGGCTGGGTGGTGAGTGGTTGAGATTGTCAGGAGCATGAAGTACCTACCTTCTTGGCATGTTTCTGCTGGGCCTGCTTTTCGAACGCCTGTTGAACTTCCCGGTATAGATCTGTGTAACGTGTGCCAGTAGCGATTCCGATCATTAGATCTAAGAACACCATTCTGCTTGAAGAGATTTCCTCTGGTCCGACATCTGCGGGATCGATATCGAGAGCGTCTAGCTCAAAGTTGATAATCCACCAGCGATCGATTTTGGCAACTAGGCGTTGGATCTGTGTAAGCTTGAGGACTTGAACGTCTTTGCCAGCCTCTGCGACAAATTTTGGAAGCTCATGTACAACTTCATTTCGATGTCGCCTCAACTCGGCGATAATTTCTTCGTCGGCCTCGTCGATCACTCCTTTGCTCCTCAACCAGGCCACTGATGCTTGAAAAGAATTACGCTTAGCGCTGAGACAGAGAACCTCACTTTCGTATCCTTTGCTAAGCGCCTCGTCAAATCCGTGCCGGTAAAGGTCTTTCAGTTGTTGAACAATGGATTCGCGCAGCGTTTCATAAGCCGCTATAAACAGGCTAACCAGAATAAGATTCAAGCGTAAGGAATCGGGTCTCAGAAACTTTGCTCCACATTCGTCGTTATCAATCGTCATATTAGGTCTTTTAGTTTCTGTTATAGCAGAACTCATCCTATTCGAAATCAACTCAATGTGTCGCATGGTAGTCCTGCAGACTTCTCTGGGCTTAGGCTTTCTGAAATCAATCTTACGTCTCAACTGTCACGTGCCATGCAGTCGCATTTTCCTGCGCAAAGCGAATGTTGATCTCCAAAAACCGCTTGATGATCTCGGCATTTGTTATGGAGTGCAAGGTTGGTTGCAAGGTCCGAAACGTCCCGCCACCGGCCAATGCCATCGGAATCAGCAGTTGGTCGGCCAAATGGTCCTCAACGGGGACATCCGCATTCAGCCATCCGACCGCAGCATCGACCGCTTTCTGAGCGACGGTCTCGGCCGTTGCCCCGCGTTCACCGAAGCCTGTGAAAACCGCTGTCACATTCTCAGCCTGGATCTCGAGCAATAACGCGTTTCCAGGCCCGGCAGAGTTCACCAGGTCAACCCGGCATTCCTCGGCAGTCCAGCCAAGTTTATCATGGACAACAGCGAGTTCACGTTCGCCGATCTGGGGAGAGAGCCTCGAAATCAGGGCGCGAGCGTTCTGGGACACGATTTGGCCGCGTTCGGTCAGCTCGACTGGCGTCAACTGGGCTGCCGGATTGATCCGTGCTTCAAACCTGCCCCCGCCTGCCGGGAAAAACCCCGACCGCTGCAAGGTCAGTTCAAGACCCGGCCCCATCCGTTCTATCACGGGAGCAAACGAACGCTGCAGGAAGTCGAACGGCGGCGCGGCGGGATTGTGCGTGCCACCTTCGAGTATCAGATCGCTGCTCTCATTCGCAATCAAAAGGGGCGGCAGGATGGTTTGAAATACCAGGGCCGCGCTGCCCGCGGTTCCGACTGAGAACCGGTAATTGCCTGGAGTCACAGTCCCAGGCCTGAACTCCAGGTTCTGCGACCCAAGACCGGCACCCGCCGCCTCGGCTTTGCCGATCGCGGCCGCTGCATGCACGCAGGTGAGATGCTGATTCAACAGTCCTGGCTTCTTCCGGCCCGCCCGTATTCTCTCCATCCGGAATGGTTGTCCGGTTACAAGAGAAAGTGCGAGCGACGTCCTTAGAATCTGGCCGCCACCTTCACCTTGCGATCCATCAATCGTAATCATTGTATCGAAAGGGGGGCGCATCTCTACGCTTCCCCTGGGTTGACTAATCCTCTGGGCGCTCGCCATGCGGCGCCATTTTGACAAGTTTCGGATCGAACCGCCCGAGCACTTCCACAAGGTCGGCCTGTGCGGCCATCACCTGGTGGATGTCTTTATACACCATAGGAACTTCGTCGAGTCCGGCCGAAATGAGCTTCACGCCGCGGTCCTTCAGCACCCGGTTCACCTTCTCCCATTCGAACGTCTCCATCGCCTTGGTGCGGCTCATGACACGTCCGGCCCCATGCGATGCGGACTTCAAGGAGTCCTCATTGCCCTTTCCGCGAACAAGGTAACCGGGCGACGCCATCGAGCCGGGGATGATCCCCATGACACCGACACCTGCTGGCGTAGCGCCTTTGCGATGCACAACCACATCGCGTTCGACTCCATCAATAACGTGGCGCTCTTTCCAGGCGAAATTGTGGTGGTTCTCAACATCCAAAAGCACGTTCACCCGGAGGTGCTCGGAGATATGCCGATGAATCAACGAATGATTCGCAGCGGCATAGCGGCCCATCAACTCCATGGCCGCCCAGTACTCCTGGCCGTCCTCCGAATCGAGCGACAACCAGGCCAGGTGTTTATGCTCCTTGGCCAGGTTCGGGTGCTGTGCCATGGCCAGTTTGCTGTAGTAATCGCAGACCGACGCACCGGTTCCGCGGCTTCCGCTATGGCTCAGCAAAGCCACGTATTGGCCGGCAGGCAGGCCCTCCACTTCATTCTCGTTTGTGAACGTTCCAAACTCCACAAAGTGATTACCGCTTCCGCTGGTTCCAAGCTGAGCCCATGCGCGTTCCTTGTTTTGTTTGGTCACCGGGCTCACCGACCAATCGGCATCGATTACATCATGCTCGCGCCGCTGCTTGAACGTGGCACCGACCCCGAAGCGGGTTTCCGTTTCGATGGCTTTGATCAGGTGCTCGCGCTGGCGATCCAATTCGCGCAAGGGGAGATCCAGCACTGTCAGCTTCATGCGGCAGGCGATATCTACCCCCACGGCATACGGGATCACTGCGCCATCGGTGGCGAGCACACCGCCGATCGGCAGGCCGTAACCCACATGCGCATCCGGCATGAGCGCGCCTGCAACAGCGACAGGCAACTGGCAGGCACGGCCCATTTGGTTAATCGCTTCAGGTTCGAGCCCCTCACCCCACTGCTTCCAGGCAGCGGGAGCTTCACGAATTACGCGTTCGCAGCGCAGCAGGGATTTGGCGAATTCACCCCGCAATTCATCGTCAGCAAAAGCCGCGGGATCGCGCACCACCGCGGTCACATCCTCGGCGAGCTTCGATCTATCGAGCCCCTTAAGGACGTAGCGCGCGATATACTCCATACCGCGCCGCGAAGTTTCGCCCGGCGGCACTCCTAATTGGATCAAATCTTTCGTGTTCATGTTTACCTCTCTGACTTAGGAGCGACTGGGTCTTCCCGATGGGCTGACTGTCTGTCCTGCTGATAGTTCGGTTCAGCACATCACCTATTACATGATCTGTGCCAGACTGAAATGCGACCGTGTTTTAGCAAAGATTCAGACTGAATTTACTGAATGTCAATCAGTTGCGCGAGGTAGTCCTCTTAAGGCTTTTAAACAGGGTCCTGGATCGGAGGCGCCTATATGCTATCTCTTTATCTTATAAGCGCGTCTGCCTCGACGGACTGTTAGCATCCACCTGCTCTGCCAACCCGCAACTGCCAGACAAAGAGTCGAGCCGGCTCTTTTACGTCGCTTCGCGGAAACTCAGTTCCTCGCCTACTGGCTTGCTGCCGTACATCTAATCTGCGTCCATCTGCGGATGACCAAGAGGCTCAATAGCGACCATGCGAAATGCATGATTGTATGCCCGGGCCTCGTGCACATTGCAAGGTGAGGGCCTTCGCTGGAAGGCCTCGCATTTGCCCGGTTTCATCCCAAGTGACTAACTGTTAACCAGTTGCTCTGAACCGATGGATGTTGGCCCCTACTCTGCTGGATGCTCCTGGGAGAGTGTCTGCACGGAGCAGTCCCAGACCACCTCTTCCGACTCGGAGTCTGTGCAGAGGTCCGCGTAAGAAAAGTCTATGAATCCCATATTTGTTAAAGAAGCCCTTGCCAAAGTAGTCAATGCTAACGTCCTGGTTAACATCGTTTCGCAACGTGTCCGCCAGTTGAACTCTGGTGCGGGCGGTCGGTGCAGACCAATGGTGGCGAACATTGAGAATCTCGGTATGGCAGACATTGCTCTACGGGAAATAATCGAGGACAAGATCGGCTTCGAGCTGCCCCCAATTGTTAGCCTTGTCCGCGCCTCGGGCAAGAACCGCCGTCGTCCGCAGCACTGGACGAAAGTTGTCTAGACAAAAACAGGAACCGAAGATTGCTCCTTGCACACGCATTGCTCGTAACCAAAGATCCATCATGAATAGCCTCCAACACCACGGAAACCACGAAGCCCACAAACAACTTCACCTGCGCATGCAGCGCAACGGCTTGACTACTGTCAAAGTGATCATCGGTCGCCGGGCTGGAAAAATGAAATTCAGCTTCACTGGCTCGGAGGCCGAAGTGGCCAAAGCCGAGAAGATCCTGGCAGATTGGAATTGACAGCGTTTGCATCGTAAACGACCCCTTTTCCATGCCAGAGCTCGTGCAGTCATGTCGAATCGAAGCCGACGATGCAGCGTCGTTATCCAGGCAGGCCAAGCGTTACCGTTTGGTGGAATTTGAGAGGGAGCCTTCGTTGAGGGAGTGGGCAGCTCGCATTGAGTGCCTTCCAAGGCCATAAATCGGGTCGGGAGCTTTTTTGCTCAGCCGCCGAGCTACGAACCATGCTCACCTTGCTAAAAGTCCAGATATACGAAAAGTTCGGTGGCGATAATGACGGTTTTGCGCGCGCCAACGGAGATAACAAGGCGCGTGACATTACCGACGATGATTGGCAGCTCATTGATCGCCTGCGTCAGGCCCTTTACCTCATCGAAACCGGGCGAGCGGCAGATAGCTTTCGAAACCAAACAGAGCAGGAGTTGGCGAGAGTCACAGAAAATGAAGCGACTCGGGAGGCTCTGCGCCGATTGGCGAGAAGCTAGGCTCGGGCATGCGTCCACGAAACCTGGATCAAGGTTTCTCCGAAATTCTCAGCCCCAGGACTTCCCTCAGTATTTCTCTTTCTTCCTTGGCTAGTCGCAGGAATACAACTTCATCCGGCTCCATTAAGTAGTCAATCCCGGTTGAGAATATGCGCAAGGAGACACTCAGCTCCGGGTACTCAGCCCCAATACTCATCCAAACCCTTCTCCAGGCAAGAAGCCCATCCGCATTGAGGAAGCTCTTCTGCAGGTGGAAAAGACTCTTAACCAGTCCGGCACCAAGGTGGGTGAGAGCATTGTGTTTCTTATAGACCTCCGCGAGCGAGGCGATTACTTTGTCCCAATCCCTCTCGCCGACCGAAGACCTGGCAAGAATCCGAAGATAGGAGGAGACAAACGATGACAGCCCTAAGGACGGCTCCTTTGACAACGAAAGCGCGATTTCCAGCCTTGCTAATGCACTGTCCCATTTCGTTTGGGTGAACAATTCGAAAGCCCAACCGCAAGAAGCTTCCGCAACTAATGTCGCTGGAGCCCTTAATCTATTGATGATTCGATCATAGTCCGCGATCGCCTCATCGCTACAGCCGAGTTGCCCGAATGCGTTGCCACGAACGGCAAGAGCGTCGGCGAGTTGCTCTGTCGAGACATTGACGAGCTCGATTACACGAGTGCAGTCCGCGATCTCCTCATCAGTTCGTCCGATCTGCCCATGGGCTAGACCACGCAGGACTAGAGCCTTCGCGAGTTGGTCGACTGGCACATCTTTGAGCTCAATTACCCGAGTGAAGTCCATGACCGCCTCCTCGCTACGACCGAGCTGAACAAATGCAATCCCACGATTGATCAGAGCAACGGCAACTGTGTCGATGGGCGCCTTTTTGAGCTCGATCACCCTCGTGTAATCCGCCACTTGTTCTTCGGTGCGACCGAGTTGGCCGAGTAGCCATCCGCGATTGATTAGCGTCATGGCGAGTTGGGTTACACTCACGTCTTTGAGTTCGATTGCTTGAGTACAGTCCTCAATCGCCTCTTCATGCCGGCCTGTCTGAAAACGAGCCATAGCACGCAGGTTAAAAAGGCGGGCCTGCGACGGTGCAGCCAAACCTTTAGCCTTCAAGGCGCGCGATAGGGATTCGATTAGGTCTTTATGTTGGTGGCTGTGATCCAGGTCCGAGCACTCCCTTAAAATGTCACTGACCCATTTGTCCTGCTTTCTAAGAACCTGGCATGGTTCAAGGTCCGACAAAAGATAGCTTATGCGGGGGTGGATCGGTTGTATGCTCATCCTCTCCATCGCAAAACGGACGTATTCGCGTTCCCGACCGGTTTCGGGCAGCTTGGTTAGGTGATACTGTAGCGTTTCGTTGTCGTACCAGATTCGGAGAAAGTCCACCACCAGCCGCAAAGGCTGAGTCTTTCTGGTTGCCTTCACACTCACGCAGAGGCGCATGAGCGGCTCGGCTAATTCGTATCGCGATTCGCGGCCATCCTGGCGGCTTTCTACATAACCCATTTCGCGCAGGGCCTTAAGCTGCGAGGATATCGTCTGGTGCGTGGAAAAGAGGTTGCGAGCGATCTCCTTCACAGGGACTGTGCCTTCTACGCTGCATAGAAACTCGACGATTTTCTTCTGCAAAGGTGCCAGTGACCGGATTCTTTCCTGATAATAGGGAGTTAAATCGTCCACCAACTCTTCGAAAGGTTGAACTAACTGCTCCAGAGAGTCCCGGGTGATGAACTCAGAGAGAACAATAAAGATCCTGTGATTCCCCCCCGATATGTGGTGAAGAGCGCGAACCCGCGAACGGCCCTTGGCTGTCGAAAGGAACTCCTCGAGTTGAGAGTCAGAATTCAAGCGAGCGATGTTCCTAAGCAACTCTGCAGCCTCGTCAACAGTGAGGAGCTTAAGGTGCTCGGTCTGGAAAAAGCCAAAGAACGGCGCCTCTCGGCTGCTAATCCCCTCGAAGAGTCGCTGTGCCGTAGCTGCTATCGTGAAAGTTGGGTGGTCTTGGATAAACCCACGCAGGTTCCTCTGGTCTTTTGCACCGAAAGCCTCGAAAAGCAAATCAACGTTCTCGATCAGAATCAGCAGAGTTCGATTGTCGAGCTTGCTGAGGAGGAGCTTTTCCAGCTTGAACCTCGCCTGCTCAGGAGACTCGTCAAAAAGCAATTCACGCTCAGCCCTTGGAAACTCCGTCGGATAAGCTTCCTCAAGCGCTCGGTGAATGCGAACGAATAGGTCCAGCATGGATGTGCTGGTTTCATCCTCGTTTAGCCATGCTATTCTGAGCTTGTCGGCAAGCTCGGGCAGGTTCCTGGCCCGATGGGAAAGCAGCGCAAGTAAGTGCGTCTTGCCTGACCCGCGCGGGCCGACAAACAGTTGGTAATGTTTGTTCTTTGTTAGTGCACTCTCGCGCACTTGCTCCAGCGCATGATCGAGCAGACGTTTTCGTTGTACAAAGATGGCTTCTAGATCCGCTGGATCAGTTCGCCCTGGTGAAAAACGAGAAATGAACTTGCGCGCTGCCATACAACGGCTAAGAAATCGAACGGTCCAGACGCCACCAGCGGCAAATCAGGGGATACTTGAAGGTGTAACCCTTGCCCTTTCTGACAATATAGTGATCGCATTCCAACAATCTCAGAATCGATCGGAGCTGTTCCATGTTCAAGGCCGGCACTGTGCCGCTAATTTTTTGAGCTATCTGTTCCAATCCGAGTGGCACTCGTTCTATAGCTAGAACATCCAGGATGGACAGCACCGGTTCCTCATCAGCCCCGTAATATGTCGGAATCCGTGTTCGATAGTGCCTGAGTTTCCAGGGATCGTTCGGATCGGTGAGTTGCTGTTGTACCACCTCATTGATCAGCTTCCGATCGGGTCTCTGATTTGCAAATTTTAGCTGGCGAACCAGATGATGTATGTAGAAAGGAAAATAGTCCGCTGCGTTTGCCAGGTGGCGGCTCAGTGCTGCGGTATCATCGCAACCGATTTCTTCGCCCTTGATGAGGGATTCTGCCAGTTCAGCTCCTTTGGCTGGCGTCAGAACCGGGACATCCAGTTGCATCATGTCATTGGTCGGTTCATTTGCATACCCGGCTTTTCTTAACGTCGTCAGCACATGGTGAAGACCCACTGAACCGGTCATGATCATCCTAACCGTGGGGTTTGTTTGCCGAACGAATCTCAATACGTCCAGCACCTCCATCGCGGTCTTCTCGGTTTCGTGCTTCCGGATGTTGTCAATCATGAAAGGCACTTCATCCCATAAGAAGAGGATGCGAGGACCATGCTCCTGGGCGGCTTGCAGATCCTCAAATACCTTCTCAAGGAGTGTCTTCCATTCTCTCTCTTTCCCCTCCGGCAACCTTAGAACCCCTCCTATTTCCGTTCCTCCCATCTGCCCCACGAACTCCTTCACACGGCGAAACGCTCTTTGAGAAGTTCCCAAGAATTGGTGAATCTGCTCACAAACAGCGGTTGCGAACTCAAGCGGCGTGTGACAGCCCTCCAGATCTTTCTTCGCGATTCGCCAACCCTCGCGTGGACTGTGAGCAAGAATCTCGAGAATGGTGGTTTTTCCGATGCGGCGCTCGGAATTCATGTAGATGCTCTGGGATTCCAGAACGCTCCAGATGTTATCGATCAGTAGTTCGCGACCGATGGCCTCGTCCGGAGCTATATGCCCGCCAGGATTTGCCTTCATGCCCCACATCATACGTTGTTTTGCACGTACGTCAATAGCAACGTATGTTTATTTGAATTTTCATCGCGTAGATGAACGCCTAGCAAAAGCAACAAAGAGCTATCTTGCCGAAACACGGTTGACGGGCTTTGTTTTTGATATATCATCTTATCCTGATACGTCAATATGACTAACTCAACAGCAGCCTTGTTATGAGCAAATCCTACATCTTTTCTTCCGAGTCTGTCGGCGAGGGGCATCCCGATAAAGTCTGTGATACTATTTCCGATTACGTCTTGGACGCCTGTTTAGAGGCCGATCCGACAAGCCGCGTGGCCTGCGAATGCTACGCCAAATCCAACGTTGTCATTGTGGGTGGCGAGATCACCATCCCGAAGATCAAGTTTCAGAACCCGAGCGAAGCCATTGATTTCATCGGTTTGACCCGCAAAGCCATCGCTGACATCGGCTATACCAATGACGATGACGTGTTTCACGCCAACAAGGTGTTTGTTAATTGCCTGATCACCGGCCAATCTCCCGATATCGCCCAGGGCGTGGATGCCCGCAAAGCGGAGGGCAAGAAGACAGCCAAGCAGGGCGCTGGTGACCAGGGTTTGATGTTTGGTTACGCGTGCGATGAGACCGAAGAGTTGATGCCGGCGCCTATCATGTATGCGCATCGTCTCGGTCGGAAGCTCACAGAGATCCGCAAGGCTGGCAAGGTGAAGTGGCTGCGCCCGGACGCCAAGTCGCAGGTTTCCGTGCAGTACGAAGACGGCAGGCCGGTGGGGATCACCAACGTGGTTATTTCCACGCAGCACGCCGCTGATGTGTCCCACTCTGAAATCGAGAAGTTCTGCATTGAGAAGGTCATCAAGGCGGTGTTGCCAAAAGCAATGCTCAACGCCAAGACGGAGTATTTGATTAATCCGACCGGCCGTTTCGTGGTTGGCGGGCCTCAAGGTGATACCGGGTTGACCGGTCGCAAGATCATCGTGGATAGCTACGGCGGGATGGGCCGTCATGGCGGTGGCGCGTTTTCCGGCAAAGATCCGACGAAGGTGGACCGCAGTGCGGCGTACCTGGGCCGGTGGATTGCCAAGAACGTGGTGGCTGCCGGATTCGCGGCCAAGTGCGAAGTACAGTTTGCCTATGCAATCGGGTATCCTGACCCGGTGAGCGTGCATGTGGATACATTCGGCACGGCTGCGGTGGATGAAGAGCGGATTATCAGCGCGGTCAAGAGCGTATTCAGCTTCCAGCCTGCGGACATTATCACGCAGCTCAACCTGCGCCGCCCGATCTATAAGAAGACCACGAACTACGGCCATTTCGGCAAGAATGATCCCGACATTACGTGGGAGAAAACGGATAAAGTAGAAGCTTTGAAGAAGGCGATCGGAAAATTCGGCGCCCTGGGAAATGGTGGAGGTTTTAACCGCGGCCGCAATGTTGCTGTGATTCCCTCCTGAACCCAACCAACGAAAAGAAAAATTATTATGGCTGCGATAGCAAAAACGAACGGAAACGGGAAGAAAACGGTTCTCAAGAGCCGCGTAGTTAAAGATTACCTGGTGAAGGATATCAGCCTCGCCGAATGGGGTCGCAAAGAGATCTCCGTGGCTGAGCAGGAGATGCCCGGCCTGATGTCTGTGCGCGAGAAATACGGAACAAAGAAGCCGCTCAACGGCGTCCGCGTTTCCGGGTCGCTGCACATGACGATTGAAACCGCCGTGCTGATCAAGACGCTGGTCGAGCTCGGCGCCTCGGTCCGGTGGGCGAGCTGCAATATTTTCAGCACCCAGGATCAAGCCGCGGCGGCGATCGCCGAATCGGGCGTGCCGGTGTTTGCCTTCAAAGGCGAATCACTCGAAGAATACTGGGATTATACCCTCCGCGCGTTGACGCATCCCGGGAACAAAGGCCCGGAATTGATCGTGGACGACGGTGGCGACGCCACGTTGCTCTTGCATAAAGGTTTCGAGATGGAAAACGGCAGTGACTGGGTAAAAAGCCCGAGCGCGAGCCACGAAGAGCAGGTAATCAAAGATCTCCTCAAGCGCTGCGCCAAGGAGCGCCCGGGCTGGTTCACTTCCGCGATCAAGGACTGGAAGGGTGTCAGCGAAGAGACCACGACAGGTGTGCATCGCCTCTATCAGATGGTTGAAGCCGGCAAGCTGCTGGTGCCTGCCATCAATGTGAATGATTCCGTCACCAAATCGAAGTTCGACAACCTGTATGGCTGTCGCGAATCGTTGGCGGATGGTCTGAAGCGCGCTCTCGGCGTGATGATCGCCGGCAAGGTTTCTGTGGTGTGCGGCTACGGCGATGTGGGCAAGGGCTGCGCGCACAGTTTGCGCGGGTTCGGTTCGCGCGTCATCGTCACGGAAGTTGACCCCATCAACGCCTTGCAGGCGGCGATGGAAGGCTTCCAAGTCACCACCGTGGAAGACACGCTGGGTAAAGCCGACATCTACGTCACGACGACTGGCAACTGCGATGTCATCACTGTTGAGCACATGCTGAAGATGAAGGATCAGGCGATCGTGTGTAACATCGGCCACTTTGATAACGAGATTCAAGTGGACCGCTTGAACGGCACGAAAGGCGTTTCCAAGGTGAACATCAAGCCGCAGGTGGATCGTTACGATCTGCCGGGAGATCGCAGCATCTATCTTCTGGCCGAAGGCCGCCTGGTGAACCTGGGTTGCGCCGAAGGGCACCCGAGCTTCGTGATGTCCAACTCCTTCACGAACCAGATCCTGGCTCAACTGGATCTGTGGGCCAATCGCACCACGTACAAGCCGGCGGTTTACCGCCTGTCGAAGAAGCTCGACGAAGAAGTCGCCCGGTTGCACCTGGAAAAGATCGGTGTGAAACTCACCCGTCTGTCCAAGAAGCAGGCGGAATACATCGGGGTGCCGATGGAAGGCCCTTACAAGCCTGATCATTACCGCTACTAAGCGTCCTCCATACTAAGTGTTATTTCGCGAGAAGCCGGGGTATCCTCCCCGGCTTTTCTGCGTTTCTACGAGCGTTGACGAATCGCCCAATCTCTTTACCTTGTAGGAGCATGCCGAACCACAAGATTGGGTTAGCCTGACGACTGCTGCCATCGGGCATGCCATGATGCGGGCGCAGGTGGAAGGGACCGGTTTCTTTCAGCACGGACAATGGATTCGACACCATCAAAAGGACAAAGCGCATTGGCCAGCCAATGGTTTGCATTGATGGTTCTGGGCATTGGTTTTTTTCTGACGGTGATTGCACTGGTCCAGGTCGCGCACAACCTCCGTTTGCGCACCGAGGTGGAAGCCGAGGCGCTCTCAAGAGATTTGGATACTGCGATTCGGTCCCGCATGCGCGCGTACATAGCCTTGCTTCAAAGTGGATCGGCATTGATCAAAGCGCATCCCGAGCTGAACCGGGAGGATTTTCGGGCTTATATTGGCGGGCTGAACGTCTCGAGCAACTACGCAGGCATTCAGGGGCTGGGCTTCACCTTCCGCGTTTTGCCCGATCATCTGAAGGATTTCGAAGAGGCAGCACGCCAGGACGATCCTAATTTTCGCGTCTGGCCCACCTATCCGCGGGAGGAATACCACGCCATCAGGTTTCTGGAACCCTCTGATGCACGGAATCTAGCTGCTCTGGGATACGACATGTTTACCGAGCCAGTGCGCCGGGCCTCGATGGAGCGCGCGCGCGACACCGGCCAACCCGCGCTGAGTGGCCGGGTAACCCTGGTGCAGGAAATCGAGGGGCCAAAGCAGCCCGGCTTTTTAATCTATGTGCCTGTCTACCGCAGTTCCGGCGCCCTGGAGGACGTCGATGCGCGCCGCGAACAATTGTCTGGGTACTGTTATGCTCCGTTCCGGGCTGGGGATTTGTTTCGGCAGATGACCGCCAATTCTGAGATCCAGAACGCGAGCTTTGAGATTTATGATGGTGACCAGGCGGATGAAGGTCATTCGCTCTATCACCAGCACGTTCCCCGGTCGGACAAAGGAGGGAACTGGACCCATCGGAATATTGCGATCAGAATGGCTGGCCATCCCTGGACTGTGCGTGTTTGGGTACCGCGCCATATGATCACGCGCAGTCCCTTGGCTGTGGGTGTACTGGCAGGGGGCGTCTTGCTCAGTCTCCTGTTGTTTTACCTCACCCGCGCCGAGGGTTTGGCCCGGCGGGAAGCAGAGGAGATTGCCAGGAGGCTGCAGGCTTCGGAACAGGCTTTGAGACGCAGCAACGAGGACATGCGGTTAATGATCCAGAGCGCGCGGGATTATGCCATTTTTTCTCTCAATGCCCAGGGGCAGATCTCAAGCTGGAACGCTGGAGCCGAGCGGGTGTTTGGCTACTCGGAGGCCGAAGCGATTGGGAAAGATCCCGCCTCGTTGTTTACGGAGGAGGACCAGGCACAAGGCGTTCATATACAGGAGATGGAGCGCGCTGCCAAGGCTGGTGTTTCCCAGAGTGAGCGGTGGCAAATGCGCAGGGACGGAGCTCGCTTTTATGCCAGCCGAGTGATTCATCCGATCACCGGGCCACGCGGCACATTACAGGGCTACCTTACCATCGCTCGCGACATCACACCCCAAATGGAGGCGCGCGAGCGGCTTGTTCGTGAGAAAGAATTTTCCGAGGCAATCATCAGCAGTCTTCCCGGCTTGTTCCTTGTGCTGGATGAGCAGAACCAGTTGCGCCGCTGGAACCGTGCCGTGGAATTAATTACGGGACGTGACGAACCGGGTTTGCTGGGCCTGGAAATCACCAACCTGGTAGCGGAAGGAGACCGTGAGCGCCTCACAGCCGCGATTAAAGAAGCTTTCGAAACCGGGGGCAGCTCGGAGGAAATCAGCGTGACCAGCACCGGAGGCCAGACCACTCCCTACCTCTTTACGGGGTCGCGAGCGCACCTTAATGAGAACCTTTGTGTCATTGGCATCGGGCTGGATATATCGGAGCGCAAAGCGGTGGAACGCTCTTTGCAGGACGCGCAAAGGCAGTTGCAGGAGTATGCCACCTCACTGGAACAGCGTGTCTCGGAACGGACGGCTGAATTGCACCAGAGCCTATCCTCGCTGGAGGGGGTGCTCTATCACGTGGCGCACGATTTACGAGCACCACTGCGGGCCATGGGCAGTTTCATCTCCATCCTCCTGGAGGAGTACGGACAGGCTTTTGATGAGCCTGGCCGGGGCTACGCGCGGCGCATCACCGAGGCGGTGCACCGCATGGATGAGTTGCTGCTGGATCTGCTGGCTTACGGGCGATTGGCACACATGGATTTGCCCATCCTCCGGCTGAACCTGGAAGAGCAGGTGAAACTGGTGATTGGCCGGATGTCCGAACGAAGTCACCGGCGAGATGCACAGATTGAGGTGGTGCCTCCCTTTGGGCAGGTATGCGCCAATCAACCCGTTTTGCTCGATGTGGTGGGACATCTGCTCAGCAACGCGCTCAAGTTCGTGCCTTCTGACACTCCACCACAGATCCGGATCTGGGCGGAGGATGGGCCCATGATCCGGTTGTGGGTGCAGGACAATGGCATTGGGATCAGGCCAGAATACCATCACCGGGTGTTTCGGATCTTCGAGCGGTTGCATGCTGATGGTGAGTATTCTGGAACCGGGATCGGGCTGGCCATCGTCCAGAAGGGCGTGGAACGGATGCATGGGCGGGTGGGACTTGAGTCTGAGGTAGCAAAGGGAAGCCGTTTTTGGATAGAGCTGCCCCGAGCCTAGACCTGTCAGCGTGATCAAAAGAGACCATCCGAAATTCCGGTCTAGCCTTCTCCCTGCGGGAAAGATAGCCTCCCAGTTTAGCATGAAGAGCATTCCCTTCAACCGATTCACTGGCACCCTCGCGCTTTGCCTGACCCTTCTGGGCACCAACGTTTTTGGCGCAGAAACGAATTTTGTCGTCCAACCGCCCATCAGCACCAACCAGGTCGGCATCACGCTTATGCTGAGCACCGTGCAACTGCAGGATACCAATTATCCATTGCTATCATTTGCGTGGTTGCGGGATGGAGTGCCGCTGTCCGATGACGGGCATGTGACAGGTTCGCAAACCGACACCCTGCTCATCGAGAACGCCACGCTTGAAGACGCGGGCACCTATACCGCGCAGATTTTCCTCCAGAACGCCCTCCTGGCCGCCCCCACATCACGCGTGCACCTGGTGGATGCCCCGCAGGTGACAGGAATTCGCCAGGAAAACACAGGTGGCACTGTGCGCCTGATCGCCAACGCCACAGGCGGACTGCTCAGTTATCAATGGATGTGGCAGGGACAGGATTTAGTCGGCGCCACAAGCAGCGCGTTGGTATTTGCCAATCCCTACACCGATGCCAGCGCCGGTTATTACATGGTGCGCGTGACCAATCTCCTCGGGGAGGCGATCTCCCCAGCGCCTGGTTATCTGCTGACCAAATCGGCTCCCTCCGGCACGTACGAGGGTCTCTTTTATGAAACCAACCAGGTGGCGCATGACGCCAGCGGCTACTTCCAGTTCACACTCTCGGGATCGAAGAGCACGTTCAGCGGAAAGTTGCAGATAGGCCGGTCGCGGTATCCGTTCAGTGGCAAAATCAGTGCCTCGCACGAGGCCTCGGTCGTGATCACTCGAAAAGACGGCCGCCCGCTCGATCTGCATCTTCAACTGGTAACAATCAACGATGACAGCAAATGCGTGGGGACTCTGACCGACGGCGTGTGGGATGCCACGGTTCTGGGGCACCTGGTTTACTACAGCACGACCCGTCCAACCTCTCTTGCGCGGAACTATACGCTAGCCCTGGTCAACACCAACGCCTCGCTTGCTGAGCCAAACGGGAGCTGTTCCGCTCGCCTGACTGTGAGCGCCGCAGGCAAGGTGAACCTTTCCGGCTATTCCGCCACTGGCACGTCTCTGTCCCAGTCCCGCGGCCTCTCACGGTCTGGCTTCTTCCCTCTCTACGTTGTGCAGAACAAAGGACGTGAACGCACACTCGGCTGGCTGCGAGTTGTAAACCAGAGTGCATCCAGCGTCACTGGAGATAGCTTGGTCTGGACCAAAGAACCGGGCGACCAGAAGTTTTATCCCAACGGCTTTTACCTTTCTTTGTCCGCCGTCGGCTCAACCTGGCCCACCGACACGAATGCCAAGCTCAACTTTACCGACGGCGTGGCCTCGTTCTTTGGAGGAGATCTTTTTGGCACCGAGTATCCGGCCGGGGATTTCGTCCGCGTAAAGAGCAAGGATGGGCGTTCCTTCAAAGCCAGCGATGCGCCGGAGAAAGTTAAGATCTCAATCAGCCGCAAGACCGGCATCCTTAAAGGATCGCTCCGCCATCCGGCCACTGGCAAATCCCTCAAGATTCGCGGGGTTGCCCTGCCCCAGCAAAATCGCGCACGGGGCTTCTTCCTGGGACGTGAGTATTCCGGAAATTTCACCCTGGCGCCCAATGTGGCCGTCCCCTGATGTGGGTTGATCCGTGGAAGACCGCCACAAAATGGCTTAACAAAGCTTTGCCCTTAGGCATACTCTCCGTTAGCTGGACGGAACCCTATGCCAAATCGTCAGAATAAAAAGTTTGCCACGATCACAGTGATCGGACGCGATAAAACCGGAGTGGTCGCACGGATCACGAGCTTTCTTTTCCTTCAGCACGCCAACATCGAGGCTCTGGAGGAACAGGTCACGCGGGGCCAGTTTAGCATGACGGTGCAAAGCTCGTGGAAAAAGTCTCAACTCGACCGCGAGTCGCTGGAAAAAGGGTTGGCGGATCTCGCACGCGAACTGGCGATGGAGATCAAGTTGCGCTTCACCGAACCCACCCGCAAGCAGCGCATGGCCATCATGGTGACGAAGGAACCACACTGCTTCGCCAGGGTGCTGCAGGCGATCAAAGCCAGGCAACTCAGCCAGGCCGAACCGGCCCTGGTCCTCTCCAACCGCTCAGACCTCGAGCCCATGGCACGCGAAGCCGGGCTGCCCTTCGTGAAGATCCCGTGGGAAGATCGATTGAAAGCGGAAGAAGCCGCCATCAAAGAGCTCGAAAAATACGAAATCGATTTTGTAGTGCTCGCACGGTTCATGAAGATCCTGTCGCCAAATTTCGTTTGGCGTTACAAGAATAAGATCATCAATATTCACCCCTCGCTCCTGCCCAGCTTCCCCGGCCCGCAGGCATACCGGCAAGCCTACGAACAGGGCGTAAAAATCATCGGGGTCTCCTCGCACTTCGTGACCATGAATCTGGACGAGGGGCCCATCATCGCCCAGGATTGTTTCCATGTGCGCCCGCACATGAGCCTTAAAGAAATCGTGGCGGCGGGACAAAAGCTTGAGGCGTCCACCCTCCTGACAGCTATAAAGCTTTACCTCACCAAACGGTTAGACGTGTTCTGGGGCGTGGTTAAAGAAGTCTAGGCACATTTCCCACTGCTCGATCAGGAGCCTCGTGCTAGATTGCGCCCGTGAACTGGTTTAAACGGCCCACATCCTGGATGGTGATGCTCCTGGCTGCTGTGCTGCTGGCGGCAAGTGCCTCCATCGCGGCTCCAACGAACGACCTCGCGAATTCCAGCCAGACGAATCTGCTTAGCGCAGATTTGCAGCGGCTTGAAAAAATGAGCCTCGACGCTGAGCGCGAAGTTGAAGGCTGGATTCAGGCCGCCAACTCAACCACGAACCCTGCCCCGCAAGCCTTGGAAGAACTGGGGCGGCGTATCGAAGCACGGCTAGGCACGGTGCAAAACGCATACGAGACGCTGGTCGCCTCCAATCCAACGAATGACCTCGTGCGGGTGGACTACGCGTCATTCCTATCCGACGTGAGGGGCGATGAGCCTGCTGCCCTGAAACAGTTGGAAACTGCCCTCACCTTCACCACCAACAACGCGGATATCTACAATAATCTGGCCAACATCTACGGCCACATCGGTTCAGTTCGAACAGCATTCGATTACTACACCCGCGCGATAGAAATCAACCCGCGCCAGCCGATCTATTATCAGAATTTCGGCACGACGGTTTTCCTTTTTCGCACAGATGTTAAGGAGCATTACGGTATCAACGAACAGCAGGTGTTCGACAAAGCGCTGGATCTTTATGCGAAAGCGATGAGGCTTGATCCTACAAATTTTGCGCTGGCCACCGATGTGGCGCTCACCTATTACGGCATCAGCCCTCCACGCACCAAAGCTGCACTCCAAGCCTGGACGAACGCGTTGCAATCAGCCCAAAGCTCCGGCGAGCGCCAGGACGTCGCCCTCCATCTCGCCCGCCTCAAGATCAAGGATCGTGAGTTCCAGCAAGCTCGCGCGATTCTCAATACGGTGACAAACCAGGAGCATATGGATGTAAAGCGCCGCCTCGAGCGCACGCTTGATCGTGTGTTGAAGGAGAATCAGAGTGAAGATAAGGAAAAGCCCGATCTCTCGAAACCCGCTAGTGTGCACTCTAAATCACAGGCGGTGTTTAACCCCATTGAGTAGAGGGCACTGTTTAGGCAGCCTGACACAAGCCCAAATGATTTCCAAGGAGGTGGGATTGGGGAGCGCCATTTCGGCGTCACCCCCGCAAATCGAGGAGGGGAGTCGCTCCCCTCCTCTTCTGTTTTTCAGAACCGCACCTGGGCCGTTAGAACAAAATTTCTACCCGGCTCGTTGATCCCTGATCCGTGAATCCGATAATCCTCGTTGGTCAGATTCTCGAGCGCAGCGGTTAAACTCGCGTTGCGGCAAGGATTCCAGCCTACCCGGATGTGATATACGTCGTAGCTCGGAGTGCCGCCGACCGGAATTCTCGTCGTGTCCAGCGTATCGTTGTAGGCCAACCGATCCTGCTCCGCCGCAAGCGTAGCCGCGAACTCCGCCCAGACACGCCCTGTGGCATGGCGCCATCTCAGGCCTGAGTTGACCGTTGTTGGCATCAAGCGGCTGACAGGTTCTGTCACATTTCCACCACCCACATCAGGCCGCTCCACTTCACCGCGCATCCATGTAAAATTGCTCCACAATGTCCAATCCCGATGCACTTTGACGCTCCCGCTTAATTCCACGCCGTGCACGTAACCTTCCCCTGAGTTTTCCTTTGTCACGATAAGATCGTTGTTCGGACTAAGCGCGCCTGTCGGAACCCGCACGATCATGTCGTCGAACAGTGTGTGGAAATAGGCAGCAGTCGCCTCGACGCGCTCGAACTGAACCCGGGCTCCTGCTTCCAGGGACAGGAAGGTCTCCGGTTTAACACCGGGGCTTGGAATCTCCTGACCCCAATCCGCATCCCAGCGTGTCAGGTCGGAGAGGTTGGGGGCGCGGAAGCCCTGGGAAGCGCCGGCAAACACCGAGTAATGCTCCTCCTGATCGATGCGATAGATGAGCCCGGCCACTGCCCACCACGTTATCCCATGAATCCTGCATGGAGAACGTCGAGCCATTGGAAGGATTGCGGATCTTATTCGCATCTACCTGCGCATGAGTGTAGCGTCCGCCCACGATCAACTCCATCCGCTCCTCAAAAAGCGGAATATGATCTTCCAAAAAGGCACCGACCAAATCGTAACCAGCATCATCAGCCACCGGCCCTTGCACACGCACAGTGGTTAAATCACCGGCCGCATTGTAACCGCGGAACGAGGAATCGACCCAGTCATGGTAATACTCGGCCCCATACACCAACCGCCCGATAGGCGTGCCGCTCGCCAATTGCAGACTCAGCCCCATCGTGTGCACATCCACTTCCTGCACCTCCCTGTTCCCATTGCCTCGAATCCGATTCTCCTGTTCGCCCTGATACTGATGCGAAAGGCTGACATGCAATTCCTGGGCAAATCCTCCCAATCCCTCGGCATGGTATTGCAGGTAATCCAAGTCGCGCGCCTGGTCGAATAACCGCTCGCGATCGGTCCCTGCCTTGGTCCCTGCCCACGGCACCGCGTAGATCGTGGAATGGGTGCGCCACGCATCATCCATGCGGACAGTTTGATGGCCATAAACCAGCCGCGAATTTTGATTCACCCGATACTCCAGCTTCGCATCCAAATCCCATTCGTCATAACCGGTCTTAGGCTGGCGCCCCACATCACTCCCGCCGCGCAAATCACCAAACTCCTTAATCGACGCCCCCACATGCACCCCGAATGTCTCGTCGTATTGCGCGCTGAACTCCGGCCGGCCGATGTGCGATTCATCCGCCGAACCGAATCGATAGAGAGCACCGCCATTGTAGTCCAGACCTGGACCGTAATCCTGACGTCCCTTGGTTATGGCGTTTACTGTACCGCCAATGGCATCGCTGCCATACATCACTGAACTGGGACCTCGCACCACTTCCAGGCGGTCCAACGAATACGGATCAATCGTGCTCCAGTATTGGTTCGGGCCATCGCGGAAGGTTGAGTTATTCAGCCTGATCCCATCCACGAGCATGAGCGTCCGGAACCCGGTGAACCCTCTTAGAAAAGGAGATCCCTGTCCCTGAGACGTTTTCTGGACCATCACTGAAGGGACCTCGCGGAGCGCCTCAGGGGTGGTTCGGGGCATCATTCGTGAGAGATCATCGGGTGCGACCGTATTCACCGAGTATGGCAGTGACTTAACATCCTCCTCCGTGCGGGTCGCGGTGACCATGGTCGGGGGCAACTCCGCAGGGGTATTGGTGTCGGCTGCTGTTTTAGCGGATGCGTCCGCAGCCAGAGCCTGGGGAGTGGAGGCCCCCAGGAGAGCGGCGCATGGGACTGAGAATAGGAGCGCATGGCGCGGGCTGAAAAACATACTATTTTAATTGACTATACCAGCCCTGCTGTAAAGCCTGAAATCAAGGGTTCCGGCGGAAACGTGCCTCGTTCCCTGGCACGCGGCCTGTAAGGGCCGTCTCGGCGCCGGGACGGCTCTTCTACTTTGCCTCGCCCCAGGAACAGACCACTGACATCCGGCTTCCGACCTCCTTCTCTGATCGCCGCACCGCAAGGTGCCTCCGCGTTCTCCGCGGCTCCGCGTGAAACTCTTTCTCCCCCGCTGCGGGAAGATCGGCGGCCTTGGCAATGCCGCCCTACCCAAAATGGTTCCATCACCTACGCAGCAAGGGTAAAGGGCACCCGGAACCTGTGCAGGGTGCTCCTTTCCCTTGCTTCGGTGTTCTCTCTTAGTGTCACTATCTCTATATAGGCTATGTGACACTCTGACACCTGCCCCTTTTATTGGGGTTTTTGAGGGTCGAATTGGAATGAGCCAGATTGGAAGTGACACCTGTGTCCCCAGCCGCCCCCAAAAACGGGCAAATCCTTGGGATTGTGCAGCTTCCACAAACACCTTGCCGCAGATATCATTCAGAGATCCTGCCACTGCCCAACTGGAGGTATTCGGGCGGTTCTGCGGGGACTCAATGTGCGGCGTTGGTCATTTCGAGCTAGGAACGAGCCCGGCTCCATCCGAAATCTCGCGCAGGCGGTAGAAGCGTTGTGCCCCATCCTCAAGTGGATCGAGAACGACAATCGGTCGGCCAGTGCCGGGTTTTACGCCCCCCGGCAAATCGATCCATCTGCTGCTTAGGCTGGTAGCCCTCTGGATCGCGTAGGAACGCTCCAGGAACGTTTGAAACTCGATTACCATGTTCTGGCTGGTCCGGGAGAGGGAGAGCACCTGAGGCTCTGCTGTGATGGCCAGGCTCTGGCCACTCCCTGCTGCGATGGATACGACGTTGCTGAGGCCTGACGGAGCGGATTCCGCCAGCGAATCACTTGCCCCCCAACCGGTCACCGTACCATTTCCCAACAACGCCAGGCTATGGGAGTAACCAGCCGAAATCGCCACCACGTTGCTGAGCCCAGCCGGAACGTCGGATTGGCCATGTTCATTGGCGCCCCATGCCAGAACTGTCCCATCGTTTCGCAGGGCCAGGTTGTGGTATCCGCCAGCCGAAATAGCGCTGATGTTCGTAGCATCCGGCGGCACCACCGATTGATTGTAATGCGGCCAATCTCCGTTGGTTTGGCCAGCGCCCCAGGCCAAAACGGAGCCATCGTTTAACAGAGCCAGGCTATGGGCACATCCGGCTGCGACCGAAGCCACGTTGGTCGCGGATGCGGGGATCGACGATTGCCCGTAATCGAAATAGCCGTCGTTCCAGGACGTGAGCGTGCCATCCTGATGCAATGCCAGACTGTGATTGCAGCCGACAGCCACCGCCGTGACGTTGGACAAGTCCGGAGCTACATTTGTGTATCCCCAAGAGATAACGTTACCGTCCGCTTGGACGGCCAGGCTCTGGAGGTCATAAGCGCCGATTGCCACCACATTACTCAGCCCGGGCGGGACTTTGGAGTTTCCGGTAAACCCAAAGGCACTCACGGTTCCGTCCTTGCGCAGGATCAAGGAGTCGTAGCTGCCGCCTGCCAATCCAACGACGTCTCGGAGCGCCCCGGGAATCATGATCTGCCCGGAATTGTTTGCTCCCCAACCAACGAGACTGCCATCACGCTGCAGCGCCAGGCTGAAGCCATTCCCAGCAGCGATGAAAACAACATCCCTCAACTCAGAAGGCACAGTAGCCTGCCTGGATGCGTTGCCGCCCCAGGCGAGCACTGTGCCATCGGACCGCAACGCCATCGCGTGATCTGAGCCGACCGAAATCGCAGTGATGTTGGTGGCTGATGCAAGCGCTTCGTCCTGGCCAATCAATGCCCCTCCCCACCCCACGAGCGTGCCGTCGCTCTTCAACGCCAGACAGGCATCGATAGGCCCGTAGCCTGCTGAAATCGCAATCACGTTGGTGAGACCCGCAGGCACATTGGTTTGTCCGGAAGAATTATCTCCCCACGCGACTACTGTTCCATTGCTCAACAGCGCGAGGCTGAACGCGTGTGGAGGAAAACACATGCAGCCTCCGCCTGCTTCAACGGCCCTCACCCCGTTCAACCCCGCAGGCACCGTAGTGGCGCCAGTTCGATCATCGCCCCAGCTAAGGATGGTCCCATCGTGACGTAGCGCCAGCACATGATCATTGGCGGAAATCGCCGCAATATTCGTTGTATCGGGTGGCGTCACGGGCGCCTCGCCCCATGCCGTTACGGTTCCGTTGCTCATCAGTGCCAGGCTATAGAAAATACCCGGCTCGACCGCCGCCACTTGAGCCAATCTGTCCGGAATCACCGATTGCAGATCGTAATTGTTCCCCCAAGCTACGACTGTTCCCCGATCCGTCATGGCAAGGCTATGGTCAAAACTAGCAGACACGCGTTTATAAGTTGTGCCGAGCGGAACGCTGGAACTGCTGGTCCCACCCCAAAGCACCAACTGTCCGGCCGGAACAGCCGCAAAGGAAGTCACCGCCAAAAGCCCGGTGAAAACTGCTAGACACAAAAAGAGCGTACAGCTCTTGCTCTGATTCGTCATGATCGAGCAAGACCATGACACCAACCAGGCTGACGTCAAGGGCCGACGGGAAGATCGTGTCTATTTGATCGACTCAAGCCGATCTTAACGCGGAAAATAATGGCAGGCTGGGCGAGAACCTAAGCCTGGAAGGCAGATTCTCATCCAGAAGGAAGCCTTTCATTCCACACGATCCACGCAGTAACGGTTGCCCATCAATTGTGAGGCCCAATCAAGACATGCTTGGACGTCAGCACGTGTAAGTCCTGGATACTCCCGTAACACATCTTCGATTGAATCCCCTGCAGCCAAGAATTCAAGAACAGTTTGGACGGCGATTCGTGTGCCGCGAATGACCGGCCTGCCGTTACAGACGTCCGGCGATATCACTATCCGTTCGTTCATGGGTAAAGGCTACTCTATTCCACGCCAAAAATCTTGCGCTTGTAGCGCAAGATGATAAACACAGGATCGGTTCTTTTGTCTGCCGAGAGCGAGAATCGTGCTTGGCATATGCGTTTGGATTGCGTGAGGTTGGATATCCTGCCAAGAACTAACACTTCATTTGAAGTCCATCCTGGTACCGCCTCGACACGCGAGTCGCAGAAGAACTTCGGGTAACTGAAACGTGGTCCAAAAAAGAATGCCATCTACTGGCCTGGCGACGACCAGGTGAGGATCGGTTACGACGAGATGCGATACAATGCTCATAACTACAGTTACGATATCCCAAGACCGTAGCGATGGAACTGATTCAAATGACAGCCGCGTACTCCAACGCGGTATTGATGGCCGTGTTACCTCATGTCACGGAGGTTACCAAGAACCTGGACCTGCCGGTTCTTCGACCGGTCCAGGCCGCCCATGTCCAGCATTTTGTCTGCGACCCAAGGAAGGGATCAGTCGGGGGGTGGGTGACGCTAACCAATGGTTACAAGTTCTGGTTTAATGACGGCCACGTTGACATGATGGAAAGTCCCGATTGCTATTTTCACCTGCAAGACCCTCATGAGGTTCCGCGCTTTTATGGGACGAGGTGCATGAAAGAAGGCGAGGCTGTTGAGATGGCGCGTCAGACAGTTCGCAAGCTTGGTTACAGTCCCTCCTGGTTAAAAACCAAACCAACCGTGGAGGAACCCAGAACCGCTATTCAAGACCAACCAAAAGTCGTGCCTCGTTTCCGGGTCACTTGGCAAAGAATCGCCTTAGACGGTCGAAAGACAATCGCCGAGATCGAAATCAATACAGATGCGAAGCGTTGCGAGATGTATTGGCTTCTTGGCTCTGAGTTCGACCGAAAGCAGCCGAACATTCCGCAACCACCTATTATCCAGCAGAAGCCAACGTCCTCTCCACCGGTCGAGCAATCCAAGCTGGAACTCCTTTCTGAGAGCCAGCGAGTGTCGGCAACGAATGAAGTCTGTGCAAAAGCCTCCGACATGGCCAAGCGACTAGATTTACCGATCAAGCTCCCCATACGTTACTCGGATATTAAGGAAAGCACGCTGGACATCCGGGATGGCGGCTTGGCTGGCGCAATCACCTTGAAGAATGGATATCGCTTTGGCTACCAACACGGTTACATCTCATCCTTCTACAGCCGAAACAGCGATGCTTACCAGCACGGTATTGACCTTCGTACGGTTTTCGGCAAGGTTCGCTACTCAAAACAGCAGATACTAGACTACGCAACAAAGCAGGTTCGGAAACTCGGCTATCCTGACAGCACCGTATTCCTGGACCAACCCGCATTTGTCGGCGGCGGTCCCGACGAAAATAACCCTGGATACACTCGCTTCCGCGTCACTTGGCAAGTCCAAGGGACAAAAAGTCTTCAGGAAGACCGAAACGCTCAGTTTGTCGAAGCTGAGGTCAATGGAATGACCTTGCAACTGGAATCGCTTTGGCTCCACAGCACGAATCTCTACAAACTGAGCACTCTGAAGGGCAAATGAAGCGGTAAAACAAAACTCGAAATCCCACCCGGTTTGCTTTAGAACGTCCTAACGCTTTTCCTCTCTGTACCGTTCCGGGAACTGGTCATTGACGCCAAGAAGTCCTTGCCAGCCAAGGGCGAGAAACCCTCTCTCGACGACAACCTGATCATCCATGGCGATAATCTCCATGCCCTAAAGGCGCTCTTGCCCGTCTATGCCGGGAAGGTGGACTGCATCTTCATTGACCCGCCCTATAATACGGGAACAGAGGGGTGGTGCTACAACGACAATGTCAGAAGCCCGCTCATGCGGGAATGGTTAAAAAAGGCCAGTCCTGTAGACAAAGAGGACCTGGAGAGGCACGACAAATGGCTTTGCATGATGTGGCCACGGCTAAAGTTGCTGCACGAACTACTGGCCGAGGACGGCGTCATCTTCATCACGATTGACGATAACGAGGTATACCACCTAGTCGGGCTCCTGGACGAGGTCTTCGGCGAGGCTAACTTCCTTGCCACCTGCATCTGGCACAAGATGGATAGCCCGAAGAACACGGCCCAAAACTTCAGCGTCGATCACGACTACCTCGTCATCTACGCCAAGTCCAAGGATAAACGGCAACTCAACCTGCTACCGCGGAGCAAAGAAATGCTCGCGCGATACCGAAATCCGGATAATGACCCCAGAGGGCCATGGCTGCTCAGCGACTTGGACGCACGGAATGCCTACTCGAAGGGCCTGTACCCGATTACCACTCCCAAGGGCCGTGTCATCCCCGGTCCTCCGAAAGGCAAGTATTGGCGTGTCAGTGAGGAGAAGTTCAAGGCAATGGTGGCAGACAATAGGATCTGGTGGGGGACAGACGGCAACGCTGACCCAAACATCAAGAGGTTCCTGAGCGAGGTCCGTGACGGAGTTATACCGCAGACGATCTGGCACTGGGAAGAAGTCGGAAGCACTCGTAACGCCAAAACAGAGCTATTGAACATGTTCAGCGACCGGGCGGAACACGAAGTGTTCGTTACTCCCAAACCCACAGGGCTTGTCTCCCGCGTCCTCGAAATAGCATCAAACCCGGACTCTATCGTCTTGGATTCGTTCGCGGGGAGTGGCACCACAGCCCACGCCGTTCTGGCCCAAAATAGAAAGGACGGAGGAAACCGGAGGTTCATCCTGGTCGAAGCCGAACCTTACGCAGATCAGCTTACCGCGGAGCGGGTTCGCCGCGTGATTCAAGGCTACAAGTTCCAAGGTACGCAGCGGGCCGAACTCTTCCGCGAACCGCTCTCCTGGTCCAAGCTGGAAAAGGCACAAGCATTGGTCGAAAAGGCCGAAAGCATCGAGAAGTTCGAGGGGAGTCGTTTTGACCAGGTAACCAAGTCCGTTCAAGACGGCGCCTTGGTTGTTACAGGTGAGAAGAAAACTACTGAAAAAGCCGAAGGTCTTGGCGGCAGCTTCACCTTTGCCACGCTCGGACCGGAAATGTCCCTCGACAAACTGCTGGCTGACGGCATCCCTGCGTTCGATGCCCTGGCCAAGTACGTCTTTTTCACGGCCACGGGTCGTACTCTCTCCGAGCCCCCTAAACAGAAGGCCAACTCGCTGGGCTTCATAGGCGAAACCGACGTTTACCGCGTGCACCTGCATTACAAGCAAGACAAGCTGTGGCTCCAGAGCAATGACGCGGCCTTGACCGAGAGGCTGGTGGACCAGATAGTCGCAGCGAATACTGACAGAAAGAAGTTGCTGATATTCGCTGCCGCAAAGTTCATGAGCCAACGCGACCTCTCTCGGCTCGGTGTTGACTTCTGCCAGCTTCCGTACGCCATCCATCGCATCCTCGGCGACTAATGCACCTCAAGGAATACCAAACAGACGTGCTCGAAAGCTTGAGCACCTACTTACGGGTGCTCGGAGAGCGGCGGGAGCGCGCTGAGAAAGTTGCCCGGTTCCTCGCTGACCAGGGCGAGAAAGCCGAACCCGCTGACTATTGTCGCGAGACGTGGAATGCCCTGCATCAGGAGCACTCGTTGCCTTTAATTCATAACGATGACGGAAGCACTACCGCGCCATCCTACGTTCCGCGCAAGGACGGCCTTGCCAGGCCGGTTCCCAACATCTGCCTCAAAGTTCCCACGGGCGGTGGCAAGACCCTGTTGGGCACCATCGGTGTTGAGCGAATCAACGCTGAGTATTTCAAGAAGCAGACTGGCCTGCTCCTTTGGATCGTTCCGTCCGACGCCATCTTTTCCCAGACCTGGAAGGCGTTCGCTAATCGCGAGCACCCATACCGCCAGATGCTCGAACGCGCTTCGGCTGGCCGGGTGCGCCTGCTTCAAAAAAGCGACAGATTCACAAAGCAGGACGTAGATGAACAGCTCTGCGTTATGCTGCTCATGCTCCAGGCTGGCGCGGTCAGAAGAGAATCCAAGGACGCCCGCAAAATGTTCCAGGACAGCGGCAAGTTCCCCAGCTTCTTCCCCGACGTGGACGACGCCGCTGCCAACAAGGATCTCCTCCGCCAGGTTCCAAACCTTGACGTGGCCGATATGACCGATGAGGGATTCCGGATCGGTGGCCTCACTGTAAGGCAAAGCCTCGGCAATGTTCTCCGACTGGTGCGACCTCTTGTCTTGATTGACGAGGGCCACAAGGCTTATTCCAATACCGCGCTTGAAACGATCGCTGGCTACAACCCACGCTTCATCCTGGAGCTTTCGGCCACGCCCAACAGCGGCAAGGAATACGTCAGCAATGTCCTGGTGAATGTCACTGGCACCGCCTTGCGCGATGAACAGATGATCAAACTACCGATCAATCTGATTAACGAAGGCCGCGCCGATTGGAAACACGCGCTGTCGGTGGCCAAGGAAAAGCTCGACGACCTTCAAAAGGACGCCAACAAGACCCTGAATAATGAGGGTCGTTACATTCGCCCGATCCTGCTGGTGCGTGTCGAACGCACCGGCAAAGAACAACGAGATAAGACAAATATCCACTCTGAAGACGTGCGGGAGTTCCTCGTCGAAAAACTGGGCGCTAAGCCCGAGGAAATAAAGGTTAAAAGCGCCGAACTGAACGAACTCGATAAGGTTGACCTGCTTTCCGATCTTTGCCCCGTTCGATACATCATTACTAAAGATGCCCTCCGCGAGGGGTGGGACTGTCCCTTCGCTTACGTACTCACCGTACTCGCCAAGACTACCGCCGCCACCGCCCTAACCCAGATGGTCGGACGCATCCTGCGCCAGCCAGAAGCCAGGCTCACCGAGCAACCGTCCCTGAACGAATGCTACGTTTTCACCTTCGACCAGGAGGTTCAAGCGGCCGTTGACAGCGTTCGCCGGGGGCTTGAGGAGGAAGGCATGGGCGACCTTGCTGCCAGCGTTCGCGCAGCAGGTAAGGGTGCGGCTGCGGCTTCCCGCCGGGAAACGCTTCGCCGCCGGAAGGAGTTTCAGGACCTGAAGGTGTTCCTGCCCCGCGTGCTTTCCCGCCACTACGCCACCGGGGAGTGGCGCCAGTTCGACTACGACCGCGATCTTCTGAGCCGTCTCAACTGGGCCAGCTTCAGCTACACGAAGCGGGCCACCTTCACCCCGGACGAAAAGGATGCCCTTGAGCGAACGCTGGTTCGCGTGAGTGTCGAAGACCTGGGGGGCGTGGATGACCAAGCCGCGCTCAAGACCGAAACCACCGAGGAGGGTGTCGAACCTGAACTCGACGTCCCCGCGCTGATTCGCCTCCTGCTTGATGTGATCCCTAACCCGTGGCAAGGCGCCAGAATCCTCAATGAAACCCTGGCCGCCTTGCGCAAACGCGGCATTCCCGAACAGCGGATCTTCACCAACCGGCTCTTTTTGGTGAAGGCCATGCGAGAAAACCTACGAGAGCAAGTCAGCCAAGCTGCGGAGGCCCAGTTCCGCCAGATGCTCGCTGACAACGAGATCAGCTTCCGCCTCGAAACGTCCAATGACCCTAAACTAAATTGGGAATTAGCCGAAACGCTCGAATTGGACATCACCGATGAAGACAGAGTTCTGCTTCACAAAAGCGGGGAACCGCTCGAAAAAAGCTTCTTCCACCCCGTTTACCAAAAACAGCTCAACGGCTTGGAAAAGGACATGGCCTGGTATCTGGATGCCGATAAGGCCGTTCGCTGGTGGCACCGGATCGCCGTCAGACAGGATTGGCATTTGCAGGGGTGGCAGCGCACTCGAGTCTACCCGGATTTTCTGGCCTGCCTCCATGACGCTGGGGACGGTAAAATGCGCTTTTCAGTCCTGGAGACCAAGGGGCTCCACCTCAAGGGCAACGACGACACAAACTACAAAGTACGGCTCTTTGAACTCCTGACCGAGTATTCACGGACCGCGCTTTCGGTCGGCGAGCTCAAGCTCGGCCTTCAACAGCAGCATATGCGCTTCGACCTGATGCTCGAAAACGACTGGCGGGAAAAAGTTCCAGGAACCCTGAAACCTTAATCCGCCGCCCTATGCCACCCACCCGCACCCGCAAGCCAGCCTCGGCAGACTCGCTTCAGGTTGAGGTGGACAAAGCCATTTTCTTGGAGGTTGGCCGCATCTTCAAGCGGGTTTACCGGCCCAACGGGGCGGGCAAGGTGACACTTACACTCGGGCCAGGCTCGCTCCGGATTGAGTTCACCGGTGGTGGGTGCGAACTGCAATGCGACAGCGCTTATACCCTCGTTACCGAACTGACCGCTAAAGCCTTCGCAGGCATTAGGACCGCCTACCGTAATGAGAAAGCTCCGACCGGTGGTATGACGCTGACGTTCCGCTCCAACCTGGGGGAGTTCGCTACGCCTCTCGCTGGGGGCCCCGCCAAGTTCCTCCAACTGCCAACACGCGCACCCTCGCAATCTGGGCCTACATTTTCTTTATACTGAGTATGGACGACACGGTTAACCAGATTAATCGAGACATTCTGGCGCTGTGGAAACAACGGTTCCCAATCCAGGCCCCTGACATTTACTGCCCGATGATCTGCCCGAAACCCACTGCCGACGGTTTGGTTGTGGTAGGCTGCAATCCGGCTCTGCCAACAGCTAACTACTACGCCGTTCCGGTCTTCCAACCCGACCCGCCTGACAGCTCTTTAGCAGCACTGATACAACTGGAAACGGACGCCCGCAAATCTTACCCCTATTATTTGCCGTTCCATCGCATCGCACGACAACTTGGCCTTCCTTGGGAGCATATCGACCTCTTTTTCTTTCGAGAAACCAGCCAGAGCAAACTCAAGCAGATGGTGATGGACGCCGACGGCACGCTAAATGACTTTGGATTGCAACAAGTAGTCATGGCTGCTCGGCTTCTACAGCTCGCTCGGCCAAGAATCATCCTGGTCGCCAACGCCTTCGCTGCACGGGTTTTCAAAGCCCAGTTCGGTCTGGGTAGCCTCGATGACGAAGGTCTCTATTGGACAGAGTTAGGCGCTCGCAAAGTGCCGACGTTCCTCTCGTCGATGCTCTCTGGGGCTCGGCCTCTCGATAACCACTCCCTTGAGCGGTTGCTCTGGCACATGCAGAAAACCCTGAAGACGCTGCACTCCGCCGGCAACCGCTCGTAACAAGCACACGGCTCCGGTTGCGACGCCGGACTGAGGCGTCGCCTCGTCCCTCGGACATCAGGGTAAGCCCGCTGGACATTCAGATAGCGCCCTAGGGGTGGAGGTCCTTCACCCTTCTACCACGGCACACAGTACGGCAGCAAACCCGCCCGCGTTGCAGGCCAGGTCTCCGCACCGGGCGTGTCCGTGTCAGTTGATCAAGAATGCAGGAACGACACATGACTGGCACCCTCTGTGACCGCACCGCACTGCCGCCGCGTCAGGAGATGCGGCCCACAGGGAGGAACTCCCTTTCGGTCGGTATTCCAACAATCGAGTGGCGATTCAAATAATCGAATGCGGTCTGAAGCTGACAAACCTAATGAAGGACTTGTCCGAAACGCGCAAACTGACAGCCTTCGACGAAGTAATCGAAGAACAGCGGGTGGGTTTCCAAACGAACGTGTTCCACCCGGCGCGTCAGAGTCTCCAACACTCCACGGGCATCTCGCGACAGCAGCGCCAGGCTCGCTCCTTCAATCGCAGCGTTGCCAATCTGCACAAACTTCTCCGCAGGCAGATTCGGGATCAGTCCAATCCGTTTGGATGCTTCAATATCCAGATGCCGGCCAAATCCTCCTGCCAGGTAAAACACGTCCACATCATCAAAACGAATGCCGTAATTCTCAAAGAGAATGCGCAACCCGGCGGCATTGGCCGCCTTTGCTTGCGCTAATTCGTTTATGTCGCGCTCAGCGAGAAAGACTGGCTCATCACCCTCGGTCAGAACGAAGCGTGTGCTGCCATCGTTGAATCGGCCCAACAAATTTAGCCGTTCCGTGCGCACTAATTCGGAGAGCAGGTCCACCAGGCCGGAACCGCAGATACCCTCCGGCGCGGCATCATCAATGACTCGTAACTCTGGCACTCCGTTCCCGTTCAGACGCACCCGTTCCACGGCGCCGGTCAGCGCAGGCATTCCGCACGAGATTCGCCCCCCCTCGAACGCCGGTCCGGCAGGGCATGATGCGGCCATGATACGCTGAGAATTCCCTAAAATGATCTCGGTGTTCGTGCCCACATCCATAATGGCAACCAGGCGCTTTTCTCCACCTAACCCCACGGCCAGCATGCACGCCGCCGCATCCGCCCCTACGTGCCCGCTAATGATTGGCAAACCATACACGCGCGCATCAGGATGAATGGGCAGCCCGAGGCTCGCTGCTCGCGCCGACAAACTTGTGCTTTGAGAACGTCCCGCAGCCAGCTCTTGCTCCGTTACAGATTGAAACGGGCTTTGGCCGATTGGCTGGACGTCCAAGCCAAAAAACAAATCGCGCATGGTGGAATTGCCTGCGACCACCAATTCATAAATCGTGCGAGGATCGGCAGGCAACGCACGGATCGCACTTGCAACATAGCGAATCAACGTGCGCTGCAACGCATGCGAGCCGTCCAAACCATCATAATGGATTCGCGACATCACATCTGAACCGCCGAAGCGCTGCGGGTTTTCAAAAGAAGTATCTGCCAGGGTCTCCCCAGTCTCCAAATCGAGCAACCGCAGCACCACCGTGGTGGTGCCTAGATCCATGGCCAAGCCATGCAAGGGTCCCGGGCCGCGGGCAATCTCCAGTCCATCCATGAGCACGCGTTCTCCGTCACGAGTCACAGTCGGGTTGAGGGGGGCGCGTTCGTGCTGGTTAGGAAGTTCGAGAGCATGCCGTTCAATCCGCAGGCTGCCCCGTCGTAACGTGTGGCACCGCACCACGCCTTGATCCTTGATAATGCGGCAGCAACAGGAAAGCCGGAAACCTTCGCGCAGATGTTTCTCTGCCGGCTCGGGTTCGGACAGGCAATCCATGCCCGACTCAACCTCCACCAAACATTCCCGGCATTTCCCCTGCTTTCGGCACGAGGTAGGCACAGGGATGCCCAACCGCTCGGCACATTCGAACAGGGTCTGCCCCGGAGTGGCCTTCGTACGCTGATGATTAAAAAACAACTCGAGACTCATCCGGTCGGCTTCTGTTCCAGTTGGCTAACATGGATACGGAGAGCCTAACAAAGATGTTGAAGGTTGGAAAGGAGTTGAAGGTTGTTGTAATTCGTAATGCCTGCAGGAGACGCGTGAAACGTAAAACGTAAAACGTGAATGTGGTTTGGGAGGAGGACAGCGATGGGGAGATAATCCGTGATAAATGATGCGTAAGAAGCAAACGTGAGACGTAGAACGTGAACTTGGTTCGAGCGGCGGACAGCAAATCGGCGGCGATCCGTAATGCGGGATCCGTTATGCGTTCTTTTGGTTCAACCGCGATCTACGCACAGCACAAAACCCGTTCCGTTCATCATTCCTGGACGATGGGATACAGCGCAGAGGGAGCTCAGCCTTGTGATTACCGAATGCCACGAGCGTGCGGTGACACTTTAGTTCTGTACTGTTTGTAAAAAGGATCCTGAAGAAGAATCATTCCTGGTTCATCGGGTTGGCGCCAAGAAGCGCCAACCCGATGAACCTGGGTGAGACCAAGGGGGGACGGTGGTTACCGACAGTACGGATTTCGGTTCGATTGGCATCCTGCATTTGAATCGCAGCATTTGCTATCGTGCTCATGCTTCCGCGCGTCCCTGGCATGCACAGAGTGCTTGCTGAGTAACCGGATGGTGTAAGGGATCAGCATCAGCGCAACCAGAAGGGTTGCCAGCAAGTAGCCGGAGCGTCGCAGCGCAGCGAAGACCTCCGGTCAAATCCGGATGGAATCAGCACCCCAACGAGGGGTGCCAGAATCTTCGGTCCCTTCGCGCCCTCGCTATTTACCTTCTATCGTTTCCGTCTCTGGAACTCCTGCTGTGGTCCAGTGCTCCTCCTGGCAACCATGCTGAGAAGCCCTTACGCATGCCTCATACTCGTGTTAATCATTTGGCCCTAGAAAGAAGACAGCGTTCGTAGCCACCAGACTCGGAGTGCTATCCACCATACGTCCCCAGTGATAGCGGCTAAGAGCCATAAGCGTCAAGCTGATGCACTTGTAGGAAGTGCTCCAGGACGGGAGCGCAGTCATTGGATCAGGATGCCGAAGTCCCTCTCGCGGGGGGAAGTGCCGAGTCAATGTCTCCGCCCCGGAGTCAGCCAGGGTCTGTCTATATCACGGTAATGGGTCCAACTCAATGAAGTCGGTTCCCGCCGCTTTTAGCACGCTGTAAAGCTGATTACGCTGTTGCTCGTAGGGACTCGCGTTCGGCGGAAAGCTCCTGCCCGTGTCATACATGCTACCAAGAATGAAAACCTGCTTCGGGCGGTCACTCGCGATTTGCCGCAGCACCGCTTCAAAACCGTTGGTGCCGCTCCCCACAAGCTTACCCTCACGGAAAAATGAGGCCTTCGCGAGGTCGAAGGGGTAGTCAAAGGAAGCGGTCCAGTGGTAAGCCGACACCGAAAACATATCAACTCCGATGTAACCATAAGTCAAATTCACAGCTACCCTGTTCGACTGACAACAACGAAAAAGCCACTCCTCTGCGACCTTGACCTGGTCCGACTCTACGGCTGCTGGAGAGGAGAGCAAAAGCACGTCTCCCCAGCGCGGACGAAGTCGAGCGACCTCGTTCGTCAGCTTTGAACTGGAAAAAGCGTACCCCCGCTCGGCTCCGTTCACGCTTAACCGCCAAGTGGAGCCGTCACAACTTAGGGCTAATCGCATCACGCGGGGTGGTTCCTGAGTCTGACACCCGGTTAGTGCCAGAATGGCCGCCACCAGCGCAGACCATGTGCAAAGTAGCATTTTCATTTTTCGTGCGGAATTGTCAGCCTCATAGTCCACCGACCCCGGCCATCTGGCCTCGCCTCCTTGAAGTTTATCTCTGAAGGAGCTCGAAAACGTCCATCAGCCAAGAATGGCGATGCTTCTGGTTCATAGCATGTGTTGGGGTTCGCATGATGCTACTGGGTCACTTCGATTCAGCTTTTGTCTCACTGGCAACAAATCAGGATCGGAAGAATCGGACGAGGAGTCTACCTGTAATACCTGCGACCCTGCGACCAGTCCAATGCCCCCAGCGAATGGTACACAGAACCCTACAAATAGGGGGAACCTCGCCAGTCATACTCAACATCCAACCGTTGCTGCGGTCCAGTGGTAGTCCTGGCAACCATGCTGACAAGCCTGTTCTCGGCATAGTGCTTCCCATCCCGTATTACGTCAAGGCTTCGACTTCGGCGGGGGAACGAATAGATCATGAGGAACGTCAATGACCCTCATTCCAGTTAGCCAATAATCGATAAATACCAGCGGATAGTAGCACCTAATCAGCATTGCATTGAGTTCTCCCACCAAAGGGGAATTGTTTGGGACAACGCGAATTGGCACAACTACACAAAGGTCCTCCGCTCCACTGGCTCTGAAAACGCCCGCAGTATATCGCGTGACGACAACGTAATATCCTATGTATATGACAAGCCCACAACCAACGACGACCTTGATCACACGCTTGTGGTCTCTAATCCATGTCCATTTCATCAACAAGCTCCTTGCAGCACTCCTCACTCATTGAGATAATGCGCTGAATCCAGCGGCCATCCGGCAGATGGGTCCATTACTCGCGCATACGCGCCTGACCCGGGACATTCACGGCGCTCTCCACCTCCACAAGGCGGTTTTCAGCATTCAAAATACTCTCCAGCCGATTGGCCAAGTCATTTGTCCGGGTGGTGATCATGCCGTGCGCGGTCAATTTTGCCTTTATCGTAAGACCAGTGAACTCTAAGCGCCATTAAAGTCAACCGGTAATGTCACATTCTGGCAATAGGACATCGATCTAAACCTGCCAGGAAAGCGGTGCTTCACACCGCACTCCAAAACGCGTAGCGGATTCGGATGGATGCAAGCATTATCACAGTCTGGCCCCGCGATTGTCTCGCCCCAGAACCCGAAGGTTTCGCAGCCATTAGACGGTGGTTGAGCGCGTCAGCGCGACACCACCGGACCAAGCGTTGTTCCGTCAGCACCCCGATGAGGGGTGCCAGCATGTCTATGAGAACCAGCAGGATTCTGCGACCCCCTGCCCGGGGTCGTTCCGATCTTCCTTTGCACCGGGCTGGCGCTCGTTCCTCGCACAACCCCGGGCTAATCGCTGGGATTCCCTCGGAATGCACCAAGCCAAACATGCTAACCCTCTTCGAGTCGACAACCTGCTATCTTAGCCTTGAGCCTTCAGCATTTAGCCTTTCCATACGTCGCTTGCGTCTTGGACTGCTGTAGTCCTCTAGTCCTCTACAGCTTTTCGGGTCGAATGGATCGGACCGCCCCGATTATCCAAGGGCCGAAAGCTGTGAGACGCCGCCCATCCGCCCTCCTTCCCCAATCCCAAGGGGATTGCGCCCCAAAGCCCATGGTTGCGGCGAAGTCGCTACCATGGGTTAATCCACGAGAATAATATTTCCTCTTTTGCTCATTCGGTTTGGCGCGCAGCAAGCGCGCCAAACCGAATGAGCAAAAGAGGAAAGGGGTTTTAGTTTTCCTTTACCCAGGGTGGCGGCCGGGCGGCCTTACCCTGGGCTACTCGCGTGCCGTCCTTTCAGGACTCCTGGCAGCTCGGATTAGCGTTCCATTGTGAGGAGATCAGCGGTTGACTTTCCAGGCGGCACGGGATAAGGGATGTTGAACGTTCGCAATGAAAAACACGTCGTCCATCTTTCCCTGGTTTGAAAGATTCGTTGCATGCGTGTTTATAGTCGCTGCGCTGCCCGTCTTCGTGCCCATCAGTATTCTCATCGGCCTAACAGGAGGTAGACCCGTCATCGTCCCGGACTACATGCCTGGGCGAGACGGCACTCTATCTCGCCGCTGTCTCCGTTTCCGCACGACCGGTCATGGAACTCCTCTTTTCCACCATTTCGGGAGGTTGCTTCGTTACTATGCGCTCGACGAACTGCCCGGGCTATGGAGCATCGTTCGCGGCGATCTTTCGATGAGAGATTTTCGGAAGCTGGGCTAATGTAGCCGAAAAGGTTCCGCTCAGGGTCAAAGTGGTTGCTTTTCATGCACCACGGTCATGGTAGTCTGAACGCATGGAGCCGTCAGACGATGTTGACTCTGCCCCTCGCATTGCCCGTGTCGGTTTGGTTCGTCATTTCCACGTGCAAGTGCCGATGCCTCATGGCTGGCACACTGCGCAGCAACTTCATGAATGGCGTCAGAGGTACGACGGTGGCGCTTGTACACCAAGCCAAGTTGATTTGGGCGGCGTTCCGTGGGACATCTGCCTGTCGAGTGACATGCCGCGCGCGTTGGCAACAGCGAGAGCATTGTTTTCCGGCAACGTCGAATCCACCCCGTTGTTGCGTGAAGCGGAGTTTGCGCCGTTTCGAACGGGGAAGCTCAGCTTACCTGTTTTCGTTTGGCGTTGCATGCTGCGCATTGCGTGGATGACCGGTCATTCATCGCAGAAGCAGTGTCGGGACGAGTTTAAGCGGCGAGTGCTGGCTGTTGCGGACGAACTCGAACGAAGAGCCGGCGCTGTACTTATCGCATCTCACGCCGGCTTTCTTGCGTACTTGAGCGCGGAGCTCAGGCGTCGAGGTTTCGATGGACCAAAGCTTCGGATTCCACAGAATGCCCGCTTGTACCTCTATGAGCGGCGCGAGCGGAATACTTAACGCAGCGTAGAGCAGGCCTCCACAAGGCGGTTTTCAGCATTCAAAATCTCTCCAGCCGATTGGCCAAGTCATATGTCCCACCGGCTCCCCAATCCCAAGGGGATTGCGCCCCAAAGCCCATGGTTGCGACAAAGTCGCTACCATGGGTTCCAGGTCAGGATGTTCTCTCCTTTCTCCCATCGGCTTGGCGCGTCGCACACGCGCCAAGCCGATGGGAGAAAGTACATTATTTGTTGTGAACTTTACCCGGGGCGGCGGCCTGAAGGCCTTGCCCCGGGCTATTGGCTTACCGCTCTTTCAGAGCTCAGGACGAAGGTGGGAAGGTGTTGAAAGATTCAGGTTGAAGGTTCAAAGCCATCCTCTTAGCACCTTGGCTGTGAATGTTGCAGTCATGATGCTTATTAGCGTCAGATTAGGTCCCTATTAGCGGTTTCATTTCGTTCCGAGGGCAGCTCAACCGCTGATCTGCGTCCATCTGTGCCATCTGCGGATTCATCCTAACGAAAACCGGAGATTCACGCCAAGAAGCCAGGGCACCGTTATTCACGCTCTGCCGAGCCTGCTGATTCGTTTGCCGCGACGCTCCTGGCGCAACTGAATTAAATAATGGCCGGGAAGGACGCGCCATGTTGCGACCATATCGACTCCGAAGTGCCGCAGGTTCCGGGTGAAGATGACCGGAGAGGATGGCCTGGGCGCTGCCACGTTTTGTTGTTGCTCAAGTTGCTTGTTCATAATGGTTTATTGTCTGACATTACCTGCTTGAACGGATCAGCGCGGCTAATCTGTCAGTCGCAGATGGCCTGCACGCGACGCCCAGGTTACATCTTGGAAACTAGCAACTTGCGAAGGCGGCTACGTTTGAGGCGGAATCGTTGGCAGGTTCCAAAAACTTGCACGTTCGCCGTTTGCATGGAAGACTTTGGCCTCCAACGTTGACGCTGGGGTGAAACCAGACAACTATTGGTAGCAGAAAATGGCAGATGCTTTGATGAACGCAACCGAACCGCACCTAGAGAAATTCAGCCGTTTCGAACACGCTGTAAAACAGCCTTCCTGGATCTTTCCGCTTCGCAAAGCGGGCATGGCTCGCTTTGCCGAACTGGGATTCCCCACGACAAGCCAGGAGGATTGGCGCTTCACCAATGTTTCACCGATTGCCAAGCTGCCTTTTAAACCGGTTTTCGAGGCACCGTCGGAGCCAATCTCCATTGAAGCGCTCGCGGGGTTCGCTTTGATGAGTCAGCCCGCGCATCGGCTCGTGTTCTTAAACGGCCATTTCTCCACGGCCCTCTCCAGCTTTCACTCCACTGCTGGCATCACGGTTACCAGCCTCGCTGCTGCCCTTGAGACGAGCCACCCGGCTTTGGAAAAGCATCTGGCGCGGCATGCCAGCACTGAGAAGGAAGCTTTCTCCGCGCTAAACACCGCGTTTTTCCAGGATGGCGGGTTTGTGCACCTGGCCCCGGGCAAGGTCCTCGATAAGCCGGTGCACCTTGTTTATGTCACTACGGCGAAAGAAGCGGGCGTCACTTCGCATCCGCGCAACCTGATTTTGGCGGAGGCCAACAGCCAAGCCACCATTTTGGAGAGTTACGTATCCTTGCAGGATGCGGCCTACTTCACGAATGCAGTCACCGAACTGGTTCTCGGAGATTCAGCAGTCGTAGAGCATGTCAAATTTCAGGATGAAAGCCTCAGTGCGTTTCATTTAGCGGCCATTCACGCCCAGCTTGGGCGCGGCGCAAACCTCGCCTCGCATTCGATGGCGTTAGGCGGCCGGATCTCTCGAAACAACATTCGCATGGTCCTGGCTGGTGAGGGCGTGGAATGCCTGCTCAATGGCCTGTATGTGACCCGGGGCGATCAGCTAGCCGATCATCATATGGTCGTCGAGCATGCCGAGCCACACTGTAACAGCCATGAATATTTCAACGGCATTCTGGATGGAAAGTCCAAGGGGGTCTTCCATGGCCGTATCTACGTCCATCCGATCGCCCAAAAGACCGATGCCAAACAGACGAACAAGAATCTTCTGCTATCGGACGACGCTACAGCGGATACCAAGCCGCAACTGGAGATTTATGCCGATGACGTGAAATGCACGCACGGGGCAACGATCGGGCAGCTCAATGAGGAGTCCATTTTCTATCTGCGCGCGCGAGGTATCGGGGCCGAAACCGCCCGCCGCATGCTGATTCATGCATTTGCGGGCGAGATCACGGAACGAGTCCGCCACACTGCCACACGCCAGGAGTTGGATAAAGTCATCTGGGACCGGCTGGAGGCGAATCCGCACGTTGGGGAACAGCACTAAGGGTTCCCATGTTCGACGATTTAAACGACCTCTATCAGCAGGTAATCCTGGATCATTGCAAGCACCCGCGAAATTTCCATGAGATGCCGCAGCACAGTTGTTTCGCACAGGGGCAGAACCCGCTCTGTGGCGACCAGCTTAAGCTGTTCCTCGCGTTGGATGGCGAGGTGATACGCGAAGCCAGTTTTACCGGCTCGGGCTGCTGTATTTCCAAGGCGTCCGCCTCGTTGTTGACCGATGCCGTCAAAGGCAAGACTCGCGGGGAAGCGCAAGCGATCTTCGGCCAGGTTCATGAGATGGTGACCACCGGAAGAATCAATGGAGACGTCGGGAAGCTGGCAGTGTTTGCCGGAGTTTACCGCTTTCCGGCCCGCGTCAAGTGTGCCATTTTGTCATGGCATGCGCTGATGGCTGCTCTAAAAGGCGAAGGCCAGCAACCAGTCAGCACTGAGACCGGCGAGATGTGAACCAGCACGCCAGCCTGCGCGGATTCCTGGCGAGACAACGCCCGAAAACCAGTTATATTAATCTTGGCTATGCATAGTAGTGAACCCATTGCTCTCGCTCGCGACGTGGAGGCCGCCATGATTCCAGTCGGCACGCAAGTCACCCTGCAAAAGGGAGAGCAGGCTTATATTACCCAATCGCTGGGCGGCAGCTTCACGGTGGTGGTCAACGGGAACATGTTTCGCATCGACGGACTGGATGCGGATGCTCTCGGCCTTCAGCCTCCAACCCAAAAGACAGTCACCGACGGCACACCCATTACTCACGAGAATCTGGAAAAGGAAATCTGGAATCAGCTTCGCATGTGCTACGACCCGGAAATTCCGGTCAATATCGTGGATCTTGGGCTGATCTATGATTGCGCACTCACGCCACTGGGTGGCGGCAGCTTTAAAGCCGATGTAAAAATGACCCTCACCGCTCCGGGTTGCGGCATGGGCCCGGTGCTTGCCCAGGACGTGCAGAACCGGGTGCTGAGCCTGGAGGGAATTGATGACGTCAGTGTGGAGCTGGTTTGGGACCCGCCCTGGAACCAGGCCATGATGTCCGAGGCGGCCAAGCTTCAACTTGGGCTGCTCTAGATTGGCTGGTTTCTTATGCCTCTTGCAGATACTTTGACTGCACCGGTGGAATCGAAGACTCGCGATTGGGCGGCTCTGCGCGCCGACTTTCCCATCCTGCATCAGCAGGTGCATGGGCGTCCCCTCGTTTACCTCGATAACGCGGCCACTTCTCAAAAACCGCGTTCTGTGCTTGAAGCACTGCGCCACTATTACGAGACGGATAATGCCAATGTCCACCGCGGCATTCACGAGTTAAGCAATCGGGCCACGACCGCTTTCGAGAACGCACGGGCCCGTGTCGCCCGTTTTCTCAATGCCCGTTCCGCGGATGAAGTCGTCTTCACCCGTGGCACCACCGAGGGCATCAACCTGGTCGCCCATACCTGGGGCACCCGTTACGTTAAGGCCGGGGATACCATCCTGCTGACTGAGATGGAACACCATAGCAACCTGGTGCCATGGCAAATGCTCGCGGAACGCACAGGAGCGAAGCTCGATTTTATACCAGTGACAGGTGATGAAGGACTGCTCGATTTGCAGGGGCTTGAAGCCCGGCTCAAAGCCGGAGTGAAGCTCTTTGCTTTCACCCACATTTCGAACTCGCTTGGCACGATCAACCCGGTGTCTGAAATGTGCGCCCTGGCCCGGCGCCACGGAGTGCTGACACTGGTCGATGCCGCTCAGAGCGCCGGCCACCGGCCATTGGATGTGCAGGAAATCGGTTGCGACTTTCTAGTCCTCTCTGGGCATAAGATGTGCGGACCGACCGGCATTGGCGCCTTGTACGGCAGGCAGGAGGTCCTGGATCGCACCCCGCCCTTCCATGGCGGCGGAGAGATGATCGTTAATGTCACCTACCAGAAAAGCACCTGGAAACAGGGGCCCCACAAATTCGAGGCTGGCACTCCGAACATCGCTGGAGCCGTGGGGCTGGCTGCGGCGATCGATTATTTGGACACTGTGGGCCGGGCAAATGTCGCGAAACACGACTTGGAATTGGGGGAGTATGCCTATGATAAGTTGCGCTCCCTCCCGGGGATACGTTTATTTGGGCCTGCTAAGGGACGAGCGGGCTTGGTAAGTTTCTTGCTGTCTGATGTGCACGCGCATGACGTCGTAACGCTGGCTGATCAGCAAGGCGTTGCCCTGCGCGGCGGGCATCATTGCACGCAACCGTTAATGCATAAGCTTGGGGTGGAATCCACCGCGCGGGCCAGCTTTTACATGTACAACACCCGCGAGGAAATCGATGTCCTATTTAATGTCCTGCGGGAAATCCAAAAGTTTTTCGCAGTCTAGCCACTGTCTGTTCGGTTGGTTCAGCCTGCTGCTCTGCCTGGGCTGGACTGCCACTCTGCCTGGCGCCACTCCTGTTAGCGAGGCCAGCCTAAAGATCGAAACGCGCGACTCAGCAGTCGCCGCCAAGCTCAAGGCCCAGGGTGCAACCCTGATCGGTGATTATGGCTCGTACCAGTTGTTCGAAGCGCCCGCAGCCCCTGCCCTCTCTCGATCAGACGCACTCACCCGGGTTCGCCAGGAGTATAATGTCATTCGGCTCAATGCAGGCCCTCTCGACACGTCGAAGCCCGAGGCTCGCGTGGCCCGGAAAGCCTTGGAGAGCTTTAGCGGAAAGAAATTACACCTGGTTCATTTCGCAGGGCCGCCGCAGCCCGCCTGGGTGCAGGAACTGCGGGATGCCGGGGTAAAGCTCGTTGCATACGTTCCCCAGAATGCCTACCTGGTGTTCGGCGACGCCGCGAGCCTGAAGGAAGTGCGCACCCTCGCCGCCCGCGCCCCTCATATCCAATGGGAAGGTGCCTACTTGAGGGAGCATCGGCTGCCAAACGAGACTCAAACCCAGGGTGCCGCACGCAAACTCCGCAAAGCTGCTACGGACGCTTTTGCTGTGCAGATGGTCGATGATCCGGAAGTCAATCCGGCTACACTGGCGCTTTTGGACCGCTTCAAACTTGAAGCTCCGATCCGGTTTGAGCGCACCAGCGGATTCGTTAATGTGGTCGTGCGTCTAGGCTCCGACGCTCTGACTGAACTGGGTGGCCAGCCGGATATCATCTCGATTCGGCCCTATTATCCGCGAAACAAAACTGGCGAGCGCCAGGGTCAGATTGTCGCTGGAAATCTCACAGGGAATCTCCCGACCGCCCCTGGCTATTTGGATTGGCTCGCATCTAAAGGCTTCACACAGGAACAATTCCTGACCTCCGGTCTCGTGGTGGATGTTGCGGATAGCGGACTGGATAACGGCACCACGAGTCCCAATCACATGGGATTGTATCAAGGCGGCCTCACCTCAAACGTCAGCCGCGTTGTTTATGCCAGGCTGGAAGGCACTCCTAACGGCTCCAGCACAACCCAGGGATGCGACGGCCACGGCACCCTAAACACCCATATTGTTGCTGGGTATGACGACCGTTCCGGGTTCCCTTTCGAAGATGCTCTCGGCTACAATTTTGGATTAGGGATCTGTCCCTTTGTGCGAGTGGGTAGTTCTGTCATATTTGATCCAGCGTGGTTCACCTCACCTGACTACACAGACATGATATCCCGCGCCTATCACTCAGGCGCGCGCATCAGCAGCAATAGCTGGGGTGGCTATGGCGATGGCTCTTACGATGTAGATGCCCAGGAGTACGATGCTTTAGTACGTGATGCTCAACCTGCCGATGCCGCTCAACCCCTAGAAGGCAACCAGGAAATGATCATTGTCTTCGCGGCCGGCAACGATGGCTCCAGCGGCAGCAGCACCATCAATCCACCCGGCTCAGCCAAGAATGTCATTTGTGTGGGAGCCTCAGAGAACGTCCAGAGCATTGGCGGAACGGATAGCAGTGGTATCAGCGACAGTGGAGCCAACAGCGCTGATGACATTGCGGATTTCTCCAGCCGTGGACCCTGCCAGGACGGACGGCAAAAGCCGGATCTGGTCGCGCCCGGCACGCATGTCAGCGGCGGCGTTTTCCAAGTTCCCGATCCAGGTCCCAATGGCCAGGCTTCGTCTTGTTTTACAGGTGATGGTGTTTCAGGAGGACCCAACGGAAATCTATTCTTTCCCTTGGGCCAGCAATACTTCACCGCCTCCTCAGGCACCAGCCATTCAACACCAGCAGTCGCTGGCGGAGCCGCGTTGCTGCACCAGTATTTTATTAATCAGGGGTTGCCCACCCCCAGCCCCGCTATGGCGAAAGCGTTTCTCGTCAACTCCGCGCGTTACCTGACTGGGTCTGGTGCGAACGATAGTTTATGGTCACCGCGGCAGGGCATGGGCGGCATGGACCTGGGAAGAGCTTTTGATGGTGTTCGCCGGGTTCTGCGCGACCAACGCCCTGAAGATCTTTTCACAGCTAGTGGCGATACTCGCACCTTCACAGTGCTGATCGAGGATTCCACTGTTCCGCTGCGTGTCACGCTGGCCTGGACCGACGCCCCAGGCAGCACTACAGGCAGCGCGTTCAACAATGACATCGACCTAAGTGTGAATGTGAACGGTGTCACCTACCTCGGCAACGTTTTCAGCGGCGCCTATTCCGCTCAGGGCGGCACCACGGATTTCAAGAACAACATGGAAAGCATCATCCTGCCGGCAGGAGCGGCTGGGCTGGTCACCATCCAGATCACAGCCACGAGCATCAATTCTGACGGTGTTCCCAATAACTCTTCGGGGATGGATCAGGACTTCGCCCTGGTCGTTTACAACGCAAAGCTTGTGTTGATGCCGTCGCTGCGCGAGGCCGGAGCGGAGATACTCAGCGAAGATTGCGCCCCCACCAATGGCGTTGTGGATCCTGGTGAAACCGTAAGCTTCAGTTTCGGTCTGCAAAACAAAGGAACCCTTGGCACCACCAACTTGACGGCTACTCTGCTATCCACCGGAGGGGTTACAGCAGTGTCAGGCCCAAAGAACTATGGCGCCCTCCAACCGGGCGGAGCAGCTATAGCTCGTCCGTTCACGTTCATTCCCTCGGGGGATTGCGGCGGTGCGGTTACCGCGCATCTCCTGCTTCAGGAGAACGGGCTGACTCTGGGAATTGCCCAGTATGAAATCCCCCTCGGAACTCTGATAACGATAACCAACTTTGCAGAGAACTTCGATGCTCCCGTTCCACCCTCACTGCCGTCCGGTTGGGTTGCCACACAAACCCGCTCGGGCGCAGCTCCCGTGCTGGCTGCTGGAATGACTGAAACACCACCCAACGCTGTTTTCCTGGCGGAACCTGACCAGCTTGGAACGTCAGATCTCGTATCTCCTTCGATCCTGATCGCCAGCCGTTCGGCGCAGTTAGTTTTCCAGCACTATTATGATACTGAAATCGATCCTTTCGCGCCGACCCTTGGCTATGATGGCGGGGTGCTTGAAATCAAAATCGGCACTAATGACTTTGTAGATATCCTCATGGCTGGCGGGAAGTTTGTGACGGGTGGGTATACCCGTGAAATCGATGGCGCTGGCGATAATCCACTTGCTGGACGCGTGGCCTGGTGCGGCAACTCGGGGTGGTTCACTCAAGCCGTGGTGACTCTGCCTGCTGCCGCTGCTCAAGAGTTCGTGCAGTTTAGATGGAGATTCGCTACTGACACTGGGAATTACTATGGGGGCTCGGGTTGGTACATGGACAGCCTGCGAGTGGAGGATGGAATTGCCAACTGTTGCACAAATGCCTCTGCCGGCCCTGTTAAGGCCCAGGTATTTCTGACCAGCGGCAGCGTGGTGGTGCGCGTGGCCAGCAACCTGGGGTTTAACTACGTGCTGGAATATACCGATGACCTGCGCTCAGACGATTGGCAGGAAATCCTGCCGCCAGCCGTTGGCACCGGCTACCAAATCATTCTGGAAGATGCGGTTGGTGCTGGTATCCGCCGGTTTTATCGGGTGCGGGCATTTAAGCCTTAGGCTTCTTTCAAGGTTTCTGCCTCGCCTCCGCAGGCGTGCTGCACCAGAATACTTCAGATGACCCTGGCCAGCCCATTCCTGCGTCGCATGCCTGCATGGCTTGCGAAATATGGTTTATCTGCTGGCAGAACACGATGCCGGGCGAGCCGGATGGTGCTCGCTCTGGTCCTCGCATTGATCCTAGGTCCTCCCCCCGCTGAAGCTCAGCGCCGCCCGTCCAATGCTCAATCGACCAATGTGGTGGAGATCCGTTCGGTGCAGGTCCAGGGCAAACCCGTTGCCTGGAAGCCAGACCAAAAACTCACTCTAAAGCCGTATCCGGAAAATCTCGTGTTTACGGTCGGGCCAGTCACTAATTCCAGCCGCGTTCCGCAACGTTTGCGGTATCGGTTGGAGGGCCATGAGACCACCTGGCATGAAGGTGACGGCGAGATGCTGTTCACGGTGCGCTTCTTCAATGATTCGGGCGACCAGGTCGCTCAAAAAGTATTCCCTGTTAAAGGCGAGAGCACCGGTTGGGCCGGATCGGTCAAAGACTCGACGCTGACTCACCGACGCGAGACTATTAACGTGCCCCCGAAAGCCGCCCAGGTTTGGGTTGTTGTTTCATCGGCAGGCCCGCCCGCGACGGTAGGCATTTACGTGGTATCGGACCTGGTTATCACTCGGTTGAACGCGAGCAACGGCATCCCCGAGGTGCTGTTGAGGTCTCCATTTGATCGCCGACCCGGAATTGAAACCACAAACACTCTTCCGGAAGGCTGGATTCGAGATGGCACCCTGCCGAGCATGGCAAAGATCGTTGAACTCGAGCCGGAAACCAAGGCGAGGGCATTCGCGATCCTGGATGAAGACGGATTCGGACATGCCGAGTGGCATACGTTGAAAGAGTATGCGCCTGCGGTGAGACCCGGCGACCTCTTGGAACTTCAATGGAATGAGCTCTACAACATGGGGGCTGGCCAGGTGCAGCAGGCACAGTACACGCGTCTGGCTCCGGGGGAATATACATTTCGCGTTGCAGAGACGACCGCCCTTGGCAACCCGACAGGTGCCGAAGCTTTATTGAATCTGCGAGTGCCTCGGCCGATGTGGCAAATGCCTTGGTTCTGGGGCACGGCTGCTACGGGATTGGTGGCGATTGCTGTAGCGAGTGGACGGTATTTCGCCTGGCGAAAGATGCGGCGGAAAATGCTGCACTTGGAACACCAGCGTATGCTGGAGCAGGAACGATTGCGCATCGCGCAAGACATTCACGACGACCTGGGAGCTCGGGTCACGCAGATCTCGCTGCTCAGTGCGATGGCTCAGAGCAACGCTACTTTTCCGGAGAAAGCCCGCGAGGAGTTTGATCGGGTCTCCCGCATGTCACGGGAGTTGGTTGCTGCACTTTACGAGACTGTTTGGGCAGTCAATCCCGAGAACGACAACCTGGATGCGCTGGGGAATTATTTGTGTCAGATGATAAACCAGCTCTGTGCTCCTGCCCTGGTGCGCTGCCGGTTTCACCTGGTGGATCTGCCCGCCCAGGTCCAGGTATCGAGTCAGGTTCGGCACAATGTATGCCTGGCCGCTAAAGAAGCGGTGCACAACGCCATCAAACATGCACGGGCAGCAGAGATCAACGTGCACATGAATTATGAGCAGACATGGCTCACACTGATAATCGAAGATCAAGGATGTGGGTTCGATCAGGAAACCGCCCCTGCTGGGCATGGACTCAAGAACATGAGACGGCGACTCCAAGCGACTGGCGGGACCTGTGAATTGGATAGCATACCTGGTCGAGGCACAAAAGTGACGATGCGGTTGTGTCTGCCGATACAGGGGAGCTTGGCTTGACGTCAGCCGTTCAAGACTGGCAGCCTATGTGTGTCGCCCCGAAACTAACGCAGTCAACATAGACCATGGCCGAAAAACACAAATCCGTTCTGATCGTTGAGGACGATCGTGGACTGCGCGAGCAGCTCATGCAGATTCTGAGCACCGCATCCGATCTCCAGTGCGTAGGCGCGTTCAGTTCGGCTGAGGAAGCGCTGGAGAAGTTTCCCAAGCCGCGTCCCGATGTGGTGTTGATGGATATCAAACTGCCCGGAATGTCTGGAATTGAATGTGTGGCAGAACTCAAACGAACTTATCCCGACCTGCAAATCATCATGGTGACGGTTTATGAGGACAGTGAGCGGATCTTCCGGGCTTTGAAAGCTGGCGCAAGTGGTTACCTGGTGAAATCGAGCCCACCCAGCCAATTGCTGGAGGCGATTAGAGATGTGTTCCGGGGAGGGGCTCCGATGTCCAGTCACATCGCGCGAAAGGTTGTGCAGCATTTCCATCTGGTCGGTCCTTCGCAACAGGAAGCAGAGAACCTTTCGCCACGCGAACGCGAGGTGCTGGACTTGCTGGCTTCGGGTTATATCTACAAAGAAATCGGGGACAAGCTTAACATTGGGGTGGAGACAGTGCGCACGTACGTGAAGAACATTTGCCAAAAAATGCACGTGCGAAACCGGCTGGAAGCCATTGCCAAACTCCGAGGGAATTAGGCAGGGTCATAACCGGGACGAGCACCGTTCCATCAACGGTTTTCGTTTCACCTAAGTCGCGAGCGGTATGGGTCGGCCCCGAGCAGGAGTTCTATGTGGAAACGGATTCGGGCATCAAGGGCAGCAAGTTCCAGCAACTCTCGATGAGCTTGACGCTTGAGGCGCAACCCGCGTTGGGGTTGGCGGAAACGCGGAACGTGGAACCCAGGGTAGCGACTGGCGTCGCAACCCCTGGGCTTCGTGACGCAACACCCTTGGTGTTGGGAAGAGGGCCACAGAGCACGAGCGTCGATCCATGATGTGTTGTCGGTTGAAAAACACTGGTGCTGTCGGCATCCGGATCAGCCCCAACGGGCCCAACGGGGCTGCGTCCTATAGCCCAGCGGTTGGTCGGTTCCAGACGGAAGCGTAGCGAAGGTCGGAACGACCTACCCTGGGTCCGGTTTCCCCAGGGATTTACAACCCTGAAGAGGGTTGCGCCTGAGTGCCAGGGGTAACACTCGGCTCATCTGCTTGCGCAAGAGGGCTCCGCACAGACAAGCTGAAAGGGAGGCAGCCGAGTGTCAGTCCTAGGACTGACACTTGCACGGGGATCGTCGTGGAAGGTTTGAAAATGCGTGCCGCCAGCACATCATGGATAAGCTTGGTCTCCGCAGCGTTGCGGAACTGACAAAATACGCCATCCGGGAAGGCCTGACTTCAGTCTGAGAAGAGCGAGGATTTTGCTGTTTGCTGCTGCAATGTCATGGCATTGTCTGGGTCATGACTTCTCAAGCAGAGGCAGAACGATTCGCCAAAGACTGGGTTGCGGCCTGGAACGCCCATGATCTGGATCGGATTCTCGGGCACTACACAGACGATTTCGAGATGAGCAGTCCCAGGATCGTTCAATTCATGGGAGAACCCTCTGGAAAACTGAAGGGCAAGAAAGCGGTGGGCGCCTACTGGCAGCGCGCACTTAAGCTGCGCCCGGATTTTAGCTTCCGATTGTTGGATGTCTTTGCTGGTGTGGATTCGGTTTGCATCCGCTACGAATCGCTGGGTGGCCAGGGTGCGGTTGAGTTCTTCGAGTTCGATGCCAATCACAAAGTGCGCCGCGCAACTGCACACTACGCAGGGTGATGGTTAAAGTGGGTGAGCACCTGGAAAATCAAAGGGAGTCCACAGATTTCTCAGATCATCCAGATGTCTGCAAAGCCAGTAATGAAGAGACCTCCCCCATAGGATCTTGGCAGTCATTGCGTCTTTGCCTGACCTTTCTGCTGTTTCTGACTTTATCAGGCCTTCGTTACCTTGGCCCCCCTTCTGTTCACAATGTCTTGCCGCTCTCATCAGAACACAATTTTCACAACCAGGAAGCCAAGAAAAGACCTGAAGAACAGGAGCAGAGCCTGAGAAAAGCGGAGAGGGTAAAGATCCCTGCCAGGAGGCAAGCTGCGGTGGATCTATTTATCGGCAGCGACACTCCAGGTGATATCGTTGTGAGGCAGGTTGTCATTGTTCCAACGAGTCCGCCAGACGTTGTTCGGAGTTGGATCAATTACGTGTTTCCGAAGCCGGGACTCGACATGGCCATCCACAAACAGCAGGTTGGACTTGTTACCATGGCGCTTTGATGGCCACTGGCTTAGTTCAGTTGGATCAAGGCTGGCATCGAACATCCCGTCATCGGTGCCGTCGCCGAACATGATCATGCTGGAGGGACTTCGAATATGGCTTTCAGAGATCCAGCCTTTGAAGAACGGACCTGTCACATCACCGCCCATGCCCAGTTGCGGATAATTGGGATCGTCTAAGTGAGATTGCATGATCCCCCAATCATTATATCCAATGGAAAACCTCGTTCTCCAGTTGATCCCATAAGGGTCGGATTCACCCGTGGACAGCATTGCGCCCAGGGTTTTGTTCGCATTGGTATCCCAAGCGGAGTCTGACGGGGCCGCTGGACAATGGAGGATCTTCCGATTATTGGCCACGTAGCCCACCAGCCTTTTCGGCCAGACATAATGATCCACACCAACTGTCTCATGAATCCACCAACTTCCCGGGTAGTGCCGGTTCTCACTGCAATACATGGTCATGGCTGTGGCGAGTTGGCGAAAGTTATTGCTGCAGCTCGTGGCCTTGGCCTTCTCCTTAATGGCACTCAACCCTGGCAGCAGCAACGCGCACAAGATCGCAATAATCCCGATACAGACCAGCAACTCCAGCAGGGTGAATGCGTTTCGCGTGGACGCTGAAACTTCAGAGACGGCGCAACTCATATGGGCTGAGCCGAAGATGGTTCAATCGATGAAGAAACGCAATTGACAAAGTGACATTAAAAGAAATTCTGCCGCAAGGTGATAAGAAACCACTAACCGGTAGTCAATCACAACAAGTACTTCGCGACAACGCTACAACAAATGTTGAACCACGTGCATAAAGAGGTAGAACAAAAGTAGCGCGGTAGGCACAGCGGCGACAACCAGGGTTCGAATGGCCGATCCTGAATTACCCGAGATAATCTGAAACACTCCTCCGAACAGCAGGCATGGAGCGCACGCCATATACCCATACAACAGGATATTTATGGCATCATGCAGCTTATATGCATTTTCCCCTGTTTGAATTTCAATCGGATGGATTTTTAAAACTATGCAAAAGATTAAGTAAAATGGAACGGCAAGAACGACATAGAATTTGAGTGGAGCTAGAATCCAATCAATCCATTGGTCTTTTTTCATCCGGCTTTATGGGTCGCCGTCCAGCGGCACTCTGTCAAAGAGTTCTTACCTGGTTTCCCGGCTTTGGATCCAGCGCGAAGCCTCGGCCGCAGCTTCGCTGAGCTCTTTCACCGGATGTGCCGTGAGGTCTTTGAGCGGTTCGAGGCTCTTTCGGGTTCCGATCTGTTTGAGAATTCCACAGGCTTGCGCGCGGCTGGCCAGGTTCGGCAGGGCCAGGACTTCGAGCACGGCCGGCTCCGCTTCCGGACCCAGGTTTGCCAATGCCTGGCTCACCGCGTTCTCCCGGGCGCTTGTGAATCCCATTTGATCCACCGGTCCCTGGGCCAGCAGTTCGGCCAGCGGCTTTGCTGCGCTGGGGTCTTTAATCCGGCCCAGGGCCTGGGTTAGTGTGTTTCGCAGTTGGGCAGACCCGGGCATTTTGAGGGCTTTGATGAGCACCGGCACGTATTCCTTGCCGCCGTGGTTGGCCAGGATCGAAAGCGCGCCTTCGCGTAAGGGCTCATCCGGGTCATCGACCATGCCAGCAATTTCCTTCAACAGTTCTTCGGAAGGCTCTTCCAGCCGATTACCGGCCAGTTCGCGCATGGCATTCTGCCGGGCAAAGCTCTCCGTGCTATTGATGTCTTTGAGCTTCTGGGCCAGTTCAACGGCGGTGAATGGGTTGGCCGGCTTGGAGGGCGGCGGGTTAAGGGCTGCCTCGCGTTCCGCACCTTCCAGCAGTTGCAAGGTCAGCGCTCGGTTGGCGAATCCGAAATAAAAATGGATGGAGGGCATTTGGCTGGCGTGGACAACCTTTCCCATTGGAGGAGGGCTTTGCCCGGCAGTTTTTTCCTCATGCCAGGGTTCAGATCGGCAAAAACCCTTGAAAATGGGGGAAATGAGCATGTGGCATTGGCGTTGCTTTAGCAGCGCGTGAGAGAAGTGTCATGATCAACGAACTCTTTAGCCAACCCAATTACGTGGGCACCAAGAAACTCTTGGATGCCACCGTGATGCGGCATCAGGCAATCGCCAACAACTTGGCGAACCTGGAGACTCCCAACTATAAGCGGGTAGATCTTGATCCGGGCTTCCGCACCGAACTGCAACGCGCGGTCGCTTCCAAGAATGTAGGCCAGATCAATTCGTTGAGGCCCGGTCTGGCGATGGATGCCAAAGCAGTCGCCAACAGCAAGGATGGCAACACTGTAAAACTTGAAGAAGAGCTTATGCAGTTGAACCAGAACACCTTGGAACACACGTTCGGCACCCAGTTGATCACGGGGAATCTCCTCAAACTCCGTTTGGCTATAACTGGTCGCGCTTCATAGACTTATGATTAATTTACTCCCTGGAGCCAACAGCACAAGCGCCGCCCTCACCGCCGAGCGCACGCGTCTGGAGGTCATTGCCCAGAACATTGCCAACGCCAACACCACTCGCGGGTTGGACGGCAAACCCTATCAGCGGCAGCAAGTCTGTTTTGCTACCGCTTTGAGCTCTGCGTTGGACAAGCTAAGCGCTGGAGAGCCCGGTTCCGGCCCTGAGGTGGCAGAGGTGCGGTCTGACCCCCGTCCTGGCCGAATGGTTTACGCGCCGGGGCATCCGCACTCGAACGCAGACGGCATGGTTGAAATGCCCAACGTTAATTTGCACGAAGAAATGGCGGATTTGGTTGTGGCTTCAAGAACTTACGAAGCAAACCTAGCTGTGATAAAGAACTCACGGCTCTTAGCGGCACAAACGTTAAGCATCGGCAAACGTTAACCTCTAGATCTTCATGGATCCTATTAGCGCATTTCGCTCCGCCATCCCGGCTTTCCTGAACCGGGGTGCAGGCGCCGGTGTGTCTAACCCCATCTCCCCGAAAGAGCTGGAGAGTCTTGGTAATCCTGCCGCCGCGCCGGAAAAAGCCAATTCGGTCGGTGAGGCCAATTTTGGAGACGTCCTCGGCAAGATGGTCGAGGAGGTTAATACCAAACAGATGTCCGCCGGTCAGGCGGTTCGCGATTTGCAGTCCGGACAAAATGTGTCCCTGCACCAGGCCATGATAGCCATGGAGGAAGCTAGTGTTTCCTTCCAACTTATGGTCGAGGTCCGGAATAAACTGCTCGAATCATATCAGGAACTCATGCGGATGCAGATTTGAACCTAAATGAACGCAAGCTTTCGCCAACTTGGAGCTCAGTTGCTGGAAATCTGGCGACACCTGGGCCTGAATCAAAAGGTCAGTGTCATCATAGCCAGTGCCGCGCTGATCGGCGCTTTGGCCGGTCTGGCTCTGTGGTCGAGTCGCGCCGAGTACAGCCTGTTGTATGGCCGATTAGCGGAGAGTGAAGGCGCACGGGTCATTTCTGAATTAGATAACGCCAAGATTCCCTATCGCACCGGCGCGGGCGGCACGTCGATCTACGTTCCTGCGGAGAAAGTTCATTCTGTTCGCATGCAATTGGCCGGTCGCGGCATCCCCAAGGGTGACGGAGTTGGCTTTGAGATCTTCGATAAGCCGAACTTCGGTATTTCGGACTTCGTGCAGCGAGCCAATTATCTTCGTGCAGTTCAGGGAGAGTTGGTCCGCACGATTTCCCAGATGGATGAGATCGACTCCGCACGAGTGATGATTGTGGTTCCTGAGAACCGACTGCTGCTCGCCAATAACCAGCATCCCACGGCCTCCGTGTTTGTGAAGGTCCGTGGCAGTTCCCAGCTTCCTTCGGAATCGGTCAGTTCCATACGTTTCCTGGTGGCCAACTCGGTAGAGGGTCTGAAACCAAATTTCGTAACCGTCGTGGACAACCGGGGCCACGTGCTTTCTGAAACACAGGAAGAAGACTCGATTCTCGGGCTGACAACCAGCCAACTGGGTGCCCGCCGCAACCTGGAACATTACCTATCCAAAAAGACCGAAGGGATGCTGGAGCAGGTGTTGGGACCCGGACAAGCCATCGTGAGGGTGTCGGCTGACATCAATCTCGATACAGTAACCCGGACAGAAGAGCGGTTTGACCCGGATGGCCAGGTGATCCGCACCGAGACCCGGAATGAGGAAGACAATAACACGAGCCAGGCAACGGCTGGAGAAGCTGTGGGATTGGCCAGCAACACTGCCTCAACCAATGCTCCGGCACAGCGCGGGCCTGTAAGCAGCATGATGAACAAGCGCACGGTGGGTACAACGGAATACGAAATCAGCAAAACCACCAGCAACGTCTTCCACACGGCTGGCGGTATCAGACGCCTGACCGCTGCAGTTACGATTGCCTCCCGCTACGAAGGCACGGGCGCCGAGCGCAAGCTGGTCTCCCGGCCACCCGAGGAAATCGAGAAGCTCAAGCGGATCGTCGAGAGCTCCCTGGGGAACGATTCGACCCGCGGTGATCTTATCACCCTGGAGGAGATTCCGTTCAACGTGCAGTTTGCCGAAGAGATTACCACTGAGCTCAACAAGGAAAGCCAGAGGGAGTTTTATTGGACGCTCGCACGAAACGTCGGCTACCCGCTCATGGCGCTGGCAGTTCTGTTCTTTATGGTGCGATTGCTCAAGCGCACCCCAGTGGAGCACATTCCGATCGGTGTGCCGCTGGGTCACCTCGCCAGTAACGGCAATGGCAATGGCAACGGCCACAAACGCGAATGGCATCCAGAGGTCCCGCACGAAGTCGTAACGGTCGATACATTGAATCAACTAGTCCGTGAAAACCCCGGGAACGTGACACACGCCATCCGAAACTGGCTGGGCCGATCCTCTGATACCAACACCTAATGAGCGCTTCTGAACCTAACGGAAATGGACAGGGGCCCGGTTCTGAGGGATCGCGCCTAAATAAGGTGCAGAAGCTGGCCGCACTCCTGGTCGTGCTCGGCACCGACAGCGCCGTTCAAATTTTCAAGCACATGGAGCAGCAGGAGGTCGAGCAGATCTCGTCTGAGATGGCCAAGATGCCCATGATCAGCCAGGAACTTCAACGGGAACTGCTGCAGGAATTCTCCGAAGTTGCCGTTTCCGCTGGAGCTTCTGTTTCTGGTGGGCTGCCCTTTGCCCGGAACGCTTTGGAGCAGGCCGTCGGTTTGTTTAAAGCGTCCGAGATTATCGGACGCGTCGCGCCGACCCGCACACCTGTCGTTGCCATGCAAGGCGTGGTGGATATGGATGCGCGCCAGCTTTTCAATTTGATACGCCATGAGCAACCGCAGACGGTGGCTCTGGTGCTGAGCTATGTCGGTCCCGAAAAGGCGGCCGAGTCGTTAACCTATTTTCATGCGGAACTGAGGGATCGAATCGTCGAGCGCATTGCAACACTGGCTCCCATCCCGATCGAGGTGGTGGAGAAGGTAGTCGATGTCCTCGTTACCAAGCGCGGTGTGAGCCAAACCCGCGCGCTGAACCAGACCGGTGGTGTTAAGAATGCCGCCGATGTCCTGAACGCGATGGACAAGAACGCGGGCAAGAACCTTCTGACTGCCATTGAGGAGCGTAATGCGGAACTGGGGTTGGCCATTCGCCAGAAGATGTTCACATTCGAGGATCTCGTGGGTCTCGAGTCCAGTGTTTTGCAGCGCATCCTGCGCGAAGTGGATATGCGCGATCTGGCCCTGGCGCTCAAGGCTGCCAGCGAGAAACTCAAGACCGCCCTGCTGAATTGTATCTCCAAGCGCGCGGCCGAAACGGTCAACGAAGAGATCGCGTTCATGGGCCCTGTCAAACTGCGCGACATCGAAAGCGCTCAGATGCGCATCATCGATGCAGCCCGGAAGCTCGAGGCTGAGGGTGAAATCGATCTCGGCGAAGGCCGGAGGGCCGGGACGAAATGAAGTACCCCGAAGCCATTCTATTTGCCTATCCTCCGAAAGATATCCAGGTGGCTGCCCGGCGTGGAACTGTCGAATGGACGGCGGAAATCGCAGCACGCGAAGCCACCGCTTACCAAAGGGGCGTGGTTGAGGGGGAGCGCCGGCTTAATGAACAGTTGGTTCGGCAGCGAGGCGAATTGCTGGAATTGCAGAACGGCGTTCTGGCAGCTCTTACCCAGGCGGTGCATAAAACCATTCATGATGCTGAGGTTGGTTTGATCGAGCTCGCTTTGGAAACTGCGCGCAAGCTCGTAAACGACTTGCCGATTGATGGTGAAATGGTCGCGGCTGCTGTTCGCGCCGCCCTGGATGAAGCGGAGGGCGCCACCGAGATCAACGTGCATTTGCATCCCGACGATTTGGCCTGCTTGCAGGCGATGAATCCCCCGGCTGTTGTCACAAAAGGTGGTGGGCCTCAGGCCCATTTTCATGCGTCTCCCGAGGTAACTCGGGGCGGTTGCCTGGTATATACCTGCCTGGGAAGTATTGATAGCCGGCGCGAAACCCGCCTTGATCTGATCCGCCAAGCTTTGAAACATGAGTAATCCCGCAAGCCAAAGTCCATTTCAGACACTCGCGGCCCGAGTCCGCGCCGCACCCACTGTGCAACGCCGCGGCCGGGTGGTGCAGTCCATCGGACTCATTGTGGAGTCTGAGGGGCCGGTGGCAGCCGTTGGTGAAGTCTGTGTTATTAAATCAGCCTGGGACGGTCGTTCGACATTGGCCGAGGTGGTAGGTTTCCGCAACCATCGTTTGCTGTTAATGCCTTTGGGAGACATGCAGGGCATTCATGCCGGCAGCGAGGTCATCGCAACCGGGTCTCCTCTCCAGGTGGAGGTTGGAAATGCATTGCGAGGCCGTGTGATCGATGGCTTGGGCCGTCCTCTCGACGGCCTTCCCGCTATTCGTGGCGACGCCCAGGTTCAACTCAATCTCGCGCCGCCGCACCCGCTCAAGCGCCAGCGCATTCACGAACGTTTTCGCACAGGCATCAAGGCACTCGACACCTTTATTCCCTGCGGGCGAGGCCAGCGTCTTGGAATTTTTGCAGGCAGCGGCGTAGGTAAATCCACTTTGTTGGGAATGATGGCCAGCCAGGCGGAAGCCGATGTAAACGTCATTGCACTCATCGGCGAGCGTGGCCGTGAAGTCCGGGAGTTTCTGGAAAAGGACCTCGACGCGCGAGGCCGTGCAAAATCTGTGGTTGTGGTCGCGACCTCAAATGAGCCGGCGCTGGTTCGTCTTAAGGGCGCATTTCTTGCCATGGCCATTGCGGAGTATTTCCGCAGCGCCGGGCAGAACGTTTTGTTGATGATGGATTCGGTGACACGCTTTGCCATGGCACAGCGTGAGATTGGCCTGGCCGTCGGCGAGCCACCTGCGACACGTGGTTACACCCCCTCTGTGTTCTCTTTGCTCCCGCAGTTACTGGAACGGGCTGGCACGGCAGAGCAAGGCGCCATCACCGGTTTGTTCACCGTTCTCGTCGAAGGCGACGATATGAACGATCCAATTGCCGACACCGTTCGTTCGATCCTCGACGGACACATTGTGCTTTCCCGCGAACTCGCGACCCGCAACCAGTATCCAGCGATCGATGTGCTGGAGAGTGTCAGCCGTCTGACCCGTGATTTGCTCAACGGAGACGAGTTGACGATGACCGCGCGCGCGCGCGATCTCATGGCGACCTACCGCCAGAACCAGGACCTTATCAATATCGGAGCCTATCCCGCCGGCAGCAGCCCGGTGATCGATGAAGCCATTCGATTGAATGAGCCGTTGCGGCAGTTTCTACGCCAGGAGGTTGACCAGGGTTTTGACAGCAACGAAAGCTGGAAGTTGCTCAGCAAGACTCTCAAACCCGAACCCGCTGCCGCGCCCGCAGCGCCGCGAAAGACGTGAACTGAATGAAGGCTTTTCGATTCACTCTCCAATCCATCCTGGGCCTGCGTGAGCGCGCAGAACAGGAGGCACAGCAGCGTTGTGCTGTTGCCCAGGCAGCGCACGACAAAGCGTTGGACCTGGTTCGCCACGCCGAAGGCCAGCTTCAGACCTCCTGGAATCTGGTCACTTCCACCTGCACACGAGGCGCACCGGCTGCGGATATCATGCGGCTCAATGCCTGGTCGGCAGCGGCCCAGGAAGAACTTCGCCGCACTCAAGCTCATGCGGAAAGCACCCGCGCGGGCCTGGAGCAAACCCGCGCGCAGTTGTGCCAGGCGACTCAAAAACGCCAGGTGCTCGACAACCTGAAGTCCAAGCGACGGCTTTCCCACCAGCACGAGTTCCTGCGTGCCGAACAGAAACAACTCGACGAAGTAGCCGGACGGCGCAAGGCGCTGTTCCCGATTGGCGAGAGCCTGGACGTCGTGGCACAGCTTCAGGACTAAATTTCTATGCGCTTCCTACAATCATCCTGGATGGCGATGCTGATCGGCATGCTCAGCTACGCCGGTACAACATGGTTTGCATTGCGACCGGCTCATTTGGTAGCTGAGATTAAAGCGACTCGCGAAGCCGCAGCCTCGCAAGCCGGCGCGCTTCAACCCTCCTGGGGATTCAAGAATCCCGAAGTGGACCAGGTGTTGAACGAACTGCGCGAGCAGCGCGAGGCGCTCAATGAACGCTCGAAGCAGTTGGATGAATTGGAAGCTCGCCTTAAAGCCGAGCAGCAGGAAATCGCCACGGTAACGCAGCGAGTGGCAACGGTGCAGGCCATGCTCGATAAGACCGTGCTTAAAGTTCGCGAAGAGGAGGCAGTAAACCTTAAAAAACTCGCGAAGATGTACTCCGCTATGACACCAGCGGCGGCAGCCACCATCCTCGGTGAACTGGAGGATGACCAGGCGGTCGCGATACTTGGCTTGATGAAAGAATCGGAATGCGCTGCTGTTCTCGAGCTAATCGGGAAAGCCGACAAGGAGGGCGCTCGCCGTGCGGCAACGATTTCCAACCGTCTCCGCTTGTTTTTGATCAAAGATCCGTCAGCCAAAGGCGAGTCGCAATGACCAGCCAGAGCGTTTTAGCCTTTGACATAAGCCGGCCCGCTCAGGGCGGCACTTCGCCAGCACGTTCGGACGCCAAATCAGGTGCCGATTTTCTCTCGTTTCTGGTCTCTGCTGAACCTGTGGCACCTCACTCCTCAGGAAGCACGGCGGAATCCGGCCAGCAATTGGATGACGCCGAGACCCCTGAAGGTGAGGAGAAGGATTCGCGCGAAGAGACAGTCCCCGCGTGCCTGTTAATGACCTCGGCTCCAGCTCCGGCGGCTCCACCCGGGCCCCTCCAGCTTTTCGTACAGGCAAATCCAGAAACAGGTGGACTCGGGCTTGAGAGCGAACCGTCACCAGAGGCCTCTCCGAGTGCTTCAACCGCTCCGGCCGCGCATGCCGGTCCAACAGCTCCTCCAGCCCTGGCGTCTTCACCGAATAGCGATACACCTGAGACTTCGACCGTTCCCAAACCGCCAACCGTTCAAGCAGCAGGTGAGCGATCTTCCGCGGATTCATCCAGCCACGCCCCTACCCTGCCGCAGTCAGCCGAGACATCCGTTCGAGTGAACTCAAACGTGCCTTCCACCTGGGTGGCGAGCGAGGGGCGGCTTGTTCCAGTGGAATCAGACGTGCCTTCCGTTCCGATGGATCGACCGGCTCCGCAGGCATTGGAAACATCCGCTGCTTTGGCTCAGGGTGACTTTGAAACCAATTCCTCTGATGCGGGTGCCACTCGGGTAACTCCCGCACCCTTGTCGCGGGTCGTTCCGGAACCTGCCACCGCGTTGGCACCGGCACCCGCAAAAGCAGATCCTCTCCCGGCACCAAATTCATCAATCGCTGGGGGGCCACCCCCCGAAGCGCAGGTACCGGCACACGATGCTGTTTCAAGTGTACGAGCACCGCTTCCGCCAGTTACGCCGGTGGTTCCCGAGCCAGTTAGAGTCGAACCGGCCCAACCGGAGACCGCTGCGCCTCCTCGATCCGAGGCGGTGCCTGCAGAAAGACCAGCGAATCCCGGCACCGAGGCGAGTTATCGATTCTCAATCACCCAACCTACCCAGGTGGAGAGCGTTAAGGCGTTAAACATGCCTGTCAGTTCTGCGCCGCTGGGCACACAGGCCGAATCTGAGCCCGAAGGTGGCACGCCCGCTGCTGAACCGTCCAATACAACGATGGTAACGCCTCAAGAGAACAAAACTGCCGGGTCGGCTCGGAAGAATCTTCCGACCAGTACCCCAGTTATGTCTGTTGAGGCCGATTCCGCTGAGTCAGCCCCCAGATTACCGAAGGTGCATTCGGTTGAGGGTCGTGAATCCTCGCTCTTTGCCGCCTATCGCGAATCGGCAGCCGTCGCTGAGTCGAGAAGCGAAGAAGTCATTTCGATGCCGGTTTCATTCGAAGCCGTCGAAAAAGCTCAGGCCCTGATCAACGAGGCGGCTGTGCGGATTCATAAACGTGAGGGCGCGGCTCTGGAAGTCACGATCAAACCTGATGCCGACACCGAGTTGTCGCTGCATATTCGATTTCATGCGGGCCAGATCGAGGCGCGCGCGGTGTGCCAACGTGGCGACTTCTCGGCATTGCAAAGCGACTGGTCGGAATTACAGGATCGTTTGGCCAAGCAAGGTATCAAGCTGAGCGGCCTGGAAACCGCGGGACAACAATCTTTCAACGGTTCTACAGGACAAAACCCAGGGCACCGGCGTTCAACGCCTGATGTGGTGCCCGAAATGCCGGTTTTCGCCGGGCCTGTGCATCGCAACTCTAAACCAACCGAGCAACCTGCCCGGCGATCCCCATCCGGAAACGCATGGGAAAGCTGGGCCTAATCAAATTATGAGCGTTAGCGCCACCTCCGCATATACCGGATATTCCTCGACCGATGCCACCTCCCAGCGAGATCCGGTTAAAACCCTGGGACAAAATGATTTTCTACAGCTCCTGGTAACACAGATGACCACCCAGGACCCGATGAATCCGAAGACAGACACGGAATTCATTGGGCAGATGGCCCAATTCAGCTCGCTCGAGCAGAACAAGTTAATCGAGCAGCAATTGTCCAGTCTGCGCGCAGACCAACAAGTTTCGCAGGCCCACAATGTGCTCGGACGCCAGGTGGAACTGCAAGCTGACGATGGCACAGTAGTTACTGGCACTGTCAGCGCCGTTAAAATCGAGGCAGGGACGCCAAAAATCCTCGTAAATGGCCAAGCCTACGATTTGAATCAAATCAAATCTGTGTCTATGGCGCCAGTTAACTAAAGTCACATAAAACTATGCTATCATCCTTAAATTCCGGCGTCAGCGGCATCCAACAGATGCAGCTTCGAATGGACGTTATCGGCAACAACATTGCAAACGTCAACACGACTGGTTACAAGCTTTCGCGAACCCAGTTTGAAGACGCATTCAGTCAATCGATGGGCGGGCCCTCACGGCAGATTGGCACGGGTGTTACCACCGCAGCCGTTCGCAATCAGTTCCGTCAAGGGACCGTAACCAGCACCGGGACCGATACACATATGGCTGTTTCCGGAGAAGGCTTTTTTACCGTGCGCAATCCGCAAGACGGCTCTACCTATGCGACGCGCGACGGCACGTTCCACGTGGACGAAACCGGGTACCTGGTGAATGAACAGGGATTCCGCGTACAAGGTTTTTCAGACAGTGGTCTGACCACCCGAGGTGACATCCAGATTGATACCACGGGAGCCCCGGCGACGGCAGCCCCTGGCGCGACTATCAGCTCCTTCAGCTTCGAGAACAACGGCAAGGTTAACGTGCGGCTGAGTGATGGAACGGAGTTTTCGCGCGGACAAGTGCTGCTGCAAAACTTCCGCGATCCGCAAGCGCTCACCAAAGAGGGTGGTAACCTTTACTCAGGCATGGCTGGCGCAGGTCCCCTGGCTCAGACCGAGGCTCCGCTTACAAACGGCATGGGCAAGATCCAGGCAGGCGCTCTCGAAATGTCGAACGTCGATCTGACCAACGAATTTGCGAACCTGATCACTACCCAACGCGCATTTCAAGCCAACGCTCGCATTATCACCACTGGAGACGAAATCCTCCAGGAAGTAGTGAATCTGAAGCGTTAACCTAACCTGATTATGGCCGCCGCTCCACGCACTGACGCCCCGAAAGAAGGGGCAGCCGGCGAAGGCACAGCCGAAGCCGGCAGTCCACAACCAGCGCCCGCCGGGAAGTCCGGGTTTGCCGCCTGGCTGCCTTTGATCCTCTCGCTCGTCCTCATGCCCGTGTTGGCGTATTTGGTCACGTCGTTTGTCCTCATACCCAAAATGCGCCAGGGCTTAGGCATCACAGAACCTGCCAAGGAGGAAAAAAAAGCCGGGGGTGAGCAAGGTGGAACCGCTCCGGCTAAGGAAGGAACGACCGCAGCAGCGTCTGGAGCGACTGAAAACGTGCCGATGACCAAGTTGCTGGTGAACGTGGCTGGCTCGATGGGGTCGCGCTATCTGCTTGCGAGCCTGGTACTTGTGGGCAAGACGAAAGACTTCCGCGAGCAGATTACAAAAAACGAAGCGCAATTGCGCGACTTGGCCTGTGGCGTGCTAGCTACAAAGAGTATCAGCGACCTGGAAAAACCGGGCGCCAGGAACCTGGTCCGCAGCGAACTGCTGACCGGTTTCAACCAGGTGCTGGGCGGCTCGGCTGTCCAGGAGATTTACCTGACGGAATTTGCAATCCAGTAGGAACGGATGAACCCAAACGATGACAATGCGCCCGAAGGCGAGATTCTCACACAGAGTGAGGTTGAACGCCTTCTTTCGCACATCCAGGCCGAAGAGTCCACTCTTCAGGTTCGACGGCCGGATGGCACATTGGCACGGATTCGGGCGGAGGACATCCAGCCTTGCGATTTTCGGCAGCCGGCTTTCCTGACCCCTGCGGAGCTGCGCAAGATCCGCCTGCGTCACGAGGACTTCATTCGGTCGCTGGGCGCGCGATTATCGATCTACCTTCGCCTGGAGGTGAACATCCAGATGTCGAAGTTGCAGACGGTGCTTTACCAGAAGTTCATTGAGGGTCTGGCGAGCCCGACGCATCTGACGCTCTTCAAGGCCGAACCGCAACGCGGCATTTGCCTGCTTGATGTTCCGCCCCGCCTCGGATTGACGATGGTTGACCGTCTGCTCGGTGGCCCGGCGCATTCTGTAAACGCCAACCGTGATTTGAGCGAGATCGAGATCGCCCTGCAAGACCAGGTCACGCACGTGATGCTCGGTGAGTGGTGCAATCTTTGGCAGAAATACCAGGAGCTTCGTCCGGTGATTGTGGGGCATGAGAACAATGCCCGATTTCTGCAAACAGCCGCCCACGATACGGTGATGCTGTGCCTCTCCATGGAGGTGCGCCTGGGCGACTGCATCGAACAGGTCCAACTCGCTTTCCCGTATTACACGGTGGAAAACCTGGTGCGCCAGCTTGGCAGCCCGGGTGACCCGGAGAAACCCGGCACCACAGCGAACGCAGCCATGCCCCGCTGGAACACAATGCTGGACGACATCCCCGTAGAGCTCAGTGCCCAATGGCGCAACCTCGAAATGACCGCCGGAGAGCTGGCTTCCCTTAAAACCGGAGATGTGGTGATGCTCGAGCCTGGCTGTGCCGAAAGTCTTTGTCTCCAAATCGAGCGCCTTCCCAAGTTCCGGTGCCGCCTTGGCACCAGTGACGGTAAATGGGCGGTGGAACTGATCAAACCGGAGAAGATAGAAATCCTATGAGTGTCTTATCAGATAGCCCCGCAAATATTGGCGTATTACTTGATGTGCCAGTGACTCTTACGGTTGAATTGGGCAGTTGCCAAATGCCCATGCGAGAGGTGCTGCAACTCGGCGCAGGTTCAGTCGTTCAACTGGACAAAACCGCTGACAGCCCGGTCCGTTTGCTGGTCAATCGCAGGCTCGTAGCCAGAGGCGAAGTCGTCGTGGTGGAGAATCGATTTGGCATCAAGATCACTGAGTTGTTGAACGAGGCTGGAGCATGAGAACAGTTTCCCGAGCAAGGGTTTGCGCGGGTTTGTTCCTGGTCGCCGTGCTCACATGCGCGACTACGCTGGCACAGACCAACGCCTTCCCACAGCCCCTGCCCCTCCCGCCAGCCGGGCCTTCGATCATCCGTGTTTTCAGCGCTTTCGCTGTGGTCATCGCGCTCTTTTTCGGAGGCGTTTGGGCCTTTCGCAACTGGCAACGTCTTCTTCCCCGCACCGGGCGGGCTGCTCCGCTGCTGGACATCTGTGAGGCCCGTTCACTGGGCAACCGGCAGACAATTCTCGTCGTGCGTTACGACCGTCAACGTTTTCTCATCGCATCCGGCCCAACGGGAGTCTCAATGCTTTCACCGCTGGACGAGAATGCCGAGTTCGAGGTGCCGTCCAGCATCACACCCTTTTCTCCTGGACGCCCCCCGGAGGGGCATCCGTGAATACGCCATCACAGTTCGCCAGATTTTTCCGCTTCTGCCTGCTGGCTTTGGTGCTGGGTGGCTTCCTGTCACTGGGCGTCAACGAAGCGTCGGCCCAGGTCCAAACGAATGCGGCGGGACTTCCGTTCCGCCTTACCCTGGACACTGGCGGACAACAGGATATCGATGTCAGCCTCAAGATCCTGTTTACGCTGACACTGTTGGCACTTGCACCGTCGATCCTGCTGCTGATGACCTGCTTCACGCGGATCGTGATTGTGCTTTCGTTCGTGCGCACTGCATTGCAGCTTCAAGGCGCTCCCTCAAATCAGATCATCATCGGCCTCTCGCTGTTCATGACCTTTTTCATCATGTCCCCGGTGTGGGATAGGGTGCAGCAGGATGCGCTGGTGCCCTATCGCGCCGGAGCTCTGACCAGCCAGCAGGCCCTTGATCGTGCCTCAACCCACGTTTCGACGTTTATGTTGAAGCAAACTCGTCCGCGTGATTTAGAGCTGTTCGTGGGCCTTGCCAAGATGGCTCCAACGACTCCAGAGAATCTGCCTATTCGAGTCGTGATCCCTGCTTTCATCATTAGTGAACTGCGAACGGCGTTCCAGATGGGGTTCCTGTTGTTCGTGCCGTTCATTTTGATCGATCTCGTCGTGGCGACTGTGCTCATGAGCATGGGTATGATGATGATGCCTCCCGCTACGATCGCCTTGCCGCTGAAGCTGCTGCTGTTCGTTCTGGTGGATGGCTGGGCGCTGGTCGTTCGGTCACTCATCCAAAGTTTTGCGACCTGATTAGTTTGCTGCCATGAATCCGGAATTCACTGTTGAACTGCTGAAGGGCATGATGCTCCAGGCGGTGTTGATTGCAGCTCCCTGCCTGGGGGCCGCGATGGTTGTCGGCCTGATGGTCAGCCTTTTCCAGGCCGTGACAGGTATTAACGAGCAAACCCTTACCTTCGTTCCAAAGGCACTGGCTGTTATTCTTCTCCTGCTGATCCTACTTCCCTGGATCGTCCGTGTGCTTATTGAATACACGACGGCTGTGATCCAGCACATGCCCCAGATGACTCAGTGATTTTGCCATGGAAATGGAACTGGAAAAGGGAATGCTGGTTTTTACCCGTGCCGGGGCGTTCCTGAGCGTTTTCCCTCTGTTTTCTGCGACGAATATCCCTGTTCGAGTTCGATTAGCCCTTGCTGCAGCCTTGACCATCCTGGTTGCCCCGGCGCTCAGCCCGTTACCTGCGAACCCTGGGACTCTAGGGCATCTCACCGGTTTATTCGCCGCTGAAATGGCAGCGGGTCTGGCGATTGGTTTCGTGGCGCGGATGTGCTTTTACGCGGTGGATTTCGGCGGCCGCCTTGTTTCCAACGAGATGGGGCTAAGCATGGGTAGTGTTTTCGATCCCTTTACCAACACCAGCACGCAAGCCCCGGGCATGATTCTGTTTTACCTCGCGGCAATGCTGATGTTCTCACTGAATTTGCATCACGTCGTCCTAGCCGGGTTTCAACGAACTTACGATTTCCTGCCAATTGGCGGCGAACACGCGTCGGCGACGATGTTTTACGGGATTCTAGGGCACACGAGCAAGGTATTCGTGGTGGCCATTCAAATTGCCGCTCCGCTCATGGCCATCTCCTTCCTGGTGATGCTCGTGTTCACTGTGCTCGGTCGCGCAGTGCCGCAAATGAACGTATTCTCGGAGAGCTTTGCCGTTCGTATTCTTGCTGGAATGCTGGTTTTCGCTCTGACACTCGAACTGGCGGCACAGCACATTATCAATTATTTGCGGTTGTTGCCTGAGGATATGCTTCGGGTCGCTCAATCCATGGGGGCTTCCTAGGTTATGAGCGAGCAGCAAGGCGAGAAGACAGAGGCGCCGACAGGAAAGAAGTTGGAGGAGGCGCGCAAGCGTGGTGAGATCCCTCGTAGCGGTGACATCCAGACCGTTTTTGTTCTCGTAGCGGCCATGAGTGCATTCAGCCTGGCCGGCCAGCACATCTGGGGGACCCTGAAGTATACCGTCACCGCGAACCTTAGCCACTTGCACGATACCCCCCTAACCGCGTCCGCACTGCAGAGCTATGCGATTGCTGGCGCGCTTCAGCTTGGGGGATGCGTTTGGCCGGTGCTCCTGGCGACCCTCCTGGCAGGAATGATTGCCGGTGCGCTACAGACCCGCTTCAACACGGCTCCCGATGCGATCGGATTAAAATGGGAGCGGCTTAATCCCGTGCCCGGGTTCCAGAGAGTCTTTTCGTTTAAATCGGCTCCAACTGCCGCGCTGGCCTCCTTGAAGCTCATTTTCATCGCGCTCTTAACATGGTCCACGGTTAAATCGGTTTTGGAACATCCGATCTTCACGCAAACGGTGACTGTAGATGGACTGGCTGGGTTTCTTGGCACGACGAGCCTGCGCATTGTTGGTCGTGTGGCGCTGGTGTTGGGAGTATTAGCGGCTGCGGATTATGGTTGGCAGTACTGGACTTGGTATAAGAAGATGATGATGACCAAGGAGGAAATCAAAGACGAAGCCAAGAACAGCGAAGGCAATCCTCAGATCAAAGCAGGTCGCCGACGGCTCATGAGCCAATCCACCCGGAAAATGTTGGCTGCGGTGCCGACAGCGGATGTAGTGGTCACCAACCCGACACGTATCGCGGTGGCGTTGCGGTATGATCGAAAGTCTATGAAGGCACCCAGGATTGTTGCCAAAGGCATCCGCCTCAATGCCAAGACAATCCGAGAAATTGCAAAGGAGCATGGAGTGCCAATTGTCGAAAATAAGCCTCTTGCCCGGTTAATGTATAAGCATGGAAGAGTGGGTGGCGAGATTCCTGCTCAGCTCTATGCTGCGGTTGCCGAAGTGCTCGCGTGGGTTTACGCGAACAACCGTTATCGTTATTACGCACAGGCCAATCAGCGCTAAGTAGCGTTGAAAAGGCGAAAAAGGGATGAGGTAGGCAGTTTTTGCCTCCTTAAGCACTTCGGCCACCCGATTAAACATGGCAACGCTTCAAATACGCCGGTGGTTGGGACAGGGTGACCTGTGGTTGATTGCTGCCCTGTTTGGCACGATCCTGCTCCTGATCCTGCCAATCCCCCCATTCCTTCTAGATGGTCTGCTCGCTGCAAGCGTGGCGCTCTCGTTCCTCACGCTTCTGGTTATCCTTTATTTAAAATCCCCAGCGGATTTTACCGGGTTCCCCACGCTGTTGCTCTTTATTACGTTGTTCCGGCTGGCTCTGAACGTGGCCTCCACACGATTGATCCTGTTGGATGGCTATGCGGGGCATGTGATCGAAGCGTTTGGAAACTTCGTAGTTAGAGGCAATTACGTTGTAGGTCTGGTTGTCTTCCTGATCCTGGTGCTCATCAACTTCATCGTGATCACCAAGGGCGCCGGGCGTATCGCGGAAGTCGCCGCCCGTTTCACTTTGGATGCCATGCCAGGCAAGCAGATGGCAATCGATGCCGAGCTGAATGCGGGCATCATTGGAGAAGCTGAAGCGCGTACCCGACGCCGATCCGTTGAGCAGGAAGCTGATTTCTACGGTGCAATGGACGGTGCGAGCAAGTTCGTGCGCGGTGACGCCATTGCCGCGATCCTGATAACTCTGATCAATATCGTCGGTGGCTTCGCAATCGGCATTGCCCAGAAGGGAATGACGGTTACGGAATCCCTGGAGCGCTTCACCATTCTCTCGATTGGTGACGGGTTGATTTCTCAGATTCCGGCCCTGATTACTTCCACGGCAGCCGGCATCCTGGTCACTCGGGCGGCTTCAAAGGAAGACCTGGGTCGTGAGTTAAGCCGGCAGTTGCTCTTGTACCCGAAGGCGCTCGCGATTCTCTCAGCAATGATGACGGTCATGGCACTGGTGCCGGGACTGCCGATGATGCCGTTCCTCACCTTGGCCATAATCACAGGCGGGCTTTCCTACACTTTGCATCGACATGGCCCATTGGTAAAAGCCGTTGGTGCTGAAGCCGGCACTCCCGGTGCGGCTGCCACCCCTGGAAAGCCGGAATCCGGCGCCAAACCGGCTGGTGCTTCCAGCGGTGAAAAGATGGAAGATTTGCTCCACCTCGATCCGCTGCAGGTCGAATTGGGCTATGGGCTGGTTGCACTGGCCGATACGCGGCGCGGGGGCGATCTCCTGGAGCGGATTACCGGCATACGAAAGAATTTCGCTCAGGAAATGGGCGTGATCCTTCCGCCGATCCGTTTGCGTGATAACCTGCAATTGGGTCCTAATGACTACCGATTTCTGGTTAAAGGCAACCCGGTGGCAAAGGGACAGCTCATGACAGGTCATTGGCTGGCCATGAACGCTACCGGCAGCAAGGTGACTTTGAAAGGAATTCCCACGGTTGAACCCGTGTTCCAACTGCCAGCGACGTGGGTGACCGAGGTGGAGCGCAAGAATGCCGAGATCAGCGGGTATACCCTGGTAGATGCAGCCTCTGTGCTGGTAACACACCTGAGCGAGACGGTCCGCCGCCAGGGTCATGAGTTACTCAGCCGGCAGGATGTTCAAGTGCTGCTCGACAATCTCAAGAATACCCACCCCACAGTTGTGAATGAGCTCGTTCCGGCGCAACTGAACGTCGGCCAGGTGCAACGCATTCTGCAAAACCTGCTGGCCGAAGGCATCTCGATACGCAACCTCGCCGGGATCCTGGAAAAGGTTGGCGATTACGCCGGGATCACGAAGAACCCTGATGAACTTTCAGAGCAGGCCCGAAGAGCTTTGGGCGCCCAGATTACCCGGAATTTCCAAACGCCCACCGGCTATCTGCGGGCCATCACCCTTGATCCGCGCCTGGAGCAACAATTGGCCAAGGGCATTCGCCAATCGGGCACCGAAGTTTCCATGGTCATGGAACCCGGCCTGGCCCGGCATATACTGGAACAACTGGGTAAGCAACTGCAGCAGCTTATTTCCGGGGGGCACCCGCCTGTGGTGCTTTGCTCTCCCCAGATCCGTCTTGCGTTCAGGCGGTTCTTTGAACCCAACTTTGCCGATTTGGCGGTACTTTCTTATTCCGAAGTGCCTTCGCGCATGGAAATTCAGAATCACGCGGTCATTCCCGCTTTTGAGTGATGCCAAATACCCCGAGTGATGCCACCCATCCGGTTCCAAGCCTGGAGGGTTCTCCGGGCGATCAAAAGGTCAAGCTGTACCGGTTCCGCGCTCACTCCGCCAATGAGGCGCTGGAGCAAATCCGGCAGCAACTTGGGCCTGAAGCAATGGTGGTCAACGTAAAGCAGGTGGCTCGCAATGGCGTGAGCCGCCTCTGGCAACGACCGATGCTGGAAGTTATGGCATGCCTCCCGGAGCCCTCAGCGCCCGCAGCAACGCCTGCCCCCTGCCCCGCTCCCGCGCTCCTTGATACGCTGGATACCGCGCCGATGCGCCATTATTCGGGCGACCAACGTTGCGCCGTCATTCTCGAGAAGATGGGTCTGGCGCCAATGCATATTGAGAGAATACTGGAGCAACTCCCGCCTTCCCGGGGCAGCCTGGGAGAGGAACTGCACCTTGCTAGACAAGTTCTACTCAATTTCTGGCGGACGTGTCCTCGTCCAACGGCTCCAGCCCGGCACGTATTTATCGGCCCTCCCGGGAGTGGAAAGACCACAGTGCTTTGCAAATGGCTGACTCAAAGTGTCCTGATTGAAGGGCAGAAGGCGCGGGTTTGGCGTCTGGATGGAGCACAAGCCAACCTGGCCGAATCCCTTTCCGTGCATGGCGAAATTTTGGGCATAGCCGTCCATAGAACGTGGAAGGCACAGACGCCGGTGTCCGAATCCCAATGGATTGATTTGCCGGGCGTTAACCATCAAAACAGTGCCGCGATGGAGCAGTTGGGGCGGGAATTATCCAAACTGCAACCGGTGAGTGTGCACCTGGTCCTGAACTCAGCTTACACGTCCCCGCTGTTAACCGCGCAAATCAAGGCATTCGCCCGGCTTCCGGTGAGTGACTTAGTGTTTACTCATGTTGATGAGGAACGTTCGCTGGGCAAGCTTTGGAATTTCGTGCTAGGAACAAATTTCCCCATCAGTTATCTGGCTGGCGGGCAAAATATTCCGGGTGAATTTGTTCTGGCAACCCCGGAACGGCTCTTCCCCGCGCTTACTTAGCAAAAGGGGCCGTTTGCCGCTGAATTCACCTTCTTAGCCAAGTTTGGCAATCCCCCTGCTAAGCATCTCATCGGAAACGTGACGACCAAATGAAATTTTTTCTACTCACCGGAGCATTCGCTGGTTTCTTAACCGGCCTGTTGTGTGGTCTGGTCGCCCATCGGGATGGGCCGACGGTGCTTCTGGAAGCCAGTGTGGCAGCGGTTGTATTCGGCCTGCTAACCCGCTGGTGGGGCAATGTCTGGGCGGTGGGTTTGTGCGATTCAGTCGCCCAACGCATCGCTGAGGCTGAGTTGCAGCGGAAAGAAGCAAAACAAGGTCGTCCTGCAAAAACATGAGTGCTTCCGAAAGTTCCACCGCTGAAGTCCTGGTGCCTGATACCGCACCCACCGCACAGGCAGTGCGCGAACGCTACCAACGCTCGGAATCCAAATCCGAGGGTGAATTAGTCGAGATGCACCTTCCACTGGTTAAGACAGTGGTTGGACGCCTGGCAATGAACCTTCCGGCCCACGTGAGTGCTGATGACCTGCAAAGCGCTGGACTGATCGGCCTGCTTCAAGCCATCCGCAATTTCGACCCCAACGCCGGAGCATCCTTCGAGACCTTTGCCCGATTTCGCATTCGCGGAGCGGTTCTGGATGAGCTGCGGCGCACAGACTGGGTGCCACGTCTCGTACACGCTAAAGCGCGACGCATCCAACAGGTGATGGGTGACCTGGAACAGAAGCTCGGACGCATTCCCGAACCCCTGGAGGTAGCGCGTGCACTTAATATAGGCCTGCAGGAATACGAGAATTGGCTGGATGAAGTTCGCCCGGCCACGTTCATTTGCCTGGATCTGGAAACCGCTGAAAGCGGCGCCCTTAACGCCCACGAGAGCGTTGCCGATGAATCCCAGGAGGACCCATCGCTGGCAGCCGAAAGAAATGATCTCAAAGAGCTCATCGCTAAACGCCTGGAAACGTTGCCGGAAATCCAGCGCAAGGTTCTGAGCCTTTATTACATTGAAGACCTGCGCTTGCGCGAAATTGCCGAAGCTTTTGGTCTGACCGAATCCCGAATTTCACAGATTCATTCCCAGGCAATCCTGGCCATTCGCTCGTTCATCGAGAAGCAGGAGTACTGGGCCAGTCATCTTCATTCATCAGCCGAATCATGATTGTAATCGTTGGCGCACTTTTGGTAATTGGATCGGTTCTCGGAGGTTTTATGATCGCCGGAGGGCACCTCGGTGCCTTGATGCACATTTCTGAGCTGATCATCATTGGTGGCGCCGCCCTGGGTGCCATGATTATCATGTCGCCCCGGAAAGTGCTCATGGATCTCGTCAAGCAGGCGATCGGCACCTTAAAAGGCACCCCGCTGGGACGCGACGGTTACGAGGAACTCCTCAAAGTGCTCTATGAAGTGTTCCTGCTCGGCCGCCGAAACGGCATGATCGCTTTGGAGGAGCACGTGAGCAGCCCGGAGCAAAGCCCGCTGTTCAAAAAGTACCCAGGATTTCAAAGCAACCCGGCTGCACTCGAATTTCTATGCGGAGCGTTGCGCCCCATCATTGACGGTAAGATCAAGCCAGATCAGCTCAAGCAGTTGTTGCATGTGGATCTGGATCGCATGGAAGAGGAGAGCGCTGCGCCCGTCAATGTGCTGACCCGTGTGGCCGATGCGCTGCCAGGGTTTGGGATTGTGGCCGCCGTGCTCGGCATCGTAATCACGATGGGAGCGATTGCCGGACCGATCGAACAGATCGGCGAAAAAGTAGCGGCCGCTCTGGTTGGAACCTTTCTGGGAATCTTTCTCGCCTACGGGTTCCTCGCCCCTTTAGCGGTTAACATGGAGTTTAGCAGCATCGCGCGATTGGCATACTTCCGATGCATCGCAGCTTGTGTGATTGGTTTCGCCGGCGGTATGGCGCCCACCATGGCCGTCGAGATCGGCCGCCGTGGTCTCAGTGAAGAACTGCGGCCGACCGCGGCTGAACTCGAAGCCATGCTCAAGCCGTTGAATACCGTTGTGAAGAAATGAGCAAACACAAGCACCACGGTGGCGCATGGAAAGTAGCCTACGCGGATTTTGTTACCGCGATGATGGCTCTGTTCCTCGTCCTGTGGCTGACTGCTCAGGATACGCGCATCAAGGAAGCTGTCGAACGTGCTTTCCGCAACCCTTTCTCGTCGGTCACCAAAGAATCCGTCGGCATTATTCCCCAACCCGACGCTATGGCCACCCGCACTCAGAAGGGCGAGTTCGACGCCGCTTCAGCCGTGCAACTCGAACTGCTGCGCCGCGTGACAGAGGATCTTGCCAAACTCCTGGAGGAGAACCCGGAGAACCAGGATACGATCAAGCTCGAACTGACACCCGAGGGTTTGCGCATTCAGATTTTCGACAAGACTCAGAAGCCGATTTTCAAGCCTCACACCGTTGAGTTCACCCCCTATGGGGATTGGGTATTCTCCACATTGGCGTGGGAAATCGCGCGGTACACAACCTTCATTGTGGAGCTGGAAGGGCATACGGATTCGCCCAAGGAGCCCGCAGTGGAAAGCTACGGGCCCTGGGAGTTGTCTGCCGACCGTGCCAACGCTGCCCGCCGGAAACTCGTCGATTATGGCGTGAGTGCCCGGCAAGTGGCCAAGGTCTCAGGGTTGAGTGACACGCAGCCCATGCCAGGCAAGGCGCCGGAGGAAGAGATTAACCGGCGCGTAACCGTGTTACTTAAAGTAAGAACTGGCAGCCGCATCGAGACCGGCAGCACCGCCACCGCATCCCCTTCCCGATCATGAATTCTTCGTTCAAGCCCTTGCTAACTCCAGGTCCGGTTGACGCTGGTCAGCGTGCAACCTTCACCGCACGCGTGGTGAAGCAAACGACGGGCACCCCTTTCCAAGCGGCTGCCGCCGCGCTGAATCCGTCGGTCGCGCCAGCTTGTTCTGGCGGCACGCCTCAGGTGAGCCTTGAGCGCCAGGGTGACCGCATTTCGCGGATCATTGTGACATGCTCCTGCGGCGAGGTCATCGAGTTGGATTGCCGGTATTAAGACCGCCTCACGGTAATGTGGCAATTCCTTGTCGCATTGCGTTCCCCCTGTCTGTTTCCACGCACCGCTCACGAGGGCGGAGGCCGATCTGGCGTCAGATTTTCTGTGCTATAAGCCAATATGTTGTCATAATGGGAGAACTGCTTTGACGGCAGTTTTATTGGGAACTGAAGGCTCTCGCTGGCGAATTTCGGTCGTTATTTTCAGGAAAAAACTGCAGGCCGGGTGCAGGAAATGCCATGATTACCCCTCAGATAGCACTGGATGGCACATAAATGGGCCAAAAAAGCACTGGCACAGACGATGCTCAGCAGGACCCGAATGAATGTGAGCATCTACCAGGCAGCCGCCGCAATGAACGCCAACGCCCGTTGGCAGGAAGTTGTATCGGAGAACCTGGCTTCAAGCTCGCTGCCTGGCTACAAGAAGCAGGAAATTTCATTTAGCGCAGTGGAAGCCGGCCAATTGAGCGCCGATCCGGCCACGAGCCTGACTTCCATGCGCAATTGGTCGATGCCTTCCACAAGCACCAGCACAAACTTCCGGGCTGGCGAGCTGCGTCCTACGGGGGGCCCGCTTGATTTTGCGATCGAAGGCGCTGGTTTTTTTGAAGTGCAGACGCCCGACGGAAAGACGGCTTACACTCGGGATGGTGAGTTCAAGGTAAATGCGCAAGGCCAGCTCGTGACCAAGCAGGGGTATCAGGTCATGGGGGATGGAGGCCAACTGCAGTTTGATCCTGCGAACCCGTCTGCTATTACAGTTTCTCCCACGGGCGACGTCTCTCAGGGCGGCGAGCCCAAGGGAAAGCTTCGGCTGGCTGAGTTTCCTCAGCCTGAACTGCTGGGCCAGGCTGGTGCCGGTTATTTTATCGCCCCGGATGGCATGATACCACTCCCTGCCACGGCAGGAGTGCGGCAAGGCTTCCTTGAAGCCGCCAATACCTCGTCGGTGAATGAGATGGTCAATCTGATCAGCTCGTTGCGCATGTTCGAGGCCAACCAACGCGTGATTCAAAGCCAGGATGAGCGGATGGGACGCGTAATCGCTGAACTCGGTAATCCAAGCTGATATGCTACGCGCACTATATTCCTCTGCCGCTGGGATGGAATCCCAGCAACTGAACCTGGACGTCATTGCCAACAACCTGGCGAACGTCAACACGACGGGCTTCAAGAAGAGCAAAATCGAATTTCAAGATCTGCTGTACCAAACCACGCGAGCTGCGGGCGCAGAACAGGGCGGTGGCAATCAGCTCCCAACGGGGGTGCAGGTTGGTCACGGCTCACGCGCAGTCGCAACCGCCCGCGTGTTTACGACGGGCGAACTCTCCAAGACGGATGAGAGATTCGATGTGGCGGTGCATGGTGACGGCTTTTTCGAAGTCCAGTTGCCGGACGGTTCGCGCGCTTATACACGCGATGGCGCTTTCAAAACGGCCTCGGATGGACGGATTATCACCAGCGAGGGTCTGGCGCTTCAAGGTGGGTTCCAAGCTGTCCCAGCCGGTACGACCAATGTGACGATAGCCCCGAGTGGTGACGTTACCTATAGCGGTCCCAACGGCAATACGAATTTCCGCGTCCAGTTGGTCCGGTTCATCAACCCGAGCGGGTTGGAGAGTGTCGGTCGGAATTTATACCGCGAAACACCGGCGTCCGGTCCGCCGGAACTGGGCAGTCCCAGTGAGAACGGGTTCGGTGAGCTGGCCCAAGGTTACCTGGAAATGTCCAACGTGAAAGTTGTTGAAGAAATGGTGAAGCTCATCATGGCGCAACGCGCGTATGAAGTGAACTCGAAGGCGGTCCAGGCTGCCGATGAGATGCTGCAACAAGGCAATAACCTGCACCGGTAATATGTCGCGCATCCTAACTGCAATCTTTTTCAGTATTGTTTTCTTCGGTCTGGTTGGATCCTCCGGAGGTTCCGAATCGGGGCAGCCATCCCCCGGAACCTCCGTTTCCCTTTCGAACGTGGTCACAATTCCCACCGTCGTGCCGCAAGCGCCGGCGCGCACCCTGGATGAAACAAGCCTTCTGAGTTTGCTGACCGATTCCTTGAGCGAACAAGCTCGCAACCGCGGTGAGCTTCAGCTCCGCCTCACGCGTAAGTGGGAGCCGGTTCCGCTTCCTGAAGGTGAAGTTTCCGTCCGTGTGCTCAGCCTGCCAGTGTCCGGGTTGACGGCACATTGCATCCTACGCTTTGAGGTCCGGGCCGGTGAGTTGCTGGTTGGCTCCTACCAGGCAGCCGTCCAGGCCAGCATCATGAGCGATGTATGGGTGGCCAAGACTCCACTCAAACGTGGTCAACTTTTTGATCCCGCCGATTTTCTACATGAACGCCGCGACGTGATCAATATGCGTGATGTTCAGATCGAGATGCCTGAAACAGACATCGAAATGGAACTCGCGGACTACATAGCCGCCAAGGGTGTCCTTACCACCCGCTCATTGCGAGCCCGTCCGGTCGTCGGCCGGGGTGACGTGGTGGATGCACTTGCCAGTTCCGGTGCCTTGAACCTGCGCCTCAAAGTCGAGGTGCTGGAAGCGGGAGCCCCCGGCCAATTGGTGCGGGTGCGCAATCCCCAATCCCGCCGTGAGTTTTACGGCAAGATCACCAATGATCGCACCATTGAACTTCCGCTTTGATTCTATGAATAAACTGCATGCGTGCATTATCGGAAGCCTGCTCCTGAGCCCGAGGTTGACGGTCACCGCCGACTCGTTGTGGCGGGACGACATCTCGCGCCCGATAGTTTCAGACAAGCGTGCGGCGGCTGTGGGTGATGTCCTCACGATTATCGTGCAGGAAAGCAACTCCACTTCCAAAGGCAACAACACCCAGACATCCAAGGAATCGGGTATTGATGCCAGCATCGCCAGCTTTCTATACAGCCCGGGCGCCAGCAAGATGCTGACTCATAATGGGCAGATGCCCGCTCTGAAGGTGAATTCCAAGAACTCCTTTGACGGTGGCGGCTCGATCAATAATTCCGAGAAAATCATGGCCCGCATTGCAGTGCGGGTGGTTGATGTGCTGCCCAACAGAAACCTGCTGATCGAGGGCACCCGCGAGACAGCGTTCTCGGGTGAGCAGCAAAAGATGATCCTCAGCGGTGTTGTCCGCCAGGATGATGTGGCCGCTAACAACACGGTTTACAGTTATAACGTGGCGGATGCCTCCATCAAGTTCACGTCCAAAGGAGCCCTGAGCGATTCCCAGCGCAAGGGATGGTTCACCAAGGTCTGGGACAAAGTTACGCCGTTCTAATGAAAGCTTTCCTCGCCTTACTCTTAACGCTTGGGCTGTGGGCCGATTCGGCTGCGGCTGCCGTGCGTATCCGGGACCTCGCGGTGGTCTCCGGGGCGCGGGATAACCAGTTGGTCGGATACGGCCTGGTTGCGGGGCTCGCCGGAGATGGTGATAAAGATCCTGTATATACGAAGCAAACCGTGGCTAACATGCTGCAGCGGCATGGCATCACAGTCCCAGCTACAACACTCTCCTCAAAGAACGTTGGCGTAGTCATGGTGACCGCTGACATTCCGGCATTTGTGAAGAATGGCGCGCGTCTTGATGTGCAGGTTGCATCCATGGGCGATGCCAAGAGCCTGCAAGGCGGTGTCCTGCTGCAAACGCCTCTCATCGGCGCGGATAACAAAGTTTATGCGGTGGCCCAGGGGCCCATTTCGGTGGGCGGGTTCAGCGCAGGCACCGGCGGTGGTGGCGGCGCGACCGTTACCAAGAACCATCCTACCGTTGCCACGATCATTAATGGAGCGATTGTCGAGCGTGAGATTCCGGCAACGGTTGTCTCGGATGGCACGGTCGAGTTGCTGCTTCGCGAGCCCGGCTTTACCTCCACCTCCCGCATGGCTGCCTCCATCAATCAGGCTTTCCCCGACTCGGCTCGTGCGATTGATGCCACGTCTGTAAAGGTCCGGCTGCCATTAGGCGCTGAAGCCTTGCCGATTGATTTCATCGCGCGGCTTGAAGCGTTGGAAGTTACCCCCGACGCCCCCGCTCGAATCGTGATTAATGAAAGGACCGGCACCATCGTGGCGACCAGCAGAATTCAGATTTCAAATTGCGCCGTGTCACAAGGGAATCTGACAATCAGCATCGCATCCGACTTGGATGTATCTCAACCCTCGCCGTTTAGCCGGCAGGGAGAGACGGTAGTGACGCCGCGCACCACGACCGACGTGACCGAGAGCAAGGGCAGGGTTGTGGCCTTGCCGGAACTGCCAACCGTCGAGAAAGTGGCGTCCGCGTTGAATGCGTTGGGAGTCACTCCGCGCGATATGATGGCGATTTTCCAGGCCATGAAACAGGCTGGCGCGCTGCAGGCCGAACTTGTGATTCGCTAATATGACAATTTCTTCAACCCAGTTAAGCGCCAGCACCCCACTGCCCACCGAGCTGCTTGCCAGCCGTGGCAGCGGAGATACTCCCGAGCGCGTCGCAGAGATGAGCCGGGGTTTCGAAGCCATCCTGGTGCGCCAAATCTTGGAGAGTGCCCAGAAGCCTCTCTTCAACAAGAGTTCCGAATCGAATTCCGCAAGTGCGGGGATTTACCGGGATCTCATCAGCAATCAACTGGCTGAAAGTATTTCCCAATCCGGTTGTCTCGGATTGGGCACCACCATTCAAAAACAGCTCGAAAAAGCCAATCCGTCGGCTAACCAGGCCGAGCCGCCTCAAGCCTCCACACCTGTCGTCCCCTGAATCACCTATGATGCCCACTCTTCAACGCCTGATCGAAAGCCTGCGCAAAGAACTGCAGCAATATGGCGAGATGCTGGCCTTGCTGGACCAGCAGCAAGAAGATGTCACACACCGCCGCACCTCCAACGTGTGGAGTTCCGTCGCCTCCATCGACGCTCAAGGCGCCGTGATCGCCACTGCGCGCAATGAGCGCGAAGCGGCGCACCGTGCCCTGTCGCGTGCGATAGGGCATCCGGATGCCATCACGATCTCTGAACTTTTGCCGCTTCTGCCTGCCGACTACCGCCCGCTCATCAGCGCGCTGGTGGACGAGAACAACGAGTTGCTGGCACGGGTTCAAAGCCGGGCTCGCCAGAACCATCTGCTCCTCCGTCGCTCGGTTGAGCTGATGCAACAATTCATCGGGTCGCTTTGTGTGGTTTCACAGCCCGTCTACAATTGCACCGGCGGCATGGGCCAAGGGGCTTTCGGCAGCTCGATCTACGAAGCTGTCGGCTAGGAATTTATGCTAGGTCTATTTGGAGCATTGGATCTCGGGGCCAGGTCGCTGCAGACCCAGCGGCAGGGCGTGGAAGTTGCGGGGCAGAACCTTGCCAACGTCAACAACCCGGGCTATTCCCGGCAACGTCTGGTCCTACAGGCCACGGACTCCCTGCAAACTAGCATTGGCGCTCAGGGCACCGGGGTGGAAAGCGTCGCCATTCGCCAGGTGCGTGATGCCTTGCTTGATCGGCAGATCCGTTCGGAGACCAGCATGGACGGCTACCTTGAGGCCCAGGAGCAGGCTTTGCGTGATGCGCAAACCGCCCTTGGTGAGCAGGTGGACAGCACCAGTTCAACCAGCGCCACAACCGCCAAAACAAGTCTCTCCACTAGCTTGAGTGATCTGTTCAGCGCGTTTCAGGCCGTCGCTACATCCCCCACTTCACTGCCGGAACGTCATTCACTGATTGTCGCCGGCCAGCAGTTGGCTTCCCGCTTCAATCAAGTTGACGGGCGGTTGCAGAGCCTCCAGGAGGATCTCAACGAAACCCTCACCTCGGACATCGATTCTGCAAATGCCTTACTCAAATCAGTCGCCGAACTGAACCGGCAGATTTCGAATGCCGAACTTTCGTCGGGCAGCCCGGCGAATGATTTGCGTGACTCACGACAGCAGAAACTCGAAGATCTTTCCAAGCTGGTAAATATCGAAACCGCGACAGATGCCACGGGTTCGGTGAACGTCTCCGTTTCGGGCAATTTGCTGGTGTCGGGGTTCAGTGTTGCCGATCGGCTGCGGACCGTTGATCCGGGAACCGGCGCGCTCCAGGTGGAGACCACCAGCGGAACGGCTGTGAGCCTGACCTCTGGCCATGCGCAGGGAGTGATCGCAGTGCGTGATGGCGAGTTGGCTACTCTGCGAACCGATTTAAACACCCTGGCGAGCGGCCTGATCACCGGCATCAATGCCATTCACCGGAACGGATACGATCTGCAGGGTAACACCGGGGCTGACTTTTTCACGGGCACCGATGCTTCGAATATTCAGATGAATGCGGTGCTCGTGGCCGACCCCAAGCGGCTGCAAGCGTCAGGTGTGTCCGGCAGTGCGGGTGACAACCAGGTGGCCCTCGCATTAGCTGCGGCGGGAAACGATACCCAGGCCGCCCTTGGCGGAGTCACTTTCAATCAACATTACGGCCAGACCGTCACCCGGTTGGGCCGGTCGCTCGCCGCAACGAAGGAATCGGCCGCCAGCCAGGATCTGCTGATGGCTACTTTGATGCGGGAGCGGGAATCGGTGAGCGGCGTTTCCATTGATGAGGAAATGACCGATTTAGTTAAGTATCAAAAGGCGTTTGAGGCTTCTGCCAGGTTGATCACGACGATCAACGAGATGCTTCAGGAAATTGTGAACCTCAAACGATAGGAGTCATGAATCATGCGCGTAACAGCCAATACATTTCCGGATAGTATCGTCCGCCAGTTGCAGCAACTGGCCAGCCGGCAATCCAACCTGCAGAACCAGGTGGCTACCGGCCAGCGCATCTCACTGCCTGAAGATGATCCGGCGGCGCTTCACCAGGTGCTCGGGTTGCAGACGGATATTCGCGCGCGCACGCAGTACCAGGAGAACATTGCCAATCTCAAGGACCGCTCGACCGCTGCTTACTCTGCTATCAAAGGCCTTAAGAAGATTTCCGACCGCGCCCAGGAACTGGCTGTGCTCGCCGATGGCACTAAATCGCCTGAGGAGTTGCGTGCCTACGGCTCCGAACTCTCGGAGTTGATCAAACAGGGGGTGCAGTTCGCCAACAGCAAGTATAACGGCGAGTATATTTTCTCCGGCACCAATTCCACAACAACACCGTTCTCTATCGCAACGACCGGTGCGAACGGACGAGCCACCAGTGTGGCTTATCAGGGTAATGCCACCGTTCGCCAGATCGAGATTGGGGAGAACGCCCGCGTCAACGATGTCATGTCGGGGGCCAACACATCCGGTTCAGGCCCGGCCGGTCTGATCACGGATTCGGCCTCGGGGGCTGACTTCTTCGGACACCTCATCGCGCTTCAGGAAAACCTCTTTTCAGGCAACACCTCGGCCATCTCGTCCACGGATATTCCGGCGCTGAGGAAAGATGAGGATAACATCATCACCCACATCGCGGGTATCGGTGCGTTGCAAACACGCCTGGAAACCGCGGCATCGAGCAGCAAGACCGAGGTGAGCAATGCCGAGGCAAGCATTTCAAACCTGGCAGGCGCTGACCTGGCCAGCACCTTGATCCACCTGAACGAGACCCAGACCGCCTTCCAGGCCGCGCTCCAAAGCGGTGCCAAACTGATGGGCGTATCTTTGATGGATTACCTGAGATAGCTACTGGCTGCTGACCTTTCCGCCTTTCCCAACCCTCTCCCTATTGCTAGCGTCGTGCAATCAGCCAGCACGGCTGTCTTCTAACGAAGAGCCGTCGCTGCTGGACGTTCATAAGCTGTGCCATCCATTTCACCTCATATCGTCATCGCAGGCGGGGGCGCTGCCGGCATTTTCGCCGCTATTACTGCGGCGGAAACCGGCTCAGCCCGCGTGACCGTGCTTGAGCAGGGACCGCGGTTCCTCGCCAAAGTGCTCATCTCCGGCGGTGGACGTTGCAACGTCACTCACGCCTGCTTCGACCCGCGGGAACTGAGCCTCCGTTACCCAAGAGGCGGACGCGCCTTGCTCGGTGCGTTTCATCAATTTCAGCCACGCGATACTGTCGCGTGGTTTGCCGCGCGCGGCGTCACACTGAAAACTGAGGAGGATGGACGGATGTTTCCCGTTACCGATTCATCCGCGACGATCGTCGATTGCCTGCTTCAGTCGGCGCGCAGTGCCGGAGTGGAACTCCGCCCCAACTGCGCACTGAAGAGCGTCGAGCGCACGAGCCGAGGCGGCTTTCTACTCGGCTATGGGGAGACCGAGCAACAAGCCTGCGATAAGCTGATGCTGGCAACTGGAGGTTGCCGAGCCACCGCAGGGAACCTCGCGATCAACCTGGGCCATACAATCGAACCACCCGCACCTTCGCTTTTCACTTTTCGTCTATCCGTGCCGTGGCTGCGTGAACTGGCAGGCATTTCTCTCCCTGAAACGGAACTCCATGTACTGGACGAGCCGTTCAAGGAACGCGGCCCCGTGCTGATCACACACGAAGGATTGAGCGGTCCTGCCGTCCTGCGATTGTCCGCCTGGGGCGCGCGGGCGCTGCACAAGCGTGAATACCGGTTCACCGTTCTATTGAACTGGGTTCCCCAATTGAACCTGGAGTCTTTGGGCAGAGAACTGCAAAAGAAACGCCAGGCACAACCTGCACGTTCGGTGGTGAATTCACCGATGTCTCCCCTGCCCGCCCGCTTGTGGGAACAGCTTGTTTTGCAGAGCGGCATTCCGCGTGAAACGCGTTGGGCGGATCTTTCCCGCGCACAGACCCACCAACTCCTTCAAACACTGTCGCGAACGGAGCTTCAAGTAATCGGTAAGAGCCTCAATCGCGATGAGTTTGTCACTTGCGGCGGCATACCTCTCAACGAAGTGAACTTCAAAACCATGGAGAGCCGAATCTGCCCAGGACTTTATTTCGGTGGTGAGTTACTCGACATCGACGGCATTACAGGCGGGTTCAATTTCCAGGCCGCCTGGACCACCGGCTGGCTGGCCGGACGGGCGATGGCTTCCGTATGAACAGGGCTGGATTCCGAGCCTTTTAAAGGTAATCATAGGCTGTGGAGTTGGTCCGATTTATCCAGCGATTGCCTGTCCAGAGCCAGGCTATCATTCGCACCTGCGTGTATGGGCTCGGAGCAGGCATTGCCGCAGTGGCATTCCAACAAGGAATGAACGCTGTCTACAATCTCGCCTACACAAGCCTGGCCCAGAAATCTCACGTTACGTTCGTGCTCGGCACGTTGATAGTGATCCTGAGCACCTCCCTGGCGGTCGGGTATCTCTTGACCCGGTTCGCGCCGGGAGCAGCGGGCAGCGGCATACCCCAGCTTAAGGCGGCTTTTTGGAAGGATTTTGGACAGGTCCCCTGGCGTGTCGTGTGGGTCAAGTATCTCGCAGGTGTAATGAGTGTCGGAGGAGGTTCCAGCCTCGGAAGAGAGGGGCCAAGTGTGCAGCTCGGGGGCGGAGTCGGCTCCAACCTCGCGCGGTTGTTAGGCGAGCCCAAGCAGAACCACAGGATGGCCTGTGCCGCCGGAGCCGCTGCAGGGCTTGCGGCTGCGTTCAATACACCACTGGCTGCGGTAACGTTTGTGCTTGAGGAAATCATAGCCGATCTCAACAGCGTTCTGCTCGGCAGTATCCTCCTTGCCTCGGTGATCGGCGCGTTCGTCGTTCATGGATTGGTCGGCAAACAGCCGGCCTTCACACTTTCGAGCCTCGATTCTCCCGGTGTGTGGGTTTATGCAATGACGCCTGTTGTTGCCGCTGCGGCAGGTGTTATCGGAGCATGGTTTCAAAAATGGACGATGCGGCTAAGGGCAGGCAGCAAGAACTCCAAGAAAGTTCCTCCCATGCTGCGTCCCGTGTTGGGCGGTTTGATCACCTGGGCTCTGGGGTGTTCGGTTTTCCTGGCGAGCGGCCATCTCGGAGTCTTTGGGCTTGGCTATGACGATCTTTCAGCCGCACTGGCCGGCGGCATCGGATGGAAGATCGCAGCGATGCTCCTTGTTGCGAAACTGGCCGCCACCATTGCCTGTTTTGGACTTGGCGGATGTGGAGGCATTTTTTCTCCCACCCTGTTTTTCGGCGCTATGTCTGGCATCTGTTTAAGCGCCTTGGGCAGCGTTGTCCTTCCTCTCTCCCAGCCGGATCAGATGATTCTGGCGGTTGTGGGCATGAGCGCCTGCCTGGGTGCGGTGGTGCGCGCCCCGGTGACCGGCATTCTCATTGTTTTCGAAATGACCCACGAATTTGCCCTTGTCCCCGCCTTGATGTTGGGCGCCCTCGTCAGCCAGGCTATCAGCCGAAAGCTCAACCGATGCAATTTCTATGAAGAGATTCTTGAGCAAGACGGCCACCAGATTGAGCGAATGGTCCCTCCTCGGAATCTGCAAACGTGGGAGAACCTGCCTGTATCCGCGGTCGCTAACTTCAATCCGATAATCGCAACAGATACTTCCTCTTCCGCATTGAACAAGCTTTTCAGCGCGCACCCGTATCAGAGGTTGCCAGTTGTTTCGAACGGCACCATCAGCGGAGTGATCACCCGGCAGGAGGCAGATGCTGCGGCACGGCAAAACCGTCCCCCCAAGTGTGAACCGGCGATCACCTGTACCCCGGGTGAAACGATTCGACAAATCGAAGCGCGCATGGTCGATTCCGGCACCCTGCTTCTGATTCTGACAGACCGTCCGGGAGGCCAGGTGCTTGGCATCATTACATTGCACGACCTGCTCCGCGCCCAGCTCGCTTTCGCCAAAAACGGGCCAGGCTAAGCCTCGAGACTTCGCTGCGTGGGAATTCAGTACTGTTGGTAACTTCCAGCCCTAAAATAGAAAGCTGCGTGTTATCCCCCGTCCGGGTTCCCAAGCCCCGGAGCGACACCTCCAGTATGTTTGGCATGGAACGTTCGCACCAAAGCACGCCTCAGCGCCCCTCGTTGTATTCACGCAAGGCGGATTGCATCGCTAGAATATTCTGACGAGGCATTCCGGGGCTGACGCCACCACCCACTGAGAGGATGATCCCTTCTCCACCGCTCTTTTCGAGCACTTGCAGGGTGGCCCTCCTCTCAACGAGGTGACTTTCAAACCATGGAAAGCCGGACTGCCCTGAACTTTATTTCGGTGGAACGTTGCTCGAAATCGACGGCATTACAGGCGGGTTCAATTTCCAAGCCGCCTAGACCACTGGCTGGCCGGACGCATGTTAGCGAGTGCGCGTTTGCGTTGATCGTGGCGAAATGCCGTACAGCGTCGAGCCGGGGTTTGCGTTATTGTTTCTTGTCTCGCGTAAAATCCGTCAGCCGTTTTTTGGCTTCCTCTTCGGTTGGGAGCACGTCCAATATCGAGTAACTGGGAGGGGTTTCTTTCTTCCTAAGGAGGCGTATCCGGTTGTACGCGTCAAAATCCGCTTTCATCCATTTGTCAGCGCGGCAGAGACCATACGTGTTTTCGCCATAGTGATAGTAAATGAACCAGAGCATGGAGAAGTCTTCCTTTGTCATGAGCTTAATAAAAACCCCTCTCACCTATAAAGTCAAGACTTCCAGCAAAAAGCTATTCTCGTTGACACAAACCTGTTTTCGACACAAAGTCAACCTGTGAGCCTCAGATTCTCAGATCTACCTACCTTCGATCCAAACACCTCGTGTAAGCGGCGGTGTCAGATCAAAGCCATGGCATCCCATTTGGAATTAGGTTCTTTAGGGAAAACAGTGGTGCGATCTCTCCTATGTGGGGTGGCCAAGATAAGAATTCAGTCGACGTCTTGGGCTATGATTGTCGTCGGCCTGACGTCGCTCAGCGGTTTATCCGAAGTGCTTAGAGACACTAATCATATTCCAAGACCTTTCACCAATTCTCTGTTAAAGGATTATAAAGAACGCACCAAAGGCGAGAATCAAAGACTCTCTGATATTTCGGTAATGTATCTCTTAAAACAGCAGAACGATTCTGATGGGCGCTACAACCACGATGGAGGGTTTGTTCGAGAATCACAACTGCTTCCGCCGGATGAATTTGTAGGACTCTTCGCCACAAATCAGGAGTATTCGGGGATTCTTGAATACACGAAGTCCAGCGCGCGCAATAAAGATCCTCGAGCTCAGTTCAACATCGGAATTTTCCTAGAGCGGGGAGACTATGGCCCGACAAACAACCTAGAGGCGTTGAAATGGCTTCGAAAGGCTGCTGAGGGTGGGCTGGCCGATGCGAGAGTATGGCTAGCTGAGTGTTACCTGAACGGACGAGGTGTTCCCGAAAACCCCGAGGAAGCAGTTCGATTTTTGCGTGAGGCGGCGGAGCAGGGCGACCCGGAGGGTCAAGTGATGCTGGGCGCTTGTTACCAACGAGGCTGTGGGATTACCAAGAACTCCGCGGAAGCCTTGGGGTGGTTCCGCAAAGCCGCAGACCAAGACAATCCGATTGGGCAAGACGAGCTTGGCAAGTTCTATTATGCAGGAGAAGGCCTTGAAAAAGACGATAGCTTGGCCGCTGGCTGGTTTCGGAAGGCCGCAGACCAAGGATATGCGGAGGCTCAGTATCACTTAGGAATCTGCTACCTCCTAGCTCAAGGGGTGGTGAAGGACTATGTGGAGGCTTACATCTGGTTCAATTTGGCAACGGCTCAAGGGCACGATAAAGCTCGGCAGAAGCTAAGCCATCTGGAATCGCTGATGTCAAAGGAACAGGTTGCAGAAGGTCAACGCAAATCCAGGGTTGAGGAGGAAAAAATCAAAGGCAAGCGGATAAAGCACGGATTGACATCCCCTTCATCCCCTTCATCCCCTTGAAGCAGGGGCCAGAGTAGAATGCTGGGCACCACCACATCAATCCCAGCCATCCGGCCCCATGGCAACTTCAGGCATGCGTCTGACATCTTTGAAGATTGTCTCCTGTGGCCAGCTTGCCTCGACTTCCAGGCGGCCCGACCTTCCTTCGCTAAAAGCGGGCTGAACCCAGCCTGATGCCGGAACGCCTCAGCGCCCCTCGTTGTATTCACGCAAGGCGGATTGCATCGCTAGAATATTCTGACGAGGCATTCCGGGGCTGACGCCACCGCCCACTGAGAGGATGATCCCTTCCCCGCCGCTCTTTTCGAGCACTTGCAGGGTGGCCTTTCGCACTTCCTCAGGCGTGCCGCAAACGCCGATCTCCAGGGGATTCACATTACCCATCAGACAAAGCCGCTCGCCGGCTCTGCGTTTCACCTCGGCGATATCCGTCTGCTTGCCCCAGTTGAGCACGTGAAAGCCGCAGTCAGATATATGTTCCAGGCAGGCATTGATGTTCGCATCGTTGTGATAAATCTTCACCCATTCCTTTGGAAACGCGTCGCAGATCCGCTTTAGGTACGGATGGGCAAACTCCTTGTAATGGGCCTCGTTCACAAAGCCCACAATGTCGTCGAGGAGGAAAATGCCCTCGACCGTGGGTCCCATGGCCTCGGCCTGCGCCTTAAGCCAGTCAATGACCAGTCGAGTGGAAAGGTCGAGAAGCTTGTGCGCCCATTTCGGCTGATCGAGAATGTCCATCATCAACTCGGTGTTCCCGCGCACGAACCCCGCGGTGCAAAGTGGTCCGCGGCTGGTGACAATCGGCAGAATATGACCGGCATCCAGGATTCGCTGACGCGCCATTCCGATCCGGTGCAAGGTCATCGCCATGAAGCCATCCGCCTTCACTTCGTAGTCCATGATCTGCTCAACATCTTCAATTCGGGTCAGACGGTGGCACTCGCTTGGAGTATTCCCTGGCCAGAACTTGATTTTCGCGCCCAGCGCTGAAGGCTCGGCGGCCATGCCATACTCCATCCACCACGAGGGGACGAAGATGATATCGGGAAATTCCTGGTGGATTTTCAAGTTGGACTGAAACCAAAGCTCCGGGTCCAGGTAGTAGTCCATGTGGTTGAGCCCGAGATAGCCGGGAATCCAGGGACTATCAATGATCAATGCCAAGGGTATCTGTTCCATCCGCTCCAGGCGGGCGGCTCGCTTAAACGTATTCCACTGTTCGGGTTTCATGTAGCGTTGTATTGGGGTTGCCGGATGGATCAGTCTAGAAACAACGGCTTTGGGGTTCAAGACCGCTGGAAGCACGGTCATGCATCATTCTCAGGGAGAGAGTGCGAATAACTTGGCGTTGACAGATCCTACAGATCCGCTGGCATCATCAGGCATGGCCAAACCAGCCGAACTAATCGTGCCGCCAATGCACAACTGGCGCACCAGCGACGTGGATGAGATCAACAGGCGCCGATTGCGTGCCCGAACCGAAGGGTTCCGGGTCCGCAACACGAATTCCAACCATCCCATCTTTTCGAACTTCTCGGTGCAATCGCCGAGCGGCATTCAGTACGAAGTGGAGGTGTTCAGCTTGGAACCGCGGCACGTCTTCTGCAACTGCGTTGATTTCCAGATCAACGGCCTGGGCACATGCAAGCATGCGGAGGCTGTCCTTCTCTATCTGGAGGCCCGCCACAAGCGTCTTCTCCCTGCCGCGCGAAAAGGGGCTGGCCGCCGGTTCGATGTGCTGGCATCACCCGAAGACGGGTCCCTGCGCCTGAGTCTGGCAGGAGCCAAGCTGCCAAAGGCTCTGAAGGCCTGGTTCGATTCCAAGGGCGCGTTTCGTTCGGATAAAGGAACGCCCGAGCAAGCGGCAGAAGCATTGAGGCGGTTGAACCCGGTTGCCGTGCCTGATTTGAGATTGGCCAGCGAGGTGGATGACTGGCTGGAGATGCGCCGGCGCGCTGAAGAGTCGAAGGCCCTGCGCCGCGAGTATGAAATGAGAGTGCAGCAGGGAGAATGGCCGGCTTCCGAGACGAAAGTGCCGCTGTTTCCATACCAGCGCGAAGGCATGCTGCACCTTGCCTTCGCGGAGCGTGCGCTGCTCGCAGATGAAATGGGGCTGGGCAAGACGATTCAGGCAATCGCCGCGTGCGCGTTGCTGCGCCGCCTTGGCAAGATCAACCGTGTGCTCGTTGTCACCCCGGCTTCCTTGAAAGGGGAATGGGAGGAGCAAATCCAGCGATTCACGGACCTTTCCTACCAGCTTGTTTATGGGAACCGGATTGCGCGAATGAAAGCCTACGAGCTGGCGCGAAACGACTCGGATGCGAGCCCGTTCTTCACCATTGTGAATTATGAGCAAATGCTCATCGATGCCTTGGAAGTGAACGAGCGGCTGCAGCCGGATGTGGTGATCCTGGATGAGGCGCAACGCATCAAGAATTGGAGCACTAAAACAAGCCAGGCGATCAAGCGCCTGCGCAGCCGCTACGCGTTTGTGCTCACAGGAACTCCAATCGAAAACCGCCTGGACGAACTATTCTCGTTGATGGGTTTTTTGAATCCGGCGGTATTGGGTCCTCTGTTCCGGTTCAATCGCGAGTTCTACCAACTGGATGATCGAGGGCGCCCCACAGGCTTCTCCAATTTGGATCGTCTCCACGAACGCATCAAGCCGCTGATGCTCCGACGCCGCAAGGCAGAGGTTGAAACCGAACTGCCGCCGCGCACGAACCGAGAGCATTTCGTGCCACTCTCCGCTTCACAGAAAACCGAGTATGAGGACCACGAAGCCGTGGTCTCACGCCTGGCCTCCATTGCCAAGCGGCGCCCCCTCACCCAGCAGGAGCAGGAAAAGCTCCTCCGCCACCTGAACATGATGCGGATGGTGTGCGATACCAATTTCATTCTAGACGACCAGGACCGTGCGTGCCCCAAGCTCCAGGAACTGGAGAAAGTCCTGGAGGAGTGTCGGGAGAATCCGGATGTCAAAGTCATCATCTTCTCAGAATGGGAACGCATGCTCCAGCTCGTGTCCGGTCTCGCCCGGAAGATGGGCCTCGGCTTCGCCTGGCACACCGGCTCCGTCCCCCAAAAACGCCGCCGCGCCGAAATCAACCTCTTCAAAACCGATCCCCAATGCCGCCTTTTCCTGAGCACCGATTCAGGGGCGGCGGGATTGAATCTCCAGAACGCCAGCGTGGTAATCAACTGTGATCTCCCATGGAATCCGGCAAAACTCGAGCAACGCATCGCGCGTGCCTGGCGCAAACACCAGACTCGAAGCATTACAGTAATCAATCTGGTTTCGGAGAACACGATTGAGCATCGGATGCTTGCCACCCTGGAACGCAAACAAGCACTCGCTGATGGCGTCCTGGATCTCAAAGGCGATCTTCGCGAAATCAAATTCCAGGGCGGCAAGCAGGCCTTCCTCTCCCGCCTGGAACAACTGGTATCTCCGGCTCGCTCGATTGCCATACCCACTGAACGAGCGCCCATGCTTCTTTCTGATCGACCGCGCGGCTTTGCGGAAGCTGCGAAACAACGAATCAATGGCGCGCTGCTGCGCTGTGAGGAACGTTATCCCATGGAGGGATCGCACTCAGTTATCTACGTGGTTGTGGATCGCGACTCAGCAAACTGGCGTCAAAACCTTTCAGATCTGCATGCCAGTTACTTCGGACCTGGCCAATGGGACCCTCTCTCCCCGGTACGCCTGGAAGTGGTCGATCGCTCCACAGATGATGCGATCGAGCGCCTGGTGGAAGCTGGAATGATCACCCGGGGCACGCGGGCTATTCGGCCACTCCTGAATGACTCGCCAAGCAATGAACCGGAACCGTTAAGCGCAGAGCAACAAGCCCAGGCCGCTGCCCATCGTGAGCAGGCCCGAAGAAAGCTCAAGATGGCTCGGCTGCTTGGAGATGGCGGGCTTTTGGAAGAAGCCCGTGCGGCCCTTAGCGAGTCGCTTCATCCGTTGGGCAAAGCGCTGGCCATAGAGAGCCGTCTGCCGGAACCGGCACAACGCTCGCAACTCACGTTGCCGCCAATAACAAACTGCTTTGGAGACGCCGTTCCTCTGATCCGGGAGTTTGAATCCGGTGGCGGAGATTGGAAGAGCCTATCCGAGAAACTGAGTTCGCTCTGAAGCCCAGCTCATAGCGGAGGCATGGAGCATCCGAGCTCTCCTCCACTCAGGGCAGACAAGCTCATCTTGACGAAAGGCTAAAATAAAAACTCCGATCCTGACGAGCAGGACCGGAGTTTTGAAATGATTTGAGCGGCGATTACTTGGCGTCTGACGCGGCGGCTTTGGGGGCGGCGACCATCCAATCGAACATGACGACGACTGGGTCGCCGGTCTTGATCAAGCCCAAGCCGATCTTGGGAGCCGGGGGCTCGATTTTGAAATCGCTCATCTTGAGGTCAGCCTTGCCGCTGATCTTGATCTTGCCGTCAGCCGTGGGAAGCACGGTCACCGGCATGGTGACCTGGTTGGTCACTCCGGCAACGACGACCTCACCTTTGGCCTCGAACGTATAGGGAGACTCCTTGTCCTTCGCAGCTTCCTTGAGGGTGAGCTCGCTGAGGCGATAGACAATTCTCTTGTGCGTATCAGCCATTAGCTTTTCGTACATGATGTCGTCCATCTTGGTGCTGTAAGGCCGTCCATCCTTTTCAACACTGGTCAGCGAACGAGGGGTCACAAAAACTTCACCTTTGGCTTCCACTTTGCCGGGATTCACCTTGGCGCCGGGTTCCAAAGGAAAGTCTTTGCCAACTTCCAGGGAACCGCCGATCAGTCTGCCTTCCACTTGCCAGTCATGGATGTTTGAGGTGCCTTCGACGCGCATCTTGCTGCCCGAGCGGGCTGATAGCTTGGTCGTCTGTGCCTGCAATGCCAGGGTTCCAGCCAGAGCGAAGACCAGGTTTGCTGCGATGAGTGTTCGGAGTTTCATGTTCGAGTCAGTTTAATTATTCGTTAAAGGTTTTGACGACAAAGGGGTTAGGACAATTCATAGAGATCCTTCTGAATCTCCACCCGTTTGCCGGCGCGCACGGCTTCAGCCGCTTTGATGGCCGTAACCGCGTTTTCATAGCCATCCTGGTAATCCGCTGCCGGCTGGCGGCGAACCTTGGACAGGTGCTCCTTAAGCCCATCGGCATCATCCTCCCCAAAGGTGGCTTTGAAATCCTCGACAGCGCCCGCGACATCAAACGCGTTACGCAGGAAGTTCCCCAGTGCGAAGGACAGCGGGGTATTCGTGTAAGGTTCCACAGCCTGTTGCTGGGACACTTGATCGGTGGCCTTGCTGCCACCCACCTTCAGCACAATGCCCGTTTCCTTATAGAAATTTTCTTTCTTGGCATAGACTTCCCAGCCCAGCAGAGGCGCATCCACTTCCTTGAAGAGCCAGGCGCTTGATTCGCGCAGCATGATTGCGGAATCGCTGCCGAAGAACATCTCGTAATCGGCATCGAAAGAGTTGGCCAGCGTGCCATCATAGGCGAGCTGCACACCATTGGAATACTCCACCAGGGCGTGGACGGTGTCGGCGACTTCGCGGCCATCCTTCCAGAAGTTGATGGCCCCGCTGCCATACACGGCAGTCGGACGGGCATTGAAAAACCAGGCAGCCTGGTCGAGCTGATGGCAGCTCAGTTCACCCACGAGGCCGAGAGAGAGAGCGGGATCAAGACGCCAGTTCAGTTCCTTTTCCCGTTCAGCATTCGGTGAGTTAGCACGCCAGCTCATTTTTTTGTGCCATTGGGCACGACCGCCAGCCCAGGTACCGAGCGCTCCAGAACGAATAAACGGCACCAGATGATGGCGCTGCGGGTCGGACCGCAATTGCAGCCCTGGCTGGAACACGTATTGCGGGGCGGACTTGGCAGCCTTGGCAATTTCCTTGGCGTCATCGATCGTGTGTGCGATTGGGGCTTCGCAATAGACATGCTTGCCTGCTTTCAACGCGGCAATCACCAGGTCCTTGTGCTGATGCGTGGGAGTGGCGATGACAACCGCGGTGATTTCCTTGTCCTCCAGAATCGCTTCAAACTTCTCGACGGCCTTGGCGTTGGGCGCGTCGGGTGTCGCACGGCGGACGGAAGCGGCGTACTTATCGCAGATGGCCACAACTTGTGCTGAAGGAATGCGTGCCAGGGTCCGCAGAATCTCACGGCCCCATGTGCCCAGACCCACGACGGCCACTTTAACTTTGATGCCAGCTTTGTTTTCGGCTGCCGGTGCGGCACTCGCCTGGGCGAACAACCGAACGCCGCCCATCATGGCCATAGCGGTCGCAAACGAACCGCTTCTGATAAAATCCCGCCGGTTCACACCGGAAAAAAGGTTTTGGTTCTCGTTCATATAAAAATCAGCTCACGTCCCGCGGGGACACGTTAGGAATTGTGGCCATTGCGGCTTGGCAATTCAAGCAAATGCATATCTCGCGGGAGGAAAATCACCGGAAATTATTCAATTTTCTTGGGCGCCCACTTCTCCAACCCCAGGGCCCACTTGATTCCACCCAGAATATGCTCCTGGTATGCTTCGGCGATTTCCTTGGAGTTCTTGCGCTCGAACCCCGCCGGGGTGTTCGGGGTCCATATATCTTCCCGGTGTCCTAGCGCGGTGTAAAACACGCGGCCTTTTCCGTAGAACTTGCACCAGGCAATCGGGAAATAGCCAGGCGTTTTATCGTTTGGATGCTTATCCAAAGCCAGCAAGCCATGAACCTTCGTGGCGTCGAAATTCTTGAACTGGTAGATCTCATCAAAGAGACTCCATTGATCTGCCAAGTGTTTGCACGCCGGGCATTCCTTGTCCTGATTGTTGATATCGACACCCACTTGCGGCCCGTGAGCTTTGAACTGGCCACCGATCATGTCGATGTAACCCGGGAATCCAGGGAAGGTATCCGTGGCGGCATGCATCCCGATGAACCCTTTGCCCGACCGGATGTAATCGAGAAAGGCTTCCTTGTCGGGTAGCGGCAGGTCCCCGGTGGTGTTGGCAAAAATAACCGCATCATATTTCTTCAGGGCCTTGGCGGTCATCTTCTCGGCCAGGACCGCGGCAATAGCAGCGTGTGCCTTGTCCTTATCGGGCTTGCCATCGGCGCCTGCCAAATCGGGGCTGTTCGGGTCCACGCGAGCGTAATCGACCGTAAACGCCCCGCTGCGCTGGGCCAGTTCTTCCAGCACCTGCTCACCAGTTGGGATGGAGCTATGTCGAAACCCGGTGGTTGTGGTTACGACGAGAACCTTTTTTGGCTGGGCAGCATCTGCAACAGCGAGCGGAAGGATCAGTGCGGCAGAGAGGATAAGTCCGGCTGCCTTAGCTAGAAGTGTTTTCATACAATGATGTTTTGGTGCGAATCTTCCGCATCACTTAAGACTTGTGCGGGCCCGATGAAATTCATTTTTTGGGGAGGCGTCAAGATATCTTAGCCCACTCGCTCCAATCCACCCCAAAATCCTGGAGCATCAAATGCACGTAAATCGTTTAACTTAAATAGATTACAATCGCATACTCTTAGGCATACCTCTGCATTTTCGTCCGCCCGACCTGTTTTGCCACCCACGAACCCATAGCCACTCATTGCCAATTCCGTGGAATTTGTCACCAAGGATGCTACGATGGCTCCCGTAAACATGAATAGGTCTCCTGGATTTGTTAAACTGGCCGGCCTCGTTATCATCGTCGTAGTCATCGGCGCATTGATCGGCGTGATGGCCACCCGCCGGGCCGAAGACGTGCCTGCCCCAACCACTCAACCCCTTGCAGGGCCGGAACCGCTCGTCAAGACTCCAACGGCAACGGGCACGGGCGCGCTCTCGGTAAAACCCTTGGCGCAAAAGGGCCAAGTGACGATTCCAACCACCGCCCCTGTAACGCCAGTGGTCAACACTAACGCCCTGCCGGATTGGGAAGATCGACTGGATGATATCCTGGGCAACGACGATGAAGATAAGGTGAAAACGACCAAGCTTCTGGAACTGTTTCCCCGGATGCCGGAGGAGGGTCAGGAGGAAACAGCCCGGCACTTGGCAAATTTGGTTGAAGACGAAGATTACGCGCCGTTAGGCAGCTATCTGACGAATGCAACGCTTCCTGAATCGGTGCTGGACGTCTTGATTCAAGACGTGCTCAACCGCCCGAACGAGTTGAAGATGCCTCTGCTGCTCGATGTGGCGAAAGAACCCGGGCATCCAAAAGCCGAGGAAGCACGTGACCTTTTGGAGCTGTTTCTGGAAGAAGACTATGGAACGGACTGGGCGAGATGGCAGACAGCGATGCAGAAATGGTTGAAGGACAACCCTGAATGAGAGTTTCAAGGGGGCATGCGCTGGCATATGATGTGCTCCGCATGATGCCGTCTTACGCAGATGCTCACCCGGATCTGCCCCGTTACAAATGATTCTCGCCTTTCATTTCAAGGCGAATTGGACAGAATGCGAAACACAAAATGAACGAACCTATTGCTTATTTGGATCTCCCGGCGCAAATGCGCCCGATTCGGAAGGAAATCGACGCCGCCATAGCGCGGACCCTGGATAATTGTTCCTTCTGCCTGGGACCGGATGTAGTTCAATTTGAGAAAGACTTTGCCCGCTACTGTGGGGCGGAGCATTGCGTGGCCTTTAATACCGGCACCTCGGCGCTGCACATCGCGATGATGCTGCTCAACGTTGGTCGAGGGGATGAGGTCATCACCACCCCCTGCACGTTCGTCGCCACTAGCTGGGCCATTTCCTACGTGGGTGCCAAGCCTGTGTACGTGGATATTGATGACGCCACTTTCAATCTCGATCCTAAGAAGATCGAGAAGGCGATCACTCCCCGCACCAAAGCTGTGATGCCGGTCCACCTGTATGGTCATCCGTTCGATGTGGATGGCGTGCAGGAGGTTTGCCGCAAGCATAACCTGCCGTTCGTGGAAGACTCCGCGCAAGCGCATGCCGCCAAGTACAAAGGCCGGATGATCGGCACCTTTGGCGCCATCTCCTGTTTCAGCTTTTATCCTGGGAAAAACCTGGGCGCCTATGGCGAAGGTGGCGCGCTGGTCACTAACAATGCAGCTTTCGCCGCACGCGCTCGCGCGCTGCGCGAGCATGGTTCGACCCAACGCTATTACCATGACGAAGTCGGATTCAACTACCGCATGGAAGGCATCCAGGGGGCAGTATTGGGAGTTAAGCTGAAGCATCTGGACAAATGGACCCAAGAGCGGCGTCGCGTTGCGCACCTCTATCACAAATTGCTGGCTGACCTACCCCTGCAACTCCCGGTGGAAGCGTCCTGGGCTGAAAGCGCCTACCACCTGTATGTGGTGCGCACCCCGAAACGGGATGATCTCAAGAAGCATTTGGAAGCCAATAAAATCGGGTGTGCTCTGCATTACCCGCTCTCGCTGCACTTGCAGAAATGCTACGCCTCGCTGGGTTACAAGGAAGGCGATTTCCCGGTGGCGGAGAAGGCGGCACGAGAATGCCTCAGTTTACCGATCTATCCTGAGCTGACCAATGCCCAGGTAGAACGTGTGGCTCAGGTCATTCGCCAGTTCTTCGGCAAGTAGTCTTTCCGCTTTTACCAGAAGGGCACCCGGTAAACCCGGGTGCCTTTTTATTGGGTTTCGGGGAAAATGCCCTGCATGGCAGCCATGGTCGAGAAAGGACCTTTCCGCCGCAGCAATTCGTCGAACTCGCCACTTTCGATAACGCGCCCTTCCTTCAGCACAAGCACGCGATCCATGCCTCTCAAGGTCGAAAGCCTATGTGCCACACAGATTACCGTGCGATGTTCCGCCAATCGATCAATCGTGGCTTGGACCTCCGCTTCCGCCTTGGAATCCAAAGCAGCCGTGGCCTCATCCAGAACGAGAATGGGAGCGTTGCGTACAAATGCCCGAGCGATACCCAAGCGCTGTTTTTGCCCGCCGCTGAGGCTCGTGCCCCGCTCACCCACCCGCGTGTCGTACCCCTTCGGCAGTGCCATGATGAATTCATGCGCGAAAGCCGCCTTCGCTGCTTTCTCAATGTCGTCCCGAGTCGCCCCCAGTTTTCCGCAGGCGATGTTCTCAGCAACTGTTTGATCAAAAATGGTCACGTCCTGGCTGACGAGCGCCATCTGCTCGCGCAAACCGTGGATGGAGACTTCTTTCAGATCCTGGCCATCGATCAGAATCCTGCCCTCAACAGGGTCATAAAACCGGAAGAGCAGATTAACAATTGTGGTTTTTCCCGAACCACTTTCGCCTGCGATACCCAGCTTCATCCCCCGTGGAATAGTGAATGAGAAACTCTGCAGCACCGGGTTCTCCTTATAGGCAAAGCTGACCTTATCGAACACAATCGCGTCTTCGAAGCCATCCACCCGTTTGGCATTTGGCGCCTCAACTACCTTGGGTTGCTCCTTGAGCATGTCATCCAGGCGTTCCACGCCCACATGCGCCTGCTCAAACAGGATTCGCACGCCAGCCAGCTTTTTGATCGAAAGGAAAAACAGGAGCACGGCGGTCAGGAAAGTGGCCAACTCAGACCCGGTGCGCCCGGCTTTAAAAATGTAGATCAGCAGCACGCCAAAGCCGATCATGGAAATAATCTCGATAATAGGGTTAATCATCTCCTTGGCTTGCACGCCTTTCATGCCTGCGTGCACCAGATCGGCCGAGGATTTCCTGAACCGCGTGATTTCGTCCTTTTCGAGATTGAAAGCTTTGATCACGCGGATGCCGCCCAGCAACTCCACGAACTGGCTGGACTGGGCGATATTCGCCCGGAGGGTTGCAGCCATGGCTTTCCGCGCCTTCTTGCCAAGCACCATCAAAGGCAGGATACAGACTGGCAACAGAATCACCGCTCCGAGCGTGAGCCAGGAGTCCAGGTAAAACATGAAACCAAGCAACACCACCGCGTTGAGAGACTCTTTGATGAGGTCCGCACCGCCGTTGCGCAACGCCCTCAGAAGGTTTTGAGAATCGACGTTGATGCGCGTCAGCAAGTCACCCGTGCTGGAGCGGTTGAAGAAATCCAGAGAGAGGGAACTGAGCTTCTCCATGATGTCCAACCGCAGATCGCGTATGACGCGTTCGCCCACCCAGCCCATGCAATAGTTGCTCATGTAATCCGTGGTCGCCCGCAGGAACACAAGCAACGGAAGGAGAAACAAAGCACCGACCACCTGCCGCCAACCCAGCGGGTGGCCGAGGCGGGGCAGCCAGGGATCAACCGTGGTCTGCAAATTCTCGCCTAGTCTTTTGACCATCCTCCCCAGTTCAGTCCCGGAAAGCGGCGACTTCGACTGCGTCTCGGTTATCGAGGAGGCCGGTTTGTCGGAGAACCTGTCGGTCAGCGTGCGGGTAGCCCACACAAAGCTGCCGTTTGAAAATGCAAAAAGGATGCTGAAGAAGATTCCCAGAAACAGGCGCGAGCGATACCGTCGCAGATAAACCCACCCGAAATTCAAAACACTGAGAATACTATTCATCGTCGGCAAGATTTTGGGGCCAAAGATGCCCTTTTGCGAGACAAAACAGGGGAACAGGACGTCCCTCGATTTGGACCGGCTGGCCTGGTGTTCTTTTTCCTTTGATACGAGGTCCGCTCGCGCCCACCGAAATGCGCTACGCGTTTTTGGAGAGTGCGCGCGCGAAGCTTGTGAAGCGCCTTTGTCGCAGAAAAACACACTAACGAAGCGGAATGCATGTCACGCAAAGATGCAAAGGAAGAACAGGAGAACACTGAACGATCAAGAGGGTCACGCGAAGGCGCGGAGTTCGAGAAGGGGCACACAAGAAACCAGAAACTGGAATCTTCGCGTCTTCGTGTGAGAAATCTCCTGCGGGGTCGCCCCGATGGTCGTTATCATTTTTTCGCGCTGCCAGGCTCAACCACGATTTCCAGCTTCACTAGCGGGAATACCACCGTATCGATGTTTGAAAATGAGCTTGTCCTGACTAGTCTCGCCTGGTGGACCCTTTGGATCTCATTGAATGGCTCGAGGATCAGGGTTATGAGCCCTGCGCCCTGCTCCTGCAGTCCTGGACGGTTCCTGAAGCGAAAGCGTTAAGACCCTCATTCAGGCAACTGGTTTAGCAACCGCTGCTGCACAACCATCTGCGCCTCATCCATATTGAAAGTGATGCCCTTCCGCAATAAAGACGTAATGTCCTGCCGAAATCCCCGATTTGCCATTCGGTGCTCCAAAGCTTGAAGGAAATCACCCCGTCTTGGCACTGTATTTTCCCGTTTCAGATAGTGCTCAAAGGCCCTAATGACATTTGCGGTAATGACCGCAGGATTGGCATGCATCAACGCCCAGTAAAGGTCAAAAAGGTCCCGCCCCTTTTCGCGCTGAAACAAGGCCCGCATTTTGGTCCCAAGAAGCTCCGCGATGTCGTAGCCAATAATTGGCACAGCCTGATGCTCGCCCCGGAAATCAAACTCGAATCGGTCTTTCTGTAGGGGCAGAAAGGGCTGCCGCTCATTGACATTGGCCTCAATCTTTACGGCCAGTGGCGCCAATGCTGCCGCCGGAGCAACTTCGTAGTTGAGGCGTAAAATGCGCGATGGTTGAACTCGATTGCGAACGGCAAGAAAGACCTGGTCCCAGGAAAAGGTCTTGGGCTTGCCCAAAACATCCTCCAAAACCCGGACCAAGCCTTTCTTTACGTGGCTTTCAGGTCGCTCTCCCACAACCACCAAGTCAACGTCTTCGCTATATCGAGCGGCAGGAGCAAGGCGCACCTTGTGAAGCAACGTGCCACCGCGCATGGCAACCTGGCTCCTCAGGAAATTGTCCTCGAAAATGGCCTTCATACAACGGCAAAGCAGAAGGTCCTGCTCGACTTGCTCGAGCGCAGGCCACGGGACTTTTGTTTGATGCTCGAGAACGTCCTGCCGAGTAAGCGGGTTCATCTGTTCTTGATCAATTTCCAGCTCTGAATTTTTTCTGCCGTTTTTACGGGTGTGCCCGGCTCCAGCAGTGTCCATTGCACACAACTGGGAAGCCAACGGCGGACGATGGAGGCAAGATTGTCATGGCCGGCATTCTCTAGCGTGAAACCCAGGCGCTGAGCCAAAGCAGGCCGATCATCCGCATCCAAAGCCGCGCGCAACTTGTCAGCTTTAAACAATTTTGCCATTGGTAAAATGGTTTCCTGGGCTCTTGAGTAGCCGCCTATCCGTCCAGAGTAACGCAGAAGGTCCAACGCGGTAGCCTCCGGAGAACTGACACGTATCAGCGCCGGGTGGCCGGGAGGCTGAATTACCGGAACTTTTTCAATTTCAGAGGTTTTCTGGTAAAACTGCAGCTTTACACGTCCAATTTCCAAGGGGCGCCGTTTGCCTTGAATCATCACTTGGACCAGTTGCACGGCTTGTGGCTGAGAACCGTGGATGGCAGCAGCGGAAAGGAGAGCCAAGTAGTAAGGTTGTCCCAGCCACTTAAAGTAGGCATCGAGCCATTTCACCGCTGCGGGCGATCCCATCGGCAGGTCTTCCGGGCTGAGGATCAGGAAGAAATCTTGCCGGGATACCCGCACCACTTGCTTCAGGCGCAGGATTTGTTGCTTGGCTGCCGCGTGAGACAAGCCGGTGGAACCAACGGCATCGGCCATCGAAAAACAAGCTTTGCCCTCGGACCGATACCGTTCAACAAACCCGGCGACTGCTCCGCGACGTCTAGTTTGTGAGTCGCTACTGATCACAATTTACTCCCTCAGCGTATCATTTAACGATACGATATGCAACCATTTTTCAGAACAACTGGCCGTCATAAAACTGGGGAACGGCGACACAGCCATGACATCCAAGGATGGAGTATCCCTGAAGAAGCATTGTGCTCCATCGTGATTTCTCATCGCATAAGAAAGGCAATCATCCTGGGTGTCGAGCCAATATTGACGATCAGACCATCAGTGTCATCAGTGCGATCAGTGGACGACTTCTAGGATTGGCACCCCGCTTAAGAACATGTCACCGCAGATCTTCAGATCTCGATCTGGAAAGCGGGGCAACAGCCATATTCGGCGCGCGACATCGCTCGGGATTCTTGACTCGTTGGCCCACCCCTGCGAGGTTTGAGACCACTGTCAGACCATCGGACAGAATCTGAAGCAACCGGCTGGTTTGCCGAGCTTCTGAAAGCTCCCGCAGTGCAGGCCGTAGCACAGCGAGTGGAGACGGGGGGCGCTTTGTCTTTTTCCGGAGTGGCGCCAGCGGCACAATCGTTCCTGGGTGCCGTCCTGGCTTTCTGTTTTCCGGACCGCCCCCTGGTCATCATCTCAGATACGCTTAAGACGCAGGAACTCCTTCTCCAGGATTTCGGGACCTGGAGCCGAACCGCGGGACTGTCCCGCCCTGCCCTTTTTTATCCTGGCTGGGAAATCCTGCCGCAGGAGGACCGCCTGCCGCATTCGGATGTCATTAGTGACCGTCTGGAAACTCTGGTGGCACTGAGTGCCCATCGCGAATCTCCGACCGCCTCACCTGCCCCGGTGGTCATTACGAATGTGATCGCGCTGCTGCAACGGTCCTTCCCTGCTGAAGCGATACGCGACCGTACCCGTCGGTATGCCAAGGGAGATCGGGTGGACCCTTTGGATCTCATTGAATGGCTCGAGGACCAGGGCTACGAGCCAGAAGCCCAAGTGACACAGAAGGGCGAAATCTCCTTGCGCGGCGGCATCCTCGATCTTTTCCCGCTCACGAGCCCCTGGCCGGTCCGGCTTGAGTTCTTCGGGGATGAACTGGAATCCTTGCGGCAGTTTGATCCCCAGACGCAGATGTCGCGTGAGGAGATCAGCGCGATCACCATCCCACCCGCTGGCGAGTTGGGAATCCTCAAGAAGGCCTTATCAGCGGAGACGGATGCGGGAACGATCAAACCGGCCAGTCTCCTGGATTATCTGCCACCCGGCGCCCTGATCATTCGTTGTGAACGGGAGCGGTTGGACGAGCGGGCCAGCGAATACTCGCAGCAGGTCAAAGAAAACGATCCCCTCTTCTTCCCCTGGGAGGAATTTGAATCGAAAGGAACCGCGCGCGGCATGACCTTTCTCGACCTGGAGGAAGCTGGTTCCGAAGGGATCTCCCCCGCAGTCGAGGAACCCGAGCTACCAGACCAGCCTGTCGTTGCAGAACAGCCAACGGAGACAGGCCCTCCATTTTGTAGGGCCGGGGTCCTCACCGGGCGTTCGGAAACGCAGTTTGCCATCCAGAGTCTCGACGCCTTTCGTCCATTGCCGGAGCGGGCTCCTGAACCGCAAGTGGCCGAAGCGCAACGCCGGGAGTTTTTTGAACAGATGCATCGATGGCTGCGCCAGGGCGTGGAGGTGCACGTGTTCTGCAACACTGAAAGTGAACGACAGCGGTTTACCGAAATTTGGGCGGATTACGGTTTGACGCAAGCGGGGGAAGCTGGCTTGAACCAACCTCTGCACCCCACCCTGCATGTGGGTGCTCTCTCTCGCGGATTCCTCTACGACGCCGCGCGCCTGGCGGTGATCACCGATGCCGAGATTTTCGGGCGCTACCGCGTGCAACGGCCGCGCCGGCTCAAGTCTGCCCACGCGCAAGCCACCCGTTCGGCCTTGGACATTGACTTCACTGAATTGGAGGAAGGCGATTACGTGGTGCATTTGCAGCATGGCATCGGGCGTTACCTCGGATTACAGGTGCTCCCAATGGGGGCGGGGACGCGGGCCACGGACGCCACGCATCCACCGGGCACTGCGGGACAGGAATGCCTGGTTATCGAGTATGCACCGCACGACCCGACCCAACCGGCGCCCAAGCTCTACGTGCCGGTCACCGAAGCGCACCTGGTCGGCAAGTACGTCGGCACGGGAAAAGCCCGTCCGCCCCTCAACACATTGGGAGGCACGCGTTGGGCCAAAGCCAAAGCACAAGCCGAACGAGCAGTGCGAGATGTAGCAGGAGAATTGCTCTCCATCCAAGCGGCGCGAGACTCCCAGCCGGGTCATGCCTTCGGAGTGGACACGCCGTGGCAGCGAGAATTCGAAGGATCTTTTATATACGAGGAAACTCCGGATCAACTCCTGGCTATCAACCAAACCAAGGAGGACATGGAGCGTCCCAAGCCGATGGACCGGTTGATATGCGGCGATGTCGGTTTCGGCAAGACCGAGATCGCGATCCGCGCCACATTCAAAGCTGTCATGGATGGACGCCAGGCGGCGGTGCTTGTGCCAACGACCGTGCTCGCGCAGCAGCATTTCAATACCTTTACCGAACGTATGTCGGATTACCCGGTGCGGGTAGAACTGCTTTCCCGCTTCCGCACGCGCAAAGCGCAAACGCGTGTGATCAAAGACCTGGCAGCGGGCGCGGTGGATATCGTGATCGGCACCCATCGCTTGCTTCAAGGCGATATTGCATTCAAGGATCTCGGGCTGGTGGTCATTGATGAGGAGCAGCGGTTCGGCGTGCTGCACAAGGAGAAATTCAAAATGTTGCGCCGCATGGTGGATGTGCTGACGCTTAGCGCCACGCCCATCCCGCGCACCTTGTATCTGGCGCTCACCGGCGCCCGGGATATGAGCACCATCCAGACACCGCCTCATGATCGTTTGCCGGTGGAAACGCTGGTCATGCAGTATGATGAGCGGACCATTCGAGATGCCATCCGGCGGGAACTAAGCCGGGGTGGGCAGGTGTTCTTCCTGCACAATCGCGTAGCCACGATCACTGCGATGCAAAGCAAGCTCCAGGCTCTGGTCCCTCAAGCCCGGATAGTGGTCGGGCACGGCCAGATGCACGCGGATGATCTGGAGGAGGTCATGACTGCTTTCGTGAATGGCGACGCTGACGTGCTGCTCTCCACAACGATTATTGAGAGCGGTCTCGATATCCCCAATGCCAACACCATCATCATCGACCGGGCGGATCGCTTCGGATTGAGTGATTTGTATCAACTGCGGGGGCGCGTCGGACGTTACAAGCACCAGGCCTATGCTTATCTTCTACTTCCCCGCCATGCCACATTGCTCACAGACGTCCGCAAACGATTGAGTGCGATCAAGCAGTATTCCACGTTAGGAAGCGGATTCAAAATCGCCATGCGCGACCTGGAGATCCGTGGAGCGGGCAACCTGCTTGGCTCTGAGCAGAGTGGACATATCACAGCCGTGGGTTTCGAGCTCTACTGCCAGTTGCTTAAACAAAGCGTGGCCGCCTTGAAGGGCGAGAAGGTTCCGACACGTGTGAATGTAGAAGTGCGGCTCGATTTCGTGCTACTCAATCCTGTTGCCGGGCCCGAGCAACCTCCCGTTCCGCCCGTGCGAGAAGAACCTCCAGCGAAATCTCCGCGGGGTCGTGGCAAAGCCCGGGAGGTGCCCGCAGGACCTGTCTCAGCCTACATCCCTTTCAACTACATCTCCGATGCGCGGCAGCGGATCGAGGTTTACCGCAAGTTAGCGCAGTTGGGCGACGCGGCGGGTCTTCAAGGATTGCGGAAAGAGATCCGTGACCGTTTTGGCCCTATTCCCCAAGCCCTGGAATGGCTGCTGCAAATTGCCGACCTAAAGCTCATGGCGGCAGAACGTGGCGTATCAGAGATCGAAGTGCGCGAGGACAAGTTGATGCTCACGCGCAACGGCGATTTCGTCATGGCCGGCGCTCATTTCCCACGACTGACTCGGAAAGATCCCGCCGGCAAGCTTAAGGAAATCCGGCAGGTCCTGGATGTAATCCGTGCAAGGACAAGCTAGCCCTGAGGGTCCGCATTCCGTATCCAGCCATCCGCTGTCAAACACCCCGTTTCACGGCACCTCAACGCGCCAGACCTTTTCAGCAGGATCAAGCGGCGACGGGACATAATGTACACGCAGGCGCTCTTCAGCCGACCTTCCCACCGTGTCACCTTCGGGCAACGGTTCTCCCCGCTGGGCAACATACCATAGGAGCTCATAAAGCAGTTCGATGCTCTCTTGCGGATCGGATGCATGGCCTACCAAAAGCAATTCGGGAAACTGAAGCTGTTTCATACCGAGGCTCAGCAGGCTTACACGGTCGCTGCCTTCTCGCGCGATGCTGAAGCCGGACCAGAGCATCATCAGGGTTGTCGGGTCTGGATCGGCGGCTATCGAATAGAAGAAATCTGGAGCATGGGTTGCGCCGGCATTTCCCCAGTAAATTCCAACCGTTGGTGAAGCCTTGCCGACTGCGGCGAGCAACCGGGTAAACCGGGTGAGCTGATCGATTTTCGAGACTCCAGGAGTGGCGTGGAACAAAACCACCAAATGGGTTTTGTGGGGTGGCAACTCCCAATTGTTCATCAACGAGGACAGGCTGAACTGTGCAGCCTCCTCGGCCTCGCCAGTAGGGATGGGAGCGGGCATCAACGCCACAAACGATGTTTCCCCCGAGGCGAATTTCAGCGAAGCCACTTGGCCACGTGAAACCGGGTCATCGTCGTCTTCCGGAGCAGGTTGAAGGACTTCACCTGGGGCGGCGAACTCGGCGAATGCCGATACAATCGCTTCCGGTTCGGGCAAATGGGCCTCCGAAAGTAGTATGAAGGCCAGGTTGGAATCAGGTTTATCGTTGGGAGTGGAACTTTCTTCCCGGCCAAAGAGGCGATTGCTCAGTTTCATAAGTGTCTATCCACAACTATAATTGTGCGTCCAGAATTTCTCGGACTCTGACGAACTGGGGGAGGAGCGGTGCCAGCGCCTCAGGGTTAAGCTTTCCAAACAGATCGAAAGAGCGTTTCCCTTTCTCGTAGCAGTTTTTACAACGACGGGTAGCGTGTGCGAGCCCGTCCTGTATGGAATGACGATCTCGCTTTTCCAGGTCTGCGACCGGGAGGGCGTTCTCCTGCAAGGCTGAACCAAAATGATTCCGGAGCGTTTCTCGATCAGCCATGATCCAGGTTTCCATGCAGGTTGCCATGAATAGCACCTGCTCGTCTTTGGCGCCTTCGGGTCTCTGCCAAGCGCCGACTGTCGTTACTCTTGCCAGATGATCCCATGCCGCCCCGAGGTCGTTAACAGGCTCCTCGCTATCGATCCACATAGCAACGTACGTTTCCTTCGCGGCAGCGTGAGCGGTGCAGAAGCGCCTGTACACTTCGTCGCGCCCACCGCATGCGACCAATCGAGGCTGTCTTCCGGTATATCCAAGTTTGTCCAAGAGATTGCGAAAAGCCTGCTGGCAAGTGATTTTCAGGAACTTGGAATCTGCGCCTTTCGCCCCGCCTTCAATGTAGATATAGCCACTCACCATCGCTTTCCCCCTACTTGGCCGTCTATCCAAAGCTGGCCAAGGCGATAGGTTTTGAGCCAATCTTGGAGAGCTGCTGCCTTCAATCGTTTCATGCGAGTTCCACCCTCGCAGTTCTCGCACACGACCACAGCTTCTGGAGTCTCGGTCATTGCATCAACGAGAATGTCCGAATGCGTCGTTACGATAAGCTGAGTTCGTTCTGATGCCTCGATGATTAGCCGAGCGACCTCTGGGAGCACGTCTGGATGCAAGCCCAATTCAGGCTCTTCGATGCAAACGAGCGGCGGCGGTTCGGGATGACACAGGATGGCTAATAGGCACAGGTAACGCAGTGTTCCGTCAGAAAGGCGAGTAGCGGGAATGCTGCTATTTCCTTCTTCCAGGAACAACTGCACGCGGCCTCCTTCAACTTGAATATTAAAATCCTGAATTCCCGAATAAAGTGCCCTCAGGGCCTCAAGCAACCGTTGTCTCGCCTTCGGACGAATCTTATTCAGAACCAGAGCCAGATTCTCACATGACGGCAGAAGGGCGTCTGTCCGCAGGTCGGCCTTCTGCTCTTGTCTCGGAGGAGTATAACGGCCAAAAGCCCACTCTCGGTAAAGAGCAATTCGGCTGTAATTCCGCTCGAGATGAGCCAAGGCGGGATATCGTTCTGGGTCTTTGAATTGGGAAAGGATGGATTGTTCCGGGTTGAGATCTTCTCGTTTTAACCTTCGAATCGTGTCATCATTTCCCGTGTATGCATCGCCTCGCTCCATCGGAGTGGGCTCGTTCAAGGTGTCCTTGTTCTCCGACTTAGAATTGGAGTACCTCGCTTCATTCAACACTGGGTAACCGTTTTGATACTGGTAGAAGAAGTATGGTCTTGTCTTGTTCGGAAAGGGACGTTCGTTCTCGATGCGCTCCTCCGTGAGTTCAAACCGGTTCCCATGCTCGGTGAAACTCATGAAATGCCGTAGCGGCATCTGGCCGTGCGGATTTGAAATAATCGCCTCCAGCGACGCCACCGGTTTCTGAGAGCCTTTCCAAAGCCAGTCTCGAACCCCGCCGACTTCCTTTACGGGCGCCGACAAATCCTTTGGCGCCGCCTGCAGAAGGCTAATGGCTTCAAGAAAATTGGATTTCCCGGACCCGTTGGGGCCAATCAACACGTTAAGCTTTTCAAGAGGCAACGGTTCCGTGTCTGGCCCAAAAGAGAGCAGATTCCGAATGTGCAGGCTCTGGATTAACATACGTCGAAGGCATTCTAACTTAGATAAAGAATGCTGACCAGCCTGTGGAAGAAGAGGGCTCGGTATCCTCGTGTTTGCTCCTATTTCGCTCCTATTTGCGTATTTGACCACGCCCGGCGTTGAGCTTAGACTCGCGCCTTCTATGAAAGTTCTGGTTTGTGATCCCATCTCCCCGAAAGGGATAGAAATGTTGCAGCAGCGGCCCGAGTTCGAAGTCGTCGTACTTCCGAAACGGCTGTCTGAAACTGAATTATTGCCTATCGTCAAAGACGTGGTGGCGATGCTTGTCCGCTCCGAGACCAAGGTCACATCCAAAATCATAGCAGCGGCTCCGCAATTGAAAGTGGTCGGCCGAGCCGGAGTGGGTGTTGACAACGTGGATGTGGAAGCCGCTACCCAGCATGGGGTTGTGGTAATGAACACCCCCGGTGGCAATACCGTTTCAACGGCAGAACTCAGTTTTACCATGCTGCTTAGCCTGGCAAGAAAGGTCCCCCAGGCCTACAGCTCTATGGCAGGCGGCAAATGGGATCGCAAGCAGTTCCAAGGCATGGAGTTATCTGGCAAGACGCTGGGAATTCTGGGCATGGGCCGAATTGGAGGAGAAGTCGCAAAACGTGCCTTGGCTTTCGGAATGCGCGTGCTCGCCTACGATCCCTTCCTTACGGAAGCTCGCGCCAAGGGCCTGGGTGTTCAACTCGTGAAGGAGTTGGATGACGTCTATCGCGACGCCGATTTCATCACGGTGCATATGCCCGTAACTGAGCAAACCCGAGGTATGCTCAACACGGCGGCTTTCGCCAAGATGAAACCCAAGGTCTGCATCGTCAATTGCGCCCGGGGTGAGATCATCGTGGAAGCAGATCTAATTACCGCTCTGGATTCGGGGAAAGTCGCGGCCGCTGCTCTCGATGTTTTCTCGGTGGAACCGTTACCGGCTGATCACCCGTTCCGCAAACACCCGAACATCATTCTCACCCCGCACCTCGGCGCGAGCACCCAGGAAGCTCAGGAGAAGTGCGGAATTGAGGTTGCCGAAGTCATCACAGGCTACCTGTTGACCGGCGAAGTGCGCAATGCGGTCAATCTGCCCTACCTGGATTCCAAGACTTACGAACAGATCAAACCGTACCTGACCCTGGGCGAGAAACTCGGCCAACTCTTAGCACAAGTCAGCCCCAATAATACGGATCGTCTCTATATCACTTACGGCGGCAAAGCCCAGGATTTGCAAAACATTGATCCCGTCACCCGGGCCGTTTTGCTGGGATTCCTCTCCCGCTCGCCGGTGAAAGATCTTAATAATGTTAATGTGCGCAGCATCGCCTCCACGCTCGGATTGACGGTGGAGGAGAAGCGCTCCAACGAGCCAGTCACGTTCAATGAATGGCTGCATGTGCAGGTTTTCCGCGGATCCGAGAAGGTCTGCTCGGCAGGCGGTACGTTCTTCGGCTCGCCGGAGAATCCGCGCATCGTGCGGGTGTTCAGCCGTCCGACAGAGATTGTACCCTCGGGAGTCGTGTTGCTGCTGCAGAATCGGGACCGTCCCGGTATCGTGGGGTATCTTGGCACCTTGATGAGCCGGCACAACGTTAATATTGCGAGCATGAGCTTAAGCCGCGATGCCCAGGGCGGGCAGGCATTGACGGTTTTGAACCTGGACAGTGTGCCGCCGGTCGAACTGCTGGATGAGATCCAGCGTGACCCGGATATCAGCAACGTGCATGTGGTGAAACTCTAACAAAAGTGGTAAGATTAAAGATTATGTTATCAACTAAACGACCGGGCTCAATTTCGCTGGCAATTGCGGCGGCGATCGCGCTCATTCCTTTGGCTGGAAGCGCCCAGACCGCAACCAACAAAGAGGCCGGCAAAGGCGCTGCGACAGAGCTCTTCCCTGACAAGGTGATTGCCAAGGGAAAAGGGCTCGAGATCAAGCGCAGCCAGCTCGATGAGGCCTTGATCAGCATCAAGTCTTCACAGAGCGGCAACATTCCCCCTGAGCAGTTGGGGATGCTGGAGCAGCAAGTGTTGGATCAATTGGTCACGCTCCAACTCCTGCTCAGCAAAGCTACCGATGCCGACCGGCAGGCCGGCAAAGAACTTGCCACCAAACGCCTGGCTAACGTTAAGGAACGGGCCGGTTCGGAAGAAAACCTGGCGCGCCAGCTAAAGTCGGTTGGCCTCTCAGTGGAACGCCTGCAGCAGAAATTGGCCGAGGAAGCCACCGCTGAATCCGTGCTTCTCCGTGAGCTAAAGGTCAATATCACCGATGAGGACGTTAAGAAGTTCTACGAGGAGAATCCTACCCGTTTCGAACAACCGGAAATGGTTCGGGCCAGCCACGTGCTGATCTCCACCAAGGATTCCAAGACTGGCGAAGACCTTTCTGAAACCGCCAAGAAGGAGAAGCTTAAACTGGCCCAGAGCATCGTCGAAAAGGCGCGCAAGGGCGAAGATTTTGCCAAGCTCGCAAAGGAATATTCGGAAGACCCCGGCTCCAAGGAAAAGGGCGGCGAGTATACCTTCCCCCGCGGCCAGATGGTGCCGGAATTTGAAAGCGCCGCTTTCACGCTCAAGACCAACCAGGTGAGCGATGTTGTCACGACGCAGTTTGGCTATCACATCATTAAACTGAGCGAGAAGATCGCGGCTCAGAAGATTGAGCTCACCAAAGTCTCCGAGCAGGTGCGCGACCATCTGAAGCGCCAGGAATTGGGCAAGAATGCACCCGATTTCCTCGAGAAGCTCAAGAAGGACTCCAACCTGGAGATCCTGGATGAGAAGCTCAAGAAGCAGGATGCCTTTGAATTGCCGGCAGGCCACCCGCCGATTGATGGCGCTGCCAAAGAACCTTCCAAGAGCGACAAGAAGTAGCTGTCGGTTCTATTTTCAAAACCCCGCTCCAGTGAGCGGGGTTTTTTTGTACCCAGGGCACTGCTGAGTGTGTTCTGGCACCTGGCAAAAACACTTAGGATGGCTTGGCCTCACCCACTTCTACTCACACCCCGGTCACCCATGATAGACGGTTGGTTAATAACATTTTCTTCGACGGCAGCCTGTGTTACGGTTCTGGCCGCTTTTATTCTATGAAAAACGGCACACAAGTTTGGGATCGATTTCAGAAGTATCATTACACCTTTCCGGCTGCGGGTCTCGCGATGGACCTGAGCCGCATGAATTTCACGGACAAGACATTGGCGAGCCTTGAAGGGCCATTCGCCAAGGCTTTCTCAGAGATGGCCGAGTTGGAAAAAGGTGCCATCGCTAATCCGGATGAAAAACGGATGGTAGGTCATTACTGGTTGCGAAACCCGGCTCTGGCACCCAAACCTGAGATTCGCACTGAGATTGAAAACACTCTGAAGCAGATCAAGGAATTCGCCGCGAAGGTGCACAAGGGCGAGGTCAAAGGCGCCAAAGGCACCTTCAAAAATCTGCTTTTAATTGGTATTGGCGGTTCCGCCCTCGGCCCACAGTTTGTTGCCAACGCACTCAGCACAGCCAAGGACCGTTTGCGCCTGTTCACCTTCGACAACACCGATCCCGACGGGATCGACCGCGTGCTGGCCCAGATTGGAGACGGGCTGGGACAAACCTTGAGTGTGGTGATCTCCAAGTCAGGCGGCACCAAAGAAACCCGTAACGGCATGCTCGAAGCGCGCGCAGCTTACGAAAAGGCGGGCCTCAATTTCGGCCAGCACACCGTAGCGGTGACCAGCAACGGCAGCGAACTGGACAAGTATTCCACTGGCAACAAATGGTTGGCCAAGTTCCCGATGTGGGACTGGGTGGGCGGACGCACAAGCGAACTTTCCGCAGTAGGTCTACTCCCGGCCGCTTTGCAGGGGTTCGATATCGATGGTCTGCTGGCGGGAGCCAAGGCCTGTGATGAGGTAACTCGCAAGCCCAGCTTGTATGAGAATCCGGCAGCCCTGCTCACGGCCATGTGGTATTACTCAGGCGATGGCAAGGGTGATAAGAACATGATCATCCTGCCCTACAAAGACAGGCTTGAACTGCTCTCCAAATACCTGCAGCAATTGATCATGGAATCGGTGGGCAAGGAACTGGATCGCTCAGGCAAGCGCGTGAACCAGGGAATCACTGTCCTCGGCAACAAAGGCGCTACCGACCAGCATTCCTACATTCAGCAACTTCGTGAAGGACTCAGCAATTTCTTTGTCATTTTCGTTCGTGTGCTCCGGGATCGCCAGAGCGGCTCCATGCAGGTCGAGCCCGGCGTGACTTCGGGAGACTACCTGGAAGGCTTTTACCAGGGCACACGGCGCGCACTGCACGAAAACGGTCGTGAATCCCTCACGATCACCGTAGAGGAAGTCAACGCACGCACCGTCGGCGCTTTGATTGCTCTGTTCGAGCGCAGCGTTGGCCTATATGCCAGCTTGATCAACGTCAATGCTTATCATCAGCCTGGTGTCGAAGCAGGCAAGAAGGCGGCCTCAGCCGTCATCGCGCTGCAGCTCAAAGTGGCTGAGTTCCTCAAAACCAAATCGGGACAGGCGCTCTCCGCTGCGGAAATCGCCGATCAGTTGGATATGCAGCCTGAAACGGAAGCGATCTACTTGATCTGCGAACATCTTGCAGCAAACGACGATCGTAACATTGCAAAGATCGCCGGCAAGAAGCCTGGCGAGACACGTTTCAAAGCCTGATTACGAATTGTTGCGACCGTCCAGGAGGTTGATAAACCCCGGACGGTCGCATTGCTTGCGTGCCGGAGATCCCTTCAATTCTGGCCCTGAACAGTGGCTCAACGAGCCTGAAGTTTGGCCTGTTCCACGCTTCAGATTGCTCCCCGCTGCTCGAAGGCGATGTGGATTGGGCCGATGGCAGGCGGGACAGGGCCCGGCTTTCCATCCACCCGTTTGGTGGAAAGAAGGCCACCACGCCTGTCTCCGTTCCTGACGATCGGGAGGCAGTTCAGTGCGCATTGAAAGCGCTGCTGAACTTCAGTGCCCCGGGCACCCAGGATACCGTAAGGGTTGTCGCCGCAGGCCATCGTGTCGTTCATGGAGGCTCAGAGTTTCGCGAAAGCGCGCGTGTCACCCCCGAGGTAAAGGCAGCCATCGCGGCTCTATCCCGTCTCGCGCCTCTACATAATCCACCAACACTTCGTGCCATTGAAGCGGCGGAAACCCTCCTGGAAGGCGTCCCGCAAGTTGCCGTTTTCGATACCTCCTTCTTCGCCGAGCTTCCGCCCAAGTCGTATCTCTACGCCTTGCCACCGGAGTATCACGAGCGCTTCGGAATCCGCCGTTTTGGTTTTCATGGAATCAGCCATGCGTATTGCGCTGCACGAGCCGCTGAAATCCTGGGCCGCTCACCGGATTCGTTTCGGCTGATCAACTGTCACCTGGGCGGTGGCTGCTCCGCGGCTGCAATTCATCACGGGCGCGCCGTGGGCACTACGATCGGATTCAGCCCCTTGGATGGCTTAATCATGGGCTCACGACCGGGTTCTTTGGACCCCGGCGCGATCATCCACTTGCTGCGGCAACCCGGAATGACCCTGGACAAGCTGGACGAGGATCTCAATCGAAACTCGGGTCTGCGCGGCATCTCCGGTATTTCCACTGACATGGCCCAGGTCGAGACCGCAGCCGCTCAGGGGAATCCTCGGGCCCAGTTGGCTTTCGATATGTTCGTCGAACGGCTGGTCATTCATATTGGCGGGCTGGCGGCGTTAATGGGCGGCGTGGATGTCGTGTCCTTCACAGACCGCATAGGGGAGCGCTCCCCTAGATTACGCTCCGCTGTGTGCCAGCGATTAGGTTTCCTGGGATTCGCCCTCGATGAGTCTCTCAATGAACAAGCTCCGTCAGATTGTGACCTGGCAACTCCAGCCTCGGCAGGACGAATACTCACTATTCACACTCGCGAAGAGATGATGGTCGCGCGTGAAACTCGCAAAGTCGTTTCGTGCAGCGAACTGATTGGCCTGTGACTCCGTTCCCGGCGGAGTGTCTAATCGTTGTCCTCAGGCTTGTCCCTTGGATGTATCCGCACCGGGTCACCGGGCGGATGGGGGATGTCGTTGGGAGCCTCGCTTGTGAAAGGGGATTGGCCAGCCGGAGAGTCGGGCCAAGTATGGATTTCTACCAACCGCTCCCAGCCTTGCCGGGTGATCGCGTTAAGAGGGATGAAACCTGCCCAGGACCTAGCCATGGTTCATCTTCCCATGACCGGGCTCTCCCCGGCTATACGCAAGTCGCCCCAAAACTCTCAGAAGATCACATCCATCCAAAATCGGAAATGGCGGTGAAAACCGGGTGTGGTTAGAAGTGGGTGAGGCCAAGTTAGCCCAAATTGTCTTTCTCCAGTGCCCGGAGCACAGAACATCGGCTATTGACGCCTTCGTGGGAGCCAACCAGTGGGATACTGGACATGTTCTGAGCGATCTGTGGAAGTCTCAACATTCATCCGCGGATCGCCTCGCTCTCTCCCAGCGGGACAGGTGACTGGAGTTCGGACAGTCCAAGCCGAAGGCTTGGCAGAGAGTAGCCGGAGCGTCGTAGCGTAGCGGAGACCTCCGGTTAACAGGAACTCGATTCCGCACCCCGGGACGGGGTGCCAGAACCATGGGGGTTCATTCCAATTACTCTGGGTCGTAAGAAACACCATTCTTCTCAAGCAATCTCTTCAGCTCTTCGATAAAAGGAGTTCGAGCGTGATGTTGCTCCTGTGTTTGGATGTATTGGCTTACGGATTTCGCATGCGTCCAACTCACGGAAGAGATCGAGTATCCCTCCTGCCACGCAAAATCTCGCTCGTGGTTCTCCGCTGCCCAGACTGAGGACGCTTTCTTTATTTCGCGCACGATGTCCGCTGGAGCACCCGTGGTCTTGAGGCTTGCCAACAGATGCACGTGGTCTTCGACCCCGCCTACCATTTCAGCCACACCACCCAATCCTCGAACGGTGCCTCCCAGGTATTCGTGGAGGTGTTGTCGCCAACTCGTCCGAATGAACCGTTTCCTAAGCTTTGCGCTAAAGACAATATGATATCGCAGACTGTAGAAGGTGGATCACATGAGGGAATGTTCTAGCACCCCGGTTCCGGGGTGCAATTCCAATCTACGACTTAACCGGAGGTCTCCACTTCGTTGCGACCTCCGGCTACTCTCTGGCAACCATTCTGGTTGCGGCCCCCATGCTTCACCATTAGGTGATAAAAGCCCAAAGCTTCAGCCAGCTGAAGCATTGGGCTATTTTCAGGAGTCCCTTCCGGGCCAAGCGCAGAGCGCGGAAAGGGTTATTGGCCTGTGAATAATGACCCATTGACACCACTTTTTCATTCCCTTTGCATTTTCCAGTGTTGCTCACTTTTAATCACACCCGTGCACCCGTGAGAATATTCTCGGTGATGCGTGGCGCTTATGTTAGAAGACCGGTGTCCAGAGGCATTGGCATGAATACTAACCAACAGCAGACACTCAGCTTGATCACAGGCCGCCGCAGTGTGCGGGTCTTTTCACCGGGAACGGTGGAGCCAGAAACCGTCACCCGCCTTCTTGAGGCAGCGATGTCGGCGCCCTCAGCCATGACCAAGGACCCGTGGCGTTTCGTTATCGTGCGTGAAAGTGCAATGCTGCAGAAACTGGCGCAGGCCATGCCAGGCGGTAAAATGCTCCCCGCCTCCTCAGTCGCGATCGTTGTGTGTGGCGACCTCTCGGCTGCATTCGAGCAGAACATCGGTTATCTACTGCAGGATTGTTCGGCAGCCATCGAAAACCTGTTGTTAGCGGCTCATGGTCTCGGATTGGGCGCCTGCTGGGTGGGATGTTATCCTGCCGAAAACTCTGTGCGAGCCGTCAAAGAACTCCTGACACTCCCGGCCACATTCGTTCCCGTCGCGGCGATCGCGATTGGTTTACCTGGGGAGCGACTGCCTCCACGAACCCGCTACCAGGCCTCCGCGGTTCGAGAAGAGCGCTGGGGGTGAGTGTGATTTGGATGCTTCCCCTTTCCAGCATCTTCATATTCTATATCTGCCGGCGTGCCCGCTTTTGAGCCAAGGCCTCGCGCAATTTTTCAAGGGGAAGGGTGTTCAGCACATCGCCGCGCGTTAATCCGGCTTTGCGCGCCACCCCTGCTCCAAGCCGAAGATACCCGGCCTGCTCAAACCGGTGCGCATCGCAATTGATCACGCACTTAACCCCGCGCGATTTGGCGTAGGCCCAGAAACGCCAGTCCATATCCAACCGGCTGGGACTGGCGTTCAGTTCGATCCATGTGCCGGTAGCCGCGCAGGCGTCAATGACCGCCCCATGATCCACTGCGTAAGCCTCTCGTTCGAGCAGCAGGCGTCCGGTAAGATGCCCAAGTATGTGAACGAAAGGATTACTGGCGGCGCGGATCAGTCTGCGAGTCATTTCAGCTTCCGGTAATTGGAAGCTCTGGTGAATGCTTGCCACAACGACATCAAGCTCAGCAAGCAGGTCGTCCGGAAAATCGAGCGTCCCATCTTTTAGAATGTCCACCTCAGCTCCGGCTAGCAGCCGAAACGGGTTGCCCTCATCTTCGAGACGCTCGTTGATTGCGCGGATCTCGCTGATCTGCTGGCGCACTCGGTCAATGGATAACCCGTTCGCAACAACTGAGGACCTTGAATGATCCGTGATCGCCCAATAGGAGAGACCTAACTCACACATGCTCTTGGCAAGTTCAGCGGGGCTTTGACGCCCATCACTCCAGGTGGAGTGATTATGCAACGAGCCGCGGAGCTCAGTCCACTCGATCAAGCGCGGCAACGATCCAGTCTCTGCCAAGGGAAACTCGCCTTTGTCCTCGCGCATTTCCGGCGGCACCCAGCTCAAGCCAAGCGCCTGAAAAACGCTGTCTTCTGTGGGGCAATCCAACCGCAGGGCGGGGTCGCGTGTCTCAACTGTAGAACGAAACAGGCCGTATTCATTCAACCTCAGACCACGTTCGATCGCCCGCTGGCGCATCACGATATTATGCTCTTTACTGCCGGTGAAATACATCAAGGCAGAGGCATACTCCGCATCGTCAACCACGCGCAAATCGCACTGAGCCCCGCCTTCGAGCAGCACGCTGGCTTTGGTATCACCCTGGGCCAGGATGCTGATAATCCCAGGCGCGCGCACAAAATCCTGAATCACGCGTTTCGGATGCCTGGAAGAAGCCAGCAGGTCGATGTCGCCAACAAGCTCGCGAAAACGGCGAAGGCTCCCTGCTGTTCCGCATCGGATAACGTCTGGATGGGACCTAAGGTCATCCACCAACTCCTCCGCCAAAGGCAGGACCTCGTACAATAATCTGCGGGAAGCATAGCTGCGATGGCGCTCGATTCCGGCGCAGATATTCGCCTGAGTTTTCTCTCCGAACCCTTTAAGTGCGGCCACCCTGCCATCCTTGCAGGCCTGCTCAAGCTGGGCGATGGATTCCACACCCAGTTCCTCGCGAAGTACCTTTATCTTTTTGGGACCAAGACTGGAGATTTCGAGCATCGTAACCAACCCGGCGGGGATGCTCGCTTTGAGTTCCTCGTAGTACACCAACCGGCCGGTGGTCACCATCTCTGTGACCTTCTTTTGAAGGGCGTCGCCGAAACCTTTGATTTCACCCAGACGCTTTTCCGCAACGAGCTTCTCCAGAGGTTCAGCAAGGCTTTCCAGAACCCGTGCGCCATTGATATAGGCGCGGCTTTTGAATGGGTTTTCTCCCTTCAACTCCAGCAAAACGGCGATCTCATTCAGAACCGCAGCTACCTGGTCCTTGTTCATGCGTTTTGGAGTGTAGCAGAAAACCCTTATTTGTCCCGCAGAAGAGTCGCCACCATCACAGTCCGGGGTGTTGCATGCGGACCAACTGCTAGAGGCAAAAATGGGATCTATCGAAGGATGTGGAGATTGGCAACCTCGAGAGGTGGAACATTTGGAATCAGGTGTGAACGAGTGAGCCGCAGCTCACGTTCCACCGAGCCAGATCACGACCGAGTTCAGCCGGCCAGTTCTCCTCGGTCGCAGTCATGAAAACCTGCCCGCGGGCATGATGTGCCCTCTCAAGAAGGGGCAGAAGGCCTGAGCGCCGTTTGATATCCAATTCGCCCATGATGTCATCGATCAGGAGCACCGGAGGCGTTCCGTAGGTGGCGGTCAGGAACTCGGCCTGAGTCATTTTCAGAGCAATGGCAAGGGTGCGTTTCTGCCCTTCGCTGCCGAATTGAGCAGCAGGCTGATCATTGAGCAGGAGATCAAGATCGTCACGGTGAGGTCCAATCACGGTGGTGCGCAACGTGCGCTCACGCGCAGACGATCGCACGAGTTCCATTGAAAAATCGCCCTTCACGCTTGGCCTGTATATGACTCTCAATTCCTCGGCCGCATGTGAGATGCGCTGATACGCCGCTCGTGCCAGCGGCTCAATTCGTGGAAGCAGGTCCACTCGCTGACGAATGAGTTCATTGCCGGACGCGACCAACTCGCGAGAGAAGCTCTCCAGACTGACCGGGTCAGGCTTTGGGTTCTTTAGGAGAGCGTTACGCGAACGCAACGCGCGCGTGTAACGCTGGAGAGTTGGCAAGTAGCTGGGACTTGTCTGGGTGAGCAGCAGATCCAGAAAACGGCGGCGCCCCCGGCCTGGACCTTTGATCAGAAGCAGGTCTTCGGTGCAGAAAACCACAGTGCGCAGCACTCCGAGGTAATCCATTAGCCGGCGAACCGGCTGTCCATTCAGAGCCAGGCTGCGCTCGCGAGCCGACCAGTACATTTTGGTCTCGTGCTCCCCTTGTGCTACGATCGTGCTGCCGACGAAGTAGCCCTTTTGGCCATGCCTCACCATCTGTGCGCTGCCAACCCCGCGGAAGGAGCGCAATGTTGCGACCAGATAGATGGCCTCCAGAATATTGGTTTTGCCTTGGGCGTTGTCGCCCAGCAACAGGTGAAAGCCTGGCGCAAAATCCGCATCCACGCGCGAGTAGTTGCGGAAATCCCGAAGGCGTAAATGCGCCAGGTGCATCGAAATAATTAGGTGCCAAGGCCGCTGGCCTTGCGCGCTCGGTCTAAAACCGTGACCGCGATGGAACGGGCACGATCGGCTCCATCCTTTAGAATGCCGTGAACGAAATCGAGATTAGCTACCAACTCCGCACGACGGGCGCGTGCCTGGGAAAAATGGTTCCAATAATGCTCGAATAACGCCTTCTTCAGGTCACCGTAACCCAAGCCGCCGACGCGCAGCCGATTCTCGTAATCGGTCGCTACTTCTACAGGCGCTACGAGTTTGAGTAACTGCACTGCGATATTCTGATCGGCATCCGGCTTGGCTTCCTCCGGTGTGCGGCTATCCATTTTGATTCCCATGATCTTTTTACGAATCACCTTCTCTTCACCGAAAATCTCGATGGTGTTGCCGTAGCTCTTGCTCATCTTTTCACCGTCCAAACCAGGCACCTTCGCGGTGTCCATGCGGATGCGAGGCTCAGGGATAATGAAGGTCTGCCCGTACTGCTCGTTGAACTTGATGGCCATATCCCGGGTTACCTCTACGTGCTGCTTCTGATCCTGGCCAACCGGCACCACGTGCGAGTCATAAAGCAAGATATCCGCTGCCATTAGCACCGGATACGCAAACAGGCCGAAATTGAACGAGATTCCTTTGGCAACCTTGTCCTTATAGGAGTGGCAACGTTCCAACAGGCCCATCGGCGTTACTGTTCCCAATATCCATGTGAGCTCAGTGACCTCAGGGACATCCGATTGGATGAAGAAAACGGACTTCTTCGGATCAAGACCGCAGGCCAGAAAATCAAGCGCCACGTCCAGCGTGTTCTTGCGACGCTGTGCGGGATCGACCAGGGAGGTCATAGAGTGATAGTTAGCGATAAAGTAGAACGCCTCACCCTGATCCTGCAATTCGATGGCAGGCCGCATCATGCCGAAATAGTTCCCAAGGTGCAGCGTGCCGGACGGTTGTATGCCTGATAAAATGCGCATGCGCCAAACTACCTGCGAACTGCTTCCGAGAAAAGCCTGAAGCAACCCGCACGGCGAGCACCTGATCGGATTTGAGAGCAATATCTGGCACAAAACCCGCGTCTGATTACCGTAGGTTGCTTTATTCGGATTATGGGGTATGTCTGACGAGGGAATGTCCATGAACACTGCGAACGAACAGGAAAAACGCCGGATCGCGGCACTAAGGGAATACCGGATCATGGATACGGGAAAGGAGCAGACTTTTGACGATGTGATTCTGGTCGCGGCCTGCATCTGTCAGGTGCCGATGGCAACCATCTCACTTGTTGATGAGTCGCGCCAATGGTTCAAAGCGGCTCTTGGTGTTCAGGCTCAGGAAACCCCGCGCGACATCTCCTTCTGCACCCATACTATCCTCGGGGAGGAACCGATGATTGTCCGGGATGCGCTGCAAGACAGCCGCTTTTCCGAGAGCCCCTTGGTGCGGAGCGCGCCCGGCATCCGGTTTTATGCGGGCTTTCCCCTGCTTACAAACGATGGCCTGGCCCTGGGGGCACTTTGCGCAATCGACAACATTCCGCGGCAATTGAATGCTGAACAGATGGCAGCAATGAAAGCCTTGTCCCGCCAGGTCATGGCCTTGATGGAGTTTCGCCGTATCTCGGCCAAGCTGGCAGAGGCTCTTGAGGAAGTCCGCACGTTGCACGGTTTGCTTCCAATCTGCGCCTGGTGCCGCCGCATTCGCGACGATAAAGGCTACTGGGCCGAAGTTGAGAGTTACCTCGGCCGCCGGGCCGGGGCTGATTTCACGCACGGGATCTGCCCCGATTGTTTCGCCAAGAACAGCCCAAAGGCTTCCACCTCGCAACAGGCTTCCCATTCCCAGGACCAAACCCGGAAGGATTCGGTTCAGAACGTCGCTTAACCCACGTCAACCACACATTCGCGCTAAACCACGCCAAGACACGCTAAAAATTTGGCGAGAAGGCGGAGAAGTCCTTTTCCAGACCTTCGTTGGCTTGGTTTCCTTTCTGGTCGCAACGTCTTGCCGGTTTCTGCGGGAACAGAATTCTTACAACAAAGAAGCCAAGAAAAGGCCTGAAGAACAGCGGTGAGACGCCGCCCATCCGCCCTGCTTCCTCAATCCTGAAAGGATTGCGCCCCAGGGGCGGCGGCCTGACGGCCTTGCCCGGGGCTATCGGCTTACCGCTCCTTCAGAGCTCAGATCGGAATCGGACCCGCCCGGTGCGGAGACCGGGCCTGCAACACCAAGGCAAGGGTATCAGGTTCATAGTTCCGCGTAACCCTGGCACTGATGGCACTGATCCCGGAATGAAGATCGTTGCCAACAACTTGCTTTACCTTGGCGTCTTGGTGTGATTGCTTTCATCCTTCTCGGCGGCCTCAGCGATGCCGCCCTACCCAGAAATGAGAGTCCCGATCCTGCGCAACTGAATCACCGGCTCTGAGGTGGCTCGCGATTGTGCCAGATCCACCTCGAGTTCCGCCACCCAGTCGTTGTGCTCTTCAGGATCAACGAGCATCTGCTGAACCCGCCAGGACTTCTTGTCCTCGGAGGGAGTCACGTAGGTATGGCGCGCATTTCGCGCATTAGGATCAAGGCACAGAAACCGATGCTCCTGGTAAAACCGCTCCATAATCCCAGCCAAACGCTCCGGCGTCCATTGCTGCCCATCCGCGTCGGATGGTGAGTTCAGGTGCTCAAGGGCGGTCGCGAAATCCTCTATCACCAATCCTCGCAGGAAGGTGAACACTCGGGTTCGGACGGCTGTGGTGAAAGCTTTAATATCTCGAGTAACGTCTTGCGCCGCTTCTTCCGCTCCAGGCGGGCGCACCTCCCGGCTCTCGGCCCGCTGGTAATTCGGGTCCTTCATTTTCTCCCACTCATCAAGCAGGCTGGAGTCCACCTGCCGGATCATGGTGCGCAAATAGACCTCCATCTCAAGCAACGTGTCGTTCTTCGCAGTATCAGGCACGGTCTGAGATAGGACTTTGTACACGCTGTTCAGGTGACGAAGCAGCACTCCCTCCGCACGCTGCAATTCGTAATCTCGAATGTAATCGGCAAACGACCGGAAGGTTTCAAACATCTCACGAGCGATGGATTTGATGCGGATGTTCTCCTGCCCCACCCAGGGGTGTTTGTCGGCAAAGGCATTAAAGGTCGAATAGATGAACTCGCGGTTGGGCTTGGGATGTTCAAGCTTTTCCAACTCCTCTATCCGCTCGTCATACTCCATCCCGGCCTGCTTCATCTCGGCCATCTTTTGGGTTTTCACCTTATCCAACTGCTTGCGAAGGATAATATCCGGGTCTTCCAGGATGCTTTCCACCAGCGACAGCACAACGAGCGCATAATCGGGCGCTTGAGGATCAATGAGCGGAATGGTTTCCAAAAGGTAAAGCGACAGGACTTGATCCATCGAGAAATCATCCTGCAGGTTTACATTAACGCGCAGGTAAGCCCCTTCAGCCGTGCGAGGAATGAACTCAATGATTCGCCGATCGAGTAAGGAACGGAAGAGCTGCCAGGCGCGCTTCAGATGCGCTTTTTTGGCTTTAGGCGATTCGTGGGACCGGGCGATGAGTTGCTGCATGGCACGACAGCCATCGCCCTGGCGCGACAGAACGTTAAGCACCATGCCATGGGTGACTTGAAAACGGGACGTTAAGCGTTCCGGAGGAGCCGCGATGAGGCGCAGGAACGTGTTTTTGTCCCAGTTGACGAAGTTCCTTTCTGGTGGTTTGCGTTTAACGACTTTCTTGCCATCTCGCGCGGCTTTTCCTTCGAGTTTGAGGTTCTCCACCACATGCTCCGGAGCTTGGGCAACGACCCAACCGCGATCGTCGAAACCCTTGCGCCCCGCTCGTCCGCCAATTTGGTGAAAATCGCGTGCGCTGAGTATGCCCGTCTTTTGGCCATCGAATTTGCAGAGCCGGGTAAACAGGACTGTGCGGATGGGGACGTTGATGCCCACACCCAGTGTGTCGGTTCCACAAATGACCTTGAGCAAACCTTTTTGAGCCAGTTGCTCCACCAGCACTCGGTATTTCGGCAGCAGCCCAGCATGATGCAGCCCGATGCCGTGCTTCAGCCACCTCCTGATCTCTGGTCCGTAAGGGCTGCTGAATTTGAATCCCTCGAGTTCGGAACCAATCGCGTTCTTCTCCTCCCGGGTACACACGTTGATACTGGTAAAGTCCTGCGCGCTTTGCGCCGCTTCCAGTTGCGTGAAGTGAACGACATAAACCGGCGCACGCCCCTGGCTCACCAAACTCTCCAAGGTTGCCGCCAACGGCAGCTCCGAATAGGCGTGCTCCAACGGCACCGGACGTTCCTGTGAGGAAACGGTCACCGACTCACGCCCATTGATCCGCGTGAGTTCGCTTTCAAAGAAGGCAGTCTCCCCCAGGGTGGCGGACATCAAGAGAAAGCGTGCCTGGGACAGGATAAGCAAGGGAACCTGCCAGGCCACACCGCGTTCGCGGTCGGCATAGTAATGAAACTCGTCCATGATGACCTCCTGGACGGGCGCATCGCGTCCTTCCCGCAGGGCCATATTGGCAAGAATCTCAGCGGTGCAGCACAGGATTGGCGCATCCTGGTTAACCGAGGCGTCTCCGGTGCTGAGCCCTACGTTCTCGGGTCCGAATTCGCGGCAGAGGGAGAGCCATTTTTCATTTACCAGCGCCTTAATCGGACAGGTATAAATGGACCGTTTGCCTTGGACGAGGGCCTTAAAATGCAGGGCAGCGGCGACTAAAGATTTTCCGGAACCCGTTGGCGTATTGAGGATTACATTCTTTTCATCGAACAATTCCAGGATCGCATTCTCCTGGGCGGCGTAGAGCTGCAATCCACGGTCTTCAGCATAGGCCAGGAATTGGCCCAGCAACTCGTCGTTACTTGGGCGGTCCCCACGCGGTATCAGGTCGTAAAGAGTTTTGTGCAACCAGCCCAGACTAGTGGAAAGCGTGGAAGGATTAAACCAATTTAAACGGTCGGACTCTTAAACGGACATGGGGCCCATGAGACTCTGTCGGCTGGAGTTCTCGCCAGCCAAGTCGTTTGGAATCACCAGATTAGGTCGTCTGAACTTGATCTCCGTTCGAAGGCGTTGCCAAGCGCCATCTGGCTCTTTTCGTTCAATGCCTGAAATACAACGGTAACTGCAACCGATAAAAAAACACTAAAGCTTCTCTAATTCTGCCCGATAGAGTAGTTACCTGTGAAAACCGATGAACAGTTTATTTGCTTTTACAGGCGGGCTATCAATAGGGCTTTATGAAACTGACAACGAAATTAGTTATTCAGAACCTTGTAGGCGTGGGGCTTGTGGTAGGAGTGATCCTGGGCGCCACACTCTGGACCGTGCGCGACCGTTTTCACGAACAGATCCAAACGGATATGCAGCGGCTCTCAAGTCAGATTCAACGCGATCTGGACAGTCAGAAGAAGACGATGGAGACGGCTGCCCTGTTCGTAAGCAAGAATGTCACCCTGCTTCAAGCAATTGAGGCGAAGGATAGCGCCAAAACTAAAGAGATCTGCGTGGAGTCGATGAAGGCATCGGGCATCAACGTGCTAACCTTAACGGACAGCACGGGCAAGGTCCTGGCTCGTGCCCATTCCGATAAAGCTGGCGACGACATCACCAATCAAAAGAACGTTCAGGAGGCCCTCAAAGGTCAATCCTGTTCGACCGTCGAACGCGGAACCGCCGCTGGTCTGGCACTGCGTACTGGACGCCCCATTCTCAAAGATGGCAAGGTCATGGGGGTTATCACCACTGGATTTGATCTCGCTGCCGAACACGAATTCGTTGATGGCGTTAAAAGCCGATACGGAACCGAGTGCACGATTTTCGAAGGTGATACACGCATAAGCACCACCATTCTACGGGAAGGCAAACGAGCGACCGGAACCCGCATGGATAACGCGAAGGTGCTCGAAACCGTTCTTAAAACAGGCAAGTCTTTTCTCGATCGCAACGCCATTCTAGGCCAAAACTACGACACCGCCTACTGGCCCTTAAAGGATCACTTGGGCACTCCTGTTGGGATGATGTTCATAGGACGCAGCAGGGCTTACTATGAGACTATGGTCATGGGCGTCGTAAAATGGACGCTCGTTTCGGGCGGGCTAATCTCCCTGTTGGTTTGCGGCTGGTCAATCTTCACCTCACGCCGACTCGGTCAACGCCTTCAACTGGTCAGCCAAGCGGTGAGCAGCAGCGCCAGAGAAGTCACCCAGGCGGCCGGTGAGGTGACGGATGCCAGCCATTCCCTGGCAGAAGGAGCAAATCACCAAGCTGCTTCAATCGAGGAAACCAGCGCTTCATTGGAAGAAATCGCCAGCATGACCCGGCATAACACGGCCCATGCTCGTGAAGCCGCTCAAGTGGCGACACAGGCACGCACTGTCGCCGATAACGGCACAGAGGAAATGAAAAAGATGGAAGCCGCCATGGGTGCCATTCGTGATTCGAGCCGAGAGATCGGCAAGATCATTACCACCATCGATGAGATCGCTTTTCAAACCAATCTGCTGGCATTGAATGCTGCTGTTGAAGCGGCTCGGGCAGGAGAAGCCGGAAAAGGCTTCGCTGTCGTAGCGGAAGAAGTCCGCCGCCTCGCCCAACGCAGCGCAGAGGCTGCCAAGGAAACCACCGGCCGCATCCAGGACGCTATCACGCGAACCGCCCAAGGGGTGGAAATTAGCAGCCAGGTAACCCACAGCTTGCAGGAGATTGTCACAGCAACCCGGCGCGTGGACTCCCTGGTCAGCGAGATGGTCAATGCATCCGCACAACAGAACACAGGCGTTGAGCAAATCACCTCCACCGTGCATCAACTGGACGGAGTGACTCGGGATAACGCAGCGAATGCGGAGGAGACATCAAAGATCGCCAGCCAACTCTCGGCGCAGATCCCCTGTCTTCACCAAGCACTGGTTGATCTCGATAAACTAATTGGCGGCCACCAGCAGGACGAAGGAGCTGTGAACCATGCCCCTGCTCCGGTTGCTGAGGCTGGGCCCCGGGCGTCTCGCAGCAACCCTGCACAATTGAAGCAGAATGGAGCCAAGAAGAACGGCTCACAATTGGTTCTGCGGAGCTAGCCTGATTCTAAAGGTCTCTCATAGGGCATCCCGCCAACCGGTGTGGGTGCCCTCATCATTGATAGACCTGGAACCAGAGCACCAGGGCAACTGCCACACTTGCCACTACGCCAAGCAACGGTAAGACAAATAAACGCTCCTGTCGGAATGAGCTCACAGCCAGTCCAAGGCCCCCAATCAATGCTGAAGTAAGGACCAAGCCGGCTAGGGCCAGGAAGTCCAAGTCCTCCGGTGCGCCGCTCAGGTAACCTCTCACGAGCAAAAATACACCCGCGCCCATCAAAGGAAGCAGCAGCGCCCACAATCCATAAACCGGGAACTGTTTCTGTGGTGGAGGCGTGGATACTTCAATGGACTCCGCGCAGAAAGGGCATATCACCACCATCCGCGCTGAGGCTGTATCCATCCGAATCTCCCCGGCACACTTTGGACATTGAAATGCAATTTCGCTCATAGGTTCACGGAAGCCCTTGGTTTCCGTATTCGCCCCCCCCGTAGCCTTTAAGCGTAAGACAGTCCGGCGCATGCAACCTATTCCGTGTTCTCCCCATTCAGGTCGCTGAAGGGAGAAGTGATTGCAAGGGTGGAAGGGGCGGCTTGGGAGAATACTAAAAAAAAACGGAGTTGACAGTTAGGATCAACTGTACTATATGTATTAATACAGTAACAAAAACCCATGGCTCTTTTCACACATTTTAACCCAGCCGCCCCGCCCCTGCCGCGGCGCTTCACCTAAACTATCGTGGCTTTCACATTCAGCATCAGCCCCGGTTCCACCACCCCAATCTACCGCCAGATCTGCGAACAGATCCGGCTGGGAGTGGCCACCGGCAAGCTCTCGGTTGCTGACCAACTACCCAGTGTGCGAGCTCTTGCTGAAGAGTTGGTGATTAACCCCAACACCGTTGCGCGAGCCTATGCTGAGTTGGCTCGCGAAGGGGTCATCGAGACACGCGCCGGGAAGGGTGTATTTGTTACCCACAAACGCCGTGTGTTTACTCGCGAGGAAGGATCGCGCCGCCTTGACCCGCTTCTCGATGGGCTTATGTCTGAGGCCATAGCGCTCGATTTTACGCCGGAAGAACTGCGACAAGCCTTGGAAGCCAAACTTGCCTCCTGGAAACCATTTAAGCGAACAGCCAATGAATAGGGATCTCATCATTCAGACGCGCGGCCTAACGCGTTATTATGGAGATAAACCAGCCGTATATGAAGTGGACCTGGAAGTGCCACGCGGGACCGTGTTCGCCTGCCTGGGCCGCAATGGCTCGGGCAAGACAACGCTGATTCGTATGCTTCTGGGCCTCCTGGCGCCAACGCGTGGGGAGGGTGAAATCCTGGGTTGCAGCCTATCAGGGATCACACCGGAAGTCCGTGGCCGCATTGGCTATGTAGCCGAGGACCATCCTCTTTATAGCTGGATGACTGTTGAGCAAAGTGGAGCCTTCCAAGCCAGCTTCTATTCCCGCTGGAACGATCAGGTGTTTAGGAACGTGATCGGCCATTTTGGTCTTCAGCCAAAAGTGCGGGCTGGGGATTTGTCACGAGGTCAGAGAGCTGGCTTAAGCCTGGCCTTGACCCTTGCCCCAGACCCGGAACTGCTCATTTTGGACGACCCGGCGTTGGGACTGGACCCAGTGGCCCGAAGGGCGTTGGTGGAATCCATGATCCATCTCACGCGCCGGCCTGATCGCACCATTCTGTTCTCCACCCACCAGCTTGCCGACGTAGAGCGGGTAGCTGATTGGATTGGGGTAATGGACGGGAGTGTCCTGCGCGCGAATTGCACCCTGGAGACCTTCACCAACCGCGTCCTGCAGGCGCGCTTGTTTTTCTCGGAGGCGGTGCCTTCCAATCTTGAAATCCCCGGGTTGCTCAAGGTGAGGAGATTTCCGGGCGAACTGCGGCTGATCTACGTCCGTGGTAACGGTGCGCAGGAAAGCGCCTTGCAGAACCTGGGGGCTCAGCGAATGGAACTGGTTCCCCTCAGTCTTGAGGATGCTCTGCTGAGCTATCTGGGAGATCGGGGTGAGCAGAGTCTGACACAATCCGGCATGCAAGAGCATTATGAGAACGCTGCTTTATAAGGAAGTTCGAGAGACGTTCAAACTGGCTATTGCCGGAGGGCTTGTTCTCTCGGGCGCGCTTGGCTTCAACTGGCACAACTACTCTGTGCAATTGAAAAACCTCCAGCTTGGAAACGTAGACATGCGCGAGTCCATGCAGCCGTTGCTGGGACAGGAGATCCTGCAGTTCCTGCCCATGTTCTGCGCAGTTTTCGGTGCATTGCTTGGCGCCCTGCAAGGATGGCGTGAGCACCGTCAGGGGCTATGGGAGTTCCTGGTGCATCGACCAACCACCCCCGAGCGCATTTTCCTGACGAAAGCGATTGGTGGATTGTCCTGCTACGCAGGGGGGGTGGGTGTGCCCCTGCTCTTTTACCTCGGCTGGGTGGTAGCTCCAGGGAATGTGCCTGCGCCATTTGAACCTGGAATGCTTTTGCCTGTGGCTGGCTCATTCCTCCTGGGTGGGTGCTGCTATTTTGCCGGGATGCTGGCGATTATCCGACAGGCCCGATGGTATGCCAGCAAGCTGGTTCCACTTGCAGCGGCTTTCGTGGCGTTTGGCCTTTCGATTTTCATGCCCGAATTCTGGCAAGCTGCATTGACCATCCTGGGTGCGACATGCATTTTTGCCATGGCGGCTGCGGGCAGTTTTCGGACTCATGGCGCGGCTGAAGGACCGGTCGGCATCAGACGATGCGCGACGGCGATAACTTTGGCAGTGGGCTGGGGACTCGTCGCATTGGCTGCCGGGATGGTCCTGGGGGATATCCTTTCGCGCAATTCTGCGAGGTCCATGTCTCATTACCTGGTCACCAGGAATAGCGAGATATTCAAAATAACACGGTCTCCAGATAAGAGGCCGCAGATCTACACGCTTCAGGGCCGACAGGCGGAACAAGCGCCGGGCAAACCAATCACATACGCCGAACTGCAAGAACGAGCAGCGGAATCAGCGACGAGCTATTCAGGAGGTCCAGGGTCCAAGTGGGACACGCCATGGTGGTTCCGCATGAGGACCGATTATAGGCAACACAGCGCGACCTCGGCTGCTGTCTGGTTTTTCCAGTTTAGCCGGGGACGTTTTCTAGCCTATGAGATGGCGACCGGAAAGTTCGCAGGCAGCCTCGGGCCGGAGGGATTCTCTTCGAGCGTAGAAGGATCTGGCGCGCGCTTCCTATCAAACATACAACACGATTTGGCTGCGGATTCGAACACACTCTACCATTACAACCTGGACGAGCGTTCGATCAAGCCTATCTTCCGAGTGCCTGATGCTCCCATCCTGAACCTCACCAGTTTCCATTCCAACAAAGGGCCACGGCATACAGTCCTGACGACCGCAAAAAACATTTATATACTGGACGTGCGAGGGCAGCTTGCGGCCACTGCCGCCTACGACCCTGGTCTGCCGGAGTATCCTATCACACGCGTTTATGCGATGGAACCTCCAGGACGCTTTGCCGTGTGGTTTGAACCCGATCGGGCCACCAACCGCCTCCACAATTTCAGCCTGCCAATCCATGTGCAATGGCTGAACGGCCGGCCTTTAGATGCACCTGCACAATTGGAGGTTCTTGATAAGGGTAAGAACGGTGCTCCGGACGCCGAGTTGCGTGGGATGGCCCTTATGATGCCACCAATCGTCCTGGAACCGATGCGCTGGATGGCCGCGAACCCTTCGTTCGTATCGTGGAGATGGCCATTGCTGATCTGCAGCATGGGATCAATGCTCGTCTCGTTTATGATCGGCATGTGGTGGATGAAACGTTATGAGCTGACGGGAAGGACACGAATCGCGTGGGGAATATTTCTGATACTTGGAGGATTACCTGCCCTGCTGGCCCTCTTTTCAGCGCGCCAATGGCCTACACGGGTGACTTGCCAGGGCTGCGGTCATCTTCGGTCCGCCGATCAACAGAAGTGCGCCCGCTGTGGCTCAGGATTCCCTCCAGCAGTCCGACAGGGCACCGAGATCTTTGAAACCGCCCGTAATTAATCACCAGGAGTTTGCGGCCCGGCATAGCCGCAACCAAAACCATTACGTCAGGCAGCCAAAGTTCCTCACCGCTTCAGCAACGCCCGGTGAGGACACCGGGCCTCCAACATGGACATCCATGGTGTCCTTTTCGGTGTCTGATGGCCCGGAAAGTGTGATGGAGGCTTGAACGACATCCAACGCTGGCAAGTGCTGGCTAACAAAACGATTAACCGTGACTGCGAATGCGGTGTTGGCTAGTAAATCAGCATGCAAGCCGTTGCTGATCGCGTTCGCCAGTTTCGAGTCGCCACTTTGATCATGCTCCTAGCCGGGACTTTGAACAGTCTCGGAGGAGAAGCACCCCTGCGGGTCGCGTTGTACCGCGGGCCGGGCACTGGCGGAGCCGGACCGACCAATCTCATGCAGCAACTGAGTCGTCCGCCACAAATGACCATCCAGCAAGTCACTGCAGAAGAGATTCAGTCGGGCGTTTTGACAAATTATCAAGTGGTAATCTTCGCAGGTGGGATTGCGAGCAAACAATCTGCAACGCTTGGAGAGAAAGGACGCGAAGCTGTCCGTTCATTCGTGGAATCCGGCGGTGGCTATATCGGGATATGTGCAGGAGCCTATCTGGCCACGAGCAGATCGAATGGCCTCAAGATTATTGATGCTCAAACGGTGTCCCCAAAATGGCAGCGTGGCCGAGGCCAGGTCAAAATCGAGCTCACCGAGAGAGCGCAAGGAATCCTGCCAAAGCTCGAAGGACAGCATGATATTCTGTATGTGAACGGCCCGATAGTGGAACCGGCCGGGCAGCCAGACCTGGAAGACTACCAGGCGCTGGCTTTGTTTCGCACCGAACTGGCGAAGAACGGGACCCCAGTCGGGGTGATGGTAAATTCACCGGCTATTTTCACCGGACCTTTCGGTAGAGGACGTGTGCTTTGCATCAGCCCGCACCCGGAGCAGACAAAGGGGCTAACCGAAATCGTGCTGAGTTCAGTCACGTGGGTAGCAGGGAATGCAGAGGAAACACGGCACGCCAAAGCAAGCCGCTAAGACCTTTGATCAGGCAAAGAACGGGTTGTTCGCCTTCTCTTCAGCCACCGTGGTCAAAGGGCCGTGCCCCGGACACAGCAGCGTATCGCCCGGGAGTGAAAGAATCTGATCACGCACCTTTTGCCGGGCAACATCCCACGAGATATTGCCTCTGCCCATCGACCCAGCAAAAATTGCATCTCCAACAATAGCGACGTGAGGTGCATCATCCGGCCAGGTACCAATAATGTAGGTCATGCCATCCTCGGCATGGCCGGGCGTATCCCGGTTGGTGATGCGCAGGCTTCCCAAGTGAATAAAATCGTTTGGACGATTACGCTGATCTACCGGGGCGTTCTTGCTGCTTGAGTGTAATTTGATCTTTGGGAAATGCTCGCGCAGCGCCGGCAAAGCAGCCACGTGATCGGCATGTGAATGGGTAATGAAGATGTGCTTTAGGGCAACCTGTTCCTGGTTGATCAAGTCCAGAATTGGCTTGGCATCGAACCCCGTATCGAAGAGCGCGCCTTCGCGAGAAACCTCATCCCACACTAAATAGCTGTTAACTGACATATCGCCATCTGAAGTGGTGATCACCCTCAACTCACGCCAGATGGAAAGGTCTTTGAGAGCTGGGAGCCAGCCTTTGGAAATTGCGTCAAGCCGTTGCCCATCCAGATTCAACTTTGCACCGAGTTTTGCCCAGGAGATTCCTGCGGTTGCGTGGCCTGTGCTTTCGAGTTCCGCGAGTTGAGACTCGGGTATTCCCGCAGCAGCGGCGGCAGCACCCAACTCAGTATGGGTCATCTGACGCGCTTTTCGGATGATGTCACCCAAATGATCCTCAAGATTCATTGGGCAGACGTTAAGCGCGAATCTGAGGGGGCGCAAGCGGGGATCATGAGACCGGCCAAAGGCTGGCGGGGCACCCGGCTCGGAGCTGGCGGCAGGAACACTTGAAGCCAAATCTGAAGATGTCTTCAAGCAGTCGCAATCAACAAACTAACAAAAAAGGCGCCCTTGCGGGCGCCTTTGAAATCTAAAAGATCGACAGAATCATTGATAGTTAGGGAAGAACAGGACGTTACCCTGAGGGAAGGTGGTCGATCCTGAATCACCGGAGTTCTTCACCTGATCACGAAGCTTGGCAGAGCTGAGCTGCTGAACGGAGCCGTCGGAGATGAGTGCATTGCCTTGCTTCTGATGAATGGTGTCAGTCCAGGAAGGCGTAGCCGTGTTGGCGACCCAATTAGTGCCGAGCGAGACAGCGCCAGTGTTTCCGTTACCATTATTGCCAGGATTGGCGGGATAGGGGCCACCAGTCTGATTACCGGTGATGTTACGATCGGCGGCCAGGATCATCTGAGGCTGGTTGTCCGTAGCATCGCGACCCAAAGCGTAGGAGACGCGTTGGTTGACCAAGCCTGCGATGTTTCCAACGGTTTCGGTATTTGGGCTGGCGACCGCCGTCTGACCGGTGCCCATGGAGAAGTTGGTATGAGCTGAACGTGAGTCTGAGGGGCAAGCCAGCACCTTAGCAGTGCTCAACTCGTTCGACATCACCGCGAACGTGGTGTACATAAACGGGAACGCAGCAGCAGGAGTGCCGGTTGCCAAAGTCCCAACGGCGCCCAACGGCGCTCCACCTTCGGGACCAGAAACGCTCATCGGGTAGCGGTCGCCGTTGTCCAGCGCCCATGTCTTGAACGCTAAACCGATTTGCTTCAGGTTGTTGGTGCAGTTAATGCGTTGAGCACGCGCTTTCGCACGAGCCAGCGCCGGGAGGAGCATCGCCGCCAAAATGGCGATAATCGCGATCACGACTAATAGTTCAATTAGTGTGAACGCATTCTTTGTTTTGTTCAGATGTTTCATAGCGTTTTTGCTGGTTTTTTCGGCAGCAGCGCGAACTCCTGTCTTTTTGCTGTCCGCGTGTCTTTCCGATAACTTCAGCCTATCAATAGCAGAGTCGATGCCAAGCAGAAAAATCGCACGTTTCCAAGAGTTTACAGCTCTCCAACTTCACCAATGCGGGACCTTCACGCATTTATGCGTGGATTTGACGCCACCCCCCATCCCAATCATTCATGACGCAATGCTTCGATGGGATCCAATCTGGCTGCTTGCTTGGCGGGAACGTACCCAAAAATCACCCCCACTGCCCCTGAGAAGGCGAAGCCCAAAAGTACAATAGGTCCATTGAACACGAAAGGCACCTGCAACACCCCGGCGAGACTCACGGAGGCGATCAGGGCTAAAACGATGCCTATCAACCCGCCGAGAGAGGAAAGCACGACTGATTCGACCAGAAACTGCAGAAGCACTTCCCTTTCCAAAGCGCCTATGGCCAATCGTGTGCCAATCTCACGCGTGCGCTCCGTAACCGACACCAGCATGATGTTCATAATCCCGATCCCGCCAACGAGCAGACTGACAGCCGCCACTGCACTGAGCAGCATGGTCATCATCTGGGTGGTCCCTGAAAGCATGGTGGCGATCTCTTTCATATCCATCACATTGAAATTATCCTCCTGGGTGGAGGACAAATGTCGGCGCGCGCGCATCAAACGGGAAACATCCCGTTTCACCTTGTCGGTTGACACACCATCCCGGGCCGAGATTTGAATCAGGCTAACGTCATCGGTGCCTGCTATTCGCCGTTGAAAAGTCCTCAGGGGAACCACAATGAGATCGTCCTGATCCTGGCCCATGTTCGATTGTCCCTTGGGTTGGATCAATCCGATGATCTCACAGGAGAGCTTCTGCAAGCGGATATGGCTGCCGACGGGGTTCTGCCCTCCAAAGAGTTTCGCACGTACCGTTTCACCAACGAGGCACACGGCTGCCCCGCTGCGCACTTCAGCCGCGGTGAAGATCCGCCCTTCGCTCGTTTTTCGGTTGCTTAGCGTGAAGAACTGCTCCGTGGTGCCGGTCACGGTAGTGGACCAATTCTCGTGAGCGTAGATGGCTGTGGTTGAACGGCTGGACACAGGGGCCACCGCAGCCAAAGAGGGAACGTCTCTTGCAATGGCTTCGGCATCCGCCAGCTTGAACGGTGCTGCGCCCGAACTCTGGCCGGGCCCCATGCGTTTGCCCGGGCTAACCATCAGGAGATTGCTGCCCAGGCTGGCGATTTGTTGACGCACGCGTTCGGTCGCGCCACTACCCAAGGTCACTAGAATAATCACGGCAGCTACTCCAATGATGATCCCAAGCATTGTCAGGATGGAGCGCAGCACATTCCGGCGCAAAGCGCGCAGAGCCAGTAAAAACGCGTTTCCAATCATCGGCAACATACAACCTCCTCTGTTCGTACTTCTTCTCGCTCGATCAACCCATCGCGGAAATGAACGATTCGCCGGGCGAAGGCAGCCATATCAGGCTCGTGGGTGACCATCACGATCGTAATGCCCTGGTCCCGGTTCAGTGAGGTCAGGAGCTGCATGATTTCAATGCTGCGGCCGGAGTCGAGATTGCCAGTCGGCTCGTCTGCCAGCAGGACTAGCGGCTGGGTGACGATGGCGCGGGCGATGGCTACCCGTTGCTGTTGACCACCCGAGAGCTCGCCCGGGGTGTGATGTTCCCAACCCGTCAGGCCTACTTGCTGCAAGGCTCCCAATGCCAGTTCGTGACGCGCCGCCCCGGTGTGACGGTAAATGAGCGGCAACTCAACATTCTCAACAGCGGAGGTGCGATTCAGCAGGTTGAACCCCTGAAATACAAATCCCAGGTAATGGCGGCGCAGCAATGCGCGCTGATTACGCGTGAGGTTCCCGGCATCGACCCCCTGGAAGAGGTACTGTCCAGAGGTGACTGCATCCAGACATCCGACGATGTTCATACAGGTGCTCTTTCCCGAGCCGCTCGCTCCCATGACGGCGACAAACTCCCCCCGAGAGATCGTGAGGTCCACCCCCCGCAATGCCTCCATAGCGGCGGCACCCTTGCCGTAAACTTTGCGCACCCCCCGCAACTCGATCACCGGTGTCGGATCGGTTTGATTATTCATTTTGAAGCAGTGATTTCTTCAGTCACGAGCTCGGCGCCCGCTTGAATGGAGCCCCCGAGCACCTCCGTTTTAAGTCCATCGCTCAGGCCTTTAGTGACCGCTACAGCGGCGAGTTCTCCGTTGCGTACGGTCCACACCTGCTGTTCTTTCTTCTTGGAATCAGGCTCCACAGTCTTCGCGGCCTCCATTCTCGGAGGGCCGGGCAGGAGCATGGCGACCAACCCGCGGCTCTGCTTCTTTTGCGGGGTCGAACTGGCAGTGGGCACAAAACGCAGTGCGCTGTTGGGAACCACCAGGACGTTCTCTCGTTTTTCCACAGTGATGATCGCGGTGGCGGTCATTCCCGGCCGCAACACCAGGCTTGAGTTATCCACCTTCAACACCGTTTTGTAAGTAACGACCCCATCTGTGGTTTCTGATCCATATCGCACCTGCGTTATTTTCGCCGGGAATGTGCGATCGGGATAGGCATCAACAGTGAACGAAGCATCCTGCCCCGGCTTGACCTGGCCCACATCGGCCTCGTCGACATCGACCTGCAACTCCATTTGGGTGAGGTCTTCTGCAAGTGTGAACAGTGTAGGGGCCTGAAAAGTCGCCGCCACTGTCTGCCCTGGCTCGACCGAGCGGGTAAGAACTACCCCGTTGATCGGAGACACCACCACGGCCTTCCCGATGTCCGTGCGGTTCACATTAAGAGAAGCCTGCGCTTGAGAAACCGCAGCTTTCGCGCTGGCTTCGTCGGCACGGTAACGGGCCAGGTTGGCCTTGGCAGTATCGAGTTCATTCTCCGATGGCATTTTGCCGTTGCTCAATTCATGCACTCGATTGAGTCTACCCAACTGAGCGTTGGCTTCCTCAACGCTGGCCTGCGTCTGCAAGACTTTAGCTTGAGCTGCGGCGAAGGCTGCCTCGTTCTGTTGAGCCTGGGCCTCCAGCCGGGTCGTATCCAGCCGGGCAAGCACCTGTCCGATTTTCACCTCCGCATTGTAATCGACCTCTACCGTCTTGATGGTGCCCGAGACTTCGATGCCCACATCCACTTTCTTGAGAGGCTCCAACGTGCCCGTAGCACTCACAGTGACTACCAGATCTCCGTTCCTGGCCGGTTCAGTGACATACTTGGTTTGTTGTGGTTTGCGAGTCAGGATTGTTACGCCGACACACACGATGATGAGCAAAACAGCCGCCCAGAGCCATCGGCGCCGACGCGGTTTCTTCACACCCAAGCCTAGCACCTGGGTGACATCTTCTGGCTTCGCCGAGTTAGGGTTAGATTGAGTCATAAATCGTTTTGTGAGGTTGTATCATTTGAGTTGTTGGAGGTGCCTTCCGCGCTGACCCAGCCTCCACCCAGGTTCTTGTAAAGACTGATCAGGTTTGATGTCACCCTTGCCTGGCTGATCGCAAGCTCATCCTGCGCCGCCAGCAATGCCTGTTGCGTGTCCAGAACGGTCTGGAAGTTCACCAACCCCGAGCTGTATTGATCTCGTGCCAGGCTGAATGCGCTCTGGCCCGATTTTACAGCATCAGCCAGTGTTTCTGCGCGGATCTGTTCGTTGGCATAAGCAACCAATGCATTCTCCACGTCACGTAAGGCAGTTAGAATCGTGGCTTCGTAGTAACTGAGAGCCTCTTCCTGCCGAGCGGTCTTCACCTTGATGTTCTGACGAATCGCCCCGCCATCAAACAGGGTCCATGCGGCTTTCGCCATGCCTTGCGCAGCCCGCGCGCTTGCGGTGTACAGGTTTGCGAACTCGAGCGCTTCAAGCCCAAGGGTGCCCGATAGGGAGAACCCCGGATAAAGCTGGGCTTTAGCAACCCCGATTTGAGCCGTATAAGCCGCCAATTGCCTCTCGGCCATACGAATATCTGGACGGCGCCGCAGCAAATCAGCAGGCATGCCCACAGCCACGTCCTCCGGGGCGGTGGGAACGCGTCCGGGCTTTGACAACGTTTCATTCAGCGCACCGGGCGCTTTTCCAAGGAGCACAGCCAGCCGGTTTTTGGCTTGCTCCAGGTTTACTCGCAAGGAAGGCACCTGCGACCGAGCTTGCTCAAGGCTAAGATGCGCCTGGTCCACATCCAGTTGGGTGGTTAGCCCGGCCTCCCGGCGCCAGCGGGCCAGGTTGTATGTGTCGCCGCGGATCGCCACACTGGATTCGGTGATTGTTAGCAACTCCTGGTAAGAACGAACTTCGACATAGTTAAGAGCCACTTCGGATAGCAGGGTGAGCTGAAGGTCTCGCATGCTTTCTTCAGAGGCTTGCAAGCTCGCAGTGGATGACTCCAGCGCCCGGCGTTTACCCCCAAAGAAATCCAGTTCCCAACTTGCATCGAGACCGGTGGAGTAGAAAACGCTGGTGGAGCCGCTCCCGGCTTCCTTGCTCGACCGGGACCGGCTTGCTCCAGCGTTTACGCCGAGAGCAGGAAACAGCGAGGCATTGGAAATGCCACGTTGCGCACGAGCCTGCCGCACACGGGCCTCAGCCTGTTTCAAATCCAGATTACCTCCAACGGCTTCTTTAATAAGGTCCGCCAGAATTGGATCGTTGAACACCTCCCACCAACGTTCCACCGTGTCCTTCCCAATTGCCGAGCTCGATAATCCCTCAGAAAGCGTGGTGCTCCATTGAGCAGAAACCTGCGTTTGGGGTGGCTTGTAATCGGGTACTGCCTTGCAACCGCTCAGGCAGAACACGGCAGCGAACAGGAGGCAGGCTGCACTCCCCCCTCCACCGGCTTTCTTTCCTTCGATGTTTGTTGGAATGTTCATTAAATCCGAGACCATTTTGCTCGAAATCCAGAGACCGTCCTGAGGTTTGGAACGAACGTCCTTAAAAGCGGAATGAACCCGGCAAGACCGGGGATAAACGAACCCGTTACAGTTCAAACCGAAGTCAGGAATAGCGTTTCGATGGGTTTCCGAGTATATGCTCTGCATGCGACGCCTCAAACGCTGGCTGCTCTGGTTCATCTGCTCCCTTTTCGCGCTGATGCTGATCTTGCTGGCACGAGGATGGTACGCTTTCCGGGATCGTGTGCCGGGCTACTCACTTAAGCCAAAGCTCGAGCCGTTGGACACGCTTTAGTTGCCCTCGTGCTTCCCGAGTTTGCAAAAACAAATGCCCCGGCAACGAGCCGAGCCTCTATTGGCGTGCGCGCTCATACCTTCCTGGTGCCAGTTGAGAATAAGTTGTACCTGGCAGCGACATACATGGGCGTTCTCGATCGAGGTTACACGCGCTGGAAACAACTGCGCACAGAGGCCGCGCTGATCACGCTGGGCGATGTCTCGTTCGCCTGCGTGCCGGGAGAAATCTACCCGGAGATCGTGAACGGCGGTATCGAAGCACCGCATGGGGCAGATTTCGGGATTGGACCTGCTGAGATCCCGCCTCTGCGCGAACTCATGCCTGGATCAGTTAGGTTTGTCGTAGGGCTCGCAAATGATGAACTGGGCTACATGGTTCCTCGCAGCCAATGGGATGAACTTCCACCTTACACCTACGGACGGGCCAAGCGCCCTTACGGCGAAATCAACTCCTGCGGACCCGCCACCGCAGGCCTGGTGCATTCCAATCTGGTTCAACTGTTCCGAGCCTCATCAGCAACACCCCACGCGAGTAACTAAGCGAAGCGTTCCAGAGGCGATTGTCGAAATTGCCGAAGGAAGGGAGCCGAGCCAGCTTGAATTAATAGGGAGATAACCTACATTCCATTCTGAGATGAAATTGCCGCGTGAAGTGCCGGTAATGACGTTGCCGAACGTGACTCTGTTCCCGCAAGCGTTATTGCCGCTTTATATCTTCGAGCCTCGCTACCGCCAAATGCTGGCGGATGCACTGCATTCTCACCGTATGTTTACCGTGGCGATGCAGAAACCGGGGGTATCACGCGAGAGCCCTTCTCCCATTGCTGGGCTGGGGTTGATCCGAGTGTCAGTGTCCCATCGGGACGGCACATCCCACCTGATTTTACAGGGTCTGGCCCGCGTAGAACTGGAATCTGCTGTTCGCTACAAACCCTATCGGATTCAGAAAATCCGCCCGTTGACTACACCTCCTTGCGATTCCACCCGTGTGGATGTACTCGTTGCCAAGGTTAAATCCCTGCTAAAGGAGCGACTCGCCTTGGGATTGCCTTTCCCATTTCCAGCTATCGCCAATAAAAGCGGCGACTCGCCAGCAGAACCGGCCGCGGGATTCTCTCCCACGGAAATCCTGTCTTACCTGGATGAACTTACGAACCCGGAGCAGGCTGCGGACCTGGTTTCCTGCGCCGTGCTGCCAGGTGGCCGCGAGCGGCAGGAGATACTGGAGACGGTGGATATTGAAGGTCGTCTGCACCGTCTCATCCGGTTTCTGGTGGCGGAGATTCGGAAGAAGCGCAAAGCGTAGAACCCGCGTTTCCCATCTGCGGTAATCTGTGGATACGGACGGGGGAAGATCCGCAGATTTCACAGATAGGCCCGAATGGTCAGAAAGCCCCTTCCAGTTGAACTTGTAAGTATTCCTTACAAGTTGCCGCTCCCTGCAACTCTGCCTCTGCTCGAACTATCCGGAATCTCCGGATAGTTGCGTCTCGTGACAACTCGCCCTCCTCGTAGATGCTAACCAGGTGTTCTTTAGGGGGAACACTGCGTCTCATCGCACCGAGTCACTCACCACGTTTTCCATCTGCGGTAATCTGCGTCATCTGTGGAAAGCGCCACCAGAACCATTGGGTGACACTTCGTCAACCCTCTGGTATAGTCCTGGTCAATAAATCATGAACCGAAGACATTTTCTCACGCTTTCCGGGGCTGCCGGTTTGACCGCCATGGCTTCTCCAACCCACGCCGCTAACGGCAGCTCTGAAACCGGCCGCGATTATTACGAACTGCGGCAGTTCACGGTTGAAAACGAGCGGCAAAAGAAACTGCTCGATAGCTTCTTCAAAGAAGCCGCCATTCCCGCCCTCAACCGGCTGGGCATGAAACCCGTTGGAGTTTTCTATCCCAGCAAAGGGATCAGTCCCATCTATGTCTTAATGCGCTACCCCTCCATGCAGGCTGTTGCCGAACTCGGCTCCAGGCTGGCCGAGGATTCCAGCTTTGTCGCTGGGGCTGCCGAATTTCTGGGAGCCCCGGCGAGCGCCCCGGCGTTTGCGCGGATTGAAAGCTCGTTGATGATCGCCTTCGAGGGGATGCCTAAAATCGAAACACCGGTGCTCACCCCCGGACGCGTCTTCCAGCTACGCATTTATGAGAGCCCGGGTGTCATGCAGGGTTTGAAGAAGATCGAGATGTTCAACGAAGCCGGAGAAATCAAACTGTTCCGCGAATCGGGACTCAACCCGGTGTTTTTCGGCCAGACGATTATCGGATCGAAGATGCCTAACTTGACCTATATGCTCGCGTTCAAGAGCATGGGTGAGCAGGAAGCCGCCTGGAAGAAATTCGTCGCACATCCAGAATGGAAACGGATCAGCGGAATGCCCGAATACAGTGACAAAACAATTCTAAGCAACATCACGAATCTGCCGCTGATCGCAGCGGACTACTCGCAGGTGTGAGACGCTGATTCACCATGCGGTAAATCGCGTGATTGGGTCACGCACTGAAAGCTGTGGTCCGGCTCGAGCTTAAGGGTTTGAGCCGGAAGTGAGCCTTGTGCGCATGATAGGTAGCAAGGCGCGCACGCCGAATTCCGCATGGCGAAAGGGCTTCCCTATCATGTCAGCCGCACCGCTGGTCATCGAGGCTGCTTTATTCTCCAACCGGTTAAAACCCGTAACGAATATCACCGGAGTTTTGGCATTTTTAGGCAGCGCTCTCATGCCAGTGCACACCTCGAACCCTGTCATTTCCGGCATGCTGATATCCAGCACCACGAGGTCGAATGCGTTATCCTGAAGGAGCGCCAGCGCCATGGAAGGCTGGTGGACGGCGGTGCTCTTCAACCCCACTCGTTCCAGTGAGGCCGAAACCGCACGTCGGGAGATCGGCTCGTCATCGACCACAAGAATCGCTCCTGAGCCCGGATCGCATCTATTGCCGGACTTGCCGGCCTGGCAGACGGTCTGGAGAAAGTCGATGACCTGCGCAGCTGTGCGCAGCGTCTCCGCCCCAACGTCTCTGGGTCTTTCCACAATGTCGCCCATCAGGATAGCGGCGGCCTCGGCGAGGCGGCAGGCAGCCGGCAAACCGGAAACACGCAGTGTGTTCGCGAAAGCGCGGCAGGATTTCTCCATTTCGCCAGCGACCGCTTGGCGGGCAGTCTCCGAATCGGCGCGCACCAACTCCTGGTGACGAGCTCGCAACTGTGCGAAAGCCTCTTGGAAGAGTTCCTTGGAGTTGTCGTTCTCGTCGATGAGCAGAACCTCATTCATAACTTCAGGGTTTCGGTTGCAGGCTGGCCCGTTTCATATGCCAGGTGCGGTTCCAGGAACTTTTGAATCTCGTGCAGCTCGGCTGTGGCCTGATCATAGAGCGCACGCGGGTTGCTTAGAGCATTATGAGCACCTTGCCGTTCCAGTTCGCGGAGGATGGGAACCAACCGCACCATGCCGCACGTTGCGCTGGCACCAGCGCAGCTATGCGCCAGTTGCCGGATCTTGACCGGGGCCCCCTCCTCCACCGCGATCTTAAGCTCTGCGAACTGCTGCCCCGTTTGATCCATGTACAGCGCGATCAACTCGCGGAGGCTGTCAAGATTGTTCTCGGTGAACTCTTTCAGGCGCTCAAGGTCCACAGGCGGAACCGCGGGCGCGGCATCCCGGGTCTTGCTGGAAACCGGCGCCGCCGTTTCGCTCGCAGCGGTTTTAGCGCTGAAACTTGGCGCCCATTTCTCGATCAGGGAGCGGACGTCCTCCAGACGCACGGGTTTGGCAAGATAATCATCCATGCCTGCGGCCAAGCATTTCTCGCGATCCCCCTGCATGGCGCTGGCCGTCATGGCCACAACGATAATCTGGTCCTTATAGGTGGGATGCTGGTCTTTGAGCTTTTGACGTTCGCGGATAATCTGCGTGGCCTCGTAGCCGCCCATTTCGGGCATCATGACATCCATGAACACCAGGTCATAAGGATGCGAATCAAGCGCCGTCAAAGCCTCACGACCGTGATTGGCGGAATCAGCCTTATAGCCTAATTGTTGCAGGAGACGCAGCGCTACCTTTTGATTAATGATGTTGTCGTCACATAGCAACACACGCAAAGGCAACCGGACCGCCAAGGCATCAGCGGGCTTGGCTGGGGCTTGAGCAGTCGCTGGACATGCCGGGGCTGTTACGGGTTTGGAGGCCGTCGCCCTGCGCCCGGATAGCACGCGGGCAAGCGCCTCTTCCAGCGCGGCTATCTTCAAGGGCTTCGATACGCATGCTCCAAATATCAACCCTGCCAGATCCTTTTGCTCGGGATGCATCCGAAACCCGTGAATGAGAATCAGCGGGAACTGGCCTTGAGGCAGCTTGCGAATTTCTTGAGCGGCCGCGAGACCGTCCATGCCGGGCATCCGAAAATCTATAAGCCCGGCGTCAAAACTTTCTCCGGCGCGTAACCAGGCAATCGCTTCAGCAACGTGCTGGGTTGCTTTTGGCTTCATGCCCCATCGGCGCAACTGTGCGCTTAGCAATCGGCAGATTGTCGCATTATCATCGACGACCAACACACTCACACCCGCGCTGGCAAAAGATGCTCTTGCAGGTGCTCTAGCACTCGGACTGTGCACCATGAGTGTGAAATGGAATTGCGAGCCCTTCTGGGGCACACTCTCCACCCACATCTTTCCCCCCATCGCTTCCACCAAGCTCTTACTGATGGCAAGCCCGAGACCCGTGCCGCCGTATTGACGTGTTGTCGATGCGTCCGCCTGGCTGAATGATTTGAACAGCCTGGCTAACCGGTCCACCGGTATGCCAATACCCGTATCACGCACGACAAAATGCAAATGCCAGGCACCGCCCGGGGAAGGCGGCGCTGTGCCGGTAACCGTAATGGTAACCTCCCCTTGAGGAGTAAACTTAAGGCCATTGCCCAGCAGGTTGACGAGCACCTGCCGCACCCGGGTGACGTCTCCCAGGAACTGGTCAGGCAAGTTCTCCTCAACCTCATAAGCGAGTTCCAGGCCCTTCTCGTCCGCCTTTGCTGCAAGCAAATCCAGAGTCTCATCCAGACAGTGGCGCAGGTTAAACGGCTGGCTTTCCAACTCCAGCTTGCCGGATTCGATCTTCGAGAAATCCAGAATGTCGTTGATGATGGTTAGCAACGATTCGCCGCTGGCATAGATGGTCTCTACGTAACCGTGCTGCTCAGAGGTCAACGGAGTCTCACGGAGCAGGCCCGTCATCGAAATGATGCCGTTCATTGGCGTCCGGATCTCGTGGCTCATGTTGGCCAGAAAATCGGCTTTGGCTCGCGCGGCATTTTCAGCCACCAGGCGCGCCGCGACCAACTCACGGTTTGCATGCGTCAACTGGTCCTGCAAGCGCTTGGCGCGCAGCACCGCACAAACACGGGCGCGCAGCTCGGCCGGTTCAAAAGGTTTGGTCAGGTAATCCGAAGCCCCTAATTCAAATCCTCGCAGTTTATCTACCGTGCTGTTCCATGCCGTAAGCACGATCACCGGGATCATCTCAGTCTGCGGATCAGCCTTGAGAGACTTCAGCAACTCGAACCCATTGATCCCGGGCAATCCGAGGTCTAACAGAATCAGATCAAGTGATCCCTGGCGAACGACTTCGAGAGCTTCCTCCACCGTGCGCGCCCTGGAGATATCCGTGTGGGCATCCTGCAAAAGCGCGGCCAGCACGTCACGCATTCGCATGTCGTCTTCGACCACCAGAACTCTGGCAGGTGGCAAACTCATCGCTCCTGTCATGGTCTAAATGACTTTCTCGGCAACCGGTTGGAAACCATAGTATAACCCCTGAGTAGCACGTTCGGCACCAAATTTGCCGCGATAGCCGCAAAATTGCGACACTGCGGGGTCCCATTCGGTTATGTCTGTAAAACAAGGTGAAGTCAAGGACCGCTCCCACCTAAAGCACGTCCTATCTGTTATTCCCGTGTCTTGGAACGAGACACGATGACGAACGGGTCCCAACCAGGCGTTCCGCGTAATTCGAGAGGCGATAACGGCTAACCGCGAGAAACTGACCATGCCGACGGGCGAATTGAGGTTTCTATGTCTGATGGACATTCTGGTCCTGAAGGCACTGCTCATGCCCTTTCCCCGAGGTGCTTTCTGGCGACTACCGGTCATTAGTCATGCGTCTGTGACTTCTTATGAATAAGTGCCTGCATTAGAGTTGACAATCTCAATGGCAGTGTCCTAAGGTTTATCAGTTCGGGCAGCGGTACGTTTCTTCAGCGGGGTTCCCCACCCCCACCTCCTTGGCGTCTGCTGCTCGGACATCTTTTTTTGAATTTTCGGTGGTTCCGCTTGACGCAGGGGCGGCAATTACTTAGCTTCACCTGCCCTTAGTGCGGGGGCGTAGCTCAATTGGTTAGAGCGCTGCCCTGTCACGGCAGAGGTTACGGGTTCGAGCCCCGCCGCTCCCGCCACTTTTTATCAGGGCCATTTCCACTTTCGTATTCTCCTTCTTCAGAGGCCCTTATCATTGCCATTCGCCAGCCAACCCAAAGAAGGTCCGCAGATTACGCTGATGAACAGAGAGGAGCTGAATCCGGGACCCGGTTCCAATCGGAGCGGACTCTTGTAATTGCTGCCCGTGGTCCTTTGGCGCGAGAATATCCCAGCACAGCATGAGAAAGCGCGATAGCTATATTCTGGGTCCGCACCACTTCGCGACGCATTTCTGGAGTGGCATGGTATTCGGCGCCGTCGCTGGCGTGTGCACTGGAGCGTGGTGGTTTGATCTGGGAGGCTGGAAGTTGGCCGGGTTCACTGTGCTCTTCGCGGTGATACTGGCCTATTCATGCGGCAAATGGGGCGACCGCGCATGGGAAGTTATCCTCTCCGTGCTGTTCTATTGATAGGCTATTGTCAGGTGTTCCGCTGGGACACCTGGGGGGGGGCAATGCCCCGGAGGGGCAGATGAGAAAAGCCCAATGCTTCAGCTTTGGGTGCTTGACATTATAAGCAAGCCAAGTCCCGGCTGGGACGACCGATTCGGGCGTTGTTTTCCTCCGCGCTGAGGCCAACGCCTTTGATGGCACTCTGGTATATGCCCCCACGATGAGTTTGGCTCCGGTCGTTGTTGCGGAGGACGTTATCCCGTCTGATGAAGGTCAGCCTAGCAATGGTCGACCGCCCACTTCGGGGCTTCGATGACTGATCCAAACGGTTATCCCAACACTGCCGTGCTGGGCTATCTGCGGGCGCCCACTTCGTGGGCTAGAAGCCTGCGTGCGTGCGCCGGGCAAACTGGCCTTAACTGAAACGGAGACGCTCGCGATGAAGGAACGCAAGAGCGGCGACTAACTGAGGATTATCCGCCGATGGGTCAACCAGCACGTACCAGCCGTTATGCGACCTCATACGAACCTGCATATCTTTACCCGAATCCGAATGGCCTCTGAAACGCACGGTGAACAACGGCATCTTAAAGACCCAATTCTGTGCGTTCTCGAACATAAGGGTGTATTTGTTTCGCAGCGGACTCCTCAGTCTGATGGTGCACACTGGCGAACCATTTTCGAGCATCACAAACTGAGCCAGGGCCCATTTCTTCTGGAACTTTATTCTGAACGCCTCTATCCCATCCCTCGCATAGACAACAAAGTCGGGCACCCGGAAAAGGCCATACGGATACCGTGGGCGGGAGTTGAAATGTTGGGTCTCGAAACGCCAGCGAACTTCGCCGTTCGAATCATAAATCTCCCCGTTCCCCTCGTAGCTGCACTTAATGCAGTATTTGCCGGGTTCCGGCGGCTGGCATTGGCTCACGCGGCTCTTCTCCCTTAGGGTGAGACGTGAATTAATGAAATCTCTGACAGCAGCATAGCTGCCCGCGTCGGGCAGCAGAGTTGAAACAATCTCAAAGGTGCGTTCTTTGGTTCTCAATGTGAGGATGGTCATCTTGCCCCTGACTACTTCCCAAGCGTCCTCAATATCGTTATACGGAATCCGTGCAACCCGAGCCTGAAGAAAGCCCGTGCAAAGCGAAACAGTCTCTTCTCCGAGTTCCAAAAACCCTGGAACAAGCAGTCGGCGAAAAGTGCCAATGAACGCAAATGCCAGCGGAAGTATCGCCAACCCCACGCCGACTACGAAAGGAATCACCCGAACACCAGTGAGAGCCAGCGTCGCTATTGCCGCCACCCAGAATTTGAGAAGGAGCGGCCATTGTGGACCGTATGCAAACCGACTTCGCGGCTCCACGCTCAATCCCGCCTGACGATTAGAGTTGTCCATAGGATTCCGTCGTCATGTACTTTGTCTATCAAGGCACTTGAAAACGCTTCGTTGCTCATCCGACGGCTAGTCCGGGTGATTAGAGTGCCTTTTTATCGGCGCCGCAAACTAAAACCCCGAAAACGCCTCTTACCGGATTCGGATATTTCTTTAGGCTGTTGCGGTGGACCAGTCGAAGTCGCATTGCAGAGGCTGAACGGGAATCCAACCGAGGAATCCTCTCTCCGAAGCCCCTGTACAGGGCGACCGCATTTTGGCCCGGCACGGGAGTGCTGGGTATTTCGCGCCGTATTGATCCCTTGAGTCCTGGCGGGGACGACCGATTCGGGCGTTGTTTTCCCAAAGCTGAAGCATTGGGCTTTTATCTTCTGTCCCGCTGGGACAGGAGCGAGGCGATCCGCATCTGAATGTCGAAACCTCCACAGACTAGAAGATGTCCAAGGTCCTACTGGTTTGCTCTGGCAGCGTCAGCTCCCACTTTAATCACACCCCTGGTCCACCGATTTGGCCGATAAACGCAGATGAAGGAGAATCACTGGTAAAAGGCGTGGCGATCGCGCGGTTACTACCCTTCGCAGACCACACAACCTTTAATTTCAGGCTTCACAATTAAAGGAAAGTGCCTCTTCCTTTAATTGAGCCCAACAATGACTGTCATGCCGTTGGACTAGGCCTGCGTCCGGCCTCGGATCAGAAACTCATAAGCCTGGTGCTTCTGCTGCTGTTCTTCGTCGAATTTCCGACGCTCCGCTTCCGAACGCCATTTCAGTTTCGCTCCCAAATCCTTCCTGATGCGATAGGCCCAATCCAACGATGCCGCCTTTTCCGGGCTGCCCCATCCTTCGGCAAGCGCGACCAACTCTGCAGCATAATCTTGGGCCGCTGTCTCAGAAACGTCGAAGGTCTCAACGATTAATGACTGCACTCGGCGAACAAGGGGCGTGATTGGGAATATGGTCATAAACACGCTTCTTCTAGCGGCGAACTGACGCCATTGTCAATTGCGGTGTAGAGTTGCCGCTGGCGGGAGGTCTTCTTCACTCATAGGTGTGCGGCTTCAGAGTTTTTGAAACCAATCGGCATCTACCGTCACGTGGTCGGCCATTTCCACCCCAACACCATCCATTACATATAAGAGCTTGTGGGTGTAACGCGCATTTGGAAACTGTAAATTCCGTGATTTCGTTCCTAACGTTATACCCCTCCAAAAGGGCGTCCATTGTGGAATTCCGAGTTACCGCACTATGGCGAGGTCATCCTCGTGGCCAGAATCGTCGGCAATGACACTGCTCTTGGTGCGGACCATCTCGGCCAGGTATTCGTCAACCCTATGGCGGGGGGTAAAGCACCACTGGGCGATTTTGCCGGTGGAGATTTTCTCCTGCTGGTGCAGGGACAAGGCTAGATCGCGAAAATGGGGATCAACCTGCTGATCGATTTCGGTCACACGCTGGGGAGGAGCGTCCCGCATCGGGAGGGAGCCACCAAAGTAAGTGGATTTATCGGCCCACATGAAAAACGTTCAATTGAGTGAGCCGGTAGAAGATGGCGTCGCGGGAAACGTTGAAGTGACGCGCGGCGGCTTCCAGGCCGGCGGGTTCGCGGATACGGTTGCCATAATTCTCAACCAGATCTGACAAGTCTTCGGTGGGGATGAGGAACTCGCCTGCGAAAGCGTTGGCCTGCTTCTCGAGCGGATCTTAACTAAATGATTATCAAGCAAATCCCCACTTTGGCTGGGGCCTACATCGAGGAGTTTGCAGAGTTTGCGTGGTGTCAGGATGCCACTGAGTTCGGAGTTGAACCGAAGTTACGCTTCGAGGCAGGGCTCGGTTCTGAAGGCTTGGCGGGGCTCTCCATGGCAGGTCCGAGGTTCCCGCCAAGGCTGACGTGAGGGCGAGCAGGCGTTTTGAGGGTAAGTGTGCACTACGTTGTTCCTTCAAACGTTGGGGAGTTCCGGAGCGGCGATAGGCAGATCGGATGTGCTTGCCATTCTCCAAAAGCGCCCTCCGATTTCAGCAACGCTTTGGCTTGAGGCCACGGCGGGGGCTAGACGAACTGAAACGGAATCTCCAGGGCCGGGGACGGGGAGACCAAGAGATCGAGCGACGGCTACGTGGCTTGAGTACTGGCCAAGGATTATGATGCCTTCGGGCTTTAATGCTGTTCGGGCGCCGCCATTAGCACGAACCCGCTTCATATAGTCGGGTTGCTGTGCGACCGTTGCTACAACTCCTCTGCCGATGATCCTGCCTGTTGCGGAGCGGAAGAGCTCGTTGACCCGCGCCTGTCCAGACGACTTGGCCATGATCCGGTGGACCGTTTCGGCATCGAGATGCAGGAGAACGTTGGGCGGGAGAGGTGCCCGATGGAACAGCCACACGATCGCGGCCCGGCCTTGCTGGTTGAGGGTTGCCTTGCCGTCCCTGTTTCCGCCGGTGTTGAGACAGTTTAGTGCGGTACGAACGAGGCCCATGCTCCAGCGGGATTCGGCGTCGTCTGTCCACATGAGCAAGCACAGGTGGCCCTGCGCCTCCGGGGGAATCATCCAACCGCCGAGTGTCTGCGAGTATTTACAGTCTACTTCGATGCCCGCAATTCGGTAGTCGAGCTTGATGCCATCATCGAATTTGAACTCCCGCTGCAGATTAATCTCGACCAGTGTGCCGCAGTGGGTCTTTTCCGTTTTGAAGAGCTGGTCCCAACGGTACCGGCCTGTGCGCTGTCCGTCGTAGAGTTGGTCGAGGGTGTCGCGAAGGACACGGGCGGTGCGGGATCCGTCTGGGTCAAGAGCACGAAGGGCGGCGGCTACAGCTTGGAGTTCGTGGTCGTCACTGGCTGGCATCGGGTGGTCCTATGTGCTCCAGGTGCCCCTCTGTGCCTCCTCGATGAGCAATGGAAGGCTGACTTTGAGCGCTTTTGCGATGCGACTGGCGGCGTCGAGCGTAGGGTTTCGAGCACCACGCTCGACCATGCTGATGTATGTGGGATGAAGCCCGGAGCGTTCAGCGAGTTTCTCCTGGGAAACGCCAGCGGCGGTCCGGCGTGCTCGCACGGCGGACCCGAAGAGTTTCGAAATGCTCGAAGCTGGCATTCCCGGCATTCTGTGCCCTATCGCAGGGAAGCGTCCATAGACTATAGTATTTGGTCGGGATAGTATGGGTCGGTTGGCCGAATCTTTCCGGGATAGAGCGATATGGACGAAGGATGGGGCCTACTTAACCCTTGGCTTGAATTGGAAAGGCGGACGATTCCGCAGGCGTGGGCGGTCCAACAGCCGCATTTCCACAAGCCGGCCATTGCCATTCGCCTGGACTCTGCGGCGGTTTAGCGCGTTCATGATGGAGATGCCGACACATCGCGCAACCTGAGGTGGAAAGGCGTTGCCCACCTGGCGATACGCCCATGTCTTGCCTCCGGTAAAATGCCACTCGTCAGGAAAGCTCTGTATCCGTGCCACCATCTTAACAGTAAGCCTGGGCACTTTGTCTTCGGGAAAAGAGGCATCAGGGGCAGCGTCAGCAATCCCGAGCCCGTCAACCCCGAGTTGGCGCCACCGGAGTCTCGCCCGGGTCGGGCCGAGGTCTGGTCCCCCGTGTTTCTTGGACCCGCCTACAATCGTTGGGGCAATGCCTGCTGCCTTGCGAGCCCATGCTTCCGCTCCAGGCCAACCGTTTGCGGCCATAAGATCGACAAGAGTGGTTCCTACCGTCTCCTTCAGGTCCACTTCAATCGGCCAGGAGAAGAATTCGGCATCCTTTGGTTGAAGAGCCACAAGCACGAACCGGGGTCGAAGCTGCGGGACTCCGTAATCAGCAGCCTGCAGGATTCTCGCTTCGGGTTGATAGCCCAATCGCGCAAGCCGAGCGCAAAGCTCGTTGCGGTACTGAGAGAACTTCGAGGAAGCAAAGCCTGGGACGTTCTCAAAAAGCACGGCACGGGGCCTGACATGTTCAACCAAGTCGAGCGCAGCCGGGAACATGTCTCGGTCGTCATCGGCACCCAACTGCTTGCTGGCAATGCTGAATGGGGGACAAGGAACGCCGGCGGCGAGTAGATCGATGCCGGTGAAGTCCTGGTGCCGAAGGTGCCGAATGTCCTGCTGCATGACATTCCAGTGCGGCCTGTTCTTCCGCAAAGTGGTGCAGAATTGGGGTTCGTATTCGACCGCCGCCGCGTGATGGAAACCGGCCATTTCAAGCCCAAGGGCCTGACCGCCACCACCAGCGCAAAGTTCCAGAACGGCAAAACTCATGTGCTATCAGTGGACTTCATTTTCTGCTCTTCTGCAAGCGCGCAAGGGTGCGAGCTATCCTCCGCGAGACAGCCGCCGGATTGGAGAGCTGGTGCTCCCATAGGCGAATCACAGTCCAGCCCGCGAGGACGAGTTGGCGGGAAACGGCGATGTCTCGGTCTCGGTTGCGGCGGAGTTTCGGGAGCCAGTACGCCTGGTTGCTTCCAGGAATGCGTCCGTGTTTGGGGCAGCCATGCCAAAAGCAGCCATCGACAAAAACGGCGAGCCGCACCCACCGAAAAACGAAATCTGGACGACCGAGCACTAGCTGATGTCGACGCCAGCCTGTGATGCCCGCTGCTCGCATTATGGCCGCAAGCTTCAGTTCGGTTTCCTTATTGCCTCGGGAACGGATGGCGGCCATAACTTGGCTGCGCTTTTCCTTTGTGAAAACATCGGCCACAGAAACAAGGTATCTGATTTTGGTCTGAGTGCCATGCCTTGTAGTCTTATTGCCCAATCCAACGCTGCCGCCTTCTCCGGGCTGCCCCACCCGTCGGCAAGTGCGACCAACTCTGCGGCATAATCTTGCGCCGCTGCCTCAGAAACGTCGAAGGTCTCAACGATTAATGACTGCACTCGGCGAATTGAACGATTCTTTCGAGTCTTCGAGATTTCGTGGAAAATCATTTAATCTTGTGTGTTTGCTGAAACTCTCCGATGCGGGTGTGGCGGCCTCCGTCTGTTGAGACTCCTTCGTGTGCGACAAGCCTGCATTGTTCGCATCGGAAATCGAACTCCCAGAAATGCTGCCGTTTCACATCACCCCTAATTCTCCAGTGCCCACCACACCCGGGACAGTTCCTAATGCCTTCACCATTCTTGCGCGCCCAAAAACGCATCAGGTAATAAAAGGTCGGTATCCCCGTAGCGTTCTCCAAATTCCTGCACAAATCCCGACCCTCCCGCGAGAGTTCACTTTCCGGGTCAGCCAGTTGCCGATAGGCAGCATCTTCCAAAGCCCCGCTCCCAATCCAAATGTTGTCATGGTCGCAGTAACTTTGCTGCCACGAGTACAGCTCGTGCTTCTTCTCAAAACTGATGGGCAGAGTGAAAACTGGAATGGGTCCCTTGCCATCACCACGACAGACAGGAGACGCACCGACCAATTTCAAATCGATTGCCGCCTTTTTCATCTGCGCCCATCTGTGTCATCTGCGGATGAATCCAGGAAGGAATCCACAGATTTCGCAGATGAACGCAGATGAGGACAAGCACTCACCCAGGGGACCCTTCTTCTGACCCCGGAAGGGGATCACGATGTCGAGGAGCGGTTGACCGGGGGCATCCAATGTGACACGTTGTGACACATGAAAACGATCTCGATCCGGCAATTGCATGAGAAAACCGGCCAATGGGTCCGGTTGGTGCGCCGCCACGGTGAGATTGTTGTCACTGATCGCGGTCAAGCCATCGCTCGGATCACTCCGCAAACCACCGGGCCCGAGCGTCCCTATTTCGCGCGGCGAGTCCTGTTGCCCGCCTTCCGCAAGCTGGCAACGACGGGAAAACTGTCCCGCGGCACGGACAGCACTCTGGCGATTTCCGAGGACCGGGCTGAGTCCGAGACATGATCTACTTCGATACGAGCTATGTAGTGCTGCTGTATTTGGAGGGCCCGGGATGGGAGAAGGTCCGTGCGCTGGCCATGACCGATAAACTGGCTTGCTGCATGCATGGGCGAGCTGAGACGGTAGCCGCGTTCCATCGCAAGTTTCGCGAGAGAGCCATCAGCAGCGCCGACCTGGCCACTTTGCTGCGTCAATTTAATAAGGAATGCGAGCTGGGCGCTTTTCGCTGGCTGCCTCTTTCCGAAGCAGTCAATTCGAGGCTTACCCAGGCATATACCTCGCTTCCTCCAACTGTGGTTTTACGAGCCGCCGATGCTCTCCATTTGGCCTGTGCCGCCGAAAACGGTTTTAAGCAAATCTATTCCAATGACACCCGGTTGATTGCCTCAGCACCCCATTTCGGCCTGGCCGGGGTCGATGTGATCTGATCGCTGCCTTCCACCTGCGTCCATCTGTGTCATCTGCGGATGCACCGGGGAAGGAATCCACAGATTTCGCAGATGAACGCAGATGAGGACAAGAACTCACCTGATCCCGGAGGAGGAACAAGGAGAACCTGGCACTCTACAGGATTACTCGCTGAGCTTGGAAGACATTCGCGCAGCGCTGAAATTCGCCGGGGAACTGGGTGAACAGGAGCAATACCATCCATTGCCTGGCTAAGCCTTCGCCATGCGATTTCTGTTCTGGAGAGTCCGGTTCCGCCCAACTCTGCCTGACGTTCCCTCTTAAGCAGCTTTTCCGGTTCCATTGTCTCTGTCTTCATCTGCGGATGAATCCAGGAAGGAATCCACAGATTTCGCAGATAAACACAGATGAGGGGCACGGGATGCTTGTCTCTTGGATTCTACAACCGGCAGGCTATTGTTGGGGCTGTAACAAAACACGCGTCCGACTGTCTTGCGGGTAGATGAACAGTGAATTAAAAACCGACTTCTCCGAGCTGGATGCCCAATCGGTGTTGGCCGTGCGCAACGGGGATGCCGAACGGTACCGCGAACTTGTTGAGCGGCACGAGAGGCGCGTGTTTGCCGTGGCCTGGAGCAGGCTTGGAGATCCTATCCTGGCCGAGGAGGTCACCCAGGAAGCCTTTATTCGCGGTTATCGGCAACTGTGGAAGCTCGGGGATGCAGCAAAGTTTGCTGCCTGGATCACAGCCATCGCCCGGCACGCGGCCATCAACCTTGGCCTCAGCCACCGGCGTGAGTTAGACAAACGCTCCCGTTGGGCGTTGGACCACACAAATCCATCTGAAGATACTGCGGGCGAACAGAATAATCCGTATACGCCGGAGTTGCTGAGACAAACCCTCGAAGAAATGCCACCAGCGCAACGGGAATGCCTGGTTCTCTTTTATCTCGAAGGCAAGAGTGGTGCGGAGGCCGCAGCGTCACTGGGTGTCGCCGAGGGAACATTCCGGGTGCGGCTGCACCGTGCGAAAGCGGAACTACGCGAGCACCTGGAAGCGAAACTCGAAGAGTCCTTGGAAACCTTGCGGCCTGCCAAAGCCCTGGCGCCTGCCATCATGGCTGTGGTACTGGTCTCGTCTTCGGCAAAAGCTGCCACGGCCAGTGCAGCCGGAGCTGGGCTGGGCGCAAAGATTCTATCCAATGTGGGTGCCTCCGCTCTACTGTCATGGGCAGCTCCCTTGTTCAGCTTCGTTGGCGCTCTGCCTGGCCTGCTCGCCTCATGGTTCGTAGCCAGGGCAGAGCAACGCAACTTTCGCGATCGGGACGGCTTTCGTCCTAAACTTTATCAGGGGTTCTTTCGATCTTTTGTCTGGGGCTTCCCATTGCTCTTTCTACTTTTTGCCCTGTTGAACCGAGGGGCCGGGGTGGCTTGGGGGAGTCGGGGTGTCTATTTATGGACGAGCTGCTTTCTGTTGGTCCCGCTGATACTGTTAGGCCGTGCGCTGGTGATTAGCCGTCATCCATTCCAAGTGGGCATGTTTTTCTACGGCTTGTTGATGGCAACAGGTGCCTGGGCAGTCACACTAGGCTTGATTCCAACCACCTTGAGTGCACTCCCCATCATCTTGAGCAGCGTGGTGCTACTGCTTTCCATCAAGCACCGGCCAGCCCGTATGGATTACAGCCTTTTCATCAGGGCATCGGAAGGTTTGCTTCACACTCCAACCGACGGAGCCAATGTTGTAGTCGGCGAGCAGACTCGCTCTTCCCTGCTCACCTTTGCCCGTTTCCTGGGCGAACGCTTGCTGGTCAACAATTACCGATGGGAGGCCGAGGGGCTGGCTTTGCGTTTGAGCCCGGCCCGTGTGCATTTTGCCAAGGACATGCTCACCGCCTTTCTACCGGTTACAAAACAAAGCTCACACGTCGTTCTTGGCTGGGATGGGTTGGTAACAGCGCATTGCGGTTCTCAGGACGCAGTCTCTCTGCGGGACTTGTCTTCAACACGCACTCAGGCCGTCGATGAGTTGGAGGATGCGGTCGCTGGAGCGGTGCAGGAAGCCTGGAGGCAGGTTCGAACCAACAATACGTTGGCAGCGGAGCGGGCCTTGGGGGAGGTGCTCGAAGCCGAGATTTTCACGGTTCCAGTGGCCCGGGCCAAATCTACCCGCTTACTACAATTAATGATCGTGGGAGCGACGGCACTCATGATTGTCAGCATGATCATGCGTCACGAGGACGACCGGTTGCAAATCGTTTTCGGCCGCCATCTCAAACCGGTTGAACTCACCGAGACCGAAGTCCGGGCTTCGTTGGCACAGCTTGGCAACAGAACGAATGCCGCGGAGATAGTCAGGAGCCTTGCCTGGGCTGGGCGAACCTGTGTAGTCCTTCCTCCTAGAGAACTTTTTACAGATGCAGCGTGGATGGTGCTGCGCACCAGCCTGCGGAGCGAGCTTCTTTCCCTGTTTCAGGGCAAAACACCCTGCGATTCGTTAGACCTGTTTTTGGGATTCCCGGCGCTGCAAGACTCTTTTCTGAACGGCTGGGTGTCCGCGGAAGACCTGCACCTCGGAGGCGACGCAGCGCGCCAGGCGATCACTGAGATGCCCGCTGGGGCGGGTCGTTTGTTCAAGCTCGAGAGCGGCTCTGTCATTGGACATGATGGGACGCCCCTTGAGTTCACAGTCTTGAATGCACCTTCGGTTGCCCAGCGCATTCGCACTCTGAAACGGTTGAGAGCCCTGGACTTAATCAACGGCTCCAACACAGTTTCAACGCTTCTCAGCCACCAGGTGCTCTCTAGCAAATTGCCGCCCGGACGGCGTCAGGATGTCGATCCAAAACTGGTGCACGGCACTTTCCTGACATTAGGGTTCGACCCGTTGCAGGAAACCTGGCAGGCCTTGGTCATTCTTGATGCATTCGGCGCGCTCAGCGAAATTGATCGGGAAGCCTGCATCGAAGGCATCCTCCGCTTTCATTATGGGAAGGGACTGTTCGGCTCCCTCCGCAAGGAGGACGGCTTTGTGATCTTTGGCGATACCAGAGACACTCTTTGCGCTTATGAATCGCTGCGAATGCTGGGCGGATTGGACCGGGTAAAGGACCTGGAACACTGGCGTTTTCGGCCGCATGGCACCTCACCTCCGTCGAAGAACCAGGCACCCCGCATACTGACAGAGAATGAACTGGAAGCGTGGGTCTGCCAGGAGCGTCTCAACAAAGCCGTTCGGCAACATAAAGAGAATCCGCAATCACCGATGCCATCCCTGCTGGAACCGTAAGCTGGCTCTCATCTGCGATCATCTGTGTCATCTGCGGATAACAACGGATCGTCCACAGATTTCACAGATGAACGCAGATGTCAGGCGATCCATACCTATCCGTCTGAGCTGATTCCAGCATTCGGACGAAGGCAAGAGCCCGCTCGTTCTCCAGGAACCGTTCCCAAGGCGTCAACCGCAGGCTATCCTGCAACAGGGAAAGATCGACCTCTCCGCCGCATGGCGAGGGATCGCAATCTTCGTTGTGGCTTTTATCCAGTTCCATGCTCAGTCCGATACCAGAGCATAGGATGACAAGGACGGCACGGCAAGATCACCCGCGGTTACCGGTTAGATTGCATCCGTCTCCATCTGCAGGTAACAGCGGATCGTCCACAGATTTCGCAGATGAACGCAGATGTAAGAACCGGAACGGACTCGTGCAATCGATGCTCCAACTACCCCGAAGCAGGCTCTCTCAGAGGATCTCTTCAACCAGTTCGACAACCGTCGTCACGCAAGCTTTGCAGGTTTTACTGTGCAGGTTGTTTTCTTTGAAAAACTTCTGCCCCGCGGGCGTGGTGAGGTCGCATCCGCCCAACAAGGTCCGGCAAATGCATGAGCCGTGCTTGGATTCAAATCTATCCATCAGGTCCTTCACTCTGCGGTAGGTCTCCTCTGCCGGAGCCCGGTCTTGCCCCTCTTTGCGCCCATGTTTGATGCCGATCGCCAGGATGCCACCGCTGATTGCGCCGCAGACTTCTTGTTTTCTCGCCATTCCAGCGCCGAATCCACAGGCCAGCATAAGCGCGGTGTTCTTGTCGAAGCGAAGATCATCGCAGAATGAGTAGAGGACAGCTTGAGCGCAGTTGTAACCAGCAACAAACTTCTCTACAGCAACATCGGTTCGAGTATTCATATCTCAGTCCGAAGGTGGAGCATAGGATGACAACGACTGGATCGCAAGATTGCCGGTCATTGGAACCATTCGAACAAGCCACTGCTCCGACTGTCTATCACTTGGATATCTGAGTTTGCAGAGATATACTCGTTACGTGCCATGAAATACGTCGCCAGCTTTTCGCGGTTTCTGATTCTGTTTCCGATTATGGTTATTGCATTTCTTTACGGCACGTGGGGTGCCGGCAGGTTGGCCCTTGGCTACTGGCCACGCCCCAGCCTCGATGATCCAAAACAGATCCACGGCGGCCTCATGTGGATGTATGACGTGACCGCCTTCCTCATTTACATCGGAATTCCACTGTTTGCCTCGGCCATCCTCATGCTGGCGATGGTTGTGTTGGTGACGCGTCCGCCCGACTGGCGTGCCCGATTTTTGGAACTGGGTTTAGCGATCGTAACGTTTCTGGGGTTCATGGGTTTCTCATATTGGGACCCCCAATCAGTTGTCATGTGTTTTTTTGACTGAGGCTTTAACCGGTCGCAGCCTGCCTTCGGCAGCTTGGATTAGCGATCTGTGGCCATCTGCGGATTAATCACACAAAGAGTCCCCAGACACGACAGATGAACTCACGGAGGAAATGCACACGTCTCAATCGTTCCTTCGGAACTCGATTCGTTCAGAGCAATGCCCCTCCCAATGTTGAAACATTGGGCTATTGTCAAGCGTCCCTTCCGGGACACGCGGGGGCTTCTAAAAGTGGGAACCTCCGGCCGGGGCTTCTCGCGAATCCGCCGAAACAGCTTTTCCCGTTAAATTGCATCTGCGCCATCTGCGGATGATCGGTTTGCGATGGATTGACTGCCCCATGCAGGCGAGTAAGCTGGGGACATGCTTCGAACCCGGCGTCTTCTTTGTGTGTGCCTGCTGCTATGCACGGCAGGCATCATTCCAGGCGTTTGGGCGGCGAACCTCCCTCAGACCAACAACCCGGTGGAACATCAGGGCTCAGGGTTTGCTGCACGTCCGGCTGCGGATCTGATTATCCAAGATTTCATGCGCAAGTTCTCCGTGCCCGGGCTTTCGCTCGCAATCTCGAAGCAAGAGCGGTTGGTTTATGCAGCGGCGTTCGGATGGGCGGATGCCCAGCGCACGCAACCATTGACGCTAAGCAATCGGCTGCGCCTGGCGTCCTGCTCCAAGCCACTCACGGCGATAGCCGTGCTGCGCCTGGTTGAGGAAGGCCGACTCGATCTGGATGCGCCCGTGTTCGGCACCTCGGGGCTCCTGGGAACCAATTTTGGCGTGCCACGCTTTGAAAGCAAACCGACCAAGGTCACCGTGCGGCATTTGCTTCAGCACACTGCCGGCGGCTGGGGCAACAAGGACAAGGACCCGATGTTTGATCTTCACGATCTCGCGTTGGACGAGATTATTCGTCGCACCGTGGCTGAGCGTGAACTGACAAAGACGCCGGGGACCACCTATGCCTATTCGAATTTCGGGTTTGCGGTTCTGGGCAAGGTTATCGAAAAAATTACCGGAACCGCTTACGAAGCGGCAGTGCGCGACTTGGTGCTCCGCCCATGTGAAGCGCCTGGAGTGCGCATCTCTGCCGCACGGGGCTCGCGCGCGCTACCAGACGAATCCTTCTATTTTGGAGCGGGTGGGGAACGGCCTGAACATCTGCGTCCGGAAATCATGCAGGCTCATGGCGGATGGATTGGAAATCCGTTGGAGTTACTGCGGGTGTTGGATCGCGTGGACGGCAAACCGGTCGTGCCCGATATCCTTCAACCGGAATCGCTCAGGCTGCTGAGCCGCGAAGGTGTTCCTGGCAGCGGATATAGCCTGGGTTGGTCGGTCAACGCGTCGCACAATCGCTGGCACCTGGGGAGTATGCCCGGCAGTTTCGCCATGTTTTGCTGCACGGCGCGAGGCTTCAACTGGGTGCTGCTCATGAACACGCGCTCCACCAATTCGTCATTTACCAAAGAAGCTGATGAGCTGGTCTGGAAAGTCCTCGACTCCGTTCGGGATTGGCCAGAGCGCTCGGCACAATGAGATCCAAAAGCGAATATGAGATGAGGCTGCAGCAGGAGGAAGCTATCCGCCGACTCCAATGCGCGGCGGAGTTTCGCGATCGCAAGCGACGCCCGTTCTGGTTTTTCCTGCTCATCAGCGCGACGGGGCTCGTATTACCCGTGGTGCTCCTGTTTTGGCATCCTGGAGGCATCAACTCGGTCTGGATCTGGCCGGCTTGCGGGGCGTGCGCTCTGCTGGCTGGCTATTATGCCTGGCTGCATGCGTCCCCGTTTTGTCCAAACTGCAAAAAGAACATCGTTTGGGCTCGCGCCACTCATTGTCATACGTGTGGCGATCCGCTCGCACTCGAACATTGTAAATGCAGCCCCACGAAGCGGTCCTGGTTCTTTAGTGTGCTGATGAATACAGAAACGCGGATTATATACTGTCCGTGCTGCGGTGTCTGGCTCAACACCCATTGCTATCGCTTTCTTGCTTTCGAAAGTCATTAGCCCTTGGCGTAACACCGGACCTCGTACACCCGCGCATCCGGGCTCCCATTCGTGGCCGTGACCCGCAACCGCAATGCCTCTGCGGTGAACGTCGCAAACACATGACGCACGAGCCTTTGATAGTTTCCAAAGAAAATTCCCAGACTCTGCCACTCGGACCTGCCGGGCGCGCGAAAGAGCAATTCGTAGTCCCTCACCGTCTCAGGTTGCGGTGCCCGGATGATTCGTTCGTTCACACTGTCCTGATGGGTCAAGGTTAGTTCCCGTTGAAAACCGGTGTCAAAGGTGATCTGGATCAGACGCAACGTCTGCTGGGTCTGCCACGTGAGTTCCAACCATGCATCTGGAGCCATCGGCCCGCCCCAGCGATTCTCCCACTTCCCCGGCAGGTCGCGTACCCAACCGTTGATCACATGCGCTGGCTCGCTCCCGGGAACTGAGCCGGAAGCCGTGACTTCGGCTTGTCTTGCCAAATCAAGCGGATCTGTGTTTCGAACATCGCGAATGGTTTGATCATCGCGCAGCAGATTCTGTTGAAGCTCGGTGAGACGTTGAGCATCCATCGCGAGTTGCCGCGGCGAACAATTATGTTTCACACAGCAAGCTGCCGCCGTACCCACGGCTTGACCCATAACAGCGCACGTCGCCATAACTCGCGCGCTGGTGAATGCCACGTGCGTGGCACTGAGATTCCTCCCGGCCATCAGCAGGTTCGAAATATTCCGGCTATAGAGTGAGCGCAGCGGAATGTTATATACGAAAGGCGGCGGAATCTGCCGGCATGGCTTGAGATCCGGACGATCAAACCCTGTGGGCGGATGATCATCCATGCTCCATCCCCCGATGCAAACGCCGTCATTCAACGGCTCTGCTTTACCCATCAAATCCTGCTCGCGCAGAATGTGATCGCCTAGCAAGCGGCGGCTGCCGCGTTTGCCCGGAACCATCCCCAGCCAATCCAACGCCCAAGTTGCGCTGGAGGGATGCTCGCCGGAGTTCTTGATGTAATCCCAAACACCCAGAGCGATGCTCAACAACTCGGCACGAATGACTGATTCATCGCGGATGGTGTCCCGGTCGCCGCCCCATTCGATCCACCAATAGCCGTACTCCCACGAGCGGATTCCGCGAAACTTCAGCATCCCTTTCTCAACTTTGCGGGCCCACTTGGGCGCTTTGAAAGGCATGGGCTTTCCGAAATCGCGTGCCGTAAAGAGAATGGTGCTGCCGAGTGTTTGCTGATCGGCAATATCCATTGCGAGCGATTCGCCGAACTCAGATTTGCCTTCACGCCCGATCCGCATTTCAGCTCCGGCTTCCAACCCGAGCCGACAATCTCCGGTGCAATCAGCGAACAGTCCGGCAGTGATCCGATATAAAGTCTCCCGTTTATCGCTGCGCGCCAGCACTCGCGTGATTCGGCCACCACTCACCTCCGCCGCGCAACAAACCGTATCCAATAGCAGTGTGATGTTGGGTTCGGAAACCACTTTATCATAGAGAAGCAAATCCCACATCTCCCGGCTGCGTTGTGGATTCTGCACCGCATCATCCAGCCGGAACTCCTCCAACAATCCGCCTTCGCGCCAGCCTGGACGGCTGCCGTGCATGTCGGCTCCGACGATGTGCATTTTGACTTCGCTGGAAGAATTGCCACCGAGCCGTGACCGGTCCTGAACGAGAACGACTTTGGCTCCGTGTCTGGCCGCAGCAACCGCCGCGCAGACACCCGCCATGCCGCCGCCAGCCACCAGCAGATCGCAGGCGAGATCGATTAACGCCAGATTCGGCTCGCCTTCAAAGCGGTTGGCATTGCCTTCTATCGGATCAGAGTTTTCGGTGCGGGAGCTTTTTGGAGCAGCCGGTGGGGTTGGTTTTGCCCAACCATTTAGGTTCACCAGCACCGAACAGGAGGTCGCCGATGCGGCCGCAAGTTTGAAGAAGTTCCGGCGTTTCATGCCGGGATGTTAACCGGCGCCTCATTTGAGGCAACCGGTTTTCACTTCCTCCGGTGCACATGCAACAACCGTAGTAGAGTGTGGTGCTTCGCTCACAGCCATTCCCGAGCGCTGAAGGAGCGGCGACGCAAGTCAAACCTCATACCCTCGCTAATACACGCTAATCTGAGCTGCAACGTATCCGCGTCAGCGCAACCAGAAGGGTTGCCAAATAGTAGCCGGAGCGTCGGAGCGCAGCGGAGACCTCCGGTCAGATCCGGATGGAAACAGCACCCCGACGAGGGGTGCCAGAATCTTCGCTTTTGCCTGCGGTCATCTGTGTCATCTGCGGATGAATTCCCGGGAGTAATCCACAGATTAGGAGGATTCACGCAGAGACCGCCCCGAAACGGATACGACAACGAGGAAGAAGAACTTAATGTCACACCAAGAAGCCAAAACGAAAATGTTAAGAACGGAAACGGCACGCGGGGCCACCCTCCGGTGCAGGAGCCATCGGGCACAAACATGGGCTGAGCGTTACCTCTGGGCCTGAGGCGCAACCCTGTTCAGGGTTGTGAATCCAGGACACACCGACCCAGGGTAGGTCGTTTCGCCTTCGCTACGCTTCGGCTTGGAACCGACCAACCGCTGGGCTATGGGGCGCAGCCCCCTTGGGGCTGATCGCCGCTTGATAACCTCGCCTGCCTCTGTAAGCTGCGCGCATGATGATGACCCACGAGGACCCATGCTTCCTGGCCCGCGTGGCGTACCAGCCGAGCGGCGCGCCAAAAAAGCAAACTCCTGTTCCTGTCTGTCTGTCCCGCTGGGTTGCGCTTTCCCTGTTTGCCATGCTCGCAGCCCATTCGGGCAACGCTGCGGCACAGGAGGTGCAGTGGCGCGATGCCGCGTCGTTCGAGATCGAGGGTAAGGGGTGGGCCCAGACCGCATGTCCCTTTGACCGGCTTCCGGATTCAGCCAAGGCGAAGGTAAATTCCACGGCGTGGAACCTGAGCAAAGACAGCGCCGGCATTTGCATTCGTTTCACCACGGACGCTGCGGCGTTGAGCGTGCGATGGTCGCTCACCAGCGCATCTCTCGCCATGCCGCACATGCCGGCTACGGGATGCAGCGGCTTGGACCTTTACGCCCGTGCCGCAAATGGCGGCTGGCGATTCATCGGCAATTGCCGGCCGGGAAAACAGGACGGCAATCAATCCACGATTGAATTCCCCGACGGCGCCAAAGCCAAACGCGAATGCCTGCTGTACCTGCCCGCGTATAACGGCACGAAGTCACTGGAAATCGGGGTCCCTGCCAGCAGCCAGATCGATCGGGCAGCAGCGCGTGCCGAAGGTTTACGCAAGCCGGTAATCGTCTATGGAACGTCGATCACTCAAGGCGGATGCGCATCGCGGCCGGGGATGATTTGGACATCAATTCTCGGCCGCATGCTCGATCGGCCCGTGATTAACCTGGGTTTCTCTGCCTCGGGTGATATGGCCCCGCCCGTCGGCGAGGTGCTCGCCGAAATCGACGCGGCGGCATATATCATCGACTGCACGTGGAACATGGGAACGGGCAAGGAAATGTTTCTGGATCACGTTACAAAGCTGGTGCAAGCCATTCGCAAAGCGCACCCGGTCACGCCGATCCTTTTCATGGGCCAATCGATGTTGCGCCCCGAAGCTCGTCCGACCGAAAGAACCCTCGATCAGGACTTCGCCGTCCAGCATCTGCAAAAAGACGGCGTCCAGGGACTGGTGATCGTCCCGCCGAACGACTTCATTGGCGACGACGGCGAAGGGACGGTGGACGGCGTCCATTACAACGACATCGGGATGCAGCGGCAGGCCCAATCCCTGTTTCCCATCACCTCGAAGGTCCTGAGAGAGGCGGCGGCGAAAGGTGACGGTGAAAAATCTCACGCCCTCATTACGGGGGACATCCCGCCTGTGAAAAAACCGCAGGCCGATAAGGCGACGCGATGAAGTCGGCTTGGCTGAGGAAAACACAGAAGCGAATCAGCGCAACCGGAAGGGTTGCCAAATAGTAGCCGAAGCGTCGGAGCGAAGCGGAGACCCCCGGTCAGATCCGGATGGGATCAGCACCCCAACGAGGGGTGCCCGGCACAGCCGGAACAGCAAGACATTGTGAACAGAAGGGGAACCAAGATAACGAAGGTCTGACAACCGAGCACCGACATGTCGCGAAATGAAGATTTTGCTTCCAGAGGATTCTTCAACTCTCTTGCGGGGTGCAGCGATTCAAATGCAGGAATGCCAACCAAACCAGAATCCGTACTGTCGGTAACTACCGGCCCCCTTTGATCCCACCCTGGTTCATCGGGTTGGCGCGCCTTGGCGCCAACCCGATAAACCAGGAATAGTCTTCTTTTGGATCCTCTCTACCCACATTACTGAGCTAAAGCGCCACCGCACGATTTAGGCCTTTGGTATTCACCTGGCCGGGGTCGCTTCTTACGTGCTTTGAATCCTTCAACCATCGACCCGACGAAGGCCTGACCTCTGGCCACCGACCTCTGATTTCCGTTCTTCTCCGCGTCCGCCGCGTGAGGCCACAAAAACCTGCAAGAGCCGAGACGGCTCTTCTACTTTGCTACGCCTGCCCTCCTGGTCTGAACTGACCACTGTCCACCACCTCACCGACCACCGGCTTCGGCCAAACCCTTCAACATTCAACACGGAACCTTCAACCCTTCCTGGTTCGTTGTGACTACCGTGGCAGGGGAGGGCGGCGGGACGCCGCCCGTACTCGCAGTCGAGACGACCGCGCTACACTCCACCGGCCACTGTCCTCTTTGCATCTTGGCGTCTTGGCGTGATTATATTCCTTCTGTTTCCCAGCCTCCCCCTTCTGTTCGCAATGTCTGGTTGTTCCCACCGGCGGCCTCAGGCGATGCCGCCCTACCCGCCTGTCACGAGAACCCGAGCAGGCGGCCGCCCTGAAACACCAGGAACGCAGCCACCCAGGCTAAAAGCGTCATGTACCCGAGCTGAAAGAGCGGCCAGCGCCATGAGTTAGTCTCCCGCTTGACCACTGCCACCGTGCTGAGACATTGCATGGCCAGGACGTAAAACACCATCAGACTCAAACACACGAGCGGAGTAAACGTGCTGGTGCCAGCCGGGGTTTTCTCAGCCAGCATCGCATCGCGCAATGCCGGTGTATCCTCTTCCCCGTTCTCGATCGAGTAGATCACCGACATGGTTCCGACAAAAACTTCACGCGCCGCAAACGAACTGATGATGCCCACACCAATCTTCCAGTCATAACCGAGCGGCTGAATCGCGGGCTCGATCAGATGCCCAAGCCGTCCTGCGGCGCTATTGGCCAAAGCTTCGGAACTGGTGGCATCCGGCTGCGAAGGTTTGGGATAGGTGGATAGAGCCCAGATCACAATGGTGATTCCCAGGATGATGCTTCCGGCTTGCCGTAAGAACAGACTCGCCCGTTCCCACATCCGATGCAGCGTCACCTTCAGGGATGGACGCCGATAGGGGGGCATTTCAAGCAGGAGCAGAGAGCGCTCCCCTTTCAGCAGCGTCTTCCTGAAAAGCCAGGCCATCGCGAATGCCGCGAACAAGCCGAGCCCGTAAAGTCCAAGCATCAGCCCCGCTTTATGCCAGGCGGAAAATGTCGCCGGCAGCATAACGGCAATCATCAGCGAATACACCGGCAGACGCGCCGAGCAGCTTACAAGCGGAGCTACCAGAATCGTAACCAGTCGATCCTTTGGATTTTCAATAGTGCGCGCGCCCATGATCGCCGGGATCGCACATGCAAACGAGCTAAGCATCGGCACGAAGGATTTGCCGTGCAGACCGACTTTGTTCATCACGCGGTCCATGATGAATGCGGCTCGGGCTAAATACCCGGTATCTTCCAGGAGCCCTATGAAAAAGAACAGAATCAGAATCTGCGGCAGGAACACCACGACCCCACCGACACCGGCGATTATCCCATCGGTGATCAGATCGCGCAGATCACCAGCGGGCATGATGCTTTGCACCCAGCCATTCAGCGCCCCCTGCCCTGCTTCGATCCAGCCCATGGGCACTTCAGCCAGACGGAAAATCGTAAAGAACACCAGCGCCATCACCGCCAGGAAGAAAGTCCAACCCCACACCTTGTGAGTGAGCACACTATCGAGCCGTTGGGTGGTGGTCACACTGGCTGGTTTCCGCGCCTGGATCGCATGCTCCACCACGGTTTCCACCCAGGCGTAGCGGGCCTGGACAATCGCAGGCATTGGATCGATGCCTTCAGCGGCCAGCGATTTCTGCACGCCAGCCAGCACCGGTCTCACAGAAACGGGGGCCTGCCCGGCCTGCTCCTGCGTTCCACCTACCAGCAAGGTCGCCTCAGCCAGTTCGCATCCCGGCTGAGCGACACCGGCTCGCACAATCGCTTCTTTGACCAATTGCACACTGGCTTCAATTCGCTTTGGCAATGTCACCGGGCGCGGCGGTTGGCCTTTGATCTGGCGAGTAACCGCCTGGCGCAATTCCACCAGGCCCTGCCCCTTTACCGCCACGACGGGAACGACAGGACAACCCAGCCTGGACGAGAGTTCTTGAGTGTTCATCACCCAGCCATCACGTTCGGCCAGATCTACCATGACGAGCGCCACCACGAGGGGAATGCCCAATTCACTCAATTGCGCCACTAAATAGAGGTTTCGTTCCAGGTTGGTGGCATCGACCACACAGAGAATCACGTTGGGGCGTGGCGTATCGGCCCGGCGTCCCAGCAACACATCACGCGCGACAGCCTCATCTGGAGAGCGCGTTTGCAGCGAGTAAGTTCCAGGCAGATCGAGCAACTCCAACTGCTCCCCGTGCGAGCCGTAGAAACGTCCGACCTTCTTCTCGACTGTTACCCCAGGATAGTTGCCCACCTTCTGGCGGAGACCCGTCAGAGCATTGAACAGGGTGCTTTTGCCGCTGTTAGGATTTCCTGCGATGGCCACCGTGGCAAGCTGCGGCAGAACTCCGGCAGCCGGAGGCGTCGTATTATCACCGGCAGTTTTGTTGATCGTGAGCATGGAGAACCTTGTTGAAATCTGAATCAGTCCGTTTTCCGCACCAGCACGCCTTCGGCGTCGGCTTTGCGCAGAGACAAATAGTAGCCGCGCAACTGCACTTCCATCGGATCGCCTAACGGCGCGAAGCGGATGACGCGGCACTCCACGCCTTCAGTGAGTCCCATCTCCATCAGGCGCAGGCGCACGCCCTCCGGCAGGTTGAATCCATTGACTCGCACCCGCTCACCTACAGGCTGGTGGGAAAGCGGCGCGGTTGGGGTGATTGGCGTGGATTGATTTCTCATGGTCAAAAGCTGACTTCTCCGCGAAGGCCAAGAAGCAGGGCTGTCTCGCGAGTACCTGAATCGGGGTTGCGTGCCGGGTTGAATAGGATCTGTGCGTCGCCTTGCAATGCAAACCAAGCGGTGACTTGCGCCTTGTAGGTCAATTCCACGGTGGTTTCGCTGTCAGCAGGCCCATCCGGCACGCTGGTTCGAAAATCATGGCCAAAAGCCGTGTGCGACACTGCCACTCCGGCCACATCATCCGGCCGGCTGGCGATCGGCCCAAACCAGTTCAGTCCTGCGTCGGCGTATAGAGTGACAATGTGCAACCCCTCATGTGGGGTGACTCCGACACGCGTGAATACTCCCAGCTTGGGTTTGCCTTCTGCATCCAGGCACACTGCCCAATCTTGAACGGCATAGAAGTCGGGTGAATCTGGCCTATTCGCATCCGGACCGCCCTGCAAGCTGCCTGCATAATCGTCCATGGGTCCCGTGTGGTAACTCAAACCCAGGCGTGTGGCAGCGGGGCGATTCGCAAGCTCATAACTAAAACCACTTTCCCAGAACAAGCCCATTTCCGGAGATGATTGGCTCGCCCAATCGAACCCGTAATTGTTCCGCTCATCCAACCCGGGTGTGCCGTAATACAAACCGAGCTGGCTGTAAAAGTAATCAGCCGGACGCACTCGCACAAAAAGCCCGGGTGATGCAACCGGGAAAATTGGAAACGCCGCCGAGCCGAAATAGTGCGTAGCCAGAGGCGTGCCCACCTGGGAGGGCATCGCACCGAAAGCTGAGTTCAAAAACAACCCGGTGTAATCCGAAAGCATGAAATCGTCATCCACCGCAATCTGACCGGCTTTGACCAGTAAGCGATCGTCGCCCCAGACATGCTGATAGAAGAGATTGAACACCCGGAAATGTCCAGCAGCCATGATGCCACTGGCAGGGTTGAAAGCCCCGGTCATGTCTTCCAGCGTTTCGTTGTCACGCAGGTTCCACACCCAATGGGCTTCGACGAGAAAACTGCCTCCCTCCCACCAACCTAGTTTTGCGGTGTCCAATTCGACACCGAATTCCAGCAGGTTATTCCACCAACCGCCTCGATGGACGCCTCCCGTGGTGTTGGCCCACCCTTCGGTGGTCCAAACCGCGAACGGGTTGATCCCTTTCTCTTCAAGTTTCATGCGAGGCATCCAGCCTCCCGTAAGTGTATCAGGGGGAGGTTTCAGTGCGGCCTCCTCTGCCTGCGCGGCAGCCGCACCGCAAGCCGCGGCCAGCACCGCGGCTTGCAGTTGAGCGCGCTTCCTCGGGCTGCCTGAAAGTTGGTTTATTAGGTTCACCATCGGCCAAAGGATAGATGAAACGGGCTGGGACCGCTCCCGGAGAATTGCGCAAGGTTGTCGGTAAATTGTCATTCATGGCGCTCATGCTCAGCATAAGTTGGGGCCGGTGGACGCAGCCTCAGGCGGGTTTCAGTGAGGGATTCCAGGAAGGCTTTTAGATCCGCAAGATCCTGTTGATTAAGACCTAACGGCTGCAAAAGCGCTGATTTCGTCGGGAACAACGGATCGTCCTTTTGAGTGCCTCGGGGGCGCAGGGTGGGCATTCCCGCGTTATACATGTTCAGCACACCGTCCAAATCGAACAAGCCGTTGTGCATGTATGGTGCGGTACGTGCAATGTTCCGCAGCGATGGCGTTTTAAAGGCACCCACTTCCTCGGGTTTCTTTGTTATATCATACCGGCCCAAGTCCTGAAGCTTCCGTCCATAATAGCTCAACCCTTCATTATGGAACTGTTCATCGGTAAAATTTGGGCCGTTATGGCAGTTGATGCAACGCGCGGTGGTGCGGAACAAATGCAACCCGCGCACGGCGGAGTCGTTCAATGCATTAGTGTCGCCGCGCAGGAACGAATCGAATGCATTTCCGCGGCTTGTAATCGTTCGCTCAAATGTCGCGATAGCCTGCGCAACCCGGCTCATCGTGATTTCGGACGAGCCAAAGACCTGCGCAAATTCATTTGTGTAGCCCGGGATTCGTGAGAGACGCTCTTTCACTAGCGCCGCGCTGCTTTGCATTTCATCTTCGTTGTGCACCACATCGGTGGCCTGCTGCTCCAGCGTGCTGGCACGTCCATCCCAAAAGAATGAACGGCCCAGGCCCGCGTTCAGAATCGTGGGTGCGTTGCGTTTCAACTCTTTCCGCGCATGCCCGAATGAGAGCGTGCGACCATCCGCGAATCCCAGATCGGGGTCGTGGCAATTCGCGCAGGAAATCTGCCCCGAACCGCTGATGCGAGGCTCGAAAAAGAGGCGCTTGCCTAACTCGCTCTTTGCCAATGAATACGGGTTGTTGGTTGGATACGGAATTGGCGGCAGCAGGCCGAGCTCTACAAAACCAGATCGGACGGATTCATCCAGGTGCGGCTTTGGCCACTCTGCGGAGGGCTTCGAGTAAACTGCTCGAAGCTCTGCCGCTTGCCGCAGTAAATCTGATTCCGATGCGGGAGGGCGGGGTGGCTTGCGCGCATTCCCAACCAGGGAGGCCACTTCAGCACTGCTCTCATTGCCCGCCTCTTCAGAAGCATTTTGGCTCGCAGCACGCGCAGGGTTGCGCAACGCGCTGAGCTTCTCTTTCTGATTATCGGTTAGTAACGAATTGATGCGCCGATTGGTTAACCGAAGACGGTCATTGTAGGCTAACTGCGCGGCTCGCTGGATATCTGGGGGCGTGTTGCTGGAGGAACTCTCTCGCACTGCGAGCCGGGCAGCCTCGTGATCACGTTTGATCGCTTCGAAAGCTTCCTTCTGTTCCTTTGTGAAACCGAGTTCCTCGGCGTAATCCCAAACCTGACGCGGGGCCGAGTTAGTAACGGGTGTCACACTCTGGGCCGCAATGGTTCCCCCGCTAAGCAGAAAAATCAGGCACGCGCCAATGATCAGCCCAGATTTCCAGTTATTTGCAGGTTCAGCGTGTTTCAACATGGCCATCCAGATAGAGGTAATTGACGCGTTTATTCTTACTATGCGGTGGATATCGCAGGGCCGCAGTCACGGAAATGGGACCGCCGCTCGATCCTTCGGGAACACCGAAGACTGACGGCAACGCGTAAGTGAAGTTGTCCCACACCACCACGGTGGCATGCATTTTGCCAAATGCTTGGTCGCTGCCTGCCGTGCCGACCAGGTTCTGTGCGCGTGACCATGCGTAATTCACGCCGTTTGAACTAAGCGATTTCCGACCCGCAGGGCACATCCAGACTTTGTTGGTTGTGCTGTAAGGACGAAAGTAACCCGGCAATCCGAGCGGATCGGTGACTACCCGATAAGATGAGTTGCCCAGCATCTCGCGGGTAGGCAACCGATCACTGTATTCCTGGTTGTACAGGTGATAAGTGAATGCCAACTGCCGCAGGTTCGATAAGCATTGAGTGCGCTTGGCGGCATCCCGCGCCCGCACCAGCACCGGGGCAAGCATCGCCGCTAGAATGGCGATGATGGCAATCACCACCAGCAGCTCAATCAATGTAAACCCAGCCAGCCATCTCCTCGGCGCTTGCCGATAGTCTGCGTCACTCTTCATAACGCTCCTTGAACTCGGAAGAACGCGCCGCCAGCCGAAATTGGGACCTCCACAGAGCGATTTGTCGTTCCGGCCAGCGTTTCTATCCACGACCCGGATTCGGGAGTGGACGACGATTGCACCGTGAACGGCGGGTAACCGCCAGACCATGTGAGTTTCACGTGCGCCTCCTCAGGAATTGGGGAGAGCGCTTGCGTGATGCGCGGCGGGGGTAGCACAACCCGAATGATCGTTCCCCGGTTGAAGGCGCCGCCGCTGGTTAATGGATAATAGAGATAAAACCGCCCCTGCTCCTCCACGAGCGTGCCTGTTCCAAAGAACCCGGAAGCGCTCCCCAGCGAGTCGCTGCCATTTCCGCGCAGATCGGCGAGCTTGGTAACCGTGTTGGATGCGAGATTGAACTTTGCCACAGTCCCGACGTTGCTTACGCCACCCAGGCGATTAATGAAATAAAGTTCCCCTAGCCACTCCACGAGGCCCGAGTAGCCCGGCCGGCTTCCTATCGCCGTCAATTCAGCCGCATTGGTTCGAAAGCTATAAAGATTGCTCCAAACTCCGGTGCTGGGTTGATACCGCACAATCGCGCCTGGATTGCTGTTCGGACCGGTGGTCGTGAAGTACACCGCGTCCTCACCCACAATGGCGGGCTCAGTCGCGGGAAATTGGGTATGGCCCGCGACCATGCTGGCCACCCGCGTGACCATCGGCTCGCCCGATTCGTCAAAGCTCAATCGACCGAGCGTTCCGGCACCCAGGGTCAGCCCTGGTGTTGCGAAAGTCTCTCCTCCTGTGAATGTGGTGAAATACCAGGTATTACTTGGACCGGCTGCCAACCCGGAGAAAGCCTGCCCCCCCAGCAGAGGACCATCGAGATTCGTCACGAGAGTCACAAGCCCGCTCGTGAGGTTAAAGCGAACAATGGTGCCGCGGTTCGAGCTACCGCCGGAGGAGGTGGTTGTCCAGAGTTCCTCTCCGATACGGGTCAGACCACTCCGTGGAGTCTGGCCGGTGGGCGTGCCACTGGCCTGGAAATCATAAGCGGCAGTGACCTGACCCGTTTCCAAATGAACCCGAGCGATGGTGCCCCGATTGCCGGCCCCGCCATTCACCGTTGTGAAGTAACCCTCCTGCCCAACTACCAGCAAGCTGCTCTCAGGTGCTTTGCCGGTCACATTGTCCAAGCTGGCCACCTGCTCAACTTCTCGTGTCTCCAGGTTAAACCGGCTCACGGTCCCGGCGTCGAAAGTCCCTCCTTTAGCCGTGGTGAACCACAAGTTGCTGCCCACTTGAGTGAACCGATCCAAGGGCGCGTAGCCGCCCTGGCCAATCCCGTCGTTGCTGCTGAAATTCAGGTCGGCAACTTTTTCCACCGTTTGAGCTCCTGCCGTGAGGACAACGAGCCCGGCTGCCGCCAGCAACGAGCGGACGCCAATGAAAGAGGGTCTTATGTTCTGCATCAGGCCCCATCTTGTATCATGCCTCGAATCGCTCTGCTGTCGGTCGTTTGCGAATCTTTGTCGGTTCCTTGCGGTTCCGAATCCCTGGAGAAGACAACGGAGCACCCGAATCTTTACAGAAGGAAGGACCAAGATAGCGAAGGAAACAAAGGTGCCCTGAGCAGCAATCGAGGAGGAGCTTTGATTCAGTGGCGTACCTCCTTTCAGCTATTGGAACTGAAGCATTGGGCTTTTATCAACTGTCCCTCTGGGACAGGAGCGGGGCGATCCGAGGATGAATGTTGAGACTTCCACAGGTCGCCCACATCAATCAACGATGCTCTGTGCTCCGGGCACTAGAGAAAGACAACTCTGGCTGGTAATTGAGGGTTGACAAAGGCCATAGTTCGATTTGACACTCGAAAGATGAGTACCTTGCATGGCAGGCTCAAGCCCCTGGAACAACAGACCATCCGTTTGCTAATCACTACTTAGCTCGATCGGTTTATGTTTCCCAAGTGGAAGAGGTTCATTCTCGGGGACAAGCGACCCGTTGTCCGATCGGTGATGCATCCCGTTATCGGCACCCTCACCTATGCCGACGATGATGAGGCTTGGCTCACGGATCCCGAGACATCGGGATATGGATTTGGCTTTTACATTTCTGGTTATTGGGACGGAGACGCTCCAGAGATTGGACCTGCCCCGGCGTTAGTTGATCACGCGGCTTGGATTGCGTCTCACCCGGAGGCTTTCACTCAGCTGGTTCGAGACTTCATAGTATCAGAGTTGCAGACCGTGAAGTCGCTTGCCGCTCAGAAAGACGAGGTTCAGCAGTTGCGAGTTTATCGAGTAGCCTTGATGTGGCCTGATCGCCCTGACGATGGGGAGATCGAGTTGAGGACGTCGAGGAGTTCCGATAGGATGTGGCATTGCGGATACGTTGATCGCAAACCCACATCACAGCTTTCCTTTTCTGGTTTAGACCAATGAAACGAGCTAATCGCTGCAGCCATGCTCCAAAAGACCACACGACCACTGAGCGACGCCGAACGCCGACTCCTGTGAAGGATAGTTGGTATATTAGGTGTTTTTTGAAGATAACTGAGGGTTGACAGGGGCCATAGTTCGATTTGACACTCGAAAGATGAGTAACTTTCATGGCAAGTTCAAGCCGCTGGAACAACGGACCACCCGTTGTGCTAATCAATAGTTACCACATGAACGTCATCCCGAAGTTCCCGCCCCGAAGATCCTGCGGACTCACGCCAGGCACACGCGTTCGGGTTGTCCGGGACTTTCTGTCGCTGGAGAGTCGGTTTAAGTGTGGCGAGGAGATGATGTTTCTCAGGGAGATGTTCGATCGTGACATGGGCTGCGACGTTTGGGCATTCGGCACGGACGAGTCCCGGCGGATTGAGGGTTCGTTGCCAGAGGGTGGAATCGTTGACGATCGTTATCTGTGGCATGAGTTGGTGCATCACAGATACGTTTACGGGATGCACGGGCTGGCTGACCCCGCTTTGTGGCTACAAAACTATGAGACTATTAAGGGCTAACTATCGGCCCGGAGTGGACGCGGAATGGTGCGTCCTGTTTGCTTTCCAGCGCCTGTATTCCCGCGCCACTCAGGCCGGTCGTTCGAGGAAAAGCCATGCTTCAAAACCAAGCAACATCTGAAGAGAATTACGAGCGATTCATCCACCGTGTAAGACAGTCCCGCGAGGTTTGGGGACTGAAGTCACCGGAAGGATGGGCTTTCTGTCCCTCGAGCGAGCAAGAAGAAAGGGATGTGCTCGTGTTCTGGTCGGATCGTGCTTATGCGACACGGCATGCGAAGGAAGGTTGGAGTCGCCATAAGCCAGCAGCGATACCGCTCGATACATTTATAGACCGTTGGTTGCACGGGATGCATGAAGATGGAGCATTGGTGGGTCCCAACTGGGATGCGCACCTCTGTGGACTTGAAGTAGAGCCACAAATCGTTGCCCGGAGGCTGACAGAGGTATGAAGTCGAACAAAAACACTGGAGTGAATGCGGGCGGCCCATGTCTCCTTGCCGATTCGGGCGCTTTGGGCACCGTTCTGCAGCTATTCCCGAAAACTCGTTTCGGCTTAGGGTTACCTACCTGCCCGCGCAAACTCGCGGTCCGCTCCGCTGACTCTTAGCGCGGTTTTCTGCCCTGGAGTCAAGCACCACAGACGACCGATTTTACGTGGGTATTTGGTGGCACACACTTCACTCGTTGGCAGCTTCTCGTGCTGGGCTGATCGCCTTTGTTGGCGTAAGGATTTTGAGGGCACGCCATTGAAGCCGAACCAGCCGCATTCACTGGACGGCGCGGGGCGCGTGTGTTTACATTTCGGATGTCACCGACGCGCCGCCACTGATGCGCGTCGTTAAGCATATGCGTACTAAAAACAGGAAGACGAAATCAATCACGATTGCCGTTTTGGCGCTCGCTCTGACAGTTTTCGCCGGAGGCTTCGGCAGCATTGGCTTGGTTATCGTTGATCGGAAAAGTAGTGACGAGCCATTGAGGACAGGTTCAGTCTATCCGGGTTCTCCGGCCGAGCGTGCAGGTGTCACGACCAATGGGTTTCTTATCTCTGTTGATGGCACGAATGTCGTGAGCATGTCGCTCACTCAGTCTATGAGCGTTACGCGCGGGCCGGTTGGTTCATTTGTCACCCTTGAGATTGCTGATTCTCAGATGAGTCGCACCAACAAATTTACGGTTAAGCGCAGCAAGATGGTTATCTCTGGAAGGAACGTTGAGTTTATTGACCAGCAGTGAGTTATGAGCGGCCCGCCAAACCATTCGCGCCAGTCGAGCGTCAGCTTTGCATTCCTGAGCCGCAGGCCCGGCGTGGCTGCGCTGACCGTTAAGCACCGTATGGCGATCGCTTTCAAGACCACACCTTACGAGTTGCATCCCATCAGCAGGGGGATGTATTGGCTTATGTGCGCAATGGCTCTGCTCTGCGGACTCGTCGCACTCGTGATGGGATTTAGAATGGAGCGCGGGAACCCCTTCGTTGTTGGATTGGGATCTTTATTCCTCCTTTCCGGGCTCGCTATGCTGGTCCGCCGACAGACAATAGTAGACGTGGCCGCCCGTGTGCTACGCTTCGATTCCAGGCTCTTTGGCACCTATACGCTGTGGAGTCGTGTAATACCGTTTTCTGAATTCGACAGGGTGATCGTCCGTAGGGTCCAGAGTCCTGATTCGGATACACATTTTGTGTATTTGCATCGGCGTTCTGGACGGAAGCTCCTGATTTGGTATTTCAATGTGGCAGAAGGCAACCCTTGCTATGCAGCTCAAGAATGTGCCCAACGGCTGGCATCAGAATTGGACATCGGATTGGAGGGGACGGATGCTTAACCCCCTAAGGCAGCGGGCCCCGCGAGTCCGTTCTGTTTGCATATTGCGCCAGTGGCGTGGGGTCGCTGCTTCGGAACGTTCGGTGTATCCATGAGGATTGAGCAGCCATCTTGGCATTTTAAGTCTGACCGATGCTCCTACTGCGGTGGTCAAGGGGAGCTGATCTTTTCACACTGCCCCGCCTGTTCCGTTATTGTCCTTATCTGCGCCGAATGCGGAACCGTCTATGCCATCCGGGACAAAAAGCCCGGGGCTGAGGTCGGAGACATTTCAGGCTCCACCCGATGCTCTTCTTGCGCTGGTCCGTTCCACCATGACTTTCCGTCCGCGACTGCGGAGGCGATACAGGCGCTGGGTTTTGCGCCCGGGCAATACCGATGAAACCGGTCACCGAACCATGTGCTTCAGTGGATGCGCCGATCGCGTCGCGGTTTCATTTCTGGCTTTTTGGGCGGCGCACCACTGAGCACTATCGGTGGGCAGGGCTACGCGCTATGACAGTCACCAGAGCATGTTTCGTGCTGGGGGTCGCAATAAGCCTCTGCGGCTGTGCTACCAGGCAGTTTAAGTCTGGCACCGGGAGCGTCGGGGACTTTATTTTGCAGCGGGCTGTTGTGGCGGGAGCCACACCTGTCTCAACGAATGCCGCCCTGCGGGTGAGCAGAGCTTGGCGCTACTTTGGAGACGAGAACGGAGACGTTATTCGCATGGCACCTGCGGATTACCCGGCCCTGGAAGCCTTCCTGGTTCAGACCTTCGGGAAGCCAAAGGTGGGGCCGAAGGATACCCCAAGTTGTGGCAGATATGGGATGTACCGGTTCACCGCCAAAGGAGGAGTCTTGCAGTTCGGCCGAGATGCCGAGGACGGTACCCATATAGAGATCATTCGCCCATTGGCTTCGCAAGAGGCAAGGGATTGCGCTGCCCGTGCTTTATCCGATTCAGACGTTCGAGGGGCGTTGCAAAAGCCGTGAAAGTGCCCAACCAGCCAGCGGAGCGAATAGCGGCGGGCGCACCTTGTGTGCAGTTCGGAGCGCTCTGGGCCACCGCACGCTCACTTTTCCGTTAGGCTGCAACAAGCCAGTGTGCTCGGTGTTAAGTGAAAGAGAGAATGACGGCGAAACGATTTGCTTTGGCAGTCCTGGTGGCGACGATTAGCGCAGTAACCTTAGCTTACTACGCCGGCGCGTCTGTGCAGGTCGGCGGTATCGTCCCGTCAAACTGGAACGCTGCGGAGGTGATCCGACAACGGTGTCCCTTCCATCTAATCAGTCCAGCATGGATCAGAGGTGGCGACCCGAGTGACATTCTGTTTAGCTGGGCGGTCACAGAAACGAGGGCGCGGCTCTGGACCGTGTGCAGCGGTTGGGTGATTGCCATTGCAGTCCTTGGGCGGTTGGCATACAGGAGACAAGACCATGCGGCATAACCACCACGCGCAGCGGGCCCCGCGAGTCCGTTCTGTTTGCATATTGCGCCAGTGGCGCGGGGCCGCTGCTCCGGAGCGTTAGCCAATGGAATGAACCTACTCTTGGAACATTCGAAGTGCGTCCAGTTTTACACCTACTTGGATCCTATTTTTGATCTTGAGCCAAGGCTCGAACAGTTCACGTATCTGATTTCAGACCTCGAAACGGCTGGGCAGATGCATGAGCGTCTGTCTGGCAGTTCTCTCATCATTCCGGGTAAGGAATTGCACGATATTGTGGTGAGCGCCAAAGTTCAGTTTGTCTGGGCTGTCATATCCGCTTTCGATTACGAGCCCACCATGCCTGCCGAGTTGCCTTACGCTGATGGAAACACTGGCCTTTGGACTGGTTCTCCCAAACCACAGGCGGATGGAGCACGATTTGAGATTGTCTGTTGGGACAGTGGCGCGACGCTATTCATTGGGATTGACGCTGCCTTTGGCCAGAAGTTGCGGATGAGATATCCTGATATTCGTGATCTGGATGATTACAGTCGAACACAGGGCTAACAACCGCAGGCAGCGGATCCCGCGAAGCCGCTCTGTTTGCATATCACGTCAGTGGCGCGGGGCCGCTGCTCCGGAGCGTTAGCAAGGACTCCGTGCGTATGCGTGATTTGCCAATAGAGGATTACAAGCTCACCCACTTTTAAGCACACCCTTACCTTGGCTCCCCTAAATTTACTTCGAATAAACAACCGCTGTTTGCCGTCTCATTCAACTTAGCGTCTGAATTGTCAATTGTGATTGAGTATTCATGAATTGTTATCGTACTTTTAGGCTATCCATTTTTGCCAGCGCCCTGATCGCACTGGCTGGTGCTTTTATCCCTGCCTACGCCCATGATCCCGTCGTGCGCGCCCGCACCCCCGTCCAGCTTCCGGAAGTTCCCGGGTATGTGACCCTCAAATGTGATTTTCATATCCATACCGTGTTTTCCGATGGGTTGGTTTGGCCTTCAGTCCGGTCTGAGGAAGCCTGGCGGCAAGGGCTCGATGCCATCGCGATTACCGATCATCTGGAGTATCAGCCGCATAAGGCGGATGTGACCACCAACCATAACCGTTCCTACGAAATCGCCCAGAGTGCCGGGAATGAGCTCGATGTGATGGTTGTTAAAGGTTCAGAGATCACCCGCAACATGCCCCCGGGCCATCTGAATGCGATTTTTCTCACAGATTCCACCCCGCTCGCCACCACAGCCTGGCGCGATGCGGTTCGAGCCGCCCATCAGCAAGGTGCTTTTATATTCTGGAATCATCCGGGATGGGAACGACAACTCAAGGATGGCCGCACCGTCTGGTATCCAGAGCACACCGAACTGCTGACCAACGGCATGCTGCACGGCATCGAAGTCGTCAACGGACGCGATTATTATCCTGAAGCCCATCGCTGGGCGATCGAGCATCATCTGGCCATGCTCAGCAACTCGGATATCCATGATCCGATGAATCTGGAACTCGGCGAAGGAGAGCACCGCCCGATCACCCTGGTGTTTGCCAAAGCGCGCACACCCGGCGCCCTCAAAGAAGCTTTGTTCGCCCGCCAAACAGCCGTCTATTCCGGCAACCTCCTGGTCGGCGACGAAAAATTCATGCGCCCGTTGGTCACCAGCGCCATCCAGGTAAAAACGCCCGCGCTGACTTTAAGAAACAAGCAACGAAAACTGGTGCAACTCCACAATGCATCGGATGTCGAGTTCACTCTGAAGCGAGCCGGGGAACTCAAAGAGATCTCATTTCCGTCGGAAGTGATTCTGCCGCCGCGCAAAACGGTTCTGGTGCCCGTGACTGCCACCAGTGCAGGCAAGGGTGTGGCCCAAAGAACTCAATTGCCTTACAAGGTGAGCAACGTGCTAACAGGTCCGGATCAACCGTTGGGAATCACGCTGGACCTGGAAATCGACTTCATAGCGGACCAAGGAAAGTAATACGGCCAAGTGAGGCCGGGCTGGGGAACCCTCGGCGGGTTGAGCCTGTCTCTCAACCCGCCCTCCCCTGCTTCCGGGGAGGTTCAGAGGGAGGATCTCATCCGCACCGTTCCGCGGGGGGCGGCAACGGGGTCTGGCATCGGGACCAGAATTCGAACGTGAGCTTAATGAGTCCCACCAGGTCCTCAAAATTGTTGGGCTTCACCATATAGGCGTTGCCGCCAAGCGCATAGACCCGATGCACGTCGCTTTCAATTGCTGAGGAGGAAAAAACGATGGTGGGAATGACCTTGCAGTCTGGATGTTCGTTCAGCCATTCCAGAACGCCGAACCCATCCATCCCCGGCATTTTCAGGTCCAGCAGAAGCGCGTTGGGAAAAAAGAACTTTTGGCGATCCCCGTACTGGCCTTCTCCGGACAAGTAATCGACCGCCTCCCGACCGTCCCGCACCGATTTGAATAGCGTGCCCTTCCCGCTCTGAAGCAAAGCGCGCTGAACAAAAAACGCGTCATCCTTCGAATCATCGGCCATGAGGAGCCTCAATCCGGGCTTGATCATCTCTCCCATAATCGGAAACATCGCCAACGCAATTGCTTGGTACAATGGGGTATGAACCGCCTTCGAATCCTCCGACATCTGCCACAAGCCGCGGCATTCCTGGAATTATTTGCGTGCATCGGCAGCCATTTTAGGACATTTCCTAGTGCATGTTTTCGCTTCAGAAAATCTTAGGGAATAAAGACAAATTCTTCAGCCTGCTCGAAGCGAGCGCGGAGGAAGCGCGGGGCAGCGTTCAGAAACTCGTTAAACTCGGGGAGAACCTCGAAAACCCGCCATCCGCAAACGAGTTCGGCTATTCGCGCAAGAAGGACAAGGAAATCACCCAGGAAATCCGGACCGCCGTTTACACCACGTTTGTGACGGCACTGGAACGCGAGGACATCGAAGAGCTTTCGAACGCATTATACAAGATTCCCAAGACGGTGGAGAAGTTCAGTGACCGAGTGCGCCTGGCTCCTCACCTGGTGAAGGGCGTGGATTTCAAGCCACAGATCAAGCTCCTGGAACAAGGTGCCGAGATCGTGGTGCAACTGGTCCGCAGCCTGCGGGATGGCATGAACCTGGAGCGGGTCAAGGAATTGAACGACAAGCTGCAATATCTTGAGAGCGAAGCTGATACACACATGATGACGCTCTATAAGGACCTGTTTAGCGGCAAGTATGACGCCGTACAAGTGATCGTGCTGAAGGATCTCTTCGAGCTGCTTGAAAAGGTTATCGACCGCTGCCGCGATGCTGGAAACATCATTGCTCAGATTGTCTTGAAGAACTCCTGACCATGACGCTGCTCATAATCGTCATTCTCGTCGCGCTGGCCTTCGAATATATCAATGGGTTCCATGACACGGCGAATTCCATAGCCACGGTGGTATCGACCAAAGTGCTGACGCCGAGACAAGCTATTGTCATGGCGGCATCATTCAACCTGATCGGCGCTCTTTGGTTCACGGCAGTCGCCAAGACGATTTCCGCGGGGCTGATCGATTCGAAGGTCATTACAATGACTTCCGAAATCATCATCTGCGCGCTTTTGGGAGCCATTATTTGGAACCTGGTCACCTGGTGGTTCGGCCTGCCCTCCAGCTCCAGTCATGCTTTGATCGGTGGCCTATGCGGAGCCGCCGTCGCTGCCTCTGGCAACTGGCAGTCCATCATCTGGTCGCAGCCCAGTGCGGAGCATTGGTGGCTGGGAAAAGGCCTGCTCTGGAAAGTAGTCGTCCCCATGCTTGTCTCTCCTCTTCTCGGGCTGGTGTTGGGCTTCCTTTTCATGGCATTGCTTTATTTCATCTTCCACAAATCGCGTCCGCTCTTCATTAATCGTGTGTTTGGTCGCGCACAAATTGTCAGCGCCGCCGCCATGGGTTTCATGCACGGCACCAACGACGCTCAGAAAACGATGGGCATTATCGCTCTTGCTTTGCTGGGGGCCACACAGGCAGGCCATTTGGATAACCTGCCGCATTGGCTTTCGTTCCTGCACACGCCACAGCCCGCACCGGGCCAGCAAAACGAAATCGCCGTATGGATCAAGGTCGTTTGCGCTATGACCATGGCAGCCGGCACGGCTGCCGGTGGCTGGCGGATCACCAAAACCCTGGGACACAAAATGGTCAAGCTGCACCCGATTAACGGGTTTGCCGCTGAAACCAGCTCAGCCAGCGTCATCCTGGGAGCAACGATTCTCGGTATCCCGGTCTCGACCACACACAACATTTCGGCCTCGATCATGGGCGTGGGCGCCGCACGACGGTTTAACGCCATCAAATGGACTGTTGTGGAACGGATGGTTTGGGCGTGGGTACTCACCATACCCGTGAGCGCCGGATTAAGTTACCTGGCGGTTAAGATGCTCCATAGGTTCTTCGTTAAGGGCGGTTAAACCACCGGAGACATTTGAACAAAACGGCGTAAATTCTCCTATGGCAGAACAAGCCCTTAATGTAATGGCGGTCTCTGGAAGCCTAAAAGGGGCTTCAGTCTCAAGAGTCGCGGTTCAGCACGTGGCAGACCTGATGCGCAACGCCGGGTGCAGTGTGGATTTCCTGGACCTGAAAACGGAAGCTCTGCCCTTGTTCTCGCCGGATACCGGCAAGAAACTACCCCTATACTCCCCTCTTCAGGCGCGGGTGCACCGGGCGGATGTGTTCATCCTGGGCACTCCGGATTATCACGGCGGCATGAGCGCTGCCTTGAAAAACTTCCTCGATTATTTCTGGGCTGAATTCACCGGCAAACTCTTCGCCACCATCGTGGCGTCTCACGAAAAAGGCCTTACGGCGACCGAACAGATCCGGACGGTTGCCCGGCAGTGCTACGCGTGGACCCTTCCCTACGGCATTTCACTCGCCGAGAAAGTCGATGTGGTCGAAGGCCGAATCGTCAGCGAAGCGCTGCTGAAACGCGCAGTCATGTTCGCCCGCGACGCCCGGGTCTATGGTCAACTCATGGCCCAACAGCGCCACGCCGACCTGGGATGCACCGACGAGTGTTTCCTGGCACGGCACAGGCCGAAGAGGTAACACGTGACACGTAATGCGTAACCCGTAATGCGTGGTCCATATAAGCGAGGTGTAGAGGGTAAGCAGGGAGTGAAACGTAAAACGTGAACTCGGTTTGGGTGGCGGACAGTGCAGGGAGAGCTAATCCGTAATACGTAATGCGGAAGGGGGGGCCAGAAAAACTACCAGGATTCTTTAGTTTGCCGTGTGCTGTCCGTGCAGAGTTCGTGATGTCCGTGTGCTGTCCGTGGTGCACGCATACTACCCCCGCCTGCTTATTGGCCCACCGAAACACGCTACGCGTCGTGCGCGCGCGAAGCGCCGCATCATGCCAAATGAGCCCGCACCCGAAGGTGCCTAATTCAGGAAACGGGGCCGGCGAGACGCCGCCCGTACTCGCAGTCGAGACGACCGCGCTACACACGGATGCGCCGCGTGCGGAGACGCGGCCTACAGGGCGAAGGGCGTTGCCGTGAACATAGGCTCCGGGACCCAGTTTATGGTTTACGGATTGGCTCTGCGCCCCCCACTTTCTAACCACCCGCTCATGTTCACGTTCTTCCCTTATTCAGCCTTTATACTTTAGCCTTTCCCCCGTCCCTCCCCGTTCGGGCAGGTAACCTCACGGCGTCACAGCTTTTTACTGACGTTTTCTCTTCCTCCTGCGCAATATCTCCCCGGACGGAAGCGTCTTTTCCACGATCAGATGGTTGGGGTCGCAATGCGCTTCTCTCAGATGAATTGCTCAAACTGTCATTTATGAAACTAGCTTCGCTCGTTGGCTCGTGCTTGATTGCGTTCGGCGTCTGTGCCGCCGAACCGGTGAACCTCTCTTCCCTCGACCTCACAAACGTCACGGCCGGTTGGGGCACTGTCCATCCGGATCAGAGCATCGGCGGCAAAGGACTTAGCATCGGCGGAAAGAAGTTTGCCACCGGCATTGGCACCCACGCGCCGAGCAAGCTGCGCGTTGAACTCGCCGGTGCAGCGCAGCGTTTCCAAGCCCAAGTGGGTGTGGACGACTCAGGCGGAACCAAAGGCAGCGTGCAGTTCGTAATCGAGGGCGACGGCAAGCCGCTTTGGAAAAGTGATGTGATGCAGGGTGGACAGAAGCCAGCCTCGGTAGATGTAAACGTTGGCGGGGTGCGCGTGTTGGTTCTGCGCGTAACGGATGGCGGCGACGGCACCAGCCATGACCATGCGGATTGGGCTAACGCCCAGATCGTCATGTCCAATGGCAGCAAGCCGCGGACGCTGCCACCCCAGGAACGGTTCACTCTCAAAACTAAAACATTCGCGCTGAATTTCGAGATTGGCGACGACGGACGTCTATACCAACAACCCATCGGCTCGAAGCCTGAGACCGCGAAACGCTCCGAGGAAGCCTATCCCCAATCCGGCGACGGCTACATCTGGGAACCGGCCCTCCAGGTAACACATGCCGATGGCAACACCTCCACGACGCTTGTGTTCGACGAAATCATCCGCACGACGGAGGCAGCCGGTCGAGAATTGGTTTGCCTGAAGCTTCATGACCCGGCCTACCCATTCCAGGCCTCGCTGTTCTTCCGGTTGCACCACGAACGCGACCTGGTTGAACAATGGGTGGAAATCCAGCATCAGGAGAAGAAACCGGTAAAGCTGGAGCGCATGGCTTCCGCCTCCCTGTTGCTCAATCCCGAGAACGTCCATCTCACCCATTTCCATGGCGATTGGGCCGATGAAATGAACCCGGTCACGGAGAAGCTCACGCACGGCACCAAGATCGTGGATTCGAAGATCGCAGTGCGCGCCCATTTTTATCGACACCCGCATTTCCTGCTCGGACTCGATGGCCCGGCGACCGAAACCTCCGGTCGTGTGCTGGCCGGATCGCTCGCATGGTCTGGAAGTTTCCAATGCGCGTTTGATCATTTTGGCCCGCAGGTGCGCGCACTTTGCGGCGTGAATCCCTTCGGCTCAGCTTACTACCTCAAGCCTAAGGAAAAGTTCACCACACCCGTGATGCTCTGGGCCTGGAGCGACTCGGGGCTCGGCAACATGAGCCGCAGTTTCCACGCGTGGGCACGTGAATTCGGCGTGCGCGATGGCAACGAACCGCGCCAGGTCCTATTGAACAATTGGGAAGCGACCGCGTTTGATTTTGATTTTGATCGCATTGCCGGTTTGTTCCAACCCGCCCGCGAAATGGGCGTGGAACTGTTCCTCCTGGATGATGGCTGGTTCGGTAACAAACACCCACGCACGAACGATAACGCCGGCCTCGGCGACTGGGAACCCAATCGCAAACGCCTGCCGAATGGCGTCGCACCCCTGGCAAAAGCCGCCCTGGATACGGACCTCCGGTTCGGTATTTGGATTGAACCGGAAATGGTCAATCCCCGCAGTGAACTCTACGAAAAGCATCCGGATTGGACGATCCGCCAGCCCAAGCGCGAGCTGGATCTGTACCGAAACCAACTCGTGCTCGATCTCACTCGCCCTGCGGTGCAGGAATTCGAGTGGAACATCATCAAAGATGTGTTTGGCGTGCCCGGTGTGTCCTATGTGAAGTGGGACGCCAACCGTTACCTCACTCAACCGGGCTCCCCGTGGCTCGCGGCGGATCGCCAGTCCCATCTCCAAATCGAATATGTCAGAGCCCTCTACGCGCTCATGGAGAAAACCATGAAGACGTATCCGGAAACTGAACTGATGCTCTGCTCCGGCGGCGGCGGACGCGCCGATTACGGCGCCCTGCGCTATTTCCACGAGTTCTGGCCAAGCGACAATACGGACCCCGTGCGCCGTGTCACAATGCAATGGGATTATTCCTATTTCTTCCCCGCGATGACCCTCTCCAGCCATGTGACTCATTGGGGACGCCGGCCGATGCACTTTGCCTGTGCGGTAGCGATGAGCGCGCGTTTCGGCATGGATCTCGACCTGGCCAAACTCACGCCGGATGAGAAAGCCGTCTGCTCGGGCGCCATCAAAGCTTACAAACAAATCCGCGACGTGATTCACCTCGGAGAACTCTACCGACTCGAACGTCCGCACGACGCCGTGCGCGGGGCGATCAATTATGTGTCGCTGGACAAGGCGCGCGCTGCGCTGTTTGTTTTTCAACTCAAGGATGGCGAAGCGCTTCCCGCCAAACCCCAAGGACTCGACCCAGCACGCAGATACACAGTGCGCGAACTCAACCCGGCGCCTGGCCGAGCCGCTCTTGCGCAAGAAGGCAAAACCTTCACAGGCGAAGAACTCATGCGTGATGGCGTGATCCCGGGCTGTTCAAAGACTCTTGAGGCTTCTGCCATTGAACTCTCGTCACAACCGTGATCCAGATGCGCAGGCTCGTTCTATTATTGGCGGTGGCCCTCTCCGCCAATGCCTCGGGTAAAGACCCGGCGTGGTCCTTGGCTTCGCCTGATGGATATTGCCGGATCACTGTGAGCCTGAGCGGTGAAGGCGAACCCGCATTCAGCGTCTCACGTAAAGGAGAGCGGGTGTTGGGGCCATCGCCCTTGGGTCTGCGCCGCACGGATCAGGATTTCCGGCGCAACTTATCGTGCGTGGACGCGGGGGCGGTCCAAAAGCAGTCGGAGATTTACGAGCTGTTGACGGGCCCCAAGTCGCGGGTGAAATCAGAGGTCAACCGGCGCACGTTGACTCTCCAGAATACGAATCACGCGCGTTTGCTCATGGACCTTGCAGCCAGTAGCGAAGGAGTCGCCTTTCGATACCGGTTCCCGGATAGCTCAACCAACATCCACGTTATCGAAGAGGAAGCCACCGGGTTTCAGGTTCCGAAGATGAGCCAGGGATTCCTGCAGCCTTACCATGCTGCGGGGCCTTACACACCAGCTTACGAGGATTTCTATTTCCAAGTCGCGCCGGGCGACCCGCCTCCCCATTCCAGAGGCAAACCGCTCGGCTGGGCGTTCCCTGCCCTGTTCCATGTGCCAGAGGCACGCAGTTGGATGCTCATCACCGAGTCGGGAACCGACTCTTCTTATTGTGGGTGCCACCTGGACCGAAACTCGGATGGCGGCCTTTATCGCATCGCATTTCCTGCTCAAGACGAGTTCACCAAAGGCTACACCAACCAACTGAATGCGCACCCCCGCTTCACACTTCCCTGGACCATGCCCTGGCGCGTGGTGGTTCTTGGCGCCACCGCTGGAGACATCGCGCTCGCCACGCTGGTCACTGACCTCGCACCGCCTTCACATATCCCTGATGCTTCGTGGGTCAGACCGGGACGCGCTTCCTGGTCCTGGTGGTCCTATCCGGATGGTCCACACACCTTGGAGCGGTTCAACCAGTTTACGGATTTCGCTGCTGAGATGGGCTGGGAATACACATTGTTCGATGCCGGCTGGTGGGAACCTGGACTCAAGCCACTCAGCGCCCATGCGCGCGAAGGCGGTGTTTCCCCGCTTGCATGGTGTTTCGCCAGTGATTTCTATACCCCCGACCGGCGGGCGACCAAGCTGGACGAAGTCTTATCCGCGGGCGCACGCGGAGTGAAAGTGGATTTCTGGTGCTCAGACCGGCAGGAAGCAATCGCGGCGATGCACGGCCTCTTCGAAGCAGCAGCCGAGCGCCGGATGCTCGTGAACCTGCATGGCTGCACTCTGCCCCGCGGCTGGCAACGCACCTGGCCGAACTTCCTCACTGCTGAAGCTGTGCTTGGCGGCGAATCTTACATGTATGAATCGGGCTATACGGAGCGCGCTGCTGAACTGAATACGATCCTGCCGTTCACACGAAACGCAGTTGGCCCGATGGATTACACGCCCATCGCCTGCGCGGATAAAAAATACCCTCGCAAAACGACCGGTGCGCATGAACTGGCGACAGCGCTCGTGTTCACATCCGGCCTTGTCCATTACGCGGAACGCCCGGAATTCTTTACGAATCTGCCTCCTGAAGCCTGTCAGATCTTTAAAGATGCACCGGCACGCTGGGAAGAGAGCCGGTGCCTGCTTGGTGAACCTGGGAAGGCTGCGGTGTTTGCGCGGCGCTCCGGCAAAACCTGGTATATCGCCGGACTCAATGGCACTGCCGAACCCAGAAGCATTGAGCTCGATCTGCGCGATTTCAAGCCGTTCTCAGACCGTGTTCTTATCTTTGAAGGTGAAGATACGCATTCAACGATGGACTCCCGTTCAGTGCCTGCCCTATCCAAATGGTCTCACACCATGCCTTCTCGCGGAGGCTTCATTCTCCGGTTGCGCAATCAGTAAGACTCAGAAAACTCTTTATTTGTTGTTTTGGATTCTGGCTGCCAACCGTTCTGGTCTACAGCTCACCGCACGGTTGGGGTATTCGATGGGAAACGCCAGACCGGATGCGCATCAGAACCGTGGCCGTGTGTAGCGCGGTCGTCTCGACTGCGAGTACGGGCGGCGTCTCGCCGCCCCCTGTCGCTGAATGTAATTATTCCACTTTCGTAGGGGTCTGATGTTCCAGGTCCTGCAACGTGCAGTAGAATCGGCAACCAGCCCTCAAAGCGTAACCCAGAGCGATGCAAAGGGCGAAAGGCGGGACCCCGGCGGCCCTGAAATCCACTTGACCCTCGGGCGTGCTAATGTCTGGGTCATACCAGCGTCCAATCACCCGCTCGCGTGCGAAAGGCAGTCCAACTTTAGTTCCGTACTGTCTGTAGAAAGAACCCTAAAGAAGAATAATTCCTGGTTCGTAGATGTACGAGATGGCTTCATTTAAAGCAGCGGTGACATATGTGGCTGCGCGTATTGCGAGGAATTCGTGAATCTGGCTGACCTAATGTACAAAATGATTGTCGGCTTGCATGAAAGGCTTTTCGTCTGCAGATTCGGGTCGTGCCACCCCTGAAAAATACTTTCTTTCGTTACCTGCCCGTTAGCGAGGCCGACAAATTATGGGGGATGTACGTGACAACGGCAGGGTACATCTGGAGCGAGCCCCACATGAATTATCCCCTGGCCCGCCATCCCGATGGGTATAGTTACAAGTGGGAGACCGGGCGCATCCTGCAGGAGTTCCAAGTCCTCTATGTCACCAGAGGCGAAGGCGTTTACGAATCAGAGACGGGCGGAAAGCGCCCGATCAAAGCCGGCAACGCTTTCCTGGTCTTTCCAGGAGTCTGGCATCGATATGGGCCGAACCCCGATACGGGCTGGGATGAATGCTGGATCGGCTTTGATGGGGAAGTGCCAAGGCGGTTGCTTGCGGAGCGCTGCTTCCGACCGCAGGCGCCGGTATTTTCGATTGGCCTCGATTCTTCCTGGCAGGAACTGTTCGATCGCGCTATTGAGTGCCTCAAGCTGGATACGCTTGGATACTCTCAGATGCTCGCGGGACTCACCTTCCAAATCCTGGCGCGGATGTATGTCTCCGGCCGGGCAGAACAGGTCGGCGGCGACTTCAATGACGCGATCATTCGCAAGACCAAGTTGCTGATCATGGAGCGCCTGGCAGCGCGAGTTGATTGGGAAGCACTGGCAGCAGAACTGCACATTAGTTACTCATGGTTGCGGCACACCTTCCGGCAACACACCGGGCTGTCTCTGCACCAATACCAGACTCAGTTGCGGCTTAACAAAGCCAAGAGCCTTCTGGGCAACTCAACTCACACAATCAAGGAGATCGCCTTCCAATCAGGCTTTGAGTGTCCTTACCACTTCTCTCACCTGTTTAAACGGAAGACCGGGATGTCGCCCGAATCCTGGCGGCATGACGCCCGGGGCGGCGGTTATGGATTACGGCAGGCAAACGACCGCAAATCAAGGCTCACGGCGGGTTGAAGGTTGAAGGTTTGGTAGCGCGCTCTCGCCGCAGAGCGCTTCCGAGGTTCATTAAAGTTTCTCCGTTCTCTGAAAAGTCGGCGGCCTGCGGCGAGGCCGCCCTACCTTAGAAAGCATCAGGCTTTGAATGTTGAATGGCCTCTTTTCCCTCTGTTCTCTCGGTCCCCCTCCTGTTCAATCCCTTCCCCATCTTGTCATCCTGTCGAAGGCCTCTCCTGTCACTCATGCACCAACACCGGCCCCGTCTTTTCCCATCTCACTTCCGCTTTGGAAATGAACCAGCTTTTACCTTTATCATTGTTTCCCTGGTAGAACAGCCACGTGCGCCCCGTCTTGGGGTCGGTGAAAATTCCAGGGTGGCCGGATTCGCTCTCGTTCCAGCTTCCGGCAGGTCCGTTTGCTAGAAACGGTCTCTCAGAAACACGTTTCCAGCTCAACCCGTCTTTCGAAACTGCCAACCCGATCTGTTGTGGCTCGTTATTATATCCACCTGCATAGAACATGTACAGCACGTCGCCTCGACGGGTGATCGTCGGTGCCTCTATACAGCCCTTCTCCCAATCCAACTCGGGCGCGAGAATGGATCCAATGCATTCCTGGCGCCACTGTACCCGGGAATAATCTGAGTCCACGGGAGCGCTGGCTAAGCCGAGTTTCTGGATTTTGCCTCCGGGATCTCGTGTCGCAAAGTAAAGCAGCAGCCGATCTCCATGAACGAATGCCTCAGCATCGATCGCCCGGCCACTTGTCCACGAGCCGGTCGGCCGGAAGATCGGGTTTGAAGCGTCGCGTTCAAAGCGCACTCCATCGCCGGAGATCGCGTGACAGATGGCGTCTTTTGGGCCATTGCCGTACGTCTGATAGAACAAGTGAACCTTCCCGCCAATCACGAGTGCGCCTGGTGCGCAAAGCCCCTTTTGCTCGTAATCTCCTGCCGGTGCGAGCTCCGCCACTTTTGTCCACTGCTCCAAATTGGTGCTTGTGGCAATCGCAATGCCCCATCCTGCTTGAAAGGCCAAGCCAGGAACACTGGTCTGCGGGGGCACCGAGTAATACAGAAAATATTTCTCCTGAAAGAAGATGACCGATGGGTCTTTTGCATACGGACGCCCCCGGCTGCTATCTGCAAAACGCAAGGAATCAGCCTCGGCTTCCCCGGGAACCAAGGCACCCCACACTGCCACCAGCCACAACGCAAAGCATGATATCAGACGAACGGATCTCATCCCTCCTGTCTATCAGTGCAGAGGCCGTTTGCAAGGCAATCGACAGAAAGCACCTCTATTCTATCGGTCTCCCTCCTGTTCAATCCGATTTGATCCTCCGTGCATCATTATCGACGGCCTGCGACCGCAGAGCGCTTCCGGAGTTTCATCAAAGTTTCTCCGGTCTTTTAAAAATCGGCGGCCTGCGGCGAGGCCGCCCTACCCGCTGCGACCGAGGCCCGGTGTCCTCACCGGGCGTGTCCGTGTCAGAGAGGATTACCGATGCAGAATCAACACGTGCCCGCCGCGTCAGGAGACGCGGCCTTCAGGGCGGAGGTCTTAGAAAAGTCTTTGGGTGCTTGGTGGCGAGTGCGGCATGCCCCGTAACCGCAGAAAGACTTTCAGAAACCCGCCGTGGCTATATTTGAGGGTGTGATCAGTTGGAATTGGCTCTCGAAATCCGATCCCGCTGTGGACGACGTGCCAGCGCCCACTGGCTGCGACCGTGGCACAATCGCGCTTGTAACAAGCCCTTTGTTCATCCAATGCCGCAGGTTGGTGCTGTAACCTCCTATGAAAACCAACGGCACATTTCGCTGTCGCAACGCACTTTCACCACGCCCTGTCAGAGGGGGGAGAGCCGCAAAGCATACCATCACTTTGGCCGCAGGATATCGCTCCAGCAACCGGATGAGTTCAGCCTCAGGAATGCTGCCTCCGTCCATGCCACCGAAGCCCGGCTTTGGCAGGCGCTCGATCACAGGCTGCCTGGCTTTACGATGGCTCATGGCCTCCAAGAAGGTACTCACCTGCTGGTAAGCGGATGTTTCCTTGTACTGGGCAAGAAAGGGGCTGATCACGATGACTTCCGCTTCCTTGGAGGACACGAGAATCACCTCTTGCGCGAGCGCCTCCCCAAAACCGGAGCTTGAGTAGGTGCTGCGCTCCTTGCGATTCGAGTTCCAGAGGAAGCCCCAAACCAGCCCGGCAACGAGCACACACACCAGGATGAGTATCGAAAACGTTCTTTTCATGAGGGCTTCAACAACACCTGATCACTGGAGATCCCACATCCAGCGTGGGTCATACTTGCCATTACCTCCAAGCTCGGGGGTACCAGTGGCCGTGGTTCCCGCAGCATCTCTGCCGGGCCAGTATTGAAAACCGAAAGTACTTACTCGTGCGGCCTGGGCATGGCCATCCATGAACACGCCGTTGCAACGATTGCCGTGACGCCCAATCGGGCGCTTTGGATCGGAGGTGTAATATCCACCAGACAGATCATTAATCGGGGTGCGGAACACCATGTCCTGCAAATCTTTGACTTCGGTCCATTTATCAGGATCTCTTTCCGTAGCGTTGGCGATGTAGCCCGCATCGGCAAAGCCAAGGACTCCTACAGGGCTTTTGATCCGGGAAAGTTTGAGGGGGCCATTCAACCAGCGGCCGACGTCGGGGTGGTTCATGGCGATCCCTAACCCCGTCTTAACCGATGGGCAGGCGATCACGTTCGTCGTTGTCACGTACTTCCGAAGCAGGTCAGGCCACCACGTGCAAAAGCCGGGCTGGGGAAACCAGGCGTTGGCAGGGGGTGCGGTATATGAGGCGAGCATCACCACGTAATCGTCATTGTCTGGCCCATAGAGCATGACCCCTAAACCGACCTGCCGCTGGTTATTCAGGCAGTTGATAGCGCGTGCCTTTTCTTTAGCCCTCGAAAGAGCCGGCAACAACATCGCGGCCAGGATGGCGATGATGGCGATAACGACCAGAAGTTCGATGAGCGTGAACGCGAAGGCTTTCGGCTCAAATCGCGCCGCTCCGGTTCGGGAGAACGCTCGTTGCGCCTTCTCCCCTCGTTGTGATCGGTGATTTGGCATAGTACTCACGTGTTGGGTGCATGGATGTCGTTTCTGCGATGAATCTAGACCCGCGCCGCACTTTGGAAAATGCCCATTCTGGCTGACTTGATGTACACGCGTTGACCTCGGAGCCTGCTCCGGAAATGTACATCAGGAGAGTCAGAACATACATTGAGGCAGACGGCCTTACATCTCATGATGACGCAGTGAAGCTGCAAACAAAACCTACAACAGAAATTCTCTCCAAATCCTCCACGACCCGGAGGTATTCGATTATTCTCGGCAATCTCGGCAACACGCGCGACCGCTTCTGTGGCGGTTACAAAGAACCGCTCGATTCCCTGACAACACTCCGCCAGGCAGCACAAATCCCGCAGGTGGAGGGCATTGAACTCGTTGGGTCCTGGGATGTCGCACGTGACAATGTTGCCGATTTAAAAGGGATACTGAAGGACCTCGATCTCAAGTGCGTTTCCATCATCCCCGACCTCTTCACCCAGCGCCACTATGGCAAAGGGAGCTTCTCATCCAGTGAGGCCCGAGTCCGGCAAATGGCTTTGGATCATACCCGCGAAATGTGCGAGATCGCAGGTGAACTGGGCTGCTCCATGCTGAATATCTGGCCCGGCCAGGATGGTTACGATTACCTGCTCTGTGCAGATTACGAGAAGGCTCGCACCTGGTTTTGCGAAGCGATGACTTCCCTGGCCCGGGAGTTTCCGCGCATTCGGTTCGCGCTGGAATACAAGCCTAAGGAGCCGCGGACACATTCCTACCTGGCCCGCATGGCTGATACCCTACTCATGGCCATTGAAACCGGATGTGAGAATGTCGGCGTCTGCATCGACACTGGCCACGCCTTCGTCGGAGGCGAGAATGTGGGCGAATCCATCGTGCTCGCGAAACGCGCCGGGAACCGGCTTTTCCACATGCATTTTAATGACAACCACGGATGCTGGGATGACGATATGATCGTCGGCACCGTTCACAGTGTTTGTTACCTGGAGATGCTTTATTGGCTGGATCGCTGCGGCTACTCAGGATGGCTTTCCATGGATCAATATCCCTATCGTGAGGACGCTGTCCGGGCCGTGGAAGAAAGCATTCTTTGGCTGAAGCAATTCGATCGGATTGTAACGCAGCATCGCGACCAAATGGACGAGTTGGTGGCGGCGTGTGATCCAATCGCCACCTCCCGATTCCTGCGCGAGATGCTGGTCAACACTCCCGCACAAGCCCTCTATGAAGCATGATGCCCGGCCGCTACGGACGGCTTTCCTGCTCGTAGCCTCGTTGTTCTTCATCTGGGGCTTCTGCCATGCCATGCTGGACGTGCTGAACAAGCATTTCCAGGACCTGCTCCAGGTCAGCAAAGCCCAGTCTGGCTTCGTTCAAACTGCCGTGTTCGGGGCATACTTTGTCATGGCTTTTCCGGCAGCGTTATTAATGCGGCGCATCGGTTATCAGCGCGGGATTCTGACGGGCCTGCTGGTGCTGGCGTTGGGCGCGTTTCTCTTCATCCCAGCCGGGCTATGGCTGAAGAACTTCGGTGGATTCCTAATCGCGCTTTTCGTGCTCTCGTGCGGCTTGGCCTGCATCGAGACTGGCGCGAACCCGTACATCACTACATTGGGCCCGAAGGAAGGCGCGGCAGCGCGGCTGTCAACGGCCCAGGCATTTAACTCGGTCGCCTACATCATCGCGCCAACGGTCGGTGGCGCCTTCATTTTTGGACGACATTCCTCCGAAGGGCAGGTTGATTTCCACACCCTCATTATTCCTTATACCATTCTCGGCTGCTTCGTGCTGGTGGTGTTTGCGGTGTTCTATCGAATCAAACTCCCCGAGGTGGAAGCCGGCCGAACCAGCGCGGATTCGAATGCCCAGGCCGCAACCGCTCCGATCATTCTTCATCAGCAGCCGCATTTCTGCTGGGGCCTGGCAACGCAGTTCCTCTACATCGCTGCCCAGGTCGGGGTCAATGCCTTTGCAGTAAATTACATCCTGGAGAACGCCATTGTTGCCACGGGCCAGGGTGAAATCGAAACCTCCCCTTGGTTCGAACGTTATCGGCACCTGACCGGTGCGGCGAGCCCCGAAGCCACCTCTGCATACGTTGTAACGATCGCCATGGTTCTCTACGCCATCGGTCGTTTTTCAGCAGGACTGCTCACACGCCGAATCCCGCCAAACCTGCTGCTGGCAATCTACGGTTGTCTGAGCTCCGCAGTCATCATCGTGGTGATGGCCGACATCAAGCATGTCTCCTGGATGGTGCTCCCGCTCTGCTGGCTCTTCATGTCCGTTATGTTCCCGTTCATCTTCGCCATGAGCCTCGCCAACCTCGGACCGCGCACCCAGATTGCCGCCTCCTTCCAGATCATGGCAATCGTGGGAGGAGCGATTGCACCGCCTTTAATGGGCTGGCTGGCCGATACCTTCCACAATATGGCCATTTGCTTTGGGCTTCCCTTGATCGGTTTCATTGCCACGGCAATCTACGGGATCGCTTACCCTCGCTTGCTCGCGCGATCAGAAGGCCGGTCTCAAAGGCTGGGCCCCTCCAATTCCTAACTCAATGCTATGTCCATTCAACCCTGTTTCCCTTTCAGTGGCCTCTGTTTCAGACCGGGCCGCAGCCCGTCTGCTTTCTTTCCTTCGATGAAGCCATGGAGCGCCTTAGTCCCTCTTCTTTTGGCTGCCATGACCTGCTCAGCAATCGGGTTGGAAGTGCAGAACCTTCGTTGCGAGTACCAGGAGAGTCCCATAGGAATTGACACGCCGACCCCGCGGTTAAGTTGGACTCTGAAATCACGCGAACGAGGTGATCAGCAGACGGCCTATCAAATCCAGGCAGCATCCACCCGACGGCAATTGGAAGCTGGCGCGGCCGACCTGTGGAATAGCAGCAAAGTCGCCTCCCTCGATTCTCTGAGCATCGAATACTCCGGAGCGCCTCTGCATTCCAGCCAGCGCGTTTGGTGGCGAGTCCGGGCGTGGGATGCGGAGGGCAAACCTTCTTCGTTCAGTTCGCCGGCATCGTTCGAAACGGCTTTGTTTGGAGCGGACTGGCAGGCCACCTGGATTCAACGCCACAGCTCCGGACCGACCCCGGAAAAAGATGCATTCGACGACCACCCCGCCCCGCTATTCCGAACGGAGTTCGCCCTTAAAAACAAGAGGGTTGCGCACGCCCGCGCCTACGTCAGCGGCTTGGGCTATTACGAACTGCGGATCAATGGAACCAAGGTGGGCGACCACTGCCTCGACCCAGGCTGGACCACCTATTCCAAGCGAGTCCTTTACTCGACCTATGACGTGACCGGCCAGTTGCGATCGGGACGAAATGCGATTGGCATCATGCTGGGCAATGGCTGGTTTGATCCTTTGCCGCTCGGCATGTGGGGCTCGCTCAAGCCCGGCGAATCGCTTACCACGGGCAGGCCCCGACTCATTCTGCAACTGCGCATCGAATTCGCCGATGGCGAGGTGCAAACCGTGATCAGCGATCCAGAGTGGCGAGTCGCTGACGGACCGATTCTGCGCAACAGCGTGTACCTGGGAGAAGTTTATGATGCGCGACGAGAACAACCCGGTTGGGATCGGCCCGGCTTTGATGATTCACGATGGGATCGGGCGATCGCTGCCAGCCAGCCATCTGTTGGCGCCTTGCACGCGCAAGAGGCGCCTCCCATTCGTGTCACACGGCGCCTCAAGCCCGTGCGCGTCACGGAACCCAAACCGGGAGTGTTCATTTTTGATTTCGGACAGAACTTCGCCGGCTGGGTCCGACTGAAGGTCAAAGGCCCGACCGGAGAAAGGGTCCGCTTGCGCTCAGGGGAACTACTCTATCCCGATGGCACCTTGAATGGTATGACCGCAGTTGTTGGCCAGATCAAAAGCGGTGGTCCACACTATCGTTACCCTGGCCAGGGCAAACCGGAAACCGCATTCCAACTCGATGAATACATCCTGAAAGGCGACGGACTGGAAATATTCACTCCGCGCTTCACCTTCCATGGGTTCCGATATGTCGAAGTCACCGGTTTTCCCGGACGCCCCAGGCTGAACGCCCTTGAAGGGCTGCGCCTCAATTCGGATGTGAAGCCCTCCGGCGCATTCGCCTGTTCCAATCCGTTGTTCAATCGCATTCAGGAAATGGTGCTGTGGACGGAGCTGAGCAATCTGTTCAGCGTGCAATCCGATTGCCCGCACCGGGAGAAACTGGCCTACGGAGGCGACATCTCGGTTTCAAGTGAGATGGGCATGCTCAATTTCGATATGGCGTCCTTTTACGCCAAGGCAGCTCAGGATCTTTGGGAGGCCGTCCGTCCTAACGGAGCTTTTACAGAAACCGCACCGTTTGTGGGGATCGCGGATCAGAGTCTTGGCCAGGATCGTCCTGCCGCAGATCTCGGCCCAGGTGCCGGTCCAGTCGATTACGGGATGGCGCAGCCGCTGCTCGCCTGCCAATTGCACCAATACTACGGCGACACCCGCACGATGGCCGATCAATACGCGGCCACCCGGCGATGGATCGAGCTGCTGGATTCTGCAGCCTCTTACGGAATCCTCGACAATGGCATCAGCGATCATGAGAGTCTCTTGCCAAAGCCCCGTGCTCTCACTGGCACTGCTTTCTATTACTTCAACGTAAAGCTGTTTGCGCAGATCGCACGTAACCTGGGCAAATTGGACGATGCCTCCGCCGCCGAAGCCAAGGCCTCAGTGATTAGGGAAGCGTTCAATCGCAAGTTTCTGCAACCCGGCACCGGGCGCTATGGAGACGCAACGCAAACATGCCAGGCCTTCGCGCTCTACTTCGGCCTCGTCCCGCCCGGCGAACGGAAGCAAGCAATCGATGTGCTTCTCCAAGACATTCGCCTTCATGACAACCACCTCACCACGGGAATCTTCGGCACCAAGTATATGCTCAACGCCCTTACTGACGCCGGGAAGGCAGATGTCGCTTACGCCTTGGTGAACCAAAAGACATTCCCTGGCTGGGGGCACATGCTGGGCAGAGGCGCCACCACGCTGTGGGAACATTGGGAGTTCAGCGATGACACCTACTCCCATAACCATCCGATGTTTGGCTCAGTCAGTGAATGGTTCTATAAGGCTCTGGCTGGCATTCGCCCTGATCCATCGGCGCGGGGCTTCGATCGCGTCCTGATTCAACCCGAACCGGTTGGCGACTTGACCTGGGTGCGTGCCCATTACGATTCTGTCCGGGGGCGGATTCTCAGCTCCTGGCAACGAAAGGGAGATCAATTCCGACTGCGCGTGGAGATCCCTGTCGGCACAACGGCAACCATCGTCCTGCCTCACCGCGGCGGCTCTGTCGTGAAAGAGAGCGGTAAGACACTATCCAAAGTCCGTGGAGTGACAGAGTTGGCCCGTGAAGACGGCCATGTCCGCCTCGCGGTCACCTCAGGAACCTACGATTTCAGCTCGACCATCCCTTCATTGGTAGGTCCGCTCTCGCCGTAGAGCGCCTCCTCAGGTTTCACTAAAGAGTTCGTGGTTTTTGGATCTCGGCGGCGTCGGTGAGGCCCGCAACCCGTCGTCCCGTGATGACTCACGGGACGACTGACCAGGTTTGCAGTGCCGGTGATCCGAATCATGTTTCAATCCGCGTCCCGCGATGACTCACGGGACGACTGGGGGTGAAGGTGAATCATACGCACACGCCCAGGGTTTCAATCCGCGTCCCGCGATGACTCACGGGACGACCTCATGTGTGAGCGAGCGGCATGTGAGGTCTGAGTGTTTCAATCCGCGTCCCGCGATGACTCACGGGACGACTTACGCGTGGTATGCATTGCGGAACAGATCTGATGTGTTTCAATCCGCGTCCCGCGATGACTCACGGGACGACGGCCAGCGGCCTGTCTGGGATCAATCGGAGCGATGTTTCAATCCGCGTCCCGCGATGACTCACGGGACGACCTGAACGTTAATCAGCTCTCGAAGCAATTCGCAGTCGTTTCAATCCGCGTCCCGCGATGACTCACGGGACGACACCCGCTCAACATCGGAGTTCCTATGGTGGGATCAGTTTCAATCCGCGTCCCGCGATGACTCACGGGACGACCACTTCAGCTTTCATCAGCAAACCTGTGATGCACGTTTCAATCCGCGTCCCGCGATGACTCACGGGACGACCCCTTGAAGGGTGACTTGCCCGCCCAAAGGCGACCCGTTTCAATCCGCGTCCCGCGATGACTCACGGGACGACAATTTATTCGCGGGGAAACCTTAGATGATTGGTGTTTCAATCCGCGTCCCGCGATGACTCACGGGACGACTCAGCCTTTGCAAGTTCGACAGCCGCTTTCAACTTGTTTCAATCCGCGTCCCGCGATGACTCACGGGACGACCCAGGTGTGGTCTATGCGGCCGCAGTATGGGAGTTGTTTCAATCCGCGTCCCGCGATGACTCACGGGACGACCAGACGGCGCTGCTACGTGTGGTGCAGGTGGGCCTGTTTCAATCCGCGTCCCGCGATGACTCACGGGACGACCAGCTCCGGTGGCACCGATCGCGGTGCTTCCGAAGTTTCAATCCGCGTCCCGCGATGACTCACGGGACGACGTCAGCGTGCCAGCGGCCTTTTCACGATCCATCCGTTTCAATCCGCGTCCCGCGATGACTCACGGGACGACATATCCCGATCTACAATGCCCGTGACATTACGGTGTTTCAATCCGCGTCCCGCGATGACTCACGGGACGACTCAGCCTTTGCAAGTTCGACAGCCGCTTTCAACTTGTTTCAATCCGCGTCCCGCGATGACTCACGGGACGACGGGAAGATTGATCCGAGCTCGGTCCATGTGACGGTGTTTCAATCCGCGTCCCGCGATGACTCACGGGACGACCGCGACCTCAAGCTAATCCGTGAGCCCCAGCCCCGTTTCAATCCGCGTCCCGCGATGACTCACGGGACGACTCAGCCGCCAGATCATCCCAGCGCTGCTTGCGCAGGTTTCAATCCGCGTCCCGCGATGACTCACGGGACGACGCTGTGGGGCGTGGTGTGATGCGCCAGTGCAGTGTGTTTCAATCCGCGTCCCGCGATGACTCACGGGACGACTCGCCCAGCTAAAAAACTGCGCGCCAACCCATTTAGTTTCAATCCGCGTCCCGCGATGACTCACGGGACGACTCAGGGCTGATGGTGACAACTTTGCCGCCGATTGTGTTTCAATCCGCGTCCCGCGATGACTCACGGGACGACAGGGGGCTGCAAATAAACTGCCGCTGATGGATGTGTTTCAATCCGCGTCCCGCGATGACTCACGGGACGACAAGCACTCAACGCAAGGAGGACAAAATGAGCGTGAAGTTTCAATCCGCGTCCCGCGATGACTCACGGGACGACAAGCACTCAACGCAAGGAGGACAAAATGAGCGTGAAGTTTCAATCCGCGTCCCGCGATGACTCACGGGACGACTCTCACATTCAGTGTGAGCTGAATAAGCGGAAGCTGTTTCAATCCGCGTCCCGCGATGACTCACGGGACGACTCGGCTACGCACTTATTGGACCGACGTTTGCGGTGTTTCAATCCGCGTCCCGCGATGACTCACGGGACGACTCGGCTACGCACTTATTGGACCGACGTTTGCGGTGTTTCAATCCGCGTCCCGCGATGACTCACGGGACGACCGGTAGGCTGCGGACTTTGAGAGCTCTGGCAGGAAGTTTCAATCCGCGTCCCGCGATGACTCACGGGACGACCTGGATTGGTATTCGTCGCAGTGATCAGACTCGTTGTTTCAATCCGCGTCCCGCGATGACTCACGGGACGACACGTCTGTGGCCACGGTGTCGGCATCAGCGGGTTGGTTTCAATCCGCGTCCCGCGATGACTCACGGGACGACTGTGTCCCAACCGCATGCATGTTGTGCATATATCAGTTTCAATCCGCGTCCCGCGATGACTCACGGGACGACCCCTGGCTTCGTCAGCAACCGCGATTGCCTTCGATTGGTTTCAATCCGCGTCCCGCGATGACTCACGGGACGACTTTTCAATGCCTGTCGAAATTCGAAGGGACCACGCGTTTCAATCCGCGTCCCGCGATGACTCACGGGACGACTAAACAACCGCTGGCGATGGTTCACGGCCAAGCTGTTTCAATCCGCGTCCCGCGATGACTCACGGGACGACACTACGTTGCTATTCTTAGAGGGAACCGTGACAGGTTTCAATCCGCGTCCCGCGATGACTCACGGGACGACCCGTTGGTGGATGAGAACAGAGACCGCGATTTAAGCGTTTCAATCCGCGTCCCGCGATGACTCACGGGACGACAAGCACTCAACGCAAGGAGGACAAAATGAGCGTGAAGTTTCAATCCGCGTCCCGCGATGACTCACGGGACGACTCTCACATTCAGTGTGAGCTGAATAAGCGGAAGCTGTTTCAATCCGCGTCCCGCGATGACTCACGGGACGACTTCTTCATGGGTGAGAACCTCGCGCCGTGGACGTGTTTCAATCCGCGTCCCGCGATGACTCACGGGACGACCGCCATATGATTATGGGTGGTGCTCGACCGCACGGGTTTCAATCCGCGTCCCGCGATGACTCACGGGACGACTCGGCTACGCACTTATTGGACCGACGTTTGCGGTGTTTCAATCCGCGTCCCGCGATGACTCACGGGACGACCACGATTGTGGCAATGGGGTTGATGGTGATCGTGGTTTCAATCCGCGTCCCGCGATGACTCACGGGACGACCTGAAGGCGGTCAACGTTGGTTACAAACGATTCTTGTTTCAATCCGCGTCCCGCGATGACTCACGGGACGACATTTGCAGGTGCCGGCGGTGGTGATCCAGTACCAGTTTCAATCCGCGTCCCGCGATGACTCACGGGACGACTGATTTCGCTTGGGCGTCGAAACGGGCAACGGCTTGTTTCAATCCGCGTCCCGCGATGACTCACGGGACGACCCGCTTTGGAAGTTGCCCCCGGGGGTGAACCCGGAGTTTCAATCCGCGTCCCGCGATGACTCACGGGACGACCTACAACGCCAAGTCCAATAATGTGCAAATTATTGTTTCAATCCGCGTCCCGCGATGACTCACGGGACGACGTGCTGAGTTCGGGCACCAAACCCATTTCGTCAAAGTTTCAATCCGCGTCCCGCGATGACTCACGGGACGACCTGATAACGACCTCCCATGCGGGACCGTCATACAGGTTTCAATCCGCGTCCCGCGATGACTCACGGGACGACGCAAGCAACACGGCTTACTCATCTGCGGCTTCCGTGTTTCAATCCGCGTCCCGCGATGACTCACGGGACGACTGAACGTTAATCAGCTCTCGAAGCAATTCGCAGTCGTTTCAATCCGCGTCCCGCGATGACTCACGGGACGACGCGGTCTGATCAGCGAGCACCTCCACAAACGCCTCGTTTCAATCCGCGTCCCGCGATGACTCACGGGACGACCACAGCTTAACAGCCTTGAGACGGGAATTTTTGGTGGTTTCAATCCGCGTCCCGCGATGACTCACGGGACGACGAGAAATTGAAGCAGGGTTCTCTCCTGGACATGGTGTTTCAATCCGCGTCCCGCGATGACTCACGGGACGACTTATAGTCACGGCGATCTTAGCAGCGGCCAAGCGAGTTTCAATCCGCGTCCCGCGATGACTCACGGGACGACACACCTTTGAACCACTCGACAGGATCAGCGGAATCGTTTCAATCCGCGTCCCGCGATGACTCACGGGACGACGGGTAACGCGAACATAGTCCTCGTACTCAGTTACGTTTCAATCCGCGTCCCGCGATGACTCACGGGACGACCAACCGATGAATGGCTGGTAAAGGTATGGATCAACGTTTCAATCCGCGTCCCGCGATGACTCACGGGACGACCTGACAATCATCACCGAAAACGATCACGAGAGCGTGTTTCAATCCGCGTCCCGCGATGACTCACGGGACGACCAGCTCTGACGGATGATGTCATGGAACCTTTCATGTTTCAATCCGCGTCCCGCGATGACTCACGGGACGACTATCAGCTCACAATCCGCAACGTGACGATCGAAGGAGTTTCAATCCGCGTCCCGCGATGACTCACGGGACGACACAGCTCAACTATGACGTTCGCAACATTAGTCAGAGTTTCAATCCGCGTCCCGCGATGACTCACGGGACGACGAGCGCAGGCCATCGCAGAGATTACCTCAAACCTGTTTCAATCCGCGTCCCGCGATGACTCACGGGACGACATATAGACATACTGGTTGACGTATAAAACCACGTCGTTTCAATCCGCGTCCCGCGATGACTCACGGGACGACACTGAGTGTAACTATGACAATCTGAAGGCTGGCATGTTTCAATCCGCGTCCCGCGATGACTCACGGGACGACGTGGTTTTTCACGGGATCAAGGTGGGGCTCGAAAAGGTTTCAATCCGCGTCCCGCGATGACTCACGGGACGACGTGGGCACAGGAGTGGGTATCACGAAGAGTATGTCGTTTCAATCCGCGTCCCGCGATGACTCACGGGACGACCGCTCTGGAATACAAGATCCCAATTACCAGCGGTGTTTCAATCCGCGTCCCGCGATGACTCACGGGACGACTTGCCAACGGTCACTACAATCCCTCTGGCTATCTCGTTTCAATCCGCGTCCCGCGATGACTCACGGGACGACTCACACGTTGACCCTGATTGGGATGAGATATCGAGGTTTCAATCCGCGTCCCGCGATGACTCACGGGACGACCTTACGAAAGCGGAAGTCTTCTTTCCGATCCACGCGTTTCAATCCGCGTCCCGCGATGACTCACGGGACGACCTCCCCGCTGTGGTCGCTCGTTAGGCAAATCACCGGTTTCAATCCGCGTCCCGCGATGACTCACGGGACGACTAGAACCCTGCCTTGATGCAGAGCCAGTATGCATTGTTTCAATCCGCGTCCCGCGATGACTCACGGGACGACCTGGCAAAGGCACCTATGACCGCCCCATTGTTAAGGTTTCAATCCGCGTCCCGCGATGACTCACGGGACGACGAGGGATGTCTTCATTCCTGCTTCCCCCATTGGCCGGTTTCAATCCGCGTCCCGCGATGACTCACGGGACGACCCCTCCAGACGCCGTGAAATTCGTGTAAGTCGTGTTTCAATCCGCGTCCCGCGATGACTCACGGGACGACCTGCTCGCGAATGGGCAGGTAGCGAAATGGATCGAGTTTCAATCCGCGTCCCGCGATGACTCACGGGACGACTTGCTTCATCGACCTGCCAGCCGAGACATACCATAAGTTTCAATCCGCGTCCCGCGATGACTCACGGGACGACTCGCTGCCGAGGGCTCGGAAGAAGCGAAAGCACCGGTTTCAATCCGCGTCCCGCGATGACTCACGGGACGACCGGCTATTGCCATTTGGGTGCATTCGCGCTCAATCAGTTTCAATCCGCGTCCCGCGATGACTCACGGGACGACTACGCTACAATTCCCTCAATCCACATGCCGCGTTGGTTTCAATCCGCGTCCCGCGATGACTCACGGGACGACTCAACATCAAGCCCAAAGCTAACCCTCGGGGACGGTGTTTCAATCCGCGTCCCGCGATGACTCACGGGACGACGTTGGTGAAGGAATAGCCATCTACGAGACAGCCGGGTTTCAATCCGCGTCCCGCGATGACTCACGGGACGACCTCATGGGACGGCCAAGGGTTCAGCAAGGTTGACGTGTTTCAATCCGCGTCCCGCGATGACTCACGGGACGACTGCGCGGAAACCTGAGTCAATCATCGCGTTTGCCTGTTTCAATCCGCGTCCCGCGATGACTCACGGGACGACACACCGTCAACAATGTCAATCCTGTCATTCTCATGTTTCAATCCGCGTCCCGCGATGACTCACGGGACGACCGTAGAACTCTTCCCCGCACTCACTGCAAATCAGCGTTTCAATCCGCGTCCCGCGATGACTCACGGGACGACCGTAGAACTCTTCCCCGCACTCACTGCAAATCAGCGTTTCAATCCGCGTCCCGCGATGACTCACGGGACGACCTTCCTGCGCACGATTGACTTTAGTGTGTTGCGCGGGTTTCAATCCGCGTCCCGCGATGACTCACGGGACGACGCAAACGATTCAACGAACTACGGCACGTAACGGAGTTTCAATCCGCGTCCCGCGATGACTCACGGGACGACACGAGCTTGCTCGTATTGGATGAAATCACCGAACTGTTTCAATCCGCGTCCCGCGATGACTCACGGGACGACTTCTGGTTCTCACGCTTCACCTCCAGTCGTGAAAGTTTCAATCCGCGTCCCGCGATGACTCACGGGACGACCGGAAATGAAATTCAGCACGAAGGAAGGAAAAGCCTGTTTCAATCCGCGTCCCGCGATGACTCACGGGACGACACAGGCTCTGTAGTGGTCAATCTTGAGCAAGCGCGTTTCAATCCGCGTCCCGCGATGACTCACGGGACGACGAAGCCAGCGACACGAGAGCGCAGCATACCGAACAGTTTCAATCCGCGTCCCGCGATGACTCACGGGACGACGTGAACGGGCAGACGGGCGAGGTGGTGCTCACGGCGTTTCAATCCGCGTCCCGCGATGACTCACGGGACGACTCTAAATTGTGTGGGGTTCTTGACATTGACGGTTGTTTCAATCCGCGTCCCGCGATGACTCACGGGACGACTCAACCGTGCCCGTTTCATCGTCAACTGTCCACGTGTTTCAATCCGCGTCCCGCGATGACTCACGGGACGACCATGTGTGGGGAGACACCGCGGCAGCAGACGCAGCGGTTTCAATCCGCGTCCCGCGATGACTCACGGGACGACACGCACCGTTACTAACACGGAGTGCCGCTAGATCAGTTTCAATCCGCGTCCCGCGATGACTCACGGGACGACAATCCTGCCCAATCGAGAAAGCCGCAATCATCGTGTTTCAATCCGCGTCCCGCGATGACTCACGGGACGACGGCAACCCGGACACGCTGAACAGTGCGGCGAAAGTGTTTCAATCCGCGTCCCGCGATGACTCACGGGACGACACCCGATGCTAGAGAAGGTGCGGACTGGCAAGTGCGGTTTCAATCCGCGTCCCGCGATGACTCACGGGACGACCTCCCTGACGTGCTGGTATACCATGCAAAGGACTGGTTTCAATCCGCGTCCCGCGATGACTCACGGGACGACTGCGGCCCTCCCAACTGGTTGGGACACAGGATCTTTGTAGTCCATTTCCGCGAACATGGCAAATTCCCAAGTCCCGAGCGAGTTGCCGTATTTCAATGAACAACGGAACAAGGCTGTTAATGGCTGAGATTCCGGGCGGCGCGAAAGACCCGGGATCAAGCCGTCACTTATGGTTCGCGGAAGCGGATTCACAAAATCAATGGGGCGGTGAGATCAATCGGCTCGGCTACGCCGAAGTGCTCGATTTTTTGCGCGCTTAGCTCATCCAGATAATAGAAACGCAGAGAATCCTCGGCGGGAGCAATGGCCTGCAACAACCGATCCTTAAGCCGCACCCAATCCGTTTGGCCGACCTGGCATTCGAATACTGATTTCTGAACGCGCACGCCGTAATCTTCGCACGCTCGGGCCACCCGGCGCAAGCGCCGCTGACCAGTCTTGGTCACAGTGGACACATCATAGGCTACCAGGACGAACATGGCCGCATCACTTGGGGATTAATGGGATGTAGTTGGGCAGGTCGCCTCGCAAAAACCGGGCGAGAATGCGCGCTTGAATAAACGGCATTTGTCCCAGGCGCAGGTTCTGATCCAACAGAGGGTGCGTAAGCGTCTCTCGTTTGCGTTCCTGATAAGCCTGGATCACCAGCTTTCGCCCGGAGTCAGTGAACTCCACCGCCCCGCCTTCGCGTTCGTTAAAATGTCCGCACCCGAGTTGCTGGCGGTTGATCAGCGTGATCGCCAATCGGTCCGCGAGCCACGGACGGAACTCCTCCATTAAGTCCAAAGCTAAAGAAGGCCTGTTCGGGCGGTCGACGTGCAGAAAGCCCACAAATGGATCAAGCCCAGCGCTGGTCAACCCGGCAATGCAATCGTGCCGCACTAACGCGTAGAGGAACGAAACCAGACAATTGATTCGATCCCGGGGAGGGCGCCGGGTGCGGGTAGTGAACGCAAAATGTTCCCGTTGCTTTTTAAGCATGAGTGAAAAGACCGAGAAATACTGAGCTGAACCCAGCCCTTCAGCCCCACGCACTTCGTCCAGCCTGCGCACCTCGGACAGGCCTTCGATCTGGCGCCCCAAGGCGTCTGTGACCGACGTCAGCTTCTCCCGTTCTTCCGGGCTATCATTTTCACGGGCGGCTCGCAGCAGGCTGGTTCGACTGTTTTGAAGTTTTCCGGCCACAATGTAGCGAGCAGTCTCCGAGCACTTAACGGGGTCATCCGCAGCGCGAAATTGTGTGCGCCGCAACAGCACGCTCGAATCAGCGACACCCGTCATGCGGGCGTGAAGATAACCATTTTCCGTGAGGAAATTCACCGAGACAGCGTTCTCCCAGCAGAGATCCATAGCTGGGGGGCTCATGGAGGAGGGGCCAAAAATGCAGATGGATTCCAGGTGGTGAATGGGGATGCTTAGCTTCCGCCAACTCTCCGCGTTTTCACGAACTCGCTCCTGAGGCTGAAGGGATGCCGGATAGACCGGAACCTCCGCCAACAAAGTCAGATGGTCGCGGGAGATGTAGCTGCCCGGAGTCGTCAGGTAGAGTGTGTTTTGGATGATTTCCGACATGGCATCATTCTTCCACGTAAGAGGAGGGTTTGCAGAGTTTCATAACAAGGATCAAGTGCTTCCGTCGAACAGGCTGCGGGCAGCCTGGGCAACCCGGCGGTCTGCACTGATTTTCGGGAGGCACTGGTTAAACAGAGTGCATTCCTCGCACGCCGGTTTGAAGTCCGGGGGCGGCACTGTCCCCTGCTCCATCTGGTGAAGCGCGCTCACAGCGGCCAAAGTCGTATCGCGCAAGCCGGTGGTGAACTCGACAACCCTGCGACGTTTGCTGTCAGCATGAAAGATAGACCCGCACGGCACGACGCATCCGAACATTTCTTCGAGACACAGAGCTTGCGCGCAGACCTGGACATCATCATTCACCCATTGTTTTCGGCGGCCCAGCTTGAACTCCACAGGATGAAGCATTCCATCCGGATGCTGTTCCACGATGTCGCACTTACCATTCAGACCGAGCTTGTCAGACCAAACCGGCAGAGCGCGAAGCAGCTTCACGCCCTTGCTGATTTCAAACCCGGGCAAATCGGCGTGGTCATGGACGATATCGCCACGCTCGGTATGCACATTAGCCTGACGCCATCCCTCGATCAGCTTCAGTCCAGCCCGCCTGGGGCAGTAGAGAAGATCGTTTAACAAAGATAACGGGAGCGGTTCCATAAGCGATGGGACAAGACCGTTTCTCACAATCTGGCGTTCAGTCAGTAAGCCTGAAACGGTCTTTATCCGGTGCCACAAATGTTACAGGCGCTCGATTATCTCAACGCCGTTAGGAAGCTTCGAGTCATCAACTGTGACTTCGTAATCGGAAAAGGTTCGCCCAACGGCAACGCTTGGCTTGCGATTCACCGTCACTCTTTCGAAAAGCTTGTGAGCGGGCGCGTTGCCCAAAGCGGAGTTATGCTTGAAGATGATGAGCTTTTGCGGGGCCATCGTTCCTCGCGAGGCAGAGCGATCATGATCGAACATCTGGGTCAAAGCGTCCCATAACAGCGCCAGATCATCCTTGGAAAACCCTGTTTCCCGAGCTAAATGCGCGCTGATGAATCCGTGACACCGGTATAGACCGTAGGGAATCAGATTCTTCCGCCCCATCGTCTGGTTTGGCGCATCAACGTCTTTGGGTTCCGTCACCGCCATCCTGGTAATGCTCAAGTCCAGCGGTAGAATAGGGTCAATGCTCCTGCTGAAGCTGAGTTGAACCGGCCCACGAACTTGCCCCGCGTTCGCTCCAGTGGACATCACCGCTCCAAAGGTGCGAACATCAAAATAGCGGCTGCACATTTCGCTTCGAGCAGTCTGGACCTGTTTCCGATCAGCAGTCTTCTTCTTTCCATCCACCTCGTTTCCAACGTCTTTATGAGCCGCAAGAATCTTCTCGTTCAGAACCGACCCTTGCTGCACAAAAATATCAAATGGCCGTGTGCCTGCCTTTGCCAAGAGGACATAATTCCGGATTTTTCGTTTGAGACAGACATCCGAAACCAGGCCATGCATGTCCTGAGGATCGACTCTGGGGGCATTTGCGGCATCAGGATCACCATTTGGGTTCCCGTCTTTGCAGTCGAAGAGGTAAACAAAATCGTAACGATTATTCATAGGTTCAGTGTGTTGGTTAGGGTTGAGTCGAGTTAGATCGTTCTAGTTTGGCAGCAGCTTCTTTGCGTTCATTGGAAATGCGCCGGTATTCCGCCTTTTGATGGTAGTACCCAAGAGCGAACCGCCCCTGCCCTTCCGGATCCAGTGTTTTCGGAAACTCCTTTCCGAGGGCCTTCGTGATTCTTTCGAAGTCCTTGCTCGCGTTGACGGCTGTTCCTTCATCCATCTTTGCCAGGTGAAACTGGGCATTGCGGAAAAGCCGTCCCATAACTAAAGCGGGAGTTGTGCTCGCACTCGCATAGTATCTCTCGATGACTCCGGCATTGACGCCTCCTTGTGCCAAGTACTGGAGCCGGTCGAAAACGGCGAATAGCTGGCCGCAGAGGTAAGCGGAATCTATAGATTTTGGGTTCAATGACTCGCTCATACATTCTTCATTTGTTTTAGGGGTTTGGTTTTTTGACGATCGGATCAGGCATGCCTTAATAAGTGCCATACGGGCAGGATCAGCCTTCTTCTCCTGGTCTAACTGCTGCCTTCGCAGGGCAGCGGCAAGCACGAATTGTGGGATTGGTTCTCCAGTCAAAGCTGCATAAAAAAGCTCGCTTGAAATTTGAGGAGCTAGCTCGGCCAGATCAGAACGAACGAGCGAGTACAGCAATGCTCCAAGCTTGAAATCTCTTTTTACCCCCATTCCATCAGGGGAGACGATGCTCAAATGCGTAAACCAGTCCGCCACCTTGTGCTGCACTTCAACCAACGTGCTGGTTAGCCAGGACCGCACCATGATGCGCGCTCCATTCCCGGAAAGGCTCATCGCGTAATAAAGATTGCCATCCAGCTCCAGGCTGCGGTGTCCCGCCTTTATTGATTTGATCAAATCTGCAACTTCCTCTTCCTGAGCGGAGGCAAGCAGATCCAGTGGGTCCTGAGCAACAGCCTCCCTTGTCCAATGAATGAAAACGGCATCCTGAATACGAAGCCCTTTTGAGATCAGCGTAGCGAGCGCAGAGCGCATCTTCAGTTCGGCTATCGGAGATACGGCCGCGTTTTGCGCCTGCTCGAGCCCATAAGAACAAAACGCATCCTTATCAAAACTGATAAGATTCGTGCCTGTAGCCAGGCCCCCGGGAACTCCCTTGATCTTTTCTGTAGTGTCCAGAACCTCTCCGAAATCACCGGTTGCAATACAGATTCTTTTGGTGCGCTTAGGACCGGCAGCCGCTTGCTTCCGCCTTCGTTGCCGCCAGAATTGCTTCAGAGCTGGCTGTTCCAGCAACACTTCTCCATCCACGGAAAAGACGGCATTGTCAGATGGCTTCGCCTTCAGGCTGCCGAACTGTTCGTGCAGCTTGCTTATTTGCTTTTTGTCATCCAGGAAGGCCAGGATGGCTCGCAAATCTCCAGCTTGAGTCGGGCACGCTTTCGCCGCCTCATCCAAAAGCGAACGGAAGTAATCATGCTGGACCCTCCGGCCCGAAGCCTTCTCTGGAGCTTTCGGGTCCAAGAGGAAAGTGGCTCGTTCCAGATTGTCACAAAGAAAGTGCGACTTCGTTCCCTGGTTGAGCTCGTTTGGAGAGGTAAACGGGCGAGTCATTTGTTTTGGAGCGGGCTTCACCCCGTCCCCATCTCGTAGAAGTGGCACGACATTGCCCGCCAGAACCCCTTTTCGTGTGACCGGGATCAGCCATCGAACTCCGACTGTTTCAAAATCTGCGTCACCCAGGCCTTCGCGTTCGGCATAGGCTATTAACGCTTGCAGCATCATCGGGCACCTCCGTGCTGTTTTCTGACCTGTTCCCATGGCGGCACCTCCAGGACACCTGCTGAGAGGCGGGCCGGAAAGAATGTTATCCTGGGGTTCGGCTTCTCCACTTTGCCTGGCGCTTGATCTCGTGCGACATCCAGATCAAAGACGTCGTACAGCATCAGGCCTAAGTCGCTATCCGGATTCATGCCTGGTGAGACGTGCAATGCCTGCTTGTCTGCCAGTTCGAAAAAGGCAGGGAACTCCCTGCAACCAAAGCATGGCTGAGTAAAGCACTGGCCCTTCTCTGCCCGCCGTTGGAACATGGCGAGATACTTCGCAGGCGTATCGTCCGATTCATCCTCGTCAGAACCGGGCTGTCTTCGGGGCCTTCCTGCTAGCGGCGTGAGCACCAGGCTTGCTTCGATCACATACTCCACATCCTGCAATGCCAGCGTATTCCTCTGCGTGCGATCCTCATCCGCCAACAATGGCTCGGGGTTACGTACGGAAAGACGGGATTTCACTTCATTCCTTCGAAAAGAAAGAAACCGGATCGGCTTGCGAACCGCTATCCTATGTATTCGCCACCGGAATTGGGGCTTGTATAGGATCGATTCCAGCAACCCCCTGGCAGCGCTTGGTGTCATGACAGGGTAGCTCACTCGCTCCACTTTCATTTCCGGCCGGGTGAAGCAAGCAAGCCCTCCCCAGGTTCTCAGATATATGGTGGTGTTCATTTGGGTATTCCATAGGCGAAGACATGCTTCGCTCGAAGTGAATGATCGTGAATCGGAGAAATCAGAAAACCTTGTCTGGACAACCTACGCACCGCCAACTGCGCCTCCGCTCCCGTGTCCAACTCAACGTCAAACCATGCTCTTGTCGAAAAGCTCAGTTCCTGTTCGTCCCAAGGGTGACGTCTGGGGGCGACCTGTGCACCAGCGAACCATTGCATGGGTTTAGTGCACGAATTGCGATGTGCTTGAATCAAGGCTGTTACCGATTGTTGGCGTTTCATATTTACAGATGGCCATTCAATGGCAGACTGTAACACCATTCCATTTGCTTCGTCAACCCTGACCAGGCATCTTGGAGTTTGAACGCCAAACACACTGGCGCGGATTGAAATATTGATTGGCCTTCTGTGTAGCGGACCAATAAGAGCCGTCTGGCGAGCGTGCCAGACGGCTTCTTTATCGATACAGATTGAACAACTCAACCTCTGGTAGAAATCATGTCTGCAGCAGCCAATTGGATGAGAGTCTTTCATAGGAGGTAGTCCTCCGAATCCAAGTGCCCCAGGCCGTAATCCTCGTTGTAGTCTGAGTTCCAAACCCAGAACTCCCAGCCTTCCGAGGGTTGATACACGTAGCCATGTGCCCTGGCTTTATTAAAGGCCTTTGGGAAGAAATTCACCGAATAGCGTTGGGCCTCCCGGCATTCAGCGGCGGTCAGGTGTTTGCTTCGTTGCAGCTTTTCTGCCAACTGAGCCCCCGCTCCCCACTTTACCAGAACGGCCCGTGTCCCTTTTTCAATGAGCTGGCATTCTTCGGCTGCTATTGGAAAGTTCAGCTCCCCCGATGCCAAAAAAACCGGATCGTCTTTCTGCGCGCCGGGACCAATCAACAGGTAGAGTTCCGCAAAATACTGCGCGTAAAAACTCGGCTCGTGAATCCTTGCCTGGGCTTCTTCGAATCGGGAGAGATAACTCCCCGTGATTGTCATGACCTGCTTGTAAGCCGAAGGCAAACGCCCTCCGTCCTTGGGACGGAACACAATCACAGGGCATCTGCCGTCTCGTTTGCCCTCGCGATTGCATCGGCCTGCAGTCTGGATAATTGAATCCAAGGGTCCGAGGGCTCGAAATGCAATCGGAAAATCCAGGTCCACGCCGGCCTCGATCAACTGCGTAGAAATCAAACAGCAGGGCAATCCGGTCATCAGCCGATCTTTAATGGTCTTGATTCTTGAATGCCTGTGGGCCGGGCACATTTTGGCCGAAAGATGAAATGCTTCACCCGGTCTTAAAGCCTGCACCAATCGAAATAGCTCCCGGGCGTCCTCGGTTGTATTGACGACACATAAGGACTGCGGCTCAGTCGCCAGCCTTGAGGCAAGATCGGGCCATGACATCGTCTCTTCCGGCTTTGGCAATTCGATAGAAGTTCGTTTGAACGCATCAGCCATTGCCTCCGGGTTCGCTGAAATCTCCACCGGCTCCCATCCGTAGGGAAGAGCACTTTTGGCAGACGCAAAGGCTGGCTGTGTCGCTGTCATAAAAACCGCAGTGCTCCCGTAATCCCGGACTAGCAGCCGAACCGCGGAAAGCAGCGAGGGAACCAGCCCTGTCGGAAGAGTCTGCACTTCATCAAACAGCACAACCGAACGGCTGATGTTGTGAAGCCTGCGACAGTCCGAAGGACGATTGCTGAACAGGCTCTCGAAGAAGCGAACATTGGTGGTAACAACGATCGGTGAAGCCCAGTTTTCAGCCGCAAGGCGTGCACGGCGCAACCGCTCCTCTTCCGCATCCTTGCCCCTGTCTTCCTTTCGTTCCCGAGGCGCTACCACACTATGGTGTTCAAGGACGTAGTCAGGGCCAAACAGCGCTTCGAAAATCTCCCGGTACACGGCTGCTGTCTGCTCAATAATGCTGGTAAACGGAATCACAACGATGATCCGACGAAGCCTCGATGTATCCGTTTGAGGAAGTCTCTCATTATGCGTCAGGATGTGTTTCAGCGCGAAAGCCAGGGACGCAAGGGTCTTGCCGCTCCCAGTAGGGGCGGTAAGGGTGAAAAGCCCTGGAAGCCACAGCGCTGATGTTAGGCAGTCATCCAAAAGCTTCTGCCTAAGAGCGTTCACAGGTCCTGATTTGGGCTTGCCTTTGAGCGCTTCCAAAACAAGCCTCAACGCCTTGCTTTCCTGCAGCTCAGGGACATTCCTGTCTACGACCTGCAAAGGCTGGAAATGAGTTGCCGTATCGAGGAAGTCGGCATCGACCAAGCAGCTAAACAGCATGCGAGTTCGAAGGCTTTCTGCAAATTTGTCTGTGATTGGCCGGGGGGTGACCTTAGGCATCACCAAACCGTCAGCTTCAAAGAGTTGCAGCAGCTCTTTAACGTCCTCTGGGCATCGTCCGGTCAGTTCAGGCCTCTGCTCGGGCCTTTTGAACCTTTCGATGACGCTGTGCAGTGATTCAGGCTCCGCGCCAGTTTTCAACCCAGGCATTCCTGTGTGATGCCCACAGATGCTGAAGGCGGGAGCCCACAACTTTGAAGAGGCTGCTTCGAATGCTCCGGCTGCCCAGTGGTTAATGTGACGAATGGCCGGGTCGCGCAGGCGCAATTGAAACCGCTCTGCATATTTACCAAGATCATGGAGCAATCCCGTCAGCTCAGCTTCGGGTCCCATACCAAAAGGCTCAGCGAACTTCCTGGCTAACTCACCGACATTGCGAAGGTGCGAAGCTAGAGGTTGCCATTGCCCGGAACTCTCCTGGAGAGGGTTCCCATTCGTATCTTCAGCAGTATGAGCGTAATATTTCAATGCTGGTCACCTCGGGAAACGGGCAAGGCACGGAAGCTCCTTCTGAGCAGAATTGTTCTCGGAGACGTGGGCAGATAGCTCACCTTGTAATCTCATATCATCGCCAACTCCGTCATAGGTGCTTGGGTTATACGGAAGGTATATTGGAGTTGATGCTGTCAAGCAAGTCCCTTTGACATTTCGTTTCTTCCGAAGTGTCTCAGTTCCACCATTCCGTGATTGGTATTTGGAATGATCTCTCATGATTCTTGCACCCCGTCCCCGGGGTGCCGAGACGAGCGTCTGCTAACCGGAGGTCTCCGCTTCGCTACGACACTCCGGCTGTTTGCCAAGCCTTCGGCTTGGTTGGGCGTTGCCGCAGGCTGGTCTTCCACTTTGCATCTTTGCGTCTTGGCGTGATCATCTTCTTTTTCTCTCCGCGTGAAACCCTCCCCGCCGCGTGAGGTCACGCGGCCTAAGAAAGGCTGAAGGCTAAAGGCTGGTTCATCATTCTGGGAGGATAGGATACGGCGCAGAGGGATCATGGTGATCACCAAATCGCCCTGACGGTGCCGTGACGCTTTAGATCAGTACTGTATGTAGAGAGGATACAAAAAAGAATTGCCCCTGGTTCATCGGGTTGGCGCTGCTTGGCGCCAACCCGATGAACCAGGGTGGAATCAAAAAGGATTCTGTGGCTACAAACAGTACTGATTCCGGTTCGAACAGCATGCTTGCATTCGAACCGTAGCACCGCAAAAGTGCTGAAACCTCTTCTAAACTGACAAATCCGATTCAGGACTCGTCCTTTCGTATTGAAGGCACGGTCTCCGCACCGGGCGGTCCCACGTTTTCCTTCATTCACCGTAGACAAAGGCGCACCGGGACGGTGCGCGAACTCGCAGTCGGGACGACCGCGCTACACAGGAAGGAATGCCAACTCAGCCTCTGACCTTCGTTACCTTGGTCCCCCTTCTGTTCAGTTTTTTGTGTGATCGGCGGCCTCGGCGATGCCGCCCTACCCGTGTTTTTCTCCGCGTTCTCCGCGCCTCCGCGCCCGATCTCTGCCTTCCGGTCTCGGCTTCCCTCTGTTCTCGTGCCCTTCTCCTGTTCGCTCCTTTCTCCAGAATCGAGTTGACGGGGAGGCTATGTCGCTTGACCCTTTGCGCGTGCAAAAGCTCCGTTGGACGCTCTATATAAGCCTGGCCCTAACCGGGGGCATGGTTGGTGCAGACCCGTTCTTTACCACCGATGAGCCGGTGGGCATTCGTGGCACCAACCTGTATAACACTCCGGCGAACCAGGTACTCACTCCCGCCGGACGCCAAATCGAACTGCCGGGTCTGCGCCCTCAAGCGCTCGCACTCAGTCCGGATGGCAAGTCGCTCGTGGTCTCAGGCAAAACCCCGGAGCTATTGATCATCGATCCTGTGAAGGGCGAAATCGTCCAGCGCATCCCCCTTCCCTCCGAGTCCGCTGTTTCTGCCGTTTCACCGCAGATCTTGCGTCCGGATAAGGATGCCCTGGTAAGCTATACCGGGTTGATCTTCTCGCCCGATGGGAAGAAGATCTACCTCTCCAGCGTCAATGGAAGCATCAAGGTTTTTCAACTCCAGGAGGACGGCAAGTGGCAGGCGGTGCAGAGCTATGGGTTGCCGCCCGCCAACGCACCCCGGCGCTCGGAAGAAATCCCGGCAGGCCTGGCGATATCTTCGGATGGCAAACGCCTTTATGTGGCGGGCAATCTCTCAAACCGTTTGCTCGAATTGGAGGCTATGTCGGGAAAACTCCTGCGCACCTGGGATGTGGGTGTGGCGCCTTATGATGTCGTCCTGGTGAATGGAAAAGCTTACGTCAGCAATTGGGGCGGGCGGCGCCCCAACGCAGGCGATCTGACAGGGCCTGCTGGACGGGGCACGCTGGTGCGGGTTGATCCCGTGCGGCATATCGCCAGTGAAGGCTCGGTCACCATTCTGGATCTGGAGAACAAGACACCCGTTCGCGAAATCCTGGTTGGGTTGCATTCCAGCGCGCTGGCTGCAACGCCCAACGGTCGCCACGTGGTGGTGGCCAACGCGGGAAGCGACACGGTGTCGGTCATCGATACCAGGCAAGAGCGCGTGATTGAAACGATCTGGATGAGACAAAACCCGGCCGACCTTTTTGGAGCAAGCCCGAATGCATTGGCATTCGCGCCGAATGGCAAACGGCTTTACGTCTGCAACGGCACTCAAAACGCCATCGTCGTCGTCGATTTCGATCCCGGAAAATCCGAGACCCTGGGCCTCATTCCGACAGGCTGGTTCCCGGGGGCGATTGCGGTGGACTCTGCCAAAGGGGAGCTTTACGTAGCGAACATCAAAGGCATCGGGTCGGGCAAACGCCTGGCAGCGGGCGAAGCCGCCAAATACACATCACACCAATATTACGGCTCAGTATCCCTGGTGCCGATTCCCTCGGCGCGCGAGTTGAAGCGTCACACGGCGGTGGCGTTGCGCAACCTGCGTTACCCGGCGTTGAAAGCCGCCGCAGCAAAGCCGCGAGCCAACCAATCGGCACGTCCGGTCCCGGAACGGGTTGGCGAGCCGAGCGTTTTCAAGCACGTGGTTTACATCATCAAAGAGAATCGCACCTATGACCAGGTGCTGGGGGACATTCCCGAAGGCAATGGCAACGCCTCGCTTTGTGTCTTTGGCGAACGAGTCACACCCAATCAGCATAAAATGGTTCGGGAGTTTGTCTTGCTCGATAATACGTACTGCTCGGGCATCTTGAGCGCCGATGGCCATCAATGGTCCACCACTTCATTCGCCACGGATTACATGGAAAAATCCTTCGCTGGTTTTCCTCGCAGCTATCCCGACGGAATGGAAGACGACGACGTGGATGCCCTGGCGTATTCACCCGCGGGCTTCCTGTGGGATAACGCGCTAGCGCATGGAAAGAGTTTCCGAGATTACGGCGAATTTGCTATCACGGAAAAGTCATGGATCGATCTCAAGCGCAAAGGCGGCATTGGGTTTCAGCAAGCCTGGCACGACTGGACGAATGCGGCGAACTCCACGTTGCGCATCAGCAGCCGTCCGGCTGTGGCCTCCCTCGGGCCTTACCTCTGCACAAACACGGTCGGCTGGGACATGAACATTCCCGATGTGTTTCGCGCCGCGCAGTTCATCAGGGAGCTCAATGAATTCGAACGTAATGGCAACTTCCCCGAGCTCGTGATCATCTGCTTACCGAACGATCACACCTCAGGCACTGGCTCAGGTGCGCCAACGCCTGAGGCGCAAGTCGCCGACAACGACCTCGCCTTCGGCCAGATTGTGGAGGCGCTCTCGCATAGCCGGTTTTGGAAGGAGACCTGCATTTTTGCGATTGAGGATGATCCGCAGGCCGGCTGGGATCACGTGAGCGGCTATCGCACCACGGCGTATGTCATCAGCCCCTACACGGTTCGTGGAAAAGTTGTCAGCACGCAGTACAACCAAACCAGCTTGATCCGCACCATGGAACTTATCCTGGGATTGCCGCCCATGAACCAGATGGATGCCACGGCCACACCTATGTTTGATTGCTTCACTGATGCGCCGGATCTGCGTCCGTTTGTTTGCGTATCGAACAACGTGCCGTTGGATCAGATGAATCCCGCGCCCAAAAATGTCTCGCATCCCCTGCTCCGCAAGCATGCCGTAGCCTCGGCGAAGCTGCCGCTTGAAGGGCCGGATCGGTGTCCGGAAGACACCCTCAATCGCATCATATGGCACTCGGCAAAGGGACCTGAAACGCCGTACCCCGATTGGGCGATAACCCAGGTGGAGGAAGACGACTGACGACGGGAGTCAATCGTCATTTATCCATTGATTAGCCCGTGTTTGGTGAGCCGCCGCAAGAAGGCGGTGCGTGAGAGCCCGACCAGTTTTGCTGCCTGGCTTTTGTTTCCTTTCGCATTGGACAGCGCCTCGGCGAGTCGTTGCTTCTCAAGTTCCGCTAGATTCAGTGCGCCAGGCAAGCACTCTGAGGGCGCTGCCGGTTGTGCGCAACGAACACCAGATGCGGGGACAGGAGGGCGGCCGACACATACGAGGTTGCTCGCTTCGATCCTCAGTGCCTGGCAGCGAATGACGGCACGCTCGATCAAATTGCGTAATTCCCGAACGTTTCCAGGAAAAGGGCATTGTTTGAGGAAGGAAAGAGCCTCGTTTGAAAAGCCGGTGACGTGCTTTTGGTAATGCCTGGCGAAATGTCCCAGGAAATGCTCGGCGAGCATCAGGATGTCATCCCCTCGCTGATTCAACGGGGGCATATAGATCTCCACCACGTTGAGCCGAAAGTAGAGATCTTCCCTGAACTGCCCCGTGCGCACGAGGTCTACCGGCGACCGGTTGGTCGCTGCAATGATGCGGGCCTCCATCGGGAAGACAGTCTGGCCGCCGACCCGCTTGAATTGCCGCGCCTCCAGCACTCTGAGAAACTTAGCCTGGATGGGGAGATCCAGCTCGCCAATCTCGTCCAGGAAAGCAGTGCCCCGTTCAGCGGCTTCGAACAAACCTTGCTTGGTACGGTGTGCGCCTGTGAATGCACCTCGTTCATGGCCAAAAAGCTCACTTTCGCACAGGTCGCGGGGGATTGTGGAGCAATCGATCTCGATAAACGGTGCGCGGTCGCCGCAGGTTAAATCGTGAATCTTTCGCGCGACCGCGCTTTTTCCTGTGCCGGTGGGGCCAGTGATCAGCACGGTAGCGGTCGCGTAGGCTGCCAACCCTTGCACCTGCGCATCGAGTTTGCGCATCACCTCCGACTTTCCAAACAAGTAACCTCCCGAGACACCAGAAGGTTGCAGTGATTGTTCAACCGTTCGGGAGGCGGGCTCGCGGGGTTGAGTGAGCAGACCCCGTATGTGTGCGGAAAGTTCGTCGGGTCCGAAGGGTTTTGTCAGGTAATCGCGCGCGCCGGTGCGCATCAGGGAGACAGCCGTCTGCAGATTGGGATGACCCGTGACAAAGATGACGGGCAGGTTGGGATCGGCGGCCCGCATTTGATGATAGACCGCCTCGCCCGAGAGGTCGGGTAATGAGCAATCCAGAATCGCCAGGTGGATGGACTCGCGCTCGAAGATTGCCAGGGCATCGTTACCGCAAGCGGCACAGAACACCTGGTATCCCTCGCTTTGAAGCCGAGGGGCAAACAGATCCAGAACGAGTGGATCGTCATCTACCAGTAGAACCTTGCAACACATAGCCCGGTGCGAGTCCCATCCTGAGGGCGGGAACGCTGACGGATCGGGCGTTCCAGCCTGTGACTGCCAAGGTCGTCAGCTTTGCTTTTTGAAGAACTGGCTTGTATCGGCGATGTTCAGCACCGAGAGATCGAGGCCCTCATCGGGATTGCGCTCTTTGGCAGTGACAAGACACCGGGCAATCTTTCGAGTGGCAGGGGCGGAGTAGTACTTCACGATGCCTACGCTGATGTCGGCTTTAAAGATCACCACGAGCAGGCAGTGCTCGTCAATGGAGATGGCGAACATGCTATGGCTTTCGCCCTGCTGATACACACTGTCGAACCCGGTTTCGTGTACAAGGTTTGCGATTGTTTGATTGGCCATGTAAGCGCCGGACGCGAGCGCTGCGATGGAAGTCAGGTCATAGTTGCGAGCATCGCCGCGGCTGGTGATGAGGAACCCGCCCTTATCAATCACAAGCGCGGTGGTTGCATCAGTTTTTTGCAGCAAATCGTGCAACGTGTCATTGAGGTACTCGATGTCATCCTCAATCAGTTGTGGTAGTGTGGTCATATCAGGCGCACTGAACGGCTCGTTGGTTAAGGAACTTATTAAGAAGCAGGCGGGTGATCATGTTGAGAGGCTCGAAAACCCCTTCACAACGATCTGCCACCGATTCAAAGGAAGGCACGTGGACCTCGCCATCATTCAACAGGTATTCCAGGTAATCAACCGGCGCCGCATTGGGCAGGTCCCGCTTATTATACTGAAAAACGTGAGGGACATCTGCCAGTCCAAGGCGCAGGGATGCGAGGTTCTGCTGCAAATCGCGAAAGCTCTCGATGTTCTCCTTCATCTTGTCGAATTGCGAATCCGCGACGAAGACAATGCCATCGACCCCCCGCAGCACCAACTGGCGCGTAGCGGAATAAATGACCTGTCCTGGCACGGTATAGAGCTGGAACTTGGTGGTGAAGCCTTTCACGCTCGCCGCCTGTATGGGGAAAAAGTCGAAGAACAAAGTGCGGTCCGATTTCGTGGCCAGAGAAAGCAGCTTGCCTTTTGCACCCGGCGCCGTCTGAACCGATTCATGGATTTTCACCAGGCTGGTGGTCTTGCCACCCATCGCCGGACCGTAATAAACAATCTTGAGCTGAAGCTCCCGTGTCATCGGGTTTATAATCGCCATAGCGTTACTCCGTTGTTGCCTGCATCTCCTGCACCAGCGCCGTCAACTCCGTGAACGGCAGGCTCTTCCCTTTATGAGCCATGGCTGCAAAAACCAGGTTTCGTGTGCGGAAAAGCCTCCATGGGACATTGGAGGAGGTAAACTCCATCGTGTCGATTTTACCGAGCTGCAGCTCGTTGGTATACTCGCTGAGGCGTGCGAACATCTGGGGCAACACGGCAGCGACAGTCTCGGCATTATATTCTCGCGGAAGACGGCTTGCGACCGGCAGTCCATCTGGAAGGGCTATGATCGCCCCCGCCACTCCGTTCAGCGCCGTCGCACGCACAACAGCCTCATCAGGTGTGGTAGCGCGTTTAATGGTAGCCGTATCGGAAGGGCTTTTGAGAATTTCCTGCAACGGTGTGAACGGCACCATCGGGATTTCCGGCGCGTTCTTGGATGCGCCGTTCGAGCCGAACCGCGGCATAGGTATGGGCGCATGGTCATCAAGTAGCGGAACCTTCTGGATCTTGCGCGCTGGCGGCTCTGTGGGGCAAAAGAGGTCAGGGAGTGTTTCATCCAGGTCCTCGTCCACCTTCGGAGCTTTGACTGGCGCGCGTTTGCTTAGAAAGGCTGCGGATACCTCTTTAAGCGGGAGTTCCAGTTCGAGTTGATCGTAAGCAGAGACTTGTGCGCCAGGTTGGGGTGTGATCCACCCACGCAGTGTTTTCCAACAAAAAGCGATGCGGCCTTCTTTGAGTCCCGGTGCCACTGCCTCCCGGGGTAAAGCCAGAGTGGCGTCAGCGGAGAGGCAATCCTGCAACTGCTGCTGCAAGGCCTCCGGCCAGGCGGCAGAGAGATCCGACACATTGAAAATCAGCGCACCTTGCGTGGAGGGAGCTTTGGGTTTGCCGTTGGCTGGCCGTGTGGACACCGCTCGCTGGGCTGGAGGCTGGGAGATGGCTTTGCGCAATTCCTCGCGTGATCCGGGAACTTGTATCGGCGATGAAACAGGGCGCGAGGTCGCGGGACTTAGCGGGACGGAGTCCGGCATCTTCAGGGCCGGAGGGGCCACCGGAATTGCGGGTTGCGGTTTAGCTTGCGCCGGCTTGCGTATGAAGATTGTAGAGTCTTTGGCCGTCGGAGGTTCTGGCTCGGCAGAAGCTTCCTTCGTTTTGGCGGCCTCGAATGGACTGGCACAATCGTCCGGCACTTCCACCTTTTGCTGTTGAGCACGACGCTGAAGGAAGCGGGGGTCTATGCGAGGCAGCACTTGCGCCAGCGGCAGACAGACCGCGTGCTCGTCGGCATCGCAATCGGAAGTGAACGCTTCCGGGTTGGCTTTTCTGAGTTCACCAAAGCTGAGAGTGATACCTCCCGTGGCGAGTTGCGGGACGATGCGGTGCACGGGAATAGATACTACCAACCCGGCCGCGCGTTCAGCCACCACTCGGGATTTGAGGTGGTCGGGCAGCATGCCCTGGAGCTCATGCACTGGAAAGTGAACGGCAAATGCACTTTGCTTTGAGCCAGCATCTGCGGCGGAGGGGGCCGGAGTGCCGGCTTCCGTTTTTGAGAACGGGCTGCCCTTGGACTTCTTGGCGATGGAGTTGGCGCCACGCCGGAACATTCGCTTAAGACAAGAGATGATCATTTGTTGCACGGTGATGAGTGCTCCGAATGCAAGTGCAGGAACCGTGCCATAAGAAGTGTGCGCAAAACAGGGAGGCTTTGGTATTCAGTATAGCTGGTAGAGCCGCAAAACCACCGAAAACCCGGCTCCAACCTCGCCCTCTGAAGGAATTCGTCCGCACAGTCGCCTTCACCCGGTCATCACCGCACGGTTCGGTGTGCGGTGGCGGACGGTCACCGTGCGATTGCGGACACCCGAACACCGTACAGCCACGGATAGGCCCAATTGCACACTGCAAGGGCGAGCGGGTGGCGCCTCCTCAAAGGTTGGCACAGCACCTGCATTAAGTGCCTCGCCATATGAGCACCGCTCCGAAAATACTCGTTGCAGACGACAGTCTCACCATTCGCAAGCTTGTTGAAGCCGTTTTGTGCCAGGAAGGTTATGAAGTCATCACCGCTGATACCGGCGCTGATTGTCTCGCCAAAGCCACGGCCGAGAAACCGCGGCTGATCCTGCTGGATTACATTTTGCCGGATATGCAAGGCACGGAGGTTTGCAGAAACCTTATCAACGCTCCTGACACCTGGGAGATCCCCGTGCTCATGATGAGCAGCAACGGCAACGCGATTCGCCAGCTCTACCAGGATTTGAACAACGTGGTGGATTACCTCACCAAACCATTCGCTCCCAATATTCTAAAGGCGGTAGTTGGCCATCTGCTTCGCGACAGCCGTAATGCAGAGGCTCCGCCTGCGGATACCCAGAGCGCTCCGGCGGCTGAAGCCATGCCAAAGGATTTCATGGATAAGGTCAGCCGGCTGCTGAACCTCATGGAAAGCAGCCCGGCTCCTTCCGTTCAGGAAGGAGCGCCCGCAGACCAGATTCCCACCTCCGAGACTCCGGAGAAGCCGGCAACCAAGCCAAAAGCTAAATCCCGCCGCAGCCGAAAAGTCACTGCGAACACAGGAGCGTCCGACGCGATGGCGCGCAAGTTCCGCCTTGCGATTCAAAAGCACCTGCGCGGGCGCATGAACCTCATTCCGGATTGGGAGATGACCCGCGGCACTGAGGATCCAGAGGATTTCTTCCTTGAACGGCTTCTCTCAAAAGATGTGTTGAGCGACCTGAGCTCGACCTTGATGAAGACCGCGGGAATGCCGGCGGGCGGTGCGGGGGCCCTGCGCTGCCCGAGCGCGCTGGTTCCGCTGGACACCATGCTTCGCCACTTGCAGACCACGACCGCCACGGGCGAACTGCGAATCGAAACGGCGGATGAGATCGTCCTGGTCTGCGTGGATCAGGGCCAGGTCGTTCTATTAAGCAGTAATCATCCGCGCAATTATTGTGCGGGAGCGCTCTGTGACTTTGGCGCCGTTCCCCACACCGCCATTGCTGATGCCGTGCGCGCACAAGAGGAGCAAAGCCTGCCTTTCTTTGTCTCGCTGCATGAGCAGGGTCTTCTCCCCGAAGGGACCAGTCTGGAGGAACTGCTGCGGGCTCAAGGCGAGAAATGCCTAAGCCGTGCATTCTCGGCACCCGAGGCCGTAGTCTCCTTCCACCCGCTGACACGGCTCTCCGCGATGGTGCGTGCGCACCGGTGCGAGATGGCCCTCGATCAGCTATTGCTGAGCTGCTATCGCACGGTTGATGATTGGTTCACACTGGAGAAGCAGTTCCCTGACATGGAGGCAACACTCGGCCCCACCCCGGAACTCGAAACACAGTTCACCTCACTCCAACTGGAGCGTGATGAGGATGAAGTGCTTCAGGCGGTACGCCTCGTGTGCACGGTTGCCGAACTGGTTGACCTCACCGGGTTGAAGCAATTTGAAGTTTGCCGGGTTCTCTATCGCTTTCTCAAACTGGGCATGGTCAGGCACGGCGCCCGGCGATCCAATGATGACCGGGTGGATGAGGACCTGACGGCATCTGCAGCCCAACCCGCTCCGGCGCCCGTCCTGGAAAGCACCTTTGACCCTGCTCCCGAGCCGATCGTGGACGCCTCTGTCGAACCGGCTCCTGAGCCGATGCCAACTGCCATTCCTGATGCGGCCCCTGCAGTGGTGCCAGCCCAAACCGCACCGGAACCGATCATGAACCGTGAATCGGAACCGGTGGATGCAATGATGTCCGGGACGTATGGCCTGGTCTGGCCGACAGAGACTTCCCCGGGATCGGCAGCAGTTCCCGCGGTGGAACCAGCCGAAGCGGTTCGACCGCCGATGATGGCATCGGCGGAATGAGTGCCGGGATCCGGCTCAAGCATTTCATAATTTGTTGATCACAGTAGTACCAAAACAGCAATTACAATTAGATCCTTACATTTGATATGGCGAAAATACTAATAGTTGATGACCTTCAAACAGAGGTCAAGTTGATGCAAGCGGCCATCTCCAGCCTTGGCCACAGCACGGTCGTTGCAACCGATGGCGAACAGGCTCTCGAGATGGCCAAACGTGAGAACCCCGACCTCGTGCTGCTGGACGTTGTCCTGCCGCGCATGGATGGATTCCAAGTCTGCCGGAAGATCAAAAAAGATCCGACGCTGGGCAAAATTCCTGTAATCCTGGTCAGCTCGAAGACCCAGGAAAGCGACAAGTTCTGGGGCCTGAAGCAAGGAGCCTCCGCTTACATTTGCAAACCTTTCTCGCCCGAGGAACTGGTCGAGACCGTAAAGAAGAATCTTCATTAATCCTGAGCACGCGCCGGCGGGGTTTAACCCACTCAAACCAGCCTCGCCGGTGCGGTGTTGATCCGAAATCCAAAACCATTCGCCGTTCTGACCCCGGACTTTGTCAATGAGCACATCCAACATCCCAAGCAGCGAAGCCGCCTGGACCGACCAGGCCGCGCAGCGCCGTTACGCGGTCTTCCTGCGGCGCGGCCAGCGTTTTGCGCTGAGCATTGAACTCGTGCGCGAGCTTTTGCCCGGACAACCGCTCACGCGCGTGCCCCGTGCAATTTCGCAAGTGCTGGGGGTGCTGAGTCTGCGCGGTGAGATTCTTCCGGTGGTGAGTATCGATGAATGGCTGGGACTGGATTCGATGCCCGACCAACCCCAGCAACCCATTCTTGTGGTGCGCCGGGGGGACCTGCTCGCCGGGATACGTGTCGATACCATCCAGACAGTCGTTCCGATACCAGCGGAAGAAGTCCAGCCCCATCCCGGAGCCGAAGGCGGCTCGTTCCTCACTGGGCTCTGGCAACCGCAAGGCCAGGCGCCGATCACGTTGATCGATGGACCCGGCCTGCTTGAAGCGCTGTGCCGTGATGCGGCACTCAACCTTTAACTCCAATTTAAACCCATACTTTTGACCACTCCTTCTCACCTGAACCTATGAAAGAAATCAATACCACCCCCGACCAGAAAAAGGCCCTGAAAATCAGAAGCAAGATCATGCTGCTGAGTTTCGGTTCCGTGTTCCTCACTGTAACGATCCTAACCCTGGTGCTGAGCGTGCAGAAAAGCCGCCTGGCGCCGCAACTCGGTAAGTACCTCGACCAGCAGGCGTTTGAGGAAGCCGATAAACTGGTGCGCTCCGTGCACGACCAATGCGCGGCGACTGAAGCCCAAGCGGCCCGGACCCTTGACCACAGTTTGAATGTGGCGCGTGAAATTCTTCAAGGCCAGGGGGCCGTCGCTCCCGGCACCGAACTAGTGTCCTGGGACTCGGAGAATCAGATGACGCGCCAGAAGACGCGCGTGCAGCTTCCGAAGTTCATGGTCGGAACCAACTGGTTCGGCCAGGTGTCAGATACGAATGGGACCGCAATCGTGGTCGATGATGTCAAGCACTTCACCGCCACGGAGTCCACCGTGTTCCAACGGATGAATGATGCCGGGGATATGCTGCGTGTTTGCACGACCTTGCAGCGCGCTGATGGCAGCCGCGCTATCGGGACGTTCATTCCGGCAATCACTCCGGACGGCGCTCCGAACCCGATTATCTCAACAGTATTGAAAGGTGAGATTTATCGCGGTCGCGCTCAGGGTGTCAAAGGCATGCTGGACGCCGTCTATGAACCGTTGTGGGACCGTAATCATCAGAAGGTGATAGGCGTGCTTTTCGTCGGTCTGGACATGGTGGATGCCACTCGGTCAGTGCGCGAAAGTATGTTGAAGATCACACTGGGCAAGACGGGCTACATCTTCTCCTTCGGTTCCAAAGGTGAGATGAAAGGCAAATACATCGTCTCCCAAAATGGTGCGAAAGACAACGTGGACATGTGGGACACCAAGGACGCCAAAGGTGGCCTCGTGGTGCAGGAAATCATCCGCAAAGGACTTTCAGCTCAAGGCGGCAAGACCGAAATGATGCAATATCCCTGGATGGATGAAGGCAAGACGGAGCCACGCGAGAAGTTTGCTGCCGTCACCTACTTCGAGCCGTGGGATTGGGTGATTGGAGCCAGCGCATACTATGACGAATACAAGGCAGCACAGTCTGCCGCGTTAAGCACACTAACCCAACTACTCTGGTGGACGGGCGGCATCTCGGCTGTCCTCGCGCTCGTGGCGTTCGGCGTCAGCTATCGCATCTCTCGCAGTATTTCCGAGCCGATCAACGTGCTGGCCCAAACGGCTGACCGCATCGCCAAGGGCGACAATACCGCTCGTGCAACGGTAGGGTCCGACGACGAAATCGGCCAATTGGCCGACGCGTTCAACTCCATGATCGATGCTCGCGTGAAGGCCAAGGAAGATACCGATGATTACAAGCGCCTTCAGGAAGGCATTCGCGACCTGCTCAAAGTCACCTCTGAGGCATCGGACGGCAACCTGGCGGTGCGCGCTCAAGTAACTGAAGGCGCTCTGGGTAACGTCAGCGACGCTATCAATCTGATGCTTGAAAACGTATCCGATCTGTTGAAGGAAGTGCAAACTGCGGCAAACCGCGTGGCCTCCTCGGCAACGGAGATCCAGGCCTCATCGGAACAGCTTTCGCAAGGTTCTGTGAAGCAGACCAGCGAAATCGTGAACACGACGACGGCTGTGCAGGAAATGGCGGCCAACATTGAGTCGGTATCCAATAACGCGACCTCCGCGGCTGAAGCGGCCTCACGTGCACGGCAGGCAGCCGAGAACGGCGCCAAGGCCGTCCAGCAGGTCATCGACGGCATGGAGCGTATTCGTCAGAACGTGCAAGCCGGTGCCAAGAAGATTAAGCGCCTCGGTGAACGTTCGATGGAAATTTCAACCATTGTTCACACGATTAGCCAGATTTCCTCACAAACGGACATGCTCGCACTGAACGCCGCGATTGAAGCGGCTCGCGCAGGCGAGCACGGACGAGGCTTCACGGTCGTCGCTGAAGAAGTCCGCAAGCTGGCCGAACGCACAGCGACTGCCACCAAGGAAATCGAGAAGCTGATCTCCGGTATCCAGGCTGAGACCAACGAATCGGTATCTGCGATGGAACAGCAGACCGTCGAGGTGGAATCGGAAAGCCAGGTGGTCGTGAGCACAGGTAACGAACTGGCGCGAATCCGTGAATCATCCAGCCAATCTGCTGAATTGATTAACGAAATCAACCTGGCGGCGAAGCAGCAGGTGCGCGGCGCCTCCGGCGTGGTAAAAGCGATGGAGACGGTCTCGACGATTGCGCAGCAAGCGCAGGCCGGCGCGAACCAGACCAAGCGCGCCACCGAATCACTGGCCTCGCTGTCCACCGACCTGATCGGCAGCTTGAGCAAGTTCAAGATCACTAACGGCGCCTCCTAATCCAGGGCCAATCAAGCAACAACCAAGTCATGGTCCTCACCTCACTCAACGCCGAACCGGGCCACCACCCGATTTCAGCATCACTGCCCCTCGAAAACCTGCGCCAAGGTATCGCATCCAGGTTCGGGTTTTGGGTCAGTGACTGCTGCCTGGGCCAACTCACCGCCCGGGCAACCGAGCGCGCGGCGGCCACCGGCAGGAGTGGGGTTGAGGACTATCTGCAATGGCTTCGCCGGCCCGATGGTGAGGCCGACATGGTTCCCCTTGTCGAGAGCCTGCTCAATGGCGAAACTTCCTTCCTCCGCACCGAGGCGCATTTCAACGCCTTGGTTGAGGTGGTGGTTCCGCAATGGCGCCGCCAGCGCGGGCCGGGACAACGGCTCCGCATCGCAAGCCTGGGTTGCTCCAGCGGCGAGGAGCCTTACTCGATGGCCATGGTGTTGCACGAGATCCTCACCCAGGAGGAAATGGCGGAAGTAGAGATCACCGGGGTGGACGTCAGCAGCCGTGCTTTGGCGGCTGCGCGCACTGCTCTATACGAGAACCACCAGTTGCGCGAGCTTTCCGCCGCTCGCCGCCAGCGCTGGTTTTCTCCTCAAGGCGACCGCTGGGTTCTACATCCAGCATTACGCTCCAGCGTTCGCTTTTTGCAGCACAATTTACTGCATCCGCTTCCCTTTGCGGGCCTTGATGCGCTCTTTTGCCGAAACGTGCTGATCTACTTTCAACGCCACGTTGTCGCGGCCTGTTTCTCCGAGTTTCACGCCGCGCTAAGACCCGGAGGATACCTGTTCCTGGGCCATTCGGAATCAGCCTTTGGCTTTCCCGAATACTTTGACCCGGTTCAGGTGCCCGAGGGAATCATTTACCAGAACAAGCCTTCCAGTTCCTTTTTTTCATGAGCATCCCTTTGAATGATATGCCCGAGATCCGGGCCACGTTTCAGACCGACGCAACCGCGTTGCTTGAGTTGGCTACCGGCCAACTCGCATCCCTGAACCATCCGGGCAGCGACCTGGCTCTCACTCCGGACTTGCGCAAGACGGTGCACAGCCTGCGCGGGGCGGCTGCCATGGTCGGAGCCCAGTCCCTCACTTCCCTGGTTGATGATTACGAGCGACTCCTGGAGGTTGCGGAGAGCTTTAAGCTTTCTGCGCGGGACCGGGCTGTCCAGGCCTATGCGTTCCTGCAACAGCAATTGGATCGCTTTCGCCAGGCGGTAACCGCCACTGTCAGCGGCCAGATCGGTATTGCCCAGGAATGCTACCAGGCGGTTCATCGCGACGCTGTGGCCATCTGGGGCGAGTATTTCTACCCCCAGCCTTCCGCTGCCAACACACCCAGGGAGCCGAAGCCCCTGGTTAAGCCCGCGCGGCACCCGGCCAAATCGGGTGCACGCCAGGACACGGACGCGCTCGCTCGCGAATTTCTTTCCAGTCTGGGAGTGGCTGCCAGGCCGGTCGATTCCAAAAAGGTGCAGGAGCAAATCGATCCCGAGATGCTCTCCTACTTTGTCCTCGAGACCAGTGAGAGCCTCAGCCAGATGGAAGGGCTGCTCCTGGCATGGGAAAAGTCCCCCGACGATGACAAAGTTGCTCACGCCGTCTTCCGCCTGACCCATACGATCAAGGGCGCTGCCAATAGCCTGGGATTTACCCGCATAGGCCGCCTGCTCCATGAGTTGGAAGATTTGCTGGAAAGCCATGTCGTCGAGCGGGTATTCACCAACCTCCCGGAATTGGTAGAGGTGATCTTTGGAGTCTCTGATACAATCAAGGCCCTGGTTCGCGAAGCGCAGACTGGCAAAGCCGAGGAGGTCAACACCACACGCGCTGCTCACTTGAGCCAAAAACTCCGAACCCTCTCAGCCTTGCCCCCAGGTCTGCCGCGAGTAGCTGCTCCTGAGCCCGTCAACATCGCATCCCAGGTTTTCCGACCGAGCGCAACACCGTCCATTCCTGATTCCCAACCGGTAACCACGACCTCCAGCCCCTCAGTGGAGGTCTCACCGGCGGAAAAGATCGACTTGATGTCCGAGCAGGCACCTGCTGCGGTTCCGGAGAGGCCCGAAGCTGCGGAAGCTACGGAAACTGTGGAGAACCAGACGATCCGAGTCGAATCCGAACGGCTGGATCTGTTGATGAACCTGGTCGGCGAGCTTGTGATCAGCCGTTCCCGCCTGGAGAAAAAGCTCGCGGACATCTCGCGACTGAAGGAAGAGATGTTTTTCGGCAAAACCCGGCTGCTGCAGGCGATCACGGATTTTCAAGGACGCTACGAGTATTCCAGACCCACTCTCGGGCGGACCGTGTCGGTTCATTTAACTGGAGCTCCGGTTCCAGTGCTGCCGGCGGCCCGGACAGTTCCTCCCGGGCTGCCGGCGGATGAAACGGGGGGATTCTCAGAATTGGAATTCGATCAATACGATGATTTCAACATCCTGGCTCGGACCCTGATGGAAATCGGGACTGATACGGGCGAAATCTTCAGCCAGCTTAACCGGTTCTTCGACGCGTTTGACGAGGAGACCCGCCAGTTCAGCAAGGTCACCGCGCGGCTGCAGGATGAAATCACCCGCGTGCGCATGATGCCCCTGACACTTCTGCTGCAACGCCTGCGCCGCTCTGTCCGCGATGCCTCTCGCAAGGAGGAGAAGGATGTCGAATTCCTCACTTCGGACAACGATGCGCGTCTGGACAAACTGATTCTGGATCAGCTTTACAGCCCGTTGCTGCACGTCGTGCGCAACGCCGTTTCTCACGGTATCGAGCAACCGGAAGTGCGCGAGGCGGCGGGCAAGCCGCGTGCGGGCACCATTCGTGTGGCAGCGATCTGCGAAGCAAACCACGTTGTGCTGGAGATCAGCGACGACGGACGCGGCCTGGATATCGAAGCCATCCGCAACACCGCTATCCAACGCGGGTTAATGGCTCCTGACGCTTCGATCGAGCCGGATGCCCTGGTTCAGTTCATCTTCCAACCCGGGTTTAGCACCGCCAAAAGTGTCACTGACATTTCCGGTCGGGGCGTCGGCTTGGACGTCGTCAGGCAAGAGATCGCACGGCTCAGCGGATCAGTGCATGTGCGCTCAGTCCCCGGCCAGGGGTGCACGTTCATAATACATCTGCCACTGACCCTGGCCATCAATCAGGCCATGTTCATCACAGCCGGCTCGGAGACTTGCGCTCTGCCATTAAACTTTGTTGAGCACATTCAGGAGGGCCAAATCCAGGATGTAACTCTTTCCGGCCAGCAAGAACTGGTCAAAACGCCTGAAGGCATGGTCCCGCTGCTGAGGTTGCATCGCCTGCTGGATTTGCCGGCCGCCCGCACCGAAGGCGCTGTCGTTCTGGCTCGTGTGGCCGACCAGCGTGTGGCCATCGGTGTGGATCGCATCCTGAGGAAACAGGACATCGTTGTGAAGCCTCTTGGGCCACTGCTGAGACGGCACCCCCTGTTCTCGGGCGCCACGCTGGGCGGCGACGGGGAGGTCGTGATGATTGTTGACCTGCCACGCCTGCTGGAGAACGAGCATGCCTCGCTGGCGGCCCGAGCCCCAAGCAATGGCGAGGGTCTGACGGCTGCGGAATCCTCAGGGCCTGTCCGGCCGACAATCCTGGTTGTGGATGATTCGCTGAGCGTGCGCAAAGTGATCGAGAAGCATCTCCATTCTCTGCACTTCCGGGTGGAACTGGCCGTCGATGGCTTGGATGCCCTTGAAAAACTCCGCACCGGCCGCATCTCGCTCGTCCTAACCGACCTGGAGATGCCACGCATGCACGGCTTCGAGCTAATCGCCGAAATGCGAAGACAGCCCGCGTTGCGAAAACTTCCCGTGGTGGTTGTGACGTCGCGTGATGCCGAGAAGCATCGCCGGCGCGCCACCTCGCTCGGAGCCAACGACTATATCATCAAGCCGTTCTCGAAGGAGCAACTGGCCAGCCACATCAACCAACTCCTCACCCCGGTCGCGCAGTAGAAGAATGTTATGCAGTTCCCTGGACAATCATTTCCGACAAAGCCTCCTGAGCCTACCTGGTCAACGCCATGTGCCGCGCGCCCCGTGGGCACGGATAAACGCACCCGTGTCCTGGTCGTTGAAGACTCGTTCTTCATGCAACGACGGCTGACGGAAATCTTGCAGAGCGCTCCCGATCTGCGGGTGGTTGGCTACGCGGACAACGGGGCTGACGCTATCCGCATGGTTGAGAACCTCTCCCCGGATGTCATCACCATGGACATCAATATGGCCAAGTGTGACGGGCTGCACGCGATCGATTACATCATGCGATCCAATCCCCGCCCCATTGTGATCATTAGTTCCTATACCAAGAAGGGGAGCCGCGCGGCCCTTTACGGGTTGGAAATGGGGGTTGTGGACATCGTGGAGAAACCCTCCTCGGGCGGCGTTGCGCTCGACATCACAGATCGTTCCGCGGAGATCATCCAGAAAGTGCGCACGGCCGCGCGTGTCCGCGTGGTGCGTTCCCTCCGCAGCCCGGCTGATGATTTATCCCGGCCGCGCGCAACGGCGCCACCAAAGGTCGATCCCCCGATCGAGCGTGTAGGCAGGCTTAACCTGCCCGATCTTTCCAGCGGCCTTCCGCGGGTCATCGGCATAGGCGCCTCCACAGGCGGCCCCATGGCGTTGCAGGAACTCATGCGCGTTGTTCCACATGAGTTCTTCCCTCCGGTCGTCGTCGTGCAGCATTTGCCGGAGAAATTCACCCACGAGTTTGCCATGCAATTAGACGCGGTGAGTTCCCTGACCATTGTGGAAGCCGCGGACGGAATGGTCTTGAACAGTGGTTCGGTGTACGTGGCTCCCGGCGGCGTGCATCTCCAACTGGATGCTCACGCCCGATTAGTCATCAACGACGGCCCGCCGGTCCACTACTGCAAACCTTCGGTAGACGTTCTCTTCCATTCCCTGGCCCGCCATTACGGACCCAGTGTCATGGCGATGGTCCTCACAGGCATGGGCGAGGACGGCGCGGCAGGAGCCCTGGCCATCAAGCGTGCCGGGGGAAACGTGGTAGCCCAGGATGAGGCGAGTTCGGTGGTTTTTGGCATGCCCTCAGCCGCGATCAAAGCGGGGGCGGTTGACCAGATTCTATCGCTCGAAGCCTTGAAACTGCTCTTGTATCGAATCAGCGAAAAAGCTGACGCAGCCCGCTCGGTAAACCCTTCAGCCCCCATCTTTAAATGACGCCAGCCCGCGCTCAATTTAACTCAGGCCTCCGCCGGCAGGCGGCCAAAGCAGTCGAAGCTCCTGCGCAGCCACACCTTGCCTTCCTGCTGGATGGCCATCCGTATGCCTGTCCAATAACACAGGTGCAACATTTGCTTCGGCTTTTGGACGCCAAAACCCACGATCAGCCTGGCGAACACGCGTTAGGGGACACCGGCAAGGTTCTCTCGCTGGGCGGCGCTGAAGGCATCCCCATCATTTCTGTGCGGAAGCTTTGGGGTTTGCCTCCCATTCCGGAAAGCTCAGGAGAACGGCAAGCCCTGCTCATCGCCGATGTAAACCATCGCCGCACGGCGTTCCTGGTGGACGCCTGCCTTTGCGTTTTGCCTCGCTTGCCTGGCACCACTCGTTTTCAACTCCCGCCCGTCCTGCGAGGCTCCAAGGGAGCGGCACTCCAAAGCCGCAACCATTTGGGACAAGTCTTTGCTTGTGACCATCGATCTGGAGAAACTCCTATCCACAGCAGCCGTTGCCCTCCCGGTATCCGCTCAATCTACCCCCAGCCTATGAAAACCAAACATGCCCATGCGGCAAACGCCCAGTCTTTGACCGAGTTGCGCCAGCGCGAGAAGGAGATCGCGCTGCAACCTTCGGCAGAAGCGTATCTCCAACTCGCCGACCGTTATCACGCCCTCGGTTTCAGTAAAGACTCTGATCGACTGGCTCAATTGGCTGAGGCCCTCGAAAACGCAGGCACCGGTTCGGTGCAGATGGCCGATGGCTTGATGTCAGGCACTGCAAACTCCCTCATGCTGATCGAAGTAATCCAGATCCTGAGCCGCACCCGGCACAGCGGCGATCTGATCATCGATTCCCCACAGCAGAGTTTCCACTTGTTCTTTGACCAGGGGCAGATCATCAACGCCACCAGCCAATGCCATCCGGCAGGCGTCGAATCCTTTCGCATGGCTCTGAAGATTTCCTCCGGCACCTATCGCTTCGTCGAGAAACCCCTGACCGACATAGCCCACCTGATCGAAGAAGGTACTGACTTCCTTCTGCTCGATGCCATGCACAACGCGGACAAAGAAACCGAAATCAATTGCCAGGCATGAAAACAGCAGCTTCCGAGAACTCCACCCGATGTCTCTGGTTCGAACAGGCCGGCTCGCTCTTCGCTGCCAGCATGGATTACCTACAGGAGATCAGCCCCCTTTCAAGCCTTCGCCCCCTTCCCTCCCAGGAATGCGCTCTGGCCGGATTGACTACCCTGCGCGATGAGGTGTTACCTGTCTTCTCGCCCATTTCGCTGGTGGACGCCAGCCAATCACCCTCCCGTGCGGCGGCATCCCTGGTCGTACTGAAGATGCCTACCGGTGCCCGCTTTGGATTGCTGGCTGACGCCATTGGAAGAATCACCAACGTCTCTTCGGTCGTTCCTGCTGAACGGAACCTCGGTTTTCCCGAAGCTTTCGCCGGCGTGAGCCGCGGTCGTGGCCGCGCGGAGATCCTCGTGCTCAACGTGCCGGGTCTGGCGGAGATCACAGGTTTGGGCCAGATCCCCGAGCCAGCCGCCGAGACGAAAAATTTGTAGAGTTTTTTACTAACCCGCACAGCGGCAGGAGATGCTCCGCGCTGTGCTCATAAGACCATCAACACCACCAATGAACTACGATAAGAATAAACGAACCAATTACTCGGTTTCACCACTCTCATTCCAGTCGCTGGGCCTCGGGCTGGCTGCTCTCTGCGGACCTCTCTTAGCGGCTTCCGCCAGCGCTGCTGATGCTCAGACGCTTTCCAAACCGGCCGGTTTTCAAAAGCCTGCATGGCTCAGTGATCTGTCTGGATCGCTGAAAGAGAGCTACGACGACAATTTGTTTATGGTTGAGAACGGAAGGCTGGCCAACCGCAGTTCATTGGTAACCACCGTCTCCCCGAAAATCGGCGTGAGTGCGATCCCGTTCCTCGGAGACCAGACCGTTCTCCAGGCCCTCTCCCTCTGCTATGCCCCTGACTTCTCCTTCTTTCACGAGGAGGATTCGGAGGACTTTGCCGCACACCGGATGAACTTCAACCTGAAGGGCAAGACCGGCAGCCTGACTTTCGCAGCCGAGAACGCGTTCAGCTACATCGATGGCGAAGACGAGGCTCCCACCTATGATCGCGGGCGCAATGCGTATGCCATTGCGGGTCCCCGCGAGCGCCGCGAACAATTCCAGGACAGGGCCAAGATCACCATCCAGTACGATCAAGAGAAGTGGTTTGTGCGTCCCACCGCATCGCTCCTGTTTTTTGACCTGCGCACCGATCTGCGCAGTACCGCAGGTTACGACAATTACTGCGATCGGTATGACGTGAATGGGGGGCTGGACTTCGGCTATCGCATCATGCCCAAGTTTGCAGCCACTCTCGGCTACCGCTATGGCCACCAGTACCAGGAACAATACGATTTCGATGCCGCGAACCTAAGTTCCTCCAGCGACTACCACCGCGTGCTCTTCGGGTTTGAAGGCAAGCCTTTGGACTGGCTGACGGTCTCTGTTCAAGCGGGTCCTGATTTCCGATCCTACGAGGAGAACTCGGCCAACCATACCACTCCACTCAACGATCTGGATGAGACCACTTACTACGCGGAAGCCTCCCTCAGCGCGGATATCACCAAGAGTGATGTGATCTCGTTCAAGTACAAGCAATGGCGCTGGCTCTCAAGTGTTGGCAAGCTCCCGGCTTTGGATAGCACGTTTGACCTTGGCTACCGGCACAAGTTCAACTCACAGCTTTCCATGGATCTGGGCGCAAGATTCTTGGAAAGCGATTACACAATTGCCAATGTCGCCTCCGGCAACCGCATTGATCAAATGTACACCCTCTCCGCTGGGGTCACCTACGCCTTCACGTCACACCTGACTGCCAGTTTGACCTACTCTCTGGATATGGGACGAAACGACGCGGACGGGCTGACTAGCGCCGCCGAATCCGATCGAGAGTTTGAGCGCAACCTGGTTTCCCTGGGCGCGACCTACAAATTCTAAGTTACAGGAACTGCATGTTGCGGGCCGGTTCGAAGTTGGGCCGGCTCGCAGCCTTTTCTTTGTTTTCATGATTCGCATTCTGGTTGCAGATTCGCTCCCACTCGTCAGGAATGGCATTCGCGCCTTGCTTGAAGGCGAGGCGGATATCACCGTCGTCGGTGAAGCGGCCACCGTTGCCGAGCTTTGCACCAGAATCGCCGAGAGCCAACCTGCCATCGCGGTGCTGGGGTTTCTGATTCCTGAGATGCGTGGGTTTGAGCTTGCCCGACAGGTGCGCGAGCATTGTCCTGAGGTTCGAATCATTCTGATTTCCGCACAGTGCAATGCCGTTTGCGTCAGGAAAGCGATGGAGTGCGGGGCAAGCGGTTACCTGCGCACGCGGTGCGGCGCCAAAGAACTGGCCAAAGCCATTCGCGGCGTCTCGAAAGGGGAGACCTACCTAAGCACTACGCTGGCAGGGGTTTCTCTGGATTCATCTGACACTTCCGCACCGCTAGACCCGGATCGAAGCCTGACTGGGAGGGAGCGTGAGGTTTTGGAAATGGCAGGGCGCGGCATGGATGTGCAAGCGATTGCGGGATCGCTGCAACTGCGAACGTCCACGGTCAAAGTTTACCAGGATAACATGCGCCGGAAGCTTGGCCTACGTACGATGAGCGGTTTGCTGAACTATGCCAAAGCGCAAAGTGCTAAGGCTTCTTCTGTAGAATGCCGATATAATCAACGGGAAAGCGGATGACCTGCCAGTGTCTCGGGAACGGGAGGCCCTGGGAGTATCAGCAAAGCGCGAAGTCGTTTCGGGAGGCTCCGATCGCCGATGGCTTCGAGTCCTCCGAGCTATGGCACTTGCGCCTTGATCCAGGCGGTCCTATCGCCTCAAGATCCGGTTGGGCATCTGTTGGCAAAATGGCTGAACCGACGACGTCGATGCTACGTACAGGTCTGATAGGTTCCGAACAGGGTGTTACAAAAGGGAATTCGTGAATACAATTGGCGCCAGGAATGGCCGCAGGAGGGTCTTGGTTGTAAACGATGATTCGTCGCTTTACACCGAAATTCAGCGCGCGCTTAGTTTCACCGCAACACCTCCTGTATCCTCGAGTTTCCCTCCGACGCCAACCGCGTGCGAAATTGACTCGGCTGTGTGCGGAGAGGAAGCCGCCCGCCAGGTAGAGCGTGCCCTCAACCAGGGATCACCTTACACCCTCGTCTTTGTCGAGGTGTCCGCAATTCATGATAACCTGGAAGTCACCCGCCAACTTTGGCAGATTCAAGCCTCACTGCTAATCGTAGTGTGCACAGCACCGGAGTTTGCACAGGAGGATGTTTTTAGACGAATGGGCAAGTCAGACAGGTGGGTTGTTCTGAAAAAGCCATTCGTAAGCCTCGAAGTCCAACAACTGGCCCGAGCCCTGTTTGCCCGCAGGCAAACTGAGTCAGCGCTTGGCGTCAGCAAGGCCTGGCATCAGGTTCAGTTCGAAGCAACTCAGGATGCTGTTGTGATTTGCGATGAACCCGGGAAAGTGGTCCGTGCAAATCCAGCAGCCATTAGGCTGTTCGGTGCGGCCGATGAGCAGGGCTTGATCGGACGCTCCAATCTTGATCTGACTTCAAAGCGCCAACCGGATGGCGAGTCCTCAGAGGCTGGCATCAGAAGGCTCCGCGAACAAATTCAGAAGCGGGGTGTCTGTAGCTTTGAATGGCGGTGCAGGAGTCTCTCGGGCGTGGAGTTCGATGCCTCTGTGCATGCAACGAAGCTCTGCTTTCCAGAAGGGAACCTGGTGCATGCCAGCATGCGGGACATCACCGAGTTTAAGGCCGCCGAGCGCGCACGGCGCGAAACCGAGGAGTTGTATCACTCCCTTGTTAGCGCGTGTCCTGATGCGATCATCCTGATCAGTTTGCAAGGGTACGTTGTTTTCGGTTCCGCAAGAGCGTTGCAGGTGTTCGGACTGCAGGAGGTCAGTGAGCTCGTAGGCACACAGCTTAATGACTGGGTATGTCCTGAAGAGAAAAAAGCCCTTGAGACCGACTTGCAGCGTCTCACTCGTGTCGGAAACCTTCACAACCTGGAGAGAACTCTTGTTAAGAAGGACCAGAGTCCTTTCTCCGTAGATATCAGCGCTTCCCTCCTGCGCGACAGCGACGGCTGCATGAGCGGAGCGATGCTTGTCATGCGGGATGTCACCGCCCGGAAGCGTGAGCAGACCGACTTGCGCCGCTCGGTATCCCAGCTACGCGCAACCTTGCAATCCACCGCAGACGGGATTCTGGTCATGGACAGGAGCGGGTGCCTGGCTGGTTACAATCAGAGGTTTATTGACCTATTCAATATACCTATTGAGATATTCGAGGCGAAGGATGGGCAGGCCCTGCTCGCGTACCTCAAGGACTTGGCAAAGAGCCCGGATGAGGTCTTGGCTCGCGTGCACGCCATTCTGGCGGAACCACATTCCGATAGTTCTGATCTTATAGAGTTTGCCGATGGCCGAAGCATTGAATGGTTTTCCTGTCCCCAATGGGTAGATGGCGAGCCCGTGGCCCGGGTGTGGAGCTGCCGTGATGTAACGAAGGCGAGAGACACGGCCCGCGCATTAATGGAACAGAAGCTCCTCCTTGAAGCGATGCTCAACGCGATCCCTGCCCCGGTCTTCTACAAAGACACCCAGGGAAGGTATCTCAATTGCAACCCCGCATTTCTGAAGCTGATGCAGCTTCCCCGTGAGCAGGTAATCGGCACGCACCTTGGCGCCCTGACACTCCAATCCCATGCCGAATGGGTCACGGAGAAGGATGTCGCCTTGTTCCTCACCGGGGGAAGCATGACCTACGAGACGGAGCATCCGCGGGCAGACGGGTCAAAGCTCCAGATCGTGGTTACGAAAGGCACTTTTCCAGGAGTCGATGGACGCACCGCGGGATTAGTGGGCATCCTTCTTGACATCACAGAGCGAAAGCGCTCCGAGGAGAAACTGCGAAAAACCACGGAACGCTTGCGCTTGCTATGGCAGGCGGTTCAGCAAAGTCCGGCCAGTGTCCTGGTTACTGACGCGACAGGCAACATTCAGTATGTGAACCCAAAGTTCACGGAGATCACAGGGTACACTTCGGAGGAAGTACTGGGACGCAACCCCCGGCTGCTGCGCAGTGGCAAGACCCCTCCCAAAACGTACGAAGATCTTTGGACTACCATCACGTCCGGACAAAACTGGCGTAGAAGTCTATGCAATCGCATTAAGAGTGGGAAGTTGGTATGGGAATCGGTCCTGATTACGCCGATTAAGGACGATCAGGGCAAGGTGGTGCAGTATCTTGCGCTTAAAGAAGACATTACGGCGCTTAAGAAAGCTGAAAGAGCTCTGCGCACCAGCAATCGCAGACTGGAGAAAGCCATCGTTAAGGCGGAGAAACTCAAGGTGCAGGCAGAAGGCGCAAACCTGGCGAAGAGCCAGTTCCTGGCCAACATGAGCCATGAGATCCGCACACCTATGAACAGCATCATAGGCATGACTGGCCTTCTATTGAATGCACACCTCACTCCCGAACAGCACAAAAGAGCCGAGGTCGTTCGCATGAGCGGAGAGACCTTGCTCCGCCTGCTTAATGACATACTGGATTTCTCCAAGATCGAAGCCAGGAAGCTCGGCTTGGAAGTAATCGATCTGGACCTGCATCACACATTCCAGCAAGCGGTCGAAATGGTGGCAATCAAGGCTCACGAAAAGGGGCTTGAAGTGGTATGCCGTATCGAACAGGAAGTCCCGGGATTACTTCGGGGAGATCCAGGACGCCTCTGCCAGGTTCTTGTTAACCTGGCAGGCAATGCCGTAAAGTTCACTCAAAAAGGACAGGTCCTCGTGCGAGCTTGGCTTGCCAGCGAAGATGATAAAGGCGTGCGAATACGGGTTGAAGTTTCAGATACCGGCATTGGCATCCCCACAGACAGGCTCGCCGGCCTATTCCGCCCATTTACCCAGGTGGATGGCTCGATCACCAGACAATTCGGCGGCACGGGCCTCGGGCTGGCTATCTGCCGAGAACTAGTCGAAATGATGGGCGGAACCATAGACGTTCGCAGTGAGCAAGGCAAGGGGTCGTGCTTCAGCTTCGATGTCATGCTCGAGAAACAACCGTTGGACCCGGTCAAAACTCCCTCCCGCGCTCCCGGTCTTCAAGGCTTGCGGGTCCTGGTGGTCGATGACAACGAGGCAAATGCCTCGTGGCTCAAAGAGTGCCTGGAGTCATGGGATTGCCGGTGTGATATCTCGGATAATCCGGACTCCGCCTTTGCTTTGCTTGGTGCAGCCGCGAACGCTTCGGATGGCTTCGGAGTGCTGCTCCTGGACCAGACATTGCCAGGACGAGATACAACGGATCTGGTTTCAATGATTCGGAACTCACCAGCCCTGCACGGCCTCCGGATCATTCTGATGAAGCCTTTGGGTTATGGTGATGGGACCTCACAGTTGGACACGGGATGTTGCTCATGCATCTACAAGCCGATCCGCCCGCAACAACTCTATGAGTGTTTAAAGACCGGTGTCGATCCCAACAGCCGCTACGAGACGGCGGAAAGCAAACCGGCGCCTCGACGCCCACGCGCCTCAGGCACGTCCTTGTCCATCCTGGTTGTTGAGGACCATCCCATGAACCAGGCGGTGATTATCGAAATGATCAAAACCCTCGGACACCGCGCCGATCCCGTTGGCAACGGTTACGAAGCAATCCAATCCTTGCGGGACATCCCGTATCACCTCGTCCTCATGGATTGCCAAATGCCAGAAATGGATGGATTTGAGGCTTCCCGGCGTATCCGTGCGGGAGAAGGAGGCTCTCAGAACACGGGGATTCCAATCATTGCACTTACTGCTCATGCCCGCGCAGAAGATCGTCAAAAGTGCTTGCAGGCCGGCATGAACGATTACCTTTCCAAGCCGGTTCGCATCGAGGAAGTGTCCTCCATCCTGGAGCGCTGGGGAGGGCTTCCAACTGGGTTGCCGGCGAAATCGGCAATTGCAACAAGTGCGGTTAGGCCGGTGACGGCTATGGCGGCGCCATTGCCTGGGTTAAAAAGACAGCGCGAACGTTTCATTCGCGAGAAGCTTCTGCCGAATTTCATGGGCAACAGGGAGCTGGCGCGACGGGCGATCAGCCTCTTTCTCGCGGAGCTTCCGAAGCAAATGTCTCTCCTGAGGGTCAGCATAGAATGCTGCAACAATCGCGGCTGCGAGAAGGTCGCACATCGGTTCAAGGGCGTTTTCGCACAACTCGGGGTCCAACTTGCCTCACAGCTAGCTTCCGAAATGGAATGCCTGGCAAAGGAAGGTGAAACCGCCCGGCTGGCGTCATTGTTACCCCAACTTGACGCTGAAGTCGCTGCGCTGGTGGACATCCTGAAAGAGATTTAAGGCACCGGGTTGACTGGCGCCCCGGCGGCTAACGCGTTGACAGGTCCATCCATTCCCGAGCCAAGTGCGGACAACTGTATGCCGTCCCATTTTGCAACGTGGTTCACAACTGCCAGGAAGCAGTTAAAAACTGACAAGGAATCAACGACGGATCGTGCGAAAGAAGACGCTCGTTCCCTCCGGGACTGGCAAAGTGATAGTCATCGGTCCACTGTAAGTAAAATTGGTCAAATCATTCCAGCCGGTGGGTTCTAACGATGACGAGGACTGGATTCCATAGGACCGTCCCGGTGTTCCGTTCTTGAATGCGATGTTGATTGGTGCGGATGGCGCGGAGAGGCTTATGACCAGGGTTCCTTGAGGTGATGTGCCGTTCAAGTCTGCCCGCGCAATGCTGCCCGCTGGTATGTTGCCGGCAACGGAGAAATTACCTCCTGCGTAAAGGGTGTTCCCGGCCAGAAGCAGGGAATGCACCACAGAATTTGTTACACCTGATATTCCCGAACCGAGGGTGGACCAACTGCTGCCATCCCACAGGGCGATGTTCGTGGTCGATAGCGTATCGATCGCAGAGAAAACACCACCAACATAGACATTGCTGCCTGAGACGGCGAGAGCGCGAACATCGATCGGCCCTGGGTCGTTGCCAACCTGAGACCAGGCAGAGCCGTTCCATTGTGCTATGCTCCTCGCTGGATCGCTGAAAACTCCTCCAGCGTACAGAGTGTTATTTGCCCCGGCGGCTAAGGCATTGACAGGTCCATCCATTCCCAAGCCGAGCGCGGAAAACTTCATGCCGTCCCATTTTGCAACGTTGTTCACAAAAAGGCGCGTTCCGGGCGTGCCATTTGTGGCGTAAACGAACTTACCGCCTATGAATAGATTGTCCCCCTGAACAACCAAAGCGTTCACATCGCCGTTCAGGCCCGGATTCGGCAGACCCGCCATAGCGGTGAAGTGATAGGCAGGGCGCCCATCCGCAGCGGTGAACGAGCCACCTGCATATAAGCCACCTCTATAAATAGCCAAAGCGAGCACGTTGCTGTTCATGCCAGTTCCAAATGTCCCCCAAGAGTAACCGTCCCAAGATGTGATACGACCGACCGAGCGAACTTCCCCTGATGAGTTGGTTGCTCTGGTGAACGTTCCTCCCACATACAGGGTTCTGTAATCATACGCTAAGGCGCGAACACTCCCGTTAAGCCCACGGCCTATGGGCTGCCATTCGCTTCCATTCCAACACACGATATTTGGGGATTGGTGCAACCCACTCAAGCGGAAGGAGCCGCCCACATACAGATTGTTGTTCGTATAAAGGAGGGCGTATACCGTGCCACTAAAACCAGTGCCAAGGTTGGTCCAAGTCGTTCCACTCCACACCGCCACACGGGAGCCGGGTGTGGTGAATGTGCCTCCAGCGGCGATCTTTCCGTTCTTCGCCGCGATCGCCAATGCTGAGGCTACACCGTTGCCAAAGCTCTTCCATGAGCCAGTGATGGTGCTCATTGCCGAGACCCCGCCCGAGGAAAGATTCCCTGCAACGATAAAATCGGTGCCGGATAAAACAATGGCGTTGATCGGGCCCAAGGCGTCGGCACTCCCGGACGACCATTTGTCCATCGCCCACATAGCGAGGTTAGTGGCCGCTACCGTTCCAGCTTTGGTGAATGTCCCGCCTGCATATACTCCCCAGGGACCGAAGCTTAAGGCTCTGACTTCTGGTGAGGTTCCCCCAGTAATACCAGTTCCCATGGCAAACCAGGCGGTTCCATTCCACCCCGCTACATGGCTTACCAGCGTTCCATCGCTTAGCCTGGTGAACGTGCCACCTGCGTAGAGATAGCCATTACCCAGCAATAATGCATTCACCTGACCATCCTGAAACCCGATGCCCACATTGGACCAGTCTGCCCCATTCCATATGGCAACACGGGCTGCGGGAACCGAGCCTGCCATGGTGAAGCCTCCTCCTGCATACAGACTGTTATTTGTAATGGCCAACGCGTGTACGGGGCCATCTACTCCCCAGCCCAAAGCCCGCCATTCTGTTCCGTTCCAGGCTGCGACGTTGTTGGCCTCTACCGTTACCCCGTCGTTCACATTCGCGTTGCCAGCGGATGTGAATGAGCCACCTACGTAAACATCCGTCCCCGACACAGCAATTGCATTGACCACACCGTTTACTCCCCAATTCAGGTCCGTCCAGGCATTGCCATCCCACTTTGCAATACCATTTGCGAAGAGATGGCCTGCCACGGTGAATTCACCGCCCACATACAGATTGCCGTTATCATCGAACGCAAGCGCCCTCACCGTTCCATTCACTCCCGGCAGTCCTGTCCAGCTCAGCCAATCGGCATCGCTAAAAGTAGGATCAATTGTTATTGGATACAGCGCTGCCTCATCCCTCACCCGGATTTCCAGATGCCCGGGTGTTTGGACTATCATGCGCGCTGGCAGATCCCGCCCTGTTGAATCGGTCACACGAAGCCGGTGATAGGCAAGTTGCCGGTTGGAACCATTCAACGTGAGTTGGGCGCCAGCGGTGGACGCCTCCGCAACCGCTCCGGTAACTTCCAATGTCAATTGAAGTTCACCGAAGCCGGCCGGGCTCTGTTCCAATACAAAGTCCTGGCGTATGCCGTCCGCGCTGACGGAATATTCCTCAATCAATCCGGCCCTAAGAAACTGAGTTTTGTCTGTGAGAATCCGAACGGCACCCGTAGTGCAGAGCATCTCCGGGGGACATAACTCAAGCTCGCAGTAATTGAGCATCAGACTTCTTCCCAAAGCAACTGCCGCAACACGGAAAGGGTTGGAGGGCGACGTGTGTTCAGTCGAACGCAACCACAATCCATCCTGTGCCACCTCTCCTTCGAGTTTTTGCAGCTCGCATTGGAGTTGCGGCGCTCCATCCGATCTGATTCCTGAAGTCCCCTGGTAAGCGATCTGGCTGGCCAAGGTAGTGCTCGCTCGCACAGTGAGCGCCGTTGCTGACAGGAGCAACGCGGCATAGGAGATTCGACCTAATAGCAGTAAGCGGTTCATGTGGATCGCCAGTTTCAAACTTGTGACGATCTGAGCATCTCAAAATCGTAGATCTGAAGTCAAGACAGTATATGACGACTCTGAAAGGTCTCGAAAGTCTGACCCTTCGAGAGCCATTTTCATCACAGGTTGAATCCGTGATCTCATCGAAGGCATGCAAGAACGGGTGGCGAGGCGAAGGCGGGTGATTGGGTACGGTGGCCTCGCCAGAGGCCGCCATTGTTCAAACACCACAGAAGGCGATCTGCGGCGAGATCGCCCCACCACTAAAGTTCACCACTCTCCTCAGCGCAGAACCCATTGTCCTGCACAAGCGGCTAGCAGAACCAGAAGCCAGGGCGGAAGCTTCCACCAGTGAAGCAACGTGAACGCAATCACCGCTGCGGCGACATCCCGCGGGTTCTTCACACCTTCGCTCCAGACCGGGTTAAGGAAAGCTGCCAACAGGATTCCTGCTACAGCGGCGTTGGCTCCGGCCAAAACTGCCTGCGCCCATGCCTTGGCTCTGAACATCTGCCAGAATGGCAGCGCGCCTCCAATCAGCAACCATGCTGGCAGAAAGATCGCCAGCAAGCACCACACACCGCGCAGCCACGCGTGTTGCCCGGGTTCCATAATGGCGCCCAGGTAACCCGCAAACGTGAACAGCGGGCCCGGCACAGCCTGTGCCGCGCCATAACCTGCGAGGAACGCGTCGTCGCTGACCCAACCGGTCGGCACTACCTCAGCCCGCAATAACGGCAGGACCACATGGCCGCCGCCAAAAACCAGTGACCCCGCACGATAAAAACTGTCGAACACGGCGAGTTGTTTGATTCCGGTTGCTGCGGCCAGAACGGGGAGCAGGATGAGCAGAAGCAAAAACAGCAGCAGAACTCTCCCAGCCGTGAGATGGTCACGTAACCGCGTCTTTGGTGTGGCGGTGGTTGGTTTTGCGGAACGACCATACAAGAGCCATCCAACAAGCCCGCCCGCAATAAGCACTCCGATCTGAGGAAGTGCGCCCGTCATGACCATCAGGAGGGCTGCGGATGTGGCTGCGATGCTCAATCGTGGCCGGTCAGGGCAGAGGCTGCGCCGCATGCCGAGCACCGCCTGAGCGACTACCGCCACCGCTGCGAGCTTAAGCCCGTGCAACCAACCGGCGTTTCTCAAATCCCCCAGCATGCTGACACCGTAGGCGAAAGCAATCATGAGAACGGCCGATGGCAGCGTAAAACAGAGCGAGGCAAGAAGTCCTCCCAGCCACCCTGCACGATGCATGCCTAGCGCAAACACCATCTGGCTGCTGGATGGCCCGGGCAGAAATTGGCACAGGGCGACAAGGTCGCTGTACTTCGCGTCATCGATCCAGCCTTTGCGGACGACGCATTCCTCGCGCAAGTAACCGAGGTGCGCGATGGGGCCCCCGAACGAAATGCACCCCAGCTTCAGGAATGTGCAGCCGACCTGGAAAAGCGCCCCGTGACCTGCCGAACCGGAGCTCGGTTGCCGACTGTGATTGGGTTGGTTTAAGGCTGAGTCCAAACGCCTCGGTCTTCCCTTTCAGACTCCTTCACCGAACAGGTTAGCGAGCCGGGCTGCCAGCTTTCGGCGCGCTACCGAGAACGAAAAGTACTTCACCGCCAGGTCGTAGTTAACAGTCGCCCAACTCTCGCGCAGACTGGTATTGCGCAGCAATTCCCGTGTCTTCTCGACAACCTGGTTGCTCACGAGTTGGTTCATCTCGATGCACTGGAATCCAAGCGGATCGATATCGCGCGCGAAGACCGCGTAGGCGTTCACCACCACGGGTTTTCGGAAGTAAACTGCCTCAAGGAAGGCGTTGCCAAATCCTTCATAGTGGCTGGGGTAGGTGACGAGATCGGCATGTGGATAAACGTCGAATAAGGTATAAACTTTTCTGCCATCCAAAGTCATCCCTCTCTGATCGCCCACACGATCGGAGATGAACAAAACGTTGATCTTCGCGTCATCAATGCGCTCGCGCAGCAGTTTGATGTAGTCGTCTCCCTCATCTCCTGGCGGATGTGAGATGACAAGCTTTGCGCGCGGATCTTTGAGGCGGCGAACCAACTCGATGGCGTGCTCAATACCTTTGCGCGCTACAACCCGTGTGGGCTGAAGAATCAGCCAGTCGTCATCGGCAAGCCCGATTTCCTTGCGCAGATCCCTGTTATAGTCGTCCAAACCCGGCGCAGGGGTTTCGAAATCGAGCACGTTCGGGATCACCGATGCGGACCGTCCGCAACGGCGTGCCATTTCCTTTTGTGCCATGGAATTGATAACGACGTGTTCCATGCCCGGCAATGCTCCCGGGAAAGCGGCGCGCAAGTAATCATTCACGGCACTCACAACGAACCGTTCGCGTTCCCAGGCGAAATCATGATGATGTGCGATTGAAGGCAGGCCGGTCTCCGCCAGAACCTCTGTCATGGCCAAACCAAGCGGGACGTGCATCGGAATGGCCAGGATGTTCTGAGGGATGATGACCTCCAGCCGAAATTTCTCGATGAACCGGTATAGCTCGTCTTTGAGAGCGTTCTTGATTTCTTGTATGTCATCAGTGATCGCCCTGGACCGTGTGGTCACCCCGAATAGCGTGGCCTGTAACGCGGCAACACGAGCGTGGCCGAAATACGCCAGGGGCGCCAGGTGGCTCATCTCGGGAGGCGTGTCTAACATGCCGGCCATCCAGAAGGATTGATGCTCCATACCGCCCAGCATATGCGCCCATTTCTTGGCTTCCAGCGTGACCCCGTCGGTCCCGTGAAAACGTGTGGAAACAAAACCGATGCGCTTGGGTGCGCCCGTAGTGATGATGCTGGTTGCCATTGCCTTTGATTGTGGGGCTGCTTTTCTACGGCCCCAAGATACCCGAGGCTGAGCCTTTCGCAACGGCGGGGAGGATTTCTTTCAATGAATGTGCGCCAATGCTTGCAGCCACATTTCGCCGAGCTAAGGTGTGGCATGGCATCACCGCAACAGGCGGATGCGCGGGAGGCGCGAATCCACGAACTGCTCACACTGCTCTACGGCCCTGGCACTGCTCAGGCAGCCGCCAAACAAGTCTCTGACACCCTGGCGCTAGTTGTTCCTGCGAAGCGTGGGACAACCTCGGAGCTTTCCCAGAATGACATCGTGCTGATTACGTATGCCGATCAGGTGACTGAACCGGGAAAGGCGCCTCTGCAAACCCTGGCTGCTTTCTGTCGCACACGAATGCGGGAGGCCATCAGCGCCGTCCATATCCTGCCCTTCTATCCTTGGACTTCCGACGACGGCTTCTCAGTAAAGGATTACTACGCCGTGGCACCCGAGTATGGCAGTTGGAAAGACGTCGCGGATCTCGCCCGTGATTTCGACCTCATGTTCGATGCGGTCTTCAACCACATGTCCGCACAGAGTGCTTGGTTCAAGCGCTTCATTGAAGACGAACCCGCGTTCCGAGATTTCTTCGTCACCGTGCAGGGCACACCCGATTTGTCGGGTGTGGTGCGCCCCCGCACCCTGCCCTTGCTGACGGAGTTCAACACAGCGCGTGGACCGGAAAAGGTTTGGACCACCTTCAGCGCCGACCAGGTGGATCTCAACGCGAAGAACCCTGCAGTGCTCTTGGCCTTGCTTGAAGTACTGCTTTTCTACGTGGCACACGGCGCGCGGTTCATCCGCCTCGATGCGATCGCTTATCTTTGGAAGGAAATCGGCACAAGTTGCATTCATCTGCCGCAAACCCACACCATCATCCAACTCATGCGTGCCGTGCTCGACAGCGCAGCACCCCACGTGAAGCTCATTACTGAAACAAACGTGCCGCATCGGGACAACATTTCCTATTTCGGAGACGGACGAAACGAAGCTCAATTAGTATATAACTTCGCGCTGCCACCCCTGGTGCTGCACGCCTTGTCTCGTGGAGACGCCTCCTACCTCAATCAATGGGCTGCAGAACTCACGCCCCCGTCCGCGGAGACTACGTTCTTTAACTTCCTCGCATCGCACGATGGGATCGGGCTGAACCCGGCACGCGGCATTCTGCCTGAATCAGAGATAGGCTTCCTTGTCGAGCGCTGCCAGGCACACGGAGGCTTCATCAATTACAAACAAAACGCGGACGGCTCCAGCAGCCCTTACGAAATGAACATCGTATATTTCGACGCCTTGAATGATCCGATGAATTCCGAGCCATTGCTGACACAGGTGGATCGATTTGTAGCCGCACACGCGATCATGTTCGCCCTGGCTGGTGTGCCTGGAATCTACTTCCATTCGATGGTGGGTTCGCGCAACGATCGGAAGAGCGCCATTGAGACGGGCATCAACCGTCGCATTAACCGACAAAAGCTCGACGCAGCCACACTCGGAATCGAACTCGACCTCCCCGGACACCTGCGCCACCTGGTTTTCGGGCGGCTTACGGAACTATTGAAAGTTCGCCGCGCCCATTCTGCATTCAGCCCACGCGCACAGCAGAAAATTCTCAGCATGGGCAACCAGATTTTCGGAGTCCTGCGCACCGACCCTGCAACCGGAGAAAGCGTGCTGTGCCTCCACAACATAACGAGTAGCGAAATTCTACTGGAACTCCCTCCGGACCTAACTGACTCACGGAATACCTGGAGAAATCTGACTTCCACTACTCCAACGACAGACCGCTACGACCGGTCCCCTGCCCTCCTCAAACCGTATGAGGTTAAGTGGCTCCTGGCCTCCAACAGAAGCTGAAGGCTGCCCCGTGCTACCCGGTCTGCCCGTCGAAGGCTTTCAGATTTTTCAGATCGGCTTGCCTTTGACACGCAAGCGGGCATAGTAGATGCCAGATGGAACCTGCCGGAAAGCATGGGCATACTGCGTCAACCGCCGAGCCTATGCCCGGGACTGTTCGGGACAGGCCAGTCATAAAACACCCGAGCAAAACCCGACAGCAGTATCAAGTCGGCAAAGCCCTGATGGGCTCCATCGAACAAGCCCTTGCGGCTTAACAATGTGCGCCCGTAGCTCAGTTGGATAGAGCATCTGCCTTCTAAGCAGAGGGTCCCGCGTTCGAGTCGCGGCGGGCGCGCCACTGATAATCAAGGACTTACACAACAACCACGCTATCTGTGTCGTCACGCGATGAGCAAGATCTTAAGCGGGCCTCCTGGGTCAATCCTCAGCATCGACACAAAGCCGGCGAGGGCAAAGTACCTCGCCATGCCCAGCGCGTTGCGCTTCGATCAGGTGAGCGGCGACCGAACGGCTTCCGATCGCAATCCCGAGGGCAACAAGGGCCAAACCCGCCGCGACTGCGAAAGTGACGCGCATGCCAGTAACAACGCTCTCAGGGTGCGCCGCTGTAAAGTCTGTGGTCCTCGCAGCGAGCGAAAACACTGCTCCCATTGCAGAGGCACCCGTGATGAGCCCGAGATTGCGCGATAGGTTAAGCATTCCTGAAACTACGCCTCGCTGGTCCGAACGGATATCGGCCATCGCTGCGGTATTGTTGGCCGTCTGAAACACACCATAGCTGGCGGTAATGATTGCGATGGGAGCGAGGTAGCCCGGGACGCCGAGAGCTGACGGCAACAGGGACAGGCTAACGGAGCCAATCGCTATTCCGATCAGCCCAGCCAGGGTTGTCCGTTGGGAGCCAAACCGGTCCGTAATACGACCGGCAGGCACGCCCGAAAGCGCAGCGACCAAGGGGCCGACCGACAAGACGAGGCCCACCGTGGCCGCATCGAGCCCGAGCGCCCCGGAGAGATAGAACGGTCCGACCACCAGCGTCGCCATCATTACCGTCGAGACGAGAGCGCTCATGGCAAGGCTCGCACTTAACACCCGGTCACGGAACATCTGCAACTGGATCAATGGCCATTCCACTCTGTTCTCGGCAACGACGAATAGGCCAATGCCTGCGATCGCAGCCAGCAGGAGGATCAGGTTTAGTGAGCTGAAATGGCCGCGACCGAAGGTCATGGCGAGTGCATAAGCGGCGAGCGTCAGGGCTAGCAATAATGTGCCCACTTTGTCGAAATCACCCCGAGCAGGGTTCGGATTCGATCGATCAACGGGCAAACAACGATACGCCAGACTAAAGGCCAAGATGCCCAGAGGCACATTGAGGAGGAAGATGGACCGCCAACCGACTCCGGCGATCAGAGCGCCGCCGAGTGACGGGCCAAGTGCAGTTCCAATCGCAGACATCGTTCCGAGCAACCCCATGGCACTGCCGGTTTTCGCCTTTGGAACGGCGTCCCCAACAAACGCCATGGTGAGGGCCATCATGACGGCGGCGCCGACACCTTGCACTCCCCGGGCAGCAATCAACGACCAGAGCGCAGGCGCCGCCCCGCACAGTATGGAACCGCCGGTGAACAGCAGGATTCCTGCAAGGAACAGCCGACGGCGGCCAATAATGTCCCCCAGTCGACCGACACTCACAATCAGCGTGGTGACGGCAAGGAGATAAGCGAGAACGACCCATTGAACTTGCTGAAAGGAGGCGTCAAAGCTCCGTGCCAAGGTCGGCAAGGCAACATTGGCGATGCTGGTGCCGAGCGAAGACAACAACATGGACAGCGAAAGACTCGCGAGCGCCCAGACCGAAACCGAGCGCCCATCAGCTTCGGCGACTCCGGCACTGCGTTTCGAGTTAATTTGTTTCATCCGCCACAAACTAGGCGGCGAGTTGCTATGGCGGAAGACGCACCGTTTGCATTGAATAAGTGCGTTGGACGCCATGCCAAAACCGAAGTAGGGTTCACGTATGTCCAGACCTGACCTCAATTTGCTGGTCACTCTTGATGTGCTGCTCACGCAAGGCAGTGTCGCGCGGGCAGCACAACAACTCCGGCTTAGTCCGTCAGCGATGAGCCGGGCACTGGCGCGATTGCGTGAGACGACAGAAGACCCGCTGTTAGTCCGAGCCGGACGCGGGCTCGTTCCCACACCCCGGGCACTCACACTCCGCGGGCGGGTGGCCCAACTCGTGCAGGAGGGAGAAGCGGTCCTCCGGCCGGCTGAGAAGCTCAATCTGAAACGACTTGTCCGGATGTTCACGCTGCGGACCAGCGAAGGCTTTGTGGAGAACTTCGGACCGGACCTCATTGCTCGGGTCGGCGCGGAAGCTCCCGGCGTGCGACTACGTTTCGTGCTCAAACCGGATAAAGATAGTGCTCCACTTCGCGACGGGACTGTCGATTTGGAAACCGGCGTTGTGGAGAAGACCACGGCTCCGGAATTGCGGGTGCAGGCACTATTCCGCGACCGTTACATTGGCGCGGTGCGAAAGGGTCACGCACTAGGCAAAGGCAAGATCACTCCCGCCCGTTATGCAACCGGCAGGCATATCCACGTATCGCGACAGGGTCTCGAGAAAGGCCCGATTGACGAAGCCTTGGCACCACTCGGTTTGGAACGTGAGATCGTGACAATTGTTGGCGGCTTTGTTACCGCGGTGGGCCTCGCTCGCGCTTCGGACCTAATCGCCAGTGTTCCCGAACGACACACCGGAAATCTGCGTGCCGGAATGCACAGTTTCCCCCTGCCAGTCGCAACTCCGGAATTCACGGTTTCAATGCTCTGGCATCCGCGGATGGATGCCGATCCCGCACATCGCTGGCTGCGCGAATGCGTACGGAGTGCTTGTGGTAGCAGGACCTAGATTCATCACTGGGACAGAGAGCACCTAATGGCCGAGGTAAAGTAGCGGCACTATTCTGTTCTTAACGTAGGTTCATGCGTTATTGACCCAGATGATTCCCATTCACGACCTGCACGTGAAATCTACACGCGGGGAGAGCAGCGCAATCGAGAGAATCGGGACGGGGGGGACGACGATTGTTTCTTGATAGACGCCCGGGTCAATGTAATGCACGATTTGTCCATGGGCTTCCCACTACGCTGTTTTTTATCGCCGACTCAGCTTCATCCCGTATCGCGTCATCTCGTCGGCAGTTCCGCTATGTGGGCAGCGCGTTATGTTCCCGTGTGGCCGCACCTTTGTAGTTCGATAACCGCATGAGCCCGGCCGCACGAAAATGGTTTTGCTGGAGCGCCTTCGTCATTGGTCTTGTGCTGTTACTGCTCCTGGCTTATCGCGCGATGATTTGGGCTGGTCTTGAAGCGTGGTCCGTCCGGAAACTGCGGTTCGCCAGCGCAGCCCAAAAAGCGGAAGGGTTAATCACTGCCATCGAGGCATACGAGCGCGACCACGGTGCTGCCCCCGAGTCGCTCTCCGCGCTGGTTCCGCATTATATTGCCCGGATCCCGGGCACAGGGTTGGCGAACTATCCCGACTTCAAGTACGAACTATTCACGAATTCCTATGTCGCGCTTATATGGTATGACCTGGGTTCGCGCAACGGGCAACCTATGGCCGGGCTTTGGTGCTATCCTGAAGGAGATGCGGAGCATGCAATCCTGGTGCTCACGATCGACCAGACGGGACGGGTAGCGGAGGCCCGTGTGGATCGCATGCCAGAGAACCATCAGACCAATGCCTTCGATGCGAAACTCTGGCGCTTAAAAGAGCGCCGAATCGAAATGGTGCGGTCGCTTCCCCAGACCATTTCCCTTCCCGGCACCGATACCAACGAGGTTGTCACTTTGCTCGGACGTCCTGAGGGTTCCCGAATTCTGCGGAACGCGCCTTGGGAACTCAGAATCAATTGCTCCTGGGGTTTGCTCAACTGGGACGTGTTCTTCTATTGGCCTACCCAACAGTATCCCGGTTACATTTACGGAGGTACCGTGGAACGCATAGGAAATTGGGCTTACGTTCATGAATAAAGTGATACAAAACGGAAGTATCCCAAATGTTGGACTCTGGCGAAGGAGTTCACCGCTTCCGTCAGCAAAATCACCAATCCCACAGGAGCGCTCACAAAGGGAACTGGCAACCATCAATCTGTCGCTCGGGCGGCACAACCACGTCGAAGAGGTCCTGGTTCCAGGACAGCCCGGCTTGAAAACGTCACGATCACGGAAAATCCTGAGACAAGGGTTTTGCCGACGAAGTTCTTCGACTAGAACTTTGATGGGGATACTCCTATCCGACGTCGATCTGCCATATCGCATGCAGAACCTGCAGTACATTGATTGCCGCGAGACGGACCTCAAAAAACTCGCGGCAGCAGCGGTGCAGTTGCTGGGCACGTAGTCCAATCCGCAACCATTTTTTAAAACCGCAATATGATGTTCAGATAGAGGCCATCTGAACCGTATCTGGTAACCAGAATGCCGAGCCGGGTGGTTGACGAGAATCCGGTTTCAGAGTACACACATACGCATGCAGTTCTGCCTGTCATAATTTCTTCGCAAGCGGCGGCTACCTCAGCCGTCCGTTTCCCTCGTTAGTTACTTCGACTGAAGTGATCTGCCCAAGCGCCTAATGCCGGCAGTCAATCTTCGTCGCCCCAATGTGGTCGCTCGATCTGAGCCGACCGCAAGGTGCGGCCCTCCGTCGGAGTGTTTTTCAATTCCAAATCAGACTGCGGCGTGTGCCGCGGGAGGTGCGATGAAACTTAATCATTTTGCGATAGTAAATGGATCGACAATCGACAGTTTTGGCAGACGAAAACGAGAACGGGATGCAACCCGGATCGACGAAACAATCAAGTCTATATTGGACCTGCTGGAGCATCATGTGGACAGTCGAGCGGCATTCCTGAGCTTGCTGGATTGTGTGCGCAGGAGTACATCGCTGCTCAAGCCAACGTCAGGTCGAGGCACACCAGGATGGGTGGCTCCCTTGTTTCTGCTCAATCGGCTCAGGAACCTGGCCATTCGTCATAAGCACTGGATTCGTCCATGCGACACCTGGCAACCGCGCGAAGACAATCTCAGGGCTGTGTTCCGTTCCCTGGCTGCGCATCTTTTGACTCATTATCCAGTTCCGGGGTTCATGGACTCAGCATGGGATCTGCCAGATGGACCGGAAGGCTTTCGCGAACAGGCTTGGTTCATCCGACTTGGACGTGGTGCCAGCCTTCGCTCGATAAACCTGCCGTTTATGTTAACCCGACGGATGGAACACTATGTTCGAAAGGCGCCGGACCATTATTCTATCTCGCAAGCCGTGAGATATGGCGAGACACGCGGAATGGGAGGCCGTGAGAAACTTGCCCGAGAAATCGCCATCGGCCGTTTAGGACAGAGAATCGAACGGCCGGATTTCTGGTGCACTGTAATCCGGTTCTTTGTTGCCCATCCGGAAATGCAACTCGAACACGTAAACCCAATCATCGATTTCATTCACGCAAATAAATTCGCCGGCGACGAAGTCCTTACCGCCGACGGAATGGGATTACAGATCCCGGCCTGGCCTGACTTCTCGATCGAAGGCCGGACATTGAAGTCCATTCTGCGGTTGGTAACCGCTTGGCACGCCGACCTTGGAATCACGAAAAATGCTCCATGGTGTTCCTGGAGGAAATCGAACATTCAGGGATACCGATTTCTAGAAAAGCGATCTGCCGAGGAAGGGGACCGCGACTGGACGATCCTGGAATTGCTGGACAGCACCGCGCTTCACGCCGAAGGCAGGGCAATGCACCACTGCGTCTACACCTATGTAAATCGTTGCCGACGCGGAGAAACGACGATTTGGTCCTTAAGGTTGCGCGCTGGTGGTGAGGAAAAGCGGATGGTTACGATCGAAGTTGACCCACACAAACGAGCGATTGTGCAAGCGAGAGCGAATGTAATCGATGGCCGGGTATTCGTTCTGGTGGAATCATTCGTCAATGGGCCTCTGCCGCCGGGCTCAGCCTTGCCGTGGAGGTGTAGCCGGAAACCATTGATTGCATCGCCAGATTTCGGTAGCAGGAACAGGTATGAGAAAGAAACTAACAGTTTATCAAAAACCAACCTGCACCAAGTGCAGGGCCACTTTGCGCCTTTTGAAGGAACGCGGAGCGGATATTGAAGCTATCAACTATTTTGAAACGCCCTTAACCGAAGCGCACCTGCGAGGTTTGTTGAAAAAGCTCGGATTGGCGGCTGCCGAAATTCTCCGCAAGGACGAACCTGTGGCGAAAGAATTGGGCATCGGCAAAAAGGAGTTTTCCGATAAAGAACTGATCACCCTCATGGCGCAACATCCTGATCTGATTCAACGGCCAATTGTTGTACGTGGCGATCAAGCTGTACTGGGGCGCCCACCAGAAAATGTCGAAAAGCTGCTGTAAGCTGGGGAGCAGTCTCAAGCATACCGAATACAAGTCCGTCGTGGAGTCGGCCCGCCGCCGCGGGGGGTGTGATTAGAAGTGGGTGATGCTAGTTAGCCAAAATTATCTTTCTCCAGTGCCCGGAGCACCTGAAGCATTGGGCTATTTTCAGGAGTCCCTTCCGGGACAAGCGCAGGGCACTGAAAGGGTTTTCTGTTACTGCTCCTGGTTTATCGCGTAATGATTTGGGCTGGTTTTGAATCGTGGTCCGTCCGGAAACGACGGTTCGCCAGTGCCGCCGAGAAGGCGGAAGGGTTAATCACTGCCATCGAGGCATACGAGCGCGACCACGTGGGTGAACCTGTCGTTCAATTTGTCCGCTCTTCGCACTTTAGCGGGGCGGCATGGGCGCCTTTTGCCATTCGCCATCGGTGTGCAGCCGGTTACCCGCGGCATCGATGAGGGTGGGAGTGATCAGAACCACTATACGCTTCTTTGCGTGGGTAGTGATTGTCTCGGCGGAGGAACCGGCAAGCAGTAATGTTTGACCATCCCAAAGGATAGCCGAGCTGGAAACAGAGCGAACCCGCAGGCGCGGCAACGGCAATTCGGCACGTTGCTTCTTGCCATCGACATATACCGTGGGTGAATTGGTCGGCGGGTCGTAGCCGAGGAATTCGGAAACGGTGGCGTTCACGGTCAACTCCAAGGTAGACCCGTCCGTGCGAGCAAAGGGCACTACGTCCAACGTGGGTCCGAACCAATCGGTGGTGGCCAGGTAAAGCCCGTTACTACCTATGCCATTGGCGGGAACGCCCGGTGGTACCAGCGCCTGGGGGTTGATGTTGGTCACAATGGTTTTGAGATCCACCAATTGAATCTGAGTTTGGCGACCGCTGAGCGTCGTAACGGAAGCCTCGTTGAGGAGATCGGCTCCTCCGTTTGCTTCGGCAAACGCGCGAGCTTTTCTTGCCTGCGCGGGTGTCAAGAAGCCAACGCTGTTGGTTGCAAGGGTATTGGTAAGTCCCAAAGTGCTCCAGAAACCGGCCAGCGACTCTTCCGGCATTTCCAAAAAGCTCGCCTTGATGTTGATCTGCGCGCCAGTTTTTTGTTCCGGGGCCTGCCCCATGGGCAATGCAAAAGCACCGAAGGCAAGTACGCACAGGACAGACGCAAAAGACAGTCCCGCGTTGCGCGCAGGCCGAAGCTCCAGCAAACGCTCGATGCGCTGCCGCAGGAAACTGCGGGATTCGAGGATGCCCACCAGTCCCAGCGCCGCCAGCGGCCGTTGCAACGCAAGCTTTGCGACTTCGAACAGCGTCGCAGCGTAGGCTTCGCTATCACCGCGTAGGGCCCGCACCACTGCGTCGTCCACCGCCTCCTCGCGGACGCGCCGCATGCGGGCGTTGGCCAGCCACAGCAGCGGATGCCACCAATAGGCCGCCTGCAGCAGTGCCTGGAAGCAGTTGGCCCACACATCGCCTCGCCGTAGATGAACTAACTCGTGCACAAGCACACTCCGGAGCTGGGCGGGCGAGAGTCGTTCCACGAGCACCCTGGGGACCAGAATGACAGGATGAAAGAGGCCGCAAACGGCCGGCGACATTGCCTCGTCGAGCAATCGCAACCGGAGCGGCCGGCCCAAGCCAAGTGCGCGCCGGTTTTCGTCCAACATTCGTTCCACCCAGACCGGCGGCTCGAGTGAGGCCCGAACCACTCGTGCGGCGTGGCGGCCCCGCACCAGCATCCAGAGCAGCAACACCAGGCTTACGCCCGCCGTACCGGCCAGCACCGCACCAGCAACGGACGGTCGCTCTGGCGCCGGTGACACGGGTGGCACCACCTTGGAGAGTTGGAAGGAAGGGGCTGTTAGTTCCGGGCCGTATTTGGCGAGCACAGGTTGAACCGCGTGCGGGTTCGAAGTGTTGTGGCGCAACCACCAACCCGGACCGGTAGGAAAGGCGAGCGACGGTGGCAATACCAGCTTCAAGAGCACTACCCACCACAGCGCGTAACGGACCGCGGCTCGCAGCCGCCGCCGCAACGCCCAGTCCACTACAAGCATAACGCTGATCAGCAGGCTGGATTGCCAAAACATTGGCCAGGCGACCTCCATTGCCTGCGCACCCAGGTGGTTAAGGCCTTCGATGAAAGCTGGCATACTACAGCTTCCCTCCTTTCTTTTTCGATCGCAGCAGCGCTTCCAGCTCGGCCAGCTCTTTAGTTGAAAGTTCGCCCGTCTCCAGCAGGCATTGAACCATGGGAGTCAGTGCGCCATTGAATGCATTCTTGAGGGTGTAGAGCAATTCCCCGTGCTGAGCCTGCCGCCGAGTGACGGCCGAGCGAAACAGCGTGTGCTTGCCTGACTTGATTGCGGTGAGCAGCCCTTTCGTCACCATGCGGTCCATGAGTGTCCGCACCGTGGAATATGACCAACCCGTATCGGCCTGCAAAGTTTGCTGGATAGCCGGGGCGCTGCAGGGCTCCTGGTCCCAGACGGCTTTAATGATAGCCCACTCGGCTTGGGTGAGTTCGACCGGTTTCTTCGGCATCATGGGGGAAGCATCCTCTACACTTGTAAAGGTTGTCAACTGGAAACTCTACAAATGTAAAGGTCCAATCGGCAGCCATCAGCGAAATGTTTCGATCAACAACGTGAAGTGTCATTCCGGCACCTCCACATAAGAGCTCAAACGAGCCTTCATTTCTTCAATCAAGTCAGGCTCCATGTAGCGGTAAACGTCTGGAATACGGAGGCAGATGACCTTCTTTCCCGCCAGGGCCTCGGCAAGCTTTTGCGCGAGAAGCTGCGCGTGCTTCTTCTCCATCACGAAAATCATGTCGGCCCAGCCAATATGACCTTCGTTGACACGCACCCTGGCTTTGGGAGAGGTGCCGGTGGACTTTACAGCGTAGTTGGAAAACCCGCGATACATGTGCTCCGCCGTCAAGCTCCGCAACCGATTCTGGCTGCAAACGAAAAGCAGTTTGTGGCCTTGGGTCATTGTCATTGAGATTATGAACCGCTAATTCTCGCTCATCTACGCTGATCTCCTGATGACCTTCCGAAGACCTAAGACTAATGAATGGGAATATGGGAAATACCCCGGCTCGTGCCAAGCCGAACGACTCAAGCAGCCACACCGAGTTCTCGCTCAAGCATGTTCGCGAAAACCGAAGATTTCCAGGATAAGCCTGGCGCTCTGGAGGTCCAGGCGCTGGCCGGGTTCGATTGCCATGAATTCAGGTTGGGAACCTCATCGTGCGACCAAGCGTTTCCCCCTCCTCAATTCCAGAGGGATTGCGCCCCAAAGCCCATGGTTGCGACGCACCTGGTCGCTACCATGGGTTGGCTTGCCGTCCTTTCAGGACTCCTGACGGGGCGAAGCGCGAGCCTGCGGGAAAGGCACATCCTCCAAGTTCATGAGGGGATGAGTTGGCGTCGGCTCGACCTCGGAGAGGCCACACACATCGCTTTTTACAGAGCGCGCAGAAACGCCGTCAGGTCTTGCTTCTCGGGCGTGGTCAGATGGAGTTGCTGAATCAGGTTGAAGTACTCGACCGTATCTTCCAGCGTAAAGCATCGACCGTCATGCAGGTACGGCGGCGAGTCCTTGATCCCTCTCAGCGGGAACGTCTTGATCGCGCCGTCGTGGGCCATCATCATGGCATTAGCCATTTCCTGTTTATAGAAGCGTTCCGCCTTTAAGTTGTGCATGGCGTTATCGGTATAGTAGGGGCTGGGATGACAGGAGGCGCAACGGGCCTTCCCGTTAAAAATGGCCGCGCCGCGCATTTCGCTGGCACTGGCTTTGGCGGGATCAAGCTCACCGTATATGTTCAGTTTGGGCGCCGGCGGGAAATCGAGCAGCGCCATGAACTCGGCCATGAAATGGACTTGCGAACCTCGCTCAAGAACATTAACCCCCTTCTTGGCGGCCATGCAGTGGTCACCGTCGAAGTAGGCAGCTCGCTGTTCGAACTCGGTGAAATCTTCGACCGTCTTGAGGGCGCGTTGCGAACCAAACAGGCGCTGGACATTCACTCCGCGAAGCGTCGGCGTTTCAATGCGATGTCGGAATTCCTGAGGCCGAATGTCACCCACGAGGTGATTGGCTCCATTGCCATGGCCGTTGGCGTGACAATCGAAACAGGTTACCCCCAGGGAGGGCCGGTCCGTTCGCCGGTCTTCCGTGGCGTTGAATTGTTGTTGCGGAAACTGGGTCACCAACAGGCGCAAACCTTCCAACTGTTTGGGGTTTAGCAGCCCGTTAAAAATTTCGTAATAGTTGTCAATGGTGATGAGTCGTCCCTTGGCCACATCCCCTAGATCGGGCCGCGTGGTCAAATAGATGGCCGGGGCCGGGTCGGGCAGAATGTGTTCGGGCAGATCGAAATCCAGGTCGAAGCGAACCAGTCGAGGCAGGGCTTTGGTGATCATCTCGGGGAAGAGCATGCCCCCTTCGGCGTGGTCGGCGAAGGGAAGCGGTTTGTAAGGGAACAGCCCCTGTTCTTTGATCTGATCGGGAGTAAGCTTGTCTAGTTGCTCCCAGGAGGTCCCTTGCAGCTTGGCGGTAGGCCCTACCGGGATAGGTTTGCCACCCGACATTAAGTTCTCGGAACTTGTCTTCTTCGCGAGATCATACCGCGCGTTCAATAACTCCAGGTGCTCCTTGGCGCGCTCTGCTTTTACCGCCAGGCGTGCCGCTTTGATTTGGTCGAAGGAGGTGTCCTGGTTTATGGGGCCATAGCTGGAGACGACTTTGGCTGATTGTCCATAGACAACCGGCAATCCAACTCCAGCCAGCAACAAGATGCAAATTCCAACCCAGACAACGGAATGATTTTTGTACGTTTTCATGGTCTTCATATTTAGACAGGTGAAGCATGCGTTCCGGCCACCCGGGCTTTCAGGAGGCTGGCTTCCACTCAACCCTGGTTCGAGCCCAACTCATAGAGAGCGGCCAAGTTCGTAGCTGTAGTTTCAGGCTATACATGACAACCGACGGGCGCTATGGGGTATACCCCATAGCGAGAACATCCGTGTCCGCTCAGTATCGCTTATATCATTTTGAATAATTAGATCTTAAGGAATGCCAGGAGGTCGGCGTTGAGTTGGTCTTTGTGCGTGTCTGCCAAGCCGTGCGAGCCACCGGGATATATCTTCAGCGTGGGGTGCTTGACGAGTTTGGCCGAAGCGTATGCCGAGGCGGCGATCGGCACGATCTGGTCGTCGTCGCCGTGGATGATCAGGGTTGGCACATCAAACTTTCTGAGGTCCTCGGTGAAGTCCGTTTCAGAAAACGCCTTGATACAGTCGAGCTGATTCTTGAGCCCGCCCTGCATGCCGCGAAACCAGAACGCATCCCGGACGCCTTGGCTGACCTTCGCGCCCGGCCGGTTGGCGCCGAAGAACACGGTGCTGAGATCCTGGAAGAACTGTGAGCGGTCGGCTGCGACGCCGGCTCGGATAGCATCAAAGTTTTCTAGAGGCAGGCCGGAGGGATTGGCGTTCGTTTGAAGCATTAGCGGTGGCACCGCGCTGACCAACACGATCCTATCGACGCGTTTGGTGCCGTGGCGTCCGATGTAGCGGGCGATCTCCCCTCCCCCGGCAGAGTGGCCGACCAGGGCGACCCCATTAAGGTCGAGCGTTTCGATGAGCTCTGACAGGTCGTCGGCGTAGGTGTCCATGTCATTGCCATTCCAGGGCTGGCTCGAACGGCCGTGCCCGCGACGATCATGGGCGATGCAGCGGCAGTAGTTGGCCGTCAAGAACACCATTTGGCTTTCCCAGGCATCGGCGCTGAGGGGCCAACCGTGGCAAAAAACGACGGGTTGTCCTGTGCCCCAGTCCTTATAATAGATTTGGGTGCCATCCTTGGTGGTGATGTTGTTCATGATCTGGGCTTCTGAGTTGCTGATGTTGTGATCTTCATGGCTTTGCTCAATCTGCTACGGATGGTTCAGATCAAACTTATGCATCCAACTTCTCCAAAAGACAATTGGGGTGAGTTCATCAGACGCGAGTTGCTTTGGGACAAGCAAGAAACGAGAACAAGCCATTGAGGGGTGAGACGACACGCCGACGAGTAGAAACGTCATTAGTTAACTGAGTGTCAGGCGAGCGGTGTCCCCGGGCAACACCTCCCGCGACTCGCGCATGGCAGGCCCAAGTTGTCAGGAGTCCTGAAAGGACGGCACGCGAGTGGGCCAGCAGCGGTAAGGCCGCCACCCTGGGTAAATAACAGTAAAAAACCTTACTCATTTCGTGACCTAACCCATGGTAGCGACCGAATGTGTCGCAACCATGGGCTTTGGGACGCAATCCCGTTGGGATTGGGATGTGCTGACTGCGTTTGTTATACCTATCCGTTGCCAGCGGGGCATGAGTCCATCGCTCAATGTCATGAGCCTCATACCAAAGAGCAAATCGCGAATCCAAAACAAAGAGAACAAGCTCAGAAGGACGACAGGAGCATCGAGAGAAGCGCCCGAGCCGAACTTCAGGGCCTGTCAAATGCCCGCTACGACCAAAGCCATATTCACCGCGGCGACCCAGCGAACGTGATGGTAATAGATAATCAGTGGCTTATTGGAGTTGGGGAAAATAGTGGGTTCCGCTGCCTGGAGTGGTTAAGCGATGACCAATAATTCAAGCGTTTCCTTTTCTCCCGCGATAATCGCTTCGCGAGCCTCTACTGTCAGTGTGGCACCATTGAGCCGCTTCAAGGCGCGAGGCTCAATGGGGACTGTCTCGCCGCCCACGTTTACTTTCGGCCATTGGGAGAACTTGTCTGCGGTGTCGTGGGCGATCCAGAACGTCTCAAATTCAAACCGCGTCTCGATCGACCCTTTGTCGTTAACAATTTCGCAGCGGGATTGCATTAACAGTGCTGGATGCATACCCGGGTGCCGCCGCAACGCCAAAGCAATGCTGTTGAGCGCTTGGGGCGTTAACTGAAAAGGTGCCGGTTTGGTCATATGAGCTAACAATTATTGAACGAACCGCCTGCTCGTTGTTGTGAGTGAGACGAGCTTCGTTCCAGTGGCTGCATAATCAAATGTTTATAGTGCAGTTGAGCCAAAGGTCAACTTCCAAAAACAAGGCTACAAAACCACCCATGGTTCGTTGTGCTGACCAGGAGCATGTCCAACGCAATAGGTTCCCTTCGGCGAACCAGAGTCGTGCGCACCGGCAAGTGAGTCAACCGCATCGGAGCGGTAGCTGAAGAATGGCTCCGTGTTCAAAAAAGTTTTGCATCGGCAGTGGCTGCTACCAGAATGCCCACGGAATGTTAACCGCAATACCAACAGCCCACGACGCCGGAGTTGGGATCTTCGGAGAATTGCGGACGCCTCGTCCGAGGCTACGCTCTTTTATTGACTGAGCTGCTGTTTTATCCACACTTGCCCGACAATACATGCTTTACTTTATGTCCGAACCGTGGGTGCTTGACGCAGATAAGCGCACGAACCCCGCTGAAGCACAGTCATGCATTTTGAGCATATGGAACTACGAACCAATAAGGCACATCCTCAGTTTGATCTCGCCACGGCAGAAAAGACTTACGCTAAGTTGAATGAGGCGCTTGGAGGGGAGCAGATTACCAGCCCATATGACCTCTACTCCGTCGAGAGGCTGCGCGATGAGCATGCGCTGCGTCAGGGCGCATCGTTCGCCACGGACGTCATTGTATTGGGCAAGGGGCATGTTTGGAGACATGGGATCCATTTACGTATTCATGGATCCATCTGGTGAATGCGTAGCGAGTTCGGAGTGCTACCGAGGAAGGGCTCGATGAGAATCCAGGTGGACAAAGTAGAGAAGGGAAACCTATGTAGAGCAACTCTGGCCGTCCATCGCACCTTCCAGACCACACATCAGCTTTGAAGGCTTCAAAGAAATACATTTCCCCTTAGTCCCAAATGACGACGAACGCCCTGATGACAATCCGGATTGTGAGAGCGCTGTGTGATTTTGCTTAAGAAAACACGAAGTAGAAATACTGTTTGACATGAAAACCAAGCTTCACCAACGGGCGGTTCGCATCCTTGTGATCCGCTTGTGCCTAAGCCTTGGAGTCCTCGGGATCGGTTTTCTATACCCGGTGTTGATGTTGAAATACGACCCAGATATCAGCACACCCGCGGGTCAAGTTGATTTCAGGGCTGCCGGGGTCCCGCCTTTCGCCCTTTGCATCGCTCTGGGTTACGCCCTGAGGGCTTGTTGGCGGTTTTACTCCACGTCACAGGACCTTAGATATGAAGCCGAGAACAAGGTAAAGTAATTACATTTCTCACGGCGAGGGGCGAGACGGGCGACCGTAATCCCAGTTGAGACGACCGCGTACCCGCCGTTCTGAAGGCTTGGTGTGCGGACAAAGGGTCGCCGGGTTTAAAGGTCCTCTGGCGACCCTCGCCATCAGATCACTTGATCAGCAGATGAACGCCTCCCAACTTCGCGAAGTACGACACCACTGATGCCCGTTAACCGGAGGACTGTGTTCGAGGGAAACCGTGTCATCGCGAGCGTTCAATTGTGATCTCGGCCTGGTTCACCAGATCGTGAAGCGATGCAATAGCGCGCAGCCTGGCATCGCCTTCCGCAGTCGGCAGGTCATCCAGAGCCTGCTTGAACGCCTCAAGCTTGACGTTCAGCCCAAACCACATCCCCTCAGACCGCTTCTTGATCATCGTGTCTAGATCCGAGATCGAGGCTTTGATACTCTCAATCTGCGCGGGATCCAGAGCGGGGTTCGCCAGGGTCTTTGCTGCGATCGCCCTTTGCTCCTTGAACGAAGCCATAATAACATCGTCCTTGCAGGTTGCTTCCAAGAGCCTCTCGCGATCAGCCTCGTTTTCCTGACACCATTTACGCAGCGTATTCAATCCTTCCCAAGCTTTTTGCGCCCGGACCTGCAGTCGTTGCACAATCTCCCCTGAGAGTCCGTTAGAACGAGCGGACTCGTCCTTTTCCATGAGCCTCTGAACGTCTTGCAACTGATCGCGGAGCACCCCGATCTCACTACGCAACCGGAGAATTTCTCTCAGGCCGTCACTTGGTGGCGCCTGAGTCAGGGTGGTATGTGCCATCCGGTTAGAAAACCCCAGCACTTCGGCTGTGAGCTGTTCGATGCGGTTGGCTTGCTCCTGATTCCTTTGCCGCAGGGAGGTTAACTCCTCATTCTGATTAAACAACCGAGTAGAGCATACCAACGTCAGGATCACCAACGCGATCACTGCGCCGGCTCTGAGGTTAATAGCTCGCATACGCTTTTCAGGGTCTCGATTCCAATAATCCGACCAGTTCAAGAGATCGAACGTTCAATGCCAAACCCATTGGACAGGTAAAACAAGGAAAGCCCGCCTCGCGTGGCTAAGGCTGATGGGCCCATCATCACATCACCCCGGCAATTCTCCGTACCCGCCGGGAGGTGGGATGTTAACAATGGGCATGGGAAAAATTCTTTCCTGGGCACATGCGCTGATCCTGTTCGCCAGTCTCACGCTGGCGTCGCGGGCCGAAGCGCAACGGCCAGGTCCCTTGAAGCTCTGGCCGCAGATCACCCAGGGCATCTATAATCACTCGAACGTCCTTGTCATGAATTGCGAGGTCGCCCCCGACGGCCTCACGGTTACGGATATGGCCTGGGATGCCTACAAGGTTGAAGGGTGTGGAAAACGCTGGACCGTGAACATGGGCCTGCCCATGGAGGGCCCCTTGAAAGACTACAGGTTCGGACCTGAGTTCTCCGGGTTGCCGGTTAACATAACCGTCGAGTTTTTCAATCCCGCCAGGCCGTGGGAAGTAAAGGAGAACTACCAGGAAATCCTGCTCCTCGGTGGAAAGCAAACAATCCTCCTGCCGCACTGGTTTCACGTTCCCACGAATCGGTTCGCATACGATTTCGACGAGGGTGGCGCTTTTCCTTCCGGTTGGTCTTTGCCTCGCGGCAAGTATGCGCTCTGGCAAGGCGCTGCGAAGGCACGACAGCAGGATCGCAACGGACGGTGTCCGATGTATGATTTCGGCTTCACACATGTTGCCCCTTGCGCCATGACACCGAACGGCAACCAGGGCAGCCGCGATCGGCGGGCCTTGCTCTTTGGAGACAACGAATGAATCCCGCACGACGGCGCCACAGACCGTTCTACCGCGGACCCTACCGATCCCAACAACTGGAGAATCGATCCGATTCTCCACCATGCCTCGCAAAGCGCCATCATCATCCCGGATTTCGAGGCGCCCTTGTATCACTCCTGGAAGGACTACCAATACGATGCCTTTGCCAGCCTCATAGGCAAGGTGCGGGGTGCTCATCCTGATGTTCTTATCGGCTGCTGGGGCGTGGGCGTGGTCAAATCCTCCTTCCGCATTTTCGACAGCGTTTTAGACGGGAAACCAACAGGCGTGGTCGATCTTGACGGAGCGAGGCAATGGCGAGAGAGATACAACAATCCTTCCGCAGACCTGCACCCGGTGTTCAAGCGCTGCAACCTGAACATGGGGAATCCATCGGTTTATTGGATCAACAACTCCAAACCCTCCCAGCTCTACGCCTTCCTGCAGGAATGGGAACAAGGCAAGCTCGCACGTCCCGCTGTGCCGAACATCCTCTCCACGTGGATCCAGGTCGAGTTCGTGGACAATTATCCTCTGTCCCAATACCGCTTTACCGACTCCAAAGGAAAGGTGCGCCGGGAGGATCTCAAGCACCAGGCCCCCGCCTCATCCACGTATGCCCTTTCGTTGTTCGGCCATTGCGTCATGGACGGTCTCCGCACCGGGCGGCCTGATTGAAATTTGCCGGTTTGAGAAGATAGTCGGCTTTCCTGCTGAATGCTGCGATTCAGATTGAGCCACGCCGACCGAACGAGAAATCCGTACTGTTTGTAGCCTCCAATTCCTAAAAGGAATCGCATCGTGACCATGAAACCGGAGGCCGGTTCCATGGAAAGCCAGTGAATCCGTTTAATTCTACCCTGGATCGGGCATTGCCCGCCGGTTCCTCCGTACTCCTTCCGTTCAATGGGGTATTCGCGTGATCGCTTTGAAAAAGGGGGGCGGCGAGACGCCGCCCGTACTCGCAGTCGAGACGACCAGCGCTACACGGACACGGCTCTCCCGCATTCCAAAGGAATGCCAGCATTTAGCCAGGGGTTGCGCGAGGAACGAGCGCCACCCCTGGTAACGAACCAAAACGAGAACGACCCCGGTCAGGGGTCGCAGATCCCTTCCTGATCGCAATCGTCAGACCAGAGAACGACCGGTCGTGCTGGCATCCCTCGCGGGAGAATGGCGCTTACATAGCGGCGAGTCTGCGCAGGCGAGCGTTTCGTTGGCGTTTGTTGCGGCCCGGGCGATCTTTGAAGCAGTGGCGTGAGCCCTTCAGACGCTGGTATTTGCTCTTCTTGCGTTTAACGGCGCGGGGTTCACGTCGGCCGGATCGCTTGGGCACCTGATCTTTTGCCAAGGTTTCCAGCAGCAATTCCCAGAGTTGCTGGCGTTTGGCTTTGGAACGGGCCATCGTCATTGCGCGGGTGAATTGGCGCAAGGCGTCGAGGCTGCCTTTGAAGCTAAGCCGATCCAAGGCCACGCCGTGTTTAACCGCAGCTTGGGCCATAGTGCAACGGATCAGATTGTGCGCGATCAGACGAGTGTACATTTCCCGGCGAGCCATTTCGGGAGTGCGGCCTCGCACAGACTCCATTTGCAGAGTCGTCTTCAAATCGTCCAGACACATCTCCATTCTCCAACGTCGCAGGTAAGCCTGAAGGATCTCCCGAGCGGGATAGAGTTGCGGATCCAGCAACGTGGTTATGACCGTGAGTTGCCGCACCCGGAAGCCCTTCTGGAAGCAGGATCCTTTGACTGCGCGGACCAGCATTTGGGCCGGCAGGGCCAACCGCTCGCTATCACTGAGCCAGGGCGAGCAGCAGGATGAAGTCTTTTCCCATCGGATCATCCAATCATTGCGACCCAATCGTTTAACCCGCCGTCGGCCATCCACCCGACGGGTAGTCCGACCGATGAAATCGACACCTGCCAACTGTAGCCAGGCCACCACTGGATAGCTGCCAAAACCCCGGTCCCCCACCAGAATATCGCCAGAGCCAAACTGGGCAGCCAGGGAGTGCATCAAAGCCAGTTCAGATATCCCCCAAGCGCCCTGAGCCACGCCAATGATAGCGCCACTTAACAACGAAAAAAACGCCACAAACCGCATGATGGGAAAAGTGCCGCAGGTAACGGCAGGGAAGGCCTTCCGGTTCCTGGGCGTATCCTGCAGGGTGACCGTTGACCCATCAACCACTTTGACCGAGCGGCCTTGAAGGAACTCAGAGGTTTTGGGACTCAACCGATCGGCTGAGCCGGCTGTGGCCTTCAAAACGGTGGGGAACTGGTCCAGCGGGAGGCGGGATTTTGCCCGGCAATAAGCACCGTCTTCCGGAGATAGTTGCCGGCGGTTTTCCAGCTCAAAGAGCGCTTGAAGTTGGCGGACCACCTCCCGGCCCGAGGCCAGAGGATTGAAAGATTGCCAGAGCATGCACCAGAAGGTGCGAGCCGGGGTGTAATCCCGATCGCGGCTGTTTTGTTTGGCAGCGGCCTTGGGAAAGAGTTGAAGGGGAGTCCAAGCGGCAAAGCAGGTTTCGAGCTGACAAAGGGTCAGGGCGCCCGCGCAACGGAGGCCTTTGGCAGTCCGTGAGCCCATGGGGTTGAGGCGGTGCGACCAGGCGGGAAAAAAAGATGTTATGTTCACACGGGCGGTATACCTACCGCCCTATTGACAGCATTGCTACACTTTTCTTCATGACATCTCAGAAAAGTGCGCACATGCAAGAATGGGAGACCCAATACGATCAATTGCGCCAGAGTCTGGCGTGCACTGCTTGGATCAGCGAAGGATACGTCCAGAACCGTGGACCCGGAGCGGGCGGTCCTTGTTACCAATGGACACGCAAAGTTAAAGGCAAGACAGTCAGCGTGGCTCTTTCCAAAGAGCAGTTCGAATGGCTTGCTCAGGCCATAGCCCAGTGGCGCCAAGTCCAGGCAACTTTGAAGGAGATGCAACGCCTGAGCCGACAGGTGCTATTCGAAACTGTGCCGCATCCCCCTCGCCGCAAACGCTTGGGCAAGAAAGTTTTGGGCCTTATGTAAGCGCCATTCTCCCTCGCGGGATCCCTCGCGGGATGCGGATTAAACCACACCGAGGGCCGGTGGTATCGCGCTGATGCGCTCAACCACCGTCTAATTGCTGCGAACCCAGCGGGTTCGATGTAGATCCGAGCCGGGCAAGCCGCGGCAACATTCAAAGCCCGTTGGCGTAAGCGTAGGGCGCCCCAGGAACTAGCGCCGCTTTTCATCACGGTTTATATCTGTGCGCATCTGCGACATCTGTGGATTTGTCTGACCGCCGCCCCCGACCAACGGTTTTAGGAGTTTACATGGGACCATCGTTCTGGTTGGGTGAAGACTTAGCCGGTGGAGAGGCCTTTGCCGGTGCCGGAAGGATTTCGCTATGAATCGATTGCTGATTGCCACGCTTGTCCTGATGTCCGCCGCATGGGCGCCGGCCGAAGAACTCATTCTGGCTACTCGCGGCCAACCCGCTGCCTGCTCCATTGTCCGGCCTGCAGCAGCTTCGCCATCCCAAACCTACGCTGCGGAGGAGCTACAGCGCTTCGCAGAACAGATGACGGGCGTCAAACTGCCCATCACGACCGATGAAGCGCCTCTTCCGGCACGCGCCATCCTGCTCGGGGATACACGATTTACCTCGGAACTTCTTGGAGGCCCCGCTGACATACAGGCCCTTGGCGAGGATGGCTTCCGCCTCGTGCGCCGTGGCGAGCGGTTCCTGGTCCTGGGCGGGCCGGTGCGCGGCACGCTTTACGGAGTATATGAGTTTTTGGAACGTTTCGGCGACTGCCGCTGGTATAGTTCCTGGCACAGCGTGATTCCACAGCGTGACACGTTCAGCGTGCCTGCGCTGGACGAGACGCAGAAACCCGCCTTCGCCCTGCGCGAGCCTTTCTGGTTCGACATGTTCGACGGCGATCTGGCGGCTCGCAATAAAGCAAATGGCAACGCAATGCGATTAGAGGCCCGGCATGGCGGCCACTCCTACCGTTTCGGCGGCGGACTGGGCAGTTGCCACACGTTCGACATTCTTTGCCCGCCCAGTGTCTATTTCGACGCACATCCGGAGTACTTCAGCGAAGTGAACGGCAAGCGTATCAAGGATTATACGCAGCTTTGCCTCTCCAATCCGGACGTGCTCCGCATCGTGACTTCGAATGTGTTAGAGCGGATACGAAAGGACCCGGGGGCATCGTTTTACGGCGTCAGCCAAAATGACTGGTACAACTTCTGCACCTGCGCGGCCTGCAAAGCCATCGATGATGCCGAAGAATCCCACGCCGGCACCATGATCGCCTTCGTGAACAAAATCGCTGAGGAGGTGGAGAAAGAGTTCCCGAATGTGACCATTGAAACGCTGGCCTACCAATATACACGCAAGCCGCCCAAGACCATCCGGCCACGGGCCAACGTCATGCCCTGCCTCTGCACGATCGAATGCGACTTTTCATTCCCCATAACGTCCAGCGCGTTCAAAGAGAATCGTGCCTTTCTGGACGATATTCGCGGCTGGGGCGCCATCTGCAAACGCATTTACATTTGGGATTACACCACCAACTTTCGCGAGTACACCAGCCCCTTCCCGAACATCCTCGCCTTGCAGGACAATGTGAAGTTCTTCCGGGATAACCGGGTCGAATTCCTTTTTGAACAAGGGGCATACCAGGGCAGACACGGCGACTTTGCAGAACTGAAAGCCTGGCTTTTGGCCAAGTGGCTGTGGAACCCGGACCTCCCCCAGGAACCGTTGCTGCAGGACTTTTTCCAGGGTTACTACGGCGCTGCCGCACCCTATGTGCGCACCTACTTTGATGCGCTGCACAGCTATTATCGTGACCCGGCCAATCGCCCCCTCCGAATCTTCGATGACTCCCGCCACACGCTCCTCACGGACGATTTCTACGCCCGCGCCAACACCCTCTGGCAGCAGGCTGAAGCAGCGGTGAAAGATGATCCCGCCCGGCTGTACAACGTGCGCATGGGGGCGTTCTCAGTCCTCTACGCCCGGATGGAACGGATGCCAGGCTCGGAGCAAATCAAAGTGTGGGTAACGGCACATCCGGAGCAGCACAAAACCGCGGCAGAGCAGCGTGAGTTGGCTGCCGACTTACTCAAGCGGTTCGATGAGGCTAAGGACATTCGTCTTTCAGAGGATATGGGGCGCCACAACCAATTGCTGGCGCGCTGGCGGGCCCTGACCAATACCCCGGCCCTGCCACCCGCGCAGTCACGCACCTTCGTGGAAGACAAGCTCCTCTCCCTCAGCCATCGCGGCACCTGGGGCGACACCGTGGCTGACTCGCAGGCTGACGACGGGTCCGCCATGAAGCTCTATAACACCCATTACGAATGGTGCACGACCTTGCCCTTTTCGCAGGTCGCCTTCGACCCCGGCAAGAAGTATCGCATCCGAATGCGGGTGTGTGTCGAGAAGGAACCTGGCAAGGAAGGCGAAGCTTTCTGGGCGGGCGTTTACGACGGCAAAAACCGCCGGGATTGCGGTGGTATCGAGCGCAAGACATCCGACGTTGGTGACGGCTACGCGTGGTACGATGTTGCCGAATGGACGCCTGAGCGGGACCACTATTTCTGGATCGGCCCCGGCCGCTTCGATCAGAAGGGCGGAGCAAAATCCGCCATCAAAGCGCTGAGGATCGACAAGCTGGAACTGATCCGGCTCGATTGATTTTCCTGCATAATCCTGGTCCATCTGGCCCGTGGATTGTGAGCAAGGAAGGTCATTTAAGGTTCATAAGAAATGGATGGAAGGGTTGCTTGACCTATGCACACGATCAATAGTAAGGTCTTTTCATGCATACAATGGCGGTCCTTGTTTCTGCAGGAACGACACGTTCCGATATTCGCAAACCCAGGCCAAACGCGAGTGTTCACGCCACCCGTTTGAAAGACGTCGGGCCGAGACGGAGGCTTCCAATCCTTCCAGCGCTCGTGATGGTGTTGGTCGTTTGGATGAGTGCGTTCGAAACTCTCGGGCAGACAGCCGGCACCCTCCGCTGGCAAGTGAATTTTGCAACCGGGATCACAACTCCTGCGTTCGATACCAATGGCAATATCTACTTCAGCACCGCTGCCGGTTACCTCTTCTCTTTGAGCGCGAATGGGACCACGAATTGGGTTAGGCGTGTAGCGAGCACAGTAAGCTCGGCTCCGGCAGGGTCACCACCAGCAATTGCTGCTGACGGAACGATCTATTTCGGAACTTCTATTGGCCGATTCTATTCGTTCAGCAAAGATGGTGCGACCAATTGGTGGCTAAACCTTCCAGGATTTTCCGAGAAGAACCGATGCGCCGCCGCGATTGCCAGCGATGGGACCGTTTACGTGTCTCGCGGGACAACCCTTTCCAGCGTTTTACTCTCCATCAGTCCAAGTGGGACGACCAACTGGAGTGTCCCGCTGGACTCTGGCTACGTCGGTGTAGAACAATTCTCCTCCCCAACCATCGGTCGTGACGGAACGATTTATATCGGAACCCATGCAGGGTTGCTGTACTCGGTCCACCCCGAGGGGAGGACAAACTGGGTTTACAACGTGCAACACCCGATTTACTCCTCACCGACAATTGGTGCAGACGAGACGATCTTTGTCGGCGGCGACGGCGGTTCACTTATCTATGCCGTTAGCCAGGACGGTCGACTGAAGTGGAAAACCCCGCACGAAGCTTCCAATGAAGCCTCAGTGGTCATCGGCACGAATGGCTGGCTGTACACCGGCGAATCAACGGAAAGGTTCGGCGCGTTTGATCCCCAAACCGGCACCAACATCTGGCAGACCAATATTGCAAGTTCAGGGTCTCCGGCCATTGCCAGCGATGGCGCTGTCTACGCTGTGGACTGGCAAGAACACAAGCTGTACGCATTCTCCGCGATCGGAAGCAATCTTTGGACGTTCCCCCTGCCAGGTACGTCGTTCACATCACCGACGATTGCAGAGAACGGGACCGTTTATGTGACGAGTGAATCCTGGCTTATCGCGGTGAATGCGTCGAGTCCTCCGGCCCAAACCGAATGGCCGATGTATCGGCGCGATGCTCAACGACAAGCCCGAAAGATCCAATGCGGTGTGGACCGCATCGAGTTCGCGGTCGACAAGTCGACCCTGCTGAGCTTGCGGATGGAAAAGGGGTTAACCTACACCCTTCAGGGAGCGACGGATTTCGCCAACTGGTCTAGTGTCACACAGTTTGTTTCGCATTCACCTGCAGCCATGGTTCAGGATTACGCGGCATCCAACTACCCAAGTCGGTTCTACCGTTTGGTGACTCCATGAGCGCCAGGATTGAGCACCGGACATCAATTAGTGCTGCAAAGCTGGAGACGCTGAGTCGGAATACTAGCGAGGGTCGAGGGATATCCTCAGGAATTCCGTAACACGAGGCTTTCCGAACAGCGACCGAAGGTCGCAGCACACCGAGTATTTACGGTAGGCGATTGATCAAAACAATACCCCGCAACGGGCGCGCCGGCAGCTTCTCGCCACAGGAAGTGAGGGCAGCGGCGCAGCGCCGAGAGGGATCGACTTTTCCCAGAGAGACCCCGATCAAGACGCGTGTTGGGTCACCTTCCGCGCAGCCTCGCGTTCCGGGTGCTCAAACGCTTCAGTGAATTGATCCAGTTCTTTTTTTATAACGGTGTGGGAGTCTTTTTGATACGCACCCGTTTCGGCAGGCGCTCTTCATCCATTAGCAATCCTGCATCATCCTGTCGTGGATCCGTCAAGTTGCTAAGCGCCTCACCGAAACCCAAAACAAAGAGGGTCATTGCATAGGCACCCATAGCCACAGAAGGGTCACCCTTTTCGATGCGCGAGTAGGTTCCCTTAGCCAAGCCGGTTCTCTCCGTCATCATAGCAACCGTCAGATGGCGTTTACGGCGGGCCACAGCCAGGTCATGGCCAAAATTGGACAACGAACGGCGAAGCGCCATTGGAAAGACATCGTGTACAGCGGATCGCATATAAGGGGCTATACATAAGCCTTAAAGGCTAGTAAAAGTCTATATATTGACCCTTATATCACATGATCGGTAGCGGAAATCACTGGTTTTCATTGTGAGTTGTTCCCCATATTGTCCGTTCTGGAGCACAAATCGCTAAACTGCTCGAAGAGGCAGCCCAGTTCAGTCCTGCGCGGAAGATGCCCGAGCCAATCCGGCGGAATAGCCTTACGACCATAGGCAACCCCGGCTAACCCACCCGCCACGCAACCGGTCGTATCGGTATCACCACCCAGGTTAACGGCCCTCAGCACGCAGTCGTGGTAGTTGTTAGTCGTCATTAGGCACCATAACGCCGCATGCAACGTATGAAGAACATAGCCAGTCGAAACGATTTCTCCCTCCGGTATCGAACCGAAATCATCCTGCAGAAGGGAGCGGAACCGCGCGAGCTCAGGGCTTCCTTTATATAGGGTTTGAAACTCTCCACGGGCAGTCTCGATAGCCCTCTGGCTGGGAGATCCAAGCAGAAGCTGCCGCACAACAAGGCCAAAGAAGACGCACGCCATTCTCGAACGGTCGTGGCCATGGGTAATGGCGGATGCGCGTTCGATGCGGCTCGCGAATGACTCAATGGGCTCACCCGCAAACCGCAAAGCGACAGGTATGATCCTCATCAGCGACCCGTTGCCGTTGCTGTATTCCTCACGTCCACCGGCGTCCTCGGCGGGCGTTCCGCTTGCGATCCGCGAGAGCGAGTCTGCAGTGGCACCGCCGATATCAAAAACTACGCCGGTTGCAGTCCAAAGATCTTCCTGCATCCAAAGCACGAAACGGTTCCCCATGTCCTGTGTGTCGAACTCGGATTTCGCCAGGCTATGGACCGTGCAGAGTGTCAGCGCGCCATCATCCGACCATGTCCCTTTGGGCTGGTGGTGACTTCCGAACTCTCTCATGTCGGTCACTGGATTCTGCTGAACCTCCGCTCGGGACCGGAACTCAACTGGAACCCCCAGGGCGTCGCCGACAAGCGATCCCCAAAGACCGCCCAGAATACGCTGATGAAATGTTACGGGATCTTGTGTGTTCATAGTGGTTTCCTTCCGAAATGTTCGGGCTCTTGGCCCAGGAACTTGCTTCTTCGAACTGCTCCCCTTGGGTCATTTGCAAATCCTTCTCACGACATCCCTTTTAAGTACTCGTCCAGTCTGTGATTGATCCGATTCGCAAACACCCCATGATAGTTTAGAGAACGCATCTCAAGTAATATAAGAGCGATTGTAACCGGAAATTGGGAGAGCAGTACGGGAGACCAAGCCAACCGGTCAAACCAGCCCCAGAGGGCAATGTTCAGCAAGAACAGCCCCGCCCAGGTAATTTCACGATGGCGAATAATCCTGAACACATTGCAGAAAAGAAAGAAGTGGCCTCCGGTGATCAGGAGCATCCATGCGAGTGGGCTGTCCAGCCGCCATAGAAGGGCTGCCGCACCCAGGATCACACAGATTGTAACAGCATCCATGAGCGAGAAACGGAGGCCCCAGGTTCGCTTGTATTGTGTAGGGTTAGACATAAAACTTCGTTTGAATCAGGTTCTTGTCAGCATCCAGGAGGAGTTCAAGATCATCAAAGGTGGTTTGGAGAATAGCCGTCCGAGAGCATCCAAATCAGGCAACACCGAGCCTGCTGCCGCGCCTATCGCCAGCTCAGGGTGCGAGTTCAGCAGATGTGTGGCGGCTATGAGGCCAATTCCAGCATGTGTGAGAATGTCCATTAGATGGGCTTCCAACTCAGTTTGCATGTTCGTGTACTCCTCACACGTTCTAGTTGTAGTGTATCCGCAACACCATGTCAATACTCCCAAAAAACAACTTTCCGCTACAACCAGGCGTTAACCACCAAACTCCTGTTCAAGTCAGCAACCAGAATGGTTGCCAGATAGTAGCCGGTGGTCGCAGCAAAGCGAAGACCTCCGGTAAAGTCGTAGATTGGAATAGCACCCCGGGATGGGGTGCCAGAAGCTTCTCATCATGGCGGCGTGCCTTCACAATTCCTTCATGCGACCTGGAAACTATTCGTCCAAAGGGTGTGGCAACGGTACTGGATGGGATGGAATATTTCAGGTAAGAGGTCTGGCACCCTTGCCAGGGTGCTGTGGTTATAGCTCGTTAACCGGAGGTCTTCGCTACGCTCCGACACTCCGGCTACTCCCTGCCAAGCCTTCAGCTTGGATTACGGATCGGACGCAAACGAAATCGCAGTGTCGCTCACGAATTTCTTATTTGCTTTCAGTATGGGGGAGCAAGCCGCCTAAAGCCATGAGCCAGGACGACGGCGAGAAAAAGGAGGTTCCTTGGGATAACACCGGGCCAAAAATAGTGAACAGGTCCAAGGGCCGTCGTAGAATCCTTTTGATTGGCCAGTCGTTCCGCGACACGTCTGATAAACTTGCAGGAGCGTGGCCAGTCCCAGATGCCATTAATCCATTCTGCGGGAATTCCTTCAGATCCGCCGGTGGCTCCGCACAAGGCCCCCAGGACCGCTCCAACGGTATCCGTGTCGCCGCCACATGCTATCGAGGCGACGAGTGCATACCGAGGATCGTGTGGATGACGCAGCCATGCATAGATCGCGACAGGAACAACGTGAAGTGCATAGCCGGTAACTCCATCATTTAGTCCGAGCCTCCCGACATAATCGGAAACCGGCGCGTTGGTTGAGAGGCATGCTTCGATTTCAAAGATCCGTTTCTGCCATTCCTCCTCCTGTGACAAGCCCCGCATCATCGCGATGACCTCTGTCGGGTTCGGCAGCCCATCGTTCGTGACTGCGAGCGCCACTGCTTCGGCCACGGCCAGAGCAGCTATCTCGGCCTGCCAACTACGGTGTGTCAGATGCGAAGCAGCCAGGGTGAACTCACGCCGCTTCTCGGGTTGATCGGCAAAGAAAGCTCCAATAATTGCGCTCCGCATTGCTGTGCCGCTACCTGCCGACGCTACCGCGCATTTGTGGGCGGGAATACCTATCCACAATCGAAGACATGCTTTCGCCGTGGCCATTCCGACCCCACCAGGGAAGCCGGCAAACCACCAGCGAAGCTTCCAAGCCAACGATCGCTGAAATGCCGCAGGATCATCGGAGTGGGATAGCAAAGCCTGAGCCACCATCAAGGAGTGCTCCGTGTCGTCGCTGATCATGCCTTTCCCCAGGATAAGACGCATTCTCAGCGGTCCCGGCCATCGGTTTTGTATCCGTTTCGGAGAAAGGCCCTCCGAAGGCAACCCGATCGCATCACCCACGGCGGTCCCGAGCAGCACACCGGCAAGCCGTTGCCGAAGCCGCGGAGTGGAACTCACGGTGGTCATCTGAATGTGGTTCCCATGCTGCCGGTTTTGGCACATAAATCATCAAACTGCTGGAAGAGGCGGTCCATATCGGTTTTACGTTGATTTCGATCCCCTTCTAACCAACTCGGCGCTTTGGACGACCTGGATCCCGGCATGTTTCATTTCCTGGATTGCTGCCACTACATCGCCCGGATGCAGGTTTACGCCCCGGCTGGCGTCCTCAATCAAATGCGTTTTGAATCCCATCTGCAGAGCATCGAGGGCAGTGAATTTTACGCAGTAATCCGTCGCCAAACCGCAGACGAATACTTCGGTTACGCCTTGTGCTTTGAGCCATTCGCCCATGCCGGTGGACTTGCGGTGGCCGTTGTCGAAGAAACCACTGTAGCTGTCTATGCCCGGATCTGTGCCCTTGGGGAAGACTTTGGCAATCCTTTCGCTATTTAAAGCGTTCGCCAATTCCGCACCTGCGGTATTCTGAACGCAGTGCATGGGCCACAATGTTTGTGGAAGTCCGTTTAGCTCGATTTGCTCAAAAACATTCTTCCCCCGGTGGTTGGCTGCAAAACTCCCGTGATTAGCTGGATGCCAATCCTGCGTAGCGACCACAACAGGGAAGATCGGCTGCAGTGGGTTTGCTATGGGAATTACTTTATCGCCCTCCGGCACGGCGAGCGCGCCGCCGGGCAGAAAATCGTTTTGTATATCAACCAGGATCAATGCTTTCATGGGAATCGAATGAATAGGGGTGGAACGTGATCAACCAGCCATACGCCGTTGGCCGAGCATCGAAAAAGGAAGCCAGCCTTGTGCATGTCACCGGCACGAATGGTCAGCAACACCGGTTTGCCATGTCGTCCGCCCACTTGAACCGTAACTTTGGTCTCTGCGGACAGGTGGACATCATGCCTCTGCATCTTTTGCAGGCCGTGCTCGCGGATGCCGTCCAGAAATCGTGTGGCTGTGCCGTGATAGAGAGTTTCCGGAGGTGTTTGCGGAGAGTATTGTAGATCCACCTCTACGGAATGACCCTGACTAGCGCGAATGCGCAGGCCGTCGTCGCTGAAGGCGAAACGCTTCTTGTCGCTCGTGGCAACAATGTTCTGAAGTTCGGCCAATGTTAGCGGCACACCGTTCTCATTTACCGCCTTCAACAGTTCTTCCACACTTACCCAACCTGCTTCGCCAAGCTGCAACCCGACCCGCTCGGGTTCGTGCCGAAGAATCAAGCTGAGGAACTTGCTTGTTCTAATTTCTTCTTTGTTAGTCATCGGGGCGTTCCTTTCAGAGAGTGATCAAGATGAGCGTAACGTCATCGGGCAGAGACCCCGCCATCATGGATTATGACTCCCCGAATCTGGTTCTCCGGGTTTCCGCCTTCTGTAAGTAGAATTGAATTCACAGATCAATCCTTTCTCTTGCCCTCAACCACTCGACCGGGATGCTTTCCCGACCTGCGCTCAGGGCCACGATGCCGCAGACGATAGCTGCGTTCGTGTCACAATCCCCTCCCACACTTATTGTTTTCCCCAGGGCATCAACAAACCCATCCAGGTGATTTGCCGCCATCCAGATGCAGAAGGGCACGGTGTCTGGCGCCGTCACCTGCGACCCGTTGCCAAGCGCGCGAGCAACATCTTCTTCCGGTACTTCTGGTGGAGTTGTGCATGCCAGAGCGATTCCACGACGGACCCGACTCTCCGGCGTCTGGCCCAGCACAGCATCAAAGAACGCCCGTGTACGCTCAGGGTTTGGGGCTTCCCGCAATTGCCAGGAAGCCGCAGCAGCCACGGCTACCGCAATCGCCCCTGCAACTGCTTCAGGATGCGTATGAGTCACCAAGGATGAAGCTCTCGCCTCTTCCGTGCACCGCTTAAAATCATCGGCGAAGTAGGCGCCCAGCGGCGCGATCCGCATGGCGCTGCCGTTCCCCATGGAACCTTGCCCGCCGAATGCGTTGGCTGCCATGTCCCGCCACTTGGCACCTGCCGTTATCTCTCGCATCTGTATGCGTGTCATTTTCCCATAGCCACGGTCCGGGTCCCGCTCAAAGCGCCGGGCGAACCGTTTAGCGAGCGCGTCCTGATACACGCGACCGTGCGATTTGAGCACAGCACAAATAGAGATCGCCATTTCTGTGTCGTCCGTGTGGAACCAGGGGCCAGCGGGAAGAGCGTCTTCAGCAAGGAGGCGCGGAGCCTTGTGCGCCTGATAGCTCAACATCTCGCCCAGGGCATCACCCAGGCCAAGACCGTCGAGCGACAGTTTCATACGCTCAACCCGCTCGATATGGTCACTTGAAAGGCAGGCCTTCCAGGTATTCGGGAATTCTTTGAGCATCCGTTGCGCCGCGGTCAGCCAGGAGGTCTCAATCCAGTCTGCCCCGAGCGGGCCCACCCGATCAACAATCCATCCAGCAAACCGAAGTTCATTATGCATCGAGTAAACGCGGTCCGTATTCGATGAATGAATCAGGACGGGACAAACAGGCATGAAGTCCCCCAGGAACCGTGCTACATCTACACCCGTGCCTGGATCAGCAGTCGCCTCGGGTGCTGGATTCAAATCATGATCCAGCGAGATCAGGACCGTAGTCGGAAAGAAAGCCTCGCATTCTGAAATCATCGAAGGCGCATCGCGCCAAACCTTCAGTTCGAAGCCGAGAACGGAGACCGTCTTCTCGAAGGCGGCTATTCGGTCGTCATTATCTTCCAGCAGCAGGATTGTTTTCATAGGCTCACTCCACCAACACACCTTTGCGTTCGGCAATTCCGATGATTGCCTGGGTTCCCGAGTTGAACTCAAGGAAGTCCTTTTCGATTCCATCGCTGAAGATGACACCGTTCTCGGCCATTCTCGATTCGAGAATCAGCGGGCTCTCAGGGGTGACACGGCCAAACACCATGTTTGCCCCCGTGGTTTTCGTAGGGAACGGCTCGCGAACCGTGTAAAACAGATAATCGGCATCCCATGAGAATTCCGTCTTCACGTTGAAACGAACCTTGGGACTGGTCTTGGCCTTCACGCCAGGATCTGCATATAACTCTTCCGTCGCTTGGCTGGCGAGGCTGGAGCCTGCCGACCGCGTGATGGCCGCAGCCCCGGTGAGGAGGCTTTTTAGCCAACCAGTCGAGCCCATGCCGGTGGAGACAATCACGCCGCTCGATGATTGCGTCTCGCTTGCATCGCCACTGCGAATCAGGTAGCGCGCCGAGCAATGCGTCTTTGGTCCAATGAATAGATCATTCACGCCATACATGATCTGACCGTTGTTCAATGAAACTTTGGCCATGGTCACTGCACGCGTGGAGCGTTTCCTCGACACGACTTCGGGCATCAGTTTCGACAGATCGCTCACACGAAATGGCAACAACCGCCCGTCCCAACGTTCAGGGTCGGGGTTCACGCCCACGACAGGCTGGCCGTTAAGATATTTCAACGTATTCGCCACCAGTCCGTCCTGCCCCAGGGTAACAACTGTATCCTCAGGACCGAACACAAAGTTCGGCAGAAATCCACGGTCCACCGTTTGGACTCGTCCTATTTGTGACAGGACAGACTGCGTCTCGGCCAGAGCACGATGATAAGTCTCGTCCTCGCGGAGATAATCCGAGAAATCCGCTCCCTGGTGCTCAACGTAGAATCTGGCCTGGCTGACGGTGTTGAATCGAATCACCAATTCAGCCAGGCGCGTCGGCCTTGTCACCAGGACAATTTTATTGTCGGTCAGACGGTTCATTTTCGTCCGGTTTGTGGGGTGAGCAGTTCCCGGAGGAGATCTGGCGAGATGTTGAGCTGACCGATCTTCTCCGCGTTGCTGGCCAATTCCTGAAATGCAAAGGCAATGAGTTGTTCCGGCTTCATCCCGGTGCTGGCAAGCGCCTGAAGAATCCGGGTGTCCGCGGTTGCTAATGCTTTCATGGTGCTCGCTACGCCGTAGGCACGGGCGTCGGCTTCAGCCTTGGCATTCTCCGCGGCTAATACCACCAGGCTCTTGCGTCGGTCTTCGAGGCTGATGTTCGATTCGAGCGCTTCCTTCTTGAGCAGCCCTTCCTTTTCCTGCACCGCGCGTTCCGCGTCCATCTGAGTCTCGCGGATCTGGCGCTTCTTGGTTTCGATCGCGATCTCGGTGTTCAGCTCGTTCTCCTTGATCGCGCGTTCCTGCTCAACGGCCGAGTTGCGCCGCGCGTAGATAGCTTCATCCGCGTCCCGGAACATTTGTTCCCGCGCCTCAGCTTCCAACGCTCGCGCCGTCTCAGGGGTAGGCTTGATGGCCAGAATCGACAGGCCAAGCACCTCCAAACCAAGGGAAGTAATCTCATCCGCCGCAACCAAGCGCGCCTTCACGGTTTGAACCAGTTCGTCCGACGCTCGGATAGCTTCGCGCAGTGGAAGCTTCTGGAGTTCGGCCCGTGCCAGCACGTTGATGACGTGGATGACACGTTCCGGAAGCTTCTCTGGATCTTCCGAGGTGTAATCCCGACCGTTCAGGGCAAGTGTGTAGTTCAACAGCCCCGCCAATCGCCTCGGATCTCCCACACGATAGGTCACCTGGCCCTGGATTGTGACGGCTTGGAAATCAGCCGTGGTTTCCTGGAAAATAAACGGGATGTCCGCGCTCCCCACCGGAACCGCTACCAGGGATGTTGTCGGCGCATAGTAAAAGAAGGAGAGCCCCAGCCCTTCGCGGACAATCTTGCCGCCACGATACTGCAGAAGGTAGGTGGTGGGCTGAACCTTGATGAGCTTAATGCCGATCATATGGTGCCTTTCGTTTTGTTCGTGTATCCTTTACACAGGCTAGTTGTAGTGTATGTGGCACACCATGTCAATACCCGGAAACAGTTTCGTTCCACTTCCGTACTGTTGGTAGCTTCACGCCTCCTTCTATGTAAACCCTGCCTTTTCGGGTTTGCGCCGGAAAGCGCAAACCCGAAAAGGCAGGGGTAATCGATGTTGTTGGACATTGCTACCAACAGTACGGATCCCGATTCGCTGGTTTATTTGCGATCGAGCAGCAGCATTCGCGAGACAGACATGCGGCCTCTCTAAAAATGACCAAAGCAGTCTGTTCAAAACCAGTTCGTGAATGTCAAAACGCTTCTTGTTAATCTGCCGCCCATGGTAAACCCAACAGCAACGGTAAGACCTGGGACCGAACTCGCTGAGTACAGCCCCGCCCTGTGGCCTGGAGTGAAACCTCTCGAGGCGGCTATGCTCTTACCGGTGCCCCTCAACCCTTGCCCACGTTAACGCCAACACGCAAACCCGCATGAACTACCTGCTTTTTCCGGGACGGCACCTGGTCAACACCCGCTTTCAGCAAGATTACCTGAGACGAGTTCTCACCACCGCACCCGAGGAGTTGCCTGGCTTGATCTCTGGACGATGCAGGTTGAGCGACCCTCCAACGGAGATCATCTTTGCCATTACCTCGGCGAACCAGGAAAACTCGCGCTACAACCCAATTCCTTTCCACGTGCGAGCCATCGGGGTTGATCGCTTCGCCAGAGACCTGCGCCGTGTGGTGCCGTTCCGCTTTCGAATCGTTGGAATCCCGCATTACGGACACACCCAAAACTTCGCGGATTTCACGCTCAAGGAGATAGCGAACCAAAGTGAGATGGCTGTCAGTCTGACGCCTGAAAACTGCCTCGTGCTGTGTTCCACCCCGGAAGTGGTTGGGCTATACCAGAAACTCGGCTTTGCTATAGCGCTAGCCGAATCCGCCGAACCTGATCCAAAACCTGCAACCCCCATTGAAATCGTTCGCGAGATTGGGACCCAGACTGAATGGGCGCACGGGCCGTTGGTGAAGTCCAACCTGGCTGAGAGTCATGGGAGTTTATTCGAGGATCTTCCCGAGGTTCCTCTGCGGATCCGGCGTCTCTATTCGGATCCCCTGACGAACCAGGAAGGCAGCTTAACCGAAACACGTAATTACAGCAGCTATGCCCGCGGAATGAACGAGATCATCCGGCTCAAGTACCTCGATATCCGCGACGGCATCAAATCCGGGCGTATTGTGGATGAAGGATGTGCTGATGGCGCTCTGCTTGCAGAAATCAGCTCCGACTTTCCCGACTCGGACCTGTATGGAATTGATCTATCGGCGGAGTTTGCCGGGCGGTTCCACGAACGCCAGCGGGCGGGCGAGTTCGGTGGCGCTTACGTTCATTTCTTCCACCGCAACCTCTTTGACCGAATCTTCGATTCCGAATCCATCGATACCACCGTCTGCAACAGCACCCTCCATGAGATCTGGAGTTACGGACGCGGCGAGGAGTCGGTGCGCGGCTATCTTTCGGAGAAGTTTCGTCAGCTTCGTCCGGGAGGACGCTTGCTCATCCGGGATGTGGTCGGTCCGGAGAACCGGGAATCGACAGTCTCCCTGTGGTGTTCTAAGGAAGATGGACTAAACCCGGCAGCCGAGGAGCTCGCACGCCACGATGGACGCCAGGCAGATTGGGTTCGCGGGCTATCGACGCGCAGCCGCTTTCAGTTGTTCGCCAGGGATTTTCTGGGCGGGCGGCGTCCCTTTCCATTCATAGAAACGGTTTGCGAAGGGCAACCCCATTACCAGTTGGCGCTATGGCAGGCTGCCGAGTTTCTGTCCAAGAAGGATTATGTGGACAACTGGGTGGCGGAGATGAACGAGGAGTTCTGTTTCTGGGGTTTCGGACAGTGGAAGGCCGCGCTTGCTGAAGCTGGGTTTCAGGTGTTGGAGAATGCGACTCAGCCGGAGCGCGGATCGCGATGCTATGCGAATCTATGGATTATCCAACATCGCTATACCGGGCGCGTGCGCCTCCGTGGAACGCATGGAGTGCCCTTGGACTGGCCTCCAACCAATATGGTCCTTGTGGCTGAAAAGCCGATGACCTGACCGGTTTGTGACTTCCGGGTTTGTGGTGGCTGGCGAAGTCAGGGATCTTCAAGCAAGGGGTAGTGCTTGATTTCACTGTGTCTTCGTGTTACTATTACACCCACAATGAACACGGCCTTACGAAATCATCCCGGCGCCCAGGCACTGCTGACCGATCTTTACCAGCTTACGATGGCATACGGCTATTGGAAGACAGGTAAGGCGGATCAGGAAGCTGTCTTTCACCTGCTCTTTCGCAAGCAGCCCTTCGGGGGAGGCTTCACACTGGCTTGCGGGCTTAGCGACTGCATTGACTACCTGCACGGGTTCAAATTTGCAACATCCGATCTCGATTACCTGGGCCAACTTAAAGGGAATGACAACCGGAGGCTCTTCGATTCCGCGTTTCTTAAATACCTCTCACGGCTGAAGCTTCGTCTGGATGTGGACGCGGTGCCGGAGGGCACGGCTGTGTTTCCGCAGGAGCCACTCGTGAGGGTTCGCGGACCCATTCTACAAGCCCAACTCATCGAAAGCGCGTTGCTAAACCTGGTCAATTTTCAGTCCCTCATCGCGACAAAGGCTGCAAGGGTGTGCCTCGCCGCCGAGGGAGATCCGGTGGTGGAGTTTGGCCTTCGCAGGGCCCAGGGGATCGATGGTGCGCTGACAGCCAGTCGCTCGGCTTACATTGGCGGTTGCGCTGGAACATCAAACGTGCTCGCCGGAAAAGTGTTTGGAATCCCGGTCAAAGGAACCCACGCCCACAGTTGGGTGATGGCCTTTGACAGCGAACCTGAGGCATTCAAAGCCTATGCTGATGCCCTGCCGAATAACTGCATTTTCCTGGTCGATACCTACGACTCTCTTCAGGGTGTTCGCAACGCGGTCGAAGCGGCCAAACACCTGCGAAAGCTCGGTCACAAGCTTGGCGGAATTCGGCTCGATTCAGGCGATCTGGCCTACCTGAGCATCGAAGCGCGCAAGATTCTCGACAAAGCTGGTTTCAAAGACGCCGCAATCATTGCCAGCAACGATCTAACTGAGCATCTGATCGCCAGCCTTAAGCAACAGGGCGCGAAAATCAATGTCTGGGGAGTGGGGACGATGTTGGTCACCGCCTTTGACCAGCCCGCTTTGGGCGGCGTTTACAAGCTCTCAGCTATTCGCAATTCCGATGGCACCTGGGTCCATAAAGTGAAGCTATCGGAGCAGACGGCGAAAGTCACAAACCCAGGAGTGCTTCAGGTGCGGCGCTTCAGGAATGCAAATGAATTCATCGGCGATGCCATCTATGATGAAACACGCCCGCTCTCCGGAACGACGACGATCGTGGACCCGGCGGATCCGACCCGGCGGAAGCATTTCTCCACCAAAACCAAATACGAAGACTTGCTGGTTCCCGTTATGCGTGGCGGCAAAGTGGTCTATAAGGTTCCTTCACTGGATGCAATCCGGACACGCGCCCAAAAGCAGCTCTCGATGTTGCATGCGGGCTTAAAGAGGTTCGCGAATCCTCACCAGTATCCGGCAGGTCTGGAACTGGGCCTGCATGAGTTCAAGACGGAATTGATCCTGCGGGCAAAGGGAGAAATTTGAGGCGATGATACCGATCCACGAACTGCTGAACCGCATCCGGTGGGACCCGACGTTCGCCAAGGGGAACTTCGAACTGGGGTACTTTGACCGCGCCGAAAACCGCATCATCCTGGTGCCATTAAGGCAGGTCTCGTTCCCTGACGACGCGCCACACACATTCGAGATCACCGATCTCGAAGCGCGTGTGCATCGAATTCCCTTTCACCGAGTGCGTGAGGTTTACAAAGACTCCCAACGGATTTGGCATCGGGGGGAGGCGTCGGCATACTCCTGATATGGCTCGGCAACGTTGGGGCGTCGGCCGCAACGCCGTCGTCTCCATCAACCGCGGCGAGCGGCCTCAATTTTGGCGATGTCGATCTTACCCATTTCCATCATCGCATTGAAGGCGCGTTTGGCTTCAGCGCCACCGGCCGCCATCGCGTCCGTCAACACGCGCGGCGTGATTTGCCAGGAAATTCCCCAACGGTCCCGGCACCACCCGCAAGCGCTCTCCTCGCCGCCATTGCTGACGATCGCATTCCAATAGCGATCCGTTTCCTCCTGCGTATCAGTCGCAATCTGGAAGGAGAACGCCTCGCTGTGTTTGAACTGAGGCCCACCATTGAGACCCAAACAAGGAACGCCGAAGACGGTGAATTCCACTGTGAGGATTTCGCCTTCCTTGCCGCTGGGAAAATCGCCAGGGGCTTTGTGAATCGCGGTTACCTTACTGTCAGGGAACGTGGCGGCGTAGAAGCGCGCTGCATCCTGCGCATCCTTGTTAAACCAAAGGCAGATGGTGTTCTTTGCTTTCGTGCTGCTCATAACACTTCCTATCCCGAACAATAACACCAATTCATGAAGAAGAAACTGACGGTCTACCAAAAGCATGGCGAAACAACCTGAAGTGGGATGCTCGCCCTCGCAATGAACAATTGCCATTCGCCAGGCCGGAACCCGTCCGCCTTGGATTCCACGACCTGCCCGACAGCCCCACCTTCGAGTGGTTTGCCAATCTCGAACGGAGGGACATACGATTTGCCCTCATTCATGCGCCCGCGCATGTAAGGGTCTACAGACATGAACAGATTCCGGACCAGGACTTCCCCGTCTATTGGAGGACCAATCTCCACCGAAGCGATTGTGAAATTCTGAGGTGCCGGCATGCCCTTCGGCCGCGATGCTAACCGGATTTCCCGACTGATTGCTTTGTCCATAATCCTTTTCTCTCTCCAGGCACAACCATGCCACCGCCTATGAGGTCAGGCAAATGGATAGGACTCTTCATCATGGTCGAGCAAGGCCCTCTTCCCTCGGCCGTCCGCGGAGTTTGGTCAGCGAAATTAGGTGAGGTCCGCTTCCTTTTGCAATCCTTCCTCGAGGAACCATGATTCGACCCTCGCGCGCGCCCATGGTGTTTTGCGGAGAAACGTAAGGCTGGACTTCACGCTCGGATTGAATTGAAAACAACGGATCGGAATGCGATGGCCCATCTCCGCCCAACCATGCCGCGCGACCAGTGCTTTAAGAATGCGCTCCAGCGTGATGCCGTGCAATGGATCGCGGGGATGTGAAACAGGTGGTGGCATATCATTCATGTTAACGTCCTTCTTGAGGCTCCATTAGTTTTCCCTGCTCGATGAGGACCCCGTTCAACTGTTCGAACTGGTGCTCAAGGTAAGCGAGGTGCGATTCCTGCTTGTCTATGCGCTGGGAGTTTTCATCCGGCATCCTTGAATTTGCCTCTGTAACCGCCCAAAGTCGAGCATTGCACGCCGGCAGCAGTTCCAAACAAAGGCGATGGTATTGAGGGTGGGCCCCGAGGCAACCGAGGGGACGGTGCTTCCCTCGTCTGCCCACGGACCTGCCGGGTTGGGGCTTGATTGCAGGGCATATTTCAATCCAGGAGTCTTGTGGGATAAGGGTGTTTTCAGCCAGCAGCTTACCAAGTACAACTCTCCGGGAACGGTGCTGAAGATCTGCTCCAGCCATCCGAATCCACCCGACGGACCGAACTGCCCGCCGTAAGCGCCACCATGAACGTAGCCCCCCGCCCTGCTGACGGAGCTATAGGCCGTGCTCCCGGAAAGCTCCCATGACATAAGAAGCTGGCAGATCGTTTTCCGCGCCCTTATCCGGGGAGTTTAGCGAGTCACCCGAGTGAGAACAATGACGCTGGTCAGTGGGCGGTGGACCGGTCCCGTCGCTGTCGATACAATCGCAGTGGTGTGACCGAAAAACCGTGCACCAATACCGATAATGCAATGGCAATTAGAGTGATCCCCTCCAAAACCTTAGAGACATGCGGCTCCAGCCCATGGTTAATGCTGTAGGTCAGGTAGTATATGGATCCGATGCCGCGAATACCGAACCAGCCGAACAATGCCTGTTCCCGCCAACCGACCCCGCTCCCGGCCAAACCCGCAAACACTGCAAGCGGCCGCACCACTATCAAAAGTGCTCCTGCTGCGGCGACATTCATCCACGTCACATACTCCGGCTGGATCATACACCCGACCAGCAGCACCAAGGCAACTTCCAGCAACCGCTCAGTTCGTTGGTTGCTCACCAACACCGCCTCCGCCATGTAGGCCGGCGCACTTTTCGGATCAGTTGCAACTTCTTTCGTTTCTGCCGCAACGGCCAGTTCACCCACGCCCGGAGGGGGTTTCTCGCCGGAGTGCCGCCGCTCAATGTTGCGCAGCGCCAGGCCGGCGGCGAACACCGCCAGGAACCCATACGTATCCGCAGCCAGCGCCGCTCCATAAGAAACCCCGATCAGCCCCAGAGCCAGGAACTCGTCTCGCCCCACAGCCTCCTTATGTTCGCGCCGCAGATACAACACCAGCTTGCCAGCTAAAGTCCCAAGTAAACCGCCGATTGCCAGGCCACCAAACACCGCCCAGATCACATCCACCAGGAGCCATTTCCACCCAGCCGTGCCCAACTCATGCAGCCCGAGCAACCCTAAACCCAGCATCACGAATGGAAACGCCGTGCCGTCATTGAACCCTGCTTCGCCTGTGATGCCGAACCGGAGTTTATCCTGGTCCCCCGCGCTTTCCAATTGCACGTCGGATGCCAGCACGGGGTCAGTTGGAGCCAGAATCGCGCCCAGCAGCACGGCGGCTCCGAGCGAGATTCCCAAGAACTGGCTACCCGCAAACGCCACGAACCCCACTGTAAGCGCCATCGAAACAAAGGCCAGGCGCAGCGGCACTCCCCAACGCTTGTCTGGGAAAGGGCAGCGCAATTTCAGCCCGGCGGTAAAGAGGGAGACAATAACTGCCAACTCCGAAAGCAGTTCCAATAAGCCTACTTGTCCGATGGCATCGACATCAGCAACTCCGAAACCCAAAGGCCCGAGGACCAACCCGGCAGCTAAATAGAGCATCGTCAAAGTCACCGGCAGACGCTTTGTCAGCGTGCCCGTCAGGGTGACCACTACAAGCAACACACCGATAATCAGGTACCAAAACTCGGTTTTCATCAGGCAGCAGCATCCGGGGACCGATCTGCGCCCCGGTGTCATAACCTATCATGCGCCGGCCAGGACGCCCTTAGGATTTTCCTCGACCAGCACATCGATCAGAGTCAGCTCCTTCGATGAAACTTATTCGTGCCTTTCTTGAGTCTCGTAGTTGTCCTGCAGCCGATGCTGGCTGCAGACGAAAAGCAGTTTTCGGCCTTGGCTCATTGTCATTGAGATTATGAACCGCCTCGCTGATCCACGCTGATCTTAAAATTACAGCTCCACCACCAGACTCGGATTAAAACCAGTCTTTGCTTCGCCTGGATATCCACGAGGATTCGCAAGCACGCGTGTGTTGCCAACGGCATAGTCTGAATGAGAGTGGATGTCGCGCTGCCACTTTCAACCTATCGGAAGCTCGTGGAGAAAGGGACATACATTGACTGTCCTGACTCTGAGCACGCGACTGCCAGTCTGCAGGTCTGGAGCTATAATCCGTTGTTGTTGGGCGATAACACGCTTGTGGATTCACTCTCTCTCTATTTAAATCTCCGTTCCTCAGGTGACGAACGAGTTGAACAGCACCTGGAGCGATTGCTGGAGGTTTTATGAGCAAAGACAAACTTTGGATTCTGGGTCTGTTTTTGGGATTGGTCATTTCTCTTTGGGTCTCTCGCCACCCGGGTCAAACCAATCTCCAGGAAGAGAATCAAGCGTTGCGCCAGGAAGTGCACCAGCTCAGATCGGAGAACGAACGCCTGGCCAACCGCAGGGCGCAGCCTGGCCGCATGGCGGACACCCCGGGCGAGTCCCCTTCCAGCGAAGTGCTCCGGCTGCGTAACCAAGCGGGGCTGTTGCGCCAGGCGCAAGCGGAGGTAGAGCGTCTCAAGGCCGAACAAGACACGCTACGTCAGCAACTCCAGGCCGCCCTGGCCGATGCTGCGGAGACACGGAAGAATCGGGAGGAGCGAACACTGCAAGCCAAACAGGGCTTCGCTGCCAGCCTGGCCACATCGACCGTTGTTTACTGGTCGCATCATGGCCGGCAGATCCCGGAAACCTTTGAGGAGATAGTCGCGTATGCCTCTCTTTCAGAGGATGATCGTGCCCTGGCGGCCAGTAACGGCATTAGTGAAGCGAAGTTTGAATTTATAAGCCGGACCATCCCGCGCGCTACCGACCCACCGACGCTGTTGTTGCGGGAGAAAGCACCTTGGCAACAATCCGACGGCACCTGGGTGCGGGTCTATGCCACCAGCGCGGGCAGCGCGGAGGTGGTCACCAGCACCAACGGCGACTTCACTGCCTGGGAACAGTCACGCCTTCAGCGGGGGGCACGGTAGGGAACGATTTGGTTCGGAACTCGCGCAACTCAGAGTAAGTCTGCTTTGCGGTCGTGGTGCTGTAGTCCTCTACAGCCTTGTCGCGAGGAGCCCATCTGACGAACAGGATTCGTTGGATATAAGATCGAAAAAACGCCCTGAATCGAAAGATTCTGGATTGCTCTTCTAAAAATCGCTGCAGTTCAACCTGTGGCTTCCTGGCTCGACGGTCACAGTATAACATAGATCCAGTGTCCTCCTGCGGAAAAGCGGCGCTTCGCAAGCGTCGCGCGCGCACTCCACGACGCGTAGCGTGTTCCGGTGGGCTCAGGCGCGAGGTGGAAGGTTGTAGTGTCGCCGTGCTATGGTTTTTAGGTAAGCTCGCGAAATGTTTCTCGCCTTGTTTGTTCATTCGTCTCGGCGCATAACAAGCGCCGAGACGAATGAATAAACAAGGGAGTGTTTTTAATACGTAATACCCAGGGTGGCGGCCTGACGGCCTTACCCTGGGCTACCTGCGTACCGTCCGTCCCGGACTCCGAACAGTTCAGACTAGCGGATTAGCGGTTTGACTTTCCGTTTTCCAGTTTTTGCCTGTTGCCTCTGGCTCCGCCTCGGCATAAACCATTGGCATGAAACCACTCTGTCTGCGTTGTTAAACTCACCCACACACGGTCACTTTCTTCACTACTTTCAGAGTTGTTAACAGCGCGACAAGTTTTTGCTGAAACAATCGCTCTACCACTGAGCTACGGTCTCATTCACTTGAGACCGGCGGGAGTCGAACCCGCGACAGATGTAGTTCCAACGGCATTCGCGCCGAAATCATACCGACCAACAATTACTATAAAAATCGCGACGACAAGGTTTGGAGAAACATTTTCCGCTGCTCTACCACTGAGCTACTCCAACCGTTATTGGGTCGGAGGCCGGATTCGAACCGGCGACCAACGGCTTACATGTAGTTACTCCGGCATTCGTCGCTAAAGACTGTGACGACAACATTGATGAAACGTATTAACGTGCTCTACCGCTGAGCTACGATCCCATTTGTTGGAATCGGCGGGACTCGAACCCACGACCTCGTCCTCTTTAAGGATGTAGTTCCATCGGCATTCGTCACAAAAAGATCAATCTTCGCTTAAAACAGGCCGACAACTTCTTGCCGAGACTTTACAGTTTGGGTGTAGTCCCAGGCGGCATTCGGCCCTCAAAATCATTCTCCGCTCAACCCGGCCACGCCCCAATTGACGTGGCCGGGCATCACTCCCCGCGATCGCTCACAACTGGAGCGACTCAATCTCACCCACCCAGTGATCGGCGCCGAGCCGGCCTTCGGCGAACGCAGCGATGACCTGAAACACCTGGTCGGAAAATCCGCCAATGTTCAAAATGTCCTCGCGCTCCGCTGCCTGCGCCGTGGCATACGGCTGGATGTCGATGCACACCAACCGCGCTTGCGGATTGAACCGCTTGAACACGGACCACTGCCGCATCGTTTCCGTGCCACGACCACCCTTGGCGTCCACCCAGGACTCGTTGTCGGAGACGAACACCACCAGGTCACCTTTCGCTTGCTTCTTGTTTAACCACGCGAGCGGTGCGCTGCAGTTGGTTCCGCCTCCGCTAATCGCGGCGAGCTTTTGCGCGTTGGTCATTACACTGTCGCGACCATTCAACTGCACGCTCACCACATCCGATTCGAACGGAATCACTTCCGCCCGCGGATTCTGGCGCAAGATGGACGCTGCCACCAGGGCCGCCACATCGATGCACCGCACGGCAGTCGTCGCACCGACGCGATGACCGGTCACTGCGGAAGCCATCGAGCCGGACACGTCGGGGCAGACATACACCTTGCCCGCGATACGCGGCACGTTTTCTGTCGCAACTTCCATCGCATCCTGGAGCGCATCCCGAATCAAGTTCGGCACATCACCCCCAGCCGCTTTGAACGCCATCAACAACTGATAAGGAAACACGCGGGCGCGTTTCACAGCCTCAGGATTGGCAAGCCGGTTGGCGATCAATTTGACCATCACCTCGTTCTCGAACACGCCGTGCCGGGCGAAGGTGTTCAGGTTCATGCGCGTCATCTGCCATGGCGCTTTCTTGGCGATCGCGGTCCATTCCTTCTTGCCGAGATCCAACGCCGTCAACATCTGGAACGCAACGTCAGGAACGACATCCCGTTTGCCGGCCTTGAATGCCTCGAACTGCTTAACGATCTCAGGCAACGCCTCCGCCTTGTGCGGGCGACCGAGTAAGTAACCGTAGAACGCTTCGCGCGTCGTGTTGCCCGGCTTGGGATGAACCATCTTTACAAGGTCCGCCAGCGAAGGGGCATTGCCCACTGACGCCCGGAACAACTGTTCATCGGTCCGGGTTTCGAGCCAGCGCTGCACGAGCTTCTTGGGAACCGTGCCAAGGGACTTGCGACCCACGACGCCTGAGCGCAACACCTGCACGAAGTTGCGGAGCATCTTGCCGTCGTCGATCACGCGGTCAAACATGGTGCGGAGCAACTGCGCATCCTTCACCGACAATGCCGCGCACAACACAGCCGGCATATCCTTCATAAAACCCTTCTCGCGAGCATACACCGCAGTCTTGGCTATGAACCCGGCATCCACGTCCTTAACCAGGTTCAACACCTTCTGGAGTTGATCGTCGGCTGAGGCGTAATAGGTCGAGTTCAAGCAACCCGTTGAGGCGTATTGGGCGAGGGAGTGCTTCGGCGACAACGCATAAGCCGGTCCGCCGGCCTCGTTGGTCGTATCGGCCTTCGGAAGCAACGCGCCCCGCAAGGATTGGAACAAAGTCTTGTTAGCCATAGTTGTCTCTTTCTCTTCTGCTGCCATCCTCTAATGCAGCCGCCGTGCCAAGCTGAGAAAGGCAGGAAGAAGCCCACATAAAACTCAATGAATACGCGGTCAAAGTCGCGCTATCAGGCTTCTACGCGATTGGGTTTGCTTCAAAGAACGACTAGCATATAGACTAGAGGCCGCGCATAACAGCTATGATAACCAGGAAAAGGGTGGCAATCGGCTTGCTAGGCAGCGTTCTGGACACCGGATTCCATGAAGAACGCTGGAAACGATGGCGTCCAACCGTGTCCCTATGCAAGCACCCTGAGTTGCCCATCGATCGCTTCGAGCTGATTTACGATCCAAGGTTCACTGATACGGCTAGAGCGGTTATGGCCGATATCCCCCGCGTCTCCCCTTCCACCGAAGTCAAGGGCACGCCGCAACCGTTGCGCGATGCGTGGGATTTTGCGGAGGTCTATACCGCTCTGCACGAGTTTGCTCGCAGTTACGATTTCAAGCCCGAGACGGAGGACTATCTCGTCCATATCACGACTGGCTCCCACGTACAGCAGATTTGCCTGTTTCTGTTGACCGAATCGCGGCACTTCCCGGCACGCCTGGTCCAGACCTCACCTACCGATGGCAAGCGCCGTGGGCCGGATGGCAAGTTTGCCATTATTGACCTTGATCTATCCAAGTACGACCGGCTGGCAGCCCGTTTCGGCAAGGAGCAGAAGGAGGCCCGTTCGTTTCTCAAGTCGGGCATCGCCACGCGCAGTAAACAGTTCAACCAACTGATCGAACAAATTGAGCACGTCGCGATTCATGCGAGAGAGCCGATCCTGCTGACGGGTCCGACCGGGGCGGGGAAATCGCAACTGGCCCGCCGGATTTACGAGCTTAAGAAATCCCGGCACCAAGTCACCGGTTCGTTTGTGGAAGTGAACTGCGCCACGTTGCGGGGTGACGCCGCGATGTCAGCGCTGTTTGGTCATGTCAGAGGTGCGTTCACCGGAGCGTTGAAAGATCGGCCTGGTTTGCTGCGGGCAGCGGACAACGGCGTGCTGTTCCTTGATGAGATCGGGGAACTGGGATTGGATGAACAGGCGATGCTGCTGCGGGCCCTGGAAGACAAGCGCTTTCTGCCGTTTGGCGGCGACCGGGAAGTCAGCAGTAACTTTCAGTTGATTGCCGGAACCAATCGCGAGCTTCCGATCGCCGTTCGTGAAGGCCGTTTTCGAGAAGACCTATTGGCCCGCACGAATCTGTGGACGTTTCACCTCCCTGGCCTGCGTCAACGTCCTGAGGATATTGAACCGAACCTGGATTATGAATTGGATCAGTATTCCCGAAAGGGCAGCTCGCGCGTCACGATGAGCACGGAGGTTCGCGAAGATTTCCTGAAGTTCGCCCAATCACCCACAGCAAAATGGTCCGCCAACTTTCGTGACTTGAATGCTTGTATCACGCGCATGGCCACGCTGTCACCGGGCGGGCGCATCACTGCGGCCATCCTGGCTGAGGAGATTCAGCGGTTGAAGGCTGGCTGGGCAGCACCAAAAGCTGATGGTGACCACGAGGCGGTACTCGCGGGCGTGCTAAGCGAAAAGGCGAGAGAGCAGTTGGACCTGTTTGATCAGGCGCAACTGGCTTTCGTAATCCAGGTCTGCCGGGAATCCGCCACGCTCTCGGAAGCGGGACGCAAATTATTCGCAGCCACGCGTGAGAACCGCAAAACCGCGAACGACGCCGATCGCCTGCGCAAGTATCTCGCCCGGTTCAACCTCGACTGGCACAGCCTGAAATAGGCGCTGCCCGTGGGTTAGAACACACTGACCGAACCGGGATCTGTACCGTTGGAAGGCCACGCGGTCCTTTTAATGTCAGCCCAGGTTTCTCTGGTTTGCGCCGCAGAGGCGCAACTAGAGGAACCTGGGATTAAGGTTGTAGGATTTTTTGCTACCAACAGTAATGAAGTGCAGGAAACCCCAGGTGCGACGCCGCTTCGACGGACAAGTCCCTTTACATTTTTCATTCGGCCTTTCATGGTAAGCGCTTAAGCGCATACCTGGAGTTTGGCCCATGGAATTTAGTTTAGGCTCAAGAACGCGGCTGATTTGAGTGGCACACTGGATTTTTCGCACTTCTTGTCTTTGTCCCCGTTTGACATGAAGTCGGAAAAATGGGCTGGGCTTATCGCTGTCGCCCAGAGTTCCCGGCGCAGTTGATTGATCAGTTCATTGGTCGTGGCCCTGTCCTTCTTTTTGCGCCGGTACCATTTTGCTTGGTCCATGCGGTCTGGAACGCCTTTTTTTCCGCATGCATTGACCGAGGCCATCAAAAGCATCGCATAGGCGGCCACTGCCAGAGCTGGCGCGTTCTGGTTGGACTTCTCTGTGCGCACTTGCGCTTGTCCAACGCCCAGGAGGGTCTTTTCATCCCGGAAATTAGCTTCAATGTCCCATCGCCATAGAAATTGCTGCAAGAGATCTTTGAGCGGCAGGCTGGGATCGGTGCAGGTCAGATATGCCGGCTGGCGATAGAACAGCCGCCCTCCCACATGATGAGCTGGACTTTAGTTGGATAGGGCATGGGGAAGTATCTAGTCATATACCTAGATACATCAAGAAAAAAATCAACCCTGCAGCAAGTTCATCTAGTTGGAAGCCAAACTCCAGGGGCGCTCTCGCCTGAGAGCGCCTTCATATTGAGAGTCAGTCGTGTTAGGATTCAGCGGCCTCGGCGAGGCCGCTACCCATTCACCCGCCCTCGGTTCGCAACACGCTTCCGCCGATTCAGGCCGGCTGTTGCTGAGTGAGACAATGCAGCGAGCCGAACCCGAGCACGAGATCCACCGCGTGAATCCCGATCACCGGGCGGTCCTTGAACAACTCCGATAGCGTGCCCAGCGCAATGCGATCGTTGGGGTCATTGAACGTTGGAACAATGACGGCAGCGTTCGAAATATAGAAATTGGCATAGCTTGCGGGTAGCCGATAGCCGTCGAATGTCAACGGTGCGGGCATGGGCAGCGGCACCACCTCGGGCTTCGATCCGTCTTCCAGACGCAGATCCTGGATGCGCTCCCAGTTCTCAGCGAGCGGTTTGTAGTTGGGATCTTTCCGGTTCGTTTCTTTGATGAGCACAAGAGTCTTGTGATTCACGAACCGGCAAATGTCATCAATATGGCCGTGGGTATCATCGCCCACAGGTCCCGCAACCAGCCACAGAACATTGGTCACACCCAGGTAATTCTTTAGGGTTTCATCGATTTCCTTGCGTCCAAGGCCGGGGTTGCGCACCTGGACCTTTTTGTCCAAATAGCATTCCTCCGTGGTCAGCAGAGTGCCGCGGCCGTTCACTTCGATTCCGCCGCCTTCAATCACAAAATCCTTCCCGTTATACTCGGCGTTGAACAGTTGCTTCTTGAGCAACTTAGCCGCAGTCTCAGGCACCTTGCGGTCCTTCTGCCAATCATCGTACTTAGCCCAGGCGTTAAAGTGAAAATGGACTATCGCGGTGTCGGACTTGCCCTTGACTTTGCGGCGCACAAAAATCGGGCCGCTATCGCGGGTCCACCCGCGATTTGTGGGATGCTGGATAAACTGAACACTCTTCAGGTCGGCGCCAGCACGCGCGAGATACTTGCGGGCGAGCTTTTCCTGGGTGGTGTTGTTGACCAGGATGCGCACCCGTTCACCAGTGCCGATGCGTCGCACCATCTCGCCATATACCCAGCGAATGGTATCGATCTTATTCGGCCAATCCGTTTCGTTATGGGGCCAGCCGAGCCACGTTGCCTCGTGCTTTTCCCACTCGGCAGGCATACTGTAACCGAGCTCCGAGGGGAGGGCTTCAGGTTGCGTTTTGTTAATCTTTAATTGAGTTACTAGACTTTTGCTGGCCATAAAATGCAGAACAGAGAGTAAGCGCCGCCCGTGCCACGGGCAACTTCTTAGCCTTCGAAAATGTTATCCAACGCGGAATGAAATCTTGCTGACAAGGTCCGGCCCGAAGCTGTGGCGCAACCGCTCCATGATCTCGCGTTTATGGTACCTCATGATCTCACTCAGCCACACGTTACTATCGACAGTTACGAAGAGGGTTCCCTTGTGAAGACCCGTAGGCTGCGCGTGTTTGGTAATGTTCGGGTTCAGGGCCGTGTTCCACACCTTTAGGACCTCCGCTTCGGATTGGCGCCGATCCAGGCGTAGCGTTTTAAGCACACCGGGCAGAAGGTCAGACGCCTTCTTGCTTGTTGCTGCGCGGGCCTTTTCCTGGCTGGTAAGGTCCACACCACGCCACAAGGCGAGCACATGCTCCTTGGCAGTGCTCTTACGTGGCCCCAGCGGGGGCATGAACCGGAATGGAGGCTTCATAGCCACACTGTACCATGCCAGAAGGTCGCCAGATCGGCAAAGGAATACTATCCTGCGACCAGAATGTGGTTGATGACTGCGCTATCAGCCAGGTTGCTCTCCGGCCCGCATGAAACCCCAGAAGCACAACCCTCACTCAAGCTGAACTCCAACTCGGCAGAAGCGCGTGCCCTTGTCATTGCTGCTTATATCGTCCTTGTATTCCACCTCTTCCCAAATGGAATCAATGGTGGAAATGGTGACCAGCGAACCTGAGTGTGTCCAATGCCCTGGCGCGTCACCAAACTGAACCACGTACGCGATTCCAGGGTTGGTCGCGGCTTTTCGACGAATGAATCGAGTATGAATTTGCCCGTTGCCTGCATCCAGCCAAACCGCAGGCGCTCCGCCACGCTTACCGGGCTGATAATTGTACCAGGGTTCATTTGCCGATAGATTGAACGCAAAACGAAGCAGCGGCACCTTCCCATCGAGGCCGGGATTCTTGAGCTGCTCGGGATCCCCGGCGTCAGGGCTGCCGTAATTCTGGGAGAACCACTCCTCTTGCTGGCTCCAGGTCAAACTGGTTGTCACAGTGGAGAATGCTGACGTACCACCGGCATTCACCGAGCGCACCCGGTACGAATATGCGGAGAATGGCAGGGCTGAGGTATCGGTATAATATGTTGCACCTGCACTGATTGCGGCCAGCGGCATCCAGTTCTGCGCACCTTGTCTTCGCTCGATCTCATAAGAGGTCGCCCCGTCTGCACCAGCCCAGAAAATGGCAACTGCAGTGGCAGAATTGGCGCTCGAAATGATAAACGGCGGCGGAGAGGGTGGCTTCGGGACGACGCCTTCTAAGCACATGTCTTCCAAGGCCCATTGGTCGAAACCGGTACCACTGTTATCCCACTGACGCCACCGCAGTTGAGTATGCGGACCCCAGGCAGCTTGCGGGAGAGTGATTGAATAAGCCGTCCATTCCGAAAGCAGCGGGTCGGAGGTGTCCAAAATTTCGATCTCGGTCCAGGAGGCTCCAGTGTCTTTGGAATATTCAAGGACGACGTACTCATTCCACTCGCTGGTATCCCAACAGATCCCTTCATCTATCCACGCGCTGCCGGCGCGAATCAGGAATTCCAGCCTGCCACCCTCAGACACATTGACCGGGAACAAAGTCGCGCTACGCTGCCCGCCGTTGTTGAACCACAATGCCTTGCTGCCAAGAAAACCAATTCCCCCATTTGTCGCAAAACCACCGGTAACATTGGCCCAAACGTTGGAGTTCAGGTCGGGATCAAAATCATCTTCTGCCAGATTAACAACATTGAGCGGCCTGGCGCTCGCTATGGCTGAGTATGGGGACTTTCCATAATCGTTGAAGGCCTGCACACGGTAAAAATACTCCGTCTTCTCGATCAGGTTTGTATCGACAAACCGAACGGTGTCAGCGGGCAGCAGGGCGACTAATGTCCAGGAATCCGGGCCGTCTGTACGCCGCTCCAGCCGATAACCCGCTTCATAGGCCACGTCTCCCCAACTCACCTGCAATGAGGAGCTGGACAACGGCTTTGCAGCCATCGCAGCCGGGGCGAGCGGAGCTGGAATCTGGGGAGCGGTAGCGGTCCGTACAGCAGAGTAGTCCGACCTGCCAAGAGCGTTCGTTGCGTAAATACGGTATTCATAGGTTGCAAGTGGCTGAACAGAAGTGTCGACGTACCCGGTCTCGTCCCGTCCCAGAGTGGCGATGAGGACCCATTGCATGTTTCGGGAATCACGCCGCTCGACCCCATACGCGTCTTCGTAGCTGGAGTTAGACCAGGCCAAAACTACGGAGAACGGTCCAGTAGCATAGGCCGTTGTCAACGCCGGCACAGTCGGAGGGACTGTGTCGGTGGCGGCGGCAATCTCGACCGAGTACGCGGAAGCGCCCACGCCATTTTTTGCACGCAATTGGTAGTGATAAGATGTAGCAGGGACCAATCCGGTATCGACATAATTGGTTGTGCCCGCTTTGAGTGTGGCAATCGACAGCCAGGACGAGGCGTCTCCAACTCGGCGTTCCAGGATATAACCCGATTCGTAATCCACATCCTTCCACGCGAGGGAAATCTGGTTTGTAGACACGGACGTGACGGCGAAATCCGACGGGGTGGCCGGTATCACAAGAGCTGCCGTCACCTCAGCGGATGCGGAGGAGCTTTGGGTGCCATTCCGGGAGGTAACACGATAAGAATAGATGGTGCCCATCACGACGGAGTTATCTACAAACGAGGTAATGCCTGCTTCGACGGTCCCCAACTGGGTCCAAAGTCCTGCACCACCGACCCTTCGCTCTACAGAATAACCCTCATCACCGCTGATGTCGTTCCATGTAATTCTTACCTGATTGCTGGAGATTACCTCAGCCAGGACGCCGGTTGGAGGTTCCAGTATTGCGGGGGGAATGATATTGAAATCCGAATCCATCAGGTAAAATAAAGGTATCCCCTCCTGGATCGAGACGCCGAGAAGCTGGCCCGAGGCCAACGCCAGGAGCCGGTAAGCCTGTCCAGGCAATTGACGTGTCCTTGAGAGCCCATAGCTGGCGGATGTCCATTCCTGGAACTGTTGAACACCGGCTATGTTGCGAACCGTGTGAAGCTCATTCGTCAGCCACGCCGCATCCAGAATGCTATTGGCGAGGGCGGGTCGCAACCGATCAAGGGTTTTAGCATCGTGAAGCACGCCGGACCCGAGCAATACCACGCTGCCATCGGGAGACACCCGAATGGGATGGACAAAACCGGTACTGTCATGCAATGGAGAGTCTTGGTAACCGCCGAACGTTCCGTCGGAATTAATGGGCTCGCAGAGCAGGTCATTCGGGGAGGTATCATCCCGGAAGAAATACATTTTCTCGATGGGTTGGCTCCAAACATACTCACGAGAATAGTAATTCCAATCCTTGCTGGCGGTTTTATATCCAGCCTCATTGAATAGATAATGTGTTCCCCAGGCCCCTGACCCATCCATGGCAAAAACGAATGTACTCGCTGTCGCCAGGCCCCACGGCTCGCTAGCCAATGCTGCGAAGGGCGTTTCCAGGAAGTTCGTGGAGCTCAGGTCGATTCGACGGATCAACCCAGAACTGTAGGCTAAGTACACTTTATGATTCGCGGCTGAATACGCAGCAAACCGCGGAATATCGAGTAAAGGGATTGTCGAAAGATACTTCTGGGTTCGGGTATCCCAACGGAAGAGACTCTGCTGTGCCTTGGAGAACAGGAGCAGCACTCCATTTGTGTCGATAAAGACATCGTCAGGCGTATAGGCCAGCCCCACCGGATCTACAGGCTGCCCTACGATTGGCGCATTGAGCGTCGATAACGGGATAATGTCTGTCCGAATCCCATTTGGCTGGGAAAGATCGGGGGTGAAGCTCAGAACATTAGTTCCGACAACGTAGATTTTCTGCGGAGCAAAACCAAAGGAACGGCTGCCGACCGGCAAAAGAGTATTGGAATAGACGAGAACTTCCTTCCCCCGGAGGACGACTGGAATATCCGACCCATGGAAATCAATATCATCGATTTTCCCGCCAAGACTCGCCAGGTAAGTCAGACTCTCCGCCTGATAGACAATGCCTGAGGAATCCACCACCCGGCTCTCTCCGGGAAACACCCAGGTTCGTGTGGCATCAGGGTAATCACCATGATGCGGGCTGTCGCCGCCCTCAATGAAGGTACCCGTGGCGCTGTAGGTCACGTAGGTGATGTCCGATGGGCTGACCCCTCCGCTTCTTCCAAAGATTTTGTTCATCCCGGGGGCTATGGAAGCCCCATAGACCGAGTCGACATAATTTTCAAAGCTGGAGATTACCGTGGAGGATGACTTGCTTACGCTCGTGAGCCGGGCATAGAGATAGGACGGATGATTAATCAGGATCAAATCACCATCTGTTAGAATTTCTTGAATCGGATCGGCCAGGTTCAACAAGTGCTCCCCGTTCCCCCCGTCAAGGTCGTATCGCTGAATAGTCTTGTTGTAGCCCACGTAGATTCCGTCGGCATCCACATGAAAAACCGAAGGGGGACCGTAGAGGTTTGGCAAATCGATGGGCGCAAGCCACTGGGTGTTTGTCAAAGCGATTCGCTCAATACGGGGCGGGGTTGTGCAAAGAAAATAGGCAATGTCACCGGATTTGCTCGATTGCACCCACTGGTCTTCTGCGCTGCTCCCCGAGAGCGTCAGAGTTAAAAATGTGGACACGAAGAGAGCGTGAATTGTCGAGTTCATAATGCGCCGTTCCGAGTTCTGATATCGTTGGGGCAGCCCCTCAAGCCAACCCTTTCGGCCACTCAACACTAATGCTTCCAGTATGTCAAGGTAAGAATTAAACGCAAATCCAGCTTTTCCAAACCGGACCTCGGTTTTCCTCGGAGTAGGCACAACGGGGATGCCTAATGGCCGCGGCTCGCTGGCTCCAGGCAGCGAGCCGATTCCGGAGTTGGCGGGTCTGCAAAAGAAACCGTGGAGCCTCCTGCCAACTCTTCGCTTCCGCGAGCTGTTCAGCAATACTGCCGGAGGCGGGCCAGGCTGGCGTCATCCAGCACCAGGTGGGAGCCGTCACGCATGGCAAGGACGGATTGGCCGAAATTGGACTGCAGTTCCTGGATCTGGCCCAGATTGATGACGGTATGTGAATTGACCTGAACGAACTGATCAGCCGGAAGCTTCTGCCAGAGCGCCGCCATGCTGTCCGCAAGGGTATAAGCTTGCTGCCTGAAATGAACCGTAACCCGCTGATCGCGATACTCGATCCAGGCGATATCGGTTGTTTTGACGAACAAAATGCGATTCTCGGCGTTAACCGCCAGGTAAGGCGCAGTCGGCCTTTCCAGTGGAGCCGCATTGAGCGCCTGCCGCAAGCGATGCTCGAGGTCCTGATTTTGGCGCAGCTTCAGCAATTCACGTGCGCGACCGAGTGCCACGCGCAAGCGATCCCGAGTGCAGGGCTTGATCAGGTAATCAGTGGCCTGGATGTCGAATGCACGAATCGCAAAACTCTCATTAGCGGTGACGAACACCACAACAGGCATCTCGGGCAGCGCAATTTGACGGACCACTCCAAACCCGTCGAGATCCGGCATTTCAACATCCAATAAAACCAGGTTAGGACGTTCGCGCCGGATAGCATCGACAGCCTCCTCGCCGCTGGCTGCCGCGGCCACGAGGCTGACCTCTGGCTCATCCTTGAGCATGCGCCTCAGCACTTCGCGCGAGAGCTGTTGATCATCGGCGATCAGCACCCGCAACGGCATCAACCCCGGCGGACGAGCAAACGCCTGAACACTTTCAGCAGGTGTTGTTACCCCTGGAGACGCGTGTAAAGCGCTCTCTCCGGTGCCAGGCACCGGTACGTTTTGGGTAACATCCATCGGCATGGATTATCCCCCCTCCGAGGAAGGGAGGCAAATCGGCAGATTACGGACATGCATCGGGAAATCTACGGAAGCCTATGTAAGGAACTTATTTCCGTTTTCGTGTGCGCGCAGCAGCCGCCAACCCCAGACCGCTGAACCGTTCTTCAACCTCCTTGAGGTGAAATTCCAGCGAACACAGCGCTTCCAATTCGCCTGAACGGAAGTGGCGCGCGACCTCCGGGTCCTTTTTCAACTGCTCCAGGAAATCGGCATCATCGCGTCCGGCGTGTTTCACCGCCCATGTCGCCATAGCGTTGCGCTGTACCAGCTCGTATGCCTGCTCACGAGTCAACCCCTTGCGAATCAATGCCAGCAGAACCGTCTGCGAATTCCACATCCCGAGCGAGAGGCCCAGGTTTTTCTTCATGTTCTCCGGGTAAACGATCAACCCCTCCGTCAGCTTGGTCAACGTGGCTAGCATGTAATCCAGCAACGTACAGGAATCGGGGAAGATGATGCGTTCTACGGAACTGTGGCTGATGTCCCGCTCATGCCAAAGGGCCACGTTTTCCATCGCAGCCAGTGCGTTGCCGCGCAGGACGCGTGCAAGGCCCGTCAGCCGCTCGCCGGTAATAGGGTTCCTCTTGTGCGGCATGGCGCTTGAACCTTTTTGGCCTTTGGCGAAAAACTCTTCTGCTTCGAGAACTTCCGTCCGTTGCAGATGCCGAAACTCGGTGGCCCATCGTTCGATGCTGGCACCCACCAGGGCGAGCGCGGTCATGAACTCTGCATGGATATCCCGTTGCACCACCTGAGTCGCTATTGGTGCCGGCGTTAACCCCAACTTTTCGCAGACAAATTTCTCGATCTTTGGTGCCAGGTGCGCGCTCGTGCCCACCGCACCCGATAGTTTGCCCACCGCCACCCGGGCACGGGCCGCGCGCATCCGCTCTTCCGCACGCCCGAACTCGTCATACATCAAGGCCATCTTAAGCCCGAAAGTCGTCGGTTCAGCATGGATGCCATGGCTGCGGCCGATCATGGGGGTGAACTTATGCTCACGAGCTTTAGAGGCAATTACCTGGCGAAGCTCGGCCAGATCCTGGAGCAGAATATCAGCCGATTGCACCATCTGCACTGCGAACGCCGTATCGATAATATCGCTGCTCGTCAGGCCGAAATGGAGCCAGCGGCTGGCCGGCGCCCCGATGTTCTCGGCCACGTTGGTTGTGAACGCGATCACATCATGATTCAACGTGCGTTCCAGCTCCCTGCAACGCTCAATCGTAAACGCAGCCCTCGATTTCATCTGCGCCAAGTCCGGCTTGGGCACCAAACCGTCCTTGCATAGCGCTTCGCTAGCCAGCAATTCAATCTGCAGCCAGATCTCCAGCTTCCGTTGCTCCGTCCAAATCTCCCGCATCGCGGGCCGCGAATACCGTTGAATCATGCTCCGAGCCTAAAATGTCAGAGGGCGAAAGTCGAGCGCCTAGGTCCATACCTCCACCCTGTCGCCAGCGTGCCCCCCCCCCCGCGTCCCTTGACACGGCGCGTCCGGAAGGTGCGGCCACCAGCAAGGGCAGAAGGATTAATTATGCCCCACCGAAAATGACGAGTGATAATTCAGTCGCTTGACGGGCTGGCGTTGGCGCGTAAATTAAGTTTCATAAATCACATTAATTATTATGCCTGAAACGCAGACCCCAGTCGGCATCGAATCCGTTTTGCAGGAACAGCGTGTTTTTCCGCCCCCCAAGGCCTTCGCCAGCTCCGCCCATATTAAGTCCATCGAGGAGTATCGTGAGCTTTACCGTGAATCCATCGAAGAGCCCGATAAGTTCTGGGCCCGCCAGGCCAAGGCAGAGCTCGTATGGACCAAGCCCTGGACCGAAGTGCTGCACTGGGAAGAGCCCTTTGCCAAGTGGTTTGTGGGCGGTGAATTGAATGTCAGTTACAACTGCCTGGATCGTCACCTGGGCACTCCCACCGCCAACAAAGCGGCTTTGATCTGGGAAGGTGAACCGGCGGGTCCCGATAAGCCCGGCGAAGAGCGCACCCTTACCTATAAACAGTTACACCACGAGGTTTGCCGGTTCGCGAACGTGCTGCGGCAAAGCGGCCTGAATCCGGGTGACCGCGTGCTGATTTACATGCCGATGGTGCCGGAAGCGGCGATCGCGATGCTGGCCTGCACACGCATCGGCGCGGTGCATTCAGTCGTGTTCGGCGGGTTCAGCGCGCAATCCGTCGCCGACCGCATTCACGACTGCCAGGCGCGGCTCGTGATTACCGCCGACGGCGGTTTTCGGCGCGGCAGCGTGGTGCCGCTTAAAAAGAATGTGGATGATGCGCTCCTCTTGAAGAACGCCAATGGCGAACTTCTCACACGAACCATTGAAAAGGTCATCGTGCTCCGGCGCACGCGCAACGAAATTACCATGGAACCGGGCCGCGATGTTTGGTGGCATGAAGCCATTGCCGGCATGGACGCGCGGTGTCCCGCGGTTAGCATGGATAGCGAAGCGCCTCTGTTCATTCTTTATACCAGCGGATCAACCGGAAAACCCAAGGGTATTCTGCATACAACAGGCGGTTACTTGCTGTGCGCGAAAATGACCACCCGCTACGTGTTCGACCTGCATGATGATGATGTTTATTGGTGCACGGCGGATATCGGGTGGGTAACCGGCCACAGTTATGTGGTTTACGGCCCTCTTTCCAACGGTGCCACCAGCGTCATGTACGAGGGCGCTCCGAACTTTCCCGAGCCCGACCGCTTCTGGCAGATTATAGAGAAATACGGTGTCACCGTTCTCTATACGGCGCCCACCGCGATTCGTGCCTTCATGAAATGGGGTGTCGAATGGCCTGCCAAGCACGATCTATCCTCTCTCCGCCTTCTGGGATCTGTGGGTGAGCCGATCAACCCCGAAGCCTGGATCTGGTACTTCGAAAATATTGGCGGCAAACGTTGTCCGATCGTCGATACCTGGTGGCAGACCGAGACTGGCACGATCATGATCAGCCCCCTCCCGGGCGCAATACCAGCCAAGCCCGGCAGCGCCACTCTGCCGTTCTTCGGCGTGCTCCCTGAAGTGGTGGACGATAATGGGAATCCCGTCCCACGCAATTCCGGTGGAAAACTCGTCGTGCGTAAACCATGGCCCAGCATGCTGCGCGGGCTTTGGGGCGATCCACGCCGCTACCAGCAGGTTTACTGGAGCGAAGTGCCCAACAGTTATTTCACAGGTGATGGTTGCCGCCAGGACAAAGACGGCTATTTCTGGATCGTAGGCCGTATCGATGACGTGCTCAATGTGGCCGGACACCGTATCGGAACTGCGGAAGTGGAAAGCGCGCTTGTCAGCCATCTCAAAGTGGCGGAAGCAGCCGTTGTGGGCCGCCCGGATGATCTGAAAGGCCAGGCCTTGGTAGCCTTCGTCACCGTGAAAGGCGGGGTTATTGCCGATGCGAAGTTGCGCGAAGAACTTCGAGCACATGTGGCGCGGGAGATCGGTGCCGTGGCCAAGCCGGATGACATCCGCTTTGCTGAAGCCCTGCCCAAGACGCGTTCGGGGAAAATCATGCGGCGCATCCTCAAGCAGATTGCTTCAGGCGTCGAAGTCAAAGGAGACACGACCACGATGGAGGACCTGAACGTGCTGGCCAAGTTGGCGGCCTCTGGGGACGAGTAAACTCGACCCGGCGTTCCCCTTGCGCGCGCTTTCGTGCAAGAACTATACTCAGGGAATGGAAATCATTGGACCCGCCGAAATGGGCGTCCGGCTTGCGGCTGCACTGGCCGCCGGGTTGGTCATCGGCCTGGAGCGGGAAATCCGCGGCAGGCCTGCCGGGCTGCGCACAACCATCCTGACGTGCCTGGCAGCCGCGACTGCAATGGTCCTCTCGGAGGCGCTGTTTATCCGGAGCGATTCCGCCGCACCAGCCGGTGCGTGGCGGCCTGATCCCGCACGGTTGGGGGCCGGAATTCTTACTGGTATTGGATTTCTCGGCGCAGGAACGATCTTGCGCCACGAACATATCGTACGTGGTGTAACAACGGCGGCCACTCTCTGGTTTGTTACGGTGCTGGGCCTGACTTTTGGTGCTGGCAGCTTTGTTCTGGGCTCTGCCTCTACAGTGTTGGCCCTGATCGTATTAACGGTGCTGCCGCATTTGGAAAAGCATTTGCCACAAGATTGGTTCGCGGAATTGACACTATCCGGAACAATGGACGCCTTGGACCAGGATCAGGTTCGTCAGCACCTCAAGCAATCCGGGGCCAAGGTAAAGACCCTCAAAATCAGTTGCGACGTGGAGAACCAGCGTAAGACCCTTATTCTTGAGTTAAAGCTCGTTTACTCGCGGCGTCACGAACTGAGCCGCACGTTGACTCAGTATTTCATGTCCCAACCGGGCGTAAGCAAGGTGGAATGGAAATAATGAGTGGCATCGGAATGGGGATGAAGGGTCAAAGCTCTGAAGGCAGGTTAAGTTGTACGTGATGCGGGCCGCCGATCATCGGCGGCCCGCATCCTAGCAAGCTCAAATAAAAAACCGGGCGGTGATTAAGATTTCCGCCGATTTAAAAAGAGGCCGAGTCCGCCAAGCACTAGCAGGCAAAGACTACCCGGCTCAGGAATAGGGGCGGGTGTTAGAATTCCGCTCGCATCTATTTGAGCATTCAAAGTCTGGGTTCCGTCAAAAAAGACAATTTGGTCCAATTGCGATTGGAGGAGCGAAGAGGTTCCCGTGCCCACCTTGATCGAGTCAGAACCGGAAGTCCAGTTGAGGATGGTTAGCAATCCGCTGCCGCTCCAGACAACCGCTGCACTGTCCGCAAACGAAATGTCACTGGCGCCATTTCCAAGATCCAGAGTAGCGAGTCCCTGCAGATCCAAGGTGCCAAACGACTGGTCCAGTCCACCGGTTTGAAGCGTGCCACCCTTAAGAGTCAAGCCGCCCGTTCCGAATGCGTTTACCTTGGCGGCAATCATGGTACCCTGTTCCAGCGAAGTCCCACCCGCATAGTCATTTGCAGCAAGGCCGCCGAGGGTCAAGGTGCCTGTGCCGGTCTTCACCAAGCCACCAGCGCCCCTAATGTTACCGTAAGTCGCGCCGGAAACACCGATGGTGGTGTTATGGCTGCCGTCCACAGTCAAAGTCCCACCCTGATTAGTGATTGTTGTCGCTAGCTGGGCTGAATGATTCCCTGAAAATACTAAATCGCCATTCGCTGCAGAAAAGGTCTGGGAGGCCCCAGCGCCAACGCCCGCAGAACTGCTATACATTTTTATAGCAACATTAAACGTCTGGGTGTTGTCGTCGTTATTCAGAATGCCGTTCGCGGTCCCACCGGCGCGAATCTGAAATCCAGGAGAATTGCCAAGACTGCTTCCCAGGGTAAAGCCGTCACCTCCAGCAAAGGAGCTAAACAGAATGCCAACGGTATTCCTGGCCGTCGTGCCATTAATATCGACGGTGTGCTGGACCGTGGCGCTATCGGCAAAAATGGCAAGCTGCGGACCTGTGCTGGGTAATCCGTTATTCCAATTGCCAGCGGTGGTAAAGGTGGTAGAACTAGTACTAATCCAAGTAGTATCCGCGTAAGCGGCAGAGGTGATGAAACCGACCACGCCTGCTAGTAGTGCGAGTGATGCATTTCTCATGTTGGCCGTTCTTTAGGGTTTGACTGTCGCAATCTTAAGAACAAGCTCAGGGCTGTCAACTCATTTGTGAGAAAACCTTTTACTCCCGAATTGCACTCTGCGAAGTGCATTTCTATGCACTTTCTTATTTTTGAGAATATTCTCAAGAATGCACTTGACGGGCTCACATACGTGTGAATTAATGGGACCAATCTATGAGCAAAACCCTAACCACGAGCGCACTCGCAATCTGTTTGGGCGGGTTAGCGCTAAACGCTTCGGCGCAGACCATCTTCAGCGACACTTTCGAATATGCCGATCAGGCCGCGTTCCAAGCGACTTGGGCACCTATTGGTACTGGCAGTCCCTCCAGCGCTGAGTTGTCCCAGGCTCAAGCTGCCAGCGGAACGAAGTCTATTCGTTTGCCTGGAGCAACCGTCAATAATACGTCGCGGAATCGGCGAACGTTTGCCGAGACTGCTGTTACGACTGCTACGAAACTCACATGGAGTTTTGATTTCTATGACACCGCCCCGGACGGTTCCCCAGCGCGCAACTACTGCAACCTGCACGATGCAGCAGGTGGGGCAGGCTGGTTAATTGCCATGGGGTTCAATAACAACCAGAGCGGCACAGTCGGTGGTGGTCAGTATTATATGGCACGCGTCGTCGGGTTTTCACCTACGATCGTGGACGTGGATGGCGGGCCCGACGAGGGGGCCGTCGCAGTCGATTCTTTCTTTAAGCTAAACGATTTCGGCGTGGGCTTGCGCACACTCGGGTGGCACAACCTAAAAGTAGAAATAACAAGTGACGATGGAGTCTCGTCTGACTTTGCTTTCTACGTTGACGGAGTACTAGCCGAACGAGTCAGCAACATTGGCACAAGCCTCCATAGCTATGACAATGCAACCATCGGTTCAGGCCTCTCAAATGCCAGCACTGAGGCTTTCATCGACAACATGGTTCTCGAGGTCAGCCCAATCCCTGAGCCTTCCGCTGCGACTTTCGGGCTGCTTGGCCTTGGTTTGTTCCTGTGGCGCAAGCTCCGCAAGTAATCGCTTTAATTAACCACTCTCAAGGCCGCTCTTCGGAGCGGCCTTTTTAGCGTACAACGCCATCGCCTGCTTGCGATTTCGAGAATCCCGGTCGAAGTTCGCTCGTGGATGAACCGGTTCCAAAACTGAAGATCTTGCTCGCTCGCGGCTGGCGGAAGAAATGTCCCCACTGCGGGCAAGGCAGCCTGTATTCTCGTTGGATGCGTCTGCATGATCATTGCCCGGTTTGCGGTGTTAAGTTTTTGCTGAACCAAGGGGACATCCTTGGCCCCTTGATGTTTCTCGATCGCATCCTGTTCATGGTGCCAACGATCGTGCTGTTCTACTTCGGTGTTTGGCGCCCTGGGGCCATCGGCTTTGTGTTTTTCGGCTGCACTACCCTGCTTGTGTTGATCTATACCATGCCAAATCGGAATGGGATGAGCGTAGCACTCGATTATTACCTGAGCCGCAAACAAGGCGAGCCGGTCATCGGTGAGAGGTAACCAGGCCAACGTAAGAGTGCCCGGGGCCGTTTCTCATATCCTTCGCGCCTTCGTGTGAGATTTGCGGAAAGGTATTCACACGCTTAGAGATTCTGCCCGTAGGCGATAAATTTCTGGTATTCACCCAGAATAGTGCCGAGGGCGACTAGCAACGCCGCCTCCTGCAAATACTGAGGTGCCTGCCGGGCCGCCTGTAGAACGATCTCAAAAGGACGCGGTCTGCTCCCGGGAGGAGCATGCAGCCCGCCCGGAGCTCGATCACGTATGATTCCGTCCCGCGCCGGCAAGCCATCGATCTCTTCCCACTGGCTGACCGGCAAAAACTCCGATGCCGCAATCAGCGCCGGACGCAAGATGTGCTTCGTCAGCAGAGGTCCATGGGCAAAGGCATAAAGGCCATCCCCTGCATGATCACTATGCAACGAGATTAGGCCGTGCAGGGAGTGGGACCACAGCTCCGATTCCAACAGACGTATCTCGGGCTGAGTCGAGTTGCGCCAAAACTCTCCACCAAGGTCCTTCCCGTTTCGGCTTTGCCGGGTGTTATCGACAAAGCCGGTCGGATTGCATACCGGATAAAGGAATAAATCATACCCACGGGCGATCTCAGGATCTTCCCGCAGGAGTTGAGCGAATCGCACCAGGGCGAAAGCTCCCGCCGGTTCATCCCCTTGCAGCGCGCCAAAAATCCCCACCCGCAGCGGCTCGCCTCCTCCCGCTGGCCCGCGAAACAGGTATCTCGGGAATTCAAGAGACTCTCCGTCCAGATCGAACCTGCCTGGCGGGCACACGATGAAGAGATCGCAATCCCGGGCAACCTCTTCAAGGGGGCCAGTAATTGAGGAGAGCGCGCGCGCCGGTGTTGCCACCGGCGCGGCTCTCAAGGCATCTTTTGGCAGAGTTGGCATCCTGCTTGAGGAGGGGTTGCAGCTCCTTATTGCGGCTTGAAGATCTGATCGAACACGCCGCCATCGCCAAAGTGGGTCTTCTGGGCCTTCTGCCAGCCACCAAAAACCTCATCAATGGTAACCAGTTCCACCTTCGCAAACTGATTGGCATACTTCGCCGCCGCCTTCTCCGATCGCGGCCGGTAGAAATTCTTGCCTGCGATGTCCTGGCCTTCGTCCGAATACAAGTATTCGAGGTAGGCCTTTGCAACCTCAGTGGTGCCGCGCTTTTTCGCCACCTTCTCGACAATCGCCACCGGCGGTTCCGCCAGGATGCTGAGTGAAGGCGTAATGATCTCTACCTTGTCCGCTCCGAACTCTTTTTGGGCAAGGAACGCCTCGTTTTCCCAGGCGATAAAAACGTCACCAATGCCTCGCTGGACAAACGTGGTCGTTGCTCCGCGCGCCCCTGTATCCAGGACTGGCACGTTCTTGAACAGTTTCTCCAGGAACTCTTTCGCCTTGGCTTCGCTGTTCGCGTTCTTCTCCAGCGCATAGGCCCATGCAGCCAGGTAGTTCCAGCGCGCGCCACCCGATGTTTTTGGATTCGGAGTGATCACCGCAACGCCGGGCTTCACCAGGTCATCCCAATCCTTGATGCCCTTGGGATTCCCCTTCCGCACCAGGAATATGATGGTGGAGGTGTAGGGGGCGCTGTTGCTCGGAAACCGCTTTTGCCAATCTGCTGGCAATAATCGTCCCTTCTCAGCGATGGCATCGATGTCATAGGCCAGTGCCAGCGTCACGACATCTGCCTCCAACCCATCAATAACCGCCCGGGCTTGCTTGCCCGAACCGCCATGCGACTGTTGGATTGTGAGTTTGTCCCCGGTCTTTTGCTCGTAATGCTTCGCGAAAGCGGCATTGAACTCGGTATAGAGCTCGCGGGTCGGATCGTAAGAGACGTTGAGCAGCTTGATGTCTTTGGCCGTTGCGGAGAAAGCAGCGACCGCAAAGATCAGCACTGCCAGCCTCAGGTGTGTGAGATGCTTTTTCATAGGATGGTCTTCTTGGTTATATGATGATTCTTGTTAAAAGGAAACTTGGGCACGCGCTAAAATGACCTTCTCGCCTTTTTCAAGCAGGTCGCTTGTGCCGCCGTCGAAATCGGTTTGCTCGTAATTCAGTGAGAGTTTGACGTTCTTGTTCCAATGCCAGTTGACACCGAGCCCCCACGAGGTAGCGCCTCTCGCCGAACTGGCAGGGTCCGCATACTCGGGGAATAACGCATCATCCAGCTCCAACTGCCCCACTCGCGCTGCCAGTTCCCATGCGCCCCAACCGCCCTGGCTCGGCGCGAAAGGCTTCTTTGGTGTGAAGCCATTCCATCCGTTCTCTTCACCTGTGAGCACCCATGAGGCAGCCACCTGCCACGCGGTGTTCTGGAATGATCGCCGCACGAACTGGGGCGCTGCCCGGCGCTGCACCTCCTGATCCGAGATTACATACTCACCAAAAACTCTGAACGGCCCGTTGTAGTAATAGAACTGGGGTGATACCCGCCAATGATCCCCATCTGCTGCGACATTCGGCGCAGCAGATGTTCCTGCGCCTGTCCTGTAGGAGAAGAAGCGTTGCTGCCCGGGTGTTACCAGGTTGCGCAACCCTCCGCTCTGCTCCCCAAAGGTGCCCGCTACGCCAAATCCCAACCCCCGTAGCGCGTCCGTTTGGCTGTTCTTGAACGGTGTGGCGAACAACCGCCCCGCAAAGTCCTTCTCATCATCTGTCGTTTCGATGTCCCCGCTGCCGCCATCGGCCACACCGTTAAAAATGCCCACCTCATACCTAAGCGCCCCTTTCCATAGATCGCCATGGAGTTGCAACCCCACGTCACGGTTCGGCAGTAGTTGTGTCGGATAGCCGCGCTCCATGAACAACAGGTTTGCGCCTGATTGCAGCCGCTCCAGCCCGACCGGTTCCTTGAACTTGCCGACGCGCACCTGCACCTCCGGCAGGAACCGCGCGTTCAAATAGGCGTCCTGCAAGAACCCGTTGTTTGCTGCCGAACTGTTGATGCCTGATCCAAAATCCAACATCACCCGGAAGTCGTACTTCTCGTAAAGTGTTCCCTCGAAAATGGGACGCGCCCTGCGGATTAGAAAGGTGTCATTGGCGACGCCACCGTCGTGATCCTCCGCGTAAACGCGGGAATCGGCCTGCACATATCCGCGGACTTTGAACACAAAATTCGAGTCAGCGCTGCGCACGGCAAAGCCCCCCGGCCCGAGGCTCACTACCGCGGCCGCCTTGGCTTTTTCTGTCGCCACCTCCTTATCCAGCTCTTGCTTGCGCTCAAGCACCCTGAGCTTCTGATCGAGCTCCTGGATCTGGTTTCGCAACGCATCTATCGTTGCCGTTTCGCTCTGCCCATGGGCTGTCGCGATTACCTGCAGTCCCGCGATGCCTCCCACCCACCATCGTTTAATCTTCATAGTGTTTTCCGCTCTGCTGTCCCAACGGTTGTTTTGTTTTAGGTGGTTCCCCTGTGTGGTTTGCCCGACCGCGAGCGCGCGGTGGTTCATTCCGCGCGCTCGCACAAAGCTTAGTGCTGTGATTTTTCGAGTGCTTGCTCCAGGTCGGCCTGAATGTCCTCTACAGCTTCAAGTCCCACCGCCAGCCGGACATAGTCCGGTGTCACTCCCGTGCCCAACTGCTCCTCCTCGGTCAACTGCTGATGCGTGGTCGATGCGGGATGAATGACAAGGCTTTTCGCGTCGCCAATGTTCGCCAGGTGAGACAGCAGCTTCACCGAGTCGATGAATTTTCTGCCCGCATCACGTCCGCCCTTGATGCCGAAGCCGACAATCCCGCCGAACCCCTTCTTGAGATACCGCGATGCCACCTGGTGGCTCGGGTGTTCAGCAAGTCCGGGATAGTTTACCCATTTCACCAGAGGATGCGTTGTGAGCCATTTCGCAATGGCCAGCGCATTCTCCGAATGTTGGTGCTGGCGCAGCGGCAGCGTCTCCAGGCCTTGGAGGAACTGAAAGGCATTGAATGGGCTGATCGCTGCGCCAATATCTCTAAGAAGTTGGACACGGACTTTTATAATGAACGCCACGTTGCCCAGTCCGGGGAACGCCCCAAACGTGTCCCAATATTTTAACCCATGATAGCTGGGATCGGGCTCTGTAAACTCCGGGAACTTTCCGTTATTCCACGCAAACCGCCCGCCGTCCACAATCACGCCTCCGATCGAGGTGCCGTGCCCGCCGATATACTTTGTGGCTGAGGCCACCACGATGTCCGCGCCGTGCTCAAGAGGCCGCACAAGACCCACTCCCACGGTGTTGTCGATAACGAGGGGAATCCCCGCATCGTGTGCGATCGCGGCCAGAGCCTCAAAATCCGGCACGTCCAACTTCGGATTTCCAATCGTCTCCGCATAGATTGCCCGTGTTCGCGGTGTAATGGCCCGCCGAAACGCATCCAAATCCTGGGAGTCCACGAATTTCACTGTGCGACCGAGCTTTGGGAACGTGTGATGGAACAACTGGTAGGTTCCACCATAAAGGTTGTTGGCTGCCACGATCTCATCTCCCAAGCGGGTGATAGCCAGCAGCGCGAAAACCTCCGCCGCCTGGCCCGATGCGACCGCCAGTGCCCCTGTCCCGCCTTCCACAGCGGCGATCCGCTGCTCAAAAACGTCGGTTGTTGGATTTGTCAGCCGCGTATAGATGTTCCCGAATTCTTTCAGTGCGAACAGATTCGCCGCATGCTCGCTGTTCTTGAAAACATACGAGGAAGTCTGATAAATCGGTACGGCACGGGACCCGGTTGCCGGATCAGGGGTTTGCCCGGCATGCAGTGCGATGGTGCTTAGGTGCTTTGATATGCTCATAATCGTCGTTGGTAGATGGGTTGCGCCCGCTGATTAGAATTCGTACTTGGTGGTAATGCCCCAAACGCCATTGGCATCGTGATTCAGCACGCCACCGAAATGTCCATAGCCCGCCGCCACAGTGAGGTTCTTGCTCACAACGTATGCCGCATCGAGGGTCCACCAGTCCCCGGCCTCGTGAATCAAGGCTGTAGGAGTGAACTCGGTTGCTTGTTGCTTATACTCAGCCGCCAGGGCCAGCCGATCCGTCACGAAAACGACGATGTTTCCTTCAAACAGGACGCTGTAATCGTCTGTAAAGCTGGCCAGCCCATTCCAAGCACCTTTCGTTGCGCGACCGCCCAGGTTCACCAGCACCGGGCGCGGCAAAAAGGTCAGCAGCTTGGAACCATACAGGGTGAAATCCACACCATTATCGTCCTCCAACCCGATTCCGGTCAATGCTCCCCCGAGCTGTTTATCGATCTGGCGTAATCCATCATTGTGTTTGTAGTGCACCCCGGCGGTTACCGCAGGAACCCACTTCTGGTCGAATTCACCTTCTTTCAGGAACTGAAAGCGGGCGTTGAAATTGTGCAGATTGACGTTGTGATCAATCTTAGGCCCGCCCCCCGCCGCAATCGTGGTCGGCAGATCCCCAAGCTCGAAATTGTTGAATCCATACCCGAGTTCCAGACGTTTCAAGGGGGACTCGGTGAGAGTGAGCGCTTCGAGATCGCGCCCATGTCCCAGGTTCACGTATGAGAAACCCAGGCTCGGCCGTCCGATGGGCTCGCCATTCCTGGGCGGATTGACGATGTAAGCTGAAAGGGTGGCGAAGATACCGCCGTTGCCTTCGATCTGGTGGAGGGGTAGGGGGGCAGGCTTTTCCTGTTTCTGTTGTTCTGGTGCAGGTTCAGTAGCAGAGTCAGCTAACGCTGAGGAACTGGTGACTGCCAGCGCCAGGACGGCGCTAAGGGGCAGGACAGAGAGGCTGATATTTGAATGGTTCGTTTTCATAGTTTTGTTGGTCATGGTTCTGGGAGATCTGACGACTGTTGACGAGTTGTTAGAGATAGGTTTCTGTGTCTGCTTTGTATGTTGCGCGTCTTGCTTATGTATTAATCACAATAAAAGAGCCGTTGCCGTTCGCATTCAGTGCGGTCTCTATACCCTGCAATTGCTCGATTATCTTCATATACGATCTTTCTGGTAGCGATTCAGGTTCCAAAAAAAAACAGCGCCGAGTTTCACGAAGCTGCATAGAACCGCTACCAGTTAGGTAGGATATTACCTCACTTGCTTTCCGCGTCAACTGTTTTGTGAAGATTTTATATCCCTTCCCCGCCAATGAACCCGGAGAACACCTCCGGTTTCGTCACCGGCGGGCCCTTCGCCACCTGCGCCAGAGTCGCGTGATCCATCAGGTCGGCAACATAGTTCCGCGCATTAAGGAAGACTCGGCGAAAACGGCATACAGACTCCTGCGAGCATTTCTTGTATTGGTTTACCGAAACGCAGTGGATCGGCGCCAGGATGCCATCGAAGTGTCGAATGACCTCGCCCATCGTGATCCGTTCCGGATCTCGTGCCAGCAGGTAGCCCCCTTTGAGTCCGGCAGAGCTTCGCACCCAGCCGCGTTCCTTCATGCTCAGCATGATCTGTTCGAGGAACTTTTTGGGAATATCGTTCTGCACGGCCAGCTCACGGATGGACACTGGCCCGCCCTCCACCCGATCCACAAGGGTAAACAAGGCGCGCAACGCATAATCCGCCTTCATCGAAACTCGCATGTCTTACGACTATTGTTGCACTCACCGCCTAAGGCAACAAAGTTTTGAAGCAGATCTGCTTCGAAACCTGGCGTTTGGACAGTCCAAGCCGAAGGCTTGGCCTGGAGTTTGGCCCATGGAATTTAGTTTAGGCTCAAGAACGCGGCTGATTTGAGTGGCACACTGGATTTTTCGCACTTCTTGTCTTTGTCCCCGTTTGACATGAAGTCGGAAAAATGGGCTGGGCTTATTACTGTCGCCCAGAGCTCCCGGCGCAGTTGATTGATCAGTTCATTGGTCGTGGCCCTGTCCTTCTTTTTGCGCCGGTACCATTTGGCTTGGTCCATGCGGTCTGGAACGCCTTTTTTCCCGTATGCATTGACCGAGGCCATCAAAAGCATTGCATAAGCTGCCACTGCCAGAGCTGGCGCGTTCTGGTTGGACTTCTCTGTGCGCACTTGCGCTTGTCCAACGCCCAGGAGGGTCTTTTCATCCCGGAAATTAACTTCAATGTCCCATCGCCATAGAAATTGCTGCAAGAGATCTTTGAGCGGCAGGCTGGGATCGGTGCAGGTCAGATATGCCGGCTGGCGATAGAACAGCCGCCCTCCCACATGGAGGCGGTAGCCAGCGGTTTGATAACGATGATTTGAACCGGACCGGCCGCCCGGTCCAGCCGCATCACGGTTCTGTGCGCGCAACATGGAACTGATGGTGTGGCGCCCAAAGGCAAGCAGTTGAGCCAGCAGATGCCTGCGAGCACGCTCGAAGATCTCGGGAGAATCGAAAGAAGGAGCACAGGAATCGATAATGTCCGCTAAGGCTTGGGAGAGCGTAGAGTTTTTTTTAGAGCAATGGGGTTGGGAGGGACATTCTTTCTGGAAAGGATGAGGTTGCCTTTGTCAGCGATGGTCCAGAGCACTTCCTCACCTTTGGAGAAGTCCATGCCCTGGGCGATGGCGGCAGGGAAGTTGATGTACCATTGTTCGGATTGTTTTCGCTGGATGAGCTGGACTTTAGTTGGATAGGGCATGGGGAAGTATCTAGTCATATACCTAGATACATCAAGAAAAAAATCAACCCTGCAGTAAGTTCATCTAGTTGGAAGCCAAACTCCAGGGTATGCGCTTAAGCGCATAATTATTATTTATGTTCTGTGGCTCATATTGACACGTTATCGGTCTGCTCGATGGCTGCCGTGCAGAACGTCCCGTTCTTCCACAACACGCGGCAAATGCTCCTCGCCCTGCAAGAACAAGGAGGCACGAGCGCCACAGCCACTGGGAATCTCAATCGCGTGTTTGTAAAGCACATGTTCGAAAGGTTGGTAATGTCGCCGCTGCTGCGCCGAACCACTATTGAGGTGAACAAAGTCATCAATGAGCCCGATCTGCGGGAGTTGCACCTAAGTCGCATTGTGTCCGAGTTGTCGGGATTGATCACCAAAAGGTAACAGACGAGTGGATTCTCTCAGGCTATGTTCTGAAGCCTCTGCTGGAGTTCGGGTTAATTGAACCAAAAAAGAAAGGCGAGTGGCCATCGATCACGGGGAGAGATTCCATTCGCATTAGACCCCTGTGGAAACAATTTATCTCCTTCCTGCCGTTTGCGGGCATGTGATTGCTTGAACGGAGGCGCGTTATGAATCTATGTTCCCTTGAATGGCTGTTGAACTATCGGAAGCGCTGCTGAGCAAAGCGGGTGGGTGGGAAGCGATGAAACGCGCCCGCGCTTACATCGAACTGGGGCAGGTCCTCAGTTCGCACTGGGCGCCGCCCCTTTTGCGCGGGGTCGTCCAGGGGGAACAAGTTTCCTTTCGGGCTTCCATGGTCATCAAGAGCGATGTCGATGTGGAAAACCTCTGCACGTGCCGTGACGCTCGGGAATGGGGGAAAATCTGCGCACATAGCATAGCGGTTGGGTTGCATTGGCTAGACGCCCAGAAGCCTTCCGCCGGACCGCCTAAAGGCCTGGCCGTGCCGCCGCCCAGGGCCGGGTTCGCACAACAAGAGCAGCAACCGCGACACCGCTCCAGCCTGAGCCTCGATTCCAATGGGGAACCTGCCACCCTCCGCCTTGTTTTTCCGCCCAATCTGGAACCAGCGTTGGCTCGTGGCAAACTCATGCTGGTCTTGGAAGCACATTGGGACGGAGGCCGTTCCCCACTCAATGCGATGCCGCGCGGGCGGAGCTTCGCCTTTTCGGAGCAGGATGCCGCTGTGATCCAACGGCTGGAAGTGCTGGCGGGGGATACCCCGTCCATGCTGCAATTGGACGCCACGGAATTCGCCAAGCTCCTGCCGCTGCTGGTGAGTCATCCGCACATGACTTTGGGCAAAGCAAGCGCAGTGAACGTCACCACTTCGCCCTACCCTGTCCCTGTGAAGGCAGAACTGCTCCCGGACGGCCAGATCCGCCTCAGCCGCCAGGGAGGATCAACCGACCTTCTTCGAGCGGGAGATTGGGTCTGGAATAAAGGCTCCTTCCAGCCGCTCAATCTTAATCCCGCACTGGCCCAGGTTTTGAAGGAACCCGTCGTCATTCCCCGCAGCCAAGTGCCAGTCTTTTTGAGCCGCCAGTTCCCCGGTATGTTGCAGGCCGGGCTCCAGGCAAGTTTCAAACTTGAAGATTTCTCACTCGAACCGCAGGCACCGAGATTCCTGTTGGAATTGAAAGGCGGTTTGGCCCAACTAACGGCGTTGCTGCAGTGCGCCTACGGCCCGCGGATCATGACCCTGGGCGTGACCTCCACGGACGAGGATCTATGGCTGCCCGATCCAACGCATCCCACCCGTTACTCCACCCGGGATCTTGCAGCGGAGCGCTCCGCGCTCGGGCGTCTGCAGCGACAAGGGTTCTCTGGTCCGGACAGCCAGGGAAAGCTCCTCCTGCAAGGGCAAAATGCGGTTCTGAATTTCTTCGCGCGCGAGTACCCGCGGCTTGAAAAGGAGTGGTCCGTGTCACTTGAGGAGCGGCTCGAACGAAGCACGCAGAACAATCTCGAACGGGTGCAACCGCGTTTCGAGATCACCTCTTCGGGAGTGCAATGGTTCGACCTGGGTGTGGTCTTTGCCACAAACGATGGGCAGACCTTCTCCCAAGCTGACATCCAGCGTCTCTTGCTCTCGGGGCAAAGCCACACGCGGTTGCGCAATGGAAAGATCGCCATCATCGATACCGGCGCTGTGGAGGAACTTCAGGAGGTGCTGCTTGATTGCGCCCCCCGACAGCATGCTCAAGGTTATCGAATCAGCAGTGCCCAAGCCGGGTTTCTCGATGCCACCCTCCGCCAGCATGGAAACTGGAAGGTGGAGGCACCGTCTGTGTGGCGTGAACGCGCCGCCAAACAAAGTGGCGATGCGCAACTGACCTGCCCGCGGCTGGGCGACCTGGAGACCGTGCTGCGGCCTTATCAAAAGCAAGGTACCGCCTGGCTGCAATTTCTGCGCGACAACCAATTCGGTGGGATACTGGCCGATGAAATGGGTTTAGGGAAGACACTGCAGGCCCTTGCCTTCTTGCGGGCAGTCCGTGAGGGGCAACCCGGGATGCCCCCTGCCCTGGTGATTTGTCCCACGAGCCTGGTGTTTAACTGGGTGGCTGAGGCGGCTCGATTCACGCCTTCCCTCAAGGTGCTGGCCTTGCACGGACCTGATCGGCACGCGCTGTTCGCGGATATCTCGAAACACGATCTCATCATCACCAGCTATGCGCTCATCCGCCGCGATTCCGAACAATATCAGGAATACGAGTTCGACACGGTGATACTGGACGAAGCCCAGCACATCAAGAATCGCCGAACACAAAACGCGCAAGCGGTCAAAGCAGTGCGCAGCCGCTACCGCCTCGTGTTGACCGGCACGCCCTTGGAAAACTCCGTGCTCGATCTGTGGTCGATCTTCGATTTCCTCATGCCCGGCTACTTGGGATCGGCGCAGGATTTTCGAGATCGCTACGAGGCGCCGATCACCCGTGATAGAAACCCGGAAGCGCAGAGTCGATTGGCACGTCGCCTCCGGCCATTCCTACTGCGGCGCCTGAAATCCGAGGTAGCTGCGGATTTGCCCGCCCGCCTGGAACAGGTGGCGTTCTGCGAACTCACTCCCGACCAGCGCGGCGTCTATCAGCAGTTTCTGGAAGCGACGCGCAAAGAAGTTCTGGAGACGACTGGCACCGAAAAGGAAGGCCGCAGCCGAATGCTGGTCCTCAGCGCGTTGCTGCGCCTGCGGCAGGTCTGTTGCGATTTGCGCCTTCTCAAATTGGACGGTGTCCAACCTGAGAACGCTTCGGGCAAAGTCGATCTCTTCTCGGAGCTTTTGGAGGAAGTGATCGATGGCGGCCATCGCGTGCTGGTGTTCAGCCAGTTCGTCACCATGCTGACGCTGCTACAAGACAAGCTCAAATCCAACGACATTGAGTTCTGTTACCTGGATGGCTCAACCACTGACCGTGGAGCGGTTGTGCAACGGTTCCAGACGACACCGGCGATTCCTGTCTTTCTGATCAGCCTCAAAGCCGGTGGCGTGGGATTGAATCTGACCGGTGCGGATACCGTTATCCATTTTGATCCCTGGTGGAATCCAGCGGTCGAGGACCAGGCCACAGACCGGGCGCACCGCATTGGACAGACCCGCGTGGTCACGAGTTATAAGCTGATAGCGCGCGACACGATCGAGGAGAAGATACTCGCGCTGCAAAACCGCAAGCGCGAGATCATCAAAGCAACGATCGGTGAAGAAGAGTTTGCCTCCTCACTGAGCTGGGCCGAGATCCAGGAACTGCTGGCGTAAACGCCGGCTAGAACCGATGCACGAGCTTCTCGATAAGGAACGTGCTCTCGCGCATGGCTTGCTCGCTGAACGGCCCGAACCACTCGGCGACCTTGCGGAACTCCGTGATGAAGGCTTTCTGATCACCGCGGTCCACCATATCGAGATGCCGGTTGAGCGATTCGATAAAATCGCGCAGCAACGCGCGCCGCTCCGGCGTGCTGAAGATAATCTCGGCATAGAGCGCAGGGTCCTGGGCAAATAACCGTCCTACCATGCCCAATTCCAACCGATAGATCGGGCTGGATACCTCCAACGTTCGGGGAATGGGAATTTGGCGATCACACAGGTACTGGCCGAAGGCGAATGTGGCAAAATGCCGCAACGCCTGCACGATGCCCATCGTGCGGTCGTGTTCCTCGGCCGTCGCTTCGACAGGCACGCCGCCCCAAACCGAAAACTGATCCAACACCCATTGGCATCCATCAGCATCGCGTCCGAGACAGGTAACGACGATTTGCTTATCGAGCGAAACGGTATCTGGACCAAATAACGGGTGCAAACCAACCACCGGCCCGGTGTGCCCGCGGAGCATGGCAGCGAGCGGTTCGCTCTTTAAGCTGGTGATATCCGCCAGCACGCAAGTGGCCGGAAGATGCGGCCCGATTTGCTGGGCCACAGCGGGGGTAACAGCGATCGGCACGGTCAACAAGGCTAGATCGACTCCTTCAGTCAGCTCTTTCACCTGCGGCCAATCATCAATATCCAGGATTCGAACCGTGTAGCCGGATTGAGAAAAAGAGCGTGCGAACAGGCTCCCCATGCTCCCACGACCGCCCACGATCAGAACCTTCGCACCGGGCCGCACACTGCGTTTAGCCAAGGTGTTGAGCTGTCCGACGCGTGAGTTGCGCATGACCGTGCGGAACAGATCCTCCACGTAATCGGGCTCGAGGCCAACCTGCGCGGCTTGAGCGCGACGGGTCGAAATCAAGTCTTCCTCCCGGGCCGGATGATGCGTTGGCAAACCGCGCTGCTGCTTTACGGAGGCGACTTGCATCACAAGGCCTTTGCGGCGGGCCAGCAGCGCCACCAGTTCTTTATCCGTGGCATCAATCTGGCGGCGTAGATCTTCCAGGCTTATCGGGGCCTGTCCGGCTCCGGACACCCCACCCTGCTGTTCGTTATTCATAAGTGCGCTATGATAATCCATGCCATTTCTCAAATCGTAAAGAACTTCCCGGAGCACAACTGTAGTGGAACGACCCTCAACCATAGGATCGGTCGCAGACCTGGGGTTCTTTGAGCATACCCACATGTTATGCTCACCCCAGAAACTCGGCATTAGCGGCATGCACCAGCACGTGCGAGCGTTCCTCATGCTGGAAACCAAATCGACCAATTTAAAAGTGCGGCGAGCTGATGAGCGCGGCCACGGAGATCATGGATGGCTCGACTCACACCATTCCTTTTCTTTCGCGGATTACTATGATCCAGCGCATACGGGGTTTCGTTCCTTGCGCGTGATCAATGATGACCGAGTGGAGCCCGGGCAGGGCTTCGGCACGCACCCGCACCGCGACATGGAAATCTTCAGTTATGTGCTGGAGGGGACGCTTGAGCACAAGGATAGTCTCGGTAATGGGCGAAAGCTCAAGCCAGGCCAGATTCAGCTTATGAGTGCCGGGAGCGGGGTAACCCACAGCGAGTTCAACCCTTCCAGTGCCGAGCCGCTCCATTTCCTGCAGATCTGGATTCAACCGCGGGAACGCCGGCTCGTTCCGAGTTATACCGAGTGGCATCCCAAACCGGCGCACGAAAGCGCACCCAAGGTGCTGGTCATCTCTCCAGACGGACGGGAAGGCTCCGCCACCATTCATCAGGATGCCGAGGTTTACCGGCTCCGGCTTCAGCCGGGGGAAACCGTTACCCACGAAGTGAAGCCCGGACGCGGAGTCTGGTTGCAGGTGGCGGAAGGGGCCCTGGAGTGCGATGGTGTTTCTTTGAAGGCGGGTGATGGAGCGAGCACCGAATTACCGGGCACACTCACAATCGCCGCCAAAGAGGCTGTGTCCGCGTTGCTATTTGATCTCCGTTAACAACTGAAAAACGACTATGACGAAACTCCTTGTTCTCTATTACTCATCCTACGGCCATGTGGAAACGCTGGCTAACGCCATTGCCGAAGGTGCCCGCGAGGTCGCTTCGGTGGAGGTGACGCTCAAGCGTGTGCCCGAAACCATGCCTTTGGAAACGGCGAAGGCACATGGCATCAAGGTTGACCAGCCCGCACCGGTGGCTTCGCCGAAGGAGTTGGGCAATTACGATGCCATCATTTTTGGCTCGCCCACCCGCTTCGGCAATATGACAGCGCAAATGCGCAATTTCCTGGATCAAACCGGGGGTCTCTGGGCCAAAGGCGCGCTCGTCGGAAAGGTGGGGAGCGTGTTTACCAGCACAGGCACCGGCGGCGGTAACGAGAGCACTATTATCAGTTTCGTCACCACCCTCATGCACCATGGAATGGTCTATGTCGGGTTGCCCTACTCCTGCCCCGAATTGGCGGATGTCAGTGAAGTCAAAGGCGGATCACCATGGGGCGCAGCGACAATCGCGGGGGCAGATGGCTCACGAAAACCGACTGCAAAGGAACTGGCGCAAGCCCGGTTCCAAGGAAAGCACGTCGCTCAGATTGCTGCGAAGCTGCACCCGTAAAGTTTCAGCGGGGTCAGGAGAGAGGACTACAGCAGTCCAAGAAGCAAGCGACCATTGGGGAGCCGTCAGACCGGACTAGAAGAACGCACGGTGCGCTCGTGCTCATTGGAATGCGCTACGCGTCGTGGAGAGCGCGCGCGAAGCGCCGCTTTTCCCCACGCCGGAGTCAGGAGAAACCGGAGAGGATCGAAGAGGGGAATAGAGAAAACGAGATGCCTAATAAAGCATTTACCGTTGCGCTGCGAACGGCCGGATACCAGCGATATCCATTGCACTTCCGTACTGTTGGTAGCACAAAGTCCTACAAAATGATTCCCTGGTTTTTCGAGTTTGCGCTCTCCGGCGCAAACCCGAAAAACCAGGGCTGACATAAAAGGAATTGGAGGCTACCGACAGTACGGATTCCGGCGGCCTTGGCAATGCCGCCCTACCTCATAATTCTTAATTCAACATTCTTAATTAATCGCCGTGCGTCACCTAAAATAACAATTTCCTCCCTCCTTCACTCATGGCATCGTGTCCCGATGATGAAGAGATACCTACTGCCTCTTTTCCTGGGCCTCCTCGCCCTCCCCTGCCTCGCTCAGGCGGCGGATATAACTAATCCAGAACCGGCACTCGTCTGGACCGATGTCCGCACTTTGAACCTGGAAGGCCGCGGCTGGACCAATACTAAAGCGTTCTATGATCGCCTCCCTGAGCGCGCCGAAAAGCTGGTCCGCCCACCCGTATGGCATCTCTCACGCAATTCCTCCGGGATGCTCGTCCGTTTCACCACCGACGCCACGAACATCCACGCCCGCTGGTCATTGATCTCCGGTGAGCTGGCCATGCCCCACATGGCGGCAACTGGTGTGAGCGGATTGGATCTGTACGTGCGCACGTCCAGTAAAGATTGGCGCTGGCTGGGTGTGGGTTTCCCGAAGCAACGGACCAATTCCGTTGCATTGGTGGAAAAGTTAGCGCCGGGCAAACGCGAGTATATGCTGTACCTGCCGCTCTATAATGGTGTGCAGTCCGTCGAGATCGGGTTGCCTGCCGATGCTCAATTAGCGCCTCCCGGACAGTGGGGCCCAGGCGAGCGCAAGCCCATCGTTTTCTACGGCACCTCAATCATGCAGGGCGGATGCGCGACACGTCCGGGTATGGCACATGTTGCTTTGGTCGGACGCCACCTGAACTGGCCCACAATCAACCTGGGATTCTCAGGTAACGGCAGGATGGAACCGGAGATGGCTGAGTTGTTTGCTGAACTCGATCCAGCGGCTTACGTGCTCGATTGCCTGCCCAACATGAGCGCAGATGAAGTGACCAAACGAGTTGAACCATTTGTGAAACGCCTGCGGGCTGCTCATCCCAAAACACCGATCGTCCTCGTCGAGGATCGCCATTGGTCCAACTCATATCTCATCCCGGACCGGAAAAAGCATCACAAAACCATCCGGGCAAACCTTTACGCTGCTTACAAGAATCTAAAGAAAGCCGGGATAAAGAACCTTCATTATGTCCGCGGAGACAATCTGCTGGGAACCGATGACGAAGGCACCGTGGACGGATCGCATCCCACCGACCTCGGCTTCATGCGCCAGGCTAAGGTGATGGAGAAAGCATTGAAACCGCTGTTGAAGTAACTCGGCTACTTGCTGGCGGGGCACTCGAAGCTGAACACACGCAGGTCTGGCTCGTGGGTGACCTCGTCGGGAAAAGCCGATTTGGCGGATGTCCATTGATCGATCGAACCCCAGGGGCGCTGGGGCGGGCGACCCAGCTTCCCGGGCTGCGCCCCGCCAACCGCTTCACTGGCGACTGGCGCGAAGGGGTTTAGCTTTTGGAGAAACCCCTTGACACCGGCTGCGAAGGTGCGTCGGGCACCTGACTTTGGCTTGGGGGTCAAGAGACTACTGCGGGAAGCAAATTCACCGAAAGCGCTGGTGGCCTCGACCGTCGCGGAATCCGTTGGGTTGGAAACATCGGATTGAGTGAGTGGCTGATCCAGGACAGGGGAATTCGTCTCTGCACGGGAGAGAGTGAGCGCGGCCAGAAGCATCAGCCCGGCTATGGCCAAACGTTTCATACTGAAACTGAACGGCAGAATGGACGGGCTGTCAAGGCCGTCGTCCCGTCATCTTGTCAGCTATCTGCGTGCATCTGGGAAATCTGTGAATGCCCTTCCATCCTCCGCAGATGACGCAGATAGGAGAGACGGCAGGCCGGCGTGCCGCCTCAACCGACCGCCCGTCCGCCGGCGCCGGTCGAAAGAGCAAGTGCAATTCTTGATTTGTTAGGGGCGGGGGGCTATGATGCGCGGCTAATTCGGTATTCTTTAATTCGAACACGAGATTATGAGCACAATATTTGACATTCAGGCGCGTGAAGTCCTCGACTCCCGCGGTAATCCAACGGTGGAAGTCGATGTTACCCTGCAGGGTGGCGCAGTGGGCCGCGCAGCGGTCCCCTCCGGCGCCAGCACAGGCGAACATGAAGCCATCGAATTGCGCGACGGCGATAAGAAACGCTATCTGGGCAAAGGCGTCAGCAAAGCCGTCAAGAACGTCATCGAAAAGATTGCCCCCGAATTGCAGGGCCTCGATGCCCTTGACCAGCTCACGGTGGACAAGACCATGCTGGAACTCGACGGCACAGAGACGAAGTCCAAGCTTGGCGCCAACGCCATCCTCGCGGTTTCCCTCGCGAACGCCAAAGCCGCTTCCGAAGCGCTCGGCATGCCCTTGTTCAAATACCTCGGCGGGCCCAACGCCAAAGTCCTGCCTGTGCCCATGGCCAACGTGATCAACGGCGGCGCCCACTCGGATGCCCCAATCGATTTCCAGGAATTCATGATCATGCCGCACGGCCTGCCGACCTTCAGCGAAGGTCTGCGCGCCATCACAGAAATCTTCCACGCCCTCAAAGCTGTGCTCAAGAAGCGCGGCCTGAGCACCGCTGTGGGTGATGAAGGCGGTTTCGCTCCGAAACTCGACAGTGTTGAAGACGCGATCGAATCGATCCTCCAGGCAACCAAGGATGCCGGCTACAAAGCGGGCAAGCAGATCTTCCTGGCCCTGGACGTCGCAAGCAGCGAGTTCTACAACAAGAACGGCACCTACACCTTCAAGAAGAGCACCGGCAAGACCATCTCCGGCGACGAACTGGTTGATTTCTATGTCGAACTCTGCGGCAAGTACCCGATCGTCAGCATCGAAGACGGTTGCGCCGAAGGCGACTGGAAGAACTGGAAGACCCTCACCGAGAAGCTCGGCGACAAGGTCCAACTCGTCGGCGACGATCTGTTCGTCACCAACGTGAAGTTCCTCAAGAAGGGCATCGACACCGGCACGGCCAACTCGATCCTGGTCAAAGTGAACCAGATCGGGTCGCTGACCGAGACCCTCGACGCTGTGGAATTGGCCCAAACCAACCGCTACACTGCGGTGCTGAGCCATCGTTCCGGCGAAACCGAAGATGCGACCATCGCGGATATCGCGGTCGCCACGAACTGCGGTCAGATCAAGACCGGTTCACTGAGCCGCTCCGACCGGTTGGCCAAGTACAACCAACTGCTCCGGATTGAACAGATGCTTGGAGCGAACGCGGTTTACGCAGGCCTCACGGCGCTGCCGAAGGGCCGCTAATCCGCTGGCTTATTTTTGAAACACAGCCGCCCGAGACCCGGGCGGCTTTTTTGTTTCGTTTTTCACAACAAAGAAACCAAGAAAAGACTGCAAGAGTTGAGGACGCAAGGAACAGCAGGAGAACGGAGATAACAGAGGGCAGAGACCACGGTCAAACGGCAGATCGTCCGTGTGTAGCGTAGGCGTCCTCGCCGCCCTCAATTCTGAGCAGCTCGGACAAGTCCTGAATAGGATTTGTCGGTTTAGACGAGCCTTCAGCACTCCTGCGGTGTGCTACGGTTCAAACGCAAACATGCTGTCCGAACCAGAATCAGTACTGTTTGTAGCTGCCGCCCGCCTTGATTCTACCCTGGTTCATCGGTTTGGCGCCAAACAGCGCCAACCCGATGAACCAGGAGTATTTGTTGTTTTGGACTGCGGCTACCAACAGTTCTGATCTAAAGCTCACCGCACGGCTGAGGTATATGATGGGACAGGTTCCGCACGATGTGAGATCGAGAAACGATGTAAATTCAAAGGTTTCGGATTGCTCTTTCCAAAAGCGTCCAGCTTGAACCGCAAACCGTTACCATTAAGTCATGGCCGTTCAAATCAGAAACAACCCAGAACCGCCGAGATCTCACGCAAAGACGCGGCGACGCAAAGAAAAAAGGAAAAGAAACTGATATGCCCTTGTGTGCCTGTCGCAAAGAATTCAGTTCACGTTTTTCCTTAAAATCTTCGCGTCTTGGCGTCTTGGCGCGAATACATTCCCTCTTTCCTCTCCGCGAAATCTGCGCCTCCGCGTGAGCAGCCTCGTCGAGGCATCTCCGGTGTTCGGGTTTCGGCGGCCTACGGCGAGGCCGCCCTACCACCAAGTACGCCGGACCTCCGGCCTCTACAACGCGAGGTCGGTGTGCGCATCCAAGTTTGCCTATCCGTTCATTCAGCCAGGCTTGTAGAAGCGGCCTGCAACTTCTTCAGATCTGCATTGGGCGGGTTGTTGGAAACGGGGCGCTCGGTCCAGTTGCGTGTTCGAGAATCCTGCAGCTTCCAAATCTCGGAGTGACCATCAGCAAAGGATAAAGCGTAGCTATTGCCATGGCGGCTCGCTGGGATGTCAAGAAGTCCCCGATCACCGACCATGTCCACTGCAAACCAGCCATCGTTAATGCTCCTTTGATGTTCATCAATAAAGACCCATGCATTCGCAGGGGAAGGTGCCACAATATCCGTCTCGCGCCGAAACACACGAAATTGATGCTGGCCGTAAACAGTGGTTCCACCCATCCAACCGTTGATTGAATAGCTGCGCACGCGCAGAACACCACCCACTGTTGTCTTGTCGAGCGGACACCGATAAACGCCAACGGATGGGCTATAGCGAAACAGGGAACCCAACCGGATGCCGTTCAGATTCGTTGAGTCGAGCACGCCGGGCGCGATCGGCGGATAAACCGTCACCTGATCGTTCATACTGCCGCGAACCCAGGCATTCGTGACCACCACCTCGCCCGCCTTGAAGGCCACTGGAACGAGCTTGCCGCCATTGTCATCGGCATACATTTTCCAGCCGAGTGTTAGCTGTCGGAAATTGGAGGTGCAAACAGCGTGAAGGGCTTTGGCCTTGGCACGGCTGACCGCCGGAAGAAGGAGGGCCGCAAGGATGCCGAGGATGGCAATGGTGACCAGCAATTCGGTGAGCGTGAAGCCGCGATTTTTTGATGAAGGCACCCGGTTCATTCAGTGCCGAAGGGGAGAAACGGCAGATTGTTATACAGGTGAGACATGTTTAGGTGAATATGGGCTCAGGAAGAACAATGTCAAAAGAGGGGTTGAAGGTTGAACGATCGTCCGTGTGCGAACCGCAAACCGTTATCATTAAGTCATGGTCGATCAAATCAGAAACAACCCATAACCGCTGAAATATGTCACGCAAAGACGCCAAGAAAGAAGAAAGAAGACTGATATGCCCTTATATGCCTGGTGCAAAGAATTCAGTTCACCATTTTCCTTAAAATGTTCGCGTCTTGGCGTCTTGGCGTGATTACATGCCTTGAGGCTGTTTTCTTTGCCCTCTTCTTTTCGATCCTTTCCCGTTTCTCATGACTCATTCGCACGAAAGCGGCGCAGACCTCCGGTCAGGTCCGGATGGAAACAGCACCCCAGCGAGGGGTGCCAGCTTCTTCGTTGCCTTCGAGGTCTTGGGGTCGGCTGGCAATTCTGCGTAACAGCCTATTCCCGAGCTCTGAAGGAGCGGCAACCCATAAGCCCAGGCCGCAAGGCCGCCGCCCTGGGTGGAGAAGACGTGAAGAAGAAGCTCTTACTCCACTTGGTTTGGTACCCCCCGGTAGCGACTGCGTCGCAACCCGGGGCTTTGGGGCACAATCCCGTTGGGATTGAGGAATGTGAAACAAACGCCTTCGAATAGTCAGCGCACCTTGGGTATGAATGTCCCGGGCATCATGTCTATTAGTGTCAGATTAGGTCCCTATTAGCGGTTTGCCATTCCGTTCCGAGGGCAGAGGACATGTAGACGTCCTCTGTTTTCTCGGTCACCCTCCTGGTTAATCCTGCTCAATCCTCCGTTTGCAAAATAAAGGGCGGCGAGACGCCGCCCGTCCTCGCAGTCGAGACGACCGCGCTACACACGGACGCACATAAAGCGAAACGGCGGCCTTGTGGCCGCCGTTTGCTTGCAGATTAATCTTTAAAGGATCGCTTAGATACCTTTGCCGATGATGAACTTCAGGAGGTCGGCCACGCGGCAGCTATAACCCCATTCGTTGTCATACCAGCTCACCAGCTTGAAGAAGCGGCTGTTCAACTCGATGCCCGAGCCGGCGTCGAAGATCGACGAGGCGGTGCAATGGATGAAGTCGGAGCTGACCACTTCGTCGTGGGTGTAGCAGAGCAGGCCCTTGAGGTAAGTCTCGCTGGCCTTCTTCATGGCTTCGCAGATTTCCTTGTAGCTCGTCGGCTTCACTGTGCGGACCGTGAGGTCAACCACAGAGACGGTCGGGGTCGGCACCCGGAAGGACATGCCAGTGAGCTTGCCCTTAACTTCGGGGATGGCCAGACCGACAGCCTTGGCGGCGCCAGTGGTGGAGGGAATGATATTGATGGCCGCGCTGCGTCCACCCTTCCAATCCTTCTTGCTTGGGCCGTCCACGGTCTTCTGAGTGGCGGTGTAGGAGTGCACCGTGGTCATCAGACCTTCTTCGATGCCAAAACCTTCCTTGAGGAGAACGTGCACAACCGGGGCCAGACAGTTGGTGGTGCAGGAGGCGTTCGAGATGATGTTGTGCTTGGCAGCATCATACTTCTCGTTGTTCACGCCCATCACGATGGTGATGTCTTCGTTCTTGGCCGGAGCGGAAATGATAACCTTCTTGGCGCCGGCAGTGATATGGCCGTAGCAGGACTTCGGGTTGGATTTGTCGGCATCGGTGAAAAGACCGGTTGATTCGATCACCAGGTCCACGCCGAGCGCTTTCCAGGGCAGTTCAGCCGGGGTGCGCGCGCTGACGACTTTGATTTCCTTGCCGTTGACCACGAGCACATCGTCTTCGACTTTGTCTGCCGCAGATTTCTTGGAGCTGACTTCGCCCTGGAAACGACCCTGCGTGGAGTCGTACTTCAGGAGGTAAGCCAGGTTGTCAGCGGGAACGATATCGCCCACAGCGACAACTTCGACGTCTTTGCCGATCATGCCTTGTTCGGCGATCGCCCGGAAGACCAGGCGGCCAATGCGGCCGAACCCGTTAATTGCAATTTTCAGTGCCATATTCAGTTTCAGTTTATAGGACCAACTACGAACGCTGTATGGTAATGTTGCCAGCCGCAGGGTCAACGATGAACTTAAGCTAATCTGAACAATTTGTGGTCCCGAAAACAGAAAAACAGGGGCATCACTGCCCGGCCATCGGTCAAGAATCTCCTGGGGCAAGGGGCAAGGCACACCTGTGAGCCCCGCAAAAAGCAAAACCTCCCTAGGATCACCGGGGAGGTTTTTCTTCAACGAGCTAAGACACTATTTTTTGACCGACGCGTGTTCTTGAAGCCAGCGAACATCCTGGTTGCTTGGTGCTGGCCAGCCCGTGTAGGGAGTGATCGTGCCTGCGGGAGGAATTTTGAGCACTTCGGCGGTCTTCCATTTGTGCAGTTCGGCGCGTCCATCGGCATAGGCCAAACCGCCTGATCCGCCATGCTGGCTGGCCGGTTTATCAACCATGATAACAGAAGGCCATGTCATATCCACGATGAACATGCCGTCGTTGATACTGTCTTCACGTTCGTCGATTGTTGTGTAAATCTCGGAAGGGCGGAGAATGTCTGTCGATTTCTTGAATACCTTGTATCCCAGGGTTTCGGTGTTATACCCGAGGTCAATATGGATTCCGTTTTCATCCGGGCGCCCACCGATGAACCCATTCATCGAAATGCTGCGCACTCGTGGCATCGGAACTCCACGGACCGTGACTGTGTAGCGGTCGGCGGGGCACTTGAAGACCTTGGGGCTTTTGATGTAAGGATAGACGGGACTCTTAGTGATGTTCTCGTTGATATCGTAGTTGTCGGGATTTGAGCCGGAATTATCCAACCACCCATCCATCCAACTGCCTTGGGCGGGAGAGCCTTTGGCTTTGGGCAGCAAATCGCGAGAGTCTTCAACGTACATTCGCACACCCAGGTTAACTTGCTTGTCATTGCTCATGCAATAGATCCCTAAAGCCTTCTGTTTGGCTTTCGAGAGTGACGGCAACAACATGGCAGCCAAAATCGCGATGATGGCAATAACCACGAGCAACTCGATAAGGGTAAATCCGGACTTCTTTAACAGTTTAATTCGCATACAAAATTGAATTGCAGGGGCTGCCGTGCAGGCAGCCCCTGCGTATAAAACATCTCAATCTACTCGGTCATTAGCGCTTGGCAACCACCCGGTAGAACACAGGCCCGGGTGCATTGGTGTCAGTAAAGCTCGTGGTGGTGATATCACCCGAGACGTTGATGAAGCCGGCGGGATTCGTGATCGAATCGCCGCGCAGCACGTTGTAGGTGCCACCAGCACTTTCCCAGGCAATCTTGACCTGGCTGGCAGTGCGTTCAATACCCACTTTGAACGTCGCTATTTCAAACGGTTCGCTGTGGAAGATGATCAACCGTCCACCGCCGTTGGCAATGCTGGTATCAGCAACCACCACGAACTTCCCATCGGGCGAGAACGCCATTCCAGGTTCGTGGAAGTCAATGTTGCGGCCCGTGTAGAGCGGGTTGATCAGCGGGAAGCTCAATTCGCGCTGAGAATTAAGGCCGCTCGCGTCGCAAGACCACACCTCATTGAAGATGTCGTCGGCCACCCAGAATCTTCCCGTGTTTGGATCGGCAGCAAGAGCGGCGGGCTCAATGGCAAGGCCAACCGGGTAGAAATCCGGCCACATCTGGGTCACTCCACCTTGAGCGTCCACCTGAGTGATCTGCCCATCAAGACATAGGGTTGCTACTTTGTCTGGAAGGGCCGTCATAGCAACCAGATCGAGATTTCCGAACGCCGTGTTGTTTGGTTCAACCAGATACGTTTTGTACTCAGTTTGGTTGAGCGTCGTGGTGGCAGGATCGACATAGAACAGCGCATTGAACGCATTGTCATCGACGCCGCGATCCATAACAACAACGTCGCCGGGCTTTACAGTTCCACCCGTGAAACCGGCAGGCGCGATGCAGAGATCAAACGGATCGTCGTCCACTGCCGCTGGGGGTGTTCCTGCAAAATTGCCCAAATCAGAGATAACCAACTCAGGCGTGTTTGCGTCCCATGGGGACTTCAAGCGCATAAGTCCTGCGGTATAATCATGCACCCACCACAAGGTGCCATTCGCGTCGATTTTCAAACCGGAGGGATTCGACAAGCCAGAGACGATGGGCTTGCTATCGACTGCCCAGTTGCCTTTGGCTACTTTAGTGGCTTTGTAGATTGCACCCTCGGGGGTTGCATCGATGGTGAAAGCGATGGTTGAATTATCGCGCGGATCAACGGCCACAGCGCCGACAGGACCGGTGATTTTCAACTCGGTGTAATTAGTGAAACGGGTCGTGTGGATTGTGGGGGTATATGGCTGAGGCATCACATCCGGCGGAACCGATTTGATGGTGATATCATCCACATAGACCGGCGGATGATTGGTGCCATTCGATGAACTCCAGGCCGCCATGAACATTGGGCCGTAGGTAAGGGAGGAACCAACGTAAGCCGCATTATCCACGACCACCACGGGACTGGCACTGCTGGGGTTCTTCACGATCGAGTAGCTCCCGCGAACGTTATGGGTCGTGATTTGGTACTCTTCCCACGTATCCGGGGTATAGTCGGCCAGCGTGTCTTTCCAAGCTGTGGTGTAATAAACCAATGAAGTCTCATCACCGATTGTTGCGTCACGAGAGCCATACCCCAGGAGGGCGGCATCGCCTGAAGAAGTGCTCTGGCCTTCTGCGCCATAGAGTGAGAACCGCAGGTAGGTGGCCGTCGCACCATCCACAGAGGAGGGAACTCGAGCCCAATAGGTAATCTGCACATCCACATCCTCGGCATAGCCCCACGCAATGGTAGATCCGGCACGCTGACCATACTGCAGCTTCAGGCATTTTGTACCTGAATGAGCGGTCAATCCACCGCCTTCCACCGTGGCATCCACGACTTGGACCTTGCCGGGAGCCTGCAGCCGACCTGAGCCGGTGCCATCCATTTCCACGGTAATCCACGGGCCTGCTGGATCAGCATCGGATGTCTCATTGGCCCTCGCCGTGTAGCTTTCGAAGTTTTCCGTGAAGGTGCCCTTCAGAGCGAACGGATCATCCACAGTCAGCTTCACATCGTCGATCAGGAAGTAACCATCATCGTCCGAGTTACCCGAATGGTTGATTCTCAACTGGGTGGGAATCACCATATCCATGCGTGCCAGGTCCACATTGGTTACTAGCGCGGTCGTCATGTCGTCGAGATATATGTCGGCCTTTTGCGCCTGCGCATTAACGACAATTCGGTGATGCTGCCAGGCATCAACGGCATGGTTGACCAAGTTGGACCAATAACCGGAGTTGGCATTATCGATACCATCATAATAACGGATCATCGTTGAGTTGGTCGCCTGGTTGGACTGATAAGCCACGATGTCCTCACCATTGTTGTCGGCGCCCATACCACGAAGCATGATGTACCAATTATGCGAGGCGGTGGCACCACGGTTGGCATAGAGCCAGAAATCGAGCGTATAGCGACTGCCGCTGCGGGTATCAGGAATGTTGATATTCAGAGTCGTGTTCGGCCGCAGGAGCAACGCCTTGGTCCCGGAATGGACCTGCCAGGTTTGGACCTGCAGACCACTGCCGTCTGCCGACCCCAGAGGCGTATCATCGGTGATTTGATACCAAGCATTTGTTGGATCGGCGTCGGTTGCCGCGTCAGCGAGCGAAGCAGCGACATCGGTGTAAGATTCGAAACCTTCGTTAACGAGGTCCAGCGGAGCAGCACTGAGCTGCGTGACGGCGCAACAAGCGGCAAGGGCCAGCCAGGAGCGCGATTTCCTGAGATATGATGGCAGAGTTTGACTGGTGTTCATAGTTGTTGAGGTAGTGGGTTTGGGGGACAAAGAAAGAGCGATGCGTTAAAACGCAGCCGAGAGGAGCGGCTTGAGAGTTTCATAGCAATCGAGTATTGAGCGTTAACGCTATAAGTACCGGATAGAATGAAAACCGTCAAGTGAATTCAACTAAATATTCCCAAGTGCCTTCGCAGCAAAGCGATACATGTCACCGCGGTAAACGGAATCCTCCATTTCGATGATCATATCCTTCCCGCAAAAACTCACTCCTTCCACCCGAAACGCCGGAATCGGCTTCTCCACTTGAAATACCTTTAGCATGGCTCCCTCCAGTATCACCGCGCTTAACATCTGGTTAATTTCGGTGAGGTGTAACCCATACTCCTTCTCGAACGTCGAGTAAAGGGATGTCTCCAAGTTGCACCGATGGATGTCTGGACAAAGGCGAAGGGAGATGTAACGCGTCTCGGCCATCATGGGGATGCCATCCGCCAATCGCACACGCTCAATCTCGCAAAACGGACCGCGCATCGTGAAGGAACGCCCATTTACGATTTGGGTGTGCTCACCTTCCCGGAGGTGAAACCCGGTCAGTCGCGTGCTCGGTTTGCGACCGGCCTCAAGCATGTTCTTCGTGAACCCGAATATGCGATTGATGGCGCGCACGACAGCGAAATCGCGTACGAAGGTTCCCTTGCCCTTAACGCGCGTGACGTAGCCGGCCTTTTCCAACTCGTGCAGCGCTTTGCGCGCCGTGGTGTTGCTGACCTGGTACTGCTCTATGATGTCATTTTCAGAAGGAACCGGCATGCCGGGTGAGAGGTTCCCCTTTTGGATCCGCGCGATGATTTCGCGGCTGATCTGAAAATATTTCGGCGGTGCGTAAGGTTGTTCGAGCACAGGATAATTATAAATCAGCGCCATTTACAGCCAGAACCCGATGGTTGTCAAGGCGGGTCGCGTTAATGCGCTAATGCGTACTCCAGTGCTTGAGTGTTACGTCCTCCTGCTCTTACTATGTACGGATTGGCTGGACCCATGGACCATTTCGATTTAAGCGCGGCGCAACGATTGCTGCACCAACTTCCACGTCTCTCGGTGGAGCAGGGCCGTCTGATGTTGCTGCGCAACCAGGTCAACGATGTTGAGGTTGAGGAGGACGGACGACATATCATGGGGTGTGTGGGACCAGAACAGAACGCTGTGGAGGTCGGGATGTCCTACCAGAACGGAGGCTGGCTCTGCGAATGTTCCCATCACGGTCCGGTGGCCAAGTGCGAGCATATCTCCGCACTCCTCCAGGTGCTGATCGCGGAATACCATGCACAACAGGTGCAACGGCTCAGCAGCATGCATACAGGCCAGCAAGCACTGGCCCAGCAGCGCGCGGTTACCATTCCGGGAAGCACCAGCGAGCTGGCGTCCAGACTTACGGGGGCGTTAGGACGGCGCCTCAATTCCGTCGAAAACAATTATCTCCGGATAATCCACCGGGCCTACAGGCGGGTGCTGACAGCGAAGAAGCTGGATTATTGGACTACTGAGGAGCTCGGTTTTGATTTCCCGGATGGGCCCCTGGACGTTTGGCCAAAGCCGCCAGCTACGGAGCACGAGTTCTGGCTTTATCTGGCCCACGCCGCTCATAAAGCGGGCCTTTCCATCCCCGAGTTCATGGTGCCCATTACCGATCTCTCCCAGATCGAAAAGGAAATCGCCGAATGGCAACGACGAAAAAAAGTCCAGCAATGGTCCGAGCTTCTAAAGAGCGCTGAGTATACGTTTGTGGACCCCGTTGCGGAAAAGAGCCCGGTGGACTTGCGTTTGGCTGTTGACGAGCTTGAGTTGCGGTTCCAGGTGACAGAGCCCGGCCAGAAGGAGTTCTTCCTGCTTCGTAAAACCCGGTTCCGACAGATGCAATTTGAGAGAGCGGCTCTTCCCTGGCTCACGCCCGAGGGCAGCCTGATCTGGTCCACGCTGGCCCGGCATATGGATTACGATGCCAGGATTAGCTGGCAACAGGCCACTGTAGGTTTTCGCCGGGATTTGGGCCGAATCCTGGCGCTGCCACAATTGCGGAATCACGTAGTCACCTCCACCGGCTCACCGCTCGAGTTCGCTGAGGAAGCCCTGCGCTGGGAGATGAAGCCCGCCCAAACGGAGGAAGATGATTATCAGATCCAGCTCGTCCGGGCGGATGGCTCGCCTCCACCGCCCGTGCTCGCGGTGCTTCCCGGCCAACCCACGTTGTATCTGAGCAATCAGGTGGTTTACCGCGGCCCCAAGGACGCGGGGCTGCGCGGTGAAACTCCATTTTCCTTTCAAGTGCCCGCATTGGCTCTGGAGAGTCCACAGGGAGTGAGCCTCCTGCAACACCTGGGTTTGGAATTGCCAGAACGGCTTGAGCGCAAAATCCGCCGAGTGCCACTTCAGCCCGTAATCCGATGCGAGCTTGCTCCCATTTACCTGGGCAGCAAAACAGAGGATTGCGTGTTTCATGTCAGCGCTCATGGCGAAGACGGCACGGAACTGAGCTGGGGAGGCGTCGGCTGGTATCCCGTCACGCAGCCGTCCCGAAAAGCTGACAAGGCTATCGTTTACCACGACCGCTCCCTGCTTGAACTTATCCCTCCTCTCATGGCCGCTCTGGATTTGAAATCTGGATTTAGCGGCCAGACGTTGCGGGTGAACAAAACCTTTCCAGAGCGCTTCTCTGTATGGCTGAAGTCGGTTCCTCCTCAAATCGAAGTGCGCCTGAGCGGCGAATTGGCATCCTTTGCTGAGCAGACGGTCGCAGGCCATGTGCGGCTTGAAGTCAAGGAGACTGTCATCGACTGGTTCGATCTAAGTGTGCTCGTTGACGTGAGTGATACCACCCTCTCCCCGGCTGAGATCAAACTCTTGCTCAACGCCAAGGGAGGATTCGTGCGGCTCGCGGGCAAAGGATGGAAGCGCCTGCAATTTGAGCTTACCGAGGAGGAGGACCAGCGGCTGGCGCGGCTGGGATTGAATCCAAGAGAACTCTCCGCCGAACCTCAGAGGCTGCATACGCTGCAACTGGCGAACCCGGCCGCGGAAAAATTCCTGCCTCCGGAGCAGCTAGCGGAAGTGCACCGGCGCGCGGCAGAGATCAAGGAGCGCGTCACGCCGGAGGTTCCCAAGGGCATGCAGGCTCAGCTCCGAGGCTACCAACTCGAGGGTTACCATTTCCTGGCCTACCTCTCGGCTAACCATTTCGGAGGAATCCTGGCCGATGACATGGGCCTGGGAAAGACCGTGCAGACGCTCTCCTGGCTCCTGTACCTGCGCGAGCAGCAGCAGGGGTCTCGCCCCGATGCGGCTCACACACTCGTGGTGTGTCCGAAGAGCGTTACGGATAATTGGCAGGCTGAAGCTCAAAAATTTGCGCCAGCGCTGCGCGTGCGGGTTTGGCCTGCACCGGAACTGGTCCGGCTGCGCCAGGAGTTAAGCTCGGCAGACGTCCACGTGATCAACTACAACCAGTTGAGAGCGCTGGGGGAGAGCCTGGCCTCCATTACATGGATGGCCGTCATTCTTGATGAAGGCCAATACATTAAGAACCCATCCTCCCAAACGGCCCAGATCGCCCGGTCACTTAAGGCGGAGAACCGCCTCATATTGACCGGCACTCCTATTGAAAACCGCTTAATGGATCTCTGGAGCCTGATGAGTTTTGCCATGCCGGGAGTCCTGAGCAGTCGCGCCCAATTCGGCCGGCTTTATGACAGCAAGACAGACCCGCTGGCACGGCAGCGGCTCTCGGCCCGTGTTCGTCCCTTTCTCTTGCGCCGCACCAAGACGCAGGTGGCGAAGGACCTGCCAGATCGCATCGAAGAGGATCTGTTCTGTGAGATGGAAGGCGAACAACTCACACTTTACCGAGCGGAGCTGAAGCGCGCACAGCAGCGGCTCCTGAATATTGCGACTCAGAAGGAACTGGCCGAGCAGCAGTTTCACCTGCTCACCTCCCTCTTGCGATTACGCCAAATCTGCTGTCATCCCAGGCTCATCAATTCGGAATCCAAGGCTCCCAGCGCCAAGGTCGAAGCTCTTCTGGAGCAATTGCAGCCCATCATGGAAGAGGGCCAGAAGGTGCTGATTTTCTCCCAGTTCGTGGAACTGCTCAACCTGGTGCAAACCGCTGTTCACGAACGGGAGTGGCCATCCTTCTACCTTGCAGGTCACACTGAAAACCGGGGAGAACTGGTGAAAAGCTTTCAGGCCGCAGAAGGTGCCGCCGTATTTCTCATCTCGTTGAAAGCGGGCGGCTTCGGGTTGAACCTGACAGCCGCCAGTTACGTGGTGTTGTTCGATCCCTGGTGGAACCCTGCGGTGGAAAACCAGGCAATCGATCGAACCCACCGGATTGGGCAAGTCAACAAAGTCATCGCCTATCGACTGCTGATAAAGAACAGCATCGAGGAAAAAATCAGGGCCTTGCAGCGAACCAAGAGCGCCCTGTCGGAGGAGGTCCTGGGTGAGGAACGCTTTGCCCGCAATCTAACTTTGGACGACCTCCGCTTCCTGCTGGCTGACTAGCTGTCGCTACGGGTGATTTCCCCATGGAGTCTGGGCCTTTCACGGGCCACGGTGAGTGAAAGATGGATTCTAAAAGGGGAGACGATGAAAAAGCAGATTCTGTTGTTTTGCGGTGCATTGTTGCTGGCGGGGTGTTCACAAACAAACCAATCGGGCTATTCAGGCGCGACTGGCGATCATTATGGACAAGGGGCTTGGACTGACTCGGCCGCCTTGGAACTCTCGGACGTCACATTCCTGCGTGAGGCCGCCCAGGCCGGGCACGCTGAGGTCCGGATGGGCGAGTTGCTCAACGAAAAAGCCAGTGATCCTACTCTACGACAATTCGGCCGGATGCTCATGGAACACCACAGCCAGGGCAACGCTAGGCTGGCAGCGTTAGCCACTCGCAAGGGTCTTACGGTCCCTGAGGCAATGTCCCCAGCGCAGCAGACGAAACTGGCCCAGCTTGCGAATTTGAGCGGTGACCGGCTGGAGAGGGCCATGGAAAAGGAGGCATTGGACTCGCATGTCCGTTCGCTCCGAAGCTACAAGGTAGCCGCAAAGCAATCTAAGGACCCCGTTGTAAAGGCCTTCGCCCAAGGTCAGATCCCCATCCTCGAAGAGCATCTGAATACTGTTCGACGGCTGGCGCAGGGTTCGACCGGCATACGTACCGGCACGGGAATGGGCGGGGCAAACGATGCTTTCTGAGCCAGGAGACCCAGAAAGGCCATGAATTGCAACCTTGACTCGCGGGTTGCGGACCAGCATGTTCAAAGCTGTCAAACGGCCTTGAACTATTATGACTGGAACCAAACGAATTCTGGCGGTCCTCGGAATCACTTTACTCTCACTTCAGCTCAGCAAGGGCCAGGCGCCTTCTGGTGACACGGTAATTCAGGTCACCGACTCCCCCGTGTATTACTTGACCGGGGACTGGGCATTCGCCAACACGTTTACGGGCGAAGGTGGCGCGCCGTTACCCGTCGATTTCACGATCCACCTCGATCACACCGCCAAGGGGCGGATTATGGGCAACGAGAGTTACGTAACCCTCAACGTAGGCGGTTACTCCGTGGCCGCGAATTATCGCGTAAAGGGAAGCGTCTCCGGCGGCGGCGATAAGCCGACCAAACTCACCTTGGCCGTTTCTCTGTACGGCGAGGATGTGCTGGCAGGTGCGGACACGCGCTTTTCGATCAAACTGAATTATGCCCTTATCATCGATGGTGCGAATGTTGGAGGCACCGTTCGCGGAAATGCCAAGCTTGGCAGCTTGGGTTCTGCTAAACTTCGGCAAGCGAATTTCACCATGGTCCGCCCCAACAACGACCTGGACAATGTCCTCCCAGCGAATTTCCCAAATGGCGATTGGGACGCCGGACTTAGCATCCTTCCTCTAAAGAAACTCTCCGGCACTGGTAATTTCGTGGTCGGGCCAGCGGTCCTTCCTGCCACTTTGTCCGGCAAATACTCGGAAAAGAAGAACACGGGTTCTATCACCCTGAAGGGCAAAGATCAGGCCAAGGGCAGCACGGTTAAGTTCTATTACACAGGCAGCAACCCAACGGACATGAAAGGGGTTCTGCTCGGCCAGCGAGTCCGCTAGTCTCATTTCCCAGTTTTCATCAACCCGCGCCTGTTCACTGAGCAGGCGCGGGTTTTCATTTCCAGCCACATTACCGCACCAGGGAGGTGCGCGCCCGCATGCACGCCGGGCGATACCCTGCGCTCTGGGGCCGGAGGGTCCAGTGCCTGCTGCATCCTAGCGACCCATCAATTCTTCGATTTCGTCAGGCTCCACGGCGATCCCGCTCATGAGGTCGATATTCCCGGATTCGCCAACGACGATGTTGTTCTCCAAGCGAATGCCAAGACCTTCCTCCCGGATGTAAATACCCGGCTCAACAGTGAGCACCCAACCCGCCTGAATCGGCCGTGTCGTATGGGTGACATCATGGACGTCCAACCCCAAGGGATGGCCGATTCCATGCATGAAATAGCGCTTGAGCACCGGTGAATCGGGGTCCTGCTTGCGCACCTGGTTCCGCTTGATCAGGCCGAGCTTCAGCAATTCTTCCTGCATCAACAGCTCGCATTCCTTCTGCCAGTCCCTCGGCAGTTTGCCTGGCACGGCAGCCTTCATACCGCCACGCATAACGCTCAACACGGCATTATACACCTGGCGCTGGCGGCGATTGAATCGCCCGCTGACCGGCAGCGTGCGGGTTAGGTCGGAGTTGTAGTTGGCGTAGCTCGCAGCCACATCCAGGAGCAGAACGTCGCCTTTTCGGCAGACTTGGTCGTTGTCATTATAATGAAGCACGCAGGAGTTGGCACCCCCGGCTATGATCGGATTGTAGGCAAAGTCTCCGCCGCGCCGGATGAACTCGTGTGCAAACTCAGCTTCAATCTCCAACTCGCTCACGCCCGGCTTCACAAAATGGCAAACCCGCTCGAAGCCAGCCTTGGTGATGGTGCATGCGTGCTTAATCGCCTCAACCTCCGCGGGAAGTTTAACCGCTCTTAATTCGTGCATGAGCTGCGCCAGGCGCCGGTATTCATGCAGCGGATACCGAGCCCGCGTGTCCTCAACAAACCGGGCGTCCCGCGTCGCTACCTCGACAGAGGCACGCTTATGCTCATTGGTATTGAGGTAAACCCGGTCGCATTCGCACATGAACCGGTGAAACATAGGACGGAAGTTTTGCAGCCATTCAACCCGTTGCACACCGCTGCGCCGCCGAGCTTCTTCCTTGGTAAGCTTGTGCCCCTCCCAAATGGTGATGTGCTCATTGGTCTCACGGAGGAAGAGGATCTCCCGCATGTTGGGTTCATGCGCCTCCGGGTAGAGCAGAAGGATGCTCTCCTCCTGGTCAACGCCGGAGAGGTAGTACAAATCAGAATTCTGCTTGAGCCGCAGAGTGCCGTCCGCATTCGTTATGGGGATGTCATTGGCGTTGAGAACCACCAACGAGTTCGGGGCGAGCAAACCACACAGCCGCTCCCGGTTTTGCACAAACAACTTTGAATCGATAGGTTGATAACGCATGAGTTCTGCTTCCCTCGGTTAATCCGGTATCTACTCTAGCCCGTGCCACCTGTCATGTCGAAACGCAAAACCCTCTCTATTTCCAGGTGTTTTTCAACACGCGGGCTGCTAGGCTGCCTCCATGATGTCGCGCCGCCATTTTCTAGCCTCTTCAGCCAGTGTATTACTGGCAATGCCTGTCGTGGCACGCACGCGCATTGAGCCTGCACCCGCTCTGGGGCTAATTGCCGATGCTCAATATGCGGATCTGCCCTCAAAGGGGACCCGGTTCTACCGGAATTCCTTAACGAAACTGGGAGAGGCGGTGGCAGAATTCAACCGACTGCCGCTCGCTGGCATCGTCAACCTTGGAGACCTCATCGACCGCAATGCACCGAACTTCGCCCCCGCTCTGGCAGCACTCAAACCAGCCAAGGCCCCTATTCGCCATGTGCTCGGCAACCATGATTTCGTGGTTGAAGACAGTCTAAAGAAGCGCGTGCCACGCCTGCTGGGTATGCGCCGCCGCTACTACTCCTGGAATCTGGCATCCTGGTGTTTCGTGGTTCTGGACACGAACGAGATCAGCACCTACTCAGATCCTGAGGGTTCGAAGCAACAGCAAGCCGCCGTTGAAGAACTGGCCAGGATGCACGGTGCGAAAGCAATCAACGCGCAGACATGGAATGGCCGCGCCAGCAGTGAACAGTTGAGGTGGTTTGAATCGGTCTGCCGCAAGGCGCGCCGTGCCGGACGCTCCGTCGTGGTATTCGCGCATCATCCGATTTTCCCCGCAGATCAGCACAACGTCTGGAACGATGCTGAAATGCTGACACTCCTCCGCAGCCACGGGAACATCGTCGCGTGGATTAATGGCCACAATCATGCCGGCAGCTACGGGGAGTATGAAGGTGTTCACTGTTTGACCATGCAAGGGATGGTGGAAACGGCTGACAAGAATGCGTTTACCGTGGCCCGATTTTTCGATGGCGCCATCCAACTGACCGGTTACGGACGGGAATCCAGCCGGAAACTTAAGCTGCGGGTTCCAAGGGGGTCAGTCCTATAATCTTAGCGCCTCGCGGTTAAAAACTTCGGATGCAAAGATTATAGGACTGACCCCTTTTCGATGCGTTCGCAGGCTTCCTGAAAGTAATCTCCGAACGGATCAAGCCATAGGATGCGCTTATCCCGTTTGAACCAAGTGACCTGTGCTTTGGCAAACTTAAGGATGGCCGTTCCGAGTTGCTTGCGAAGCTCCTCCAAGCTCGGTATTTCCCTCCGCAGAAACCTGGCTATAAAGCGATACTCCAAGCCGAACCAATCGAGCCGATCATCCGTTACCCCGCGAGCCTTCAGCGCAACCACCTCCTCGATCATCCCGCTGGCGAGACGACTCTCCAACCGGCGCTCGATACGTTCTGCCAGCACTTCGCGCGGCCAGGTCAATCCCAACTGAAGGCAACCAAATCGCGGACTGCGTTTCTGGGCTTCGCCATGGGGCAGCCCTGCCGCAGCAATTTCCAAGGCCCGGATAACACGGCGCGGATTGCTGAGATCCACCCGGCGCGCAGCCTCGGGATCGGCATCTTTGAGCCGTTGAGCCAAGGCCTCTGCCGATAGGGTTTCAAGCTCCGCACGCAAGGTTTCGTTCGGCGGCACATCCACCAGTTCGTACCCTTCAACAATCGCGCTGATATATAACCCGGTACCGCCTACCAACAGCGGACGCTTTCCTCGCTGGGCAATCTCTTCGATCGCGGAATATGCCTGTGCTTGAAACTGGGCCAGGCTGAACGTCTCTTGTGGATCAACGACGTCAATCAAGTGGTGCCTGATGCCCGCCGCATCCGCCTGGCTGATCTTCCCGCTGCCCAGATCCAGCCCGCGATAAACCTGGCGGGAATCGGCAGAAACGATTTCGCCGCCAAACTGCCGGGCAAGCCGAACGCCTAGTTCGCTTTTGCCGGACGCGTTCGTGCCAAGTATGACAATCAGCTTCTGCATGTTTGTTCAGGAGACCCTTGTAATGACAGGTATGCGCTCCATTTCTCTGGGCCTATCCCGTTAATAAAAGAAGGAGCTCCGCGATTCATCGCGGCCAACGTACTGATGCCGCATTGGTTGTCAACGGTGCTGCGGGGGGAGGCGGAGAGATTCTCCCGCCAACCCGGCTTCAAACACAGGGACGGCTAGGGTTGCGAACAACGGAGTAAACGCTTCTATTGTCTCGCCATTACACCGGTGGGCTTGCTGGCCTTTCGTGAACCGCGCGAATCCGTTCCACCTGGTCCCAACTCCTGCAGCAGTGAGAGGGCGCCTTTAACCAGGAGCGGTTCGGCTGTGGATTCGAGGAAGGACCATTTACCAGGACCGATTTCATACCCTCCCTCCTCAAATGCTTTGGGGGTTGGAACGTAGCCAATGGTCGATTCGGCAAATCCGATCACGATCGTGTTCTTGAAAGGCGAGCCACGCTCAATGGCCCGTCCTGTCCCGACGAAGATTTCACCAGGCAAAAGGAGGATTGCGAGCGGACCAATTCGAAGCGCGCTCATCCGGGCCAGGCAGGGGTGCCTGGATGCTCCCTCGATGATTGGGCGAACAGGCAACGGGAGCGATCTTCTCAAGAACTTAAAGGGGGTTGCCACTATGGACTCTGCCTTTGAACTGGCATTTACAACCGTAGCGGCGAGTGCGCGCCCATGTCGCATGGCTGCTTCGGGCCCAACTGAAACGGTAGGCGGATTGATATCCCCCGCAGTTCCGTTGAAGAACAGTGGAAGGCCCATGTTGCCGCAGCCCTCCATCGCTGCGCAAAACTCTCCAGGAAAATCGGGAGAAACCCTTGGAATGCACATTTCATGGACTGGATGGCAGGCGGCCATCGCCATCGTAGCGATGCCAGTTCCGTCACAGGCCTGGAAAACGAGCGCGCGGACACGGTGGTCGATCGGTTCCCGGTCGAGCCAATCTGCGGGGATCGGCTGAAGGCCATCCGACATCTTGATGCCTGACTCGGTGGGAATGCGGCGTTGGAGCGAATAGCCACGCAGGCTGGAGGATATCAAAGAAACCGTGCACGGTTTTGCCGAAGCGAACGCCTTGTCTATCGCCCCCGAGATGGCACTCTGTAACTGAGCGATCCACCCTCGGAACTGAGGAGTAGAGCACAGGTTCGTCAGACCAACGGATTCCGGTGCGGTATGGGAGTGAGTGCAAGCCACCACGACGTGACTCGGTCGCAGCCCTTTGATATGGGGTGTGAGCGCCCGTTTAAATCTGGGCCAACCGCCAACCGCCTTGCTGTTGAGGCCAAGCAGGTCCAGGGCCACCAGCGCGACCTTCTGACCCGAGAAATCCAGAGCCAGTACCCGCGCCTTTAGCCCCATTCGCACGAATTCGAAAGGTGCCCACCGAGATTCAACGGAAGACATCAGGAGGCCGACATCCAACGGCGGAGTGATGTCGGCCAACGCTGCTCCGGCAAGCATGTGCGGGGAGCCTTGGCTCAAATCTGAAGGGACGACGGTCACTGCTTTCTTCCCTCGCGCTTTTTCACCCAGTTCAACGCCTGTCGCCAGAATGGTGCGTAGCCTTCCCATAGTTCGAAATTCAATCCCCAGTGCGGAGCTGGATCAGACATGTACGTGAAAACTCTTCCCTTCCCATACTGTCCCACAACGATCAAAGGATGGCCCGTCTCTTTTACTCTCACCAGCACCTGGCCCTCGGGTTTGGCCGTCACTTCGTTATAGCCGAATATTGGCGGGAAGGTTTCCCAGGGGAGTCCTTTGACCACCGGGTGATTGGGCTCAACCACCTCTGGAGTGAATCCGGCTGAGGACTCGACCAGATCTTCGGTGACCATGCATTGAATGGGCAACGCTTCCGAAAGCTGGCTTCGGCCCCAACCACCTTTCCCCTGCGAACCGCTGAATGACAGCCATCCGCCGAGCATCAACAGGCCACCGCCGTTCTTCACCCAATCGCGCACCACGATGAGCCGATCCGGGAAGGTAACCACCCTGCTCTCGCGCCGCGAGCGGTCAAAGAAACTCGGATACAAATGGAAGCACTTAGCCTCAACGTCACTGATAATCAAACCGGTGGATCGCTTCAGAATCTCTTCCAGTCTGAATGGTTCCAGACGATAGAGCTCCCAGTTCGCCATGCACGTGACGTCGAACTTGGATTCAATGGTCTCAACGAGACGCGACCCGTAAAAATGCAGGTCGGCATCCTTGGTTTCTGTTCCGAAGGGGGTTTCGATGAAGATCGGTCCAACATGGAAAACCCAGTCTCCGAGATACAACACATGTTCAAGATTATGAGCAGTTTTTTTCATTATGTTTGAGTAGGTTGGAAATTGGTTCGTTTGCTTTCGCCGATTCCGGGGCATACAGCCCTTCCAAAAAGTCCAGGTAAGGGTTGGCGAGCTTCAGAAATCCGGCAACGAGCACAACGCATCCTGAAAGAGAGAGCGCTCCCACTCCCCACGACGCGAACCAAAGCTGCGTGAGCCCGAGGATGAGGAGTGCAACGCTCGAAGCTCCGAGCAGGGCAATAAAGATGCCATTAATGATGGGCTGTAAGGGGCGCCGTCCATTCTTCCCATCCCGCGCCGGTTGAGCGAAGGGCCCCCACCATCCCAGAGGCTGGGCTCGGTCATAGAACTTTTTGAGCAACTGCTCAGGTTCTGGTTTTGTCAGCAAGGCCACCGCCACCCAAAGGATTGTTGTCAGGCCCATGACAATGAAGGTTTGCCACCACCACGCCACATTGAGATTGGCCGCCCATGGCGCTCCAAGAGCACTCAAGAGCTTCGGGCCAAGCACGACGATGCAGAAAATACCCGCACCTCCGAAGGATGCCGCGATACGAGCTTTGCCGTTGAAGCGCCACCACCACCATTGCGCCCAATTGGCAGGTAGTTCTGCGGCGCTGAGTTGAAGCATGAAAACCGCAACATCCGTTATAATTCGAACGTTGAAAACCACGGCTATGGACATCCCCAGAATGAGCAGCATCCCTATTTTGCTCGCCCAGAGATAATGCGCTTCGGTTGCGCGAGGCACGAACCAGCGTCTGTAGATGTCGCTCGTCAGAACCTGGCTGCCGAAGTTCAGGTTGTCAGCAACAGTGGACATTGCGGCCGCGAGCATCGCGGCAACCATCAGCCCGATGGCGCCGGACGGAAGGAGGGTCTTTATCAATTTGCCGTAAACCAGTTCGCGGTCAGCATCCGGAGCGCGCAACTCTGGCCATAGGAGCGCACCGCCAATACAAGGCAGAGTTACAAGCAACAGCATGATGAACATGGTGACCGCGGTAACCACATACATCGTGACCGCCTCGCGTGGGCTGCGGGTGGAAAGGATACGTTGGCCTTCCATGGCTCCGCCCATCGGCGCAGCATCCCCTCCGTAACCAACGCTTTGTCCGAATAACCATGCCAGCGCAGCACCCACAGGGAAAATTGTATGTTCGATCGGAGGCATGGAACTCATGATCTCGGGGTTTGTGGCTCCAAATTTCACCTCCAGTGCGGCTGCCATGGCGGACGGCCCACCGAAATAGCGCAAGGTCATGAACGCAAGCATCAGAGCTCCAGCTAAGAAAATAAGCATCTGGATGAAGTTGGAGATCACCACCCCGCGATAGCCGGAAAGGAAGACGTAAACAAATGAGACCGGAACCACGAGGAGAAGGGTCTCGATTTTTGAGAACTCTAGTGCTGGCCCCATGATCTTGCATGAGGCCAGCAAAGTAATACCCGTCCATGCGGGCATGGCGATAAGCGCCGTGCGAACACCGATCCAGAGCCTCATTGCGGAGGCCGAGCGTGATGAAAATCGGAGATCGTAGAACTCCAGGCTCGTAAACAGGTTCAAGCGCCGCCAGAAGATCGCGAAAAGCACCGCGCCCAGAAACAATGCCAGCCCAAACCGGCTCAGGTACCACCAGCAAATGAATGCTCCTGTTGCCACGGCGAGCCCGCCATAGCCAGTTGCGGCATCGGGACTGATCAACGCTGCGGTATAGGAGACTCCGTTCAGCCAGCCTGGGACTTTGCGCCCGCCAAGAAAGAAGTTCTCAAGGCTGGCGCCCGCGAACCTCCTCTGCACGAGCGCCACTCCAAGCATCAACAGCAAGTAGAGCAGGACGATGGCAAGATCAAGGCTTTGCAGAGTCATCGCGTGCCGGGTTACTTCACGTTCGTGGCTGCCTGCTCCGTCTTCCAGGGACCACCTGTGTTTCGCGCGAACTCCTTCTGCACTTCATCCATGTAACTGCGAATCCTGGTGCTGGAGGTCATGTCCCAGAGGGTGATCCTCTCGGAACGCAATCCTAGTGTCGCTGCCGCCCAGGCTTGCGCCCAACCGGCTTCAGTTGACCATGCGCCCCAGCCTGAGTCTCCGGAACTCGCCCATGGTTCCCACCGGAGAAAATCAAAAGCACGAAACCATGTACCTTCGAGGTAGGGCAGATCTTTGGACCTAATCTGGATGCGGCAAAGATACTCAGCGAGGCGATCCTCAGTGGCTTTGATTCGTGGATCATCCAGCACCGCCGCAGCCTCATGCAGCCCCAGCAACGCAAATCCGCTAAGATACAGTTGATCGCTCACAGGATCGCCATTCTCCTGGATAAGCGGAGTTTCAGTGGTCCCATACGCTTCGTTCGACGGAGGGACCATGTAGTGGCTGGTGGATTTGGCACCGCGGAACTTCTCGGGGAAAGCGCCAGTCGCGTGTTGCATGGCAATGAAGTCGTCAACCATGAGCTTGAGCCAGCCACGGTGTTGTTCGGTATCCTCCAGTTGAACAAGCCACGCAAGGCATAGCAACATCCGGCCACGCTCCATGTTGTCGTCCCATCGCCACTGAGCCGGGTAAGCCTCCATCATCATACGGATTCCGGTCTTCGTCCGGTCCAAAAACTCGCGGTAGCCAGTGTGCTTGTAAGCCCAGAGGAAGCACGCCCAGTTGTATGATTCAAAATGCGGTGAGTAGCTGACTGTGGCAGCGTCGTAATAATGACGCCAGCCGTTCTGCTCGAGCTGCGGCATATCCACGCGATCACTCCGAAAACCGAGTTTGCCTGTCGTTCGCAGGTTCGCGAGCAACCCGCGAAGCAGCGGTTTGTCCCACCGATCCGTCTTGAGGCTGGACGCCGCCAACATGGTGGCGAGCATCGTGCGGCCATTGTCGTCACCGTAATTCGCGATCATCCACGCCGGGATGGTGCTGCCCCAACTGATCAGACCGAACGCGGGATGCTCCGGATCGCCCCTGCCCCCTTTGCACATGTCGGAAGTGAAATACAAAAAATCGAGCAGGTTTGAGGCTGTCAACCGGCTGTGTTGGTTTCGATTGAGCTCCCAATCCAGCGCCAGCACCATTGCACTCTCGGCCTGGCAATCCGCTCGAATGACACTCCGGAGGGATTGATCACCACTGCTTCGGATGTTGGACGCATAACCTTCCAGGATACCGCAAGAGCCATCTCCTATCGGCAGCTCGGATGGTTTGACATCCCACAACTCGCTCCCCTTAAGCATGAGTTCAGTAACCGTTCCCTGTCGCGAACTGTCTACAAGCAGATGCGAGTTGATATACCATGCTGCCGCCTTACTTAACGCGTTCTGTTCGGCTTTCCGGGGCAGTCTCTCCTCGGAACCATACATGGTGCTCACGGCTGGTTCCCATCGAAGCCTCGACACTTCCCCACCGGCAAGTGTCTGCAAAACATAGTTCCAAAGGGCCGTCCATTCACGATAGGGAGCGAAACGCCCTGTGCGGAAATCGCTCAATCGTGTTGTCGCGACGAGCACACGCCCCCCCTCATAGGGAAAGAGAATCGGTTGGGCAGAATCCGGGATGCCGTACACCGCGCGGTTATACCCGGCCACTCGGGCAACCACCAACAGGGGCTCTGCATTTGTCACGGGCAGAACCCGGCGATCGTGCGCAACGAGCAGGCGGCCTTTCGGAAGGTCCATCCCCGTCTTCTCACCACTGACAACGAAGCGCTCCCAATCCGTCTTACGTGCAGCGCCAAAAGTCAGACCGGGTATCGAATCACTGAATTCGATATACAGTCGAAGGTTCTTCGCTTTTGCCTTCTCCCACACATTCTCTGTCACAGACAAGGTCTTGTCCGGGTAATCTGCCGCGAGCAGCAACACGGCTGATCCGGGTTGCGCAGCATCAATGGCCGTAGCGGGATCAGCGAACCGTTTCACACTGATCCCCGCAGATTTCATCGCAAGCAAGAGGTCGCTGTCCGGCGCACAGGATAATGAGAACCTGGGCTGCTGTGCCGCGGTTGAGAAAGAGATACAAACAAAAGCGAGGCCCAACATCATGAGTCTCGGCAGCCAGTCTCGCGCATTAAGAGATTGCTTCCTCATATGGCTATCCCCTCGCTTGCGAGATGGTGGGGTGCGCAAGGCGAAGTCGGGTCGGCAGGGTGTGAACATGCGATTATGTTTAAAGGGAGACACGTCTGAATGCTATAGGTGTGAGGAGTAGTCGCAAAGGATTGATGAAGTCATGAACCATTCAATTTGCGCGGCCTGTAGTGTGAGCCTGGAGCCATTTGAGATCCACATTGCGGGGTGAGCCACTGCGGAGGACCGCGCTGGCAGGCCGGGTGCGTGGATCGAGCCAGCGTTTCGTCTCAGAATGCCCGTCGGCAAAGTTCAGACAACCCGAGTTGTCATGATAGCTCGCGGGAAAATCCACGATCACCTCTTTGGACATCATGACTTCAAAATAGCCGTCGTTTATGGTGTCGTTCCTCTCATCCACGAGCACCCATGTATCCGTGGGACCAGGATTAATGAAATCGGACATTCTCTTATTCATTCGGAAATCAGTGATTCTGTCGCCGATCGCCGGGGAAAGAGAGTTGAGCCAGCCGTTCATGGACATGCTACGGACCTTATCGCTCTTATCTCCGGGGCAATGCCACACCTGGGCTCCTTTCACGAACGAGGAAAGCATGCTCTTTTCCAGGTGGATAATGTTAGTGTTATCTGGCGTGCCCGTTGGTCCCAGCCAGCCTTTCACCCAGGTATGGAACTCATCAGTCACGTTGCCGTTATTTGGAACAAGGACGTCGTTGTTATCATTGGCATACATGACCCAACCGAGGCCGAGTTGCCGGAGATTGCTCAGACATTGAATGCGCTGGGCTCGGACCTTGGCTTTGCTCAGAGCTGGCAGCAGCATCGCCGCAAGGATCGCGATGATTGCGATGACAACGAGCAACTCGATTAGTGTGAAACCGCGCCAGACTCGGTGATGCATACGCTCAACTCTGGTTTTCATTTGTTCGGTTGGAATCGAGGACTGGAGCCCCCAAGGAGGCTCCAGTTGCTCTGTGGCTATTTCTTCAATCGGAAGAATCTGACCGGGCCATCCGCTACGACCGTGACGCGGGCCTTCCCATCCACGACTGTTACTGTTTCTGGCACGGCGATCCATGAGGGAGTGGACAAACTGCTGCAGGATTCCAGCCCGAACCCAGTGGCGGAAACGCTCCATGAGATTGTGAGAGAATTGCCGGAACGAGAGACCTGCAGTGCCGGTTGCTGAGCGGCGGCATAGTGACGCGCGGCAAGGTCAGTCGCTTTCTGCGTCACCGCCTCTTCGGTCTGCAATGAACCAAGATCATAGAACGCGAGTTCATCGAGATTTCCCTGGAAACCATCCGGCACAGCGTAGGGCGCACCCGAAGAACCGAATGTCAGGCTCGTGAGCAGTAGAACGGAGCTGAACGTGCCTCGCACATTTTGCGCAGCGTTGGTGCCATCCATATAGATGTCACAACGATCCGCAACGCCTGATGCGCCGTCACCATAGTAAGCGAGAATAATGTGGTGCCAGGCAGGATCAACGATAGCGGGGCCGGAGCCAGTGCGTGTTGCGTTGTGGAACAGTTCAATTCCGCCGCTGGTGCTTGCGCCCACGTAATCGTAGAGAACTGCAGGAGTATTGTTGCCGATGTTTACCAGGTAATCGTTTCGAGGATGTGTGACGAGGTCGCCTTCGGCTTGCATCCAGAACTCGATAAGCCACGGAGCGGAAATCGCTGCGTTAGTTACAACAAGCTGGGAGATGCCGAAGTACCCTCCCTCAGGGATGTGGGCAGCCTGTCCGAGGGCCAAACCTGAGCCGCTTGAGCTGTGATCAATCCGACTCGCTTCACCGAGCGGCAAAAGATCGTTCCGAACCGCGCCAACCGTCAGTGGAGCTAATTGCAGGGCGTTCCCGCTCTCCTCATCAAAATTCCAGTAAAACAGAGGTTGATCGGCCAGCACACCCGGAGCGTAAGGCTGAGTCGTCTTGGCTAGCGCATAGTGGCCGGCGGCGACTTGGGACATCTTCGTTGTGACCGCCGTCTCGGTTGTCAGGCTGGTCAAATCGTATATCGCGACTTCATCCAACTCGCCTTCAAACCCGTCTAACCCCGCGAACTGAGGCGCGGAGGTGCCCACTACTATACGAGCGAGATTCAGGGCAGAACTGAACGTGCTGCGCACATTAGGCATGTTTGTTCCATCCAAGTAGATATCCGCTCGATCCGCAACACCCAGCGTCCCGTTGCCGTAGAATACAAAAACGACATGATGCCAATCGAAGTCGCTTACGACAGGGCCCGGGCCGGTGCGGTTCCCGTTGCTGAACACTTCCAGTCCGCCGCGCGGTTGAGCGCCGCCCACGTAGTCGTACAACACAGCCGGGGCATTCCCGCCCCCGCTGCCTAAATTGATGAGATAATTGTTCCGCTGGAACTCGATGCTACCCTGTGCGCGCATCCAGAATTCGATAGCCCACGCCCCCTCGATCATGTTGGTGTAAGCCGCGAGGTTCTCAGCCATGAAGTAGTCCCCTACAAGGAAGCTTGCTGCGTTTCCGAGGTTAAGGCCGCTCGCCATAACAGTGTGACTGAGTCGCGTGGCCGTGGCCGCTGGGGCAAGATCATTAATCGTGCTCGGCAGCACGATGGGCATCACCTCCAGTGCACTCCCTGAAGGCTCATCAAAATTCCAATAAAGAACAGGCGCATCATTAGAAACCACCGTGGAATAGGCTGTCTGGCTCATGACTGAGGCCGGCAGCAGGGCTGCAGCAGCGAGGATTACTGCAAGAGCGGAGTGAGATTTCATTTTTTGAGTATTTGGGGTTGTCTTGGTTGTGCAAATGGTGTTCTGTCATGTTCATCTCGAACTTAACACCCAAACCAAGGTGACAAACAATGGCATAAACATGTCATACCCCGCTGAACCTATCTCCCTTAGCGTCACCAACGTGAACTTCCATCTCAATCCCATCTATCACCGGCATCCCCATCCTGCGCCGCCGCATTCGCCTCTCTGAACATGGAGCAAAAGTTCCCAACGACGCCGAGAATATGGATTTTACAGGGGCAGGCGCCGGGAGATGAAACGCCCTATCACCTGCTCGCAACACAACTCTCACAACGCGTCCGCGTCCTGAATCTTAAGCGTGCCAGCACCTTGCTCGAACAGGGCCACCGGCCAGCCTTCATCCTGGTCTCAGGCAGACCAGACAAGGGAATGCAACAGGTTCTGAACGAGATTGAGACGCACCACCCCGGAGTGGCTCTCTTTGTGATCAGCCACTGGGAAAACGGCAGAGACATGGCCAACTGGATCTCCCGATCCGTGATGGAGGCCATCCAACCCTCGAAGGAGTTCGCCCCGCTTCAGCCCACCAATCCCTATCAGCTTTCGAGCCGCGAAATTCAGGTGCTCCGATTGATGACCAAAGGCCTGATTAAGAAGGAAATCGCCGAAACCCTATCCATCAGCTATCACACGATCGTCAATCACGAGAGGAGCATTTACGGCAAGCTCAACGTCCACACACGCAGTGCCGCCGTGGCCAAAGCGCTCATGGAGCGATTGTGCTAGGCCGCTAGATTCGGAGAGCCACGCCATCGGGGAGGCCCGATCGAATCGAACGCAACAACCCCGCTAGCGCTTCGAGTTATTCGTGGTCCAATTCAATGCCTGACGCCAAAACGGTGCGTATCCTTCCCAAAGCTCGAAGTTTAAGCCCCAGTGCGGCGCTGGATCGGACATATAAGTGAGAGTCCTGCCCTTGCCGTACTGACCCACCACCAACAAAGGGTGCCCTGTCTCCTTGACACGCAAAAGCACCTTGGCATCCGATTTCACTGTCACCTCATTATAGCCAAGGATGGGTGGAAACTTCTTCCATGGCAGCCCTTTCACGACCGGGTGGCCGGGTTCGACCACTTCGACGGTAAACCCAGCAGATGATTCCACCAGATCTTCGGTGAGCATGCACTGAACCGGCAGTGCCTCGGCCAACTGGCTCCGGCCCCAAGCCGCCTTGCCTTGGGAACCACTGAAAGACAACCACCCACCAAGCATCATTAACCCTCCCCCGCCCTTCACCCATTCCCGCACCGCTACCAGGCGATCTGGAAACGTCACCACACTGCGCTCACGGTGGGACCGGTCAAAGAATCCGGGATACAGATGAAAACACTTCGCTTCAACATCGCTGAGGATGAGTCCGGCAGATTGCTTCAGGATTTTTTCCAACCTGAATGGTTCCAAGCGATAGAGCTCCCAGTTCGCCATGCACGTGACGTCGCAGGAACTCTCCAGGGACTCGACCAGGCGCGATCCGTGAAACATCAACTCCGACCCCTTGGCTTCCGTGCCAAAGGGTGTTTCGACAAAGACAGGGCCCATTCGAAAGGCCCAATCCCCAAGGTACAGCACGTGTTTGAACCGGCCGGCTCGTCCTTTGCTCATGAAGGGATGCTACCGGTAAAGTGAGGTCTCACGCAATCCGAGGTTAAAAAAGGTCTGGCTGAGAGCGGGTGACACCCCTGGAGCGGCTCCGCGTGCGCGATTCCAAAACGCTGCGTAGCGTTTGGAGCCCCGGCTGATAAGGCATTTTGAAATAGCCTTCGCCGGTTTATACAGGTAGCTTCGCGTCAAGTGACAAAAATCATCCCATTCAACCCTCTCTGCCTCCTTCTCGCTTCTCTCTCCTTTTGCTGCGCACTCCCAAACGCCCCGGCACCTAAACACGCCACCGCTTCCTGGACCCCTTCCCCTCCTGCCATCGATGGCACTCTCGATGAACCGGCCTGGCGCAATGCCGAATCCTTGTCTGGCTTCGTCAAAGTCAGCCATCCCGAGCAACGACCGCTCGCACCAACCACCGTGCGCATCCTGTGCGACTCGGACGCCCTCTACCTCGGTTTCCGTTGCTCCGAGCCGCTTCCAGACAAGATCCTCGCCAAACATAAAAACCATGATGATCCAGTCTGGGGCGATGACACCGTCGAAATAGTCCTTGATCCGGACAATGCTCGCAGCCGTCTGTTCCATCTGATCGTTAACAGCCTGGGGGCTCGGTACGATGCCGAGGGTAAGATCACCCCACCGGAAACAAGCAAGGATGAACCAAAATGGGATGGCATCTGGACGGCAGCTTGCTCCCGCAGCGGGAATGAGTGGGTTGCCGAGGTGCGCCTCCCATTCAAGACTTTTGATATCGATCCCAAGCACGGTGCGTGTGTCGGTTTGAACCTCGGGCGCGGACGGGTCGGTGCCGAACGCGAAGATAGCAGTTGGGCACCCACCCGAATTCAATACGTCAACCCCGCCCGCCTGGGAGAACTGTACATCCCCAGCGGACCGGGCCGAGCCAAACAACCTTTGCGCATTCAACTCCCTTTGAATCTGGATCGGGTGCGCGGCCCTGCTTCACAGAAGCTCGAATTGGTAAATCCCGCCCCCACCCCGGCCCTGATCAATTGGACTGCTTCCGTGAGGGGAGGCTCGAACTTGCTTGAGCATTCCGGAACGACCACAGTGCCGGCTGGTGGGGCGAGTAAGGTCAGCCTGCCATTGGCGCTCGAAGCAATCGGCCCGCATCAGCTTCACGTGTCGGTCAAAAACAGCTCCAGTTCAGAAACGCTCTACAACGGGTTCCGCAGTTTCCAGGTCCTGCCGGAGATTGGCATCTCAGAGTCTCTTTATGCCTTGCAGTATCACCGGGCCGAGGCGCGAGTTGCACTCCACCTTCCAGCCAAAGAAATCCGTGGCACGCGCATGGAAACGACGCTAAGTCGGGCAGGCGAGGCGCATCCGCTGGAAAACCGCATCCAGCGCCCCCGTGCCGGGCAGACCAACGCGGTCTGCTTCGATCTCAGGAACCGTGAGGCGGGGTGCTATTCGATCAGTGTCCGCCTGTTGCGCGGCTCAGAAGTTGTGGCTGCGGCTGAATCCCGTCCCCTGCCTTATTGTCCAAACCCACTGGTCGGGTTTGATCCGAACGGATTCCTCACTGTGGACGGCAAACCCTGGTTTCCTGTTGGACTTTACACAATTCAGGCGCGTGAAGGCAGCCACGATGCCGTGATGGAGGAAGCGCGAAAGGCTGGTTTCAACACCACGGTGTTCTACGCCTATACTGTGGAGACCATTACCCCGTTGCTCGATGCCGCCCGCCGGCACGATTTGCGTGCGTTTGTTTATCCAGCCAATCCATTTCGGGTGAGGGAGCACAAGGCATCTAGGGAAGAACTGGTTGGAGAGATCCAGGCCCGAATGCATCATCCAGCCCTGCTCGGCTGGTATCTCGTGGATGAACCAGAGGGCATTGGTGTGGCCAGCGTGCAGACGGTGCGCGATTACTATCAATTGGTTAAGGAGACTGATCCGTCGCACCCTTGTTCACTGGTCATCATGTCGCCAGAAGCGGCTGCCAATTATGGCGATTCCGCAGACATCGTTTGGATTGATCCTTACCCAATCCCACATTCGCCCGTGACCTATGTGTCAGAATGCATGGACGGCGCCCGCGAAAGTGTTGCCGTTGCTAAACCGATCTGGACGATACCGCAAGCCTTCGATTGGAGCGTGTGGCGCACCGGGAAGGTGGATCAAGTGCATCGCCCGACGCCCGCCGAGGAGCGTTGCATGACCTATCTGGCACTGGTGCATGGGGCCAAGGGGATTGTTTATTGGGCGCATACCGCATCGAAGTATTACATCCAGGATTACCCGGAGCATTGGACCGCGCTCAAACACCTTGCAGGAGAACTTCAACAACTCAGCCCAGTGCTGTTAACCACGAACTCCATGAGCAAACTCCTGGTGACGCCAAAGAGTGCCACCCTGGATACGATGGTGAAGGAACTCAACGGCGACTTGTACGTTTTTGCGGTGAACCGCGAGCCCGCTAAAGTCAGAGCGCAGTTTGCCTTCAAAAGAAAAGGCGTCTTGGAAAATGTGGAGGTTCTTTTTGAAGAGCGAGACCTGCGACCAAGCCGAAATCAGTGGACAGATGAATTCAAGCCGTTAGAGGTGCATGTGTATCAGATAAGAGATGGTGCGCGATAGAGGGTTCGAACCTCTGACCCCTTCCGTGTCAAGGAAGTGCTCTACCACTGAGCTAACCGCGCAACAGCAGGAACGATAAATTAGAGGGTCTCGGCGGCAGAAGCAATATTTTTTGGGAGCTGTTTGAAAACCCGGTCTGAATCAGAGTGGTTCGTATGAATAGACGATCAGACGGACCATTTAATAGGAGAGTTGACTTTTGAGTTCATCGTGTTAACAAATATCATGCTTCTCCGTCGACAACAAGTTTACTGTTCCGGTGTTTCGACTCTGCTCTCTGGCATTCTGGTGCTCGTATTAATGGCGGGGCAGACCGGTGTTGGCGCCAAGGAACGCTCGAAAACCCGGGAGGCCCCTGGTTTTGTTTTCATGGCCTGGGACGATGTGGAGGATGAGCAGACAATCCAGAAAATGGCGGACTGCGGGATCAATATGATCGCGTTTGTACCCCCCCGGTTGCTGGACGTGTGTCAAAGACACAGGGTTAAAGCCATCGTCTACGACCATCGGCTGACTCCCAACTGGGACAAGCCTTTCGACAGCAAAGAGGCGAACGCAGTCCTGCCTGGCCTGATCAAGAAGCTGAACAAGCACCGAGCTGTGGCCGGCTACCACCTGAAAGATGAGCCGGACGGAAACCAGTTCTTTGAACTGGCAAAATCCGCAGAACTAATCCGAAAGCTGGCCCCAGGCAAGTGGCCCTACATTAATCTGCCCCCGGGAATGGGCGATTGGTATTGCACCAACTACCTCCAGTTGTTCGTGGATACTTGCAAGCCGCCGGTTATTTCCTATGACAACTATGCGATCGGCGAAGCGGTGGACTTTTCATATGGATTCTGGGCAAACATCTCAGACGTGCGGGTCGCCGCTCTGCGGAACAACCTGCCCTTCCACAACATCATCCTGACTGCGGCGCACTTTAACTACCGAGTGCCCACGGTTTCCGACCTTCGCCTCCAGATCTATGGATCCCTGGTGTATGGCGCGCGCGGGCTCGGTTACTACAAATTCTGCAGCAAACCGTTGGCCGCACTCGGCGCGCCTGACCTTGGCAACTTTAGAGAGGCACCGCTGGACGAATTCGGTGAGAAGACACACACCTGGGAGAATCTGAGGAACATAAATCGACAGGTCGCAAATCTCGCCCCGGTCCTGATGAGATTGCGGAGTGATGATGTCTATCACATTGGCGAGGTCCCGGAACGCAACCACGGGATACGCGAAACGAGCCTATTAAAAGGCATGGAGGCTGGGGTTCAGTTTGTCGTCGGCGAGTTCACGCACGAGGATGGATCCCGATGGGTCATGATCGTTAACAAGGACCTGAAGCAATCCACTTTTTGCAGACCGGTTTTCAGGACGGCTCCCAAAGCCGTGAATTACGTCTCTCCAAGAACAGCCAAACTCGAGACATTTCCGGCGCCCTGGTATGCGCTGGCTCCCGGACAAGGTGTGCTTCTCAAAATCGAATAACTCCGCCAAGGGCAACAATTTTCTCATACCCACCTCATGAACCTACACCTTGCTGGATCTCTCTGCGCGATGCTGTTGACGATCCCGGGCCTTCTCGCAACCGCTCAGGTGACGAATGTGACGTCCACAAACGGCGCAGGGCCGCTGGTGGTCCAAACAAAGTTCAAATCAGGCTTCGGCTGGAACACGCGTGCGCTTGAAACGAACGATCCCGCCGTGACGTTCTGGCTCGAAAGCTCGCTCCGGCGCGTTTACCCCGCCAGCCGTCCCCAAAGAAAAACAGCGCTCCGGCTGGACACGCCGCGCAATGCCCGATTTTCACTCCAGGCTTGTCTGCGCAATGAACGCAGTTGGCCACTGGACGTGGAATGCGCGGTTTCGGCACCGCAGGGCCTGAAAGTTCAGGTGCGTAGAGTGGGCTTTGTCCCGCAGTGGAATTACACTGGGGATACGCCCCCGGTTGAACTGGACGGCGCAGGCTATGTCCCGGGATTGGTGCCGGATCCGCTCTATCCGGAATCCAGGGCTCTTGTTGGCCCCTATGGAACTCAGCCATTCTGGATCAGCGTTCAAGTGCCACCAGATGCGACACCGGGAAAGCAGGTTTTGAGTGTTCAGTTCAAGAGCTCGGACCTTGATGAGCCAGTAAGTCTCAGTATGGAAATCGAGATTCTGCCGTTGGTGGTGCGAGAGAGAGAGAACTTCCCGGTGGCGCACTGGTGGTGTGCCGACGCCATTTATGACTGGTACAGAGATCCCGTTCTTGGTGACGAATGGTTAAGTCGGGTACGTCCCTATCTCACGAACATGCTGGATCACGGAAGTGATGTGATCATGGTTCCGATGCTTTACGTGCGCCGGGAAATCGTGGCACGACCGCCACAGCTATTAATCGTTACAGAGCCGGAGCCCGGAGAATACAGGTTCGACTGGTCTCGGGTGAAAAAGTTCGTCGATACCGCGAAAGAAATAGGTTTTCGAAGATTTGAGTGGTCCCATTTCTGGTCGTACAAGGTGGATCCGAGCAAAGCATCGGTGGATACGCCGACCCGCATTTATAAATGGGTGGACGGCAAGGCGGAACTGCTTTGGCCTAAGGACACTGAAGCTACGGGGCCAATGTATCGCAACTTCCTCAGCCAGTTCATGCCTGAGTTTAACCAGTTCCTTCAGCAGGAGGGAATACGGGAGACTTCGTACTTCCATTTATCCGACGAGCCCGGCGGGGATGAGCGGGACGTGGAGAATTATCGGAAGGCGCGAGAACTTCTAAAGGAACTGGCTCCCTGGATGAAGGTGATAGATGCGATGAGCGACACGCGTTACGGAAAGCAGGGTCTGACAGATATACCGGTGCCAGCACTCCACGCGGCCCAGCCATACATCGACGAGAAGATCCCGCATTGGGTTTACTACTGCATGGGACCGCGAGGACCTTATCTCAACCGCTTCTTTGATACGCCGCTCGCGAAGATCCGAATGTCAGGCATGGTCTTTTACCGACTCGGCGCCCTGGGGTTTCTGCATTGGGGTTACAATTACTGGTATGTCATGGACCTGTCGTTTAATCCCAAGACACAGGTGCTCGTAGATCCCTTCACCGATGGCGCGAGCGGAACTTCAGCAGGGGGCGGGGGAGCGCCTTATGGAGACGCTTTCGTTGTGTATCCCGGCACAAGTGGACCTATCGATTCCATCCGCTGGGAGATCTTCGCTGAGTCATTGCAGGACTACGCAATTCTTCAGACGTTGGGAATAAAGCCCGATGACGAACGCCTTTCAACGATCAAGGATTACGCGAGATTTCCAAAGAGTGAAGAATGGATACAAAGCACCCTCTCCGGGCTCATGCGAAAAGGCAAAGCACAGGAGTAAATGTGGACTCAGGATACTGCTTCTCGTTCGCCGCGGTTGAAATGGTTGCGCAAAGCCTCCAGGCCAACCTTCTTGTCGCGACGCTTGAGCGCATCGAGAATCTGCCTGTGTTCCTTTTCGGTTTTCAGGAAATCCTCTAGCGGCGCACGGATCTGCGCGCTCTTCCTCTGAAAAAGGGGAATGTGGGACCGCTCGTAGGTTTGAATTAACCGCTGGTTGCCTGAGGCGTCCATGAGCAGGTGGTGAAACCGGAGGTCAGCTTCATGCGCGCCAGTCAGGTAGTTCTTGCGCACGAAATTCCCGAAATCCTCGACGGTTTCGTCCAGCGCCTTGATCTGCGCCGCACTCCTGCGGTCGCAAGCGAGGCAGAACGCGGCCGTTTCGAGCACCTCACGCACTTCGCGCAGCTCGTGAAGTTCCTTTTCGGAAAGCTCACTTACAAAGAAACCGCCGCGCTGACCCTGGTGAACAAGTCCCTCGCCTAGAAGCCTGGTGAGGCTTTCCCTGATAGCCGAACGGCTGACTCCCAGGCGATTGGCCCAGCCCTCTTCCTTGATCCGCTCATTTGCCGGTAGTTCAAGGATCCGAATCCTTTGGCTGAGCTCGTTATAGGCCATCTCGGCCTGGGTGCGTTCTTTGGCCATAATCTGCTTACGAAAATGAAATCTTTTTGTTTACAAAAATCCCGTTCAAGCCCTATACTAAACTCAACCAATCCACATAAGTTTACAACCCTGATTTTGATCCACTCACATCAGAAAGACAACTGAAAATGAGACGCCTTCTCCCGCTGATCCTTTGCTGTTGCTCGCCAATCCTTCTGCCTGCCGCGAGCTTGGACAATCCCGAGCCAACCGTTCAGACTGCAAAAACGTGGTGGCCAGACCAGCGCAACGTGTGGACACCCATCGGGTGGAAGGACCACTTCTTTCGTTTCAACGTGCTGTATAATGGCACGGTCCTGTTCGAGCCATGCTCGGACTGGACGTCCCGTGAGCACGCAAAGGAGTATAAAGGCAAAGACGTCCAACTAACCTTTACGCCCTGGCCAGATACCAATGCGCCGGGTGTCCCCAGGGAGCGCGCGCAACTCTGGAAGCTGGATGGGGGCCACGGACTTCAGGGGTGGAACACCAATCACGCCACCCCGCTCCTGTATACCAAGCACCCGCTTCAGGAGGGATTCGTGGTCGAAGAAGAGGTGTTTGCTCATGTCCCGGGCGGAAAGAGAGTTGCAACAGGAATCGAGCCGCTCTACGCGTGGACTCGGCTCAAGGTCGCGCATGTGGATCCGTTGCGAGCGCCCGAAACGTTCCCGGTCATCGTCCAACTCTCACGCAACTACCACGAGCACAATCAGAGATACCTGAACGAGGACGGCATCACGATCGACGTCAGCCCTGGTCGGGCACCGTATCCTTCGCCGCTTCGCGCCGAGAAAGGTGAACTCAATGGCAAGTACCTGCTGCGCGTTCTCGAGCCTGACAATAGGGTTCGCCTGATCGTGCTCAGTGGAGATCAGAATAGCGTCGAGTTCTTCGAACGAAGCAAAGGGGTATACGGCTTGAAAATCGTTCTTCCCATCAAGGAAGGCGAGCAGGTCGACCTATTGCTGCCGGCGATCTCCGCATCCCAGGAGGAAGCAAATCAGGAAGCACTCTTCGGGTATGATCTCGCGTTGAAAGAGTCAGACGCTTTCTGGGCTGAGAAACCGGCCACCGCGGCAAGGTTCGACGTCCCGGAGGAATACATCACGCAAGCGATCGAGCAGAGCGTGAAATTTGCGCAGGTGATTGCGGAACGAGATCCGAAAACCGGCGAGTATTCCATGCTTTCCGGTTCCTGGGGTTACGATCAACTGTGGAGCACGCCGACTTCAATGAACAGCCATATGTTTCTGAGCTGGCTGGGTTATCATGATCTTGTCGCCAGGTATTCCGAACTGTTCCGCGTGAACCAGGGAACGGTGAAACCGCCAGGCCCTACATACGAAAAGCACCCCGGCTATTATAGCAGTCCGGGGAACCTGACTGCTTTCGACTGGCTGAGCGATCACGGCGCCATCCTGCTGCAGATCAGCACACATGCTTTATTGAGTGAGAACCAGGAAGCGACAAATGCCTGGACAGATTCGATCATCAGAGCCTGTGATTTCATCAAGGACTCGTGCGCTCAGACGAATCATGACGGGGTTGCGGGCCTAATGCCGCCTGCCGTGGCCACAGACGAAATCATACCCACCCAGGCCTTGTGGACACTGGCCTGGAACAATCGTGGACTGGAGTCTGCCCTCCGGTTCCTTGACCGGATTCAGCATCCCCGAGCACCGGAATTCCGACAGTTCGCCCGGGAATACCGGGTCACGTTTGACAAGGCTTTCCGAGAATACTCCGAGAAAGCACCAGTCTGGGTGGACGCCGAAGGGAAGACGCGCGTCAGACCGCCCACGACCTTGTCGCGGAAACCGATGCCCTGGCATCCATTCAGTGACGCGTTCTATCTGGACACGGGTCCAATGGTGCTTGTCTGGGGCGGATTGATGAACGCTGATGACGAACTGATGCGCTCCACTGTGGAGTTCTTCAGGAACGGGCCAAACGCACGATTGTATGGGACTCGGTATCATCCACTGTGCCGGCCGATTCTCATGCGGGAAATATCGAGCTGTGAACCATGCTACAGTTGGAATGTCTTTCATTCCTGGCAACTCGGAGACCGAAAGCATTTTCTTGAAGGCCTCTACAGCCTGTTTGTGGGCGCACTTTCGCAGCAGACCTACACCTCGTGCGAACACAGACACGGCATGCAAGGCAACCTTTTCGTGATTCCTACTGCGTTTACTCTCGCCCGGCTCGCAGTTCTGGACGATCAGCTAGCGCCGGGTGAACTGCACCTGCTGCGACTTTGTCCCACGGCATGGGTCTCGAAGGATCGCCAGACGATCCTCGAAAACATGCCTACGGTATATGGCCTCGTGAATATGCGGTTCCATCTTTCGAAGGATCAAACTTCATTAGTCGTAAGTTTCTCAGGAAGATGGCGTGAGCAGCCGAAGAGGATCCTGCTGCACACCCCTCCCATTTCTGGACTGAAAGAAATGATAGTGAACGGGCAAACATACAAAGCTGGCTCATCCATCTTGTTATGAAACTGTATCTCTTTCGCTGCAAAACGCTCCTTGTTGGGATCGGAACGGGCCTCGCGCTGAATATTTCCAGTGCAGCGGCCGTGGTTGACAAATCGCAAAAATCAGAGCCGACCATTGAACAAGCGCTGAAGTGGTGGGCTCCACAGCGGAACGTTTGGACACCGATCGGCTGGAAGGATCATCTTCTACGGTTTCAAGTCCCTTATAACGGCGCATTGCTGTGCACTCCCGCGGGGTGGCTGGAGAAGCCGCACACAAAGAAATACCAGGGAAAGGATTTTCAGCTCACGTTCTATCCGAGCGCGGACGGCGCTCTTCCTCCCCTGCCTCGTGAACACACAAAATTATACAAGATCGATGGCGGCACTGGCATCCAGGGATGGAAAGAGGGTTCTCCTGCACCGGTTCTTTGGACCGAGTGGCCATCCCAGGATGGAGTTGTCATGCGAAAAGCGGTCTTCGCTCATGTAAAGGGCGGAGCGGAAATTGAGAGCGGAGTCGAACCCCTGTACGCCTGGGTAAGACTTTCAGTAGCCCACGTTGATCCGATCCGGGCTCCAGCCCGGTTCAGTTTCGGCATCCAACTTAGCCGCGTGCACTACGACGTTGGAGGAACACTCGAAGATTCTGTGTTCCTGATGGTACGGCCGGACAAAGCACCACTGCCATACCGCTTGAAGGGGCAATCGATCCTTGGGGAAAAAGGAAGCCCTGGTATGCGCGTTGAAGGAGAAACGGACCAACTCACCCGTCTCGTTGCGCTTCCCGGCGGGGATGGAATCATCAGTTTCTCTGAGACCGAGACGAACAGCGGGATGTACACTCTCCGGGTGGATCTGCCGGTTCGCCTCGGGGCGCATGCAGACCTGCTTGTACCGATGTTGGCCGAGCGTCAGGCGGAGATCGCGGCCGAAGCCGATTTGGGATTCGATGCAGCACTAGTCCAAGCCGAAAAGTTCTGGGAAAAGAAGCCCACGACCGCTGCACGGATCGTAACTCCGGAGGTCTATATCAACAGAGCGCTGGAACGAAACATCCAGTTCGCGCAAATTATTGCAGAGCGAAATCCGGACAACGGTGAGTATTCCTTCCTGTCGGGTTCTTATGGTTATGACACACTGTGGAGCACTCCTTCGTCGATGATCAGCCACATGTTTCTGGATCTCCTTGGATACCACGACGTCGTTGAAAAGCACGCTCAACTCTACAAGACGAACCAGGGAACGGTGGCCGCCCCCGGGGCAAATCTCCCGATGCATCCTGGTTACTTCAGCACACCCAAGACACTGACATCCATTGATTGGCTGAGCGATCATGGCGCCATATTGGAGATCCTCAGTCGGCACGCGCTGTTAACGGGCGATCAAAAGTTTATCAACGAATGGCTCGACCCTATTCTGAAAGGTTGCGATTTCATCCAGTTCGCGTGCAACGCTACCAACCACAGCGGAGTTAAAGGAGTGATGCCGCCGGCAGTGGCGACGGACACGGGGGTCCCGGTTCAGGCAATATGGAACCAGGCATGGACTTACAAAGGCCTTTCTACTTCCATCGAACTGCTGCGACAACTCAAGCACCCTCGCGCACCGGAGCTGGAGCGCTTTGCTGAAGAATTCAAAGAATCTTTCCAGAGCGCCTTTCTCGCGCAGGCCGGGAAAGAACCCACATGGGTTGATCGGGACGGGAAAACTCAGCGCCTGCTCCCAAGCTTCCTCGTGCCACCGCCGAGCAGGCACGTATATGATGATGCATTTCTGCTCGATACCGGCCCGCTGGTCCTGCCATGGGCGGGATTATTCGATGCGGATGATCCCAGGATGCACGCATTCACAGAGTTTTTCCGGGAAGGACCCAACCATCGGTTGAGGGGGCCTCAAACCGGAGCTATCACGCGAGCGGTTCTCACACATGAGATATCCACGTGCGAGCCGTGCTATAGCTGGAACATTGTTAACTCCTGGAAAACAGGCGATCGTCAGAAATTTCTCGAAGGGATGTACTCGCTCTTGGCTGGAGCGATTTCCACCCAAACGTTTATAAATTGCGAGCACCGAAACGCCATGTACGGGAACGTATTCGTCGCGCCACTCATGACCTGGTGCCTCCGACAATCCGTGCTTGACGATCAGTTAAAGACCGGTGAGCTTCATCTTTTGCGTCTGGTCCCTCCGGCATGGGCGTCGAGCACGCAGGAAACCATTTTCGAGAATATGCCGACCGCTTATGGTCCCGTGGATTTGCGTTTCAGAAAGTCATCTGATGGTAAAACCCTGGAGGTAAAGTTCGCGGGGCATTGGAGACAGAAACCCCAGAACATTGTGGTTCACGCTCCACCGTTACCGGGGCTTTCCAAGATCCTCCTTAACGGGAAAAGACACCCCGCTCAAGGCACAATCCGGATCCGCTGAGGCTCAGCCCAGCCAGGCGATGCAGTCGACCTCGTATTTAACGAGGTCGCCGAGGCATCCCACGAGCGTGGTTCTAGCCGGGTAGGGCTCCCGAAAATACTCACGGTAAATCCGGTTGTGCTCGTCCCAGTACTCTTGTTTTTCCAAGTAGCATCGCACCTGCACCACCCGTGAGAAATCCGCGCCGGCAGCCGAGAGCACACGCCTTATGTTTTCATACGTGCGCCTGGCCTCATTCTCGAATGTATCGTGGATGATGCGCCCCCGCTCGTCTGCCGAAGCCATGCCGCTCACGAAGAGATAATCTCCGGCGCGAACGGCCGGCGAGAACGGGAGTTGGCTCGAGAGAACGCCCTGCCCGCGAATTGGCTGAAGAGGAGTCATGCTGGCAGCACTTAGTTTCCGGACCCGTCCTTCACAGCAGGCACTTTGCTACGGAGCACCTTCTCCAGGGTCTCCCTGATCCATTCCTCAGACTTCGGGAAATTCTCATATCCCTGGATGGGCGCGAGCAGCGGATCGTTCGGATCGATGCCTGCGGTCTGCAGGATGGCGTAGTCCTGCAAAGCCTCGGCGAAAACCTCCCAGCGCAGGGAATCAATCGGCATTTCATCGGGACCCGGGTAGATCATGAAAGGATCACCGTATGGGATCATCGGCCACATTGCCGCGGAGCTGTCGTTAAACGGATCTGTGATTTCTTCGCGTTCCAGTTTGTGCCAGTAATTGAATCCCCAGTGCAGAAAGCCTTTCGCACCATGCCGATAAAACAGCATCCCACTCATGCGGATTTTTGGGAGAGGCGTATCCTGGAAACGATTTAGCCATGGCCCCACCGGTGAGCAACAATAGTACACCCAATGAGGGATGCCCTCCTCGATGTATGCTTTTGCGGAGCTCACGACCGGAATGGGAATGTCTGTAAGCCCTTCGCGGCCGTACTTCACGTCGCTAAGCGCATCCATGACCTTCATCCACGGAGCGAGATCACGCAGGACTTTTCGAGCGGCGCGGTAGTTCTCGACATCATTATCCCCGGGTTCATCCGAAAGATGGAAGTAGGAGCTTTCAAGGATGCCTTCCCGGGTCAGAAAAGCGCGAAACTCCGGAAGAAACTGCTTAAGAAAATTGACGTAGGTTTCTGATGTTGCGCCGGTATCGGGCGGCCACAGCATTTCATAAGCGTCTCCCTTCTTCGTGTAAACACGGATTGGGTTCTTCACACCCCAATAAATCCATATGTGCGACCACTCAAACTTACGGAAGCCGATCTCTTTGGACATATCGGTAAACCGCTTCACCATGGACCAATCGAAAGTGTAGCGCCCCGGCTCAGGCTCGTTGACCACGAGGAGCTGGCACGGGCGGTTGAAGGTCTCGCGGCGGTTGAAGAAAACCGGCGCATAAACAACATCCGAGCCGTGATCTAGCATATCTGCAAGTTGGGCACGCGTGATTCTCCACCAACGCTCATCGAACATCCCTGTCTTGTAGTAATCCCATGTCGCCTCGCCGCGCCACCAATGAATCACGGGAAAGTCCTTTCTGGGTTGAATGACTAGTGGACTGATTTCCAATTCCACAGGCATCTCCACTGCAGGACCGCCGAGCACTGACAACTTTACCTTGAACTCACGCTTCCCTGGTTTCGCATCCGCGGGAATGTTCAACGTAATCCAGAATGCGCGGCTTTCGGTCGGCCCGATGCTTGTGACCCGGGCAAGTGGCCAGAGAGGGTCAGGCACCAGGCCAGGCAAGTGCTCGATCCCATCCAGTTCCTTCAACTCAGTCCCATGGGTCAGATGGTGCATTGGGACAAGGCCGACGTAACGAATGCGGGGTTTGAGATCGTCGGCGTTGAGCACCTGGCACTCTGCGTGGATCTCGCCCATTCGCTGGCTCTTCAGGCACGCCTGGAAAGCAATGCGACTATTTCGGGCCGCCAGCAGTTGAAGCTCATTGGTGCCTGGTGCTGTTTTAAGGAACACCCGCTTGAGCGAAGTCTCCAGCCAAAACGCAACGTCAGCTTTCGGTTTGGCCTGCGGCTCGGCTGCGGTTACGCTCATCCCGGCAATCGCAATTACCAGCAATGCCGTCAGAATCAAGCGATCTGCTGCAAGGGAGATGAGGCTTCTTTGAGGTGGCATTTTCCGGTGTGGGTCATTCATAACAGGCGCGAACAGTAATTCAGTTCTGGCTGACATATCTTATTGCAGATGACTCCCGGTGAGTTTCCGGGAGTCTTTCCTTCCTGGGGTGTTTCGTCAAATGCGATGCATGGCGGCTTTCGCTACAGCACTCCAAATTCGTCGAAGACGTCCCGGAGCTTTCGCCCGGCGAGCAGTGCTTTGCGGGAGGCATTTTCCATTCCGATCTTTTCTGCCGCACGACGCAATACCTCGGACTCCACTTCTTTGGGTATGACGACGATGCCATCGAAGTCCGTAAAAATAAGCTCACCAGGACGAACCAGGACCTCGCCACAACGCACCGGAACATCATATGCCATGACCAGGCCGCGACCTTTGCTGTCGACCGGCCGGACGCCCGCATGAAAGACCGGGAAGCCCATTTTCATGATCTTTTGGCAGTCACGAATCAGACCGTCGCAAATGCAGCCAACGCTTCCGTTACGCTTGGCCACGGTGCTCATCAACTCACCCCAAGGAGCATTCGTGAAGGACGGATCGGACGAGTGGACGACCACATCTCCAGGCTTCAGCGAATCCATGGCTTCAATTTCGAGTCCATACGGGTTTTGGTTGTCAATGTAGTTGGTCTCCATCCAGCGAAAGGTGCGTGCGCGCCCGATGATGACCGCGTTCAGCGGGTCGAGCGGGCGGAGGCGTTGGTGCATCGCCTGCTGGCGAAAGCCGAGATCGTCCAGGATGTCGCAAACCGCAGCAACGTACAGTTCCTCGCGCATCCAGTTGTAATCAATCGAACCGTTTGGTTCATGTGGTTCGGAGACGGTAGCCCCGGCCCGAGCATTATCGGATGGGGTTTCGTCGCCACGGACGTTGTTTTGAATAGGCTTAATCATTGTAGATAAAAGACCAGGTACTTCCGGTCTGAAAAGTGGGCTTGTTGACTGTAGCTTTTAGATACTCCACGTGTGTGTCCACAAAGAGCACGTTTCCGTAACCCAATACTTTTCGGTTGTGCCAGTACATGTACTGGAATGGGCGGGAGTTTTCGAAGAACGTGTTGAACGAGTGGTCATTGGCCAGAATAATGCGGCTTGGGTGCAGCACCTGTGACATCTTCTTGTTGTACAAGCCGGAAGAGTTGTCGTTGTTATTTCCGCTGCTGTTATACAGATGGCTCCACCCGGCAGTATCAAAGAGCGATGGCTCCCGGGTAAGCCCGTAGGTGCCGCCTCGTCCCCCGTTATCAGCGGGGCACCTGAACACCAGGATACCTCCTGTGTTATTGGTTGCCACGTTGCCCGCTTTTCCAATGTAAGGGTTGAGGAAACGGTTTGTATCGAGCTCACTCATGCCATAAAACATTGTCCCGCGCTTGCCTCCCCAAAGGTCATAGCTAAGCACCGCGTTATATCGGGACGGAAACCGGTCCGTGTGATCATCCATGTACATCATGCACGCGACGCCCTGCTGTTTCATGTTGGAAGCGCATTGGATGCGGTGAGCTTTCTCCTTGGCCCCGGCGAGGGCAGGCATCAGCATCGCTGCCAGAATTGCAATGATCGCAATGACCACCAATAGCTCAATCAAGGTGAATGCCCGTTGGGTTTCCGGGCTCGATCCGCGCCCGGTTGAACCGGGCGCAGTCATTGATTCTTCAGTTCTCGACCTCATTTCCGGTGAGAGGTTAAGGCTGGGCAACAGCGCGGTAGAATCGCGGCGAGCTACCAGCTACGTTGGTAAACGCAAACGGAACAGTGTTGGTAATGAGGGCAGTCCAGGAAGTCAGGTTTCCAGAATACTCAATTCTGTAGCTGCTCCCGGCTTTACCTTCCAGGGTTGCCTGAAATTCTCCAGAAACAACCCTGGCGTTGCTCAATATGGCCGGAGCCGCAACAGTCAGACTCACGGATTCGCTGAACGAGGCACCAGACAGCGGGAAGAATCGCCCTGTATTCGGACCCACGGAATCGAGCGCATTGCCTTCCGCCTTCCACCAGCTCACCAGGCCGTTTGTGGCTGTAGTTCCAGTCGGATCAGTCCATGTGGTCATGACGTCCGTAGAGGTTAGCGCGTGATCGAACAGTTTCACTTCATCCAGGTCGCCAGGGAAGTTGTTTATACCCGGCGCTGAAAGGAAGTCGCCGATGATGAAGTCTCCGTTGAATACTCCTGGAGAGTATTCAACGGTGCCCCCGAAGCTGTCGGTGCCCGCACCTACCTCAACACCGTCCACATAAAGGTGCAAATACTGCCCGTCAAAGGTCCCCGTGACCTGGTGCCATTTTCCGTCCCAAACCGTGAGACCTGCATCGGGGGAGAGGACCAGGGCGGTCCCGTCAAGCAAGACGTAGAAGAATAATCCGCCGCTGGTGCCAGTGTAGAATGCGTACGAGGCGACTCCAGCGCCTCGCGTCTTGGTCACCAGATACTTGAATTCCTTTGGAGACTCAGCTCGGACCCACGCCTGGAGTGAGAAAGCCTGCCGTTCGAGCGAAGGATCGTTCGGAACACGGGTAAGTGCACCAGCCGTATGCAATGCCTGACCACCCACATTCGTGTTCGTCACGAATTTCATCCCGCCTTCCACAGCAATCCGCACACGGTAATCTCCGGCCTGTGATGTTTGCACATCGGCAACATTGAGAACGGAGTTCGTTGCCCCTGCTAAATCACTCCCATTGAACTGCCACTGATACCGCAGCGGTTGTGGTCCCTGAGCGCGTACCATGAAACTAGCACTGCCCCCCACCGGGGCTTCAACCGATTGCGGCGGATAAGTGATTAGCACGGCCCGATACATTTCCGCCTCCACCTGCTCGGTTGTTAGAGCGATATCCCATAGGCGAACTTCATCGAGAGTGCCTTTATACTGTGCGGCGCTTGCGGTCGGCGCAAAATCACCCAGAATCAACGCGCCTGCGTTGGCAGTGGTGCCATACTGAATGTTTCCGGTGGCAGCCGAGCCCGCGCCCATTTCCACGCCATCTAAATACAGCCGGACTTTCTGGCCATCATAAACGCCAGCCACAAGGTGGAATGATCCATCCCAAACGGCCGATACTGGCGCGCTCGGTGAGAGGATGGTTCCGCCTGCGGTCGTAACAGTGAAGGCAAGTGCCCCCTCACTCGTCGTGCAGAAAGCATAGGACGCGGCAGTTGAACTGAGGGATTTGCTCACGAGGTACTTATCAGCACCCGGAGGAGCGGCACTCACCAGCGCTGTTAAGCTGACCCGGCCCGCGGGACGCAATAAGGCAGAGTCATCCACATTCACAAGCCCGGGAGTTATCTGAAAAGCTTTACCTGAGAGTCGTCCGCCAGCATAGCTGAGCGTCCCAACGGCTGTCCCGTGGTTCGAGCCTAACGAGTCGTTCGCGTTATCCTCTGCACGCCACCAACTCACGAGCCCCTGGGACTTGTAGCTGGCCAGAATTTCCTCAGCCGTTAGTGCCCGGTCGAACACTTTCACTTCGTCGATACCCCCTGAGTATCCATAGCTTAAGGAGGGATCGTTGCCTATGATCAGAGCTCCCCCGTTCAGATCCGAGGAGTAATCAATAGCACCAGAAGCTGCGGTGCCAGTTCCCACCTCAATCCCATCAAGATAGATTCTGACACTGGCGCCATCGTACGTTCCAGTTACCTGATGCCAGGCACCGTCCCAGACCAGATCAGACAAGGCCTGAGGAGATACTGAAAGCGTTCCAGCCGTTGAGGCGAAGAACGCAATGCCTCCACCTTCAGCGGTATAAAGTGCGTAAGAGGCCCAGGACGGACGGGATTTCGCGATAATGTATTTGTACCCACCGGGACTAACCGACTGTACCCACGCCTGAAGAGTCACGCCTGGGGATTCAAACGCAGTCGTGCTGGGGATGCGCACCGAACCGCCTTCCGTCAAAATACCCTGGCCCGACTTTCCCTGGTAAAAGGAAATACTTTTGCTAGTGACGGCTCCATGATGCGCTCCGGCAGAGTCGAGCGCATTTCCATCGGCCTTCCACCAGCCAACGGTGTCTTCCGCCAACGCGGTCGGAGATGTGAACGTTTGCTGCACCTCGGCAGCGCTCAATGCCCGCCGAAAGACTTTCACATCGTCCAGAGTTTGAGTGTAGAAATAGCTCCCCACGCTGCTTGCACTCCCCAGAACCAACGGTTGAGGATTTGTATAGTCGATTTCCCAGGCCTCCCCGGAGCGGGCAGTTCCGCTTTCAACCTCGGCGCCATCGAGGTAAATCCGACACACGTCTCCATCGTAAGTTCCAGTCAACTGGTGCCAGTTGTTGTCCCACACCTGCGCTCCCGAGGCGATAGGGGAGATTAACAGAACCCCGGGAAATGAAACGAAGAAGGCCGCGCCGCCGCCGAGAACATACATCGCGTAAGACGCCCCTGCCCCACCGCCTGATTTGCACACGATATACTCGAACTCGGTCACCCCTGAACCTTTCACCCAAGCCTGCAAGGTCACACTGGCCGGCCTCAGATCCTGCGCATCCTGGATTGTCACGTGACCCCCGGTGAACTTAAATGCCTGGCCCGAAGTGCCAGGAACGTAGGAAAAGGTGCTATGCACCGTCCCGTTGTTGGTGCTGGATGAATCGGCTGCGTTTCCTTCCGCACGCCACCAGCCTACGGGCGTTTGAGCCAGCACCGCAGAAGAAGCCAGAACACAAAGAGTCGTGATCCACCGGATGAGTTTCATAGAGATGAGTTTTATGGGTTACCTTTCGCTAAGTTATTTGGGTGTTCTGAACCACTGTTTACTTTGTTAGTGTGTTTTTGTCAACAGAAACTACTATGTTCTGTTAATTTTCGTTACGTGTTGTGCCGAGAAGCAGCTCAAACCAGCTTGTTTTCCGGTCATTCAGAACTCAAGGCTGTATACATTGCATACAGAATCGTGTTGACAGCCGTTTAGACGCAATGGAACATACCGCCAGTTCTCTCGCTGTATGTTCGATGGCATTCCAGGAATGCTTTGTAATCGGCCTTCGCCGTTTGGCGACGGGACCAGCCACCCCGGAGCATGAGCCGCAGCGTGAGGCAGGTAGATCAAGCATAAACGCGCGAAAATGAGAATCACCGCTGTTCGGACTTTCCCTGTCACCCTAACCGTTAAGCCGGAGTTCATGATCGTGTCCTCGGCAGGCAAGCACGCTGAATCCCGCTTTGTCATTCTCGCTCTGGAGACGGAAGCAGGGATCGTGGGTTGGGGTGAGGCCAGCGTGGTTCCTTTGTGGAGCGGCGAAAGCCAGGGCGGCGCAAACAGTCTGATCAAAGATTACTTCCAGGGGTTGCTGCTCGGACGTGATCCACACGAATACCAGTCGATTGCCTATGAAATGGACGCTCTGGCGTGGGCAAACCATTTTACCAAGGCGGCAGTAGAAATGGCGTTACTCGACCTGGTCGGCAAAGCTGAGAACAAACCCATCCATCAACTTCTAGGCGGAACTCAGAGCATTGAACGCATTCCCATTAAGTTTAGCATCGGCCTTCGTGAACCGGACGATGCAGCGCGGATTGCTGCTCAAAAGGTCAGAGAAGGTTTTACGGCTCTGAAGATCAAAGTCGGTCCGGATCATGATAATGATATTTCACGAGCCCGGGCCGTGCGTGAGGCCGCACCGAACGTAAAGTTCAACATCGATGTGAACGGGGGGTGGTCCGTGGAGCAGGCTCTTCGAGAGATCCCGCGCTATGCAGAGTTTAACCTCGAATACGTGGAGCAACCGACACCCCGATGGGATATCGAAGCGATGGCAAAGGTGCGCGCCGGATCGGATCTGCCCATTATGGCGGACGAGTCAGTCTTTGCGATCTGGGAAGCCGATGAAGTCATCACGAAGCACGCTGCCGACCTGATCAGTATCTACCCGGGGAAAAACGGCGGGCTTTTGAAAGCGCGTGAGATTTGCCGACGCGCCGAGGACGCCGGCATCGGTTGCCATCTTGGCTCCAACCTGGAATGGGATATAGGAACGGCAGCGATGTGTCATTTAACCTCCGCGTGCAAAAACGTGCAGATCTCCAGGTTCCCCGTGGATATCCTGGGCCCTCTATACTACTCCGAGCATCCGAGGAACAAAGCCGTGCGTTTCGAGAATGGACATGTGTATGTGCCTGAAGGGCCGGGGCTGGGGCTTGAAATTGATGAACAACAGATCGTGGCTATGGCGCGGAATCCTGGGAGCATGGCATGATTGTCGACTGTCACACGCATCTATGGGAGGCCCCGGGACATCTCTCCCAGGCGTTCATTGATGAGGCCAATGCGCGATCCAGGGGCAAGCCGCTGGACATGCACGTTCCGCCGGAGCGTCACTGGCCGGCGATGCAAGGGGTTGATCGGGCCATCGTTTTTGGAATACGCGCCTTCCACACGGGCTTGACCAGTCCGAATGCCTATATAGCTGCTTATGCGGCAGAGCATCCTGATAGAATCATTGGCTTTGCGGCTGTAGACCCTTCGCATGACAACGTCCGTGAAACACTGACTGAGGCATTGGATGTTCTCAAACTGCGTGGAGTGAAGCTCGGTCCTGTGTATCAGAACATTCACCCTCTCGATGAGCGCATGCTTGAGGTCTATGAATTCTGTCAGGCGCGCAATGTTCCCATCATGATCCACCAGGGCGCCACGTTCCCGCGCACCGCTCCGCTGAAGTATGCGTTGCCAATTCTGTTGGAAGATGTGGCCTTGCAGTTTCCAAGGCTCAAGATGGTTATCGCGCATCTCGGCCATCCCTGGATAGCTGAGACAATAGTCCTCATTCGGAAGCATCCAGGTTTCTTTTCCGACATATCCGCTCTCCATTACCGGCCGTGGCAATTCTATAACGCACTCACGATGGCCAAGGAATACGGTGTAATGGACAAGCTCCTGTTTGGGTCGGACTTTCCGTTCACGACCGCCGAGGCGAGCATCAGTGCGCTGCGCAACTTCAACCGGATCGTTACCGGCACGCATTTTCCAACACTCTCAGAGTCTGAAATCGAAGCCCTGATTCACGCACCCACTTTAGAACTGCTTGGCTTGGAGTAAACCCACAATGAACCACTCAACACCGTAACTATGAATCGATTGCAGAATCGCATCACCATCATCAGCGGCGCCGCTCATGGAATCGGCCATGCAATCAGCCGGGCGTTCGCTCGCGAAGGCGCGTGGGTACTCGTAACCGACATTGATATCGAACAGGGCGAGCGTACCGCCGCGGGAATCCGTGCCGATGGCGGACAAGCCGATTTTCTCCGCGTGGATATAGGATGCCGTGAAGAGATCGAGCGTGCGGTGAAGTATGTCTCCGACCGGTTCGGCAGGGTGGATGTGCTGTGCAACAACGCGGCTTACATCGGAACGTGGCATAACATTCTGGAATCGACGGAGGAGGAATGGATCGGTTGCCTTCAAACCACGCTCATGGGGACCCAGAACTTCACAAAGGCGGTGTTGCCCTGGATGATTCAGCAGAGACAAGGCTCCATCATTATCATGGATTCCATTCAGGGGCTCGTCGCCTGCCCGAACTCCATCAGCTATACCACAGTGAAGGCGGGGTTGATTGGTTACGCGCGTAGCGCGGCTTGCGATTACGGCAAGCACAACATTCGCATTAATCTGATCGCACCGGGGCCTATCCGCGTGGGCTATTCTCCAAAACCCGGTGAGCCTGCACACGATTACCAGGTGCGAAACACTTTTCTGGGCAGAGTGGGTGAGCCCGGAGAGGTCGCAGCAGCGGCGCTTTTCCTGGCGTCCGACGAGTCTTCGTTTGTGACAGGTGCCTTGTTGGCAGTCGATGGAGGATGGACAGCAATGTAACGAACGCGCGATGAGCACTGGCCATCTCTTCCTAATAGGTTCCCTGCTGGGCTTCGGCCTGCTCGGAATTTTCCATAAAGTAGCGGATCATCCCTCCTGCCGGCCTCGTGTGATCGCACTCATACTGCTGTTCTGGGCCGGAGTGCTCACCGCGCTTTACACCGCGTTCAACGATCCTCGCGGGCTGCACTTTCCTCCACAGGTGCTCACGATTGGAGCGTTGGGCGGAGTTTGTTCCTCTCTGGCATTGTTCACGTTTCAAACGGGACTGAAACACGGGAAGATCTCCACAAGCTGGCTTATTATCAATCTCTCGATGAGCTTGCCGATTGTTCTCTCTATCTTCGTTTTCGGTGAAAAGCTTAATGCATTTAAAGTAGGCGGGATATTCCTGGTCCTCTCTGCAATCGTCCTGATGTGGAAGGACAAAAAGGCGGATATGGATCGCGCCTCGGTGGAAACAGAGCCTGACCAGGATATGGGTCAGCACAGAAAATGGTTGATACTGATGCTTCTCGCCTTCCTTTTTAACGGGCTCTCAGCCAGCAGCCAGAAAGTGTTGGTCGAGATGGGTGCCGGGGATTACACATGGCAGTTCTATAATGTTCTCTATTTTACCGGCTTTATCCTGATGGGTTTTCTAACACTGGCGGGACGACATTGGCCAAACTGGCGTGAGTTGTGCACAGGCTTTGTGATGGCCTTGTGCAGCATCGCGGGAAACGTTCTTTTAACCCTGGCCCTTGCTCATGATATCCCGGGCGCGGTCGCATTCCCGGTCGGAAACGGAGGAAGCCTGACTTTGGTGGTCCTGGCCGGTGTTCTCTTCTTTCGTGAAAAGGTGTCAAAGGTGGGTTTCGCCGGAATCATTTGTGGACTGACAGCCATCCTGGTGCTGATTATGACCTAGGGGAGTTACGAACTATGAAACTTTTTGAAATGCCATGGCCGGAGGTGGATGCGTTGGACCGCGGCACCGTGATCCTGTGTCCGATTGGTGCTCTTGAGCAGCACAGCAGGCACCTGCCGTTCTTCACGGATACCATTCTTTGTGAGCACGTCGCGTTGCAGGTGGAAAGGGCTTTGCCAGTTGAGGTGCTGCTCCTGCCAACTCAGTGGATCGGAGCGTCTGCACATCATCTTGGAATGGCCGGTACGATGACCGTGGAAAACGACACTTATCTGCGCCTGCTCGTGGAGCCGCTTAGATGCCTCCTGAATCACAGGTTTAAACGTGTCTTCATTCTAAACGGCCACGGCGGCAATGAAGATGGCTTTCACCTCGCTCTCCGCCAACTGGCGCGAGAGTATCCGAACGCACTGGTCGGTGGCGCGTCTTACTGGGAACTAGCGGCAGACACAACGGCGGCCCTGCTCGACGGGAACCGGAAATCCGTAGGCCACGCCTGTGAATACGAAACCTCCGTCATGTTGCATGTCCGACCTGATTTGGTCAGGAAGAGCGAAATCGCCGATGATGCGCGCGTTGCCTCCCCTGCAGGGCTCGAGCACGTGTATCGTCCGCTCGATATGAAACGCGAAACGAACCACGGCGGCAGCGGACAGGCAACCCTCGCTTCCGCAGAAAAGGGTGAGAAGATTCTGAAAGTGGTTGTTGCTGCCTGTATCCAGGCAGTGAGTGCCTACCGCAAAGCCGAGTGCCCAATCCCTTAGTTTCAGGAAGCTCCTATGCGAACTGCTACCAGTCCAACGCCATGGCGCGCAGGCATTTCTCGTCGAATAATCACTCCCACGTGCGCTACTGAACTTGCAGGCTTGGGTTACTACCTAGGCCGGACAGCCGAGCGGGTGCGCGATCATCTCACGGCCACTGCGTTGGTTATTACTGACGAACACGGCAGGTCCGCAGCGCTGCTGGCTTTAGACGTCATGTATGGGAGCAGCGCGCTGACTCGTAAAATTCGAGACGCCGTCGCTGCGGCAACGGACATCTCCCCTGGGAGCATTTGCATAAACTGCTCACATACCCATAATGCGCCCACTGCTGAGTTCACCCGCGGCATCGGCGAATTGGATCCGAATTATGTGGAGTTCGTAGCCAGGCAAAGCCTCGAAGCATGTGTTCAGGCCTGGCATTCTCGGCGGCCAGCATGTCTATCGACCGGCTCCTCCCGCGCGGAGGGCGTTGCATTCAACCGCACTCGTGAGAACGGCCCTGTAGACACCCTCGTAAATGTGCTCCGGATAGACTCTCCGGATGGCACCCCTTTCGCGATCGCAGTCAATTATAACTGCCATCTTAACGCGCACCTTGACTTGGATTTCCGTGCGGTCAGCCGTGACTGGTCGGGAGAAATGGTGGATGCGCTCGAGAAGAACTTCCCAGGCGCGACGGCGATGTACCTTCAGGGCTCCTGCGGTGATGTCATGGTCGCACCGACTCATTGCTCCACTGAACGACGCTTCGAGGTTGGCCAGGTAGTGACCACCGCTGCGGTGAAAGCAATTCAACATTCGTCACAGGTAGCTGGGTCGGACCTGAAAGTCGTCACTCGCACAGCCAAGCTTCCAACCAGACGCTGGACCCAGGATGAAATCGCTGTGTTCCGGGACGAGGGACTTCATCGCTTGAAGACGGGGGATCTGAATGGGTGGTCGGACGGCTTCGCAAAATATATCGTCACATATCCTGCACGGCTGCCTTTGCGTTACGGGGGAAGCACGGAAAAAGCCGTGGCCGCCGTGGCACGCTTTGCTTTGGAATGGTCCGAGGCAGCGCTGTTGGATTTGGAAAGCCGCCCTGAAACACTGGAGACAGAGGTTCTGGCGATCAGGCTGGGTGAGGTATTTCTCGTGGCTAACGCCGCGGAACTCTACACGAGTCTCGCCCTGGATCTGAGGAATCGCTGGGACGGAAAACCTCTTTTCATCCTCGGCTACTCGAACGGTGCCATTGGATATCTCCCGGACGAACACGACATAGGCCTCCACAGCTACGCAGCCGATCAATCGCCAAAGTTCACAGGCCAATTCCCGTTTACCGCTGAATCCGGCCATGCCATGGTCCGGGAACTTCTCGCAGCATTGAGCGATGCCAGGTAACCGCGAAACCTCACGAACGGGATTTCTCTCAAGTGACGATGCTTGGTTGGACCACCCATGACCACCACACCGTTGAACCCAATCCCCCCCGGAGAAGTGACGTCGCCGGGTTCCGTGCTCGCCCCCGAAATGAAGCCAGTCGCGTGAGCCTTGAGCCCGTTCAACCTAAGCGCTTGTGAAAAGCTGTCATTGGACAACTCAACCACCAGTTGCACCGGGGCGGAACAACTTGTCTGGCCGCGCAACCGGCGGCACACTCGCGGAGCCGGACCGGCGCGAGCTGCTGATCAGCAGCACCACAACGCCTGACAAAAGCCCCGCCGCCGCCCCGACCACCCCGCCAATAACCAGGTTCAAAGGCTTGTTGGGGCGCGACGGGCGCATCGCCACCACGGCACGATCCACAATCTGCACGCTCCAGGCCCCGGGATGGTTTGGCAGGACGCTGGCCCTGAGAAGGCTCAGGGATAACTCGTCCCGGTAACGGCGTAGATCTTCTACGCGTCGTTTCTGTCTCCAAAACGGCGCCTGGCTGACGTCGGCTTCCGCTGGCTCACGTTCGTTCTGCGCGACGCTATCGGGGAGCTTTAGTTCGTTTTGCAAGCGCCCCAGTTCGCGCTGCGCCACCTCAAGCCTGGCATCCGCCTGAGCCAGTTGCTGGTCGGACTCTTTCCTGTGAGTCTCCAGCGTTGCAACGCGCTGCTCAGCGCAATATGCCTGGAACTCTTCCGCAACCGCGTTGGCAATGTCGGCCGTCTCGGCTGGTGAATCGTGGCAAACCTCGATCTCGATCAGGTCGGGGACGCGGACCGGCCGCAGCGAAATACGGCTGCTCAGCAACTGGAGCGTCTCCGCTGTCTTTAGACGCCCTCCATTTCCGTACCGCCGGCCCCACGCCTCGTTCAGCTTCAGCCGATTGACGACCCGCGCAAGGACGAGCTCCGAGCGGATAACCTCAAACTGAGTCTGAATGAAATACGGGTCGTAAGGCATCGATTGGCCCGCTTCGACTGCCTCGGGTGGCGTGCGCACCAGCAGGATGAGTGCAACGCTTCGATAACTCTCCGGCAACAGGAAGGTCACAAGGGTGGCCGCAGTCGTTACCACCAGCCAGACGACAACCCCTGCCGCCAGCGACAGGATGAATGCCTTCGAACGAGCTTTCACGCGCCCGGGCTGCCTATCCAGGTTCCGGGAACTGAAATTTGGCCGGGGGAATAACGTCGAACCGACCGGCCAGAGGCCCGCAAGGCACAGGAGGCAGATGCAAAAACCGACGATTGAAATGCCAATCATGATCATCGGGGCCACAGCCTGCTGCGGCCGATGGCTCGCAATCCCCGTTACAACCAGCCCATACACCGCGAAGAACACGGTTCCCAACGCCACGATCACCTTCTCCCACCGATAGCGCGTGAGCGATGCGCCCGCCGGCGGCGGCAAGGCTGCACTCTGCGTGATGGTCTCGAGATCCGTCTTGAGCACGCTGGCTTGCTGGTAGCGGAGCTCGGGTTTGCTCTGCAACGCCCGCAACACCACTTCATCCAGACGGACGTCGATCTGAACTTTCTTCGACGGCGGCTCGATCTTTTTACCGGGAAGATCGCCGGTGAGCATCTGGTAAAACACCACACCCAGCGCGAAAATGTCTGCCCGATGGTCCACCTCTCCGGGAGTTTCGATCTGCTCGGGGGCCATGTAATGGGGCGTGCCCACAACTTTGCTGGCATCGGCTGTCGCGGCACGGACTCGCGCGATTTCCGATTCGCTCGGCTCCTCCTCTGCTGCCGCGGTCCCCACTAGCTTGGCCAGGCCGAAATCCGCCACCTTCACCCGCCCAAGCCGGTCCATCAGGATGTTCTCAGGCTTGATGTCACGGTGGACAATGCCATGGTCGTGGGCAAACTGGAGCGCATCGCAGATCTGCGGAACAATCGCCAGCGCCTCGCGCGCAGCAACGCGGCCGCCATTGAGCAACTCCCGCAGGGTCACCCCATCCACATATTCCATGAGAAGGTAATACATCCCGCCTGCCTGCCCAAAGTCGTGGATGGTGACGATGTTCGGGTGGCTGAGCCGTGCCAGCGCCTGGGCTTCGCGCTCAAAACGTGTGGCAAAAGCAGGGTCTTTCTCCCGCTCAGGAGCGAGAATCTTTAGCGCGACCAAACGGTTCAGGCGCGGCTGGCGGGCTTTGTAGACCACCCCCATCCCGCCCCGCCCGAGGCATTCAATGATTTCGAGCTGCGGAAAGTGTTTGGCTATCGTCTCCGGCGCAGGCGGATTCGGGCGTGCCGCTCCGGCCCCGGGAGCGCCTGGGGTCGCCTCGCCCTGAATATCGGTTTGCGTCGCCAGGTTCATCGCCATCAGGCAGCGGGGACAAAGCCTGCCAGGCGGTTTCTCTGGCAGCGATGTTCCGCATTGCGGGCAGACAGCTCGTGTTTCTGTGCTCATGCCTGTTCCTTACCGGTCCGCGGCGAGTTGTTACATGGATTCGCGGGAAGGTCAAGCCAACCGGCTCGGCCTGGTGTTGTTCGCCGGATATCCTCACCCGGCGTTTCGTGCCGTTCGACCGTTTCGTGGCCGCTCAGTTGGCCAGCGCACCCGCCAGGTAACGCACTTCCGCCTCCAGGTCCGCACCCGCCGGCGAGGTATGCGCGATCTCTTCTCGGTAAATCTCACGGAAACGCTTGCGGATTCGGTGCACCGCTACCCGCGCGGTGCCTTCGCTGCACCCAAGTTGGGCCGCAACCGTCCCGTAATCGATCGCCCCATGCACCGCCACCAGGCAGACTTTCAAAGTGGCAAACTCCGCACCTTTGTTCGCCGCGATAGACTCTTCCGCCAGCCGCTGAACCGTCAAATCAAGCAGCGCCATCGCCCACTCGCGGTCAAAAACCGCGTCAGCGCCCAACTCCGACCGGGGATCCGCCGCATACCGGATTTCAGCAAAGGCGGTGTTTATGGGCAGATGTGTCTGAGCGCCCGCCCGCTTCTGGGCTGAAACCCGGCGCCATTCATTCGCCATGTAACGTTTCAACGCCGTAACCAGGAACGTCCGTAGCCGCCCCTTCTCTTTGTCCACCGCGCTCAGCCACTTCTTCTCGAGCAAACGCCGAAAAAACTCCTGGGTGAGGTCCTGCGCATCGGCCGGGCTTTGCCCGCTGCGGCGGACGAAAGCGTAAAGCGGATACCAATAGGCGCGGCAAATCACCTCCAGCGCTGCATCAGCCTCGCCAGAACCTTTGCCCGTCGCCGCCAACACCACCGACCATCGCGTTGCGGGGAACGCCCCCGCCTGCGATTCGGCCCCCGCCTGTGGCTGTGTGGATGCGTTCTCCGACATCGTTGTTCTATTAAGTTAACGTTTCACGGCCGATTGTTACAGCAAAGACTCCCTGTCGTTGCGGTGAGACTGGAAGGGCGCGCGCGAGGCGAGGAGCGCCCTACCCTAAAGTGGCACTCCAACATTCGGGAGTACTATCGATTCCGTGGCGTCCTGCGAAAAAGCGGTGCTTCGCAAGCTTCACGCCGCACAAACCGCGTAGCGTGTTCGGACAAGTCGTGATTTAAATTTGTCCCCTTTAGAGGAACTTTCAACCTTGCGAGGTCTGAGATTCAAATGCAGGCATGCCGTTCGAACCGAAATCATTACTGTTGGTAGCCTCCGCCCCTTTACATTCCACCCGGTTGCATCAGGTTGGCGTCAAAACTCGCCAACCCGATGCAACAGGAATACTTAGTTCTTTCGGATTTTGCTACCAATAGTACCGATCTAAAGTGCTGCTACATCTCCCACATATCCCTTGAGAAAGACCCAATTCGATGCTCTTCTCCTTAGAAACAGGCTGGTGCCTGAAAAGACAAACAACGCGGTTCTCTATGCCGACCATTAACAGCGAATACCCAGACAAGGATTTCCCCTGGAACTTCTATTTCAATGGGGAGCCTATTTGACAAAACAATCAGAAGGCGTTTACACGAACTCTTACTGCCCCGCCTGAACGATTAAGATGCAAAATCGGGGATAGGTCTGAGAATCTACGCAGCCTTATGGGTGATGACGGGGGTGGGGGGTCGCTCTCTCCGTTTTTTCCCGTTCAGTTCCTAATCAGGAACGCTTCTGCCGGTTCGTCGGAAACCAGAATGGGACCCGCCCGGTGCGGAGACCGGGCCTGCAACACCGAGACCCTGCTATCCTGCTCATTTGCTGGACACCTCTGGCGCTCCCAGGCGAGGAGCCCCTGCCCTCAAGTGGCACTCCAACATTCGGGAGTGCTATCGATTCCGTGGCGTCCTGCGAAAAAGCGGCGCTTCGCAAGCTCCACGCCGCACTCAAAAACACGTAGCGTCTTCGGACAAGTCATGATTTAAGTTGGTCACCTTCAGAAGATCTTTCACCCTTGCGGTGTCTGCGATTCAAAAGAAGGCATGCTCTCCAAACCGAAGTCATTACTGTTGGTAGCCTCCGGCCCTCTTCGATTCCACCCTGGTTCATCGGGCTGGCGCCAGAAAGCGTCAACCCGATGAACCATGAGTATTCTTTCATCCCGATTTTTTCCACCAACAGTACTGCAGTGCAAGGGAAAGCGCAGTTACCGGATCGCTTGCAGATGACGGTGGGTTATCCCCCTTTAATCTGCACATCTCACAGTACCTTTGAATCCAGGACTGTTGCACTTTTTCTGGTTGACATATTAACTCAACCTGCTTGAATTGACTTTGATCTCCATACTATGAAAGCGCTTAACATCCCCAGGCTATTCTCAGACTGGTCCGTCCTGACTGCCGTGGTATTCGCCTGTTCACTTGCTTACCCCTTCTGTGGGCACGCGGGGTCGTGGACAGTCACTTCTCTTGCCGATAGTGGCCCGGGGTCGCTCCGGGCGGCCATCACGAGCGCCAATGCAGGGGATTCGATCGATTTTGCCGTCACCGGCACCATTACAAACCTCTCCGGAGAACTGTTCATCAACAAGGATCTAAAGCTGGTTGGGCCGGGTGTTGAAAAACTTGCGATCAGCGGGAAGGGCTCCCGCCGTGTCTTTGAGATCGAAAGCTCTGCCAGCGTATCCATTTCCGCTCTCACCATCTCCGATGGGCATGCACGCGATGGCGCGGACTGTACGAATTCGATTTTTGCTTCCACCCCCGGAGAGGATGGAGGGGGAATTCGCAATCAGGGCACGCTGGCATTAACGAACTGCGTGATTGAAAAATGCCGCAGTGGCAAGGGAGGGCGTGGGTATCCCCTGTTTCTTCTTCCAGCAGATCCGCCAAGTTATAGCGACGGTGCCGCAGGAGGCAATGGGGGCGGGATCTACAATTCGGGCTCTCTGACAATGGCCGGATGCAGCCTCCGCAGCAACGCATCCGGGAACGGCGGCAACGGAGGGGAAACGAGCTTGATAGCTCTGGGCAACGGAGCCGATGGAGGAAACGGGGGTGCCATTAACAACGTGGGCACCGCTCTGCTAATCGGATGCACGGTGTCGTCCAACACCGCGGGGACCGGCGGTGCGGGTGCAGCAGGTGGAATGGGAAGTCTTGGGGCAATGGATGGTACTCCAGGGACTCCGGGTGGTAATGGCGGATCAGGTGGCGGTATCCACAGTTCAGGCAGCCTGGTTTTAGTTTCGTGCACAATTGCGGACAACTCGACAGGGGCTGGCGGCGCTGGTGGTGCTGGAGGGTCTGGCATGAGTGCTTCTCGCTTACCCGCAGGAAATGGTTCCCAGGGAGCCGACGGCGGAGCCGGAGGGAGTGGCGGTGCCGTCTATTCTTTGGGTTCATTCCAGGCAACTGCTTGCACAATTGCCGGAAACGGGGCCGGGAATGGAGGCAAAGGTGGACCAGGCGGGGCGGGTGGCCGGGGCTTCATTTCTTATCCATCGGGCCTCGGTGGCAACGGTGGGAATGGAGGAATCGGAGGCAGCGGAGGAGCCATACGATGCGACGGAGCGTCTGCTGACATGCAGAGTGTGCTGGTCGGCAAAAACTCGGCAGGAGCGGCAGGATTAGCCGGTGCAGGAGGTAGTTCAGGTGGCTATGGTGGCTCACCCGGCCTACCGGGTCTTGGTCCCGACCTCTACGGCGCTTTCAATTCCAAAGGACACAATTTTGTCAGTCGCGGTGAAGATAGCTCCGGTTTTAGTGATGCAGTTGGAGACATTGTCGGCTCCGCCACCCCGTTGGATCCATTGATCTGCTCCCTGGCGGATAACGGTGGTCCGGCGTTCACCATCGCCCTCCGCCAAGGAAGCCCTGCTATCGATGCCAGTGATGACACCTTAATAGAGTCACCGCTCAACCTGCTCAGCGATCAGCGCAGTTATGCAAGGAAATCCGGGGCACATGTGGATATTGGAGCCTATGAACTCCATCGAGCGACGGGCAAGATTGAGATGGCAGCATCCCGGGTGACGAGCGGCGCAGGAATCCAACTGACCCTCACGAACGTTCCTGGAGCGAGCCTCACGATGCTCTGTGCGACGAACCCGAGCCAGCCTTTGGTTGAATGGATCGAGCTCGGATCGTTTCGAGAGATCGTGCCAGGGCAATTTCAGTTTTCCGAGACGCCGCATACGGATGCTCCGCCGCGCTTCTACCGCGTACGCTGCCCGTAAGGGGGAGTGGAACAGGAAGGCGCCACGAAGGGCAGAAGAGGTCACGCGGAGCCGCGGAGAACGCGGAGGTTAAGCCAGAAAAAAGCCCGGTGCCCGAAAGTTGCCTTTGAAAAACCTTTGCGTCTTCGCGTCTTTGCGTGATTACATTCTCTTTCCTCTTCACGCCCCCGTGTGGGGCCTCGCAGAGCAGGGGTGGGTTTCAAGGACACGGACGGGACACGGACACCACGGACCGTGCACGGACCGCAGCACGAAACCAAAGAGTACCCGGGAGTCTTTTTCGGGGGCTCGCGTAGCGAATCCCTCTGTTCCGCACGGTGCCTCCGCGAACTCCGCGCGACCTTTTCCTTCAGTTTCGCTTCTTCTTTTTCTTGGCGTCGTGGCGTCTTTGCGTGACATTCCTGCCGTTTCGGGCCTGTGGCGAGGCCGCCCTACTTTGGCAAACTCCGCGTGACTGAAACGGCAAAGGGCGGCGAGACGCCGCCCGTACTCGCAGGCGAGGACGCCCTACGCTACACCGGAAGGTGCCTGGAAACTCTCCGCCATGGCCACGGCTTTGAGCATGGCTTTGGATTTGTTGACGGTTTCCTGATACTCAGCTTCTGGCGTGGAATCATTCACCCATCCGCCGCCTGATTGCACGTAGGCTTTGCCGTCTTTGAGCAATGCGGTGCGAATCGTGATGCAACAATCCAGGTTGCCGTTGAAAGAGAAATAGCCCACACAGCCGCCATAAGGACCGCGGGTGGTCTGCTCCAATTCCGAAATGATCTGCATTGCCCGGATTTTCGGGGCGCCACTCAAGGTGCCCGCCGGGAACGTCGCGCGCATCAAATCGTAAGGGGTGTGCTTTTTAGAAAGTCTCCCTTCCACCTGGGAAACGATGTGCATGACGTGGCTATATCGCTCCACAATCATCAGATCCCGCACCTGGACTGAACCGAAATCGCAAACGCGCCCGAGGTCGTTCCGCGCGAGGTCCACGAGCATGACGTGCTCAGCGCGCTCTTTGGGATCAGCCAACAGTTCGGCTTCCAACGCCTTATCTTCATCAGGGGTGGCACCGCGGCGGCGAGTTCCGGCAATCGGACGGATCTCCACCTGGTTATCTTCGCAGCGAACGTGAATCTCCGGTGAAGCGCCGACGAGTGAAAAGCCTTCCAACTCCAGCAGGAAGGTGTAAGGCGATGGGTTAATCGAACGCACGGCGCGATAAACATCCACCGGGGCCGCAGTGACAGGCACGGAGAACCGCTGCGAGCCCACCACTTGGATGATGTCACCTGCGCGGATGTATTCCTGAGCCTTCAGCACGCTGGCTTTGAATTTCTCCGGCTTGAGGTTGGAAACAAATGCGATATCCGGCACCTCGGATGGAAGCGTTACGGGATGATGCTCGCTTGGACGGGCCAGCAGCGACACGATCCTATCCACCTCACTGACCGCCTTTTTGTATGTGGTATCAAGAGGCTCACCTTCTTTAACCAAGGCGTTTACCAGCACGATAATGGTCTGCTTGACGCGATCGAAGATCAGCAGCCGATCGGCCACCATAAAAACCATGGTTGGGGTGCCAAGTTCATCGAGGACTGGACGTGGCACGATTGGCTCGACGTCATGGATGAATTCGTATCCGATGAATCCCACAGCACCGCCTGTAAACCGGGGTAATCCGTGGCGAATCACCGGACGGAATTGCTTGAGAACAGCTTCCACAACTTCCAGGCCGTCTTTCACCACGGGTATGCCCGGACCAGCGGCTTTCTTAACTGAATAGCTGGCGATCTCTTTGCCTTGCTCGCGCACCTCAACGAGGCTGCCGGTCTGCCGGATGATTGCGCGAGGATGGCATCCCACAAATGAAAACCGGCCCAGGTGCTCTCCGCCTTCGACGGATTCGAAAAGGAAGGATTCACCCTCACCACGGATTTTCCGGTAAGCCGAGAGGGGCGTCTCGATATCGGCGAGCAGCGTGCGCGTAACCGGGATGAGATTCCCTTGCGCAGCCAGCTTTTGGAAGGTGCTAAAATCAGGTTCGTACATAATCGGGCAGGCGCTTGGCGCCAATGCTCAGGATTTCTTTTTGCCGTAGATTTGCTCCGGCGTTTCCAACTGCTTTTCAGTTAGCTTGAATGTCTCCCCGGCCCCTTCGATGGAACGAAAAAAGCAGGATTGGTATCCCTCGTGGCAGGCGGCTCCGATTTGTTCAACCTGGATCAACAAAGTGTCTCCATCGCAATCAAACGCGATGTCCTTGACGGTTTGAGTGTGGCCGCTTTCCTCGCCTTTCATCCAATACTTCTGGCGGGACCGGCTCCAGAAATGGGTTTTGCCCGTCTTGATTGTATCTTCCAGCGAAGCGCGATTCATCCACGCCATCATCAGCACTCTTCCAGTCTTGTGTTCCTGGATGATTGCCGGAATCAGGCCTTGCGCGTCGAACTTTAATTTATCAAAACAGCTCATGGGCACCCTTCGTGAGCGGACCCGCGCCTGCGATTTTTCGGGCGGGGCTGCCGCATCAATTTTTCGGCAGGAATGTAAACACTACCGCGGCCAAAATGCAAACAAAGGCGGCGAAATGATTCCACCGCAGCCGTTCTCCCAGGTAAACCACAGCAAACCCGCTGAACACAGTCAGGGTGATCACTTCCTGGATAATCTTTAACTGTGTAGCCGAGTAGGTTTCGTTGCCCCAGCGGTTTGCCGGAACCATCAGTGTGTATTCGAAAAAAGCAATGCCCCAGCTCACCAGGATAACCACCGGCAATGCGGTCTTCTTGAACTTGAGATGCCCATACCAGGCGAACGTCATGAATACGTTCGAAACAGTCAGCAGTACAATGGGTAAAAAGCGGCTATACAAGGAGGTTTGCATAACAGGCAGATTCGATAGATCGCTCCGGCAGGCTAAACCAGGCGCACGGGGATATTCCGCGAGGCCAGGTACTTTTTTACGTCCCCAACGGTGTAGGTGCCGAAATGAAAAATGCTGGCGGCCAGAACGGCATCGGCTTTGCCACGTTCCAAGACCTCAGCCATGTGCTCCAAAGTCCCAGCACCTCCGCTAGCGACCACCGGAACACCTACCGATTCACTGACACGCCGGGTGACCTCCAGGTCAAAGCCCGCTTTTGTCCCGTCCGCATCGATGCTATTGAGCACGATCTCCCCTGCCCCCAGCCCCACCGCACGCTTAGCCCATTCCACGGCATCCAAGCCCGTCGGGCGACGACCGCCATGCGAGAACACTTCCCACTTCTCCGGACCGACTTTGCGGGCATCAATGGAGACGACGATGCATTGGCTGCCGAACTTCTCGGCCCCGGCGCGGATCAGATCGGGAGTATTTAGGGCGGAGGAATTGATGCTGATCTTGTCAGCTCCAGCCCGCAGCATGGTAAACATGTCATCCACGGTCCGAAGACCACCGCCAACCGTCAGCGGCATGAAACACTGGCTGGCAGCACGCTCGATCACATCGACCATGGTGCTGCGTCCGTGCGCGGTGGCCGTGATGTCGAAAAAACACCATCTCATCGGCACCCTGCTCGTTGTAGCGCAAGGCCAGTTCAACCGGGTCGCCCACGTTGCGCAGTTCACCGGCTTCAGCCTTCCCGAATTGCACGCCACGGGTCACCTTCCCGTCATGCACGTCCAGGCAAGGGATTACTCTCTTTGCAATCACAGCTCATATTGAACTGATTTTAAGCCGCCGAAGCAAGGTTGCCGTGGCGGCGAGGAATGGGGCGGAAGCATCCACAGATTTCACAGATGCGCACAGATATGAATATAGTGAGCGGCGCTTCGACACTCCGGCTTACTGTCTGCCAAGCCTTCAGCTTGGAGAGGATCTCGCAGATTCAGCCTCGGGCTATTCCTCTACTTCTTGCTCGGATTTCTTATCCTCATCCAGTTTATCAACCATGCTCTGAACTCGCTCGCGGTAGTCTTCAGGAACCTTGCCAATCTCTTCGGGCGTCGTTACCGGGCCGTCAAAAACCAGTTTGCCTTCGCCGTCGTGAATCGTAATCCGCGGCTTCGGATCAGCAATCAGCGTGTAGGTGCCTGTGTCGTCCGTTTGCACCAATGTTTGCACCTTGCGGGCAGTGTTGTGAACGGATACAGAGACTTGCTTATCAAGGTTCACGCGGGCCCGAGCCAGGTCTTTCATCATTCGCGCCACAGCATCGCTGGCAGGATTCAGGTGATTTGTGGCGGTTCGCATCGCCTGCTGCAGCGCCTTTCTGGCTTCCTCCACGTTCTTGGCAATATCGCGAGTCAACGTCTCGCGATCAATTCCGGCGCGCGCCAGGTTCTCACGCAAATGCCTCATCTCCTCGTGCAGCGGAAGGTTGGCCAGATCACGTCCCAGCTCACGCCACTCACGAGGAAGGAAAGAATCTGAACCGAACGGCGCAAAACCCGGGGGCGCCTTGGCAAGCGTCACGGAGACTTCGCGCCGGTCGCCGCCCTGGAGCACGGTCAGCTTGAACTCGTCCCCGGGCTTGGAGTTGCGAACCAGCTTGCGTAATTGTTCGGGGTGTACCAGCACCTGATCCTCCCAACGCAGCAACAAATCGTTCTTAGCCAACCCGGCGGTCGCAGCCGGGCTGTTGCTCGCAACAAAACTCACTACAAGGCCCTCGCCCGCCTTCAATTTGAGCTGGGCGCTGAGCACATCCGGCACCTCGTCGGTGCCAAGCCCCAGCCAGGCACCGGCCTCGTCCTGTTTCACTTCCTGCGCTTTGCCCTCGGGCTCAATCCGAGTGACCACCACATGTTCCTTTCCCGTGTCTTGGGGCTGCGCCATGCCGGAAACGGCTGGCAGCATCCCTAGAGCCAAGACCATCCATGCTGTTGTTCGATATAGATTCATGATATTAAGGTTTAATAGGTTTCATAGCGGATAGGTATGATCTCCACCCTTGGTTCCCGCTTTTCCAACACCATCCCACGCATCGCATCCCGCACCCTGAATTCGTCCAGCCATTCCTCGTAGCGAAACCGGACCGACTGCCCATCGGGTAAACGCGCCACGGTTTCGAAGCTGGCAATCAAAGTCTGTTCGATATCCACCTCCTTGGCGGTGAGAACAGGATCAATAGGCGCGCTGATAACCGTTCTTCCCACAGGAGCCACTTGCCGGGCCTGCCACCACCATCCAGCGCAAGCCGCCACAAGAAGCAATGCAGCAGCAGCGGTCGCGAAAGGCCGCAAGGCATTCAGCAGCAACTCAAGAAGACCCGGGCTTTCCCGCCGGACCGTCTTGTCAGCAGACTTCAGCGGCAGTTCCCGCAGGCGATTGAGCAAACTTTCAGGCGCCGGAGCCGGCCGCATCGCCGCCAGTTCCTTCTCCAATTCCTCCAACTCCGAGTTCAGTCGATCCTCGTTCATAACCTTGCCTATGCTTCAATTCCTCGCGTGAGTTTGCGCAACTCCTCCAACCCATACCGATATCTCGAAGCGGCGGTATTCTGTGGGATATCCAGCGCCTCCCCAATTTCCGCAAAGGTCAGGCCTCCCCAGATCTTAAGGCTGATCACTTCACTATAGATGGCGGGCAACTCCTTCATGGCTTTTTGGATTAGCGCAGCCCGTTCGGTCTCCTCGACTGTCGTATCAAACCAGGCAGCGTCAACCGGTTGAGATGCTTGCTCACGCTCACGTCGGCGGTTCTGTTGGCGGATCTGATCCAGCGCCCGGCGGCGAATGGTCGCATACACGAGGGGCACTGGCGGGGGATCTTCCCCACCACACCGGCGCCAAGACTCGACCATCGCTTCCTGCACCAGATCCTGGGCTTCAACCTCTGAGCCAGCCCGTTGTCTGGCGTAGAGAAGGAGTCCCGGGGTATGCTGGCTAAACCAGTTTTCCCAGGCCGATGACCTCGTCGATTCATGTGTCCAACCGCTATTCACGCGATTACAACTGGAAAACGCCGCTGGACTCTTCTTTTGTCTAAACTATTTCAGGAGCTCGGTCCCTCAAGGGAGCCGCTCCCGGAATCGCCGGCATGCGGCGGCCACATCCGGCGCGTTCAATATGGCTGAGACCACGCATATCCGAGTAGCCCCTGCCTGCAGAACCTCTTCCAGATTGTTCAGGTTGATTCCTCCGATGGCGAACCAGGGTATCTTGACGTTTCGCGCTGCCCACCGAACGTACTCCAGAGTTACTGGTGAAGCTTCCGGCTTCGTTGCTGTCTGGTAAACGGGCCCGATGGCGATGTAATCGGGGTGAGCGCTTAAGGCACGTTCCGCATCGGCAGGTCCATGAGTGCTCAGTCCGATTTCAGGCAAGGGCCCTCGCCGCAGGTCAGAAACAAGGCGATGTCCCGCATCGAAGAAATCCTCCTGTCCCAGGTGGCAGACTTCAGCTTCGCAGGCGAGGGCCACTTGAAAATGATCGTTGATGACCAACCGCACACCCGCCGCACGGGTAACTGGCAACACCTGCGCAGCCATCTCCTGAATCCGGGCCTCCGGCCAGCCCTTCGCACGCAACTGGATCAGATCCGCGCCACCGCGGCAGAGCTCGCCCGCGAGGGCTTCGGGAGCACGCCCGTGCAAATACGCAGTGTCAATGAATGCATACAATCGGCACTCAGCCAAATTCTTCATGGACCGATAATAGCAGTAAAACCCCACAGAGGCAGCCTGCAAACCAAATGGAAAACCGGCCGGTATGAATGCTACGGATGAGGTTTTGGGGAGAACACCCCGTTTGGATCAACCATAACAAAACATAATTTAAGGTGTTAGATCTGGGGGAGAGTAATGCAAGAGAATACCATCATTTTGGTTGCAGAGGATGACGCCAGTGATGCGTTGTTGCTCAAGCTGGCGTTTCGACGCACCAACAACAATTCCGATGTGCATTTTGTGCAGAATGGTGAGGAGGTTATTGCCTACTTGCTCGGCGAGGCCCCCTTCGAGGACCGCAACCAGTTCCCGCTTCCCGGGGTTTTGTTGCTCGACCTCAGAATGCCACGTGTGGATGGATATGATGTCCTTGAATGGCTGGGGCAGCACCGGGAGTTCCGAGGGATCACCGTGGGGGTGCTTAGCGGCATGGAGGGCACGGCAAGCATCCAGCGTGCGTTCGAACTCGGGGCGGACTTTTACCTCATAAAGCCTCATGACCCAGCCGAACTCGCAAGCCTGGTGAACCAGATCGCGGAGCGGCAGAGTCGATCAGCTCCTGCGGCGGCTTCGGACATGATTCTCCACTAAGTTCCTAAGCCGTAACAATCAACGCCTCTTCACTTGGATCTATTAGGCCTTGGACGGCGGTTTCTGGCTGTTACTAACTTGTGATCAACCTGTGACCAGACTGTGAGCAAGTCATTGACGATTGACTTGCTAGAGGGCGTTTTCTTGCTACTCTTTTTGGACTTTGAGCGTCGCTGGCCAGCCAAAGCTGGCGGCGCAAGTCACACTATGCCCGTTCCAATCCAAACTCTGTCACAGCGAATCAAACACCGCGGTTTCACCCTGATCGAATTGCTGGTCGTCATTGCCATTATAGCGATTCTTGCGGCCATGCTCCTGCCCGCGCTTTCTAAAGCGAAGGGCCGGGCTCAGTCCATCACCTGCTTGAACAACGCCAAACAATGGGGACTGGCATCCAAGATGTATGCCGACGATAATGGCGATTCGGTTCCGGAGGAGGGCAACACGATAGCATTAATCACTCAGAACCCAGATGCATGGTACAATGCTTTGGCGTCCCATGTAGCCCAGCCCACGCTGACCAACCTCTATCTGGCAAACACCCCGCCTGTCCCCGGCACGAAGTCCATTTACTCGTGTCCCGCCGCGCCAAAACCCCGAAATGAGCCCCCGGTTATTGGAATGGCCTACTTTATGTATGGGTTGAACGGCAAGTTGTGCATTAACCGCAGCACCAGGACCTCCAGAGGTATTAGCCAAACCAAGTTTGGTTCCATCCGCAAACCCAGTGAAACAATTCTCATGGCGGAAGTAGATGGCAACTCAGCCACCGGTGGTCCCTCTCAGTCGAATGTGAACGGCCAATACGCTGTCGGCCGGCATGATCGCCGGGGGCAATTCTCGATGTGTGACGGTAGCGCCCGAGCAGCCAGCACCAATGATTTCGTGCGCGCTTCGGCGGTTGCCAACAGCGCATCCGAAGAATGGAAGGTTGAACGCAAGATGTATTGGTACGCCGCACCCGACGCTCCCGATTATTGATATTCCACAACCCACTCGATTTTAGCCTAGCACCAGCACCAACTATGAAAAAATTACTAGCCCTAACGCTCCTTGCAGGCCTCACCCTGAGCTCTCAGGGTGGCACAATACTAACCGAAGACTTCAGCTATCCCAATGGCGGCATTGTTACCAACTCGATCTGGGTGACAAACTCCGGGACCCTGGGCACCATGCTCGTTGATAACGGGCAATTGGTCATATCCAGTTCGCGAAGCGAGGACATTGCACGCGAACTCTCAGGCGGTCCTTATGCAGTCGATGGCGCGGTACAGAACCTCTATGCGAGTTTCAAGATCAACTGCACCGGCTTGCCCTCTACGGGTGGAGGCTACCTGGCGCATTTCACTGGTACCAATAGCTCCGGTGCCCTCTCAGGATTCCGAGGCAGACTTTGGGTGTCCACAACAGACCTTACAGGTACTGCCGCACCTGTAGGCACCTTCTACGTTGGTATTGCGAATAGTAGTGCTGGTAATAATAAAAGTGGCCAATTGCCCACTCCATTAAATACAAATCAGACCTACACTGTTGTAATCCGATATAATGTTGGAGTTGCGTCCGCCACCGTTTGGGTCAACCCCACGGCCGAATCCGAAACGGGTATGACCGCTTCAGACGCGGTAAGCGCCACTGATCTTATTGCCATCACTCACTTCAGCTTTCGTCAAGCCAGCGGCGTGGGCAACCCGGTTTGGGTTGATGACCTCCGCGTAGGAACCTCGTTTGGAGATGTCGTTGGAGCCAATAATTCGCCCTCAGTAAGCGGGGTGGCTGAGCAACAGTTGGCGGCCAACGCCTCCACCGGCCCTCTGGATTTCACCGTCAGCGATGCCGAGACCCCTGCTGCCAACCTGATCCTAACCGCCGAGTCCTCCAATACGAGTTTGGTCCCAAATGCACCAGCAAACCTCACTCTGGGTGGCGCTGGTGAAGACCGAACAATCACCGTCACGCCGGTAGCGGGAGCACAAGGCCTTGCCACGATCACAATCCATGTCAATGACGGCCTGTTGACCTCCGAAACAAGCTTCAAAGTCTATGTTGGCAAACCGTCCATTTCCACAATTGCGGATCAGTTGACTCCGACGAATACACCCACAGCCGCGATTCCATTCACAGTGGATGACGTGGAGACCCCCAATACGTTGACCGTGACAGCGGCCTCGGCAAACGAGGCTCTGATCGCCAATTCAAAGATTCAAATCTCAGGAACGGGCACGGCTCGCACTATCAAGCTCACGCCTGAAACGGATGCAGCAGGCGCGTCGCTGATCACCGTCACGGTGGATGACGGCACCCTGACTTCCTCAAGTTCGTTCTTCGTCACGGTCTATCCAAAACTGGGCGGCCTCTACACAAACGAGTTTAGTTACCCAGATGGCTCTCTTCCCAATGTCAGCGCTTCAGCATGGCTCGGCTATAGCGCCATGGATTCGAACGATTGCTATGTGGTCAATTCACAATTGGTCCTCTACCCGACTAACGCCATGGATGTTCACGCCTACTTCCTCAACTATGCAAGCGTCGAACCCGCCAGCGGTACTCTGCTGTTCTCGAAAATCAAGGTGAAGCTGGACACATTGCCGCGTGGGAGTTCGGGTTCTTACTTCACCTTCTTCAAGGATACCGGAACCAGCAACTTCAAGGCCCGCGTCTATGCTTCAACAAACGGCGCAGCACCTGGCACGTTCCGTCTGGCTATTGCCAACGCTGCCGCATCGCCTTCCGCCGTCCTGCCGCTCGATCTGAACCTCGGCCAGGAATATGTCGTGGTTACCCGCTACAACGTCGCCACCGGTCGGAGCACACTATGGGTCGATCCCCGTTATGAGACTGATCCGAGCGCCACGGCAACCGACAATTCAAGCGCCATCGCCATTCTCGCTATCGCCTTCCGTCAGGATAGCAGCATGGGCATCACCACAGTTGACGACCTCGTGATCGGCACGAGCTTCACGGACGTCGTCCCGTTCGTCCCGGCGCCTAACCGCATTCCGCTGGCGATCAACTGGGTGGATGGTAAAGCCGTCCTGAGCTGGACCGATTCCTCATTCAAGCTGCAGTCTGCAACGACGGTCAACGGTACGTTTAGCGATGTGGCTGACGCCACCAGTCCCTATACCAACACAGCCGCTGCTCCGCTGTTCTTCCGGCTGAAGTACTAGTTGGTAAAGGGAATTCGATTTAACACAATGGGCGGCTTCGGCCGCCCTTTTTCATTCTTTCACCCAAACGAGGACGTGTGCTTTGAAAATGATTACTTCGGATCATATTCGATCTGGTGATTCTCTAGGGTCCCATCTGCACCTGGAGGGTGGTCCCTGCCGGCACTTCCACCGGGGTTTGGCACCGGAAAGGAATGCCCATCCCCGGCACGAGATACAGATCGAATTCCCCAGGCGGAGCCAGATCAAAGACGAAGTTTCCCAGGGTGTCCGTTTTGGTGGAATAGACACCCGTATCCAGGCTAACACCTTGCCATCCTAAGGGACCGGATAGTGGCTGCTTGAATAGCGCAATCTGCTGGCCGGAATTCTTTTCGTTGCGCAGCCTGAGGTATCCTTCGATTCGGCCCCAGGGTTGGAGTTGGAGAGATAGCACGCGGTTTGTACCGTCCAGGCGAGCCTGACCAAAACCCGTGTCGTGAACCGCGGCTACCGAATGCGGATTGGGTTCCGCCGGAAAGAGGAAATGACCGTCCTTATCCGTGAGGACGACGAGGCGTTCCCCATGGTCGAGGAACTTCTTGCGACCCAATATAACTCCCTTTTCTGAGGTGCAGAGGGCCACCTGCGCGCCCGCGGCCGGAGTCCCATCAGGCAGGAATACTACGCCTTGAATAGCCGTAAGGAGGTCCTGTTTTTGGAGCGCCAGGTTGCAGGTGGCATTGGTCGCCTTCTGTGGCAGCACCTTCGAGACCTCGGGCTCGTAACCTTCCGCTTCGAATCGTATCAGGAAGGGGAGTTGATACTCTTCGAAGGTAAGTTGGTAATGCCCATTGGTTCCGTGAGCCAACCCCAGACGCTGCCAGTTCTGTCCATCCGACCCCGGGATGGCTTTGAAGCTCTGAATGGGTTGTTTGGTCTCCGAATCCACCACGGTTCCCGTTACAGTCAATTGCGGGTGCAAGGTAATGAGGTGTTCCTCCCCATCCGCCGTGATAAGGTTATTGCGTGAGTAGAAAAAACCCTGCTTGCCCACGAAAAGGTCGAGTTCATCGTGCGGTGCGGAACGCCATTCGATTCGTCCTTCGGGGTCGGTGAACCCGCCCCAGCCAAACGTTTTGTGTCCGCGCCAGCCCTGCAGTTGGACACGGGCATGCTCCACGCCGTTGCCGGCTTCATCGATTACTCGCAACCGGAGCAGTGCGCCGGTCTTGAGTTGAATTGCCAGAGATTGGTTGTTCGTCGCAACCTCTACGGATATCCGTTCCGGCGCAAAACCCTCGGCGGTCACGGTTAGGTGGTTCCGGCCGGTTGGCAAGCCTTTGAGCACAAACATGCCGTCGCTGTCGGTGCGAGATGACGGGTTGGAATCGCTGTCAAATTGGCCGAGGCTCACTTTGGCGTCGGCAACTGGCCCAGACCACTCGTCGGTTACTTGACCGCTCAAGCTCAAGCCACTCTTAAGCACGAGAATGGCGGTGCCTTCGTGCAAGTCGGCCAGTCGAATAGCGTCCCCGCCGACCGACCCTTGCTCGTCCCCATCGGTGCGGAAGGTTGCTTTGGGGAAGTCCGATTTCCATACAATAATCCAAAAGGCCCCGTTGGTTGCTGGAGCACTGCCGAAGGTCCACCGGCCCGCCGCATCCGTTTTAGCCACCGGCAGGTCGTCGGTTGGAAAGCCGGGGCGCTCGCGTTGAAACTCCCGCCATGAAGCGTCTCCGGTTCCGTGGAATTGCACAATGATCTCAGCCCCACTCACGGGGTTGCCAGCCTCGTCCTGCACAAAGCCGCCAATGCGCGATCCACGAGGTAACTTGAGCACGTATGGGCTGAGGATACCCTCACGTCCGCTTGCCATCACGTATCTTTGCTCATATCCCTCCGCCATGGCCCCGACCGAGAGCAGCATTGGAGTTGAGGAAGGCAACGGCACTTGGCACCAGCCCTGGGCATCGGTTGCCAGGTTCGTCTGCAAGTCGATATGGTCCTGATCTTGAGCCGCTACCGCCCACACCGGTGCCCCAGCGATGCCGTTGCCGGTGGCGGCATCCACTGTGCGGAACATAAAGAGGCCCGATGCTGGCTCACGCTCCGCCAATAGATCCGCAGCAGTGGAGGGCGTGGGCTCGGGTGGTTGACTCAGTGCAACCGTTGGCTCATCAGTCGATTTTGAGAGAGGATTGTCGCCTGAGGAGGCAGGTCGGTTCCAGTAGCCAATGACCAGCACCCCGATCAGAACCGCTGCTGCGCCCCATCCTAACGCCAGTCTCAGTTGTGCCCATTTCCAAGCTTCCAAAGTCTCCCTCGCCAGCCATGGTAAATGAGTTGCTGCCGGAGCGGCATGCGCCAGAGCCGCCGAGGAGACCGTCACGCCCAAGGAAGCTGGGGCGGCTTCGGCCGCATGTTGGGTCAGGGCGCTCACCAGGGCAGCCGAAGTGATGGCAAAGCCCCGCCGTGCGAAAAAGCTGCGCAGCTTATCCAGCGAACGTCCGACGCGCTTGCGGGCTGCCTCTTCACTCAAGCCGAGATTGCTGCCCACTTCCTGAAGTGGCTTGCCTTGGAAAAACCTCAGAATCAGTGCGTTTCTCTCCACCTCGGAAAGGTGCTCCATAGCCTCATCCAAGACAGGGGCCAAGTGTTGCCAAGTATCGTTTGAAGCTGAAATCTGTTGCATGTGAACCGCCTCCTCCTCGCGCTGCTTGCGGCGTTGCTCGGCCCGGAGTGCCCGGGCCGCTACAAACCGGGTGGTCCGGTAAAGCCACCCAGCCAGAATGGTATGGCTGGAGAATTTGCCTGCTTTGCGGGCCAGCAGGATGAACACCGCCTGAGTCACTTCCTCGGCCATCTGTGAATCCCGCACCTGCCGCAACGCCGCGGCATGGACGCAGTTCAGATGGCGCATAACCAATGTCCGGAAGGCGGTTTCCGAGTAAGTCGCCACGTACTCCTGGATGAGTTGTCGATCTTCCATACGCTCAAGTCTTTACTAAATAATCCCCGCCACTAAAGCAAAGCGGACAAAAATCATAGCCGCAAAAATCGCACCCGTCTGGGACAGAAGATCTCGTGGCCAGGACCTAACATCGGAAATCTGCGGTTGGCACCATTACCTAAAAAAAGGGCGGCTTTGGCCGCCCTTTTTTACTTCTCGCTCTCACCAACTCGACCTACAAAACTACGGCAACAAAAACAACCGGGCATCCCCGGCCCCAAACGAAAGCTGCAATCCTTTCAGTTCCGGGCTGTCATCCACTACCCGTTCGGCTTTCCCTGTTGTCTTTCCGACCTCCATCACTCGTGCTGATTCCGCATCAAACTCAATAGTCGGCCACGCAGTGAAGCTGTGGTTATGGTTCACGATCACGATGGCGCGGCGCCCATCCGCATGTTTGAAAGCGCCGATGATAAACTCACCCGTCGGGTCGCCGCTTACCCGTGTCACTTTGCGCAGTCCGCTTCCTGCCAACCCGTCTGGCGCCGTTTCGGTGTTCACTTTCCAAGCGCCGGTGTTGGTCAACTGCATCAGTGTCGGCCCCCAATTCTTCAGCTCCAGGTTGATTCGCTTCGCCTCATCGTAATGCCTGGTCTTTAACCCTTCAGCCGTGATAATCGCGCCGCCTTTCGGAAACTCCCCTGCCCCAGCCGCGCCTTTGCCCGGTGTCCAATAGCAGAAATAGAGCACCCCTTTTGCCCCATAGGCGACCGATGTGAAGATCTGCCAGCGAATCTGAGCTTCCGTCGGATCGAGCCGATCGTTGAAAGGCATGCTGTAGAAGTAATTCCAAAAAGGAATGCCCGCTTTGAGAGAGTACTTCCGCATGGTTTCCAGGTTTTCGCAGTAGCTGTTCCGAGAATCACCTTCCGGACGCATCAGCGGATAATGGTCCATCGACAGCACCTCCGGTTTGACCTCTCGCACAAACCGCGCCACGTGTTCGTCGTAGTTCGTTGTGCCCAACGCGCTGGCGGGGGCGTAATTCGGAAACAAGTTCACATACCCGAATTTGCCGGGGCGCTGCTGTCGAATCTCCTCAGCCCTCCGCGCAAGATCCGGGAACGCACCCGCACCGGGTTCGTCGGCAAGTAGATATCCCCAACACGCTGGGCCATCCGGCAACTCACTTACCGGTCCGGCAGCCGACACGAAAGTTTTCAGCCCTAGTCGCTGGCAGCGGGCCAGGTGCTCAGGAATGCTTGGACCCGAGTGCGCCACTACGACGGTAAAATGCGCATCAGCGATCTCCTGATAATACTGATCCAGCCGTTCGTCGGTTCGAGGTGACCACCACATTCCGACGGCGAATCGATCCTGAACGAATCCGTTAGTCGTGGCAGCGGTGGCCTGTGGCTGGTATAGAGTGGAAGCGAGCGAGATAACCAATCCAAGGAAGAGTGTCCGGGGTTTCATAAGTTGCTGCCGTCCAGCGTAGGGCCGAGACTTGGGGGACGTCCATTAATATCTCGTTAGCCAAGCTCAAGCAGCAAAACGAGAACACGGTGAAGTTAAACACGGAGGCACGGAGCGCAAAAAGAGAAACCGCCGACCTGCTTATCTTACAGAAGAACTCGTCCTCCCGCCGGTTCTCCTTATAAACAATTCGCCAAGATCGGAAGTCTTCGTTAAGATAGACTGGAAGTATGGACCCCGCCATCAATCGCGCTATCACCAATAACTACCAGGATGCACAACTGGTGAGTTTAAGGAAGTGGAAACGAGCGCACGAGTTTGAAGACCGTGATCACGGTGGGCCGTATATCGTCAGCCAGTCCGGGTACGATCCACATGATCCTCGCACGCGTTATAACGAGTTCGTCCTGGGCCGGTCGGGCAAATGGTTCACAATAAATCTTTTCTTCAAGATCCCGGTGGATATCCGACAGCAGGAGTTCATCTTCGCTACCGCAGCAGAGGTCATCGAGATGATGGACACCCTTAAGGCAAAGGTGTGCGTTGAAGACGGGATTCCTGACCCGGTGTTCCCTGAGGATGATGCCGAGGTGCAGGAACTCAATCGAGCGGTTGAGCAGGCACGAGACTCATCGGCTGGCTCCTGACAAACCCCAGCGCACAGCAACGGCCTGGCCGAGCGCTATCCCTCCGTCATTGGGCGGGACCCGCTGGTGCCAATAAGGCTGAAATCCGGCCTCTCGCAAGCGCACAACTGTCCTCTGCACGAGCTGCTGATTCTGAAAGCAGCCCCCACTCAGCGCAACCCGCGCGCACGCGGCCTGTTGGGCCACGCGCACAATGCCCGCCGCAAAGGACTCGTGAAACCGCGCTGAAATCAGACTCCGCGCGGACCCACTCTGGAGATCCGCCAGAATCCCATGGATGATTCCCGCCCAATCAAGCACCCAGGGTGATCCCGGAGCAACACTCAGTGAAACCGGGTAAGGCTCCGTTTGCTCTGCTGCGGTCGCCATCATGAACTCCAGCTCCATGGCAGCTTGTCCTTCATGCCGCACTGTCCGCCGAATGCCCACCATGGCCGCGACCGCATCGAAGAGACGTCCAGCGCTTGAAGTCAGCGGCGAGTTGATCCCTTGCTCCAACATCCTGATCAGGATCTGGAGTTCGTTGTGTGTGAACCCTGTCAGGTTCTGAAGATCTATGGCATCAACCATCCCAGGTCCAAATAGGGCATGCAGCACACCCAAAGCTGAGCGCCTGGGTTCGCGAATAGCCTGTTCTCCCCCCGGAAGCCTGAATTGATGCCAATGCGCGATCCTTGTCCACGAGTGCTCGGAAACCTGGATGAATTCCCCTCCCCAAACTGTTCCGTCCGTTCCGTAACCTGTGCCATCCCAGGCTACGCCTAAAACTGGCCCGCTCAGGTCATTATCCGCCATGCACGAAAGCACATGAGCCAGGTGATGTTGCACGGGCAGAAAAGAACCACCGGCAGCCTCGGCAGCGGCACGAGCGGCTTGTGTGGAAACATAGTCCGGGTGCAGATCCCCGGCGAATAGCCGGGGAAAGGCGTCGTACAATCGGGGTAAATCAGCCAAGGTCCGGTGGAAGGCCTGATGTGCTTGCTCCGTTTCAAGATCACCTATGTGCTGCGACAGGAAGACGTGCTCACCTTTGGCCAGAGCGATCGTGTTCTTAAGATGCGCACCAGAGGCCAGGACTGCGGGCTCTCGTTGACCTCCTTTCTCGCGTAACGGGATCGGCAATGGCGCATAACCACGAGAACGTCGGAGCAGAAGTTCTCGACCAAGCATCACGCGAACAACTGAATCATCCACGTGTCGTGCAATCGGTCGATTATGCACGAGGAACCCGTCCGCGATCCCTGCCAGGCGCCGCACCGCTTCATGCTCGTCAATGCAGATCGGCTCGTCGCTGATGTTGCCGCTGGTCGCAACGAGGGGGCCTGCAAATTCATCCAGCAACAGATGGTGTAAGGGGGTGTAAGCGAGCATCAGCCCCAAGTTCGGATTACTCGGTGCCACTTCCTCGGCCAATGACCATGCAGTGGCATCGGATCGACGGTTTAACAAAACAATCGGGGCTGCACGAGAACCGAGCAGTTGCTCTTCACCGGGGCTCAGTTCACACAGTTCACCTGCCAGTTCCAGGGAGGCGACCATGATCGCGAGCGGCTTCTCCTCGCGCCCCTTTCGATGGCGCAACCGTTGAACAGCCGCGGCATTGCAGGCATCAACCATGAGGTGAAATCCGCCTAGGCCTTTTACTGCCAGAATGTGCCCCACCCGCAACCGAGCGACAGCTTCAACGAGCGCTGGCTGATTGCCGACGCAAACACTGTTGCCCTTGGCATCCCAGAACTCAAGGTGCGGCCCGCATTCCTCGCACGCATTCGGCTGCGCATGAAACCGGCGATTTCCTGGATCGGAATACTCCACCTCGCATTGCGCGCACATTGTAAACCCCCGCATGGTGGTGTTGCACCGGTCATACGGAAGCCCCTCTATAATGGAATATCGCGGCCCACAATGTGTGCAGTTGATGAATGGATACCTGTATCTACGGTTGCTCGGATCTCGCATCTCGGCAAGGCACTCGGGGCAACTCGCGAGATCAGGAGCGATGATCGCCAGTTTTTCTCCATCGAAACTGCTTGATCTGATTTCGAAGCGCTCGTAACCAACAGGGTCAAGCCATGTAGTCTCCTGCCCCTCAATGAAGCTAGCTGCCGGCTTGTCCAGCGGCAGACGCGCCAGGAAGCTCCGTAGATTGTCTTCCCCTCCCTCAACCTCAAGCCAGACTCCCAGCGGTGAATTATTCACCCACCCGCGGAGTTCCAATGAGGTGGCTAACCGATGGATGAATGGACGAAACCCCACGCCCTGCACCTGGCCGCGCAGGAGAAGCCGAAGTCGCTTGGCTGTGGCCGAGTGGTCCATGATGCGAAGTCCAGCTCAGTAGAGCAGGAACGGCGACAAAAGCGAGCATCACTCAAAAGCCAACCTGCGCACCTGCAAACCTACTTCCCCCGCTGTTTCCAGAACGAGGTCGGATGCTCGGCACGAAACGTTGTTCGATGAGTTGTCTTGCTCCGGGTATAAATCTGGTATTCAAATGGAGCTGTTGAGTTTGCTCCCCGCAACATAAGTTGCATCCGATACTGGGCCACGAACGCCGGACGCAGGAGCTTCACCCAGCCGGGGGCCATATCCCATTTCTTCTGACGCTCGCGGACGGCGTTCTCCTTCAGATTCATGTTGTCGCCTGTATCCGTGAAAGTGGAGGTGAATCGGGGTAACACGCCGAAGCGGACGCCGCGTTTTACCATTTCCATGATCCAGACCCAATCGCCCAAGTCCCGCCACTCCGTGTTGCAGTAAATGCCCATTTCGCGCACAACATGCTGGCGAATGAACAACGCGCTGGTCAGCACAGGAAACCGGACCCACATCTGGTGTTTTCGAGGAGCCAACGAGCACCGGTGGCAAAGATAATCCCCATCGGAATCGACGATGACTGTATCAGGAAGGGCTACATCGATTTCTGGATGCGCAGCAAAGTAATCCGCGACCATTTTGAGCGCACCCGGCAGATACTGTTCATCCGCATTGAGGTAGGCGACCAAATCGCCTGTCGAACGCTTGAGCCCGCGGTTCACGGCATCGTACATGCCTTTATCCTTCTCGATGAAGGCTTTCACCCGGGTGTCCTGCGGCAGCCATTCCTGTGTGCCGTCATCGGAACAGGAGTCCTGCACTATATGTTCGAAAGTGACGCCCTGCTGGTCGGCCACTGAGGCAATACAGAGGGGCAGCCATTGGCCGCTGCGAAAGCTAGGGGTGATGATCGAGAACTGCATGCGCGATTCGACATTCAAGTTAGTTTCCTGGAAAATCGAAAGCAACCGCATTCAACACGGAATAAAGTGGCATTCCAAAGTCAGGCCTCTAAACTCGCCTGCCGTATGCACGTTGAAAACCCTGGTCTCATTTTGCCGGCTAATTACCGACCTTTGCTCGGTGTCAAAGAAACCGAACGCGCCATTAAGAATCTGAAGGATTTCTTTGAGCTCAACCTCGCCACAGAACTCAATCTAAGCCGGGTCACCGCCCCGCTTTTCGTGGAAGCCGGCACGGGAATCAATGACGACCTCAACGGCATCGAGAAGCCCGTATCGTTCGACGTGAAAGATGCTCCCGGGGTCCGAGCTGAGATCGTTCAATCCCTGGCCAAATGGAAGCGCTTGCAACTGGGCGAACTCGGGTTTCGCCCCGGGTACGGGCTGTACACCGACATGAACGCCATCCGGCCAGATGAAACTCTCGATAGCACCCACTCGCTCTACGTAGATCAATGGGATTGGGAACGGGTGATCATGGCTCCAGATCGCAATGTGGAGTTTCTCAAGAAGATCGTGCGGAAGATTTATTCGATGCTCCAGCGAGCCGAGCATTTCGTTTGCGAACAGTTCCAGGGTATTGAGCCCGAGTTGCCTGACGAAATCACGTTCATCCAATCCCAGGACCTGTTTGCGAAGTATCCCAAGCTCAATCCGAAAGAACGCGAACGCGAACTGCTCCGCGAATGCGGCGCCGCCTTCATCATCGGCATCGGTGGATCGCTCTCCGACGGAACCATTCACGATGGTCGTGCACCCGATTACGATGATTGGTCCACCCCTTCCACAGGTGGTTATCAAGGGCTCAACGGCGACATCATGGTTTGGAACCGTGTGCTCAACATGGCATTTGAGCTTTCCTCCATGGGCATTCGCGTTGATAAGTCGGCGCTCCAGCGTCAATTAGAGCTCCGCAACGCGACGGCGCGCAAGGAACTCATGTGGCACCAACGGTTGCTGGCGGATAAGATGCCGCTAACCATTGGCGGGGGCATCGGCCAATCCCGGCTTTGCATGTACTTCCTGCGCAAAGCGCATGTGGGGGAGATCCAAGCCAGTATTTGGCCGGCTGACATGGTGAAAGTCTGCCAAAGCCATAACATCCGGCTGCTGTAAGAGCTCAGCGGAAGTTGTATAAGTGGCGCCAGATGATTGCCTGACGATCCGCTGGTCCTCTGACCTTTGGCTCGGGGCCCTGTCCGATTTCCCCGCAATTCATGCGCAGGCCCGGCGTTGCAACTCGGGGAAGTTGAGCTGCAGGGTGTCGTAAAACAGCTCAGGATGGCTCGAATCCCAGTCAGGCACACCGGCATCGAGCGCCTCGAGCACCGCTTCCACCTGGCCCCGGCTTGGCGTGCAGAAACAGCAGCCACGTATCCGATATAGCTCCATAGCTTCGGGAGATCCATGCGGCAGCTCCGAGCCCTCTCGGCAAGTGTCCCTCCAGAACTCCTCACGTTGAGCAATAGCAGCTTCGAGCTTGAGTCGGGCCTCTCCCAACTCGGAAACACAGCCCGTCTCCAGCACCCGGCGGGCTCCTTCGACCCGATCTCGGTAATAGTGTGGGCCACGCCGCTCATGTGGCACTGCTCCCGGGTGGGCGAACAGGCTTCGGATCAGCTCTACCGCCTGGGCTTTGCTCAGAGGATAATCGGCAGTAAACCCGTGTTCCCGGAGGTAATCCAGTTGACGCGCGGTTGCCGGCTCTACGGTTCCATTCATAACACGCGGTTTGGTTGGGGTGAATTTGCTCTGAGGCAACTTAATCCCTGTTCCGTTTTTGGCAAGTGACACGGAAAACCACTTTCGTGGCAGCGCGCTCTCGCCCCAGAGCGCCTTCTGAGGTCTTTCCCGGTCCCCGCACTGCAAGGTGCCCGCCGCGTCAGGCGACGCAGCCGACAGGGCGGAGGTCGTTCGCATTTCTACCATCGCACGCAGGACGACAGCATACCCTTCGTGCTGAAGAGCGTGTCCCTTTGTTTCATTCGCAAAAAATGAAAGCGCATCGGCGGCCATGGCCAGGCCAGCCCTACCCAATCAATGCGTCGGGCAAACCTTGCCCCTCAGCTCAGAGTTTCAGTCCGGGCTGTTCCAGGTTGGCAAAGGCTGCCTCCAGGCTGACCAGGGCTGATTCCCGAGTTGGATTCAAGATCCGGCGCAGGTAATCGACGGCATCGTGCACGGTTTTGACCGAGCGTGGCAGCGCTGCGCCGCAGGCGTTGGGATGTCCCCCGCCCTGCAACCGCTCAGCGATGTCGCGGGCCTCACCATTGCGGCTGCGGATGCTCGCGATGATCGCCCCATTGGCACGACGGAACAAAGTAATCAGGACAGGATACCGGGTTTCCTGCTGTTCCAGAAGTTGGTGCACGATGAGGTTATTATTTCCAACCACCGTATCCACAAAACCCACTTGCGGAGAGAGCTCGCGCACGTTGTGCTTGCTCCAAGCGTAACCGATCGGGTTCTCCACCTTTCGCTTGATGGCCATGACCTCCAACAGCGGGTGATCAATGAGCTTCTCGATCTCGCCATTCAACAAGGAATGAAGATTCCAGAAACCATAGGTCTTCACCAGGTTGGCGTAATCGCCCGCAATGACGAAATCAGGGTCCTCTTCCAGGAAGAGATCCGAGACATTGTTTAAATGCACCAGGCGATCTAACTGCGGAGAGCTGATCCCGTTGCGCTGACACAAATCGTAGCAGATCGACCCGGCGCTCTTGGTCAGATCGTGAATGAGCTGAGCCGCCTTGGGAGGATTCTCCACAGGATGATGATCAATAATCACCCAATTCTGCCGATCCAACCTTGGCTCAAAGCTCAGATCAGCCACCCAGGCAGATCGTTCCCGCAACTCACGCTGCCGCCATGGATGATAATGAAAAGCCTCCAACCTGATGTCGCGGTTGAAGAGTTTTCGTGCCAACCGCTGAAGTAATACGCCCGCAAGAAGCCCGTCCAGATCGCTCTCATGCGTCAGGATTACTTCGGGAACCGGCAACAAATCTGTCATTCCAAAGAGCTTAGCTGATGGATACCACCCCGCCAATAGCTAGTTTCAGCTTGGGGCTTCTGGAGGTGCGCTCAATGGGGCCACAATTCTCTCTGCGTTCTCGGTAACCTTCGCTGCTCCGCTCGAGCACAGCAGAGTGAAACAGCACCATCCCACAGGGGTCAATCCCAACGGGATTGCGCCCCAAAGCCCATGGTTGCGACGCAGTCGCTACCATGGGTCTCATGTCACAATGTTCCTCCTTTTTTCCTCTTTCCGTTTGGCGTCTTTCGCCAAACGGGAAGAGGAAAAAAGGAGATGATGTCTGGGGGTCTCTTGCCCAGGGCGGCGGCCTCACGGCCTTGGGCTACTAGGTTACCGCTCGTTCAGAGCTCCGGAAAACAATGCGACACGAGGACCTTGGTCTCAGCAAAGTCAGGTGAGAGACGGGGTAGAAGCGGCGTCTCGCCGCTTCTACTTTGCTTCGGAATCGCATGGCTCATTTGAGGGCGGCTTGCCCCGCTTGCATCTTACTCTGCTCCTGAAGGTTCTTTATGCTCTCAAGCAGGTCTTTTATGGAGGCATCCAACGGTTTGAGCTTCAGCGCGGTTTCGACAAGCATTTGAGCATCGGAAGTCCGTCCTGATACCGTCAGCAAATTGACATAACGGAAGAGTGCTTCAGAGCTGGTGGGACACAGTGCATACGCCTGACGGAAGGCATAATCCGCCGCTTTGGTCATCCGTTGCTGTTCGCCTGCGTTCACGGCCTTCTGCATGCGCCAGGCATACACACCAGCAATCGCACAACGAAGTTGCGAAAATGCCTGCTGGGCTGACGCATTCTCCAGATACTGAAGGTCGCCGCTAAAGCCACTGAGATCCCGTTTCACATAGACCTTCTCCACGAACGCGGTTACCTCTTGCACGGATGTTTCGCTTCTGAGCCATGGTCCGATGATTGGTCTGATATAATCGGACCAATATTTCTCATCTCTTTGCACGGTCGCCTCCGGGAGACTGGCCAGGGTCTGCCGGTTTAGTTTCATGATCAAACCGTTGGGTGTGAGATGTGGGTACATCCAGTCTAAAGGGAAGCTCTCCTCTACGTAAAACTCCCGATCTGGATTGCGGTCAAAGATCGTTTTTGCCAGCAGGGCATTGATCTGCATGACGGCTACCTGCCCACTGACAGATATCCGGCCATTACCGTTTGTTTTAAAGTCTTCACCCGGCTTCAACTTGCCTGCATTGAGCCGCTCCTGGGCATCTGCGATGTACCCCTGAAACGCTGCCATGCTATCCTCGTGGTTGAGAAGTTGCAGATGCTTCCCATAAGTTGCCCGCAGGTAATCCAGGTAGGTGCCGTCGGCTAATGCGTTCTGAGTCATTGTAAAGAATGGATCGCCGTATTCATGTGCCTTCGACATGACTGTAACAATGCCGCGTCCGGAATCGGTTCCCCCGAAGTAGATGCTGCCAGGCGGAATCGACTTGATAATGTCTCCTCCGAAAGCCTTCACGTATTTCTCTTTCCCGGCCTCAAACACTTCATAGGCAAGGTAAGTTTCAAGAATAGCCGGGAAAACGCTGTCAAGCCGGGCGTCAGAAGGTGTGCCGTCGGTTGGGCGTGATTGCCGGTGTAATGCGGCCCAGTCATTCCAACGGTGGCCCAGTCCTTGTTGATGCCCGCCTGGAAGTAATTCCAAACCTCCGGAGGAACCGCGTTGGTCGCAGCCAAACGCCGGGCATGCTCGGCTTTGTCTTTGAAAAACTTGCTCAATGACGCATCAAACCAGTGTTTCTCATTCCCGCCTGGACCATTATACGCGACGGATCTTCCCGCACAGGCAGCCAACCCGCACAGCACCAATAAGCCGCAGGAAGTCATCACTAGAGCCCTCGGAGCACGCCGTTTCCTGGAGCCATCCACGATCGCCGTAACGCGCCCTTGAAGGCCCGATTCGCGCGCCATGCCTATGGCCGCGGCATGCGAAACCGATCGAAATGCGCGGGCAATCTCCAACAAATGATTGGCATACAGCGACGCCGGGCAGCCTTCCCGCAAGACCAGGTCATCACAGGCACGTTCTCTCTCCACCTCCATCCGGCGGACAGCCACCCAAGCTAGCGGATTGAACCAATACACGGCACAGGCCACTCGTGCAATGAACTGGGTCAGGCAATCCCATCGTTTGATATGAGCCAGTTCATGCAAGAGAACGACACGGCGCCGTTCCAGTGCCCAGCCCTCCGCCTCGTCTGGCAAAAGAATCACGGGGTGCCACCAACCCCATGTCATTGGCATCAGATCTTCACTGGATTGCAAGAGTTCCACAGGCCGGCGCACCCTCAGACTGTCACGAAGATCCCTGAGCAACGCCTCCCATTCTTCATCGGCCGGGACCGACGCTGCACGCAGACTGCGGAGACGCAGTTGACCGACACCTGTCGCCCCTAGAATCGCGATGACTCCAACGATCCAGACACCCAGCAGATAAGACGGCCAATCTCCTTGAAGGCGGGCGGTCAGGCGCTGTGAGGCCTTTGCGCTGCCCGCAGCAGTTTCAATCCCCACAGGCGAGTCGAAGGTGGCCGTGTTGGATTCTCTCGCGATATTACCCGGGACAAGTTGCAACGTAAGCGTTAGCTCGTTTATGGAATCGCGAGTAGCTGCGACAGCCCACAATGGCTGCCTCGAAGGGGGCATTAGGCGCGAAACCATAGGCAAGCAGCAGGCACCAGAAACCGCCAGAAACCAAACGGTGTGGCGGGCTGACGCCGCGCCACGCCGCCACATCAGACAGATAATCCCAGCGACGCAAAGCAGGACTATGCTCTTCAATGCGGCATCCAGAAGTCCGGCAGCGAATCCGGTTGATCGCAGCCATTCAAATACCAATCCAGTCCACGTATTCATTTACCGTCCTTCCTTTCTGGCCCTATCGATCAGCTCTTGAAGCTTGTTCAGCTCCTCCCGCGACAATTCCGTATCGGATCGTTCAAGCAAAGCGGCAGCGGCCTGGCCCACCGATCCTTGAAAGAAGGAGACGACGCGTTCGAGTGCCGTGCGTCGAGCGGTCTCCTGTGATGTTCTTGGCAGGTAAACGTACCGTGCTCCGTCCCGGGTGTGCTTGATGTGGCCCTTGGTCTCCAGGATCTTTAGGAGGGCGCGAACCGCAGAGTAGCTCGGTGGAGAAGGGATCGCTTCGAGAATTTCACTGGCGTTCGCGCGGCCTCTGGCGTGGAGAACATCCATGATCTGGCGTTCCCGCCGGCTGAAGTGTTGTTCAGAGTTCATAGGCTAATGTGCTAAATATTTAGCACATGCGCGAAAGGCGTCAACGGGAAAATGCTAATTTGTTAGCAAGCTCCCGGAAATCACACATGAGAGATGCCACAGCCTGCCGCTCTCATTGACATTACAAGAGCCGTGCATTGTCTATGTTTTGGGATTAAGCCTCCTCGAGAAACATGTGACGCGATAAAACTGCTGGCGTTGAAATTCGGAACCAGCTCCCTCGCATTGTCCCTCTGCTGGATTGCCCTGATGGGGATGGTTGTGATCGGGAGCGTTTGGCAAATCGCAGACGAATTGAAAGGTTTGAAACAAGCCAGGGAAGAAGCTTACCTGGATCAATGGCGAAAAAAACGTGAACGAGGCCACCAGGCCTGAGCCTGAGTTTGACGTTTGACTATAACGCGCAAAGGTAACCAAGGATTTTCTTTGCACTTCATTACTGTCGGTCGCAAAAAATTCTACACCATAGATCCCAGGTCTTTCTCGTCGCCCAGCGAGGTCACCGGGCCTGCAACGTGGAGGGCAAAGCTGGTTGAGGCTCAGGAGTTCCGCGGCGGCCTCAGGCGAGGCCGCCCTACCTAATATGCAGTCTGTCGTATTCGAATGCGGGAGGTCAGTCCTGCAGCCGCCAATGGGCTTGGCGCAACACCGCGCGAGGTGATCCTTTCATCGCTTCATACCAAACGGTCAAAAGCGTGCCATCGTCTAATTCCACCGTGCTGGGGTAGCCCAGGTCGCCACTCGCGCCGTCCCCGGAGATGATCACCGGCTCGGACCATGTGCGCCCGGCATCTTTGCTGACGCGAGCCTGATTCCCTAGTGGCGCCCTGCGGTGTCCATAGGTCATGAGGAGCCGCCCGTCCCGCAGGCGATTGAGAAATGAAGGCAAACCCCAAACACCGATGGGATGTGGCACCGACCACGTGCGGCCGCCATCGGTCGATTCGGTCTGCAACGTTTCGTTCGAGTTTGCGGAATTATGGTTGCGGATGTGGACAACAAGCCGCCCGGAGCCAGCATCGACACCATGCAGTTCATGATAATTCTCCAAGTCATCGCCGGGTCGGGCGGGAATCCCGGCCAGCCATCGCCAGCTCTGGCCGTCATCGGTGGATTCGCAGACTCCCACGCGGCGTTCTTTGGTCCATAATTCCACACCGGGATAAAGCAATCGTCCGTCTTCCAGTTGAATGGGGCCGTGCGGACTGTTCACGATCGTTGGATACCGTGCCGACCAGGTGACGCCCCCATCTGTGGAACGAACCATCCAATGGCCCAGTTCGGACTTCCGTTGCTCAGCCGAAAGGCGGTTGTGAGCGGCTTCCCAGGCCCCAAGCCTTTCCGGAGCCCACGCCCCGGGTTCACCCGTCTTCCTGGATTGTGCCTTCTCCAGGGTGGGCTCATACGCCAGGGAAGTGAAGGCCGAGACAAGGATCGTGCCACGGCTGGTCTCCAGCACGCCAGCGTCGCGATCATCAATGGCGCTGTCGAGCAGCACCTGAGGCCAGCCCCATGTCTTTCCCTGGTCGCTGGAGACCATGAGTTCCACACGGCCAAAGGGACAGACATGAGTCTCGCGGCTGCCGGAGCAAACGAGGAAATGGCGTCCCTTCCGAGTACGAGCTACGGTTGGCCACCCGTGATAAGCAGCCGGTTGAAGGCTGATGACGCGGGTGTCCAGAAGCTCGATCCGCGGGGCAGCCTGCGCGAATGAGCGGGTGCCAATAACGACTGCCGCCGTTATAAGGCCCGTGTTACGAAGAAATTCTCGCCGGGTAAGGAACGGTTGATTTTTGTTCATTAGCTCTTCTGTCCAGGAACGGACGCCGCAGGAGCGGAGCGTAAAGTGATGCGAACAATCTCACCCGGACGCCACAGGCGCATTCTGGGGCCCCATGTGCCAGCACCACTGCCCACCACGAGCGACATTCCATTGATCTCATATTGCCCAGCCACATGCGGATAGCGTGCTTTGACCAGGTAGGTAAACGGCCAAATCTGCCCGTTGTGGGTGTGGCCGGAGACCATGAGGTTCGCGCCTAAACTAGCCGCCTCCGTCATGTTCCAGGGTGTATGTGATAGGAGGATGGTGGCGCCAGGGGGACGGCTCGTCAAGGCATTGGATATGTCGTGATCGGGAACTCCAGAACGCATTCGAACAGTGACATCATCAACTCCCGCGATCACCAGGCCGGGCGCGGCTTCAACCGACTCGCCCCGCAGGACGCGAAAACCGGCAGCACGCAGGACAGCCAGGCTCGCTTCAAGTCCCGCGTAAGATTCATGGTTGCCTGTCACAGCGAATACACCCAACGAAGCCCCGAGCTTGCTCAGTTCATCGACCAGCGGGACGACCCTTTGCGCGTTGCCATCGATGACATCTCCCACCATCAGGATAGCGTCGGGTTTGAGAGCATTGACCCGGGAAACCAGGCCTTCGAGCCAGCGCTGGCCAATGAGCGTGCCCAGGTGCAAATCCGACAGATGCACCACCACCAAGCCGTCCCGGTCGGCAGGCAGGCCCGGCATGCGCACTTCATAATCACGCACAACCGGGGGCCGCATTCCTTGAACGAGGGCGATTAAAGCCAGCGCGAGAGCGACGACTATCGCCCAACCGCGCGCCTGTGGGATGTAAGCCCTCCATGCCCAGCCAATGATCGACAGAACCTCCAGGGCCAGTAGCACAGCAAATAGCAGGAACAGCGTTCCTATCCAGGTGGCGGCGAGATATTCTGACGGGAGCCCCACACGGTCCCAGCCACGCGCCTCGAAAATACGCGCCAGCGGATAGCTGGCCCACAACAGCAGTGCGGCAACCCAGATCGTCCACAGAGGACATTGCGCGCGTATCCAGGGCACAGAAGAAACGCGCCAGAACACAAACGCATGCATGGCCGCCCAGATCCCCAATACAGTCAGCAGAAACTTCATCATTCAGACATCCTTTAACAGGATTCGCACAATCTAGTGGAAAATGGGAATCTGACAAACGGGGAAAGCGAGGACCGTGGTCAGGGTGTGATCGACGAGTGCAAACCTCAGAGGTTTCGGGCTCTCAAGCCAGGGCTGAAGCAGAGAGGCGCCGCCTGTACTCGCAGTCGGGGCGAACCTGCTCACGCGGATGCGACGCGTCGGGAGACGCGGCCTGCAGGACGAAGGTCATTCGTTTGAACGACGGTCTTAGCCGATCGTCGTTTCAGAGCAAACCTGAGCTTTCAGGCTTTGTGCTGAAGTGAGCGGCGCGTTATGAACGCCAGAAAACCTAAGCCGATGATAGCGGAACTGCCGGGCTCGGGGACTGAAACAACCGAGGACCACAGCCCTGGATCAGTCGTGAAAGTCTCGGCCCAAACAGCAACCCAGCCTTGAACGGGTGTATCCGTAAAAGAGAGCGAAGGTTCATTCGCATCGGCAGGGATCGCCAGGCTAACCGAAACTCCCGTGAAGGAGAAATCGCCCGTCACGGTGGCGGTGAGCCAAGTAGAGAATGTGCCGCTCGTAGGATACACGGAGAAAAATAATCCGTTGTCAAATGAGGTCGGAACCGCGCCCTCTGCTCCCGTAAAACTGAGACTGGCAACCGAGCTCAGGTACTGGGGCGGCAGAGTATGATGGTTGCTGTTCTCAAAATTAACCTCGAAGAAACTCGCTTTCCCAGAGATCGGGTTGACCACGAACTTCTTGCCAACGGGCGCGGACAACGAAAGTGTAAGGGTCTTGTCGGTGGCAAAGTTTCCCGTGAACGCGGTAAACGCAGTACCGCCATCCGAAGAAGATGCCAAATTGTTTTGGCTGATCGAGTATTCGCTCCAAAACTTGTTTCCGATGGTACCGTCTGAAACCAAAGAATACTGAATATCTGCTTTAGAAGCAGCCACACCCAACGCCAGAACACCGATTGCCAACAGATTCGGAATTTTCATAAGTAACCCTTGAGACACCCTTTTAGTGCGACATGATTAGAGTGAGACATTTCAGGGTCGAAGTCAATTAGCCATCGCCTGCGCGCCGCTCTGGCGAATCCCTTCATGCGCTGTTAAGCTGGCGCACGGTTGCATGTCACAACAGCTTCCTATTTATGAAATCGAGAGTGGGCTGGCCCGAGCGATCAGTGCCGGGCAGCGTGTAGTCATTTCCGCGCCCACCGGTTCCGGTAAATCAACGCAAGTGCCCCAGATGCTCCTCGACGCGCTTGACACAGCGCCGGGCCAGATCGTTGTGATGCAACCCCGGCGCCTCGCCGCTCGCTTGCTCGCACGCCGCGTAGCATGGGAAAGAAAAACCGAAGTTGGCCAGGAAGTCGGGTATCAAATTCGATTCGATAACGTTACCAGCAGCCGCACCCGGATTCGATTCGTGACTGAGGGTGTGCTGCTGCGCCAAATGCTGCAAGACCCAGGGCTGGCAGGTGTCTCCGCCATCATCTTTGACGAGTTCCACGAGCGTCATCTGCACGGGGATGTCACGCTGGCGCGGGCCATGGACCTGCAACAAGGCACCCGCCCTGATTTACGACTGATCGTCATGTCTGCCACCCTGGACATGGATCGACTAGAGAAGTATCTGATGCCATGCCAGACCCTCGTTTCCGAGGGACGGACCTTTCCGGTGGACGTTCGGTATTCGACCACTCCGGCTTATGCCGATCAACGCCCCGCCTGGGAGCAGGCAGCAGATGCTTTTGCCGATTACGTGGCAGGCGGCGGCGAAGGCGACATCCTGATCTTCATGCCTGGTGTGTTCGAAATTCATCAGACATTGGACGCCCTGCGACGACGGCCCGAGTCGCGCGGTTTCCTGGTGCTGCCATTGCACGGAGAGTTAGCGGTCGGCGATCAAGATGCGGCCGTGGCTGGCTACGAGCGCCGAAAAGTCGTCGTGGCGACGAATGTTGCGGAGACGTCCCTCACTATTCCAGGCATTCGGTGTGTAATCGATAGCGGGCTGGCGCGGGTCTCCCGCTACGATCCGCATCGGGGGATCAATACATTGCTCGTAGAAAAGATCAGCCGGGCATCAGCGGATCAGCGAGCAGGCCGGGCGGGGCGCACGGCACCCGGGGTCTGTCTTCGCCTGTGGTCACAGGAGGAACACGGGTTTCGTCCCCCGCAAGAGCTGCCGGAGATCAAACGGCTCGACCTTTCAGAAGTGGTCCTCGCATTGAAGGCCGCCGGGATCTTGGACCTGGCGAAGTTTCGGTGGCTGGAGCCGCCTGATCCGGCCGCACTTGAGCATGCGGAGGAGCTTCTTCTGGACCTGGGCGCTCTGCATCACTCGACTGGGGCTGCCGGGGCGGAAATCACGGAAATTGGCCGACGAATGCTGGCGTTCCCATTGCACCCACGCTACGCACGCATGCTCCTGGCTGCGCAGGATTATGGCTGCGTGTTCGAAGCCTGCCTCATGGCGGCTCTCACCCAGGGACGAGAACTCCTGATTCGCAATGTGGACGAGCGGGTCGTTTTTCAGCGCGAAGACCTCGCCCCTGGCGGCGGAGATTTTGAGTTCCTGCTCGCACTCTGGCAGTCACTTGAACAGCAGAATTTCGCCCCTGAGGACTGCCGTAGATACGGTGTGCATTCAAGCGCGGCGCGGCAAGTCGCCCCACTCTTTGAACAGTTCCTTGAACTTGCCAAACGACAGGGGCTGGATCCCCTATCGCGCCGGCCCACGCCAGATGCATTGCGCAAATGCATCCTCACGGCCTTCAGCGATCGCGTTGGACGCCGCCTGGAGCCGGGCGGGACGCGGTTCGAATTGGTTCACAATCGTCGCGGCAATCTGGCCCGCGAAAGCCTGGCCCGCGAGAGCAGTTTAATTGTAGCTGCTGAAGTCAGGGAGGTGGAGGGCAAGGACAAAGCTGTGAGCACTTTGTTAAGCCTGGCCACACCTATCCAGGCTGAATGGCTCATGGAACTCTTTCCTGAAGATATCTCCCATCAGCCACGCGTGTGGCTGGATTCCGCATCCAAGCGGGTATACGCCGAGGCTCAGCTCCAATTTCGCGGTCTGGCGATTGGCGCGAAAAGAATGGACCCTCCGCCGGCCGATGAGGCTGCACGACTGCTGGCCGATGAGATCCTCGCTGGGCGCCTTGTCCTGAATGACTGGGACGAATCGGTTGAGCAATGGATCACTCGATTGAACTTACTGAGCAAATGGTGCCCGGACCTGGCGCTTCCTCCCTTACTACCTGATGATAGACGGGCACTTGTTGAAGATCTGTGTCACGGCTCATTCTCATACAAAGAACTCAAAGATCAGCCTGTCAAGAGCGCGGTCAAGAGTTGGCTAAGCCCGGCGCAGCAACTGCTGCTGGACAAGCAAGCGCCCGAGAGGATCGTTTTGAAGAACGGGCGCACCGCAAGGGTCCACTATGATCCAGCCAACCCTCCACATCTGGCTTTACGAATCCAGGAATTGTTCGGAGTGCATTCCACTCCGCTCATCGCCCTTGGTCGCGTACCGTTGCTCATTCGCATCCTGGCTCCCAGCATGAGGCCCGTGCAGATTACTCAAGACCTGGCGGGGTTTTGGCGCGACCACTATCCGCGCATCAAGCAGGAACTCCAGCGCAAGTATCCCAGGCACAAATGGCCCGACGTGCCCTAACCGGCCAGGAGGGCGCCACTCGCGGTCGTCGCTGGGCCGAGCAGCTTCAATGCCCTTGCACCCCACCGGCGGCGATAACTTCCTGGGTGCGTGGGCTGGAGGATTGCAGTGATCGCGTCACTGTGCCTACCAGTTCGTCACGCGTGAATGGTTTGGGCAGGAAGTTCAGGCCTTCCTCCAGTGATCCGCTTTGAGCAAGAGCCTCGGGGCTATAGCCCGAGGTGTACACCACCTTGAGCTTCTCGTTAAGAGCCATCAACCGGCTCGCAAGCACACCGCCGCTCATGCCGCCCGGCATCACCATGTCCGTCAGCAGCAATTGGGCCTGAGTGGCCACTGACTGTGCCATTTCCAGAGCCTCGGGGCCCGAGGACGCCTCAATAACCTTAAACCCGCTTTTGCTAAGCACCCTCACCACGAGCTTGCGCACGCCCGGCTCATCCTCCACGACGAAGATCGTGGTGCCCTCCGGAACCGGAAGCACTGGCGCAACGGCCTCGGGGGATGCGGGCAGAGCCGCAGCTTCCGGGGTCTCCTCCAACGCTGGCAGGTACACCCGAAAGGTGGTTCCGCGTCCCACGGCGCTCTCGACTTCTACCCAGCCCTCGTGCTGTTCGATGATCCCGTAAACCGTGGATAATCCAAGTCCTGTGCCACGCCCCACGTCTTTGGTTGTGAAGAACGGCTCAAAAATGTGACCTAAGACTTCGTCACTCATCCCACAGCCCTGATCGACCACGGAAATGACGACAAATGAGCCGGAACGGCGATTGCGATTGAAGGCCAGGTCGCTCGTGCGCAGAGCGGTTGATCCTGCGGTGATCGTGATGCGCCCCCCGCCCGGCATCGCGTCCCGCGCGTTGACAATCAGGTTCGTGAGCACCTGTTCCAGGTTCGACTCATCCGCCTTAATTCGCGGCAGAGTCTCCGCGCATTGGCACTCCAGTTCCACGGTTTCACCCACAATACGCCCCAGCATCCTGCGCACGTTAAGAATGGTGGCTCTGACGTCCACAGGCTTTCGCTCCATGACCTGCTTTCGGCTGAAAGCCAGCAATTGGCGGGTCAATGATGAAGCGCGCTCAGAGGCCGCTTTGACCTCAGCGAATGCCCGGCTGACTTCCTGGTTGAGCCCGGTGGTGGCCAATTGCAGGCTTGCATAGCCATGAATCACCGTAAGCAGGTTATTAAAATCGTGAGCTACACCCGCCGCTAATTGCCCTACTGCCTCCATTTTTTGCGCATGCCTCAACTGAGATTCCAAATGCTTGTGCTCCGTGACATCCATCAGAACGGCCAATAGACAAGGTTGATCGCCCAAGATTACGGAATCGATTGAGATCACCACATGCCGGCTGCCATCCTGCCGTTTCATTTCCACTTCGAGTTCTCGGATCTGCCTCCCGGCGATGGCTGCCCGGAAAACATCGCTCCCGTCCTCAATGGCCATTCCCAGGTCTTCAGGTGTGCGGCCCAGAATATCCTGTTTGGTCCGGCCACTAAGCTGAACGAAGCTCTGGTTGACATCCAGGTAGCGGCGATCCTCGGAGCGCATGATAGCCAGGGCCACTGGAACTGTCTCAAAGGCTTTGCGAAAGCGCTCTTCAGAATCGCGCAGCGAAATCTCCACCTGCTTGCGCCGCTCAATCTCGGATCCCAGGTGCCGGTTGGCACGCAAGAGTTCCTGAGTGCGTCGCGCAACCATCTCGTCCAGTTCGGCCAGCCGTGTGCTTGCCTGCCGGGTCATGGCCCATTTCTTGGTCAACGAATGAGCGAGTTGCAGCACCTCGACGTTATCAAAGGGCTTTTTGAGGATCACCAGGTTATCGCTCTCGCCGAGTTTGCGAATGATCTCCTCCCAGGAATAATCCGAGTAGGCCGTACAAATCACCACCTGAATTTCCGGATGCTCCTTCCAAATCTGCGCGATCGTTTCCACGCCGTCCCAGCCTGGAGGCATCCGGATATCCACGAACGCCATCGAATACGGGCGGCCCTCCGCTTGCGCGGCCTTGACCTTCGTCAGCGCTTCCTGGCCTTGCAGGGCGGAATCCATCTCAAACGCGACGGTGTGCGTTTCAGCCGGCGTTGTCCCGAACAGTTCGGCTTCCATGCCCCTCAGGGCATCCACCGTCACACTCACCCCGGGACAGAGGATCTTCCGGAAGTCATCCTGAATGGCAGGATTATCATCAACCACGAGGATGCGGTTGTTTACCGGTACGAGAGTGGGGTTGGTCATTGTCATTGCTAAAGGTTCTCCTGTTCGGGTGCGACGGGCAATTCCAGTATCATGGTTGCCCCTTTTCCGCTCCCTTCACTTTCCGCCCACAGAGTGCCGCCCATTTCCTTGGCTGCCAGCGAGCCGCTGTGCAGGCCAAATCCGTGACCGTTGCGCTTCGCGGTGAATCCGTGCTGAAAAACTCGGGTGAGATTCTCCGGGGCGATGCCCACCCCGTTGTCGCTGACCTCCAGGCGAATCTTGTCCTGTGAGGGTTGGGATACGCTGATGCGGAGGCACATATCCGTGCGGCCGCTCTCGGCGAGCGCATGCTTGGCGTTGCGAAAGAGGTTCACCAGGATTTGGAGAACCTTGTGCTTATCCACACGCACCAGCGGAACGGGAGGGAGGTTCTTCTCGATTGCGGTTCCCAAACTTTGGAGAGAGCTGGCCTGAATGCACAGCGCGTCCTCAACCAATCCCTGAATTGGCAGGTCTTCAGTTACACCTGCCACGCGTGTATAGCTTTGCTGGATCGCAACAATCTGTTTGATATGCTCCACGTTGCGTGCGAGCAGTTCCATCTCCTTCAGGATGGTGAGCCGCTCTTCCTCCAAGTGATCCGCCAGCTTGCCGAGGTACTCGGGAACGAGCCTTCCACGAGGATCTATTTCCAAAAACTCACCGAGGCGCCCGCGGTTGCTCTCAAGCATGCCGGCTAGCATGCTCAGCTTCGCACTGTACGACTCGCGCATACGATCTCCCACCAGACTCGCGGAAACGTTAACACTGTTCAACACGTTGCCCACGTTATGCAGAACGCCGCTCGCCACCTCCGCCATGCGCCCGGCCTGGTGCGAAGCCGCCAGCAACTGCTGGTGTAATTCCCCCAGTTCTGCCTGGGCGCGCTTGCGCTCCGCCACCTCCCGCTGGAGTTCCGCTACCTGGACCGCGAGTTGCTGGGAGTAGTTGTGCAGCTCGGCATCCTGGCTTTGGATGCGCTGCAGCATCAGGTTAAATGTGCGGGTTAGCATCCCGAACTCACTGTCTGCCTCCTCACGGGCACGCACCGAGTAGTCCCCCGCTTCGGCCACCTGGCGGGCCGTCGCGGAGAGCCGGACCACGGGGTTTGAAATGAAATGCTTGAGCGCCTCGCTCACGCCGGCGGCTACCAATGCCGCCATCGCGGTCGCAACCAGTGCCAGGGCCAATCCCATATTGAGCATGCCGCGATACACGTCCCCCAGGTCTGCCAGCAACTGAAGGCTGGCTATCCGTTTACCGTCAAGCACCAAAGGCCGGCTCGCGCGCAAGAGCTGGCCTTTGAACTCTGTCACGGGCTGAGTGCCGTAGAAACGTTCGGAAGCTAACCGTCGAACGGTCGCGGATTCGCCATAACTGGCGAACACATCGCCATCCGGCAGAACGATCACTGCGGCCTTTACGTGGGGGATGGCACGCAGGGCATCCAGCATCCGCGCGGCTGCCGCATCATCATCGAAAGCGATGGCCGCAAGGGAGTTGTGCCCCACGATCTCCGCCGCTGCCCCCAACTCGCGTTCCAGGTTCGTGCGCATCGAGAGCAACTGAAATGAGAGCATCACTGTCAACGCGATCAGCAGCACCACCAGGCAAGGAGCCAACAACAGCAGGCTCAGCCTTTTCCGAAAGGGGAGTCTCTGAAAATGTGCGCGCAAGCTCATGATCTCACCCGTCGTGCAACCGCCAGCAACCGCGAATCGGCCCGTAACCCCACGCTTTCCAGCGCAGCGGTGTTGATTTCAAATCGCACCTTTTGATCGACGATAAGGAAGTTTATCATACCTCCCTGCCGGATAAACTCCGGGCTCTCCCCGACCGTTAGTATTGGCTTGCCTTTCGCGGCCATAAGGCATTCCTCAACCTCGGCGCTCTTCCCCCCTGCCACGAACAGCAGGTGGCACTCCTCCAGCGATTCTCCCGGACGCAAGTTTACCATGCGGATGGGACGCCCCTTCACTTTCTGTCCATCCAGGATCTTGGGGAGGGCTTCACGAATCGGACTATCGCCCACAATACCGATGACGATAGGAGTCACATTGGTCGAGGCAGCTTCTGGCCATTCGATGAACTTGATGAAATTGAAGAGAAACGCCGCCTTGACCTCATGCTCGGTAGCCGCATGGACGGGCAAGCAGCTCAGTGCCAGGCAGAGCACGGATAAGAAAAGACAGCCAAGCCGGGCAGCCGTCTCCCTTCGGATGGCCGAGGGAAGAAACGCCTGCACCGCAAGCGCCCGCTCAACTGCATTGGTTCTTGCTAGACTCACTTCAATCAAAACCGATAGGTCATTTTAACCCTAAACGTCCTCCCCGCTTGTTCAATAGAATCCTGGGTGAAATCATCCCCAACTGGGTCGTTGTAATGGACATCAAAGAGGTTGTAGACGGAGGCGGAGAGTTCTAAACCGTCAGCTATTCTTTGGCTGAACAGCGTGAAATTCATCAGCCACTCTGGCGCCAGACGGTCTCCCGCTACGGTTTTGCGCGAAGAGAAGGTCACCAGTTCCAATGTTCCAAACAGGTAGTCACCATAAAACGGGACCGTGCAATTCAACTTAGCCAGGTGATCCGGCGAATTGCTGAGCTGTTTGTCGCTCCTGGAATCATAGGCATCCGTAAACGTATAGCTCGCCAATGCCCTCCATCCTCCAGCAAATCGAGCGTCCACTTCGGCTTCGAAGCCCCTCGCCACAGCCTCATCCAGGTTCTGAAACATGAATATGTCCCCAGGCAAGGTCTCAAACGAAATCAGATCGTGGATGTCGTTGTAGAATACACTCCCAATCACCCTAAGGTTTCGACCGATCCCCTGCTCAAGGATGAGTTCATAAGACCGGATCGTTTCGGGGTCCAGGTGAGGGTTCGAAACGTAGTCGGACGCCTCATAGTACAACTCGTAAGTGTTGGGAGCCCGATAGGCCTGGCCGTAAACAGCCTTGATCGCGGTGTTGGTCCATGGGCTATAAATCAGGGCCGCCCGGGGATTCAGGGTGCTTCCGAAACTATCAAAATGGTCATACCGAAGCCCCGCATTTAAAACAACATGCTCAACAATGGCGTACTCATCTTGAACGTAGCTGCCGAATGTCCACCCGGTCCGTTTGGCGTTAAGATACACCTCAGGAGGCTCTCTATCCGCATTGTAAAGCTTTAGATTAATATCGTGCCGGTACTCGACACCAGCCGTCACGCGATGTTTCTCGCCAAACGGACGACTCACCTGTAGCTCCCCCCCGAGTGAGTCAGATTGCGCCTCATCCCAGTTGTTGATCCGCGACCCGGGATACGCGGGATCGTCGTAGCCGAACTCTGGCAGTGGAGTAATCGCCTCGTAGTAGTAGCGGTCGTAGTAAATGCGCGCCGAAAATTCCGTCTCATCCGCAAGCTCCCTGAGGAACTTGAACTCTGCGAAGCCACGGTCGTCCTGGACGTATTCGCCGGGTTCATTGAAAATGGCTCCGTAAGCGGCCGTTGGCAGGTTCTTCTTGCGGGTTACGTAGCCCCCGGAAAGGCTGAAATCCTTGTAGCTCAAGCTTGCAAAGCCGCTCCAGGTGCGGCTGCCGTCCAAGTCACGAGCCCATCCGCCATCATGCGCCTCAAATTCAGGAAAGAACAACGACCTGTCTCCTTCGCTATCAAACAAGGTGCCGGTGACCATCAACTCAAGCCCGTTGGTGAACTTGTTTCCGTAGCTGACTCGACCGGTCCACGTGTCGAATGTGCCGTAAGACCCTGAGGTCTCCACTCCGTGCAGATCTGCCCCTTTACGAGTGATCACGTTGATGACCCCAAAAAACGCATTATTCCCGTAGAGCGAAGATCCTGGACCACGGATAATCTCGACACGTTCGATCATGTCCACATCGAGCAGAAACTCCTGCCCGGGCATTGCCGAGTCGTAAATAGGGTCGTTCATGCGGTGGCCGTCCACCATCACCAAGACACGCCCGCCATAATCTCCGGGACGGCTAAAGCCGCGCAACCCGGCGTAGCTGTAAGCGTAATCATATGTTGAGTAGAACCCTCGCACCTGGTTCAAGACTTCTCCAAGCGTCCTGTAGCCTGATTTCTTGATCTCATCCAAGGTAACGATCGAAACGGATGAGGGAGCCTCCGCGATGGTCTGGACGCGCTTGGAGGCACCATAGACGGTATCGACCTTTATCTCGGAAAGCTCCTCAAGGCTCAGTTCCGCCAAATCATTCGTGCTCTCGGGCACCGCAGCTTCCAGATTGGCACACGAAAGCCCCGCGACGGCAATCGAAAGAGCCGCCCAACGCACTGCCGCCAGACTCACGAGAGTCCCGCAGACCTTGATATTCGCCATAAACATGAGTTCACATCCCGGTAAACTTGGGATCCGGGTGCAAGGCTGTGATACCATCAGCTAACCCTGTACCAATCAAGAATTCAACAACAACCGCTCATGAAAATGCATTCAACGCACGGTAAAATGCATCCAATCAGGCGTTTGCCGCGCTGGCAGGCCGATTCACCTCGGCTCATTGCACATGGATGCCTGAGTCCTAGGCAGAAAATGCCTCCTTCCTGTTCCACCTTTGGATGGAGACGCGTATAAATATTTATAGTGACGTCATTTAGCTAATGGAGCAGGCGATCTCCCTTCCTCGTATGCATTCTGGCGTGCCCCATCAGGACACAAAAAAACCCAGGGGAAGGCCCCTGGGTTTCATATTGAACTAATAACCGGCTTTCAGCCGGCGCTGATCTGATTAACGTACCAACACGCCGTCATCATCCGTGCCGTTGTCGAAGTTGTTATTGATGTCGTCGCACACTTCGTTGAGCTGGGAGATGGAGTATCCGGTGTTGTTGTAGCCCGCCAGTGCGTTTTCGCACAGGGCCAGTACCTCGGCTACCGTCTTGCCTGCGAATTTCTCACCCGGCGCCATTTTGAGCTGCCCGAGGCCGTATGGCAGGATGCCCTTGGACGAGAAATCCACGTTCAAGCGCAACGCGAGCACTTGCCCGCCGAACACGCCGGCAGTCGTGGATCTCGGGTCATAGCAACGGTTATTCAGGGTCCAAGGTGTCCCGCCCGACGGCAGGAAACCTTGAACATTTGCAGCCGAAGTGAACTTCATCTTGCCACATGCCATCCAAAGATCATTCGGATAGAGCCAATCGAAGCAATAGGCCAGCACCGACCCAGGGTTCCTGCCGCTCGGCTTGCAGCCCCATCCACCCTGTGTGTAGGTAGTGAAGCACAGTTTCGCGCCGATCAATCCGGCATCCACTGTTTGGTCGGACTCACCGGCCACGAGGGTGATGCAATCGGTTACTCCCGATACGCTGTCGCTGTCCTTCGCATCGTTCGCCCCCTGGTTAGCCGCAGTAAACTGGTAACCATACGGGGCGGTGAAGCGGACTTTGTAGGTCCCAGCCGCCAGGTTGGAGAACTGGTAGGTGCCGCTCGATGAGGTTGTCGTGCTCTTCAACACAGATCCGGAGCACGTGAGTAATTCCACCTTTACGCAGGCGGCGCCAGGTTCGCCGGAATCCTGCAGGCCATTCCGGTTCTTGTCATACCAAACGAAGTTCCCAAGGCATGCCGTGGCCGCGTTCTTTTTGAGTCCGGCGTCCACCGTCAGATTCTGTTCGCCGGCACTAAGGGTGATGCAATCGGTGTAGCCACCGGCGGCATCACTGACATCGCTGTCTTTGTCCTCGGTCGTAGCGTGCGGCACGGTGAAGGAATACCCCGAAGGCAGGACAAAACGGACCTTGTAGCTGCCAGCCGTCAGGCCGGAGAACAGATATTTGCCGTCGGTGGTCGTCGTAGTGCTCTTGATATAATTCCCGCTGCAATCATAGAGCTTCACCGTGACGCCTGAGAGGCCGGCTTCGCCGCCTTCCTGCGTGCCATCCAGGTCGGTATCGACCCAGACCCGGTCACCGAGGCTGCCCTTAAGATTTTGGTAATGCGTGCAGACCTTGGCTTCGGCGGTTGCGGCCAGTTGGTTACCATTGTATGAGGCGGTGGCGATAGCCACGTTCACAACGCACTTGCCGCAATCAATCGGGACGAAGCTCTCCAGCCCGGTCTTGGGTGGGGAATTATGTTGATCGGTGATTTGCACCGATCCAAATCCCGTGGAACCGAACACTGCCGCATCCACGGTGACTTCATAGATCATGCGGTATTCCCAGGAACCCGCGTTGGGATCGTCCAAAGCCGGTGAGTTCACCTTGAACTGAGGATCAGAGAACTCAGGCTTGAGAAGGTTCTGCGCGAGTGAACTGTTCCAGCTCAGGATTGCGCTTGCTGGGCCCGTCAGCATTCCGCCATCACCGCCAGCGACGCCCAGGCAGCCATAGCCGGAGGCCGAACTGCTGGTAGCCGAGATGTAATCCAGATCGAACTTCAACACCGTTTGTCCGGCAGCGTTCCGAATCGTGAACTGGGCGTGATCGCTGTTCACCAGGTCTTTGAACCGGTGCGGGCGATTCGCTTTCCAGCCGATCGAGTTGGTGCCGTAGGTATTGTCATTGCGATTCATGCTTTGAATGAAGATGAACCGGTAGTTGCCGTTCTGATCCATCTGTGTGATGAGTGTTCCGGCTTCCTTGGTGGCGTTGGTCTTTGTTGTGCCACACTTGGTCTCACAACTCCAATCGCACTTCGGCTTGCCATAGTTGCATCCGTAGCTGGTAGTGGTCGTGCTGCACTTGCTCCCACAGCTCCAATCACACTTGGGCTTCCCGCTCCTGCATCCTGTATAACCAGTGTAGCAGGTATCTTCCCCACACAGGCTGATCGGCAGATAGACACTGCTCTTGAGTTCCTTGGTTTCGCCAGGCTCAATGCGCGGGATGACTCCCACAATGATGTCGTCATCCAGGTAGTCCGGCGTGCCGTAATCGTCCACAACCTGCACATCAGTCAACGGCGCGCAGCCCGTGTTCACCACTTTATAGATGTAGGTCGCCAAACCACCCGAGCGCACCACTTCGTTCTCAGGGGTTTTGGTGAATGTGAACGAAGGCTGGCATTGGTAGAACCCGGCATCGACGGTCAGATTGTTCTCACCCGAAGCGAGCGTGTACTGTCCCGTCGTGCCTCCGACGGAATCACTGTCCTTCGCATCATCACCACCGGCGTTTGCAACCGTAGCCACATACCCAGCGGGAGAACCGAAGCGTACGTAATAGCATCCAGGTAACAGGTCGCTGAACAAATAGTAACCACTGGCATCAGTTGAGATACTGCCGACAACCGAGTTGTCACAGCGATACAAGGTGACTAGCACATTCGGGATGCCCGCCTCACCGGCGTCTTGCGCGCCGTTCTTATTGGCGTCGTTCCAAACAAAATCGCCGAGCGATGCGGGCTTGTAGAAGCCGGCATCCGCAGTAAGATCAGTCTGTCCGCCGGCCAAAGTATAATTGCCGGTCTTGCCCATGACAGCATCACTGTCCGAGGTATCCCCGCCCTGGTTCGCAAGAGTGGGAGTAAAACCAAACGGGGTGGCAAAACCCACGGCATAGCAGCCGGGAGCCAGATTCCCGAAGAGGTAATAACCATTCGCATCCGTGTTGGTCGTTGCCAGCACGTTCATCGTGGCGCAATCAAACAACTCAACGGTGACATCCGGGATTCCCGGCTCACCTGGTTCCTGAATCCCATTCACGTTCAAATCATGCCAGACATAGTCGCCCAGAGCAGCGGGAGGGTAGTTGATCGTGATACCGCAGTTCGCGGTGCTCGTCTGCGCTGTGCCGGAGCTGGAATCAGTCACAGTCGCAACAAAATTGAAATCACCCGCTTCGGTGGGAGTTCCGGAGATAATGCCGCTAGCGGTGTCGAGGGTGAGTCCGGGAGGCAAGTTACTTTGAATGGAGAATGTGTAGGGAGGGGTGCCGCCTGAAGCCACGAGTTGCGAGGCATAAGGCACACCGACCTGGCCGATCTTTTCCGAAACGCAGGAGAGAACCACCGGACAAGGGATCTCGATGATCAAGAGCTGATAAGGGCCCACCTTGGATTGGCTGGCGGTAATGTAGACAGTGCCAGGATCGAGCTCGACGAATACAGCCCAAGGATTGGCCGATTTGAATCCGTTCGCAACGGCCTGCCAAGCCGCGTTGGTAAGGGCCATCGAAGCGGCGGACAGTGGGAGAGGGGTGGACTCGCTTTCCACGATCATCCAGATCGCGTTCTGAATGTCGTCGTAGGAACTCGCACCTTTGTGGCTTATGATATAATTAATCGCCGCGAGGTTTGGCGGATTCAGATTCCTTCCCAGGACCGAGGTCGTTCCTAACGCAGCATCGCAACTGGAGTGCAGAGTGGCATTGGAATATGTGAAATACGGCAAGGTCCCTCGGCCAGCAAACCAGAAAGGGTAATTGAACTTATCACCGCACCAATAGGTATACTTTCCGGGTTCGATTGGACTTCCTGCCGGGACCGAGTGCACATAAAGATCGGTATAAACATTCGTCGCTCGGATGGTCACCGGATAGATCGCCGGAAACTCTCTGCAACATGAATCAGCCTGCTGAGCCCAAATCTGCGTAGAACTCAGTAAAAAAGCGCCGACCACAGCGCCTCCATATTTCAGCCATTTTGCAACTCTCGTTCTCATAATTCCTTCTGCGTTTTCTGACGGACTATCATTAAAGCACCCGCGTTTTCTATCGAGTCCTATTCGTACGGATTCGAATCAGGACTTCTACGGTTCAGGGCAGCTCCCGCCGACCCTGGCGAAAAAAAAGGGGTGCCGTGACGCACCATCGCGCCATGCACCCCCTGAAATCCCTGGAGCTTAGCGAATGAACTTGCGCGCTAAAGCCAACCCAACGACGCCTAAACCAAGCAACCCAGCCGTCACACCGCCGTCAGGAAGATTGACCTGTGTAGGAATTGCGGCGGCTGAGAAACTCATAACAAGCAAAGAAGCTAACGCTAGTGAAATGCCAGATATTCTGTTCATGCCCCATATTAAGCATACTGTATGCCAGAACCGTAGTGTTTTCGTAATATGTTATGTTACAGCTATTTATAGATTAACATAGCTGAGGGCAGAGAATCGGCAAGTGTCAAGCGGCGATACCCTGTCAGCTTCAAAAACTAGGCGCCACGAATGTAAACCACACTTTTTGAGCGACTTACAAACAGTGTAAAGCTAGCCTACATATTAAGTAAATTAATTATCTGTATTATTACGGAAAGCCTCTGTTGAATTTGGCAGAACAAGGAAAGCAACAGACCGCGAGCCTCATTTGAATTTCGGAATGCGGGCTCAAATCGGTTGGCGCCCTACCCTCAACATAGACTAGGATGTGCAGGATGCGATGCTTCGTGATTTTTGGATCTGTTTTGATGGTGGGAGTGACCGCGATCCTCCTCCCGGGATGTACCCAGCCCGCCAAGAACTCCAGCAAGCTACAGCCGTCTCTTACCGCGAACGTTGGCCCTGCGGACACGAACAGGATCTACTTGCCTACCGGCCAGCTTCTGACCCCGGCCGGACGTCAGGTTGATCTACCCGGGATGCGCCCCCAGGCCCTTGTCCTCAGCCCGAATCAGCGCCTTCTCGTCACCGCTGGAAAAGACCAGAGCCTGGTCTTTATCGATTCCGCCTCCGGAGCAGTTATCAGAAAGCTGCCCCTGTCGTTCACCCGTTCCAATCCCAAGAAAAAGGAGGAAGCGGAAAAGGGCCAGATGAGCTTCGCCGGCCTGGCATTCGCACCCGATGGACGCCACCTTTACCTCTCGGATATCGCCGGATACGTCTGGAGGTTTCCGATAAACGAAACGGGCGAACCGGGGAAACCGACTCGTTTGCAGGTGCCTGATTCAAAAACGCCCAAGCAAGATCACGAACTTCCCGCAGGGCTGGCAATCTCATCGGATGGCCAGCGCCTCTATGTGGCCGGGAACCTGGGCAATAAGCTTCATGAACTCGACTCGCAATCGGGCAAACTATTGCGCTCCTGGGATACGGGAGTCGCGCCTCAAGAGGTCCTCCTAACCAGCAGCAAAGCTTACGTGAGCAACCGGGGCGGACGCCGCCCACAAGACAACGACCATTCAGCCCCTGCCGGAAAGGGCACACGGGTGCGTGTGGACGAAACCCGTCACATTGCCAACGAAGGCTCAGTGACTGTCATCGATTTGGGCTCGGGCCAGTTGAAGACCGAGATTCTCACAGAGCTTCACTCTTCTGGCATGGCCCTCTCTCCCAATGGCCGTTATGTCGTCGTGGCGAACAGTGGCAGTGATACCTTAAGCGTGATCGACACCCTTATCGACCAGGTGGTCGAAAAAATCTGGACCCGCCAAACGCCTGCTGACCTATTTGGCGCGCAGCCCAACGCATTGGTTTTCGATCCGAATGGCAAGTGGATCTACGTCTGTAACGGTTCTCAGAACGCTGTCGCCGTGATCCAGTTCGAACCGGAGGATAATGCGTCGAAAGTTACAGGGCTCATCCCCACAGGCTGGTTTCCGGGAGGCATTCAGTTTCACAAGAAACAGCGCACGTTGTGTGTGGCTAATATGCGGGGAATCGGCTCCGCCAAAATCTTTGCTCCGGGTGAAACGAACCAGCTTAACACAAAAGATTTTTGGGGAACAATTTCGCTGGTGCGAGTGCCTTCGCAACGTCAGCTCACCCGCCTCACGGAACAGGCGCTTCTAAACATCCATTATCCCAAACTGGCTGAATCGCGTCTCCCGGCACGTCCCGGAACATCGCCCCGGCCTGTGCCGGAGCGTGTGGGTGAACCGAGCGTGTTCAAACATGTGATTTACGTGATCAAGGAAAACCGCACCTACGATCAAATTCTCGGAGATATGCCCGAAGGCAACGGCAGCGCCGAACTCTGCATCTTTGGTGAGAAATACACCCCCAACCAGCACAAGATCGCCCGTGAGTTTGTCCTGCTGGACAACACCTACTGCTCCGGCGTGCAGAGCGCTGATGGACATCAATGGACTGATAGCGCGATCGCTAATGAATACATGGAGCGCCAGATCACCTCGGGGACACCGCGCAGTTATCCCGGGGGCAAGAGCGAAGATGGCGCGGACGCATTGGCCTGGGCTTCCTCCGGGTTCATTTGGGACAACGCACTCAAGCATGGCAAGACCTTCCGCAACTATGGCGAGTGGATGCTCACCGAAGCCGGGTGGACGGATTCAAAACGCAAGGACAGCTTGAATTGGCGCGACTATTGGAAGGAATACCAAACCGGGTCGGGTGAGTTGCGTTTACGCAGCCGTCCTGCCATCGAGACCTTGCGGCCTTACAGCAACACCAACACCGTGGGCTGGGACCTCAAGGTGCCGGACGTGATGCGCGCAGCGGAATTCGTCCGCGAGTTGCGCCAGTTCGAGACCAACGGTGGTTTTCCAAACCTGATCATACTCTTCCTGCCGAACGATCACAGCGGAGGTGCTCGCGAGCGTTATCCCACACCGGGCGCCCAGATCGCCGACAACGATCTGGCCCTTGGGCAAGTTGTCGAGGCACTGAGCCATAGCAGGTTCTGGCCGGAGACCTGTCTACTGGCCATCCAGGATGATCCCCAGGCAGGTTGGGATCACGTGAGCGGTTATCGAACAGCGTGCTACCTGGTGAGTCCCTACACCAAGCGGCGCCAGACCATCAGCACGCAATACAATCAGACCAGCCTGATGCGGACCATTGAGCTGATCCTGGGGTTGCCGCCCATGAACCACCTGGATGCCACAGCAACGCCCATGACCGATTGTTTCAACCAGGTGCCGGATTTCACGCCATTCAAGAGCGTCCCGAACCGTGTGCCCCTGGATACAATCAATCCCGATCCCAAGCAGGTGTCGCATCCTGTCCTGCGCGAGGATGCGCTGGCGTCGCGCCGTCTGCCGCTCGAAGAAGTGGATCGCTGCCCAGAAGACCTCCTCAATCGCATTCTTTGGCGGTCCATGAAGGGGCCAGATGCGCCTTATCCGCAATGGGCGGTTAAGAATCTTGAGGAAGAAGAAGACGAGAAAGACTGACGGGCCCCCTATAAAACCAAAAAGCCGGACGACAGGTCCGGCTTTATACACACGGCACACGAGAACGGTGCCAATGCTGATAATCTACACGGTCCCTGGTTTTCGCCTAGTCACCAGAACTGGTGACAAGGGGTAATTCGCAGGTGCGCCACCCAGTTGCGGGCCCGCACGCAACAGATCCCACAACACCTCTCCGATATCAACCAGCTTGAAGCTCATGATTCAGAAATCCCGAGTTGGGCCTGCACTTTCTCGAGCGGAACACCTTTGGTCTCTACAACCATGAACTTAACCCAAAGCAGTTGCAGCACCATCATTCCGCAGAAGAACAGGAACACATACCCGGGCGGAAATTTTTTGACCATGATCGGAAAGACCGTGGTTAGGAGAGCGGCAAAGATCCAATGTGTGAAACTTCCCAATGCTTGGCCCTCGGCGCGGTGACGGTTAGGAAAGATCTCGGATATCAACACCCAGATGACTGTTCCCTGGCCAATCGCATGGGCCGCGATGAAGGCAAAAATGCAGACGGGCACAATGCTGAAGTGCTCAGTGAAAAATGCCCATGCCACCAGGCCGAGCGAAATGATGTAGCCGAATGAGCCCAGATACAGCAGGGTACGCCGTCCCAGCCTATCGATCAGCCAAAGGCCCACAAATGTGAAAACCAGATTCGTCACGCCGATGCCCACGGACTGCAGCAACGCGGCTTTCGCACCAAGCCCGGTCATTTCAAAAATCCGCGGTGCAAAATAGAGAATCGCGTTGATGCCAGAGAGCTGATTGAAGAACGCCACCAGGAAAGCCATCATGATCGGCACGCGGAGATTCCAAGTCCAGAAACCGCCCGAGGAGATTTTCTGTTTGGATGCCGCGACGATCTCGTTGGCCTCGGCCTCGATCGCTTCAGGCGAGGCAGAGGGCTGGATCATGCGCAGAACCGCCGCACCAGCGTCCAGGTTTCCCCGCCGAGCGATCAACCAGCGAGGGCTCTCAGGTATCCAAAAGCAACACACGGTGTAAATCACAGACGGGAAAGCAGCGACGCCGAGCATCCAGCGCCATGCATTTGGGCCGACTTCAGCCAGGAGGGCGTTGGAAAGAAAAGCGACCACAATGCCGAACACGATGTTGAACTGGAACATTCCTGCCAGAAATCCACGGTGGCGGGCCGGTGCAATTTCCGATATATACAAAGGCGCGGCTACGGTGGATATTCCGATGCCCAGGCCCCCCAGGACACGCGCAACGATGAACGAATTAACGTCCTGCGCCAGCGCTGACCAAACGGCGGAGACAATATAGAGAAGACCGATAAACAACAGAGTGGGCTTGCGTCCAAATCGATCTGTCGGCCAGCCCCCAACCAATGAGCCAAGCACGGTGCCATACAACGCTGAAGCCGTGGCAATGCCGTGCACCGAATCACTCAGGTGCCATAAGCTCTGGATCTTCTGCTCGGCTCCAGAAATAACGACGGTATCGAATCCAAACAGGAAACCTGCCAGAGCCGAGATTAGCGACCAAAAGAAAATCCGAGCCGTTAGACGGTCGGTTTGTGAGCCGGACTGGGTGTTGTTCATAATCGCCATGTCAATTGCCATTCTTGCCCCCGAAGGCTAAGCCTTTATGGGCGGCGCAGTCTCAATCAGCGGTTTGATATCCCCTTGCGTCTTTTGGATGCGCTCGCGGACAGCACGCACATCGGCGCTGTCGGGATGAATCGTCGCCTCGACCGAAAACCGGCGGGTCTCTCCACCCGCAAGTTTGGGCACCCGCCCAGCCTCGCGCTCCAGCCGGCGGGTGTACGGAAAACCTGTGCCGGGCTCCATGCCCGTGACATAGCCGTTTTGAACAGCAGCCAGATTTTTCCATAACGTGACGTACGGCAGTTGTTGCACTGGAAATTTCATCGACACCCCGCGATCCGCAGCCGCGTTCTGCAGCATGATCTCCACCTGGCCGTCCGACCCAGCCACTGGGAAAAGACAATAGACCTGCTCGACGAACCCGTTCTGTGGCCCGGAATAGAGATCGAAGCTGTCCAGCCCTTCGGCTGCGCGATCATTGAAGGCGGCCACCCGTTCAACCGCTGCAAAGAACCGCGAGCCCTCCTGCAGAAGCGGCGCGCCGAAATTCGTATGATAGATCAGTTGGCACTCCTGGTCCTGCGCCGCGTGGTTGGTGATCGAGTCCTCGAACAGGATTGAAGTCGTTCCTGGTTCCGTTGAAATATCCGTCCACAGCGAAAGCTGCGCCCCATAAAAGGATCGTTCTTCAACCAGGCCGCGGATGTGCAACCGGTGCGGAGCGACCGTTTCCATCCAGACTTCCACCTCCGATGCCGGGGTATTGGCGGTTCGACCGTGCAAAGTGACGTTCATCGTCACCTCGTCACCCACGTTGTTCCGAAATCGGTCCTGGCCCGGGTGACCGGCGAATTCCAACCCGCAACGCACCATCCACTCGTTGAATCCTTCCAGCCAGCCGAGCCCGCCCCGGCCTTCCAGGTTGATGAAGCTTGGATGGACAATCTCTTTTACCGGGGAGTCCCAACCCAGCCGCACATCCCCACAATCCGCACGCAACACGCTCATGCCGCGTGTGGGAATGACCAAAAAAAGCAGACGCCCGTTATTGACCTCCACCACATCCACACCTTCCTGCTTGCCGCCGTGCAGCTTGAACTTGCGAACAGACCAACCGGCAGGGCTGCCTGCAACCTCACGGCTGGTGATCTGCCAGGAATCCACGCCAAAATTGGCGCGCGCGCTGGTTAACACCTGGTGAAAAAGGGCATCGTTAACCCGGGGCTTGGTACTCCCGGCCACAACTGTTCTGGTGGAGTTGATCATATCAGCTTAGGCAATTGAACAATCACCGGAGCGTTCCTAACTGTCCATAAAAAAAGATGCGACGGAGGTGCCCCTGAGCCGCGGATTCCAGGCTGGACAGGCAAATCGGGACGGGGTAATAATACTGCCGCTAATCTCCATGATAAGGTGCAGTTTAATTATTGCTTATGAAACTGACCCTGTACGTATGCCTGGCACTCGCACTGTTGAGCGGGGGCTGTGTCCATCACCAACCGGTCGATCAAACCGGCATCACCCGCACGCCGGAGCGTCTCGGCCGCCATGCCGTCTCCATCACAACGCGTTCACCGGAGGCCCAGCGCGCGTTTAATCGCGGCTTGAATTGGACGTATGCCTTTGCCCATCACGCAGCAGAACAAGAGTTTCGTCGCGCGGCGTCTGCTGATCCTGAATGTGCCATGGCCCACTGGGGAATAGCCCTGGTAAACGGCCCTCACATCAATTTTCCAATGGTTCCGCCTGCGCGTGCCACCAACGCATGGGAAGCTCTCCAAAGAGCCCGGCAACTCGCTCCTCAAGCTTCCCCTCTTGAACAGGCGCTGATCGGCGCCTTATCCGCGCGCTACGCCAACCCTCAACCGGAAGACCGTAGTCCGTTGGATCAGGCCTATGCAGAGGCCATGGGTGAGGTTTGGCGGAATTACCCCGGGAATGCAGATGTCGGTTCGCTCTATGCCGAATCGCTGATGGACCTGCATCCCTGGGACCTGTGGACGGAAGGAAAACCCCAGCCGTGGACGGCTCCTATTCTTCTGACGCTGGAGCGTGTCCTGGAGATCAATCCGAATCACCCGGGTGCCAATCATTACTACGTTCACGCCGTTGAGGCATCGCCCGAGCCGCACAAGGCAGTAGCCGCGGCCGAGCGTTTGCAGCACCTGGTGCCGGATGCGAGCCACCTGGTGCACATGCCGGGACACATTTTTGTTCGGGTTGGCCGCTGGGAAGATGCGGCGCGAGCCAATATTGAAGCGATGCAGGCTGACCGCCTGTACCGGGCAGCGTATCCACGGCCGGGTTTTTATGGGATGTACATGGCTCATAATGCTCATTTTCTGGCGTTCACCGCCATGATGCGCGGTCGCAGCGAAGAGACCATTCGGATTGCCAGGAGAATGGTCAGTGAAATGCCGGAGGATTTTGTGGCCGAGTTTCCGGGGGTGGTGGATGGTTACACAGTATTTGTTTCAAAAGCGTTGATGCGATTCGGCAAGTGGGAGGAGATTCTTGCTGAACCTGAGCCGCCGGCAGGCATGCCACTCGCACGCGCCCTATGGCACTTCACCCGCGCCACGGCGTACACCGTGCTCGACCGCATCCCGGAGGCCCGGGCTGAGCGGGATGCGTTCCGCCACGCGTCTGCTCAGATCCCTGCAACGGCGACTTTCGGCAATAACGCGTCATCCGCGATTGCTGAAATCGCATCCCGCGTACTGGATGGGGAGATGGCTGCACAATCCGGGGACTTCGACAAAGCGATCGTAGATTTGGAGCAGGCCGTGCAGCTCGAAGATAAGCTGAGGTACGACGAGCCACCCGATTGGGTGCAGCCGGTGCGCCATACCCTTGGGGCGGTTCTTCTACGCGCGGGCAAACCAGCCGAGGCAGAACGTGTTTATCGCGAAGACTTGCTGAAGAACCCGGCAAACGGCTGGTCACTGATGGGATTGCGCGACGCACTTTCGCAACAGGAGAAAACCGCCGAGGCCCGGCGCGTCCATAAGCAATTCCTGAAAGCCTGGGCCGCGGCAGACGTCCAGCCGCCCAGCACATGCTATTGCCAGCCTGCCATGGCAGCCGAGTGAACATAGCTCTCCGTTAAGGTCCCAGGCATATGTGACGGTTTTAACATCCATCGAACTGATGGTGGATTTTGCTTAAATAAGGTCTTGCTTGACTCCACTCCACGGGATACAAAACGCACCATGGATCCCCGTGAAGCTTTCGTCGCTCTGAACCTGATCGATGGCGTCGGACCGGTTCGCGTCCGGCAACTTCTTTCCGTCTTCGGAGAACCTGAGGCTATTTTGCGCGCTACATCTGCCCAACTGCAAAAGGTGCAGGGGATCGGCGCGGACACTGCGGAAGCCATCGCCCATTGGGAGCGGGACATTGATTTGCTGGGTGAACTGAAACGAGTAGCTGATTTCGGCTGTCATATTCTCATCCAAAGTGATCCGGAATATCCCGAATTGTTGAAACAGATCTATGACCCGCCCATCGTACTGTATGTTAAGGGTCAGGTCTTGCCCAAGGACAAAAACTCGGTAGCCATGGTGGGCTCGCGAATGACCACTCCTTACGGCATGGAGGTTTCGCGCAGGCTCGGATATCAACTGGCGTATCTGGGCGTGACGGTTGTCAGCGGAGGCGCGCGCGGGATTGATTCCGCGGCGCATCAAGGCGCTCTTTCGGCAAAAGGCCGCACGATCGCAGTCCTGGGCACGGGCATCAACCTGGTCTTCCCGCCCGAGAATGCCGAACTCTACGAGCGCATTGCCGCCGATGGCGCGCTCATCACACAGTTTCCCTTTAATCGGCCCGGTGATAAACAGTCCTTTCCTATTCGCAATCGCATCGTCGCGGGAATGACCCTGGGAACAGTTGTTGTGGAGGCAAACCTTACCAGCGGCTCATTAATCACCGCCCGTTTTGCGGCAGATTACGGCCGCCAGGTTTTTGCGGTACCGGGCCGGATTGATTCTCCCCGAAGTAAGGGATGCCACGAGCTAATCAAGCAAGGGGCGAAGCTTTGCGAAGGTGCTGAGGATATACTCAGCGAATTCGAATACCTGTTCCCGGTAACGAACCGTCCTCCGGCTCCGAACGAAACCGGTGTTCTCCCAGCGCTGGAGCTTCAACCCAACGAACAAAAGGTGTTCGACCTTCTGGGCAAAGAAGAGGTGAGCATTGATGACGTGATCCGCGGTAGCGGATTGCCGAGTTCGGCGGTTTCAGTCGCGCTCCTCAGTTTGGAGATGAAACGGCTCATCCGCCAATTACCGGGAAAGATGTTCCTAAGGAATCGGTGACTGACCGCTGCTAAACACACGGCACAGATAAAACGAGCGCGCCGGAGAGGCGTTCATCCCGCTCCCACGAGAGAGATGTCAACCGGCCGAGAGCAGCGGGATGGCGAGTGGTGATGCAGTATTGTGCCGCGGGTCAAGCCGAAAGGCGGAACTCCGAAATTCACAAAATCATTGTCGCTGGAGGACGGTGTTGTGTTCCTCGAAGCTTCCGCCGTCGAAATGGAAGGAACGCAAAGCGATTGGTTGACATCGTAGTGGTCTTTCGGAATCCTTGTGCAATGAAGAACGGAGTTTGCATCAAACACCCTTCCAAAGATATCGCCGAACCGTTCCTGTTTATACTTTGCTTTTTGGGGCTGGCCTGTTGGGGAACTTCGGAGGCGGCTCCAAACATCCAACCGATTTATTCGTTCAACAACCCCACTGGACCGGCTCAGCCTTATGCAGGCCTGACATTGGGACCGGACGGCTGTCTCTACGGGACCACCTACTCCGGCGGTACCATTGGAAACAACTCTCGCAACGAAAATGGAACGGCGTTCAAGTTGAAGCCGGACGGAACCTTAGTCATGCAGGTTAATTTCGCCGCACTTAATGAGACAGGACTGAAGCCTCGAGGAGGTCTAATCCTTGGATCTGATGGCAATCTTCACGGCACCACTTCCAGCGGAGGCGGCGGGAATGGAACGGTGTTCTGCGTGACCACCAACGGCGGCTTCCGCACGACCGCCAGTTTTGCCCTCGGCGCGGATTGTGAAGGGAGTTTGTTACAGGGACCGGATGGAAACTTTTACGGTACTACCTTCGCTGGTGGCAGCAGTGGAGTTGGCACGGTGTTTAAGGTGGCGACCAATGGAACGTTGACCACGCTGGTCAACTTCGCAGGGACAAACGGGGCGAATCCCTGCTCTGGACTGACCCTGGGGATGGACGGAGACTTCTACGGAACGTCCACCCGCGGTGGCGACAGTGATTCAGGAACAATCTTCAAGGTAAGGACCAACGGTGTATTGACTACCCTCTTCTCTTTTACGGCGCCGGTGGGCAGCGCAAGAATAAACGCTCATGGAGCCTACCCGCAGGCAGCGCTGGCGTTGGGACCTGACGGTAATTTCTACGGCACCACTTACCAGGGTGGCGATGCCGGACTGGGAACAGTATTCCAACTGACGCCCAGCGGAGTTTTCACCAGCAAAGCCAGTTTTGCTGGAACAAACGGGGCGTACCCAACGGCAGCACTAACACTCGGGTCGGACAAAAACTTTTATGGCACAACCGCGGGAGGCGGAAGCAGTGGCTATGGCACTGCATTTAGACTTACGATCAATGGAACTTTGACCACACTCGCAAGTTTTGAAGACGCGACCGGAGCCAAACCGTGCTCGGGACTGACGCTCGGTCCGGACGGTAATTTCTACGGTACTGCCGTTTGGGGCGGCAGCAACGACTCCGGAGTCGTATTCCAACTGAAACCGAACGGTACGTTGTCAACTGTGGCCAACTTTTCTGGCAAAAACGGGGATTATCCTTATGCACCCCTTGTTCTGGCAGCAGACGGAAATCTGTACGGAACGACTCAGTCCGGCGGCAGTAATAATAGCGGATGCGTATTTAGAGTCACGACCGAGGGCGCACTAACGACGTTGTTCAGCTTTGAGGGCCCGGGCCCCACCGGAGCGAACCCAGGGGGGGACTTGGTGTTGGGTTCGGACGGCGCATTCTACGGCACAACCTCCGGTGGCGGTACCGGGAATGGGACAATATTCAGAATGACCACCAACGGGTCACTCAAGACTATATTCAGTTTTGCTGGATCGAGCGGTGGGGAGTTGCCTGTCGGGGCGTTAACACTGGGAGCAGACGACAAGTTCTATGGCACGACTCGCAACGGCGGCCCCGAGGGGTTTCCCTATGGCGGAACCGTATTCAGAGTGGCATCCGATGGCGCATTTACAACCATAGCCCGATTTTATGACGCTTCTGGACCGAGTGGAGCATTTCCCATGGCAGGACTCACGCTCGGTGCGGACGGAGCTTTCTACGGCACCGCTTCGGGCGGTGGCGATTTTTGGGGGAACGGTGCAGTGTTTCGGGTGACCACCAATGGCGATCTGAACGCGGTTTTCATTTTTGATGGGGGCACAAACGGGTCCAGTCCGGAAGGACCTTTGACACTCGGACCTGACGGCAGTTTCTATGGCACAACTTCTATCGCTGGCAGTGGTGGGGGTGGCACTGTATTCAAGATTACCAATGGTCAACTGTCCACAATCGCAAGCTTTGCCGGGACAAACGGAGCGACGCCTCAAGGTCAACTGGTGTTGGGGCCAGACGGTGATTTCTATGGCACCACATACTTTGGCGGCAGCGATAATAAAGGGACCGTATTTAAGGTTGGAACCACAGGCACATTGGTGACGGTTGCAAGCTTCGGCGGGACCAACGGTGCGAATCCAAAGTCGAAACTTACACCGGGCCCGGATGGAGAATTGTATGGTACAACCCAGTACGGTAGTGGCAACAATGGGGTAATATATCGGCTAAACCTGCCCCCCTCTATTGTGGGTCAACCAACCAACCAAAGCCTGTTTCTTGGCGGCACAACTGGCTTTGAAGTTAAAGCTACTGGCACCCCTCCGTTGGCATTCCAGTGGTTTTTCAATAATTCATCCATCGCCGGTACAGCCGGCAATCGTCTGGCCTTGGGACCCGTATCAACCAATCACTCCGGCAATTATTGGGTCATCGTTACGAATAATTGGGGAAGCGTGACCAGCTCGGTCGCAAACCTGACCGTGATTTCAGTACCTAGACTGTTTCATGTCGCAAGAAGCGCGAATGGCGTTGTGACTTTTTTTGCCGCCAGTGTGCCAGGCAGCACCAACCTCCTCTGGTCAACGACAAATATCAGCCTTCCCATGCCGCAATGGCAGGTGATCGCTACGAATACCTCGGCCAACGGTCTTCTCCAGTTTCAGGACTTTGTTACGCTAGAATGTCCAGTGAAGTTTTACAGGCTGTCAAAGCCGTAAAACAGACACTTGGGAGTTGCGCGCTCGAACCGTGCTCAGCAGCAACGACAGTGAGAAGAAAGGGTTTCCAATTTTCTAAAACACCCGTCAGGCAAGCCAGTCGGTGAATGCTGACCGAAGGTGGAATTCCCGCTTTTGCATCCGTCGCGCTGCTCAGTTTGGAGATGAAACGGCTCATCCGCCAATTACCGGGAAAGATGTTTCTGAAAAATCGCTGACGCGACGAAGACAGTGCCCCGTTCTTCATCCTGTCCATGGACTCGGGCTGTTTCGAGCTTTCCCGCGCCCCCAGGCTCTGGCAAACTGTTGGTGGCAGTCTGGCACGCCGTAAGACGGGCCATTGCTTTGAGGCTGCGAGCCTCGTATCAACTGTAATATTCCTATGCATCTCGGTCGTGTGCTGGTGGTAGATGACGAACCCCTCTTCCGGGAGATGGTTGGCGGCATTCTACGTGGAGCGAATTACCAAGTGGAGACCTCGGTTGGTGTGCCTGAAGCCATCGAGAGCCTCTCTTCAGATTCCTATGATTTGATGGTTTCTGACATGGAAATGCCTGGGAACGATGATCTGCACCTCATCCGCACTGCCTCCAAGATGAACCCAAGCATGCCGATCATCCTGATGACTGCTTATCCTTCGATGGAGTCAGCCATTCAGTCGGTAAAGCTTCGGGTCACGGCATACCTGGTAAAGCCTTTCGAGAAGAAGGACCTTCTGGACCAGGTCGCCCCCGCCGTGCAGAACTATAAGGCGTTAAAGGCCTTAAGAGCGTCCACTGGAAGGGTGGATTCCTGGAAAAAGGCGCTGGACCGCGCGGAGCTAAACATAGCGAACGCTCCCTCGCCCGACCCGTCATCGTGGCGCACACTGCTCGACCTGACCCTGCGGAACGCCGCAGAGGCTATCGCTGATGCCCGGACCTTTGCCGAGCTGGCAGGAAGCGGCACCCCGGGCGCGAGTTCGGATCAAAATACGCAGATGAACGAGACGCATCCGGTGCTGCTGCTCAATGCGCTGCTGGAGACGTTGGTGGTGATTGACAAGACTCGCAACGCTTTCAAATCCAAAGATTTAGCAGATCTTCGCAAACGAATAGAACCGTTGGTTAAGGCGAGCTGGCAGAAAGGGAAAGAAATCCCTAAAGAGTAGTGACATTTAGGCCGATGACGTCACTGAAGGCCGGGTGTGAATACCGGCCGCCTTAATCGGGCGAAATAATCAGGTTCGCAAGTAGAAGGCACAATCGAACGCTCCGCGTTGGGGCGCATCTCGATTGTGCCTTTTTTGTTGAGCCGATGCCGCCTGAAAAAAACGAAGACTATGAAACAAATGACGATCGGTAAACGCACGGTGCTCGGGTTCTCTCTCCTTGGGCTGCTGTGCGCTGCAATAAGTTGGTTCTCCATAAATCAACTTCAAACCGCACACGAGAAGAGTAATGTGGTCGTGAAAACGGCTATGCCGTCCATGAGTTATGCATTCCGCGCCAAATTTGCCCAGGCGGAAGCCCAGATTCTTCTTCACCAGCTCGTGCGGGCTGAGAAGCCTGAGGAGCGCAAACGAATTCGTGAGCAACTAGTGGTTATCGGAGGGGATGTCAGTGAAATTCTGAAGAACTACGAAGCGCTCATTATTCATGAGGCGGACCGTGCGACATTTGATGATTTCAAGAAGCAGCGCACAAACTTCGTGACAGAACGGGAAAAGTTCTTCGCTGCTGTGGAGACCAACCGGGAGGAAGCCGTGAAGCTGCTCGAAGGCCCCGTTGCCACCGCTTTCAATAGCTACCTGAAAGCCGGGGAAACCCTGGTTGCAGACAATTCGAAGGAGGCAGTTGACGAAGGAAAGGCGCTTGAGGAAGGTGTCGCGCGTTCGATCATGCTGATTCTCATATCCGCCATTGTTGGTCTGTTGGCGGGCGCAGTCGCTGCATTTGTTATCATCCGAGGCATCACCAGCACACTGAAGCGTGTTTCAAATGCGTTGGAAGAAGGCGCGTTGCAGGTCGCGTCAGCAGCCGGCCAAGTGGCGGGTTCGAGCCAGACACTTGCGGAAGGCGCGAGCGAGCAGGCTGCTTCGCTTGAAGAAACCAGCTCCTCCCTTGAAGAGATGGCCAGCATGACCAAACGCAATTCGGAAGGCGCAGAACAAGCCAATGCCCTGGCTCGCCAGGCGCGCACTGCGGCGGATACAGGCGCATCGGACGTGCAGCTAATGAACAATTCCATGCAGGCGATCAAGGCCTCGAGCGATGAGATCGCCAAGATCATCAAGACCATCGACGAGATCGCTTTCCAAACCAACATTCTCGCGCTCAATGCAGCGGTTGAAGCCGCCCGTGCTGGAGAAGCCGGAATGGGTTTTGCAGTCGTGGCTGATGAAGTGCGCAACCTCGCACAGCGTTGTGCCCAGTCCGCCAAAGAAACCGCACTGAAGATCGATGATAGCGTCAACAAGACCTCCCAGGGTGTGGAGATCAGCCGCCGCGTAGGCGACGGACTCCAGACGATCGTCAATCAGGTGCGTCAAGTGGACGAATTGATCGCTCAAGTGGCTGCCGCGTCGAAGGAACAGTCCCAGGGAATCATACAGCTCAATACGGCGGTAACCCAGATGGACCATGTAACGCAATCGAACGCCGCCTCTGCCGAGGAGAGCGCCGCAGCAGCAGAAGAAATGAATGCCCAGGCCGATGCCCTGCGTGGCGCAGTGTCAGAACTGCTCCAACTCGCAGGCGGGCAGAGCAAGGGCTCAGAGCCGGTTGCGGCTAAGTCCGAGAACTTCACGACGCAGCCCAGGGCCAAGGCCCGCGGTGCAACCAAATCAGTGAAGTCGAATGGATCGGCCTCGCTGAAGAGCGCCATGCCTGAGCCTTCACGAGTGATCAAGCCCATGGCTGGCCGCCAAACCACACCCGAACCTCTGGCCGATGGTTTCCGTGATTTCTGATTAGCGGTCCATGAACCCGACCACCCCCACACGACCAGGTTCCAGCATGTTGTATTATGTGCTGAACAACGGGCTGGAGTTTGCCAGTCCTCGTGAGGGGGTGGTCGCGGAGGTCTTCAGACTCATGCGCCCGCTCATTGGTTATGGCGGGCGCCTGCCAGCGCCTTACCAGGAGTATGAAGTGGAAGTCGCCCACAAACCGGGTGGCGCGCTATTCTCCGTTTGGCATCAGAACCTGCCACTCCTGACGGCCGGGGTCGCCTGGCAGATGGGCGCCGTGCCGAAAATCTGGGACCTGCTGGAGCACATTTACCTGGATGTCTCGGACCACCTGGTCAATGAAATGAGCGCACAAACGCAACCCACCTGTCCGGAAATCCTTCCCTGGGTGGGTATCATTCAGTTTCCCGCGTACCCAAAAACATCCCAGAACAGCCTGGGCTGGTGCGGCGATTTCGTCAGGTCCTACGCCTGGGCCATCCTTGAGACCCAGTCCCCGGGCCAATAACTGCAAGCCCATCACATATGGCTACGTAATATTTGAGAGCTACCATCCGGACGGTTGGGGGTTGAATCATCCGTATTCATCGTTCCATCTCCGGTTCGACAGGCGGCCCGGTTGTGCCAAAATGGTCATTGCTTGTTTCGATGAACGAAGACATCAGTAAAAACCTGGAAGCCGGGGCTAGAGGGGGAGTGGGGAATCAACAACTTGGGCAGCCGCAGGAAAAACCGCCTGTTTCAATCTCGCTGGATGGCTGCGCGGCTCCCGAAGGCGCGTTGCAGTCTTTCGGAGGAGCGCTAAGCCTTCAAAAAGCCATGCTTGAAGCCCTGGCTGAAACCGTCCCCCTGAGTGTCTTCTGCTTGGATTCTCAAGGGAACGTCATCTACTGCAACAAGCGGATGGCTCACCATACCGGGTATCCCATGGATCAAATCCTTGGAACCCGAGGCACCTACCTGATTCATCCCCAGGATCAAGCCGGCGTGATGGATCGCTGGCTGGAAGCCCAGACGAGCCCGCATGTTACTGGAATCGATTTCCGCCTGCTAACAGCCCATGGCTCCGAGCGCTGGGTGTCTGTCTCCATCACGCAACTTCGGGGGGCGCGGGGAGAACTCGCGGGATTTGTCGGCGCCTCACTGGATATTGACGAGCAACGGCGCACGGACACAGCCATTTCAGCCTTGTTGCGTGCGAGCGAGGATAGTGGGCGCGATTTCTTTCCTGCGTTCGTGCTTGAGCTCTCACGGGTTTTGGGGGCGCATCGTGTTTCCGTGGGTGAGTTGGAATTTGCGCCGGAACCGCGACTGCGAACATTGGCGATAGCCATGGATGGCAAGCTGAAAGAGAACGAGGCATACTCGTTAGCAGGCAGTCCCGGTGGAGCACTGCTCAATGCCAGGTCCCAGGGCGTAACCTATTTTACAGCCGCCGAATGCCAGAGTTTCTCCGGCCCTCCCTTTCTTCGACAAAACCGTGACTGGGGATATTTGGGGGTCTTGCTGAACAACAGCGCCGGTGAACCGATCGGACTCCTGCAGGTTCTCAGTGGTGATTTGCCCTCGCACTTCGGCCTGGGCGAGCGGCTCCTGAATCTCTTTGCGGCTCGTGCCGCGGCCGAACTGGAACGCTGGCAAGCCAGCCTCGCCAGCCGCCAGGCTCGCGCCCAACTTGAGCTTCATGAGGCCGCGCTGTTCGCCGCTGCAAACGCTATTGCAATCCTGGACGCGGATGGCGTGGTGCAATGGGTCAATCCTGCCTTCTGCCAGCTCACGGGCTATTCCGAAGCTGATTTGATCGGTCAAAGCCTCCGATTACTGCGCTCCGACGCGCATCCTCCAGAGTTCTATAATTTAATGTGGGAGCGAGTTCGTGCGGGCAAAGTCTGGCGCGGTGAAATGCGCAGCCGCCGAAAAGACGGCTCCGTATACCAGGAGGAAATGACCCTGACACCCGTCCGGACGCGCACCGGAGGTGAGATTACTCATTATATTACGATCAAGTTAGATATCGAAGAGCGCAAGGAGCTGGAGCGCCGGATGCTCCGGAATCAGCGTCTGGAGAGCATCGGGACGCTGGCGGCCGGCGTGGCGCACGATTTAAACAACGCGCTCTCACCGATCATCATGGGCATCTCCCTGATGCAGGAGGTCCTGCCGTCCGACGTCCGGCCGTTGGTGGAGACCGTTCAAAGCAGCGCGCGGCGTGGTGCGGAAATGGTCCAGCAACTTCTGACCTTTGCGCGTGGAGCCGATGGGCAATTCGTCCCGCTCCAGGTGCGGCACCTGTTGCGTGATCTGCAGAAGATCATCAGCAGCACGTTTCCCAAGAACATCACCATAAGATCCAGCTACACCACCGACCTCCCACCGGTCCGCGGCGATGCCACCCAGTTGCACCAGGTGTTTTTGAACCTCGCATTGAACGCGAGGGACGCTATGCCCCATGGCGGCAGCCTGCTGGTACGGGTGGATCGGTTTACAATCGATGAGACCTTTGCCGCTTCTGCCCGTGAAGCCAAGCCGGGACTCTATGTCCGGGTGCAGATCACCGATTCGGGCGCCGGAATTCCTCTGGATATTCAGGACCGCATTTTTGAGCCGTTCTTCACGACGAAAGGCCCTGACAAAGGCACCGGCCTGGGACTCTCCACCGCTCTGGGCATCGTGCGTGGCCACGGAGGATTTCTCCACCTGGAAAGCACGGTTGGAAACGGCTCATGCTTCTCCGTGTTTCTGCCTGCGGATCTGGCCTTGCAGGTTCCTGAAGCCAGCATCGCCGATGAACCCCCACTGGCAGGCGAAGGTCGGCTGGTTCTGATTGTGGATGATGAGGCAGCCATTCGAGAGGTTTGCCGCACTGTCCTCGAAGCCTTCGGTTACGAGGTGATCGTGGGCCGCGACGGCGCGGAAGGCATCGCTCAGGCCACTCAGTTTCGGGACCGCCTCCACCTGGTGCTCACGGATATTCAGATGCCGCACATGGATGGGGTTACTTTCGTTCGCGCGCTGCGGCACGTCTGCCCCGGATTGAAAGTAGCCGTGATGACTGGCCGCAACGAAGCAGCCCTGGCTGCTGAGTTAAAAGATCTGGGAGTCACTGCCGTTCTCGAAAAGCCCTACAACCGTCAGCAGTTGATGGCCCTTTTGCGAACAATCCCAGCCGAGAAGCATAATCACGAAGCTCCCTGAGCCCTCGGTACGGGTCAGCAAATTCAACATGCCTCTCGACTATGGCTTGGCATAAGCAGGGATTGAGCCATCAATATCTGTTGTTAAACTCCTTAACGAATCCCCACCACAACAATATTCGGAATTCTTTGTTTTGGTTCTTCAATTAGTTTTACAGAAAAATCCTTTTGAACTTCTACTAGAAAAGCCGCTTTTCGTTCTTCATCAAATTACGCCTTAACGCTCGCTATGATGTATGTGCTTTATGTCTCGTGAAAACCGTTACCCTGCACAAGTAAAGTTTGCCCGCTCCGATCTCGAAATCGGTAAGGCGAATTGCCGCTACCAAGTTGTCAGGCGAGCATGGTTTATGAGCGAAGGCGCAGATGTGAGAAAGCTGGGGCAAGCGGTCGAAAACCTTGCCGGTAGGTCAACCGCCCCCGCTTTATCCTCCGGGAAGTGAACGAAGCCTTACAACGCCGTTAAGAGATCTGGCCCGGGACAATGATTTTCGTATTGGGCGGCGGATGATCTACGTCGGGTCGCATCAGCCGACGCTCTAATCACCCTGTCAGATTCAAACTTGGCGGCTTCCTGGAAAAAGGGCACCATGCAGCCATGCGAATAAAACTCACAATCGCTGAGATTGGAGAGTTGAAGCGTGTGGTTGACCACTCCGCTGGTCGTGGCGGGTTCCAGAACTTACTGTTGCATCTTTGTTACCACCTCGATGAGACCACCGGGGAGATCGACCTAAGCCATGTTTTGATGGAGCGAATCAATCGCTACGCCTTTCGATACGGTAACGTCTACTGGCGACGGACGCTCCGCCGGATTTTTCGCCGGACGCTTGGAGCTAATTTGGATCGTGGTTTGGTAATAAGGTAAGCGTCCTGCCGTTGCCGATTATTGCGCATGAAATTTGACCAACTGAACTACGACCTGCGGACCATAGATTGCATCGAAGGGATGCGGAGGCTCGAAGATGCTTCTGTTGACCTCGTCGTGACCTCGCCGCCGTACAATTTGGGCATCAAGTATAGTAAGTACGACGATAACAAGAGCAGCGAAGATTATTTGAAGTGGTCTTGTTCTTGGGCGAGGGAGGTTAAACGCATTCTCAAGGACAAAGGTTCTTTTTTCCTGAATCTCGGTTCCTGCCCTTCAAACCCACTAATCCCTCACGAACTCTTGGTCGCATTGAAGGGCGGCGATGTCGGATTCGTGCTTCAGAACACTTTCCACTGGATAAAATCCATAACCGTGGAAACCAAAGAAGGGGTGCAGGTGTCAGCTGGTCACTACAAACCGCTCCATTCCCACCGGTTTGTAAACGACTGCCACGAGTACATTTTTCACCTAACAAAGAACGGCGATACGCCGCTCAACCGGCTTGGTCTCGGCGTGCCCTATTCAGACAAGTCCAACATCAACAGGTGGGCTCACACAGGCGGGAAGGATTTGCGGTGCCGAGGCAACAACTGGTTTATCCCTTATAGAACCATCGTAAGCCGGGAAAAGCAGCGTCCCCACCCAGCAACGTTCCCGGTGGAACTGGCGATGAACTGCATCAAGATCCACAGCTCCCGCAAGGACATCGTGATGCTGGACCCGTTCGTGGGGATTGGGCATTCTGCGTTGGCTGCAAAAGCCTGCCAGATTTGGCATTTTATAGGGTTTGACATCGACGGCGAGTATATCAATCTGGCTAAGAAGTCGGTTAATAGTGCTGGTCACGCAACCTGATGAACTCTTATGGAATCGATCCTCCTGACAATCAAAGACGAAACTGAGGTAATCAATCCTTCGGACCTGGCTGAGTTTCTTTTCCTTTTTCAAGGCGCTAACGTGGCGTTGGAAAAGGTGGTACCAAACGACCATCATCACCAGCAGAAGGAGCCAAGTGAGGACGAGATTGCGGAGATGAAGAGGTTGATTGGCCGCTTTTCTCCCAAGGAGTTGGATTCCATTTTCGATCCAAAGAGGGCTAGAGATTTGCTCCAGATCGAGAAAATCTCACGGCAAAGCCCCTTGGAAATCGTGTTGATGGGATGCTTTGGCCTGCTCACGCTTGCTGTGGTGTTCTCTGGGGGTAAAATCGAAATCTCTTTGAAGGGGATCAAAGCGGAACTCCCTCCGCTTGGAAAAGGTATCAAGAGCCTTCGTAGCGCACTTGGATTGGACAGGCCCCTCTCCGTTGGATTTGGACTCCGAGAAGTAAAGGTGAAGCTGAATAGTTTTGAATACAAGGAACTGACTGTCGCTGTCCGGGGACAAGGCGGATTCCAGAACTTTTTCACGGGACTCCAGAACCGGGTGAATAAGTCCACAAAGGAGCTGACTCTTAGCCCACAGGATCTGGAACGTATCTATAAGCACAAAGCGCATCCGGAAAGAGGGGGCTATCAAAGCCGACTGAATAAGATTTTCGGCCGGCATTTTCCCGATGAGCCGACGACTTAAGCCCCCCTCGCCACACTGACGAACGCTGGCGATGCATTCGCAGCTAAACCCGGCCATGCGGTGCTTTTGGGGATGAGGATTGGAGCGTGGCCAACTCGCCCATAAACCAGTATCATCCCGCCAATGAAAAGCTCAGACGAAAGGCTCTCATTCAGACCCTATCGGCAGACACTTGAAAGCGTGCAAACGCAGTTCGATTTACTCCGGTTCTGTTTGAAGTTGCTGAAACCGAAAGACCGAAAGCGGTTTTTGCAGGAAGCCGCAGAAAGGAAAATTGCCCAGCTGGAAGAAAGACGTTTGGAAGCCAAAGATTTGCGAGATGAGGAGGTGGACCCGATTTTTGACTTACAGATTGCAACGGTTAGTAGCAACATGCGTAAGGCATGCCGTTCTGGGAACCTTCATGCTCTTTCCGAGTTCACGGAAGACAGACTGAATCAAAGCGAGTTGCTGCTGCTGGTAGCTCACTTCGAGTCCTTCATGAAGCTGGTTCATGAGAAATATTTGTATGCGGACCCAAGGCGGGTATTTGCGAAAGGTCACCGTGATAAACAGAATCCGAAAATCGCCATAAAAAGTGTTTTCAGCTCCAAATTCGAGCCTGAACTCATTGAAACAGAAGTAAGGTGGTTGGACGCTCAATCAATCAAATTCAAGGCAAAATACTTCGGGAAGAATTTCAGCGTTCATTTTGGGACTGCCGATGAAATCAAATCGCTAATTGAGATCATGAAACGGCGAAACCAAATCAGTCATGAGGTTTACGAGCCACCAAAAGATGAAGACAAGATGCTCAAGGAAACCCTTGAACAGGGAAAACAACAGGCTTTGGTCGATACCCCCATGTTAGAGCAGGCTCGTCATTTCTTTTACCGCATCCCGCTAAGGTGCATCGAGCACGGAAGAAAGACCTACCAGAGTTATTTTAAATAAACTGAGGGTTAAAATGGCGAAGTATCATTTTGTGTGCCCAGGCATTATCTCCGGCGGTTTGCTCTCCCCCCTGGGATGCGTCAGGACGGGGCAGGACGTTTCGAGGTAGGTTCGCCAGTCTCTTCAACTCAGGTCGTTCCTGTGGCAAATGGCGAGGCTGGACGGGTTTTGTGAACAGGATTGCCACTTCAACCTTCTGGAATTTAGAGAGTAAGGCATCTATCCTGAACCCTTTTGCTTTACGTCACGGATGGTTTCCAGCTACCGTGCCGGGCAGCCTATGCAATGGGTCGCCCCATCAGAAAAAGACGCCGCTACGAATACACTGGAAAAACGGCTGTGGGATGCCGCTGACCAGTTCCGTGCCAATTCCAGCCTTAGTGCCGCCCAATACTCCCAGCCCGTCCTCGGGTTGATTTTCCTGCGGTTCGCCGAAGTGCGCTTCTCCCATCAGCGCACGAAGCTCGAAAAGGCCAGTGCCTCATCCCGCCGTGGTTCACGGGTGGATGACCCCACCGCTTACCATGCCGATGGCATCCTCTACCTGCCGCCCAACTGCCGTTTTGATTACCTGTTGAACCTCCCCGAAGCATCGGACATCGGGGGCAAAGTCAACGATGCCATGCGGGACATCGAAAAGCACAATGCACAACTTTCGGGTGTCCTGCCAAAGACCTACAACCTCTTCACGAGCACCCTGCTCAAGGGATTGTTGAAAATGGTCTCGGAGATTCCAGCCACACTAGACTTCGATGCCTTCGGGCGCATTTACGAGTACTTCCTTGGCGAGTTCGCCATGACGGAAGGCCAGGGTGGCGGCGAGTTTTACACACCCAGCAGCATCGTCAAATTGCTGGCCGAAGTGATTGAACCATTTCATGGTCGTATCCTTGACCCTGCCTGTGGCTCGGGTGGCATGTTCGTGCAGTCGGCACGGTTCGTCTCGCAGCACAAAAAGAACCCATCATCAGAACTCAGCGTCTTTGGGGTGGAGAAGACCGATGAGACGGGGCGTTTGTGCCGAATGAACTTGGCAGTGCATGGCTTGGAGGGCGACATCAAGCATGGTGGCCAGACCAACTCCTACTACGATGACCCCCATGAGGCCGTCGGCAGATTTGACTTCGTGCTTGCCAACCCCCCGTTCAACGTCAACGCCGTGGACAAGGACAGGTTGAAAGAAATGGTGGGGGCGGGTCGTCGCTATCCGTTTGGCCTGCCAAACACCGACAACGGCAATTACCTGTGGATTCAACTGTTCTACTCGTCGCTCAACCCCAAAGGCCGTGCGGGATTCGTCATGGCCAATAGTGCATCCGATGCTCGCAGTAGCGAGATGGAGCTACGCAAGAAGCTGATTGAAGCCAAGGCCGTGGACGTGATGGTGGCAGTTGGGCCTAACATGTTCTATACGGTCACGCTGCCATGCACCCTCTGGTTCTTGGACAGGGGCAAGAGCAAGACGCCACGGGCAGATACTGTGCTCTTCATTGATGCACGGCGCATCTATCGACAGATTGACCGTGCTCACCGGGAATGGACTTATGCCCAGATTGGCTTCATCGCCAACGTGGTGCAGTTGTATCGGGGTGAAGAATTGGATTTCACGCTGGGTGGCGACGAAGCCAAGGCCAAGGTTAAGGAGGTTTTTGGTACCAAGCCGAAGTATGCGGAGGTGGCGGGGTTCTGCAAGGTAGCCACGCTCAAGGAAATTGAAGCGCAAGGGTGGTCATTAAATGCTGGTCGTTACGTTGGCGTGGCAGCGGGAGATGAAGTCAGTGACGAGGATTTCAAGGAGCAACTGGAGGAACTCAACGAGGAGCTTGAGCGGTTAAACGCTGAGGCGCACAAGTGGGAAAAGACCATTGCCAAGAACGTGGCGCAGATTTTGGAAGCATAAGGCATGAATTGCGTGCTCAAAGACTTGATTGCGCTTTCCAAGGATGGAGAGTGGGGCAAGGGCGAGCCGTTTGGCGATTCGGTTGAGATGTCGGCCATTCGAGGAACGGACTTTGAGGACGTGCGGTTTGGACGCACGGAAAACACGCCACGGAGACACATTAACAAGCGTCACGCCGATAGAAAAATTCTTCAACCGTGGGACGTGATTATTGAAGCGGCTGGCGGGACAAAAAAACAAATCACAGGAAGAACGGTCTTGCTGCGGCCTCGGTTATTCTCTCGATCGAAATTCCCTCTAACCTGCGCCAGCTTCAGCCGATTCATCCGCTTCAATACAAAACTGTGCGATCCGGAGTTCATGTTTTGGTATCTCCAGCGCCTCTATTTTTCAGGGGTGATGCACAAGTACCACACGCAGCATACAGGTGTTGCTCGCTTTCAATGGACGACTTTTTCCGAAAACGAGCCGCTTGAACTCCCCTCAATTCCCGCTCAGCAGCGCATCGCCGGAGTTCTCTCAACCTATGATGAGTTGATTGAGAACTGCCAAGAGCGTATCCAGATTTTGGAGCAGATGGCTCGTGGTCTTTACCGTGAGTGGTTCGTGAATCTCCGCTTTCAGAATCACGCCAAGACGCCAATGGTGGATTCACCGCTGGGGAAGATTCCAAAAGGGTGGGAAGTCAAGCCATTGACGGCAATTATCGCTGAGAATATCGGCGGAGGTTGGGGAAAGGAGGGAATGGATGAAGAGCACACAGAGGCAGCATGGGTAATTCGTGGCACCGATATTCCAGACGCTAGAAGCACGCAGGTTTTGGGTGTTCCATATCGCTACCACACGCCTTCCAACCTTCGTTCTCGCAGATTGAAGGTGGGCGACATTGTGTTTGAAGTCTCGGGCGGCAGCAAAGGACAACCTGTTGGCCGCACACTCTTCATCACGTCGGAACTTCTGTCGGCACTTGATGGAGATGTTATTTGCGCCAGCTTCTGCAAACGCATCCGACCAAATACGAACTTTGGTTCTGAATTGCTTTATCTGTCGTTCCTTGAAGGCTATGAGTCGGGAGAGATTGAGCAATACCAAGTTCAATCCACAGGTATCTCCAATTTCAAATGGACAGAATACATAGCAAACACGATGCGAACGATTCCTCCAACCGAGTTGCGCTTATGTTTTACGAAACATGTTGCGCCACTGTTCACCCAAGTTGCCACGCTAGGATTGAAAATCCAAAACCTCCGTAAGACCCGTGACCTGCTGTTGCCACGGCTGATGTCGGGTCACATCAACGTGAACTGAGCCATGAAGAAAGAGGCCAAATTACTATTAGAAAAGTCTTTTGACTCCCTCGTGTTGAGCATTGAAATTTTCAACAGACCCAGCGACCGTGGCCGTATTCATTCCGTGCTCATTCTTCTCGACCACTCGTTTGAGATGCTGCTGAAAGCTGCGATTCTTCACAGGGGAGGGAGGATTCGAGAGCCAAGGGCAAAGCAAACGATTGGGTTTGATGCTGCTGTTCGTAAAGCGGTTAGTGATGGCGCAATTCAGTTCTTAAGAACCGAACAGGCTTTGACCGCTCAGATTATCAACAGCCTTCGAGATGCTGCCCAACACCATCTAATAGACATTTCTGAGCAGCATCTCTATCTGCAATGCCAAGCCGGTTTGACGCTCTTTCGTGACATCGTTAAAGCTGTCTTCAGCCAGGACTTATGGACATTTCTCCCTGCAAGAGTGCTTCCGCTCTCCACAACTCCACCCACTGATGTTCAAACGCTTTATAACAACGAAGTGGGCGAAGTCAGAAAACTGTTGAAACCCGGCGGTCATCGCAAAATAGAAGCTCAGGCAAAGCTTCGAGCGTTGGCAATCATGGAAGGCTCCATTTTGGGTGAAAAGGTTCAGCCGGGAGTTTCAGACCTTAATCGCATAGCCAACCTCGTCGAGCAGGGTCAGACATGGGACCAGATTTTTCCGGGTGTTGCTTCCATCAATTTCTCAACCAACGGCTATGGTCCCGCACTTGATTTGAGAATCAACAAGAAGGATGGCATACCAGTCCAATTGGTTCCCGAAGGAACGCCCGGTGCAACCGTGGTTGCCGTGAAAAGAGTGGATGAACTTGGGTTTTACGAACTGGGCAGAGACCAATTGGCTGAGAAGGTTGGTCTGAGTGGGCCTCAAACAACAGCCATGGTTCGCTACCTGAAAATGTCCGAAGACCTTGAATGCTGCAAACGAATTGCGATTGGTAAGTCAGCGTTCGTCCGTTACTCGCCAAAGGCCGTCACGGTTATTAAGGACACCTTGAAAAAGGTCTCGGCTGAAGAGGTTTGGAAGACTCACGGGATTGGCCCGAGGAGAGAGGCAAGAGCCGTATGAGTCACTCCTACACCGAAGACCAACTGGTTGAGCGGCCAGCCATCACGCTGTTTGTTGAACTTGGCTGGCAGACGGTGTTGGCCTCGGAAGAGGTATTTGGAGCGTCGGGCACTCTTGGTCGTGAATCCAGCGGCGAAGTGGTGCTCGTGCCACGGTTATGCACCGCATTGAAGCGGTTAAATCCCAAGCTGCCCATCGAGGCGATTGACGCCGCCGTGGATGAATTGACCCGTGACCGTGGGGCCATGGGTTTGGCATCGGCCAATCGTGAGATTTACCTGTTGCTCAAGGAAGGCATCAAAGTGTCCGTTCCTGACGGGCATGGTGGGCAGAAGACGGATCGGTTGCGGGTGATTGATTGGGAAAATCCCGCCAACAACGATTTTCTGCTCGTCAGTCAGTTCAGTGTCACAGGCGCACTCTACACCCGTCGGCCTGATCTTGTTGGTTTCGTCAACGGATTGCCTTTGGTCGTTATCGAACTCAAGAAGCCGGGTGTTCCTGCCCGCAACGCCTTTGATGACAACCTGACATGCTACAAGAGCGACATTCCGCAGTTGTTTTTTTATAACGCCCTGGTCATCGCCAGCAACGGCACAGACAGTAGGGTGGGGTCGCTCACGGCGGACTGGGAGCGGTTCTTTGAGTGGAAGCGTATTGAACGGGAGAATGAACCACGGCGGGTGTCCTTGGATGTGATGATTCGGGGCACTTGCGAGAAAACCCGACTGATGGATTTGGTGGAGAATTTTACCCTGTTCTCCGAACACAAAGCGGGGCTGGTAAAAATTATCGGGCAAAACCACCAGTATCTTGGCGTCAACAATGCCATCGCCTCGATGCTGGAAGCTCGCAAGCTGGGGCATGGCCGTGGGGGTGTGTTCTGGCAGACGCAAGGCAGCGGCAAGAGCTTCTCAATGGTTTTCTTCGCTCAAAAGGTGCTGCGAAAAATCACGGGCAACTGGACTTTCGTCGTCGTTACCGACCGTGTGGAACTGGATAACCAAATTGCCAGGACCTTTGCCGCCTGTGGTGCGGTTACCGATGCACAGGATTGTCATGCTGGCAGCGGTGCTCACCTGCGGGAACTGCTGCGAGGCAATCACCGTTACGTTTTCACCCTCATTCACAAGTTCCAGTCCCCCGAGAAGCTGTGCGACCGCAGCGATGTAATCGTGCTGACGGATGAAGCGCACCGCAGTCAGTATGACACCTTGGCTGTGAACATGAGGGCGGCACTGCCCAAGGCAATGTTCCTGGCCTTCACCGGCACGCCATTAATCGCCGGGGAAGAGCGCACCAAGGAAGTGTTTGGCGATTACGTCAGCATCTACGATTTTCAGCAGTCCGTTGAGGATGGTGCCACGGTGCCGTTGTACTATGAGAATCGCACCCCCGAATTGCAGTTGGTCAATCCAGACCTCAATGATGCCATTTACGACGTGATTGATGCGGCGGGGTTGGATGAGGAGCAGGAAGCCAAGTTGGAGCGTGAATTGGGGCGGCAGTATCACATCCTGACCCGTGATGACCGATTGGAGACGGTAGCCAAAGACATCGTGCGGAATTTTCTTGGCCGTGGTTTTCAAGGCAAGGCAATGGTGGTGGGCATTGATAAAGCCACAGCATTGCGGATGCTCGACAAGGTGCGGAAGTATTGGGATGCGGAAAAGCAGCGGGTGCAAAAGGAACTCGGCAACTACAACTTGGCATCGGACAAAAAAGACGAGTTGCTAGACCGATTGCAGGTTCTCAATACCACGGACATGGCGTTGATTGTGTCCCCGAGCCAGAATGAGATCGAGCACATGAAGAAGCTCGGGTTGGACATTCAGCCGCACCGTAAACGGATGAATGACTCGCAGCCGCCGTTGGACGAGAAGTTCAAAGACCCGAAAGATAATCTCCGGCTGGTGTTCGTCTGCGCCATGTGGCTGACAGGTTTTGATGCACCGAGTTGCAGCACGGTCTATTTGGACAAGCCGATGCGTAACCACACGCTGATGCAGACCATTGCACGGGCGAACCGTGTTTACCCCGGCAAGCACAGTGGTATGATCGTGGATTACGCCAACGTGTTTGCCTCGCTGGAAAAGGCACTGGCCATCTACGGCAAAGGTGGTGGGAATGGCAATCCCGTCAAAGACAAAGAAAAGCTGGTGGCCGACTTGCGGAAGGCCGTGAAGGATGCTGTAGCATTTTGTGTCAGCCGTGGCGTAGTGCTCTCGGATATTGAAAAATCACCCGTGGGCACCATGGAGCGATTAAAGTTGGTAGGGGATGCCGTGGATGTGTTGATTGCACCCGACCAGATGCGCCGGGATTTCTTTGGTCACGAGCGGCTGGTTACCACCCTGCATCGTGCCGTGAAACCTGACCCAGCATCCTTGGAATTTTACAGTGAAGTTTCGTGCCTTTGTGCCCTCGGCGATGCCATCCGCACCAAGATCCACCCCGACCCTGTGGACATCTCGGCAGTTATGGGGGGCATCGCAAAGGTTCTGGATGATGCGGTTGAAGGCGTGGCTATCCACGATAAGCCCACCCCGAAGATTGATTTATCCCAGATTGATTTCGAGGCGTTGGCCAAGCGGTTAAAGAAGTCCAAGCACCAGAACACTGACCTTGAAGTTTTGAAGGCGGCAATTCGGGCGCAGTTGGAAAAACTGATTAGCCTCAACCGCACCCGCACTGACCTGGGCAAGAAATTCGAGGAGTTGCTGCAAGAATACAATACAGGCAGCAAAAACATTGATGACCTGCTTGCCTTCCTGCGGGAGTTGAGTCACGAGGAACATCGGCATGTCCGGGAAAACATGACCGAGGAGGAGTTGGTAATTCTGGATATTCTAACCAGACCAGCCCCTGAGTTGACCGCCGAGGAACGCAACGAAATCAAAAAGGTCGCCAAGCAACTGCTCACCAAACTCAAAGGGTTGCTGGTGCTGGACTGGCGCAAACGCCAGAGCACACAGGCCAAGGTGCGAGACACCATCAAGGACGTGCTCGACCTTGGATTGCCACGGGCGTATTCACCCGAACTTTACGAGCAAAAGTGCTCCATCGTCTTTGAGCACATCTACGAGAGCTACCCCCAGAGTGGCGAGGGGGTGTATGCGGCGGCAAACAACTGAAGCAGTACAGCAACCAAGCATGCAACATGGATTTGAACAATGCGTAATGCCACTATCCAAAGCAGGTATGCCGAGTACGAAGCACTCTTGGCGGCTCAGAAGATCGCCACATCTTCCCAAGTGTTGCTGAGCGACAAACCGCAAAACCGAAAGTTCCTTAGCGGCAGCGTGGCTCTTTCCCTCTCTTTATCTGAAAAGGCGAGCTTGGTAGCTGACAAAAGCAAAAGGGTTCCCTCGGATTACGGAATCAAAATCCGAGCGGTTGATTTCGTTCCTGCTCCCTTGATGCGCTTTGATGCCGATGGCCCGAGCCACCGTAACGATGTTGAGGACGTTCCTCTCCCGCTTCGGCAGGTGACCACGCCGCATTTCCACAAATTTGACGCCCGAGGCGTTGAAATCGCTTACAAGACCCCATTCTTACTGGAGGAGGCCAATGTTCAGGCGATTCATTCCAGCCTAGACGCCGGCATGGAGCAGTTTTCAGTGGAGGCGAATGTTCGCTGTGAGGATGACTCGTTTCCTACTGTGGGAGAACTGGCCCTTTCCCTGTCGCTGCCGGAAGCGAACAACGACCCCCTCGCCGGGGTGAACTTTTGATTATGAGCCACGGAATTGTTTGTGAAGATGTCCTGCCGGTCTTGAAGGCCGATTTTGGCAACCTCTGGAATTGCCGCCAACGAGGGAACAGCCTTGAGATAATCACACCCTTCTCCACGGTTACCGAAAAGTTCGTTTCGGTATTCATCACAAAGAGGACGGACACATTTATCGTAAGCGACGGAGGGTGGCTAACAGGAAGCCCAGACTATTATCAGACGGACCAAGATCAACAGGAAGAGGAGTTCTCGGGCATCCTGAGCCACTACAGCCATGCTTTTGGCATCTCTGAGGCGAAGCAGGCTGACGGTGGCGTTTTCTACTTCAAGAAATGCGACAAGCTCGCCTTGCTATCAAGTGCTGTGTACGACGTCGCAAACTTCGTGGCTACCGTCGTCAATGGCTCATCGCTTCAGCTTGACGCAGGAGAAGAATTCGACCACCAAAAGACATTCCGGCGTGAAGCGAACGAATTCCTCAAGTCACGATTGCCAGAGGCAAGAGCCAATCAAAGCATCGACGGGTTGGATGGTGTGCGATTTAATGCCGTGCTGATTAAGCGCTCAAAACTCTTCTTGGTTTCATACGTGACCGGGTGCACCCCCTATCACTTTAGCAAAGACTTGAGCCGGTCAATCGTCAATTTCGAGTTGGCCAATGGAAGTAAATCTGCCCCGTTCATCCAGTCACGCATAGCCCTCTTGAATGACCGTGCTGCGGGGTACGACCCTAACAGGAATGGGGACCAAATTAAGCTTCTCGAAAAGCACCGTGGGCGTGCGCTTAGGTGGGAGGAAAGGGAAGCACTCGTGACGGTCCTTCAGGAGTAAGACTCAGACGGGTCTCATGGTTTTGGCCTGGCGATGAGTGAGGCACGGATGTCCCCGCTGTTGCTCAGGGTCTTCCCTGCCCTATCGGTCGTCTTACCCGATTCGGGATTGTATGCGGCGACGAGCCCGTTGGAGCAGTCCCGAGTCTCAAGTCGCCGCTCGTTCACTTTTGTTTACGCCACTGAAACTCGCCCTTCGAATCCCCCTGGCCGCCTGACTTCTCCGCTGCTCAATCGAGGCGATACCGGCGCAATCCCGTGAGCTGCAAAAACGCCCGTACCACAAATAAAGGATTATTCTTAAGGTAACGCTTCCATAGGCGCCGCGGCTCACAGGTCAACCGAAAGAACCATTCCAAGCCCGACCGTTGCATCCAGCGCGGGGCCTGGCGCACACGGCCGGTGTGAAAATCGAAGGCCGCGCCCACCCCAAAGAACAAAGTCGCCGGCAACTTGTTCCAATGTGAAGCCATAAACTTCTCCTGCTTGGGCGTGCTTAAACCCACCCAGATGATATCCGGTTTGGTTTGCTCAATCGTCGCCTGCAATTGCGCTTCCTCTTCAGGCGTTAATGGCCGGAAAGGCGGGGTATAAAAGCCAGCTACTTTGATTCCGGGAAAACGGCGCTCCATCGCAGCCTTTAACTCCTGCGCCACTCCAGGAGCACCGCCGTAGAAAAAATGACTGTGCCCGGTGCGAGTGGTTTGCTCACAGACGCGCAGCATCAGGTCCGGACCATATACCCGGTCCATGCTGATGGCTTTCTGCATGCGGCCCATCCAAACCATTGGCATGCCATCGGGGGTATTGAGGAAAGCGCCGTTCAGTATTTCACGAAAGGCAGGGTCGGCTTGTGCCTCGCTCACGCCATGCACACCGGTCACGCAAACATAACCGCGTGTGTGGGTATGAAGCGCCTCACCCACCAGGCGAACTGCGGTGTCCAGGTCGATCGCGCTCAACCCCACGCCCAGCACGTTTACTCTCGGAACCTGATTCAAGGATGCGCTCGATTCCATTCTTCAATTCCACGGTTCACGATACTTTGGCGGGTTGGTGTCCAAGCCGAGCAGGGCCTCGGAAAGGCGTTTGAGAAACCGATCGAGCGTAAAGCGCTCCAGAAATAGCGCGCGCATTTCCTCCCCTGCACTCTCGCTCATTAGCTTCTGGAGAGCGGCCGCCCCCTTCTCTGGCTGGCGAATCTCCACCAACCCGGGGTAATCAGCCGGAAACAGCTCAGGCAGCGAACGCCACCGCGTGGCCACGATCGGCAACCCAAAGGCCATCGCCTCTACCAACACCAGGCCAAAGCTTTCAGCGGGATAAAAAGTAGGGAAACAAAGGCAGTCGCTCTCCTTTAAGGCAGCACGCTTCTGTTCACCGCTCACAAATCCCAGGTAAGTTGCCCACGGCTCTCCTTCCGAAGTTCGGGTTCGTTGATCGAACTCCGCACGCTCCGCCGGATCAACAAATTCCCCAGCAACATTCAAATGGACCCGCAACGGGAGCCCGGCTTTTCGATAATTCGCATTGGCACGATCCACTGTTTCAAGTGCATCGAAAAGCCCCTTCGTGCGCATGCAGTGTCCCAGGAATAACACCTGGATCACCTCGGGAGCGCCACCAGTATCCACCAGATCCGTAGCGGTCAGGGTCTGCCCCGCCAGGAGCTTTCGACGTGCAGCGTTTCGAGCGCGGCGTCGAGGCAGAATGGTCGATTCAAATTCCGGGCATGGATCGGGAATGCCGTTCGCAACCTTTTCCACTCGCAAGGCCAGCATCTTCTCCGCGTCCACTCGGTTGAAATCGGATAGCACCAAGCTCAGATCAGCGTACTTGTAAGCGGAGAACGTTACTTTCCGTGTTTTCAGCCCAGCCTCCCGCTCCAGCCATTTGCCAAGCCCCGCTGCGTGCCAATGCAGCACCGTTCGGCGATAAAACGGACGGCATAAAGAGAGCACCACCCAATCCCGATACAGAGCGGTTCTCTTTCCCGGAGCGGGAATGTAATAAAAGGTGTCCACGCCATATCGAAACCGAAACCAGATTGCCTTCAGGCAGTAGCCTAGCAGCAGAAAGAACTTCGTGATCCGCACATGGCCAATGTCCTGCAGATTGTCAGAAATCCTGGCATTGACGTGGTAGCATTCAACTCCGTGCGGTGTGGAAGGCTGAGTTGTGGCTTGATCGTTCCGCCGCCGATCTCCACCCAATCCGTCCAGCATCAACTGCACCATGTAACTTTGTCCATGATGCGGCGGCGGTGTATGGGCGAAGACGAGCAACTTCACGCTCACCAGTTCTAAGAAAAATCGGGAGGAAACTCAACCTCAATACCCCGGACGGTCCGCCGCCGGGTGTGGCTAAAAGTGGGTGAGGGAATGCTGAGTTCTGTCCGGTGTCGGACAGGTAACCGAGTTCGTCCGCTTCGAAGCCCCTGAACAGGGGCGACCGCAAATAGCCCGGCACGGGAGTGCTGGGTCTTGCGCGCCATCTAGATCAATCAAGTCCCGATAGGGACGACCGAATCGGTGTTTTTTGCCTTGATCAGCAGCCAAGACCTTTGTTGGCTCTCTGGCATGTCCTACATCAGCCAATACACGCATTGTGTGTTGAAGAAAGATGAGTTTCCAAGAGGAGTTCAGGGCGTTGTTGCAGAAACACAACATCCCGTTTGACGAACGTTATCTCTGGGAATGATGCATGGTCGGCCGCCCCTGCGGGCTTCTATGACTCATTCCGACCGTTATTCCCAGCACTGCCGTGCCGGGCTACCTGCGGACGCCCACTTCGGGGCTACAAGGCTGCGCACGTGCGCCAGGCGAAACTCTGAATGCCGACCCTGTAGGAGTCTTAAGCCTCACCCACTTCTAATCATACCCCCAATCGCATGAACTCGAAGATGAAAGCGGACACCGAGCGGATTAATAACGATAGGCTGTAGCATCGGCATCTTTAATCACACACAGTTCCCCTGAGTTCCGCCGCCGCGGCATTCGCTTCAACCTGTGCCGGGCTCTTGCAGCCAGGAATCACAGCGGTCACAGCGGGATTTTTCAGGCACCACGCTAAAGCCCACTGCGACATGGGGACTCCGGGGGGCAGCTCCTCCTGATGAATCCGCTGCACTTCGAGCAGATCACGCTGCATTTTCTCGGCTTCAAATGTGGCGCGCACGTCATTTGCCGGGAAAACGCTTCCCGGTGCATATTTCCCACTGAGCAGCCCGCTGGCAAGGGCTACTCGTGCGAAAACACCCAGTTGATCACGGGTGGCGTGCGGGAAATAAAGCTCCTCGGGGCGCCGATCCAAACGATTGTAAACAACTTGCAGCATTTCCGCTCCCACGCGACGGGCTTCCCGCGCCTGCAACTCGCTGCCCTTGCTGAGAATCGAGACACCCAGGTGCCGCACTTTGCCCGATTTCTTCAATGCCGCGAGCTCGGCCCAGAGTTCGTCATTCAGAAACAGGTCATCGGCGCCGGAATGAAACTGGTAAACGTCTATGGCATCCACGCGCAATGCGCGGAGCGAGTCTTCGAGCTGTCGGCGCACGCTGCTCGGAGAGAAGTCAGGCGTGCGATCCATGAACCGATTGAAGTGGTGGCCAAACTTGGTGGCCACAATCCAGCGGGAACGGTCTCGCCTCGAAAGGTAATCTCCGATCAACCGCTCTGATAAATGGTCACCGTAGCACTCGGCGGTATCGATGAGATTAATCCCCAGTTCGGCGCCGCGGTCGAGAATCGCATCCACCTCAGCCTGGGTGAAGCTGCGTCCCCATTCGCCGCCCAATTGCCAGGTGCCGATGCCAATAACCGAGACGCGCAACCCTGTGCTGCCTAGCGTTCGGTATTTCATGAGTCTATCGATGCTCCGGTATCAAGCCGTGACCGCATCCTGACGCGGCTCCGGCTCAGTCCACTTGCCGTGTTCCTTGATGAGGTCCACCAGCCGTTCAACCGCCTCCGTCTCAGGAATGTTGAACTTTATCGCGGTCTTGCCGACGTATAAGTTGATCTTTCCAGGCGCGCCACCCACGTAGCCAAAATCGGCATCGGCCATCTCGCCAGGCCCATTCACGATACACCCCATGATCGCGATCTTAACACCCTTGAGATGCTCCGTGCGGGCTTTAATCCGTGCGGTCACGGTCTGCAAATTGAACAGGGTCCGTCCACAGGACGGGCATGCCACATAATCAGTCTTGAAGGACCGGCAGCCGGAGGCTTGCAGGATGTTGTAAGCCAGCCGCAATGCTTGTCCCGCGCCGACTTCACCACGCACGAGGATGGCATCGCCAATCCCATCGGCAAGCAGCGCTCCAATGACGACCGAAGCGCGCAGCAGCGCGATCTTTGGTGCGAGCGGCGTGGCTGGAACTTCCAGACAATCCTTAAGTAGAATCGGGTTGCGCCGCCCCATGGCCTTCAGGCGAGAAGCCAGCATGCGGAACGCGGTAATCGTGGGAATGGAGAGTCCATCCTTCACGGTCACCAGTTGCGTGTCGTTAGGCAAAGTAAACGATTGGCTCGGGTCGATCTCAAGCACACCTAGCGCCTCGTAGATGGCTTCCGGCTTCACATCCGCACGGGCGCCCAGCTTCGGAGCAATCTTATCCCACGCAGCGCGAGTGACGATGACCCGCACAGTTTGCTGCCCGCCGCATTTAATTCCAGCAGCGATTTCCATCTCCGCTGTTTCCCGTCGGGCAAACGTGAACGGGTCGTAGGAAAGCGGCAGATCGAATTCGATATCCGCCGGGTTCGACAGGGTTGGGATTTCACCGAGCAGGTCGCGGCACACTTCAATTTCGCGAGGTGAATCTTCCGTGAGCGAAACCCGAATGGTATCGCCCAACCCATCACACAGGAGCGAGCCGATGCCAATCGCGCTCTTGATGCGACCGTCCTCCCCTTCCCCGGCTTCGGTCACCCCAAGATGGACCGGGTAATTCCAATCGGGCCCTTCTTGCTCAAGCCGGGCAGTCAGCAACCGGTAACACTCAATCATCACCTTCGGGTTGCTGGATTTCATGGAGAACTTGAAATTGTGGTAATCGTGCTTCCGGGCGATCCGGGCAAACTCCAAAGCGCTCTCCACCATGCCTTGGGGTGTGTCGCCGAATCGGTTCATGATTCGGTCACTCAGCGACCCGTGATTGGTGCCGATTCGCAACGCCCGGCCCAACTGTTTACAGAGCAGCACGAGCGGTGTGAACTTCTCCTCGATGCGGCCCAACTCGGCCTGGTACTGATCGTCGGAATATTCTTTAATCGCGAACTTCTTCGAATCCGCGTAATTCCCGGGGTTTATCCGGACCACTTCAACCCATTTGGCGGCTTCCATCGCGGCCTCAGGCTTGAAATGGATATCGGCGACGATGGGTACGAGGCAACCACGGGAACGGAGTTCGCGCACGATCACCTCGAGATTCGCCGCGTCCTTTACAGTGGGGGCTGTGATGCGAACCATCTGGCAGCCGACAGCCACCAGATCAAGCGTCTGCTTCACGGATTCGGCAGTGTCCATGGTGTCGCACGTGATCATGGACTGCATCACGACCGGATGATCGCCACCAATGATGACACCGCCGCGAGACGGATCACCGACTGTCACTTCCCGGGTTCTTCGCCGGTGATACACAAACGGAGAGGGACGAGAGGACATGATTTACTGATGGGCAGCCGGGGTTTTGGGAGTGAACTTCAAGGTTATGGTCTTTTCCTTGTCCCCACGTTTCCAGGGCAGTTCCTGGACGTCATAAAACGCGATATAAACCATGAACCCAATCAAGGCCACTGCACAGCAGGTTTGGATTCCATTGAGTATTCTGGCGCTAATCGGCTTGCGGCGGATCGCTTCCAGGATCGACAAAACAATGTGACCACCATCCAGCACGGGAATGGGCAGCATGTTCAGAATAGCGAGATTCACATTCATCAGCACACTGAACCAAAGAGCCAGGCGCCAGCCGTTTTCACTGGCAAACAACCGGGCATACACATCCATGATTTTCACGGCGCCGCCCAAGTGCTGTGCCTGGATATCCGTGCCCCGCGAAAACAAAGCCCCGAACGTCTCGACCATGGCGTTAACACTCGCAACCACTTGCTCAATCGCACCAGGATGTACTAATTCCGTTTTGCCCGATGCATTCCAAACGACCCCGACTCGCGGTTTCTCATCAGGCGGGCTGATCGGTTTCTCCGGCTTCAGACTTGCCGTGAAATTTGTGCCATTCCGCAAAACCGACGCGTTCAGGACTGCTTCGGAGTTTGCTTCCACCAATTCGCCGATGGCAGCAAAGTGATGCATTTTCCGCCCGTTCACCTCAGTGATCTCATCACCGGGCTTCAAACCAGCAACCGCTGCGGGACTGTCAGGGACAACCTCAGCAATGATCGCAGATTGCGCCGGAGCGATTTTGATCTGACGCAAGCTCTTGCGCTGCCAGGCCTTCGTTTCATCCCGAACCGGGGCCGGATGGAACACAAGGGTTTGGCCATCCCGGACCACTTTAAGCTCCACTTTGTCGCCCGTGCTCCGAACGATGGACCATGTTACGCTATCCCCCATGCCCCCAAACTTGGACACCTTTTTCCCATCCACTTCCACGATGCGGTCGCCGGGCTTGATTCCGACCTTATCCGCAGGACCATCCTTTTCGACGTAACCAATCACCGTGGTAGCTTCGGCTTCGCTAACGGGCCTGCCCACTACCATCACGACAACGGCAAAAGCCAGCGCCAGCAGGAAGCTGAAAAGCGGACCGGCGAACGCTACAATGATCTTGTCTAAAGCTGAAATGGGAGGCAACGGCTTGCCGGAGCTCTCGCTCTTACCCTCGATGGTTTCCATCGTAGCCATTTGCGGCAGAGAGACATAGCCACCGGCAGGGATGGTTCCGAGGGCATACTCCACGCCGTTGATGGTCTTCTTCCAGATCGGTTTGCCGAACCAAATCGCAAAACGATCTACCTTTAAACCGCGCCAGCGGGCAGCAAGGAAATGGCCCAACTCATGGACAAATATGAGCAGGTTAAACAATAACAGCACTTCCAGAGCGACAAAAATGACCTTTAGGATCGACATAATAGACTAAGCTGCCCCCGGCGGGGGCCTGATAAATATAGCAGTGTTTGTGCCACAGGCAATTACGAAGGAGCCTCAGGATGGTACCAATGCCTGCGTCTGACGGCTAGCTTCTTCCCTGGCCCACGCATCTGCTGACATGATTTCCTCCAAACTCGGATGCGTCACCACCTGGTGGCTGCCCATGGTGCGGGCCACAATTTCAGAAATGGCGGGAAAACTAATCCGGCGGTTCACGAAAGCATCGACAGCAACCTCGTTAGCGGCGTTCAAAACCGCAGGGAGCGTTCCACCGGTCTCCCCCGCTTGCCGGGCCAAATTCAGCGCCGGAAACCGGGTCGGATCTGGTTCTTCAAAAGTCAGGCTGCCCAGACGCGACAGGTTGGTTTGCACCCGCTCACTCCTGGCGCGCTTCGGATAGGTGAGCGCATACTGGATCGGCAGACACATGTCGGGGGTGGAAAGCTGCGCCAAAATCGAGCCGTCCACGAACTCCACCAGCGAGTGCACCACGCTCTGCGGGTGAACAATCACACTCACTCGCGCCATCTCAATATCAAAAAGCCAGCGCGCTTCGATCATCTCCAGGCCCTTGTTAAACAGCGTTGCTGAATCGATCGTGATCTTCTGCCCCATCACCCACGATGGGTGTTTAAGCGCGCGTTCCACCGTGATGCCGGGGAATTCAGCGGCTGGGGTATTTCGAAAGGGACCTCCAGAGGCAGTGAGCCAAAGCTTGCGAACCGAATCGGACGGCTTGCCATCAAGACATTGGAAAATCGCAGAGTGTTCGCTATCCACCGTCAAAACGCGAACGCCATATTTATGGGCCTCGCGCATGACGATTTCTCCCGCCATCACCAGTATTTCCTTCGAAGCTACCGCGATGTCTTTGCCTGAACGGATAGCAGCTAAGGCCGGGAGAAGGCCAGCGGTTCCAACAATTGCAATCAGAACAATATCGGCACTCGGCCAGGTGGCCAATCGGATGAGACCTTCGGCGCCGGAGAATACCTGTGCTCGCGACCCAAGCGCTTTGTGCAATACGGCAGCTTTCGCAGGGTCGTTGATCGAGATAGCCTCAGGAGAGTGCCGGGCGGTTTGTTCCAGCAACAACTCACTGTTGTTGCCGGCAGCCAGACCGATAAGCTGCACCTGATCCGGCAAATCTTCAGCTACCTTGATAGTGCTGGTGCCAATGGATCCGGTGCTGCCGAGTAGGACGACTCTCTTCATCGCACAGGGATACTACCCAAGCCCGGCTTTTGAAGCTAGAAAAGTATGGGGACAGGGGTGCGAGACGGAGGAGGGCATCCTGAGGTAATGCCTTATGGGACGGCTGAGACTGAGGTGACAGACCTGCACGTCCGTCCCGTCAGTCGCATGAGTCCTCATTCTGTTCCTTCAAGTATTGTTCATATACCAACTGGGGCCGTTGACCGGCACGTCTCATTGAGTATTTGGCTTATTCGCACGGGCGGAGAGGCGCGCGCGCGTCATGCGCTCGCGCAAACCGCCCTCTTCGAGAAAGTCCTGCTCGAGCCGGTGCAACTGACGATCGAGAAGGTAGTTGGCCTGGTGAATTAGGCTGATGAGAATGTTGGCGACTGTTGAGGCCGGTCGAGTTTCAATAAACTCTCGAAAGTCTTCGTAAGAAAGGTTCTCCTTTTTGCCCAGTTTGCGCACGTACAAGGCCTCCTTCGAGTTTTTATCCCAGAGAGGATGATCATGCTGGCGCAGGTAATCCTGGTAATCGCCTAAAAGCTCTTCCAAGCTGGCTCGAGCGACGTTTGTGAGTTTTATCTCCGCTTCTTTAGATGTGCCTGAGATCCGGCTACCCTCTGCGATGTTCTTGTTTCCACTGCGCGCGGCCTGAACCATTTGGTCATGTGTGCGTGAACTGAGCTTGATGAAGCGATCACAGAACCTCACGGTGGCATCATAGATGATTTGAGTCTTCGGATAAGAGACCAGCGTTTCGTATCCACCGTGCGGAGGAATGAAGCCTTTGTGGGAAGGCCGAGACTGAGACAACGGAAGCGCACCGTCCGTCCCATTAGTCGCATGGGTCCTCATTGTGTTCCTTTCATCGTGCCGGGGTTGCGGTCCAGATTCTATGAGACAAAGCAAGGATGACAAGCAATTCTCCAGAGTCTTCAAAGTCTCGTTCTCGCTTCCCTGCCTGCTGCGTGGCACAATGGGAACGCTCGCAACCATCGAGCTGCCGCATGAAGTTCAAATTTGATTGGTTTCTAGCAGGTATGGCTCTTGCCGTTGCTCTGGCTTGGCTCTTCCCGGGGCCTGGCGCGCAGGGTGGCGCGCTGAATCCGGAACTGCTCACGAAGGCCGGTGTGGCGTTAATCTTCTTTCTCCACGGGCTGGCTCTTTCGTTTGCCGCCCTTAAGGCCGGCACCTTGAAGTGGCGTCTGCACCTCGTCGTACAGGGATGCACGTTCCTCTTCTTTCCGCTCCTGGGGTTGCTTTTGATCTCCGGGTTTGGCCGATTTCTTTCTCCCGACTTGCGCCTGGGGTTTTTCTACCTATGCGTGCTGCCATCAACAGTCTCATCGTCGGTCGCACTTACCGCCGCAGCAGGAGGCAATGTCGCCGCCGCAGTATTCAACGCCACGCTCTCAAGCGTACTTGGCATTTTCCTGACACCGCTCTGGATTGGATGGATGCTTCAAAGTGCAGGTAATCCCCTGCCCCTTGGGCCGGTGATTCTGGATCTGGTCATTTGGCTGCTGCTGCCGTTAGTTGTCGGCCAGCTTGCCCGGCCCTGGTTGGGCGATTGGGTGGGAACTCACAAAAAATTGATTAATCGGGTGGATCGCGGGACGATCCTTCTGCTGGTATATACCTCGTTTTGTGATTCCGTGGAAAAGGGCGTTTGGTCCGGGCAGGGAATATCCACTTTATTGCTAACAGTTGCTGGGTCCCTGCTGATCTTCTACATCGTGCTTACCACAGCGGGCTTTGTTTGTGATATGCTCAAGTTCACCTGGCCCGATCGCATCGCGGCAGTTTTTTGTGGCTCGAAGAAGACGCTGGCTTCGGGTGTCCCAATGGCGCAGTTGATCTTTGGAGCACATCCTGGGATGGGCTTCATCCTATTACCGATCATGATCTACCACCCCTTACAATTGATCATTTGCGCCAGCCTTGCGAACCGCTGGGCGCGCAGAGGAACGAACTAACCTCCCTCCCCCCCCCGGGCGTGAGATCACCCACGCCCTTCCCAGCCTGCTTGGCAACCTCGCCTTTCGGTGAGGCCGCCTTACTTCTTCACCTTCCATGCGCGATCCAGCATGTCCTGGGTGTATGGCTCGGGAATCACCCCTTCGGTGGCATACTTAAACAACGCGCATCGATAAACATGCCCGGCAACCCCCATCACATAAGCCAAAACCACCATCCCAATCACCCAGAATATGGCTGCTAAAACGATGAGCAAAATGCTTTCTGTCGCATATGCAAGCACGCCGGCCACTCCCAGGAATAGAAGAGAACCTAAGACCACTAAGAAATTCCCCGCCGACAGCCCCACATAACCAATTAACCCTTCTCCCCAGGTTCGCTTCAGCGCCGATGCCGACCGCCGCAATACCTGCACCGGATTCCGCGTGGTGGCGTCTTGAACAATCACCGGAATCGCGAACACCGCCGCAATGCTCCACACCAAGCCAATCAGGCCGGTCACGATGCGCCCCACGAAAGGTAACCTCTCTTGCAACGAGCGGATAAGCCATCCAACCACCCCCGCCAGCAACGACCATGCGAGGATCGCTCCCACCCGTTGCCACGCCACATTCAAACCCCGCCGGAAAGACACGCCTCGCCCATCCAGTGCCATCAGGATCTCGTTATAAAACACGACGTTGAAGAACGTCGCCAGAAACATGGAAATGAAATAGATGGGCAGCATGGCTAACGACACCTTCGCCCCTCGCATTTTATCGGCTGACGCGGCTGCGGCCCGGCTCTCGACAGAAGATTCCGTAACGATTCCTGACTTTCTCGGACCGATCGTTCCAGGGAAGTTGCGCTCCACGACAGTCACCCAGTGCTGTTTCTGGGTGAACCGGTATCCGGTGTTCTGCAAAGCCAGCGGCACGGCGATTGCCGTCAGGAAAAAGAGAGCGATGAGCAGCGTCAGGAATGTCGTGAGCGCCGGGAACCAAAGCAGCTTGGGATACCGGAACGTCACGTGAATGGATGTTTTGAACAACTGCCAGCTCTGTTGGAATCGTGTTTTCATTTGGTTGCGAGGTTCTTCTGCTGAATAAAGCGCAAGAGCTCACCTTCGGTCAGGCCAACGCGTGCCGCCTCTGCCAGCAAACGCTGGTAGACGGCCTGCAGTTTCGCCTGCTTTTCATCTGGCGCGGATGCGGGCGGCGGGGCTTGCACGAATGACCCGTTGCCGCGCTCCGTAGCAATGACTCCCTTGAGTTCCAGTTCCCGGTAGGCTTTTGCGATTGTGTTCGGATTAACATTCAAGCGCTCGCTCAAACCCCGAATCGTCGGCAACTGATCTCCGGATTGGACTGTGCCGAGGGCCACAGCGGCGCAGACCTGGTTAATGATCTGGCGGAAAACCGGGATACCCGATTCATATTCGACCTGCCAGAGATGAGAGACGTTATCGGCCATGAGCGAACAGCTTTCGTTTGTACTAATATACTAGTACACTGATGCATTCTGTCAACAACTTTTATTCCCGTTCTTCCGCCCCCTTAATCCTCTTGCCTACTCCCCTCCAAACCCTACAGTTAGCCTATGAAGAAACTAGCCCTCTGGCTGATCTTGCACCTCCTCGCCCTGGCTCCGGCCTTGGCCCAGGTCTCCGTTGAGGTCCTCCAGGAGCAAGCCCACTTCCTCCCCGGCGAGGACATCCTGGTCGGCGTCCGCATCATCAATAGTTCAGGACAAACCTTGCGCTTCGGCGATGAAGCCGATTGGCTCACGTTCACCGTCGAAAGCTCCGAAGGCGCCGTGGTGTCCCAAATTGGAGATGTCCCGGTCGTTGGCGGGTTCAGCCTCGAGTCCTCGAAGATGGGGACTAAACGGGTGAATCTGGCGCCCTATTATTCATTTCCCAGCGCAGGACGTTACCTGGTCCGGGCAATCGTCAAAATCAAGTCCTGGGATCGAGAGGTTGGCAGTCCGCCTAAATCTTTCACAATCATCCAAGGCGCCAAGCTGTGGCAGCAGGATTTTGGTTTGCCGACCTCCTCAACGAATGGGCAGCCCGAAATTCGAAAATATATGTTACAGCAGGCAACATACCTGCGCGGACCTCTGCGCTTATACCTGCGTGTCACGGATACCGAGGGCGGCAAAACGTTCAAGGTCCAGCCTATAGGCAGCATGGTTTCCTTTGGCCGCCCCCAGCCTCAGATCGATCAACAAAGCAACCTGCATCTGCTTTACCAAAACGGTCCTCAGACTTTTAGCTACACAGTGCATAATCCAGACGGGGAGTTACTCAAGAGGGAGACCTACGAGATCGGCGATAATAAACCGCGTTTGCGGGCGGATGACCAGGGGCGCATCATTGTTGTTGGAGGCGCACTCCGCGAGTCGAACTCCGATTTCCCGCCACCCCAGCCTGAGGAGGAAGAAAAGCCCGGAACCGGCTCAGAGGCTACGACAAATGCAGTCGATCAGCTCAGCGCACCGGTTAATCCAGCCGCTTCGAACCACGTCGAGAACGCTGCAGAACCCAAGTAATTCTCGAAGGCCGGGAAAACCGATTCTATCCCGATTTTGCCGCTACTTGACCGACAGTTCGCCGGTCAAGTCTTCCCGGTTCTGGATTGCTGTCTGGAGCATATTCACCACAGGCATCGCCCGCACAATGGCGTTCTGTTCCGTTTGCCCCGTGAAGGTTTTCATCTTCACACGCACCGCGGCGATGGCGTCGCCGTTCTTATCCCGTAGCGGCCGGGTCACAGAGACGCTCTCCTTGTCCTTGCCATAATACATGACGCCGCGGCGGATGACATCCAGCTCGGGCGCGCCCCCCGCTTGTCCGACCAGGCTCTCAGGAAACCCCGCAACGCACGTGGTCGTCTCAGAATCCTTTCCGAGCATGTAAATTTCCAGGCCCAGCAACCGGTTGTATTCCTTCAATGCATTTTGCACCAGACGCTTGGCCGGCATCTCCCTTGGCCGATAAACCACTCGCGCTCCTGCGAAATAGCTGACTGAATCGCTCTTGGTCCAAAACCCGAGCTTGCCAATGTTGAAGGTGTTGTCCTGAAGCGGCGGGATGACCTCATTGCCATTAAGCGCGCAACGGATCTCGTTGCCTTTGCACGTTACCGACATGTCCTGCCATTCACCGGCGGGGATTTTGATCTCCGGCCCGATCACAGTCCCTCGAGCGCCGTTCACCACCTTGTAGAACCGGAACGTATTGCCCAGCGCACTGGCGCGCACCACGTAATAATTGGTTTCATTCTGAATCCGAAATGCCAAACCAGCCATCTGCTCGACCTGCCCCTTAACCAGCTTAAAGCGCGTGCTGAAGGTGAAATCGTCAAATACTTCTTCCTCGTAAACCAGGAGCGGAAAATGTTCGTCTGAGGGATCATCGGAAAGCTGAGCGAGCACAGGCTGCCGGGTGACAACTGGGGCCTGAGGCGTAAGGGGCGCCAGAACCGGCGGCACTTCATCCATGAGAATGCGCCATGTCCCAGGCTGGCCAGTGCCGGTGACTGTGCTGCGAAATCCAGTCGGCGGCTTGTTTTCCGGCTGCTGGCCGAAATCAAAGACCAGTTCCGCGGCGCTCAAAGAGAGCGCGCCGACTAATACCATCCATAAACAGAACACTCGCATGAGCGCGGAAGCTAGCAATTCGCCACCAAAGTAAAAAGGGTAGAATTGCCGTTACTACCTGGCCGCTTCTAATATCTCCATCAGCTCCTCCCGAGTGAGAACGATTGGATTCGCTTTCATGCTGCTGGCGACCATCGCTTTTTCCACCACCTTGGGAACATCCGTTTCTTGCAGGGAATAGGCACGGAGTCTGGGGATTCCCAGATCATCAACCAAATCGGCCAGGTATTGAATCAATTCCTCAAAGTCTGCTCCGGGCCGTCCGGTGAGAATCGCGGCGGCCTCCGCGTAACGCTCTAGCACCCGGCTGCCGGGCTGGCGTTTTTGCAACGCCCGAATGTTGACCCGACAAGCATGCGGCAGTAACGCCGCGCATACGGCCCCATGCGGTGCTGGAAACATTCCTCCAATAGGCCCCGCGAAACCGTGCACCGCACCCAGGCCGGCGTTCGCAAGGGCAATACCCCCAAATAAGGACGCCAGTGCCATATCCTCACGGGCCTGCGCATTGGAAGGCTCCTGACATGCCTTTCGCAGCGCTCGTCCGGCACGAGCCAATCCTTCACGGCAAAGTGCGTCAACCATCGGGTTGGGGCGCGAGCAAACGAACGGTTCCAAAAGCTGCGTCAGCGCATCAAGTCCCGTTGAGGCTGTGACATCCGGCGATAATCCGTAGGTAAGCTCCGGGTCCACCAGAGCAATCCGCGGCAACATAAGCGGACTGCGCAGGCTCACTTTCACACGATGCTCGGCAGAAGCCAGCACTGCGTTGCGCGTGGCTTCCGAGCCCGTGCCCGCTGTCGTCGGGATCGCGATGAACGGTGCGGCAGCGTGCTTGATAGCCTGCCCGCGACCGATGACTTCCAGGTAATCCAGCAACTCTCCCGGATTCGTTAGCATCACCGCGATCGCTTTACCGGTATCCAGCGCGCTGCCCCCGCCACATGCAATCACCAAGTCGCAACCGTAAGTCCTCGCGTGCTTCACACCGGCCTCAACTACCTCAGTCGAAGGCTCTTCAGCCACCGGAAAAATCTCCGGCGCCATGCCACATGCGCGCAGGCTGGTGAGCACCGGGTCAGCTCGTTCGACGCGGCGACCGGTCACCAGGAGTGGACGCCGCCCAAGCTCCGAAGCCAGTGTGCACGTTTGGCGAACCACACCTGGCCCGAAAATGATGCGTTGTGCTGTGGCGAACTCGAATGCCATACGCGCTTAAAATTGGGCGTCGTCAGGATAGACGTTGGAGTATTTCACTGAGCTCCTCGCCTCCGCCATCATGGGGGCCACCGTGTCGCGCCAAGCCTGGTAATGGCGGGTCTCTTTATGGGCGGCAGGAGCGTCCGAAGTGCGGTAGGCCTCCACCAGCACAAAGGTGCCGGGGTGTTCCTGACTCTGCACACAATCGAAACGCGCAACCCCGGGTTCCTTCAGACTTTCTTTGGCATTGGCGATAGTCGCCTCACGAAACGCATCAATAAACTCCGGCTTAACCTTCACATGCACATGCACCACCAGCATTGCTAATCCTTTTGTTAACGAGCACAGGAAACCACAAACAGGCAGGAGATTCAACAGGTGCCTGGCACATTCGAGGCATGATGCCCTGGCTGATGGAAATTACTTGCGCACCGACGAGAGTTGGCTTGAGGCTTTGGAAGGCAAATCGAGAGAGTAGCGCTGATTGGTATACAAGTCGTCCGCCACCTCATAAACCGCCATACAATCCCGTGCCAGCTCCATCTCCGCAGGCCCGGGCTGTGCGTCCATCTCAATCATTTCCGCACGCTTCGGTTCGCCGGTGTAAAACTCCAGGTTCTTCATTAAACCGAGCACCACAAGGCGCTCGTGAGCCAGCATTCCTACGTCCCTGTTATGGTTCAGAAATACTCTGCCTGTCGCTTGCGGTGTCTGCAACAGATCGCGACCGAAGAAGACCGTCTCGTAGGGGCGCCCGAGCAATCCCATAACCGTAGGGGCCACATCCAGCGAGCATCCCAGCGCATCGATCCTTGCAGGAGACTTCACTGCGGCAGGACCAAGAACCACGAACGGGATCTCGTAAGAATGGATGGGGATCGTCTGTTTCCCATAGACGCGCGCTCCGTGGTCAGCTACCACCACAAATATTGTGTTGGTCCAAAAGCGCTCCTTCTTAGCCTGCTCAAAGAACCTTCCCAGCGCGTGATCGGTATACTTGACAACACTCTTCCGTTTGCCTTGAGGCGCATCGATCCGCCCCTCCGGAAAAGTGTACGGCCGATGGTTGGAAACCGTGAGCATCGTTGCAAAGAAAGGCTGACCGGCATCGGACAACTGCCGAAACTCTTGCATGCCTCGGTCGAACAGATCCTCATCGCATACTCCCCAGGCTGTCGAAAAGGTCGGCTTTGGGAAATCGTGCTGTTCTATAAAACGGTCATAGCCGTTCCGCACGGCATAGGAGCGCATGCTGTCAAATAAGCCGCGCCCTCCGTAAAGGAAAAGATTGGTGTACCCGTCTCGACGCAGCACGCGGGCAAGCGTTTCCACGTTGTCGGTCAGGTGTCGTTTGACAATTGAATCCCCGGGCAGCGGTGGAAAAGATGAGAGAACGCCTTCCATTCCTCGCACCGTGCGGTTGCCTGAAGCATAGATGTTGGCAAAAAGCAGGCCCTCGGTAGTGGCCAGGCGATCCATGTGGGGCGTTAGGCTATTGGGCCGGTTCGTCGGACTCAAGCACCCCCAAAAGGGCGACCCGAAGCTCTCCTCAAGGATAATCACCACGTTAAGCCGGGGCTTTTGAGGATCTCCATCAATCGCGCGGCGCAGAGAGTGCCCATCTTCAAGGAAATGTGCATTCGGAGCGGCAAGCAGCCGGCGGACACGGTCGTAGGCTTCATCCTTGGCCATTGTCTGGTAAAAGGCCGAATAATCGAGATGGTGGGTCCACGCGGCAGCAACAAAAGAAAGGGGACCGCCATTGGCGATCTCGTTGAGCGTTCGATTGGTGCTGATGCGCGGAGTCTGTAATCCGAGGCCAAATGAAAAGGCCAGGGCCACGGTGAGACAACCCGCAGCCGCGATCAACCGTCCCCGGCGCGGCGCGGGAATCGACCACATGGGCGCAAACAATCGGATGGCCAGCCAGAGCCAGCCAACTGCGGCGACAAGGCATAGAGCCAGTATCAACCCGGTGTGATAAGACTCCCAAATATTCACGAAGACTTCCTGAGGATAAATCAAGTAATCGACCGCCACTGTGTTCAACCGGGATCTGAATTCTTCGAAAAAGAAAAACTCCACCACCAATAAAAAGAGATACAGAAACATGCCTATGCCACCCACAGTCCAGAAGAAGCGCCGGTGCCAGCGATGGGACCAGATGCGCTCCGGCACCAGGAACAGGTAAGCCGTCAGAGGCACCGCATACCACATGGCCATGAACACGTCCCGCTGAAAGCCGCTAAAGAATGCCAGCAGCACATGATTGAGAGGCTGGTCCGCAGGCCCAAACTTTGCATGCAAAACGCCTCTCAAAATCGTCCACCCCAGCACAAATCCACCCGTCCAGAACAGGGCGAAACCGAACCGAGAGCGCAACCATGAAACGTTTGTCTGACTGTCACTTTGCATAAAAGAATGTATCTAACCGGCACGGAAGAATTCCGTATTAATGAGCTTTCAGACCAGCGCCGGGCATTAATCATTCAAATATTTACTAACACTTTTTCTGTTGCGGCGCACAGACCCTGGCTTTCCATTAGCAATTCCGAATGTAGCACAACTGACCCAAACTGCGAACCGTGCGGTGTTGAACGCGAACCGTGGAAAGGGGAACAGTGAATGAGGCGCGAGTTAGCAGCAGCTCAACATACTGTAGAGACGCCGCTTCGGAATATTGAAGGCTTGAAGCGCGTGCGCAGCAAACTCAGAAACTCTGCTCGCGTATCCCGGACACAGCGACCGGAATGCTCGAAGGGGGAGCCGATGATCTTTCACGGCCCCTGAAGACAACACGGTATAAAACCAGGATCAACAACCACGCCCCAAGCATCGTAACCAGAGTATGGCTCAGAAAATGGGCGCCTTTGGCAATCTGGTATAGTCCCATAACCCACCCAAGTGCCAACCCTGCTGCCAATCCCAGGAGCTTGCCGCGCCTCGTTTCAAACGCGAAATAGAGCGACATCAGTGCGAATCCCCCGGAGGCATGTCCGGCCGGGAAACCCTGGCCTCTCTTGGTTTGATGGTAAGTTTCCGGGTAGGATTCAAAAACCTTAACATACGGTTTGTCCCCGCCGTAACGCTCCAGTTGATCCGGCCAGTAAACGTTGGTGGTGCTTTTCAGAAAGGCGATTACAGAGGGAACCACGGCCAGTGACAGCGCAATGAGCAGGGCCTGTCTTCGATAAGGTCTAAGCGAAGGGAAGCGAAAGGACCCGACCCCGATCAGTAGCACGACCCCGCCGAAAGCAACCAGCAGGACTTTTATCCCCGTGTAGAAAACGATTTTTGCTGCCGGATCTTTCGCGTTCACCATCCATTGATGCGGTTGGCCCAGAAAGAACCAATCCTGCACCGCCATATCGATTTCGGTCTTTTCAAACAGAAATAAAACCCCGGCCAGGAGTGCCGTGGTTATTATAAGGTTTCGGAGCCAAACGTTACGAGTCATCGTGTGCTTCTGCCTCCATCATAACGCAGCACCACTAAAAAGCCAGAATGCCCTCGGTGGGCCTGCCTTCTGAGGTCCGCCAACTGGGAGGGGCAAAGTGCCCACCGGGAAACTCCTACCACAAAGTCAAACTAGTCTCAAACATCTGTTGCGTAGCGCTTTACAACAGCGTTATACCGTTGTTTCTCTGTTGCTTTCCTTGACACCCCTCAGATCGATTCTATAGTTCGCTAACTGAAAATTGCAAAATGCAACACGAGACAGCAACCGGCAGCGGAGAGGAGCCGCCATCGCCAAGTCCCTCAAAGTTAGAACACTTCAGAAGCTTCCGCTCTGCCGGACGCGGCTTCTGGTCCAACGTCCCTGAATCCCAATGGAACGACTGGCATTGGCAACTGAAACACCGGATAACCAACGTTGAACAGTTGCAGCGGCTTATGCCGACCCTAACGCCGGAAGAATATTCCGGTGCGTTACTGGCCAACCACAAGTTATCACTGGCGATTACGCCCTACTTTTTCAACCTGATCGATCCGGCGGATGAGAATTGCCCCATCCGCCGGCAGATGATCCCGCGTATTGAGGAAACCACCACGGCTCCCTGGGAGATGAGTGATCCCTGCGGGGAGGATTCCCATTCTCCGGTGCCGGGCCTGGTCCACCGTTATCCTGACCGGGTGTTGTTCCTGGTCACAGATCGTTGCGCCGCTTACTGCCGGTATTGCACCCGCTCACGGCTGGTGAGCAACGCGACCGGATACGATTTCCATCCGGAATTCGATCGTCAGATCGAGTATGTCCAACAGCACCCCGAGGTGCGGGACGTCCTGCTGAGCGGCGGCGATCCACTGCTCTTCAGTGATGATAAGCTGGCGCATTTGCTAAGCCGCTTGCGGGCCATCCCGCATGTGGAGTTCCTGCGGATCGGCACGCGCATTCCTGTCTTCCTGCCTCAGCGTATCACACCCGAGTTGTGTGCGATGCTGCGTCAGTTCCATCCGCTGTTCATCAGCATTCACTCGAATCATCCGCGCGAATTGACCACCGAAGTGCGCGATGCGTTAGGGCGCCTGGCTGATGCCGGGATTCCCCTGGGCAATCAATCCGTGCTGTTGCGAGGAGTCAACGACGAGCCGCAATTGATGAAACTGCATTTGCAGAAGCTGCTCCGGTGCCGCGTGAAGCCGTACTACATTTATCAGTGCGATCTCATCGCGGGTTCCGCTCATTTACGCACCAGCGTGCGGCGCGGTTTGGAGATCATGGAGCAACTCCGCGGGCACACAACCGGCTACGCCGTGCCTCAATACGTGATTGATGCCCCCGGCGGTGGCGGAAAGGTTCCGATCAACCCCGGCTACGTGCTCAGTCACAACGCTGACCGGGTCGTAATCCGAAATTACGAAGGCACCATCTTTGAGTATCCGGAAGCCGCAGATGGGACTCCCCTCCACACTCCGTGGCGGACTGTGCCCGAACCTGAGTTGGTATAGGCCTTTACCGTTTGCGGTTGAAAGCAGGATCAGAGTAGCGGTGCGTTTCCAGGTCGCTGGCGTGGGCCTGGAGCGGCTCATCCCACTCTAGCGGGGTCCACGCGAAACCTTCGCGCTCTGTGCCCAAGGCGAACATGGCGGTTTCCCAATCCTTGCGAGAGAGCTGAAGCGGTGGCGGTTGTACCGAGCCTTGAATGAGCAAGCCCTGCTTGGTGCGCCGCTGGGCGGCCCCGGCGATTTTGCGTCCGTGCCAGAGAACGTCATCCTTCTCGTAGCCGATGAAGCATTGGCCAGAAATGGTTTTCTTGCAGCAAGGGGCCAGTTCAGCTGAAACACCCAGCTTGGCGAAAGCGGCCGCTACCCAGCCATGGACCCGGGCGTAGCTTTCCATTGCGCGCAGTTCATACCAGGGTGTTCCAACGGGGAAAGCCAGGCTATAGGTCCAATCCGCATCATGGGGAACAATGCCACCGCCAGTGGGCCGTCGAATTAAGGGACGCAGCAGCGTGGCGCGCTCCACATCATCATATTTCTGGAAGTAACCGAATGTAGCAGCGGGTTCGGTCCACGCATACAGCCTGAACACCGGGGCGGCAAGGCGTGTGGCTGCCAGGAGCAGCGTTTCGTCGATGGCCATGTTTGCTGCTGCTGCGGTCGGGCCTGAGACCAGGCAAAAGGCGGAAGTGGATTGCTTCGACATCGGAAATCGGAAAGGTGCTAGATCTTGTGGCGCGCCATTTGCCAAATGATGGTGCCGCCATGGACGGCTGCCAGCACAAGCAGGCCGATCCCCGAGCCGCGCTCCAATTTCAGCAGCGTGGATTCGCTCATGCGTCCGTGCCCGAGGGAGACAAGCCAGCTCAGGCCCAGGAACCAGCAGGCGGTGCCCACGGCGACCCCTGCTACGCAGGCGAGCTTGCCGGTCCAGTCCGGGGTGACCCATTCGCGGGAGATGAGGTTGGCGGCGATAATCACCCAGAATACCAGCACACCTACGTTGCCCAGCACTCGAACGAGGCCGGTCATGAATGCTGAGTGCGGCTTGAACTTTTCCTCAACGCGCACCTCAAAGCGATCAGCAGCGGTGCTCAGATGGACCGGATCGGTGACAGATCGGGCGACGAGGAACTTGATACCTAGAAACAGCATGAACACAAAGCTGCAGAGCTCCATGATGGCTTTGACGTAGCCGCGCGTGAAGAAGGAGGCGAACCCGGTGAACGCGATAAAGCAATAGATGACTTCCATCGTGGTGGCGCCAAGCGAGATCATGATGGCCCATTTGAGCCCGCGCCGGGCGCCCTCGTTGATAATTGTCAAGGCGATTGGTCCGACCGGGATTGAGAGTAAAAACCCGGCGACTACACCCGTGATGCCAGCCAGTATGATGGAATGAATCTCCTCCATTGCACTCGTGTTTATCCGGGGCGGATGTGCCCCGATTCCTCCTCTTCATCGTCCTCCTCAATCCCTTTTCGCATGGTTTTGGATATGCGGGGACGAACGAAGCCGTAGAGCAAATAGGCCGTGAAGAAGGCCGGCAGCACGTAAAAGAGGATCATGTCGCGAAAGACGAGGATGAACCCGACGCAAAGCGATGCCAGGATGGCTTTCACAAATGTGCTGGTTGAGCGCAGACCCAGGCCTTTGAAGGTCGGGTACTTCACCGTGCTTACCATCATTGCGGAGAGGAAAAGCAGAACGATAACGAGCAGGTACTTCCAATTGCCAAGGCTCCGCTCCTTCTCATTGAGCTGAATAATGAGCAGCGTCAGTGACGCCACCAATCCCGCCGCCGATGGTATGGGGAATCCAAGGAACTCCTTCCCCCCTCCAGTGCCGGCTTGGCTGGCGATGCAATTAAAACGAGCCAGGCGGAATGCGCCGCAAATCAGGTAAATGGAGGCGATAAACCAGCCGAGCTCGGGACGGCCCACGAATACATCCCGCAACACCACGCGGTGCACCAGGAAAGCGGGAGCTGCCCCGAAAGAGATCAGGTCTGCCAAAGAATCAAACTCGCGTCCGAACGGGCTCTCCACGCCGCCCATGCGGGCAACGCGTCCGTCAAATAGGTCGAAGATGCAGGCCAGGAGAATGAACCCGAGGGCGAGCTTGATCTGGTGGTAATTATCGTGGGCGAGATCGGCCTCGACAATTTTGGTGAGCGCGACGAAACCGCAGAACAGGTTGCCGGCTGTGAGCAGGTTCGGCAGGAAATAGATTTTAAGCTTGGGCTCCGCTGCGGGTTGGGGATTGTCGGGCATGGTTGCGCCTCATTTACTCGGGAGTGACGAACTCCGCCACCACCGTTTCGCCGCCGACCACTCGGTCGCCGATCTTTACCTTAAGCCGGGCGTGAGCGGGAAGATACACATCGGCCCGGGAGCCGAACTGGATGAGTGCAATACGATCACCGCGGGCTACTTCATCGTTGAGCTGAACGAAAGGAACGATCCGGCGGGCGAGCACCCCGGCGATCAAACGCACACCGACCTTCAAGCGCGAATCCTGCTGATCCTGGAAGCCGAGCAAAACGTTCTCGTTGTGCTGTGCGGAATCGGTGCGCAACGCATTGAGGAACTGGCCGGTGCTGTACTTATAGAAGCTTACTTTGCCGGAAATGGGGGCGTTTTGCACATGAACATCGATAACGGAGAGGAAGATGGAAATGCGCTGGCACTCGCCTCCCATGAACAACGGTTCATTCATGGTATCCACCACATCCACTTTGCCATGAGCGGGTGCGATCACCAGGCGGCTGCCGATGGGGACGCGAGCGTTTGGATCGCGGAAAAAATACAGAGTAAACACCGCGAAAAGCAGCCAGAGGACAATCAGAAACGGCGTAACGGCCACCACAAAACCGCCAAACAGAGTGGCGATAATGCCGGTAGCCAGGATCAGCCCCACGACAATCAGGGAGAACAGGATCAGCTTGTAGGCCGCCTTTCGGGCTTTCCCAAAATGTTTCATCGCCTTCAACTTAGAGTCTAAAGGGAATTGTTACAAGCTTGTGTGGAGAACAATTGGGTGGCACTAATAAACCCATGCACATGAATCGCCGCGATTTCCTAAAGCTTTCCACCACAGCAGCGGTCGCGCTGGGGGCTGCCCCGTTGATTGGGCAGGAGGCAAAGCGCTTTCGCACGGCGATCATTGGCACCGGGTGGTGGGGCATGAACATCCTGGGCGAAGCTATGGCTTCCGGGCGATGTCCTGTGATCGCCATGTGCGATGTGGATGAACGCCTGCTGAACCCCGCGTTCGAGAAGGTCAACAAACTTACAGGTGCCACACCCAAACGTTATCGCGACTATCGCGAGATGCTGGAAAAGGAGAAACCGGACATATGCATCGTGGCCACGCCCGACCACTGGCATCCGCTCCAGATGATTGCCGCCGTTCGAGCGGGCGCTCATGTGTATGTCGAGAAACCCATCAGCCATACCATACTGGAAGGCAAAGCCATGGTGGCTGCCGCGCGACAGACCGGCAAAGTGGTCCAGGTGGGAACTCACCGCCGGGTCTCGCCGCACAACGTTTCCGGTCGCGACTTCCTGCGCTCGGGGAAGGCTGGCAAGATCGGCATGATCCGCGCCTTCGTCCATTATGGTGGCGGGCCTGAATCCCCGTTGGCCAACCAGGAGCCGCCCAAGGAACTCGACTGGGATATGTGGTGCGGACCGGCCCCCTTGCGTCCGTTCAACGGGGTGACTGAGCTTTCGAATCCTTGGCGGGGCGCTATTCATCCGCGCGGCTTCCGCAGTTATCTCGACTACGCCAACGGCACCCTTGGGGATTGGGGCATTCATTGGATGGACCAGATCCTTTGGATCATGGAGCAAAAATATCCGACAAAAATATCTTCGTTCGGCGGACGGCCCATTCGCGGCAAGCCCGTGCTTACGAAAACGCATCAGACCAGTGACGCACCTGATCACCAGGTGGCTTCATTCGAATTTGACGGCTTTACCGTCGCCTGGGAGCACCGCCAGTTCGCTGCGAACAACGCCGAAAAAGGCGAAAGCGTGGGCTGCTATTTCTACTGCACGGAGGGCACATTCCACATGGGCTGGCACAGTGGCTGGACATTTTACCCGACCGACAGCCGAAAAGAAGTGAGCCGTCAGGCCCCTTCACTGAATGAACCGGACCAGCAGAACATCAAAGAACTCTGGGCCGATTTTCTCCAGGCGATCGATAAAAACGGCCGTCCCGTCAGCGACATCGAGGAAATCCACTACTCCACGAACGTGAGCCTTCTGGGGATGCTATCCTATAAACTCGGACGCAGCATCGCGTGGGATGGACGCAAAGAAGAGATTCCCGGTGACGCTGAGGCCAACCGGCTGCTCAAGCGGGAATACCGCAAAGGCTGGGAATACCCGAAGGTTTAGCCGCCCTCTTTACCAGTATTCTTCCACGTGAATGGTGCCGGCTGATTTGCCATGGGCCGCGGTGAACCCGCGTCCTTCAAGCGAGGCTTTTACGGCGCAGACCATTTCCGGGTTGCCGCACAGGAATACCTCCGTGCGCGCCGGATCAAGCAGCACACTGGATTCTTTCTCCACCAAACCCTGGTCGAGAAGGTTCTGCAGCCTTCCGACATGTCCATGGAAATGGCCATCCTGTTCAGGCCGGGTGATGGTGGGGATATAGGTAAAATTTGGGCGAAGACGCGCCAGGCTTTCCAGTTCACCCCGGTAGCCGAGATCCCAGCTATAACGCGCGCCGTGCAGCACGACAAACCGGCGCTGAGTTTCGGTGATCAGCATTGTCCGGAGCATCGACACATACGGTGCCAGCCCTGTGCCTGTGGCAATCAGCACGACGTCCTTTTCCGGAGGCACGCGGTCGAGCGTGAACACGCCACTACCCTTGGGTCCGAGAAACAACCGGCTTCCGTGCTTCAGAGCGAACAGGCGCGGTGTAAGCTGCCCGCTGGTCACCAGGATCAGGTAGAATTCCAGGTAGCGTCGTTCGACACTGGAAGAGGCGATGCTATAAGCGCGGCGGATGAGTTTTTCATCCGGCAGAGGTGGCTGTTCAGGCGGAACCTCCGGCACGCGCGGCTCGCCGCCGAGCAAGCCAAGCACGGCAAACTGTCCCGGAGTAAAATCGAATAGAGGACCATCCGGCTTGACCCGCATGATAAGAAGCTGCGGATTGATGCTTTCCCGCCCGGTAACAGTGGCGTTGTATGGCGTTGCGGTGTTCTGATCCATATTACTGCGGGCCAAGATTGCTCAACTCACCCCCGCGCGCCAGTCTGGAGATGAATCAGGTAAGGCAGAAACCTGTTTTGATCCGTGACCTACATAAATCCCGATCCCTATCGCACAGGTTTCAGCGTGCATTGAAAGCCGTTCGCGGGTAAAACCTCCGTGTGTTCATTACCCCTCTGTTTGCCATTGCTGGAACGGCTGTGTGGTGGCCGTTTGTCATTCTGGCCATCTGCGTGGCTGTGATCATAGTGTTAATCGGCCGGTGCCGGGTGCATCCATTCCTCGCGCTGATCGGAGTGGCAGTGTTGGCGGGCGCGCTGGCTCCTGCAGGCACGCTGCCGGGTGAACCCGGCAAAAGTCATTGGATACAGGCTGTTGAAATCGCCACAACCGAGTTGGGAGCAGTCTGCGGTCGGGTTGGGGTGGTGATCGCCCTGGCGTCATTGATCGGCGTGTGTGTTATGGAAAGTGGTGCGGCAGACAAGATCGTGCGCCGCTGTCTCGCTTTATTTGGTGAGAAACGTGCCGGGACCGCACTTCTGGCGGGTGGTTTCCCCCTGGGCCTGCCGATCTTCTTCGACACCCTGTTTATGCTGCTGGTGCCCCTGGCCAGGGCGATGCGCTTGCGCACAGGCCGCGATTACGTTCTGTACATACTGGCAATTTGCTGTGCGGGCGCCGCTACACACTCACTTGTGGCGCCGCATCCGGGTCCGTTAGCCATGGTTGAAATACTTAAGCTCGACCTCGGATGGTCGATCATCGCCGGGGCACTGGCCTCGATCCCTGTGGTCCTCTTCGGCTGGCAAGTGGCCAAATTCCTCAATCGCCACACAGTTGTGCCGTTGCGCGAAACCCCCGATCTCCCCCTCGCCGAACTGGGCCGTATTGCTGCCAAGCCTGAGATGGAGCTGCCCGGATTGACCGTCTCGCTGCTGCCGGTGCTGCTTCCCATCGTTCTGATATCCGCCGCCTCCTTCCTCGTCGCATTCGATCCTCAAAAGCGTCTGGGTGCGGCAGGCGCTTTAATAGAATTCCTGGGCAATCGAAACGTGGCTCTGATGATCGGCGCCTTGATTGCCATGTGGCTCGTCGTTCGTTTCCGCCGCCTCAGCAACGGGGAGCTTGGGACGCTGCTGGGTAAAGCCTTGGAAACCGCTGGAGTGATCATCCTGATCACCAGCGCTGGTGGAGCCTTTGGCCTGATGCTCAAGCATGCGGGTGTAGGAGAAGCCATCAAGCAGACAATGGGTGGCGGGCAAGTAAGCCTGGTGTTTCTGGGCTGGGCAATCGCTTGCGTGCTCAAGTTCTCGCAGGGCTCAGCGACGGTTTCAATGCTCACGACAGCCGCCATGATGGCCGGGATGGTCCAAGGTGGCGATCTCCCCTACCACCCGATGTACCTATTCCTGTCAATCGGCTTCGGTGCCTTAGGCCTCTCCTGGATGAATGACAGCGGGTTCTGGGTAATAGGCCGCCTAAGCGGCTTTACGGAACGAGAAACGCTGCGCACCTGGACAATCCTCGCCTTTAGCATGTCCCTCGCAGGACTGCTCGAAACCTTGCTCCTGGCCTGGCTGCTGCCCTTTAAGGGCTAAGCGGCCCGGCTCAACTCGCGGTGTTTGGAGCCGTTTCCAGTGCTGGTGCGCCGCCGGTCGGTTGGTTCGCTGGAAGAGCGCTTAACAGCTTCTGGATCACGTATTCAGCCGAGAAAGAAAGTTGCCCCGGCGGCAAAAACTCCGCTAACCGCGCCAGGTCATCTCCAGCAGTAACCAGCGGCAGTTCCTTTCTGCCATCGGAACGTTGCTGCTCTAAGCCGACAGTAGCCGGGAGTCCATTACAGACGCATTTGCGTCCAACGGTTTGTTCTACCGTGCCGCCTTTCAGGATGAAATCGTCGATCGGTTCCGCCGGACACCGGTATCCCACCTCCCCATCGGGGCGGCGGTACAAATGTCTCAAATAACCGAGGTCGCAAATCCGGGTGCGTCCTTGATACTCAGTGGATTCGGACATGGTGCGCTCCACCTGGGCGACCTTAAACGGGAATCCGGTTGGGGACGCCAGCGGATCAGTAAACACGTTAGCCCGGCCTTCAGCGGCCAGTTGCAGAACCTTGGTTTTGAGTGCGGGCTCGACGCCGGATTCCGCGCAGAAGGCAAAAGGAGTACCGACCTGAACGCCCGCGGCACCGAGGGCTAAAGCCTCTGCGACCTTCGAGGGTGTGCCGTAGCCGCCAGCCAGCCAGAAGGGCAAGCCAAGGGCTCGGATCTTGTCCAATTCCGGCACGTCGCGTTCGCCATAGAGAGGTTCGCCATTCGCTGTCAAATGCAGAGGGCCACGCGGGGGGGCATTATGACCGCCTGCTGTGGGACCTTCCACGATAAAGCCATCCACCCGACCGTTGGCCTTCTTGGCGAGGGTCATCGCGAGGGTTGCTGAGGAGACAATACCCAGGAATTGAGGGCGCTTGAGCTGCGGAACTGCGGAGCCGCAGAATTGCTGCGGATCGAACGTCGTTGTGAACGCTTCATTCGGAAGCGCGCCGTGGACATCCAGGCGCAACGACGCAGGCTGGCCGGTGGCCAGAAGATCCAAAACACCGGGTATAGAGCGGGGAATACCCGCACCCATCAAAATGTAATCTACTCCCGCCAGCAGCGCGCCGTAGATTGACGGCAACGTTGGAAGTTGGATCTTTTCGAGAAAGTTGATTCCGACAAGGCCACGGTGGCCTTCTTTAGCCAGGAAAACCTCGACGAAATTCGCCGTTACCGTCAACTCAGTCAATGACGCGCGCGGCTTGACCGTCGGCATAGCCGTCAGGCGGAATGGAGCCTCGGGTTTCTTGCCGCCGGGGATGAAGTGCTCCTTCAATACACGGGCAGCCATTTCAGGGAAAGGGAATTGGGACAGGGCACGACGCATCTCGCCGCCAGGATCGCCCATTTGGAGACGGCGAGCCAGGACGACGCCTAGGGCGGTGCCGGACACCACACCTAGTTGACCCAGGCTCGAAACCACCTGGGCCAGGTGCCATCCAGAGACTGCCACACCCATGCCACCTTGGATAATTACCGGTTGTAACATATTAGCATTTTACTCGCTCCCGGTTAGTGGAGCACGCAGCAGGTATGCCTGGAATCATCCGCGCGGCGCTCTTAGCGCACCGGACTCACAAACCCTAGAAACCAACGCGTTGTCCAAGCATAACCCAGTAAGGGCGATAAGGAAAGCTTTATAGCCAGATAACGGCTGATTCGTGAGAGTGCCGTCCAAGGGGCAAAAGGAGCTTTTCCCGTTCACCTATTCGCCGGAAACCTCATCTTTAAAGGGCAGCAGCGGCGGGTGTGGTTAAAAGTGGGTGAGGGAATGCTGAGTTCTGTCCGGTGTCGGACAGGAAACCGAGTTCGTCCGCTTCGAAGCCCCTGAACAGGGGCGACCGCGAATAGCCCGGCACGGGAGTGCTGGGTAATGCGCCCTATAGATCAATCAAGTCCCGACAGGGACGACCGAGTCGGCGTCATTCCTACCGGAAACAACAACCGCCACGCGGTTGGCTCTCTGGCATGCCCTACATGGGCTTGTACTCGAAGCAAGTTACGCGGAGGAGTCTGGGGTATTGTTGCACGGACAGAACATCCCTTTCGAAAACCGTTATCCCCGGGAGCAATGGAAGGGTCGGCCGCCCATTCGGGGCTTCGATGATCGCTTCAATCACCATACCCGGCACTTCCGTGCCGGGCTAGCTGCGAACGCCCACTTCGGGGCTACATTGTTGCGCGTGCGTCGGGCAAAAGTCCGATCTCTCACCTTAAAGGAGCCGTAAGCCTCACCCACTTTTAACCACACCCGCCAGTGCCTCGTGCGGAACTTTGCCGTTGACACTTCGACGGCTGTTGGCTGTATGCTTGCCAGCATAGAGCCTGCCGGGAGCATCAGTCTTTCCCTGCAAGCTCAAGTAACCCAAAGCAACCTATGAGCGAGCAACAGTTACCCGACTACATTTCCAGCGCTAAACCTAACCCACCGGCTAATAGAGCCCCTTGGTACAAGAATACCGCACCGACCTATGCCGGTATTTTCCTCTGGTTCGTTTTCTGGCAGGACGCGGCCAAAGCCGGTGCCCCTGGTGGCACGCTTTCTCAGGGCTTGGGCTGGGCACTGGCCAGCCTGGTGATTTCGGCCCTGGTTTGTCATTTCTTGTTTTACCTGGTGCCCGGCATGCTCGGCATGAAGACAGGCCTTCCGCTCTATATCGTCGGCACCTCAACGTTTGGCGCCAAAGGCGGATTCATCATGCCCGGCTTCCTGATGGGCGTGCTGCAATTCGGTTGGTTGGGCGTGAACATCTATTTCTCGTCATTGGCAATCGCCAGTATGCTTCCCATCCCTGCCAAGATCATCATGGTCCTGTGGGGTGTCCTGGCAGCATTCATGGGCCTGAAAGGCATCCAATACGTCGCTAAAGTCGCCACTTACCTGCCACTGATCCCCTTGGTGGTACTTCTCTGGCTCATGGTCAAAACCATGGGCAACGTCGGCAGCTTCGACCCAAATGCGTTGATCACGGCACAGCAGGCAACTGCTCCCACAGGGACAGGGACCGCCGCGCTCACTGGTATGGGCGTGCTCGCCGTCATGATGACCTACATCGTTGGGTTCTTTGCTACAGCCGGCGCTGCCGGTGTGGACTTCGGCAGCAACAGCCGCGATTCGAAAGATGTCGATATGGGCGGTATCGTTGGTGTGGCGCTGGCCATCATTGTCACCGCCGGATTGTCCCTGATCATCGTAGCCGGCTATTACGGCTCCATGAAGAATGGCCTCCAATTGACACCGAATGGAACCTTAAGCCTCAGCTCGTTTGAATTGATTCCCGCGATTCTCGGCGAAGGTACGGCGAAGTGGGTGATGTTCCTGCTGGCCATCTCAGCCTTCCCCTCAGCTTGTTTCTCCTCTCTGATTGCTGCCAACAGTTTCAAAACCACCCTGCCCAAGGTGAATCCCTTCGTCTCGGTGGGCATCGGTGCTGCCTTCAGTATCCTGATGGCGGTTACTGGTTGGGCCAGTGATGCTGTGATCGTTTTCGTGGTTATTGGCGCGAGCTTCGGCCCCATCTGCGGCGCTCTGATGGTGGATTACCTGCTGGCCGGCAAGACCTGGACCGGCCCCCGAGCCGGGTTCAATCCCGCAGGCTGGATCGCTTGGGCTCTTGGATTCGTCGTGGGTATTCTCCCCAACCTCAAGATCTGGTTTAAGCTCAACATCCCCGATGTGCCCGCCGCTCCGGTCATGGCGTTCATCGTAGGCGCTATCGTTTACTTCATTTGCGCGAAAGCCGGCATGCTTTCACCCGTGCTGCCGATGCCGAATGCCAAGGCTTCCGCAGCCAAGTAGGCAAGCCAATCTCTGATCCTTCAACCCTGGCGGGAGGTATCCGCCAGGGTTTTTTCTTTCCCCAGACCTCTCTTACGGATTACAGATCTCGCGTCAGAGCCCCCTCCGCTGTCGTCTTTCCAAACTACATTCACGTTTTACGTTTCACCCCCCTTCGCTTCCAACCGATCTTACGAATTCCGCATTACGGATTAGCACCCCCGTTCCGTTAGCCGCTCCCAGCTCTATTTCCCGTTTCACTCCTTCATCCTCCCTGTCCCCTATCCACTGCTCCCTCTGTGTCATACCGCCAGAATATCTCCCCACACGCATCGGGATCTGTTACTGTTCCGGGCGGATGGCCGCAAGAAGGCCGTTGACTTACGACAGATGAAACTTTCTTTGCATGATGTTCGCCTGGCTGCGGAGCGGCTCCGCGGCAATGTCATTGATACCCCTTGCACCTATTCCCGAACGTTGTCACGCATCACCGGGGCCGAAGTTTTCCTGAAGTTCGAGAATCTTCAGTTCACGGCGTCATTCAAGGAACGCGGCGCGCTCAACAAGCTTCTGGCTCTTACGCCGAAGCAGCGCAAGCGAGGAGTGATCGCAATGTCGGCGGGCAACCATGCCCAGGGCGTGGCCTACCACGCGCATCGGCTCGGAATTCCTGCGGTGATCGTCATGCCGCGCTACACGCCGAATGTGAAAGTGGAGCACACTCGCGATCATGGCGCAGAGGTGATCTTGCAGGGGGAAACCTTTGATGAGGCGAGCGAGCATGCGCAAACGCTCTCGCGAAAACGCGGGCTTACCCTCGTGCATCCCTACGATGACCCGCTTGTCATGGCTGGGCAGGGAACTATCGCCCTGGAAATGCTGGAGCAGCAGCCGGTGATTGAGACCCTGTTGGTGCCAATCGGTGGTGGCGGTTTGATCTCGGGCATGGCCGTTGCCGCCAAAGGAGTCTATCCCGGAATCGAAGTCGTCGGCGTGCAATCCGAGCGCTTTGCCGCCATGTCGCAAATTATCCGTCGGCAGAAGGTTCACTGCGACCGTTATACGGTCGCTGAGGGTATCGCGGTTAAGAACCCCGGAACGCTCACGCGCGAGGTTGTGCGCGAGCACGTCAGCGACATTCTATTGGCGGGCGAAGGAGATCTGGAGGCGGCGGTGCTGATGCTGCTGCAAATCGAGAAGACCGTGGTGGAAGGCGCCGGGGCTGGAGGCTTGGCCGCGCTGCTCAAGAACCGATCACGGTTCAGGAAGAAAAAGGTTGGGCTGGTGCTCAGCGGCGGGAATATCGATCTGCTCATCTTGTCTTCGATCATCCAGCGCGGACTGGCGCGAAACCGGCAACTCGTGCGGCTGCGCGTCGAGACGCGCGACGTGCCGGGCGAGTTGGCGCGCATCTCGGGGATCATCGGCGGCGCTGGCGGAAACATCATGGAGGTCCATCACCAGCGCGCGTTTAGTGCCGAGCCGCTGCAAACGGCCCTGGTGGATTTCACATTACAGACCCGCGGACGCGAACATCTGGACCAGATCCTGGATGTGATTAAGACCGCCGGATTGCGGGCGTCGCTCCCCGACCCTGACCTCGTACCCCGTGTGAATGGGCGGGAATAAGGCTTAGGTAGTTTTGTTCTCGTTCGCCCTTGCCTTGAGTTGCACACGCGAATGGCGCCGGCTGTAGGCGAAGTAGATCACGAGGCCCAGCGCCATCCATGCGAGAAGCCGCGCCCACGTATCTGGAGGCAGCTTCACCATGAGCCAGACGCAGAAGAGGACGCCCAGCGGTGCGATGATCCACACAGCCGGCGTGCGAAAGGGCCTGTGTATCTGAGGGTCCGTAAATCGAAGCACCAGGACACCGGCGCACACGATGGCGAACGCGAGCAAGGTGCCGATGGAGACCAACTCGCCCAGTAAGCGAATTGGGAAAAGCCCGGCAATCAGCATAGCGATGGAGCCCGTCAGGAAGGTAGCCAGCCACGGTGTGCGGAAACGATTGTGTACGGAGGAAAAGATCGGCGGCAGCAACCCATCCTTCGACATCGCATAGAAAATGCGGGGCTGGCCCATCATCATGACAAGGATCACTGAGGAGATGCCGGCGATGGCACCGATTTTTATAACTGGCCGCAGCCACGCCACCCCGCCACCCAGTGAATCGATAGCCACGGCGATCGGGTCTGGCACATTCAGGTGTGTGTATTTGATGATCCCGGTCAGCACCAGGGCCACTGAAATGTAGAGCACGGTGCAGATCGCCAGGGAAGCGAGAATGCCGATGGGCATATCACGCTGGGCGTTTCGGGCCTCCTGCGCTGCTGTGGAAACGGCGTCGAACCCGATATAGGCAAAGAAAATCACACCTGCGCCGCGGACGATTCCATCCCAGCCGAACCGGCCTTCCCCCTCCGACGGCGGGATGAAAGGCACCCAGTTATCGCTATTGATGTAAGCCGCGCCGATGGCGATGAACGCCAGGATGACGGTCAGCTTAATGGCTACGATGATGTTGTTGAAGGTCGTTGACTCGGTGATTCCAATGACGAGGAGGATGGTGATGAATCCGACGATGACCATTGCCGGGACGTTGAGAACCGCCCCAGTGCTGACCCAGCCTTCCGTGAACAGCCGCCAGACGTTCCACCCTGCGTCGGTGGGCGTGATATGATCGTAGGGAGCGGAAGTAAACCGGGTCGGTATATGAATTCCAACATCCTTTAAAAAGGACACCACGTACCCGGACCAGCCGACTGCTACAGTACCTGCCGCGAACAGATACTCAAGGATCAGGTCCCATCCAATAATCCAGGCAACGAACTCGCCCATAGTAGCGTAGCCGTAAGTGTAAGCCGAACCGGAGACTGGGATCATGGCGGAGAACTCCGCATAGCAAAGCCCGGCAAATGCGCAGGCAATACCAGCGATGATAAAGGAGAAGACGATAGCAGGTCCTGCGTATTGAGCGGCCGCCTGGCCTGTCAGGACGAAAATACCGGCACCGATCACCGCACCCACGCCCAAAGCCGTGAGATTCCAGGGGCCGAGAGCTCGTTTAAGGCTGCGATCTTCGTGCAATTCAGCCTGCAACTCAGCCACGTTCTTACGGCGAAACAGATTGATGGCCATTATGGGTGTTTTTAATTCTTCAGGTTAGGCAGCTTAGATGGTTTAGAGAGGCGCAGGTGTCAAGGGAATAAGAGGAAACGAGAACCTCCGATGAACCAGGGTGGAATCAAAGGGGGGCGTTGGCTACAAACAGTACGGATTTCGGTTCGGACAACATGCCTGCGTTTGAATAGCAAACCCCGCAGGAGTGCTGAAACTCTTTTCAAAAGTGACAAATTTGAATCAGGACTTGTCCCCGTCTCATCCGTCCCATGATCCCTTTTCCCCCTTTCTCACTCTTCGAATTTCGCGCGAATCGCTTTGACGGCCTTTTATACTGGTAGCATCATAGGTTTATGAACTTGATCATTTCGACGCACAATCTGACGCTGACCGGCGCCATCGAAGATCACATCATCACCCGCGTTCAGAAGCTGCAACATCTGGACAAGTTTGCAATTAACGCGCGCGTGATCGTTGAACACGACAAGACGAAGGCTCCTGAACGCCAGTTTTCCTGCTCGGTCCGCTTCGAAGTGCCGGGGCCAGACCTGTTTGCGGAAGACGCTCAAAGCGACCTTTACGCGGCGATTGATCTGGTTTCCAAGAAGATCGAACAACAGATCCGTAAACGTCAAAGCAAGTACAAGGCGCTAAAACACAAGGTAGCCTCCCGCACAAAGAGGACGCGCCAGGAAAAAGGGGCGTAGCGCAACGCTGTGTTGCCTTTAGCTAACCATTTTTGGGAGTTTTTGAGGCTTTTCCCAAGCCTCCATCAGCACGCGCACCCGGGGACATGATTCTCCGGGCACGCGTTGTTTATCCGGTTACCGGGCCAGCTATTAACGATGGCGCGGTGGTCATGGCTGGCCGCTTTATTAAGGCGGTCGGGGCCTGGAAGGACCTCAAGCAAGGTGCGCGACAGGTTCTTGATCTGGGGGACAGTATTCTCTTGCCCGGGCTGGTGAATGCCCATTGCCATCTGGATTACACCAACATGGCGGGCCAATTGCAGCCCCCCAAGGTGTTTACCGACTGGCTCAAGCTCATCACTGAGGCAAAATCCGGCTGGGAGCGGGCCGACTATGAAGCTTCCTGGGAAACAGGCGCCCGGATGTTGGTGAACACAGGCACGGGAACTGTTGCAGACATCGAAGCGGTGCCTGAGCTGTTGCCGCTGGCCTGGGAGGCGACACCATTGCGGGTCTTTTCGTTTCTCGAAATGATCGGCATCACCCAGCGCCGACCCGCCGCCCAAATTCTTGATCAGGCTATCCGCAAGGTTCATTCCTTGCCAGGAGGCGCACGGAGCGCGGGTCTTTCTCCTCATGCGCCTTATTCAACATTACCCGCATTACTCCGGCTGACCAGCCGCGCTACGCTTCGCCACCGTCTATGGGTGTGCATCCACGTGGCGGAGTCCACGCTTGAGTTCGAAATGTTCCAGAATGCCACCGGGTCGATGTATGAATGGCTCCAGCACAGCACCCGAGATATGTCGGACTGCGGCCTGGGATCGCCAGTCCAGCATTTGAATCGGTGCGGGTTGCTGGGCAAACGGGTGCTGGCTGCCCACGTGAATTACTTGGGGAAAGGGGATGCGGAGTTGCTTGGAGAATCAGGCACTCATGTGGTGCATTGCCCCCGGAGCCACTACTATTTCGGCCACCAGGAGTTCCCGCTGCGCCAGTTGCGCCGTGCTGGCGTCAACATTTGCCTGGGCACCGACAGTCTGGCCAGCGTGTATAAGACGCGCCGGGAGAAGGTGGAGTTGAACTTGTTCGATGAAATGCGAGTGCTCGCCAAGGCCCACTCTTACTTGCGACCGGAAACGATCCTGGAAATGGCTACGGTAAACGGTGCCAGGGCTTTGGGACTTGCCCGAAAGACAGGCGAGCTGGGCCAGGGTGCTTTCGCGGATGTCATTGCCATCCCATACGTGGGTCCCGCACGTGGAGCCGCTGCGGCTGTTCTCGCGCATAAGGGGCCGGTCTTTGGCAGCCTGATCGGCGGACGCTGGGCTGTGCCGCCGGGCGGCCCCGGCACGGCGGTGCGCTCACGGTGGCCTGCTGACCCGCAAGAACTTCGTTCTCCTGCCATGCCGGGAGGCCGGCGAATCCACCCCTCCTCATGAACGCCTTCGACACAGAGATGGCGCGTCGATTGGCTGAGATTCAGCTTTCCGGCCTTCGCCGGGAACTGCGCCGAATAGATTCGCCCCAAACCACCCACGTACGATTGGGCGGACGCGAGCTGCTGAATTTCTCATCAAACGATTACCTGGGTTTGGCCAATCATCCGCGGTTGCTTGAGGCCGTGCGCGAGGCAACGCAACAGTACGGAGCTGGGTCAGGTGCTTCGCGTCTCGTTTGTGGCTCGCTCGCGCCCCACCATGAGCTGGAAGAAGCGTTGGCGCATTTCAAAGGAGCAGCGGCAAGCCTTGTCTTTTCCACCGGTTACGCAGCGGCACTGGGAAGCATCGCCGCGCTCGCTGGGCGGGGCGATATCGTCATTATCGATAAGCTCAGTCACGCCTGCATTGTGGATGGCGCGCGGCTCTCGGGCGCTACTCTGCGCGTGTTCGCTCATAATGACCTTAATGATCTTGAGAAGATCCTGAAATGGGCGGATCTGCGCCGTGGTGAAGGGAACATTCTCATAGTGACAGAGTCCGTGTTCAGCATGGACGGGGATCAAGCGCCATTGCGTGAGATCGTCCAGCTTAAGGAGAAGTATGGCGCCTGGCTGATGGTCGATGAGGCCCACGGCACCGGTGTGCTCGGTCCGAATCGGCGGGGTCTTGCCGAACTACTCGGCGTATCCGATCAAATCGAAGTGCAAATGGGCACACTCGGCAAGGCATTGGGTGCGTCCGGAGGTTATATCTGCGGATCACGGGGACTGGTTGATTTGCTGGTGAACCGCGCTCGCTCCTTCATTTTTTCGACAGCTCCGGTTCCAGCGGCTGCCGCTGCGGCCCGTGCCGGTGTCGAACTGGTGCAATCCACCGAGGGGGCCGAACTCAACAGGCGGCTTTGGGAAAACATTGAGACGTCGCGCCGCCTTCATCGCGGTCTTGCACAGGCGCCTGCCGGGGCGATTATGCCTCTGATCATTGGGTCAGAGTTGGAGGCCACCCGGGTAGCCAATGCGCTGCGCGAAATGGGCGTGTTGGTGCCGGCTATCCGTTTCCCAACGGTCGCACGTGGCGCTGCAAGGCTGCGGGTCACAGTGACCGCTACGCATGAAGACTCCGATTTAGCAATGCTCGCCGACGTCCTTGGTAAATGCGGCTTGAATGAGACTGCCGCCCCAGCGGCCAATTGAGGTTTTCCATGCACAAAGCAGCCCAACTCGATCACGCTTACGTTTGGCATCCGTTTACCCAAATGCGCGATTGGCTAAAGCGCGAGCCGATCGTTATCGCATCTGGCGAAGGTGCCGTGCTGCGAGATGTGAATGGGCACGAGTACATCGATGCGAATGCCTCGATCTGGACCAACCTGCATGGTCACAATCATCCGGCGCTCAATGCAGGAATTACCCGGCAGCTTGGGAAAGTGGCTCACAGTTCCGCATTAGGATTTGCCAACATACCGGCTTCCTTTCTCGCGGAGGCGCTGATCACCTTGGCCAATGCGCCTACAAGCGCTGCTCCTGTGAAAAAGTGGCAAGGCAAATCATGGCTGCCGAGCAATGCGCCGCTGACGAAGGTTTTTTATAGCGATAACGGTTCGACCGCGACCGAGGCTGGGCTGAAGATGGCCTACGAATTTACCCGGCGTGTGAAGGGCGACCCACAGCCGCGATTCTTATCCCTGGGCGGCGCTTATCATGGCGACACAGTGGGCGCGGTCTCCTTAGGACACATCGACCTGTTCCACAAGGCATATGGAGGGCTCCTGTTCGCAAGCGATCAGGTGCGTCCGCCCGCGTGCTACCGTTGTCCATGCAATCGTGCTGAACCCGCTCGCGCCGATGCTCGCGTGAGCCGAAAATGCAATTGGGAATGCATCGGCTGGGTGGAGGAAAAGTTCGCCGAACGCAAACGATCCGGCAAATCCTACGCCGGTTTCATTTTCGAACCTCTGATGCAAGGTGCCGCCGGCCTGATCCCGCAGCCACCAGGCTGGCTGCGACGCGCCGCTGAAATCGCACGCGGTCATGGCGCGTTGTTAATGGCCGATGAAGTCATGACGGGATTCGGGCGCACAGGCATCAACGAGGTGTGGCCGGCATCACCATTCGCGTGTCATCACGAAGGCGTGCAGCCCGACCTAATGTTCCTGGCCAAAGGTTTGACAGGCGGCTACGTGCCGATGGCGGCGACCCTTGCCACCAATGCTGTCTTTGAGGCGTTTTTGGGTGATTACGAGGAATTCAAAACCTTCTTCCACGGCCACAGCTACACAGGCAACCAGGTGGGTGCCGCCGCAGGATTGGCCAGCCTGAAAATACTGACCAGCAAAGGCAGCTTGAATCAGCGCTGGAAATTGCAGCAGCTACTAACGTCTGAGCTCGCGGGGCTTTGGCAGTTTTCGCATGCGGGTGATATTCGCCAAACCGGCCTCGTCGCAGGCATAGAGCTCGTGAAAAATTGGACGAAGCGCGAGGCATTCGATCCACGCGAGCGGGTTGGCATGCGGGTGTGCGAGGCGATGCTCAAGCGTGGCGTGCTTACGCGCCCTGTAGGCGATGTCATTGTGCTGATGCCCATCTACTGCACCACGCTGGCCCAATTGCGCCGGATCATCTCCGTGTTAGGCGAGGCCATCGAAGAAGTGCTTGGGGGACGCTGAGTTCAGTGGCCTGGCTGGTGCTCCTGGATGTATTCCTGCTTGAGCCCGAGTGCTTCGGGCGCGTGCAGGACCAGCATTTTCATCCTCACATCCGAGGGCACTTCCCTACGGGTTAAATTCGACACCACCACCATCAACCCAATCGCAACAGGCACAGCCCAGATCGCCGGTTGTTCGCAGATGATCCGCAAGAGGGGGTGCGCCACCCAGAACGCGCTGAGGTCGATCCATTTCAAGTCGCTGAAACTCGTCAGTGAGATCGCCCCTACCGCCAGGCAGCCACCGGCGAGCATGCCTGTTGCGGCGCCTCTCATAGTCATTCCGCGCCACCAGGTGCTCATAAACAGCAGTGGAAAGTAGCTGGCGGCAGCTATTGCAAACGCCTGGCCCACCATGAAATTGATCTGCAACGGTTCCACCTGCATCCCGCCGAGCATCGCTCCAGCGCCCAAAATCACAGCACACCAGCGGAACATACGCATGCGTTGTTCGGGTGTGGAGGCTGGCCGGAGCATCCGTCCATATACATCATGCGCCAGGGCGCCTGTCATCGAAACCAGGAGGCCGCTGAACGTGCTCATGAAGGCCGCAAATGCTCCCGCGCACGTGATGCCGCTCAGAATTGACCCCCATGGCGCGTAGCGTTCATTCAAGATACGCGGCAGTTCCAAAACAATCTTATCGGTGCCTTTGGCCCCAGCCGCCGCATAAAGCTCCGGCATCAAGTTCCGGCCCATCGCCCCGAATACCGGAGGAAACACATAGAAGATACCGATCAGGATCATCACCCACATCGTGGTTCGCTTGGCGGCCACACCGTTTGGATTCGTGTAAAAGCGCACGAGAATGTGAGGCAATCCCGCGGTGCCGCAAACCAGCGCAATGATCAACGAATAGGTGTAAATCATAGAATAGAGGCGCGTCTGTTCCGGCCCAAGCTGCGCAGCTTTTGCTGCTTTCGTTGTCAGCGGACCGAACGGAGATACCCAGGCCGCATCCGATGGCGCCTTATCCGGAAGTGGCTTGCGCAGCTCCGTTGAGGGTGAAATTCCAGCGGCCGGTTGAGTGATCGATGGCGTCCCCGGCATGGAGGCGCCATTCACGCCGACCTGCGTTCCGTAATGGCCGTAGATCGCCATCAAAACGAAGATGGGAACCGAAATCGCGAACATCTTCGCCCAATACTGAAAAGCTTGAACGAGCGTGATGCCTTTCATTCCACCCAGGGCGACGTTCAATGTAATCACCGCGCCCACGACGACAACGCCTGCCCAGTAAGGGAGCCCGGGAAAGATGTAGGCCAGCGTTGTGCCCGCCCCTTTCATCTGCGGCATCGTGTAGAAGAATCCAATGAACAACACGAAGATCACCGCAATCTTGCGGAACAGCGGTGAGTCGTAGCGGCCCTCGGCGAAATCCGGAATGGTATAGGCTCCGAACCGTCTCAATGGCCCGGCTATGAACAGTAGCAGAAACAAATACCCGCAAGCATAACAGACCGGATACCACAAGGCATCGTAGCCGGAGCTCATGACCATGCCGGCAATGCCCATGAAAGAAGCCGCGCTAAGATATTCGCCTGAAATGGCTGAGGCATTCCAACCGACGCTTACCGAACGGCCTGCCACAAAAAAATCTTGAGCGGTTCGGGACTTCCGAGCTGCGGCGAAACCCATCCAGATCGTCGCCGCCACCGTAACCAGGCTGAATCCGAGGATATAAGGATCGACTTGCATAGGCATTATTGAGGGGCTTGGGCCGGGCGCGTGGCGGTGGGTGTGGGCGTCATTGCATTTCTTGGGACCACGCCTTCTACTTCCCGGGCTTCTTGTTCCTCAAGCTGCAGCGACCGGCGGATGAACACGAACGCAATAACCCAGACGGCAGGGAAGAACCCGATCCCGAGGATGAGCCACGATAAAGTGAAGCCAAAAACGCGCTGGCTCATGAACTCAGGCCAGAAGAAGTTTGCGGCTGGCAAACCCAGCAAAGCGATCAGGAACGCGGCCGCGCAGGCAATGGAAAGCCTAAGCTGTTTGCGCATCAGCGATTGCAGAAATGCCTCGCTATGTATATCCAATTTTTCCGGGGTAAGCATTGCCCTTATTCATACCATAAGCGCGAATGCTTGCAACTGTGTCCGTGTGTAGCGCGGTCGTC